>NZ_OZ255700.1:0-2097500 GCF_965276855.1 Roseibium sp.
AATACAGCCCGTTAAGCCCTTCAGTGACACGCTCCATTCCAAGAGAAATTTGGGCGGCGTACCCGCCGAACTCCTGGCCGAGGGTCAATGGCGTTGCATCCTGGGTGTGGGTGCGGCCGATTTTGACGATATGCGCCCATTCTTCAGACTTTTTCTCAAGAGCGGACTTCAAATGTGCCAGCGAGGGCAGCAGCTTTTCTTTGATTTCCGTGGCTGCAGAAATATGCATGGCAGTTGGAAAGGTGTCGTTTGAAGACTGGCTCATGTTGCAGTGATCATTTGGGTGCACTGGTGTTTTGGAACCAACAACACCGCCAAGCAGCTCAATTGCGCGGTTTGCAACCACCTCATTTGCATTCATGTTGGTCTGGGTGCCCGAACCGGTTTGCCAGACGACAAGAGGGAAATGATCGTCCAGCTTTCCGGCGGCGACTTCTGATGCGGCCCGTTCAATCGCGTCCGCCAGTTTGGAATCGAGCTTTCCTTGAGCCGCATTCACACGGGCGGCCGCCTGCTTGATGACACCCAGCGCATGGATGAGAGGACGGGGCATCGTCTCCCCGCCGATCGGAAAATTGATCAAGGAGCGGGCCGTTTGCGCGCCGTAGTACTTGTCTGCGGGTATTTCCAGTGCCCCAAAAGAGTCTGTTTCGGTCCGGTCATTCTGAGACATGTTCACCTCGATAATCGCTACTGCCTGTTCGGCTTAGTTGGTCTCGCTGGTGAACAGTTTCCAGAGACCATGCAAAATATGGTTCTGGGGTGTGTAATGGACGATGTTCCACTTAGACCCAATTTATGGCGGCAACCTGTGACTCAAACGTCCAGAAATTTTCAAGTACCGGAAGTCTGATGACAACCACCGATAGCCGTTCTGCATATTGAAAGGTTGCTCTTCGGGGGGTAGTGCTGAAGGCACGCAGCTCCCGAACTTCAATCGAAGGACCTGAACATGGAAAGCTTTGCTGGTGACTTGAGGGAAATGGCTCGAACGCCTCTCCACCAAAGCCATGTCCAGGCGATCCGGGATCTGGGAACGGAAGTCCGCTTTGATGCGGGCACAATGATCGCCGAAGTTGGCGACCCAATGGACCGGTTTCTTTATATCCTGGAAGGGCGTGTCGAGATAATCGACACCTACACGCGGGAGGCTTACCTGCCGTCCTCGCTTGGACCGGATCAATTCATTGGAGAAATTACGTTTTTGAATGGCGGGGCTTATACGCTTCCGCTGCGCGCCAAGGAAGACACGGTTTTAGTCTCCGTATCCCGGAAAGACATGCTTGCGGCGATGTCACGAATTCCCGAGATGTCGGACATCATCATTTCGGTTTTTGCTGCGCGCCGGCGCCGCCAGGTTGAAGAGCACGACACGTCGCTGAAGCTAGTCGGGGCAGATGTTGACCGCGATGTGAGACGGGTTGCGGAATTTGCGGCGCGGAACAAGATCGCGTTTCAGATGATTGATCTCGGGTCTGAAGACGCGGAAGAAATCGCGCAGAGCTGCAAGCTCAGCGGGCGGCAGCCGGCCGTTGTCTTCGGAAAAAACCGGGTTGTCGACCAACCCACACCTGCCAAGGTGGCAAAACTCTTAGGTCTGGCGCAACACTTTGAATGCCATGAAACCGTGGATGTTCTCATCGTTGGTGGCGGACCGGCAGGCGTTGCTGCCGCCGTATATGCAGGAGCGGAAGGCCTTTCTGCGGTGCTTGTCGAGGATCTGGCCATTGGAGGGCAAGCCGGGACGTCTAGCCGGATCGAGAATTACATGGGCTTTCCGACCGGGATCTCCGGGTCTGATCTCGTTTGGCGGGGCGAAGTGCAAGCGCTCAAGTTCGGCACACGATTTCTGCGGCCCCGGCGGGCGGAGAAACTGGAACGGCGGGCCGATGGGACATTCTGTGTCACGTTTGACAATGGCAAGGAAATATGTGCCAAGGCCGTTGTTGTTGCATCCGGTGTCCAATATCGCCGTTTGCCGCTCAACCGGTTGGAAGAATTTGAAGGCACCGGTATCTATTATGCCGCAACGGACATGGAGGCCCGCTATTGCCGCGGGGCCGATGTGGTCGTGGTGGGAGGCGGCAACTCCGCGGGGCAAGCCGCGATGTATTTGTCCAGAGCAGCGTGCCATGTCCACATGTTGATCAGGGGCGACAGTCTGGCGGAATCCATGTCGGACTACCTTCTTTCAAGGCTCGAAGCTGACCCGTCTGTAACAATCCATTACAAGTCCCAGATCAAGGCGCTGGAAGGAGACGCCGCGCTGGAAAAAGTCGTGATCGACCGGAATGGAGAGGACTGGAACCTGGATTGTCCCGCTGCATTCATCATGGTGGGTGCGGCCCCCAACACAGACTGGCTGTCAGAAACCTGCGATCTGGATGAACGCGGCTTTGTGCTCACAGGCGATAAAGTTGGCGAACAATCGCAATATGCAACATCGTGTCCTGGTCTGTTTGCCGTTGGTGATGTTCGAGCCGGCTCGGTAAAACGTGTTGCTTCGGCCGTTGGTGAAGGATCTGTTGTGATTTCCCACGTGTGGCAACATGTGCAAGGTAATTGAAGCGTAGGCCTTTTTTTGGAAAGCTCTTGGAATGCCAAGACGACAGTCGAAACTGTTCAAAATAACATCCGGACGTGTACTCGCCGGGTTCGTGCTGCTGTCCGCGATCGTTGCCGTGTTGTCGGAACCCGTCATTGAGACTTATTTTCAAAAACAGGCCGGCCTGCGGGGACAAGCAACCCTGAAACTGACTGTGGAAGGGTTGAAAGGCGCGTTGCAGCGTTATGAACCCCTGCCCTCGCTGATTGCCGAGCGCCCGAGCCTGGTTGCCCTCCTGAAGTCTCCCACAGACCCTGAACTTTTGAAGCGGGTCAACGAAGACCTCCGGCTCTCCGCGTACCGGCTGAAAGCTTCAGATGTCTATGTGATGGATGTCTCCGGGATGACGCTCGCTGCCAGCAGCTATCAAAAGGAACTGTCATTTGTAGGGCGGAGCTTTGCTTACCGACCCTATTTTACGCAAGCCCTTGAAGGCGGAACCGGCCGCTTCTTTGCGCTTGGAACGACCTCTGGGGAACGTGGGTATTTCTTCGCGGCCCCCATTGAAGACAATGAGCGTGTCGTAGGCGTGGTCGCCGTCAAGTTCACAGTTGATGGGTTTGAACAAGCCTGGCGCAACGCTGATCATCAGATCATCGTGTCTGACCTGCGCGGTGTCGTCTTCATGGCGAGCCGGCCGGATTGGCATTTCCGAACCCTGCGTCCGCTGACAAGAACCGAAATCGCTGAAATTCAGGCGAACCGGCAATACCCGGCGGATGGGCTTGTTCCCCTTGTCAACACGGTTGAACCTCTCACGGAGGATCTCAATCTCATCAAGATTGAGGATGAACCAATTGGCTACCGCTATATCAGCAGCTCGGAATACATCTCTGACGCCGGGTGGAATGTCCGGATCCTGGTTTCCGCCACCAGAGCAAGAACACAGGCCTTTGCGGCGGTTCTGATCCTTGTCCTCGGGATCATGCTGATCGGTTTGGCCGTCGCATTTTACATCCAACGGCGCGCACAGCTTCTTGAACGGCTGCTGACCCAGCAGGCAGCACAGGAACAGCTCGAAGTCCGGGTGGAAGAACGGACCTCTGATCTCAACCGGACGAATGCACAGCTCTTGGAAGAAGTTGCCGAACGAAAGGCAGCAGAAACCAGGCTGCGGAAAACCCAGACAGAATTGGTGCAAGCGGGTAAGCTGGCAGCGCTTGGTCAGATGTCCGCAGCGCTCAGCCATGAGTTCAACCAACCGCTTGCCGCGGTAAAGTCTTACGCGGAAAATGCTCTGAAGCTTCTTGAAAGAAACAGGACGCCCGAAACCCGGGAGAACATCAGCCGTATCTCTGAAATGACAGACCGGATGGCGTCAATCTCGAAGCATTTGCGCAACTTTGCACGCCGTCCGATGGAAAAGGTCAGGCCGGTCCCTCTGGTACAGATCGTCAATGACGCGATTGGTCTCCTTCAACCAAGGCTCCGGGGGAGCGGCGCCAAGCTCAATTTCGCTCAGCCGGATGAAGAGGTCTGGGTCATGGGCGGACATATCCGCCTGCAACAGGTTGTGGTCAATCTCCTGACGAATGCACTTGATGCCATGAAGGATCGGCAAACCGTCCAAATCGATATTGGCCTTCGAACAGATGCCGACACTTGTGTACTGTCGGTCCGGGATTACGGCGCCGGGGTTTCGGAAGAGGAAATGGGCCAGGTTTTTGATCCCTTTTTTACAACCAAGCAGCCGGGCGAAGGCATGGGGTTGGGCCTTTCAATCTCCTACAACATCGTCAAGGATTTCGGAGGAACGCTCCGGGTTTCCAATCATGATGAGGGCGGCGCCGTCTTTTCGATTGATCTTCTTCTGGCTGGCGAGACCGCCAACGAAAACCAGGAAATCCGCGCGCAGGAAACAGCCGCCGAATGAGTGCTCAAAAAATCCTCTTTGTCGATGACGAAGAACATCTGCGTTTCACCGCAAAACAAAGCCTGGAGCTGGAAGGCCTTGAGGTTGAGTGTTTCCCCAATGCCGACCAAGTGCTGCAGCACGTAACACGCGACTTTCGCGGTATTCTCGTGACCGACATTCGTTTGCCGGGAACCGATGGGCTGGCTTTGATGCGTAAGGTCTTGGAAATCGATCCGAGTTTTCCGGTTATTCTGGTGACCGGCCACGGCGATGTCGAACTGGCTGTTAGCTCGATGCGCGACGGAGCCTATGATTTCATTGAAAAGCCGTTCCCACCGAGCCGCCTGGTCGAAACAGTGCGCCGTGCGCTGGACAAGCGCCGTTTGACTGTTGAAGTCCGGTCGCTTCGCCGGGAGGTTGGCGCGCGGGATGCTGTCGAGGGGGTTTTGCACGGTCGCAGCCCGGTTATGCGTTCCTTGAGAGATCAGGTTAGCGCTGTGGCGGCTGCCGATGTGGACTTGTTGATCACTGGCGATACCGGTGTCGGCAAAGAGGTCGCCAGCCGGGCAATCCACGAAGCCAGTTCGCGTGCATCCATGCCGTTTGTTCACATCAATTGCGGCGCGCTTCCTGCAAATCTTGTTGAAAGCGAACTTTTCGGCCATGAGGCAGGAGCCTTCCAGGGAGCCATGCGGGCCCGAACCGGGCGCTTTGAGGCCGCCCGCGGCGGGACGGTTCTTCTGGATGAGATCGACAGCCTGTCACTCCCGCTACAGACAAAACTCCTGCATGCCATTCAAAACCGTGTGGTCACACGGCTCGGGTCAAACGAACCGGTGGAACTGGATGTCCGTTTCATCGCAGCCACCAAGAAGGACCTTGTTGCGGAAGCGGCCGCCGAGCACTTCCGATCCGACCTCCTCTACCGGCTCAATGTTGTGACGGTTACCGTGCCACCCCTCAGTTCCCGCCGGGAAGATATCCCGCTCCTGTTTTCAAAACTGGTCTCGGACGCTGCAACCCGCTTCAAGCGGGAGCTGCCCGAAATACCGGATAGTGTTTTGGCGAAAGTTGTCAGTCAGGACTGGCCAGGAAATGTTCGCGAACTGCGCAACGCCGCCGACCGGTTTGTTCTGGGGCTCGCCTCTGGCATTGATCATGGCGACGATAAACACCAAGACCTCGGTCTTGCTGATCACATGGCCCAACATGAAAAGGCTTTGATCGCGGCAACGCTTGCGGCCCATGGCGGCAGCATTAAGGAGACTTATGAGGCGCTCAAGATTTCGAGAAAGGCGCTTTATGAGAAGATGCAAAAGTACGATCTCTCCCGGAAAGCCTATTCTGAAGAAATCTGAATTTTGATCTGACTCCAAGATGTGTCACCTATTCGGGACACGACTTGACCCCTTTGTCACCGTCTCTACCCAAATCCCCCCTTCCCCAACGACAAACTTCATTTCTTCGGGCGCGGAAGCTTGCCTTTTTAACCGTTCGCACTTGATTACAGGGCGGCACGCTTTGGGAGGAGCGCCGGTCCAGTTCAATTTGGTCAGCAGGAATCCGCAAAAACTCCGTGCCCGTTCCGCTCGGAACAATAATCTTTGGAGGAACTCATGAAATTCACCATGATCACTGGCGCGGTTGCAATCGCAGCTATGACCGCGACGTCCGCTTTTGCTCAGGATGAGGATCGCACCGGCTGGCCGGAAAGCTTCACCGTTGGCACCGCGTCTCAGGGCGGCACCTACTTCGCTTATGGTTCTGGCTGGGCAAACCTGGTTGCAGAAGAACTCGGCATTTCCGGCGGCGGTGAAGTCACCGGCGGCCCGATGCAGAACATGGCCCTGGTTCACACCGGTGACGCACAGTTCGGCATGACCACAATGGGCCCGGCAGCAGAATCGCTCGGCGGCACCAACCCGATCGCACCGGGCCTGCAGATGACCAACGCCTGCGCAATGTTCCCGATGTATCAAACCCCGTTCTCAATCACGGCTCTGTCTTCCTCCGGTATCACGTCTATTGCGGACATTCCGGATGGCGCCAAGATCGGCTTCGGCCCGGCAGGTTCCACGTCCGACACCTACTTCCCGCGTATGATGGAAGAGCTTGGCGTGAACTTTGAGCGCCGCAACGGCGGGTGGTCCGACCTTGGCGGCCAGCTTCAGGATGGTCTTCTGGACGTGATTGCATTCGCAGCAGGCGTTCCGGTTCCGGCCGTTAGCCAGCTCGAAGTCCAAACCGATATCAACATCATCGAATTCACCGAAGAAGAGCGTGCGAAGATCCTGGAAGCCTTCCCGGTTTCAGAGTTCGCAATCGCTTCTGACACCTACACCACCTTGGAAAACGATGCGCGCTCTGTCTCCATGTGGAACTTCGCTGTCGCCAACTGCGACCTGCCGGCATCCTTCGTCAAGGCAGCTGTCAACGTCGTCATGTCCGACAACGACCGTATGGTGAACATCCACAAGGCGGCACGTTCCACGTTGCCTGAAAACTGGACAAAGAACACAGTTCTGAAGTGGCACCCGGGTGCAGCTGAGTGGTTCACGGAAAATGCTGGTGCCGACATTCCGGCCGACATGATCCACGGCAACTAAGACCGTCTTCACAAAAACCAAAGGAGGGCCGCGGGACTTGCGCGGCCCTTACTTCAACGACAAGATAAACTCTGGCTGATACAGCTGGAGGCGCGGGGGACCATGACCGACAAGACAACACCAGCCGAAGACGACGATCATCTGATCGCGCACGGCGTCGATGAAGAACCGGTTGAGGTAAACCGGCGGCTGTTTGAGGGTAAATCCCTCATGTTCATCACGTCCTTCGCAGCGCTTTATGCCGCTTTCCACATGGCAGCCTTGAACGGTTTGTCGATCTCCGAATGGACCGGCATTGTCATCCCGTTCCTGCCCACGTTCCCGATGGAAACCTGGAACTTCCGTATTGTGCACGTCGCCGGTGCGCTCGCGCTTGGGTTTCTTTTGTTTGCCGGCCGGATTGATTTTCCTGAAAAAGGCCAGGAAACACCAGTCCTTGGCTATGTTGCTTATGCCTTGATGATCCCGGCCCTGTTCTCGCTCGGCATGGCCTTCTCCTTCGCCGCTGAAATTTCCAATGGCAAGATGTGGAATGGCATTGATGAAGGCATCAAGTTCAGCGAAACCTACCTTTTCGGCCTGCCACTGATCGTGGCAACAGCCGGTGGCATCATCCTCTCCTGGTTCCATCAACGCGTCCGGTCAGGGTTTGCGGCTCCGGATGTCGTACTCGCTGTATGTGGAGCAGCTGTTGCGGCCTATTTGATCACGATCTACGGCACCTTGATGCGGAATTCGACCGGAACACCGTTTGCGCCAATCGGGATCTCGATCGCAGCGGTTGCCGGTACCGCGCTGATCATGGAGTTGACCCGGCGCGTCGCCGGTATGGCCCTTGTGGTTATCGCCGCTGTTTTTCTCGGCTACGTCTTCATCGGAGACAAACTGCCAGGCTTCCTAAATTCACCGCCAATTACCTGGCAGCGGTTCTTTAGCCAGGTCTATACCGATGCTGGCATTCTCGGCCCGACAACCGCCGTTTCGTCGACCTATATCATTCTCTTCATCATCTTCGCAGCCTTCCTGCAGGCCTCAAAAGTGGGCGATTACTTCGTCAACTTTGCCTTCGCAGCCGCAGGCCGCGCCCGCGGCGGTCCGGCAAAGGTTGCGATCTTTGCCTCCGGTCTGATGGGCATGATCAACGGAACGTCCGCCGGTAATGTGGTTTCAACCGGCTCCCTGACCATTCCGCTTATGAAGAAGGTTGGCTACCACCGCAAGACCGCGGGTGCCGTTGAAGCGGCTGCCTCAACCGGTGGCCAGATCATGCCGCCGATCATGGGCGCCGGCGCATTCATCATGGCGGAAATCACCGGCATTCCTTACACGGAAATCACCATCGCCGCCCTGATCCCGGCCGTACTTTACTTCGTATCGGTCTACTTCATGGTCGACTTCGAAGCCGCCAAACTCGGCATGCGCGGGATGAAATCTGAAGAACTGCCGAAGTTCGCACAGATGGTCAAACAGGTTTATCTGTTCATCCCTATCATCATCCTGATCTACGCGCTCTTCATGGGCTACTCGGTGATCCGCGCGGGCGCTCTGGCAACCATTTCAGCGGCCGTCGTATCGTGGCTCACCCCGTACCGGATGGGGCCAAGGTCCATCTTCAGGGCCTTTGAGATCGCCGGAACAATGTCGGTGCAAATTATCGCCGTGTGTGCCTGCGCAGGCATCATCGTGGGTGTGATCTCGCTGACCGGTGTTGGCGCGCGCTTCTCAGCGCTCCTCCTGAGCCTTGCAGATACCAGCCAGCTGTTGGCGCTGTTCTTTGCAATGTGTATCTCGATCCTGCTCGGGATGGGCATGCCGACGACAGCCGCCTATGCGGTGGCCGCTTCCGTTGTGGCACCGGGTCTTGTTCAACTCGGCATTCCGCTTCTGACCGCGCACTTCTTCGTGTTCTACTTTGCGGTTCTCTCGGCGATCACACCGCCCGTGGCCCTCGCCAGTTACGCAGCGGCCGGGATATCGGGGGCAAATCCGATGGAGACGTCGGTCGCCTCGTTCAAGATCGGCATTGCAGCCTTCATCGTGCCGTTCATGTTCTTCTACAATTCCGCATTGTTGATGGACGGTTCGGTGCTGGATATCGGCCGTGCGGCTCTGACAGCGGTCGTTGGCGTGTTCCTGTTGTCATCCGCTGTTCAAGGCTGGTTCCTGGGAGCGGTAGCGGCCTGGTTCCTGCGCATTGGCCTGACCGCGGCGGCCCTCTTGATGATCGAAGGCGGGCTTATTTCCGACCTGATTGGTGTCGGGATCGCAGCGGCCGTCTTCGCTGTACAGCGGATCTTTCATCCAAAACCCGATGCAGCGATCCCGGTCCGCGGCGCGGATTAACGGCCCTATAGCCCCGACGGCACAACGCGCCGGGGCCAAATCCGAAAACAAAACAGCAAAAAAAGCTCTTACGCCCGGCTTCAGGCCGGGCGTAACAGTGTCTCCCTCGGCCCCTCGCCGAAGTGCTGCTTATAAAGGCCGGACAAACGTCCCAGCTGGGTGAAGCCGTTTTTGTATGCGAGCTCAGTCACTGATGTTTCATCGCGGTGAGCGGATCTGAGATCGCGGCGCAACTGATGAAGGCGCTTAAGCTCAATAAACCGGCGCGGACCAATGCCAAGTGTATTTTGAAATGCGTAGTAGAGTTTTCGCCGCGAAATCCCCAGGTCCGCCGCAATAACAGAGGCATCTGGAGATGCCTCAATCTCCTCGTTGTTGAAGAGAATCTCTGCTGACCGGATGATGTCGTACTGTTTGGACGCTGGCAGCGCTGATAACTCCAGATCTGAGTTCTGGAACCAGGGTTGAAGCACCTTTGCAAGTGCGTCCAGCAGCAGATCGCGCCACACATTCAACCGGGTTTCAAAAGTCTGTTTATCCAGATCAATAGCCGTATCAAGCCAAGCACTGGCCATCTGGGCTACATGTGTCAGGCGGTTAAGATGGGCTTCAGATACTTTTCGCAACGGGGTCCCTGTCGGCTCCCAGCCAAGCGCAGCAACAAGTTCCTCAGAGACCGTGAGTTCCAGACTGAAAAGCGGCCCTTCGAGGAGGTAATCAACTTCCTTCCCCGGGATCCAGACCAACGCGTAAGCAGGATTGATTTCAAGACCGGCGGAGCGGACCAAACCCTCGCTTTCAATCACATAGCCGAAATGCAGCCGCCCATCCTGAACCGTGTCGCGCCATAGTTGGCGGCCCTCGCTTTTCACCCAGGTTAGCGTGACGCCGGCAAACTCATCAGAGCGGACCTTGAAATTCAATGACCCTGCCGACAGTTGCGTCAAGGCGGGGCTGACGCCGATTGCCTCAATCCAAAACGCTTCGATTTCATCGAATGTACTGAATGTGAGAAAATCGGATTGCATCGACCGCCCTACTTTAATTTCCGTTTTGCACGAACTGAACAGTCCATCGGCGTCGATAATGGCAGTCTCTCCTTTGAGGTCAAGGACATGTGCGCGCTTGCAACACATGCCCGCCATTTAGGAGGCATTGGAAATGCAAATTAAGAAGCTGAGTTTGCCGGTGGTGGCTTTGGGACTGATCGCCTCGATTGTCTCCCCGAGCCATGCACAGATGCTCAAGGACATTGCCGAGGCTGCGCCGAATGAAAACATCGGCCCCATGCCGCATGAAGTCCCGGGTGATCCGACCAAGATGAATATCAAGCAGGACAAGTCGACCAACATCTGGCGGGAACTGCGGGAAGGTACTGGCGGCAAAGAACCCGGGCCGATCGACATCCAGCGCTATAATTTGCAAATGGAACCGGTTGGCATTCAAACTTTCTTCAAGCTTCCGGTTGCGATCACTCCGGAAGACTTGAAAGCTGGTGAGATCGACATCGCTATATTTGGGGCACCTACGGGCGCGCTCCCCCATTCTGCCGGAAACATGTGGGCCCCAGCCGAAGTACGAACCACACGCGATTACGGCGGCTATGGCGACCCGCAATTCCCATTGAGCTGGATAGAGTACGAAACCTTAATCGCACCGTTCACAATCCTGAACGCGGTCGATTATGGCGATGTAGGTCTTAACCCCTACAATCAATCACACACGATGGAAGAAATCCGGCGGGTGACGCGGGAAGTGGCATCCGTTGGCGCCATTCCATTCATCGTTGGGGGCGACCACTCGGTGCCAAACGGAACCTACCGCGGGATCGTCGATGTTTACGGCAAGAACAATGTCGCCATTCTACATTTTGATGTTCATCTCGACCGGGATATGGGCCTCGGCAAATTCGGAGCTTACTACCACTCTGGCGTTTTCATGAACCGAGCCGTCGAAGAAGGCATGGTGGAGGGGCGCCATATCATTCAGTATGGAATGTCGACCCCTGTCTTCGGTGCCGAGGAATACGACAAGGCGGCAGCAGATGGCGCCAAGGTTTACCACATCCACGAAATCGCCGGGATGGCGTTCGGGAGACTTTCGACAAAATCTATGAGGACCTCAAGGATATCGATCTTGTCTATGTTTCCTTCGACATCGACACCTTCGATATGGCCTACGCACCAGGTACCGGTTCTTCGTCTCCAATTGGATCAAAGCCCGAGGACCTTTTCCCGTTGTTGCGTGAATTCGCGGCGACAAAGACCATCGTTGGGGCCGATTTTGTGGAATTCAATCCGTTCTACGACAACAAGGGCCAGCAGACTGCGCGTCTTGTTCGCCGGACCATGTTCCAGTTCCTGACCGGAATCGCGATGAAAAAAGAAGCGATGGATCCAAAATACATCCATCCGCGCGTTTCCGGAGAGCCATGAGGCGAATGAATCAGTCTTTGTGGCAAGCCAAATTCACGACCCGTGTAAACGGGTCGTTTTGTTCTTATTGTCCTGTTCTTTCAGAATGCTGTATTGGCCCGCTTCGAAAGATTACGCAAAAATACTTACGCAGCCGAACTCGCAGAAGGTTTTGGCACTATTTGCATATTGCGGATTATCGAAACTAGGTGTGTTTGAAGGCTTTGACGATGGTCGGCGTGGAGCTGGCAGACTTTTCGAGGCGCTAATTTGAACGGGTGCGGAGCGTTGTGCTTGGCAGTTCTCCGAACTGGTTTTTGTAGAGCTGGGACAGCCTCCCAAACTGTACAAACCCGTTCTTAAGGGCCAGATCGGTCACGGTAGCTTCTTCCGGAACGTGGGCTTTCAGGTCCCGACGCAGCATGTTTAACCGCTTTAGTTCAAAATATCTGCGCGGACCAAGCCCCAAATGCTCTTGAAAGGCTCTAAACAGGGATCGGCGTGACACGCCTATTTCCTTGCTCAGGTTCTTCATGTCGGGCATTTGGTCGGGTGGCAGTCCGTTGAAAAAGGTTTCTGCAAGCCGGATCAGCTGGTAGGGCGTCGGTCGATCTGCTGACTGTGCTGCTGGGCACTCCTTAGCACCCCATAGCATCACCACATCGCGAAGATCGTCAAGCAACTGGTCACGCCATGCCCGGATGATGGCCTGCGCGTATTCCGGACGTTTCGGCAGAGATTGGCGTTCCGCAGCGCTGCGTATCGCTTTGCAAGTTGATGTCAAACGCGCTCGAGTTTCTTCGGGGATACACACTACCGGCGGACCAGATGCGTTCCAGCCAAGCTCGTCCAACAGTTCTTGCTCAATACCAATATCAATGGATGCTGTCTTCCCTTTCATGAGGAAGTCCATCTCGGCCTCTGGCTGCCACATGGCCATTTGAGATTGGTCGACTTCCCTGCCCTGAAAAAGGATCGGTTCTTCAGCGGATACAGCGAACGCAAAATGCAATCCAGTTTCGGGCGCCTCGTCACGCCACCTGTGGCACCCCTCGTTTCCGGACCAGATAACGGTCACACCGTCCAGATCAACACACTCGACAGATAGATTTATCAAGCCCGCAGACAACTGAATGAAGCCTGGTTTCATGCCGGTTGATGCCAAAAAGAACTCTTCGATTTCGTCACAATCTTTGAGGGTTAACTGCGCCAAATCCATCTCGATCACACCTCAGCATTAAAACCTAAGTATATTCACTTATTTCTTTAACGGCTTCCCTTCTTTCTTACTGATATCTGTTTTGTTTTACTGAGCCAAAACACAAAAATCGGATCCGTTTGTTTCCAGCACAATAAGCAATTTGGCACAAAACGGACAGAAGAGGCCACATGATTGAGGCAAGCTGGTTCGTACTCGTAGGGTCGGGCTGAAGGTATTGCAACAACTTCTCCCGAAAAATCGACGGAGGAGTTACCTCATGAAATTGCGTCAAAGCTTCATCGCCTGTCTGGCATTCGGAATTGGATCGATTGCGGCCAGCTCCGCTTTTGCACAGGACAATCCCGCCCCCGATCTATCGGACGACCGGCGCATCGACGGTATTCCCGAAACGCTCGTGCCATGGCGTGACCCGGACAACCCTAATATCCAGCGTTTGGATGATGGCTGGAACAAGTACTACCTCAGAAAGGATATGGTGGGGGACAACCCGCAGCGTGAGCCCGGCCCGATTGATTTGCAACGCTACCACGTGCTGCCAACCAAGCACGCCTTCCCGACGTATTTCGGCCTGCCCTACGCCATGACCACGGAAGATCTGATTGCCGGTGAAGTGGACATTGCACTCGTGGGTGCACCTTCAGAATACAACCCCGCCAGCGGTAATGGCTGGGCTGCAAACTACCTGCGTATCAACCACAATTACGACTTCGCGCAAACAGGCCACGATTTGTGGTTCAACAACGAGTATTTCGAAGAGTTGAACATCGTGGACTACGGCAATGCCAACCAGCATCCGTCACTGATGATGCAGAACTTTGCCAATCAGGCGCTTGTATTCAAAGAAATCCTCGATGGTGGCGCAATGCCATTGGTCCTCGGCGGAGATCACGGAACACAGGTGGCCTCTCTGATGGCGCTGTATGACCATTATGGTCCCAAGAGTTTCACCATCGTGCACTTTGATGCACACACGGACCTTGCGCCCCCCGATGGGCGGCTCGGCATGTTCACACATGGCGGAGCCGCGCTTCGTTTCGCTCATGAACAGGGGCTCGCTGACGGCGATCAAATCTTCCATGTAGGGCTGCGCGGTGCGTACGACAGCGTCGAGCGGATGGACTGGATGTTCAATACCAAGACCAATTACTACTTTATGCCGCAGTTCGAGAAGAACGGTTTTAAAGAGACCGCTGACGCACTGCTTGCGGAACTGGAAGGCCGCAGGATCTACATTTCGCTCGATATGGACGTGATTGATCCCGCCCATGTTCCCGGCGTGTCCAACCCGGAAATTGGTGGTTTCACCACAAAGGAAATGATGCAGCTCTTGCGCATGATCTTCCTTCAAAACGAAGTGATCATGATGGACATCTCCGAGTATTCTCCTTTGCTGGATGACCGTCGTCGCAACACTGCTAACACGATCAACCGCTTGCAGCGGCACGTTTTCGCAGCCTATGCCGCGCGCAAGTCGGGGATTACCGACCCGAATTATGTCCACCCGGCGATGCTGAAGGACAACAGCGCCAATTAAACACCAGAAACGCGGCCTCTGGGTAGGGCCGCGTTCTCTTATGAGGTCTTTCCTCACAACGGAATCGATCCAGAGCCAGATTCTTTACAAGGAAGAGACCCGACCCATTAGCAGTCTCGGATTCCGGATAAGGGCGACAAGCGCTTAAAAGAAGGTGTCTATGCAAGGACAACAATTTCTCCTGCTTCTCGGAGTGGTATTTGCGGCTTTTCAAAACATTCCTGTAGCCGCCGCCGATGACTGCGATGCCCAGTGTCAGGCAGTTCGAAATGCACAAGATCCGTTGGCTGACGTGAAGGCCATAATGACGGATAATACGGTTTCCCTCGGGACCGCAGACGATCAGACGGGCTACAGTTTCCAAATCCAGCCTGTTTATTCCATCCCCACAGAAAACGGCTTTAACCTGATTGCTCGAGGGATCATCCCAGTAACTGGCGTGCACAATGGTGCCGCTTTTCCAAAATTGGGTCCCGACCGTATTGGAGGCACAGGTTACACGTGGGGCCTGTCCGACGTGATGCTACAGGGTTTCATCGTCCCGCAGATCGAGGGTCTCCCAATCAAATTCGGGGTTGGCCCACAGGTCTCTCTTCGGTCTCGCACAGATCAAGTTGTCGCCGGACCAGGTTGGGGCGCCGGCCTTGCAGCGGTAGCCTTTGGATTTGCGGGAAATTTGTCATATGGGGCAATCCTTGGGCACCACTGGGGACAAGACAATTTCAACCTCTCAACCATCCAGCCTATTGTTTTCTACAATACCCAATTTCTTGGTGGATCGTACTTTGGCTACAACAACTCCATCACCTACAATTGGACGGCAAATACGGGTGATAGGTGGCAAGTCCCAGTCGGTTTAACTGTCGGAAAGACGTTTGTACTGGAAAACGGAACAGCGATAGACGCAAACATTGGCGGCTATGGGCTAGCGGCACATCCGACCGGCGGAGCTGACTCACAAATCAAGTTTGGTCTGTCGGTCTTCTTCTAAGGATAAAAAATTACGTTGCTAATTTTGGTGCACAATCGGCATATCCAATACAAAGCTCTACCTTTAGTCTCGCCTTACCAAGGTGAGAATCCAATTCCGAGTGGGGGGTCATTCAATGCGTTCCAGAGCCACTGTTTTTTCAGGTATTTTTGTCCTTGTCTCTTTGTCGTTGGCGGCGCCTGCCCTGGCGCATACCGGACACGGATATGGCGGTGGGTTCATAAGCGGGTTTGCGCACCCAATCCTGGGTTGGGATCACGTTGCGGCTATGGTGGCCGTTGGCTTGTGGGGTGCCTTTCTCGGAGCACCGTCGATCTGGATCCTCCCGATCGTCTTTCCCCTCGTGATGGCCTTCGGGGCGGTGCTTGGCATTCTCGGCGTTCCGATCCCTGCCGTTGAAACCGGGATTGCCCTTTCAGCTGTCGTCTTGGGCCTCATGATCGCGCTGGCAGTTCGAGCGCCGATTTGGGTCTCTGCCGTCCTCGTCGGATTGTTTGCAATCTTCCATGGCTATGCCCACGGAACAGAGCTGCCCGCTTCTGCGAATGTCTTCGCCTACGCGATCGGGTTCGTCCTTGCGACCGGCATGCTGCACATGATCGGGATCGCATTTGGTCTTCTCGTCAAATGGCCGGCTGGCCGGATCGCTGTTCGCAGTGCCGGCGGTGTCATATCGCTGGCCGGCGTCGCCTTTCTGATGGGTGCCGTCTGAGAATGCGGGCAGTTGGACTTGGTCTTGGAATCCTTTTTGTCTCAACCGGGACTGCGCAGGCTCACAGCCCGGTTCCGGGGATTGAAGGCTTTTATGTCGGTCTGCTGCATCCCCTGTCATCGCCCGCGCAGATCCTTTTGATCCTCGGTGCCGGGCTTCTCATCGGGGGATATGAACGCGCCCGGGTGCGCTGGTTGCTGGCAGCCTTTCTCGGCTTTTCCTTCACTGGTCTGTTCTGGTCCGGCGGTGATGTGTCAGACACACTGGCCTACACTGTTGTCATCGCCACCAGTGCCTTGGCAGCGGCCTCTGCCATCCGGCTGTTTCCTGCCGCTGTTATTTGTGTTGCGGTCGCAGGGCTTCTTCTCGGGGCAATGTCCGTTCCCGATGGCGGGCTCATGTGGGATCGTTTCGTGACGATGAGCGGTTCCTTGGCGGGGCTCAATATCTTGATGCTCTATATGTCCGGGTGTGTCGTCGTCCTCAAAGAGCGGGTGCACTGGGTCATGTTGCCGGTTGCGTTCCGGATTGCAGCCGCCTGGATTGCGGCTGTTTCATCCATGATGCTCGCGATACAGTTTGCACCCGCCTCCACTGTGGCAGCGCTCTAAGGAAGACGTATGACCTCACAAGATTCTTCTGAAATGCCTCAAGAAGACAACTCATCTGAAGTCTCACTTATCCGGCGGTTTCTCCGCGAACCGTTATTGCATTTCGTCCTTCTGGCAGCCGGGCTCTTTGTTGCGCAAGGCATCATTGGCGGAGATGAGCGGGAGGTGATCGTTGTTGATGCGGAAGCCCAAAAATATCTCTTTTCCCAGGAAGAGGACCTCCGCCTTCGACCTCTGACCGAAGGCGACAAACAGCGCATTGTCGACGCTTTCATCGAGGAGGAAATCCTCGTGCGGGAGGCAAAGGCACGCGGGTTTACCGACAGCTCCCGAGTCCGGGCGTTGCTTCTGCAAAACATGCGGTTCTTTATCGGAAGCGATGTGCCAGAACCGACCGAAGATGACCTGCGCGCCCATTTTGAGGCCAACCTGGACGCCTTTACCAGTCCGCCGAGCCTTGATCTGAACCATGTCATGTTCTCAGACCCGGATACTGTGCCAGAGGGAATTCTAGACGCGCTCAATCAGGCCGAAGATCCCTCCACTCTCGGGGACTTGGATACCCGGCTCGGGTACCGTCTGCGGTTTCTCGATCAACGCCGGCTTGTGGGCCTCTTTGGCACCGAACCCACCAAGGAATTGCTGGCAGTCGTCGAAGACGACCAGGACTGGCGCGGTCCTTATGTATCCCCAACGGGATCTGTCCATTTTCTTCGTGTGATCCAACGGAACCCGCCGCGCACGCCAACTTATGAACTCGCTCAGGACTGGATTTCGACCCATTGGCTCTCGGCAAAGTCAAACGAATTGCTCGATACAGCGCTGGACGATATGCGGCAAAACTATCTTGTTGTGGTGGAACCGGTTGAGGGCGGGCCGAATGACTAAGGCGCACCCGATAGCCGCGCTTTTGGTGTTGGTATCGGCGGTTTGGTTGTGGCCCGCAGGGGCATCGGCACACTCGCTGGGTGTCGACAAGGCCGAACTGATCGAGACCGCACCAGGCACCTATGAGCTTCTCTCAAAGGTTCCACAACGCCTTGCCAGTGCGATCACGACACCCGTTTTGCCGGACCGGTGCACTTTCGAAGGATCACCGCGCGGCGAACGTGGGTCGTATCAGGTGCTCTTCCGCTTCACTTGCGAAACAGCCCTGACGTCTGACGACCAACTCGTCCTCCCCTGGAAACGCGATGGCGCCTTGCTAACTGTGCGCTGGTTCGAGCAAGAGCCCCTGACCAGGCTCGCCTCACGCCAGGGCGATGCCATTGTTGTTGATCTTGAGGAGTATCTTGCCGGGTCCGGATCTATTGTGAAGGCGGCAAGCCGGTACACAAAGCTCGGATTTGAGCACATCCTCGAAGGACTGGACCACCTACTGTTTGTGTTCGCGCTGATGATTGTCGTGCGCAACGGTTGGCGGTTGGTCAAGACCATCACTGCCTTCACCATCGCGCACAGCATTACGTTGGCGCTGGCCACGTTTGGCTATGTCAACTTGCCGTCCGCACCGGTCGAGGCCACGATTGCGCTGTCGATCGTTTTTCTTTGTGTCGAGATCGTCCATGCGGCCCGTGGCCGGATCAGTTTGACCTACCGGTATCCTTGGATCGTTGCCTTTGCCTTCGGCCTTTTGCATGGCCTCGGGTTCGCCGGTGCGCTCTCGGAAATCGGCCTGCCGCCAAACGAGATCCCGATCGCCCTTTTGTTCTTCAACATTGGCGTGGAGCTGGGGCAACTGGCCTTTGTGTTCGTGATCTTGATCGCGCTGAATCTGCTCACGGCCCTCCGTTTCGGATTTCCAAGATGGGTGGAGCTTGTTCCAACCTATGTGATCGGCACGCTTGCGATGTACTGGACCCTGGAGCGAACAGCGGCAATTGCCGGTCTTTGACTGATCGCGCCGGAAATTACATCAGCATCCGCGCAAGATTTGGTTGTTCGGAAAAGAAAAGGGCATTCAAATCGTCGATCGCCATGGGGCCTCCGAAGAGATACCCCTGCCCAAGTTCACAGCCAAACGCGGTCAGCATATCACGCTGCTCGATCGTCTCGATCCCTTCGATGAGCGCCGTGGACTCAAGTGTCTTCACCATGGTCAACGCCATCGCTATCAGGCCATGCCCCGCGTCACCGTCCCGCAGGATCTTCGTCAGAGACGTGTCGATTTTCACTTCATTCCATTTGTATTGAAGGATGCCGGACAAGGCGGAGGCTGGCGTGCCAAAATTGTCCAACGATAGGGTGACACCCAGTGAACGCAGATCCTCAAGGCAACCATGGACACGGTCGAACGTGTTAAGGAGCCGGCCTGCTGCGACCTCTACCTTTAGCCGTTCGGCAGGGAGGCCCGTGCTGCTGAGGCAATCCTCAATCATTGGGGCAACATCCCCGTGGAGCATGTGCGGCACAGACAGGTTGACCGCCAGATCCACGTCCCCGGGCAGCAGCTGAACCTGAGCACAGGCCGTTTCAATGATTTTGCGTTCCAATGGGATGATCAAGCCGTTCTGCTCGGCGATCGGAATCACCTCTGCAGGTGCAATCCAGCCGAGCTGCGGATGATACCAGCGGGCCAAGGCTTCAATCCCAACAATTTGACCGGTCTTCATGTTAAACTGCGGCTGAAAATGCGGCAGGCAGTCTTCCTGTTCGAGTGCCTGAAGCAATGCGCGAGATATGCCGGATTGCCGCTCCGCAACCGCTCGCATGGGCGGTTTGTATGTTCCGACATCTCGGCGGCCTGTCCTTACTTCCTCCGAAACAGCCAATTGGGCGTTTTGCAGACTCGCGCCCGGGTCTCGTTCTTCCTGGTCTATAAAGGCGATCCCCGCGATACTGTTTACTGGGTAGATACCGGAGCGAATTGCCACTGGCCTGTGAATATGGTCGCGCAGGCGACTGGTGATCTCCAAGGCCGTTGTTCCACTCTCCTGATCCATCTTCATGGCAACGAAGAACCCGCTCCCACTTGCCCGCGCAAGCCATGCTGGCTCGGACCCAAGATTGATCTGATGCTGGATCCGTTCGGCAATGGCCGCGAGAATGGAATTGCGATCAGTCTCGTTTGCAGATCCGGATCCGGTCCAGGGCATGACCAGATCAAAATAAAGCACGACCAAATCCTGGTCGTCGCGACGCTTGGACTGCATTTCCTCGATCTTCTCGATCAAGACCTTTTGTGTCATCAGCCCTGTGGCCGGGTCATGCTTCAATTCGGCGGTTGCACGGGCGAGATTGAACCCTGCGCGTTTTCGTTCGTTTGCGAGATGCCGCAGCCGCCGAACAAGCAAGAACACCCAAATACCCAGACTTGAAATCAATCCAGCGCCGACAAAAGCTTGAATTTGGGCCTGTCGTTCAAGGGTCTCGGTGCTTTCCCGGGCGATGGCTGACATCCGGTTTTCGGCCAAATGCCGCACCTGGTTCAGGGCGGCACCGATCTGATGGACCTTGGCAAGCGCCTGTTCAATCGAGTTTCTGTCTTCCAGATTGGAGATCAGTGGCTCAATTGACCCTGACATCTCTTTAGCATCCGCAAGCCTGCGCGTTATGAGAGACGCTTGCGGGCCAAGTTCCAGCAACGGGTTCACGTGCCAGGAATTCAGAGCGTTCTGAAAGCGGACGAAAGCTCTGGTGACTCGGGCTTGATACTCGAAGTCGGAGTTGTAAAGCGCACTCGTCAGAAGGCTCTCCAACCGATGCGTGTTAAGCAGGCTGGAAGACGTAATGAGAGCGTGCAGAGCATCGTCCTTTGCTTCTGCGTCGTGTTTTTTCTGGAGCAATTCAACAGTGCTGAGCGACAAAGCAAACGCAAACGCGATTACCACCATTGGAGGTATGTAACGGCTGTAGCCGGGTCGAAGCGTCATGCAAACTGTCCCACAAACTCGATCATCTTCAGGCAGAACAACGCTGGTACGCGGCCGGGAGACAGGGTCTCACCACCCCGCGTGCAGTCCTGGCGGAAGCCAGGCAGTGAATTTCCAAGCGTCGTTTGGGAGACAATGGGCGCAGACAGTTAACTGCACTTGAATCCATTAAACGGCATTTTCTTCACCAAGGATATTATCCCTGACAAAACGCGGTACTACTAATGGCATGTTAAACCGATCACAGAAATTCCGACCGCCCCTTCCGGAGACGTTGATGCCGCATTCTCAAAACCGCCTACCCGGTTGGATGATGTCCAACATGTCCACGTTTGCTGCAGTTATTGCAATTAGCGCATTTGGTGCCTCGCTGACCCCATCCTTGATGCCACGCGACCCCTTGGTGCAAAGCCTCTTGTCAGGAATTGTTGCCAGCCTGGGTTATGAAGCGGCACTTCTTGTCCGGGCAACATGGCGCTACATGGAAATTCCGTGGCTTAGGGGGCGCTTGCGTACGGTCTGGGTTATCGGTGGCTTGGCCGCGTGTGCCGGTATTCTAGTCTATTCCCTTTCAAAAGCAGCAAACTGGCAAAATGCAACTCGCGAGGCCGTTGGACTGGAGCCGCTGGAAAGCGCCGCACCATTCTTTATCCTTGGAGTATCCCTCGCCGTTTTTCTGGTTCTGTGGCTAATTTTCAGAGCGCTTGGGATCGCCCGCCGCCGGATGGAGCGGATTTTGGACCGTTTGGTGCCGCGTCGTGTCGGCATCGTGGTCTCAATTGCCGCTGTTGGCTGGCTCTTCTGGGCGTTGGTCGATGGCGCATTGATCCGCAACGCGTTCAAAGCAGCCGACGCGTCCTTTATGGCTGCAGACCTTCTCATGGAGCCGGATATTGAACAGCCATCCGATCCGCAAAAGACAGGAAGTGCAGCGTCCCTCATCCGCTGGAAGGAAATGGGGCGGCACGGCCGGGCTTTTGTTGCAACGGCCCCCTCATCAGATGAAATAGGGGAATTCTTTGAGGGTCCGGTTCAAAACCCGATCCGGATTTATGTTGGCCGATTGTCGGCCGAGACAGCGGAAGAACGCGCCGAAATCGCGTTGGAAGAATTGAAGCGCGTGGATGCCTTCTCTCGCTCAACTCTTGTTGTGGCAGTGCCGGTTGGAAGTGGATGGATGGATCCGGGCGCTCATGACACGCTCGACTTCATGCTTGGCGGAGATGTGGCGACGGTCGCCGCGCAATACTCGTATCTCACCAGTGTTTTGTCGCTGCTCGCACATCCGGACTATGGCGTTGATCAAGCACGCGTTCTTTTTGAGAAAGTCTATGACCATTGGACAACGTTGCCGAAAGACAACCGGCCAAAGTTTTATGTGCATGGTCTCAGCCAAGGGGCTTTCAACTCTCAAGCCACGATCCCTTTGTTTGACATGCTGGGAGACCCCATCCAGGGAGCGATGTGGGCCGGGTCCCCGTTTTTCTCAAAATTCTGGTCAGAAGTTCGCGATCATCGAAACCCGGACAGCCCCGCCTGGCGGCCCACCTATGGAAACGGGTCTCTGATCCGGGTCTTGGACCAGTATGGAGGACTTGAAGGTGAATTTACGCCTTGGGGTCCGATCCGAATGGTGTTTCTCAACTACGGCAGCGATCCGATTGTGAACTTCACCTATGACAGTTCCATCTTCGAGCCCGGCTGGCTGTCACCTCCACGCGCTCCGGATGTTACGCCTCAGCTCAGGTGGTTTCTCGTCGTTACCATGCTGCAGCTCGCGCTTGATTCCGCGTTTTCGCTGAATGTGTCGGGCTTTGGTCATTATTATATCGCTCGGGACTACATTGACGCCTGGGCCGCGGCCGTTGATCCAGAAGGATGGAATACTGACCTTGCAGACCGCCTCAAGGAAATCTTCGTCAAACGCGGCGCGTCATTCTAGTTTGCAAAAACAGCTGCCTCAGATCTTTTGACCCAGCAGGCGGTCCAACCCACGTTTGACATCTTCCCGGATCGGATCGGCTGCGTCCAAAATGGCCTCAACTTCGAAGAAATCCATCGTTTGGAAATGACCGATTGCCGGTTCCAGGAGGAGATCCGGCTGGGCGCAGCTCAACTTCGCTGCAACGAGGGAATGAAGCGTAATAGAAAATGACCCGATCCAGGTTTCCATGCCGCTTGGCAGACCATCGATCGCTGAAAAATCTGCCCCGGTCACATCGACGGCCATCACGGGATAATCCGTGTCTTCGAACACGTCAAAAGGCGTCGGGTTGACGAAGCCGCCATCAATCAAGACGCGCCCGTCAATCTGGACTGGCGTCAGCAACATCGGAAGCGCTGATGAAGCCGCAATCGCAGGAAGCAAAGCGCCATCGGTTAGGACTGCCTGGGATTGGCGATGAAAATCCGTCGCGACGACTTTCATCGGGATTTGTAAATCTTCAAAGTTCTCTGCCAGCCCGTCCGGAAACAGCGTCTCGAACAAAACCAGCGGATCAATGATCGACGGACGCATCATATTCAAAAGCGAACCCCAGGTCCGGCCATCAGTCAAAAACAACTTTTGAAGCAATTGACCCTTTTGGGTGAAGAGATCGACCGTAAAGCTCCGGATATCCTTGCCGCTCATGCCGCTTGCATAGTAACCGCCGAGGATGGAGCCCATGGATGTCCCGGCGATTACTTCCGGTTTCACGCCCAGATCATCTAGCGCTTCCAATACGGGTATATGCGCAAACGCCTTGGCCGCACCGCCGCCGAGGGCCAGGTGAAAGCCATCAGTGCGTTTTGCCGGATTTGCCGCGGTGTTTTTCGGCGTGGCTTCTGAAGACGCTGCTTGGCCGTTCGCACCTGATGCAAGGATGGCGCTTCCGGTGACAATAGCTCCGGTCATAAAGCTGCGGCGTTCCATGCTGGATCTATTCCTTCTGTCGTGACGACACGCGCCCTGCGAGCTGTACATAGAACAGTGCGAGGCGGCTCAAGTCTATCGGAGAGTATGGGAAAACTGCCAGACCCCTCCGGTCAAGAAAAAGGCCGGAGAACAGGTGATCGCCTGTCTCCGGCCTAATCCTTGATTCGAGAGTTGGAAACTCCGGCTCTCAGAGGGCAGAATTACTGCGGCAGTTGGTCGTCAATGCCCTGAACGTACCAGTTCATGCCGAGGATCGCGCCGTCGTCGAGACGCACACCATCTTCAGCTGCAACCGTGCCATCCTGCTTGGTGATCGGACCGGTGAATGGCTCCCAACCATCGACAATCTTGGCTTCCGTTGCTTTGGCCATTTCAACAACATCTGCTGGCAGATTGGTGTATGGGGCCATGACAACGTGTTTCTCGGCAAGACCTTCCCAGGAAGAGTGGCTTTCCCATTTCCCGTCAAGAACGTCCTGAACGCGGTGGATGTAGTACGGCGCCCAGTCGTCAATGATGGCGGTGTACTGCGCGTCCGGGGCAAAGGCGACCATGTCGGATGCCTGGCCGAATCCGTGAACGCCGCGTTCTTGAGCGACCTGAAGCGGTGCGGTGGAGTCAGTATGCTGCGTGATGATGTCAGCGCCCTGGTCGATCAGCGCCTTGGCCGCATCTGCTTCCTTGCCCGGGTCAAACCAGGTGTTCACCCAAACTACCTTCAACTGGAAGTCCGGATTGACGGATTGTGCGCCCAACATGAACGCATTGATGCCAGCGATAACTTCCGGGATCGGGAAGGAGGCGATGTAACCCGCTACGCCGGTCTTGGACTGTTTGGCTGCGACCTGACCGATGATGTAGCGGCCCTGGTGGAACTTGGAGTTATAGGTCGCGACGTTGTCGGCGGTCTTGTAGCCGGTGGCGTGCTCGAACTTCACATCCGGGAATTTCTTGGCAACCTTAATGGTCGGGTTCATGTAGCCGAACGATGTCGTGAAGATAATGTTGCAGCCTTCACGTGCAAAACGCTCAATGGCGCGTTCTGCATCCGGGCCTTCCGCAACGCTCTCAAGAAACGCGGTTTCGACCTTGTCGCCGAAATGCTCTTCAACGGCCAAGCGGCCCTGGTCGTGCTGGTAGGTCCAACCGAAGTCACCGACCGGTCCGACGTAAACGAAACATGCCTTAACATCGGCTGCGTTTGCTGCAGTTCCCGCTGCGAGGAACGCAGCGGCAGCCACGGTTGCTTTCAATAGAGATTTCATCAGTTTGGTCCCCTCTGTTTGATCTCTCTTTGTGTACGATCTTTTTGCTTTGATCCAGCCCTGATCGCTGCAGGCTGAACCCGACCGGTAACGGGGAGGCGCTACCGGTCCGGAACAAACGGCTTGCCCAGGCAGGCCGGTGTATTGACGAGCGTCAGTCTGCGGTTTGCGGAGATGAGCACAAGTACTCCAATGGTCGCAAGATATGGCAGGCTGGACAGGAATTGCGATGGAACCCCAAGGCCGATTGCCTGGGCATGCAAATTGAGAACGCTGACCGCACCGAACAGGTACGCCCCGATGATGACCCGGAATGGCAACCAGGATGCAAACACCACCAAAGCAAGCGCGATCCAGCCGCGGCCGGCCGTCATGTTTTCCACCCACTGCGGTGTATAAGCCAGCGACATGTAGGCGCCGGCTAAACCCGCACAGGCCCCACCGAACAAAACCGCCATGAAGCGAATTTTCAGGACCGAATACCCCAATGCATGCGCGGATCCGTGATTGTCACCAACAGAGCGCAAGATCAGGCCGGCCCGGGTTCGGAAGAGGAAGTAGGCCACCCCGATGACAAGTGCAAAGCCGATATAAACGATCGCATCTTGCTGGAAGAAGACCGGTCCAATGAACGGGATGTCGGACAGGATCGGGATATAGAGTTCCGGGATCCGTAGACCCGGCACACCGATATAGGCTTCTCCAATCATACCGGACAGACCAAGACCGAGGATCGTCAGTGCAAGACCGGTCGCGACCTGATTGGCGACCAGGACCAGCACTAAAAAACCAAACAATGCGGACATCGCCATACCGGCCGCGATGGCACCGATGACCCCGAGTGTTCCAGAGCCGGTCTGATTAGCGACTGCAAATCCAATCACCGCCCCCATGATCATCATGCCTTCGACACCCAGATTGAGGACGCCGGAGCGCTCCACCATCAATTCGCCAATTGCCGCAATGAGAAGCGGGGTTGCCGCCGTAATGACTGTGAGCAGAACTGCCTCAAACATGAGAAACCTCCCCGGCCGGATTGGCAGCACGGCGGGAGACCATGCGGATGCGATAAAGAATGAGCGTGTCGCATGCGAGTACGTAGAACAGAAGCAATCCCTGGATAACGCTTGCGATCTTATTGGAGACGCCCAGCCCGGACTGGACGCCCTCTCCGCCGATGTAGGACAAGGCAAGGACAAACCCGGCGATGATGATGCCGATCGGGTTCAAGCGGCCCAGGAAGGCCACGATGATGGCTGTGAAGCCATAGCCTGGAGAAATAGACGGCAGAAGCTGGTTCAAAGACCCTGAGACGACCATGGTGCCGGCAAGGCCGGCCAACCCGCCTGCCAAGGCGAACGAGAAAATGGTCAACCCTTTTGCTGAGAACCCGGCAAAGCTGCCTGCGCGCGGGCTTTCGCCCATTACGCGGATTTCAAAGCCCTTGATGGTTTTTGCCAATACCAGCGCGAGCACCAAGGCCACAATGATGGTGATCGGCGTCGCCAGGCTCATCATTCCGCCAAAGACTTCCGGCAAGGTTGCAGCATCGGAAAAGATACGCGATTCCGGGAAGTTGAAGCCGTCCGGATCCCGCCACGGACCGCGCACGAGATAATCCAGCAGAAGCCCGGCCACATAAACCAGCATCAGGCTTGTGAGGATTTCATTGGTGTTGAACCGGGTTTTCAGCAGAGCCGGGATCGTCGCCCAAAGCGCGCCCCCGATCACACCGCAGATCAGCATCAGTGGCAAAGTCAGGCTGTTTTCAAAACTCGGAAACATGACCGGCAGGATGGAGCCGAACATGGCCCCGACCACAAATTGCCCTTCGGCGCCGATGTTCCAGTTGTTCGAGAGGTAACACACGGCCAGACCGCAACCGATCAGGATGAGCGGTGTTGCCTTTTCGATCGTTGCTTCCAGCGACCACTGCTCGGTCAAGGGTTCAATGAAGAACTTGTAGAGACCAAGGGCTGGATTGACGCCGGAAATGGCAAAGATGATCGCGGCGGACAGAGCTGTCAGGCCGACAGCAATCAGAGGCGACATCAGCGACATCAGTTCGCTGTGTTCCTTGCGTTTGACGAGTTCGATCCGCATCAGGCGACCTCCCCTTGTGTCTCGGCTCCGCCTGCCATGAGAAGTCCAACCCGTTCGCGGGTCATATCCGCAGCAGGTTCCGGTTCAGACAGGTAGCCTCTGGAGATCACCGCGATCTTGTCGGCGATTTCAAAGATTTCATCGAGATCCTGGCTGATCACCAGGACTGCTGATCCGCTTCGGGCGAGATCAATGATTGCCTGACGGATCAGGGCGGCTGCCCCTGCGTCGACGCCCCAAGTCGGTTGATTGATGATCAGGACGCCCGGTTGCCGGTCGAGCTCGCGACCGACAACAAACTTCTGCAGATTGCCACCCGATAGTGAACGTGCCTCCGGATCGTCATGCGACATGCGGACATCAAAGGTTTGCTTGATCCGTTGCTCCATTTTTCCGGCATTGGCCGTGGACACCATCCCTCCATTGACCAGCTTGTCACCCGTGCTGTGCCGCGTAAGCACAATGTTCTGGGAGAGCTTCATACCTGGAACGGCGCCATGACCGAGCCGCTCTTCGGGAACGAACGCGGCGTTTTTCTTACGGCGCCAATTGATACCCTTGGAGCCGCAAGAAACGCCATCCAGCAAGATCATGTCTGGGGCAACGCGCATTTCACCGGAGATTGCGTCGAACAATTCCCCTTGCCCATTCCCGGCAACGCCCGCAATTGCCACAACTTCCCCTGCACGGAGTTCCAGAGAAATGTTGTTCAGCGCCGTTGCAAAGGGTGTGGCCGCAGGCGCGGACAACTTGTTCAACCCAAGCCGGACATCTCCGATAGCCGGTTTTTGTGCTGCCGCGTTTACCGCGATTACTTCAGCCCCCACCATCATGCTGGCGAGTGTTGCTGGTGTTTCCTTCGTGGGATCACATTCATTGACGACCTGGCCGTGGCGCAAGATGGTCGCGTGATGGCAGATCCGCTGAACTTCTTCCAGCCGGTGGCTGATATAAAGGACGGCGCAGCCTTCGGACGCTAACCTTTGCAGGGTCAGGAAAAGCTGATCCGCTTCCTGCGGTGTCAAAACAGACGTCGGCTCATCCATGATGATCAGACGGGGTTCCTGCAGCAGACAGCGGACGATTTCGATCCTTTGACGAATTCCGACAGGCAGATCGGCGACAATGTCATTGGGGTTCAGCGGGAGACCATACTCACGGGAGACTGTTTCGATCCGTTTGGCCAGATCTTTCATATTGCCGGGATTTGGAAGTGCGAGCGCAATGTTCTCGACCACATTCAACGCCTCGAACAAGGAAAAATGCTGGAACACCATCCCAATGCCGAGTTCGCGGGCAGCAGCAGGATTGTCTATCGCAACCTTTTGGCCATCCCACCAGATCTCGCCGCCATCCGGTTCGAGCGACCCGTAAAACATTTTGACGAGTGTGGACTTTCCCGCACCGTTTTCACCAAGAAGAGCGTGAATCTCACCCTTGTTGATCGTCAGATCGACGGCGTCGTTGGCAAGGATATCGCCAAACCGCTTGGTCAGCCCTTGCGCGTCCAGCAACTTGTCTTTGCCGGATCTTGCGAACGGGGCAGCTGCCGTGTCCACTTCTGAATGGTTTTCTGTACCCACACTGTCCCCCGGTTGGATGCCGCCTTATTATTCATGTCTTATTTGTGTGCAAGCCTCCCGCTTGCAGCGGCTTGTTGATAACAGGCCTCGTCCCGGGTAATCAGGTCGACAACTATTCCTGCTGCGATCGCAGCCGGGTGTTTTGATTTTATCGTTGTCACCCCGACCGGGCAGACCATGGTCGAAAGAACGCTGTCACTCAGACCGCGTGATTTGAGACGTTTCATGAACCGGACCCGCTTGGTTTTGGAACCGATGACACCGCAATAGCCAAAGCGCTGCGCGAGGAGCGCACGGGCCATGATCTCTTCATCGAGCCCGTGTGAGTGGGTCATGGCAAGAACGAAGGCACCATCCGGCGCATCCTCAAGTGCTTTTGCGGGGTCCGACGTGCAGATCTTCGTGACATTGGCCGGGACGGCAGTTGGAAACTGATCCGCTCTGCTGTCGATCCACACGATCGAAAATGGCAAGGGCGCCAGCGCTAGCACAAGCGCCTTTCCGACATGCCCGGCGCCGAAGAGATAGAGTGTCCGCCGTGTTTCGCCGAATTTTTCGATCAGCAGCTTTCTGCCGTTCTCCTCGACGATTTGAAATGCGTCTTCAGGGGCTTGATCCACGAATTCCCGTTCGCGAACGGAACCGTTGTCGATTATCGCACGCGTGACGAACGGATACGGTTTGCTTTCTACAAGTGCCAGCCGGTCCGCGGCTTCCAACTGTTCCGACACAAAGACTTCGATCGCGATTTTGACCCGGCCACCACAACACTGGCCGAGATCAGGCCCGAGAGAAACGGTTTTTAGTTCGAAACCGGCCGTCTTGCTGCATGCAGCCCTTGCCGCCTGGCGGATCACTTCAAATTCCAAGGTGCCGCCGCCGATCGTTCCGAAAAACCCGCCGTCCGGCCGGACGATCATCCGCGCGCCGGTTTCCCGTGGTGTCGACCCGCCAGTTTCGGCGACCGTGACGAGGGCACAGGCGCCGCTGCTTTTCAGGCAGTTCGCGATGTGCCCCCAGACCCTCATGCCGAGACCTTTCGTGAGCGCAAATCCCGGACGGCCTTCATGATCGCTTCGGGCGTTGCCGGCGCATCAAGATTTGGGATCTGGCCCGGCGCGATGCTCGCTACTGCGTCATTG
The DNA here is from genome assembly GCF_965276855.1 of Roseibium sp. GTDB lineage: Bacteria > Pseudomonadota > Alphaproteobacteria > Rhizobiales > Stappiaceae > Roseibium. The sequence continues at coordinate 29,776 of NZ_OZ255700.1, forward strand.
ATGGCGCAGAAGACAGCATTTGCCAGCATCACCGGTGGTTCGCCGACAGCCTTGGACCGGTAGACAGTCTCCTGAGGATTGCCGTTGCCGTCATAGAGGCTAACGTTGAACTCCTCGGGAATGTCCGACGCGGTAGGGATCTTGTAAGTCGACGGGGCGTGGGTGCGCAGCCGGCCTTTTTCATCCCAGACAAGCTCTTCAGTCGTCAGCCAGCCCATGCCTTGCACGAATCCGCCCTCAATCTGGCCGAGATCGATCGCCGGGTTCAGCGAATGGCCGACATCGTGAAGGATATCGACCCGGTCGACCGTCATTTCACCGGTCATGGTGTCGATTGTGACCTCTGCGCAGGCGCCGCCAAAGGCGAAGTAATAAAACGGCCGGCCGGTTACGCTTTCCCGATCCCAAGTAATGCCGGGCGTCGCGTAAAACCCGGCGTGGGACATCTGGATCCGTGCCATGTGCGCCTGTTTGGCAACTTCCGCCAGAGTGAAACTCTGATCGCCAATGAGGACCTTGTTGTCTCCGAAATGGATGGCTTCCGGACCGCATTGGTGCTGTTCGCACAGGAACGAGATCAAGCGGCCCTTGATTTCCTGCGCTGCAAGTTTTGCGGCCATGGCATTCAAGTCGGTCCCGGAAGATGCGGCTGTCGGGCCGGTGTTCGGCACCTTGGAGGTGTTGGTTGCGGTGATCCGCACCTTCTCCAGTGTCACGCCAAATTCTTCGGCAACGACCTGGGCGACCTTCTGATAGAGCCCCTGCCCCATCTCGGTGCCGCCGTGGTTCAGATGAACCGAACCGTCGGTGTAAAGATGGACAAGCGCGCCTGCCTGATTGAGGTGTTTCAGCGTGAATGAAATGCCGAATTTCACTGGCGTCAGGGCCAGTCCCTTTTTCAGGACGGCATTCACCGCATTGAAATCACGGACATCGTCCCGCCGGGACCAGTAATCGGAGGTCTCTTCCAGCTGGGCGATGAGTTCATGCATCACCGCATACTCTTCCACCGGCATGCCGTAAGGTGTCAAATTGCGCTCGCCGTCATAAAAGTTCAGCTTGCGGATATCCAGAGGATCCCGGCCCGTCTTGATGGCAATCGCATCAATCATGCGCTCTGCCGCCAGCATCCCTTGCGGCCCGCCAAATCCGCGGAATGCAGTGTTTGAGCACGTGTCCGTTTTCAAACGGCGGGACCGGATGGCTGCGTCTGGATAGAAATAACTGGAATCGGCGTGAAACAGCGTACGGTCATTCACTCCTAGGGACAGATCGACCGAGTAGCCACACCGGGCTAGAAACTCCATATCAACCGCGCGGATTTTGCCGGTACCATCGTGTCCAACGGTCCAGTCAACGCGGAAGTCATGCCGCTTGCCGGTCATGATCATGTCGTCATCACGATCGAGCCGAACTTTGCATGCCCGGCCCGTGGCGTGAGCGGCAAGTGCAGCCAAGCTCGCCCATTGGTTCGCCTGGGATTCCTTGCCGCCAAAGCCACCGCCCATACGCCGCACTTCCGCCGTGACCAAGGCATCCGGGACCCCGAGGACCTTGGCCACGGTGTGCTGCACTTCCGTCGGGTGCTGGGTCGACGTATGAACCAGCATGCCGCCCGCTTCCTGCGGCACGGCCATGGCGATCTGGCCTTCCAGGTAGAAATGCTCCTGCCCGCCAATGCGGAACGAGCCGGACAAGACCTCTTCCGCCGCTGTCATGCCGGTTTCAGGTGATCCGCGCCGGAACTGGTAGTCCGGCAGAACCATTGTTTCTGCAGCTTCGGCGTCTTCCTGCGTCAGGATTGGTGGGATCGGTGCAACCTCGATATTAGCTTTCAGGGCTGCCTTGCGCGCCTGATCCCGGGTTTCGGCCACAACGGCAAAGACTACCTGGCCGTAAAACAGGATTTCACCGTCTGCCAGAACCGGATCATCGCCAAAGCCGGACGAACAATCGTTGGTTCCCGGAATATCCTCAGATGTCAGTACGGCAACGACACCGTCGCTTGCGCTCACATCCGTCAGATCGATGGAACTGATCTTGCCGCGGACTGCAGACCGCGCCCAGCCAGGGACGATATGCAGCGTGCCAACGGCCTCCGTAAGGTCATCAATGTAAGGTGCTGTGCCCGTGACATGCATCTCTGCACTGTCATGAGCCAATGGTTTCCGCACGTGCTTCAGCGGGGCGGTCACTTTGCTCGGATCAAGCGGCGCGGTCATGATCAGCCTCCCGCTTTGCCAAAACCCGGACGCTTTCCGCGGCTGTCCCATCGGTTTCCATCAAGGCTTTCGCGAGCAAGGCTCGCGCCGTTTCCATGCGGTATTCCGAGCTTGCCCGCATATCCGTTAATGGCGTGAAGTCGGTGTTGAGTGCGTCAATGGCGGCCGCCCAGGTCGATGCATCCTCCAGAATTGCTCCTTTCAATGCTGCTTCTGATCCGCTGGCCCGCTTCGGTGTTCCCGCCATGCCGCCATAGGCGATCCGCGCGTCGATGATCCGGCCATCAACAATGGTAAACCGGAAGGCGGCCATGACGGATGAGATATCCTGGTCGAAGCGCTTTGAAATTTTGTAGCAGTGAAAGACCTGATTGGCGGAGGGGCGCGGAACAAACAGCCCGGTCACGAACTCCCCGGGAAGGCGGTCCTGTTTCCCGTAGTCGATGAAAAAGTCTTCCAGCGCCAAGGCACGATCACTGTCTGCAGACTGAAGCTCCAAAGTGGCGCCAAGTGCAATGAGCGCTGGGGGCGAATCTCCGATCGGCGATCCGTTGGCAATGTTACCGCCAACCGTTCCGGACGCGCGAACCTGTTTGGACCCAATCCGCTTCCAAAGTTCGCCCAGATCCAGTGAGATCCGCGTCATCGCGGCCTCAGTTGCCGCGAAGGTCGCCGTCGCCCCCATCAAAATACCGGATTCGCTTTCTTCGACTCTGTCCAGGCCCTCGATCCGGCCGAGCCAGATGGTTTTGGGAAGATCGCGGAGGTTTTTTGTAATCCAGAGCCCAACATCGGTCGCGCCAGAGACCAGGGTGGCATCCGGATGCTGACCGTAGAGCGCTGCCAGGCCATCCAAAGACGCCGGCGAGGAGAAGAACCGTTCGCTGGTTCCAAGGAAAATATCGCGGCTATCAGCGAGTTTCTTAAGTTGCTCACGGGTTTCGTTCGACCGCCAGGTGAACGCGTCATCGGCAACGTTGAAACAGGCTTCCAGTGCCGCATCGACAATCGGGCGATATCCCGTGCACCTGCAAAGATTTCCGGCGAGCCATTCCGTGACCGTCTTGCGGGATTTCGCCTCGCCTTCTGCGTGATACAGAGTGAACAGCGTCATGATGAAACCCGGTGTACAGAACCCGCATTGGGATCCGTGAAGATCCATCATGGCCTGTTGAACCGGATGAAGCCGCTTGTCCTGTACAAGATCTTCCACGGTCACCAGTTCAGCGCCGTCGACCATGCCCAAGAGCTGAATGCAGCTGTTCACAGGCTGATAAGTCAGCTTGCCATCAATGACCCGGCCAAGCGCGACGGTGCAGGCACCACAGTCACCTTCCCCGCAACCTTCCTTGGTACCAGTTTCCTTTCGACGGAGCCGCAAATAGTCAAGAAGTGTTTCGGTCGGCCCGACATCGTGGAGTTCGACAAATTCACCGCCTTTGATGAACCGGATCGTGTCCCGCATCTCTCAGCTCCCCCGATAGGTTGAATAGCCGAACGGCGAGAGCAACAGCGGCACATGGTAATGCGCGTTTGCGTCAGCGATCCCGAAGCGGATTGGAACGATATCCAGAAACAGCGGATCCGGGAGGGTTTGATTGGTGCGTTTCAGATATTCACCTGCATGGAAACGGAGCTCGTAGGTTCCGGTTTCAAACACATCGTCGGTGAGAATTGCACCGTCGACCCGGCCGTCATCGTTGGTCACATGGCTTGAAATATGAGCCGGCGCATCGTTCGCAAACCAAAGCTCTATCTTGAGGCCCTTTGCAGGGACCCCCAAAGCAGTATCCAGAACGTGCGTTGTCAAACGCCCCATCAGTCTCTCCCTCTTGCGGCAGTGCCGCAAAATCCATCAGATAAAAATGTGCCTGAAATAGACGCAGATCCAAAGCGCTCATTTGCGTACTTAATGATGCCTAATTGGCATCAATGGATGCTAGCCGCTCTTTCAAGGCGAACACTGCGTGATCAAAAAACATCGCCGGGGCCAATGCCAAGGCGCGCAAAGACGATGTTACCACACAAAGACGATCGGCCTGAAGAGGTTGATCCTTCAATGGCTTAAAGATCAAATGTCCGGCTTCAATATCTTCTTCGCAGCCGATCTGCGTTTGAAAACCGATGACGTTCTCATCCCGCGCCAGCGCCCGCATCAATCGCAAGGAATTCGCCTCAACATAGGTCATGGATGCACCCGGAATCCGGCTCCGAATGACATCAATCCGGGCCCGGATCGACAAACCTTCTGCCGGCAAGGCAACCGGATAGCGAAGACAATCGGCAAGACTCAGTCCGTTTTCGTCCGCCAGAGGATGGTTCGGGGCCATCACCGCGCCAATTACCAGATCATGATGGAAGGCCGCGGTCAGGGTCGACATGTCGGGAGGGTCAAAGGTGAACCCGACATCCGCTTCGGCCGCTTCTACCTTCCGGGCCGCTTCCTGCGAAGAGGAAACCGAAACGTTGACATGGATGCCGGGATAGGTCCGGCGGAACGAACTGATCACCGCAGGCAACAACCGCTCTGCAACGCTCTCCACGGACGCGATGGAGACGGTCCCCCGGCGCAGTCCTTTCAACGCATCCAGTTCAGCAACTGTGCCTTCAAAGTCGGAATAGGTCCGCCGGATGTGCGCCAGCAGCACCTCGCCCGCCTGGGACAACCGCATCCGCCGGCCCACACGCTCAAAGAGCTGCAGGCCAAGCGCTTCTTCAAGCCACAGGATTTGCCGGTTGACTGCGGACGAGGCAACATTCAGCTCGCGCGACGCAGCCCGGATAGATCCAGCTTCAGCAGCGGCGAGAAAATACCGCATCGCTGGGCTGTAAAGGTTCCGGGCCAGCTCCTGTGCGCGCGCTGAACGCATTCTCAACCGTCCTTACGGGATCAGAACGGTCGTGCCGGTGGTTTTCCGGCCTTCCAGATCGGTATGCGCCTGGACTGCGTCGGCCAAACGGTACTCCTGGTTGACCGCGATCTTCACGATGCCTTTGGAGACGACATCAAACAGATCGCCGGACGTCATCTCCAGCTGTTCGCGGGTCGCGATATAGCTGAAGAGCGTAGGCCGGGTTGCGAAAAGCGATCCCTTTTGCGCAAGCAGTGCAAGATTGAAGTCCTGGATTGGACCGGAGGACTGACCGAAGCTGACCCACAGCCCCCGCGGCTTCAGGCAATCCAGCGATCCCGGATAGGTGTCCTTGCCCACAGAATCATAGACAACGTCACAGCCCTTACCGTCGGTGATCTCCTTGACCCTCTCGACGAAATTTTCCGTCCGATAGTTGATGACATGCTGGTAGCCGTTGGCCTTGGCCAGATCGACTTTGTCCTGCGACCCTGCAGTGCCAATCACCGTTGCCCCAAGATGGGCTGCCCATTGCCCGGCAATCAGGCCGACGCCCCCGGCTGCGGCGTGAAACAGAAGAGTTGTTTCTGGGCCGACATTGAAGGTCTGACGGAGCAGATACTGGGCCGTCATTCCTTTCAGCATCATGCCGGCCGCAGCCTTGTCATCAATTCCGTCAGGAATGACCACAAGGCGGTCCGCCGGAATAATCCGCTCTTGAGCATAGGCGCCGAGTGGGCCGACATACGCCACACGATCACCCGGCTTGATGTGGGACACGCCCTCACCGACTGTCTGAACAATACCGGCGCCTTCATTTCCTGGAATAAACGGCACCCCATCGGGTGCCGGATAAAGGCCGGATCGGAAATAGGTGTCGATGAAATTGAGGCCAATCGCCGTGTGCCGGATGCGCGCTTCACCGGGGCCCGGCTCGCCCACCTCTACATGCTCCCAGGTTAAAACATCGGCGCTGCCTGTCTCATGCACGCGGATTGCCTGTACCATATCAACTCCCACAGAATTTCATCATGATTGCACGCAAACAACTGGTGCAGATCGTTGCAAAGACCATATCCAGCCCGTCACAGCGACGCCAGTGCGAAACAAAGAACGCACTGTTTACAGTCGATTACCGGGAAGAACTGGGACAGCTACCGGACCGTAGGCTGATCAATCGACGCGATCGATCAGCTGCTGAACCGCGGACACTGAGAAGAGATAAAGGCTGGCAGCTGTAAACAGGACTGCTGCCCAAGTGCTCAACACCATCCCATCCCAGATCGCAAGCGCAGCAAGCGCCATCCAGACAAGCGTGACTGGAAGGGTCAGCCAGCGCCAGCGTTTGACGCGAACCGGGTGAACAAACCGGATCGGCGCAAAGGTGAGAACACAGCACACGATGACAGCGGCAATCGTAAAGGCTTCGGACGGCGACAGCACCATGAGACCGAACACCACCATATTCCAGCCTGCCGGGAAGCCCTTGAAGGAGCCGTCCGGCGTTTTCATGCCGTTGTCGGCGAAATAGAGCGTACCGGTGAACACAACGAGGCCGCCGCAGATCCAGTTCCACGGGCTTGAGAGCATCAGGCTCCAGGACAGTGCAAAGGCGGGCAAGAACACATAGGTGGCATAGTCGATGACAAAATCGAGGGACGCCCCGGACCAGCGCGGCAGGCGTTCCGCAATGTTGTACTTGCGCGCAAGTGGACCATCAATGCCGTCGACAAAAAGCGCCAGTCCAAGCCAGGCGAACATCTCGTCCCACTTGCCCTGTGCACCAGCAAGCAGCGCAATCAACGCAATCGGCGCTCCGGAAGCTGTCAGAATGTGGATCAAAAACAGCGCGGGTTCCGGCGCGACTTTGCCAGGCGTTACGTCCGTCACGGGCCTAGGTCCTCGTATAAACAATTAGATCCGCGCGAAGTTACGTTTCTTATTCCGTGGCGCGGCGGCTCCCAAATCTTCGCCCTGATAAGAGTGCTAAGGAGTCAACAGCCTCTATTTGTATTGCAAATCGATGACAGTGTGAACCGCAAAAGCAGAGAAACACTTCAAACTGCAATGTTTCTAAGAAGCGCCTTGGCCGAGAACCATTCCAAACACAAGCGCACCGCCCCATACCAGCAAAAATATCCCGATCCCGATTGGGAAAGCCCGGCTGGGAAATGTTTTTTCCAAAGCCATTACCGCGCCAAGCAATGCAATCCAAAGGATGTTCATCAACCCAACCGCAAACATCACCGTCATTACGGCCCAGCAGCAACCAAGGCAGATCCAACCCTGTGCCAGTCCCTCACGAAAGGCAGATTGGGCGCTGTAATCGCCTCCGTTCCGGGCAAAGGACCATCTGGGATACCAGCAGCGTTCTAGACAGGCGCGCTTGGCAGGCGTGAATTGATATAAGCCCGCAGCAAGCAAGACAGACGTGGTGAGTGCCATACTGACCGGCGCCATCATGTCAGACAATGCACCAAGCTTGGACAAACCAACCTGTGCGATAGTCGCAACAACCGCATAGCCGATCCAGACAGCGAGATATCCAAACACTACGGAAACGGTTACAGAAAAGGCTGATTTGGTCTGAGTGCCCTCAATAGAGACGTACTGGTGAAAGGCTTTCACCATGGGCGTCGCGGACGGAAGCATCATGGCCAGTGCCATCATGGCCCACATCATGAAAATCTTGGCAATATCGGCGCTTGTCAACGCCACGCTGGGCATGCCGAACGTTGCGCCGGCCGGCAAACAAAGGGCTGCAAGTGCTACCCTGGCCTCTTCCGGCAAACCGCGCATGAAATTGAACTGATTGAACAGGATCATTCCCGGCCCGGCTTCAGCCATGTCCATGCTTGGAACCATGGCCGCGACCATAACAATTAGATACGACCAGCCGCTCACTGTCAGTGCCGCGACGACCAAAAGAACAAGCGGCCATCCACGTGGTGGTTCGCCGATATTCGGTTTCAGGCCATCAGGAGAATGCAAAACAGTCATATGTGTTGTCTTGGGCCGGACTCATTGCCAATTTCGAGCAGAACCTACCGCGGAATTCAGCTCAACGAATTGATATTTCTCATGGTGCCTACCACACCGTCGGCGCACCAAAGATCTAATTACCGACCTGCGCGATTTGGTCCCGTTGATCTTTATGAGGTATAGCCCAACATCGTAAGGCAAGTTGCAACAAGTCTTTAAGTGCGGAAACGATCATGGCCCGGGCGAATAAAGAAATCACGTGTGATGCAGTTGTTGTCGGTGGTGGACCGTCTGGGCGGATCACTGCGCTGGCCCTGGCGAAGACCGGCATCAAAACGGCTTTGGTCGCTCCTTTTGACGCGCCTCAAGATGCTCGGACGACAGCTCTCTGGCAAAGATCGATCGATCTCCTCAAAGACCTCGGCATCTGGGCCGAAATTCTGCCAACGGCAGAGCCCTTGAAAACGATGCGCATGATCGATGGATCCAAACGGCTGATCCGCTCGCCTGAAACCCTTTTTGAAAGCGCAGAACTCGGCGTTGAAGAGTTTGGCTACAACATCATCAACGCCGAACTGAACAAGGAGCTGGCAGCCGCCTGTTCCGCTGAGGACAACCTCACTTGCGTCGATGACCTCGCTGAAAACGCTGCTTTTTCCGAAGAAAAAGCCGTTATCACCACTAAAACCGGCACAACCGTTTCTGCAGATCTCGCTGTTGCAGCCGATGGCCGTAACTCGCTTCTGCGGACTTCGGCCGGGATAGAGGTCAAGCGCTGGTCTTATCCACAGACCGCCCTTGTTCTCAATCTCGAGCACACGCTGCCGCACCGCGGTATCTCGACCGAATTCCACACACCAACCGGACCGTTCACGCTTGTTCCGCTGCCCGGCCGGCAGTCTTCTTTGGTCTGTGTCGAGACGGCAGAAACCGCGGACCGGTTGAAAACCATGGACAAGACGCTGCTCGCCCGGGAGTTGGAAGACCGGGCACACTCCATTCTCGGCAAGTTCACCGTGATTTCCGAACCGCAAACCTTCCCCCTGTCTGGCATGACCGCCCGGTCGGTGATTTCAAATCGTTTGGCGCTTGTTGGGGAGACAGCACACGTCTTCCCACCAGTTGGCGCGCAGGGACTGAACCTGTCCATGCGCGATATTGCCGATTTAATATCAGCCGTGGCCGTGGCTCAGGCAAAGGGACTGGACATCGGTAGCCCGGAAGCCCTCAGAACTTTTGAGCACAAGCGGATGGTCGATATCCGGTCTCGGACCAATGCGGTCGATATGCTGAACCGGTCCCTTTTGACGGATTTCCTGCCGGTTCAAGCAGCCCGAAGCGCGGGCATGTATCTGGCCGGCAAAATTGGCCCTTTCCGGCGTTTGCTCATGCGCGAAGGAATGGCGCCGGGAACAGGGTTTCAGCTGCGCCCATAACGCCTGCCTCAGCGCGCCTGTTTCAGCGCGATTTCTTTCTGCTGTGGTAGGTCAAGGCCATCCGGATCATCTGCCGCAACTCCGGCAGAGGCATGGGTACGGTGAGGGAAAGGTGCAGGCTGCGGTCGCCGCCGAAGATGAGGTCTGGGAAGAGACCGCGCCATTCCGACACAAGACTGGTGTTGCAGGAAACATAAAGGGCAATATCGCCCAGCTCAGAACCGTCTTTCGCAATGCGGATCGTTGTTCCGGATTTGGGATTTTCCGTCAGATAGCTCGGTTGGCCCCATTTGAGCGTTTCGACAATTTTGCCGATGCCGTCAGTCTCAACGGCCGTCTCGAGGATCAGGCGGCGGAGCTTAAGCAACCCTTCGCGGACCTCAGGTGATTCCTGTTCAATCAGTGACAGTGTGGCATTGCCTGACACATCACCCTCCCCGCATGACTTCCGCGAACCCGGTCGGGAGTGCGCCTGTGGTGATGGCCCAGATGAACGTGGTGACCGTGACAATTGAAACAAGCGTCCCAATCAGGACGAAGCTGGATGCGCGCTGGACATAAGTCCCGTAGTGCTGAGCGATGACGAACACGTTTGTCGCCGGTGGCAAACATGCCATAAGCACCGCCGTCGCGATCCAGACCGGGTCGATATTCCCAAGCCACATCAACAACATGAAGATCAGCAATGGATGCACGATTAGTTTCACAGCCAGAACGATCGGCAGTTCGATCGGGATCCGGCCAATTGGGCGGATGGCTATGCTGACTCCCATGGCAAAAAGCGCACACGGCGCGGCCGCGTTGCTCAGGTAGGTCAGGAGTGTCGAAAACGCCTGAGGCTGCTGCAACTCAAAGGCAGCGGCCAACACCCCTGCGATGGTCGCCAGAATAAACGGATGGCTGAAGATCCGCCAAAGAATGCTTTTGACGGTATCTGCGATGCTTTGATCTTCGGCGCCCGCGACTGCCATCATCATTGGCGCTAGAATGAACATCAGGGCATTATCGAACGACAGGATGAGAGCCGTCGGCACTGTTGCCTCTTCTCCAAGGACCGCGAGCGTCAGACCCGGCCCCATATAGCCGACGTTGGAATACGCGCCTGCGATCCCGAGTATCGTCGATTCGGCGATGCTGCCGCGTGTGGCGACCACCCCGATGCAGAAAGCCACCGCGAACACGATGTAAGTGGTGAATGTCGTCGCCGCGATGAACGCGAAATTCGCCAATTCTTCAAAAGGGGTTCCGGACAACAGCCGGAAAAACAATGCGGGCAGAGCCAGATAGACAACAAAGAAGTTCATCCAGCTCAAACCGGCTTCGGGGATCTGTTTGATCTTGCCGGCCGCGTAGCCCAGGAAAATCAGCCCGAAAAACGGTAGAGAAAGCGAGATGACGTTCTGCATAATGAGTTCAAAATACTTGCGTTTGGCAGGCCGGTTGCGGTGATACGCGGCTGAGCGCTTGCATAATCGTGCTGCCTTCGATAAGGACCCCAACATGCAAGACGGCGCGCCGGATCGCATTCCAAACAGGTCTTGAGGTGAACCGCAAGGCCATAACGTTCCGTATGCCGCTTGTCCCGTGTGCTTTTGGCGGAACGGTGAGACCAATTCAGGCCATGTGGACCGGGACTGTCCACCATCAGTGACCAGCTCAGCTTCCATGACGTTTAGAAACCACCTTGAAAGCCTTCTGCTTTCCGCAGCGATTGGCCTTTTCCGGTTGTTCCCGGTGGATTTTGCGTCCTGGCTGATGGGACGTTGCTGGCGCTGGATTGCTCCTTTGAATGCGCGCCACAAACGGGCGCTGACGCATCTGAAAAATGCTTATCCGGACATGCCGCTGAAGGAGCGGGAAAAAATCGTTCTGGGGATGTGGGACAATCTCGGCAGGGTCGCTGCCGAGACCTTCCATATCGACCGGCTCCTGCATCAAGACCATCGGTTCGAGGCCGATGCCGACGAGATCACGCAGGCGGTTCTCCGCGGGGAACAGGCCGCACTGTTCGTGTCGTTTCACAGTGGCAATTGGGAAATGTGCGTTCAGCCCGCGGTGATGGGCGGCCTTGAGATTACCGGGGTCTATCAGGCTTTGAAAAACCCGGAGGCCGACAAGGCGCTCCGCTCGTTGCGGAAGGATCTTTACAAGGGTGGCTTGTTGTCGAAAGGCCACCAGACAGCGCGGAAGATCTTGTCGACACTGAAAGCCGGCGGGATTGTCGCTATCATGGGCGATCTCCGCGAGACCCGGGGAATTCAGGTCCCGTTTTTCGGTCAGATGGCTTATGCGAACCCAATTCCCGCCTCTTTGGCCCGCTCCTGCGGTGTGCCGATTGTACTTGGACGTGTGATCCGCAAGAACGGCGTGAACTTCCGCATAGAAGGGCGCGCAATCTCCGTGCCTGTCACAGAAGACCGGCAAGCGGACATTGAAGCGGCGACTGTCCGTATTCATGAGATTTTTGAACAATGGATTCGTGAGCATCCTGAGCAATGGATGTGGATCCATAAAAAATGGGCTGCAGCTGGACGCGCCGCTCCGGCGAAGGACGCAGCGTAAGCAGGCCGCGCCTGTCCGCCTTTCGGAGCAGTTGCAGTGCAACATTTGGAAGATATGCTAGGGCCACAACTGTGGAGGACAGCATTTTGACCAAAACCCCGAGCGCATTTTACAAACCCCTTGCGATTGGCGCGCCGGATCCCTTCCGTGAACTGCCCGTTACCCTGGAGCGGATGATCCATTTCGTTCCGCCGCACATTGAGAAAATGCGCGCCAAGGTGCCGGATCTCATTGCCAAGGTAGACGTGGTCCTCGGCAATCTCGAGGACGCAATCCCCGCTGATGCCAAAACGGACGCGCGGCGTGGTTTCATCCAGATGGCAGAGGAAAACGACTTCGGGCAGACGGGGCTTTGGACACGGGTCAACTGTTTGAACAGCCCCTGGTTTTTGGACGATTTGATGGCAATCGTTCCAGCTGTCGGGGATAAACTCGATGTCATCATGCTGCCGAAAGTCGAGGGTCCTTGGGACATTCACTATCTGGATCAGCTTCTGGCACAGCTTGAAGCAAAAGCAGGCATTGAGAAACCGATCCTCATTCATGCGATCCTTGAAACTGCCGAGGGCGTGAAGAATGTCGAGGAGATTGCTGCTGCAAGTCCGCGGATGCACGGCATGAGCCTGGGTCCGGCTGATCTTGCAGCCTCGCGTGGCATGAAAACCACCCGGGTTGGCGGCGGGCATCCAGATTATGCAGTTCTTGCAGACCCAACCGAAGGTGCGGCACGAACGGCTTACCAGCAAGATCTTTGGCATTACACTGTGGCAAAAATGGTGGATGCCTGCCTATCGTATGGATTGAAGCCGTTTTATGGGCCGTTCGGCGATTTTTCCGATACCGATGCGTGCGAGAGCCAGTTCCGCAATTCATTTCTGATGGGCTGCCTCGGTGCCTGGTCACTGCACCCGACACAAATCGACATTGCCAAACGCGTCTTTTCGCCAGATCCCGGCGAAGTGGCGTTTGCCATGAAGATCCTTGATGCCATGCCCGATGGCACAGGCGCGGTCATGATCGATGGAAAAATGCAAGATGATGCAACCTGGAAACAAGCCAAAGTGATTGTTGATCTGGCGAAAGTTGTCGCATCCAAGGATGCAGAACTTGCAGAAGTGTACGGTCTTTAGATTTCGGCAAGTTTGCCGAGCTAATATTGACACTTAGACCCCTTGCATGTGCACGATAGGAAAGCTACTTCCTGCACATGCAAGCAGTTGGCGATTGAGTAATCATGCGTACGGCGAAATTCAAAATCGGTCAGGTGGTTCGGCACCGAGTGTATCCCTTTCGGGGGGTGATCTTCGATGTCGATCCGACCTTCAGCAACACCGAAGAGTGGTGGGATGCTATTCCCGAAGACGTCCGCCCAAAGCGTGACCAGCCGTTCTATCATTTACTCGCTGAAAATGAGGAAACAGAGTATGTCGCTTATGTCAGCGAGCAGAATCTGGTTCCCGACATGACCGGGGAGCCTGTGCGCCATCCGCAGGTTGCTGAGATCTTCGAAGAACAGTCAGACGGGTCTTATCTGCCGCGGTCTGTGGAGATGCACTGAAGACCTTCCCGATTAACAGCTCCGAAGATTGAAAGCCGGGTCACTAGGTCCGGCTTTTTGTTGGCCACGTCCCTGTTTTTCCGACACAAACAAAAAGGCCGGAGCATTTTCGCTCCGGCCTGATCGGATACTATCACTAAGGAGAGATCTTACTGGTTGGCCGCGTTTTGTGCGTCGATCAGCTTCTGACGTGCTTCATCAGCCCGTTTCTGCAACTCGTTCTGTAGTTCTTCCTGCCGCTTTTGCAGCTCAGCAATGTCCATCGGCGCGCCGTCATAGACCTTGGTGAAGCCAATCAGCGTGACGTCGAAAGCGATTTCCTTGCCCTGCTGGTTGAACGGGATGACCCGCATGCCACCGCCCTGCTTCATCGCATTGACGAAGTTGTTGTCGATTGCCAACTCGGCATAACACGCATTCGGCGCGCAGATGCTGTACTTGCCCTGAACCGGCTTGCTGTCATCGATCTGGATGCGAACGCCTGGCTGAATCAGAACGCCGGTCGGCACAGCCACCAGGAGCTTCTTCCGAGCTTCGCCCTCTACTTCCTGGATGGCGACGTTGCTCAGGAACTGACCGGTATTTGTCCGCAACTCAATAGAAATAAAGCAGACTTCCTTGTTGTTGGTCTGCTCGTTTTTGTTACACGCCTTTGTCCAAGGGCTCTCTTCTTCCTGGGCAATTGCGGGAGCACTTGCGAAAGAAGACAGGGTCACGAGCGCGGCGGCGGCGCCAGCGATCAATCCTCTTTTCAAAACACTCTTCATCGAAACGTCCTCAATCGTGGATGTGCAAATCTTTGCGCTGTTCTGTGACATTCCGCATACAACCGCAAGACCCGGCCGCGCTTTCATGTCGGTTTTCCATGGTAAGACATCCAATTTGGGCAAGAGGGTGACCGATATGCAACGCACTTTCCGATCTGCGAAACAATTCTGAATATCCAACAGTTTCCTGCTTGTTCGGCGCGCTGCCTTTATTTCCTTGTGGTACGCTTTTGAAATGAGAATCAACCGGTTTTCCGTATTTGTCATGTTCAACTGGCTGCGACATTCAGAAAAAAGCAGCTGTGCGAAAACCGCACAGGCGTTGCTGTTTGCCGTTTCTCTCGGCATGGCCACTGTGCTTTCGACACTTCTCAGTCCGGCTGCATATTCGGCCGACGACTCGGTCAAATGGTCTCATGGCATTGCGATGCATGGCGAACCGGCCCTGCCACCTGATACGCCTTTTCCATACGCAAATCCCGATGCGCCTCAAGGAGGGTCGATAACTTTAGGGGTTCAGGGAACATTTAACAGCTTGAATTCCTTTATTATTCAAGGCGGCTGGACATCCGCGCGAGGCATGCGTGAGCGTCAATTTGGAAACAACCTCTTTGAAAGCTTGCTTGTCCGGTCCTATGCCGAACCGTTTTCTCTTTATGGATTGCTCGCGCAGCGCGTCCGGATGCCTGACAGCCGCGAGTGGATCGAGTTTGAACTCAATCCGGATGCCAAATTTTCAGATGGTTCGCCGGTGACCGTTGAAGACGTGATCTTTTCACTCGAAATCATCGAAGAAAAGGGGCGTCCGCCGTTCCGCAACTGGTATGCGCAGATCAAGGACAAGATCGTCACTGCGCCCAACCGGCTGAAACTTGTTTTCGCAAACGGCGACAACAGGGAATTGCCTCTGCTGGTTTCCCTTGCCCCGATCTTTTCAAAGAAACACACCGACGCCGAAACGTTCGACCGTTCGACCCTCACGCCGCTTGTTGCATCCGGCCCCTACACATTTAAGACCATCGAACCAGGCCGGCTGGTGATTTACGAGAAAAATCCAGACTACTGGGCAAACGACCTACCCGTCAAAAGGGGTTTCGACAATTTCGATGAGATCCGGGTCGAATACTACCGCGATGAAACCACGCTCCAGGAGTCCTTCAAAAAAGGTCTAATCGATTTTTTAAAGTTCGGTGATCCCGTTCGCTGGGCCACAGGCTTTGACTTTCCTGCCGCTAAAAATGGCGATGTCATAAAGCTGGAGATCCCGCGTAGTGTTCCAGCGCCCACGCAAGGCATGGCGTTCAACACCCGGCGAGACCAATTCTCCGACCGGATGACCCGAAAAGCACTCAGGATGCTGTTCGACTTCAAGTGGGTGAACGACAATCTCTACTATGGGCTCTACAGGCGGACAGCTGGTTATTGGGACAATTCCGAACTGTCATCAATCGGGCGGCCTGCGAGCGCACGAGAGCGCGCGTTGCTTGCCCCCTTCCCCGACGCTGTTGACCCGGACGTTCTAGAGGGCACGTGGCAGCCGGCAGATGCGGATGGCTCCGGCAGGGACCGGAAAGTTCTCCGTGCGGCCCTGAATGAATTCAAGAAAGCCGGATACGCGCTTCAAGACCGCAAGCTGATCCATCAGGAAACAGGCGAGCCGCTCAGCTTCGAAATCCTATCCAAGAACGAAGACGAGGAAAAACTGGCTCTTGCCTACATTCGGACCCTGGAATTGCTTGGAATAGAGGCAACTGTTCGCAGTGTGGATCCGTCCCAGTTCGAAGACAGGCGCACACGGCGCGATTTCGACATGGTGTTCAACACCTGGACGTCTTCGCTGTCTCCGGGCGCGGAACAATACGGGCGCTGGTCATCACAAGCTGCTGAAACTGAGGGATCCTTCAACTTCGTCGGGGCTAGCGAACCGGCGATTGACGCCTTGATCGACGAAATCGTCGGTGCCCGGTCAAGAGAACACTTTGTCGATGCGGTGCGCGCCTTTGACCGGGTTTTGATCTCAGGGGCCTACTCGGTACCGCTTTATCACTTGCCCGACTATTGGGCCGCACACTGGAAACGCGTTTCGCCGCCGAGCCACCATTCTCTATATGGGGATGAACTGGACACGTGGTGGTCAACCTCACTCAACTGATCGGACCTACGGACGACTTGAAAAATGAAAGTAACGCCTGAAAGCCTTGTGCAGGAACATCATGAAAGCGGAGCCTGGTCCGATTTGCCGCTTGATGAAATTTTCCGCCAAACCGCCGAAACCCACCCCGACCGTATCGCCATTGTCGATGCGCCGGATCGAGCAACCTGGACAGGCGGCGCACCACGCCGACTGACCTACGCTGAAGCGGACCGCGAGATCGACAAGCTTGCCGCGTTTTATGGCGCTGTCGGGCTCACGCAAGATCATGTGGTTGGTGTCCAATCGCCCAACACCGTAGACACTGTCATTGCAATCTTGGCCGCCTTGCGTGCCGATTTGATCGTTTCCCCGCTGCCCCTTCATTGGCGGCAGAAGAACGTTCTGGATGCGCTTAATTCGATCGGTGCAAAGGGCCTGATTGCGGCAGACCGGATTGAAACCCGGGATGTTGGCACAGCCGCGCGGGATGTGGCGGCGGAACTGTTTTCGCTGCGCTTTGTTTTCGGTCTTGGAAAGGACATCCCCGATGGCCTGATCGAACTTGGGCCGATGCTTGCCGAGATGGGGGATGACCTTAAATTCGAGCGGACCGAACCGCGCCCGGACCCGGCGGATCATGCCGCGACCATTTGCTGGAGCCGAAGCGGCGAAGAAAACATGCCGGTCAGCCGAAGCCACAATCACTGGATATCCTGCGGCACGCTGGTGATCAATGAAGGCCATATGAAGGAAGCGGGCAATATTGTCCTCCCCTATTCCCTCAGCGGGCTGACAGGTCTTGGCGGCGGACTTGTGCCCTGGCTGATGACGGCAGGAACGCTTCATCTTCATCACCCGACGTCGCTTGCTAATCTTGCCGACCACGCCAAAGCCGTCAAAGCGGATGTTGTTCTCGCACCGGGACCACTGGCCCAAACACTGGACCGTAAGCTTGGCGATGTGAACACGACCCTCCTGGCTGCCTGGAACATCTCGTCGCCGCAGCCAACAACGTTCGTACCGCGCAGGCGAATGGTTGATCTCAATATCGCCGACGAATTTGCCTTAACCGCCCACGCGCGGGGCCCAAGCGCCAAATCAAAGCCCATACCGCTGGGAAAGCACCGGGGGCCAGAGGGGTGTGAAAGCGGGCCAGCCCTAGTCGAAATCGCCGTTTCCGAGACTATCGAAAACCAAACCCCAACACTCCTGGTTCGCGGCCCAATGGTTCCAGATATCGGCTGGCGGACGTTGAACGGCAATCACCGCCGGCTGCGCTGGGAGGGCAATGGCTATCTCAACACCAACATCAAGGTCTCTGTCACAGACGACGGACTGGAAGGATTTGGAGTGCCAGGCCTTTACGCGCTCGGCACGGGCAATCTGGAGACGATCGACGTCATCTACTCATCCTATCCCGGCATTCGGGAGGCTGCCGCGTTTGTTGTCGAAGACCCGGTGCTCGGCGCACGCATGTATGCTGCCCTTGTTCCAGAACCAGGTCATGTCCCGGATGCGGGTGCTTTCTTTGCCTATCTCGACGCGGAAGGAGTTGACCTTGCCAAAATCCCTCACAGAGTGTTGATATTGCAATCGTTGCCGCGGAACGACGACGGAACAGTGTGCCGGGACCGTTTGACGCTCCGCACACAAAGGCTTCCAGCGGCAGTCGCATAAATTGTGAGGGACCTGACAAAATCAGGTCGATGGTGGGAAACGGGATGGACGTAGAAACCTCGCTCTCTTGGCGCGGACCTTATTGGTATGTCGGACGGTGCCCGCTCCGCCCGGTCTCTTCCCATGCGGAGAATGATCAAGATATTTCTCTGATCGGTCTATTCGACAGGTCATTGTCGCTACCGCATCAGCTACCTGCCGCGGTCATCGTCGATGTCCAGGCCATTCCGATGGAAAAACGAAGGCCGTTCTTTGATTGGCTCGCAGACCAGGTTCGGGCCCTGCCCTGTGATGTTCCGCTCTATGTTCTCACGGGCAGCGAAGACCAGCCGGTCGACGGTCTGCGGCCTATGGCAATCCTGGAACGGTCTGTTCCAGATGACATTCTGGTTATGCTGATCTGCATTCATCAGCGGGCTCTCCTCCGCTCCGAAGAGGCACGGATCCGGCGACGCATATTCGGTAGGATTCCCGGGTTTGGCGCGGCACCGCACTATACCGGCGGCAGCGGCTTGATGGTCGTCGGGGTCAGCGGCCGTTTTTTGGAGTGGCAGGCTGCCAGCAGCCACAATGTGGAAGTTATTGGCGCATTCGACGGCGGAATGGCGACCGAATTCATGGCGCAGCGGGCATTTGACGCGGTCGTCATCGACAGCCCCCCCGAAAACGCCATCGACTATATGCAGCAAATCAGGCGGGATGCGCGTTTTGCAAGTTTGCCGGTCCTGGCGGTGTGTGAAGATCCCGAGGATGTCGTTACATTGTTTCGAAATGGGGCCTCCGATGTCCTTTTGGGGCGGAACCGGCCAGATACGCTCAACCGCAGACTGGCCTCAGCGATCCGCCTTGGGAAACGGCGCCGCCTAGCCGACCGGGTTCTTTCTGAAAGCCATATGTGGCTTCAGCAACAGATCACCGTCGGTGGGCTCGACCGTGATCGTTATGAGCAGTATCTTGAAACGACAGCCAACGCGATGGCCGCCAGGGGGCTTGATCTTTGGGAAATGCGCCTGTCTCCGGAAAACTTTAATATTCCTGCTTCAACCGCAGAGGATCTTGCGGAGCTTAACGGCACACTGCTTTCGGTTGCTGATGCCACAAGCCGGGATGAGGACTTGGTCTGCCTGGTTCGCGAACTTGGCCCCGTGGCTGTGTTGAAGAATGAAGCTGGAACCTTGCGGCTGCAAAAGCGGATCAACTCCATTCTTGCCCACACGGTGATGGCTCCCTGAACCCAGTTCACAATGTGTAGATCGGACGTCGGGGCGTTTCCCCCAAGCGTTCATCCTGATAGTCTGGCCACGACAACAAAAGAACCGCAGCAGAACCAAGGCTTCCCGAATGAGTAGCACCCCAGCAATCACCATTGATATCGTCTCAGATGTGATGTGCCCCTGGTGCTATATCGGCAAACGCCGGCTTGAAGCTGCGCTCAAACAAGTGCCTGACATTCCCGTCGAAGTCCGCTGGCACCCGTTTCAGCTCGATGCAACGCTTCCCAAAACCGGCAAGGACCGGAAGCAGTATTTGAGCGACAAG
This sequence comes from Roseibium sp., assembly GCF_965276855.1. Taxonomy (GTDB): domain Bacteria; phylum Pseudomonadota; class Alphaproteobacteria; order Rhizobiales; family Stappiaceae; genus Roseibium. Next base: position 49,505 of record NZ_OZ255700.1, read on the forward strand.
TTTGGCGGGATGGAACGCGCAAACGCATTTTATTCGCAGATCAAAGCGGCTGGAACGGAAGAAGGTATCCCGTTCGACTTTGACGCCATCAAGCTGTCACCAAATACGCTGGATTGTCATCGGCTCATTCTGTGGTCCCGAGCCGATGATGTTCAGGATGATGTGGTGGAGCGCCTGTTTAAGGCTTATTTTGTCGATGGCGAGGACCTGACAAAGTCCGAACTTCTGGTCCGCATTTCAGAAGAAGCGGGAATGCAATCGGATCTCGTCGAGCAACTGCTTGAGACCGAGACCGATCTCGACAAAATCATTACTCAGATAGGCAGAGCCCAGGAATCGGGCGTGACCGGTGTTCCGTGTTTTATTATCGATGGACGTTTTGTGTTGGCCGGAGCAGAAAAAGCCGAAACTATCGCAGCCGGTATCATGCACGCAGAAGCCACACGCACCGACGCGGACGCAGAAACAGCTCCGTGAATTAGCCGGCCTATTTCACGTAAGGCTCTATATCGGCAAATCCGAGTTCGGCGTTCGGGTCAAGACGGAAGTCCACCATCCGCTGAACCCGGCGTTTCTTCTCCATCTTCAACCGTTTCCACGCGAGCGCTGCAGCAGCCTTCGGATAAAGGTGAAAACCTCGGGGTGCCGTTGACAAATTCTCAAGACCCAGTGTCCGGCGCAAGACACCATTGCCATAGCGAACAGCGAACTCGTGGCGGATGTCACGCGTCCAATGTTCCGTGGTGACGGAGATGTTCAGGCAATCGTGGTTCTCGACCCGGTGCGGGCCATAGAGCGGCCAGTGCATCATCTCGCCGGCCTCCAGGTCGTGCACCTCGGCATACTCATCAAACCATGGCTGATACGGAACTTCCTCTTCCGTTTCCTGCATCAAGATCTTTTCAAGCGACTCGTCGGTCAAGAAAGCCTGATTGACCGGGTATACGTAGACCCGTTTTTTTCCCTGCAGTTGCCAGAGGCTTTGGCCCTGCACATCAGCATGGTAATAGACTTGGATTTTGGGTGAGGACACCAGAAGGGACATGTTGCGCATTGTGGTCTTCAAGTGCGGAACACGGGCCTCGAATTCTGAAAAAATCTGGTTCAGTACGCGATCATATTGCGGATCGATGTCCATGATCCGGAAAACGTTCATCCACAGACGACCGTTGCGAATGCAATTGATCACTTCGGTGCCGCTGGTGCTGCCGATTTCCCCATGGCGCCACTCTTTGACATTCTTGTCGTGGCCCATCGTGTTCAAGGTGTATTGATGCGGCTCAAGCTTGTCGATCAGCTTTCCAAGAGCTTCCTCGGAAAACAATCCAGTTTCCGCGAGCCGATGCTTCAGCTTGATGTTCTGACGGTCAAACAGCGCACTGTGTTGATCTTGCCAATTGGCAATGACATCTTGGGTTTGGGAAATCGCATTCATAACGCAGCCAATCATCCAGAGTTGAACGCTGACTATGTATAAGAACAACTTCAATATATTGTAAATATTGACGCTGTACTCGTGGTTAATGCATTAACCATTAGTCCGGTGATTTACCAATTGAAACAACAAAACACCGTTATCCCGATGGTAAAAAAATACCCCGCAGAATTTTGCGGGGTATCGAATAGCGTGAATACAACGATCAACCTTTGAGAATGGACCGTCCAGCGTAGAAAGCTTGCGGACCGAGTTCTTCCTCAATACGGATCAATTGATTGTACTTGGCAAGCCGGTCAGAGCGCGCCAAGGACCCGGTTTTGATCTGACCGCAATTGGTTGCGACCGCAAGATCTGCAATTGTTGCATCTTCGGTCTCGCCTGAACGGTGCGACATCACGGCTGTGTAGGACGCTTTGTGTGCCGTCTCAACAGCATCGAGTGTTTCAGACAATGTGCCGATCTGGTTGACTTTCACCAGGATGGAGTTGGCAACGCCCTTCTCAATACCCTGACGCAGACGCGCTGAGTTGGTCACGAAGAGATCATCGCCAACCAGCTGACATTTGTTGCCGAAAAGATCGGTCGCAGCCTTCCAGCCATCCCAGTCGTCTTCCGCAAGACCATCTTCGATGGAAATGATCGGGTAGCGGTTGACCAAGTCTTCCAGATACTTCGCCATTTCCTCAGGATTCAGGGTCTTGCCCTCACCTTCCAGAACGTATTTTCCATCCTTGAAGAACTCGGTCGACGCTGCATCGAGTGCCAGGAACATATCTTCACCCGGCTTGTAGCCTGCGCTCTCGATCGCCTTCATGACGAACCCGATCGCGTCATCGGTTGATGCCAGGTTCGGGGCAAAGCCGCCTTCATCCCCGACATTGGTGTTGTAACCTGCGGAAGACAGGGCCTTTTTCAATGTATGAAAAACTTCTGATCCCATGCGGACAGCTTCGCTGAGGCTTTCCGCGCCAACCGGCATGATCATGAATTCCTGGAAATCGATCGGGTTATCGGCATGTTCACCGCCGTTGATGATGTTCATCATCGGAACAGGCAGGGTGCGGGCCGAGGTTCCGCCGACATAGCGGTAGAGCGGCAGACCGGTTGCCTGGGCCGCAGCGCGTGAAACAGCAAGTGAAACACCGAGGATCGCGTTTGCACCAAGGCGTGCCTTGTTCGGGGTTCCATCCAGATCGATCATTGCGCGGTCGATTTGAAGCTGGTCTTCGGCTTCCAGGCCACCGATCGTCTCAAAAATTTCACCATTCACGGCATCAACGGCGTTTTGGACACCCTTGCCCATGTAGCGGTCGCCGCCGTCCCTTAGTTCGACAGCTTCGTGAGCGCCGGTGGATGCACCAGACGGTACAGCCGCACGGCCGAAAGATCCGTCTTCGAGAAAGACGTCGACTTCCACGGTCGGGTTGCCTCGGCTGTCAAAAATCTGACGGCCGGTGATATCGATAATGGCGGTCATGAATTACTCCTCGTTTGCGCTCATCGGTTCCCAGCATTTGGAAGAACCGCCGCGATAAGTCCGGGGTAGCGATTTTAAACACCGCCTCCCCCAAGCAAAACGGGCCGCAAACTCGCGGCCCAATCGATCAAGCCGGTGAACCGGCGGATTTCTTTACAACAGCATCAATGGCTTTCAGCTCAGCCAGAAGAGCTCCAAGGTTCCGCAGCGCAATCATGTTCGGGCCATCTGATGATGTCGTGTTCTCAGGATCTGGATGGGTTTCGATAAAGACCCCACCAACACCGACAGCAACGGCTGCGCGCGCCAGCACAGCAACCATTTCACGGTCACCGCCGGAAGATCCGCCAAGACCGCCTGGCTGTTGGACTGAGTGAGTTGCATCAAAGACCACCGGTGCTCCGGTTTGCGCCATGATCGGCAACGCGCGCATATCGCTCACGAGCGTGTTGTAGCCAAAGCTCGCGCCACGCTCGGTCAAGAGCACATTCGGATTGCCGGAATCCGTTATCTTCCGGAGGACGTTCTTCATGTCCCAAGGAGCCAGAAACTGCCCTTTCTTTACGTTGATCACAGCACCCGTTTCAGCAGCTGCGACCAAAAGGTCTGTTTGGCGGCACAAAAAGGCCGGGATCTGGAGGACATCGACCACGTCAGCGACTGGAGCACATTGCTCTGCGTTATGAATGTCAGTCAGGACCGGAAGACCAAATTTCTCTTTGATCTCAGCAAAAATTGGCAAGGCTTCGTTCAAGCCGATGCCGCGGGTGGCTGACAGGGACGTCCGGTTCGCCTTGTCGAACGAACTCTTGTAGACAACCGGAATTCCAAGACCGCCCGCAATTTCCTTCACCGCTGCAGCACATTCCAGCGCATGCTCGCGGCTTTCCAATTGGCATGGCCCGGCAATCAAGCTGAAGGGCGCAGAATTGTTGAAGGAAACGCTCCCCACGTTCACAGTGCGGTTGGCTTCAGTCATCAAGGATCCTTTGTCTGCTGGGTAACAGCGGCCCGCTCAATTGAGCGAGTAAATGGGGGTGATGTGAATTCGCGTGTTCAATAACCTTCTTTTCCAGAACCTGCAATATCAGGCGGCTCGGAACGCGGAATTCATTTTAATCGATTTAAAAAGCAGGCAGCTCCAGACGTGTGATTTACGCCACATCCGTTTCACGCAGATAAGAGATACATTCAGTGTTAATACTCTCCGGGGTATTGCCCATAAAAAATAAACCTTACGTCCTGAAGCGTATTGCAGTAATGCGCGGTCGGATGTGAGCACACGTTGATAAGAGCCACCTGCGTGGCGGAATTTGCAAGAGTTGGAATTTCAGGCATGACGAAACCGATCCGCAAAGCCATCCTTCCCGTTGCCGGTCTTGGCACCCGCTTTTTGCCGGCAACAAAAGCTGTGCCGAAGGAAATGCTAACGATCGTCGATCGGCCAATTATTCAGTATGTAGTGGATGAAGCAAGGGCCGCCGGCATTGAGCACATCGTCTTTGTCACGGGCCGCAACAAGCAGGTCATCGAAGACCATTTTGATGTGGCTTATGAGCTGGAAGATACCCTGAAAACACGAAACAAGACAGCGGCCCTGGAGCTCCTGGAAAAACATCGGCCAGTCCCGGGATCCACCAGCTTTACGCGCCAGCAAGCCCCGCTTGGCCTTGGTCATGCCATCTGGTGCGCCCGCGACATTATTGGCGATGAACCATTTGCCATTCTATTGCCGGACGTGATTATCAAATCGCGGGTAAGCTGCCTGAAACAGATGGTCGACCTTTACGACGATACCGGCGGCAACATCATTGCGGTGGAAGAAGTGCCCGAAGATCAGACGCAGAACTACGGCATCGTAGAACTCGCTGAAAAAATTAGCGAGAACGCAGCACGCATCTCCACGATGGTCGAAAAACCTGCCCCCGGTACTGCCCCGTCAAATTTGATGATCACGGGACGCTATATTCTGCAGCCCCAGATTTTCGAGCTGTTGTCCAAACAGGACACTGGCGCCGGCGGTGAGATCCAGCTCACCGACAGTATGCTGAAGCTCATGGAAACCCAGCCGTTTTCGTCGATCAAGTTCGAAGGCCGGAGTTTCGACTGCGGCTCCAAGGCCGGGTTTTTGAGCGCCAACATTGCGTTCGGTCTGGATGATCCGAAACTTGCCAGTGAAATCCTGCCGTTCATGCGTGAGATGATCGACCAACCGGCGGCAGCTGAGTAACTGTTCGAAACTGCAGTCTGATCAAAACCCGTCACGAACCATGGCGGGTTTTATGTTTCACGGCGTAGCGACCCTTCCGAAGTGGCGGCAAGAAGCTGACTTATCCCCACCAGATGCATTCCGCAGGGGATTCTTAGCTATTTAAGAACTGAAAAGGAAATACCGGCGTATAGTTGTAGTGTTCGAGAAAGGAGACACCGACTATGGCAGCCTCTTATTTCCGGAAATACGCGGCCGGCGCCGTCCTTGGCGCAGCCCTGGCTATTGGCACGGTTTCACCAAGCTTTGCCGCAGATACCAGCGTGTTTCAGTCTATCATCAAGAACCAGATGAGCGCATTTGCTGCGGACGATGCCAAAACGGCATTCTCCTTTGCAACAAGGTCTCTGCAGCAGCGGTTCCAGACCCCTGAATTCTTCATGCAGATGGTCAAAAGCGGGTATCAGCCGGTCTACCGGCCGAAAGACGTGACATTCGGGCAGTCCAAAATGACCAAGTTCGGCCCGACCCAAGAAGTTTACGTTACCGGTCCCAAAGGCCAGAATTGGCTCGCCCTCTACAGTTTTGAAGAGCAAGAAGATGGGTCGTGGCGGATCTCAGGATGCTATCTGACAAAGTCGGACGGGTTCGCAGCTTAGAAGACCCGGGCAAATTTGAAGGAAATCACAGCGCGGCGATGTCGCCGCGCGCCCAGTCTTCCTTGGTTTTGGCGTAGAAATCCTCGAACCGGCTCTCTTCAATCGCGTCCCGCATGCCCTGCATCAGTGTCTGATAGTAGGCGATGTTGTTCCAAGTAAGCAGCATTCCGGAAAGAGCTTCTCCTGCGCGAAACAGGTGGTGAAGGTAAGCGCGGCTGTACGTGCTTGTCGCCGGACATGCGCTCTCTTCGTCCAAGGGGCGTGGATCGTCCTGGTGGCGGGCGTTCTTCAAGTTAACCTTGCCAAACCGGGTGTAAGCCAATCCATGCCGTCCGGCACGAGTCGGCATGACACAATCAAACTGATCAATTCCGCGCTTCACGCTTTCCAAAAGATCGTCTGGTGTGCCGACGCCCATTAGATAACGTGGTTTGTCGACCGGCATGACTGGAGTGGTGATGTCGAGCATTTTCAGCATCACCTCTTGCGGCTCTCCGACCGCAAGGCCACCAACGGAATAGCCTTCCATAGGCAATTTGCCGAGTTCTTCGGCTGAGCGAATGCGGAGATCGGGAACATCACCGCCCTGAACAATGCCGTAGAGCCCCTGCCCCTTGCCCGGACCACCCATTTTTTCAAATTGGCTCCGCGAGCGTTCGGCCCAGCGAAGGGACAATTCCATGGCCCGCTGAACTTCTTCGGGCGGGCTCGGCAGTTTGATACATTCATCAAGCTGCATTTGAATATCGGAGCCGAGTAAACCCTGGATTTCGACAGAGCGCTCCGGTGTCAAATGATGCTTGCTGCCATCGATATGGCTTTGGAACCGGACCCCATCCTCATCCAGCTTGCGCAGCTGCGCCAGAGACATAACTTGAAATCCGCCACTGTCAGTCAGGATCGTATGCGGCCAGTTCATGAATTTGTGCAAGCCGCCGAGCCGGTCGACCCGTTCGGCCGTTGGGCGCAGCATCAAGTGATAAGTGTTGCCAAGGACCACATCCGCACCGGTTTGGCGCACATGGTCGGTGAACATGGCTTTGACCGTTGCCTGTGTCCCGACAGGCATGAAGGCCGGCGTGCGAACAATACCATGCGGTGTCGTGATTTCACCGCGGCGGGCCATACCGTCTGTAGTGATCAGTTTAAAGCCGAATTTCTTGGTTTCGGTCATGACGATGCGTCCTGGCTCGCGTCTGGGAACAGCAGAGACGCATCGCCATAGCTGTAAAATCGGTACTCGGTGTCGATGGCATGCTGATAAGCAGCCCGCATGGTCTCAAGGCCTGAAAGCGCCGAGACCAGCATGAAAAGTGTCGACCTCGGCAGATGGAAATTGGTCATCAACGCATCGATGGCCTTGAATTTGTAGCCAGGCGTGATGAAGATCGACGTCTCATCTGCAAACGGCACAATTGTCCCGGTTTCCTGGGCCGCGCTTTCAAGAATACGCAAGGACGTGGTTCCAATGCTGACAACCTTGTTGCCCCGCGCCTTGACGGCTTGAAGAGCTGCGGCGGTTTCCTTCGACACTTCTCCCCATTCGGCATGCATCTTGTGATCATCTGTATCGTCGGCTTTGACCGGGAGGAACGTCCCTGCCCCGACATGTAACGTCACCCGGTGCATCTCGATCCCGCGGTCCTTGATGGCCGCGAGCAACTCAGGAGTAAAATGGAGGCCGGCCGTCGGTGCTGCGACCGCGCCGTCCTTTTCCGCAAAGATCGTCTGATAGTCTTGCCGATCCTGCTCGTCTTCGCCGCGCTTTTGCGCGATGTAAGGTGGCAGCGGAATGTGACCGACCTGTGCAATGGCAACATCCAGCTCCGGTCCGGAACAGTCGAACACCAGCAGAACCTCGCCGCCGTCGGATTTCTCCTTCACCGTCGCCGTCAACCGGGCGCCGTTGCCATCGAATACAACAAGATCATCGACCTGGAGTTTTTTGGCCGGGCGGACAAAGGCCTTCCACCGGTCAGCCGTAGATCTCAGGTGCAGGGTGACACTGATCCCTGCTTCAATGTCGCCGCGCCGCCGTTTGCCCTCCAGCTGCGCCGGAATGACCTTTGTATCGTTGAATACAAGCGCGTCGCCCGGCTCCAAAAGAGCAGGAAGATCGCGCACGCCCTTGTCGCTCAGCTCAGGTGTTTCACCCGGGCGCACAACAAGCATGCGCGCGGCATCGCGTGGCCGCGCAGGCCGCAAGGCAATTCGTTCATTGGGAAGCTCAAAGTCAAACTGATCGACACGCATGGTGAAGGCTAACTGATCCGGTTTTCGGGGTGTTCGGTTGGGGCTGATAATGCCGGTTTGGCATCAGGTCAACCGGAGGTGAAAACAAACACAGCGCGGATGTTGCCACCCGCGCTGTAAAAGTCGGAGCTGAAGTCGAGACTTAAGCGTCTGCGGCAACCTTCATTGAATTGATCTTGTCCGGATTTTGGACAGGCTCACCGCGTTTGATCTTGTCGACATTTTCCATGCCTTCAATCACCTTGCCCCAGGCCGTGTATTGGCGGTCAAGGAAGGTGGCATCGTCGAAGCAGATGAAGAACTGGCTGTCACCGGAATTCGGATCCTGAGCACGCGCCATGGAACAAACGCCGCGCACATGCGGTTCGGCGTTGAATTCCGCCTTCAACTTAGTGCCGGAACCGCCGGTGCCTGTGCCATTCGGGCACCCGGTCTGGGCCATGAATCCTTCGATTACACGGTGAAAGACGATTCCGTCATAAAAACCCTCACGAACCAATTCCTTGATGCGCGCAACGTGATTGGGCGCAAGATCCGGGCGCATTTCGATCACGACTTCGCCTTGGGTGGTGTCCATGATCAATGTGTTTTCGGCGTCTTTGATGTCAGCCATGGTTTTCTCCTTGGGTATTCAGGGGCCAGTTGGTGCAGCACCGGTTAGCCGGCGTCCGCAGCAACTTGCATCTTGATGATTTTGTCCGGGTTTGCTGGTGGCTCGCCCTTTGTGATGTTGTCGACGAGGTCCATGCCTTCGACAACCTTGCCAAACACGGTGTATTGGCCGTTCAGCCAGTCACCGTCCGCAAACATGATGAAAAACTGGGAATTGGCGCTGTTTGGGCTGGATGACCGCGCCATACCGAGCGTTCCCCGTTCAAACGGCGCGGACGAAAACTCGGCGTTCACGTCCGGCTTGTCAGATCCACCGCGGCCGGTTCCGGTCGGATCGCCGGTTTGCGCCATGAACCCATCAATCACACGGTGAAAGACGATGCCGTCATAAAACCCGTCGCGTGTGAGTTCTTTGATGCGTGCAACATGGTTCGGAGCGAGATCCGGACGCAGCTCGATGACCACGCGGCCATCTTTCAAATCCAGATAAAGCGTGTTTTCCAGATCCTGCTGTGCAGCGGCCATAGCCGGCATGAAGATCAGGGACGCCAGAACAGCCAGGGCTGTGAGAATTCGTGACATTGGTTACTCCCGCAGTTCACGTCGTTGATATGGGGTGAATTGGGATCGACTTAGAATGTGTCAGTCCGGTCTTGCACGCCGGCGCAAGGGGTCTGCAACAGGCTCCGGGACAAAAGCGGAGATTTCCCCGCCCATTTGCGCGATTTGGCGCACCAAAGTGGCCGTAATGTGCCGCACTGCCGGAGATGCAGGCAGGAACACGGTTTTTATGTCCGGCTCCAATGTTCCGTTCATTCCAGCCATTTGCATCTCGTAATCAAGATCGGTCCCATCGCGTAGCCCGCGCACCAGATAATCGGCTTTTTGGGTGCGTGCTGTGTTGATCACGAGATCGGAGAACGCGATTACCTCGATCCGGCTCGCTTCAGCCTCGGAGAATTCGGCCACCGCAGATGTGTGGATCAGCTCAACCCGTTCTTCGAACGAAAACAGCGGTTTCTTTCCCGGATGAATACCGATGGCCACGACGACCTTGTCCGCCAGTGCAAGCGACTGTCTCAAGATGTCCATATGGCCGTTTGTTACCGGGTCAAAAGAGCCCGGGTAAAGCGCGATACGTGTCATGGGCTCATCCTTACTCTGGCGCTCGCCGCATCACAAGGCATCCTGGCCCGTGAAAGACAATTTCCGCCATGCGACATTGTGTGATGGCGGTCACAGGTTTCTTGCCGGACATGGGCCAAGGTGGCTTCATCAACAAACGGCGTGAGCAGGAGCCAAGACGATGAGGAGCAGCAGTTTTTACAAAACAACCGGTCATCACCAGGTTGCCCGTCCCTTTACAGCGAAAACCAAAGCCATGGACCCGATTGCAAATTTCAAACTGGCCTCGATCTTCATCCTGGCCCTGCTGACTGTCCTGATCGCAGGCATCATCAGCATGAACGCAAGCAATGCTTCACAGGCACAAGAAGTTGGTCAGACAGCACCGCAGGGCATGATGGCGACCAAGACCGACCGTGCTGTCATCCCGGCAAAGGCATCCAACTGTGAAAGCCAGACATGGGGCGCTTGGAGCGCTGAATGTGCCGCCGAGCTGACCGGTGCTTCCAAGGTGCGCACAGTTTCCTACGTAACGATCGAAAAACAACCGAACACCGTCAACCAGACCATTTTAGCCCGCTACCCATCGACCAACTGATCTACAACCTCCAAAATCAAATATCCCCAACGGCAAACAGCGGCTCAGGTTCCACCCTGGCCGCTGTTGTCGTTTTGGGCTTCCCAATTTGCGAAGAAACTCTCCAAATCCGGCAAATCCTGACCAACCAGGATCAGCAACAAATTCATCATAGCGTCTGTATTTATTGACTTATTTCAGGTCAAGAAGCTTTGGCAAAGAGTTTGCTCCTTCAGTCCTGTCAGCGCTTTGGCGCACCATCACAAGGAGCAGAATGATGACGAAGACCCACGCAACACGCCGCCCTCGTCCCACTACATGGGCCCGGAGCACACAGATCAAAAACTATGAGGATCTTGGTATCGCCGCGTTGCATGCGGCGTTGGTATGCAAAAATTTTCGTTCACCGGCACAAGCCAACCACCAAGTCTCGACTTGGCACGGCGCCCCGAACATGTCCGGCATTCTTGCAGGTGTTGCGGAGAGTTGAGCTGGCAGCAAACCGAAGCTGAACCCGCACAAGAAAAAGGGCGGCATCCCAATCCCTGAAATGCCGCCCGAATTCTAAGTCTTACTCATCTGAGCCTGAGGAGCTGTCCGGTGCGTCACCTTTGTCCCCCTCGCCTGATCCAGCGTCGCCATCGGCTGCGCCACCTTCTGGCAGTTCGCCTTCGACGAGGTCATCATCTTCATCAACCTCGGAGATCCCCTCAACAGCGACAACCTTCTCGTCCTCGGCCGTCTTGAAGACGATCACGCCTTGTGTTGCACGGCCGGCAATGCGGATGCCATCGACCGGGCAGCGAATCAACTGACCGCCATCCGTCACCAACATGATCTGGTGGCTGTCTTCGACCGGGAACGAGGCAATCAGCCCACCATTCCGGTTGTTCACCGCCATTGCCGTAATGCCTTTGCCGCCACGTCCAGTGACGCGATATTCGAAGGATGATGTCCGTTTGCCATAACCGTTTTCTGAGATGGTCAGGATGATCTGCTCCGCAGCGCTCATTTCCGCATAACGCTCCTGAGACAACTCGCCGGCAACAACGCCATCCTCGTCAGCAGCGCCGCCGTTTTCATCCGCTTCACCGCGCATGGCACGGGAGAGCTTCAGATATGCGGCGCGCTCCTCGGCATCCACGTCGATATGGTGCAGGATCTGCATGGAGATGATGCGATCGCCGTCCGCTAGGCGAATGCCCCGCACGCCGACCGAATTCCGTCCAGCGAAAACACGCACATCGGTCACCGGGAAGCGGATGCACTGACCAGAATTGGTCGTCAGCATCACATCAGAGTGTTCCGAACAGGTGTCGACACCAACGATGCCGTCGCCATCTTCCAGCTTCATCGCGATCTTGCCGTTGCGGTTGATGTTGACGAAGTCAGAGAGTTTGTTCCGGCGCACGGTGCCGCGGACCGTTGCAAACATCACATCGAGGTTTGCCCAAGTGTCCTCGTCTTCTGGCAGCGGCAGGATTGAGGTGATCTGTTCGCCTTGCTCCAGCGGCAGCATGTTGACAAGAGCCTTGCCACGCGAGGTCGGGCCGCCAAGCGGCAACCGCCAGACCTTCATCTTGTAGCAAATTCCGCGCGAGGAGAAGAACAGAACCGGCGTGTGGGTATTGGCAACAAAGAGACGGGTGACGAAATCCTCCTCTTTGGTGGCCATTCCCGACCGGCCCTTGCCGCCGCGGCGCTGCGCCCGGTAAGTCGCAAGCGGGACACGCTTGATGTAGCCGCCATGGGACACGGTCACGACCATGTCTTCGCGCTGGATCAGGTCTTCTTCGTCAAAGTCCGCACCGCCCTCGATGATCTCGGTCCGGCGCGGGGTCGCGAATTCTTCCTTGATCTCCAGCATCTCGTTGCGAACGATTTCCTGGATACGGGCGCGGGAGCGCAGAATGTCAAGGTAATCGCTTATTTCAGCACCGATCTTGTTGAGTTCTTCCTCGATCTCGTCCCGGCCCATGGCCGTCAGACGTTGCAGGCGGAGATCGAGGATCGCGCGGGCCTGTTCTTCCGACAGCTTGTAGGTGCCATCCTCTTGAACCATGTGGCGCGGATCGTCGATCAGCCGGATCAGATCTTCGACATCCCTCGCCGGCCAATCGCGTTCCATCAGCTGACGGCGTGCCGTCGCCGGATCGGGCGCGGCCCGAATGAGTTTGATCACCTCATCAATGTTGGCGACAGCAATGCCCAGGCCAACCAAGATATGCGCCCGGTCGCGGCATTTTCGCAGCAGATACCGCGTGCGGCGCTGGATAACCTCTTCGCGGAAGGCGACGAAAGCCTTCAGCATGTCGGTCAGGTTCATCTGTTCCGGCTTGCCGCCGTTCAGCGCCACCATGTTCGCCCCAAAGGAGGTCTGCAGCTGACTGAACCGGTAGAGTTGGTTCAAGACCACATCCGGAACGGCATCGCGCTTGAGCTCAATCACGACCCGCATTCCGGACCGGTCACTTTCATCGCGAATGTCGGAGATGCCTTCTACGCGCTTGTCGCGCACCATCTCGGCGATCTTTTCGATCATCGTCGATTTGTTGACCTGATACGGTATTTCGGAAACGATCAGGGCCCAACGGTCCTTGCGGATTTCTTCGGTGTCGACTTTGGCCCGCATCGGCACGGACCCGCGGCCCGTCTCATAAGCGCTGCGGATGCCGGAGCGGCCGAGGATCATGCCGCCGGTCGGGAAGTCCGGTCCGGGCACGATCTGCATGAGCTCTTCCAGCGTCATCGCCGGGTTTTCCATGATCGCGATGGAAGCGTCGATCACTTCGCCCAGATTGTGCGGCGGGATGTTTGTCGCCATGCCGACCGCAATCCCGCCGGCGCCGTTGACCAGGAGGTTCGGGAACTTAGCAGGCAGAACGACCGGCTCGGATTCGGAGTTGTCGTAGTTCTCCTGGAAATCGACCGTTTCCTTGTCGATGTCATCGAGAAGCCGGTGCGCAACCTTTTCCAGACGGCATTCGGTGTACCGCATCGCAGCCGCCGGGTCGCCATCGATGGAGCCGAAGTTGCCCTGCCCGTCGATCAGCGGTAGGCGCAGAGAAAAGTCCTGCGCCATGCGGACAAGGGCATCATAGATCGCGCTGTCGCCATGCGGGTGGTACTTACCCATGACATCCCCGACCACACGGGCCGACTTGCGATAGGGCTTGTTCCATTCATAGCCGTTTTCATGCATCGAGTAGAGGATGCGCCGATGCACCGGCTTCAAGCCGTCACGGACGTCTGGCAGCGCACGGGACACGATCACGCTCATGGCATAATCGAGATAGCTGCGCTTCATTTCATCGACGATGGAGACCGGCTTGATGTCCGACGGAAGCCCGCCTGAAGGGGTGCTGTTGTCCTGGTCAGCCAAGGAGACACTCATTTGTTTGTTATTGCTGGTGTCTTTATATCCGATTCAATTCGGGGCACCAAATTTGCGACCGTTTTTAAGCTTGCTAATAATCTCGTAATTTCAATGCCTTATAATTACTATTCACAGGCACACAGAAACATTTCACAAGGCTTGGTCGCGCATTGACCAAAACCCCTGTAAAACGCAGGACAAACGCCCCCTGCAGTAGGTCGGAGACACAGGATGATCGACTTTTACATCAATGCCTTCGCCACGCTGTTCGTGACCATCGACCCTGTCGGCTTGGCCCCCATGTTTCTGGCGATTACCGCCGGCATGAGCTCCGCTGACCGGCGCCGGGTCGCCATCCGGGCCACCATCACTGCAGCGGGCATTTTGGGTCTGTTCTACTTCACCGGACAGACGGTGCTGAATGTGCTGGGCATCTCGGTCTCCGCGTTCCGGGTCGCCGGCGGCATTTTGTTGTTCCTGATCGCCATTGAGATGATTTTCGGAAAACGGCAGGAACGCAAAAGCGAAACGGCTGAAAAAGCGATGGAATCCGCTGAGGCGCATCATGCAACCATCAACGAACTCGCCATCTTTCCGCTCGCCATTCCCTTGATTTCCGGCCCGGCCGCCATTTCCGCGATCATCCTCCTGTCCAGCCAGGCTCCGGACACCCTGACATATGCCGGCCTTGGCGGAGTGATCCTGATCATCCTCATCAGCTGCCTCGGAGCTTTCTTGCTGGCAGAACGCATTGAGCGCGCGCTTGGGGACACAGCTCAGCTGGTCATCACGCGTCTTCTGGGGGTCCTGCTCGCAGCTCTTTCAGTGCAATTTGTCGCCGACGGGATCCTGGCTTTCCTCGCGTAACCGGTTACGGAAGCTCCAAACGGAATTCCTGCGGCGAGACACCGTGCACGCTGTCCCTTGCGCGGATAATCACAGTCGTGACACCTTCGGGGATCTGAACACCCGACAAGGACCGGGTAAATGGTTGTTCGTTGACATGCGGGTGCGCCAAGACCCTTTTGCCAAGGAGTTCACCCTCCGGCGTGTAGACCTCCCAAAGATCAGCATAGTGGTCCCAGCCCGTGTCGCCATGCTTGAGCGTAACCGAAAACGTCCACCCGCCGGCACCCTCTTTCGCCGTTGCATCAACGATCTCTACGTCGTCTGCGTTTCCTGTCCCGGAGAGAATCATGCAGATAATTCCGGCGGTGAAGATGACCCTTTTTCCCTGCATTCGAATGCTCCAATGGCTGCAACTGGCAGGCTAGGCTGCCGCTAAAACGTGAGGACAAGAAATCAAACTTATGTCACTGGAGAAATACTCTAAGGCAAGTGCGATCTAGGGGACTCCAAGACCTTAAAATGATACCCAAACAATCGGGTCGCAAGGACCTTAAACTCGTCCAAACTGCCTAAACTTCAGCTTTTATTTAGAACTCCTGGTTTCTACTGAAATTCGACTAATCGTATTGATGTGAGCCCGCTATGCAGTCTGCTGCCAACACGTCCTATTCTGGCCTCAAGGAACTTGAGTTCGTCGAGAAATCGATGCCGGAATACAACGAATACATTGTGGAGCTGATTACCGCTGCGCTTCGAGATTGCAAGGATATCGCGGACTTCGGCGCCGGGATTGGGACCCTGGCGAATGTCGTACATCAAAAAACTGCCGTGAGGCCCACGTGCATCGAAATCGATCAAACCGCACAATCAATTCTGCGCCATCGCGGATACCAGGTTTCCGCTAACCTTCTTGATCTGCGAGACCGGGTTGACGGAATTTACAGTTCCAACGTGCTTGAACATATTGAAGATGATCAGGCGTCTATCAGCGCGTGTTTTGATGCCTTGCGGCCGGGAGGAAAGCTGGTCCTCTACCTTCCAGCCTTTCAGTTGCTATTCTCCGGATTGGACCGGTCCGTCGGACATTATCGCCGTTATTCCAGAACAGATCTTTTGCATAAACTCCAGACCTGCGGCTTCGATATCAAGGACTGCCACTACGTGGATAGCCTGGGGTTCTTTGCCAGCCTTGTGGTGAAGCTTGTCGGGTATGACGTCGAGGGCGGTCTCGGCTCAGCGTCTTCCTATGAGTTTTACAACAAGTACGTCTTTCCTCTCAGCAAGAAAATCGACGCTGTTGGGGCGCGGCACTTGCTGGGCAAAAACATCTTTGCGGTCGCACAAAAACCACACACGTCCTGATCCGCGGATCCCGTAAAACATAACCCGCTCGGCAACAGTCTCCGAACTGCACCGTCTTGTGATGTCCGGTCCCAATCTGGCAAACTGGCCTGCGGGACGGGAGGATACCTCAATGAACGATGCGGCGGTTCGAGAAACGCTGGTCAAGCTGAAGGCAGAGCTTGAGAGCTTCAGCGAGATCTCCGAGGACGCGCGCGCGACCGTCATGCTGGACCAACAGGCCGTTGGCCGGCTCTCGCGCATGGACGCTCTCCAGGGACAAGCCATGGCACAAGCCTCCGAGCGTCAGCGCCGCGCCGATATTCAACGGATTGAAGCGGCGCTCAAGCGCCTGGATGAGGGAGAATACGGCTATTGTGTCGACTGCGGCGAAGACATTGCTGCAAAACGTCTTGAGGTCGATCCGGCAGCCGCCTTTTGTATCCGCTGCGCGAAATAGGGCGTCAGGAGACCAGTCCGCGCAGTTGCTTCATCCAGTTTCCGATATCGCTGGCAACTCTATCGATTGAGAACCGGGAAAGTGTCTCTTCGGTCCACGGGTCATTTGAATACAAAATTTCCTCGAAGGATTTTATTTGCGCGCTGTGTTCCGGCGTCAGCGGCAATTGCCGCGCAGCGTTCAACAGAACCAGTTGTTCGTGGATCCGCCGCATGACTGACAAGGCCACGCCCATCCTGGCTTTTAGCGCCGGCTCTCCACGCCAACTCGCGCCACCAAAGACCTCTTGAGTAACCCGTTGGCCGGCTCCGAAACACGTGTAGCTCACGCAGCCCGGAAATCCACGTTCAACCCGTTCTTCAAAAATCTTGCAAGTGTTGTCGGTGTTGAGGTTCGGGCATTCCTCACCCGCCGCCTTGTCCAGACCAAATGACTCGGACTTGTCGAACGCAAACACGACGCAGCAAAGCGCAGCGCAATTAGTGCAATCCGGTTCAAGATCGATGGGCAGCTCAAAAGTCCTTGTATGTGTAACCGGTCGACCATTTCCCAGTATATTCGCCTATCCAATTCGAAAACGATCTGCTGATCTTCTCAGTGGCACCGAAATCATGATCCCAAAGATAAACTCGTGCAACGGCACATTCGTGTTTCAAGTCATTTACGTTAAAGCAAAACAGATTACCTACTGAATCAGCTCCAATTGCGAGCAACTCATTGGGAAGACCCGCAGTCCGCCATTGTTCTGTCGTCGCGATTGCTTGAGCCGGCTTAAAAAGCTCATTTAAATCAATCAAGTCGATGCTATCTTCAACAATCGCGTTCATCAGTGCTAGTGTCGGAGTTGGCAGCCCTGTGTTTAAGATTTGCGCCCTGTAGTCTTTGGGTAAGCTGATATCGAATTCACGCTCCAGCTTATCCATCTCGTCTGCTGTGACACGATCTGGTCTGTAGTCCGGATGGTACCATTTTGTGGCGAACTGAGCCAATTCCTCGTTCGCAGCCCCATAGGGCAATTGCCGACCGTCTGGCAGATGGAGAACTTGTGTAATCCTTATCCATGTTTTGTGACCGATACTGGCAAGGACAGCGCCAAATCGGCTCATGAGAGCATCATTCCCACTCAATCGTGCCCGGAGGCTTCGACGTGATGTCGTAGGTCACGCGGTTGATGCCTTCGACCTCGTTGATGATCCGGGTGGCAGTTTCGCCCAGGAATTCATGCGTGAAAGGATAATAGTCCGCGGTCATGCCGTCGACGGAGGTTACGGCACGGAGCGCACAGGCGTAATCGTAAGTTCGGCCATCACCCATCACACCGACCGTGCGCACCGGCAGGATCGCAACAAACGCCTGCCAGATTTCATCGTACAGGCCGTGCTTGCGGATCTGGTCAATATAGACCGCGTCCGCCTTGCGCAGGATTTCCAGCTTATCGCGGGTGATTTCACCCGGGCAGCGGATGGCAAGGCCCGGTCCTGGAAACGGATGACGACCGATGAAACTCTCCGGCAAGCCAAGCTCCCGGCCAAGCGCCCTCACCTCGTCCTTGAACAATTCGCGCAGTGGCTCGACCAGTTTCAAACCCATCTTTTCCGGCAGGCCGCCCACGTTGTGGTGCGATTTGATCGTTACCGAAGGCCCGCCTGAGAAGCTGACGCTTTCAATCACATCCGGATAAAGCGTACCTTGAGCCAGGAACTCCGCGCCTTCAATCTCATTGGCGTGTTTCTGGAACACGTCGATGAACAGCTTTCCGATGATCTTGCGCTTGGTTTCCGGATCGGATTGACCATCCAGTTCGCCAAGGAACAGATCGCTCTCGTCGGCATGGATCAGAGGAATGTTATAGTTGTCCCGGAACATAGAGACGACTTCTTCCGCCTCGTTTAGCCGCAACAGACCGTGGTCGACGAAAACACATGTTAGCTGGTCGCCGATGGCCTCATGGATCAGGACAGCGGCCACGGAGCTGTCGACACCACCCGACAAACCGCAGATGACTTTCTTGTCACCGACCTGCTGACGGATCTTCTCGATCGCGTCGTCCTTGTAGGCGCCCATCGTCCAGTCACCGGTGAAACCGGCCAGCTTGACGAAATTCTCGTAAAGCGTCTTGCCGTTCGGTGTGTGGTGCACTTCCGGGTGGAACTGAACGGCGTAAAAGTTCCGGTCCGTGTCCGCGGTGATCGCGTAAGGAGCGTTCGGCGAGGTTCCGAACACCTCGAAACCGGGCGCGAGCTTGGCGACGTGATCGCCATGGCTCATCCAGACCTGCTCCTTGCCGCCCGCAAACCAGCCGTTCAGGATCGACAGATCTGTGCCGGCAGGCGTGACGAACGCCCGACCGAATTCCGCGGTGCCGCCACCGCCGGATATCTTACCGCCATGCACTTCACCGCCCAGCTGCTGCATCATCACTTGCTGGCCGTAGCAGATGCCGAGGATCGGAACACCGATGCTGTAAACACTTTCCGGTGGGCGCGGTGAGCCTTCCCGCGTCACGGAATCCGGCCCGCCGGAGAAGATCACTGCCTTTGGCGCGAATTCGGCCAAAAACGCGTCGGTGACGTTTTGATACGGGTGGATTTCGCAGTAGACATTCAGCTCGCGCAAACGACGGGCGATCAGCTGGGTCACCTGCGAACCGAAGTCGATGATAAGGAGGCGGTCGTGATGATGTGTCATGGCGCGCTTCTACCTGCCTTTTTGCCGAAATTGAACCCGATTCTTGCGCCGCAAACGCTCTCGCACAAGATTTTGCCTGTTGCTGTTCTGTCCAACAGTCCGGGAGAAGCTGTGTACGGTTGGATTTGGCGTTTGCTCCAGACTCCCCGGCTGCCCTAGGTTAATGAATCAATAACAAGCCCAACCGAGCACCATGACCGCAGCTGCCCGCGAAATTTACGACCAGGCCCTTGGCTTTGAAGCCAACGGAGACCTCCTGAGAGCCAAGACCGGCTATCTGCGCGCAAGTGACATGCTTCCGCATGACACCGAAATTGCCTATCGGGCTGCCTCTACGTTGCTGCGGACCGGCGAGCTTGAAGAAGCGCAATCCCGTTTGCGCCGGCTCATCTTTGCTGATCCGACCCATATCGACGCCCGCGCCAGCCTTGCCAACTGCCAGCTGCTGATGAATGACCTGGACTTGGCTGAGAGCAATTTCCGGGAGGTTCTGGATCGGGATCCGGACCATAAGAACGCATTGTTTGGACTGTCCAAACTTCTGTTGAAACGCCAGCAGCCACGGCTCGCGGCACCTTATGCGCAGCGGTTGTCAGCTCTATTGCCGAACAGCCCCGCAGCACAGACCGTTGTGGCTGAGGTATTGGAAAAGGATGGACAGGCACCGCAGGCTGTGGCCGCATACCGGAAACTGATAAAAGCCGCTCCGCACCATGTGCCGGCGCTGCTAGGTCTTTCCCGGACCCTCCTCAAATCGAAACGCTACGACGAAGTCATCTCGTTGGCAGTTCAGGCCGCTGAGCAAGACGCAGACAATCCGGACGCCTTTGACATCCTGAGCCAGGCATTGGAAGGCCGCGGGGATATCGAAGACGCCCTGGAGACCGGGACGGAAGCCCTCCGCCTTGCGCCGGGCAACACTGAATTGGTGACCCGTCTCAGCGTCATTTGCCGCAAGCTCGGCAAATTCGGTGCAGCGCTCCGGTACGCCTTGCAGGCGGTTGATGCAAACCCGGAAAGCCGCAGCCCTGCAAATGCCCTTGGTGCAGCCTTGGCCGCACTCAAGTTTCCGAACCAGGCCCGCGTGGTTTTGACATCGGGCAGCGGCAAGAACCTCGATCCCGAAATTCGGACGCTGGTTGAAAAGCTGATCAAGGCATCGGAGGGTGCTGCAAAATCAACCAAGAGCACTTCGGCCGGTGTCGGCAATACCGACAGCAAAGCAGCGCAGAGCTCGGAACCAGATAAAGAAACAGCGGAAATCAACAACGCAACAGAGACGGCTGCGTACGGCGTTTCCGTCGATGGTACGGAAGCAAAACAAACGGAATCCGGAGATAAGACCGAAGCAATTCAGTTTTCCGGAGACGGTGAAAAACCGAAATTCGGCGCAAGCCCAGACGAACCTTTGCCGAATGTGCTCGGGCTCAGCCGAAGAGATATGTCCTAAAAGACTTACGCAGTCCGCTCCAGGATCGCGATGAAGAAGCCATCCGTCTTGGTGGATGCAGGCGTCAAGGTCAGGTCACCGCGCTCGGTAACATAGGCTGGAGCTGGCTTGCCCGGCAGCATTGCGGTCCAGACATCTAATGCAGATACAGATGTAAAGTCCGGATTTTCGGAGAGAAACCGGCTGATTTGGTTGGCATTTTCTTCTGGGAGTAACGAGCAAGTTGCGTACACCAAACGTCCGCCAAACTTCACGTACTCTTTTGCATTATCAAGCACATGCACCTGATCGTTCATGCGATCGTTGAGCGCTTTTTCCGTCAATTTCCATTTTGAATCCGGCCGGCGGCGCCAGACACCGGTGCCCGTGCATGGCGCATCAATGAAGACAAGATCCATCTGCCCCTTCAGGTCGTCCAGCGTGGAGCTCGCGGGATCACGAACCTGTATGTTGCGGACACCGGCCCGCTGCAGCCGTTCATGGATCGGAGCAAGGCGCAAACGATCTGCATCATAGGCATAGAGCTGACCTTTGTTCTCCATGGCGGCTGCCAGCGCCAGCGTCTTGCCACCACCGCCTGCACAATAATCCAGAACCTGTTGTCCGGGCTGAGCCCCCGCCAACAAGGCTGCCAGCTGACTGGCCTCATCTTGAAGGTCGAACCAGCCTTTGCGGTAGCCCTCTTCAGCCTGAACATGCGGCATCCGGCCAAGACCCGGCTTTGCTTCAATGCGCATTCCAAGCGGCGACAAACCGGTCTCTTGGGCGCCTGCATGGCTGAGTTTTTTCAAGAGTTTTTCGCGATCCGACTTCAGGGTATTCACCCGCATGTCGACCGGTGCGCGCTGTGCGAGGGCCCTGCCCTCGGCGACAGCATTTTCGCCAAAAACCACGGAAAATTTGGGCCACAGCCATTCCGGCACATCGGCCGCCTGCCAGGGCTGTAATTCGTTCGGCACAGGCGCGGCAAGACGGTCTGCCTCAGCGTCGGTCAACGGCTCGGGCGCATGCCGGTCTTCGTTCAAAACAGTGGTCAGCGCCTCAAGACCTTTGTCCCAAGTCAGCACATAGGTCGCGAGCGCCAGTGCACGCGGTCTGTCGTCCTGCATTTGAGCTGATAAAGAGGCCCGGTTGCGAAGGGCGTCAAAGACGAGATTCCCTATGACGGTGCGATCACCCGACCCGGCAAACCGGTGCGCGGATCCCCATTCTTTCAAGGCAACCTGGACCGGCCGATGACGGCGTTCCACTTCGTCCAGGACTTCAATTGCCGCCGCGAGGCGTCCGCCGTCTTTCATTGCTTACCCTTTGAAAAGAGCCGACATCAGACCGGCTCCTTCGATATGTACAGTCGATCAAACGTTTGATGGATAATTCGGGCTCTCGCGGGTGATGGTCACGTCATGCGCATGACTTTCCCGCAAACCCGCGCCGGAAATTTGGACAAAGCGTGCTTTTTCCTGGAAGTCCTCAATGGTCTTGCCACCGACATAACCCATGGCTGCGCGCAGACCGCCTGCCAACTGATGGAGTACACTGCCGAGCATGCCCTTGTACGGAACCTGACCTTCGATACCTTCTGGGACCAACTTTAGACTGTCCCGGACTTCGGCCTGGAAATAGCGGTCGGCCGAACCGCGCGCCATGGCGCCAACGGAACCCATGCCGCGATAAGATTTATAAGACCGGCCCTGGTGCAGATAGACCTCGCCTGGGCTTTCTTCAGTGCCGGCAAGCAGTGAGCCAACCATCACGGAAGCTGCACCGGCAGCAATTGCCTTCGCAAGGTCTCCCGAAAACTTGATGCCCCCATCGGCGACGACCGGAACACCTTGTTTGTTGGCTTCGTTGACCGATTCAATGATCGCGGTCAGCTGCGGGACGCCGACACCCGCCACGATCCGCGTTGTGCAGATGGATCCGGGACCAATTCCGACCTTTACGGCATCCGCCCCGGCATCAATGAGCGCTTTTGTCGCTTCTGCAGTGGCCACGTTACCGGCCAGAACCTGCACCGAGTTGGAGAGTTTTTTGACCCGGTTGACCTGGTCAAGAACCTTCTGGGAATGGCCGTGGGCCGTATCGACCACCACCATGTCGACCCCGGCATCAATCAGACGCTCGGCGCGGGCAAATCCCTCTTCACCAACGCTGGTCGCTGCAGCGACACGCAAACGTCCTTGGGCATCCTTGGACGCATTCGGGTTGAGCTGCGCCTTTTCCATATCCTTGACCGTGATTAGGCCGGTACAATTGCCGGCGTCATCAACCACAAGCAATTTTTCAATGCGGTTTTGGTGGAGCAAGCGTTTGGCTTCGTCTTGTTTGACGTTATCATTGACCGTTACCAGATTGGAGCTGGTCATCAGCTCGCGGATTTTCTGGTCCGGATTGGATGCAAAGCGCACATCGCGGTTTGTCAAAATGCCAACAAGCTTGCCCGTCACCTGACCGCCGGTTCCGCCATTCTCAACAACCGGAACGCCCGAGATCCCGAAACGTTTCATCAGATCAAGCGCGTCCTGCAGGCTGGCATCCGGTCCAATCACCAGCGGGTTCACAACCATGCCGGATTCGAACTTCTTGACCATGCGGACCTCTTCAGCCTGCTGGTCCAGAGAGAGGTTGCGGTGAATGACACCGATGCCGCCGGCCTGAGCCATGGCAATCGCCAAACGGCCTTCGGTAACCGTATCCATGGCCGACGACAGGATCGGAATGTTCAGCTCAAGTTCGCGGGTGACCTTCGTGCGCAGATCAACATCACCCGGCATGACTTCCGAGTGACCGGGGATCAGCAGCACATCGTCGAAGGTCAGGGCTTGTTGCCCGGTCGATGGGACAAAGAAAGATGCCATTGCCAATTCCCCTATAAATACAAATTGAGACGCACGCTTTTAGGAGAGCCTGCATCTTGTCGAGTCGCTTCGGCTGTGCCGGAGAAGTTGGCGCGGGTGAATAACATGCAGGTGACAGAATGAAAAGGGCCTGTTCGAACAGGCCCTGCACTTTCCATCGCCGTTGTTTCCAAACACTGCCTATGAGTTCAGTCTTCAGGCAGGTCGCTGCCGCGAAAACCCTTGGCAATCACATAAAGCTCCGGGCTTTCCTTCCGGCTTGCAGGAGGTTTCAGGTGCGCAACGGATTTGAACTCCCGCTTCAACTCCTGAAGCATGGCGTTCTCCGTCCCGCCGCGAAACACTTTGGCCAAAAAGGACCCGCCAGGAACAAGATTGCGGCGTGCAAAGTCGATCGCGATTTCAAAGAGATGCGTGGTGCGCAGGTGATCGGTCTGTTTATGGCCCGTTGTCGGCGCCGCCATATCCGACAGGACAACATCCGGTTTGTGTCCGCCGAGCGCTTCCATCAATGCTGCCGGGGCGTCGTCATCCAGAAAGTCTTTCTTCAGGAACACCGCGCCGCGCACGTGATCCATATCCAGATAGTCGATCCCGACGACCTTCGGAGACTCGACCGTCGACTTGACCCGGTCGACTGCAATCTGACACCAACCGCCCGGCGCACAGCCCAAGTCCACCACCCGGTAGCCGGGTTTCAAGAGCTTGTGCTTGTCGTCAATCTCGATCAGCTTGTAAGCGGCGCGTGACCGGTAGCCGTCAATTTTGGCGCGCCGGACATACGGATCGTTCAATTGCCGCGAGAGCCAGCGGGTCGACGATTCCCGCCGCCCGGCCGCCGTCTTGACCTTGACGTGCATACCGCGGTCACCAGATCCCCGTTTTTTCGATCCACTCATTGTCTGTTCCTCGGGCGGCCACGTCCTTGCCGCGGCCCGTTTTTCCTGCGCGCCCACACACCGTCGGCCGCCATCAACTCGGTCAAGATGCCTTCGCGCAACCCGCGGTCCGCAACCCTCAATCTCGGGCAACTCCAGCGCCGCCGGATGGCCTCCAAAATCGCACAGCCGGCCAGCACCAGGTCGGCCCGGTCTTCGCCGATGCAAGGATTGCTGACGCGCGCCTCATACGGCATGTCGCGCAGCTGATCAATCATACCGCCGACTTGTGTGTCTTCCAGCCAGGTGCCGTCGACGCGCCGGCGATCGTAGCGCCGGAGCCCAAGATGAACCCCGGCCAGAGTTGTTACCGTGCCCGAGGTACCAAGCATATGAACCTTGCCGCTGGAGATCGCTTCGGAAAGATCATCTGCAAGGTTGAACTCGGCCAGATGATCGGCCGCATCGTCCACCATGGCTTCAAAGATGTCCGGTGTGACATGAACGCCGCCGTGCCGCTCGGCCAAATTGACAACACCAACCGGCAAGGAGATCCAGGACCGGATGAACCGCGTCAGTGCATATCCGCGCGCGCCGCATCTGTTGCGCAGGTCGAGCCAGACGATTTCAGAAGAGCCGCCGCCGATATCAAACAAAATGACGCCGTCGGCATCATGATCAACCAGGGATGCACATCCTGCCACAGCAAGCCGTGCTTCGGTTTCCCGATTGACGATTTCCAAGGCGAGGCCGGTCTCAGCCTGAACACGCGAAATGAAGTCTGCCCCGTTTTCGGCCGCCCGGCAGGCTTCCGTTGCGATCAGACGGGACCGTTCGACGCCGCGTTCCGCCAGCTTGCGATGGCACTGGGCCAACGCATCAATTGCGCGGTCCATGGCCGCATCGCCAAGCCGCCGGTGTGCGCCGACCCCTTCCCCGAGCCGCACGATCCGGGAATAGGCATCGACGACGCGAAAACCACGTTCTTCGGGACGCGCGATCAGCAAACGGCAATTGTTCGTTCCAAGATCGAGCGCAGCATAAAGAGGCGCATTGCCGGTCGTGGGAAGCGAATGTCGGCGATGACCATGCCGATTGCCTTCGGGCCCGCGCTGACGGGGGCGCCGCTGAAACTGCGGATCCCTCACAGGAGCCTCAGGCGGCCGATGTGTCCCCTCCGGCTTTGACACTCCATTCACAGCCGCAGCTGGGTCGGTATCTGCACTTCCCGTCGTGCCACCGATGGGCTTGGTTTGCACAATCTGCTCGGCTTGACTGCCATGCTTTTTCGCCTTCCACCGTTTTCGCCCCCGGCGGTTGGCTGCTTTTTTGCCCTTTGCGGACGGCACTCCGTCAGACTGTGGTGCCGTCAAGGCGCCACCAGTTGCCTCAAGCTGAGAATTGCCGGAACCAACCGCGCTGGTGGATCCGGCCTGGGTCGACCGGCGCCGCCCGCGCCGTTTCTTTTTCCGCTGCGCCGGATTCGCCACACCGGAATCAGCTGAACCATTCGCCAATTTGGCGTCAGCGGGTCTGGTCTGTCCGGCCGCTAAAGAGACATTTGTGGCGTCAGCTCCATTTGAAGAAGCTGGGCTGGCCGGCCTGATGGCCTCCCTTCCCGGTGCTCCTGAAGCCTGACCGGCTCGGTTTTTCCGGCGCCGTCGGTTTCGTCCCTTGCGCTCCTTGAGCGCTGCGTTTTGTCCGGACACATCAGGGGCACTTCGCCCGGATTCGGGCGGTTCCTGACCTGAATGAGTCACTTTTTTTGCCTTTCGATGCCCCGGGTTAGCGTGCGTTGCAGCGCACCACTTACCCGGAGCAAGTCCTTTAGTTGGGAAAACTGTATCAGGTTGACCGCCGCTCGGAAAGAACCACGCTTGGCAAATTGTCAAAGGGCGGATCAGGGGATTGTCACGCGCAAGAGCCCTTGGGAATTTTATGGCCAAAAAAGTGCAAGTTGCTCTTGCATTCGGGTGACGGTTGGATGTATACGCGCCTCACCAATCGAGGCGCCCAAGTTGTGCCTCCGCCCGCCAGCCGTGCGCGGCCCGGATTGGGGAATAGGTTAACGGTAGACCCGCAGACTCTGACTCTGTTAGTCCTGGTTCGAATCCAGGTTCCCCAGCCAACTAATCAACAAATCATTGATGTATATATATATAGAAAACAGGCGTGAAAATCTGTTCTCTCAATCGATTCTTGCAGCGCGCAAGATCGTTTGGCCTTACGCGCAAGAACGGATGGCACCGGTTTTTAGGCCATCTGTCCCATTAGCCGCAACAGTACTCAATTGCTGATCAACAGCTCTGTGACTTGTTTTGCCCCGCTCCGGTTGGCGGAATAAGTGACGTCGACTTCCTCGACCTTGAACGCGCGGATCGTCAGCCAGGTTCATGCCGAAGCCGAAATACGCCTGCCGGCGGACGCCTTGGCCTCGGAGCTCGCCATTGCTTACAATCTTCTGATGGCCAAGGCCGAAGATCCGGCGGACATACTTGAACTCAAGAGCCTCCTGCCCTGGCTGGAGACCCACCTGACAAAAACATTGAACCAAGCGATAAATGAGCCCGGCGCCGGGAAACGCGAGGCTTGACCGTGGTTCGGATTGCGACAAAGAAACCAGAAGCTGTCGCATCAAATTTAAACTCGCATTTGTTGCAATGTCAATTTTACATATCAAATGTATTTCAGAAACGGCAAAATTGATCAGTAGATAAAATTCGGAACAAGAAACTGGCATGCCCGATAAAGTGGCGATGCCAAATCCTCGATTCACGTAATTAGGACCCTTTATTTTTGTTTACTATTTGTCTCGGAAGGAAGCTCGCCAAAGAAGCGTCGGTAAACATCCGCAAACTGACCCATGTGCCAGAAACCATGCCGATTAGCGATTTCCGCAATCAATTCTGAGGGCGCACGTGCAAGCAGACCCAGTCTGACCTGAGTCAGTCGAAGTCTGACATAGTAGGCCTTGGGACCGCACCCAAACCGGTCCTTGAACCCCCTGTCAAGCGTCCGCCATGATGCTTCGGAAGATCTGCAAAGTTCTTTGATGGGAAGCGGGTCACTGATGTGGGCATGCATGAGGTCTATGGCTCTTGTGACCGCTCGGTTCCGCAGCTGTGCATCGCTTTTGTCCTCATGCAGTTCTCCGTCCGTCAGAATCGACAGGACATCAAGCATGAGAGACGCTTCCAACTCCATGTCGTAGGGCATATGCGGGTCAAACAACGCACCAACCAGGCGGCGTTTAAGCCCGGCCATTCGCCGTGATGATTGCTCGGACTGTAACACCCGTGTTGCCGGTTCCTCTCCAGACGTTTGGTACCCGCAAGCACCAGCGAAGCTTGAGAATGCCGCAGTATCGAATGACACGACATGGCCGACAAACGCTTCTGTGGTTACGCCATCAAAACCGTCGTTGTTTCCAAAAGTTAAAAATGCATCACGGTCCAACTCTTGTCCCTGCCAATTCATAACCGTGCCGCCGTTTGCAATCCCAAAGGTAACGACACCATTCGGACACGCGCCGCGTTGATGAACAGGCCGGTCCGTTGCGATGTTTAAAATGGACGAGTTTCGGCCCTCACGGACAGCAATTTTAGTTGACATTGCTCCGGCATCGAGCTGGCGAAAGTCAAGTTCCCATGGCGATAAAGCTCCAAACTCGTTCGGATGAGACAATTCAAATTGTTCGGTGGCTGAAAAAGTCTGCACTGAGTTTTCCTCTCCAGGGAAGACATGTGGCGAATTTTTGATGTGCTTCAAAAAAGCTTCGTGCCACTGTCACAAGGTTTTGACGAAGCAAAACATCGAATGTGTCAACTGACAATGACTGAATTTAAGAGACACATATGGACCGGCCAAACACCCCGTCAGGTGACCCACGCTCTGAACGGAATGCTTTTGGTCTGCCATCACCCGCTCACAAACTCTTGCCGGACTTTGGCCAACAATCCACCCAGTCTGATACGGCCATGGGGTCTGAACGGCTTGGTCAAACAATGCACAGGCATGGTGAAAGGAAGGAAACTTGGTAATCATGACGAACCTGCGAGCCACCAGTGCCGTTGCTTTGGCGCTGCTGACGGTTTTCGCCGCACCGGCAAAGTCTCAGAATGCTCCCATCATTCACGACGGCGAATATGACTTCCTGCGCGCCCAATACGGGGATGTTTGGGATGCGCAAGATGCTGAAATAGATGCAAGGCTCAAAGAAATTCGGGATGCCAATGGCGGCGACCGCCCGAATATTCTTTACATGTTGATTGATGATGTAAGTTTCGGGCAGATGGGCAACCGCGCGCTGAATTACGTGACCGGTTTTGACACGCCCAACATCAACAATTTTGCGGCCGAAGGCATGTCGATGATGCGGATGTACACCGAACCATCGTGCACGCCGACAAGGGCCGCATTTCTAACTGGCCGGCACCCGGTCCGGACCGGACTTAAAGAAGTCAAAGTTGCCCTGATTGGAGAAGGCCTGAGCGGAGACGAGGTCACATTGGCCGAAATTCTTGGCGAGGCAGGATACAACACGGCGCATGTCGGTAAATGGCACCAGGGCGACATTGAAGAAGCCTACCCGCACAATCAGGGCTTTGATTGGGCAGCCTTTCCGCTGCACCAACAGGCGCAGCTGTCCTTAATGACCCGGGAGGCCCTTCAGGCCAACAATATGGTTGGCTGGCATTCGACCGGGCAGTCCAATCAGTTTCAAATGGATGACAGGTTCAAACCGTTTGGTTTGGTCACCGGTGTCGAGGCTGAGGTTGGCGGACTGGCGCGGGAAGTGAATTTCGAAGCCGGAGAAGAATGGACGCAAGCGCATTATGATGAAATGAATGCACGGTATCAGAGGCAGGCGCTTGAGCAACTGGAACGTCTTGCCGGACAAGACGAGCCTTTCTTCCTAAACTACTGGCCGCTCTACCCGATCAACTTTGTATACCCTGAACAGTCTCGTTCGCGAAACGGGGGTTTCATGGCAGACAAGGTCGAGGTCGTGGACGACTATTTTGGCGAATTGCTTGCAAAGCTTGAAGATCTGGGAATTGCTGACAATACCATCGTCGTGTTCATGGCAGACAACGGCATGTTCAAGCAGTATCAGCCAAACTCCGGCCTCTCGGAACTGGTCTATCGTGGCGGCAAACTTGACCATCTTGAAGGTGGCGTGCGCGTGGATGCCTTCATAAGGTGGCCTTCGGGGATTGAAGCAGGGAGCTATGCGGGAGATATCTTCCACGTCTCCGATTTCTTCACGACGCTTGCCAATATCGCAGGCGCAACTGAGTTTATCCCGAGGGATCGCATCATTGACGGCCTCAACCAAACAGCCCTCCTGCTGGAAGGAGAAGGAAATGGTCGTCGTGACTATGTCTACATCTACGAAGGCACCTTGTTGCGCTCGGTTGTGAAGGGCAATCACAAGATGCACCTGCCTCCTCCTGGCGTCCCGGGCGCGGCGGCTCCTGTGTTCAACTTGCTGCATGACCCACGCGAAGAGAGGGCTCTCGTGGGAACATCACTGTGGTCGGGGGCATCCTTTCAGGACATGGTTAAGCGTCATGAAAAGCGGATCACCGAGTTTCCCCATCTGCCTTTAGGCAAAGATGAGCCCTATGGGGGTATCGAGAACTTGCGGCCAGAAAGCGAACGTGCCCGCGATGTCTTTATGAGCTGGCAATAAGAACCCGCACGCGCTCCTCGATCATAATCGGGGAGCGCCTCCAGAGCTTGTAAAACGAGACAAAAAAGGAAACCCGATGAGATCTGTAATTCTGCGCTTTGTTCTTGGGCTGAGCATGCTGTCATTCGCGAATAGCGCAATGGCGGACGCCACGAGTGAAGCCATCCTCGCTTGGGGCGAGGAAATGCGAAACGCGGAAGCCGCCGCTCCGACCCCCCATCCAGCGACCTACAACAGTCAAGTTGGGGTGTTTTACCTGTCCGTCTTCGAAGCTGTAAACGCCAGCACCGGCGCACAGTGGGAGACCTATAGCGGCGCAATCCTGCCCAGCGACGCGCGGGCAGATCTTGCGGCAAGTTACGCTGCGCACGCTGCACTGAGCGCAATATACGGCGGGAGTACCAAAGCGCTCGACGCCCGTCTCGAGACACTTGTAAAATCCGCAACTGACAGCGAGATCGCCGCGGCCAAGGCAGTTGGAAACGCTGCATTTGACGCTGTCAACTCAAGGCATAGCGGTGTCCGCGAAGTCTTTTTCCTTACAGGCGATGATCAGTTTATGCCTCCGCCGCCCCCTGCTATTGACAGCGAAAAATACGCCCAGGATTACAATCAGGTAAAAGACTTCGGCGGTATGAAAAGTACGGTCCGTACGGCCGAGCAGGGCGAGATCGCCAAGTTCTGGAGCGATAATCGTACAGGCACCATGGCGGCAAAGCACTTCAATGCAGAAAAAATCATCGCGGCGGCTGGGCTTGAAGGCCCCGAGTTTGCGCGCAGCTTGGCTTTGTTTGCTGGCGGGCAGCACGATGCCATTCTTTCGGTTACTGCAAGCAAGGGCGTTTACAAAACCGACCGGCCCGTCGCCGCGATACATAAAGGTGACACCGACGGCAACCCACTCACGGCGGGTGATCCGTCATGGGTTATGTTCGGCAACAATGTCCCACCTGAAGATCTCAGTTATTCCTATGCGTCTGGCGGTGGCACATTGGGCAGCTACTTCGCCAACATGGTTGGGCACCTGATTGGGACCGATGACGTGACCTTTGAATATCGGTATCTCGACAAACCGGGCACGCGAAACTTCGAGCGGTTGTCGGACATGCAAGCCGAATTGGGCCAATCGCGGATCTACAATGGCGAACACTTCATGCATGACGTTGAGGCGGGCTGGCGCATGTCGAAACAGATTACGGACTACATATCTTCCAATGCCTTGATGCAAGTGAGCCAATGAAGAAGATCCGTAGGCGCGATGTTGCAATGCCCCATGGCGTTTGGCAGCTTTGGGCCGGAATCGACCGACCTCTGAACATGCCCGCGGCGGTTTCGCATAATATGGAGTTTGGAATGGGGAACGTCAGTCCCCACCATTGGTTGGGTGGGTCCCGCTTGAAACGAAGCATACTTAGAAAAATTGCCCCCGGGAACCAAGCGCCTCACTCCCCTTCCCCGTTCCCGGCATGAAGCCGTATTCTGGCATCTTTGAAATTGCTTTTTCGACTTGCGCGGTCCAAGCCAACGTTCGGCGCCAATAGTATCCGCGGAAGGAATGTTTCAACGCGGCATGAAATACCCTTCAAAGCCTTAAAAAACCGCCAATTTCCACAGATTCGCAGATAATCCCGGATAAGCCCTAAATGCCACCCGTTCCTGCACGTTACACGACTGGTGCAGCTGTAGCGCGCAGGATCGTTTGGCCAAAAACGCAAGAACGGATGGCACCGGTTTCAAGGCCTCAGTGATTGCCGGTTATTCCGAAATCGCCCTCGCCTCATCCCTCAAAAGCAGCCTTGAGAATTCGGAACGCATACGCTGCCGACAATGGGACCACTCCATTGCCGACGGCCGTGTTTCGTACACTGCGATCCCAAGTTAATAGGCTGGTATATGCGGTTTGAGACGAATATTGGCGGAGAGCCGTCGTACTATAAGATCGGCGGAAACATCTGCTCTGCAAACGTTTCGGACGTTTTACCGAATGGAGATAACCGGAGTACTTCAGTCATTTTCGAGCGTTGCCTCCACAATCCGCAGAAATTTGAGGCCAATTTGGTTTGTGATGGCTTAGTCTGGTTAGTTTGTGTTTAACACTCTTTTTCGGCGGTTATTCGGCGATTTTCCATCCGAAACCCTTACCAGGACCCATCCGGCAACCACCAAAGAAAGGTGATCAGCCGGACCGATGCGTTTCTAATGCAAACTTGACACATAATTTGCCGGACAGACCGTTTCGGATCGGCAGGATAAAATGCGGAATTAGCAACGGGCCTTATCAAAACCGCGCCACAACGCCCAGAAGTGGTCCGTGCGTAACGGTGTCGTAGGCAAAGCTGTCGATGCCCGACTTGCCGTTGCTGTAGTCAACGCCGAGTGCCTTGTACTGAAGATGCGTCGACCAGACCTGGTTGAAGTGGTACCCGATGCCGGCCTGAACGTTCCAGGTGAAGTCGGACGCAGCTCCGAAACCGCCAATGTCTCCGCGGCCACTGACGGACCATTTTTCATTTAGCTTGTGAAATCCGCGCACGCCGATGACCGGATCAATCCAGTCGGCGCCGCGGGAAATGTCGAAATTGCCCGCAACGGTTCCGGTGCGATTGAAATCGAGGTTGATATCCCAGTACCGCGCGCCCGCAATGAGGTCGACATAGGATTGCGGTGTTGAGTAGGCCCTGTAGAACAGCATGCCCTCCACGATGAGCTGATCACCGCCAACCCGGATCCGCCCGCCCGGCAAGAGCGCGTCGGTCGAGTTCGCAAGGTTCATGTAGGCCACATCCACCATCGCGCCGAACCGCTGCTGATAGACCGCTTCTGCCCGGCCCATGAAGCCAAAGCGCAGGTTCGACAGGATGTCTGAGGTGCCCACATCGATGTCGGTGGACGGCAAGCGGCCAATCTGGGATGTCCCGACGATATTCGCCCCGACGAAATAGGGTGCCAGCACAAATTCCCAGGTTTTGTTGACGCGCTCATTCACCGGAACGGGTTGTGGAGCCGGGGCTTGCGGAAGATCCGCCGCAATCGCGGCCATCGGCAGCATTGCAGCCGCCAATATTCCGCAACCCAGTTTCGCGATGGGGGTCTTCAGTTTCTTGAGTGTCATTTGGTCGTTCTCATTCCAATCATGTGCACGCCGCCAAGGCGATCAAACACCAAAATGGCTTCACCGCAAACCCAATGGGCCTTGATTTCTTCTGCATCAAACAGTCCCTCAGTTGCGGGAGTCATGACAAGCATTTTTAAGTCCTTGTTCGTAAATACAGAAGCCTGCAACTCATCGAAGTAGGCGCACTTGGTGGGCGCAAGAACCTCTAGTCGAAATCAAAGCCAACATCGCCACTCGGATCAAACGGCAGGTTTGGCAACTGCTGAATGAAGTCCAAGAGGTCGAATGGCAGGTTTTTCAACGCCTCCGGCGGATCGCTTAAAGCAACCGTTTCGGGGCGCGCATTTTCGATCGAGGTATAGGCCGGACCATACCCACGCGCCAGGTGCGGGTATTTTGCAATCCACTGTTCATGCCGCGCCCGCATGCGCCGAAACGGTTCCTTGAAATGGAACCCACCCACGACAATCGGATTTGTCTCACGGTGATCATTGAGAAGATCAAAAACGGACGTGATCCCTGCCGCGGCCTGTGACGGATCTGCCGATACCCAGTGCATTTTGTAATGATCTTTGACACTTGCGGCGAGCTGCGGCCCTGCATAGATCATCAAGCTGTCGCGGCGGCTGAAGCTATCGCCGTTTAGCAATAGAGAAGTCTGGTCCACGCCATCAATGACCCTGTCTGTTGGGACAAACTCCAAAGCACCGCCCAGACGCGCAAAGGTGGTGAACAGATCCGTGACATGAATGATGTCGCCAACAACCTGGCCTTGCTCAATCATTCCGGGCCACCATGCTTGTGCCGCTACGCGAACGCCGCCTTCCAGAAAATCACCCTTTCCTCCACGGAACGGGCCTTCACCCAAGCCCGCACCGGCAGGCGGGTTATGGGTCATCGGACCATTGTCCGACATCGCGATCACGAGTGTGTTCTCGGAGATACCCAACTCTTCTAGCAGGTCCATCAATTGGCCCACATCGGGGTCAAGGTACTTGTGGTAGGCCTCACCAACGAGGCCACGCTGTAGGGTTTCCTTTTTCGGATCCGGAATGAAGCTGATCCACATAGGCCACCAGGCGGCGTAAAACGGTTTTCCTGCTTCAGCATTGCGCCGAATGAAATCAAACGTTCTGTTGCGCGCTTCCGTGTCGAAAGACCTGTAGCACTCATTGCTTGTCCCGCACCATTCGCGTGTTGGGCCACCTTTGGTCCCCTCGACATAGAAAACGTAGCCGTCCTGCAAAAACGTGGCGTCTTTTTTGTATGGATTTTTCGGAAGCAACTCCGTCTTCAGCCCAACCACCGCATTTGCGGCTTCCGCTTCGACATTCCACAAGCTGGTGGATTGATTGTAGAGCGCCGTAAACGCCTCGTCGTATCCTTGATTATGGGGATAGGATTCTTCGATATCGCCCAGATGGGTCTTGCCGAAAAAGCCCGTAGAATATCCGGCTTCGCTGAGCACCTCTGCAATAGTGACATTCTCGGCTGCAATTCCCTCATATTCAACAGGGAAACCGACCGTATACATGCCCGAGCGAACGGCGTATTGCCCCGTCCATGCTGCAGCGCGTGTCGGTGTGCAGGCGGGCTCCGTGTACATCCTGGTGAAGAGCATGCCTTCTGCGGCCATCTGATTGAGGTTTGGAGTTTCATAGCCTCGTATTTGCTGCAGGGCGGGAATGCCGACAGCACCAAATGGTTGATCATCCCACATCAAATGGATCAGGTTTGGCGGCGTTCCGTATTTTTCTCTGAGCTCGGCCAGCTTGGTGTCGAGCTGATCGTCTTCAACCTGCCAGACAGTCCCGTTTTGCGCTTCGAGGATGTAATATTCGGCGTCATGGATGATGTCTGTTCCGTTCTGGGCAAAGACTGCGGACGCGCCTAAAATGGCAGCCAAGACGTATCCTAGGAAAACACTTTCAAGTGGCCTGACGAACGTGAACATACTAAGTTTCTCCCGAAACTGCGTGTGGCAAACCGAAGTTTCCGACCATGTCTGCTGGTCGCTTGTCGAACGAACAACGTAAAACAACGCAATAAACGGTTACAAAACGCGATAAGGCGCACTGATGACAGCAGAAAAACCTGTATCGACAACCGACAAGCTGGCTGCCTTGGAACGTGTGCTGGCCAGCAGCAGTTTCGACAACAGCGAGCGCCTCAAGTCCTTTCTTACCTATGTGGTCAAACAGGAAATCGACGATTCGGATACCGCAATAAGAGGAAAACAGATCCTCAAAGACGTCTACGCGAAAGATGTCGAGGCCGAACGAAATTCTGAAGCCGTGGTGCGGGTGGATGCAACACGGCTGCGGCAAAAATTGGAGGTCTATTATTCAACGGACGGTGAAGGTGACCCCGTTCGAATTCAAATCAACAAAGGAGGATACACTCCTCGGTTTGTTTGGTCAGAAGGGACGCAAACTCGAATCGATGAACCGAAGACAATCCTAGTTTCCCGAGGGCGCATGTCTGCTGCGGTTGCCATTGTTGGCCTCCTCACTGGAATACTTTACATCTACTGGCCCGAACGCGCCCCATCAGCCGAGGCTTCATCGATACCGTCTGAGCGCAGGACGGCATTGTTCGAGACGGCCCCAACCGCCTTGCTTGCCAGAAACCTGTCTGAAGAAGCACGTGAGATGCTGTTCCCCGCAGCTCAGCTTATCCGCGTCAGCGCTGCCTTGGACATTTTTGAAGATGCAATGGAACTGGACCCAAATTACTACGGCAGTTTTGCAGGCGCATCCCAAGCATCTGCTGTTTTGGCGGGAATGTCACCAGAACCGGCAACGCGGGCACGGCACATGCAAAATGCCGAAAAGTTCGCTGAACGCGCGATTTATCTGGATCCCACGAGAGCGTGGGCCCATTCTGCAAAGGCCTTTATGCTGTTCGTCAAACGCGACTACACCTCGGCGAACGAGGCCAGTCTAAGGGCGATCAAATTGGAACCAGACAACCGGCATACACTGGAGATAGATGCCATCATCGCCCTGTTTTCGGGACATTTTGAAAGGGCAATCACGAGTGCGGATCCGCAGCATCATGAAAATCGCCGGGGTTCAGGGCTGCCATGGCGGAATGCGCTTGGAAACACCTATTTTCATCTTGGCAACTACGACCAGTCTATCAAGCACCTCAACGCTGCGATAAAGAGCGGTGATCCGGTCAGTGAGATCAACACTGCTCATCTCATCGCCTCTTATCAGGCCAGTGGAGACGAGAAGAAGGCACAAGAACTTGTCAAAGCCTTTGAAAACTCGTGGCCGGACAGTCGGCTGTCCTCGGTACTGCGCAGAATTTTCGCCAACCAAAGCGACGCGGAAAACGTCCTGTCCAGGATGAAAGCTGCTGGCTGGACCGATCCAGCAATTGCCCACTGATCCGGTGAGTTTTGGTGAGCTGATGCAGACAGGCACAGGCTGCAGTCTTCTCCAAAGACGCTGCAGACCCGATCAGGAACTTGGCCAACGGTACAGACACGTCATCGAGAAACGATAACTGCATCCTCCCCCCACGAAAAAGTCAACGTTTTGTCGAGGGCAAAAAAGCTGTTTGAAAGTCAACAGCGAGAACCAAATGGCGACCGGTTGGCAGCTGCTGGGTCATTGCTTTCTCATGTTTGAAACATCGTTTTTTGGACGAAAACCTCCCATTCGTGACTTTCGAACAAACAAAAACCGTGTCCGGATCCGGAGACCATAACCTGTCTTATTTATCCGCCTGTTTACTCAGTACGGCTGACCAATTAAATTTATGATGCCGACGACCAGCATCCGGGCATACCAAACCAGCATTCCCAGAACAGAAAGATCGGCACAGCTGAAGACCGCCCTGAATGCCACTCCTCCCCGTCCAGAAATTCGGTGCCGATATCCTGCCATTCGTCATGCGCCTGGAAACCGAGTTCGCACAGCATGAAGCTAAGGAAGCCGCACGCGCGTGGGTGCAAAAGGTTCTGGAGGACGGGTGATCACCAAGCGTTGCCTGAAACGCGGACGCAGTTCAAAGCCGACCCCCCTCAGGACGTTGGTGGATGCAACAGCTTCAGACGGAATTGGGCGGGAGACGGATGTTTGCTGCGATATGAGCGAATATCCGCGTTGTCACCAGTTATTACCTCATCAGTCTTCGATTTGAGAGTTCGCTTCTCTCCAGTGCTTTCCCGCAATTGGCAGGCATCTAATTCGGACGCAGATAATTCAGCCAGGCATCCATTCGGATCATTACCTTGCGGATCAAGTGTGTTGCGCCCGCTGTTTGCGTATAGATCGCTGCGGTCCCACCAATCCCGCCAGGCATTTCTGCAAAACCACCGCCACTGTCGTCAATTTGAAGCACCACGCCCATTGTTTCGTTCGGTCCGTGATGAGGAGCAAGGGATGGCAGGATCCCGTTTGGCGGCAACTGGCCCGCTGCGGTGATCCTCACAAGCGACTCTACCTGCGCGGTAAACACCTTGCCAGGAAGGTAGGCAAACGTGACTTCAGCTGGTTGGTTCGGTTCAATGAACCGGACACGCGTCTGCGGAATGGAAGCAACAACCCGGCCAGTCGCCACCGGTGCAAATGCCATCCAGGACCGGAGCGGCAGATTGCTGACCCTTTGACCCGGACGCAAGGTCAACGCGAGGACATACCCA
Source organism: Roseibium sp. (assembly GCF_965276855.1). Lineage (GTDB taxonomy): Bacteria > Pseudomonadota > Alphaproteobacteria > Rhizobiales > Stappiaceae > Roseibium. The sequence goes on from NZ_OZ255700.1 coordinate 87,219, forward strand.
TCTGCCGGCGCTCTGACCACAGTTTCGCGCAAATCGAATTCCGCCCGGCGCAGATCTGCTTCCAGGCGTGCAACGGTTGTATTCACACCATCGATTTCAGAGGCAAAGGCCAGACGCGCCTGCTCCGCTGTCGCTTCGGCACGGGTCAGCGAGGCTTCGGACGCAAGATAGGTGAGCCGGACCTGTTCCACGTCGCTTTCCGAAAACGGCGTACTCTGGCGGCCCAAAGCTGTCGCATTCTCGTTGGCCGTGCGCAGCCTATCAAACTCGTCCTTGGCCCGATCCCGATTTGCCGCAGCCTCTGACACCGACGCTTCGGCAGCCCTGAAATTTGCCTCAAGTTGCGGAACCGCTTGTTCCGCTTCTGCAAGCGCAGCCCGGCTGCGGGAAACCGCCGCTTCGAACGGTTCTGGATCGATCTTGAAAAGGACCGTTCCCTTTTCCACCAGCATCAGCGGCTGAACTGGCACCTCGGTCACTTCCCCGGAGACGTTGGGCACAATTTCAATGACCGACGTATAGGACCGGATGGGGCCGCTGGGCGCCCCCCATTGCATGGGAATGAACAGCACCACCAGCAGCAAAACCAGCCAAAGTACGGGCGAGATCTTCCAGAAGGGGGTGAGCCGGATGACACCGGCCTTGATGAGACCGAACAGAACAGCACAATAACAAAGGGTCAGGAAAACAATCATGCGTCACCCTCCGCACCGCTGTTCCGGACTGGCTCCTCACCGTCTGTGTAGGCCCAGATGAAGGCAATTGGCATCAAAAGGCCAAGGGTAAGCGCGCCCCAATAGCCGCACATCGCCACGGCCTCCGCACGCCGGTGCCCACGCCGTTTTGCGATTTTTCCGGGCCAGACAGCGAGAAACAGCCACCCGCCGATGAGTGTTGCCAGCAACACCAGCAACACGATCAGCGCGAAAATCATGAGAGGATCCAAAACTGCCTCCAGTTAGTTAGTTCACACCATCACGCGCGATCCGAAAGCCGATGTGATTGGAGCCAAGGCTCCGCTCCGCCGGTTGACGCGCTGAGGGTCGGTACCGAAAACAATACGAGGGTGCACAGAGCCAGGACCCGCCCTTGACCACATGCCGGGCGCCAACAGCTGAATTGGCAAACTGCTCTGCGAGCGTCTTGGACGGGCCGCCCGGGTTGGTTTGATCCTTGGTCGGATGGCCAGGGATCCACCAGTCGGACACGTATTCCCAAACGTTTCCGGCCATGTCGTATAATCCATACCCGTTGGGCGCATAAGAACCGACAGGCGCACTGCCGTGATGACCGTCTTCCGCGGTATCAACACTTGGAAAGACGCCCTGCCAGGTGTTTGCCTTCCAGCCTTCTGATGGATCGTAATCCTCGCCCCACGAGAACTGGGCACCATCCAGCCCGCCGCGTGCTGCGAACTCCCACTCGGCTTCTGTCGGAAGGCGGCCGCCTGCCCAGTCCGCATAAGCCTTTGCATCCTCGATCGACACCTGAACGACGGGATGGTCTTCAAGGCCTTCTATCGAGCTTTCGGGACCACGGGGATGCCGCCATTGAGCACCCGGCACGTAGCGCCACCACAAATTGATATCATTCAGCGCAACAGCTTCTTTTGGCTGGGCAAACACCATCGACCCTGCTTTCAGGAGGTCCGGGGGAAGATCCGGGTAGTCCGCCGGATCCAGATCCTTCTCGGCCGTCGTTACATAACCGGTCGCTTCCACAAACGCTGCGAACTCGGCGTTTGTCACTTCCGTCTTCTGAATGGAATACGGCCGCAAGGTGACCTGGCGGACCGGCGCCTCTTCCCGGTAGTGCTTGCCCGACCCCATTGCGAAGGTTCCTCCGTCAAGTGACACGTGTTCACCAGCGTGCCCAAGATGGGTCCCGGGTAGGAGACATACGACATTAAACGACAGAGCAAGCAGGGCCGTTCGAAAGGCACTCAGTCCGACATAGGAGTGCCCCGCACGAGAACCGGTCATATTTTGCCTCATATCCGTTGTCATTATGCTGGTTCCGTAAACTCAAGACTTTCAGGCAGGAAAGTCTCCTCAATCGTCAGGAGCCGGTCCGCAAGGCCTTGTTCGTGCGAATAGCGGAACAGGGTTTCAAGCGTTGTCCGGTTCGGCTCGATCCCGTAGGGGTAAAAATTGCGCCCCATCAACTGGCGGGTGTTGTCGAGTTCCTGACTGTACCAGGGCAGCATGTCCGTTGCCCACGTCAGGCGGTCCTTGGTCCTGTACGCTTTGAACTTGGCCTCTGAATAGGCATCGAAAACGGCTTTGGCGAGCCACGGGTACGCGGCTGCCGTGTCCCGCCGGATCGCCAGGACATGCATGATCGGAAATACGCCGGTTTTTTCGAAATATGCTTGCTCAACAGACCTGAAATCCGGGAACAAACGGGCGATGCGGGTATCCCCCTCAACAAAGGCTGCCGGTGTTGCCGCATGAAAAAGGGCATCCACCTCTCCGGATAACAGCAGCTCGGACTCATCGAGCCCGGGTTTTCCCTGTGTGACGGTAATACCGGGAGGGATCTGGCTTTCTTGTGCTGATACGGCACCCGCAACGGCTGCCGAGCTGTCAGCGTTCGAAATCACCCATTCCACATCCTGCGGACGGAGGCCATATTCCTCTTCAAAGATGCCGCGGATCCAGGTCAAGGATGTCGAGGAATAGCCGGCCGTTCCAATCCGTTTGCCCGCCAGGTCTTGTGGCTTCTCGATCCCGGCACCAGTGCGAACGAAAACGCTTTTGTGCCGGAACTGACGCAAAAGGAATATCGGGAGAAGGGCGTAATCGCGAAACCCTTCATTGGCATGGGCCAGCATGAACGGATGGAGGCCAAGTTCGGAGATCTCGTTGCTGCCGGTCCCGGTAAACGCGGCCGTGTTCATGTCCCCGATGGCCCCTTGATCGAATTCAGCGTCTGTCCCTTCGATTGCAACGCTGCCATCAAAAAGGGCCTTTGTGCGATCCAAGAGATAACTCGATACCGTGATTGGGAGCAGCGAGCCTTGAGCCAATGCGGTTGGGCTCCCCAGTCCCTGACCGGCCGCAAGAGCCATTCCACCAGCCTGGATGAACTGTCTTCTGTTAAACATCACATGGATTCCGCATCATAAGAGTTACTTGCCTGTCCCAGTTCATTTCGGGAACAGGAATGTTGCACCAAGAGTTCCGCCCCAATCGCTCGGACCTGCCGAAGGGCTTTCCACCCAATGCGTTGCTTTGGCGGAAAGACTGATCCGCTGCCCACCGACGGACACCAACTTGGCGATCTTGTAGTTCATTGGCACAGTCCATTGGTCATTCACCCAGTCATAGGTGCTTTCCGTGTTCACCGTAAACGTCCATGAGGTTTCGGTGGTGTAATTCAGGAATGGCTGAAGGAATGTCTTGCTTTGCTCGGGAGCGGTAGCATCCACGTTCCAGACATGGTTTGCCAAGATACCGATGGTCCAGGGCCCGGGTTGCGCCAGCGCCACCCCGGTAACGCCTGCCCCCCACTCATTCGTGCCCAACCCGTTGTTGGCAGAAAGCGGGATCTGAAGAACAGGTCCAACACCCCACGTCACGCCACCGGGCCCGGCGGCATTCGGCGACAGAAAGAAGCTTTGTTGCACGTCCCCGAAGCCGTGTTTGTACTCGCCGGGGGTGACGTCACTGGTTGTGATATATGGAATGATCGTACGGGATATAATGTTCCAGCTGTCGTTGATGCGAAAAGGAATGACCGGTTTCACGACAAGGGCTGTGGAATGACCGTCTCCGCTTGTGCCAAGTCCCCGGTCGTGCGCCACCTCAACGGGAACAGAAATCAGGGAAGCGATCGGATTTGCGAGTTGCTTGGCAAGATCCTCGTTGGTATCGGCCTGAGCTGGCAGGCTGATGCCACATGCCAAAGCGAAGACAGCCAATGAAGAAAACCCGTGTTTTTGGGGCATATCATTCCGCTACAATCAGACACATCAAGAGGACCGGCAAATCCCGGTACACTCAGCGCATGGACCCGGCCTCAAGGTTCTGAGGCCGGGCACCAGTCTTATTGGCCAATGCTTGGATCAGCAGCTGGATCGAACGGCAACTCGTCCAGGTGCTCAATGTACTCGAGCGGATCGAACGGCAGGTCGCCAAGCACCAGCTGAGGGTCCTGCTCGCGCTTCAACTGCTCGGAAGCGTTTGCAATGCCCGTCCACGGGATACCGTGCGTTTCCGGACGATCCGGGTACTTTTCCTTCCAAAGGTCGTGGCGCAGCCGCATCCGGTTGAACGGCCGCTTCAGGTGAATGAGGTTGGTCAGCATCGGCTGCACCTCCCGCGGATCCGATGGCAGAAAGTAGAACGCCGCCGGAATGCCGCTCGCATCCCCCACCGGGTCGGGCGAGATGAAGTGGCGCTTGTAGTTCCCCTTCACGATCGCGCCAAGCTGCGGCCCGGCGTAAGTAAAGGTATAGTCGCGCCGGCTGTGCCCATCGCCATTGAGCAGCAGCGATGTCTGGTCCAGACCATCAATCACACGATCAGTCGGGATGTTGCCCATCGCCCCGCCAAGGCTGGCGAAGGTCGTGAAGAGATCCGTGATGTGGATCATGTCTCCGGGCAGAGACCCCGGCTCGATCATGCCTGGCCAGACAGCGAAAGCCGGAACACGGACGCCGCCTTCCAGGAAGTCGCCCTTGCCACCACGAAAGATCGTCTCGGCAAAACCTGTGCCCGGAGGCGGATTGTGCGACATCGGTCCGTTGTCAGCCATCGCCACGATCAACGTGTTCTCCGAAACGCCCAATTCTTCCAGTTTGGCGCGAATATCGGCGATCATCGGATCAACGACGCATTGTAGCGCGTCCTGCAAGATTGCACGCGCCGCAGCGCACTTCGGCTCTGTCGGTAGGAAGCTTGTTATGATCGGCCAATTTGCGACGTAAAAAGGCTCCCCGGCTTCCACACTGCGTTCCATGAAGGCGAACATACGGTCCAGACCTTCATCGTCGATCATTTGATAGGACTCGTGTGTGTTGTCGCGCCATTGCAGCGTTTCACCACCCTTTGTGCCTTCGGCCACCATCACCCAGTCTTTGGTGACGAAGGTGTCATCAAGCTTGTAGGGGTTGTCAGGCAGCATGTCCTCGAACAAGCCGATCGAGGCGTTGCCCTGCTCGGCTTCGCGCGTGTTGAGGGACAGGATCTGGTTGTAACCGGTGAACAGGGCCTCGTCGAAGCCCTGATTGTGCGGGTAGCTTTGCTCGATATCGCCAAGATGCCACTTGCCATAGAACGCGGTGTTGTAGCCGGCGTCACCGAGGACCTCGGCCAGCGTCACCTCATCGGCGTGCAGACCGTGGCTTTCCTGCAGCATACCAATGTTGTACATGCCGGACCGGATCGCCATCCGGCCCGTGGCGGCTGCGGCGCGGCTCGGGGTACAGCCGACTTCGGTGTACATGCGCGTGAACATCATGCCGTCTTCGGCAAGTTTATTGATGTTTGGCGTGTTCAGCCCGCGCACAGCCTGGATGGCAGGAATGCCCAGGTCACCATACGCGGTATCGTCCCACATGATGTGAATGAGGTTGGGCTTGGTGCCAAAGCGCGCTTCAAGTTCAGCAAGCTTTGCCTGAAGCCCTTCATCCTCTTCCGCCCAACGGTCGCCGTTCTGGGCTTGAAGCACATAAAACTCCGCATCATGGATGATTTCCGTCCCATCCTGGGCCGAAGCGCTCTGAGGCAGGATCAACGCCGATCCTGCAAGAAGCGCCGCAAGTGCACTGCCGTTTCGGCAGCTTCGTAACCATTGCATAGATAGTCCCTCCCAAAAGGTTACTTTAGAAAAACTGGATCAACCACCGCTCAGTGACGGCAAGTCCCAAAACCCTTAGAACCGCGCCACAACGCCCAGAAGTGGTCCGTGCGTAACGGTGTCGTAGGCAAAGCTGTCGATGCCCGACTTGCCGTTGCTGTAGTCAACGCCGAGTGCCTTGTACTGAAGATGCGTCGACCAGACCTGGTTGAAGTGGTACCCGATGCCGGCCTGCACGTTCCAGGTGAAGTCGGACGCTGCTCCAAAGCCTCCGATATCCCCGCGGCCGCTCACGGACCATTTTTCGTTTAACTTGTGAAATCCGCGCACCCCGATGACGGGATCGATCCAGTCGGCGCCGCGGGAAATGTCGAAATTGCCGGCAACGGTACCCGTGCGATTGAAATCGAGATTGATGTCCCAGTACCGCGCGCCTGCGATGAGGTCGACATACGATTGTGGTGTTGAGTAGGCCCGGTAGAACAGCATACCCTCCACGATCAGCTGATCTCCACCAACACGGATGCGCCCGCCCGGCAAGAGCGCGTCGGTCGAGTTCGCAAGGTTCATGTAAGCCACATCCACCATCGCGCCGAACCGCTGCTGATAGACCGCTTCTGCGCGGCCCATGAAGCCGAAACGAAGGTTCGACAGGATGTCTGAGGTGCCGACATCGATATCCGTGGACGGCAAGCGGCCGATCTGGGATGTCCCGACGATATTCGCCCCGACGAAATAGGGTGCCAGCACAAATTCCCAGGTTTTGTTGACGCGCTCATTTACCGCAACGGGTTCTGGAGCCGGGGCTTGCGGAAGATCCGCTGCAATCGCGGCCATTGGGAGAACGCACGAGACCAGCGTTCCAATGCACAGTTTTGCGGCTTTTGGTTTCAGTTTTTGGAGTGTCATGTGTCTCTCGTTGAAGTCTTTGGTGTGGCTTTCAGCTTATGTACCGTTACGTCAATTGGCCAGCTCGCCGGTCAACTCGGCGACCACACCACCGCAGGCCGGTTCCAGATCTGCCTGGACTTCCGCCAAGCAACTCAATAGGCGCCCCTGACCAAACTTTGTATCCGAGCAGTGTTTCTCCAGATCTGGCGCGCAAATCGCCAGTGTCGATCCGATGGTGAAGAACAGGCCATCGATCACATCGGCAATGTCTTCAAATGCAACGCCGCATTCGGTGCTGATCTTGGTCTCATGTGCATAAAGACACGACAAGACGCGTCCGTTGCCTGGTTCAACCGTGGAACAAAACTCGACGATTTCGCTCTCACAAGCCTCAAGCACCCCTTGAGCATGGGAGGGAGATCCGGCACCCATCCCGATCATCAGTCCGACGGCAAAAACTGCAGCGGAGCGTTTTTTATGCTTCAACATGTCTCTTCTCCACTCACGGATTGACCACGACATAAACAGTGGTGCCGCCTTCCTGGACCGGCTGGTAATAAACGCCGCCGCAATTGTAGTAGGCACGGTAGGGAGTACAGCCTGCCACTGAGGTTCTGCGAACCACGCGCCGCGTTGTTCTGCGCGAGGTTCGCCGCGCCGTGCCATGCACCGTACCGGGACCGCGCTGCGCCAAGGCTTTCTTCGCGCCAATCGCGATACCTGCCACAAAACCGCTTTCGACGGTGTCCTCGTCAAGCCGGATGTCGGCCAGCCAAAATGCGCAGCCGGTCAAGAGTGTTGCCAATACAAATTTCATCCGCATGTTTTTCTCCTGGATCTTTCTTCATCCCGGACGCCGGGTTTTGGGACTGCTGTTCCTCACTTTTGAACAGAAGTCTGTTTCACGAGAAAAGCCTCAACCGCAGCTTGGGTTTCAGGGCGGATGTTTTCGATCCCTTCATAGGGAACTCCGCGGGCCGGTTCGGTGTCCGGATATTTCTCCTTGCGCGCCAGATGCCGCCCGAGAATCCGGACAAATTCCTGCCCGCCCCATGCGCCGACCTCTGTCGAAACGGGATATTTCTCGTGCGTATCCCGGTAGATGTCATAGAAGTTGGCAAGGATTGCGCTTTCACCGGCCCCCGGAAGGTTCAGGCGCAAATGGTCCTTTACAAGCGCTTTCGGCGTTGCAACCGAGTAGATGATTACGTGATCGCGGCGCGTTTTGGATTCATCTGCAAAAAGCAGGGCGGCAGACTGATCGACCCCATCAACAAGCCTGTCACGCGGTATAAAGCCGTCTGCGCCTGCGAACCGCGACAAGGTCGTATAGAGATCAGATACATGGATGATGTTGTTCACCATGGAATCTGCTTCAATCATGCCCGGCCAACGGATAAAGGCATCGACCCGGACACCGCCCTCGGTCGTGTCGCCCTTGCCCCCCCGGTAGATCATGGGTGTGAAACCGGATTGCGGCGAGTACTTCGTGAAATGGCCATTGTCGCCCATCAGGACCACGATCGTGTTGTCTGCCACGCCGACCGCTTCCATTTCGGCAAACAGGTCTCCAAGATAGCTGTCCAGTAGCTGGAGCTTGTCGGCGTAGAGACCGCCATTCACGCTTTCCGGCCCGTCCCGTCCGGCACGGGTGTTATCGAGCGGGATCATGGGCCAGTATTGCAGAAAGAACGGCGCGTCTCCCTCAGAGAGCCGTTTCAGCTCGGAGATCGTTTTCAGCTGAAACGCTTCGTTCATGGCATCATATTTTTCGGCATCCCACCGCTCGCCCGGGGCCATCCGGATTTCACGGATCGGACCGCCGGCTTCACCGGCGATCACGGTCATCATCGCCGCTGGGTCCGGGCGGAACCAATTGTCGACAATGTAGTCATCTTCAAAGTCCTTGATGCCGACGGACACCTGTTCGCGAATGGCATCGTCGTTGAAGATGGTCAGCTGTCCCTGCTGGTGCACCGCGTGCTGGGCGTAATCAAATCCCTGGTTCATGGCCCAGCTTTCGGCGATGTCCCCCATATGCCATTTCCCGACATGGCTCGTTGCGTAGCCCGCCTCCTTGAGAACCTCGGCGAGCGTGACTTCGTTTCCAGGCAGGCCAAACCCTGCGATGTCGACCGTGGTATCCCCCATTCCCATACGGACCGGCAGTCGGCCGGTCATTTGTGCAACCCGTGTCGGAGTGCAGGATGGTTCGGTGTACATGCGAACCATGCGCATGCCCTCGTCCGAAAACCTGTTGATGTTTGGTGTTTCAATTCCACGGACGGCATTCAGCTCCGGAATACCCATATCGCCAAACCCGAGATCATCGACCAGTATGGACACAATGTTGGGAGATTTGCCGCCATTGCCGGCACGGAACTGTTCGAGCAATTGGTCAACCGCCGCATCATCCTCTGCCCATTGCTCGGCGTTCTGCGCTTCAAGAATGTAATACTCCGCATCGTGAATGATATCTGTGTCTTGCGCTGACGCGGTCCCAATCGACATCAGTCCGATGAGAACCGTTGCAAGTGATCGTCTTGTCATTCCTTCGTCCCCTCCAGCCATTTTCGAACGGACCTGGGTGTCCCTATGGCCCTTTTGAAATTTATGCGGCGGCCTCCGCAGAGTGTCCGGTGCGGTTGATATCGGTATGCGGGTAATATTCGGCCCATACGTGCCAGAACATGCCGGGTTTCAGCATTGGGGCCCGTTTGAGCGGCCCTTTGTTCGTGTTGCCGAAGAAGTCGATTTCGTCGATCGGGCCGCCCGTGTCGTTGATCCACACCCCCAGGCTTTCAAACTTCGGATCCCAGGCGATTACAAGATCCTGCCCGCCGACCGCCGCGTTGACGAGATTGCCGTTCTCGACCACGAAATCGTCTGTCCAGCAGGCTGCATCACCGTTGATGTCGACACCCCAGACATACGTCTTGTTGTGGAGCCGGGTGTCGCGCCGGGTCATATTGTCCATGACCGGCTTGGCAATGCGATGCTGTTTTGCAATTTCTGATGAAAAGACGGTCTCCAGAACCATGTCGAAGAGCGCCAACAGCGGATTCGACGGCGGTTTGTTGATGAAAACGGTCCCGCTCGGATACGCCTTTTGATATCCTCGGAATGTCATGCGGAATGTTGGCCAGGATTTCATGCGCAGGCCCGGCCGAGCCGGGCAGACAGGGCCATCGGCTGATGGGTCGACGTCCCTTTCCCGGAACCCATAGATCTGCTGGATTGGTTCACCCGTCGTATTATCGCGCAGGATCAGATTGTTGCCATGCTGGGCAAGAACCTTGAGGTCCAATGGCTGGCCTTCAACTTCCGGCGTGTAGCCAATGCCGAGATTGGCCATGGCACAATAGGTCATGACGACGTTTTCGCCGGCGAGGCCTTCATCATTGCCCGCAAGATGTGGCCGCATGATCTGCGCATCAGGGTGCGCACGGGCCACTCCCTTGTTTTCAATGACAATGACTGGACTGGACGGGCTAACCCACTCCTCAGCGTCTGCGATCGAATAGTATTTGGCGCTGTTTTTCTGGTTCCGTAGGCCGACATGAACCCAAACGGCTGGAAACCCATAGAGAACGGCACACAAAAGGCTGGCGATCAGCCATAGCCAAAATGGCCCGCCACCCAAAGCAAAGTGGGCAATGGTCATGATCGCCGCCCCGCTCAGACCTGCGGTAACAAACCGGCCCTCATTGCGGATGAAACGGACCATATTGGCCCGCTTGACCTTGAGGACCATCTGACTGACATCCCCGAGATCCCGGAAATAGAGGAGTCCGATCCCAAGGCTGGTGAGAAGACCAAGGTAAAATGCAAGATTTCCAAAGATTGCCATACGTGTCGCGCTCCTGCTGCCCAAACGTCATTTTTGACAAGAACATAATAGCTTAAGACTTTGTTCTCTTGGACAGAGTTGAAACAACCGTAGTTTATGATGCAGTCTGGCATGATCGAAATTGCGAAACGGAAAGGCGCTCTTTTGAACCGGCCCCTGTTTCAACCCAATTTTCAGGCCACGCTGGTCGCCGACTTCGGCCACGTGGATCAATTGTGCCATGATGTTCAGAACTGGGATCTTCAGTTCCAGCCCCTGACAGCCCAATCAGTGGACGGTCGTGTTGCACATCTCATTCAGGGCACGTTCGCAGAGTTCGAATTGAGCTACGCGCGGTTCCATCAAAACCTGGATCAACGCGGCGCCCCTCCTCCCGGGAAACTCACCTTTACGATCCCCGGCCCGGCGATGTCGAAATTGTGGTGGTGCGGCAAAGAAACAGCCTCCGATTCCATCCTCGTCTATTATCCGGGTGTTGAATGGCGGTCGGTATCGGGCAGCGACTTTGAAGTGTTTCTCATTTCGATCAACCTTGCCGATTTCGCAAGCTATGCAGCGCGGTGCGGCGCGCCGGACCTGGATCCGAACCGCCTGCAGACCACGTTCAAGGCACCCGAGGCCCTGTTGAAGCGGGCGCGGGATGTGCTGTGCACCCTGAAGTCTCAGGCACCGTGGATCGATCCCCTGACGCTGGATGTTTTGGTTGAAGACCTGATCGGCTGCTGGCTGGCGCAAACGGGCCTTCAGCCGCGCCCGGTCGCCGTGCATACGTCTGGTAGGGTGCTGTCCCGGATCTTGGAGTTGATTGATGCCGGTAAGATCGAAGACGTGCGTCTCCCAGACTTGTGCGCCGAAGCCGGCCTGTCTCGCCGCGCACTTGAAATCACCTTCAAGGAGAGATTTGGGGTCGGGCCGGCTGCCTTTATGAAATCCTGGAGGCTCGCCCAGACGCGCCGTCAACTATTGGAGGCGAACCCGGACGAAATCACCGTTGCGGACGTCATGGCCGAACAGGGATTTCTTCATGTCGGGCAATTTGCCACGGACTATAAACGCTGGTTTCACGAGCTGCCGTCTCAAACGCTGCTGCGGTCCTCTATGGCATCCACTTGAAAAAAAGTCGTGCAAGTTTTCCCTTAAACCGACATCCTTGTCTCCAAAGAGTTGGGTAGGCGTATGTGGCTGGTATGGCGACGGGAAGTGCAACAAGAGGTCAGCTGAGCTGGTGTCGCGTCCACCGATTCGTCCGTCACGCGTTGGTGGGAGTCGGCTTTCTGTTTCTAATCGCCGGAACGTCAGGCTGCGCGGCCAGGTACTCTGAGGATGCGTTTTTGACGAACGAAACGGCACAATCGGCAGGCACGCCGCACACCATCCTTGTGGCGAGTGCCCGGGCAGAGGCCGAGACGTTCGGCACTCTCTTTGAAGGAGACCGCAGCGATCGGATATCCTACGCATCCGTGACCCTTTCGGTGCCGCCGCGCCACAAGCCCGGAGAAATCGAGTGGCCCAGAACATTTCCGGGCGATCCAGAGCGACACTTTACTGTCCGCAGCACATCCCGGCTTTCCGGCACCGCCGCATTCAAGCAAGCGATTGAGCAGGAACTCAGCAGGCGCACGCCGGATCAACGCAATGTCTTTGTTTTCATTCACGGCTACAACACAAGCTTTGCCGAAGCCACCTACAGGCTGACCCAACTGGCCCATGATACCGGCTACAAGGGTGTGCCGGTCTTGGTGACCTGGGGCTCCAGCGGGAACACGCTTGAGTACCTCTTTGACATGAACAGCACCATGATTGCGCGGGATGGTTTGGTGGAAACGCTGGCAACGCTCAACGAGACGTCGGCGCGCGAGATCGTCCTTATGTCACACTCGATGGGCAGCCTTTTGCTCATGGAAGGCATCAGGCAGGCGCATCTTGAGAACATTATCGGAGACAAACGGAAATTCTCCCAAGTCATCATTGCGGCACCGGACATAGATGTGGATCTTTTCAAGGCGCAGATGCGGCGGATCGGCAAGCCGGACCGCCCGTTCATCATCCTCGTCGCGCGGGATGATGTTGCGTTGCGTTTGTCCCGCAAGATAGCCGGTGGCGTCAGCCGGGTCGGCGCTTATGAAAACGACGAGGAGTTGTCGGAACTGGGTGCAATCGTCGTGGACGTGACGGAGTTGTCGGCAAATGACCCTGCCCGTCACGGACGCTATGCCGATGCGGGAGATTTCGCACCACTGGTCCGCGACATGCTTCAGGAACGCGGCATTGAAACGGTTGGACTGCAATTCGACCTGTCAAATGGCCGGTCACGGCCGCTCGAACCGTTGATCGACCGCGGCCTCGGTATCGTGATCACCTCACCGGAACGTTAGAAAACCTCGCCGAAGAAGCAGCCCGGTGAGCAGAAGCCCACCGCGTGCGAGATCATTGCTTTAAGTTTGGCAGGAGAGTGATTGTTGTGGAGCTTTGACAATCGCTTCGGCGGATCGGCCAACTCAGACCGCCATCAAACTCAGACCGCGATCTTTCCGCAAAACGCTTTGAACAGACATATTGATTTCCAAGGACAGGAAACATGACGGCGGTCTCGCCGCAGCACCGCATAGACCGGATCTGTGTTCTAATCGAAAGTGACTTGAGCAGACCTTGGCGGATCAACCAGTTGGCCGATGCCTGTGCCATGGCCCTGCATCACTTTCAGCGCCGACTTGCGGCCGCTACTGACGAAACGGTCGCGTGATACCTCAAAAGCCGACGGCTACACCAATCGCCGGGTTAGACCGCAGCCATGACATTCTCGAACACCCAAACCGAGATGTCCAGGTGGGCTAGAACTATGGCTCAGGTCTGTTTTTCATCATCGAAACTCCCGCGAGGGCCAAGGCTACCCAGGCGGCCATGAGTGTGACCCCGCCCACCGGCGTCAGATAGGTCAGCTCGCGAATACCGAGAACGACCGAGAGATAGATGCTGAAGCTGAAGAGCATCGTCCCCAGGATGAACAACCGGCCACTCCATTGAAGTGCGGGCGGTTTTGCGGCGCCCATGCCACTGAGCAAGGTCAATCCGATGGCAGTGGTCACACCTGCGTTCACCTGGTTGTAGCGTATCGCCGTCATCAAATAGCGGAACTGCTCCTCTGTGATGACAGGCCGCAATCCATGTTCGGCGTAAGCGCCAAATGCAACTGAAAAGAACCCCAGAAAAGTGCCAAGTACCAAGACCATGAATGCCCCTCGATCAAATGGATTTGGACAAAGGCAGCGCCGGGAAGGCCTGAGAAAGCGGCTGTTATTAGGCCTGTTTTCCCGGCCAATGCCCGATCGCCCATATACCCTTGTCAACCGCAGCTCAACCGCGGATGTGCGGAAGATGTGCGTTCAGTCGAAAGCCTACGTCTGGCCCCGGGTCGCAGTTTTGTTTTAAGGGTGCGGCAAAATGAATCCCGATCTGCTGACGCGAAGATTGTGAGTGCCAGGGGGCCTGAGGGACGCGCGCTATGGCGCAGACTGAACTATGAGAAGACAAAGGGGGCGCCCGCCCGCGCCGGAACCAATATCCCCGCCGGATCGGAGGGAGAGGCCCCTCGCCTCACCCCGCCCGCATGTCGGAGAGAAACTGGTCGGCCGCCTCGCCCAGCTCCGAGGATATCCCGGAGAGTTTGTGCGTGATGTCCTTGAGGTGCACGGCTGCCTCATCCGTTTCCGCGTTTGCATCCCGCACACCGGTGATGTCATGCGACACCTGCTGGGTGCCCGTGGCCGCCTCCTGAACGCTGCGGCTGATCTCCTGCGTCGCGGACCCTTGCTCTTCCGCGGCGGCGGCCACCGTTGCCAAGGTTTCGGCAATTTCGCTGATGCGTGCCGTAACGGTGTCGATTTGCCGGACGGACTGATCCGTGATGCTTTGCATTGACGTGATCTGCTGACCAATCTCCACCGTTGCCTTCGCCGTCTGTTCGGCGAGGGCCTTCACCTCATTGGCAACAACCGCAAACCCCTTGCCGGCATCCCCGGCCCGGGCCGCCTCGATGGTCGCATTGAGCGCAAGGAGATTGGTTTGTTCTGCAATTTCGGAGATCACCTTGACGATATCGCCGATCTTTTGGGAACTTTCCGACAAGGCAGAGGCGCTGGTTTTGGTATCCTCTGCAATACTGGTGGCTTCCGTTGCCATGCCGCTGGAATTGGCCACCTGATGGGTGATCTCGCTGATGGAGGTGGCCAGCTGTTCTGCGGCGCTGGCAACCGACTGCACGTTCTGGGTCGCCTCTTCGGCGGCGGCGGAAACCGACGTTGATTTTTCCTGGGCCTGTGTCGAAACCATCGACAGCCGCTCGGTAAAGGTCCCCGCATCGCTGACCGATGCGGTCACCCGCCTGACCGCATCACCAACCGTTTCGGCAAGGCGCTCCCGCTCGGTCACATCATCCCAGGCCACCATCGGCCCGACGTACCGGCCTTCATTGTCCATGATGGCGGACACCATCAGGGAATACCGCCGCCCGCCATAGGTCACACGGCCCGACCAGGGCAGGTTGTTGGGATCCGACAACACCTTGCGCTGATGCTCGGGGTGTTTGTGGAACACATCGATCGAGGTGCCGATCAGCTCCGAAACGGCCACGGGCAACTCATCGCCGACCTGCGCCATGGTGTCCAGCATCACCGGGTTCATGAAGTCGATTTTGAAATCATTGCTCGCGTCCGCCATCATAAGCGGTGTTGGCATCTGGTCGATCATTTGAGACCGGGTGAAGGCCGCCCGGACGCTCAGCCGCAGCGCAGCCGCCGCCTCCAGCATGGTGCCGATTTCATCGCTGCGCCCGCCGGAGGCAATCTCCATGTCGGTCTGGCCGTCTTTAAGCCGGTTCAGGATCGATGTGATCTCGGAAATTGGGCCGACGATCGACCGGATCAGCAGGACCGCCGCGCCGGCGGCGGCAAGCATGCTGATAAGAGCCGCGAGACCCAAAATCAGCGGCTGGTTGGAAAAGGACCGGGCAATCTGAGGGCCGATTGTATCTTGGACAGCCACAGCCGTTTCAAGAAGGGCGTCCGCATCCGACAGGATCCGCGGTCCGACCACATCCAGGTCCTCTATCAAGATGGCCTGGCGCTGTTCAAACAGGGTTGCGACCTTGGAAAACGCGTCCCGGTACGCGGTCAACCCGCCCTGCACCTCCAGCGTCAGCGTCCGCCGTCCCGGATCCTGAAGCTCTGACAGCAGTGTGTCCACGTCCGTCAGGGCAACGCCGATTTCCGTCAAGGCCCGGTCCTTGTCTGTCGGGGCCCCGCGCAACAGGAATTTCTGCGCATAAAGGCGACCCAGCATCAAATGCTGCTGAACCCGGGCGGCATAAAACGCGGCGGCTGGATCGCCGTCTTCGTATGCGGTTTCCATGACATCAGACAACTGACCGCGCATCTCTGGGCCTTTGACATCGAGGATAGAGCGCACGATCTCATGCCGGGTCTGGTCTAGGGTGACAACGTCGGCAAACCGGTCTGCATAAAGCTGCGCGTCACCGGCGATGGCATCGATTTGGGCTTTCAGAGCCCCATCAATGCTGAGATCCCGCAAGATGTCCTTTTCTTCAATGAAGGACGCGATCTCGGCGCTGACAGCGGCTTCGGCCCCGCCGTTGTCCAGGGCCCGGTATTTCATGACCTCAAGACGGGCACTCAGGATATCTTCTGTCATATCCCCCAGAAGGACGCTTTGCCGGGCTTGCCCACGATACTCGGCAAAGTCCGACCCGCCGGCAACGGACGACCAGATGCTGAACCCGGCAATGCCGGCGAGCGCAAGCACGGCCGCGCCGAAACAGATCTTCAGTTTCTGACTTATATTCAGGGCTGCCCACAGCGTCATGCCACCGCTCCGCAAAATATGACGTTACGGAAGAAGGGTGCGCAATCACGGTTAACAAATCACAACTCAGAATAAGGCAAAGAAGAAAAACTCGTCAAAGAATTGCACAAATTCTGAGCACCTCGGCCGACGTCTTCACTACGGGATTATTCTTACGCACCTAAATTGTATGCGTTTCATAAATAGGCCATGCCCCCCGACCGGTAAGAGCGTACACCATCAAATGGCACAGCCGTGGACACCCGCACTGTAGGTCCCCTTGCGCCCCTCGTGGCAGATCCCCCCCCTTTTCGACCGGCTTTAGGATAGGAACACGCAGCAACGACCCGTACGGTCGTACCGGACAGCCGCTTGGCAGCTTTGCGTACCGCGAAAGGCGGATACACATGTTTGAGCGATCACTGTAGAGCTGAACTGTCAACTTGGAGTGACAGTCGATGGAAGAGCACAGCCAATCTGCGCCGGACGTAGCCCCGGACGGGCTCAGCCTTTATGAGGTGGAGGCCGATTTTCTGCTTGAAGATCTCATCGACGAATGCCGATCTCTTGGCCTTGAAGGCTATTCGGCCCTTTCACGGCTCGCAGATGCTTTGGAAGAGGTGCACACCCGCCTTGAGTGCGCGTCCATCGAGGACCCGAATGCGTGGGCGGAACGCACGGCCCTGATGGCTGTTTCCGAAGACCTGATCGTGCTTCTTGCCCAGTTGGAGAACCTCCGCGATTTGCGGGCCTGAGCGAACCAATCCCGACCGGTTTGGCGTTCAAACGCGTCGCTGACAAAGAGAACCGGGGTGTCGGGCGCGGGCGGATCGGAAAAGACCGCACTCGTGTCCTGCTGATCTTGCAAGCAGGAGAGCACTTCGACCCGTTTTGGCCTTCTCAACGGCGCGGTGGGGCTGGTGGGGCAGCGTCGATGAAACGTCTGGCGGCTTGCGCCTGTCGCGGATCGGCTTTT
This sequence comes from Roseibium sp., assembly GCF_965276855.1. Classification (GTDB taxonomy): domain Bacteria; phylum Pseudomonadota; class Alphaproteobacteria; order Rhizobiales; family Stappiaceae; genus Roseibium. The sequence goes on from NZ_OZ255700.1 coordinate 104,594, forward strand.
AGGAGCGCGGCATAGCCGTCTTCAGCGAGTTTAAGGTCTCCGCCCCAGACACCGGACTGGATCGAGAAACGAAGGGCTTGCGGGTCGTTTGGCGCAAGCTCCATGAGCTTGCGCGCGTGTCCGGTCATTTCCGCAAACCGGCCGCCGAGCTGAAGTGATACCAACAATGACATGCGGGAGTTGATGGAGTTCGGAACCTGCTCCACAGCCTGCCCATGCATCCTGATTGCGTCGTCGAACTGACCTGCCTGGGCCAAGATGCGCCCTGCTTTGAGCAATTGTCCGTGGTTGGCCGCCTCACTGCAGATCGTTGTGAGATTGCGATCGTCGGGCAAACCGGGTTTCCCCGCCTCAGGCGCATCAAGCAATACCGCACATTCCTCAAACACCTTACCGAGTGCTTCTGTCACCTGCTCCGCTTGCGGATCGGCGCGCAGTTCAAGAAGTTTTTTCACATCCGCCAAAGGGATGGCTTCAAACCGGCCGTCGCCGCCACCAACAGCTATACCAATAAGGGTGCCAGCCGCATCGACAAGACCGCCTCCGCTGACACCCGGTTGCATTTGGGCCGTTACATGCAGACGGGCAAAAACTCCGTCTTCGGCAGGGGGCGAAAGCAGTTCGCCCGGGTCAAAAACCCGGACCTGCCTGCGCGCGATATCAGCGCCAATCGCATAGAAGGAAACACGATCGTCAAAAGATCGCTCTGACGCGGCATTCAGAGCCGGGATCGGGGTGTCGTCGGGCAACCCCTCCATCTGCAGCAAGACAAGATCCCCACGATAACCGGATGGAACAACAGATGCCGTCTTTGGCCCAGAGGGGGTGTGCACCGTCGCGGTCTTCGAATTACCGACCACATGCCGGTTGGTCACCAGCAAATCGTCTGCGATGCGTGTCGCGCTTCCCACGGGATCAAAACTGGACACCGGAAAAACAATCTGACGCATTTGACAGACGTCTTCAGGATGCGGGCAGTCAGGATCTTGAACCGTTTCCGATTGAGAGGCGACCTGCTCGGTCTCTTTCGCAAAAGACAATGAAACAGTTTTTGTCTCGCCAGACCTTCGTAGCGTAACGCTGATTTGGTCTGTTGTGTGCGGCAGGATCGCCAGGGCAGCGGTTGCATCTCGAGGGGTCAAGACGCGCCGCGCACCGACGGTTACAATTTGATCCCCAACTTTTAGCCCCGCTCTGTCTGCAGGGCTGCCGCTGTCAACAGAACCGACGACCGGCGCTGCAATCACGGCCAATTGCGCGCGGCTCGCCCGGCGAAGACTCCAGCCAGGCTCCGGATAGCTCACGACCCCGTCAGTAATCAATGCGTCCGCCACCCGCTGTAGAAGTGCCGAGGAGACCGCAAAATTGACCCCTATGTTGGCGTCGGCATCGGAGGCAAAAATGGCAGAGACCATGCCAACCAACCGGCCATCTTCATCGACCAGTGCGCCGCCTGACGACCCTGGATTTGCTGCGGCATCCGTCTGGACAAAGTCTTCAACAGTGTTGAACCCGGCATTGCTAACAGTCAGGGCCGAAACCACACCACAAGTTACAGACAAGCCGAGACCAAAGGCATTTCCGATTGCGCACACAGGTTGAGCAATCGCTGTTGTTTCGGCGATCTCGATGGGTTTGATCGGCTCATCGATCCTCAAAAGTGCGATATCGGTGGACGTATCTTGCGCCAGCAACCGCGCCGGCAGGATACGGCCATCTGAGAGCCGAACATCGATGCGCGTTGCGGGTTCGATAACGTGCCAAGCAGTTGCAATTATGCCTTCGCGGATAACCACTCCGCTGCCTTCCGGAGCCCGTCCCGGCCGGGCTCCCGCACCACCTTGTTGATGGCCAGGCCAAACAGGCAGAACGGAGACCACATGTTCAAGCGCAACAGCGGGAGAGGCCTTCGCTGGCGCCCCCGCCAGAAGGGCCGCTGCGATTGCTGCAAGGAGACACGAGATGAAACGGGCCACTTCCCCCTCCGATATTTTAGCCGTCTATATCATCAGTTCGGACTGCATACGGACGCAAGCCCGATCGGGATTGGACAACGATCCCGTAATTTTCAACCAATCTCAACAACCTGAATTATGCAGACCTCAACGCCACGTCTTTGAATTGTTTTTGACAACGTTTTTATTCATGTATTTCCGCAGCGAATTCGATTTCGCCTAGAGATCCTGCCCTATTCTCACTACTCTCGCTTTAGAAAAAGAATCATTGTCCTGGTGTGCGTGCTCATGACGTTTTTGTGCGAACAGGTAGTGTCGGAAATTGATCGCCACGACCTGAATTGCGACCCGCGTATTTTTCATGTCCTGCATCTCTTTCTAACAGAACCGGGCTCTCCGGTTGCACGGGAAGTTCAACGTCTCATTGCGAGCGAAGAGGGATTGACGGCCAAAGCGTTGCTTTTCGTCTACGAAAACTTCGTGCAGCCAAATGTCAGCTCAGAGAAACAATTCGAGTCGATGAAACGCTCACAAGGACACCTTGATGCGATCCGGTCGTCCGCCGAAACATCGGCTGAGTTGTGCAAGGATGCGAAACGCAAAAGCACAAAAGACGATGTCATTAAGGCCTTGTCCGACAACATGGACGAGATTCTCACGCGCACGGCAAAGCTGGAGCAAGAACTCGCCGCCAGCCAGAGCGAAATCTTCACAGACTCGTTAACTGGTATCTATAATCGGCGATATCTGGAGGCCGAGTTCGCAGCAAGACAAGCACGCACGGGACCGAAGTACTTTTTGGCATTGCTTGACATCGATCACTTCAAGAACGTCAACGACACCTACGGACACATTATCGGCGACCAGGTGCTGAAACTGGTAGCGACCGCTATCAAAAGCCTCATCCGAAGCCAGGATGTCCTTTGCCGCTATGGCGGTGAAGAATTCGCGATCCTCTTCGACAGTGCAGATGAAATAGAATGTGCGGATGTCGTTGAGCGGGTCCGCTTGGGCGTCACCAAGCACAAGCTGGTCAACCGCAAGCAGGGTCAAACGATCGGATCCGTGACTCTGTCCGCAGGTCTGGCCCTTGTGGAGCCGGACGATGATTTCGACACGGCTCTGGAGCGTGTGGACCGGCTCCTTTACAAGGCCAAACAGGCCGGACGAGACCGCCTCGTCATTCAAATGTAATGCGGCTATCAGAAGTCAGGCATGTTCAACACTGAGCTACCGTGTGCCCGCAAAGCCAGGCCTGCGGGAGTAATCTAGCGCAGATAGGCTCTGTGGCTTTCTGGCGAAAAGTGCCAGCTATCAAGCGAATACTTGAAAGAGTACACTTGCCGTGAACGTGCAATTGAAAAACCCATTGAGGCGCCACTTGGCCGCAAGACCGCTCATAGCCGCAATCTTGGTCGCACTTTTTCCGATTTGGGCTCAGGCGCAGGACCCGCGGCCGATCATCCAGACGATGCAGCAGGAGCCTTACAGTTTCTACAACACAACCGGCGATATCGACGGTTATCACTTCATAATTGCGAACATGATTTTGGCCGAGGCCGGATTTGACCACAAGGCTCAGGTTGTTCCGATCAAGCGGATGATCAATGACGTCGCTCACGGAGATGCGGACTGCACTATTGCGGCCAGTTCTCCCTTTGCGCAGAAGACTTTCACGATGGTCGAGGATATCGGCTACACGCTTGAAGTCGGCATTTTGCCAAAAAAAGGCATTGACCTGCGTTCCTATGAGGACCTCTCCGGTTTGCGGATTGGAGTCCCTGCCGGGATGAGCATCGGAGATCCATTCGACAGCGATACGAGCTTGAACAAAATCGAAACACCAGATTACGAAAAAAGCTCGCTGATGCTGTCATTTGATCGGATCGACGCGATTATGGGAGCGATCGAAAGTGTCCGCTACAGTGCATTCGCAAAAGCTGGCATAATGGCGGAAATCTTTGGCCAGCCACTGGTTACTCAACGGTACCCCTTCAAGCTGATGTGTACAAAATCCCTTCCTTCGGATGGATACGTCAAGCTCTTGAAGGAGGCAACACAGCGCTTGCGGGATCGCGGAGACATCAAAAGGGCTATTGATGATTTTTTCTCAGTTTCAATGAGTTCCCTGAATTCAAATGCGACTTCTACGGTCAACTCAATCAAATAGCCCTCTTTAGAATTAGGACTGGGCTCGGAAACACTCAGCCAGAAGATTTTAGACCGGAAATCCGTTTGAGCACTGACCCGGTTTTACCCTCGAGAGCTCCGCCCTGCCCTGTCAGGCTTGCTCCAATGAAAGGATCTGCCGTTTCTGACAGTTCAAGATACCTGTTGGCGAACAATCGGCGCGCCGCAAGTCCATCCCAATCATCCGGCAAAACGGATGGCGGAAGCCTGGGGTCTTTCAGCCGAATGGCTCTGAATTCATGGACCATGGCAAGCCTTATGGTAACGGCCTCCAAACCCGACAAGCCAACGCAATCCAGTGCCTCAATTTTCGTGAAAAATGATTGGTACCTGCCGGCCAATTGCTCCAAGTCGAAAACTTTGTTGAGCATCTCGGCGACTTCTTTTGTGCTTCGCTGATCAGGAAACGCCTTGAAACAGGCGCCTGATGGAACCCTGCTTGGTCGATCTGCTCCAACAAACAGTGTTTCGGATACGGCCCCAAAACCTTGACCGGTGAGACATTGGTGATCCGTCCGATCCGGTTGGACGATGAACAACAATCCGCAGTCGGTGTCCGGCGGACCGAATATCTGTTCCGATGCCGACTGGAACTCTATTCCCGCGGCATCGGTGAGCCGGTAGTAACTGCGCCGCCCATTGCGCGCGCCTTCAAGCTGCCCCCTTGCGACCAGGCGAGATACGGCCGTCCGCACCAATGACTCATTGACGCCAAATTGTCCGCACAGCGTGATCAGATCACCCATCCACAATGTGCCACCGCGCGGTTCCACGATGTCACCATAGATGGTGACGATCAAAGGCCCGGCTTTGGGCGGATAGGATGTTAGGAGTTTCGGGAGAAGTTTTGGCGCTTGTGAAGTCATTGATTGGTCGTTTGTCTGAGAGGCGCCACCATAGACCTGACAGCGCAGCATTCCAAGCAATCAGCCTGAACCAGCGAAAGTCATCGCTTGCACGCCAAATCCATGAACGTTATACCGTTACATGTTACAAAGTAACATGAGATCAATTTCCCTGTTCCTCTGGATGACCGAATAAACCGCCATGCAAAACGCCCGAAAATTTCGCCTTGCTCTTGCTGCCTCGACCGTGCTTGCCGGGTCTGCCTTGTCGGCTCCTGCGTTTGCGGATGGACCAAATATCGTGACCACGATCAAGCCGGTTCATTCTATCGCAGCCGCTGTTATGGAAGGTGTTGGCACACCGCACATCCTGATTGACGGTGCAGCCTCTCCCCACGGGTTTGCTCTGAAACCTTCCCAGGCCTTTCTCCTTGAAGGGGCCGATGTCGTGTTCTGGGTTGGTCCTGAATTAACTTCTTCGCTGGAAAAGCCCATCTCATCGATGGCGGACAAAGCTGCCCGCGTCGAACTTCTTGATCTTGAGGGTATTGAACAGCTGAAATGGCGTGAGGGTGACCAATTCGACAGCCATGATCATGGCGACCACGACGATCATCGTCATGACGATCACGGGCACGACGACCACGCACACGATGATCATGACCACGATCATGACAAGACGGCTGAAAAGCATGATCACGGCCACGATGATCATGACCATGACAAAGATCACGCACACGATCATGACAAGCATGAACATGAAGAAGAGCATGCTGCGCACGATGATCATGGGCATGACCATGATCACGACAAAGAACATGCACATGATCATGACGAACACGCGCATGAAGAAGAGCATGCCAAACATGATGATCACGGGCATGACCATGGGCACGATCATGCCGGCGGCAACGACCCGCATATCTGGCTGAACCCGGAAAACGGCATTGCGATTGCCAATGCGATGGCCACCACATTGTCAGAAGTTGATCCAGCCAACACCGATACCTACAAGGCAAACGCCAAGGCTTTTTCTGAGAAGGTTTCTGGCCTGGAAGCAGAGATTTCCGCCAAGCTGGAACCGGTGAAAGGTCAGAAATTCATCGTGTTCCATGACGCCTATCATCACTTTGAACACCACTACGGCATCGAAGCTAGCGGTGCGATCACAGTGACGCCAGAGGCTTTGGCAAGCGCAGAACAAGTCGCGGAAATTCAATCCCGTGTTCGTGACCAGAACGTTGTCTGCGTTTTCCAGGAACCGCAATTCGATTCCAAGCTGGTCAATGTCGTGATCGAGGGCAGCGATGCGAAAGTCGGCGTTTTGGATCCACTTGGCACTGAGCTTGCGAACGGCCCGGACCTTTACCCGGCTCTGCTGACAAGCCTGGCAGACTCTCTGGCGGATTGCCTCAAGTCTTGATTGACAATTCTGGGCCCGCTTTTGCCCACCAGGCGGGCTCAGCCAGCTGGATCGACAAATGAGGCCGGCAGCCGTTCGGCTATGAAGACCGGGCGCTTTTTCTTGCCCGATTAGAGCCCGGGTGGCACAGCTGAAACGACGACCTCAGCCAACTGCACTCGTCCAGCAAAAAGCCCGCCGATACACTCGGCGGGCTTTTCATTTCTTACGGGAACCAGTCTCAGGAAGCGCGGGCCTTGGCCCGAACCTCTTCAGTTTTCTCCAGCGCCTTCAGCAGGTAACGGTCGCGGTCATAAACGTCCGTGTAGAACCCGATCGAGCCGTCAGCTTCCGGCCATGCCGTGAAATAAGACACGTAGACCGGTATATCACCGGTCACCTTTTCCTGGGCGTTCTGACCCGCAGCAATCCGAGAGGACACATAATCCGTCGATTTTCCAAGAACTGCCGCTGCCATGCCCTTTGGATCATGCAAACGGATACAGCCGTGGCTGAATGCCCGCGTATCCTTGTTGAACAGGCTCTTTGAAGGCGTGTCATGCATGTAGATGTGATGCCTGTTCGGGAACAGGATTTTCACCTCACCAAGCGCGTTGGAGCGACCCGGATACTGGCGCACATTGATCGACTTTTGTTTGTTGGCAACCGCATACCAGTCGACTGACGCGGAGGACACTTTGCGGCCACCCGGTGTCGTCACTTCATAGCCCGCCTGATCCAGATAGGATGGATTGGCGGCAAGCTTCGGAATCATCTCATTGACGATGATCGAATACGGCACGCCCCAGTACGGGTTGTATTCAACAATCTCGATCTTGTCATAGAAGAAGTTAGTCTGGTTGGACTTCTTGCCGACGACAACGCGCATCGACATCGGGTCAGTGCCCGGCTCATAGTATGTTGCGGTGAACGCCGGCTGGTTGATGAACACCTTCCGCTCGCCCAGCTCTTCCGGAAGCCAGCGGCTCCGTTCCATCGCAAGTTCGACCTTGGCGATCTTGGCCGCATTGGTCTCACCGACCATGGCCTTGATCGTGTTCTTGCCGACAATGCCATCTGCCGTGAGCTTCGATTCCTTCTGAAAGCTCTTTACAAGAGCTACAAGCTCAGGCGTGTAGAGATCGGAGCCGTCATAGGCTGCAAGCGTCGCTGCATGGTCCGTTTTCAGCGTCTCAGAGCCATGTTTGGAAATTGCAGCAACGATATTCTTCGTTTCAGGGCTGGATTTGCCCGCCTTGAGGAACGTACCAGGCGCGATCACGATCTGGTCGGCTTCTTCATCTTCGGCCTTGAGACGAGCCAGCTCAGCGGTCAATTTCTTGAAGTGATCACTTTGCGGCTGATGGGCTTCCAGAGCGGTCGCCACATTGCCAGATACCGTAAACTCTTCAAGCGCGGCAACAAGATCAACATCATGCCGTGGCAGATCGTGATATTGCGAAATCCGGTTCGGGTCGACCCGGCCGCGGGTCGCATCAAGGACATAGGTTAGCGCGGCTGCACTCAGCTCCATTTCAAACTGCATGACCGACCCATCAAGGTCGTTCCCGTCCAGCGAGGCGGTTGCCGGCAGAGCCACGACATAATCTGCCGGGTTGAGGCCATAAGCGGCAGCGTTTCTCAAAGCACGGCGCATTTGCGCAGCCTCGGCCGTCGGCTTGCCATCTTTGACCCAAAGAAAATCAGGGTACTCCCGGTAAAACGCGATCAGCGCATCGCCGACTTCCGTCAACACCGTCAGCTTGATGTCTTTCAGTGCCGGACGGGCTTCATCGAAGGGGGTCAAAACAACAGGCGTGGACGTGCTGATGTCAGCATCATTGATGGACGCTGCGTTGCCATCGGCCGTGGACGGCGTGACTTCCGCGGTTTTCTTTTCAGACAAAGGCGCAAGCGAGACGGCTTTGAAGGTGTCCGGCTTGTAGGTCAGGTACCGCGGGGCAGACACACGAACCTTGGTCGCTTTCTTGCGGCGCTGCTCCTGAAGTTCCCGCTGACGCTGGCGTTGCTGGGCTTCAGGATTGAATAGGCGCTGGAAGAAGCCTTGGGCTTCGGCATCAGCAACCGGCAGCGCGGTGAAACCCGTTGCCAGAACGCTCGCCATCAAGCCTGCCTTCAGGCCGGCGCCAATCTTTTGTCCGAAAGACAGTTTGTAGCCGGAGGCCGGTTTGCCGTATGCCATCATGCTCGTTCGCATTGTCAAAACCTGTATTTCAAATTGTCCAACACAAACCAGGAGCGCCCAAGACCCTGGTCATTGTTCCTGCCTCGATGGTCATCCGGTCGCTGCTCTTGGAATATGAGCAGCCCTCGAACACCCGCACGATCTCCCAGCCATCACCCTTCGGGCATCCAGCGTGGATCGCGATTTCGTGTCATTTTAGAGAAGAATACTACACCAAGCCCATACGTAAGGTTAAGTGCGCAGGTACGATGCAGGTTCCCAAATCACGTCAGTGTGACGTATTTGCATGTCACCGCCTGGCGGTCCGGAACACCCGCACACGCCAGGCGGGTAATTTCAAGACTTAAAACGGAATTTCGTCATCCATCGGGCCGGAGCCGCCACCGCCGGACGGTCCACCGAATCCGCCGCCCGAAGATCCACCGCCGTAACCGCCGCCGCCGCCGAAGCTGCCGCCACCGCCACCGGAAGACCCGCCGCCAAATCCGCCGCCGCCCTGATCATTGCCGTAGTCTGGCAGGCCGCCTGGCTGTCCGCCGCCTTCGCCGCGTCCGTCAAGCATCGTCAGATTGGAGTTGAACCCTTGCAGCACGACTTCGGTCGAATACCGGTCCTGACCGGACTGATCTTGCCACTTGCGGGTCTGCAGCTGGCCTTCCAGGTAAACCTTGGAGCCCTTGCGGAGATAGTTTTCCGCCACCTTGCATAGACCTTCATTGAAGATCACCACACGGTGCCATTCCGTTTTTTCGCGGCGCTCGCCGGAATTTCGGTCGCGCCAGGTCTCGGACGTTGCAATCCGCAGATTGGCAATCGGACGGCCATCCTGAGTGCGCCGGATTTCCGGGTCCGCTCCAAGGTTCCCAACCAAAATGACTTTGTTGACACTTCCCGCCATACTCAGCTCCTGTTTGTCTTTTTGCTTCCGGCCCAGCTTGTTTGGCAGCAGCACGGCCTGACGCCCTGACGCGGCGCAGCTTTATTGGGCCACACCCTAACGATCTCATCGCTTGATCGCCGCCACTTTTTCTGCGTGCCCCCCATTTTCCACAATGTTGAGCACTTACCGGCTCCCGAATGCGCCGCATCGCTGCGCCTGCGATGACTGCCATAGATCCTGCGCGCTCAATTCCGACCTGATTTCATTTCCCAAAATAGTGGGCGATCCGGATATATGTACTTGTTTTGTTCTTATCCGTTTTGTATCCTGGGCGCAATTTCTGCGGACCCTTTTGGCTCCCTGGTGACCTTGAACAGCATTTTCCGTAAATGCCCATCTGGAAGCCCAACAGGAAACTGCTATATCGGGTCCGAGTGGCCCGCCCTGCCCGTTTAGCCGGACCGTAATCATACTTGAGCCCAGATTGGGCGGCCTGCACAAGACCAGAAAGACACGTAATATGACGACGCCGAAGGCCCCTGACACCGACAGCTGGAAGAACGACCCGACCAAGGTGCTCAGCGTCCGCGGTGCCCGTGAACACAATCTGAAGAACGTCGATCTCGATCTGCCACGCAACAAGTTGATCGTGATGACCGGATTGTCGGGCTCGGGCAAGTCCTCCCTCGCCTTTGATACCATCTATGCAGAAGGCCAGCGGCGCTATGTGGAAAGCCTCAGCGCATATGCGCGTCAATTTCTGGAGATGATGCAAAAGCCGGATGTCGACCAGATTGATGGCCTGTCACCGGCAATCTCCATTGAACAAAAGACAACGTCCCGCAACCCGCGCTCTACAGTCGGCACGGTCACCGAGATCTACGACTACATGCGCCTCCTGTTCGCCCGGGTGGGGATCCCCTATTCACCGGCGACGGGACTGCCGATCGAGAGCCAGACCGTCAGTCAGATGGTCGACCGGATCATGGATCTGGACGAGGGCAGCCGGCTCTATCTGCTCGCGCCGATGGTTCGCGGCCGTAAAGGGGAATATCGCAAGGAACTTGCGGAGCTGATGAAAAAAGGCTTCCAGCGGGTCAAGATTGACGGAACCTTCTACGAGATTTCCGAAGCTCCTGCCCTCGACAAGAAATTCAAGCACGACATCGACGTGGTCGTGGACCGGATTGTCGTGCGCGATGATATCGCGGGCCGCTTGGCCGATTCCCTTGAAACAGCGCTAAAACTTGCCGACGGGATTGCCATTGCAGAGTTTGCGGGCGAAACGGAAGAAAACGGTGATCCGAAGCGTATCATTTTCTCCGAAAAATTCGCATGCCCGGTTTCCGGCTTCACAATCCCGGAAATCGAGCCGCGCCTCTTTTCGTTCAACAACCCGTTTGGTGCCTGCCCCACCTGCGACGGCCTCGGCACAACGCTTGCCTTTGAAGAAGACCTCGTTGTCCCGGATCACACCTTGTCTTTGCGGGAAGGCGCGGTTTTGCCATGGGCGAAGACCGGATCAACTTCGCCTTATTACACGCAGACCCTGGAGGCCCTGTGCCGGCACTATGATGTGTCGATGGCAACGCCCTGGAAGGATCTTGACCCTGAGGTTCAAGATGCCGTTTTGCATGGCACGGGGAAAACAGCGATTGAGTTCGTCTATGACGATGGTGTGCGCAGCTACCGGACGGAAAAACCGTTCGAGGGCGTTATCGGCAACATTGAACGCCGCTGGCGGGAGACGGAATCGACCTGGGTGCGCGAAGAACTGGCTCGATTCCAATCAGATCACGCTTGCCCCTCGTGTCAGGGTTTCCGTCTGAAACCGGAGGCTCTGGCCGTCAAGATTGCTGACCGGCACATCGGGCACATCACCGAACTTTCAATCCGTGAAGCCGCGCTGTGGTTCGACGCGCTGCCTGAAAAACTCAACGACAAGCAGACCGAGATTGCCGGGCGTATCCTGAAAGAGATCCGCGAACGGCTGAAATTCCTCAACGATGTCGGCCTGGAATACCTCTCAATGGCCCGCTCCTCCGGCACCTTGTCGGGCGGTGAAAGCCAGCGCATTCGTCTCGCCTCGCAGATCGGCTCCGGCCTGACTGGCGTTCTTTACGTTCTCGATGAACCCTCCATCGGGCTCCATCAGCGCGACAACGCCCGTTTGCTGGAGACGCTTCGCCACCTCCGGGATCTCGGCAATACGGTCATTGTGGTCGAGCATGACGAAGATGCCGTGTTGACCGCCGACTATGTGGTTGATGTCGGCCCCGGCGCTGGGGTTCATGGCGGCCAGGTCGTTGCGAAGGGCTCGCCGCAGGAGGTGATGGCCAACGGCAACTCGCTGACCGGGCAGTATCTGTCCGGCGCAAAGATGATTCCGCTGCCTGCGGAACGCCGCAAGATCAACAAAAAGCGCAAGATTTCCGTAAAAGGCGCGCGTGGCAACAACCTGAAGGACGTCGATGTCGACGTGCCGCTCAGCACATTTACATGTGTCACCGGTGTGTCCGGTGGCGGCAAATCCACGTTCCTGATTGATACGCTCTATAAGTCGGCTGCTCGCCGTTTGAATGGCGCGCGCGATAATCCGGCACCGCATGACCGCATCGAGGGCCTTGAAGTTCTGGACAAGGTGATCGACATCGACCAGTCGCCGATTGGCCGAACGCCGCGTTCAAACCCGGCGACCTATACCGGTGCCTTCACCCCGATCCGGGAGTGGTTTGCCGGAATGCCGGAGGCCAAGGCCCGGGGTTATCAGCCTGGCCGGTTCTCGTTCAACGTCAAAGGCGGTCGATGCGAGGCCTGCCAGGGCGATGGTGTCATCAAGATTGAAATGCACTTCCTGCCGGACGTTTACGTTACGTGCGACGTCTGCAAGGGGAAACGCTACAATCGGGAAACCCTGGAAGTGGAATTCAAGGGCAAATCCATTGCCGATGTCCTAGACATGACCGTTGAAGAAGCCGCCAGCTTTTTCTCCGCCGTCCCTGCCGTGCGCGACAAGATGGAAACTCTGGCGCGCGTCGGACTGGGCTATATCAAGGTGGGTCAACAGGCTACAACGCTCTCCGGCGGTGAAGCGCAGCGGGTGAAGCTTGCCAAGGAATTGTCGAAACGCTCCACGGGCAGAACACTCTATATTCTGGATGAACCGACCACCGGTTTGCACTTCCATGACGTTGCCAAACTCCTGGATGTGCTTCACGAACTGGTTGATCAGGGGAACACCGTTCTGGTGATCGAACACAATCTGGAAGTCATCAAGACAGCAGACTGGATCATTGACCTTGGACCAGAAGGCGGCGATGGCGGCGGTACGATCGTTGCGGCCGGCCGGCCGGAAGATGTGGCGTCTGTCAAAGAGAGTTACACAGGCCAGTTTCTTGCAGAATTATTACACCGCAGACCGCATCGCGCCACGGATGCTGCTGAATAAAACAGCAATCTGAGTTGCGGAGCTGCATTGCTCCGCAACATAAAATCTCAAGCGATTGTTTTCTCTTACTATCCCGATAGATTAAATCGATTAGTTTGATTACATTTTTTGCAATGCACAAAACGCATGTCAGGCATGCAGACGCGGCACTTCTTTAAATTTGGCTGGTGAAATATATATGGTTTCAACAACGACGCAGCGGGTTGGCGACAACACCTCTGCCAATAAGGAAAAACAAAATGTTTGATACCGTTGTACGCAAATACAACAACTGGAAATCCTACCGCCGTGCGGTTGACGAACTTTCCAGCCTGTCCAGCCGCGAGCTGCAGGATCTTGGCATCAGCCGGGGCGACATCAAGTTTGTTGCCCGCCGCAGCCTGGAAGGCTGATTGAAAATTTAGAGATCGCGTCCCGAGGCACTCCTCCTCCCAGCCAACGGACGTGTGACACGCAGGGCATCCTCCTCCCAGCCCTGTCACGTCGAAACAACGCCCGCCAGTACCTCCTCCCACTGGCGGGTGTTTGTTTGTCTGGCGTCCGGTTTTTCCAAACACATTCCGCTCTCCCAACCTCAGGCGCCGTGGCACAGGCCCGATTGGCTGCGTTTGATTGGTTGGTTTTGTGGATTCCAGGCCCTTGAGCCATCTCTTCCGCGTTTTCAATAAGACCTTGCTGAGGAGAGCCGAAAGAGATCCGGCTCTTTTGTTTGTCGGCAGGAATCTCAGCCCCGATACAACTTGCCATGACCAAAAGCTGCTCAGGAAACTGCCGTGCCGCAGCACTCAGCACCGCTATGCGCTGAACGCCACCCCAAAAGGTGTTAACCCTTCATAAACCTGCGTTTTTTGCATATCAGCTTCGCGTTTGCCCCTCTACCTCGCAGCGCACAAAACACCTATTTCCCCGCTGTAACGAGATGAACGGGCCAGTCGCCGATCCGCGGTGTCATGGCCACTAGATATAAAAGGCCAGAGCCATGATCGATAACGTTGTACGCAAATTCAACAACTGGAAAAGCTACCGCCGGACCTACGACGAACTGTCCAACCTGTCCAACCGTGAGCTGGACGACCTGGGCATCGCCCGCGCGGACATCGCGCGCTACGCCCGCGCCGCCATCAAGTAATTCAGTTTCGCGGTCAAAGGCATCCTCCTCCCAGCCAATGACCGTGATCCTCTGCGGGTTTCCCGCAGACCTCAAAAAGCGCTTGCCGGATCCTCCTCCCACCGGCAGGCGTTTTTTTTTATGAGCTCTGGAACCATCGGTCACCCTCGGCCAGCCAACGCTCGATTGGCATGATATCTGGCCGTTTGCCGTTTTCATGCACCCAGGAGTCAACGGCATAGACCGTACCGGTTTTATTTTCGGTGATTGTCGCAGTCGCATGAGGATAGCGGCCATCAAGAAAAAAACCGCGCGCAACAGGAGCGCTCACGCGGTGATGCCTCAGCATCTTGTGTCTTTGGGCAACCAACAAAAGAGACGTTGTGTTCGTGCTCTCATCGATGCAGTCCATTTGACCGGAAACGCCCGCGTTCTCGATATCAAAACCACCGATATCGTCTTGAGACCCGACAGTTGAGGCAACGCGGCGCTCTTGCCAAACAACCGCCCTTGCAATTGCCTGCCGTTCAGCATCTGGCGACGCCCGGCCGGACGCCAGAATCGCGCGTAGCCGAGCAAGATCCTGCCGGGAATACTCCACTGGCGTTTTGTAGGCGCAACCAAATCCATGACAGATGTAAACCTTGCTGGCTTTGGGCGGAACACCATCATGTGTGCCAAACCAGCTGGTCGCCTCGCTGGTCGACTGGCTGGCACACGCAGTGACTATAAACAGTGCGGCAATCGCAGTGATTCCGGCTGGCGACAGCGGAGTGTTCATCAGCGTTCCTCGGACGAGAATGATTCACTTGCCGGATACGCTGGCGACTTGATTCATTTGGATGTTGCGGTGATTCTTCTGCAGCAATCAATGCATAAGCAGCCGAGTGACCAAACCAGCAAATGCGCGCTCTTCAAACAGTGTCTGTCCGGTAAACCCGACTTTGCGGTCATCCTCAATGATTCTTGCGGCTTTGAAGAACTCGAAGAATGTCTGATTGGCGGCGGCAAGAAGCTTGTAATAGGTCTGAATGTAACGCTCTGGAACCGGGATTGGCCGCGCAGCGTTCCTCTGGGTGAATCCATGGAACACCAGCCGGCCCTCAGGGGCCATCCAGCGTTCGTCTGCGGCAAGGAACAAAAAGGTGCAGCCTGACATGCAGGTGTCTCCAGCCGACACTTGTGCGACAACGCGGGTGCCCTGGTCCTGCGCCGATTTTATGATGTCCACCAGACGAAAAGAGGCCGCAGCATCACCGCCTTTGGGAAGATTGAGATGCAGAAACACTGGCGATTTGCGGTCACCGGCCAATGCCAAATCCAGCAGGGCTTCCACCAAATTCCGGTTCAGGGCACCCGGACTGTAATCCGCAATCTCGCCACTCAGAACAAGATGGTTGGCAAAGCGTTCAATTTCGACAGCCTTTGCTTGTCCAGGCATGAAAAAGAAGACCAACGACGCCATCATCAGTCCAAACCCAAACATGGACCATCGTTCCATAGGAATACGGCTGGTTATGGCGTGACACGTTGTCGGTGTATTTGTTTCAATTCCGGTTCGAGATGCCTTCCACATAGGGATACCTCCGCGCACAGGTGAGGCGCACTTTTTGCGCCTTTTCACAAAGCTGTCATTGTTAGCCGGGAGGCTGCAAGCGTCATTGTTGCGTAAATTTTTCCTTTGCCAGAAAAGTATTTACCGTCTTGTCACACCGTATAAAAGATCAGCCGGCTAGCTATCGAAAATCGCGGTTACCTATCAAGGACCTGCCGACTTCAAGACCGCATTCGGCTGTTCAACAGTGTTTGCGAGCCACTTTACCCGGACCGTTGCGATGGATTTGTTTTGCCTGTAATCAAGGCGCAAGAGAGTTGCCTTGCAGAAGCTGGGAGATCCGAAAGTACGAATCGGGCTCGGCAGAACACTCAAAGGCACACAATTCCGAAGGAAATCGCCATGCCCCCCATCCATGTGATTGGCGGCGGCCTTGCCGGGTCTGAAGCCGCCTGGCAAATCGCCCAAGCCGGATTTGACGTTGTGCTGCATGAAATGCGGCCGGTTCGCAAAACAGAAGCCCATCAGACCGACGGATTGGCTGAGCTGGTCTGTTCCAACTCCTTCCGCTCAGATGATTCTGAACAAAACGCTGTGGGTCTGATCCACCATGAGCTGCGCCAGCTAGGTTCGCTCATCATGGCCTCTGCCGATGCCAATCAGGTTCCAGCCGGCAGCGCGCTTGCCGTTGACCGCCATGGTTTTTCTGATGCCGTTACAAAGGCGCTGGAAGAGCATCCCCGGATCACGATCTCACGCGATGAAGTCGCCGGCTTGCCGCCGGAAGACTGGGAAAAAGTCATCATCGCAACCGGCCCTCTGACCTCACCTGCACTATCGGAAGCCGTGCTTGCGAAAAGCGGCGAAGATGCGCTTGCCTTTTTCGACGCCATTGCGCCGATCGTTCACTTTGATTCCATCGATCTCGACAAGGCCTGGTTCCAGTCGCGTTACGACAAGGTTGGCCCGGGCGGCACCGGCAAGGACTATCTCAACTGCCCGATGGACAAGGAGCAGTACGAGGCCTTTATCGACGCCCTGATCGAGGGCGACACGGCCGACTTCCAGGAATGGGAAGAGAACACTCCCTATTTTGACGGCTGCCTGCCGATCGAGGTGATGGCGGCGCGCGGCCGCGAGACCTTGCGGCACGGACCGATGAAGCCGATGGGCCTCACCAACGCCCATAACCCGGATGTCAAACCCTATGCGGTTGTCCAGCTGCGGCAGGACAATGCCCTCGGCACGCTCTACAACATGGTCGGCTTTCAAACGAAGCTGAAATACGGCGCGCAGGGCGACATCTTCAAAATGATCCCGGGGCTGGAAAACGCGCAGTTTGCCCGTCTCGGTGGCCTCCATCGCAACACCTTCCTAAACTCACCGAAGGTTCTGGATGGCACCCTGCGTTTGAAGGCGGATCCTCGTCTGCGCTTTGCCGGCCAGATCACAGGATGTGAAGGCTACGTGGAATCCGCCTCCGTCGGCTGCATGGCCGGACTGTTTGCGGTTATGGACGCCAAAGGGCAGGACATCATCACGCCGCCGCAAACAACAGCCATGGGCGCTTTGCTCGGTCACATCACTGGTGGCCATATCAGCCGGGATGACGGGGCTGGAAAACCGCGCTCGTTCCAGCCAATGAATGTCAACTTCGGCTTGTTCCCACCGGTCGAGGCGCCAACGAAAGACGCTGACGGCAAGCGCATCAAGGGTAAAGAAAAGTCAAAAGCCAAAAAGCTGGCGATGACACAGCGGGCCAAATCAGACTTTGCCGCCTGGCAAGCGCAGATCGGCCCCGTCAGCGAAGCGGCTGAATAACTGTGTGTGGGGTGCTTCAGGCGCCCCTTCCCGCATACCAGTCCAGAGCCAATTGCTCGGTCCGTTGAACGAAGCGATCCTTGCCGGAGACATAACTGTCCCAGTCTCCGTCATCGATCTTTGAGAGCTTTCGTTTCAGGTTACCGTATTCAACAGCTGCCTCAGGATGCGCGATCAGATAATCCCGGAAAGCCAGGTGGCGGATCGCGTGATCCGACCCATTCAAAAAGACATGAAGGTGATGGGTCCGGCGCCTATCCGCGTTGAACTTGCGGAAATAGCGCCGTCCCGGAATGCCGTAAGCGCCCATGGATTCATAGCCGAGCAATTGCATTGCCGGCTGCGCCTGATCGCAGGCCTCAAGGCTTGCCACTTCCGCCATCAGGTCAATGATGGGTTTTGCGATCAATCCCGGCACAGCTGTGCTGCCGATATGATGGATGCTGGTGAGATTGTCTCCCAAGACACGCGAGATCCGAAGAGCTTCGTCCTCAAACTGATCCGCCCATTCCGGCGCATGCTCCGTCAGCTCGACCATGTCCCTCACCAAGCTCGCGCGTTTCGGTGCCTAAAGGCTGGCGACCGATTTGCCGATTGCGCGCCACAAGATCCACTGACGGCGCAGCTGCGAGAGTTCCGCAACGTCCTTCAACGGATTGAAGTCGGCAGCTTCCATCTTTTTCAAGAAAGGTTCAACCAACGACAGCGGGAGGAACGCCGCCCGGCAGGTATCAGGAACATCGCTCGCAGCTTTTTTGACCCGGGACATGTGGTGGCGCACATGCGCCCGCATCTCGGACAGAGCTGCGGCAAACTCCGGGGTTGCCTCGCCTTTGAATACGGTCTGCAGGTCAACGCCGTGGCGATCCAAAACGTCTTTCGGCAGGTACATTTGTTGGCGGGAGGCGTGCCAGGGCAACGCACGCATGAGGCCGGTCATGCCGTACGCCACCCCCGCGTGGCCCGCCACTGTAGCTGTTCCCGGGTCTTCGCCGTTGTTGAGCACCCAGCAGGCAAGTTGGATCAGGCCGGACACCGTCTCTCCGGTATACCCCTCCAGATCATTGAGGCTCGGCATCGGATCGTTGTAGAGATCAAAAATCCGCGCCTCGGTCATGGCGATCAGGCCGTTTTTCGGAAGTTTGTAGCGATCGATGGTCTGAGCGAGCGCGGAGGCAACCGGATTGGCACCGACCGAACCGTGGGATGTGCCCTCCAGAAAATCCCGCCACCATTGCAGCCGAACTTCCCCCGGCAAAGGTTCAGAGACGATTTCCCGGATCCGGGAAATTTCTGCATTGAAGGCATAGAGCGCCATCAGGCCCGGGCGATGGTCTTCCGGTGCAAGCAATGCGCTCAGATAGCGGTCCTTGTCGTATTGGCGCACGACATCCGCAGCGTGTTCAAAGTCCTCGGCCATAAGGGCTCATATGGAATTGAGAGGGGGTTTAGTCCACCGCCAAAAGAGCCGCAGCAACAGCGCGTCCTTCGGACAGGAGGACATTGAATGTCCGAACAGCTGCGCCGGTCGACATCGGATCGGCGAGAATGCCTGCTTCGCGGAACGCGGCCTTGAGATCCGCAGTGAGCGGCATCAGATCCGGTCCGGTCCCGACCAGCAGAACCTCGATATCGGGCTGTTCTTCCAAGACCCGCTCGAAAGCCTCGAGGCTGAACTCAGACGGTGTTGTCAAGTTCCAGCCATAGATCCCGCTCGGCACGCACAAGAGAGAGCCGCGATGAGACATTTCCGCAAACCGGAACCCGCCGTCGCCATAAGCGTCCAGCGGGGCCCGGCCCGGAAAATGGGCATCGCGGATTTCGAGACCCTTCACGATCAGGCTGTCGCCTCCGTGCCTTCACCTTTCCCGCCGTCGTCATCCTTGGACGACAGGGCGTCCGGACGCAGGTTCAAAAGGATCAGGAACGGCGCGGCCAGGAAGATCGACGAATAGGTCCCGATCACAATGCCGAAGATCATCGCCAACGTGAACGACTGGATCACTTCCCCGCCGAAGATGTAGAGCGCGAGAAGCGCCAACAATGTTGTGACAGAGGTCATAGTCGTCCGCGACAAAGTCTCGTTGATCGATTGGTCGAGGATCTCGGTCAACGGGCGTTTCTTGTATTTGCGCAAGTTCTCCCGAATGCGGTCATAGACCACCACGGTATCGTTGAGCGAGTAACCGATGATCGTCAGGACCGCTGCAATACTCGAAAGCGAGAAGTCGAGCTGCAGCAGCACAAACAAGCCAATGGTGACCACAACGTCGTTGGCAGTTGTCAGGATCGCGCCGACGGCAAAGTGCCACTCGAAGCGGAACCAGATGTAGAACATGATCGCGAGAAGGGATGCTGCCACCGCGATCGCCCCGGCCCGCGCCAGTTCACTGGAGACCCGCGGTCCAACCACTTCCACCCGGCGGAAGTCGACATTGTCGTCCGCAAAGATCGTGCGCACTTTTGAAACAACGGCCTGCTGCGCCAGTTCGCCGCCTGGCTGTTCTTCGATCCGGATCAGGATGTCATCCGGCGCACCGAATTCCTGCACCTGAACATCACCCAGCTGCAAGCTAGACAACTCAGACCGGATAAAGCCGATATCGGCAGGGCCATCGGTTTTAATCTCGATGATCGTACCGCCCTTGAAGTCGATGCCGTAGTTCATGCCGACAGTGAAGAAACCGGCAAGCGATGCGACGACAAGGACGATGGACAGCGGAAAACTGATCTTCCGCAGCCACATGAATTTGAATTTCGTGTTGTCCGGAACGAGTCTCAGCAACATTTTTGTTTACTCCCGGATCAAATCGGCAAGACGGACGGACGGCGGTAGCTGACCCAGAGGGCCACCATCAACCGGCTGAACGTGAAGGCGGAGAAGACCGTGGTGAAAATCCCGATCGCCAGGGTCACCGCGAAGCCGCGTACCGGCCCAGAGCCAAGCTGGAACAGGATAACGGCTGCGATCAGCGTCGTGATGTTGGCATCCAAAATGGTTCCAAGCGCCCGCTTGTAACCCGCGTCGATTGCCGTAATGGCCGACCGCCCTGCCCGGGCTTCTTCGCGGATGCGCTCAAAGATCAGAACGTTGGCGTCGACCGCCATACCAATCGTCAACACGATACCCGCAATCCCCGGCAACGTCAGCGTTGCCTGCAGGAACGTGAGCGCGCCAAAAATTAGGAACATATTCCCAACAAGCGCAACATCCGCGATCACACCGAAGCGGCCATAGGCGAGGATCATGAAGATGATCACAAGCGCGCCTGCGATGATCGAGGCCATTTTACCGGCTTCAATGGAGTCCGCGCCAAGGCCCGGACCGATGGACCGCTCTTCGATCACGGTCAGCTTTGCCGGAAGCGCACCTGCGCGCAGCAGCACCGCAAGGTCGTTTGCGCCTTCAACGGTGAAGTTGCCCGAAATCTGACCGGAACCGCCTGTAATCGGCTCGCGGATAACCGGCGCGGAAATGACTTCCTCGTCGAGCACGATGGCAAACGGACGACCGACATTTTGCTGGGTTACGGTTGCGAATTTCCGGGCACCGGAGGTGTTGAAGCGGAAGTTCACGACCGGCTCATTGGACCGCTGATCAAAGCTGACCTGCGCATCCACGAGATCTTCACCGGCAAGAAGCGGCGTTTCTTCCAGAAGGTACGGAAGTGGCGGATCGTCAACCGACATCATGACCACGGTTCCAACCGGCGGGCGGCTCTGCATGGCCTGATCGCCAGTCATGGATGTATCGACCATGTGGAACGTCAGCTGGGCCGTCTGACCGACGAGATCCTTGAGGCGCTCCGGATCGTCTTCACCCGGTGCTTCGACAAGAATACGGTCCGTCCCCTGACGCTGGATGTTCGGCTCGGTCGTGCCGAGTTCGTCAACACGGCGGCGGATAACCTCGATGGATTGCTGAACAATGTTCGTCATCCGGTCGGCAAGACCTTGCTCTGAATACGTAAAGCGCACCAGACCGTCATCGCTGACCGACAACTCAAATTCATCCACCTGCTGGCCGCTGAAAACGTTGGACACAAGCGGATTGACCAACGGCTCCAAGCGTTCCTCGGCTTCAGCCAAGCGGGTCAAGTCGCGAATCCGAACCTGCGCGGCATCGCCCTGAACACCTAGGCCGGTGTACCCGATGCGCGGGTTTTCACGGAGCGCCGCACGGATATCGCCGACAAGCGCCTTCATGCGCTTTTCGATGTAGTCCTGCTGATCGATTTCATAGAGCAGATAAGCACCGCCCTGGAGATCGAGACCCAGAACCATCTGGTTCTTCGGCAGGAAATCCGGCCAGCTTTCGAGAGTTTTTGCAGAAAAGAAATTCGGCAGAGTCGTCACGATGCCAGCGGCAACGACGAGGACGATCAGCGCAATTTTCCAGCGTGCGAAATAGAGCATGGTCTAGCCTTAAAAGCGGACGGGCCGAAACACCTTCGGCCCATCAATACTGGTCTTGGCAGTGTTAGGCTTAAGCGCCTTCTTTAACCGGTTCGGTCTTGGAACGGACTTCCTGAACCATGGAGCGGACGACGCGGACCTTCACCCCTTCGGACAGCTCCACCTGGATTTCCCCATCATCAACGACCTTGGAGACTTTTCCGATCAAACCGCCGGTTGTCACGACCGTGTCACCGCGGCGCAGGTTGGATACCATTTCCTGATGCTGCTTCATGCGCTGGCGCTGCGGGCGGATGATCAGGAAGTACATGATCGCAAAGATTGCCACAAACGGCAGCATGGACATAAGAAAATCAGGTCCGGCGGCTCCGGCACCTTGCGCGTAGGCTGGGGTGATCAACATTCAACTCTCCTAAGGGGCGCTTTTTCTTTGCCGCAGGCAGTCTTCCGGCCCTCGGCAAAACGCTCAATTCTGGTGGCGCGGACTATAACGTTGGCGCGCTTCTTTTCAAGCATAACCGGCAAATAGCTGCGTACCGGAATGGGAATAAGTGCCATTTGCGCTCCCTGCCCGTCATGATACTGCTCCGCCGCATGGTTTCCGGTCCCCACGTGGGCCTTTTTTGTAAGGGTTGCAAGACATCATGAGCGCGCCGAGTGACATTGCCGCATTGAGTGAAAAGCTCGATTCCCTGATCGATCTGATTTCCCGGGCTGTCCCGGCCGCGCCAGTTCCGGCCGATTTTGAAGCAGCCGATGCCTTTGTCTGGTCGCCCAATCCCGGCGAACTCATACCGGTCGCCAAGGTCAACCGGGTGGATATCGCCTTGCTTTGCGCGGTTTCACATGTTCGCGATCTTCTGCTCGACAACACCCGCCGCTTTGCCAAAGGTCTGCCGGCAAACAATGCGTTGCTGTGGGGCGCACGTGGCATGGGGAAATCGTCTCTCGTGAAGGCAGCCCAAGCTGCCGTGAACACAGAACTTGGTTCCAGCACGCTCAAACTGATCGAAATCCACCGTGAAGACATCGAATCGCTGCCCAAGCTGATGGCACAGATCCGGCTGGCGCCTTACCGGTTCATCGTTTTCTGCGATGATCTCAGCTTTGACCATGACGACACGTCCTACAAATCGCTGAAAGCGGTCCTTGAAGGCGGCATTGAAGGACGGCCTGAGAACGTCCTCTTTTATGCCACCTCGAACCGCCGGCATCTCCTTCCGCGCGACATGATGGAAAACGAACGGTCGACCGCCATCAATCCGTCTGAGGCGGTTGAGGAAAAGGTATCGCTCTCCGACCGTTTCGGCCTGTGGCTTGGCTTCCACAAATGCAGCCAGGATGACTACTTGGACATGGTCCGCGGCTATGCAGACCACTATGGCCTTGATGTCATTGAGGAGACCCTGCGCGCAGAAGCGCTGGAATGGTCCACAACCCGCGGCAGCCGCTCCGGCCGCGTTGCGTACCAGTTCATCCAGGATCTCGCCGGTCGTCTTGGAAAGTCATTGGATTAGGGACAAAAAACCGGCGCCTGTTCGAAAACAAGCACCGGTGAGACTGCCAGGGAGGCGGCATAGAGGTAGGGCGGAAAGCTGGACGCTCAGCTATCAGTGGCTTAAGACATCCGCCTTGTCGAAATAGTTGAACTCCTCAACGAGAACATCCTGCACGACCTTTTGGCCAATGCGCTGGTTGGTCACCGTTTTCAGATGCTCCGTCAGTCCGTCGAGGTCGTAGCGTTCCAGATTCCGGAAATCGAGGGTCTCATCGGCATAAAGCGCCCGGAACGCCTCATCGACCAGAAACGGATGCGGCGGAACTGGCAATTTGCGCAAGGTGTCACCGTCGGCGGTAAACACCAATTTGGCAACCACATAGCCCTGCAAGGCGCCTTCAAACAGGATGGGCACATTGACCGGTTTCAAGGTCTCGTAGTCGAGGCCAACATACGCGGTTTCTTCCTGATTGCTGGTCTGGTTTTGGGCCGCGATGAACTTGGCCGTTCCGTACCCCGAGATCAGCATCGCAATTGACATCCATACACCGGCCACGAGCATCTTGATCATCGCGCGGGCTCCGGAAACGGTGCAGCATAGGTCCCGTCGGATTCCTGGTCGAGCATGGTGCGCGACATCATTTTCACGACCTCGGAGACGGCATTCATGTGCAGTGTCAGTAGGTCGACGTTTTCCTTGAGCACGTCCTTGAAGTCCACCAGACGGTCCTTGACGTCTTCAGTGTAAGCTGACGGCGGAACAAGGGACCGCGCGCGGGTAAGATCCAGAAGTGCCTGGCTCTTGCGATACTCAAACGGTTTGAGATCGGTGGTCGGATTGGCGCGCAGCGCCTGGGTCTCCGCTTCCACGACCTCTATGGCGCGGTCAATCGCAATGACCAGGGGTCCGGATACGGCCGGGTTCACCACCGGGCTTTGCACGACAAGATCCTGTCCGGCATCCATCAGACTTTTGCTCCTTGTTTCAATGTATCGGAGATCAGATCGGCGACACCAATGCCGCCGCTTGCCGCCAGCTGCCCGGCGACTTGCTCAGCCAGCATCGACTTCCAGATCTCGCCGGTTGTGCCTTTGCCGAAAACCATCTCCGCATCCTTGGGCAACATGGTTTCGACGAATTGGGTAAGGATCATCGCCTCGAATTTTTCCGCCGGTGATTTTTGCGATGCACCGGCGTCGGCACTGCCAGAGCGGAACATGTCGAAGCTTGTCCCCGCTGGGGCACCGGAGCGTGCGCTACCAAAGGCGAGACTGAAGCCGGAACCGTCGCCGGAAGCCGCGATGGACTTCAAACGGTTCGACGCCTCGCGAATATCCGTCGGATCTGCTGCTTTGGCGACGTCTAGGATCAGATCTGAAAGAGGCGAAATGGCCATCGCCGATCTCCCTGGTTTGCGGCAACACCGCTATAAATCGTGTTGTCTGGTTTAGTTGGCCGAGCTTGTGGCAGGCTTGCGCTCTGTACGGTTTTCTCCCAGTCAGCCATACCGGCGGTCCAGATATTCCTGAAGCTCCCGTTCGTCGTTCGCGCGCTGTTCTTCACCGCGCATGACAGCCAATCGTTCCGACATGGTTTTGAGCATGTGACGTTGGCGCTCGAATTCGGCGTTCACCTTTTCCCGGGCGGCAGTGATGCGGGCCATTTCCTCAATGATGCGGCGTAGGCGCTCTGCGGCATTGGCGATGAACCTGTCATGTTGCGCGAGATCACCGTTTGAGAGCGCCAGCAGGATCCGGCGTTCCTTTTCGTTCAGTTTGTGGGCCTGTGAGTCAAGATCCTGAAGGATCCAGGACGACAGTTTCAAGATCTGCTCTTGCATCTTGAACATGCGTTCGATTTCACGACTGTTTCGTGCCATGTGCGCTAACCCAATTGAAGCCAGGTGAAATACCCGTCGAGGAAGATCATGATTGCTTCGGCCGCGACGAGGTAAAGGAAGTAGAGACCGCCCGCGATCACGAACGGCAGTGAGATGAAATAGACCGGGATTTGCGGTGTCAGTTTGTTGATCAGCCCGACGGCAAGGTTCACAACGATCGTGTAGACGACAAATGGGCTAACCACCCGAAGCGCCAGGACAAAAGTCCGCGCCAGCTGCTCTGCAAACTGTTCTAGGCTTGCCATCGCCGCCAAGGGCCGCCCTGGCGGGATGACTTCGTAAGACTGCACAAGACCGCGCAGAATTTCCCAATGCTGATCGGCAATGAAAATCGTGGCTGTTGCGGTCAGCGTGAAGAGATTTGCGACCGGCGGAAGCGCATCAACACCATCGATCGGCATGCCGGGCATGTTGGACAAGCCGATCGCCATGGAAACCAATGTTGTCAGTGTTTCAAGGGCTGCAATGAAGATCCGCCCGAGAAACCCGATAAACAAGCCGGTCAGAAGCTCCGCCCCAATGAAGAAGGAGACAGTGCCAAGGGCTTCATCCGGCAACGCCTGCTGAATGTCCGGCACCAGCAGCGGCGACAATGCCAGGGAGATGGCAAGTGAAATGAACAGCCGGACCCGCATCGGGATCCGGTTGCTGCCGAAACCGGGAATGACCATCAGGCAGGCCCCGATCCGGCAAAACAGAAGGAACGTTGCCAGGACCAGCGATGAGCCGTAGGTGCTGAACAGCAGACTTCCGGAGATCACGACACCGTCCCTAGCGCGGTCACATCAACACCGCGGGCAATCTCGAGATGCGAGAGCACCGGAAGCGTCGGGAACATGCGTTCCACGATCATGCGCACGTAAGGACGGGCATCCGGCGCGGCGACAATGGCAAACCTCTGACCGCTCTTCATGTGTTTCTTCACGGCTTCGGACATTTGCGTGCCGAAATCTTCCACCAGTTGAGGTTCGATATCGAACTCCACCACTTCGCCCTTGGCATCGCGCTTGAGCGCATTGTGGAAGGCGAGATCCCAACGATTGCCGAGCCGCAACACTTGCAGAGGGCCGCCTTCAGCGAGATCGCCGCAAATCTGCTGGGCGATGCGCATGCGCACGTGCTCCACAACCTGCTCAGACCGTCTGACATGCGGCACGATTTCGGCAACCGCTTCCAGAATGAGGTTGAGGTTCCGGATTGAAATCCGTTCAGCCAGGAGCAGCTTCATCACGGCTTGCAAGCCGGAGAAGGACGTGTGCGCCGGACAGATGTCATCCAGCAGTTTCTGGTACTCAGGGTCCAGACGGTTGAACAGATTACGCATGTCCTTGTAGGACAAGAGTTGCGGCAGGTTGTTGCGGATCACCTCACTGAGGTGTGTCAGCACCACCGTGTTGTTCTCTGCCGGCTCCAGACCGTGACGCCGCACTTCATCCCGGTAGGCGTTTGGCACCCAGATGGCTGGCATGCCAAATGCGGGTTCGCGGGTCTCATCGCCCGGCACCGGCAATCGCTCGTCACCGTTAGGGATGACCAGAAGCTCGCCGACCTTGATCTGCTGGGACGCCACGATCGTGCCGTGGATCTTGATTTGATAGCTTTTCGGATCGATCGTCAGGCTATCCGATACACGGATCTCTGGGACGACGAAGCCATACTGTTCGGCAAACTTGCGGCGCATTTTGGCAACCCGGCGGGACAACTCGCCATGATTGACCACCAGCTCGGCTGAAAGCTGTTTGCCAAGCACCAGCTCGATCTCGGCGGTCTTCAGCGACTCCTTGACCGAATCCTTCGCCTCTTCCTTCGCCTGGCGCTCGGCATCTGCACGTTTTTTGTCTTCCGTTGCCTGGCGCGCGGCTTGGCGTTTCGGGATCGAGTAGCCAATAAAGCCGAGGATCGCCGCAAGCATGAAAAACGGCAGCATCGGCAAGCCCGGCATAAGTGCGAAAACACCCATCAGCACAGCGGCCACGAACAAGGCCCGAGGATAGCCGCTCAACTGATCAAGGACCGCCTTGTCGGCTGACCCACGTGTACCGCCCTTGGACACCAAAAGACCGGCAGCGAGCGAGACAATCAGTGCAGGAATTTGGGAGACAAGACCATCCCCGACGGACAGTTTGGTGAAGACATCAGCCGCGTCAGACACCGACATGTCATAGCGGGTGACACCGATGACGATGCCGCCGAGAATGTTTACAGCAGTAATGATCAGGCCGGCGATGGCATCGCCGCGGACGAACTTCGAAGCACCATCCATTGATCCGAAGAAGGAGCTTTCCTCCTCCAGCTCCTTCCGGCGGCGCTGGGCTTCTTTGTCGTCAATGAGACCTGCGGACAGATCAGCGTCGATCGCCATCTGCTTGCCCGGGATCGCATCCAGGGTGAAACGCGCACCTACTTCCGCGATCCTTGTTGCGCCTTTGGTGATCACCATGAAGTTCACCGTGATCAGGATCGCAAAGACAATCAGACCGATCACAAAGTCGCCGCTCATAACGAACTGCGAGAAGCCACTAATAACAAAGCCAGCCGCGTTAACACCCTCGTGGCCATTTGCGAGAATCACGCGGGTTGTCGCGATGTTCAACGACAGGCGCAGCATCGTGGCGATCAGAAGGATCGTCGGGAAGGACGAAAAATCGAGGGGCTTTTGGATCCACAGGGCAACCATGAGGATCAAAACAGACAAGGCGATCGACATGGCCAGCCCGACGTCGATCAAAAAGGTCGGAATGGGAAGAAACAGAACCGCGAGGATCACCACGATCCCGAACGCGAACCCTACATCGCGGCGGCTTTCCGGAGCCCCGTTGACGCTGGAAGTGATGGATGTGTCTGTCATGCCTGCTCTCTTGCGCGTGTCAGCTGATGGCAAAATCGCTGCTCAAACTTGCGCGAGGCTTTTTTCGGCCAGCAATCACGCGGTCAGGCACCGAAAAAGCAAAAGGCGGCGGCCGGTCGAATGACCTGCCTACCGCCTCATGTTTGGATGCGCTGATGACGTCTCTAGGTTTCCGAAGGTGCTAGCGATCAGAAACCGTTTTCAATCCGGCTATAAATCACCGTGGTCAAGGCATACATCTGGCCGCCAATGAACGGCCCTGCAATAACGATCATCACCAGAATGGCAACGATCTTTGGAATGAAGGTCAGAGTGATTTCCTGAACTTGTGTAAGGGCTTGCAAGAGCGCAATTACGATCCCAACGATCATCGCAGGAATGATCGCAGGTGCTGATCCTATGAGAATCGTCCAGATCGCGGTCCGGACCAAATCCAGGGCGTCAACTTCATTCATGTCAACCAACAGCCTCTAGGAGATGGAAATACCAGGTCCAAGCAGCACGCCTTTGCCGTTATCAAGGCCGAGAATGGTTCCGTCGGAATAGATTTCGACTTTCTCAACCACTCCGGTTGTTCCGTTGCTGTCCGTGACCGTCCGGCCGATCAGATCATCAACCTGGCCGAAGGACATGTTGGTCAGCATTGTCTCCAGCTTGGAATTGGTCTGGATCGCCTGCTCGACTTGCGAGAAGGTCGCCAATTGCGACAGCTGCTCTGACGCGTCCATCGGCTTGGTTGGGTCCTGGTTCTTCATTTGCGTCATCATCAATTGAAGAAACGCATTGTAATCAACGGTCAACTGCTCCTGAGCAGCTCTAGCGCCGCCGGCTTCGTTCGCGGCGGCCGCCGATGCGACCGGATTTACGCTTGTCATGGCAGGTGTCCTTATACCAGTTCAAGGTGGGGTTCAGAGTACGCAGGTTGCCTGGCAGAAAACCCTGAGGCTTTTTCTTCCTCCTGCCTGGCCCTATGGTCTGCAGCCATGAGACGGGCTTCCAAGGGGTACAGTGCACGCACTGTTTTCATGGCTTCAAACCAACGGTCCTTGCGGGCCAGTTGACCGACCTCATCCAGCTTATCCAGGACCTCTGCGCTTGAGAAAGCGCCTGAGACTGAGGCCAGCACGACGTGAAACATATCCTTGGCCGCAGGCGCTGCCGCGGGATCCATGATCATCGTCTGCAGGATGAAATAGAGTTGTTTCAGCGGCGTCGTGGCCTCTTCTGGCTGAAGCACATGAGATTCCAGCAAGAACACGGCATCGTTCATCAACTCGATTGATGTCTTGCGTTCAGCGCGGATCACCGCGCCATTGATAAAGAGGCGTTCCCCTGATTTGAGCGCAATCTTCATGAGCTTACCCCGCCAGACTGTCCCGGATGATGGAATTGATCTCAATGATGTCGGAGAAGTCTTCCTTCTCCCATTGACGCAAAGCCTCCGCCTCTTTCAGCACCCAGATACCGACCGATATCAGGTTGGCCCGCATTTCTTCCGGCAGCTGATTGGCGTCATCCGCGAGGTTTTCCATGAAGAACCCCCAGACCCTGCGCGTGTAGAACAGCGCATCGATGGCTTCCGGGGAACGGATGCCTTTTTCCTGTGCGGTTGCCAGCTTTCCGATGATGATGCACATCGCCTCATGTTCGTTCAGCCGTTCATCACTGCAAAGGTCATCCATCACCTCAGCGTAAGACAAATTGTACATGGCCCCTCTCTGGTGCTCAGTTGAAATTGGTGGCGCGCCACTTGCCGGATCAGATGTAGTTCAGGAGGCTCAAGCCCTGCATCCGCGCGGTCACGGAGTAAGTCGTTTCAAGCTGGGTCAGCGCCGTGTTGAGGCGAACCGCCGTCTCTTCCTTGTCAACGAGCTCCAGGTCGTTGATGCGAGTGTTCAAAATGCTCGTTTGAACGGTGAGACGCTCATTTGCCTGAGCGACCTGCTGCTGAACGGTGCCGAGCTTGCCCATCTCCGTTGTCAGACCGCCAATGCCCTTGCTCAGTGCTTCGATCGCCACATCGACCACGACCTTGAAAGTTTCATCGGACAGGGTCTTATTGCCGATATCGGACATCATGGTGTAGGCCTTGGCTAAATCCCGAAAAGCCAGCTCATTGGCGCTGGTGGAGGAACTTACCGTTTCACTTGCCGAAATCCGGCTTGCCAGCGGCGTATCCGATGCAGTCGACCAAGTGGTGCCCCAGGCTGGATCCTGGAACATCGTGTCGAAGTTTCCGCCGAGATATGCGGACATTGCAGCCGGCGAAATCGTCGCGACATTTGGATCGGCCTGATTGAAACCGAACTCGGCCAAAAAGGCGGCATCTGCGGCAATCTTGTTCGGAGAAGCGGGATCAGAATAATCTGCAAACGGCAATTCATCCGCGTTGATCCCAGCAAAGACAAAGCTACCGTTTAGCTGGGTGTTTAGGCGTGAAACCATCAATCCCAATTTGCCTTCGGCGTCGGCCTTGATGATATCCGCGCTTTGCGGGTTCTCCTTCAGCGCAACAAGGGTCGCTTGAAAGTCTTGCGCTGTGGTGAGGATATCGTCCATGGCCGCTTGACTGACGTCCAGACGGGACTTCGCCAACGCGTTGGTATCCATGATCCCGTGCAAGAACTGGAATTGAGAACGCAGCGTGACGCTCTCACCCGTTCGCGTACCGAGATCCAAGCCCACATCAAATTTACGGCCCGACGACAATTCGACCCCAAGCTTGTTGACCAAATTGGACTGGCTCAGGATGTTGCGCCGCGACGAATCTGCCAGTGTGAAGGTTGAGATAAAGGTGGTTTTCATGGCTGTTACCTCGTGGCCATCAAGAGATCGTCGAGCATGGAATCAACTGCAGTGATCAGGCGGGATGCCGCCGAATAAGCCCGCTCGATCTCGAGCAGCAGCGTCATCTCTTCATCAATGTTGACACCTGTGGTGTTGTTGAGGTTTTCCGCTGTCCGCCCGACAATGACGGACTGGATTTCAACATTGCTGGTCATGGTCTTGCGGCCACTCTCCAGCCAACTCACTGACGATGCGGCGAAAGAGGATAGGCTGGCATCCGGATCAAGCTCGACGGAGGACGCGAAAGTCCGCGGTGTGTCGAACGCCGTTACAAGTTCCTGTAGGCGGTCGGAGAACCCAGCATTGCCTGCCGGGTTGTAGTTGAAGGCCGCGCCCGCCAACCCGCCATCGCGGATGGCATCAAGGCTGCCGCCCTGATCCGGATCTGCGTTTGGATTCACTCTGATATCAGCTGCAATTCCGCTGGGCACAGTGCTTGGTGGAATCGGTGTCCCGGTCCCCAGAAACAGCCCTTGCTGGAAAACACCGGGAGTTGTTTGATCTTCTTCCTGGAAAGCTTCAATCAGCCCTCGGGCGATTTCATCCAGTTGATCTTGATAGGTTACAGCTGTGTCGTCTCGAAGTTCAGCCAAACCATGCAGGCGACCTGAAGAAATCGGCATGACCGCGCCCGGTCCCGCAACCGGGACGCCGTCAACGATGACAGCATTTCCCGATGTGTTGGGGTCATAGGTGATGGTAGGCGCGAAAGTCACCGACCGCGCAGTCGTCTCAAACAGCGTAACGCCACTGTCTGTGTAGACCACAACATCCCCGTTCGCCCGGCTGAGCGTGGTGATGCCGATCTCTTCCGACAACGACAACAGAACCTGGTCCCGGCTGTCCAGGGCATCGGTAACATCTGCTCCGCTTTGTGTGCCCTTCACGATCACAGAGTTGAGGTCTTCAAGCTTTCCGAGCAGTGAGTTTATTTCACGGACGGACGTCGCCATGTCAGCGTCCGCCGTTGCCCGGACATCTTGAACCAGTTCTGTGCTCGAGCGGAGGCTGTCAGCCATATTTTTGGCGTTCAGCAGCGCATCTTGAGCCATGACAACGTTGTTCGGATCGGACGCGTAGTTCTGCAAAGACAGTTTCAACTGCCCGAGCTTTGCCGCAGGAGACGTTTCCAACTCGGTATCACCGATTGTTTCGGCAAGCCGCGTCATTCCGTCCAGGACTGTTTGCTGAGACGTTCCAACCGACGTTGATGAAAGAAGTGACGAATACAAAGCACTGTCGGAAAGGCGAGCAATTCCGTTGACCTTCAACCCACCGGCTTGGCCGGAAGAGGTGTACATCGTGCTCAATTGCACGGATTTTTTCGAAAACCCCGGCTCCTGAGCGCCCGCAATGTTACGGGCGATCACCGAAGATTCTGTCTGACGGGCAGCCAGCGCTGACTGGGCCACCTGCAGGGCGACGGACAAACTCATGACTTAATACTTTCAAGTTTCAATGCTGAACGGCATCAACGGACCAGGTTCACCAGTTCCTGCATCAGATCGGAGCCGGCCTTGAAGACCTGGGAATTGGCCGTGTAGGTGCGCTGGGATTCGATCATCGATGTGAGTTCGTTGGCGAGATCCACGTTGGAGCCTTCGAGCGCGCCAACAGCCAACTCGCCGAGACCGCCGTCACCCGGGAAACCCACCCGGACATCGCCTGAGTCAATCGACGGGCGGTAGATGTTGCCGGACACCGGATCCAACTTGTCCGGGCTCGGCACATCTGCGAGCGGGATCTTGTAGATCGGCCGGCGGTCGCCGTTTGTGTAGATCGAGTACAAGGTCCCGTCTTCACCGAATTCCACCTTCTCAACGGAGCTCGGTGCGTTCCCATCAGCATCTACATTGGTCACAGTGAATCCGGCATCGGTGTAGGTGGAGTTGGTCAGGTCAATGTCATAGGTGCCACCATTCGGAACCGTGATGTTGACCGCAGTCACCGCGCCGGTCCGTTGACCGGTCGTTGTGTCAAACTGAATGGTGCTTGTCCCGATGTTGGCGGCACCATAAGGGAAACCACCCGTGGCCGGATCCCTGTCAGCAGCGTTGTAAACGGTCACTTCCCAATCGGTTGTCGGCGGCGTGTCCGTCGTCTTGGTGTAATAGACATCCAACGTTACTTCATTGCCGAGATTGTCGTACACGACCAAGGATGTCTTGTGCGAATACTCGGCGGTCGCAGCGTTCGCGGACGGCAAGTTGGCAGCCGCAACAATTGCAGAATCTTCATCAACATTGGCATGCAAAGTGGCCGCGCTCGTTGGTGTCGCTTCGAGCTGATTTTGAGTGATGTTGACCGGTTCTAGGCCACCCAGACCATTTGCGACCACAGACGGTGCATTGCCGTTGGTAATCGGATAGCCCTGCAGATACATGCCAGCTGTGTTGACGAGATACCCTTGGCCATCCGGAACGAAGGACCCTGCACGCGTCAGGGCTTGAGATGCGCCTGCCCCGGTGCTGTCGGACACAATAAAAAACCCATTTCCGTCAACTGCCAGATCAAGCTTCGAGGTTGTGAAGCTCATGGAACCCTGATCGGAAATGGCGTATTTGGTATGTGCTTGAACGCCGCCGGAATTGTACGATCCACCGCCTTGAGCGAGAACCTGGGACGCGAATTCGGTTTCCGCGCGCTTATATCCGGTGGTGCTTGAGTTTGCTATGTTGTCGGCGACCGCGCCAAGTTTGCTCGATTGCGCGTTCATGCCGGACACACCGGTGCGCATAATCCCAGAAAGACCCATGGAATGTCTCCAGTTTCCAATTCAACTGGTGACAGTCAAACCGATCCAGCTTGCGCGAGGCTGTAGCCCAAAATCATTTTTATCAATCATTACAGAAACTTATTTATCTTAAACTTTAAATATCGGGATTGCGAACCGGACCACAGGGCGCACACGGCGACGGTTTTTGACGTTCAAGCGCCGCAGAACGCTTTGGAGTTTTTGGTCCAGTTGCCGAAACCCGATGCAACCATGTTGCGGATCACAGTGCAGACATAGCGCTTCTGGGCGGGATCGTTGTTTGGACCGGCATGATAGCGGGCTACCGCCATGGTCCATGAGCCCTGGCGGCCACGCAGCTCCTTCAAAAACCGGGCGGCATATTGCACGTTTGCCCGCGGATCGAGCATGTGATCCACGGAACGGAACTGATCCGAATGGTAATGATGATTGATCTGCATGCAGCCGATATCGATCAGCTTCTTGCCGTTCTTGCGTGCCGCCTCAATATCCCGGCGCGCTGCTGTCCGGCTCGGCGGAAACACCGATTTGCCTTCGATATTCAATGCATGCGGATAAAGGGAGTTGCGCCGGCCGGTCTCGGTCAGCCCCACAGCGTAGAGAATCCCGAGGGGGACCTGATATTTGCGTGATGCAGCCACCATCTCGCGTTCGCAGACATTTTGAATTTCCGCGAACGCCGGGATCGGGTGGAGGACTGCTGCACTACATATAGATGCCGTCAGAGAGGCGGTTGCCAGGACCGTCTTCATCGCTTTGCTCCCGTGCCGGTTCAAAACCAGGGAAGGCACTGCTTTCGTCATTGCCACCAGTCTGTTCGCCGCGGCCGCCGGTGCCATTCCCGGATGCGTTCTGGTTCTGCTGGTCCCCAAACGCACTGCCGTTTGTGCCTTGCTGACCTTGTGTGGAGCTGGAGTTGGAGACGTTGGTGGTCACGGTGGCACGGTCATCGGCGGCCTGGATCGTGATCGTATCGGCTTTAAACCCTGTGGTCCGAAGCATCTGATCCAACAGTTGCCTATCTTGCTTCAAGAGCTCGGCTGTCTGTGCTTTGCTGGTCGCCAAGGTTACTTCAACATTCTCGCCGACCATACGAAGCGAGACTTTGACTGTGCCAAGTTCATGCGGGGTCAGCTGGATTTCTAAAGTCTTCAGAACCGGCCCTTCGGCTTTGTGGGTCAGCCTACCTTGAGTACGTCCGGTATCGACCGGCATGTCCTTGACGGCTGTTGCGATTTGCTCACCCACCTGTTGTGCGGGTGAAAGCCGCATATTCGGCGCAAAATGCGTTTCCTGGCGCAGGACCTTGACCGTTCCCGCGGCTTCTTCCGGCAAGGCATTGCGGGCTGCGGCCGTACCTGTTGCCCCCTCGCCAACACGTTCGGGTTCGATACCAAACTGGGCGAAAAGCGATGATGTCCCGGTCTTTGCAGCTTCACCAGCAGCAACTTGTGCGCCGTTTGCTGCTTTTTGAGCCAACATAGTTTGCTGACCAGCCGTATTCTGCGATGCCGTTCCTGGAAAATTGCCCTGCGCTGGTTGTGGCATCCCCTGCCCGGCACGCGCAGCAATTACGGTTCCAAGAGGCAATGCGGCAGCAGCCGGCATGGAGTGCTGAGTAGACTGGGTTTCAGCAGCGTCTTGCCCTTGAGCGCTTTCTTTTCCGGCGGGTTGGGCACCCAAGACTGTCTGGGACGCCTTTCGGATGGCATCCGTCAAATTGGCTACGCTAAAGGAAGACGGTTCCTGCTTGCCAGCGGCATCTGATTTGACTGTGTTTCCAGTTTCTTCGCTTGTCGCTGTGTCTGTCTGCTCCGGACCTTGAGTGGTTGCCGCTTGCCGGTCGCCATCCTTTGCGTTGCCATCAACAGCCTTCAAATCTGACATCATGGCCCGAAACTGATCCGCGACATCTTTTCCGGTGTTCTTGCCGCCCTCGCCCTGGTGCCCGTCTCCGCCGACAGGAGCCTTGGAGGGCGTGCGGATCATTGCATGCGGTGTTACAGTCATTTCTTCACGTCTCCAGCCTGAGCCAGCAGTGTTTCGGTGCGGCGCAACAACAACTCCGCTAGTTCCATGTCGGCCGTGAGCCATTCACGTTCCGCGGGCGTTCCAAGTGTTCCGCCGGAATTGAAGGCTCCAATGAAGTTGTCGGGTGGATCCGGGAAATGACGGATCGAATTCAGAACGGTGTTCACCGCATACAAAAAATCCAAATCCTCAGGCGTTAGAGCAGCCTTGTTCACTGTCCACAAGAGATCCCGGTTGGGCTTGACCGCTTCCCGGTTCAGCCGGGTCGCAACCTGGTAGATTTTCAAAAGTTCGTATTCCGCGGTTCCTGCAACGGCCAGCATTTGAGCCTGATCGGTCGCCTTCGAAGCGATCTTAAGGTTTCCACCCAACAAGGCCGAGCGCGCAAGCCGCATGTACAGCCCCCGGCGGCTGTCGTCTTCGAACTCTTCAAGCACGCCGTAAAGCAGATCAAATTTGTCCTGGTCTTCCACGAAACCGAGCGTGTCGAGTGCAATGGCAAACCGGCGCCGGAAATCACCGGAATAGACCGAGGCCCGATACCGGCGCAGATACCGGATCGAAAGCGTCCGGAAGCGTTCAATGTCCCCGACCAGACCGGCGACCAAGACCTCGCGCCTAAGCGCAGCTTCCTCAACCAGCGTTCCTGGCATCAAGAGGCTCGCGATCTGTAAAAGCTCCATCGCCCGGACCGGATCGGTCTGGATGTAGGGAACCGCTTTTACCAAAGCTATGTGCCCACCAAGGCTCGGCGGAAGATTCAGCGGGTCCACATCGGCAAGGCGGGTCAGCATGTCCTCTTCGCGGCCTTCAACATAGGCCAAGGACGCTTCCATCAAGTTCAAATCGATGACTGGCGCCGGGGTCAACGTCAGCAAATGACGTATAACCTCCGGATTACCGCCGCTCAGAAGATGAATGACCGATGCCCGGGCATTGCGCGGATCCTGCCAGGCTTCCGGCGGTAATTGCAGAAATGCCTCATCCATTTTTTCGAGCAAGGCCCGCTGCATGGCCGCAGCTGAATCACTGC
This sequence comes from Roseibium sp., assembly GCF_965276855.1. Classification (GTDB taxonomy): domain Bacteria; phylum Pseudomonadota; class Alphaproteobacteria; order Rhizobiales; family Stappiaceae; genus Roseibium. The sequence goes on from NZ_OZ255700.1 coordinate 141,333, forward strand.
CTGAAGCAACCTGCTCCTGTGCGCTTTGAAGCGCGCGCACCATCTCAAATGGCTCCTTGACAGTTGAGTTTGCTGTTGCCTGGCCCGCGAAGACCACCACAGCTCCAAGGATCGCGGCGACGGTGGCAGTAGTATGCTTCACCCACCGAAACTGAGTTGACCAATTGTACTGGTTCATTCCGCCGCCTCCTCCAGCAAGTAGATTTCCACCCGCCGGTTGCTCGCGGCAAACGGATCTTCCGCATTTTTCAAGTGCCGATCGGCGGCGCCTTCGATGCGCACGAACCGGTCCGATCCAACACCGCCGCGCGACAGCATATACAGCGCCATATGGGCTCGCGCCGAAGACAGCCGCCAATTGTCATAGGTCGCGCTTTTGAACGGACGAGCATCTGTATGGCCGGTTATGACAATCTGCGCTTCGGTTTTGGAAATCACCTTGCCAAGGCGTTCAAGCAAGCTCACCAGCTCCGGACGCGGCTCAGCCGAGCCTATGGCAAACATGCCGAAGTTCTGATCGTCGGTTAGACTGATAAGCGCCCCATCGTCTTGCCGGACGACTGTGATCTGCGCAGCGGTGTTTTCAAGCAGTGTACCTTCCGCAGCCTCCAGGACTGTCAAGAGTTCGGCGACCAAACGAGCTCCGGGTACAGGCTCGGCTTCAGTTGCTCCACCTTCGGTCTCGGCCGGTACAGCGTTTTCCTGATCTCTGCGACTTACATGCGCAACGATCTGGTTCTGTGCAGTTCCGTTAAGTTCGGAAGGACCATCGCCCGATGCAGTTCCGGCTTCGCTGGTTGGTCCGGTTCCGCTTTCAGTTTGGGCCAGCTCTGTGGTGCCATCGGTTTCGAAGGGCGCACTCCAGGACTTGTCACTTTCTGTTTGATCGCCGCTTTGACCTGCGCCGTTTCCGGTGCCCGGCCGCGTCGGCAAACCAGCTGTTTCGGCAGCTGCGCCGTCAACGCCGCGGCCCGGCCGGAATTGCCAGAACTGCGGGTCGAACGGATCCCGGTAGGCCTCACCACCGAGGGCGCCCTGTTCTTTTTCCAGGCCTGAACCAATACCCTCCGGATTGGATTCCATCGTCCGGGCAACATTGATTTTCTGGGCGAGCGTATCGAGCACTGCGTATGGATCAGTAAACAAAATGGACTCTGGATGAGATTGGGTGAATTCCCCAGAGGTCGCCTGAGCGCCCGCCGTTGCTTTTATCTCATCAGCATCCGATGCATTCACCCCTTCCGTTTCCACCTCCGCTTCACCGGACCGTTCCAGGGTGCTTTTCTGCTCATCCGTCCCACCGAGCTTCCCGGTGAACAGTTTGGTACCGTTTTCGTTCGTATCACCATTGACGATCGGGTCATTGAGGCCCTTTCGGTTGGGAGCTGTCGAGGCCAGTTTGACCGGATTGAAGTATTGTGCGACCCCGCGGCGGACGCTTTCGTCGGTCACGTTGATCAGCCACATGACCAGGAAAAACGCCATCAATGCCGTCATGAAGTCTGCATAGGCAATTTTCCAAACGCCATGGGGCTTTTCGTCATCGTCCCAGTTGTTGCGGCGTCGGACAATCACAATTTCATTCGGCATATTGTCCATCAGACCGTCTCCTCAAGCTGCAACGCGTCGAGCTGGCCCAGCCAGGCTTCCAGCCTGGTTTCGATAACGGTCTCATCGAAAATCGCTTCCAACTCGACCTGGTCGGCCGGCTGAACCTGAATCCGGTCTTTCAAGTCCGGCAGTTGCTGGAGCACCTGAGCGACAAGTGTTTCCGGTCCACGCATCCTGATAGATGTTCCACCAGGTACCTCTGCCAGTTGTGTCAGTTGCTCGGCGAAGGCCCTGACCAGCTGGTCGACGACGTTTTGCTTTAGGAAAGGCATCAGTAGCTTGGAAACCGAATAGGACAGACGTTTTTCCGTGATCTCGAGAAAGCCATCGATCGCGGCTGCGACGTTTGCAGATTCCCTCATCTCAAAGCGGATCTGCTCTTCCTCCAGATCCCTTGCATGTTTCTCGCGCTCCTGTTCAAGGAGGGCCTCGTAGTGATGACGGGTACGCTCGTCTCCCTCACTCAATCCACGCTCATATTCCGCGCGCCGGAGCTCTTCCTCGCTCAAGATGGGTTCCGGTTCGTGATCCGGCATGATCACGTCAACCATCAGGGCGTCTTCAGGATCAAAAGACTTGAAAGTCGGGGCCGAAAAAACCGGAATATGGGCGGCTGCAGATGCGGTCATCAGGTGCGCTCCGTGTCATAGAGCCACTGGCGCAGGATCGCGGCAGACTGCTCTTCGTTGAACTCCAGAAGGGATTCCAGCTTCTTCAGGGCGGATTTGTTCCGCTTGCTGTTGAGGTCCTGAAGCAGATCGGAATGGTCCGGCGGCATCAGGAAACCGGTCTCGCCATCCATGGGATCTGCGGTATCTTCTGCACCTTCCGGCAACAGACCGATTTCTGCCATTTCGGCCTGCTCGCTGCTCACTTGCGGCACGAGGGCAGCAACAGCCGGACGCAACCCGAACCAGATCACCAGCATGGACACCGTCAGGATCGCCAGTGCGTTGATGATGTTGCCGGATTGACGGAGCAAATATTCGGTGACACCGATCGGCGGGATCGGCTCCAGATCCCGGCCACCATCGACGAAGTCGACAACGGAGACTTTGACGAGATCACCCCGCTCTTCGGTAACGCCTGCAGATGAAGCCACTAGTGCTTCGATCTCGCGAACCTGTTCTGCGATCTGGGATTGGGTCGGTGATCCGCCTAGAGAAGCCGCCAGGCGCGCACGGTCGACAAGAACGGCAATGGACAAGCGGTCAACACGGTAGCCGTCCTGCGATGTTTCGATCCGTTTGGACGAGATTTCATAATTGACGGTCTCTTCGCGCCGTTCCGCTTCCTCCAGAGAGCGTTCACCGCCATCTGCTTCGACATTTTCTTCTGGCAGGTTTTGTTCCGCAGTCACTGGCGTTGCCGCGCTGGAGTTTTCCGCATTTTCGTTTTCACGAATTGTGCGCACAGACCGTTCGATCCGCGAATCCGGATCAAAGATGGTTTCAGCAATCATCTTCCGGTCGGTATTGAGCTTTGCCGCGACGCTGACCTGGAAGTTGTCGAGACCAAGATACGGTGTCAGTGTCTTGCGGACGTTTTCCTGGATACGGTTGCTGACGGCTGTTTCAAGAGTTGCCATCTGACCCGCAGACGCTTTGGTCGGGTCCTTTCCGGCCGCGAGTATGCCGCCGGTCGTATCCAGCACCGTAACCTTTGCGGCTTCCATGCCAGGAACACCAGCCGCGACAAGGTGCCGGATGGCGTCGGCGGTGCGCACGTCATCCGGAATGTCGGACCGAATAACCACCGAAGCCGACGGCGGCTGCTGGTCGCGCCGGAAAGAGCCTTTTTCGGGCAAGACAATATGGACACGCGCGGCACGGATGCCTTTCATCAGCTGAATTGTGCGGGCGAGTTCGCCTTCCAGCGCCCGAACCCGCGTCACTTCCTGCATAAAGGATGTCAGGCCCAGGGATCCTAGATCATCAAACAGCTCGTAGCCGGAGTTCGCGCCGCGAGGGAGCCCCTTTTCAGCAAGAAGCATTCTTGCTTTGGCCGTCTGGCCGTGGCTGACCATGACCGCATCACCTTCAGAGTTGACGTCAAACGGAATACCGGCGTCGCGCAAGGCGGAGCCGATCCGCGACACGTCTTCGCCGGTAAGGCCTGTGTAAAGCGGCGTCGTTTCCGGTCGGCTTAAATAAAATGCGCCAGCGCCAACTGTGGCGATGGTCGCAAGGCCAATCAGAGCAAGCGCAATCAATCGGCGCATGCCCAATTCCATCAAGTTGGCCCAAAGTTTTTCGGCGTGTTCACGGCCCGGCATGCATAACCCCTTCATGCACGTTCGTCTCAAGTTCCCCGCACTATCGGATCCGGAGCTTGTGCGAGCCTGTCATGTTTTGGCGAAGGGGCTGATTCCAAAACAAAAAAGACCGCGCCCAAAAGGGCGCGGTCTCTCATCCGGAAATCGGTGACGATTAACGGAACAGGGACAGAATATTCTGTGCGCCCTGGTTGGCGATGGAAAGAGCCTGAATGCCGAGCTGCTGCTGTGTCTGCAGAGCCTGAAGGCGTGTCGACTCTTTGTTCATGTCGGCGTCCACCAACTGGCCGATACCACGATCAACAGCATCAGTCAGGTTGGATACGAACGTCTGCTGGAGATCGATGCGCTTCTTGACGGAACCGAGGTCAGTCGCCGCATCGGTTACTTCCGCGATGGCCAAGTCAACCACCGCAATGGTTTCCTGGATCGTCGTACGGTCAGCAACGGAGTCGGTCAGAGCTGATACGTCAATGTCCTCGATCGCGACAGTGGTACCACCAGCTGTGTAATCACGGTCCATGAGACCGGTGTCAGCAGTGGTATCAAACAGCCGGATGTTGGTCACATCAATATCAATGCTGTCCAGTGTGAACAGGCCAGCTGCATCGCGGCTAAACGAAGCAATGACGCTTTTTGTGGCGTTCGCAGTTGCAGAGTCTTCCTGCAACCAGGATTCACCGTTGAACACAGCAGACGATGCGATTGTGCCGAGCTGGTCCTGCAGCTGGTCAATGTCTGACTGAATCTTCGCCCGGTCAACACCAGCGCCGGAAGCGGTGGTGAGTTTGGACTTGATTTCGTTCAGAACATCAACGGTGCTGTTCATGCTGGTATACATGGTGTCAACAACCGCAGCGCCCAGGCCAAGAGAGTCGTTAACGGCACTCAGAGCCATATTGTCGGAACGCATGGTCGTTGCAATGGACCAGTAAGCCGCGTTGTCTTCCGCACCGCCAACACGGAGACCGGTAGAGATACGATTCTGCGTGGTCGCCATGTTTTTGTTGGTCATGCTCAGCGTTTGCAGAGCGGTCATTGCTGAGCTGTTAGTAAGCAAGCTAGACATGATATGTCCCTTTCAAATCATAAGTTTTGAGGATGGGACATTCCGGAGTTACACCGGGACGGCGGGGCAGCATCATGCTTTTGAGCGTTGGTAGGATTTGCTCAACCCGTCGTGTGATTTGAAAGCTAGAGCACAAACCTTGCGCGAAGCTTGCGTGGATCAGTTCAAGTTGATTCTTTTCCGCATTTCAAACGGGGGAATGACACAAAACGGATTTTTCCGTGTGTTTTGGTACCCGCAAAATCTGTTTTTTGGTCTTCGAACACCTCTCAACAGTCGTGTTCCTTGAGCGGCCAAGGGTTATTCCTGCGTGGTTCAATCGATCGCCAAAACAATAAAGGCGGAGCCGATGGCCCCGCCCGTTTTCATTCCTAACTTTTATTCCCGCTTAGAAAAATGACCGTACAAGGCTGCCAACCAGCAGGTTCCATCCGTCGATCAGGATGAAGAACAAGGCCTTGAATGGCAGGGAGATCACGGTCGGCGGCAGCATCATCATGCCCATCGACATGGTAATAGTGGCCACGATCATATCGATCACGAGAAACGGCAGCGCAATCAAAAACCCGATCTCAAATCCCCGCCGCAATTCGGAGATCATAAAGGCCGGAATAAGGACGCGCAGCTCCACCTCTTCGGCTGAGGCCGCCGATCCGTCGGTCACCCGGCCCGCCGCGAGATCGTCAAAGAGCACCAGATCCTTTTCGCGCACCTGGCTCAGCATGAACTCGCGAAACGGCTCGGTGATCTTCACATAGGCCTCTTCCTCGGTGATCTCGTTGTTCATCAATGGCCGGACACCATCTTCCCATGCCCGGTCGAAGGTTGGCGCCATGACGTAAAACGTCATGAAAAGTGCAAGCGAAATAAGGATGAGATTGCCGGGAGTGGTCTGCAGACCAATACCGGACCGGAGAAACGAAAAGGCAATCACGAACCGGATGAAACTGGTGACCATGATCAAGATGCCCGGTGCCAAAGACAGCACCGTGAGCAAGATGATCATCTGGATGATGCGGCCCGACGCGCTGCCCTCGCCTTCCGGCAGCAAGGCAGACAAATCCGGCACCTGCGCCGCTGCGGCTCCGGTCAGAGCAAACAAAGCGGTAACGGTTAAAAACAACCTCATCATTGGATAACCACAGACTCCAGGATTACTTCGCGAACCTTGCCCTTGCTGCGCACTTTGGCGCGCTCATTCAGGTCTTCCCGCAAGTGCTGCAAGCCAACCCCGCCTTCAAGATGCGCGAGGGTCAATGTGCGCAGGAAACTCAGAAAATCGTCCTCGATCCGCTTGCGCAGAACAGACACGTCCGTATCCGGCTCGTCTTCCAGCAAAAGCGTTGCCTGAACGCGGATCCATGTGCTGGGCGGTGTTGCCAGGTTGGTCACCAGGGGCTCAAGACGCTGCAGGCGGGTGGAAGGTGAAAACGGCAAGGTCTGACTAAAGCTCTGCGCATCCCGGATCCGGCCATGAACTGCAGTTTCGGTCATGTCGGAAACGAGTTTCGCGAGTCCGGCACCGGCACCTGCACCAATCAAACTGATCAGGATCAGAGCGGCGAGAAAATTGGATTTTGCATCACCGGTTTCTGGTCCTTCAAATGGCACAAGACTGTTCGACATATTCGATCCCTTCCAGCCTAGAACGGTGTGACGATGTCATAGATCTGCTGGCCCCAACCCGGCTGTTGGACCTCGGAAATCCGCCCGCGGCCACCGTAGGAAATCCGGGCTTCCGCGATCTTGTCGTACGGGATGGTGTTGTTGCTCTCGATATCGCGCGGTCTGACAATCCCACCGACATTGAGGATCCGCATCTCGTAGTTCACACGGACTTCCTGTGATCCGGAGATCACCATGTTCCCATTTGGAAGACGGTCGATCACGATTGCCGCAACAGAGAGTTCAATCTCCTCTGATCTGTCAATGGACCCAGATCCTGCGGACGAAGACCCGGAGTTGCCATTGAGCTCCGCCTGGCCGCCCGATGTGCTGTTGTTGCTGCCTGCTGAATAGGAACCGCCAATACCGATGTCGGCAGACCGGCCGCGCTCAGACGTGTTGTCGAGTTCTGCACGGTCGTCGATCTGGATGACAACAGTCAGGACGTCGCCGATTTTCTTTGCCCTTGGATCAGCGAAGAAATTCTCGCGATCATTGCGCCACAGCGAATTGTAGTCCTTGATCCCGCCCTTGTTGAACGTGCCAAGCGGGTAGACGGTTGCGGGCCGGTTGGCCAACCCATAGCCGACCGGGGTCATTTCCGGGGCACGGCCGATATCTTCCAGTTGCCCGGCACAACCGGAGAGCAATACGGCCCCTAAAGAAACAAGCATCAGGCGCATCAAAATCTCCGTTGTATTTCGGGGTCGGTGAAGCCCATCATGGTTTGCGTCAGCTGTGCTGCCCTTGCAGGCTCCATTTCATCCAAGATCGCGCTGGCAACACGTGCTTTTAGCTTCAAAAGAACGCCAACCGCAGCTTCTTCTTCGGTAGTCGAAAGCTGTTCTGCGGCGGCGGTAGGACGCATCCGGCCAATGATGCTGACGACCTGGTCCTCGACCTGCTCCAGAAGCTGTTCGCGGCGTTCAACCCAGGCCTCGAACTCGCGTTCCTTGCGTTGCAACTCGGCAATCCGTGCCTGGAGGCGCCCTTCCAGGGCAATCATCTTCCAAGTCTGCCACTGGATCCGGGCGTCACTCGCCGCTTCGGCGATGTTCTTGCAGTAAAGCTGGCTGTCACGATACGGGATGGCAGTTTGCGCCGGGGCTGCTGCAGCCTCTTGCGGCTTTTGCGGCGGTGTTTGTGCCTGCGCCGCGCTCCCCGCGCAGATCAATTGAAGAGCCAGGCATGTCAGAACACCGGCTTTTCGGCATTCATCCACGAATTTAGACATGAACAATTTGTCCTTTGCGAGTGACCCGTTTGATTGGACATTCGCTGATCGAGCTTGCGCGAGGCTGTTGGGCCTCTGAAAACAAAAGGCGCCGCAAAACCGCGGCGCCTTGTTCGAGATTGCTGACCTGTGTGGCCTGCTGGTTTATTGAACAACCAGTTCTGCCTGAAGTGCCCCGGCTGTCTTGATCGCCTGCAGGATTGCAATGATCCCGGTCGGGCGTAGGCCAATCCGGTTGAGCCCCCGCACCAATGTCGGAAGATCCGTTCCACCGACAACCGCAAGCCGCCCGCCGGTTTCCTGCGCATCCACATAAGTCCGTGGGACCACAACAGTCTCCCCTTGAGAGAACGGTGCCGGCTGGGAAACTTCCGGTGCTTCGGAAATCCGGACTGTCAGATTTCCATGAGTGATGGCAACCGTAGAAATCTGAACGTCCTTGCCGATCACAACGGTTCCCGTGCGCTCATCGATCACCACCTTGGCGCTCTGATCCGGCCGGACGCGGATGGATTCAATTTCCGCTATGAAACGGGTTAAGCTCACCTTCGGTGGTGGCGTCAAATCTACGGACCGGTAATCGCGTTCCTTAGCGACCCGCGCTCCATAGCGCTCCCGGGTGTACCGGTTGATTGCGTCGGTGATGCGGACAGCCGTCTTGAAATCCGGATTGGACAGTTCCAGCACAAGATCAGGAATTTGCGAGAACTTCGCCGGCAGGTTCCGCTCGATAAGCCCGCCATTCGGGATACGTCCGACGGTTGGAATTCCCTGGGTCAAGCTTTCCGCAGCACCGAGTTCTGCGAACCCGGACACTGCAACCGGTCCTTGAGCTACAGCGTAAATCTGACCATCCGCACCGAGCAACGGTGTGGCAACCAGCGTGCCGCCAGCCAGAGATGTTGCATCGCCCAGAGAAGAGACGCTGATATCGATGGTCGATCCCTTGCCGATAAAGGACGGCATTTCGGCCGTCACAACGACAGCGGCGACATTCCTCGTCCTGAGCCGCGTTTCGCGAACATTCACCCCAAGACTGTCGAGCATGGACTGAAGAGATTGCTCGGTGAAGGGAGAGTTGCGCAATGTGTCGCCCGAGCCCTTCAAGCCTATGACCAGGCCATAACCGACCAACTGGTTATCACGCACACCTTGCAGCGAGGCGATATCCTTGATCCGCACCATCGCGGCCGCCGGCGAAGCCGTCAAAACCGCCAAAAGGCAAATAAAAAAACGGAACATAAATCAATTCTCCACGCGGATCGTGCCGTCCTGCTGAACTCTTCCGGACACGACCAAACCGCTGTCGACGTTTCGAACACGTACGAAACTCCCCGCACCGCCGTTTTGCAGCGCTTCGACCTGCATGATGATGACCAGTCCTTGTTCCTGAAACACTAGCCGGGCCGGTTCGCCCCGTTTGACGAGCAACGGCTTTTCGACCGAGTTGATTGGGATCGGTTGACCGGGCAACAACGTCCGCCGGGTTACCTGTCCGACCAGCTGGCTCCGATGCGAGGCAACTGCGAACTGAGTTGCTGTGCGGCTGGGAAACTTGCGCTCCACCAAATCCCGGTGGCCGATTTCGGTACCCGCCGGGATCGTCTGGCGGGCAACCGGCAATTCAATGCCTGCTGCATATGCCGCGGGAATTCCGGTTAGCATTGTCAAACAAATCGCGAAGAGTTTTATGGCTTTGGTCATTGGATGAACCGCCTTTTTCTAGCGGATGCCGTTGGTCACGGTATTGGCCATTTCATCTGCCGCTTTCATGACCTTCGAGTTCATTTCGTACCCGCGCTGAGCGGAAATGAGCGCCGTGATTTCCTTCACTGGATCGACATTGGACGATTCCAGATACCCTTGGCGGACAACGCCAAAACCAGGGTCACCCGGAACACCGGCAACCGGAGCGCCAGAGGCCGGCGTTTCCCGGAACAGATTGCCGCCGACCGGCTCAAGGCCAACATCATTTGCAAAATTGGCTAGAGATAGTTGGCCAATTTCACGCGGCTGGATCTCGCCATCGATCTTGGCATAGACCTGCCCGGTTTCGTTGATCACCACTTCGATGGTTTCTTCCGGAACGATAATTGCCGGTTCAACTGTGTAGCCGTCGATGGTCACCAGGCGGCCATCCGCGTTCTTGTTGAAAGATCCAGCCCGGGTGTAAAGGGTTTCATCGTCCGGCCCTGTGATCTCGAACCAACCCCGACCGTCCAGCGCGATATCGAACTGGTTACCCGTGTTGGTCAGCGGACCTTGCATGTGTAGTTTCCGGATGCCGGCGGTTTTAACTCCAAGACCCAGCTGCGCTCCTTCAGGAACCGGATCTTCGCCGCCGCGGTTCGGAACGCCTTGAAGACGCTCTGCTTGATAGAGAAGGTCTGAGAATTCCGCCTGCGCCCGTTTGAACGACGTCGTGTTCATATTGGCAATGTTGTTGGCAACAACCTCAACATTGAGCTGCTGTGCGCTCATGCCGGTTGCAGCGATGGCAAGGGCTTTCATTTCTATGTCTCCTGAATTCGCCAAGTCTGACTGACGATAAAATCGCACTCGATAGAAGCGCGGTCGCTTAGATCGTCATCCGGCTGATTTCCTGATAGGCGTTCACGACCTTGTCGCGAATGGCAATGGCGGTTTGCAGCGTGGATTCCGCCTGCATGACAGCCTCAACAACTTGTTGAACGGAAGCTTGCCCATCGACGCCAGCGATTGCGGCTGCTTCACCGTTTTTCACTTTGTCGATGGCTGATTGCGAGACCTCAGCCATAGCGTCCGAAAAGGACGGGCTGGAGACAGCTTCCGTGCCACCCAGCTCAGGCGTCGAGTTCATGTAGCGGGTGGTCGACGATGATTTGAGAATACCGTCGCTCGAGGCAGCAGATGTCAGCGCGGAGATTTCGTTGATCATGATCAGTTCCTCAACAGGTCAATGTGGCGCATGACCATTTCGCGGGCCTGCGTCATGACTTTCAAATTGGCTTCGTAGGACCGATTGGTTTCGCGCATGTCCGCGAGCTCCATCAGCGTGTTGACGTTTGGCATTTTCACATAGCCATCAACGTCCGCCGCTGGGTGGCCCGGATCGTATTCAACGGTGAATGGCGCCTTGTCAGTTCCAATCCCCTTGACTGCGACCAGATTGGCCTGGGTTGCGCGATTGAATTCGCTTTCAAAGGTGATCGTCTTGCGCCGATAGGGATCATCGCCGGAAGCCTCACCGGTGGAGCGGGCGTTGGCGAGGTTTTCGGAAACAATCCGCATCCGGTCGGACTGAGCCTTCAGGCCGGAGGCGGCAATTTGCAGTGTGGCAGAAAGGGGGTCGGACATGAGTTCAGATCACTTTGGCTTAGGGACGAACGGCTGCGAGGTACATTTTGTGAAACGACTTGGCGATGCTGGCATTCAGCGAATGGTCGCGCGCGACCTCACCGGCTTTCATCAACTCCTGCTCCAGGCTCACGGAGTTGCCGGAGTGGGTGACGTTCCAGCTGTCAGCTTTCTCCATGTCTGAGGCTTTGGCTGCCTCCATGGTCTGGCCCAGATGGCTTCCATGGGTCGCGGTCATGGCAAGATGAGTTTTGCTAATCACCGAAACGAAAGGCTCAACATCTTTGGCGCCAAAACCGGGGGTGTTGGCATTGGCGATGTTCTCAGCAATCGCGGCCTGACGGACAGACAGCCATTCGTTGTTTTGCGAGACCAGTTTGTTCAGGAACACCGGTTCCATCGAATACCTCCATTCAGCCGGGATTGGTGCCAGTTCTATAAGTCCAAGCTTGTCTGAGGCTGGCCCTTTGCCAATCCGCGCCGCAAGGCCCGCACAACCTTCATGGGTGACCGATGGTGCTTCAAGATTTGAAACCGGCACACTTACATGCACCTGGATTGCAATGACCGGAGATCCCAATGACCCAACGCTGGCGCCCGATCGGCACTTCATTGACAGCAAGCCCTTTTCGTCATCGCCTTCAAAAGCGTGTCCTGAAACCAGCTATTGTGGGGTTGGCAACACTTGCCAGCACAGGTGTGGTGTCGTCCGCGAATGCCCAACCGGTCAATTGTGATGCCTATGCGCGCTCTTACGCGAATGCCCACGTCAATCCCGATCCGGCTGATCTGAACATCTATGAGAACGGAGCAAGCGGAGCCGTGGCCGGAGGAATTTGGGATGGTCCAAGCGGCGCACGCCGGGGTGCGGCCATTGGCGGAGCGCTGACCGTTCTCAATAACCTGGGAAGTTATCCGGCGGGCTGGCAAAGCCTTTATGACCTTGCCTATCAACGCTGCGCCAACGAACAGTCGGGCGTTACCCACCGGCCGACCACGCTCGGCGATCCCAACTATTATGGCCGCTCCCTCATCCGGGGCCAGGAACCGCCGGCGGCTTTGGAGCCACGGCCTGAACTCGCACCGCCCCCGCCCATGCCGCCTGCGGCATCTCCCCGCCGCTGAGGTCTCAGATGTTCAAAGGATTATGCTTGAACCGGCAAGCAACAATGGATGCCGTTCAAAAGCGGTTGTTTCCGCGCCGGCGCACTCGCCTGCGGCCCGCAAAACTCGCCAGCTTGACCAACGAATACATCTGTGACTGCACCACGCGAGACATTTCCGCGGGCGGCCTTCGGATCCTGCTGAATGAAGACATACCCCTGCCGAAGGAGTTCTATGTTTTTGACGTGAACGAGCGGACGATCGCGGAAGTCCGCTTAAGCTGGCGCGACGGACTGGAGGCCGGGGTTGCCTATCTGGTTCCCCCTGCCTCGATCAGCTACTATGAAAACACCGGTGTCCGACGCCTCGCACAACGGTTCTATGCCGTTGAAGACTAGATGCAATTACGAAAGCAGCTCACTTGTCAGCGGACTTGCCGGGTCGATCAGCCCTTCGATGACATCGAAATGATGCTTGCCTTCGTCTACAAACACCTTGGCGTTGTCCCAGGCCTCCGCCAGCAGCTGTGACTGGCGAATAAATTCAGGCCGCTCGTCACCACCAACCCAGGCCGTCACAGGGCAGTCTTTGGCAGGTTTCTGCAAGGCAGCGCTTTCTTTCACCGCGTCAGCCTCGGTGAGCAAAAAGTCATCATTCATCGACGTCTTCATCAAGGGCCGAAGATCATGCAGGCCGCTGATGGAGACAACCTTTTCGATCCGCTCCATCACGTCCGGATTGAGCGGTGTATCTTCACAGATCATGCGGCTGACAAGATGGCCGCCAGCAGAGTGGCCTGACAGACGGATTGGTCCTTCGACCCGCCGCGCGGCCTTGTTGAGTGCCGTGCCGATCTGCGCCGTAATCTGCGGGATACGAACGTCTGGCGCCAATTCATAGCTAGGCAAACAGACAGACCAACCGCTTCGAAGCGCGCCCCGCGCCAAATGCGACCAGTAGGATTTGTCAAAGCGGCGCCAGTAGCCACCATGTACAAAGACCACCAGACCCCTGCTTTTGTCTTCAGAGTGAAAAAGGTCCAGACGCTGACGGTCCGTATCGCCATAGATGATGTCGATGTCTTTTTTGATCCAGCCCGACCGGAATTCGAGGGCTTCATCGGCCCACCGCGCCGGATAGCTTTGAGCGTCCTCAATATAGGCGCCGTTTTCGTAAGCATCATTCCAATCAAAGTCGGGCGAAGTCGTCATAAAACCGTCCTGCAACTGCATGCGAAATTAAACCGGCGCGCATCCTTGCATGATTTGGGCGGGAAATGAAATGGCTGATAGATCCTTCATATTGCTTGTCAAATCAGACCCGTGCGCCCTAGGTTGTCAGCACAAAAGTCCAGGGAGGACCTCATCTGATGATAGAGCGCTGTTCCAATCGCGTGGCGAACCTTGCGCACTTCTTGACACGCAACGCCAAGCGTTGGCCGGACCGTCCAGCCATCGTCTGGGAAGATCAAACCTGGTCGTGGCAGGATCTTGACCACCGGGTTTCGGCTCTCTGCAGCGCACTCTCATCGGATTTCGGAATTGCCAAGGGTGACCGGATGCTGGTCCAAGCGCAGAACTCGCATCAGATGATCGAGATTATGCTGGCGGCCTTCCGGCTCGGTGCCGTTTGGGTGCCTTGCAATTTCCGACAGGCACCTGGGGAAACCGCTTATGCGGCCGAAAAATCCAAGGCGACCGTCTTCCTCTGTGATGCGGAGTATGCGGCCCAAGCTGAGGCGGTTGCAGCCGCATGTCAGGATCTTTCCGGCATCGTCACGATTGGTGAAAGCGCGTTCGGCGTGTCTTATGAGGCCTTGCTTGAAAAGCACGCTGACGCGCGGATAGCCAATGCGGAGGTCGATCACAATGACCCGTGCTGGTTCTTCTTTACGTCTGGTTCGACGGGACGGCCAAAAGCGGTCGTTCTCACACACGGGCAAATCGGTTTCGTTGTCGTCAACTACATGGCCGATCTTTTGCCCGGAACCAGCGAATCCGACGCTTCGCTGGTGATTGCACCTCTTTCCCACGGGGCAGGCCTTCAATTGATTGCCCAGCTCTCTTGCGGGTCGGCGCACATCCTGATGCCGAAGGGCGGCTTCCGGCCGCATGACGCGTTCCAGCTGATTGAACGGCACAAGGTGACCAACATGTTCACCGTGCCGACCATCGTGAAGCGGCTGGTTGAAGACCCATGTGTTGACCAATTCGATCACTCCAGCCTCCGTCACCTCATTTACGCCGGGGCGCCGATGTACCGCGAAGACCAAAAGCGAGCGCTGGAGGCACTTGGACCGGTTCTTGTACAGTACTACGGCCTCGGAGAAGTCACAGGAAACATCACGGTGCTGCGGCCGAACGAGCACACCGTTGATGATGGACCCAACGCAAAGGTCGGAACCTGCGGCGTGGAGCGAACTGGGATCGAAGTCAGCATTCAGGACGAGACCGGCAAGATCCTCGGGCCGAATGAGACTGGCGAAGTCTGCGTCGTCGGATCAGCTGTCTGCGCCGGCTATCTGGACGATGATAGCGCCAACGCCAAATCCTTCCGCAACGGTTGGTTCCGGACCGGCGACATCGGCCACATGGACGAACAACGCTATCTCTATCTGACTGGCCGTGCGTCAGACATGTATATTTCCGGCGGTTCTAATATTTACCCCAAGGAGGTCGAGGAGATCCTGCTGACCCATCCCGCCGTTTCCGAGGTCGCGATTTTGGGCATCCCGGATCCGCAATGGGGTGAAGTTGGCCTCGCCGTCTGTGTAAAGGAGACTGGCCAACAAACGGACGCCGTCGAGCTCAGCGAGTTCCTCAAGGACAAAATTACCCGCTACAAGATGCCGGGACGTTATCTGTTCATCGAGGAAATGCCGACGAGTGCCTATGGCAAGATCACAAAGAAGCTCGTGCGCGAATTCCTGACCGAAAAAGGTCTGCTATGAGGCGCCCTGCTCCGCAGACGCTCGGCGATATCCGGCATCCCGGCCCGCAGGCACAGGACCGCATGCCATATGCGCCGTGCCATGCAGTGAAAGTTGAATGTCAGGTTTCAGCTGGCGAGCCTTTGCTCGCAATATTGGGGCGCTGGGCGGATTGCGCCGGGTTGTCCTCCGCCGTCCTCGATCTTTCCGGCGTTCAGTTGGCTGCCTTTGATTATGTCATGCCAGACCGGGCAGTCGATGACCGCCATGCGGCCTGGTACAGCGATACGCATTCCTCAAATGGGACGATTCTGAAAGAGGCTGTCGCGGTTCTCGGCTGGCGGGACGGAAACTGGTTTGCACATATTCACGCCTACTGGCAGGAAAATGGCTCCTGGCACCTGGGACATCTCCTTCCGGAGACACTCACGATTGCTGACGGCGCAAGAATCACTGGTTACGGGCTCGTCGGGGCTCGGTTCGAAGCCTCTTTAGACCCGGAGACCGAATTCAAGCTTTTTCGGGTCAAGTCCGAGCCTGAAGCGTTGTCCGGAACGTCCACCAACGCGCTTATCACCACACTTGGGCCGTTTACAGACCTCTATGAAGGCATAACCGAACTCGGTAGTCGGCTTCCCGGGGCCAGCTACTCCGTTCATGGTATTGGCAGCCTAGCAGGCGCACAATTCGAAGACGGTCCACCGATGACTGGCCTGATCTCAGAGATCCTGCTGCAGAACGGTGCCGGAAAGCGGCAGAACGGGAAGTTGTCCCTGCCCTTGCGGACGGTCGATCTCAACAAGGGCCTGTTTCTGGGGCATGCGACGCCCGGAAAATGTCCGACCCTGGTGACCAACGAGCTGCTGCTGGTCGCGCAAGACTGAGACCTCAAAAAAAAGAAAAGGCCGGATCCGGGGAACGGAAAACCGGCCTTCGCGGAACCGCGATCGCTAAAGTGACGGATTAGCTGATCTTTGCCGCAATGCTCTTGGTCTTGCAGTAGCTCTTCAGACCTTCGATGCCCTTCTCCCGGCCAAAACCGGATTTCTTGTTGCCGCCGAACGGCACTTCAATACCGCCCGCGAAATACTCGTTGATGTAGATTTGACCTGCATCGATCTTGCGCGCGAGCTGATGCGCCTTGGCAAAGTTCGATGTGTAGATGCCGGCAACCAGGCCGTATTGGCAATCATTGGCCAGTTCCAGCGCATGGTCTACATCGTCTGCCACCTGCACGGTCAGAACCGGGCCAAAGATCTCCTCCTGGGAAAGCTCATCCTTGGCCGGAACTGCATCGACGATGGTCGGCTCAAAGAACCAGCCTTTGCCCGTGGCCGGGTCCGTTGTGACGTTACCGCCAACAGCGATCTTTGCACCCCGGTCCTTTGCCCGGTCAATGAAGCCGGCGATCTTTTCAAGGTGTTCGGCGGAGTTCACAGGTCCAAGCTCCGGCTGGCTAAGACCATGACCAATCTTCAGCGCCTTTGTGCGATTGACAAGTTCGGAGACAAACTCCTCGTGGATCGATTTTTCGATCACAAGGCGCGACCCCGCGGAGCAAATCTGACCGGCATTTTCGAAGATCGCACCCATGACCCCGTTCAAGGCCTGTTCCAAGTCGCAATCGGCAAGCACAACTACAGGCGATTTGCCGCCCAGCTCCAGAACGACGCGGGTGACATCATCGGCTGCCGCCTTCATCACGGCCTTGCCGGTCTGAACCGATCCGGTGAAGGTGATGTGATCGACACCTGGGTGCTGGGTCAGCGGTGCACCTGTCTCAATGCCCGTTCCAGTCACCACATTGCAGACGCCATCCGGCAAACCGGCGTCAGAGAGGATTTTTGCCAACAATAACGCGGTGAACGGCGTTTGCTCGGCCGGTTTTGCGACAACAGTGCATCCTGCGGCCAGCGCTGGTGCGAAGCCGCGTGCGGCGGTTGAAATCGGGAAATTCCACGGGATGATATGAGCTGTCACTCCGACCGGCTCATGGATCGAATAGCCAATGTAATCGCCCGCCAGAGGGAAACTGTCGCCCTGCAGTTTGTCGCAGGCGCCCGCGTAATATTCGAAGGTCCGCGCGGCACCACGAACATCGCCGATCGATTCTTGAAGCGGTTTTCCGCAGTCGAGTGTTTCGACCACCGCTAGCAGATCCAAGTTTTCCAGGATCAGCTCGGCCGTCTTGGTTAGAATACGCGCCCGTTCTACCGGCGCCATATCGCGCCAGACCGTTTCGAATGCTTCCCGAGAGGAAACAACAGCTGCGTCAACATCCTCAGACGTTCCAGCCGTGAACCGCGCAAAAGCTGTGCCCCTGCCCGGGTCGAAGCTTTCCATGGTGCGGTTGTGCGAGGGCTGCGAAAACGCGCCGCCGATGAAATGGCCAAGCGGCAACGCAGAAAGGGTGCCGGTCGTTTCGTATTCGGCGATCAGGTCTTGTTGAGACGCCATGATTAGCCTTCCAGAGAGCTGATTTTGTATGTGGATTTGGCGAGCCAATCCGGATTGACCTCAACGCCCCAGCCTGGTGCGTCCGTCACAATCGCGTTGCCTTCGATGATATCGAACGGCGATTTGACAAAGAGGTCATACTGCCACGGGTAGTAGTCTTCCTCCTCGATGGAGAATTCCAGATACTTTCCGGCATTCGGAATGGCACGCAGCAAGTGCATGGTGAACAGCGTCACCAGGGACAGGTTCGCCGCATGCGGAGTGCACGGGATACCTGCCTCATGAGCCATTTGCGCGACTTTCATCGTGCGCACCATGCCGCCGAGATAGCAGATGTCCGGCTGAACTATGTCGACGACTTTTTCATCGATCATGCGTTTCCAGTCGACCAGCGAGCAGTCCTGCTCACCGCCGGTAACGTCAATGTCGAGCGCATCAGTGACCTGCTTTGTCTGGTCATAATGCCAGTAAGGGCACGGCTCCTCGTAGTGGGAAATGCCGTTGGCCTCCAAGAACCGGCCAACCTCGATCGCTTTCGCCGGTGAATAACAGGAATTCGCATCGACCAGCAGCGCGGTCTCGTCACTGAAGCTCTTGCGCATCAGCGGCACGATTTCTTCCGTTCGGCCCGGCCACTCATCCTGATCCCGGCCGCACTCGGCGCCAATCCGGAACTTGAACGCTGTAAAGCCGCGCTCGTCCTGATGCCGCTTCAGGCGGTCCGCTTCATCCTGAGCCGTAATGTCCCGTTTCATGGACGACCCGTAGGCGCGAACCTTGCCTGGCGTCCCACCCAGCAGTTCGCACACTGGCTTGTCCTCAAGCTTGCCGCGCAGGTCAAATAGCGCTGTGTCGAGACCGCCCATGGCGCGGCGCAGATAGGATCCGGGAAACTTGTGCTCGCGATCCGGGATAATGTCCATCAAATGATCGATTTTAAGCGCGTCTTCTCCAAGCGCGTAAGGCGCCACTTGCCTGTGCACAACTTCGGCCGTGATGTCGGCGTAGTAAGGTGCGACCTGTCCCCAGCCCGTTTCACCGCTGTCAGTCGTGACACGGGTGAAGCAGACAAATTCATTGGTAAATGTCTCGATTGATTGTATTTTCATGGGGCTTGCGGTCCTTGAACGAGGCTCCCTGAGCGCAGTTTTCTTGTAATTGGACTATCAAGTTATTCGGAATTGGACTTGATAGAAGGTCCGTTTTGCGCAATCTCCCAGACCAATTGGAGAATTGCGATGAAACGGCATGCCGGGGCGGTTCTGTCATCGATCAAGATTGACAAGCACGCTGATAAGAAAATCTCGATCCAACTCTACATGGCTTTGCGGGATCTGTTGCTGACCGGCGCATTGACGCCAGGCGATCGGTTGCCAGCGACACGAACCCTTGCCCAGGAGATCGGCGTTTCGCGGACAACGGTAATTGATGCGATCGACCGGCTGATCTCGGAAGGCCTTCTGGAAGCCCGTGTAGGCGCCGGCACTTTCGTGAGCGACGCTTTGCACGCCCGACTTGAGCCGAGGCCAAAGCCGTCGTCGAACGACAACATCAAGGCCATCCCGCGTCTGTCCCATGCCTCCAAACATGCGATCCCCGACTTCAAGGTCCGCACACGGCTGCCGCACAAATCCCAAGCCTTTGTCACGGCCCTCCCCGCGCTCGACGCCTTTCCGATGGCCCAATGGGCGAAGCTGTCTGCGCGGCATTGGCGGAAAGACCGGGACGATATTGCGGGCTATGGCGAACCATTCGGATTTACGCCGTTGCGAGAGGCAATTGCACGTCAGCTGAACGCCTCACGTGGAATCAAATGCGCCCCGGAACAGATCTTCATAACAAACGGCGCACAACGCGCGTTTTCCCTGATCGGCGGCATGCTCGTCAATCCGGGCGAACCGATCTGGTTCGAAAACCCTGGTGCGATTGGAGCGCGCAATGCCTTCGTTGCCATCGGCGCTCAACCCATCCCGGTAGACGTGGACGCAGAAGGCTTGTGTGTTGAGGACGGCTTGAAAAAAGCCCCGCATTTCCGCTTGGCTTTTGTCACCCCCTCGCATCAGCAGCCGCTCGGCAACGTCATGAGCCTTTCGCGGCGACTCGCCCTTATGAAAGCCGCAAGTGAAGCGGACGCCATGATCGTTGAAGATGATTATGACGGGGAGTTTTATTACGGCGACCAGCCGCCACCCACCTTGAAAAGCATCGATACTCACGATCGTGTAATCTACGTCGGGACGTTCTCAAAGTCGTTGTTCCCTGCCCTTCGACTTGGGTTCCTCTTGGCGCCTGAAGGGCTTGTAGAAAGTTTTGAGCGAATCTTTCTTACCTGGCTCAGCGGTGTCCCGACCGTGACGCAGGCCATGGTTGCCGAATTCATGGATGAAGGCATGTTCGCCACCCACATCCGCACAATGCGCCAGGTGTACAAAGAGCGGCATGATACGTTGATGGGTGCAGCTTCCAGCCTTGCAGGCGACATCGACCTCCAACCAACCAGCAGCGGCTTCCACGCCGTTGGCCTGACCAACGCCAATCTGGATGAACAGCGGATCGTATCTGAAACCGCAGCACGCGGGATCACAACGGCCCCGCTCTCCCGCTATGCTCTGGCGGATATTCAACAGCGTGGCCTGGTTCTCGGATTTGGCAGTGCAAGCCCGGACGACATCCGAAAAGGTATTCAGGCACTTAAGGACGTCTTGCCGATATGCCGCCTCACATAGCAGACCACTTTTATCAATTGGTCTGAAAAATTATCTGCAATGGATATATTTTGCAGTCCAATTGATACTTACCGTCTCTCCCTAGGAACTTCAGCGCGGTGAAGGGACGTCAGGCGCGGCTGAAATCTGCAGTTCCGGCACTACCGGCAGGTCTTGATCTGCCTGAGTGCGGGATCTTCGCAGAGGGGACAGCCAGCAAGAACCTGCGTTTAATGAGCGAACAGGTCATGCCAGGACAAACCATTTTCGTGCTGAATTGAATAGTGAAATATACCGCACCAGAGGCTTTTCCAGTTGGACAACACTTGGGCCAAAGCTTTGAAGAAAACCCGAAGGGTCACTGGTGAATAAGTATATTTAGCAATATGAAGGGTGGCGGGTATTATCCATGCTCCGCCGCAGTTTTGGTCAGTAAGCCCTTGCACTGGCCGCATATTCCAGGATCCCACAGAGGCCGGATGCCTCATAGGGAACCATTTCCAATCCAGGGAGGATGTAATGAAATTCAAATCAACTCTAACCGGCCTGCTGGCGGCAACAATGCTTGCTAGCGCAGGCGCGGCACAAGCTGAAACACTCCGGCTTCTGACCTGGGGATCCTATGCTCCGGATGAACTCATCCAGAAATTCGAAGCCGAGTATCCTGATATCAAGGTCGAGGTGACTTTCTCCAACAACGAGGAAATGATCGCCAAACTGCGTGCCACGGGCGGTGCAGGTTTTGACCTCGCTCAGCCAAGCCATGACCGCATCTACGCGGCTCAGCTGGAATACGACATCTACAAGCCGCTTGATCTTTCCAAGATCGACACGGACGTGATGGAAGCCAAGCTTCTGGATGGCGTGAAGGAAAACACGACTATTGACGGCGAAGTCTATGCTGTTCCGCACCAGTGGGGCACATCCGGTCTGATGGCCGACAAGACCAAAGCGCCGGATTTCAAGGGCTGGGGCGATCTTTGTGACCCGGCTTACAAGGGTAAGACTTCCATGCGCCTGAAGCGCACGATCTTGCTTGGTACCGCGTTCTCCATGGGCGAAAACCCGTTCGACGCTTACTCCGATCTTGAGAAGTACCAGGGCATTCTCGACAAGGTTGCCGACAAGCTCATCGAGTGCAAGGCCAACATCAAAGCCTACTGGAAAGGCGGCGACGACCTCAGCGCTATGATGCTGTCTGGCGAAATCGTGGCCTCAGAAACCTGGGATTCAACGGCCTACAAGCTGTTCGACCAGAACCCGAACATCACCTTCATTCCGCCGGAAACAGGTGCTTTGGCCTGGATCGACACGTTCGCATTGCCGCGCAAGAGCAAGGCCGATGATGCAGCTTATAAGTGGATCAACTTCGTGCTGCGTCCGGAAAACGTGACCCTGATGTCTGCTAGCACCGGTGCGATTGCAGCTGTGAAGGGCGGCAAGGACCTCCTGCCGGAAGACAAGAAAGCAGCTGTGAATGCGGCCTTTAGTGATGCCGACATCGACAACCTGAAGTTCTTCGCCAACATTCCCCCGGGCGTGGAAGACATGGAAGGTAAAACCTTGGAGAAAATCAAGGCAGCTACAGGCGGCTAAGCGACCGGCCACTCCAAATATTGGCGGCAACAGAACAAAAGCTGCCGCCAATTGGCCAATTTGCCGTAGAGCCTAGGCCTAATTCTCGGGGGATGCCGCCACACGGTGTCCCCCCACCTTTCTTCACTTCTCCAGAAGCGTCCAAAACAATGACAAATACTCCCCAATACGACCTTGAATGCGCCGGTGTGACCAAGAACTTCGGGTCCTTCCAAGCTGTCAAAGGCGTCTCCTTCGACATCCCGAGCGGTTCGTTCTTTTCCATTCTTGGTCCATCCGGCTGTGGCAAGACCACTTTGATGCGCATGATTGCCGGATTTGAGGAGCCAACATCAGGCGATATCAAGATCAAGGGCAGGTCCGTGCTCGGAACGCCGCCAAACAAGCGGAACGTCAAGATGGTGTTCCAGCATCTGGCCCTGTTCCCGATGATGAACGTCTACGAAAACATCGCTTACGGTTTGCGCTGTACCGGCATGAACAACGCGGACATCAAAAAGAAAGTACACGATGTCCTGGAACGAATTGCTCTTCCCGATGTCGCGGAACGTGAAATTCACCAGCTGTCCGGCGGTCAGAAGCAGCGGATCGCGATTGCCCGCTGCATGGTGCTCGACCCGGACGTTTTGCTCCTCGATGAACCGCTCGGCGCGCTGGATCTGAAGCTGCGTGAAGCCATGAAAATCGAGTTGAAGCTGCTGCAGCACCAGTTCAACACCACGTTTATCTACATCACGCACGACCAATCCGAAGCGCTGGTGATGTCCGACAACGTCGCCATTATGAACCAGGGCGAATTCGAGCAGATCGGCACACCGCAAGAGCTTTATCACAAGCCAAAGACTGCTTTCGTCGCGGGCTTTGTCGGCGACAGCAACCGCTGGTCAGGCACCGTCAAATCGAGCGACGGCACCGGCGGAAAGGTCGAAACCTCCCAAGGCTTGCCGATGAGCTTCTCCGCAGCTGGCCAGAACACGGTCGCGGAAGGGGCCAAGGTCGACATCTTCGTGCGGCCGGAATTCATCCACACGGTCCGGGCATCGGAAAGTGGCTCTGGTGGCATTGAAGGCGACAATCAGATGGATGGTGTCGTCGACAGCCTTCTTTTCAATGGAGCCAACAGCCGGGTTCTTGTGCGCTCCGGAAATGGAGAGCTGATTGAATCTGATGTCACGCTGACCGGCCACAATGACATCAAACCGGGTGAAGAGGTTCGCCTGGTTTGGTCGTCGAAGCAGGCCATGTGCTTTGCACACGAGGAGCGTGCCTGATGCAAAAGGACATCAAACGTCTCTCTTTGATCCTCTTGTTTGCGCCCTTTGCGCTCTGGATCATTCTTTTGATCATTCTGCCACACATCGGCATGGTGATACTGTCGCTCAAGGAAAAAGTAGCGCCGCGGGTCTACGAGTACAGCTTCGCCAACTACCTGGAGTTCATCAACGAACCGATCTACTGGAACACGCTTTTGCGCACCGGGTCGATGTCCCTTCTGGTGACGGCGTTGGCGCTGCTGATCGGTTTCCCTATCGCCTACTACATCGCGAAGATCGCCGGACCTCGGGCGCGCGGCGGGCTCTTTTTGCTCTGCCTTATCCCGCTTTGGGTGAGTGACCTGATCCGCTCGTTTGGCTGGATTCTTCTTCTGCGGGAAACCGGCGTGATCTCCAGTTTTCTTGTCTGGACCGGCGTTATCGGAAGCCCGGTTGAGTTCCTTTACAACGACGTCGCGGTGATTATCGGCCTCGTCTACACCGTCATCCTATTCATGATCGTACCGCTCGTTTCCACCCTCGACGGGATGGACAACTCCATGATCGAGGCAGGCTACAATCTCGGTGGCAACGGCTTCACCGTGCTGCGCAAGATCATTGTGCCCTATGCGATGCCAGGCATCGTTGCCGGCTGCATCGTGACGTTCATGCTGACAGCCGGGTCGTACCTCACGCCGATCCTGCTTGGCGGCAAGAATTCCAGCTGGTTCACGGAGCAGATCTACAACCAGTTCATCACCCGGTTTAACTGGGAAGGCGGCGCGGCCTTCGGTATGTTGCTTTTGCTGTTCACATCCATCGTCATCTGGCTCGGCTTGAAGCTGAGTGGTCAGACGCTGGCCAACACCGTTGCCAAGAGCTGAGGAGGACGATCATGCTTGCGACAAACAAGACAACGCCGTTCCTCGTTGGATACCGGCTCTATGTACTGGCCTTCTTCATCTTTCTGGCTGCTCCACTGATTTCAGCCGGTGCCTTTGCCTTCAACGACAGCTTGTTCCCGGCGTTGCCGTGGCAAGGCTTCACACTGGACTGGTTCTTCTCCGACACTGAACCGAAGCTTGGCATGTTCCATGACCGGCGGCTGCTTCAAGGGCTCTACTATTCGTTCGTGATAGCGATCTTTGTGGCAGCACTGTCGGTGTTCGTCGGCACGACCAATGCCTTCCTCTTTGTTCGCGGAGATTTTCCAGCCAAAAACTTCTTTTACATTCTCATGGTCGTTCCGCTAGTCATCCCGGGTGTTATCCTCGGTATCTCGATCCTGGTTCTTGCCAGCGACACGGCGAACTACATGGAGAACCAGTTCGACCTGGAACTGGAGTTCCTGCGGCCGGGCATGCTTCTGGTGGTCTTGGGCCAGTTCTCCTTCATTGCGACCATCACCTCACTGGTGATCACCGCACGTTTGAAAAAGTTCGACGAAACCATGGAAGAGGCTGCATTCAATCTCGGTGCCAGCCGTGCGCGCGTCCTTCGCACGGTCACCCTGCCCTTTCTGCGGCCGGCAATGATTGCTGCAGGCATCGTTGCCTTCCTGGTGTCGTTTGAAAACTTCAACACGACGCTGTTCCTGGTCGGCTCCGAGGCTCCGCTCACCATCACCATGTATGACCGCATGGCCAAGGTTGGTTCGACACCGGTTCTGAACGCGGTCTCGTTCTTCCTGATGGTGGGCTCCGGCCTGCTGGCATTGCTGTCCATCCTCGTCCAGCGTGACAAGAACGCTTAGAGCGGAGACACCATGGCTGAGTTTGACTTTGTCATCGTCGGCGCCGGTTCTGCCGGTGCCGCCGTCGCAGACCGCTTGTCTGAAAGCGGCAAGTATTCGGTCTGCGTGCTGGAGGCTGGCGGCTCGGATCTGAACTTCTGGATCTGGGTGCCAGTCGGCTACGGCAAGGCGTTCTACAACAAGCACATCAACTGGATGTACTACACCCAGCCGGATCCGGGCTTGAACAACCGCGCAGGCTATTGGCCACGCGGCAAGGTGCTTGGCGGATCCAGCTCGATCAACGCCATGGTCTATATCCGCGGCCAGCACGCGGATTTCGAAGACTGGAAAGCCATGGGCAATCCGGGCTGGGGTTGGGACGATGTTCTGCCCTACTTCAAGCGTTCCGAAACCAACGATGCCGGCGCGGATGAGTTCCGCGGCGGTGACGGCCCGCTGCATGTTTCCAGCGTGGACAAGCACGCACACCCTCTGTGTCAGAATTTTTTCCGGGCCAGCGAACAGGCCGGTTTCAAGTTCAATCCGGATTTCAATGGCGCGGACCAGGACGGTGTCGGTCACTACCAGATCACGACCAAAGGCGGTTTTCGCATGTCGACGGCCCGGGCGTATCTGTCCCGGGCAAAAAAACGGCCAAACGTTACCATCCTGACAAAAGCCCACACCAAACGCGTTATACTGGACGGCAACCGGGCAACTGGCGTCATCTATGACAAGGATGGCCGCGAGATGACAGTCACTGCGCGCCGTGAGGTGATCTTGAGCGCGGGAGCCATCAACTCACCGCAGATCCTGATGCTTTCGGGTATAGGAGACGGCGCAGAGCTTCGGGCGAAGGGTGTAGAGCCCAAAGTCCAGAGCGCTGCCGTCGGCAAGAACATGCAGGACCACCTCGGCCTTGATTATCTCTACAAGTCCAAGGTTCCAACCCTGAACCAGCAGCTCTACCCGTGGTGGGGAAAGCTGGCCCAGGGCATCCGGTATGTTCTGACCCGCGGCGGTCCGCTCTCCATCAGCCTCAATCAGGGCGGCGGGTTTGTGAAGAGCAACCCGGAGTGCGACCGGCCGAATATGCAGCTCTACTTCTCACCGGTCAGCTACACCAAGGCACCGAAGGGACAGCGGCCTCTGATGAACCCGGATCCTTTCGCTGGTTTCCTGTTCGGAATGCAGCCGACCCGGCCAACCAGCCGCGGGCATGTTGAGCTGAAGTCTTCAGACCCTTACGAGGGATTGGCCATCCATCCGAACTCCTTGAGCACAAATCATGATTGCAAGGAGATGATCGAGGGATGCCGGCTGCTGCGGAAGATCGCGGCGAGCCCGGCACTTCAGGAAGTCATCGAGACGGAAATGACACCCGGCCCGGAGGTTCAAACAGACGAACAGATGCTGGATGATGTCCGCAACCGCTGCTCGACAGTTTTCCACCCAGTCAGCACGTGCCGGATGGGGCCGGACAGGTCGGACAACGTCGTAGATCCGCGGTTGAGGGTTTACGGTGTCGAGGGCTTGCGTGTCGTCGATGCTTCGATTTTTCCGACGGTTACATCCGGCAACACAAATGCCCCGGCAGTTATGGTCGGCGAAAGAGGCGCAGATCTTATTCTGGAAGACGCCAGATCAGCATAAGGAACGACTACCATGGGAAGCGATGTGTTTGTGGCGGACTACAAGACAACGCCCTATTGGCAAGACATTGCACCCAAGGTTTCTCTGCCCGAGCTGGAACTTCCAGATGAAATCGATGTCCTGATTATCGGGGCTGGCTACACCGGCTTGAATGCAGCACTTCAGACCGCCTCCGAGGGGTTGGGCACGCTGGTGATCGATGCCGAACATCCCGGCTGGGGCTGTAGCCTCAGAAACGGCGGCCAGCTTTCAACCAGCCTGAAGCCCTCGTTTGGCGCTTTGGCGAGACGTTATGGTGACGAGCTGGCAACTGCGCTCTGTCAGGAAGGCCAAGCGTCTCTCGATTACATGCACCAGCTTTCAGCGGACGGTCTGGACATGGGGTTGAAGGAGGTCGGCCGGTTTCACGGGGCCCACAAGCCGCATCTTTATGACAAGCTCGCAAAGGAAGCTGAAACGGGGCATCCGGTTTGGAAGCCGGACGCCTTCATGGTTTCAAAGGAAGACATGGCCTCCGAGCTTCGCACGGAGACCTATCACGGCGGCATCGTCTTCCCGCATCACTGCAGTGTTGATGTCTCAAAATATCATCCGGCGCTGCTGAACCGGGTCCTGGAAACCGGCGCTCATGTCATTGGCAATTGCCGGGCTTTGTCTTTGGATCGGACCGGATCTGGTTTCAAGATACTGACCGAACGCGGCGAGATCCGCGCCGGGAAGGTCATTCTGGCCACAAACGGCTACTCCGGCCCCCTGTCGCCATGGCATCAGCGCCGGGTCATTCCGATCGGGTCTTATGTCATTGCGACCGAAGAGCTGCCAACAGAGCTCGTGAATCGTCTGTTTCCAACGGACAGGATCCTCTCTGATACGCGGAAGCTGGTCTACTATTACCGGCTGTCGCCGGACCGGAAGCGCGTTCTGTTTGGCGGCCGCGTCTCCTTGAGCGAGACCGATCCCCGCAGCAGCGCGATCAAGCTTCACCAGGACATGTGCGCCCTCTTCCCGGAATTGCGGCCTTTCAAGGTCAGTCACGGCTGGATGGGGTTTGTCGGCTATACGTTCGACACGCTCGCCCATTGCGGCGAAGACAAGGGCCTGTTCTACGCAAACGGCTACTGTGGGTCGGGTGTCGGCATGGCGAGTTATCTGGGCATGCGCATTGGCCGCAAGGCAGCCGGGCGGGAGACTACACCGTCGGCCTTTGAGATGATCCCCAACCCGACACGCCCGTTCTACACCGGTAATCCCTGGTTTCTGGCACCCTCGGTCATGGTCTACCGGATCCGCGACCGGCTGGGTCTCTAGGGCGGTCAATAATCCCCACCGCTATTCATAAGCTGAAGTGCTTATTGGCACAAAATCCAAGTTTTGCATTTTCCGGAGCGGCTTTCTCAAAATCGAAAACGGGGTCATGCAAAACTGTAACATCGCTCGCATCCAAATCTATACTTCCGCTATCTCATTGAAATTACTAATTTCTTACATGAACATTCTGTAAGGTTAGTGGCCCATTCCCTGCAACTGCCTCCTTCGATTGCGTCCTTCGTAAGAAATAAGGAGACAGGAAATGGCAAGTTTGCCCGCAACACGTCCCATGATCGGGACGGATGAAGACGATACACTTGTCGGCACCCGGCATTCGGACGTCATGTCCGGTCGCTTTGGGGATGACGTGATGTCCGGCAACAACGGAAATGACGAAGTCTGGGGTGGCACCGGGGACGATATTCTTTACGGCAACAACGGCAACGATATTCTCTACGGCTCTGGCGGCCCTGACCTCGTGGAAGTCGCAGGGATAGAGATCGTTGACGATCATCCAGTGTCAGTTGTGTTTGAAGGTGAAACCGCTGGTTACCGAAACACTTTTGGAGACTACAAAGTCCAGGACGACGGGCTGATTACAGACGTTGAGATTCTCTGGCCAAATGCGTCGTTGCAAGGGAGTGGCGGAAATCTCATTCAGGGCGAGAGCCGGGAATATCTCGATGTTGAAGCCGGCGATACGATTGGCTTCTTCATCATTTCCAATGGCTACAGCCTCAACGGTGGCTATCAAGGCCTGGATCTTGACGTTCGGCAGGAGGGCGAAAACGCCCCGCAGCTGATGTTCAAAGACTCCAACGGCAACCAGGCCACCATCCACAGCGACGGTCCGCGCCTGTATCACATCGCGGCGGACGGCACGGAGACGATGATCCGCACAAACCCCTACCATACGGCAGCCTTCGGCGAGACCGTTGATCTGAACCCGGATGGCATACTGCACACCACTGGCGTCCTGAAAGCCGATGCTGGAACAATCACGCTCGGGTTTGAAGACCTTTACAACGGCGGCGACCGGGACTTTGACGACAGTGTCTTCACCGTCGATATCGGGGTGCAAAACGCTCTGGTCCTCAATGCGCATTATCAGCAGGACGACAGCGGCACCGATCCGGACCCAAGCCATGAGGGTGTTGGCAATCCCGTTGCCGAAATCGAACGGTCTGACAACGACATTCTTGTCGGTGGTGATGGCTCTGATGAGTTGCACGGCCGGTCCGGCAACGACGATCTGTCCGGCAACAATGGTCATGACGATCTGCACGGCGGATCCGGTGACGATACCCTCCAAGGCAATTCCGGAGAAGATGATCTTTACGGCAATTCCGGCAATGACACTTTGAACGGGGGCAACCACAACGACAAGCTTAACGGCAACAACGGTAATGATGCCCTGTATGGGGAAGCCGGCAACGACGAGATGATCGGCGGCACCGGTGATGACATGCTCGACGGCGGCAACGGCGATGACAGCCTCATTGGTGGTTCGGGTGTCGACAACCTCAGCGGCGGCTACGGCAATGATGAGCTCAAAGGCGGCGCTGGTGACGACACCCTCGATGGCGGCAATGATGATGACGTTCTGGTTGGCGGCTCCGGTGCTGACACAATGATCGGCGGTTACGGAAATGATGATTTGAAAGGTGGTGCGGACAACGACACCATGGATGGCGGCCACGGAGATGACAGTCTCATCGGCGGCTCAGGCGACGATATCATGACAGGAGGCGCGGGTGCGGATGTTCTGAAAGGTGGATCCGGAAACGACGAACTGATTGGCGGTAGCCAAAACGATGAGCTGTATGGCGGGCATGGGGACGATACGTTCTACGGCGACGCCGGCGATGACATGATGCATGGCGGCCGGGGCAACGACACCGTTGATTACTCCGCCTTTGACGTGGATCTTTCCATTTCGCTCCACAACAAGAAGGCTCATGGTCTTGAGATCGGCACCGATACCATCAAGTTCATCGACAACATCGTCTCTGGTGGCGGAGATGATATCCTGAAGGGCTCGAGAGACGCCAACGTGATCGAAGCCGGTGCCGGTGACGACACCATCCGCTCCCTCCAGGGCGCTGACACACTCACAGGCGGCGAAGGCAGCGATACGTTTGTCTACCGGTCCTATGACCTGTCAGGTGGCACAGACACGATCACGGATTTCCTGATCGGCACTGACAAGATCGACCTCAGCCAGATGCTCCACTCCTTGATCTCCTATGTCACCGAAGCCGTGAATAGCGAGGATGGTGAAGGCAGTGGCGGTTCAAGCGAGCCAGGCACGACAATCATCGACTATTCAGCCGCGCTTGCGCGCCTGGACGTCGATATGGCTGGTGAAGACTTGACCCTCCTGATCGACCGCCAGGGCAACGATGCCTATCAGGAGGTCTGCACGCTGGTCGGTGTCGGTAATCAGACAGTGTCGGCCCTGCACGACAACGACTGCTTCATCCTCTAAGCAAATCAAAAGACCGGGTCGCGTTTTGAAAAAAACGCGGCCGTTATTGTTTTTGGTCCGGTACCCATTTTTGCAAATTCGGAAGCGTCAAAGGACCGAGCTCAAGTTTCCAAAGTTCCCATTTTGCAAATCTCGGCTTTCCGCCCAAAGTGAACTGCAATTTTTCCGCATATTTTTCAATTAGTTATTTTAGATCTCCAAAACAAACATCGCCTCTGATCGTCCACCCAACAGTTTGGCATCGTCCTTGCGAACAGATGGGTGTCGTTGAGATCAAAGGTTGCAAAAGTGGACATCATTCATGAAAGGCCCAGCCAAAGGCTGCACTACAGGGTAACAGCGCCGATGCGCGTCACCCTTGGTGATCAGACTTTTGATGCTGCGGATTGGGGGCTCGGCGGTTGCCGGATCTCCGGCCTTTCTGCGCCGCTTCCTGAGGTCGGATCGGACCACACTCTTTTGTGCACCCTGCCGTTCCAAGGCTTCAACATCACCTTGAAGGCAAGTGCCGAAGTCGTTCGTGCGAGTGAAGACACCAAAGAAGTCGCTTTTCGCTTCGTGGACCTAGGCGAGCGTGAAACCGCTTTGATGCAACACTTTGTCGAGGATCTCGTCCGCGGCAAGATGACAGACGTCACCGACACGATTGTTCGCATCGATACACCGGTCACGCCGGTGCCGACCAAACCGGACCCTAATCCGGCACAGGAAATCCCTGTCCGCCGCTGGCCGATCAAACAGATCGTCATGACGCTCTTCTATTTCGTCCTTGGCATTGCAGTCTTCGGGTATGTCGGGATCTACATTTTCGCAACGCTCTTCCGCCTGGAAGTCTCGACCGCAGTTGTCAGTGCCGAACGCTATGAAGTCACGGCACCGGCCACCGGACGGCTCACCGGTCTGAACCTGCGCACTGGTGATATTGCAGCTTCTGGCGTTCCGATCGCCTTCATCGAGAACGATGCTCTGATTTCCGAAATTCGGAAAGCCGAAACCGCACTTATGCAGGCGCAAGTCGAGCTCTCCGAGCACAAGCTTTATTTGCAAGTCGAAGCCGATCGCGAAAATGGCTACAGCCTCGTTGCAGCCAATGATCTGCGGCAGGCCCGCGCAGAAACGGTCACACTGGACCTTGCGGTTGAGACCGCGCGTGACCGTTTAGACAGATATGAAACCCTGTTTGAACAGGGCTATCTGAAGCGGGATGTACTCGCCACGGCACAGCTTGAGCTGGCCACAGCCAAGAGCGCGCTTGAAAAGCACATCATTCACGTTGCCGAGTTGGAGAAACTGGGCGCTGAAGGCGGGAACATCGGCATCCTGAACGGCGACAAGTTCAGCGGCCTCAAGGCCGAACGCATTGCCGAAGTGGCCCGCTGGCAGCAGGAAGTCGACTTCCGCACCAAGCTTTTGGAAGAGCTGCGCGCTCAACCGGAAATGATGCCGGTGACGGTTGGCTCCAATGCCGCTGTTGTGGATGTGATTGCAGCCGATGGTCAAACGCTCAAAGCCGGTGCCCCGCTTGTGGTTCTGGAAGAAAGCGATCACCGGGTCATCACCGCCTTCCTGACCCAAGAAGAAATCACTCAGGTCCGCAAGGGCAGCCCGGCTCGCATTTATGTGCCGGCAGAAGACCGCTGGATCGAAGCAACAGTGGATATGATCAGCCGCACAGACGGTTTCATCGATGAGACCACACAAATGCACCGGTTCAGGGCACCGGATGCGCGCTCTGCAAAGGTTGACCTGGTCGCAAAAGAGGGCGCCCTTCCCCAATCTGGAACACCCGTCACCGTCTACTTTGAGCGGTACCGCGCAAACAAGGTCTTGCGGCTGATCTCGGGCTACATCGGAGACGCGACATGAGCCGGTCCCTGCAACAGGATTTCAACGTCGATGAAATCACGCATCAACCGAAGGGGTTGGCCAAATGGACACCGTTTGCGCTGTTCCAGATCAGCCTTTACTTCGGCCTTTGTTTTGTCGGGTTGACCACCTTTGAAAATGTCTTCTTCAGCCCGGCGACGAAACAGATCACCTTTGTCATAGGGATCCTCGGCATCTGGCGCTATGGCTGGTGGTTCACTCACGCGGTACGGGCGTGGATCTATGGCAAGTTTGTCTACCCCTCCATGCGGGATGCCGGGAAGAAGGTGTGGGATGACGGCTGGCGTCCCCGCCACCTCCACTTCATGATGACGACCTATAAGGAACACCGGGACATCACGGAAAAGGTGATCCGGTCGATCTGCCGCGAAATCCGGGACGCCGGTGTTCCGGGCACGATCTGGCTCGGCTCCGGCGACCGATATGACGAAGATCTCATTTCCAATCTTCTGGCCCGGGAGTGGTCCGACCTCGATGTGACCCTTCATGTTGTCCGGCAGAACCAGCCAGGCAAGCGTTTGGCGATTGGCCTCGTTTTGCGTGCTATGAGCCGGGGTGACGTGGAAGACGACGACCTGATCATCTTCATGGATGGCGACTTCATCCTGGCCAAAAACGCTGTTGGTGCATGCCTGCCGCTTTTCAAACTCTACCCGGATCTGCAGGCCTGTACGACAGATGAAGAAGTGCTTTGCATCGGCCCGCGCTGGATTGCCAACTGGCTGACCATGCGCTTTGCGCAGCGCCGGCTGGCCATGCAATCCCACTCCCTTTCCGGCCGGGTTCTGACCCTGACGGGACGGATGTCCGTTTTCCGGGCGAACCACCTGACAAAGCTCAAGTTTATTCGTCTTCTCGAGGCAGACCATCTGGAACATTGGCTGTGGGGGAAGTTCCGCTTCCTGTCCGGAGATGACAAGAGCACTTGGTACTACATGCTCCAATCCGGCTGCCGCATGCTCTATGTGCCCGATGCCATGGGCTACACGGTTGAAGTCATTGAAGGTTCGGGCATGGACCGGATGGTTCAGAACTTCCGCCGCTGGTCTGGCAACATGCTGCGCAATGGTTCTCGCGCCCTGGCATTGGGGCCGGGCCGGATGCCGTTCTTTATCTGGTGGTGCCTTCTGGACCAGCGCGTTTCCATGTGGACCATGCTGGTGAGCCCGGTGCTTGCTGTCTGCACCACGTTTCTCTATGACCCCTACTACATCTTCGGATATGTGGTCTTTATCTGCATAACCCGCATGCTGCTGTCGCTGTTTCTCTACCAGTACGCCCGGAAAGTCGACCTCAGCTATCCGTTCATTCTCTATTTCAATCAGCTGATCAACGCGTCGGTGAAGGTCTACTGCATCTTCCGTCTGTCGAAACAGCGCTGGTCCAACCGCGGCGACCAGCGCGCAGGAGAAGGCGACGGGCTGCTCGCCACCTTACAGAACCTCATGGCCAGCTATCTCACCCTTCTTTATGTGACGATGCTGTTCGTCGGTGTGTGCCTGATGGCTGGCCTCATTGAACCGCCGAGTGGTCTCATGATCGCCAACGTTCTCGGACTGCCGGCCTGAGTGGCCTGCTGTGCCCGGACAATGCAACTGTTTTCGGGGGGACGGGAAATGTTCCACTCTCCGAGGCAGAAATACGGCTGGAGAAACTGTTCCCGGCACTGCGGTCACCCCGGGCGAACGAGGTGAGACCCGGGGCCCACTCATTTGCAGAGCCTAGCGCGCAATAACTAGCGGATGCCGATCGACTGGTAGGAAACTCCGGCTTTGCCACGCAGCACTGCGAGTGGACCCCGGAACTTTGCTCCGCTCCGTCCGGGGTGACACTTACAGGGTATTCGACACCCAGGACTCCAACGCACTCAGAGACCTTTTCAATTTGCAAAACCGCTCTTGCACAATTGCTAAGCCCTACCTGTTTCCAAAAATGCAAAGTCCTCACAAGTATCTGTTTTTGTTAAAAATCTAACTCAATAACTGAATTGGCCCAGCTCTTGAAAGGATCCAGCCAAATGGATCAAACGAGGGCCACAGCGATGAAGCTGAAACCGAAACTCTACACTGCTGCATTGACCCTGACCGCGTGCCTCGCTCTGGCTCCGGTTGCGTTCAACGGTGTGGTTGACGCTTACAACCACAACCAAATCGTCGATCTCGGTCTCGACAAAACGGAAATCAGCGTCAAGGCGCATTATCCGCTCTACAAGATGATCGAGTATCCGCGCATCAAGGCACCGACGGTTGTCCTGGGAGACAGCCGCGCGCGCGCGCTCCAGGACAAGTACTGGCAGGAGCTCGGACGCGACGATGTCTACAATTTCGCCTATGGCGGCGCGACCGTTTTCGAGATCTACGACACCTTCCAATATCTGAAGGAAAACGCGGAACTGGAAACATTGATCGTCAGCCTCCCGCTCCGGTCCATGGATGCCAGGTTCAAGGGCGGCATGAACCGCGTACCGGAAGCGATCTCGCTCGCAAATGATCCGTTCGGCTATTACACGAACTGGTTTGTTGCCAAGATCGGTTGGGCGCTTTTGCAGGACCGCTACCCGCATGTCTTCGACGCAGTCGAGAAGCTGGCGCTGTCCCCCGTTTCAGAAGCGAAGGCTGCTGAACTCAGCGGTCTTGAAACGCTCTCCGTCGACGCGCTGTTAGACCCTGCCTTATGCGACGAGTGCATCTTGCAGACACCGAACGGCACATTGATCCTGCCGGCTGTTTATCACGGCCGGGGGCTCGGTCTGGGCCACTGGGCACGCTACTGGCCGGACATTGCAATTGACCGGGATCTTCCGTCCCTGTTCGCCAAACAGGTTGGCACCAATGGTGCTGCTGACTGGCGGCGGTTCAAGCAATCAGAAGATCTGTGGGCGATGGTCGAAGAGATTGCCGCCTGGTGCGACCAAAACGATGTCGAGCTCATCTTCTTCATTCCCCCGACGATCTCCGAGATGCAGCAGCGCATCAATGACTTCGGACTTGCTGCGGCAAACCACAAGTTCCGTGATCGGCTCTCAAAACTTGCGCCCATCGTGGACATGGATTTCGACACGGATTTCACACGGGATCTGAAGAATTTCACCGACGCCTATCACTTCGGGTCCAACCCGGCCCGCAAAATCGTCGGCGAACTCTTGCAAGTTATCGACAGCGACAAAGCACGCGTCAAGACGGCGAAGGACCGCCGGGCCGATCTCGCCTGCCCGGTGCGTGCGGACGACATCACCCAATCCCACAACGAAGGCACCCTTCAACTGACCGAGGGCACATCCTGCAGAATCTGGAGGCAAATCAATGGCTAAGTCGAACAAGACCCTGGAAGAAGCCCTGATCTGCATAACCGGTTTCGTGATTGGTGCCATCGCCGCCTCAAGCTTCACTCCGATGCCTGAAACCACTGCAGTGGAACCGAACCGCATTGATTGGCTGTTTGATCATGCTGAGCCCATGTACCGGCAAACGTCGACCGAAGGAGAACAGCCGGTCTTTGAAATGGAGTTGCTGAAATGACCCGCAAGCCATCAAACCGAAACATTCTAAAAGCAGCCATTGTCGCCGCGATTATCGGTGGAGCGGGTGCTGTCGCACTCTCCGGCGATGCAGTTCGCCCGGCAGCAAAGGCTGAGCGGATCGATCCGACGATCGAGGAGATGATCAAACAGGCCCGCGGCCTGCAAAAGGTCGGCCGCTGGGAAGCTGCCGCCGATCTCCTGACCCAGCTTGCCAGCGATGGTCATCCGGTTGCCCTTTATCACCTGGGCCGGGCCTACAAGAACGGCTGGGGCGTTGACGCAGACCTCGACCAGGCACGCCTGATCTTCATGGAAGCCGTGCGCTACTCCTTCGCCTATCGCGGCGAAACAGCTTATGAGCTAGGCCGCCTGTTCCAGCGCTCGTCCGGCGAACGGTGTGCGGAAATCGCCTTGCAGTGGTTCCAAAAAGCCCTTGGCTGGGATTACCCGAAAGCGCACGTTCAACTCGCAAAGCACTATGAACGCGGCATCGGCACAGAGCGCGATCTGACCCTCGCCTTTCATCATTACGAGAAAGCAGCGATTGCCGGATATCCGTCATCAACCATCAACTACGCCCGGATCCTTTTGAACGGCCGTTACGGCTCCACCCCCAACCCCGAACAGGCTCTGTTTTGGGCTGAGCGCGCCATTTCCGGTCTTGAAAAGAAGGCCCGAGACGGTTCTGCAAGCTCGGCCAAGACGTTGGGCAGGCTCTACCGGGACGGTGAATTCATGACGGCCGACCGGGCACTTGCCCGCGACTGGTTCCTGCGCTCTGCCGACCTCGGCGATGCTGGCGCCATGCATGACCTGGCGCTGATGATGCTGGCAACCGCTGACGACAAGGACACCGTTCAGGAAGCTCTGAAATGGCTCCGCCTTGCCGCCAAGGCCGAACATGGCGGCGCCCTCACCGGCCTTGCCCGCCTGCATTTGAAGGAAAAACACGGCCTCGATGCCGATGCAGCTGTCGAGCTCCTAGAGCGCGGAGTAGCTGCTGGCCACCCGGGGGCCATGGAAGAGCTTGGCCGTCTTTATGCGAAAGGCAGGCTCGTGGAGCAGGACCGGACCAAGGCGTTCGAACTGGCCCGGAAAGGCGCCGACCGTGGCCACCAGGGCAGCGCCACTTTGCTCCAAGAGCTTCAGAAAACAGACGAAGCAAATCTCACCATTCTTCTGCGGACCGCTCCGCAAGACACCAGCAACAAGGAGGGCTGAGTCATGGTTTTCAGTTCCCTGGAATTCATCTACCTGTTTCTGCCGCCGGTCCTCATCGGTTACCTCGTGCTCCGTCATTGGGGCTGGGAAAACGGCATCATCTGGTGGCTGACCATCGCGTCCCTGGTGTTCTACGCCTGGTGGACCCCGGTTTATCTGCCCCTTCTCTTGGGCTCCGTCGTGATCAACTACGGTTTTCACCGGGTGCTCCGGCAGGTCCGTGACAAGTTTGTCCTGATCACGGGTATCGTCTTCAATCTCGCGCTGATCGCGGTGTTCAAATATGCCGACTTCTTCATTGGCAATGCGAACCTTCTGGCAGGCGCGGACATACCGATGCTGAACCTGGTCCTGCCTCTGGCGATCTCGTTCTTCACCTTCCAGCAGATCTCGTTCCTGATCGACACCTACAAGGGCGACATCATCCAGTGCGACTTCGGCCGTTACATGCTGTTCGTGGTGTTCTTCCCGCAGCTGATCGCAGGTCCGATCGTCATGCAGAAAGAGACCATTCCGCAGTTCAAGCTGCCGGTGTTCCGCAACAAGCTGGCCCTCAACCTTGCCGTCGGCGGCACATTGTTTGCCATCGGCCTGTTCAAGAAAATCGTTCTGGCGGACGGCATCGCACCCTATGCCAACCAGGTCTTCTCCCTTGCCGAGACCACCAATGGTGTACCGCTTGAAGCTGCCTGGATAGGCGCACTCGCCTATACCTTCCAGCTCTACTTCGACTTCTCCGGCTACTGCGACATGGCACTCGGCCTGGCCCGCCTGTTCGGCATCCGCCTGCCCGTCAACTTCAACTCGCCCTACAAGGCAACCAGCATTTCCGACTTCTGGCGCCGCTGGCACATCACCCTGTCGCACTTCCTGCGGGACTACCTCTACATTCCGCTGGGCGGCAACCGCAGTGGTCCGATCCGCCGCTATTCCAACCTCATGATCACCATGCTTCTCGGCGGTCTGTGGCATGGGGCAAGCTGGACCTTCGTCTTCTGGGGCGGTCTGCACGGCGCATACCTTGCGATCAATCACGGCTGGTCCGCACTGTCCGAAAAAGGTTATGTGCCGAATATCTTGCCCCGTCCGGTTGGCAACCTCCTGAGCCGCGGTGTTACGCTCCTTGCCGTTGTCGTTGCCTGGGTGTTCTTCCGCGCCGAAAGCTTCACCGGTGCGAGCAACATCATCCATGGCATGACCGGCTTGTCGACGGTCTATGAGCCGAAACTTTGGGAAGGCGCACTGACCGGCACCGCGCAGGTCTGGGCCATGATGGTTGCTCTTGCCGCTATCGTCTTCCTTCTGCCGAACGCCATCGAGTTCACCGAGAAGTACAACCCGGTGCTGGGCTTGAAGAAACTGGTCGCGCAGCGCCGCTCGGAAGGGTTCCTGCCGGTACGCTGGCAGCCGACCACCGGCTGGGCCCTCGGTGTCTCCGTACTGTTCGGACTGGCGCTGATCCAGACCTACCGGCTCGCAGAAATGACCGAGTTCATCTACTTCAACTTCTGACCGGAGACAGCTGATGCGCTCGCTTTTTCTGACGCTCGCCTTCTC
Organism: Roseibium sp.; assembly: GCF_965276855.1. Taxonomy (GTDB): domain Bacteria; phylum Pseudomonadota; class Alphaproteobacteria; order Rhizobiales; family Stappiaceae; genus Roseibium. The sequence continues at coordinate 179,936 of NZ_OZ255700.1, forward strand.
AACGGCCCTTTGTGCCGGAACGCCAACAACTTGGGCCGCACCGGAAGGTCCGTCTCAAAAATCCCTTCTGGTTCTCCCCGCTCAAGGCCTCGAAGTCGACCTGAAGAGCGGAGATGTCACTCGAAAGGGCGTGACCGGCCAGTGCCTTGAAACCGTATCGAAGGCCGGGTCCAACCTTCTGGTGGTCGCGAAGCCCCCTGGCGATGACAAACCGACCGTCTCGGTGGATGGCATGATCCGGGAGCTCGGTGGCCCTGATCAGGATGGCGCGCGCCTTGGCACCATTCGCCTCGCCCGCGATGGATCATTGGTCCACATGCGAACCTGGAAAACCGGCGACCAGCAGACCGAATTGCTTCAGGACGGCGTGGTTAGGCTCACATTCAAGCGCGGCACACTCGCGAAACTGTTGCGCTTTACCGAGGACCAGGCGCTTTTGCTGGTCACCCGGCAAGGCGAACCGGCGCAGCTCATCCGTCACAAACGTGACACCAATGGCCGCATATCAGCGGAGCCGGAGGTTCTCCTGGATTTCGCTGGCTGCGCGCCCGAACGCGTCGTGGTTCGAGGTGATGTGCTCTGGGCCCGCATGGACTGTGAAAACACGGATACCGCCGGGATCTACAGGATAGACCTTACAACAGGGTCCATTGAAGCGCCCGTCATGACAAGCGAAACCGCGGCCTTCATGACGCTTCCACGCGCAGACCGTCCTGACGGGGAAGCCGTTCTGACAGTCTCTGGTTCGCCGGCCGGCATGAACTTCTACTACGCAGCCACCGGCCTGCTTGCCGCTCAGACAGGTGAGGTGCGCGCTTGTTCATCCGACGCGGAGGGATTGCAAAGTTGGAACCAGAGTTACCGGCTTCGGGCCCTCGCCGCCCTTTACGAAAAAACCGGAGATCCTGTCTTTGCGGCGCTTGCCCGCAAATCGATCCGTCTCACCCTTGCCGCTCAGGACGGCGTCAACGGGCGCACGACAAATCAAAACCCTTCTTGCGGCTGGAGTTCAACCATCTACGCGACGAACACCGACGATCGGATGACCCTGATGATCAATCAGGCGATGATTGCCAACAGTCTTGCAAAAGCCTGCAAAATCCTTGGCGACGGATGCACGGAGGTTCTGGAAGACAGGATTGCCGAAACACAGGCCTGTCTTGCCAGTACATACGAACCGGATTTCGACGCGGCTGCCGGGCTCTACCGGATAAACGAAGACATCGATTTCAGGTTCAAGGGCAGCGTTGCGCCCTGGAACTGGCAGGTCACAATGGCAGCTTTGCTGAAAGATTTGCCCGACCCTGCCCTAAACGCCAGGGGCGCATCCATCCTGGAAGGTTTTTATGACGAATGGAGTGCCGATGAGAATGGTGCCCTGTTCCGCTACTGGCCAACAGCCGCCTTTGAAAATCGCGAAGGCTCTCCTCCCAAACGCGCCGGGCAGCGTTACGAAGACACCGGGCACGCCGGGATATCGCTGCTAAGCGCAGCCGAATTCCCCGACCTGATGACCAGCGAGCATGTTACCGGGCTGAAGAGCCGGGAAGACTTCCTGCTCACTTATGGTTCAGAAACCCCGCGTGATCTGGATGGTGCAGGACCGGTCGGCCCCCGCTGGTTTCCGGCAGGCGGCTGGTCCTCCATACCGTCCGAAGCGTTCAAGAAACGGTTTTCTGGCCCCGTCCCCGGCGTTCAGTCGGCCGACACAGTCTTTGCCTATGCAAACCTCTTTGATCCTGACGCGGACTTCCAGCTCACGCTCAAAGTTCACAGTTGCACAGACAGCTGCGAGCCGTACCGCACCTACACTTATGAGAGCTGGCAGGCCTTCATGGAGGATAATCCGTTCTTCAAATTGCAGCCGGATTAAAGCCCGGCGGCAACCAAGACCTGAATCCTCCGTTTTTTCCATAAAGTGAAATTTTACATCCTATGGCCAAACTACCCTCAGGAAACAGCCGAAGTGTTTTGAATTCGCAAAACGCACCAGCCAGGGGCAAATCCATGCGGAAGTGGATATCTGATGTCGCGCAGGACGCCACTTTCTGGCTGGTCCTTGTGTTCATATGTGCATCTGCAATTTCGGCATACGTCATCGCGGTCGACTTTGGCCAAAAGGCGCGCACCGCCGATCTGTCCGCAGCCGCCCAAGCGCAGAATGAACTGCTGACCGCCACTCGTTCATTTTATTCGCGCGAAGTGGTCGACAAACTCTACTCTTCCCAAGATGTCACCGTCAGTCATGACTATCATGGGAACGAACTGACAATTCCTGCTCCCGTCTCCATGACGTTGGCGCTGGAAAATGAACTTGCGCTTCTTGGTGCGAAGAGCCGGATCCGGATGTTATCCAATCATCCTTGGCCATGGCGCCATGACCGGGAAATCGATGATTTCGAGCGTGAAGCTCTGACAGCCCTGGTAGCGAACCCGGAACAGCCGTTTCAACGGCTTGAACAGCGTGAAGATGGTAACGTTTTCCGCAGCGCCACCGCCGTTCGAATGGAGGGAAGCTGTGTCGCTTGCCACAACACACATCCAGACTCCCCCAAGACCGATTGGGAAGTTGGCGATATTCGCGGCATTCAGGAAGTCGTGCTCCCGGCGAGCGCGCTTTACGGCGGCAGCCTGACATCGATCAACAGCCTGATCGTGATGCTGGGCATCGCCTTTATGGCGGCAGCTGCATTGACTTTTGTACTTTCGTCACAGCGCCAGAAAGCTCTGACACGTGTGCATGATCTTGCCGATGCGGAGCGGGAAAAGAACGCCGCTCTTGAAGCGGCCATCATCCGCGCCGAAACCGGCGAAGCGCAAGTCAATGCCGTCTTGGAAACGATGCTGGATGGAGTTGTGACGTTGTCTCCGTCCGGCGATCTCTTGAGTGCCAATCCGGCAGCGTTGCAAATGTTCGGTGTTGAATCTTTTGAAGATCTGTCCGGCAAACGGATCTGCGACATTCTTCCAGAGGAAGATGCACATGTCCTGCCCTTCGCGTGTTGCTCGGGCAAATCCGCGCCTCTTGCAACAGACAAGAACCGCTTTGAAGTTACAGGCCGCCGCTTTGACGGAAGCCTCTATCCTGTCGAGCTGTCCCTTTCCAAAACCATCGTCGAGGGTCAGGACACCTACACCGCAATCTTACGCGACCTCACCGAGCAAAAAGCAGCGGCCGCGAAACTACAACAAGCAGAAACCCGCCTCGTGGATGCCATTGAGTCCCTACCCGACGGCTTTGTTCTCTATGACGCCGAAGACCGCCTGGTTCTGTGCAACAGCAAGTACAAGGAGTTCTACAGCAGCAGCGCCGATCTTATCCGGCCCGGACGAACATTCGAAGAAATCATCCGGGAAGGCGCTCAACGCGGCCAATATCAAGTCACAGGACAAGTCCTGGAAGACTGGATTGAATTGCGGATGCAAAATCACCGAAATCCGGGCGCTCCGATGGAACAGCATCTGGACGACGGTCGGTGGTTGCGCGTTATTGAATCCCGGACAAGCGAGGGCGGCATGGTCGGCTTCCGGGTGGACATCACGGAACTGAAAAAACGCGAACAGGAACTGGTCAGCAGTCAGGGCCTGTTGCGCAACGTGGTTTCTGCATCTTTCGATGGCATTATCGTCATGGACGGCAGCGGAACGGTCCTAGACTTCAGTCCAGCCGCCGAAGAGGTGTTTGGTTGGACCGCCACTGAACTCGTTGGACGGAAGATGTCGGACTACATCATTCCGGAAAAATACCGGGCGATGCATGATGCCGGATTGAAGAAGTTCCTCGAAACCGGTGAAGGACCCGTCCTCGGTAAAAGGATCGAGATCGAAGGCCTTCACAAGGAAGGACATGAGATCATCGTGGAACTTGCAATTCGCCACACGCGCGGTGAGAAGGGACCACTGTTCCTCGGCTATGTTCGCGACATTACAGAGCGAAAAGCCGCGGAAGAAGCCCTGCGAGATGCCAAGGAAAAGGCGGAAGCTGCGAACGAAGCCAAGGCCCAATTCCTCGCCATGATGAGCCACGAAATTCGCACACCCATGAATGGTGTTCTGGGTATCTTGAGCCTGCTCCGGGATACAGATCTTGACCCCGACCAAAGGGCGTACTTGAAAACGGCGCGTGAATCCGGCCGCTCGTTGCTCGAACTCATCAACGATATCTTGGACTTCTCCAAACTTGAAGCGGGCCGGACGGAACTCGAAAAAGCTCCGTTCCGGCTCAAGACCGTCGTCAAGAGCATCTCTGACTTGTTTCTACCAATCGCCCAGGAAAAAGGCCTGACGATTAATCTTCACTATCCAAAGAGTGTGCCTCAGGTCGTAAGCGGTGATGCGGGCCGGCTTCGGCAGGTACTTCTTAATCTGGTGTCGAATGCCGTCAAATTCACTGAAATCGGATCAATCGACATCAGTGTTTCCCTGGACAAGGATGACCCGGTGAGTCCGGTTTTCCGTTTCTCCGTCAAGGATACTGGCATTGGCATCGCAAAAGACAAGCACCAGTCACTCTTCGGAGATTTCGTCACCATCGACACGAGCTATACCAAAAAACAGGGGGGCACCGGTCTTGGGCTGGCCATCAGCAAAAGGCTCTCCGATTTGATGGACGGGGAGATCCACGTTGAAAGTCTGCCCGGCGCGGGCAGCACCTTCCATTTCTGCGTTCCTCTTGAGCGCGCCGACGATGCTATCGAATTACCCGAACCTGAAGTCGCCATGCTGGAGGAACATATTCCAGACGGCTTGACTGTTTTGGTTGCTGAAGACAACGCGACCAATCAGATCGTGGTCTCGCACGCGCTTGAACGAGCCGGCTGCGACATTGATATTGCCAACAACGGCAAGGAGGCGGTCATCGCGGCCCATAACCGCGATTATGACTGCATCTTGATGGACATCTCGATGCCTGAAATGGATGGCCTCGAAGCTGCTAACCACATTCAAAACGGGCAGCGAAACGCAAAAACCCCCATCATTGCCCTCACCGCTTATGCCTTGCGCGGCGATAGAGAACGGTTCCTTGCAGCCGGCATGTCCGATTTCCTGTCAAAGCCTGTAGAGAAGCAGGATCTTTTGGCGTGCATTGCCCGCAATGTCCGACATCATGCTCCCAAGCAGCACCATGCCACGCCGCAGGATGCGTCTCTGGAACTCGGCGAAGCCCGCACTCTCCTCGCGGATATGCCACCAGAGTTACAGGAAAAGCTCCTGAATCAATTCAAAGCCGACACTCGTGAGAAAAGCGAAGCGGCACGTCTTGCTGCTCAAACGCATGATTTTACCCAGTTGGAACGCGCCACACATGCCCTGAAAAGTGTTGCGGGCACCTTTGGAGCAACGCGATTGACCACGATTGCGGCGGAAATCAACACTCTGGTCCGCGAAGAAAAAACAGCCGCGGCCCTTACACGGGTGGACGAACTCCAATCAATAAGTGACGATACGTTAGCAGATGTGAAAGCTTTGGCGGGCGAGATGGGGATTGACCTGACCTCTGATACATAAAAGCTTCGCAAGACTTTGAGGGAATTGATTTGAAAGTTCTGATTGTCGAAGACACGTTGTCTCTTGCCACCGTTTATGAGCATCATCTGTCCCGCGCCGGGATAGAGACGACCCATGTGGAGACCGGTCAGGCGGCCCTTTCCAAGATCCGCAAGGGCGGCATCAGCGTCGTTCTTCTCGATCTGCAATTGCCCGACATGAATGGCCTTGAAGTCCTGGCGACCGTTCGGGAGGAACAATTGCCGGTGACGGTTGTGGTCGTGACCAGCTCAGGATCCATCAAGACTGCTGTCGACGCCATGCAGGCGGGTGCCTATGATTTCATTGTCAAACCAGTTGCCGAAGAGCGCCTGATCACAACGACGCGTAATGCGCTGGAGCGTGAGACCCTTACGGAAGTCGTTGCAGAGGTCAGAAAACCGTCCGGCGGAAAGGCCAATCACGGCTTCGTCGGCTCATCCCTGCCGATGACCGCTGTCTACAAAATGATTGAAAGCGTCGCGCGGTCCAATGCGTCTGTCTTCATCACAGGGGAAAGCGGCACCGGCAAGGAGGTCTGCGCAGAAGCCATCCACAAATCCAGCCCCCGCGCAAAAAAACCATTTGTGCCGCTCAATTGCGCGGCCATCCCGAAAGATCTGATTGAATCTGAGATTTTTGGCCACGTGAAAGGCGCTTTTACCGGAGCGACGGGGGATCGGGATGGTGCGGCTGCCCGCGCGGACGGCGGCACCCTTTTCCTCGACGAGATTTGCGAATTGGAACTGAGCCTGCAAGCGAAGCTTTTGCGTTTTCTGCAAAGCGGCACAGTCCAGAAGGTCGGCAGCGACAAGCTGACCAAAGTCGATGTGCGCATCGTCTGCGCGACGAACCGGGATCCGCAGGAAGAAGTTGAAGCCGGCCGTTTCCGCGAAGACCTCTATTACCGCCTTCACGTCCTGCCAATCGGACTGCCACCCTTACGCGCTCGCGGTGCCGACATTTTGGAACTTGCCCGGCATTTCCTGACCAAGTTCGGCAGCGAAGAAGGCAAGACATTTGAAGGCTTTTCAGTGGAAGCCGAAGAGCTTTTGATGCGCCATCCCTGGCCGGGCAATGTCAGGGAAATGCAAAACACGATCCGCAATCTGGTTGTTTTGAATGAAGGCCCGATTGTCGAGGTGGACATGCTGGCAACGCTTCAGGGACGTCAACCCTCAGCGCCCAAACCCGCTCAGGCCGTTCCCCTCAGTGTGCCTCAGGCGGTAAGCCCGGCTGCAACGGTCGTCAGAGACACGGGCGATGTCTGGCCGCAGATTACATTATCTCTCGGTCAACCCTTCGAAACGCTTGAACGCAGCATTATCGAAGCGACGATTGACGCTTGCGGCGGAAGCCTGCCGAAAACCGCACGTGTCCTCCAGGTCAGTCCCTCAACCCTTTACCGCAAGAAGGAAATCTGGGCGGCCCAAGACGGGGACGACACCAGCGTTGTCGGCTCCGACCCGGACGAGGACGATATGGCTGTCAATTCCTGACAGCCTTTGCAGACAACCCACTTTCTATTTCTGTTAGGCACCACTCGCCCTGATCATGGTCTCGGCAATCCCGACCGCGGCCGCGTGAGATGTTATTGGCAGAGCGCCGTTTAGAAGGTCTTGTTGAACCCGTTTTCTGGACCGAAGCCTGAGCTGCATCTCCTCCAGGTCGTCAGAACACGGATCACCTAATTGGATGACATGGCGGGCGACAAAGATATGTCCGAGCGCGACCCGTTGGTTTCCGTGAAGCACCAGGGCCGGTCCTGCGGTCCAGCGGCCACCGCCATAGCCCGTTTCTTCCAAAAGCTCCCGTCGGGCAGCAAACTCAGGGTTCTCACCCGGATCAATTTGGCCGCCCGGGAGTGTCAGACACACATGTCCGACACCATGCTTGTATTGCTCCAGAAGCAGAACTTCGTCTTTCTCCGTTACAGCATAGACTGTCGCATAGGTCGGCAGGTCTATCTGATAATAGTCCTCCACACGGGTGTGATCAGGCAACTCGACAGTCTGTCGAAGGACTTTCAGACGATCTCCGGCTTCAAACACCTTTTCACTGCCCAAAAGAGTCCAAGTCGTTTGGTCTAGGGGGGCGATTGGCAATCCCATCTCACGCCTCGACCAGTTCGCCAGCCCGCTCATTCACGGCGGCTTCTTGTTGCGTGAGACGGCGGAACTCATAGCTCAGCAGCTGACTGACATCGCCCGGCCCCTTGATTGTTGAGAGCACGTCCGCACTGCCAAAAGCATCGCAGAGCGGACTGGCGTAGGATCCGGCGGCTTGCGGTGTCACATAGCCGATCAGGCGTGCATTCTTGTGCCGCTTGATCAGATGGCTAACCACGAGAGCGGATGAAAACGTCCGAGGAACGATCATCAGGCTTGTGTCAGTGTCGCGGTAAATATCGTGATCCGGAAATCGGGCTTTGAATTCATGGGTAATGGTCGCGAGCTCAGAATGCTCTTCCTCCCATGCGGCATAGTCCTTTATCTGGCGAAGCGTTGATTGATAACCCGCGATGCAGAGACGCAAAGATGCAGAGCCACTTTCCAGCATCGGCGCTTGTTTTTCCGGGTACGCGCTTTTCTGAACGACCTTGACCATGAACTCATAGAGATCATCGGAGAACTCATGCTCATGCTGCACAACGAGATCATCTCCGACCCAGAGTTCCGTGCCTCCGGCCGCGAACAGACCGGCACATGCCGAGCGGACCGATGCCGGAACACGGGTCATCATGTCCGTGATACTGGTGTTGGACAGAATGTAGCATGCACGCTTGCGCGCAAATGCGCTCAAGTACCGCGCGAAATCCAGATCCATCTGACCTTTCGGGCTTGGCACGAGAGCATCAAGATCGAACAGATAGACGTCATTTACCGGAACCGGGTCAGTCCAGCCAATGGGGCCCGTGACTTGTCCGACTGGGGCGAATACCGCTTGTGGAAACATGGCAGCCTCTCCTTTGCAAGAATTAAGTTGCAGACAGCTTTGCAACAGGCTTGCCAAATGGAACGGCCGTGTTCGGTTGGGTGATTTACTGAATAAATACTGATACTTACCCGAGTCTTCAAACTACCGGACAACGTATGTGCCATTTATCATTTCTGATTTCCGGAAGCGTTCTTTTTGAATTCGCGAAATCCGAACTGTTGTTTGTTACGAAATTTGGTGCATCCAAAAATCCGGCTGTCAGGCTTTATTATATAGGCCGTGTTTCATCGGCTCTTGGTTTGAGAAATTCGCGGAACTGACCGCACACTTTCGTATTTCCGAAAACCCGAATTTTGTTTATCCGAATTTGAATTTTCGTTTTCAAAATCGAAAAATCAACAGACCCGCAGATTTTGTGAATTTTTTTAATATACTGTTTTTACTTATTTTTTCCATGCCAATTCGATTTGGCACGGCGCTTGTAACTGTCGTCCCAGGACCATCACACTGGGAGCAGTGAAATGAAAATGCATGTAGGAAAATTCGAAGCCGTTCAAACTCTCGACGCTTTTGATTGGCGCCTCATTGAAACCAAAGACACCATCAGTGTCATCGGCCTGGGATATGTTGGAGCCGTCTCCCTCGCCTGCCTGAGTTCGCTTGGCCACAAGGTCATCGGCGCCGACATTGATGCCAAGAAAGTCGATTCTATCTCCTGGGGCCAGAGCCCGATCGTTGAAGACCAGCTCGGCGAGTTGCTGACTGCGGGTGTCAATGACGAGCTGCTGACCGCGACCACCGATGTTGCGCAAGCGGTTATGGATTCAGACGTAACCTTCGTCTCCGTTGGCACTCCGACCAGCGAAGACGGCGGCTGCGACACGCGCGCCATTAAAGCGGTTGCCCGGTCTATCGGCACTGCAATCGCGGCCAAGGACGAATTCCACGTCGTCGTTTTGCGCTGCTCCGTTCCTCCTGGAACGACACTCGAGATCATGACCCCGATCATCGAGGAAGTGTCCGGCAAGCGGGCCGGACAGGACTTCGGCGTATGTTTCAATCCGGAGTTCTTACGGGAAGGTACGGCTGTTGCCGATTTCCATGCACCACCAAAAACAGTCATCGGTGTCACGGATGAGCGCACCGCGAACATCTTGAAAAAGATCTATGCACCCGTTGACGACAACCCGATTGTCACCTCTGTCGATGTCGCCGAGTTGGTAAAATATGTCGACAATGTCTGGCATGCCACGAAGGTAAGCTTTGCCAACGAAGTTGGCCGCCTGTGCAAGCCGATGGGGATCGACAGTCACAAGGTCATGGACATCTTTGTCCAGGACACGAAGTTGAACTTGTCGCCTTACTACCTGAAGCCTGGTTTTGCCTTTGGCGGCTCTTGCCTGCCGAAGGAAGTCCGCGCCGTTTCGCATCTTGCAGAACAGCTGAACGTCAACGTTCCACTCATCGACTCGCTGATCCCGACCAACGACCAGCAAGTCGAAGAGGCAATCGAGATGGTTCGCAAGACCGGCGCCAAGAAAGCCGCCATTCTGGGCGTCGCGTTCAAGCCGGGCACGGACGACTTGCGTGAAAGCCCGGTTCTGGAAGTGATTGCGGCCCTGCGCGCTGAAGGCGTGGAGGTCACCGCTTACGACCCGGCCATCGTGCCTGGTCCGCATATCGCACAACAGTTTGAATATATGCAGCACGCTTCGCCGCATCTCAAAGCTGTTGTCGACGCCTTGCCCGACTTCCTGAAACAGACCCCGCAAGAGGCCATCGCGGACGCTGATGCCATCATCGTTTCGCAAAACGGTCCGGCCATTCGGAGTGTGATGAGATCCAAAAAGGAAGACGCGGCAGTGGTGGATTTGGTCCGCCTGCACGCTGAACCGCCGGCATGCTCCCGCTATGCGGGGATCGGCTGGTAGGACCATCCACTCCCGTCCGCCTCCTCCCGTGGCCCCGTTACAAAACCGGAGGGGGCGGACACTTTTCAAACTGATCAGGCTCTCGCTTCGGGTTCCGAAACGGGGGCTTTTTCGTCCACCGAGGCACTTGGATATCAAAGCCCAGTCTTTAAGCTAAATTGCGGTACTATCGGCGAGAGGCTCGCCGGCGAAAAAGGGCCAATTTGAACGCTGGTCTTGTAAGGTCGTCATTGCGCTTTATGGTAGTGTTTAGAGGACTGTATCAAAGACAAGTCATTTGAAACGGGGCAGAAATTGGGAGATCAATCCGACGACGGTGACACGCCTGCCGCCTTGAAACAACGTATCGCGGCACTGGAGCATCAGCTGGGCATAGACGATCTGACCGGCCTTGCGACGAAACAATGGTTCTTCGACTATTTCGCTGAGAACGCGCGTGGCGCCGACGCGCTCATGTTTATCGATCTGGACGACTTTAAGTCAGTGAACGACAACTATGGGCACGCGACAGGCGATCTGCTTTTGGTTCAAATAGCGTCCGCATTGAAAACAGCCGTTGGCGACAAGGGGAAGGTCGCAAGGGTATCCGGCGACGAATTTGTCGGCTTGTTTCACGGCATAGATGACCAGGGCCTCGAAGCCATCAGCGGAGAGGTCTTGACCGCGATCAGCAAGTGCCAAGTCCCCGTCGGAGAGCTCCGCGTTTCACGCCATGCATCAATCGGTCTTGCGAAAGTCAAACACGGCATGAAGCCGCGCAATGCCTTGATCGAGGCTGACAAGGCGCTGATGGAGGCAAAGCGAACGGGCAAGCAGAAAGCGGTTTTGCTCAAAGAGCGCGGTCTCCAATTGGCAACAGGCATGCCAAGCGTTGAGGAGGTCCATCTGGGGCTGAACAGGCGCGAAATCGGCTATTTCGTTCAGCCGATTTTCGACATAAGGCAAGCTGAGTTGTGGGGCTATGAAGCCCTCTTGCGATGGCGGCGACCGAATGGCGAAATCGTTGGTCCGGCACAGTTTCTTGAAACGATGACAGAGGCTTACAACTATGGAGCCACACCGCCGCTGGAGGCGGCCCACGCGACTGCTGCCTGGGCGGCGTTGAAACAACAAAAGAACATTGCCTTCAACATCTCAAGCGCCTTCCTCGCGAAAGTTGCCGATCAGAAACTTGATTGGGTTCAAACGATTGTTGGCGACATTCCAACAGATCATATCGTCTTTGAAATTGTGGAAACGGTTGTCGAACAAAACACCAGTGATGTCAGCCGGGTTGTCAGCCAGTTGCGCGAGAAAGGGATCAAGGTCGCCCTGGATGACTTTGGCATCGGGCAGTCAACACTAAGCCGGCTGCAGACCGTACCGGTCGACTACGTCAAAATAGACAAGCACTTTCTGGCATCCGCAATTCAATCGCCGCGAGACAAAGATATCCTGTTTCGGATGATAGACCTCATCCGCGCCAGCGAGGCAAAACCGGTTGTAGAAGGCATTGAAACAGAGGAACAACTTGCCTTGGTTTTGGAGACGTCGGCCGATTACGGACAAGGGTTCTATCTCGGCCGCCCCAATCCAACCGATCATTGGGATGCCTCACCCCCGGAAATGCCCCGCCGCTGAGCTGCAAAGCCGCGTGTCCATGTTCTTCTGGCACGAGCATGCGGCTGCTACTGATCTGATTTCTTGAGTCAAGTACACATACAGACCCTGAATCCAACTAGTTTTTCCGGCCCCCGATCCGGGCTGCAATGAAACCGATGATCCGATCCGCAAATGTCAACACGACGAAGACAGCCAGAAGCCCAATGAAGAACCGCATGTCGGTGAGAAGGGTTCCCCTGGCATAAGTGCGCGCGCCGATATTGGCGTAGATCCAGGCGTAATAGGCGGCAGCTGTGACGGCGCCGGTCAAAACCAGCGCAATCACGATCGTTTGTACAGCCGGACGTTTGGGTTGCCCGCTCATTTCAGGACCCTCGCCGTTGATAGATCAGCTTTGAAAACCAGAAGATCGTTCAGACGTTCGACATCGCCTTCCACCTCGATGTAAAGCGCAAGCAGGTCCCTGATCTCGTCTCCAAGGAGATTGCCATCCTTGTCCGCCATCAAGAAAAAATTGCGGCCCTCGACGGGACCAGAGGAGACAAAGACCGGCGGGATGCCTCCGGTGATGCAAAGATCAGCGCAGGCCTTGTGGGCAAGCCCCTGCCCCGGCCGCATGGCACCGGCATAGCATTTGCCGTCGCAGATCTCTCCAGCGAGTTTCCAGCGCCCAAGCGGCACAGCGTCGCTTGGCTTAAAGTTGCCCGCGCCGCCCTCCGTTGCCTCCACCTTACCAACCTGGATCATGGTGAGATCACCCCGATTGACAGGAACGCCGCGCAAGGTGACCGGCGTCCCTGCATTCGCTTCCGCTTGACCGAATACGCCGCGTTTTCCCTGACCGGACAGCATATAGGTCCGCGGCCCGCTCTCCTCGTCGCCGGGCACCCGGAACACCGGATAGGGCCTCAACTCCAGCAGTCCGGCCTGTTCAAAGCGGTTCCCCCATTGAAATCCGCCATTGCCCGGATCGTTCTGGGTTGAGGACAACGCAAGAGCGGCCAACCCCATACCGCCCGCAAAACAAAGCGAAAAGACCAGAGCGAACACGGCGAGCGGTTTTGGAACGGCGTTCAGATAACCTATAAAAAACGGCGCGTCCTTGGTTTGTTTCCAGCTCATGCGCCCTCTCCCAGTTTGACCGGTTCAACATGCGTTCCGGGCGGCAAGGCGTTCGGATCCAGAAGCACTGTCGATCCAATCAGTTTTAGCCGGTAGGTCGATATTTTCTCGGTAAACGGTTCCGGAGCCCGACCGTCGGCGAGGTTGTACTGATATCCATGCCAGGGACAGGTAATGCAGCCCCACAGGACCTTTCCCTCCCCCAGTGGCCCGTTCTGGTGGGCGCAGGCATTGGTGATTGCGGACAGCTTGCCGTCATACTTGAAGATCGCGACACGCTCGTCGTCGTCCAGCGTCACCACCTTGGCGCAATCCTCATCGATCTCGTCTACCTCGCCGGCAATGACCCAGCCCGCCTGCTCAAACGAAGCCTTTGCCGTGGCTTCGCCGCGCTCGCGCGCTGCTTCCATCCGCCCGGTCGCAAAGTGGAGGCCGCAAACCATCACAACACTCGCCGTGACCAGACTTGTCAGTATAGGATCTCCGGGGCCTTGAAGCGCGCCCAGCGCCACATGCAGCACGACAAAGGCGTATGCGATATAAATCGACATGTGCAGTGTTTTCCAGAGTGGGGCTCCGAGAAAACTCAGCCAGAAATCATGGCTGGTGGCGGCCAGCACGAACAAGATCAGCAGCGCCCCAATGCCCAGCGCCTCGAAGGGAAAGCCGAGGATCTGACCGTAACTGGTGTTGGACGACAGCAACGCGACGTAATTGTCCGTCGGCGAGAAATTGAAATACCAACCGAGGACATAATTGGCATGGACAGCGGCGATCCCGGCCGTCAACACACCGAAGTGCCGCCGATTGTATAAAAGCGGCAGGAAGCGTCGGTCGAGCCGTGCGAGCGGTCCGATGCACAGGATAACGGTGAGCATCAAGAACGCGCAGCTGCCGAAGGCGCGCATGCGCAACGTTGCCCCGTCAATCGGTTTGGTCACATCCTCAAAGGCCGGGGCATAGCGGATAAAGACATAGAGATAGAGCGCGACCGCGATCAGCAGCACGCCGTCATAAACCAGCTTGTTCCGGTTCCAAAGGACCGGAGTGTACTGAACACTCATTGGTTCCCCTCCCCGGTTGCCGCCTCATTTCCAGGCGCTTCAATCAGGATTGCCGGCCGGTCCGCGGGCGGGGTTTGCCGCAAAGCAAGGATGGTGAAGAAAGCCAGAGGCAGTGCGATCCCAAGCACCGTCCAAATCCGGGCGTGCGCGGTCCGGTGGGCCCGTTTCATGCTTTATCCCCCTTTGTCCTTTCCAGAACAGCCCACCGATAGAGAACCAGTGGCCAGATAAGACAAATGCCGGGGATCAATAGCGGACGAAAGGCATAGGAGCCGTTGGCCGACGGCTCTATCCGGTCAATGCCGACCACCAGGAAAAAAGCCGCAACAATCCCACCTGCATAAAGGTAGTAACGGCCCAGTTCGATCAGAAATGAAGCTGTCTCCAATTTTCTCCCCCTACACAAGTATCTAACGCTTGTTGGCGCCAGCTAATCAGCGCTTTCCCGGCCTTGAGCCGGGACCCCAAGCCGCCCCAAGCACTGAACCCTAGACCCCGGATCAAGTCCGGGGCAGCACAGCATGTGCCGGCAAGTCCATTACCCCACAGCATTCTATCCTTCCCAATAGCGCCGCACCTAATTCATCTCGCCTTACACAAGATCGGCGTCGGTCACGATTTCCACCAATGACGGCCCGTCATGAGTGATCGCCTCGGCGATGGCGGCATGGAGCTCTGCGGCTTCCGTGACCCGGTGCCCATGTCCACCGCAGAGCCTTGCGAAGGCCGCGAAGGACGGGTTGGTGAGGCTCGTCTCCCAGACCGGCCACTCACCCGACCGCTGTTCTTTCGAGATCTTACCGAGTTCGGAGTTGTTGAGAAGAATGTGCGTGATGTTCATACCGTATTTGACGGCCGTGGTGAACTCCATCGCATATTGCCCGAAGCCACCGTCCCCGGAGATCGAGATGACCTTGCGGCCGCGATATTCTTCGAAATCCTGTGTGGCACACCAGGCGCCCAGCGCTGCCGGCAGACTGAACCCAATCGAACCGAGATATCCGGACATCAAGATGCGTTGGCCACGTGGCTCAAAATACCGGCCGAAGGAATAGGTGTTGTTGCCCACATCCACCGGAATGATCGCATCTTCCGGACACAGCTCCGTCAGCACTTTGAAGACCGCTGCGGCGTGTATTCCCTGTCCCTGGTCTTCGCTTAAGCGGGTTTCCTTCTCCTCCCGCCACATATGCCAACGCTCGAACAGCTCGGTAAGCTGGTGCGCGGCATGGGCGGACTTTTCGACCATTGGATGGACCGCATCACAGAAAGCCCCAATTTCGCCCCAGACCGGCAGCGTCACCGGATGAAATTTTCCAAGCTGCATGCGTTCGTAATCGACTTGAATGATCTGCTTGTAGGGCGCGATACCCGTGTGATTGGCAAAGGACGAGCCCAGCGCCAGGATCAAGTCGGCCTCGTTCATGAGCCAACTGGCAATCGGGGTTCCGGAACGGCCCAGCACTCCGGCGGCGTTCGGATGATTGTCCGGGATCAGCCCCTTGCCCTTGAAGGTGGTCATGATCGGCGCACCGAGGTGTTCGGCCAGTGCGATCACCTTGTCCCGTGCATTTATCGCGCCGTAGCCCATGATGATGACCGGCCGCTTGGCGTCCCCGATCATCTGCGCAGCCCGTTGAAGATCCTCGCGCGCCGGAACAACGGTTGAGCCTCCAACCCTTCCTTGTGGACCGGATGCCTTCTGATCGCTCGGTAGGGTTTGAACATCATCGGGGAAGATAAGGTGAGACACGTCTTGCTCGACGATCGCGGTCTTCAACGCAAGCGTCATCAGTTCTGCATGATTGGACGACGTCAGTACCGGTTGGGAGAACCGGGCCACGGCCTCAAAGGCTGATTTCAGATCTATGTCCTGGAATGCCCCAGGCCCAAAGACCTGCGTCTGGACCTGTCCTGTTAATGCGAGCACAGGCGCACGATCCACCTTAGCGTCCCATAAGCCCGTCACAAGGTTCGTCGCGCCTGGTCCGGCGATTGTCAGACAGCCGGCGGGTTTACCCGTCAATTTCCCGTAGGCGGAGGCGGCAAAGGCTGCAGCGCCTTCATGCCTGATCCCAATATAGCCGAGCTTACCCTTGTTCACCTGAAGCCGGATGGCATCGGCAAGCCCAAGGTTTGAGTGACCGACCATCCCAAAGATGCGTTTTACGCCCCAATTGACCATGGTCTCAGCCATGACATCGGTCACGGTGCGTTCATGCTCAGGCTCTGGTTCCAGCCCAACGAAAATCTCGCCGTTTTCGACCTTGAGGGGATAAAGCTCCTGTCCGCTGTCTTCGTGGCCTCCCGGCGGCTTTCCGGTCAGCGGGTCGAAGTCCCATCCGTGCCAGGGACAACGGATCCAGCACTTGCCATCCACTCCCTTCTCTATTGAGCCTTCTCCAAGGGGTCCACGCTGATGCGGACAGTGATTGTCCATCGCGGCCCACTGACCATCGAAGTGCGACAGGCAAATGGATGTGGTGCGCGCCGTAACTGTTTTGACGCGCCCTTCCGGCAAATCATTCACATGGCCGACCTTGATCCAGTCGAGATTTTGAGCGTCCATGCATTCCTCCCTCAAAACTGATCGGCCCGGATCAGGCCACACCACCATAGGCAACACCGGACAGGTCTGCCATTTCCCGCTTCCACGTTGTGAGATCATGCTGGTTGAATTGGTTCAAATGCGAATAGCCACAGGCGCGCGCCATCACCTGCATCAGCTCGACCGATGCTTCGAAGAAGTTGGCGAGCTGGCGGGCGGATTTCTCGATCACCAGACGATTCACGAGATGCGGTTTCTGGGTCGCGATCCCGACGGGACAATTGTTGGTGTGGCAAGCGCGCATGGCGATGCAGCCGATCGCCTGCATGGCAGCGTTGGATACGGCAATCGCATCGGCGCCCAGGGCCATCGCCTTAACGAAATCCGCCGGCTTCCGTAGGCCTCCGGTGATCACCAGCGAAACGTCGCCCCGCCCAGACGTGTCGAGATGCCGCCGGGCCCGGGCAAGCGCGGGGATTGTCGGTACGGAAATGTTGTCCCGGAAAATGATCGGCGCAGCTCCAGTGCCCCCGCCGCGGCCGTCCAGGATGATGTAATCAACCCCAACCTCCAACGCCGCATCGATGTCTTTTTCTATGTGCTGGGCGGAGAGCTTGTAGCCAATCGGAATGCCGCCAGTACGGCTACGCACCTCATCGGCAAAATCCCGGACCTGCTCACATTGTGTCCAGTCGGGAAAGCGCGGTGGAGAAATGGCCGCCTCCCCTTCATTCAGCCCCCGCACCTCGGCAATCTTGCCTTGCACCTTGGATCCCGGCAAATGGCCGCCGGTTCCGGTCTTGGCGCCCTGACCACCCTTGAAGTGAAACGCCTGAACCTTGTTCAGCTTTTCCCAGTCGAACCCGAACCGTCCGGAGGCCAGCTCATAGAAATAACGCGAGCAGGCTTCCTGCTCTTCCGGCAACATCCCGCCTTCTCCGGAACAGATACCGGTTCCGGCAAGTTCAGCCCCCCGCGCAAGCGCGATCTTAGCCGGTTCTGACAAGGCACCGAAACTCATATCCGAGACAAAAAGCGGGATCTTCAGGTGAAGCGGCTTTTGCGCATTCGGCCCGATGACAACATCGGTCCCCACCGGATCATCATCAAGCAACGGAAAACGCTGGAGCTGCGCAGTCAGGATCTGGATGTCGTCCCAATCTGGCAAGTCAACACGCGGCACCCCCATGGCATCCACCACGCCGTGGTGACCGGTCTTGGAAAGACCGTGTTTGGCATACCCCTGAATGAGTTTGGTATAAGGCTCTTCCTCAGTGCCGTGGGACGTGTCCGCATAAAGACCGAGGTAGTCATCGCGCTGGAAGGGTTGCGGATTGTCTTTGGCCCAGGCCGCGATCTCCTCCGCATCCACCCGCACTTCGTCGTCTTCGACCCAGCTGCTGAATTTCTTCAGGACTTCCGAGTTGTTGTACTCAGAAACGCCTGTATCAATGCGGTAGTCCCAGTAGTGAACGCCGCAAATAAGGTTATCTCCATCCACATAGCCGTCGGACATCAGCGCCCCACGGTGAAGACATCGCCCGTACATCACCGACACCGTTTCATCAAAGCGAACAACCACCAGATCGACATCTTCCACGAGAGCATATTGCGGATCTCGATCTGGCAACTCGCTCCACTTGGCGACGGCGTGTGCTTTCATTTTGTCTTCCCCAGCTAGTGGCACAGCGTTTGTTCCACTGGGCCTTGGCATTTTCTGATTGCTTCAAAACAGTCGACAATTGATTGCGGACTGTCGTTCTTAAATCTCCTGTCTCCATGATCAGCATGTGCTGAAGGCGCGCCTTTAAAAATGGGCGTGCAATAGATGGTTTGCTTGCAGGATTAGGTCTGGAAAGCCCTGCAGTCTCAAATCATAAGCAGATGACAGTGCTGTGTGGCAATCGTGAAATACCGAAAGGGAAGATAATTGAGCTGCGAGCGACGCCACCGCTCAACCTGCCAAAAAATACGCAATTCGCCCGATTGATCTGCGTCATTTTTCTGAGACGATGCATGTGTCAACTTTAATTGACACATATGAGAGGTGATCCCATGCGCATCCTGTTCGTTCATCCAAACTACCATTCTGGTGGCGCGGAAATCGCCGGGAGCTGGCCTCCGGCTTGGGTTGCCTACCTCTCGGGAAGCCTCAAGAAGGCGGGCTTTGACGACATCCATTTCGTCGATGCCATGACCAATGACCTGTCTGACGCGGAAATTGCTTCAGAGATCCGCCGGATCTCACCGGATGTCATTGGCGTTACATCCATCACGCCATCGATATACGCAGCCGAACGGATATTGGAAATTGCGCGAGACGAGCATCCGCATGCGGTGCGGGTTCTCGGCGGTGTCCACGCCACCTTCATGTACAAGCAGGTCTTGAGCGAGGCGCCCTGGGTGGACGTCATTGTGCGCGGCGAAGGCGAGGAAATCGTCATTGAGCTGATGCGGGCAATCGACGAGGAACGGTGGCCGGAAGACCGCAGAACGATCAAGGGCATAGCTTTCAAGGAAGACAACCAGATCGTTGCGACCCATGCGGCTGCGACCGTGAAGGATCTCGACGCGATCGAGCCGGACTGGAACATTCTGGAATGGAACAAATACACCTATGTTCCGCTCGGTACCCGCGTCGCCATCCCGAATTTTGCCCGGGGATGCCCGTTCACTTGCTCCTTTTGTTCGCAGTGGAAATTCTGGCGCGATTACCGGGTGCGCGATCCCAAGAAGGTTGTCGATGAAATCGAAAAGCTGGTCACCGAGCACAATGTCGGCTTTTTCATCCTTGCCGACGAAGAGCCCACCATCAACCGCAAGAAGTTCGTTGAATTCTGCAACGAGCTGATCGCACGCGGGCTGCCCGACAAAATCAAGTGGGGCATCAACACCCGTGTGACCGACATCATGCGGGACAAAGAGCTTTTGCCACTCTACCGCCAGGCGGGCCTGGTGCATGTGAGCCTTGGAACCGAGGCTGCCGCGCAGCTCAAACTCGACCAGTTCAACAAGGAAACCAAGGTCAACGACAACAAGGAAGCCATCCGCCTCCTGCGGGAAGCCGATATATTTGTGGAGGCGCAATTCATCGTCGGGCTCGACAATGAAACGGAAGAGACTCTGGAAGAGACCTACAAGATGGCATGGGATTGGCAGCCCGACCTTGCCAACTGGGCCATGTATACGCCTTGGCCGTTCACACCGCTGTTCCAGGAAATCCGGGATCAGGTCGAGGTGTTCGACTTCTCAAAATACAACTTCGTGACACCGATCATGAAGCCAGAGGCCATGACACGCGGCGAACTTTTAAACGGTGTCATGAAGAACTATCGGCGCTTCTACATGCAAAAGGCGCTGTTCCATTACCCGTGGCGCGGTACAGGCTTTCGCCGGCGCTATCTGCTGGGCTGCCTGAAAGCCTTCCTGAAAGCCGGGTTTGCCCGCACATTCTACGATCTTGGCAAGGCCGGCTACTGGGGCCCGCAGTCCAAAGACAAGGTGCATTTCGACTTCGATGAGAACCGCACCTTGGCAGAAGCCCAAGTGGCGGACTGGGAATCGGCGGCCGATCGTGCCGCGCGGGCAGCCGAGCGCCGCGAAGCCCTGCGACTGCAGGGCAAGGAACGGGCGGCAGAGCGCAAAAAAGCTTCAGCGGCGGCAGCGCTTGCTTGCGGTGGCAGCACGGAACAATTGGCGGAGAACGCCTGACATGGACCGGCAGAGCCTTCAGGCCGATGGCATGATCGGCCCGAATGCCTTGACCCAATTCCGCTCCCCTTTGGAAGAACAGGGTGGTCAGGACCTTTTCGAAACGCTCTTGCACGACGCCCGCATTGCGAGCCTTCCAGATATGAGCGGCCTGATCCCGGAGGGCCCCGTTGCTCGGTTTCACAAGACGGTGCGGGCCACCCTGCCCGATCTCTCAGCGGAGATATCCAGGGCCGCCGGTGTCGGCACGGCCGACTATGTCTTGAAACACCGGATCCCTAGTCTGGCGCAAACGCTTTTGAAAGTCCTTCCCGCAAGCCTCTCAAAACATCTCTTGGCGAACGCCATTTCAAAAAACGCCTGGACCTTTGCAGGCTCCGGCCAGTTCGAAGTCGCAAGACGCGCGCCCCTGATCTTTATCCTGAAAGACAATCCGTTAATCGCAGGGGAACACGCTGATCATCCAATTTGCCATTGGCATGTGGCTGTTTTCGAGCGGTTATTCCAGCAACTGATCGGCCCGCATGTCCGTGTCACAGAGACAGAATGCGGAGCTTGCGGGGCGGATGCCTGCCGGTTTGAATTCAATATCTAAGTTTATGTAGTCCCGGACTGGATCTGCCCTGATCAGTTCGCTGCTCCGATGCCTTCAATCGCCGCAAATCGCACACGGGCATCCGGCGTGAACCGCTTGTCCGCAATCTCCAGAATAAGCTTTTTGCGCACTGCTGCTGCGAAGGTATCTGCACTGTCCGCGGTCACCACAAAAGACCCCGGACCACCGATGATCTCGGAAAAGAACCGGTCCTCCAGATTGTAAGACACTGGACGTCCGGAACAGTGCCGGCACAGGACTGCAAGACCGTTGATGACGATGCCGGAATTCACAACAGCGTCTCTTGCCTCGGTGATGCTCGGCCCGTTCCAGTTGTTGGCGCTGTCCGCCGACAAATCGATCACCCGCCGCAGCCCCTTGTATTCGTTGGTGTCGATCAGCTCCTTGCCCTTTAGAAGAGCTGCGCCAATCGCGTTGCGGCCAAAGGCCTGACGGGGCGGCGCCATCAAACGCTCTGCAAAGAGCTGCGCCGACTGCGGTCCGTCGATGACCATCCAGTCGACCACGACGTCTTGGGAAAACATGTCCGCCCATTCGACATAGGTCACGGCGATCTTGCCATAAGCGTTGTCCGCGATAGCGTTCAGGACCTGCGGATCGGTGATCGCTTCAGCATAGCCCTGGCGCTGGAACCTGATTTCCGCGTCATCAATTGAGCCTGTGGCGTCTGCAAGCAGCACAAGTTCCAGATCAAGTTCCTCGGATGATGCCGCAGAAACAAGCAAGCTCTGCAACAAAACAGCAATGATCACAATCATTCGCATGGCCAGCATCCTCAAAGACAACCCAGAAGATAGCTAGAGCCTATTAGCGGATCAGAAAGGCCGGCTCACAACATTTGTGCAGGTCCCGGTCTTGTTCCGTTCGGCAATTATCGGTCGTTCTCCCGCATCACGTATAAAACAAGCCTCTTCTCAACGCCTTAAAGCACCTATGGGTTTCGATCTCTGAACCATCGGCAGAACAGTAAGAGAACGTTTACCCTTGCAGAACACAATGAGAACAGGTAAGATGTTCCCGATTTGTACTGAACGATTCTCAGACAATACGGCACTCAGGGCAAGGAACCACAGCATGCTGACACGCAAGCAGTACGAACTGCTCATGTTCATTCATGAAAGACTGAAGGAAACAGGCGTTCCGCCGTCTTTCGATGAAATGAAAGATGCTCTGGATCTCCGCTCCAAGTCCGGCATTCACCGGCTGATTACGGCCTTGGAAGAACGCGGCTTCATACGCCGGCTTCCCAACAGAGCCCGCGCCATGGAAGTGGTCCGCTTACCGGATTCGATTGCGCCGGGCCTGGGTGCGCCGCGTCCAAGGGGGAGCTTCTCGCCAGAGGTGATCGAAGGGTCACTTGGCAAACCGGCGCCAGCCTCTGCGCCCGCGCCAGAACCTGTTGCAGCTTCGACGGAAATCCCGGTCATGGGCCGGATCGCCGCCGGGGTCCCAATCGAGGCGATCCAGACCCACAGCCACTCCATCAGTGTCCCGCCCGAGCTCCTCGGCAAGGGGGAACACTACGCTCTGGAAGTGCGCGGGGATTCAATGATCGAGGCCGGCATTTTGGACGGCGACACCGTCCTGATCCGCCGAACGGAAAGCGCGGACAGCGGCGACATCGTCGTAGCGCTTGTCGACGATGAGGAAGCGACACTCAAACGCCTGCGCAAGAAAGGCGCTTCCATTGCGCTGGAGGCCGCCAACCCGGCCTACGAGACGCGTATTTTCGGACCGGGCCGTGTCCGTGTGCAAGGGAAACTTGTTTCTCTGTTCCGCCGGTACTGAAGCTTCGAGACCGGCAGGCATTTTCAAGAGTTGCCTGCTACTGCGGGTTTGTAGGTATTAACATCAGCTCTAGTCAGCAGATGCGTGCAAGCTTGAGCGTGTGACTGTGCCTTGCTTGTGCCACGGCCGCGGAGGCTTTGGCTTGGCGTACTTGATTGATTGTATTTTGGTTTGGCAAACAGCTGCGCTGGGAGTTTTGGTCCGTGCGGGAGTGGTTTGCGGCTGCGTTATTAGCGGCAACACCTCACTCTTTCTTTGAACTGCAGATTCTATTCTCACCACGTTTTCGATCATCTGGTCTTTTGTTGAGGTGCCTGTTTGACACGCCTGGTCCAGCCAAATGGAAATGGCACCGCGCGCCACTCTGATGTCCTGGTCGAAAACGACTGCGCGGCAGGCTGCCGGAGCGACCATATCGGTCACGATCATATCGGCCTTTTGACAATCATAAAAAAGGGCATTCCGTGTCTTCGGTAGGGCGATGGTGACCGGAATCCGCTCCTCACCAACTTCTGCCCTTGCTGTAAACGCCTGAACAACACAGCCTGAAGGGTCACAAGCGCGTTGACCATCTTTCATCTTGCGCGACTTAATCGCTTCACCTGACACTCCTTCCGCTTCAAACCAAGTCTCTGCAGCAAAAGAACTCCTGGCGCTAGACAACGCCAAGGCCCCCTCGATATCCCGGGCGGCCAGTTGAGACCCTGTTGCCGGGATATAAATATCTGGCGGGCGCGATATAATCGCGAGGGTAATTCCGATAGGTACGAGACCTAAACCGATCACCCGGAAACGGCCCGGGGCGAGCAGCAGGCCAAAGAAACCGGCCAATAATACAGCGGCAGACAGGCCGGTTAGACTTCCCATTCGGCCAAAGTCAGGCGCAATCTGTTCTGTGAACTCCGCTATCTGGATCAGCACCACCAGACCGGCGCTCATGACCTTGAGCGGGATTGCTGCCAAACCGAACGGCATCAGGACCAGTGCCACCACGCCCATTGGCATCACGATGAGCGAAAAAACCGGCATGCCCAGCATGTTGCCGACCAGTCCGAAGGGCGCGATCCGGGAAAAGTGGTACGCACCGACAATGCCGGTAGCGATCCCGGCGACGAGGGCCGTCACGAACAAACCGGTGGCCCATTTTAGTGCGCCGGACAAGAACCAAGAGTGCCCGTTTGTTGATGGAATTAGAGACCTTCTTCTCTTTTGATGTGACCGCCAAAGATCATAAACGGCGACCAGTGCGATCACGGCCGCAAACGACATCTGAAAACCTGGATAAAACAGGCGCTCCGGCGCGAGTAGAAGCAAGAACAGGCCGGCGATTGCGACCGATCGCAGCGTCAAACCCCGGCGTCCGGTCATAATCCCCAAAAAGACCAGCGCGATCATAATGAAGGATCTTTGCGTGGCAACTGAAGCCCCGGACAGGAGAAGATAAAAAACTGCCGCGACAAGGGCGAGCATGGCCGAAACCTTGTGGATCGGCCAGCGCAGCGCAAGGCCCGGGATAAGTGCTAGGGCGCCAAGACACACAGCATAAGCACCGCCTGCAAAGAGCGCCATATGCAGGCCAGAAATTGCCAGAATATGTGCCAGGCCCGCAGCCCGAAGGCTCTCTTCGGTCTTTTCATCAATACCACTGCGGTCCCCCACCAAGAGTGCAACCGCAAGAGCTGTTTCCGGGTCTTCCGGCAAAAGCGCTGAAATCCGCTCCGCCAAGTGCTGGCGGAGTTTGTTTACCTGGCGAACGAGCAGAAGGACCTGAGACGCCGCAGGTCCGTGCACGATCTCTGGCGCGCCGTAACTGAAGCCGCTTGCGCCTATGCCGTCAAAATAGGCGCGGAAGGAAAAGTCATATCCGCCGGGCACTACAGGACCCATTGGCGGAAACAACCGAGCCCGGACTTTGATCCAGTCGCCGGGTGCAATGCGCGCATCTGCCGGAATGCGCAGCCGGACCCGGTTTGCAAACCGCCCATCAGTATTTTCTCTGGCATCAACTTCTCTGACGCGGAGCACAAGCCGCTTGCCAGACCGGGTTTCCTGCACCTTCAGGACGTCACCGCGCAACAGAACAGTCATCGGCTCCGCCAGCCGGGGTGCGTCCACTGCAGCTGTTCGGAGTGTTGCAATGCTGAGCCCTGCAAAAAGGGCGAGCAAAAGGTTCAAAACTCGCGGCAGACCGGTTCGGACAGCGTGGGCGCCAGCCAAACAAGCCGATAAAAAGAATAACACGCCAAGCACGAGCCAACTCGGCTCTTCAGGCAATAAGCTGTAGAGAAAAGTGCCGGCGCTGAAGGAAAATCCGGTCCACAAAAGACCCTGCTTTTGCCAAAACTGCTCCCAATCGTCCGCCGTTCCTGCCCAACCAGCGTGCTGATCAGTTGGCCGGTCTTTGTATTCTCTCCGGGCTCTCAGAAACGCGGTCCACGGCGACGCTTCGGCGGGCCGGTGCCTGCTATCCGTGTTTGACGATATAACTGAAGGGTCACTGACAGGAGAGCCGGGGACAGCCCGGTTGTCATCATCGGCGTCTGGTTTCGCCTCCCGTGCCACCCGCGCTCCTTCTGCCGGGTTTGACGATCGCAGCAAAGCCTATTTTGCCTCAGGCTTGCCTATGCTAAGACCGCGCCACTATCCGTCAGGCGCAGACCCGCGCCTCATTCTGACAGAGACTTTCAAAAAGCACCATGGCACAAGATATCGTCACGCGTTTCGCCCCATCCCCGACCGGCTTTCTACATATTGGCGGCGCCCGCACCGCCCTCTTCAACTGGCTCTTCGCCAAGCATCACGGCGGCAAAATGCTGCTGCGCATCGAAGACACAGACCGGGCCCGCTCCACTCAGGAAGCGGTCGATGCGCTGATGGATGGCCTTTCGTGGCTTGGTCTTGACTGGGACGGCGAACCGATCTCCCAGTTCTCCCGGGTCGACCGCCACAAGGAAGTTGTTGACCAGATGCTGGAAAACGGCACGGCTTATCGGTGTTACTCAACCCCGGAAGAGGTCGATGCCATGCGCGAAAAGGCCCGCGCAGAAGGACGCCCGCCGCGCTATGACGGCACCTGGCGCGACAAGGATGCGTCCGAAGCGCCCGAAGGTAT
The DNA here is from genome assembly GCF_965276855.1 of Roseibium sp. Taxonomy (GTDB): domain Bacteria; phylum Pseudomonadota; class Alphaproteobacteria; order Rhizobiales; family Stappiaceae; genus Roseibium. The sequence goes on from NZ_OZ255700.1 coordinate 205,893, forward strand.
TGATCCGGTCATCCGGCTGAAAGCTCCGCAAGACGGCGAAACGGTCGTGGACGACATGGTTCAAGGCCGTGTGGTGATCCCGAACAAGGATCTTGATGACTTTGTTCTCCTGCGCTCCGACGGCACGCCGACTTACATGCTGGCCGTGGTTGTCGACGATCACGACATGGGCATTACGCATATCATCCGCGGTGTCGACCATCTGACCAACGCCGCCCGCCAGACGCTGATTTTCAATGCCAACGGCTGGAAAGTGCCGAAAATGGCGCATATTCCGCTGATCCACGGACCGGACGGTGCCAAACTTTCCAAGCGGCACGGCGCGACCGGCGCCGAAGCCTATCGGGCGCTTGGCTATCTGCCGCAAGCCATGCGCAACTACCTCGCCCGCCTTGGCTGGAGCCATGGCGATGAGGAAATCATGTCGCTCGAGGACATGATCAAATGGTTCGGCATGGATGCCGTTGGTCAGTCAGCAGCCCGCTTCGATTTCAAGAAGCTGGAAAATCTCAATGGCCATTACATGCGCGCCACCGACGACGCTGAGCTGCTGGAGCATTGGAAGGTTTATCTTGCCCATGCGGATAATGGGGCGGCGGTTTTGGACTGGATGTCGGACGCGGCGAACGCCCAAACGGCTCTGACCGCCCTTCCCGGCCTGAAGGAACGCGCAAAGACACTTGTCGAACTGACTGACAGCGCGTCCTACCTTTGGCGCCAGCGCCCGCTGGAAAATGACGAGAAGGCGATCAAGATCCTCACAGACGACGCCCGGGCGATTCTGGGCGACCTGAACGGCGTGCTTTCTGGCGTTGCTGACTGGCAAGCGGAACCGCTGGAGGCGGCTGTCAAAGCCTATGCGGAAGACAAGGATCTGAAACTCGGCAAAGTCGCCCAGCCACTGCGTGCAGCGCTCACCGGCCGGGGCACCTCCCCTGGCATTTATGACGTGCTGGTTGCGCTCGGCCGCGACGAATCCCTCGCCCGGATTGCCGATCAGGCTGCCTGACGTAAGGGAGCGCAAAGGACCGGCGCGTTTTGCTGCAGCGCGCCGGAACATTGGCAAACATCAACATGTCGGCCTTTGACCAAAGCGTTATACGCTGCTGCTTGCGGCAGTGCGGCAAATGGGCTAGGCAAGACGCGACCATTCCTCCAGCACAGTCTGGCCGCCTCATTTGGGTCTTGTATCCAAGGCCCGTGGCTCGGCAGTGCAAGGGTAACAAATAGGGGGTTTTCTGAATGGCCGACAACAACGCCAAGCTCAACGTCGGTGGCAACGACCACGATTTCGACGTCCTTGACGGATCCATCGGACCGTCGGTTGTGAACATCTCGTCCCTTTACAAGGACACGGGCATGTTCACCTACGACCCGGGCTTTACCTCAACCGCATCGTGCGAATCCAAAATCACCTACATCGATGGTGACGAAGGCACGCTGCTGTATCGCGGGTATCCGATCGAACAACTCGCCGACCATGGTGACTTCCTGGAATCCTGCTATCTGCTGCTTTACGGCGAACTGCCGACCAAGGCGCAGAAAGACGATTTCGTCACCCGTGTGACCTATCACACGATGATCCACGAACAGATGAACCGGTTCTATTCCGGTTTCCGCCGCGACGCCCACCCGATGGCGATCCTCTGCGGCACCGTTGGCGCCCTGTCAGCGTTCTATCATGACAGCACCGACATCTCCGATCCGCATCAGCGGATGGTGGCGTCCCTGCGCATGATCGCAAAACTGCCGACCATGGCAGCGATGGCCTACAAGTACCACGTCGGTCAGCCGTTCGTTTATCCGCGCAACGATCTCGGCTATGCAGCGAACTTCCTGCACATGTGCTTTGCCGTTCCGTGTGAAGAGTACAAGGTAAACCCGGTTTTGGCGCGCGCCATGGACCGTATCTTCATCCTGCACGCTGACCACGAGCAGAACGCGTCCACATCGACCGTGCGTCTTGCCGGTTCTTCCGGTGCGAACCCGTTCGCATGTATTGCAGCCGGTATTGCCTGTCTCTGGGGCCCGGCACACGGCGGTGCCAACGAAGCCGCGCTCAACATGCTGTCCGAAATCGGCTCCGTCGACCGCATTCCGGAGTTTGTTGCCCGCGCGAAAGATAAGAACGATCCGTTCCGTCTCATGGGCTTCGGTCACCGGGTCTACAAGAACTACGATCCGCGCGCCAAGATCATGCAGAAAACCTGCCACGAGGTGCTCGGCGAACTCGGCATCAAGGACGACCCGCTCCTCGACATTGCGATGGAGTTGGAAAAAATCGCCCTCAACGATCCGTATTTCGTCGAGAAGAAGCTCTATCCGAATATTGACTTCTACTCCGGCATCACTTTGCGGGCACTTGGTTTCCCGACAACAATGTTCACCGTGCTGTTCGCGCTTGCGCGGACCGTCGGCTGGATCGCCCAGTGGAAGGAAATGGTGGAAGATCCGTCCCAGCGTATCGGCCGCCCGCGTCAGCTCTACACAGGTGCTACCAAGCGCGACTACGTGCCGATCGATCAGCGCCGCTGATTGTTGCAAGCACTGATCAGAACAAAGCCCCGGATCTGCAATCCGGGGCTTTTTGCTGTGAAATTTAAATCGGCCGCTATGCGCCATTTCTACACTAGCCAGCCAGCTGCCTTCATGGTGTGTATGACACAGAGAGTCGTGTTTCAGGAAAAGAGGCTTCTCCATGTCTTCCCGGTTTACGCTGTACTACTGGCCCATTCCTTTCCGTGCGCAATTCGCACGCTACCTCCTTGCATATCGCGGTGTGGAATGGGAGGAACCGGGAATGGATGCTCTGATCGAACTTTATCAGGCACCCATCAACGAGCAGCCCATGCCATTCATGGCCGCGCCATTTCTCCATGATGCGGAAGCTGATCTGTGGCTGTCGCAGGCTCCGGCCATAACCAGTTATCTTGGCGGACACCTGCAGCTTATGCCCGGCACTCCTGAGAAGGACGCGCTGACCCTAAAGGTGATTTGCGATTGCATTGATGTCTTGCAGGAACTGACACTCAATTGTGGTGCGGCAATGTGGGACGATGACAACTGGGCGGAATTCGTTGGCAGTCGGTTTGTGCGCTGGCTGGAGATTTTTGAGGTCTTGGGCGCACATCATGGCTTGAAGGCCGATGACGGCACTCTACTGGGCACCTCTGAACCGGGAGTGGCCGATCTGGTTTGTGCAGCTCTTTGGGTTACCATCTGCGACAAGTTGCCGGAACTGGAAGGGCTCATCGCCGAGCACGCTCCCAATACGCTGGCACTCTCAAAGCGCATGGGCGCTCTGCCGCAGATCGCCAGCCTGCGTGCCGAGCAGCAGAAAAACTGGGGCAATCTTTGGTGCGAAGGCGAGATTGAGAAATCCCTGAGGACTGTTCTGGCCAACTGGGAACACAAGCCAGACCGGGCATGAAACACCGCTTAGTGTCAAAACAGGCCAGTAATCTCTGCTGTCCAACATGGTCTAACTTGTATGTGCGGCCAGCAGCGGACTAACAAACCCCTCAGGTTTGACGGCAAGCACCGGACATTGAAGGCTGTTGACGATGTTCTCAGCCGTGTTGCCAATGAAAACGCCGCTGAACCCGGTCCGCGCGACAGTTCCCATAACCACGAGATCCGCGTTTTGAATGTTGCTCTGAATTTCTATCACGCGTTCCACTGCACCGCGGGCAAGAAGTGGCTGTAATACCACGTTCGAACTCGCCAATCGCTCACGCATTGTTTCCAGCAACCGGTGCATGGCTTCTTCGCGGATTTTCAACGTCTCCCGCACATAGTCATTGGCTGCCTTGCGCGCATCCCCGGTGTCGGAAAAAGCCCAGACCATGCCCTCGCCTACCGCGTCCCAGGCATGAAGTATGATGATTTCTGACCCGGGCGCATGTGCAACACGCGCCGCAGCTTCGACAACGCGCTTGTTCAGCATGTCCAGAGTGTCTGGTTCCGCGGCATCCCAGTTGTCCAAATCCACCGCCGCAATGATACGGCGCGGCGCCGGCTCAGCGGTCCCGGACTGCAGCCAGACCGGACAGGGACATTTGCGCAAAAGATGCTGGTCGTTGCTTGCATGCAGGAAACCACTGACGCCGGTCAACGGCTCGGCTGCTTTCACCACAAAATCGCAGCCCGTTTCAGCAACATGCCTGATGATGTTCAGATAAGCTTTTCCGACAAGAATCTGAGGTTCGATCGCTTGATCCGGTAGAATTCTTTTCAGGTTCTCTGTCGCAGACCTTTGAGCACGGGTCACCATCTCCTCAATGATCGCGTCTTTGTCGCGTCCGGCCAGCCGGGCGATAATCGCGATGTCCTGCGGTGGCTCCACGCAAGCGATCACCTCTAACCCGGCCTCATACGCTTTTGCCAACTCGGCTGCGCTCTTGAGTGCGATTTGCATATCGGTGTCATCGATTACGGCGAGTACTTTTTTTGGACGCCCGAGCTCCCCAATCATGCCGGCAGCTCCTTTTGCCCTTCCGGATCTTGCAGACCCGGCAAAGAGGGAGCCGCACGCCCGGCTATCATGTTTGCGGCGGCAAAAGCTGCGTCACGGTATGGCATCATGACGATATCAGCGTTTATTCTTGAGAGAGCCTCAGCGGTGACCTCGCGGTGTGCGGCAACCGCAACACGTCCCTCAAACCCAAGATCACGAGCAGCTTTCAGCAAAGCAAAGCGCGGGTCATCATGTGTCACGCCGGTGTCGTGTTCCGGAACCGCCATCACGAGCCATTCCGCATTGCAAAGTGGAAGATGAGCCAGAAACTCCGGATCTGTGGCATCCCCAAACAACACGTCATAGCCAAGCGCCCGGGCATTCCTGACAGCACCTGGACTGAAATCCACCCCCAGGATCCGTTTGCCATCCTCTTTCAAAGCGCTGGCGATCCCAAGGCCATACCGTCCGAGGCCAAACAGGATCACGTCATAGGACTTTGCTGACACGCAGCTGCCCTCGGGTTCGGCAGCCGTGTTGCGCCGTTCGAAGACCCCAAGAAAAGGTTCGAGCGCGGCATAGAGCTGATGCGAGAATGTGATCATGTAGGTCGATGCTGCGATTGTGACCAACCCGACAAGTGTCACGAGGCCGAGCGCGCGTTCATCTACATGGCCAATCGTCAGGCCCATGGCCATGAAGATCAGGGAAAACTCGCTGATTTGGGCCACGGTCAAGCCGGCAAGAAACCCGGTCCGCTTGCGGTATCCCATGGCCCCCATGATCGCTAAAACAATCAAAGGGTTGCCAATCAGAACGAACAAGGAGAGCACGATGGCAGGCCCCACACTCGCGCCGAGGACGGATAGGTCCAGCGATGCACCAAGCGCGATGAAAAAGAACAGCAACAAGAAGTCACGAAGGCTGGCAAGACGCGCTGAAATTGCCTCGCGAAAGGGGGTCGATGCCAGTGACACACCGGCCAGCAAACCGCCCAGCTCCTTGCCAAATCCGAGGTAGTGACCAACGGCTGCGAGCAATGCTGCCCAGCCAATGGCAAACGACACCAGCAGTTCCGGCGCCGTGGACAATTTTTCGACCAGCGGATTGGCGACAAAGCGGATGAAGAACGCGACGAACGCCAGCGTCGCCAATCCGTAGCCGAAGACCCGCAAAACATCGGCAAAGGCGCTGTCGCTGCTGCTCGCACTGCCGACACCAATCGCGGAAAGCGTGATCATGGCAACAACGACAACGACATCCTGAACGATCAGGAAACCAAGGGCGATCCGGCCGTGCAGCGCGTCGATCTCACGCTTGTCCGACAAGAGCTTCACAATGATGATCGTGGACGAAAAGGTCAGCGCGATGGCGACATAGATCGCGGTGGTTGGTGTCATGCCAAGCGCAAGCGCGATCAGGAAGCCGAAGACGGTCGTAAACAGGACCTGCCCCAGTCCGGTCACCAGTGCGACCGGGCCGAGGGTTCGGACAAGATTGTAGTCAAGTTTCAGTCCGACGAGAAACAAGAGGACCGCAATTCCCAGTTCCGCCAGCAGATCGATCTGGGCGTCTGACTGCGCAATTCCAAGGACCGAAGGACCGGCGAGGATGCCAACAGCGATAAAGCTGACGATCAGGGGTTGCCGCAACAAAAGCCCCACAAAACCGACACTTGCTGCAAGAACGAGCAGAGCTGCGATCTCGTAAAAGATATAGCCCTCAATCGCCGCTGCCATGATTGAAATCCTCTCTGGTTGCCGCCGGTTACAACGTCATCACAATGCGGCCGTCGATTTTGCCCTGCTCCATCCGGCCAAAGATGTCGTTGATGTTGTCGATCGACTCTGTGGCATAATGCGAAGCAACTTTTCCCTCTGCGGCAAATGCCAAGCTCTCCGCGAGATCCGCCCGTGTTCCAACGATCGAGCCTCGGATGGTTTTCCGGTTGAGAACAACGTCAAAGATGTTTAGCGGGAAATCACCGGGCGGCAGACCGACAAGGCTCATGGTCCCGCCGGGAGCCAGCATGCCGACCGCTTGAGAAAAAGCTGAATTCGAGACGGCCGTTACCAAAACGCCGTCCGCGCCGCCCAATCGGGTCAGCTCAGCCACTGGGTCCTGCGTCTTGGCATTGATCGTGACTTCGGCGCCCAAATCGGACGCAAGCTTCAGCTTGTCATCAGCCACGTCCACGGCGATGACATGCAGACCCATTGCCTTGGCGTACTGCACCGCGAGGTGCCCCAATCCACCGACACCGGATATCACGACACTTTTTCCCGGGCGGAGCTCACATTCCTTCAGGCCTTTATAGACAGTGACGCCCGCACACAGGATAGGCGCGGCCGGCGCGAAGTCGACACTGTCCGGAATATGCCCGACATAGACCGGATCAGCCTCGACATATTCGGCAAACCCGCCATTTACGGTGTATCCGGTGTATTGCGGATCGGTCCGGCAAAGGGTTTCCCATCCGGTTATGCATGAGCTGCAGTGGCCGCAAGCATGATGAAGCCAAGGCACTCCAACACGGTCGCCCTCCTTCACAGATGTCACACCGCGTCCGACCTCGGCAACGTAGCCGACACCTTCATGGCCCGGGATGAAAGGCGGTTCAGGCTTGACAGGCCAATCGCCTTTGGCGGCATGGAGATCGGTATGGCACACACCGCTGGCTTCGATCTTGACCACGATGTGGCCTTCTCGAGCGCCCGGTTTTTCGACCTCTCTGATTTCCAGTGGCTTGCCAAATCCCGTGACCACTGCAGCTTTCATTTTGGGCATTGCTTGTCCTCGTGATTTTGAGTGGAAGTTTTTGCGTGCCTTCGGTGCACAAGCTCTCGATGCGTGTGCCTTCGGTTCGCGCGTTTTGTTCGTTCGTATGACTGTTTGCGCCAATTAATCAGCGGGCAATTTTCGGCGTTCGCCGATTAAACAGACTGTGCAGCAGTAACTAAAAGCATGGGCCGACTGACTTATTTCCAACTGGGAGCTCTGGTCGCGTGTTCGTTCACAAAGGCCTCCAGGTCTTTGACCGCCACGCGAAACTCCCGGCCGAGCTTCACGGCCCGCAGTTCCTGTTGATGGATCCAGGTCCGTACCGTTGGTTCTCGCACCTTCAGGAGTTCAGCGATTTCATGCGTTGTCAGAAAAGGTTTGCTCAGCATTTTCAGCTCCGATGTGTGGTCACCGTATCTGCAGGCAGCTCAAGAGCCATTGATCCTCGTCAAACATGCTCAATCATTTCCAAAAGCGCCCAACAGCTATCAATATTGTTTGCGCTTTGGGAAAGAAGGCCGGGTTTAAGGCTGTAAAATGGTCAGCGGCCCGGCTCAAACATTAAATTCTTTTAATTGGTAACGTGATTGTCGACTTCCCATCTCCAGGTTGTCTTTGGATGAACCTGCCATTTCCTGGAGGAGAGAAGTATGTTGAGACCTGCCGCTTTCGCCATTGCTGCCGCGCTCGCAGCGACCGCCGTGTCCGCCACCGCGGCGACACAGTCTTCTGCTGAACTGACGGAGAAGGAGGTCACTGCCCTGAAAACCGCCTGGGGCGAAGGCATCGTCAACATCGGTAAGGTGCATACGGACGGTGGAGACTATAGAGCGGCGGCAACAAACCATATCGAGCAGTTTTATGCTTACGGCGACCGCCCTGTCCTTTTCAAGCCAACGCTCGCCAGTGAAGATCAGTTCCGGGGAGACTTTGATGCGGCCCTCTCCTACTTTGTGGGCGGCGATATCTCCGAGGACAATGGCTTTGCGATCGCGCCTTATACCAATGTCCGCTGGGAACCGGAGGGCATGGTGATCAGCGGCGAAACCGCCATGACCATGGGCAACTACTACTTCATGACCACTGACGGCACAGAAGTGAAGGTTGAATACACCTTTGGTGTTGAGCGGATGGAAGATGGCGATCTGAAGATCGTGCTGCACCACTCATCTGTTCCTTTTTCGCCAAGCTGAGAGCTTCAAAGGACCCTGCAACTCTTTGGGAGGCGTTGGCAGTACGCCAAAACCTCCCAACGTGTTTTCCAACCCATGCCTCCCACTGTTCGGCTTGATCAAGATCCGCTCAAACGGGGCTGCCCTGCCGGAACAAACCCGGACAAATTTCATATCTTTTGGAATGAATGGTGGCGGGAAGCGTCATCCATTTGAAATCTAAATTTGCATAGATCTGATGGGTACGGGCGTTTCAATCGAAGGGATGAAACGGTCGTTCAGATCATCGCTTTGACAGCTAAATAGTTGCAGCTATAGTCAATGCGACCCTGGCGGGTGCCAACCAAAATTCTTAGCCAAGACCGAGAACGGTCGCTAGCCTGGAGGAGCCTTCAATGGCCAACATCGACACCAAAGATTTGTCGTTCGATGAATTTGACGAGGTCGTAAATCCCCGTCCGGAAGAGAATGATTTTGACAGGATCGTTGAATCGGCCCTTAGCCGACGCGGCTTTCTGGGCGGCGTTTTGGCATTTGGCAGCTTTACCGCCCTTGGCACGAGCCTGGTACCGACCGGTGCAAAGGCGGCGAACGGCCGCTTTGCCTTTACCCAGATCCCGACCTCGACAGCGGATGCAGTGATTGTCCCGGAAGGTTACAAGTCGGAAATCCTGGTGCAGTGGGGCGATCCATTGTGGTCCGATGTTCCCGAGTTTGATGATGCGACCCGCGGCACGGCGGATAGCCAGGCCCGCGCGTTCGGCGACAACACCGACGGCATGGACGTGTTCTCCCATGACGGCAAAACGCTCCTCGTCGTCAACAACGAATACACCAACCGCGACATCATCGCGCTGAGTGCCGAAGACAAACGCATCATGGCCGAAGACGACATTGCCAAGGGCATGATGGCCCACGGCATTTCCGTTGTCGAAATCGCCAATGACGGTGTTGCCTGGAAAATCGTCAAGGACAGCCCGTACAACCGCCGGATCACGCCGCAAAGCGAGATGGAGCTGACCGGACCGGCCGCCGGCCATGACTTGATGAAGACCGAAGCTGATCCAACCGGCACCAAGTCACTCGGCACCTGGAACAACTGCGGCAATGGCGTCACCCCATGGGGCACATACCTGACCTGTGAAGAGAATTTCAATGGATACTTCTCTTCGTCAGAAGAGGTTCAGGACCAGAAGCCGGTAAGCATCAGCCAGGAGCTGTCCCGCTACGGTATCAACAACAAAGACTGGGGGTACAATTGGGCGGTGATTGACGAACGCTTCGACGTCAACAAACACCCGAACGAGCCGAACCGCGCCGGCTATGTTGTCGAAATCGATCCAACCGACCCGACCTCTACACCGAAAAAGCGCACTGCCCTTGGCCGTTTCAAACACGAAAACGCCGAAGCCGTGGTCAACAACGACGGTCGCATAGTCGTTTATATGGGAGATGATGAGCGCGGTGAATTCGTCTACCGCTACGTTTCCAACGGTGTCTACGCACCGGGTGCTCCGACCGACGCACTGTTGGACGACGGCATTCTTTATGTTGCGAAGTTCAGCGACAACGGCACCGGCGCATGGGTCGCCCTGACGCCAGAAACAACCGGGATGGATCAGGCTGAAATCCACATCCATACCCGCCAGGCAGGCTCCAAAGTCGGCGCGACCACCATGGATCGTCCGGAATGGATCTCCGCCAATCCGAAGGCTCCGGAAATCTACTGCTGCCTGACCAACAACAAGAACCGTGGCGTCAAGCCGAATGCCGGCGGCGACGACACATCCGTCAACGGTCCGAACCCGCGCGAGAAGAACAACTACGGGCAGATCGTGCGCTGGCGTCCGGACGGCGGCGACCATACGGCTCCAGGTTTCACCTGGGATCTTTATGTTCTTGCGGGCAACCCGGCCGTTCATTCCGATGCCTATGCCGGCTCAGCGAACATCAACGAAGAGAACATGTTCAACTCGCCGGACGGGCTGGCTTTCGACTCCAACGGCCTAGTCTGGATCCAAACGGACGGCAACTACAAGAACGAAGGCGACTTCGCCGGTCATGGCAACAATCAGATGCTTGCCGGTGACCCGGTTACCGGTGAAATCCGCCGCTTCATGGTTGGTCCGAACGAGTGTGAAATCACCGGTCTGACCTGGAGCCCGGATCGCCGGACCATGTTTGTCGGCATCCAGCACCCGGGCGAGCGCGGCAACAGCCACTGGCCAGCTGGGGGCACGTCTGTTCCGCGCTCCGCGATCATAGCAGTGACACGGGAAGATGGCGGCGTCGTCGGCTAACGCTGTTTCCCTAAAGCAAAACAAAAGGGCGCCAAGCGGCGCCCTTTTTCATTTCGGTCTTGTGTGTGCTTATCCGAGCTGGGCGAGCACTTTTTCTGCAACAGCCTCAGAACTTGCCGGGTTTTGACCGGTGATCAAATTGCCGTCTTCAACCGCAAACGAAGACCAGCTGGCCACACTTTCATATACGCCCCCCTTTGCCTTCAACTCATCTTCGAGAAGGAATGGAACCACATTAGTCAGGCCAACGGCGTCTTCCTCGGCATTCGTGAACCCGGCAACCTTTCGGCCCTGTACGAGTGGCGCACCGTCTGGTGTCCTGGCGTTCAGAAGCACAGCCGGTGCGTGACAGACCGCGCCAACCGGTTTGCCGTCGTTGAAGAAGATCTCGATCAGGCCGATGGACGTCGTGTCATTGGTGAGATCCCACAAGGGGCCATGACCGCCCGGATAGAAGATCGCGTCATAGTCCGCTGGGTTTACGTCATCCAGTTTCAGGGTGTTTGCCAAGGCCTTCTGGCTTTCCGGATCGGCATCAAACCGGCGTGTCGCGTCTGTCGCCGCAGACGGATCGGAACTCTTTGGATCGATCGGCGGCTGGCCACCTTTTGGCGAAGCTAGCGTGATACTCGCGCCTGCATCCTTGAAGGCATAATAGGGGGCGGCAAATTCTTCGACCCAGAAGCCGGTTTTCTGACCGGTGTCGCCAAGATCTTCATGGCTGGTCAGAACAATCAGGATTTTTTTGTCTGATACCTGCGGCATTAAAATTCTCCCTTGTCAAAAATGGACGGACAATCTGTCCGGCTTGACCTTGATTTAATTCGTTCACCCAGTAATACCAATGGCAAAATAATTGGCCTTAGCGTCACAATTTTTGATACATTCTTGGAGGCATGGGTCGAATGGAAGCGTCAATCGAACACCTCAAGAGCCTAATGGTTTTTGCGCAGGTGGCAGACAGCGGGTCGTTCAGCGCTGCCGGTCGGCATCTCGGCCTCACCCGCGCCGTTGTCAGCTATCACGTGAACAAACTGGAAGACGCCTACGGGCTCAGTCTTTTTCACCGGGCACAACGAAGTCTGAAGATCACCGAAGCCGGAGCGAAGCTGCTCGGCCATTGCCGGATCATCATGGATGAGACCGTGGCCGCTCAGCGAGCCATTGAGCGCTACAAGCAGGAGCCGGAGGGCGTTTTGCGAATTTCTTGCCCTGTGAGCGTTGGCCTTAATCACATGGTTCCGGTTCTCGGCGACTTTCACAAACTCTATCCGAAGATCAAGCTCAATGTCAGTTTCTCAGACACGGTTGTCGACATTCTGGAAGAGGGCTTTGATCTTGCAATTCGCGGCGCCCCCCTGCCCGATTCAGACCTGAAGGCCACACGCCTTGCAACGATCACGACCTGCCTGTGTGCGGCCCCCAGCTATTTTCTAGCCCGGTCCCGGCCCAAAACCATCGATGATCTGAGTGACCATCAATGGGTGCTGCACATGAACAAGCAGAAGGTGGAGATTCTCATCCCCGGCGGCGCCTCGAAAGTCTTCGAACCGGAGGGAAGCATCACCACCAACAATGCCGTTGCCCGGACAGCCTTTGTGGAGGCAGGCCACGGCATCGGACGCATCCCGCGCTATGATGCCGATCCGAAAATCCGGGCAGGCCTCTTGGAGGAGGTTCTTCCGGGAACACGGCTGCCGGAAATCGCCATCTATGGCGTCTTTCCGCCGGGGGCTGCCATGTCCAGCAATCTCCGCCTCCTGCTCGATTTCACAAAGCAGGCGTTTCAAAAATGATTACGACTGTAGTAATTTCAGACAGGTCAGCGGCTAAGAGACTTTCAAACACCGGATCACGACGTCCGCTGCGGCCGCGCTTTGGCTGTATCCATGCGGCAAACGCATGACGTCATCAAGGCGGCTGAGTTCGGCGACCTGTGTTGCCCGTTCAGGACTGTCGGTGAGATATCTCGTCAGAAGAGGTGCAAGCACATCCGGCTGAACCTCATCATCAAGAAATTCGGGAATCGCCTTTGTCCCCAGGATGATGTTTGGGAGTACAAAAGAGTCGACGCTGGCGAATTTGAAGATCTTGTTAAGGTCATTGAGCCTGCGGAAGAACCAATCGACCTTGTAAGCTACGACCATCGGCACACCGGCAAGCGCCAGCTCCAGAGACACAGTACCGGATGCTGCTAACGCCGCATGTGCGCTCCGGAAAGCCGCCCGTTTTGCGTCAAGGCCGGTTACGATTTCCGGCTGGACCTGCCAGTTGAAAACACCCTCCCGAATCCGGTTTTCCAGATGGGCCACTGCAGGCAAGACCACCCTCACCTCCGGCATATCCGCCTTCACCCGCGCGACCGTCTCGCCAAAAACGTCGAGAAGCCGGGTGATTTCGCTTCCCCGGCTGCCCGGCAACACCAACAGGACTTTCTCGTCAGCCTCCAGCGGTGCGCGTTCCCCTTCAGACGGGCGCAAGAGATCGGCGTTCTCACTGAGCGGGTGGCCGACATAATGGGTGCGCGGACCGCCGAGCTTTTTGTGAACGCCCGGTTCGAACGGAAGAAGCGCCAGCAACTCGTCGACATAGACGCTCATTTTTTTTGCCCGACCCGGCCGCCAGGCCCAAACCGACGGCGACACATAGCCAACCACAGGAATGTGCGGCGCCCGTTTGCGCACGCGTTTTGCTACGTTGTGGGTGAAGTCCGGACTGTCGATGATGACCAGTACATCCGGCTTGGCAGCGATGGCAGCGTCGACGGTCTGATAGACGCGCTTCACGATCAAGGGCAAGCGCGCCAGCACCGCAGACAGTCCCATGACCGAGACATCGGACATGTTAAAAAAGCTGGTGAGCCCAAGAGCGGTCATGCGCTCACCGCCGACACCACAATACCGCACGCCGGGACCGAGTTTTTCGTTCAGCGCCTTGATCAGTTCCGAGCCGAGTTGGTCGCCAGATTCCTCACCGGCAATTATGCAAACGGTGGGCATGGCGTTGGCCTCAGGCGTCGTCATTCGGCTGGACCTTGAGACAAGGCAGACTGGTCAATGCCGATGACAAACAGACCTGCCCTGTCGGCCTGCGCCAGTGTTTCCTCCCGATCGGAAATCAAGGCGCCGCCGGCTTCAATCGCAATGCCTGCCAGCCCCGCGGCTTCGGCCCGTTCAATCGTCCGCGGCCCGATGGTGGGCAGATCAACCCGCAGATCCTGATTGGGTTTGGCGGTCTTTACCAGAACACCGGTCTTGTTCTTTGCCCGGATCCGACCGCTGCCGCGCAAATCTGCGCAGCGTTCGAGCATCGCGTCGGTGCCTTCCGCGCCTTCCAACGCGACGACCCGGCCGCCAATGGCCACAGCCGCCTGTCCAATATCGAGTTCACCCAGTTTTTGGGTCGCGGTCAAAGCAAGCTGAATATCGTGCCAATCGGTGTCGCGCGGCTGCGTATTTCCCAAAACGCCGCTGGCTGCGAGAAGCCCGGGTGCAACGTCCTTGATCCCCACCACGCGAAATCCCTCTACCTCGAAAAGACCAATAACCTTGGTCAGCAGACTGTCATCACCGCCGGCAAGCGCGCGGATAATGGATGGCAAACGACGGAGCGTGCCCAGATCACCCAGAATGGAGGCAAAGTCCGGTCGTTTGGACACACCGCCGATCAAAAGCACTTCGCGGCATCCACTCTTGTTCAAAAATGCATAGAGCCGGCCAATTTCTCCCCAGCCGAGCTCGGTAGAGGCGAGCGACCGTGTTGCCGCATCGGCCTCCCCGCGGATGGCGACAACCTTGCACTCCCGGCCTGCAGCCGCCAGGGCTTTGGCGACCTGCAATGGTATTCGGCCATTGCCGGCAATCAATGCGACCGGAGCATGGGAGGCGGTTTCGGCCACTGTCATGTCCAATACCCGCTTAAGCAGGGGTACAAAAGCGCCGGTCTTCCTCTACAAGGATAAAGTCGGTCACTTTCTTTACAAGCGGCTGATCATGAGTGGTCTCTGCAATCGCCTCGGCACGCGTACGCAAGGTGCCTTCATTGCTTTCAAAAAGCTCCTTGTAGGCCGCGCGTAAAGCGTGGATTTGCTCACGCGGGAAATTGGCGCGTTTCAATCCAATCAGATTCAGTCCACCAAGGCTCGCCCGGTTGCCGGTCACCATGCCGAACGGGATAAGGTCGTTCTCAAGGCCGGCCATACCGCCAACAAAGGCATTGTCGCCAATCCGTGTGAACTGAATAACAGCGGACCCGCCGCCGAAAATCACATTGCTGCCGACGGTTACGTGACCTGCGATCATTACGTTGTTGGACAAGATGACCCTGTCCCCAAGGTGACTGTCATGTCCGACATGGGAATTTGCAAGAAACGCACAATTGTTGCCGATTGTCGTGCTCAGTCCGCCGCCCTCGGTGCCCGGATTGATCGTTACGCCTTCGCGGATGATGCAGCCTTCGCCAATCGTCAGAGTTGCGGCCTCGCCACGGAACTTCAGATCCTGTGCCTGATGGCCAACCGATGCGAACGGGAAGATGGCAGTGCCAGCTCCAATGGTCGTGTCACCGGACAATGCAACATGAGACTTCAGCTCAACGTTGTCGCCAAGTGTCACTTGAGACCCAATGACACAATAAGGGCCAATGCGCACGCCGGCGCCGATTTTTGCGCCGTCTTCAATGATCGCTGTTGGATGGATATCAGCCATAATTCCTCACGCGTCTACCAGCATCGCGCTGACCTCGGCTTCGGCGACTTTTGCGCCGTCAACCATGGCAACCGCATCGAACTTCCAGATGTTGGCACGTTGCTTGATTTTCTTGACGTGAAAATGGACCTGATCGCCCGGCTCCACAGGTTTGCGGAACTTGGCCCTATCGATGGTCATGAAATAGACCAGTTGCGGCGGGGCATCGGCACCGCGCGCATGAACACACAAGGCGCCTGCCGTTTGCGCCATGGCTTCGATCAACAGTACACCCGGGAAAATTGGCCGTTCCGGGAAGTGGCCCTGAAACTGCGGTTCGTTGATGGTGACGTTCTTAATGCCGATGCAGCTGTTGTCGCCGTCCATCTCGATGATCCGGTCAATCAGCAAAAACGGATACCGGTGCGGCAACAGCTTCATGACTTTCATGATGTCCGCTGTTGCGAGCGTTGTTTTTTCTGTTTCGTCCATTCTTCGCCCCTTGGCGGAGATCCGCCAAAACTCTTCAAGTAATTGGATGTGTGAACTGCTGTCCGTTTACGATTTGCCGCCGCGTTCTGCAAGTTTTCTGACTGCAGCAACTTCGCGGAACCATTGTTTCACAGGTTTTGCGGGCGTTCCGCCGTAGCGCCCGCCGGCTTCCAAGCTTTCGCTGACAACGCTGACCGCCGCAACCTGAGCACCCATGCCAATGGTGACATGCCCGCCCACACCGCTCTGTCCGCCAATCGCCACATAATCTTCAAGCGTTGCGCTGCCGGAGATGCCGACCTGGGAGACAATGACACAATGACGGCCAATGACGACATTGTGGCCAATCTGGACCTGGTTATCGATCTTCGTGCCTTCACCAATCACGGTGTCGCGGTTGGCCCCGCGGTCAATGGTGGTGTTGGCCCCAATCTCAACGTCATCCTGTATGACGACCCGCCCGACTTGCGGCACTTTCAAGTGTCCGCCCGGTCCCATGGCGTAGCCAAATCCATCTTGCCCGCAGCACACACCCGGATGAAGATAAACACGATTGCCCAAGATTGAATGCTGGACGGAGCAATTGGCGCCAATGACACTATCACGGCCGATACGCACGCCTGCCCCGATCACCGCATTGCTGCGAATGACAGTCCCTGCACCAATTTCTGCGCCTGCCCCGATAACCGCCCCAGGTTCAACGCACACACCGTCTTCAAGACTTGCAGTCCCATCTACCGATGCGCGCTCAGATACGCCTTCAACACCATGATCACGCGGAACCATCGCCTCGGGAAAGAGATGAGCCAGCACTTTAGCCCAAGACCGGTAGGCGTCCTTACAAACAAGCGCGGCAACGCTTGCGGGAACCTTGTCCTTGTGGCGTGTGCTGACCAGGCAGCCGGCTGCAGCAGTGGTGGTCAGCGCGTCGAGGTAGGCTGTATTGTCGAAAAACACCAGCATGCCCGGACCGGCGTCTTCAAGCGGAGCAACTCCGGTGATTTCGGTTTCCGGTGCGCCGTTCACCAGTTCGGCCTCTGCCCAACCGGCGATATCGCCGAGGCGTATACCTTCTGGAAAGTGAAAGAATTTCGGCTCGGACATCGGCATATCCTCTTTTGAACACCTGCGGTCCGGTTTGACCGTAACAAAAACGGCCGCCGTTTGATGCGGCGGCCGTCGGTTTTCGGGTAGAAACCGCTTCTTAGAAGGTGGTGCCACCACTCAGGCGGAACACCTGGGTGCGGTCAGAATCTTCTTTCAGGAGCGGGTAAGCAAAGTCTGCCTTGAGCGGCCCGAATGGCGACTGCCACCGGATACCGAAGCCGACTGAAGCCCGCAGGTCAAATCCATTGGACAGGATCCGGCCACCGCCCGCCTCAACAATATCAACAAGCTCGTCGTCGGCATCCCACAGCGAGCCGGCATCCGCGAACAGTGCACCGCCAAGGCCCAGCTCCTTCGGAATACCCGGAATCGGGAACTGTGCTTCGGTTGTCGCCGCAAAGTACCAACGACCGCCGATCGCGTCATCAGACGTCGCATCACGCGGCCCGATACCCCGGTTTTCGAAACCGCGGATCAGGTTGCCACCGAGCATGAACTGCTCAGACACCCGAAGACGTTCATTGATACCGAAGATATTACCACCGCGGAATTGGACGCTGCCGACGAGGCCGTAGTCAGCGAGGATTTCCTTGTAGGCACGCGCCTGGATTTCACTCTTGATGTACTGGCTGTCGCCACCAACACCGGCAAACTCTTGCCTGAAGGAGGCGTAGATGCCGTCCGTCGGGTTCAGGTTGCGGTCAAGTGTGTTGTAGCGCAGCTCATAACCAACCAGCGAGGTCAAATATGTTCCGAGGGAGTCACAGACGGCCAACGAGAGATTCGCAGTGCTACAGTTATTGATCCCGGTCGAACCATATTTGCCGTCAGTGTTCTTCTCTTCGTAGATTGCATAGAACAGACGAAGCGTTGTCTCATCTTCGCGCAGCGGCAGGGTAAAGCCGAAGCCACCGCCGGTCCGCTCTTCATCAAAAGACCGGTAGCTGTTGGCATCATTCACCTGACGGTAGACATCGAGGTCCAGCGCGACCCGGCGTCCCATGAAGAACGGTTCGATGAAGCGGAACTCGTAGGTCTGGGTATCGGAACCACCGCCAACACCGATTTTAACGTACTGGCCACGGCCGAGGAAGTTGCGCTCGGTCAGGGAGATGTCACCGACCACACCGTCGGTCGTGGAGTAACCGATACCGAAGGAGATTTCACCGGTCGGCTTTTCTTCAACCTGCACGTTCACAATCACGCGATCCGGAGCACTGCCCTGCTGTGTCGTGATGGAAACACGCTCAAAGAAGTTCAAATTCCGCAAACGGCGCTCGGCTTTGTCGATCAAGGCGCGGTTGAACGCATCGCCTTCAGCAACATCAAACTCGCGACGGATGACATATTCACGGGTCCGGTCGTTGCCGATGATGTTGATGCGCTCAACATAGGCCCGCGGACCTTCTTCGATGTAGTAAATCAGATCGATCGTGTTGTTTTCATAGTTCCGAGAACCACGGGGACGAACACGGGCAAACGCATACCCTTCCTCAGAAACACGAAGCGTAATGTCTTCAACAGACTGCTCGACGCGCAGCGCGTTGAATGTCCGGCCGCTGCGGGTCCGCACGAGCCTGCGCAGATCTTCAGGGTCGACTTCGGCGATCGTGGAAACCACCTCAACGTTGCCGACGTCGTAGCGGTCACCCTCATCCACTGTGAAGGTCACGTAAAAGATATTGTTCTCGCGGTCGAGATCAGCACTTACAGAGACGATACGGAAATCCGCATAGCCTTTGTTGTTGTAGTATTGGCGCAACAGCTCTTCGTCTGCAGCCAGACGATCCGGATCGTAGGTATCGGTGCTGCGCAACCAGCTGAGCAAACCACTCTCACGGGTGCGGATCACATCGCGAAGACGACCATCACTGAAGGAGTTGTTACCGATGAAGCTGATGCGCTCCACGCCAGTCTTCGCACCTTCATTGATTTCAAAGACCAGATCGACCCGGTTCTGACCGCGGTCAATGATTTTCGGCTCAACGGCGGCGCCATAGCGTCCGCTTCGGCGGTAAGCTTCCAGGATACTCTGGACATCGGACTGAACTTTTGCGCGAGAGAGCATGGACCGCGATTGGGAACGAACGGCTGTAGCAAGCGCATCGTCCTTAATTTTGCGGTTCCCCTCAAATGAGACCCGGGTGATCATCGGGTTCTCGGTCACGGTCACGACAACGGTGCTGCCGCGCGGGGTGATTTCTACCGTGGCAAACAAACCGGTTGCATACAGCGCCTTTAGGGACTCATCGACATCAGCCGCGCCATAGGAACGGCCGGGAACGATGGTCATGTAGCTGATGACCGTATCTTCCTCGATCCGGCTCGTGCCGCGAACTTCAATGTTGCGCGCGACAGCGGCTTCCGCCTGCGTTGCCCCCGCGAACGGCCCAAAGTTGTCCGGCACAAACGACCCGGCTGAGAGAACCGCGGTCGCCAAAATTGCGGCTCTCAAGTGTTTCTGCAATCGCTGCATCAGTGCGCTATGCCTTTATTTTTTAAAACCCCGTTTCGAGATTCTTCCGATCACCCCCGGAGAATCCCAAAAATCGATCCATGTTTTATAGGATTTTACCGATAACGCAACAGGAGTTGGCCGCCGAAATCGATTTAGTCAGAGGACGTTGCGTCAATGTCACGGCTCCGCGCTCAAAGGCTCATTAATCGCCAGATATCGTTCCATGTTGCGAAGACCATCAGCATTAAGACGAGGCCCAAACCGATGCGGAATCCGACTTCCTGCACCTTTTCATTGAGTGGTTTTCCACGGATCGCTTCTGCTGCGTAGAACACCAGATGGCCACCGTCGAGAATCGGGATTGGAAGCAGGTTGATGAAACCGATCGACACAGATAGGAAACCAGCGAGACTGATAAGCTCTATCAGGCCGAACTGAGCGACCGTTCCGGACACCTGCGCAATTTGTATCGGCCCACCCAATTGTTTTGCCGACTGCTCCCCGGCAAAGATCTCGCCGATGAAATTCACGGTATCGTAGATGATCTTGTAGGTCCGCAGCACACCTTCCCAAAGCGCGCCGCCAACACCGAGCTGCTTCAAGATACGGGTATTTTCGTCACTTGCGATTGCCACGCCAATGCGCGGCTCCCGGTACTCTACACCGAACTGATTGACGTCGGTGACGTAAACGGGCACCACTGTCGCTGTGAGCTCAGCCCCGTCCCGCTCAATCCCGAGGACCAGCGGCTGGTCCGGATTATGGCGCACTGTCCATTTCAAATCTTCAAAATAAGACAATGGCTTGTCATTGATCGACAGGATTCGGTCACCTGTCTGAAGGCCGGCTGTTTCGGCAGCGGAACCCTCGATAACCGTGGAGACGACCGGCAAAAGCTGCGGCTTTCCGTAGGCCATGAAGATCCCGGCAAAAATGATGACCGCCAGGATAAAATTGGCGATCGGACCGGCAGCCACGATCGCTGCACGCTGCCACACGGGTTTTGCGATGAAAGCTGTTCTGCGCTCTTCCTCACTCATGCTGGCAATGTATTCCCGGTCCGGAACACTCGCGGCATTCTCGTCACCGGCAAATTTCACATAGCCGCCAAGGGGAATAAGCGACACTTTCCAGCGCGTGCCGTGTTTGTCATACCATCCAAACAATTCCCGCCCAAAACCAACGGAAAAAGCATCCACCTTCACATTGCACCACCGCGCAACGGCAAAGTGGCCGAGCTCATGAAAGAAGACGACGATCGTCAGAACAAACAGGAACGGCACCATATAGCCGATCAGAAGGTCGTAGGCAGAGCCAAATATTTCCATGAGATTTCCGATTGTTCCCGAACAGTCCTTAAGTGCTACCTTAATAGCAATGGAATTACGGCACGTTAATGATCCAGCATTCGTTTCGCACCGGATAAATTAGGCGGCGCGGCTTGAAATCCAATGCCCTGTCCAAACACGAGCTTCCTGATCCAGCGCCAAAACATCTTCCACCGTCGCAGCTGGTGTAAGCTTTCCTTTGGCAGAAAACGCCGATAGCGCCTCTTCGACGGCTGCCGGGATGTCCATAAACCCGATCGCGCCTTTCAGAAAGGCCGCAACAGCTGTTTCGTCGGCAGCATTTAGAACCGCTGGCGCTGTACCACCCGACCGGAGCGCCTCCAGCGCGATCCGCAGTGCCGGGAACCGCTTCATGTCCGGTGCCTCAAACGTGAGCGATCCAAGTTTCGCTAAATCCAGGCGCTCGACCGGTGCTTTCATCCGGCGCGGATAGGCCATGCAATGCGCAATCGGTGTGCGCATATCGGGACTGCCGAGCTGCGCAAGAAGCGATCCGTCGCGGTATTGGACAAGCCCATGAACCGCAGATTGCGGATGGACAAGAACATCCAACTGATCAGCACTCACCGGAAAAAGGTGATGAGCCTCAATAACTTCAAGACCCTTGTTCATCATCGTGGCGCTGTCGATGGAGATCCGCGCGCCCATATCCCAATTCGGGTGTTTGAGTGCTTGCTGTGGTGTCACCCGCACCATATCTTCAAACGCCATCGTTCGGAACGGGCCGCCAGACGCGGTCAGGATGACCTTTTCTATGCTGTCCGGGTGAGAGGCCTCAAAGACCTGGAATATTGCGTTGTGCTCACTGTCGACCGGCAGGATTTCGGCGCCCTCTGCCGCAATCCTGCCCATGAACAGGTCCCCTGCGCACACCAGGCACTCCTTGTTGGCCAGCGCAATTCGCCGCCCGGGCTTAATAGCTGCCATGGTTGGCAAAAGACCGGCGGCACCCACAATTGCCCCGATGACAAGATCTGTATCCCGGTCTACCGCCTCAAGCACAGCTTGAACACCGGACGCGCTCTCGATCCCGCTTCCAGAAAGCCGGTTTTTCAGATCCTCATAATTGCCTGGATCGCACAAAACAGCGGATTTGGCCTTCAAACGGAGCGCCATCTCCGCCAAGGCGTCAGCGCTTGAATTGGCAACCAAGGCAACAACTTCAAAACGGTCGGGATTACGTGCAATCAAATCTGCGACGCTCTGACCGATTGATCCGGTCGCACCAAGAACTGTAACGCGAACCAATTTTGCCGGATAGTCTTGCTCTTGTTCCGCCGTCAACGGCACTCTCCCACTCAGAATAGAGCCAAGCTGCTTAAAGGATCTGCAAACGTCCCACCAGCGATCAGGCCGATCAGCACCGCAAAGATGGCAGCGGCGACCAAGCCATCAATCCGATCCATAATACCGCCATGCCCGGGGATCAGCTGGCTTGAATCTTTCACGTCAAATCGGCGTTTGATTGCAGATTCCAACAAATCACCGGCTTGTGAAACGATTGACAAGATAGCCGCCAGCACGGCCCACGTCACAAGTTGACTGGCTCCGCTGACTGCCGCCACCCCGACACCGAAAACGATTGCGATGGTAAGGCCGCCGATTGCACCAGACCATGTTTTCTTCGGCGACACGCGTGCCCAGAGTTTGGGGCCACCCATTGCCCGGCCGGTAAAGTAAGCAAAAATATCCGTGGCCCAGACCACAAAGAACAAAAAGAAAGTGAACACCAGACCGCCAGTGCCTGCCCGCAAGGACAAGAGCGCTGTCAGGGCCAAGCCGCTATAGACGATGCCCTCCGCACCCCAGCGGCCTTCCCTGGAAAACCCGGACAACACCAGCATCGCAGCCGCGCCTGCAGCGATGACCAGAAGTCCCTCAACATGGAAACCGAGGAGCTTGAGACCACACGCGCCAATGAGCGCGGCATGCCCGGCAATCGCCGGAACCGACGCCTGCCTGGTCCCGGTAATTGTAAACCATTCTGATAGGAAAAGGATAGCAGCCGCCAGGACAAGCACCGCGTAAGCCCATCCCCCCAGATAAATCAGTCCGAGAACCAGAGGCCCCAAAACCACCGCGGACAGAACCCGCAGCTGCAGATTGCTTTTCGGTTTGGTTGTAGGGTCTTGAGCGGGCATTACTTGGCCACGACCTCAGAGCGCCTGCGCGGTGACACCACCGTACCGCCGATCCCGGTTGCCGAAGCATTCCAGCGCTTGATCCAGCGCAGCTTCGTCGAAATCGGGCCACATGAGATCCGAGAAATAGAACTCTGTATACGCCGCCTGCCATAAGAGGAAATTCGAGAGGCGCAGTTCGCCACTCGTGCGCACGATCAGATCCGGATCAGGAAGACCCGCCGTGTCGAGTTCTGCGGAAATGTGGGTTTCAGCAATGGCGCTTGGTTCGATTTCGCCGCGCGCAACCTTCTCACACAATTTCTGCACTGCTGCGGTCAACTCCTGCCGTGCGCCGTAGTTGAAGGCAACAACCAGCTCCATGCCCGTGTTGTTGCGGGTCAGCTCCTCGGCATCAAGCAAAAGCTTGAGGATCCCAGCATCGAGATTATCGCGTTCACCGATAATACGGATGCGAATGTTTTCCCGGTGCAATTCGCTCAAGTCACGCTGCACGAACCGGCGCAGCAGCCCCATCAGAAATCTGACTTCAGGCTCCGGCCGGCTCCAGTTTTCCGTCGAAAAGCTGTAGATCGTCACAACACCAATACCGCGCTCAGCGGCATGGCGAATGATTTTCCGCAGCGCCTCCAGCCCCTGACGGTGGCCTTCGGTGCGCGGCAGGCCACGGGAAGACGCCCAGCGGCCATTACCATCCATGATGAACGCAACATGATTGGGCACATGTGAAGGCTCTGCCGGAACCGGCCCCGCATTTGCCTGTCGATCCAGGTTGCTGCTCATCTCATTCCTCAACTGCTGACGCGGTGCCGGTTTTTAAACTTGCGAAATCTCCGCCTCTTTCTTCGCGAGCATCGCGTCGACTTCGCCGATCATCCCGTCGGTCAGTTTTTGGACTTCGTCTGAAGCGACCCGGCTGTCGTCCTGGGAAATATCACCGTCCTTTTCGGCCTTTTTTACGTCGTCCATACCATCCCGGCGCACATGGCGGATCGCGACCTTGGCCTGTTCGGCATACTTATGCGCAACCTTGATCAGCTCCTGACGGCGCTCCTGGTTGAGCTCAGGGATCGGCAGGCGCAGCAACTGACCGTCTACCACCGGATTCAAACCGAGATTTGATTCGCGAATGGCCTTTTCAACAGCAGCAACCATGGACTTGTCCCAGACCTGAATCGCAACCATGCGCGGTTCTGGCACGGAAACCGTCCCAACTTGGCTCAGCGGCATGGACTGGCCGTAGGCGTCGACAGAAATAGGATCGAGCATGCTTGCGGATGCACGGCCTGTCCGCAGACCTGAGAAATCGGTTTTCAGAGAAGAAAGCGCGCCTTGCATGCGCCGCTTCAAGTCATCCAGGTCGACACCTTCTACAGACATTTTGTCCTCACTGTTCTTGTTGCTTAAGCCAAATCAAATCCGGCGCGCCAACATGGCACAACCGCACCGAAACACAAGTGCTACAGCCTGTTACGCGCCGAAAAACTACTCGTCACCCACGACTGTGTAGGTCCCGGTTTCCTGTAAAACGCTGACCAGTGCGCCCGGTGAATGGATCGAGAAAACAATGACGGGAATGGAATTGTCCCGGGCCAAGGCGATCGCGGTGGTGTCCATGACCTTCAAGTTCCGGCTAATGACCTCGTCATAACCGAGAGTTTCATAGCGCTCGGCATCCGGGTTGACCTTGGGGTCCTCTGAATAAACACCGTCAACTTGGGTGCCCTTTAGAAAGGCATCGCATTTCATTTCGGCTGCGCGCAAGGCCGCACCACTGTCCGTGGTGAAGAATGGGTTTCCCGTGCCGCCTGCAAAAATGATGACATCACCGTCTTCCATGTAGCGGTCTGCAACGCGCTGGGAAAAGGTTTCGCAAATCGAGGGAACGGCGACCGCCGACAAGACGCGTGCGTTGACCTTCAGCCGGCGCAAAGCATCCGCCAGGGTCAAGCTGTTCATGATCGTGGCAAGCATGCCCATGTGGTCACCGGTGACCCGGTTGCCGCCCTTGGCAGCCACCGCCACGCCGCGGAAGATATTGCCACCGCCGACGACCACGCCGACCTGGGCCCCGAGCGCCACAGCGTCGGCAATTTCCTTTGCAATCCTTTGCACAATCGCCGGGTCAATTCCGAAAGCCTGCGATCCCATGAGGGCCTCGCCGGAGAGCTTGAGGAGGATCCGTTTCCAACGCAAAGGAGATGTCATCTGTGCACCTTGGGTAAAATTAAGCCTTCAAAAAAAAAGCGCCGGACTAACCGGCGCTTTTCTTGGGACCTTACTGCCCGGAGGCTGCCGCCACTTCGGCGGCGAAGTCTTCTTCTTTTTTCTCGATCCCTTCGCCGAGAGCGAAGCGGACAAAGCCAGTAAGTTTGACTTCAGTGCCGATTTCCTTGGCAAGGCCTTCAACAGCCTGCTCAACCGTCTGATCCGGATTGATCACGAAAGCCTGTTTGACCAGCGTGACTTCCTCGTAGAACTTGCGCAGGCGACCTTCCACCATCTTCTCGATGATGTTTTCCGGCTTGCCGGAATCGCGGGCCTGTTCGGAGAACACGGTTTTTTCACGCTCAACAACAGCCGGGTCCAGCTCTTCGGTGTTCAGAGCCAGCGGGCTGGTTGCAGCAACGTGCATGGCGATCTGACGGCCAAGGGCGTTCAGCTTGTCCTTGTCGCCGGAAGATTCCAGAGCAACCAGAACACCAATTTTTCCGAGGCCATCGGAAACAGCGCCGTGAACATATGTGGCAACGACACCGTCGTTGACAGACAGGATCGCAGAACGGCGCAGATTCATGTTCTCGCCGATGGTTGCGATCGCATCGGTGATGGAATCGGCAACAGACTTGCCGCCCAGATCAGCCGCACTCACAGCGTCTACGGAACCGTCGGTGCCAACAGCAACCTTGGCGACTTTGCCAACCAGCTCCTGGAAGCCTTCGTTACGGGAAACGAAGTCGGTTTCGGAGTTCAGCTCGATCACAGCAGCTTTTGCGCCGTCAGCAGCTACACCAACCAGACCTTCAGCGGCCACACGGCCAGCTTTTTTTGCGGCTTTCGCCAGGCCTTTGGTGCGCAGCCAATCAACAGCTGCTTCCATGTCACCGCCGTTTTCTTTAAGGGCGGTTTTACAGTCCATCATGCCAGCGCCGGATTTCTCACGGAGCTCTTTTACCATCGCGGCGGTAATGCTCATCGATTGCCTCGTAGATGGGGGGTTTCAGATGAGACACGGTTTAGCCGATAGCCTTCCGCGCCTTTATGACGGGCACGCAACAATTTGCACCCCGCCTTGCGAATTCAACATGTTTCTACCGCGCGGATCGCCGCGCGGTAGAAATCAAATCAACTTAAGCTTGGGCAGCTGCTGCTTCAGCTTCTGCCGGAGCTGCTTCTGCGGCTGCTTCAACGATCGCTTCTTCAACCGGAGCTTCTTCAGAAGCACCGATGTCCATGCCGGACGCGCCTTGTGCGCGGGAGATGCCATCGATGGCTGCGCGTGCGATGAGATCGCAGTAGAGAGAAATTGCACGGCCAGCGTCATCGTTGCCCGGAACCGGGTAAGTGATGCCTTCCGGGCTGGAGTTGGAATCCAGGATCGCTGCGACCGGGATACCCAGACGGCGGGCTTCCTGGATGGCGATTGCTTCGCGGTTGGTGTCGATGACGAAGATCAGGTCCGGGATACCACCCATGTCCTTGATACCGCCAAGGTTCCGCTCAAGCTTTTCACGCTCGCGGTCCATGAACAGACGCTCTTTCTTGGTCAGAGCGTTTGCTGCGTCAGAGTTCAGGGTCTCTTCCAGCTTGCGCAGGCGCTGAATGGACTGGGAAATAGTTTTCCAGTTGGTCAGCATGCCGCCGAGCCAGCGGGCGTTGACAAAATACTGCGCAGAATTGCGGGCAGACGTTGCAACAGCTTCCTGAGCCTGGCGCTTGGTACCAACCAAGAGAACTCGGCCACCACCGGCAACGGTGTCAGAGACAGCCTTCAGTGCCTGGTGCAGAAGCGGAACGGTCTGGGACAGGTCCATGATGTGAACATCGTTGCGCACACCAAAGATGTACTGACCCATGCGCGGGTTCCAACGGTGT
The DNA here is from genome assembly GCF_965276855.1 of Roseibium sp. Taxonomy (GTDB): domain Bacteria; phylum Pseudomonadota; class Alphaproteobacteria; order Rhizobiales; family Stappiaceae; genus Roseibium. The sequence continues at coordinate 232,929 of NZ_OZ255700.1, forward strand.
TTCTGGTGACCAAAGTGAACGCCAGCTTCCAGCAGCTGACGCATCGTGAAATCAGGCAATGCCATGCCTATAACTCCTGAGTTTTCCGGTTTTACCTCCGCAAGAGGGTTGTGGGCTGGAGGAGAATTCCCTTCAGCCACCGGATGGACACCGATAAGCTCAGTTTCCGCCCCTTGCGTGTGGAATGGGCGCCTTATAGTGGGAGAGAAATTTTATTTCAAGAGCCTGGCGCCGGTTTTATACGGAGAATCTTTGCCGCCATAGGCTATATTCGCCGAACCCACCTCGCCGCGGCTGCAAGTCCTTGCAAACCGCGCCTCCCTTGGCCTTTGCCCGCAGCAGCTGATCTCCCTACGGATGGCCGCCTATATATAAGGAGAGTTCCATGGCAACCATAGGCATCAACCACCTCGGCCTGACGGTCCGGGATCTGGATCAAACAACCTCTTTCTTCTCAGAGTGCCTTGGATGGGAGGTGCTTGCCCGCGATGACAGCTATCCACGCTCAACTGTTTCCGATGGCACCTGCCGTTTGACCCTGTGGCAAGCGGACAAAACCCAAGCGATCACAGACTTTGACCGAAAGACAAACATCGGCCTGCATCATTTGGCCCTTGAAGTTGCCAGTAAAGATGAGCTGCTGGCGATGGCCGAGACAGTCCGCATCTGGCCAGGCGTAAAAATGGAATTCGAACCAGAGCCCCTGTCCGGCGGTCCACGGCAGCACATGATGTTTTCAGAACCCGGCGGGATCCGGCTCGAGATTATCTGGCCGGCCAGCTGATTTCCAACGCAACGTTAAGCCATCTGAACGTCCGTGACACCGGGAACTGCCTTGAGCGCCCCGGCGATTTCCGGAGACAGGCGGAACCGGCCGGGCAATTTCACCTCAACCTCGCGGGCGCCGTTTTCGAGAAGCACAATCACCGTAACGTCCCCCTCCCCGCGCACTGTCAGCTGCTTGGCAAGACTTGCGATCGGCCGTTCGTCGCGCACAAATACCCGCATGCTCTTTTGAAGGCGCGCGGCAACCTTGTCGATCGGATCAACCTGTTCGATCCGGAGTGAGGGTTCATCGTCGCGCATGTCGGCTCCCACGAGCACGACCACCGAACGCCCGGTTTGAAGCACATCGCGGAATTGCTCCAGCTTTTCGCGAAAGAGCAGCGCTTCATACTGGCCTGTGGCATCCGACAAGCGCGCTATGCCCATCCGGGTGCCAGACTTTGTCTTGCGCTCCTGCATAGAGATCACGGTCCCTGCAAGACGGCCGGCCGATGCACCTTTTTTCACCGCTTCGGCAAACTGTGCCCACGGCTGAGCGCGCATCTTTTCCAGGACAGAGGCATATTCATCGATTGGGTGCGCGGAGAGATAAAAGCCGATCGCCGAATGCTCGCGCTGAAGCTTCTCCTCGGACGTCCAGCCATGAACCTCATCAAGCTGCAGCGGTTCTTCGCTGTCCGATCCACCAAACAGTTCGTCTTGACCAAGGGTCTTGTTTTCTTCCGTGCGCTGCGCGAGCCCCATAATCCGGTCAAGACCTTCAAAAACACGAGCCCGGTTCGGCTCCAGTTCATCGAACGCGCCGGCAGCGGCCAGATTTTCGAGCGTGCGCTTGTTCAAGGCCTTCGGTGAAATCCGCCGGGCAAAATCGCCGAGGCTCTTGAACGGCGTCTCGCCGCGCACCTCGACAATATGTTCCACGGCCTGCTCGCCAACACCCTTCACGGCCCCCATTGCGTAGAGGATCTTGCCGTCCGATACGTCAAAATAGACCTGCGAGCGGTTGATGGACGGCGGCACCACTTCAATGCCCATCCGCCGGGCTTCCTGACGGAAGTCCCCGAGCTTTTCGGTATTCCCCATATCGAGTGTCATGGACGCTGCCATGAATTCGACCGGGTGGTTCGCCTTCAGCCAGGCGGTGTGATAGGAGACCAGTGCGTAGGCGGCTGCGTGCGATTTGTTAAAGCCGTAGTTCGCGAATTTCGCCACAAGATCGAAAATTGTCCCCGCCTGGGTCTTGTTGATGCCCCGCTCAACGGCGCCGTCAACAAAGCGGGCGCGCTGGACTTCCATTTCCGCGGCAATCTTCTTACCCATGGCGCGGCGCAGAAGATCCGCTTCCCCAAGCGAATAACCTGAAAGCACCTGGGCGATCTGCATCACCTGCTCCTGGTAGACGATGATACCGTTCGTCTCCATCAGGATCGGTTCGAGCAGCGGGTGCAGACAGTCCGGTTCCTGCTCGCCGTGCTTCACCGCATTGTAGACCGGGATGTTCTCCATCGGGCCCGGACGGTAGAGCGCCACAAGGGCAATGATGTCCTCAAACCGGTCCGGCTTCATGCCGGCAACGGCACGGCGCATGCCCTGACTTTCCAGCTGAAACACGCCGAACGTCTCGCCCCTGGTCAGAAGGTCGTAGGACTTCTTGTCGTCAATCGGCAGGCCAGCGACATCCACCTTGATGCCCCGCCGCTCAATCAGCTTCACCGCCGTGTCGATGACCGTGAGCGTTTTCAGGCCGAGAAAGTCAAATTTAACAAGACCCGCATCCTCAACCATCTTCATGTTGAACTGGGCGACCGGCATGTCGGAGCGCGGGTCGCGGTAGAGCGGGACAAGCTGCTCAAGCGGCCGGTCGCCAATGACCACACCGGCGGCGTGGGTGGATGCGTGCCGATAAAGCCCTTCAAGTTTCTGGGCCATGCCGAGGAGCCGCTCGACAATTTCCTCTTCGCGGGCAGCTTCGCGCAGGCGCGGCTCATCTTCGATCGCCTGACCCAGAGTGACAGGATTGGCAGGGTTGGCGGGCACAAGTTTGCAGAGACGGTCGACCTGGCCATAGGGCATTTGCAGGACACGCCCGACATCCCGCAGAACCGCGCGCGCCTGCAAGGATCCGAAGGTGATGATCTGAGCCACCTGCTGACGGCCATACTTCTCCTGAACGTAGCGAATGACTTCTTCACGCCGGGACTGACAGAAGTCGATGTCGAAATCCGGCATCGAGACACGTTCCGGGTTCAAGAACCGCTCAAAGAGAAGCGAGAACCGCATCGGGTCAAGATCGGTGATTGTCAAGGACCAGGCCACCAGGGAGCCCGCACCAGAGCCACGGCCCGGTCCAACCGGGATGTCGTGATTCTTGGCCCATTTGATGAAGTCGGCAACGATCAGGAAGTAACCCGGAAACTTCATCCGTTCGATGATGCCGGTCTCATAATCAAGGCGTTCCCAGTAGTCTTTCTCCTCAAGACCCGGCGCCAGGCCATGGGCATCGAGGCGGGCCTGAAGCCCTTCGCGGGCCTGGCGCTTCAGTTCTTCAGATTCGGCGCGTTCGGCTTCTTCCGGGTCCGCATCTGCACCAGCAAACCGGGGCAGGATTGGTGCCCGTTTCATCGGCCGGAACGAACAGCGCTTCGCGATCTCAATCGTAGAAGCCAATGCTTCGGGCAAATCAGCAAAAAGAGCGCACATTTCTGCGCGCGTCTTGAAATAGTGCTCCGGCGTTAACCGCCGCCGGTCGCTTTCGATCAGAACCCGGCCTTCCGAGATACAGATCAGCGCATCGTGCGCCTCGTAATCATCGCGCGCTGGAAAGAAAGCCTCATTGGTCGCAACGAGCGGCAAACCCATCTCATAGGCAAGATCAAGGAATGCCTCTTCGGTCTTGCGCTCGCTCTCCATGCCGTGGCGCTGAAGCTCGACGTAACACCGTCCTGTAAATCCATCGGCGAGTGTTATCAGCCGGCTCTCCGCCAAATCTTTCCGGCCGCCCAACAGCGGCGCGCCAATGGCGCCCAGACTTCCACCGGTCAGGACAATCACATCTTGCGCTTTTTGAAGAAGATAGCTGATCGAGACATGCGGCCTCAGGCCCGTTTCCGTGTCGAGAAACGCCCTTGACGTCAGTTCCATCAAGTTGCCGTAACCGGTTTCAGTCATGGCTATAAGGACGAGGTCAGCAAGTGCCGGCTCGCCGCGCCGTCCGCTGTCCAGACCATCATCAAAAAACACGGACAATTGGCACGCCGTAATCGGCTGAATGCCCGCGCCCCAGGCTTTGCTCGAGAACTCCTGCGCGCCAAAAAGATTGTTGGTGTCGGCGATCGCAAGCGCCGGCTGATCGTCTGCCTTGGCGAGATCCAAGAGCTTCTTGATGGGCAACGCCCCTTCCAGGAGCGAGAGCGCGGAATGGACGCGCAAGTGCACGAAACCCGGACCGCTCCCCATTGGAGCGGGCGCTCCAGACACGGAACTCATATCGCTGTCTACATTCGTCATGGCGGCATACTCAATGGCTTGCGCGAATCTTCGCTTCAAAGTGAAACGCCTCGGGTGCGTTTCGTCCAGCCGCCAGTGCGGTTGTCACCGCTGTTCTTTAAAGGGCTAAAAGCATCTCTGCCAGACCATGTTGCGCCATGTGTCTTGCCAATTGCCTTCGCTAGTCCGACCATACCTCAAATCCGGTAACGATTTGAGGGCATGCTGCCCGGCTGCCACGTGCCGGACTGCAGGTTGGATACGCTGTGGCTCAGCCAGCGGAGAGAATGACATCGCCCCAAACAGCGAGCGTCGCACAGAAGGAAACAAGGGATGCAAAAGCTGCACAGTCACGAGCGAAATAGAACATACCACCCTCCAACATCTTGTTCGATAATCAGAACATGTTCCATTTATGTTCTCTTTGCAAGCCTTTTTTGTTCTCCTTGATTTGATTTGTATAAAACCCGCAGAAACCTTTGTGTTTTTGCTTTGTTCCAGTTTCACCAAAAGTGTTTCCGTCAAAAACCGGAACGCCTAGGTTCGCCAGATCAGCGGGGTTTTACGAGACCGTCTGCCAGCGTGATGGCGCGATCCATCCGTCCGGCAAGTTCAAGATTATGGGTCGCAAAGAGCGTCGCAACCCCGGAAGCCCGGACCAGCGCGGACAGCGCATCGAAAACATAGTTCGCCGTGTTGGGATCAAGATTGCCGGTCGGTTCATCCAGAAGAAGAATCCGCGGCGCATTGGCAACCGCGCGGGCAACGGCCACCCGCTGCTGTTCACCGCCAGAAAGTTCAGAGGGACGGTGGCTGCCCCGATCGGCAAGGCGCATATAGGCGAGCAGCTCATCGGCGCGGTCGGCCGCCACCTTTTTCGGCAACCCCCGGATCATCTGCGGCATCATGATGTTCTCCTGCGCGGTGAACTCCGGCAGCAGATGATGAAACTGGTAGACGAAGCCGATGTCGTTGCGCCGGATCGCGGTGCGCTCATCATCCGACAAATCCGTGCAATTGACGCCGCCGAGATAGACATCGCCGCCATCGGGTTGCTCCAAGAGCCCCGCAATATGCAAAAGCGTCGATTTACCGGTTCCGGACGGAGCAACGAGCGCCACCATTTCACCGGCTTCAATGCGCAGGTTCGCACCATTTAGCACATGAAGCTTGTGGTCGCCTTCATCATACGCGCGGGAAATTCCTGACAGTTCGATGGCAGCCGGTTGGAGACCGGGAGCCCGGCGCGGATCTACAGCCTGGTTCATCTGCCCTCTCCTATTCGTACCGCAGGGCTTCGACCGGATCGAGCCGAGCCGCCCGCCATGCCGGATAAAGCGTCGCCAGAAGAGACAGGGCAAGCGCCATCAACAGAACCGTTACAGTCTCGCCGCTGTCGATTTCTGCCGGCAGTTTCGACAGGAAATAAAGCGTTGGATCAAACAGCTGCGTCGACGTCAGCCAGGAAACGAATTGCCGGATGCTCTCAATGTTGAGACACACGATGAGCCCAAGGAAAAAACCAGCCAGCGTGCCGACACAGCCAATGCTGGCGCCGGTGATTAAAAAGATCCGCATGATGGATCCGCGCGTTGCACCCATGGTCCGCAGGATCGCAATGTCGTGCCCCTTGTCCTTCACCAGCATGATAAGGCCTGAAATGATGTTGAGCGCCGCGACCAGCACAATGAGCGTCAGGATGATAAACATCACGTTCCGTTCAACTTCAAGCGCGGAAAAGAACGTCACATTCCGCTGCCGCCAGTCGGTTACGAACGCCGGACGGCCGGCAGCTTCTTCAACAGCAGCCAGCATGGTTCCGACATTGTCCGGATCGACCACGTAAAGCTCAATCCCGGTCGTGATGCCGTCCATATTGAAATAGGCTTGGGATTCGGGCAGCGGCATGAACAGGAAAGTCGCGTCATATTCGCTCATGCCGATCTCGAAGATCGCGGTCACCGGATAGGCCTTGACCCGCGGGGTCACGCCCATAGGGGTGACGCTGCCACGCGGTGAAATGATGGTGATGTTGTCACCAAGCGTGATGCCGAGCTGTTGCGCCATGCGCGAACCGATGGCAACGCCTTGACCGGCATCAAAACCATCCAGCGTCCCGGCACGCAAGTTGTTGGCAACCAACGGGATCCGGCGCAAGTCACTTTCTTTGAGGCCGCGCACCAATGCTCCGAGGTTTCCGGCAGGACCAGAGACGAGGGCCTGACCTTCAACGAAAGGAATGGCGCTGATGACCTCCGGCACGCCCTCAAGGCGTTTGGCCACCGGATCATAATCGGTGAGCGGCTGGTCAATCGGCTGGATCAGCATGTGGCCATTGATCCCGAGGATCTTGCCCAACAGCTCAGAGCGGAACCCGTTCATCACCGCCATGACGATGATAAGCGTTGCAACGCCCAGCATGATGCCCGCGAAGGAAAAACCGGCGATCACTGAAATGAATGTTTCCCGGCGGCGCGAGCGCAGATACCGGCCGGCGATCATCCATTCAAAGGGCGCAAAGGGGCGCGTCGGCTCTACCGTCCCCCGGTCCGCGCCCTCGCGCGCAGTGTCTACTGCTGTCATTTTCCATCCAATTCAGCAACGCCCCGGTGGCCGCTGTTTCCCGCAGCCGATTCCCCGCCCCAGAGGATCACCGGACTGGATCAGTCCGTCAATGCCGCGGTGAGCTTGTTCAAGGTTGCCTCCGGGGTCAGCATTTCCTTTTCCCCAGTTGCCCGGTCCTTGACCTCCAGCACACCATCTTTCAACCCGCGCGGACCGGCCACCACCTGGAACGGCAAACCGATCAGATCCATCGTGGCAAATTTCGCCCCTGCCCGGCTGTCCGTGTCGTCGTAAAGCACCTCAATGCCGGCAGCTTCCAGCTTGGCGTAAAGGTCCTCACAGACCGGGTCGGTCAAATCATCGCCCGGGCGCATGTTGATGATGCCAACATGGAACGGTGCCACCGATTTCGGCCAGATGATTCCATCCTCATCATGATTGGCCTCAATCAAGGCACCAAGAAGACGGGATACGCCGACACCATAAGAGCCCATGTGGACCGGCACTTCCGTTCCTTCAGCAGTGGCGACCTTGGCGCCCATCGCATCGGAGTATTTTGTGCCGAAATAGAAGATGTGTCCGACCTCGATACCGCGCGCAGATACGCGTGTTTCCTCTGACAATGCGTCGAAAGCTGCTTCATCATGCATTTCGTCGGTCGCTGCGTAGGGGGTCGTCCAGCTTTCAACGATCGGTGACAGGTCCGACCAGAAATCTGTGTCCTTGGCCGGGATCGGCATTTCAAGAAGTGACTTGTCTAGGAACACTTCGCTCTCGCCGGTTTCCGCAAGGATGATGAATTCGTGGCTGAGATCGCCGCCAATCGGGCCCGTGTCAGCCTTCATCGGAATCGCCTTCAGGCCCATCCGGTCAAAAGTGCGCAAATAAGCGACGAACATGCGATTATAAGCATGACGCGCCGATTCCTGATCAAGATCGAAGGAATAAGCATCCTTCATCAGGAACTCGCGCCCGCGCATGATGCCGAACCGCGGGCGGACTTCATCCCGGAACTTCCACTGTATGTGGTAAAGGTTTAGCGGCAGGTCTTTATAGGAGCGTACATAGCTGCGGAAGATGTCGGTGATCATCTCCTCGTTGGTCGGACCAAAAAGCATCTCCCGCTCATGGCGGTCGGTGATGCGCAGCATTTCCTTGCCATAGGCATCGTAGCGCCCACTTTCGCGCCACAAGTCGGCAGGCTGGATGGTCGGCATCAGCAGCTGAACCGCCCCTGCCCGTGCCTGCTCTTCTTCCACAATCCGCTCAATCTTGCGAAGCACCTTCAATCCCAGCGGTAGCCAAGAATAAATCCCGGCGGACTGCTGGCGGATCATGCCCGCCCGCAGCATGAGCCGGTGGGAAACAATTTCCGCTTCCTTCGGAGTTTCTTTCAGGATGGGCAGGAAGTAACGGGACAGACGCATTTATGCACTCTCAAAACTGTGGCATTGCCGGATTTGTGCGCAGTCAAAGCGCAAGCTGACCTTAAACACAAGAGCAATCGCATTTTATGGCCGAGTTTTGCAGGATTTGCAGATAGACAGCGGGTCGCCAGCTGAATTGCAGGACTTAGCCAGCTCAATTTGCAGCGCCGTTTTCCGGGTTCCACGTGTGTTTTTTTGACGCATCGGAAATAGGCAAGCAAAAAATGTAGGCTCTCCAAGACAAATAGGTGACAAGGCGAAAACAATCAGTTAGGTTCCGTTCCCATAACAAGAAAGCCCTAGGCAGAAATGTCAGGAGCTTACGGACATCGCGGTCTGAGTCTTGGGAGGAAGGACACCAGGCGCGCCTTACGGCAGCAGCCGCCCCGTCAAACCGGAAAACCGGCACGCGAGGGAACGGAGTCAATTTAGACGCGGAACTTTATCAAGGCAGAGCTTCAGGCTCTGCCTTTTTTCTTTGTCTGCGAGAGTTCGAACACTCGGAATTTCGAGTGGCTTTGACGTTCGAAGCGTCTTTCCCCCGCTGACAAAACGGCGGTCCACTGCGATTGTTGCCGCCTGCATTTCTGCCATGCCGGATGAGCATAACTGGCCGCGTCTATCTCCTAGCGAATTATGACGAATCGAACGGCGCCATTTCGGCCAAAGAGCACCGCAGATTGGACATGGCCCCCAATGTCCATTTTATTTCGGACACCAGAAATCCGGCTTTCAGATTAGGACCTTGCTAAGAAACATGAAGAAATAAACTTTCGGCATATTCCTCTCCTTAACCCTTCTTGCAACATAGTCATTTCTAACGTTACGTTTTTGTGACACAGAACACAGTGTAGCAGTCACGTGCCGGGCTACGCAGGAAGTGTGGCGGCGCTAAGTACGACCCGCGTGCCGGGACACTAATAACGAAGAACAAAACTGGAGAACAAGATGGCTCTGCATGATTGGTCACTTCCGGGGCTTCCGCTGGACCCGACACAAAGACTGTCCGTGCCTCAGCAAGTTCCCCCTTTGCCGTCAGAGCCTTGCCTCCCGGTTCATTTGAACCGGAATGTTTTTTATCTCGTTCCGTCAGACACGACTGATGACACCAAAGACGACATCGGTGCATTCTTCCGCCTGGGCGAGTATTCCGAGGTGGAGCGCACCGCGTTCGAGAATGATCATCATGATGAGCTCTTCCCGGCTCAGCATATCGAGGATGAAGGCGACGACACTTCTGTCTACACAAATGCTGCGGGCGGTTCTCAAGGTATTCTGCTCGCCTGCGATGGCCGGGTGCTGATTAAAGCGGCTGAAAAAATGTATCTCGAGACTGCCGACTATCATCAGCAGGTTAAGGGTGACTACACGCTCGACGTGGACGGCGACTATTCTGCCGCGGTCCAGGACAGTATCAACGTTTCGACCGAAAACGGCGGCATTACCGTCACCAGCGGCCGGAACCAGCAAATCAAGATCAACGCAGGTGACGGCACCGGCAAGCTGGAAATCAAATCACAGGCTGAATCAAAAAACATCCAGGGCAAGTCCGACCACACATATCACAAGTGGCATCTGGTCAAATACAAGGACTCCTTTGAAAGCCATAAGTTTGGCTGGGACTTCAACAGCATCTATGGGTTTGCGATGACAACCTACTATGGTGGCATCATGGAATCTGTTTACGGCATCCGCATGCAATTCGATAAATTCAACCTCATGTCTGATTGGGTGTCTTTCAACTGGAAGGGCACACAAATCGACCTGAAGGGCATTGTGATGAAAAAGCTCACGGCCAAGTTCGGATTGACTGACTGCTCGGCAGAATGGGATGAGATCATGGTTGGTCTGCAGGGTCTGAAGGCGGAAGCCACTCGCCTTGAAGCAAAACGCAAGGAACTGGCCGTTCAAAGCGGCAACGTGGATCTGAAAAACCACGGCACCGGTGCCCGCCTGGTCGGGATCGAATGCGTGCTTTAACGACTGAAAAATGAGCGGAAAAACAAAAGGGGGAGCAGCGACGGCGGCTCCCCTTTTTCATTCCATTCACACCGGGCATTACCCGCCAGGCGTGGAATAACTTTCGCTCGGAGGCATAAAGAAGGGAATATCATCCAAGCCGAAGCCACTGGAGCGCAGCCACATATACCCGGCAAAGAGCACGCAGGTGACGACCGTCGTCATCAGCAGTACGCGCAACATCCGGGGGCGTTCAGGGGCACTGGCCTCAGAGCCCGGGATCACCTCGCCTGCTTCCTCCTGTGTCCGGCGCATGCCGAAGGGAAGCATTGCAAACAGGATGATCCACCACATCATGAAAAAGATTGCCAGGCTGAACGCCAAAGACATGTGATTAAGCCTCTTCCAATTCCGTCAGGGTGCCGAGAAAGTCCTTCGGGTGGAGGAACAGCACCGGTTTGCCGTGGGCACCGATTTTCGGTTCGCCGCTGCCAAGAACACGTGCGCCATCCGCCACCAGTTTGTCACGCGCCGCGATGATATCGTCGACTTCATAACAGACGTGGTGAATGCCGCCGGACGGGTTCTTTTCTAGAAATTTAGCGATCGGCGAATCTTCGCCAAGCGGTTCAAGCAACTCGATCTTGGTGTTCGGCAGGTTGATGAACACGGTCGAAACACCGTGGTCCGGCTGCGCTTCCTTGGCAGAGACTTCCGCACCAAGCGTATCCCGGTAAACGGCGGTTGCCGCATCGATATCCGACACTGCAATGGCCACGTGGTTAAGCCGACCGATCATTCCAATTCCTCCACAAACAGGCAGACCGTGCCTTCAGCACGATTTGCGGTGTAACTTATAGCCGGGTCACCACCACCTTGCAGAGCGTCTTTTTGCCCCAGACATCAAGGATCTCCGACCGGGCCGCGCGGCGCGCCGCTTCGGCAATCAGGTCCTTGTCCTTGCGCCGGGCCTTCGGAATACTCGTTACAGCGCCAATTACAGCCTTTTGAACGATGTCTTCCATCGGCTCGCCATCATCGTCCGTGTCCGGCAGTCCGAGCAGCACCGCATGTGGATCGTCGAGCAGCTCGCCGGACCGGTTGACCACCAGTGTGATGATCGCAGCGCCCGCAAAAGACAGCTTCCGCCGTTCCTTCACCCCGGTGACTTCCGGGTCATCAAGGATCCGGCCATCCTTCACCAGAATGCCGAACGGCGCCTCATCGATGATTGCAGCCCGGCCGGCCACAAGGCGGATGATGTCCCCATTCTTGCCGCGAATGACTTCCGGAACGCCTTGTTCCTTCGCAAACGCAGCATGAGCTGCAAGATGCAATGGTTCCCCGTGGACGGGAAGCACGACTTTTGGCTGTACCAGTTTGTAGAGCTGCTCCAGTTCACCGCGGCGCGGGTGTCCCGAAACATGGACCAGGGCATCCTTGTCGGTGACGATTTCAACGTCCTTGTCCGCCAGATTATTGAGGACAGACCCGACTTCCTTCTCGTTGCCCGGAATGGTTCGGGACGAGAAGATCACCGTATCGCCCTGGGCAAGTGCAATGTTCCGGTGATCACCGGCAGCAATCCGGGCCAGCGCGGCCCGGTTTTCACCCTGTGAACCTGTGCACAACAGCACGACCTTGTCACGCGGCAGATACCCATAAGCTTCTTCGTCATGGAAGGCCGGGAGATCGTCCAGATACTCCAGCTCGTTGGACACTTCGATGGCACGGTGCATGGACCGGCCAACCACAACCACGTCCCGCTCATTCGCCGCAGCGGCAAGCGCGATTGCCCGGATACGGGCAACATTGGAGGCAAAGGTTGTTACGGCAACGCGATGCTTGGCCCGGCCAATCACTTTGGTCAGTTCAGCGGCCACATCCGCTTCGCTCGGGCTGACGCCGTCTCGAACCGCATTGGTGCTGTCGCAAACGAGCGCCATGACCCCTTCGCGGCCAAGCTCTGCCAGCCGGTCAAGGTCGATCGGTTGGCCGATACCTGGAGATCTATCGATCTTCCAGTCACCTGTGTGCAGCACCAAACCGGCTGGGGTGCGGATTGCCAGCGCACAGGGCTCCGGGATCGAGTGGGCCATGGCAACGAATTCAACATCGAACGGACCAATCGTATGACGTTCGCCCTGACGCACCACGGTCACGGGAACCTCTTCAGCGCCCGGCTCGCTCTCAGTCTTGGCCGCCAACAAACCGGCGGTAAAGGCCGTCGCGTAGACCGGAACTTTCAGGAAGGGCCATAAATGCAGGATCGCGCCATAGTGGTCTTCGTGGGCATGGGTGATGACCATGCCGACAATACTGTCGACCTCATCTTCCAGAAACTTGATGTCCGGCATCACCAGATCGATGCCCGGCAGTTCCGGGCCAGCAAAGCTAACGCCGCAATCGACGATCAACCATTTCCGGTTGCCCTCCGGCCCGTAGCCGTAAAGGCCGAGGTTCATGCCGATTTCGCCAACACCGCCAAGCGGCAGGAACACAATGTCGTTTTCTTTATCCTTGGCCGAAGCCATCAAATTCTCCTACCCCTCACATTTTTCGAGGGAACTGTCCGGCCGTCATTCGCCGGATAAAAATACGTCACCGGCGTAGACCGTGCGTTTTTGGCCGTTATCCAGTCTTAGGACCAAATGGCCGGACGCATCCAGATCGTCAAAAATGCCGGTTATTTCTTCTTGAGCGGCCCGGACAGTGATCTTTTGTCCCAAATGCGCCGCCCGCTTCAACCATTGGCGCCGGATGCGATCAAAACCGTCCGGTTGGTGCCAGATTGCAAAATACTTTGCCAGTGTTTCCGCCAGCGCTGCGAACAAGCTGTCGGCCGATACTTGATAGCCTAGGCTGCGCAGATCGGTCGCCCGGTACAACGCCGGATCGGGATGGGACACACAATTGACCCCAAACCCCATGACCGCAGCCAAGCGACCGTCTTTGAGTGTCTCGGCTTCCAGCAAGATGCCCGAGAGTTTCGCTCCGTCGACCAACAGGTCGTTCGGCCACTTCAACGACACCAATTGGAGCGTACCGGCAGCCATGTCAACGGCTTCGGCAAGCGCAACAGCCGACAAAAGCGGCAATTCGCCGATCCGGGCCAAGGAAGACGGGTCGATCAGAAGGACACTTGCAAAGAGATTTCCCTGCGGAGAGGTCCAGGCCCGCCCCCGCCGGCCCCGGCCAGCCGTCTGTACGCCGGCCCGGATCCAGAGGTTTCCAGGATGCCCCGAAACGGCCCGCTCCAGACACAGAGCGTTGGTCGAGCCGACCGTCTCATAGGCCTCATAGAGAAAATCCGGCGCTCCGGGCGCCGGACCTTTCGTCTCAAGATGTGGTGCAGGACTGTTCAATCGCCAAACCGCTTATCAAAACAACGACTGCGCCGCAGCGGTTGCAGCCGTTACCACCGGGCCAGGCATGACCCAGAAAAAGACCACGAACACACCGGACAGGCCGAGGACGACCTTCAGTTCGGTCGGCATCGGCTGGAAGGCCTCGGCCGGCTCGTCAAAGAACATCACCTTGACGATGCGCAGGTAGTAGTAACAGCCCACCACGGATGCGAGCACGCCGATCACGGCCAGCGGATAGAGACCAGCCTCGACTGCAGCTGCAAACACAAACCACTTCCCGAAGAAGCCAATCAGCGGCGGAATGCCGGCGAGCGAGAACATCAGCAAGCCCAGGATGACTGCCATCGGCAGGTTGGTCTGGGAGAGACCGGAAAGATCGGAGATCTCTTCCACCATGCCGTCCTTCCGGCGCATGGACAAGATGCAGGCAAACACACCAAGCGTCATACCGAGATAGGCGACCATGTAGAAGATCACACCCTCTACACCTGTCTGCGTGCCGGCCGCAAGACCGACCAGGGCATAGCCCATGTGGCCGATGGACGAATAGGCCATCAGGCGTTTCAGATTGGTCTGGCCAATTGCGGCGAACGCGCCGAGCGCCATGGAGGCAATCGATACGAAGACGATGATCTGTTGCCAATCGCTGGTGACCGGATGGAACGCATCAATGACGATCCGCACCAGCATCCCCATGGCAGCAACCTTCGGAGCCGCTGCGAAGAATGCAGTCACCGGAGTTGGTGCGCCTTCATAAACGTCCGGGGTCCACATGTGGAATGGAACGGCGGAGATCTTGAAAGCAAGACCTGCAAGAATGAAGGTCAAGCCAATGATCAGCCCGATGGACGCCCCCTCTTGCGAGATCAGCTCGGCAATTGCTGCAAAGGAGATCTGGCCGGTGAAACCGTACACCAGCGACATACCGTAAAGCAGCATGCCGGAAGACAGCGCACCGAGCACGAAATACTTCAAACCCGCTTCTGTTGACCGGACACTGTCGCGGTTGATCGCAGCCACAACGTAGAGCGACAAACTCTGGAGTTCGAGACCCATGTAGAGCGCAATCATATCGTTTGCCGACAGCATCAGCATCATGCCGAGCGTCGCTAGAACGATCAGGATCGGATACTCAAAATGGTCAAACGACTGGCTCTTCGCATAGGCCCACGACATGGCAATCGCAAAGAATGATCCGACAAGGACCACCAGCTTCAAGAAGTAGGCGTAATCATCAAGGATGAAGGAACCGCCGAATGTTTCACCGAAGCTTGGGACCAATAGCAGCACGAGGAACGTACCGCCGAGAAGCCCCATCGCTCCACCAAAGACCGCATAGCTGATGTTCCGGCCACCGAAGGCACCGACCATCAACAGCACCATCGCTCCGATCGCCAGAATGATTTCCGGCAAGGCCGGCATGAGATCTGGCAGTTGGGTCACGTCTGACATAGCTCTGTCTCGCCCTCGAAACTCTTAGTGCGCCGTGGCCGCATGCTGGGTGACCCCAGCAGCTTCAAGGGCCGCGGTATAATGGTTGATCAGGTTATCGACGGATCCTTGGGTCACATCCAGGATCGCCATCGGATAGAAACCGAAGAAGATCGTCAGAATGATCATCGGGACCAGGATGACCTTTTCGCGAAGATCCAGATCGAGGATCGACTTGAGGCTTTCCTTATCCAGCGAGCCGAACACGACCCGGCGGTAGAGATACAGCGCATAACACGCCGACAGGATCACGCCCGTTGTCGCGAACACGGCAACCCATGTGTTGACCTGGAACGCTCCCATCAGAACCAGAATTTCGCCGACAAAGCCGGAAGTGCCAGGCAAACCGACATTGGCCATCGTGAAGATGAGGAACGCGACCGCATATTTCGGCATCCGGTTGACGAGGCCCCCGTAGGCCGAGATTTCCCGGGTGTGCATCCGGTCATAGATGACCCCAACGCACAAGAAGAGCGCACCGGACACGATGCCGTGGGAGAGCATCTGGAAAATACCACCCTGCACGCCCTGCGGCGTCATGGTGAAGATCCCCATGGTCACGTAGCCCATATGGGCAACCGATGAGTAAGCGATCAGCTTCTTGATATCTTCCTGAGCCAGAGCAACCAATGACGTGTAGATGATCGCGACCACCGACAGTGTGAACACCAGTGGTGCAAACATATCGGAGGCAAGCGGGAACATCGGCAGGGAGAATCTCAGGAACCCGTACCCGCCGAGTTTCAGAAGAACACCCGCCAGGATCACGGATCCGGCTGTCGGCGCCTCAACGTGGGCATCCGGCAACCAGGTATGCACCGGCCACATTGGCATTTTCACTGCAAAGCTTGCAAAGAACGCGATCCAGAGCCAGGTCTGCATTTCCGCCGGGAACGGATAGGCCAGAAGCTCCTGGATGTCCGTCGTGCCGGCCGTCCAGTACATCGCCATGATCGCGACCAGCATCAAAACCGATCCGAGCAGCGTGTAGAGGAAGAACTTGTAAGATGCGTAGACCCGCCGTGCACCGCCCCATACCCCAATGATCAGGAACATCGGGATAAGGCCAGCTTCGAAGAAGACGTAGAAGACGACGATGTCGAGTGCGCAGAACACGCCGATCATGAGCGTTTCCAGGATCAGGAACGCGACCATGTATTCGCGCACGCGCTTTTGAACGCTCTCCCAGGACGCCAGGATACAGAACGGCATCAGGAACGTCGTCAGGATGACGAAGAGCACCGAAATGCCGTCGACACCCATCTTGTAAGTGATGTTCGAGCCAAGCCAGTCCCGCTCTTCGACAAACTGGAACCCAGGGTTCGAGTAGTCGAAATAGGCCCAGATCATCAGGGAGAGGACAAACGTCATCGATGTGGTGACAAGCGCCACCATACGCATCTGACGCTTTGCGTGGTCGTCATTGCCTGGCACCAGCAGGACGAACACAACACCCAGCAAAGGCAGGAATGTCGTGAGTGACAGAATTGGCCAGTCAATCATTAGTGTGCACCCCCGCCGGTGCCCGCACCGGTGAACATCGACCAGGTGATCAAGGCCGCCACACCGATCAGCATCGCAAATGCATAGTGGTAGAGATATCCGGTTTGCAGTTTAACGACCCAGGTCGTGACACCCTGCACCCGCGCGGCGATCCCGTTCGGCCCATAGCCGTCGATCACGGTGCCATCGCCCTTCTTCCAAAGAACGCGGCCAAGCCACATTGCGGGACGGACAAAGATGAAATTGTAGAGTTCGTCGAAATACCACTTGTTCAAAAGGAACTGGTACAGCGCCGAATGGCGTTCGGCCAACTGCTTCGGCATTTCCGGAGAGCGAATGTAGAACTGGTAGGCCACCAGCAGACCGGCTGCCATCATGACGAATGGCGACAGACGCACCCAAGTCGGAACGTAGTGCATGTCATGCAGGACATGGCTGTCGGCAAATGCCGGCAAGGAGCCCGCCCAGAAGGCTTCATAGGCCGCCTCGTCGTAGAAGAACGGGCCGTAGAAGACCACGCCGGCCAGAACCGCGCCGACGGACAGGACGAACAGCGGCACCGTCATCACCAGTGGCGATTCATGAACGTGTTTCATCACATCAACAGAAGCGCGCGGTTTTCCGTGGAAGGTCATGAAGGTCAGGCGCCAGGAATAGAAGGACGTCAGGCCAGCCGCGATCACCGTCAGCCAGAAGCCGTAAAGCGCCATCGGGTTCGGATGATCTCCGCCACCAGCTGCAAACGCGGCCTCGATGATGCCGTCCTTTGAGACGAAACCGGCAAAACCAATATGAGTTAACGGAATACCGACACCGGTCAGCGCCAGCGTGCCCAGCATCATGGTCCAATAGGTGATCGGAATGTGTTTGCGAAGACCGCCCATTTTACGCATGTCCTGTTCGTCGGACACGGCATGGATCACCGAACCTGCACACAGGAACAACAGCGCCTTGAAGAACGCGTGCGTGAACAGGTGGAACACCGCGATGGAGTAAGCTCCAATGCCGAGTGCCACGAACATGTATCCCAACTGCGAACAGGTGGAGTACGCGATCACACGCTTGATGTCGTTTTGAACAAGACCCACCGTTGCGGCAAAGAACGCAGTGGTCGCACCGAAGAACACAATCACGGCCAGGGCGAAATCGGACAGCTCGAACAGCGGCGACAAGCGCGCCACCATGAAGACGCCCGCGGTAACCATGGTCGCAGCGTGGATGAGCGCAGAAACTGGAGTCGGGCCTTCCATCGCATCCGGCAGCCAGGTGTGCAGAAGGAACTGCGCCGACTTACCCATTGCCCCCATGAACAGGAGCAGACAGATGACTGTCATCGCGGCCTGGGCATCAAGGTGATAGCCCATAAAGTTCATGACTTCGCCCTGCTCTTCAATGAAGGACGGGGCGTCGTTGAAGATCGTTGTGAAGTCGATGCTGCCGAACAGGTAGAAGACGCCAAAGATGCCGAGCGCAAACCCGAAGTCCCCGACACGGTTGACGACAAACGCCTTCATCGCCGCCGCATTGGCGGACGGTTTCTTGTACCAGAAGCCGATCAGCAGATAGGACGCAAGACCCACGCCTTCCCAGCCGAAGAACATTTGCAGCAGGTTGTCTGCGGTCACCAGCGTCAGCATGGCGAACGTAAAGAGCGACAGGTACGCAAAGAAGCGCGGGCGGTGCGGATCGTGGTGCATGTAGCCAATGGAATAGACATGCACCAGCGCTGACACCGTGTTAACAACGACTAGCATGACCGCTGTCAGCGTATCGACGCGGATTGACCAGGCGACATTGAGATCGCCGGCACTCATCCAGCGGAACAGGTGAACAACCTGGGCTTCGGAACCGCCGAGCCAGAACCCGATGAATGCCCCCCATGACAGAAGCGCTGCCAGGATCAACAGGCCACTTGTAATGTACTCGGATGCCTTGGCACCGATTGACCGGCCGAAAAGACCGGCAATCAAAAATCCGATCAATGGCAGGAACAGGATCGTAGCGTAGTACATCAGCCCCTACCCTTTCATCACGTTGACGTCTTCCACGGCGATAGAGCCGCGGTTCCGGTGGAAGACCACCAGGATTGCAAGTCCGATCGCAGCTTCTGCAGCCGCGACGGTCAAAATGAGCATGGTGAAGACCTGCCCGATCAGATCGCCGAGGAACGACGAAAAGGCGACGAAGTTGATGTTCACGGCGAGCAGCAACAGCTCAACCGACATCAAGATGACAATCACATTTTTCCTGTTCAGAAAGATCCCGAAGATCCCGATCACGAACAGGATCGCCGCGACCGACAGATAGTGCGACAGACCGATTTCCATGGGCGCCTCGCCGTGCTCCCCTCATTTACCCCAACCCTGAACCGCACGGAGGAGCGTGCCGGTTGCAGGACTTATCGAACGACGCGAACGTTTCGCGTCAAATACCCTTGCCCGTTTCGACCTTCCGGACCTCAACTGCGGCTTCGCGTGTGCGGCCAACCTGGGTCGGAATGTCCTGACGTTTGACATTCGGCTTGTGGCGCAGTGTCAGAACGATCGCGCCGATCATGGCCACCAGCAGGATCAAACCGGCAACCTGGAAGAAATAGATGTACTTGGTGTAGAGTACCGAACCGAGCGCCTCGATGTTGGTCATCTCGGTCAGCGGCGGTGTCGGCTCCACGGTGTTCGCCGTCAACTCCGGCAGAATGACCCACGCCCCGAGACCCATCAGAAGCTCGACAAGAAGAATCAACCCGACGAGGCCACCTATCGGCAGATACTGCAAGAAGCCCTGGCGCAGTTCCACAAAGTCCACGTCCAGCATCATGACGACGAAAAGGAACAGAACGGCGACCGCGCCGACATAGACCACCACCAGCAACAGAGCAAGATACTCAGCACCAAGAAGAATGAACAGTCCTGCGGAATTCACGAAGGCCAGGATCAGAAACAAGACCGAGGTTACCGGATTCCGGGCCGCGATCACCATGAATGCCGACGCCACCGTGACGCCTGCAAACAGGTAGAAAAAGAGGGCTTTCAGGATCATTTCAAAGACCTGCCTGTCGTGTGGCCGTTCGGCCAGAAAATGCGGGGCCCGGCCGGATTGCCAGGCAGAACTTGGAGTGTGCGGTTAGCTCCTAACGGTAAGGAGCATCCATTTCAATGTTTCGAGCGATCTCACGCTCCCAACGGTCACCGTTCGCAAGCAGCTTTTCCTTGTCATAGTAGAGCTCTTCGCGGGTTTCGGTGGCGAATTCGAAGTTTGGACCCTCAACGATTGCATCCACAGGGCACGCTTCCTGGCAGAAGCCGCAATAGATGCATTTCACCATGTCGATGTCGTAGCGGGTCGTGCGGCGGGTGCCATCGTTGCGGCGTGGGCCTGCTTCAATGGTGATCGCCTGAGCCGGACAGATCGCTTCGCACAGCTTGCAGGCAATGCAGCGTTCTTCCCCGTTCGGATAGCGGCGCAACGCATGCTCACCGCGGAACCGCGGGCTTACCGGGCCCTTCTCGAACGGATAATTGACCGTTGGCTTCGGTTTGAAGAAGTAGCGCATCGCCAAGAAGAATGCCGATACGAACTCTTGCAGAAACAGCGATTTGACGGTTTGTCCAACCATCGCGTTAGCCTCTCTTTACCTCAGCCAGCCAGCAGGCTGGCGGCCCAATAGCCGACAATCGGAAAGCCGATCACCGGAATACCAAAAATCAGTGCACCGATTGGTGCCCGGTATCTGGCAACGACACCACCGTCGCCGCCAGCTTGTCTGTTTTTCGTCTCCGCCGCCTGAAGGATGCCCTTCAGGATCTTCCAATCGAGCCAGCCGACATAAAGTCCAACTGCTGCTCCGATCACTCCGGGGAGCGACACGTCCATAGACCGTCCCCTTACGCCGCGCCCGGCGCCCAGCCTGTGATCATCAGGACTGTTGCGACCACAAACACCATGGCGAGCGACAGCGGCAGGAACACTTTCCAGCCAAGACGCATCAGCTGGTCATAGCGGTAGCGCGGGACCATCGCCTTGACCATGGCGAACATGAAGAAGCAGAGCAGACACTTCAGGATGAACCAGATGACGCCCGGCACCCAAGTGAACGGTGCGAAGTCAAACGGCGGCAGCCATCCACCCATGAAGAAAATGGTCATCAGAGCGCACATCAGGCAGATCGCGACATACTCGCCGAGCATGAACATCATGTACGGTGTGGAGCCGTATTCCACCATGAAGCCGGCGACCAGTTCTGATTCTGCTTCCGCCAAATCGAATGGCGGCCGGTTCGTTTCAGCCAATGCCGACACGAAGAACACCACGAACATCGGGAACAGCGGCAGCCAGTACCAGTTCAGAATATTAAGCCACGGCACGCCCAGCATGTCCGCGAGGCCGGTTTCTTGCGCCAGAACGATACCGGTCAGGTTCAAGGTGCCTGCGCACAAAAGAACCGTGACGATGACGAAACCGATGGAGACTTCGTAAGACACCATCTGCGCTGCGGACCGGAGGGCTGACAGGAACGGGTACTTGGAGTTGGACGCCCAACCGCCGATGATCACACCATAAACTTCCAAGGAAGATACGGCGAAGACAAACAGCACACCTACGTTGATGTTCGCAATCACCCAGCCATAGTCCACCGGAATGACTGACCAGGCTACCAGGGCAAGTAGCACGGACACCAGCGGCGCCAGCAGGAACAGAACCTTGTTAGACCCCGACGGGATCACCGGCTCTTTCAAAACAAACTTCAGAAGATCGGCAAAACTCTGGAGAAGTCCCCAGGGCCCGACAACGTTCGGGCCACGGCGGATCTGAACAGCCGCCCAGATCTTGCGGTCCGCATAAAGCACGTAGGCGACGATCACCAAAAGCACGACAAGCAACAGAACGCTCTGGAATACCATCCAGAGGAACGGCCAGCCGTAGGTGGTCATGAACTCAGCCATTTCAGTCCCCTACCCCTTATTCCGCAGCTTCTGCGGCACGCGTTTTCGCGAGCGCCGAACACTCGGCCATCACTTTGGAGGCGCGTGCGATCGGGTTGGTCAAATAAAAGTCCCGGATCACGTTTGCAAACCCGGCGCTGTCCATTTTGGCTTTGCCATTGGACAGCTTCTCAACATCCGTAGAATCGCCGGCTTCGATGGAATCGATCGCTGCCATATGCGGAACGGCTTCAAAGAGCTTGGAGCGCAGTTGCGGCAGGGAATCAAATTCCAAAGCCTGACCAAGAACCGCTGATAAGGCCCGAAGGATTGCCCAGTCCTCGCGCGCATCTCCCGGAGGGAAGCCAGCGCGGTCCGCCATTTGAACACGGCCTTCCGTATTCACGTAGATGGCGGATTTTTCGGTGTAAGCTGCGCCCGGCAAGATCACGTCGGCACGGTGTGCTCCGCGATCACCATGCGTGCCCTGGTAAACCACAAACGCGCCTTCCGGAACTTCAATCTCATCAACGCCGAGCAGGAAGAGAACATCCAACGCGCCGCTTTCCAGCATGCCGCCCGTGTCCTTGCCGCCGTCGCCTGGGACAAACCCTATATCGAGCGCCCCGACCTGGGAAGCTTCGGTGTGAAGAATATTGAAGCCGTTCCAACCGTCCTTGATCACACCAAGGGATTTTGCGGCTGCCGCCAGGTTTGCCAGAACAGCTGCGCCATCGGCCCGGTTCAAAGCGCCCTGCCCAATGATGAACATTGGCTTTTTGGCCTTGGCCGGTGCGTGTTTGACGAATTCCTTGATGCTGTCCGGACCGGCCCCAAGATAAGTGACCGGGTAAGTCAGATCAGCATTTTCGCCGATCACACCAACGGTCAGATCTCCCTGTGCCCAACGTTTGCGGATCCGGGCGTTCAGAACCGGTGCCTCAACGCGCGGGTTGGTGCCGATAAGCAAGATGGCATCTGCTTCTTCAATGCCTTGAATGGTGGAGTTAAAGAGATAGCTCGCCCGGCCATTCGACGGATGCAACGGTGAACCCGGGAACCGGCTGTCGAGGTTGGCGGAGCCGATCTTTTCCATCAGGCTCTTAAGCGCAAACATGTCTTCAACACCGGCGAGCTGTCCGGCGAGCGCACCCACCTTTTCAGCGGATGTCGCTTTGACTTTGTCGGCAATGATCTGGAACGCCTGAGACCAGGAAACCGGCTGTAGTTTGCCGTCGATCTTCGCATACGGGCGATCAAGACGCTGTGTCTTCAACCCGTCCCAAATGTAGCGGGACTTGTCGGAGATCCACTCTTCGTTGATCTCTTCATTGAGCCGCGGCATCACGCGCATGACTTCCTTGCCGCGTGTGTCAACGCGAATAGCCGAACCAAGCGCATCCATAACGTCGATGCTTTCGGTCTTGGTCAGCTCCCAAGGACGGGCGTGGAACTCGTAAGGCTTGTGCGTCAGCGCACCAACCGGGCAGAGATCGGCCACGTTGCCCTGCATTTCTGAGGACAGCGCCGCTTCCAGATAGGTGGTGATTTCCGCATCTTCCCCGCGGCCAATCAGGCCCATGTCCGACACACCTGCAACTTCCGTGGTGAAGCGGACACAGCGCGTGCAGTGAATGCAGCGGGTCATGATCGTCTTGATGAGCGGGCCGATTTCCTTGTTCTCAACCGCACGCTTGTTCTCATCGAACCGCGTGGTGTCGACACCATAGGCCATCGCCTGATCTTGAAGGTCGCACTCCCCGCCCTGATCGCAGATCGGGCAGTCCAGCGGGTGGTTGATGAGCAGGAACTCCATCACCCCTTCGCGGGCCTTCTTGACCATTTCGGATTTGGTTTCAACGACCGGCGGCTCGCCGTTCGGTCCCGGACGCAGGTCCTTCACGCCCATCGCGCAAGACGCTGTAGGCTTGGGCGGTCCGCCCTTTACTTCCACCAGACACATGCGGCAATTGCCGGCAATCGACAGGCGGTCGTGGTAACAAAACCGCGGAACCTCGGCACCTGCCTCTTCACAAGCCTGAAGCAGGGTGTAGTCCGCCGGGACGTCTACCTCATTGCCGTCGATGATGAGCTTCGTCATCCGCTGCTCTCCAAATTCCGTTCCGCTTACTCAGCCGCCACCATGGTCGAAGACGTTCTCGACTTGGCGACATAGTCGTCGATGCGTTGCTCGATGACCGGCCGGAAATTCTTGATCAAGCCCTGGATCGGCCAAGCAGCCGCATCTCCAAGAGCACAAATTGTATGGCCTTCGACCTGCTTGGTGACCTTGAAGAGCATGTCGATCTCTTCATAGGAGCTCTCGCCCTTCACCATGCGTTCCATCACACGCCACATCCAACCTGTGCCTTCCCGGCAGGGCGTGCACTGGCCGCAGCTCTCGTGCTTGTAGAAGTAGCTGAGGCGGGCAATCGCCTTGATGATGTCTGTCGACTTGTCCATGACGATCACCGCAGCGGTGCCGAGGCCGGAGCCCATGCCGCGCAATGTGTCGAAATCCATCGGAGCGTCTTTAATCTCCTCAGCCGTACAGCACGGGACCGAAGATCCGCCGGGAATAACCGCCAGGAGATTGTCCCAACCACCGCGAATGCCACCGCAATGTTTGTCGATCATCTCAGAGAATGGAACGCCGAGCTCTTCTTCAAAGGTCGCCGGCTGGTTGACGTGACCAGAGACGCAGAAGAGCTTCGTGCCGGTGTTGTTCGGACGGCCAAGGCTCGCGAACCAACCGCCGCCGCGGCGAAGGATGGTCGGTGCAACTGCAATCGATTCCACGTTGTTCACAGTCGTCGGGCAACCGTACAGACCAACGTTTGCCGGGAACGGCGGCTTCAGGCGCGGCTGGCCCTTCTTGCCTTCCAGGCTCTCCAGCAAAGCTGTTTCCTCACCGCAGATGTAAGCACCTGCGCCATGGTGAACATAGATGTCGAAATCGTAGCCGTTCTTGTTGTTCTTTCCGATCAGACCGGCGTCATATGCCTGATCGATCGCTGCCTGCAGGCGCTCGCGCTCACGGATGAATTCGCCACGCACGTAAATGTAAGCCGCGATCGCCCCCATGGCGAAACCGGCGACCAGGCAGCCCTCGACCAGCGTGTGCGGATCGTGGCGCAGGATTTCACGGTCTTTACATGTGCCCGGCTCAGATTCGTCGGCATTGACGACGAGATACGCCGGGCGGCCGTCAGATTCTTTGGGCATGAAAGACCATTTCAGGCCAGTCGGGAACCCCGCACCGCCACGGCCTCTGAGACCGCTGTCCTTCATTTCCTGGATGATCCAGTCGCGGCCCTTGTCGAGCAACGCCTTGGTGTTGTCCCACTGGCCGCGTTTCTTCGCGCCTTCCAGACCCCAGTCGTGAAGGCCGTAGATGTTGGTGAAGATACGATCCTTATCCTGAAGCATCTCTTCCCCTTAGTCTTCGCTCTTGGAGGAAGCGACTTCGCCTGCTTCCACACGCTTGGAAAATTCGGTCTCTCCGCCGGACGCAAGCAATTTGGCCTGCTCAATCCAGCCGTCACGCTCGATGCGCCCCTTGAACTTCAGCCGGCTGTCGACCCAGGCAACCTCTTCCGGTCCCCAGCTTGCGACTTGATCAAAGTGGAAGAAACCGAGCTCATGCAGCGTCGCTTCCAGCTTCGGCCCAACACCCTTGAGCTTTTTCAGGTCATCGGGTTTGCCGTCGCGGGCTTCCTTCAAGGTTTCCGGTGCCTTTTCAGAAACCGTTTCAGCAGCTTCGACCTTCGCTTCCGGCTTGACCTTGGATACCGGTGCCGGTTCGCTGGCCTTTTCAGCAGCTTTTTCAACCTTGTCAGCTGTTTTGGCAGCCGTCTTTTTCGGTGCAGCCTTTTTCGGCGCGTCCGCTTTTTTCTCAGCCGGAGCATCGACTGGCGCTTCGGCTTTTGCCGCGAATGCTGCCTTTACCTTGGCAACAGCGTCTTCGGCAGGTGTCGGCACACCGTCATAGTCGTTTCCACCGGTGTTTATGGCCGCCCCGGCAAAATGGTGGGATGCCTTTTCAGACCCATCGATGACATGCGGGACTGGCAAGGTGCCCTTCGAGGTGTCGTCGATTTCCGTCAAGCTGGTCTGTCCGCCTTCGGCCATGGAGAACCGGCGTCCGTTCTGCGGACCTGGCGTCACTTCGTTCCCGGCTTCAATATCGTCCAGAAGCTTGTTGAAGCTCTCTTCGGTCAGATCTTCATAGGTGTCCTTGAAAATCTGCACCATCGGCGCGTTCACGCAGGCCCCCAGGCACTCGACTTCTTCCCAGGAGAACATGCCGTCCTCGGAGATCTCGTGCATGTGCTTGGCAATGCGGGATTTACAAATCTTGATTAGATCTTCCGAGCCGCGCAGCTGGCAGGGTGTCGTGCCGCACACCTGAATATGCGCCTTCTTGCCGACCGGCTGAAGCTGGAACATTGTATAGAAGGTGGCCACTTCCAGGACGCGGATGTTCGGCATGTCCAGAAGATCTGCAATGTAGCGGATCGCCGGTTCACTCACCCAGCCGTCGTTTTGTTCCTGCGCGCGCCACAACAGCGGAATAACCGCGGACGCTTGACGGCCGGCGGGATAGCGGTCGATCAGCTTCTTTGCCCAGCCGAGGTTTTCCCCGGTGAACTCAAAGCTGTCTGGTTGTTCCGCCGCAAGCCTGCGAACTGCCATGAGGTTATCCCCGTCTACTGCACAACGGCCACGCCAGCCGGCTGTGCTGGTGCTTGCAAGGCCCCAAGGCCTACGAGCTTATCCAGCCAGAAACGGCTTCGCGTCGCAAAAAAATCGTAACCCTTGCGGCGGTTGGTCTTCAAACCGTTCAGATCTGACACCGCCCCAAGCTCAAAGAAACTGTCACCGTCGTGGCCAAAGAGTCGCATCCCGCACTCCTTCACCAAAAAAGCGGACACGGTGTGGTCCGGATCATTGCCGTGCTCTTCGTAAATGATCAGAAGGTCTTTTTCCAACAGGTCATTTGCCCCCTGCAGGACCTTGATCTCGACGCCTTCAACATCGAGTTTCAAAACGATAAACTGTTCCGCCCCGAAGCCAGCTTCGGCCACAATACGCCCGAGCGTTACTGATTCCACCCGTGCCACCGAAATCGCACTGGTTTCATCCGCCGCTACAGACCGCGCTTCGTGTTTTGCTCCGTATACGTCCAGGACTTCCCCGTCCCTGTCATAAACGGCCCTGTTCATACAGGCGAACCGGCCATTATTAACAGCGGCATTGGTTTGCAGCTGCGCGAAACTGTCCGGATCAAGTTCGACGGCGACCGCAGGTTTGCCACCAAAGCGCTCGCTGGTAACCTTGACCGACCAATAGCCGTAATTCGCACCGCAATCGATGAAGACGTAGTCAACATCTTTTAGGGCAAGGAGCAGATTCTCAATTTCCTCCTCATAGAGCCCTCCAGCTCTAAGCAGGCGGCTCCAGTAGGCGTCTCCATACGGGAACGTAAACAGAGCATCTTGATCGAGAACAAGGCATACCGGCCGCCGGCTCGGCAGAAGCTTCCGCAAAATCATAGCGGCATGGGAAAACCCGAGACTGTCCAACGGAGCGAGCGCCCGCGCGGCCGCGCTCATGGCTCCCAAGCCGGCCCGCTCGATCAGCGACGCGCCCGACGCCGCACCGCTTTTCCAGTCCACAGAAATTGGGTTGCCCAGCATGCTCATGATCTAGCGGTCAACCTCACCGAAGACGATGTCCATGGAACCAAGCACAGCCGATACGTCGGCGAGCTGGTGGCCGCGGCAGACGAAATCCATTGCTGAAAGGTGAGCATAGCCCGGTGCCTTGATCTTGCAGCGGTACGGCTTGTTGGTGCCGTCAGCCACAAGATAAACGCCGAATTCGCCCTTCGGCGCTTCCACAGCCGCATAAACCTCGCCCGGAGGCACGTGATAACCTTCGGTGTAGAGCTTGAAGTGGTGGATCAACGATTCCATCGAGCGCTTCATTTCACCACGCTTGGGCGGAACGATCTTCCCGTCAGCAGACGATACCGGACCGGTTTCCACCGTAAGCTTCTCCAGGCACTGCTTCATGATCCGAATCGACTGGCGCATTTCATCCATACGGATCAGATAACGGTCATAGCAGTCGCCGTTTTTGCCGATCGGAATGTCGAAGTCGAGTTCGGAATAGCACTCATAAGGCTGCGACTTGCGCAGATCCCAAGGCGCACCAGAGCCCCGGACCATGACACCGGAGAAACCCCATGCCCAGGCGTCGTCCAGATCGACGACGCCGATGTCGACGTTCCGCTGCTTGAAGATGCGGTTGTCGGTCAAAAGGCCTTCGATATCGTCCAGCGTCTGCAGGAACGGATCACAGAAGTCCCAGATGTCATCCAGAAGATCGCGCGGCAAGTCCTGATGAACACCGCCCGGGCGCACATAGGCGGCGTGCATCCGCGCGCCGCAGGCACGCTCATAGAAAACCATCAGCTCTTCACGTGGCTCAAAGCCCCAGAGCGGCGGTGTCAACGCGCCAACGTCCATCGCCTGTGTGGTTACATTCAAGAGATGCGACAGGATCCGTCCGATTTCCGAATAAAGCACACGCACCAGCTGCCCGCGCTTAGGCACTTCGATCCCAAGCATGCGCTCAACAGCCAGGGCAAACGCATGTTCCTGGTTCATCGGTGCCACGTAATCGAGGCGGTCAAAGTACGGAACGGCCTGAAGGTAAGTCTTCTGCTCAATCAGCTTTTCTGTGCCGCGGTGCAAAAGACCGATATGCGGGTCGACGCGCGTGACAACCTCGCCGTCCAGCTCCAGCACCAGACGCAACACGCCGTGCGCCGCCGGGTGCTGCGGACCGAAGTTGATGTTGAAGTTACGAACCTGAGCCTCAGCCATCGGGATCCGCCTTAATTCGTCGTTGCTTTTTCATCGCCTGGCAGCACATAGTCCGTGCCTTCCCATGGCGAGAGGAAATCGAAGGTGCGCATTTCCTGGTTCAGGCGAACCGGCTCATAAACAACGCGTTTCTTTTCGTCGTCATAGCGGACTTCGACAAACCCGGTAACAGGGAAATCCTTGCGCAGCGGATGACCGTCGAAGCCGTAATCCGTCAAGATCCGGCGCAGGTCCGGATGGCCGGAGAACAAGATGCCGTACATATCGTAGGCTTCCCGTTCAAACCATTCTGCTCCCGGAAACAGAGACGTCAGAGACGCGACCGGTGTCACATCGTCTGTTTCGAGCTTCACGCGAATACGCTGGTTCTGGAAGGGGGACAGGAAGTGGTACACAACGTCAAAACGTTTCTCGCGCGCCGGATAGTCAACGCCGCAAATGTCCGTCAGGTTGACGAACTTGCAGGAGGCGTTGTCGCGAAGATACCGCACCACATCAAGAATGTCGGACGCATTCACGACCAGTGTGAGCTCGCCGTATTCGACCTTCCAGGACACGAGGGACTCTGACAAACCGAGCTCGATGTGCTCGGCGAGTTCCTTCAACGTTTCGTCCATGTTCGACCTCACTCCTTCGGAGCTCTCATTTCGGGCCGGCTCGGCCCTCTTCCCTCAACTCCGCCGCTCTTCAAAGCGGCGAATGCAATCAACGTTCAATCGTGCCTGTGCGGCGGATCTTCTTTTGCAGCATCAAGACACCATAAAGCAGCGCTTCGGCCGTCGGAGGACACCCCGGAACGTAAATGTCGACTGGAACAACCCGGTCACATCCACGCACCACCGAATAAGAATAGTGGTAGTAGCCGCCACCATTGGCGCAGGAGCCCATGGAGATGACGTACCGCGGTTCCGGCATCTGGTCGTAGACCTTGCGCAAGGCCGGTGCCATCTTGTTGGTGAGCGTCCCGGCAACAATCATCACATCCGACTGACGCGGGGATGCGCGCGGTGCAAAACCAAACCGCTCAGCGTCATAGCGCGGCATGGACATTTGCATCATCTCAACGGCGCAGCATGCCAGACCGAACGTCATCCACATCAAGGAGCCTGTGCGGGCCCACTGAATCAGGTTGTCCGTGGAGGTGACGAGAAAGCCCTTGTCGGCCAGCTCGTCGTTGACTTCCAGGAAAAACGGGTCGTCCGCGCCAACCGGCTTTCCGGTATTCGGGTCGATGATGCCTTTTGGCTGCTCCGCGATGAGCGGCTTGGCAGTGGTCAATCCCATTCCAGCGCTCCTTTTTTCCATTCGTAGATAAATCCGACCGTCAGGACGCCAAGGAACACCATCATCGAGCCATAGCCGTACCAGCCAAGCTCCCCGAAGGAGACCGCCCACGGAAACAGGAACGCCACTTCCAGATCAAAAATGATGAAGAGGATCGCCACCAGATAAAAGCGGATGTCGAATTTCATCCGGGCATCGTCAAAAGCGTTGAATCCGCACTCATAGGCGGACAGCTTTTCCGGATCCGGGTTCTTGTAGGCAAGCAGGAAGGGCGAGATCAGCAGCGCAAGGCCAATGACCAGCGCAATGCCGATAAAAACGACGATCGGGACATATTCCCGCAGAAGTTCTTCCATGTTTTCGCGTCCTTGCATTTGGAGGCGGACCGGGAGGCGATCCGTACCGCAGCCCTGCCCTGTCCTGCACCGGATAGCACCATCAGGTCATGCGTGGCCCGTCGGCTTTTCACTAATCCAACATGCGAGCGCACGCTTAGCCCACGTGTTGCTGCAACGCAAGACCTTACCCTGGTCAAGCTATTGCCATATTTAAACCAAATCCATAACAGAACGCTACAAAGCGCATAATTCGGCGGGTTTGAAGGGCGGGATTTTCTCTGCACAACCGGCGCGGCAAATTGGCCGTGCACCCCGAGTTGTCCGAAACGTCTCGAGAATCGCAGTTGATTGATTTGGCCAACGCAGGCGCTCAGCCCAGCTTCATAGGCCTGATCATAAATGCGCAAAACGCCGAACGACCTCACCGTTCACCGGCGGCGCAAGCCTCAGCCACATCTGGATTTTTGAGAAAAAATCGGGAACCGTGAGTGGCGCGAGTGACGGGGCTCGAACCCGCGACCTCCGGCGTGACAGGCCGGCACTCTAACCAACTGAGCTACACCCGCACATTCACGGTATATATGCGCCACAAACCCTGGAAGGGAAAGTGGCGCGAGTGACGGGGCTCGAACCCGCGACCTCCGGCGTGACAGGCCGGCACTCTAACCAACTGAGCTACACCCGCTTCGCGCGGCGACGTGATGTCGTCGCGAAGTGGCGCTGATTTACGGCGGCTGAGAGATGAAGTCAAGCACTGTGAGCGGACAATTATGTCGTTTTTTTAAAAGCGCCCTGTTTGCGCCAACTTCAAAGCGCGCCCACAGCATTCAGGTTGTGGACAACTCTTGTTGCCCAACCAAATTCCTGGGCATCGCGGCCTGATCAGGAGGCGATTTTTTATCCTGCGATTCAATACCTTAAGGGAAAGTCGCAAGACCGCTTCTGGAAAAATCGGGAGGCCGTATTCCGCAACCTGATCACGGCCGGAGAAACAGAACCGTTCAACAGCGGGCAATCAAACAATCCCGCCGCATCTGCGTCGTTCAGAACCGAATAGGCAACGTGCAGGTTCAGATTGGGGAAACTGGTACCGGCGTACCGGGCCTTGAGGCCGAACAACGGTTGCCCGACCGGTGGCTCCGGCCGGGCTCAGAAGCTCTTATGCTAGCCCTTCAGATGTGAAATCAGCGGCAGTCGGCGCCGTCATGCCCTGAGGCAAGCCAATCAACAGGAAGTGCTCGAGGGCGTTCACATCGCTGCTGAGCCCCTGCTCGACCCGGTAAGATGCGGTATCGAAAAACGCCGACGCAGCCCGCCCCTCCTGATCGCCGAACAAGACGAAGTGGTGATAGGCGCTTTCAAAGGCGCCGGAACTGACCGCGCTGGTAACGTCCTCATTCTGAGTGAGGTAGTATGCGCTGTCAAACAAAGGATTGAGCGACCGGTTTTCCTTGTAGCCGAACATCTCGTAATGTTCGGAGGCTGAGGCAAAGACGCCAGCCGCCACCGCCGCGGCAACATCTGGATTGTCGGCCAAATAGAACTGAGCATCAAACACAAGATCAGCCGCCCGTCCCTCGCCTTGACCAAACATCGCATAATGTGCGGCCCCGCTCTCAAATACACCGGCGGCAAAAGCATCTGCGACATCCTGATACGAACTCAGATAGGCCGCTTCATTGAAGCCGTATTGCCCGTCAACGGGTACGGTATCCTGGAGTAACACGGTCACCCGGTCTTTGCCGCTCGCGTTTTCACCGGCAAAGACAACCAGCTCGACGCCGGTCAGTGTATCGGTTCCGCCGGCATCGACCGCCGTCACCGCGCCCCGTGTTCCAGACAGTTTAACGCCGTCCCGGGTTGCGCCGTAAAGCGCGGCATCCCGGTTTGCACCGCCATTGAGAGCATCGTTGCCGGCACCGCCGAAGAGAAGATCATTGCCCGCTTCACCGAAGATCTGGTCGTTTCCGCCGGCGCTGCCGACGGTGTCGTCGCCGCCGCCGCCATAGAGCTGGTCATCTTCCGCACCCAGAATGATAACCTGACGGTTGTCGTCTCCCACAACATAGTTCTGGCCCGAGCCGCCGGTAACCTTGGCCTCACCAACGATCGTGGCAAACTCGATGTTGTTGAGCTGCAGCTGTGCCCTGCCCGGCAGCGAACGCGTATCGATCACAAAAGCTTCCGACTGGGTCGAACCGCCAGTCGCGGACGTTCCGGTAATGGCAATCGGGTCCGACAGGCTGGTCTGACTTGTCGTCGGCACAACAGTACGAACGTCCAGCGTCGTGGTTTGCGCCAGCGTGTTTAAGAAGGCCTGCGCCCCAGTTATCAACTCCGTTTCAGCCGTCGAATCGCGACTCTCCACCGCCGTCACCAATGAGGTAACGGCATCTGATCCCGATTGCGCCGTATTCGGACCGGTGACCGTGAGTGTCGTGCTGGCTGGTAAGGTCGCGGTCACCACATTGCCGTTGTTGTTGGAGTTTTCGACAATTGCCGCCGAACCGGAACCGCTGCCGTTGGTTGTCACCGTGGTCTTGGTCTCCGGTGTTGCCCCGGAATTGTCTTCTTCCGTCACCACCGTAACCGGGTTCACCGTTCCGCCACCAGTCGAAGGCACAGAAACTCTGAGCGTAACAGCCGTATTGGCAGAGGTACCGCCATCCCCATCTGACAGAGTAACGGCAAATCCATGGTCCGCGGTTTCGCTACTCTGGTAGGTCAAGGCCTGAAGGAGCGTTTGAATTCGCACTGGCGTCGCATCAGCTGAATTGAACGTGATGACCAGATTGTTGCTGCCCTGTCCGTCCGTGGTGACAGTCCCGATGTTGGTTCCACCAACAGCAATTGTTTGACCGGCAGCGATTGTCCCGTCGCCGTCTGATGAGGCATTGGCATCGTTCAGGGCAAAATTGCCCTCCAACGTACCGGTGCGGGTGATGGTCAGCGTGCCGCCGTTCAAGTCCGCATCGTCCGGATCGGTCACCGTCGCATCGCCGCCGGCATCGAAGGCGATAGCGGTATTGAGTGTGCCTGAGGGGGCATCACCGTCTAGGTTGGCGAATTCTGGCGCAGCATTGACGGCTACAGTAACTTTTACAGCCGTGAGTGAAACGGCATTGCCGTTGTCCCGCGCAACAACGGTAAACGCGTCAAGCGTGCCGGACTGATCTACGGCAGATGTCCAATAGGCTTTGTTGGTGGCATCAACGACGTCGTTAACACCCGCTTCCCAAGCGGTCGCTGTCGCCGAGCTTGTCCCGATCTTGAGAATTCCGGAGCTCACAGTTTGAACAACAAACGCGTTTACTGACCCATCCACATCCTGTTCGTTGCCTTGACTGGCGAGCTCCGCGAACGAGATTTCAATTTCTTCACTTTTTTGGCCGCTATCCACTGTGGCCGCTAATGCAGTCAATGTTGGCCGGTCATTTGCGCCTGTGATGCTGATGGTGAGTGTCTCTGAGCCTTTCATGATGCCATCGGAGACATTTACCGTGAATGTGTCTGTTACGCTTTGCCCGTCTGAAAGCGCATTGATCTTGGTATCGTCTGGTGAATAGGTAACGCTGCCATCAGCCGCAACATTCAAGGTGCCGTAGTTGCCCGCCCGAGATGTTGTGGAACTCCCATTGGCAGCGTCCACTGAAAACACCGAATTCGCTGTAACGGAAGTCAGTGTATGTATAGAATTCGCGAAGGTGTCGGACCCGGCCGTGTCCGCATAGCTCCCGATTTGACCTGTGGCGCTGCTGAAGGAAGGTGGGGCAATTTCGTTCAGTGTACCTTCCGAAATGAAAAGGGAGTAACTGCCAACTTCTCCTGCCCTGAGTGGATAGGCGAGAATTTGATCTCCATCCTGATAGACCCAGGAGAAATACGAATCATAACTTCGCTCGCCATCTCCGCCATCGTCATTTTGAGTGACAACTTCAGCGGTACCGGGGCCGGTGGGACGGCCGATTTGAACAAAATCATCAAGCGTTGAGGAGTTCCCCATGTACACGTATAAGGTAGTACCTGCGGTGACCCCAGTTATTTCATACCGGTCAGCATTGCCACCGTTATAGAGCGCGCTGCGACCATCTGTTGTCGCAATAGTGCCATCCACCTTTGAGTTAAAAGTGATGCCGTCAAATGTATATGGGCTGCCCGCCAGACTATCCGGAAGCTCCACATCGGCGCCAAGTACACCATCAAAATCCAGACGTTGTATGTTTAGCGTTGTTATCTGACCAACTTGTTCGTCGAGATCCCAATCACCGCCGAGATCGGCTGCGCCGGTGAGTGTGCGCGAGGCGGCGATGTTTGCACCGGTGGCCTTGGCAAAAGCAGCAACAAATGCGGCGCCCTTGTCCGTTTTTGCAATTTCACAACCATAGAGCAGAATGTCGGCGGAGTTGCTGAGGGCACGATTGAGCGTCATCAGCTCGGCGGTGTACTCGCAAAGCGTGTCGTTTGTTAGAACCGCATTGCCCAGCACCAGCGCGCCGTCGCGGCCATGGGAGAGAATATGCAGCTCTTCAATTTCTGTAAGGCCGGAAAGACGGCTTGCAAGCTTTTGAATACCATCACCGAAACCGTCAATCAGGATGACATCCGCCGGCTGGCTGACCCCGGAAACGAGAGACTGATAACTGCTAACTGATGTGTCAAACACATAGGCAACCCTGCCACTCCGGGCAGCGGTCAAAGGCGTTTTTTCCATAGAGGTATATTCCTGATTAGATTATGCAATTATTTTGTGTGAAATTTCATATTTCTACTTTTAATATATTACACTTACTTACTCCGCAGGTGTTTGATCTGAATTCTGTTGAAGTTGATTACCTCGTTTGCGAGCTTGCTCAGCCCTCCCCCCGCTGTTTGGTCTTGGCGGCAGGTTGCCGGAAAACCTGACTGCAACTGTCTCCGGATGTGGCTGCACTGATCAAACATGCGAACTTCCCGCTGGCATCGATACACGCCAGAAAACGAACTGGCATTCGACCTTGGTTATCAAGATTCGAATTGCCTAAAGATGCGCAGGAATTATTTATATATTATTATCAATAACTTACGTAGCGTAATCCACGTTTCAGGATATCAATGCGCACTTCTGTTCCCATACCTCAGAAACTGGAGGACATTGAAATGCTGTCGACCGTGCTCACACTGGTTCGTTTGCTGAAAGCCATTTTGCGGTCGTGGAACCGGCCGCATTTCCGCTCCGGCTTTCTGCTCGCCGGGCTCATCCTGTTCTCCGGAACGGTGTTCTATAAAACCGTCGAGGGTTGGGGCTGGGTCGATGCGCTCTATTTCAGCGCCATGACGCTGGCGACCGTCGGCGTTAGCGATCTTGCGCCGCAGAGCGTTGCCGGCAGGCTGTTCACGGTGCTTTATTTGTTTGTCGGCGTCGGGGTGTTTGTGGCGTTGTTTGCGCAATTCGCCCGCGCACTTTTGCAGATCGAACAGGAAGTCGACCTGGCCGAAGACCCAAAATCTGACGGCACTGCGGACAAGGCCTGACGGGCCCGGGACTTGATCCGCCGCAAACACAGTTTGTGTACAATTGGATCAATCGAGTGAGACTTATTCTGCAGGAACAAGGCGCGTGTTCCGCAGCTGCCCTTTTTCAGCAAGGATCGGCACAGCCACCGCTGCAAAGAGCGCGTTGATGTCCTTCAGGCTGCGAATGACTTCAAGATGCGCATTGCTGGACCCAAGGCTGTCGGGCGTCCCGGATGTCAGTCGCTCAAGATGCCGGGCGTGGCTGATCTTTTCCATTTCCCGCATCCGGTCTTTTTCCGCGATCAGCTCCCGTGCGGATTCCGCATCACCGGACACGAGCACATTCATGGAAAGATGCATGTTCGCTATCACGCGGCTGTGCATGTCCGACAGCTCCCTGAGCCCCTCTTCAGAAAACCGCAAATCCCGTTCGCGCATTTCCAGAGCCAGAGCATAAAGGTTCTTTGACACTAGGTCCCCTGCCCGCTCCAGGTTCACCGAGAAGCTGACAAGCTCAATGCTGCGCTCGGCATCTTCCTGTTTCAGCTCGTTCCGACTCATTTCGGCAACATAGAGCTTGATGTCTCCATGGATCTTGTTCACCACCGCATCGCGCTTCTGGAGGCGCTCGATGGCTTCCGGATCACCGCGCTCCAGCATCAGCATGACCGGAGCCGCCATGGCTTCCACCACCTCCCCCATGCGCAACAGCTCGCGTGTCGCACTGGCCAGCGCCAGGCGCGGCGACGACAGGACATTTTTGTCCAGGGCGCTGCTCTGTTCGGCAAACCCTTCGGTTTCACGCTCTGTAGACGTGGCAGCGAACATGTCCAAGATCCATGCGACCGGCTTGAGAAGCGGCAAACAGACGATCACAAGCGCCATGTTGAAGAGCACATGCAGGGCAACCAGTTGCGCGCCCGGACTGCTGCCAAACAATGGAACCAGCGGCAGCTCGTCGAGCGCTACGAAGGCCAACAGCGCTGCAATCGCGCCGCCCGTCCGGAACAGGAAATTGCCGATCGGAAGCAGGCGTGACTTTTGCTCAAGGCCGCGGGTCAGCCAGACAGCCACCAATCCGGCACCGACATTTGCGCCCAGGATCAGCGGTACAGCTGCCATCATGGGCAGACCGGCCTGGTCCGCAACGGTCGCAATCATCAAGATGGCAGCCACGCTTGAGTGAACCAGAAAAGCCAGGAGGGCACCGACCAGCAACGCCGTCACAGGATCTGCAGCAAGATGCGCTGCGACCGCCGGCATAAAGGATGCCTGCTTCAAAGGCTCCGTCGCCTCTGCAATCATCTGGAGCGCGATCAGGACCAAGGCTATGCCAATCAGAATCCGGCCAATTTGCTTCGCGGTTCGCGATGGAAGCTTCAGGAACGACCAGGCACCGATTGCGAGCAGCAATGGGATCAGCCAGCTCAGATCAAACGACAAGAACTGAACCACGAGCGCGGAGCCCAGGTCCGCACCCACAAGGATCGCAAGACCGGCCGATGTCGACATGAAGCCCGAGCTGGCAAATCCGGCTGTCAACATGGCAACAGCTGTCGCGCTTTGAAGCAGGATTGCAACCACCCCACCGGAGGCAATGCCAATCAACGGATTTGCGGACGCGCGCCCGATCGTGCGCCGAATGCTTGGGCCAGACACCCTCTCAAACCCGGTCCGTACCATCCGGACGGCATAAAGGAGCAGCATAACCGCTCCAAGGAGTTTGAGAATTCCGATCGAGAGCATGGCGTAATTTTCTGACTTATCGTGACTTTATATTTTGCCGTCTAAGTTTCTGATACACACATTCCCCTGCCAAACGCCAGCAATTTATGCACACAGTGCATCTTTCCTGAGAAGAGTAATTGCTAAGACACGGGAAAACCGGTGGCAAGCCAAGGCAGCTGCCAAAATTACGCATGAATTGTCACGACAAATAAACGGCTGCTCAGCACAGGTCAAAACACCGTGGAGGTGATATTCGAATAAATGGAGCAGGAAAATGGTGGGCGATGAGAGACTCGAACTCCCGACATCTTCGGTGTAAACGAAGCGCTCTACCAACTGAGCTAATCGCCCTCAACGAGGTGAGATGCCTTTTATGGGCTCCCTCTCTCCTTGGCAAGACCTAATTTCCAAAAAAGTGCCAGGGGCGTTTCTGCCTGTGGATGACCAACTGGACCGGCCCATTTTGTTTGGCCTTATGCGGCTCACATCTGGCGGCATGAGTGCCCTGGTCTGACCCGTTCTCAATGAAACACAACAAAAAACCCCGCTCTCGACATCTCGAAAACGGGGTCTTTTCAGTCCTTGGACCGATGCAAACTCGAAATTAGGAGTTCACAGCGTCCTTCAGGCCTTTGCCGGCCTTGAATTTCGGCGTCTTAGAAGCCGGGATCTGGATCGTTTCGCCTGTCCGCGGGTTCCGGCCTTCGGTCGCAGCCCGTTCGGAAACGGTGAAGTTACCAAAACCGATGATGCGGACTTCGCCGCCGCCTTTCAGCGTCTCAGTGACAGCTTCAAAGCTTGCGTCAACTGCTTCGCCTGCCTGTGCCTTTGTCA
Source organism: Roseibium sp. (assembly GCF_965276855.1). Lineage (GTDB taxonomy): Bacteria > Pseudomonadota > Alphaproteobacteria > Rhizobiales > Stappiaceae > Roseibium. Next base: position 271,006 of record NZ_OZ255700.1, read on the forward strand.
GGCCGGTCTTTTCTGCGACAGCTGCGATCAGATCGTTCTTATTCATAGCAGATACCTTTCTAAGAAACGGACGTATGCCGACGATTCCTGTCAGCGCCGTTGCGCGAAACTCGCGAGATTTGAGCCGAAACGCAAGTGGTTTTTTCGCAGAAAACAGCCGTTTTGACCATTTATTCAAAAGAAAAGCCCCGGTTTTCCCGGGGCTTGACTGTTTCGCAAATGTCAAGGGCGGATTAGTGGGCGACGACACCTGTTGTGTCATCATCAGAAGCACTCGCCTTGGTTGCATTTTCCGCAGCGCTTTCATCCCATTCGATGGCCTCCGGCTGGCGTGTCAGAGCATGCTTGAGCACCTCATCCATGCCGGAAACCGGAATAATCTCCAGCGAGTTTTTCACGCTGTCCGGGATGTCCGCCAGGTCCTTGGCATTGTCTTCCGGGATCATCACCAGCTTGATGCCGCCACGCAGCGCCGCAAGGAGTTTTTCCTTCAGACCGCCGATTGGCAGGACACGTCCTCGCAGGGTAATTTCACCCGTCATGGCGACATCACGGCGCACCGGAATGCCGGTCATGGTGGAGATCACGGCCGTTGCCATGGCAATACCAGCAGAGGGACCGTCCTTCGGTGTCGCTCCTTCCGGAACGTGGACGTGAATGTCCCTCTTCTCAAAGAGCGGCGGCTCGATGCCGAAGTCGATCGAGCGGGAGCGAACATAAGACGCCGCTGCCGAAATGGACTCCTTCATCACATCCTTCAAGTTGCCGGTGACTGTCATCTTACCCTTGCCCGGCATCATGAGGCCCTCGATGGTGAGAAGCTCACCACCGACTTCCGTCCAGGCAAGACCGGTGACCACACCAACCTGGTCTTCCAGCTCGGCTTCCCCGTAACGGTAGCGCGGAACGCCGAGATATTCCTCAACGATCTCCTGGGTCACCGTGATGCTTTCCTTGTCGCTCATCAGGATGTCCTTGACCGCTTTCCGGGCCAGGGTCGCCATTTCGCGCTCAAGGTTCCGCACACCGGCTTCACGGGTGTAGCGGCGCACCACAAACTGCAACGCATCGTCTTCGATGGAGAACTCGCCGTCTTTCAGACCATGATCCTTCTCCGCTTTCGGAATAAGGTGACGGCGGCAGATCTCCACCTTCTCCTCTTCCGTGTACCCGGCGATCCGAATGATCTCCATACGGTCCATCAGCGGGCCCGGTATGTTCAAAGTGTTCGCCGTAGTCACGAACATCACATCCGAAAGGTCGTATTCAACCTCCAGATAGTGGTCCATGAAGGAGGAGTTCTGTTCCGGATCCAGCACCTCAAGCAGCGCGGATGACGGGTCACCGCGGAAATCCATGCCCATCTTGTCGATTTCATCGAGCAGGAAGAGCGGATTGGACTTCTTGGCCTTTTTCATCGACTGAATGACCTTGCCCGGCATGGAGCCGATGTAGGTCCGCCGGTGCCCGCGGATTTCAGCCTCATCACGCACACCGCCGAGCGACATACGGACAAATTCGCGGCCTGTCGCCTTGGCAATCGACTTTCCGAGCGAGGTCTTACCGACACCTGGAGGGCCGACAAGGCAGAGGATCGGGCCACGCAGCTTGTTCGCCCGGCTCTGGACGGCAAGATACTCGACGATCCGCTCCTTGACCTTTTCAAGGCCGTAGTGATCGGTATCAAGAACCGTCTCGGCAAAGCTCAGGTCGTGCTTGACCTTGGACTTCTTCGACCACGGAATGCCGATCAGCCAGTCCAGATAATTGCGCACGACGGTCGCTTCCGCGGACATCGGGCTCATCTGTTTCAACTTCTTGATCTCGGCCGCAGCGCGTTCGCGCGCCTCCTTGGTCAGCTTGGTCTTTTTGATCTTCTCTTCGAGTTCGGCAACTTCGTCCTTGCCGTCCTCGCTGTCACCGAGTTCTTTTTGAATGGCCTTCATTTGCTCATTCAGGTAGTACTCGCGCTGGGTCTTCTCCATCTGACGCTTGACGCGGGAGCGGATGCGTTTTTCCACCTGCAGGACGGAAATCTCGCTTTCCATCATGCCAAGGACGCGCTCAAGACGCTCAGCGACGGAGACGACGCCAAGAATTTCCTGCTTTTCAGGGATTTTGATCGCCAGGTGAGAAGCGATCGTGTCAGCCAGTTTGGAGTAATCGTCGATCTGATTGACCGCACCGAGCACTTCCGGCGACACTTTCTTGTTCAGCTTCACATAGTTTTCAAACTCGGCAACCACGGAGCGGGCCAGAGCCTCGACCTCGATGTTCTCACCGTCTTTTTCAGGCAGAACGGTCGCGGTTGCTTCGAAATAGTCGGTCCGGTCGGAATAGTTACCGATTTGCGCGCGGGCACCGCCCTCGACAAGCACCTTCACAGTGTTGTCCGGCAGTTTCAGCAGCTGCAACACGGTTGCCAGCGTACCAACGTTGTAGATCTGGTCCGGATTCGGATCGTCGTCGGCGGCATTCATCTGGGTCGCCAGAAGAATGTGCTTGTCGGTGGTCATCACCTCTTCAAGCGCCTTGATCGACTTCTCACGACCCACAAACAGCGGAACGATCATGTGCGGGAAGACGACAATATCGCGCAGGGGCAATACAGGATACACAGACGTACTGTCCGGATCAGTGGCGCGGATTTCTGCGTCGCTCATTCTTTTTCCTTTCTCGGCGTGTTCCGGCCCCACTCACAAATAAAGGCAGCCAGAGACACTGGAAAACGGCTTTCGGCGGTTGTTTGCCGAGGGCCGGACCGCAACACCCCTATTGGGCGCGTTGACGATCCGCACAAGCCGTCCTTACGTCCTATTAGGTGGCTACCTGTCAGGCTGGTGTCAAGGCGATCAAACATTAACAAAGTGACTTGTCTGTTGACGACTCACCAGCGCAGTGGATAACGCACCTCGAACAAAATCAGGTGTGCAAAAAGCAAAATGCCGCTCCTCTCAGAGCGGCATCTGTATGACGATAACGTTATGCGCTTGCCGCTAGCTTACGCACTTGTCGCTGAGGTTTCTTCACGGTCCTCGTAGATGTAAAGCGGACGCGCTTCACCCTTGACCACTTCCGGAGAAATAACGACTTCCTTGACGCCCTTCAGACCCGGCAGCTCGTACATTGTGTCAAGCAGAATGGACTCAAGGATGGACCGAAGCCCACGAGCACCGGTTTTCCGCTCGATCGCCTTGTTGGCAATCGCGCGCAGCGCATCTTCATGGAACGACAGTTCAACCTGTTCCATCTCGAACAGACGCTGATACTGCTTGACCAGCGCGTTTTTCGGCTCCGTCAGGATGGTGATCAACGCATCTTCATCGAGGTCTTCCAGAGTCGCGATGACCGGCAGACGCCCGACAAATTCCGGAATCAGGCCGAACTTCAAGAGATCTTCCGGTTCCAGCTCGGAGAACAGCTCGCCGATCCGGCGGTCTTCCGGCGCATGAACCTGTGCCTGGAAACCGATGGAGGTTTGGGTGCCACGATCGGAGATGATCTTGTCCAAACCAGCAAACGCACCGCCACAGATGAACAGCATGTTGGTCGTGTCCACTTGCAGGAATTCCTGCTGCGGATGCTTGCGGCCGCCCTGCGGCGGGACGGAAGCCACGGTGCCTTCCATGATCTTCAAAAGGGCCTGCTGCACGCCCTCACCGGACACATCACGGGTGATCGACGGGTTGTCGGCCTTCCGGCTGATCTTGTCGATCTCGTCAATGTAGACGATGCCGCGCTGCGCGCGTTCCACGTTGTAGTCCGCGGACTGCAGGAGCTTGAGGATGATGTTCTCGACGTCTTCACCGACGTAACCGGCTTCGGTCAGGGTCGTTGCGTCCGCCATTGTGAACGGCACATCCAGAATCCGGGCGAGCGTCTGCGCAAGCAGTGTCTTGCCGCAACCGGTCGGTCCGACCAGAAGGATGTTGGACTTTGCAAGCTCAACATCGTTGTTCTTGGAGGCGTGGTTCAGACGCTTGTAGTGGTTGTGAACGGCGACCGACAGGACCTTCTTCGCACTGCCCTGCCCGATAACGTAATCATCGAGAACATCGCGAATTTCCTGAGGAGTCGGGATCCCGTCCCGGGACTTAACCAGCGAGGATTTATTCTCCTCGCGGATGATATCCATGCACAGCTCGACACATTCATCGCAAATGAAAACAGTCGGGCCGGCGATCAGCTTGCGGACTTCGTGCTGGCTTTTGCCGCAGAAGGAGCAGTAGAGCGTATTCTTTGAATCGCTGCCGCTGGCCTTGGTCATGTAGTCAACCTCGCGTTTTTGGGGTGCTTAACCCCTTATCTCTCCGGGTGAGGCCAAATTGAGGCTCCCGGTTTGAAAGTTTTAGGCGCCTAAGGTGCCGCACTTTCCTATACGATGTCACCATGCTTCGCCGGTAAAAATCAATATAGGTTTAAGGCGAAGGTGGAAACCTTGGAATACTCTGGGATTCTCCCGGGAAAGCCACGGATTTTCAACCCATGGCCTTCCGCAAAAATCCTTATCCTTTCGACTCGTCTTCACCACCCAGGCTGGTCCGGTCGGTGATGACATTGTCGACAATGCCGAATTCCTTTGACTTTTCAGCTGTCATGAAGTTGTCGCGCTCCAGCGCCTCTTCGACTTCATCAAGACTGCGGCCTGTATGCTTCACGTAGATTTCATTCAGCCGGCGCTTCATCGCCAGGATTTCCTGAGCGTGCAGCATGATATCGGCTGCCTGACCACGGAAACCGCCGGACGGCTGGTGAACCATCACCCGCGCATTCGGCAGAATGAAGCGCATGTCTTTCTCACCCGCGGCCAGAAGCAGAGATCCCATGGAGGCCGCTTGACCAATGCAGAGCGTTGAAACCGACGGGCGTATGAACTGCATCGTGTCATAGATCGCCAAACCTGACGTCACCAAGCCGCCAGGCGAGTTGATGTAGATCGCGATTTCCTTGGACGGGTTTTCCGCTTCCAGATAAAGCAGCTGCGCACTGACCAAGGTTGCCATGTGATCTTCGACCGGACCGGTCAGGAAGATGATGCGCTCCTTCAGCAAGCGCGAGTAGATATCGAAGGCCCGCTCGCCCCGGTTTGTCTGCTCGACAACCATCGGCACGAGAGTGTTCATGTAGATATCGACAGGATCCTTCATACCTCATCCATATGCTTGAGATGTTACCCAGGATTTGGGCTGGAAACAGGCCTTGCAAGCGCATCGTTCCAAGGCCTGACTCGAAAAAAGCGACACCCCCATATATAGGGATGCCGCCCTCAACGCAAAGTCATCGCAGATGCGGCATGAAAGCAAAGTTAAAGTTGCCGCCGCATCTGTTGATTATCCGGGAAAAACTCACCGTCAAGCGGCGTCTTCGTCCTCGGCAACAAGCTTCTCCAGCTCTTCCTTGGTCACCGTCTTGTCGGTCACCTTGGCAAGCTCGAGCATGAAGTCGACGACTTTTTCCTCGTAGATCGGAGCGCGCAGAGACGCCAAGGCCTGCTGGTTGTTCTTGTAGAATTCGAACACCTGCTGCTCCTGGCCCGGGAACTGGCGGACGCGGTCATAAAGCGCGCGCTGCATTTCCTCGTCGGTGACCTGGATGTTGTTCTTCTCACCGATTTCGGACAGAACAAGCCCCAGACGAACACGGCGTTCGGCGATCTTGCGGTACTCCGCTTTCGCCTCTTCTTCCGTCGTGTCTTCGTCTTCGAAGGTCTTCTCGTTGCGCTTCATGTCCTCTTCAACTTGCTGCCAAACGATCTGGAACTCAGATTCCAGCAGTTTTTCCGGCAGTTCAAAGGAATAGTGCTCGTCCAGCTTGTCGAGAAGCTGACGCTTGACACGCTGGCGGGTCATCTGACCAAACTGACCTTCGATCTGGCCCCGGACGATTTCTTTCAGCTTGTCGAGCGACTCAAGGCCAAGACCTTTTGCGAATTCATCGTCGATCGCAGCCTCACCCGGCGCGCCGACTTCTTTCACAACGACGTCGAACGTCGCGGCTTTGCCGGCAAGGTGTGCTGCCGGATACTCTTCCGGGAAAGTCACTTCAACGACTTTCTCGTCGCCGGCCTTCGCGCCGATCAGCTGATCTTCAAAACCCGGGATGAACTGACCGGAGCCCAGAACCAGCTGGCCGTTTTCGTCCGCGCCGCCTTCGAACGGCTCGCCGTCGATTTTGCCGAGGTAAGACATGGTGACGCGGTCGCCGTCTTCAGCAGCGCCATCCTTGGCTTCGAACGGGGTATTGTTCTTGGCGATGTCAGAGACCTGAGTGTCGACTTCTTCTTCCGCGATCTCGACAACCGGACGCTCGATTTCAAAACCGCCAAAATCGACGATTTCAAAGTCCGGCAGTACGTCGTAGGTCATCTTGAAAGACAGATCGGCATCGCCGGCCAGGATCTTCTCAGCGTCTTCTTCCGGAAGATCGATTTCCGGTGTCAGCGCCGGGCGCTCGGAACGCTCTTCAACAGCCTTTTGCGTGGTTTCCTGGATGGTGTTTGACAGGATTTCGGCCATGGCTTGACGGCCATACATCTTCTTCAGGTGCGCGACCGGCACCTTGCCCGGACGGAAGCCCTTGATGTTGGCCTTGGACTTCATGTCGTTCAGATAGTCATCGAGCTTCACAGCCAGATCGCCGGCCGGAATGTCAATCTTCAGCTCGCGCTTGAGGCCCTCAGCGAGGGTTTCGGTTACCTGCATGGGTTTTGCTTCGTCCTCGGTCCTGAGCGGCAATCCGCCCCGGAGGTGTTGATTATCAAAATTTCCGTGTGCCGCGCCGCCCACTCCCCTTTTTGCAGGAGCATTGCAAATAGCAGCGCTCGCCTTGGGCGGAACCCAAGACGCACGATGGGAGCGCGATAAAGGTTGGGGGTGAAAGTGTCAAGGGTGGAGCCGGGAAATTGGGTCTAAAGCGCAAGGTTCGCACCAAAAAGCGAACCGGGTCCGGATCTAGATATTCTTGCGGGAAACTGTTTCCCGGATCCACACCAGACTGTTTGACGCGAGCTCCTGCCATCCGTCTTCGAGCTGCATGTAGTGGCATTTACCAGGATACTCTTGAACAGTGGCCAAATCGCCATACCGCGCCGCCATCTGACGGGCCGTTGATGGCGGGACGACCTTGTCTTCTCCCCCTGTCAGGAAGAGCATTGGTGCATTTCGCCCATCAAACACCACCTGCGTTGCCTGTTTCTGATCATACATCCAGAAAAACAGCTCAAACAAAACCTCTCCCGATTCAGTGCTCAAACGGTCACATATTTCGTGCTGCTGAATTTCCGGCATGGTGTTCAAACCATAGGCCGCAAGCAATTCAAAGTCCTGACCTGGAGCCTCCTGCCAAAAGGCACCGGCCGACATAAACATCTTGCCGAGGGCACGTTCCATGTCCGTGGTCGGTGTTGTGCCTGCCATGATGCTGCTGTTGATCAGAACACCTGCCTCGATCAGACCGCGTCCGGACAGAATTTGCGCGATCAGCCCGCCAAGGGAGTGCCCGATGACGATGGGCGGCCTGTCGAGCGTTCGGATGAATTCAACGGTATCCGAGACGTAGTCTTGAATACTGGTTCCAATCAGTGCTTTCCGGCGCTCTTCGCCGTCCGCAAGGTCATGGAACCGGTATGTCGGCGCATAACATGCAAAGCCAGCTTCTTCAAAGAACTTTTTGAGGGGCGCCATCGTCCAGGGCCCAGCATTCGTGCCATGCAAAAGTACCACTGGGATGTCAGACATGGTGCCCCACTAAGAGTTCTTGTTAACTACCGGTGATTGCATTGCTTGCCTAAGGCTCTGTTCCTGCAACCGATCGGCTTGCGCCAGATCATACTCAGTGCTGGACCAGTCGTCAGTGATTTTGACCAAAAAATACTTGCGGTTTCGGTGAGAAGTATTTTGACATTTTCCCGCACATCACTGGAAGGAAACGCTTTTTTATATCTTTACGCGATATCTCTGACTTTGCGGAAGGGCGAGAAAACGTCCAACAACGCAACCGGGGGCGCGCCAGACTACGAATGCGAGACAGTTTAAGTACCGATGACCAGACCGGAGATTTCCTGAGGGGACCAGCCTCTGAGGGCGCTCCAAGCGAGACCAAACGGGCTGCGCCAGCGATCGCTATCGGACTATTGATGATGTCCATGATCGTCTCATTTCTGGGCTACAATTATCTCTATCTGGCTGGCGAATATCGCGCGCGCAACTTCCAGCATTTTCTGCACATCAAACAAGCCCACGACCTTGTTGTCCAATCGCCGATTCTTCGGGATTCGGACATCGGCCAACTTGTTGATTCACTCTCAAGTGCGCGCGCGGAAGCGCTTTGGTGTACGCAGAATCTGACTGTCCCTGAATATGAGGTGGTTAAACGGCTTGGTGCAGGCGCCGCGTTCGCCATGTGCAGGGCTGAGGTGGCCAGGACCGACGATCTCATCGCGCAGCTGGAACTCATGCGCGCGGCTCCTCTTGCACGCCACTCAGAACAAAGCAGCCGCTTTGCCCAAGGTCTTGAAATCAAGGCGGCGCTTGAAAAAATGATGGCAGACAGCGCCAGTTTTCATGCTCAGGTTCAGACGATTGAGGATCGGATCGTCAACCTGGTCATCGGGGGCACGTTACTCGTCAGCTTCGCTTTGCTCATGATCATGATGTTCTTGACCCGGACGATGCGCGAGGTGTGGTCCACGCTCACTGCTTCCGCACGGCACGTGAATGAGGTCAATGAGCGTTTTGCCACCGCTGTGGATGCGATTCCGGATGGATTTGCCGTGTTTGATTCAAAACGACGGCTTGTCACTTGCAACGAGATGTACCGCAAGTTGGCCCACCCAATCCCCGAGCGGGTCAAGATTGGTATGACCGGCGCGGAAATCCTGCAAGATGCCATGGAACACGGTCATTATCCGGACATCTCGGAGGAAGACCGGAACAAGTTCATTCTCGATTTCCGAAGTAAGCTGGAACTGGACGGTTCGCAGGTTAGCCTTGTTGTTCAAGGCGAGCGGTACATCCAAGTCAAACTCACGGAAAGCGCCCATGGCGACAAGGTTGTTATCCGGTCCGATGTCAGTGACTTCGTTCAGTCCAACCGCAAACTGCAAAACCTGACCGAAAACCTTGAGACGGCGAAGGCCCATTACCGGCGCCGGTCCCTTGAAGACGCGCTGACGGGGCTGGCCAACCGGCGCAAGCTCGACCATGCATTGAAAGCTGCCGGTGGACGCGGCGAACGAGCCGTGATCCGGATCGATCTCGACCGCTTCAAGCAAGTCAATGACGTCTTGGGGCATGATGCCGGCGACCACGTTCTGAAGACGGTTGCCCGCAAGCTTTTGACCGCAACCCGGGAAGACGATCTGGTGGCCCGTGTCGGCGGAGACGAATTTGTTGTCCTGTGTGCTCCAGGCACAGAATTGGAACGCGCAGAAGACATTGGCCAACGTCTGTTGGAACGCACCCTGGAGCCCATTCTCTATCGAAACAAACAATGCGTATTCAGCGCAAGCCTCGGGCTCGCTGTTGCTGAAATTTCACGCGATGATCCATCTGAAATCCTTCGGAATGCCGATGCCGCACTGTATGAAGCTAAGGCCGCTGGCCGGGCAAGCTTGAGAGTGTTTACCGGACCGCTTGAACAACGCATTTCACGCGACCGGCGGCTGGCTGATGACCTGGTCGAGGCCTTTGCAGGCCGGGAACTTGTGCCGTTTTATCAAACCCAGCACGATGCCCGCACCCACGCAGTCACCGGAATTGAAGTGCTGGCCCGTTGGCAGCACCCGGAGTTTGGCCTTCTCCCACCAGCCTTGTTTTTCCCGATTGCCCATCAACTGGGCCTCGACGGCGACCTTGACCTTGCAATCATGACACGCGCGGCCGAAGACCTCGGCCCCCTATTTGCCAAGACAGGTGCCCTGCCCCGTCTTGCCTTCAACGTGACATCCTCAACCTTGATCGATCCGGACTTTCCGGAGTTCGCACAACACCTGTTCAAGCGGTGGCAGGTACCGGTTGCCTTCGAGATCCTGGAGTCTGTCTCCTTGGAAGACGGTGACGACACCATTCCCGTTGCTCTGGATACACTCCGTGAACTCGGGTTTGAGCTGGACATTGATGACTTCGGGTCCGGGCATGCATCCATCAAGAGCGTCATGCAGGTTCGCCCGCACGCACTGAAAATCGACCGGAGTATCATCCTCCCCCTCGGCGAGGACCCGGCTGCAGAAGGTCTGGTCGCGGCAACGATCACAATGGGCCAAAGCCTTGGTTTGCAGGTGATTGCTGAAGGCGTGGAAACAGCGCAACACGCTCACCGCCTTGCGGCTCTCGGCTGCGACACACTGCAAGGCTATCATTTTTCAAAACCGATGCCCTTGGCCGAGCTCAAGACATACCTGGACGATGGCTCCATGACCAACGGCACAAGATCTGCCGCCGCATCTTGAACGGCTGCAACAACATCCCTGACAATCAAAACGAAATGCCGTAGAATCGCAGCGGCTTTTCGTTCAATCACCTGTCTGTCTCGATGATCCTTCGGGTGCTTTGAAATGGACGTACGCCTCTTATTAGGAGGTTCTTGCCGTCGGTTTCCCAAATTGCATCTGGCATTTCCTTGGACAAATGCTCGTAGCAGGCAGGGCTCAGCAAGCAGCGTATGGCCGGCGTACGGAAGTATGCAGATCCCCATCGGGAACGGATGCCGCACAGGACATCCCACATCATGTTTCCGGCCAAACTGAGCGGTTCTGAAGAGTAAGCCCTTAAATTTCTGAACTGCGTTTCGGACTGATGCTCCAGGAGATCCAGAGCACGCATAAGAGCAAAACACCGGGCAGAAGCGCCAAAGGGCTGCCTGCAGCAATGAGGGCCGTACCGCCCGCGCAAGAAATGGAGGCAGAGGCCTCTGCGAACGTTGATGCTTTTGAGGCAACCTGACGCCGCCGGAAGGTGGTGCGCTTGGCTTGACCCCGAAACCAGAGCTGAACGAGGATTGCGCTGCCAGCAGCAATCAGGGCGCCAGCGGCGGTGACAACTGCCCCCCATACCGAGACGAGTGCCATGGCCGAGGCAACGGGTATTATAATCGCAGCGATTAACGCCAGCACGGATAACACCTTAGCCCAAAGGCGGGTAAACGTTGAGATCGGGGCCGTTGCAATCAGGTCGGGGGCATCCTCACCAGAAATGGTCAGCCAGGCAAGCCCGCCAGCAAGCTGGCCCAAGGCCATGACAACAACGGGTGCAATGATCACGGAAATCTCGGCGGTCTCGCCAAAACTGACCCAGAGCATCACAGCTGGCGGGATCAGATAAAGAACCTGCATCAATGTTTGGGACACCAACCAGGGATCGCGAGCGATCAGCTTGAGTTCCTTTTGCACGAGCGCACCAAGCGGCGAATAGCCACGAAAGGCCCGGTCAGATGTGCCACCGTGCGCGGTCTTCTCTGTGACACCAAGAGCCAACACGACAATGCGGCGGAACTGGTTCGCTCCAAGCCAGGCACCGACTGCAAAAAACGCTGCAGAACCGGAAAAAATCAGTACCAGGGCACTGCCTTGCCCAGCCACAGCGTGGGCGGGTAACCACCAAGCAGAGCCGGAACCCGGCGCATGGGTCGACAGGAAGGCCGGATCGAAGAGCGTAAACCGGGACATCGACCCGAAGGAGAGGATCGCAACCACCTGCATTCCGATCAAGAAAGCCGCTCCCACCACCGCAGCCAGAATTTGGGCATACAGGCGTGTTCGCGGTGCCCCGACGGTCTGGAACAGTGCGAGCGTGAGCAACACCCCTCCTGCGGTCGCAGTCAAAGACACGGCCAGAAGAACCACATAGCCGGAAAGCCACCGTATCCCGTCAAGCGCCAGCGCAACATTGAGGAAGGGAGAAATGACCAGCGCCGACATCACCCAGCTTGTCAGAGCCATCATGAAGATACGCACAAGAAACAAATCATGGGAGGGCGCGGGGGAAGAAAGGATCAAGTCGAGATCGTCCCTGGCGTAAAAGGCGCGCGTTACCGATTCCATCGCCTGAGACAGCATCATGGTGAAACTGAGCAGGACCGTGACCGAGAGCATCGCAAGCGCGGTCTGATTGAGCACAAAGGCAGGCGTCACATGGGAGGACAGCAACGCATAGGCGATCAGATGCATGATCGCATAAAAGACACTCATGCCGGTCAGCGCCCGCCGCAGGCTCGTGCTGCGCCAGCCTGAAAACACCCACGCCCAGTCACGCCAAGCCAGCCGCAGTTCATGCCGCGAAAAGCGCACCAGGGCAGACCGAGCCGCTATCGCTTTCATGCCACCTTCTCATGAAGGTCATCTTTCCGAAGCGCAGGTGCGTCGCCATCTGCGTCCGGACCACTCACGATTTCGAGGAAAATATCCTCCAGAGTATTGCCATCGGCACTCGCGCGTTCACGCAAGTCCTCCAACGTTCCTTCGGCAACCAGCTGTCCGCGTGCGATAATCCCGATCCGGTCGGCCATCCGTTCCGCAACTTCAAGGATATGGGTTGTCATGACGATCGACACGCCCTGACCAACAAGATCGGAAAGCACCTTCTTCACTTGCCGCGCAGACCCTGCATCAAGACCGGTCAGCGGTTCGTCAAGAATGATCAATCGCGGTTCATGGATCAAGGCACCGGCAAGCGCCACTTTCTGGCGCATGCCCTTCGAGAAACCGCCGCAGCGTTCATTTGACTGGGCCGCAAGCCCGAAGGCGTCGAGAAGGGTATCGGCCTTGAACCGCGCAAGATCCGGCTGCATGTTCCAAAGGCCAGCCACAAACTCAAGGTATTCGAGCGGTGTCAGTTTGTCATAAACCATCGGTTCGTCCGGAACCCAGGCCAGCACCTGCTTGGCTGCAATCGGGTCCGCATGTGCGTCGATCCCGCAGATCCTGACAGCTCCGGCATCCGCCTGTAGCAGTCCAGCCACCATACGCAGCGTCGTGGTTTTTCCCGCCCCGTTCGGGCCCAACAGGGCATAGAACTCGCCACTTCGCACAGTCAGGGAGAGATCGTTGACGGCCGGCTCCCTGAAGCGTTTGTGAAGATTGTGAATTTCGAGGGCTGTAGCACTGGAAGACGGCATCTGTCTCTCGTTCATCGGATGTTTGCACGAGTGTACCGGCCGGATCTTTCACGAGTGTAAAACCCGAATGGATGCTGCCCATCGAAGCTTATGAGACGAAACAGTGCTCTGGCTGGGCAACACTGGCACTGGCAACACTGGCGCTGGGCTAAAAGATCCAGGTTCGCAGGTCAGAGAACAAAAGGCCGCAATACACTCACGGCGGACTGATAAGCAGGCCGGTCGCAATAACAGTCAGAACAACCAGCAAAAGCCAATCAAACGCTTTCCTCGGCAGCCGGCGTCCAAGTGCGGATCCAAGAGGCATGGCGGCAAAAATCAATACCAGAGCACTGAGGCCGACCAACGCCAGCTCCCAGTTCATCAGACCAAATCCAACCACCATGGGGATCTGAACACCTGCCATCGCGATAAAAAACGCAGAAACCGTCGCAATGAAAACGGGCCGCTCAAGCCGCATTGCATTCAGAAAGGATATTGAAACCGGCGCTGAAATACCGATGGCACCCTGCAAAACCCCGGAAACCAAACCAACAGGCGCCGCGGCCCTTGTCGCCGCCTTCAGTCCAAGCTGCCACTGCGGGTGCATCAAACGGAACCCGACATAAAGAAAAACCACCGAGGCGATGACATAGGACAAGATGCGGGGCGACAGCCCGACCAGCAGGAAGGTTCCGACAATCGTGCCGGCCAGACCCGAAAGTGCAAAGGACCAGGTAAACGCCCGAGGAAGATGGTGCGCCCGATAAGCCCAGACTTGCCATATGTTGGAAAACAGGTTTGGGACCGAGAAGATCACGACGGCCGTTGGCACATCAAAGGCAAGAGCAAGCATTGGCACGCCAATCACCGGTGCCCCTGCCCCGGTCGCCCCCTTCAAAACACCGCCCAAGGCAACGCCGAGAGCGGCAAGAGCAAGTGCGGTCGGATCAGCTACCATGTTCGTCCACATTTCAATCAGCTCATTTGGCCGCTGACAACAGCAGCTGTGTTTGCCCCAGATCCGCCGAGATGTGCGGCAACCTCAGGAAGGTAAAGGATTGATTCTGAACTCAGCTTCCTCCGCGGGGCGCCTATAGAACCGTTGGAACTGGATGGGGTCATATAGTATCGTCCGGCATGTCGTTTTCTATAAGTCAACAAATGCTGCTTCGGAACCCGGTCTTGGGGCCTTCATGAAAATCAAATCCGGAATCGGCTCTGCCGGGCAAGGCATCTTGCTGATGATTGCCACCATGTTCTTCTTCAGCCTCATGGATGCCATGGCCAAGGAGATCGCCCACCGCACCGATACGGTTATGGCGATCTGGGCGCGGTATGCGGGACAAACGGTCGTGGTTGCCTTGCTCGTGGCGCCTCGAATAAAGACCGTCCTGAAAACCGGATATCCGGGATTGCAGCTGCTGCGTTCAATCTTCCTTCTGCTCGCCACGACCTTTTTCTTCTTTGGGTTTGTGATCATAGGCCTGGCAAATGCGGCGGCCATCATGTCGCTGAACCCGGTCCTGATCACGGTCGGAGCGGCTTTTGTTTTGGGCGAGCGCTTTGGCCCCCGCCGGGCGATCGGTGTCGGCGCCGCCTTGATCGGGGCTCTGATCATCATTCGTCCGGGCTCAGAGGTGTTTTCCGAGGCGGCGCTCCTGCCGCTCTTTGCCGCGATTGCCTACACGGGGTATGCACTCACCACGCGGTTTGTCGGCCGGGATGAAGATGCTTGGACATCCCTGCTCTACACGGCAGTTTTTGGCTCTGTTGTTCTCAGCATCATTGTCCCGTTTTTCTGGGTTCCTCCCGACCCGGCGGCCATCGTCTTGATGGTAATCGTTGGCAGTGTCGGTGCGCTTGGCCATTTCTGCTTGATCCGTGCATTGATGGTGGCCGAAGCCAGTGCAATCGCGCCCTTCACCTATTTCGGGCTTCTCTTTGCAATCTTTTGGGGCATGATCGTTTTTGGAGAGTTCCCGGACGCATTCACCTATGCGGGCGCCCTGGTGATTGTCTTAGCAGGCCTTTATGTCTGGTACAGGGAAAGCCAGGCCGCGCGGAAGGCGCCATCGCAATAAGGCTGGAGCCCCGCCCAAATCTAAAGCTGGGCTAAGTCGACCATTTTAGACCAGCCCATGAGTGGCTCAGGGTGTTTGATAGATACTCTGCAAAACGTCCAAGGGAGGAAAAGTCATGAACGTAAGCAAGATTTCTGATCTCATTGACTGGACCCGGGAGATGCACTCGCAGCTTGCAGAAACTGGCGGGCTGTAAGCGGCCCGGTCAAGCGCTGACGCGGTTGCGGCCGGTTGACTTGGCGGCATACATCTGGGCATCGGCCCGATGAAGCGCGGTTTCAAGATCGTCGCCCGGCAGGCTTCGCGCAAGGCCGGCGGAAATGGTGACCGGACCAAAGGATTTTCCGGTCCGGTTGTGATAAATGGTCCGCCGGGCAATATCCGACCGGATGTTTTCCAGAAGCGAGAGGCACTCAGCCGGTTCGGTGTTGTAAAACAAAACACAGAATTCCTCGCCGCCGTATCGGCAAAGGACGTCCTGCGGACGCAAATGGGTTTGTATCAGGCTGGCCACAACGCGAATTGTGTGATCGCCGAGAATATGACCGTGCTCGTCGTTGATTTTCTTAAAATGGTCAATATCAATGAGGGCAATGTGAAGGGACAAGTCCGTTGAATTCAAACGCGCTGGCAGTTCTGTTTCCAGGAACCTTCGATTGGGCACACCGGTGAGCGCATCAGTGAACAGCTCAGCCTGGTACGCGCGCAATTCGGCATCCAGCGCTTCTGCCTGCGTGATGATATTGTCGAGATGCTGTTCGAGATCGGAACTCAGTTTTAGAGTGGTTTGCCGAAGGGAATTCTCCCCCGGCTGCGCTTTTGCGCAAGTCACCAAGTGAGTGATCAGATCATTGGACGTTCTGGCCGAAGTTGTGATGGCCTGTGTGCGGGCTTGCGAGCTTTGCACTACGGTCCTGTGGCGGTCTGCATTCGTGCTGCACTGAATGTACGTATCGTAGAGAAAGGCCACAGCACGCGCCGTCAGGGGCGCTCCTGCGGCCTGCAGGCGGCGCAGCTCACGGGCGATATCAGACTCCGGCTCGGTCAAACCGATAAACAGGACATGGAAAACCTTGGGGTCGCACTCCAGCCCCTGGTGTTTCATATCCTGAAGAACCTGCTCACATGTCCATGTCACGTCGGCGTTTCCTGATTGTCTTCCGCTGGGTTTCTCCTTGTCAGACCGGCACCTTGGCTGTGCGATCTGCCAAAGGCGGACCAGTTTGCGCCGGTCAAGCGGCCCCAGTCTTAAGCAGCCTGAGTGTGCCTTGACTTGTGTTAACAAAGCTTCTCTGCGTTTGAGGAGGACCGATAGAATTGATGTACATTTCAAACTCGTCCGGCTCTGCCAGGGTCTTTTCCAGCGTTATGCGCGCGCCTGAAATTGCAGAACTGGAAAGCTGGAGAACAAAGACAAATCGATTCAAGTGGGCGCTGTCTTCAGAGAAACGGCTGTTCCACCACCCCTTTTCTTTCGTGCCAGGAGTTACTGGCAGGTATCGAATGCCCTATATTGTGAAAACATAATACGGGTTGGACCAAAGACCGGAGAGTGATGTGTCACCAAGCAAGGGCCGTGTTGAACGCCTGATTGATGCAATTGCAGCGGAGTTCCAGTCCCATCTGATCGACCTTCGAGACACGTCTACATCCCTTGAAATCAAGGATGGCGCGGTTGAGAAAATGATCTCGCGCCAGGCTCCATTTGGTGTCATCGGTCTGAAGATATTGGTGTCTGACCCCGGTGATGCTGGCCGGTACATCGAGCATGCCTGGAATTTCAGCATCGGGATTACGGGATGCGTGTTTGCGCTTCTGGATGTCGATTACCAGAACGACGTTTGGATCGGGGATGAAACGTCTGCCGGTTTCGCTGGGCACGAACACGTTGCCTACAAAACCGCCGAGCAAATGATGGCCTTTCACGGCGATGAATTCGGTATTGGTCAACTCTTCGTTGAAAGGGTTGGCGCATTGTGTCCAAGCTTGCTTGAAAAACCACCGCTGTTTTTCCGTCTGCCACGGCGCGCTCCGCCAGCCTACAGATATACAATTGCCCCAGACCGCGTCCGCGCGGCCTTGGGTCTTTCAACTGCCGACCCCACCATTTTGCTTGAAGTCATGATCAAGGAACACGGGATTGATCCTTACACAATCCTGCTGTCGTTCCAATCGGATACAAATTTCTGGCTGGTTGACCTGCCCGAAACGCTTGCCGATCAATACCAGCACGGGTTGATGGGACAAGACCTTGGCGACCATCATACCAACCTGGAGGTCGGAGCAACCATTACCGCAGACACATCGAGGAAGACCTACAGATTTGCAAACGGCGGTCCCGCTGACGAGAAGCGGGATGGGAGCTCCTATTCGATATCGGGAACTGTGTCGGCGCGCGGGTACATGGCACGGCCCATCTGATGACAGGTGTTCGTTGCACACCCCCATCAAGCGCCACAACAACGTCTCAGGCTGGTCATTGAATGTTGTTTTTCTTCGATACCAGCAGAACCACGTCAGGCTAACGTATCCGGCAGTCACGACGGGATATGGCAGGTGGCTGGATCCTTTAAACGGAGCGCCCTAGCTACACTCGTGGTTGGAAACGTTCCGGCAATGTCGGGAATATGTGAGACCTGCGCCAGAACCAAAAGAGCACCGAGTCAAACGAAAAGGGTACAAATCTTGAAGACAGGACCGTGGATCATCACCTTGGGGTTTATCGCGGCGGGTTTTATCATCTTGGAAGGCCCGCGTGCCGACGCGCAAACACAACGGCCTGATGTCCGGTCGATGACCTGCAGCCAAGCAAAAGCCCTGGTGCAGAAACAAGGCACCGTGAATTTTGCCACTGGGCCGAACAGCTGGACCCAGGTCAAAGCCGGCGTCAATTACTGCGCCGACAGAGCGGTTTCCCTGACACCCGTTGTTGCTCCGACCAAAGATAATCCTCTGTGCCAGGTCGGGTTCACCTGCACACAGATGCGGTACTCGACAAGATAAATACAAGCAGATTATCTAAGCCCGAAACCAGCGAGCCGCCTACGCTTCGTCGCCCCCCCCTCGAAAGGAGCCAGACACAAATGTTGAGCCTTTTCGACCGCGGTCCGTTTATCGCCTTTGAGCCGTCGCGTGGCGTCATCTGCCGGTGTCTGAATGTTGAGGCCGCGGCAGAAGCACTCAAAGTCTTTGGCGGGACTGGCGAGATCCATGTTGACCAAAATTTTGCCGGCGGCACTTATGTCATCGATCCGAATCTCGACGCGTTAAAGGTCGCTTTTGTACCGAGATTGGGGCACAGGATCGAACCGGCTTCAGACAAGGACCATCGCGCGCTCATTGATGATGCCGAAATGGCGGCATCCGTCACCCTCCACCATCTGGGACTATCTCCAGAAGACTGTGAACGGCTTTTAAAGGCAGATGTTGAAAACGCCCTGCTCTCGACAGCTCTTCCCTTGCGGTTCCGGTATGAGTTCTCGAGCGCGAGGGACATCGCCGAGACACTCAGCTCCGGTCAGCTGTTCGGCCATTTGAGAGTGGTCCCGCAACGATCTGCAGACCCAGCGACATATTTCTACGATTTTGATGCGGCCTACTCCAACGCGCGCGAGACCCGTGGAACCCTTGAAGTGATTGACTTTCGCTCGCGATCGGCCCGGCCGCGGCTAGCAGCACAATCAACCGCCGGCCAGGAAATCATGGAAGAGCTGCGAGCCGTCTCCGCAGAAGTCCTAGAGGCCATCACAGACTATTGCGGGCTTTCATCGGCCGAGGATGCTGACAAGCTAGACGTGTTCAAGCAAACAGGAGCCATACCAAACGGTCAAACTCGGCACTAATAGGCAATTAACAGGATGGTAGATCCTCCTGGACCAAATAACTGCAGCCATCTTGAGACCTGGCAACAACCGGTTACACCACTTGGAGGCGTTTTATGAACAGGTCGTTGCTACCACACGTATTCGCCTCACACGCATCAGGGGTAAAACTGGGGCAAATTGCGGGGTAAAATCCGCGATTTCACAAATAAACAGCCGGCCAGAGGCCGGTATCATAATGAACTCAATTGCTTGCTGTTTAAGTATTGGTGCGGATGGAGCGCCTATTGAAAAATTTTTTAATAATATATATCAATGCTTTATATAAAACTGAGCGATTCAATTCGGGGTAAGAGTTGGGGTAAAAATTGGGGTAAACCTTCCTCAAGCCTGAGAGGTGGAAATGCTCTTTTTAATTGTATTTTTTGAATAATACACTTTTATTGCTGTTTTCCTTCCCTCCGGCACTCAAGAGGCTCGAAATGCGCGCACTTAGTTTCTCGGCTGCAATCCTTTTGCTTCTATCGCTTCCGAGCCTAGCCCAGCCAGTGGAGGTGCTCTTCCAGGCCGTGATCACGTCCGAAGGACACGCCTGCCCCTCTGTCACCAGTGTGAAGGTGCTCGGAAAGTCGACCAGCGGCGCCGGCATTGTTGCGGCAGCCTGTTCCGACGGCAGCCGGCATGTGATCGAGATCCTGCAGGATCGCTCCCTAAACTATATTTCCAGCTGCAGCACGTTTGAAACCATCAGCGGGACGTTGTGTTTTTGACCTGCACGATGCTCGCCTTTGGAGCCATGTTGAAGAGCCATACGATCCCAAACTCTGGCGCAGGCCCTGGACGGCCCACACCACTCCCCACCGGCTTTCCGTGATCGATCGCGTCCGATCACGGTCTCACGCTTCGCAGTCAGCACCTGGGACGCAGGAAATCGAAGCTTCCTCGGTGCAAGGAGACTGCGACAAAAGTGGCCAATTGATCCGGCCAGTCTGCGATCTATGTCTGATTTGGCAAGGCGGACCAAGGCTGCCGCTCGCAATGCAAGTGTATCGGGTTTTTAGGCGTGTCCCCCAACCAACGCCTTCGGCGCAGATAGACTTGTGAGATGAGCGGCAGCCGCGGTCTTCTTCAATTAGGAATTTGGGCTATATAGGCTCAGCCCCGATCCTTACATCGAACGACTTTTGAACCCGGGTGTCTCTCAAAAGAACATCCGGTCTTTTTTGTTGAGGCGCTCAAGTCACCGATCCCAAGAAGTGCGGGACAGTGTGTCCACGCTCCCGATAGCCGCCAAAGGAGACTTCGAAAACGGCTCTCAGGATGCGCGCCACCCCGACTTGCCGGACACCTTGACCAAAGACACCGGCAGGAAAGCTCTCCTGCCGGCTGACCGTTGTCCGCATTGGAGCATTTGTTCAATATCAGGCGAACTGGAAATCGTCCTGATGCAACCCCGCGACTGTGATGTTCTGAATGACGATCGTCGTCTCATGGTCAATCGTGATTGTCGTGCTTGTCCCGTCATCTGTGGAGGCTGCCAGAACCGAGCTGAATGATGCAAAAACGCTGCTTTCAAACTGAACCACATCTTCAGACGCTGCGCCTGCGGTAAAGTCTGCAATGATATCGTGACCGGTGTTGCCAGCAAAAAAGACGAAGGTATCGCTCTCAGTTCCACCGACCAGGTAGTCATTGCCGGTTCCGCCAGTGAGACGGTCAGTGCCGCCGTAGCCAAACAGGACGTCATTGCCCGCCTCTCCCTCAAGAATGTTGGCATCTCCCGTGCCCCAGGCTGTGTTGTTGCCGCTGCCCATTCGGGCGTGCTCAAAGCCGCCCTGGCCCAAAGAGATCTGACGATCATCGTTGCCTGTGTAAACCAGTGTGTCGATCCCGGCGTCCCCGGAGAACCAGCTGTCCTCCGCATCGGCATAGATTACATCATCTCCGCCTTGTCCTTGCAGAGAGTCGCTGCCGTCCCCCCCATCCAGAACATCGTTGCCACCACCGCCTTGAACAAAATCGTTGCCGGCTTCGGTATAGATCTCCTCGGCGTTGTTCGAGCCCCAGATCTTGTTGTCGCCTGCACCGGCATAAATCTTTTCAAAACTGCCCTGTGCCAGTGCATATTCGAAGTTGTTGGTGCCGGTGTAGATCAACGTGTCAGTGCCTGCGTCACCGGAAAACCAGCTGTCAGCCGCATCTGCATAAATAGTGTCGTCACCCTCGCCCCCCATAAGGGAATCGGCTCCGGCACCACCCGTCAGGATATCATTGCCTCCATAACCATGGATCACGTCGCCGCCGGCACCGCCATCCAAATGATTGACATTTTCTGTTCCCCACACCGTGTTGTTGCCGGAGCCCATCACAGCATGTTCGAACCCACCCTGGGCCAATGCGTATTGCCGGTCATCGGTTCCAAGATAGTGAAGAGTGTCGACCCCACCATCGCCGGTAAAGATGGTGTCAGCCGCATCGACATAAATGGCATCATCGCCGTCACCACCGTAAATTTCGTCGGCCCCGGCGCCGCCATTGAGCGTGTCGTTCCCGGCAAGACCCGAAATGACATCGTCACCAGCACCACCGTTTATGACATCCGCGCCACTGGTCCCGGTGAGCGTTTGACCGACGGGCGTACCCGCTTCAACGGCCAAGTTGAACACCTCTTCAACCGACAGGGACCCGTCAGAGGCAATCACCTTGATGGAAAGCGGTGTCGCAAGCGCCGCAGGAGGTGTTCCTGAAAACGTCCGGCTTGCAGCTTCAAACAAGACCCAGGCCGGCAACACCGAACCGTCAGACAAGGTGGCGTTTAGGGTGATTTGATCGCCGTCCACGTCGGCAAAGGTGTCTGCCGGTACGGCAAAGCTCCATGCTGTTCCCGCCGTTCCTGTCTGATCCGCAATGGGCAAAGCAATGACCGGGGCATCATTCACTGGATCAATCACCAGATTGAAGGTGTTGTCGACAGACGCCTGTCCATCGGAGGCTGTCACTTTCAACGAGAGTGTGCCGTTGAAATCCTGCGGCGGTGTGCCGGAGAAAGTTTGGCTTGCTGTATCAAAAGTGAGCCACGTCGGTAAGGCTGAACCATCGGCTTGAGAGGTTGAGAAAGTTAGCGCATCACCGTCCGCATCAGAAAAGGTGTTTGCAGGAACGGTAAAGCTCCACGGCGAATCTTCTGGGCTCGTTTGCGATGCGATCGGGTTGGCCACCTCAGGTGCCCTATTGTCTGGAGGCGTCTCAACAGCCCGGTTTTCGATTTCCGCTTTGTCCCATTCGGCAGCGTCCGTATAGCCATCGCCCCTGGTTCCGCTGATCGAAATTAGTTCAATGGACGTGTCTGCACTGCCATTTTGGCTGGCAAGAAAGTGGCCCTCAACCAAAATGGTTTCATTGGTACTCAGGAATCTGATGACAAGATCGGCAAACTCTGGACCGTTGCGCTCCAGCGCAATGTCTTCGGCTCCCAGTCCGTTTAGGACCACAGTGTCCTGATCTGTCTGCAGGCCGGTCTCGCGAATCATATCGTTGCCGTCATGGACCCAATAGCTGTAGGTGTCAGACCCAGATCCACCGTTTAGCGTATCGTTACCATCGCCGCCGGACAGCACATCGGCCCCATCACCGCCCTCCAGGCTATCTGTCCCTTCATTGCCAAAAAGCCAGTCACCGCCAACTCCACCGGACAGGGTGTCATCGCCAAAACTGCCGTTTAGGGTGTCTGCGCCCTCACCGCCCTCCAGCGTGTCACCGTCCAGACCACCCGCGAGCGTGTCATTGCCGGCACCTCCACGGAGCGTGTCGGCGCCCGCGCCACCCAAAAGAATATCGTCGCCGCCAAGACCCTCGATCGTGTCATTTCCGCCCTGGCCGTCGATGATGTTCTTTTCGTCGTCCAGCGTCAGTGTGTCTGCTCCCTGGGTCGGATCATAAACAAAGCTGGCAGAAACCGAGGGGTAGGCGAAAGAGGTACCGCCGCCAAGGGCAATGGTTTCAATCGCTGTGCTGGTCCCTAGAAAATAGTTTTTGATGATCACCGAACTCTCGGCATCCGTCACAACAGAACCGTTCTCCTCATAGGAAGAGGTAAAACGCATCACCAGGTCGTTGGTTCCTGCCGAGTAACCGTTGCTTGCAGATTCGAATCCTGATGTACCACCGCGCCCCATCGAAACATCATTGACGCCGTAGTCATAGGCTTCGAGCCGATCCACATCTGTTGCTGCACCGATATCCTCAACGACGTCAATGTCGGTTGTTTCCCAGTTCTTGCCAAATTCTCCATAAGTGTCCGATCCCGCCCCGCCGATCAGAACATCAAAACCGGCGGAAGCGGAAAAGTAATCGCTGTCGTTCGTCCCGATGGAAACATCATTTGCATTGGTGCCATTGTGGGCCTTTTCATATAGATAGAAGCCACTGTCACCACTCTGGTAGTCCAGGAGGCCAAACAGCGCTCCGTAGTTCTCGGATTCGTAAAAGATGAAATCCCTCTCGACGAAAACACCCTGTCCCAAAAAGGAATCGCCGCGATAGGCTTCATAGACCGCGGTGCCCTGCACTGGCGAATAGGTTGATTTGACCAGCCGCGCTTCGCCAAGGGACATGTATTCGGACTGTCCATTCAGCCAGCCGTCACCGCCTTCGAATTTGATCTCCACAAACCCGAGGCCGTCCAGATCCATGACAAAGTCCACACTGTCGGCGACCAGCGGATTGAATACATAATTTCCCTTCAGCCCATCAGGTGCATCATAAAAGACCGACGTTGACTGGCTGCTTGTATTGTGGGCGATGGACACGATGTAGGTGTCGTATCCATTGCCACCGTAAAACCGGTCTTCACCAGCGTTTCCGGTCAGCACGTCGTCCCCGTCAAACCCCATTAAAACGTCGTTGCCAGAGGTTCCGGTGATGCTGCCATTGCCGTCCGCGTTGCCGCCAACGGCGGACCCGCCATTGCCGATTGCGACGGTATAGGGTCCATAATCCGTACTCGTCGCTGTCCCAGCTAAGGCACCAGCTGCCGAAACATCAAAAATGTATCCCGGATTGCCGATCCCGGCAGTTGTGATGATATCAAGATAGGAAAAGAAACTGGCAGCTGCGGTGCCGGCATCGAGCATCCCGTCCCAAAGCGCCTGCCGCTCTTCCAAGGTTTGCAACTGCTGTAGGGCGACATAAGGCGTCCAACTGTCAGCTTGTGCGCCAAAGTCCGCAAAGACGGCTGAGTGATAATCACGTATTGCGTCGACACTTAGATCGCCGCCATTTGCAACGGCTTCGGATGTTTGACGCGCAACAAAATCCCGGCGCATCAATTCCAGGCTGACATTGGCAAGGTTTTCAAAGCCAAAAGCCGAGCCGGTATCCTGCAAATATTCTTGAACGAAATAGATGTTTGCGGTGGCGCCAGCGAGGCTGTCATTTGCCACGACGCTGCCAGCGAGCGCGCCATACCGGTACCCCCACTCTTCAAGCTTGCCATAATACGCAATCCGGTCTCCGGCTTCGACGTGTTCGGAAAGAATCGATAACTCTTCTGCACCCAACGGTTTTGGCACAACAGCACTCCATTATGATAGATTACGGGAGTTGTTTTGGATCTTTGGTGGTAAAGCACTGCAGCAATTTTGCCGTACCGTCGCGCAGCGCCCGCCAGCGGGGCAGCTCGGCCCGCCCATAGGTGATCCTGACGTCATAGGCACCGGCTTCGAACGTGTGCCGGCATCCCGGGTTCGGCAAGCGGCTGGCGCTGGAGCAGACAATAACGTCTGTAACTCCGGACGAGTCCTCTTGAAAGAATATGTCGTCTTTTAAGAACCCATCCGCCGAATATCCTGCAGGTGTCCGCAAGCCATTTTGAACGGTTTTGTAATTCACCCGCATTGACCCGGGGTCAACTTGGGCAAACGCCTTGTATTTGTTGGTTAAAGCTGCCTTAAAAATGATCGGCATGGGCAAGTATGCGGATATCAGGATCTGCACATAGTCGCGGATGCCAGCGTTAAGTTTGCTGCCCCCGTTGGGCAAAAGTTGTTTTGCTTCAGGATACGACGAGAAGTCTTTCGCATCGGCGCGCAACAACAAACCGTCGCGGTCCTCACCACTCTTAAACGGGCGAGAAAATAGATAGTCTTCGGGAAACTGCAGCTCAGCGCCAGCAATATCCAAATTGTTGATCCGCGCCGTTACAAACTGGCTGGTATCCTTGAAGGAATCGCAAACCAGGGGCGTCTGGTCTGCCCTTGCATTGGTGTTGGCCAGGGCCACGGCAATAAAAAGGACGAGACCAATCCCCGATTTGCCCAGAAGGTGATCGGTCCACGGTTTTTTCCCATTCTTTTGCGTAGCTTTGCCGTTCAACATCTGTCCGGCACCTCATTTTTCAACATGGATATCATCAGGTGTTTGCTAACACATGTGTCCTTGGTATTTATAACAATAATTATCAACCCACAGTTTATTTTTTTACTTATACCCCTCAGACAATTGCTACTAGCCCGGCTCACCACCGCTCCCCCAACACTTCCTTCAGGAACTGCCGGACCTGAGAAACCCGCTTGCGCGCGAGCGGTTCTGAGATCTTCAAATGGTCGGCGATCTCGCGATAGGTGCGGTGATGGTGAAAGCGCAGGTAATAGTAGGGGCGGAAGTGGGGCGCCAGACCCGCCAGGATGTCCGCCTCGTGCGCACGCAACCTGGCGCGGTTCAACAAGGGCGGTTGCGGTGCCGGATCGGTGTCCTCGGCAAAACCCGGAGACCAGTTAGGTTTTGGGTAAGACTGTGGACGGCCCCGCTTTCGCACATATGGCTTGGCGAACGCTTGAAAATCCCTCGGCCGCACCGGCCGGGTTTGCGGCACCGGCACCGCGCTGATGTGCAAGACACCCGGCAGCACCAAGGGGCCGCCCGGAGTGCGCGCCCTCTTCATCTCCGGATCCGTCATTTCGACCCCTCCTTGCAGGCCGCCATGTTTGAGGCGTGCCGCGGGCTCACAGGTCCGGCTCCCGGTTTGCATTGAGCTCCGACCAGATTTCGCGCCAGGTCTCGGGCCAAGTATCGGGCCAGTCGGTCGATCCCCGGCCGTCCTTGAACCAGAGGAACCTCGGCTTGTCCGCACCGATCAGCCCCTGCTCCCGCAGGCTGACACACAGGTAAGGGGTCACCAGAACATAATCGATGAGGTCGATCCCGAGGCCAGACGCCGCGGCTTCCAGCAGACAGATCCGGTTCAAGTCTCCCATCTCCGGTTCGGTTTCCCCGTCCAGGTGGTTTTGCAGCACGATGAAATACCGGGCCCCAAGGTCCAGGCACCGCGCAATCACCTCCCGGGGGTAGAAGGCCACATGATCCATGTCGCCCCGCTGGTGCACCTCGACCCCGATCAGCTCCCGGTGCTTGTTCAGGAACAACACCCGGATCTCGCTTCGGCGCAGGTGCGCCATGGCTGCGATCGCATAGTCGAACACCTGTTCGGCGCTGCGGATCGGCCGTGCGGCCCGCGCCTGTTCCAGAAAGGAGCGTGTGCGCATGGCACGCAGAAGCGCCAGGAGATCCGTGAGCCGGTGATCGGCGCCGGAAATCATCATGATCCTGGCATCGCTGGCACATAAAACCGCATCCAGCGTGCCGAATTCCGCAACAAGAGCCATGGAAAAGATCGTCGCGTCCGCTGCCGGCACCACCAGGTTCAGCACGGTCTCCAGAAGCCCCTGATCTTCCAGATGGTCCAGCCGGGTTTCCATGTCCCCGCGCACGCTCAGACCGGCCCGCCCCGCGGACGCAGGACCGGCGTCCCCGTCCGGTCCTGATCCCGCTTCGTCCGCGCGCTGCAGGTCCATGCGTGTGAAAGCCCCGGTTTGACCGTCTGCTTCCAGGCTCTCGAGCAGTCGGAGCACCTCTGCAAGGCTATGCTCCGACGGACTGGGAGACAATCCCGCGACCCGGGCGCGCGCTGCAGCAACACACGTCCGGTGAAGCGTCGCCGCCGGCCGCAAGGGTTCTGCAAATCCCAAAAACGCTTCCATCAATGCCCTGTCTGCCAACATGCCGGCCTCCCCGGTGCAATCGTTTGCACAATCTCAAAACAATTTTTGGTTGTATTTTATCTTAAGACACTTTTTCAGCTTTCCGCTAGGAAAAATTTCCGTAACGTAGTCTTCGGAAAGAAACCGGGAGGGTAAAACCAAATGGAATAGCGGCCTTGCGCCCTTAAGATTTTATTAAGAAGCGATTTTTCACCTCGTTTTACTTGCGATGGCGGAATAGGTCTCTGTTTTACTATTGGTAATACCTCATGAGAGAGGACACAGGATATGAGACGGAGTGTACCTGACCTGAAACGACGCCTTGAGCTGGCCGAATGTGCCTATCAGGCGCATGCCGAATTGAAGGAATACGCGGCCGAGGCCTTGCGCCTAGCCATCCTGGCCGAGTCCATGGGCCAGCGGCGGACGGCCGGCAAATTGCGGGCCGCGGCGGCCTTGATGGGAAACACGCAAAAGGTTTACGTGGAGATCCTGAAAGAAGGTTTTCAGGACGGCGGCCGGACCCGCCGATGAGGCGGCGATGCATCTGCCCCAATGGTTCCGGGTTCCGGGCCGCAGCAACAATCATGACGGACAGCCATTTTGCTTCACCGCGCCCGGCCGGTTCCCGCCGTTGGCAAACGCACGACATTGCCGGCCCCGCCCGGATCCGGCGGCCCGGAATCAAGCACCACCCGGATGCCCTGGCGCACCACAAGCCGCCCGCCCGGACGGGTTTTTAAAGCCGCATCAAAGACCAGCTTGATCAGCTGATAGCTCTGGGTGGCGGCAAGCAGCTCCAGGAATCCGCGCCCGTCCGGGCTCCAGACTTCCAGGCGAAAGCCGAGCCCGGCCAGATGCCGGTCCACGCCGGAGGGGGTGAGCAGCCGCCGGGCAATTTTTTCGGCCGTCTCCGGCCGCAAGGTGACCATTCGGCCGCGCGCGGCCCGGGCCCGGATCAACCGGGCCAGCTCTTCTTCCGTTGTCCAATCCGAGCTCATGTTCTTCTTATGTTCTCAAGTCACGAAAACCGTCAAGCACCGATCCGGAAAAGCTCACATCGCATTCAGGACAGGCCCTTGCTCTGACCCTTTACTGCCGATTGCCCCTTCAAAGGCGGCACATCTTCCGGTTAAGCTGGGCGCCTGTTGCACCCCGGGAAAAGAGGCTCCGGCATGTCCAGAATCAAAGAGAGTGACGATGAAACGCGGGGTTTGGGGGACGCGCTTCTGGCCTTTGCCCGGGCGGTTCATGAATTGGCGCCGGACTGCCTCGACCCGGCCATTGCCGCTGCCTACGACGCGCTGGACGCGGAAAAGGCCAAACGCCCGAACGCCGATCTGAGGCTCGGATATGAATTTCTGGAGCTTGCCGAGGTTCAGGGCACATCGTTGATTGTACCAAAGCCAAAGCTGCAGTGAGGTCTGGAAGGTGGACATCTCATGACCGGTGCGTACATGGCACCGGCCCGACCCCAGAACACAAGAAGAAGGTGGTCGAAAAACTGGCGTTTTTTTCTAACGGGACGGCAAGGGAGAAAAGGCAATGCAACGATTGGAAGACTTAGAAGCGGTGAAGGACTTGCGCGCGCTCGAAGACACGCTTCCAGATCATTACACCGCCCAACACCGCATAGAGTGGATGACACGCCGCTTGCCTGCCAGCGGCGGCAAGACGCCAATTGATCTTGCGTTCGAAGGCCGGACAGGTGAATTGACCGCACGCGTCAAAACCCTCAAAAAGCCGATTTGGCGACGTGCCCTCGGTGCTCTTTTTGGATGAACGACAACACGGCCCCGAAATTTGAACCGGTAACGGTTTGCGATCAGGCATCAGTCAGAAACAAGCGGGCATTCATTCTTTTTCCGCTGTGCTGAAAGTTTGGCATCAATTATCCGATGCACCACAGGCACCCGGTTTTTGTTTGGGATATCACCGAACCATCCGCCTGCAGATATTTCATACAAACACCCTGGCACGAGTTTTCGTTCTAAATCTTTCGAGGACTCACTGGACCAACTTGAGAAGTCTGCATCGTCGGGTAACGCATATATTCCATTGTCGGTAATTATTAGATAACACTGCTTTCGAGTTCTGCCTGCAAACAAGCGTTCTGCCTTGCCGAGTCTTTTGACAGCGCACCAGCGTCTACTTTTATCTATGTCAATTACAGTTGCGCGAAAGGTGGTTTTCGTAAACGCCATTTCACCAACTGATAAAATCATGATCAGAACAACGGGTAATAAAAGAATACAGCCGGCTACTTTTTTAGACATACACAAATCTTCCAAAACCCTCGGTTTGAGAACCAATATTTCTCTTTTAGGGCCATCATTTTCATTCATTTTTCCTGATAGCAGACATGGGCTAAAATGAACTCTCCAGTTGAAAATGGATATTTTGGCCTACAGCCTATGCGGTTCGTCCGTTAGCTGTTCCTTTTGGATGAACGACAACACGGTCCCAAAGTTAGAGCCGGTCACCATTGGCGATCTGAAGCGCGGTGGCCACAGGTTGCTGCTGTGCTGTTTGAACATGCCCTATTGCAGCGCCTCGGAAGTGGTCGAGCTGGCCAGATTTGATTTCAGGGATTCAGATCCGGTGCCGGATTTGGGCAAGAGGTATCGCAATATCTATTGTGAATGCTGCGGTCATCATGGCTTTGAAGCGCGGCCAGTTTATCCGCAGGCGCACGGGGCAATTTGAAAAACCACTCTTATGAAATCGACATAAGAAACTTGAGATCCTCGACATCCTTTTCGGTACATACTAATGATTTCATTTCGATAAGATTCTGCATCGAAGGTAAATGTACCTGTATGTCTTCAATTTTTGTGATGACCACGTCGGAAAAAAAGCGGGTAGTATCTACTCCTGCCCAAGAAGCAATAATATCAATTCCCTCCTCTGCTATATGGGCATTTGGCTGCAACCATTCGTCCACTGTCCTTCCAGTTTGAAAACCGAAGCCGCCCGCATCGATTAGCTTTTGGATGTTTTCAGGTGTTTGCTGAATTAAAATATCCAGATCTTTGCGCTTTCTTTGTGAACCGTAAAATTGCATAGCGGCTCCGCCAATAATCATATAGTTGGCATTCGCTCGGTTCATTTCTTCGATACGGTCTTCTTCTTGAAGTTTAAAAAATAGTGACACTGTCTAGCTCCCTAATTAAAAAAAATCGACCGTGTATCGCAATAGATCTATGCCGTTGTCACACTGTTATCTCGTTCGCAAAAGACTTCTTTGCAGGTCCTGTATTGTGGGAAAACGTAAAACTCATAAGCGAAAATAGCTGTCTCTAGGCCAACAACAAACGACAGCAGGACGCGTCAGGACATAACATCCGCTCCTAATTTTCTAGTGTGCAACAAAACCCGGCAGCTTGATATTTTGAATTATAAAGATCAGATAATTCTTGGCACAAAAATAATATTTAAACCAAGTACAAAACCGGTCAAAAAAAAGCCGCTCATCATTGTATGTATCATACATTTAAACTCGTAATTAGCGCGCACAATTAATACACTTCTCGCATTGAGTGTACAATGGAGCATCTAATGCAGCGTGATATGGATATGGTTCGGGACATTATGCTGGAAATTGAAACCGGCAAGAAAGTATTTGAAGTAAGGTCAGACGATACCAGTAGGATACTAATGGTTGAAGAATTAGGTATGAGTAGGGAGGAAGCCGATAAACTCGAGCACCATCTAAAACTAATTCAAAACCGCGGACTGGCAGAATTCACAAGAACTGGTGGTGGCGGATGGATAGTAGACGAAATAACATGGGCCGGTCACGACTTCCTCGATAGCGTCCGAGACAGCGAGATATGGGCGCAAACAAAGGTTGGTGCTGAAAAAGCTGGCGGTTTTACATTTGACATCATCGTAGCAGTCGCGAAAGGGCTGATCAGAACCAAGCTTGAAAAGCACACAGGTGTTCAGATCGACTTGTAACCAAACAAAAAAAGCGCACCCCGGCTTCCCAAGGCGCGCTTTGTTAGTCTTGCTGGATATGCATTGCTGCGGCAATTTTTGATGGCAGGGCTTCAAACTTGTCGGACAGTTTGTTGATCGCATCCACCAGCCGCAATTCAACTTCCCGCAAGTGTTCCCGGCTGGCGTATTCTTCTGCCACCTTCAGGCGGAATTCATTCAGGTCCCGCCGGACGCCGAGGATCGCGGCAAACAGGAACCACCACGCCCCGCCAAGCGCCCCACCGATGAAGGCCAGCCCCAGCAACTGTTCCCACGTTATGGGACCTTCCATCACCAGCACCCCCGCCGTTTACCGTTGCGGTCATTGCCGGCGACGCGTTCCGCCCCGCCGCGATCGATCTTCACCAGCGCTGCAAACCCGGCCGGGCTCAAACTATTCGCTGTGAACCCCGCGCAGGGCCCGGCATTCTGCAGGGTCCCGCACCCGGTGAGACCGGCGGAAATACTCAAGACACAAGTGATCGTCTTCCAGGTTCTGCAAATAGGCATCGTCGCGCGCCCTTCCCTGTTCGAGTTCCAGGGCCGATTCCAGATCCTTGGCCCTATCCTTTAACCGCGCGTGGTTTCCCCCAAGCGCATAAACGGACGCAATGAACACAGCACCAACCAAAACGGCCGCACACAGGCGGCCGGTTTTGGTGAGTGCGAAAAATCTGAACACGGCAATCATGGCGCAGCTTCCCTTTTTGCTGCGTTTCCCTGAAGACGCCGGGTCAGAACATCGCCATAGCGCCAGACAAGATACAAAAGACAGATCAGCCCGAGCCCGAAAGCGACGCCCAGGATCCAGATCCACGGCACACCGAACAGACCTCCACCGGTCACAGCCGTGACCAGCGCACCGCCGACCTGGCTGTCCTTGACCACAAGCGCATCCTTTCTGAGCTGCGCCAGGGTGGCCGGACCGATGATCCCGTCATTCACAAGGTCCGGATGCTGGCGCTGATAGGCCAGCACAGCCGCCTTTGTGCGCTGCCCCATCCAGCCGTCAATCACGCCCGGATCAAATCCAAAGCGGGTCAGCGCTTCCTGCGCCTCCCGGACAACGGGATCTGGTTTGGGGGGCGGCACCGGCCGGGCCAGACGCGGACGGCCTTCCAGAACGCCGGTGTAGATCCCATGTTCCAGCAGCGCGGCCTCTTCCTTCCGCCGGCGCACCAATCCGTTCAAACGATGCCCGCCGGCGGTTGTTCCCGTCCGCCGCAACAGTCTTGCAGCCTCTTTGACATCGCCCCGCTTCAAGGCCTTGGCCCATTTCCATCTCAGCGCCCGGGCACCCAGATTGTAGACGACCGACACGCAGGCATCGAACTGGTGTTGCGGCAGGGATGCAAACGTCCGTTCCACCGGGATTTCATATTCTTGCGTCAGCATCCGCGATAGGATGTGGTCCGCGTCCCGCCGATTGATCGTGTCCCCTAGCCTCAGCTTGCGGCCGTGGCGGGTCCGCCACCAGGCGGCAAAAACCCGGCCGCGCATGGTGAACCCATACCCGATCGTCACCACGCCGGCCGGGTCGATGTAGGCCCGGCTCACATACCCCTCATGACCGGCCAGGAACGCCAGTCCTCTGTCACTCATCTGCATGATCTGCCCCCTTTCCTTCAGGCACAAAAAAAGCCGCTTGCGCGGCTGGGTTGAGGTGCTTTGCTATTGATTGATACTTGACGAAAACGCCGGCAGACTTACTAATTGTTGCGAAAACAATAACTACACCCTTGGGACTACCTGCAAAACTTCGAAAGCAAACTTATCGGGATTTCGATTGTGTAGTTATTTCCGAAAATCCAAGATCGTCACTGCGCAGTAAATTTGGGAAAATATGAGTAACGAAAAAAAACCACTCATAAAAAAACTATCTGAACATGCGCTTCAAACAGCGGTTGGCGTAGTGGTTGTCGGCTCTCTTGGTTGGGTTGCTGGAAATTATTTGGAGGTGTGGGATGCGATATATTGTACTTTTCCTCGGAGTGATAATTTGTTTTGCAGCCGTTAATAACTCGCCGGCAAAAGGAAACACGCTGCAGCACGACTGTACTCTAGATGAAGTTGAAGGCGTTAAGACCGCCCACGAGAATGATTTATGCCTGATAGCCAAGATCAATGATCTTCAAAAAAAACTACTTCGCGTTGAAACAGGAGAAATCCGACCCACTGAATATGAGCTGGGAAAATTTTTGGATCCTACTGATAGTACTTCTAGCACTGGCTGCATTCCTGGCGATAAGGCCCACCGTGGAATTCGGAGCCGGTTTGTTAAGTTTGAAGAACCTTTCAAATCGGCACCCAGTGTCGTTCTTGGGATAACTTCCCTAGCAGTGGTGGGCGCCCTTCGCATACATGCTTACCCATACGAAATCACCGAAAACGGTTTCCACGCCAGAATTGTCACTTATTGCGATACAAAGGTACACGGCATTAACGTAATTTGGACAGCGCATGGGTATTAAGCGTGCGGCATAGGCATCAGCTTTGCGGCACCACCGGCAAGAAGTAGTGAAGCGCTATCCGGACCTTGCCGCCCGCAAAAACTTCCGTGTCGCCATGCGCCGTGATCACCACCGGCGTATCGGCATAAAAGGCTTCAGGCCCGATCACCCCGGCGTTGTTGGATCCGGCCGCGATCCCGAGATACCCGCCGAATTTCTCAGGTTGCCCGGAAATGCCGCAGTGATATTGCCAGACACCGGTCACGTCTTCTGTCGTCAGGGTCGAGACGCCAAAAACCACGGCCCGGTCCGGTATCGTAAGTGTGCTTTGAACACTGGCCCCTGAGAGAAAAATTTCCTCTTCTACCGTGACAATCCGGCTTTCCGCGCCGTTTGGGGTGACGGAAATCAGGGACGGGTCCGGCCCGCTCCAATTGGTGCCGTCATGGACTGCGAAGCCACCCTCATCTGCCACAAAAGCCCGCCACCCGGCCGCTGCATCGTAAAACGTCCAGACGCCACCCCGGTAAGACCCAATCTTGCCGTCATGACCGGCAAAGGCGCCGGCTGCTCCGGACGGGACCAGATACCGGGCGCCGTCTGCGGGACTTGCCGGATCGCTGGTGACCGATTGCGAGAGGACGGACAGGTTGACCACTGCGTCAAGGATGCCCAAGGCCTCATTGTGCGTGATGTGCTTCTGGCTTTGACTGGCGACAATTTCGGGCAGGTTCAGGTTCGGTGTGCTCATGGCTGATAGCTTCCCTCTGCGGCCGCGCCCCGGCCATAGGTTGCGGACATCTGGAACACCCGGAATTCAAACGGTTGCCCACTCGATCCAAAATCGGCCGCCTGTTGGGCGGCCGTATAGGTGACAGACTGGCTGGCCGCCTGAAGCGTTCGCTTCAAGCTTCCGGCCTTCCAGATTTCGATTTCATACATCTCGGCGTCTTCGCCAAGTGGCACATCCGCCTGTTCCCATCCGTCCCCGCCAATCCGGGTTCGGCGGATCCAGGACAAGGCGACATCACCACCCCCCGCGTCACTTGGCTTTAGATGAACCGGCGACAGCGGCTGTTCCCCGCGCCCGGTGAAGGTGACGGTTTTTCCGAAAAAGTCCGGATCTCCAACCGCTCCGCTTGCCGGTCCGGCTTGCCAGTTCAACGGCAAGCCGATCTGTGCGCGATCAAGACCGGTCTGTTCCAACCCGCCATCCAGAAACACCACGCGCGCACCCTTCAGCGCGCCCATGGCGGTTTCCGTACCCTTTTGACCGCGTAGCAGCCGGGTCAAACGGTAGGTCCGCGCGCCGGTCAGCTCCGCATTTGCGAACTGCACCAGTTCCCAGTCCCCGTTCGGCGCCTCGACAAGGACAGCGTTGCCGCCGGCGAACACCTGAAGATCGTCAAGACCCTGCAGCTGGCCGTCGTACAGCTCCACTTCCAGCGTGGTCCTGCAATCCCAGCGGTAGAGCGGCCCCGGATCAAGATCGGCCGTCAAATGCCCGATGCGGCCAGGGACCGCCAGGCTGGCGCGGACCACATATCCGCTTGTGGTTGGACTGGACAAAAACACCAAACCGGACGCAAACGGTTTTCGTGTTCCGGTCAGATATCCCTGATGCGCACTGTCCTGATCCCGCAGCAAAGGCCCATCGATAAAGACCGGCGTCACGTCCGCCGTCACATCCGGCCGGCCACCGCCACCCCCGCCTGTTCCGCCGCCACCGCCGGATCCACCGCTGCCATTCCCGCCACCGCCGCCAATCCGGCCAAGCTCGATGATCGAATTGCGCGCCGGTTCATAAACCGGCCCGTCATAGCTCTTGCCCTCAATCTTGCGCCCCAGACCGTCGACGGCCTTTGTCAGTCGCACCAGATGCGACCGGCCGCCAAAGTCAAACGACACCAGATCGCCCGGCTCCAGCGCAAGGTCTGCCTCTGAAGTGCCAAACTGATAGCCTTCCCGGCTGGCCCAGGCTTCCTGCAGCAGGAATTCGGCCAGCGCCACCATGCGCGGAAAGTCAGCCACCATGGGGGTATCGGTCACCACCACCCGGTCACTGACGACCATTTCCAGAAGGGCTTCCCCGGTCACGGTCTGGAAATCCCGTGCCGCGTCATAAGCGGTCACCCGAACCGCGCGCGGCAAGTCCGTTTCCTGCGCCCGGCGAATGGTGACCGGCGCTTGGTTTTTGCCCCTGTCCAGCATGTCCGCCGGATCCAGAGTGGCCACCGGCTTGAGGTGGCGCCGCGATCGCCCTTCGATGCGCCCGCCGCTTTCCACCGGATCAAAGGCCATGGCGGCCCCGAGGCTTTCGATCACGGACCGGGCGGACGTCACGTTGTCGATGATGTAGCCGTCCGCCGTGCCAATCATGCCGTCCGTATTAAAGTCCGCACCCTCAACAAGCCCGCTCCGCTCCATCATGAGTTTGGCAATGCCGTCCGCCGGCGCCCCGCCCATACGCCGGGACAGCCAATGGCCGGTGTAGAAGTTGGCATGATCAGCCCAGACATCGGCGGCAATCGGAAAACTCGGAAACGGCCGGACATCCCATGCCCAGCCATAGAGCCGGCCGGGCTCCAGCATCGGACCGCCGAAAACGGACGACACCGGGTTGTTCGCGGGATCCGCCCAATACTCCAGCATGGCGCGCAGGTAGCGGCGCTGAACAAAGTCATCGCGCGCGCCGGATGAATAATACGGCACGAACGATTCCGAGGATTTCGGATCATAAAAGACGTTCGGCTGGTTAGGTCCCTTGTCGATCCCCGGACAGCCCATTTCGGTGAACCAGACCGGCTTTGATTGCGGCACCCAGCCTGTCACGCCTGTGTCACGCACCCCGCCCGGCCGGTTCTGGTGTGGGTTCTGCCACCAGTTCCGGACATCCTTCTGGCGGAACACCCAATGGTCCCCATGCGCCATGTCCTCGATCGGTGTGCGCGTCTGGCTGTCCCGGTCTTCAGCACTGGCATAAAACCAGTCGTAATATTCCCCGCCCTCGATGTTCGCTTTGAGGTACGCGACATCATAGATCGATGAATGCCCGGCCATGTGGTCCGCATGTCCAAAGCCATCCCGCCAATCGCTCAGCGGCATGTAATTGTCGATCCCGATGAAATCACACTCTGAAGACGACCAGACCGGATCCAGATGAAAGAACACGTCCCCGCTGCCGTCGTCCGGCCGGTAGGAATGGTATTCGGACCAGTCCGCCGCATACCCCAGCTTGTTTGATGCCCCGAGCATTGACCGGACATCCGACAGCAAGGCCACCAGGGCGGACACGAACGGGAAACTGTTGCCAGCCCCGCGGACAAACGTCATGCCCGGCATTTCCGTGCCGACACAATAGGCGTCCACGCCGCCCGCCATTTGGGCCAGCTTGGCAAGGTGCAGGATAAACCGCCGGTAAGACCATTCATCCGGCCCGGAATAGGTGACCTCGGAACCACTTCCGCCAAAGTGGCCGGGTTGCGCGGTTCCAATAAAAACGGCGGCTTGCGTTACCGCAGCCGCCGTCTTGTCTGGAGTGCCGGGCTGCCCCGGCGCCGGATGGCAGGTGATCCTGCCGCGCCAGGGATACGGCGGCTGCTGCGGCCGGCCGTAGGGATCCGGAAAGCCATTGTCGTTTTCGATATCCATCATGATGAAGGGATAGAGCAACACCTTGAAGCCACGCGCCTTCAAATCCTTAATCGCGGCAATCACGCTGGCATCATTCGGGGATCCGCCGTAAGCCGGTTTTCCGTCGATATAGGAAACAACCGTAGCCGTCTCGCGGTTCAACCCCGCCACTTGCCATTCGATCGGATCTGTTTGCTTGACCGCTTCAATGCGCGGTTCCACCAGACACTGGTCACAGCGCAGGTCCGTGCCAAACCAGGCGACGACAAGCGCGATGGTATCGACATTCGGGCAAACGGCTTTCAAAAGGTCCACGGAGTGCAGCCAGTCGCTGGTGTGGGTCTTGGTGTGGCGGTTGTTGTCCACCTTGTCCGTTGCATTGATGTAGTCCGCGACCCGCTGCGGTTCATAGCCGAATTCCGTTGACCCCGGAATGATGCACATCCCGGTCAACAGCTCTTCCTCACGGCCGACACTGCGCATCACTTCAAAGGTCAGCTGCGGGATCCGGTTGCCGAATTTTTCCAGCGGCAAGCGGTCAAAGACCACATAGGCAAGGCCGCGATACGCTGGTGCGTTGCCAGCGCACTGTTTGGCTTCAATCAGGCTGTCCGGCAACTGGTCTTCAGACCCGGTGTAAATCCGGTGCGTGATCTGGGTCAGGTCCAGTTCGTTGCCGTCCGCCCAAACGCGCAGGACCGCAGCAATCGGACCTTCGCACAGACCCACGGCGAAGTTGCCATAATAAGCGTATGTGGTTGTGGTGACCTTGGAGCCGCCGCCCCCGCCCTTGCCGCCGGTGCGCTGCGTGGACGTCTGGATTTCCTCTTCCAGGTTGGTGGCCCAGATCACCTGCCCCGAGACACGCGCAAATCCGGCGACGATCGGGATTGCCGCCCCTTCCGTGCTTGATAAGACCTGCAGGCTGTCCAGCCGCGCGCCTTCTTGCGTTTGAGAGGATCCGCCGCCGCTGAACAAGTAGCTGTCCAGCAAGGATCCGCCGATGGTGGCAGCCGTTGTGATGGCGCTTGCGACAAGACCCGTCGCGCCGGTCGCCCCGACAAGCGCCGACGCGGCCGCACCCAAAAGAAGTGTTGCCATGATTTTTCAATCCGATCTCGATTTACATAAAGCAAAAAATTACAAATAATATCTATGCAAATAAAATTTTTTAAGAAATAACAGGCATCATAATAGAGCCAAGTCAACTAAAACCTCTTTGTATTCAAAAGTACTCGGCCTATAAATCTTGAAAGAAATTGTATCTTTGCCTTGCTTCTTTGCGTCATTAACAAGGCTAAATAGTAAGCTTAATACGTCCACGTCAACACCATCCACCGACTTTACTTCATCGCCAACTTCAATTTCTTCAATCCCGTCCAATACATTTCTAACAACAATGCTTTTGCCAAAAGCAAAGTAGGCACCATCACCCAAATTGTAACCAAAAACCAAGCTCTCCTGCTTGGAACCGTAATAAGACTCGCTTCTCAATTCAGCGTGTCGACCAGATATTTTCTTAAACAAGCGTTCTGATGCTATACTAGCCAATAATTTTGTTGAGTATTCAATAGTATCAACATATTTTCCCTGAGCTCGTTTTGATGAAACCAGCCAGTTTAACGCATTGTCGTAGGAATTACTATTCGAGTAGTTGTCTACCACTTCCAAAAAGAAATTATCTGCTTTTCTATATTCACCTCTGACAGCCAAATAATAATGCCCAATATCAGTCAAAGCATCATCAGCGTATTTTTCGTTCGGATGATAGTCAATGTAGATCTCAAGGTACTGTAACATGGTATCATAATCATGATTATTCTTCGCTGATAATGCAGCCAAATAGAGACTGTGGTGATATTCAAAAGGAGCAACATCGTAGGCGTGCTTAAGTAACCGCGAGCCTACAGTATGAAAGTCTCCAAAGACGCCGAAGTTGTTTTCTAATTCTAAACATTCAGCACCATACTGTTTTTTTGTCTCCTGCATTCTCGGCGCCCAAATTGATCGTAGGTCACCGCACATTTTAAACAGGTGCCCAATTTTATAAGCGGATTCTGGTTGGGTGGTATTTAGTGAATTCAAAATCATACCTAAATATTCTTGCAGATATAATAAGTTTTCAAAGTTGAATTCCACAACACATCGATTTTTGTAATCGAACGAACCTTCACCAGACTCACCATCATCAAAATCAAAATAACCCTGAAACTCAAACGAAACATCTTGTAGATTCGAAAGTTTTTCTTGATAGTAATTGACCACACTAGATAGTTCTTTGTACTTACCGTCACCAAGGAGGCCCCTAAAATTGGGGCAATCAGTATAAAACTCCTTCATCAATCGAATTGCATCAAGACTAATATTTTCTATTTTCCCGGCAGGCAACCAAACTCTGGTAGTCGAATTAATCTGAAAATACATTTTTCGTTCAAGATTTTTATTAAACAATATTTTTGAATACTTGGTAATTAATTCATCCTTAGCTTCTTTATCATTCATCTGATCAAACAGTTGCATCAACTGATATATTGCAGACAGTCTGTTTCGCTGATAACGTTCCAAGTAAATATTCAGATGACGGACAGCAACATCATAAGAAGAAGTATCGCCACTCCCAAGTAATGCCAAGTCAAATATATAGGAATTTTCATATTTATCAATTATCTCTCTATACTTACCTCCAACGAAAAGTAAGTAATCTGAAAAAGGGAGGCCATTTTTTATATATTTACTTGAATATTCACGATCAATTTTTTTGGAAAACCCATACCGTACTTGGTTTGGAGGAACACCTTTTTCTAACCATCTCATATCTGACAGAGGAATTGGTATCCATACGGGCGAAATATCATCGCGCTGGCACTGCGGATTCTTTCTTAGCTTCCAGATAACATCTTCAGCATATTCGTAACC
This sequence comes from Roseibium sp., assembly GCF_965276855.1. GTDB lineage: Bacteria > Pseudomonadota > Alphaproteobacteria > Rhizobiales > Stappiaceae > Roseibium. Next base: position 311,016 of record NZ_OZ255700.1, read on the forward strand.
GAGGTTCTCTGCCAAACTTCTTAAATGGGCATGAATTGCGTGTCGAAATCGAAAATCCCACAATGGCCTTCCTTGGTAACGCCTACAAATAAACTTTATCCCCTCCACATGACGCGCTGAGCCGTAAAAACTTGCTGTGGCTAGTCCTTCTAACTTCCTAACTGCGCCTGTGTTTGAGCTTATTAGGCGGACGGCTCGCTCATACATTGCCGCTGAAGCTGAATACTGGTTATCTTCAAACAAGTATTCAGCTACTGCGATTGTATCTCGAACGCGTCGCCCCAACTCCGAATATTCGTCATCAACGTTGCTGAGAATATCAGCACGGTTATTCTTGATATAATTTAGGTATTGATTTGTTGTATATCTCTCCTCACCACCATCTTCAGCAATAACTATCAGTATTTCCGACTTCCCACTCGCTATTGCGTTTATTGTATTATCACCAGAATTAATCACATTTCGTGCATAGTAAGCCTGACTATCCAAGTAATACTTTGAGTTCTGCGCAAAACCAGAGCCTGAAAAAAACACAGAAACTAAAAAAAATGATAAAATAGTTGAAACAAAAATCTTTAACTTACTCATAAAAGCGTCACCTCTTAACTACCACATCAGAGTTTACGGCATTTATATTTTGGCTTCCATCGCCACTATTTATTACATTGCCCGAGTTTTTAGCCCCTCCAAAAGCGAGAAGCATCATAAACAATGAAGCGCCGAGGATAACGAAATTTCGTGAACCAGTTCGCGCTTTAAGTAGTTCTAATAAGCTAAGATTTGTATTTTTTTCTTTTTTTTCAGACTTCTTTCCATTTGAAAATAAGGCTACTATTAATAGAGCTACACTACTACTTCCGAACAACCATTCCTGGTGCTCCTTAACTAATTCCAAAACGTAGGCAATCATAAACGCCTCCAAACTCAATCAGAAGATAAAGCCATTTGGATAATAAACTATAACGAGAGTGAATGCTATGACAATATATACTCTTGATTTTATTTATTTATGAGATAATTGCCAAAACAAGATGTGTTGTACTCGAAGCTACCTGCTATTTTCCTGAGCCAATGTTTATTAGAAACCTCACACACCCCCGTGCCTTCGAGGGCATGGATCATGCGTCCCTCGTCCGAGACAATGCCGCAGTGTTTGGCGATGGCTTTCGGCCGCATGCGGAAGATAACCACGTGGCCCGGCTCCAGTGCATCGATCGAAACCGGCGCAAAATGCCGCTTGGCAGCCGCCAGCAAGGTTTCGTCCTCTGACACCTGCCCCCAGTCCGGGAAATAGGCCGGCGGCGTTTCCGGCTCTTGGCCGTAAAGCTCCCGCCAGACACCGCGCACCAATCCCAGGCAATCGCATCCAATGCCTTTCAGACTGGCCTGATGGTGGTACGGTGTGCCGATCCAGCTGCGCGCCAGATCGACCACATGGAGATTATGATCCATCTCTCCGTCCATCCTTGTCATCCAAACCTCTGCGGACAAAGCCGCTTGAAGGGCGGTTCCATCTTGTCCTCACCGCGTCGTGCGCCCACCTAAAAAGGTCAGGACTTAGCTGAAGGAGTTTCCGGACATGACTGCCCCTCTCGCCTTGATCATTGGCGCCGGCACCGGCGTTTCCGCTTCCCTTGCCCGCAAGCTTCATCAATCCGGCTACCGGCTGGCCCTTGCCGCCCGCACCACGGACAAGATCCGGGACCTGGCAGAGGAAACCGGCGCGCAGACCTTTGCCTGCGACGGGTCCGACCCGGCCGCCATTGATGCCGTGTTTACCGAACTGGACGGTCCTTTAAGGGTGGCGGTCTACAACCCGTCCGCGCGCCAGCGTGGCCCGTTGATCGAGCTGGACCGGGCAGCGGTTCAAAATGCCATTAATGTGACCGCCTATGGTGCCTTCTTGATGGGTCAGGCGGCCGCAAAGGTGATGCTCGGCCAGGAGCCGGAAAACGGCACGAAGGGCACGATCCTCTTCACCGGCGCCTCTGCCGGGGTGAAAGGTTTTCCGCAATCCGCGCCTTTCGCCATGGGCAAGTTTGCGCAGCGCGGCCTTGCCCAATCCATGTCCCGCGAACTGCACCCGCAAGGGATCCATGTCGCCTGGATCAACATTGATGGCGGCATTCGCAATCCCGGACGCACGGAACCGGCAGACCGGCCGGATTCCATGCTGGACCCGGATGCCATTGCCGACAATTACATCAACCTGATCAACCAGGACCGCTCCACTTGGTCGAGCGAACTTGAGCTCCGGCCCTGGGTGGAACGATTTTAGGAACGGCAGCCCCCTAACCGACAATTGCGGATCCGTCATTGTCCGTTTCCCCTGTCACCGCATAGCCAAGGACAAAATCATTGCCGGGCATATGCGGAAAGCCCCGGAAGTTCACACCGTTCGAAAACTTGGACTGGCAGGCGGAAAACGTATGCGGACAGCCAGCCCGCACCGTGAACCCATCCCCCGGCTGAATGGCGTTGACTGGACGTTGCCAGACGGTGAGCTCAATCATGCCATCATTCACCCGGTGCAGCTTTACCTTGACGGTCTGCCCGGCATTCGCACCACTGCCCCAGGTGAGGGTCCCGCGTGAAAAGTGATCGTCTGCAAAGCTATCCAGGCCACTCACCAGAAACACCCGGTCATTGACCAGGGCCACCATGCCGCTCGCCTTGTAAGCCGCGCTTTCCAGATCAACCCCGCAGCGGCTATCACCCAGCGCGGCATCACAGCCGTATTGATAGGTGCGCCCGACAGTCTGGTTCAGCTTGTGCGCCAGTCCCCGGAATTCTGCCTGAAACGCGATGTCTCCGCGGGTCACTTCCCCGATATGGCCCCGCTTGATGACCTCGGCTTGGGAAAGATCTCGCCAGTTCACGCGGTAAAGCACGATGTCCGCGTCATCATAGAGCCCGCCGGCAATGTCATTTTCCGTAATCGCGGACGAGGACAAGGCCCCTTCCACGTCCAGATTGTCCACCGACAGCCCAAGGCTGCTTTCAATTTCGGTGGCCGAAAAGCCCGAAAAGGCTTCAAACGTAACGCCATTGAACATCAGGGCACGGTCATGGTCAGTAAATCCAAGAACCACCCCGTCATTGCGGGTCACCTTCCAGCACCAGCACAGCGTTGTCACGGCCCCGGCAATATGTGCCGAAAACCCGGCTCCAAACTGTCTCATGACAACACCTCAACGATCGGTATGGCCGGGATGGATCCAAGCCGGTGATTGTTCAATTGAACATCCAGATAGTCCGTGTCGAACCGCGCCGGGAGATCAAATTCAAACCCGGCCGTGACCACCACGCCGACGCCGGGCGCAACCGAAAAACTGACCCGCCCGGTGATCGGGTTTACACTGTGCCCGCCCCCCTGAAGGGCGCCATTCAAGGCAACCCGCACGGATCCTGGCACCGGCTTGGTGATGGTCCGGACGTAAGGGTTGAAGCCCGCGCCATAGGTCTTCATCAGCTGATAGTCCGTCTGCACACCGTCCCCGATGCCCAGTTGCTGGTCCGTGGCCGTCACGGTTTCAGATGGATCGCAGGACTTGTAATCGGCCCAATCCTTCCAGCGGAAGGCGCTGAGCCGCCCCCGCCGTTCTTCAAAAAACGCAATGACCGCGTTCAGGTCATCGACCTGCTTGATGCCATACCCGGCATCATACCGGCGCCGCGACGCCTGCCATTGCTGGTTTCGCTGTTCCTTGCCGGATGCCAGGGCCACCACAACCGTTTTGCGTTCCGGTCCGCCCCGGCTCCCAAGCGAAATACTTTCCGGAAACCGGACATCATGAAACTCATTTGGCATGTTTCTGATCTCTTTCCGTCATCCCGGAGAAGCGCAGCGCGAGCTGCGGGCCGATCCGCGATCCAGCGTGACCGGTTCAAATCCGAACGTTCACCGTCCCCGCCGGCCGCGCGCGACCGTGTCGAGGATAACGCCTCCAATCTGGCCTTCCGAGCGCCGGAAGCTGTCAGCATCTGGGGTCTGGACCGTCATATGAATGACGACCGGCACCGCGTCGTCTGCCTCTGGCCGTGCTCGAAGTCCGGCCTCCAGGGGCGTGATGTGTGCCGGGCCGTGGATGATCTCCGGTCCGTTTTCTCCTGCAATGCCCCACTGGCCTGCTCCGAGCGTTCCGCCATCGGCAAAGAAGCCGCCAAACATCGGTTTTGCGATCCCGCCCCCGAACACTGCAAAGGCAGAGGACACAAACCCGTTCACGGCACGCGTCAGGGCCGCATTCGACACCTGCTCCAGAACCGATTTCAGGGCCTCCTCGACCGACCGGGCTCCGGTCACAATACCGGTAAAGGCACCCGCCACGCTGTTTGAGATCGACCCGGCAAGCCCCACGACGCTGTCCTGCAGTCCTGCAAGGCCGCGCGTCAGTCCGCGCATGACCTCTTCGCCGATTGTCATCATCACCTTGGATGGCGACCGGATGTCCAGCGTGTCGCGGAACCAGGCGCTGATATTGGCACCGACCTCCAGGATCTGGTCCTTGAGGTGGGTCACTTCAGACAGGATCCCGTCCACCAGCCCGAGCATGATTTGCCGGCCAAGATCCATCATCTTGGCCGGCAGCTCGGAGAAGGCAGTCAAAATGGTGTCGGCCGTCTCGCGGACCGCTGTTTTGACGCGCCCGCCCCAGTCGACCAAACCGTCCCACAAGGTCTCGAATGCGCCCCAAGCATCTGCCACCGCCGTCACGATGGAAGAGATCTCGCGAACAACCGCAGCGCCGAATGAAATCATCGCCGAGGATATTTCGGCAATGCGCGGCGCATGTGTCACAAGCCAGTCGGAAAACCTTTCGAGATGCGGAGCAAGATCTGCCGCAAGCTGGCGGCCCAGCACGCTGAAGATCGCCCCGAGCCGGGTCATGTTGTCGTTGAAGGCTTCCGCATGGGCCGTCATGTCTTCCGTAAAAACAAGCCCGAACCCATCCGCTTCGGCCATCATGGTGTCCAGCGCGGCTGTGCCCCCGTTGAGCAGGGGGATCATGTCCGTGCCGGACCGCCCCATGAGATCCATCGCAAGCGCGGTTTTTTCCGCACCGTCCGGCAGACCGGCAAAGGCGGCGGCGAGCTCCCGCAGGACCTGGCTGGAGGACTTCAGCGTCCCGTCAGCCCGGGTGACGCTCACACCAAGCCGGCCAAAGGCCGCATGCGCCTCCCCTGTCCCGGCCCTTGCATCTTCCATGCTCACCGAGAGCCGGCGCAAGGCGGTTTGAAGCCCGTCAAAGGAGACACCGGAAAGATCCGCGGCATGTTTCAGCCGTGACAACTCGGCGACCGGGACCCCGATTTTCCGCGATGCCTTGGCCATGGCATCGGCCGCCGTGAGCGTCCCGCGCACGGACACAGCGAGCCCCGCTGCCGCCGTTGTCGCCGCAGCCCCGACCGCCAACAATCCCTTGGACGCTATCTTGCCGAACCGGGACAACCGCGACTCTGCACTGCGCAGACCTTTGGAAAAGGCTGCGGAATCCATGCCGAGCGTCACGCGCAGCGCGCCGACAACTGCCTGGGTCATGAGGAATTCCTGCATAAGGAGAAGGAGAAACTGGAAGATCGGCGGGACGATGAGAGGATCCCAAAAGCCCGGATTGCCGCTGAATTTGCAAATTCTCGGCGGCAAAAAACTAACGCAGCGTCAGATTTTTGATTTATGTCACGGACAGCTCGCCTGGCCCGTTGTTGAATAACGCTACAGCAAGGCCGGTTGATGTCCTCCCAAGACCGTCCTCTCTGCTGACCTCAGCCGCCGTCTCGGGCGGCTTTTCTTTTTGAATGAGTGCGCACACCGGCGCGCAAGTTGGTTGGCTGCGCGCTAGGCAGCGGTTTTCCAGCTTTCTGCCTTTACATAGGCGATGAGCTCATCCGACGGCATCGGTCGCCCAAGCGCATAGCCCTGTAGGATATCGCATCCCAGGTCTCGAAGGACGCGCGCATGGTCCATTGTTTCAACGCCCTCGGCAACAACTTCGATATCGAAGGATTTCCCGATATCGATGATGGACGCGACCAACCTTTGCTGTTCATTTGACCCGAGCAACGGGTGTATGAACTGCCGGTCGATCTTCAGTCGGGCCGGCCGGAGATGAAGCAGACTGACGATCGAGGCATATCCGGTGCCAAAGTCATCAATCTCGATATCAATTCCCATCTGTTGAAGGCGCTTCAAGTTGGATGTGATCATCGGATCTTCTTCATCAAGAAAGATCGATTCCAACAGCTCAAAGGACAACGTGCCGGGCGTAAAGGACAACCCCTTCAGACTTTCAAACAGATCGGGGTCAGCCAGACGCCCGGCTGACACATTCACGGACACCTTTGGGATATCAAGACCGGCCAGTTTCCAGGTCAAGGAAGACCAAAGCGTTTGTTCCAGAATGGTTCGGTCGATCAAGGGCACGACGTTCAGATCATCGGCCGTTTTCATGAACCTGTCCGGCGCGAGCAAGCCGTCCTTGGGATGCCTCCAGCGTGCGAGCGCCTCGACACCAACGACCTTGAGCGTTGCGGCATCAAACTGCGGTTGAAAAAACGGCACAAACGCGTTCTGTTCCAGTCCAGTTAGAATGTCGTCCGCAACCCGTTTCGTGCGAACGATTTCTGCCTTCAGCGAGCCGGAAAAGAATTCATACCGGGACCGGCCGTTGCTTTTTGCGCGGTAAAGCGCGATGTCGGCATCGATGAGAAGGTTCCTGCGATCGCTCGCGCTGTCTTCATCCAGCATCGCAATACCGACGCTCCCTCCGAAACGGCAAAGGTGGTTTTCATAGGGAACGGGTTCACTGAGCCGCGTGATGATCTGGTCGGCGATCATCGACAATTCCATCTCGTCCGTTGCCCGTGTCACGGCAAAAACAAATTCATCGCCACCAATCCGCGCCACGAAATCACCGTCTTGTGCCGTGCTTTTCAGGATTGAAGCCGTGTGGACAAGCATCGCATCGCCGGCCGCATGTCCCAATGTATCATTGATGTGTTTGAAACGATCCAGATCGATGTGCAGCAACGCCGTTGGACCGCTTGTGGGATCTGCGTCCATGAGGCGCTGATCCAGAAATCGCCGGTTCGGCAATCCTGTCAGGCTGTCATGGAGCGCATTATGTTCCATCTGCGCGCGTGCAGCTTCCAGCTCTTCGTTCCGGAGTTCGGCACTTTTGTTCGCCTCAAGCAGATGTTTTTTCAAGGCGACGTCTTTTGAAACGTCCCAATTGACACCAACGATGTACCGCTGGCCCTGCTTGTTTTGGTGAACCGCCCCGATCGCCCGGATCCAGCGAAGGCTGCCATCCTGCAGCATCACGCGGAATTCGGAATGGTAGACCCCATTGGAGTGGATGGCGCTCCAGTACTCCGCTTCGGCACGTTCCCGGTCCTCGGGATGAAGCCGATCGCTCCAGATGTTGTAGCCGCTGGGGTCGGTGTTTTCCGGAACATCATAGAGTTCCTTCATCCTCCTGTCCCAGGTAAGAACCCCGGTTTCGAGATGGTACTCCCAAATGCCGATCTTCGATGTATCAAGCGCAAGTCTCAGGCGCTGCGAGAGACGTTCGGTCTCTTCCTGCTGCAATTTCGCTTCGCGGTGATAGCGTTGGCGTTCGTCATAGAGTTGACCCGCACCCAGGATCGGTACGACGAGCAACAATCCGCCAAAGAGAACAACACCGCGAACCAGCCAGGCATTGCCGGGGGTCAAATCCCAACCGCCGCGTGGAACGGCTGCGATAGTCCAGCCGCCCGATGGCAGGGAAATCGTCGTGATCACGGGATCGCTTGAAAACACGCCGGAACCGCCGAAAAATGCATCTGAATCATTCAGATCCGCATCCTTTCCGGCAATCGCAATATCAAGTGGCAGGTCCGGATCAAGCAAACCGCTGTCGGCATAAAGACGGGTCTCGTCCACGACAGCGGAGACCAGACCCCACAGTTTTTTGGACCCGTCCGGTTCGCTCGTGTGGACCGGGAACCTGCCGATAAAGCCTCGGCCCCCTTGCAATAGATTGACAGGACCTGCGAGAACCAACCGCTTAGCTTCAACGGCTTGCAAAGCTGCGGTCCGCTGCTGCTCATTCTTTCTGTAGTCCAGTCCGATTGCCTTCTCGTTCCCTGCCAGCGGATACATCAGGCTGATGACGAGGTCGGGGGCAGCTGCAATGTTACGCAGTTGCGAATGGTCCCCAATCAATTGGCTGGCAATCTGGCTGAATTGCTCCTGATCGATGTCTGGCTGATTGGCAATGACGGCCACCAGCCCCCGGACGAGCTGCAGGTTGCTGTTGATGTTTCCCTCAAGCTGCGCCCGGACCTGACCCAGCTGCTCGCCGGCCGCTGCACGCATGGCTTCCCGATGAACGGCACGGTTCTGCAATTCGGCAAAAACGGCTGTTGCAAGTGTAACCGCGACCGCAATCCCGGCAATGAAATAGCTCGGGCGCAATCGATACCTGTTAATGAGCGTGTTCGAATTGAAAGACATCGCGACTAAGTACTTTCGATCCCGCTGCGTCAGAAAGCCGGATTTACACAACCATTTCCAAAGATCTAAAGCAGAAGCGTAAAGAAGGTCTGTATCTGACACCTGTCGTATTTGTCACGCATCGCTCAACAGACGGTCATCATGCGAAACGGACCAACAGCAAACGGACCGTTCGGATAATCGAGGCGCCCTCACCCCCTGCGTTTCTCTTCACGGCACCCGCCAAAAGCGGCATTCATGACCAGGGCCATTTGCTTTTGATGCTGCCAGCTTTGGCGCTGTTTTGATGCGGAACGGTTGCACCCTTTGTTGGGCCGGTGGGTCTGATAATTCGGAAACTTGCCGCCCTTGAACGGCTGACTGAACAGCCCGGCGTGGTAGGCCGTGTAATAGGCAAGATCGAGGTCCAGAAGGTGACGGTCCATCGCCGCCTTCAGGAAAAGATCCAGCTGCCTCAAGGTCATCCGCCAGAACTGCTCCGGATCCCCGCCTGCGGCAAAGAACCGGCGTTGCAGCCGGTCCCAGTCCAGCGGGCCCCAGTCTCGCTGGTCATCGCCGGATCCTGAGGCTTTCCCGGCGCATGGGTGTCTTCCGGGGATGGAAAGGCAAGCGCCAGCGCCTCGCCGATTTTGGGGCCAACCCGGTCCAGCCCAAGTGCGTCGATGATCTCCCCGGCTTTGGCCGCATCAACGTCCGGGTGATGGTCTTTCAATCCGCAGAGAAAGAAATCACGAATACTCCGGATCCGGACCGTGGCTTCATCCTCAAAGTCCCGCGCAACATCCAGTGCACTGCGGCCGAACAGATCCTCGATCTCGCACAGCGCGTTGGTCCCGTAGCGCAGCGTCCATGTCTGCCCGAGGGCGTCAAAACCCGTCTCACCCTTTTGCCGGTTTGCCATGACGGTCTCCCAATTCAAGCGATGAAGGCCGGCTGGCCGGACAGTTTGAAGGTGACCGAGGCGGTCATCTTGTCGTCGAGCGGCGCCGTTGGCTCATACCCGGTCACAAACGCCGGGAAGCCCCACTCGGTCGCGTCTGGAAAAACGATCTTGTAGTAACCGGGCGTGTCCTCGTGGATGTCCGCAAGAAGACTGGTCACATCCGGGCCATCCGGATCGAACTCCAGATCAAGACTGACCTCGCCAGGATCTTTCAGCCCACCGGCAAACTCCCGCCACCCTCCCGAGGAAGCCATGTCGGTAACATCCACCGCATCGCGGGAAAGTCCCGGACCGCTGATCGCCAACACACCGGCAAGGCTTGCGAAAACGCCTCCGGCGGTTCCGTCCCCTGATCTTTGAAAACTGGTCCCGTGTCCAATGCGTGCCTGCGCCGACATGGCTGCGCCTCCTATTCATCGTGCCAAACTGTCAGATCGATCGAAATGCGGAAGACCGGCTCTCCGGCTGCGGCGGTTTCGGAGCTGTCCCGCTCGTTTGCGATGGCAATCAGCTGGAAAAATGTCCCCGACCGGTCACCGGAATACCCGTTCACGGCGTCCCGGACGGCCCTCGCCGCCCGTTTGGCTTCGCGGTAGCGCGTGGCATAGATGTCTGCTTGAACCAGACTGTCCACCAGACCGGACGGGCCGCCAAGGTTGCTGTCGCGCCGTCCCCCGAGGCGGGTCAGGACAATCGCCGGAAGGATATCCCGGCCCTGCGGACGCCGTCCCCAATAAATGCGCGGTCCCGTCAGCGGGGTCAGTGCGGCAGTTCCACGCAAAAGGTCCAGCAACCCCTCCTCCATGTCACCGCCGCTTCGCTGACCGGGCGGCCACCCGCCGCGCAGTTTTCGTCACCTCGTTCGCCAGGTCCCGCGTCACCACGGCCAGCGCGTGCGTCTTGGTCGCCAGCCAGGCCGGCCGCAGAAAGGGTTGTGCGCCGTGGTTGACGTTCCCGAATTCCTGCTGCACGCCGGCCGGGTCGCTGGTTCCTGCATAGACTTCAACGGCGTTCTTTCCAGTTTTTCTTACTGCCCGCCGCTGGCGTTTTGTCAGTCTTGTGGACACACCGATCGACGCTTTCAGGTCATTGCCCTTTGTGGCGGGATCATCCGGCGCCAGAAGGGCGGCCTTCTCGGCAACGGGTGCAGCCGCCCTCTTCAGAACCCGCCGTGCGACGCTCCGGGCCGTGACATGGCTGTTGAGAGCCTTCAGAGATCTCTCAACCGCACGAAGCCCGGCTATCTTGTAGGTCACGCTCATGCATCCGCATCCCGAACTGCTGTGATTTCGATAAACCGGTTCCGTCCGCCGGCAGTTTCCTTGACGCCGAGGATGTCCCAGACGGCGCCCTCGTGTCGAAGCCGGTCTGCCGGAGTAAGGGTCCTCGTCGTGCTGAACGCCCGGACCGTGAACCGGGCCTGCAATCGGGACCCGACTTCACCGGCGGCCAATCGTTCCCCGTCGCGGACATCGGCGCGCATTGCCCAGAGCGTGATCACCTCCGACCACGACGCAATATCCTCGCCAAATTCATTCTGCTGCCAGGACGCACGCTGGATCGTCACGCGGCGGTCAAGTTTTCCGATTGCCGGGATCACAGTTTTCTGACCCGGTAGGGCCCGGCCAGATGCATCGCACCGAGCGGCATTTCTCCGGCTCGGGCACCTTGGGTCACGGCTTCCCGGTTTTCGTAAAGGTGCCCGACCAGCAACAAGATGGCGGACTTGAGAGCTCCAGGCACCTCCGCAGCAGATCCGAACCCGGCCCGGAATTCAACGGAGACGGCATCCGGCCGGTCGCACGTCGCGGGCCACAAGCCCTCCGGATGCCGGAGGAGATAGGCGCCGCCGGTGTCTTCAAAGACGTTGAAGCCGGTGGCCGGAAAGGTCTGTTCGGAGGCAGTTGTGTCGAGATACCGAACGACAACGGACGCCGCATCGACATCCGGAAATGGCAAGCGGACAGATCGGCCACAAGGAAACCCGTGGAACCAGGCTTTCCAGGTCTGCCACACCAGACACCGGCCGAGGATGCCGGCCCGGCCGTCGAAACTGTCGACGGCGGTGTCGATCAAACCGGCGATCAGGGCATCGTCTTCAGAAGACGAAACCCTGAGATGGCATTTCGCATCCTCAACGGTCACCGGCGTTTCCGTCGGTGCAAGGATGCGCTTCGGACGCAACACGACGGTTTAATCCGCCTTGAGCCCGAACACGGACGGATCGAGCCCCCGGGCAAGGATCTGGTCCCGCGTGTATCTCGGGGTTCGAATCGGTTGTTTCGGGCGGGCCGGTTCGGGTGGTGTGCTGGTCTCCTCATCGGAGGTGGCAGCTTGCTTGGTGTTTGCCATGGTGGTCTTCCCTCTTGGGGTTCAAACGAATGGGGAGCTCTTGCGGGTGGCATGACCGCCACCCGGCGTCTTGTTATGCTGGGTCGCCCGCTGTGCGGCCCCTCTGTCACGCGTGTTTGATGACCTTCAGCGCTTGCGGATCAATCACGCTGCCGCCAACCCGTTTGGTCGTGTAAAACAGGACGTAAGGCTTGTTGGTATAGGGGTCTCGCAAGACACGGATGCCGACCCGATCGACGATGAGATACCCTCTGCGGAAATCTCCAAACGCGATCGACAGGGCATTTGCAGCCATGTCGGGCATTCCTGCCATTTCACTGACCGGGTACCCGTGCAAGGTTGCGGGTTGCCCGGCCTGGGCACTCGGTTGCCACAAATAGTTGCCTTGCCCGTCTTTCAGATTCCGGATGGTGCCAAGACTTGTGCGGTTCATCACCCAGCGGGCATTTTGGGTATAAACCGACGGCAGCGCGTAAATGACATCAAGCAATTCATCGGATGTCACATCTGCAGAGGCTGCCGCCGGCACGGCTTCGATCGGCCCGAGGGGATTCCGGTTTGCGTTGGCCGCCCCGTCGGCAAAGGTAAGGAACCCATGGGGTTTGTTGGCACCGTCGCCGGCAATGAAGGCATTGCTTTCCTGAAAGGCAAATTCCGTTTCCACTTCCCCGGCAAGCCAGGTTTCGGCGTCGATTTCCGCATCATCGAGCAATTGTTGGGTTGCGGCCGGTTTTGCGTAAATTTCACCCGTTGCAATTGGCATCTCGGCAATGCTTGCCGTGTCCGTCTCGGGCCTTGCGGCCGTTTCACCGACCCAGCCGGAAGCGGTTCCCCGCAGGTTGAAAACCTTTCGGTATGTGGTCCCCGAAATCTGTTGCAGGCTGGCCACCTGCCGCATCGGCGAGACCTCGATCAGCTTGCCGGTAATTGTCCGGTCCCATTCAACCGGCGCAAGATATCCGCCTTCGGAATCGGTGCCCTTGTTCAGCGAGGCCTCGACATCGCCGCGCCGGAAATGGGCCTGAAAGGCTTTGGTGTAGTCCGCATCGACGGGCCCGGCGCTGCCGCCAAGGCCGCCCATCTCCAGCGCTGCCATTTGAGCATTGACCATGTCGACCGCCGCCTGCAACTCCCCGACGCTGGCGTTGATCCGCTCAAGTTTGTCTGTCGTGACCACATCTTCAAACCGTCTTGCGGTTTCCTGTTCCTTTGCTTCAAGTGTTTCCTTGAAAGCACTGAAATCCTTATTCAATGCAGTGATCAACAGGGCAATGTCGCCGCTTGCGTCGGCGCGCACGGACCAGAGCCCCCGCGCGGATACCCGCGCTGGCATCAATTGTTTCATCGGTATGATCCTTGTTAGGACGTGAGCGTTTTGCGAAGGGCGGTCAGCGCTTCGCGCACAGTGTCAGCATCGCGCGTGACAGCGGCCGGAGCATCCCGCGTCTCGGCCTTGAATTGGGATACGAAGGCTTTGGCGTCCTTCGGCGACATGTTGCATTGGGCAATCAGGGCGGCTTCCAGAACCCGGGCCGGTGGCGCGGGCTTTGGCGCGTCCGCATCGGCTGTGACAAGCCGCTGGTCCAGTTTGCCGGACGCAAGTCCGGCCTCCAGGGCCCGCTTGACGCAGAAACAGGTTCCGGCGCCGCGCCCGCGATCCATCCACCCAGACACGGTGCTGGGATCCACGCCAGAGCGCGCCGCATAGATCTCGGCCATCACCGCGTCGATATCCGTCAAGATGTCGGTTGCGTCCTGCGTGTCGAATTTGTTGCCGATCGTGACACCGGATGCATTGTGCACCATGAGCGTCGCACCATCCGCCATCAGGATCTCATCGCCGGCCATGGCAACCACCGACGCCGCCGAGCTCGCTTGCCCGATCACGTTCACGGTCACCTTCGCCCGGTGCATACGAAGCAGGTTGTAGACCGCAAGGCCGGAGAAGAAATTACCGCCGGGTGAGTTGATGTTGACCGTGACATCCCGCTGTCCGATCGCCCGGAGCGCCCGGGAAATCCTGCGTTCCGAATTGTCGGCCGATGACAGGGGGTCCAAACCGATCTGGCCATAGATCGTGATAACCGTGTCATCATCTGTCTCGGTGGCAGAGACGGCTGCATCATAGTGATCCAGGCTCTGTGCCGGTGCTTCAAATGCCATCCAGTCCGGGCGCTGAAACGCCCTGACGTCCGGCAACTCAAGAAGGCTCATGGTCTGCTTCCCTCTGTTTTCCGGGCGCCATGGGCAGATCGGCGCCCGGTGTTAGATCGCTCAACGCCCGGATTTCCTCTGGTGTCATCCAGGGCTGATGGCCACCGGACCCAAGCGCCTTGGCAAAAAACTCGGCCTGGTCCGTCATGGATCCGCGCAAAAGCCCGCCGGCATTGAACTTCGCCTCGATGGTCTCGGTCTCGGCATCGGTCAGAATGTCCCGCTCAATGGCCTGTTCCCAGGCGGTAAACCAGGGGTTCAAGCCGTATCGGACAAACATTTGTCCGAGCACATCCACCCCGGATCCCCAGGAGGTGTCGTCAACTGCCAGGAGCGGCCGCGGCACGCCGAACGGCCGGGCAACATCCTCAATCTGATGCTTGCGCGTTTCCAGATGCTGGTTGTCCCGGCCGGACTGGGCGCCGTCCTTGTAGTCCATGTCCTCTTCCAAGATCATGTCCCGATGGGCGTTGCCCGCCCCCCGCCGGTCTTCGAGACTCGCCTTCAAACGGTCATACGCTTCCGGAGACAAACGCTTTTTCATGGACAGGATACCACCGGCAATGACGCCGTTTCGGAACAGGCGCGCTGCGGCAGTCTCCGTCTGGATGGCAAGACCAATGGCTTCAGCCGCTTTGGCGACCAGGGAAATGCCCTCAATTCCGTTTTCGGACAGTCCGAACCGGAGGTGAAACACATCCTTGGCCGGGAGAACGGTTTCACCGCCTTCGGGCCGCTGGTACCGGTAGCGCAGAGACCAGTCCGGCATCTGTTCCACCTTGGTCCTTGCCGGATCAAACGGAACAAGCTGCAAGACCCTGTGTCCCCGGCGCAGGATTCGGGCATAGGCATTTCCGTGGATCAGGGCCCTTTGCTGCATGAGGCTCCGGAATTCAAAGGCCGTTTGCCAGGCGTTCGGCTTTCGATGCAGGACCCGGAAAGCGGAGTGATCCTCGGCCTTTGCTTTGGTTGCCTTGTTGCGCAGATGCAGGGGCAACATGCCGATTGCAAAACTGATGAGGGACACGCATCGAAACACCGTCGTGTTTTTCAGGGCCTTTTCGGGTGTGATCGTCACGCCGGCTTCGGTCAGGGCCCCGCCGCCCCCACGCACAAAGTCGAGAAACCGTGGATCCTCAAAGTCGTAGAAGACGGCACCATCACCGGCCATGGCTTGAAGCGGCGTTCCGGGCCTTGCATCGACATTCAAGGCGGGCGGCTCGGTCCGCGCCGGTGCGGACGTTCGACTCAAGAACCGGAAGAGAGAGGCCATCAGAGAAACAGAATCCCGCGATCTTCATAGACGGACGGTCCGCCGGCGGGATCCGGATGACGGCTCATCAGGTCGAAGGCATTGAAGGCGGCAATCAACGGATCGATTTTCATGGAGCCGGACGCCTGTTTGGTAACGTAGTCGGCGTTGCCGCGTTTTTCTGTTTTGGCGTTCCCGATGCACCAGGACATCAGGCCGCTGCCGCCGTGCACCAGAGACCCGTCATCCACCTTGCGCGCCATGCCCTTTGTCACACCGGAAAGCTTGTAGCCCTGGGGAACGCCAACCAGCATGTCTTCGGGCAGCTCCCGGGCCATCAGTTCGTCCATGATGGCGGCCACTCCGACCGGATCGAGGCCGACGGCATTTTTTTCAGGAAACAGACCCCGGCTCCAGACCTGCTCGATGATGTCCGCCACCGCAACGATGTCCTCTTCCCCGGACCGGCAAATCAGAACCTCGCCGGACTGTGCAAAGCCATGGACCATGGTTTTGATATCCTTCCGGCGGTCCAGCGCCTTTTCGTGACAACACGCCATCGTCCAGAGCATCCAGCGCTGCGCGCCGCGCTCCCGGCCAATCAGGGCGAGACCCAGAAAATCATCCAGGCCGCCGCCATCGATCCCCGCCGTCACCACTTCGGCCCGGTCAAGAAGGTCCTCAAGGCTGGCAATTTCCGGATCGGCAGCGCTGTCCCAGGCATCAGCTCCCGCCCAGCGGTCCCGGCGCAACCGGGTTCCGATCGGCACGTTCAGATGCTTGGCAAGGAAGGTCTGCTTGTCGTCGTCCCCGCCGCCCGAGACGGCCTCCTTCAACTTGGTTTCCAGCCAGCCGCGGCGCACAGACCGGCCGATATTCGGATTGGTAATGTAGAAATTATCCGGATCGAGATACGCTTCCCCCTCGATCATGGGCTCGGGAAACTCGTAGAGAACGCCCAGCTTTTCGGTGTCCGTGATCTTGCCGTCCCGGACATCTCGGAAATAGTCCAGCTTGCTTTTCCAGACGCCGGCGGACGGCTCGTCGGAATGTGTCGTCAGGTAAATCACGAAACCTTCCGGCCGGGCAATCAATCCGCCCGTAGCCTCTTGCAGCATGGCACTGGATCTCGGCTTCTTGCCAAACAGCCAGAGCTCGTCCACCAGAATGAAACCGGACTTCTTGCCCGCAGATGTGTCGCTGTCGGCCGCCACCACCTTCAACTCCGCATCCGTTGTCAGGTGCTTGATCGTGCGCTGGTGATCGCTGGTCTTGAGCACCATTTGCAGTTCGGGATCTGCCTTCACCATGGCCGAGGCGGGAATGTAGCTGTTGTTGGCCACCTCCATGGTCGGTGCCAGCAACGTCAATTCGTTGGTGTGCCGCCAGTTGCGGATCAGCGCGGTGATCATGATGCCGGCGGCAATGGTGGACTTGCTGTTCTTCTTTGCGATCAGCAGGAGAAACTCCGAAATCAGACGGCGGGCATTTCGGGCATCATAGGCGCCGAAGATCGCTCCGACGAAATCGAACACCCATTGGTCCGAACAGGCCCCGAAGGTCGGCTGGTTGGGCAGGTCCACCACGCGCAGGGACTTGAACACCTTCAGCGCCGCTTCCGCTTCTTCCGGGAAAAGCGGCGCGAACGGGATCAGCGACCGGCCTGCAACAATCCGCTGTTCCCAGTCCGGACAGGCGGTCGACCAGGTCGGCGTCACTGGAGAACCGGTCCGTCGGGCGGCGCGAAGATGCCGGTGTAGTCGCCGGCTGCCCGGCGCGCGGCTTCCTTCTTGCCAAGCTTTCCACCGGCCGCGCCGACACTTTGGGCGCCGGCGGCCAAAACGCCGGCCGCCTGCCCCCGGTTGGCAATCGCCTCGGCCGCGATCAGACGGTCATGGCGTTCCAGCCGTTTCATGTACTTGTCGATCGCCGACACGTTGCCCTTCTCCACCTCGCCCATCAGCGCGCTCAGGAGTTTGGCCTCGACCCGGCACCGGGCTTCCGCCTTGGCCTTCAGCTCCCGAAAATAATTCTTGCGCAAGGTCGGCGCGGTGATGCCGAGCGCGGCCGCGATCTTGTCGACCGGCCATTGGAATGCGCATAACTGTATGACAAGTTTGCGCTTTTCTTCCGTCGGCAGGTGCGGCGGCCGCCCGCGCTTGCCAAACCCCTCCGGGATCGGATCACCAAGCAGGTCAAAATCAAACGCCCCAAAAAAAAATCCCCCCATGAGTTCCCCCACCGGTCCGGGTGGGGAGTGGTGTCAGAGTTTTTGCCCCCCCTTTACCGATGAATTTGGCCTGCCCCCAAACGATAAGTCCGGCCCGCGCCTGACCGCTGCATCCGCCGCCTGTGCGAGAGCTGCACCGCTGTTGGCTCGGCTGCGCGCAAGGAGCTAACCGCCAGCCGTGCGGGCCTCTCGGGCCTTTCGGGCCTTCGCGGTCTTGCGGTTGTGGCAGGCGATGCACAGGCACTGGATGTTGAGCGGATCAAACTCCGCCCCGCCCGCGCTCCGTTCCACGATGTGATCGGCGATCAGCTTGTCGGCCCGCCTGGAGAAATCATTGCCGCAGGCCTCACAGCGGTAACGGCGCTGGCGCTTGATGTCGGCGGCCAAGGCGCGCCAGTCCGCTGACTGGTAGAACGGATCGGTGAGCTTCACCGGCGGCCTGATCCGGGGCGCAAGGGTTCGCGTGGTTTTCCGGATCATCTTCAGCGCCACGGCTCGTCTCCCCTACATGCCGCTCCGCAGTGCCGCACACCGCCGAGATCTTGGAACCGCGCACACAGCCTGGCCCGCTTCCACCGATCCTCCGCCAACGACCATCCGCCACCGACGCTCCGCAGCCCCCGCCAGAGCTCCGTCCCATCCCGCGTTTTTTAGAAAAATCCCATAGACCACCGCCGCGCCAACTCCGCAGATCCTGCGTCTCAGGTTGGCCATGCACTGCCCCGGTCGCTCCGTCTTTTTTTGGTGAACAGTCTCACCCGGGCCCGAGGGTTCCAGCGCGTTCAGCGTGTCCGTTTTGCTACCTCAGGCTGTATCACCGCGTCAAGGGGCGCGGTCACGGCCAGGCGCATGGCAGAGCCCGTCAGCTCGCCGGTCACGCGCTCCTTCGCCGCGTCATAGCCGGTCACGGTGAGGTCCTGCCCGCACCAGGACCCTTTCACCAGTTTCACCACCGCGCCCTCTTTCAGGCGCGCCACATCGGCCATCTGCCCGTCCGCCACCGGCCGGCCCTCAAAGGTGCCGTGCGACAGCTCCAGGATCTTGATGAGATCCCCAACCGCCACCCGGGCCACCGCCCCGGTTTTGTCAAAGGAAAGAACACCTTTCACCCCGTCACAGGCGCGGATCTGATCAACGCTCTGGCCCTTTTTGACATCCATCCCGGCAAAGAGATAGCGCGGGAACATCGGCCGGATCACGGTGTAGGTCTGCGCGGGTTTGACCTTGCGCCCGCGCCCGTGCCGGCGCTCGATCTGCTCCATCGGCAGGAAGGCCAGAAGCCCCGCGCCCAAGAGCCCGTCCCGCGCCCGGGTCTCGCATTTCGGATTGGTGTGGATAACCACCCACTCGGCCTTAGCGCGCAAGAGCAGCCGGCTCAGGAGCTCCAGATTGTGCACGATCTGCGGCTGCTTGATCCGCGGGATGCTCATTCCGCCGCCTCCCCCTTGATCCCGGTGTCCTCGATCCCGTTGTCCTGGGGCCCGTTGAGCCCCCGGTCCTGTCCCTCGCCCACGCCCTGGTCCTGGGCCCGATCGAGAGCCTGATGCTGCGCCTCAAACCGGGCGAGCGCCGCCGCCACTGCGGCGCTGAGATCCGGATACCGGTCAAAGCCCTCCGGCGGCTCCGGCAGATAGATCCAGTCCGGCAGGTCCCGGTCCGCGCCGAACCACGGCCAGCCGCGGGCCGCGTGCAGCGCCTGCCACGCCGCCCAAAGCTCCGACCCGACCCGCACCGCGCCGAACAGCCCCTCCAGCGGGGCAAGGGCCGGGTCCGCGGCGCAGCCCTTGCGCTGGCGCAGGGCCCGGGCCTGCAGCGCGCTCACCTTCGGCCAGCCATAAACGGCCCTGCGGCGCAGCCGTTCGCGCGCAGCCATCTCATCGCCGGCCGACAGCACCCCTTGCAAGTAGGCGGAGGGTTTGGGAAACCGGCCATAGGGCGGGCGCATCAGGTCGGCAAAGCGCACCGCGCTCCAGGCCTTGCCGAAGGGCGCCGCCCGGGCCCCAGCCAAAGAACATTTTACGGGACCGGTCGCGGCACCCCCGGATCCACTGCTTGCCGATCCTGTGTCCGGATCCGGCACATCCTGCCAGAGCCGTTCGGTGCAATAGGTCGACGGCGCGGGCGTGAACGAGCGGCCGGTGGCGCGCAGCAAAGCGAACCAGGCGTCCCGGCGGGCAAGCGCTGCCGCCCGGTCCGCAGCGCTCAAGGCCTGAAAGGCGCGCAAGGCCCGCTGTTTGGGCATGCCGTCCAGCCCCGGCCAGTCCCGCACCAGCTTCCAGAACTGCCGTTCGATCTGCTTCGGATCGTCAGCTGTGTCTGGACCCCCATCGGGGCCAGCGTCGGAAGCTTCTTCAAGAGACCGGGCTTGGGGCGTTCCTGGCTCAGCATTCGCGCCCTCATCCGCGCCTCGATCCACGCCCTTGTCCGTGTTCCTGGCCTCTTCCACGCGCACGCGACCCGAAAGAGGGTTCTTTACCGGTTCCTTTACAGGGTTTGTGTCCGGAACCCGGACACGGGACCGGCCCAAATCCGGACGCGGACTGCACGCAGATCCGGACACGGGATCGGTCTTGGTCCCCTGTCCGGAATCCGGACAAGGGCGCTCGGCCGCAAGGGCAACAAAATCGGCTTCAAAGCCCAGCTTGTAGCGGGTTGCCTCCTGCTGAAAGGTCTTTGGGTTGCGCCGCTGTTCCCGCCGGATCAGGCCGCGCCGTTCCAGGTCTTTAAGATGCAGGTTCAAGGTGGAGCGGCTCATTTCGCAGTCCCGCGCCAGGGTTTCCTGTTTGGGAAAACAGCCGTGGTCCGGATTGTGCCGGTCGCACAGGTGCCAAAGAACGATCTTGGCGGCCGGTTTCAAGCCGCGCTGCAGGATCGCCCAATTGGTCGCCTTGTGGCTCATGGCCGGGACCACCTTCCAAGATCAGATGGCAACCGGTGCCGCTCCAGCGGCGGCAGGGCAATGCCCTGGTCCCGGGCGGTCTTTTGCGCAATGCGCACCAGGGCGCAGGCTGCCGATAGTCTCAGGTCCGTCTGCTCGCCGCTCAACAACTTGGAGACGAGATTCGGCGGCACCCCGGCCTCCCGCGACCAGCGGTATCCGGTGAGGTCGAGCACGCTGAGCACCCGTTTGATCCATTGGCGAAAATCACGAGGCTCTGGCAGGTCCATGATCCACTCCCGGGGCCTTAAATGGTAGAAAATCACCTTTTAAGGTTAAATTCATACTCAGTTTCTATGGAAATGCTTTTTCCCGTTATTCACAAGTTCACCGAAAAAGGTGAAGATCGGGACGCGAACGACAGGACGGACACCATGCGCAGCCACACATCGGACGACATCTGGGACCGGCGCCGGCGCAACCTGAGGGCGGTCATCGCCTGGCAGGGCACGAACCCGAGCCGGATCTGCCAGGACGCCAACTTGAGCGTCAACACGCTGAACAAGTTCCTGCGCGGCGACACCCGCACCATGCGCTGGGAAAGCCTGGAGCGGATTTGTGCCGCGCTGGAGATTTCCAACACGGCGGTGCTCGACAGCCAGAACCCCTGGTCTGAAAACCGCAAGCAGCTCCATGCCCTGGTGGAGGCGATGAGCGAGGACGAAGCCAGGGACGCGCTCAACCGTCTTTTGTCCCGGCGGGCCTGAGCCGGCCCGCGTCCGCCAGATGCGGGCCCGATCCCCCCACATCCGGCGCTCCCAAGTCTGTTACCCCCAAGTCCGGTGCCCCCAAACCCGGATTTTTCGGGCCGAACTGATCGGGATCCGCCGGCAGCTCTGCCTGCAGGTCCACCTGAAGCTGCCCCTGAAGCTCGGCAAGAAACGCGGCCGCTTCCGCCTCGTCCAGTTGATCTATCAGCGCCCAAAGCCGGGCTTTGACATCCCGGCCGACCCGCCCCGCAAGCTCTTGCCCCATTGTCCCCACTCCCCCTCATCCCGATCTCCCAAATCCCACCCTCGCAAGTTCCATTCTCTCAGATCCCCGGTTCACACCCTTTTGGCACCACCACTCTCAAGCACATCTTTTGAGTGTAGCGCCCCACTCTCAACGAAACCGGCACGGCGCCCCCCCGAAAAGAAACGGGACGGATCAGAGAAAGCACAACAATTCAATATCTTGAAGACATTTATGTCGGTAAAAACCGTCGCCACACCCTCCGAATTCCCCGGCCATCTCAATCACCCCTATTGACTAATTTAACCTTTTAGTATGATTTTATACCTGTTTTTGCAACCTTAACGTGCTCATCCAAACAGGAGAGACGTGATGAAACCCGGATCACGCCCAAAAGGACCGCTCCCCAAAGCATCGCTCCCGAGAGGCTCGCGTCCCGTCACCTGCGACCGGTCGGTGGCCAGCCCCTACCGGGCGGAAGGGCCATTGGTGTTCAAGACCGCCAGCCGGGTTCAGGGCTACAAGGCGCGGATTCGCGTGCCGTCCTATCTGATGTGTGCGGTGAACGAAGGCCTGGAGGACCCGGACCGCGCCGCCCGGCTGATCGCCGAGGCCTTGAACGCGCACGCGCTGTTGCGCGCAACCGGCACCACGCAATCAAAGACGGCAGTGCGCTACTGGCTGGAGGCCTATCTCGCCTCTGTCTCCATCCCGCACACCGATCCCGATCTTTGGCTCGACCAGTACCGGGAGGCCCGCGAGCGCGCCGCAGCGCTGCTCGCCAGACACGGGCTCATTACCCTGATCCTGGAAACCAGCCGCCTCCTTGCCGAGAACGGACCCCGCCATGGGCACGCCCCGGACTAAAGCATCAGCATTGCCATCAGCGGCGCCA
The DNA here is from genome assembly GCF_965276855.1 of Roseibium sp. Classification (GTDB taxonomy): domain Bacteria; phylum Pseudomonadota; class Alphaproteobacteria; order Rhizobiales; family Stappiaceae; genus Roseibium. The sequence continues at coordinate 333,294 of NZ_OZ255700.1, forward strand.
TCGACGGCGGCATCAGCAGCGTCCGGCCGGCCCATCGACACCGCCCGGCTGAAGTCCGCCCTGAAGGTGGCGGCCCTCCTGGTTCAGAAACTCGGCGATGATTACCTGCCGTTTTTCATGCGGCTGGAAACCGAACTCGCGCAGCATGAAGCCAAGGAAGCCGCCCGCGCGCGGGTGCAAAAGGTGCTGGAAGACGGGTGAGGGTCGGCAAAGAGCACGGCCCATGGTCACGGCCCGTTTTCAAGACACACGCCCGCGCAATTGGCAAGAAAAGCCCCGGCACCCCTCTGATGTCATCCCCGACTTGATCGGGGATCCATGCGTTTCCAGAGCTGCGATAAAGGCCACCCGTCCAGACATCCGGCGACGCCAGTTTGCCATTTATCCTGCGCCTTCAAAACCGAGCCCGCGCAGCTTGAACCCAATGAAAACGCCTGCCTGCGGGTGCAAAAAAATGCTGGAAGACGAAGCCACCTTGAGACGTTGAGCTATGCAAGAGCAACAGGCGGAATGGGCGGGGAGCAGACGTTCGCTGCGCTCTGCACAGAAGTCCGGACTGCGGACAAAACGGTCATCGAATATTGCAACGCGGGCGGTCACGCTCGGGAGCAATGATGCCGTGGCACTTTTCATCGCCTCTGACTGGCCGAACGGGGCGAATCCGCCTATGGCGGCTATGCGGCGCGGAGGCTGCGATGCGCCTCGCTTTGCGCAACCACCGCCTCCGCCAGCGCCCGTGCCGCCTCTGATCGTGATTTCGAACCAATGCGGACAATATAACTGATGCTGGGCGGTGGGGCGCCGAAATGCGTGTCGACCACCTCCATCTCCGGCGAGATGAAGCGCCCGTTCAGAAGCGCTACGCCCAGCCCCGCGCGCACGCCGGAGACGATCCCCGCCGAGCTGGCGCATGTCAAAACCGTCGCGAGATCGCCCTTGAAGGAGCGCGCCGGCTCCATCGCCCATTGTCGGTAGAAACAGGCCTCATCATAGGCGAGAAACGGGATCGGGCGCGCCGCATCAAGGGTCAGGTCGGGGGATTTGACCCAGTGCAGGCTGTCCTCGGCCAGGATCAGGTCGGTGTCCCGCACCCGATGGTTGAAGACCTGGAGAGTGGCCAGGTCGACGTCGCCCCGCTCCAGCTCCGCCTCCAGCGTAAGGCTCTGGGCGACATGGGTGCGGACGGTGACCTCCGGATGCAGCCGCGCAAAGCGCCCAAGAATGCGGGACAGATCGCTGGTCGTGGTGTCCTCGGTCATGCCGAGCCGCAGGGCGCCTTTCAGTGGTCTGCTTGCGAGGCTCAGCACCGCCTCGTCATGCAGCGCAAGAATGCGCCGCGCATAGCCGAGCAGCTTAAGACCATCCTCGGTGAAGACCGGCCCGCCCGACCGGCGCGCCAGCAGCGTGCGCCCGAGCCGGTCTTCGAGACGCTTGATCTTGTGCGACACCGCCGATTGCGACAGCGCGAGGCGCTCCGCCGCGCGGGTCACGCCGCCGGTATCCTCTATCGCACAGAGCGCCTGTAGCGCATCGATATCCATCTTCTGCATGGCCACAGGCATACATGACAATTCTCGATGATTCAATGAGAATCATTCATTTGCTTCATGGATGATAATCGCGGAGAACGCTCCCGAACAGGGGACAGGAGATCGTCATGCAGCAAATCGTCACCGATCACACGCTGATCGGAAACAACCGCATCGCCCATGGGGTTCACGGGGAAGGAGCGCCGGTCGTTCTGATCCACGGCACGCCGTCCTCGTCCCTTATCTGGCGAAACGTCATGCCGCCGCTGGTGGACGCCGGTTTCAAGGTCCACGTCTACGACCTGCTCGGCTATGGGCTGTCCGAGCGTCCATTGGACCCCGAGGTCGATACCTCGGTGACGGGACAAGTTCCCGTACTTGAAGGGCTGATGGCGCATTGGCGGCTGGAGAGAGCCCACATCATCGCCCACGATATCGGCGGCGGGGTTGCGCAGCGCCTTGGCGTCTTCTCGCCGGAACGGCTGCGTTCGCTGACCATGATCGACGTCGTCAGCTTCGACAGCTGGCCCTCGCGGCGCACGCATGAACAGATGCAGGCGGGGTTGGAGGCACTGATCAAGGCGCCGAACGACCGGCACCGTGCGCATTTCCGCGACTGGTTGTTCTCGACCGTCGAAGATAAGGACCGGCTGGCCGAATCCGCGCTTGGCGCCTACCTCGATTTCATCTCCGGCCCCGTTGGGCAGGGCAGCCTGTTTCAGCATCAGGTCCGGCATTACGACCCGAAGCACACCATGGAGATAGCGGATCGCTATGCCGAGCTTGGCGAGAAACCGGTGCAACTGATCTGGGGCGCGGATGACGCCTGGCAGGTTGTCGATTGGGCACACAAGCTCCATGCAGCCATCCCCGGCTCGGAACTGCACGTGCTGGAGCGCTGCGGGCATTTCGCGATGGAAGACCAGCCCGAAACGGTCTCCGCGCTGTTAATCGATTTCCTCAAGCGGAGGGTGTGAGCCATGCCCGATACGACAATGCCGGCGACGGCGCATAACCGGCGGCTGACCAAGGCGTGCGAAGTCGCCGGCTCGATCACCGCCATGGCCTACGCCCTGCTGATCGCGTCAAACACCGGCAATGAGGCGCTCGGGTTCACGTTGCTGCTGATCTCATCGAGCCTGTTCGCGGCGTGGGCGGTTGTCGACCGGCGCTGGACCTTCCTCGTGTTGCAAGGGTTCTACGCCTCGTCGGCGATCATTGGGCTAATACGCTGGGGATAGTTGGCGCATGATTGTCGCCTTCGCGTTCGCATCTTCCATCGAAGAGGTCACGATCATGCCGAGACCATGACGGTGGCGGTAGACACGAACGCGACCGTAGCTGACCTGCTCGCCAACGTCTGCATCGGGCTCGGAACCTACCTTTGTTGCATTCGGCACCAATGTCCGCTTTGGGCCGAAAGTGCCAATTGATGACGGCAGAGCACACGGCCCTTGTACCATTAGTCGGCACACCGCAAACTGGACCGCAGTATTCGACGCTCCGCCCCCATCGACACCGCACGGCTGAAGTCCGCCCTGAAGGTGGCGGCCCTCTTGGTTCAGAAACTCGGCGATGATTACCTGCCGTTTTTCATGCGCCTGGAAACCGAGCTCGCACAGCATGAAGCCAAGGAAGCCGCCCGCGCACGGGTAAAAAAGGTATTGGAAGACGGGTGACAGTTCGGCAGAGATCACGGCCCGTTTTCGCACCACACGACCGCGCATTCAGGCAAGAAAAGCCGCGGCCACCCCGTCTGATGTCATCCCCGACGTGATCGGGGATCCATTCATTTCCAGAGCTTAGACAAAGACCGATCACGCCGCCCAACAGAAGTATCAAACCCCAAACCGCAAAGACCGGTCAGGAACCCTGTGATCCCACAACACCCATCGCCGCACGTCGGGGCATCACCGGGACCGGCACCCGCCTCAGACCGTAGCACACGTCCCCTCCCGTCGAAGTTGGAAAGCCAAGCCCCGGCCTCCCCCACTGATGTCATCCCCGACTTGATCGGGGATCCATTCATTTCCAGAGCTGCAAGAAAGGCTCCGCCCCTCCGGATATTCGGCGCCGATGACCTGCCTTTCGTCCTGCACCTTGAAAACCGAGCGCGCAGCTGGAGATCAGGTAAACCGGCAGCAAGGGGGCAAAAGGTACTGGAAGACGGGTGAGGATCGGCTAGGCCAGAAGCGCGGACGCGGCTCAAGAACGCCCCTGCTTAGGGCGTTGATGCGTGGCAGGGCAATGGCCAGAATGGGCGGGAAGCGGACGTTCGTTGCAGGTGCAAAAAAGTTCTATCGAGCGGATTGGACGCGGTCGTTCGCTTCATTTCTGGTCCCGCATTTTCAATGTGTGGTTGATCGAAGCAATCTGACATTGCTGCGCACCGCACTCAATCAGGCAATTCCAGCACTCTGACTTGCATGACGCATAACAAAAACAGCGGGCAACGGGCGTTTCACCGTCCGATACAGTACTGGCCACCGCCACCGCAACTATTGCCGCTCCCGCCTTTGCCGATGACGTGTTGGTCGGACGCAGTGACCTGCTCAAATCTGGCACGAATTGCGACTGGTCGACAAAGGCACGGTTTCCGGGCTCACCTGTTCTTATGGGAGCAGCTTTTGCGGAGCTTCCCCCATCGAACGCATTAAACTCCCCTACAGGACTTCCGGCATCGTCACAAAGGCGCTTTTCGCTCGTTTGTTACACTATGCTTTGAAAGAGCAACACTGCATTGCCGAAGCTCACCCGAAAGCGGCCGCGATTGGTCATCGCAGAATGGTCAACTGTCGACCCAAAGCCGAAACCTTAGTTTCCTCCAATACGCTGACTTCCACCACCGAAGGTGTTGCCGCCTCCGATACCGATGGATTGATCTGGCTGAAAGTCATTCAACATCGGTGGTTCAAATGTAGGACCGTCATCGATTGTCGGAGCAGCGGGTAAGCCGCCATTGCCAATATTTTGACCACCACCATCAAAACTCAGTCCGAAGTTGGTTATGTCACGCAATTGTTGCCCGAGGTCGGTCTCTGTCTCAATGAGATCGCCTTCTGAGGTTGTTGCTGCGTCTCGCTTCTTGCCGGGGAGTAAGCTGCCCATTGCGCCGCCGATCGTGGCGAAGTAGTTAAATGCGATAACGCGGTCATTCTCGTCCCGCACAAGATCACCTGCGAAACCGTTGGCACACATGTGGATCGAGATGTTTTCGTTGGTGGATAGGTCAACATATTCGCCAGTACTGACGTCAAAAAACTCAAAGTTTTGATCAAGCCCCTGCCGTTTGAGTGCATCAGGATCCTGACTCTCGTAGATGTAAATGCCAGAGCAAGAACTTTGAAATGACTGAAAAAACTCAGCCGTGGGAGGATATATTGCCACTTCGTCGCCGACTTTGCATTTGCCACCGCCAGCGTCGAACGGTTGCTCGATCGGCTGAACCAACTCAAGATCTTCAAGCCGGGCATCAAGGACGCTGCTCATACCGTTCAGTGCGGCGTCGGCAAGTTCGGTTGCCTGTGTGAGATCGTTTTCCAATGCCGCGAACAATTGTTCAGGGTCTTTGCCTGTCTCTTCAATCAGGCTTTTGAATTCTTGAGGTTTGAAACCGCTGCTTGACTGTTTGCGTGCGGGCAAAGGCAAGCCTTCATTTTTGTCATCCGTTTCAGAAAGCAGGGCGTCAATGTTCTCATCCGTCATTTCAAAGGCTTCTTCGTAGACCCGTTTGCGAATGTCCGCCTCCCAGGCGTCCAGCAGTTTTTCCTGCTCCTGCGGCGTTTCGGCATCAAAAGCGGCTTCCAACTGCCGCACTCCTTGCCAGTCTTTCGGCTCATTCATGCCGACATCGCCTCTCTCAATCGCTCCACCCGGCGCTTCATCCAAAAGGTCTTTGACCTCCTGGCTGCGCGCTGCCGCAGCCTTTTTGCGATCGTCCGCACTGTTGGCTTCAAGGTATCGGTTCAGGTTTTCAAACTCTTCGGCCAACCACGCCTCCCGTCGAAAAGATTCATAGAGCGGGTGGCGGTTTTGCGGGTTCTTTTCATCTAGGAATTTCAGGATATTCGGATTTTCTTTTATCCTTGATTGCACCCTTTTGTGCATCGATCTTCGTACGCGGTAATAGAGTTCTTTATAGGTTTCCTCCCAGCCATGAATACCAGAAAGGCGTTTTATGCTTTCATGCAGCATGGAACCCTCAGGGAACCGTTTCAGCATTGTATCGGTGCTCCATGTCACACGATCAATTTTCTTCGGATGTCCAGGGGTACCGTACTTGTATTCCTGTCTGGCCAGCTCCCGCAAAAGCCTGAGAATGTTTTTTTGCAGTCCAACCGGTAGTTTTGCCATTCGGTCGGCAATGTCTGACCCTGAAGTGCCTTCTCTGCCTGACATGGGCGTTTCAAGTGAACTGAGCCCCTTCAAAATCTCCTCGTTTGGTATCCGGCCGAACCTGTTGGCTTCAAACTCGAATGCCCTGCTGGCAGAATCGTCATCGTAAAGCCGGCGAGCCAGCTCACGACCTTTTTGATAGTAATCGATCGGACAGTAATCACCGCTGGTCTCGCATGCAGCACTGAAAGTGATCTGTGACACACCGTACGTTGCAAGCACTTCTCGAGCTTCAGCGAAGAATTTTTTCAGGGCATCGCGATCCTTGTCAATCTTGTTGAACAAGTGTCGCATATCGCTTTGATAGTAATTGAAGAACTCTGACCGGGCCTTCAAGAACTCAATTTTGATACGGTCTTCTTCCTCGAGCATAAAATAGTCGTCGAGGCTGACATCGGGAGCGGCAGCCGGGCCAATTCCCAAGGCTGTTTTCAGTTGACCGGATGTGCTTTGCATTCGCTCTCTCCAGTCTTTTGCCATCTGGTCGTAGAAAGCAAGGAGCTCTTTCTCCGAGCGCTCGATCTGATCTTTTAGTGTGAGTGCCTTGCGCCCGCGTCTTTGCCAGACGCGATCAAAAAGGGGATGATCGCACGCATTTGCAGCAGCAATCAGTTCCTTGTCCATTGTGTCCAAGGCGCTGTATTCATAATAGAGCTTCCAGCCGACATAGCGAGACAACCGCTTGTTCAATCTCTCGAAGATGGTGTGCCGGCTATCCAGAAAGTGCATCAGTGTCATGTCAGTGTCGGTCAAATAGTCCCACCAGCTATGGTCGCGCACTTCTGTTTTTGCGTCGGCAAGACGTTTTTCAAATCTTTTGATGCTCCAGGACAGTTCTCCTGCCGCGTAAGATGGCTCCACTTCATACTGCGCACGTGCGTCAAGTGCCGGGCCGAACATCATTGAAAAGCCCATGCCAATGGAAACCAGGGATTTGAAAAACGTCATTGTCTTTTCACCCTCACTTTTGTCGAAGCATCTGGCCGTCGAAATATTCGTAAATTGCGACGGAATTGGTATCTGCACTGTAGAGCCGGAACAACGGGCCTTGATCACCGTTATGGTCAACAATCTCTATCGTTTCGAAGTCAGGTTCCAGAGGACCAATGACATCCACGCCAACATCGGACAGTGTGACCGCCATGAGCTGAAGTCCCTGACTGGCACCGCCCTGCCAAACCTGAAAGACATGAACGTCTTCCGAGCCCTCGATGCCGGGAACCTTGAGTTTGCGAAGTTCTTCAACCCGCGTCATGTGGGCGAACCGGCTGAGTTCCACGCCATTGATCTTGACATAGGGGGCCTGGAACTCTGCGTATTCAGCATTGTTTTCAATCAAGGTGCCGTCGCTCCATTGAAGCGTATAGTCATGGGCAAGGAGCAGCGCTGGCGTCCCCATGAGCATTACTGGCGCAAGTAGCAGACTAGCCAGCGATAATCTTGATCCAGTTCTCATGAACCCATCCTTTCTTGCCCGGCTTGTCGAGGGGGCGATCTATCGAAACCGGACTGCAAGTGATGGCGTCGGAGCCATAGGCGACGCCGATCCAGTGGCCCTTCTGTTCAAACATCCAGACACGGTCGCCGTTAAAGATCTCGTCGATTTTCTCATAGTCTGTGCCCGGACCTGAACGAACGGCGAGGAAGCCGTCGCCTCCTGTTTTCAAATTGGTAACTTCACCCAAAGCGCACGTATCCAGACCACCGGAAGCGCGCTCCATGATTGGAACCTTCAATTCGGTAGCCAAAGATCCTGTGCTTGCGAAGACCAGGACGCCAGACAGCAGTGTTCTACTGAATAAAGGTCTCATCAACGCACCCAATCATTGGACTTCAATAGTGATGTTCGGCTTTTCGCCAAGGATCAGTTCAAAAACTTCCAGGGGGGCGTCATTGCCGATTTGCAATTTATGCCGGCCGGGTTTGGCAATTCCGGTTCCCTTCGGATTTCCCCAGGCAAAACCTGTTTTAACAAATCCTGATTTGTCTTCGCGTTCTGACAACAAGGTTACCCCTTTGACAGCTCCGCCATCTTGTCTCGTGACGTTGTAGGTGAACAAAACAGCATCCATTACGAACGGACCCGTCACCTGATCCCCAGGCTTGACTTCGATTGGAAACCGTTTTTCAACGCGCCCCAAAGTGCTGCCCATCACAACCTCAAGATCATACCTGCCGGGCTTTACAGTTTTTTCGTTCCCGTAGTTTCCGATGAGAACCTTGTTTCCAGAGCCTTCCGGGAACAGCGTCAGAAAACCGAAATTTACCTCCTGCTTTGCACCCGCATTGAGAAAGACCTTCGGTGCGACAGTCCCGCTGCGCAGGTCGAAGGTATGTTCGACCTGTTCGCCAGCGGCCAGCTCGATTTCGGTCGAATCCGTGACATTGCCCCCTACGCTAACCGTGACCTTGTATCTGCCTGCATTGAGCCATGTTTCGGCCGGTGCGCCCTGGTTGTTGAAAGCTGAGGCAATTTCACTGCCGACTTCGCCGTTCACCACCGGGTAAAACTTGTAGAGAGCTGTTTCTGCGACTTGTTTGTCGTCCTCGCTAACAAGAGCAAATGTTGTGATGCTGCCTGCGTTCAGGTTGAGCGCGCCGATCTGCTGACCGTCTTCACCAATTTCAATTTTACCCTTTGCTACGGCCGTGGAATTGAACAAGCGCGCGGTGACGTCGTATGAGCCGGAAGCAAATTGGTGTGTGTCCTCAGGATAGATGACGCCGAGGCCCGCGTGATGCTGAATGCCGTCTTTGAGTACATTCCAGTTCACGTCCAGGGGCTTTAGTCTGTCGCAGGTCTCGCACAGTTTTCCATAGAGCAGCGTTGAGGGGTCCTCTTGTGTTGGAACGGGCGAACTGTCATTGCCCTGGCCCGCACTGGTATTGCCCGCGCCATCGTCAGTGACGACGGCGACCGTATTCGTGATCGCTTCCTTCAACTCTTGGGCATTATTGGCTCGGAAGAACTGGCCGCCTGTGGACGTCGCAATGCATTGCAACTGCTCGAATTCCACATCGTTCACATCAAATCCGATCACGTGAGCCCTAAAGTTCACATTGAGTTGTTTGATGACCTGGACTTCCTGACAAGGGTTTCTTTGGCAAGTTTCCAATCCATCCGACACGAGTACGATGTCGACTTTTTTGCCCGTAAACGCACCCGTCGAAACGGCCGCCAAACCAAGGGAAGCCGCAATTGGCGTTTTTCCGCGAGGGCTGACACTTTGCACTTTCTGGATGAAAGTCTGACGGTCTCCAAAACCTGGTGTCGAGATGATCTCAATGTCGTTGCAATCATCCTTGCGGCGATGCCCATACATCATCAAACCCATGGGCGTTGAGAAATCCCAATCCCGGATCAAGTCCGTCATCGTGGTTTTGGCGATCGATATTTTCGCCTCGCCGTCAATCTGTCCCCACATGGAATTGGACCCATCCAGAACCATCATGACAGTTCGTTTTTCCGGGTCACTTGCCAATTCTTGTGCATTCAGCGGCCCAGGGAGCGCTGAAAGACCGAAAGAACACAGGGTTGCAAGAAGCAATCTTTTCAGGGGGGGCGAAAGACTCACTGGTCGACTCCGAAACAAATGAAATTGAGTTGGAGAATGGTCGAGCGAAGAAATACCCGTCTCCAATCTCGTTTTTTTTGATCCACCGCCAATACTGAGGAATGAAAAACGGTTGCCGACAATAGGCACGCACGCTGTTGAGAAGTTGTGATCATACTTTGTCCAAAATGTACTTTTGAAAAGACGGGCTATAAAACATTGATATCTTCAGTATGCGGTTTGGCTTCGAGACCCTGATAGAACAATAACGATCGATAATTGGAAAGAGTTTGCTTGAAGATTTTTGGAAACGAACGATAATTTCCGGAAATTTCCAATTCTTGCTTGATGTGTAACGCACAGTTTTCCCGCTTATGAAAAACCCATTATCCGGCAAAGACAAGACAGGCCACGCCGCCTTCGGAACATGTATGAGCGGATTGATACGCGATGCCGGAATTGCCTCAGATGAGCAGCTTGCGCGCAAGGCCATGCGGCTCAAAGAAGCAAAAGAACTTGAGGTTACCATTCAAAGGCGGACCATCAGCAACTGGCGCAACGGAAAAAGTGCGCCCAGGTCCAAACAGGATCCAAGGTTTCAGCTGGTGCTGAATGCTCTTAATCCGTCGATCGAAAAACGGCGGGAAATCGAAGCGCTCATCGGAACCGGGAGCCCTACTTCCAAAAAGCCTTCCCGGGCTGTCGATCTTCAAAATCTCGTGAAACGACTTCCGGTCCCGAGTTGGATGGGCGCCGGCGCCGTGGTCGCGCTGCTTTTGATTGTTGCTGTAACCGGTGGCTTGTCTTTCAGTTCACTCGGAACAGGGGCCTATCTTGAGACGATCCCGGAAGACCAACTGCGCCTGTCGGAAGACGGTTTCGTGCTGCCCTTCAGCAGTCTTCGCGCGGTGGATGAGCAACACCTGAAGGCACTCACCAGCTGGGAATTATATGTTGCGCGCAACGAGATTTATGCGCGAAAGGGAAGGCCGTTCGTCAAGCAGACTTCCGTCTGTCTGCAAAGTCATTTTGATCGCTGGGCAAAAAACGACAGTTCGCCAGATGGTTGGTATGTAAAGCAGGCTGGTGGCTTGGTGCTCAGTGACCTGGAAATCCGAAACGTGGATACCATCCAAAGATATGAATGCGCGGTTCGTGGGGGACGCATGACTTGCAGCGGCAGCCTCCGGAACTGCCAGTGAGCGTCAATTCTTCTAACCCGAAAAATACAATGGCGAATGCCGTTGTCGTGAGATCACCGCAATGCGGGATATCTTCCTCCAATGTCCGCTTTGGGCCGAAAGTGCCAATTGATGACGGCAGAGCACACGGCCCTTGTACCATTAGTCGGCACACCGCAAACTGGACCGCAGTATTCGACGCTCCGCCCCCATCGACACCGCACGGCTGAAGTCCGCCCTGAAGTTGACGGCCCTCCTGGTCCAGAAACTCGACGATGATTACCTGCGGTTTTTCATGCGCCTGGAAACCGAGCTCGCACAGCATGAAGCCAAAGAAGCCGCCCGCGCCCGGGTGCAAAAGGTATTGGAAGACGGGTGACAGTTCGGCAGAGATCACGGCCCGTTTTCGCACCACACGACCGCGCATTCAGGCAAGAAAAGCCGCGGCCACCCCGTCTGATGTCATCCCCGACCTGATCGGGGATCCATTCATTTCCAGAGATTAGACAAAGACCGATCACGCCGCCCAACAGAAGTCTCAAACCCCAAACCGCAAAGACCGGTCAGGAACCCTGTGATCCCACAACACCCATCGCCGCACGTCGGGGCATCACCGGGACCGGCACCCGCTTGGCGGGTTGATGCATGGCAGGGCAATGGCCAGAATGGGCGGGGAGCAGACTTTCGCTGCATCGCCGAGCAAGGTCAGGTGTGGGCGGAAGCTGCCGTTCACGAGATGTCAGCGACAGACCCTACCCATACCGACCTTAAGCACATTGAACGTCCACTCCCGGTCGGCTGGACACATGGCGACCGGTTTTTTGGAAGCGCAGTGGTCTGGTCCCGAGCGGCATTGTTAGGCCCAGACGCAAATGAGACTGCAATCTGAAAAGCTAGTGACGGAGCCCAAAAGGGTCAGGAACGATCCAATCCATCAAATGCCGACGCGAAACACTCTGTAAGCGGAGGATTTCTGGATCGGTCGGCAATAACTGGATTTGCAGTCGATAAGGTCACCTAGCCTGATCATGTCGCAGAAATCGGCCCATAAACCGCAGGATTGCCAGGTCGTTGGCTTTTTCCATTAAAACCGAAAGGAAAAACGACTTCTGCAAGTCATATCCCTTCAGTTTTAGTGCGGCCAGAGAACCTGCCTTCAAATCCGTTTCGACGCTTTCGCGAAGAACAATCGAGTAGCCCATTCCGGAGGCAACAGCGCTTTTGACCGCTTGTGTAGACCCCATGGACAGACTTGCGGTGAGCCTGTCCGCCTTCGGACCAAGAACGTTACGCAATAGAGAGCCGGTGCCAGTGCCGCGCCCGCCACCGATCATTGACATGTCCGACAGGTCGGTCAATGACAGTTCACGCCGCGCGGCATAGGGGTGGTTTGCGGGCAGGATGATGACCATCTCGTCCGAAAGCCAGAACCGCGATTGAAGGCCGTCTTCATCCGGCTGCCATTCGGTTATGGCAATATCGATCAATCCATCCTTGAGCCATTGAACAAGCGCAGGGTTGTCTGCTTGCTCGATCTCCCAGTGTAGATTTCGTTCATGGGCAAATTTGGCTTCAGACAAACGGGGCGCGACATAATAGTCCGCAATATTGGCGCTTGCGCCAATGCGCACGACATCCTGCTGAACCACTTTTGCCATATGGTCCGCGTTCCACAGGAGTGTTTTTGCGACCGCCAGAACGCTCTTGCCTTTGGGCGTCGCTTGGCTTCCACTCCGGCGGCGCTCAATCAACTGAACACCGAGGCTTTCTTCAAGCTTGCTGATGTGCTGCGATAAGGTCGGTTGCGCAAGGTTCAGACGCTTGGCAGCCTCTTGAAAACTGCCGGTATCGGCAACCGTCACGAAACTTTTGACAAAAGTCAGATTTACCAAGTACTTACCCCTTGATTGCTTATACGCTAAGGTCTTGAGCGTTGATTGCGGTCGCCGGGACATTCCCTTTGAGAACGGACTTGATGCTGTCAGCTGCAGAGCGGACAATGGCCCGGCGGACATCAGTGACCGCAGATCCGATGTGCGGTGTCAGCATTGTGCGGTCCGAGTGCATCAGGCTTGGGTGCACCTCATCAGGCCGACAGGTCCGGGCCCAGTCCTCCGTCTCAAAAACATCGGCTGCGAATCCGGCAATATGACCGGTTTCCAGAGCTTTTGCGACGGCGCTTTCCACCACCAGCGACCCTCTGGCCGGATTAATGAGGTAACTGCCCTGTTTCATATCACTGATAAAACTTTCATCCACAAGACCCATGGTCGCGTCGGTCAAGGGGAGTGCAAGAACAACAAAATCGGAACGGGCTTTCAGCTCATCGAGCGGTGAATAGGTAGCGCCAAGAGCCTGTTCCTTGTCCGCTGGCAGCGGCGTTTGATCGAAATAGATCCGCTCACAGCGAAATCCGCTCAGCAGTTTTAGAACCGCTTGGCCGACCCGCCCGGCGCCAACAATTCCGACCGTCGCACCGTGAATGGAGCCGCCATAAAAACGTGGCCGCCAGCCCGAAAACTGACCTGACCTGACATACTGGTCGGCTGAAATCATGTGCCTGGAAACACCGATCATAAGGCCGATAGCAAGTTCTGCGGTGGGTTCGGTCAAGAGGTCCGGAACGATTGTGACCGCTATATTGCGTCTGGTACAGGCATCCACGTCGATGTTGTCGAACCCCTTCAGCGCCCCCGCCACGATCTGCAAATCCGGGCAGGCCTTGAGGAAGTCCTCATCAACACATTCTGTCATGAACGCCATCAAGGCCACGGCATTAGAGCTGTGACGACGCAGATCGTCCATTGTCAGCGGGGCCGGACCGTCATTCATGAATACAGACCCGAAAACGGACAGATCATTGATCACATCGTTTTCGACCGGCTGTGCGACCACGATTTTAGAAGGGGGCATTCAAACCGTCTACTTTGTGAACTGGAGTTGTGCATCCTGTACTGTATTGTAAAATACAAATCAACTGTCATTTGAATTACATATTGAAATGCTTTTTGTGCCTTCCAACAAGGAGCGGCACATGAAACACCAGGCAAACCTCGCATCGGCCGTGCAGGTGACAGATCTAAATTCTGATGACTGCCGCACCCCGATCATCAGCCTCGACAATGTCGGTGTGACCTACCCAAACGGCACCGTTGCGCTCTCGCCTCTTTCGCTCAAGATTGAGGATGATGCCGTCACTGTCCTTCTGGGGCCTTCAGGTGCTGGTAAATCATCTCTGCTGCGTTCCATGAACCTGTTGGTCAAGCCCACCGTAGGCACAATTTCCGTGCGCGTTGGCGGAATGCTCGACAACTCCAGGGCTGTTCGCGAACACCGCCGCGAAACCGCCATGGTGTTTCAGCAGCACCAGCTCATCGGCCGTCAGAGCGCGCTTCAAAACGTATTGACCGGCCGACTTGGAAAACATTCTTTTTGGCGCACGCTTCTGCCGCTTGGGCCGGACGACCGGCGCATTGCCCTTGAATGTCTTGACCGTGTGTCCTTGTTCGAGAAGGCATTGGTGCGTTGCGACAGCATGTCAGGCGGCCAGCAGCAACGTGTGGGCATTGCCAGAGCCCTTGCGCAACAGCCACGCATGATCTTGGCCGACGAGCCGGTAGCATCGCTCGACCCGGCTTCGTCCCGCCGGGTGCTTTCTCTTCTCCAGCAGATCTGCAAAGAGGACAGGATCCCTGTCGTCGTCAGTCTGCACCAACTCGAATATGCCCGTGAATTCGCGGACCGCATCATCGGTCTTTCCGGCGGCCATGTTGTCTTTGATGACAAGCCGGAAAAACTGACGGAACCGGTCCTCAAGAAAATCTACGGCGCGTGACTTCGGGCAAACCTGCCGGTTGGCCCAAGACCAAAGCGACTAACAGAGAGAGACTGAACATGATCCGTCGTACTTTCCTATCGGCAATGGCAGCTGCCGCAGGCCTCGTTTTCGGCGCCAACGCAGCTTTGGCTGGCGACCACAACCCAGACAAGTTGAAGGTCGCATTGCTTCCGGACGAAAACGCCGCCACCGTCATTCAGGACAACCAGGGTCTGAAAAGCTATCTGGAAGACAAACTCGGCAAATCCATCGAGTTGATCGTCACCACCGACTATTCCTCGATGATCGAAGCCATGCGTTTTGGCCGTATCGACATCGCCTATTTCGGCCCGGCGTCTTACACAATCGCCAAGGAAAAAATGGCTGGCGGCGACCTTGATATCGAACCTTTCGCTGCGCGCGTTAAAGGCGGCTCGACGACCTACCAGTCCGTGATTATCGCAAATGCGGAAAGCGGCTTTGAGACCCTTGAAGAAATCAAGGGCACCGGTATTGAGGTTGCCTTTGGCGACCAGGCGTCCACGTCCAGCCACTTCGCTCCGAAATACACCATGCAGCTTGCTGGCCTGAAGCACGGCGAAGACTACAAGCAGAATTTCCTTGGTGCCCATGATGCCGTTGCTATCAACGTCCAGCGCGGCAACGCTCAAGTCGGTGGCCTGAGCCGTCCGATCTTTGAAAGCCTGATCGAAAAAGGCAAGATCGATGCGGACAAAGTCAATGTGCTGACCTACTCCGCAGACATCCCGCAATATCCCTGGGTGATGCGGACCGATCTTCAGGAAAACCTGCGCGCCAAACTACGCACGGCTTTCTATAGCCTTGAAAAGGGCACGCCTGAAGGTGATGCGGTTCTAAAGCCTTTCAAATCCGATGGCTTCGCTGAAATTGCAGACAAGGACTACGACATTATCCGCGACATCCGCGCAAACGTTCAATAAGCAATCGAACCTTGCCTGGCGGCTTGGCGCCGCCGGGCAACACCTGGAGATGGTAATGGCAGACGTCCCGTCCTTCGACCGCCGCGACGATGAAATCAGCGCAATTCTGGAACAGGAACGGCGTGGTCGGATCAAACGCCTTGCACAGGTTGCCGGGGCTATCATCTTTATTCTCTTCTGCATGTGGATGACCGAGCTTTTAAACACGGCCCGCATGGCGGAAGGTATTCCGGCCATCTCCATTGTCTTCGGTGAGATGGTGCCGCCGGACTTTACCCGCTGGAGGGCCTGGATCAGCCCTCTGCTCGATACGGTCGCCATGTCGGTTGCCGGAACTGCGCTGGCAGTGGCCTTGTCAATACCGCTCGGCTTTCTGGCCGCCGCAAACACGGCCCCGAACAAGGCCGTTTATCATGTCGCGCGGCTTGTTCTAAACACCCTGCGGTCGATCCCCGAACTTATTTTGGGCATTGTCTTTGTTGCTGCTGTCGGGTTTGGCATGTTGCCGGGCGTATTGGCGCTCGGTCTTCATTCGGTCGGAATGGTGGGAAAATTTTTCGCCGAAGCTATCGAACATGCCCACCCGGCCCCCATTGAGGCTGCCGAAGCAACGGGCGCCACGAAGATGCAAGTGGTGACCCACGCGGTCATGCCGCAAGTCTTTCCGCAATTCGCCGACGTCACCATGTACCGCTGGGAATATAACTTCCGCGCCTCGACCGTAATGGGCATGGTCGGCGCAGGCGGCATCGGCACCGAACTCGTTGGTTCGCTGCGTCTACTCGATTACCCGCAAGTCGGAGCGATTCTGATCGTCATCCTGATCGCGGTCACCCTGGTCGACAACTTCAGCAACATCCTTCGCCGTACGTTCTCATAGGTGGCAGATCGACTTCAAATGCTATGCGTGGTCCCGTCGTGATCGATTTCAGTCTTGACCAGGCACATAAGGCTTTCTCTCCGTTGTGTCGTCAAATCCCTTCGCCACCTCAATTCTGGGAGCATGGCATTTGGTCGGCTGGCCATATAACACGCCAGGTGGTGATCCGATTGCTTGAGGTTGTATGACGGCTCCCGGCTAAGGTTTGATTCAAAAAGGGAAACTGGCAGCGGGGGGGGCAGGACCAGATCTTTCCGCGCTGCTGAGGTTTTTGAACCTTATGCCATAGAGCCATGGACCAACAATGCCAAGCTTGACAGGGCTTTCAGTTCATAAGCCCTGAACTGTCATTCGGCAAAAGACATGCGAACGGCAGGTCCTGACCCAGAAGCGGACGTACGTTTCGTTGCAGTTAGCGGCAGAGACGGGCCGAAAGCGGTTTGGCAGGTTTCTGCCTAAGCAATTAGCGGAGCGGACTCTTCAAGCGCAAGGTCATCAATTCCAATTCCGGTCCAGTGTCTCCGAAGGCAACTCTCCGTAGACTGTTCGATAGTCGTGAGCAAACTGACCCATATGCCAAAACCCTAGTTGTTTGCAATTTCCGAAACCCGCAGTTCTCCCTTCTGACTGGCTGCTAACTGCTCGCGTACTCGGGAGAGCCGCGTGCGTTGCAGGTAAGTCTTAGGGCCAATGCCGAAACGCTCCATAAATGCACGGTCAAGTGTTCTCCAAGAGACACCAGTTGCGGCACAGATTTCACTGATAGTTACGGCATCTGCAGGATGCTGTTCGATGTATTCCAACGTTGTGGCAACAGATCGCGCGCGAACTTTAGGAGCACTCTTATCTGCAACGGCGGAATTCCCCAGACCGACCAATATCAAGCGCGAAGCCAGAGTTTCCTCCTCTTCGAGAGTAAAGCCAACATGGTTGATCAGCCCCACTTTAGTGGTCCGTTTTGATTGTTAGTGCATGGCAGGCCATACACGGCGTCGATCAATTTCGGGGCGACCTCTGTGGGGACGCTCTCGATCCGCAGGTTCCTGCGCCCGGTAAGTTATCAGAACATGCCAGGACATCATGTGAGCGACTTTTGACCGGAGCGTCCAGCCCGGCTCTAGCTTCAATTGGGTGACAGCTCCAAGGTCCACTACCCTGTCCTTCAATTGAGGGCCGGCGTACCGCGTCAACTGTCCAAGACAGGCGGAATGTCGTCGAAGTTAACCGGCAATTTCAGCGCTCGAAACCCTGTGGCGTCCCGCAGGGCATTTGCAAGAGCCGGTACCAAGGCGATGATCGGGGCCTGTCCAACACCCGCTGGCGGGCTCATGCCTTGTTCCACGATGTCGATTTCAAATTGCGGAACATTCATCATGGTTGGTGTGGGGTAGTCATCAAAACTTTGAGCTGACAAACCACCATCTGAAATCGGCGCCTCCTCCATCAAAAGCTGACCAATGGCCATCATTGCACATCCCTCAATCTGCGCCTTGATCTGATCTGGACTGATGGCAAGACCAACATCCATAACGAACGTGCAGCGCTCCGCGCGAATGCTTCTTCGTTCATGGTCCACTGCAACATCAAAGGCTGCCGCCACATAGCTATGTTCCTGATAAATGCCGCAAGCATATCCCCGCCCTTTTCCTTTCTCCAACGACCTCGGGTGCCCATCACAGATCTCCTTGAGGCGGGTCAGGCAGTTTTTTAATTTTGTCCTCCCCTTACCCAGGTTTTGCATGCGAAACTCCAGCGGATCCCGCTTCAGAATCCGCGCAAGCTCGTCCATCGCACTTTCAATTGCAAAATTGTTTGGTGCAGCACCAAGCGAACGCCATTCGCCCACATGAAAGGGGAGTTCCACATCGCTCATTTCGATCCGCCGAGCCTTAGCTGAATAGGGAGCCTTGAGTTCGCGTGCAGCCCCGAAGTCATGCATCACCAAGCGCATCCCGGACAAAAGCGGCTGCGGGGCCATGAGCTCTGTCAACAAGACATAGCCGCTGACACACGCGTGCCGCCAATCCGAAATCTGACCCTGAGCGTCCACCCTGATTTGGACGCGGTGAGTAGAAGGGGGACGTGTCCGGTCTGCGAGAAACTCGTCCCGCCGAGACCAAGTCACCTTGACCGGCCGTTTGACCTCTTGTGCTAGAAGCACTGCCTCGCGCACAACATCGTAAAGGACACGCCCACCAAATCCGCCACCGACACGCATCGCATGAACAGTTACTCGATCGGTTGACCAGCCAAGATCGGCTGCTGCCTTCTTCTGGTTGACGAAAATGTCCTGGGTGCCAGTCCAGATGTCGACAACCTCTTGTCCGTCACGTTGGCTGAATTCCGCTACAGCCGTTCTTGGTTCTTGCGCTGCGTGATGCAGGATTGGCTGGTCAAAGCGCATGTCAACTGTCCAGTCAGTCGACAGATCAACGTCCTCGTCCACGATGGAATGTTCAAGGTTTCCGTTCGCAAGCGCCCTGTCGACATCAACCCGTTCCGCGACTTCCTCAGCCGTAAACCGGTCCGGCCGGTCCCACACTACGTCCAGGCGCTTCAGGGCCTCTTCAAGTCCGCTAGGCGTTTCAGCGATCACACCAACGAGCCGCCGTGGCTTGTCGATGACCACCTTGATCACTCCTGGCACTTTCCCGGCACCTCTGTCGGACACGTCTATGATCTTCGCATCTGGAGCGGGTGCCTGAAACACTCTGCCGAAAGCCATATGCGGTCGAACAATGTCGGCAGCAAAAGCAGGAGCACCCGTCACGATTTCCCGGGCCTGAATTTGAAGTGCTTCATGACCGATCTGCCGTTTTTCGCGTTTTGCGTCAAATGTGTAACTGGTGCCCTCAGGCAAATTATCTGAGGCAAGCGTCAGCTCATTACCGGCAACCGCATTCGAATAGGACACGAAACGCTTGTTAGGCCCGTAAAACCCACCGTCGGCGTCCGCAAGTGCTGTCGGTTTTACACCGGCGATTGCTGCAGCTCTCCGTCTGAGTTCCTCACGCAGTCGCGCCGCCGCTTCTGCAACGGGCCGCGCATGCAAGGTGATCGCCTGACTGCCTGTTGTAAAGCGCATATGGGGCACATCCTGTGTGGAGGGAAAGCTTACCTTTATGTCTGAGCTTTTGACATTGAGCTCTTCCGCCACAATCTGGGCAAGCCCCAGTGAAGATCCCTGCCCCATTTCATGGACCGGACTCAGCATCGAAATCTGACCATCGCGACCGACTGATATCCAGGCAACGCCGTCGATGTCTGGAGTGGCGAGTGAAGGCAGGATCGGAACGAGCCGACGACCGACCAAATAGGTGACTGTCAGGCCTGCTGCCGCAAACCCAGCCCCTTTCAGCAAGCTCCGGCGTGTGAAACGGCGTTTCGCTTTGACGGCTTTCATGATTGCCCCCGCAGTTCACGGGCAGCACGTAGAATTGCCTTTTGAACTCGGGACTGCGTACCGCAACGGCACAGATTCCTGTTCATGTGATCGACAATCGCCTGTTCGTCCGGCGCCGGATTTTCCTTCAGCAATGCCACAGCCTGCATGATCTGCCCGGCTTGGCAGTAACCACACTGGGCGACACGCTCATCGAGCCATGCCTGTTGTACCGGATGCAAATCGACGCTGGCACCGGTCAGACCTTCGATGGTCAGTATATCAAGGGTTTCGGCATCTGACGCTCTCATTTGGCAGCTTCGGACAACGCCCCCGTCGACGTGGACTGTGCAAGCGCCGCACCCACCGTCACCGCATCCCAACTTGGTGCCGACGAGACCCAGGTGTTCCCGTAACACTGTAAGAAGTGTCTCCTCCTGCCAGTTGTCCGGAACGTCGCGCAGGGATCCGTTCACTCTGAGCTGCATATCGATTACCACCTCCATTAAAAACGGCAGGGAAGTCTGCGGTTTCCCGTTCAATCCCAATCACCGCGAATGCCCGAAAATATGCCGAGCATGCGCAACTGCAGACGAACTTGTGCTCCGTATCAAAATACGGAATTCTATCCGGCCAGTTGGAAAATTGACTTCGCCTACTTAAGTAAAACGGGTCTAACACGGTCAGGCGCCAAACAAATTATCATAGGATAAGAACGAATGAGCTTTCAGCAAACTCTGTCTTCTGCAGGTGTGGACATAAGCTCAATTGAAAGCTCTATTGAAACAAGAAGTTTTCAGACCGGCGACTACATAATCCGACAGGCCGAGTTCAATAAGAATATTTACAAAATCACCGAAGGCTTGATCAAGCTGGTGTATCTCACCAGCGCCGGCGCAACCTATACAAAATCTTTTATTGATACTGGTGGGATTTTCGCCTCTATGACGTGCACCCTGGCTGGCGAGCCAGCGCGCTTCTCGGCTGTCTGTCTAACACCGGTCACCGTTGAATTTCTCCCGAGTTTCAAGTTTCGGGAGCTCACGGAGAATGATCCCGAAATGCTCCGGTTTTCGAACCAGATGTTTCGCCGGCTTGCGCTGAGGAATGAAGAACGAGAGTACGACTTTCTCTGCCTGAGCGCGGTGGAACGATATGAGAAATTCCTGAACAACTCGCCTGGCCTTGCACAGCGCCTCACGCAAATCGAGATTGCAGCCTATCTCGGGATCACGCCAGTATCGCTCAGCCGTATTCGGGCGAGTCGCGCTGGAGCCGCCTAAACGCTTTGGTTGCGATTACCCGGCGGGCTTTCTTATTCCGTTTTAATGAAATTTTGCTCGCCACAACGAATCCTGTATTCGGTTCGGCGTGTTCAGCCCCACTTGAGTGATCCGTTTTTATTGTTAGTGTATGACTGGACTTTGACAGAGGGGCACACAGTCGCGGCCTTCATAGGGCAAGCTCTTAGTTTCGCGGCCAAACACAGCCTGCTCTCGCCCCATGTATCCCCGGCACGCACCGTTCTGCGGATTGTTTAGAATGCAGTCTTTGCCGGTTGGTGCCGATCTGCTGCCATTCAACCTTTTCCAATCAACGTTCTGTTCGTCCGCAATCCCGTAACTCGTTTTGACCGCAACAAATGCCCATTCCCCGCTCCTCCTAGAAATTTGTTGCGTCGCAAATGAATGCCAGCTTTCGGGCAGAGACTCCATCGCGGCGAACGACCGAATTGAGGGCGCGAAGCGGACGTTGATCTAGACCACTGTCTATGGCGGCTAGGGGCCGAAAGTGCCAATTGATGACGGCAGAGCACACGGCCCTTGTACCATTAGTCGGCACACCGCAAACTGGACCGCAGTATTCGACGCTCCGCCCCCATCGACACCGCCCGGCTGAAGTCCGCCCTGAAGGTGGCGGCCCTCCTGGTCCAAAAACTCGAAGATGATCTGCCCTTTGTCCTGCACCTCAAAACCCGAGCTCACGCATCCTGATCCCAACACAGCCGCCCGCGCGCGAGTGCCAGCAGTGCCAAAGGATGGGTGGAGGATCGGGTCTAGGTTAGAGCCGACCGCCAAGACTTCCGCCAGTTTTGTGGCAGCGCGCACTTGGTGCGCTGCCATTTGTCGATGAACAACCGGCTACTGCGTCAGGTAGCTGATGATCGCGTCGAAGGCGTTGATATTGTATTCGTCGTAGTAGTTGGTCGACGACTCTGGCTGCGAGCTCTGCTTGATGATCGCGACATCCCGGTCGATGTCGATATAAATCCATTGGCCGTTGACACCGATGGCGTTGAAGGATTCCTTGCCCGGTGTGTGGCGGACCCACCATTGGGCCCGATAACTCCAGTCACCGCCGCCCATGACACCCTTGGCATCAGGACCGTTTGAGAAGGCCTCGCGATTGGCCCCGTCCGAGAGCTTTTGAATAACTTCGCTCGGGACAACCTGTTCCGCGTCGACCTTGCCGTCATTGAGCATCATCATCGCGAAGCGAGCCAGATTGCGCGGCGTTGCATTGAGGCCGCCGCCGGCGAACAGCGTCCCGTTCTTGTCGAGAAGGACGTAGGTCTCGCCGTCTGCTCCGATCTTGGACCACAGATCAGCAAGCTCGTCCTGGAAGGAGCGGCCGGTTGCCCGGTTCGTCACCCAGTTCACGACATCGGTTTTCGGCGTCTGGTAATGAAAGATCTCGCCGTGCTCGTGGCTTTCATCCTTGGGCAGCGTTGCCAGGTAGGCGTAGATGCTGTCGGCCGGGATCTCTTCCGGAGGCGCTTCCCGCAAGCCCAACACCTTTGAGTATTGCGTGATACCCGAATTCGGATCTGCGTAGTCTTCGGAGAAATCGAGCGACGCCGTCATGTCTTCGACGTGGCTGAAGGTCGCTCCGCTGAAAGCCCCGGCGGCTTCCAGCTCCGGCACAAATTTCGTCACCGGGTCATCTTCGCTCAGATACCCATTGGCCACGGCTATCAGCCCGAACATGCCGGCGAAGGATTTCGTCACCGACATCATCTGATGCGGCTGGTTCGGGTTCATTCCGTTGAGGTAGCGCTCATAGACGATCTTATCACCGTGAACGACAACAAAGGCATCCGTGTAGGTTTCTTTCAAGTAGGTGTCGAAATCGACGTCCGACCCGTCTTCGCGTTTGTAAGTCAGGCGTTCGATCCCGCCGTCGATGGCGACTGCCACGGGTCGCGGGGACAGAGCTGCCGGAATACCTGCTGTCGGGAAGAGCGTTCGCATGTTCTGGTAGGACCAGCGATTGTACGGCACGCCGAGAAGACCGTTCGACCGGTTGACCCGCTTGTCTTCAGGTGGCGGAAACCCCTGCATGAGCCCAAGTTCGTGATGGGTCGCATAAGGATCGTCCTGAGCAGCGGCAAATCCGGTAGAGACCATCAGCGCAATTGCGCAGACCGCGAATGACCGAATTCCGTAGAGGGGGTGACTTTCTTTTGGGCGCATTTGCCAATTCTCCCAAAGGGCTCAAGATGGGTTGAACGGATATAGGCTCGCCCATAGTCATCGCGGATGCAATTCGCTTGAAGGCAAAACCTGCATTCCACTTTAACTGTCTAGACTGCTTCCAAGAAACCGGTTGATTTGGGTCTTGGTCTGATCGCGAAGACCGCAGCTCGTGCTTTACGAGTACGCCGGTCTAAATGGCTCCGGTACAGCCCTCAAGTTGGGACTGCTCCCGCCCCATCGACACACCACGGTTGAAGTCAGCGCTGAAGGTCACCGCCCTCCCCGTCCAGACATCCGGCGACACCAACCTGCCGGGTTTCCCGTTTGCCCTACCCGCGCCGCCGCGCGAGTTCGCGGTAGAGCGCTTCTCGCGAAACACCAAGGAAATATGCAAGGTTTTGCATCTGCCCTTTCGGCGGCAAGGTCTTGTTTTCTCCCAGCCATGCATCCAGGCGTTCGGCCACGGTCTTGAGCGACCTGATCTCGGACTGCATCCGGGCGGTCTGCAGTTCCTGCGCCAACCTGGCTGCCCATGTACGGGCCATGTCCGGAGAGCCATGTAGACGGTCCCGGAACGCCGAAACGGGTAGCGAGCGGAGCTGTGTTGGCGCGCTGGTCACGGCGTGGCAGTGATATCGGCTCGAATATGCCGAAGCTTCGGCCAGCACACCGCCCTGTCCGACGCGCGCCAGGATCAAAGGGGCACCCCTTTTGGAGTAGCGGACAAGGTCAACCCCTCCGTCGGTGACGAAGTACATATTTTGCACGCGGTCTCCGATCTGAAATACACTCTGGTTGGACTGGAACGAAACAACCCGGCCGGATGCAAAAAGGTCTGATATGGCGTTGGACATGATCACGATCATATGAGCGAACGGCTGTCGGTGCTACCGATCGCCCGACGAATTCGTGCGAAGGGATCGAACAATGTCTGTGCACTTGACGAAATCACTCGCTTTGGCGATTGCACTCGTGCCCATTGCAGCGTTTTCACAAGATCACGGTCACGGAAGCAACACGGCACCGTATGCTGGCTTTGAAACACGGGAAATCAAGAGCCTGTCGGAACAGGATATCGCGGAGTTGCAACGTGGCGGGGGCTGGGGTCTCGCCTTGCCGGCTGAGCTGAATGGTCACCCCGGTCCCGCGCATCTTCTTGACCTGCAGACAGAACTTGAGCTCTCGGCTGAGCAGGTCGGAACGATCACCGCAACATACAAGACAATGCGGATCGCGGCCATTGCTGCCGGTGAACGCCTAATTGCGGCCGAGGCCGCGATCAGCAACGCCTTCGCACAGCCCGGCCTGTCCGAAGAGACGCTTCGCTCACTGCTTGCCGAAGCTGGCAAAGCCCGTACCGAATTGCGGTTCATCCACCTGTCGCGCCACTTGTCGACACCAGAGCTTCTCAGCGACGCGCAAATTCAGCAGTACAACATCTTGCGCGGATATGCTGATGATCCATGCACAAGCGTGCCGGAAGGACACAACAGGGATTTGTGGCGGCGCCACAACGGCTGTGACTAGGCCGCGCCAGCGCACCGGTTTTCATCGGCCTTAGAAACCGGGTTCGCTCCGATCGAAGCCAGGCAAAATGCCCGCGCGCGGAGGCAAGAGGTTCTGGAAGACGGGTGACCACCTTGGCCAAGCTTGAAATGCGGACGCGGCTTAAAACGAGCGCCCTTGAGTCGTTAATAGCTGCAAGAACAACAGGCGAAATGGCCGGAGGGCGGGCTGTCTTTGCATTGGCACCAAATATGGGCTCTGCGGACAAAGTGAGACTTTGCTGCGGTTGCGCGAAGGTCCGCTTCGCAGAGCGTCAGGACGGCCCTAGTCTTTTTCCGGCAACGGCTCACCGATCCGGCCCGACGCAATCCGCTCCTTTATCCCGGAAATCTGGGTCGTTCGCGCTTCAGTTTGCAGATGGGCGTCCAGCTCTTCCAACCGCAGTCCTTGCGTGTCGATCATGGGAAAGCCTGCTTGGGATAAACCTGTGAGCCGAGCGTGAACGGCGTGCTTCTTACGCACCTGATGAGGCTGAAAATCGTCAAACTCGCGTGGCGTTATTGCGCCGCCAAACATCAAATTTCCTGCACTTTCGGCCGACTCTATCAACGCTTCGCCTGCCGGGGAGCGCACGATAATCCCGTTGAACCCGTCGTCTTCACCGATCGGGCCACCACCCGGCCAAACATCCGCGGCCGCGATATCCGCAGCTTCGCCCAAAGCGTCGGGGCAAAGTTTGCAGCGCGTCTCTAACTCCCAGGACCCTTCATCCTCCCAAAGCTCCTGGTAGGTTTTTTCGAACTTGCGCCCATCCTTCGTTTCAACCGTGGTGAGGCCAGGGTTGCCATGTCCGCGATATCTAAACAAGGACAGTTCGTCTTCTTCGAGCCCAAACTCGTCCAACAACTTTCGAGACTTTCCAAGGCGGGATTGCCCGCCACACACCATGACCAACCGCGCGACACAGAGCTGATCCACCCGTCCATCGACCCTGGAAAGCGCGTGCACCGCGCCTACGTCGCAAGGCTTGGCGATGATCGCAAATGGTTGACCACGCTCCAGAGCTGTCATGAACCCGGCCAGTGGTGCCGTGGGTCCATATCTGGAACCCGCATGGTCAAGAACATCCTGCGCGGTTTCGCTCATGACCCATGTGCTGCGCATGGGATGATCCGGGTCCGGAGCCACATGCAGAACAAAGTCGACCGTGCCACTTTCCACCAGGTGCATGCCAAGCGCAGACAAGACGCCGCCAGTTGCGGATTTGAAGCGCACTTCGGGTGCTCCGGCCCAAGCATATCGCATTGTCGAGTGATGCCCCCAGATCATATCCTGTGCCACGTCCGTTTGCGGACGTGCACGTGCGACAACACCTGGACAACACGACAGCAACCGGTCCTCTTCCTCACTGGTAAACGTATCAACGCTGTCAGGCCGTAACCCACCCAAGGGCGTCATTGTCATCTGCACCCGACGCTCGGTTATCGCTTCACATAGCCCACAGCCGATGCACAAGCCGCTCGTGACAACTTCAGATATGCTCTTGGCGGTACGTGTCATAATGCGTTCCCCCTCCGGGAAAAGCGAAACCGTTCGGATTGATCAATTTGTCGATTGATCGAACCAAGAAGGCTTGCGAAAAGCAATAGCAGTCGTTCGGACATAAGGCAGCAATTGTGACTTTGGGCTCGGAACGGTCCTTTGCTGCAAGCGGCTCCAATGTCCGCTTCGGGCCGTTTTCGACCAAATCACGTTCGAGCCGGGAGCGGACGGTCCGCGCGTCTGACATTATTCATACGGTCTGCCGCAAAGGCTGCTTGCTCAATGCTCAAAGGGTAGAACGTCTTTTGTCGGAAGATGCCCCGATAGCGTAAAGCGAACACGTTCACCCAATTAAATCGGGAGAGATCCATTACATATCATTAATTTGTAATATCAAACTCTCCCTCCCAAATAAAGGTCAAGCAACAGCTGGACATACAGTTACCTGTGACTAGAAGCCGGGAGGACTTTAAATGAATAATTTGAAAACACATCTATCCGCATACGGTGTCATTGCAATCGCCATCGTCGCTTCAGCAGTAATTCTGGAGATGTCTGGGGTACTTGGCACATCACAGGCATTGGCCTGCCCCACAGGCTGGAACTGCTGACAGCCCACGGCCAGTATGACCGAGAGTTTGCGGGACATTTCGGACGGGTTCGCAAATACATTTGAGATCGCCGAGGGTCGAAAAGCCAACATCCCTCGCTTTGATCCCTTTTGAAACCCTTACCAGCCCGCGTTGGAATCTTTCGACCAAGCCAAAACAAGAAGGAGAAACAGATGAAAACGGAACACCGGAAAATCGATAAACTGCCCACGGTCCGCAAGGCTGCTCCGACCGCCGTTGGGGCGTCTTACAACTTGATGCCGCGCGTTGTTCAAACGCCGGCCGGGCGCAGGATCATGCGGGATTGTTTCTAGCCTGCAAAAGCCGAACGGCCATGCAGCGCAGTCAAACTGCGCTGCGGTCGTTTCGGTGTTCCGGGCATCCAGCCAAAGTGACGGCAGCTTGCAAGTCTCTCAAAGCTCTCCCGTTCGATCAGCCACTCCCTTATAGGGACCTCCTGCAAAAACGAGATCCGAATGTCCGAGCACCTCATAAAGTTCTACAAGATGTTCGATGGTGTTCCGGCCATCATACCGGCCGACCCGTCCGCATATGGAAGCATGCCAACGGATGCGTTTCGCTATTGTGAGGCCATGCGCACCGCTTCTTCCTTCGGTTGGTACGTCTATCCGCCCAAAACGCTCACGCTGACGGTTAGCGAGGACATTGTTTATGCCTATCTCGAAGGCGAATGGGTTCTCGTGAAGAGCGAATATCTGAATGACGGTTTCAAGAAGGAATGGGAAAATCTTGCACCGGATAATTTGAGGCGCCATTTCCCGGCATTCCTCAGGCCCGTCCCGCTGCCGGGTACCCTCCAGATCTTCACTGGCCATTTCGTGGAAACCGCGCCGGGGTGGAGTGTTCTGGTGCGTGCACCCGCGAACACGCCTCGCGGCCCATTCCAGGTCTATGAAGGCATGGTGGAAACGGACGAATTCAAACCATGTCCCATTTTCGTGAATATCCGCATCACGGAAACAAACCGCGAAATTCGACTGCCCTTCAACGTTCCGCTTGCGCAGGTTCAACTTGTCCCCCGTCAGGTATACACCGAAGACCAAAAACGGGTGGCCTACGTCGAACAGGCCGAGAGTGTTTCTTCTGAGTTTCCCTGGGAACGGTTCACCGACACCGTGCACAGTGAACCGCATCCACGCGGACGGTATGCGGTCGCGCGCCGCAAACGGGATCGACGGAACACGCCAGCAATGCCGGGAGCGGTTTAGGTAAAGGAAGCTGTGACCGCCTTACGGGATGTCCGTTTCGAGCAGTAAACTGATACCATCACCTCTGCCTTCTTCCGTGGTTTAGCGCGGCCGAGCTGCCGCCCCAGGAGGCATCCCCAAAGCGTCATCGCGGTTTCTCGAGGACTTCGCTTTACGCGCGGGCCAGTTGTCGCGGTTCACGCTAGATGGATCCAGCTCAGGGGTACCGGTCAGCTATGGGCGGAAAACGGACGTTCGCTGCGCTCAGGTGCAAGGTCCGCCATGCGGACGAAGCGGCCATTCGATACTGCGCACCCGATGACTGTTGCATCACTCAAATCGGAAAATCACAAGAATAAAGCTATCGGGTCCACTTTAGGTCAGTCGTTCTGGCAACTGCGCCGCGTTGCCCCATTGTCGGGGCGACTGGCCGTACATCCGCTTAAACTCACGGCTGAATTGTGAGGTGCTTTGTTAGCCTACGTCCCACGCAGCCTCTGATACGGTCTTTCCCTCGGCGATTTTCATCGCGGCATTGTTCAGCCACATCAATTTCACGAACTGGATCGGGGACATGGTGGTGGCTTCCTTGAACCGTCGATGGAAAACCGCCCGGCTCATGCCGACATGGTCGGCCATGTCGTCGATGGTGACCTGTTTGTTCAGGTGGTTCGAGAGATATTCGATGGTGCCTGCAATTTCGTTGCCGACGCCAAAGGCCCTTCTTGCGGCCGCCCCAGCCTCGCCCATGAGTACCGCGTAACATAATTCGCGCATTCGCCCCTGTCCGAGAACCTCCAGATCAACCGGATTGTCAAGCAATTCGAGAAGCCGCAGCAGTGCCTGCGTGAAACCGACATCCCAAGGGGCCAACGCTAAGGCTGATGGCTCGCAATCTCGCAAGTGTTTCTTACCATCGGCAGCGGTCTCAATTTCCATGGTGAGCTCCCGCATCATCCGTGGTTCCAGCGCAATCAACACACCGAGCAAGGGAACTTCTTCGGACGCCTTTGGCGTGCCCGCCTCCACTGGTAAAGTCATGGGGCACAGCAGGTATTTGTCGCTACCATAAACATGGACTCACCGTCCAGAACAGCTTTTTTGGTGCCACTGAGAATAGCCACCACCGTTGGCTTATAGACAGCAGGTGTGCAGGGCACAGCCTCCGTCACCCGGAAAAGCTGAACACCTTTCAACGCGGTATCGAGGAGACCTGCCTCAGGCAAACGGCGCTCGATAAGGTTTTTGATCTGTTCTCTGCTCATGCACTCTAGCTGGCAGAAGACTTTCATATTTGCAATGGGATTGAGACGATTGGGCAAGTAATTGAGAGAATATCGTCTGTTTGAATGCCATGCCCGGATCTATCTATGCCGTCAAGCAAACAACCCTCAATCCGCCGGTTTGGGCTGGCAGGAGACAGAAAATGGCAGATACGACATTCGGACCTAAAGGCTGGACGCCCGCGCGCCTCGGCGACCAGTCTGGTAAGACCTACATCATCACCGGAGCTAACGCGGGCGCAGGCTTTCAAGCAGCGCGCATGCTTCTGAAGAAGAACGCTAAGGTGGTGATGCTGAACCGCTCGGCCGGGAAATCTGAGGCGGCATGGCAGCGCCGAACACCAATTGTGCTGTCCCAGGCCGCCCCGTGGCGCGCTCTGCTCTTGTCCGGGGCAACAAGAACCGGTCTGGCAGAACATCTTGCGCGGCGGAACAGCCACTCGTTGCATGTCTGAGACCTCCCGTCAGGAAAAGCATTGAGAGTTGGGAGAGCGCGGGCCAGGATCGATTTGCGCAGGTCGACCATTTGTTGGTTCGCGTCACGATCCTTGGTGTTTAGGAGACCCTTGGAGCTGCCATCAGGATCAGGCGCCAACATACTTAAAAAAACTCGCAACTATTCGCAAAGCAGATCATGCGTATGCGAATATCTGCCTATGATTTTCTCAGAATCAAACGAACCAGATTTCTGAAACCACCTTTTGACAGTCCGTCGGCACAGCCGATGATGATTTCGATACTGAATAAATGCGTCTGACGAAGTTAACAAATGACACAATATGCTTTTTGGTTAAGATTTATGAATGCAATGGCACCCCAACGACGGTCGATGAACTAAAAAAGAACTGCGACATTAGCACTGGTCAAGCCGCAATTATTTGTAAATATCTTAAACAGAGCAATATTATTGGCACAGTCCGGGGAAGGACTGGGGGAGTGTTTCTAAAAAAAGATCCCAGGGAAATAAGGATCGCGCCCCTGATCATCAGCTTGGAGACCAGACTGAGGCCGATAGGCTGCTACGCAACCGACAGCTGCAACACCTGCACGCGGTATGGCGGCAGGGTGTTTTGCGACTCGCTGGCAAGGTCGCTGGACGCGTTCTTTCGCGAGCTGGGTGACAAGTCTTTACATGATTTATGCCAGCCGGCGGAGACCTGTCCGGAACAGGAGACGCAACAAACGGGACACCCAAAGACTTTGGGTGACGGTAAAGGGGCATAAGTTCTGGTCTTTGGGAGTTCGCGGTCCTGCCCTTTCGGCAAGGCAGCACGGTTTGCAGGAGCGTTGCTCAACAATGGGGGAAAGGGATGGACTTTCATCACATTCAATCGTCAATCGCCGCCCAAAAGATCGGTCTTTTTGAGATCTGCGCTGAAGATATGTTGTTTGCCAGAAAAGCCTGGCGCTACATCTACCCCTACTCCGAGACCGCTCTTTCTGACTTTTATGAAAACGACTTTGTCAAAAAACTGACTGGGCAATTGCCGAATTACAGCAAACTGATCCTGGTGGGAAAGCAGATAAATTACTGGAACAACATCTTTAGTCACGGCTTTGACGAGACCTACATCAATGACGCTATTCGCATCATAAATGTGCATCAAAAGCTCGGGATCAGCCTCTCGGACTACATCACGTCCTATGCCATCATGCTTCAGGAATTCGAAGATATCCTTCGAAACGAGCGGGCAAATGACCTTTGTTTGGCCGAAAATCTGTCGGGTCTGCGGAAAGTTTTCTTTGTCGACATATCGATCGTGTGCAGTCTTTACACGGACGTCAAACCCAGACCTTTGTAGGTCCAGGATGTTTGCAGAGCGCCAACGCTGCGGCGACCTGACTGTCAGGTAACTGAATTGGGCAAACGGTCCGCACGTCCCCGCAACAGGGTTTCAGATGGAAGCTCATCGAACATGGTGCGGTAGGCGCCCGCAAATTGGCCGACATGAGCAAAACCCAAGTCGTGCATGATATCGCCAACCTGAACCCGTTTGTTCGTTGCAGCCATCAATCTGCGGCGCGCTTCTGTGAGCCTGACCGCTTTGAGAAACGCAGCCGGCCCAACCCCGAAATTGTTCCGGAATTCCATCTCCAGTGCTCGCCTGGATATATGGAAGGTATCGCACAGATGATGAACCGTCAGACGGCTGTAATCGTTCCGTGTCACCGCCTCAAGGCATCTCTGCAGCGCCCGCTTTGCGGCTGTCGGACTGATCTGCCGGTCCGTTAGTCCATCTTGTGCAACCCAAGCCTTGACCACTCGATGGCAAAGGTCAGTAGCAAATCGGCCTTGCCCTTCTTCCGACGCACAGGGCCGTTTCGAAACAGAATCCCAAAGCCGCACTGTAAGATCTTGAGGAAGATTGAACACTCGGGGCAACCGCTGGACCTTGGCGCGATCGAAATTCATGGTCCTCAGCAAACAGTGCAACTCTTGATCGGGTACAGATACATGAAAGATCTCAAATCCCGCCGGTGTAATAACGTTGATTTCGCAGTTTGGCGTTTGGACAACGATCTGGCCTGAACGCACACTGTGGCCGGAATGCCAGAAAACGGGTGCATTTGGCGCTGGAATTGAAAACGTGTAGTGATCGCGGGGTGTGGTGCCCTTGTGGCTGAAATTTGCAAAAAAGCTGACGTGATCGCACAGCAGTTCTGCGACCTTGAACTGCGAAAAATCTGCAACCAGTTCCTTCCGGGCGACCAAATCAAGTGGCTGGACATCCAGATCCCAGTTCTCGACGGATGTCCGCATTTTGGTTAGGTCGTATTGTGCCATGCGGTGCTCTTCGTTAGGCCCGCGTAGTCCAACCCATCCTGTGACCATGCGCACTGACATCGCTATATTGAGCGAACGTCAATTATCTAAGGCCACTCCCTGTGCGCTTTTCTGTTCAATCGGCGCACCAACTCGGTGTCACCAACCAGATCAGCAAAATCTGTATCTGTCGCGATGGAGCGTGGACGGGCAGGAACCGACGAGAGGCCGGAAAACATCTAAGAAAATGGCTACCACACTTGAATTGTATTCTAAATATTATTTCAAATTTAAAGCAGCAAAATATAAATAAAGACTGTTTCAATTTTAGAAAAAAAGACCCTGAATTCGAATTTAATCACACAAACGTTTTATATATTTTATATTTTTCACATTATATAATAGATTTCTACCAATATAAAGTAGCTTTTATAAAAATATTTATTTGATTATCTAAACAATGACGCTATTTTTACATGACTATCAAACAATAGGAACGCCAAAGAAATCGGGTTTCACTCTCACCGGCGGCGCAACCACGGTTTGCCGACCGGATCCATATCCATAGTGCTCGTCTCGGACATGTAGACTGAGCAACCAACGCCTCGAAAGCACGCATAAGGCGTCAAATTCAAGCTGCTCACCTTTTTGTTGAACATACATCAACAAATAGTCGCACACCGCCAGATCCGGCTTATGGATGCAGAAGGTGATCTGCTGCCTGCCTGAAAACACCATGGCGACATCGGTCGCAGGCTGTTTCAAGAACCAAAACCGCAGCAGGACAGAGGCGGGCGTCCCATGTCGGCTGCGGGTGATGGAATATGCGTTTGATGTCTGAACCGCGTGGAGCGCTAGGCCGTCCGGACAGATGTCAGGAAAGTCTCAACATTTGCCTTCAACTCGGTTGCCTGTGCTGCAAGGCTATCTGCCGAAGCACGAATGTTGGAAGACTCGACCCCTGTTGCCTCCGCCGCAACACTGACGCCGGCAATGTTCCGCGTGAGATCGATCGTCCCTTTCGCAGCTTCATCAACGTTGCGTGCTATTTCCTGGGTAGCGGCTTCCTGCTGGTCCACGGCACTTGCGATTGTCGTGGAGATTGTATCCATCTCGGCAATCATATGCGAAATCGCATCGATCGCCGTAGCTGCTGCGTCCGTTTCACTTTGTATCGTGTTGATTTGGCTGGATATTTCAGTTGTCGCCTTGGCTGTCTGTTCCGCGAGTTGCTTGACTTCCGAAGCCACAACCGCAAACCCCTTTCCCGCCTCCCCGGCTCTCGCCGCCTCAATCGTGGCATTAAGGGCGAGAAGGTTAGTTTTCTCGGCAATGTCGCTGATGAGGCCAACCACGTCCCCAACAACCTGAGCCGACGTCGTCAACGCGCTGACTTTCTCATTTGTTCCATTTGCATTCCGGACAGCCTCTGCTGACACGGCTGCACTTTCAGACACTTGGCGCGCGATTTCAGAGACTGACGCCGCCATCTCTTCCGTTGCGCTTGCCACAGTTTGCACATTTGCCGCTGTTTCTTCCGACACCGCGCTTGCAGCGGAGGACCGGTGCGATGCATCTTCTGCGGTCCGGTTGAGTTTCTGGGCAGCGGAAGACATCTCGTGAGACGCCTTTGTCACAAGATTGATGACATCACCGACATTTGTTTCAAATTCAACGGCCAGACGCTCCAGTGTCGATTTGCGCTCACGTTGGCCGGCGTTCAGATACACATCTATGGCGTAGTCCATGTCCAACATGGACGCCCGTATGATCGCACTTTGCAGCTGCTGCAGGTCATCGCGCTTGCCGGATGAAAACGGCCCGGTCGGAAGTCTCCGGGAGAGCTCGGCAACAATTTCGGACACAAGGAAATTGTAGGCCCCGATATACCAACGGGGTTCGAGTCCCAATTGATTGTGGATCTCCCCGATCCGGGTAACGGACGCTTCATATTGCCCGTCAAACCGCCCGGAGGTGATGATTTTCCAGTGACCGATCTGCTTCTCTTTTGCATGCATCATATGAGCACGGCCGCGAAAGAAGGCCGCCGTTTCCCCAAAGAGCGCAACATGCTCATAGAACCGGTCAAGAGCAGACGGTAGAATTGACAGGATCAGCTCGGAGTTCTGACGAAGGGAAGCCTGAGCCGCCTCATCGATCTTGTGAAAAGACAGTCGTTTATCAAGTGCCGCGTCTTGCATGATGGATTGCCCCGGAAAATTGTCTTCAAGTAAACTTCAAACACGTAATTCATTTTCAAAAAAATACATAATAACGTGTTAACTCTACGTATTTTGCGCAATATAGATTAATCCTACACATAAATTGTATAATTATTACTTGCAATAATTTCAATCAATACGTGTTACTCGACGTAATTCACGCTTCGCAATTACAGCCCCGACTTCAGGCACTTGGCAGGCGACGTTAGTCTAGCCCCCGGTCGATCTTTTTCAGATTTTCAGGATCGGTCTCCCCGAGCAGCTTCATGAGACCGACGAGCCCTTCGGCAGCCTCAAGCGCCTCCAGCTCCGGCCTCTTTGAGCGTGCAAACCAGGGCCGTTTCTGGGCTTTCAGGAGGCCCCGGGCGGCCTGCAGCGCAGCCGCGCACACATCCGGATCCCGTTTAAACACTTCAACGGCAAACAGCTGAAGCGCCGTGCCGGAACCAGTGCCGGTTCCGGGTCCATTTGCGGAAGCGCTCATGACCTCACCTTTCGTTTGGGTCTGCGCTGCGGCCGGGACGTCAGGCCGTCGATCAGCGCTTCTGGGAAGGGCAGCTCAATTTTCTTGAGTTGCGATTGGCGCCATGAAAGCGAACCACCGTCGCCATAGTCCGGCCGGCTGAGCGCATGGCCCATTAGAAGGCAGCGCAGCTCATAATCGAGCCCGGCTTCCTTCATCCGGGTTTCAAAGGCATGGCGCAGCGAATAGATCCGGTGATGCTCCGACGGCAGGAGACCGGCGCGCCGCAAGTGCCGCATGCCGATCGCGGAAAAATTCGTTTCCTTGTCGCGGTACCGCGGAAACCCGTCCGGAGCTTTCATGAAAGCTGCCAGCGACACGCCGACAAGCGGGATCTGGCGCACGCTGGATTCTGTCTTGATCGCCCGGTCCGCGCGGAAGCGGATTTCGATGAACGGCACGGCGCCCTCCAGGTGGATCTGATCGGCGGTGATGTTGCAAAGCTCCGACGGCCGGCATCCGGTTTCAATCAGCGCCAGGAACAAGAGCGCGGCCTCCCGGTTGAGCCCGTCAAAGGCGCCCGGGGCCAGCAACCGGTCGCGGATCCAGTGGACCGGGAACGGCGGCACGTCCTGTTTCAAGGCCTTGGGGTCCCGGAAGGACAGGTTCCGGAACGGGTTGTCCCGCCCCTCTTCGCCAATCCTTTGATAATAGGCCTGAAACAGCCGCCGCATGTTGCCGACATCCCGGTTGGCCGAATTGCCCGACAGGGGCTTTGACGGCGCGCCGCGTTTGCGTTTGT
Source organism: Roseibium sp. (assembly GCF_965276855.1). Lineage (GTDB taxonomy): Bacteria > Pseudomonadota > Alphaproteobacteria > Rhizobiales > Stappiaceae > Roseibium. Next base: position 368,871 of record NZ_OZ255700.1, read on the forward strand.
GCCCACCACCAGCGCCAGTGCCCGTAGAAGCATCAGCGCCCGCGGCCAGTTTTACGCCCGTGGCCAGGTTTGCGCCTGTGACCCGCGTCTGCCACCAGTCGAAAAACGCCAGCGCATCGGCCCGGGTGACCGCGTCGACCGGCTTGTCGCCCACCACCTTGATGAAATTGGCAACCGCCCGGGTCTTGACCTTTTTATAGGCCGCGATCTGCGCCGGGCTTTTGCCTTTCAGGGCGTCGGGGGCAATTTCGGTCAAATAAATCTCCAGCACCTTGGAGACCGGCACATCGGGCCGCGGCGCCGTGCCAAGGAGCGCCTCCGCATCGCTCTTGCGCTCCAGGTCCGACCGGCCCTTCAGGACATCAAGCCGGGCAATCAGATCGTCGAGCGGAGCGTGGTTTAACAGATCGCTGGACGATTTCCAGACAAAGCCGAGGGCAAGCGCCCGCTTCTGCGCGGCCCGGTACCGGGCCGTTGCCGGGTCGGCGGCCGCCGCGCCGCCGCCGAGCAGCGAGGTCCAGAACAGCGTGTCGGCTTCCTCCATGGCATCGCGGCGCAGCCGCGCAACGACCAGAAGTTTGGTTTTGAGAGAGACTTCAAGGGATGACCGGCCGACCAGATCCTTTACGTCCAGCGGTACCTGCCGCCGGTAATACCATGTGCCGGACCGATGGCACTTCAAAAACCGGTCGTCGTTACCCACCGCATTATCCTCTCACACGCATGTGGGGTAAAAACTGGGGTAAATTGTGGGGTAAAATCCGCGATTTCACAAATAAAAAAACAGGTCCGAGCCCGATTTCTTTATGATCTCAATCACTTGTAGTTTGAGCATTGGTGCGGATGGAGGGACTTGAACCCCCACGCCTTGCGGCACCAGAACCTAAATCTGGCGTGTCTGCCAATTTCACCACATCCGCATCGCAGGAGCTTGGACGCTCTGCGTTTGAAGCGGGGCCTCTATACCACCCCGCCTTTTTCCGTCAAAGGAAAAATAGCGCGTCTGCCAATTATCACGCAAGACTTGTCCACAAGTGCCGGAGCGGCTCCCTCAACGCCGCCGCCAAATCTTCAGCAATAAGGCCAGGGCCAACGGTCCGGCCAGCCTCTCCATGCAACCAGACCGCCTGGCAGGCAGCCTCAAATGCCGGAACACCTTGCGCCAGCAAGCCAGCCGCGATGCCTGCCAGCACATCACCGGACCCGGCGGTTGCCAGAAACGGCGGCGCATTGCAGTTGATCGCGGCCCGGCCGTCCGGTGCTGCAATGACTGTGTCGGGGCCTTTTAATATGACTACTGCACCGGAGCGGCGTGCGGCCTCCCGCGCCCGTGCAAGTTTGTAGAGGCCGGTTAGATCCGGAAAAAGACGCTGAAACTCGCCGTCATGCGGTGTCAGGATAGCTGACGATGCGTTTTCTTTGATCAAATCAAACAGCTTCTGCGGTTTTTTTGAGAAACTGATCAAGGCATCGGCGTCGAGCACCAAGGACCGCTCTGTCGCGATAATGGCCTCGACAGCTGCCTGTGTGTCCTCTCCGATCCCGTATCCCGGTCCGATCAAAACGGCATTCAGACGCGGATCGGACAGAAACTCCGGGATCGCGTCAGGACCGGAGACCTTTTTCAGCATGACTGCCGTTAAGTGCGATGCGTTGACCATCATGGCGTCCGGCGGCGATGCCAAAGTGACGAGCCCAGCCCCAGTCCGAAGCGCAGCCATGGCTGCAAGCCGCGCTGCACCTGTTTTGGCCATCGGCCCGCTGAAAACGACCGCGTGGCCTTTTGAATACTTGTGGCCATCCACCGCCGGGCGCGGCCAGCTCGCCTGCCAGAGATCCGGTGAATTTTCAAATGCCGCTGGCCCGATTGTGTCGAGCACGCCAGTTTCAATCCCGATCTGGGCGATCGTGACTGTGCCGCATAGCCCGCGACCGGGAAAAAGGAGATGCCCTGGCTTTTTCAGAAAGAACGTGACGGTCGCATGCGCCTTGATCGCACTCCCCTTGATCTCTCCGGTCGCACCGTTGATGCCGGATGGCAAGTCCACCGCTATGATTGCTGCGCTTGATCCATTTACAGCTTCAACCAGTTCGGCGGCTGGACCGGAAAGCGGTCGATCCAACCCCGCTCCGAACAACGCATCGACAATGACATCCGCCCCTGCGAACCGGTCTGCCGGATCCCCGACACGCTGATCATTTTTTGCAAGGACCTCGAAGGGCAAGTTCATTGCCTCAAAAGCTGCTGCAGCGTCCCCCTTCAAGCCGGATGGGGATTTGAGAAGATCAACCCGGACATCGTAGCCCTTTTCTGCCAGAATCCTTGCGGCAACAAATCCGTCACCGCCATTGTTGCCGGGTCCGCAAAGAATATGTACTCGGCCACCAGCAGGAGCATGCTTCGAAGCGGCATCTGCCACAGCCGATCCAGCGCGCTCCATCAAATCCAATCCTGGAATGCCCCCCTCGATCGTCAAGCGATCCGCCTGCCCCATTTCTTGGGGTGTGAGTAGTGCTGCCGTCATGACCGTCCTTCGTGTGCCCAACAAAATGGAGATTGTTCGGCGTTATCATACGCATCTCTAACGGCAATTCACCCCGCAACAAGACCGGCGAGAGGCCCGGCATTGAGGCGGCCACCGGCAAGAACAGACATCGGGATCCACTCAACTGCACATTCTGTAATCATAATGTCTATTTTTTATGCAATCCTGTCGAGCCACCTCACTCTGACACCACGACTTTCGCGATAACTTGCCAAAAATAGCGGCGGAATCCTGCCGGGATGGGAAATCGGACAATCATAACAGCAATTGGCACACTTCGTGCTTTTACAGTGGCAACAGCTCTCAGCTGATCCAAACCAGTGCGTTTTCGTCTGGGCCGGCTTCTAAAGAAGAGCGTACGGGCAGAACCTGCCATTACATGTGGAGAGAGACATACGGTGATGAAAAAGATCGAAGCGATCATCAAACCCTTCAAACTCGATGAGGTCAAAGAAGCTCTTCAAGAAGTCGGCCTGCAGGGCATCACCGTGACCGAAGCCAAGGGATTTGGCCGTCAGAAAGGTCACACCGAACTGTACCGTGGTGCCGAATATGTTGTCGACTTCCTGCCGAAGGTCAAAGTCGAGATCGTGCTTGGATCCGACATGGTTGAAAAGGCCGTCGAGGCCATCCGCAATGCGGCCCAGACCGGCCGTATCGGGGATGGCAAGATTTTTGTTTCCAACATCGAAGAGGCAGTCCGCATCCGGACCGGCGAGTCCGGCACCGACGCCATCTGACCCCTCACCTTTTCCGGCATTTCGCCGCACACCCAATTCCGGACTATCCGAGCTGAGACAAACCGTTTAAACCCTCTGCCGGACCGGGACAAAACCCTAACGTTCACACGAAAAATCAAAGGGATGGACATAATGACCACCGCCGCTGATATCCTTAAGGAAATTCAGGAAAAAGACGTCAAGTTCGTCGATCTGCGCTTTACCGACCCGCGCGGTAAAATGCAGCACGTCACCATGGACGTTGCACTTGTCGATGAAGACATGTTCGCCGAAGGCGTTGCTTTTGACGGCTCCTCAATTGCTGGCTGGAAGGCTATCAACGAGTCCGACATGATGCTGATCCTGGATCCGGAATCGGCTCACATCGATCCGTTCTTTGCCCAGTCCACGATGGCGATCTTCTGCGACATCATCGACCCGATCACCGGCGAAGCGTACAACCGCGACCCGCGCATGACTGCAAAGAAGGCGGAAGCCTATGTGAAGTCCGGCGGTTTCGGCGACACCATCTATGTTGGTCCGGAAGCTGAATTCTTCATGTTCGACGACGTGCGCTTCCAGGCTGACCCGTACAACACCGGCTTTATCCTGGACAGCTCCGAACTGCCGTCCAACATGGGTTCAGAGTATGAGACCGGCAACCTCGGTCACCGTCCCCGCACCAAAGGCGGCTACTTCCCGGTTCCGCCGGTCGACAGCGCTCAGGACATCCGCTCCGAAATGCTGTCCGTCATGGGCGAAATGGGCGTTCCGACCGAGAAGCACCACCACGAAGTGGCCGCTGCTCAGCACGAACTCGGCATGAAGTTCGACAACCTCACCTCCTGTGCCGACAACATGCAGATCTACAAGTATGTTGTTCACCAGGTTGCCCACGCTTATGGCAAGTCCGCAACCTTCATGCCGAAGCCGGTCTTCGGCGACAACGGCACCGGCATGCACTGCCACCTGTCCATCTGGAACAACGGTGAGCCGACGTTCGCTGGCAATCAGTACGCGGATCTTTCCGAGACCTGCCTGTATTTCATCGGCGGCATCCTGAAGCACGCGAAAGCCCTGAACGCTTTCACCAACCCGTCGACCAACTCCTACAAGCGTCTGGTCCCGGGTTATGAGGCTCCGGTTCTCCTTGCCTACTCTTCGCGCAACCGCTCTGCGTCTTGCCGTATTCCGTTCACCGCTTCGCCGAAGGCGAAACGCGTTGAGGTCCGCTTCCCGGATCCGACAGCAAACCCGTACCTCTGCTTCTCTGCCCTGCTGATGGCCGGCCTTGACGGCATCAAGAACAAGCTGCACCCGGGCGATGCGATGGACAAAAACCTCTACGATCTGCCGGCTGAAGAACTGGCCGAGATCCCGACGGTTTGCGGTTCCCTTCGTGAAGCACTGGAAGCTGTTGATGCAGACCGCGAGTTCCTTAAAGCCGGCGGCGTCTTCGACGACGACCAGATCGACGCTTACATCGAACTGAAGATGGAAGAAGTCGAGCGCTACGAAATGACCCCGCATCCGGTCGAGTTCGACCTGTACTACTCTGTCTAAGACAGATTCGGCGTCAAACACGGAAAACCCCGGTCACTCGACCGGGGTTTTTCTTTTTCGAAACTTTTGAAGCCTCGAAAGATGCAACATCGAGCCGAATTCGAAAGCTTACTGCGCGGACCGTGTGTCAGTTCTCGTCCGTAAGGGCGCTAATCGAAGCAGCTCCGGTGTATTTTTTTAAGATGGCGGCCTGAAAGCCATCTTGAATGATACTGTCCAGGCCGTTTTGCATCCGCTTGAGCAATGCTTCATCGGTCTCCGGATTGCAGGCCAGCGCATTTCCGATGATGTCACCGAACCCATGAACCAGCTCGACTTCGACACCCTGTTGCACGAGCGTATGAAACGTGACGCTTGAGATTGCCGCAAGGTGCAGCCGCTCTTGAACAAGTTGCCGGATCACAGTCTCAACATCATCAAAATAGTCGATGCTGCCAAAGCCATTCTTTTGCAAAACATATTCAGCGTAGTCGCTTCTCTGCGTGCCGACAGAGAAGTCTCCAACAATCTCGGCAAGGTTCGACGGGATCTGCGATCCGGACTTCTTGATCAGAAACAGCTCAGCACCGCCGAGCGGCGATATCCAGGCAAAGCTCGCAGCTCTGGCTGGTGTATAAGCAGTGGTGAAAACACAATGGTTTTTTCTGTTTTCAGCCAACCAAAAGGCCCGGGACCATGGGAGCATCTCCATGGTGAAGTCAATTTTCTCCCGGATCATGATTTCACGCACCTGATCCGCGCCAAGCCCCACGATCTCTCCGTCCTGCATGAAATTGAAGGGCGGATAGTTTTCCGTCACAAGATGAATTTCGGTCGCTTGGGCCTGCGCCCCTCCGGTTAGAAGAGCACAAAAAACACCAAGCAAGCCGATCGCACCCCGCACAGTTCGTCGTCCACCGTTCATAATCAGCATTACCGCAGCCTGTTATTTCCGATGATATTTATCCAGCTAAGTCTTACGATTTGCTTGAATTGGATAACTACAGCGCAGCGTTGACGCCTCAGTTTTGATCCAGCCAGTCCTTCAAGGATGGCCGGAAGCTGGTCCCTTTCCCATGCATGGCGGGAGACGCGATCATTGCATTGAGCACCGCCTCCTGGGTGGTTTCCGCGGCGGCCTGAAACAGAAGATCGATCTTACCCTCATGCATATAATCGCGGGCGGTCAGATCGCCTTGTGGATTGTGCGGTATCTTGTGAGCCGTTGAGAACGCAAAACCGATGTCGCCACTGCCGTTGCCGTAGAATGAGCCGAGCCGGGCAAGACCGGCGCCTGCACGGCGGGCAATTCGCTTCAGCTGCCGACTTTCCAGAGGCACATCAGTTGCCAGCACAATGATGACAGATCCACGCTCTTCCGGAGCTGCCATTCCTTTAGGCGATGGCCTGCGCCCATCCGGCAGAACCAGGTCTCCGGCCCGGCCGAAATTTGCCTGCACCAATGCGCCCAGTGTGAAGGTCTTGCCATCCAATTCAAATTGGCGGGATGCGGATCCAATCCCTCCCTTGAACCCGAAACAGCTGATACCGGTCCCTGCCCCGACACTGCCTTGTTCGAAATCTGTAGACGCAGCCGAAAGTGAGGCGTTTGCGTCCTCTTCGGTCAGCGCAATCGCGTTGATATCACTTAAGTAACCGTCATTGCATTCCATCACGACCGGATTGACAGTCCCCTTCGCGCGGTCAATTTGAGGATTTTGTTTCAGCTCCCGCCGGATCAAGGCGTGAATGCCTTCTGCCACGCCGAAGGTGTTGGTGAGCAGGATCGGGGTCTCCAGGTTTCCGAGTTCCTCCACCTGGATCAGGCCTGCACTTTTGCCGAAGCCGTTGATGACGTCGCTGGACGCTGCCAGCTTTTCCATAAACGGATTGCCCGGATGCGGGACAATGGCCGTGAACCCCGTTCGAAGGGGCCCATCGATGACGGTCTTGTGGCCGACCGTGACACCCGCCACATCCGTGATCCGGTTCAAAGGCCCCGGCGACATGGCCCCGCAGATCAATCCATGGGCACGAGCTGGTGACACGTTTTCAGGACTCATAACGGGCGATCTCCATTTTCCGGTCAAAATTCTTTGCGGCCAATCCCCTGATTCCGTCCCATGAACTTAACGTTCCAATACGTTAAAGCCTTCATCCGGTGCTGGCGGGACAAAGTGTCTGGTAACTGCTTCAAATTGCTCATCACTTACCGAAAACGGATGGGCCCCGCTGGCATTGCGCGCCCGCAGCCGTTCCCTGCAAATCTCGTTGGAAACATTGAGGTAATGGAGCGTATGATCGCAGCCGCTGCCTTCGGCCACACGCCGCATCCAGACGCGCGTCTCCGGCGTATTGGCCGGAAAGTCGAGAACCACGGACACGCCGGTTTTCAGAAGCCCAATGACATGGGGCTCCATGACGGATCGCAACCTTGCCGAGACACGCACATAGTCTTTGATTGTCGACATTTCAGGCCCGAACAGTTCGGCCAGCCAAATGTCTTCGCTTATCAAAACCGTTGCCGGTTGGCTGGAGAGTTCACCGGCAAGCGTTGACTTTCCAGATGCGATCTTGCCGCACAGAATGTGGAGATGTTCGAGTGTCATGGAGAAGCCTGTTGGAACCCGCCGGTCGGATATTTGTCATTTGAGGCCACGAAAGTGGCACCAGACCGGCAGATTCGCAACGACGGCTTATGCTTGGAGCACTTTATCAGCGCGCCAGCAACGTCTCCAGGCCAATCACGAGAAGGGTCAAGAACAGGAAGTAGGCAGCAAACCGGCCGTGGTCGGTGCCATCGATCACGACCTTGCGCAACAGCGACCCGAAGATATCAAGCAAGGAAACCGTTACGAGGATGATCAATAGGATCGCAGCGCCAGCCGAGTAGTCAAAGCCGCGCAGGGCTTCTGAGAGCGACATGCCAATACCGCCCGCGCCGACAATGCCCAGCACGGTCGCAGAGCGCACGTTGGCTTCAAATCGGTAAAGAGAATAGGAAATCCAGAGCGGCAGAACCTGCGGCACGACACCGTAGACAATCTCTTGAATAGCCGGAGCGCCTGTCGCCTTGATGCCCTCGACCGGACGCGGATCGATCGCTTCCACGGCCTCTGAAAAGAGTTTTGCGAGCGTACCCGTCGTGTGGATCGTCAGCGCCAAAACACCTGCCAGCGGTCCAAGACCAACAGCCGCCACAAAAATCAGGGCAAATACCAGCTCATTGATCGCACGGAAGGCATCCATGAGTCTGCGCACTGGGAACACGATCCAGTAAGGCGCAATATTGGACGAGGACAGCAATCCGAACGGGATCGCAAGGATCACCGACAGAAAGGATCCCCAGACAGCCATTTGAACGGTTTCGAGCATCAAGTCGAAATAGCTGTGCCAATACCGGAAGTTCGGCTTGAGAAAGTCTTCCAGCAGCATGGCCATGTTGCCACCGCCGGTGAATACCTGGCCCATGCGGTGCATGTCCGCCGGATGGAAACTCCAGACCAGCATGACGATCAAACCGCCCCAGATCAGAACGTCAAAGACCTTCTCCTGAGTGGTTCGACCCGGGACTTCAAGAACGGGCTCGCCCGTGTTGAGCACGTTTACATTACTGGTCATGGAAAGTGTCCTGTGCGGAGATCAAACAAGAGCATGAGGGAATGCCCTGATGCCTCCCCTCATGCCGATGCGTTGCGCTGATTACTTGCGCGGGCGGGCAGCAGCTGCTGCGCGGATTTCTTCGATCTTGGTGTTGATTTCCAAGATTTTCGCAGTCCGCTCGTCGTCGGAATAGGTGTCGTCACCCTCGATGGACATGCGCTGACGGATCTGATCCATTTCGTAGAACGGCCACAGCTGGGCGTTGGAGGACGGAATGAACGGTCCCATGTCGATCATGGCTAGGTTCTCACGCGCCTTGGCCACTTCCTCGTCGGTGCCCTGACGGCCATAGGTCATGAAGAAGTACATGATCTTCGACTTGATGCTTTCATCGAGCTCCGGACGCCAGGCCATCGGATCAGACGCGATCAGCGGAGAGCGCCAAATTTCCTTCAGTTCGGCAAAGAGTTCCGGCTTGGCGTTTTTCAGGCGGGAATACATGCCGGTGGAGGACGCAACAGCTGCATCAACCTGTTTGGTTGCAACCGAAATCAGGTTGGTCTCGTGGTTGGCGTTGCGCAGGGTCTTGAAACAGTCCTTCGGGTTCACACCTTCCTTGGCGAAAACGAAGGTGGAAGGGACAAGGAAACCGGATGTGGAATTTGGATCGCCGATGCCGAAATTCAGATCCTTGTTGCACGCCATCACATCTTCATAAGTTAGGCCGGAATCCTTGTGGGTCACCATCACCGACCAGTAACCACGGTCCCCGGTCGCTTCGGTCGTTTGAGCGAAAATCTCGGCTCCAGCGCGGTCGACGGCAACCATTGCAGACTTGTTGCCGTACCAGACAACGTCGACCTTGTCGAAGCGCATGCCTTCGATCACACCGGCATAGTCAGCAGCAAAGAACGGCTTTACCGGCATGCCAAGAGAGGCTTCCATGGCTTCCAGGAACGGGCCCCACTTTTCACGCTGCGCAGAGCTGGATTCAGTGGACAGAATGCCGAAGTAGAGTTCTTCCGGGTTTTCACGCTCGGCAAGCGCCGGGCCGCTCAAACCAACCATAATCGCTGCAGTCGCAGCAATGCGAGTAATCAATTTCATCACGATGTCTCCCCTGGAGAGATTCAGGCCGTCGCCGGGATTGGCGCGGTCCCAAAGTCTTCGGCATCCGGCAGCACAAGTTCTTCGCTGGCCTCACCGTAGATTTCGCGCAAAAACTGGGTCGTCAGTGCATGGCTCGGACCGTCGTAAACGATCTGTCCGGCCCGCATGGCAATCGTCCGCTTGCAGTACCTGCGGGCATATTCGACCTGGTGCAGGGAAACGACCACGGTCGTACCGTCTTCCTCGTTGATCCTGGACAGGATCCCCATGACCCGCTTTGCCGAAGCCGGGTCCAAGGACGCAATCGGCTCGTCGGCCAGGATGATTTTAGCCCCCTGAACAATCGTCCGGGCAATGGCCGCGCGCTGCTGTTGCCCCCCCGACAGTGTTGACGCCCGCTGGCGCGCCTTTGTCTCGATGCCGACGCGCTGCAGGGCGCGCATTGCTAGCTGCTTTTCTTCTGATGAGAAAAAACCAAAGAGGCCGCGCCAAACCGGCACTTTTCCAAGCAGTCCTGCAAGGACATTGGTCAAGACACTCAGTCGCGGCACCAGATTGAACTGCTGAAACACGACACCGATACCGGTTCGCGTCGCCGAGATGTTTTTCGAGATGGCGCCGCTGTCTTGAACTGGGTGCCCATTGATCGAGATCTGACAACAGCCACTCTTCTTGTCTCCAGCCACCAGACCGGAAATATGGCGGATCAAGGTGGATTTTCCCGAGCCGGACGCGCCGATCAGCGCAACGAACTCACCATCGGCGACCGTCAGATCGACGCCATCCAAGGCGCGGATGCCACCCCGGAACGTTTTGGACAATCGTTTTACCGTAATCGCAGACATCGACGCCTCCTTGACTGGGAGGGTCGTAACAAAAGCGCCGACTGCGCGAGTGAAGGATTGGTGTCATTCTGATGAAATCTGCCGCGCTCAAGACCTGCGCACTAGGCCGTGTGGACGAATTGGAGACGGATTTCGTGAGACAAGTGCCAAGATATGGCGGCGACAGTCCTGTAGAGCATATCGATATACGGTCAAAGGACCGGCGGTACCAGATCGCCGGCACTTGGCTCACCCTTTGGGCCGTGTTTGCAGTGCTCAATTCCAGCGCAAATCCGTCTTGATGATGCACAAGCATCACCTTCACCGGATTTCCTTGATCTTGAACGATGCAAATCCCGGCGAAATGCATCTCCAATTCGTCCACACGGCCTAGGGAGTAGTGTTTGGAAACAAAAGCTTATCCAAAAAACGAAAGGCCCCCGATTGGAGGCCTTCGTTTTAAGTTCTAGTATCTGCTTGATCAGTAACAGACCCGGCGATACCCAACGACAACATAGCGGTGTTCATAAGGGCTCCACCGGCGGACAGCCTGGTTGTGGCAGCGGACGGGCGCGACATATCGGGGCTGTACCTGACTGGCGATAATGGCGCCGGCAGCAAGCCCTATGATGGCGCCGGCGGCAACAGCGCCCGCCCGGTTTCCGGCTTGGGCTTCCGTCGGCGAAAATGAGACTGCGGCCGTGGCGAGGGCAGCAGTTGCAACTGCTGCGATTGCGAATTTCCTAAACATTTCAACTCCTCCTCAGGATGAACATGCGCTCCTAAGCGCCAACACCCACACACTAGGATGAGACCGCCCTTCCAGCTGTGATTGGGGTCACGCTTGATGTTTTTTGCGCAGGATTGCGCACCGCGCCGTCTCCATGACCCGATCTGCGATCCTTCGTCATGGAAACTGCGCAAGAAACGCAGCTCGCCAAACCTTTGAAGACCGAACTTTTAGACCCTGTGCAATTTACATCACTGCTTTGCCGGTATAGAGCCATGCCCAACAGGCGAATGGCCACACGACAGTTGCATCTAACGGGCAGACACATGAGCGAATTCAAGTCAGAGTTTTTGAAGGTTCTTTCCGAGCGCGGATTCGTCCACCAGATCTCGGACCCTCAAGGCCTTGACGAGCTCTGCGCCAAGGAAACAGTCACGGCCTATATCGGCTTCGACTGCACGGCGCCGAGCCTGCATGCCGGGTCGCTGGTCACCATCATGATGCTCTACTGGTTCCAGCAGACCGGCCACCGGCCGATCGCGCTCATGGGCTCCGGGACAACACGGGTCGGCGATCCGACCGGCAAGGATGAAAGCCGCAAGGTTCTGTCCGATGAAACCATCGAAGAGAACAAGGCCGGCATCCGGAAGGTCTTTGAAAAGCTCCTTACCTTCGGCGATGGTCCGACGGATGCCGTCATGATGGACAACGCCGACTGGCTGCTCAAACTCAACTACATGGAGTTTCTGCGCGACATCGGCCGGCATTTCTCGGTCAACCAGATGATCCAGCGTGATTCCGTCAAGCTGCGCCTGGAGCGGGAGCAGCACCTGTCCTTCCTGGAATTCAACTATATGCTCCTTCAGGGGTATGACTTCCTGGAGATCTACCAGCAGACCGGCTGCCGCCTGCAAATGGGCGGATCTGACCAGTGGTCCAACATCCTATCCGGTGTGGATCTCATCCGCCGGAAAGAATCCAAGGAAGCCTTTGCACTCACCGCCCCGCTTCTGACGACCTCTTCCGGTGCCAAGATGGGCAAGACGGCGGCCGGCGCGGTCTGGCTCAACGAGGAACAGCTGTCGGCCTATGACTACTGGCAGTACTGGCGCAATACCGAAGATGCGGATGTCGAGAAATTCTTGAAGCTCTTCACAATCCTGCCGCTTGACGAGATCAGCCGTTTGGCAGCGCTCGATGGGGCTGGCATCAACGAGGCCAAGAAGGTGCTGGCCACCGAAGCAACCGCGATGATCCACGGGCGGGATAAGGCAGAAGCGGCTGCGGAGACCGCTCGGAAGGCTTTTGAGGAAGGTCAGTCCGCGGAAGGATTACCGACTGTCGAAGTGGCAAGTGCCGATCTTGAGGCCGGGCTGGGTGTTTTGAACGCCTTTGTTACCGCCGGGTTGTGCGCATCCAACGGCGATGTCCGCCGCAACATCAAGGGTGGCGCCGTCAAGATCAACGACAAGGGCGAGCAGGATGCCAACCGTCAGCTCACACTGGCGGATGTGACCGAAGACGGCATCATCAAGCTGTCCCTCGGCAAGAAGAAACACGTTCTCCTGAAGCCAGTCTGATCGGTCAACTTACCGACATGAAAAGCCGGGCGCTCCCTGCCCGGCTTTTTTTGTTGTCAGGTTGCTATTCCGGCTGGAACTCAAACATCCGGCGGAAGATGCCGGGGGCGATCGCTGAAATCGGGTTGACCGACAGAACCGGGTCGGACAAGGACCCGGATAAGCGGTAGGTCACGCCAATCAACCCTTCCCCCGTACTTCCGCCAAGCGCAAACCCCAAGAGCGGGATCTTGGAAAAGAAATTGTTGAGCGCGTAGATCGGCACGAATGTTCCGGTGAGATTGAGCGTTTGCTGTTTGAGATCCACCGTGCCGGCCACCGTGCCGCCAAGCGCGTTGCCCTGCAACGCGCCGCGGCTGATCGTCATCTGGTCCCCTTCCCGGGTGAAATTGATGTCGAGCGTTTCAAATGAAGCGGTGCCGCGCGCTCCTTCCGCAGTGTTGACCTGGGGCTGGCGCACGATCACGCGGCTTGCCTCATCGCGCGTGTTCAAGTTGGTCGTGCTGATGCGCTGAATGGCCGGATCTTCCGTAATGACCAGCGAACGCACCTTGAAATCACCCACCCAACTGTCGGCGTCGGCCATGGCAACACTCAAGGTTCCCCGCCCGCCGCGCATGCGTTTGTAAAGATCCAAAAACGCCAGCATGGCGCCCGTGTCGTCAAAGCGCCCGTCTGCCTGCTGCGCACCGCCATTGCTCGTCAACGTAAAACGGAAGTCTGAGCTGCCACCAACGAGCCCGCTGATGTCGGCGGCCATCAAGCCGCGGGCTCCGGTGTCCACCCGGCCCCTGACGTTCCCCATCCAGCGTTTGTTGAACCCGGTCATCCGGTCAATATCAACGGCAATTCGGGCCCCGTCGGCGAAATCGCCGGCACCTTGGCTCCCTCCCGGACTTCTAAGGCTCTGGATCAAGCCACGGCCATCGAAATTCTTGCCGGAAAAAATAATGTCATACCGGCCGCTGTCCGCCCGGGTGATGTCGATCTGGGCATCATCGCCCGGCCGCAGCTGGAACCGCGGAAAGGATGCTTCAGTAAGCTCGCCAGTCGCCGACAGGTGGATTTGACCAAAGATATCCGCGCCTTCCGAAACCAACTCGAAGTCCTGGACGACTTTTTTGTCGTCGGTTTCGATTAGCTTGAAGGAGGCGGACGCGGGTACGCCCTTTGCCTTTCGCCAACCAAGCGCCTGAAGCCGGACTTCCGTCTCTTGAAGGTCGATGCTGATGTTCTGACCGCCCTCGGCCTTGCCCGCGCTGACCGTCATCGGGCCGTCCAGGAAAGCTGTCAGATCAATTCCACGGGCCTTCAACTGATCTGCCGTTACGGACGCCACGACATCCTGACGCCGTGGGTCGCCCGCTCCAGATAGCGGGACCACCAGGTTGATATCCGCGTTCAGACCGTCAAACTCACCGTTGCCGGAGATCACGATTTGGCTGCGATCTGCCTCGATCGACAGATCAGCATTTTGGATCTGGTGGCCCATGATCGGGTTCTCGTCAGAGAAGTCTTCCGATCGGCCAACCGCTTTCCAGGTGACATCGTCCATGTCGATCACGCGTTCCATCGGGAAACTCGCCGTGATGTCAACGACGCCGCTGCCGGTCACGCCACCGGTTTTCAGGTTTGCACGGTCAAGAACCTCGAACGGCTTGGCATTCAACAACGCGCCGATTTCCGCATTCCCGCCTTCCAGGCGCGTCTCCACCTTCGCGATCTTTCCGACGCGCAAAGGCAGGTTGTGGATCTCAAAAACCGTCTCAGGAACGGCGACATCATCTTCCCCGGGCAGATCGGCCGTGCCGCCACTGGCCTTGACGGTCAGGACTTCATTTTCAATGGTCATGGTTCCGGAGAGGCCATCCACCACGGCCACATCTCCAACGGGTGCGACGGCACCATCAACGAAGCTCATGGTCATTGCCATATCGTCGCCAGACCAGCCTGCGTCCGGGTCGAGGTGATTGAACGCAGGTGGACGTATGGCGGCTGTGAAGGACACGGTTTCGATCAGACCGGCCTTGATCCGTTTGATGATCCATTTGCGTGCTGGCGGCACCAATGTGATCGGCCAAACCTTTTTCGCAAGGGAGATCGGGATCTGTTCGCCATCAACGGCAATCGCCAAGTACGGCCCGTCCGAACCGATTTGGATGTTCACAACACCCGTTGCGCTTGCCTTGCCCGAGCGCACCGAGAAGCGGCTGATATCAATTTGCTTCTCAGCCAAATTGAACCTGCCCTGAACCGTGGCACCATCCAGCATTTGCGGCGGCTCACGCACATCCAACGGCCCGACCTGAGGGTGCTCGGTTTCCAGGAGGAAGTCCCAGACCGGTGCATCGCTGGTAGGTTGATCAATCTGTCCAGAAAAGAAGATCCGCGTATTGCCCCGGATAAAATGGGACGTCTGGATATCAATCGGCTTGTCTGGCCCGCGGTAAACTGCCGACAACGCGACATCATCGAAAGCCACCAGCGTCCGGCCCATCTGGAACCAGCCGTTTTGGACCCTCGCAACGGCGTTCGCAGAGATCAGTTCTCCATTTTCATCCAGTACGCTGTCGAGTTTCGCCGACGCCGGCAGCCTCAAGCCCTTGCCATAGGCTGTTGCCGCATCGGGCCCCAGAAGTTCGGCAAGTGTAATCCCGTTGACGACGGCCGCCATGCGAGTGCCAGGACCGGTCTTGGACGGCGCTCTGAGGAAATCCAATCGCCAAGAGGTAACCCGTCCGCCAACGCGGGCGCTGGCAGAGATTTCGCCGTCAGGAGACCGGAACACATCCGCATTGATGTTCGTGAAGGATCGCGGCGCCGGTCCCGTTATGTCAAAAGCCCCGTCGGAGACCGTGACGGACGTGAGACCCCGGCGGACAAACTGATCATCGATCACATTGCCGATGCGATTGACGGCTTCCGACAACTGGCTGATCTCGGGAACCACAGCCGGTCCGCCCTTCATGACGATCGTGATCTTCGGTGCATCCAAATGAAGTGATGCAAACCGGATGTCCCCCGACCACAAGGCGGATCGCGTCAACGGCGCTTCGAGCCGTGGAAGCATTAGTGTGACCGGTGCGCCGCCGCTGATATCAACACGCACATCCTCAATGACGATCCGGATCCCGTCATCGGCTGTAAAGTCTACACTGGCGCTTTCAACCGAAAGGGTGACGGGGCCGCGCGTTCCCTGCGATGCCAGAAGGTTTCCAAGCAAAGGAACTGTGACCGGACCTGAGGCAAAGATTGCGCCCACGTACACGATAAGGCCGACAAAGACCAGACCACTGGCCAAACGCAGAAGTCTGCGGCGTTTCCATGGGGCCGGTTTGGGCAGTTCGTCTTTCATTCCGTCCGGTTGCGACAATTACATTCCGTCCGTTGTCCCTCGGGCAACCCGCGGGATATCTCTTCAACTGCGTACTATTCCAAGAAGCCCGCACATCCGTTGCATTGAACGAGTCGTATCAATGCATATGATAATGTGAAACAAGCACCAAAAGCGATAGCCGCTTCCCACCCAGCTGCCGAATTCGGCATTAACGCACAAAACTTGACAGAAGGATGGCGACATGAGCGATCTGGCCATAGGCGATGCTGCACCTGATTTTGACCTTGAGGCAGACGGCGACAGCCGTATCACCTTGAGCGACCTCAAGGGCAAACCGGTCGTGGTTTACTTCTACCCGAAGGACAACACACCGGGCTGCACCAAAGAAGCGATTGCCTTTACCGACAACATCGACGCCTTCAAGGAACTGGGCGCAACAATCGTCGGGATTTCACCGGACAGTGCCCGCAAACACGACAATTTCATTGCCAAACACAATCTTGCGGTGCGTCTCGGCGCCGACACCGACAACGCGACTGCCGAGGCTTATGGCGTGTGGGTCGAGAAGGCCATGTACGGCAAAAAGTACATGGGCGTTGAAAGAGCCACATTTCTGGTGGACGCAGACGGAAAAATCGCTCAGATCTGGCGGAAAGTGAAAGTGCCCGGACATGCTGAAGTCGTTCTTGAGGCTTTAAAGGCCCTCTAGACTTGCATCCCCCGGTGCGCTGATAACCAAGTCAGACGCTCAGATGACAAACACACAGACTCAGCCAGTGCCGGTGAACCTTGTTGCCGGCGCCCGCGCCATTGTTGAAGCAGCCGATACAGCCGAAAAGGTCCGGCTCGCCTATGCTGTTTCCAAGGCCTGGTTCAAACGCGACCTGGCTCTCGGCTCACCGTCAAAAGACGGCCATATGCCGGACCGTCCCGGACGGCCAAACAAGCCGGAACTGCTTGCCCCGCGCGACATGCCGAAACGCAAGCTGTCGGGAACCGCAGGCCGGCTGGCCCTGATCCACTCTCTCGCCCACATAGAACTCAATGCGGTTGACCTGACCTGGGATCTGATCGGCCGGTTCGCGCATGTGCGGCTGCCACGTTCATATTATGACGACTGGGTCCGGGTGGGGTTGGAGGAAGCGAAACACTTTTCTATGTTGCAGGACCGCCTCGGCCAACTGGGCGCATCCTACGGAGACATGCCCGCCCACGATGGTCTTTGGCAGGCAGCCCAGGACACCGGTCACGATCTCGCGGCGCGGCTTGCCATCATCCCACTCGTCCTGGAGGCCCGCGGGCTCGATATCACGCCGCCAATGATTGAGAAGGCCCGGAGCTTGGGCGATGAAGACACAGCCAAATGCCTGGATGTGATTTACCGCGACGAAAAGAACCACGTCGCGTTCGGCGCCAAGTGGTTCCGATTCTTGTGTGACCGGCAGGGGATTCGCCCAGAACCAGCGTTTCACAGCTATGTGCGCAAGCATTTCCGTGGCGCTTTGAAACCGCCCTTCAACGACCGCGCGCGATCCGAGGCGGGCTTAACCCCCGGTTTTTACAAGCCTCTTGCCAGGTTAACCGGCTGAAAACCCGCATTTGAAGACGAATTGTTAACCTTAAGGAATTCTAATCATCACAAGTGAAATGCAGAATGCAGCAGTGATCGAGTGATGACCCAAAAGCGCCCAGAAATGACGCGGACCTATCAAGTGCCCCACACAGAGGCACCGCACCGGGAGTCTCTGAAGGGCGATTTGAGAACGACCACCTATATCCTCCGCCCGGTTCATCTGATTGCCGGCGCGTTGACCTGCATCGCGGCGACGCTAATCGTAACCGGTGCCATCAGCTATCAGGTCATGCGATCTGGCATGGTGGCGGAAGTCAATGCCGAGCGCACCGAGGTTGCACTCCAGTACCAGGATCGCATTGCCCGCCTCCGCGCCGAGATTGAGCGGCTGAACAGCCGGCAATTGGTCGACCGGGAAAGCGTCGAAATCCAGGTCATGGATGTGCTGCGCCGGCAGCAAGACCTCAATCAACGCCACACGATTGTCGCCGACCTGATGGCGCGCGCTGAGAGCGTCGGGATCTACCTCAACACCGGCAAGCCGGTTCCGGCCCAAAAGCCAGCGATAGATGAAGGCCGGATTGCAGCCGCCCCCAAAGGCGATCGCACGGCCATGGGCGGCGAAAACGAAGTTATCTCCGAACCGGTCAAGGCGCTGGGCCTCAGGGATGCCTCGCGCAAGCCCTTTGATCCGCTGTCCGTTCTTCAGGGCACTGAGGCACCTACCGACGAACCCTTAAAAAAAAAGACTGAAAAACGCGCAGCCCTAGACGCCCTGAAAGCCGACATTTCGGAGATGGGCACGGAAAGCACCGCTGCCGTCGACGCTATCACTGTTGCGACAGAAAGCCGGATCGAAGACATTCTCGGCATTACCAAACCACTCGTCCCCAACCTCAACAAGGCTGTTCGTAGGTCCTCCAGTCTTGGTGGGCCATTTGAGCCGCTTAGCCAGACGAGTTTTGCCGATCGGCTGCACCGGGCAAATACCGCGCTCGATACTCTGAAGCGGGTAAAGTTTGCAGCACTCCGTCTGCCCCTCAAACGCCCGGTCCGCACCGGCACGCTTTCCAGCGGATACGGACCGCGCATGGATCCTTTTTTGAACCGGCTCGCAATGCATTCCGGTCTTGATTTCAAAGCCCCCTATGGCGCGCGCGTTTATTCTGCAGCGCCTGGCACTGTCATCTTCGCTGGCTGGAAAGGCGGTTACGGCAAAATGGTTGAAATCCGCCACGCGAACGGTTTAGTCACGCGCTACGCTCATCTGAGCAAGATCCGGACGTCTGACGGCAATCATGTGGTCGCCGGAGATGTGATCGGCAACATCGGCTCAACGGGGCGTTCAACCGGGCCACACCTTCATTATGAGGTACGCCAGAACGACCGGCCGACCAATCCGGCAACCTTCCTGCGCGCTGGCGAGAGACTGGCGAAACTGTCGCTGTAACAAAAAAGCGGCACCGAAGCGCCGCTTTCAATCTGGTCTCCAAGAGAGATCAGCTTATTCAATATCCTCAACAACGACTTCGTCGCCGCCGAAGACCCGCTGGGCTAGCGCTGCTTCCATGAAGGAATCCAGGTCACCGTCCAGCACATCGTCGGGCGAAGTACTTTGCACACCGGTCCGCAGATCCTTGACCAGCTGATAGGGCTGCAGAACGTAGGAACGGATCTGGTGGCCCCAGCCGATGTCGGTCTTGGACGCAGCTTCCGCATTTGCCGCTTCTTCGCGCTTCTTCAACTCAGCTTCGTACAAACGCGCCTTCAGCATGCCCCAGGCAGTCGCCCGGTTCTTGTGCTGGGAGCGCTCGGACTGACACTGCACCACAATACCGGTCGGCTGGTGCGTGATGCGCACAGCAGAATCGGTCGTGTTGACGTGCTGGCCGCCAGCGCCGGACGCGCGGTAGGTATCGATCCGGCAATCGCTCTCGTTCACATCGATCTCGATGCTATCATCGATCACCGGATAAACCCAGGCGCTAGAGAAGCTGGTGTGGCGGCGGGCATTGCTGTCATATGGTGAAATCCGAACCAGGCGGTGGACACCGGACTCTGTTTTCAGCCAGCCATAGGCATTCTCGCCCTTGATGAGCAGCGTTGCCGATTTGATACCGGCCTCTTCACCGTCATGGTATTCCAGAAGCTCAACCTTGTAGCCACGCTTTTCCGCCCAACGGCGGTACATGCGCAGCAGCATGGAGGCCCAGTCCTGGCTCTCCGTGCCCCCTGCCCCGGAGTTGATTTCCAGGTAGGTGTCGTTGCCGTCGGCCTCACCGGACAGAAGCGAATTCAACTGAAGCTGATTGACCTTGTCCTTCAGCCCGCGCAGTGCTTCTTCGGCGTCCTCGACAACCGACTTGTCGTCTTCCATTTCACCGAGCTCGATCAGCTCGATGTTGTCCGCCAAATCCTGTTCCAGCCCCTTCACGCCGTTGATGCCGTCATCAAGCTGCTGACGCTCGCGCATCAGTTTTTGGGCTTTGGCCGGGTCATTCCAGAGTTCGGGATCTTCAGAAAGAGCATTCAGCTCCTCCAGTCTTACCAGGGCTTGATCCCAGTCAAAGATGCCTCCTCAGCAGGCTTATGGCCTGCTTGATTTCATCAACGATGGCTTCCATCTCGGCGCGCATCGGATACCTCTCTTAATTGGTGAAAAGCCCGGAGCCTTGATTCAGGATCCGGGCTGAATTTGGAGCGGGAGATTAGCTTTCCGCAACTTTCCTGTAAACCATCACGAACGGCGTTTGTGGCAATCGTCAGTAGAGTCCGCCGGTGCCTTGCAGAACAGCCTGGCCGGCTTCAGGCGACACATAGGTTGGAACACCCATGGTATCCTGGAACCCGATAACGGAATAACTGTCAGGCGGGGCCATGCCCGGTTTGAAAGCTTCCAGGATCGCGCCCGGCGTTCCGCCTGCTGTTCGCAATCCGGTGTTCTTGTTGATCGGGATCAGCTGCAGACCGCGCGGGACACGGAACTCCACCGGCGGCTTTTCGGCGAGAGCCTGCTTGACGAATTCGGTAAAGATCGGAGCAGCCACCTGTCCACCGGTCGCGCCGCGGCCCATCGGCTTGGGATTATCGAAACCGACGAAAACACCCACTGCGAGATCCGGGGTATAGCCAACGAACCAAGCATCCTTTTCGTCATTCGTTGTGCCGGTCTTGCCGGCAACAGGACGATTGACGGCACGAACGGATGTCGCGGTTCCGCGCTGGACCACACCTTCCATCATGGAGGTGATCTGATAAGCGGTCATCGGGTCGAGCACTTGCTCACGATTGTCGATCAAAGTCGGTTCACTCTGACCATCCCACGCATTTTGGGTACAGCCGTCACAAATCCGGCTGTCGTGCTTGTAGATTGTGCGGCCGTAGCGGTCCTGGATCCGGTCGATCAGGGTTGGACGCAGTTTCCGCCCGCCATTGGCAATGGTTGCGTAAGCCGCTGTCATCCGAAGGACCGTGGTTTCCCCGGCACCGAGCGACATGGACAGAACCGGCAGCATGTTATCGTAGATGCCGAACCGCTTGGCGTATTCGGCCACCAGCGGCATGCCCATGTCCTGCGCAAGGCGCACGGTCATCACGTTCCTGGACCGTTCAATCCCGGTGCGCAAGGTTGATGGACCGTAGAACTTGCCGCCGTAGTTTTGCGGCCGCCAGGTGCCAAGACCCGGACCTTGTGAAATCTCAAGCGGCGCATCCATCACAACAGAAGATGGTGTGTACCCGTTGTCGAGGGCGGCGGCATACAAGAACGGCTTGAAGGAGGAACCCGGTTGGCGCCAGGCCTGTGTTGCCCGATTGAATTCGCTCTGAGCAAAGCTGAAGCCGCCGACAAGAGCCAGAACACGACCGGTATACGGGTCCATGGCAACGAGGGCACCGGACACTTTCGGGATCTGGCGAAGTTCGTAGGTGCCCGGCGCAACCGCGCTCTCCTGGACATAGACAACATCACCCGGAGCCAGCACGTCAGAGACAGTGGACGGCGCCCGGCCGCTGACCCGTGCCCATTTCATGGTTTCCAGAAACAGCGGACCCGCCTTGCGGTCTTCTTCGAGCTGCCCGCTTTGAAGCCGCTTGGGTTGAATACCGACCTGTGCCTCATTACTCCCGCTTTCCAGAACAACAGCCAATGACCATTCCGGCAGATCGCTCAACGCCTCGATTTTGGCCAGTTCCACGCCCCAATCGGTGCCTGTGGAGATGCGGTCAATCGGACCGTTCCAGCTGCCGCGCTGGTGATCGAACTTGATCAGACCGTCCATCAAGGTCTTGCGTGCGATCTGTTGCATTTCCGGGTCGAGCGTCGAGCGAACGGAAAGGCCGCCTTCATAAAGCCGCTTGGTGCCGAAGATATCAGCCACTTCACGGCGGACTTCTTCGGTGAAGTATTCTGCAGCGAACAGCTTGGAGCCGTGACCGCGGAGCTTCACGGTGATCGGCTTTGCCTTGGCTTCTTCGCCGTCCTCAAAGCTCACATGACCGTCTTCAACCATGCGGTCAATCACATAGTTGCGGCGTGCAACAGCAGCGTCGGTTTTCCGGTACGGGTGATAGTTGCTTGGTCCTTTTGGAAGCGCTGCCAGATAGGCCGCCTCTTCCAAAGCCAGCTCATGAACGGACTTGTCGAAGTAGATGAGCGAGGCCGCGGCAACGCCATATGCGCCAAACCCGAAGTAAATCTCGTTGAGAT
The DNA here is from genome assembly GCF_965276855.1 of Roseibium sp. GTDB lineage: Bacteria > Pseudomonadota > Alphaproteobacteria > Rhizobiales > Stappiaceae > Roseibium. Next base: position 391,143 of record NZ_OZ255700.1, read on the forward strand.
AAAGCTCGAGGATCTCGTCCTTCGTGTAGGCCTGCTCAATGCGCAGCGCGAGGATGGCTTCCTTGATTTTCCGTTCAACGCGCAACTCGTTGGTCAGAAGGAAGTTCTTTGCGACCTGCTGCGTGATCGTCGAGGCGCCTTCCGGACGCCGTCCTGATCCGTAATTCTGGATGAAGCGCACAGCCGCACGCGCAATGCCCTCCGGGTCAACACCCAGATGGGTATAAAAGTTCTTATCCTCGGCAGAGATGAAGGCCTGCTTCAATCGGTCTGGCATCGCCTGGATCGGCAGAAACATTCGGCGCTGGGTCGCATACTCCGCCATGAGGCTGCCGTCTGCGGCATGAACACGGGTCATGACCGGCGGCTCATAGTTCTTCAGAGCACTATAGTCCGGCAAACCATCGTTGAGGTGTTGCAGATACATCCACACCCCAGCGGCCATCAGCAAGGCAAAGGCCGCGCCGATCCCAAATAGATACCCAAAGAACTTCACCAAGAATTTCATATGCGGGCTCGTCTTTCCCCGTCCAGCATGCCCTAACGTCTCTTACCACGCTTTTAAGGGCAGGCACATATCCGTACCGATTGCGACAATAGCAGTGTTTGCCTAAGTCGTGCACATTTATGGCGATGCTGAGGCAAATACCAGCTAAAGGTTTCCGAATGTTTTTTCGCCGGTTGCACCGATTATTGTGATACCGCCCCGTCCCGTCCGGCCAAGCGGGGCCTGAAGAAACTGTGGATGGCCTCTGTCATGGCGTCCGCCATCCGCTCCCGCCACTCTTCAGATATCAAGAGTTTCTCATCATGCGCGTTCGACAGATAGCCGAGCTCGACCAAAACCGAGGGCACATCATGCGCTTTCAATACCCGGAAACCGGCTGATCTGTGCGGGTTTCGGATCAATCGAACCGCGCTCTGCAATTCGCCAATCAGGGTCTTGGCAAAATAGACGGAAAACGACCGGGTCTCGCGGCGGGCCAAATCAAGCAGAATGTCAGTCACTTCAGTCGGCTCTTCTTCGAGTTCAACGCCCGCGATAATATCCGACATGTTTTCGCTGGCGGCCAACTCCTCGGCAAGGTCATCCGATGCCCGGTCTGACAGGGTGTAAACAGTCGCTCCGCGCGCAAGTTTTTTACCGCGCACCACCGAATCAGCATGGATCGAAATAAAGAGATCAGCCGCCAAATCATGGCCGATCTGGACACGCTCTCCCAGCGGGATGAATGTGTCATCATCCCGGGTCAGATGGATCTGATAGAGACCGCCTTCTGAAAGCTTGTCCCGAAGCAATTTGGAAAACTCCAGAACGATCGCCTTTTCCAAAGTTCCGCCGACACCAATCGCTCCGTAGTCAATGCCGCCATGCCCCGGATCCAACACGATCACTGGTTTGCTGTTCGCGCGTTGCGCAGTCAGGAGATCGGTTTTAGGTGCAGCGGCCTCCCGGCTGGCTGTGCGCTTTGACCGGGTTTCAGAGACAAACTCCGCAAATTCTTCATCGCTGGCACGGACAAGATCGATCACCAGGCGTGAGGGCTGATCGTCGATCGAGGGCAAAAACAGTGTCTTGTCCACCCGGACCGGTGCAGCCAAGTCCACAACCACGCGGGACTTTCCGACGGCGAATAGGCCAAACCGCCAGTCACGAACGAGCCCCTGCTCCGCATTTTGCGCTCTCTTATCAAACGCAAAGGTCACTTCCGGCAGATCCAGAATGAGCCGGTAGGGCGTTCCAAGTGCGGAAATCACAGGGGTGACCTGCGTGTTGAGTTCAAAAACGATTCGTGTCCGGTCTTCATCCCCGGCCACGCGAGCCGCTGAGATAACCGGCTTTTCAGATGCCAGTGCGTGCGATCCATGCGCTGACATCATGAGCGCAAAGGACATGATCAGCAGAGCAGCAACCCAATTTATCGCCGGAGCAATCGTCAGCGTACCGGCCAAACCGGATGACGCCGGTGTCTGGAGCAATTTTCTGTTATCAGCCATTCTCATCAAATCAGATCGCCTTGAACCTATGAGGTTTTATGCCATTCGCCCCCTATTCGATAGGGAAAATGCCTTAGGCTGTTCAGTTTGCTTGCAAACCTTGTTCTCGGATCGTAAAAGTACCTTACGGATTCAGGTTTGAAACCGATACTGTCCGATGTGGCAAAAGGATGGACATATCCACAATGCCATCGGTTTACGGGCCCATAAAACGATAGAACAGAGGCCGTTCTGCCGTATCACGGGCGATCCGAAACCTCAAACGGACAGCATATCGGCGGTTGCTGACGATCCATCGCCCCTTGGCGCTGCAAACGTTTGAACGTGCAGTCTTTCGGGGTCGAAGGGGATAACCAGACCAGCCTGACCCGACCGGGACCAGATCCATGGCCACGTGGCCAGCTGAGCCGGAACACAGATTGATAGACTTAACTCAAGGGCTTGCGTTGCCCCAAAGGACCCGCGTGATGCAAATGCTGATCAACATCGAACAAGCCCCCGCCGTAGGTGCGGCCGCTTGTTTTGATCAGCCAAACGCGCCGGGCGCAAACGCCCTTGCTCACAACAGCAAAACAAGTACGGCGGCCATCCTCCTTTCGGGCGATGCGCGCTTCAGATGCGCGCACATGAGCGCCGCCGTGGAGAAATTCAATAATGGCAAACAAGATGCTGATCGACGCGGGCCACCCGGAAGAGACCCGGGTCGTCGTCGTCCGCGGCAATCGGGTTGAAGAATTCGATTTTGAAGCAGCGAATCGCAAGCAGCTGCGTGGTAACATTTATCTGGCGAAGGTCACTCGGGTCGAACCCTCCCTTCAGGCAGCTTTTGTAGAATATGGCGGAAACCGGCACGGTTTTCTGGCATTCAGCGAAATTCACCCGGACTATTACCAAATCCCGGTTGCCGATCGGGAGGCCTTGCTTGCAGCCGAAGCCGCCGAGCGCCAACCTGACGAAACCGAACAGGAAGAAAAGCCGAAACGCCGGCGCCGGTCACGGGCGGCCCGCAACGAGTCGGATGCCGATACTGTCGCAAGTGAAAAGGTAGAGAACCCGGAAGACGACGGGTCTGATGCCGAGGCGACAGCGGACGAGAGCGCAGAGACGCCGGAAGCCGCGGCTGCCGACAGCAGCTCCGAAGACGAGGCGGCGTCCCCTTCAGATAGCGATGAAACCACTGAGGACGCCGATGAAGCAGTCTCCGCTGAGACTGAGACTGAGACCGCGTCTGACGAAACCGAAGACGAGGCCAAACCGGCTCGTGCCCGCCGCCGCCGGCGCCGCAAGTCTGACGTTGAAGCTGCATCAAGCGACGATGCAGGTGACAACGGCGACGATGAAGTCGAATCTGTTGGCGCGGAAGACGCCATGGAAGAAGTACCGGAGCGCCGCGCTCCGATGCGCAAGCAGTACAAGATCCAGGAAGTCATCAAGCGCCGCCAGATCATCCTGGTGCAAGTCGTAAAAGAAGAGCGCGGCAACAAGGGCGCGGCTCTGACCACCTATTTATCTTTGGCTGGCCGGTATTCTGTTTTGATGCCGAACACGGCCCGCGGTGGTGGTATCTCCCGCAAGATCACACAGCCCACCGATCGTAAGCGGCTCAAGAAAATCGCGACCGAGCTGGATGTGCCGGAAGGCATGGGCGTTATCCTGCGCACTGCAGGTGCAAGCCGCACCAAGGCAGAGATCAAGCGCGACTTCGAATATCTCATGCGCCTTTGGGAGAACGTGCGTGAGCTGACCTTAAAATCGAGCGCGCCGAGCCTCGTTTATGAGGAAGGCAGCCTGATCAAACGATCGATCAGGGACCTTTACAACAAAGACATCGACGAAGTTCTGGTCGCGGGTGACGAAGGCTACCGGGAAGCAAAGGACTTCATGCGCATGCTCATGCCGAGCCATGCCAAGAACGTCCAGCCGTATCGGGACCCCTCCCCGCTGTTCATCCGCTATGGGGTCGAACCGCAACTTGATGCCATGTTCTCGCCGCAGGTGACCCTGAAGTCCGGCGGCTACATTGTAATCAACCAGACCGAAGCGCTGGTCTCGATTGACGTGAACTCGGGCAAATCGACCCGCGAACACAACATTGAGGACACAGCCCTTCAGACCAACCTGGAAGCCGCCGAGGAAGTGACCCGGCAGTTGCGCCTGCGCGACCTTGCCGGACTTGTTGTCATCGACTTCATCGATATGGAGGAGTCGAAAAACAATCGGGCGGTTGAGCGGAAACTGAAGGACTGCTTGAAAAACGACCGCGCGCGAATCCAGGTCGGACGGATTTCCCATTTCGGTCTTCTGGAAATGTCGCGCCAGCGGCTGCGCACCGGTGTTCTGGAGAGCTCCACAACTCCATGTCCGCACTGTCAGGGCACCGGTATGATCCGGTCGGTGGAATCTGTGGCACTCCACGTACTGCGGTCCATCGAAGACAACCTTCTGAAGGGCGCAACGCACGATCTGATCATCCGGACGTCGGCAGAAGTCGCTCTTTATATCCTCAATCAGAAGCGCTCGAACCTGTTCGATCTTGAGGTGCGGTTCCTGGTCGGGATCGAGGTCCAGGCAGACCACATGGTCAACGGACAGCTGTATGTTCTGGAACGCGGCACCCTGATTGATCGCGATCGTCAGCCTATGCCGACAGCGACTGTCCAGCCGGACATGATCGATATTATCGACGAAGATACCGAGCAGCCGGTTGTTGAAGAACAAGCTCAACAGGACGATGACAATGGCGACCGCCGCCGTCGTCGTCGCCGCAAGCGCCGCCGGGGTGGTTCCGACGCTCAAAGCGACGAGACCTCAGAGGCAAATGCCGACAGCGAAAACGCTGATGGTGAACAGGCCGAAGCGCGCGGCTCGGACGACGACAACGACGATGAGCCACGCCGCAAACGGCGCCGGGGCCGCCGGGGTGGTCGCCGTGGTCGCCGTGACGACGAGATGGAAAACCGGGCGGATGATGCCAACGGCTCTGACGGCGACTCGTCTGATACGCCGGTTTCTGACGACAATTCGGACGCTCAACCGACTGAAGCAACTGCTGCATCCGATGCACCGGGACCGGAGACTGTCGCGGCTACCGACGCCGGCACCCCGGAGCAGCCGGTTAATGGCGTCGATACAAGCGCATCGGAGCCGTCTGAAGCTGTAGAAACTTCACAGGCAGCGGAAACTGAAACTGCGGAAAGCACAGAGGAACCGGTCGCTCAAGCGGATAAAGCGGAAGACATCGTCATCGATACTCCAGTCTCCGAGCAGCCGGTCGAAGCTGAAGCGGTTGCAGATGAGCCGGAAGATCCGGTTAAGCCTTCTGCTCCAGCCGAACCCGTTGTGACGAGTGAAACATCTGGCGAAGAAAAAGCCGACAAGCCGAAACGCGGCGGTTGGTGGCAACGCGGACGATCGTTCTTCTAAAGATCGCTCAGCATCACGCCAAAAAATCAAAGGCGGCCGTCGTGGCCGCCTTTTTTGTTTGAAAACCGGGCTTCGCTGGCGCTTATCAGATCCAGTCCTTCAAACGCTGCAAAGCGGTTTTCATGTCGTCATGAGCGCCGGCGAAGGAGAAACGCATGAACTCCTTGCCATGGACCGGATCAAAATCAACACCCGGTGTTGCTGCGACCCCGGCCTCATGAAGCATCCGTTTTGCAAAATCGAGGCTGTCATTGCTGAACCGGCTGATGTCCGCGTAGATGTAAAATGCGCCGTCCACCGGCAGCAATTTGTCGAAACCGATTTCCGGCAGTCCCTTCACCAGCAATTCCCGGTTTGCCGCATAGCCAGCTTTGACAGCCTCTAGTTCCTGAACAGCATCCAGCGCCGACGCGGCTGCGATTTGAGACAGCTCCGGTGGTGAAATGTAAAGGCTCTGCGCAATGCGTTCAGTTGGCCTGACAAGTTGTTCGGGCAGCACCATCCAGCCAATCCGCCAGCCGGTCATACAATAATATTTCGAGAAGCTGTTGATGATAATGGCGTTATGCGATGTTTCGAGAGCTGTTTTCTGCTCCCCGGCGTAATCCAGACCATGATAGATCTCGTCGGAGATGAACCAGATCCCGGCTTGATCACAATAGGTGATCAGATCGGACAAGGCATCGGCGGTCATCATGGTGCCGGTCGGATTTGCCGGACTTGCAACAAGAACACCCCGCACCGGACCGTCCTTTTGCGCATCATCCAAATGGTCTGGCGTCAGGCTCCAACGGGTCTCCGCTCCCACTTCGACTTCGACCGGTATTAGGCCCAAGGCTTTGATGATATTTCGATAGGCCGGATACCCCGGAGCAGTCAGGACGATGCGGTCGCCGGGATCAAACGCTGCCAGGAAGGCAAGATTGAACCCGGCGGAGGATCCGGTCGTTGCCATGATCCTGCCCAACGGCACATCCACCCCATACGCCTTCCGGTAATGAGAGGACAAAGCCTCCCGCAACGGCTTGATCCCGAGAGCTTCCGTGTATCCCAGCTTGCCGTGTTTCAGTGCTGCATCCGCCGCCGCCAACGCCGTTTTAGGTGCCGGAGCAGATGGCTGCCCCACCTCCATATGGATGATGGACCGTCCAGCGGCTTCCAGACTGGCCGCTTCCGACAACACATCCATGGCGATGAACGGTGCAACATCACTGCGTTTTGACGGCTGAAAACGGTCCGATGCCATGTCTGATCCTTTTGAACTGCAAGCGCCTTCCGGGGCAATTAACCCCTGCCCCTAAACGCGGATGAACCTTTGCGCAAGTCCCTGACAAAGCCAGCCCGCCGCAGAAACAATTGACGCTGAATTTTTCTCTATCGCATCCGGCATTTCTTGACCCCAGGGGTTCCGGCCCATACCTTCGCCACAAACATGTTTCAACGCTCTGGAATGCCCTTGTCATCCGTTCACCCAAAAGGCCTCACAGAAGTCCTTGCCGCACCTGTTCGCGGTCTCGCTTGCCTGATCAAAACGCCTGCTGCAACCGCGCGAAAAGCGGTGACCTTGACCTGCGCTGCCGCTTTGGTCTTGCCCGTGTTGCTTTCTCCTGCCCACGCACAAAGAAAACTGCCGCTGGTTCGCGATGCGGAAGTGGAAGGTCTCTTGCGCGATTATGCGAAACCGATCTTCCGCGTGGCCGGTATCGGCAGTTCCGAACCCACGATCATTCTCGTCAATGACAAGACATTCAACGCCTTCGTTCCTGATTCCCGCCGGATGTTCATCAACATCGGCGTGATCCTGGAATCCGAAACACCTGGCGAAGTCATTGGCGTTCTGGCGCATGAAACCGGCCACATTGCAGGCCGCCACCTCGTTCGCATGCGGGCCGCGGCTTCAAATGCCCAGATCATGTCGGTTATCGCCATGATCTTGGGGGCTGGCGCTGCAGCAGCTGGTGCTGCCAGCGGCTCCGGTTCGGCCACAAGCGGCGGTGCGGCGGCCATTGTCGGCGCCGGATCTCTTGGCCAACGCTCATTCCTTGCCTACCGGCGTAGTGAAGAAGCAGCAGCCGACCGCGCGGCACTGCGCTATCTGGATCAGACCGGTCAAAGCGCCCGCGGTCTGTTGCGCAACTTCCAGCGCATGGCTGAGCAGCAAATGTTCTCAAAACAGTTTGCAGACCCTTATGCAATCAGCCACCCGATGGCCCAGGACCGCTACAATGGGCTTTTGCGGGAAGCTCAGGAGTCAAAACACTTTGACAAGCCTGAGGATTACGTCCTGCAACATCGGCACGATATGGCTAAGGCAAAACTGTTTGCCTTCACCAGCCATCCGTCAGCGACCTTGCGCACCTATCCGCGCAAGGACAAAAGCCTGCCAGCGCAGTATGCACGGGCCATTGCAGCCATGCAGAGCCGTGGCAAGGGCGCTGTGGGCGAGATCGACAAGCTGATCCGGCAACATCCGACAAATCCCTATTTTCATGAGCTGAAGGGCCAAGCCCTCCTTGAAGGCGGTGATCCGAAAAGCGCGATCGCCCCTTTCCGCAGAGCGCTGTCGATTCGGCCAAACGAGCCGCAATTCATGGTCTGGCTTGGCTATGCCCTGGTTGCATCAAACAATCCGGCCAATCTTGCTGAAGCGGAAAGCGTGTTGAAGCGCGCGATTCAGCGCGATTCCAACTCAGGCACCGCCTACGCACAGCTTGCGATCGCGCACGGGCGCCAAGGGGAACGGGCGGAAGCCGATCTTGCGACAGCCAAGGGCCTGATGGTGCGAGGCGAATTCGAGGCTGCCAAACGATACGCCGCCCGCGCTCAAAAAAGTTTGAACCGCGGGTCAGCTGCATGGCTGCAAGCAGATGATATTGTCGCCTACAAACCACCCAGCGTGCCAGGACAACGGCGCTGATTATTTTGACCTCACGGCTGATGCGCTTTTGCCATCTGCCTCAGGAGCATGACATGACCCCTCTCTCAAATTTGCTGCGTTTGCCGATGGCCCGATTTGCAGCTGCACTCGGATTGACCGTCTCGGTCTTCAGCACGCCTGTGATCGCGCAAGACATTGATCGGGGCGAAATTGAAAAGATCGTGCGCGAGTACATTCTGAAAAACCCGGAAATCATCACCGAGGCTCTGACAGAGCTGGAACGCCGGGAACAGGAAGCTGAGGAAGCTGCGCGCCGTGAAGTGCTCACCAGCAGTGCGGATATTCTATATAACTCGACCCGCCAGGTCGTGCTCGGGAACCCGCAGGGCTCAGTCACTTTGGTCGAATTTTTTGATTACAACTGCGGCTACTGCAAACGCGCCTATGGCGACATGGTCCGCTTGATGGATGAGAATCCTGATCTGCGAGTGGTTCTGAAAGAGTTCCCGGTGCTCGGCCAGCCCTCCGTTGAGGCTGCACAGGTTGCGGTCGCCGTAAACTCCGTTGCCCCGGAGAAGTATCACGCCTTCCACGAAGCGTTGATGACCCGCCGCGGTCAGGCCAACCTTGCCAGTGCGATGGAAGCTGCAACCAGCGCCGGGATATCAACGGAAGACCTCCAAGCGGCGATGGCAACCGACGAGGCTGGCCAGACAATCGAAGAGGTTTATTCCCTGGCCAACCGTCTTGGTCTGACCGGAACACCGTCTTATGTCATTGGGGACGAGGTGGTGATGGGAGCCGTCGGCTACGATCAGCTGAACTCAAAGCTTTCTGACCTGAAGAATTGCAGCGAAACAACCTGTTAATGAACGGCTTCCGAAAGCGGATTTCTTTATATGAGATCCGTTTTCAGGGGTTTTCCTGCCTCATTTGAATGCCTATAAGGAGCTGTGTCGGTTTCGTAAGGAAATCAGACAAAGTATCTAGATCCGCTATACAATCCGGCGGAGCAAAGAGCGTGTTGTTGATCAGGTAATAGTCAGCCGGGCCGGTCTAAACCCAGACCGGCATGGCAATAACTTTATTGACCGGTTCCGCCGGGAAATTTCCGTCAGCTTTGCGCTAGTTGCGGCCCGAGTACGAGAGCCAGAAGACATGAACAAAGATAACAAGAGTTTCGATACGGCACTGATCCGTGATCTTGCGGTGCTGCTTGATGAAACCAACCTGTCCGAAATCGAACTGGAAAAAGGCGACACGCGGATCCGCGTCGCGCGCCAGATGTCCATCAGCGCACCGGTCAGCGTTGCACCGCCTGCTGCCCCTGCCCCGGCTGCGGCACCGGCCGCCGCCGCAGCTCCTGCGGCCGCTCCGGCTGACGCAGCACCGGCACAAGGCTCCGTGGCGTCCCCTATGGTCGGTACGGCCTACCTGGCAGCCGAACCGGGGGCTGCCCCGTTTGTTCAGGTCGGCGACAAGGTGGCCGAAGGTCAGACGATCCTGATCATCGAAGCCATGAAAACCATGAACCACATTCCGTCCACCAAGGCGGGCACCGTCAAGCAGATCCTTGTGGAAGACGCCCAGCCGGTGGAATTCGGCGAACCGCTCATTATCGTCGAATAAGGAGCCGGTCCGGCCATGTTCTCCAAAATTCTCATTGCTAACCGCGGTGAAATTGCCCTGCGCATCCTGCGCGCTTGTAAAGAGCTCGGCATTTCCACAGTCGCGGTCCACTCCACGGCAGATGCCGATGCCATGCATGTCCGTCTCGCGGATGAAAGCGTATGCATTGGACCACCAGCTGCGCGGGACAGTTATCTCAACATCCCGCAGCTTTTGGCCGCTTGTGAAATCACAGGCGCGGACGCAGTTCACCCGGGTTACGGCTTCCTGTCCGAAAACGCCCGGTTCGCTGAAATCCTGGAAGCGCACAACATTGTCTTCATTGGCCCGACCTCTGATCATATCAAGATCATGGGCGACAAGATCCAGGCCAAGCAAACGGCCAAGGATCTCGGTATTCCAGTGGTTCCCGGATCAGATGGCGCAGTCACGCCGCAAGACGATGCGCATGCGATCGCCCGGGAAATCGGCTACCCGGTTCTCGTGAAAGCCGCAGCCGGTGGCGGCGGACGCGGCATGAAGGTTGCGCAGACCGAAGCCGAACTCGATACCGCTCTGTCAACGGCCCGCTCAGAGGCAAAGGCTGCCTTCGGCGACGACGCCCTTTACATGGAAAAGTACCTCGGCAAGCCGCGGCATATCGAAATCCAGGTCTTGGGTGATGGACAGGGCAATGCGGTTCATCTGGGTGAGCGCGACTGCTCGCTGCAGCGCCGCCACCAGAAGGTTTTGGAAGAAGCCCCGTCCCCGTCGCTCAATCCTGAACAGCGCGCGGAAATTGGTGAGATTGTTGCCAATGCGATGCGCAAGCTGAAGTACCGCGGTGTCGGCACGGTCGAGTTCCTGTATGAAAACGGCGAGTTCTACTTCATCGAAATGAACACCCGTCTTCAGGTGGAACACCCGGTGACCGAGATGATCACCGGCATCGATCTGGTGAACGAACAGATCCGGATTGCCGCGGGCGGCTCGCTGGACATGACCCAGGACGACATCACGTTCGACGGTCATGCAATCGAGTGCCGGATCAATGCGGAAGATCCGCAAACTTTCGCGCCGTCTCCGGGCACGATCACCTACTACCACCCACCGGGCGGTTTGGGTGTGCGTGTCGATTCAGGTGTTTATCAGGGGTACAAGATCCCGCCCTATTATGACAGCCTGATCGGCAAGCTGATCGTGCATGGCCGTAACCGTGTGGAATGCATGATGCGCCTGCGCCGGTGCCTGGATGAATTCGTCGTGGATGAGATCAAGTCCACCATCCCGCTGTTCCGAAACCTGGTTGAAAACCAGGATATCGCAAACGGCCAGTATGACATTCACTGGCTGGAGCAGTACCTGGCCAACAAGAAGTAAAGTCACAAGGGGCGGCAACGCCCCTTTTTCTTTAGGGCTGGACGAGGGAACAGGTCAGATAAATCCGAGGATTACCTGCGCCAGTTCTTTTGAATTGGTGGCGTTCAGGCACGGTGTCCCGCTTGGTACCGAGATCTCAAATTTCGGCTGACCATTGTCTTCATAAATCAAGCCGATAACTGTAGTCACATCATAGTTCTGATTTTGAGGAAACCCCCGGACCACAAAGGCATTGGCGGGAACCTCCAGGCTCAGCGTGTTTTTAAACCCGTCTGTTGTACTGGCCTGCTTCTGATCCGTTTTTGTTGTTGAGGTGCTGTAGGCATACATGCCGCCAATATCGACAACACCGGCAACCTTGAAAGACGGGATCTTGAAGCTGTGCATGGACGAATTCTGATAGATCGTCACACTGCCCGCCGTCTCCGATGTTGACCGTTCAAGGCTCAAGGTGGTGTTGAAGGTGAGCGGATTTTGCACAAACGGAATATCAAACCGAATCTCCTTCAGATCCTGAAAAAGGCTGGCGACCTCGGCGGTTTTCGGGATTGCCGAGATGATGGAGACATTGTTGATGTAGGTTCGGCTTTTCCCGGTGAACTGACTGTAGGCCAGATTGACCACCGTTCGCCGTATGGTTTCGCCGCCAGCCTCCACCACCAATTTCAGTCCGGCATCGTTGACCTGAGAAAAGATCTGATACTCATTGCCACTCCGCCGATTGTACCGATCCACTTCCGTTTTGATGCTTTCCAGGAGCGGCAATTGTGGCGTGACGTTCTTCAGCGCCGTGTTGAAAAGACCGGCCGGTGCGGCAACAAGCAAATCTTTGGGGTCGCTGCCCGGTAGGCTTGGTTGATAGGAAATCACAAATGCCAGGAGACGTTTTCCATACCGCGTGACTTCCTTGGAATCCCGGCTGGCGGTCTGACAAAAATAAGTGGTGATCTTGGCGATTTGAGACATGGTTGTCAGGTCGACCGTTGCCTGCTGACCGACATCACCTGCATTGAGATCACACCCGGCGGAAATGCAGGCGTTGCTTTGTGTGCAGGCCTGAAGTCGGCGCAAAGGATACTGTCCGGCAGGATCTTCCGAATTCTTGAATGCAAATCCGAGCAAGGTGAAACTCTGAGGATAGGAATCCAGCGCGAGAAGTTCGCCGCACCGAGGGCTGCTTAACAAGTTGTAAGGCTCCGGATTGCCAACATCGCCGGCATTTTGCAGCCGCACCGTGAGATTGTTCTTCAAAAGAGCGCTTACGGTTTGAAACTGCTGATCGGTCGATTTGAAAGCCACGCGCATCGGGCCACCCTTTCTCCTTTGCGGGCGGTGTCACCCTGGGTTCCCCTCATTGGACGGCCGAGACAGGAGAGTGTGACGCGTGGGTCCGAGCGGGAATAGACAAATGCAGGCATGGTGTGTGCCGAAATCAGAATTGCCGGTTGAAGACCCGAACAAGGTTGTTTTTCTTTTCAGAAATTTCGGAGAGAGTTGTTCTGGACAAAGTTGCGCTATCTTCGAAAGCTATTATGGCGCTGAGTTTGATGGCTACCGCCCGTAAATCGATCTAAGAGGATCCATGGCAGGATACCAGAACGACGTCATCTTCGAGATCACGCCCCAAGTGCTGCTGAAGGCTTATGCTTGCGGGCTTTTTCCGATGGCCGAATCCGCCGATGATCCGGGTCTGTTCTGGCTGGAGCCGGAACAGCGCGGCATCCTGCCGCTCGAGTCTGTCCATGTTCCGCGCCGGCTAAAACGCACAATCCGCAACGACCTCTTTGAAATCCGCATCAGTACTGATTTTCAGGGCGTCATTGACGGCTGTTCCGCGCCCATGCCAGGCCGGCAAAAGACCTGGATCAACCGGGAGATTCGGCGGCTCTACGGCGAGCTGTTCGAGATGGGCCATTGCCACACAGTCGAGGCCTGGCAGGACGGGGATCTTGTGGGCGGGCTTTACGGTGTGAGCCTCAACGGTGCTTTTTTCGGAGAAAGCATGTTCTCCTTCAAAACGGATGCATCAAAGGTTTGCCTGATAAACTTGGTCGCCCGACTCAAGATGGGGGGATACACCCTGCTGGACACACAATTCGTCACCGGCCACCTTGCCAAGTTCGGCACGGCCGAGGTCCCGAAGGACGAGTACAACGTCCTGTTGAGCTCGGCCTTGCAACAGGAAACCGACTTCTACACGCTCTCCACAAAAGCAACCGGTGCTGACGTCCTCAGCATCCTGGACGGCCAAACAGACGCGTCCTTCTAGGCCGTGTGGACGAATTAGAGATGCATTTCGCCGGGATTTGCATCGTTCAAGTTCAAGGAAATCCGGTGAAGGTGATGCTTGTGCATCATCGAGACGGATTTGCGCTGGAATTGACCGATGCAAACGCGGCCCAAAGGGTAAGGCAAGTGCCGGCGATCTGGCGCCGCCGATCCCTTGAACGTATATCAATACGCTCTGCGGGACCGTTCCCGCCATATCTTGGCACTTGCCTCACGAAATACGTCTCCAATCCGTCCACACGGCCTAGACAAATCCGATAATCGTTTCAGTGAGCGCCTTGTTTATTTCTGCCTGCGCGCCATCCATGCTGGACAGAAAAGCCGGCGTGCTGATGGGAATGCTGATGGTGTAGTTGGATCCGGTCGCGAAGCCGTTACCGCTGACATAAACACATGTGCAGTTCATCTCGTTTGCCGCTTCCTGATTGGACGTGAGCTGCTCATTTTCCTCACTATAGGAAAATTTGTATGAGCAACTGCTGCCACCTGCGACCTGCCTCAAGACAAACAAATCACCGTCCCGTTTTGCGACCCTGAAAGGCAACTGCACGTCCTGAAACTGCCCCAGATCCGCACCACCGGGGTAGACATCGTTGTTTCCCCTGTTCCCCAGGCCAGCTACAGTGATCACAGGGTTTCCCGGATTGGCAACCAGCTCGACTTCGATGTAGCCGCTTTTTCGCAGGACTTTGAGAGTGCTGACATTGTCGTTGTTTGTTTTCGTGGAGGTCAGTTGCATGCCGTATTCTCCGGTAAAGTAAGAGAACTGAACAATCGTCACAGCATCGACCAGTGGTGTCGCCGGAAAACTGTTTGCCACATAACACTCCGCCGGAACGGTCAGCTGCACACTATCGGTCTGTTCGCTCGTTACGGCCAATTCAGTCTGGTGGCTCTCCATTGTTTGCTTGGTGTAGGAAAACGGCGAGCCGATCGTGAACAAGTCTCCAATTCCCACCTGCGGGATGCTGTATTGCTTGGACTTGGTTTTCTGAAAAATATCGATGGTGCCGTTTTTCCGGGATTCTCCATGACCGAAGGTACAGGTCATTGGCAGGCCGGACGGGTTTTTCTTGAACGGAATTTGAAAACCGAGGCCTTCCAGATTTTCGAACATTCCGGAAATCATGTTCTTGATATCGACCACAGAAATCAGGCTGAAGTTGTCCAGGTAACTCCGGGTTTTGCCAACAAAACTGGAATACCGGATATTGATGACGTGATTGCCTTTGCCGTTCGCTGCCGACAATTGCAAACCGGTATCGTTGATCGACCAGTACATATAGTAGTCGTTTTTTCTGGGGGCGTTGAACGTTGAGACAGCCCTCTCAACGGCGGTAATCATTTGCGTTGGATCTTGCCCAACCGCGGGAACCGCGAGGGCCGTTGATGAAAAAGTGCCGGATGCCGCCGCGAGATAAACGTACTTGGCTTCATTTTGCTGGTCCCGGCCGATGACCAAAAACGCGACGAGCCGGGTCCCATAACGGTCCTGGGTCTTGCCTTCCGATTTCCGTGTTGTGCAATAATAGGTCCGCAGTTCCGTGATCTCTAGAAACTCCAAGAGGTTGAGAGCGGGCGCGCCGAGTACGACGTCTCCACTCTCCGTTTCCAGACCAATCAGGAACTTGCTGTTCTGCGCCCCGGTCGCCTCCATCGCCCGAAGGGGATAGACGTCCGCCGGGTCCTTGTTTTTCTTGAAACCGAAACTGATTGTCTGCAGCTGTGCCGCCAGTTCGGGGGCCACCATTGTCCGTGGGCAAGGCCGGCCGCGCAGTGCTGTCAGGTTTTGGGCATGGGCTTGGTTGTCCGACAACGCCGCCGTGTCCTGAAGACCTGCCTGTAGTTTTTCTCGTATGCCGACAAAGTCCGGATTGACCTGTTCGACCTGCTGGTTTGCTTGCGGATCTGTCAAACGGGTGTAGTTGATGATCATGCGGATTGCCCTCGAAATCAGAAGAGATGTCCGAAAGACGCTTGACACGGCGATTTGTGAGCCAGTTCGTCAATCCGGGTCCACACCAACCGGCTTCAACCGAATGGCGGCACGCTCCCAAACGGCCAAACGAAAAAGGGCCCGCGTCAGCGAGCCCTTAAAAAACAAATAGGTACCTGGCTTACTGGCCCGGCGTCCACGCCTGATAATCGCCGGTAACTTCGGGGCGTTTTTCCGGCGTCAGGATCGAGCCGTGAGGGCGATAGGCTTCCGGTGTTCCGGTATGATTGGCCTCGTGCGGCTTTTGCCAGCTCTTCGCGTGGTAGTTTTCATCGACCGGCGCCGTGTCGACGCGGTGATGCATCCAGCCATGCCAGCCTGGAGGAATGCTGGAAGCTTCCGCGAGGCCATTATAGATAACCCAGCGCTTCTTGCCGTCGCGTTCCTTGTAGTACTTGTTGCCGAACTCGTCTTCGCCGACGAACTCGCCCTTACGCCATGTGAAGAACCGCGTACCCATTGTATGGCCATTCCACCAGGTGAAGATTTCAAGCAGAAGTTTTTTCATGGCCCTTGAAAGGTCCCTTGATCTTAAGTCGCATCAACAAAGGCTTATAAACGCCTTCGGAATTTTGCCGGACTATGGCGTCAAGTGCCGCTGGTGTCCAGTGCTGCATTGCCGCAAGCCCCGGAATTTCGGCAGATCGGGTACTTAGGCGCAAAACGGTTAGCTTGCCAATCACGGTTTATGCCTTTGAGGACCTGACGGCCTGCGGCACAGCAGTGATATCAGGCCGATCTTCCGTTCCTGATATGACGCGAAGCGGCGGACTGTTTCTTTGCGCGCTGCGCAAACCCGCGTCCAATGATTTTTGGTTCCTCGGGCTGCTGCTTCTTCTTGTCGAAGGCTTCCTGGACGACGTCATCAACCTCGGCGCGTTTCTGGACAGCCGTTCTGTGATTGACCCTGGCCGCAGCCAGTGACTTCATCTTTTCCGCCTGCTGATCCATCAGCTTCTGGATGCCATAGATGTTGTAGAAACCGGAGTTCTCTAAAACCATTGGCCGGTCATCGTGGAGCACCCATTCGATTCGCTTGTGAAGCGTCGAGGGCGACAATGGTTTCACCAGCACATGATGCGCCCCGGCCCTCAACGCCTTATCAACGAGCGGCCGTGTGCCGTGCGCGGTGATAAAGAGAATCGGAACAAAGCACAGCGGTTCCATGTGCTTGTGACGGATCAGCCGCAACAGCTGATAACCGGTGGTCGGTGCCATGCGCCAATCTGTGATGATCAGATTGGGGGGTTCGGCAAGGCTTGCTTCCAGAGCATCATCGACCGAATCAAATGTACGCACCCGCGCAACCTTGAAGCTCAAAAGGGTCGAGCGCAGGATGGTTTGCATCGGTTTGCTGTCTTCAACAACAACAACGTCAATGTCATCCATCGCCAAGCCAAAGGCAGCATGATGTTTCATAAAGGCGGTCCTCGATCCCTTGTGCAGGATCACTAAACCAGACCGGGCTTAAACCGCGTTGAAGTGCACTGATGCCATTTTCTTAAAAGTTTCATAAAATTTGAGCTATCTTCATCCACAGACTTTGCCCGGCACATAATCACGGCTCTTTTGCCTGTTTCGGCAGTTTCCCGGGGCCACCGGAGTGCCGGAGTGTCAAGGTCCCCGCTATCCACATAGACACACAAGATTTTGCGCTTGCCCACAACATGAGCACTACCTGTTGTCGTCAGCGGGTTGACCTTAAGGATTCATTTACTTTAGTTTCCTAATCATTGCGATGTGCGTAATCGGAGGCTCTCCCAGGCGCTCCGGTCATCCAGAAACACCAGTCTTAAGCGTACCCGTACAGGATTCGAAAGCTCGATCCTGAGCGCAGTTTCGTGCGTCCTGCTTCTGGCTACATGTCGTGACAAACCTGTTGATGAATACTATATGTAGTGGATCATTAACGAAGAGACGCTAGATACAGACATCCAGTCTGTGACATACAGACTCAAGACCCGGCGGCAGAGGCCAGTTACGACACCACGCCGGGCGCATGTGGAAATGATCAATCGGTTCGGGGCGAACCGTCGGGGATTTTAAAGGGGACTTGAGAAAATGCGGATCGAGCGGCGCTACACCGAGGAAGGCCAATCGCCTTACGCCAGCATAGACTTCCGGACAGCAACCAGTGAAATCCGGAACCCGGATGGATCGATTGTTTTTCAGCTGAAGGACATTCAGGTCCCGGCACAATTCTCTCAGGTCGCATCTGACATCCTCGCTCAAAAATACTTCCGCAAGGCAGGCGTTCCGGCAAAGCTGAAGCCGGTGGAAGAGAACACGGTTCCTTCCTGGCTGTGGCGGCAGGAAGCAGACGAGAAAGCTCTCGCGAAACTCCCCGAAGACGAGCGCTACGGCTCTGAAATGGATGGCCGTCAGGTTTTTGACCGGCTGGCCGGCACCTGGACCTACTGGGGCTGGAAAGGTGGCTACTTCGACACCGAAGCCGATGCACAGGCCTTCTTTGACGAGTTGCGCTACATGCTCGCGACTCAAAAAGTTGCTCCGAACTCCCCGCAATGGTTCAACACCGGTCTTCACTGGGCGTATGGCATCGACGGCCCGAGCCAGGGCCACTATTATGTCGATTTCCAGACCGGCAAGCTGACCAAATCCAAAACCGCTTACGAGCACCCGCAGCCGCATGCGTGCTTTATCCAGTCCGTTGGCGATGACCTCGTCAATGACGGCGGCATCATGGACCTGTGGGTACGTGAAGCGCGCCTCTTCAAGTACGGCTCCGGCACCGGCTCCAACTTCTCTCACGTTCGTGCTGAGGGTGAAAAACTTTCCGGCGGCGGCAAGTCGTCCGGTCTGATGAGCTTCTTGAAGATCGGTGACCGGGCCGCGGGCGCCATCAAATCCGGCGGCACCACCCGCCGCGCGGCGAAGATGGTCGTGGTCGACGCAGACCATCCGGACATTGAGGAGTACATCAACTGGAAGGTCAAGGAAGAGCAGAAGGTTGCGGCCCTCGTGACCGGCTCCAAGATCTGCCAGAAGCACCTGACCGCCATCATGCGCGCCTGCGTCAACTGCGAAGCGGACAACGGTGATTGCTTTGATCCGGCGAAAAACCCGGCTCTGAAGCGCGAAATCCGTGCGGCCAAGAAGATGATGGTGCCGGAGAACTATATCCAGCGCGTCATCCAGTTCGCCAAGCAGGGCTTCACCAAGATCGAATTCCCGACCTACAACACGGACTGGGATTCCGAAGCGTACCTGACCGTTGCTGGCCAGAACTCCAACAACTCCGTCCGCGTCACGGACGGCTTCCTGAACGCTGTTGTTGAAGACAAAGAGTGGGACTTGACCGCGCGCAAGACCGACACCGTCCTGAAAACGGTCAAGGCGAAGGAGCTTTGGGAGCAGATCGGGTACGCAGCCTGGGCGTCTGCTGATCCGGGCCTTCAGTACCACACCACCATCAACGACTGGCACACCTGCCTTGCCGATGGCGAAATCCGCGCGTCGAACCCTTGCTCGGAGTATATGTTCCTGGATGACACGGCCTGTAACCTGGCGTCCTTGAACTTGATGCAGTTCCGCAATGAAGACGGTTCGTTTGCGATCGACAACTACGAGCATGGCGTCCGTCTGTGGACCATTGTTCTTGAAATCTCGGTCCTGATGGCGCAGTTCCCGTCCAAGGAAATTGCCGAGCTGTCCTACAAGTTCCGCACCCTGGGTCTTGGCTATGCCAACATCGGCGGCCTTCTGATGACCTCCGGCATTCCATACGACTCCGACGAAGGCCGCGCCATTTGTGGTGCCCTCACCGCGGTCATGACCGGTGTGTCCTACGCAACCTCTGCCGAAATGGCTGGAGAGCTCGGCTCTTTCCCGGGCTACAAGAAAAACGCCAAGCACATGCTGCGCGTCATTCGCAACCACCGCCTTGCCGCCCATGGCGAAGCTAGCGGTTATGAGGGTCTGAACACCAATCCAGTGCCGCTCGACCATGCGTCTTGCCCGGAACCGATCCTGATCGACCGCGCCAAGAAAGCCTGGGACCGTGCTCTGGAGCTTGGCGAGAAGAACGGCTTCCGCAACGCCCAGTCCACCGTGATCGCCCCGACCGGCACCATCGGTCTGGTCATGGACTGTGACACGACGGGTATTGAGCCGGACTTTGCTCTGGTGAAGTTCAAGAAACTCGCGGGTGGCGGCTACTTCAAGATCATCAACCGTGCGGTTCCAGAAGCCCTGCGCAAGCTCGGCTACTCGGAAAGCGAAATCGGCGAGATTGAAGCTTACGCTGTCGGCCATGGCTCTATCGACCAGGCACCGGGCATCAACCCGGCCGCGCTGAAGACCAAGGGCTTTACCGATGAAAGCCTTGGCAAGCTGAAAGACGGCATGAAGTCCGCTTTCGACATCAAGTTCGTCTTCAACCGCTGGACGCTTGGCGATGATCAGATGAAGGCACTCGGCGTGACCGACGAGCAGCTGGAAGATCCGGAGTTCGAACTTCTGTCGTTCCTTGGCTTCTCCAAGGCCGACATCGAAGCCGCCAACACCCATGTATGCGGTGCAATGACCCTGGAAGGCGCACCGTTCCTGAAGGAAGAACACTACCCGGTGTTCGACTGCGCCAACCCGTGTGGGCGCATCGGCAAGCGTTTCTTGAGCGTTGAGAGCCACATCCGCATGATGGCTGCAGCCCAGCCGTTCATCTCCGGCGCGATCTCCAAGACGATCAACATGCCGAACGATGCGACGGTTGAGGACTGTAAGGAAGCGTACATGCTCTCCTGGAAGCTGGCGCTGAAAGCAAACGCACTGTACCGCGATGGTTCCAAGCTCAGCCAGCCGCTCAATTCCCAGCTGCTCAGCGACGACGACGACGAAGCCGAGGATGCGGCGGAGGAAATCGCAGCTCTGCCGGCAGCCGCCAAGGCCGAAGTTGTCGCCGAACGCATTGTCGAGCGGATCGTGGAACGTGTTGTCCGCGAACAGGAAAAACTGCCGACCCGCCGCAAGGGCTACACCCAGAAGGCAAAGATCGGCGGACACACCGTGTTCCTGCGGACCGGTGAATATGAAGATGGCCGTCTCGGTGAGATCTTCATCGACATGAACAAGGAAGGCTCGGCCCTTCGCGCGTTCATCAACAACTTCGCCATCTCCGTCTCGCTCGGCCTGCAGTACGGCGTGCCGCTCGAAGAGTATGTGGACGCCTTCACCTTCACCAAGTTCGAGCCGGCAGGCATGGTTCAGGGCAACGATGCGATCAAAAACGCAACGTCGATCCTGGACTATATCTTCCGCGAGCTGGCCGTGTCTTATCTTGGCCGCCATGAACTGGCCCACGTTCCGCCGGAAGTCTTCAGCGGTGACAAGGTTTCGGCTGGCACCATGAAGGACAAGAAGGACAACGGCATGGTGTCCCATGGCCTCGTCCGCGGTCAGACCGAACGGTTCCGCCTGGTTTCTGATGAGCCGGCAGGTGAAGTCACGCAGGCGATCACGGCAGAGCTCGCCGGCACCCCAGCAGCACAGACATCTGCCGTTGCAACGGCCTTCGCCCGCGGCGCAGAAGCAGCGGTTGCCGTGGAAGTCTCCCCTGCCCCGCAGGTCAAGACAGCGGCCCAGCAGATCGCCCAGGCCCGGATGAAAGGTTATGAAGGCGAAAGCTGCGCGGAATGCGGCAACTTCACCATGGTGCGCAACGGCACCTGCCTGAAATGCGACACCTGCGGCTCCACCTCCGGCTGCAGCTAAGACCTTAGCCGGGAGTTCGCCCAGACCGGCCACCGCCGGTCTCAGCGCGGCTCCCAGCACTAAAAAACCCGCCCATCGGAGACGATCGGGCGGGTTTTGTTTTGCGCGCCACATGGTGTCCGCTCAGCACCCAAGGCCCGAGGCGGACGCTTGGCTTGAAAGAACAGGACCGTCGTCTAAGATCTCGCGCATAGAGTTACGGAAGCCCCGATGCCGAAAAAGGTTTCTTACCATGCGCCCTATCAGGACATTCAGTCTCATCAAGACATTGGCCCTTGCAGCAGTGGTGGCAACCTCTGTTCAAGCGGACGAGTTTGAACTGACAAAAGCGAGTACAGCGGACCAGCTGTCCTATTTTAGAGCGATAGATGCCGCTGTTTGGGCGATGCCGCTTATGAACTTCAAGTTCTACCGGGATGCGCTTGCCGATGCTGGCGTTGGTCCAAATGACGTGGGGTACAACTCAAAAGTTCAGGATTGGCGTTTTCAAACGGCTACGCCAAACAATACAACACCCTATATACATGCCTATTGGACTGTCGAAGACGAACCAATTGTATTCGAATTGCCCGCTTCAGCGGATGGCGTCGGGATATTTGGAACAATCATGGATTCCTGGCAACGGCCGCTCGATGATGTTGGATCAAAGGGCCGGGATCGCGGTTTGGGCGCGAAATACCTGATGGTGCCACCGGGGTATGATGGTCCACTGCTTCCAAATGCATTGGTATACGAACAAGAGACACGATTTGGCTTTGCGGTCCTGCGTCCGATCCTCGCCGGCGGGGCGACCGAGGAGAACCTTGCCAAGGCAACTGCACTTACCAAAAAGATCAAGGTCTACCCGCTGTCCGAGGCTGGCGGTGACGTCTCGACTGAATATGTGGATGTATACGGCGTGCCCTTGGAAATGACACCCAGAATGGACGGCGATATCTACCGCCACATCCACGAGATGATCAATGAAGAGGTCGTCCTGGATCGCGATCTTGCCATGATGGGCGCACTTGCTCGGATTGGCGTAAAGCGCAACGAGCCTTTTGAACCTGATGCGAAGATGCAATCCATCTATCGCTCAGCCGGGCCCGAAGCATTGGAATACATGATTGACCAGTATCACCGCGTTCTAAACCCTTTTGTCTTTGAGGGAAAACGCTGGTCTGCGCTTGTCCCCAACGGTTCCCGCGAAACCGAATGGAGCTATGAGTATCCCTCGTATTATGACTACGTGGCCCGCGGTGCGCTCTATTACGCGATCATCACCAGTGTGAAAAACTACGGAACGGCGACCTATTATCTCGATCTGGCAGAAACGCCGGATGGGGAGTGGCTTGACGGGGGGCGGCGCTACAAACTGACTATGCCTGCCAACGTCCCGGTCCGCGACTTTTGGTCGATCACGACGTACGATCTTGTCACGGCATCCTACCTTCGCGATCTCAGTCCGAGCACGATCGACTCCACAATGCCTGAGGTGGTTAAAAATGAAGACGGATCGGTTGATATCTATTTCGGCCCGACCGCACCGGAAGGCAAGGAAAACAACTGGTTGCCGACGGATCCGAAGCGCAGATACTTTCTGCTGGCCCGCTTTTACGGTCCAGAGCCAAGCCTGCTCGATAGCAGTTTCGAGCTGAACGACATGGAACGATTGGACTAGAAGCCAATGCCAATTACGCGCCTTATCGCGGTGTGCGTGCTGACCTGCGGGGTGGCCGCGCAGTCATTTGCCCTGGAAATCGCAGACCGCATCTGGATGGGCGGCCCCATTCACACGATGAATGATGCGGCAATGACCGTTGATGCTGTTGCCGTAAAGGACGGGCGCATTCTGGCTGTCGGATCGCGGGACACTGTCCTGGCACATAGCGGAGACGGGACCGAGCTCGTTGATCTCGGCGGGCGGACCATGGTCCCCGGCTTCATCGACTCGCACGGACACGTGGTGATGGGCGGCATACAGGCCCTGTCGGCCAACCTGTTGGCACCGCCTGACGGGACAGTTCAGGACATTGCGAACCTGATTGATCAACTCAAGGACTGGACGGATGAAAACCGGCGGACTGTCGAAGCGGTCAATCTGATCATCGGGTTCGGCTACGATCCCGGACAACTCGCAGAACAACGCCACCCGACCCGGGAGGACCTTGATCAGGTGTCGACGGAGTATCCGGTCTATATCGTGCACCAGTCTGGCCACATCGGTGTCACCAACACCAAGGGTCTCGAAGTTCTCGGAATCACCGCTGAGACGGAAGAGGTCCCAGGCGGCGTCATCCGGCGGATGGCCGGGAATGAACCTGATGGCGTTCTGGAGGGCAACATCCATTTCAGCTCACTGGGCAAGCTGTTCGCGGCGCTCGGCGATGACGGGATCCTTGAACTTGGCCGCGCTGGTACAAAGCTCTGGGCAAGCTATGGGTTTACGACGGCTCAGGAAGGCCGCGCTGTCCCCGTTGTAGTCGATGCTCTCAACACGCTGGCGGATCTGAAGGAACTTGAGATCGATGTCGCAGTCTACCCGGATGTCATGGTGGATAGGGACTTTGTTTCAGCCAACCATTCCCGCACTTACACCAATCGGGTCCGCATCGCCGGAGGCAAATTTACGCTGGATGGATCGCCGCAGGGGTTCACGGCGCTCAGGGACCGTCCCTATTACGACCCGGTTGGCGACTATCCGCCGGGCTATATGGGGATTGCCTATGAAACCATGGAAACTGTCATCGACATCGTCGATTGGGCCTTCGAAAACGATATTCAACTCCTGTCCCATGCAAATGGCGAAGGCGCATCCGACAGGCTGATTGCCGCCATTGCAGCGGCCACGCAAAAACATGGTGCGGCGGACAGACGGCCTGTTCTGATTCATGGCCAGTTCCTTCGTGAGGACCAGGTGGATGCCTACAAGCTGCTGAATGTCTTCCCGTCCCTGTTCCCGATGCATACGTTTTACTGGGGTGACTGGCACCGCGATCACACGGTCGGCCCCGCACGTGCCGATAACATCTCGCCAACGGGATGGATGGTTCAGCGGAGCATGATGTTTGGCAGCCATCATGATGCGCCGGTGGCATTTCCAGATTCCATGCGGGTGCTGGATGCCACTGTCACCCGGCGCTCGCGCAGCGGCGACATCATCGGGCCAGCGCAACGGGTTGACGTGATCACCGCTCTCAAATCAATGACACTCTGGGCCGCCTATCAACATTTCGAGGAAGACGACAAGGGGTCTATCGAACCCGGCAAACTTGCTGATTTTGCCATCCTGTCTGGCGACCCTTTGGCCATAGACCCGGAAAGTCTGGAAACGCTTCGCGTGGCGCAGACAATCAAAGAGGGAAAAACGATCTTTGACAGGTCCTCAGATCGGGGCAACCGGATTGAACCGGGCAGCATCGCAGAGCGGTCCTATGCCGGTGCGATCCGGGGCATGGTTGCCCAGCACGAGCTGGCTTCTCTGCCCGCGTCGTTGCAGGACAATTTCATTGTCCGCACCGGATTGATGGCCGACCGTCACACCAATGCCTGCGTCCCGAGCGCTCTGATGGCGATCTTGACCGGGGCAGAGAACGGGTGACTTGTTGTCTTGAGTTTGGTGTTCCCCGACAGTCGATTCAAACGTGAGCTGTCGATAACCTGAAACAAACACCCGATTGCGTTGGACCCATGTTGTCAATTTGAGCCAACAAAGACGGCTGAAGCTAACACCATCGGTCTCAGCGCGGCAGCCGGCGCCCAGCACAAAAAACCCGCCCATCGGAGACGATCGGGCGGGTTATGTTTGTGGGGTTGGAAAGTCTCCGTTTCGGATGGTGATGCGTTCTTTTCCTCCACTGGAATAAAGGTTTGCATCCAACCCAACCCCTGGCCCACCGCCAACCGCTGTAGGTCGGTTTCCATTGGGTGGTGATGAACTTAAGACAGCTACTTCCAGCAGCCCGCCGCGTGGGCATCCTCAGTAAACTGCGCAAACGTTCTCGGCTTTCGGCCGAGGGCGCGCTGAAGACCATCCGCGGTGCTTGCATTCTTGCCGTCAAGGATCTCAGCCACAAGACCGGCGACAAAGGCGGCGTCTTCGGCAGGAAACCCGGCAGCAATCAAGGTGCCTTCAAACTCTTGCGGCGTGGATGTGCGATACGCCACGTCCCGTCCGGTCACGCTGGCGATAAGACGAACTGCCTGGTCCCAGGTGAGCAGCTCTCTCCCCGTGATTTCATAGACTTCACCGGTGTGACCGTCGTCCAGCAAGGCCGCGACAGCAACATCCGCAACGTCTTCCAAATCAACCCACGGCTCTCCTGCCCCGGAATCAGGGGCCGAGACCTCTCCTGCCAGCACGTCGTCCAGAAACCCGCCTTCGCTAAAGTTCTGCATGAACCAGCTGGGCCGCAGGATTGTCCACTCCAAGGACGAGCTCATGAGAAGCTGTTCGCAGGCTTGCGCCCGCGCCTCGTTGCGTTCCGACAACAAGACCATGCGGCGCAGTCCTGCCGCTTCGGCCGCCTTTACGAAAGCGTCGATCACTCCGTGCGCGGACGGGACCGCAAGGTCGGGTGAATAGGCTACATAAGCGGTTTTTATGCCATTCAACGATGCAGCCCACGTTTCCGGGTTTTCCCAATCAAAGGGGATCGGGCTGCGGCGCGTTCCATGCCGGACGGCCAGGCCGCGTGCCTCAAGCCGTTGGGCGACACGTTTGCCTGTTTTACCGGTCGCACCGATGACGAGGATTTCAGGTTCCATTGTTCAGTCCTGGGCGTGAGGAGTTGACGGCTGGCCCTAGTGTTCGGGCACAACCGTGTGATGTTTTCGGGTGTTTCAGACCTGGGCCAGGCCGAAGTGTTCAAGGGCCTTTTGGGCGATCAGTTCGCCGCCGGATTCTTGAACAAAATGTCCGCCTTCCGGGATTTCCAGAGGGTCCGGGCAGCCGTTGATCACCGTGCGCATGACATTCATGACATCCGGCCCCAGCATCTTGTCGCGCATTCCGATCGCCATGAAGCTTTCACCGGTCCATTCTGTCGACCAGAACTTTGCGGCCCTTTGAGACACATCGACGCCCGGAGCGTCCATCGATGTCGCAATCATAAGGGGAAACCTGCGGACTCCCGCCTTGTAGCTTTGGTCCGGGTATGGCGCCTCATAGGCGGCAGCTTCGATGTCAGAAATGACCGGCTCGTTCTTCTGCATGATGAACGGGATCGGCACGTCAGGATCTGAAACGATATCTGCTTTCCAGGCATCAAAGGCGGGGCTGTTCACCGGGCCCATCATGAGACCGGTATTCATGATCAGCAGCCGCTTGAACCGGTCCTTCATCTCCATGGGCAACGTCAAACCGAGAACGCCTCCCCAGTCCTGAACCACCAGTGTGATGTTCTTCAGATCCAAATGTTTGATAAGGGAAAGCATGTAGTTTCGATGGAAATGAAACGTGTAGACCTCATCATCGACAGGCTTGTCGGATTTCCCAAACCCCAACCAGTCGGGTGCGATCACCCGGGCACCGGCATTGGCGAAAATCGGGATCATCTTGCGATAGAGATAGCTCCAGCTGGGCTCTCCATGAAGCAGCAGGAAGACCTCCTCGGAGTTCGGATCACCTTCATCGGCGTAATGACCACGAAGGCCCTCATATCCCTTCAGGTCGTCGACATAATTGGGTTGAAATGGATAGTCGGAAAGACTGTCAAACCGGGTATCAGGGGTACGGAGTGCTTTGATCATAAGGGCACCTTCAAGATTTAGGTCATATGACCAAAAATTAGGTCGTTTGACCAATTTCGTCAAGTCTCTATACTCAAAAACAAGGTAGGCCCTTGGGTCACAGCCATTAGCCAAAAAGGAATAAGTAAAGTGGAACAGCAGGTTAAGCGCCGAGTTCTCTCTCCAAAGGAAAGACTAATCCTCGATGCTGCACTGGAACTCTTGATCGAAACGGGCGACGCTGGCCTAACGATGCGCAAGCTCGCGGAGCGCGCAGAGATGCGGCTCAGCAATGTGCAATACTATTTCAAGACACGGGATGATGTGCTGATTGCCATGGTTGCGGGCTACTTCGAAGAGTGCACCGAGAACCTGAAGAAACTCGCGCACGAGAGCAACGCCTCAACGACCCGGGACCGGATTCGATTTCTGGTGCGGGCCGTCTTGGTCCATGGCCTGGAGATCAGCGACATGTGCCGGGCTTTTCGGGAAATATGGGCGATCTCCAGCAGGAGCGGCCTCATTGATGAGTGCCTGATGGAATACTATCGACGCTTTTCCAAGGTAGTTGTGGACTTTGCGTTTGAGGGCAAAACAGACGCTGCTTCTGCAGACCGTTTGACGACCCTGCTCATCCCCTACTTTGAGGGCTATTCAATCACAGCCCGCGCTTTGCCACTTGATATGGACGAGACCGCCGACCTGCTGACCGATTTAGCGATGTCGGTTTCAGTGACCGGCGGGGATTGAAAAGCACGCCTACTATTGGCCTTGCAATGAACCTTCAAAGCTGAGCCCTGCATTGACGGCTCAAGTGTTCGCACATGAGAAATGAGCACTGAGATCTCACCGATCCCCTTGAAAAACAGCCGACCGGTTGTCATTTGACATATATAATATAAAATACCGTCAAATGATGGAGTTTGAGTTGAGCTTGCAACCGATAACATCGACGCCAGCCCACGCACAGAACCCGGTCATCACGGACGATGAAGCCGGCGCTTTGGCGCGCGCGACTGTCAACCTCTTCAAGGCCTGGGGCCTGAGCGATGCGCAATCCCGCACGCTGCTGGGCGACATGTCACAAAGCACATGGGACCGGTGGAAGCGCGGTGACATCGGCCGCGTGGACCGGGACCGCAAAATGCGCATGGCGCACCTGATGGGCATACACAAAGGCATCCGCCACCTCTTCAACGAGCCAAAGCGTGGATACGCCTGGGTGAAGAAGGAAAATGACGCTTTTGAGGGCAAATCTGCCCTTGATGTCATGCTGCGCGGTGAAATGTCCGACCTTGAAAGCCTGCGCCGCTGGCTGAACGCCGAGCGCGGGGTTTGGTAGGCCATGCCGCACACCCGGCGCGTAACGTGGGCGCGGACCTTTCGCATTATCCGCTCCCTCTACCCTCCCATTGATTTGTTTGAAGACATCGCCGACCCAAAGGATTGGGAAGCTCTGGCTTCGGTCGAGGCAAAAACCAACCCGCGCGTGCGCGGCGAAATCGGCGACCTTGGCAAAGTCCCGGTTCATCGACGCGTTTCCGGTCCCGGCGCCAGCTATGTCATGGCACCGTTTGTCCATTGCTCTCCGCTGAGGCCAGGTCGGTTTTCCGATGGCAGCTACGGGATCTACTACGCGGGCAATTCAGAGAACGTGGCTCTCGCAGAGACAATTTATCACCATGCAAGGTTCATGGCCTCAACACGCGAGGACGCCGGATGGACGTCCCAATTCCGGCTTTTGGTCGGGTCTGTCGACGCCGACCTGACAGACGTCAATGATGTACCGGGTGTCCTTCATGCGTCCGATTATGATCTCTCCCAGAAGGCCGGCGCCGAAATCCGAGCCTCAGGCAGCGATGGCCTTGTCTGGGACAGCGTCCGTTGTGCAGGCGGTGAATGTTTGGGGGCGTTCTGGCCGGACGTGGTTTCGATCCCTGTCCAATCCTCGCACTTCAGCTATCACTGGAATGGAGACCGGGTTGATTTCGTCAAACGCCTGGACACTGGGGAAGTCTTGGAAGTGACAGACCCGTGAAGTTTCCCGGACGAAACCTGCCATCATTTGCTTGCGATTTTAGCAAATCACTTTGCCTAAAATTGATGCTTTTAACACCCAGAGTAATGTATTTTTAAAATGCACGCAGCTTTTCAAATATCTCCCCCGATGATTTCTTCAAATTAAACGACTTTGTGACTCCGATATTATTTACTTTTTAAATCTCAGACTTTTAACTTCTACAGGTGTTACCGGATAATGCTTCCATAGCATGGTTGGATAAAGCAGTAGATGTCAGATCCAAAAGCAGTGAAGCGGATTGCGAGGGACTTGTCCCGTCGATGGCGAGCGGTTGTTGCCGTCGGTTTGCTTCTCACCGCGGCAGCGCCCTTTGGGGAACCTGTTCAAGCCGAGACCACATTTCCAGAGCTCAAGCTTCTTTCCGAAGACTGGAAGCCCTACCACTATGTCGAAGATGGCGTGGTCAAAGGTCAAACAGCCGATCTCTTGGACAAGATCCTTCAAAAAGTCGGGTCGACCCAAACTCGAGAGGACATTGTATTCCTTCCCTGGGCACGAGCTTTTCACCAAGCTCAGGTTGATGCAAATACGGTTCTGTTCTCCACGGGCCGCACGCCCGAACGGGAACGCCTTTTCAAATGGGCAGGCCCGATCCTCAAGTTCGACTCCTATTTCATCGGCAAAAAGGAGCGGAACTTCGAAATCGAAAAGTCAGAAGACCTCCATCAATACAAGGTCGGCGTCGTAATTGATGGGGCCAGTGCGGTTTTTGCAAAGCGGCACGGTATTCCGGAAGAAAATACGACGTTCAACAGCCAAGGCATTTTTAATGTCAAAATGCTGGCCGCCGACCGGATCGACTTCATCCCGATCCAGTGGAAAAACTTTGCAAGGCTCGCGGCCAAGGCAGGAATAGATCCCGCCGAGTTCGAACCGGTGTTTCTGGCAGATACTGTAAGTCTGAACTTCGCCTTCAATCTGAAGACGGCCGATGGCGTTGTTGACCAATTTCAGACAGCACTCGAAGAGGTTCTTGGGCTTCAAGAACAGGCCAAAGGTGAGACACCCACACGCAAAGTGAACTGATGGGTTTGTTATCCCTCACGGTGTGACGCGTCTTTGTACCCTTTGCCTTCTCGTCACTGAAGGCAAATCCAGGGGCCTGATGTCTTTCTATTTAAAAGACCAAGTTATCGGTTCGAAGTCGCGCCCCCGGACCGAGTGATTGAATCGACCCAAGACGATTGATGTACGCAGGGAATCGCCCAAGAATTGATGATTACCGTTAGGGCACGAACCAACAGGTGAGACCGGCATGCACTTTGAAGTCTTTGCGATCGGAACAGCGTTCGTGTTCGGGCTTGCTGTCCGGCAGGTAGGCCTCCCGCCGCTTGTTGGCTTCCTGGCTGCAGGCTTTTTCATCAACCTGATCGGACCGCGCTTTGGAATGCCGGGCGAAACGGGTCCAATTCTTGATTACGTCGCCGAACTCGGCGTTTTGATGCTGCTGTTCACCATCGGTTTGAAGCTGAAACTCAGGCAGATAGCCGAACCGCAAGTGGTTGGCGGCGCGCTGATCCATTTTATCGTGTCCATTGGCGTGTTCACACCGATCATCTGGCTGCTCTTCACATCCGAATGGATGGGTGCGCTGCTTGTTGGCATCGCCCTCGCCTTTTCCTCCACCGTGCTCTCGGCAAAGATCCTTGAGGCCAAACGCGAGCTCGGCACATTTCATGGGCGGACCGCCATCGGCATCCTGATCGTGCAGGACATTATCGCGCTGGTGGTTTTGGCAATCTTTGCAGGCAAGCTGCCAGGTCCCTGGGCTCTATTGATTTTCGCGACGCCTCTGCTGAGGCCGGTCCTGTTCAAGTTGCTGGATCTAGCAGGGCACGACGAAGTCTTGTTGTTGACGGGTATGATGCTCAGCCTTGTGATAGGTGGTGTCGGTTTCGAGATCATCGGATTGAAAGGCGAAATCGGTGCGCTCGTTATGGGGCTTCTGCTCTCCGGTCACCCTCGGGCAGGTGAATTGTCCAGCTCACTTTGGGCGCTCAAGGAAGTGTTTCTGATTGGCTTCTTCCTATCGATCGGAATGTCCGGGCTCCCGGACTGGAATGCGATCGTCTTTGCGTTGGTTCTGGCAGCACTGTTGCCCTTGAAAGGCATCCTGTTTTTTGCCGTCCTGATCGCTTTCAAACTCCGGGCAAGAACCTCCTTCGTCACGGCCTTGTCGCTGACTGCTTATAGTGAATTCGGTTTGATCGTCGCGGCCGGGATCCCGGCCGCTCAGGACTATCTCGTCCCACTTGCGATTGCCGTGTCGGTGTCTTTCCTGATAGCCGCGCCCCTTAATCGCTTTGCGCACCAGATTTTCGAACGGTTCGAACCTCAATTGCAACGGTTTGAACTGTCGACGCGTCACCCGGACGAACAACCCAAAGACCTTGGAGACGCGGATATCCTGGTATTCGGGATGGGGCGCACCGGGACCGCCGCCTACAATGCTCTGATTGAAAAAGAGCATCGCCCCATTGGTTTGGATGCAGACATCTATAAGGTCCAGGGCCATGCGGAAGCTGGGCGCAATGTCATCTTTGCGGACGCAGAAGACAGCAATTTCTGGAATAGCGTCGACCTCAGCAAAATCACCGCAGCGGTTCTGGCAATGGATGATCTTGAGGCCAAACTGATCGCAGCACGGATGTTACGAGCCAGTGGCTTTTCCGGCACGATCGTCAGCCATGCCCTGCATGCCGATCACGTGGCTCAAATCACCGAAGCCGGGGCAGACCAAACATATCTGACCATGCAGGAGGCCGGGCAAAGCCTTGCCATCCATGCGCTTGAAACAACCGGTTCCGAGAACTCGGTGGAGGGAGAGAAGGCAGCACCGGCTTAGTCCCCCTCTAACCAAGGTCTAGTCGTAGCGCAACTCGGTCGCCTTGCCGCGGAAGACGGTGTAGGCGAGGATTGTGTAGCCGATGATCACCGGCAGGACGAACAAGGCCCCAAGCAGGATGATAAACAGGCTTTCCGGCGCACTTGCGCTTTCATAAAGGGTGAGCTGCTCCGGTACCACGTAGGGGTAGAAGGAATAAGCCAATCCTGCGAATGCCAGAAGGAACAGGCTGGCCGTTGCCGTGAACGGCACCCACGCCCACTTGTCGTCTTTGGCCGGCAGGTGCTGCAGCGCTGTGTACAGGATGAAGACCAAAAGAGCCGACATCAATGGCAGGGGCGCCAGCAGGATCATCGAGGGAAAGGAAAACCATTTTTCGAAGATCCGGTCGCTGACCAACGGGCTTGCCAGCGAGATCGCACCGAAACCCAAGACAACACCCCAAAGCCGCGTCCGGGCCCAACGGATCGCCTTCATCTGCAAGGTGCCTTCGGATTTGATGATCAGCCAGGTCGCACCGATAAAGCCGTAGCCAGCCGTCAGACAGAGCGCGGTCAGAACACCAAAGGCAACTGTGGCAGGTGTGTGTTCCAGGCCCATGATGTAGAGGCCGAGCATATACCCCTGTGCGAGCGAGGCTGATACAGAGCCAAAAAAGAACGCCTGATTCCAGCGATGCTTCTGTTTGCCGGTGGTCTTTGCCCGGAATTCGAATGCAACGCCGCGCAGAATGAGCCCGATCAGCATGACAGCAACCGGGAGATAAAGCGCGGTCAGGATGACCCCATGCGCCACGGGAAAGGCCACGAGCAACAGCCCCACCGCGAGCACCAGCCATGTCTCGTTGGCATCCCAAAAGGGGCCGATCGCCGCGATCATGCGGTCTTTTTCTTCCTCGTCCCCAAGGGGCAGAAGGATGCCCACCCCAAGGTCAAATCCGTCGAGCACAACGTAGACGAGGATCGAGACGCCCATGAGAGCGGCGAAAGCCAGCGGAAGCCAGACGGTCGGATCACCAAAGAAGGTCATGTTGTCTTACTCCGCCGGGACCAGGGCCACTTGGGCAGCACCGGAATGCGGCCTTGTATCTTCGGGATTGCTCGCCTTGCGGGCGAGCCGGAAGATGACCGTGATATAGGCCACTAGCAGAACCGCATAGACGATCAAGTAAGCGGCAAGCGTTGTGGCAACCATGGGCGCCGGGACATCAGCAACAGCGGCTTCGGTAGTCAGAACACCTTGAACCAGCCAAGGCTGACGGCCGATTTCCGTAGTGTACCAGCCGGCAAGTGTCGCCAGCCAACCGGAGAAGGTCATGCCAACAAGGCCGCGCAGCAGCCAAGGGTTCAAGCCGTCCACACCGCGATTCCGGCGCATCATGATGACAGTCGCCCAGCTGATGACGAGCATCAGCACGCCTGTCCCGACCATCACGCGGAAGGACCAGAAGACCGGCGCGACCGGCGGATGAAGCGCGGTTCCATCTTCGGCATAAAAATCGTTCAGGCCCGGGACCACACCGGCCGGATCGTGTTTCAGGATGAGCGACGCGCCGCCCGGAATACCGATCTCGAAGTTGTTCTGTCGCTTCTCCTCATCCGGCAAGGCGAAGAGCAACAGCGGCACATGGGACGAGGTTTCCCAGTTGCCTTCCATGGCGGCAACCTTTTGCGGCTGGTGCTCCAAGGTGTTGAGGCCGTGCAGGTCACCCGCATAGATCTGCACCGGAATGAGAATGGCTGCCATCCACGCGCCAGTTTTGAAGGTGACGCGAACGCCTTTGGACTGATCGCCGATCAGACGGCGGAAGGCCGAGATGCCAAGAATGAGGAAGGCAACGGTCAAGCCGCTGGCGAGGAGCATATGCACCAAACGGTAGGGCATGGACGGGTTGAAGATGATGGCCCACCAGTCAGTGGCATGAACAATCCCGTCGCGCAGTTCGAAACCGGCCGGTGTGTGCATCCAGGAATTCAAGACAAGGATCCAGAACGCGCTGACTGTGGTTCCGAACGCGACTAGAAAGGTCGCAAGCGTGTGCAGCCAGTTCGGAACACGCGACGCCCCGAACAGCATGATCCCGAGGAAGGCCGCCTCAAGGAAGAAGGCTGTCAGCACTTCGTATGCGAGCAGCGGACCAGCGACGTTGCCGACTGTTTCCATAAAGCCCGGCCAATTGGTGCCAAACTGGAAGCTCATCGTAATGCCGCTTACGACGCCGAGGCCAAAGGACAAGGCGAAGATCTTTACCCAGAACATGTACGCCGCCATCCAGCGGTCATCGCCCGTCGCATTGAACCTCAGTTTGAAGAACAGCAGCACCCACCCCAGCGCGATGGTGATCGTTGGGAACAGGATGTGGAACGAAATGTTGGCCGCGAACTGAATTCGGCTGAGAAGAAGTTCTTCCATGGCTCTTTCCCGGCCCAAAGGCCTGGTTGTGGTTGATTGCTAAGCCGACATATGGATGAGGGATTTCACTTACTCAATGTGAAACCGGCGAAGTGCGGCGACACGCCATGCGGCAGCCGGTCACATGCGATTTTTCAACGCTGCCGTCGCCCCTTCAGATGATGCGCAACCAAAACCTGCGCAAAGCCAAAACAAATAACGCAGCGTTATTTTTAACTTTCCCGTGAACAGATATTGCGCATAGACTGATCAAGTACGCTGAAAATTTCTTCCGCGATACAACCGCACGTACCCATCACCTCACAGATTGCGAGGCTTCATGCGTTATTCATTTGTCTCCAGACGATTAAAAGTGATTGCACTTTCAATCGCCTCACTAGCCGTGGCAGGGATTGCCCCGATATCGGCTCAGGAAACCAAACCCAACATCCTCGTCATTTGGGGCGATGATGTGGGTCAGTCCAACATCTCTGCCTACACAATGGGCTTGATGGGCTACCGCACCCCGAATATCGACCGCGTCGCCAATGAAGGCATGATATTCACCGACTATTACGGCGAGCAATCGTGCACGGCCGGCCGCTCGTCCTACATCATGGGTCAAAGCGTGTTCCGCACCGGTCTGTCAAAGGTCGGCCTGCCCGGCGCGGATCTCGGCATGCAGGAAGAAGATCCGACCATCGCTGGTCTTTTGAAGGCCGAAGGCTACGTGACCGGACAGTTTGGCAAAAACCACCTGGGTGACAAGGACGAACATCTGCCAACCAATCACGGCTTCGATGAGTTCTTCGGCAACCTTTATCACCTGAACGCTGAAGAAGAGCCTGAAAACGCCGATTATCCGGGCGATGTCATCATGCCGGACGGGCGCACCTTCCGGGAAACTTTCGGTCCCCGCGGTGTCATCAAGTCATCGGCAGACGGGACAATCGAAGACACCGGCCCACTTACCAAGAAGCGTATGGAAACGGTGGATGAGGAAACTCTTGCCGCAGCTGTGGACTTCATCAAGCGGGCGCATGAGCAAGGTCAGCCGTTTTATGTCTGGTGGAACGGCACACGGATGCACTTCCGCACCCATGTGAAGCCGGAAATGATGGATCAGGCGAGCGACATTGCCGGCCGGACCGTCGATGAATACACCGCTGGCATGATCGAGCATGACATGCATGTCGGCCAGCTTCTGGACCTGATCGATGAACTTGGCATCGCCGACAACACCATCGTTCACTATTCCACCGACAACGGCCCGCATTACAACACCTGGCCGGATGCCGCAGCGACGCCGTTCTTCGGCGAAAAGAACACCAACTGGGAAGGCGGTTGGCGTGTTCCGTCCATGGTCCGCTGGCCGGGCAAGATCGAAGCGGGTTCCGTGTCCAACGAGATCATGCACCACATGGACTGGTTGCCGACTTATCTGGCCGCAGCCGGTGTTCCCGACATCAAGGAACAACTCAAGGATGGCGGTGTGCAAGCGATCGGTCGCGAGTACAAGGTCCATCTGGACGGTTACAACTTCCTCCCTCACCTGCTTGGCGAAGAAGCCAAGGGACCGCGTCAAGAGATCTTCTATTTCTCCGACGATGGGGACCTGACCGCTCTGCGGTATGCCGACTGGAAGATGATCTTCATGGAGCAAAAGGCCTACACGACGCTGCGGGCCTGGATCGAGCCGTTCACCCCGTTGCGTGTCCCGCTGATCTTCAACCTGCGCCGCGACCCGTATGAGCGGTCTTACAGAACGTCAAACACGTACTACGACTGGTTGATCGACCGGGTGTATCTGCTTGTACCTGCACAGCAGTACGTTGCGAATTTCCTGGCCACTTTCCAGGAATTCCCGCCACGCCAGAAAGCGGCCAGCTTCTCGCTGGATCAGGTCATGGATAAACTCTCGACGCCAAGTGGCGCTCAATAACAACTAGATAGACAAAATGGGGCGTCATATGATGCCCCATTCTCGGTCTCCGGAGCCAAGAAATGCCAGATATCAAAGACATCGTGGATGAACTCAAGCAAACCCGCGACGAGGTGAAACTGAAAATCCATTTGGGCAGCAAGGAGCTGCAGGAGGAATGGGACGAGCTGGAAAAGAAGTGGGACAGTTTCGAAGCTGAGGCAAAACTCGGCGAATCCGCGCAGAACATCAGCGAAGCCACCTCCTTGCTCGGAGATGAACTGTCTAAAGCCTTCAAGAAAATCCGGTCCGCGCTTTGATCATGCAAATGCTTTGGTTGGCTGTTGGGATCTTGGCGGTAACTGCTGCCACATCGGCTCAAGCCGAAGCCCAGGACCATCCAAAGCTCGTCTTGCAGATTACCGTTGATCAGCTGCGTGGTGACCTGATCGACCGGAACATTGCGCACTTTGGCGACACTGGGTTCAAACGCCTTCTTCAAAACGGCATCTACTATACCAACGCCCATCACAGGCACGCCAACACAGAGACAATTGTCGGCCACACCACACTGGCAACAGGCACCGATCCCGCCGTTCACGGAATGGTTGCCAACCTCTGGTTCGACCGGGCGACCGGGAAGCCGTTTTACAACGTTCAGGATCCTGATTATCCGCTGCTGGCGAAGTCCGGTGTCGATCAGTCTACCGAGATCGATCCGACACAACGGGCCGCGACATCTGACGGACGCTCCCCTGCGTCGATCTTGTCATCGACCCTGTCTGATGAAATCGCGATCGCAAATGCTGGCGTTTCGAAGATATTCGGGGTGTCCGTCAAGGATCGCGGTGCCATCTCTATGGCCGGCCACGCCGGAACGGCCTACTGGTTCTCAAAAAGCGACGGCCGGTTTGTCACGTCGAGCTACTACATGGATTCCTATCCAGACTGGGTCAATGCCTGGAACGACGCCGGGCATGTTCTGGCCTACGCCTATACAGATTGGGAGCTGACTGACCCTGAAGAAACCTATCGGTTTGCTGCCTTCGATGATGCGGAATGGGAAACCGATTTCCCGGGATTTGGCCGCACATTTCCGCATCCATTCGGAGCTTGGGACAGTAAGTACTACACGACGTTTTTGACGCTCAGCCCGGCAGGCGATGAGTTGACGGCATCGTTTGCAGAAACACTGATCGATAAGGAGGCTATCGGTTCAGATGATGTGACCGATTATCTCTCAATCAGCTTTTCATCGACTGATTATGTTGGCCACATTTTCGGCCCATCCAGCTTGGAAGCCGAGGACAATCTGCGCCGTCTTGATAAAACCATTGGCCAGCTGTTGGACCATGTGGATCAAAAGATCGGTTTGGAACACACATTGGTCGTTCTGTCCGCAGACCACGGCGGCGCGGAGGTCCCAGGTTACCTGGAGTATCTCGGTATTCCGGCCGGCTATTTCACTTTCGATGACATAGACAAGGAACCTGCCGCGAAAGCTCTCATTGCTGAGTTTGGGGTTGCTCAGGAGCTCATTTCTTCTTTCTCCCAGCCTTACGTCTATCTCAACGAAAAGCTGATTTCGGACAAAGGACTAGAAAAAGCGGACGTTGCCAGAGCTCTCGCCAGTGAACTGCAAAAGATGCCGGCCATTGCTTACGCGATATCCAGCGCGGATCTCGCAAGTGCCGCGATTGCCAAGACGAGTGTCAGCGATGCAGTGCTGGCGAATTTTCATGCCTCACGGTCCGGCGACGTTTACGTCGTATTTGAACCGCACTGGTTTGTGGGTGATTTTGACGGGCTTCACGTTGCCTCGCACCATGGATCCCCCTGGACCTATGATACGCATGTCCCGATCATCTTTTCCCGGCCGGGGATGAAAGCAAGCCGCATCCCGGCGCGGGTTGAAACAGTCGA
The DNA here is from genome assembly GCF_965276855.1 of Roseibium sp. Taxonomy (GTDB): domain Bacteria; phylum Pseudomonadota; class Alphaproteobacteria; order Rhizobiales; family Stappiaceae; genus Roseibium. Next base: position 429,314 of record NZ_OZ255700.1, read on the forward strand.
CCTCGCGCCGACGGTTGCCGCCTACTTGAGGATCAAGGCTCCCAGCGGCGCTCGTGGCAAGATCTTGGATGAGGTCGTCCACTCTCGGTAAGTTTTTAGTTCAAGCGCGGACCGCTCGATGACAGCATCACCTCAACGCATCCAAGACCTCAAGACCTGCATACGGCAATCGATTATCGGCCAAGAACATGGATGTGGAACGTCGGACAGCGTTTCCATGGGAGCTGGACAACCGAAAAAAGACAGCGCTTCCAAATTGCTCGTTTCAGCGTTTCTGGGACTGTCTGTTCTTGTTTTGGCAACCAACTCCGCCTCTAGAGCGAACGGTGATTTCATTCTGCTGGACGGCGGGACGTTCACGATGGGCTCCAACGAGCATTACCGTGAGGAGGCAATTGAGCGGCAAGTTACGGTCAGCCCCTTTCAAATCAAGAAAACCGAAGTCACCAATGCCGAGTTCCGAGCCTTTGTCACGGCGACCGGCTATGTCACCACCGCCGAGCGGGACTTGGACCCCGCAGAAAACCCGAGCCTTCCAAAAGATCTGCTGCGCGCTGGATCGATGGTTTTCGCCCAGCCGCCCGGCAAGGTGGACCTGACAGACTTCCGCGTTTGGTGGCGCTATGTCCCGGGCGCAGACTGGCAACACCCGGAAGGCCCCGACAGCTCAATTGAGAATATGGACGACCACCCGGTGGTTCAGATCTCACCGGAAGACGCCCGCGCCTATGCCAAGTGGGCCGGCGGCCGATTGCCGACGGAGGCGGAATGGGAATTTGCAGCTCGGGGCGGCATCGAGGGCGCGGAATACACCTGGGGCGACGGCTATGATCCGGGGCAAGGCTGGAAGGCCAACACATGGCAAGGCCTCTTTCCAAGTGTCGACACCAAGGAAGACGGCCATCACGGAACAGCTCCCGTCGGCTCCTTTCTGCCAAATGCCTACGGCCTTTACGACATGGCCGGAAACGTTTGGGAGCATGTCTCCGACTGGTGGGTGCCTGGACACCCGGAAATTGCCGCAACCGATCCGGACGGGCCACCAGAGATCCTGGCAGCCAGTTTCTCTCATCCAAGCGTCGGCGCAATGAACGTCGTCAAAGGCGGATCCTGGCTCTGCGCTCCGTCCTATTGCCTGAGATACCGACCCGCCGCCCGCCAGAATGCAGAACGCAGCCTTGGCACTAACCACATCGGATTTCGCATCGTCAAGGATGCGACACCGCGATAGCTCGGCAGTTTAAATCTCAAAAGAAAGCCGAAGATCACCAGCCTTGAATAAACAGATTATCTGAACCGGTTCATCTCGATCAGCATCTCAAGCCTATCGGACAAGAAATCCATTCGTTCTTCGAAACGGCGTACGGCAACTTCTTCCGGAGTATCTCCATCATCGAGTTCCTCGAACGCAATCGTCTTAAGTTTGCTGATAGCTTTTCCGTCTAGTGTCCATTGATATTTGACACGTTTCGGCGGAACGAGGTGGGGTGTTTTTATGCGTACCTTGACGGTCCCGTTTTTCTCCACCTCATGTTCGCTGATATCTGACTTTCCACCAGTTTCACTGAGGGAGTAGTCCGCCTTCGGATCATCTGGCTTGACGCCGTCAACACCAATAACTTCAACTGAGGTTATCCCCCAGATGATATGCAGATCATTCGCCTTTTTTCCACTGTCGTTCGTGAACTCGTAATTCTTGAAAGAACGCGCCATGTTCCCCCCCTCTTTACTGAAGACTTGATACAGCGCGGAGATTTGAATCTCTCTTATGACTGCACCGCATAATATAATTTACCTAACGCAATGTCGAATCCAATTGCATTTTCTTAATTATACTACCTTTTGGCGAATCAAGGTTGTGTGTACATTTGATGATCAGCGCAGTTACGCCGGTATCGGAAAATCAAAAGGCCACTGGCGTAGACTACAACAACGGAAAGTCCTGTACAGAAGCATTTTCCTACGACACGGTCACAAACGGCTCAACAGCGGGTACTGCTTTCCGCTTCTAGCCTCTTCTGAAGAGTCTGGACGAGCCATCGCGTACAACCAGGCTGGTGTAGGAGCATCGGTTCCCGGGGTGGCGGCTTCTTGAGACAAGCGGCAGAAAGTGTCAGTCACGGGAGATTTCCTTCACATATACTCCCGCATGTCATACACCGACTACTGGCTGCACGTCCGGATTTCTTCATTCCAGCCGGCGCTCAACGGCGCATTTGCACCAAGGTACTGCTGGGCAGAGTTCAAGCCGCCGAGAACGGCACCAGCCGTTTGGTATCTTCATCCCAAAGCGCCAAATGCGCGCTCTTCAGGCTTTCCCAAATGGTCAGCTTGTTGATGGAGGCCAGCTCCGGCTTCGCAGCCATACACTCCTGCAAACGATAATTCGGAATGTGACTGCACAGGTGGTGGATGTGATGCAGGCCGATGTTCCCGGTGAACCAATTCAGGACTGCGGGCAATTCATAGTAGGACGAGCCAAGGATTGCGGCCGTTTTCCGGTCCCATTCGCCGTCACGCGACCAATGCGTCTCTTCGAACTGGTGCTGGATATAAAAAAGCCAGACCCCGGCAGCCGCTGACAGCACCACGATCGGTGCAAACACGAGTGCGAAATGCATCCATCCCATCAAGAACGCGAGTGTGCCGTAGACGGCAACAATGGCAAGATCCAACAAGAGCACGCTGGCCGTCATCTTCCAGGACGGGCGCTGAACGGTGAACGGCAGCCGCTGGATGATCAAGAAGTGAAGAACACCGCCGACGAACGTCATGAAAAACGGATTTCTATAAATCCGGTACCAGACGCGTTTGTGAAGTGGCAGAGACCGGAACTCCTCAACCGTCAGCGTATCAATATCGCCGAAGCCCCGCCGGTCGAGATTGGACGACGTTGCGTGGTGAAGAGCATGGGCCCGTTGCCAATAGGCATAGGGTGTCAGGGTCAGGATGCTCATCAACCGGCCGGTCGTATCGTTGGCGGTCTTGGATGAGAAAAAAGAGCCGTGTCCACAGTCATGCTGAATGATGAACAACCGGACAATCAAACCGGCGGTCGGCACAGATAGGGCCAGTGTGATCCAATAGCTGATGTCCACCGCGGCATACATGGCCGCAACCAGGGCGATGAACAACGGCACCGTCGTGAACACCTGAAAAAGCGCTGTTGCGTTGTTTGGCGCGCGATACTGCTCGCAGTGATTGACAAGGTCCTGAATCTGGCTCGGCTGCACTGGGATATCCCGTTTTTTCTTTTCGGGAGTATTCCCTTACGTGCGTCGTGACAGACTGAACGTCCCGGGTCAACGCAGATGGCAACTTATGCGTCTTTTTGCTCAGTAAATGGTTTTCAATTTGCTGTTTCTTCACCGATAGGTTCGCTTTTGGCGATAAAACAACCCTGTCCGCAAGACTTGGCGGACCAGCCACCGAATCTGATCCAGAAAACTGAACCGCGCCAAACATTGCTGAGGGGTCGAAAGCAAACGATGTGGCAACTATATAGCGACGGTAGACATTCACCGACCGGATTTCACCTCAATGACCACGCAGCCCCCCGCCTTTCAGTTCGACAATACGTACGCCCGCGAGCTTCCCGGGTTCTACGTCGAGTGGCAGGGCGCGGCCGTGCCGGACCCGAAGCTGGTCCTTTTAAACTCCTCGCTCGCCGGTGAACTCGGTCTTGATAGCGCGGCGCTTGCTGCTCCCGAAATGCCGGCTGTCTTTGCTGGCTCGGCAAGTCCTGAAGGGGCTTCTCCCCTCGCCCAGGTCTATGCCGGCCATCAGTTTGGCGGGTTTTCGCCTCAACTCGGCGATGGCCGGGCGCTCTTGATCGGCGAAGTCATAGATCAGGCGGGCCATCGCCGCGACATCCAACTCAAGGGCTCGGGCCGGACACCGTTCTCCCGCGGTGGCGACGGCAAAGCAGTGATTGGTCCGGTCCTGAGGGAATACCTCCTCGGCGAAGCGATGCACGCGCTTGGCGTGCCAACAACACGTGCGCTTGCGGCCGTGACAACAGGTGAATTGATCCAGCGGGAAGGCCTGAAACCCGGCGCTGTGCTCACCCGCGTGGCGTCGAGCCATTTGCGGGTCGGCACCTTCCAATTCTTTGCGGCCCGAAGCGATACAGACAAGGTACGGCAACTGGCGGACTACGCCATCGCGCGGCATGACCCGGACCTCCCAGACGCGGACGATCGATATCTCCAGTTCCTCGCCCGCGTTGTGGACCGCCAGGCCCGGCTGGTTTCCGAATGGATGCTGATCGGCTTTGTCCATGGTGTGATGAACACAGACAACACCACGATCTCAGGTGAAACGATCGACTATGGTCCCTGCGCGTTTTTGGACGGTTATGATCCGGCCGCTGTTTTCAGCTCGATTGACCACGGTGGGCGTTATGCCTTCGGTCGTCAGCCCACCATCATGCAGTGGAACCTGGCACGCTTGGCAGAAGCCCTGCTCCCCTTGTTCGATCCAGCTGACCTCGACAGGGCCGTGGAGCTTGCAACTCAGGAACTGAACAAATTTCCGGATCTCTATCGAACCGCATGGCTCAACGGCATGTCCAAAAAGCTTGGCCTGACTGATCTGCAAGATGATGACGTCACTCTGTTTGAGGACCTTCTCAGCGCAATGGAGGCATCCAAAGCTGACTACACTCTGGTTTTCCGGCGTCTGTCCGATGCTGTATCCGGAAACACCGCTCCCCTTTTTGATCTCTTCGAAGACAAGGCCGATATATCTGCCTGGGTAAATCGCTGGGAGCCACGGCGCTCCGCAGAAGGGTGTCCAGCAGAAGAAATCAGCCGCGAGATGAACCGTGTGAACCCGGTCTACATTCCACGCAATCACAAGGTCGAAGAGGGATTAGCCGCCGCAGAGACCGGAGATTATGGTCTGGTTGAAGACCTGCTGGATGTCTTGAAAGATCCTTATAAGGAACGTGAAGGATTGGAGGCTTACGCAAAGCCAGCACCACAGGATTTTGGACCTTACCAAACATTCTGTGGGACCTGACCCTCATCGGCAGCTTCGTTAATTTTGAAGCTGGACTGGAACCAGTTCTGCTCAACACTGAGCGGTTTACGCAGTCGGTAAACTCATCCGGTGACCAACTATACTTGCCGCCTCCAATTCAAGGACAACAACTATAAACCGAAAAACTATAAACTTCGCACTCTGATTTGCAGCTAACTGAAATATTTTACATGGATATTTTTGATAGAACAGCTTCTCTCACATACTTTGATAACCTTATTATTACTTTCGCTCAAAAATCACCGCACTCATAACCAAGAGTAAGTTCCTCCCCTTTCTAATGACGGCTGTAAAACAACGATAAGCAGTCCTATCGCTCCAGAAAGGAACCGACATGAAATTTGCTGCTGGCCTCATCGCCCTTGCCGCTGCTGCGGTGCTCACCCCTGCTCACGCAGCAGACATCAACCTCACCACCGAGGAATACAAACCGTTCAACTATATGGAAGGCGACAAAATCGTCGGCTTTGGTGCAGAACAGGTTTTTGAAATCATGAACCGCGCAGGGCTGACCTATGAGGTCGAAATGGCGCAATGGTCCCGCGCTATCGGCTTGGCTGAAAAAGAAGCGGACTACTGCGTATTTACAGCGTCGCACACAGAGGCGCGTGATCCGTTGTTCGTTTGGGTCGAGCCGCTGAATGTTGACCGGACGCTGCTAATCAAGAAAGCCGGATCTGATGTCAACGCCACAACAATCGACGAAGCAATGGCTTACACGGTTGGTACACAGTCCCAGGATTACACAGAGGGTCTTTTGAAGGACAAAGGCTTTCCGAAAATCGACGCCGCCAAAAACATGGAAACGACCCTCAAAAAGCTGGCAGCGGGTCGGATCGACATGGTCGCCGTATCAGAAGCATTCTTCAACAGCCTGAAGAAAGACGGCGTCGCGGTTGAAGAAGCGGTTGTCTTGTCCGAAACCGTCCTGTCTATGGCGTGTAATCCGGGCACGAATGCCGACAATGTGAAAAAAATGCAGGACGCGCTTAAGTCAATGATCGATGACGGCACCCAAGCCAAGATCCTGGCGAAATATCAGTAAGCAAACGCGCCAACTGAACCGAATAAGAAAAGCGGCCCTTGCGCGGTGATGCAGGGGCCGTTGTTTTTTTGCTGTAATCTGCACCGACGACTGAAGTCTTATTTAATTCAGCGATCGGGGTCGGATGTACGGGCCAATAATGCGGTCAAATTCGCCGTTGGCTCGGATGATCTCCATACCGCGGTTGAAGGCATCTACGAAATACGGGCCATGCTCCGTTTGCCGCGAAATCAACAAGTGGTAGGACCATGGGTAGGTCAGCCTCTCCAAGTGACTGATCTGTTTTTGCTGGTCTTCCGTCAGATGCTCCAGGGCAGCCTCGTACCCGCTGGTTTCAAGTTCAGGTACAAAATCGACCCGCCCCATGGCGAGCATCTGAAACAGCTGCTGATTGTTCGGAACTCTCGCGACGATGATCGATCCATCATCGATCAAGGGAGCGAACTGTTGGCCAAACGCGCTGGAATCCAGCGCCCCCATGACCTTACCGTTCAAGTCCTCCAATTCCTTGGCTTCAACAGGATTGTCCTTGGAGTAGAAGATCACTTCCCGCAAGACAAACAGCGGGTCACTCGCAAGATAGAGGCGCTCCCGCTCCGGCGTCAGCACCCACATGAAGGTTCCGTCCCAAGCGCCCTGCTCCACGAGCAGCATCGCCCTATTCCAGGGAAAGAAACCATACTCGACTTCTATGCCGACCGCTTCGAACGCCTTCGTCACGAGTTGAGACGAAACACCGTATCCCGGCAGGTCTTTGGACTGATAAGGAGCCCATTCGCCATTGGTAAGTCGTATCTTTGTGGGCTTTTCATCCGCAACAGCGGTAGCCGCAAATAGAAAAATGAACAGCTGAAAGAAAAACATCTTCATAGTGCATGACCTTACGGCAAAACCACCAGAGGATGCAATCCTGAAGGCCTGTCGGATCTTGTCGCGACACTGGAACTGTCCGGACCAGTTGTTATCAAAGTCACGGCGGTTTGCTCTTTAGCCCCCAGCAGCATGTGTGTCAGGCGAAACTCTCCGCCACATCATACATCACCGGCTCGAAGCTCTTGCACAGGGCATGGATCCGGCGGTTGCGTTCGCGCATCTCATCGGACCGCAACATGGCCAGGAAATCTTCCCGCCGCCGCCACTGGGAGTAATTGGCGATCCGCGTCTGCGCATCGTTGACGTGCAGACCGGCACCGATAAATCCGGGCTGGTGCTGAATGAATTCGCGATACGCGTCTTTCAGCTCCTCCAAAAGATCCAGGCACGTTCCCGGTGTCATCTCAAAGGTTGTTATGACGGTTTGGTAGTCGCTTGCTTCAGATATCTTTGGCATGGCTTGCTCCAACACGTTTTTGAAAGCTGGCAAGAAGCACCCGTTTGGGCAACGGCACCGGACAGTGTAGCAGCATTCATCCCGAAGTTGGTTCCACTCCGGGAACATTCATGTTCTCAACAGCTTCGAGAGAAAGATCATAAAGTGTTTGAAAATGATTGTGCCGGGCACTGTCGCGCCGCCAGGCTATGCAAATCGTCCGTCTAGTTTTCATTTCCGCGACCTGTTTCAAGACGATATCCGGTTCTTTTCCGAACTCGGACGCAATATAGGCCGCAGGAAACAGACACAGACCCATACCGATCGACACCATTTGGCGCAGGGCATCAAGGCTCGTCCCTTCATAGTCCTGACGGAAATCAGCGCCGCTCGCCCGCGCCAGGGACTGAACATCGTCGTGAAGCCGAAACCCTTGGCTCAGCGTGAGAAGCCTTTCGCCCTTAAGCAGTTCAACCGGTATGACATCAAGGCCTGAGAGCGGATGGAACCGCGGCACGGCAAGCGACAAGTCTTCCAGGCACAGTTTCAAAACCTGAAGCCGTTCTGAACCCGCCAAGTCTGGGGATATGATGCAATCAAGAGTGCCATCAAGGATTTGCTGCTCCAAAACCATCGGCCGGTCTTCCCGGATGTAAAGCTCAAGTTCCGGGTATTTCGACTTCAGAATCGGCAGGAGATACGGCATGAAATATGGCCCGAATGTGGACGGCACCCCCAACCGGATCAAGCCGCCGAGATTTTCGCGCCCGGCTTCAGCTGCCGTCACAAAATCGTCCAACACTTCCAACGCATGGCGCGCCAGCGGCAACAGCCGTTCTCCCGCTGCGGTCAAGCGGACGCCGGTCGTCCCGCGCTCCACAAGTGTTGTATGAACACTGTCTTCCAACAGCTTGAACTGATTGGATAATGTCGGCTGGGATACATGGCACTTCTTGGCGGCTTTGCCGAAATGCCCTTCCTCCGCCAGAGCAATAAAATACTCCAGTTGCCGCGCCGAAGGTCGATACCCCATGGCCGCTTTTCCTCTTAGCTTCTTCCATAGATATATTCTATCGATTTTATCGAAACAATGTATTTCCGCTATTTCAATCCACTCCCCATATCGGAAGTGCAACGATGTTTTAAAATTGAGAGGAGCCTAGGAGATGTACGCACGTCTGAAATCACTTCGCAGCCAGCACGGCACTCTGGACAACTTGATCCAGCGGGAAGAACTGCACCCTTACCCAGACGTTGAACACATCCGATCTCTCAAGAAATTCAAGCTGCGTTTGCGTGACGAAATTCAGCGCGTCGAGCGCAAGCTCAATCCGGCCCAAACCGCCTGATCCGCCAACTGACCCGCCGAAACAGAGGAGCCCCCGATATGACCCTTTTCTGGCCTTACTACGGTATTGGCGCTTTGCCGTCCGGTTCAAACTCCCACCGCGCCCGCCGCGCCCGCCTGCGGGATCTTGAAGCGCGCATGGAGTCTTTCCTGGTTGAGAAAGAAAACAAACAGGAAGTCTGCACCCGCGTGCTCGGCAACGTGAAGGAGTGCAAGACCCGCCTGCGCGGCGAACTGGCCCATCTAAGCTAGACCCCGGCGCATCTTGGCCCTCTCCCTCCCCAGGGCCGGGATGTTGCCCGCCGGAGCGCGATCAGCTCTGGTCACGCCGCCTGCCGCCGCCCGGCAGGCGGCGTTTTTTATTCACCCGGCACGGGTGCCGCAGCGGTTGGGACGTTTTCTTCTTTGGGGGTCGGTATATTCATTGTTTTCGTTGGCCGGACACGGAAGAACAGCGCATAGAGGACCGGCGCTGCAATCAATGTCAGGATTGTTGCGAAGGCCAGACCGCCCATGATGGTGACCGCCATGCCGCGGAAGAAAGCATCCGACAACAACGGTGCCATGCCAAGGATGGTTGTGATCGCCGCCAGCATCACGGGCCGCATACGCGATACACTCGCCTCAACGATGGCTTGGTACTTTTCTTTGCCCTCCCGGATCATCAGATCGATTTCTTCGAGCAGAACGATCGCATTCTTGATCAGCATGCCTGAGAGCGACAAGAAGCCGAGGAGCGACATGAACCCAAACGCCGTGTCTGTCGCAAGAAGGGCAATCGCGACCCCATTGATCGACATTGGCACCATCAACCAGATGATCAGCGGTTGCCGGATCGAGCCAAACAGCAGGATCGAGATGATCAGCATGACCAGGAAACCGAGTGGAAGCTGCGCACCGAGAGAAGCTTGCGCATCGTTGGTGCTCTCGTATTCGCCGCCCCACTCCAGCGCGTAGCCTTGCGGCAGTGCAATGGCTTCAATCTGAGGCCGGACACGCGCAAGCGCTGCAGCTGCCGTTTCGCCGCCCGTGGTTTCCGCAGCCACTGTGATGGTCCGCACACGGTCGCGGCGCTGGATCAACGTGTCCTGCGGCTCCATGACGAACTCTTGCACGACCTGGTCAACTGGCACGTAACGGCGCTGACTTGTGCTCCAGACAACGGAGTCCGACACGCTTTCGTTCACAGAAATTCCGTCGGTTCCGGCCTTTCGCGCGACGATAGGAATGCTCTCGTCAATGTCGCGGTACGCTCCCACCTGAACACCCTCAGTGGCAAACTGCAAAGCGAGTGACAGTTCTTCGCGTGTAATGCCGGAGATGCGGGCGCGGTCTTCGTCAAAGATCGGCCGGACCACCAGTTCGCGCTGGCGCCAATCGGTATTAACGTCAGCCAGGCGATTGTCCGGCAGCTGGAAGACGGCCCGGGCTTCCTCGCCGAGACGCTTCAGGATGTCCTCATCCGGTCCGGAGAACCGTGCCTCGATCTTCGCTCCACCGCCAGGCCCAAAGACCAGGCGTTTTGTGATGATCTGGGCTGACGGGAACCGTTCACCGAATTGTTCCCGCAGATCCAACGCCAAAGCATCAATGTCATCTCGGCTGTGGGTCCGGATGATCATGTGACCGTAGGCCGGATTGGCATCTTCCGGTGCGTAGGTAAGCATGAAACGGGTAGCCCCGCCGCCGGCAAAACTGGTGACCGTTTTGACCCGTTCATCTGCAAGGACAACGGCCTCCATGTCCTTCAGATCTGCCTCGGTCGACCGGATGTCGGTGCCTTGAGGTTTCCAGTAATGGACATAAAAAAGCGGCGTGTTGCTATCCGGAAAGAACGCCTGTTTCACGTTGCCGAAAGCCATCACACAAGCAACTGTCACACCAATCAGCACCGCGATTGTCAGCAGACGGGCATGCAGCGTTCCAATCAGGAACTTCCGGTAGATCGTATAAAGGATACCCCTGTAGGGATCATGATCATCGCCAACGCCTTCAGCTGTTCGGAAAAAGTATTTTCCGAACAAAGGCGTCACTGTGATCGCAAATATCCAGGAAAGCAGCAGCGATATCCCGATAACAGCAAAGAGCGAGAACAGGAACTCACCCGTTGCATCTGGGGACAGACCGATGCCCGAGAACGCCATGATGCCAATCACGGTCGCACCGAGCAGTGGCCACATGGTTTGTTTGACAACCTTGCTGGCGGCGTCAATGGCCCGCATGCCGCGTTGCATGTTGATCATCATGCCTTCTGCGACAACGATGGCGTTGTCCACCAGCATGCCCATCGCGATGATCAGAGCGCCAAGCGAAATCCGCTCCATCTCGATGGCAAACAGCCGCATGAACAGAACCGTTGCCATCACCGTGAGCAAGAGCACGGTTCCAACCACGAGGGCCGCGCGCCAACCCATGAACAGCGCCAGGACCGTGATCACAATGACCACCGAGGCCGCGAGGTTGATGATGAAGCCGTTCACAGATTCATCGACAACAATGTTCTGCTCATAGATCGGGTGAATCTGCATCCCCACCGGCAGTTGAGCTTCGACCTCCGCGAGTTTTTCTATAACACGTCCACCAACCTCAACGATGTTCGTACCGTCGATTTGCGAGACACCTATGGTGACCGCTTCTTGTCCGTTGTGCCTGATCAGCCGGGAGGGCCTTTCGGGTTCACCAAGCTCCAGCGTCGCAATGTCCGACAGGCGGATCATCGCCGTGGTGCCCGGCCGGCCGATCACCAGATCCTGAATGCCCGTAAAGTCGTCAAAGGCGGACGCCGTCATCAACCGGATGCGCTTGTCTCCTGAAATACCCGAACCGTTGGTCTGGATCCGGTTTTCCGCATCGAGCACGCTGGTGATATCGGTCATGGAAATACCAAGGCCGACCATCTTGTCGTGGTCGACATTCAGGTAAATGACATCCTCCGGCTCGCCGGAGACATCGACCTTGCCAACGCCCGGAACCGTGAGCAACTCCCGCCGGATCCGCTTAACCGTCGTGCGGATATCGCGGTTGGTATACCCATCTGCAGTGAAGGCATAGAAAAGACCGAACACATCGCCGAAATCGTCATAGACCAACGGTGTTCCTGCGCCGGCGGGCAGAGCGCGCTGTTCATCACCGACTTTTCGGCGAAGCTCGTCCCACACCTGCGGCAATTCGGTGCCGTCATAGGTGTCTTTGATTTCGACACGAATACGCGACAGGCCCGGTTCGGAAACAGATGTGATTTCCTTCAGCTGCGGCAGTTGCTGGATCGCCGTCTCGAGGATCTCGGTGACCTCGTTCTCCACTTCCGCAGCTGTTGCACCCGGGTAGCTGGTGATAACCTGCGCTTCCTTGATGGTGAAAGCCGGATCTTCGAGGCGGCCAACGGTGCTGAGTGCCCACAAACCGCCGAGCAAAGACAGGATGACGATCATCCAGGTGTTGACCGGTTTCTGGATCGAATAACGTGCAATATCCAAGGGATCAGATCCTTGTTCGGTATTATCTGTCAGATCAGCGCAGCGGTCGCACGACCTGGCCATCACTCAGGAATGCGGCTCCGGCAGCAATAATGTCTTCACCAGCCCCAAGGCCCGAACTCACCGGGATATAGTCGCCCATAACAGTGCCGACTTCGACCTTGCGTTTGGAGACGGCATCGCTTCCATCATCATAGATCCAGACATATGACTGACCATCGCCGTCAACCGCGATCGATCCGGTCGGAATGAGGAACATCTCCCCAAGGGACAACCCTTCTGGAAGAAACTTGACCCGGACCGACGCAGTCATTCCCGGGTACAGCTGGTCTGCTCCCTTACGAGGCATTGCAAGCGTGACCCGGTAAGTCTGGGTGACGTCGTCAACCTGGGAAGAGTGCTCGCGATAGATCAATGGGAAATACTTGTCGCCGTAGGCTGGAAACTTGGCTTCGATCGAGACGACTTCCGTGTCCCTCACCCGCCCGAAGAGGGCCTCGGCCACATTGATATCGACCTGGATTTCCGATACATCGTGCATCCGCACCACAGGTGTCCCAACGCTGACCGTGGTGAAGTTGTCGATGAGGCGCAGGGAAACGATGCCGTCAAACGGCGCTCGAAGCTCGGAGTACTGAAGATCCAGCTTGGCTTCTTTCAGCGCTTCAACGGCCAGGTCATGCTTGTCCTGCTGTGCGTCGAAGGCGGAGACCGCAATCACATTCCGGTCGCGCAGGGTTGCCAGACGATCCAACTCGCGTTTGGCTTGTTCAACGTTGATTGTCGCCTCGCGCAGTGCGCGATCATAGTCGGCGGTATCGAGCCGTGCGATCAGATCGCCTTTCTTCACCTGCTGACTTTCCAGAACTGGCAACTCAACGATCCGGCCGGCAACCTGGAAGGAAAGATCGACGGTTTGCACCGCAGCCACCCGACCGGCAAACCGACGCTCCAAAAGACCGAGCTGATCGGAAACGGTAAAGATCTTGGCCGGCCTTGGGGCGGCGTGAAGTTTTGCCTCCGCCTCGGCGATCGGATCTATTGCATCGTCCTGGCATGCGGCCAATAAACCCGCCGACAAAACGATCGCTGCCACCCTTGCGGCCGGCGTCTTCAACAATGCCAACATAGAGTTCCGTCCTATTGGTTGAGGTCCTTGAGCCGGCCACGCAGTTCTTCGAAAACTGCTGCCCGGTCGTCGTCCGTCAGTGTCGAAACGCAGTGCGCTTCGGAAAAATGCAATCCTTCGAGGCTGGTCCAAATGACCCACGCTGCTCCAAGTTGCGAGGTTTCTTCCAGTATCGCGGCCCGCAACCGGAGCTTGACGTCGATAAATGGCTGTCGAAGGTCCGGTTTGTCGGCGGTCGCCGGCAAAATCGCCCGCGCAACATCGCGCTGCTCACTTAACCAGCCTTCTGTGACATCCACCATGGCGGCCAACGTCGGAGAAGCTGCATCGGTCGCATTTTCACGCGCGGAGGCAATTTCGGCTTCAAATTTCCCGGCCAGAAACTCCACCATACCCCGAATGAGCGCATCCTTGCTGGGGAAGTTGTAAAGCAGTCCGCCCTTGGAGAGCCCCGCTTCTTCTGCGACAGCATCAAGCGTCAACGCTGGCGTGCCTGCGCGGCGGACGACCTCAAGCGCTGCGGTCAAGATCTGGCATTTGGTGTTTTTGGTGGTCTTCGACATCTTCGATTCTGAACCGTCTGGTCAGTACAGTTTCAAGCCATATAAACCGTCCAGCCGGTATAGACAAGGAGGTCAATGCTCTCGCCAGCCGATATTTTTCGGGACCACTTAATGAGGAGATCGCCGAAAACCAACGCACGAGACGCAAAACATCGAAGAATGGAAAACAGTTAGATGGACAGGGATGGGTCTGATTGGACGGTACGGCTTCGATAAAAGCCCGAAAGAAGTTGCGACTAGCCCAGACTCCGGATCAGGCTGCTTCGTCTTCCATGGAGGCTTCTGCGGCCGCCTGTTCTGCAGCGGCGGCTTCCGCGGCAATGCGTGCGCGTTCCCGGGCTTCGTCTTCAATGCGCTCGGCGTAATCGATGAACTCTTTTGCGGGCATGGGAGCGGCGAAATAATACCCTTGCGCCGCTGTTACGCCGAGTTCCATCAAACGATCGATCTGCTCTTCTTCTTCAACGCCCTCGGCAATGATGCCCATCCCGAGATTGTCCGCAAGCTCGACCATAGAATCCACAATGGTCGTGGAGTTGTCGTCGGAACTGATGCTGTCGATGAACATCTTGTCGATCTTGATGATATCCACGCCCAGCTTCTGCAGATAGGCCATACCGCCATGGCCAGTGCCCACGTCATCAAGCGCGATGCGAACGCCGAGGGCCTGCAATTCGGCCATGATTTTGCGCGCCAGCTCCATATCCTCAAGCGGATAGCGTTCGGTGACCTCCACAACGATTTGCTGGTAGGAGATCTCGGAATTCTCGAAGGTGTTTTTGATGTCGGACACGATCTCTCGGTCAAGAAAATGCCCGGCAAAGAGGTTGATCGACAGCTTGAAATCCGGAAACTCACCATAAAGTGCGCCAACTTCTTCACTGGCCACCCGCATCATGTGGCGTGTCATGTCAAAGATATGACCATTTGCTTCCGCATACGCCATGAATTGGCCCGGAGAGACAATCACTCCGTTCGGGCGGCGCCAGCGCATGAGAACCTCGCAGCCGCGAACGCGCTTTGTTTCGATATCCATGACCGGCTGATAATACGGAATGAACTCGCCGTTGCGGATCGCTGCAACGAACTCGTCGTTGGCTTCGCTCTCGGGGCGCCATGAATACCAAATGCCGATTGCAACAAAGAGCAACGCAATCGCTGCGCAGGCGGCAGCTGCAATGACCTTCAACTGCTGAACGGCCTGCAGGGCCGCAGAGGCGGGTGCGTTGACGATGGCAATCAATGGATAAAGCTCGGAGGCCACTTCGACCGACAACATTTCGCTCGGATCATTGCCTTCCGAATTGTAACCGCCGACCTGATACCAGAGCAGATTGTCGCCAAGGCGTAATTCCGTGCGCCTGTAGGAACGCAGATATTCCGGTCCCGGATCCATTGCGATCACCGCCGGGGTGATTTCTGCAAACAACCGTGTCTCGTTTTTCAGATCCCAGCTGACCACAGCCGCTCTGGCACCGAGGTAACTGCGCTCCAGCATGCCAATGCCCACAAGCGGCCCATCCGGACGCAACGGTGGCAAAACCACTTCGGCGGACAGTTCCCGGTCGGGGATAATGCACATGCGCTGCCCAGAAGCGTCCACCAGACCAATGGCATCAATCATGCCATGGTCGATGATCTGCTGCTCGTAAATGATCCGGTCCGCGGCATCACATGTTTCAACATCGTCGCGGTCCAGTCTTTGCAGGAAAGAAACCGTACTCGTGATGACCTCTTCCGCACGGCTGATAGACACTTGTCCCATCGCTTCCATCTCGGTGACGGCGCGGCTCTCGGCGTATTGATTGAGGATAATATTGATTGCAAACAGCGGTGTTGTCGCAAGCACCAGTGCGATCAGAACCGTCTTAGCAAAACCGAAATAACGAAATGACAATGCGCAAGCCCGTTGAGTACCATCTCCCGCAAACCATGCCGCGAAATGGGTAAACAAGCCCTGAATGCAGAAGCATTTCTTAACTCTGACAGGACGATTCCACTAAGCCAGCTGGCTATTTGGCAGCTTATGATGAACCCAAACTGCGACTGCATATGCTGAGGCTGCGCCTACCGCTGTTTTCATTTTCCACAACCTTTCGGCGCACATTTGCCGGCACAAGTGCGGAAATCCGCCAAGAGCGTGATCGCCGTCACATTGTCGCTGCACCAATCGGGTGACAAAACCTTCGAGGCAGGTCAAGAAACCGGTCTCTTTTTCAATTCGCACCAGCTGCAATAAATGGGTCCCTATCTGTCGCCGTTGGTATTAAGCTATGACGCAGGCTCGCGTCAGCCCTGACACTTCACGTTTGGAGTACACATCATGATTTCCAAGAAGTCCCGGATCGGCCTCGGCCTTTCGACCGCAGTTGGTCTGTTTTTGGCTCAGGCTGCACCGGCCCTCGCATTCGACCCGAGCGGCGTACCAGTTGCCGACGCGTTCTTGAAACTCCTGGATGCCGACAGCGGCGACGTGGAAAGCTATGGCAGCGTCAACGAAACGGGCGGTGACGTCACCATCGCCGATCTCGTTCTCAAAAGCGAAGATGACGACGGCACTGTCACCATCGGCACCACGACCCTTTCCGGCGGTTCTGTTCTGGACAATGGCCGTTTGAAACTGAGCGGCCTTCAGCTTCAAGACCTAGAACTTGCGGCCGACGATGGCGGCCTCACCATGGCGAACATGACCGCAACGGATCTTGTCTTGCCAGCGGCTGAAGAAGTTCAAAACGGCGCCCCGACCGTTGATCCGAGCTACAAGACCTTCGAAGCTTCGACCATCCAGATCAATGACGAAGATGGCAAGATCGCCACAATCGACACAATCACCTCGTCCATCGATGAAATGGACGGCGATCAGCCAACAAGCGGCAGTTTCGCAATCTCAAACATCGTCGTGGATGTGAAAGAGATCCAGGCCGAAGAAGCCAAATCCCTGCAGGACCTTGGCTACGAAACCCTCAACATGAACATTTCCGGCTCCGGCAAGTGGGATCCGGATGCGGCTACGATCAATATCCCGGACCTGAAGATCGATGGTCAGGACGCTGCCGCGCTGACCCTGTCGCTCTCACTCGGAGGAGTAACCCGGGAAGTTGTGGATGAGCTGAACAAAGCTTCCGACAATCCGGAAGAGTCCATGGCCCTTCTTCAGAACATCTCCGTGTCCAATGTCCGCATCCGTTTGGATGATGCTTCCCTCACCGGCCGAGTGCTGGATCAGGAAGCTCAAAAGGCCGGTGTCGATACCCAGCAGTATGTCGCTGGCCTGACCGGCAGCTTGCCGCTGATGCTGGGCATGCTTCAAAACAAGGACCTCGAAGGCCAGGTTGCCGAAGCTGTGACACAATACCTGACGAACCCGGGGTCCCTGGAAATCACCGCGTCTCCGGAAAACCCGGTCCCGTTTGCCCAGATCATGGGTGCGGCGATGATGGCCCCGCAAATGGTTCCGCAGTTGTTGGGCGTGTCCATCACGGCCAATCAGTAATCCATACTCCGAAAACAGAAAACGCGGCGGAACACACCGCCGCGTTTTCTGTTTTCATCAGGCTTGATCAGGTATTGGTGATTTCGAAGCCGATGGCGTCGAAGAAGGTGACATCAAACAGCTCACCACTCTTGATCTTAAGATCACTCAAGATTTCCGGGTTTTGAACTGTGTAGGTGCGTTCCTCACCATCCGGGCCGGTGAAACGGACCTTTCCGGTTTCCGTGTCCGCGGTGAGGATCTTGACCGTGACGGTCATCTGACGGGCTGTCAGGCCCGCGGGCAAGCGGTCCTCATCGGCAAGAACGACGGTCTTTGAAGCATCGATCTCAGGCTTGGTGTTTTTGCTTTTCTCGATGTCGATTACGACACCGGCAAGATACGTCACGTTCAGGAATTGGTTTTCCCGCACCGATGCGATGTCAAATCCGGCCTGAACCGGCACTGCGAATTCATTGCGGTCCTTCGCCTTGACGATGATCTCGTTGCGGGCCGGGTTGGTCGTGACAACCTGAGCTCTGTAGGACACCTTTTCGGCGGCCGCGAAGGCTTCCTCAAAGGTTGGCTCGGACATCGCCGAAGCGGCACCAGAAAAGGCAAACACTGACATTGCGGCGGCCGCAATGGTCGAAATGAAGGGATGTGCTGACATTTGAAAAGTCCTTTGCAATATCGGTCAAGATGTTCGATGAGACCAAGACCACTCGCTGATCAATAAGCGAACATCTGAGTCGAATGCGCCCCTTTTGCGAACGCAAAGATTGCAAATATTTAAGAATTCGCGCAAATGAACTCGGCAGAATTTTTACCAATTACCGATTTGGAATAATCATCTGCTTGGCAGACTTTTATCTGCTTTAGTTTTTATCAGCTGTTTTATTGCGTGTCCCATGCTGCTTCTTAAGGCAAAACGACCTACCAGATTTGAAAATCCATGATTGTCAAAAACACTAAACACTGGAACGCAGATAGCATAGTCAGATCTTCACATCGCGCATTTCCGCAATAAAAAACTAACCAATTTACTTGACGAAAATAAAACACTTATTGCTTTCCATACCAACTCCACTGAATTTTACTCAGGATTGGATATCAAAATGACAGAACTCACCTCAACAAAAACTAGATTAACTACATTATCTATACTTACAGCGTTACTAATACCAATGTTAGTACTCATACAAAAACCTGCGAGCGCTGCTGACTTGGTCGTTCTGGCAAAACCGGAGGCGCCGTTCAAGTTTGAAGAAAGCGGCCAGCCACAAGGCATCGATATTGAGGTTATAGACGCTGTATTCGACAAGCTCGGCATCTCTTACAAAGTGGAGTTCATCCGGTCCGACGCCAGAATCCAGGAGGATGCACGAAACGGTCGTGCGGACATGCTGCTTGTGTTTTCAAAGAATGCCAAGCGCCAGGAGTACCTCACCTATCCGGAAGAATCCTATGTCGACATCGGCTGGAATTTCTTCATCCGGTCAGAGGATCAGGACAAGATCGTTTACGAGAGCTTTGATGATCTTAAAGACCTCAAAATCGGGATCACAAAGGACATCTCCTATACACCTGAATTTCTTGCATCGGGCTTGAGCTTCGAGGAGTCACCAAGGAGCGAGCTTCAGATCGGCAAACTTCTGGCGAAAAGATTTGACGCTGTTCCAATGAACACCATCAGCACCCTCTACGAACAGAACAAAGAGGGGAACCTCGACAAGATTGCGTATCTTCCCAAGCCACTGAAATCTAAAGCGTATTACAATGTTTTTACAAAAGCGTCTAAGTATCCGGGAATTGAGGGCCTGCCTGCAAAATATGACGCTGCCGTCAGAGAGCTGAAGGCTGACGGTACGATCGACGCGATCTTTGCGAAATATCTCGGCAACTAACGGACCACCAGTGACTAGAAATGAAAAAGGCCCGTAACAACAGGCGTCATGGGCCTTTTGCAATGGTTTAGAGCGTGTCGCGTGTTTGAGTTCAGGACGTTTCAGGTTTCGCGTTCGAGGCGCTACCGAGAGGCAGCGAAACCTGAATCCGTCTAAACGCGACTTGCTATAAGGCAGCGTTATTCCGCGGCTTCCGTCTTGTCCTGAAACTGCAGATCACAGAGCCGCCGGTAAATGCCGTCGTGATCGTAGAGCTTGTCGTGCGTTCCGCTTTCAACAATCCTGCCCTTATCCATAACGTGGATCTGATGGGCATGACGCACGGTTGAAAGCCGGTGTGCAATAACGAGTGTCGTCCGGCCGGTCATCAAGGTTTCCAGCGCGGACTGGATCTTGGCTTCAGATTCTGCATCCAATGCCGATGTTGCCTCGTCCAGCAATAGGATCGGTGCGTCCCGGAGCATCGCACGGGCAATGGCGATCCGTTGGCGCTGACCACCGGAGAGATTGTTGCCGCCCTCCCCGGCACTGGTGTTGTATCCGTCCGGAAGAGCGGTGATGAACTCATGCGCATTCGCTGCTTTCGCCGCCTCGATGATGTCCGCTTCGGTTGCACCAGGCACACCAACGCCGATGTTGTCGCGAAGGCTCATGTTGAAGAGATAAGCCTCCTGCCCGACGTAGGCGATGGACCGGCGCAAGGTCGCGACCTGAACCTCTGTCACTGGCTGACCGTCAATCCGGATTTCGCCGGATTGGGGATCATAGAACCGCTCGATCAGCGAGAACACGGTCGACTTGCCGGCACCCGAGGCACCGACCAACGCGGTCATTTTCCCCGGTTCGGCCTCGAAAGACGCACCGCTGAGTGCCGCTCCCTCGCCATAGGAAAACCGGACATCGTCGAACACAATTTCACCGCTTGAAACAGCAAGGGATTTGGCTCCGTCGCGGTCCTTGAGATCGGCTTTCTCATCGATCAACTCGTACATCAAGCGCAGGCCGACCATTTCACGGCCAAGATTGACATTGAGCCGCGCCAGGCGGCGTGCCGGATCGTAAGCGAGCAAAAGCGCCGTGATGAAGGAGAACAAAGCGCCCGGGTCCTGACCCAGCTCCACTACGGAATACCCGCCGTAGAAGATGACCATCGCAATGGCGAACCCGCCGAGCGTGTCCATCATCGGCGATGTCCGGGCGCTCAAGGTTGCGATTTTGTTGGCCTGTCTTTGAACGTCTTCTACCGAGTCGCCCATACGGTCCCGCATGGCGTCTTCCATTCCGAAGGCCTTGACCACACGCACGCCAAGTACGGTTTCTTGCAGGGCTGCCGTAATCTTGGCGGTTGAAACCACCTGGCGGTTCATATGTTTCTTGACCCGCCGGATCAGTATCGCAACGCCAATGACCGCCGGCGGCATGATGACGAAGGCAAAGAAACTCAGCAGCGGGTTCTGAACGACCATCACGATGACAAGACCGATCAAGGTCAGGAGATCACGGCCGAGCGAGACGACCACCATGTCCATCGTCATGCGGGCGGAGTTCACCCCTTGTGTGACGATCACATTGATCTCGGCGAGCGATTTACGGTCGTAATAAGCCTGGTCGAGCTGCAAAATATGGTCAAACAGGCGCTTCTGAAGGCTGGCAATAATCGCGTTGCCGACCCGAGCAAGCACCACCAGCTGGCCATAGGTAGAAACGCCCTTGACCGCGAATATCAGCATCACCACGCCGGCAATGACATAAACCATCTGCTGGTCGCGGTTGACGAACACCTCGTTGACCACGTCGCGCATGATCCAGGCACTGGCCGCTGTGGTCGCCGCCACAAACCCCATGAACACGAATGCGAGCGCGTACTGAGGCAGATAGGTCCTCAGGTTTTCCCCGAAGAGACGCCGGATCAAGGGAATGGTTTCATTCGGATCCGTCTCAGCGTTCACTTTCCGAAAATTGAGCACCCACTCATGCCTTTCTTCGGCGCAACCGGACCCAGTGTCCTTCCCTGCGCCACCCTGCCCGCACTATCTATCGCGTTTCGCGGCATTCTTAAAACCAGAAGCATCGCCTGTTGCATTGAAATCTGTGATTTCATGCAGCGATGGACGACACAGCCATTTCGCGAACTGCGTTGTTGCGAGTCGATCAGCGGCAATTCACCGACCGGAGCTTTCTAACCGTCTGATACGACAAAGGCCAGCAGAGCCGGCCTTTGTGCTGAAGTGAACTGGGGCCTTCTATCAGGCTTTTGCACCCTTTCCCGGAAAGATCACTCTTCCGGGAGGTTAAGCCGCAGATGCAGTTCGCGCAGCTGGGCGGTATCCGGCTGGTTTGGCGCGCCCATCATCAGGTCTTCAGCTTTCTGGTTCATCGGGAACAACATGACTTCACGGATGTTCGCTTCATCCGCCAGCAGCATCACGATCCGGTCGATACCGGCTGCGCAGCCACCGTGCGGAGGTGCTCCGTACTGGAACGCGTTGACCATGCCGCCGAAACGCTTGTTGACTTCCTCATTCGGATATCCGGCGATCTCGAAAGCCTTGTACATGATTTCCGGCTTGTGGTTCCGGATCGCACCGGACACCAGCTCGTGACCGTTACAGGACAAATCGTACTGGTAACCGAGGACCTCGAGCGGATCACCTTCCAGCGCTTCCATCCCACCCTGCGGCATGGAGAACGGGTTGTGTTCAAAATCGATCTCGCCGGTTTCCTCGTCCTTCTCGTAGATCGGGAAGTCGACGATCCAGGCAAATTCGAACCGGTCCTTGTCGGTGTGGCCGAGCTCTTCACCGATGGTGACACGGGCTTTTGCGGCAACGGCCTGGAACTGCTTCGGCTTGCCACCGAGGAAGAAGGCCGCATCGCCGACCTCAAGACCGAGCTGCTGGCGGATCGCTTCGGTGCGCTCCGGACCAATGTTCTTGGCGAGCGGACCGGCCGCTTCCATGGACCCGTCTTCCGCCTTGCGCCAGAAGATGTAACCCATGCCCGGCAGGCCTTCGCCTTGCGCGAACTTGTTCATGCGGTCGCAGAACTTGCGGCTACCACCTTTTGGGGCCGGAATGGCGCGGATTTCCGTGCCCGGCTGTTCCAGAAGGTTTGCAAAGATCGCAAAGCCGGATCCGGCGAAATGCTCGGACACGATCTGCATCTTGATCGGGTTGCGCAGGTCCGGCTTGTCGGTGCCGTACCACAGTGCACTATCCTTGTAGGAGATCTGCGGCCAGTCGCGGTTCACCGGACGGTTATTGCCGAACTTCTCGAAGACGCCTGCAATCACCGGCTCGATCGTGTCGAAAACTTCCTGCTGGGTCACGAAGGACATTTCCATGTCCAGCTGGTAGAAGTCGGTCGGCGAGCGGTCGGCGCGCGGATCTTCATCGCGGAAACACGGCGCGATCTGGAAGTACTTGTCGAACCCGGAGACCATAAGCAGCTGCTTGAACTGCTGCGGTGCCTGCGGCAGCGCGTAGAACTTGCCCGGATGCAGACGGGACGGCACCAGGAAGTCGCGCGCGCCTTCCGGAGAAGACGCCGTGATGATCGGTGTCTGGAACTCGTTAAAGCCAATCGCCCACATGCGGTCGCGGATATCGCGCACGACATTGGAGCGCAGGATCATGTTGTTGTGCAGCTTCTCGCGGCGCAAATCCAGGAAACGGTATTTCAGGCGCACCTCTTCCGGATACTCCTGCTCGCCGAAGACCGGCAGCGGCAATTCCTTGGCGGAGCCCAGAACTTCCATGTCCCGGATAAAGACTTCGATATCGCCGGTTGGAAGGTCAGGATTGATGGTCTCTTCGGTCCGTTTCTTCACGGTCGCGTCTATGCGGATACACCATTCGGAGCGCACGGTTTCAGCCAAACCGAAGGCCGCAGAATCAGGATCGACCACGCATTGTGTCATGCCGTAGTGATCGCGCAGATCGATAAACAGCACCCCGCCATGATCTCGGACCCGGTGGACCCAGCCGGAAAGACGGATGGTCTGGCCTTCGTCGGACAGACGCAGATCACCGCAAGTATGGCTACGGTAGGGATGCATTCTCGTTCCTCAATTCTTGTTCAGATGTGCAGAGCGCCTCAAACAGCCAGTCGCAATGTCGAGACACAGAAAACCATTACGGCCCGCAGAACGCAGGCCGTGCGCGCTGCACAAGCCATGCCCAGCGCGGAATGTCAAGGGAACGGCAAGCAATCATCAAAACGAAGAGCTGGAAAACCCGATGGAACCCCAACCGATCTACCGGATCATGTCTTCCGGTTTCTCCTCATGGTCCACCGCCTCCGCCGCCAGCTCAGCGTGAGGCCCGAGGATGCTACGGATTTGGCCCCTCTTTTGAAGGTCAATGATCCTGGAGTTGATGGCAGCGACAAACGCCCGCCCCGGCTCATTGTCGTGGCAGACAAAAGATATGGGCAGGCGAATGTTGTGGAGCGTGATCGGACTGACACGCAGGGCATCCGGCTTGCCCAATTCCTCTAAAGCGAGTGCCGTATCCGGATGGTGCCCCAGGAATGCATCCAGGCGCCCGAGGCTGAGCATTTCAATAAGCTGCTCTTCCGACGGGATCGGATAGAACTTTTCCGCGTCTGCAAGGCCGTGAATGCTGCCAGACCCTTCGATGTAACCCACCCGATACGGGTCGAAATCAGATAGAGATGTGAAAGATGCCCCGTTGGTCGTGGTGTAGACACGGAGCGACACAATATCGACAGGCTGAGAGGCGATCAAAGTTGCCGTTTGATCACCGGCATCAAGCCCCATGATGTTCGTCGGAAAGAGACAACTGCCGGTATCACCGAGGAACAGAGCCCTTGCACGGTTGAGCGGGGCAGCTCCCCTCGGCACCTGTGCAAGTTGGCCAGACAGCGCCACGTCCAGCAAAAGGTCATATTGCTTGCCGCTGGTTTCGGTCAGCCTGTGCGGAAGATAGTTCAGATAGAGCTTAACGGTATCTGGCTGTTGCGCGCCTGCAGAGGCCGGCGACAGAATAACCGACGCAAGGAACAAAAATCCGACATGGCCAAGTCTAAGTTTCTTGCAGGTCATGATGTATTCTGTCTTTGCAATGCACTGGGATCAAGCCTAACCCTCATCAAACACCCCCTGATGACCGTTCTCCGTCACATCGGACCGTTAAAACGTCTTCCTCATTGAGAGACTTGGGCGCCAATGGCATCTTCAGCATCAGTCGGGAGATTGGCGTGCGGCCCTAGCACCCGGCGAATGTCACCGTCTTGGTGCAACTGCCGGATCCGTCCGTTGACCTCGTCGATAAAATGTCTCCCATCCGGCGTGTCGTGACACACGAAGGAAATTGGAAAACGGACATTGCTCACAGTGATGGGACTGACGCGAAGAAGACCGGGCCTGTTCAGGTCTTCCAAAGCCAAGGCTGTGTCCGGGTGATGACCCAGGAACGCATCAAGACGTCCGAGTTCCAGCATCCGGATAAGCTGTTCTTCAGACGGAATGGGAACGAAGAGTTTATGCTTGGGGCCAAGACCTTGCACAGTGCCGGACCCCGCGATGTAGCCGACCCGTCTTGGGTCAAAGTCATCGACAGATGTGAAGGCTTTCTCCGTATCTCCGGTCGGCGTGTAAAGCCGCAGGGAAACAATGTCGATCAGTTCTGAAGACACAATTGCATCCGGCTCGGCGACTGCGTGAAGTGCCTTGACGCTGATCGGAAAGAGGCAGCTGTCACGGTCGGACAAGAACAGTGTCAATGCGCGTTTCATAGGGGACGCTTCACGGGCAACATTTAGTTCGGTCCCGGCGAAAATCTCGTCCAACAGGCGGTCATACTGCTTGTTGCTGGTTTCCGTCAGCCGGTGCGGCAGGTAGATCAAATGAAGATCCGTTTCGGCATAAGCTGCCGCCACAGGGGCCGCCAGATTCAAGCCCATCGCCAAAAAGACAATAGCAATTAGACGCTTGGAATTTCCGTATAGCGAATGCATTAGCGCTCTCTACCCAGTGGCCTGCAGTATCTGCAGAGCTATTTCTGACCTCCCGTTGCGGAAGCCTCCTATTGCATTCCGGGCGTCAGGTCACCCATAAATCTAGCCATCTTCTCACATTATGGGATAACCGCCGCTGACCGCGGCTTGCTGTGAAGGGCTAACTCTTTAAATCAATTAGATATTCTATCCGCTCAAGTTGTTCCAAGCACAATCACGTCAAATGACTCTGCGGTGTGGATATACAGCAGTGGTCAACCGCAAAGGCTCATCTTCTTGCTTCGAACAGACCTTGTTCTCCCGCCGGTCCAGCATGTTTGCCCAAGATCAAACGGATTGCGCAGTCTTACAAGCATCCCCAGTCTGCTGGTTCTCTTCGACTGGAAACTCGGCCCCCGAGGTAGTGTCGTGGCAAATGAGGTTCACCGGACACGTCGAAGTATTCCAACCCTGGCCCAGTCCTGCCAATTACCGACTTCTGTAACCCTAGCCTTCCCGGGGAGAAAATCGCTGAGAGACAACGGCTACAGTCACAATGCTATTTGGCTTCTGATCGACATCTTCCGGTCGCAACCCAGTATCTTTTTGAGTTCAGACAAAACTTGCGACCAATCCGGATTATTCCGGTTTGAAAGATCTCGTTTTCCCAGACGATTGGGGTGAGGCAAATTTTAGCGAACACCTTTAAACGACTTAAACAGGTCGTATTGTTTTTGTAACGGACGATTGCGCGCACAATACCCATTACAACGGTTACCAGAACCGCGATATGCAATGATGAGAAGGCCCTCAATGCTTCGCTTTGCCGCCATCACGACCCTCTTAGTTGGCCTCCTGTCAGGACCAATTGGCGGCATCGGTGCAGGTGTTGCGCAGGAACATCAGACACTCACAACGCCGTCCCTTGTCGTGGATCTCGACACTGGCGTTGTCTTGCATGCCGAAGCGGCTGGAGATCCCTGGTATCCGGCATCGACAGCGAAGCTGATGACCGCGCTCGTTGCATTCCAAGCCCTTGAGCGCGGGGACGTTGATCTCTCAACGCCGGTTATCTTATCCCATAACGCAATGGACCAGTCCGCTGCATATGCCGGATTGAAGGTCGGCAATGCAATGACGCTGGAGGATGCGCTCTATGCGGTATTGGTAGGTTCAGCAAATGAAGTGGCCGTCGCGCTCGCGGAAACCGTCGCAGGGACCGAGGCTGCATTTGTCGACCTGATGAACGCGGAAGCGGTCCGACTGGGGATGACGGCAACCCATTTCACCAATCCGAACGGCCTCTTTGATCGCAAACAAACCGTATCCGCGCGCGATCTTGCGGTTCTCGGCCGCCACCTTTTCCAAGAACATCCGCAATACCATAAGATGTTCCAAACCGCCGCTGTAACCATCGATGACAAGGAACTGATCTCGTACAACGAACTGATCACGCGCTACCCCGGAACGCTGGGGCTCAAGACCGGTTTTGTCTGTTCTGCAGGCCGCAACATCGTGGCGATCGCAGAACGGGATGGCAAACGTCTGCTGGCCGTTGTTCTTGGCGCAACAACCGGGCGGGAGCGCGCAGAACGGACCGCCAAACTGTTCGATGAAGGCTTTGCGGGAAATCTCGCTGCCGAAGGCACAAGCCTTGTCGAGTTGCCCAACGTATTGGAGACAAAGCCGGAAGACATGCGCATGCGGCTCTGCAGCAATGAAACCGCTGCCTATGAGGCCGGACAAAACCGGCGCTATCCGATGGGCCTCGTCGGGGCGCCGAGCTATCTCAAGGATCCAGTATCCGCCCCGACCCACAGCTTCCAGACATGGTTCGTGCCCCAGCCTGAGTTTGTTCCTGTGCCCAGCGCAAAACCCGTGCAAGCGGTTGAGCTCATCGTTACACCACCGGCAAGCGGATCTACCGTCGAAATCGTGCCACCGCGCAAACCACCCTTGCCAAGAGGCTGATCCATCACGGCATCCTGGGACTACGACTGCCTAGATGTCGGTCAGGCTGATTGAGATGTGGAGCTTGTTGCCGTCCGGATCCCGGACATAAGCGCCATAATAGTCCGGATGATAATCACGTGGGCCGGGCGCCCCTTCATCCGTCCCACCGTTGTTAAGTGCCGCGGAATGAAACGCGTGCACTCCGTCTCTGTCAGCAGCATGAAAGATGAACTGGGTGCCGTTTCCAAACGTCGCGGGCTTGTTGTTGTAAGGCGTTACGATGAACACGGTCACCCGCCCGTCTGCTTCCGCATAGCCTCTTTCATGTTCTCCTTTAAATGCGGGCGTAATTCCGATCGTTGCAAACACCGCGTCATAAAACCCGGCTGCTTTCGCCATGTCGTTTGTCCCGATGCAAACACCGCTCAGCATGTTCGATTCTCCTGATCTTCAATCACCCCACCATCCTCACCCAGACAAGAACGCGCAAGGCAAGACCCAACCGGAGAGCGTAAATGACGCTCCAGCTTACCCTGAAAGGCGTACCCGATGACGTTGACGCTTGCGGTAGCAAGAGTTGGCTGCCAATAAAGATACAACGTCAGATTTGGAGATACTCAAATGAAAGACATTGTCATCACCAGCGCTGCCCGGACAGCTGTCGGCAGCTTCGGCGGGTCCCTGAAAGACATGGCACCGATTGACCTCGGCACGGCGGCTGCAACGGCTGCAATTGAGCGCGCCGGCATTCAGGCCGACCAGGTCGAGCAGGCCTTCTTCGGCAATGTGATTCACACAGAGCCGCGGGATATGTACATCTCGCGTGTGGCCTCCCGTCAGGCGGGTGTGCCGGACCATGCGCCCGCGCTCACCATGAACCGTCTATGCGGGTCCGGTCTTCAGGCAATTGTCTCTTCGGTCCAGGCCATCTCCATGGGCGACGGCGATGTCACTCTCGCGGGCGGTGCGGAAAGCATGAGCCGATCCGGATATCTGATGCCTGCGGCCCGCTGGGGCCAGAAGATGGGCGACACGACAGCGCATGACATGATGACCGGTGCTCTGCACGATCCGTTCGGCATTGGACATATGGGCGTTACGGCAGAAAACGTTGCAGAGCAGAATAACATTTCCCGCGAGCGTCAGGACGCGTTCGCGCTGGAAAGCCACCGGCGTGCCAGCGAAGCGATCAGGAATGGTCACTTCAAAGATCAGGTCATCCCGCTGACTGTTGGCCGCCGCGGCAAGGAGACCGTTTTTGATACGGACGAACATGTCCGCCACGATGCCAAGATCGAAGACATCGCCAAGCTGCGCCCGGTCTTCAAAAAGGACGGCCTGGTGACCGCCGGCAATGCCTCCGGGCTCAATGACGGGGCAGCCGCGATTACCCTCATGACATCTGAAAAAGCCGCTGAACTGGGTGCCACACCACTGGTGAAAATCCGCGCTTATGGTGTTGCAGGTGTCGATCCGGCCGTCATGGGCATTGGCCCGGTTCCGGCCATGCAGATCGCGATGAAACGCGCTGGCATCACAGCGGCCGATCTGGATGTGGTGGAATCCAACGAGGCTTTCGCCGCACAGGCCTGCGCTGTCAACGATCTGCTCGGATTGCCGGGCGAAAAGGTCAACCCGAATGGCGGCGCAATTGCACTCGGCCATCCAATTGGAGCAACGGGTGCAATCATCATGACAAAGCTCATTTACGAGCTGAAGCGGACCGGCGGCTCTCTCGGTGCTGCCACCATGTGTATCGGCGGCGGCCAGGGCATTGCGATCATCGTCGAAAACGCAGGCTGACGCATGAGAAGACAGCATCAATGGGCGGTCCATGTGACCGCCCTTTTTCTTTCTACACACGACGATGCTGAATTAGCGCGCGTATCCCTTGGCAGCGCGGAAAAGCAGCTCTGCAGAATGCTGCCCCTCTTTTTCAGATGAAACGCGGTTGCTAGAACGGGTCTAGATTTTGGCCCCGGAGCTTCCGCAATTGTTTTCCGTTCTTTCAAACCGAACTTACCGGCACCTGTTCTTTGCTCAGGTGGTTGCCTTGTTCGGCACCGGCCTCATGACCGTCGCGCTGGCTCTGCTTGCCTACGACCTTGCGGGCGCGGATGCTGGCATTGTGCTCGGCACTGCACTCGCCATTAAGATGATCGTCTATGTGACCTTGAGCCCGGTGGCTGCCGGATTTGCAGCCCGGTTTCCAAGGCGCGGATTTCTGATCTTTCTGGATCTGGTCAGAGCATCGGTCGCTCTGGCCCTGCCTTTTGTTGACGCGGTCTGGCAGATCTATGTTTTGATCGCCCTTCTCCAGTCAGCATCCGCCGCCTTCACACCGACGTTTCAGGCGACCATTCCAGACATCCTGACCGACGAAGACGACTACACAAACGCCCTGTCACTCTCCCGCCTCGCCTATGATCTTGAAAACCTTCTAAGCCCGATGGCCGCCGCGCTTCTCGTCAGTGCGATCGGTTTTCATTGGCTCTTCACCTGGACCTCTGCAGGCTTTTTGGTATCGGCTGCTCTTGTGTTCAGCACCGTGCTGCCAGCAATGAAGGCGGTACAAAGCGTTTCCCCGTTAGAACGGATCAAAAATGGGGTGGAAATCTATCTCAAGACCCCGCGCCTGCGCGCGCTGATGGCGCTCAATCTCACGGTCGCGGCCTCCGGCGCCATGGTGGTTGTCAACGGCGTTGTTCTAGTCAAATCCGAACTCGGCCTCAGTGATACCGATCTCGCTCTTTCCATGGCGGCCTATGGCAGCGGTTCCATGGCTGCCGCATTTCTAGTCCCCAAGCTCTTGAAACGGTTTCCGGAGCGGTCCGTGATGCTCTCTGGTGGCGCGATGCTGCCAATACTGCTTCTTGTATTTGCAGCGCTTTATTCAAACCTGCCTGAACAGGCGATCTGGCCCGCGCTGCTTTTCTCCTGGGCGGTCATGGGTGCCAGCATGTCGGCCGTGCTGGTCCCTTCTGGCCGCCTGTTGCGAAATTCCGCGCACGCTGAAGACCGGCCGCTTGTCTTCGCCGCACAATTCGCGCTGTCCCATGCGGGCTGGCTGATCACCTATCCGCTGGCGGGTTGGCTCGGCAGTACCGCCTCCATACCGCAAACCTTGACCGTCCTTGCGCTGGTTGCAGCACCCGCTGCCCTTGCAGCATCCTGGCTCTGGCCGAAAGACGATCCGAGATACCTCATCCACGATCACCCGGACCTGCCGCACGATCACCCGCATCTGGTCAATGCCCATGGCACCCGGCACGGGCATGATTTCGTTATCGACGGCCTCCATCCGAATTGGCCGGACCGATGAGTTAAGCTGCGTTCATCGGCTATCGTTTGCGTAGTTCTTCTGTCTGCCCTCAGGTATCGACTGCCTGCAACAAGGGATGCCATTGGCCACGAACCTCGTGGGACTGCGCATCCAAAAAATCAAAAACCCCGGTCCCGGCTGCCGCATGCTTTGCATAGGCAACCCGGTCGGAAATGCGGCAGAGAACCGGATATCCTTTCTGGGCCAAAGTCTGTTCCAGTTCAGCCACTTGGGCAGATCTGCGATTGATCCGGTTGGCCACCACGTGAATATCCGCTTTGCCCTTCCGCACGCGTTTGATTTCCGAAATACCGTCGAGAAATTTCAAGGTCGCATTCCAGTCAAACGCGGAGGCCAGAACGGGAACCAGAATGTCGGAAGCTTCGGCGATCAATGTCTTTGCGAGTTCGGAGCGCAGACCACCCGGGCCGTCAATGACGATCGCGTCCAGCCCCTTGGTCTTTTCACCGATGCTGCTTTCCTTGGTCCAATTCAGCCCGTCGATTGCGGCAAACTTGCTCGGCCGGCGCTTGACCCAGGAAAGGCTCGACTTTTGCCGGTCTGCATCGGCCAACGCCACATCCTCACCGCGCGCCGCCAAGGCGACCGCCAGATTGGTCGCGATTGTTGTCTTGCCGCATCCGCCTTTGGAATTGACCACCAAGATCTTGCGCATTCCCGCTCCCCATTCAAACGTCTTATCTACTTGCGCCCACACTAGGCGCACATATTGCGCCTTTTCAAGATCTACATCGCCAATCGGCACCATTTCGTGGCGACAAGCAGGCAGAACTCGGGTATAGCTTTCGATCACCATGGAAGTGATTACAAAAACTGAAGACCTCGCCGCTGCCTGTCAGCGTCTTGCCACCAACGACTATGTCACCGTCGACACGGAATTTCTCCGCGAAACGACATTTTGGCCGAAGCTCTGCGTTATCCAGATGGCCGGAACCGACATGGCCTTTATCGTTGACGCTCTGGCTGAAGGCCTTGATCTAGATCCCTTTTTCGACCTGATGCGCGACGACAGTGTGACAAAGGTGTTTCACGCTGCCCGGCAGGATATCGAAATCATCTATCATTTGGGCGGCCTGATCCCCGCCCCTCTGTTCGACACGCAAGTTGCGGCCATGGTCTGTGGATTTGGGGACTCAATCTCCTACGACCAACTTGTCTACAAGGTCACGGGTGCACGGATCGACAAGTCGTCCCGGTTTACCGATTGGGCCCGCCGGCCGCTGACCGCCAAGCAACTGGATTACGCCCTCGCCGACGTCACCCATCTGCGGGATGCCTATCAGTTCCTGAAAGCAAATCTAGCCGAACAGAACCGGACCCATTGGGTCCAGGACGAAATGACAGTCCTGACGTCGGTTGCGACCTACCGCACGGATCCAGACCAAGCCTGGAAGCGCTTGAAACTCCGCGTGCGCAAGCCGGTTGAGCTCGCGGTGATGATGGAAGTCGCCGCATGGCGCGAAACCGAGGCCCAAAACCGGGATGTCCCCCGCAGCCGCGTGATCAAGGACGACGCCATCTATGAACTGGCCGCACAACAGCCGGTGACGGCGGAAGCGCTTGGCCGCTTACGGACAATCCCGCGTGGCTTTGAGCGATCCCGCAACGCAGACGAAATCCTGAAAGCGGTCCGCCGGGCACTGGAGATCCCGAAATCCGAGCTCCCGAAATTGCCGAAAGGCCGGCAAGCTCCTGATGGATCTGCCGCGGCGGTCGATCTGCTGAAGGTTCTTTTGAAGCTCGTCAGCGAAGCCCATGGCGTTGCAGCCAAGGTCATTGCCACGGTCGACGATCTGGAGAAGATCGCGGCTGATGACAACGCGGATGTCGCGGCGATGAAAGGCTGGCGGCGGGAGCTGTTCGGAGAAACCGCGCTCAAGCTCAAGCGCGGCGAAGTGGCCTTGGCGTTCCAGAACCGGCAGATCACTGTTCTGGAGCAAACACCTCAGCAAGCCACACAAGCAGCAGAGTGATTACAAACTCAAAATAGAGATCTGACAAGGAGGTGCCGTTTCAGGCACCTTTTTTACCTTTAGACCCGGAGACCAATCGAAAGCCTAAGTGAACAACTATGCGCTGAGGCGCACACTCACCGGTGCATCAATGACCTTGGACAGCTGACCGACACGCTTGCGCAGGCGTTCTCCATCGAGATCAGCCAGCTCTGTGCCAAGATCTAGCACAAGCTCCTCGCCTTCCTTGCTGATGCCGACTTTCGGCAGCATGCCGCCCATGGAGGCACTCAAGAGCGAGGCAACACGCAACGTCGCGCCCAGAACCTTGGCGCGGATACGAAGCCGGTCGGTGAACAGCTCCCGGATAACGGTCGAAAGTGCGCCTTCCCTGAGCCCCTCATGACGGTAGAAGACGGCGGCAGACAAATAGGCCCGGCTTGCGTGATCAAGACCTACGAACGATGCGTTGGAAATGATGTTGAGGCTCTGCTCCCCGCGATAATCCGGATGCGCCCGCCAACCAATATCAGATAGGAGACAGGCCGCATGCCGCAGCCGGGTTTCGTTGGCGGTCTCTTCGATCGAAAGCATTTGGAACAAGGCGTCGGACCAGGCAATCAATTCCTCGGCGAATTGTGGTGATCGCGCCCGCAACACACAAAGCTCGCGCGCTGCCTCAATCACCGGATCCTGCGCCTGCATTTCCGGTGACAGTTTGGAATGAAGAAGTCCTTCGCGAACACCGGTTGCCGAAAACACAAGCCGCTCCGCCTTCATGGCGGTGAGCACACGCTCCAGAACAACGGCCCCGATCGGAACGAGCGGACGGCGTTGCTTGGAAACAACCTCGGCAAGTTCCACGCCTTCCAGATCCGGAACCGCAATCTTTCGACAGAACTCAATCGCCTCATCGGCGTTGATTTGATAGTTGTGCATCACGTGCAGCGGATAGTTTTTCTGCATCAGATGAAGACGGCCCAGCGACCGCCACGTTCCACCGACTGCATAGAACGTCCGCTCTCCCGGCGGCAAATCCGGCCAATGGAAGTCCTTCAGTGTTTCCTCTGCAATCTCGGAAGCCTTTTCGATGCTGCCCTCGGCCATTTCCGCAAGGCGCAGACCACCGAGAGGGAATGTCATGCCAAGGCCCGGTCCTTTGTCATCGACTTCGACGAGCTCCAGACTGCCCCCGCCCATATCGCCGACAAGTCCGCGCGGCTGCCAGAACCCTGCAGTAACGCCAAGGGCCGAAAAATAGGCCTCTTCGTTGCCGTCCAATATCCGCACAGGTGCACCGAGGATCGCCTCGACCTCGCGGACGAAATCCGGCCCGTTCTCTGCATCGCGCGTTGCAGCCGTCGCAACAATATAGATGTCCTGACAGCCAGTATGCTGGATTAAGGCGCGAAAGCGCACCAACTCGCCAAGTGCGGCCTTTACAGATCCGTCCGCCAGCTGCCCGGTCGCCGCAACGCCGCGCCCAAGACCTGCCAGCATCTTTTCATTGAAAAGCATCGTCGGCGTACGCGCCTTGCGCTCATAGATCACCAGACGAACAGAGTTGGATCCGATGTCGACCACTGCGATAGGGCCGGTGCCGTTGAGCCGGCCACGCGCCGGATGATGTTGGGAAGACATCAAAGGTCAATCCTTGCCCTTGCGGCCTGTCGGCGGGCAGGTTTCCTGACCACCGATCTTGAATGTGCCAGCACTTAACGTCATCGGATCACAGGGTCAATTCCAGAATTACAGTTTCCGCCGCGCATCTGATCGCTCAGCTAAACGGCCAGTTCATCTTCTCTTTTTTCGCTTAACGAAAGGCTTCGGGCGGTCGCTTTTCAAGGATTTGCCGCGGCCGGACAAAGACGGGTTCGTCATGAAATAGCGATGGGCATTGAACGGCTCGTCAGTGGCGCCGGGTTCAATACGCTCGTGACTGCCGTTTGAAAGGATCCGCCAGCTTTGCTGATTGTCCTTCAAATTGGCCACCATGATCTGATCAAGAACCTGCTCATGCACTGTCGGTGTCGTGAGCGGCACCAACACTTCCACACGGCGGTCGATGTTGCGCGGCATGAGGTCGGCGGAGCCGATATAGACATGCGCTTCAGGGGACGGCAGGCCATGACCGTTGCCGAAACAGAAGATCCTTGAGTGCTCCAAGAAGCGGCCAACGATGGATTTCACCCGTATGTTGTCGGACAACCCGGCAATCCCCGGCCGGAGGCAGCAAATACCACGGATGACGAGATCGACCTGAACACCCGCCTGGCTCGCCTTGTAGAGCGTGTCGATGATTTCCGGATCGACCAAGCTATTCATCTTCATCCAGATCTGTGCCGGACGGCCCGCACGGGCATGTTCGATTTCCGCTTCGGTCAACTCGATCATGCGGCTGCGCAGATTGACCGGCGAAACAGCCAGGTGATTGAGCTCTGCCGGCTCTGCATAACCGGTGATGTAGTTGAAGACCCGCGCGGCATCCTCGGCAACGCCCGGATCATCGGTAAAGAAAGAAAGATCCTCGTATATCCGAGCCGTGATCGGATGATAGTTGCCGGTCCCGATGTGGCAGTACGTCTTCAGCTGCCCGTGCTCCCGCCGGATCACCATGGAGAGCTTCGAATGGGTCTTCAACTCAATAAAGCCAAAGACAACCTGAACACCGGCACGTTCCAGATCGCGTGCCCACTTGATGTTGGCCTCTTCATCGAACCGGGCCTTCAGCTCGACCAGAGCGGTGACCGACTTTCCGGCTTCGGCCGCCTCCGCCAGCGCCTTGACGATCGGCGAATTGTTGGATGTCCGGTAGAGCGTCTGCTTGATCGCCACCACATCCGGATCTCTGGCGGCCTGGCGCAAATACTGGACGACGACGTCAAACGACTCATACGGATGATGGACAATGATGTCCTTCTGATGAATTGCTGCGAGGCAATCACCGCCGTGCTCCCGGATGCGTTCCGGAAAACGGGCCGTGTAGGGCTCAAACTTCAGATCCGGCCGCTCCAAATCCACGATCTGGGACAAGTTGTTCAGCGCCAACAGCCCTTTGGCGAGGAAGATCTCTTCCCCGTCAACATCCAGGGCATCTGCCACAAATTCCAGTAAGGCGGGCGGCGTTGTTTCCTGAATTTCCAGACGGATCACTGATCCGCGCCGACGGCGTTTCAGGGCGCTTTCAAACAAGCGCACCAGATCTTCCGCTTCTTCCTCGATTTCCAGATCACTGTCGCGGATGACCCGGAAGGCGCCTTTGCCGCGGATTTCGTAACCCGGGAACAAACGGTCGATGAACAGCGAAACGACCTTCTCGATCGCAATGAACCGCTCGGCCCCGTCACAGGTTTTGGGCAACTGCACAAAGCGCGCGACCTGACTTGGAATACGCAGCAGGGCAATCATGCTCTGACCACCGATTGCCGGTGCGAGTTCAAAAACGATTGAAAACCCGAGGTTCGGAATGAACGGGAACGGGTGGGCTGGATCAATCGCAAGCGGCGTCAAAACCGGGAAGATGTAGGACAGGAAATGGTCTTCCAGCCAATCTTTTTCCTCGGCATCCAAGAGGTCGCCGTGCAGGATCTCAATGCCCTTTTCGGCAATCTCACCGCGTAATTCGCCCCAGATCTGCTGCTGGGTCGCCTGCAACTGATGAACCGCCTCGCCGATCTTCTCCAGCTGTTCCGTCGGCGTCAGCCCGTCGTCAGAGAGGTTGGTGACTTCCGCGCGTTGCTGGCCACGCAGACCCGCGACCCGCACCATGAAAAACTCATCCAGATTGTTGGCAGAAATCGAAAGGAACCGGACCCGCTCCAGAAGCGGATGGTTGCGGTTCATGGCTTCTTCCAAAACCCTGAGATTGAACTGCAGCCAGGAGAGCTCCCGGTTCATGAACCGGGCTGTCGATGTCGGTAGATGCTCAGCCGTATCCCGCGCCGCCTTGATGTCCGGGTGGTTGGGCACCTTTTGCACTGAGGAAACAGTGTCAGGTGCGTCAACAGTCTCGGTCATAAGGGTTCCTCCGGTCCGAAGCATTAACTCAACTCAGCAGGTTGCCGGCTCGCTTCTGGTCATAACATCTGAAAGCTCAATGGCCTAGGCCGAGTGGCCTTTAATCGGAGCCTGTGACAGTTTCAAGAACGCGGCCCGCGAGCGGCTTGGTGATCTTCACCCGGCCGGCAAGTGCTTCCCGGTCGATGGCATCCACGGCCCTCAAAGCAACCTCCAGCGACCGTTCCATGCGCACGACCAGATAATCCACAACACCGATATCAACGGCGATCTGCCGGTCTGCAAAGAGCTTGACCAGAACCCGTCGCAGCAGATCGTCATCCGGCTCAAGCACTTCGACCGGTGTTGCCGCGCGCAACCGTGACAACAGATCCGGCAAGGATATCTTCCAGGACGCCGGCCATGTGCGGCTGGTGATCAAAACCGTCTTGCCCGCCTGACGCGCCGCGTTCAGCAAATGAAACAGGGCTGTGTTGTTGACGCCGCGATGCGCATCTTCAACGACGCAGGCGGGTGCTGAAACAAGCGCGGAGACGCCAGCCTCGGTCAAATCCCGGGCCTGAATCACTTCCGCACCGGTCTCATCACGGAAGGCCTCGACCAGGTGCGTTTTCCCCGAACCGACAGGACCTGCGAGGATGATGACCGGCGACGGCCAATCCGGCCAGCGCTCCAGGAGCTCAAACGCGGCCTGGTTGGATTTGCCCACAAGGTAGTCTTCACGGCCAAGGGCAGCATCATGCGGCAAATCCAGGGGCAATTGGCGCGGTGTTTCCGCCATCTTTACTCGTCTACTCGTTTGCTCCCTCTTGGGAGGCGGTGTCCTCAGGCCCGATTTTACTCAATCGGCGGCTCCCGGTGTAAACCGGGCTCGCTAGGTACTGCTTCAGCGCAAAACGTGCAAGCACGCCAATCATGGCCGCTGCCGGAACTGCAATCAACATCCCCACGAATCCAAAGAGATATCCAAAGGCAAACAGCGCGAACATGAGCGTCACTGGATGAAGGCCTGTGCTGTTTCCAACCAGTTTCGGCTGGAGGATATTTCCTTCAAGAAACTGACCGACGGCAAAAATTGCACCGATAACAAGGATCATCGGCCATTCCGGCCAGAATTGCACGACCCCGACCCCCATGGAGACAATGAACCCGAGTCCCGCACCGACAAACGGGATAAAGCTGACGAGGCCTGCGCCCATTCCGATCAAAAGACCAAAATTCAGCCCGGCAACGGCGAGCGCGATGGCATAAAACGCGCCAAGCAAAAGACAGACAGACAATTGCCCGCGAACAAAACCGGCAACAGCGCCATCCATCTCGCGGGCAAGACCGCGGATTTCCTCAAGATGATCGCGCGGCAGCCAGCCGTCGATCTTTGCGATCATATGATCCCAGTCGAGCAGCAGGTAGAACGCTACGACGGGCGTGATAACGAACAGAGACAAGATCGAAAGAAGCGCTTGCCCGCCGCTCCAGACAGACTGCGCCAGTTTGCCGACAAATGCCGCGCCCTGCCCCACCATTTCGGCCATGCTTGCTTGAAGATCTGCAAGATTGATCCCGGCAGCTTCGGCAAGACGCTGACCCATTTGCTCGTTCACCAGCCCCTGAAGCTGGCGCACCAGCTCCGGAAAGCGCTCAAGAAACGATGCCAGCTGGTTTCCGAGGACCGGCAGCAGCAAGATAAAAAACAGAATGAGCAGGAAGACGAACGCCAGCAGAATCGTAAATGTCGCCCAAAGACGCCCCATGCCGAGCTTTTCCAGCCGGTCGCACACCGGATCGAGCAGGTAAGCAACGGCAGCGCCAGCCACAAACGGCAGCAAGACGCCTGAAAACACATAGAGAAACGCGCAGAAAGCGAACAGGGAAATCAGCCAGAACTGGATCTGACGGCGCAATGTCATGTGTCGGTTTCCTTGTTCCGAATACGGCCCGCCGATTGCACGGTAAGCAATCCTGTGCCCGGCACTCTCTCGTTGTGTGCAGTTAGGATGCCAGGGGTAGAGAGGTCAAGAGCCCGCCATTTGCCGGTGACTTCACCCGCCCGGCTCTTGTTTTCTGAAGCCCCAGGCTGTAAGCGCAGCAGGCAAAGCCAACCGCAGCCAGCTTTGGAGCGCCTCATGAGCCAATCGTCTTCTTCCGGTTCCAACGGTTTGACCTATGCCGATGCCGGGGTCGACATCGACGCTGGCAATGCTCTGGTCGATCGGATCAAGCCGCTGGTCAAGGCAACTTCCCGCCCTGGTGCAGACAGTGATATTGGCGGTTTTGGCGGTCTCTTCGATCTTAAGGGCGCCGGGTTTGCCGATCCGGTTCTGGTGGCCGCCAATGACGGCGTTGGCACCAAGCTGAAGATCGCGATTGAAACGGGCCAGCACCGCACCGTCGGGATCGATCTGGTTGCCATGTGCGTCAATGATCTGATCGTTCAGGGCGCTGAGCCTCTGTTTTTCCTCGACTATTTTGCAACCGGCGCGCTGGATGTCGACACGGCCACCGATGTGGTCGCCGGTATTGCCGATGGCTGCAGGATGGCGGGTGCTGCCCTGATTGGCGGTGAAACGGCTGAAATGCCGGGCATGTATGCCGCAGGCGACTATGACCTTGCAGGTTTTTCCGTCGGCGCTGTGGAGCGCGGCGAAATCCTGCCGCGCAAGGATGTGGCTGACGGCGATGTGCTGCTTGGTCTCACATCCTCCGGGGTTCATTCCAACGGTTATTCGATGGTGCGCAAGATCGTCGAGCTTTCCGGGCTAGAGTGGTCTGCATCGGCGCCGTTCGCAGAAGGCCAGACCCTTGGCGAGGCGTTGATGGTTCCGACCAAAATCTACGTCAAGCCGCTGCTTGCGGCCCTGAAAGAAACCAGCGGCATCAAGGCGCTCGCGCACATCACCGGCGGGGGACTGCCGGAGAACCTGCCGCGCGTCCTGCCAAAAGGATCTTCTGCGCGCATCGATCTTTCCAGGATCTCCGTGCCGCCGGTTTTCTCCTGGCTTGCCGAAAAAGGCGGTGTTGCGGAAGCTGAAATGCTGCGCACCTTCAACTGCGGCATCGGCATGGTTGTTGTGGTCGCAGGCGATGAAGCCGCAGCGGTCTCTGCTGCGCTGGAAAGAGCCGGTGAAACCGTTGTCGAAATCGGCCGGATTGAAACAGCTGGCAGCAGCCCCGTCCTGTTTGACGGCGCACTCAAGCTTTAACCCGCCAACACTGATCCGAAAGCCATAATCCGAAACCGGGGGCCTGCCATCATGAGCCGCAAAAAGACCGCCATTTTGATATCCGGCCGCGGCTCAAACATGGGCGCCTTGATTTCCGCGGCCATGGATCCGGCTTTTCCGGCAGAGATTTCGCTGGTCATTTCCAACCGACCAGACGCCAAAGGCCTTGAGCGGGCTGAGGAGTTCGGGATTAAAACAGCGGTTGTCGACCACACGGAATTCGGCGGCGACAGGCAAGCCTTTGAGCACGCTGTCGATGAGGTCCTCAAAGCAGCCAGGATCGATCTCGTCGCCCTTGCCGGCTTCATGCGGATCCTATCGCCGTACCTTGTCAACGCTTGGGCGGGCCGGATGATCAACATTCACCCGGCCTTGCTGCCGTCTTTCAAGGGCCTTGCCACCCACGAACGGGCGCTTGAAGAAGGCGTCAAACTGCACGGCGCGACGGTCCATTTTGTTTCCGCCGAAATGGACGACGGACCGATCATCACACAAGGCGCCGTTCCGGTTCTCGATCAGGACACGCCCGACAGCCTCGCGGCCCGTGTTTTGGACGTGGAACACAAGATCTACCCCAAAGCCCTGCAGCTGGTGGCGTCCGGAAAAGCCAAGATCAAGGGCGGCACCAAAGTCGCCACCGGCGATACCGAGGACACCGCTGCACCACTGATCTGGCCTTAACCCCTCACCGCACTCCGATTTGCTCCATGGAAATCTCGCGTCCAAAGACCCGTTCGGCGTTCTTGTAGGCGAGTTTTTCGGCGATCTCGCGCGGGAACTGGGAGAGCCACAGGCGGTTCATGTCCATGATCGCCGAATAGTTCTCCCACTGGCTGTTCACCCAGGTGTCACTACCGATCATCAAACGATCCTGGAAATCGAGAATGATCTCCACCCATTCAGGGCTGAGTTTGTCGCCCGGTCCGGCAATTTCCCATTCCCTTAAAGAGGTGTCGGCGAGAAGATCCGGAAATTCCTCCATCAGCGCGTAGACCTCTGCCGCCGGCGCGGAAAGGCCGGCATGCGCCCAGATGATCTTCACATCCGGGTCCAGCCCATAGAGCCAGCGGATCGGTTCCGCGCCGGAGTGAACGTGCAAGTAGATGTCCCGGTCCTTCGCCATCTTGATGATCTTGCGGAAGAGCGGCTCATCAGATGTGTCTAGACGGTGGATGTGAAATTCACCTATGCCCTCGTGCGGATAAGTCTCAAGACGCGCCTCCAGGTAGGCGTCCATCCCCTCCGTCTTGGTCCAATTGGAAGACCCGGCAGCGCCGTGATAGGGCCGAAGCTCGGGGACGATGCGATTGGGGGCATATTCCCAGAGCATGATCGTGCCTTCATCCGGCGTGGACGACACCAAAGCCATGGCGACCCCGTTTTCGTCCATCAGTTCGATGATGGTTTCGACCGGGAACCTTTGCCATGCCGGTTCCTTGTAATGGACATGCGCATCAAACAGTGGAACATCCTTGATCGCTGCACCGATTGGCGGCCCGTCCGGCCCGGCTGCATGTGCCGTTGAAAATGCGCCGAGCGCCAGGATGGCAGTGGCAGTCGATTTGAAACCCAAAACGTGTTCTCCCGGCGTTATCAATCTGGCCCTGCAGTATAGAGCCCCGACAAGATGCCGAAAGACGCACCGCGTTCGAAAAACATTTCTCCCCGTTTCACTGAACTGCCGCGGGATGACAAAATTGATTGCCTGCGCTATACAGTCAATATACAGTCAATTTGGAAAGTGATCGACAATGACCGACTGGTGCCCTGACCTCAGCCACAGCGCAGCGCCCCGCTATCTTGCGCTTGCCGACAGCATCGAGGAGGACATTGCATCGGGTGTCTTGAAAACCGGAGACCGGCTGCCTGCACAGCGGCGGCTGGCCGTTCAGCTCGGGCTCGACTTCACCACGGTTGCTCGAGGTTATAATGAAGCGCGCCGCAGAGGCGTGATCTCCTCGCTCGTCGGCAGCGGCACATTTGTCTCAGGTGGCACGAACACGCTCCCGATCGGCATGCTGCCGCAAAATCCAACGCGCTTGGCACCTCCCGATTTTTCCATGAACCTACCGCCTGAGCCGGGTGCCGCCGGCCTTCAGGCAAAGATGCAGGAGAGCCTGGCCGCTCTCTCTGCCGATCTTCCAGCCCTGATGCGCTATCAGACGGTTGAGAGCTCAGAGCAAGACGTGAAGGCGGCCAGCCTCTGGCTGCACCAGGCAGGTGTATCGCCAGATCCGGATCGCCTTCTGATCGCTCCGGGTGCCCAGGCAGCACTGGCCGCTATCCTCACGATACTGACCAGCCCAAGCGATCATATCGCGTGCGAGAGTATCACCTATCCGGGCGTCCGGTCCCTCGCCGCTCAAATGGGCCTAAGACTGACCGGGCTGGACATGGACAACGATGGAATCCTGCCGGATGCGTTTGAAAAGGCTTGCAAAACAGGTGATCTGAAAGCGCTTTACCTCAATCCAACAATCCAAAACCCGACCACGTACACGATACCGGAGGAACGACGCCGTGCTATCGCCAATATCGCGGCCCTGTATGGTGTGCCGATCCTGGAAGATGATCCGTACAGCCCCCTGCTCCCTTCTGCGCCATCGCCGCTGGCGGCACTCAGCCCCCAAAACACATGGTACATCGGCTCCTTGTCGAAGACACTCGGCGCGGGACTGCGCCTTGCCTACGTACAAGCACCGGTCAAAAAAGCCGGCTGGCAAGTCTCCCGCGCACTGCGCACCGGCCAGGTGATGCCCACCCCGCTCACCGTTGCACTTGCGACGCGCTGGATCATCGACGGAACAGCGGCCGAAATCTGCGCGGCTGTCGCAAGCGAAAGCGCGGAGCGGCAAAAACTTGCCGCGCACCATTTTCAGGCCCTACCGCATAGCGCCGACCCGAACGGCTTTCATATCTGGCTCACGCTCAAAAACGGCTGGACCCGTTCTAGCTTTGCAAGCCAGCTGCGCAGCCTTGAGATCGGCGTGACGGAAAGTGATGCTTTCACAGTTACCGGGTCGTCGCCGGAGGCCGTACGCCTGTGTCTGGGTGGTCCGATCCAGCGCACCACTTTGAACACGGCACTGGAGACGATCGCCAGCCTTCTGGACAGCTCCCCGGAACAGGCGTCCGCCTATTTCTGACCGGCACTGTTCACAGCGGAACCAAAATGCCGCACCAACGCTGCTTGCGAAATGATTTCAACTTTGCGATATTGACTGCAGACAAAATGACGTCAATTTTTAAATTGACTGCATATAGCGGTCCGGTAAAGCCCCGGCCGGAAAGGCTTCAAACATGAGCACACAGCATCAATGGCCCAAGCTGCCTCCGCTTCAAACCGGCGTCCGTGGCCGCTGCCCCCGGTGCGGTGAAGGCAAGATTTTTGATGGCTTCCTCACCATGGCCAAGGGCTGCAAGGTGTGCGGTCTGGACTACAGCTTTGCCGACCCGGCCGACGGCCCTGCCTTTTTCGTCATTTGCTTTGGCTGCGTCCCCGCAGTGGCCTTCGGCATCTGGCTGGAAATCGCGTTTACCGCGCCTTACTGGGTCCACCTCGTTACGACCCTTCCGCTGATCCTCTTGACCTGCATTCCCATGCTGAGACCGCTCAAGGGCTGGCTGATAGCAAGTCAGTATTTCTACAAGGCCCAGGAAGGACGCCTGGTAACGGCCGATGACGCCGAACCGGACGCCAACTCGGCGAGCAACGCGACGGGCTAAAAAGACCCTACGAGCCCGCATGGCACAGCGATTCCAAAGACGGTCATGCAGCGCGGTGTAACCGCGTCTCCTACGATTTCAACACGATCGGGAATGCCGCCTCGATACCTACTCACTGGCATCGAACCGGCTGAACCGCCCATCCGGCCCCGCCCCACCCCTCAATCCCGAGGGAGGGGGCCGGACGGGATTTCAGACTTTGTGGACCCTAATGCCCACCACCGGCCAGTCCGACACCGGTGACCAAAGCAATCCAAACTTTAATCCGCAGCCCCCAAGCCTTGATGATCCCGAGCCCGCTCAACACATGGCCGGCCAGGCCATGACC
Source organism: Roseibium sp. (assembly GCF_965276855.1). GTDB lineage: Bacteria > Pseudomonadota > Alphaproteobacteria > Rhizobiales > Stappiaceae > Roseibium. The sequence goes on from NZ_OZ255700.1 coordinate 473,104, forward strand.
AAAATTGCGATCATAGGTCTGCACAATACATCCACTGCCGTTGACCAGAAGCTGCTCGTGTTCCGGGTGAACCATCTCAAGGAGCACCGTGACTTCGCCTCGGACCGAAAACTGGGAAGGTTCCAGCAAACGGCCGGTTGCTGTTATCTGACCCGCCGCGATCTCCGGCTGGATCCCAGCAATTCGCGCAGGAAGAACGGAATCGACCATTGCAACATTGAAGTTTGTGTCACATGCAACCTCTGCAGGCATGCCAACATAAAGGACCGATCGAGCCACCTGAGAGAAGCCGGCAAGGACACGCCTTGGGTGTTCCGGATCCCGGTCCGGTATGATGATCATGGCCGGGTTGGTCGCGATCTGTGACGCGCGGGCTCCCACATGCAGGGTCAATTGATCGATCATTCCGTCCACCTGAGAGCGGACAACGGTTTTCTCGAGTTCCACTTGCGCCTGCTTTAACGCCGCCTCGGCACTGGCCCGCTGAGCTGGGACAACCTCTTCAAGCTGAAGGTTTGCCTCATCAAGCATCGCCTGAGCCTGGGAGACCTTGGCCTGAGCCGCATCCCTGTCGGCAACGGCCGCTTCATAACGGGTCGCCGTATAAGCAGCAGACTGGCGGACCCTCAGCTCCTCCTGATCTTCAAAGACCTCGATGGCCTGCTGCAACACCGCCTCTTCCCGATCCAGAGAGGCCTGCGCGGACCGAACCTGCGCTTGCGCAAGAGCAAAAGCCTTGTCAATTTCAGCAAGCTTCAGTTCGGCAGTCCGAACCGCAGCCTGTTCCGTTTCGTCGCTCACGGTAAAGAGAACCTGTCCCGGCTCCACCCTGGTTCCGTTGTCGACGGAAATCTTGGTCACGGTACCGCCATTCTCGCTGACAACGGGTACTGTTCGGAACGGTACAAACCCCGTGTAGGACTTTGGATAATAATAAAAGACGGTGAAGAACACTGCGAACGCCAATGCCAACCAGGCAAAGAGCGCAATGTGAACATTGTAGAGTGTGATCGGAATGCCGCGCCAGCGCAAATAAAGGATCCGCAGGACGAACGGGATTGAGGTAACGGTCAACTCAATCATTGCCAGTTCCTCCTTTGGATGTGTCAGAAGGTTTTACTGGTGATGGGGGCGGCGTATCTGGCCGTTCAAGTTCTAGATTATCAGACTCTCCTGTCACCGTTTGGCCGGAGGCTTGTTTGGGTGCGGTTCGGACCCGTTTTCCATCCCGGTCGTGCTCACCAAGATGCTCATGCTGCAGCTCTTCGAGCATGATTCCCTCAAGCTCCCCCTTCAGCGTGTGTTCTTTCATCGGCTCAAACCAGAGCATCAGATCCCGTGCGAGAGCCGTCGCAATCAAGGAAAGCGGCAGGAGAATACTGAAATGGCTCAAAGGCGGGAAAATCTCGTACGCAAACGCAATCATCAAGAGGGTCGGAATTGTGGTCTGAAGGGGTGTTCCTTCATTGTGCTTCTCCGCGAACCGATCGAACCGCGCGTACATATGGAAGACAGCAAACAACAAGAGAAACAGGAGCACGAGTGCAGAAAACGCCGTGGTGTCCGTCTCACCGGGGCTTGACCACCATGGAACTGTCTGCCCCGCGACATCAGACGATGATGCCCTGGCCGGAATTGAAGGCAGTGCAATAAAAAGCAGTAAAAATGCCCTGCAAATCAGTTGGCTTGGTTTCATATAGTGCCACTCCAATCAGATAAAAAACGTTCAGTATGAAATCGGTGAGCCGCGCCCCCTGGGCCTTTCTAGACAAAAACTCTAACAGTTTGAAAATCAAGGTCATCCCTGATCACTTTTGAAGTTCAACGACCCGCCCATCGGCCCACATGTGCGCGCAGAAACCCATCCAGTCTCCATTGACCTCAAAAAAGGTGTTATCAGGTGATCGAGGTGGGCCGCCGTAACACTGATTGTTTGACGAAAGCCTTTGGAGATTTTCCCTAGACCGCCCGCACCCACACGGCTGTGTCGTGATAGGCTGCGCCGCCATAAGGGGCGACCGGGTCGGCACCGGTAAGCGTGTTGATGCCGCGGCCATCTTCAAAAGCCTCGTTCGGCCAAATGCCTTCCGAAATCACCGTGCCTGGCGCAACCGCTTCGACATACCGCGCGTGCAGCGTGACTGCGCCGCGCGCATTGCCCATCTTCACTTTGGCACCGTCACCAATCCCGTATTTCTCGGCATCCTCCGGCCTGAGCCAGACTTCCGGTCGGCCTTCCTTTTTGCGCGAGCCGTCGGTCTCGTTGAAGCTGGAATTCAGGAACGAGCGCGCCGGCGCTGTCACCAGCCGCAGCGGGCATTGTTCGTTTGCGGCTTCAATTGCATCCCACTGATCCGGAAATTCGGGCATCTGCTGCCACGGACCGAAGGGATCGCCAGCTGGCTTATTGGGGGCAGCAGAGCGGCCCCAGTTCGGTTTAAAATGAAATTTCTGGTCCGAGTGACCAAAGCCGTTCAGGTAATGCGCCTCGGCAAAATCGGGCTGCAGATCGATCCACTTGTTTGCTTCCAAATCCTGCAATGTGCCATAGCCTGAGTTTTCCAGCATCCAGGCGATATGGTCGCGCGCGCTCTTCTCAAATCCTTCATGAGGTTTTGAATCAACGCGTGCTGCGATCTCGTTCAAAACAAACAGGTTTTCCTTCGGCCCTTCAGGTGGCTCGACCACCTTTGGACCAAGCAGAAGATACTGATGGCCGCCGCCTTTATAGATATCGTCGTGCTCGAGGAATTGCGTTGCCGGCAGGACGATATCCGCCATTTCGGCGGTTTCCGTCATAAACTGCTCGTGGACGACGGTGAAGAGATCCTCACGCTCGAACCCCTTGCGCACAAGCTCTTGTTCCGGGGCGACCGACATCGGGTTGGTGTTCTGGATCAGCATGGCCTTGACCGGAGGCCCGCCCAACAACGCGTCCTGATCACTGGTCAGAATACGCCCAATGAGGCTTTGATCCAGCGTCCGGACAGATAGATTGATCAGGCTGTTCGCCTCGATCATCTCCTTGTTCAGTTGGTAGATCGCCCCGTTGTTGTGAAAGGCACCGCCGCCCTCAACTTGCCAGGCGCCGGTGACCGCTGCGATGGAGGCGGCCGCATGCATGGCCACCGCGCCGTTGCGTGCGCGGGTGAACCCGTAGCCGAGACGGAAGAATGTCTTCTTGACCTCACCGATCATCCGGGCAATCTCTTCGATTTGAGCCACCTCAAGACCGGTGATCGCGGCTGCCCACTCTGGTGTCCGCGTTTGAAGATGTGATTCCAGTTCCTTCGGGAAGTCCGTGTATTTGCTCAGATAATCCCAATCGGCAAAACCATCCCGGAAGAGCACATGCATGATCGCACAGGCAAGTGCGGCATCGGTCCCCGGTTTCAAGATCAGTCCAACATCCGCCTGTTTCATGGTCTCGGTCTTGTAGACGTCGATGACAATGATCTTGGCCCCGCGCGCCTTTCGAGCCGCAATCGCGTGGGTCATGACGTTGACCTGCGTTGCAACCGCATTGGTACCCCAGATCACGATTTGGTCTGAGACGGCCATTTCGCGCGGGTCAGGCCCGGCAAGTTTGCCGGTGCCTGCGACATATCCGGTCCAAGCCATGTTGGTGCAGAAGCTGTCGAACTGGCGGGAGTAGCCCTTGGCATGGCGCAGGCGGTGAATGCTGTCGCGCTGCACGAGCCCCATGGTCCCGGCATAGTGATACGGCCAAACGCTCTCGGCGCCGAATTCGGCTTCTGCTTCCAGGAACTTTTGGGCAATCAGGTCGAGTGCGGTGTCCCAAGAGATTTCCTCAAACCGCCCTTCCCCTTTCTTGCCGACCCGCCGCAAGGGCTTCAGCAAGCGCTCGGGGTGATACAGCCGCTCGGCGTAACGGGCGACCTTTGCGCAGATAACACCTGCGGTATAGGCATTGTCCTTGGCGCCATTCAGCCGCTTCACATCGCCATTGGGATAGAAATGAACATCCAGCGCGCAGGTGGAGGGGCAATCATGTGGACAGGCGGAAAAGGCAGATTTTGGCGGCTGCTGCGTCATGGATCATTCCGGTCTTTGAACACGAGCGATCCTTATCCCTTTTCGCGCGCACAACCGTCAAGCACAGCTTTGTTCGGGTGACATTTGCGAGAGAACAGTCCCGGATGGGTTAGCGCAATTTGATACGCGCATCACGATCGTGCCATTTGGTCTGAAATTCCTCGGCACTGACCACACCATCCTTGTTTTCGTCCATCAGGTCGACCCAGGTGCCCGAATTCGACATGAATTCACCGGCTGACACTTTGCCGTCGCCGTCCACATCGTTCAGGTCGAGCCCCATCAACATGGACGTATCTTCGGACCCGGAACCTGCCCCGGTTTTCGCGTTGACTGTAAACTCGTCGCTATCCAGAAAGCCATCCTTGTTGGTGTCAAGCTTTGCAAACAGAGCTTGCCTGCGCTTTTCGGCTTCTTCGAGGGAGACAGCGCCGTCGTTGTTTACATCCCATCGTTCCAGAAAACTGGCCCCGGCCTCATCAGCCGCCTGAACATGCGTTGCGCCCAACACGCCCGCAAAGAGTGCCGGCAAAAAAATTGATTTCATAATAGCCCCCAGACTCAATCCGTGGGCAGAGCACACTGTCCAAAGATGACAAAGGTGCGCATGCCCACGCACCCTTGTCTCCTTATTCAGCTGCCACCGCAAGGGCCCCGGCCACCTTGTCCGCGTTGACCATGGCGTGGCCCTGCCCCTGGAGGTGGCGGGCGATGACCGCCCTGAAGGAACCGGGGCCGATGCCCGCCTTGTGCCTGGATTAGCGTCAGGGCCACTCCGCTGTTGTCCGCCATTGCCGTGAAATCGATTGTCGGCACATTGCTTTCGGGATCAGCTGCAAGCTCTGCAAACTGGCTTTCGGCATCATCAACTCCCCCATCCGCGCGGCGTTTCAAGCGCTTGAAACTGCTGTCCGCAGATCCCATCCAACAGCGCGGAATGTAAGGAAAACTGTCTGTCAGGACGTAGTGATAGGTACCGTTCGGATATTCCGGGGTAACGGCGAACCGGCCGTTGCACTGGTCCAGATCCCCCGCCCCTGCCACATAGGCCCAGTCCTGGGTGAATTTGCCATTGTATCGCCCGCCAGGCCCGCTCGACCGGGTTCCGCTCTTGATCCGGTAACTGCTTTTCAGCTTCTTCACCGCCGACGTCTGCTCAGGGTTTGAATAGCCATAGGGCCCATAGATCGGAAAGCCATCCGCTGCCCAGCCGATCAGCGCGGGAGTGGAGTTGCCGCCTTCAGAGGCCAGAACGCCGGTCGGAATGCCATGATAGTGGTAGGTCCCATCCGGCTGCACATGGGCATTGTATTTATCGAGCCCCAGCTTGCAGGCCCCGCCCAGTGCCTCATAATTCCACCCCGAACGGCGATCATTCTGCCAGTATTCTGCCGTACCTGGATCCATAACCACGCCGTTGATCGCAATGCCGAACACAGCCCCTTGGGCGTTTGACGCACGGCCGGTCTTGCGGGGAGTAAGCGGAACCTTGAGATTGTAGTTTTTTTTGGAAATCGAATGCGGATTGTTCCGGTTTGGAAAGGTGCCTGGCTTTTTGATCGGATAGCCATTGGCGCGAATCCGCCGTGTGTTGCCGTCAACGGTGATATCCGCCGAGGCCTCGGCACCAGGAACCAGAAGCTCCAGAAGTTCATCGCCCAGATGTCGATGCTCCAGCGCTTCTTCACCTGTCAAAGGCGCCGAACTGTCGTGCGCTGCGGCTGGTGAGGCAGCCAGTGCACACACGAGAAATGCCGTTGTGCGCATTTCCAAGTCTCCCGTGTCGTGGGGTCTGTAGACATTTGGGATTTGGCCTTGGTTTGGCTCAAGGGGCGCCAGTTCAAGAAGAAAAGGCGCGGGAAGGATACCCCTTTCAAGCCTTTGCGACGCCGAAATGAGCCCTTTGAGCCAAATCCGCTCCGGACGCGGTGAATTTCGGCCTCGCGGGCGTCGAAAAGTCCTTGTGGTGTGCGGGCACCACCGCAGACTTTCCTTCTACTCGAGGGCCGGAATTCAACACGCGCCAAGACCGAAACCCAAATGTCTACAGACCCAAAGCCCAAGACACGCTCAATATGACTGCATCGTCAAGCAGATGCTGTCCTAAACCGGTATGGAAGTGTAACGGAATGTAACGGTGGCGCTTTTCACGCCTTCGCCGTCCCGGCCTTACGCCGGGACCGGAAACGCATCGGCAACTCCTCGGCCCCGGGTTTCCGTTTCGCTGCACCAGGGGTGACCCGCGGGCGAGCGCCGAATGGGAAAGGCCGCACGAGGGTAAGCTGGCGATGGCTAGCCCAACCGCCAGGCAGTCATTCTTTCCACCCTTTGACAACGGGCTCATCGATGGATCCCGCCACCGAAAGACTCATAAAAACAATAAATTCATCGAGTTCACGCACATACACCGGAGACAAAGTTGGGGTGAACTGCGCGAAGAGGCGGTTCTGTTCAAACCGGATTGGATAAGAGGCGGATGGGCTGCTCGAACGGTCCACCGACATCTGACGTTCAATCTGTTTGCGGTCGGGAAACAGGACACTGTAGTTGCAGCCAAACGAACCGGATCGATCAAGGTCGACATAACGTCCCTTATCTGTTGAAATCACCGGGTGTATCGTGTCATAAACCGCATACCCGCCGATTGGTTCGCGTTGCCGCTCAGGCACATATCCGACGGGGCCCAGTCTCGGCGTCCTAGCCCCCCCCTGAATGGTATGAGTTCCCAAAATCGAAGCGACAATTCGCTGGAGTTTGTGTAGGCGCGACCATCCGTCGGAAGATCGGCAACCCAGTCTTCCAATCCGTCCACCATCGACCATTCCGCCCGCGCAATGCGCCATGCAGCAAAGCAAACAGCGTGAACTTCATGACCGTGGTTGGGGTTGCCGAATCGGTCCTTATATAGCTGGAGTTTTTGGGCAGCGTTTTGATCTCTTGGGAAGATGAAGGGGGTCAGGTCCGGGCTTTCGGTTTCGGCGCGCTTCTCCGACTCCCTAAACGCTTTTACGTCCACCTTGACTGGCGGATAGGCTTTGACGAATTCGACGTGACTATCGACACCGGACAAGGTCCGCTTGCTGACGTAGTACTCCATCTGATCGAGCGTTTGGTCGTCATTGATCCAGAGCACGGGCAGGATGGAGTCTGGTGGCAGAGAGTCGTGTTGATCGGTGAATGGCCGATCGAGGGACCGGCGCAGTTTCTTCGCGTCTTCTTCACGCTCTTCCGCCGTGGAGGACGCCCAGCGGCAGGCATGCACCACCGGCGTATAGACGGCCTCCCGCGTGCCCCCAACATAGGCGCCCATCAGCGACGGGTTTGTATAAGTCCCGCCGGACGTGACACTTGGAGCCACGGTCGATCCAGTCACCAACGTGCCCGTGCACTTGATCACCCGCTCGATGGTGACCGGCACACCATCGACCTTCACGTCGACACGGTAGCTGTAATAGACCGGATAGCGCGGGTCGTCTTGAACGCAGGCGGCCAGCAGGCCAGCCAAGAGGGTGAGAAAAACACTGCGGGACAACACGCGCACGCAACGCCACCTTTGAACAACAACAATGTAAAAACCCTACTGCACAACCTTTAAGGGTTACTCAATAGGATTGTCAAAACACCGGATGTTCCCGGCATCTGCCGTCTGCAACACGCCTCGGATGTCTCAATGAGCTCAGATCATTCGCACAGCGTCATCCCCGCCCCAGTGCGGGGATCTACTCGCTGCCAGAGCCTATGGGTTGGACCTCATCCTTTGCAGCTTGGCTTCACCCAATCGGTGCCTTAGGCACATCGCACAGGGAATTGGATCCCCGCACATTTCCGCTTCGCGGGGCGGGGATGACTTCAGAGAATGGACACGCCGCTTTTGACGCCATCCCACGCCTCCGCCGTCCCGGCCGTGCGCCGGGACCTGTCTCCAACATTCAAGTCTGGCCCCGGATCACGTCCGGGGCGGCGCGAGGGAGTGGCAAGAGGTTTTCCAAACACAAAAAGGGCCGGCCACTATTCGCGGCCAGCCCTTTCAAATTCAATCGACTAAAGAGAAATTAGCCGACCAGCTCGGTGCCGGAGAACCAGAAAGCGATTTCTTCTGCTGCTGTTTCCGGCGCATCGGAGCCGTGAACGGAGTTTTCGCCGATGGACAGAGCGAATTCCTTGCGGATGGTGCCTTCGTCAGCATCTGCCGGGTTGGTTGCGCCCATGACTTCACGGTTCTTCGCGATGGCGTTTTCACCTTCCAGAACCTGAACAACAGTCGGGCCGGAAGACATGAATTCAGTCAGTTCGCCGAAGAACGGACGCTCTTTGTGCACGGCGTAAAACGCTTCTGCTTCACGGATGGACATCCAAACGCGCTTGGAGGCAACAACGCGCAGGCCTGCGTCTTCGAACTTCTTGATGATGGCACCGGTCAGGTTGCGCTTGGTTGCGTCCGGCTTGATCATGGAAAACGTGCGTTCAATCGCCATAGTCTTGTCTTTCTCGATTTTGAGGAAAGGACCGGCAACACCGCCGTATCCTGCATCTTTTTGAAATTTCGCGGCCTTAATAACGGGGCCTTGCCCTGCCCGCAAGGGGGACATGGCATGACATTTTCATGTCGATGACCGTTTGCCTGCACCTTTTGCCCGCTGGCCATCAGTTGGATTGCCGCCTAATCTGGTGAATTCTCAATCGTGTCTGCCCAAAACAAGGTTCGCTGAATGCGCCAATTTCTGCCCCGTTTTCGTCCTTGGCTTTGGGCGCGCCGCGCAACAGTGGGATTGGTTTTGATTAGCGGGATTGTAGCTGTCGCGCCAACCACTGGGGTCCACGCCAACAGCTTCGCCACCCAGGACGCCCGGCTGGCAGAACTGCCTTCAGAAGATCTGCAAGACCTCTTGGTGTTTGTCGGCGGCAATGCGCTCTTTGCGGCCTATCACGAAGCCGGGCATATGCTGGTTTCCGAACTCAACATCCCGGTCCTTGGCCAGGAAGAAGACGCCGTCGACAATCTCGCGACCTTGTCTATGCTGGCTGCTGACGATGACGAGACGGATCTTCTGCTGATCAATGCGATGATCGGCTGGTTCCTGGTTGCCTCACTCGGCAGCGACGATCTTGTCTTTTACGGCGAACATGATCTCGATGAACAACGCGGCTACCGGATCTTGTGCCTGATGGTCGGCGCGGATGAAGACGCATTCCTGGATCTTGCCCGTGATCTTGATCTCCCGGAGGAGCGCATCGAGACCTGCGCCTTCGACTATGAGCAAACGGCAGCGTCCTGGGAGGCCGTTACCGATCCCTATCTCCGCGATGGCGATACACCGGCCGGCCGGATCACAATTGTGCACGAACCGGCCCCCAAGGGCCTGCAAAGCGTGGCCTTGTTCCTTCGGGAAGCGGAAATATTGGAACAGGTCGCCGATGAACTCGACACATTTTATGATTTGCCGGAACGTGTCACCTTCCGTGCGGCGAGCTGCGGGGTCGAAAATGCCTTTTGGGACCCAGGCACACGAGAAGTGATCTTGTGCCACGAATTTTTGGGCGGGCTGGCCGAGCTCTATCTCACCGATCTGAAGTACGACAATTAGGAAGTAATCCGTCCTCGCCCATTGTGTGCTCTTGCAGCTTTGCCACAGGTTGCAGCCTGCAGACCCGCCTCATCCGCTTTCCGCTTGCATCCGCTGCGCTGCTCGGCCATTGATCCGGCCCATGTTGCAAATATCGGATCTTACCTACCGGATCGGAGACCGTCTCCTGATCGACAAAGCCAGCGTAACCCTGCCCGCCAAGGCCAAGACCGGCCTTGTCGGCCGGAACGGGGCTGGCAAATCGACGCTTTTCAAGATCATCACCGGAGACCTTTCGTCGGAAACCGGTTCTGTCCAGATCCCGAAACGCGCCCGCATCGGCCAGGTGGCCCAGGAGGCGCCAGGCACGGAACACACCTTGATGGAAGTGGTGCTCGCCGCCGATACGGAACGGACAAAACTGTTAGCCGAAGCAGAAACTGAGACCGATCCGGACCGGATCGCAGAAATCCATACCCGGCTTGCCGACATTGGTGCGCATACGGCCGAAGCGCGGGCGGGAGCCATTTTGTCCGGTCTCGGCTTTGACGCCGCCGCCCAGCAACGGCCCTGCTCGGCCTTTTCCGGCGGCTGGCGCATGCGGGTGGCGCTCGCTGCGGTTCTGTTCTCCGAGCCGGATCTGTTGCTGCTTGACGAGCCGACCAACTATCTGGATCTGGAGGGAACGCTTTGGCTGGAAAACTATGTCGCGCGCTATCCGCACCAGGTGCTGCTGATCTCCCACGACCGGGATCTTCTGAACAAGGCCGTGGACAGCATCGTGCATCTCGACCGGGGCAAGATGACCTATTACTCCGGCGGCTATGACAGCTTTGACCGGCAGCGGCGTGAAGCGATGATCCTTCAAGAAAAAGCCAAGGAGAAACAGGACGCCCAGCGCAAGCACATGCAGGCGTTTGTTGACCGCTTCCGCTACAAGGCCTCCAAAGCCCGCCAGGCACAGGCCCGGCTGAAAATGCTGGAAAGGATGGAGCCGATAGCGGCGCTGACGGAAGAAAGCTCCAAGCCGATCCATTTCCCCGATCCCGATGGCCGTCTCGCCCCGCCGATCATCAAGCTGGAAGGTGTCTCAACCGGGTATGGCGACACCAAGATCCTGTCCCGCCTGACACTGAACATCGACACCGACGACCGGATCGCTCTGCTTGGTGCCAACGGCAACGGCAAGTCGACCTTTGCCAAGCTGATTTCCAACCGGCTCGGCGCCATGGACGGGGAAATCACCAAGGCAACCAAGCTGAAGATTGCCTTTTTCGCCCAGCATCAGCTCGATGAACTGCGCCCGGAAGAAAGCGCGGTCGCTCATGTGCGCGCCCTGATGCCGGACGCCCCGGAAGCCAAGGTCCGCGCCCGCGTTGCCCGCTTTGGTCTGCCGACCGACCGCCAGGAAACACCGGCAAAGGACCTTTCAGGGGGTGAAAAGGCCCGGCTGTTGCTTGGACTTGCAACCTTCGACGGCCCGCATCTCCTCATTCTCGATGAGCCGACCAACCACCTCGACATCGACAGCCGCGAAGCGCTGGTCATGGCCTTGAACGAGTATCAGGGCGCGGTCGTTCTCATCAGCCACGACCGGCATCTGGTCGAAGCGTGCGCCGATCGGTTGTGGTTGGTGGCGGGCGGCAAGGTCGAGCCCTATGACGGCGACATGGAGGATTACAAACGTCTGATCCTGCAAGGCCCTGAAGCGGCACAAAAAGCCCGCGACAAAGCTGCGGCGGCCGAGGCCGACGCGGCCAGCGCCCAGGAAAAACGCCGGGAATCTGCCCAAAAACGCAGCCAGTTGAAACCGCTGAAACAAAAGATCGATGCTGCGGAAAAAGAAATGGCGCGCCTGCAAGAAAAGATCGCCAAGATCGACGACATGCTTGCCGATCCGGAATTCTTCCAGACAGATCCCGAGCGCGCCGCCAAATTCGCCAAGGAACGCGCCTTTTGCGAAAAGAAGCTGGTCAAAACGGAAGAAGACTGGCTGGAACTGTCAGCGGAGTTTGAAGACGCGGGGTGAGTTCTCCGCTGCTTTCGTTCGAGCGGTGAATGATGTTCCGGTACCGCATTCCTCGTCGTGCCCGGACTTGATCCGGGCATCCATGCCGTGGCGTTTGCCATTCCGCACGACTTTTCGAGTGGACACCAAACGGCAAGAATCCCATGGTCGAGCCATGGAAGGGCCTTGGCGAAATGAGACGTTGTATGATCATCGAGATTTCTTGGATTTAGGAGACGCCGTGCTTCGTGCGTGTTATATGCTTTCATTTTTTTCGCTGGCCGCAGCGGCTCTGATTTCCATCTCCGCCGCGCGCGCAGACGACAAGCCGTTCTATTTTTGTACCGGTGACTATGTCGAAGAGATGCAGGCCAATGCGGTCCTCGTTCTGCGCGCAGACATGGCTGCAATCCAGCCGAAAGCCAAAAAAGACCTGAACTGCCAGCTTCCAGATGCCGATGAAACAACACTGCTGCGGCTGATTATTTCCGGCAAAAACGAAGATTTGGAAGCATCTCGACTGCAATACTGGACAGAGTTTCATATCGCGGACCAACCAAGTCCGGTCAGGATTATGGTCCTCTCAACTTTTTATCCAGATTGGCTGAAACGGAGTTACGAAGTTACCGGCCGTCTTTGTGGATACGAAACCCTTGATAATCGCCTTCAAAGACGTGCGAAGGTTGATCAGCAGCCATGCTCGTCCAAAAGTGACCTCTACTTCGGCCGGATGGACACAGGCCAATTGTTGGAAATCTTCTGTCAGCCGGGACATTCGGAATGCGTTCTGGCGGCCGATTTTGGCGGTTGGAACATCTCTGCAAAAGCGGACAAACAAGTGTTGCTGACTTATTGGCGTGAATTTTCCCGCGCCTTTACCGACGAAATCACCAATCGAGTTGTTCTGAACTTCACGCCCGACGGATGTGAAGGAGACGCCTGCGCCCTGCTGGAACGACTGATCAGACAGAAATAGGCGACTCCCGCCCTTCGTCACCCCGGATCGGGGTCCGGGGATGACGGTGGGTGTGTTGAGAGGCCTTGGCCTCTCGTACTTAGGCCTCATCCTTAACAAAACCTTGCCGCAAAGCCTCAAATCCTCCTCATCCGGCACACGTGATTTTGACCGCGCTGCCTTATGGTTCTCGCGCAATGGGATCGGCCGCTGCCAAGCGGCCTTGGGATGAGGCGAGACAACAGTGCGCGAAAAAATCACCACGCTGGGGTTTGATGCCGATGACACGCTTTGGCACAACGAGCATCTCTTCCGGCTGACGGAAGACCGGTTTGCCGAGTTGCTGGCTGATTACACCGATCCGCAAGGCCTGAAGGACCGGCTGCTGGCGGCGGAAAAGCGCAACATCCTGCACTATGGCTACGGCATCAAGAGCTTTACCCTGTCAATGATCGAGACCGCGATAGAGGTCACCGACCGCAGGGTGCCGGCCAGTGTGGTGGCGCAGGTCCTGGACGCCGGACGGGAGATCTTGAGCGAACCGGCAACGCCCCTGCCCTACGTGCTGGAAACGCTGAAGGCAGTCAAAGGCCGCTACAGGTTGATCATGATCACCAAGGGCGATTTGTTCGATCAGGAGCGTAAGGCCACCGGGTCGGGGCTCGACCGCTATTTTGACGCTCTGGAGATCGTTTCCGAAAAGACACCGGAGACTTACGAGACGCTGTTCCAGCGCCACGGCACGGGGGCGCAAGAGGCCATGATGATTGGCAACTCGCTGAAGTCTGATGTGCTGCCGGCGCTCGCCGCGGGCTCTTTTGGAACGCATGTGCCTTTCGGCCAGACGCGGGCGCTCGAAGAAGCCGATGTTCCGGAGGCCTCCGAGCGTTTTTACCAGATCGACCATATCGGCAAGGTGCCGGAACTGCTGACTAAAATCGCCGCCTGACGGGCAAAGGCTTTTGAAAGAGCCTTCCCCTGTTCTCTGCGGTCATCCCCGCCTTGTGCGGGGATCCATTGGCACCCGTGTCCGCGGGAACGCGTACAAACTGAGTGGCAATTCTTTATCCGAACAACAAATCGGAATGCGCGGAGCAGTGGATTGGATCCCCGAATGAATCGGGGATGACCGGTGTCCTGTGTTACCGCACTGTGCCTAATCAAACGCTGCAAAAGCACGATGCTGGAATCGAAGACGGCAAGTTCGCTTTAGCTCAATCGTCCTTTTCGACCGGACCGCCCTGTTTGACCCAGTCGGCAAAGCCATCGGTAATGTGAGCGGCCTCAAACCCCATGGATTTCAGGGTCGCAACTGTCAGCGCCGAGCGCCAGCCGGCGGCGCAGTGGAAGACGAACTTCTTGTCCTCACCGAAAATCTCCTTGAAATAGGGACTTTCCGGATCGACCCAGAATTCGGTCATGCCGCGCGGACAGTGAAAGCTGCCCGGGATATAGCCGGAGTGCTTGCGCTCACGGATGTCCCGGAGATCGACGAATTGCACGCGTGGGTCCTCAACAAGCGCAATGGCTTCCTTCGCATCGATTTCCTCGATTTGCGCCCGCGCCTGGGTGACAAGCTCGGCAGATGAGATTTTCAAGTTTTTCGGCATACCGCCTCCCTAGGCCGTGTTGACGAATTGGAGATGCATTTCGCCGGGATTTGCATCGTTCAAGATCAAGGAAATCCGGTGAAGGTGATGCTTGCGCATCATCAAGACGGATTTGCGCTGGAATTGAGCAATGCAAACACGGCCCAAAGGGTGAGGCAAGTGCCAGCGATCTGGCACCGCCGATCCCTTGACCGTATATCGTTACGCTCTGCTGGACCGTCGCCGCCATATCTTGGCACTTGTCTCACGAAATACGTCTCCAATTCGTCCACACGGCCTAGATTTTTCGTTCGAACACTGCCCGGACATGCGGAATGATCCGGCCCGGACGTTCAATTTCATAAAACTCTTCCCGGACCATTTTCAGACCTAAGGTTTCAAAACGCCGCCATTCGGATGGCTTCATCGGCCATGGCGGCCCCTGAGCCTCTCCGTCTTCATCCTGGCTACGGTTGATCAGAAGCAGTCGTCCCCCAGGGGCCACCAGACCGGCCATGACCTCAATCGCCTTGGTGCGCAAATCGCCATCAAGCGCCTGAATGGTGTAGCACTCCTGAACCAGATCAAACGCGCCGTGCCACTCGTCCGGCAACTGAAAGAGGTCTGCGGCGCGGTAGGAAACAGAACTGTCCGGAAACCGCTTTTGCGCCCACAAAATAGCGTCTTTTGACAGATCGAACGCTTCCGTTTTGTAGCCTGCCGCTGCAAGCGCCTCCGCATTGTCGCCAAGGCCGCAGCCGATATCTATGGCGCGTTTGCCATTCCCTGGATTATCCGCAAGCCATTCGACGATCGCCTGCTTTGGTGCCAAATCCGCCCAGGGAACAGCGGCCGGATCGCCGCCAGCTTCGCGGTAAACCGTATGGAACCAGGCCAACCGGTCATCGGCAGCGCCGCCCTTGGCGCCGGTCAGTTCGTCAATCCGGTCCCGCGCCGCATCCCGGCGCGCCATAAATGCACTGTCGGAGTGAACCGTCTTGTCGCTCATGCCTTGCGCTCCCAGCCACCTGCTTCCGTTTGCTGCCAATAAGCGATCTGGAAACCGGAAGATTTTGCTTCCTTCCAGCGCATCCGCGCCTCTTCGACCGCCCCCTGATCATTGCCGTCAAACATGTAGATTGCGCGTTTGTAAGCATCGAGCGCCGGTGGTGCGGCCCGGTCCACGAGAAACCGCACATCCGCCTCGTTCGGATTGTCCTGCTCGCAGGTCAGGTAGATCGGCTGATGTTCTGCATAACCATCGGCCTTGGTCCCGTGCGGCAGGAAGCTGTCGTCCTGATATGTCCACAAATGTGCATCGAGCGCATTGCAAAGCTCCTGGGATCCGGTTTGCACGACCACTTTCCAGTCGCGGTCCAGACACTTTTGAAGAAGCTCCGGCAGGGCCAACTCCACCGGCTTGTGCAAGAGATGATAAAAGACAACTTCAACGCTCATAAGGTTTCAACAACACCTTTTTGAAGACCCACAATCAGTCACCATGCACAGCACTATCATGCGCTGGCGGTCATAAGTGATGCAGCTCGGCCACAGGAGGGACGGCAAATTGCATCCACACGAATCCGACCGTGGACACCTTAGCCGAGTCGTTGCATTAACCTTCCGAAAATAACCGTTCGTTAGGCTTACCGCCGGGGACGATCTTTCAAGATCTGGCGTTATGGCTGGGGTACGGTTTCCCGACCCGGCCGAGATGGGGATTGTGTATGCTTGCACGAGTAGTTGTGTTTTGCGGATTGGTGGCCTGTGTAGCTGGAGCCACTGTCGGCATGGGTTTCCTGGTCGAACCTGCGACCGCATGTCAGGCCTATAAGACCTGCTGATTTTCCGGACTTCTCAGTCCATGAAAAACCCGCCAATTCGGCGGGTTTTTCTTTGTTTTCAGCTCTTTTCAATCAGCTCTCGTAGTGGTCGGCCACCAGCTGGTTGAGCAGGCGCACGCCGTAGCCGGACGCCCAGCTCTGGCACGTGTCGTCCTTTGGCGCTCCAAATGCTGTGCCGGCAATGTCCAGATGCGCCCATGGCACATCGTTGGAAAAGCGCTGCAGGAACTGCGCGGCGGTGATGGATCCGGCCCACCGGCCTCCGGTGTTCTTCACATCGGCATTCGGCGTGTCGATGAGCTTGTCATAATCCTTCGACAACGGTAGGCGCCACAGCGGCTCTCCGCTGGCCTTGGCCGCATCCAACAGCTTGTCGGCCAGCTCATCATTGTTTGAGAATAGACCCGCATTCAAATTACCGAGTGCAACCAGCACCGCACCGGTCAGTGTTGCAAGGTCGATCATGATTGCCGGCTTGTATTTTTCCTGCGTGTACCACATGGCATCGGCCAGAACGAGGCGCCCCTCGGCGTCCGTATTCAGGATTTCGATGGTCGTTCCGGACATCGCAGTCACGATGTCGCCGGGCCGTTGTGCGTTGCCGTCCGGCATGTTTTCGACAAGACCGATGACACCCACCACATTTGCCTTGGCCTTGCGGGCTGCAATTGCATGCATGGCACCAGTGACAGCCGCCGCCCCACCCATGTCGCCCTTCATGTCTTCCATACCGCCAGCAGGTTTGATGGAGATCCCGCCGGTATCGAAAACCACGCCCTTGCCCACCAAGGCGACGGGCGCTGCGCCCTTTTTGCCGCCGTTCCACCGCATGATGGCAAGGCGCGGCGGACGGACCGAGCCTTGAGCAACCCCTAAGAGCGCTGCCATCTTGAGCTTCTTCATCTCCTTTTCGCCGAGGATTTCGACCTCAACACCAAGCGCTTCCAATTCCGAGGCCTTGGCGGCGAATTCGACTGGCCCGAGAACGTTTGCCGGCTCGTTGACCAGATCACGTGCCAGGATCACCCCATCGGCAATGCCTTCCGCCGTTGTCCAGGCTTTTCGCGCGGCTTTGGGATCTGCAACTTGAAGGGTCAATTTGAGCGTTTTCTTGGCCTTGTCGTCATCCTTTTTGGACTTGTACTTGTCGAATTCGTAAGCGCGCAGTTTAGCACCCATTGCAAATTCAGCTGCAAGCTCCGCATCCAGCTCCTCGCCTTCCGGGGCTTCAAGAACGACTGTCGCCGTCTCTGCCTTGGAAGACTTAAGGGCGGCAAACACTGCACCGCCGAACGCGCGCCAGTCATCGCGGATGAGCCCGTCCATCGCACCGGTTCCAAAGACAATCAGCCGATCGAGAGAAAGACCACCGGGTGCGACAAGGTCGAGGCTGGTCTTTTTCTTTCCGGAGAACCCTCCGATCTCCGCGACATTCGCCAGGCCACCCGTCAAATCACCAACGAGTCCTGAGGTGGCAGCGCCAGTTGCCAATGCCTCGCCTGCCAACGCAACCACAATCCCCTTTGACGGAGCGTCGATTTTCGAAAAGGAGATTTTGTTCAGCTTGGTCATCATTTGTCCTTGCAGGTCGGTCAAAGTCATCAGGATGTAAAACAGGACTGCGTTGTGTCCTTGCCGGGAGATATCCCTGGATTGCTAAATGATGGCGTTTTAAAGCGTTTTCGGCAAGATCAGTTGCAAATTAATGTATATTAACCATCTTCTTTCATGGGCCATTCACCACATCCCGTGTTATTGAACATAAAGTCAAATTTTATGAGATTTGTACGGAGTATCCGGCAACTGCCATGAACACGCTGGAACGCTATATCATTCGGCGCACCGCCTATGCGTTCACGCTCACGCTCGCCGCCATGACGGGGGTCGTTTGGGCAACGCAGGCGCTCCGGCAGCTGGACCTCGTGACCTCCAAAGGACAGACAATCGTCCAGTTTATTGGCATCACCATGCTGGCGCTGCCGTTTCTGGTGGTTACGGTCGCGCCCTTTGCCCTCATGATCGCACTCATCCTGGTGCTGAACTCGCTTTCTGGTGACAGCGAACTCATCGTGATTGATGCAAGTGGTGGATCCAGATTTCTGGTGCTCAAGCCCGTGCTTGTGTTTGCCACAATCATCATGCTGCTGGTCTCGGCTTTCTCACTTTATGTCGCGCCCGCGGGACTTGCCCAGCTTCGAACGGAAATCACGCGTGTGCGCGCAGACCTCGTTGCCAACATCGTAAAGCCGGGCCGCTTCATCAACGTGGAAGAAGGCCTGACGTTCCATATCCGAAACCGGTCTGGCAAAGGCACGCTCGATGGTCTTTTGATGCATGACACGCGGGACCCAGACACAGCCTTTACCTATCAGGCTGATACCGGAAATATCATCGAGGCAGCCGGCCGGACATTGCTGGTCATGCAGAACGGCACGATCCAGCGGCGGCCGAAACAAGTCGGCGATATGTCGATCGTCCGATTTCAGTCCTATGCCTTCGATTTATCCAACTTGATTCCGGAAGCAAGTGAACCGGTCTTCAAGCCGAGCGAAAGGAGCACTGCAAACCTCCTCGGCCCGCCCGGAAATGACTACTTCGCGGTTACACACCCAGAGAGGCTTCGGGCAGAAATTCATGAGCGGTTCAGTTTGCCGCTTTATTGTCTGTCCTTCGCTCTGATAGTTTTTGCATTCCTTGGCGTTGCACGGACGACCCGGCAGGGGCGCGGTATGGCGATTGTGGGCGCGATCACTTGCTGCGTTCTTTTGCGCACTACCGGCTTTGGCATTACGGCAATCTCCAATGATACCACTGTGCTTTATGCGATGCGGTATGTGGTTCCCGTTTTGGGCGGCGGCATCGCCCTTGTTTCGATCCTCCGCGGGCACCAGGGCAAACAGTCTCAAGCCCTCCAACGGTTCCAACTCATGATCGGAGACTGGGTTGAAGCAATCACCGCAAAATTGATCAAGAACCGTGCCGGGAGCGTTTCATGATCCTCGGACGGACCCTTTCTGTCTATTTCTCCGGCCGCTTTATCAAAGCGATCCTTGGCCTTTTCCTGTTCGCTGCGGTGCTGCTCTTCCTGTTCGATGTGCTGGAACTTGTCCGGCGCGGCAGTGACAGAGAGGGCTTCACCGTGATGCGGGTCGCCTACATATCGCTCCTGCGGGTCCCTCTCCTTCTGGAGCAGGTCATCCCATTTACGGTTCTGTTTGGTGCAATCGCAGCCTTCGTCACACTCAGCCGCGCCTTGGAACTGGTTGTGACACGGGCTGCCGGCATTTCGGTTTGGCAGTTTTCAACGCCAGCCGTTTTAGTCGGCCTTTTCCTCGGGGTCTTTTCAATCACGGTCTACAACCCCGCTGCGGTCTACCTTCAGCAAAAATCGGAGGAAGCTGCTGCCGGATTGTTCGGGGCCGATCAGACCTTCTTGTTGCAGAGTTCCGGAGAGGTGTGGGTCCGTCAGGACGGCCTTGATGGAGAGTCCGTATTGCGCGCTTCTCAACTTCTGGACAACGGGACACGTCTTTTGAGGGTGACGGTCTTCACCTTCGATGAAGACGGCACATTCCGTGAGCGGATCGAAGCAGAACAGGCGCGGCTTGGAAACGAGACGTGGTATCTCGACAATGCCATCGTCTACACCACCGAAAACGATCCACAGTCTTACAGCGTCTATCAAATCAGCACGTTCCTGACAGCGACAGAGGTTCGAGAGAGCATCGGGTCGCCCGAATCGATTTCATTTTGGAACCTGCCCCGGTTTATCGAACTGGCGAGAAACGCGGGTTTGCCAGCCTATCGTTACAATCTACAATATCAATCGCTGCTCGCGCGGCCGTTGTTGTTGATCGCCATGATCCTGATTGCAGCGGCGGTTTCCCTTAAAGTTTCGCGATTTGGTGGATTGGGACGGATGATTCTGGGTGGAATCCTGTCCGGGTTCGTGCTTTACGTTCTTACGGAACTGGCCAAGGACTTCGGAGGAGCGGGAATCGTACCTCCGTTGGTTGCTGCGTGGGCGCCAGGAATATTTGGGGTACTTATGGGTTTGACAATTCTCTTGCATCAGGAAGACGGGTAAGGCGCATGACGTTTCCGTTTTTTCTGAACACAGAGACTTGGGCCGGACGCGGATGCCTGTTGGCAGCCTTCAGCGCCCTTGCCGTGTCAGCTGGACTTCTGACAGCTCCCTTAAGTGTATCTGCTCAGGACGTCGATTTCTTCACCAATCAAGATGCAGCAGCCGATGCGGAACTGCTTCTAGAAGCCAATGACGTCACATACGATTTTGACCGCGACATTATTACTGCCGGTGGCGATGTGCAGGTCTATTATGACGGCAATACGCTTCAGGCAGCCCGGATTGTTTTCAATCGGGGCACTCAGCAGCTAACCGCCATTGGCAACGTGATTTTTCTCGACACGGAAGGCAACATTCTTCGGACCGAAGAATTGCAGATGTCTGAAGACTTTGCGCAAGCCTTTGCCCGCTCGCTGCAAATCGACATGCCGAACCGGACACGGCTTATAGCGGAGCAAGCCACCCGCAAAGACGGGAATGTGACGATCGTCGAAAATGGCGTCTATACGGTCTATACGAATCCCTCGCGGCCAGCGGGCAAGACGCCGCTCTGGCGAATCCGCTCCAAGACCATTATTCATGACAAGCAAGAGAAGGTCATCCGATACGAGCATGCCTCGCTCGAATTTTTCGGACAGCCGATCCTGTATGCGCCTTTTCTGTCCATGCCGGATCCGACCGTTAAACGGCACTCTGGTTTCCTGATCCCCAACTGGGTGATTGCGGACAAGCTCGGTTTTGGAGCGAACATCCCTTATTATTGGGCCTTGAGCCCGCACCGGGATTTGACGACGACGTTCACACCCCTGACAAAACAGGGCCTATTTGTTGACCTCGACTTCCGCCAGAAGTTTCAAAAAGGCGAGATAACCCTGTCAGCGGGCGGCATCTATCAGCTCGATCCGGATCAGTTCAACACGCAACGCGCCGATAGCGACATGCGCGGCGCTGTGAGAACAACCGGGACATTTAACGTCACAGGCGCGTGGAATCTTGGCTGGGATGTTACCTATAAAAGCGACCGGGCCTTTTTTGAAGACTACTCCTTCACCACCTGGGGCGGAAATGAACGGTCCCGGATATATTTTGAGGGCTTGAACGAGCGCAATGGGCTGAGCTTCAACACTTATGCCTTTCAGATTGCCCAGGCTGATTATACGTCCAGCAACTTCAATGCGGATGGTTTCTCACCGGTTGGCAGCAACTTGCAAAGCAAACAGCCCCTGGTGCTGCCTGTCGTCGACTACGATTTTGTTTTTGCTGACCCTGTGCTGGATGGTGAGCTTTCGCTCGCTGCGAACTTCACATCGTTGACGCGCGAAGAGACTGATGCATTCTCCATTGATGGCGGCACCTCTGCCCGCTTCCGCGGTGTGGACGGGACGTTCTCGCGCCTTTCGGTCGATGGCACGTGGCGCCGGACCTTCGTCGATCCGCTGGGGCAGACATTTACCCCGTTCGCCTACATGAAGGGCGATCTGTTTTTCCTGGCCTCGCCAGACGCGGATGTCACCGCGCTTGCAGGCGAGAGTTTTGTAGGCCGGGCCATGCCGGCAATCGGTCTTGAGTACAGCTATCCAATCATTGCAAGCTTCAACGGCGGCAATCAGATCTTCGAGCCCATGGCCCAGATAATTGCCCGGCCGAACGAGCAGCGCATTGGCGAACTGCCCAACGAAGACGCACAGAGCATCGTCTTCGACACGACCACCTTGTTTGACACGGACAAGTTTTCCGGTTTCGATCGCGCTGAAGGCGGCACCCGCCTCAATGTGGGCTTGAACTACAAGCTTCAACTGAACAGCGGCCATTATCTAACCGGCCTTTTCGGCCGATCCTATCATCTTGCCGGCGAGAACTCCTACAAGGTCCCGGATATTCTTGGCGCGACACAAGATTCCGGACTTGAGTCCGATCTGTCCGACTATGTCGGCAGCCTCTATCTTGACACCAAATATGGCGTAAAGCTCGGTACACAGGCACGTTTTGACAAAGACGATTTCTCAATAAACCGCCTACAGGCGCAAGCCAGCGCCATTTACGGACCGGTGGTCTCATCCATCGCCTACGCGTTCCTTGATGCCCAACCGAATGTCGGCATTGATGACACGCGCGAAGAGTTGCTCGGCTCAGCCAGCCTGCGGCTGCAGGAGAATTGGCGTGTGTTCGGCTCCATGCGCTACGATCTGCAAAACAGCAACATCGTTCAAGACGGAATTGGCGTCGGCTATGACGATGAGGGCTTCTCGCTTTCGTTGTCCTATTCGGAAGACCGCAGCCGAAACGATGGAGATACGACCAACAAAATCCTGTTCTTCCGGGTCGGCTTGCGGACACTTGGTAATACTCAATTTCAGAGCAACGCCATCAATAACTAGTGATTTCAGTGGCACAATGGCCGTCATTTGGATGGCACGCCACCAGAATGCCCCAAATATGGCAGATGGTGAGGAGCATCGGGTTTCTCTTTAAATTTGACGTGCACTTTGTTATCCAGTGTCGTCAAACATGGCCAAAACTCACGGAAGTTCCATGCGCAATCGCTTCGTCATCTTGTCCGCACTCGTGGCTCTACTCTTGGCAGCGCCCATCGCACCGTCTGCCAATGCGGCAATCAAGGTGATCGTCAACGATGTGCCGATAACCGACTATGACATTACTCAACGCGCCCGGCTCATTACGCTGACTCAGCGCAAAAGTGCCTCTGTTGCCCGGCGTGAGGCCGTGCAGGAACTGATCGACGACCAAGTCAAGGTCGGTGAGGCGACCCGCATGGGCATGAGCGTCAGCGACAGTGAAGTCGACAACGCCTATGCAAACATTGCCCGGAACGTGAAACTTACCCCTGCCAGACTGACACAGGCGCTCGGACAGGGTGGAGTTCGAGCCGAGACCCTGAAAAAACGCCTGCGAGCGCAACTCATCTGGGGCAAGCTCGTCCGCGCCCGCTTTAGCGGCGGTGTCGACGTCGATGAATCAGACATCATTGCAGCACTTCAAAAAACCGATGAGGAAGAACGCGCCACATCGGTCGAGTACGATCTCCAGCGGGTTATTGTTGTCGTCCCGAAAAACTCCTCCAACGGTTTTAAATCCCGGCGCCGCCGGGAAATTGCTCAGATCCGCAAAGCTGTCTCCAGCTGCGAGGACATGGGCTCCATCCTTGGCCAATACAAGGAAGTTGTTGTCCAGCCTATCGGAAGGCGGCTTGAAACCGAAATTCCGCCGAACATCATTGATCAGGTGAAAAAGCTGGGGCCCGGCAAGCTGACCAACCCAAACCCGACCCCAGTCGGCTTTGAAATGATCGCCATTTGCGGGAAACGCGAGATCCAGTCCGACATTGCGATGCGCACCAAGCTGGAAAACGAATTGCGGGCCAAGGAAGGCGAAAGCCAGGCCCGTCGATTGCTGATGGATGCCAAGCGCCGCTCAACGATCATTTATCGTTGATCAACATGCCGCGCTCCAAGATGCGAAGCTTCGGAAAACCCGCCGCCGTTACACTCGGCGAACCGGCTGGGATTGGTCCGGACTTAACATTGCAGGCCTGGTTCAATCGGAAAAAGCTTGGGCTTCCTGCCTTCTACATACGTGGCGACGTCGAACTCTTAAGTCAGCGGGCGGAAAAACTCGAACTTCCGGTTCACTTCGAGAGCTGTTCACCAGACCAGGCTTCGGATCGTTTTTCTCATGCCCTGCCCGTGGTACAAACGGGACCCAACCTAACCGATATGCCAGGCGAAGAGGATCCGGCGGCTGCCGCTTCCGTCATCAACTCGATTGAAGCGTGTGTGCAAGACGTTTTTGACGGTGTTGCGATTGGTGTCGTTACCAATCCGATCAATAAGGCTGCGCTTTATAAGGCAGGTTTCAAACATCCCGGCCATACTGAGTTTTTGGGTGCATTGGCCGAAGAGTTTTGGCCCGGCCAGCCGTCCAAACCCGTTATGATGATTGCAGGGCCGGATCTGATGGTTGTGCCAACCACCATTCACATTCCCCTTTCAGCTGTCCCTCAGCGTTTGACAAAAGACTTAATCGTCGAGACAGCAGAAATCGTTTCAAACGATATGACGAGCCGGTTCGGCTTCAAGAACCCGCGCCTCGCTTTGTGCGGCCTCAATCCGCATGCGGGCGAAAATGGTGCCTTGGGCACGGAAGATCAGGAAATCATCACACCTGCTGTTGAACGACTGAAGGCAATGGGAATTGCAGCCTCAGGCCCGCACCCGGCAGACACGATGTTTCACCCGGAAGCCCGCCGGAAATATGACTGTGCACTTGGCATGTATCACGACCAGGTTCTCGTTCCTGCCAAAACCATCGGCTTCGATGACAGTGTCAATGTCACTTTGGGCCTTCCTTTCATCCGTACGTCTCCCGACCATGGCACGGCCTATCCGCTGGCCGGCACCGGGATGGCGCGGATCGAGAGCTTTTGTGCAGCCATCCGAATGGCGCATGCGCTGGCCCATCCTGAAACGCTCTAGGACACCAATCGCGGTATGGCCCAAATCGACGATCTTCCGCCGCTTCGCGATGTCATTGCAGCCCATGGGCTGAATGCAAAGAAGTCACTTGGCCAGAACTTTCTTCTGGATCTCAATCTGACGTCACGGATCGCGCGATCAGCCGGGAGTTTGGAGGACTGCACTGTTCTGGAAATCGGTCCCGGACCTGGCGGTTTGACCCGGGCGCTGCTGGCAGCGGGCGCCAAAAGAGTTGTTGCCATTGAAAAAGACAGCCGTTGCCTGCCAGCGTTGGCCGAGATCGCGGATCATTATCCGGGACGCCTTGAAGTCATCGAAGGCGATGCTCTTGAGATTGATCCGGTTGCTGTAACCGGTGGAGACAAGGTGCGGATCGCGGCCAACCTACCCTATAATGTCGGTACACAGCTGCTGATCAACTGGATCACCACTGCGGAATGGCCGCCATTCTGGTCATCGCTCACCTTGATGTTTCAAAAGGAGGTCGGGGAACGTATCGCCGCAGCGCCTGGCTCCAAAGCCTATGGCCGGTTAGGTGTTCTCGCCGGTTGGCGGTGCAAGGGCGGGATCCTGTTCGACATCAGCCCGAAAGCGTTTACCCCGCCGCCGAAGGTCACATCGGCAGTCGTGCATCTCACCCCCAATCCGGCGCCCCTGCCCTGCGATCTTTCCAGCCTGGAGAAATTGACCGCGGCTGCATTTGGGCAACGCCGCAAGATGTTGCGCGCCAGTCTGAAGTCTCTGTCCCCGGATGCAGAACGTTTGATTGAAGAAGCTGGGATTAAACCAACTGCCCGCGCCGAAGAAATTGACATTGCCGGTTTTGTCAAACTGGCGAATACGTTTCATGCGGCAGGCGTACTCTAAGGTACCTTGCGCTTCTGAGCGCGCTGGAACTACGGTCGGGTTAGCCTTTGGAGTCCAATTCGACTTCAAGGTCGTCAACCATGCCTTGAATCAAGGAACCGATTTTTGGCGACCGTGCCTGCTTGAGGCGTTCTGCTTTCAAGATGGCCCGGACATTTTCGTAGGCCCGCTCCAGATCATCGTTCACGACGACATAGTCGTACTTCGACCAATGCCGCATTTCGCCAACGGCGGTTTTCATGCGCTTGGCAATGACATCATCAGCGTCTTCCGCGCGGCGATAGAGACGGGATTTCATTTCGGCGATGGAGGGCGGCAGAATGAAGATCGAGACGACGTCGTCACGCATCTTTTCATAAAGCTGAAACGTGCCCTGGATATCGATATCGAACAGAATGTCCCGGCCGTTTTCAATGGCGTTTTCAACGGGCCCGCGCGGCGTCGCATAATAATTGCCGTGGACTTCCGCCCATTCCAGCAACTCGTCATGGGCCCGCATTTGTTCGAAACGGTTTGGATCGAGGAAGTGGTAATGCACCCCGTCCACTTCGCTCGACCTACGTGGCCGGGTCGTCACAGAAATGGAAAGTTCGAGATTGTTTTCCTTTTCCAGTAACAGCCGGGCAATGGTCGACTTCCCGGCGCCAGAGGGCGAGGACAATACAAGCATCAGCCCGCGGCGCTGCTGCTCGGCTTCATCCGCACTCACACGCGTTCCAACTGCCGTGTCCGTCATGACCGTTTCACTCCAGGTTTTGTATCTGCTCGCGCATTTGATCTATGACGGCCTTCAAGTCCAGCCCGATTGCCGTAAGGTCCACATCATTGGACTTTGAACAGAGTGTATTGGCTTCCCGGTTAAATTCTTGTGCAAGAAAATCAAGACGGCGGCCAATAGCGCCGCCGGTGTCGAGCAGCTCCCTCACCGCGTTCACGTGGGCATGCAGGCGGTCGAGCTCTTCCCGAATATCGGCTTTCGTCGCCAGGAAAACCGCTTCTTGATGCAAGCGCTGCGGATCGAGCTTTGTCTCCGATGCATCAAGGAGCTCCTCGACCATTTTTTTCAGCCGAGCCTTAATCGCCTCCGGCTGGCGTGCCGGCAGGTCCTCTGCAGCCTGTGTCAGACTCGCAATCGTATCGATCTGCTGATGAACAACCTTGCCGATCGCCGCTCCCTCAGAATGGCGCATGTCGACAAGATCAATCAGTGCCGCATCGAGTGACGTCAACAACTCGCTGTGCAAGGCCTGCTGTGCGGCCTCATCGTCTTCCTGCTCCTTGAGCTCAAACACACCCTTTTGCGCCAAGATGCCGTCCAGGCTGGGAGGAGCCACATTTGGGATTCTGGTTTCAAGCAACTTGATCGCGGACAAGACGGCTTCCAGAGCGGCTTCGTTCACCTGAAGCTGATTTTCCGCCTGATCCCGCTGCATCGACAGGCCAATTGAGATGTTTCCGCGGCGCAGAACCTTGCTGCAACGCTCCCGGATTTTCGGCTCCAGGGCTTCCAAACCTGTCGGGATACGGATGCGCAAATCGAGCGATTTTCCGTTTACGGACCTCAGTTCCCAGGTCCAACGGACAACCCCGGATTCGCCGGGCGCGCGCGCGAACCCTGTCATGCTGGCAAGTGCCATATGCCCCTCCGGATCTCTAGCGGTTTTGACCGCTGAATTTGCGGTGCCCCAAATGCTTCAATGTGCGGTCAGTTTTGTTCCGTCTGACGCCGTTGCCGCTCAATCTCCCGCCATTTGCGGACGTTGGCGCGATGCTGATCATATGTTTCTGCAAAAATGTGGCCGCCCGTCCCGTCAGCGACAAAGAACAAGTCCTTCGTCCGGGACGGATTGGCAACGGCTTCCATGGCCGCCCGGCCCGGATTTCCGATTGGCCCCGGCGGCAAGCCGTCAATCTGGTACGTGTTGTAATTGTTTTCAGCGTCGATTTCTGACTGCTTGATCGCAGACCGGTCCTTGAGCCACGCTTCCCCGCCATAAAGGCCATACAATATCGTCGGATCCGACTGCAGGCGCATGTTTTGGTTCAAGCGATTGACAAAGACCCCGGCGACCCGCGGCCGCTCGTCGGCGAGCGCAGTTTCCTTTTCAACGATGGACGCCAGGATCACCAGTTCTTCCGGTGTATCCACCGGCAAATCTTCTACTCGTCGCTCCCAGATTTCTGCCAGGAGTTTGTCCTGTGCTGCCTGCATCTGGTTCAGAACTGACTGTCGGGTTGCTCCCCGCGCAAAGGTATATGTTTCAGGCAAAAGTGCGCCTTCGGCAGGCACGTCCGTGATCTCTCCAACGAGAATCGGATGTTCGCGAACCCGCTCGATGATTTGAGCGGTGGTCCAGCCTTCCGGGATCGTGACAGAGTGCGTCACGGCTTTGCCTTCGACCAGATCCGTCATGACGTCTTTCATGGAGACGCCAGGCGCGAATGCGTATTCACCGGCCTTAAGCTTACCGGCACTTTTGTAGAACCTTGTGCCCGCCTGAAAGACCCATTCGTCAAGCATGGTGTCGTCAATGACACCTTTCGCAGCAAGACGGCTAGTGATCCCGGTCAGGCTCGAGCCTGATGGTATGATAATTGTTGTCTCTTGGGCAAGCGGACCTGCTTGTTCAAACTTCTGTTTACCGAAATAAAGCGCGCCGCCAACAGCTGCCAGCCCGAAGACCGCCAGAGAAATGACCATATTGATCAGGATAACGATTGGATTGCGCACATGACGGGAGCGTTGCGGAGGCGCAGGTGCTGGCTCGGGTTGCAATGCTTCGCGCGGACTTTTCGGCTTAATGCCCATGGCCTATCGCACCTCCTGACAAGATCTCACGGGCCTGTCAAACTGCAGTCACGTGTAAAACAAACGGGCCGAACGAACGAATCGGCGACCGGCCCGATGAACTGTGAATGCGTTATGCGGCAACTTTACGGAAAACAAGCGACGCATTGGTTCCACCGAAGCCGAAAGAGTTCGACAAGGCAACATCAATGTTCATTTGTTTCGCTTTGTGCGCCACAAGGTCGATTTCGGTTTCAACCGATGGATTGTCAAGGTTGATCGTCGGCGGAGCCATTCCGTCGCGAATTGCCAAGACTGAGAAAATCGCCTCAACCGCACCAGCAGCCCCCAACAGGTGACCGATGGAAGACTTGGTGGAGGACATCGTCAGGTTGGACGCGTGTTCACCGGCAAGGCGGGTTACAGCCCCCAGTTCGATCTCGTCCCCAAGCGGCGTGGAAGTGCCGTGCGCGTTTACGTAATCCACATCGGCTGCCGTGATGCCTGCGCGATTAAGCGCGGCTTCCATGCAGCGGTAGGCGCCATCGCCATCTTCGGATGGCGCCGTGATGTGATAGGCATCACCGGACATGCCGTAGCCGATGACTTCGGCGTAAATTTTCGCACCGCGTTTCACCGCATGCTCGTATTCTTCCAGGATAACGATGCCAGCGCCTTCGCCCATGACGAACCCGTCGCGGTCCTTGTCATAGGGCCGGGACCCTTTTTCAGGTGCATCGTTGAACCCGGTGGAAAGTGCACGGCAAGCGGCAAAGCCAGCCAGCGCCAAACGTCCGACCGGAGATTCCGTGCCGCCAGCGACCATAACGTCGGCATCACCAAATGCGATGAGACGCGACGCATCGCCGATTGCATGCGCGCCGGTAGAGCAGGCTGTAACAACAGCATGGTTCGGGCCTTTGAGCCCATGGCGAATGGACACGTATCCACCGGCTAGGTTGATCAGGCGGCCCGGAATAAAGAACGGGCTGATCCTGCGCGGCCCCTTCTCGACAAGCATGTGGGCGCCCTTTTCGATGCCCTGCAAGCCGCCGATACCGGACCCGATCAAAACACCGGAGCGGACCTGTTGCTCGTAAGTTTCGGCTTTGAAACCGGAATCGGCAATCGCCTGATCGGCAGCTGCCATCGCGTAGACGATGAAGTCATCGACCTTGCGCTGTTCCTTCACGTCCATCCAGTCGTCCGGATTAAACGCACCTTCTACAGCCGGATCGCGCGGGATTTGGCAAGCAATCTGACAAGCCAGATCGTCCACTTTGAAGTTCGTGACCTGATTGGCCCCGCTTTTTCCTGCCAGGATATTCTTCCAAGTGACATCGGCCGTGCCGCCCAGCGGCGTTACCATGCCCAACCCTGTTACGACTACTCGCCTCATACACCCGCACTTACGTTAGAAGGGCCTGGCGGGATACATTACCCCGCCGGCCCGATCTTCAAATAAGGTTCAAGCTAAGGGGAAACCCCTTACTTGTTGGCTTCCAGGAATTTCACAGCGTCGCCAACGGTCAGGATGGTTTCAGCTGCAGTGTCCGGGATTTCAACGCCGAATTCTTCTTCAAAAGCCATGACCAGCTCAACGGTGTCGAGGCTGTCTGCGCCCAGATCGTCGATGAAGCTTGCGCCTTCAACAACCTTCTCTGCGTCTACGCCGAGGTGCTCGACAACGATTTTCTTAACTCGATCCGCGATATCGCTCATCTTTTACTTCCTTGGTTTTCGTCTGTTCATCACTCGCGGCACGGCGCCGGACCGGTTGACTAGAAACGCGGCGGACCGAACTCACTGAACTCAAGTGTGTCTTTGCACACCCCGGCCTGAGACCGGGCCAAGATGTGCAATTTGTAACAATCGGCGGGTAGGTAACACACTTTGTTGACCATTACCAGCCGGTCAGAGCCGCTTCTTTGCGGCCAGGATTATTTTTGCCTGCTCGGCAAATCATCCTTTTAAATCATTGCCATACCGCCATTGACGTGCAGCGTTTGCCCTGTGACATACGCGGCCTCGTCGCTGGCAAGATAGGTTGCGGCCGATGCAATCTCGGAAGCTGTGCCCAAACGGCCTGCCGGCACGCTGGTCAAAATCGAATCTTTCTGCTTTTCATTCAGCGCATCGGTCATCGCTGTTTCAATGAAACCCGGTGCAATACAGTTGACGGTGATGTTGCGGCTAGCCACTTCACGCGCCAAAGACTTGTACATTCCGATCATGCCGGATTTGGCCGCTGCGTAGTTGACCTGGCCCGGATTTCCGGTCACGCCAACAACAGACGTGATGCCGATGATCCGGCCAGTACGACGCTTCATCATGCCCTTGATCGCGGCGCGGCACAGAAGGAAGCCGGACGTCAGGTTGACTTCCAGCACCTGGTCCCACTCTTCGTCTTTCATGCGCATGAAGATGTTGTCGCGGGTGATCCCGGCATTGTTTACCAGGATGTCCACCGAGCCCATCTTTTCTTCAGCCGCCGGCAGCAAACCAATGACGGCTTCCCGGTCCGACAGATTTGCCGGCGTCACGAAGGCACGCTCACCGAGATCGGCCGCCAAAGCTTCCAGCTTTTCGGCGCGGGTTCCGGACAGGGAGACGGTTGCTCCTTGTGCATGAAGCGCACGGGCAATCGATTCCCCGATCCCACCTGTCGCACCGGTGATCAGCGCATTCTTGCCTTCCAAGCTGAACATATAACGTCCTTCCTTGCGTTTCGCGCCGTGTGGCACAGGCCCTGGCCGGGCCGGGTTCTTAAATTTTGTTTTATGGATCTTAGCTGGACAGCTTTTCGATGACCGCGTCAATGTCGTCCGGCGAATTGACGGCCATGCCGCTGGCTTCTTTGGCGATCCGCTTGACCATGCCGGTCAGGACCTTTCCGGTACCGACCTCAACAAAGGTATCGACGCCCTCGCCTGCCAGCCAGGAAATGCTTTCCCGCCAGCGTACGGTGCCAGTCACCTGCTCGACCAAACGGTCGCGGATTTCGTCCGGATCGGTAATCGGTTTGGCGAAAACATTGGCAACGAGCGGCACGACTGGCGCCTTGATATCGGCGTTGTTCAGCGCTTCGGCCATGGCCTCTGCAGCCGGGCCCATCAGCGAACAATGGAACGGTGCACTTACCGGCAGAAGCACAGCTCGGCGCGCGCCGCGTGCCTTGGCGATCTCAACGGCGCGCTCAACGGCGGCCACATGACCGGACACAACCACCTGGCCGGGCGCATTGTCGTTGGCAGCCTGACAAACTTCACCCTGCGCTGCATCCTTGGCAACTTCGGCAGCAGCCTCGAAATCCAGACCCAGAAGCGCTGCCATCGCGCCCTGCCCGACCGGAACTGCATTTTGCATGGCGTTGCCGCGTACGCGCAGGAGTTTCGCAGCTGTTGCCACATCCAGGCTGCCAGCTGCCGCAAGAGCGGAGTATTCACCCAGTGAATGACCCGCGACGAAAGAAACGGACGCTTTCAAATCCAAGCCTTTGGCTTCCAGCACCCGCATGGTGGCGAGACTGACAGCCATCAGAGCCGGCTGAGCGTTGGCGGTCAGCGTCAGATCGCTTTCCGGACCGTTCCACATGATGTCGGAAAGTTTTTGGTCCAACGCATTGTCCACCTCGTCGAAGACAGCCTTGGCTTCTGAAAACGTGTCGGCGAGAAGCTTGCCCATGCCAACAGCCTGGCTGCCCTGGCCCGGGAATGTGAATGCGGTGGTCATCTGGATAAGTCTCCGAATTGGCCTCAGCCAGCGGTGTTTTTTGTTTTTGCCGCGAGCTGTTGCTACAAGGAAGAGCGTTTTTGAGCGGGCATTTATAGAAAGAGCCCACGTGCCTTGGCGGCAGGCTATGAAACGGACGGGGGTAAAGTGTCAAGAGCGATAAGGGAAGTTTTGACCGGATTGGACGTTTCTGAAAGACAAAAGCGCACGCGGCGGCGGCCGACATGAACATTCAGTCGATCTGGCGTTATCCCGTCAAATCCCTTTTGGGCGAGCCGTTGACTGAGGCTCTTGTCGAAAATCGCGGTCTTATCGGCGACCGGGTTTATGCTCTGACGGATACGAAGGGCAAACTCGGCAGCGGCAAATCCACCAGCCACTTCCAACGCATCGACAACCTGCTGCTTTTGCGCGCCACAACACAGAACAATGAAGTTCACATAGCCCTGCCTGGAGAACCCTTGGAACCGATCAGCTCCAGGGATTTGCCACACCGCCTCTCGGACTTTCTCGGACAGCCGGTGACACTCGTTGAAGACCAAGACGCGGCGCATTTCGACGACGGCGCCGTCCATATTATCCTGTCCTCTGAGCTGAAGGCCCTGCAGGCGCGGTCTCCGCATCTGGATTTCGACCCGCGCCGGTTCCGCGCAAATCTTTTGCTGAACACGCCAGACCATATGTGCGCCGAGGATTTGCTGGGGCGCGTCCTCACCATCGGCGACGTCCGGCTCAAGATCACCCACCCGACCGAACGCTGTGTGATGGTCACCACCAAACAGGACGGGCTGTCTTCAGAACCGCTGATCCTGAAAGCGATTTCTAAAGGTTTCGACATCAACTTCGGCCTTTATGCTTCGGTTTTGAAGCCGGGACAGATTGAGGTTGGGCAGGAGGTCAAGTTGTCAGCAGAGGTTGGTGGAGGCGGAGGGGCCGGGCATACACGACTTGGATTTTGAACACGCATGGGTAGGAAGCGGCGGAATTCCCCACCCTTCCCCTTGCATTTCTCCCAAATCGGAGTATACACCGCGCTTCATCCGGGTTTGGCCGGGGGCTGAACGGAAGGGCGTTTGCCAGGATATCGTGAAGAATATCCGACTTCCCGTGTTCCCACTCCCGTAAGATTTCTCGTAGCCTTTCCGGGCTTACGAGGAGGCTTTGCGCCAAACCTGAGTTGTCAACCGAAGGAAAGGCAAGTTTCCATGCCTCATTACGAGCACGTGTTCCTGGCCCGCCAGGACGTTTCGGCCCAACAGGTCGAAGCCCTCGTCGAACAGTACAAAGGCCTCATCGAAGGCGCTGGTGGCACTGTCGGCAAGGTGGAAAACTGGGGTCTGCGCACTATCGCATACCGCATCAAGAAAAACCGCAAGGCACACTACACCCTGATGAACATCACAGCACCGCATGCAGCGGTTGCCGAGATGGAGCGTCAGATGGGCCTCAGCGAAGACGTTCTGCGCTTCATGACCTTCAAGGTCGACGAGCTGGACGAAGAGCCGTCTGCAATGATGCAGAAGCGTGACCGCGACGATCGCGGCGGCCGTGGCGGCCGTTTTGGCGACCGTGGTGGTGATCGCGGTGGCCGTGGTGGCGATCGTGGTGGCGACCGCGCTCCGCGCCGGGCCGAAGGGGAGTAAGAGATTATGGTAGACATTTCACAGACCCCAAGCCGCCGTCCGTTCTTCCGCCGCCGGAAGACCTGCCCGTTCTCCGGTGCCAACGCGCCGAAGATCGACTACAAGGACATCCGTCTGCTGCAGCGCTACATTTCCGAGCGCGGCAAGATCGTTCCAAGCCGCATCACCGCGGTCTCCGCGAAGAAGCAGCGTGAACTGGCCCGTGCGATCAAGCGCGCCCGCCTGCTCGGCCTGCTGCCGTTCGTTATCAGCTAAGCACCTCCTCAACGTCAGGAGATGCCTTCTGCCGGGTCCGCCCGGCAGAACCCGAATTGGGACCGCGGGCAAACGGTCTCTAACCGTCATCACACATGAAAGACGATGACGGGACAGTAGGAGAAAATCCATGCAAGTTATCCTTCTTGAGCGTATCGCCAAGCTCGGCCAGATGGGCGACACCGTTAAGGTGCGCGACGGCTACGCACGCAACTTCCTTCTGCCGCAAGGCAAGGCTCTGCGTGCCAACAAGGCCAACCTGGAGCGTTTCGAAAACGAGCGCGCCCAGCTGGAAGCCCGGAACCTTGAGCGCAAGTCCGAAGCTGAAGCGGTTGCCGGCAAAATGGACGGCGAAGCACTCGTCATGATCCGCTCCGCTGGCGAAACCGGTCAGCTTTATGGTTCAGTATCCACACGTGACATTGCTGAAGGTCTGACGACTGCAGGCTTCTCGGTCACCCGTGGCCAGGTCGAACTTCGCAGCCCGATCAAAACCATCGGCCTGCACTCTGTTCTCGTTCAGCTGCACCCGGAAGTCGAAGTTGGCATTTCCGTCAATGTTGCGCGTTCTGAAGACGAAGCTGCTCGTCAGGCAGCTGGTGAAGATCTGACAGCTCCGGAACAGGACGTCTTCGAATTTGAAGAAGACGAAGAAGAGGGCGAAGGCGAAGAAGCTGACGCAACTGAAGAAGCAGTTGCTGAAGAAGAAGCTTGATTGCTTCGCTCCAGCCTTTGAAGAACTTCTCGGAAACGGCGCTCATTCGGGCGCCGTTTTCTTTTGCCAGCTTGCTTTTTTGAAAGCCGCCTCGCGTGCCGGCTTCACATATCCAGCCAACGTATTGAAAGTGCTGGATTTTCCATTAACTAATCATTAACCAATTGAAAACATATTGAATATCAACGACTAACAGTCAACTCCTGAGTCCTCAAAGGCTGTTTGAGTCAAGTATGTTTTCAACCTTTCCCCGTTGATCTGTGGACGCCGGTGGGAATCTGCGTCAAGCTTTTTTGCAGCTTGAGCCCATACCGGTCTGAGGCTATTTCCGATGACAACACGGTCATCGGGGGCAGGCATGAAGGGTACTTTGCAGAAGGTCGAGACAGAGGAAGACGTCCAGCGTCTGGCACCGCATAACGCGGAAGCCGAGCGGCAGCTTCTTGGCGCGATCCTCGTCAACAACGAGACGTTCTACCGCGTGTCCGACTTTCTGGAGCCGCACCACTTCTTCGTGCCGCCACATCAGGATGTCTATGAAAAAATCGGCCACCTGATCCGCGCGGGCAAGACCGCCTCCCCGATCACCCTGAAGACGTTTTATCCGGCCGATGCAAAGATCGCTGACCTGTCTGCGACCCAATTTCTGCTGCGTCTTGCCGGCGATGCCGCGTCCATCATCAACGCGGAAGACTACGGGCGCACCATCTATGATCTCGCCATCCGCCGGAACCTCATCCGGATCGGCGAAGACATGGTCAATATCGCCTTTGACGCGCCGATCGATGTCCCGCCGGAGCAACAGATTGACGATGCCGAGCGGCGCTTGTTCGAACTGGCCGAAACGGGGCGCAGCGAAGGCGGGTTTGTCTCCTTTGGCGATGCGCTGACCGAAACCATCGAAATGGCCCACGCGGCCTACAATCGTGAAGGGGCCCTGTCCGGGATTTCCACCGGCTTGCGCGAACTCGACAGGCTGATGGGCGGTTTGCAGCATTCCGACTTGATCGTTCTCGCCGGGCGTCCCGCAATGGGCAAAACCTCGCTTGCGACCAACATTGCCTACAACATCGCGCAAAGCTATCAGGCCGAAGAACAGCAGGACGGAACCATCAAGACCGTCAACGGCGGCGTGGTTGGTTTCTTCTCGCTCGAAATGTCGGCCGAACAGCTCGCAACACGTATTATCTCTGAACAGGCTGAGATCTCGTCTTCGAAAATCCGCCGCGGCGACATTTCAGAGGCTGAGTTTGAAAAGCTGGCCGCTTGCGCGCAAACCATGCAGTCCGTTCCGCTTCATGTCGATCAGACCGGTGGTATTTCCATTGCCTCGCTGGTGGCTAAGGCCCGCCGCTTGAAGCGTCAGCGCGGTCTTGATCTGCTCATCGTTGACTATATCCAGCTCCTTTCCGGCTCGGCCAAGAACCAAGGCAACCGCGTTCAGGAAATCACGGAGATCACGACCGGGCTGAAAGCGCTCGCAAAGGAGCTCAATGTACCGATCATCGCGCTTTCCCAGCTGTCGCGTCAGGTGGAATCGCGCGATGACAAGCGTCCAATGATGTCCGACTTGCGTGAATCCGGGTCCATCGAGCAGGACGCTGACGTGATCATGTTCGTGTTCCGTGAGGAATATTACCTGTCCAAAACGGAACCGGATGAAGGCTCGCCAGAATATGAGATCTGGCGGGACAATATGGAGCGGCTGAAGGGCAAGGCGGAAGTCATTGTCGCCAAGCAACGTCACGGACCAACCGGAACCGCGAACCTTCACTTCGAAGGTCAGTACACCCGCTTCTCCGACTTGGCTGAGAACGACCACCTGCCCGAGCGCTACGAGTAGGATTGCACTTCCAGGCCGGGTTGGATCCTTGACCAAGCAAGGCCGGCTTGACCGTTTTGGCTATCGGACGGGCACACTCTGCCCAAACCAAACGCTTTGCAGGCAGCGGCGAACCTTCTAATGTCGGCGGGTTGATGCACTGCGAAATCCGATTCTGTCCGGAGACCTGTCAGCCTCGTGTCCGAAACGCCCATGAATGCCTACTCCTCCGCCCTTTATGGCGGCCGTCTGACCGTTGACCTGAACGCGATTGCCGCGAACTGGTCTCTTCTGAGATCCAGATTAGCGCCGGGCAGCGAGTGCGCGGCGACAATCAAGGCAAATGCATACGGAACGGGGCAAGCGGAAACGGCAAAACGGCTCTTTGAGGAAGGCTGTCGGACGTTCTTTGTGGCGGTTCCAACAGAAGCCATTGCGCTGCGCCAGACACTTCCAAGTGCCACCATCTATGCGCTCGACGGCTTGTTTCCGGACACGGCTGATCTGCTTCTTCAACACGATGTTCGGCCGGTCCTCGGGTCCCTGGACGAATTGAAAGAGTGGGCCGCACTGTGCAGGACTGCTGGCAAGAGTTTTCCAGCAGCGGTCCATGTCGACACCGGAATTCATCGGCTTGGCTTGTCTGGCGACGAATTTGGAACAGCGCTCGCCGATCCAGAACTTATGGGCCCCTTTAAACCAAGCCTCCTCATGTCGCATCTGGCTTGCGGCTCGGATCCGGACCATCCGATGAACAAGGAACAGC
The DNA here is from genome assembly GCF_965276855.1 of Roseibium sp. Lineage (GTDB taxonomy): Bacteria > Pseudomonadota > Alphaproteobacteria > Rhizobiales > Stappiaceae > Roseibium. The sequence continues at coordinate 510,288 of NZ_OZ255700.1, forward strand.
TTGACCGGTTCATCGCGCTCACCTCGCCGTTCAAGGGTGTTCCACGGTCCCTTGCCAATTCCGCTGGCGTCCTGATGGGACCGGAGTATCACTTCGATCTGGTCCGTCCCGGCATTTCTCTCTATGGCGGACGGGCCTTCGACCACGGCGACAACCCGGTGCAGCCGGTCGCCAAAGTGGAGGCCCGTATCATGATTGTGCGAAACGTTCCGAAAGGCGATGCGATCGGCTATGGCGCAACCCAAACTGCGAAACGGCCGTTGCGCAACGCGGTCGTCGCGGCCGGTTACGCGGACGGGCTGTTGCGGCGTGCCAGCTCTTCAGATGACCGTCCTGGTGGTTTTGGAATGATTGGCGGCCACAAGGCCCCAATTCTTGGACGGATCTCCATGGACATGATCACGCTCGACGTCACCGACATTCCAGAACACCTTGTTCAGCGCGGCGGGCTTGTGGAAATGCTTGGGCCAAATGTTGCGGCGGCTGACATGGCGGCCTATGCGGAGACCATCGACTACGAATATCTGACAAGCCTCGGACGGCGTTTTGAACGCATCTACGGCTCGTTGGGTTGATTGGAGTTTTATTGGATGGCCCGCCGGTCCACATCTTTCGTTTGCCAATCCTGCGGCGCGGTCACCGCGAAATGGGTCGGCCGCTGCGAATCCTGCGGTGAATGGAACACCATTGTCGAAGAGCAGACGGGTGGCGGCATTGGCGGCGGTCCGAGCCGGGCCTCGAAGTCCAAGGGTCGTGTTGTCCCACTTGTCGGCCTGACCGGGGACACCAAGGAAGCGCCGCGCATTCAGACCAAGGTTGCCGAGCTCGACCGGGTCACCGGCGGCGGCTTTGTCCGCGGGTCCGCACTGCTGGTCGGAGGCGATCCCGGGATCGGAAAGTCTACGCTTCTGATCCAGGCGGCAGCCCAGCTTGCAAGCCTCGGGCACAAGACCGTCTATATCTCCGGTGAGGAAGCGATTGGCCAAGTGCGGTTGCGCGCCGAGCGCCTGGGACTGGCGGAAGCGCCAGTCGCCCTGGCGGCGGAGACAAGCGTTGAAGACATCCTGGCGACCCTAGAGGCCGACACGGCCCCAGCGATGTTGATCCTGGATTCCGTTCAGACGCTTTGGACAGATCAGGCGGACTCGCCGCCTGGCACAGTTACGCAGGTGCGGGCGTCTGCTCAGGCCATGGTCCGCTATGCCAAGAAGAATGGCACCACTTTGGTGCTCGTCGGCCACGTCACCAAGGATGGCCAGATCGCCGGTCCCCGTGTCGTCGAGCACATGGTGGACGCGGTTCTCTATTTTGAGGGCGATGGTGCCCATCAATACCGGATCCTGCGCTCGGTCAAAAACCGGTTTGGTGCAACCGACGAGATCGGTGTTTTTGAAATGACCGGCAAGGGTCTTCAAGAAGTGCCCAACCCGTCAGCGCTGTTCCTGGGAGACCGCAATACCACGGCGCCCGGCGCAGCGGTCTTTGCAGGCCTTGAGGGCTCGCGGCCGCTCCTCATCGAAATCCAGGCCCTGGTGGCACAATCCTCCCTTGGAACGCCCCGGCGCGCTGTGATCGGCTGGGACACCGCGCGCCTGTCCATGATCCTTGCGGTTCTAGAGGCGCGCTGCGGCGTCCGGTTTTCGCAGCATGATGTCTATCTGAATGTCGCCGGCGGGCTTAAAATCAACGAGCCCGGTGCCGATCTTGCCGTTGCTGCAGCCCTTGTCTCTTCGCTCAGCGGGCTTGCCCTTCCGGCCAATTGCGTCTATTTCGGCGAGGTCAGTTTGTCGGGGGCCATCCGGCCCGTGGCGCAAGCTCAATCAAGACTGAAAGAGGCCGAAAAACTTGGCTTTGATCAGGCTTATTGTCCAGAGGGTAACCTCAAGGACGGCGCCGCGTCTCCCTTCAAGGCAACGGGATTGCCGGAACTTGGGGACTTCATCGCTAAACTGACAGCGGAGACTGGTGCACAAGGGGCAACCTGACGCATCATCAGATCCGCTAGAGAGTGTAATTTTCGCGCTTCGGCGCCAGACAGAGGACTTATCGGAAACATGCCGATTACGCTGCTGGACGGACTGCTTCTGGTCATCATGCTCATCTCGGCGGTTCTGGCGATGATCCGCGGGTTTGTCCGCGAAGTCCTGTCGATCGTTTCCTGGGTCGCTGCGGCCGTTGCCGCGTTCATGCTCTATGAGCGCGTCATGCCATACACCCAGCAGTACATCTCGCAAGATCTGGTCGCGATGGGTGTTTCCGCGGCTGCCGTCTTCCTGGTGACGCTGATCGTTGTCAGCTACATCACCATGCGGATTTCCGATTTCATTCTGGACAGCCGCATCGGTGCGCTTGATCGCACGCTCGGCTTTGTTTTCGGCGCCGTCCGCGGCCTTTTGCTGGTCGTTGTCGCAATGATGTTCTTCAACTGGTTCGTCCAGCCGGAACAACAGCCGCGCTGGGTGCAAAACGCTAAGTCGCTACCGATCCTATTGTCGGTGGGCGAACGATTGGTCGCGGTCTTGCCAGAAGATCCGGAAAAAGCGATTCTGGACAAGATCCGGGAAAATGAGCTAACAGGCGGACAACGCTCTAGCGCGCCTGCCGAAGAGCCCACTTACAGCGACTCTGAGCGTCAGGGCCTGGAACAGCTGACCACGGACAGCAACTGACGCCGAAAACCGGCGCCCGTTTAGACAAACGACACAATATCCGGACCGGCCAGCAGACCGGCCAGAATGTAAGGAGTGGTCGCCATGACTGGCGGAACCGATTTCCATGAGCCGTTCGACATCAATGACGACACATTGCGCGAAGAGTGCGGTGTGTTCGGCATTCTGGGCCATGAAGATGCCAGTGCGCTGACCGCGCTCGGCCTGCATGCCCTGCAGCATCGCGGCCAGGAAGCGGCCGGTATCGTGACCTTCGACAATGAGCAGTTCCGGGCGGAACGCCATTTGGGTCTTGTCGGGGACCACTTCTCCGACGCAGAGACGATCGGCCGCCTCACAGGCCGTGCCGCTATCGGCCATGTGCGCTACTCTACGACTGGCGAAACCATCCTGCGCAACGTGCAGCCGCTGTTTGCCGAGCTGGAAGGCGGCGGCATCGCAATCTGCCACAACGGCAATTTCACAAATGCGCTGACCTTGCGCCAACAACTGATCCGCGACGGCGCGATCTGCCAGTCCACGTCGGACTCAGAGGTTGTCCTACAGTTGGTCGCCCGGTCCCGCGAACAGAAAATCGTCGATCGGTTTGTTGAAGCGATCACCCAGATGGAAGGGGCTTATGCCCTTGTTGCGCTGACGTCGAAGAAGCTCATTGGCGCGCGGGATCCGCTTGGCATCCGTCCGCTGGTTCTGGGCGACCTGAATGGTGCTCCAATCCTCGCGTCTGAAACCTGCGCGCTCGACATCATCGGTGCGAAATTCATCCGGGACGTGGAAAACGGCGAAGTCATCGTCTGCACATCCACCGGCATCCAGTCCTTCTTCCCATTTGGCAAGCGCCCTGCGCGACCGGACATCTTCGAGTACGTCTACTTCTCGCGTCCAGACTCTATCGTTGGTGGCCGCAGCGTCTATGATGTGCGCCGGGACATGGGCCGGGAACTCGCGCGTGAATCCCACGTGGACGCTGATGTCATCGTACCGGTGCCGGACAGTGGTGTTCCAGCCGCAATTGGCTACAGCCAGGAAAGCGGCGTACCGTTTGAACTCGGGATCATCCGCAACCACTATGTGGGTCGGACCTTCATTGAACCGACCCAGCAGATCCGTGCGCTTGGCGTGAAGATGAAGCACTCCGCCAACCGCTCACAGATCGAAGGCAAGCGCGTCGTGCTTGTTGACGACAGCCTGGTGCGCGGCACCACGTCAGTGAAGATCGTTCAGATGATCCGGGATGCCGGTGCCAAGGAAGTACATTTCCGTCTCGCCAGCCCGCCGATCAAGCATTCGGATTACTACGGCATCGACACGCCGGTCCGTGAGAAGCTGCTGGCAGCGAAATACGGGCTTGAGGAGATGTGCAACTACATCGGCGCTGACAGCCTTGCCTTCCTCTCCGTGGATGGAATTTACCGGGCCGCAGGTTATGACGGCCGGGACAACGAAAACCCGCAATTTACAGACCATTGTTTTACCGGCGACTACCCGACGCCGCTGACGGATTTGTCCGAAGATCAGGACTTCATCAGTGCGCCGCGTCTTGTGGAAGTCGGCTAAGGAATTAGCGAGTAACATGACACAGGATTTTGAAGGCCGGGTCGCCCTGGTGACCGGTGCGTCGCGCGGTATTGGATATCAACTCGCCAAACAACTGGCAGCGCGCGGCGCGCATGTGATTGCGATCGCCCGCACCGTTGGTGGTCTCGAGGACCTCGATGACGAAATCCAGTCTGCAGGCGGCCAGGCAACACTTGTTCCTGTCGACCTCACGGACCATGATGCCCTGGATCGTCTTGGCGCCGCGATCTATGAGCGCTGGAAGAAACTCGATGTCTTCATCGGCAATGCCGGGATGCTGGGTATCCTGTCGCCGCTCGGCCATATCAGCCCGAAAGACTTCGAAAAGGTCATGTCGGTCAACGTAACCGCCAATTGGCGGTTGATCCGGTCTCTGGATCCTCTGCTACGCCAGTCGGACGACGGCCGCGCTCTGTTCCTGACTTCCGTGCAGGCCAGCACCTGCCCGGCTTTTTGGGGGCTGCAGTCCGTCTCAAAGGCCGGAGTTGAGGCAATGGCCCGTACCTGGGCGAATGAAAGCCTCAAAACCAACATGAAGATCAACCTGGCTGATCCCGGCCCCGTCCGGACCGGACTTCGGGCCAAGGCAATGCCGGGCGAGCCACCGGAAAACCTGCCGCATCCACGCGACATCGCGCCCGAGCTGGTCGAGCTCGTAAAAACCGATGTCTATGAGACCGGCAAACTCTACGACCGCGTCAGCCGCGAGTGGGTTTCATACTAACGCATGCGCTAGTGAAACCGGAGATCAAACAAGGACGCTGTCCGAAAACAGAGGTTTGATCTGTGCTTCGTCGAGTTGTTGATCAAGCAGTGTGAAATCTTTGATGGTTCCGTCAAACCGGTTGCCAATCCAGCCAATCTCACCGGCTTCGCTTCCCCACCCATTGCCGCCCAGTATCAAATACTCTTTGTTTCCAGCAAGGCTTGTTCGGAACTCTGCATCTGAGGCAACAACTGCGCCATTCAGGTACAAATACACCCCATCGTCGCCAAAAGTTGCCGCAAAATCATATTCTTGGCCCGCGACAATTGAGTTCTTGGCATACAGCCAGGTTTCATCCTCTGCAGTTTGAAACCGGACCTTTAACGTTCCGCTTTCGGTAACAAAGGCCGTCACATGGCCACCATCGCCATTTCCCTTGGCGTCTTTGGAAAACAGGGCGTCGTGCGAGGTTATGGCGTCTGCCTTGAAGGTGAAGGCGATTGTTCCTTCCGAAACCGCCATTTTTTCTTGGTGCTCAATGGCGAATTGATCATTGCGGACATTATCGAAGTTCATCGCCCCCGGCACCACCACGACAACACTTGCTCCTGGGGGAGGTGTCACGGAAATACCCCCGGGCAGGTTTGTTGGTGGTGTGTATGGTTCTCTGTCTTCGGCGATTTGGATGGGCTGGATCGCTTCACTGAGATCGGCAATGGACGTCACGATACCGTAAGCCGGTTTCGATGTGGTCGAGATGTCGGTCAGCTTGACCAGGTCCCCAAAGACCGTGATCGTACCCAGATCATCCTGATTGTGCGCGCCGCCGCCCCTGCCCTGATCGGAGTACAACCGGATCACCGAATGGTCCATCACACCGTCGGAATTGGCATCGCCATAGCTGATCGACCGGATCTTCGTGGTATGTCCCTCAATCAGGATCCGGTCGCCCTCTCCCCGGTTGAAGTCCGTGATCACATCATGGCCGATGATGTCGACCCAATGGTCATGCAGCTTGTCGTTTTCACCGGCCACACCGTGCCAGCGGATCGTGCCATCATTCTGTGTATGCTTTTCAATGTAACGCTGCTTGGCGTTGATTAGGGTCTGGAAGTAGAACGTGTCGGCCCCAAGCCCGCCCGTCAGGATGTCATCGGAGGGGATTGGCTGGTTCGGGTAAACCTTGCCGTTGATCAGTTCATTTTCCGGATCTCCCTCGTCGCGGCCCTCGATATAGGCAATCGCCCCCTCCCGGCCATCTGACTGCGAGATCAGAAGATCATCGCCCGCACCGCCGTTCAGGACATCTTCTCCATGACCGCCGTCGAGAACATCATTGCCCTCGCCGCCGTTCAAGTCGTCATTGCCATAACCGCCTTGCAGCACATCATTGCCGGCCGCGCCATCAATCGTGTCATTGCCAAGCCCGCCATCAATCGCGTCAGCCTCACCAGACCCCGTCAGTGCGTCCGCTCCATCTGTTCCGGTCTGCATGGCCGCACCGGTGGTCAGGGCACCATCATGGGAGATACCATAGGCCATCGCCAGCGCCTTGGCCTCATCAGAGCCGTGATGCAACTGCTGGAAAGCGGGGAGCAGGTCTTGCTGCACCATCGCTTTCAGGGCAGCGCTTTCAAACGAGGCATCCACCACACCGGCCAGCGCTGCGACATCCATCTGACCCAACTGGCTGTCAAACACCATCACATCGGAGATCGTGCCGTCGAACTGAGATGACGCCCGCTGACCGTCGTCCGACCGCCAGGCTCCTGAAGCACCAACGACAAACGCCCGGGTGTTTAACTCCAGCCCTTGCTGGAAATCGGGTTCCGACGCAGCCAATTGACCATTCAGATAAACATTGAGGCCATCCGCTCCAAAGGACACGGCCAGATGATAGGTCTGACCTGCGGCAATCGTTACGTCCTTGACCTTCAGATACTCGCTTTCCGTGTCCGACTGCTGGCGGACAATAAGAGCGCCCTTGCGCAGGTACACCGTCAGGTGGCCTCCGGCGTCGTATCCCTTGCCGTCCTTGGAAAACAACGTCCGGCTCGCCTCAACATCATCGGCATTGAAGGTCAAAGCCACCGTGCCATTGGAAAGAGACAACGCAGGCGTATGAGCCGCCTGAAGATAATCGCCCCTCTCACCAGAAAAACTCGTCGAACCCTCGAAGGCAAACACAGGTGTCAATCCAGAAGGAAGCGGCAAATCGCCAACCCCCGGCAGGTTTGTTGGTGGTGTGTATGGTTCTCTGTCTTCGGCGATTTGGATGGGCTGGATGGCTTCGCTGAGATCGGCAATGGACGTCACGATGCCGTAAGCCGGTTTTGATGTTGTCGAGATGTCGGTCAGCTTGACCAGATCCCCATAGACCGTGATCGTGCCCAGATCATCCTGATTGTGCGCGCCGCCGCCCCTGCCCTGATCGGAGTACAACCGGATCACGGAATGATCCATCACACCGTCGGAATTGGCATCGCCATAGCTGATCGACCGGATCTTCGTGGTATGTCCCTCAATCAGGATCCGGTCGCCCTCTCCCCGGTTGAAGTCCATGATCACGTCATGGCCGATGATGTCGACCCAATGGTCATGCAGCTTGTCGTTTTCACCGGCCACACCGTGCCAGCGGATCGTGCCATCATTCTGTGTATGCTTTTCAATGTAACGCTGCTTGGCGTTGATTAGGGTCTGGAAGTAGAACGTGTCGGCCCCAAGCCCGCCCGTCAGGATGTCATCGGCGGGGATTGGCTGGTTCGGGTAAACCTTGCCGTTGATCAGTTCATTTTCCGGATCTCCCTCGTCGCGGCCCTCGATATAGGCAATCGCCCCCTCCCGGCCATCTGACTGCGAGATCAAAAGATCATCGCCCGCCCCGCCATTGAGGACATCTTCTCCATGACCGCCGTCGAGAACGTCATTGCCCTCGCCGCCGTTCAGGTCGTCATTGCCATAACCGCCCTGCAGCACATCATTGCCGGCCGCGCCGTCAATCGTGTCATTGCCAAGCCCGCCATCAATCGCGTCAGCCTCGCCGGTCCCGGTCAGTGTGTCTGCTCCATCTGTCCCGGTCTGCACTGCCACACCGGTGGTCAGGGCACCGTCATGGGAGATGCCATAGGCCATCGCCAGCGCCTTGGCCTCATCAGAGCCGTGATGCAACTGCTGGAAAGCGGGGAGCAGGTCTTGCTGCACCATCGCTTTCAGGGCAGCGCTTTCAAACGAGGCATCCACCACACCGGCCAGCGCTGCGACATCCATCTGACCCAACTGGCTGTCAAACACCATCACATCGGAGATCGTGCCGTCGAACTGAGATGACGCCCGCTGACCGTCGTCCGACCGCCAGGCTCCTGAAGCACCAACGACAAACGCCCGGGTGTTTAACTCCAGCCCTTGCTGGAAATCGGGTTCCGACGCAGCCAATTGACCATTCAGATAAACATTGAGGCCATCCGCTCCAAAGGACACGGCCAGATGATAGGTCTGACCTGCGGCAATCGTTACGTCCTTGACCTTCAGATACTCGCTTTCCGTGTCCGACTGCTGGCGGACAATAAGAGCGCCCTTGCGCAGGTACACCGTCAGGTGACCTCCGGCATCGTACCCCTTGCCGTCCTTGGAAAACAACGTCCGGCTCGCCTCAACATCATCGGCATTGAAGGTCAAAGCCACCGTGCCATTAGAAAGGGACAACGCAGGGGTATGAGCCGCCTGAAGATAATCACCCTTCTCACCTGAAAAACTCGTCAAACCCTCTATCGAATAGATCGCTGAACGCGAAAGTGTATTGCCTGTCGACTGCATGGTTCTGCCCTCCCCGCAGTATTTCAACAAAACCAGCCCCAATGGCGCCACGGAATGGCGCTCGCCATTTGAGATTAAGTTTCCGAAGTTGCTTCAACGGGCTTAAGGTAACGATCCGAATTTGACGAAATAATTGAACAAATATGGCTCAAATTAATTGAAAATCAGAAATTAGTAAGATTATATATTCGACATTTCGAAATTATAATTGATACTTTCACTTAGGGAATCGATCAAAAATATTGATTCTTCTATTTTTACTGAAATAGGGATTTTTCTTTTCAATCTTATTATTCCTTAATTAGATATATTCGAAATTTTCATCTCAAATACACATGAGGAAATGCCGTCTCCAAAAACACTTCCATGATCGGATATTTTCGACTCACCAACGGGAAAATCGAACCAAACCCAGCGCGTCTGAATATCTGCACCGTTCACACCCGCGCCAGATTCAGTCCGTAGCACGTGATGCAAACGCCATTTTGGACCAGGGCCCGGGACCTCTTGACCCCCGAACCCCTGTCGAAACCAGGTCCCAAATGGTGAAGGCTTGAAGCGGCTCAAAATGAGCTGCAGGCCGGATTGATCGACACCCAAGCTAGAGCATTTGATTAGGCAGGCCTATTACTCCGCCGCTTGCAGCGGGGCGAAGGAGCTTTCGGCGATGTCGGTCAGTTCCGCAAAAACACCCGGCGCACCGGTCACCACACGGGTGCCATGATAAAGGGCGTGGGCAACGTCCTGCTCTTGCACTTGGCCGCCCGCTTCCTGGATGAGCAACATGCCGGCCAGGCAATCCCAGGCGTTCATGTGAGATTCGATATAGCCGATCAGGCGCCCGGCACCGGTATAGGCCAGCATCAGGCCGCCAGAGGCATTGCGGAAGAAAACACCGCCTTTAGAGACCAACGCTCCAACCGCGTTGACTGCATCGGTCACGGATGTGCGGCCATTGAAGCCGACGCCGACGGAGCCGACGGACACGCTTTCGCTATTCGATACCTTGATCGGCTTGCCGTTCAAAAAGGCACCGCCGCCTGCCAACGCTGAGAATGTCTCCCCGGCGACCGGATCGTGGATCACTCCGAGAAGGGTCTGGCCTTGCTGAACACATGCGATGATGACGCACCATTGCGGTATGCCGGTGACGAAGTTCGCCGTGCCGTCGATCGGATCAATCACCCAGGTGAACCCGCTCTCGCCTTCTTCCATGCCATGTTCTTCGCCCAGGATCCCGTCGTCCGGATAGGCTTCAGACAGCGCGTCGCGAATGAGTGTCTCAACGTTCTGGTCCGCTTCGCTTACAAGGTCCTGATGACCCTTTTGCGTGATCGTCAGGGTGTCGAGCTTTCTGAAATAATCCAGCGCGACAAGTCCGGCCTTTTGTGCAAGCGCTTCGGTAAAAGCAAGCCGATCGGATGACATGGAAGATCTCCTTGAAAATCAATTTATCTGAACAAAAGGGTCCCGGTAGACCACCGGGACCTAAGACAAGGCTGCGCAGCAGCTGCTATTGGATTTTGCGCTTTTTCTTCGGCGCATAGGGATTGTCGCCCTTGCGGTAAGACAACCGGATCGGCGTGCCCTGGATATCGAATTTCTCACGCAGGGAATTGATCAGATATCGGGTGTAGCTTTCCGGCAGCTGCTCCGGACGGGAACTGAACGCCACGAAGTGCGGCGGCCGGGTTTTCGGCTGCGTCATGTAGCGGATGCGAACGCGCCGGCCTGCAACGGCGGGCGGTGGATGCGACGTGGTTGCCCGTTCCAGCCACCGGTTCAGCCCAGCTGTCGACACCCGTGCATTCCAGGCATCATAGGCGGCAAAAACACCTTCAACCAACCGGTCAATGCCCTGCCCCTGAATACCGGACAAGGTCACAATGCGGACGCCGCGGATCTGATTGAAATACCGTTCGTTGGCGTCCCGGATCTTTTTCCAGGCCTCTTCCCGGTCTTCGATCAAATCCCATTTGTTGACGGCAATCACCAAGGCTCGGCCTTCGCGGGCCACAAGATCGATAATCTGCAGATCCTGCTTTTCAAACGACATCGTCGCATCAAGGGTGACAACAACAACCTCGGCAAACTTGATGGCCCGCAGGGCGTCGGCGACGGAGAGCTTTTCCAGCTTCTCCTGAACACGCGCTTTCTTGCGGATCCCGGCCGTATCGAACAGCTTGATGTGCCGGTCGTGCCAGGTCCAGTCGACGGAGATGGAATCCCGCGTGATACCGGCCTCCGGACCGGTCAACATGCGATCTTCCCCCAGCATCCGGTTGATCAACGTGGACTTGCCGGCATTCGGACGGCCAACGATGGCAACGCGCAGAGGCCGCTCTTTCGTGCCAACCGGATCTTCATCGTCGACAATCTCACCGTCCTCGTCGACATCGACGTTGGTGACGGCTTCCTCGCGCTTTGCGTCCTCTTCCTCACTCACCCGGTCAACATGCGGTTTCAGCGCATCGTAGAGATCAGCCAGGCCTTCGCCATGCTCGGCAGAGATCGCGATCGGCTCACCAAGCCCAAGCGAGAAGGATTCGTAGAGCCCACTCTCCCCAGCCCGGCCCTCGGCCTTGTTGGCCAGAAGAATTACGGGACGGGTTGTCTTGCGCGCAACATCTGCAAAGTGTGCGTCGAGCGGCGTAACCCCGGCGCGCGCATCAATGACAAACAGCACGGCATCAGCGGTTTCAATCGCTTCTTCGGTCTGACGGCGCATACGGCCTTCCAGGGACGCCTTGTCGGCGTCTTCAAGACCCGCAGTGTCAATGATCGTAAAGCGCAGGTCGCCAAGGCGGGCTTCGCCCGGACGGCGGTCACGGGTCACACCCGGTGTGTCATCCACGAGCGCCAAGCGTTTTCCGACAAGACGGTTGAACAATGTGGACTTGCCGACATTCGGCCGTCCAACGATGGCGACGGTAGCGCCCACGGCATTCACTCCTAAGAGGCGGATCAACCAAAGGATCCCGCCCTTGAACAAACTCAAAGCACCTCATCCTTGCCCGGCAGGCAACGATAAGGTGCTCAGATACTATAGCTTGACCAGTTTTGAAACGTTGAGGCCCAACTAGAGCCTCAGCGCCCAATGATCAGTTAAACGCGGCAACGCCATCCCGGCCGGTCAGGACAACCACCCGGCCACCGGCGGCAATCGGCGTCACGAAGACATCGGTGTTGGTGCGCTGTGTTGTCATGATATTGCCTGAGGCGGCATCGACCATGGCGATCTGGCCATCACTGGAAAAGGCGACAAGAGCGCCATTGGCCAGGATCGGACCGGCCCAATTGCGGCGGCGCTTTTTCTTTTGCGGCTTCGGCAGTTGCGTCGCCCACATGGTTTCACCGCTTGAGCGGTCAAGCGCGACCATGCGGTCGTCAAGATCCACCATGAACACCGCGTTTCCGGAGACGACCGGCGTATGAACGCTGCCAAGGTTTTGATCCCACTGACGCTGTCCGGTGCGCACATCAACAGCCACTGTGCGCCCGGCAACGCCGGTCGCGACAACTGTGTTGCCGGAGACAACCGGGCTTGCAGAAACATCTGCGAGACCAGACAGAGCCAGTGTCCGGAAGCCGCGGGAGACACCATCAATCCAATCCGGCTCACCGGACTTGATGTTGATGGCCATGATTTCACCAGACGAGAACGGCACAATCACCCGGTTGCCAGAGATGGCAGGGTTTGCTGCAGACAGAACACCGGCAGTCTCTTCGATCCCTGCAAATGTCCAGGCCACAGAGCCGTCTTCCTTGGAAAACGCATAGACTTCGTTGGACTGGTTCACGACAAAGACGTGACCGCCACCGGCTGCCGGGGCACCACGCGCCGGAGTGTCCATTTCCGCGGTCCAGATGACCCGTCCGGAACCCGCTTCAAGGGCCGCCACTTGGCGGTAACCGGTCGCAGCATAAACAACGCCGCCGTCAACTACCACACCGCCGCCCGGACCAACGTCGCGTTCGCCTTCGGGGCGCAGGTTTTGCGTCCACTGGCGGCCACCGGCGGTGGACAGCGCGACGACTTCACCGTTCGGCTTATAGACATAGATGCGGCTACCATCGCTCACCGGGCGGGAGGATACCCGCAAGGCTGACGACGTCAGGCCGCGGCCGGAACTGCCCACATTGGCCTGCCAGGCACGGCTGCCGGAAACAGATACAGCCACGTTGCCGGGATCGTTGGCGGGACCACCGCCAGCACTCGTCCAGGTCTGACCGCCGGTCGCAGCGCCAATGCTCGCCGCCTTGCCAAGAGCTTGGGCAGCCGGGTCGACACCATCAAATACAGCCTGCCGTTCGCCCGGCAAGATCTCTTCCTTGCTGAACGGATTGAGCGAGCTGCCGAACTCACTGACTGATCCGCAACCGGCCAGAAAGACCGACAGTGCCAGCGTGCCAACCAATGGCCGGACAGATACGTTTTTCAAAAAACAGATCACTGTGCAGTGCCCTCTTCAGCCGGTGTCCCGGTCTGTCCCCGGATCAGTCCGCCCAGGAGTGTCACGCGCTGACGAATGTCTTGAGGCGTTTCGGCGTCATCGTCCAATGCCGTGATCCAGGTAAGCGCCGTCTCGGCATCGCCATTTTTCCAGGCGCTCAGAGCTAGCAGTTCACGAGCAGCTGCACGGAAGGCATCCGTATCGCCGGTTAGGCTCTCAATCCGGTCTGCAATCGCATCATATGGTTCGCTGTCGACTGCGATATAGGCCGCGCGGAGAGCTGCCACATTCTGCAAAGCCGGTGCCAAGCTCGAATCCCGTGACAGAGCATCGAACTCCGCCAGGGCGGCGGCTGCGTCACCGGCACTCGCCTTGTCGGTTGCCTGGCGCATCTGTGCGAGCGCCGGATATCCGCCAATGGAAGATCCAAGTTCGGTATAAAGCTGCGCGGCTTCCGAGTATTGACCAGCCTCCGACAAGCTGATGGCCTCAAGGAATGTGTCACCCGCTGACTGAGACTGTGTGTCTTGCCAGTAGAGCCAGCCCCGGTAACCACCGGTGCCAACCACGATCAAGACAGCGACCGCGATCACCCAAGACCCGAAACGGTCCCAGAGACGGCGGTACTTCTCATGGCGGATGTCCTCATCGACCTCACGAAAAATATCAGACATACGTGGCTAGTTCCTGAATTTACTCTGCTGCGCCGGTCCGGAAATCCGGATTGGCTCCCCATCAAGGGGCGCACATTATCCATTTGATCTGGCTCGGGCAATTCCCCGACCGGGCTTTAAACCGCCCTTCATGGCGCAAGTGGGGCAAGTGCCCGATTTTCGTTGTTTTTGTCCCAGTCCCGGTGCGATTTACACGCCGCAGCGGGTCTTATGCAACCGGCACACCGATTAAAAGCACGTGCAGTTTGAAGGCAAACAGCACATAGAGACCTAGACCAACGAGAATCACGATGATGTCGGAGAACTTGCCGGGCTCTTTTGTCATCACTGCACCACCGCCAAGGCCGCGCCGTTTCAGTGAAATACGGTCTGCCACTGCCCAGACAAGAAAGCTGCCGAACAACAAAACAGACGCCAGATCGCCATTGGTGAGAAGGTGAGAGAACGCCCACAATTTCACGGCAACCAGCATCGGGTGTTTCAGGGCCTTTTTGATCCGGCACGGAACATAGGCAGCCACAAGGAAGATGAAGACCGGAACCATGAACAGCATGGTGACGTGACGTAGCCAGAATGGCGGGTCATAAATGATCGCGGGGCCTTCGGCGCGGGCAGCACCGTAACCGTAAATGATCAGGACAAAGCCGATGGCGGAGACCACAGCAAACAGGCCCTTGTAGCCAAGAACACCGAACTTTTCTTCCAATGCCGACCGCTTGTCAGCGAACATAGGCAGGCTGTGTATTCCCAAAAACAGAATCAATCCGGCAATCAGCAAAAGCATGCCCGCTCTCCCTCAAGGCATTGGCCACCACTTGACGCATCAGCGCCTCTTCAAAGCCGGACAATAAGAGCGGCATCAAGGGCCTGCAACCGGAATTGCCATTGTTTTATCGCGAATTTTATCAGCGCAGCAGGGCGTCGGCCTGGTCCGGACTAAGCGGTTCCGGCCGTGTTGGCATTTCGCTGATCTTTACGTGCTGGCCGGTTGATGCTGCGGTCTGGATAGCCTCGATAACATCAACAGCATGAAGAGCGCGCTCCATCGAGCAGCGAAAGTCCGTTCCAAGACGCACTGCATTGACCATGTCCGCCAAACCAGCAGACCGGTAGTTGGCCCGCTCGCGGCCATGGATCTTGAAATTGGGCCGGCCGAACGGGTGGTTGTCCTGGTTCAGAACCTCACGTGTTCCGTCCTTTAAAACCCGTATTACGTCACCGCCAAAAAACAAGGGATCCGGCAAAAAGAGCGTTCCCTCGGATCCATAAATTTCCATGGCGGAATGCGCATGGGCCTGGACGTCCCAACTTGCGGAAAACGCGACCAATGGACCGTCCTTCACTGACAAGGCAGCGTGGATTGTTGTCGGTGTTTCGACATTGAAAACTTCGCCTTTACGCGGCCCCTGGCCAATCGTCCGGGTTATGCTGGGCGTGCTGGACATCGCCGCCACTTGCTCGACCGGCCCGAGCAAATTGAGGACACTGGAAATAAAATAAGGGCCGAAATCGGCCATTGGCCCAATGCCGGATTTGTAGAAGATTTCGGGATCCGGGTGCCAAGCTTCCATTCCATGGTTCATTGCATGAAGCGTGGCACCGGTGACTTCTCCGATCAGACCCTCCGAAACGGCCTTGCGGGCCGTTTGCGGTGCTCCGCCCAAAAACGTATCGGGCGCACAACCCACAAACAGTCCGAGCTTTTCGGCCAGTTGCCGAACCGCGGCACCTTCTGTGGAGGTTCGCGCAAACGGCTTTTCGGAATAAACATGTTTGCCGTTGTTGAGTATCTCCCGACTCATCATGGCATGCGCATCGGGCGCTGTCAGATTGACGATTACGGAGATATCATCTGCCTGGAACAGGTTATGAACCGTTTCGGCGCGAATATCGAACTCTTCGGCCCGGATAAGTGCTACTTCCCTATTAAGGTCCGCACAGGCGCGCAACTGCAGGCCCATGAACTTCGGAATAAGTTCAAAATAGATCCTCGAAGTGTTGCCGCACCCCAGGATCCCGATACCCAGCTCTTCCGACATCGTGGGCGTCTCCGGTGCTTACTTTTGTAGTCTTGCGGTTCAAGTAGACACCGAAGATGCAGCAGCCAGCAAGACAGGCAAAAACAACGAGGGTTTAGCATCCCAAATCCGTCTCACGGTCGCAACAATTCTTAGCAACGCCAAATGGTCTCCAGTGATCTCAGCCAATTGCCACAAGGTATGAAATCGAGGGTTCCCTGATCCGTAAACTCTCGGCTGTCGTAGGCAGTTCAAATCCAAAATCGGAGAACACCACATGTCGAACAGCGCTGATGCAGCACCGCGGATTGTTGTCTCACATGATGAAGTGCCGCTCACTGTTTTTCTACTCACAGCAGCAGGGTTTCTACCATTCGGAGCACTGTCATTTGCCGCAGTGTTGCTCCCCGTAGAGGCCCATCCGTGGATCTTGCCCGCCCAACACGCTTATGCAGCGGTGATCCTGTCTTTTCTGGGCGGGATTTATTGGGGCTGGGAATTTGCCATGACGTTTGTGCAGTCGCGCCCGGTGTCGCCAATACGGCTGGTGATTGGCGTCTTGCCATCCATCTTTGGCTGGCTCGCATTGTTCTTGAGCGGCATGTGGACCGCGCTGACGCTTACCGCCTGTTTTCTTGCATGGCTCGGATATGATCTCTGGCGAACACAGTCACATTCTGCACCGCGCTGGTATCCGAAACTGCGCATTCCGGTCACTGTTGCCGTGGTTGTCTCGCTGATTGCGCCGGTTCTGGCAGGTTAAACTTGTTGAGACGCTGAACACACCTTGCAGAGCCCGCGCAGTTCGATGGTCGTGCGCGACAGTTTAAACTCCTGCTCCTTCGTCCACTTGAGCAAGTCTTCAATCGCGCGATCCGGAGAAAACTCCTGAACGTTGCCGCACGTCTCGCAGATCGCAAACGCTGCGGTCTTGTGATCTGCACAACCTTTGTGGCGGCAGGCAACAAAGGCGTTCAGGCTTTCAAGGCGATGCACCAGACCGTAGTCGACCAGCTTGTCCAACGCCCGGTAGACCTGAAGCGGCGCGCGAAACCCCTGCTCACGCAAGTCGTCGAGAAGGGCATAGGCCGTCAAAGGACCGCTGGCGTCAGATAGTTTACCGAACACCAGCGCCTGGTTTTTAGTCAGATCCGGATGGGCATGCGCCATGTCCTAAATCCCTCCTCGGTTTTCAGCGGTCAGTTTTTTGATCAACCTTCGAACCGGAAGAAGGCTGAGCACAAAAAGAAGCATGGCAGCGACCACAATCGACGGTCCTGATGGCGTATCGTAGTAAAGAGAACTGTAGAGCCCGGCTACAACCGCCACGATCCCAGCCAGACTTGCAAAGACCGCCATTTGCTCCGGTGATGCTGAAAGGCGCCGAACGGCGGCCGCCGGTATTATCAACAGCGCTGTGATAAGGAGCGCTCCGACTACCTTCAACGCGATTGCGATGACTATGGCAGTTAGCAGCATGAACACCAGCTCTGCGAAATCAGGACGCAACCCTTCCGCGCCTGCAAGATCGGAACTGACAGTCGCCGCAAACAGGCTTCGCCATATCCAAATCAGGCCCGCTAAAACGATGGCTCCCCCACCATAAATGATAGCGATATCAAGACGAGTGACGGAGAGAATATCGCCGAACAAGATCCCTTGGAGGTCGAAATTCACCCACGTCATGAACGCCATGCAGACCAAACCAATGGCCAACGCTGAATGTGATAGGAGCCCAAGCAGAGCATCTGATGGCAGATTTCCTCTTTGGCGAAGAGCCAACAGCAACATGGACAAAACAACGGAAGCAGCAGCAACGGCAAGCGTTGTATTCACATCCAGCAAAAACGCCAAAGCGACACCTAATAGCGCCGCATGTGCCAACGTATCCCCAAAATAAGCCATACGCCGCCAGACCACAAAACACCCCAAGGGGCCAGCGACCAAGGCCACGCCAATGCCTGCGATCAACGCCCGCGTGAAGAAATCATCAAGCATCAGCTATACCGCCCGCGACCCGTTTATGAGCGGCTGTTTCGTGCGAAGGCTGGCCCCCGGATATCCCGTGAGCCTCATGCATGTGGTCATGCTCTCCAGGGCAATGGTCGCAGACCGTGCCATCTGAATGGCGCACACGGCCGTCGGGCAAATGAACATGATCATGATCATGTTCGTAGACTGCCAACGCGCCACCGGCCCGGGTGCCGAACAACTGCTGATAACTCTCGTCCCTGCTGACATCGGATGGTGTGCCGCGGCAGCACACGTGACCATTCAAGCACACCACTTGGTCCGCTGCCGCCATGACCACGTGCAGGTCGTGTGAAATCATCAAGATGCCGCATCCGACCGTATTCCGGATCTCCGAAATTAGGCTGTAAATCGCAATCTCGCCGGCATAATCGACGCCTTGTACCGGTTCATCCAGAACAAGGAGATCCGGCGACCGCGCGATAGCGCGCGCCAACATCACTCTTTGAAGTTCGCCCCCAGACAGCGTGCGCATTTCCTCGCCAACCAATCGGGCCGCACCGGTACGCTCAAGCGCGGCCATGCATTCAGCATCGGACAAAGGATTGGTGAGCCGCATGAACCTTTTGACATTCAGCGGCAGCGTCCAGTCTATCGACAGTTTCTGTGGAACATACCCAACAGAGAGACCGTTGCGCCGAACAGCAGAGCCTTCTGTTGGCTTATGGATCCCCAACGCCATTTTCGCCGTCGTCGACTTTCCGGAACCGTTCGGACCTATGAGGGTGACGATTTCACCGGCTGAGACGGTCAAATCGACACCGCGCACAAGCCAGCTTCCGCTCTTTTGGATCCCGGCCCGGGTCAACTGCACCAGATTGTCGGCTGCTTCGCTCATTCAACTCGCCTTTTGGGGATTCTTTGCCCCAGAGTGTTATATTATTACGTAAGTACTGTTTCATGTCTCCGGTTGCAAGCTGCTGCTGCGCTGTTAACACTTCCCTGCAAACTATCCGCTTACAAACAAGCATTGAATTTCACATCAGGAATCGGCTCGATGATTTATCCCTGCATTTTGTCTGGTGGTATTGGATCCCGCCTTTGGCCGCTGTCCCGCAAAGACCGCCCGAAGCAGTTTTTGCCAATATTCGGCGGCGAGAGCCTGTTCCAAAAGACCTGCAAGCGAGTCTCGGGCGAAGGATTTTCCAATCCGATCGTAATCGGCGGCGATAGCCATCGCTTCCTAATGGGCGAACAGCTTGCCGAGATCGACACTGCAGCCACAACGATCCTGCTGGAGCCGGTGGGCCGGAACACCGCCCCGCCTGCCCTCATGGCCGCGTTGCTGGCGTATGAAGAGGATCCGAATGCCCTGATCCTGCTTCTTCCGTCAGACCACCTGATAGGCAAGGAAGATGTGTTCATGACGGCAGTTCACCACGCGCGGGACGCTGCCCTGTCGGGAAAAATCGTCACATTCGGCATCACGCCGACCGAACCCAACACAGGATACGGATATATCAAACTGGAGCCGGGCAGCGACCCGGTTCGCGGCGTTGCAGCTTTTGTTGAAAAGCCGGACCTTGAGCGGGCAAAAGCCTTTCTGGCCGATGGTGCCCATGTCTGGAATGCCGGGATTTTTCTCTATTCAGCGAAGACGATGATTGAGGCCTTCAAGACTTACCAACACGGCCTGTCAGAGGCGATTACCGCGCTGATGGCCACACGCCATGGTGATCTGGACTTCACCCGCCTCGATGAGGACGGTTTTGCAGCGCTTGAAAACATTTCAATCGACTATGCGATCATGGAGAAGGCAGACAACGTTGTCTGTGCGCCGATGGCTCCGGATTGGGATGATCTCGGTTCCTGGTCAGCGATCTGGGGTGTGCTTGATAAGGACGGCAGCGGAAACTCGGCGATCGGCGATGCCCGATTCCTCGACTGCAAGGAATGCCTTGCCTATGCCGACCAACGGCTGGTGTCCGTCATCGGCCTGGAAGATGTCATGGTGATTGCGACCACAGACAGTGTGCTTGTTGCCCACAAGGACAAGGCGCAGGATGTAAAGAAAGTGGTCGAACAGCTGGAATCGGAGGGCCGCAGCGAAACCGAACGGCATCCGCGGACCTACCGGCCATGGGGCTACACAGAGCGGATCAACGCAGGCGACCGGTTTGCCGTTCAGTCCATGATGATTAAACCAGGAAAGCGCCTTAGCCTTCAAAGCCATTTGCATCGCGCCGAGCATTGGGTCGTCGTCTCCGGGACGCTGGAGATCACCATCAATGGTCAGGTGAGCCTTCTAACGGAGAATCAGTCCGCATATGTCCCGCTCGGTGCGCAGCATACTCTGCACAATCCAGGTCGCATTCCTGTCCGAATGATCGAGGTGCAATCCGGAACCTATCTTCAGGAAGACGATATCGTTCGTCATTCCTGAAGAAGCGGCGGTCCCCCACCCATTGGGTGTTAGAGGTCTTTCAGCTTGGCACTGACTTCGCGAAGCGTAAGCTTGTCTGCGGACTGCGGCGCGACTGAACGGCTGCTGAACCCTGCTATACGTTCCGCCGCATCCTTCAGGTTGTAGTCGACGCGCTCCAGAACCATGCTCGGCATGCGCAGAGCTGCTGTGTAAACCGCGATCGCCTCATTTGCAGAAGCCTCCAGATCGATTTCAGCTACCGCTTCATAGACCGTTTCAGCCAAACGGCCCAGCTCTTCAGCATCTTCAACCACCGGCTTTATTAAGCTCACCGTTCGATCCGGATTCAGGCCGACCCAAATCGCCCCAAAGATAAAAACAAATGCAAAAGCAAGTATATGAAAATTTCTCAGGAAGTATCCCACCGCAACCCCCACGATTAGTTAACAAAATGTTAACTCGCTTTTTTTGGTAACTGTGGGTGCAACAAAACTCAAGATGGCTGCCTGTTTGCTCGCTGGAATTTTGCCTCATATGGTTAACGGCCGGGCGATCCCGAACACAAACAAAGACGCAATTTAGAGGCGAGCTCTCACCTTAACTTGCTGATCGATAAAGTTTTACAGGAAGAATTACCGCAGTTTTCCGGAGTATCCCCTTACAACGCGGCAGAAGTTCAAGGAGATACACATGTTCAACAGGAGCGGCGAAATGAGACTTTCGTCACTGGGTTTGCTGCTCATATTGGCAGCATGCGTCATGACCCTGTTTATTCAGCCAAGCCCGTAATATCAGGTCGACCCGCAAACCGTCGGCGCTTTTTTCGGCCGATCTGAATAGCAGTCAATGTGACCCATCCGTAGGTGGGTCAATCGGAGACGGAGCTCTATTTTTCAAGCCTATCGAACCTCACGGCGGTGCGCTCGCGCCGTATCTGCCTTTACCGGGATCGGCTCAAGTCTCGGCTCAAACATCGCCGGCAATTTCGAACCCGGTCCGCCTTTTGTTTGATCAGCCCCAAGGAGCATGATCGCGGAGCCGACAACAACCGACACCAGTGTAATGACCAGTCCAGCGACGAGCATAAGTATCGGCACCAAAGGGCTGTCATCGCCTCTAATCAGAACTGTCAGGTTGCCGATGTTCGAATAAAAAATGCCGCCAACGACCAGCCCGGAAATCCCGACACCTGCCAAACTGTTTACGACCAAGAGCCGGAAAAACGGATCTTTTGGCAAAAACCGTTTTGCGATTGCATCTACTTTCACGGTCATTTCAGAAGCCCTTTGTCTCTCGACGCCTTTGTAGAAGCTTAGGGCCCGACCCGATGAGCGCAACCTGTCAAATCCGCGCAGTAATTCTGTGTCGTACAAGTTCCATTAAGGATCCGCTTTCTTTTTCGAGGCGTACACCTTGCGAAATGCCGGTTTGATATATATTAGTTCGATATATCGATCCGGCATATGACAGTTTTGCGAATGCCGCGAGCAAAGCAACTCGCGGATTTGCTGTTGGCGGCATCGACAGATGCTGAAGGAGCCAATCATGAGCGTGCGCGGTTTGTGCCTAGCCATCCTGTCCGGTGGGGACGCCACCGGATACGAAATACGCAAAGAATCGACAGAAGGCCGGTTCAGCTATTTCGACGACGCCAGCTTTGGCTCCATCTACCCTGCCCTTGCGCGCCTGGAAGCGGAAGGCATGGTGACCGTGCGCGAAGAACCGCAAGCTGGAAAACCATCCCGCAAGGTCTATTCCATAACGCAGGCAGGGCGGGACGAGTTCATTCGGTCCTTGTGCGAACCCCAAGCGCCGGACACCTTCAAGTCACCCTTCCTCTTGATTGCCTTGAATGCTGCCAAACTTCCGCCGGATGTCCTGCGCCGCGCCCTTGAACGCCGTAAGGCGCAGGTTCACGAAGAGCTCCGCTTGTTAAGCGGAATTGATGATGAGAACGGATGCACACATGCAGGCTCCGATTGGACCCGCGATTACGGGATTGCCTGCATGAATTTCACACTGCGCTACCTCGAAGACCACGGGGAAGCCCTTATTAAGATCGCCGAAGACGCAGCTGCCCCCTCCCAGGCCGCTGCCGAGTAAGCCCGATTTGGAGACCTCCGAAATGCGTATCAAGTTTTCCTACGTCCTTGCAGCCGGCCTCGCGGCCGGTATTGGCGCGTGGATGTATAGCGGCACCGTGGTGATCGGTGGCGTGGGCGACGGTGAAAATGCTGCGCCCTCTCCTGCTCAGCGTGTTGCTCAAGCAACCGACAAGCTGTTCAAGGTCCAGGTTGTGGCTCTTACTGCGCAAGAACGACAAGCCGTTCTGGAAGTGCGTGGCCGGACGGAAGCCGAGGCAAAGGTTGCCGTTCGCTCACACATTACAGATGACGTGGTCGACCGGCCGGCGCGCGAAGGCGCGCGCGTGGCTGCTGGAGACATTTTATGTGTCCTTGATCGCGGAACCCGGGAGTCGCGTGTGCTTGAGGCAAAGGCTGCGGTTGCAGAAGCTGAAATGCTGAAAGAAGCCGCCACTCAGCTGAGCAGCAAGGGCTTTACAGCCGAAACGCGCGTGATGACGGTTCAGGCCCAGTATGATGCCGCCAAGGCCCGTCTGGAAGAAGCTGAGCGTGAGCTGCGCCGGACCGTGATCCGCTCGCCGATTAACGGCGTGATCGAAAGCCC
Source organism: Roseibium sp. (assembly GCF_965276855.1). Taxonomy (GTDB): domain Bacteria; phylum Pseudomonadota; class Alphaproteobacteria; order Rhizobiales; family Stappiaceae; genus Roseibium. The sequence goes on from NZ_OZ255700.1 coordinate 533,284, forward strand.
GATGGCCGAAATTGGCGCCCAACTCGACAAGGGCAGCATTTGCGCAACCGTCGTGAATTCCGATCCGATGATTGCCATCGGTGATGTGAGCGAACTGAACATCGCCCAGATCTCCCTGAACATGCCGGCTGAGGTGGTCCTTGTAACGGGCGAGACCTTGGAAGGTCATGTGCGTTACATTTCACCTTCTGCCAATCCCGACACGCGGACCTTCCGGATCGAAGTTGAAATCCCGAATGAAGAAGGTGTTGCCCGCGATGGCGTCACGGCCGTTAGCCGCCTGCCATTGCCAGTCGAGAAAGCGCACAAGATCTCGCCAGCCATCCTGACGCTGAACGATACCGGCCAGGTCGGTATCCGCGGCGTTGGCGAAGACAATGTCACCGTGTTCTATCCAGTCACCGTTCTCGGCGGAGAGCAGGACGGCATGTGGGTCGGCGGCCTTCCGGAGACCGTCAATGCAATTGTGGTCGGACAGGAATATGTCTCTGATGGCGTTCTTGTAGATCCGGTGTTTGAAACCGCGGAGATCAGCCAATGATCAACATGCTTGAAGGCGTTTTGCGCCGTCCAAAGACGGTCTTCGTGCTGATGCTCGCGCTGCTGGCCGCAGGGGTCATGACCTATGTGTCGATCCCCAAAGAAGACAGCCCCGACATCGATCTCCCGATCTTCTACATATCGATCACCCAGCAGGGCATTTCTCCGGAAGATGCCGAGCGCCTGCTCGTGCGGCCGATGGAAACCGAACTGCGCGGGTTGGATGGCCTCAAGGAAATCACGGCGATTGCCTCTGAAAGCCATGCCGGTATCGTCTTAGAGTTCGACATTTCGTTCGACAAGGACGAGGCCCTTGCCGACGTGCGCGACAAGGTCGATCAGGCCAAGGGCGAGCTGCCTGCTGACGCTGAAGAACCGACAATCACGGAAATGAACTTTGCCCTTGCCCCGACCATGTTCGTGGCACTCTCAGGCAATGTCCCTGAACGCACGCTCTATCAGCATGCCCGGCGTCTGAAGGACCAGATTGAAGCGGTCGACACCGTCCGCTCTGCCGATCTTTCCGGGCACCGGGAAGAGCTCCTGGAAGTCCTGATCGATACCCAGAAGCTGGAATCATATGCGATCACCCAGCAAGAGCTTTTGAACACACTGACCGCCAACAACCAGCTGGTTCCAGCTGGCTTCATTGACGGTGGCAAAGGGCGCTTCAACGTCAAGGTTCCTGGCCTCATTGAAAATGCAGCCGACGTTTACAGTCTGCCGCTGAAACAAAGCGGTGAAGGCGTCGTCACGCTGGCTGACGTTGCAGAGATCCGCAGAACCTTCAAGGATGCGGATTCTTACACCCGCGTGAACGGCAAACCGGCTATCGCGCTGGAAGTCACCAAGCGGATCGGCACGAACATCATCGAGAACAATGCAGCCGTACGTGCTGTTGTTGAGGAAGCCTCGAAAGACTGGCCGGAGACGATCCAAGTCGACATCCTGCTCGATCAATCCGACAACATCTATGAGGTTCTTGGCTCTCTGCAGTCCTCGATCCTGACTGCGATCTTCCTGGTCATGATCCTGGTTCTTGCAGCGCTCGGTATGCGGTCCGCCCTGCTCGTGGGTCTCGCGATCCCGACATCCTTCATGGTGGGCTTCCTGATCCTTGGCGGCATTGGCTACACGGTCAACACGATGGTCATGTTCGGCCTCGTTCTGACCGTCGGCCTGCTCGTCGATGGTGCCATCGTGATGACGGAGTATGCCGACCGGAAGGTGCATGAGGGCATGGAGGACCGTGAGGCCTATATCCGTGCTGCAAAACTTATGTTCTGGCCGATTGTCTCGTCCACCGCGACAACCCTGGTGGCTTTCCTGCCCATGCTTTTGTGGCCGGGTGTTGCCGGTGAATTCATGAGCTACCTACCGATCATGGTGATCATCGTTCTGGCGGCCTCATTGGTCACGGCGATGGTGTTCCTGCCGGTGACTGGTGGCGTTCTGGCAGATGTCTCGCATTGGCTCGGCCGTCACGCGGCTGCCTTGCTGGCCGTGACAATCGCGGCAGGCGGCGCATTTGCGATCGGAAGCGGTCCCTTGGTGCCGGGTCTTCTGGCAGGTGCCGTTCCTGAGGGTGTGGTTCCGCTGGTCAGCGCTCTGGCCGGGTTGGTTACATTTGTCGGCCTCGGCTACGTCTCCTATCGGATTTTGCGCCCGTTCGTGCGCTGGTCCCAGGAACGGGCTGCTGTTCGTGCCGCAAAAGACCGGGCCGAAGCGGAGCTTCTTTCCGGCAAGGCCCACTTCGATGTGAAGAAGGTAAAAGGCTTCACCGGCTTTTATGTCCGCTTCCTGAAGCTGCTGGCCGGGAACCCGATCGGCAACATCGTCACGATCGTCGCGATGATTGCCGTGTGCGGCTACATCATGATGTCCTTCGTTTCCAATCCGACCGGCGTGGAATTCTTCGTTGATGAAGAGCCGGATCAGGCTGTGGTTCTGATCTCCGGCCGAGGCAACATGTCTGCTGCAGAAGCGCTTGAGCAGGTAGCCAAGGTTGAAGCGGAAGTGATGGAGGTCGCAGGTGTGGCCCACATCGTCACCACCGCCTTTACACCGGGCGGCTCTTCGGGTGGCCCGTCTGTTGGCGGTGTTCAAGACAAGCCTGCCGATGTTATGGGCGAGCTACAGCTCGAACTGGCAAACTTCTGCTGCCGGCGTGAAGCCAAGGAAATCTTTGCAGAGATCCGCGAACGCACATCCTCCATTCCGGGCATCAAGGTGGAAACACGCAAGATCGAGGGCGGCCCGCCGACCGGTAAGGACATCCAGCTTGAGCTAAAGTCGACGGATTACGACACGCTGGTTGAGAACGTTGCCCGTGTCCGCAATCATCTGAATGGCGTCGAAGCGCTGATTGACCAGGAAGACGACCGCCCGCTGCCGGGCATCGAATGGCAAATCGCCATCGACCGGGAACAGGCAGGCCGTTACCAGGCTCATATCGCTTCGGTCGGCAACATGGTTCAGCTGGTGACCAACGGCGTTTTGATCGGCAAGTACCGACCGAATGACAGCGAAGACGAGGTCGATATTCGTGTCCGCTTGCCGGAAGACGAACGCACGATCGACCGGTTTGACCAACTGCGTCTTCAAACCTCGCTCGGACTTGTGCCGCTGGCAAACTTCGTCGATCGCTCTCCGGCCCAGAAGGTTTCGGAAATCGTCCGCCGTGACGGCCTCTACTCCATGATGGTCAAGGCAACCGTCAACCCGGCTTCCGGATCCACACCGGATGAACAGGTTGGCGAGCTGGAGAAGTGGCTGGACGCGCAAACCTGGCCGGACAACGTGTATTTGCAGTTCCGCGGCGCTGATGAGGATCAGAAGGAATCGGGTGAATTCCTGATGAAGGCGATGGTTGGATCGCTCTTCCTGATGTTCCTAATCCTGCTGACGCAATACAACTCGTTCTATCAGACCTTCCTGACCCTCTCCACGGTGGTTCTGTCGGTCTTCGGTGTGCTGCTCGGGATGATGGTGACTGGCCAGAAGTTCTCGATCATCATGACAGGGACAGGGGTCGTGGCGCTTGCCGGGATTGTCGTGAACAACGCGATTGTTCTGATCGATACCTATAACCGGTTTATCGATGATGGGCTTGATCCGCTGGAAGCGATCTTGAAAACCTCTGCGCAGCGGATCCGGCCGATCCTGTTGACAACCATCACCACGATTGCCGGTTTGATCCCGATGGCGACACAGATCAACTTCGACTTCGCCAACCAGGTGACGGCCTATGGCGGCATCACCGCCGTTTGGTGGGTCCAGTTGTCGACAGCGGTGATTTCTGGTCTCGCCTTCTCCACAATCCTGACACTGATCATGATCCCGGTGATGATTGCGTTGCCAAGTGTCTGGGTCGGTTCAGCGCGGTCCATCGCACAGCGGTTCCGGCGCAAGCCTGTTCCGGCTGCCGCACCCACCACTGACGCTGATCAGGATGTGGAGTGGACAGATCCGGAACAGGAGAAGGAACGCCCGGCTGCTAAAGTGGTGTCGATGCCAAAACCTGCGCCGCCGAAGGTTCCGAACCAGGAAGAACTCCCGCACGCGGCTGAGTAGACCTCCAGTAGACGCCGCTCGTGGAAAGGCCGCCGGTATCCGGCGGCCTTTTCTTTTTTCAGCTTGCCGTCTGACCGCTCACCACCTATATAGTTGCTTAATACAACTATTTTGGATGTTAGAGCCATGACCCCTCAAGCCCCTCACCTCATCGAAGACATTCGCGCAGCGTCCAGAAAGTTGGTGCGCGAGTTTGGCTTTTTGGAAAAGACGATCGCTGGAACAGATCTTTCCGGCTCGGGGGTTCACGCAATCATAGAAATTGGCCTCACTCCCGGCCTGACTGCAAAGGAGTTGGGGGCACGGCTTAAATTGGAAAAGTCCACGATCAGCCGTCTTTTGAAATCCCTGGAAACGCGGGGGGAAATCGTTCAAACCCAATCCAAGACCGATGGACGCGCCTTCCAGCTCCACCTCACCCCAAAGGGCAAAGACACTTGGATTGCGATTAACCGGTTTGGAGACAATCAGGCCCGCACCGCGCTTGCCAACATCACGGGCGTCGACACGGCAACAATCGCCAACGCCCTCACCTCTTATGCCCAGGCCCTTGGCAGCGACGGCTCCAATGCTGCGCCTGACGGAACACAATATCCGGTCGTCGAAGGCTATCAGACCGGCATGATCGGTGACATCTCGGCCCTGCACGCCCGGACACATGGCCCGATTGTCGGCATGGGACCGGCTTTTGAAAGTGTTGTTTCTCAAGCCATGGCGGAATTCATGCCGCGGGTCGAGCGTCCAATGAACAACAGCTGGAGCGTTCTGGAAAATGAAGCCGTGATCGGCTCCATCACAATTGATGGCGAAGATCTGGGCAATAACATTGCCCACCTGCGCTGGTTCATCCTGTCTGAACGCTTGCGCGGCAAGGGGCTCGGCAAAGTGCTCCTCAACAAAGCGATGGCGCATTGCGACCGGCTCGGCTTCGACGAAATTCATCTCTGGACCCTGAAGGGGTTGGACGCTGCACGCGCCCTTTATGAAAAGAACGGCTTTGATCTGGCGGAAGAATACCTCGGCGATCAGTGGGGCCAGGAAGTCATGGAACAGAAATTCATCCGGATGCGGCCCGCTTAGTGTGGGCCGGTGCCAGGGTCATGTTTTGGAAATGGAATTACCGCCGTCACACAACATGGCAGACCCAGTGACAAACGAGCCCGCATCCGACAAGAGGAACATAGCCGCTCTGGCGATTTCCTCCGGCTCGGCCATACGTTTCAGCGCATGCATTCCTTTGACGATCTCATGGTGCTCGGGATCATCCCCAGCCATATCCGTTTTCGTCCCTCCAGGAAGCAGCGCATTGACCCGAATATTGGCGGGGCCGCATTCCGCTGCGAGGCACTGGGTCAAGCCAATCAGTCCGGCCTTTGACGCGGCATACGCTGCCATCCCCGGCATGCCAACCGTGTGTCCGACAAAAGTGGATGTGAATACAATTGCTCCGACGCCGTTTTCCCGAAGGGCCGGAACCTGGTATTTGGCCGCAAGAAAACAGCTTGTCAGGTTCGTATTCAAAACAGTGTTCCACGCTTCCTGACGCATGTCCTCAACGGGACCAAGATCGCCCAGGATCCCTGCGTTGTTAAATGCACCGTTAAGTCCGCCGAAATGATCCTTTGCAGCCTCAACAAGGCCTTTCGCGCAGTGCGGATCGTTTACGTCGCCGGGCACAATCAACACCCGATCCGCGTCAGCGCCCACACTTTTCCTGACCTCTTCGAGACGATCGGCTCGCCTTGCCGTGATCACCAGATTGGCTCCCGCTTCGGCAAACAGCTTCACAGCCGCTGCACCGATTCCACTGCTGGCACCCGTGATAAGAATTGTTTTGTCTTGCAACATTTTTTAGTCCCTCATTGACGTGAGGGAGCCTAATTGACGCACAATTCTCCACCGAGAAACCCGATTTCCGAGCCCCTTTCTTTTGGAATTCAGTTGTAGCGGAGAGAGGGGCCTAGCCCCAGAGGGACGGATCCTGCCAAACGTCAGGTACGATCAGAGGGCCTTCCAACTGATCAGCTCCTGTCCCCAGCGATACGGACTGCCAGGCATCCGCCCAGTCTTCAGGCATCGGATAAGGCGGGTGGATCGCGCGCTCTGTAGCGAAGCCGAAACGGCCATAATATGCCGGATCCCCAAGCACCAGAACCTTGTCGATCGCGCGCTCCTGAAGACGCTTGAACCCCTCGCGAACCAGCGCGCTGCCGATCCCTTGTTTGTGCTGAGCCGGGTCCACGCAGAGCGGAGCCAAGAGACCGACAGACACATCGCCAACACTGCAAATCGTAAATGCGATATGACCAACGACTCTCCCATTGTCTTCCGCAACGAGTGAAAGAACATCGACGGATCCAGTCAACAAAGACCGGACCACCGGCAGGAGATCCTCATCCGGAAATGCAGCCGGATAGATCCGCTCCAGGCTTTGCAGATCTTCTGTGGTGCTTTCCCGAAAGATCATATCGCCCGTGCCTTATCGCGATTAGCTGCCGTGATCCTTGTCACGGTCTGCAATGTTATCGAGGTCGGTGTCGCTTTCATCGCCATCTTCATCGATGCTCTGTCCCGTGTCAGCCAGGACAAGTTTGCGATGTTGCTGCCACGAAAAGGGAATGCTCAAGAGATAGAGCACTGACCCGCCCGCCAGCATCCGGAATGGATAGCTGGCCGTGAGCGCAACAATCAGAACGGCAAAGACAAACAGTGGCAGAACATAATCCCGGCGCACCCGCGTACCGAAATTTTTGCCTGAAAACGTCGGCAGCCGGCTGATCAGAAGGAAAGCAATTGCAATGGTGTAAGCCGCGACCACCGCACTGTCTGCAAACCAGTGCGGAAACAGGCCAAGAAAGTCGAAATAAAGCGGTAAAAGGACGGTCAATGCACCGGCGGGAGCTGGCACGCCGGTAAAGAACCTAGAAGCCCAGGTTGGTTTGTCCGGATCGTCCAAGGCCACATTGAACCTTGCCAGACGCAGAGCGGCGCAAATGGCAAAAATCAGAGCGGAAATCCAGCCGAGAGAGCCAGCCTCATTCAAGATCCAGATGTAGAGCATCAACGCCGGCACGACGCCAAAATTGACAAAATCCGCCAGTGAATCCAGTTCAGCGCCGAATTTTGACGTTCCCTTCATCAGACGGGCAACCCGGCCATCCAGCCCATCGAGAACAGCGGCAATCAAAACCGCGCCAACGGCAAACTCCCAACGGCCCTCAAACGCCATGCGGACTGCCGTCAACCCGGAACACAATGCCAGGAGCGTCACCATGTTCGGCACGATCAGGCGCAGCGGCACCCTGCGAAAACGCGGCTGCCGCTTGGTCTTGATGGATGTGGGGCCAGTATCCTCGATCACGATCGCGCCTTAACTCACCCGGGTTAGTGTGGGTGCCGGAGCCTGCGGCTGGTTGAGGTCTGCCAGGACTGTTTCACCCGCAATCATGGTTTGACCCAGCGCGACCTTCGGCACTGTTCCCGCAGGAAAATAGACATCAAGCCGGGAGCCGAAGCGGATCAAACCGAAGCGTTCGCCAGCAGAAAGGTTTTCGCCTTCCTTCACAAAACAGACGATCCGGCGCGCGACCAGGCCTGCAATCTGAACAACACCGATGTGCGTGCCATTGTGATCGATCACCAGACCGTTGCGCTCGTTGTCATCACTGGCCTTGTCGAGCTCCGCATTGAGGAACTTGCCCGCCCGGTATGCGACCCGAACAATCTTGCCGCCAACCGGTGCCCGGTTCACATGGCAGTTGAAGACGTTCATGAAGATCGAGACCCGGACCAAAGGTTCGGCGCCCAGCTCAAGCTCTTCTGGTGGGCGCACTGGACCTACATGGCTTACGACGCCATCTGCCGGGGAAATCACCAAGCCGTCGCCAACCGGTGTCACCCGTTGCGGGTCTCGGAAGAAATAGCATACCCAACCTGTGAAGAAGAGACCGATCCAGAACAAAGGATCGACGAACCAGCCGACAACCAGGGTCGCGACCAGCGCAATGGCCACGAAGGGCCAGCCTTCACGGTGAACCGGGACCAGGGATTTCGTTACGGAATCGACAATCGACATAGTTCTGCTTTCAGCATCCACAAACGGGCAGGATCATTTTCGAGCGGCGAAGATCTCACCGCAAATTGCTCATTGGTCACCGAGCGCACCTGATGCGCAGGGCCACTGCCCCCGCTTCTAAAAGCTTTTTTTCTCAATGAGAACCGTTTTCGGGGCAGTTCAAGCGCTTTTTGCCGGAGCAGTGCCGATACCGGATGCCCGAGCATCCCGGTAATCACTCTCCCAATAGGCTGGTTTGCCGTATTTGGAGATCAGAAAATCGACGAAGACACTGACCTTAGGCGGGACAAAGCGTGTTGGCGGATAAACCGCCCAAATCGCCCCGACACGGGCGACCGGATAATCTTCCATCACAGCCACGAGACGCCCGTCCCGCAGATCCTCCCACACATGAGCCAGCGATTTCAGGCTCAGTCCAAGGCCATGGATGGCAGCATCATACGTCAGGTCACCGCTGTCACCCTTGATCACCGGGTTCTTCAATTCAAAACCAACCTCCCCGTCCGGACCATCGAAATACCAAACCGGGACGGACGCCATGCTGATGCAATCGTGGTTATTCAGGTCTTCAGGGGTTTTGGGCCGGCCTTTCCGGGCAAGGTAATCAGGCGATGCGCACAACGCTCTTGGATTTCCGCCCAGCCTGCGGGCCAGAAGTGAGCTGTCGGCAAGCGGCGCGCCCCGGATGGCCATATCGTAGCCTTCCTGAACCACATCGACCATTCGGTCAGAGATATCCATTTCAATCTGGACATCCGGGTAAAGGCTCCGGAATTCGACAAGATGCGGAAGAATGTGTTTCCGGCCGAAGAAGGTATTGCACGAAATGCGCAACGCGCCTTGAGGAGTATCCTGCGTCGCCTCGAGCGCTTGCCGTGCCTGCTGCAACTCATTGATCGCAGACCGCGCGTGATCAAGAAGGACGCGGCCGGCTTCAGTCAGTGTTGTCTTCCGGGTTGTTCTTGCAAAAAGTTGCGCTCCAAACGTCTTTTCAAGATTGGTCAGACGCGCACTCGCTGCCGACGGCGACAATCCAATCTCCCGGCCGGCACCTGACAGGCTGCCAAGCTCGGCGACCCTGATAAAGAACTCCAAATCGTCCAGACGCATTATACCAAACTTTCGAAATATCCTTGCGATATAAGCCACATTCTTCAAATGGACGCAATATGGGACAACGTCTCCACCGAAACGAAGGAGACCACCATGTTCCACACCGGAGACGAATTTGAAAACCGCGCCCGCGCTGAACGTCACTACGAGTTGCGCCGCTTGAGACATGCCCTGTCCGGCCTTTTGTTCGGCCGGACTGTGGAGACAGCCGCCAAGATGCCGAACAGGCTCACAAGCGCCAATGACAAGGACTTTCCAACCTCCCGCGCGGCTTAAGCGCGGGAGTTCTTTTCACTCAAGGAGTGCAATCGCGGCGAAGTCCCAAGGCTATTTTGCTGGGACATAATCCGCCGGTTGCCCGCGGGTAATAATCCCGAGATCGTCGTTTTCGCGCGCTGCCCGCAAACGCTCTTCCGCCTCATCGGCTTCACGCTGGCGCGCCCACATCGATGCATACAGTCCGTCGTTGGCCAAAAGCTCCGAATGTGTTCCCCGTTCTGCAATTTCACCAGCTTCGAGCACAATGATCTGGTCCGCATTCACGACCGTGGACAAACGGTGAGCAATCACCAGCGTCGTGCGGTTCTTTGACACCTGATCCAATGCCGACTGGATCTCGCGTTCCGTATGGGTGTCCAGAGCCGAGGTTGCTTCGTCGAGAATCAAGATCGGCGGTGCCTTGAGGATCGTCCGGGCGATTGCGACCCTCTGCTTTTCGCCACCGGACAGCTTGAGCCCACGCTCACCAACTTCAGACTGGTAGCCTTGCGGCAGGTTTTCGATAAAGTCGTGGATCTGCGCCATGCGCGCCGCGTCCCTGACCTCATCATCGGACGCATCCGGCCGTCCGTAGCGGATGTTATACGCGATAGTGTCGTTGAAAAGGACAGTGTCCTGCGGGACCATGCCAATCGCATGGCGCACACTTTCCTGGGTGACATCGCGAACATCCTGTCTATCGATCTCAACGGCGCCGCCGGTCACATCATAGAACCGGAACAACAGTCTTGAGATCGTTGATTTTCCTGCCCCGGACGGGCCGACAATGGCGATCGTCTTGCCGGCCGGAACATCAAAATCCACGCCCTTGAGGATCGGCCGATCGGCATCGTAGTGGAACTCGACATCTTTAAAGCGGATCGTGCCTGCAACAGCCTTGAGTGGAGCGGCCCCCTCTTTGTCCTTGATCTCGGCCGGCACAAGCAGGAGATCGAACATCGATTCGATATCGGCCAGACCCTGACGGATTTCGCGGTAGAGAAAGCCGATGAAATTGAGCGGCATGGAGATTTGCATCAGCAGTGCATTAATCAGAACAAAATCGCCAATGTTCTGTTCGCCGGCCATGACCGCGCGGGCAGAAAGCCCCATACAGGCCGCCATTCCGAGCCCCAGGATCACTGCCTGACCGAAGTTGAGCCAGGCAAGCGACGTCCAGGTTTTTGTCGCCGCCTTTTCATACTTGGCCATCGAGACATCGAAGCGCTCGGCTTCCATTTTCTCGTTGCCGAAGTATTTGACGGTTTCGAAATTCAGCAAGCTGTCGATGGCCTTCGAATTGGCATCCGTGTCGCTGTCGTTCATTTCCCGGCGGATAGCGATCCGCCAGTTGGAGGCCTTAATCGTGAACCAGACGTAAGCCACAATCATCACGGCAACGATCACGACATAGGCAAAGCCGAACTGGAACCAGATCACACCAGCCATAAGCGCGAATTCCAGAACGGTCGGAATCCCGTTGAGGATCGTGAAGCGGACGATCGACTCAATCCCCTTGACCCCACGTTCAATAACCCGGCTCAGGCCACCGGTTCGCCGGGCCAGATGAAACCGCAAGGAGAGTTGATGCAAATGTCGGAAGGTCAGTTTGGCAAGCTGTCGGACGGCGTGCTGGCCCACGCGGGCAAACAAGGCATCGCGCAACTGGTTGAACGCAACGGCCATCACCCGAGCCGCGTTGTAGGCCAGAACCAGCATGACCGGGGCCAAAAGGAAGGCTGGCAGGCCAACATCTTCGCCAGCGAGGACATCTGTGGCCCAGGCAAAGAAATAAGGTGATAGAACGGTAATGAACTTGGCTACCACAAGTGCAGCAACTGCCAGCAAAACCCGTTTCTTCAGATCTGGCCGTGAAGACGGCCAGATATATGGCCAAAGGTTTTTGAGCGTTGAAAGCGTGTCGCCCTCATCCGCACTAACAGCCTTTTGTGCGGGCGCGCTGTTTTTTGCATGAGCAGGGTTTGACGGTGCCGAACCGGCCGACGTCCCATGTGATTGCGTCAAGTATTCTCTCCCGATGCCCTTTGCGGGCCGTTCCGGTGACTTATTCGTTTGCCGCCAACTCGTTCACCGCGCCAAGAACGCCGTTGCCGTGCTCGGAGTTCAAAAGCGTCCAGAATGCGTCCGATGCTTCCTGCGTTTTTGAAATCTGATCCCAGTTCAAAACATAATGGCAATTGCGCCCACGGGTGTCGCAGGTCAGAAACCCTGCATCTTTTAAGACTTGAAGGTGCTGTGACACGGTCGATTGAGCGAGCGGTAAGGCACTGACAATTTCGCCACAGCAAGCTTCTTTCTCACCGGCCAAACGCCGCAGGATCGCAAGGCGCGCCGGGTGCCCAAGCGCCCGGAACTGTGCAGCCAGGCTTTCACATCCCGACAGACCGGACGCGTTTTCGCCGCTTGCGGTGGGCGGGCAAACCTGATCGCTCATGCGGGGAACTCCTTTCGGGCGGCGCCAATAATCGTAAATATGCGATCAATACCCAAAAAGACAAGGTCCAACACGAATTGGGGCGGACACCAAAATGGCGCCCGCCCCAATAATAGCTTTGAAAACCCTACAATTATCAGCCGTTGCGGCCGGTATCCGAGGTAGGTGCGGGCCAGTTCAGGTCTCCTTCCGGTGTCAGGAACACCTGTCCCGGATAGATCAGATCCGGATCGCGAATCTGGCCCTTGTTGGCTTGGTAGATTGTGGTGTAGCGGATACCGTCCCCATAAAGGCGCCTGGAGATCCGCCAGAGATTGTCCCCCTTGCGAATGATCACAACAGGCAGCGCCTTCTTGACGTCCGCGCCATCACCGTCTGCCGAGCCGGAGGTTCCACTCGCGACGACCTTTGTCAGGACGATCTGTTCATCCTGTTGTTTTTCAAAGGTCACGGCTGCCCGCGCATCCACTGATTTGCCGTCTTCGGCAATCATGTCAGCCCGGACTTCCACATTGCCTTCCGCGACCGACTTGTCGCCTTCAAGAAGCCACCGGCCGCTGGAATTTGCTGTGGCCTCGCCCTGGTAATCATCACCGACATAGACACGGACAGACGATCCGGGTTCTGCGGTGCCGGCGACGTAGACCTTGTTCTCTTCCGACTCCACTGCTTCAACCGTAACAGGCGGGTTACCGCCCTCAGTGCCGGTTTCGGCAGATGCACTCGTCTCGCCCTGAGAGGCCGCGGCAACTTGCTGGTTTGTGTCGGTTGGAGCCGCATCACCAGAACTTGCCGGTGTGTCCGTGGCAGCGGCTGTTGTCGCCTCTGTAGGCTCCGCGGTGCCTTCCGTTTCTGAAGCTGTGCTGGTTGCGGCTACCTCTGCCGTCTGCTCAGACGCTTGGGAACCGCTGTCGGCAGTTTGTTGTTGTGTGTCTGCGGTCGCAGTTCCGTTCGAAGCTGTGTCAGCGTCAGTGCTCGACGCAGCTGCCGACACAGTCGTTTCAGCGGCAGCAGGGGCAGTTCCATCAGAATCGCCCGCCTCAGCAGTCACACTCTCTTCGGAAGCAGTGCTCGGTGTGTCCCCACCGGTGTCAGAGGAAGGTGCCGTTGCGACAACAGTTTCCTCAGCCTTTGGCGCTTCGGCGACTGCGACCGGCGCTTCCGGCTTTTGCAAGATATTGGACGGTCCATCAGGCGAATTCAGGACCACGAGCGGCTGTTGTTTTCCACCGTCCGGAATGGAGATGGCAACCCGTTCATCAGACGTGGACAGCTGCTCTCCGCCCTGATCATGAACTTCCAGAGCAACGTCATAGTCGCCCGGCTTCAACGGCTCATCCAAAATGATGGTCCATTCGCCCGCCGGGTTGGCAATGGTTTTGCCAACCACCTGACCGTTTGCTGTCAGCGCCACAATGGCTCCGGCTTCCGACCGACCCGCGACAACCGTCTCGCCGGTTGGTTCCACACCCACCACGTCGAAGCTCGGCTTGTCTGACACTGCCGCAGTTTCAGACGCCTCGGGTTCGTCAGGTGTGGCGGCCGGGTTTTCTTCTGGCTGAACTGCGGGTTCAGGCGTGACGGCCTGCTGGTCCGGAGCAGCACTTGCCTGTTGATCGCCTTTGGAGGACTCGTTTGTGGTTCCAGGAACCTGGCTATCTGCGCGCTCCTGCTCCACCGGCATCTCGCCACTGTCACGATAGAAGTAACCGGTGATCAATGCCGCCACACCGACAGGCACGGCGATTATCAAAGTCCGGATCAGGGTCTGCTTGTTCATTGCTCTTCCCATCGAAAGCCAGGCGATCGATCGATCGGTGCTTTCGTCTCTTCCCCTTGGCAGACGGCAGCAAATGTCCGCGCGCCCCACAGTTTTACTTATTCACATGCATAACGGCCTTTTTGTGCTGCGGCAAGAAAACCGCGGATCACCGGTCCACCTTTCAAACACAATGCTTGACCTGTTGCATGGGGCAATGCCACATCATGTCGTTATGAAGACAAATTCTCCTAAGCATCTCAAAAGCGTTTGTGTTTATTGCGGCTCGAGCTTCGGGTCGGACCCTGCACATGAGGCGGCAGCCGCTCGACTTGGCCAGTTGATTGCCGAAGCCGGATTGAGGCTTGTGTATGGCGGGGGCTCGGTTGGCCTGATGGGGACCGTCGCGCGCGCAGCGATGGAATGCGGCGGTCAGGTCACGGGAATTATTCCGCAGTTTCTTGAAAAACGCGAGGTGATGCTGGACACCGTTGAAGATCTGGTGATCACCCAGAACATGCACGAACGCAAACATCTGATGTTTGAGAAATCGGATGCCTTCATTGCACTGCCCGGTGGGATTGGCACGCTGGAAGAAGCCGTGGAGATGATGACCTGGGCTCAGCTGGGTCAGCACCGCAAGCCGGTTGTTCTTGCAAATATCAACGGCTTTTGGTCCCCCCTTCTTGAGCTGCTCGATCACATGCGCGCGCAGGGATACATCCGGCCAGACACTGAAGTCCCTTACCTAATTGCCAAACAAGTGGATCAGATCATCCCCATGCTCGAAAAAAGTATCGGCGATGGTTCTGATGCGCCGTTTGAAGGTGGAGCGGCGGCCGCAGATCTTTAGCCAGCAAAAAATAACGAAAATCTCCGAACGTTAGGTGTTCGGCGACTGGACGACGATTTTCGCTGGTCTTTTCGGTATGTTTTGACCCTCTGGTTAAGGTCTTGGAAGCTTCTTCCCTTGTAAATTTGCCAAGCAAATCACACGGGCGGATCAGCTTACATGCGCACTATGCTTCTGGTGGAAGACGCATCGTTCTTCGAAAAGGCGATCGTTGACCGGCTTCAGGATATCGGACGTCACCAGATCATGGTCGCGCGAAATTTCAGTGAAGCGGAAAGCTGCCTGGACATGCCGATCTGCGAACCCGATCTTGCATTGGTGGATCTGACTCTGCCGGACGCGCCAAATGGCGAAATTGTAGACCTTTGCCGCAACAGAAACATTCCGACTATCATCTTCACAAGCAAGTTCGACAACGAAGTCCGTGAAAAGGCCCTTGCAAAAGGGGTGATCGATTATGTCCTGAAGGATACACCCGCAAGCCTCGATTATGTGGCTGAGTTGCTGAAACGGCTGTCCTACAATCCCAAGATCGGCATCTTGATTCTGGATGATTCCTCTGTCGACCGGGAGCGGATCGCCCAGATCACATCGCACCATCTTTATCAGACTTACCAAGCCAGCACGCCGGCTGAAGCCCTGCAGATGTTGCGGGATCACCAGCACATCCGACTTGTTCTTGCCGATTATTACATGCCGGACGAAGACGGTTTTGCATTTCTGAAGACAGTGCGGCGGAAATACAGCCGCGAACGCCTGAGCGTGATCGGCATGTCGTCGCTATCGAACTCAGATAACCGCATCCGCTTCTTGAAGTACGGCGCTGCCGATTTCATCGACAAGTCCTATGCGCCAGAAGAAATCCTTCTCCGGATTTCGTTGAACCTGGACATGATGGACCGCATCGCGGAGCTCAACACCCTTGCCATGCAGGATGCGCTAACAGGGGTTCACAATAGGCACTTCCTTTTCACAAAGGCCGTGAAGCAAATCGAGTCCTGGGCACATTCGGGCAATAAAGCGTCTTGGATTGCGGTGTTTGATCTCGATTCATTCAAACAGATCAACGACGAATACGGACATGATGTCGGCGACAGTGTCCTTCTAGGTTTTGCGCGCCAGCTTCGAGCGCTCGCCGGACCGGAGGACATGATCATCCGGCTGGGCGGCGACGAGTTCTGCATGATCTTCCGATCGGAAACGCGCGACAGCCTAACCCTGAAACTGGCCGGGTTCATGAAGAGCCTCAGCACACACCCGATCCGGCATTCGGGAACCGACCTTCTGTGCCAAACAAGTGTCGGCATTGCAAAGCTCGAGGGCGGAGAGATCTCCGACGCGCTCAGCATCGCCGACAAACATCTTTACGCCTCCAAGCGGAGTGGGTTTGAAATGCTCGCCGTCGCTTCCGACGGATGACAGACCAGCAGATTAGACCGTCGCCTGCTGCGCTTTTCTGGCGTTTCGTGCATTCCGCCAGCTGTCGAATGTAAAGACCACGAGCGCAATCCAGATCATGACAAAACCGAGCAGTTTGACCTGATCCAACGGCTCTCCCCAGGCATAAACCGCCATCAGAAAGTGTATCGATGGCGCAATGTACTGCATCAAACCAAGCATGAAGAGTGGCAGACGGCGTGCGGCCGAGCTGAAACAGATCAGCGGCAACGCCGTAACAATGCCTGTGCCTGCAAGCGCAATGAGGACTGGAATATCATCCAAGATCAGCGCATCGACACCCCATGAAAGGCTGAGAAGCAGGTATCCAATGGCAATCGGAAACAGCAGCACCGTTTCAACGAACAGGCCAGGCGTTGCCTTGACCGGTGTCACCTTCCGCACGTAGCCGTAGCCTGCGAACGAGAACGCGAGCACCAGAGACACCCAAGGCAGCCCACCGGCCAGAACCGCCTGCAAGACGACCGCGAAACCGGCCATGGCAACGGCAATGTACTGCCATTTCGTCATGCGTTCGCGCAGAACGATCAGCCCAACCAGAATGCTGACGAGCGGATTGATGAAATAGCCGAGCGATACATCCAGCACCTGCTCGTTCGCAATCGCCCAAACAAACACCAGCCAATTGACCGAAATGAACGACGCGGACATCGCGAGTTTTTTCAAGACTGCCGGGTCAGCAAAGACATCAAGAACTTCCTGCCAGCGGCCCCGAAGATACAGAAAGCCGCCAACGAACAGAACGGACCAAGCAATCCGGTGCGCAACGACGAGGTCCGCCGAAACCGTATCGGTCAGCTTGTAGTAGGCCGGAAAGAACCCCCACATGCCGTAAGCCGCAAGGCCAAAGAGGAGGCCACGGCGGAGTTCGTTTTCCGCCTCGGTGCGTGTCACGGGCTCAGACATAGCGCGTGCCTTTCTGGCGCCGAACCTTAGCTCTCCTGAGCCTTGACAAGCGCGAATGTGATGGAATCGACCAGCGCTTGAAAGGACGCATCGACGATATTGGAGGAGACACCGATGGTGAACCAGCGCCGCTGGGTCCTGGCATCATGGCTTTCGATCAGAACCCGGGTCACCGCATCGGTACCACCGTTCAAGATGCGCACCTTATAGTCGATCAGCTCCAGCCCTTCAATCGCGGCCTGATACTTTCCAAGGTCCTTGCGCAGGGCCATGTCGAGCGCGTTGACCGGGCCGTTACCTTCCGCAACGGACATGCGCGTCTCCCCATCGACGTTTACCTTGACCACCGCTTCGGAGACCGTGATCAGATCACCGATGGCATTGAACCGACGCTCGACCATGACCTTGAAGGAATCTACCTGGAAAAAATCCGGCACTTCGCCGAGTTCGCGGAGCGCAAGCAGTTCAAAGGATGCATCCGCTGCCTCATAGGCATAGCCCAGCGCTTCCCGTTCCTTGACCTTGGCCAGCAGCCGGTCCAGACGAGGGTCGGCCTTGTCGACCGTGATGCCGACACGTGCCAGCTCGCCCAGCAGGTTGCTTTTCCCGGCCTGATCGGAAACCAGCACACGGCGCTGGTTGCCCACGGTCTCCGGGGCCACATGCTCATAGGTCTGCGGATCTTTCAGGATCGCCGAGGCATGAATGCCGGCCTTAGTGGCAAAAGCCGTTTCCCCCACATAGGGTGCATGCCGGTTGGGTGAGCGGTTGAGGATCTCATCAAAGGCATGGGAGATCGCGGTGATGTCTTGAAGCTGGTCTTCGCTGACACCGATTTCCAGCCGGTCGGCATATTGTGATTTCAGTTTCAGGGTCGGGATCAGCGTGATCAGGTTGGCGTTGCCACAGCGCTCCCCCAGACCGTTCAAGGTCCCCTGGACCTGGCGCACACCGGCATCAACCGCGGCCAGGGAATTGGCCACCGCATGACCTGTGTCATCGTGCGTGTGAATGCCAAGATGACTGCCGGGCACGATCTCTTGAACCTTCGTCACGATAGAGTGGATTTCGTCGGGCAATGTGCCGCCGTTTGTGTCGCACAGAACAACCCAGCGGGCTCCGGCCTGATAGGCAGTGCGGGCGCATGCGAGCGCGTAATCCGGATTGGCCTTAAAGCCGTCGAAGAAGTGCTCACAGTCGATCATGGCTTCCTTGCCGGCCGTGACCGCAGCCTTGACGGTGTCCTCAATCGCTTCGAGGTTTTCCTCATTGGTGCAGCCAAGGGCGACATCGACATGATAGTCCCAGGCCTTTGCCACGAAACAGCAGGCGTCAGATTGACTGGCCAGGATCTGCTGAAGGCCGGGATCGTTCGACGCCGACCGCCCTGCCCGCTTCGTCATTCCGAAGGCAGTAAACGTCGCAATTTTTGTCCGCTTTTGAGAGAAGAACTCGGTATCGGCCGGATTTGCTCCGGGGTAACCGCCTTCTACATAATCGACCCCAAGCCGCTCCAGCAGTTCTGCAATGACGATCTTCTCGTTTACGGAAAAATCAATACCGCTGGTTTGCGCGCCGTCGCGCAGGGTCGTGTCGAAAAGGTAGAGGCGGTCTTTGGTCATCTGTCTGTTCCGTCGGACATCTGCGGCGCTACGGGCCACTCTTTTGTATCGTGGTCTGGATGTTGGTGGTTGCTGGCGTCAATTTCGGCGATCACATCTGCAAATTCCGGGTCATCTTCGGGCCCGCCCGGCAACGCATGCAATGTGTCAACGCCCGAGATCCTGTCCCGCTTCCAGTGTTGTTTCGTTACGGGAACACGGGCGGGCTCATCAAATGCCCCGATCGCCAGCCCGATCAAGGGATAATCGCGATAGGCAAAAACAAGCGGTGTCCCGCAGTAGCTGCAAAACCCGCGATCGACCACATCAGAGGAGGCGTAATAGGTTGGCTGCCCGCGGGTCCAGGTCAGATCTTCGTGGCGCGCATCTACCAGCGGAGCGAAGAAATTGCCGAACGCCTTCTGGCACATCCGGCAATGACAGATGCTCGCTTCGCCCAGTGTTCCCTCAATGCGAAACCGAACCGCGCCGCATTGGCAGCCACCGTTGTAGATCTCGGTCATTTGGCGGCCTCCGGCCAGGCAACCGTATCCCGATCCGGGTGCTGATGGTTGCGGATGCCGGAAAACACCTCCTGAGCCGCAGCTTCCGCTTCTTCCGTCCGGGTCGGCAGATCCACAAGTCCCTCGCACCAGGACAGGCGGTTCTCAAGTCCCAACTGGATTTCCGGTGCGATGAGATCAGGCTGGTCGAGGCTCGCAATCGTGATGTCGATATGAGAGCCTTCAAACTCATAGGTCAGCGGGGTGCCACAGTCCCGGCAGAACCCGCGCCGAACGAGGTTGGAGCTCTGAAAGTAAGCTGGCTCTCCACGCGTCCAACTGAGATTTTCAACGACGACCAGCGCCGCAAACGGGCCTCCGACCGCCTTTTGGCACATACGGCAATGGCAGATGGAAGGCCGTTTGAACCCTTCAGCACAGTACCGCACCGCCCCGCACTGGCAGCCACCAGATTTGATGTCTGTTTCTTCCGCCATCCGTTTTGCCTCTCCCTTTTTGCTCTAACGGCTCTTCGTGAACTGCGAAGAACCGTTAGGCCAGTCTTTCCCTGACCCGGTTCACCGCTTGAGGTCCCAGGTTGTTACGCGGGCACCGGTTTCGGAGTCTTTTGAATCCTTTAGCGCAATGCCTTGAGACGCAAGTTCATCGCGGATCCGGTCGGCTTCGGCCCAGTTCTTACCGTTGAGCGCTTCAAGCCGGGCCTTGATGGCAGCCGCGATTGCGGTTTCGTCGATGCCGGACATATCCGCTGCAACAGGCTTGAGACCCAACAGAGCTGCAGAAGCTGAAAACTCGGCCAGTTTAACCGGGTCCTTGTTCGCCTCGCCCGCAAGGCCATGCAAGGCCTGAATGGCGGCGGCCGTATTCAGATCATCGTTCATGGCATCAAGCACGTCTGCTGCCGGAGCCGCATCAGTCTCGACAAGATCCGGCCATTTGCCCAAAAGGTTCTCCGCCTCTTCCAGCTTGCGGACGGAAAAGTCGATTGGCTCCTTATAGTGGGTCATCAGCATGGCAAGGCGCAGCACTTCGCCAGGCCATTTGCGGCCGCCGAGATTCTCCGTCTCCAGAAGCTCGTGGATGGTGAAGAAGTTGCCCTCAGACTTGGACATCTTCCGGCCTTCAACCTGCACGAAACCGTTGTGAACCCAATAATTCGACATGGTCTTTGTGTCGTTGGCGCAGCACGATTGGGCGATCTCGTTTTCATGATGCGGAAAGATAAGATCCAGCCCTCCGCCATGAATATCAAAGACCTTGCCAAGATGGTGCTCGCTCATGACGGAGCACTCGATGTGCCAGCCCGGACGCCCACGCCCCCAGGGGCTGTCCCAGCCCGGCTCCTCCGGTGAGGACAGTTTCCAGAGCACAAAGTCTCCCGGGTTCTTCTTGTGGCTATCCACCGCAATGCGGGCACCCGCGATCTGCTCATCCAGCTTGCGCTTGGATAGACCGCCGTAATCCGGCATTGAAACCGTGTCGAACAGCACTTCGCCACCATCCGCGGTCTCAGCCACATAGGCATGCCCCTTTTCGATGAGCAGTTCGATCATCTTGACCATGCCATCGATGTGCTCGGTTGCCCGCGGCTGGACCGTCGGCTCCAGGCAGCCAAGGGATGCAACATCCTTTTGGTATTGATCCGCCGTCTTTTTGGTGACCTTGGCGATCGCCTCATTGAGCGGCATATCCGGATAATCGCGCAGCGCACGTGCGTTGATCTTGTCGTCAACGTCCGTGATGTTGCGGGCGTAGGTAACGTGCTCAGCGCCGTAGAGATGGCGCAGCAACCGGTACAAAACGTCAAACACAATCGCCGGACGCGCATTGCCGATATGGGCAAAGTCGTAAACGGTCGGTCCGCAGACATAGAGACGCACATTGCTATCATCGATCGCGCAGAAGTCTTCCTTCTGACGGGTCAATGTGTTGGTGAGCTTCAAGCCCTTGAAGGTGCCGGATTTCGCTGGGTCAGCGGCGCTCATGTCAAACGGTCTCCTGGCCGGCTGGCCGGGCGGTCCGTCTACAAGGAAATTTGCCAAGAGGGAACGGCCACAGCCAGCGGTGTCGCTAGCTGCAAATAATGGTGGTGATAATGATGTTCCGTGTGGCCGTCATCATGGCAAGGGTTATGGACCGGTTTCATCAGAGCGGTCAAGATCACTTTTTCATGCAAACAGCCCTTCCTTCAGGTTCTGGCGTTGGCGCGCAGGCCGGGAACCTTTAATCTGACGTTGCGGGAATCAAGGAGGGGCTTTCCGATGCACAGGACAGATCATGCGAGCCGGTACATTCGACACGCAGCACTGATCACGCTGGTAACAGCGGTGATCGCGATACAGCCCTTGGCAGGGCTTGCCCAATCGGCGCCAGCCCCAACCTCAAAGCCGCAACGTGCCGCAGAAAACGTGGAAGTCCCAGCGCCCGTCTTCCTGGAACCGGAAACGCCAATCGCCAAGGCGCTGCAAGCGGCGATGTCACCGGATGTCTCGGAAAAGGCAGTTCTGTTTTACGGGCAGCGCGCTTTTGCTCCGATCTGGTTTTCCGCCGAAGGCATGAGCGAAAACGCCCATTTGGCCGTTGCAGCCATGGCGGCGGCAAATGAGCACGCGCTCAATCCGGAAAACTATGATCCGCTCGGGCTGGTGGATATGGCCTCCTCGGCGCAAACCGCAGACGACTGGGCTCAGTTTGAGCTGGAACTCACCAAGCAGTATCTGCGCTATGCCACGCACCTCTCCTCCGGCCGCGTTCAACCGAACAAGGTCAACAAGGCCCTGAACCTGTTTCCGGACCGTCCGGACCCGACAATGCTGCTTGAACAGGCCGTAGAGGCGATTGACTTTAGCGCGTTCCTGGAAGGTCTTGCGCCCCGTTCTGACAATTACGCGCGCCTGAAACGGCGTCTTGCTCAATATCGCGAGAAAGCAGCCAGCGGCCCCTTCACCACTGTTCCGGAGGGCGATGTGCTCAAGCCCGGCATGAGCGATCCGCGCGTTGCTGCGCTCCGGCAGCGGCTGATTGAAGAAGACATTCCCGGAGCAGCCGAACACAGCGGCGATGTTTACGACGGTGTTCTCATCGAAGCCGTCACAACCTTCCAGGATCATCACGGCCTAGCCAACGATGGCGTCATCGGCAAGGAAACCCTCGCCCGCTTGAACATTCCTTTGGAAGAAAAACTGGTCCAGATGGAGCTCAACATGGAGCGCCGGCGCTGGATGCGGGACGATCTCGGCAGCTTTTATGTGTTCGTCAACCTGGCCGACCAAGAGCTGAAAGTGGTCAAGGAAGGCAAGACCATCCACACGGCGCCGGTGGTGGTTGGCAAGCCTTACCACGCCACACCGGTGTTTTCCGATACGCTCGACTACGTGGAGATCAATCCCTTTTGGAACGTCCCCTATTCCATCGCCACGTCGGAGTATTTGCCGAAGCTGAAGCAAAATCCCTCGGCTCTTACGAGCAAGAACATCCGGGTGTTCCGGGATGGGACTGAAATCGCCCCGACGCAGGTAGCCTGGAACAGCTATGCCCGCGGCAATTTCCCCTTTCGGCTGCGGCAGGATCCGGGAAACAGCAATGCGCTCGGCCGGATCAAATTCATGTTCCCGAACGAGTTCAACATCTACATCCACGACACGCCATCAAAATCCCTGTTTTCCCGGGCCGAACGGGCCTTCAGCCATGGTTGCATCCGGGTATCTGATCCCTTTGCACTCGCTGATGTCCTGTTGGCCCATAAGAATGCGGATGAGGGGCATTGGGAGAAAATCCGGGATTCAGAAAAGCGAACCGTCGTCAAACCCAGCGTGCCGATCGAAGTACACCTCACCTATCTGACCGCATGGATGAACAAGGACGGTTCGACTCACTTCAGAAAAGACATATATGGCCGGGACGAGAAGCTTCTGGACGCGCTACGGACCGCAATGACAGAGAATCTATAGAGATTTACTCATACCTATCAATAACTTGAATGAAGTTCATAAACCTGAACGCCAGCTGAATACGGCACTCAGCATGGGTTCAAGGCGCAAAACCTATTCTCCGGATCAACAACACAGCGTTGCCTTCTGGAGAGAGAAAATGTTGAACCGCCTTTTTGTGATCATCTTCCTGGCTATTGTTCTCGGTGGTCCGTTCATTGCGCTTTTGGCAATCACCGACGGAACCAAAGCATTCGGCAACGAAGTTCAACAGAAAAGCGTTTGCCTGATGACCGGAACTGGTTGCGGCAATGGAAACCTGGTTGTCACAGTGGCTAGCCGCATATAAAAGCGCCAAAAGAACGAGAACGTTCTTTGATTGCGTCTCATAACGAAGTTTGGCAAGGTCTCTAGATGGACTATAAAGCGCTGGAAGAAAAAGCGGAAACAGCCGCAGAATTCATGAAGTTGATGGCTTCTGCGCCCCGGTTGCTTCTGATGTGCCATGTGATGGACGAAGAACGCAGTGTTGGCGAACTTGCCGAGAAGACCGGCATGCGCATGCCAACCGTTTCGCAGCAGCTGGCCCTGTTGCGCGCGCAAGGACTGGTCTCAACACGGCGTGAAGGCACGACCATCTATTATCGTCTGGCCAGCGAGCCGGTCAAAGATGTGATGGCCATGCTCTACAAGCATTTTTGTGCGGACGCCGAACTCCCGGTCGCCCACCATCTCGAAACGCTCGAAGGCGACAAGCCGGGCTCACGCCAATAAGGCGTAAGCTGCGGCTTCCCGACTTAGCTCTCCAAGTAGTCTCCACAGCGCGGTGGTTTTTGGGTTCCCCAAGGCATCAACGGCACGGTTGATGTTGAGTTTTTTGGGCTGCCTTCGATCAGCTTGTCGGAATAGACCATGTAAACAAGCGTGTTCCGTTTCACGTCACAGCCGCGCACGATCCGCATCTTCTTGAACATGAACGAACGGCCCTGGCGGAACATTTCTTCGCCTTGCTCGAAGTTTTCCTTGATCTGTACCGGTCCGACCTGGCGGCAGGCGAGGGAAATGTCAGAAACCTCTTCGGCAACGCCCAGCCAACCGGAAACGCCGCCCTTTTCCGGAACAGTGAAGTGGCAGGACACTCCGTCAATCAGAGGGTCATCGATGGCATAGGTCGCCAGCTTGTGGTCCGGGGTCAAAAACTTCCAGACGGTCGATTTTTTGAAGATCAGATCCGGTTCATCGTTGGCAAGCGCCGGGGCAGCGGCCTGCATGCAAAGGCTGAGAAAGAGGATGGCTGCAGTGCGAAACCGCATGATAAAACTCCAAGTGTCGAAAAGCTGTCTTCAATGTGGGAACCGGCCCCAGGGTATCAAGCACTCTCCGCGTTAGAAAGCAAAACCGCCCGGGCCATGATAGGACCCGAGCGGTGTTTATCGAGTATTGCCTGCTGTTTAGGCGCCGGCTTTTTCCAGAACCTTCTCGTCCTGGTCAATCTCTTCTTCCAGAAGGAGTTCATCGTCGGGAGCCGCCTCTTCACCGCCAGCGAGCAAAGACGCTGCAAAGTCACTGTCAGTCACGAGTTCATTTGAAGCTTCTGAAGGTGCTTCTGCGGTCTCGCCCTTGTCTTGTTCAACATCCGCATCAAAGGCATCTGCCACTATCTCTTCGGCAGCCACTGGCTCATCTTCTGCTGCGGCGACTTCCGTTTTTTGAGAAACCGGCGATGTGCGGGTCAGCGCATCTTCCAGATCGTCGCAACGTTCCCGTGTCCAGATCTGCGGCTGGTCCAGCCCCTGCGCTTCATCATACGCCCTTGCGACGTTGAACGGCAGGTGCGCATCAAAGAGCAGCGCGCTGCCAAATCTCGGCTGAAGCGCATCGTTGAGGGATTGGAAGGTGTCGTGCAGGCCCAACTTGCTCTCGGCACAGGCTGCAGCCGCATCGCGCAAAGTCACGACATAATCGCGGGTTGTTTCTATCGCGGTTGCGACGGCTGCCGACCCGATAGCCGGGCGGCCATGACCTGGGACCAGCGCAGAAGGCCGGAACGCCATGATCCGGTCCAATGCCCGCGGCCAATCGGCCAGGTGCGCGTCGCCGCAATAAGGGGCGGTGTTTGATTGAACCAGTCCACCAGCATAAAGCACGGAACTGTCTGAGACCCAAACGACCAGATCACCCATCGTGTGTCCCCGCCCAAGATGCATAAGGCGCACTTCGCGGCCGCCAAGATCAATGGACATGGATGATGCGATTGTCATGGTCGGCATCGCCAGCGCCGGGAGCGCATGACCAGCAGGATAAAAGTCCGGATACCGGGCTTTCAGAACTTCACGATCATCAAGACCGCGGGTTTCCATCATGCGTTTGGTCAGATCAGACGCGATCACCTCGCCAGCGTCAAAGGCTGCGGCACCAGCCGTGCTGTCGCCATGGAAATGTGTCAGCAGCAGGACCTTGATCGGTTTGTCCGAGATCTCGCGGATCTTTTTGAGGAAAATCTGGCCGAGTTCTTCCGTCGGCTGGGCGTCGATAACCAGAAGACCGCGCTCGCCAACGATCACGCCGGTGTTCGGACAGCCTTCGGCAGAAATGGCATAGCACCCGGATCCAAGGTCATGGATCTTCGCGTCTTGTCCGAGTTCACGTTCAGATGATGTGTCTGCCGTAGTCATGACAGCCTCGCTTTCCTGCCAGCCAACCCGATGAGCAATTCACCGGTCTCAGGGTGTGAATATGTTCTTGCCACACCAGCGTCACTTGTTACGGCATCGATTCGCAAATTTTGGTGCATTATTTCGTTAAACGTTTCTTTCTTATCAACAGATAGGTCCAGTAATAGCGCCTCATACAGGCATTTCTATGGCATTGAACCGAACAACGAGAAGCAAACGCTCCGTAGATTTGCAAAATGACCGCCGAGTGCTTTCCCCTCTGTTTTGACCAGCTATACTTCTGCTTAGTTACCATTGAGGCCCTGACCACCGAAAACCAATCGGCTTGACGGGGTGCTGCGCCTCTCCAGCATGCGATCCGTATCTTGCGTGAAGCATGTCCCAACAAGACCTGAGTTCTCATGCCCAAAACCAGCAATGCGCCCCAAGTAACAGCAGTGCTGAAACTCAATGAGTTTCTTCCCTACCGGCTGAACCATCTGGCAGAGACCGTCAGCCGGTCGCTGTCCAAGATCTACGCGGATGATTTCGGGATCGGGATCCCGGAATGGCGCGTGGTGGCAACACTCGGCGAACATGTAGCAATGACAGCGCGCGACATCGGCAAGGCAACGTCTATGCACAAAACGAAGGTGAGCCGCGCCGTCGCCGCTTTGGAGAAAAAAGGACATCTCAGCCGCGGCGCGAACCCGGATGACCAGCGCGAACAACTGTTGCAACTCACCGATAATGGCCGTGCCATGTATGAGGACCTCGTGCCAAAAGCGTTGGGCTATTCCCTTCACTTGGAAGCGGCCTTGAGCGAAGAGCAGCGCATCGCTCTGGACGAGATCTTTCAACGTCTTCATGCCGCTGCGGAAAAATAAGCCTGCCGCCCTTCCCGCCATTAACCGAACATGAGAGCTTTCCTTGATATGGGTTGGCTTCGAGAGGATACTGATCCGGCTGTTTGAGCAGCAAGGCGCGGGGATGATATGCGCCGGTGGGGAAAAGTGATGAAGCTTCGCAGTCATGCCGCGTTTTTGGCAATGTCGTGCGCGCTGGCGTTTGCGCCGGTGCAGCTGCTTGTTGCTGTCCCGGCAGAGGCTGCAAGCTGTGCCAGTTTGACATCGGAACTGCGGGAACTTCAGTCTCGCGGTAACCGACCGTCCGCGGGTGCTCAAAAATGGCAAACCGCTAAAAGCCAGCAGAAAAAGGCGCTCAGCGCGGCAGAGCGGGACTTCAGCTATCTTGGTTGCAACAGCAACGCCAGTCCGCAGTGCCAGGCACTGTCTGGCAAAGTTCAGCGCATGCGTTCCAATTTAAGAGCCATCGATCGTCAATTGGCAAAGGCTGGTGGTGGAAACGCCAGCAATCAAAAACGCATCCGGCAGCTACAGGCGGCCCTCAAGCGCCAAAACTGCGGCGCCCCCGCGAATACGCGCAATGCGGCCGCCAATCCGAACTCTGGAGATGCGCCGCGTTCGCTGCTGGCCCGTCTTTTCAACCCGCAGCAAACGCCGGCTCAAACCAAGCAACAAGGGTCTGCTCAAAGCACCAAGAAACGCACCAATTCCAGCGGCAAGCGCAGAATCCCGTCAGGTGGAACCTTCCGGACCCTTTGTGTGCGCACGTGCGATGGGTATTTTTTCCCGGTCAGTTTTGCGACCGGAAAACGGCAGTTTGCCAATGATGCTGCCCGCTGCAACGAAATTTGTCCGGCCTCTGAAACCGAGCTCTACGTCTACAAGAACCCGGGCGGTGACCGGTCCGACATGATGTCACTTGCAGGTGACCTTTATTCCGAACAGCCGTTTGCTGATCGTTACAAAAGCGAATTTGTCGAGGGATGCAGCTGCCGGCTGACGGGGAAGGCGAAGAGTCGCTCTGGCTGGACAGAAGTCAGCAACCCCGGCGCATCCGGGCGGCGAATTGCGTTTTCGGACATCAGCAGTGGGCTGCCGCCAAGCTACAAAGCTGAAAACATCCGCACTTCGCGGCCAGCAAATCTTGAGTCGAACTCAACGCTTTCCCGGACACCGCTGACCAAAGAGCAACTGCCAGCCTATGAAGACCCTGATACCCGCGCGAACCTGGAAAAAGGTTTTGATGTGACAGCGTCGATCGCGAAAGCCGCTGAACAGCTCAAACCGGTTGCCACTGATAGCGACGGTTCGAATGGCAAACCTGGAGAGCTGCCGTTGCTTGGAAACCGCAGATCTCTGGCGGACGAAAACCTTGAAACAGCCTCGATCCCGCCGGTCTTCAAGTCGGACGACCCGGGGTTCCGTCCGGCCCCGGATCGTGATGTCCCTGTCAGGGTAGTCGGTCCAGAATACTTTTACGCCCAATAAGCGGCAGCATGTCCTTCATATCAGGACCGTGATCGAGACCCGTGAGCACACGGCGAAGCGGCATAAACAGCCCCCGCCCCTTGCGGCCGGTTTCCGCCTTCAGTGCAGATGTCCATGCGCCCCAGGTCTCCAGGGTCATCTCGCCGTCCGGAAGAAGCTCTTTCGCCTTGGCGATGAACTCCCGGTCTTCATCTTCAATTCGGCTTTCAACCGAACCGCCGACAATCTGCCAATAGCCTTTGGCATCATTCACGGTTTCACAGTTGCCGCGAATGGCGGTCCAGAAGGCTTCGCCGCCGCCGACACCCATCTCATCGAGCCGATCCTTGGCATCTGCATACGGCATTTCATGCACAAGGCGCGCATTCAGTCCCTTGAGATCTTCCGGATCGAATTTGGCGGAGGACCGTGACACGCTGGTCAGATCGAATTTCTCCACAAGGGCGTCCATGCTTGGAACGGCTTCAACGGCTTGGCTGGTACCGGTCAGGACGGCAAGCGAACAGACCGCCATCGCCTCGACACCGGTTTCCCGCAGCGAGCCGATCGACAAGGCCCCCTTGCGCTTTGAAAGCCCTTCGCCATCCCGCGTGGTCAGCAGATTGTGGTGACCGAAGACAGGCGCTTTTGCGCCCAGTGCCTCGAAGATCGCGATCTGGACACCGGTGTTCGACACATGATCCTCACCGCGGATGATATGGGACACCCCCATATCGATGTCGTCGACAATCGATGGCAACGTGTAGAGAAACGTGCCGTCCGCGCGGATCAGGACCGGATCGGACATAGAGGCCAAGTCTACCGTCTGGTCACCACGGCACAGATCATTCCAGGTCACTTCGGTGCGTTTGGTCTGGAACGGATCGCCATCATGGTTCGGCAGCACGAACCGCCAATGCGGCTTGCGGCCTTCCGCTTCGAACGCGGCCCGCTCTTCCTCTGTCTGCTTCAGTCCGGCGCGGTCATAAACCGGAGGGCGGCCAAGCGCGCGCTGACGGGAGCGACGACGTTCCAGCTCATCCGGTGTTTCGTAACAGGGATACAAAAGGCCAGCGGTTTTCAATTTTTCCGCAGCCGTCTCATAGGCGGCCACCCGGTCAGATTGCCGCTCAATCACGTCAGGTGAAATGCCGAGCCAGCGGAGATCGGTTTCAATCGATTCCGCATACTCCTTTTTGGAGCGCTCAAGATCGGTGTCGTCGAAACGCAGTATGAAGCGCCCGCCCATCTTCTTGGCATAAAGCCAGTTATAGAGGGCCGGACGGCTATTGCCGATGTGAATGTGGCCGGTCGGAGACGGCGCGAAGCGTACAGTAACAGTCATGCGCCTCAGGTACCCGCCTCCCTTGAGCTCTGCAAGTGCAAATGGTGATTTTACCCCGTTTGGCCGGGCCAGATTTCAGCTTTTCAAACCATCGGACCGTTTTGTCGGTCACGAAGCTTGTGCGACGCGATTGCAAGTCCACCTGTCATCAGCGCGCAGTACCCGCTCATCACCAGAAGCTGACGATCAAAGTCGACACCGGCATCGATCAGAACGCCGACAAGGCCTGGGCCAGCGGCCGAAGAAAACACCATCAAAGCAAATGCGACAGAGCGGATCGCGCCGATATGACGGCTGCCATAAAGCTCCGGCCAGAGGGCACCGGACATTGCGGCGGTAAATCCGCTGCTGATGCCGAGAAGCCCCATGAATACAAAGGCTGTTGGTGCGGCTGGGAGCAATGCAAGCACAAGACACCCAAAGAAAAGCGGCAGCAGCACGGCCGGAAGCAGCGCCCGTGCGGAATACTTGTCGATCAGGGGCCCAAGCACCAGCGCCGTTGTAATTGCAGTGCCGGCCATGACCGGAAAGGCAGAGGCGAAGAGCTCAAGCGGCCAACCTCGCAACTCAGTGAGATACACCTGATTGAACAAGATGGCTGTTCCGATGAAAGGCGGCGCCAGCACACCGGCTGTCAAAAGCCAGAAAATCGGGTCGCACAGCGCCTCGCTGCGCGTCCATTGACGCCCTTCGATTGGCCCCGAACCCTGTTCGTCTGATTGCGGGATGCGATCTTTGGCAAACAACAGGGCGAGCATAGGCAGCGCCCCGAGCACCATGATGCCGGCGGCAAGCGCCCAGCTGGTCCGCCATCCAACGACCCCTGAGATCAACACAAAACTGGCCGGAAACAAGCTCTCGGCCACGGGAAATCCCATCTGCGCGACAGACACCGCTCGGCCGCGCTGCGCTGAATACCAGCGGCCCATGGCGGTCATGGAGACGTGGGTCATCATGCCCTGCCCGGACAGCCGTAGTCCGAATAGCACCACAAACAACATGAAGACCGAATTCACCAAGGCCATCGACAGACAGAAAAGGCCAAGTGTGACGCATGTTGCGAGCCCGACAAGGCGAAGGGGAAACACGTCAACGCTGCGTCCGATCCAGGGCAACGATAGCGCGCTGGCGAGCGTCGCCGCCATGTAAAGAAGACCGAAATCACCGTGACTGAGGTGAAACTCTTCGCGCAGGTGCCCCGAAGACAGCGCAATGTAAAAAGTCTGCCCGAACCCGGAAAAAGCGGTCAGCAGAAACCCGCCAGCGAGCCAGCGGGCATTGGTTTGCAGAAACGTCAGATAGGTCATGCGTCTCCGCCGGATTGAGAAGCTTTACGACCGATCGCGGAAGCGGTTGGTGATTGGATAGCGTCGGTCTCGGCCAAAATTGCGTTCCGTGATCTTTACGCCGGGAGGAGCCTGTCTGCGTTTGTATTCAGCGATGTAGAGCAAATGCTCAATGCGATGAATCAAGTCGCGGGAATGGCCGCGCTTTTCGATTTCACCGACCGACATCTCCTTCTCGACAAGACATTCCAGAATGTCGTCGAGCACGTCATAGGGCGGCAAGGAATCCTGGTCTGTCTGGTTTTCCCGGAGTTCCGCCGTCGGGACCTTTGTGATGATGTTGGACGGGATCACCTCACCCTCCGGCCCGAGCAGGCCGGCTGGCTTATTGGCATTGCGCCAGGCGGCGAGATGATAGACCTGGGTTTTGTAGAGATCCTTGATCGGATTGTAGCCGCCGTTCATGTCGCCGTAGAGCGTTGCGTAGCCAACCGACATTTCCGACTTGTTGCCCGTGGTCATGACCATATGGCCGAACTTGTTGGAGACGGCCATCAGGATGACGCCGCGTGTCCGGGACTGAAGGTTCTCTTCCGTCACACCCGCTTCCGTGCCAGCGAACAGCCCGTCCAATGCCTTGGTAAATCCTTCGACCGGCTCTGCAATCGGGACCGTGTCGTACCTGAGGCCCAGCGCCTTGGCGCAGTCCGCGGCATCCTTGATGCTTTCCTCTGAGGTATAACGAAAGGGAAGCATGATGCTGTGCACTTTATCTGCCCCCAGCGCATCAACAGCCATCGCCGCGCAAATGGCAGAGTCGATGCCGCCCGAAAGGCCGAGCACCACGCCCGGGAAGCCGTTCTTAGTGACATAATCACCAAGCCCGAGCACACAGGCCCGCCAGTTGGCTTCATCAAGATCGGGAAGCTTAGCCACCGGACCGCTGGTACAAACCCAAGTTTCGCCGTCCCTTTTCCAGTCGCTGATGCCGAGCGCTGTCTCAAACTGCGGCATCTGGAACGCAAGGCTCCGATCCGCCTGAAGGGCAAAGGATCCACCGTCAAAGACCAGCTCGTCCTGGCCGCCCAACTGATTGCAATAGACGAGCGGCAGATCTGTCTGAACCACACGGGCCACGACCACTTGCAGGCGCTCTTCGGCCCGGTTCTCCCAATAAGGGGATCCGTTCGGAACCAGAAGGATTTCCGCACCGGTTTCCTCAAGGCACTCGCAGACCTCGTCGTTCCAAATGTCTTCGCAGATCGGCAACCCGATGCGCACACCGCGGAAGTCAACGGGCCCAGGAAGCGGCCCGGCCTTGAACACGCGCTTTTCGTCAAAAACTCCGTAGTTTGGCAGATCACTCTTGTAGCGAACCGCCTTCACTTCGCCCTGATCGATGAGAAGGACAGCGTTGTGGAGGTCGCCGGCATCGGAGTACCACGGCGTTCCCAGAATCACCGCGGGTCCACCATCGGCGGTCTCTTCGGCAAGTGTGCGCGCGGTTTCCATGCATTCACGGACAAAGGCCGGTTTCAGAACAAGATCTTCCGGCGGATAACCGGCCAGCATCAGCTCTGACGTCAAGACCAGATCCGCCTGCTGCGCTTTCGCGTCGGCACGCGCCTGACGGACGAGCGCCGCGTTCCCGGCGACATCGCCAACGGTCGGATTGAGCTGGGCAACGGCAAGGCGGAAGGAGTTGATGGTCATGAATCTCGTGCCGGACAAAGAGGAGATCCGAGATGTACCGTCAAGACCAATGGGTTTCAATCATACAAATGCTGAAACCAGCGCCGGATTGTTCGCAACCAGGTAAGAGCCTTTCCGGCTCAAAGAAGGGCGAGCGACTGGTCTTCTGATTCAGTTGGTTGATCCGGCGCCATTGAGGACAAGTCCAGCACACTGCCGCCCGTGTGACCGGGCATCCCCGGCATGGAAATTCCCGTGCTACGGCCGTTCAATTCCTGACGCTGCAGGATCTCACCAATGTGCCGGTAAAGAACTGCGGGGGCCAACGGTTTTGCAACAAGCCCGTGGATGCCGATGTTCAAAGCCTCAAGAATGACTGGTCGGCGGGCATGAGCCGTGATGACCAGAACAGGCGTTGTTTTGACGATCAGATCCGTATCCCTGCGCAGTATTCTTAGAAAATCGGCACCGCCAAACGGGCTCATATTCCAGTCGCACAAGACAATATCGGGTTTGCGGTCGACGACCAATTCAAGGGCTTCAGCCCCTTCGGTGGCCTCACAGATCGTGCGAACACCAAACCCGCCGACAACGGAGCGCAAGATCGTGCGCATGTGTGGATTGTCCTCCACCACCAGGCACGAAATCTTAGAAAGATCCCACGGTTCGCGCACGCTTCACAATCCCCTACCCAGAGCGTCCGGTTGACGAGCACCGCCCCCCCCTGCGGTGCAAATATCCCACGTCGCACATATGCATCTGGAGCCTTAACCGCCTGTTACCGCGGCGGCAGAATTGACAAAAATCGATATAAAAAAATGTGGGGCAGCCGAAGCTGCCCCTCAAAACTATCAAACACCGGAAAAGTGCGGTCTTAAGCGCTCGCAGCCAGGGGTTCTTTCTGCTTGCCGTCTTTCTCTTTCTTGAGGTTTTCAGCAATCAGGAAAGCCAGCTCAAGAGCCTGGTCCGCATTGAGACGCGGATCGCAATGGGTGTGGTAACGATCACCGAGTTGCTCTTCGGTCAGGGCCCGGGCACCGCCGGTGCATTCGGTGACGTTCCGGCCAGTCATTTCAACGTGTACGCCACCCGCATGGGTGCCTTCCGCACGGTGAACGGCAAAGAAGGCCTCAACCTCCTTCAAGAT
Source organism: Roseibium sp. (assembly GCF_965276855.1). GTDB lineage: Bacteria > Pseudomonadota > Alphaproteobacteria > Rhizobiales > Stappiaceae > Roseibium. Next base: position 566,785 of record NZ_OZ255700.1, read on the forward strand.
CCGGTCGAACGGTCGGGTTTTGTAGCCACCGGCAGAAATCGTATTGCCATGCATCGGGTCGCAGGACCAAACCACCGACTTGCCTTCCCGCTCGACAGCACGCACGAGCTGCGGCAAGTGATCGAACACCTTGTCGGAGCCGAAACGGGCGATCAACGTGAGACGGCCTGGCTCATTGTCCGGGTTCAAAGCGTCGATCAGCTCCAGGAGGCCATCCGGCGTCAGGGACGGACCACACTTCAGGCCAATCGGGTTTTTGATGCCGCGGAAGAACTCGACATGGGCATGATCAGGCTGGCGGGTCCGGTCGCCGATCCACAGCATGTGGCCGGACGTTGCGTACCAGTCACCGGACGTGGAATCGACGCGGGTCAACGCTTCTTCATAACCCAGCAAAAGTGCTTCATGGCTGGTGAAGAAATCTGTTCCGCGCAGTTGCGGAACGCTGTCGCTGTTGATGCCGCAAGCCCGCATGAAGGCAAGCGACTCGCTGATGCGGTCTGCCAATTCCTTGTAACGGTGGCCTTGCGGGCTGTCGGTGATGAAACCGAGCATCCACTGATGCACCTGGTCCAGGTTGGCAAACCCACCTTGCGAGAAGGCGCGCAGAAGGTTCAGTGTTGCCGCCGACTGACGGTACGCCATCGACATACGGGTCGGGTCCGGAATACGGCTGTCCGAGGTGAAGTTGATGTCGTTGATAATGTCACCGCGGTAGCTCGGCAACTCAACATCACCCTTCTTCTCGATATTGGAAGAGCGCGGCTTGGCGAACTGACCGGCGATCCGGCCAACCTTCACCACCGGCTGGCTCGCTGCATAGGTCAGCACAACTGCCATCTGCAGAAACACACGGAAGAAGTCACGAATGTGGTCCGGATGGTGTTCGGCAAAGCTTTCGGCGCAGTCACCGCCTTGCAGCAGAAACCCCTTGCCGTTGGCAACATCCGCAAGCTGGCTCTTCAGAGCGCGCGCTTCACCGGCAAACACCAGCGGCGGATAGGTCGACAGGCGCTGCTCAACATCTGTCAAAGCTGCCTGATCAGGATATTCCGGGACCTGCAGGATCGGTTTTGATCTCCAGCTGTCCGGGCTCCACTTGTCCGCCATAGTACCAACTCCTCATCGGGACGGTCTGTTCAATTCGAACTCCAGACACACGCCCCGCGATATTTTTGTTCGTTTCCGCCCACTCAAACAGAGCAAACGTGCGGCCTTATACACGGCGTTTAGCCTGATTGCCACCCACGCTTCATCGCAAAAATGCCCCTTGCGGAACGCTGGCCAAATAGTGTTGCCCAAAGCCCACGGGCGATTGCGGCGGATCAAGGTTTTGACGATCAGATCACCCTAAACTTGGCCGACGCTAGCCAGGGAAACCAGCCATGCCGAACCGACCACTCGAACACAGCCACCAGCCTCATGATATCGCCGACAGATTGGCGCGGGGGCCGGATACGAGCTATTTGCGCGACTGGGTTTATGGCGGCATCGACGGCGCTGTGACCACCTTTGCCATTGTTGCCGGTTCTGTCGGAGCCAACTTATCAACTCGGATCATCTTGATCCTTGGCGTTGCCAATCTCCTGGCCGACGGCTTTTCAATGGCCGCCGCCAATTATAGCGGGTCCAAGTCCGAGAATGAAGACTTTCAAAGGCTTCGTGCGATCGAGGAAAAACACATCCGGGTTGAACCGGATGGAGAGCGCGAGGAAATCAGACAGATTTTCAAGGCCAAGGGGTACGAGGGCGATGATCTGGAAGACATCGTGCGCCTGGTAACGTCCAACCGGACCACCTGGATCGAGACCATGATGCTGGCCGAATATGGCGTTTCGGATGGAGGTCGCGCGCCTTTGAAGGCAGCGCTCTATACCTTCGCTGCCTTCGTCCTATTCGGTGCACTGCCGCTCCTGCCCTTTCTCGCTGACATTGAGGCTAGCGCCGCGCTTGCATCCGGTCTCACCGCATGCGCTTTCTTCGCGATCGGGTCTTTGAGAGCCCGCTGGTCGCAGCGGCACTGGGTTGGCTGCGGGTTGGAAACAACGGCTATCGGCATGGCGGCCGCGGCCATCGCCTTTCTTGCCGGCCATGGCCTGCAGCAAGTGTTCGGCGGATGAGGCAGGCAGGAAGGCCCGCCCCAATTAATGGATCAAACCGATCTTGAGTGCTGCTCAACTCAGGCGAAGAGGAAATCACCGGCCGTCAAATCCGGTAATGAAGGACGCCAGCCTGTATCCAGGCGCAATGTCTCTCCACCAAACTCAATCCTGACATCGGTCCACCAACCATTGGCCGTTATGGAAAGTTCGGAGAGTTGCGTCACGCCGGCACCGCTCACATCGATCTTGTCGATCCCGACTTCGAAATCCTTGATCTCATCTGCACCATCACCGGATGAAAAGACAAAGATATCGGCGCCATCCCCGCCATAAAGGGTGTCTGTACCGGCTCCGCCAACGATCACATCGTCTCCGGCGCCACCTTCCAGCGTGTCGTTCCCGGTCCCGCCGAACAACCGGTCTGCGCCGCCCTCGCCTTTCAGATGATCGTCCCCCGCAAACCCTTCCAGCGCATCCTTGCCGGATTTGCCCGCAAGCAAATCGTCTTTGCTGGAGCCGAGGATGAAGGCATCGTCGCCCTGATGGCCCGTTGGATCAAACAAGGGGTTTGTGTCTTCAACCCAGACGACGCCGCGCGTGAGATCGGACAGGTCCGAGACGATGACGACGCTGTCACGCGACATCTCGGTGTAGAACTCTGATCCGGCGATTGCCTCAACAACCTGTTCATAGTTGGACGGCAAATGAGCAGTCCAGGCGATCAGGTTGGTTATGTTGCCGCCATCCCAATAGGCGGGTGTTGCGTAGAAATCGTTGAAAAGCACCAGATTGCTCGTTTCATACGCGTAGTCTGTATCGTTGCCAAAGAGGTTGATCTGGCCTTCGGAAATGACCGAGGGAACCGGATCATTTTCAATATCCACGCTGAGCACTTCCGCGCCGCTGTCCAATACGGAGGCGCCGTCTTCCGGCGTATAGTGAGCTGCAAAGCCGATATAGTCGGCGGCTTTGTAAAACCCGTCGAAAAAATCATCGCTGCGCTCGGCCATGTTGGTGACAGCACCACCGCCAAGCGAATGACCCGTTACGATCAAGTCTGCTGCAGTGAGACCGTTAGACTCCAGAAGCGTCTTGATGGCCCCCATCAAGTCCGGAAACGCCCCGAAAGCATAGTTCGGATCTGCGCTCAGGAATTCCAGGTAATCGATAACGTCGCCAACCGTATCGCTGATGATGTTGTCGATCGTACCGGTCGTTCCTCGAAAAGCCAAACCGATCTGGGTCATGGCACCGGTCTCGTCAAATCTGGCCAGCACATCGGCCTGGGAATCCTTGAACTGAGCCGTTTCGCCCTGAAATGTGCCGTTCCGGTCAATGTCTGCCGCCGGGATACCGAGATCATCGGGGGTGAGCACCGTCCACCCTTTGGCTTCGATTTCCTGCCGGGCAGCCTCCTCACTGTTGCCTGGCTGTAGAATGTCCTCAATGCCGTGATAGCTGTAGATCATCAGATCCCGCGCTTCCGACACGAGACCCAGAGCCTCTTGCCCCTTGTACTCAAAGAAACCCATGCACTCCTCTCTAGATTGCATTTTTCTCATATGCAATCATTTATCAGCAGCTACAGTTTACGTAAAGGGAAATTTAAGTTTACGCGCGCGCAGACCTCCGCCCGATATGGCGGCACCTTGGGATCGGGAGATCCCCCGAAATATTTTTTTCATTAAAACAAAAGGTTAAGCAGATATCAGGGTCAGCTTCTGGCGTTCAATATGATCGTCGAACAGTTGCAAAAGCTTCGTGTCGATCTTGACCGCTCTGGGGTAAAGCGGCGCTGCCCGGTCCTGAAGGACAGGAACATGCCAGCCGTCGGTTGTGTCGAAGAAGTGGCTGACGCCCTCCTCGCCCCAGATTTGATGAAACCCGGCTAAAACGCAATCAAGGTAGCTTTGCAGGATCGGGTGCCGATCACATCCCCAACGTTCGTTTTCCGGCGTAGCCTTGAAGAGAAACAGCTCTTCCGGTCCCGGCTTGCTTTCCGCCTCGCACCGGAAAGACGTGCCGATCTGCCCGATCTTTTCATACCGGCTTTCACGCTGCTCCAGGGCCCGCAACCGGCTTTGTTGCTCCCGGGTCATCACGCCCCGGATTTCCGATCCCGGCTCCTGACGTACACTCAAGGCACAGCGGCCCTGACCGTTTTCCCAGACGCCGCACACACGCCACTCCCGGACCCAGCCTTTCAATCGCCCGGGAACGATCTCGGCCCCATCAGGTACCGTTGCGGCGTTGACGAGGGACCCATATCCAAAATATGTGATTGTGATCATTTTTGTTTTACATCCAATCGATTGCGTCCCGTGACCGGAAAGGCTCCCCATGATCGTCCCTTCCCTCAGCCAGAATGAAATAGACCTGATGCGGGACGAGACCCCCGGTGTAAACAGATGCATTCACTTTAACAATGCCGGAACAGGTCTTGCTGCAACACCGGTATTGGACGCAGTCAAACACCATCTTGATCTGGAAGCCACGCTCGGTGGATATGAGGCGGCGGCAGCGGCGCAATCGGAAACGAACGCATTTTATACATCGATTGCGGCGCTGATCGGATCCACTCCACACGAGATCGCCTTCATCGAAAATGCAACCCGCGCATGGGATATGGCCTTTTACGGGATCAACTTCCGTGAAGGTGACCGTGTCATCACCGGCCGCGCGGAATACGTCTCCAATTACGTGGCACTTCTGCAGATGAAGAAGCGGAAGGGCATTGAAATCGATCTCATCGAAGATGACGAGACCGGACAGATTGATCTGAAGGCTTTGGAGGCAGCCATCACGCCGAAGACCCGCCTCATTGCGCTCACCCATATCCCAACCTTTTCCGGTTTGATCAATCCAGCAGAAGATGTCGGCGAGATTGCCGCCCGGCACAAACTTCTTTACCTCCTTGATGCCTGCCAATCTGCCGGACAGATCCCGCTCAACATCAAGGAAATCGGGTGCCAGATGCTCTCGGGCACCGGCCGCAAATATCTGCGGGGACCGCGCGGGACAGGTTTTCTTTATGTTAGCGACGATGTTCTCGATCAGGTGGAACCACCCTTTGTAGATCTCCAGGCGACCGAATGGCTGGACGAGTCCTCTTACCGTTTAGCACCGCACGCACAGCGCTTTGAGAACTGGGAACGTTATGTCGCCGGGCAGGTCGGCCTGGGCGTTGCCACCAGCTATGCAATCGGCTTTGGGATGGACCGGATCGGCGCCCGGATTTGTGCCTTGGGTGCACAGCTCCGCTCCGAACTTTCCGCTGTTCCTGGCATCTCGCTTCATGACAAAGGCGCGCGGAAAGGCGGTATCGTGACCTTCGCTGTCGATGGAGAGACGCCAGCGGCAACGAAGGCGCGGCTTGCCGATCACCAGATCAATGTCTCGGTCAGTCAGGCAAGCTCAGCTCGGATTGACCTGCCGATGCGCGGTCTGGACGCGGTGGTTCGCGCCTCCTTGCACGCTTTCAACACGGAGAGTGAGCTGGAACTTATGGTGAAGCTCCTGGCAGATTAGAAGCGGCCCAATTCTTAAACAAACAGTGTCGTAAAGTGTTGAAAACATCGGGTTCCGGGCACTCTTCCGTAAGAAATCTCCCGTAAGATCTATGCTGATAGTTCAATCCGCTTGGATAATGAGAAAGACCAGCGTTCTTTGCGGACAGGAGGAGAGTGCCGGACGCATGACGACACGACAGGCGCAACCTGACCGCGGGCCTACCCCCGGTTCCGGCAGCGGCACGGTATCCGGCCGTCAAATCACCATGTGGGTCTATGGGCTCGCAGCCTTACTGATAGTCTTGTCTAGCGGCGCACTCACCCTCATCGCACAGTTCGCGTGGCGGGCCGCCGATCGGCATGCGCTTGAAACAGCGCAAATGCGTTTCCTTGACACCGTTGAAGATCAGTATTGGGAAATTGCCCGCCACCAGATGACCGCCATCCAGCACCAAGATGTTCAAGAGATGCTGACGGGCCCAATGGATAGGTCTGCCGTCACCACCTCCATATTGAACCGCTTCAAAGCTGTCAGTGATCTGGAGCGCACCTATCTCTTGGAAGAGAACGGTGATCTCATGGCTCTTTCAGAAACGGCTGTTCACAATCAGAGCGGATCTTCTGCCCCATGGGAAGACACCGAAAAACTGTCTGAGCTCTTCACCGCAGCCTTCCGGTCTCCAAGTTTCCCGCGGCGCGATCGTCCTCAAGGCCCCTTCCCGCCGCCGCGCGCAATGTTTGATGCCTCGATCGCAGCGCTTGCCGTGATCGAGGGCACCCCCGCATTGCTGAGCGCGGTTCCGGTGGAAATGGAAACACCGCTTACTGCGCTCTCAGACGCCAATCCTCGCCTGCTTGTCAGCGTCTACTCCCTTGGAGAGGCATGGTTTCAGTCGATGTCGGATCACTATGGGTTTCGCGATCTGACCTTCACCGAAGGTGCCCCTTCGCGCGAACACCCGACGCAACTGCGGGCCTATGGTCCGGACGGCAGCCTTGTCGGCTATTTTCAATGGAACCATTCCAAACCCGGATTGAGGGTCTGGATGCGCGCCCTTCCATTGATCGTGATCCTGGCGGTTTTGATTGCGGCAATTTCTGTGATTGTCGCCCGCAGGATTGGCCGCTTGTCATCAACGCTGGAACAAAGCGAACGCCGCAATCATTACTTTGCGCATCACGACAGCTTGACCGGTCTGCCGAACCGGCACCACTTTTCTGACCGCCTTGCCTACGCAATCGATGGCCTTCCCGAAAACGGCTTTGCTGTCATTGCGTGTGACCTCGACAAATTCAAACCTGTTAACGACACACATGGTCATGAGGCCGGAGATATCGTGTTGCGCGTGACGGCCTCGCGATTGCAGGACATTATCAGCGACAAGGGTGTGGTCGGGCGCATTGGCGGCGACGAATTTGTCATTTTACTGATGAAGTATCAGGATCAGGCTGAGCTTGAGACAATTGCCAATAAGATTCTGGCTTCCGTCGCAGAGCCGATCGAAATCAATCCGGGACAAAGCGTGAGCATCGGCATCAGTCTCGGCCTTGCGCTGGCGCCAGACGCAGGACTGTCGGAGAAACATCTGATCCGGGCAGCTGATACAGCACTCTACCGGGCAAAGGATGCGGGCCGCAACACCTACGCTTTTGCGTATACAGAACCGGATACTGCATTCGATCGCCGTAGCGAAACCGATCGCCGTATGACAATGTAAGTTGGGTTTACTACAAATTTAACTTAAAGTTGTATTCATATATTGAAATGTGATCCAAAGCTGCAGTTTTTGGCAATGCAGGTGCAAGTCTCTGCGACCATCACCACTACTAATTAACATTTCGGACGCTACGATAAGCATCTGAGACAGCCGGATCCATATAAGGCGAAACCCAAGGATTTCGGATGAGCACTGTCTCAACACGATGTGGGCATAACAAAGATACTACGCTGGCTTTCCAAGGCCTGCGAAGGTGGGAACAACAGGCGTTGGCTGAATTTCGTCGGAGATACTCAGACAGATCGGACAGTGAGTCCCGTATCCACATCTCAAGACTTGCCTTTCTGCTGGCAGCTCTTTTGATCGCGGTTACATCAGCCTCGCTGGTGTTCGTTGGTTTTGTAGCTTCTCATGCGTCCACACAGCAGGCTATTGCGAACGAAGAACGCCTTTTTCGAAATGCACTGGACGAACGCCTTCGGGATATTGTCCGCGAACAGCGTACTGTCACCGTATCTGATGAAACCGTTCGGAAGTTGGTGCGGACGTTCGATCCGGTTTATGCCCGCCAGCACTTTCACGCGCTCTGGTCCAGATACCGGCACAACAAGGTCATCCTGATCTCCGGGAATAATCAGGTTTTGGCCGAGTCATTTCAGGACTACACGCACATCACAAAACGCCCCTCCAGCGAAACACCCGCATTGGCGCCAGTCATCCGTAAAGCTCATGCGCTATACGCAGCCAATCGCGTGCGGGTGCCCGGCGGATTTGGTCACCGGTCTCTTCAAGGCCTTGATACAGACCAATATGCCTTGATGGGTGTCATCAGGCTTGATGGAAAACCGGCGCTTTTCTCCGCGATGCCGATCATGCCGGATGAATACACCGCGACCCTCCCCGATGGCGGGCCGTCGTTGATGATCTCCGTGAAATACATCGACGACACGCTTCTGGAACGCCTGAACTCGCAGTTGAACTTCGCCCGGCTCCGTTTTGAGCCCAGGGCATTTGAGCCGGAAGACGGTCCGTCACATCTGGTTACAAGCGAGGAAGGCGTGGATGTTGGCTCATTCCGCTGGGAGAGCCAGACTGTGATCGACTCGATCTGGCCGACGGTCATTCCGGTCATTGCCATGCTCAGTCTGACCCTTGGCGCGCTCGCATTCGGAATTGCCTGGCGGATCGGTCAACTGACCCGGTCGCTTCAGAAAAGCGAGGAGCAGAACCGCTACCTGGCTCTGCACGACAATCTGTCCGGTCTCGCCAACAGACTTCAGTTCAACCGTGTTCTGGAAAGTTCAACGGCCGAGTTGCCGCAGAAACGCTTCGCTGTCTTGCATTGCGACCTCGACAAATTCAAAGCGGTCAACGACACCTATGGTCATGCTGCTGGTGACACGGTGATTAAGATCATGGCCAAACGGCTCAACGAAGTTGTCGGCAAGCCGGGTTTGGTTTGCCGGATCGGTGGCGACGAATTCATGGTGATCTACCGCGGAGGCACAAGCCGCAAAGAATTGGACACCCTTTGCCGCGCGTTGATCAACAAGGCGCTTTTACCCATTCAAATCGAAGGCGGCAATACGGCGCATGTCGGACTGAGTATTGGCATCGCCGTTGCCCCGGCGGATGGGACTGAACCGGAAGAACTCGTTGCCCGCTCTGATGCCGCACTCTACAGGGCAAAAGACCGCGGGCGTGGTGTACACGCGTTCTACGAGGACCTGCTGAAGGACACCTTTATCCCAGAAAATGATGCTTCAGCGAAAGCCGGTATGTCCTCGCTCAGCGCCTAATATTTCCCTCTTATTGAAAAAACCGCCGCAAATTCTTGCGGCGGTTTTTCCGTATTGGCATCAGCGGTTTCGTAATCAGCCGCGCAAGCGTTCCGTTGGCTCGCGCATTGTCACAAGTTCTTCCGCTGCGGTCGGGTGCACCGCGATCGTCCTGTCAAAGTCAGCCTTGGTCGCGCCCATTTCAAGCGTTATTCCAAGGATTTGCGCAAGCTCACCAGCGTCCGGGCCAACAATATGGACCCCAAGCACTTTCTGGCTGTCCGCATCGACGATCATCTTCATGAGCATCTTTTCATCCCGGCCTGACAGCGTATGCTTCATCGGCCGGAAGCTGGACTTGTAGATATCCAGGTTCGGCGTACGCTCCAGCGCCTCTTCTTGTGTGAGGCCGACTGTTCCCATTTCCGGCTGTGAAAACACAGCCGTTGCGATCAGGCTGTGATCCACCGTCCAGGGCTTGTTGCCGAACACGGTATCCGCAAACGCGTGGCCTTCCCGGATCGCGACCGGGGTCAGGTTTGCCCTGTTGGTTACATCGCCAACGGCATAGATGGACTCAACATTTGTGCGGGACTCCTCATTGACTTTGATCGCACCGATGGCATCGGTTTCAACGCCTGCCTTTTCCAATCCGAGGTCGCGCGTGTGCGGGTTTCGGCCAATCGCAAACATGATTTGGTCCGCATCCAGGTTTTCGCCACCATTGGTGCGCCCGATCAAGGAACCGTCCGACTGCTTTTCGATGGACGAGAAGGTATCATTCAAAACAATCTTGATCCCCTTCTTTTCCATTTCCTCGCGTACAGTCCGGCGCAGGTCCATATCAAATCCACGCAGGATTTCAGGACCCCGATAAATCAGGGTCGTGTCGACACCGAGGCCATTGAAAATGCCGGCAAACTCAACGGCGATGTAGCCGCCGCCGGCAACCACCACGCGGTTCGGCAATTCGCTCAAGTGAAATGCTTCATTCGACGTGATGACGTGCTCACCGCCCGGCAAGCTGTTATCGACATTTGGCGAGGCTCCGACCGCTACAAGGATATACTTCGCGGTGATCGTCTGACCCGTGGACAACAAACGAACCGTGTGGGCGTCTTCGATCACGGCGCGGCTGTCGTGAATTTCGACGCCGGTGTTGTCCAGGTTCCGGCGGTAGATCCCTTCCAGGCGCGTGATCTCCTGATCCTTTGCCGCGATCAGTTTGTCCCAAGCAAAGCTGCGTTCGCCGACACTCCAGCCAAAGCCCTCAGCATCTTCAAACTCTTCGGAAAACTTGGATGCGTAGACGAACAGTTTTTTGGGAACACAGCCGCGGATCACACAGGTTCCGCCGTAACGGTATTCTTCTGCAATACCGACCCGAGCGCCATGTGTGGCCGCAATCCGGGCCGCACGAACGCCGCCGGAACCGCCACCGATCACAAACAGATCATAGTCAAAATCGCTCATTCAATGCCCCTCGGGATTTGGTATTCGAACGGCCAGCGCACGCGGCCATGAAGCCCAGATAAGCTCTCAGTCCCTATTCACAAGGCTTGGCCTTGGTCAGCTCGGTGTCCTGAAACGCATACCTTATTGCACAAAGGGCCGCTTTCGCGGCCCGGTTTGCAGACAGTGCGGGCGATTGACCCGTCTCAATATCTGAAAAAGCGTGCGCAATCTGATTGCTCACGCCTTGATCACTTATTGGTTTGTGGCCGCAGCGCTGCGCTTGTCCAATTCTTCCTGCACCATCGCAACGATATCGACGCTCAACCGATCCTGCCATTCGCGGCTGGCTTCCACAGATGCAGCTGTAATGTCGGCAACACTGTCGCGCAATTTCATACCGAGCGGGGTGCGATAGAATTCAGCCAGCTGAACCAGCTCTTCTTCGGTGAAGGCGGTCGCCCAAATGCGGAAGATCTGCTCGTTTAATACGGCGCGGCGCGGCGCCAGCTCCAACGCGACCTGTTCCACGACCTCTGCGATTTCTTCCGCACGCGTCGGTTCATTCTGCGTGAAAGCGGACAAGGTCTGTTCCGCCATGACGAACAAGATGGCGTCAAACGGTTCCAGGACTTTGGTTTCCAAGGCAACAGCTTTTGCAGCTTCCAAATGACTTTCTGAAAAGCTGTCCTGAGCAACCGCACCGCCGGAGATCGCGCCCCACGCCAACATGGCGAGACCAACACCGGCAAACTTCACTGACTTCATTTCCTTGACTCCTTGGCGGTTTTCCGGAGGCGATCCGGCAACCAAAATTCGCTAAATCGACGCAGGCGTAATCGTCTTTACCCCATCTTCACCGGCCACGTAAGCCTTGGAGGCAAGATTGAGGAAAAGACCATGCTCAACAACGCCCGGGATCTTTACCAGAGCTTGTGCAAGCGTTTCAGGTTGTTCGATCTTCAGAAGATGGGCGTCAAAGATGTGATGCCCGCCATCTGTGACAAAAGGATGCTCCCCAGCCATTCTCAGCTGAAGGTTTTGAGGCAAACCCATTTCCATAAACATTGCCAGAATGGCCCGCCGCGTTGCTTCTTGACCAAACGGCACAACTTCAATCGGCAACGGAAATTGCCCGAGAGTATCCACGTTCTTTGTGCCATCTGCGATGACGATCATTTTGCCAGAAGCTGCTGCGACAATCTTTTCCCGCAGCAAGGCACCGCCACCGCCCTTAATCAGGGCCAGGTTGGCATCCAGCTCATCTGCACCGTCAACGGTCAGATCCAGCTCGGGCAACTCTTCCAAGGTGGTGAGTTTTATTCCCAAACTGGCAGCAAGCTCTGCTGTGCGCTCAGAGGTCGGAACACCGATCACGTCCAGTCCGTCTGCGACACGTTTTGCAAGGGCGTGAACGAAAAACTCTGCAGTCGACCCTGTGCCGATACCAAGGCGCATGCCGGAGGTGACATCCTCTGCCGCGCGTTCAGCTGCCTGCTGTTTCAGGTTGTCGCTCATACCTCACCCTTTCTGGCCTCTGCGTCGCTGGTTAGCGCCGCATTACCAGCGCTTGCCCTCCGATCAGTTCAGATGGCCGCGCGGTCCTTAACATGTCAGGCAAGCACGGGTCCAGATCGTTTCCAGTTTTCAACGAAGAACGGCGCCTGCCAACATATTGGGCATGGTTAACGTAAGGTTCAGACCCTTCTGGAAATATTGCCTGATTGAATCGCAGAACACTCTATAAGGGCGCGACAAATGTTCAGTGTTAAGATGCGGCGGAAGACTTCTGTTGGCGAAGTCGACTTGGTGCCTGACGACACTCAAGCACACGAGAATCCAGTCTCAGATGGCGACGCCAAAACTGAGAACGCATCCAGCGGTCTGAGCCGTGCCCTCGACAGTCTGGAAGATGACCTTCAGGTTGCGGCGAAAAGCATTGATGCTGCGGCAACCAAAGTGCAGGACCGCTTGGTGGAGCAGGCCAGCACCTTGGGTTCCATCATATCTGAAAGCCAAGTCCTGACCGATCAAGCAGCTAGAGCCAACGATAATGTTGGCGAGCTGACGCATTCCATTCAAGAACTCTCCGCCGCCAGCGCTCAAATCGGCTCCCAGGTTAGCGTTTCAAATGATTTGGCGATCGAAGCCCGAGATATTGCCGACCAGGCCAATCAGGGTGTTCTTGAGCTGAAAAGCGCAATCGAAGATATCGCAAATGTCGTTGGCCTCATCTCTGACATCGCCAAGCAGACCAACCTTCTGGCCCTAAATGCCACAATTGAAGCGGCGCGCGCCGGAGACGCAGGCAAAGGGTTTGCCGTGGTCGCCGGTGAGGTGAAGTCGCTCTCCGTGGAAACGCAATCTGCCACAGAACAGATTGTTGCCAATATCAACAAGCTGAACCAGTCGGCTGAGATGAGTATTGGATCTGTCGGCCGGATCATTGATGTGATCGGCCAAATCCGGCCCAGTTTTGCAGCTGTCGAACAGGCGGTGCAGGTACAGGTAGAAACAACCGAAACGGTGAGCCGACAAGCCGAGGACACCAAAAGCTTCGTTCAAGATGTCGTAAGTCATGTCGACCGGATCAACGCCTCTGCCGCAGAAGCTGAGCAAAGCGGTACGCTGGTTCGCGATGCTGGTGATAATATGAGCGCCAGCACCAAGGCCCTCCAGGCCCGCTTTGCCATGATGATACGGCAGACCGATGTCGGTGATCGCCGGGTTGATGATCGTTTGCCGCTGAAACTGTCGGGTACAGCGACCAGCGGAAACGTCACAATGCGTATCGAAACGCGGGACATCTCCAAAGGCGGGGTGTTGTTCATAACCGATGCTGACACTGTTCCGCACACTGGTGCTGTACTGCATCTGGATTTGAGTGGGATCGGCTCGACCGAAGTGAAAGTCGTGAATGTATCTGATGGCGGATGCCATTGCGCCTTCACGTCTTCGGCGGGGGCTTTCAAGACCGCGCTCGAACAACGGATAGCATCTTTGAAGCAAGGCTTCGCGAAGCAGATAGAAACGGCGCAAACTGGCGCTGCGCGTGTAACTGCTGCAATGGAGCGCATGATCGAAAGCGGCGCGCTATCCGTTGATGCTCTCTTCGATACGGACTACCGGCCGATAGAAGGAACGAACCCGCTCCAGGTTTCAACAAGAGCCCTCAGCGCACTGGAGCGCTCTTTGCCGGACATTCAGGAAGAAATTCTGAAGAACAACTCCGGCATGGCATTTTGCGCAGCAGTCGACCGCAACGGGTACCTGCCAGTTCACAACCTCATCTTCTCGAAACCGCAGAAACCGAATGATCCGGCCTGGAACACCGCCAACTGCCGGAACAAACGGATCTTTGATGACCGGGCCGGCTTGAGCGCTGCCCGCAACATGCGGCCTTACCTTGTCCAGTCCTATCCAAGGGACATGGGAGGCGGAAACATCATCTGGATGCAGGAAATCGATGCGCCGATACTGGTGCAAGGCCGCCATTGGGGCGGATTTCGCACGGCCTATAAGCTGTGACAACCGACGGCCTTGTAACGTTTTGATTTTCGCCTCAAAGGCAGGCGTCCATTGGCTTGCGGGATCTTGCGGGAAGCCACAAAGACAGCTAGGCAGAACCCTGTTTACTTATAGCTGAGGGTTTCATGTCTGTACTTGTGTTCGATCTGGACGGCACACTCGTGTCTTCCATGGAAGATCTTGTTGCGACCTTGAATGCGGTTCTGGACAAAGCCGGTCATGGGACTGTTCCTCAGGACAAGGTCGCCAACATGGTCGGCATGGGAGCCAAGGTTCTTTTGCAACGCGGTTTGGACCATCTTGAAATTGCCTGGTCGGACGAGACGATCACACCGCTTTATGAAGACTTCCTAGAGTACTACGCTGCCAACATCGCAGTTCACACACGGCCGTTCGATGGTGTTATTCCAGCACTAGACCGTTTCCGTGCCGATGGCTGGAAGCTGGCGGTTTGCACCAACAAGACCGAGCGCCTCACCCTACCCTTGCTCGCCGCGCTCGAAATGACAGATCACTTCGAGGCGGTCGTCGGAGGCGATACCTTCGCCGTTTCCAAGCCCCATGCAGAACCGGTCCTGGGTGCCATAAAGCGCGCTGGCGGCACTCCAGAAGGCTCAATCATGATCGGCGACAGTGTAACCGACATCAAAGCTGCCCGCGCCGCGGGCATTCCCGTTGTCGCCGTTGATTTTGGCTATACGCCTGTACCAGTTAGTGAGCTTGGTCCGGATCGGATCATTTCCCATTTTGACGAGCTTACAGATGCGGTGGCCGCACTGCGAACCTGAAGCACAGAACAAAGCCGGGATTAGGCTAACCGGCTCTTGCCTATACCGAAATCGTCGATTAGTGACTGAGCACATTCATTGCTGAGGGCGATTAGCTCAGCGGGAGAGCGTTCCGTTCACACCGGAACGGTCACTGGTTCAATCCCAATATCGCCCACCATTTGCGGAAACAGTTTCTTCTGGCCAAGGTCTTTTTGGTGGCAAAGGTCACTTCACCGGGGTTGAGCATGGCAATCCCCAAGGGATTTCCCCAGTTCCGGCGGCACAACTGTCACATTCGGCGCAGCCTGCTATTCTTTAAGCAATTGATTCCCGATGAGGCCGATACCGATGGCTACGCAAACTGCGCCCAACACCCTTCGAGACAGACTGCTTAAGGGCATTTCGCTGCAACAGGCCGGCGAGTACGAAAAGGCGCAACGCGTTTACAAACAAGCGGTCAAAAAGGCCCCAAACAACGCCGACGCTGTCCACCTGCTTGGCGTTACTTACCGCCAACTCGGCTATCCGAAACGCGCACTTGAATACATCCAAAAGGCGATCGTACTCGATCCGAACCAATCCGCATTTTATGCAAATCTTGCGCGCACGATGATGGATCTCGGCTCGGATACAGAAAGCCTGCTAGCTGTCTGTAACAAGGCGCTGTCTTTGAACCCGAGAGAACGGGAAGCGCGGAACATAAAGGGCATCGCTCTTACCAAGAAGAAGGAATTCGAAGAGGCCGAACTTCTTTTTCAAGGACTGCTTGTTGAAGACCCAGACAATGAAGACGCGTATCGGAACTTCGGCAATCTCTTAATGGATGCCGACCGCGCGCATCATGCGATTAATTTCTTCATCAAAGCGGTCATGCTTAAGCCGAATAATCCGGAAAACTATGTCTTGCGCGCGAAATGCAGGATGCAATTGAAGCAATTCGAGCCAAGCCAGTACGAGTTGACCGAAGCACTGGAGCGGTTTCCCGATAATGCCGACGTCCAACACGAAGCTGCCCGGCTCCTGTTTTGCATGAATGAATCAAGTATGGCTGTCGATTATTCCAGACGAGCTTACAAACTTGATCCACGTGACTACCACAAGGGTGTTACGCTCGGTGTCAACTTGCTGATGAACGGAGAGCGCAAGGAAGCACTTGAAATTCTCAATGCAACAAGAAAACAGGCCCCGGCTTTCGCCCCGACGGTCGACTGGAACATGTCGCTTGCCTATCTCGCGAATGGCGATCTTGAAAAGGGTTGGAGGCTCCATCGGGCGCGTTTCGATGATCCGGCCAGCGTCGTAATGAAGCGCAAGTTCGACGTCCCCGAATGGGACGGCGAAAACATTTCCGGCAAGACCATCTTGCTGTGGGGCGACCAAGGGCTGGGCGATGCACTAAAATCCGGCACGATGATTCCAGAAGTAATGGAAAAAGCCGGAAAGGTTATCATCGAGGGGTCCGCAAAGGGGGCGAAATTCTACCAATATTCGTTTCCCGATGCGCTCGCGCGCCCCGCAAAAATGAATGTTGACAAGGAAGCAACCGCTCACGATTACGACTGCCATATCAACTTGACTGATTTGGCCCGGTTTTTTCGGCCGAATATCCAGGCGTTCAAAGCAGCGAAGTGCCCGGTTTATTCTTTTGAAAAAGACCGCGCGATTTCCTATCTCAAACGCCTGCAGGGTTACGAAAACAAACCTGTGGTGGGTTTTTCTTGGCGGTCGCGCAACCTTGCTGCCAACCGGGCCCGCTTTTATTTGTCTGCGCCAGAGATCTCTCCGGTATTGGAATCGCACGACGCAATCTTCGTGAATCTGCAATACGCAACTGTCGACAAGGAAATTGAGTATCTAAAACAAAGGTTCCCTGAGAAATTCAACTTCTTTGAAGACGTCGATTTGTTCGATGATTTGCTCGGGGCAGCTGCCCTAACCAACTGCTGCGACTTCGTCGTTTCGGCAAATACCAGTGTTGCCGATATCTGTGGCATCTATAACGTGCCGACAATCCGTTTTGGCACTCAGGAACCTGCCCTGCTACTCGGTCAAGACAATCCGCCCTGGTACCCGGCGATGACTTACATGCGCTCTTATACCGACCGTGCCTGCGCCGATTTTGTCCCGGAAATCATCAAGGAATTCAAGAGGCAAATAGCAAACTGGTCACCCGATCAAAGGAATGCCCGACTAGGGCTATAGCCTATACAAAGCCTTTAATTGGTCAAGCAGGCACACGAGCAATGGCAACCAGAGTGTCCGTTGCATCAATGCGGTTCAATGTGGCCTCGTAAGCTTGTCTTAGGTCGGGAGTGTCAATTGCAGAAAGCACTGACTTGTGCCCCCCCGGTTTCCCCTTAGACAGCCAAGTCATGTGATTTGACAGTGAATAGCGCTGAACCCCTTCTACTATGGTGTTCTCAAAACCGGCAGCACTCAGAAGACGTCGTAGACTTTCCCGCGTGTGCAACACCAGGTGCTGGCTCCAAAGTGTGAAATCCGTAAACGCTTTATTCTTCAATTCGTTAATAAGGAGGTCCCGGGCATGTGGCACCTCTGCGACGAGTATCCCTCCTGGTTTCAGGACCCGTTTCAATTCAAACAGTATCGACAATGGATCCGGCAGATGTTCAAGCACATGGAAGCTTAGCGCGCTGTCCATAGATCCATCTGGAATGGCCGACAGGGATTTGTGGCATGGCAGGCCCTTTTCATTCAGTGCCCAAACGTAGTCTTCCTGTAGTTCTATGCCACAGCAACTGTCTACTTCACTCCTGATCGCTTGAAGAAATGCACCGTCACCGCACCCAAACTCGACAATCTTGCGGCCGGTCACATATGGGCGGTAGGAGGCGAGCCGCCGCGCAGTATCATTGATAACCTCAAGATCCCGCTTTCCGAATTGATCTTCGTTGGATTTACGATACGCCCCGTCCTCATAGACCGCATCGCCACCATAGAATCCATCGATGAAAATCACCTCTGATTGCCGGTCCCGGTAAACGGTAACATCTGCACGGTCTCGGGTCCCTTTGGCAAAAACCTCTCTATGGGCGTCAGTTACGATCCCTATGGCAGCCAAGGTGTCAAACAATCCGAGTGAGGATGTACCGAAGTCTTCTCCTTTTCTACTTTTTTCAACCATAGGTATTTCCAACGCAAAGCAAATTGCCTATAGTAAATTACCACAATTTACTGACAAAAGCCCCGCTATCTTGAAATAAAAAAGGAGAACATCACAAAATAATATCCATTTTTGACATTTATTACATTGATATTTTCAACAAAAAGACAAAGAGTACTTTCCCATGCTGGCAACCACGCGTTTATAGCTGCGAAATCGGTTATCCATGGACTGGTGTTGAGAACCTGCCTCATCAGTTTTGTGACGCGCGCGCGTACGCTTCCAAGGTCGCCCAGTCCCTCGGAGTGTCAATCTCGATTTCCACTGCCCCGTCAATCGGCACCGGTACAGATTTGCCAAAGAAACGTTGTCCGTACTGCACAAAGCCATCTTTCTTCAGTGCATAAATGGCTCCGGTCTCCTGATACTCGGGCACCCGGTCCTGCCGACGTTGACGGGGCTTTGACGCATCATGATTGATACCGAAGCCGCTTCCGTCTTCCGAAATACCCCACAAAAACGCGTGCTTCTCAACAACGGAAAAAGCGGTGTCAGCGCCTGTTTCGCGGAAAGCACTGACGACATGATCAATCTCATCGGCAGTTGTCAGTGGCGAGGTACACTGCAAAAACACAACGGTGTCCGCCTCGGAGCACGCGGGCACACTTGAGATTGCATGAATAAGAGCTGCTTCAGAAGATGCTTCATCGCCAGCAATTTCACCCGGTCTTTTCAAGGGAATGGCGCCGTGGGCTTGCGCGATTTGAAGGATTTCCTCATCATCACTTGAAACCACAACGTTCGAAATCGTTTTAGCCGCGAATGCGGCCTTGATTGAATGAACAACAAGCGGCAGTCCAAGAAATGCCTTGATATTCTTATGAGGTATTCCCTTGGAGCCGCCACGCGCCGGAATAATCGCTACAGCTTTTTTCATCCTAACGTCGCCCCCTGAAAATCGCCTACTCGTTACGTGTTTGTGAGCCAGATACCGCAACGACCAGCCAGTAGAGGTGAGTCAGCGGAATCACTTTGGGTACAGGATAGACAAATTCAGATAGCGCCGAAATTCCTCGCTATTTTTGACAGTATATATCCTGTCGACGGGCACTCAAGTGCGCACTCCTTGATTCATAGAAGCATTTTGAGCGGGGACGGCATTCATTAACCCCAACTATTCCGTGTTCCCGGCTAGCGGGACAAACTTTCAATGATGTACCTTAAGATCTTAAAGCATATGAAAGTTTTCGCTCTCTTATGATGTATCAAAGTGAAGTTCTTTCAATATGCGCCACTTAGAACAGCGCTCCAGGAATTGGTCTGTACGGGCGAGAAGCAAACCATGATCATCGATCGCAATGTCTCAAGGTTCGTTGTCTTCTCTGAAGATTCGATCCTGAATGCTCTCAACAAGATCAGCGCGAACAAGGAAGGCGTCATCTTCACCGTTTCGGAAGGTGGCATTCTGGAGGGTGCCTTAACCGACGGTGATTTGCGCCGCTGGCTAATTGGGACAGACCATATCGACCTGAATGGCTCGATCAGCAGCATCATAAACAAGACCATTGTTTTTGCCCGCCATGATGACGAACCACAGATCGTCTCCCGCCTGCTAAATGACCGCTTCAAGGCGGTCCCCCTCGTCGATAGCCAGCACCGGATCGTCGCGATCGCGTTCGGCCATCACAAGGCCATCGAAATTGGCGGCCGGATCATTAGCGAAGATGATCCAGCATTCGTGATCGCCGAGATCGGTAACAACCACAACGGCTCGTTTGAACTGGCTAAGAAGCTGATTGACGAAGCGGTCCGGGCTGGCGCTGATTGTGCCAAATTTCAGATGCGCTCTCTCTCCAGGCTCTACAAGTCGTCCGAAAAAATGGTCGATGACAGCGCGGATCTCGGAACGCAGTACACGATGGATCTCCTGTCCCGCTTCCAGCTGAAGGATGATGAGCTTTTCGCCGCCTTTGACTATTGCCATCAAAAAGGCATCATCCCTCTCTGCACGCCGTGGGACGAGGAGTCGCTTGGCAAACTGGACCGGTATGGCCTTGACGCTTTCAAGGTCGCATCCGCTGACTTCACAAATTACGATTTAATCTCGGCAATCGCTGCAACACGCAAACCAATGATATGCTCCACCGGCATGACATCGGAGGCGGAGATCAAGCAAGGCATTGCCAAGCTTCGTGGTTTGGCGGCTCCGTTTGTCCTGCTTCACTGCAACTCCACCTACCCGGCACCCTTCAAGGACATCAACATCAAGTACATGCAGCACCTGCAACGGCAGGGAGATTGCCTGGTCGGCTATTCCGGTCACGAGCGGGGCATCAATATTGCGATTGGCGCGGTCGCACTCGGGGCAAAGGTCATCGAGAAGCACTTCACGCTTGACCGTGCCATGGAAGGCAACGATCACCGCGTCAGCCTTCTGCCGGACGAGTTTGCGCAGATGATGACCGGCATCAGAGAGATGGAACAGGCTCTCGGCACCGTGGAGGAACGCAGGGTCTCTCAAGGCGAGATGATGAACCGCGAGAACCTTGCCAAAAGCTTGATTGCGTCTGTCGATATTCCAGCGGGAACGGAAGTCACCGCGAATATGATCGACATCAAGTGTCCGGGCCAAGGCCTGCAGCCCAACAGAAAGAGCGAATTGATTGGCCGCCGTTTGCAGACTGCCAAAAAAGCAGGTGACTTCTTTTTCCCTTCCGATCTTGGCGCTGGACGGGTTGAGCCACGCGACTTTTCCTTTCCGCTGCGATGGGGCATCCCGGTCCGATATCATGATCTGGACAAGATGATCCGGCTCACCAATTTGGACCTTGCCGAAATCCACCTGAGCTACAAGGACATGGAAGTCGACCTGACGGACTACTTCAAGGAACGGCTTACACTGGATCTCGTTGTGCACACGCCGGAATTGTTCGCAGGTGATCACACCCTGGACTTGTGCTCCACGAAAGACGATTACCGCCAGCGCTCCTTGTCGGAGATGCAAAGAGTGGTTGATATTGCGCGCGAACTATCGCGACACTTTACAACCTCTACGCCCGTTCTGCTGGTGACCAATGTCGGCGGCTTCAGTCACGACAATCATTTGGGCGCAGGCGGGACTGCTGCACTTTATGAGATACTGGAGGACAGCCTCTCCAAATTGGACACAGAGGGTGTTGAGATCATTCCGCAGACCATGCCGCCCTTCCCCTGGCACTTTGGGGGCCAGCAATTCCACAATCTGTTTGTGGACCCGGTCGAAATCTCTGACTTCTGCAGGCGCAATGGCACCCGCATCTGCCTGGACGTCTCTCACTCCAAACTCGCTTGCGTGCATCATGGCTGGTCCTTTTCAGAATTCGTGGAGCTGGTTGCACCATACACGGCACATCTTCACCTGGCTGATGCAGCTGGCGTCGATGGCGAAGGCCTTCAAATTGAAGAAGGAGACATCGATTGGACGGTCCTGGCTCAGCAAGTCCTCCGGCAGATGCCGGGCGCCTCGTTCATTCCAGAAATCTGGCAAGGACACAAAAATGATGGTGAAGGAGCCCTGAAAGCGCTCCAACTCCTGGAAAAGCACTTCGAACGAGCCAGGAACCGCATCGCGGACAGCTCTTACGCTGTGGCGGGCGAATGAATTGGCCTCCCTGTCTCCAACAGTCATAAACTTGAACAAAGCCGTCTTCGGATTAGGGCAACGGTCTCTCGCCCCGATTGGGCGACCTTCCTCAAACTTCCGGCCCGTTTTACTGAAAAACGTCCACAATTGCGCACAAGCGCGCGAGGTCCTTTGAGATGAATGAAACAACTCTGAAAAACATTGAAAAGAACCGGAACACGGAAAAACAGCTGGATTGGTACCAGCGGCGCCAAGAATACCTGGATGCCAACCCGATGCTGCCGCACCGGCTTGTTGATACTTTCCCGGTGTTCGCGCCCCGCCAAAGGGTGACCCGATTCATTGAGACCTTGAGATACTGGGAATTGATTACGGACATACCGGGGGATATCTTCGAGTGTGGTGTCGCCGGCGGCGAGTTCATGATGGCCATGGCCCACTTTTCGGCCATCTATGAACCGCACCACTACACCCGCAAAATCATCGGATTTGACACGTTTGAGGGCTTCACCGAACCGTCCAAGGAAGATCTGTCGTCCACCGCCAAACATATGCAAACCGGCGGCTTGAGCTACGACAGCTTTGAATATCTTCAAGATGCAATCGGATTTTATGATGAGAACCGGATGATCGGGAACATTCAGAAGGTGTTTCTGGAGAAGGGCGACATTTCACAAACGCTGCCGAAATACCTGGAAAACAACCCTGCAACCGTCATCGGACTGCTGCATCTCGATCTCGACCTTTACAAGCCGACGGCTGATGTCCTCTCTCATGCGCTGGAGCGTATGCCCAAAGGCTCGATCATTGTGTTCGATGAAATCAATCACAAGGACTATCCGGGCGAAACAATCGCAGTCATGGAAAAACTGGGGCTTAACAACATTGAGTTAAGACGGGTCAGGGAAGCCTCGATGGCGGGCTACGTGAGAGTGTAAGGAGCGACCATGCTGAACATCTCGAAAGTTCCAAACCAAGCAGACTTGGCTGAGTTCACCCGTTTCGTTCTCAATCAACTGGACGCGGCCTCAATCGAGGAGTTTTCGGCCAAACTGATCGCTGCCCACCAAAATGGCGATAACCTCACTGCCGAGATTCAAGACAAGATCATCGCCAGCAATGAATTTGCGCAGTTCGTCGATCATCCAATGTGGACAGAACTTGCAGCCGATGCCTTCGACTGTCAGCCGGAAGATATCCTGATTGCTTTTCCGCATCTGAGAATTGACTTGCCGAACTACTTTAAAAAGGACGAAATAAAGATGTCCCTGCCCTGGCATCAGGAAGCGGGGTATTACCTGTCAAAGGGAAATTGCTGCCCGCAAAGCGTGGTATTATCGACCTATCTTCACGATTGCGATCAAAGCGGCGGAGCTCTTGAAGTTGCCCCCAATACCGAAGCGGATGTGCTGGACCACGATCAGCGCTACATGGATCCGGTCTCCAAGCGTTTCATGAGAGTGGAAGTTCCAGCTCCCGAGACCACCAAATATGCAGAAACCCACTTTGGGGAAACCGTCATCTTCGACTTCCTGAGACGGCACCGCAGTGGCGTGAACAGCAAGGATACGGTCCGGATCACATTCCTCCTGCGGGCGAGCCGCCGGCAGGACGTCGAAGACTACGCCCGCAAAGCTGCGAGTTGAGGAAAAACTGATGATCGTCAGGGGCTTGGACAAAGACAGCGTCTGGGATTATGAGAACGGTTTCTACTGGTTCTCGCACAAATCCCGGCTGAACAAGATGCTTGCTCACTATGAGCTCTACCAGAGCATCGTCGGCCTGCCAGGGCACATCTTCGAGCTCGGCGTTTACAAGGGTGCCTCGCTCATTCGGCTTGCCACGTTCCGGGATTCGCTCGAGAATGATTTCTCCCGGAAGATTGTCGGTTTCGACGCTTTCGGTGAGTTTCCGACAGACGGATTGAAAGTCGAAGACGATCTGAAATTCGTCGAACGCTTTGAACAGGCTGGCGGACACGGCCTTTCCCGCGAAGAGTTGAACGACCTTCTTGTCAGTAAGGGGTTTGAGAATTTCTCACTGGTCAAGGGCAATGTTTTTGACACCCTCCCAAGCTATCTGGAGGAAAATCCGGAAACCCGTCTCGCCTTCCTGCATCTGGACATGGACGTAAAGGAGCCGACCGACTTCGCCCTTGAAATGTTGTATCAGCGCGTCGTCCCAGGCGGCCTGATCGTTTTTGACGACTATAATGCCGTTGCCGGTGAGACTTTGTCAGTCGACAATTTCGTAAGACAGCACGGATTGAAGATTGAGAAGCTGCCCTTTTATCACGTCCCGGCCTTCATCAGAAAACCGCTCTAAACTTCCGCGGCAGTGACAACAATCAGACATTGAAAAGGCCGGGTCGCCCCGGCCTTTGTGATTCTCAGTCAATGGAGACGTCCGTTAGCCGACGAATGCGCGTTCGACGACGAATTCTGCCGGCTTGTTGTTGGCACCTTCGGTAAGGCCCGCTTCTTCCAGTAGCGCCTTGGTATCGCGCAACATGTCCATCGAGCCGCAGATCATGCCGCGGTCGATCGCCGGATCAAGCGGCGGAACGCCGAGGTCTTCAAACAACTTGCCTGACTGGATCAGGTCGGTGATCCGGCCCTTGCGCGGGAAATCTTCCCGGGTAACCGAGGTGTAGTGAATCAGCTTGTCTTTCGCGAACTCACCGATCAGCGGATCATTGAGTGTTTCCTGAACAAGGTCCTCACCATACTTCAGCTCAGCCACTTCCCGACAGGTGTGGGTCAGGATCACCTGATCGAACTTCTCATACGTGTCCGGATCCCGGATCAGGCTGGCAAATGGTGCAATCCCGGTACCCGTTGAGAACATGTAGACCCGCTTGCCCGGTACGAGTGCATCGTTGACCAATGTGCCCGTTGGTTTCCTTTTCATCAGAACCGCATCACCCGGCTGGATCTTCTGAAGATGAGATGTCAGCGGACCGTCCGGCACCTTAATGGAGAAGAACTCAAGCTCTTCATCCCAGGCCGGGCTTGCAATCGAGTAGGCGCGGTAAAGTGGTTTGCCATCGATCATGAGACCAATCATGACAAACTCGCCGGAGCGGAACCGAAAGCTGGACGGCCGGGTCATCCGGAAGCGGAACAGCCGGTCGGTATAGTGCTGGACAGTCTTGACCTCTTCCACGAAGACACCGGCTGGGGCGGCGTCTGCGAGATCTGCGGGTTTGGCAAGTACGTTCATATTTGATCGATCCGTGGGTCTTGGCACATACAATTAAAGCCCGTGTACCACCAAGTGCACCTTGACTTGAAGCAACATGGGACCACGAAATGCGCTTTCGGCAAAAAAAACATCCAAAAAAGCGGTGTAATGCGGTTTATCCGCTGGCGTCGGCAATGCCCGGGGGCTTAGGACCTGCGGCCTTCACTGTCTGACCGTCACAGCAATACCGCAGCGCAACATATCCATTACTGGCACGCGACAAGACCAATCTTGTATTGCCGCTCAGCTTCTGGGCAGGTGACGGCCAGAAATTGATCAATGCGATCAAACCTCAAGCATTACCCGTGGATGGTTTACGACAAAATCACGAACATTCGTCTTCACGTCGGATTTTATTTGACAGCCAAGTCAAAAACCAACAACTTACTGCAATCAAAAGATAAGCTTCAATAATACCTTCCAATGAGGCAAAGTAAATGTCCGGACGCGCGCACGACGACAGCTGTCAAAAAATAGCATTCGTGATCATGGACCGCTTCTCCATGAATGCATTCGCGAGTGTCATCGAGCCACTTCGCATAGCAAATCGGATGCTCGGCAGGGACTATTACGTTTGGGAGACTTACTCCCTTGACGGTAATCCCGTGGTGGCGAGCAACGGATGCGAAATTTCCGTAAAAAAATCTATTCGCGACCTTGGCGATGCGGACATTACACTTTTGTGTACTGGCGTCGATGTCGAGCGCTTGCCTCTTGATCCGGAACTCGGCAATAAACTGCGCCGTCTCAATGCCCTTGGCCGGACATTCGGTGCCATCTGTACCGGCGCATATTTGCTGGCCCGTTACAATCTTCTCGATGGCCGGCGCTGCACCATCCACTGGGAAAACCTACGCTCCTTGCGCGAAGAATTCCCGGATGTTGAAGTGACATCAGATATCTTCTCGATTGACCGCAACTGCATCACCTGCGCTGGCGGAATGGCCTCTTTGGACATGATGCTGCGGCTGATCGCAATTCAGCACGGCGCCTATCTTGCGCACGAAGTGGCCGAAGTTGCGCTCTATCAAAACATGCGGTCTGGCGAATCCGCACAGCGTCACGACATTGAAGCCCGGACCGGGATTTCCAACGCCAAGATCCTCGATGCTATCCGAATTATGGATCTGCACATTGAAGACCCGCTCAGCTGCCAGCAGCTTGCTATGACGGTGAACCTGTCTCCGCGTCAGCTGGAGCGGTTGTTCCGCCGGCACTTCAACTGCACGCCCGGCCAGTATTATCTGCGTTTGCGTCTTGAGACCGCGCGCGATCTGTTGCGGCGCACGAGCCGTCCGGTTCTGGACGTCGCACTTGCCTGTGGCTTTGCATCCACATCGCATTTCACCAAATGCTACCGGGAGCGCTTCTTGTGCACCCCGACAGAAGAGCGCCAGTCCTATCAATGGGCCAACACCAAACCAACATCGAATGTTGGCACGGCGACCCCCATGCGCCTTGTCGCGAAGTAACTACGGCCATTCCTACTTGCAAACGCCGCTCTGACTGGGGCGGCGTTTTTAATTATAACCAGTGGGATGGTCTTTATTATCCAGGCCTTCGGTAGTCTGCCAGGACAGTGTCTATCCATCCTTCGGCCCGAAGCTTTTGAAGCTGTTCTTCGAAGCGCTCGAAAAGGTGCGCACAAGGCGATGTCCTGGAGAACAGAATATGCACTCCATTGGAGACAACCGGCCACTCCAGATCGATTAGCTGATCCGCCCCCTCACCCTCCTCAATGATTTTCAACCCGTGAAATCGGCCGAGGACGGCATAATCCGCGTTTTCGTTCATCAGCATCGCAAGCATATCACGTCTAAAATCCGTTGGAACGGGAGCAATCTCCTCCATCGCGAGATGTTCACGCGCATATTGGTCAAAGTCTTCGCCATAAGATCCGCCAAACGGCCTGATGCCCAACCGGCCCACCAGATCGGACCACTTCGACAAGGGAAACTCCTTGCCCTTCAAAACAAAAATAGCAACTTCGTCATCTAACACACTGGAAGAGTACTGGAATTTTTCTGCGCGCTCTTTTGTCCAGTATGCACCCAGTACAGCATCGAGACTGCCGTTTTCCAGTTGAACAAGTTGCCGCTTGAAAGGCGTTGTAGGTTGGAAGATGACATCGATCCCGACGCGACGCCCGAGTTCGATCATTGTTGCCGGCAGCACTCCAGACGCCAAGCCCGTATCGCTTGGTCGCATGATGACCGGATACCAATCCACGGTGCCATTCACCCGGATTCTATCGCAGCGTTCCGCGGCCTGGGCCAGACCTGCTCCGCCAGCAGACATCAGCAACGCCGCCAGCAGCACTCCCAGCAGGCGAGTAAACCCGCGCCGGGATTTAAGAAAAGTATTACGGTCGGAGCACATGTACCCGGGGTATCGAACCATAGATACCGTCCCTCGATCCTGTCGGCCTTCTAAATACCAGAGCGCCAAGCATCTCTGGTGACACTCAGACAGTCTGCGCATGCATTCCTAAAAAACACAAAACACAACTTCTGAAAACAATCCGGTTGCATTAACCCAGAGACAGGGAGATCAACCGGTTATTCGCCAGAGGCCCAACGGCACCAAATAGAGCCCGAGGCATAGAATGGCGCCAAGGAATGCGCGGCGGAACCCGGCGTCGGACAGACGACCCCGCAAGCGCTGACCTATATAAACACCGGTAAGGGCTGGAACCGTCAGGAGCAGAGACTGGACCGCTCCCTCAAATTCGAGAAGGCCGAAGCCGCCCAGCGCGAGCGCCAGCATGACCGTTGCAGACAAGAACAACAGCCCCATGGCCTGTACCAATTCGTCGCGATCAAGGCCCAAAGCCTGAAGGTACATCACACCCGGGACTGTATAAGCCCCCGTCAACCCGGAAAAAATCCCGTTCAACGCCCCAAGGACCACACCAACGGACCGTTCCCATTCCAACGGGATGTGCAATCGAAGACCTGCAAGCATCGGCACTGCATAGGCAATCATCAAGGCACCCAGGATCAAATCCGGCACACCCTGTGGAGCCTTTGTCAGAATGAAAGTTCCAAGCATCAGCGTTGCAGAGGCAGCAGCAAGAAACGGCCATAGCCGGCTGGTCAGTGCCTTCAGGTGCCCCCCGTAGACCGCTTGCCAGAGATTGGTCAGGAAAGTGGGCCAAAGGATCAGGACTATGGCCGCTTCAACCCCGACGAACACAGTCATCAAACCGAGGCTGATTGCCGGCAGCCCCATTCCAACGGTTCCCTTGACAATCCCCGCCAGAACAAAAACGACCGATGCGATCAGATAGAGCTCTGGACTGTTCATCTAATGACGGCTCGGCATGGTTCGGACTGTCATTCTGCTGCTTTACCCACGGTGGTGGAAGTGTTCCTGAAGCCCCCGACGTTATCAAATCCGGTTTGAAACTCGTCCAAGAAACCGGTTTGCAGCTGTTCATCGATCACCGCGTTGAATTCCGGAAGAAGATTCACACAGGGCGATTTCTTTGAAAACATGAAATGCACCGACCGGCGCGCAGCTGTCCAGGGCACATCTTCAATCTGGCCGTCGAAACCGAACGTGGACACCGCCTTTTTTCCGTAACTGCGGGACATCAGGATGTAATCGAACCTGCCATCCGTCAGCATTTCCAGATCACCGGCAATATCATCAAGCGACTGGCTATCGATGACGAGGTTGTCGGCAGCGAATTTGTTGTTGTCTTCGCCGAGGTGAACGCCATAAGGAGCGCGTCCGCGCAATCCAATGAGACCATCCAGACCGTCAGGCTTCGCTTTCATCCCTGCCCTTATAAAAACGGCCACCTCATCTTCGTGAACCGGATGGCTGAGTTCAAACTTGGCTTGCCGCTCCGCTGACAGATAGGCACCCGCGAGAACATCGATACTGCCGTGTTCCAAGAGCGCAAACAGCCGGTTCCATGGCAGGTCCGGCCCATATTCACTCCTGACAGGCACCGTCTCTGAGACATGATGTGTTATCGCCGGGAATATGCCCTTCATTTCACCAAGCTCAGGCGTTCTCCAGGAAAACGGCCGCCACTCATTGGCGCCATTCACCTTTAGAACGTCGCAGCTCGCATATGCAGAGACGCTTGCAAACAGGACCAGACTATAAGCAATAACAAATGCAAATAACTCCCCGCGGCTGCGTGGCTTAATATTCTTCCCCATTTTAATTGCACACTCCCCAGCCACACCTATAACACGAACACTGCCCATACAGCTTACGAAAGGTCAAGCGAAATTGGCAAGCAAGGGCAAAACCCGCTCAGCCTCTAAAGCGGAAATCGGGTTTTATTACCGATGTTTGGAGTGTTAGATAGGCTCATGATGAGCGCAGCCACCCCGATTATTGACAATACAACCGCACGCCAGCTTTTTTTGGACCGCCATGGTCTTGCGGTTCTTTCGGGCCGCACGACCACCGATCGTGTAAGTGAAACAATTTCCACACTTGGCTTTGTCCAAGTCGACAGCATCAATACTGTTTCCCGCGCCCATCACATGATCCTTTCCTCCCGCCTTCCCGGCTACAAGGAAACGCATCTCAAACGGCTGCTTGAGAAAGACCGTCATCTTTTCGAACACTGGACCCATGATGCCTCGATCATCCCAACGGAAAGCTTTCCGCATTGGCGGCTGCGCTTCGACCGCGACCGGGCAAAGTTGATCGGGCGTTGGCGCAACTGGCGGCAAAACGGGTTTGAAGAAAAGTTCAACGAAGTCCTGAAACAGGTTTCTGATCATGGGCCGGTGTCTTCGTCTACAGTTGGAGAGGATGAAGCCCGCAACAAGGGTGGTTGGTGGAACTGGCATCCGTCGAAAACAGCGCTTGAGTTTCTGTGGCGAACCGGTGAGTTGTCTGTCTGCCACCGTCGAGGATTTCAAAAAGTCTATGACCTGACCGAACGTGTCATTCCGCACGCGCATTTGGCGCAGCGTTTTGACGTGGAAGAGACAATCGATTGGGCTGCACGGTCGGCTTTGGACCGGCTGGGCTTCGCAACATCAGGTGAAATTGCCGCGTTTTGGGATCTGATCACGCCGACAGAGGCGAAATCATGGTGCGAAGCGAAGCTTGCAGGCGGTGAAATCATTGAGGCGTTGATCGAATGCGCCGATGGTGCCTTTCGAAAAAGCTTCCTAAGGCCGGAGACACTGGCGGCACTGGATACCCTGCCGCCGCTGCCATCAAGGGTTCGTGTTTTGTCGCCATTTGATCCGGCCTTGCGGGATCGCAAACGCGCGGAACGGCTCTTTGGCTTTCATTACCGGATCGAAGTCTTCGTTCCTGAACCGAAGCGGCAATACGGATATTATGTCTTTCCAGTCCTGGAGGGAGACAGACTGATTGGCAGGATCGACATGAAAGCCCACCGGGCTGAAAACCGGCTTCACGTCAAGGCCTTCTGGCCGGAGGCAAAGACCCGGACGGGTAAGGGCCGGGTTGGAAAACTCGAAGGCGAAATCAATCGGATTGCCAGGTTCGCGGACTGCGGATCTGTCAGCTTTGATCCGGACTGGCTGCGAGTTGCCTAGGGTCCTGACCATAAGACTGTTGGCTGAGACACCTACGACCAAAGCCGAATGACTCTTTGCCGCACTATTCAGACTGGTGTTGCAGTCTTTTTAATTGCATATTTTCGAAAATTTGAATTGTTTACACAACGGAGAGGATCATGACGGTTGAACGGGGAATTCTGCTGGTGGTTGGCGCGCTCGTGTTGGCCACTGTACTGCTGGCCATTTACGTGAACATCAACTGGCTCTGGTTAACCGGAATTCTCGGTGTTCACCTGATGCAAGCCTCATTTACCGGCTTCTGTCCGGTGGTCATGACCTTGAAAAAACTCGGCCTGCCGCAACGTCCGGGTTTCTCCTGAAGCGATCTCACGCTCAATCGTTGCCAAACGGTC
Organism: Roseibium sp.; assembly: GCF_965276855.1. Classification (GTDB taxonomy): domain Bacteria; phylum Pseudomonadota; class Alphaproteobacteria; order Rhizobiales; family Stappiaceae; genus Roseibium. The sequence goes on from NZ_OZ255700.1 coordinate 597,551, forward strand.
CGTTGCCCACCGGACTGGATTGGCAATCGCGGATTGTCCGAGCCCACACTTGGGCAATCCGCCACTTTGCGCGTGTCAAAGGCATGAACCCAAGCCCATTTTAGGGCCTTTACATGAGTTACCCAAGCACCTGATTTCGGAAGTAGTTCGCTTCCGATGGTTTTGACAATGCGCCAAAGAAACGCTCTATCACCGGTTCGGATACCTTGATCGGTGATGGGCCATATACCTCGTACTTGTCTGTCAAAGCTTTGTTGACCGCATTCGAAAAATTCACGAAGTCCATGTGGTCGCTTGGAAACGAGCGAACAGCTGCCCGAACGATTTTCTGAATTCCGTCATCATGCGCTATTGTCATCGCCGTGATATCGCTGCCCTTGTCCTTCGCAAGGCGGCGGTAGGCAGCAGACAAGTTCTCTTCAAAATCTGCATCCGTGGTCTGGCAAATGTAGCCGCTGAAAGCCTGCAGAAACTCAATTTCCCATGCCGCATCCGTCCGGCTTATTTGGGGTTCGAAGACTTTCCGAAGCACATCGAAACAGAGAAACCGCAGGACAGACATGGCAAAGAAGCCTTTGTTGGCTCCAACGAAGGACTGTTTTCGATGGATTTTACCACACGCCTCGTAGTTCGTTCGAAAAACATCGAACATTTGCTGGGAGGCCGACAGGAACTCAAATACGGCTGCGATCTCTGATGCCTTCAGAGAACCGCCACGTTTGTTGGCAGCGCCAACCAGGGCCTTTTGGGCCAACTCCAAGGATTGTTGGCCGACTGAGGCACAGATATGCGGGCCGCTTAACTTCGGCCATGTCATTTTGCTCTTGGCGGTTCTGGCTGGCATCCGCGAGCCTCCAGCGAATAATCGGCCTAACATCGAGGTCTTTGCTAGATACACTATTTGGTAGTTCTTTTATTTAACGTAAAATTACGTTCAAGAATCGCAGGCAATATGCCTCCAGGACTTAGTCCCAGCTTAGGACCACCTTGCCTGCTTCGCCGGATTTCATCGCCGCAAAGCCCTTTTCAAAGTCATCGACATCAAACCGATGCGTGATGACATTGCGCACATCGAGGCCGTTCTGAAGCATCGCAATCATCTTGTACCAGGTCTCGAAGATCTCCCGGCCATAGACCCCCTTGATCGTAATCGCCTTGAACACAATTCGCGACCAGTCGACCGGTGATTTGCCTGGCGGAATACCAAGCAGGGCGATGCGCCCGCCCATAACGAGGTTTTCAACCATTTGATCGAGCGCGATTTGATTGCCGGACATCTCCAGACCGACATCGAACCCTTCCTTAATGCCGAGCTTTTTCTCAATGCCCTTCAGATCTTCGCGCGCGACATTGACGGGCACGACATCTGCAACGCGCGTTGCAAGATCAAGGCGGGCTTGGTTAACGTCCGTGATCACCACATTGCGGGCGCCGACATGGCGCGCGACGGCAGCTGCCATGATGCCAATCGGTCCTGCACCGGTGATCAGCACATCTTCGCCAACCAGATCAAAACTCAAGGCCGTGTGGACCGCATTGCCGAGCGGGTCGAGAATGGCGCCGATCTCGTCGTCAATCTCATCGGGCAGCGGCACCACGTTGAACGCCGGCAGCCGCAAGTATTCAGCAAATGCGCCTTGCTCGTTGACACCGATGCCCCGTGTCTCTGGGTCCAGATGAAACTTGCCTGACCGGGATTGCCGGGAATGTTTGCCGATCAGGTGCCCCTCCCCGGAACAACGCTGCCCGACTTCAAGATCGTCGACGTTGCGGCCAACTTCGACGATCTCACCTGCAAATTCGTGTCCGGTGATCATTGGTACGGGCACCGTTTTGGAGGCCCAATCGTCCCAGTTCCAGATATGGATGTCCGTGCCGCATATTCCGGTCTTGTTGATCTTGATAAGAACGTCGTCGGGACCGATTTCCGGAATCGGCGCGCGGGTCATCCAGAGCCCTTCCCGTGGCTCGGATTTTTCCAAAGCCTTCATCTGATTACTCATGACAACACTCCTGTGGTCTTGCCGGCTTTCGCAAAAGCATCGAGCGCCCGGTCGAGATCTACACGTGTCAGCGCCGCATTCATCTGGGTGCGGATACGCGCCTGGCCGCGCGGGACAACCGGGAAGAAGAAGCCCGAGACATAGACCCCTTCCTCAAAAAGGTTTGCCGCCATGGCCTGGGCCAATTTGGCCTCTCCCAGCATCACCGGAATGATCGGGTGTTCGCCGGGCAACAGCGTAAAGCCAAGAGCTTCCAGGCCGGCCCGCCAATAGCGCGCATTGTCAAAAAGGTTTCTCCGCAGCTCATCCCCCTCTTCCACCAGACGGATCGCCTCAAGACCGCTCATGACAATGGACGGCGGCAAACTGTTTGAGAAAAGATAAGGCCTTGCCCGCTGACGCAACAGGTCAATGACCGGTTGCGGTCCAGCGATGTAACCGCCGATGCCGCCGCCCAGCGCCTTGCCGAGCGTTCCGGTCAAAATGTCGACATCCACGCCGAAATGTGCCGGCGTGCCTTCGCCTTTCGGTCCCATGAAGCCGGTGGCGTGGCAGTCATCGACCATCACGACAGCCTCGTATTGTTTGGCGAGCGCGGTGATCTCAGGCAGGTTGGCGAGATATCCGTCCATGGAAAAGACGCCATCGGTCGCGATCATGATGTGACGGGCACCAGCCTCGCGGGCTTCCCGGAGCTTTGCCTCCAGATCCGTCATATCGGAATTCTGGTAGCGGTAGCGCTTGGCCTTGCACAGGCGGATGCCGTCAATGATAGAGGCGTGATTGAGCGCGTCCGATATAATCGCGTCTTCCGGGCCAAGAAGCGGCTCGAACAGGCCACCGTTTGCATCAAAACAAGCGGCAAACAGGATGGCATCGTCTTTAGCCAAAAACCTTGCCAGGCGCTGCTCCAGCTCGCGGTGAATGTCCTGTGTGCCGCAAATGAACCGCACGGAAGCCATGCCGAACCCCTTTGGATCCATGGCATTCTTGGCGGCTTCGATCAGGACCGGATGATCGGCCAGTCCCAGATAGTTGTTGGCACACAGATTGATGACATCGCGCCCACCCACGGCGATATGGCCGCCTTGCGGTGATGTGATCAACCGCTCGCGCTTGTAGAGCCCTTCCGCCTCGATTTCCTTCAAGGTAGTGGAAATGTTTTCCAAGAACGCCTGCGACACGGCAATCTCCGATAATTTGGAATTTTATCCATAATAGCGGATTTTTATGTTTGGCGAAAGTGGAATTTCCATTATCACGGAGAGGATGGCAGTTTCACGGATGCAATGATCCATCCGACAATGACTCAACCTTGCGGGTTATATCAGACTTACGAATCTACTTTTAGTTGATATTCTTGAATTGCACACTCGGCTCTCTGAGCCGCATCCCCATTGAATACAACCGGGAGGCAAACATGACAGCTTCATTTGCATCAGCTCTTGTCGGCAGCGATGGAAACCTAACTTCGTCACAACATGTGGCCAGTTGCGACCACACCGGCACCGGCTCTTACATGGTGAACTATGATAGCAATTTTTCAGCTGTCACTGGGGCACAGGCCACAGTGTGGGGCGATGGCCTCACTGTTGGCCTGAATATCTTTGCGGAAAACACCTGCCAGGTGAACATTCAAGACGCAAACGGCAACCCGAAGGATGCCGGCTTTTCATTTTTTGTCCCGGGAACAACCTGACGCCTCCCGGGACCTCGTGGCGCCCTGATCCATCCCCTGATCAGGGGCCACACATTCTCAAATTTGGACAGCGACTTAATACCGACTGAGCAGCTGAAGCCCATCTCACTAGATGACGACTACTAGAAACGGACCACCATCAAAATAGCACGGGCTGGCCCGTTGACCGCCTCAATCGTGTGCGCCACATCGGCGGCGTAACGCGCGGTATCGCCTTTTTCAATCATCCCCGTTGCAACGCCGGACATGACCTTCAACGTTCCCTCTTCGGCGATCAACTGCTCCCGGGTTCCACGCTCATGAGGTTTGCTCTCCAGCTTGCCGCCATCAGCAAATATGAGCTCATAGACTTCAAACCGGCCCGTGTCCTGAGGCGCGGACAAGATCCGGATCTTGCATCCATCTCCCGCCCGATCAAGCGCCGGGGTTTGGCTCACCTTCACAATTTCCACCCGATCCTCGACAGCCTCTTCTCCGAGCAGGCCGGCAAAATCGACATTGAGTGCCCGGGTCAGATTGAGAAGCGTCGCAACCGTGGGATTGGATTCGCCCCGCTCAATCTGGCTGACCATCGAGCGCGACACACCGGAGAGCTTTTCAACCGCCTCAAGCGACAAGCCTTGCGCCCGGCGGGCCTTTTTCAACCGCTCCGGCAAACGGGAGAGAATATCTGAATCTGTCATGGCGGAATTAAAATCCGCTTGGCTAGAAAATGCAATTCTGAACCAGTGCCATTTCGCAATTATCGAAGCAGAAACGCCATCGTCGCATCCCAAACTTAGTAGGTCGCATTCAGAACATCTGTTGCACCGCCCTCTCTTCTAGCGTGCGGCAAAGACAACGCCCGGCTTTTTCCGGGAAACATAACATGTCGAGGAAACAGCATGGCCAGTGATATCGAGATTGCACGCGCAGCCAAAATGAAACCGATCCAAGAGATCGGCGACCGGTTGAACATTCCGGAAGAATCGCTGCTGCCTTATGGCCGCACCAAAGCGAAGATCTCCGCAGACTTCATCGAAGGGCTGAACGGCAAGGAAAACGGCAAGCTGATCCTGGTCACCGCAATCAACCCGACACCGGCCGGCGAAGGTAAGACCACAACGACCGTCGGCCTGGGGGACGGTCTCAACCGGATCGGCAAGAACGCCATGATCTGTCTGCGCGAGCCGTCGCTTGGCCCGTGCTTCGGCATGAAGGGCGGTGCAGCAGGCGGCGGCTATGCGCAGGTGGTGCCGATGGAGGACATCAACCTCCACTTCACCGGCGATTTCCATGCAATCACATCCGCGCACAACCTTCTGGCCGCCCTTATCGAAAACCACATCTACTGGGGCAATGAGCTCGGCATCGACCAGCGCCGGGTGGTTTGGCGCCGGGTGCTGGACATGAACGATCGGGCGCTCCGCGAAATCGTCTGTTCACTCGGCGGTGTTGCCAACGGTTTCCCGCGTGAAGGCGGCTTCGACATCACCGTTGCGTCCGAAATCATGGCGATCCTCTGCCTGGCGACAGATCTGGAAGATCTGCAAAAGCGCCTGGGCGACATCATCGTTGCCTACCGCCGCGACCGCACCGCGATCACCGCGCGCGAATTAGAAGCCGACGGCGCGATGACCGTTCTCCTGAAAGAGGCCATCCAGCCAAACCTCGTGCAGACCCTGGAAAACAATCCGGCCTTCATTCACGGCGGCCCGTTTGCCAACATCGCCCACGGCTGTAACTCCGTCATGGCGACCCAAACGGCTCTGAAACTTGCCGACTATGTCGTGACCGAAGCCGGTTTCGGCGCGGACCTTGGCGCCGAGAAATTCTTTGACATCAAATGCCGCAAGGCTGGTCTTTCGCCGGATGCGGTGGTGATCGTCGCCACCGTGCGTGCACTGAAGATGAACGGCGGCGTTGCGAAGGAAGACCTAGGCGCAGAAAACATCGAAGCGGTCCAGAAGGGATGCGCCAACCTCGGCCGCCACATCGAAAACATCAAGCAGTTCGGCGTCCCGGCCGTCGTCGCGATCAACCACTTCACCGCAGACACGGACGCTGAAGTCCAGGAGATCAAAAACTTCTGTGCGGATCTTGGTGTCGATGCCGTTCTGGCGTCCCACTGGGCCAAAGGCTCGGAAGGCACAGCAGAACTTGCCGAAAAAGTCGCAGCGCTTGCAGAAAGCGGTGCAGCCCAATTCGCTCCGCTCTACGAAGACGATATGCCGCTCTTTGAAAAGATCGAGACGATTGCAAAGCGCATCTACCGCGCCGACGAGGTCCTGGCCGACAAATCCATCCGGGATCAACTTCGCCGCTGGGAAGCAGACGGCTTCGGCAACCTGCCGGTCTGCATGGCCAAGACCCAGTATTCCTTCTCCACCGATCCGAACCTGCGCGGCGCGCCGACCGGCCATGGAGTGCCGATCCGCGAAGTCCGCCTGTCCGCCGGTGCCGGCTTCATCGTTGCGATCTGTGGGGAAATCATGACCATGCCGGGTCTGCCCCGCGTGCCGTCCGCAAATCATATCAAGCTGAACGACGAAGGCTTGATCGAGGGTCTGTTCTGATCTGTCCGGACCAGAACAGAAAACTTGAGGCGGATCCGAGTGATCCGCCTTTTTCTTTAGCCCACGGCGCTCACAAGGCTTTCTCGACACCAGCGGAAGAAACGTTACATCTTACCCGGCCACTCATATCACCAATAATTGCATAAAGATCTACCAGTTACGCTCTAGTTGCAGTATCATCACGTCAATCAAAAGCAAAAGCATGGGTTTGAGTGTTGTTGGGGAGGGGCTTATGAGACTTGCCGCATTGTTGGTTCTGCTTGCATGTCAGTTCATCTATCCGGGCCATGCAAAGGACGCGCCGCAGCGCGCAGAGGCCGCTGACAGGTCCGACACCACTGGCTTACCAGTCGAGCTGCCTATCATCGAGGTTCCAGGCGTTTCCGAAACCGCCGGAACAAACCCCGCTCTCGATATTCTGTTTCCCTCAGATGGCGCTGTGTATACCAGCGCCAATACGCTGGAGGTCGCCGCCGCCGTGCTGCTGCCGCTAGAAGAGATCAAGGACGATGTGCGCATCGATATTACGGTGAGCGACGAAAAGGAGGCTGTGCTGGTCTATTCGCGGACCACGTCGGTCGAGGACTTTGCCCTTGACGTCACCACCCACTTGCCGTTGTCCGGCTACCCGCCCGGAGAACGGGTGATTACCGTGTACGTTCAAGCAGCCGGCATCGAGCTTCAAGACGCTGTCACCATCACCGTTGCGGAACCGGCTGGTATCGAGCTCGCGCCGGTCAGCCTGGAGCCGGAAGACGGCAAGGTGCTGGCAACCTTCAAGGCAGAGATTTCCGGACCAGAGGACGGCGGGCCGTTTCGGTATGCCTGGTCCATCGGCCAGGGTGGCCCGGTCGTTATAACCACCGAACCCGTACTGCAGTACCGCCTTCCGCTCGCTGCGCTCTTTTATGATGTTACTCTCGATGTGCTCGGGGATAACGGCAGCCGCGGGGATCAAACCTTCGAATTCCAGATCGGTAACGATGATCTGATCCTGCTTCAGGACGGCAAGGTTCCTAAGGAAAAGCCGCCAAAACCTGCCGAAACCTGCGGCTGCAAGCAGATGACAATCAAGACCAAGGGCAAGTCTGGTCTTTTCTGCGCAAAGCCGCAAGGACCAGGCAAAATGTCGCGTGAGGATTATGTCCTGTGCGCCAAGATCAAGCCTCCGAAGAAGAACCCATGCGGACCCGGAGAGACTGTCTATCAGTGCCCGCTCGGACGGTTGGCTCCGACATTCGCCGCGCCAATGATCCTGGGGCACAAGACCTTTGAACAATCCAAGCTCAGCTTCGGGTTCGAGGTCGAGGCCATCCTTACCCCCAAAAGCTCCGCGAAGGTCTGCAAAGAAGGTCAGTTCGTTCAGGACAGCTCGAACGTCGCCGGTTTCCCTTTGCCAAAGGGCAAATCCAAGCTGAAGCCCGACGTTGACAAGGACGGCACCATCACCCTTCAGGGAAAGAAGAAAAAGGTGAAGATCACGGTCCTACCCGGCGGCAAGACAGTGCCCAGCTTCGGGGACAAAAGCTTCGGGCGCGACAATTACTCGAAGCGCTGGGATCAGAAACGCTATCACGGCAACGAGAAGATCACCTGGTTCGACCGCCCGAGAACCGGGTCTCTGGCGATAAAAGTCGACCGCAACGGCTTTGTGACCGTTGCCAGCCCTATCAATGTGAAGCAGGAGTTTATTGCATATGTCAGCGGATCCAAGGGCACCTGTTGGTGCCGTTTCACGCTGGACAACAAATATGACAAGACAAACGGTGGAATAACGGGAGCCGGGATTACTGCCTCGAAGGCCATGCCGAACGGGATGAATTGCACAATCAAATAGGCTCTCGAAATCACCCGTTTTAAGCAGTTGAGGATACACTCCTAGCTTGGGACCCATCTGCTCTGAAGAGCGGGTTTTCCGGCAACGCAGGAGACATCGGAGGCCCTTCTTTGAAACCTCTGAGTACGATAGGCGTTGGCAGCGGCTGTATCTACACAGGTCGGCCGCGGCGCAAGCGTGTATCCCTTTGCGCGTAAGCAGCTATCGAAGCTGCGCGCACGCAGCTTTTCGTTCGGGTCCACACTAACGATCTGGGGAGATGCCTCGCCATGGTAGCTGCAGGAATATCCGTAGCAGTAAGGTCGGCCAAAGCCGTATCCGCCAACCGACGTTGTCTTGTAGGCCGGTGGCACCTCCTGCAAGGCCTGCACCTGACAGGCGTCAAATGCAGCGCTTCGCTGCTCTACCGTAGAGCCGGTTTTCAAAAGCACAAACTACGCGCCACCCAGCGTCTGGAAGGCTGCCAGGAAAGCTGTACAATCAATTAGAACCAACGCCCAAATCCGGCATTTCATGTCAATATTCCAAGCTCTTATTAAACTTGAGTATTGAATGCATGTTTTATCTTTTCAAGTCCGGGCGGAGCACCAATTCGACCGATCATAAGCCCGCTGTCGCGAAAGCGACTAGCCGTGTCGCATTGATGATATCGGGCAATTCCCCTTAAGGCATAAGGTTTTTCAACGTTTACCGGCCACGATAGCCTTTTTGGAGCTGCCAAATGTCTGACGAAGACGACATCGACCTGTCGGCCCTGTCTGACGATGAACTCGTCGAGCAGATGCATGATGATCTATATGATGGTCTGCAGGAAGAAATTCAGGATGCGGTGAACATCCTTCTGGAACGCGGCTGGGCGCCTTACGACATCCTGACCAAGGCCCTCGTTGAGGGCATGCGGATCGTCGGCGTCGACTTCCGCGATGGTATTCTGTTCGTGCCTGAGGTTCTCTTGTCCGCAAACGCCATGAAGGCTGGCATGGGCATTTTGCGTCCGCTTCTCGCCGAGACCGGCGCTCCGAAAGTCGGCAAGATGGTCATCGGCACCGTGAAGGGCGACATTCACGACATCGGCAAGAACCTTGTTTCCATGATGATGGAAGGGGCCGGTTTTGAAGTGATCGACATCGGCATCAACAACCCGGTTGAAAACTATCTGGCGGCTCTGGAAGAGCACAAACCGGACATCCTCGGCATGTCAGCTCTTCTGACCACCACCATGCCGTACATGAAGGTCGTCATCGACGAGATGAAGGAAAAGGGTCTTCGGGACGATTACATCGTACTCGTGGGCGGTGCACCGCTCAATGAAGAGTTCGGACAGGCCGTTGGCGCAGACGGCTACTGCCGCGATGCAGCCGTTGCCGTTGAAATGGCGAAAGACCTGATTGCCCGGCGGCACAACCAGCTCGCCAACCGGGGCTGACGGACCATGTTTGAGGAGGCTCCCGACATGCAGGCGGGTGAGCCTCTTTTCCCGATCGGAACTCAAGATGACGCGAACGACAAGATCGGCCGCGTCCTTGTTGTAGCTTGCGGAGCATTGGCGCGTGAGGTCATCGCGATCCGCGACCTCAATCGGCTGGATCACATTGATCTGACTTGTCTCCCGGCTCAGCTGCACAACACACCGGAAAAGATCCCGGACGAAGTCCGCCGGGTTATTCTTCAGAACCGCGATATCTATTCCGACATTCTGGTTGCTTATGGTGACTGCGGCACGGGCGGTCTCCTCGACAAGGTTCTGGAAGAAACCGGAACCCGCCGGATCGAAGGCGCGCATTGTTATGCGTTCTTTGCCGGACTGGAAGCATTCGACCAATTCGAGGAAGACCAGCTTGGCAGCTTTTATCTGACCGACTTCCTCGCCCGGCACTTCCAGACAATGGTGATCGAACCTCTTGGCCTCGATTGGCACCCTCATCTGCGCGACATGTACTTTGCCCACTACACGCGGGTTCTCTACCTGGCGCAGACAGATGATCCGGCCCTTGAAAAGGCCGCAAGACGGGCAGCGGAACGTCTTCAGCTTCCACTTGAAATTGAACGCACCGGCTATGGCTTGCTGGCACCGTTCCTGACGAAAGAACCTGCGATGCCTTCGCGCTGACATGCGGCACTGCACGGGTCGGTTTTTTACCGTGCAATGCCGCTATCAAGCGACTTGGATTGAGAGCTTTCCGGCAATCATGCTCGAAAGAGGACGACGTGAAATGGCGCAAAAGACAATCGTTTACTGGCGGGACATCCCGGCACAGATCCTGGTGAAAAAGGGCCGCAAGTCCGCCCGCCGGGAGCTGCCGGCTGTCTTCATGGAAACGATCGATGCGTGCGCGATGCGTGTCGGCGCCAAAGACAGTGATGCCTATATGGCCGAATGGCGCCGGGCAGAGCCTGTCGATGTTTCCGACGACCTTGAACAGGAAGCTGACACCGCGCTTGAAGCGCTTGTTGCCGATTACCCGAAACACCGCCTGATGGACCTGATGGCGAATGGAGGCCTGGAAAATGACTGATAGCAGCCTTTTGGCCAATGGCCGCCTGCCCGCCTCGACCGAGATGTCGCCCAAACAGGTGGTCGAAAAGACAGAGCTTCTGGCCGCGATCCCGGCTGGCAGCCAGGTCTATGTCACCGATCTTGGCAATGCTCCGGAAGACACGATCGTCGCCGCAGCCAAGACCCTGACCGACAAGGGCTTGACCGCCGTGCCGCATATGGCCGCGCGTCGCTATGCGAGTGTTACCGACTTCGAGCGCCGCATCACCCGCCTGACCCAGGAAGCCGGTGTCAAGGAAGTGCTCGCAATTGCCGGTGAAGCCGACAAGGCTGGCCCTCTTACCTCATCCGTCGCCCTTCTCGAAACGGGCCTTTTCGACAAGCTGGGCATTCAAAAGATTGCCGTTGCCGGTCACCCGGAAGGCGCACCGGACATCAAGCCGGACGTCATCAAATCGTTCTTGATGCGCAAGCATGAGCTTGCCGCTGACAGCGACGCGGAGTTCCGGATTGTCACTCAGTTCGGTTTTGACCCGCATCAGGTCAGTGTCTGGCTCGACGAAATCCGCGGTTGGGGCAACACGTTCCCGGTTCATATCGGCGTCGCGGGTCCGGCCAAGATGACGACGCTTTTGAAGTTTGCGGCCTTCGCAGGTGTCGAAAACTCGCTCAACTTCCTGAAAAAGCGCGGTGGCGCGGTGGTCTCCATGCTTGCAGGCTATGATCCGAACACCATGGTCGAGCCGCTGGAAGCGCGTGTCACCAGCCAGCCGGACAGCCAGCTCGCCCAAATCCATGTGTATCCATTCGGCGGTGTCGCCAAAACAGCTGAGTGGCTCACCAGCCGCGGGAGCTGGTCCTTTCAAACTTCGTCAACATCTCTGACCGCCAACGAGAGCGCATAAATGACCAGAACAATTGTCGCCTCCGCCACCAAGGAAGTCGTGATCGGCTTTGACCAGCCGTTTTGCGTGATTGGAGAGCGCATCAACCCGACCGGCCGCAAGAAGCTGGCTGCCGAAATGGTTGAAGGAAATTTCGAAACCGTGAAGGCCGACGTTTTGGCCCAGACCGCTGCTGGCGCCACCATGCTGGACGTCAATGCCGGCGTTACCGCGGTGAACCCGAATGAGACCGAGCCGCCGCTTCTGGTCAAAACTCTCGAAATCGTTCAGGAGTTGAGCGATCTTCCGATCTCGATCGACTCCTCTGTCACCGAGGCGATCAAGGCGGGCCTGGAAGTCACCAAAGGCCGCCCGCTGGTCAATTCCGTGACCGGTGAGGAGGAAAAGCTGGAAGCAATTCTGCCGCTCATCAAGAAATATGACGTGCCGGTTGTTGCGATCTCCAATGACGAAACCGGTATTTCCGAAGACCCGGACGTGCGCTTCGAGGTCGCCAAGAAAATCGTTGAGCGTGCGGCGGACTATGGAATTCCTTCGCACGACATCGTTGTCGACCCGCTCGTCATGCCGATTGGCGCCATGGGCACAGCCGGTCAGCAGGTGTTTGCGCTGCTGCGCCGTCTTCGTGAAGAGCTGAAGGTCAACACCACCTGTGGCCTTTCCAACATTTCCTTCGGACTGCCGCACCGCCACGGCATCAACGCCGGTTTTATTCCGATGGTCATCGGCGCTGGCATGACGTCCGCGATCATGAACCCGTGCCGCCCACAGGAAATGGAAGCGGTCCGCGCTGCCAACGTCCTGAACGGCACCGATCCGAACTGTCAGGAATGGATCATGACCTACCGCGACCACAAGCCGGCGGCGGCCGGTGCGGCGACGGCTGCACCAACAGAGGCTGCAGCTTCCGGCGGACGCCGCCGTGGGGGCCGCGCTGCCCGGCGGGCCGGCTGATTGCCAGACTGACTCGGCCGCACAATTCAAGACCCGGGCGGCTTGCCGATCCCGGGTCTTGCCATGACCGCGCCAGATCAATGAAGACCTGAAACCGAACCCGCTTGGACACACAGGACATGTCAGAGAGCTCTACGAAACTTGCCAAGGTCGTATTCCAGCCAAGTGGCCGGCGTGGCACCTTTGAAGTCGGGACACCGCTTCTGGATGCGGCGAGATCTCTGGGTGTTTACGTGGAGTCTGTATGCGGAGGGCGCGGCATTTGCGGGCGCTGCCAGATTTCCGTGTCTGAAGGCACTTTTGCAAAGGAAAACCTGACCAGCGCTGCTGACCATCTTGAGGGGGCAACGGAAGCGGAAACCCGCTATGCCACCTTGCGCAGTCTGCCCGAAGACCGACGCCTCTCGTGCCAGGCCAAGATTCTGGGCGACCTTGTGGTCGACATTCCAACAGATGCCCAAACCAACCGGCAGGTTGTGCGCAAGCGCGCAGAAGCCAAGACGATCGAGCCGGACAGCGCGATTTCGCTGGTGACCGTATCCATCGACGAACCGGACATGGAAACACCACGCGGCGATATCGATCGGTTGCGTGAGGCGCTTGCCCAGAAGGCCGGCCTTGAGACGCTCGCAACCGATCCGGTCCTGCTGCCAAGGGTTCAGACCATCCTGCGCAAGGGCCAGTGGACAGTTACAGCGGCCATCCACACGGACGTTTCGAGCGGCCCGACAGTGGTGGCGCTCTGGCCGGGTGAAAAACAGGCCATCTATGGCTTGGCGGTTGACATTGGCTCGACCACCATTGCCGCGCATCTCTGCAATCTTCAAAACGGGCGCACGGTTTCTTCCGCCGGCACCTCGAACCCGCAGATCCGCTTTGGCGAAGACCTGATGTCGCGGGTTTCCTATGTCCAAATGAACCCGACGAAATTGCCGGATCTCGTCAAGGCCGTGCGCGAGGCGATCAACGCCCTTGTCGGCAAGCTGATCGGCGATGTCGGCGCAGAGCGCGCCGATGTGCTTGATGCCACATTCGTCGGCAATCCTGTCATGCACCATCTCTTCCTCGGGATCGATCCGGTGGAACTTGGCGGCGCGCCGTTTGCGCTGGCCGCCTCAGATGCCATGGTCTTGACCGCCCGTGATCTCAACCTTGATCTCAATCCGGGAGCCCGGGTCTACATGTTGCCATGTATTGCCGGACATGTCGGCGCGGATGCCGCCGCGGCCACGCTCTCCGAAAGCCCCTATTCGCTCGAAGAAACGACACTGCTTGTGGATGTCGGCACCAACGCGGAAATCGTGCTTGGCAACAAGCATCGCCTGCTGGCCGCTTCCTCCCCGACCGGTCCGGCCTTTGAGGGCGCGGAAATTTCCTCCGGCCAGCGCGCAGCGCCCGGTGCCATCGAGCGCATCCGCATCGACAAAGACACGCTGGAACCGCGCTTCAAAGTGATCGGCGTCGACGAATGGTCGGATGAAGAGGGCTTTTCAGAAAAGATCGACAGCGTTGGCGTCACCGGCATTTGCGGTTCCGGCATCATCGAGGCGGTCGCGGAGATGTATCTCGCTGGTCTCATCACCGAAGACGGGGTGATTGACGGGTCGATGGCGGAAAAAACCCATCGCATCCGCTCCGAGGGCCGCACTTTTTCTTATGTGATCGCCGACCGGGATATTGAGATTTCAATCCTGCAAACGGATATCCGCGCCATTCAGCTTGCCAAAGGCGCGCTTTACGCCGGTATCAAACTGCTACAGGACAAGCTCGGCAGCGACCACATCGACCGCATCCGCTTTGCAGGCGCTTTTGGCAGCTATATTGAGCCTAAATACGCGATGATCTTGGGGCTTATTCCGGACTGCGCCCTCGACGGTGTGTCCGGCGTCGGCAATGCTGCCGGCACCGGCGCCCGCATGGCGCTGCTCAATCGAGGCTACCGGCGCGAGATCGAAGAAACGGTCCACAACATCGAGAAGATCGAGACCGCTCTGGAACCGAAGTTCCAGGAGCATTTCGTCAACGCCATGGCCCTGCCGAACAAGTTCGATCCTTTCCCGAACCTGCGCGCTGCCGTGGAACTGCCCGAACGCAAGGAGCCGGTCGCAGCAGAAGGCACAGGCGACGGCCGGCGACGGCGGAGACGGCGCGGCTAGTCTGTTTTGTCTTAGTGAAATGTCCCGTGCCCCTACCCGCGCATCCTTGTATGACCGGGATCGTAGGGGGACGGAGCGATGATCTCAACGCTGACCCTGGCTCCAAGAAGGTCAAGATCAAGCACCGTTCCTTCTCCCGAAAGCGCAGTATCGACAAACGCATAGGCGAGATTCAGGCCGCTGCGATGGCCCCAGTCGCCGGAAGTGACCGTCCCCACAACGGTGTCCCCCTGCATCAGCGAGGCCCCGCCATATGCGGGTGCGTGGGTCGCGTCAATTTTCAGGGTCACAAGTGTCTTCCTCGGCCCGTCCTTTAGGCGCTGTATCAAGGCGTCCTTGCCGACAAAATCGGGTTTATCCAGCTTCACAAAGCGATCCAACCCGGTTTCAAAAGGATCGAATTCGGTGATCAGATCCGCCTTCCAGTGCAAGAAGCCCTTTTCCATGCGCATGGATTCCACCGCTCTTGCGCCGACCAGTCTCAGATCATGCGCCTTTCCAGCGTCCCTTAAAGCCAGATAGGCAGCATAGAGTGAAGCATTCGGGATGTGGATCTCATAAGCAAGCTCGCCGGAAAAGCTGACCCCCATAACGGTTGCCGGGGCGTACCCGATGAAGGTTTCGCGTACCGACAGCCAGGGGAACCCTTCCTTTAACCAGTCGCCCCGGCTGGCCGATTGCAGAACCGCCCGCGCCTTTGGTCCTGCCAGAACCAGAATGGTTTGGTCGTTGGTTAGGCTCCTGATCTCAACATCTTCATCCGGACGCAGATGGGACTTTAGCCAATCCATATCATGATATTCGGAGGCTGCTGCCGACCCATACCAGACACGGGCCGGCCCACGATCCGAAGCCGGAATGTTGGCGATTGTTGCCTCGGCCTTGACCATGCCATGCCGATTGAGCAGATACCCGAGACCGACCCGACCTTCCCGTTTCGTGACGGTGCCACAGAACAGACGATCGAGAAATGCGTGCCGGTCGGAACCGGTAATCTCAATCCGGTTAAAGCCATTGACCTCGCATAGGCCCACATGTGCCTGGATGTGTTGCACCTCGCTGGCGACCACATCGAAAGCCTCATCGAAATGAAACCCGAGCGTTGGATGAAACTCTGGTGACGGCTTGATGTAGTCCACGCGTTCCCAGCCGTTCACCACCGTAAATTCTGCCCCTTCCGCCGCCATCACGGGTGTCAGCGGCGTTGTCTTGGCGGACCGCCCGGCCGGGCGGTGTTCGTGAGGGAAATGAAACCGGAACTCGTTCTGGTAATCTTCAATGGCCTTAAGTGCGGTGAGCTCGACATTGGCGTGGCCGGTAAAGCGGCGCGGATCAAGACACCAAGTGTCGTAGCACGCCTCGCCGTGCACGATCTGCTGAGCAAGCAGCCAACCGTGTCCGCCCCCCTCGCCCAAGCCGGCCCTAAGCCCGATGATACAAAAAGCATTGCGTTTGCCCGGGATCGGTCCGACCAGCGGCGCGCCATCGATTGTATAGGTGATCGGACCGTTGATGACGGTGTGAATTCCGGTTTCCATCAATGCAGGCATGCGGGCAAAAGCACCCTCAAGGACATCGGTTACCCGATCCAGATCATCCGGACAGAGCGCGTTGACGAAATGCGGATCGATCCCGTCCATACCCCACGTCTTGCAATCCTGCTCGTAAAAGCCGACCAACAGACCGTTCTTTTCCTGACGGCAGTAGTAATCGCTGATCGGGCAACGGAGCAACGGCATCCGGTGCCCCGCCTCCTTGATCGCCTGTATTTCCTCGGTCAGAAAGTATTGGTGTTCCATCGAGGCGACGGGATGATGAACCCCCATCATTGCCCCGATTTCATTCACCCTGTACCCACCAGCGTTCACGACAATGTCGCAGTCGATGTCTCCATGCTCGGTATGAACCGTCCAGGTGTCATCCTTGCGCTGTGTCAGGCCAGTGACTGGCGTGTTGCGATAGATGGCCGCCCCGGCCTTGCGGGCACGGCGGGCCAGCGCCTGACAAAGTTGGGCCGGATCGATATCGCCATCAAGCGGATCCCAAAGACCGCCAAGCAGATTGTCTGTTGAAATCAAGGGATGGCGGCGTGCGCACTCCTGCGCATCAATGACTTCGAAGTCGACATCCATGCCGCGTGCCATTGACGCAAAATGCCGGTAGCCCTGCATCTGGGCTTCGGTGTTGGCAAGTCGAATGCCACCGTCTGCATGGTGATAGTTGATCGGGTAATCTGGATCTTCTGCCAGCTCCTTGTAAAGCCGGATAGAATGGCTCTTCAAACCGACCATGGTTTGATTCATGCCGAAGTTGGTTACTTGGGCTGCAGAATGCCACGTCGTCCCGGACGTGAGTTCATTTCGTTCGACCAATACGACATCTGTCCACCCCTCCTGAGTAAGATGATAGATCGTCGAACACCCGGCGATACCTCCACCAATCACAACCACTTGCGTACGCGTTTTCATGGAATACCTCCGACATCCCCTCTCTCCGGGGTGCCGCAGTTTGAACAAAGTGGCAATGTGGCGGACTGCACTTTTGAAAATATCAAAATTGGACTTCGAAAAACTCGTAGATACGAAATGCTGTCCGAAGCATTCCGGTCAATCAGCACCAGTGACCAGACAAAATCGGTCCTCAAGCCAAGCGTTGCTTTGATGCATGGGGGTCAGCGCATGGCGTGTCAGCAGCTTGCGGAGTTTCTGATCGATGAGACCACGCACAGATCCAGCGCAATCTGATGTGGTGATGAGAGACAGCGTCCGCGCAAAGCTTTTTCCAGGAAACTGATGCATGCGAAGCTTTGAATGAAACCGGCGTGCCCTGGAGAACAGCAAAGGTGTTGTTATGGTCCATCCAGCACCTGCCGCCACCATTGCCATGAGGGTCTGGTTGTTGCCGCATTCGAAACGGTCGGGCATCTCCACTCCCAACCGGCGCAATTGTGCTTCGATCTGCCGAGCTATGAGCAGGTCACTGGTAAACTGCAGAAAAGGCAGTTCCGATTTGCCGGCCATAACATCGGCTGTATTCTCAGTCCGCCCTTCTGGCAGCACGACCACAAACGGGTCGCGGAGCAACGGGGTGTCCTGCAGGTTATTCACTCCCTCTGGCGGCGTGGTCGCTATCCCGATGTCCAACTGCCGGTCCCGAAGCATGTCAAGGAGTTCGCGGCTGGATCCGGACCGGAAAACGAAATTGCACTGGGGCATTTTTCTGGAAAGGTAAACCGCAAGGTCAGGCGTAATATCGCTATCCATGTCGGCAATACTGCCGAACCTGAGATAACTGGATTCCGTGACGTTCCCGGCACTAGCTTCCGCCGTCGCCTTGCGGATGGACCCGAGGGCGACGTCGATTTCCTTCAAGAACATCTGCCCTTTGGGCGTCAGCATCATAGGGCGACGGGCATGATCGAACAGCTCTACGCCAAGATGTTCTTCAAGGCTGCGCAGGTGGTGCGAAACAGTACTGATGGACAAGCCTGTTTCATCTGCAGTCGCCTGAACCGACGACTTGCGGGCGCAGATCTGAAAGAGTTCCAGAGCTTTCAAGGTAAGGTCTTTGCGAGCAGATGAACGTGGCATGTTGTTAATCAACTCAATAGACGTGAGAAACAGGCTGAACTTCGATCAACTCGAAACAAGAGACCAACAAGTTCGAACTTATAACAAACTCACCTAAATCATAGCGCCATAGAAATGCGGCTCTTCATCGCGTCTAGTTTGGGGGAAGAGCATTCGCGCCCTTCCCAAATCACTTGCCGCCCGTCATGGTGCGGCATGAGTAAGATGTTTGAAGAACTGGATTATGCCCCGACACCGATCGGGGCCGTGTCTCTGCGCCGCCGGCATCTCCTGGCCCTGAAAACCGACGTCTTCGAAATTCTCCTTGGAGAAGAGCACTTGATGTCGAGCCTGTTCACCGCGTCCGAGGTTGCGCTGGCGGATCTCGGCGTTGCTGCCCTTTCAGGCGACGGGCTGGACGTTTTGGTCGGCGGGCTTGGCCTTGGCTACACGGGAAAGGCTGTTCTGGCGCATGACACGGTTTCAAGCCTGACAGTTGTCGACCTTCTGGAACCGGTTATCCGTTGGCACCAGGAGGGTCTTGTCCCGATGCAAACCGAACTGGTGGATGATCCGCGCTGCCAATTGGTTCAAGGAGACTTCTTTGGCCTCGCAGTGTCAGAGGACGGTTTCGATGCCAGCCGTCCGAAACGCCAATACGACGCCGTTTTGATCGATATTGACCACACCCCCGAGCGTTTGCTGCATTCTGGGTCCAAGGGCTTTTATACCCAGGAAGGTTTCACTGCTGTGCAGCGGTTCCTGAAACCCGGAGGTATCGTTGGATTGTGGTCTGACGAAGCACCGGATGCCGCCATCACCGCCAAACTTGCCGAAGCCTTTGATGAGGCATGGGCAGAACCGGTGGTATTCGAAAACCCGCTTCAGGAAAACCGCGAAGTGACACAAGCAGTATACCTTGGTCGGAAAGCACACAGCTGACAATAGCCTGCCTTGTCGTTATTCAAACATTTAGGACGGCCAAAGGGCGCAAAGGTAGACAATATATCCGCCAAGCAGCACTGCGCCCTCGCGCCGGCCGATCCGCAGGCCGGTTGCTGCGAAAATCACGAAGATCACCGAAACGCCAATCATGACCGGATTGTCGAAGCTGATGATCTGAGACGGAACTTCGCTCGGCGCGATCAGAGCGGTTGCACCACCGATCCCCAGAATATTGTAGATGTTCGACCCGATAATGTTGCCGAACGCAACGTCTGTCTGACGTTTCAGGCCGGCAACCACTGATGTCACCAGTTCCGGCATGGAGGTGCCGATCGCGACGATCGTCAGGCCAATGACTGTTTCCGAAATTCCAAAACCGCGCGCCAGGCTGACAGCGCCCTCCACCAGGAATTTGCTGCCGAACACCACAAGCGCCAAACCGCCCAGCGCGAGCAGCAGCGCGGCCACCAGACCACCTTTCGGCCGGGCTGGAATGTCCAAAACCGGATCCGTCTCGATTAACGCGGTACTTTTTCCATGCACTGCGCCACGGTTTTCCTGAACGGCTGCCCGCTCCTGCCGGATGGCCATGTAAATGTAGGTGCATAGAACAGCAAGAAAGACCCCGCCGATCAGCCGACTGGCATCCATGACGGTGACAACGCCCGCAAAGACCAAGGTGACGGCTAGCATCACCGCTGCATCGCGTTTCAGCGCGGTGGACGACACGGCGATCGGAAATAACAGCGCCGCGACACCGCCGATCAGCAGAATGTTGGCGATGTTCGATCCGACAACATTGCCGTAGGCAATGCCAGGCGCCCCCACAAGTGCGGCATGCACAGAGGTAACAAGTTCTGGCGTCGAGGTGCCGAACCCGACCAGGGTCAAGCCGATCACGAGCGGCGACACCCCCAGATGCGTCGCGGCATTCACAGCCCCGCGCACCAAGAACTCTCCACCTATGATCAAAAGACACAAACCGCCGATCAGCGGCACTGCTATTTCAAACACCTGGAGCTCCATGACCCCGAGAAAACCAAGATCTGCATCTGGTTGTTGTCATGACCGTCAACAAGGGGCAAACCGCGCAGGGTGCCTAAAACAACACGCTGTCGGCTCGCCCCCAATCGGCAGCAGAAAAAGATTGTAACAATTACGAATTATCTACCTCAACTCTTCACCAAGATTATCGTTATAAGTATCAGCCAATTTTCATGTTTCATGAAATTGACAAAAAGCAAAGCATTTGGAAGCAAAAAGCTTCTATTCTCCGCTCACTGTTTTCGATTTTGACAATTGCAGTGAGCGCAAGCTTCGATGGACAACAAGGTCAGCAAAGTCTACCCGGTTCAAACACTACGGCGACCGGGAGAGCTGTTTGAAGAAGTCGAGGCGCTGGCCGGCATCGGCTACTGGGAATGGGACGAAGTCAACGACAACTGCATTTACTGTTCAGAACAGCTTGCCCGCATGCATGGGGTCACAGTTGAGGAATTCGTGCGCCGCGCAACCTCAATGGACGCAGATCTGGAGTGGGTGCACCCGGATGACCGTGAACACTACAGGACCCAGACCCGCCGCTTAAGCGAAACCAAAAGTATTGTCGAACTCGAATACCGCATCATCCAAACGGGCGGTGGAGAGATCTTTGTGCGGGAGCGGGGCGTCGCAGTTGTCGATGCCGACGGCACACATCTGCGCTCCTACGGGTTCATCCAGGATATCACGTCGCTGAAGTCAGCAGAAGTCGCGCTCCGCGACTTGCACCAGCGCCAAGAAGAGATCCTGGAACAACGCACCAAGGCTTTGAGGCTCAGCGAAGAGCGGTACGCTTTTGCCATTTCGGGAGCCAGCCAAGGCGTCTGGGAATGGGACCTCAACGACGAACACAACTACATGTCAGAACAGTGGAAACTGCGGCTGGGCTACACCGAAGAAACCCTTCCGAATGCGCCTGGTCTGTTTATCAAGATCATTCATCCTGAAGACCGGGCAAATGTCGAACAAGTGTTCAGAGAACATCTCAAGGATCGCGTTCCATTCGATCTTTCCTTACGGCTTTTGCATAAAGACGGCGAACAGATCTGGGTCCGCGCGCGCGGGCATGCCGTTTGGAACAATGAAAATCGCGCGACCAAGATGGGCGGAACGATCAGTGACATTACCGAATATCGGAAGCTCCTGGACACCGCCCAGTACTATGCGGAACGCGATCAGCTAACCGGGCTTTATAATCGCCACTACTTCATGCGGATTGCGGACGATCTCTTACACAAAAGTTCATCCAATTGCCGATCCTGCGGGGTCGCGATTATTGATCTTGATGACTTCAAAGAGATCAACGATTGCCACGGCCACCCTGCCGGTGACAGTGCCCTCATCGTCTTGGCCGAAAGGCTCGTAGACTACATAGGCGATACAGGGATCGTAATCCGGCTTGGCGGAGACGAATTTGCGGTCATTTTTTCTGCTCAGTTGAGCTGGGGGGAGACGGTTCAGTACTTCAAACGCTTGCTTGAAGAAATTTCAAAGCCAATTGCCTGGGAAGGTTTTTTGTTTGAATGCTCGGCATCTCTGGGTCTTGCAGAGAAAACACACGCCAACGGTTCGGATGTAAACGACCTCCTTCAGCAAGCCGACCTTGCTGTCTATGACGCAAAGGCGGCGGGCGGAAATGCCGTGCGTTGTTATTCAGAGGCGCTTCTCACAGCAGCCCTGAACCGGACGAATACCCTAAACTCCGCACGGCGTGCACTAACCGACGAACGCTTTGTATTGTGTTTTCAGCCGAAGGCAAACTTGCAGTCGCAAAAGCTGGCGGGATTTGAGGCATTGCTGCGACTGAGCAACGGGGACGGTACGCTGGTTCCGCCGAGCAGCTACGCTGAGGTGTTCGAGGACAGCGTGCTCGCGCGCCGGATCGGAGAGATGGTTCGTTTGCGCGCCATCGATCAAGCCTCATCATGGCTCAAAGCAGGACATGATTTTGGCCATATCGCGTTCAACATTTCGCCACCGGAATTTCAGGCCTATCAGCGTGATGCCCAATTTGTCGATCGTTTGATGGAGGCCATTGCCAATGCGGGGTTAAAGCCAAGCCACATCCAAGTAGAAGTCACCGAAGATGTTCTTCTTACCAGGAAGCGCGAAAACGTCTCCAGTATACTTCGGCACCTGCGAGAAAACGGCATTACTGTCGCGCTGGATGATTTTGGAACCGGACATGCCTCTCTATTGCATTTGAAAGAAACCGAGTTTGATCTGGTGAAGCTCGATGTGTCTTTCGTTCGCTCAATGCTGACATCCGATGTCGATATGGCAATCGTCGAAACGATTGCAAAGCTCACAGCCAAGCTTGGCAAGCAAATTGTTGCCGAAGGCATCGAGACACAGGAACAGCTTGCAGCGCTTCAAGACCTTGGTGTGGCGTTCGGCCAAGGCTTTTTGATCGGGCATCCGGTTCCCGGCGATGCCGTAGGCTTTTCGTCAAACGCCCTGTTTTGAAATCTCTATGTAGAATTGCCCCTTATTTTTTGCTTTCAGATGCTTCAACTATCTTGTTTTCCCTCGCCTTTTCGCCCTTCGGCGTCAAACCGTAAATCCCACGTTCCACCCGTTCGAACCACCCGTAGTGATCATCCGCCATTATCCGTGTAGCCCGGTCAACGCCAGTTGCTTTGGCAACCTCTGCGCCCCGACTTGGACCATTTTCACTTAAATACTGAGCACATCTCATGGCATCTTGCCTGTAGGCTGTGACGAGTGTGACGCGCGTCGAGCCGCCGGTATTCGGATCTCCGACACGGCGGGCAAATTCACGCAGAAGCCGGTCTTTCCGCGGTTTCATCTTGCGCGGTGTGAAGGGCGCTGGATCAGCGTGAACTTCGACCAGCTGATCTGCTAGCCGGACCGTAATAAGTCCAAGCCCCAGCTTGCGCGCGAGCTTGAGATTACTTTTTAGCGCCGCTTGAAACCGGCGCCCGCTGCCCCGCGCAACGGCGATATAAACCGAGTCGGTCACCCCTTGCCGGTCAACGGCCTGGTGAAACAGGCTGAGGGTAAAGCCGGTCTTCAGTTCCACGATCAACGGATCGTCGTTACCCCGGCAAGCCACAATGTCGGCCGACCCTACTTCGGCCTTCACCTCATACCCCTGTTTTTCCAAGAATGCCTTGACCGGCTCATAAAGCTCGGTTTCCAGAATGCGTGCCATGGATGCGATCCTATGGCTGCGCCAATAGCGGGTCCAGCAGCGATCTGAGCCGGATACAGGTTGACCACGACTTCCTTGCATTGGATGCAAACACCGGATGATGCCAAGAACCGGAAATTTTGAGTGACCTCTTGCCGTTGCCGCAATTGATTCCCATGTCGCCGTCACTCCCGGACAACCCCGCCCGGATAGCATTCCTAAAACAGGGATCCAACAAAATGGAAATCATACAACCTGCTGCGGTCATGACCCTTTCTGCCGCGGTCTTCGGGTTCATCATTTGGGCGTATTTTCGCGTTTCCGGACACTTCCAGAGCGAGACCCGCGATCAAAAAGGATGGGGAAGCGACCGCATTTCAATCTTGCTTGCAATAGGTCTCGTGATTGACTTCACAGTCAGCTACATCGAAATTTTCATCTACGCGTTCAGGCTGCCCTTTTCCGGCGCCGTTGATGTTGCCATCGGACTGGTTGCGGCCCTGATCGCGATGTCCGGAGCTTATGCTGTACAGGCATACAGCGAAAAGCGTGCGATCAGGGCAAGTCGGCCACGGATCTGAGGGTCACACACTCAGGGATCGAGAAAAAATCTTTCGCGCAAGTTGCGCCACATCTTCTCGCCGACCATACAATCATAAGGCTGGCCGAACGTGATCTGCGCCCGGTAGACGCGTGCTGGTTCTTCTGGCACCCGCCCACCGATTTCCAGGACCAGTTTCCGGCGAACCGCTTCTGGAAACTGGGCCCAATCGTTTACCGGAATAACAAAACTACCCGGCCCGCCAATCACGC
This sequence comes from Roseibium sp., assembly GCF_965276855.1. Taxonomy (GTDB): domain Bacteria; phylum Pseudomonadota; class Alphaproteobacteria; order Rhizobiales; family Stappiaceae; genus Roseibium. Next base: position 621,679 of record NZ_OZ255700.1, read on the forward strand.
AGCGGCGGTAGTATTCATCGAGATCCGGAATGTTGAACTGGCCGCCAAATCCGCCGGTCGTCATCAATGGCAACCCGTTGATCACAAAACCGGCCTCCACTGCCAGGTCCCGAGCACGGGTCACAGCGATGCCCTGATTGTTGGGCCCATCGCCGGATATGTCGATAACCAGCCGATCCGCCTGAAAAGGGACATCCAGCAGCAACTTCGACGCATACCGGATTGCACCGGATATCGAGGTTCTGCGCTGACCAATGGTCTGATCTTCGCTGATGATGGTTGATACACCCTCTGCGTCTTGCGGCGTTTCAATGAGGGTCCAGGGCACGATCTCGCGAATATGCGCATCGTTGGCCCATTCAAACATGGTCAGTGCAATCCGGCCATGAAGCCCCTGCTCTACAGCTCGAATGACTGATGGATGCGCAATCGCAGCGGCATATCCGTCCCGCTGTATGGCCAATTCTTCCGCCGACATGGACCGCGAGACATCAACGGCCAGAACGAGAGCTACGTCGACGGGTTGAGCCGCTTTGACGGAAGCTGAACCAAATTGCCCCACTAACAAGGCGATCACGGTGATCAGGGTTGAGACGAGGCTCTTCATAGAAATGAGAATAATGCAGTCCGGCCCGCCGACCAGAGGAAATCCTCCGCTTTGTGTCAAATGATCGTCAGCAACGAATATTGACTGCAACCTTTCGGGTACTCGCCGACGAACAGGAGTTCAGCTATAAGGCTTTGAAATAGAGACCTCAGGGAGTTTTCCATGACCGACGCTGCTGCAAACGACATGGCCGAAAAACCAATGCTGGCAACGCTTCTGCATGAAGGTGTGTACCGGATCGTCATGCAGCGCCCGGAACGGATGAACGCGCTCTCGAGCGAAATGATGAGCGCTTTGTCCTCCGAACTGACGAAAGCAGCGGAGAACCCGGATGTGCGGGTGGTTCTCCTCGGCGCAGAGGGCAAGGTCTTTTGCGCGGGCCACGATCTGAAGGAACTGACAAGTGCGCGGGCCGAAGCTGACGGCGGCAAGGCGACCTACGAGCGGATCATGCGCCAGTGTTCGGACCTGATGCAGCAGATCGTACGGCTGCCAAAGCCGGTCATTGCTGTCGTAACAGGTGTTGCAACCGCTGCCGGGTGTCAGCTGGTCGCGTCCTGCGATCTGGCAATTGCAACAGATACCGCCACGTTCTGCACGCCTGGCGTCAATATCGGCCTCTTTTGTTCAACGCCGATGGTCGCACTGAGCCGGAACGTTGCTCCAAAACAGGCGATGGAAATGCTTTTGACCGGCGAAAGCATCGACGCATCGACCGCCAAGGACTTCGGCCTGATCAACCGGATCGTGCCGCGCGACTATCTGGAGCAGGTCGTTCAGAAATACGCGGAAAGCATTTCCTCCAAGTCTGCCCATACCGTGAAGATCGGCAAGGAAGCCTTCTACCGTCAACTCGAAATGCCGTTGTCGGACGCCTACGACTTTGCAGCAAACACCATGGTGGAAAACATGATGGCCCGCGATGCCGAAGAAGGCATCAATGCTTTCCTGCAAAAGCGCAAACCGGAATGGACGGACAGCTGATACCGATGGACCACGACAGCTATTCCGACACCTACATTAAGGGCATTCTGGATGAGGTGAAGACCATCGCGATGATCGGGGCGAGCGCGAACACCGTGCGCCCTTCTTACTTCGTGCTGAAATATATGCTTTCCAAAGGTTATGATGTTTGGCCGATCAATCCTGGACAAGCGGGCAAGGAGATCCTGGGACAAAAGGTCTATGCATCCCTTGAGGATCTCCCGGACACTCCAGACATGATCGATGTTTTCAGGAACTCGGAGGCAGCCAGCCAAATTGTCGACGAGGTGATCGCAAGCGGCCAACTGCCGAAGGTCATCTGGATGCAGTTGACCGTGCGCCACGATGAAGCCGCACAGCGCGCGGAAGCAGCCGGCATCAAGGTGGTCATGGACCGCTGTCCCAAGATTGAGTATGGGCGCTTGTCCGGAGAAATCGGTTGGGCCGGTGTCAATTCCCGGACGCTGTCCTCAAAACGCCCTGCCCTGAAAGCCGGTTTCCAGCATCGGGGACTGTCCCCGAACAAGAAGACCTAAGCTCTCCGCTCTCATTGGAGAGCCCTTCGATACGCGAATAAGACCAAAGAATTCTTTTTTTTTGACATTGAGACACCCGGTAGACAGGACCATGAAAATAGGAGGCTTGCCAGTCTCATCTTGGGGACAGAACCAAGGTTGCAGGCTCGTATTTGCTTCAAAAACAAAAAGAATTTCGAAGAACCGGTATAGAATTAAGTAACCAATTCAGCACCAAATGATTGCACAAGCACCAACAAACAATCAAAGGTATTTTTAAGAAATTGGCAATGATTAACAGTTGACTAAAGTGTTAGCGAATTTCTTTGTCCTATCTTTATTCCCCGAACGGACACTTTAACGACTTGTTGACCTTTTCCCGAAGGAGGCATCCATGGTCGATCCGTTCACGCAGTTCTCTGTCTATCACTTGGTTGTGGTTGTCGCTATCGTCATGCTGCTCATCTTCAGGGCCATTTCAGATTAAATTGCGCTGACGAAACGGCACGCTCCCTCAGGACACCAGTCAGAGTGAGCAAAACACGCAGCGTAATGAGTATTGGTCGGGTTGGGGTGGCCGGTTTGCTCGCCCTTCTTCAGCAACAATTCATCAATGTATTACAGCGCCCGAATCCACCTCATTATTTAAAATTCTCTTCAATATTTTCGAGATTTTATTATTCATTTGGAACCGGGTCTTACCGATTCCTCCACACGCCTCACTTATCATAAATCTCATCACAGAAATTCTTTGTTGAGATCGGACGAGTCCATGCTTTACGAAGTCATAGATACGGGCCTCCTCGCTTTGGTAATGCCACTCGCCGCCAGCGTTCTCCTGTTTGGTATCTATCTTGTCGTGAAAACGGACATGAATTTGGAGCGAGATGAACGCTCGCCCCGGCGCTTTATCAAGACGCCATAACGGGACCAGCTAGCCTCGGCCCCAATTATCTTTCAGAAAAAGAACGTTTTTTCGGTTTTTTCGCCGTTTCAGAAATCGATTCTTTGACCTCCAGCACGGCTTTGGCCAAACTGCGCGCCACATACCCAAGGGAGGTTCTTTATGAGCGAAAATATTCCAGGCTTTTCCACGCTGGCCATCCACGCGGGCGCAACACCAGATCCGTCGACAGGTGCTCGGGTCACCCCGATCTACCAAACATCCTCGTTTGTCTTTGACGATGTCGACCATGCTGCGTCCTTGTTCGGCCTTCAGGCCTTTGGAAATATTTACACCCGCATCACAAATCCAACGACTGCCGTGCTTGAAGAGCGCGTTGCAGCACTTGAAGGCGGTACTGCTGCGCTTGCAACAGCGTCCGGCCACTCGGCGCAGCTTCTCTGCTTCCATACGCTCATGCAACCGGGCGATAATATTGTCGCAGCCAACAAACTCTATGGCGGCTCTATCAACCAGCTGAACCACTCGTTCAAAAGCTTCGGCTGGGGCGTGAAGTGGGCTGATCCATCGGACATGGCGTCTTTCGAGGCTGCGATTGATGACAAGACCCGCGCGATCTTCATCGAAAGCCTTGCCAATCCGGGTGGGATCATCGTCGACATCGAAGCTATTGCCGCCATAGCCAAGGCAAAGGGTGTCCCGCTGGTCGTCGACAACACCATGGCGTCTCCATACCTGTGTCGGCCAATCGAATATGGCGCCGATATTGTCCTGCATTCCCTGACCAAGTTCATGGGCGGCCACGGCAACTCGATGGGTGGCATCATCGTTGACGGTGGATCCTTCGACTGGTCCGCATCAGGCAACTATCCGCTTCTGTCATCGCCGCGGCCGGAATATCAGAACATGGTTCTGCACGAGACCTTCGGCAATTTTGCCTTCGCGATCGCCTGCCGTGTTCTTGGCTTGCGCGATCTTGGCCCGGCGATTTCGCCATTCAACGCTTTCATGATCCTGACCGGTATCGAGACCCTGCCGCTCCGCATGCAGCGCCACTCCGACAACGCCAAGAAGGTCGCTCTGCACTTGTCAGGGCATGACAAGGTCAAGTGGGTATCCTATGCTGCCCTCCCGGAAGATCCGCACCATGCGCTTCAACAAAAGTATATGCCGAAAGGTGCCGGAGCTGTCTTCACGTTTGGAGTTGAAGGCGGGTACGACGCCGGTGTGAACCTGGTATCCAAGGTCGAGTTGTTCTCGCACCTTGCCAATATCGGCGACACGCGAAGCCTCATCATTCACCCGGCCTCCACCACCCACCGCCAGCTGTCTGATGACCAAAAGACATCTGCAGGCGCTGGCCCGGATGTTGTCCGGGTCTCGGTCGGTCTCGAAGATGTTGATGACATCATCGCTGATCTGGAGCAGGCCCTCGCTGGCTAACAACTAGCTAACGGACAAAAAACAGCCCGCCGGTTTAGCGGGCTGTTTTCATTTCAAACCCTGTGCATCCGTCAGTTCCTGATCGAGTACTCGCCTTTCAAGGCTGCCATGTAATCTATCGTTGCCGCGATCACGAAGACAGCAAAGCCCTGGTGGACAAGCGCCACACCGAGTTGATGCATGGACAATTCACCGGTGTAGTTTCCAAAACCCAGCAACGTGACGATCCCGAAAACCATCTGCAGGAAGACAAAGGCCACCAAATGAAACGCTGGCAAACGGACCCGTTTGGCATCCGTTACAACGCATGTCCGCCACACCAGAAAAATCGCAGCAGCACCCAGAAGATAGGCAACCATCCGGTGTTGAAACTGAACGGTCAGGACGTTTTCAAAGAAATTCAGCCAGACAGGTGACTGCATCAACAGACCCGACGGGATCATCTGACCGTCCATCAGCGGCCATGTATTGTAGGTGAAACCGGCGTTCAGACCCGCGACAAGGCCGCCAATGAACAGCTGCAAGAACAGCAGGCCTGTAAACACCCAGCCAACCGGCAGCAACGCGGAGCGTGTATCAGCCGGCGGCGCACCATGTGGCGCCAGTCGTCGGGCAATCCAGAAGAGATACGCAAAGATAATGAAGGCAAGGGTCAGGTGGGTTGCCAAGCGGTACTGGCTGACATCTGTTCTCTCCACCAATCCCGATGCCACCATCCACCAGCCGACGAACCCTTGCAGACCGCCAAGAGCCAGACCAACGACCAACCGTGGTTTCAGCCAAGGCTCAATCCGCCCGGACGCCCAGAACACGACCATGGGGACAAAAAAGGCAATGCCAATCACCCGTCCGAGCAGACGGTGTCCCCATTCCCACCAGAAGATGAATTTAAACTCATCAAGGCTCATGCCCTTGTTGATCAATTGGTATTCCGGGATTTGGCGGTATTTTTCCAACTCTTCCTGCCACTCCGCCTCTGTCAGCGGAGGGATCACGCCGTGGATTGGTTTCCATTCCGTGATCGAAAGCCCGGATTCGGTCAAACGGGTCGCCCCACCCACGACCACCATCACAAGAATGAGAAAGCAGACGCCGTAGAGCCACCAGCGGATCATCGCACGGCTGGAGCGAATAAATTCCTGGTCCTTGATGTCTTGTGTTTGGCTGGCCGTTCCCAGGCTGTCCGCGGACACTGTCATTGCCCTGTTGTCTCCAAAATTCGTCTACCGGTTTGACCTTTGGTATCGGGAGATATAGGTGCTTGGGAAAAGCGGCAAGCCTTAGTGGCCGGGTCGCGGCAAATCATCGCTCTTTGGATTACAGAACGGGTCAAGAATGGTTCCCTCGCTCCGCAAATTTATCGGCATGATCGCGCTCGTTCTATTCGTGATTGTCTATGCTCTCACCGCGATGGTGGTTGGCGACTCGCCCCGATTGCAAGAAGCGTCCACACTCATCCAGTTATCTTACTTTGCAATCGCGGGTCTGGCGTGGGTCATTCCGGCCGGTGCCATCATCTGGTGGATGGAACGCGACAAAAAGAGCTGACTGCGATTACGTTTTAAGTGCGGGCCCGCAGTTTAAGTTCGAGCGCGCAGTCCAAAACCGGACGTCAGCCATTTGGCGGCCCGGTAAAGCGCAAACGGCGCGCCGGTTAGATACTGATCGACAAAGGCCGGGTCCTGATAAACACCGTTGAGCGACACACGTGGCAAAAGCATCAGGTCCCGCGCACTTGCCGATTGCAAAACACCTGGAAATGTTGTGACAGCCGAGGCAAAGCCGAATTTGCCGACAACCTCGGCAGCGCCCGCGTCAACCGCGTTGTGTTTCCCATAAGGGTACGCGAAGTGTTTGGGCCGCTGCCCCAATTCCGCTTCGAGCCGTTCAAGACCCTTTTCTATATCCTGCCGTGCAGCGTCTTCGGGGAGACGCGCCAGGGCAAAATGATCGTGCGTGTGAGCGCCAATCGTGACGAGTGGATCTGATGCCAGTGCCCGCACCTCATCCCAAGTCATCATCTCCTGGTCCGCGAGCTCAGCGAGTTCAATTCCGTACTTGCTCGACAAGGCCCGAATGATTGCCCTTTGATCTCCTTCGCTTACATCGTTTTTCAAATGAGTGACTAGGCGATTGAAACAAGAACACTTTTCGTCGACGCTTTCGCAGACTGTCGGCTCGTCTGTCTCAGACGAGAAAACGATCTGATCATTCGCGGCTATGATCAGCTCCAGCGCCAACCACCATAGCTCACTCGACCTGTCGACCAGACCGCTTGCGACAAACACGGTGAACGGTGCGCCAAGTTCTTTCAGGACCGGAAGCGCATATTCCAGATTGTCCCGATAGCCGTCATCAAAAGTCAGAACCGCATACCGTTCCCGGCCATATCCGGATTTCAGAAGGTCAACCGCTTCATCCAAAGCGATGATCTTGTAGCCATTGGCCCTGATCCGCTCCACCGTTGCACGCAGGAACTCGGGGGAAATCTCAAGGTGCCGGTTGGGCTGAAAACCGCCAGCGCGCGCAGGCCGAACACGATGCAACATGAACACAGCGCCGCAGCCTTGCGTAAACGGTGCAAAGAGTTGGCTCAGTCCCGTCGTCTGCAGAACCCGGAATGCGTTGGTAATTGCTGTTTGGCGAATGCTCATCAGCCGCTCGGCCCGTGTGTTTGGAACCGGTCCATTAGCGCACCTTTTCTTTAAGAATTATTGATATTTCTCGCTAGAGTTTGGTCGAATGAGCGCACCACCAAACATAGCTAACCACCGATTAACCAATCCCGTTTCATTGAGTGATCTCCCATGTCAGCCGCCGCAATAGATATCTCTGGCACCCACCCCGGATCGGGATCCGGGAACGACGATCTGCAACTGACAGAAGACCTTGAAGAACTGGCGTCGGAGTGGACCCAGCTTGAGAGCGCAGGGATCGGAACTCCATATCACAGTCTTCTCTGGTGCAAAGCCTTCCAGATCACCTTGGGAGCTGCGGATCGCAGCCAGGCTCGCATCGCGCTGGTGCGCAAAGCCGGACGCCCCGTCTTGTTGCTGCCCCTTTCTCTTTCCACCCGCCGCGGTGTGCGAATTCTGAGCTTTCTGGGCGCGCGGATCGGAAATCAGAACACTGGGCTCTGGGACAAGGCATTTTATGAAGCCGTTGGACCGGAGATGATCTGCAGTGTGCTTCGTCAGCTTTGCGAGGAAAGCAATGCCGATTGCATCAACCTGCAAAACGTGCCCCTACAATGGAACGGCCGGACGCACCCCTTAGTCCTGGGCACCGCGCACACCAGCCCGAACCCGCTGTACCGTGGATCTGTTACGGCCAACTTTGAAGATACATTTAAGACCTTTCACAACAAGTCCGCACGCAAGAATCTCAACCGCAAACAACGGCATCTTCAGGAGGCCGGAGACTATCAGGTCCGAAAATGCCTTCGACCAGACGACATAGACGCTGGACTTCAAGCATTTCTGGATCAGCGCGAGGCCCGTGCTCGGATTACTGGTGTTCCCAACATCTTTCGGAGTGCTGAGGCCAAGGCGTTCCTCCGCCAAACGGCCGGCATTTTTGAACCACTCTCAACGAGCAATATTCAAGACGGGCCACTCGAGATCTGGACACTGTCTATCAGAGGAAAGATCAGAGCAACCTATTTATGTACGCAAGATCGAGATACGCTCTACGCCTACTCTAACAGTGTAGCCCACGACGAGTTTCTTAAAAACAGTCCGGGTCTGGTGCTCATCCGAGAAATTGTTGAGAGACTTTGCGCGGACCCAGACATTACTATCTTTGATTTTGGGATCGGCGAAGTGCACTACAAATCGAGCTGGTCCCAACCGGAACCCATGTACGATAGCCTGTTCTATAGAACAACCAAGGGTAAGATCTATTCTGCGGTTCAAACGGCTAAGACGCGCCTGAAATCACAAATCCGCAACTCGGAGCGGCTTTGGCCAATGGTCAAAAAACTCCGGCGGATGCGCGCATCTAGACACTAAGCTGACTCAAGTTCTCCCCCGCAGAGTGGCGGACACTTAAGCTGCGTGACCATCCCCATTGCGCCGAGGCCCTGAACCGGGACCACCTTGAATGACAATCTCAACATCCGCGCCTGTATTGTGTGCCAAAAGATTGGCCGCGCTTTCGAGTTCATGATTGTGGTCTGGCCCGTCCGCAGCAATCAGCACACGGTCTGCAAAGCTCAACATGCGGGCACTGGCGAGCGTTCCGTCGATCGCGCCAAGATCCACAACAATTGTGTGATAGGTCTTCTGCATTGCATCGAGTGCCAGTTTGAAACGATCGGATTCAACCATCTCGTCGGTAATCCCGACACGTCCGGCCTCGATGATATGCGCTCGTGACCCTGCATCCCGGTAGACAACCTTGGCGAAGGGAGCAGCTCCGGAAACGATATCTGAAAATCCTTCGGCTCCTCGCGCATTCACCTGCTCAGGAAAGACTTCAAGAAACAGCGCTGTGTTCCCCTTCCCGGCCGCACGCCGGGCGAGATCAAAAGCAAGACTGTGGGACAGGTCCGGTTCATCAACGCTTAAAACAACGATCCGGCCCGACGGATCAACTTCGGCAGCCACTTGTGGCTGGTCGGATGGCAGAGTTGGCGCAGCCTGCATCTCGACATCTGCGTCTTCCGGTTTGACAGCCTCGTCGTTCCGTGTTGAACGCATTGCACCAAGCCAATCCGGCGCAACATCTTGATCATAACTGTTCAGACGCCTCGACCGCCGGTTGGATCCCTTGTTATTTTCCTCGTCGATCAGCACAGGCTCCGAATTGCCGCCAACTGCAGGCTCCGTCTCAACGGGAGGCTCGTCGGCCTTATCGACATCAGGGCCCGATGCGAAGTCGCTACCGAAACTGTAATTCTGATAACCCCCCGCGTAGGAAGGTCCCCACGTGAAGGCTCCGCCAGAATTTCGTGCCGGCGGCACCGGCGCTTGTGCTGATTCAATTCCAGGACGGCCTGCTCCTGCAGACTGAGCAGGCGAATAGAGGGCGCGGCCGGTCAACAATTCGCGCATGATTACGAACGCCGTCCCCAAAATGAACGTAACCAGCGCCGCAATTATGGTGCTCGAAACGAGTTTTGGAGAAAACGGCTCCACTGGAACGTTGGCCCGGGACACAATTCGGGCATCCGCCGGCAGGATCTGCGCCCGCAACCGGGTATCGGCTTCCTGAAAACTCAAAAGCAACTGATCAAGTTGAGCCGCCTTCGCATCGGCTTCCCGCTCCAACTCGCTGAGGCGGGCCTGATCGGCATTGGATTTGGCTGCTGCGACCTTCAATTCCTCCAGGCGCCGCTCCAGCGCCAGCGCTTGTTGGCTCGCGACCCGCGCATCGTTTTCCAGCCCTTCCAGTACTTTTCGCGCTTCGGAACGAATCTGACGGTCGTAATCATTGAGCTGAGATTGCAGGGCCTTGATCTGCGGATGGTTGGGCAGAAGCGTAATCGACAGTTCGGCGATGTTGGACTGGATTTCAACTTGTCGTTCGCGCAAACGCTGAATCAATTGAGAATTCAGGACATCCGTTGCAGTCTCTAAAGATCCACCGGAATTCAAAAGTTCGCGGATCAGTTCGGCCTTGGCCTGCGCTTCCGCCTTTGCAGCTTGAGCCGCCGAATAGTCGCTGCTCGTATCCGCCAGTTGCTGTTGATTAAGCGGAATGTTGTCCGCTCCAATCAAAAGATCAGCGCGCGCTCTGAAATCAGCAACAGCTTGACGGGCCGACTGGACTTTTTTCCGCAACTCTACGATCTGCGGCTCCAGAGCGGCGGAGGTGATTTCAGTTGTCTGCCGCTTGGCACTGGACTGCAGTGCAAGAAACTCATCAACTATGGTGTTGGCAACTTCGGAGGCCAGAAGAGGATCTTCGGCTGCGTAATCGACGGCGATCACCCGGGATTCGTCGAGCCGGTAGATTTCCAAATTCTCGTAGTAATGCTTAAGCACCCGTTCTTCGGCAGTATCGCCTGCTGGATTGCGGCTGAATCCGAGCGTTGTCAGCACCTTGTCCAGAAACGACATGCCACCACGGGCTCCGAACTCCGGAATTGCGGCTAGATCCATTTTCCGGGCAACTTTGCGTGCAAGATCGGTTGCCATCAACAGTTGGATCTGGCTCGCAACGCCTTCGGTATCCAGCAGGGCCCGTTCACCCTCGACACCCCGTGTCCCTCCCGGAATGTTGATATCCGTGCTTTCGATCAGAACCCGGGCTTCGCCCATATACTTGGGCGCGACGAACTGCAGGGCGAGAAACACACCCGTCGCGACCAAGAGCGTCAGGGGAATAAGCCACAGCAACGACCTCGCCAAAGCCTTTAAAAGCCCGCCGAGATCCAACGCCATGTCATCGTCTGAATAGGTCTGCCGCCCAGAATCCATGTTACTTCTCTCCAGATATGCGGCGAATTATGTCCAATTATGGTAAGCGTTCGGTTAAGCTTCAACACGGCTGGCTGGAACAGACGTTAATTTGTGCATACGCATAAATGACACCCAATCTATTCCCGCAATTCCGTCTTCACCCTCAATTAACCATACCTTGCGATCCTCTTGCGGAATTGTAGGAGAGTCGTTGATGCGAATGAGAGCGCTTCTGGTACCGGCGTTGTGCCTGGGACTTGCTGCGTGCAGTGGGTACCGGCAACCGCCGACAGCATTTCATGAAACCTTGACCCAGCCGTACCGCCTGGATTCCAGCGACCGGCTGCGCATCATCGTGTTTGGCCAGGATGATCTATCCAACACTTATGTTATTGATCAGGCAGGGTATATTTCCTTCCCGCTTGTTGGAAGCGTCGCCGCACGCGGCAAAACACAACAGGGGCTGGCTGCCGAAATCGCCGCCAAACTGCGGCAGGGCTACATTCGCGATCCCGACGTCTCGGTTGAGGTAGACACATATCGGCCCGTTTTCGTCATGGGAGAAGTGCAAAATGCAGGCCAATACAACTATGTTGCCGGCATGACCGTCCAAAACGCGATCGCGACAGCGGGTGGTTTCAGCTCTCGGGCCCGCCAGGAAGACGTCGATATCACCCGTCAAATTAACGGTGAAATTCTAAACGGACGCGTTCCGATTTCGGATCCTGTCCGACCGGGGGACACAATTTACGTCCGGGAGCGCTATTTCTAACAAGCCGCGAATTAACCGCGGACTCATTTCCCTTTGTTATTGTGCAACCTGACTGCGGAACGGGCTCACCTAGAAGCCTGAAAGCAAAAACAGGGATATTGCACCATGACAACGCCTCCAATGCGGATCGTGCACTGCGTCCGCGCGCCGGTCGGCGGGATTTTCCGTCATGTCCGCGATCTGGCGCGCTGCCAGGAAGCTTTAGGACATAAAGTCGGCCTCATTTGCGACAGCACAACCGGCGGCGCCTTTGAGGACGCCCAGATTGAAGAACTGCGCTCATCATTGTCCCTGGGGCTAGCCCGTTTCCCGATGCGCCGTCAACTGACGGTCCAGGACTTCTCGGCGACCCGCGCTCTTTACCGCCATATCAGAGATCTGAAACCAACGGTACTGCATGGCCATGGCGCCAAAGGCGGTGCCTACGCCCGGTTGATCGGCACATTTCTCGGGCTGCGGGGCCAAAGACCTGTTCGCATCTATTCGCCGCACGGGGGGAGCCTGCATTATCACCCGCACCGGCTCGAAGGCCGCATCTACCACACGCTTGAACGCCTTTTGGGACGGGTTACGGATGGCCTGATATTTGTCTCTGACTATGAAAGCGCCGCTTACGAGACCAAGATCGGCACTGCCAGTGCCACAAATCGCATAGTTTATAATGGTCTTTCGAAGCAGGACTTTGAACCGGTGACAGCGAATGACGATGCTGCGGATTTCGTTTTCATTGGCATGCTGCGAGATCTCAAGGGACCTGACCTTTTTATCGAAGCACTTTACAATCTGCGCCTAAAGCTCGGGAAAGCACCGTCAGCCATCCTTGTTGGAGATGGACCGGACGAACCGCGGTACCGTGAAATGGTCGAAAAACTCGGCTTGACCGGATCGGTTACCTTCACTGGTCCGATGAAAGCACGCGAGGCCTTCAAGCTTGCGAAAACGGTGGTCATACCATCCAGGGCAGAGGCCATGCCATACATCATTCTCGAGACGGTCGCCGCGCAGCGCCCCCTGATCGCAACCCGAGCCGGCGGGATCCCGGAGATTTTCGGCAGGTTTGCGAACCGGTTGATCGAACCTGGGCAGATCACGCAATTGACCCTTGCCATGGAAGACGCCTTGGCAACCCCCGAGAGAAAACAGGCAGAAGCCATTGAAATGCGGCCCTGTCTTGCGGAAACCTTTTCCACGGACTTGATGACCGATCGGATCAATTCGGTCTACATGGATGCGCTCGGCATTGCCCCCAGTGAAGCCCCGGTTCAACAGCCCGAGCTCGCGGCCAAGCAAGTCTCTGCCATCTCTTCTGTCTATGCGAGATCGAGCCAGCAGTAATGAGCGAACCCGCATACGATAGAGCCGAACAGGGAGCGGCGGCAAGCGCACCAACGCCTGCCGCTCAACCGGGCGTCAGAGGTCATCTTGAGAACCGCCTGCGCCAATCTCCTTTGGCATCAAGAGACGCGACCAAAATCTCGTTTGAGGATTTTGCGAATACCAGTCTTTCGCTTGATGCGCTCGATATTGCCCAGAACCTCGGAAAGCGCGGTATTTCCGTTCCGGTTCTTGGCGGCACAGTCCGGTTGATAGACGTCCTGATTATTATTGTTTCGGCAACGATTGCACTGTTAATCGGGCCGGGCGCCAGCAGTCTGACAGGTATCCATGCGCTCGCCGCAGGACTGGCAGTCCTCTTCACACTCGCCTTCTTTCAGGCCTCCGATGTCTACCAAGTTCCGGTCATGCGTCAGCGATTGGCCCAAATCGGCCGGGTCTCGGCGGGCTGGACGCTGGTCTTTGCGATGTTTGCTGTTTTGCGCACGGCAACGGGTCTTGGGTCCAGTGTCTCTGACGCCTGGATCGGCGCTTGGTACAGCATGGGCCTTGTCGGCCTTTGCCTCTCCCGGCTTATACTCTCACGACTGGCGCGGAACTGGACGAGATCCGGAAGCCTGGAGCGGCGTGCGATCATCGTTGGCGGCGGCACGGCTGCCCAGGAACTGATCCACGATCTGGAAGCGCAACAGGACAACGACATACGCATCTGCGGGATCTTTGACGACCGGTCGCCGCCGGTCGTAGCCGGCTACCCGAAACTCGGCAACATCAGCGCTCTTGTTGAATTTGCCCGCCTTGCCCGCATCGACATGCTGATTGTCTGCATTCCGCTGCGCGCTGAAAAACGTGTTCTGGAGCTTTTGAAAACCCTATGGGTTCTCCCGGTCGATATCCGCCTGTCGGCACATACCGACAAGGTGCGGTTCCGTGACCGGGGCACGTCCTTCATCGGTACCGTGCCTTTTGTGGATGTGGCTGAAAAACCGATCGCCGATTGGGACATGGTTGCCAAGAGGATCTTTGACGTTGTGTTCTCTGTGATCGCAATTGTTTGTCTCGCACCGGTGATGATTGGCGCGATCATCGCCATCAAGCTGGACAGCAAAGGCCCGGTCATCTTCCGGCAGAAGCGGTATGGATTCAACAACGAGATCATTGAGGTGTTGAAGTTCCGGTCCATGTACACAGACATGGCCGACCCGGATGCGAAAAAGGTGGTGACCAAGGGCGACCCCCGGGTGACCAAGGTCGGGCGCATTATCCGCAAGACGTCGATTGATGAGCTGCCGCAACTCTTCAATGTTCTTGCCGGAAGCTTGTCGCTCGTGGGCCCCCGCCCCCATGCTGTCAACGCTCACACCAACAATGAGACCTGGGACGACGTGGTTGACGGCTACTTCGCGCGCCACAAGGTCAAGCCGGGGGTGACCGGCTGGGCACAGATCAACGGCTGGCGCGGGGAAGTCGACACGCCTGAAAAGATCCAGAAGCGTGTCGAATGCGATGTCTACTATATCGAAAACTGGTCGATCCTGTTTGATCTGAAGATCCTGTTCCTGACACCACTGAAACTCCTGAATACGGAGAACGCCTATTGACCGTCTGGGCCGCCCATGACGGGCGGGCGCTTGTGGCCCCGCCGCTCTTCGGCCTGTCGGTCAGGTCGCTGGGCAATGGTGCCTTGTGGCTGGCGGCCTTTCTGTCAGCTTTCGTGATTGAAGAACCGGCTCCCTATGAACTCTATATGGTGGCACTCACCGTCATCTGGCTGGCATGCGGGCTCAAGCTGCGCCGCGAGTTTGCACCGCTGATCGTGCTCATGATGGTATTTACCGCCGGCGGTCTGGCCTCGGTGCCGCTCGCAGAGGATTTCGGCGATGCGCTCATGTACGCTGCCGTCTCCGGTTTTCTTGCGATCACGGCAATCTTCTACGCCGCAATCTTAAGTGACAAGCCCGAACGCAGCCGGATCATTGAGCGCGGCTACATCATCGGAGCGGTAATTGCTGCCCTCTTCGGGATCGCCGGCTATATGAATCTTTTTCCTGGAGCCGAGTATTTTACCCGCTTCGAACGCGCTCGTGGCACCTTTCAGGACCCCAACGTTTTTGGTCCGTTTCTGGTTCTGCCAACCCTACTCCTCATTCTAAGGTTCTTGCGCGGACCCGCCTTGCGCAATCTTTACGTCTTACTGCCACTGAGCGTTCTGCTTACGGGGATCTTCCTCAGTTTCTCTCGCGGCGCCTGGGGTGTGTTGCTTGTATCCCTGATGCTGCTTTATGCGATCCAGCTCGTGACCGAACAGGATCTTGCCCGCCGGGGCCGCTTGATCCTGATCGGTATGGCCGGGGTTTTCTTCTGCGCGATACTTCTAACAGTGGCTCTTTCCTTCGATACTGTTTCAGACATGTTCGCCCAGCGTGCCCGCCTTGTGCAGGACTATGATGGTGGACGTCTCGGCCGTTTTGCCCGGTATGGCCTCGGCTTCCAGATGGTGATGGAGCACCCGCTCGGCCTTGGCGCGCTGGAGTTCGGCAAGATTTTCGGTG
This sequence comes from Roseibium sp., assembly GCF_965276855.1. Classification (GTDB taxonomy): domain Bacteria; phylum Pseudomonadota; class Alphaproteobacteria; order Rhizobiales; family Stappiaceae; genus Roseibium. The sequence goes on from NZ_OZ255700.1 coordinate 637,195, forward strand.
AAGACGAACACAATGTTTATTTGAAGGCCTTTACAACCTACGGCTGGATGGGCGGCATTGCCTACATCGTCATGGCCATATGGACGGTCTGTGCGTTCCTTCCGCTGATCTTCAAATCCCGCCCGTGGACCCCGTTCGTACAAGCTGTTTTTGCGGTTTTTGTCGCGCACTTGTTGCTTTCCGTCGTTATCGACACCGATCACTGGCGGCATTTGTTCATGCTTTATGGCCTTGCCTGGGGGCTGATTGCGGCGGACAAGCTGGAACGGTGCCGTCGGAAACGCCGGAACAGGCGGAATTCCCAATTGGTTTGACACCGGGACCTGGTTCGCAATGATCCCTGTTTTCCGGGCGCCAATCCCGGCGGATACGACAAGCTGGGCAAAACCACCGCACGCCTGCCAACAAGCATCTTGCGCGTGCTTTGCGAACGCGATAGTTAGGGCCTGTTCGGGCAGTAGCGCAGCCTGGTAGCGCACTTCACTGGGGGTGAAGGGGTCGTCGGTTCAAATCCGGCCTGCCCGACCAACAAAATCAATAACTTATCTTCGATTTTGTGAAGTGGGGGTTTGAACATGTGTTCAAATCTGCCGCGATAAACCCTGCCAAAACCAGGACGACACCCCCCCAACTCCGGTCGGATAATCGGGCCATGAACCACGATTATCGCGCTGCCTACAAAGGCACCGGCTGCGCCTTCATCTCCCGAACGATTGCGACCTGGGAGTTCCAGACCGCCCCAGTCAGCCTCCAAAGCAAACTCTCGGGCCTCCGCGAAGTCTTCAACTTTGAACTGCCAAGGACCTCTGTGCTGTTTGTAGCTTTGCGGAATTGCGGTGCCTGTCCAAGCGTGCTTTCATAAGTCTTACCTTAAGGCATCTACGACGCTCAGAATGATACAACTGCGGTCAGACGAATTGTCCCTCCGACCTCAAACGCAATTATGCCTGGGAGATAATACGAAAAAATTCTCAAATAGTTGAGCGGAGGCGGTAGGAACAGCAATCAAGCGGGGAGATACTATGTGCATTATCTGCGGCAGCCCGATAGCTGACTTCTCACTAAGCTATAACTCGGATGGAAAGAAAACAGGCAGCTTGAGTTGGACCGCTGAGCGCACGCAAGGCGATTTCAACATTGTCAGTGACTACGTGCTCTACAGCCCGCTCCCCAAGTGGGGGACAAGCGGAACCCCAGGCACATCTGGCGGTGAAGTTTCCTGGAGCTTTGCAACAACGACGTTGACCGGAACAGCCGGTGGAACTGCCTACGCTTCCGATGCCGCGATTACGGACCCGAATTTTCAACAAGCGGTGCGCGATGCATTTGATGCGTGGGCGCAAGTGGCCGATATCAGCTTTCGGGAAGTGACAGATGCAAGTTCTGTCCAAATCAGATTTGCAATGGACGCAATCGACGGCCTGAGCAACACGCTGGGGTTTGCGGACTCTCTGTTTTCCAGCAGTGACGGTGGAGCCACCTATACAACAGATTCCGTCCAAGTCATCTTTGACACGGCAGAAAACTGGACCACAACGGCTTTCCTGAGTACGGCAATCCATGAAATCGGACACGCATTGGGGATTGGGCACAGCGAGGATCCGAACGCGATCATGGCTGCTGTGGTCGTCAACGAGAATTATGGCACGTCACTGACGCAGGATGACATCAACGCCGTCCAGGCGATCTATGGGGCGGCGACGACGACCCCAACAACTCCGACGGTAACGATCCCCGAAGTTGATTTGGGGGTTTACCGCTTCTTCAACAGCTCCACCGGCACGCATTTTTACTCAGCAAATCACACTGAAGCCGTTTCAATCAGCACCAACCTGGCGCAATACAGCTATGAAAGTGTTGCCTATAAAAGCGTGAACAGCACCGATGCCAATGCGGTCGAGTTCTACCGTTTTTACAATACGGAAACCGGAACCCATTTCTTCACGGCGAGCGCCGCAGAAAGGGATTCCGTAATTTCCACGCTCTCGCAGTTCAATTACGAGGGTGTCGCCTATCACCTTCACAGCACGGCGGATTCAGACGACATTGCACTTTATCGTTTCTTCAATACGGACACCGGCACTCATTTCTACACCGCGAATGAGGCCGAAAAAGACAATGTGATCGCCACCTTGTCCCAGTACAATTATGAAGGGATTGTTGGGTACGTTGATGTTGCATAGGTGACATACCGACTGCTTGAGTAACTGAACGAGAAACTGGTTTCATGGCTGGATCTGAAGGACGGCTACTTGGCGTTCAGGCATGAATGACACGCGTGGTGTGGCTCTTGTTCGGTACTGCCCCATATTTGACTTATGATGCACACACCTCAATCGCTTCACCTCCGGAAACCAGGATGGCTGGGAATCGCAGGTTCAGCAGTTGTCGCGCTTTTGGCCATTTTGTCTTCTGCCGCCGCAGCACTCGAACAGCCGAGTTACGAGGTCCTCTCGTCCGATGGCCCAATCGAGATCCGGCGGTATAAGAATACGGCTGCCGCAGAGGTAACCGTTGCGGGCGATCGAAGCGCCGCGACCCGCAAGGCTTTCAGGATTTTGTTCCGCTACATTTCTGGCGATAATCAAGGCAGCAACAAAATCGAGATGACAGCCCCCGTCCGCCAGCAAGCGGAGCCGGCGGAAATTGCAATGACCGCCCCGGTCACGCAGCAGCAGGCTGGGAATGGAGAGTGGCGTGTCGCTTTTTACCTGCCATCAGAATACACGGTGCGCACTGCGCCACGGCCGAATGATGATCGGATCAGGATTGTAAATGTAAAAGGAAAGAAGGTCGCCGCCATCCGGTTTTCCGGCATGTGGACCGATCGAAACTTCAACCGGCATTTGCAGACATTGGAGAAACATCTATCTGACAACGGCTTAGAGGCAGCTGGAGCGACCGTTTTCGCCTATTTCAATGCGCCCTTTACACTGCCGCCCTTCCGGAGGAACGAAGTTCAAATTCCCTTATCCCGATAACATCTGTGAGTGTTGCATCGGTTTCTAGAGCGGGTCGGCTATCAGCCAGGCACCCGTTACTCTCAGGCCACCTCGCGTCCTTTTTCCAAGCGCCCGAGAAAATCCGACAGCCACGCTATTTCTTTCAGGTAGACTTCCATGCTGAGTGACGCAAGTTCCATCAAAAGGGTTTGCGGGTCCGGATCATCGAAGCCGGTTTCCAGCAAAAAGGTCTCGTATTCCTCATGAAACCGTTCCGGCAATTGCATTTGAGCCCCCCGTTCTTCCGCCATCGTTTATTGAGACAGCGCCTGTAGCAGGCGTGAGCCGACCTTAGGAGAGCCGCCGCGCCCGGCCTCATTGTCAATTCTGTCCTTTCCTCACAATCCCCAGCCGATGTCCTCACATGGGCCCCGGACCTGCGGAAAACACGTTCGGCGGGTGGTTTCAAATCCTTTTCGCTTGTATTTCTCAAAACCACTGAACGGCCTTGCGAATCGCAGCGGGTGCCGTCCCTACCTGTCAAATTACCCAGAGCCCAGAATGAGCCAGACATCCGATCTTGAGTTTGATCCCCTTTCCGATGCCTTCGCACAGGATCCCCACCGGTTTTATGCAGCGTTGCGGGCCAAAGAGGGGTTGACCTATTTTGAGGACTTTGATGTCTGGCTGGCCGCGCGATTTGACGATGTCTCTGAAATCGTGATGAGCGAACACATGGTCCGGTCCATGGAGCATATCGCGAGCGCCGAAGAGATTGAAAAACAAAAGCGCGACGGCAACTGGCACGACATGCCGCACCATTCGCGCTTCGTGCAGTTTTCCCTGCTCGACAGCGACGGCGAGGTGCACGACCGGCTGCGCAAACAGGTGTTCAAACTGTTCACCCCGGTGATGGTCAACAAGCTCCGGGACGAGATCCAGACCTACGTCGACAGCCTTGTAGACGGTCTGGCCGACCGCGAGGAAATCGACTTCATCGAGGCTCTTGCCGCCCATGTTCCAGGGCATATCATCGGGCGCATTCTTGGCGTTCCGGACGCGGACTGCCCTCAGCTGCGCATCTGGTCGGAGAACATTGTTCAGTACTTCGACATCGACCGGTCTGACGAGCGCAAGGAACTGGCTGAGCGCAACACGACTGAGTTCTATCACTACCTTTCGGATCTGAAGCGCCAGCGTGAGGCTGCCCCGAAAGATGACCTGATTTCGGTGATGATCGAGGCCCAAAAAGCCGGCCACATGAACGAGGACGAATTCATTTCAACAGCGATGCTGATCCTGATGGCCGGGCACGGATCGACCATCGACGTTCTGGGCAGCGGTATGCATGCGCTTTTGAAGTTCCCGGATCAGATGCAAAGGCTGCGGGACGATCAAAACCTGATGAAAACGGCGGTTCAGGAAATGTTCCGGTATGAATCGCCCCTCCCCTTCTTCCATCGCTATGTGACACAGGACATGGAGGTGTGTGGCCAGAAGTTCGAACGCGGCACTAAGTTCGGCGTACTTTACGGCTCCGCCAACCGCGATCCAAAGCAATTCCCGGACGCGGATACTTTTGACGTTGGTCGGTCGCCCAATTGGCACATCGCCTTCGGCCGCGGTGCCCATTTCTGCCTAGGCAACCATCTCGCCCGGCTCGACATGGACATTATCTTCTCAACTCTGCTGCGCCGGTTTTCCAGGATTGAACTTGCAGCGGAAGATGTCCGCTACAAGCGCGGATTGTCGGTCCGGGGGCCGGAGGCGCTGAAAATTCGCTGGTCGCCTGCCTGACAAAAACAGTAGTCTGATTGCATTCAACCGGGTTACCCCGGCCGCTCAAAAGAACAAGGATTTTCATCCTCATGCGCTTTGCCAAAGCAGCTTCGATTGCCGCACTTGCTGTATTGTCAGCTCCAGCCATTGCCGACACGATCGAGCTCGGCCCCCGTCCCTACTACCTTGTTGACAAAATGGCCGAAGGACCCTTGAAGGACAAGCTGGAGGCCTGTATCGGCCAACCGCTAAAACGCACCGAGTTCTCCATCGGCCACCGGGGCGCGGCGCTGCAATTTCCTGAACACACGGTGGAAAGCTACAAGGCGGCGGCCCTCATGGGCGCAGGCATTCTGGAATGCGACGTCACCTTTACCAAGGACAAGGAACTTGTCTGCCGTCACGCCCAGAATGATCTGCACACCACCACCGATATACTGGCAACGGATCTGGCAGAAAACTGCACGAAAGGCTTCACCCCGGCGGATGGCAGCAATAAAGCCTCTGCAGAATGCAGGGCCTCTGACCTGACGCTTGCCGAGTTCAAGACACTCCAGGGCAAAATGGACGCTGCCGACAGGAGCGCCACGACCGTTGACGCCTATATGGATGGCACAGCGGGATGGCGCACAGACCTTTATGCGGCAACAGGCACATTGATGACCCATGCGGAATCGATTGACTTATTCAAGGACCTCGGTGTGAAGTTTACACCGGAGCTCAAATCGCCGTCGGTGGATATGCCGTTCGACGGTTTCAGCCAGGAAGACTACGCGCAGAAACTGATCGACGACTACAAGGCCGCCGGTGTTCCGGCCTCTGATGTCTTCCCCCAGTCGTTCAATCTCAATGATGTTCTTTACTGGATCAAGAACGAGCCGGAGTTCGGAAAACAGGCTGTTTTCCTAGATGCCCGCTTCCGTCAGAACGGGTTTAGCCCAATGGACCCGGCTTCCCTGTCTCCAACGATGGAAGAAATGAAGGCGATGGGCGTCAACTACATTGCACCCCCGCTCTGGGTGCTATTGACGCTGGAGGACGGGGAAATTGCAGCCTCCGCCTATGCACTTGCGGCCAAGGAGGCAGGGCTTAATCTCATCACCTGGACACTGGAGCGATCCGGTCCGCTTAATACAGGCGGTGGCTGGTATTTCCAGACGGTCAAGGATGCAATGGACGGCGATGGCCGCGTTTATGAGGTGGTCGATGTCCTTGCGCAGGAGGCCGGGGTCGTGGGGCTTTTCTCCGACTGGCCTGCCACGACGACCTTTTACGCCTCCTGCATGGGGCTGAAATAGGTGGTGTTAAAGAAATTGCCTTTTTTGAGAGATGTGCGCAGCACACGCAAAATTGATGCTTTTTTCTAGCGCGCGCTTCGTTAAGATCTCCTGGATATTTCGTCCGTAAGGTATCGCTCCATGAAGATTTTCCCGATCCCGAGCATAGATGCTCAGGTGTTGATGGAGCGGAACGCGCCTATTGCCGGTAACTCCATCCTGGAAATGATCGTGCGCGCGGCTGTCGCTGCCGGGCTGCCCGCTGAAGAGTGCAGACTTCTGCAAACCTCCACGGAACATGATATCCGGGTGCTGTGTGGCAACTACCATATCCTGGTGACCCAGACCGTGCCGTTTGAAGCGAACGCCTTGCTAAAAACCGCATTGAACAGCTCCTCTGTCCAGAGCAACTTTCCGGAGGCCGCAGACATTGTCGCAGCGACAACTGACTACACACAAGTCTCGGTTCAAAAGGGCATCATCCCAATTGAGGCCTTTCCTGAAGGCGCAATGCAGGAGATTGGCAAGGAGGTCGCAACCTTCGGCAACAGCCGTGAAAGCGAGACGGCGATGGCGATTGTCAAGGCAATTACCGCCAGCGTGGAGGCCGCCTCATCTCCCTCCGCTGTTTTTTGGGCGCCAAGTTTTTTTCTTATGACGCCAGACACGTTCAAGCTGATTTCCGATGAAGACACGCCGCTTCTTCTTTATGTTCACCCGCACCTCTACAGCGAGAAGTCTCCACTGACTGGTGAAAAGCTCGTTGGCGTAATTGGATCGGGTGCAACGGCCGTGATTGGCTACGCAGTGGAATTCAAACCCTGCAATCTGCCAACCGGTTACCTCATTGAACGGCTCTATTCTTTCATTGGGTTTACTCTCAAACGCGGCAAGATCTTCCAAAGCGGTGATGTTTTCGGAACCGATGAGAACGAAAAAATCCAAGTGCTTCATCACCCGCCACAAGACGGCGGCGCGCCGCGCATTGAGCTGAAGGTCGTCCACAATCCATCTTTGGGTATCGAGAGAGAGCCTGTCCCAACCATCTACAAGGAATACAACAACGAAGGTGAACTGACAGGTGAACGCGTTGACGGTGGCGAAGAGGTCGTTCTTGATCCGGATGACCCGATCGACGCTGCCATTCTGGAACAACTCAACCGGAAGAAGGCTTCGGACACTGCCCAGGCCGCGGCGCTAAACCGCACAAAACCGGTACGCCGGGCGCCCTTGGCGTCTTCAGCAGAAGCTTCACAGCCTGATGATGCGCAGCATCAAGGCCTGCTGCATGCAGTCAGCAAGGACAAACCGACCGTTGAACTGGCTTCTGATGGATCAGAGACTGTATCGAGAAAGCGGTCATCCATGGATGAACTGCGTCAGATCGCGCTTGCAGCGCAACAAGAAAAAGACGCTGAGCAGCCGGAGAAGGGCCGAGGGTTTCTTGGACGGCTTTTGAAGCGCAAGTAGATTTCAGCGCGCGCGGTCCAACGTGCGCTTGCATTCCAGCAGCTCGAACAAAGTGGACTGAAGGCGGCGGATATCTTCTTTCGAGATCGCCTTTGCAGAACTTGCGACCGCACTCTCGGGCTTTTCACCCCGCAAGCGGCTCAAAATACCAAAGCCGCTGCCACCCTGCCCCTCAGCAGGTTTGTCGGCTTCACCGTCGATGACATCATGCGGCACCGATCCTGTGGGCATTGCCCCACTGACCGTTTCGCCGTGTATCGTTTCTTCTGTCAGAGGAGCCGGTGCTGAAGACTTGATTTGCTGGTTGACGATGAGCGGATCGGCATCCTCGCGCCAGATCTGCATGACGAATTTCGGACCCTGCTCCTTCAGAATCCGCTGCACACCCTTGATGGTGTAACCCTCACCATACAAAAGATGGCGGATTCCCTTGAGGAGCTCAACGTCATCTGGCCGGTAATAACGGCGGCCGCCGCCCCGTTTCAGCGGTTTGATTTGCGAAAAGCGGGTTTCCCAGAAACGCAGCACATGCTGCGGCAAATCCAAATCCTCAGCGACTTCGCTGATGGTGCGAAAAGCGTCTGGGCTTTTGTCCTGTGAGCTCATGCAACCCGTTAGCTGCCGGTCAGGGCGTCGTTGATCCGTTGTTTCAAGACATTCGATGGCTTGAAGACCATCACACGGCGTGGGGAAATCGGAACTTCCTCGCCGGTCTTCGGGTTGCGGCCGATGCGCTCCCCTTTAGAGCGGACGACGAACGACCCGAAGCTAGACAATTTTACCGATTCTCCTGTCACGAGACAGTCGGAAATTTCGGAAAGAACGCGCTCCACCAATTCCGAAGACTCGGTCCGAGAAAGACCCACCTTCTGATAAACGGCTTCACACAGATCCGCTCGGGTAATAGTCCGGTTGCCCATAACCCCTCCTCAGGACGCCATTGATCTGGCTGATTTTACACAGAAACTCTACAGCAGGCTCTCACGGTATTGCCTCAAAGGGACCCGGTCAACAGGAAGTCTTAATCGGACTGCGATTTGTTTCTTGCACCGTCAGAAATACTTACCAGCGCAAAAGCACAGAGCCCCATGTAAATCCACCGCCCATCGCCTCAAGCATGATGAGATCGTCTTTTTTGACACGTCCGTCCCGAACGGCCAGATCCAGCGCCAGCGGAATGGAGGCTGCGGACGTGTTTCCGTGCATCTGAACGGTGGTCACGACCTTCTCCGGCGCGATCTTCAGCTTCTTCGCACTGGCGTCGATAATGCGTTTGTTGGCCTGGTGTGGAATAAACCAGGTCAGATCCTCGGACGTCATGCCCGTGGCGGAGTATGCATCTTCAATCACATCCGTGATCATGCCAACGGCATGTTTGAAGACTTCCTTGCCTTCCATCCGTAGATAGCCAACCGTCTGGGTCGAAGACGGCCCGCCATCAACAAAGAGCTTGTCCTTGTGACGGCCATCCGAGCGCAAATGCGACGTGAGAACACCCCTGTCGGACGTATTGCCTTCGCCAACTGACGCTTCGACAACCACAGCCCCAGCGCCGTCACCGAACAAGACGCACGTGGTCCGGTCGTTCCAATCCAGAATTCGGGAAAAGGTCTCTGCGCCAATTACAAGGCAGCGTTTGGACATACCCGCGCGGATATAGGCGTCTGCTGTCGTGAGTGCATAGACGAAGCCTGAGCAAACCGCATGGACGTCGAATGCAAAGCCATGGTTGATGCCGAGACGGGCTTGCACGGAAACGGAGGTCGCCGGAAACGTGTTGTCCGGCGTCGCTGTCGCCAGGATGATCGTATCGATGTCGTCTGCTTTCCTGCCGGCGCTTTCCAGGGCACGCAGAGCGGCTTCGACTGCGAGATCCGAAGTCACCTGCCCTTCAGCTGCGACATGGCGCTGCTGAATGCCGGTGCGCTGAACGATCCAATCGTCCGAAGTGTCGACCATCTTGGCCAGATCGCTGTTGGTCAGGATTTTTTCCGGCAAATAACTTCCGGTACCAGTAACGATTGAACGGATAACGCTCACAAATCACCTTCCGATGTCGGCGCCGCTTCAGCGAAGCGCCCGCGATGGTAATGCACAAGATCTTGCGCGATCTTGTGCGTCAGTTCGTTTTTCACCATGTCGTAAGCCAGATCGATGGCCGATGCGAACCCTTCCGCATCCGTTCCGCCGTGGCTTTTGATGACAATGCCGTTGAGGCCAAGGAACACCCCGCCGTTGACCTTGCGCGGGTCCATTTTCTCGCGCAGCAGGTCAAAAGCGCCCTTGGCAAATAGGTAGCCGAGTTTCGACATAAAAGTGCGGTTCATGGACGAGCGTAGGTAACTGCCGATCTGTTTGGCTGTTCCTTCTGCCGTCTTCAGCGCGATGTTGCCGGCAAAACCTTCGGTGACAACAACATCGACCGTGCCGGCTCCCAGATCATTGCCTTCGACGAAGCCGGAGTATTGCAAGGAGCGTAGCGGCGTTTCGCGCAGCAGGCGTCCCGCCGTGCGCACCTCTTCCAGTCCCTTGACCTCTTCGACGCCGATGTTCAGGAGGCCAACAGTGGGTTTTTGAATGCCGAACAGCGCCCGCGCCATTGCTCCACCCAAGATGGCAAAATCAATCAACTGCTGAGCATCTGCGCCGATGGTCGCGCCAACGTCGAGCACAACGGATTCGCCCCGCAAGGTTGGCCAAATGGCCGCAATCGCCGGACGCTCGATGTTGGCCATTGTCCGCAAGCAGAACTTGGACATGGCCATCAACGCGCCGGTGTTGCCAGCGGAAACAGATACGGCAGCATCGCCGGTTTTCACAGCCTCAATGGATTTCCACATGCTGGACTTCCACCGCCCCTGGCGCAGCGCCTGACTGGGCTTGGTGTCCATCGCGATGGAGACTTCGCAGTGATGAAAAACGGAGGCATCGCGCACGCGAGGATATTTGTCGAGAAGCGGACGGACGACGTTTTCATTGCCATACAGCAGGAACCGGATATCTGGATGCCGGACAAGCGCAATTTCAGCGCCCGGGATCACGACCTCGGCTCCGTGGTCGCCTCCCATGACATCAAGTGAAATCGGAATCGTTTTCGCCATTTAGAAAGTCTTTAAACGTTTACCGGCAAGGCGGAGATTGCCTCGCTGTCACAGATGTTGAACCGGTCCCTAAGGGGTCTTGAACCGGGCGCGAACATAAAGGTTTTGGCTGAGGTGACAACCGTTTTCCTGCCAATGCATGGCAGCTTGCACGAAAAAGCGCCCGCTTACGCGTCGGTAATCGCAGGCCCATCCCGTTTGGCTTTATTTTTGGGGCGGTTCTTTCAATGCGCTGAGTGCGGCAAATGGAGAGGATTTGCCGGTTTCCTCAATTGGCTCTGAAGGATCAGCGTCTTCCTCGCCTCCGTCAAACTCGACACCGGGTCTACGCGGAAACGGATCAAGCGCAAGCGCAAGCTCTTCACATATGACATTGCCAAGGTCGAGCACGCCGTCGGTTATGACATCGGGCGGATCCAGCGATTCAAGATCAATCTCGATTTCACCATCCTCGTTGAGATCGCGGATTTTCCGAGGCCGGCTGGAATGCGGCTCAAAAGTCCGGTCGATGTCGAGTTTCAGTTCCTGGACGAATGGCTCCAAAGAAACGACGCAGGTCTGCTCCAGTTCTACCGTGATGTGTCCAGCAACCCGCAGTCCGGCTTTCCGGTACGGCTTTAGAACAAGATCTGCGACAAGGCTTTTGACGCCATCGAGGTCATAGGCTTTCGCAATCGCAGCCCGGTCCCCCTCGTTTGCCGTCACGGTTATTTTCTCATCCTTGTCCACGACCCGCGCCGCGTTCACCTTATGGCTGTAAGGAAAGGTTTCATTGGCCATGTCTTTTGAGGCTCGTCTTTTTGTTCATTTTTCCGACAGGAACGGTGCAGGATCCGGCCAACTGATGTCACCGTTCAAAAGGTCCTGCGTATCTTGCCCCGTCAGCTCTGCAGCGGCAGCGATGACATAGCGAGCAAGACTTTCCTGAGCAATCGGCTCTTCTTTGTCCGTGTAGATATTGCGGCCAAGGGCCTGCGCGAGGTCCTCTGCGTTTCCGGCTTCAACGGCTGCCATGTAAGCATCCGCGCGGCCAAAAAACGCCTCGCCCATCTTCCGGACTTTCTTGGGAACGCGTGTATCGCTTACACCCATTTCGCGCAAGGACGCATCCATGTCCTGAAAGAAGAGATCAAAGACATCCTGCGTGAACTCGGCGACCTTCTTGCCTTCACCCTGCATGCGCTTAAAATAAAGGACAGCGTGCAATACGATGAGGTCGAAACGCCCATCTATTGTGTCGGGGACAAGAAAATCCGTGTAAAAAACGGGCTGCCGTGCTTGAGCCACGATTTCACAGTAGGTTTTGTGTTCGGCGTCACGAGATCTGCGGCGGAACAAGCCGAGGATCATGGCGGTCTCCTTAGAATTCAGGTGTTGCCTTGTGCCCTATCCCACGATAGTGACTTTGCCAAGCAACGAAATTGACATACAGCCGGACTGATCTGGCATTACGGGACTTCATAGATGAACCTCAAGGCTTGCGCCCTGTTACTTCCCCTGATGGCAACTCTGCCCCTTGGTGGCTGTTTCACATCTACCTACACGCACGGCCATGTCATCACGTCCAACATGATGAGCCAGGTTCAAGTCGGCTCGAGCCGCGAACAGGTAGAACTTGTTTTGGGTTCGCCGTCGACCAGGTCAAGTCTTGACGGCGATGCGTATTACTACATCTCGCAAAAAACCGCGACGACAGCCTTCCTGGCACCCGACATCGTCGAACAGCGGGTTGTTGCCGTCTACTTCGATGAAGACGGCTTTGTGAAGGACATGGGCAACTACACCCTTGAAGATGGCAAGATCGTCGACATTGTGACCCGGACAACCCGCACCGGCGGCGCAGACTACGGCTTCCTCAGCCAGATCCTCAAGGGCGCGGCGAACCCGGGCCTGGGTCTATAAGCCGCACGCTTTTTGGATAAAGAAAAAAGCCCCGGTCACTCGACCGGGGCTTTTCTGTTTTCTTGGCTTCGATGCCGATCAGTGCGCAAGAACCGCGAGCAGCAAGAGCGCCACGATGTTGGTGATCTTGATCATCGGGTTCACCGCGGGACCTGCAGTATCCTTGTAGGGATCCCCCACGGTATCACCGGTGACAGACGCCTTGTGCGCTTCGCCGCCCTTCTGGTGCGTCACACCGTCTTTATCGGTGAAACCGTCCTCAAAGGACTTCTTGGCGTTGTCCCATGCCCCGCCCCCGGCGGTCATGGAAATCGCCACGAAGAGACCAGTGACGATCACACCAAGCAGCATCGCACCGAGTGCAGCAAAAGCATCCGCAGGTGTTGCCACCGCACGCACCACAAAGAACACGACAATTGGCGAGAGAACCGGCAGCAGCGACGGGATGATCATTTCCTTGATCGCCGCCTTTGTCAGCATGTCAACCGCCCGGCCATAGTCCGGCCGTTCCGTGCCTTCCATGATGCCCGGCTTTTCCTTGAACTGGCGGCGGACTTCCTCCACCACGGCCCCTGCGGCCCGGCCCACAGCAGTCATCGAAATGCCGCCGAACAGATACGGCAGCAATCCGCCAAACAACAGACCGGCAACGACATACGGGTTGGACAAGGAGAACAGGGTGTCCACGGAGATGCCGTAGAAGATCGACCCTTCCTGCGCATTGGCGCTGAAGAACTTGAGATCTTCCGTGTAAGCAGCAAACAGCACCAGGGCCCCAAGACCGGCAGAACCGATCGCATAGCCCTTGGTCACTGCTTTCGTGGTGTTACCAACCGCATCGAGCGCATCTGTTGTGGTCCGGACTTCTGCCGGTAGATCCGCCATTTCAGCAATACCGCCGGCATTGTCGGTCACCGGGCCGAACGCGTCGAGCGCGACGACCATCCCCGCAAGCGCAAGCATCGTCGTCACCGCGATTGCGATGCCGAAGAGCCCGGCAAAGGCATACGTCGACAGAATGCCAACGATGATGATGATTGCCGGAAGCGCTGTTGCCTCAAGGGAGACCGCAAGACCCTGGATCACGTTGGTTCCGTGTCCGGTTACAGAGGCCTGCGCGATGGACTTCACCGGCCGGTAGTCTGTACCGGTGTAGTACTCCGTCACCCAGATGATGAGGCCAGTCACGATCAAACCGATCACGCCGCAGATGAAGAGATCGAACCCGGTGAAGCTTGCGCCGCCGGAGGTCGTATACTCGGTCCCTGCGCCCAGCCAGCCGAAGACGATGATGGCCAGGGCAACCGCAGACAAGACGGCTGTGGCGATAAAGCCTTTGTAGAGCGCGCCCATGATGGAGTTGTTTTCGCCGAGTTTGACGAAGAACGTTCCCATTATGGACGTGACCACGCAACTGGCTCCGATCAGGAGTGGCAACAGCATCAACTCGGTTGCCTGGGCACCGGTGAAGAAGATCGACGCCAGAACCATCGTTGCGACCACGGTCACAGCATAGGTTTCGAACAAGTCGGCCGCCATACCGGCACAGTCGCCCACGTTGTCGCCGACGTTGTCCGCAATGGTCGCCGGGTTGCGCGGATCGTCCTCCGGAATACCCGCTTCCACCTTGCCGACAAGGTCACCGCCGACATCCGCACCCTTGGTGAAGATGCCGCCGCCAAGACGGGCGAAGATGGAAATCAGAGATGCGCCGAAACCGAGCGCCACCAGCGCATCGATCACCACCCGGTCACTGGCCGCGTAGCCCATCGGACCAGTGAGGATCATGTAGTAGACGGCGACGCCCAGAAGCGCGAGGCCGGCAACCAAAAGGCCGGTGACAGCACCGGCCTTGAAAGCAACTTCCAGTCCCGCACCCAGGCTTTGGCTTGCGGCCTGGGCGGTGCGCACATTGGCCCGGACAGACACCATCATACCGATGTATCCGGCGGCCCCGGATAACACGGCCCCGATGAGGAAACCGATCGCAGCAGGTCCGGAAAGCAGGATCCATGCAAGAACAAAAACAACAGCACCGACAATGGCAATTGTTGTGTATTGACGGTTAAGATATGCGCTGGCCCCCTCCTGGATCGCTCCAGCAATCTCCTGCATGCGGGCGTTCCCCGCGTCCGCTGCCATAACGGACTGAATTGCCCATGCGCCGTACGCGATGGACAAGAGGCCACAAATAATGATGACGACAAGCTCGATCATGCTTCCTCCCAAGGCTGTGGCGGGCGGTGTTGTTGTAGTTTTACCCGCCATATCGCCTCACACCTGAATTCCCCAGCGTGAAGCAACTGCACGATAGCAGCAAAGCAGCGCGGGGCGTCAAGCACTTCGATTGTATTATTTCTATATGCCGTTGCGTCATTAACTTGCGCAGCGCAGCAATTATGCTGCAATGGCGAAGTGAATTTGCGCAGAGACTTTAAGCGGTTGTAACGGCTTTTCTTTCTGCCAATGCGAGCCAGATCAACAAACCGATGCACAACACAACGAACGGGAACACAAGGATGTTGACCGTCGCCCAGCCGAACGCGTTGAGAAGCGCGCCGGACGAGAAGGACGCTGCCGCAACGAATCCAAAGACGAGGAAATCATTAACGGCCTGAACGAGATTGCGCTCTTCCGGACGATACGTATCGGTCAGCATGGCCGTTGCACCGATAAAGCCGAAATTCCAGCCGAGGCCGAGGAGGATCAAAGCCGTCCAGAAATGGGCGAGCTCCAGCCCCATGAGGGCGACTACGGCACAGCCGGCCAAAAGCGCCAAACCAATCGAGACGATGCGTTCCTTGCCAAATCTCGCAATAAGGCTGCCGGTGAAGAAGCTTGGACCGAACATGGCCAGAACATGCCATTGGATTCCAAGCGCAGCGTCCGTTTCGCTCAGTCCGCAGCCGATCATGGCAAGCGGTGTTGCGGTCATCACAAGGCTCATCAAAGCGTAGGAGCAAATGCCACATGCTGCCGCCACGATGAAGCGCGGCTGTTTCATGATTTGCCCAAGTGGCCGTCCACCAGCCTGCTTGTGGCTTTGACGCGGCGGCTTCGGGATCTTGATAAAGGCCAGCAAAAACATTGCGATCAAGGCGAGGCCGGCCTGTGCGACATAGGTTCCGGCAAACAGGATCGGCGCAAACATGTCCTTGGTGGCAATGACGGTTTGAGGTCCGACAACACCGGCAAGCACCCCACCGGCTAGGACCCACTAGATCGCCTTGGGTTTGAAAGCATCACTCGCCGTATCGGCGGCGGCAAATCTGTATTGCTGGACGAAGGCTCCTGCGAAACCACCCAAACCGCAAGCAAAGGAAAACAGCAGAAAGTGGTTCAGCAGCACGGCGTAAGCGGCAAGCAGACCAGAGGCAACACCCACCATGGCGGAACCCATAAACCCGGCCCGGCGGCCGAAGCGCCGCATGATGATTCCGGCGGGAATCGTGCCAAATGCGGTTCCGAGAACCATGGCGGATACTGGTACAGTCGCCAACGCCTTGTCTTCGTCGAGCATCATGTACCCGACCAACGATCCCGTCGTGATTACGATGGAGGCGGATGCCCCTCCAAGCGCCTGGGCCAGAGCAAGAAGAACGGCATTTCTTTTGGCCAAACGGTCGTCGACAAAGGCGTCTTGCGCAACAGCAGTCATCAATCAGGATCTCAAACGGGACAAGGCCTCAGGGCGTGATCGCCTTTGGCATGGGAAAGACACCTTGCCTATCACGCTTGCGGGAACTCGCAAAGCACCGCGGCGCCTTTTTCGATCAAGTTGAAGCAGGCCCTCTTAGAAGTGCCTGAAACCGTTCTGAAGATCGGCAGATACGGGAACACCGTTGTCGAGCAGATCAACTTTCCCCTCACCCTCCACGACCTTGCCGACGGCAGTCACGGGGCACCCGAGCTGTGAAGCTTCCGCCGAAAAGTCCTGCGAAACGGCTTCAGGAACTGAAACCAGAATCTCGTAGTCGTCGCCGCCATTTAGACACGCGAAAAAGACGTCCGAAGCCGCGATCTGCAGATGGGTCAGCGCAGGTGACAACGGCACTGTTTCCAGATTGATCTGAATGGTGGAAAAGCTCGCCGAAGCCATATGGCCTGCGTCCGACAAGAGACCGTCGGAAATGTCCATGGACGCGGTGGCGTATTTGACAATCAAGGGCGCCAAACGGGTGCGCGGCCTCGGCAGCAGATAGCGATCGAGGATGTGCGCCTCGTCACTTGCTGCAAGAGTGGTTGTGGTTGCAAAACCGCTGTCGAGCCGTGCCTTCAGTCCCGCGGCGGCATCGCCGATCGTGCCCGTTGCAAACAAGATATCACCGGCTTTGGCACCGCAGCGGCGGACGGCTTGTCCGCTTGAGACTTCACCTATTGCGGTAATAGACACCTGCAAGCCATTGGAAGATCGTATGGTATCACCGCCAAGGAGTTGAATATCGTAAGCGGCCTGATCGGCAGCCAGTCCCTTGCAGAAGCGCTCGAGCCAATCCGCCGTCCAGCCTTTGGGCAGCGCGATGCCGAGAAGATAACCGCGCGGTGTGGCTCCCTTTGCTGCCAGATCGGAAAGATTGACTCGCAAAGACTTGGCTGCAATGGCCTCCGGGGCATCTTCGGCAAAGAAGTGAACATCGGCGGCCAGAACGTCTTTTGTCAGAACGAGATCGAAACCCGGCCGGGGCTTGAGAACCGCAGCATCGTCCGTCAAGCCAAGACTGCCAGGATCTTTTGCCAAGGGCGCAAAAAACCGCTTGATCAGTTCAAACTCTCCGGGCCGGTCGGCGGCCATGTTCAGGCCTGTCCGTCCGCGTCCTTGACGTCGAATTCCGGGCTTCGCAGCTCGTGGGCTAACCGGTCCAATACACCGTTGACCAGTCCCGGTTCATCATCCTCGAAGAACGCTTTAGCAACATCGATATATTCGGAAATGATCACCTTGGCCGGCACATCCCTGCGCCGCAGAAGCTCATAGCCTCCAGCGCGCAAGATGGCCCGAAGCAGGCTGTCGATCCGCTTGAGCGGCCAGTCTTCCTTTAAGGCAGTATGGATGTAGGGATCCAGAAACTTCTGGTCCGCAACAACGCCCGCCAGGATGTGCTTGAACCATTGCTCGTCGGCGTCGCGATACTGTTCGCCGTCGATTTCCTTGCCCAAACGAAACGCCGTGTATTCGCTCACAACATTGGTCAGCGGTGCGCCGCCAATATCCATTTGATATAGAGCCTGAACGGCAGCCAGACGGGCAACGCCACGCTTGTTGGCGGGGCGGGTTGCGTTGTCGTTTTTGTGTCGTGCCGGTTTGTCCGGGTCGGCCTTTCCGGTCATTTTTCTTATACTCCGAAGCGTTCGCGCAGGGCGATCATGTCAAGAGCTGCCTGAGCCGCTGCTCCGCCCTTGTTCTTGTCGCCAACTTTTGCGCGGGCCCACGCTTGCTCGTTGTTTTCGACTGTCAGAATACCATTTCCGACAGCAAGATCCGCATCGACGATCAAGTCCATGATCACGCGGTTGGATTCATTTGCCACGATGTCGTAATGCGTGGTTTCCCCGCGGATCACCACACCCAGAAGAACAAAGCCATCGTAGAGCGCGCCCTCGTTCTCCATGGCAGTCATGGCCATCGACAACGCTGCCGGGATCTCCAGAACACCAGGGACGGCCACACGCTCATAAGTCGCACCCGCAGCTTCTAGCGTTGCGATAGCGCCTTCGGCGAGGGAATCAGCGAGGTCGTCATAGAAGCGGGCTTCAATGATCAAGAGTTTCGGTGCAGCGCTCATAGCTTGATCCTTTGTAAGGCCGCGACAGGAACCACGTCTGCCCCGGTTTGTCCAGTGTCATTCCTGCAAGACCGTTAAGACCGGACGGCATAGCTGCCATCTGGTTCCGCCGATCCGATGTGCTCGGGTCCAGGCTTCAGATCTGCTTGAAAGTGTTGGGACCGTCCCCTACCCGGTCTTGGTGAATTCCGCAAGACGTGCCGCATAGCGCGCCATCATATCCACTTCCAGATTGACGAGGTCCCCGGCCTTGCTCTCTGACCAGTTGGTCACTTCCAGCGTGTGCGGGATCAGGAAGACGGAAAACAAAAGACCGTCGACCTCATTGACGGTCAGCGATGTACCGTTGAGTGCCACGGATCCTTTTTTGGCGATGAACTTGGCGACATCCTGCGGTGCACGAAACTGAAAATAGACGCTGTCTGGATGATCTTCGCGCTTGGTGATTTCGGCAACACCGTCAACATGGCCGAGAACCAGGTGACCGCCAAGCTCCGCCCCCATGGTCAGCGAGCGCTCCAGGTTGAGCTTTTGCCCCTCTTTCCAATCAGAGACATTCGTCAACGCCAGGGTTTCGGCGGCAGATTCAACTTCGAACCAGTTACCGCCTGAACTGTTCTCCTTGGCTGTCACCGTGTGGCAGACGCCGTCGCAGGAAATGGACGCCCCGATATCGAAGCTGTCCGTGTCGTACACGGTCTTGATGCGGGTCCGCTTGCCTGCAGGAATGTCCAACGCGGACTGAATCTCGCCGAGGTCGGTCACAATACCGGTGAACATGTCAGGTTCCACTCTTTCTGAGGTAAGTATATCGGTCGGCCCCAAGGTACCCGGCTCCGATGCGGGCAAATTGGGGGTCGGTCAGGACATTTGCAAGATCAAGGTCATGCAAGGCAGGTATTCCGCCCTCGCCAATCTCGATGTCTCCGGTGACAACGCAAAGATCGTCCACCAGCCCGGCGTCCAGGAAAGAGGAGGCAAGCCGTGCGCCGCCCTCAACCATCACACGGGTCACGCCGCGCGTTGCAAGAGCGCTCAAGATCACATCCGGGTCGATGCCGGAAGGTGTGGCCGGTACGCGGATGATATTGACACCGGCTGCAGCCAGCGCGTTGACCTGATCGGCATCCGCGCCGTTTCCGCATATCAGCCAAACGGGGACGTCCACACAGGTCCGGACAAGCTTGGAGTTGAGCGGAAGCCGGGCTTGCCGGTCGACCACCACCCGAACCGGCGAGCGGGAATATAGCCCCGGCAAACGGCAGGTCAGTTGGGGATCATCGGCCAGCGCGGTGCCGATACCAACCAGGATCGCGTCTGATGCGGCCCGAAACCCATGGACCATACGCATGGAGATCGGCCCGGATATCTTGATCTGGCCTTCCCCTTCCCGGCCAATGAAGCCGTCTTTTGACACCGCAAGCTTTAGGAAAACGGATGGCCGATGCCGGCGCTGCCGGTAGGTGAAACCTCGGTAGAGATCTGTGAGGACCCGTTCCCGGACGCCTGTGACCACCTCAATGCCAGCATCCTGAAGCATGCCGACACCCCGTCCGGAGACACGCGGGTTCGGGTCCAGCATTCCGACAACGACTCGCGACACACCGGCTTCGATAAGCGCCAGCGAACACGGGGGCGTGCGTCCGTAATGCGAACAAGGCTCCAGGGTAACGTAGCACGTTGCGCCTTTGGCCAATTCACCGGCCTGGTTGAGGGCGTTGACTTCCGCGTGCGCCATTCCGGGCCGGGACGTGACGCCGCGGCCCACAAGCACAGGGACGCCGTCGGAGTTTTCCTGAACGATCATGGCGGCGACAGACGGATTTGGCCAAACGCGGCCAAGCCCCCGCCGGGCCAGCCGTTCAGCGGCCGCCATGAACCGGTTGTCGGTTTCTGTAATTGAAGACATAAGCGCGCCGGAAATCAGTCTTTGTCGGAGACCGGTGTCACAGGATCGCTCAGCTCATCGAGGAGAGCTTCGAAATCCTTGGCCTCACGGAAATTCTTATAAACGGATGCGAACCGGACATAGGCCACGTCATCAACGCCCTTGAGCCCTTCCATGACGTGGTTGCCGATGGTCTCGGCAGTGATCTCGCTTTCGCCGGAGCTTTCCAGCTGGCGTACGATGCCGCTCACCATGCGCTCGATCCGCTCCGGGTCGACCGGGCGCTTGCGCACTGCGATCTGAACGGACCGCATCAGCTTTTCGCGATCGAACGGCACCCGGCGGCCAGACCGCTTCAGCACCATCAACTCACGCAGCTGTACACGTTCAAATGTCGTGTATCGGCCGCCGCAGGTGTTGCAGATCCTGCGGCGGCGAATGGCTGTGTTGTCCTCGGTGGGGCGGGAATCCTTTACCTGGGTCTCCTCGCCGCCGCAAAACGGACATTTCATATGTCAAAGCTCCTGACCGAGCCGGTCTTTACCCGTAAATCGGGAACCGTGCTGTCAGTGCTTCTACCTTGGCTTTGACTGCGGCTTCAACTGCCGCGTTGCCATCTTCACTGTTTGCAGCCTTCAAACCGTCCAACACTTCCGTGATCAACAGGCCAACTTCGCGGAATTCCGCAACGCCGAAGCCGCGCGTGGTCGCCGCAGGCGTGCCGAGACGGACACCAGAGGTGATCATCGGCTTTTGCGGATCGTTCGGGACACCGTTCTTGTTACAGGTGATGTTTGCCAGACCGAGAGACTTCTCTGCATCGCGGCCGGTCAGCATTTTAGGACGCAGGTCCACCAGCATCAGGTGCGTGTCGGTGCCATCGGAGACGATGTCCATACCGCCTTCGCGCAGAGTTTCAGCCAAAACCTGAGCGTTTTCACGAACGGCACGGATGTAGCTTTTGAAGTCGTCCGTCAGAGCTTCTCCGAACGCCACCGCCTTTGCGGCGATTACGTGCATCAGCGGACCGCCCTGGAGACCCGGGAAAACCGCGGAATTGATCTTCTTGGAAATCTCTTCCTTGTCGGTCAGCACCATGCCGCCACGCGGACCGCGCAGGGTCTTGTGGGTCGTGGTGGTGGCAACATCGGCATATGGGAACGGGCTCGGATGCTCGCCAGCCGCTACCAGACCAGAAAAGTGCGCCATGTCGACCATCAGATACGCGCCGACCTCATCCGCAACTTCGCGGAACTTGGCAAAATCGATCTGACGTGAGTACGCAGATCCACCGGCAATGATCAAGGCCGGCTTGGTTTCGCGAGCCAAGGCTGCCATAGCGTCATAGTCGATCAGACCGGTTTCAACGTTCAGGCCGTACTGAACAGCGTTGAACCACTTGCCGGAAAGGTTCGGCTTGGCGCCGTGGGTCAGGTGGCCACCTGCATCCAAGCTCATGCCGAGGATGGTGTCACCCGGCTTGATCAGCGCAAGGAAGACCGCTTGGTTCGCCTGGCTGCCGGAGTTCGGCTGAACGTTGGCAAAGCCACAGCCAAAGAGCTTCTTTGCGCGATCGATGGCCAGGTTTTCCGCCATGTCGACGAATTCACAACCGCCATAATAGCGCCGGCCCGGGTAACCTTCGGCGTATTTGTTGGTCAGCACAGAGCCCTGCGCTTCAAGAACAGCACGTGACACGATGTTCTCAGACGCGATCAGCTCGATCTCATGTTGCTGGCGGCCGAGTTCCTTTTCGATGGTGCCGAAGAGTTCCGGATCTGCTTCAGCAAGACCGCGGGTGAAAAAATCCGACTGAACGGATTGATCGGAGGATTCCATCAAAGACATAGCACCATCCTTGTTGTGTTGTTTCGTAGCACGGCTTCAGGGTCCGGGCCGTTTTCAGGGCCAACGCCATCTCGCCATCATGTGGCGTGGGAGTAACACAGCCTTGTGGTGGAACCAAGAGCAACAGCGACGCGGGGCTTCTTGAAACCGGCATGGTTCGGTTTCCTGCTCAGCATGACCTCCCCTAAGGGTATTTGCTGCCCGCACAATTACACTGATGTATTTAACTAGTAGAATAGATATCCGCCGTCTTTCTACAAAAGACTGAAGCTCTCTTTAATCGTTTCCAAACGAAATTGAAGACTAATGCGAGTTGGGAAAAACTTTGTAACTTGTATTGGGCCCGGGGACATGAAGATACTTGGCTGGCTGAAAGACAAGCAGAACCTGCCCACCATGGCCTACAGTCTCGGCTTGGGTCTCATTGCTTTCGCCGTGACTGCTATCTGGGTTGCGGATACACGATTTCTTGCAGACCAGCATCGCATTGGTGCCGAAGTGAACTTGGCAGGTCGGCAGCGCATGCTCAGCCAGCGCATTGCGATGGTCGCTCAGGACATGAGCCGGTTTGAGCGTGTCAACGGAGCCAGCCCAAGTTTCATGTTGATCGGTTGCGCAGACCAGATGATGCGCGCGCATACGGCACTTCTTTCAACGGATATTGACCGGATCAAAAAGGCACTTGGCGAGGGCATCAGCTGCCATGTCGGCGCTGCTGAAGATGTTCCGGCAGGTGATCTCTCGCCGGCTCTCCAGGGCGCGTTTTTTGGCGGCAATTATCCGCTTGATCCCTTGTTGCGGGACTTTATCAACCGGGCCGTCTCTGTCGCACAATCTGAACCGCCACGGCAAGAAGACATCGACGCAATCGTACAGATGGCCAATCTGGAACTGCCGGTGAAACTGAACACACTTGTCCGCGTGTTTCAGGATGAAGGCGAAGAGTCCCTTCATGCATTGGACCGTTTCATCACGGCAATGTGGGCTCTGACACTGCTTCTGATCCTATTGGAAATTGTTTTCATCTTCCAACCGATGGCCCGCAAAATACGCGAAACAATGGCGCAACTTCAAAAGACGTTGGGTATTTCAGAAAAGCGCGGGATCGAGCTGAAAGAGGCCAATGAGCAGCTCCTGGAAAGCATCCACTACGCGCGCAAGATCCAACAAGGCGTGCTCGCCGATGTCACGGACATGCGGACATCGGTCAAGGATGCTGCGATGCTGTGGGAGCCGCTGCAGGTCGTCAGCGGCGACTTTGTTTGGTCTTCGGAAGTCGATGGCAAAACAGTGTTTTTCGTTGCCGACTGTACCGGGCACGGGGTTCCCGGCGCGCTTTTGACCATGGTTGTCTCTTCAGAGCTGAAAAAACTCCTGGACCTTGGAGAACTCGCCGACCCTGAGCGATTGATGCTGGATCTCGATCGGGGTGTTCGTCAGCGCCTTGGCCAAGATCGGCCTTCGGATGCGGGGAACGATAACCAAACGTCCGATGATGGCTTTGAAGCCGCCTTGGCAATCTATGACCCTGCCGAAAACACCCTAACCTTCATCGGGGCTGGCATTCCGCTCTACGTCCAATCCTCAGACGGAATCAAGCGGATCCCGGCAGACCGGCACCGGCTTGGGTACCGCAGTCTACGCCGCCCGGAAAGCTTCAAGGTGCATCATCTGGACGTCGAAGAAGACGAAACCTTCTATCTGGCGACGGACGGAGCAACCGATCACATTGGCGGCGAACGCAAACGCGCCTTTGGCCGGAAACGCTTGTTCGAGGTTCTGGAGGCCAATGCCTACGCAGATCTCGAAACGCAGCTTTCAAAGCTGAAATCTGTCCTGGAAGACTATCGCGGCTCAGAGCCCGCGCGGGACGACTACACGGTTCTGGCGGTGACGCCACGTTCAAACAATCCAGCGCACAAGCAGGCAGCTGAGTAGGAGGCCGAAGTGCTCGCAAACGACATGTATTCATTCAAACAGGAACTCAGCGACCGGAAAATGCTGTTTGCATACTCCGGCTATCTTTCGGAGCATCTTCTTGAATCGCTCGGCAATTCCGTCAAGCAGCAAATGGAGTTGAAGAACGCCGAAAGCAAAGTGGCCAAACGGGTCTTTTCTGTTTTTGTAGAACAGGTCCAAAACATCATTCGGTATTCTGATGAGCAGGAATTCCTCTCAGAAACCAAGGCCGACCGTCTTTCCGGCGGCGTCGTTGCCTTCGGCCATGAACATGAGCGGTTCTTCGTGATTTGCGGCAACCCGGTGCCCGGCTCCGAGGCCGAGCAATTGCGGACCCGTCTTGAAGAAATTGCCAGCATGGACGAAGTGACTTTGCGCAAGCATTATCGAACGAAGTTGCGCGAAGAACCGGAAGAGCAAAGCGAAGGTGGGTCTATCGGCCTTCTGGAGATCGCCCGGCGGGCCACCCAGCCGCTGGAATTCGATTTCCATGAAATCGAAGGCAATCGCAAATTCTTCGTGCTCAAAGCATTCATCTGAAGAGAGAACGAGAACAAAATGACAGATACGTCTCTTAAGATCGAAGCAACCACGCGCTCTCCGGAAGTGCATCTGGACGCTACAAACGGCACGCTGTCTATGTCCGGGGAAAGCTACCCGGAAGATGCAAGCGCTTTCTTCGGTCCGGTGTTCCAGGCCGTTGCCGAACACGTGGCTGCCTCTGAAGGACAAGCGCTGACGGTCGACATGCGGTTCATCTATTTCAATTCCTCAAGCGCCAAAGCCATCATGAACCTCTTTCAGATGCTGGAAGAGGCTGCTGAAGACGGCAAGACCATCACCATCAACTGGTACTTTGATCCAGAAGACGACATGATGGAGGAGATGGGCGAGGACTTTGCCGAAGACTTCGAACATGCCACATTCAACTTGAGGCCGGAAACAGAGGACGCATGACCGAGCGCTCCAGAAAAGCCGATTCAGATTTTACGCTCTTCGACAGTGAAGACCGCGTGCTGGAACATGCCAGCACGATCCTTGACGGCCTGGAGGAAACGACTGACCTCATAAAAACGCTCACGACGGCTTATAAACGGGCAGTCAAGGACCAGAAGCGGATGGTTCGCCTTTGCGACCGGATGCAAGAGGAGCTGATCGCGGTCAAGGAACGCTTGGAAGGCGAAGTCAAAGCCCGCGCGGAACTCGCCGAGCAATTCCGCATGCAGGCGATTACGGACGGCCTCACGCAGGTTTTCAATCGCGGCCATTTTCTGGAACTCTGCAATCACGAACTTAAAGCGCGCAGCCGGACAGAAGCACCGCTGAGTGTTGCGCTTTTGGACATTGATCATTTCAAGTCCATCAACGATACCTACGGGCATGCCGCCGGTGACGAAGCGCTGCGGGTTGTCGCGCGCACTCTTGAAAACAGTCTCCGCCAAAGCGATGTCGTGTGCCGGTGGGGCGGTGAAGAATTCAGTCTTCTAATGCCGGAAACAAGTTCTGAAAATGCCTCTGGCTTGGCGGACCGTCTGCGCAAAACACTTTCTGAGATAATTATCAAAGAAGACGGCAAGAGCTTCTCTTTGACCGCAAGTTTTGGGGTAGCCACGATGGAAGGGCCCAACCCGGCCTGTAAGAAAACCGGCGCTGACCCCATTGATCTGTTGTTCAAAGATGCAGATGACGCGCTCTATGAAGCCAAAGGCGCGGGCCGGAACAAGGTGATTACAGCGAAGGCCCGCCTTCTGGAAACCGCTGAAGCCGTCGACTAGCGGCACGCACTATCGCGGCCGAAGCCCGTCCAGATATCTCGTATTCAAATCACAAAAAGTAATGTCACCACACGTTTCAATACAGTGTCGGGTCCCGGTCCTTGTTAGCAAGCTCTGCTGCACGCACCTGCTCGACCCGGCGTTTTAGCTTGCGGACGGCGAGCTTTTGTAAGTCACTTTGCAAAGCAGAAGACGGGCCGAACATCGAGACTTCGACGCCCGTCGCAGCATCTATCGCCGTGACCTGCACCTGCTTTCCCATCGGCCTGAACTCGATATAGATTTCGCCCGCCCTCGGACCGCGATTCATCCGGCCTGAATCCTTTGCTGGTTCAAAAGGTCCCTCTCCTGCCTCAATAGACACGAAACGCCGGCCTCATCAAGACCGGCGTTCCAGACCATTCATAACATGCGTGTGTTCCTAGAGGCGGGCTTGCTCGCCTGTGCCGCTGAGGTCATCACGATTGTAAATATCTTCGCGGAAATGAACCACGCCGTCTGAGTTCGCCCAGGCGGTCACGTAAGTCATGTAAAGCGGGATCGAGCGCTTCAGCTTCACATCTTCCCGTTCGCCCGTCCGAATGACTGAATCGACCTTGGTGCGGTCCCAATCCGGTGTCGTGGATTGCAGCAACCAAGTCACCAATTCCCGCACGTTTTGAACGCGCACGCAACCGGACGAGTGGAACCGGTAATCTTCACCAAACAAGGTCTTGGACGGCGTATCGTGGAGATAGACCTGGTGTTTGTTGTGGAAGTTGATCCGCACGGACCCAAGTGAGTTTTCTTGTCCCGGATCCTGGGTGAAGCGGTACTGTGTCGCTTCGTCCGTATTCCAGTCAATCTGTTGCCACGCCACTTCCTGGTTGTCGCGCCAGTTGAAGATGCGGATCTTGTTGCGGGACAGATACTCCGGGTCTTCCTTCATCTTCGGGATCAGATCCTTGCGGATGATGGAAACAGGCACGGTCCAGTATGGGTTGAAGTTCAGTTCGTAGATCTTGCTGTTCAGGATCGGTGTTTGTCGGTCGATCTTGCCGACGACGGCGGTATGGCGCGAACGGACACGGCCATCTTCCACGGCTTCGATCTCAGCCGCCGGAATGTTCACCATCACATACCGGTCACCAAGATTGCCGGACATGGACCGGACCCGAACCAGGTTGGTTTCAAGTTGGCGCAAGCGCACGTAAGCCGGGATATTGAGCGCTTCAACAGTGCTCTCGCCCATTACCCCGTCCGGAATCAAGCCGTGACGAAGCTGGAAACGACGCAGGGCAGCATCAACATAAGAATCGAAGGTGTCGGAGAGCCCGGATTGCTGCTCCAAATCACCAGAAATAATCAGACGCTGGCGCAACTGCACAACGCGCGGGTCTTTCATACCGATGCGCAGAGCTTTGCCGCCCGTGGCCACCGTGCCCCATCCACCCATTTGCACGATCGACTGATAGCGTGTGATCGCAGCGCCGATGTAGTCGACCGTCGTTGGAGACAAGGTCGGGGCGTATGACTTCACCTCGGTGATGTTGTCCGTTGCGATATCGAAGCTGTCGGCCCATTCAAGGTCCTGCCCCGCAGTCCGGAAAGACTGCTGCGCAGACGCAGCTCCCGTGACCACCACCGGAGCGGCCAAACCAAGGAGCATCAGCCCGTTTTTCCAAAATTTGGCGTTCAACTTGAAAGAAGACTTTGTCCCAGCCGAAGCGGAAAAAAGTGTCATTGCCGACCCCACAGTGCTGTGTACAAGGCGCCATCCGGCGCGTTCATCGTCAATCCGGTTCAACGGTCGTTGACCTCGCCGGTAGATTACCGGCAAACGACCATTATGGGTACTGCAGCAAGGTTAACAAATTCAAAGACTGCTCACCCGCCACGATTTAACGGCCTAGAGGCCATTCCTTTGTGTCCACATGATGTCGGATTCGGCCGACCGCAAGCCGATCACGAATTTGTCAGCCGATTAAGTGCCCAAAAACAAAAGCACCGCCACTTGGGCGGTGCTTTGTCATCTGGATACGCCGTGAACTGATCAGAGGCGATATAGAATTTGGTCGGTCCAGAACCGCTCGAGACGGCGCAGCGACTTGTTCAGTGTAACAAAGTCTTGCGGGCCGATTTCACCAACCTGCTCAACGGACAGAATATGGCGCTCATAAAGATCGTTGACGATCTTTGCCACTTCCTGGCCCTTGTCGGTCAGGCTGACCCGGACGGACCGGCGGTCCATGCGCGAGCGTTGGTGGTGAATGTAACCGGTTTCGACCAGTTTCTTGAGATTGTAGGACACGTTGGAACCGAGGTAGTACCCACGGGTCCGAAGTTCCCCAGCAGTTAGCTCGGCATCGCCAATGTTGAACAGCAACAGCGCCTGTACGCTGTTGACATCCGACCGGCCCATGCGATCGAATTCGTCCTTGATGACGTCAAGCAAACGCCGGTGCAAACGTTCTACAAGTGTAAGAGCCTCGAGGTAGAGCGGCTTGATGGCCACGTCTTCCCCTTCACCCTGCGACACAGCATCGACTGCCCTACTTGCGGTGATCATGTGATTGCGCCTCTTTTTGTACCTGTCATTCGACGGATATTTTCCCGCCTTGATGCACAATCTACAGAAGCGATTCTAAAATCCGCTTAAGAGACACACTGAATCAAATATTAACTTCCACAAGGTGTTTTAGAGGCCGATTTAATCTTTGATTTACTATGAGCCCCTGATAAATTTGACAATAGCAGAGAAATCCAGGGATTCCCCGCCCTGGTTGCAGAAGAGCGAATAGAGCGACGCGGCTTCTGCACCCATCGGTGTCGCTGCGCCTGAGGAATGCGCGGCCTCCTGAGCCAATTTTAAATCTTTCAACATCATGCCCGCGGCAAAGCCTGGCTGGTAGTCACGGTTGGCAGGAGATGTGGGCAGCGGTCCGGGCACCGGACAATAGGATGTCAGCGACCAGCACTGACCGGATGCGGTCGAGGAAATGTCGAACAGCTTTTGCGCGTCGAGACCAAGGCGCTCTGCAAGAACAAAAGCCTCGGAGACGCCAATCATGGAAATGCCCAAGATCATGTTGTTGCAGATCTTGGCTGCCTGCCCCGTTCCTGCCCCGCCCGCATGGACGATCGTCTTGCCCATGATATCGAGATAGGGCTTGGCTGCTTCGAAGGCGCTTTCTTCTCCGCCGACCATGAATGTCAGCGTTCCACCAGCCGCTCCGGCAACACCACCGGAAACCGGCGCATCGACCATTGGCATGGACTTTTCCGCCGCCGCAGCGCTCACCGCCCGCGCGCTGTCGACATCAATCGTGGAGGAATCAATCAGAAGGGTTCCGGCCTTCGCGTTGTCCAGGATGCCGCCTTCGCCCATGTAGACTTGACGGACATGCTTGCCTGCCGGGAGCATGGACACAATGACATCGGCCTCAGAGGCCAGTTGAGCGACATCGGATGCCGCCTCGCCGCCTTCGGCTACAAGAGCGTCGATGGCTGCCTTCGACATGTCAAAGCCCAGGACCCGGTGCCCTGCCTTTGCAAGATTGATGGCCATCGGGCCGCCCATGTTCCCAAGACCGATAAAGCCAACCGTGGTTGCCATTGTTTTCTCCCGTGACAATTCTTTTCGTATTTTCAGATTTATAGGCCGACTTGTTGATGCTCCGGACCAAGCCCTTCAAAAGTTGAGTCAGCTGGCTCCAGCACAACCCTCTGCATCAAGCCGTTGCCGTTCGGTTCTCGCGGCGCATCAGATAGGTGAGCCCCGCAAAGATCAATATGGTCAAAAGGTAGAAAGCGATCTCATAAGGGCGGCGGCCATAGAGATCAGAAAAGGCCGTGTGCATGACGATCTGGCAGAAGCACCGGAAGATCCACATGACCGTTCCCCAGGATACGGTCAGCCAAAGGCCGATCGCCGCCACAAGGTCAAGGACCGCGAAGAAAACCACAGCACCTTGTATGGCAATCGGCATTTCCCAGAACCACATGCCGCGCCATTCAACGATGCCAATGATCCGGGCCCAATAGATCACGCCTCCGCCCATCAGAAGCAGTGCCATTGCGCGCAGATACCAGATCAGCACGGTGCTCCAGGGCGGGCGCGAATAGAAGAGGTCCTGAAAGCTCGTGATCATGGCCGGTCCGTTTGTGCGTTAGAGCGGCAAGTCTCCGCCTGCCGGTTCCCGGAAATACGCTGCCAGGCCTTCCTTGTCCACTTGATCAAGGCTTGGGGGGGACCATTTCGGATCCTGATCCTTGTCGACAAGCACCGCGCGCACACCTTCGTAGAACTCCGAGCCTTTCAGGATTTCGGAGACAATACGGTATTCGAGTTTCATGCACTCGTTGAAACTCAAATCCCCACCGCGCTGCATTTGCTCAAAGGCGATCAGCACACTGGTCGGGGACTTTTGCCGGATCGCCTGAGCAGCCTTCAATGCGAATTCGTCGCTGCTCTCGTCAAGTTTTGCCAAAATTTCATTCACACTGTCTTCCGAAAAGCAGCGCTCGATGGTGTCCGCGGCGGCCATCAAGGGTCCTGGCTCAGCCTCAAATGCATAGCGGCTAAGAACTTCATCCACGTTGGCGCTTTCCGCGAGCTCAGCTTCTATTGCCGGCAAGTCCGTTTCCTTGATGGCATGGGTCAGTACACCCGTTGCCAGCGCATCGCCCTGCTTTAAACAGCCGGCGGACAGGGCGCAATAGACACCGGTTTTCTTTGGCATGCGCGGCAGAAAATACGTGCCGCCAACATCCGGGAAGAAACCAATCCCGGTTTCCGGCATGGCGAACATTGTTTTTTCTGTTCCAACCCTGTGGCTGCCATGGGCCGATACACCAACGCCGCCGCCCATGACGATGCCATTGATGAGAGCGATGTAGGGTTTGGGATAGGCCTTGATCTGCGCGTTGAGGAGATACTCTTCCTTGAAGAACTCTCCGAGGCCCTCCATCTCGCCGGCCATCTTCGCATCATAGATGCTGCGGATGTCACCACCGGCGCAGAATGCTTTTTCTCCGGCCCCGGTGATCACCACATGGGCAACGCCAGGATCCTCCGCCCACGCGGTCAGCTGAGCCGCCAGCGCAGAGCACATCGGATGGGTCAGAGCATTCAGCGCCTTCGGCCGGTTGAGGGTGACAAATCCGGCCTTGCCGCGCTTTTCAAACAGGATGTCGCTCACTGCATGTCCTCAAGAAACTGGAAAAGTGGTCGTGTTTTCGCCGTGAGAAGACGGTCAGTCTTTCAGGAGATGCCGTGAGATGATCAAACGCATGACCTCATTGGTGCCTTCCAGGATCTGGTGCACGCGAACGTCGCGCAAGAACCGCTCGATCGGATAGTCCCGCAAGTATCCATAACCGCCATGCAGTTGAAGCGCGTCGTTCACCACCTTGAAACCGGTGTCCGTGGCGAGGCGCTTGGCCATGGCTGCGAACTTCGGCGCATCCGGTGTTTTCGCATCCACCTCGGTTGCCGCCTTGTAAAGGAGCAGGCGTGCGGCCTCCAGCTCGGTCGCCATATCGGCAAGGCGGAACTGAAGCGCCTGGAAAGCCGTCAGCGGTTTGCCGAACTGCTTGCGCTCCCGCATGTAAGCAATCGCCTGGTCGAGGCATTCCTGTGCCGGGCCGATCGAGCAGGCACCGATGTTCAAGCGCCCGCCATCAAGCGCGGCCATTGCGATCTTAAAGCCTTGGCCCTCGACACCGATGAGGTTGGACTTTGGAACACGGCAATCCTGGAAGTTCACCTGCGCGGTCGGCTGGCTCTTCCAGCCCATTTTCACTTCGTTCGCACCAAAGCTGAGGCCCGGTGTGCCTTTTTCAACGAGCAGGCAAGAAATCCCGCCCGGCCCTTCATCACCGGTCCGGACCATCACCGCATAAAGATCGCTGACACCGCCGCCGGAAATGAAGGCCTTGGAACCGTTAAGGATGTAATGATTTCCATCATCCTTGGCTGTGGTCCGCAAGGCCGCGGCGTCAGAGCCTGATCCCGGCTCGGTCAGGCAATAGCTTGTCAGGAGTTCCATGGTGCAGAGTTTCGGCAGAAACTTCTGGCGCAGGTCTTCATTGCCGAACGTATCGATGATCCAGGCGACCATGTTGTGGATCGACAGGTACGCAGCGGTCGACGTGCAACCCTTCGACAGTTCTTCAAAGATAAGCGCTGCGTCCAAACGGGTCAGAGCGGAGCCCCCGACATCGTCCCGGACATAAATTCCGGCAAGTCCGAGTTCGGCCGCTTTCCGCATGACAGGAATTGGGAAATGGTTGTCTTCATCCCACTGCGCGGCGTGCGGTGCGAGTTCTTCCCGCGCAAAGCTTGCCGCCATATCGCGAATTGCCCGCCGGTCTTCGTTCAGTTGAAAGTCCACGATGTCCTCCCGGGAACCTGCACGGCCGATTCTAGCCATACAGGATGTGTTTGATTTCTGGCGCGCATAAAACCACATTTGACGCAAACGTCAAACAAACTCTTTTTCGTATTTAATTTCAGTTATTTTACAGAATGTTGGACGTCAGAAATCTGCGTGATAATGTGGCACAAATGTCCGGCGGACATCCGATCTGAATTTTCTCACCTAAGTGCAGGCCCGTTTTATGCCGTCCCACCGCTCTCTTCCGCCCATCACATCCGATCATATGGACTCGCTGCTTGCCGGCACCCGTATGCGCCGTAACAGGCAGACCGACTGGTCCCGCCGGCTGATCCGGGAAAACACCTTGACCGTGGATGATCTGATCTGGCCGATCTTCGTCGTGGATGGCGAAAACATTCGCCAGCCAGTCCCGTCCATGCCGGGCGTGGAGCGCCTTTCTGTCGACGAGGCTGTGCGCGATGCAAATCTTGCGGCAGAGCTCGGTATTCCGGCGATCGCGATCTTTCCGTACACCGACCCGGACCTGCGCGACGACACGGGTTCAGAAGCCCTCAACCCGGAAAACCTCACCTGTCAGGCATGCCGCGCGATCAAGCGCGAAGGTCTGAACCTTGGCCTGATGACGGATGTTGCGCTGGATCCCTATACAAGCCACGGCCATGACGGGCTGATGCACGGCGACAGCATCTTGAATGACGAGACCGTTGATCAACTCTGCCGTCAGGCACTCAATCAGGCCGAGGCCGGGTCCGATGTCATTGCCCCGTCCGACATGATGGACGGACGGATCGGTGCCATCCGGCAGGCCCTCGACACTCAGGATTATCGTGGTACGCAGATCATGGCGTATTCCGCCAAATATGCCTCCGCATTCTACGGCCCGTTCCGCGACGCGGTCGGTTCATCCGGCACCTTGAAGGGCGACAAACGCACCTATCAGATGGATCCGGCCAACACGGACGAGGCCTTGCGCGAGGCAGAGCTCGACATAGCCGAAGGCGCCGACATGATCATGGTGAAACCCGGCATGCCGTATCTGGACATCGTCCGGCGGTTGAAGGACGAGTTCCAGGTGCCGACCTACGCCTATCAGGTGTCCGGCGAGTTCGCGATGATCAAGGCGGCGAGCGGCAACGGCTGGCTCGACGGCGACCGTGCCATGATGGAGAGCCTTCTCGCCTTCAAACGCGCCGGCGCCGATGGCATTCTCACCTATTTTGCACCCACCGTCGCCAAGATGCTGGCGGGCAAGGACTGAGATCTGCTAACAGCCAATTGCCACCCCGGCCTTCGAGCCGGGGTCACTCTGGAAAATGGCCTGCCACGGATGGGTGGTCCCGGATCAAGTCCGGGACCACATCCCTAACATATGGAGCCTCATCAACAAGGCTTGCGCCGTTGCTGTTCAACACCTGACGGTGTGCATTTGCGTTTCCCAACTCTCATCCCCATATCCAGCTCATCACGAATTGGAGAGCTTATTTCATGTCCGCCGACACATCGTCCCAATCCTCCAGGCAAGACGCATTTGATCCGCTCCTGCAACCGGAGTTGTTTGAGGGCGTGCGCAGCCGCCGGATTTTCGCTTTCATTATCGATGCGTTTGTGATCACCCTGCTGACACTCGGGGCGG
Organism: Roseibium sp.; assembly: GCF_965276855.1. GTDB lineage: Bacteria > Pseudomonadota > Alphaproteobacteria > Rhizobiales > Stappiaceae > Roseibium. The sequence continues at coordinate 670,932 of NZ_OZ255700.1, forward strand.
GTATTCTCGTGTTCATTCTTGGGGTCTTCACCCTGGGCCTCGGCTTTCTGCTTTATGCAATCCTGCCGGTGTCCGTTGCGCTGATTTATGTCGCGTTTACGCTGGGCGGACCAAGCGCCTCCACGATCGGCATGCGCGCGATGGGTCTTGAGATGCGGCTTTGGTATGGCGCAAAACCCTACCCGCTACTGGCCGCCGTGCACCTGTTGCTGTTCTGGTTTTCCATCTCCCTGCTCACGCCGTTCGTGCTGCTGGTATCCCTGTTCTCGGACCGCAAGCGCCTGTTGCATGACCTGATCCTGGGGACTGTGGTGATCAATTCGGCCTACCACCGGGCCTACACCCGCGAGCATTCCGCTGCTGCGTGATTTCTTGCTCAAAGAAAAAATGATCTTTTTTCAACGCTCTGCATGAAATATGAGCAGCGTTCCGGGTGTGAATTCGAAAGGTGAGGCCTTCCAAAGCCTCAAGCGGCTGGTCTAAACTGCCATAAGAAATGGGCAGTTAGGATCTGGGCGGGTGAATGCTCTCAGTTGATATCGCGATGGCGTTGACCTTTGTGGTCCTGACCGCCACCGTCGTCTTGTATGCGCTTGAGCGTTACCCGATAGAAACGGTCGCGCTCGGATCCGTCACCAGCTTCATCGTAATATTTTCGCTGATACCGGTCTTTCACAGCGACGGATCACGCGTTGCAACGGGTGATTTTCTGGAAGGGTTTGCCAATCCGGCCCTAATCACCGTCATCTGCCTGCTTGTGATCGGTCAGGGCCTCTTTCAGACAGATGCATTGGAAGGACCGGCCAAGGCCATCGTCCGCTGGACCCGCGGCCGGTCTAAATGGGCGACTGCTCCAATCCTGCTGGCCGTCGCCGTCCTCAGCGCGTTTTTGAACAACACGCCAGTGGTTGTGATGTTTCTGCCGATCCTGACCGCCGTCGCGGCAACAGCCGGACAATCGGCCTCACGGGTTTTGATGCCCCTCTCCTTCATCGCAATTCTCGGCGGCATGACCACCCTGATTGGCTCGTCCACCAACTTGCTGGTGGCCAATTACGCGGCGCAGTCCTCGGATCTGAAGCTGACCTTCTTCAGCTTCACCCCAATCGGGATCATGGTTGCCGGTGCCGGGATCCTCTACGTTTTGTTCGTCATGCCGCATCTGATGCGCAATCGCAAAACCATGGCCGAGGAGTTTCAGGCAACGTCCGGCAAGCAGTTCATCGCCCAGATCGAAATCACCTATGAGCATCCCCTGGTCGGCACCGAAGCCGTCTCCGGCATGTTTCCAAGCCTCAAGGATATGACCGTCCGCCTGGTTCAGCGGGGTCAGCAGCCGCTTCTTCCACCCTTTGAGAATGTGATTCTGTCACCAGGAGACACGGTGATCGTGGCTGCCACCCGCACCGCACTTGCCAATGCTCTTGCACGGCGCCAGCCGTTGATGGAAACAGATGGGGGCGAGACCAATGTAACCGGCCGTGAGGCCATGCCAAACCAGGATGGTTCTCTCAGCCTTGCGGAAGCTGTCGTTGCCCCCGCTTCGCGCCTCATGGGCCGCACGCTGCCGCAATCGGGCTTCTATACAGAAACCGGCTGTCTTGTGATGGGCATTCAGCGCCGCAGCCGCATGCCGCGCATGGCCATGAATGATATCCGCCTGGAAGCCGGTGACGTTCTGTTGGTCGCAGGATCTGAAGAAGATATCGCGCGGCTGCGTGGCAACCGGGATGTCCTGCTGCTTGATTGGTCGACGGCAGAAGTTCCACGCAAACGTTATGCGCCGAGAGCATTGGCGATTTTTGCCTGCGTTGTCGCGCTCGCAGCCTCAGGCCTGGTACCGATTGTGTCCACGGCCGTTGCCGGGACCTTTGCCATGATCGCCTCCGGATGCCTCAACATCCGCCAGGCCATGCGGGCCATCGACAGCCGGATATTCATGCTGGTCGGCGCCTCACTTGCCGGGGCGGTCGCCCTGGAATCCACCGGGGGCGCCTCGGCTATTGCCATGTCACTTGCCGACATCCTTCACGGCAGCCCGCCTGGCGTCGTCCTGTCCGCCTTGTTCTTTATGGTGATGATCCTGACGAACTTCCTGTCGAACAACGCAGCCGCAGTCCTCTTCACACCCATTGCCATCAATCTCGCTGATCAGATCGGCCAGCCGCCAGAAGCCTTTATTGTCTGCCTGATCATTGCCGCGAACACGTCGTTTGCCACGCCCGTCGGATATCAAACCAACTTGATTGTGATGGGCCCCGGACATTACCGTTTTGCTGATTTCCTGCGTGCTGGCGTCCCGCTGGCGCTTGTTTTATGGTTGACCTTCTCACTGATCGCACCATGGTACTATGGGCTGTGAGGGACGACTTTTACGCCGTAGGAATAGCTGGTGACACGCCACCCGACCGACCATCCGCAGTTTTATCTGACTGCCCCCGCGCCCTGCCCCTATCTTGAGGGTTTGCAGGAGCGCAAGGTGTTCACGCATCTCGTCGGCCACGGCGCGCCTGCGCTCAACGAAGTGCTCACACAAGGTGGTTTCCGCCGCAGCCAGAACATCGCCTATCGTCCGGCCTGCGAGAACTGCCAGGCTTGCGTCTCCGTGCGTGTTCGCGTCGACGACTTCAAGTGGACCAAATCGCTCAAGAGGGTTTGGAAATCCGGGGCGGATGTGATCGGAGCCCGCCTTCCGCCGAGTCCATCGGCCGAACAATATGATCTTTTTCGCGATTACCTGCAGGCGCGCCACGAAGACGGCGGCATGACCGAGATGAGTATCCTCGATTACGCCATGATGGTGGAGGATACGCATGTCGAAACGATGGTGATCGAGTATCGCAAACGCGGACCGGATACATTCATAACAGGCGCCGGGACTGGGCCGCTGCTTGGCGTTGCTTTGAGCGACCAGCTCAGCGATGGCCTGTCGATGGTGTATTCCTTCTACGATCCGGCCTTCACCGAGACCGCGCTCGGCACCTATATGATTCTCGATCACATCGAGCGCGCGCGGAAACTCCGCCTGCCTTACATCTATCTCGGTTACTGGGTCGATGGCTCGGTCAAGATGGCGTACAAGGCGCGCTTCCGGCCACAAGAACATCTCGGGCCGGACGGCTGGACGACAGTCGACGCACCGAGTGGGCCCAGCGGTTCAACAAAAGACTGACGCTTCCTACAGAATGTGCTGACGGATCGACGTGAAGACATCGCGGAACATGTCTTCGGTCAACCGCCCCGTATTCGTGTTGTACCGGGAGCAGTGGTAGCTGTCGAACAGGACAAGGTCCGTCTTGGGGAGTTCATGGCGCCCATTGTGGGAAAACGGGAATTGTGCCCGCTTCAGGTCCAGCGCTGTCAAAAACGTCTCGTGTGCAATCCGGCCAAGCGCCAAGACTGCCCGGATAGACGGGTTGGCCGCCAGCGTCGACAAAAGGTATGGTCGGCAGGTCTTGATTTCCGGTCCTGTCGGTTTGTTCTGAGGCGGCAAGCAGCGTACAGCGTTGGTAATCAGTGCGTCAGTCAGCACCAACCCGTCATCCGGCCGCGCTTCATACCGCCCCTCGGCGAAACCGAAATCCAGCATGGTCTTGTAAAGGAGATCACCGGCATAATCGCCGGTGAACGGCCGGCCTGTCGCGTTTGCACCGCGCATGCCCGGAGCAAGTCCAATGACCAGCAATCTCGGATTTGGAGACGTAAAGGATGGAACGGGCGCATTGAACCATTCGGGATGCTCGGCCTGAAGGCCCTCCCGGAATTCAACCAAACGAGGGCACGCCCGGCAATCCAGAGGCGGATCGACGGGCGTAGCCTGAACATCGTTGACCGGCATCTAACCGCTCTTAGTAATCGTCGTCATCATCCTCGTCATCGATCTCCGGCATTGGAGGACGCTGAGGACGTTCAGCCGGATCGCGGCCGATTTTGTTGGCAAGACTTGCCAAATCGATGAAGTGGTCGGCCTGGCGGCGCAGATCATCGGCAATCATCGGCGGCTGTGTTTTCAAGGTCGATACGACACTGACCTTGCGGCCCTTGCGCTGAAGCGCTTCGACAAGTGAACGGAAATCGCCGTCACCGGAGAAGAGCACGATGTGATCAACGGATTCCACAAGTTCCATAGCATCAACAGCAAGCTCGATATCCATATTGCCCTTGACCTTGCGGCGTCCCGCACTGTCAACGAACTCCTTCACAGGCTTCGTGATGACCTTATAGCCATTGTAGTCGAGCCAATCGATCAACGGGCGGATGGAGGAATATTCCTGATCCTCAATCAGCGCCGTATAATAGTAGGCACGCAACAGATAGGCCTGGCCTTGAAATTCCTTCAGCAGACGCTTGTAGTCAATGTCAAAGCCGATGGCCTTGGCAGTCGAATACAAGTTTGCACCGTCGATGAACAAGGCAACCTTTTCTCGTGCATCAAACATTTATATTGAAACCCTTCTAAGTGGTATGCGCATCCGGTTTATGACCGCAGACCCGAGTATCCTTCCCACCAAAGGAACCGAACGGAACAAAAACAAAAATAACGCATATAACTCCTGACCACCGGCTCTTTTTGCCACGTTTGCAATCAGGTTCTTTTTAGTTCTTCTAGAACGCCTTGTTTTACACATAGGGCGCTATAGACTGGCGTACACCATCTGCTCTCCCAGCCGCAACGGCTTTGGCAGGCGTACATAGAGAAAATAACTGTATTTTTGCACAATTCCCGTCATCTCCCCGGAATTTCGACAAGGGGTTGCTTTTTAGTAACCGCATCACTATACGCTTGAAGTTCTTGTTACTAAAGCTATGGAGACGTCGAATGGCGCGCGTGACCGTCGAGGATTGTATCGACAAGGTCGAAAACCGGTTTGAGCTGGTGCTGATTGCTGCGCATCGTGCTCGCATGATTTCCAGTGGTTCCCCGTTGACGATCGACCGCGACAACGACAAGAATCCTGTTGTCGCTCTGCGTGAAATCGCCGAACAGACCGTCAGCCCTGAAGACATGAAAGAAGACCTCATTCACTCTCTTCAAAAGTTCGTTGAAGTGGATGAGCCGGAAGCCGAATCTGTTCCGGTTGTCGCTGTTCCAGGTCAACAGCAGGTCACCCAGGTCAACACCGTCGACGACAGTGCCGTTGAATTCGACCGCATGACAGAAGAAGACCTTCTGCGCGGCCTGGAAGGTCTTGTGCCGCCTGAGCGGACCGACGATATTTGATATCATTCTCATGGCCGGAGCGTTGCTGGACTGACCTGGCGCTCCGGCTGCATTTTATCAGTCCCGCCGTGTAAGTTGGCGGTTGCATGGGTCAGTCTCGGCCATGATGCGTCAATACGAATTGGTTGAGCGTGTCACCCGCTACAACCCGGATACAGACGAAGCCTTGCTCAACAAGGCTTATGTATACGCCATGCAAAAGCACGGCTCGCAGATGCGGGCCTCCGGTGACCCCTACTTCTCACATCCCCTGGAAGTCGCGGCGATCCTGACGGACTTGCGCCTTGATGATGCGACCATCGCCGTCGCCTTGCTCCATGACACCATCGAAGACACGGATGCAACCCGCGCCGAGATTGATTCTCTGTTCGGTGAAGAAATCGGGAAACTTGTCGACGGTCTGACTAAGATCAGCCGTCTGGATCTGGTATCCCGAAAGGCCAAGCAGGCGGAAAACTTCCGCAAACTGCTTCTTGCCATCGCAGACGATGTGCGTGTCCTGTTGGTGAAACTTGCCGACCGCCTCCACAACATGCGCACGCTTCAGCATATGCCAGAGCACAAGCGCGGCCGGATCGCGGAAGAAACCATGGAGATCTATGCGCCGCTGGCCGGCCGCATGGGCATGCATGACATGCGGGAAGAGCTGGAGGACATTTCCTTCCACACGCTCAATCCAGAAGCCTATGAGACGATCAACGAGCGTCTTGAGGACCTTAGAGAGCGCAACAAGGATCTGATTCTCGACATTGAGACCACACTGACGGAACGCTTGTCGGAACGTGGTATGGCTGCGCTGGTCAAGGGACGGGAGAAGCGCCCCTACTCCATTTTCCGCAAGATGCAACGCAAGGCGATCGGCTTTGAACAGTTGTCGGATATCTACGGCTTCCGGGTAACGGTCGGCACTCTGGAAGCGTGTTACCGGGTGCTTGGTGTCATTCACACAACCTGGCCAACTGTTCCTGGCCGGTTCAAGGATTACATCTCCACACCGAAGCAAAACGACTACAAATCACTGCACACCACGATTGTTGGCCCGTCCCGCCAGCGTGTCGAGCTGCAAATCCGCACAGTGAACATGGACCGGGTCGCCGAATACGGGATTGCCGCACATGCGCTCTACAAGGACGGTGAATTCGGTGGGCGGAACATTGCCAATCACACCGAGGATTGCCGCGCGTTTGAATGGCTCCGCCGGACCACAGAGCTTCTGGCCCAAGGGGACACACCAGAAGAGTTTCTTGAAAACACGAAACTGGAACTCTTCCACGATCAGGTGTTCTGCTTCACACCCAAGGGGCGGCTGATTGCACTACCACGCGGCGCCACACCGATCGATTTTGCGTACGCGGTTCACACAGACATTGGCAACACCTGCGTCGGCTGCAAGATCAACGGCAAGATCATGCCGCTGGTAACCGCCCTTCACAACGGCGACGAGGTCGAAGTCATCCGCTCGCAGGCGCAAACACCGCCGCCAGCCTGGGAAGCGATTGCCGTGACCGGAAAAGCGCGTGCCGCGATCCGCCGGGCAACCCGGGAATCTGTGCGCCAGCAATACGGCGCGCTGGGCGAGCATATTCTCAAACGCGCCTTTGCACGTGCCGACAAAAGTTATTCTGAAGACCTTCTTGAGGCAGTCTTAGACACGCATCACCAAAACAGCGTTGCAGATCTCTTGGCCGCCGTAGGCCGGGGCGACCTCAGCGCCCAGACCGTACTGAAAACCGCCCATCCAGATTATCAGGATGAACGCGTGGCCATCTCCGGGCCGCCGTCCGGCGAAGGCTGGTTTGACCTCAAACAAGGCCACGGTCTCAAGTTTCGCATACCTCCAACAGGGCTTGCCGATGCAATCGTTGAGGACGGCGATGATTGGTCAGATACCAATGCGCTGCCAATTCGGGGCTTGTCCGGCGACATCCCGGTGAGCTTTGCGCCAGATGGCGGTGCTGTGCCCGGTGATCGCATTGTCGGGATCTTGACCTCATCCGGTGGGCTGACCATCTATCCGATACAATCGCCTGCCCTGAAAGAATATGACGACGAGACTGAGCGCTGGGTTGATGTGCGCTGGGATATCGATGTCAATAATCCGGAGCGATTTCCGGCGCGGCTTGATATCTCCGCGGCAAACGAGCCCGGGTCACTGGCAACGATCGCGCAGGTCATTGGCGAGAACAGTGGCAATATCGATAACGTCAAAATGCTTCAACGCGCACCGGATTTTCATCAAATGTTGATTGATTTGGAAGTGTGGGATTTGAAACACTTGAACCGCATCATCAATCAACTCCGTTCCAAACCGAATGTCTCCAGTGTAAGCCGGGTAAACGGCTGACCGGACTGATCAAGTCAAAAGGACCCGCTTTATGACACGTGACGACGTGCTGTCCGTTTTCCGCGACGCCGGTGCAATTCTCGAAGGGCATTTCATCCTAACATCAGGACTTCGCAGCCCGATTTTCCTGCAAAAGGCCCGGGTCTTTATGTACCCGGACAAGACGGAGATCCTGTGCAAGGCGCTGGCTGAGAAGATCCAGGCGTCGGATCTCGGACCTTTGGATTTTGTTGTCTCCCCTGCGCTCGGCGGCCTTATTCCCGGTTACGAAACCGCCCGCCATCTAGACGTTCCGGCAATGTGGGTTGAACGCGAAGATGGTGAGTTCCGCCTGCGCCGGTTCGAGATGCCGGAAGGTGCGAGGGTCATTATTGTGGAAGATATCGTCACGACAGGCCTGTCCAGCCGCGAGACGGTAACGTCTCTGAAAGCACTTGGTGCTGAAGTTCTTGCAGTCGCCTGCCTGATCGACCGGTCCGGCGGTGAGGCAGATGCAGGGGTTCCGGTGATTGCTTTGGCGGATTACAAGGTTCCGGCCTATGAGCCGGACAACCTGCCGCCAGAACTTGCCGCACTCCCGGCCGTCAAGCCGGGCAGCCGTGGCCTCGCCTGAATAAAAATGTGATTGAGAGGACTTAACGCCGCCAAATGCTGTTCCGCCGCCGTAATAGACCAACACATGTCGAGCGCCTTCGGGTTGCCGTGTGGCCGCGGCACAGCTGGACCCGCTCGACGCGGTACTTCGGCAAGCGTGTCCTGCGGTTGACGGCAACGCCTCATGCGATTGCTATCGGCTTTGCGGCGGGTGCATTTGCGTCCTGCACGCCCCTAATCGGTTTTCACTTTCTGACCGCTTTTGCACTGGCGTGGCTTCTTCGGGGCAACATGATTGCATCGGCGCTGGGGACATCGATCGGCAACCCTCTCACCTTCCCGTTCATCTGGGCGTTCACCTACAAGATCGGTCAGTGGGTGCTTTATGGTCAGGCCCCGGATGCTGATCCGCACGCGGTTCATGCGCAGTTCCAAAGCTCACTGTTTACCAAATCGCTCGATTCGCTTTTGCCCATGGTCAAGCCGATGTTCATCGGTGCTTTGCCCATGGGTTTGGTGCTCGGCACGGTTTCGTATTTTGTCGTCTATAAGAGCGTTGAGGTGTATCAGCGGCGCCGGAAGGTCACACTTGATGCCCGGAACAAGAGGCTCTTTCCAGACCCACACCGGTCATTTGACGACGAAGCTGGCAGCTGAGCGGTCTCAACCCTACATAATCGGTCCTGAACGGAACGAATGGAATTGACCAAACATGATTTTGGGCATCGGCAGTGACCTCATCGACATTCGCAGGATCGAAAAGACCCTGGAGCGGTTTGGGGAGCGTTTCACCAATCGGGTCTTCACAGAGATCGAACGAGCAAAGTCCGATCGCCGGGCCCAAAGGGCGGCGTCCTATGCCAAGCGGTTTGCTGCCAAAGAGGCCTGCTCCAAGGCACTTGGCAGCGGAATTCGCATGGGGGTCGCCTGGCGGGAAATGGGTGTTGTCAACCTGCCCTCCGGCAAACCCACAATCAGCCTCACCGGTGGCGCTTCGGACCGCTTGAACGCCATGGTACCGGAAGGGTTCAAGGCGTCCATTGACCTGACCATCACCGACGATTTTCCGTTGGCGCAGGCCTTTGTTGTCATTTCTGCGTGGCCGGAAGACTGGCCGGAGCCCCCATCAACAACTTCCTCGTGAGCATGACAACGAAGCTTTGGCTATTGATTGCTTCACTGGCCGCAACCGGCTAAGAGTGGCCGGGATCCGGGCACCGGCTCCGGCGGACTTTAGAGAATAACTTTAGGGACAGCATGAGCGTGACCGAAAACGGAAAAGATAAGGAAGGTGGCGTTTACGAGACCGTAAAAGTCATAATCCAGGCCCTTCTGATCGCCCTTGTGGTCCGGACTTTTCTCTTTCAGCCCTTCAACATTCCCTCCGGGTCCATGAAGGACACGTTGTTGATCGGCGATTACCTGTTCGTATCGAAGTTCAGCTACGGCTATTCGCGCTATTCCTTCCCGTTTGGGCTTGCGCCGATTTCCGGCCGCGTCTGGGATGCGGAACCAGAGCGCGGCGATATCGCTGTATTCAAGCTGCCGACAAACACCTCCGTTGACTATATCAAGCGGGTTATCGGCCTGCCAGGCGATACGGTTCAGATGATCGATGGTGTGGTTCATATCAACGGAGAGGCTGTCCCGCGCGTCCGCATCGACGACTATATTGAAGAATCTTCCGGTGGTGCCGTGCGCCGGGTGCCGCGCTACCGCGAAACACTGCCTAACGGTGTGAGCTACGACACACTGGACATCACGGACCGCGGCCAACTGGACAACACTCGCGAATACACGGTGCCGGAGGGGCATTACTTCATGATGGGTGACAACAGAGACAACTCGGTCGACAGCCGTGTCCTCAGCCGGGTTGGCTATGTTCCTTATGAAAACTTTATCGGCCGGGCAGAGATCCTGTTCTTCTCCATCGGTGACGGCACGCCGGCCTGGCAGATCTGGACATGGCCGTGGACGGTCCGTTGGGACCGCATTGGCCAGGGTCTTTGACGCCCTCATCGATAGGCAACGTCCGGTGAATGTCACCGGACCAACGATATGACAAAAGAAAAAAAGCAAAACCCCATCGCGGCGTTGAAAGCGGCGCTGGCCTATGAATTCAAGGATCTGGAGTTCCTCCGGGTAGCGCTAACCCATGCCAGCGCCCTTGACCCGGCCGACACGGTGTCGGGCAGCTATCAACGCCTTGAGTTTCTTGGTGACCGTGTGCTCGGGCTGGTGGTCGCCTCCATGCTCCATCACCATTTCCCAAAGGCAGATGAGGGCGAGCTGGCCCGCCGGTTCAATCACATGGTCAAACGCGAAACCTGCGCGGAGATCGCCAGCGAACTCGGCGTCGGTGATGCCATGCGGATCGGTCAGGCAGAGGCTCAGACCGGCGGGCGGAAGAAAACGGCCCTCCTTGCAGATATCTGCGAAGCGATCATTGCCGCAATCTATCTCGATGGCGGCTTTGACGCCGCAGATGCATTCGTCCGGCGCCTTTGGGAGCCGCGTATGCTATCCTGGACCGGCCCTTTGAGAGACGCAAAGACTACGTTGCAGGAGTGGGCCCAGTCCAAGAGCCTGCCAACGCCGCGCTACGAAGTTGCCAGCCGGGAAGGCCCGGACCACGCACCGAGCTTTACAGTGTCCGTCATTGTGCAGGGCCTGAAGAACGGTGAGGGAACAGGCGGGTCGAAACGGATTGCCGAACAACACGCCGCCGAAGCGGTGCTGCGCCGCGAAGGCGTGTGGAAGGACTGAACGACGTTGAGCGACGATACCTCAAACGAACCTGAAGACTTTGAGACCGACGACGAAGGTACAGAGTTTGTAGCGCCGAAAGGCCGCTTCGATATTCCCCTGCCCGATCCTCTGGGGGCAATGCCATCAGACACGAAGGCCGGCTTTGTCGCCCTGATCGGCGCACCGAATGCCGGAAAATCGACGCTGATCAACCAGCTGGTCGGCACGAAGGTCTCGATCGTCACGCACAAGGTGCAAACCACCCGCTCCATCGTGCGCGGTGTGGCGATGAACGGCACTGCCCAGATTGTATTCATCGACACCCCTGGGATCTTCAAGCCCAAACGGCGGCTCGACCGGGCCATGGTCGATACCGCTTGGGGTGGTGCGCGCGATGCCGATGTCATCGCCCTTTTGATTGACGCCCGGAAAGGCATCGATGAGGAGGTGGAATCCATCCTCAAGCGTCTCAAAGGTCAGACGGCACCAAAGGTGCTGATCCTGAACAAGACCGATGTTGCCAATCGGGAGAAGCTATTAAAGATTGCCCAAGCGGCCAATGAACACATTGAGTTTGAAGAAACTTTCATGATCTCCGCGCTGACCGGCGACGGCACGCAGCAGATCTTGGACTACTTTTCCTCAAAGATCCCGGATGGCCCATGGCTTTATCCGGAAGACCAGCCGTCCGACCTGCCCTTGCGCATTCTTGCGGCTGAAATTACGCGCGAGAAGCTTTTTGAACGCTTGCATCAGGAGCTGCCTTACATTTCTACAGTCGAGACTGAGCGCTGGGAGACCAAGAAAGACGGATCAGCCCGGATCGAACAGACCATCTATGTAGAGCGCGACAGCCAGAAGAGCATTGTGCTCGGCAAGAAGGGCCAAACGATCAAGCAGATCTCCCAGGCCTCGCGCAGCGAGATCTCGGACATCATCGAAGCACCAGTGCATTTGTTCCTGTTCGTTAAGGTGCGTGAAAACTGGGCCGATGATCCGGAGCGCTACCGGGAAATGGGGCTGGAATTTCCAAAGTAGTTGGCCTTCTGCACGAGAATCCGGCACGGTCTAGCGTCGGCCTGAGCTAGGGACAGTCGCGTTGGAATGGAGCGGACACGGTGTGGTTCTAACCACCCGCAAACACGGCGAAAACGACGTCATACTGGAAGTGATGACCGCAGACCGCGGCCGTCACCTCGGCCTTGTTCGTGGTGGCCGGTCAAAGCGCCACCGTCCTGCATTGCAGCCCGGCAATGAATTGTCTCTCACCTGGAAAGCCCGGCTTTCCGATCACCTCGGGCAATTCCAGATAGAACCACACACGGCACGTGCTGCTGACCTGATGAACAGCGGAATTGGATTGGCTGCCGTTCAACACCTTGCGGCATTGGTCCGGCTTCTCCCAGAACGCCATCCCTATCCGCGCATCTATAGCGCGCTGAATGTTGTGCTGGATCACCTTGATGCAAGCGATGCGGCTGCCGCTCTCATGATCCGCTTTGAGCTGGAATTGCTGCAGGAACTGGGGGCCGGTCTGGATCTGACATCCTGTGCCGCGACCGGAACGACCGACGACCTTGCCTATGTCTCGCCGCGCTCTTCCCGCGCTGTAAGCCGGGAGGCGGGGCGTCCCTATCATGACAAGCTGCTCCCCCTGCCCTCGTTTTTGCTGGAGGGGCAGCGCCAAGCCGGGACCGAGTTGACCTGGCAAGACGTCACCCAAGGGTTTCAGCTAACTGGCTTCTTTCTCGACCGGCAGCTTGGCGAGCGCAACATCACTGACAGTGGTACGCGCGCGCTTCTAACGAATGCACTAGAAAAACGCTACAGATCTGAATTCCCTTGGAATTTTTGACCCTGAGCCCAGATCAGCTGGCTCTTGGAAGCCCGTCGATTGAAGGGGCTGTTCGATCCGGTAATCCCGTTGCCAGAAGCTGAGCCAACTCTGTTGCGTTAAGCGGTTTTGAGAAAAGATAGCCTTGGACGAATGATGTTCCGAGGTCTTTCAGAACAGACAGTTCTTCTTCCGTTTCAACGCCCTCGACCACACACGAGATTGCCATATCCCGGCTGAGTGCCAGGAGTGATTTCACAATGCCATAGCCGGTGCTTCCCGGACAAAGGTTAGACACAAAACTGCGGTCGATCTTGATACAGTCGAGCGGCAAGCGATGAACGTGGGAAAGGCTCGAGTACCCGGTTCCGAAGTCATCCAGAGAAATCCGGACACCTGCTTCCTTCAAGGTGTCCAGCGCGCGCCGTGTTTCCTTGAAGTCCCACATGACGGACGTTTCGGTCACTTCACAGCTCAACCGCTGAGGGTCGATCCCGGATTGCTGGAGGATCCTCAAAAACTCAACGATGAAACGTCTTGAAGACAAGTTGGACGCCGACAGGTTGAAAGACAGTCGAAGGCTCTCCGGCCATGTTTTGGCCTGAAACAAGGCCTTTTCGAACAGATCGAGACTAATCTGATTGATCACACCGGACCGTTCGGCGAGCGGGATGAAGTCGACCGGTGCGACGTGGCCAAGTTGGGGATGATGCCAACGCGCAAGGCACTCAACGCCGAGGATTGAATTGTTTCGAATATCGATGATCGGCTGAAACGCGAGGTAGAGACCGTCTCTGGTCTCTTCATCGAGCAACGCTGACAGGATCTCGGTGTCCCGGGACCGGCGGGCATCAAGGCAAGCATCATAGGAAACAGAGGTTTCCTTGCGGTTGTCGCGGGCGGTGGAAAGGGCAAAATCAGCCCGTTCAAACAATTCCGTTGCACATGTCACAGCCCCGTTGGAGTGGGCTATGCCGGCGGAATAGTTGGGCCGAAAGCGGCCCTGTTTCGTTTCAACCGGTTGCTCGATCAGGCGCTCAAACGCCGCTTCCACCCTTTGATACTTTTCAGGATCGCAGGTCCCGAATAACCCGAATTCGTCGCCGCCGACCCGGCCAACGAACACCCCTTCACCTTCCATGCCGGCTAGACGGCGGGCAACTTCCTTTAACACCTGGTCTCCGGCATCCAGTCCGTAAATCTCAGTGATCGATTTAAGGCCACCGATGTCGAAGATGCACAGACCGAAACGCTCTCCCGATGCATTCGCGGCCCGAAGTTGCCGGTCCAGTTCTTGCCGGAAAAACCGCTTGTTTGCGACACCGGTCAGATGATCAGTGGTGGCGAGCTGGTAATTTAGCGCGTTGAGCTTCTCGGTTTCCCGATGTTTCTGCTCAAGATTATGGCTTTGCTCTTTGAAGCGCGTGCCGGTCTTGATGAGCGAAATGAAGTCCCGATAGGTATTCATTTCAATCAGCGCCACGAGGAATGTAACCGCCACCCCAAAGAGTGCCATCAGTTGATAGGCCGGGTCCCCGTACCAGCTGAAGAACAATGTGTAGATGCCTGTGCTGGAAACCGCGTTGGTGACCGCGATTGAGCGCAGATGCGTCAGGCTGAACAAGGCACTCAGGTTGCCGACAAGGATCGCCAGGAAAATCTGAACCTGCGAAAATGCAGTTCCATAGGGAAACAGCACCAGAGCCCAGATTGTAAAAATAGAAGGGGCCAGGGCTGCAATGATCTGTGTTCTCTTCCGCCAGACGATCAAGGCCTCCAGAGTTCTCGGAGGTGATTTTGGTGCGGACCAAAGACGGCGAATACGGCAGTAGGACCAGAGAGTTGTGCAAATTGGATAAATCAGAACCAGCCAAAGCGGCGCGTAACTGATTTGCGTGAACGCAATGGTCCAGGCGCAGATGAACCGGATGATGTAGAGAAAAGGGGCCTGGCGCCGTGTCGATTCATACTGCGCTTTTGCAACTTCAATGTCCTGGCTGTCATCCAGCAACCAAGTGGACAGCGCGGACTTCAAACCAGAAAAAGGGCTGGAAACTCTGTTCATACCGATGATCGTCGACAATCCTGCTCGTTACATTTCGGGCAACTTCTCAGACAGCCTCGATCCGAGGTGTTAAAAACACCATAATGCCTTTTTCATTGTTATTTTTACGGTAAAAAAACAACTAATGGTCGCATCTAAAACCGAAACACCCCTTCAAACGGGCAGGGTTGCGTTGAGCGCTCGAATTTGAACTCAAACCGCACTTGCTGCTGCCTGTGTATCATGCGGAAAACCGTTGAAAATCTGCGGTTTTGATCCCTATGTGCGCGCCGGTTGATTGAACTGCTCCGCGGAAGCCGGTAGCAAGCAAGTATGGGACAAGAAGTGACACCGCCGCCAAGCGGCATTGAAGGCATCAACCTGAAGGACGCGCTGGAAGAGCGCTACCTGGCCTACGCATTGTCGACCATCATGCACCGGGCTCTGCCTGACGTTCGTGATGGCCTGAAGCCGGTGCACCGGCGCCTACTCTACGCAATGCGGCTTTTAAAGCTGGATCCAGGCCAGGGTTTCAAGAAATGCGCCCGCGTCGTCGGCGATGTCATCGGTAAGTATCACCCCCACGGGGACCAGGCAGTCTATGATGCGCTGGTCCGCCTGGCCCAGGACTTTGCACAACGCTATCCGCTGATCGATGGTCAGGGCAACTTCGGCAATGTTGACGGCGATAACGCCGCGGCCATGCGGTACACCGAAGCCCGCATGACCGACACCGCCAAACGCCTTCTGGACGGTTTGGACGAGGATGCGGTCGATTGGCGCGAAACCTATGACGGCGAGGACAAGGAACCGATCGTCCTTCCAGGCGGGTTCCCAAACCTTCTCGGCAACGGTTCGTCCGGTATTGCGGTAGGCATGGCAACCTCGATCCCGCCGCACAATGCCTTTGAACTCTGCAACGCTTGTCAGCATCTGATCAAGAACCCGGATGCTGAGGTCGATGAGCTTCTAGAGCACATTAAAGGCCCGGACTTCCCGACCGGTGGCCTGCTGGTCTCCGACCAGGGTTCTATCCGCGAGGCCTACGCGACGGGGCGTGGCAGCTTCCGGGTGCGGGCACGCTGGGAAGTGGAAGAGCTTGGCCGGGGGCAATGGGCGATTGTCGTCACCGAGATCCCCTATCAGGTTCAAAAATCCCGGTTGATAGAAAAGATCGCCGAGCTACTGACCGCCCGAAAGCTCCCGCTTCTGGACGATGTGCGCGACGAATCCGCCGAAGACATCCGGATCGTTCTGGTGCCGCGCACCAAGAACGTCGATGCCAACATCTTGATGGAATCCCTGTTCAAGCTGACGGACCTGGAAAACCGTTTCTCGCTGAACATGAACGTCCTATCCATGGGCAAGGTCCCGATGGTGATGGGCCTCAAGCAGGTGCTGCGGGAGTGGCTGGACCACCGCAAGGTCGTCCTTGTTCGCCGCTCCGAACACCGGCTTGGCCAGATCAATCACCGGCTGGAAGTGTTGGCCGGCTATCTGATCGCCTATCTCAACCTTGACGAAGTCATTCGCATCATCCGCGAGGAAGACGACGCCAAAGCATCGCTGATCCGCACCTTCGAGCTGACCGACGTCCAGGCCGAAGCGATCCTCAACATGCGTTTGCGCTCCTTGCGCAAGCTGGAAGAGCTTGAGATCCGCAAGGAACACGACAAGCTGACGGATGAAAAGGATCAGCTGACCAAACTTCTTGGATCCGATGCGCGCCAGTGGACCAAGATCTCCAAAGAAATCGGCGAAATCGCTAAGGTCTATGGCCCGGAAACAGCCATCGGCAAACGCCGCACGGACAAAGCGGAAGCTCCGGAAGCGGATCTGGTCGACATTCAGCAGGCGATGATCGAAAAGGAACCGATTACGGTCATCATCTCTGAAAAGGGCTGGATCCGGGCACTCAAGGGCCACCAGGCAGACCTTTCGAGCCTCTCCTTCAAGCAAGGCGACAAGCTTAAGCTCTCCTTCCATGCGGAGACGACCGACAAGATCCTGGTCTTCTCCACCGGCGGCAAGTTCTTCACGCTCGGTGCGGACCGCCTGCCGGGCGGACGTGGCCATGGCGAGCCGATCCGTTTGATGGTGGAAATGGACGAGGCGCAGGATGTCGTCAGCGCCTTCGTTCACAAACCCGGACGGAACCTTCTCCTCAGCAACAACGAAGCCCGCGGTTTTGTCGTCAGCGAAGATGATGTCGTTGCCAACACCCGGAAAGGCAAACAGGTCTTGAACCTCACAGCACCGGCTGAAGCGGCTTTGTGTGTCGATGCGACCGGCGATCATGTTGCGATCATTGGTGAGAACCGGAAGCTTCTGGTGTTCCCGCTCGCGCAGATCGCCCAGATGGGGCGTGGCCGCGGTGTCCGCCTGCAGCGCTACCGGGATGGCAATGTCTCTGACATCCGCGTGTTCAAAGGCGAAGACGGTCTTACCTGGACCGACAGTTCCGGGCGCAGCTTCACCCGCTCGCTGGAGGAGCTTTCCGAATGGCTCGGCGACCGCGGCCAGGCAGGCCGCCTGCCCCCGACCGGGTTCCCGCGCTCGAACAAGTTTGGGCCGAAGACGCTTTAAACCAAGCTGGCGGCATTCAACTGCCGCCATTTTCCAGGCGACATGCCAAACGCACGTTTGAAATGACGGGACATATGGCTTTGGTCTGCAAAGCCACCGGCCGTGGCCGCTGCCGCAAGGCATTCGCCACCCGCAAGGCCGCTCTTGACCCGCTCCAAACGGCGCATGACCAGATACCGATGCGGGCTCGTTCCAAAAGCCGCCCGGAACTGTCGGGACAGCGCAAACCGGTCCAGACCTGAGACTGCTTCCAGGTCACCTGAGTCAATCGGGTCGGCCGCATGTTCTTTTAAATACTCGGCGCAGGCTTTCAGAACCGGCCAGTCGAGCGTCCGCCGGACGGGACGTGCATCATCTGAGAAGCGGCTCAAACAACTGGCCAGATCTGCCAGAAGATCAGAAACCCTCAAGTCCCCCATTTCACCGTCGAGACCCTGCAAGGCTTCGATCAAGCTTCTCTGAAACACTGGATCCGTCAGAACGGGAGTCGCAACGTGGGGCAGCGCCTTCCCCCCAAGCGCCTCCGCAATCATTTCCGGCGGGATATACATCATCCTGTAGCGCAAGCCAGTCTCTGTCCCGGCCCCGCCATCATGAACTTCATCCGGGTGGATGACGATCACCTGACCGGGACAAGACGCCCGCTCCGCACCGCGATATTTGAACCGCTGCACGCCGTGCAATGTCAGGCCAATGGCATAGGTATCATGACGATGAGCCGAGAAGCCGTTGCCCTGGAAATTGGCTTCGATCCGCTCAATCCCGGCTTCAGTCGGCGCTACGCGAATGCCGTCCCGGCCGATTTTGCACAAACGTTCAAGACCGTTTCCGGCCGCACCGCCTAGGCTGGCCGTCTCTCGCCTTTCCTCAAATCCCATTCTGGAATTTTCATTCATGTTCGATACCAAATTCGTCATCGTCGTCCGCGAAGACTTGGCCATGTGGCAGAAACTGAACGTCACTGCATTCTTGTCTACCGGCGTCGCCGCTGCCAAGCCGGACATCATCGGAATGCCCTATAAAGACGCTGACGGCAATGTCTATCATCCGATGAGCGTCCAACCCGTGATCGTTTTGAGTGCCAATGCAGATACGCTGAAGAAGATCCACCGGCGCACGCTTGAGCGGCAAGTCAAATCGAGCCTTTACATCGAAGAAATGTTCTCAACCGGCCACGACAGCGCCAACCGCGCAGTTTTTGCAGAGCATGCTCCAGATGACGCAATGGTCGTCGGCATTGCTTTTCACACGGACAAAAAGACCGCCGACAAGATTTCCAAAGGTTCAAAGATGCACGGATAGTAGGTTTTACGGGACTGAACACCCTGTTGACCGATTGCCCCGCACCGGGATTGCGATTATGCAACACCCTGCAGGCAACTCGGGATTGCCAGCAGCCAGAATACCTACTCTGCGCGCATCAACAATGCACTCTTAGCAAGGACGTCCTCCGGCATGGCCAAGCTTGCAACGAAAAAAGGTTGCCTGACCTCGTTGAAGGTGTTGGTCGTCCTGGGGCTGATCGGCTGGGGACTGTTGTCCTGGTTCGCACCAACGGCCCATGTCCGCTACGAGCTGGAAGTGACCCTGGAGGTAGACGGCGAACCGGTGACCGGCAGCGTGGTGCAGGAACTCACTGTCAATCACGGCCTTTTTCGGGGATTGTCGGGCAAACTGATCACACGCAAAGTCCGCGGTCAGGCGCTAGCCCTGGATATTCCCGGGCGCGGCACCTTGTTCGTGACCATGGCGCTCTACTGTCCAGGGAAGACGGAATGGGGACAATGCAAATATGGCTATGCCTATCTCGTTGAGACAGCCTGCGAGATCAAGAAGGAACAGCCCAACTTCGCGGTGTTCGTCCGCCGGTTCAAGCGGCTCGAAGGCTCCTGCCCCATCGCTGAGAATCAATTGCCCGTCATGGTCCGGTTTGAGGACCCGCTGCGCTCTGAGACCGCGCAGCAGGTTCTGCCGCAGGATCTGGGCACAGCATTTGGGCCTGATGTCCGGTTCGTAAGTGCTGGCCTCACCTTCACCGACGTCCCCGTCTCCACTGGAATCGATAACCGCTTGCCTTGGTTGTCAGACAATCCCTCGCGACATCTTGGTGAGTTCACTCACGAAATGCCTCAGCCATTCTACCGAAACCTCACTCATGGCGCATTCAAAAGGATCTGGAAATGAGACATTCTGTAGAAGAATTGCAAACAATGTTGGCCTCTCGCAGTCCGGACCTTGGCTCATCATTAATCGTTGGCCAATAAGCTATGCACCTGACATCCTTCATTAAAATATTAGATTCAATTTTTTAACATAGCAGCGCAGTGAGATATTTCGGCGCCATGGACAAAACCAGCGGTTTTGGCAGGAGCCATCGACACCACAGTTACACTTCCCAGACGAATTGCCCCTCGACGCGGCCGGTTTTGTTATGCACACTTGCGAAAAATCGGGAGGGAATATGGTCGCGGCGTTTACTTTTCATACCAGCGAACGGATTGTTTTTGAAAATGGTGCCGCAGCTGCGCTTGACCGGCATGCGGCGGATTTTCTGGGTGACCGGCCCTTTCTGGTCACCGATCCGGGAATCGTTTCCCTCGGATTGCAAGAAGCGTGTGAAGCAAGCCTGACCAGCGCCGGATATCAGATTGGCCGCTTTTCAGAGGTCGTTGCAGATCCGCCGCAAAAACTGGTCGAAGAGGCCGTCACAGCCGCCAAGGACCATGGCGCGACCTCAATCATCGGGTTTGGCGGCGGCTCCTCTCTGGATGTTGCCAAACTGGTCGCCCTATTGCTCGGCAGCGGAGAAGATCTGAACGATGCCTGGGGCATCGGCAATGCCAAAGGGCCGCGCCTTCCCCTCATTTTGATCCCGACCACCGCCGGCACCGGATCTGAAGTCACGCCGATCTCGATCATCACGGTCGGCGCCGATGAAAAGCGCGGTGTTGTTTCCCCGCACCTTTTGCCGGATTTGGCCGTTCTCGATCCGCTTTTGACCCTTGGCCTGCCGGCCCATGTGACTGCTGCCACCGGTGTGGATGCCATGGTGCATGCGATCGAAGCCTATGCTTCAAAGTCCGCCAACAACAATCCATTGTCGCGCACGCTTGCGGTCGAAGCACTGAAGCTGCTCGGTGCCAATATCGAAACTGCCGTGTTTGATCCCACCAATGTGAGCGCCCGTGGCGGCATGTTGCTCGGCTCGAAACTGGCTGGAATGGCGTTTGCCAATTCGCCGGTTGCGGCTGTGCATGCCCTCGCCTACCCGATAGGCGGGACGTTCCATGTACCGCACGGGCTTTCGAACGCGCTGGTTCTCCCGCATGTGCTTGAATTCAACAATGCGGTTGCCGCACCCACCTACGCGGACCTTGCCCCTGCACTGTTTCCGGATCTGATCGAACTTGCCAGCGCCGACGAGCGCGCGGATGCCTTTGCAAAGCGTCTCGCCGCACTTACGGAAAACCTCGGCCTGCAGACCCGTTTGAGTGAAGTTGGTATCTCTGAAAAGGATCTGCCGAAAATGGCGAGTGATGCCATGAAACAGACCCGGCTTCTCGTAAACAATCCGCGTGAAGTCACCGAGACGGACGCCTTCAACATCTACGCGGCGGCCCTATGACGGCAAACAAATCTGCAGCGCCTGAACGCGCGAAACCACTACAACGGTCAGATTTCCAAAGTTTCCTGGAAATCCCCACCCGGTGGATGGATGTGGACATGTATGGTCATGTCAACAATGTCCAGTACCTGAGTTACTTCGATACAGCCGTGAACAGCTGGTATATCGAAAATGGTCTGCTGGATCCGGTGCGCGGAGAAACCGTGTTTCTTGTTGCTGAGACGGGTTGCAACTATTTCGCGGAGCTGTTGTTCCCGAGCATTGTTTCAGCGGGTCTCAGAATAGAACAAATCGGTAAGAGCTCAGTGGTTTTTCGGGTCGGTCTCTTTTCCGGCGAAGACCTTCTGACTGCAGCGCACGGCCGCTTTGTTCATATCCATGTTGACAGACGAACCCGGCGCCCGCTTCCAATTCCGGACAAAACCCGCAAGGTTCTGGAAACGCTGTGTTAAGTTGTTAGCTTATCAGCAAAATCGCCCTTGGCTGGAGCAAAGTTCTCCACATCTCAACAATCTGCGCACAGGTGATCAACAGTGGTCTACCCACAGCTTATCCACACGCTAGCAACAGGTTATAGACAGGCTGTTCCACACGCCGTTGCCGAGAGCCAACTCGATTTATGAACAACCGCTTTAGGAAAAATTCTTCATCAAACGAGACTTCTCACGCTGCCAGTCGCGTTTTTTCTCCGTCTCGCGCTTGTCATGAAGTTTCTTGCCGCGCGCCAGGGCCAATTCGAGTTTCGCCCGCCCCTGCTCATTGAAATAGAGCTTGAGCGGAACAATCGTCTTGCCGTCTTTTTGAACGGCTCCGGCCAGCTTGCCGATTTCGCGCTTGTGCAAAAGCAGCTTCCGCGGACGGCGCGGTTCATGGTTGAACCGGTTCCCCTGCAGATACTCCGGGATATAGACGTTGTAGATCCAGATCTCGCCCTTGTGCTCGGCAGCGTAAGACTCGCCAATATTCGCCTTTCCCGTGCGAAGGGATTTGACTTCCGTCCCCTTCAGCTCGATGCCGGCTTCCAGCGTGTCTTCGATCTCGTAATTGAACCGGGCCTTCCGGTTGTCGGAGATGATGGTCCGGCCCGGATGCCCCCCTTTTTTCGGAGCCATAAGCGTATTCCTGGGGCGCGCCGCAGCACGCCCTTCTTTGTATTAGTTGATCAGACCTGCATGCGACAACGCGCTACGGATCTCTGCCTGCGTGCCTTCGGAAATCGGAACGAGCGGCAAACGCAGCTCTTCGTCGATCTTACCCAAAAGCGACAAGGCATATTTGGCCCCTGTTGGGCTCGGTTCAAGGAACAAGGCCCGATGAAGCGGTGCGAGACGGTCCTGATACTCCAGCGCCTTCGCGTAATCACCGGCAAGTGTCGCAGCCTGAAACTCCGAACACAGCCGCGGTGCGACATTGGCTGTTACCGAAATGCAGCCCACCCCGCCATGTGCATTGAAAGCCAACGCAGAAATGTCTTCACCGGAGAGCTGAATGAAATCCGGCCCGCACAACTGGCGCTGCCGCGAAACCTTTGCCATGTCCGCAGTTGCGTCCTTGACACCTTTTATGTTGTCGCAGGTCTCAAAGAGCTCGGCCATGGTCTCCGGTGTCATGTCGATGATGGACCGCCCCGGAATGTTGTAAATGATGATCGGAATCCCGACAGCATCATTGATGGCCTTATAGTGCGCCTTCAGGCCCGCCTGGTTCGGTTTGTTATAGTAGGGTGTCACTACAAGAAGTGCGTCCGCACCCGCCTTTTCAGCGTGCTGGGCGAAATCAATCGCTTCGATCGTGTTGTTGGACCCTGCGCCCGCGATGACCGGAACACGGCCGCTGGAAGCCTCAATGCAGAGCTCGATAACACGCTTGTGTTCATCGTGGCCAAGCGTCGGGCTTTCACCGGTGGTTCCGACCGGAACGAGGCCAGTGGAGCCTTCCTTAATCTGCCAATCCACGAACTCCTGAAACCGTTTCTCATCAAGCGCACCGTCCTTGAAGGGCGTGATAAGCGCTGGGATGGAGCCTTTAAACATCTCGGTTTCCTTTTGGATCGGCAGTACGTGGCTAAGCTTGGGACGAATGCCCAAAGAGTTCTAACGGAGGCGCAACATACTCACCCGGCCCGCTTCCGGCAATCCTGCAACTGCTGTTTAGAAGGCTCAATTTCGCTTTTCTTGCGGCTGTTGCACCATTGGTTCGAATTTCTGCCACTTAGTTGGCGTGTCGTTTAAGCAATCTTCCTATGGCAGCCGCCGCGCGCTCCCGTTATCTTTCAAAAAAACACAACATATCCTAGGGAGAACCGCCTTGACGCTTGCACCAGAGGAACCGCCGCACGCTGTCCCATCCAGTGTTCCGGTCAGCTTGACCTATCGAAGCCCGGACGGACTGACGCTGGCGGCGAAAGAATGGCCCGTGCCACAGTCCGCGGCAAAAGACGAAAAAGTCACGGTCCTGTGCCTTCCCGGCCTTTCGAGAAATACACGGGACTTCAATGAGATCGCTGCATTTCTTCAAGGCCAAGGTCACCGTGTCATTGCCCTGGACTATCGCGGACGCGGCGACAGTGATTGGGACCCGGAGTGGCAGAACTACGCGCTTCCCGTTGAGGAAAAGGACATCGATGCCGCGATCGAGGCATTCAAACTTGATCGTTTTGCGATTTTGGGCACATCCCGGGGCGGGCTGCATGCGCTCGCAATGGCCCACCGGTACCCACCCGACCGGCTGGCCGCCGCGATTTTCAATGACATCGGGCCACATATCGAGATGCGGGCCATCCATCGGATTGCAGCAACACTTGGCCGCAACATGTCCTACGCGTCCCTTGATGAGGTCGCCGGTTCCCTTCGGCACATGCTCGGAATGCAGTTTCCGGTGTTTTCAGCTGACGATTGGCTGAAAATGGCGGGCCAGGTTGCCTCTGAGAAGGATGGAAAGGTTGTGCTCGACTACGATCCGGCCCTTGGGCATCAATTTGCAAGTCTTGATGACGGCGCTCCGGTTCCCGATCTTTGGCCACTTTATGAATTCTTGAAAGATAGGCCCGTCATGGTCATTCGCGGAGAAAAATCGGACCTTTTGGGAGAAGACACTGCACAAAGGATGGTGGATAGCCACTTGAACGCTGTGCTTCACACGGTTGCAGGCCAGGGTCATGCGCCTGTTTTGTGGGACAGCGAGACGCATGAGCGTATCGGAGAATTTTTGAGCAAGGTCTGACACTCCCCGTATTTGTTTGGCCGTTGCGCCAAACAATAAGAGAAAAAGCCGGGACCCATTTGGGTCCCGGCTTTTTTCTTTGCCGCAGGTCGTGCTGGGCAAAAAGAAAACCCGGCGTTTCCGCCGGGTTTTCCATCAAACCTTAAGATAAGGATTGATTAGAACGTGCGCTGTACGCGGAAGGTAACAGTCATGTCCTGGTTGTCGGTAGCGCCGCCGCCGAAGTCTTCGTCCTTGTACTCGAATTCAGTACCGATTACGAGACCGGAGACCGGTGTCCAGCCGAGGGTCGCGTGTGCGGACCAAGCGGACAGGTCGTTGACGTTGTTCAGAGCGTCGATATCCCAGTACTGACCTTGAACCGCGGTGTAGATGGTCGGGGTCCAGTAGTGAGTGATACCAGCTGCAACGCCCCAACCGGTGGAGTTGGACAGGCCAGTGCCAGCAGCATTGAGGGTCGCGTCGTAGGAACCGTATGCTTCGTGGATGTAGCCGATTGCACCGTCAGCGTAGACAGCGCGCAGGCCGAGGCCAGTGTTGGAGCCGAGCATCGGCAGGTTGAAGCGTGCAGATGCACCGATCGCCCAACCGGTCTCAGAGTCAACCGGAGCTGTGGAAGCACGGTTAGCTTTAACAACACCCATCAACTGAGCGCCGCCCCAACCCTGAACTACGTTCACGTTGGCTACGAGAGCCGGGTAGCGGAAGCCACCGCGGGAGTAACCGCCGATGTAAGTGCTCGGGGAGCGCTCACCGGTGTTGGACTCGAGAGAGACGCTTGCAGACAGGCCGTTACCGAAGGTAGCGGTGTAAGCTGCGAGGTTTGCACGGGAGTCAAGACCCTGACCGATGCGGGAACCCCAGGATTCACCAGTCCAGTAGTCGAAGAAAGAACCGGTACGACCGAAGGTGAAGCCGCCGAGCTGAACGAATGCGTCCCACAGCTCAGTGTTGCCGCCAGCGGAACCGAAGTTGGAGTTGTTGGAAGTGAACCAAACGTCGGTGTAGGTGCGCAGCAGGCCGAATTCGGTCTGTGTACGAGCGTCGAGGCGGATGTAACCACGAGCACGGAAACGCAGGCTGTCGTCAGCCTTGGAGTCCCAAGAGTTCGGGCCGTCGTTACCGAAGTCAGAGATGCCGTAGTCGGCACGAACACGACCACCTACACGCAGGCAGGTTTCGGTGCCCGGGATGTAGAAGAAGCGAGCGCCGTAAGCGTCACAGATACGTACGTAGTCAACCGGCTCCGGAGCAACCGGAAGATCAGCTGCCTGAGCAGTTGTGGCGGTAGCAACGGCTGCAGCGCCGAGCATCATGCCCTTAAAGAGTTTCATGTCTGACCTCCAAAATCAGTCAAATTTGCCAGCATCAAAGTGATGCCATTATCCCCGCGAATAATTTCTGTATTTGCTTCCTGCCGGAGGTTGGACGTCCGCGGTATGCAAATCAGTGCGGCCCGAAGCCGCTCGCAGTTGTGACCATACGCATCCCGATCTGCCGTTCAACTCCGAAATCCGGTTTGGAGCCGCCGGGCAGGGTTTTCAGAAACCGGTGTTGCGTGAATGTCACAAAATCAGCCCCGACATTTAGGATTTGGTAGGATTTAGAGACGTTTGAGTGGGTTAAAAGGGGTTTCTGAGCTGATCCTACTCCACAGAGCAGCATAGGTTCGACGCCCCAAAAGACCGGAATCGCGCCAAGGAATCGCTTCCCACCTCAACTCCGGTCGCAGAGCGCCCTTAGATCGTAATTCCGGAAGACTGCCGCTGAATGCGGCTCCGGCAGCTAAGGTTTTTCCGGGCTTTGGGTTACCTCAAGGACGATAGACACCTTGGACGTCTGCCCCTTCCCGTCGAGAATCATGAGGTCGGCAAAGCCGGAACCGGGTGCGTTCCAGAAGAATCGGCGTTCAAAAGTTGCCTTCCCCGTCGGTGTTCCGTTTACGAAAAGCCGGAATGGCCGTTGACCGCCATCAAACTTGACGACCATTGGATGCACGCCCTCAGATGTATCCTCGCCAATCTGCAGCCGTGCACCATCCGGCGGGAAGGTGATTCCCAAACGGCTGGTGGTGCTGGTCATCTTGGGACGGGATTTGACACGGGCATATCGGAGCGGTTCGGTAAGCGGCCGCATCGCGGCGTGAGCGATGTCTTCCGGCGGCTTGGGTAAAGGTTCCCGCCCCGCAGCCAAAGACTGATAAGCTTCATGAAGGATTGGCACCGCCGACGAGGCACCGGTTTGGCCCGGGACTGGCGACCCATCGGCCCGGCCTGTCCAGATGCCCACCACATAACGACCGTCATATCCAACAGCCCAGGCATCACGATAGCCATAAGATGTGCCGGTTTTGTACGCGATGGCCCCTTTTGCTGGATTGAGAGGCTGCGGCAAGCCGGACAGACTGTCAGTGACTTGATACGCCGACTTCTCGTTCAGAACCGGCATGGCCTGCCGCGCAGCCCCCGAACCAGACTTGCATGGGTATCGACAGGATCGCAGTTCAACCGGATCTCCGCGCCGTGCGAGGGCGGCATAGGTCTGCGTCAGGTCGCGGAGCGACAATCCGATTCCCCCAAGACCAATGGCAAGCCCAGGCGCGCTGCCTGGTTCCAGCTGCGGCTGAACGCCCGCCCGTCTCAACCGGGCAAGAAGTCTCGCCGGACCAACTGATTCCAAAAGCTGGACCGCAGGTGTGTTCAAGGAAAGTTGCAGGGCCTCATCCAAAGTGACCGTTCCCTGATAGCCCCGATCAAAATTGGTAGGACGATATCCGGCAATGTTGGTTGGCCTGTCGACAATCAAGCTGTCCGGCTGGCCAATCCCCTCCTCAAAGGCGAGCCCATATATAAAGGGTTTCAAGGCAGACCCGGGTGACCGGGTTGCCCGGGTCATGTCCACGTGTCCTTCCCGGCTTTCATCCAGAAGGTCGGGTGCGCCAACGCTTGCCAGGATCTCGCCGGACTTATGATCCGCAACCACCATCGCGATCGACAGCGGTGCAGGCATCACCGCCGCCCTGCGACGGGCGAGATCTTCCAGAGCCTGTTGCAAGTCCCTGTCCAGTGTCAAACGCAGAACCGGCTCGGAAGGGTATGCGGCTCTTGCCTCACGGGTCTCATGGGCTGCGAGCAGCGGCATTGGATGCCGCTCGGCCCGAAGTGGTTCGTTGGCTGCGGATCTAGCTTCCTCTTCACCCAGCACACCTTCCCGGACTGCACGCGCCAGAACACGGTTGCGGGCCTTCAGTGCATTTTTGGGATGCCTGTCAGGGCGGCGGTTCTCCGGACTTTGCGGCAGAGCCACAAGAAGGGCCGCTTCGGCCGGGGTCAAACGCCGCGGTTCCTTGCCGAACCAGGTAAGGCTTGCCGCCCGGACCCCTTCCAGATTGCCGCCGAAGGGCGCGCGCAAAGCATAAAGGTGCAGGATCTCGTTCTTGGTGGCCACCTGCTCCAGCTGAACAGCTTTCAGGATCTGCTGATACTTCCGTTTCAGCGACTTGGTCGGCGTCTCATCCAGAAGCCGGGCAACCTGCATTGTCAGTGTCGAGCCACCGGAAACAAGCTGGCCGCTGGCAATGGCCTGCAAAGCGGCGCGGCCCAACGCCAAAACATCAACACCACCATGCTGCCGGAAGCGGTTGTCCTCATAGGCGAGCAGCAGTTCGAAATAGAGCGGATCGATTTCGTCAAGCTTGACCGGCAAACGCCACTTGGAATCAGCGCTTGTGAAAGCGCGCAGCAAACGATCTTCACGGTCGAGAACGACGGTTGACACAGACAGATCGGAGGCCCTCGGCAAAGGCGGCAGTTGCCGATAGTCTGCAAAAACGGTCCAGGTAGCGGTGCCGAGTGCCAGCAAACCACCAGCGCCAGCAATGAGCCCCCATCGTTTCAGTGACCGTCTGTTCATCCGTTCACGCACCGCACAGCTTTTCTACCTGGTCGGTCCAAGCACCACGAAACGGGCGGTTTCCGTGATGGCCCGCCGGTCCGGCCGGTACATGTCTTCAACCGAAGCCGGTGGATGCGTGAACGTCCCCGGTGTCGCCGCGCGCGCGAGATACGCAAAGGTCAGCTCCCGGTTGCCCCAATTGCTTTCATCGACCGAGACTTCGAACCGATCGGAATAGAACGCGCTGTAATCCGGTTGGTCGATCGTTGAAAGGAATGACAAGCCGCCGAGATCACCGGAACGCACCAGACGCGGATTGTCGATTGAAAGCCCTGCGGGCAAACGGTCGACGACCATCAACCTGCCCGGCTGATCAGAGAGCGGCCGTACGGTCAGGACAACGGCGATCCGGGTATTCACGGGCACCGCGGACGGGTCAATGACATTGCCATCGAGGTCATAGAGTGTCCGTTCGACGGCATAATCCTTGCCGTCGGCCGGTTCCGGGCTAAGCGGCTGACCGGCAATCGACATCAGCACTTCAGTTGGCTTTTCGCCGGCATTGCGGACATCCACCTGGCCGGACTTCAACTCGTCAAAGCCAAGTGTCCAGGCAAGCCGGCCCGGTGTTTCCACACCATCCACAGACAGGCGGGCCTCTTCCGCCGACTCGTTCAGCGCATTCGCTGCGAGCAGCAACCACGCCATATCCTGTGTTGACCGGCTCCGGGCGCTGCTGTCCACCGATGTCAGTTCTGAAACCGCGCGGGTGTTCAACTGCTCACTGACAGAAGCCGTCACCACATAATCAGTGACACCAGCCGCATCGCGAAGCTTTGATCCGAAGTCTTCCCGGTAGGTGCTGGATGCTGTCCGATCCAATGCATCAAGAGCGGCACCAAATCCGGTTGCCGCCCGCTCATCTTCGCCGTAGAGCGCAAGACCGGCCGCAAGCTGCGCCTTGGCGAGCGGTGTCGCAAAGTTCTGCAGTTTGGCATCCAGATAGTATCTGAGATCCCCCATGGAGGCCCGGCCATTGCGCGCCAGGACATAAAGCGCATAGGCAATGTCCTCACCACCACTTTCAAAGTCAGACGCGTAGGCAAGCCTGTTTTCCAGATTGTCGAGCGCGGACGTGAAGGCGAGATCTGGAACCAGGTAGCCCTTTTCCCGCGCCCGGGTCAGGAAGTCGGCAACATAAGCATCGAGCCACGTCCCACCGCTGCCATAGCTGTTCCAGAGCCCGAAGGACCCGCCAGAGGACTGGTTGGCAAGAACGGCGGCAATCGCCTTGACCACCCGTTCACGAATTTCATCGTCTCCGCCAAGGCCAGCGGCTTCTGCAACGTCGCTCAAGTACAACAACGGCAGCGCCCGGCTGGTGGTCTGCTCGGTACAGCCATAAGGATACCGATCCAGCGCTGCCAGAAGGCCAGCCACATCTATGCGTGCCGCCCCACCCGCTGTCAGCGTGACTTTCACGCTGTCTCCGCGAAGATCGTCAAAGCTGGCGGCATCCACCTCAAGCTTGTTCCCCGGCGCCAACTCGAACGCATAACTGCGCAGAACTTCCGGCTGGGTGTCCTTGATATCCAGATTGATCCGTTTGAGGACGGTTTGAGCGTCAGGCGCGGTCAGGGATGCAACGATTTCGGCGCTTCCCAGTGCGTCGCCCGCCACCATCGGCAGAATGACTTGCGCCTTCTTGCCCGTCTCCAGATCGAGAATTCTAGGCTCGCCCGGACCGTCTCCGAGGCTCAACCCGTTGCTTGCAGTCAGCTCCAGATCGTAAGCACCTGACGGGACATCGACCGGGTCGATTTCCAAAACTAGCCGGGATGTATCGCCCGGGGCAAGAAAGGCCGGTGTGCTCGCCGTCATGACGACCGGCGCTCTCACCTCGATCTCTTGTTCTCCATGACCGACACCGGACTTGCTCCAGGCCACGGTGATTACGCGCAAGGCACCGTTAAAGTCAGGCACGTCAAACGAGACCACCGCCTCGCCATTGTCATCAAGCTTCACAAGGCCGGAGAACAACGCCACAGGTTCATCATCCGGCGGCGGCGCATCCAAACGCATGCCCATACCGTCTCCGCCGGAGCGAACCTTGCCCCGTGCGCCAGACATTCGGTCAATGAGCTGGCCGTAAAGATCGCGGATATCGCTTCCGAGGCGGCGCTGACCGAAATACCACTTTTCAGGGGCCGGCGTTTCATAGGCCGTCAAGTTGAGTATTCCGACGTCCACCGCGGCAACCGTGATGTAAGCCTCTTCACCTGCGGCCAGATTGGCAAGTTGGACCGGAACATCCAGCCGGGTTTGTGGCCGGATCATCGACGGCAGATCCATCGCAACTTCAAGATCCCGATCACCGGGGTCGACCTGCAGCCAGGAGAGCCCCATGGCGCGCGACGGCATCTGAGCTTGATCGACGTCCATCGGCCGGTAGAGGCTAGCCGTGATGTAGGCCCCTGCCCCCCAGGCCGCGTCCACCGGAATGTCGACCTCCGTCTCTTCTCCGGAGACGTCTATTGTTTGGGTTGAGAGAAGGCCGCCGGACACCACGTTGATCACGGCTGTGCCCGCCATTTGCGGTTTCAAGCGAAGTTTTGCGATCTCACCTGGCCGGTAGTTTTCCTTGTCGAGCCCGACATCGAGATAGTCCGGCGTGTCGGATGTCGCATTGGCGGTGTACCAGCCCGCCTGGAAGGTCACCCGTGTTGCGGTCTGCAGCGTACCGCTGCCTTCAATATCCAGGCGGTACTCTCCCCACTCCACAGGGAGCGACAGGCTGGCCGGTTGGGAGTCCGACACATCGAGGGTTCCTGTCGAGATCCGGCGGGTCGAGGTGATCGGCTCGTACGACCAGCGACCATCCAGACGGTACCATTGGTAGCGCCGGTCGACCTTGGACAACGTCCAGCTCAAGCTGTTTGCCGCGATCCGCTCGCCGGTTTCGCCAATCACAATTACTGTAAACTCGGCAGGACCACCCTCATCGACACCGCCGTCGAAGGCAGGCCGGATCCCAATGCGTGGCCCGTCGAGGCTGACGGGCAGATCCAGCGTCCGCTCAACATAACGTCCTCCGGTTTCCACAAGACGGGCGACAATCTCGGCGTCATAAAGACCCGTTGTTTCCGGCAGCTCCGGCAGATCAGCAGAGAAGGTCAACGCGCCTTGATCATCGGTCCGAAGCCCGGACGGCAAGCGCGTGCGCTCAGAATAAGCGTCCGAGTCTTCAATGCCAAAACGGTATCCCGGATACGCCTCCATCGTGCGCACCGGGCGCGCGATCACATCACCTTCCAGAGATTGGCCACTTGCGGGCGAACCATACAGGAACTTTGCCGACAATGAGACGTCGATCGGTGCAGTTCGGCTGAAGGTCTCAGAGGCGGTTTCCAGCGTAAAATTGACCCTCTCCGGCTGATAGTCCTCGACAAGGAAGGTCTTGTCCGCAAGCGCTTCGCCATCCGGATCCAGCAGGACCTGCCAAGACCAGATGCCCTGTTGGGCGGTCGGGCTCAAATCAATGTCCTGAACATATCCGCCGAGACCGCCATCCTGCAGCGTGTACCGCGCATGTTCGACCCCGTCCGGGCGCCGGACAATGAATGTCAGCGGCAAACCGGTCTGTGCTTCGGCCTTCGCTGTTCGGAGCAAGGCCTGCGCATGAACAGTTTCGCCGGCCTTGTAGATCCCACGATCAGACCAGGCGAAGACGTCCAAGGGACCGGGTGCCGGGCGTCCGTCGACGCCGCGGTCTGACAGATCAAAGGCGGGTTTGCGCAAATCCAGGAAGCCGTAATCGCCCTCTGCCGTTTCTGCGACCAGAATGCCGGGCGCACTGCCCCCACGCCCAAGGGTGAGACCTGAGGCGAACCTGGCAAACCCGTCCGCATCGGTTTCACTTGTTCCGAGGATCTCGTTGTTGACAGCGATCAACCGGACACTGACGCCTGTGAGCGCCTCAGCGCTGGACAGGGACCGGATATTGGCCGCAATTCCATCCGTGCCGGACATGGCGGTAAGCCCAAGATCAGAAACGAGGAACCACTGTGTTGCGAGCGGGCCCCACTGGTTCTTTACGTCCAGCTTTGACCTTGCGGTCATGGCGTAAATACCCGGCTTCATCTCAAGCCCGGTTTCAGATAACGGGATGGCCGTCGTGATGTCCTGATTGAGCTCATTGCCGGTATCAACGATACCGCTCCAGACCTTTTCCCCGAGATCCTCCTCGATCTGGTCGGCCTGATAACTGCCCAGCTGGCGCAGGAAGCGGTTGTCTCTCAGGACATCGGCTACCGACCGGTCGCCGATCCGGTAGATGGTTGCTTCAACTTCGTTGGTGTTGACCGAAATGATCGGGATCGTGGGATCCCCACCTGCGGGAAGCACATAAGACCGGCCAAGGAAGTTGACCAACGGACTGCGGTCCCGGACGTAAATCGAGAGATCTGAAGACTTTTCGAGAACTTCTCCGTCAGCTGCCGGCAGGCCGCTCCTCGCAGTCAACTGGTAGCGCGCGCCGTGGCGCACACCTTCTGCGCAAACCTGAGATCCATCGGTTTCAATCGACACTGTGCCGTCGCCCCGGACAGAAACATAAGGGCTCAGATCTTCCCCAACCGGCAGCTTTTGCGAAAAAACCAGACAGATTCGCGGCGTTGCACTGTCCGAATCGACCTGATGATCGACAATCCGGAAACCATGCTCCGCCATCAGTTTGTCGTAGCGCCGTCGCACGGAGCCACGTTCTTCCAGTGCGAGCGACGCCCGAAGGGACTTGATGGCTGCTTTGTAGTTTTGTCGAAGGGAAAGACCGCGCCCCAGATATTCGAGCGCAAAGGCCTGTTCCTCAGGCGTTCCAGCCCGCAAATAGGCATTGACCGCGGCCGAGACGAGGTTCTTGCGCTTCGTTTCCCGCTCCTGCCAATCGTTTGGGTCTTGCAGAATGAGCGCTGTCGACAGTTGAACCCACGGATCGAACCGCGTTGGGTCCAAGGCGATCAGCTGGAGGAAGTCAGCCTCTGCCAGAGCGTTGTTGTTGTTGGCAAGCGCGTTTGAGCCGTTGCGGCGGAGTGTATCTGCATCGGGGCTGCTCGGCCGGACCGTCTCTTCGATCCGCTGCAAATAGGTTTCCGCTGCTTCCAAGGTCTCACGGCTTAGAAAATCAAGCTCAGCCTTTCTTTCACCAGTGGTCGCAAAGGTCGACCTCTGGACCTCCACCACGCGGCCGGCAATCGCACCGGCAAAACTCTGCATCTGCCCGGCGGAGGACTTTAGAAAACACCACCCGGCACTGGTGTTGTAGGTGAAGGCTTGGCACTGGTTGTCGCTAAGACACGCCGACTTGCAGCCATCAAGGTCCACATCCTTGACCGTCTGATAATCACCGCCGAAGAAATCCGCGTCCTCAATGGTGACAATCCGTCTGTCCTCGGCGTCGGCTGTTTCGGTGAATGCACCAATTGCCGCTCCGCTCGTCAGGATTGCCCCTGCGATTAACAAAGAGAATCTGAAAACAGAGCTATCTGATTGATTTTGCGAAGAATTATTCAAAAAACGCCACATGGCCAGTCCTCCCGGGCCGAATAACTTCAGCTATGAAGGCACCGGAAGATGACGAGGACAAGGCAATTTTTCTGAAACGCAAACCTTGCGGCAAGATCAGCCGACGCGGGCGACCAACTCTTCAATCAATAGATTGACCTCCTGAGCGGCTTTGCTGGACGGGGCGTTTTCAGTCACGGACGCTCCCCGGCCCATGGCAGAAGCAAACACGGTGCGGTTTCCAAGTCGTGCGCCCAATGTGTCATAGCCGGATGCGGCAATGGCATCGGCCATTTCGCCGGTCAAGGAAGCCCGCGGAGGGACCCGGTTCATGACAAGGAGTGCCGGGGTATCTTCCCGGGCTGCCAGGTCGATGGTTTGGGATGTCGCCCAAAGGTCGACGGGCGTTGGCTGGATTGGCACGATCACAAAGTCGGCGGCATCAATTGCGGGCTTGGCATCCGTATCCGTTTTCGGCGGCGTATCGATGATGACATAACCGTGCGAGCGCGCCAGAGACCGGGCTTCCCGGCGGGCACCCCATCCGGAGGCGGTCCGGAATTCCAGACCGGTCTCGTCTTCCCCGAGCGTTTCTTCGCGGGCCTCATACCAGGTGCCCAACGAGCCTTGCGGATCCACATCGAGAATGGCGACCGGCTCCCCGGATTTGGCTGCCAGTGCAACAGCAAGATGTGCCGCAAGGGTTGTCTTACCGGACCCGCCTTTTTGTTGTGCAACTGTAAGAATTCGTCCGGACATCAACACCTCCATGCTTCGCCGCCATATTGCGCCGCACTCTTTCGCATTGCAACACGTAGAAAACCGTGTTTCGTTAACCCATACATCATTTGTACCAGTGATAATTATATCCATAGGTTGTGAAACTATTCGGAGATTCAACCTGACAAGCTTGCAAGCCAGGACATGGGCGCTGCGCTGGAGAAACCCGGCACTTTGCAGGGCACTTTTGGAAAAAGCCATGGATGCTCGGACAGTGCCGGCCTTGGATGGACGGCCGCTGGCCTTCAATCTATCCTGGCTGGAACGTTGGCGCGGCAACTTCAAACCCGCCGGTGAGCTGGCGGATGTCGCCTTCCAGTCCATGTCAAAACAGTCCGATCCGGAAGGTTGGGCAGAACTTCTCGTGGTCAAGGCCGTTTGCGCCTACAGCCTCGGTGATCACAAGCTCGCAGACGAATTCCTGAAGGACGGTTTTGAAACGCTTGGCCCGCATGCGGAGAGCGGTGCCGGTATTGAGGTGCTGACCATCCTGGCAACCTTGCGCCAATACTCGGAAAACTATGACGAGGCCCTAACGCATCTTCGAGACGCCTTGCAGATCGCAGAGGATGCCGGTCTTTATTTCGAGCCCGGGCGCGTGTTGCATAATCTTTGCCGCGTCAATTGCCTTGCCGGAAACATTGATGCTGCGCTCGATGCAGGCCGGCAAAGTGTCGAACAGAACCGGTCGCGGCAGAACGCGATCATGCTGCCCTATGCCGAAGAAGTTTATGCCGGCGCGCTTGTTGCCAGCGGAGACTATGAAAAGGCCCGCGAAGAAGCTGAAAAAGGGCTGACAGCAGCTGTATTCAGCGATGATCCGCGGGTCACTTGCCAGCTGCATTTTGCAATCGGTTCAAGCTACCTGAAAGAAAACTGTCCGGCGGACGCGCTGAAGGTCTTCGAACAGGGCCTTACAGAAGCTACCGTGTTCGATTATCACCTCTGGATCCGGAACTTTCACCTGCACCTCTCCCAGACCCACGAAGCGATGGGCACATTCCAGCAGGCACTCGCACATCTCAAAGTCTATGCCGAGATGCAAGCGACACAGTTCAAGGTTGAAGCACACCGGCAAAGCTATGAACTGCGCAGCCAACTGGAGTACCAGCTCGCCCGCCGCAGTGCGGAATACGAACGCGAGCTTCGCGATCAAAGCGTCCGGCTGAATACAGAATTGGTCCAGGCCAATGAGACGCTGCAGATGCTGAACCGGCGCATTGAACACAACGCCCTACACGATGCGCTGACCGGCATCGGAAACCGGCGCATGATGACCCAGTATTTCGGCCGGGCGGAACAGTCCGATAACGGCGCTAAAGAAATTGCGGCCCTTCTCATCGACCTTGACGGCTTCAAATCCATCAATGACCGGTTTGGTCACGCAACAGGCGATGAAGTGATCAAGGTCATCAGTGAGCGCTTGAGAACGCTCCTGCTTGACCAGGAACTCCTGGTGCGCATGGGCGGCGACGAGTTTCTGGTGGCCTCAACAGTGAGAACGGATCAGGACGAGCTTTCAAAGCTTGCCCATGACATTCTTGAGTGTATCAATCAGCCGATAGATTTGCCTGGCGATCAAGGGGCGGTCGGTGCGAGTATCGGGATTTCCGTTGCCAGGATCCGGCCAAATCTGGAACGCAGCCTCCTTCAGGCAGCGGACGAGGCGATGTATGCCGCCAAACGCTCTGGCCGCAATCAGGCGTTCATGGAACCGCTTCCCGCAAAAACCGGCTCATAAGGTCAGCCTGATTTCTTTTACCGCCCACCGAGTGCGTAATAGACGTTCCAAGAGGGACGCCCGGTGACGGGCATGCCGTATTTCGCTTCCGCAGCCCGGATGCCCTTCCGCGTCATCGGGCCAACTTTGCCGTCGGGCTCACCAACATTGAAGCCGTTCCTGTTCAAAAGCTTTTGCAGCTCCAAACGCTGCGCTCTGGAAAGACCGGGATTGTCCGTCGGCCAGGGCGTCATGATCGGATCGCCGCCGGAAACAAGCTCAGACAGCACCGCGATTGCAAGACCATAAGACGTCGACGCGTTGTAAGATCTGAGCGCCTTGAAATTGCGCGTCACGAGGAATGCCGGGCCGTTCGCGCCTGCCGGCCGGATCAACGCCGTGTCGGCCTTGCTTTTAAAGGTGCTGCCGTCGAGATTTCTAAGACCGCGTTTGGTCCAGGTGCTCATGGAGGCATAGTTCTTGCGGCCGGACGGGCCGGAATAGCCCTTGGGCACCTTCACCTCGAAACCCCACAAACGGCTGTTGCGCCATCCGGCATTTTTCAGGAAGTTCGCGGTCGATGCCAAGGCATCCGGAACAGAGTTCACAAGGTCCTTGCGCCCGTCTCCGTCAAAATCGACCGCAAGACTGGCAAACGTTGTCGGCATGAACTGGGTTTGTCCGAAGGCGCCGGCCCATGAACCTTGGAAGTCGTCCATCCGAACATCGCCGCGCGAGGCAATCTGAAGCGTTTTCATGAGCTCGCCGCGAAAATACTTCTGTCGGCGTTTGCCGGCACACACCAGATTGGCAAGGGCGTGCGGCGTATAAAAATCCCCGCGGAAATTGCCGTAATCGCTCTCAATTCCCCAGACCGCCAAAACGATGTGCTTGTCGACGCCGTAACGTTTTTCGACAGCATCCAGTGTCCGCGCATGCTTTTTCAGGTTGGCCTTTCCATCCTGAATCCGCTGCGGGTCGACGAGAAACGCCATATAGTCCCAGATTTCGGTCTTGAACTCCGGCTGAGCCGTTGAAAAGCGGATGACTTTCTCGTCGTATTTCGCGCCTGATAGCATCTTCTGGGCAACTTCCGGTCGGACGCCTGCCGAAATCGCTTGCTGTTTCAGCGATGCAACGCAGCTTTCAATGGCCAAGGCAGGCGTTGAAAGGGTGGCCGCCCCCAAAACCGCCAACATCATGACCGAAGAGAAAACACCTGAAGATCTTCGCCGCATACCCAGTCCCGCTAGCTTTTGAATCACCTTGCGGAAACGCTGCCACGGGACCGCGACCGAAATGCGGCAGGAAGATGAACTTGGTCGTTATCAAAGGAATTCAGACGAACAGGCGCCCTTTCGAGGCCGTTAAACCAAAAATCCCGGCTTGGAGCCGGGACTTGTTTTCTACCCTGTAGGTCCCGGCTCAAGGCCGGGACTGCTGCGATGCATTATTTACCTTCGATCAGCTTACGGCGCAGCCAGCTGGAGGTCTGATCCATCAAGATCACGACAACAATGGTCAGAATGATGATGTAGCTGGTGTTCTCCCAGTCGCGGGAGGTTTTCATGGTTTCCACCAGCATCAAGCCGATACCGCCAGCCCCAAGCGCGCCGATAACCGTCGCCGAACGGGTGTTCGATTCCAGGAAGTAGAGCACTTGGGAAACAAACACCGGCAGGATCTGCGGAATAACGCCGAACCGGTACCGCTGGATCTGATTTGCGCCGGTGGCACGCACGCCTTCGACCTGTTTGTTGTCAATGTTTTCCAAAGCTTCGGAGAAGAGCTTGCCGAGCGTTCCCGTATCCGTGAAGGCGATCGCCAGCGCACCGGTCAACGGTCCAAGACCAAAGGCGCGGATGAAGATCAGCGACCAGATCAGCATGTCGATGCCGCGCAGGAAGTCGAACAGACGGCGGACCCCGAAGCGCAGGAACATCGAGGGTGTGAAGTTCCGGGCCGCGAGGAACGCCAGCGGGAGGCCGAACAAGGCTGCAGTGATCGTTCCAAGCACCGCCATCATGATCGTTTCAAACAGCGCTACGAAAATCTCACCGTGCTGCCAGTCCGGGTTCTCCAGGAAGTCCTGAACCATGTACCAGAGATTTGAGTAGTCCGGGTTTAGCCGATCCGCGCTCAAAGCAAGCGCATAAAGCTGGCTGAACGACTTGCCGTAAAACTCCGAGTCGAACGGGAACCAGAAGTTTTCCCAACCACCGAAGTAGTTGTGCACCTCGATCTTTGTCCGGGTGACCTGGACCCGGCGGTCAAGGGTCGGACGGGCGTCGAGTTTCTTCGGATTGGTAAGAAGCCACTCCGGAACATCGCCTTCAGGCAATTCGATATCGACACCATCGCTGGTTGCCTGACCGATGATGGTTCCGTAGCCCGGGACCGTAAACGACATCCGGTTGCCGATGATCTCGACAAGATACCCTTCACCAAGGTCGACAAACGCATCCTTGCCGTCGACTTCGACCCAGTCCGGCAGATCCGCTTCATCGTAGGTCGCGCGGCGCTCACCTTCGATTGCGACCTCGAGAATGTCGCGGCGAAGCAACTTGGTGACATGAACTTTATAGGCAACTGAATCCGTTGCCAGAATAACGGCTCGCTCCGGCTGGGCCTTTGCAAGGAGATCCGGCACGCCAAAGGCGAACCATGTGTAGGTGAGATAGGCAAGAATTCCAAGCGGGACGAGGATCGTCAGCCACGCGCGGCGACGCACTTTCGACCAGACATCTTGCGGCGTGACAAGCTGTTCGAGGGTATCGGTGGACATGTTCGCTGATCCCTCTTAGTGCGCTCTGCCGGCGCCGACCAGTTTGCCGCGCAGATATGACGAAGCCTGGTCGATAATCATGATGGTGACGAAGAGGAGCACGAAGATCGCGGCGGTTTCATCGCCTGCGCCCTGCCCCCATCCGATGGTGCGCCGCAGCTCCTGGCCGATCCCACCGGCGCCGACGAAGCCAAGAATCGCGGAAGCCCGCACGTTGATCTCAAGACGCAGCAGGAAGTAGCTCAGGTAGTTCGGCGCCACTTGCGGCATCACTGCATACCGGATGCGCTGCAGCCAGTTGGCCCCGCAGGCAGACAAGCCTTCGATCGGCTTGCGGTCGATGTTCTCGTTGACTTCGGAGAACAGTTTGCCCAGCGCACCGGCGGTGTGAAACGCGACGGCGATCATGGCAGGAACCGGGCTGGAGCCGAGAACAAAGATCAGGAACAACGCGATGATCAGTTCCGGAAAGGCGCGCATGATATCCATCATGCGGCGCACCACCGGGATCAAGGGACCCCAGCTGTCGACGTTGCGCGTGGAGGCCATGGCGAGCACGACGGCCATGGCAGCCCCCAGAAGCGTCGCAACGGCCGCAATGTTCAAGGTTTCCAGCATGGCTGGGAGATATTGGATGATCAGACCGAAGAACGCCGGCCCGGCTTCCCAGGCTTCAAGCACGATCTCGCTTGGATAATCGAAAAACTTGCTCAGGCCCTGCAGAAAACCGCCGGAGTTCATGTCGTTGGATTTCGAATATCCCGAAACCATAACGGCAACGACCAACAAAAGTCCGATCAGCGAATAAAGCTGACGGCGTTTGCGTAAGGAGAGGATTTCCTCTTCCATTGCAGCGACGGCCATCTTCAATGTCCTTTAAACGTCACGCATAAAAAACGCGGGCCGGAAACCGGCCCGCGCGCTATTCAAGAACGCTTAGTTCTTGCTCTTTGCCTTACGAGCTTCAACGATGTTGACGTAAGCTTCGTGAGTGATCGGCATGAAACCTTTGGTCTCACCAGCAGCAACGCCGTATGCGCACTCAGGGTCCAGAGAATTCAGGGACGCCATCAGAGCGGTCATTTTGATTTTGACGTCTTCCGGAAGCTTCTTGGAAAGAACGATCGGACCTTCCGGGATCACCGGCGAACGCCAGATTTCACGCAGTTCGGTCATGTCGACCAGGCCGGCATCGGACGCTTTACGCAGAGCGCCGGAGTTGTAGCCGTCTTCCCATTCACCAAGACCGTCGGCCCAGGTTACGCCAGCGTCGATGTCGCCGTTGGAAACAGCAACGATGGTCTGCTCGTGACCACCGGTAAACTTAACGTCGCCGAAGTAGTCGCCCGGCTCCATGGAGTAGCCTTCCTGCGGGATGGCGATGGACGGGATCAGGTAACCGGATGTGGAGTTCGGGTCACCAAAGCCGAAGACCTTACCCTTCATATCTTCCAGAGAGTTGATTTCGGCATCGTTGCGGGCAAAACCGATGGAGTAGTAGCCGTAGCCGCCATCAACGTTGACTTTAACCAGAACCGGGTCAACCGCTTCCGGATCGGTCAGGTAGACTTTGGCGTAGCCGGACGCGCCGAGCCAAGCCATGTCGAGGTTGCCGCCGAGCAGGCCTTCGATCACGCCGTTGTAGTCTGCCGGTGCGAAAAGCTTGACCGGAACGCCGAGCAGGTCAGCAGTCTTTTCTTCAAGGCAGGTGTAAGCACGCAGACGGTCGGAAGCGTTTTCGCCGCCGAGAATGCCGATGCGGAATTCGGAGATTTCTTCAGCAACGGCAGCGGTTGCGTTCAGAGCGATCATGCTGACTGCAGCCAGCGCAGCAACTTTGGAAACCAGTTTCATTTGGGACACTCCCCCGAGGGTTCACAATTGATGACGATGATTTGGGAGCAGACGGTCAGCCCGCTGCTGCCGCCGGGGTCATCACACCGGCGGATTCTTGAGAGCCGGATTTACCAGCATCGATGGCGGTTGATGTTGCCGCTTCGTTGAAGCTTTCATCGGCGCCATAAATCTCGCGCGCCACATCTGTGGTCAGGGCGTCTGGCGCCCCGTCGAAGACAATGAAGCCGTCGCGCATGCCGATCACGCGGTCGCAGTACGTGCGTGCGGTGTCGAGCGTGTGCAGATTGCAGATGACGATCTTGTTGTCGCGTTCGTGGATTTCCCGAAGCGCATCCATGACGATCTTGGCATTCATTGGATCAAGCGAAGCGATCGGCTCGTCGGCCAGGATCATATGCGGATCCTGCATGAGCGCTCGTGCAATTGCCACGCGCTGCTGCTGACCGCCGGAAAGCTCTTCGGCCCGTTTGGGTGCTTCCTGAGCAATGCCAAGCCGGTCCAGCGCAGCAAGTGCGGTTTTCACGTCGTCTTGGTCGAAGATATTAAAGAGGCTCTTGAGCGTGCCGTGGCCATTCAGACGGCCGAGCATCACGTTGGTCACCACATCCAAGCGGGGCACAAGATTGAACTGCTGGAACACCATGGCGCAGTCGCGCTGCCAGCGACGCATCATGCCGCCCTTGAGGCTCAGAATATCGCGGTCATTGAAGAGGATCTGACCGGAGGTCGCCGGCGTCAGCCGGTTGATCATGCGCAGCAAGGTCGATTTGCCTGCACCGGAGCGGCCGATAATGCCGACCATCTGCGGTTTGTC
This sequence comes from Roseibium sp., assembly GCF_965276855.1. GTDB lineage: Bacteria > Pseudomonadota > Alphaproteobacteria > Rhizobiales > Stappiaceae > Roseibium. The sequence continues at coordinate 712,559 of NZ_OZ255700.1, forward strand.
GATGTTGAAAGATACCTTGTTCACCGCAGTCCGGGACCCAAAGGTCTTGGTGACGTCCTGAAATTGAATCACGCGGCAGCCCTGTCCGTGTTTGTTCGTATTTGCTGCGCGACAAGAGCCATTCGAGCGTAACAACGCGATGACAGCTATTTATCAGTCCCTTGAAGAAACGATGACATTTCAATGACAAGGACCTGCCGGAACACATACAGCGCCCGGACAAGACTTTATTTTCCTGCTTCCTCAGAGGGTTCTGCATTACGCGGCAAATCACGGTTGCAAGAGAAGAACAAAGCCCGAGAAGCGTGTTTCCGCGCTGAAATATTAGTCAGGGTGCTTCAAACCGGCCGAAACTGAGGAAAAGAGAAAGAGTTCATGGATACGTCATCAAAACGTCACGCTTCATGATGTGACCAAAGCTATCCATCTGCGCCTGTCACAAAACAATGGAACACGCAATGTCCGCACCGCACCAAAAACCCGGCCTGACCGAAGCCCCCAATATTCACCCAGACGCGGTCGTTCAAAACTGTGAGCTCGGAAAGTGGACAGAAGTCGGCGCGCTGACCGAAATGCGCGAAAGCCAGATGGACGATTACTCCTACATCGTTCAGGAGGGGGATGTGGTCTGGTCAACGATTGGCAAGTTTTGCTCGATTGCCCGCCGGGTGCGTCTCAATCCCGGCAATCACGCCACTTGGCGCGCGTCACAACATCACTTTACCTACCGGGCGGCCGCCTATGGGCTGGGTGATGATGACCAGGAGTTCTTTCAATGGCGCACGGACGATTGGGTCACAATCGGGCACGATGTCTGGATCGGTCATAATGTGACGGTTCTGGCCGGGGTCACAATCGGGACCGGCGCAATCGTTGCCGCAGGCGCGGTCGTGTCGAAAGACGTCCCGCCCTATACGATTGTCGGCGGTGTTCCGGCGAAACCAATCAAACGCCGGTTTACGGAAACCCAGGAAGAAGCTCTGATGGCGATCGCCTGGTGGGACTGGAGCCATGATCAGCTGAAGGATCGCTTGCCCGATTTTCGCAACCTGCCGATCGATGGATTCATAGAGAAGTATCGCTGACCTATTATTTTGCCGGAAAATCATTTCTTAACTTGCATTTGATTTCAGTGAGGGAACTCAACTCACTACCAGGCCTGCATTTCTGCGACTTTCAGACGAAAGAGATGACTTTCCCCACAAGTCACAATGGTTAACAGGGGCGATTCGACAGCAGCACATTCCTGTGGTGAACTCCAATCAACAGCACGGCAGAGACCTGTTTCGGACCGCCAACCAAAGCATACGGTTTTTGTTATCGCTGTCTGGGCACAGTCCCAAGGGGTCGCTTGCGGCTCTCGCGGACCGGCTGTGAGGCACCCAGTTTGCGCTTGATGCGGAGCGCTCCGCAGCCAGCGCCCCGGCTCTCCGGTGAGCAGCGGGTTATCTGCAATATCGGTGCAGGCTTCAAATCTCTTCGGGGACGAGGGGTCGGCAGGCACCAGATGTCTTCGGAGATCTGATGTCGAGTTGAGATCAAGACGGACTATCGATCCCGCTTCGGCAGGTTTCCGGGTCCGATAACCTTGACCTGAACAGGGGGGTGTTGGTGAAAGCCGACACCCTTTCTGGTTTCTGCTACAGTCATCTCAATATGAGCTTGGACATCATCCCAAATCCGCGAAACCTCGGCCCGTCCCTTCGCCGCTGGCGGGTGCTCAATCGCGTCAAACAGCAGGCACTGGCCGATGAGCTCGGAGTGTCCCAATCCAAAATCTCGCGGTGGGAGAGCGGTGCTTCAGAACCCGACGGACTTGACCGTGCCAGGATTGAGCGGCTTCTGCTTGCCCGGCCGGACAGTGCAGCGGACCGGGCCTTGATGGAGCTTGTCAGCAGGAACAGCGCGCCAGTTCATCTGGTGTGCGATCTCAGCCACCGGCTTCTGGCCGTCTCCCCTGCCCGTGCGCGGGACTGGCATGCGGGCGTGACCGAGCTGATGGACCGTCCGCTTTGGCCTTATGCGTCGGAGGGGATCCAGGCCGCCGAACAGGGCCTTGGCGCCAAAGGCTGGTTCGAATCTCATGCACCGGATATCGTCTTTTCAACAGAGCGCGCTGATTTTCCGGAGATGACGATCCCGGAAAGCCGGATCAGGATCACGCGGCTCGCCCTGTCCGACGGCCGTTTTGCCCGGCTTGTGCGGGACGACCCTGCCCGGCTTGCATAAAATATTCAGCGTGTCGTCAAGCGGTGTTGGCCGGAGTAAACTTCCGCCCATGAACAGCGAAACCGACGGCAACCACGCCCCCTTTATTGACCATGGCCGGCTGACCGGTCTTCTTGCCTTTTTTCAGGCAGCCGAACAGCTCAAGGACACTTTGCGATCCGGCACCAGCCGGAGCGGACGAGCGGAGAGTACTGCGGAGCACAGCTGGCGGCTGTGTTTGATGGTTCTGCTCTTTGAGAAAGACATCATTGGTGTCGATATCAAAAAGCTGCTCAAGTTGTGTGTTCTTCATGATCTTGGCGAAGCAATCTCTGGTGATGTTCCGGCCCCGCACCAATCGGACGGTGACAACCGGCAGGAGCGCGAAAGACGGGACTTTCAAGCGCTGTGTGCCGATCTGCCCGATGACGTGGCCGATGATTTCATGGCGCTTTGGGACGAATACGCCGATGCCGTGACACCGGAAGCGCAACTTGCCAAAGCATTCGACAAGCTGGAAACCATGTTGCAGCACCAGCTCATGCCGGGTGCCGATGCCGATTTCCATGCGTTCAATTTGAATTATGGACGAGACCGGACTGACGTCTTTCCCCTAACCCGCCAGATCCGCGAAGGGATCGACGTGCGAACGAAAGAGCTCATAAGAGACCGTCAAAGCGCCCAAAAAGCTTAGACGGCGTAGGTATCAGATCCTTATCTCTTGTCCAGTCATGGCAGATATGCACCGATTGCGGTCAAATATTGACGACCAGCCCGGTCGTATCAGCTGTCACTCCGCCAGACTTGGCTTTAACGGTTTCGGACTTGGCCGCCACCGTCGTCTGAGCGGCGCTGACGGTGGTGCTTTCCGCCTTCAGCTGGGCGATTTCCGCCACCATCTGCTTGATCTTTGCGGCCATGGTCTCGTTGCTGACCACAAGCGTTTTCAGCTTGACCGCCATTTCTTTCAGATCAATTTCACTACCTGTCACTTCGGCCGCGACGCCGACGACATCGACTGTGACGGCGGCTACCCCCACCGCGATGGTGGCATTGATTTCGGTTGTGGCTCCCATCCCGATGCTCAGGTCACCGCCGCCGAAAATCGCGAGCGATCCGCCGAAGGTCATGTCGATGCTGTTGCCTTCGGTGAAACTCTTGGTGTTGCCGGAATTATATTCGTACGTGTCACCGGCAATCGTTTTGGTTTCCTCCTTGGCGCTGGTCTGAATAACACCAGACCCATCGCCGGCAGACAAAGTGATGTCCTTGCCCGCTCCGCTGGAAATGGAAACCACGTCCGCAGACGAGGTCATTTCCAGTTTTCCGGAGCTCGTTACCGATGCAGCGCCATCGACATTGAGCGTATAATCACCGTTGACTTGCTGTCTGAAATCAGCGGTTTCCACATACATCTTCTCCTCAGCCTTCACCAGGATCCGGCCATCACAGGCCAGCAGGATCCCGTCACCACCACCGGATGCATTCTTGTAGGCATCCGCATTGCTGCCTTCGTCAGTTATGTGCTGTTGCGGATACCACTCGTCGAGATCATCGGCTTGAAACGCCTGTTCTTCGATGTCGGCATATTCGCCAAGACGCAAAACGGCTCCGAGGCGGTGTTCATCCTCGTCTGAGCTCGTTGACGGCACATAAAAGTAACAGCTGCGGCTTGAATCCATGCGTGCGGCTGCATTGCTCGCAGCACTTGCCGCTGTGTTGTCCAGGTTCGCTGCGTCCGGGTCGTAAAACCCATTCCAGTCAGCCAGCGCCATTGAACGTCTCCACGTCTCTTATTGTTTTCAACGGATCACAACAAACGCGACCACCTTTCGGCAGCCGCGCTTTTTCATGACTGACAGTTTAACGGGCGCATTTTAAAGGCGAATTAGCAGCTTCACTCGAGTTGTCGCCAGATTGTTAGACAGCGTTAACCAATCCAATGGCGATAGCATTCAACCCAAACCATAAGCACAAACCCGGACCGCCTTGAACGCGGGTCCAGCGATCGTCAAATAGACTTGCAGGTGCTTACAAACCATTCGGGAGGTCTGGAATGTACGAGATTTTGCCACGCAGCGACGGAGCCGTTCTCGGCGTAAAAGTCTTTGGCACGCTAACGTTAGAGGAAGAAAAAGAGCTGATTGCCAAGGCAGATGAGCAGGTCTCAACCTATGGCAAGGCCAGTTTTCTGGTGGTTCTCGGCGACCATGTCGGTGTCTCGCTGAAAGCAGTGGCGTCCGACATCAAGTGGCTTATGACCCATATGGACAAGATCGCGCGGGTTGCTGTCGTAACGGACAGCAAGTTTATTTCGGCGCTGGTGGACATTGACGCCACCTTTGCAAACCTCGCCGGCATCAAAGAGAAACACTTTTCAACTGCCGAACTCGACGCCGCCTGGGACTGGATCGAGGAAACGATGCCTACGCCGTGAGCAGCTCTTCGTCGCTCAGGAAAGCACATTGCTCGACCTTGCCGCCGGAGACCGTAATCATGTGCCCGTGCGGCACTTCCATCCAGCAGTTCCGCGCCTCGTCCAGTGGCTCGGAGACCACCATGACGCCGTCGTTGAACTCGCGGTAATAGAGGGTCGGCGGATAGCTGTCTGATGCGTACCGGGCCGCATAAAGCGTCTCTCCATCCGACCAGGCAGAGGCAAAGCGCATGTGCGGCGTGCAGCCCGAGTATTTGGACAGCGCTTCGGCTTCATGAACCGCGCGGGCCATGGCCGCGCGCGGGTGATGTTTGAGCCCATAGGCGAGCGCAATCAAAAAGAGGCTCTCGCTGTCAGTGCCGCCCATACGGTCGCGGTAAAGATCATCCGGGATCATGTTGTCGAGCCGCCGGCGGACCTTGTCATAGCCGCCGATCTGACCGTTGTGCATGAACGTCCAGCGGTCGAAGGTAAACGGATGACAATTGTCCCGTGTCGTTGCCGTACCAGTCGACGCGCGAACATGGGCCAGAAAGTGCCCCGACCGGATGTGCTTTGCGATCTGCAACAGGTTCGGGTCCGACCAGGCCGGGCGCACATCCTTGTAAAGACACGCCGTTTCCTTGTCGCCATACCAGGCTACACCAAACCCGTCGGCGTTCACCGCCGTTTTGCAGGACGTTGCATTGCGGCTCTGATCGATCAGCGAATGCTCCGGATCGCAGATAACCTCTTCCAGATATTTCGGAGCCCCGCTCCAGGCAGCCCATCGGCACATGATCGCTCGTAATCCTTATGCAGCTTTTTGTGCGGCCTTGAACCTTGCGGTCGTTTCATCGCACGCATAGCTGTCGGCGACAGGGTACGGCTTACGCGCCAGCTGGTCGACGGCCTGGATGATCTGATCAGCTTTCACTTCATCCAGAAGAACGGAAAAATTGAGCCGGGTCCAGCCAGGTTTCTTCAGTTCTTCACCGGAAAGAATGCCATCGCGCAGGGCGTCGGATTCCGACCGGTCGATGCCGAGCAACCGGTGGGCATACGGCCCAGCACAAGCACACCCGCCGCGCGCCTGAACCCCATAAACATCCGACAGCATCCGTGTGACCAGCTGCTGATGGATATACCCACCGCGCTCCAGATCCTTCACCCGGAAAGAGAAGATCGGCATGGTGTGGCTTGCCTCCAGATTGCCGAGGATCTCGATGGCCGGGTTTTTCTGCCAGGCTGCCAGGGCCCGGGCGCGCCAGGCTTCGTTGCGGGCATCCATTTCGGCCTGACCGATGGCTTCCTTCACCAGAAACGCCAGCGCGGCGCGGATGTCGCCAATGACATTCGGTGTCCCGGCTTCCTCACGGGCGGCAATGTTTTCGGAGTAGTCGTGCCCCCACGGGGAAACGAAGCGAACGGTTCCGCCGCCCGGAAACACCGGAGTTTTGATACAGACCGCTTGCTTGCGCACGATCATGACGCCGGACGCGGCCGGACCGCCAATGAACTTGTGCGGAGAAACGACAACCGCGTCTTTTTCTGCGTCAGTGCCCGGCTTCATGTCGATCGGCAGATAAGGCCCCGATCCGGCACAGTCCCAGACGCTCAAGGCACCATGGCGTTTCAGAATCCGCGTAACTGCCACATCATCGGTCACAATGCCGGTGACATTGGACATCAGCGAAAACGCGCCGACGGTCAAACGGCCAGCTGCTTTTTCGGCGAGAACCGCGTCCAACTCGGCTAGGTCCGGACCACCGTCGGCAGCCTCGTTGATCTCGATCACTTCGGCACCGCTTTCCCGCCACGGCAGAATATCGGAATGGTGCTCGTAAGGACCCAAGATGACCAGCGGGTTTTCGCCCCGTTCCGCGGCCCCGGAGACACCTAGCAGGTGAACCAGCCGGTTGAGTCCTGCCGTCGCACCTGACCCGCAAAAGACTGTGGCGTAGCTGTCGAAAGCCCGGCAGATGCGGGCAATCTCGGACCGCGCCGCCTCCCGCATCCGGGTCATGGTCATCCCGCAATAAGAGGCTTCGGTGTGGCTGTTGGCGTAGACCGGAAGCACCTCTTCCATGACGAAGTCCTCGACCTGCCGAAGGGCCCGTCCGGAGGCGACATAATCGGCATAGATCATCTTTTTCGGGCCAAACGGTCCCTCAATCACCATGCCGTCTCCGATCAGCCCAGCGCGGAGCCGTTCGATCAGATCCGGGCCTTTCAAAGCACTTTTAAAGGTCTCGAGCGCAGTTCCGGAAGACGCGAGGTGTTGAGATTGGGTCATGTTCTGCTCCAAATGTCTTTGAACGGATCATACGACCAATCATATTCAGAAATCCGCACTTATTTTTATTGCAGAATTCCTTATTTTGTGTCATATGATCGTTCATGGTGAAAAAATTCGATCAAATTGACCGCGCGCTTCTGAGAGCCCTGCAACGGGATGCCCGCTTGTCGCAGCGGGAGCTGGCCGAGGAAGTGGGATTGTCGCAAAACGCCTGCTGGCGGCGGCTGAAAGCCCTTTATGAGAGCGGATTGATCGAAGGGCACACGATTCGCCTTGATCCGGCGCAGCTCGGCCTGAATCTCACGGTCTTTGTCATGATCCGCACGCGCCACCATTCCAAGGAGTGGTTGGAGACTTTCCGCAGCGAGGTCACACGGATCCCGAACGTGATCGATTTCTACCGGCTTGCCGGGGATTACGACTACATGTTGAAAGTGGTCGCCGAAGACATGAACGCCTTCGATCAGGTCTACCAGCGGCTGATCGACAAGGTCGATCTCGACACGGTTACCTCCTACATGACCATGGAAGCCATCGCCGACGCCCGCGACCTGCCGATTTGACAGGATTCTATCGATAGCACTTCAGAGAAAGGCGGTTTGATGCCTTGGGTAGACGGTCGCCCTCAAGCGTCACCCCGGGCGAACGCAGTGAAGACCCGGGGCCTACTCGTTTCCAGAGCATGTGCCGGAACCAACGACGCCATTCGCAAGCGGCACCGCGCGTAGGCCCCGGCTCGGCGTTTCACTTGGCCGGGGTGACAACCAGGGCACAGATGCCCAATAACTTCCATCACCAACCGGCTTGAAGAGCCTGCCCCGGACCTTGTTCCGGGGGCAACCACTCCTTGACTCTGCCCCAAGCACCACTGCTCAGGTGGGATCAAGACGATCTGGATGCCCGATCAAGCCGGACATGACGGAGCGTGGGAAACCCGCCGACCAATCCAAACGGTCACCCCGGGCGAACGCAGTGAAGACCCGGGGCCTACTCGTTTCCAGAGCATGTGCCGGAACCAACGACGCCATTCGCAAGTGGCACCGCGAGTAGGCCCCGGTTCGGCGCTCCGCTTGGCCGGGGTGACAACCAGGGCACAGATGCTCAATAACTTCCATCAATAGCCGGCTTGAAGAGCCTGCCCCGGACCTTGTTCCGGGGGGAAACCACTCCTTGACCCTGCCCAAGCACCACTGATCAGATGGAGACAAAACGGTATGGATGCCCGATCAAGCCGGGCATGACGGAGCGTGGGAAACCCGCCGACCAATCCAAACGGTCACCCCGGGCGAACGCAGTAAAGACCCGGGGCTCACTCGTTTCCAGAGCACGTGCCGTACGCAGCGACGTCATCCGCAAGCGGTACCGCGAGTGGGCCCCGGCTCGGCGCTCCGCTTGGCCGGGGTGACAGTCTGAGCTGTTGAGTTTGCCGGGGCTGCTCTAAAGTTCCAGTTTCCCGCGTTCCTTGAGGACCTTTGCCCGTTTCCAGGACCGGTGACCTTCGTGAAGGCCGTGCGCGGCCTCCCAATCGAGGATCGGCTGGATGTTGTCTTCCGGCTCCCAATTCGAGTCCATTTCGCCGCACTGTGTTTGATCGAGAAACCGGATCTTGCGTTTCTTCAGCTCTTTTTGAAACGCATCCGAACAGAAGACGCCGCCTGAACTGACTGGCTGCAGATAGAGACCTTGCCAGAGATGGCGATCGCCGATCGCTGGACGGCTTAAGACCATGTCGTGCTTAAAGGATTTTATCCGAGTGAACGGCTGGCCTGAGGGCTCATCAATTTCCCACTGAACGCCGCTTTGATTTACGAGAACCGTATCGACCGAAACCATGCAGTTGAAAACATAGTGGTTTTCAGTCAGCGGCTCCCCGGCCTTATTCCGCAGATCAATGGGTATGAACTAATGCACCCCTGGCTCGAACTCTTCAACCAGATCCTTGAACCGCTGATTGACAGCGTTGCAGCCGGGCATCGGAAAGACATCCGGGATTTTTTTTGTGGTCGTCTGATGTCCTGATTTCGGAACTGCCCTCGGGTCTATCCAAAACCCCTCGCTTAGACCAAAAGCAATGCTCCCGAATTTTCTGTACTCGTCTCCAATTTCATCCCAGTCGAAATGCGGCGTGGACCAAGACTGATGAACGATCTCCAAAAAATAAGCCATCAGCTCCTCCCACGCTTACCGAAGGTCGGGCGCTTGGATCGGTTGCCATGTTTAGGAAGGGGTAAATTCAAGACGCTTGTCTCATAGGATGGGAACATCTGCCTGCCCTCACACAAAGTGCAGGTTCGGAAGATCCATTCTTTAAGTTGAAAGTGTAAACAGTTTCCAACCCATCGCTCATCGCCCAGATGGACCGGGCAACGGTGGCGGCACCGGTTCCCAGGGTTTTGGTCTTCAATTCTGCTCTGCACTCCCCTCACCCGGCACACACGCCGCCACCGCCTCGCGGGAGAAGCCACTTGGCGCCTATTGGCAGGCATTTCGGCTCATGTTTGTTGACCCAGCACTCTCAAAGGAGTGAGAATTGCGGTGAAGGGGCGTGTTTCCGTGCTCAGCCGTCCCGGCCTCCGAGCCGGGACCGCCTCTCACAAGACCTATAGGGTCCCGGATCACGTCCGGGACGGCACCAGTGATCGGCACTCCGTCTTCCGCAACAAGAATGCGTGACCTTTTACCGCCGGCGGCCGCCGCCTCCGCGGGCGGCGCGGCCACCGCCGCCGCGTTGCGGGCGGGCCTGTTGCGGCCGGGACCGTTGCACGTTGCGCTGGCGGTTGACCTGACGGTTGCCGGCCTCGCGCGCCGCACGGTCCCGGTTGAGATGTGCCGGTGCCTGCGGCCGCTGTGCTGGCCGGGTGGCGGGGCGTTGGGCGGGCCGTTGAGCCGGGCGTGTCTCCGGCCGGTTGGCTGGCCGCTGCACATTTGGTCTTTGATTGCCTGGCCTTTGGCCGGCATTGGGCCTCTGGCCATTGTTCGGACGTTGGCCCGCGTTCGGTCTTTGCCCGGCATTGGGTCTTTGGCCCGCATTCGGACGTTGTCCGGCGTTTGGCCTGTTCTGGATCCGATCCCCGGCCGGCCGGTTGGCAAGCGCGGCTCCGGCACTAGCTCCAATCGCGGCCCCTGCCCCGAGATCGCGCGCCCGGTTTTGAAGAGCGTCGCGCGAAGGGGCGTCGACGCCGTTCCAGCGCCCGCCTTCAAACTTCTGCCAGTTCTGTCCGTCGCGGCGATAAACACTGCCGTCGCGGCCCGCAAAGACGTCCCCGCCCCGCCGGTTCAGTGTTGCCGCACGGCCAGGGCCACCCTGTTGCTGCCACCGGTTTGCTGCCGATGCCCTGACTTCACGGTTGCGCGACCACTGCGGGCCGGAGACGACAGCCCCACCCCAGGAGCCGTAGATGCCGCGAGCACCACCTGCGACGACGCGATTGCCCGTGCGGGGATTATACGCGGAGATGAAACCCGCACTGCCGCGCGGGCCGCTGATCGCTCCGCCGCGGATATAGCCACCCGTGCGCGGATTGTAGATGCCCCCGCCTGCAATGCCCCGGCGCGGGCCATAGGCATAGCCATACCGGCCATAGGTGCCGCGAAGGGGATTGTAGTAGGCACCGATCCCGTAGGTCACCGGCCGCGGGAAGTAGATTGGCCGGATGCCCGGCCGGTACCACGGGCGGTAGTACCAGCCCGTGCCGTAGACAAAGACGCCCCATGCCAGAAACCCGGTTACATACCCCATTGTGTAGCCGTACCAGACGGCATTGGGTTCAGTCTCATAGACACGCACATAGGTGACGTTGTAGACCGGCGAGGATGGCGGAATGGTGTAGATCTCTTCCGGCACGGCTTGCGCCACGACAAACGGTCCTTGCGGACTGTCACCGACAAACCAGACGCCATCCTGAAGCACGTAGTATTTTGCGCCGACCTGAATGACCTGATCGTTGGTGTTCACCGCATAGGACATCGAGGTGCCCTCGATCTGCGTGAACTCCGGATCGCCTGCATAGGCGACATCCGCGCTGACCGACCCCAGCTCAACGCGCGCCGTCGTTGGAATGCTGGCCTTCAGTCGGGCCTGTGAGGCTTCAGAGGTGCCGGGAATGGACGACCGGACCGAATAGTAAGGTGCATCTTCGGGGATGTTCAGGAAGTCCGACGGCATGTCAGGCGTGGTGAACGCCCACGGACCGTCGAGAGACGCCGACTTGAACCAGCGCCCCGACAAGAGGATGTACCAGGTCGATGTGGTTTTCAGGAAAAAGACATCGTGGTCGGTGTTAGAGGCCCATTCCAGATCGCCCCCTGGTACCGGTTCCAGTTTCGGCTCACCCTCGAAGACGATCATTTCAGCCGGTTTGTCGGAATATATGACATTGGGTGCTTTATTGTCCGGAAAGGCTTGTGGCGGGATCGCCTCCCGGGTTTCTTTCCAGTTGTCGTCGTCCGGCAAATTGGTGATCGGGCCCGGCAAGTCCATCACCGCTTCCCAGGTGCCAGTCAACTCTGATGATTTGAGCCAGGATTTTTCATCCCGGAGATAATAGTCCGAGCCTTCATCCGGCTTTAGGATGTCCCAGTTGGTGTTGACCACAAAGCTCAGGCCCTGATCGCCCTTGACCGGGGCAAGGATGGGTTCGCCTTCCGTTTGCACCAAGATTGCCGGCTCATAGGAGATGAACAGCGGCGGAGCCTCGGCGTTGAGGCCATCCACATCCTCCATCCGCTTGTATTCCGCCAGGTTTGCGGTAATGCGGTCTTCCTTCACCGTCACGACGCCCGTCGGCAGGATCTTGCCCACTTGAAGAGACAGATCCGACAGCGCCGTCCGGTCGAGCGCGGAAAAATCAAGGCGGGTCACCTGAATGTCTGAGACATCAATCAAGCCGGCTTGCGGATCGGGCGCGGTTTTGCCGCTCACGCCGATCACGCCAAACACGGGGGCCGCATCCTTGTCCTTGATGTATTCCGCGGCGATCAGGGCATCCAAGGCCTTGAAGTCCGTCCATTCGGTGACCTGAGGCTGATAGAGGACAAGTGTCGCGCCCGCATCCGTATCGTAGGTGCGCGGCCAGCCGGTCGTATCCTCAGCTTCAGTAAGCTGCAGGTAATTGCCACTGACGAAACCGTTCTGGCCGTTGTAGGTCACCGAGCACCAAGCGCCGGTGTCGTCGCAATCCTGAAGTTCGACGGGGGTGCCGTTCGGCACGGTGCCGAGCGAGCCGAACCCGGTCCCGGGCCCCTGACGGAAATTCACATTCGCCGTGGTGACAGCCGGTGCTGCCAGAGCGCCATTCAAAAGAACGGTTTGCAGCACCAAGGCAGATGACAGGGCGACGGAAACAACTTTACGCACAGCAAAACCTCCCAAAATATCGGACGGCCCAGCTTCTTCCGGCGGGTTCTCAATACCTTAGCCCGAACGTTATGGCATTTTCACAGCAGGGTCAGCCGTGATCTTTGAAATTCTTTATCAAAAAGTACCGGCGCGCTTTTTTTAGATGTTTTGGTAGTAGCCGCCCCGGCCTTGAGCCGGGGCCTAAAATCAAATGGTCCCGGCTCAAGGCCGGGACCGAACAAACACAATTTCAGGCGGAATGAGGTCCTTCGCGTGGGAAGACCATGGCATTCAGCCAGCCGACTTCAGCACGCCATGGAAGATACAGCCCGGCCGATGACAGCAACGGCCTGACCGGTGCGCGCGGACTGCTGGGCGGCAAGCCCCATCTCGACGGCTTTGCGTCCATCTTCCAAAGAGACTTCCACGTCGGTCTTTTCGCCGCGAACGACAGCGACAAAATGCTGGTGCTGATAGAAGGTCGAGCCGTTGTGGTCGCCGGCGTCCAGGATGGTCGGATCAACAGGAATGTCGATCTGGCGCGGGCCTTTTGGATTGCGGGGCGACACGATCAGTTGGGGAACAGGCGGCTCGCCCAAATCTCTTGGCCAAAACCGGCCCGGCCCCGGGACCAAGGCCTCGATCTTGCCAGCCGGCCCGACCGCAGACACTTCCTCCTGGTAACGGGAGCCTTCTGCGAACATGCACAGTTCCAGCATTGCGCGGGCGCCGTTTTCGAAATCAACGATCACATACCCGTTGTCGAGGATGTCCGGCGTTTCGCCGTCATAGAGCTCTTCTTTGTGGTTGGCGTCCTGCCCCGCTGAGGCCATGACACGGACCGGTTCGCTCATGATGATCAGCCGCATCAGATCGAAAAAGTGACAGCATTTTTCGACAAATGTCCCGCCGGAATAGCGGTTGAACCGGTTCCAGGATCCGACCTTGTCCAAAAACGGAAAGCGATGCTCGCGGATGGTCAGCATCTTGATGCCGCCCGTCGCCGTTTCTGCCTGTTCGATCAGGGCTGCGATCGGCGGCATGTACCGGTATTCCATCGCGACCCAGACCGGGGCTGGATACGATGCCTTGAAGGCCTCGAGCGCTGCAATGTCTTTCGGGTCGGTAAACAGCGGCTTTTCAACCAGCAGCGGCAGTGGCCGTTTTTGGCGGATTTCTTCCATCTGCGGCACATGGCAATGGTTGGGACTTGCGATCAGGATGCAATCCAGCTCATCAACACTCAAAACAGCGTCGACGGAATCGACGAGCTTGGCATGCGGCGCAAACCTGGCGGCTTGCTCCGCCATACCGACATCCGGCTCGAAAATAACCACCACTTCGGTGTCCGGCAGCAGCGCGATGTTGCGCAAGTGCTCCTGACCCATCATGCCACAGCCGATGACACCGTATTTTACCTTCGCAGGCATTTGGCTCTCCTTAAGTCGGCGGATCGTTTCGCGCCCGCCTATTTCAGTCTTTGAACGTAATGCGCCCTGTCGGTATCGAACCAGGTGCGCGAAAACTCGACCGGCTCGGGCTTGTCCGCCCAGCTGAACCGTTCGATGTATCCTGTGAGAGTGCCGGGCGCTTTGGTAAAGACCTCTGGCGCCCAGTCCGGCACGGCCTTGATCGTCACCCTGTCTTCAGCGCGAACGATCCAAAAGCCAAGCTGCTTTTGATAGAAACGGTAAAGCGAATCTGAAAGCTGGTCTTTGCGGACAAAACCGCAATCCCCATCCAGCCAGATTTCCTCAACCGCGATGATTGTTTCGTTGAGGTAGCGTAGACGGCGGATGCGCGTGCCCTCACCGCTCGTGCCGAACTCCGGAAGATCTTCCGGTTTGGATACACGGTCGACCTCAAGAATGTCCGCCTTTGGTAGTCCACCACCGGACAGGAGCTCCAGACGGAACATGGCGTAAACGCTTTCGTTTGTTCCGCCCTGACGTATGTAGTTTCCCGAGCCCTGGATCCGTTCCAGCAGGCCTTTTTCCGTAAGATCAGCCAGCGCTTTTCGCAGCGTACCGATCGAGATCCCAAGCTCTTCCGCCATGTCCCGTTCCGGCGGCAAACGCTCTCCGTCAAGAAGGCGGCCAGCCGCGATATCCCGAATGAGAAGCTCACTTATCTGGACATAAAGAGGCAAGGCATTTGAGGTCTGCGAGGCGGTTGGCATTGCGGTGCGGCGATCTGTCTTTCGAAAATTGATACACTATTGATTTACATCAAGGCGGGTGATAAGCAAGGAAAAAGTGAAGGTCCAAATGAAGGCCTTCGAAAACAAACGAAATGCCCGAAAAATATTGGGGAGGAGAGCCTTAGATGACCGTTGTTCCCGTAACTTCGCCGGACCTAGATGCAGCTGAAGTGTCCTGGTTCGCGGCGCTGTGCTCGGACGACTATCAGTTCCTCGGCGTGCCGGAAGGCCACTTGCGGTCCTCATGGGAGCACTGCTCTTCCATCGTCAAAACAGCCGAGGCCCAGGGCTTCCGGAACATTCTTTGCCCGTCGTCTTACCAGGTCGGGCAGGACACCTTGAGTTTCGTCGCCGGCTGCGCGCCGATTACCGACAAGATTAACTTGCTGGCGGCTGTCCGCTGTGGCGAAATGCAGCCGATCATGCTGGCGCGGACCATCGCGACGCTGGACCACATGCTGGCAGGCCGGCTGACGGTCAACATCATCTCCTCCAACTTCCCGGGCGAAGAAGCCGACAGCGGATACCGCTATCAACGGTCCCGCGAAGTGGTTGAAATCCTCAAGCAAGCCTGGACACAGGACGAGATCAATTACGAAGGCCAGATCTACAATTTCAAAGGCCTGACCACGGATCCGGCCCGGCCTTACCAGACCGGCGGCCCCCTTCTTTATTTTGGCGGCTATTCGCCAGACGCTTTGGACCTGTGCGGCCAGCACTGTGATGTCTACCTGATGTGGCCGGAAAAGATTGAAGAGCTGGAAGGCCGCATGAAGGCTGTTCATGCCGTCGCCGAGAAATACGATCGCACTCTCGACTACGGTCTGCGCGTCCACATGATCGTCCGCGACACCGAAAAGGAAGCGCAGGAATACGCCGACTATATCGTTTCCAAGCTGGACGATGACAAAGGCACCGCCATCCGCGAACGGGCGCTCGACGCAAAGTCTCTTGGTGTAAGCCACCAATCCAAGAACCGCGAGATCGCGGATGAATTTGGTTACATCGAGCCGAACCTTTGGACCGGTGTTGGCCGGGCCCGCTCCGGTTGCGGGGCGGCACTTGTCGGTTCCACCGATCAGGTGATGTCCAAGATCGAAGCCTATCAGAAAATGGGCATCCGCGCGTTCATCTTCTCCGGCTACCCGCATGAAGAAGAAGCCAAGCACTTCGGTTCCCGCGTCATGCCAAACCTGAAGACTTGCTCGCTTCCCGAAGCTTACGGCCGCGTTCCGGCCGAAACCCCTGCAACACCGCTCGGCAATGGAGTCCGCCGCTAATGGATCGCGTCAAACTTAACGACACGCTTGAATTTTCCCGCCTCATCTATGGCATGTGGCGGCTGGGCGATGATGCGGACACATCCCCGGCGCATGTGGAGCGGAAAATCCAATCCTGTCTTGATCAGGGCATCACGACCTTCGATCAGGCAGATATCTACGGCGATTACGGTGCCGAGGCCGTGCTCGGCGGCGCGATGAAAGCCAATCCGTCCCTGCGCGACAAAATGGAAATCGTCACCAAGTGTGACATCGTCGCTCCGTGTGGCCGGTATGCCGATGCCAAGGTAAAGTACTACGACACGTCGCGGGCTCACATTGAGAAATCGGTCGAGATTTCTCTCACCGAAATGGCCATCGAGACGGTCGACCTTCTTCTGATTCACCGCCCGGATCCGTTCATGGACCATCATGAAACGGGCGCTGCGCTGGATGATCTGGTGAAGTCTGGCAAGGTGAAAAACATCGGCGTCTCCAATTTCCGTCCTTGGGACTGGGAACTTCTTCAATCCGCCATGTCCAACACGCTGGTGACCAACCAGATCGAGATCTCCTTGAAGGAAATCTCGCCATTTACAAATGGCGATTTGGCCTTCCACCAGCGGCTCGGCACAAAACTGATGGCCTGGTCACCGCTTGGTGGCGGATCGCTGATTTCGGAAGGCGGCAAGCTCGGGTCCGTGATGGACGAAATCGCGAGTTCCTTCGGTGTTGACCGATCTGCTGTTGCCGTTGCGTTCCTTTTGGCGCATCCGGCACATCTCATGCCGGTCATGGGCACCAACAATCTGGAGCGTATCGGGAAAATCTCAGACGCGCTCAAAGTCAAACTTGACCGCGAAACCTGGTACCGCCTCTACGAGGCAGCCCTTGGAAACGAGGTTCCCTGATGACAATGCAAAATGCAGATCACACCGTGACGTTCGCGCCGCATTCTGAAAACTCCCGGCTCTTGCGGGATGCCTTCGGTCGATTTGCGACCGGCGTTACTGTTGTGACCACCCATTCTGAAGACGGCCCGGTCGGGATTACCGCCAACAGCTTTTCTTCCGTCTCCATGGACCCGCCACTCGTCCTCTGGATGCCGGACAAGGGCTCGCGCCGGTTCCGCTACTTTGAGCAAGCAGAACGCTATGCAATCCATGTTCTGAGCCACGAGCAGGCGGAGATTTGCAATGGGTTCGTCAAGAACGCACATGCTTTTGATCAGCTGACATACCAGCTTTGCGAGAACAACGTACCGCTGATCGAGAACTGCCTGGCGCGCTTCGAATGCAAACGGTTCGCGGCCTACGAGGGTGGCGATCATTTGATTGTTCTGGGCCAAGTGATGCAGGCTGAGATGCGCACCGGGGATGCGCTGACATTTTTTTCCGGCAAACTCGGACAAATCGCGCCAAAGTAAGAGCGTGCAAAGATAAGCAAAGGCCGGGACGAACATCGCCCCTGCCATAATGGACGTACCAGGGAGGAGCCCGTATGGGGGCATTGCTGGCGGTTTTGAAACCGCTTGCCTTCGTCAATTCGCATCTTTTGCGGATCGGACGAGGGATCGGCGTCGTCGCCGTTGCGTTGATGGTGGTTGCGATCCTGATACAGGTCGTGGCCCGCTATGGGTTCAACAATGCCCTCCCCTGGCCTGATGAGGCCGCCCGTTTCTGTATGCTCTGGATGACCGGCTTGATGGCGCCGACCGCCTTCCGGCGCGGCGGGTTCGTGGCCATCGACACGCTGGTGATCATGCTGCCCAAAATCCTGGCAAGCGTCCTTTCCCTTTTCTTGTTGTGCGTCTCGTTCGTGGTGCTGATCGTCGCTGTTCAGATTGGCTACGCTGAAGTGACCGGTTTTGGTGGAAAATTCGCGACCGCCTCCCTCTACGTGCCGGGCAATTTGGCGTTGACCGAGTGGATCCGGGTGCCGCGCAGCTGGATGATGATGTCGATGTTCGTAGGCGTCATCTTGCTCGCTCTGGTCAATGTAGAGCTCATCTTGCGCAGTCTGATCTCCTTGATCGGTGGCAAGGATGACCTTCCGGGCATTCCGGATATCGACATGGCGGGGGCAGACTGATGCTGATCTGGTTTCTTCCCGTTTTCCTCGTTTTCCTGATGATCGGTTTGCCGGTCTTTTTCGGCCTGCTCGCAGCGCCCGGCATGTTGTTGTGGCTGAACGGTCAGGAGCGGGACATCACCCTTCTCTACCGTAACGTCTACAACGGGATGGACTCTTTTCCTCTCATGGCGATTCCGTTTTTCATGCTCGCAGGCGAGCTGATGAACAAAGGCGGGATCACCATGCGGCTGGTGGAGTTTTCCCAGGCACTCATGGGGCACCTGCGCGGCGGCCTGGCGCACGTCAACATCCTGTCGTCGATGCTGTTTGCCGGTCTCTCCGGCTCGGCGGTTGCCGACACCTCAGCGCTCGGATCCATGCTGATCCCGGCCATGGAAAAACAGGGCTATACCCGCAAATTCGCCGCTGCAATCACGGCAGCCTCCTCGGTGATTGGCCCGATCATTCCGCCATCCGGCATCATGATCATCTACGCCTATGTGATGGGCGAAAGCGTTGCTGCGCTGTTCCTTGCCGGTATCGTTCCCGGTGTCATGGTCGGCGTCGGCTTGATGCTGATGGTCAAGTTCATGGCCGACAAGTATGATTTCCCCGTAGCTTCCCGGAAGTCGACCTGGGGCGAACGTGGCCAGGCATCACTCAAGGCCTTCTTTCCGCTTTTGACCCCGGTGATCATCCTCGGGGGCATTCTGGCTGGTGTCTTCACACCGACAGAAGCGGCAGCCGTTGCTGTGGCCTATGCCCTCTTCATCGGGCTGTTTGTTCTCAGAACCTTGAAGCCGCATGAAATTCCGGGTGTTTTGAACCGTGCTGGCATCACATCAGCCGTTGTGCTGCTGCTGGTCGGGGCCGCCATGGCCTTCAAAACCGTGGTCAGCCTCAGCTACGCACCGCAAATCATGGCCGATTTCGTACTCAGCCTCACCGAAAACCCGCTGCTCCTATTGTTCCTGATCAACCTGCTTCTGTTCATCGTGGGCATGTTCCTGGATGCGGGACCGGCGATCATCATTCTTGGACCTATCCTTGGACCGATCTTTCTCGAACTGGGTGTTGATCCGATCCATTTTGCCATCATCATGAGCGTGAACCTGACCATCGGTCTGGCAACGCCTCCGATGGGGCTGGTCCTGTTTGTTGCAGCATCTGTCTCCAAGGAACGGGTGGAGACGATATCCAAGGCTATTCTGCCGTTTCTGGCGGTGGAGATCGCAGTGATCTTCTTGATCACTTACATTCCGGCACTTTCGATGACGATCCCGCGTCTGACCGGATTTGCCAACTGATCTGAGCTTTACCTAGGGAGGACTTCAATGCTCAAATCTGCCCTTAAATCCTTGACGGTCGCGGCGATGCTCGCCGGGTCCGCATTGAGTGCAACGGCGGCCGACTACACCCTGCGCGCCACTGCAAACTCCAACGAAAACGATGAAGACTATGATGGTCTTGTCGTGTTCAAGAACTTCGTGGAAGCCGCTTCGAACGGCGCCATCGAAGTCGAACTCTTTATCGGTACGCAGCTGTGCTCCAACGGCGCTGAGTGCCTGCAAGGCGTTGCAGGCGGTGCCATCGATATTTACATCTCCACATCCGGCGGCGCATCCGGCATCTTCCCGTATGTTCAGGTTCTCGACCTGCCATACATGATGTCTGACGACCGGATCGCAGAACACGTCCTGTCCGGCGACTTCACCCGCACCATGCGCAACATGGCGCTGGAAGACAGCGACAACATGATCCGCCTGATGACCATCGGCAACACCGGCGGCTGGCGGAACTTCGCAAACACAAAACGCCGTATTGCGGCACCTGCTGACATGGAAGGCCTGAAGATCCGGACTGTCGTTGCTGATCTGCCGCAGGTTCTTGTCAAAGCGCTCGGTGCGTCTCCGACCCCGATCCCGTGGCCGGAGCTGTTCACCTCCTTCCAGACCGGTGTGGTTGAAGGCTCAAAGAACGGCATCACCGACATCATGGGCATGAAATTCCCGGATGCCGGCCTGCAATACGTCACCCTCGACGGACACGCCTACATGGGCGCTCTGTGGTGGATGAACAACGAGAAGTTCCTCTCCATGCCGGAAGACATGCGCCGCGTGGTTGTTGATGGTTTCTATGCCCTGCAACAAGCAACCTTTGCATCTCCAAAGCGCAAGTCGATCCAGGCCTATGAAGACTTTGTCGCAGGTGGTGGTGATCTTTACGTTCCAACCCCGGCCGAAAAGGCAGCCTTCAAAGAAGCTGCAAGCCCGGTCTTCGATTGGTTCAAGGAAAACGTTGACCGCGGCGGCGAAATCTTCGGCGCTCTGGAAGAAGCCGTGGCAGCTGCCGAGGCAGACGTGAACGGCGCGCGCGACGCAGACCTGAACTAAGATAAAATAGAGCCCGGCAATTTGCCGGGCTCTTAACTTGCCATCTTTTTGATCTGGCGATGGCCTTGTCTCCCAAGCCATTCCCTGATCAAAATCAGCGGAACGGGTACATCCAGACCTTGTAGTCGGCGACAAGAATATGCGCTTTTTCGATCTCTTCCGCGGTCATCTTTTTGACCACCTCTTCAAGCGAAATCGCCGCGTCCGGATCGCCGCCGATGGCAGACAGTGTGTACCACATGTAAGCGCGCACAAGATCGGGCGCCGGCATGCCACGTCCGATTTCGTAGTACCAGCCGACACCGGACTGCGCGCCGGGATGCCCCTTCATGGCGCTTCTGAGATACCACTCAAACGCCCTTTGATCGTCCCGCTCAACGCCAAGGCCCATGGCATACATGACACCGATCAGCTCTTCGGCGTCAGCGTTGCCGGACCGAGCCGCTGGCCAAAGCGCATCCTTGGCTTCTTCGAATTTGCCGGATTCCATCAGATCGCGCGCTTCTTCGATCTCCGCACGCGCGGGGCTGGTCATTGCCGCGCCGACAAGGATGCAAAGTGCGGCAACCGCAGATCGAAGTGGCGTCATGTTATCCTCGTTCCTTCGCTTTTGTCCGCCTGCATATTGCCAGCTGACGCAGCTGAATTGCCAGCACCTCTGACCCAATCCAACTTTCTCGAATTTGATCGCAAGCAGGCCGCGCTCGGCCAACTTCTCTTTTACGACAAGATCCTGTCCGGCAACAGGAATATTGCCTGCGCAACCTGCCATCATCCAGAGTTTGGAACCGGTGACGGCCTGTCACTCGGCATTGGCGAGGGCGGCGAAGGACTCGGACCGGATCGCATGGCCGGAGCCGGTGACAGCCGGATTAAGAAACGGATTCCGCGCAATGCTCCAGGCCTTTGGAATTTGGGCGCAAAAGACCTTCACACCCTGTTTCATGACGGCCGCATTTCCGTTGCCGACACCTATGAGAACGGCTTCAATTCACCCGCGGAAGAATGGCTGCCGGAAGGCTTCAACTCGCTGCTCGCGGCCCAGGCTGTGTTTCCCCTTGTGGCGCAATTCGAGATGTCCGGAAACCCGAAAGAAAACGAGATTGCCGGCGCGGTCCACGACCGGATCGATGCGGCCTGGCCGATCCTCGCAAAAAGGGTGCGCGTAATTCCTGAATATGGTCAAATGTTTATCGAAGCTTTCGACCATATTGAGTCAGCCGAAGACGTCACGATCGTTGAGATTGCCAACGCTCTTGCCGCCTTTCAGGCAATCGAATGGAAGAGCTTCGACAGTCCGTTTGACCGCTATCTGGCCGGAGACACAGAGGCGCTCTCGGCGAAACAAATACAGGGTCTCGATCTCTTTTACGGAAAAGCCGGTTGTTCAAGCTGCCATTCCGGAAGTCTTTTGAGTGACCAGAAGTTCCACGCGCTCGGGCTACCGCCTTTCGGACCGGGCCGGACCCGCCGGTTTGACCCGATGGTACGGGACACCGGACGCATGGCCGAAAGCGACAGTCTGGAAGATGCCTACCGGTTCCGCACGCCTATGCTGCGCAATGTCGCGCTCACAGCGCCTTACGGGCACAATGGCGCCTATCCAACACTGGAGGGGATCATACGCCATCATCTTGATCCCAACGGCATGCTGGCGAAATGGGACCCAAAACTTGCCGCCCTTCCCTCAGCTCCCTGGTTGGAGGCCATCGATTTTGTCGTTTGGTCGGACAGCCGCGAAATGGCCCGCCAAAGTCTTTTTCGCGACGTTGAGACCATTGACCTTTCTGACAGTGAAATTGATGCTATAGTAGATTTTATGAAAGCGCTTACAGGCGCAGATTCCGTAGCTTTTCCGCCCTTTGGCATTCCAACTTCCGTTCCAAGCGGTCTTCCGATCGACAAATAAGAACAAGGACGAAAAATGATCGACAAGATCAAACACCGGGCTCACGAATTGTTCCCGGGAATAGCGATTGCCGGCCTGGTCGCGATCTCGGCGCAGTTTTTGAACGAGCACTATGGTGCGCCCGCGATGCTGATGGCGATCCTGCTTGGAATGCCGCTCAATTTTCTCTCTGACGAGAAACGCACAGCGGACGGCATCGCCTTTTCTGCACGCACACTGTTGCGGATTGGGGTTGCCTTGCTGGGTGTTCGGATCAGTGTTGATATGGTTCAGGCGCTTGGACTGCCGTTTCTGGCTCTCGTTGTTGCGGGGGTCCTGGCGACCATCGGCTTTTCACTCCTGATCGGAAACCTCTTTGGCAAGGACCGCTTGTTTTCGTTTCTGTCTGGCGGTGCGGTCGCCATTTGTGGAGCTTCGGCTGCGATGGCCATCGGTTCGATATTACCAAAACGTGAGCATGCAGAACGGGACCTTGCGTTTACCGTCATCACAGTGACTGTGCTGTCCACACTCGCGATGATCTTCTATCCGATCCTGACCGCCTCACTCGGGCTCGACCGGGATGCGACGGGCGTTTTCCTGGGCGGCACCATTCACGATGTTGCACAAGTAGTCGGCGCTGGCTTTTCCGTTTCAGAAGAAACCGGTGATCTCTCAACGCTGGTGAAGCTGATCCGGGTCACCCTGCTGGCCCCCATCGTGTTAATCGCAGCGCTTATCCTGCGCAAAGTATCGGAACCTGGAGCTGCCCGGCCGCCTCTGATGCCGCTTTTTGTCGTCGCTTTCCTGATCCTTGCAACCTTCAACTCCTTCGGACTGATCCCGGAGATCGTGAAGGATGGGGCAAGTCAGGTGTCCCGCTGGGCGCTGCTGGCGGCGATCGCCGCTGTCGGCATGAAAACCTCCATTCCGAAACTCCTGGAAGTCGGCGGGCCGGCGATCTGGATGGTGGTCACGCAAACAGTATTTCTTGCCCTGTTCGTGCTTGCCGGGATCTGGTTAATCGGGTGATCTTTCGGGCGAGAACTGGATCAGAAATAGCGACAAGCTGACCAACCTGTGGTGGCTCGCTCCAACCTTGCCGCCCCGGCCTTGCGCCGGGGCCGTTTGTTTCTAACAAGCAGGGGTCCCGGCTCAAGGCCGGGACGGCAGACGGAGTAGCGTTTACACCTAGCTTCATCCGCCTCAAATCCCTATATCCTAAGCAACCACCCATCCGCTTTTGCCCCGCCGGGGCTTTTCTTGGGGGCGCGAGTGTGAAATATAGCTCGCACCTCTTCACGGCGGATTTTCTGGCCGGTCCTTGAACGAAAAGGCACCCCGGCCCCTGCCTAGAAATTTCGAAAGCATGTTGATGAAAAGCTACATCACCACTCCGATCTACTACGTCAACGGATCCCCGCATATTGGCCACGCCTTCACCTCGATCATGGCTGATATCCTGAAGCGGAACCGTCAGGCGCTGGGGTATGAGATGATGCTCTCCACCGGTGTCGACGAACACGGCCAGAAGAACCAGGAAGCGGCCGAGGATCTCGGCATGCCTGTGACCGACTATCTCGACATGCGCTGTAAGGAATTCCGCGATGTGTTTGAGCAGCTCGGCGTCGAGTTCGACTATTTCGTGCGCACCAGTCGCGAGGGCCACAAGACGGCTGTCGCGGAGATGGAGCAGCGTATCTTCGACAAGGGCCTGATCGTCAAGAAGCAGTACACCGGCACCTATTGCAAAGGCTGCGAGGAATTCAAGAAGGAAAGCGATCTCACCGAGGACGGCCAGTGCCCGTTGCACCCGACCATGAAGGTC
Source organism: Roseibium sp. (assembly GCF_965276855.1). Classification (GTDB taxonomy): domain Bacteria; phylum Pseudomonadota; class Alphaproteobacteria; order Rhizobiales; family Stappiaceae; genus Roseibium. The sequence continues at coordinate 736,461 of NZ_OZ255700.1, forward strand.
GAGCAGACAGACGAAACCAACTACTTCCTGAAGATGGAACCGTTCCGCGAAAAGCTCCTGAAGCACATCGACGAGAACCCGGATTTCGTTCAGCCGGAGCCGTTCAAAAACGAGCTGAAGAAGATGCTGGCCGAGCCGCTGGAGGATCTTTGTATCTCCCGGCCGAAAACCCGTGTCACGCTCGGTGTCGATCTGCCGTTCGATCCGGATTTCGTGACCTACGTCTGGTTCGACGCGCTTGCCAACTACCTGACCAACATCGGCTGGCCGGAAGACGGCTACCAGGACTGGTGGGCGGAATGCGAGCACATGATCGGCAAGGACATCCTGAAGCCGCATGGCGTCTACTGGCCCTTGATGCTGATGGCCGCTGATCTGCCGTTGCCGAAGAAGCTCTCGGTGCACAGCCACTGGGTGGGCGCAGGCGGCGTCAAGATGTCGAAATCCATCGGCAACGTGGTTGACCCGATCGAGGTGATGGACAAGCTCGGCGTCGACGCACTGCGCTGGTACCTTGCCCGGCACATGCGCGCGGACAGCGACAGCCAGATCTCGGTCGACCTGATCACCCAGTCCTACAATTCCGAACTTGGCAACAAGATCGGCAACCTCTTGTCCCGAGTTGCGAAATTCTCAAACAAGAATTTCGACGGCAAGGTGCCGATGCCGGGCACCCTGACGGCCGAAGATGAGGCGCTGCGCAACACCGTTGTCGAGGCAGGCAAGGCGTTCGCCGGCTGGATCAATCTGCAGGATATTCCGGCAGCGACCCAGCAAATCGTCGATGCGGCTGTGGCCATGAACGAGTATATCGACCAACAAGCTCCTTGGTCTCTTTTCAAGAACGAAGAGACCCGCGAGCGCTGCGCAACCGTTCTCTATGTCACGCTCGATTGCCAGCGCATCCTGTTCGAGGCGCTGACCCAGGTCATCCCGGGTTCAGCCACCCGAGCGCTTGGCATGCTGAATGCCCCGGAAGCGGCGAGCCCCTGGAAACCGGAGCTGGACAAGCTGGCCGGCGGGACAGAACTCGGCGAGATCGACGCGCTCTTCCCCCGGGTTCAGTAAGGCTCAAACTCCTCCCAAAAAACGCCGGCTTTTTTGGCCGGCGTTTTTCTTGAAAACAAGTGATTTCCGGACGGTCGAGAGAGACTTTCTAGAACTTGTATTTGCTCTCGATCAGCAGGCCATACCGCTGATAGGTCTGGTCTTGGTCGAGTTCATATTCGGAATGCAGCCACCAGTAGCGGCCGCCGACACCAATGTCCCAATTGCTGGTCAGTGCAACGTTCAATGCGGCGTCGGCTTCAAAGCCGTAGGTGTATTCGCTCTCAAGCGTGTTGAAACCATCATCAAACTGGTTGTAGGACCAAGGCACGGCCGCAGCATCAATTGACCAGCCAATCCTGTCGCTCAGCTCGCCATCGGCAGCAACGCCGAGCCGAAGGGCATGCCACTTGTTCATCATAGCACGTTTTTGCGTTCCAAAATAAGTCGCCGACGTCTTATCGCTGAGATAGTGGTAGCCGACCAGCGCCTTGATACGTCCCTTACCTCCAGCAAATTTGGCGACTTCCCAACCGCCGTCGAGCAGGACATATCCAAGATTGGTTGTGTTCCAGTCGTTGGACTCCAACCCGACCCAGGTTTGATCACCGTTGGAGTTCTTACCAAAACCGACCATTGTCTTTGCGGAAGTTCGGGTCGAAATATCCTCCAGAATACCAAACACTTCGGCAGTATGGCCAGTCACGTTCTCCGCGTTGGCTGTACCCAAGGCCCCATTAAACTCATTTGATCCCTGGCTGTACCAATAACGAAGCCCGATAGAGCCGCGCAACGTCGATGCGGTGTAGACCTCGCCTGACATGCCTGGATCATATGGAAAAGGATCTGCGGCCATGGCAGAGCCGGCCGCCGTAATGGCCGAAAGAATTGTAACTACACTGGTCTTCATGAGCTGACACGCCATTTGGATTTGCCGAAGGCCACCTTCGGGTTTCGTCCTACAGTTGTGCGCGTCTTATGGTTAATGCTGTGTAAAAATCCGGAGCATTCTACAACTTGATGTTGATAAACTCACAGAAGCTCCAGCCGAACAATAATCACACAGCCTCAGCGCTCGGCAATTGCCAGACGGACGGCCAGACCGACAAAGACAACACCCGCCAAACGGTTGAGCCAGACTTGGGCTGATGGAGAACGCTTCAGATACCCCCCAAGAGAACCGGCTCCGAGTGCAACACCGCCAAAAACGAGGATCGTGGCAATGATAAAGAGCCCGCCGAACATGAGGATCTGAAGCGGTACAGAGCCGCGCGCAGGGTCTGCAAACTGCGGCAGAAACGCCAGAAAGAAAATCGCAACCTTGGGATTGGTCACGTTCATGATAATGCCGCGCACATAGAGCGCCGGGAGAGACATTTCCGGAGCACTGTTCCCGTTGATCTTGCTGCTACCGGCCCGGAACGCCTGCACTGCCAGGTAAACGAGATAGGCAGCCCCAGCGAACTTGAGCAGCGTAAAGGCAAGAGCAGAGGTCTGAAAGATCGCGGCGACACCCAATGCGACGGCCGCGCTGTGAAAGATGAGACCTGTGCACAGCCCCAACGTCACGACTAGGCCGGCAAGCCGTCCGTAAAGGGCTGATTGGGTCAGAACAAAGATATTGTCGGGCCCCGGCGCCAGACCCAAGGCAACGGCCGCGACAAAAAATACACCAAGGACATCTACCGGAATCATTTGGGTCTCCAATCGTTCGTTCACCTTTCGCCGGTTAAAATTCTCCGGTCAAGGTCAGGGAAAACAAAGACAGTTTTGCCTTTGGGTCCCCCGTGTGTTGGTGTATTCAAGGGCGACGGTCCAGCACCCGCCGATCTTCAGGAGGTTTTTTGAGCTCACCGGACGCCATGCAGCCTGCCATCGCAAGCCTCGCAAAGACGTGCGAAGCAATCGCGAATGGCCGCTATGATGATGTAGATGGCCTCTTTGACATCATCACGGATAAACAAGTGCCGGAAAGCATCCGCGCGCTTGCCGAAACGTTTTCCAGCATGGTGGTGCAGGTCGAGGCCCGGGAATTCCATTCCGGCCAGCTTATTGAGGATTTGACCGAAACACGGCGCAAACTGGAACTCGCTGAAGCTCAGCTCCGAAAGGAGAACCAGGAACTGAAAGTCCGCCTCGACAAATTCGAAGTCGCTTATGACGAACAAGAAGCCAAGATGGAGGTAGAAAAAGTCGCTGATACCGACTATTTCCGCACGCTTCAGGCCCGCGCAAAGTCGATGAGATCAAAGTATAAGAAGCAGCCTTGAGGCTTCTTTAGACTGAAAGAATTCCTGTGACCAAAATCATTTCCACCCATTCCTATCGCGGCGGCACCGGCAAATCGAACGTGACAGCGAACATCGCTGCAAGCCTTGCCCTGCGCGGCCACAAGGTCGGGATCGTGGACACGGATATTCAGTCACCGGGCATTCACACGCTCTTTCATGTCGACCTGAACACGGTGACGCATACGCTCAACAACTACCTTTGGGGCTATTGCGGTATCAAGGACACCGTTCTGGACATCACAGACGGTGTCAAAGGCCCGGACGGCCAGCCGTCGATCACCGGGCCGGGCAAGGTCTTCTTCATTCCCTCCTCGATCAAGACCGGGGACATCGCGCGGATCGTGAAGGAGATGTATGATGTGGAAGCCCTCAATCGCGGGTTCATGGAATTCTGCGATACTATGGATCTCGATTACCTTCTGATCGACACCCATCCGGGCGTAAACGAAGAGACGCTGCTGTCGATCGCGATCTCCGACACGCTATTATTAATACTGCGTCCGGATATTCAGGACTATCAGGGGACAGCGGTGACGCTGGAGCTTGCCCGCAAGCTGGAAGTACCGCAGTTGTTTTTGGTGGTCAACAAGGCCTTGGAAACCTTCGACTTCCAGGATCTGTCCCAGCGGATCTTTTCAAATTACCGGACGCCTGTTGCAGCGGTCCTGCCGCTCTCGACCGACCTGATCCAGATCGGCAGCACCGGCCTCATCCGCACTCTGCACCCGGACCATGCATTCACCCGGTCGATCGAGAAGATCGCGGACTCAATTGAATGATCCACGTTATGGATTAATCGAAGAGTGCAGCCCGCAACGTGCTGACATTGGCCAGCCGGTCTTCGCGCTTGAATGCCAAGGCTTTCTCAAGAGCCTGCCACACGTCGGCATCCAGCCCTTCCAAAGGCTCAGGTACCATGTTTTCCCGGGCAGCTTGATCCGAGCCTTTCAATGAGAACGGATGGCGACCCGCAAGAACCTGATAGGCGATGCAGCCAAGCGCGAACACATCGTCGCGCGGATCCCGTGGTGCCTTTTGAAACATTTCCGGACTTGCGTAGGACGCGGTCAATGCGCTGCCGAGGCCATTATCGGCCATGTCAGCGGTCGTAACGGCTGCGAGACCGAAGTCGAGCAATTTGACCACATTGTTATCGAGAACAAAGATGTTCCCCGGCTTCAAGTCGGAATGGACGACATTCTGACTGTGCGCATAGATGAGGCCGTCGCAGATACCTTGCAAGATCGGCAAGGCTTCCTTGGCAGGCAGCGAATGGCCCAGTGCAGCTGAAAGTTTGCGGTCCAGGGTGGTCCCACGCAGCAGTTCCATCACGATAAAGACCTCACCGCCGTCCCGGTCAAAATCATAGATCGTTGCAATATTTGGATGCGCGAGCGCCTGAGCCTTGCGGGCCTCCGCCTCTAACTGGCGCAAGGCGCCGGTGTCGGACCGGATTTCATCGGTCAGGAGTTTGAGCGCCACATACGGCTCGTCGTGCCCGGCCTCCAAGCGGCGTCGGTCGACGGCGGCATAGACGACGCCCATGGCACCCCGGCCAACCTCCCGGTCGAGCACGAACCTGTCGCGCAGAAGCGTTCCCACCCCTGCCCGCTCTGCTCCGGCACCCGCGAGCGAATTCAGATCGGCCGCCCCTCCTGACTGACCTGCTGCCGCCTTACGGGCATTCGTGCGCAGGCGCGCACTTTTGTAGCCGGTCAGAAACTGATCCAACTTTCCCGACTGTGCTTCCCCAAAAGTTTGATCGCCGCCGCTGGTCCGGGCTTTCCGGAAATCCTTGAATCCGTCGACGATCGACCCAAGGACAACATCATCAACCTTGTTGCGCATGTCATCGCCCGCCTGTGCGGGTGGTTCAGTCAGATACGGCAAGGGAGGCAGGTAAGGCGATTGCCTGGGAGGCTTTGACTGAGCCGCTGAAGACGCGCGACCGACCACGCCATTGGGGATGGTCGGCTCATCCAGATCGTCTTCAGCCGCAGGCTCTGCGGCCGCGCTCGCGATTGCAGCCGTGTCTAAGGGCGCTGCCGGCCCATCGGAGTCGTTTGACCCGCGGCCTGGGGGCAGTTGTGTCCGTATGATTTGAGCGAGGTCGTTCGGCAGCCGCCCGCTTTCAACAGCTTGTCCCAAGGTCGCATGAACGTCGGCCGCGTGTGAATCAGAGCGATGAAACACCTCCTTCAACCCGTGAAGAAGCGCATCGTAGGACAAACGGCCGGACACAAAAGCCTTCACCAGTGAATCGGGACCTTCACCAGTGGCATCCTGTTTTTTCGCGCTAAACCCAAAGAGTTTCAGACTGCGGTGTCTCCTGATGGCCCGACCACTGTCAGAAGCCAGCCGGACGGGTGATGTTGTAGCGGTTCAGCTTTTCAATAATGGTGCGCCTGCTTACTTTCAGTAAACGCGCCGCATTGGTTTTGTTCCAACCAGCTTCCCGCATTTTTGCCTCGATGACCAGTGCTTCATACTGGCCAACGATGGTTTTCAAATCCCCCTCCGGGATCCCGCCCGGCATTGGCGTTGCACCACCATTCATGGGCCCTGTCAGCTCCAACGGCAGGTGCTCCAACTGGATGGGATAACCAGCTTCCGCCATCAAGCGGGCCCGGTCCAAAATGTTCTTTAGTTCGCGGACATTGCCGGGATAACTCCAGCACAACAGCGCATCGAGCGCGTCTGCGGACACGATCGGTACGGCCGTGCCCGCCTTGGCAGCGCCTTTTTTCAGGAAATGATCAATGAGTTTCGGAATGTCAGAAGGACGTTCCCGCAAAGGCGGCAAACTGATCGGGAAGACATTCAAACGGTAAAACAGATCCTTTCGGAATTCGCCTTCCGCGATTTTTTCTTCCAGATTGACGTTTGTTGCCCCGACGATTCTGACATCAACATGTTCTGTTTTCGTCGCTCCAACCCGGCGGACTTCGCCTTCCTGCAGCAAACGCAGGACCTTCGCCTGAAGCGCGAGCGGCATGTCACCGATCTCATCGAGGAACAGCGTGCCCTTGTGCGCCTCATGTGCGAGGCCTGCTTTATCCGTTTGCGCGCCTGTAAACGCCCCTTTGACGTGTCCAAAAAGCTCACTTTCGAGCAATGCCTCGGGGAGCGCCGCGCAGTTCTGCACGACAAATGCCTGGTCCGACCGGTCACTGGACTGATGGATGAAACTTGCCATCATCTCCTTGCCGGTCCCGGTTTCCCCGCGAACCAAGATCGGGACATCGGAATTGGCCGCCTTGCCGATCAGGTTGATGGCCTTTTCGATCGGCGGGCTGTCACCGACGAGCCCTTGTGGCTTTTGCTTTTTGACCGGAGCCGGCTGCGCCTTGTCTTTCGTCAGCTGGCGCGGCAGCTCCTTCATATAGCGATCGAACTGTTTCTTGAGGCGCGTGTTTTCCTCATGCATGCGTGTGTTCCAGATGCAGATCCCCGCATGGATGGACAGTGCCTTGAGCTGCTTCAGAACTTCGTCGCCGATGGCACCGGTTTGGCCCTCTGCATTACGTGGGTTGATCAGCTGCAAGATCCCGATGGACCTGTCCCTTAGAACCGTCATCGGCACAATGACCAAGGACTGTGTTTTGGTTCCACACAGCCGGTCATCTTCCTCGATGCGGGAAAAGTCGTATCCGACCGCTGAGGTGATGTCAGCGATGTTGATCACTGTACCGGTGGAGACGACGAGCGCAGCTGGAGCCTGCAGGTTCGGCATCATGTCATCACCGTATATGGAAACACGCTCGCCTGTTGCCGCAGTGGCGACAACACCATGATACCGGGACGCCGTGCGGTGCAAATGCTGCCCCAGCGTGTCGAGGGTATAGATCGACCCGCCCTCTGCGCGCGAGATCTTGAGCGCCGAATCCAGCACGAGCTCCAGAACAGTTTCCACCTGCTCGGCTCCCGCCAGCGCCTCAGTCAAATCCAACAGGTCATCGAGTATCATTCGGTTTCCGCCTGCACAGATGTGAACTCATCCCCCGGGCAGCAGTATGCCCGCCCGGAAGCCATTTGTGTTCATGTTTGCAGGCGGCGCCTTTGCCAGCCTGTCTTTGCAAGGTCATCAGCTCAGGCTGTAGGTAAAGTGGCCCGGCTCGCCGACATCAATGGTCGCTTTGGTAAAGTCTGTTCCGTCGCCGCCCATTTTTGTCAAAAGCTCGGTGGACAGCTCCGGCAAGATCGTGCGGTTGACGATGTGGTCGATGTTCCGGGCACCGGTTTCAACTTCCGTGCAGCGCGCGGCAATCGATTTGACGACTTCATCGGAATAGACCAGTTCCATCTTCTGGTTTTCACGCAAGCGTTTGCCGACCTTGTTCAATTTCAACCGGACAATCTTTTCAAGCGGCTCGCCGATCAGCGGGTAGAACGGTACGATCTGCATCCGCGCCAGAAGTGCCGGCTTGAAATGCGCGCTCAGGATCGGACGGCAGGCTGCCACCAACTCATCGACATCTGGCTTTTCCGGAAGCGAGCCCATCTCGGTCAGAACATCCGTGGCCAGGTTGCTGGTCAGGACAACAATCGTGTTCTTGAAGTCGATCTGGCGCCCCTCCCCGTCCGACAAGACACCCTTGTCGAACACCTGGTAGAAGAGGTTCATCACCTCAAGATCCGCTTTTTCCACTTCATCGAGCAGTACTACCGAATAGGGCCGCTGGCGGACAGCTTCAGTCAGAACACCACCCTCGCCATAGCCGACATAGCCCGGAGGAGATCCAACGAGCTTCGATACGGTGTGCTTTTCCTGGAACTCCGACATGTTGATGGAAATCAGGAAGCGCTCGCCTCCGAACAGCTGGTCCGCGATTGCCGTCGCCAACTCGGTTTTACCAACACCTGATGGGCCGACGAACAGGAAGACGCCCATCGGCGCGTCCGGATTCTGAACCCCGGCCTTTGCAGTCCGCAAGGTTTCATCGACAGCCTGAATGGCGTGGTCTTGACCGATCACCCGTGCCTGTAGGTTCTGGGAGAGCTTCAGGACTGAGTCAGCTTCGTTTTCAACCATGCGTCCGAGCGGCACACCGGTCCAATCGGAAATCACCTGCCCAATGGCTTCTTCGGTGACTTCAAAGGACACAAGAGGATCGCCGTCTTGAGCTTCCTTGAGGTCCTTGGCGATCTCCGCGTACTTCGCCTTCATGGCTTCGATATCAACTGGACCATCGGCTGCGGCTGCGTCGTCGCCTGCATCGGCTTCTGCATCATCGGAGGTTCCGTCGCCCTCTTCGCTGGACGCCTCTTCCTCTGCGGCCGGCTCGTCCCCCTCAAGGCTAAGGCCGAGGTCATGGCGAAGTTTCAGGATCTGATTGACGAGATCCAGCTCCTTTTGCCAACGGGCTGTCAGCTCAGCGATTTCCGCTTCGACTGTTTTGATCTCAGCATCGATCTCTTCAACTTGCGGATCATCGGGAGCAAAATCAGCCTGCGAATCCCGGGTCAATGATCCGAGCGCCCGGTTCAATTCGCCAAGCCGCTTCTCCTTCAGCTCGATCACGAACGGCTTGGATGACAAGGACAGCTTCACGCGCGCACAGGCTGTGTCCAACACATCCACGGCCTTGTCCGGCAGCTGACGGCCTGAAATATAGCGCGCGGAGAGTTTTGCTGCGGCTACAACGGCATTGTCGCGAATGTAGACGCCGTGGTTCTTTTCATAAGCACTGCGCAGGCCGCGCATGATGGTGATTGCTTGTTCCGGGCTCGGCTCGTCCAGCTTCACCAGTTGGAACCGGCGCTCAAGTGCCGGATCCTTTTCGAAATACTTCTTGTATTCACTCCAGGTCGTCGCCGCGACGGTGCGCAACTCACCCCGCGCCAGAGCCGGTTTCAAAAGGTTTGCGGCGTCCGCACCACCGGCAGAACCCCCTGCACCAATCAGCATGTGCGCTTCATCGATAAACAGAATGATCGGTTTCGGCGACGATTTGACCTCGTCAATGATGCCCTTCAAACGGTTTTCGAATTCGCCCTTCACACCGGCGCCGGCCTGCAGCATGCCGAGATCCAGGCCGATCAGCTCAACATTCTTCAGCATGTCCGGCACATCGCCCTCGGCGATCTTGACCGCAAGTCCCTCGACCACTGCGGTCTTACCGACACCAGGTTCACCGACACAGATCGGGTTGTTTTTCCGGCGGCGTCCAAGAACGTCGATCATCTGCTGGATCTCGCGGTCCCGGCAGAACACCTGATCGATCTTGCCCTCACGGGCAGCCTGAGTGAAGTTCGTGCAGAAGCGAGCGAGCGCGCTGTCCGGGCTCATTCCAGGCGCGACTGACGGCGCCTTGTCGTCTCCACCAGGTGCTGCGGTCAGGCCTGCAGTGGTTTCCTCGGAATTCCCGATGATGTCGGAGAAGTCCTTTTTGAACCCGGCAAACGAGATGTCTTCCATGTATTGCAACCAGCGGTCATCGCCGTAACGGTTCGGCTGGGCGAAAATTGTGGCCAGAAGGCTGCCGGAGCGGACCTGATCGAGATCCAATTCCACAGAACTGACCAGCCAGGCATCGGAAATGAGTTCGACGAGGAGCGGGGAAAACACCGGACGGCCCTGATTGCCTGTCTTCATGCTTTCAAGGACACTTTGAAGCCCCTTCCGCATGACAGCAGGATCAATCTCGAAGTGTCTCAGCGCGCTTTGAACATCATGCTGACTGTCTTCGACAAACACATGCAGCACATGTTCAATGGAGACTTCATAGTGCCCGCGTGTCACCGCAAGGCCTGCAGCAGCTTCGAGTGAGCGTTTCGAATAGGCGTTCAAACGGCCGATGAGGCGGCGAAGATCAAGGTCGAGCACGGTGAGCAACCCCCAAAATTATGCACGGACGTGCATTGTTCCCAACTGTTAGCGGCCTTTAATGACAGGCGTGTCATAAGAACGCTTCAAGCTTACGCAAAGAGACGTTTCCCGCACAATGCGGAATGAGCTGAATTAATCGTACAAACGTTAAAAAGAATGCCGCCCCGTTTCCGAAGCGGCATTCCGTCAACAATTCTTTGCTGGCACCGAAATCAGGTGACCGGAGCGCGCCAGTCGTCGGACGCGGATGTGCCGGCCTTTTCGTGGGTCCACTCAGCCTTGCGGTACGTGAAGGACCACTGCTCCTGATCGCCGCGAGATGCGTTCGCATCATCGAAGACATCCGGCAAGATGGTCTTGCCTTCAACCAGGACCGCATCTGTGTACTTGATCGTGTAGTAGTGCTCCTGAACGCCAGCCGTCGAGGTGCGCCAGAAGTTGATGGTGATTTCCAGGGATTCGCCGGTGGCCAATGCCTGCCACATCAACGGAGACGCCTTGTCCAGCGGCTTGATGATGGTTGTCGGCTGGTGGCGGCGGGTGCCGATGGCGGTGCCGGAGTTCGGGTCACGCGGTACAATTGCGTTGCTCTCGAACTTGTAGACCAGGGATTCGCCCTCATGGCCTTCCTGCCAGTTGTTGCCGATGGAATCAGCTGTTGTGGCATCTGACGTGATCTCGCCTTGGGTGGACCCGCTGATGGTCATGTATGCAACGTTTGCCATTTTATCGTCTCCCGTATGTGAGCTTTCGAAATTCCGGTAGAAGGTTGTTCACCTCCGACGCCCTTCACTTCGCAAGCTGCGTGCCAAACTGACCTCTCGTCACCAATACTCATACATTTCAGATACTTAATCCCGATAATTTCCGATTTAAGAAAGTGTTAAACTGTGCAGAAAACTTCACAGTGAGGGGCATGGTGTGCAATTCTCTGCGCATTCTCCTTGTGATTTGAATCACATTCCGCCCGCCGTTCTGCAGCCGGCTCAAAATCCGGATTTAAAACAATCATTGAAATCATTCACTTTTTCAAAATTGGATTAGAGCACTCTCAATCCTGATGTGCAGATATTAGACAATTGACCCAAGGTAGCTGGTCCCTCACTTTGCTTGGAAAGGACCTGTATGGGTGTGATGCTATTGTAACTTTTGCAGGACACTGTCTGCGTCCTGTAGACGACAGGCTCCAGATGGATCGAGTGACCAATCATTCGATTGAATAACGAACGCAACGGAGAAGGCCTTTGCCAGCTATCATCAAACCATCCCGGGTTTCGGTAGCGCACCAAACAGAACCCTCAAAGGACGGAGCGCTGACTACAGTCTCGGCTTACGCGCTGTTCGACTTCGAGGAACCCAGCCGGCTTTTGACCGAGCAAGCGCTGTGGCCAATGGTAACAGAGCAGATGGCCGACGGTGCCATCTTCGACAAAGGCCAGCTCAAGCCCAAGGGCGAAGTGATTATTGCCGGCAATGCCTTGTCCCCGACAGACGCCCCGATTGAAGGCATCCGTGTCTCTGTTCGTTTCGACCGGCTCCACAAGGAGCTGGCCGTGTTCGGTGATCGGGTTTGGCAACTGACAGATCAGGGTGTGCAAATGAGCCGGCCTGTTCCGTTTCTCAAAATGCCGATTGGAGAAGCGCAGGCATTTGGTGGCCCGAACTACGCCCCCAATGCGCGCGGCAAAGGGCATGGAGCCAGAAGCATTCTGGAGGCCGGCTACGATGCACCGCTTCCAAATGTCGAAGATCCCGCCCGTTTGACCAAATCGCCGGACGACCAGCCGGCTCCGGCCCATTTCGGTCCCATTGCCGCAGATGACGCCGCGCGCTTGAGATACCTTGGAACGTATGACCAGCATTGGATCGACCATATCTCGCCGCTGAAACCGGACGACTTCAACCCGCTCTACCATTGCGAAGCACCGGAGGACCAACGGTTCGACGGCTTTTTTGAGGGTGGGGAAACATTTGCGATCACCGGCATGTCGCGCGGTGAGGCTTCCGTTGGCGGAGAACTGCCGCGGCTCACCGCCCGGTGCTTCTACAAGCTGACCGATACGAGTGAGCTCATCGAGACAACGATGCGCTGCGATACCGTCACGCTATTCCCGAATGTTCAAAAAGCCGTTCTGACGTTTCGTGGCCTTTTGCGCGGTGCAGACCGGTTTGCGGAGGACATTGCGGCCATCATGGTCGGTCTGGAAGAGACGGATGCGCTCCGCCGTGACGCTGCCTACTACGCCGATGTCTATCAGAAACGAACATCCAAGGATGAAGCGCACAAATATGCGCTGGCCGACTATCAGCTGATGCCGGAAGTTGATCCGGCGGTCCTGAGTGCCAAACGCGAAGCCAAACTGGAAAAGGCTGCTGCCGATCGCCAGAAATTCATGGACAATCAGAACTGGGCAGCACGCAAAATGCTGGAAGATGAGGGCCTGCCGGGTGACCTCGTCCCGCCGCCCAAGTCGGACATTATTGACGATATTCCTCTGGTGGCCCAACCAACGCCGGAAGAACTGGAAAACGGCGACCTGGACCTGGCTGCCCTTCTGGATGACGTCAAGGCGGTCGAAGACGCTCTTTTGGAAAAGCGCGACCGCGAGATGGCGAAAGCAGAGCTTCAGCGCCGGGCTATTGTCGCGGCAACTCCGCCCAAACTGCTGCCTCCACACACCAAAAAACCAATTGTCGACGATGAGTTCCTGGCACGGTTCACCGATCTCGAACTTGACCCGGATTTCGCCTCCGGACTTCAGGAAGTCACAGGGCAACTGACTGCGCTGAAAGACCGCTCGCCCTCCGGCCTGTTTGCGGGACTGAATGACAATCCCGACGCTGCCGGGGCATTGGATGAAACGTTGGCGGGCATCTTCGGCGAACCGGAAGCCCCATCGGAAGAGGACATTGAGCTCGCGTATACCAAGGCGGTTGCTCGGGCGATGAAGCAGCCGGAAGGCAGTATCCTGGCCGACGCCCGCAAGGCCATAGATGAAATGGACTTGTCCCAGCTAGAGGGCTTGGACGAGGCCATGAAACCGCCAGCAGACGCCATTGACGACCAGTTCAGTGCGATGATCGGGGAGCTGGCCGAAGCCACGCCTGCGCCCGCAGCAAAACAATCATCGTTCAAAGACCTCTTGGCAAGTCAACCAGATGACATGCCGATGGACGACCTGACTGCCAAGCTGGAAGAAGGGCTGTCCAAACTCGACTCCCCCATTATTCCGAAGGACAAGCCGGGTGAAATGCTTGAAACCCTTTTGGAGAGGGTTGAGAGCATGCAAGCAGACGGACCGCAGCCGCCTGAAGGCCAAACACCATCTGAGACTGCCCTGGCGTCGATGGCAACGGCCAAGGACCGTATGGACGAGGCGGAAGAGACCATGGAAGACTCCATGGCAACAGCCCGCCAGCAATCCCCTGCCCCGTTGTTTCCACTGGAGGCCTTGCCCGAGGGGGTCCCAATCCGTCTCGGTGCGTTTGTCACCGGAAAACTGCGCGATGGTCACGATTTCAAAGGCGCCGATCTTGCTGGAGCAGATCTGCGCGGCGTTGATTTCAGCGGCATGGATCTTTCCGGTACGTTCTTTGAGCAATCAGACCTGACAGACGCCCGGTTCACCGGCTCGAACTTGACAGGTGCTGTCTTTTCCGGGGCAACGCTCACGGGTGTCGACTTTTCAGACTGCGACATGACTCGCGCCAACCTGAACAAGGCAAGCGCACAGGAACTGGCGCTTGACCGGGCAAAACTGCATGACCTCCTGATCATCCAATCGGACCTTTCGGGATCGACTGGCACCGGAGCAGATCTTGAGAAGGTGCGCCTGATTGAATCCAACATCAGCGACATGCAGCTCACACAAAGCCGGATCACCGATAGTCAGATCCTGACCGGATCGGCGGACGGATTTAAAGCGACAAGCTCCAAATTGCTCCGGACCATGTTCGTGACCCTGTCCATGAAGGGCCTGGACTTAAGCGACAGCGACCTGGAACGCATTGGCTTTATGGAAGTGAAGGCACCGGGAATGCGCGCGATCAACGGCAAATGGCTGTCCGTTGGCATCATGGGCGCAAGCGATCTGACCGGCTCGCGCTTTGATGGACTTCATGCGACCGAGAGCTCGTTCAACACGGCCGAAATGTCCGAATGCTGTTTTTTGAGGGCGAGCGGGACCGCTTGTTTCTTCAACGCATGTAACCTGGAAGCCAATGATTTCAGGCTGTCATCATTCCGCAACTCCCTGTTCGGCCGGTCCAATTTTGCAGGCAGCGATTTCTTCGGGGCCAACCTTTTTGCTGCTGCGTTGACCGGTGTCGATCTTCGGCGCTGCTCGATGCGGGCCGCCAATCTTTTCGCCGCAGACTTGCTCGAAGCCAAACTCGCCAGCTGTGATTTCTCCGGCGCCAACCTTGGCATGACACTTCTGGAGCAACCGACCCATGCCTAAGATGCCGGACAGAAAACCGATCACGTTTGAAGATGTCATGGCGTTCCACGCCCATGAGCAACCGATCATGCTGCGCATCGCCTCGGGAATGTCCTTCGCGAACATGAACCTTGCCGGGATTAGGTTTATCGAGTGCGACTTGACCGGGTGCGACTTTTCCGGAGCGACCCTGACGGATGCCCAGATTGTCTCATGCACACTCAAAGGCGCGCGTTTCAATGGCTGTAATTTGAAAAACACCCAGATCGTGTCCTGCGACATGGACGCGTCGGAAATGCGCGACACGTATGTCGAGCGCGCCCAGATCGTTGCCGGGAACGCCAGCAATTGTAACTTTTCGGGCAGCACGTTCGATCAGGTATCCTTTGCGCAGCCGGACCTTATGGATGCCGACTTTTCCAAAGCGAGTTTCTACCGGGCGGTCGTTTTGGCATCAGACGTGACCGGCGCCAGTTTCGCAAACGCGGTTTTGTCAAACTTCATGCTGACTGATGCCGATCTGCGGCCGGTGGATATCACCGGCACCTTTATCGACATTGCCGTGTTTGCTGATGCGAACCTCTCCGGGCTCGATCTATCCGGCCAATCCTGGCAGCACTGCACGTTCCACAAGGGCGAATTTAAAGGCGCCAATCTAAACGGCGCCAACCTCAGCGCGTCCGTTTTTGCCGAATGTGATTTTGAAGGTGCCAGCCTGCGCGGCGTCACGGCAAATACGACCGGTTTCACGAAAAGCAAACTGGACGGCGTGGATCTCTCAGGCAGCCAGCTGACCATGGCAAACTTTGCAGGTGCCGGTCTTTCCGGCGCGCGGCTCAACAATTCGCAGTTGTTTTCCGCTGTCTTCCAGGAGGCGGATTGCCGGGCAGCTTTGTTCGAGCAATGCGATTTGCGCCAGGTCGAGTTCTCCCATGCCGACCTGTCAGGCGCATCACTCTCGGCCAGCAATTTCAACTATACAAAATTCCATGCAGCCAAGACCGAACAAACTGTGATGCTCGGCACATCCGGCAGCCGGATCGAGACAGATATTGATCGTGCGATTGCAGAACTTTACCGGCCCGACAAAGTCGCCCTAGACGGCGACGACGCAGGTCAAGGAGGGACACTCTGATGGTGTTTGTAAACTCACAAGGTCCGATTCCAGGGATGGACTTTTCCTCACCTGACATTTTTCTCCTAACAACACCTGCCGGCCCAATTCCGACACCACTTTTTTCGATGGGCTTTCGGGTCACGGAAATACCGACATGCTTCCGGTCACTGATCATGTGCATGCCGGCGCACAATATGACAAACTTGGCACCGGTTACGATCAGCGGCCCGGGCCCGGGTGTGGCTTCCGGCATGGTGTGTTCCAACAGCCGGAACATGAAGGGCTCCACAAAATTGTTCCTCCAATGCATGCCGGCAACCCGCGCCCTGTTGGACCCGACGATGCAAAATGGCGTTTCACCGAATTCTGTTGGCTCCACATTGGTGCCGTCACAAATACGTCTGCTGAACCCGAGCCCTTAATCGGCGCAACGGCAGAAGAGGAGATCAGGCAATGAGCAGCGAAGCAATGCAGGGAAAAATGTCGATCACCCTGCCCGGCGTATCGAGCAGCGATGTGTATGTCGAAGCCCTATATGGAGTTGAAGTCCTGACCGATGGCTATCGGTTCACGGCTGATATTGTGTCGAAGGATCCTATCAAGTTGCCGGACATGATGGGCAAGGCGGCCACACTGACCCTGGAAATGGGCGAAGAAGAAATGCAGGCTCAGGGTGTCATTGAGGGCGCGGAGACACGCGACCCCACCCCGAACCGCGAATTCTGTTACCGCTTCGTCATTGAGCCGGAACTCTCCATGTTGCGGCACAGCGCCCAGAACCAGGTATATGGCACGGACAAGGATGTGACCGTGGTCGATATCCTGACCAGTGAGCTGAGCGATGCGAACAAGAAAGACTCAAACACAAGTTCGAGCCGCGTCCCCCGCCAGATCCAGTATGACATGCTGCCCTCCAGCGGGGACTACCCGAAACTGCATTTCGTCATGCAGTACCGGGAGCATGACCTGAACTTCCTGAAGCGCATGTGTGAGCGGTTTGGAATCTTCTTCTCCTTCGACCATTCCAGTGACAAGGAAAAGGTCATGTTCGGAGACCGGAAGGAACACTTCACAAAGCTCTCCGGCAAACAGATCACCGAAGAACTGTCCTACCGCAGCAAAGAACAGGTGATGGGGACCGGCGATTTCGGTATCTGGTCGTTCAACCAGAAATTCATCACCCAAAGCGGCACAGTGGCGCTGCGTGAGTACAATGAAGAAACACCGAAGGTAGATCTTTTCGTCTCTCAAGACGCAAGCTTCCCCGGCCAGGGCATTACCACCCGTTATGGTGAGCACTATGCCACGGTTTCTGAGGGTGATTTCATCGCCAAGCGGCGTGTCGAACTGGTTGAGACCGAGCGCCAGCAATTCACCGGTGAGAGCAACATCCCACTCCTGCGACCGGGGTATTTCTTCAAGTTGAAAGACCATCCGATCCGCGATCTCGACGGTCTTTATATCGTGACAGAAGTCACTCACAGCTGCGTCAACACAACACCTCTGGGATTCAGTTCGGCCGACATGACACCCGAACCCTATCGCAACCACTTTGTCTGTGTTCCATTCGACAACGGCTTCCGGCCATCCATTGTCACACCAAAGCCATCTATCCCGGGGTACATTTCCGCGGTGATCGATGGTGAGACCGAAGGAAAGCGCGCCGAACTCGACAGCGCTGGCCGTTACCGCGTCAGGATTCTGGACGAGGAAAGCGGCCTGTCGCAGGGCAAAGCAAGCTATGTCGTTCGGAAAATGGAACCTTATGGCGGCGGAGACGGCTACGGGTCCCACTCCACACTGTTGATCGGCACAGAGGTGTTGCTCGGCTTCCTGCACGGCGATCCGGACCGCCCGGTCATTTTGGGCGCGGTGTCGAACGGGGAGCAGGTCAACCCTGTTACGGCGACAAACCAGAATGTCGCGCACAGAACCCGGACGGCTTCCGGCATTATCATGCAGATCAGCGACGGTTCCGCGTAGGGTCTGCAAAGACCCACATTGGGAGGACATAGAATGTCTTCGGCCTATGATACGCAGATCAATTCCCTGACCGCGGCTTTGTCCGATCTGAACACCTCCCTGAGCAATGTGACGGATAGTGATGCCCTTGTCGAAGACGACACGGGCACTCACTACCAAACCACATACACCTACTTTTACGTCCCAAGCACACCAGGTGCCGCGAATACGTCTGCGGACGACTCAGGCCTTGGCACCCTGCTGCGTCTTGGGGAATACGCCGATGTCGAACAAACCGCCTACAACGCGGGAGCCGATACCTACTCTGCCTATTTTCCGGCACAACATATCGCCGATGAATCAGGTGATGCGATCTACACAAATGCAGCTGGCGGGGGGAAAGGCATCCTCATGGCCTGCGATGGCCGGATCCTGATTCGGGGCGGGGAGAAGTTTTACCTGAATCCAAAAGGTGCCATGCACATCCAGTCGGACGAAGGAGCGATTACGATCCAGTCCGGTACTGACACGAACGGCAATGAACAGGATATCAATTTGATCGCCGGCGCCAATGGACTTGGTGATCTCAACACCACTGTCCGGAAAGATACAAAGACGGTCGACGGCGAGCAATACGAGAAAGTATCGAGTGTCTCGCGCAAATACTACGAAGCAAACAAGTATGAAATCTATCATGCGAATTCATACAAAGAGATCCATGCCCACACCGATACAAGGCATTACGGCACGTACTTCAAAATGTTCTGCGGCGGAAACATTCAGGTCAAAATCGCGGCTGAATTTGTCTTCAATTTGGCATTTAGCTTGAATATCGAGCCGATCACAAAGATCACCTTTTATTTGCTCAAGACCGATATCGGACTGGTCAAGACCGACATCCTTGCCTGGAAAACAGAAATCAAGGAAGGTGAACTGAAGGTGCTTGGGGCCACGTTTAGATCCAAAGCCGTCAAGGTAGACACAACCGCGACGGAAGCGACCGCAACCCCTGTGAAAGCAAGCACAGGTGGCATCACCGCCGAACAGATTGCCGCTGAATGTGCTAACGTAAATGTAAAATCCATGATCTCGCTGTGGGAAGCCAAGATCGCCAGCACAGCACAGATCTGACAATCCCATCACCAAAGAGTCGCTTATGAAAAAACAAACATCCCGCAAGACGGAAACGACATCCAAAACAGCGACAACTGCGCCAACTCCCGGCACCGGCTTGGAAACCGGCATTGTCAAGGCACTGCTGA
The DNA here is from genome assembly GCF_965276855.1 of Roseibium sp. Lineage (GTDB taxonomy): Bacteria > Pseudomonadota > Alphaproteobacteria > Rhizobiales > Stappiaceae > Roseibium. The sequence continues at coordinate 755,408 of NZ_OZ255700.1, forward strand.
CAGAACAGGACGCCATGGTGACCTTGTCGGACGGTGAGCAAATCCATGCAAGCCAGGCAGCCGGTTGCCTATTGGCCCCTGCGATCGGCGATACTGTTCTGGTTTTCCGAGGCGCCGAACAGGCGTTCATTCTATCGGTCCTGACCCGCGACGCTGAAGTGTCTGCGGAAATCGGAGTTGCAGGCGCCAGGGAAATCGCGCTGAAATCCGAAGGGCGCCTCACCGTTTCGGCACCGGATGTTCATGTGAGCGCACGGCGTATGAACGTGCTGGCGGAAAGCGTGACCCAGACCGGCAAGCAGTTGATCACCAACTTCACCCGCTCGATGGAAACGCTGGTGGACAAGATGGTCAATGCCCGGACCATCACGACGACTGCGCAAAGCCGCAGTAGCTCGGTCAAGGAAACCGAAACGCTCAAGGCCGGTATCCTGGTTCAGAACATTGACAGCGTCGCCACTCAAAACAGCGACATCTCGATGATTACGGCGGAAGAAGATGTCCGGCTTGATGCCAAACGCGTCAGCGTGGGCTAAGGTGCTGTTCGGATTAGCAGATTGCGGAAATTGAATGCTCCTAGTTGATGATAGGCTGAAAGCGGCCAAAGACCATGCGTTGGCCGGCCGGCACGATAATGCGGCGCTCCTGTATGAAAGTATTCTGGACGTCTCGCCGGGCCATCCGGAGGCCTTGTCCGGTCTGATTGAAACCCGGCTGGCGAACGGCGATCTGGAAGGGGCTCAAACGCTGTTGTCGAAGTCGACCGCAGTCACCGGCCAGGATCCGGGCTTTCTCACACTCGCTGCCAAGATCTCGATCATCAGCCAGAAGCCCGAAGACGCTGAAAAACTGGTGGAACGTGCTCTGGCACTTGATCCGTTCCATGCCCAGGCAGCGCTCTTGAAAGCCGAGTTTTTGGCCTCAGTAGGGGCCTTGTCGGAAGCGGAAGACCTTCTGAACACCGTGCGGAGCCGAAACACCGGAGACACCGATATCCTGCTTGGCATATCGCGGCTTTATTATGCCTACGGCCTGTTCTCTCCGGCTCTGATGATCGCCCAGGAAGCCTTGAGCAATGCGCCGGACGACAGCAGCCTGTCAGCCTTCGTTGGCCAGATCCTGACAGCGCTAGGCGACCACGGGAAAGCCACATCGTTTTTTGAAGCAGCGCATCTGAAAGAACCGACGAACCCGGAATTCATGCTGGCGCTTGCCAACAATGCTGCCGCGATCGGCCAATCGAGCGAAGCCTTGCGGATCGCCAGCCGCGCGAAGGCCCTTTTTCCGGATCTGATGCCCGCCTGGCTCAGCTACATCAAGATCAAGGCGGAACGAGGAGAAGCATTGGAAGCCTTGCGGGAGTTTGCTCCGGTCGCAAAAGGTGCCAAGGACCGGATGGAAGCAACGCTAACGCTGGGCACGGCCTATCGGCTGGCCGGAGAACCGGAAAAGGCCATACAGCTGCTGGAGCCCCTGATGGCCAATGCCGCAGGCATGAAGGATGCCGTGCGCGGCCGGCTTTACAGCATCTTGCGCGATGCCTTCCTGTCGACCGGACAAATTGAAAAGATCCCATCAACGCTCGAACAGCCGGTCGTTGCGACCCTAAATGGCAGCCAAAGTGGGGACGCAAATCCCGACGTGTTGAGGCAACGGGTCAGTGAAGCCGTCATGGTCATTGACCCCGGTCTTTCCAATCTGGAATTCATGGTGCTTGCACGCTTTCTGGACCAAGCGGGCCGCGACAAGTCTGCTCCGCTAGCAGGTCCTTCGACCTTGTCCCAGCTCTCCGGCTTTTTCGGATACAACAACTTTCTGCCGAACGACGCGCCGAACGGCAACTCTGAGCAACCGACCGCTCCGGTGACCCTTCCAATTTCCCAGATCCTCGGATTGCCGGACGATCTGCGGGGTGGCGTGACCGGGCCCTGTCCGTATCTGCCGGTCAAACCGGAGCTGCTCAAACGGTGGCAGGACGCCCTTTCTGAATTTCCGAAGCCGTGGATCGGGATCACCTGGAACGAGGCCCAGCCCGGCCTGACACTCGATACCTTGTTGCCCGCGATACGATCCCTACCAGGGACACTGGTCAGCACGGTCTGGGATCACAGCCGCAGACAATTGTCCGGTCATCAAGGAATTATTGATGCGGGCGCGCACATCAAACGCCTCGACGATCTTGCGGCTCTGCTGCACGCACTCGATTTTGTTGTGGGGCCGGACGGAATTATCCTGCATGGTGCCGGGGCTGCCGGAACACCGGGACTGGTCATCGCGCAGTACATGTGCCCATGGTATTGGTACGCCGAAACAGATCGAAGCCTTTGGTATCCGAGCATGGACGTTCTGAAGGCGCCACGATTTGGCCATTGGGCAACGCTCATACCGGAGCTAACGGATGACATCCATGCGCGTATCGACAACCGGCTGGCGTCGACCGGCGGGCAAACGGAGGAAACATCATGAGTGCCTGGCGGCCTGCGACACAAGAGCCTGATGCCTTACATGCCTGCATTTACGATTACCTGCGCAACCGCACGCCACAAGTTTATCTGGACGGCAAATCTGAAGCCAAATCACTTGGACAAACAACAGAGATTATGAGCAACGGGCAGAAGCTGACGCTCGATCTCGTCGTGACGCCGGTCGGCAGCGGTCAATGGTCTTCGCGCCCTGTCGTCGAGTTTGCAGTGACCGGGCATGTCGCGGACCGCGCGGCGGGCTACAGTGTCGACGGACGGGTGGTGATTGATCAAAAAACCCTCGCGTTTCTGGCGATTGAGGCGACACCGACCCGCGTAAATATCAGATAACCGGAAAGGACCGGTCCATGGCTCAGGACGATGAGACCCCCACCGGCATCAAGTCGTTTTCCGTTGGTTTGGGCGATGGGACGCCGCTGCCTCACGACAGGCAACCGCCCCCGCCCTACCGTGTTCTGATTTTTGGCGACTTCGCAACGTCCGTTGCCGGTCTTCAGGAAATCACCGGAAAGGATATCTCGGAGCTGATCAGCGAACTCGCGCCAGCCCTGACGGTAGAGGCAAAAAACATCCTCGGGACGCTCCCGGCCACCTTGATCGAAGATGTGTCTTTCAAACGTCCGCGGGACTTCAAACCCGCTTCCGTTAGCAAGGCGCTTGAGTTTCGCACCACAATCAAGACTGCCATGGCAATGGGCGGTGTGTCCGGACTGGCCGATCATGGACAGCGGTTCGATCTGCTCTTGGACGCAGCCAAATCATCGAGTGCGCATTCAGCTCCGGAAACGCCTGCATCTCGTGACGCAGTTCCCAAACCCCAGCCATCGGGTTCTCCTGCTTCAGATCCGAAATCAGACGAAGACGACGGACTGGATGCTCTGTTCTCGATGGTCGAAGCACCGAAGAGATCGGCAGACAGTGAAGTCACACAGGACCTTGCGAAGCACGCGGTCCAGGCATTCTTGTCCCAGACCTCAAGTGGTGAACCGCGCAAACCTGCGCCGTCCACACCTGCACCTGCCGGCGGAGGCGCCTCTTTCGATGCAATGATCGAAGACCAAGCCGCTCTATTCCTCAAAGACCGCCGCCTGCATCAGGTTCTGGAAAACTGGCTCGCACTGCGGATGTTGCTGGCTGAATTGCCGCGCGAAAGCTCAATCCGCTTGTTCCTCGTTCAGGTCAGCGCGACAGCTGCAATCGAGGGTGTTTTGGCGAGCCTGGAAGAACCGGAGGGTGCGCTCGCCCATGCCGCATTCGATGTGGTTCTTGCCGCCAATGAATCTGGCCTCGCCAAGGACGGCGCCTCCAACTTCAAACGTCTGGCCACGGTTGCAGCGGAAAATGCGACGTGCCTGCTCGGCACCCTCGCCCCGGACTTTGCCGGAAAAAGCGCCGACACCGTCGGCAGCCGGGACACGCCGCACCAAATGCTGGATCAAATCGGCTTTGAACAGTTTGCAAGCCTCCGGCAATCTCCGGCATCGAGCAGTCTTGCCTTATTCTGGAACAAAGGGCGCCTCATTGCTGATGATGACGGTCCGGTCGATATTGGTCTGCCCGCCAGCTGGGTTGCCTTGCTGTCCATTCTCCACGCCCAAGCGGCAAACGGATGGCCCGACTTTGGTGCTGGGCAAAAACTGTCGATTGATCAACTGGAAACGGCGGAACATACCAACACCGGAAAACCGCTGGCGGACAGCGTCATGACTTTCGTCTCGCAAGACTCTGCTCTGTCACTTGCCTCAACCGGGATCAACGTTCTCCGCGGTCAAGCCAACCGGGCAGAGGTTTATTTTGCCGGTTCCCGCACAGTCTCGGCAAGCAAGTCGGACGAGCCGGACGCAGGTGTTGCGCGTGCACTTTCCATGGCCCGGCTCAACACGCTGCTTCAGGTGGCTTTTTCAACGGCGCCGTCAGGTTCCAAGACGGCAGAAGAGTCTGCCAAAAATCTTCAAGTCCGGCTCGACGAGATATCAGACGCCCTTTTCAATGCTGTGCAGTTTTCGGTAACCGCCGCCCGATCTGAAGAGGACGAGGACGTCCTTGATATCGATGCCACGCTCACAGGCTCAGCTCGGGGCGCCCCTCACTTCGGGTTCAGGATCGGGATCTGACCCGGCATTGACCTACCAACTGAGCTGCGACCGGATCCAATCGGCTGCAGATTGGCGTTGCGCGGCGAAGGACGTTACGAAATTCGTGACTTCCGGGGTCCGTCCAGCATCGTCAAACGCAAGGCCCTTCATCAAGGCCGTCCACTGCGCTGAAGAGAGATGCTCTGGCCTCTCTGGCTGAACCGACGCTTCCATGGCCTCCAGCGCGTTTTTAGGACCGAACGGCCGGCGTCCGGCAAGGCATAGATAGACCATAACCGCCAGCGAGAACACGTCATCGGCCGCGCATGGTTCGTGGCCCTCCAGCCGCTGGGGCGAGGCATAACTCGGGGTGATTGCACCAAGACGGATCAAGATCCGGATTGTGTCTTCTTCATCCTTGCGCAAGGATGGTGCAATCGGCGCGGAGATGTTGAAGTCGATCAGCTTGACTGAGCCATCGGTTTGCACAAAGACATTGCCGGGTTTCAGGTCGGAATGAATGATCCCGTTAGCATGGGCAAACTCGAGAGCCGAGCCCAAATCCTGCACCAGCCGGATGACCTGAGCGAGCTCCAGCTTGCGGTCCTCCGCCTTGCGCAGAAAACTGGACAGCGTGTCCCCTTCCAGATACTCCATCACCATAAAATGCAGGTTCTGAACGCGGTCCATGTCATAGACGCGCACGATGTTCGGGTGGACAAGATCCCGCAGGCGCCGCGCTTCCCGGTGCATGAGGGCGACAAAGTCCGGTTCTATTTCCGGCCCCGCCGTGATGATCTTCAAAGCAACGTCAGCTTTCGACAAACCAGCCTTGGCCGCGACAAGATCCCGCGCCTTGAAGACCAGAGACTGCCCGCCCCGGCCGATTTCCTTGATCAGCAAATACCGGTCTTTCAGCACAAGACCTGGCACGGGTGCCATCGTTTCGGACCGCTCGACCATCGTATCAACGGCGAGCGTGTAGCCAAGGTCCTTGTCTGCTTCAGCCATTGTCATTCAGCCGCACCGTAACCAATGTCACATCATCAGACGATCCGCCTTCAATTGCATGGGTCACCAACCGCTCAGCAACACCGGCACGTCCATCCGCAAGTGCATCCGCAATCGTTGTTTCGCTGGCCCCCTTGAACAAGCCGTCGGTGCACAAAACAAAACAGTCGCCCTTGGAAATCTCAATTACGCGCCGGTCGACCAGAATATCTTCATGCGAACCGAGTGCGCGGGTTAACCGCCCCAGATCATCGCTGTGGTCTTCGGATACAAGAAAGAGATGACCCTGCCGCAACAGATACAGGCGGCTGTCTCCAACCCACTGGCAACCGGCATAGCCATCGTGAATGATGAGGGTCAGTCCGGTGCACCCGCTGATGTCCGCATCCGGGTTTTCCAGATAACTGCCATAGAGCTGATCATTCACACGATGAAAGGCGGCTTCGATCCGTTGAAGGCGTTCATTGACACCCTCTTGAACGGCAAAGTCGATCAGTTGCAGTTCTTCAACAAATGCACGGCTGGCCAGATGGCCATCCCGATGACCGCCCATACCATCGGACACGGCAAAAAGGGCATGCTCGGGCTTGGAGACATGGTTGTCTTCATTCTGACTGTGGCGCTTGCCTTGCCGGGTCGCAGCTTCGATCTCAAGGCCTGTCCCGGTCTTTTTCTTTTTAATGACCATATATTCGTTTTGCCGTTTGCGGGGCTATCTCCCTGCGCCCAAGGAATGACAACGAACTTTTTCAGCCCCGTTCACGCCAGCCCTGTGCTTCCCATTGCCCCAAATAAATACCCCGGGCGGCTTCGGCTCCAGGCATCGCGGAAAAAACACATACTTCGCTCACCCGTTCCGGCGACCCTTCGTGCCACCAATACCCCGGTGCCAACGGCCGCTTTTTCTTCCCGGCCTCGGGCCACACCAGAATGTGCGCTGCCACTTCATTCGGCGCAACCAAATCCGTCCACGGAATGCATAAACCCGCTTCATCGTTCTCCAGATCGGGAAGCGTCATCGAAACGTTGTAAGGCGCCTCATCGATCGCGGCTCTGATGTCGGCGGAGCAGTTTGTCACGCTGTTGAGAAAATGACGACGGTTGCTTTCACCCGCAAGGAACGTCAACAGTTCAAGCTCCAAGCGATCCATGATCTCGTCGATCTGGAAGATGACATCTTTTCCGAAACGGTCGACATGCATCGACATCAAGACAGCCAAGGGAAAGGTTCGGCCCATGGTGTCTGCCGATGCGGCAACGAGCCCAATCCAGGAATGATCATCGAGATGCTTGACCGGCAACGCAAAGCGCCAAACAGGGGCACTGAAATAGTCGTTTTGCCACGTTTTTGGGGCCGCAGCCGTACACGCTCCGAGCCAACCACTCATCATGTTCGCCCAAGCATCGGTTACCCGAGCTGGAAGGCCTTCAAAAACGAAATCTCGTTCAGCGGGGCGTTTGCCAAAAAAGCCGCAGATATGCATGCGCCCCAGCCTCCCTGGTTCTTTAGGGTCAACAATGTGTCCGGCCGATGCCCTTACAGGGCTGGTGGGCACCGGAACGATGAATAGAGCCCAAGGTTGAACGGGTTCACAACACTGCCGGCACTCAAGGCGAAGCTGCCCTTGTAGCTCACATCAACCGTCTTCGTGCCGTTATCGATCCGCTGTTCTTTCTTCACGACCTTTTCGACAGAGAACTCAAACCGGTCGCGGCCCCGAACCCGTGATAGACCTGAGGCGCTCAAGAGCCGGAAGATCGCCCAGGTGCCTTCCTTGAGAATTGTGGTCTTGGAATTGTCGAGAAGTGTGATCGACAGTTCCGCGGTGCTCGCATCAGCCTGGCTCGGCCAGCTGAAGTCCTTGCCGCGCACCGGACCGTGCCGGTAAACGATCGAGTCATCGTCAATTTTCAAGGTTGAGCGCAGGGCTTCCGGGTCCAGGAAGGACGGCCGGATCGTGAACTTGGTCTCCGGACTGCTGCCACCCTTGGCAAAGAACGCGTCCTTGATTGTCTGAGACGTGGAGATCTGGTTGAGCGTTTCCTGAGCCAAGCCCAGGCCCGCGCCTTGCGTCTGGATCGGGCTGAACTGGCGCCTACGCACCACGATGAACGGCTTCAGATAGTCGTTGTAAAACGCATCCATGACACCGGAGGGGCCGAGCAGATCCGTGAAATCTTCCAGGCTGACGTCTTCTTGCGCATCCGGATCGAACGGATACCGGCCGGCGATGATGGACGTACAGGCTGGTACGACTTCATCTTTCCACCGGCCGTTCAGATAGAGATACGCCGATTTGTTCAAAAGATCCCAAGTACGGTTCACGATGGACAAGACCATCGACCGCACTGGTTCGGGTTTGGTCGACGCTTCCGCCCGCAAGGTCGTGAAGGAATCGGTGGTCGGGGTTTGTGCTCTTCCCTTGACCAAGTCGTAAGCGGCTTTTGTCGGGTCCGGAGCCGTCACAACGCCGGATACGTTGCCATAAAGATCGCCGAACAGCTGCTGAACGCGGTCGAGTGTCTGACTGCTTGTCGGATCGGTCAGGTTGTTCAACGGTCGGAAGGCATTTTCGATCGCAATCCCGGGCCAAGGCGCATCGCCGAATGCCGTCTCTACGGCTGCCTTCTGTGCCGCTTCGCTGGCAGAAGCGGCGAGGCTCGTTGCAGCACCGGAGGACGCTGCGGACGCTGCCTGTGTTGCAGCCTGGTTCTGCTGGGAACCTGGGAGCGGCAACTGGGTGTTTTCGCGAAGGATATTCAATACATTCGTGAGCGGCGAATCCGGGCTCGACAAGTCCTGCAGGACAATCTGGGCCCGGCCGAGCGAGCCGATTTCCACGACACGGATATAGCTGATCCCTTCACGCCAGGCCTGAACGTAGTCCTGCGTGTACATCCGGACGATTTCCTGGGCGAGCCGGTTGTAGGTCGTTTCACTAACGCTATCCCCGAGTACCCAGTCGGACCCGATCGATGAGCGGATGTATTCCGGGAGCCGGGCCAGAAAGAAGTTGTAAAAGCCATTCTTCGTGTAAAAGCCAGGGATCAGGCTGCGGCCACCGGCTGTCGCACTGTCAATGAACAGCGCACCGGCCCCGAGCGAGCGCGTCAGATTGATCGGCGCGACCCGGTAACGCTGCGCGGAATCCGTCACCATGCGGTTATAGATTTCGCTTGCTTGCGGAACGCGCTGGATCCGGTCGCGGGCCTCTTGAACGATCGGCTGATCAACGGCCGTCTGGATCGGCAGGAGCTGAATAAGGTTGTTCATGTGCTCCTGCATTGCGCCCCGGTTCTCCGGGTTGAGCACGAACGCCGCTTCGTTTTGTGAGCGGAAGGCGCTTCGGACCTTGTCGGCGTTGTAGTTCTGCCCGGTGGTCAGCATGAGATAGGTTTCAAGCTGGTCCCGCAGAAGCGCCGAATTGCTGCCCGTGGTGTTCGAGACCAATTGGATTTGCGCTTCAAGACGCGAAGCGATCGACGGCAGAAGGTACTCGGTCAGATACGAATCGTAGGTTTTCGTGGCAGCTGGAAGCAGTTTGGACTGGGACTCAATTGAGAATGGCGTGACCGTGAGCCAATTCTCTTGATCAATCACCTCATCCCGCAAGGCCTTGGCGGCATTGAGCGTTGGCAGAATGCTGATGAGCGACCGGTTTTGATCTGCTTCCGTGCGCAGAACCCGAACCCGGTTTGACAGCTCCTCCACCTTCTCAGCGGTTTGCTCCGCATGATTGAGGCCAGCAAGCCAGTATGCCGACATGCCGATCACAAAGGCACAAAGCGCCGCCAGACCGCCGGCGTAGAGCGCCGCCAGCCGCCGCTCCAAACCGGTATTGACGCCCACCAGGTTCTGCTCGGGAAAGACAATATTGGAGAGCAGGTTCTTGATGAAATAGGCTTTGCCCTGCCCGCTCAGCGGCATCTGATGCGACGGGGCCAACTGGAAACTGCGGCCCATTGCGCCGAGCAAACGATCGAACGGCGTCCCTTCCTGTGTGCCGGACGTGAAATAGACGCCGCGCAGCAACGGCTGTGCTTCATACCGGCTGGAGCGGAAGACATCCGCCAGGAAGCTCCGCAAGACCGTGGAGAGAGAGCCGAATTCATACGGAAAACCGTAGATGCGGCACCGGCGGCTGTTGTTCCGCTCGTCACTCAGCGTGCTTGGAAGGTCTTTTTCCAGACGTGCCACAAGATCCGTAAATCCAGCCTCGAAAGCTGGTCCAACCGTGATCTGTTGCGGGTCATAAGGCAGCGTAACGCCCCAGACTTGATCCCTTTCGCGCTGCTTCAGGTCATCAAAATATTCGTCAAATCCGGCGATCAGGTCACACTTGGTGAACATGACATAGACCGGCAGGCGCATGCCGAATGTCCGGTGCAGTTCGCGCAGGCGCTGGCGCAGAATTTCCGCCTGACGCTTCCGGCTGTCCTCGTCCGCAACGGCCACATCCTCAATGCTGATGGTCAGCAAAATACCGTTAACCGGACGCCGTCTGCGGAACTTAAGAAGCAGCTCGAGAAAGCCATTCCAAGCTGCGGCATCAACGCCCTTGTTGACGTCCTGCGTCGTGTACCGTCCGGCCGTGTCGATCATCACGGCTTCATTGGAAATCCACCAGTCACAGTTGCGCGTGCCGCCAATGCCCTGCAGCGCCTCCTGCCCATGCTCGGCAAGCGGATACTCCAGCCCCGAATTGCGCAAGATCGTGGTTTTACCGGTGCCGGGAGGACCGATGATGATGTACCAAGGCAGTTCAAACAGGAAATTCCGGCGCCGTTTGCCGTCCAGCGGGTTGTCGCGTAGTTTCTGTAGGGCAGCTTCGAACCGTTCCCGGATCAGCTCGACCTCATCGGCTGACATGTCCGTTCCCATGGACACCAATTCGTCATTGGCAAGCATGGAGTTGATAAGCTTGGCATTCGCCCGGCGTGCCAGAACATGGCGCAAGAATGTAATCAGGAAGAACAGAACAAAGAGCGCGACAATCGCAATGATCCGCGGCTCGGTCTGCGCAAACGGCGTGAAGCCTGCAATTGTGACGATGCCACCGAAGAAATAGATGGCTACCGATACGATGATCAGCAGCAGGAGAATCAGCAGGCTTACTGGTCTCAAAAGGCTGGCGAAATATGTCCTGATCATACCCGCCGCCCCTATTTCACTTCGAGCGCTTCAATGGCGCTCAACGGAGGGACGATTTCACCTTCCAGCATGAAATCGCTGTAGGCCCAGGCAATAAACAGGATCGACACGGCAATGATACCGATGATCCAAATAGGCGGCAGAACGCTCACTTTTCGGCCGCCCTTGTGGCCTTCAGACACTTTCGACAACGGTTGGTCTGGCTTAATGCGCGTGTTGCGCTTGATCAGCCGTGACAGTTCGTTGCGCAGATCTTCCAGCTGATCCCTGCCGCCTTCCAGAACCCGGTAACGGCCCTCAAACCCGAGCATCAGGCAGGCATGCAACAAAACAAGCAAAGGCATCTTGCGCGGCGCATCGCCCTTAATCCGGTCCAAAATGCCAAAGAACTTCTCACCGCCCCAGGTTTCATTGTGAAACTGGTTCAGCAAACTGTTGGAACTCCACTCACTGCGGCTGCCCCACGGCGTCATCAAGACCGTCTCGTCAACGGTCGCGCACAGAACATAGCGGGCGGCAATGATGTCACCGGCTTCGACGCCTTCCTTTTGAGCGGTCTGCTCGAACTTGTCGATCTCGGCAACGACTTCTCGGCGCAGGGCCACAACATCCGCCCGGTCGATTGAGCTGCGTAGTTGGGCAATTAGCAAAAGCAACGGCGTAGCGGCGCGGACCAGGACCCGTTCCGGAATTCGGTCAAACAGGCGGACGATGGATGTTGCGGATTCAACAGAAGAGCCGTTTTGCGAGACCGGAGCAGCCGGGTCAGGCTGTGCTTGCTGTGCAGGCTGGGCAACGTTCGGTTGACTGACGAACGCAACAGTCGGTTCATCGCCCGGATCGCCCGCCCCAGCAGAGCCCTGCGCCATGGACGTACTTGCCCGCGGCGACAAGCGCTGCGCTACGGTCGGTTGGTCCAGGTCGTCATTCGTCATCAGCTGCTAAGTCACTTGCCTTTGTGGATTGCCCAGAGCTCGAGCCCCAACCCCGGGTAGTCGCCGCTCAAGTGTAACGCGAATGCGGCTGTGGTCTGCATTTGCGGCCAAAGTTCATTGTCGGTATCCAATGAAAAGTAGACTGCGTTCTGGATGTACGGGATTTGGCGGGGGGCCACGGAGAGTGGCGAGATCGCAATCCCGGGCAGCTGCAGATTGACCAACTCGCGAATCTTTTCGACCGGGCCGATCTTGATCTGGATCGGCATCTGCTTGCGCAGGGTTTCCAGATCGACATTCGCATAGGCAATCAGCACAAACGAGCGCGCCTGGAAAACCATCCGGTCTGAGGTTTCGCCCAGCCAGATCCCGTATTCCCGTTTTGTGAGTGGGATGCTGATCGCGTTTTGCTCGACAACAAAACTGAGCAGGCTGCGCAGGACGGCGACCAAGCCCTGATACGTCATTCGCAGATCGCGATGGTCGTAGGTCGGAATTTCAGGCGGCCTGCGGGTGTCGGTCCCATAGGCGGAGATCTCGCCGATCAGCGAAATCAGGTCCCGGTAGACTGTCTCGGGCATGTGCCGGCCGGACATGATCAAATGACCGATCAGAACCTCGTAGCGATTCACGACGCCGAGCATCATGAGGTCCATGAGGCCGTTGCGTGTGCTGCTGCCCTGCCCTGCCGCATTGCTGGCCATCATCTCGCCGCGCTTGCGTAAAAGGCTGCGCACTTCTTCAAGATGCGCCAGCAACGGCTTGCTTGCAGCAACGAAATTCACCGGGGGGATGAAGGTGCCGGAAAGCTGCACCGCACCTTGCGCGTCCACACCTTCAATCTCAGCGATCGGCAGATTGGCGGTCTCATCAAGGCTTTCACCTTCGAGGATCAACCGAGCTGTCAGTGTTCCAACCGCGATATTGGCGGGTGGCCGGTCAGCTTCTGCCGTGTTGCGCGCCTCGGACATATGCCTCGTGTAGCGCTGTTTGCCTTGTGCTTCGTCGCCGACTTCCAGTCCGCCGACAGACTTCAGCGGCACAGCCAGATAGATCTTCTTGCCCTGATGTTCCGATGTGATCTCGCGTGCGCCTGCAACCTTGTGCAAGAGCGAGGTATTGAAAACAGATCCATCCGGAAAGACGATATCCGCGTCCGCAACCTGAATCTGGCCGATCCGCAAGGCGTCTGGATCAAATTCAAGTTTCCGCACACCCCAGCTATAGGGCGCCTGGTCTTTCACCCGGTGCTCAAGATTGGTTTCGATCCAGCGGTCATATTGCTGGAGGTGCTGGGGCCGGAGAAACATTCCCTCAAGCCAGAGCGGTTTGCCGCTTGCGTTCAATGCACTCCCCTGCGCTTCTCACCAAGTTTCATGATTCGAACCTAACGGCAAAATACCGACGTTGCGGAGTATCTTCTAATTGATTCCGCTGTGCAAACTCAATTCGTTAGGAAACCCTTGCGGGATCGGTCCTAAAAGACGCCCAACCGGCGGTTTCGAAGCTTTTGTATTCGAACAGCAAGAGTGGTCAGGTAGATGACAAACTCGTTTTTCTTTTCTTGTTCGAGTTCGATGGAATCCTGCCACTGGGCGGATTCAATATCCCGGAATGCAGCGACTACCCCAATGTAGCGGGCTTCACTGGAGATGCTGCGGTTGTAGTCGACGGTCTGTCCCGGTGTCAGCTCGTATTCCGCACTTCCGACCAGGTCACCGCCCAACAGTTTCTTGTCGTTATCCGCGAAGTCAAAAAAGCTGCCATTTTGAAAGGCCGTCAGCTCTTTCAACTCGTAAACCCGGACCACAACCGGTGCCGGATCGCCATTTTCGTTGGGGTTGACGTTGGCATCGGCCTGCAGCTCGATCTTGATTGGTGTCGGCTTGGCGACACGCGAACACCCGGCAGAAATGGCAATGGGCGCAGCCAGAAGTCCGATGCACGCTGATCGTCGGGTCAGGCTCATTTCTTCCTCTTATTCCAATAATCGTCGGACATGCGCCGCGCCTGCTCTTCCTGCACTTGCGTAAAGGCTTCCATGATCATCTGCCGCACGACTGCCTCATAGTCCTTGCGCATGTGATCATATGTGCTGCGCGCCGTATCCCACTTGTCGCGACGCCCCCCAAGACTTCTTAGGCGCAATGCGCCGTCGCCGTCACCGGCCTGCGCCAAAGCTTCTGGGGATAATTTTTCAAACATCAATCGCATCGCCCGTTGCATGGCCGACATGATCACCATCGAATGGCTTTGCAGATCCTGAAAAGCGTGACGGGTTGCCTGCGCGGGCGACAGATAGCCTTCGGTCCTCGTCAACAGCATTTCGTCCAAGGCCAGCTCGCCGACCTTGAAATACTTGAACGGGTTGTTTTCTTTCGGTTCGATCCGGGTTTCGTCAATCCGGAACTCCGACTTCACGACCTTGCGCGCGGCCATCATCGACACAAGGCCGGATGCCATTTCGCGAACCATGGCTCCGACATCCTGAAGAATCTGATCCCGGATCGCTTCGGGAACCTCGGCTTCAGGAAACCCCATGGCCCTCAATAGGATCTGCAGATCCTCGTCGCTGCGCGGCCCGGTCGGCACCGGGATGTTCGGGACTTCCTGAACCGATGCAGAGGCTTGCGGCTCTTGAGGAGCCGAAGACACCGGCATGGGTTGCGGCGGCATCGCCTGCGCGGGCATTTGTGGTTGTTGGGCGGCTGCGGGCACCGGTTGCGGCGCCCCGGCCAGCCGGGCTTCGTCCTTATCCGCACCTTTGGCCTTGGCATCAAGCGCTGCAACCCGTTGTTCACGTCGGGCTTTGAGCGCGTCCAGATGAGACAGACCGCCAGCGGTTCCTGGCCCGGGCATCGGCGGCATCATTGAAGAAACAGGTGCGTTCAATCCAGCACTCTGCGGCATTGGCGGAAGGGACGCTGATGTGGAAGCCTGCTGGGCGGCTTCCTGTGTTGATACCGGAGATGGAGCTGTCGGCGCCTGCTGAGCTCCAAAAGAAAAATCGTCCGGAATGGTCGATTGCGCGGCGGGCTGAGGAGCAGGCGATGGTTGGGGCTGCACGGAAATCGGCACACCGCCCTGCGCAGCTCGCGCGTCCGGAAGCGCGCCGCCTGGAAGGGACGACCAGAAATCGTCCGGTATGCCGCCGGACGCTGGCGGCGTGGCAGCTGGCGCAGGCGTAGCACTTGGTTGTTGTTGAGCCGACTCTGCCGGCGGCAATGCGACCGGTTGAGGCGGAACGCTGGCGGCGACTGGTTGCACCGGTTGGGCGACGGGTGCGGCTGTAGCCTGCGGCAGAACTTGCACTGCCGGGGGCACTGCAGTTGGTGCTTGCGCACCGGCCTGCATGAAGTCTTGCGGGATTTGTTGCGTGGATGCCTGCGGGGCGGCACTCACCGGCTGAGGCGCTGGATCACTGCCCCCAAGATAATCCAGCGGATCCAGAGACTGCTTGCCTTTCGGAGGTGCACCGTAGGTCTGTCCCGGTGCCAGGAATTGCGCATCCGGAGTAAAATCGGGTTGCGGCTCCACTGCAGCAGCTGGCTGGACCTTTGGCTGCGCGACGGCAACAGGTGCGGACTGCATGGGCTGCTGCGCCGCGACGAGTTCTGCCGTTATTTCATAAGGACCAGCTGTCAGGACAGTCCCCGGCCCCAGCGGAACAGACCGGCCGCGGCCAATTGGCTGCTCCTGTCCAGCAAGAAACGTCCCGTTTGTGCTCTCGTCAATCAACAAGAATGCACCACCTTGAAACACAACGCGCGCATGTATGGATGACAAGATCCGATTGGGATCAGGAAGAACCCAGTCACACTTCTTTGAGCGCCCAAATGTTCCACCGGAAGGACCGTACCGGAACTGACTGCCCAAAGCCGCGCAGGTCAGGATCAACTCACTGCTCATGACACCATCAGACCGTTGGATTGTATTTCGGCAGGCCCCGTCCCGGGCGCATGACCGCTCGCATCCGGCGTAGCATGTTCCAGCTCACCGGTATAGTCCGGTCCGCTTCCCAATGGCAGGCCCGTCAACTGAACAGGATTCTCCAGTTGGCTGTCTTCCTCGGCATCGAGCCACAAAGAAACACCCAGCCGGATATCGCCGACTTGTCCGGCTGTCACCGTGTCCTCCTTGAAGACGAATTGCAGATCCCAATCGAGTGGGTCCCGCATGACCATAGCCAAGAGTTCGGCAATTTCTGGGTGCCGCTCTCCTCCGGGCATGAACGGTTTGAGTTTTTCATAAGGCGCAGGGCCCATCCGGACGGTGAACTTGCCGAGATCGTCTTCAACCTCTTCGCCCAGCACCATGTCCCCGCCAAGAAGGGTGTTTCGAACACCGAGCGAGATCTGGCTGTCTTCACCCATCACAACGTGGCGGTTCACATACTCAATGATTTCGCACGGCACCTTGAAGAAGCTCGACAAGACCGATGCAACGGCCTCGGCGGAGTTCGAGTACAGCGACATCAATCCTACATGCGGCAACAGCGCGGATCTTGCGACGGATCCGATTTCCGCCCGGTCCTCGATCGGAAACCCGCATAAAGCCAGGAAACACTTGGACGTCGCATCAAGGCCATGGTCTTCAAACCGGATGTAGTGCCGTGAGCGGCGCCAAATCTGATACAAGAGGATCGTCAGACGGTGATTGAACAGATCCAAAAGATCTTCAAGAGAAGACGGGTTTTCGTCACTCTCGATAATCCGTTCCGTGACGTTCGGCGGCAAAGGCGATGCCGGGCCATAAAGGCCGAGGAAATTCACCCGGATATCAAATTTGTCGCGCGCCTCGTCATAGGAGATCTCGGAGACATCACTGGCTCCGAAACTCAATGAGCGGGTGGCGCGGAACTGGATCGGTTCATCTTTCGGAGCGTGGCCCGGACCCATTTTGTTGACGTCCGCATGCATCAAGCCGATGAGGTAGACGAGCTGAAAGAATTGGCTGTGCGCAAGGTGCCCGGCAAGAGCTTTGTGTTTTTCCGTTGCCTCGACAACTTCCGTCATAGCTGCGCCGCGCTCCCTTCCTTCGGATCCCAACTCAAGAGCGTGTTGCTGTCGGTCCCGATGATCGAGAGGCGATGCAGACTGTTGATGCTGGCATAGGATTTCAAAAAGCGGTCCAAGACACAGCCGAAGAGGTACATCTCCGCCTCTCCGCCCATTTCACTCTCGGCAAGCCGAAGCACAAGTTCATAGGCACGGACGGGCCGGCCATTGCGGAAGATATCGACGCTCCGCCGTTCGAAACTCTTGAAGCTTTGAAGCAAGAGGTCCCGCTGAAGCGCGGCCTGCCGGTCCACATTCGCCCGGAAATCATAGGCCCCGATCACCGTGCGCAACGCTTCGACGTCGATCAGTGATGCATAGTTTCGGGAGAGGTTGGCAATCAGCGTCCACAGGATCCGGTCATCAAGCGGCGGTGGAACCTCGCCCAAAATCCGGGTGATGTTTGTGAACACCAGTTTGGCCGGTGTCTCAGATGTCGGCTGGTTGACAGACCCAATACCGAACTTGCTGGCGTGTTCCCCATTGGAGCAGAGCAGATTGAGGGAGATCGTTTCGGTCAGCGGTTCACCGGCTTTGTTCAACCGGGTCACAAACGAGATGTAGTGGTCGATTCCACTGCCGAGAACCGACGGTTTGATGGTCGCTCGGTAGTAGAGCTTGTCCGGATCCGCCCCGGACGTATCATGCGAGAAGGATTCAAACGCCTGATAATCAATTCTCTTGCTGCTGCCTTGCACCCAACCGGTCACGGACAGCACGTCGTGGACGCTGCGCAGTTCGCGCCCGCCAAGCGGCCGCACCGGATACTCACTGCGATCATGCGACACCAGAAGGGCCTGGCCTTCGGCCTCAAACAGATTGACCGCCGGTGTGGTGTTCAACTGAATCTGGTGTGGCATCACCCGGCTGAGGTTGGAAAAGCCCTGATTGAAATGAAAGACCAGTTTGAAGCTGTCCGCGGTGACGCGAGCGTATTTCTCAAGGCCGCGGATGCGGACATACATGAATTTTTCAGGGCAGGAGAAGTACTCCTGCATGATCCGGAACCCGTCAAATGAGCCTTCCGGGTACGGCAGGCTCGCTTCGTCACGCTCAAACCCGACCGGCTCCAAAACCACGTCCGCTGTGATCGGGTCCTGCCCCTTTGGCAACAGTTGAACCGACCGCAACCGCTTCATCAGATAGAGGTAAAGCTGTTGCGCCGTGTTGGTCTCGCCTTGCCCGCCCAGATAAAGGGTCAGCGGTGCAGCCGCCAATGCAGCCAACCCTGCACCAGCCGTTTTCGTAAAGGACAATTCGAGCGACGCGCTGTCCTTGCGGTTGTCCAGGTTGGTGTCGCTGATTTCCAGCGGCAGAACGTTGAGGTCCAGGGTTGTGCGGAACGACACCGCTTCGCCGTTCATGGAGGCGGTCTTGACCGACGTCCCCTTCGGAACGCGAATGGCCAATTCAGAAACATCCGGCGCGTGCCGGAATTTCAAAGTCGTCATCGGCGGGACAGGCCGCAGGTAATGCGGCCAGATCAGCTTGAGCAGCGAATGCGCCACTTCCGGCATTTCAGCATCCAGCCGCTGACGCAGCCGTCCGACGAGAAACGCGAAGCCCTCCATGAGCCGCTCGACATCAGGATCGGTCGGATCACCTGCAAGATATTTGGACAGGCGCGGGTTTGCCTTGGCAAACTCGCCTCCGAGTTCCTTGAGATAGCTGAGTTCATCCCTGTAGTAGGAATTGACCGACATCCAGCACGTATCCTTTTACGGCTTAAGCAGTGAGGCGCACCTTGCCCGAGCTGTCCAGCACAGAATCAAAACGCACGCGAACCTGCCGCGTACCATATTTCAAGTCTGCCTCAACGTTGAACACAAACTCCAGCGGACGGTTCGGATCCTCAATCGTCCGGACCACCGGATTGCTCAATCGGGGTTCGAATTTGATGATTTGCTGTTCAATATCCCGGCACAACTCTGCAGCCGTGTCCTTGTGGCTCTGGTTGACGGCGTTGAAGTCCGCAAGCCCATAGTCAGGACGCGTTTCACAGCAGCCTGCCATTGAGTTCAACAGGATACGCAAGTCGGCGAGAATACTGTCCATCAGCGCCGCCTCATGCTGATCCAGCGACTTGAACTCATCTTTCAATACATCGCCTTCAAGACGCTGGAAAAGGGAAACCGCCACAGCAGAAGTCCTCTTGAAACAACACAGGGCACCAAACGTTTGGCGCCCTGTGAAAGGTCATTCGTCAAGACACTGACCGACTTAAGCCTTGTCGAGCTTGCCTTTCAAGGACAGTGTGAAGTCTGCCCCCATGTACTTGAAGTGCGGCTGTACCGCCATCGACACGCTGTACCAACCTGGTTCGCCCTCAACATCCGATACGGTGATCGACGCCTTGCGCAGCGGACGGCGTGAACGCACGTCTGCGGACGGGTTGTCCTGGTCAGATACGTACTGACGGATCCAGTTGTTCAGCTCGGACTGCAGTTCGTTGCGGTCTTTCCAGCTGCCGATGTTCTCCCGCTGCAGCACTTTGATGTAATGCGCCAGGCGGTTGATGATCATCATATAAGGCAGCTGTGTGCCGAGCTTGTAGTTCAGCTCCGCATCCTTGGCTTCCGGATTGTTGCCGAAGAACTTCGGCTTCTGAACCGAGTTTGCCGAGAAGAACGCAGCGTTGTCGGACCCCTTGCGCATGGTCAGGGAGATAAAGCCCTGTTCGGCAAGTTCGTATTCCTTACGGTCGGAAACCAGAACTTCTGTCGGGATCTTGCTCTGCAGTTGCCCCATGGCCTCAAAGGTGTGGACCGGCAGATCCTCGACCGCCCCCCCTGACTGAGGGCCGATGATGTTCGGGCACCAGCGGAACTTGGCAAAGCTGTCGGTCAGCTTGGTCGCCATAGCAAACGCTGCGTTGCCCCAGAGGTAGTTCTCGCTCTTGGAACCAGACTCTTCCTCGTAGTTGAAAGCCTTGACCGGTATGGTCTCGGGGCCGTAAGGCGTGCGCAGCATGAAGCGCGGCATGGCCAGCGCGAAATAGCGGGAATCTTCCGACTCGCGGAACGAGTTCCATTTCGCGTATTTCGGTCCTTCGAAAATGGATTCCATGTCCTTGAGGTTCGGGATCTCCTCAAAGGTATCCACACCGAACATGGCCGGCGAAGCTGCGGCGATGAACGGGGCATGCGACATGGACCCAACGCTGGCGCAGTACTGAGCCAGTTTGATGTCCTGTGAGCCGGGGCCGAAATCGTAGTTCGTCACAACAGCGCCAACCGGCTGACCACCGAACTGACCGTATTCAGCGGTGTAGATGTGCTTGTAGAGGCCGGACTTAACGACTTCCGGGCTGTCTTCGAAATCTTCCAGAAGCTCGTCCTTGGAGACGCTCATCATTTCGATTTTGATGTTCTGGCGGAAATCGGTCCGGTCCACGACGAACTTCAGGCTGCGCCAAGCGGACTCCAGCGTCTTGAAGTCTTCATTGTGGATGATCTGATCGACCTGATCCGACAGTTTCTTGTCGATCTCGGTGATCATCATGTCGACGGCAGCGCCAGAAACCTGGCTTTGACCGTCGGTCGGCTTCAGAAGTTCGGAAATGAATGCAGCAACGCCCTTTTTGGCGACGTCATAACCGTCGTCGCTCGGAGCGAGTTTGGTTTCCTGCAAAATCTGGTCAAGCAACGAGGCGTCGAGTTCCTCGGTTTGCGCGCCGGCGCCCTGTTGCTGGTTTTCGGTGTCAGCCATGTTCACGGTCTCTGATCTTGCTGTGGTCCGGGTAAGATGAAATCAGCGGGCGCCGGTTGCGCCGCCGATTTGAACGGCACTTATTCGCCGTCGCCGGAATTGCCGGTCGTCTTGGTGAGTTCAGCCAGAAGTTTTTCGCGCGCAGCCTCATCGCCGAGAACATTCTGGATTGCCTTGCGGAACGCCGGAACGTTGCCCAGCGGCCCCTTCAAGGCAACAAGCGCCTCACGCAGCTCCAGAAGTTTGTTGAGTTCCGGTGTCTGACGCACAACGGATTCAGGAGAGAAATCGGCCAGGCTTTCGATCTTCAGAGAAACGGAGAGCTTTTCCTGCTCTTCGCCTTCCTGCTGCTCGACCAGCTTGTTGTCTGTCGACATGTCCAGCTTCAACTCGTGGCTTTTCATCACCTCGTTGAAGTTGTCCTTGTTGATGTTGATCAGGGACCGGTCTTCGACGGGCGTGTCGTCGGGACGCATGGTGTAATCCCCAAGCATGACGAGCTTCAGCGGAAGTTCAACTTCTTCCTTAGCGTCTCCCGTCGCGGGCTTGTACTTGATATTTACCCGCTCCTTGGGAGCGACGGAGGATTCTTTGGACATGCCTTCTCCTTAACGTCAGTCGAGCTTCCGATGTCACTTACGGAAATCATGTTTTAAAACTGGTGCTCCCCTGTCGGGGGGGCACTCTAGAACTGTTTCATGTCAAATCTGTCTAGAAGAGTCTTAAAAAAGACCCCTCAAAGACATGACTTTTTTCAAAAGGCACACAACAAAACCACTTTGCGCGGTCATCGCTTGCCCGTCAACTCGGCAGCCGCGCCGAGATCCAGTATCGACAAAGTTTCCATGACTGAGGCCTTTAAAGGCACCAAATCATTGTCAGAAATGACCTGACGGATGTTTTTGTGGTTGAGACTACGCCATGAGAGCCGGGCCAATTCGACGACCAAGTCTGGCTCCCAGGCCGCCAGATTCGCGTCTTCTGCCGTCTTTCGAAGCCGCGACAATTGAGCCACCAACGGCTGAAGAACATCGAACTGCAGGCACAATTCACTCAGCTTCAGCTGTCCACGGAACCAGTCCCGCTCCGCCCGGCAGCCGGCGCAATAGTCTTTCAAGACCGCCAATCCCTCAACAACCTTACCGGCCTGAGCCAGGCTAGCGGCTGTTGATGCGGCCCCTGCGAGCTGGTCCGCGTCACCTCCTGCATCGCCGCCAACGGTAACACTTTGATTGATCCATGCTTTCGCCTCACCGCTCGCGAACGGCGTTCCGTCGCTGAAGGACAGGGACAACACATCCGGCAAGCGTTTCAAGAACCCGGCCAGTTCCCCCTCAATCAACAGACGCGCATGATCATATTCACTGCCGAGCGCACTCATCGCTTCACAGATCATGAAGTGCGCATCGATCCAGAACGGCGATGACATGAAGGCGCCTTCGGCTGACTGGATCAAACCAAGATGATTTCCAGCTCCCTTGAGCGCTTGCAATTCCGCAATCCGGTTTTTCTGAGGTGGTGGCAAACTGGTCTTTCCACTGTTGGAGGGCGGTAAGACCATGACACGGCCCCAGACGGCGAAGCGGGCACAAAGATACCCTCTCGGATCCTGCGGCGCGTGTTGCCGGCTACTGGACGCCACCTTGCCGGCTGCATTGAAGAGTGATGTGAAAGCCGCATCCCCATCGCCATCCACGGCCACTTCCGGAACGGCTATTGGCGCGGCGGCTTGGGCCGAGACGGGAGCTTGCGGTGCTGGTGCAGCAACAGGGGCCGGTGCAGAAGCTGTGGCGGCAGGCTCGGCGGCGGCTGGTTCGGTTGCCTGAGCGCTCTCCGAACCTGCCTCTGCTGCCGGACTGGCAGCCGCCACTGCACCGGCTTCCTTCGCATCTTCCGCGGCTTGGGCCGCCGCTTCTGCCTCGGCTTTCTTTCGCGCTTCTTCCTCAAGCACCGAGCGTATGTTTTTTGCAATTGGGCGGAGCGCGCGGATCAACGGACCAAGAGCTGCTTGCGATTTGGTGAATTTCTGTTCAAGTGCGGTATCAAGTTCAAGCAGGTAGTCATGCGCCTGAAGCGCAGCCATGCCCTGTTCGCCCTCTGGCGTCTTTCCCTCGACAAGTGAGCCGAGTTTTTCTGCAAACCAGTCGAAGGCCCCTGCCCGGCCGCGTTCACGCCGCACGGGAGGCATCATGTCTTCCCAATGGTCCTTGGACATGTCTTCGAGGATCTTGACGCCTACCGCGAGGCCCTTGAAATCTTCCTCCAGAAAAAGACCATAAGCGAGCCGGGTCGCCAGAACGAGATCCTTCGAGTTATCCTTTAATACATCGACGGTCTTCTCGTTGAGCATCTTCCAGTTGACGGCAGATGGCCCGTCGATCTCCATTTTCCGGAATTCGGATTCAAGCTCCTCAAATTCCGGACTGTCGCGGAACTCTTCCTGCCCGTCCGCATTCGCCAGTGCAACCTTGCCGACCTCTGCCCGTGGGTCGGACAACTCAGGAATTACAATCTCTTCAGCCATTGGAGTATTCCCCTGTCACGGCCCGCAGCATAATGGTCTTCCGGCATCCCACTTCGTCACAGCCAGATCACCGGTCCAGGCTCGGACCATATACCGCCACGTCATTGACAGGAAACACCCGTTGCGTTCTTCATTTTATAAGATTTTCATGCTTCAAGGGAAATCCACGCACTGACGAGTTTCAGCCCCTAATCAATCCTGTGGAAGGTATGGTCCAAATGGCGGATGCGGCGCATCTCACGATCGATAACGAAACGGTGGACGGGATTCGGATCATTTGCCCCAAAGGCAAATTGGAGACCCTGTCGGCAAAGGACTTTGAAGCACATCTCAAATCAGCCGCCCAAGAGAGCGATGCCAGCCTGCTGATCGACATGAGCGGCGTGGATTATGTCACCAGCTTCGGCCTGCGGTCCTTGTTGATCATCACCAAACAGATCGCCCCGGCAGGACGCAAACTGATCCTCTTCGGCGTCAATCCATCGGTTCATGAAGTCCTAAAGATTTCCGGCTTCCTTAAAATCCTCAGCGTGGTTGAGGGACGCGATGATGCTCTGGCAGAGATCCGGGGCTAGCTGCCGTTATGTGCGCCCAGCGCCTTAAAAGGAGACCGGGCAGATGACATCGGTTCTCGGGACTTTGGAAGTTGCGAACGAGTTAGAGGAACTCTCCAGGATCTATACCTTTCTGGATGACCTTGCTGCACGCCACGGTCTTGATGACCACATTCGCCGTCATCTCTCGTTGATTCTTGAAGAGCTGTTCTCTAACACCGTGTCCTACGGCTATCCAGAGGCCGTGGCTGACACCATCAAAATCGAACTTGCCAAAGACGGGGACAGGCTCGCCTTGACCCTGGAAGATCACGCAACCGCTTTTGACACCGGGACCGCACCTGTCCTCGATATGACCGAGGCGTCTGCCGAGGACATGTCAGTTGGCGGATTGGGTCTCTTTCTGGTCCATCAGGTGTCTGAAGAGGTGTCGCATTCCCGGAACGACGGCACCAATACGACGCGGGTGGTTTTGCGGTTGAGCTCCAGCGGAACCGATCAGAACTGAAACTCGATCATTGAATAGTCATCCGGCAACTCGGATTGACCAGACTTTTTCTGAACCCACTCTAGAATATGTGAAGGTATGGAGCCGTCTGCGGCAAGTGCCTCGTTGGCCAGACCCTCAAGGCTTAAGACATCGCCTTCAAGGTCATCCACCTCATAGGTGCCGTCACTCAACACCAACAAGCGATCTCCTGATCTTACCGATACGTCGGACTGGTCGAACGTCATATCTTCAATGGCGCCGATCACCATGCCTTCGCTCGTTCCAATGAGCGAAAACGCCCCCTCTTCGTTGACCGCTGGCAACAGAACGGCTGCCGGATGCCCCCCGGACGCATAAGACAGTTTACCGGTCGACCTTTGAAAAACGCCGTACCAGATGGTGAAGAACATGTTGTTCTGCCGTTCCATTGGGAAGGCGTTGTTCAACTTGAAAAGCACATCGGAGGGGATACGAAAATCTGTTTCCGGCAGCGCGCAAGAGCGCAACACGTTGATAATCGAAACAGAGAGCAGCGCTGCACCAACCCCGTGTCCGCAGACATCGATCAGGTATATGGCAAAATGATCGCTATCGAGGTCATGATAGCCGAAGGAATCGCCACCAAGTTCCGTTGACGGAACCAAAAGCCAGTCCGCTTTCGGGCCTTCCGACCTCGGCTCCGGCAGGATCGACAACACATACCGGCCCGCGTCGGCCAATTCGGCCTCAAGCCTGCGTTGGGTGTCCAGAAGAAGCTGATTGTTCTCGGCAAGCTGATCTTCCACGGCCTCGCCGTGTTCGATGGTCGCTTCATAAAGCAGCTGCAGATCCGCTTGCTCGGCTTTCAACTCTGCCAGCTCGGCGCGCAGGGCTTCCAATTCATCTTTCATAGATGCGCTGTACCCGCCGGTTTGAGAATCAGATGAAAACGAATCCGCCATTTTCCGTTTCTAACAACAGTCAGAGTTTTCCGCCGCGCTCCTCGCAGCCGTTCCGCTAGTCATTTAACGACGTTTGTTGGTTTTGGAAATACACTGCGCAAGAGCAGCGAAAAATCAACATTCCCCAGATGCTTGCGGATAGATCAGCCCCGCATCTTGTCACCTATCAGAATAACTGCCAAAAGCCTTGATAATTCATACTGGTTGACACTCAAAGTTCAAACAGTTGAACTAGGGATGGGGCTAATATTTACCATTCTGGTTGGATCTAGCTTAACGATTTCGACGTCATACTTCCTGCCGCGGTGATAGGGAGCCGCAGTCATCTGTGTTCGGAAACTAAAACTGAGCGCAAATTTCGGCGTCAATAATGGAGTTTGGGCGACGTGTCATATTCGAACGCCAGCGGAGCGGGCGAAACGCCGATGATCGAGATCGATCTGGATGTTCGCGATTTTTCTTCAAACTGGGCCAACTGCGATCTTGTTTCGAGCTACGTCTCCCGGATGGTTTGTCACAACCGTCTCGATTCCATGCTGTTTGCCAATCTTTATTCATCCGCACTCAATGAGCTGATGGAAACAGCGTTCCACAGACACGGAAACGACGGCAAGGTCGTGTGCCGGTTCAAACGCCGTCAGAATGCAGACCGGATCGAGATCGATATGCCCGGCAGCGAAGATGTCGCGCGTTTTTACGATGACGCGGTCGCCTTGACCAAGCGTCCAGACAAGGACGCCATCTATCTGGATCGCCTTTTCTCAGCAGAGAACCCGGATAGATCCCTCGGTCTTTTGGAGCTGAGCGTCGATTATGGGGCGGAGTTCAACCTGACCCGTGACCAATCAAACAACCGTATTTGCCTGACGGCCGATCTTGTTTTCGAGGATAATGCATCGTGACTTCCCCAGCGACTGGCCACGCATTCGATTGGCGTTTCAATGAAAACGATCAGGAATTCTCCCTGCAAGGCAGCTTGCGGCCGCAATCCGCCGATGAGCTCAATGGCTGCATGGAGGCCCTGGATTCTGCGACGTCTACCGTCAAAGGCCGGCTCTATCTGAACGTCCGCCGCCTCGTGCGTATGAACAACGTTGCCTTTCAGGCGATTGCCCGGCACCTGGTCGATACTTGCGTTAACCGGCCAGACCTGAACATCCAGGTAACAACGTCGAGCTGTGTTGGATGGTCAACACGCAAATTCCAGGCTTTGGAAAGCGCGAACCAGAACATTACGGTCAGTGAGTACGATAGCGACTTTTATCCGGGGCAGACCTTCCTGGAAGAAGGTGGTTTCATTCCGATTCTGCGGACACAAACCAAGCTGACCTGGCACCACGAACGCGAAATCCTCGGCCGTCATGGCCTGAAGCCTGGCATGCAGATGGCGGACATCTGTTGCGGAATTGGTGATTTCGCTGTTCTGGCGCAAAAGGAATACGAACTTGGCCGGCTGGTTGCGCTCGATCACTCAAAATCAAGCCTTGATTATGCGCGTAAGGTTGCCGCGGAATTTGGCGTAAAGGGCATCGAGTATGTTTATGGCGATGCCTCTGAGATGCTTCTGGAAAGCAACCAGTTTGATTTCGTCACTTGCCGCCATGCCCTGCAGGTTTTTGATCATCCGGAAGAGATCCTGAAAGAACTCTACCGGATCTGCAAACCGGGCGGCCGGGTCTACATCACAAACGAGAAAAACTCGCACTGCCTTGGCGAACCGCGGTCCGAAACCATTCAGTGGACCTATAACGAGGTCGCCAAGCTCTGGGACCACTTCGATATGGATATCGAGCTCGGCCCCAAGAGCCGGCGCTATCTGATCGACGGCGGGTTTGAAGACATCAAAATGGAAAGCTTCATGGTCACCAACCTTGACGGCAATCCACAAGACTTCGCTGACATCATCCAATCCTGGGAAAACGTTTATGCTGGCCAAATGGCCGTAGAACGTGGTGACAGTCCGGAACAGATTGCCCGTTTCCGGCAAGGTTTCCAGGATCACATTTTTGCTGCCCTGCACCCCAAAGGCTACGCTGGTTGGCCAATCTGGGTTGCCTCTGGACGGAAGCCTCTATGACACAGACCCAGTCTCCCGCGACCGCGAACAAGGCCGATCAGGAAGAAGAGATCGGCCGTTTTTCCCGGCACAGTTTTCGCGCCAAGTTCCTGCTTGTGGTCGGGGCGGCCGTGTTGTTCGACATTATGCTGGCTGGCGGTGTTGCCATCTGGAACGTGCAACGGCTTTCCAGAGACGCAACCGCAACTGTGAGCCAGGGTCTGACGGAGGCAACGCAGGAATACCTCAATACCTATATCGACACGACAGCGCTTCGCACAAACCTCCTGCTCGATCAGACATACTCTGAAGTTGAGACCCTCGGCAGCTCGCTCCAGGCTTTGATCGATCACCCGGAGACGGAAATCCGGATTGGCGAAGCAGTGGAAAGTGACCCGGAACTGGGCGATCAGGACATCACCTTTGATCCGCAAGGCGGTTGGGCTCAGAACCTTGCAGGTCCGTCTGTTGTCAGCATCTGGGGCTATTTGCTTGATGATGAGGGCAACCTCCTGCCTAGCGCCAGAGAGGAAGTCATTGACAGCGCCGCCTTCAACCTGGTGGCCCCTGCCCTGATGTCATCAGGTTCGCAGAAGCTGCAGATGTACTATGTCGGTCCCAAAGACACGCCGATCATGCGGACGACGCCCTATACCACTCAGGCGCAAACCTTTGATCGGCTGTATCCAGGCCACAACGAAGAGAACTTTTGGGATTTCTTCTTTCCCGGCGTTTATGAGGGCTGGCAGAACTGGATCAGCGACCCCTCTTCCCGTCCAGTCGACCGAAACATTGTTGCAACAGAACCTTACATCGACGCGATCACCGGCGCTCTGATTGTCAGTTTCTTCGAACCGCTGTGGACCCAGGACCGGTCTGACGTCGCCGGGATGGCGGCTGTTGATGTAACGCTCGACCAGTTCGGCGAATTGGTTGAGAACGTGCAGATTGCTGACACGGGCTTTGGCTTCCTGACCAGCTCCGCCGGCAATGTTATTGCTGTGAGTGAAGTTGGCGCGGAAAAGCTCGGCCTCATCTCAGTTGATGCCACGGGTCAGGGCGTAACCGGGATCAACCGCTTCTTGAATCAGAGCCGTTATCCCGCGATCTCGAACCTTCTGTTGCCGGAAGACGCCAACACGGTGATCAAAACCCTCGAAATTGACGAAGGCAATGGGCCAGAAAACTTTATCGTTGTTTTGAAACGGCTGGATCCGGTGAACCTCTGGAACGGCTCCACAATTGTCTCAGAGAGCCTGACCCTCGGCTTCCTCGTTTCTGAAGGGGAAATGTACGAAACGCTTGGCGAGGTGCAAGAGGAGATATCCAACGCCACCCGCAGCATCGTTCAATGGCAGATCGCGGCCCTGCTGATCAGTTTGGTGATCGTTTTCATCGCCGTTTACGCGATTTCTGGCCGGATTACCGCTGGCCTAAGCGCCCTTGCAGACGCCGCCCGCGCCCTTCAAAACAAGGACTATTCCGTCCGGGTGAAAATCCCGAGCAAGGATGAGGTCGGAGCCGTGGGCACGGCCTTCAACCGGATGGCAGAGGAAATCAGTTATCATACGGAAAACCTTGAAAAACTGGTCGAAGAGCGCACCGGCAAACTGGAAACCGCGAACAAGGAAATCGTCGCGCTCAACAAACGTCTTCAGAACGAAAACCTGCGACTTGGCGCTGAACTTGATGTGGCGAAACGCATCCAGGAGATGGTGCTGCCAAGGCGCAGTGAACTGGAAGGCATCGCCCAAATCGAAATCGCTGCCTACATGGAGCCGGCGGATGAAGTCGGCGGTGATTACTATGACGTTCTCCATGACGGCGGCCGGGTGAAAGTCGGCATCGGCGACGTGACCGGGCACGGGCTGGAAAGTGGCGTACTGATGCTCATGGTGCAGTCTGTTGCCCGGGCCTTGCAGGAAAAGGGCGACAACGACCCAATTGCTTTCCTCGAAGTGCTCAACCGGGCGCTTTACAAGAACATCGCGCGGACCAACTCCGACAAACACATGACCCTCGCCTTCGTTGATTACGAGGATGGCAAGGTCACGCTCTCCGGACAGCATGAGGAAGTGCTGATTATCCGGGCGAATGGCGATGTCGAACGGATCGATACGGTCGAACTCGGTTTCCCGGTTGGCCTGGAAGCGGACATTGCACCATTTGTGCAAACTGAAGTCCTGAATTTCGGTCCGGATGATGTTCTTCTTCTTCACACAGACGGTGTGACAGAGGCGGAAAACCCGGACGGCGTTCTTTACGGCTTCGACAGGATGTGCGCCTGCGCCAAAGCCAATGCGGGCAAACCAGCCAAAGCCATTATTGAGGCGATACTGACGGAAGTTAAAGCACACATTGACACACAAAAAATGTTTGATGACATTACCCTTGTGGTGATGAAGCACAGGTAGGCTATGACAGTGACATTCGGACACGCCGAGCTGACGAATGGGCCGTCAGCAACCACGCTCCACATCACCCTCGCCGCAGAACCGCTGGAGCTGAGCTGGCAACACTGCGGAACAACCTCCGATTTTCTTGGCGATTATTTTGCAAAATGCTGTGCAAAGGGGGTCGATCAGGTCGACGCCCGGCACAGCATCGGCTACTTGCTGAACGAAATATTGGAGAATGCGGTGAAGTTCCGCCACGATGGCAACATCGAGATCAGCTGCTCTCTGGACGGAAATCATTTCGAATCCGAGATTTCCAATGTGATTGATCCGGCCACGGCAGAGAAGTTTCAGGAGCTCTTGACGGAAATCCTGGCACGAGATCCGGGCGAACTTCTTCTGGAACGCATTGAAGCCAACGCGACCGATCTGGACTCCTCCGGGTCCGGACTTGGGCTTTTGACGCTAATGAGCGATTATGATGCAAAACTCGGCTGGCGCTTCACGCCGGATGCCAGTAATGGTTCGGTCAACTTGAAAACTGTAGCTGCGCTGACATTCTCCTGAGCGCATACATAATTCCGAGGGAACGATTAGAATGGAAATCAGCACCAACGACTACCGTGTCTGGGCAGAAGGGTCGAAGATCCATTATGAAGGCACGATGCGTCTGTCTGGTACGGAGGCGTATGCGCCAATCCTGGAACTCATGAACAATGTGCTCGATTCCAAACCGGAAGAAATCGTACTTGACCTGACCGGTCTGGAATTCCTCAACAGTTCCGGCATCAACCTCCTTGCAAAGTTCACCATCGAGATCCGCAAGCAACCGGAAATCGGTGTGCGTGTTCTCGGTTCCAAAGCCATTCCGTGGCAGTCCAAGTCCCTGCGTAACCTTCAGCGTCTGCACAAGTCTCTCGAGTTGCAAATCAACTGACGGCTGCACATCGCAGCGGCCGGGAAATCGGACATGATCAGCGGACGCCACATTCCCGCAAAAGGAAAAGCCCTCATGGCACTCTTGTGCCTGGGGCTTGCCGCATGCCAGACCTCGACCAATCCTGAATTCAAAAGCACTTATGTCGGCAAACCGTCGGCAGACTTCTTTCTCAAATATGGCCCGCCCTCGGACGTGATTGCCTATGATGCAATCCCGAAAGGAGCCGATCCGATCAACTACCCGGGCGGAGATCCCAAGGAGCTCGTTTACTATTGGTCGTCCATCAACGAGCGAACCTATACGGAAAAGAAGAACCCGAAGCCGCTGACAGACGAATGCAATCTGGCGATCCTAACGCGGGCTGACGGCAAAATCCTCCGGATGGAAGTCCAGAGCACTTCAATGCCGCTTGAGAAGGTGAAGGCGTACTGCGAGACCATCGTCGAGTAGCCCGCATCTGCGCTCTGCGATTTCCCTTTACATTTCCTATGTTTCAGCACCCTTTTGCCGGTCCCGAAGCACGCTGTGTCACCTAACGTGACCCGACTTATCTCCTATGCAAAATTTCGAATACGACGAAACAATTGTTTCAGAAATTGACAATCAAAAAAACAAATGAAACAGTGCGCGCATGACATCTGCGCGACCACAAATCCGAGCTGCCATCACAGCAAATTACGCTGATCTCAGCGAGACCTTGCGGACGGCCGCGGATTACCTTGCAGACAACCAGCTTGAAATCGCAACGCGCAGCCTGCGGGCGATCGCCGCCGCAAGCGGTGTCTCCCCTGCCAGCTATACCCGGCTCGCGCGGGCCATCGGTTTTACCGACTACGAAGCCTTGCGCGAACAGGCGCGGATGGAACTGAGCCAGCGCGGCAGCAGTTTTCAGGACAAGGCCCGGCAGCTTCGAAACGAGGCGGATCAGCCCTTGTTGCCCCGTCAGGCGGCTGCCTGTGTCGACAACATCAAGGCGCTCGTCGACGACATTGATCCGGTTCGGTTGGAACAGGTTGTTGACTGCCTGTCAAAAGCGCGCAGGACTGTTGTTGTCGGCGCGCTCGCTTCAGCCGGCTTTGCCGATTACTTCGCGTACCTCGCCAACTGGTTCAATGATCGCTGGATCGTGGCAGGGCGCAATGGCGCGTCCCTGGGCGGTGCACTTGCAAGTCTGACCAAGGACGATTGCATCGTGATCGTGTCTAAACACCCGTATGCCCACCGCTCGGTCCGGGCGGCGGAACTTGCAGCAGAAAACGGTGCGAAAGTGATCGTCCTGACCGACAGTCATGCGTTTCCAGGGTTGCAATTCGCAGACCATCACTTCATTCAGCGCACTGAAAGTCCACACTTTTTCTCATCTTACGCGGCCACGCTCGTTCTCATTGAGACCATTACGGGCATGCTGGTCGCGCGAGCCGGTTCCGAGGCGGAAGCCCGGATCCAAAATGTCGACAGGCACAATCGCTTGCTCGATGAACTTGAAAATGTCTAGGGTGGTTGGACCGCTCTGGAACAAAAACTGAAATAGAGGGAAGCCTAGTCAAATGATGATGAAACTGAACCTTGCAGGTGCTGTTCTTGCGACCAGCATCGCCTTCACCGGCGCAGCTGCCGCGGAAGAATT
This sequence comes from Roseibium sp., assembly GCF_965276855.1. Lineage (GTDB taxonomy): Bacteria > Pseudomonadota > Alphaproteobacteria > Rhizobiales > Stappiaceae > Roseibium. The sequence goes on from NZ_OZ255700.1 coordinate 787,357, forward strand.
CATCACCATCGGCACCGGCGGTGTCACAGGTGTTTATTACCCGACCGGTGGCGCAATCTGCCGCCTGGTGAACCGGGATCGCAAAGACCACGGCATCCGTTGCTCGGTCGAATCCACTGGTGGTTCTGTGTACAACATCAACACCATCCGTGAAGGCGAGCTGGAGTTTGGTGTTGCCCAGTCTGACTGGCAGTTCCATGCCTTCAACGGCACATCCAAGTTCGAAGACAAAGGTCCGTTCGAAGAGCTGCGCGCTGTATTCTCCGTACACCCGGAGCCGTTCACCGTTGTGGCTCGCGCAGATTCCGGCATCAAGACTTTTGATGACCTGAAGGGCAAGCGCGTCAACATCGGTAACCCGGGTTCCGGTCAGCGCGGCACCATGGAAGTTCTGATGGAAGCCAAAGGCTGGACTGCGGACGATTTTGCGCTCGCAACCGAGCTGAAAGCTGCCGAGCAGTCCGCAGCTCTGTGTGACAACCAGATCGATGCAATGGTCTACACCGTTGGTCACCCGTCCGGTTCCATCCAGGAAGCCACCACCGCGTGTGACTCCGTACTCGTGACCGTTGGCGGCGACGCTGTCGACAAGCTGGTTGCTGACAACAGCTACTACCGCACCGCCACCATCCCGGGCGGCATGTACCGCGGCAACGATGCTGACACCGGCACCTTCGGTGTGGGCGCAACCTTCGTGACCTCTTCCAACGTGTCTGAAGACACTGTTTACACCCTGGTCAAGTCGGTCTTCGAAAACTTCGATGCCTTCAAGAAGCTGCACCCGGCATTCGCCAACCTGAAGCCGGAAGAAATGGCTCAGGACGGTCTGTCCGCTCCGCTGCATCCAGGTGCTGCGAAGTACTACAAAGAAAAAGGCTGGATCAACTAATCCGACCTTCTGAAACATGGGCCCGGGAGCAAGCTTCCGGGCCTTTTGTCAGCACAGCCATGCCACACAGAAGATCGCGTGCTGTTTTCAAAACATGTCTTTGTCCAGAGCAGCTTCGCTCATAGGATCTTGGGAATTATCGGACCGGCGAATTGGGGGCCGGACAAACGGGGGAACATTTGATGTCTGAAGAGTATCAGGCGAACAAGAAGGCCGGGTCGAGTGGCCTGTCTGAGGAAGAGCTTCAGGAACTGGTCGCAGCGTCCGATTCCGGCTCGCGGAACCCTGCCGGCCCGATTGGGCTCTTTCTGGCAGCTGTCGCTTTGGCATGGTCCGCTTTCCAGGTTCTTCTTGCGTCTCCCCTTGCCAACTATGTTCTGCCCAGCGACCTGATCAACAACAGCCGCCAGGTCCACCTTGCCTTTGCCATCTTCCTCGCCTTCATGGCCTACCCGGCTCTGAAAAGCAGCCCGCGCCATCACATCCCGATCCAGGATTGGGTCCTGGCCCTGTCCGGTGCGTTTCTCGCGCTCTACGGCCTCTTCTTCTATGAGAAAATCGTCAACAACGGCGGCCTCGCCGACGACATCGACAAATGGTTTGCGCTCGCAGGCATCTTGATCCTGTTTGAAGCTGCACGCCGGACCCTGGGTCCTGCGATGGCCATCGTCGCCACCGTCTTCCTGCTTTATGTCTTTTTCGGTTCTTCCCAATGGGTCCCGGAAGTCATGCGCTGGAAAGGCGCATCGCTGCAAAAGGCGATGAGCCATATGTGGATCACGTCGGAGGGTGTCTTCGGGATTGCCCTTGGCGTCTCCACCAAGTTCGTATTCCTGTTTGTTCTATTCGGCGCCCTGCTCGATAAAGCGGGCGCGGGCAACTACTTCATCAAGATGGCCTTTGCAGCGCTCGGCCACCTGAAAGGCGGCCCGGCCAAGGCGGCCGTCGTGGGGTCAGCCGCAACGGGCCTCATCTCCGGTTCGTCCATTGCGAACGTTGTTACCACTGGCACTTTCACCATTCCGCTGATGAAGCGGGTTGGCTTTACCAATGAACAGGCCGGTTCCGTTGAAGTTGCGTCGTCCGTAAACGGGCAGATCATGCCACCTGTCATGGGTGCTGCCGCCTTCCTGATGGTGGAGTATGTCGGCATTTCCTATGTCGAAGTGATCACCCACGCCTTCCTGCCTGCGGTCATTTCCTACATCGCATTGGTCTACATCGTGCACCTGGAAGCGGTGAAGCGGAACATGCCGACCATCGGCCACAAGACCGTGTCCACCTTGCGTACCGTCATGGGCATGTTCTTCTTCTTCGCGGGCTTTGCTGCGCTTTGTTACGGCATCAAGTTCCCGATCGGCTGGATCACGGCCCTTGTACCGGATGGCGCCAGCTGGATCCTTGCGGTTCTTGTTTTCGTTGCATACGTCGTGCTTCTGAAGCTCGCCGCGAGCGTTGACGACCTGCACCCGGATGATCCCAATGCCAAGGACATCGTCCTTCCGGAGATCGCCGACATCTACAAGTCCGGCCTCTACTACCTCCTGCCGATCGTTGTGCTTGTCTACTTCCTAATGATTGAGCAGAAGTCTCCGGGCCTCTCCGCGTTCTGGGCAACCACCCTGCTCTTCGTCATCCTTCTGACCCAGCGGCCGATCAAGGCGATCTTCCGCGGCGAAAACAAGATGGTCGAGGAGTTCAAGGAAGGCGTTGTTGATCTTGCCAAGGGCATGATCGATGGGGCCCGCAACATGATCGGCATCGGCCTTGCCACCGCAACCGCCGGCATCATCGTCGGCACCGTGACCCTGACCGGGATCGGCCAGGTGATGGCCGACCTTGTGGAACTGGTCTCTGGCGGCAACCTCGTCCTGATGCTGGCCTTTGTCGGACTTCTCTCGCTGGTCCTCGGCATGGGTCTTCCGACCACGGCGAACTACATCGTGGTGTCCTCGCTGATGGCCGGTGTGGTGGTAGAACTCGGTGCCCAATCCGGCCTGATCGTGCCGCTGATTGCCGTTCACCTGTTCGTCTTCTACTTCGGCATCATGGCGGATGTGACGCCTCCGGTGGGACTTGCCTCCTTCGCCGCAGCCGCGGTATCTGGCGGTGATGCGATCAAGACTGGCTTCACGGCGTTCTTCTATTCGCTCAGAACCGTCGCCCTGCCGTTCGTCTTCATCTTCAATACCGATCTGCTTCTGATCGACGTCGGCTGGGGACAGGGTATTCTGGTCTTCATAATGGCGACGATAGCCATATTGGCCTTCACGGCCGGAACCATGGGCTATTTCGTCACCCGCTCACGCATCTATGAGAGCATCGCTCTGGTGCTTGTTGCTTTCATCCTGTTCCGTCCGGACTTCTTCATGAACCGGATCCAGCCTCCGTTCGAAATTGTTCAACCGACCAGTTTCGTTGAGGCCGTTGGCGAGGCTAACCCGGGAGACGAGATCCGCATCACCGTGAACGGCCCCGACTTCGATACAGGATCTCAGGCGGAAACGACCTTCATCCTGACCGTCGGAGACGAGCCGGATGCGGAAGCGCGCCTGTCTGCTGTTGGCCTGACCGTCTTTGATGAAGACGGCGTGATGAAAATGGATGAACCCTTCCCGGGCACACCGTTCTTTGAAACACTCGGCAACTTCGATTTCTACGGGGATGACCCGGTCCAGATCGCAAAAGCCCAGGTGTCTCTTGAACAAATGCCGAAGGAGCTGATCTACATCCCGGGTCTTCTGCTGCTCGGCCTGATCTATCTGCTCCAACGCCCGCGTGCCCGCGTCGAACGCAAGGAACTGGAAGGAGCTCCGGCATGAACAAGACCATTCTTTGCGCCGTCGACATTACCCATCCGGAAGACCGCGAGGTCCTTCAAACGGCAGACAAACTCGCCCAGCTCGACAACGCCCAGCTCGACGTGATCACCGTTGTGCCGAATTTCGGCGTGACGCTTGTAAGTTCCTATTTCGATGAGAACTTTCAGGATGAGATCGTCAACGACACACAAAACAAGCTGACAGATATTGTCGGCAGTGTCTTGGGCGAGGAGCGCAACAAGGAGATCCGTCACGTTGTTGCGACGGGCTCGATCTACGAAGAGATCCTGGAGCTGGCGAAACGCACAGATGCGGACCTCATTGTAATTGGGGCACACAAACCTCAATTGCGCGAGTTCCTGCTCGGACCAAACGCGGCCCGCGTCGTTCGGCACTCCAAGTGCTCGGTCTACGTCGTCAGGGTCTGATCTGACAGTACAGACACAAACAAAGGGCCGGAATTTTCCTGCCCTTTCTCTTTAGTTCAATATCTTGAAGCGAACGTTCTGGATGTTGAGCGGCCCCGCGGGTGTCATCAGGCGGGCTCTATAAAGCAGAAGGTACGGTTTGCCCGGCACCTCGGCCAAGTGGATCTCCATCGACGTATTTGCTTCCAACTGCTGGATTGTCTTGCGGTTCGGCCTGTGACCGGCGATTGCCTTGTAACGGGCAGAGCAAGTGAGGACACCACCGGAATAGCCCTTCCGGCCGCCCCTCTTCTGATACTTTGTCTTGTAGTCCAGAACGATGTCATACCGGTCACGGCCATCATAAATCGGAACCGTGCGCTTGCAGCTGTCCGCGTGCAGGCCCTTCGGCGCTGGAAACAAGACCGCAGTCAGCGGATCGATCACACCCCGTTTGTGGGCATCCGTGACCCGGATCCGCTCGTTCATCCTGTCTTGGGCCGGGTGGATCTTGGTGCCCGTGACAGAGCCATTCGCCATAGAGAGCGAAACCGTGTTCGGTTTGCCGTCTTCTTCCGCCTGCATCGAGAAGGCAGCCGGACTCAGGCCTTGCGGCGATACTGAGCCAGTCGCAAGCACATTGCCGGAACCATCAGAAACGAAATTGCCAAAGGCTGCCATCTTGCCCTGCCCGTGGATCTTGTAGGATTGATCCTGAAGATCGACGGAAAGCGCGCCCTCGCCGATCTTCAAACCCGTCAGCGAGATGTCGTATTTCACATAAAGGCTGCTCGCCTCGACCGGCATGGCAACTAAGCAAAGTGCAGCGGCAAGTGATTTCAGGTGCATCGGGCTCCCCTTCGTTCCGGCTCCTCATCATTTCTGAAAAGGAGATTGCCCGATGATTTGGGCACCAGTACGGAGAGTTGGTTCATCTGACATTCATGTTGCCAGCACGCCTCACGGCCCCAATCGTTCAAAGAACGTTGCTCAACGTCCGAAAAGCGCATGGATTTGGAAAGGATGCTGTTGCATTACCTCCTGCGACGCCTATTTGATCGTAATAATGCGATGACTTGAGACGTCACACCGGTCATCGTTACGAGATCGACCAATATCCGGTTCTGGAGACATTGACCAAATGAGCGATACGACCACTTACACCCCGCCGAAAGTCTGGACCTGGGAGCAGCCAAGCGGCGGCCAGTTCGCCAGCATCAACCGGCCGGTCTCAGGTTCCACGCATGAGAAGGAATTGCCGGTTGGCAAACATCCTTTGCAGCTCTATTCGCTTGCCACTCCGAACGGCGTCAAGGTCACCTTGATGCTTGAGGAACTGCTCGCCCTCGGGCATAAGGGCGCAGAATATGACGCCTGGCTGATCAAGATTGGCGACGGCGATCAGTTCGGAAGCGGCTTTGTCGGCGCAAACCCCAATTCCAAGATCCCGGCCCTGGTCGATCACAGCACGCCTGCCAAAACCCGCGTCTTCGAATCTGCGTCAATCCTGATGTACCTCGCCGAGAAATTTGGTGAATTCCTGCCGGCAGAAGGCCCTGAGCGGACAGAAACCCTCAACTGGCTGTTCTGGCAGATGGGCTCTGCGCCCTATCTCGGCGGCGGTTTCGGTCACTTCTATGCCTATGCGCCGGAAAAATTCCAGTATCCGATCGATCGCTTCTCAATGGAGGCCAAGCGGCAGCTGGACGTGCTGGACAAGGCGCTCGCCGAGCGCCCCTTCATTGCGGGCGAAAATTATTCGATCGCCGATATGGCGATCTGGCCGTGGTACGGCGGGCTGGTATTGGGCCGTCTTTACAGTGCAGCGGAATTCCTCTCCGTCCATGAATACAAGAACCTCGTTGCCTGGGCTGAAAAGATTGACGCCCGTCCGGCAGCAATCCGCGGGCGCATGGTCAACCGGGTCTTTGGGGACGAAAGCGGACAGCTCGCCGAGCGGCACGATGCCTCTGATATCGATGCGCAGTTGGAGATTGCCAAGGCGGCCGCCGAATAAACGGCTTCTGAGGCTATTTGCAAAAAAGGCGGTTCAAACGGGCCGCCTTTTTCTTATCCGAACAAAACCAAACCGGGATCAAACGGCGGCAGCTTAACCAGATCACTAAGGAATCTACCGCATCCTCTTCCGGCGTTGCGTCGGCGTTTCTCCATATTCCGCCTTGTAGGCGAGCGAAAAGGATCCCGCGGAGCCAAACCCGCAAGAAAGCGCGATCTCGATCTGTTGCAGATGGGTGTCCACGACGAGCGCATGCGCCTTCTTCAAGCGAATTTTCTTATAGAGTTTCGACGGCGTCGTGTTGAAATAGACTGTAAACAACCGCTCCAGGTGACGTGTTGACAAACCAACTTCCTTGGCAACATCTGCAAGACGCAAGGGCTGTTCGATGTTGGCCTCCATGAGCCGCAGTGCGTTTTGCAGCCTCTTTTCAAAGTAACTGGAGCTGTAACTGCTGCCTTTGGGTTGTTCGGATGAAAATCCGCGAACACGATCGAGCACAAGCAAACTGGCAATCTCGGCGCACTGCCGGCGGTCCAACTGGCCTTCAAGCACACCGATCATTGCTTCGAGGGTATGACCGTGGCCGGCACAGGTCAGCACGGTGCCATGTGTTTCCACCAAACTGTCTGTCAGTTTCGGATAGGAGCCGACTTCCTGCAACAGAGACACGTCACGCCAGTGCGCGGTCGTTGGCGCATCGAGGTTATTGACCGACCTCACATATTGACGGGACGCGTCCGAGAGGAGGATGACGCGTCGTTGCAACTGTTGCATCGCCCTCAAGCGCGCCAGCCATGCCTCTGGAGGGCTGGAACGGCCGCCAATGACGACCAGGCAATCGCACAAATACTGGCCGCTGATGGCGGGGGCCGCCCGTACGATCAAATCTGAGCTGCTGGTCACCAATCCCGGTTCATCAGAGATGACTGACCATGAATAGACATCGTTGTTTAGAACATCGTTTGCCGTGCGCAGTACTGTTGTTACGGCAGAAAGTTCCAGGTCCGAAAATCCTGGCTGAACAAAGATCTCAAAAACAACCTTTGCACCATCTTCGTACGGCGGGCCTATGGTTCGAACTTCAGCTCTCTGGTTCATGTGATTGATGCTAGCAACTCAAGCCAAATCATTTCGATCTTCAGATTACTCATCTACATCAAAGCAAGGACCGTCCGAAGTACTTTATTTCGGGAGTTCAGCGTTTCACAACCTGCCTCGCTGCTTCGCAGACAGCTTAAGGACCCAAATCGGCATGTTCTGTCGAAGCCGCGCAGATCACTTGCGGACTTGAAGTGACCTATTCAGCTGCGTGCTTCAGGCTGGCCATCAGATGGTGGAATTTTTCGCCCTGAACCGCGACATGGCCCCGGATGGCCGCAGCTGCGCCCTCGCCATCCCCTTTTTCCAATGCAGTCACAATAGCTTTGTGCTCGGCCATGGATTGCGGTAAGCGCCCTCTTGCCCTGAGCTGCATGCGGCGGAAGGGTTGTAGGCGCCGGTAAAGCCGGAGGCATTCCTGCTCCAGAAACCCATTCCCGGACTGCCGGTACAATATGGCGTGGAAGCGTTCGTTTTCCAGGTAATAGCCATCCGTGTCCTGAGCTGCGACCGCTTCATCACAACGCGCGTTGGCAGCATGAAGGTCCGACAAGGCCTGGTCCGTGATGCGGCTTGCGGCGAGACGCGCGCAGACGGCTTCCAACTCGGCCATCACCTCGAACATCTCCAGAAGTTCGACCGGCCCCGGTTGTCGCACAAAGACGCCACGCCGGGGGATCTGCTCCACAAGGCCGGACTGCGAGAGACGCTGCAAAGCTTCCCGGACCGGGGTGCGTGAGACTTCAAACCGCTCGGCGAGCTGGACTTCATCCAAACGCGCGCCATCTTTGTAAGTGCCCTCTAAAATGAGGCCCTCCAATTCGTCGGCGATCAGATCTGCACGTTTCCTATCCATGCCGCTGACATAAACACACCTATTCCCTGCACGCAATAATTTCCATCTTGTATACAAAAAATTTGACGGAGAATACATTCGGTGCAAGGATGCCTCTCGAGCTTGACCAAACGTCACACGCTCTTTGGGAGGAACAACAATGACCATGAAACTGACATCTGCCGTTGCAGCTGCCGCGCTGCTCGGTTCTGCTTTTGCCGCCAATGCCACGGAACTGCGCCTGTCGCACCAGTGGTCCACCAGCGATGTGCGCCACAAGGTGGCAGAAATCGTTGCCAATGAAGTCGCCGCTGCCGACGTGGATCTTGAGATCAAGATCTTCCCGTCAAAGTCCCTGTTCAAACCGCGCGAACAGTACAAGCCGCTCAGCCGCGGCCAGCTCGATATGACCGTGTTTCCGCTGAGCTATGCCGGCGGTCAGCAGCCTGCTTACAACCTCACCCTGATGCCGGGTCTGGTGAAGAACCACGATCACGCAGCCCGTCTCAACGAAAGCCCGTTCATGGGCAAGATCGAAGAGATCATGGCAGGTGACGACGTGATGGTTCTGGTTCACGGCTACCTCGCTGGCGGCTTTGTCGGCAAAGACAAATGCATCACCGCCCCGGAACACGTAAAGGGGCAACAGACCCGTGCAGCCGGTAAGGCATTTGAGCAAATGCTCGCGGGGGCCGGTGCCTCCATTGCCTCCATGGCGTCGTCAGAAATCTATAACGCGATGCAGACCGGCGTTCTGACGGCTGCGAACACGTCGTCCTCATCCTTCGTCAGCTATCGGATCTATGAGCAGGTCAAGTGCTACACACCGGCCAGCGACTTTGCCCTTTGGTTCATGTATCAGCCGCTCTTGATGAACAAATCCACCTATGACGGCCTGAACGATGCCCAAAAAGCCGCGCTGCAGGCAGGTGCCGCCAAGGCTGAGGCGTTCTATCTGGAGGAAGCCAAGAAGCAGGATGCGGCGTCTGCCGATATTTTTGCAGAAAATGGCGTCGAGATCGCGCAAATGAGCCAGGAGGAGTTCGACGCCTGGCGGGCCCTTGCGCAAGAGACCTCCTACAAGGCCTTCATCGAGCAAACCCCGGGCGGCCAGGAGCTCCTGGATATGGCACTGTCAGTTCAATAAGTCTTTGACCGGGGCGGTGTCACGCCGCCCCGCCTCTCGCTACCCTTTTTCTTTTTTCGGGAGTTCCCCATGGCGGGTCACAGCTCGGCAGCCGTTGCGCGTGCCGGTAACAACCCCTTTTTGCGCGCTGTCGCGGCCATTTCGACCGTTGCAGGCTGGTGCTCGGCAGCCATGATTGTCGCCGCCGTTGCGATCACATGCCAGATGATCTTTGTCCGGTTCGTGTTGAACGGATCGACGGTCTGGCAGACGGAAGCGGTCATCTATCTGGTGATTGCCGCGACGCTTGTCGGCTTGCCTTATGTCCAGCGGTTGCGCGGCCACGTCAATGTGGATCTGGTGCCGCTATCCCTGCCGCCACGGGCTCGCTTTTTCCTCGCGTTGATTACCCTCTCGTTGTCGATCCTGATTGTCGGGATCATGCTGTTTTATGGCTTTGAATACTGGCACTTTGCCTGGGACCGCGGCTGGCGCTCGGACACGGTGTGGGGCGTCCGGCTTTGGATCCCGTACCTCTCCCTGCCCGTTGGGTTTGGCCTGCTTCTCTTGCAGCTGATTGCCGATCTGGTCGCCGTCATCACACGGGTTGATCGCCCGTTTGGCCTGGAGGACGCATAATGGACCCGCTTCTCCTTGGTGCATTGGTCGCCTTCTTCACTATCTTCGTCCTGTTTTCCGGTGTCTCGGTCGCGCTGGGGCTTCTGATTGTCTCAGCCGGGTTCCTCATCATCTTCGATGGCATGCGATCCTTGGAACTGATGCCGGAAATCCTGTTCGGCAAACTCGACAACTTCGCGCTCCTCTCGATCCCGATGTTTATCATTATGGGCGCTTCAATCGCGTCCACGCGCGCTGGTGCCGACCTTTATGAAGCGTTGGAACGTTGGCTCACACGCGTTCCCGGCGGGCTGGTCGTCTCCAATCTTGGCGCTTGCGCGCTGTTTGCTGCCATGTCCGGGTCCAGCCCGGCAACGTGTGCGGCAATTGGCAAGATGGGCATTCCGGAAATGCGCAAGCGCGGCTATCCGGACGGCGTTGCAGCCGGCTCGATCGCAGCTGGCGGAACACTCGGCATCCTGATCCCGCCATCGGTTACGATGATCGTTTACGGCATTGCGACCGAAACCTCGATTGGACGACTGTTCCTTGCCGGTGTCATTCCAGGTCTTCTGCTGGTCGGCCTCTTCATGGCATGGTCGCTCTATTCGACGTGGCGCTCCGGGGATGCCTCAGTCTTGAGTGCCGGCAGCTATACCTGGAAACAGCGTTTTGAGATCCTGCCTCGGGTCCTGCCCTTCCTCGCGATCATCGTCGGCGTGCTTTACGCCATGTATGGCGGTATCGCGACACCGTCGGAAACGGCCGCTGTCGGCGCGCTGATGTGTCTGATCATCGCTATGGTGATCTACAAACTCTGGAACCCGGGAGATCTTTGGGTTGTCCTGCGCGACAGCACCAAGGAAAGCGTGATGATCTTGTTCATCATCGCTGCTGCCGGCGTGTTTTCCTACATGCTGTCCTCGTTGTTCATCACGCAGGCAATTGCCGAATGGATCGGCACTCTGGATGTGAACCGCTGGGTGCTGATGGGCGCCGTCAACATCTTCCTGCTGATTGCCGGTTTCTTCCTGCCACCGGTTGCCGTGATCCTGATGGCAGCACCTATCCTGTTGCCGATCATCACAACGGCCGGATTTGATCCGATCTGGTTTGCCGTTGTCCTGACGATCAACATGGAGATCGGCTTGATATCGCCACCAGTCGGCCTCAACTTGTACGTCATCAATGGCATTGCACCGGATATCTCGCTGAAGACCATCCTTAAGGGGTCCTTGCCCTTTGTGGGATGTATGGTCGTCGCAATCATCCTGTTATGCATCTTCCCGGGACTGGCAACGTGGTTGCCGGATGCTGTGATGGGACCAACACGATGACCCTTTTGGCCGATCTGCTGTCTTCAATCTTTGACCGCCGGTACCGGACCTTTCTTCCCGGAAGCTCCGACAACCGGCCCATGGAGGAACTTACTTCCGCGCTTTTGGGTGCGTCGGGCGAGGTTTCGGGCAGCACCATCGCCCGGATCATCCTCGACCGGTATGAAACTGCGGAGGAAGACGAAAAACTGTCCTTTTTCCGGCACTTGGCCGAAGACATGGCGGTCTCACCTCAAGACCTTCGCGCGGCACTTGAGACCTATGAAAAGGGGCAAACGAAAACCAGCTACGAAACCCTGGTCCGCGCTGCCGAACCACGCCGGCAAGAGCTGATCCGCCGGCTCAACCAGGTGCCGGACGCCACCCGATCCCTTGTTGCCATGCGCGCCGATCTCCTGCGCTTCAGCAAGGAGGACGACGCCCTACAGGCGCTCAATGTCGACTTCGGGCATCTGTTTGCGAGCTGGTTCAACAGAGGGTTTCTCGTGCTCAGACCGATCAACTGGGAAAGCCCGGCCAATATCCTTGAAAAGATCATTGAATATGAAGCGGTGCACGCCATCGACAGCTGGGATGACCTGAGACGGCGCCTGCAGCCCGCCGACCGGCGCTGCTTCGCCTTCTTCCACCCCACAATGCCGGATGAACCGCTAATCTTCGTGGAAGTCGCCCTCACCAAAGGTGTTCCCTCATCCATCCAGGCGCTCTTGAGCGAGGAACGGGAGCATATTGAGGCAGAAGACGCGAACACGGCGGTCTTTTATTCCATCTCGAACTGCCAGAAGGGGCTAGCGGGAATATCCTTCGGCAATTCTCTGATCAAACAGGTTGCTGCAGATCTTTCCCTGGAGCTGCCGGGCCTCAAAACCTTTGTAACCCTGTCGCCAATTCCAGGTTTCCGCAACTGGATCGAGAAAAACGATCTAGGCCCGCTTCCCGACGACCCAAAGCAGCTCAAGGCACTTGCGGCCCATTATCTGATTGCAGCGAAACGACGGAACGGATTGCCGCTTGATCCAGTGGCCCGCTTCCATCTCGGCAACGGCGCGCAGGTCTATCAAGTTCACGCGGACGCCGACCTTTCTGAAAAGGGTCAACAGCAATCCGCCGGCGTGATGGTCAACTACCTTTACAATCTGTCGAAGGTCTCGCAAAACCACGAGCGCTTCGCCACCTCCCATGAAATTGCGGCCTCTTCGGATATCAAGTCGCTCAGCGCGGCCGCTGAAAAAACACTCAACAGGAGCCCGACCGATGGCCAACCCGCTCTTTGATCAGCTGTTCGGCAAACACGCCGGCAAGACGACACCTTTTTTGCATCTGGCAAGCGGGGCCACCCTCACCCACGCCGATTTCCTGGGACAAGCGGCGCAGATCGCCCATGCCTTGACGGAGTTCGGATTGAAACCGGGTGACCGGCTCGCAGCCCAGATTGAAAAGTCACCCGAGGCACTTGCTCTCTATGCGGCCTGCGCGCAGGCCGGTGTGATCTTCCTGCCGCTCAACACGGCCTATACCGTCGATGAGCTGACCTATTTCATCGAGAACAGCGGCGCCACGCTTGTGGTCTGCGATGCGCGCAGCGAAGCCGCGCTCACGCCGATCGCAACTGGCCTTGGAGCCAGACTTGCTACGCTGAATGCCGATGGCTCCGGGTCTTTGACCGAGACTGCAAAAACCAAACCGGCCACCTTCGATGTTGTCGACCGGTCCGCCGATGACCTGGCAGCCTTTCTCTACACTTCGGGGACGACTGGACGGTCGAAAGGCGCGATGCTGACCCAGGCGAACCTCCTTTCGAACGCAAAAACGCTGACGGACTACTGGAAGTTCACCGAGACGGATGTGCTCCTGCACGCCCTGCCGATCTTCCACACCCATGGTCTGTTCGTTGCGACCAATGTGATGCTCGCAGCCGGTGGTTCCATGATCTTCCTGCCGAAGTTCGATCTGGACGCCATGATCGCAAACCTGCCGAAGGCGACCTCCATGATGGGAGTGCCGACGTTCTACACCCGGCTATTGGACGATGAGCGGTTCACCAAGGACCTGACCAGCCACATCCGCCTGTTCATCTCCGGAAGCGCGCCACTACTGGCTGAGACCCATGTGCGGTTTGAAGAGCGCACCGGGCACCGGATCCTGGAACGCTATGGCATGACCGAAACCAACATGAACACGTCAAACCCCTACGACGGAGAGCGCCGTGCGGGAACCGTAGGGTTTCCCCTGCCCGGTGTTGATCTCAAGATCACCAACCCGGAGAGCGGCGCAACCCTGCCGGATGGTGAGGTCGGTCAGATCGAGGTTCGGGGAGCAAACGTGTTCAAGGGCTATTGGCAAATGCCGGAGAAGACCGCCGCAGAACTCCGGGAAGACGGGTTCTTCATAACCGGCGATCTCGGCAAGATCGACGCCGATGGCTACGTCCACATCGTTGGCCGGAACAAGGATCTCATCATTTCCGGCGGCTACAACATTTATCCGAAGGAAATCGAGTTGATCCTCGATGAACAACCGGGTGTTCTGGAAAGTGCCGTTATCGGTGTGCCGCATGCCGATTTTGGTGAGACCGTCGTGGGTCTGATTGTCCCGGAGGCCGGAGCAAATCCCGACCTTGATGCCATTCAGGCAGCCGTGAGCGACGGCCTTGCCCGCTTTAAGCACCCGCGCAAGCTCATCGTTGTCGACACTCTGCCGCGCAACACCATGGGCAAGGTTCAAAAGAACATCCTGCGGGACACCTACGCAGATCTTTTTGCTCCAGTCGCAGAATAAAGCGACACACCCCAAAACTGGCTCCCCTGCTCCGGCAGGGGACGCGGCTGCTAGACCGGCAGCAATACCGAGTAATTCTGGCCTGTAATCCTGCGCAGCTCTTCAACGGCGCCGGCGAGTTTCGGCCCGACACTTTCTTTCATTCTCGCAACGGTGAGAACGTCGGCGGCGGCGCCGCTCAAGAAGGTAACCGGCTCGCTGAATTCTGACGGACGGTAAGGCGTCGCCAGGGCGTTGATCGAGTTGGAGAACCGGTCGTCCCCGGTCAAGTACATGTATCCGTTTGCCAGCAGCTGGTCCTGGGACTTCACGGACAGGGACCGGCATTCGGCGGCCTGATCCCCCGGCAAGAGTGTCATCAGCTTGCGCCGCTCCTCATCTGTCAGAGCTCCCAGATAGGCGGCCCCTGTTGACGACTTCAGAACCGGCATCCGATAGCCGACATTCAGCCAGATCGTTGCGGAGTTTTCCGGCCGCCAGGTTTTGACCATCAGCATTTCGCCATCGTCCTGAATGGCAACGCCGATCAGGGTTTTGGTATCGTTGGCGAGCTTCTGCATGATCGGCGTTGCTGTTTCGATAAACCCGAAGGCGGCCGCCGCAATGTTGCCAAGCGCCAGCGCCGATGGGCCGAGGCGGTATTTGTCATGATGACGGCCATGCGTGAGGTAGCCCAAAGCGCACAAGGTGAAGGTCAAGCGCGACACGGTCGAACGCGGCAAACCGGTTCGCTCGGATATCTCAAGGTTCCCGAGCCCATTGTCCGTGGGCCGGAAAACTCTGAGCACGCTCAGACCGCGGGCCAGAGTATTCGCGTAGCGTTTGTCATCCTTAAGATCGGGCATATTTTGTCGCTTTATTGATGTCCCACTTTGTATCTATCCAATACCTCTTGGCCTTTGCATAGCCCAGATCCTGAAACTCCACGTTACTTCACAGCTTCTGACAGGAAGAGTGAAATGGCTGGGAAACTGACGATCAGCGCAAGCACGACCAGGTCCACAGCCAGGAAGCGCCATATGCCTGCAAATATCGTCCCAACCGGCGCTTCCTTGCCAACTACGTTGGCCAAAACAAAAACGTTCAAGCCGACCGGAGGTGTGATCAAGCCGATCTCCAGCAGTTTGACCACGACAACGCCGAACCAGATAAGATCCATGCCGTTTGCTTCAACCAGCGGGATCATCAGCGGCAGGGTCAGCACCATGATGCCGATCGGATCAAGGAACATGCCGAGAAGGATGTAGACCAGGCAGATGCAGAAGAGCAGCATGGCCGGGCTGAGTTGCGCCTCAGACACGGCCTGAACCAGAGCCGGGGCAATGCCGGTGAGCGCAATGGCCGAAACAAAGATCTTTGCCGCTGCAGCAACGATGAACAGCGAAGATGTCTGAATGACGGTATCGCGCACCGCATGCCACAGATCTGGCAGGCTCAACCGGCGTTGCATGAAGCCGATGGCGGTCGTGACCACCACGCTGACCGCTGCAGCGGCGGTTGCGGTAAAGAAACCGCCGTAGATCCCGACAACAATGATCAGAAAGATAAGCGCCGCCGGCCACGCTTCCTTGGCGGCCTGAATTTTCTCTTCCCGGCTTGCCGGTGCCTCCTTCGCCGGAGCCACCTTCGGATCCATGGCAATCCAGACGGCAATCACCAAAAGAAAGCCGAGAAGGGTAAGAATTCCGGGAAGAACACCGGCGACAAACAACTTGCTGACCGAGGTTTCAGTGAAGATTGCGTAGATGATGAATAGAACGCTCGGCGGGATCAAAGACCCGAGGGTGCCGCCCGCTGCGACGCTTGACGTGGCAAGCTTCGGATCGTAGCCGAGCCGCAACATCTCAGGCGTACAGATCTTGCCCATGGTCGAGGCACAGGCAACAGAGGACCCGCTGATTGCGGAAAAGCCGCCACAACCGATCACGGACGCCATGGCGACCCCGCCGCGCAGTTGCACCAGCCAGACGCGCGCAGAATTGTAGACAGCCGTCGTGATCCCCGCCTTGTAGGCGATGTTGCCCAAGGCCACGAACAGCGGGATCATCGACAGATCGAAAGAATGGATCAGGTCGAACGAATTGGAAAACACCATCGCCGACGTTGCCCGGAACGCCCGCTCCGGCATGAAGGTGCCCGTGCGCAGAGCGAAGATCATAAAGGCAGCGGCCGTTGCAACGCCGATCAGAGCAAAAGCGATCGGCACGCGCATCGCCAGCAGGATGAGCATGAAGGCAAACGCAATCAAGCCAATGGTTGCCGGATCCATAAAGACATTCCCTGAAAGTATTGAGTGTCAGACTGAAAATTGAAGCTGGCTTAGTGGGTGCCGGTGATAATCACGCGCCCACGGATTGCCGAAACCGCATCGCCGATCAGCATCAGCACCAACCGGATCCAGCAGAGAACGAGCCCCAGAACGAACGCCAAGCGGCCTGGCCACTGCGGCAGACCAAGATCACCGTAAAACGCATTGCCCGTTTGCCACTGATAGATAAATTCGTGGGCTGCAGACCAGATCAGTGGGATCAGCGCGACCGCACCGAAGGCTGCGCCAAAGACGACAAACCAGTTCACGACCCGATCGGGCAGGAAATTGGTCACGAATTCCACGGCAATGTGAGACCGGCGGGCCGTTGCTGCGGCCAAGGGCATGACGATTGCCAGAACCATGAGTTCGCGGACAATGATGATCGTGTCCGGCACAGACGCATTGAAGACGTTCAATGCAACAACATCTGCAAATATCAGCACTGCAAGCAGAATGGTCGCGGTCACGGCCACATCTACAAAAATCCGCTCCAACCGATCAAGCATCAGGTTCCCTCCCCGCTGAAGAAACCGGGGCGGCGAGCGCCCCGGCTGTTTGTCTGCGCGATCAGTTGCGCTCCCAAGGATATCCCTTCTCTTCGAACTCCTTGGTGTAGTCGGCAACGGCCTCGGTGTAAGCCGCCATCAATTTGTCAGCATCAAACCCAACGCTGTTTGCGTTTTCCTTCCACTCCTCAATGAACGGCTGCGTCGCTGCGTTCATGGCAGCACGGTCCTCAACGCTCAGCTCAAGCACCTTGATATCCCGCTCGAATTCGCCGGCTTTCATGGCTTCAAGCGCCTTGGCATTCCGGCTCATGACGATCTGGGCGAACTCGTCCGCCAGTTCTTCACCGGTCTGCAACATGATCGATTGCTGCTCTTCACTCAGTGCATCGAACGACTGCTTGTTCATGAACATGCCGAAGCCGCCGATCTGACCCCAGTTCAGGACCGTGAAGCTGTCGATCACTTCGTGCCACTTCAGAGCCGGGATGATGTAGGTGTAGCCCTGACTGCAGTCGATCAGGCCATTGTTCAGCGCCTGATAAGCCTCATAGACACTGAGATTGACCATGGTGGCCCCCATCTGGCCGAACACCTTGCCGTAGACACCGGCGCCGCGGATCCGCTTGTCCGCGATATCCTTCACCGAAGCGATTTCACCGCCCGTGCAGGCCACGTTGACATCTGATGCGGTAAAGGTCCCGATGTAGACCAAGTTTTTATCGGCCAAATGTTTGGTGATTTCCGGCGTGTTGCGCATCAGTTTGTCTGTGGCCTTCAGGCCAACCCAGACATTCGGGCCGCTGATCGGCAGATCAGCGATGGAGTAGGCAGCCATTTCTTTCTGGAAATAGGCCGAGATAATCGATCCGGCATCAGCAACGCCAAAACCGATGGCATTGGCCGATGCGTTCGCCTTGAACAGGGCGCCACCGAACTGAATGTCCAGTTTCATGTCACCGCCGGACAGTTCACCGATCCGGTTGTTGAACCACTCCAGTGCCGTTGGGATGGTGCCGCGTGCAGGGCCTGCGTGGCCATAAAAAATCGTGGTTTCCGCAACGGCTGCGGACGCGCTCAGTCCTGTGGCAAGGACCGCTCCTGCGAGCAAAGACTTCAAAACTTTCATAGGGTCTCATCCTCCATCGACCTTAGATTATTCCACTATATGGAATTATTTTTCATTTGAAAGAATAAAGTGCATTCCCTCAAACTTGCCGTTCGCCGGACCGGTAAAACCCGGCAAACAGGCTGGTTTCTGTGACAGTCTTCTTCGATCAACCCTTTGTGTGGCCTACGTTTTATGCAGGTTCAGCCAGGTCGTTCGCGAAGGTCTCGATCAGTTTGGATTTCAGGATTTTTCCGGTGGGCGCGGCCGGCAATTCATGGGCGATCACGATCCTGCTCGGCCGCTTGTAAGGCGCAAGCCGGTCGTGCAGGAACGCTTTCAGGTCCTCCTCGGTCACGTGGCTGCCTTTGGCGACCTTCACAAACGCCAGAACCTCTTCATTGCCTTTCACCGGACGCCCGACGACACCGGCAACGATCACCTCCGGATGGTCGGTCAAGATCCCCTCGACCTCCACCGGATAAACGTTAAAGCCGGAGCGAATGATCAGCTCCTTGGACCGGCCAGCAATGTGCAGGCGGCCTTCGGCGTCGAACCGGCCAAGATCGCCTGTTTTGAAGAAACCGTCGGCCGTCATGACCTCCGCCGTCCGTTCCGGATCCCGGAAATACCCCTTCATGACTTGCGGGCCACCAAGAAGGATCTCGCCAATCCCCTTATCCGGCTCTGCTCCCAAGGCCTCCAGATCCAGCCGAAGAACGCACTCGCCCATCGCCCGGCCCACACTGATATCTGGGTCGCCGATCTCGTTGAGGGTTGCACAGACACCAGCGGCGCCTTCCGTCAGGCCGTAGCCGTTTTGAAGCGGAAGTCCGTAAAAGGCTTCGGCTTCCCGTTTCCAGGCTGGATCGAGCGGGGCTCCGCCGGACGACACAAATCTCAGGTGGCCGGCATCGTATTTCGCCTTGTTGTGGGCCCGGGCGTAGTGAAACAGGTGGGCATGCATTTGCGGTACACCGGGCAACAGCGTGACATCGGTCTGCAAGGCCTCATAGAGCCGGGCCACATCGAATCTTGGCTCAAGCCGCAACGTGGTTTGCGCGACAGCTGCCGACAGCAGAGCCACAAAGCCGTAAATGTGTGACAAGGGCAGCGCCAGATAAGTCACGTCGTTGTCACGGCGGCTGCGAAGTTTTACCGATGCGAGCGCCGCGCTGTTCAAATTCCCGTGGGTCAGCATGGCGGCCTTCGGGGTTCCGGTCGTCCCGGAGGTGTAGAGCATCAGGGCCACCTGCTCCCGGCCGTCTGCAAAGACCGGTTCCACGTCTGCCCCCTCGCGCCGCATCAGCGCTGCTTCGCCGAAACTGCCGGTCACTTTCTCCGCGCCGAAGTGATCTGCATGGGTATTGGCTGCCTCGGACACGTCCGTGCTGAACATGACAACGCTCGGATCACTGTGCGAAAAAATCCGCTCCAGCTCAGCTTCGGTGAGGCGCGCGTTGATCGGCACTATGATGGCGTCCATACGGCTGGCGGCATAAAAGAACGCCGAAACCGAGACGCAGTTTTCGAAAACCATCACCAGGCGATCACCGGCCTTCAGGCCGAATGAGCGCAAAAGGTCTTCGGCCTCGCCCGCTGCCGCCTTCAGCTCGGTCCAGGTAAATGCCCGGTCGGCATAGTCGTGAATGGCAACGGTATCGCCCCGTTTTGCGGCCGCATCATCCAGAAAATCATGAATGCGATTGTGCATTGCGTTTCCTCCAAGTCGCCGCTCTTCGGGCAGCGTTTGTCAGCCGTTTTGTTTGTCGCCCGCGTCTCAGTCGCAAAACACCGGACGGGTTTTGTTCAAAATGGCCGCAATGCCCCGGCGGGCCTCCTCGCCCCCCAAAGCTTCCGCCATGGCATCTCGTTCTGCATCGAGTTGTGCATCCAGCGTCGCGGTCTCTGCGGAGGTCAAAAGCCCCTTGATGGCGGCCATGGCCTGCTCCGGACCGGCTGCGATTTTTGCGGCCAGCGCTTGAGCCGCGGACAGTGCCCCTCCGGGATCCGCCAGCTCGGTCAAGACGCCCAAGTCATAAAGGCGCTCTGCAGTGAGCGGCGTACCCAGCAAGGCCATCTTGGAAACCGTGCCGCGCGGCAAGGCATTCATCAGCGCGTGAGTTACACCACCATCAGGAACCAAACCGGCCTTCACATAGGCGAGCGTGAACGTCGCCCCTTTGGCGCTTACAACCATGTCGCAGGCGAGCGCGATGCTCAGACCGGCCCCGGCAGCGCCGCCCTCGACCGCGCAGATGACGGGCTTGGGACAAGTCCGGATCGCCCGGATCAGGTCATGGAGCTTGCCAATTGCAGCCTTGCGCTCCTCGAGCGTCATATTGCGGCGTTCTTTCAATAGGTTCAGATCGCCGCCGGAGCAGAAGTAATCTCCCTCCCCGGTCAGCACCACGGCCGTAATCTCAGGCGTTTTCGCTGCTTCCGCCAATCCGTCCAGAAGACCGTCATAGTACTCCGGCGACAGGGCATTGCGCCGGGCAGTGTTGGTGTTCCGCAGGACCAGATGGTCCGGATGCACTTCTTTTCGAAAGAGCCCGCTCATGGATCAGGCCGCGTTCAAGGAAATGAAACGTTCCAGATGATGGTCAACATCCCCGAAGAGATGATCGATCATCACCATGCGGCGAACGAAATGCGATAGGGCATATTCATCCGTCATCCCGATGCCGCCATGCATCTGGACAGCTTCCTCGCCCACCAGGGCACTCGCGCGGCCAATCAGGTTCTTCGTTGCACTCACATACCGTTCACGCAGGGCGCGCGGCGCGTCCAGATGACCGGCCAGATTGATCACTGCGGAACGTGCCTGCTCCACCTCGATCAAAACATCTGCCATGCGGTGCTGCAGCGCCTGGAACTTGCCAATCGCAATGCCGAACTGTTTGCGCTCCTTCAGGTAATCGATGGTGAGCGCCTTCGCCGCTTCCATTGCACCGAGGGCCTCGGCACTGACCGCGAGGGTTGCCCGGGCAACAGCTGCCTCGATCGCCGCGAAAGCTTCACCGGATGCACCCAACCTTGCGCCTTCGTCCAAGACCACATTTTCAAGACGAATGGTCGCGGCCGATGTGCCGTCCACATTCGGATGATCGACGATGGTCATACCCTTAGCATCACCCGGAACGAGGAAAAGGGAAATGCCCGTCTCGTCCCAATCCGCTCCGGCCTCACGGGCGGACACCACAAGCATGCCGGCCTGCGCGCCGTTCAGCACATGCGCCTTCGTGCCGTTCAGCATGATCTGGCCGCCATCGGTTTTCGCCGATGCGGTGACATGATTGAGGTCGTACCGTGAGGCCGGTTCTGCATGGGCAAACGCCAGGAGGATCTCTCCCGCAATGACGCTGCCAATCAGCTTTTTCTGGCTGTCCGATCCGAGGTCCGCGATCAGGCTGCCGGCAAGAACGGCGTTGCCAAGGATCGGCTCGATGACACCGACCCGGCCGAGCTCTTCAAACACAACTGCAATGTCGAACCCGGCCCCGCCGAGGCCGCCATCCTCCTCAGAGAACATCGCACCAAGAACACCCAACTCAGCCATCTCGGCATAAATATCGGCATCATAGGCCTTGCCGGACGCGATCAGCTTGCGCCGCTCTTCGTGGCCATATTTTTCGCCCAAAAACTTCTGCAACATGTCGCGCAGCAAGCCGCGCTCTTCCGTCAGATTAAAGTCCATCTGCTCAATGCCTCACAGTTGCAGGATTGCTTTGGTGATGATCGTACGCTGGATCTCATTGGACCCTCCGAAGATCGAAAGCTTGCGCATGTTGAAATAGTTGGGCGCTGCCGCCGGAGCGTGTTCCGGGCCTTCGGCCGGGACGTTGTCGCCGCCATCCAGATAATCGGGCAGGAACGGCATGGCGTCGGGGCCAGCTGCGCGGCGCAGGAGCGAGGACAGCTCTTGGCGGATTACCGTGCCCTTGATCTTCAGCATCGAGCTTTCCGGTCCGGGTGCCTGCCCCTTGGCGGCAGCGGAGACAACCCGCAGATTGGTCGTTGCCATGGCCATCAGGTCAATTTCGGCCTGCGCCATGCGCGCCGCGAAATATGGGTTCTGATCGAGTGGTTTGCCGCCGGACTGGGTGTTGGCAGCCACATGTTTTAGCGTTGCCAGCGCAGCGTTTGAAAAACCGACACCTGCAATGTTGGTCCGCTCGTGGGTGAGCAGGTACTTGGCGTAGGTCCAGCCCTTGTTTTCTTCGCCAACGAGGTTTTCGACCGGCACGCGGACGTCATCAAAGAAGACCTCGTTGACCTCGGCCTCGCCGTCGATCAGCACGATCGGGCGCACGGTCACGCCGGGCGTGTTCATGTCGATCAACAGGAAGGAAATGCCTTCCTGCTTCTTGGCGTCCGCGTCGGTACGTACCAGGCAGAAGATCCAGTTGGCGTGCTGGCCGAGTGTCGTCCAGGTTTTCTGGCCATTGACAATATAATGGTCGCCGTCGCGGACCGCCTTGGTCTTGAGCGCGGCAAGGTCTGATCCCGCGCCCGGTTCAGAGTAGCCCTGACACCACCAGTCTTCGCCGCTCAAGATACGCGGCAGGTAGTGCTGGCGCTGTTCTTCCGATCCGAACGCCATCAGCACCGGCGCCAGCATCGAAAGGCCGAACGGCACGATGCGCGGCGCATGCGCCAGACAGGCTTCTTCTTCGAAAATCATCCGCTGAACGGCATCCCATTCAGCGCCGCCGTATTCCTTGGGCCAGTTCGGAGCAAGCCAGCCCTGCGCATTCAGGATTGCATGCCAGCTTTCCATGTCAGACTTGGTCAACCGTTTGCCGAGACGCACCTTTTCGGAGAGCTGGCGCGGCAGTTTTTCACTCAGAAAGGCCCGCACTTCGACGCGGAACGCTTCTTCCTCAGGCGTGTAGCTCAGATCCATCAAAGCCCCCTTAGAAAATCTCGAACAGGCCGGCAGCACCCTGTCCGCCGCCAATGCACATGGTGACAACGCCGAGCTTGGAGCCTCTGCGACGACCTTCCAAAAGCAAATGACCGGTCATGCGGGCGCCGGTCATGCCGAACGGGTGGCCGATGGAGATGGACCCGCCATTGACGTTGCACTTCTCCGGATCGATGCCGAGCTGCTCCCGGCAATACAGTGCCTGGGAGGCAAATGCCTCGTTCAGCTCCCAAAGGTCGATGTCGTCGACGGACAAGCCGTGGCGCTTTAAAAGGCGCGGCACGGCGTAAACTGGGCCAATGCCCATTTCATCTGGCTCACAGCCCGCCGTGACGAAGCCTTTCAGCGCGCCGAGCGGCTCAAGGCCCTGTTTTTCAGCCAGATCAGCGTCCATCAGGACGAGCGCCGCAGCGCCATCTGACAGCTGGGAGGCATTGCCGGCGGTGGTGAAATTGCCCTCACCGCGCACCGGCTCCAGCGTGGCCAGGCCTTCGAGCGTCGTGTTCGGACGGTTGCAATCGTCCATGGAAAATGTGACTTCCTTGCGGGTCACTTCCCCGGTTTCCCTGTCTTTGAAGGCCTGGGTCACGGTGATCGGCACGATCTCATCGTCGAGCTTTCCGGCAGCCTGAGCTGCGGCAGTGCGCTGCTGGCTGACCAGCGACAGTTCGTCCTGGGCATCGCGGCTGATGTTGTAGCGCTTGGCGACGATATCGGAGGTCTCGATCATCGACAGATAGACTTCCGGCTTGTGCTCATCGAGCCATTTCTCGCGCGCTGCAGGCGGGCGGGATGGCGGCATCTGGCTGATGCTTTCTACACCACCGGCGATCGCAGCCGGGGCACCTTCAACGGAAATTGCATGGGCTGCCATCGCAACGGCCTGAAGGCCGGAGGAGCAGAACCGGTTGATGGTGACGGCCGCTGTGGTGACCGGCAAACCGGCGCGCAGAACGGACTGGCGTGCGATGTTGCTGCCGGTCCAGCCTTCCGGATAGCCGCAGCCGATGAAGGCATCTTCGATGATGGCCGGGTCCACCTTGGACCGCTCCACTGCGTGCTGGATCGCATGACCGGCCATGGTCGCACCGTGGGTTTCGTTGAACGCGCCCCGATAGGATTTCGCCAGCCCGGTCCGGGCGGTCGAGACAATAACTGCTTGTTTCATGAAATGGGGCCTCACGCGTTCAGGCTGGCGAAGGTCTTGCCTTCCGCTGCCAATTTTTCCAACAGGGGGGCCGGTTGCCACAGGAAGTCATCTTCTTCGGCAAACCGTTTGATATCGTTCAAGATCTTGTCGACGCCGACCGTGTCCGCATATTGCATCGGACCGCCGCGCCAGCGCGGGAAACCGTAGCCGTTGAGCAAGGTGACGTCGACATCGAGCGGACGCTGTGCAATGCCCTCCTCCACAACGAGCGCGGCTTCATTGACCATCGCCGCCATGTAGCGGTCAATGATCTCCTGATCACTCAAGCTCCGACTTTCAATGCCCTTGGCTGTACGTTCCTCGGAAATATATCCAAGGATATCGCCATTCGGCGTCGGCTTGTCACCGCTATAGTCGTAAAACCCGCGGCCGGTCTTGCGCCCATGATGCCCATCTTCACAGAGCTTGTCGGAAAACTCCGCATAGACCTCGCGCGGGTCCCGGGTCGCCGCCAAACGCTGGCGTGTCATGTAACCAATGTCGAGGCCAGCCAGATCGCTGACCGCAAACGGCCCCATGGCCAACCCGAAATCCACCAAGGCCCGGTCGACATCGAAGGGGCTGGCACCGGCAAGCACCGCGCCATCAATGGCCTTTCGGTAGGTTGCGAGGATCCGGTTGCCGATAAAGCCGTCGCAAACACCGGCGCGCACGCCGATTTTGCCAAGACGCTTTGCCAGCGCAAAGCCGGTCGCAATCACATCCGGTGCGGTCTTAGCGCCGACAACGATTTCCAGAAGCCTCATGACATGCGCAGGCGAGAAGAAATGCAGGCCGATGACATCCGCCGGACGGCTGGTGATCTCAGCGATCTCGTCGACATCCAGATAAGACGTATTGGAAGCAAGAACAGCACCCGGCTTGCAGATCTTGTCCAGCTTGCCAAAGACCTCTTTTTTGACGTCCATGCTCTCGAACACGGCCTCAATCACAAGATCGGCTTCGGCAAGCGCTTCGTAGTCGGAACCCGCCTTGAAGTGTCCGGCCATGATGGCGTCGAACTTTTCCTGGGAGAGCTTGCCGCGCTTGACCGCACCGGCGAGGTTCTTGGAGACCGTTGCTTCCGCCTTGGCAACGGCGTCTGCATCCCGCTCAATCAGCGTGACCGTCCGGCCGGCCAAAAGCGCAGAGGTCGCAATGCCGGAGCCCATGGTGCCACCACCAATGATGCCGATATTTTCAAGTGTACGCGGCTCGACGCCCTGGATTTCCGGTAACTTGCCGACCTGGCGCTCGGAGAAGAACGCATGGATCAACGCGGCGCGCTGATCTGAGTCCATCAGCTCGCGGAACAATGCCCGCTCCTGTCCCAAGCCTTCGGCAAATGGCAGGTTCACGGCGCCTTCAATAGCATCAATGCATTTTTGCGGAGCGATCTGGCCGCGCGCCTTCTTGGCGAGCGTGGCTCGGGCCTTTTCGAACAAACCGTCTTCCGGCGCATTGCAGGCAAGGCCGCTGACCGGTCGCGGCCCGGCGCCCTCTTCAACAAGTGTCTTCGCATAGGCGAGACCGGCAGCGCGCATGTCGTCTTCGCCGCTGATCTGATCGATCAAACCGAGCTCAAGCGCTTGGTTGGCAGACACCGGCTTGCCGGAGGTGATCATGTCGATGGCTTTTGCGACCGGCACCAGGCGCGGCAGGCGCTGTGTCCCGCCGGCTCCCGGCAGAAGACCGAGCGAGACTTCCGGTAGGCCGAGCTTGGTCTTCGGCGCGGCAATCCGGTAATGCGCACCAAGGGCAAGCTCCAGTCCGCCACCCAAAACCGTGCCATGAACGGCGGCAATCACAGGCTTTGTGCAGGCCTCGATTTCGTTGATGAGTTCCGGCAGAAACGGCTCTTTCGGTGGCTGACCGAATTCGCGGATATCAGCTCCGGCGACAAACGTCCGTCCGGCGCCATACACCACGGCAGCCTTGATCGTGTCATTCGCAGCAATGTCCCGAAACGCGTCCTGAAGGCCGGAGCGGACGGCATGCGAGAGCGCATTGACCGGCGGGTTCGCTATTTCAATGACGGCAATGTTGTCTTCGAGTGTCAGATTGACGCTTTGTGTCACCACAAGGCCTCCCAGTCCAAGTGATTAGTACGTGAACAAAGTCCTAAACATATCCGGAAGAAATTTCAATATGTGGAATTCAATATTTTATATTGAAATTAAGAAGCTAAGTGTCACGCGTTCGAGCAATCACTTTCTGTCTGCCCTCTGCCGTCCCGGACAAAGCAAAGCGGCGCCCCGGGACCGGCCCATTTCGGCTGCTCTTGGTCCCGGCTCGGCGGCCGGGACGGCAAGTAGGTTAGCTTCCCCCTCCAGACTTATACACTTCGCGCTGTCCCGGACCTGATCCGGGACCAGCTTCAAACCCACTTAGAACGGGATTTGATCACGGATATCTCTCCAGTCTGGGTTTGATTTGGCAATCAGCTCCTCCTTCCAAGCTCGCCGCCAACGTTTCAGCCTTCGCTCTTGATGCACGGCATCAATGACTTCATCGTGGACCTCAAAATAGACGAGCGTCTTAATGTTGTATTTTTGGGTGTGGCTACCGGGTATCCCCGCCGCGTGCTGCTCCAATCTGTTTCGCAAGTCCCGCGCCGAACCAATGTAGATCGCTCCGTGTGGTTTATTCGCGAGGATATAGACGTAGTACGGCATCCCCCGACCCTCATGTGATCCCGGCGCAAGGCCGGGACGGCACCGAACCAGGCCCGGCGATCTTCAGTTACTCCGCTGCCCTCTACCATCCCGGACCTGATCCGGGATCTGTCCGCTGTATTCGAGCCGAAAGCTGAACGCCGACAACGCGAGCGTAGTAGACGCCAACAAACCCAGCTCGCCGTTTTTGGTCCCGCCTCGGCGACCGGGACGGCGACGCGGAAAGACCCGAGACGCTTACACTTCCAGCCACTCGCGGCGGATGTCGTCGCGGGTCAGGAATTCCTGCGGCGTTCCCGAATAAACGATCTCACCATGTCCCATGACATAGACACGGGACGCAATTTTCAGCGCGATGGAGAGTTTCTGCTCCACCAGGAGGATCGACACCCCGGCCCGGGCGATTTCCGCCAGAAGCTCCCCGACCTGGGCTACGATCCGCGGCGCAAGGCCTTCCGTTGGCTCGTCGATCATGATCAGCTGCGGATCGCCCATGAGTGTCCGGCAAATCGTCAGCATCTGCTTTTCCCCGCCCGACAGGACACCGGCCGGCGTGTCTGCGCGCTCGGCAAGGTTTGGGAACATTCTCAGCATGTCCTCGATCGCCCAGCGCCCCGGCCGTTTCATGTCCTTGATGCCGAGCACAAGGTTCTGGCGCACGGTCAGACCCGGAAAGATATCCCGGTTCTCCGGCACATACCCAAGACCTTTCAGGGCGATTTCATGGTTCGCGAGGCCCGAGATGTTCTCGCCCTTGAACCAGATGTCTCCCTTTGGCGCGACTTCGCCCATGATTGCCTTCACGGTGGTCGAGC
The DNA here is from genome assembly GCF_965276855.1 of Roseibium sp. Lineage (GTDB taxonomy): Bacteria > Pseudomonadota > Alphaproteobacteria > Rhizobiales > Stappiaceae > Roseibium. The sequence goes on from NZ_OZ255700.1 coordinate 814,821, forward strand.
GGCCAACACCGTTGCGCCCGAGAAGGGCCACCACTTCGCCTTCGCCGACCTCCAGCTCGACACCGCGCAGAACGTGGCTTTTGCCATAAAAGGCATTCAGCCCGCGAACTGACAACATCCCGGTCATCACGCTGCTCCCTCAACCATCGGCAAATCCTCGGCTTCGTCGCCAAGATAGGCTTCGCGCACCTTCGCATCCCCGCGTATGGCCTCCGGTGGCCCGGATGCAATGATCTTGCCGTAGACAAGAACCGAAATACGGTCGGACAGCCCAAAGACCACGCTCATATCGTGCTCGACAATAATGAGTGTCTTTCCGCGTGTGGCCCGCTCAATGAGCGCAACGGCCCGCTCCGTTTCCGAATGGCTCATCCCGGCGGTTGGTTCATCCAGCAAAATGACATCGGCCCCGCCCGCAATGGTGATCGCGATCTCAAGTGTCCGCTGATCGGCGTAGGGCAGACTTGCAGCGGGCAAGGACGCCTTGTCGATCATGCCGACGGTCTCCAGAATCTCCGCCGTGCGGTCTTGGACATGTCTCAAGTTGCCGATGTTGCGCCAGAAGCTGTAGCCGGTGCCGAGCGACCAAAGAACCGCACAGCGGACATTCTCGCGGACCGTCATGTTGGCGAAAATGTTGGAGACCTGAAAGGATCGCGACAGACCCTTGCGGTTGATCTCATGGGCTTTGCGCCCGGAGATCTTCTGCCCACCCAAATGAACACTGCCGGACGTTGGCCGGTGCAGTCCTGAGATCAGATTGAACAAGGTTGATTTGCCGGCCCCGTTCGGCCCGATGATGGCGTGCCGTTCCCCCGGCTGGATGTCGAGAGTGACCCCACGGATGATCTCGGCGGGGCCGAAGTTCTTGGTGAGATCCCGGATCGACAAAGCTGGTGTGCTCATGACAAGGCCTCCTCTTTGTCCGATCCGCTGGACCGCATGATCCAACCGCCAAGACCGACCAGACTAAACGCAAGCAGCCAGGTCACGGGATTGTCCGGCGCAAGGGCAAAGCCGAAGGGCTCAAACACCTCGCCAAAACCACTGGATTCTCTGACCGCCACTTCGATGGTGATCACAATGCCGGCAAAGGCGAGCAGAGCTCCGGCCGCATAGCGCGCCCAGCGCCCCAGGATCACTCCGCGATCCGGGATCTGCAGCCCTTGCGAGATGGAGACCAGGACCCCGGCAAGACCGGATGGCGCAAACATAACGATCATCATGAACAGGAGCCCGAGATACAAAAGCCAGGCTTCGGTAAAGTCGGAGAGGTTGGATTGCATGTAGGTGAGCAAGACCGCGCCCAGCATCGGCCCCGCGAAATAGCGGATGCCGCCGACATAGGCCATCAGCAGAACAAATCCGGACGGGATCACCGACAGGGTCTCAGGGGTGAAGATTTCGTAATTGACCGCAGCCATGCCGCCCGCAAGGCCTGCAAATCCGCCGGCAAAGATGAAAATCAGATAGCGCACCCGCTGCGGATCATAGCCGACAAACTCCACCCGCTCCGGATTGTCGCGCACCGCCTCGCCCATCTTGCCCAGCGGCGTGCGGGTAAAGGCAAACATCGCAACGGTTCCAATCAGCGTCCAGGCGGCAATGAACCAGTAGACCTCGTTAATCGGGCCAAGACTGAGACCGAACAGCTCAGGCCCGATCATGCGATCACCGGAGACACCCTCTTCGCCGCCAAAGAGGCTGGTGAACATGAAGCCGGCAGCTGCCACCAGTTCGGCAAGGCCTAGCGAGATCATCGCGAAGGGAATCCCGGCCCGCCGGCACGACGGCCAGCCGATGACAGCCCCCGCAAGGGCGCCGCCTGCAAATCCGACAAGCGGCAAGGCAAAGACCGGGAACATGCTCCAAAGGCCGGTCCCGGTTTCAATCGCCTGCATGGCATGCATCGCCGCATACCCACCGAGGCCGAAATAGACCGCATGACCAAAGGACAACAGCCCCGCGCGGCCAAGCAGCATGTTGTAGGACAGGGCGAACACCATGTTGATGCCAATCGCGTTCAAGAGCGAATAGGTGGTGCGCGACGGCCCCGTGAGCGGAATCACCACCAGAACGGCGGCCATAATCAGAAACGGCAACACACGCGTTCGGAATTTCTCCGACTGTGACGGCGCGAGGGATATGGACAGTGTGTCGGTCAAAATTCACGCTCCCCCATCAAGCCGCGTGGGCGGATCATCAGGACCAGAACCAGCAACAGGAACGGCAGCATCGGGGCCAGCGAGGCAATCGAGATTCGGCCAAGATCGCTCAGCGGGTTCAGCCTGGTGAAGGCAAAGATTTCAGCGAAGGTCGTATCGATGGAAATTGCAAAGGTCTGAAGAAGACCAATCAGAAGCGAGGCGATGAACGCGCCCTCCAGGCTGCCCATACCGCCAACCACGACCACAACGAAGACGATCGGTCCGATGGAGAGAGCCATCGCGGGCTCGGTAACGAGATAGTTGCCTCCGATCACACCGGCGAGCCCGGCGAGCGCACAGCCGAAGCCAAACACCATCATGAAGACCCGCGGCACATTGTGGCCAAGGTGCCCGACCATATGCGGATGAGTGAGCGCTGCCTGGATGATTAGTCCCGCGCGGGTGCGTTTCAAAAGGAACCACAGCCCGGCCAGCATCGCGATAGACACAACCAGCATAAAGATCCGATAGGCCGGATATTGAGCGCCAAACAGCGTGAACAGCGGAAAATCGAGCTCAGCTGGGATTTCATATGGAACCGGGATCTTGCCCCAGATGATCTTGACGAGTTCGTCGATCAGATAGGCCAGGCCGAAGGTGAACAAGAGCTCGGCCAAGTGCCCGTTTGCGTGGACCTTTCGGAGGCCCCAGCGTTCAATACCGGCCCCTGCCAGCCCCACCAGGATCGGCGCCAGGAATAAAGCAATCCAAAAGCCCGTGACCGAGCCGATCGTATAAGCGAAATACGCGCCCAGCATATAGAAGCTGGCGTGCGCGAAATTGAGCACGCCCATCATGCTGAATATGAGGGTCAGGCCGCTGGAGAGCATGAACAGCAAAAGCCCGTAAATCACCCCGTTCAGCAGAGAGAAAAAGAGTGTTTCCATGCATGTCCTGCCTTGAAGGCCGCGCGCATTGATGGAAAGCGCGCGGGGTCAATCTATGGATGAAAGCTGCAGCCGACTGATGTCAGCTTGGCCGCTCCATCTGGCAGGTGGTTGCTGTGCGGGTCGCATCACCCTCGATCTTCCCATCCGGATCGGTGGTAAACCCGAAGGCTGTGCCCTCCAGCGTTCGCGACACGTCATCGGAGAAAGTGGAGATAAACAGTGGCTGGATCAGCTGGTGATTGTCCTCGCGCATGGAGACCGGGCCATAGGGCGTTTCATGCTCCATTCCGGCAAGGGCAAAGGCGACCTTCACAGGATCGTTCTCGCCCACTTCATCAACCGCCTTGTCGAACATCTCCATCAGCGTGAAGACCCGCTGATAATAGTAATCGGTGCCGTAAAGCTCCTGGAAGCGGTCCATATTGGCGACCTGCTCTTCGCTCGTATCGATGTTCTGGTGGAACTCTGTGATCTGCTTGACGAGACCGATGGCGCCCTCGCCCATGGTTGCAACCGCTCCGAGCCCGCCGCCGTAATAGGTCAGGTAGGGTACATCGTGACCGGCAGATGATGCTGCCTTAACCAGCAGCGTCATGTCCTGCCCCCAGTTGCCGGTGATCACAGCGTCCGCATCAGAGGCGATCATCTTTTGAATATAGGGCGTGAAGTCCTTCACCTTGCCAAGCGGGTGCAGTTCGTTGCCGACGATTTCGATGTCCGGCCGCTTTTCGACAATCATCGTCACGGCTGCATTGGCAACCGCCTTACCGAACGAATAGTCCTGCCCAAGAATGTAGACCTTCTTGATGTCATCCCGCTTGGCGAGCCAGTCGGTCATCGCCGCCATTTTCATGTCCGCGTCCGCATCAAACCGGAAGTGCCAGAAACTGCAGCGGTCGTTGGTGAAAGCCGGATCGACGGCAGCATAGTTCAGGAACAGTACCTCTTCGCCCGGATTGCGTTTGTTGTGCTTGTTGATCGCGTCGATCAGTGCCGATGCGACGGAAGAGCCGTTGCCCTGAACAATATAACGGATGCCCTGGTCAATCGCCTTTTGCAGCTGCACCAGGCTTTCCTTGGGATTGACCTTGTTGTCGAACGGCACGATCTCGACCGTCATACCGCCCGCACCGCCAGCCTCGTTGATCCGGTCGGCGGCATAGCGGAAGTGTTTCAATCCAGTGTCCCCGGCCAAGGCGAAATGGCCCGAAAGCGGGTCGATATAGCCGATTTTCACGGTGTCGGCACTGGATGCGCTTATAGAGCAAGTGGCAAGCGCTGCGGCCGCCACAAGTGACTTCAGATAGTTCATGCTTTCCTCCCTGAGCGGCCATCTGCCGGGTTTTCCCTGTTTTGATGGCCAGACAATTTGCTGCATTGCACGCAAAAGCTGATTTATACTCAAAGACTATTGCAAATTGAAATTCTGTGTCTTGTCAAGAAAATTACAGAATTCTATTCTGACATGTGGAATAATGACCAATACGGAAGGCCTCATGCGTGGACTGTTTCAGTCCGTTCTTTGTGTGATGATGGCCTTCACGCAAAGCGAAATCAGCGGTCGCAGAACCGTCCTACCGAGGTGACACCCAAGCATGTTGAAATCCAAAACCCTTCCGCAAGCCTTGCAAGGCTTGCGTCTTCCGGCTGTGGCCGCCCCGCTCTTTATCGTCTCCGGTCCGGACCTCGTGATTGCCCAGTGCAAGGCCGGGATTGTCGGCAGCTTTCCGGCACTCAATGCCCGTGAGAAGGAAGGCGAGCCGATCATGCTGGAGATCTGGCTCAAGCAGATCACCGAGGAACTCGACCGCTACAATCAGGCGAACCCCGACACGCCGGCAGCCCCCTTTGCGGTGAACCAGATTGTGCACCGCTCCAACGGACGTCTGGAGCGCGATCTGGAAATCTGCGCCCGCTGGAAGGTGCCGATCTGGATCACGTCGCTCGGGGCGCGGGTTGAGGTCAACGAAGCGGCCCATTCCTGCGGCGGGATCACGTTGCACGACATTATCAACAACACCTTCGCCAAGAAGGCGATCCAGAAAGGCGCCGACGGCCTGATCGCCGTCGCGGCCGGGGCCGGTGGGCACGCGGGCCAGCAATCCCCTTTTGCGCTTATCCGCGAGATCCGCGAGTGGTTTGACGGACCGCTGCTTCTGTCCGGCTCCATCAGCACGGGCGAAGCACTTCTGGCCGCCCGGACACTTGGCGCGGATCTCGGATATATCGGGTCCGCCTTTATCGCAACCGAGGAAGCCAACGCGCAGGCTGAATACAAGCAAATGCTGGTCGAAAGCGGCGCGGAAGATATTGTGACGTCGTCGCTCTTTACCGGCGTGTCGGGCAACTATCTTGCGCCATCGATTTCCCGTGCCGGTCTCGATCCGGCCAACCTGCCGTCCGCCGATCCGTCGTCCATGAATTTCAGCTCCGGGTCTTCCAAGGCCAAGGCCTGGAAGGAGATTTGGGGCGCGGGTCAGGGCATCGGTGCGCTCAAGTCGATCGTTCCGGCGGGCAAGGTTGTCGACCGGATCGAACAGGAATACCGCGACGCCAAACAACGGATTTGCTCGGACCACGCCTGATCCGGGCGAGGTATCGCGGCAAGTCTCTCTTCTGACGCCGCCCCGCCTTGAGCCGCGGCCGACAAAACAGGTCCCGGCTCAAGGCCGGGACAGACTTGTAATCTCATAAGAGACATTGCGCGCCGAACTGCCCTCTCTAGTATTGGGTCAACCGCCCTCTTGCACTCATTTAATTCGCATGCGAATAATTTTTTAACTGCTTTGGGAGGACAGAATTGGCTAATCAAGACACACTCGATCCGGTCGCTCACGGCACAGGCATGCCGCAAATTGCACCTCTGCCGGTGGGCGGTGAACAGTTCCAGAACCTGCCAGACCGGTTGCGTGCAGCCGCCACAGAATGCGCTCACAAGCCTGCGCTGATCGATGGTGAGGAGACGCTGTCCTGCGCCGACATTTGCAACCTCATGGACCGGACAGCAACGTATTTGCGGGACAAGGGTCTTCAGCCCGGCGACCGGGTGGCCAGCCTTGCCGGCAACAGTGCCGATCATGTCGTGCTCTATCTCGGCGTTCTGGCAGCCGGCGCCTGTATGGTTCCCCTGCCCGTCACAGCGCACCCCACTGCGCTCGCTGAAATGATCCGGAACTGCAGCCCGAAATTCCTCTTTGCTGACGATGCCAATCTGGACATCGCCGAAAAACTCGGCGCGCCGCAGACGCTGCGTCTGGCGAGTGTGAGACCTAAGGCGCAGCAGTTGCCCCCGATCGAGCCGCTCGGAACAGCTCCAACCGAGCTGTTCGATATCAATTACAGTTCCGGGACGACCGGCACCCCGAAAGGCATTCAACACGATTGCCGGTTCCGGGACCGCCAGATGACGCGGATGCAGAAAATGGGATTTGGTTCTGGTGCCGTCTCCGTCGTCTCCACTCCGCTTTACTCCAACACGACCCTTGCCGGTCTCCTTCCCGTGCTTGCCTATGGCGGGACAGTCATCCTGATGCGCAAGTTCTCCGAGCAGACATTTCTAGAGCTCGCCGAGCGCCACCGCGTCTCGCACATCCTCCTGGTGCCGGTTCAATATCAGCGCTTGCTCGCTGATCCGGAATTCGATTGCTTCGATTTGTCTGCCTTCCAGGTCAAACTGTCGACCAGCGCCCCCTTGCCCGAACCGCTCGTGCGCGATCTTTTGAAACGTTGGCCCGGCAGGCTGATCAACCTTTACGGCATGACCGAAGGCGGACTGGCAACGATCCTCGATTGTGGTGCCCATCCCGGCAAGCTCCACACAGTCGGCAAAGCCTCGGAAGGCACGGACCTGCGCATCATCGGCGAGGACGGCCGGGAAATCACGGATGGCCGGGTCGGCGAGATCGTCGGGCGGTCGAACACCATCATGACCGGCTACCGGGATGCCCCGGAAAAGACCCGCGAGGCGCTATGGCAGTCCCCGGACGGCGGTTATTTCATGCGGACCGGGGATCTGGGGCGGCTGGACGACGATGGCTTTCTGGTCCTTTTGGACCGGCGCAAGGACATGATCATATCCGGTGGCTTCAACATCTATGCAGCAGACCTGGAACAGGTGCTGCTGACCCATCCGGACGTCGCGGAGGCCGCTGTGATTGCGATCCCGAGCGCGCGCTGGGGCGAGACGCCCTTGGGGCTTGTGGTCTTGAAAAAGGGCGCAACCGTCTCCACCGACGCCCTCCTTGCCCACGCAAATGCCCAGCTCGGCAAAACCCAACGGCTGTCGGCCATCGAAGCCCGGGACCAGCTGCCACGCAATGCCATCGGCAAGATCCTGAAGCGCGAATTGCGGGAGGCCTATCAAAACGCGGCCAGGGCAGCCGGTTCGTAAACAAGTACGCCCAGATAGCGAACCGCTTAAGGAAATGGCTACCGCTGCCTGATTTAACAACAGACTGAGCCCTCCGGCCGGTTTGCGCTTTGCTCAGCCTTAAGCGCTTCAACACTTGCGATGACCGAATCCCACGGAGAAGCAAAGTGGTCCGTACTCTTGTCAAAGCCGCGATGTGCGGCATGGCTGCGCTTTTGACCGTTTCGACGACCGCCGTGAGCGCAGACGACGACGCTGTCTACTTCTGCACGGGGTACCCGAACGCGGATACAGGGACGAACTCGGTTCTGGTTCTCAAACTGGAGCCATCAGAAATCACCTCGCAGGGCCGCAAGTTCCTGAGGTGCGTGCTTCCCGACATCGACCCCTCAACCTTGAAGGATCTTGTGACCTCCGGACAGAGGGACGTGATCAGCAGATCCGGCGTTACCTACAATACTCAAATTGAAGTTGCGGGAGAGTTGCTCCCTGTTCGAGTGACAAATGGTCTGTCTACCCGGGATCTAAGCGGATCTATTGAGTCTCGTTTTAAACTGACAGCGCGTGTTTGTGGTCTGGAGGCGATTGATAGTAACGGCCTCATAAATCCAAGTATAGAAAATGCTGACTGTATAGATAGTGGCAATTTGTATTATGGAAGAAGGTCAGACAAAAGCATATTTTCAATTTTATGCTCCAGTGAACAGAAGACCTGCATGCTTAGTTTCGAGCACAGGGGGTGGATTATGCACGTTCACGTTGATCGAAATGTTGCATTCACCTCATGGAATGCAGTGATCGAAGCATCCGAAAAAGAAATCACAAGCAGAACCATCTTGAGTCTGAATTCAAAAGGGTGTTTCGGGGCCGTTTGTGACAAATGAACAGGCATCATTGAAGCCCAAGAGGCCTGCACAATAATCAGATCTGCGCGATGAACGGACCGAATGCCTTCTGGTGAAGCATCGTTGCGGCCGTTTCCGCTGGCACCCATGTGCGCTGCCGGTGGCTTTCCTCCCAGACGTCCACGGACAGGATGCGGGTAACTTCCATCGCATAGACCTCTACCCGGCAGGTTGCTGCCCACTTTTCGTAACTGAAGGTTCCAAGTGAACGATCACAGATAATGCCCTCGACACCGGCTTCTTCGCGGGCTTCGATCCTGGCCGAATCCGCAGGACTTAGGCCCGGATCGACAATGCCTTTCGGGACGACCCAATGCCGTCCACTCGATGAACCTGTTATCAGGATCTCCTTTCCCGCCGGCGTACGGCGGAAGGGAATGACGGCGGACTGGGTGTAATAATAGGCTGGCCGCTCCCGGCGTTCCGGACCATCCGGGCCGGGATAGGGAAAGAGATCCGGCAAATCCTGCGGGTCTATGACCTGACGGATTTCGGCGCCCGCATGAGTTTTCTCTAGGCGAACAAGAACGCCCGGAGACAGGCTTTCATGAACCCCAAGAGAGCTGAGCAGATCTGCGACCGTCTTTTTGGGCGCAACCAGCAACACACGATCGTCATTGACAAAAACCGGCATCTTGCCCTTCGTGAGATCCGGTGACTGCCCCCCCTCCTGCGCGGACCAGCCGCCAGCCTTCAGCGCTTTTTGCGCGGTCGCATTGGCGCGTTCATCGGTTGTCGTGAGCGTTTTGTCTGGCCGCAAACCGTGCTGCCCCATCCAGGCACCAACCTTCTGGGCCTGGCGTTTTCCCTTGGTGCGTAGGGGCCGCCTCCTTTTTGCGCCGTCCCAATCCTTGGCACCAGCTCCGGAGCAGAGAAGCAACAACTCCAAGGTCTTATTCGTCATCTCAAAGTGTCTCCACCGCCAGGCTGCCCATCAGTCTATCACGGTGTATGTATGCGGAGGATCTTCAAGCATTTAGACCAGCCCCGCGATTCGGTGTTATCAACGGCATTGAATTGCTGTCACGTTTCCTTCTCAGAGCCGCTGTACACCGCCATGATACTGAAACAGACCAAGGTTCTGGAACCGATCCGCCCAACCGTCCGGGCCGTCATCTTTCGAAACGGAGATCTTTTGGTACAGGTGAAGCAAAAGCGCGGCTCTGCGGCCTACCTGACCCTGCCGGGCGGAAAACAGGATCCGGGCGAGACCGCAGAAGAGGCTCTGATCCGTGAATGCGCTGAAGAAGTCGGTACGACCGTGACCGTAGGCCCTCTTTTGCATGTGGCCGAAGTTTTCAAAACCAAAGCGGAGGGAAAGCGCCATCAGTTGGAGCTGCTGTTCGCGTGTAACGTCCCGGACGACTATTTGCCGGTGATCGGACCCCATCCCGACCCCTCTCAGGTCGGGACGATCTGGGCCTCTCCTGCTAAAAGAGCGACTGACTTCCGCCCGGCCTACGCGGCGGCGCTGACCACTGCCGCTCCGGTCTATCTGGGAGTATTCGATGACTAAACTCCCCCGCGCGATCGACGAGAACCTTTATTTTCTGAGCGTGGAAATCGACGGTCAGCTCACAGGAATGCAAGACTACTTCCAGTCCCCAAGTCAGGCAGCCGCGCAAAAGGTCATTTTGCGCGCAGGGTATTCCTACAATCTTGCTTCAAAGCTGACCAAAGCCAGCACGCAAATTCTGTCTCAAAAGAAAGTCACCTCCGAGCAGCAAAACCTCCTGCGGAATGTGGAACTTATTGCGCAGAACCTTGACCTGATCAGCCGTTTGGCCCGGCGCAGCCTGACCCATGCGGAAGATGTCGAGCGCAAGGCTTATCTGCGGGCTGATGCCTACACCAAGGTTCTCAAGCAGGTTCGCGACAGCCTGAAACTCATTCAGCCGGCCCTTTCCCGGTCTGACAGCAAATCCGCCGTCCGCATCGGCCAGATCCGCGAGAAAATGGAAGATCTGTACGACCGGGTGTTCCGCACACTGACCGAGGACATGCGCAAGTCCAAGCACACGGCGGATATTGCCAACAGTCTGCTGGTTGCCAACGAAGTCCGGCGGATCGGTGACGCGCTCCAGTCGATCTCTGAAGCCATCCTGTCGGTCAATCTTGGTCAACCGGTCCAGTTCGAACGCTATTTCACGCTGAAAAGCCTGCTGCCATCGGCCAAGGACGACGAACCGGTCGATATGGTCCCACTGGCTGAAACCCGCTCAGGAAGCGCCATTTCCTCCGTCCGCTCGCGCGCTGGAAACGGCGAACCGGTCAATGCGGTCTTCAAGGACGGGGAGTTGCGCAAGGTGCGCGAGGAACGGGCGGGCGTGAAAAGCTGGCACGCGATCTATCCGGGACTGGCCCCCAAGATCCTGTCCTATCAGAAACGCGGCCAATCAGCCGCCCTGTTGATCGAGCATTTGCCGGGCTACACATTTGAGCAGCTGGTCCTCAACGAAAACGACGCTCTTCTCGCGGAAGCCCAGAAGAAACTGGCCAAAACCCTGAACGACGTGTGGCGCAGCACCCGCATGGAAGAACCAGCGGTGATGGCCTCCATGCGCCAGTTGTCCCGGCGCCTGCCGGAAGTTTACCGCGTCCATCCGGAGTTCCGCGCGGACCCGCAACGTTTCGGTGGGCTGCGTTTGAAGGGTTTTGACGAACTCGTCCGGGAAGCCGCGGAGCGTGAAGACAAACTCGAGGCGGCCTTTTCCGTTCACATCCACGGTGACTTCAATCTCGACAATGTCATCTATGACCCGGCGGAAAAGAAGCTGCATTTCATCGACCTGCACCGGTCCCGCTACATGGACTACGTTCAGGACGTCTCCGTCTTCATGATTTCCAATTACCGGCTGCAAATTCAGGACATTCCGGTGCGCCGCCGGCTCGCCAAAGTCGCCTGCGACCTGCAATCGGTCGCCGCAAAATTCGCCCGGTCCCAGAAAGACCGGACCTATGAGTACCGCCTCGCCCTCGGCCTTGCGCGCAGCTTTGCCACCTCCACGCGGTTCGTGTTCGACAAATCCCACGCGCGGCGCATGTTTATCCGCGCCCGTTTCTTGCTCGAACAGGCGCTGGAGTGTCCGGAAGGCAAGGAAGAGCGGTTCAAACTGCCCATCAAGGAGTTGTTCGTTGACTGACATCAAGATCGGGGTCGTTGGCATACCCGGCAAATGGTCCACAGAAGCCCTTGCCGATGTGATCGAGGCCAAGACCGGCTACCGTCTGGTGATCGACATGGCAGCCGTGGCGCTGGATCTGGAAACCGGTGCTGTCATGTATCAGGGGCAGGATCTGTGCGCGCTTGACGGGATTATCATCAAGAAAATCAGCGAAATTTACAGCCCGCATGCGCTCGACCGGCTGGAGCTTTTGCGCTTTGCTGAAAGCCGCGGCGTCAAGATCTTCTCCCGCCCCGAAGCCGTATTGCGGCTGATCGACCGGCTTGCCTGCACTGTCTCTTTGCGCGCGGCCGGTGCGCCGATGCCGGCAACGATTGTGACCGAAGATCTGGAGGCTGCCGAAGCGGCCGTGGAGCGCTATGGCGCGGCCGTCTTCAAGCCGCTGTATTCCACCAAGGCGCGCGGTATGTGCATCATCGAAGCGGGTGCCAATGCCCGGGCCGAGATTGCCGCGTTCGCTGAAGACCATCCGGTGATGTACATCCAGCAAAAATTGAACCTTTCCGGCCAGGATCTCGGAATGGTTTTCCTGGGCGGTGACTACTTGTGCACCTACGCCCGGGTCAGCCAGTCCGATAGCTGGAACACGACGATCCACAGCGGCGGCAAATATGCGCCTTTTGAGCCGGATGCCGACCTGATCGAGCTGGCTCGAAAGGCACAGGCACCATTCAGCCTTGATTTCACGACCGTCGATGTCGCACTGACTGACAACGGCCCAATCGTCTTTGAAGTGTCTGCCTTCGGCGGATATCGCGGAGCCAAGGAAGGTTGTGGTGTCGATGCAGCCGCGGCCCTTGCAGATCATGTGATTGCAAAGGTGACGCAATGAGGACCACCGCTGATGTGCTTGCCGAGCTAGACCGCGACGGTTTGCCGGAAATTCTTTATCTCGAAACCGGTCCGGTGCGGCTCGCAATCCGGTGCGATACCCCGATGGCCGCAGAGTTGCGTCACCACCTGAAAGAAGCACTAGCCGAAGCCGGGCCGGTCGCAGCCACCATCGACGTTCTGGAAGGGCAAAGTCTCAACGCCCGACAAGACTGGATCGACTGGGCGCGCGAACCGGGTAAAACCGGACGCAAGGACGCGTATATCGATCTGGATGACGGCCGTTTGGTGCACAAGATCCGCACGGGCATGACCTTCCTGCAGTCACCGCAAGCCCTTGTCGCGCTCGGGCCCTGCCTTGCCCATCCCAATCAGGTGATCAACTTCATCAACACGCAGATCCTCAACATCTGCAAGCGGGATGGTTGGGAGATTTGTCACGCCGCAGCCGTGACCGATGGCAGACAGGGGCTTGCGATTGCCGGGCTGTCCGGTGGTGGAAAATCCACTGCCATCTTGCGCATGATGGATCTCGAACAGACCCGCTTTGTCACAAACGACAGGCTCATGGTGCGCGCAACACCGAATAGCACCGAAGGTCTCGGCATTCCCAAAAATCCGCGCATCAACCCCGGCACGATCTTACACAATCCGCGCCTGGCACCTCTGCTGTCCGAGGAGCGAAAAAAAGAGCTGCTGCAGATGCCGCCGGAAGACCTTTGGCAACTGGAAGAAAAGCACGATCTTTTCATCAGCGAAGTCTATGGCCCGGACCGCATCTCATTCACGGCTCCCCTCACCGAGTTCTGGGTGTTGAACTGGAGCCGGTTGTCGACCGAACCAACGTGCCTCGTGGATGCAGACCTCACCGAGCGGCCCGACCTCCTGGGCGCGATCATGAAAAGCGCGGGCCCGTTCTATCAGGATGCCAGTGGTGTCTTCCTGTGCGATGACGAACCGTTGGAGCCGGACGCCTATCTGCGGCAGCTCAAGCGTGTCCGGATTCGTGAAGTGACCGGCGTCATCGATTTCGATGCACTGGCTGCCGCTGGCAAAGATCTCTTCACATGACCGGATCGGCTGACACAGGCTCCATCGCGGTTTTGATCCGCCACGGCGACTATCACCAGCGCAAGTATGTGCCCAGTGCCTTGCAGCCCTTTCCCCTGACGGAAAACGGTAAAGCGCAAGCCAATTCTTGTGGCGAAGAGCTCGCCAGGTGGCTCTCAGACGAGCACCTGAACCTCAATCCGATCGTCTACACCTCCTGCCAGCTTCGGGCCTGGCAGACGGCCCGGCTTGCATGTGATGTTCTGATCAAACACGGGCACACCTTGACCATCGAGCAGACACCTTCCCTGGCTGAACGCTCTGTCGGCAGCGCGGCAAACCTGACGCTCGACGAGATTGAGAGCGTCCTTATCGAAGACCCCCGCTTTGACGCACCTCCCGTGGCATGGAAATCGGACAGCGACTATTGCCTGCCGCTGCAAGGTGCGGAATCCCTGATGATGGCAGGACAACGGGTTGCGGATCATTTGACCCGCACAACAGCTGGACAACCCGCAGGAACGGTGACGCTGCATTTTGGCCATGGGGCTTCTTTCCGGCACGCGGCGCACCTCCTCGGTGTCTTGACCCGGGACCAGATCGCTCAATACAGCATGCACCACGCCCGGCCGTTACATCTCTGTCACATAGAAAATGGTACATGGGCGCACATTGGCGGGACGTGGAAGATTCGCCAGCTAACGGATAAGACGCTCGATTAGGCCTACAATCATGGCAGTCCATACCGGTCGCGCAGCAAGATCGCACCCTATGCTGCCCCCTGTCTTCGATGATGCGGGTGAACTCGCAGCGCTTCCCCGCAACCTGGTGCCCTGGCCGCTTCACGAGGAACATTCGGGCGGTGATGCCGGCGCAGTACGCGACAGCCTGATCGCAGCCGCCTCGCACGGCACCTGGACCTGGCCGGAAAAGCCGGTTGTCTTTATCTCCGACCCCCATGCCGATGCCGACGGTTTTTTGCGCTCACTGGTCTCCGCAGGCGCGGTCCGGCGCCTTGACGACGGATTCGTCCTGACGCCCTTCGGCCAGTTGGCGAAAATCATCGTTGGCGGCGATTGCCTCGACAAGGGACCGTCCAACCTCGACATGCTGAACGCACTGAAACGCCTGTTCGATCTGGGTGCGGACGTTCGTCTGCTTGCGGGAAATCATGATCTTCGGCTGCGCCTTGCGATCCGGGCGCTGACCTTGCCGAAAGCCCCGCTCACCGAGCATCTTTTTGTCCGCATGGGCCGCAAGATCCTGCCGCTCTTAGCCGAAATCAACACGCGTTACGTGACACCGGAAGACCTGGCAAAGCTGCCGGACGCGGCGGAGTGCCGGGAACTGATCTTTCCGTCCCAAAACTGGAAAGAAACGTTCCCAGCCGCGGCCGCGCCGTATCTGACGCCCTTGGGGATCGAAAAAGAGCTCAAGAAGCTGAAGAAAAAGGCAAAACAGTTCGCCAAACAGGCGGACGCGGAAGGCCTCACCATGCGCGAGGTCTACGCCGCGTCCCTGCGGTGCCGGGATCTCTTTTTGAACCCGGGAGGCGCCTACAGCTGGTTCTATTCGGCCATGGATGTGGTCGAGCAGATCGGTTCCCTCGTCTTTCTGCATGCCGGGATCGATGACAGCATGTGCGCACTGCTGGCCAAAGACGGCCCGGCCGCTGTCAATGCGCGCTACCGGCTGGAAGCCGAAGATGATCCATTTGCCTTTTATTCCGGCCCGGTTGCCAATCTGGTTCGCACCAAATACCGGCCGGTTGACGGACAACTGACGGCCTCAGGCGTTGAGCTCCTGCATCAGGCGGGCATCAAGATGATCGTTCAGGGCCACGTCAACAACCTTAAAGGTCAGCGGATCCTGGCCAAGAACGGGCTGTTGCACCTGGAAGGCGACATCACGCTGGACCGAACCTCCCGCCGTCTGGAAGGCCTCACCGGCATCGGCGCGGGCGCGACGCTTATTTTCCCCTCAGGCGACGTTGTGGGCTTGAGTTCCGACTATCCAAGGGTCAAACATTTCAAGCCAGAACACCATCTTTGAGAAAAGAGTGCCTAGATGCAAAACGGTGATGGAAGTTTCCGCCACGAGTCCCTTCAAAGCCGCAAGTCCATCAAGGCGCTTTTGGAGGCGGTGACCAAGGGGATTGGCAAAGGCGAACTGACCTTGAGCGATGGCGATGAAGAGATCGTTCTGGAACCGGGCGGTTTGATCACGGTGCGCGTGCGCGCAGACCGTGCCAACGGCTCCAACCGCCTCGATCTGCGCCTCACCTGGACCGAAAGCACCGAAGCCCAAAAACCCAAGAGCGACCTTAAAGTACGCTAATTTCTGCTCGTAACACCTTGGATCGAAATACAATCGACACGCTGCCAGGAACTGGACGTCTGCAAAACAGCTGACTTTCGAGGAGCCGATGTGCACATTCCGGCAGCACCGACTGGACAAACAAATGTGCGGCGGTTTGGGACGCGAACGGAAAATGCGTTCGCACAAAACCAACACAACTGCTGAATAAAACAGGCCACACCACCAACGGCCGCCTTTCCAGGACCGTGCACCTACGGTGTTGTTTCAAACGGTTGGCTTCACTACCAATTGGCAAAAGCAGCTTTTCCAACGGATCGGTTGCAATTGTCCGTTGTGAGTGGGAGCCCAAGGATGGCGGAAAAACCAGTCTGGCAATTGAGCGCAAGCGAGCTTGTCGCGGAAATCATCAATGGCCAAATCACGGCTGAAGCGGCCACGGCAGCGACCGTCGATCGAATGCGGACAGTGAACGGTCATCTCAATGCTGTCGTCGATGATATGGGCGATGCGGCACTTGAGCGTGCGCGCGCTCTTGATGCGCATATGGAAAGCTCCGGACCAGTCGGGCCGCTTCACGGCGTGCCGGTGACCATCAAGGTCAATGTCGACCAGAAGGACAAGGCCACCACGAATGGCGTAAAAGCATTCTCCGAGGTCATGGCTCCAGATGATGCGCCGTTCGTCAAAAACCTGACCAATGCTGGCGCAATTGTCATCGGCCGGACGAACACACCGGAGTTTTCCTTCCGGGCGACAACGACAAACGACCTCTATGGGCGCACGCTTAGCCCCTGGAACGAGTGGGCTTCCTCCGGCGGGTCGTCCGGTGGGGCGTCCACAGCTGTCATGAGCGGGATGGGCCCGATCGCCCACGGCAATGACATCGGCGGCTCTTTGAGGTTTCCCTCTGCAGCCACGGGTGCGGTGACGGTCAAACCGGGGCTCGGCCGCACACCTGCCTGGAATCCCTCTCAAAGTGCCGAGCGCGGTTTGCTTGCGCAACTGATGTCTGTCCAGGGTGTCATTTGCCGGGAGGTGCGGGATGTACGCCTCGCCATGAAGTCCGCCGTTACATATGACCCGCATGATCCCTGGCAGGTTCCCGTACCGTTTGAAGGCCCTGCCCTGGACCAGGCAATTCGCATCGGCTTTACGAAAAACACCTATCAGTTCGAAGCCCATCCTGCGGTCACGAAAGCCTTGGATGTGGCACGCGATTGTCTGGTTGATGCCGGTTATGAAGTCGTTGAGATCGAAACGCCGGACATTGGCGAGATCGGTGAAACCGGATACCGCGCGCTGATGGGCGAGATCAATGTCCTGATGCTCGATGATATCCGGACCTACGGCAGCGCCGAAATCAACCGCATGTTCGACGAATACTTCGAACTCTTTCCTCCGTTTGAGGGGGAGGAGCTGCTCCGCCAAATGGCGCAGCGCTCGCATTTCATCCGCCAGTGGAACCTCTTGCTTGAGGACTACCCGCTTGTGCTTACCCCATTCCTGCCCTCACCGACCTATGCCTGGAACCGGGACGCGGAGGGCAAGGATGGTATCATGGAAGTGCTCGGCTGCGGGATCTGGTCCTTTGCCATGAATTATATGGGCCTGCCGGCCGGCATCGTGTCGCCCAGCATGCATGACGGACTTCCGGTTGCCGTTCAGATGGTCGGCCGGCGCTTTCGCGAGGACATGATCCTTGACGCACTGGAAGCGATCGAAACGCGCACTGGCATCATGGCGCACAAGCTGTTTGACCGTGGACAGGCCGAACCAGATCTCATTGCGTGAAACGCCGGTGAGACTGGCTTTGCTGCCTGACGGGGCACGACTTGGCCCAGCGCCCCGTCTCGGTCATCGTGCTATTCCGCCGGAGCGACCTTCAGCGCTCCGGATTTTGCGCTGCTGCCGGAGGCGTCAGGCATCTTCGGTGTCCAGGTTCTCAGCCGCAATGCGTTGCCGAGGACAAAAACGGAGCTGAGCGCCATCGCTCCGGCAGCAAAGACCGGCGACATGAGAATGCCAAAGGCCGGATACAATATCCCTGCCGCCACCGGGACCAAGGCCGTGTTGTAGGCAAAGGCCCAGAAGAGGTTCTGCTTGATGTTGCGGATTGTCGCCTTGGAAAGGGCGATCGCGTTCGACACACCGGCGAGCGAGCCTGAGACCAAAATGACGTCCGCCGCCTCGATCGCCACATCCGTTCCGGTCCCGATCGCAAGGCCGACATCGGCCTCGGCCAAGGCTGGCGCGTCGTTGATCCCGTCACCGACAAATGCAAGCTGGCCATGCGCGGCCTTCAGCGCTCTGACCGCTTCCAGCTTGCCCTCCGGCAGAACTTCTGCGACAACCTCGTCAATGCCAAGCCGGTTTGCAATGGCATGTGCCGTGCGGCTGTTGTCCCCGGTGATCATTGCAACCTTGAGACCAAGCGCATGCAGGGCGTTTATTGCTGCGGGGGTGGTCGGCTTGATCGGGTCGGACACGGCGATAATGGCGGCAAGCTGGCCGTCCAGCGCGGCATAAAGCGGGGATTTGCCCTCACGGCCAAGCTGTTCGGCAATGTCATCAAAGACCGACACATCCTGTCCTAGCTGGGCCATGTACCTATCCGCGCCAATCTGAACCATTCGCCCGCCCGCATTTGCAGCAACGCCCATACCGGTCAGGCTTTCGAAATCACGCACAGACGGCAATGCTAGACCTTGTGCCCCGGCGGCTTCCACAATCGCTTGTGCAATCGGGTGTTCCGACTTTGCTTCTACAGCTGCGATATGGGACAGCACAGTTCGGGCATCGAAGCCGTTCGTGACCTCAAGGTCGGTCAGGCTCGGTGTGCCTTCAGTGAGTGTTCCCGTCTTGTCAAAGGCAACGACGCGCACTTCCTTCAAGACCTGCAAGGCTTCACCCCGGCGGAACAAGACCCCCATTTCGGCGCCCCGCCCCGTCCCGACCATGATCGACGTTGGAGTCGCAAGGCCCATGGCGCAGGGGCAAGCGATAATGAGGACGGCAACGGCGTTCACGAGACCAAACGTCAAAGCGGGATCCGGCCCGAACACAATCCAGACGCCGAAGGTAAGAAGAGCCAGCGTGATGACTGCCGGTACGAAGTACATGGTGACCTTGTCCACCATCGCCTGGATTGGCAGCTTGCCCCCCTGAGCCTCTTCCACAAGCCGGATGATTTGGGCAAGCATCGTGTCGGTGCCGACAGCAGTGGCACGAAACACCAGGCTTCCGGTCTGGTTGACCGTCCCGCCGATGACGGTTGCCCCAGGTTCTTTTGACACCGGTACAGGCTCGCCCGTGATCATGCTCTCGTCGACAAACGTTGCCCCTTCGATCACCTCGCCATCCACCGGGAGCCGTTCGCCGGGACGCACTTCGATGATCTCACCGGCAGCAACGCTGGAGACCTCGACCTCAACAGTCTTGCCGTTCCGCCGGACGCGCGCCGTCTTTGGAGCAAGTTTTACCAGCCGTTGGATCGCTTCCGAGGTGCGTCCCTTGGCCCGCGCCTCCATCCATCGTCCGATCAAAATGAGCGTTACAATGACGGCGGCTGCCTCATAATAGACGTTGACCGTTCCGTCGGGCAGAAGAGCCGGTGCAAACGTCGCGACCACCGAAAACAAATAGGCGGCGGCTGTTCCGACAGCCACGAGACTGTTCATATCGGGGGCGCCCTTCAAGAGGGCGGGGATGCCTTGCCGGTAGAAAGACCGGCCCGGACCGAACAGCACCGCACTGGTGAGGACGAACTGCAGCAGCCAGCTGGCCTGAACGCCAATCGTCTGCGCGATCAGGTGATGCATGCCCGGGATCAGATGACTGCCCATCTCAAGGATGAACACCGGCAAGGTCAGCAGTCCGGCGACCATCACACGGGTCTTCAGGTGACGCGTTTCATCGTCCCGTTTCGATGCCGTATCTTGCGTGGGATGGTCCTCTTGCCCGATCTGGCGTGCGGATTTGCCGGTCTCCGAGACCGCTGCAATCAGTGTTGCGATGTCGGCGTTTCCCGTCACCACCGCGCGTTCTGTGGCAAGATTAACGCTTGCCTCAGACACACCCGGAACAGTAAGCAGCGCTTGTTCTACCCGCCGGACGCAGCCGGCGCAGGTCATCCCGTCAATCGCAAGGTGACTGGTTTGGCTCGGGACTTCATACCCCAGACCTTCAATGGCCTTGATCAGAGATCGGGTCTCAACGTTCCCGTCGAGGCGAACCTCCGCGCGTTCGGTTGCCAGATTGACGGTGGCTCCGGAAACGCCTGGAACGGTTTTCAGGGCCTTTTCAACACGGCCCACACAGGACGCGCAATGCATGCCTTCAATTGGCAACGATAGGGATTTTAGGAAACTGGAACCGGCCGCCATGACGCGCCATCCTTCATCTTTTCATTTGGCTATTGAAACCAAGATGGAACTTCCAGTCGCTGGAAGGTCAAGGTCCGGTTTTCTACATATCTGACCGACGGACCACAATTCCCCAACGGCAAACGAAATCACCAGCACAGCCTCTGATCATACAGGAAAATGCCCGGATCTTTGATGTTGTTCTTGAAGACAATCAGCTCAGATTGGGCAACAAAGACCCATCATCGCCTTTGACAAGCGGGACACCTGAACGCTTGACTGCGGGAGCGGCCAACTCCCCGGGATGAAGACCACATTCGTCGCGGCGGCCGGGATGACAAACCTGTCCCAACCGCCAGAGGCTGCTGATCAAGTGACATCGTCGGAGCCGGAGCAACGAGCTCGTTGGCCTACTCCGAATAAATCCGGCGACAGCTCCCAAACCGCAGCTATTTCAAAAGAAGTGGCGGAGAGGAAGGGATTCGAACCCTCGAGACGGTTGCCCGCCTACTCCCTTAGCAGGGGAGCGCCTTCGACCACTCGGCCACCTCTCCGGTAAAGTCCGTTTAGAGCCCGAAGCCTTGGGAAGCAAGCGGTTTTTGAAGGCAGAGACAGTTTTTCCACCGAGCCTACCTTGCAGCTTTGTGCAGGAACATGCAGAGAACAGATTAGGACTTCCCGTGTGCCCCGGACAAAACCGGGACAAATCTATCTTGGATTTGTTCTCGTGCCGCTTGATCGCGCGACCTGCCCTGATTGCGCGTTTGCGGGTCACGCCTGAGTGCCTTGCATCAGCGGACGAACGAGGCGCACTTCAAATTATCGCGGTCCGGGCCTCCGTTTCGCCTGACTACGCCCGCCCTTTTCGGAAAATCGGCCCATCGGTGGCCGCACGCTGTTTCGGTTGTGCATTCGGCGAGCAGGACATGTACAGCACCAAACCATCACCAACGCTGCCGCTCCTGACAGATTTCACAGCTTGCAGGTTTTGGCGATTTGTTGCGGTATTGAGCCATGATGTCTGCGTATCGTTCCTTTATGAAGCTCCTTTTGTGGGTGGCAGCACTGCTCATGTGTCTTGCGCTCCCGGTCCGGGGGCAGGACATAAGGATCGTCACCGAGGAATTCCCGCCTTACAATTATTCGGACAACGGCCTTGCCGAGGGCCTGTCGAGCGAGGTCGTTCAGGCTGTTCTTGCCGAAACCGGACTGACCGCAGAATTCCTGTTTTTGCCCTGGGCACGGGCCTATCTGACTGCGCAGAACTCGAAAAACACTGTGATCTTTTCGATCGGACGGATCCCGGAACGGGAAGATCTGTTTGAATGGCTCGGTGTGATTGCGCCTTACAACACATCACTTTACAAACTGGCCAACCGGACGGATCTGACCGTCAACTCTTTGTCCGACGCGAAGGATTACAGCATCGGCGTTTCGGTTGAGGATGTGATTTATCAATACCTTAAGAGCCAGAACTTCAGCAATCTCGATATCGTGGGTGAAGATATCTTGAACATCCGGAAGCTGGCGCTCGGCCGGCTGGATGTGATCGCTTTCGACGAGGCTGCGTTTCAATACTACCTCGACCTGGAGGATATCGATCCGGCGCTTTTTGAGCGGATCTATCGCCTGGAGGACATCAGCGGCGGTCTCTACATGGCCATCAACAAAGACAGCGACCCTGACCTCATTCAGGCGTTGAAACGCGGCCTGGAGGCAATCAAGCACAATGGAACTTACGAGCAGATCCTCAACCGCCACCGGCTCATGAACTGAAGACGCTTGTAGCAAAGATCGAATGTTGGTGGTGGTGTTGGCCACTCACGACTTCAGCTTTGCGCGCTGGAGGCCATGGAGCAAGTTGGAGCGCATGCAGAAGGATTTAGGCCAGACCGGCTGGCGCCTTATGCCTTGAAAATTGCAATACAACGCGGCCTGGAGCTTTATGCTCCGGCGGGCGCTCTACGCAGCCAGGGAAACCGGTATGAACTCGCCTACAGGTGCCAGCTAACTCCGTCTGGCAATGCAATTACGGGATTTGAGTTTGTTCTCGGCCCTCCGGTCCCCGACACTCTTTGGGATGACCATGGACTGGCTGCAGTTCAATGGGTGCCTAAATGTGGTGACGCGGCGATAACATCTGCGCCGCGTCAGGATAGACCGTTGGATGAAGGTGCCGTTTGGCCGGCAGCCTTGCGCGCCATCAATGCATCGACAGCCATTCGCGCGCAGAGCGTTGCGCTTCTGCGATCTCGGAGGAACTCATTTCACCGGAGATTTCCTTGCGATAGCGAACGGCTTCCTGGTTGCCCTTCAAAGCCGCAATGTTGAACCACTTGTGCGCGGTCACGAGGTCTGTCGTGCCGTGACGGCCACAGGCGCTGTCCAGGCCCATCTGGAACAGAATGTCAGCTGTCATCGGCTTTTCGCCCATGATGGCCATGTCGTCGGAATGTATTTCATAGCGAGCCATAACGCTCTCCCCTTTTTGTCTACAAGACTTCCCTAGAAACGAAAGCTTATCTGAAGCTTTTCCCGCCGTTTCATGAGGGTTACTTCATCAGGAGCGCTTAAAGAGGCAGTTAAAAAACAGATTTAATGAAATCCGAACAATAATTTAAGCAAGTCTGAAATTTACCGGATGACAACCATAGCGTTACGAATTGCTGTGTGTTTTCAATAACATTATCGCAAAATTTGACAGGATCGATTCATATTGGATTCACCAAAAGATCGATTGAGCATTTTTTTCAGCCAAGAACAGGAAAAACACAAGCCGTGAAGAGAGCTGTCTTTCAGACGCAGCGGGATTGCCCCACACGCTGGAAAAGCCCCTGTTGGATCAGGTTGTGATGGTGATCAGTGGGAGGACTTAGGACGGATTGTCGTAGTACCGGCGGGCAAACGCATCGACAATGCCCTCATCCACCAGGTCTTTCACAATGGTATTGAGCTCATCCACCCGCTCGGCCCACTCAGATTGCCGGGAAACGCCGAGAAACAGATTGACCGTATTGCCCGGGCGGTACTCGGTCTTGACGATCCGGTCACCAAGCCCTTGGGTCTTGAGGTAATAGTCAACCTGGCAGTCGGTGCCGATCATCACATCGAGGCGTCCGCGCTTGGTCATATCTATGAGAATGTTTTCGGCCGCAACACCCAACTTGTCGAGCGTTGTGTCCTGATCAAACTGTTCGAAATAGGCGGAATGCAGGACGAACCCAACGGTATGCTCGCGCAAGTCCTCATAAGAGGTGATACTGACCGGGCGTGACGCGGGCGTATAAAAGGCCGTCTCACAGGCATAGTAGGGTGTGTCCGTGTAAGCGATGTATTCGGCCCGCTCTTTGCGGTAGGCCAAGCCGGTCATGACATCGACCGCCCCGGTTTGCATGGACGCCAGCCCCCGTCCCCACGGCATTCTCACCACGTCAATCTCTGTTCCAATCCGTTTCCCGACCTCGTGGATGAGATCGAGGTCCAGCCCGGTAAAACCCTCGTCGGTTAAAATGCGAAACGGTGGCCATTCGTCGGTGGCCGCCCGGATTGGGCCGGCATGCAAGGGTTTTGTGCTGGCCCCGAAGAGGGTCAGGCCTATGACGACTAGACCGACGGCATTTCGAATGTACAAGCTGCATGCCCAAATTACGGAGGACGATAGATATCCTATTACATGGTCCCCGCACCCGGTTTTCAATCCTGCTAAAATTAGCCAGTTCATGGGCGCGCCAAATACTGGAATGAGGTCCCTTCAAACCTGATGGAGCAGCCTAAGGCACCAACTATTGCGTCCTTTCCCACCGTGCCGAGCAAAAAATCGCGCATATGACGTTACGTGACGGGTATGCAACCGGGAAACACCACGATACATTCCCTTTTCGTAAACGGAAGCTATTCCGCTTTGGGAGGAACATATGTTGAAATTCAACCCCGCGGCTGCACTTGTGGCTGCCGGACTGCTCGCCGCCACGACTGCACCGTCTTCTGCCGCCGATGCCAAGGGCGACTGGGAACGCCCAAACGGGGCGTCAAAAATCCGGATCAGCTCTTGCGGTGGTGCACTGTGCGGCAAGCTCATCTGGCTGCGCGATCCCCGCAACGATACGCAAAACCCCGACGCTTCCAAACGGAGCCGCCCGCTGCTTGGCGTTCAGATTGTTCAATCCATGAAGCCGACCGGTACGGATGGTCAGTGGAAGGGCAAAGTCTATAACGCGGAAGACGGCAAGACCTATACCGGTTTCATCAAACTGACGTCTGCCAACAAACTGAAGCTGGAAGGCTGCGTCATGGGCGGACTGATCTGTAAGGGCGAGACCTGGAGCCGCGTGAAGTAAGACGCTTATCGCTTTGCCAAGCTTTAAGGTTTGGCCATAGCCCGCTTGCTCTGTCCGCTTTTGAATGTGTGGCGCATTTCCGGACCGGGCGGCGGGCATTTCATTTTGGAGCGCCGGTCATACAAGCATCTTCTTGTAACCCAAATGGCTCTGTTCATAGCCGAGACGCTTGTAGAAGTGGTGGGACCCTTCCCGCTCCTTGTTGGACGTCAGCTGTACGAGACACGCCCCAACGTCCGCCGCGAGCTGCTCGGCATGTGCCATCATGAGTTTTCCAACGCCCGAGCCCCGCTGATCCGCGCGCACATGGACGCTTTCCAATTCCACCCGCGGTCGGCCCCGAAAGGCTAGGCCTTTCAGAAAGTGGATCTGATAGGTGCCGATCACCTCTCCTGCCGCATCCAGCGCGACATAGATGTCCATTTCGGGAGCCGCCAGCATGGCCTCGAACGCCGGTCGATACTCCTCAGTATTGCCGAACTCCTTGCCCTTCCGGACGCTGGTCGCCCCGGCATTGATGATGGCAACAATGTCAGCCAGTTGGCTGTGAGTGGCTTTTTCAATTTTGATCATGGGCATCGCTGGCGGTTGGTAGAAAGACCTGTGGCGTTGGTACCGCGATTCCCATGTCCGGCAAATTGACAAGTCGCTTAAGCCTTGCGAAGGGGTGTGCGCTGCCGCTTCTGCTCTTCCATCCCCGCAAACTTGGAGCCAAACCCATGAAATTTTCCGATCTGCGCGAGGCCAATACCACCCGCCAGAAAGAGTGGCCCGGCAATGATCAGGCCGACATTGCGTTTCGCGGGCTAGAAGTTGCCGGTGAATTCGGGGAAGTCGCGGAAGCCTTGAAGAAATACTTGCGCGGAACCCGCGGCATCAAGGGCTCCACTGCAGATCTTCAGGATGTCGCCAATGAAATGGCCGACGCAGTCATTGCCCTCGATCTGCTCGCCGATCAGATGGGCATCGATCTTGGCGCTGCGGTCGCACGGAAATTCAACGCGACCTCGCAGAAGTACGGATTGGTCACGAAGCTCGACCCTAATGGTTCTTGAGATCACTGGAACGCGGCGCTCCGCAATGCATAAGGCACCCGTCGAAGTTGGGGGCGTTCTGTGTTTTTGTTGGAATGCTCCGTCAAGCAAACCAAAATTACTCACCTCATCAATCCCCTAAACACTCTTATTGCGGATGAATTTTTGGCAACTCGACGGCCCAGAGCGCCAGTTTATCTTGTTTTCCGGCGGCTTCATAAGCGGGCAAAGCCCGTATGGGCGTACTGAGAGTATCAGGAAACCGTTTCACCAGATCGTCCGATAAGACGATGCTTTCCCCCAAGTCCCGGGCTGCGCTTTCGATCCGGGCTGTGGTGTTCATGGTGTCGCCGAGCAGAGCGATTTCCTTTTTCCAATCACCGATTTCACCGGCAGCCACCTGGCCGCAATGAATTGCAACACGAATGCGCGGTTCCGTGTCGTACTTCCTTTTATAAAAGGAAGCCCGGCGATCCAGGATGCGATGCATGCCAAGTGCGCAATGGAGACTGGCACCATTTTTCAACCCCTTCTCAAGAGGCCATGTGACGATCACAGCATCGCCGACATACCGATGCACATCGCCATGGGTTTTGTAGATCGGATCGGCAAAATCCTGTGCAACGTCGCTTAAGAACGCATGAAACTGAAGTTCTCCGAGGCGTTCCGCAAGCGCGGTTGAACCGATCAGGTCCGCAAACAAAACCACCCGGTTCTCAAGCCTTGGGCGGGCATACCGGCCGGTAATGAGTGCTGAGGTTGCTTCTGGGCCCAAAAGGCGGGAGAGCTCAATGCCGCTGGAAAATGCCAAGGCGATCGCAGCCGAAATGACAAAGTTCTCAATTAAGTAGGTATCCAGATCCTGCCAAGGCAGACCGAAGAGCCAGATCGGCAGACTCATGCCGGCCAAAATGCACGCGCACCAAACGACTGTTCTGAGAAGCATGAGCTGCCAAAGCGGCATCTGTCGGGCAATTCTCAGACGGGAATTTGAAAAAACGAAAAACTCAGAAGATGAACAACTGAAACCGATCAGAATTCCAGTGAGCATACCGATACTCACATCGGTGAAGATCGTCTCTTCGCTTGCGCGGAGAAACCCGATGAACATCCCGACAATGGCAGAGGCGAGTGAGATCCAGGCAATCGCTTTCAGTGTTCTGGTCTGCCATTGTCGAAACATTGCAACGTCCCAAATAGTGTCCGCTTATGTGTATAGGCTTTTGCCGGACCAAAGAAAAACCCCGCCATCCCTTTTGGGAGGCGGGGCCAAGGGAAGATCTCGCGGGGAACGCGAAGGTCTTTTCTTCCTGCTTGTTAGCTCGTGCCGGCTGCGGCGCTAGTTGGCCTGCAGCCGGGATCTGATTTCCTTGCGAAGCTCGTCGATTGGCGATTTCTTCGAACCTTCTCCGGTATGCCAGAAAGTCCAGCCGTTGCATGCTTCCTGACCCTGCACCAGCGCGCCCACCTTGTGGATCGAGCCGGTGTGGTCACCGGACTTCAAGGAGCCGTCTGCCCTTACGATCGCCAGATGCTTGCCCTTGGAACAGGTCAACTCGGTGCCCGGCTCCAGCATGCCGTTTTCCAAAAGCGTACCGAAGGGGATGCGCTTTTGGGCCCCTTTGCCCTGCTGCATCTCCAGCGCTTTTTCATCACCCGGCTGGATTGCCGCGATGCGGGCGGTTGCCGCATCGATGTAATCCTGCTCGCGTTCCACGCCGACATAGTTGCGGCCAAGTTTGCGCGCGACAGCGCCGGTGGTGCCTGTGCCGAAGAACGGGTCGAGCACAACGTCGCCCGGTTTGGACGAGGCGGTCAGCACCCGGTAGAGCAGAGCTTCCGGCTTCTGGGTCGGATGCACCTTCTGTCCGTCCTTGCCCTTCAGCCGTTCTGCACCGGTGCACAGCGGCAGATGCCAGTCGGAGCGCATCTGCAGATCTTCGTTGAAGGTCTTCAACGCATCGTAATTGAAGGTCGGCTTTGCGTCCTTGGACTTCGTTGCCCAGATCATGGTTTCGTGGGCATTGGTGAACCGCTTGCCGCGAAAGTTCGGCATGGGGTTCGACTTCAGCCAGACGATGTCGTTCATGATCCAGAAGCCGAGATCCTGAAGGATCGCACCCACCCGGAAGATGTTGTGATAGGAGCCGATCACATAGAGCGAGCCGTCCGGCTTCATCACCCGGCGCGCGGCCAGCAGCCAGGCGCGGGTGAAGGCGTCATAGGCCTCAAAGCTCTCGAACTGATCCCAATGATCGTCGCAGGCGTCCACCTTGGACTGATCCGGCCGGTGCAGGTCGCCGCCCAACTGAAGGTTGTAGGGCGGATCCGCAAACACCAGGTCGACAGACCGGGACGGCAGCTTCTCAAGGGCAGCCACGCAGTCGCCCTTCAAGATCGTGTTCAGCCAGGAAGCATCCGCTTCCGTCGAAGATGTTGAATGGGGTGCCACAGGGGACACCCCGGTACGCAGTACTCTCATTGCGACGCAATACCTCACGCAATTTCGAGTGTCATGGTTACCGCTTTTGGTAAATCAGGCGTTAAGCTGCCAGAACAAAAATTCCCTTTGAATCAATGCTTTGTTTACAATGGTAAAACCTGAATGAGAAGTTAACGGGCTCAGCCAACCGAAAACGCCAGAATTCTGCTGATTTCATTGAGAGAACGACCGGAAGTTGATCGCCAATGGTTAAAGGCTTCCTGAATTGCAGTCAGATTTTTTTTCGACATGGACTCATTCCCAATGACATTTTCACGGATTAGAGCGTTAACCACGTCGTGGGAGAGGATGAATGTCTCCTTCCCCATGAAGCGAAGCGCATACTGACCAGAGTTGCCGCCAAGCCGGCTGCCCCGCTTCTTCAGGATGTCCATCAGGCCGATCTGATCCTCGACCGGATACCGGGCAAAGAACGTCGAAGCACTACCGTGGGCTTCTGCCAGATCCCGGAGGAATATCGCATTCGCCTGGACGGACTTGATCTTCATGGCATTGCGGACGATGGACTTGTTGTTGAGAAGCGCCTCAAAAGCCTCATCCGGCAGGAAGGCGAGGCGGGCCGTATCAAAACCTTCAAAGGCCTCTTCGAAGCCCTGCCACTTCGTCTCAATCACTTTCCAGGAAAATCCGGCCTGAAAGATCGTTTTGGTGAACATGGACAGCCAGCGGTCATCGCCGATCGTCTCCAGTTCTTTCGGTGTCTTGGGACCACTATGTTCGGCTATCAGGGCCGAAAGCTGGTCCGCGCCGCCCTTCTTCTTGATTGCCAATGCTTCGATGTCTTCAAAAGATTTCAACAAGGCCGTCTCCAAAGTGATTGATCAAGATTATTGCGTCCGTACGTCTCTTGTCCGCTCAAACTTTCGCAAGGCAAGAGAAAGCGTAATGGTCATGATCAGATAGATCAGCGCCACGACGTTATAGGTCTCCAGATAGCGGAAAGAGCCGGCGGCGTAGACCTTGCCGAGCTGCGTGATGTCAGTCACGCCGAGGACGGAGACAAGAGAACTGTCCTTGACCATGGCAACGAAGTCATTGCCGAGCGGGGGCAAAATGATCTTCAAGGCCTGCGGGAAGACGATCAGACGAAACCTCAGCCACCGGTTCAAACCGAGCGCTTTGGCAGCTTCGATCTGCCCACCATCGACCGACTGGATCCCGGCCCGGAAGACTTCAGCAATGAAGGCTGAATAAGCGATCATCAGCGCAGTGATTGCACGCCATAGCAACGGGAAGTCCCGTGTCCGTATAGCTTCAAGCCCAAGCGGTTCCAGGATCGCATTCAGGCCCATGACAATCAGCGGCGTTGCCACAAAGGCAATGTAGAGCAGCAGGACGATGACCGGGAGGCCGCGCACGATCTCAATGTAGAACCGGGCAAGCTGACGCAGAACAATCGATTGGGATAGGGAGGCGACGGCCAGGAGCAGCCCAAGGGCCGAGGCCAGTGCAAATGCGGTCAAGGTGACAAAGATCGTGATCCAGATGCCGCGCGATACCGTTGCCATGACCTTTGAGTAAATGTCGTCTGTCGCGATTTGAAACAGAAGAAATGCGGCAATCAGACAGGCCGCCAGCAGCCAGTAAGGAAAGTCCTGATTTGGTGTTGTGACCTTGGTCTTTTTTGAAAACATAAAGGTGCCTGTGATTGGCCTTGAGATGAATTGATGTCAGGTGAGACAGTTAAGTCCTTTGGAACGCCAAGGGAAAACGAATCTTGGGCTCTGCCCTTCCGGACAAGACAATCGCATATGCACATTTGCGGGCCAAACCGCCTTTCGCGGGTTGGAAGTTGCCGGTGAATTCGGGGAAGTTGCGGAAGCCCTGAAGAAATACTTGCGAGGAACCCGCGGTATCAAGGGCTCCACTGCAGATCTTCAGGATGTCGCCAACGAAATGGCCGACGCAATCATTGCCCTGGATCTGCTCGCCGACCAGATGGGTATCGATCTTGGCGCTGCGGTCACACGAAAATTCAACGCGACGTCTCAAAAGTATGGACTTGAAACACGGTTGCCGGCTGACGACTAGACGAGATTGAACGCCGAGCAGGTTACCAAAGGAAAACGCGCGCTTTGCAACGCGCGTTTTTTTGATAGCTGGCCTGAAATTTACAGCGCCGGGAGCGGCGGCAGGGGTGTTTTCAGCCATGTTTCAGACAGTTCATTCAATTTGCCGTTCAGCTTCTTGTGCAGAACAAACACATTGACCCACTGCAAGAGGTCGATGTTGCCTGTTTTCACGCCAATGAACGACGGAGAGTTCGCAATCACGAATTTAGTTTCGAGATCAAAGCCCGGATTGTCATTGGAGATTCCGAGAGCAACCATGTTGCCGGTGACGATGACATCAGCCTGACCGGAAACGTATGCTGCGATCGTGGCGGCGTTGTCACCAAAACGGATGATCTCCGCCCCTTCCGGAGCGTCCTCAGTGATCGCGAGATCTTCGAGCGTCCCGCCGGTCACCGCGATTTTCTTGCCGGCAAAATCAGAAATGGTTGTCACGCTGACATCCGGCTTTGCAAAGGCGCCCGAAAAGAAGGGAGCGTAGGCATGAGAAAACCAGATGGATTTGGCGCGTTCAGGGTTTGCGCCCAGAGTGGCAATGACCAGATCCACCCGATCGGTCTCCAGGAACGGAATGCGCTGTTTTGAGGTCACCGGAACCAGTTCCAGTTCAACGCCGAGGTCTTCTGCGATCATCTTTGCGACATCAACATCATAGCCGACATACTCACCTTCCGCGCCGAGCGAACCGAAAGGCGGAAAGTTTTCAGGAATGGCGATTTTGACTGTTCCTGCTTCCAGAATGTCCTTCAGTTCGGCAGACGCTGGTGCAATTGCCAGTGTCAGGGCTGTGATGGCTATTCCAATGGCTCCTGCAAGTTTCTTGAACATGTTTGTGTTCCCTGGTTTGAAGGTGATTTGGGAGGCTTTAGGCAGCAGCGGTTGCCCCACCTTTGGACGATGCGGACCCAAGGCGCTTTTCAAGACGCCGGGCCCACAAGGACAACGGAAAACAGAGAGAGAAGTAGATCATCGCCATCATCGGATAGATGATGAATGGTTGAGTGCCGGGCACCGGAGAGTTGGCCCAGCGCTTGCCAATGGTCATCAGATCGTGGAACCCGATGATATAGGCGAGCGACGTTCCCTTGATAATCTGGACCATGAACCCGACGGTGGGGGCGATTGCCAGACGGAAGGCTTGCGGCAGGATGATCAAAAGCATGATCTGGAAAAGCGTCAGACCGAGCGCCTTTCCTCCTTCCCGCTGGCCGTCGGGAATAGCCGTAATGGCCCCGCGCCACACCTCAGACAAATAAGCGCTGGTGTAAAGCGTCAACGCTATGCCAGCGGCAAGCCATGGATCGATCTGGATTTGAAAAAGCCGTGGGGCTCCGAGCCCCAGCAGGAACAAGAGCATCAAGAGCGGAACCGACTGGAAGAGCCACGTATAGGCCATGAAAGTCCGGTCGATTAGCTTGTAGGGCGACACCCGAGCGGCGGTCACCGCCAATCCGATGAGGCCACCACCGACAAACGCGATCAGGGAAAGATAGATCGTAAACTGGGTCGCTTCCAAAAGCTGAAACAGGACGATCCCGAAAGGTTTGCCGAAAACGGCGACAAAAGCATCCTTCATCTGACCACCTTCCATTTGAACAGGCGGCCGTAGAGAACCCCAAGCAGACTTTTGAACATCAAGGACATCAGAATGTAGATGATGGTCAGGGTGAAAAAGACCTCAAAAGATCGAAAACTGCGGCTGTCGATGAACAGCCCTGCCCAAGTCAAATCGGTCACGCCGATTTCGGAGATCACGCCGGTCGTCAAAAACAAAAAGATGAACTGACTGTTGAGCGACGGGAACATCGACGCTACCGCTTGTGGGAACAGGATTTTCACGTACCCGAGCCATTTCGGTAGCCCAAGGGCATCAGCAGCTTCCGCTTGCCCCGCCCCCAAACCTGCAAGCCCGGCCCGCAAAATTTCCGCAAAATATGCTGAGAAATTGAGCGTCAACGCGAGCAATGCATGGGCCCAGAAAGGCCACTGATATCCAAGAAGCAGCGGCAATCCAAAGGCCACAAAAAACATCTGTACGATGAGTGGCGTGTTGCGAATGAACTCCACATAGACCGCGGCAATCTGGGCGAAAAAAGCGATCTTGTAATGACGTACTGCGGCCAGGAGTGCCGCAAACAGAAAGCCCGCCATACCGCCGCCGATTGTCAACGCGGCGCTCATGGCTGCGCCTTCGCCCAAAAGCAACAGATATTCTGGATTGCGATAAATTTCGAAAAACCTGAGATCAAACATGATCCAGGTCCGGCTCGCCGTATCTTGTTGTCATCAAGCGCCCCCGTTTGGATACGGTTCGCTTTGCAATACTTGTGCCACCCGCAGGACTAAGCGTTTTTGCTACTGTTTCGGTATCGGGCTGACAAGTTCGGCCCAATTGTTGGGCAACACGTGATCACTTTGCATACAATTTAACAATTATCGTCATACGATATTCTTTCAAGTTGAATACAGCGACGGTGCAAAGGACCATCCGCCTGCGCAGATGTCCATGAGATCGCCTAGACCGACTTAAGTGCATTCCGAGGAGAATTGGCCGCCGCGGCCTGTTGTTCTGCCCAAAAACAAAAAGGCCCCGGAAATCCGGGGCTTTTTCTTCTTAATCGAAAACAGAAAACCTTATTCCAGGCCGATCTTTTGTTTCAAAAGATCATTCACCGCTTGCGGGTTGGCCTTGCCTTTTGAGGCTTTCATCACCTGGCCAACGAACCAGCCAACGAGGTTCGGCTTGTCTTTGGCCTGCTCGACCTTGTCCGGATTGGCGGCGATGATTTCGTCGACAATCGCCTCGATTGCACCGAGGTCCGTCACCTGCTTCATGCCGCGGTCTTCGACGATCTGAGCCGGGTCGCCGCCTTCGGTCCAGACGATCTCAAAGACGTCCTTGGCGATCTTGCCGGAGATAGTGCCCGCCTTGATCAGATCGATGATCCCGCCGAGTTCAGCTGCGGAAACCGGAGAGGTTTCAAGCGTTTTGCCTTCCTTGTTCAGGCGGCCGAACAGCTCGTTGATCACCCAGTTGGCAGCAAGCTTCGCATCGCGGCCGTTCGCGACTTCTTCAAAGAAGGCAGCGGAGGTTTTTTCAGCAACCAGCACGTCCGCATCATAGGCTGTCAGGCCGAAGTCCTTGACGAACCGGGCCTTCTTGTCGTCCGGAAGTTCGGGCAGGTCAGCGGCCAGTTCATCGACAAAGCTCTGCGTGAATTCCAGCGGCAGCAGATCCGGATCCGGGAAGTAGCGGTAGTCGTGCGCTTCTTCCTTGGAGCGCATGGACCGGGTCTCGCCCTTCACGCTGTCGAACAGGCGGGTTTCCTGATCGATGGTGCCGCCATCTTCCAGGATCGCCATCTGACGGCGCGCTTCGTATTCAATCGCCTGGCCGACAAAGCGGATGGAGTTGACGTTTTTGATCTCGCAGCGCGTGCCGAATTCGCCGCCCGGACGGCGGACGGAGACGTTGACGTCGGCGCGCATGGAACCCTGATCCATGTTGCCGTCACAGGTGCCGAGGTAGCGCAGGATGGTGCGCAGCTTGGTGAGATAGGCCTTGGCCTCATCGGCCGAGCGCAGATCCGGCTTGGACACGATTTCCATCAAGGCAACACCGGACCGGTTCAGGTCCACAAACGACATGGACGGATGCTGATCGTGCAAGGACTTGCCGGCATCCTGTTCCAGATGAAGGCGCTCCACGCCGATCTCGACCTGCTCGTCCGGCATATCCAGAAGGATCTTGCCCTCGCCAACGATCGGCTGCTTGAACTGGGAGATCTGGTAGCCCTGCGGTAGATCCGGATAGAAATAGTTCTTGCGGTCGAAAACGGATTTCAGGTTGATCTCCGCCTTGAGGCCGAGGCCCGTGCGGATCGCCTGGCGGACGCACTCCTCGTTGATCACCGGCAGCATGCCGGGCATCGCCGCATCGACGAGCGAAACATTGTTGTTCGGATCCTGTCCGAATTCGGTCGAGGCGCCGGAAAAGAGCTTGGCGTCGGAGGTGACCTGGGCATGGACTTCCATGCCGATCACGATTTCCCAGTCGCCGGTCGCGCCCTTGATGAATTTCTTCGGGTCGGGAGTGCGTACGTCGACAATCGTCATGGGGCGTTTAATCCTGTGTTCGTCAAAAGCGCTCGCTTGGAAGGTACGGCACGACAGCCGGAGCGCTGGTTTTTGCAGCCCTGATGCCTAGTCGGGAATTGGTTTTACTGCAAGGCTTTCCTTGCCCAAAGCTGGCGCTTTCGCACAAGGAGCGGGGAACGGTGGCAGTCGCTGCCTCTCTCCTGAGCAGATTGGCAGCAGCTTGACCATTGACGCCGCATCATCGTGATCAGGTTTCTGTCTCGCCCGGTCCCTTGGGATGTTGCGCTTGACCGGTGCGCATGATGAAGCCGATCAGAACGGCGACGGCCTGATAAAGCTCCATCGGGATTTCATGATCGACTTCAATCTGCGACAGCGCCTCGGCCATCATCGGGTTCTGCTCGATTGGCACTCCGGCCTCGCGGGCTATGTCCTCGATCCGCTGGGCCGCCGTGCCCGTTCCCTTGGCGCTGACAACCGGCGCGCCGCCATCTTCATATTCCAGAGCAACTGCGATTTTTTCAGGTTTCGTCGGCGTGGTCATGGGCGCTCTCACGATTGGCGGTTGATGAGGGCGCCATACTTGGCAGCGGTTTTTGGCGGAAGGCCGCGAATGAAACGCAGTTCCTGAAGATCCAGCCCGGCATCGGCGAAGGCCGCCTCCATCGTTTCCTGAAGACCGGACAGGAGATCAAGTGTCTCCTTGCGGTCCACCCAAAGGGAGATGTAAGTCCCGCCGCCCCGAAGGCTCACAGCCGCTTCGAGCGGACCGGTCGCTGTCAGATCCAGTGCAAAACGCAGCCGCCAGGCCGGTTCTTCATCCTCGTCTGCGCTGTTGCCCCCGCCGTCTCGGCCGATCTGCATTTGCATCACCGCCGTGTCCTGACCGAGCGCAAGCGGCAACTCCAGAACGGTGTCCATGGGCTTGGCCGCTGCGGCCGGCGGGCCGTCATCTCCTGCAAGACCGGCGTTGGTCAATTGAGTGAGACGCATGCGCGCCAACGCAGCGTCTGTTTCCTGGAGCAGCGACTGCAGATTTTGCGGCGCGGACCCGGCCCAATAACCACTTGAGGTTTGCGGGGCTTGGCCTTGGGGACCAGATGAGCGGGACGCCGGGGCTGGCTGGCGCGCTGGAAACCGAACGGCAGGTTCCGCGCCGAGGCTTTGCAGCAAGCCACGAAATGCCAAAAGAGCGGTCTTCAGATCGGGCACAGGAGACTGTTGCGCGCCAGTCGGCAACGGCAACCGTCCCTCCCCGCCCTGACCGGACAAGCGGACGGCCTGCTGCAAGGACTGTCCGGTTATCTGTTGTCCGGAGTTCAGGCGCAGTCCCAAAATCTGCTGCATGGCCTTTTGCACCGCATCCGGAACGGTGGCCTTTCCGGCCGCCTGCGCCGACATCAAGGACCCGATTTGAGCAAAAAGATTGCCGAGGCTGGCCTGTTGTTCCGCCAAAGGCTGGCGCAAGACTGCCGCTGCCTGCTGAACCGGCGTTGAAGCTGCCGGACCGCCCCCTTGAGAGGCAATTGCCGGTTGACCGGGCGTTGCCATGCCCGGTTTGGCGGAAACATAGGCCTGTGCCTGCGATTGCGCACTGGCGCTGACCGGCGGAGGGGGCCCCGCTTGGACATTGGCGTTCTGCCCCGCTGTCCCAGCTGCGGGCGTTGAAGGTGATTGAGCAGTCACAACAGTCTGATTGACTGCAGGCTGAGGCAAAGCCTGCCCGCTCGGCTGCACCGCGCCCTGTGGCCCTCCGGCGGCTGGAGGCGGAACAGCTCCGGCTCCAACGGTTGCCCCCTGCCCTGCAGCTGATACTGTTTGGGAGATCACCCCACCCGGCGGTGCTCCTTGCGGGGGTAAGGCTGACGCTTGTGTGGAAACGCCCGCCAGTACTCCGGGAGCCCCTTGCGCCGGAAGCGCTTGCCCTGATGCTGATGTTACGGATGCTGGAAAAGCCCCAGTCTGCGGGATCGCTTGACCCGTGGCAGGCTGGCCCGAAGCGGGGGGAACGCCGGGCGCACCTGTACCGGTTGGAGCTCCAGCTGGTAATCCGGCGGGCAACGGCTGCCCGGTCTGTGGTGTCACCGGTGCGGTCGGTATCGGGCCAGTGCCGGGCGATTGCAGTGGAGCACCGCCGGCGGCAGGAGCCAGGGTGCCTGCCTGTGCTGCGGCAAGCGTCGAACCTCCTGCGGGCACCTGCGTTGGCGAAGTCGCACCAGCTTGCAGCGGACCAGACGCTTGCGGGCCAGAGACTTGCTGACCTGAGACCTGCGTACCGGACACCGGCCCTCCTGGCAGTGGCGCACTGGCTCCTTGCGAAGGGATCGATCCACCGGCCCCGGAAGGCAAGGTGACCGTAGTCTGTGGGCCGGATTGCGCGCTGACTGGAGCGCCCGGCGTTCCAGGCGCCGGACCGGCGGAGGGCAACGGCGGAACGACGGTGCCCTGCCCGGTACTTATGATTGGCGCACCGGCAATCGGCCCACCGGTTCCCGCCCCTTGTGCCGGCAGAGGAGCCTGTCCGCTGCCTGAAGGGGTTGCAGGTTGCGCCGGTTGGGGCAGAACCGCACTTGCCGGCAATTGCCCGGGAACCTGCGCCTGATTTGGAACAGCGGGTTGGCCCGGTGCGGCAGGCTGGGTCAGGATTTGGCCGGGAAGTTGGGGCTGAACAGCACCGCCCGATTGGGCGGGTTGCGGCAGCACGCCGGTTGCCTGAAGAAACTGAGCCAAAACAGGTGCGGGCCGCGGCAAGGTCGGCTGCCCGGCTGGCTGCTGCGCGGGCTGCGGCTTTCCGGTGGGTGGAGGCGCTTGTTGCGGCAACTGCTGGCCAGTCTGCTGCGCCGGTTGTTGCGGCAGCTGTTGCGTTGGTTGCTGTGTTTGTTGCGGCACCTGAGGATTTGCCTGAGGCGGCGGCGCAGATGCAGCCGGTTGGGATGCCGGAGTTTGCGGATTTGCCGCTGTGGGCTGGGTCGCCACCGTCTGACCAGTGTTTTGCAGCGGCGTTGGTGTTGCAGGTTTCGCCGCACTGCCGTCGGGCGTCAGAACAACAGCGGGCTGTTGCCGGGTGCCGGAAACCGAGAGCGTGACATTGCTTCCGACAGGCAAGGGAGACGGCACGCGAACATCGATCGATTTGGCATCGGACGACAGCCGCACGACACCACCCGGAAGATTGGCCTCCACTTTGGCACGCAGTTCAGTACCGGGCTCCAGGGCCTGGGGGGCAGCTCCACCTTGCGTATTTGCTGGCAGCGGCTGTGCGCTGACCGTTTCCACCATGACACCGTCTCCAGGGTCAGTCTGAGCACACCGACTCTAACGCGCCGAGTATGGCTGCTTTCTTAAAGCTTGGCGAGAGTTGACCCTGATCAAGGCAGGGACTGCAAGATGTCTCCATCCTCGCCCGCAGAATGGATCGGATCAGGACGGGATCCCGCCAAAAACTTCACGGGCCTGCCAAGCGGCATAAGCTGCCAGGCCCAGAGGACAGAGGAGTTCCCTGTGAACTGGATGGACCGATTGAACGAACGTGCCGAATTAATGGGCCGGATGCTGGACACCATTGGCGCGATGAAAGGCTTGCCAGAGGGTGCGCAAGCCGATGTGGACATGGAAACGGCTGCCCGCCGTTGCATGAGCTGTCAGGAAACCGAAAAGTGCCGCCATTGGCTGGAGCATCACGAAGATGGAGCAAAAGCTCCCCTCAAGGACTGCCCGAACGCGGTTCTCTTTGAAAGCTGGCTGAAGATCTGAACGAAGCGCACGCTTTCAATCCAGCGACTTAACGACAGGGATTTTTCACCGGAAAGATCCGGCGGCACCTTGGACTTTTTAGCGACTGGCGCTGTTTTTTCAGCGTGTTACGCTTCGTCAGCGTTCTGGGAGGTGCTGCATCATGGGCAAAGGACTGTCTTTACTTTCAAGCCTCGTCATTCTGCCGCTACTGGGTGGGCCAGCCTTGGCTCAGGTCTATGGCCATGAATACGAGGAAAATGCGGCCCCCATTCGAGAAGGCGAACAGCCGGTCGTCCCACTGGACACACAGGATCCGAGCTTCAACGCGTGGCGGACTCCTCTTCCGAGTTATGAAGGTTTAAGGGAGGATCGCGAACCCGGATTGGTCGATCCACAGCGGTTTTTTGGCCAAGGCTACATGCAACTCCCGACGTTCCTGCATCAACCGCTGGCTTTCACCCCTGAGGATCTCGCCGCCGGTGAAGTTGACGTGGCGATCATGGGCGCGTTCACCGACATGGGCGGTGGCGCCCGCGGCGCATCTCGTGGACCGAATGCGGTTCGGAACTCGTCCATTTACCTTGGGTACGGCGCACGTCAGCCGCACATGCACGTGATGGTCGATCCACTTCAGGACATGACGGTTGTCGATTACGGAAACGCGCCAAATGACATGATGAGCACGGAGCGCACAATCCATGCGGTCCGGTCTTTTGTGCGCCAGGCGGCCGAAGTACAGCATGAGGACGGCAGCCGGGTCATTCCCTTCATCATCGGCGGCGATCATTCGCTGATGTATCCGGATGTTGCCGCGCTCACCGATGTTTACGGCAAGGGCAATGTCGGTGTTGTGCACTTCGATGCCCATTATGATGCCGGCAAATACGGCATGGGACATCTGATCAATCACGGGATGCCTGTTTACAGGTTGATTGAAGAGGGCCTTGTTGAGGGCAAGAACTTCATCCAGGTTGCGCTGCGCGGCTACTATCCGGATGAAAAAGCCTTCGAATGGATGCGCGACAACGGGTTCCGCTATCACACCATGGCCGAAATTGAACGCCGTGGGTTCGATGCCGTCATGGAAGACGTGATCAAAGAGGCGAACGATGGGCCGGAATACATCTTTGTCTCATTCGACATCGACACACTCGACCCGGCCTTCGTTCCCGGAACCGGCACACCGGAACCCGGTGGGCTGATGCCGCGCGAGGTGTTCCCGATCGTTCGGCGGTTGTGCGCAGAATCGAATGTTGTCGGCTTTGAGCTGGTCGAGCTCGCCCCCTTGATGGACCCGACCTATGTGTCCGCACTAAACGCAAACAGGGTCATCCGCGAGTGTTTGACTGGCATCGCCATGCGCAAGCAAGGCCTGACCGACCCGCATTATCTCAGCCCGCTTACGGTCACGCATGGGCAAGGTGAGAACTGATCGCCGCCTTCTAGCTGGTGCTCTTCTGCTTGGGCTTTGGTGCGGCTCTGCCCTGGCAGAGCCGTTGACAGTCACCTGGGGTGAACTGCGGGCAGACCGGCCATCGTCTTGCGCAAAACTGCTGGAAAACTACTTGTCCCAGCGGAAGTGCAGCCAGCAAGCGGCTTCCGCGCATCTTTTGTCTCGTCAATATGAGAAATGCGCGCCCGGATCGGCTGACCTTGACGGGAAAACCGTTCGCATTGCCGGATATGCGCATCCCCTGGAGTTTCAGTTCAAGGATGTGAAGGAGTTTCTGCTCATCCCGCCCCTCCGGCAGGATTGCACACATCCGCCGCCGCCCCTGCCGGACCAGGTGATTTCGGTGCATTTTCCAGACGGTATGGATGTGAATGCCGACCCTGTCTGGGTGACCGGCGTGTTGCGGCGAGAGCGGGCCAAGACACACCTGGCAACGGCAAACTATACGCTTCAAGCCACATCAGTAACACAGGCCACCATACCCGAAGTCAGCCCCACCAACTGAGGTCTGTCTCACAAGACAGCGCGGCATACTATGCCGTCCCAAGTCGAGGCCTACCGTGCAATGGCCCCGGATCAGGTCCGGGGAGGCGCCAAGTGGGCGTTGGACGCACCCTACTCCAAAAGCTCAGAGTACCAATTTCCGCCGTCCCGGCCCTGAGCCGGGACCTGCTCTCCGGACTTATCCGGCTTGCCGACGCCGGCGGTTGAGCCAATAGGCAACCGCACCTGCTGCCGCACCGCCTATGAACCGGAACGGGAACATGGCAAGGGCACCGGCATCCTGGGAGATCGGTTGCGGCAATTGCAGCAAACCCACCG
This sequence comes from Roseibium sp., assembly GCF_965276855.1. Lineage (GTDB taxonomy): Bacteria > Pseudomonadota > Alphaproteobacteria > Rhizobiales > Stappiaceae > Roseibium. Next base: position 854,992 of record NZ_OZ255700.1, read on the forward strand.
CAGTCTCAAGCATCAGCGACAGGGCAGCAGCCGCAAACCCGGCGATCCACAGCTTTACCGGCTGATCGGCGCGCCAGCCAAGGTAAACCCCGATCAACAGCGCAAACGGGTTCAAAAGCCCGGATAGCGTGAACAGATCGATCCATGTGTCAGAAAGCGTCATCATGGCGCTGTCTTAGCTGCGCAGACACCAAAAAGCGAGCGCAATTGCGTCGCAGCTGGACTTTTCCGGTCGGGTGGTGGTTTGGGCCAAAGGGCCGGCAGAGCTTTACAATCGAAGAAAAGCCGTTACGTAACCTCTCACGTCTTCACGCCCGGACCACTTGAAGCCCCCGGCAGCTATTGGACCCGTCTAACTGTATGACCTTAAGCCCCGCCAAAGCACAAACAGATGAAACGATCGAGATGCTGGAGACCAGCGATCGGCGGCTTGGCATCGTGTGTTCCCATTGCAGCCGGTTTCGCTATCTGAAACTGACCAACTACGCGCTGGAAGACACACTCTCCTCGCTCACCAAATCCCTCAAGTGTTCGCGCTGCGGTTCGGACGAGGTTGAGGCGATCGCAGTTGAGCGCGATGAAAAGAGCGGCTACTGGCCGGCGGAACGCAGCTGAGCAATATGCTCGCTTGCAGGATTGCAACACACGACAGGCATCTGACCGTCAGTCTCTTTCAGTCTCTTGTTGCAGCATAGTCATCGTGATATCGACAGCGTGCAATCTTTGAGAGGTTTTATGCGCGGAACTCGCGAGTCCCGGTAAACCCGGCTCGTTTCAGGACCTTCGACTTTCACCAGAAGGCTCCCAACCAGCCGGGACAACAAAAGCACCACACCGCATGCGTTTGCTGCGGTGACAGGTTTCTTTTGCTCAAAGACTGAAAATCAACATCAATGGACATTTCCAAAGCCGAACAGCGGGTGCTGCACCTGCTGGCTCAGGGCGGCTATATCCTTGCCGAGAAGGACGAGGACGGCCGTATTCTGAAATACGAGACGATCACACGCGATGGCTGGTTCTGGGGCGGCTGCTCGCAGCAGCTTTTCCAGAAGCTGAAGTACCGGCGTCTGATCTCTTCGAAAAACAGCGGCCCCTACCGGATCACGAACCTTGGCCTCAAACGTGTCAGGTCTCAGCTCGACAACCGGTAACCGCTCCCCTCACCGCCCCGGCCTCAGCGCCGGGGCCACCCCTCTGGCCCACGGCAGGTCCCGGATCAAGTCCGGGACAGCTAGCCACGACAAACGAAGCCATGTGCAAGAAGGCATGCAAGAGCTCAGAGCTCCTCCGGCAAGTCCGGCCGGTCTCCCATGAGATAGCGCGGGCCGCGGCCATGGCGGTTGGCAGCGTCGCCTGCATTGTAAAGCTGGCATTTTTTCATCGACAGGCAACCACAGCCGATGCAACCGTCCAGCTTGTCCCGCAACGCGGTAAGCCCCTCGATCCTGGCATCAAGGTGTTTTCGAAAGTCCCGGCTAATCCGGGTCCAGTCGGCCTTGGTCGGTGCCCGGTTGTCCGGCAGCTTCTCCATTTGCTCCGCGATCTCTGAAATCGAAAACCCGAATTCCTGCGCCACCAGTACAAACGACAGCCGCCGGATATCGGCCCGCATAAACCTCCGTTGCCCGCTCTCGGTCCGGACCGGCGCGACAAGGCCCTTGGTTTCATAAAACCGGATTGCGGATACTGCCAATCCGGTCCGCTCTGCCAGCTCCCCGATGGACAGCGTATCTGTGCCTTTCACAAGCCTCTCCGAAAAATTGACTTTTTCCTCTTGACCTCAACTTAACTTGAGGAATTATCTCTGGTGTCCATCACAAGTCAACGTGAAAGGACACACCATGTCAGGCGCATTTCTGGAACACGTGAATGTCACCGTGAGTGACCCGGAAGCCACCGCAAGGCGGCTCAAGGACTGGTTCGGTTGGGAGGTTCGTTGGAAAGGCGATAGCCTCGGAGGCGGCATCACCTACCACATCGGCAATGAAACCAGTTACATCGCAGCTTACAACCCGCCTAAGGAAACAGCTGCCATGCCGGGCGAAACCTACGGCATCCGTGGCGGGCTCAATCACATCGCGGTCGTGGTCGACGATCTGGATGCCACCGAAGCCTTGATCAAGGCAGGGGGCTACAAAACCAAGAACCACGCCGATTATGAGCCTGGCCGCCGATTTTACTTCGATGATGATGATGGCATCGAGTTCGAGGTGGTCAGCTATGCGGAGTGAACTTGACCGGCACATGCTCGGACCATCGGTGCCGCGAGCGTTTTCACCGGAAACCTACTCGGCCTTGCGGGCCGATGGGTTTCTCGAAGACGGACAGATCCGCCGTGATCTCGTTCCCCACCTGGTGAACTCTCAGACCGCTTGGACCAGATTTGATGGCCGTGGCCCTGCGCCCTTTGCCAACTTTTTCGGCGCACTCTTCAAAAAGCTGCGCCGGATCTAACGTACCGGGGCTGCCTGCTGACACTCGGCCGGCGGCAACGGCCCTGCACCTCTTGAGATCGTCACAGCTCGGTCGTTCAGAGCTGTGACCTCTCGCTTTTCCTTCAGAACAGACGGCCTATCGCGGCGCCATGCGGATGGCACCATCCAGACGTATGGTCTCGCCGTTGAGCATGTCGTTTTCGCAGATCGATTTGACCAGCTGCGCATATTCCGTCGCCCGGCCCAGACGGGACGGAAACGGCACTTGTTGACCAAGCGAGTCCTGAACGTCCTGAGACAACCCGAGCAGCATCGGCGTTTCAAAGATGCCCGGCGCGATGGTCATGACCCGAATGCCCAGCTTGGACAGATCCCGGGCGACCGGCAACGTCATTCCGGCAACTCCGGCTTTGGAGGCCGCATAAGCCACCTGGCCGATCTGGCCATCAAAAGCTGCCACAGAGGCCGTGGAGACGATAACACCGCGTCCACCATCAGCAGTCACCGGGTCCAGCGAGGACATGCCGGTGGACGCCAATGCAATACACCGGAAAGAGCCGATCAGGTTGACCGAGATGACTTTTTCAAACATGTCAATCGGGTGCGGTTCGCCGCGCGATGTTGTCTTGCCAACCGGCGCGATCCCCGCGCAATTGACCAGAATGCGCTCCTGGCCATGCGCGGCGCGGGCAGCATCGAAGCCTGCTTCAACGCTCGCCTGATCGGTCACGTCGACATCGGCGAAAACACCACCGATTTCCTTCGCGACCTGTGCACCCTGCTCGCCGTTGCGGTCGAACAAGGTGACCTTCACGCCCTCGGCCGCCAACATGCGTGCAGTCGCCGCGCCAAGACCGGATGCGCCGCCGGTGACGACCGCTGCCATAGACTGATCCAGCTCCATCAAAGCCCTCCAATTCTTTAATCTATTGATTTTCAATAGATTTAATTACTTTGATTGACGAAAACGTCAATTTGGAAGGCAAAGTGTCTGAGTTTCAACGGTCCGTCAAGCGGATTTGCGCTCAAAGACCGGGGAAGCAGCGCCAAGCCGGTGGCAGAACTTCGGGTTATCTTGCCAGCACAGCAAGATCGACCGGGCCGGATACGCCGCCGACGTTGCTAGATGGACGAATGTCGACAGCATCCCCGGCATAGCCTTGCGCCCGAGCAAGGTCCAGCGACACGCAGTCGGTCAAGGCGCTGCTCTGCTGGGCCTTATTGGCGTCTTCCAGCTTGGCGGCCCGATTGACCGCATCGCCGATCACGGTGAATTCCAATCTGTTCTTCGACCCGATGACGCCAACGGTCACCGCACCTGCGGCCACCGCCGTGCCAACCCGAAGATCGGACGGCCAGCCCGCCGACTTGAACCGGTCTTGGGCCTCAGTGACCGCCGCCACAAGCGCCTGCGCTGCGCGCAAGGCGTCGGCTGCATAGGTTTCAGACGGTGAGACAGCGCCAAAGGTCGCCAGAATGCCATCACCCAGAAACTTGTCGACCTGCCCGCCTTCCCGGGTGATCACCTCGACCGCAAGGTTCTGGTACTCGGCCAGAACTGCGAGCACCGCTTCAGGCGGCAGAACTGCCGATGTGGACGTAAAGGAACGGATATCGGCATAGAGGATCGCCGCCTCACGCAAGCTTCCCTCGCCCGCTTCCAGCGCCTGATGGGCTTCCGTAATGGAGGACGCCACTTCCGGAGAAAAGAAGCGTTTGAGATCCATGGCCGCGCTGTGATCCCGGGTCGCCTCAAACAACATAGACCTTCCGCGGTAGAGCGCCGCGGACAGCAGCACCGTCACCGCCAAGATAACCATCGTCTTGTCGAGCTCGGCCCCGAGCAAAATGCTGTTCCCGGTGAGGTATTCAACATAGTTTCGGGTGACCCGCATCCCGCCCATATCGGAGAAGATCGCATAGGCCACGAGCCCGATCCAGCCGACAACAGCTACCAGACCGGTCGTCAAAACGAACCTCGGATCGAACCGCAGTGCCCGCAAGCCGATGAACAGGAACACGTACATCAAGGTTGGGGTTTTCAGATAAAAGGTCGGATGCTGGTCGTATTGGATATGGAAGGAGAAAATCAGTCCGACCAGAAGCGCCATGTCGACGCAAATCGAGATCAGCAAAAACCACTCGGGCAGCTCGAACCGGTAGGAAAGCGCCAAGCGGGTGACGGTGAACAGGAAGTAGGCGCCGAGCGCGATCGGGACAAAGTTAAAACCGGCAGACCCTTCAGCTCTCGGTGCAAGCATATAAAGCGATGCAAAAAACAGCACCAAAGCCAGCTGAACCCAGCCGATCAATCGCTCAGATGCGGCCTCGCGGGCACGGATTTCTACTTGCACCCGATCAGGCAGGCCATCAATGGGCGGCCCGCCGCGCAGGATGTATCTGATCGTTTCTCTAAGTCTTGCCATGAGCGGTTCGATTGTATCTGGCCTGAATGTTGCCGCTGACAGTCAGGATGGCAAGCAGTGACCGCTGGAATGTGAGCTTATGTGATCGGCGACAGGGGTTCAGTGTGGGCGCCGGTTGTCCGGAGCCGGTCAACCGCAATAACGAGGTCGGCCTGACGGCGGCACCCGCATTTGGATAACGCCGCCTTGATCTGATTTCGGACGGTGTGAATGCTCACTTCGCGGCTTTCCGCAATTTCCGCAGCTGTCATCCCTTCGGCCAGATAAAGCGCCGTATCTGCCTCCATCTCACTCAATCCGAGAGCGCTCTGGATCATCTTGTTGACGTCCAGGCGGCAGGTCTCCGGTTTAAGTGCGATCAGGAGAGCCGGACCTTGCTGATTGAAAACATTGCCAAAGGGCGACCAATCAAGTTTGCTGAGGTCCACACCGATGCTCCGGCAAGTCCAGCGTTGCCCCCGATCCGATTCAAATGCCAAACTTCGCACAACCGAACCACAACGAGCGGTTTGCGATCCGTTCTGTTGGGTAATGGTGTGATGCACCTCTTCACATGCAAACTGCAATTTGCCAGACAAACCAGTTTTCATAACGTCGCCCGCCTGGAGCATGCGTTCAGCTTCGGCGCTCGCATAATGAATCCGGCAATTCGGATCAATGAGAACAAGTGCGGTCTGCGATCCAAGATTGTGCTGGCTCAAAGCCCAGTTTTCAAAGGACAATCCGGCGATCATGCGGTTGACCTCCAAGGACTGGCGCATGACCGGTGCAATATTGGCGCACAAAGACAACCACGTGTCCTCATAACGATCCTGATCCTTTGCGCGCATATTGCCGCCGAACACAAACACCCGTCCTTTTTCGCGAAAGAGAAGAGTACCGCCACCGCAGTAAATATCCTCCATCGGACGCAGGAGGTCTGAATAGAACGCGGTCCGAATCATGTCGTTCGGATTGCAAAGCATGGCGGCTGGAACCACGTCACCAACGCGCATGTCCTCAAAACGGACGGCGTAAGGGTTTTGAAGGTGATAGTGCTCCTGGTAGAGCTTCAAGATATCCGGATCATAGCCGGAAGCCACGGCCAGGGGAGCCGAATTGGTGTGCGTATCATAGCCGATGATCTGGGTGCAGACTTGAGGCCCCACGGCCCGGCTCAAGGCATCTGCAACGTCTTGCCAGCGCCCCGGCTCCAACGCGGCGGCGATGACCAGATTAGACAACTCCGCGAACTGCTCTACCGTGACAGACACCTGACGCTCAACCCCTCATTCCCCAAGTGACTGCTGCGATATTATCAATGACACTTTTTCTATTGCATAGCCCATTTGGGTCATGCCGTCACATCTACCGTTGTATAAATTGAAGATGATCTCGTTGATCATGTAGCTGTTGAAGGGGCATTTCCCGAGGTTTCGTGGTCCCGGATTTCACTCGTGCTCCCACAGGCACGAAATCTGAAAAGTACGGATCACTTACTTGCAAGTCATATTGAGAAGTTGGCGGCCTTTTCGGCCGCCGTTTTTTTATTCGGACACGAACAATCAGAACGCCTGATTTTAGGGCGCCAGGATCATGCCCTCGCTAGCAACAAGAGTGCCGGGATGGGCCGCTTTTGCCGCAAGGCCAATTTCATCAAGGTCTTCGTCGGAGCGGGTCGGATCATGATGGAAGAGGACCGGCGTTTTAACCTTCGCAATTTTTGCTAGTTCCACGGCCTTCTGCCAGGTCGAATGGCCCCATCCCTTGAACTTCTCATATTCCGCATCGGTGTACATGGCATCGTAGATCATGACGTCTGCGCCTTCGACAAAGGCAGGCAGCGCCGCGTCAACGTCCGGATTTCCGTGTTCATGATCCGTGATGATGCAAATGGACTTGCCTTTGAAATCAAACCGATAGCCGCAGGCTCCACCAGGATGATTCAAGCGGATTGTCCGGATCACAAGTTCATCACGGCGCGGCAACACGTCTCCTGCCCGGAACGTCTTGAACTCCACGGCTTTCAAGGTCTTGGCAGCCACGGGGAAAATCGGCGGCGACATGATGCGGCTGACAATATCCATCAGGCATGTGTCGTCCTGGAAGTGACCGGCCCAGGCGGTTACAGAAAAATTCGGATCATAAGCGGGCTTGAAGAATGGCAAACCGCAGATGTGATCCAAATGCGTGTGCGTAAACAGGAGATCGAAAGATCTGGAGCCTGCAGAACAGAGATCCATCCCGAGGTTTCGGGCGCCGGAGCCGCAATCAATCAGAACCAGCGCATCTCCTGCCCGCAATTCAAAGCAGGAAGTTTCACCGCCATACCGCAGAGTTTTCTGGCCGGGTGTCGGTGTGGACCCGCGGACTCCCCAACAACGAAGCGAAAAATTCTCTGCCAACCTGCTACTCCCTACCCGCCACTGTTTCCTTGGCGGGCTTCAGCCAGATCCCGGGTCGTCCGTTCCAGACGCATCGCCAGGGTCCGCATCACCTCAAGAGAAATATCCGGAAACTCATTCAAAAGCTTTAAGAAATCGTCTTTGGATACCATCAGGACGTCCATGCTGTTGGCGGCAACCAGGGTTGCGGTCCTCGGAACGTCGCAGAGAATGGCGATCTCGCCGACGATCGAGTTCTCCGACACCTGGGCCACTTTTTTCTCCCCCGCAGGTGTGTTGACGAGAACGTCCGCGTCTCCGGACAAGATGATAAAGGCGCTGTCGCCCTCCTCACCTTGTGTGCAGAGGCGCTCACCGGTTTGAAACTCCGTCCGGTCACTGATGAATGCCAGCAAACGCAGTTTCGTGTCATCAATGCCGTGAAACAAAGGCACCTTTCGCAGTGCTTCGACTTCGGTTTCCAGCGTCACATTTGTCTCCATGAGCCGGTTGAGCGGCTCTTTTCGTGTTATTCCCCTTGGTACCGGCCTGTTCAGCCGTATGACTGCCTGTTCGGCTTATTATTATGTTTCACTCTCCGACAGCCGCCCCTGATCCAGGGTGTAGCGATGCTCGAATTCAGCGGCGATATCTGCGTTGGAAGTCCCGAACAGAAGCGTCCTTCCGGACAATATGCGCCTGAGGTTTTCGCGCAAGGCCTTGTCTTCCTCCGTCATACCGGTCGCGACATCATCGAGGATGGTTGTCGGCGCGTTTTTCAAGAGGCCGCGGACAAGCGTAATCCGCCGGCGCTGGCCCGCGGACAACCGCGACCCTGAAACGCCGACATGGAACCCAAAACCTGCAAAGATGATCGGTTGGCGGAGGCCGGTCTCTTCCACAATTGAGCGGATAACGGCGTCGATGCGCCGGCGCGCATCGCGCCGATCGACACGCGGACGGCCGAAGAGAAGATTGTCTTCAATCGTCAGCGGCGGCAGATAGACCTCCGGATCGAAGGCCAGGAATTCATCGTTGTCCTTGACGACGGTCTCGAGGAACTTTGCGCGGGCTGCAATGATTTCGGCCTTGAGTTCGTCGGTCATCACGCCCAAGCGGTGACGGGCTGGGACCAGTTTGAACGCGAGGCCCGTGAGGCGTGACTTGTCGTTTTCCGAGAGGCCGGGACGGGTTTGTCCTGACCGGGCAATGCGTACCATGCGCTCGAACTCGGGCAATTCTTCCTGCGTGATGAAGGAATAGGACCCAAGCAGGCCACTGCTGCCCGAAACGTTGGAGAAAAGCTCCAGCATGGTTTCTGCAATCTGGACCCCGATATCCTGTAGCTTTTTGTCGAATCCATTGCTCGACAGGAAGCTCTTCACAACCGGCAAATCCGGCACCTGATCCATCGTGATTTCCGCATCGGACGGCACGGCGAAGAACAGGTTGTCAGCAAGGCTGGCGCTGGCGTTGAAGGTGGACGGGTCCCAAAGCTCAACAAGGCCAGCGAGGGTCGGGTCAGCCGCAATCCTGGTGACCAACTCTTTGCGCACGTTCAAGATGCGTTCGGCGAACGTATCGTTCATGGACGGATCAAAACGCGACTGAAGACCGAGACGGTAGATATCCGCATCCAGCTGGACCGCGCCCAGCAGCTCAAGTGCCTTCAAATCAAGCGCATCGATATCGGTGACACCGGCCTTTTTGAGATCATGCCAGTCCGCGGCAAGGTCGTAGGACGGATTTTGGGTTTCGGCCGCCTCACTCAGACTGCGTTTGTAGACCTTCAGTTCCTCACCCGTGCGCTCGACTTTCGTCAACGGCCGGTGACGGAGGCCGTAATAAAGGTTCTCGCGGATCGTCCCGGTCCATACATGCACCGCGCCGCCGACATAGGCGATCTCCCGGCCAAGTGTGGAATCCGTCAGCTTGTCCAGATCGTGGTCTCCGATATAGACCTTGCCCGTCAAAGGCGAAACCAATCCGGCGGCGAGCTGCAACACTTCAGCCCGCCCGGAGCCATCCGGCCCCATCACCGCACAAGCCGTTCCCTCCGGTACCTTCAAGGTAATATCCGTCACCTCCTGGCCAGCCGCGCCGCCGGAGAAGGTGACGTTTTCAAACTTCACATCGCCTTTCAGATCCACGGTTTCATCATTGGTCAGCCGATCGGTGTCGTGAATGTCGACCGGGTCGAAGTTCTCAACAACGGTCTGATATTTGATGCCGACGTCAACCGTCATCTGGTAGTAGGCGAGCAGCTCTTTCCAAGGGCCAGCGAGGTCCTTGTAGGCCGCGATCACTGCAAGCAGAGCGCCCATGCTGAGGTCGCCTTGGATCACAAGATACCCGCCGATCATGTAGAAGAAGAACGGCGTCAGTTGGTTCATGAAGTTATTGAGAAACTTAATGAAATACTTCCGGTTATAAATTTCGTACCGGATCTTGAAGTTCTCGTAGAGGCGATCGGAGAGGTCTGCCGAGTGCCATGCGGACGCGTCGTTGGCATGGATTTCGGCAACGCCCGTGATCCCCTCACCCACCTTGTCGGCAATGACCCGGATGTTTTTCACGCGCTTACGGGAAAGCTGGGCGACCTTTCGCTGCAAGATCGGAATGATATAGCCCTGAACCGGATAGGACGCGACGGCTGCAAGGCCCAGCAAAGGGTCCTGCATGAAAATGAAGCCGAGCTGGACCACCAGCATGCCGCCCTGATAGGCGGGCAGAGAAAACGCCTCGCCGACGAAACCGCCAACATCTTCCACCTCTGACGTGATCATTGGAATGATCTCGCCGGAGCTCACTTTACGAAAATGCGGCAGCCGAAACCGCAAGACGCGCTGAAACAGTTCAAAGCGCAGACGGCGCAACATCCGTTCGCCGAGCCGTCCCTTGTAGACGTTGAGGTAGAATTTCAGACCGTTGGAAACGACGACCAGGAAAAGAAATGTGCAGCACAAAAGGATCAGATACGGGATCTGATCGAAGTCGAATCCGAAAAATGTCCGCGGAAAATTGTCCCCTTCCACGGCGTCGTTGATGATCAGTTTCGGCAGTTCAAGAAGGATGTAAATGACGGGATAGGTCAGCACCGTGACCATGAGAATGTAGATTTGCTGACGTGAGCTGTACTTCCAAATGAAGCTAAAAAGGCTTTTTTCCATCAGCTTATCCGACTTGGTCCGGCACAACATTACGGCAGGCGCGTTGGTGTTGATACACCAAAATACGATAAATTAACGCGCCAACCCTGATCGGTCCCTGCCACTTAATCTTTAAATCTTTGAACCGCTTCCTGTCGATAGTCATCCGATGATCTGATATCTGGACGTGACAACCGCGGCCCTTATGAGACATAAAGCCTGCGGGGCCGCATTACAATTCCAGGGGCAGTATGAGTTCCACGACACCGAAGATCCTGATTTACAGCCACGACTCGTTTGGGCTGGGACATCTCCGACGCTGCCGCGCAATTGCCCAATCCCTCGTTGGTGACTTCAGCACCCTGTCTGTCCTGATCCTGTCCGGCTCGCCGATCATCGGCAGCTTCGAGTTTCGCTCCCGCGTCGATTTCGTCCGCATTCCCGGTGTCATCAAGCTGCGCAACGGCGAATACACGCCGTTGTCCCTGCATATCAATATCGATCAGACCCTCGCGATCCGCTCCTCGATCATTGAGCACACAGCAGAAGTTTTTGATCCGGACATCTTCATTGTCGACAAGGAACCGACCGGCCTGCGCGGTGAAGTCCTCGGCACTCTGGAGGCCTTGAAGAAAACGGATACACGCCTCGTTCTCGGCTTGCGTGACGTCATGGACGACGCTGAGACACTCACTGAAGAATGGGATCGCAAGAACGTCTATCCGGCGCTGGAAAATCTCTATGACGAGATCTGGGTCTATGGACCTGAGGGCATTTGCAACCCCCTCGACGGCATGGACGTGTCGCCAACGATCACGAACAAACTTCGCTACACCGGCTACCTGCGGCGCAGCCTGCCGAAGTCGGCCGAAGACCAGCCTGCACCGGCGCCGTTTGAAGAAGAGCCTTACATCCTTGTGACGCCGGGCGGCGGGGGCGATGGCGTTGAAATGGTTGATTGGGTGATGCGCGCCTATGAGGCACGGCAACGCCCCCTGTTCCCAGCACTAATTGTGCTTGGCCCGTTCATGCCCGCTGCGGCAGCGGCCGATTTTACAGAACGCGCAGAACATCTTCGCGATGTGGAAGTGTTGCGGTTTACGCCGCAGATTGAGCCGTATCTCGCGAACGCGACGGCTATTGTTGGTATGGGCGGCTACAACACGTTTTGCGAGATCCTGTCCTTCGATAAACCAACTTTGATGGTTCCGCGTGTGGTGCCACGCCGAGAGCAGGCTATCCGGGCAGAGCGCGCCGAGCAGAGCAAACTATTGAAAGTTCTGCCGATTGAGCGGTATCCAGATGTCGATCTGATGGCCGAAGCCTTGTCGGAGTTGCCGCAAATGGCGCCGCCCAGCACGGCCGGTGTCGACAATCTGCTTGGCGGTCTCGATGCCATCGGCCAACGCGTTGGAGACATTTTCGCTGAACGGCAGGAAACGCTTGCCCCCAAGCTGGTAAACTTCTAACCGCTGCCCACGCCCCGTTTAATCCCGTCGATCCGAAGTCAACCAAATGTCCCGAATTGCTGTTGTGATGAAAGGCTATCCACGCCTTTCCGAAACCTTTATTGCCCAGGAAATTCTTGGCCTGGAACGCAGGGGCATCGACTTTCTGATCGTCGCGCTTCGCCAACCCTATGACCCTTACATTCATGACCTGCACCGCCAGATCTCGGCAGAGGTCATGTACTTGCCCGAATACGTGAAAGACGATCCGGGGCGCGTTGCCCGCGCCAAAAAGTGGGCAGAAGCGCAGCCGACCTATGAAGCGGCAAAAGCCCTGTTTGATGCAGATTTCGCCCGCGAAAGCAACGCCAACCGGCAACGCCGCTGGGCGCAGGGCTGCGTGTTTGCGCATGAGCTGCCCGAGGACATCACCTGGATCCACACCCATTATCTGCACACGCCTTGCTCTGCCTCGCGCTACGCGGCACATTTGTCTGGCCGTAGCTGGTCCTTTTCCGCCCATGCCAAGGACATCTGGACCAGCCCGGAATGGGATCTGCGAACGAAACTTGATGATGCTGAGTGGGGCGTGACCTGTACCGGCGTCAACGCGAAGTACCTGAAAAGCCTTTGCAGCAATCCGGACAAGGTTGAGCTGGTCTATCACGGACTGGATTTTTGCTGCTTTCCAATGCCGTCCGAGGAACCGTCCACAAACGATGGCAGCGGCGCTCCGGTTCAATTGATTTCCGTTGGCCGGGCGGTGGAAAAAAAGGGCTACAATGATCTTCTGACAGCCCTTTCGAAACTGCCCGAAGACCTCAACTGGCACTTCACGCATATCGGTGGCGGGGCACTTTCAGAGAAACTGAAGGAGCGCGCGGACCGTCTCGGGTTGTCCGAAAAGGTCACTTGGCGCGGAGCGCAACCGCGTGAGGTAGTCATCAGTTCCTGTCAGAAGGCGGACCTTTTTGTTCTGCCCTCCAAACTCACCAAATCCGGTGACCGGGACGGCATTCCGAACGTGCTGGTGGAAGCGCAATCGATGGGAATTTGCTGCCTGTCGACAAGCGTTTCGGCCATTCCGGAGCTGATCACCGATGGCGAGACCGGCCGCCTTGTGCCGCCCGCCAATCCGAAGACCCTTGCCAAGGCACTGGAAGACCTGATTAAAAATCCTGGGGAACGGGACCGGCTTGGCAAAGCGTCGGCCAACAATGTGCGGACCAACTTTGCGACCGAGCCAGGCCTCGATCATTTGGCGGAGAAATTCCGCAAGTTGTTGTAACGCATTATGAGATTTGAGGTCTTCACGTGAAGATCGCCTTCACAGCCCCGATGAAGCCGCTGGACGATCCAACGCCGTCCGGCGATCGCACCATGGGCCGTCTGATCGTGAAGGCGCTGGAGTTTGGCGGGCACAACGTCCGCACAGCAACCCGCTTTCGGGCCTGGCGCAAGGACGGCGGTGATGCCGAGCTTCTGTCCGTCAAATCGGCTGCCTTGCAAGAAGCAGAACGCGTTGGGGATGCCTGGGAAACCGAAGGCTACCGGCCGGACATTTTTCTGACCTATCACCTTTATCACAAGGCCCCGGACTGGATTGGACCAGCGCTGGCAGACCGGGTTGGCATTCCCTACGCCGTTATTGAGGCGAGCCGGGCGCGCAAACGGCGCACAGGCCCTTGGGCCATTGGATTTCAAGGGGCCGATGAAGCCTTGGCGCGCGCAGACGGGATCGCCGCTCTCCATGACTGGGACCGGGACCGGCTGCTGCCGTTTTTCGAGGAAACCGGAACAGATCCAGCGCAGCGCCTGCGCACGGTTCTGCCGTTTCTGGATCTTTCAGCATTTGCGGAACCACACTCAACACGGCCAATACCGCAGCCTCCTATAAAACTGCTGGCGGTCGGCATGATGCGCGAGGGTGACAAGACGGCGTCCTACGAGGTTCTGGCAGCTGCCCTCAGGCAGCTATCCGACCTGCCGTGGCATCTGACCATCATTGGCGATGGGCCGAACCGTGACGCGATTTTGGACCAGTTCCCCAAGGACAGAATTACCTGGCTCGGAGCCCTGCCGCCAGAACAGGTCATAGCTGAATATCCCAAACACGACCTCTTTGTCTGGCCCGCGATCCGCGAGAGCTTCGGCTTCGTGCTTTTGGAAGCCCAAGCCTCCGGCCTTGGCGTTGTTGCCGGCGATGCGCTTGGCGTACCGGAAATCGTGGCAAACGGCTCGACTGGCCTGCTTGCACCCGAAGGCGATGCGCCAGCCTTTTCTGAAAGACTGCGCCAACTGCTGACCGATCCGGAGCGGGTCCGGGCGTTTGGAGAAGCCGCAAGAGCCCGCATGATTGCCACGCATTCTCTGGATGCAGGCGCCGAGCGCCTTGACGCCTTTCTGAATTGCGCACTAGACCACTACAAACGCTCGTCCGACCGATCCGGGGATCTTTGATCATCATGCCGCTGACTGCTTTCATCTATGTCCAACATCTTCTGGGGACGGGCCATGTGGTCCGGGCAACGGCGATCGGCAAGAAACTCGCGGAGAGGGGCGTGGACGTGACGCTCGCTTCCGGCAACCAGATCCCGCCGACACTGGATGTCGAAGGGCTGGAGATTCTGGAACTTCCCGGCGCCAAGACGGCAAATGCGGAGTTTTCCCGGCTGATCACCTTGGAGGGCAAGGATCTGGACGATGACTGGCGCGCCATGCGCACAGCCGAAACGCTGAAGGCCTTTGGTGCCAAGCCCTACGATCTTCTTCTGACCGAGACCTATCCCTTTGGCCGCCGGCAGTTCGAGTTCGAGCTCTCGGTCCTGATGGACACGGCCAAGGCGCGAGCTAACCCGCCCATCATCTCAAGCTCCATCCGCGACATTCTGGTCCCCAAGCAGCAGCTCTGGAAAGAAGAATGGATGGCTGACAAGGCGCGCGACTATTTCGACAAGGTGCTGATCCACGCCGACCCGGATTTCATCACTCTGGCCGACAGTTTCCCGTTTGCCCACAAGATCGAGGATCTTCTGGCCTACACCGGCTATGTCGTGCGCGAGGGCGATCGCCCCGAGCCGCCGGAAGGCGACGGCGAGGACGAGGTTGTTGTCTCCTGTGGCGGCGGGGCCATGTCCGAAAGCCTCTTGAGCGCCGCCATTGATGCCCGTCCCCTGTCCCGGCGCTCTGAAGACTGCACCTGGCGGGTGCTCGCCGGTCACAATGTGCCGGAAGACGAGTTTCAGGCCTACAAGGCCCGCGCGGGCGAAGGGGTCATCGTGGAACGGGCAAGGCCCGATTTTCCGGGCCTTTTGAACCGCGCACGGCTGTCGATCAGTCAGGGCGGCTACAATACCGTTCTCGATGTTCTGGAAGCTGGGGTTCCCTCCGTGATCGTCCCGTTTGCACTTGCAACGGAAACCGAACAGGAGCAGCGCGCGAAGGCCCTTGCGAACCATGGCCGCGTTGTCGTCGCCAGCGAGGACATGCTGACACCAGAACGGCTGGCAGCGGCGGCAGACGATGCGTTGGCCTTGCCGCGCAGTTCGCACAAGGTGCTTCTGGGCGGTGCGGACCGCAGCGCGGACATTCTGATGGATTTGCTCAAGGCACGCAGCGCATGAGCTCGGAGCTTGATCGCTTCAAGGCCTCTCTGACCACTCACCTCGATTGGTTTGCCGAACGTGGCCGCAAGGTCCGGTTCTGGTGGCGCGATGATGATGCGATTGAGCCGACACCGCAGCTGGAGCAGTTACTCCATCTTGCCAATACCCACGATGTCGATGTTGCCCTTGCGGTGATCCCGAAACAGGCAACTGCGGCCTTGGCGGACCGGCTGAAGGACGAACGCCACGCCCCGGTTCTGCAACACGGCTGGCAACACAAGAACTTCCAGCGCAAGGATTTGGGCGAGCGGGCCGCCGAGCTTGGCTTCCGCCGTGATCTTGATGAACTCGGTGCACAACTGACTGAAGGCAAGGCCAAGCTGGAAGAGCTCTTTGGTGAGAAATTCATTCCAGCCATCGTACCGCCCTGGAACCGGATCGCCCCGGACGTCTCACGCGCCTTGCCCGGCCTCGGCCTGCCGGGCCTGTCCACGTTCACCTGGCACAATTTCCCGAAGGCCCGTCAGGTTCAGTGCCACGTCGACATCATCAAGTGGAAAAAACAAGTCCGGTTCATCGGCTGGGGCAGCGCCTTCCGCAAGTTCGATCTGGAGCTCTGCCGCCGCCGGACCAACCCGGACGAACCCCTTGGCCTCCTGACCCACCACCTTGTCCATGACGCGGGCTGCTGGGATTTCTTGCACGAGTTCCTCACCATTGCCGCGCATCACCCGGGGGCCGAATGGCCAGAGGTGAAAGATCTGTTTGGCTGCACTCCTGTAACCGAACCACCCAAGAGCTCTGCCGCATGACCGACACGCTGTACCTGTTGACCCCTGGCTTTGAAGATCCGGCCTATCCGGACACAACCTTCTACTGCTGGCACTGCGCTTTGATGGAAGGGGTGCTGGCGTCCTTCCCCGAACTTGGAGCGGAGCTGGACGTCAAACGCATCGCCTGGCCCCACCCGAGGACGGAGCTCGTTGAACTGTTGGGCGAAGAAAACCAGAGCCTGCCGGTGCTGATCCTGGACGACGGCGGTTTCATCGACGACAAGGATTCCATTCTGGAAGCGCTCTCAGAACGTCACGGATTTCCCGAGCCTCATCCTTGAAGCGCCCGTCATTCGGCCAGAGCAGCCCGGATCGACAGGAGATGACTTGTATCAGGGAACAACAACAATAGGAAAACCTTCACCATGAAGTGTCATTGCTTCAGGACCGTTGAACGCCTCATCGTCCAATCTCACAGTAAGCCGTCGTGCATCAGAGAATATAAATACAAATGCCTTGGGATCATTTGTATCTATGCGGCTGATTGCGAGACCTTCAAAATTCTTGACGCAACCAGCTGAAATTTCGTATACATTATGAGTGTTTATAATAGTTCGATCAGATAAATACAGCTGCAAATAATCGTGAACGGACAAAGTATCCGCCACCGTTTCACCGATTATTGATTTCAAAATACTTGGCTGAACAGAAGTTTCACTGATTGAATCATTCATACCTTCGCCACCCTCAACTCATAGACACTCCAGTCAGCAGGGTCTTCTTCGACGGACAGAACCGCCGTTTTGTTGATTTGCCGGGCGGTTTCAGGATCTCCGGACATGATATTTTTGTCGAAACAGGACGCTGTCTTAAGCATGTAGGACCCATCAGGATACAACGGTCCGCCCTCCATGCCGTAGACCTGAAGGCCGTGTTCGTCGAGTTGTTTAAGGATCTCCAATACTGCGGATCGCTGGATCAAAACATTCCCGGGGCATCCTCGAGTGAAGAACTCAGATGCAGCGTCAATAACTTCTCGTGACATTCAAAGTGCCTTGCAACGACTAATGATGATCGAACAACCGAATCCAGAAGAATGACTAGGCATGCTGCGACCACCTAGCACTCTTTCAAAGTTTAGGAAACGGTATGGATCACCGGGTCAAGCCCGGCAATCCATGCTGTGACGGCTGCAACGATTTCGGGCCTCACTCAGACACTCGGCAGATGCGATCACCCTGTCGGCATTTGGATGTACGATAGTGGCTCCGGCTTTAATGAATCCGTATTCCCCTACTCCGCAGCCTCCCCGTCCTTGCGCAGGAGGGCGGCGTAGTCGCGTCTTAAAAGACTGAGTTTTGGGTCGATGTAGGTCTTGCAGAACGGGCGCTCGGGGCCGTTCAGGTAGTAGTTCTGAAACCGCTCGTCAGACGCCTTGAAGGCCGACAAAGTGAGCACCTTGGCGACCAGCGGTTCGTCAAAATGCTTCTGGAGGTCGTGCAGGATTTGAGCAACACGCACGCCGGTGCCCGCATCATAAGTATAGACTGCGCTGCGGTATTTGCCGCGCATCTTGTGGTGAGAGGTGGCCGAGTGGGTCCGCAGATGAACCTCGATCAGCACATCCATCGGCAACGCCACCGGATCGAAGGTGACCAGTACAGCTTCCGACCAGGCATGGTTGGGCGGGTCTGAGCGGACAAAGCCCTGCTCGACATTCGAAATCCCGGCAAGGGTCTGAAAGACGGCCTCGGTGCACCAGTGGCACCCGCCGCCGAGCCCGAGTTTCATTGAGGTCTCCCCAGTGTCTGCAATTGTTCCGTCTCCCGTATGACGGCCACTTTGCCGGGGAAAAGGAGAAACGCAAAATGCCATGACGAAGTTGCCCCCAATCGAGATCCTCGAATTTTGATTGATGCCCTCTTGGCGCTCTCCGTCTACCGCCTTAAGCTCAAGATCCAACGCCGGAATTTCCATCGGCAAAGCATCACAATTTTACGGAGCCCTCATGGCGCACAATCACGACCATGACCACGATCACGACCATTCCGAACTCTCGGAAATCGAACTCCGGGTGCGGGCGCTGGAAACGCTTCTGACGGAAAAGGGCTACATCGATCCGCCCGCCCTTGATGAGCTGATCGAGACCTATGAGACCAAGATCGGCCCCAAGAATGGTGCGCAGGTGGTCGCCCGGGCCTGGTCGGATCCGGCGTATCTGGAGTGCTTGCGCGCAGATGCCACCGCTGCAATTGCCGAGTTCGGCTTTACCGGCCGGCAAGGCGAACACATGGTTGTGGTCGAAAATACCGCCAACACCCACAACATGGTCGTCTGCACCTTGTGCTCCTGTTACCCGTGGACGGTGCTTGGCCTGCCCCCAGTCTGGTACAAATCCGCGCCTTACCGCTCCCGAGCCGTGCGCGATCCGCGTGGCGTTCTTCTCGAATTCGGCGTCAGCTTGCCAGAGGGCAAGGAGATCCGAGTCTGGGATTCCACCGCTGAAATCCGCTATCTCGTGATCCCCGAACGCCCTTCCGGAACCGACGGCTGGTCCGAAGAGCAACTGGCAGAACTCGTCACCCGCGACAGTATGATTGGCACCGGGCTTGCCCTTCAGCCGTCTGAACTGGAGGCGGCCCAATGAACGGTGCACAGGATCTCGGCGGACAAATGGGGTTCGGGCCGATCGAGCTGGAGGACAACGAACCGAATTTTCATGCCAAGTGGGAAGAGCGAGCCTTTGCGATCACACTTGCCATGGGCGGGACAGGGAGTTGGAACATTGACACCTCACGCCATGCCCGCGAAACCCTGCCGCCGCCGATCTACCTCACCTCCAGTTACTATGAGATCTGGACTCGAGGCCTCGAAAAGCTTTGTCTCGACAAGGACCTGATCACGGAAGGCGAGTTGAAGACCGGCCACATGGAAGAGCCGGCCAAGCCTGTCAAACAGGTGCTTACGGCGGACAAAGTGGCCGCAGCCCTTGCCAAGGGGGGCCCTGCGGACAGACCGGAACAGCAACCGGCCCGATTCAAGGTGGGCGACAGGATCCGCACCAAGCGGATGCACCCGGAAGGCCATACCCGCCTGCCCCGCTATGCCCGCGACACTGTTGGCGTCATCGAGGCCGTGCATGGTGTTCACGTTTTCCCGGACTCCAACGCCCATGGGCGCGGCGAACAACCGACCTGGCTCTACGGGGTGCTGTTTAAGGGAACCGACATCTGGGGGCCGGACAGCGATCCGGGCCTCACCCTGCGCATCGATCTGTGGGAGCCCTATCTTGACCTTGCCTGATCCCGTGCTTGCGACGCCGAAACTGCCGCTCGATCAGGATGGCGGGCCGGTCTTTTCCGAGCCTTGGGAGGCCCGCGTCTTTGCAATGACAGTGAAAGCACATGAAACCGGTATGTTTTCCTGGAATGAATGGGCCGAAACCCTTGGGGCAGAGCTGGCAAAAGACGGTGACGGCAGCGGCACGTCCCTTGGCTACTATGATCACTGGCTGAACGCCTTTGAAACGTTGCTGAACCGCAAGGGGATCGCCGCGGCCGACCAACTGCAGGGATTGCGCGATGCTTGGGATCAGGCTGCACGGACTACGCCACATGGCGAGCCAATTGAGCTGAAGAGGTGAATGCCTTGGAACTAAAAGTCCCGCCGCCGGTCGTTTTCCTTGTCTGCCTCGGATTTCTTTACGCCGGACACATCGTCTTGCCGTTTGCCTCCGTCGCACCGCCGTTCAACACACCGATTGCTCTGATCATTATCTTGGTCGGCGGCCTCCTGGGTGCTCAAGCTGTCCTGGCGTTTATAAAGGCCAAGACCACCGTGCACCCGATGCACCCGGAAGAGGCCTCCGCTCTTGTGACCAGCGGATTTTATCGCATCAGCCGGAACCCGATGTATCTGGGACTTCTGCTGTTTCTGCTTGCAGCCGGGATCTATTGGGGCACATTGACCCTGATTGCGGTCGGCCCGCTTTTCATCTGGTATATGACCGAGTTTCAGATCAAACCCGAAGAAACGCGGCTGGCAGACAAGTTCGGCGAAGACTATCTGGACTATCTCACCAAGGTCCGCCGCTGGATCTGATCAAGGCCGCAGGGATCTGCGGCCAAGGCGGGTTGAGAAACATTTTTCAACAGTCTGCACCCTTGCTGCACCGGCGTTAAGCCGGTGCCAACTATCGAACATGACCCTGTTTTCGAAATAGTATCAGTAATCTCGATCCCGGATCTCCGCTTCACTGCGTCCGGGAATGCGCCTTTGGCAGGTTGGTTGGCCTCGTTGGCCGCAGGGATCTGCGGCCCGGTCAACTTGTCTAGTCAAACGTCATGCATCGGCGCGTTGGTAGCGATGCGCCGGTGTTGAGAGTTTGCGCGCCGCCAGAAACTCGGCCACAGCAAAATCCGCAACGATCAGTGCGATGCCGGCAACGATGTACCAGCCGGTTACTGTGAAAGCCGCCGCAAACTCCAAAAGAATGACGGCACTTGCAAGCACCCATGCCGCATCCAGGGCCGCAAACAGATAGAGCCGTTGTGCCATTCGAGCCGTGTCCCGGCTGGCCCAAAGGAGAACCGCAGCGGTCGCCACCAAACTGGCCCCAAAGGCAAGTGCTCCGGTAAACAACCAGCTGCCGGAAGTTTTGAACATCAAATCTGTCAAGACGCTCGGCAACATGATCAGGGCAAAGCCGCAGGCCGCGCAAAAAAAGGCATTTGCGGCCAAAACGCGTTTTCCAAATTGTTCTGCAGTCATTTTTCAAGTCTCCTGTGAGCGTGTACGCCCCTAAGGATGCCGAAGCCGTGACTGATCTCAATTACCTTAGAGGTAATGGACAAGCCGCCGACATGCCGGAATAGTCAGGCCATGACACAGACAGCCTCGAAGTTTCCCGAACTCCTGAAAACCTGGCGATCGCGGCGGCGGCTCAGCCAACTTGACCTTGCTCTGGAAGCCGGGCTTTCCCAGCGTCACATCAGTTTTCTGGAAACCGGCCGGTCAAAACCCAGTCGAATGGCCATCTCGCAACTTGGCTTGGCGCTTGGCATGCCGGTCGCGGAGGTGGATACGATGCTGGTGTCTGCCGGATATGCGGCCCCCTCGATGGACCAGAGATGGAGCGCAGAAACCCGCGCGGCGGTCCAGGCGTCAATCGATCATGTTCTGACCGGTCACGAACCCTTTCCTGCCTTCAGTGTCGACCGCATCTGGACAGTGCAAAAGGCCAATCTCTCGGCACAGTCCTTTTTTGCGTTTCTCGGAAACACCACCGAGATGAATATCCTGCGAGCCATATTAAGCCCTGGACCGGTCAGGGACCGTCTGCGAAATTGGACCGACAGCGCCCGGGCGCTGATGCGGATCGTTGAGATGGAGGCCGCCCGGCGGCCGAATGATCAGGAAGCCCAGGACCTTTTGAAGGACCTCTTGGATTTGCCCGGTGTCCGAGCGGCGATGGAGGCCGTTCCTGATGGCCCGCCTGAGCCGGTTCTTGCCCTCAAGATCGATGTTGACGGCGCGGAGCTCAGCCTGTTTTCCATGATCGCGACCATCGGAATGAGTTCCGATGCCGCTCTCGATGACATCCGGATCGAAACACTTTTACCGGCGGATGATGCGACACGAACCTGGTTTCTTGCGCGAGCTCACTGACCCGCTCATCAGTCACCTTCATAGAAGTGGCTCTTTTTGACGAACGCATCTGCCGCAAAACGCATGAATGCCCGGATACGGGCAACATTCTTTAGGTCCGGGTGCGTCAACAACCAGATATCGAGATAATGCTCGGGTTCCAGACCGGGAACACGCATCAGATCCGGATCCGGATCGCCCATAAAGCACGGCATGTGGACCATGCCGAGTCCTGCGCGGGCAGCTGCGTGGGCCGCGATCATGTCATCAGCCATGACGCTCACAAAGGAATTCGGAAATCGGGCGAGAATGCGCTTGGGCACGCTTTGCGAGGCCCATTTGAAAACGAGACATCCGATCTCGGCGTTTGACGGATTGGCCGCAAGCGACTCTCCGAATTGGCGCGCATAGTCCATTGAGATGTAATAGGTCCGCTTTTGACGGGTTGCGAGCCGGCCAAACAAGGCTTCGTCCGGCCTGTTGGTCACCCGGACCGCCACATCCGCCTCGCGCCGGTGAAGGCTCAGGATCTCGTTGGCCGCAATCATCTCCATCTGGATCCGGGGATGTTTCTCGGCAAAAGCCTTCATGATGTCAGCAAGCTGAACCTGGAACATCAATTGCGGCGCGGTGATGCGAAGCGGTCCTTCCAGTTCCG
The DNA here is from genome assembly GCF_965276855.1 of Roseibium sp. GTDB lineage: Bacteria > Pseudomonadota > Alphaproteobacteria > Rhizobiales > Stappiaceae > Roseibium. Next base: position 877,495 of record NZ_OZ255700.1, read on the forward strand.
CGTCTTGCGCTGTGATGCTGGTATCGAGCGCCAGCATTTCGCGCTCCACACGTCCAGCAACAATTAAAGCCTCCTGCCCGGCCGCTGTCGGCAGGAACCCCTCGGGTATCCGCTCAAACAATCTCGTACCAAGCTCTGCTTCCAGGCTTGCAAGGCGCCGTGAAACGGTCGAATGGGTAACCTTCAAACCGCGCGCTGCTTTGGTGATGTTCCCGGCCTTGGCAATCGCCAGAACAAATTTCAGGTCATCCCACTTTTCCATGGTGTGCATTTTTGCACATCATGCGTCTGCAATTGAAGAATTTTTATCATGACCGATGGTTCTTATGTTGTGCGTGTCGCAATCAAAGGAGACTTTCTCATGACCACCCACGCCCTTGCCATGATCACAATCACCGACCGGGAGCTCCTTGGCGCCTATCGTGAAAAGGCCCCGGCGGCGCTCGCCAGACATGGCGGTGCCCTGGTAACCGTTGATCCGGAGCCGATCGTCCTTGAGGCCGCTGGAGACGCGCCCAATATCGCTGCACTTCTATCGTTCCCGGATGCGGATGCAGCAAAAGCATGGATCAACGACCCCGATCTCGCCGATGTGCATGCCCTGCGGAACGAGGGTGGCAGATCCACGATTGTCGTGATCCCGAACTAGAAAGTTTGGAAACAAATGATAAATGCCGAGCATCTGCAGTGACGCAGATGCCCGGCAGTCATCTCAGGAGGAATGCGTTTGTCAGGATGGGGCCACAATCGCACTTTTCTGTTTTTCAGCTCAAGTCTAGTTTTTGCCTGATTTCCTGAGCCAGAGCTTCCATAGTCTTCAGCACATCCTGCTTCAGGTTGCTCGACATGAATGCAATGTTGTCTTCCGCCGTTTCTAGGTCCTTAGCGAGCCGGGCAAGGTCTGAACAAATCTCCTCAATCTCCGGATTGGCCGCACAGTTTTCCAAAATAATGGGCCAATCTTCGGGAAACCACGATTTGATCTGCTCCGCATATGACATGAGCCGCCGGAATCTCCTGTGTGGAGCAAGATCGCGGTGTACAACCCATAAGACAAGTGAAACACGGTGACATAAACCGTGACGCGAAACTGCCGCTACGTTATTTTCTATTGTTACTCAACGCCGTTTGATGCAAACATATCGCTATAATGGCAAAGAATGACCCCACAATTGATCCCAGTGAATTTCACGGTGACTCGGCGCAGATTCTGTCAGCTTTGTCGGAGATCCTGGCGAGCGCCACCTTTTGGAACGCGGATCGACTCAAGAGTTTCCTGGAATATGTCGTCCTTGAAACCGTTCACGGGCGCGGCGATGGCATCCGGGGGAAAACCATCGCTCAGGATGTTTATGGGCGGCGTGCCGAGACGGACGGGGACCCTGAAAATGTCGTGAGGGTCGACGCGCGCCGGCTCCGCCGACGGCTTGCCGAGTATTATGAGGATGAAGGCCGGGATGCGAAGGTGCGCATCCATATTGACAGTGGCGGATACACGCCGCGGTTCGAAACTGTCTCCGATGCAACGTCCATCGAAATCGACGACCCGTCACCCGCTCCCGGCCCTCTCCTCCCCGATCAACCGCAGCGACATCGCGCACTGCCATACTGGGTGGCAGGAGCAGCGCTCTTAATGCTGACGGCCTTCGGCGCAACGTTTTTCATCTATGGGTTTCACACTCATTCGAGTGAGATCAGCGCGTCTTCGGGCAGGTTGGTTGAGAGGCAAGCCATCCTGGAGAAGTCTCCGGCTGCGCTGCAAGCCGTCAATATGGCGGAGCAGGCGCGCGATCTCATTTTTCCGATCTTCGACGTTGAGCGGCAGCGGCTGTCGCTCGGTTTTTTCAAAGAAGCTATCCGCCTCGACCCGGACTATGCGGGGGGGTATGCGGGCGCGGCCCAGACCACCGGTACACTTGCTTTGCTGAGCCCGGCCGGCGATCAGAAGGAAACGTTTAAAACCCAAGCGCGCTCTTATGCGGACAAGGCCGTGGCGCTGGATCCGACCGATCCCTGGTCGCAGTCTGCCGCCTCTTGGGCCGCCATGGCGAAAGGGGACTATGCAGAAGCAAGCCGGCTGTCGGCGCGGGCAAATGCAATGGCGCCAGCGGATCTTCATATTCTTGAGATTTATGGCACGGTGGCCCTGGCAAATGGTGACTTCCAGCTGGCGCTGGACCTGTCTCGGCCCCTCATTGAGGCTCAAGAGAAACTCCACCGCACCGCGAACCGGAATGTCTATGCAGTCGCCAACTTCTTTCTTGGCAACTACGCTGAAACCCTTCAGGCACTTCAGATTGCAGCCGAACAAGGGGAGCCCGTCAGCTCTGGCATGCTGGCCTTCAAGATTGCCGCACACCAAGCCCTGGGCCAAACCGAGACGGCACAAAGACATGCCAAAATCCTGATGGATACCTGGCCAATTCCGATCGACGAGGTCATTGCGCGCATCATGCGGGACCCAGCCCACCCGGACCGAGTGGCCGGCTACCTCAAACAGGCCGGATGGTCACCTCCGGACTGAGAATAGGATCGTTTCTACTCGTTCAGAGCGGATTGCCGGTTCGGCACCCATCAATAAGTGGTCCTTTCCAGCGCGCTGCGCGTAAACGGTCCATGCTGAAGTATTTTGCAATCACGCTTGGCACACTCCTTCTACTCGGTGGTATCGGAACACTGCTCTGGTCCAACATGTCGAGGTTTTTGGAGCAGCCACAATTCACACTGGTTGCGTCCCACGGTCCAATCGAAATCCGGAAATACAAATCAGCGGCCGCTGCAGAGGTCACAGTCCTGGGTGACCGGGACGAAGCGGCCCGCGACGCATTCCGAATCCTGTTCAGCTACATCTCGGGAAACAACGGAGCGGCCGACAAGATCTCGATGACAGCACCCGTCATCCAAAGCCCAACGAATGCGGAAAGCTGGACGGTCGCGTTCTATCTGCCGTCCGATTTTTCACCAGAAACTGCGCCGAAGCCAGAGGATTCTAGGGTTTCCATAGTCCCGATCTCGGATGCGACGGTTGCGACGATTCGGTTTTCCGGGCGATGGTCTCCGCAGAACCTGAAAGAGCATCAGACAAGACTTGAAGCGTTCTTGCAAGAAGAAGGGCTCACGGCCCTGGGGCCGCCAACCTTTGCGTTTTTCAACGATCCGTTGACCCCGCCACCCTTCCGGCGCAACGAGGTGCAGATCCGGATCTCCGGATAGCAAAAGAGCCGCCCCTGTTTCCGAGAGCGGCTCTCGTTTCTGAACATATGGGATCCGGATCAGGCGACCGGTTTCACCAACCGCATACGCCAGGTCACACTGCCCTTTTTGTCGGACGTCAGCCGATAATCATCGAGCACGTCCCATTTGCTCGCATCATCCGTGGCATCCCACAGCTTCTCAATGAGCTTGTTGGCACCGGAGTTCGGTTTGTTCGGAGAGTACATCGACAGCGCGATTACGCCGTCGTCCTTGAGGTACGGTAGGTAACGCTCAACAACGGCCGCCGGATCTTCGGCAAAGTGAAGAACCTCATTGAAGACAATCGCTGAGAACCGTTCATTTGCTTCCGGTTCAAAGGTGTGCATGTCGCCAGCGCGCAAGGACGCGATTTCCGGATCGACATTGGCAATCTTGAGAGACGCCGGAGACAGATCCATGCCGACGTACCGCTTGACGCCCATCGGCTGGAGCCGTTCATAGAGCAGCCCTTCCCCGCAACCGATGTCCAGCACCTCTTCAATCGAGTTGGTCAGGTTGAGCCACATGCCGATAATGCCGTACCGGCCGCTTTCTGGAAGTGACCGCAAAAAGGCCCAGCGCCCAGCGACGTATTCCTCATCCCAGCCTTCGGCGGTACTCGCATTGTTTGACATGATTGCTCCAATAGACCGGGCGGACCCTTTAGGCCCGCCGCATAATAATTTATCTCGTGATCACTTATAGGGATCAGCCGCGTCGCGCAAACCATCACCGAGGAAATTGAAGGCCAAAACCACAATGATAATCGGGATCACCGGTGCCATCAGCCAAGGATAGACGGTTACGACAGAAATGTTTTGCGCCTCGTTCAGAAGAACGCCCCAGGAGATGGCCGGCCTTCGAAGTCCGAGGTTGAGGAAGGACAGAGCCGTCTCGCCAAGGATCATTGCCGGGATCGACAGGCTGGCCGAGGCAATGATGTGGCTGGTGAAGCCGGGCAGAAGGTGACGCGTGATGATCCGCTTTGGCTTGGCCCCCATCATCACCGCAGCCTTGGCGTATTCTTCTTCGCGGAGAGACAGAAGTTTCGATCGGACGGCACGCGCAAGCCCTGGCCAATCGAGCAGCCCAAGGATGATCGTGAGGCCGAAATAGACCCAGACAGGGCTCCAGGTTACGGGCAAGGCCGCAGACAAGGCCATCCAGAGCGGCAACTCGGGAAGCGACCGCATGATTTCGATCAGCCGCTGGATGAGCGTGTCCGCGATACCGCCGAAGTAGCCGGCAATGCCGCCAAAGAACAGGCCAAGCACAATGGAGATGGTGACGCCAACCAAGCCGATCGTCAGCGACAGCCGCGCACCATAAACCAGTCCTGAGAACTGATCCCGGCCCAACCGATCGGTCCCGAGGAGAAATGCCGTGCCGCCGTCAGCTGGGCAAAACAGATGGAACGTTGCCGGGAACAAACCCCAGAACTCGTAGTCGTCCCCTGAACAGAAGAAGCGGAGTGGCTGCACTTTTTCCAGATCAGGAGAATACTCCCACTGGAGCGTTTCCATATTGATTTCAGATTTCAGTCCATAAACGAAGGGCCCGACGAACTCGCCTTCATGGAACAGATGCAATGGCTGCGGCGGAGCATAAAGATGATAACTGTCCCGCGTGTTTGGCGAATAGGGAGCAATCACCTCCGCGAACGGAACGCACAGGTAAAAAATCAGGAGAATAACGCCAGACCAAACAGCCAGTTTGTGGCGCTTGAACTTCCACCACATGATTTGCCATTGGGAGGCTTGGTAGAACCGCTCCTGTTCCGGACTCAGCTCTTCGACCACTGCCGGATTGAACGGCTCGGGATCCACATAATGCTCGACGTCGTTCACTGGTTTCTTGGTGTTGAGGTCGTCGCTCATGACGAGGCCCTCCCGCCGAGACGAATTCTTGGGTCAAGCACCGCCAGCAGCAGATCAGAAATCAACATGCCGATCAGGGTCAGGACGGCGACAAAGAGAAGCACGAATCCGGCAAGGAACTGATCCTGAGACTGCAGCGCGGACAGAAGGACCGGGCCGACGGTCGGCAAACTCATCACGACCGATACGATCACCGAACCGGACACCAGCGAGGGAATAAGGTTGCCGATGTCTGCGATGAACGGATTGATCGCCATCCGCAGCGGATATTTGACCAGGAGCTGGCCTTCTTTGAGGCCCTTTGCCCTTCCGGTCGTCACATACTGCTTGTGCAATTCATCGAGCAGGTTGGCCCTCAGGCGCCGGATCATGCCGGCCGTTCCCGACGTCCCGATCACGATGGTCGGCACAATAAGGTGTGCCAGAACTGACATCGCCTTGTCGAAACTCCAGGGCTGATCGATGTACTCCGGCGCCATCAACCCGCCGACGGCCAGGCCAAACCACTGATTGAAGAAATACAGGAGGATCAGCGCGAGCAGAAAGTTTGGTGTGGCAAGGCCAACATATCCGATGAAGGTGAAACCATAATCGCCCCAGGAGTACTGCCGCGTCGCTGAATAGATCCCGATCGGAAAGGACACAACGTAGACGAACAGGATGGTCGCGAAATTGAGCACAATTGTCAGCGGCAAAGTCGGTCCAACAACATCCGCCACCGGCTTGTCGAACTCAAACGACCATCCCCAGTTGCCCTGCAGCAGTCCATCCAAACCGTGTGGTCCGGGCCAAAGGCCCACCCAGATCAGGTACCGCTCGAAAAACGGACGGTCGAGGGAAAACTCTTTGCGGAGGAACTCCAGTTTCGCAATAGACGATTGCTCGCCGGACGTTTTCAGCGCGGCGATCTGGTTCGAAATGTAATCGCCCGTCGGCAACTCGATGATGAAGAACACCAGAAAGCTGATCACGAACAATGTCGGGATCATCATCAAGATCCGGCGCAGAATGTAATACAGCACCTAATTTCCCCTCAGCCTCGGATCTTCCGCTTCATGGCTCCGAAAAGTTTCGGGAGCCGGGCGACGCTGAAGACCCAAATGCCATACCAGCAGAAAGCCACACTGCCGGTTATTGAAGCGGCTCGTAGCCAACGGTGCTTCAATAACTCCGCTGGCTCTCTCTTGCCGCCTCCAACTATCGGAACAGCGCTCTATTCTTGCGCTGTTCTCGACCGGGTCGGTTCCATCGAACCGGCCCGGCATCTTGTCGCAAACCTTATTCGTCCATGTAGAATTCATCCATCCGATGGATGCCGTAATGTGCGCCCGGATCCCAACCGTAGATGCCTTCCAGCGGCACGTTTTTCACGCCCTTGATCACGACCGGCTGGCGTACGCCCGACACCAAGCCGATGCGAATGGTTTCTTCAGCATGGATCTGAAGCATTTCCTGCCAGATCTTTTCGCGCTCTTCGCTCGTTTTCGACACCAGCCAGGACTGATAGAGCTCCATCAGACGTTGCGCCGGTGCCCAATCCATGGGTTCGCCGCCCACACCTTTCGTTTCGTAGTGATCGCCCCACGCGTGCCAGGTCAGGCTCTCCGACTGAACCGGAGCCAGGTCATTCGGGCTCATGTCCGCAGTCGGGATGCCGTTCTCCATGCCCCACCAGACCGACATCACGAGTTCGCCGGTGATCGCGCGTTCCCGCAGGTTGTCACGTTGGCTCGGCTTGGCGAACAGTTTGACGCCAATCTCGGCCCAGTTTTCCGCGATCAACTCGAGCGCATCCAACTGTGTTTCGTCTTCGCCGGATGTCTCCACGATGATCTCAAGCGGACGGCCATCGCTCATCAGCCGGATGCCATCCTTGTTGCGCTCGGTCAGACCGATTTCATCGAGAAGTGCATTGGCCTTCTCCACATCGTATTCGGCCCATTTGGTGGTGAATTCCGGCTCATGCAGCGGGCTACGGCTCAAAACGGTATCATTGCCCGGAGTTCCAAGCCCGAAAAACAAAACGCGGTTCAACAACGTCCTGTCAATGCCAAGCGACAAAGCGCGGCGAAACCGGGTGTCTCGCATCAACTCCCGCCAGACCGGATCCTTGACCGTAAGGTTCGGCAGGATCGACATCTCCGAGCCTTTGGCATTGGACCAAAGCGCGGTGATGTAGTCATTCAGCTTCTCGCCCTTCTTCAACACGGTGATGTCTGAGAAGTTGAGATTGCGTGCCTGCAGGTTGGTTTCACCGGCCTGTGTCTTGGCCGGAATGAGCTTGCCATCAGCGACCGTCATGATGATTTCGTCGATATAAGGCAGTTGCTGCCCCGTCGAGTCCACCCGGTGGTAAAACGGGTTGCGTACAAGAATAAACCGAAGGTCGCTGCTGTCGTCCCTGCGGATCCAAGGTTGAAGGCTTGGAAGGTCGACATTGCGCGCGCTGTACATGTCGTCCTTCTTGTTGTGCAGCGGTGCCCAGCTGCGCGCTTTTACCTTCTCAGCTTCCGCCGCGATGGTCTTCGGATCGCCGTACTTTTCGTGGAACTGCTTGAGATAATGCGCGGGCCGGTAAATAAACGGCGGGCGCGCCTTGGCAAGCTCTGTCAGAAACAGCGGGTTCGGCGCATCCCAGGTAAACCGGACAGTTGTTTCGTCAAGAACTTCGAACTTTGGTCCTTTTCCGTCGGCCAGCAGGAACGGCGGCAGGCCTGATGGTGTCAGCTCGGGATTGCTGACAACATCTTCAAAATAATACCGAATATCTTCCGCACCGAAAGGGTGGCCATCGGACCATTTGTGCCCTTCGCGCGTGTGCAGTGTGAAGATACGCCCCTCTTCCACATCAACGCTTTCAAGAAGGTCCGGAACCAGCTCCAGGTCCTCGGTGTACCCCATTAAACGGGCATACCCCCACACATTGATGAGGCGCACATCCTTGGCCCGGCCGATCAAGGTGTTCAGCTTGCCACCATGTTCGCCGACGGTGCGGCCCTTGGCTTCCAGATCCACGACCAGCGGCTCTGATGGAACCCGTTCAGCCACAGGCGGAAGCTTCGGATCCAGGCCCGGAGTTTCTTCAAGATCCAGCGCGGACGACGGTCCGGCCAGCGCAAAAGCGGCAAGGAAGACACCTCCACCAAGAATGCGTTTCAGTTTCATGCTGCAGTCCCCTCAAGTGCTCCGGCATTCTTAAGACCGGGTGCACAGACAAAATGCTCTGGTTCCATCTCAAACAACGACGGAACATCTTCATTGGTGACGCGGAATGGCTCCGGCCACAGGTGCGGTTCGGATGCGCGGTTGGCATCCAGTGCCGAGAAATCAAGCGGCGTCGAAAGGTCCGGTTCCGGCACCGCAGACAACAGGGCTTTTGTGTAGGGATGCAGCGGATTGGACACGACTTCGCGCGTTTCTCCAAGCTCCACCAGCCGTCCACGGCACATCACGGCGATCCGGTCGGCGATATAGTCGACGACCGCAAGGTTATGGCTGACAAATAAGTATGTCAGATTGAGGTCGCGTTTGAGATCTTGAAGGAGGTTCAGGATCTGTGCCTGCACTGACACATCCAGAGCCGATGTCGGCTCATCGCACAGGATGAACTCCGGATTGAGCGCAAGCGCCCGGGCAATGCCTATCCGCTGTCTCTGACCGCCGGAAAACGAATGTGGATAGCGCCGCAGAAACCGCGGATCAAGACCGACCAGGCTTATCAGGCTGCGGACACGCTCAGAGCGCTCTTCCGCTGTGCCAATCCCATGGACTTCAAACGGCTCCGCCAGAATATCGTTGATGGTCATGCGCGGGTTGAGCGACGAGAACGGGTCCTGGAATATCAGCTGAACCCGCCGCCGGTAGTCCATCAGGTCATCGCCGGTGAGATCAGCTATGTTTTCCAGGCCCTTGCCGCGGTTATAGACCACCTCACCACGTTCCAGATGAAGGGCACGCAGGATCGCCTTTGCGGCCGTGGTCTTGCCTGAGCCGGACTCGCCCACGAGCCCCAGGCATTCGCCCCGCTTGATGGTCAGGTTGATGTTATCCAGCGCCTTGAGCGTCTTTGGCTTGCCGCTGAACAACGACCCCTTGCGCAGGGTGAATTCCTTGGTGACACCGCGCATTTCCATCAAGGTCTCGCCCGGCAGGACATCGCATTTCGGACGGTTTCTGGTCAGGTCTTCCGACTTCACTTCAATCGGCCTGATGGGGACCAATCGTTCGGACTTGTCCATATGGAAGCCGGGAACCGCGTTCAGCAGTGCCTTCAGGTAGTCATGCTGAGGGTTGCCAAACAGCTGCTCAGCTGTGCCTTTTTCCATAATCCGGCCGTGATAAATCACGGCGATTTCGTCGGCCATGTTGGCCACCACCCCGAAGTCATGGGTGATCATCAAAACCGACATTCTAAGTTCGGACTGCACATCCTTGATGAGCTTCAGAATTTCCGCCTGGATCGTTACATCCAATGCGGTGGTTGGCTCATCGGCAATTAGAAGCGCCGGATTGCAGATCATCGCCATGGAAATCATGGCACGCTGACGCAATCCACCGGACAACTCGAACGGATATGTGTCCAACGCTCTTGCAGGATCTGGAAACTGAACCAACCGCAACATTTCCTGGGTCAGTTCGCGCGCTTCTGGCGCGGTGACGTTGCGATGGAGTTTTGCCGCCTCACCGATCTGGTCGCCAATCGTATGCAGCGGCGACAAAGAGGTCATCGGTTCCTGGAAGATAATCGCAACGCGGTTGCCGCGCAGATGGCGCATCTGCGGTCCTTTGCGGTCCAGCGCAGCAATGTCAACCGGCGGTTCTGCGCCAGTCGGATCAGACAGGATCACTTTTCCGGATGTCACCGAAGCAATCGACGGCAAAAGGCCCATGATTGTCTGGGATATAACCGTCTTTCCGGAACCCGATTCTCCGACAAGAGCGACGGTCTTGTTCTCCGGAACCACGAAGGAAACATCGTTGACCGCCTTGGTCCGTCCCTCGGCAGTATTAAACTCTACCGTCAATCCCTCGATGGAGAGAACATTCACCGTCAAATTCCTCCCGGGCCAAGGTTATCGCCCCGATGCTTACCCAGCCTGTGTTGCGAAACAAAGACAACCAAATTTACGCTGTATTAGCAACGCAATAATCCGGAAGCAGGTGCTGTGATCTAGATCACGTCAACCTGATAATGCCTATCATAGGCGCAACTTACACACACGTTACGAATTGAAGGCGGTTACTCCGCTGCGGAAACCGGCGCTTCCGATGCTTCATTTGCGGGCAACACGTCGGTTGCGCTTGGCGCCAGCCAGTAGACTTCCATCCTCCCGGACCGGCCGCGCAAGTAGTGTTCGCCGACCTCTGTCTGGCTGTGTTCATTCGGCAACCGGCATACGGTTTCTGCGCTTGCCAGAATTGTTATCTCCGGCTCACCGGCCACTTCGCGGCCCAAATGCTGCAGCCGTTCCGCCGCGTTCACGGTGTCGCCGACCACCGTGTAGTTCCACCGGTCCAGAGCGCCAACATTGCCAACCAGCACCGGTCCCGTGTGGATCCCGATCCGCATCCTCAGCGTCACACCGCCTTCGGCTTTGGCCGTTTCGTTTGCCTGCATTTGGGCGGCTGCAATGCGCCGGGCTGTCCGGACGGCTGCTTCTGCGTGATCCGGCTGGTCATCCGGCGCGCCGAAGAATGCCAGCATCCCGTCGCCCATGAACTTGTCGACCGTGCCGCCCTCGCTCTCCACCGCATCGACCAAAATCGCAAAATGCTGATTGAGAAGCGCGGCCGCCTGTTCAGCGCTCATGTTTTCAGAAAGCGCCGTGAAACCCACGATGTCGGTAAAGAGGATCGTCAGCTCCGCCTTGCGGGCCTCGGCGGCCTTTTGCCCGCCAAGGCGCATGAGCTTGATGAACAAGGATCGCGGCACATAGGTGTTCATGGCCTTGAGGCCCTCCACCATCGCATTGAAGGCAGAGGCCACCTGGTCCATCTCCACGACCCGGCTGCGCGGCAGAGGTTCGACATCTTTGAGCGACAGGGTCGCAACACGCTCGGACTGACGCGCGAGATTGCGTAGTGGTCGGGACACGCGGCGCCCCATCCAGATGGCGATAAGAACAGAGATGACCAAAGCTCCAAGTCCAACAAAGCCGGAGCCTGCCAGCCGCCGAACCTCCCGAGAGACAGTCGCCCCCAGATAGTATTGCCCAACAGTCAGAGGCTGATCACTAAAACCCGGCACGACCCGGCGCATCATGAGATATTCATCGTCGGCAGCTTCAATGATCGAAACGTCGATCCCAAGCTCCGAAGCGCGCTCGAATTCCTCGAGCTTTTGCTCATCCCCCATGGCGGCGAGTACCGGATCTCCAACAGTCTTCCATGACCCCGGCAAATTCTCGGCGATGCTGCCGCCGGTCTGAATCCAGTCCGCATCGGAGTGCATCAAGACATCTCCGTTGCCATCAAGGATGAACACCGTGTTGTTGACGCCTTCATCCTGGCTGGCGACGATGATCGACAGGTTTTCCATCGTGGTTGCCGCCGTCAGCACGGCAAACATTTCGCCATTATGAACAAGCGGTGCGGAGACGTTGGCAAAGAGCCCAACTTCATGCCGCATGATCGGGCCCCATGTCGGCGGGCTGTCCGCGGTGAGAACCGGCACGACCTCCTCTTTCATGCCGGGCGGCGGGGCGTCTGAATTGATCCGCCAGAGCTTGCCGTTTTTCGCCCGGTAGACTCCGAGGCGGCGGCCGTCTGCGTAGGTGATGGCGAGCGTGGTCAGATCCGTGTTGGTCTGGAGCGCGATTGAAAAGTCTTCGTAAATCCGGTTGCGATCCTCGATCGACAAGGTGCCGTCTTCAAAAAACGGCTTGAGGCCAATCACCGCATTTTCAACTGACTGGAAATGGGTGCGCACCTGGGTCTCAAGCGACTGCGTGCTCAAGATCGTCTTGTCGTTCAACAAGGAGAAGGTGTTCTGGAAATTGGCGGTCACTGAGAGGGCCAGCACCAATCCGATGGCCAATGCCACAAACCCGCCGAAGCCGAGCCCGACGATCGTCGTCAGCTGCAGCCGGACACGCCGGGGTTTGCGAAAATTCAGCGCCATCTGGCTCCGTCCTGAGTTTGCCTAAAATCGTAATGCCTGACAGTTGCCTTCAAATTAAGGCAGCCGCCGCGAAGAATACCATCCGATTGTTTCCCCTACGACTTCAGTCTTTTGCAGCTCGAAGTTCACGCAGTGCGAGATCCTGCAAGAGAATCACCGTTTTGGCATCCCGGATACGACCATCGGACACCATCTGAAGCGCCTCTTCCAGTGGAATATGGAGCACTTCGATGTCCTCTCCTTCGCTTTCAGCACCGCCCCCCTCGCCTGTCCGGTGGCGCTCCTGATAGTAGCCCCGGAAATAGGACAAGACCTCCGTAATGGACCCCGGGGCTCATTTGCAGATCGAAGAGATGTTCCAGCTCCGACACTTCAAAGCCGGTTTCTTCCATCAACTCTGCCCGCATCCGCTCTTCCGGGTGAGCGCCTTCAAGCAGGCCAGCCGGTGCCTCGATGAACGCTGCAGAGCCATCTGTGAGCCAAACGGGCAAGCGGAATTGACGCGTTAGAAGAACACAGCCGGTTTCCGGATTGTGCAACAAGCACGCCGCACCATGCCCCCGATCGTAGACCTCGCGGGTCTGCCGCTGCCAAGTCCCGTCCCGGCGCCGGTAGTCGAGCGTATACTTGGTCACCGTGCCCCAATTGTCCGACAAAAGCTCCTCGTTCAGGATCTTGAGGAAGTCGGTCTCCTTCACCGGCGCGCTCATATAGATCAGCCTTTATCCATCAAACCAAGCTCAGCCAGGATCTCGGCGGTGTGTTCACCAAGTGCAGGCGCTGCCCGCTCCAGAACAAGCGATCCATTCTTGAACCGGATTGGCGTCCGGACTGATGTCACAGATCCACCATCCACATCCGTTGCAGGCAGGTCGACTTTCATCTCCCGGTGATTGACTTGCTTGTCTTCAAAGACGTCTTGCACCGAGTTGATCGGACCGGCTGGAACACCCTCCATTTCCAAAGCCGCGAGGAGATCGTCCCGCGCCCGCGCCGCGGTCTCTTCCGTCAGGATTGCTACCAGTTCCGTTCTGGACGCAACCCGGGCAGCATTCGTTGCAAACTTTGGATCGTCTGCAAGCTCCGGACGGCCGAGCACACTGCACAGGCGCTTGTATTGCCCGTCATTACCCACCGCGATGATGAGGTGGCCATCACTGGCCGGAAAGACCTGATACGGCACTATGTTGGGGTGCGCATTGCCCAGCCGCTTTGGGGTTTTCCCAGTCACGAAATAGTTGAGCGCCTGGTTTGCCAGAACACCGACCTGGGCGTCCAGAAGCGCCATATCGACCCATTCGCCCTCCCCGGTCTCATCGCGGCGTCGGAGCGCGGCCAACACGCCGATCACACCGTAAAGGCCGGTAAAGATGTCAGCGAAGGCAACACCGATCTTTTGCGGAGATCCATCCGGATCGCCGGTGAGATCCATGATGCCGCCCATGCCCTGGATCATGAAGTCATATCCGGCGCGGTGAGCATAAGGTCCGTCCTGACCAAAGCCGGTGACAGAACAATAGATCAGCTTCGGATTGACCTCTGACAGGCTCTCATAATCAAGGCCGTATTTTGCCAGTCCGCCGACCTTGAAGTTCTCGACCAAAACGTCTGCATCCGCGACGAGTTTGCGAACAACTTCCTGGCCTTCCTCGGTCCGGAAATCGACCGTGATCGAGCGCTTGCCACGGTTGCAGGAATGAAAGTAAGCCGCATCGCTCGGCTCACCGTCTTCTGTGGTCAGGAACGGCGGGCCCCAGCCACGCGTGTCGTCGCCCTGCGGGGCTTCGACCTTGATGACGTCGGCGCCGAGATCCGCAAGCGTCTGACCAATCCACGGCCCCGCCAAAATCCGGGCCAGTTCGACGACTTTGATGCCTTTAAGCGGCGCAGTCATTTGGTATGTCCTTGATGTCCGCTGTTATTAAGCTTCGGAAGTCTTGCGGTAGATGAAGTTCCGGTCCGCCTTGATCCCCTCTGGGTTCGGCAAATACTCAAAATTGGGAAGCTTCAGTTCCAGACCGGTCAGGATATAGCCGCCGACCGCCATCCGCTCGTCAATCATCGGCGCGAGCCAATGCACGGTGGCCAGATCTGTCGTCGGGTCGCCAGATCCAATATCAATATGCGCAAAAGACGCCTTACCGCCGACCCGCGGCCCGCAGAACGCCAATGTGTCCCGAATGTCGCCCTGGATCATGTGCTCTGCATCCGGCGCGCAGCTCGGGTGGCACGTCAACGCATGATCGAAAACGAAAATTTCCTTGTTCGGATAGATTTCCCGCAAGTGATCGTATGTCCGGCCGTTGCCCAGCCCCAGCTCCAGAATGGGCCCTTCAACCTCGTTCACCTTGTCGACGAGGTATTCAAGAATGATCTTCTGAGAGGTCATCCGGCGGATAAAACTGTCCAAGCGGCTCATGCAAAAAGTCCTGACTGTGCAAAGTGTTTGCACTGCATAGACCGGCTGGCGAGCAAGGTCAAAAAGTCCGATGTGTATCCCGGGATGCAACACCGCCTTAATCCTTGTCTGCCAAGTTCACTCCGGCAGTGGAAGTTTGAAGGTGACGTTACGTACACTTTGGATGGCCCTGCGGAATTGGAAAAGCCATTTTCGGGTCGGCTTTTTGCGCGGTTCGGTTGTTGGAGAACGACAATCAGCTTGAACGGCAGCCCCGGGATCTGAGCACAACTGAGGTGACGAACGATGTCAGACGCCGACACAACGCAGCAAGCCCAGATCCAATACGATACCAAGCATGTGTATTTCTATTTGCCCCGCATTTCGGAAGACGAGTCAGACGTACCGGATAACATTGATTTGGGCGCCATCTTCAGGCTCGGCGGTTATTGTGAACTGGAAGAAAAGGCCAACGAGATCGCGGAAGATACCGAGCACTACTACCCGGAAAAGCACATTGAAGACGAAGGCGGAGTGGCATCTGAAGACGTCTATCAGAAAGCGGCCGGTCCCTCCCCTCAATCCAGTCACGGAATTCTGCTGGCATGCGATGGCCGCATGTTGGTGAAGGCTGGTGAGAAATATTATATGCAAACCGGCGACCAGAACATTGATGTTGAGGGGGACTACGAGCTGGAGACGACCGGGAAGATCGACATGAGTGCTGAAGGCACGGTCAAGATCGAATCCGGGACAAATCAGTCTATTACCCTTGATGCAGGGAGCGAGACCGGCACGATCTACATTCAGGGCAAGGAACAGCAGACAAAAATCCTTGGTCATTCTTATGAGTTGATCACCGAAAACTCCTACGAGGTCGTCCATGCGAACCGTTATGAGTTTTTTGCTGGCGGCAAGGTTGAAATGGTGACTGGTGGATGTTTGGAGATGAACCTGGCGGCCATCTGCTCCATCTCCCTCTCCGCGGCTCTCGAGATGAACCTCCTGATAAACATCGAAATCGCGACAATCGAGGCTTCTTACAAGAAAATCGAGTTCGACATCGCGGAAATGAAGGTCGTCGTTCCGGCCACGAAAGCGGAGATCACAGAGCTCGAAACACACATTACGGCGCTCGGCACCCGGGTCTCCGATGTTCAAGCTGATGTCGCACCGCTGCAAACCAAAACGTCGGAAATCGAAGTCGCAGCTCGCGAACTGAAAACTGACCTTGGAGAGTTCAAAATGTCGACAACCAACGCAATGGTGGCCATGTCGAACATGATCGTGAATATGTAGGGTCCGGTATTTTTGGCGACCCGACCGATGATCTTTTGCGATCATGCAAGTGGGTTAGTGGAATTCTGACCACGCTCCCAAAGCGTGAGAAAACCAAAAAAACGGGCGGGCCGCCCTGGAGGGGGCGACTCGATTAGACAAACACGACCAACTGTTTGACCTTTGCATCGACTTCACCCTGTTCCAGATTGGCCTCCCGCATGTTGGTTGCAACTGCTGTTGCGTTTGCATCGAGATCAGCCTGCGATATTCGCATTTCGATCGCATCCATACTTGTGAGATCACTTCGCAAGTTCGCCATTCGGCTTTCGACCGACAATGCCTTGTAGCCGACCTGACTTTGGACACTTGCAACGTTAAGACCAGTTGCTTGAAACCGCATGCCCGCAAGTACAACTTCGGAAACTGGATAAACCTTGACCAGCGTTGCGAGATAAAGCTGAAGCCCCCAGGAGGACGTCACGATCTGTCCAGCAGCGAACGCAGAATAAGCCACGTCGAGGCTATAGGTCATCGTTAACCCCCACGTGGTGAGTGTGTGGTTTCCTTTGGTTGTTTCAGACTTATTGCCTGAAGTGTTATCGTTGCTGTCGCCCTGCACAGTTTCCGTCTTGTTGTTGGCAAGCAACTCCATGTCACCCGTTTTGTCACCGGCATTAAGGGTCAACGTTTTGTTCGTACCGCTCTTAAATTTCATGATATCGCCGGACTGAACGTTCACACTGCCAGTTGTGTCGTGCTCGTAGTCTCCATTAACCTGAAGATGGTGATCTCCGGTTTCGACGAACATCTTTTCTGCGGCCTTCAAGAGAAAATGCCCGTCGCAGGCCATCAATATTCCGTGGCTGGAGTCTGTGCTGCTGCCCGCTGACTTCTTAAAGATATTTTCGTTTCCTGAACCCTGCGACTCGATGTGCTTTTGCGGATAATAGTGCTTTTCATCAGCGGGGATCTTGTGAGCCTGCTGTTCCAGATCACAATAGCCGCCGAGCCGCAAAATCGCTCCCAGATCGATGTTATCGGCAACTTCCCCGTCTTCCGTCGGCACTTTGGGCAAATAGAAATAGACGTGTTTGGTGTTGTAATCGATTTTCGAGCCAGATCCTGACTCGTTTGTGTTTCCGTCGGACACCATACACCTCCCAACAAAGGATAAGCCCGTTGAAACGATGGCATGGCGATCGCTATGCGAGCAATCCAATAATGCCCTTTCGTATTTCAACAGGCATAAACTTGGAAGGTCGCTACCGTCGACGAAAACACCAAGGCATTGAAAATATTGATTCTTTAAAGAAGACTATCTCCCAACGAGTACGGGTTTTCAACGTCAGTCTGACAGTATTTGGGACTACATGAAACTCATCAGAGCCCGCACGCGAACATCAGGACCGCCATTGTTCACATTGGCACCGTTGCCTCCAGCACCGAGAGCAGCATACTGGTTTACAATCTCAGCGTAATGAATATTCAGCCCGAAGAAACCGTTGTTGGTTAAAGCATTTTTCACCCGTGCACCATTGTTTTCAAGCAAAAGACCGTCAATGTTATTCCTTAGCGCTGTATTACCCATCGCATAACCAGTGGAATTAAATTGGGTTCCTGACAAAATCAAATGACCTATTGGATAAATTTTGAACAGATAACCGAAAGACTGAAAACCCCATGATGAACCGACAATCTGCCCAGCAGCGAACCCGGAAACACTCACCTTGAGTGAGTAAGTCGTATCGAAACCTTTTTTGAGCCAGGAAAAATCACCGCTCGTCGTTTTGTTTTCGTCTCCTGTCACATTGCTCGTACTGTCCCCTTGAACCGTTTCGGTCTTGTTGTTCGCAAACAGCTTCATGTCTCCGGTCTGGTCGCCGGCATTCAGTGTGAGCGTCTTGTTGGCACCGCTTTTTATGTCCAGAGTGTCGCCAGACTGCACTTTAACGCTACCGGTGGTGTCGTGCTCATAGTCTCCGTTGACCTGCAGATGGTGATCCCCGGTTTCAACGAACATCTTTTCAGCGGCCTTCAAAAGAAAATGCCCGTCGCAGGCCATTAATATGCCATGGCTGGACTCACCGCTGCTGCCCGCTGACTTTTTGAAGACGTTTTCGCTGCCAGCGCCCTGCACCTCAATGTGCTTTTGCGGATAATAATGCTGCTGATCGGCCGGCACCTTATGGGCCTGCTGCTCCAGATCACAATAGCCGCCCAGTCGCAATATGGCCCCAAGGTCAATGTTATCGGCGACTTCACCATCTTCCGTCGGTACTTTGGGCAGGTAAAAATAGGCATGTTTGGTGTTGTAATCGATTTTCGAGTCAGATCCTGAATCGTTTGTGTTTTCGTCAGCCACCACACACCTCCCAGCAAAGGATCAGCCCGTTAAAACGATGGCATGGGGATCGCTATGCGGGCAATCCCATTATGCTAGACCATTTACGTTTGATATACAGATGGCGATGAAGGCATTGAAATTGAAGCAGTATTACCAATTTTTAACATGCTGGATAACTGCCAGCCAGCCATATTGGGATGCTGGGCGATTGACGAACCGTTCCGAACCCTGCAAGCAGCGGCTCTGATTGCCTCACACAGGCGAGACGCACGCGGAGACATCAATGCCATTAGAAACGCCGACCATCATCAAGCTGGAAGACTACCAGCCGCCGGCCTACCGCATCGAGACTGTCAGCCTCAATGTGCTTCTCGACCCAACAGCCACCCAAGTCGTTGCCAAGCTGAAAATTGCCCGCCAACCGGATACCAAACCCGGTGCCCCCCTCCTCCTGGATGGCGACAACCTTAAACTGCACTCGATTGAGATAAATGGCGTAACTCTACCGGAAGATGCCTATCGGGTGACTCCCTCTACGCTTGAACTCGTTCCGCCAACTTCTGACCGGTTCACATTGGCCATCACCACCGAACTCAATCCGGATGCGAACACGCAGCTGATGGGGCTCTACAGATCATCCGGCACCTACTGCACCCAATGTGAAGCCGACGGGTTCCGCCGTATTACCTATTTTCCGGACCGCCCGGATGTCCTCAGTGTCTACACAGTCCGGCTGGAAGCCCCGCGCGATACCTGCCCGGTCCTGCTTGCGAATGGAAACCTGATCGAGACTGGTTTGGTTTCGGACACCGGCAGGCACTATGCCATCTGGCACGATCCCCATCCAAAACCGGCCTACCTGTTCGCTCTGGTGGCCGGGGACTTAGCAAATATCACGGACAGCTTCACCACCGCGTCCGGCAGGCAGGTCGAGCTCAATATCTTTGTCGAGCATGGCAAGCAGGCGCTCTGCGACTGGGCCATGGATTCGCTCAAACGCTCCATGCGCTGGGATGAGGAGGCATTTGGCCGCGAATATGATCTTGATGTTTTCAACATTGTTGCCGTGTCGGACTTCAACATGGGGGCGATGGAGAACAAGGGCCTCAACATCTTCAACGACAAGTACGTGCTTGCCGATCCTGAGACGGCCACCGATCAGGATTACGCCAATATCGAGGCCGTGATCGCCCACGAATACTTTCACAACTGGACCGGCAACCGGATCACCTGCCGGGATTGGTTCCAGCTGTGCCTGAAGGAAGGCCTCACCGTTTTCCGGGACCAGGAGTTTTCAGCCGACATGCGCTCGCGTCCGGTAAAACGGATCGCGGATGTGAAACTCTTGAAAATGCACCAGTTTCCTGAGGACGCCGGCCCGCTGGCCCATCCGGTGAGACCGCGATCCTATCAGGAAATCAACAACTTCTACACCGCGACGGTCTATGAAAAAGGCGCCGAAATCGTCCGGATGCTGCAAACGCTGCTCGGCGAAGACGGCTTCCGGTCCGGATTGGACCTGTACTTCGACCGCCACGACGGCGAAGCCACCACGATCGAAGCATTTCTGAAATGTTTCGAAGATGCCACTGGCAATGATCTTGAGCAGTTTTCACTCTGGTATGAACAGGCCGGCACACCGACCGTGTCGGTCAAAACCGCCCACAATCCGGAAAACAAAAGCTTCACGCTGACCCTCTCCCAGGAGATCCCGCCATTGCCGGGACAAAAATCGGCAAAGGCGGCCGTGATCCCACTGAAATTTGGCCTTCTTGGACCCAATGGCCAGGATCTCGGGATTACGACGGTGGACGGTGCGGATGTGATCGGCGACGTTATTCTGCTTGAGAAATCGACGCAAACGATCACCTTCCAGAATATGCCTGACACCCCGAAGGTCTCCCTTTTGCGCGGCTTCTCCGCTCCTGTGCGTCTGACCCAGGACCAGTCGGCTGACGACTTGGCGTTCCTGGCAAAGCACGACAGCGACCCTTACAATCGCTGGCAAGCCGTCCAGACACTGGCCACTCAAACCCTTCTTGCGCGCACCGACGCGGTGCGCCGCGACACGGATTTCGCAAGCGCTACAGATCTTGTCGCCGTTCTTCAGACCGTGCTGGAGGATGACCGTCTCGACCCTGCGCTCAAAGCCCAGGCACTAACGTTGCCAAGCGAAACAGATACTGCCCAGGAGATCGGCAACAATGTCGATCCGGGTGCTATTCATATCGCCCGATCCGGCTTGATTGCCGAAATTGCAGATGAGCTGCAATCCCTTCTGTTGCCATTGGCGCGGGATTACGCAAAAGACAGCGCATTTTCCCCGGACGCAGCCTCTACCGGAAAACGCGCTCTGTCCAACCGGGCTCTGAACTATCATGCCCACTCAAGCGATCCGGATGCCGTTGCTCTGGTCAATGACCGGTTCAAAAACGCCAACAACATGACCAACCGGATCATGGCACTGACCTTACTCATACACCACGGTTTCGACGGCGCATCTGGCGCGCTTCAGGCATTCCGCGCCCGCCATGAGAGCAGCGCACTTGCCATGGACAAATGGTTCTCAGCGCGCGCAACAGCCCCGCGCGATGACACGCTTCAAGTGGTGCAAGACTTGATCGCTGATCCGCTTTATGAGCCCAGCAATCCGAACCGCGTTCGCGCCGTGCTGCACTCCTTTGCCACCGGGAACCCGACACAGTTTTCACGCCCTGACGGCAAAGGTTTCAAGCTTATTGCCGAATCAGTTCTGGAAATTGACAAAAGAAATCCGCAGGTGGCCTCGCGATTATTGACAAGCTTCCGCTCCTGGAGAGCTTTGGAGGACCGGAGATCATCCCTTGCTGAATCTGCCCTCTTGAGGGTTTCTTCAAGCGAAGAACTGTCGAGAGACTGTCGTGACATTGTCGAGCGGACATTGCAGTAAGTTGCTATATTTGGAAACGTTAACAAGAGCTCTGGTAAAAGCGCGCCTTGTTAACCATTTTCTTCTTCTACGACTCTAGACAAATACTGACGATTTGATTCAAATGGAAGTGATTCGGAGCTCAGCTTCGGAGCGACGGAATTGAGGCACACTTCCTATGTCAAGAGCATTTGCGGGCTCCGCTACCGGGCGGCGCAGCGCTAAGGATTCAGGACGTAAAACCAGCACGGGCGCACAAAAAGCGTTCTGGCTCAACTTCGTGTCTTCCGCCCATCATCACCTTGAACGCTCTGATGGCCTGATGCGCCGGTTGATCCCGGCCCTCGCCATCCTGTTTCTGGTTTTTTTGGCTGTTTATCGCACAGGCGAGCTCATCGGGGACCATGAAGCCGCGCGATCAGAGGCAGAAACCACCCTCAGCCTTATGGCTTCTGTTGTCGCACCTCCCCTCAATGCATCCGGGAAAGATCTCCCGGTAGCAGGTTACCGGACGACACTGAAGCGTATCCTTGCAGACAGCCTTCCCTCCGGCGCGACCAGCAAGGGCCGCATCTTTCTGATTTCCGATACGAACGGCACGATCGCAGCGTCCGCACCGCTGCAGCCTTCTCTGGAAGGCCGCCCGCTCACCGACCTTCTTGGTCCGGCGCAGCCCTTAACTGTGTTTGGCGAACGCGCTGGCGTTCTTTCCATTCCGGTGATCCTGACCGGCCGCGACGGCCCGGAACCTGTGCTGGCTACTGTCCGCCACCTTGACGGCGAACTCGGCATGATTGCCGTCCTGCAGCCAGAGTCGGTCGTATTTGCAGACTGGCGCAGTGCCCTGTCTGCCAATGTCACACTCTATGTGGGAATCTCGCTGGTCCTCTTGGCGATAATCTACGGCTTTTTCAGCCAAGCATCGCGCGCCGAACAGGCGGACGAGAACTATGCGGCGACCCGGGCCCGCATAGACACAGCCCTCACCCATGGCCGCTGCGGTCTCTTCGATTGGGATCTCTCGCGCGGCCGCATGTTCTGGTCTTCGTCGCTTTACGAACTCCTTGGCCGTGAGCCCAAGGATGACATCTTGAGCTTTGCAGAAGTCTCCGACCTCACGCACCCGGACGACATCGACCTTCTCGGACTGGCAGAGCATCTCCTGGAAAGCGGTGAAACGCTGGTCGATGAGACATTCCGCATGCGCCACGCCGACGGCAGCTGGATCTGGCTCCGCGCCCGCGGCGAAATACAGATGGATCCAGGCCGTGCCGAGCCGCATCTCATCGGCATTTGCCTCGACATCACCGAGCAGCATTTGCTTGCAGAGCAAAGCCAGATGGCGGACCTGCGCCTGCGCGATGCGATTGAGACCATCTCCGAAGCCTTCGTTCTCTGGAACGCCCGCAACGAACTGGTGATTTGCAACTCCAACTATCAGTCCTTGCACAACCTGCCTCAAAGCGCCGTGAAGCCGGGAACGCCCTACAAGGATGTTCTGGCAGCAGCCGAAAACGGTGCGGTTTCTCCGCAGCCGGTCCAACTCAGCAAACGTCAGGGCGGGCCGGAAGGATCTTATGAGGCACAGCTGGAAGACGGTCGCTGGCTGCAAATCTCTGAACGACGGACCAAGGACGGCGGCTTCGTTTCTGTGGGTACGGACATCACAGCGCTGAAAAAGCACGAAGAGCGCCTGACGGAATCGGAAAAACGCCTGAAAGCTTCGGTTACGGACTTGCAGCGCTCCCGCAAGATCCTTGAAGTTCAGACCCGCCAACTTTCCGAAATGGCCGAAAAGTATCAGGAAGAAAAGACGCGCGCGGAAGCCGCCAACCAGGCGAAGTCTGAATTCCTTGCCAACATCTCACATGAGCTGCGAACTCCGCTGAATGCGATCATCGGCTTCTCCGACATCATGACTCAGGAGATGTTCGGCCCGCTCGGTACAGACCGGTATACGGATTATTGCAAGGACATCTACTCTTCCGGCACCTACCTGTTAAATGTGATCAACGACATCCTCGACATGTCGAAGATCGAAGCCGGCCGGATGTCGATCGAAACCGAAGTGGTCAACGCAAGCGAAGCTGCGGAAGACGCGGCGCGGATCATCACGGGCGCCGCTACGGAAAAGAACATCGCCATTTCTGCAGACGTTGCCGACAACCTTCATGTCGACGTCGACAAACGCGCGCTGAAACAGGTGCTGCTCAACCTTCTCGCCAATGCCGTTAAGTTCACACCGGACAATGGAACCGTCACCCTGAAGGCCCGCCCGCGCGGCGACAAAGTCCGCTTTGAAGTGGCCGATACCGGAATTGGCATCTCGGAGCGCGATATAGAACGGTTGGCCAAGCCGTTTGTTCAAGTAGAAAACCAGTTCACAAAGACCCACCAGGGGTCCGGACTGGGCCTTGCAATTGCCCGCTCTCTGGTTGAATTGCACGGCGGAAAACTGGCCATTGAATCTGAGGTCAAGAAAGGGACCGTTGTCAGCTTTTCGCTGCCGCTGGCCCGCACCGACAGCACTCAGATCGCGCAGTCTGCCTGATCAACGCGCCGTCTTTGGCTTCCAGCGCCCCTCTCCCGCGTGGCTTCATATCCATCATAGTAAAGCGCTGCTCGCTCGGACATAGCTGCGCCTTCCGCGAATTGCGTCGATTTATCCACACAACATATATTTTGCCCGCTAAGTAAATATCTATGCATTTTCCATAGGTAATGACATATTTTTAGTCACACCCGTAAGTAAAACCTCAAATAAGCCGCCTAAACCAATGGTATATACCCGCCATATTTCAGCAATTTTTACGTCTGATTCACTTGTTGCAATAATTATTTCTTCAACCAAAGCCAATCATTCAATTCTTACTCTGGGTAATCAAATGATTTTCATTGCAAGATTTACCAATAATATAAGACTTCCTTACAAAGTCTGGGGCGGTTTTACAGCTATCCTCATGCTGGCTGCAATAGTAGGCGGTGTCGCGACCCTTACGATACTTGGACTTAAAGACCGCACACAGACACTGAACCAGACGTCTTCAGCTCTGGCGGACCTAAATCAAGCGGCCAACGCCCGGGAGCTTTACTTAAAGGCACCCGACGAGAAGAACGCCGACGCCGCGTTGACCGAACTGCGCGCACTTCACGGATCGCTGCAATCGCTTGACGGCGCGATTGTTGACGATCCAGCTTTGACCCGTAACATGAACGCCGCAAAGGAAAACGTTAAAGAACTCGAACGGACGTTCCAGGAACTCGCAGTCGCGATCGGTGTTCAAGCCGCTGCCCTGGACACAGTTTTGTTTACAGCATCAGAACTCTCGGCTTTAACGGAGCAGATCGGAAAGGCTGTCGCAAATGAACAGCAGTCCGCAGCAACTGCAGCCCAAACAGCAAAGGTAACCCAGGACACGGCCCGCATGTTGGGTCGCGCAGCTGTAGAGTTGCAGGCTCAAGCCGACTTTCTTGCTCCGAAGTTTGGTTATGGCGGAAAATTCAAACTCAAGGAGCTCACAGATGATGTCATGGACGAAATCGATGCCGGCATGACACAGATGATTGCAGCTGCAGAGACGCTTGAAAATGCTGATCTTTCGACATTGCCCCCAGAAACCACCAAGCTCCTGGCGAACAGCGCCAGAGCGTTTCCAACCGCTCTTTCGGACCTTCTCGGAGAAACAAACCTGTTTAACCGGGCAGGTAAAAAGAAGACTGTTGCAGACCTCTTGGCCCTGCTTCAGGAAGGTGGACTAAGCGCCCGGATCTCGATCTACGAAACATTCGATGAGGAACTGGCAAACGCCACAGATACCCAGGCACGGTTGGCGGCACTCACCGGGATAGGACAACAGGCGATCGCCTTGGCTCAATCCACGACGGTCATCCGCTCGGGTACTGTGGAATATGCAACCGGCTTGAGCAGCGCAAATTCAGATGAGGTACGTCACGCTGCTGACCAACTCCGATTGATCTCCGCAACTCTGGAAGACAGCAGCAAGGCTATCCCGGAAACCGCTGATACCATCGCCCTGGTTCTCAAGGCGTCCATGGATTTCTCTGAAGCGTTTGACGAGATCGTGGCGACAAAGACAAAAAGGGATATGTTGCTCGCTCAACTGCAATCCCTGTCAAATGAGATTGGTGCCGACATCCTCGCGATTGCTGCCAATCAATCGGTTGTGACCCGCACGGCCAGCCAGAACGCGTTGTTTCAGATCGCGCTCGCCCTTGTTATCGCCATTGGAACAGGGGTCCTTCTGGCATATGTCCTAAGCCTCGCAATCACACGTCCGATCCGTTCGCTCACACACGTCATGGCACGCCTCGCTGGTGGTGAAAGGGACATGGAGATCCCGGAGACGACCCGTTTGGACGAGATCGGTGAAATGAGCCGGACCGTCGAGGTCTTCAAAACCAACGCACAGGAACGCGCGCGCCTGCGTCAGGAACAAGAAGCAGAGCAATCCGCGCGGCAAACAAGGCAGCAATTGGTCGACACACTGATCACGGACTTTCGTGCGACCGCACAAGATCTGCTCGGCTCAGTGGGCACAACGGCTGAACGGCTGGACCGGACCGCACAGAACCTCACCGGGATTGCCCGTGACAGCGCCTCGCGCGCAAATGACACGCTCACAGCGTCCAGCGACGCGGCTCATAATGTTCAGACGGTCGCCTCTGCCGCCGAAGAACTCGCAGCATCCATTGGCGAAATCAGCGCACAGGTCGCGCGCACCACGGATGTGGTTGGCCGCGCCACCGAAGGCACCCGGACCACAAACGAGAAAGTCGAAGGCCTGTCCGCATCGGCTTCCAAGATTGGAGAAGTGGTCACACTCATCCAAGCAATTGCGGAGCAAACCAACCTACTCGCCCTGAACGCGACCATCGAGGCGGCCCGCGCCGGTGAAGCGGGCAAGGGCTTTGCCGTTGTTGCCGCCGAAGTCAAGGAACTGGCAACACAGACGTCAAAAGCGACCGAAGAAATCTCCTCGCAAATTGCCGCGATCCAGATTGCGACGCAGGAGTCCGCGGATGCCATCGGCTCGATCACCGAGACGATGGACGAGGTCAACAGCTACACCAGCGCGATTGCGGCCGCAGTCAAACAACAGGGTTCGGCCACGTCTGAGATCTCCCGGAACATCCAGCAAACATCCGAGGGCACAGAAGTGGTGACTGACAATGTCACGGAACTGACCGACGCGGTCGGCCGGACCAATACCTCGGCCGGTGAAGTTGTGACCGCATCGGATGATTTGAACACCAAGACCGAAGCATTGAAGCAGGCCGTTGACCGCTTCCTGGACGATGTTGCGGCAGCATAAGCAAGATCGCTTTGCAGGGCTTCTAGCCGGTAAAATACGTTCAAAACCGCACTGTCCCCGGCCCAAGGCCGGGGATTTTTCGTCAATGCCAACCGTTATTGAAGCCCAGACCTTGTGTTTGAACCTAATCCGCCTCGACAAGAACGGTTAGAATTTCCCGAGAGCGCGCCCAGAGCAGAGAGCCGCCCTCATTCTCAAAGAAATGCCGGTTCGCATGCTTGAGACGGGATGCCATCAGCGCCCCGCCGTCAGGTGAATGGACCGGGCTTGCATCCTTCCCGCCATACCAGAGATCCACGGGACAGGTGATTGCGTCCCAAGTGAACGACCATGGCCCCATTGCAGCAACCGTATCGAGGGCATAGCCGGTCGCCCCTTGCGCAAAACCACGGTCCAGAGCGGCTTTGAAGGCCGAACGGAAAGGTTCGGACGAATAGATCCCCTGATCCAGCGCAGAGCTGGTTGAGATAATGAACTCCAGAAAGCTATCCGGATCGGCAAAGCCCTCGAGCATTGCAATTAATGCCTTGGGATCGTCCTCGGCATCCCGGACCATCTGCTGAAGCTGGTCTGGCAAACCATTGAAGAACTCCGGCCTGGACAGCTCATCCTGCCCGGAGACCACCGCCAACCGACTGACCGGCCCACCGGCAGCAAGCGCCAGTGCAAAGGGCACTCCCTGCGAGACGGCCACAACCGGGATTGAGCCAGGTCCCAGGTGCCAGATCATTTCAGCGAAATCATCAGAAACGCTTTGCAGGGTTTTGCCGGGGTCCGGGTCAGAGCCGCCAAGGCCCGGCCGGTCCGGAGCGATCAGGCGAATGTTCAGCTCATCGAGACAGTCAGCGCCAAAACCAAGCGACCCAGCAGTTCCGGCCCCTGAAATGAATAGAACCGGCTTACCGGTCTCCGGTCCCCACTCGGACCAGGCCATTCTCCGGCCGTTTTGCAAAGAAAGCTTCGCTGTGCGCTCCGGATTGCGGATCGCGTCAGATGTCGGGAAAATCAACTGAAATACTCCGGGAAATACAAAGGGGTCGCGCAATCGGATAACTGCGCGTTGAGAAATTGGCCGCCGGACGATGCTGTCCCTACACGAGCGCGCGCACGCAAACAAGCCTTAAGTGCACCAGTTGAAACCACCACTTAAAGGCATCTACAGGCCACATCCTGAATTTCTTTGGAACGAAGTTTGGCTTCGCGCGTTTACAAGGCTCATGAAACTGAAAAGAGACATGATGACAGACCGTGAAAAACGCGAAGTTGAGATCAAAAAAGAAGCCGAGCGCATCAAGAAAGTCGCGGAAAATTCGAGCACCGGCGGCCAGCTGGGCGGCACTTTCTTCGGTCAAGAACACGACGGCGGC
This sequence comes from Roseibium sp., assembly GCF_965276855.1. Lineage (GTDB taxonomy): Bacteria > Pseudomonadota > Alphaproteobacteria > Rhizobiales > Stappiaceae > Roseibium. Next base: position 905,357 of record NZ_OZ255700.1, read on the forward strand.
ATGAACGCAGGCCGCGGATAAACACATTTCGGCCCCTTTGCCTTTGAGCGCGGCCTATGACCAGCGAGCACGGCAAAGGGGCATTTACTTACTGCGATGTTAGCGCGGCCTCGATGATTTCGACGGGGCCAACGAGCCTTTCAAAGATGGCCCGGACACCTTGCTGCATCTCATTCAACTCAGCCTCAAGGCGCTCAAAAGCCGGACTGCCCGAAGCCTGAAGCAGTAGATCGAGCACACCGCGCGGGGCATCGGCAGGAACAAATTTTCCAGACAAAGCCAACCGCAGAACCTGGGTTAGGCGGTGATAGAGCCGCAAGGCCTCTAGAAGGTTTCCGGCATCTCCATTTTCCAGAAAGCCGCTGTCCCGCAAGTTCTCCAAAGCCTGTTCGGTTCCTTGAGCCAGAACACTTCGGCTCTCATATGCATTTTCGAGCTGCAGGAACTGTGCAATGAACTCAATATCGACCAGACCGCCCGCCACCTGTTTCAAGTCCCAGATGTCCTTGGTCCCTTTCTCTTTTTCGATCTTTGCGCGCATGGACCGGACATCATCGGCCAGATTTTTCAGGTCTCTCGGCTGAACCAATGTTCCACAAATGCTGTCCTGGATCTTTTGCCTGAAGGCATCGGACGTCGATGCAATCACCCTTCCTCTCGTCAGAGCCATGTGCTCCCAGGTCCAGGCATCCTTTTCCTGATAGGCAATGAAGCCGTCCAGGTTGGTCGCGAGCGGTCCCGCATTGCCGGATGGGCGCAAACGGAAATCAACTTCGTAGAGGGACCCTTCGGCCGTTGGCGCGGACAAGGCCGTGACCAGCCGCTGTGTGAGGCGCGTGTAATACTGGCTGATGGCGAGCGGCCGTTTTCCGTCAGACTGTCTGACGTCCTCAGGGGCTTCATAAAGCAGGATCAGGTCCAGATCAGAGGCCGCTGTCATTTCACGACCGCCAAGCTTGCCCATGGCAAGAACAGCAACCTCCCCGCCAGGCACGGTTCCATGGGTCTCGCCGACATGAGCGATTACCTGCGTCATGATCCGGTCAACCACGACCTCTGCAAGACGGGCGAGCGCAAAACCGACCCGGTCCGCGGATAGCGTGTCGGAGATCAGGCGCAGACCGATGAGGAACTGCTGCTCCTGCGCAAAGATGCGGGCCCGATCAAGAGCCTCTTCATAGAACTGCGACTGTGACAGTGTCCGGTCCAGTCCGGCTCTAAACTCGTCAACGCTTGGCATGGCACCAAAAAATGCCGGATCCAGAACCGCGTCCAGGACATGCACCCGTTTGGACACCGTGTCCGCCATGCGCGGCGCCGCGCCCATGGTTGTCGCGAGCAGTGTGAGGAGTTGCGGATTGGAGCGCAGAAGTGAGAACAGCTGCACCCCGGCCGGCAGTTTGGCCATGAAACTGTCAAAAGCGCGGAGCGCTGCGTCTGCGTTATCCGTGGCTGCAAGAGCAGTCAACAAAGCCGGATGCATCTCTGTCAGACGTTCGCGGGCCTTTGTCGAGCGAGTGCACGGATACCGCCCGAAATGCCACGCCTTGACGATGGCAGCAGCTTCCGCTGGCTGCTGGAAGCCAAGCTTCGACAGGGTTTCCAGCGTGTCCGGATCATGGTCATCGCCTGTGAACACCAGGTTGCCTGTCTCGGACGAGAGCCCTGGCTCATCTTCAAACAGCTCCGCATAGTGATGCTGAACGTTCTGGAAATGACCAAGCAGATCCGTCTTGAAGCCATCTAGCGTTTCGTATCCCATCAAGGACGCGATGCGGGTCAAACCTTCCGCGTCTTTGGGCAAGAGCTGGGTCTGCTCGTCATTGAGCATCTGGATACGGTGTTCGACGGTTCTCAAAAACCGGTAGGCGCTGGTGAGTTCGTCCCGTGCCTTTGGGCGGATCCAGTCGGCCTTGGTCAACCCTTGCAACATATCGAGGGTCCGGCGGCCGCGCAGTTCCGGATTGCGCCCCCCGGCGATCAACTGCTGGGTCTGAACGAAAAACTCGACCTCGCGAATGCCGCCACGGCCAAGTTTGACGTTATGACCAGCAACCGCAATTGCGCCATGGCCCTTGTGCATGTGGATCTGGCGCTTGATCGATTGCACGTCGGCAATCGCTGCAAAGTCGAGATACTTGCGCCAGATGAACGGCACGATTTCCTTCAAGAAGGCCTCACCGGCCGGAATATCCCCGGCACAGGGCCGCGCCTTGATAAGCGCCGCGCGCTCCCAGTTCTGGCCAAGCGACTCGTAATAGACAAGAGCTGCGGGAACCGACATGGCGAGCGGTGTGGCACCTGGGTCCGGCCGTAAACGCAGGTCTGTGCGGAACACGTATCCATCCGCCGTCCGGTCCTGCATGATTTTTACGAGACGCCGGGTCAGCCGCACAAACTCTACCGGGGCCTCGGCGGATCCAGCCATTGGCGCTTTGTCCGGCTCGTACAGTACAATGAGGTCAATGTCGGAGGAGTAGTTCAGCTCATTTGCACCGTGCTTGCCCATGGCGAGCACAATCAGGCCCGAGTCGACTTCCGGTTTCTCCGGATCCTTCGGCTCAAACTTGCCGCGCCGGGTCAAGTCATTGAGGCAGAACCGAATCGATGCGGTCAGCGCTGCATCTGCAAAACCTGCAAGTGCATGGGTCACCTGATCAAGATCTATGGCACCCCCAATGTCGGCCAGTCCCAGCGTTAAGGCCAGATCCTGTTTCAACAGACGAAGCGCCCGTGTGATCCCCGCCTCGTCTTCGGCGGTCGTTTCCTGCGCTGTTGCCAGCAAGTCTGCGAGCCGGCGTTCAGGTGAATCGGTGAGGATGCTCAGCAATCGTGCGGCGTTCGCAGTCATCAGGTCTCGCAAATACGGCGAGTTTCCGATGACGCCAAGCAGCAGGCGCGCGAGGTCGGGCTTGTCCTCAAGCAGCGCTTTCACATCTGCGCCGGCCTCGGGCTGGGCAAGGATATCGTTCAGGAAAAGCTGCGCGTGATCCGGGTCTGCAACGGGCGGAATGATCGAAATCCGCGCCATAAGCGGCTGGTGTTGCCCCGGCTCATTCCGGTTTTGGCTCTGCCCCGTCTGATTTTCCGCCGTGCCCATTGCTGCTCCCGCTGCTCCCCGGTTTGGCCCGGGTAAGATCGATCCGGGCGACAAGGCCCGGGTCCCCATTTGTGAGCTGCAACTCTCCACCATGCAAGCGGGCAACGGCCTTGACCAAGCTCAATCCCAAACCGGTTCCCGGCTCAGAGCGGCTTTCGTCAAGACGGACAAACCGGTCTTTGACCCGATCCTGATCCTTTTCCGGGATTCCGGGACCTGTGTCGGAGACACTCAACACCACACGGCCCTCATGTTCTTCAGCAGAAATCCTGATCCGGAACTCTCCATCCTTCGGGCGTCCGTATTTCAGGGCATTCTCGATCAGGTTGACCAGCCCCTGAAACACCAGATCTTTTTGGCAGATGGCTTCGAGACCGTCGGATACTTGGGTCTCCAACACGCCCCCTTCATCTTCAACCAGCGGCTCGTAGAGCTCGGAGACTTCATTGATAAGGTTGTTGATATCAGTCCGCTCCATGACCTCTCCAGGCGCCATGGATTCGATCCGGGCGATCCGCAACAGCGCGTTGAAGATCCTCAGCAAGTGGTCAGTTTCACTGAGCGTTTCTTCAAGCGCCTCTTTGTAGCAGTTTTGCCCTTCCGCCTGCCGCAGGGCTGTCTCCACGCGAGTCTGTAAGCGTGTGAGCGGCGTCTTCAGATCATGTGCGATATTGTCGGTCACATCCTTCATGGACCGCATCAGAAGCTCGATCCGGTCGAGCATCGTGTTCAGGCTGACAGCCAACCGGTCAAACTCATCATCATTGCCGGCAATCGGCAATCGTCCGGTCAGATCGCCGGTCATGATCGTTCGGCTGGTGTCTGTAATCTCGTCGATCCGCTTCATCACGCGCCGGCTGACAAAAAGCCAGGTGATCGCACCCATGGCGACGACAACGATCAGCCATAGGCGAAGTGCATTGCCGAGAAGGTGAGAAAACCGAAGTTGTTCGCCAAGGTCACGACCGACCAGCAGACGAAATCCGCCGCGCAGTTCAAAGGTCCGGACCATTGCCTGGCGTTGTGTGTCCGGGCTGTCCTGCCCGAGGCGGGTGTAGTGAACCCGGCGGATACCGCCGTCGGCCTCTTCCAGAACAGTGGTTGGAAGGCGGGCGATGTTGCCAACCAGGGCATTGCCCGCAAAATCAACAAGAAGGTAGAGGCTGGCATCTGGATGGCGCGACCGCCGGTCGATGGTCTCCACCAGATCGCGCACACCGCCGCGAACATATATATCCGACAAGCCCTTGAGTTCGGCGTCGATGGTCTGAACCACCTGCTCCGACATCAAGTGGTCTGTATTTTCGGAAATGTAGACAAGCAGGAAGCCCGACAACAGCGTGAACACTGCGATGTAAAGCAGTGACAGCTTGAACGCTGTTGTCCGGGTAAACCTAGTGAGCCGTGTCACGGATGGTGTATCCGGCACCGCGGATCGTGTGGAGCAGCGGTACGTCGAACCCTTTGTCGATCTTGCCGCGCAGACGCGAAATGTGGACGTCGATGACATTGGTCTGAGGATCGAAATGATACTCCCAGACATTCTCCAGAAGCATTGTCCGGGTCACAACCTGGCCCGCGTGCTGCATCAGATATTCCAGCAAACGGAACTCGCGTGGCTGCAGCGGTATTTCCATGTCACCGCGGCGGCAGGAGTGGGCCATACGGTCCAGCGTCAGGTCACCGACCGTGTAGGTGGTCTCTACCTGGCTGGCAGACTTCGGACGCCGCGCCAACGCTTCGACGCGCGCCTGCAATTCTGTGAAAGCATAGGGCTTCGGCAGATAATCATCTCCACCCGCCTTCAAGCCGGTGACGCGGTCATCAACCTGACCGAGCGCTGACAGGATCAGGACCGGCGTATGATTGCCGCTTTTCCGCAATTCCTCGATCACGGCGAGGCCATCGCGTTTGGGCAACATGCGATCGACGATCAAGATGTCGTAGTCGCGATCAAGCGCCATTTGCAGACCGGTGTCGCCGTCGTCCGCCTTGTCGGCCCTGTGACCAAGCTCGCTCAAACCCTTGGCAAGGTAGTTGGCTGCTTCGTGGTCGTCTTCAATCACAAGAATCTGCAACATGGCTCTCTTTTACCGCGAGTGAGAGGATAAAGAAAAGGGCTGGCAACAATGCGGATGTGAACACTGTTGCCAGCCATCAATTCGCAAGACCGGCCCGTCGGGGTTGGGGGCAGAGGGCAGACCGGTCTTGCTCTCAGAGGCCGGTGCAGGACCGGCCCTGATCAGGCCAGGTTCATGGGCAGAGCCACAAACCGGGTGTTGTCGTTGCTTTCGACCCGGAACAAGACTGCCTTGCGGCCATCTTCTTCCGCCTTCTTCACCGCCTTGATGACGTCTTCCGGCGAATTGACCGGCATGCCGGCGACTTCAAGGATCACATCACCGCGGCTGAGGCGCTTCTCAGCGGCCGGACTGTCCGGATCAATGTCAGCGATCAGGACGCCACTGCCTTCCAGGCCCGCATCTGTCTTGGACGTCAGGACAAGACCCATGTCGTCCAGGCTGGTGTTTTCAGGTTCCACAGCTTCCGGCTGGGCAGCAGCTTGCTGCTGATCTTGCAGGCGACCGAGGGTCACATCGATGTCCTGCTCCTTGCCGTTGCGCCAAACGGTGATTTCCACCGTGGTGTCTGGGTCATAGGCGGCAATGATCTTGGACAGATCACGCGGGCCATCGACCTTCGCGCCTTCTACTTCCAGGATCGTGTCACCGGACCTCAGACCAGCCTTGGCCGCAGGGCTGCCTTCCTGGGCTTCAGAAACGATTGCACCGTGCGCTTCATCAAGACCAAGGCTTTCGGCAATGTCATCGGTCACGTTTTGGATCTGAACACCGAGCCAGCCGCGCACGACCGTGCCACCGTCCTTCAGTTCCATGATGACATCCTGAGCCGTGGAGGCCGGGATGGCGAATGCAATGCCGACGTTGCCGCCGGACGGCGAGAAGATCGCAGCGTTCACACCAATGACCTCACCGTTCATGTTGAACGCCGGTCCACCGGAGTTGCCGCGGTTCACCGGAGCATCGATCTGGATGAAGTCGTCATACGGACCAGCGCCGATGTCACGGCCACGTGCAGACACGATGCCTGCGGTTACCGATCCACCGAGACCAAACGGGTTGCCGATGGCAACGGTCCACTCGCCGACTTCTGGTGCCTCATCGGCAAAGTCGACATAGGTGAAGTCCTTGCCGCTTTCGATTTTCAGAAGCGCAAGATCCGTGCGCTTGTCAGCGCCGATCAGGACAGCGTCATACTCTTCGCCCTCATGATCGATCACTGTGAATTCAGTGCCCTTGTCGATCACGTGCTGGTTGGTCACAACAAACCCATCCGCGGAGATAAAGAAGCCGGACCCCTGGGACATGCCGTATTGGCGCGGCGCGCGGCGTTGCGGCCGGCCTTCTTCGCCGCCACGTTCGCCGAAGTCACGGAAGAAACGCTCGAACGGGTGACCGTTCGGCAGATCCTCGAAGAAGTCACGGAAGTTGTTGCCGCCGTTGAAATTCATCATCCGGGGCTCAGCAGCCTGTTTCACCTGCACACTGACAACAGCCGGACTCACGGCTCCGACGACATCAGAGAAATCGGCAGGTGCGGCGTTATCGATCCGGACTGGCGTTGCTTGTGCCAGTTGCGCCGGCACAATGGTCTGCACGGTCATGAGACCGGCCGCACCGAGTACGACTGCACCGGCCAGCAGTTTGGCGCGGCGAGACCGCAAAGTGGAGCTTGACCGACGATTTTCCATCTATTCTTCCTTTTTCGACAGTTTGACTGGAGGTCAATTCATTCAGGACCACGCGGGGACGTGCGTTTCCTGGTCGAAACTGAAGATAGGAAAGGCTCCCTTACAGGCGCCTGTCGGATGGATTACGTTTTTGTAAGGTTGCTAGCAGTTCAGCCGGGCAACGGCTTAAATATCTGACAAATCACGGAAAAAGAACTGGCGTATCGCCGATTTCCCACTTGGAAAACTTCGGCATGATGGCCGCGAACCTGTCGGATTTCTCGAAAGTGACCAGCCATGTTTTCAGGTTGTCCCAGTCCTGGGAATCGAACCAGTCGCGGTCCGCATTCGCAAACTGTCTGACAAAGGGCAAAATCGCGAAGTCAGCCAGGCACGGCTCTGCACCAAACAAACAAGCAGAGCGTTCCAGCCGTTGATCAAGCTCCTTCAGAAACTCGGACGCCGCCGACCGTTCCGAAGTTTTGTCCGCATCGGCATACCGCGTGTCGTACTTGTAGCGATCAAGGTGGGTTTTGAACGGCCCGTCGCAGGTTGCAATCAAGGCACGCATATCGTCCAGGCTCCCCGTTTCCGGTTTAAGCCAATTGTCCGGGTCGGATTGCTCCAATGCCCAGACCATGATGTCGAGGCTTTCATCAATCACCTGCGTACCCGACTTCAGGCACGGGACCGTTGCAGAGGGCGATGTTTCCAGGAACTCGGGCGCCTTGTCGCGCAGTACAATTTCCCGCAATTCCACGGTCAATCCGCTGGACATCACTGCGAGCCTTGCCCGCATCGCGTAAGGGCAGCGCCGGAACGAATAGAGTATTGGCTGATCGGTCATACCGTTCCCATCGCGCATCCGCTCGCCGGGGTCAAGCAGTCCACGCAACTGCCCCTACGGAACACCTTGCTTAGACCTTTTTTTACAACTTCCAGCAATATTTGCTGTTGGTAGGATTTGTGATGGACGATTCGCTTCTTAAACTTGCAAAGGCAAGCTCCTCGCAGAAAAAGCACGAGTTGGCAGCTCACATGACCGGGCTGCTCGCGGCCCGTGATGACGCTACCACCTCCTCCGAAGAGACCAAGTTGCTGAATTCCATGCTGGAAGGCGTTTATACGTCTCTTGGCGATGAAGCCAAGCAGGAGATGTCGGACAAGCTGGCAGACGTCTCTGCCATGTCCTCAACCCTTGCCGCAGCGCTTGCAAACGAGGATATCCCGATCGCCCAGGCGGTTCTGGAGCGCTCCACCTCGCTGTCCGAAGCAGATATCGTCAAACTGGCCCAAACCAAGGGTCAGGACTTTCTCCTCGCGCTCGCCAAACGCGACCACGTCAGTAAAGACGTGACCAAGATCCTGATTTCGCGTGGAGACAAGGACGTCAAGCAAACCGTTGCCTGCAATCTTGGCGCAGAGATCGAGATGCCGGAGTTTGAGGCGCTGGTCAAAGACATGCCCAAACAGATGGGCGACCGGATCCGCCACCTGCGTAAGTCCAACGAAGAGCTCCTGGAAGACCTCTTCAAGGACGATGGTGAAATCGCAGCCGGCAGCGAACTTCAACGCCGTCCGTCCAAAATCAGCCCGAAGGCCTGGGTCATGGGCATCAAGATGGGCAAGACCACACTCAACAAGGCGGTCTACCAGTGCAGCGTGGAACACAATCTTTTCGATGTGGTTGCCCTGCTTTCCTTCTTCTCCGGCATGCAGATGAAGTATGTCCACAACCTGATGGTCCGGTTTGACAGCACCGGGATTGCGACCATCTGCCGGGCAACGGGCCTTGGTGCCAAGGAATTTCAGGCAATCTGCAAGGAGCGTTGCAAGCACCTGAAGTTTCCGGAGAGCACCGGCAGCAAATGGCTGACCAATTACCACATGCTGGATGATACGGACGCCCGCCGGCTGTTGAACCTGATGAAAATCAAGCTCAAGGCAACCGAACGCGCCGAAGCTGCATAGATCTCAAAAAACGTCCAACGACTACGTTTCAATTTCCCGGGTGACGACAGCTGCCCCGGCTTCCAGCGTCCTGTGAACGGGGCACTTGTCTGCGATCTCGAGCAGCCGTGTCCGGGTTGCTGCATCGAGATCGCCCTCCAGCGTGATCAACCGCTCAAAACGGTCAATTTTGCCGCCGCGGGTCTTCTGCTCTTCCGAACAGTCCTCGCACTCCGCTGCATGGACCTTGTCATGCAGCACCGTCGTCCCGATACGGTCGATGTCCAGCCCCTTCCGATCGGCATACATGCGAAGCGTCATGACCGTACACGCACCCAGCGCCGCGGAGAGATAGCCATAAGGAGACGGACCGCTGTCAAAACCGCCATAGCTTTCCGGTTCATCGGCGATCAGTCGGTGATGCCCACTGGCGACGAGTGCCTGAAACTTGCCCTGCCCGGTTTCCATGACTTCCACGCCGTCGCCTTTTGCGCTGGCGGCCGGTTCAACAATCGGATCCAGATAACCGCTGGACCATCCGGCAATGACTTTTGCCGCGTATTCCGCATCCTGACTGCGGGACAGCAGGTGATCGGCCTTGTCCAGCGACACAAAGCTTTTTGGGTGTTTGGCGGCGAGAAAGATTTCGCTGGCATTGTCGATGCCGACCGTTTCGTCCAGCGGCGCATGCATGACCAAAAGTGCTTTTCCGAGTTCTGCAGTGTGTGAGAGCACCGCTTGGCGTTCCAAATCCGCCAGAAACTCGCGCCGGATCGTGAAGAGCCGACCGGCAAGATCAACCTCTAGGGCGCCCTGCTCCTTAATATCATCGATCGCATGAGCAAAATTATGCACGACATGACCGGCTTCCGATGGCGCACCAATCGTGACGACCGCCCGCACTTCGGGGATGTCTTTGGCGACAGACAGAACGGCCGCGCCGCCGAGCGAATGGCCGATCAGAAGCTGCGGAGCTTCATAATTCTTGCGTAGGAAATCCGCTGCAAGCTTCAGGTCCTCGACATTGGAGGAAAAGCCGGTTGAGGAGAAATCGCCGCCGCTGCCCCCAAGTCCGGTAAAATCGAACCGCAAAACGGCAACCCCTTCCGCGCTCAAGGCGCCGGCAATGTGACGTGCGGCAGCGATATCCTTGGAACAGGTAAAACAATGGGCAAACAGCGCAAAGGCGCGGATGGGCCCAGCCGGCAGATCCAGCCGCGCGGCAAGGTGTGCGCCCTGCGATCCTTCAAATTCCAGTTTTTGTGCTTGTTGTGCCAACGCCTGGCCCTCCAGTCTTGTTTCCCTGCACAGGTAAGGAGAGCTTAAGGGCAAACAAGTCACGCCTTGGTGTCAAGGCCGTGACCAGTGCGTTCACACAAGATGATCTGAGCAAATGCCGTTCGGATCAATTCTGGTCTTTTGAAGACAGCAGCGCTTTCAGGCGCTTTTCTTCTTCTTCCGACAATTTCGGCACCGGCTGGTTTACTCCCACCGCAGCAGCTGTTGTTTGTCTGCGGCGCAGCGTGATCACGATGGCGACAATACCGGCAATCAGCGCAAGAGGACCAGCGGCCCACAAAAAGAACGTGTGCCAGGCAAATCGCGGCTTCAAAAGAACAAACTCGCCATACCGGTCGACCAGAAAATCGATTACCTGCGCGTCTGAGTCCCCAGCGACCAGACGCTCGCGCACCAGAACTCGCAGGTCCTTGGCGAGCGGCGCGTCGCTGTCATCGATCGACTGGTTCTGACAGACCATGCAGCGCAGCTCGGCCGACAAAGCCCGGGCCCTTGTTTCCAGGGCTGGATCTTCCAGGATTTCATCCGGTGAGATGGCAAGCGCAGGCCCAGACAGGACACACAAGACCAGCGAAAGACGCGCAAGGAGCCGTTTCATTGAGAGCAGTCTCCTATTCCGCCGGAACGCTGGCAGGTTGTTTGCGTTTGGCAGCCGGTTTCGGAGCCCCGACCCGCAAGCGGCGGTCCGCCATGGAGAAGGCTGCGCCGAGTGCCATGATTACACAGCCGATCCAGATCAGCGTGATCAGCGGCTTGTAATAGGCCCGGACATCCACCGCACCGTCGTTGCGCCGCTCTCCTAAGGAGACATAGACCTGCGAAAAGCCAATCGTATGGATTGCCGCTTCGGTGGTCGGCATCTGGCGCGCGGTATAAACGCGCTTGGACGGCTCCATTTCGGCGACGAAGGCACCGCCTTCACGAACCGTGAAGTGCCCAACTTCCTCTACGAAGTTCGGCCCGCGGCGCGGCACTGCGCCGTCAAATGTCAGCTCATATCCAGAGACGTTCACCGTATCGCCGGGCCGCATTGTCCGGACCTGCTCTTCCTGGAAGGCAGACGATGTCACAATGCCAAGCACAGTGACGCCGATGCCAAAGTGCGCGGTCGCGGTTCCCCAGGCAGAGCCCGGAAGACCGTAAAGACGTGCAAACCCGCGCTTCGGACCAATTTCGAAGAACTTGACCCGTGTGACGATTTCGGAAATTGCCCCGGCCATCACCCAGACCGCCAGTCCCACACCGAGAGGGGCAAGGACCCGCTCCATGCCCCAGAGCCAGAAGGTGAAGAGCGTCATCAGCAACGCAAGTCCGAACGCTGCATACAGCCGCTGGGACGCTGCCAGAAGGTCTCCCCGTTTCCAGGCCAGGATTGGCCCGAACGGAACAGCCATCAAGAGCGGCACCATCAACGGTCCGAAGGTCAGATTGAAGAACGGTTCACCGACCGAAATCATTTCGCCGGTGATTGCGTCCAGCACCAGCGGATAGAGCGTCCCGACCAGAACTGCGGCGGTGGCCGCTGTCAGGAAGAGATTGTTGAGAACCAGCCCGCCCTCCCGGCTGATCGGGGCAAACAAGCCGCCCTGTTTCAGCATCGGCGCACGCCAGGCAAAGAGAGACAGCGAGCCGCCGATGAAAAGGCACAGAAGCCCGAGAATAAAGACGCCGCGCGACGGATCGGTGGCGAACGCGTGCACCGAAGTCAGAACGCCCGAGCGGACCAGGAAGGCCCCAAGCAGGGACAGCGAGAAGGTGAAGATCGCCAGGAGCACCGTCCAGACCTTCAACGCTTCCCGTTTTTCCATAACTATCGCGGAGTGGAGCAGCGCTGTTCCGGCAAGCCATGGCATGAAGGATGCGTTTTCAACCGGATCCCAGAACCACCAGCCACCCCAGCCGAGCTCGTAGTAAGCCCAGTAGGAGCCCATGGCGATGCCGAGGGTGAGGAAGCTCCAAGCCAGAAGTGTCCACGGCCGGACCCAGCGGGCCCAGGCCGCGTCTGTGCGCCCCAGAATGAGTGCGGCAACTGCGAAGGAGAATGTGATCGAGAAACCGACATAGCCGACGTAGAGCAACGGCGGGTGGATCGCCAATCCAATGTCCTGCAGGATCGGGTTGAGGTCATTGCCTTCGATCGGCGGATTTTCATACCGGTTGAACGGGTTGGACGTTGCCAGCATGAACAGCAGGAACCCGGCGGAAATCCAGCCCTGAACAGCCAACGTGGTGGCTCTGAGGTCATCCGGAAGATTGCTGCCAAACACTCCGACCAGAGCTCCGAAGAAGACCAGGATCAGCACCCAGAGCAGCATGGAGCCTTCATGATTGCCCCAGACACCGGTGATCTTGAAGAGAAGCGGTTTTGCCGAGTGCGAGTTCTCATAAACGTTTACGACGGAAAAATCCGAAGCAACATAAGCCACGGTCAGAACCGCAAACGAAACAAGCACGAGAAAGAAGACGGTCACGGAGACCGGTGTCGCGACCGCCATCAGCCGGCCATCGCCTTTCAAGGCACCCCATAACGGCACCACTGACACTACCAGTGTCAAAGCAAACGCCAATACCAGAGCGTAGTGTCCGAGTTCGACCAACATTGTCCTGCGTCCCGTCCCTCAGGTTATGTCTTTGGCTGCGTCATAGGCTTCGCGCCTGACAGCGTTAGTTGGCAGCGCCCTCTCCGCCCTGCCAATGGCCCTGATCCTTCAGAGCTTCCGCCACTTCCTTGGGCATATAATTCTCATCGTGCTTGGCCAGCACGCTGTCTGCAACGAAAATCCCGCCCGGCGTCAAAACGCCTTCGGTTACGACGCCCTGCCCTTCACGGAAGAGATCCGGAAGAATGCCCTGATAAGTCACCGCCACAGAATGCGCGGTATCGGTCACGCGGAACTTCACATTTGCGTCATCAGAGCGCTCAACAGAACCGTCTTCGACCAGTCCGCCAAGACGAATTCTCTGTCCTTCAGGAATTTGCTGGCTCGCGATATCGCTTGGGCTTTGAAAGAAAACAATTTGATCATTCAGCGCAAACAGGATCAATCCAAGTGCGACTGCCAGAACGGCCCCCGCGGATCCGATCAGTGTCAAACGCCGTTGTTTCCGAGTCATTTTAGTTCCGTCTAACGTTGCCTGCCCGCAAGATCCTGCCCCTATAGGACCTTGCCGCTGTCTTTATGACCCACTCAACCCCAGAGTGACTGCTGCGTCTTTGATCCTGGCCAATTCGGCCGGTCTTTCCGCGAAAACTTTTTCAGCGCGCCGATAGGTGTCAAACGCTTCGTCCCGTTTACCTAGGACCATGTAAGCGCGCATCAACTGGCCCCATTCTGCAACAGTTCCGCCATTGGCATCAATCCGTGCAGCAAGACCCTGGACCATGGTTGTGATCATCTTCTGGCGATCATCATCACTCATCTCACCGGCGGCCTCGACATCAGCCTGGCTTGGACCTCGCAGAGCTGGAAGAAGTTCTGGTGTCTCTCCGGTCAAACCAGCCAATTCCCGCCGCGCAACCGGCACCCATGCTGCCTGAGGATCAGCTCCTTCCAGAAGGCTCTGCCAAGCGTTAACGGCCTCATCCGTTTTCCCTTCCTGGGTCAGTGCCAGAGCGAGAAAAAACCGGGGCTTCACTGCTGTCGGCTCCAGATCCACGGCCTGCTGAAAAGCCGTTCGTGCCAGCTCGGTGATGACACCCTCATTAGACACGGTCATGGCTTCACCCATGTCCGTCAGCCAGTCTGGCCTTGGACCAAGGATCCGGATCGCGTTGGAGTAGGCACGTGCTGCAGAATCCGGCTGGCCCATCCGCATGTAGACCGGTGCGATTACTGCCCAGCCCTGACCGTCTTCAGGATCTTCCGCCAAGTGGCGTTCCACCCGGGCAACCAGCAGTTCGACCGGTTGCTCATCAGCCGGAGCCGACAAGCGGGCTGCAAGCGGCTGGTCTTGCAGATCAGGCGATCCGAGAGCGAGATATGTTCCAAGGGCTGCAGCTGGCAACGCAACAAGCGCAATGACCTGAACGGATCGGATCCGGAGTTTTGAGATAGTGACCGGGCGCGGCTCGTCCTTCCGGTCATGCACGGAGAGCAAGCGGCGCGCTGTTTCGGTACGAGCTGCTTCAGCGGCCTCTGCGTCGATCAGGCCGTCCGACAAGTCTCGATCAATTGCTGCCAATTGTTCCTTGTAAACAGCTGCATCAGCTTGCGCCGCAGCTTCCTCAACAGAAGACCGCGCCCGCGTCAGCGGCACAAGAACAGAAAGGGCCGCCAGTGCGGTCAAAACTGAGATCAGGATCCAAAAAATCATGGATGCATATAGACAACCGAATGTGTCGAAATGCAAGCAAATGCGTGTGTGACTGGCGGTCGCGGTTTAAAACCTGCGAACAGCACTTAACGCACCATCCGGAGCTTCAGAATCAAGCCCGTTTCAGGGCCTTGTTGATCAACCGGCGTTCCGGCGACGCGGCAGCGGCTTCATCGCCTGCGCGCGTTTTGGCCTTTGCAAGGGCCGCATGGCGGCTGCGCCGCAATTGGCCAGCATACTCCGCACCGAAATAGATTTCCGACAACATGATCGCAACATCGGCGGCGGCCTGATGCGCTTCCAGTTGCGGGCTCTTTGCCTTGCCAAGATCGGTGATCAAAGACCTTGTAACAATTTCCAGCGTCTGCTCGACGGTCTGGCGGGTGCGTTTGCTGATATCATTGACCGCGAATGTCTCAGATCCATTGCGCACCATATTGACGACCCGCACCGCGCGAACGGCATCATTGATTGCCGTTTGGTCGACAATCAACTTGCCCTCATTGTCCAGTTTTGGAACCTGAAGGGCCCGACGTACTGCCGTATGGGCATTGTGGAGTTCCCGCGTGACGACATCAGAAATGCTGCGCTTTGTATCAGCCAGTCTGCGATGCCACTTTCCTGTGACGGTTAGATCGACATCGCGTTCAATTCCCCGGACCAGGGAGTTATAGTCCGACAAGGCATTTGAAAAAGCCACAGGATCCGGATTGTTGTTGCGGTGATCCACCGCCAGGATGTTCAGCCGTTCGGCCTCGCTCATGACCACATCAACAAACGGCGCAAATTGCGACCCCGCGATCACCTTCGGATCATCATCTCCGGCCAGCCGTCCAGCAAAAGCACATAAGGCCGAAGGCTTGTCGGCACGGTCAACAAGAGCCGCAGCGACCAGCGGCAGATGGTCCGGAAACCGCTCGTAGCACTTGTCGACCATACGCAGTACGTCGTGGTCCTGCTTTAAGCGCCGTTCGTTGATCCGGTCGGGCATGGCTTCCAGAAACGGCATGAGCCAGCGTTCGGATGAGAAAACCTTATGAATGTCACGCAGCTCGGAGATACCACGCTCACCGCCAAGCTCGATCCCCATGCGGCGGCGTTCGCGTTCGTCGATTTCTCCGCGGTTTAATGCTTCACCGATCGCGTCTGCCGACCGGGTTCTGAGTGCTTGCACCAAACCATCGATCCGCTCACCGCTCACGGCTGCGTTTCCGGCCTGCTCGAGAACAAGTTGAACATCGGTTGGCATAAGGTCACGGCCGAGCCATTTCCAGACCTTGTTCAACATGCCGCGATGGATCCGTCCTTCCTGACGGTTCGGCAGGAACTCGTCGATCAGGAACCCGTCAAGGGACGTAAAGAACATGCGCTGGATTTGACCGCGGCGATGTTCATTACCTTCTGAATCAAGAGGATGCGTTGTTGGTTTGCGCAGAATGGCAAGGGCTGAATTGAGCACCAGCTCAATGTGCGGATCTGCATCGGCCTGGGCCTTCGCGCGCTCAAGATTACGCACAAGCGCCTCAATCGCCTTTGGACTGAGGCTGCTAAGATAGATCCTGATTTTAGCCTGTAGCTGGTCCAGCTGTGTCATTCACGAGTTCTACGGCAGCCAATGTTTCTTTATCCATGGTAAACGGCGAACCTTAAACAAGTATGTAGAAAACACTATGCCGCCGCGCGGCACGCTTTGGTCCCGACGCCCGGTATTTCAGGATTATTGAAAGATATCAGATATGTGGATCTGGACGGGTATCCGGCTATCAACCGATGACTTTCCAATCCCCGCGATCAATCTCACATGCAGTGCCGCGCGCCTGAAGCACCCGGCCCTGGAGAACCATTTCATGGGTGAATTCGCGGCATTCGGTTTCATTCACGGAATAGACAGGCCCGGGGAGAACACGGCCACTGCGGCCGGTCCGGTCATTTTGCCAGGCAACCGACACCCCAACACCGCGTGCACGCAGAGCCCGGTCCTGTGCCTGTTCCGCAGCCCGCCTGTCAGAAGGCTCCAGCGCTTCACCGAATTCATTGTTCACCAATACGGAGATCGCGGCACTTGCTTCCGTGCCCGAGACGTTGCCCCTCGGATCGCCGAACGACGAGCCCCATCCGCCCACGCCATTTGCGCCGGATGCGATGGAGCATCCTCCCAAAAGAGTGGCTGTGAGCAAACAAAGGGCGCTGCGCAATTTCATGCACCTAGTCTCCAAATCGGCTTTGTGGACCAAGTCACCGGATAGCGACTCAGTGGTAACGTGACTTTGTGGCCGAACTTGGCCACGATATAGAAACATTGCCTGTGACCTGCATCACATCTGATCACAGGCGATTTAAAAATCTGCAAACCATTCCGTTAGGGCATCAGCTGTCGCCAAGCAAGGGCAGGATCAACCGCGCCCTCAATCCCCCCAACGAAGACCGCCCAAGTTCCAGCCGACCTCCATAAAGCGCTGCCAAATCTGCCACAATCGAGAGGCCGAGCCCAGTTCCAGGGACAGTCTCGTCCAGGCGGCGGCCACGCTTGACGGCTTCAGCACATTGCTCCTCAGATAAGCCCGGGCCATCATCCTCGACACGGATTTCGACCATCCCGCGCGCGCTGGATGCGTCCGCGATAGGTGTTGCGGTCACCAGCACCGCAGATTTTGCCCATTTGCAGGCATTGTCGATGAGGTTGCCGGACATTTCCTCAAGGTCCTGCCCCTCTCCACGAAACCGCAACGTGGCATCTTCAAGGCCATCAAGGCGAACATCCCGCTCCCGATAAATTTTATTCATCGCCCGCACGAGCCTGTCCAAGACCGGCTGCACTTCGCATGACACGCCAATTACCCGACGTTGTGCGGCCATCCGGGCACGTTCCAGATGATGCTGGATCTGGGTCGACATCACCTCCGTCTGTTCGATGACCTTATCCGCCAGCGGGCCTTCCGATGCGCGGGCTTCATTGGAGATTACCGAAAGGGGTGTCTTGAGACCGTGAGCCAGGTTGCCCACATGGGTTCGGGCACGCTCAACGATTTCCTTGTTGGAGCCGATGAGCGAGTTCAGCTCCACAGCAAGCGGAGCGATCTCACGTGGCAAAGCTTCGTCGATCCGCTCTGCCTCCCCTTGGCGTACGGCGCTTAGGGAAGACCGTAATCGAACGAGCGGCCGCAGTCCGACACGGACCTGGAGGAACGTGGCTAAAACCAGTCCAAGCCCGACGATGAGAAGCGTCAGTGCGGCAAGGCGCGCGAACTCGCGAATATCGGCCCAAAAGCCGGCAGTCGCAGCTCCAACAGCGATGACGTACGGCGTCTCCCCTACGGCGATGCGCTGTTGCAAAACACGGATTTCATCGCCTGTCGGTCCGGCAACAAAACCGGCTCCAGCCTCCGCCTCCCCCAATGCAGGCACTGCAAGTGGATCTCCAACAAGAGATTCAGAGGCGTAAAGAACCGTGCCTGTATCTGCCTGGCGGACGGTCCAGTACCAGCCGGACAGAGGCAGGGAAAACCGAGGGTCGCCCAGATAGGTCGGCTGTTGCACCTGAGGCGTTACGCGCAAAACGGTCTCGTCGCTCGTCTCCAGCATTTCCGAAACAAGGGCCTTGATGTGAATTTCAAGTTGGGCATCAAACGAGCGCTCGCTGGCCCGTTGATAAAGGCTGACAAGAAACACACCGGCAATCGCAAGTGCAAGCGTCGACCATACGGCCGCCACCAGAACCAGACGGCCCGCAAGGGATCGCTGCGGCTTTACGGGCTCCGGAGCCGGCTCACCGGCACCTTCCGCGTTCTCAGTCGTCACGGGCCTCTCCCAGACGGTACCCGAGGCCGCGGATGGTTTCGATCATGTCGGCCCCGATCTTCTTGCGAAGGCGGCCCACGAAGACCTCGACCGTATTGGAATCACGGTCGAAATCCTGATCGTAGAGGTGCTCGGTCAACTCCGTCCGGGAAATCACCTTCCCCTGATGGTGCAGGAGGTAGGACAAGAGCCGGTATTCATGGGAAGTGAGCTTGATCGGAGAACCATCCACCGTGACCCGGCCAGCTCTCAAGTCCAGCCGGACGTTGCCGCAGGTAAGCTCGTTGGAGGCATGACCGGCAGCCCGGCGCACCAAGGCCCGAACGCGCGCCAGAACCTCTTCCATATGAAAGGGTTTTGCGACGTAATCATCCGCACCGGCATCAATTCCGGCCACCTTGTCTGACCAGCGATCACGGGCGGTGAGGATCAGAACGGGCATTGTCTTCCCGTCGCGCCGCCATTTTTCCAGGACTGACAAGCCGTCCAGCGTCGGAAGCCCAAGATCGAGGACAACCGCATCATAGGGTTCGGTGTCTCCAAGGAAATGTCCTTCTTCGCCGTCGAATGCGCTGTCCACCACATAGCCGGCCTCTTCCAGGGCGGTCATAAGTTGGCGGTTCAGGTCTTTGTCGTCTTCAACAATTAGCAGGCGCATGGGACTTCATTTGCTGGCTGGGGGAGTGTCGGGTGTTTGATAAGCGCTGGGTATACCGGTCAACGGTTCGCATTGACTGTGACATTGGTCACCTGTCCGTTCTTTAAAACAGACAAGACATACACATATCCACCACCCTGGCGGCACAACTGCGCCTTGATGATTTCGCCGCCGGCTTGTCCGGCTACCGCGCCGAGCGGCTGCGCCTGACCGCTTGCGACCACGGCACGTGCTTCGGCCTGCGACAGGCAGTTTGCGCTTGCGGCGCCAGTTACGGCCAACAACAAAAACAGGGCGGTTAGAAAGACTTTCACAAGTCGAATCCTCAAGACATCAGCAGTTGATGCGCAAGGTGTAACCAAACCAAGCTGAACGCAAGCTGAACCGTTTTCCAGATCACCGGGAATCGGTTCAGCTTGCGCGGCCCTCAAACCACTCCGCGGTCAGTTCGCCAAGGTGAGTTCGTCGGTCTGCAGATCGTCGTAACGCCCCTTGAAATGGTCAAACACCTGCAGTGTTCGCCGGGCGATCCCGGTCCAACCGAAGACACGGCGGGCAAACCGCGCCCCTTCCACCGACAAGGTCTCCCGCACCCACGGATACTGCATGGGCATGTTCAACATGGTCGCAAATTCTTCCGGGCGTTTGGGGTCTGCTACAAGGGCGTGACGGCCGAATTCCAGCTGCTCAAACAGCCCCCCATGAATGGTCACCACCGTCGGTGTTCCGCAGGCCATGGCTTCCACAGCGGTCATACCAAAGGGTTCGTAGCGGGACGGCAGGGCAAAAATGCCGGGTGCCCGGTAAAAGTCGGCCAGGTCCTCGTCGGCGACATAGCCGCGCCAGCTGATCCTGTCCGATACGCCAAGCTCGGATGCCCGTTGTTTCCACTGCCCCAAAAGCGCATTGTCGCTGTCGGAATTTGCGCCCGCTGCCAGCACAAGCCGGGCTTCCGGCTGAAGCTTCAGGAGGCTGGGAAGTGCCTCGATAGCGAGATCATAACCCTTGTTCTCCGCAGCACGCCCAACAACGTAAATATCGGTATCGCGGATATCATGCTTCTGCCGGACCGAAGCCACGCGCGACGGCGTGGCCGGTGTGAAGCGGGCCTCATCAATACCCGGCGGGATCATCGAGATATGATCCTTGGGCAGTTGATAGTGTTCGGCAATCAGATCGACCTGCTGTTCGGTCGTCGCGATCACATGGTCGCAATTGCGATAGAGCACAAACTCCTTCTGGATCCGCTCATCAAACCGGTATCCAGCCATTTCGGCGGCATCTGCGCCTTCCATGTCGTGCTGTTTCCACCAGCCAAGCGAATGCGGCGTGTGGATGTGCGGGATCTGGAGTTCTTCGGCAATCTTCTGACCGGAAACACCGGCATCCCAATAGTGCGAATTGATCACGTCATACTGCAATCCGCGGTGCCGGATCATGGCAAGCGCGTTGGTGACGAAGTCACCGTACCAGTCGTGCATGTCCTCTTTGCGGATGAAGTCTTTGCCGCCGAAGGGAATTCGAACCACGCGCAGGTTTTCATTGATGATGTCTTCGGCCGGCTGATCTTCAAATTGCCGGGTCATCACATCAACGTGGTAGCCAAGCCGCGCGAACCTTTTGGCCAGCTCGAGGACGAAAACCACTTGCCCGCCCGTATCCGGCTTGCCGAGTTCCGGCGTTCCGGCCACATAGCCATGCAGGGAAATCATCAAAAGCGAACCAACGTTCTGCTTGTTCATGTCGTACCAACCTTTGTTGTGTTTCAAGTCTCCGTCTTTCCCAGGCAGTTCTTTTTGATTGTGCCGTGTTTGTTTCTGTAAGTGTAAGGCTCGAACTAATTTTCAACGTCTGACCGTGGAATGGCGTTGAACGCCGCCAATCCTTCCAGGACGCCGGCCGCATGATGGGCTGCGGCGTGATAAGTCTTGTCTTTCGGCATTGCAGCCAACAGTTCCGGGCGGGCGTTGCCGACCGCAATGGCTTTGCCTGCGGCTTCAAACAAAGCCAGATCGTTGCCGGAATCTCCGGCTGCAATCGTGTCTTGCAAGGCGATCCCGAGATGATCTGCCAGATAGCGCATGGCAGCGTCCTTGCCCGCCTCTGGTGCCAGAATGTCGAGATCACTCTTGCCGGAAAAGATATGTTTGAAGGAAAACCCGGCGTCATTGAGGCGCTGGACAACCAAGTCCACCTGCTCCTGGCCGGGCACCGCGAAACTTGCCTTGCCCGGCGTTTGAAACACCGCGTCGTGCGGCGTATGGCCCATCTTGAGCACCGCTTCGCGGATCTGAACATCCGGCCAGGCATCGAACT
Source organism: Roseibium sp. (assembly GCF_965276855.1). Lineage (GTDB taxonomy): Bacteria > Pseudomonadota > Alphaproteobacteria > Rhizobiales > Stappiaceae > Roseibium. The sequence goes on from NZ_OZ255700.1 coordinate 926,543, forward strand.
GCTGCGACCAGGAGGATAACAATGTGCCCTGTAGCTGGATTTCTGTTCCTAAACCGGTGATCACAGCATCTGGCGCGAAAGTATTTGGGAAATAGGACCGGAGCGTTTCATCGACACTGGGCGCCGGCCGGCTGGAATTCAAAGCAATCTTGAGCCGACCGCGGTGCCGCTCCAGAACCTGCCACAGCCTGCGAAGCGCGGCGGGGTCCCCGGTAAGCGTGTCATCAATGTCCGAGACCAGTAGAAGCGGTTTCGCATTGTCGTTTTCCGCGCGCACTCAGGCCTCCTCTTCAGGGGCAAAATATGTGGCGGTGTAAACCTGCTCTGCCGCAGCTTCCGTGACGGGCCGGCTTAACGTCTCTATCGTCAAATGGCTGAGGCAAACCGCTGCGCTCTCGGTGTAAAACCCGACCCCGCCCTCGGCGAAACTGTCATCAACCAGCGACAACACCACATACCCATCGACCGAAAACTCGATATACATCCCGTGAGCGACCACCTCGACCTGCCAAGGCCCATGCGCGTTGCCCCGGAAATGGGCTTCTTGCAGCGGTGCATATCGGAAAGCGTGCTCAAATTCCGGCGTCGGATTGGCGCCCCAGGCCCGCATTTGAGCAATTCCGTTGACCAGATCGAGCGACAGATAATACCCGTCCCCCTCATCATTCATGCGCAAGACAAGACCGGTCTTGCCCAAACCCTCAAGGGTCAGTTCGGCACGTAACCGGAAATCCTGGTGAAGGCCGGGCATAAGAAAAGCCTCGTACCCGCTCTTGCAAGACAGATGCAGGCCGTCTTCGCGGTCAATCACCGAAGCATGCGGATTGGCGTAGAGCTTTTTGCATTGATAGGAGGCGGTTACACTCTCGCTGCGCGTCACCAGATCGTTGAAGCCTGAAAAAGACTTAGCTTTCAGCCGGCCCGCGGCATCCGTCACCAGTTCCTTCGGCGGGGGCAGCAGCTTTTTGACGCTCTCCCGGCCGTAAACGACTTCCGTCTTTGAGAAGAAGTTGAACAGCAGCAAATCGCCACCGTTATTACAGATGCGCCCCGCATAGTTTCCCGACGGCATCAAGACATTGTCGAAGAAGTTTTCATAGGGTCCGCGCAGCTGATCGGCATACCAATAATGGATTTTGATGTCCTCGCGGATCGAGCCCATCAGGTAATACCGGCCGTCCAGCTTGAAGAGGTTCGGCACCTCCACATCATCATACAAACCGGGCCGGTGAAGCGGTGCTTCAAAAACGAACTGATCGGGCGCTTCCTCAACGGCGAGCGACACACAGCCCCGCCGGATGATCGGCCCGTCCTTGATCCGGGCTGAGGCAAGTAGCAGGCGCTCTCTTGTATCGGGATCCTGAAAATAGAATGGATCGCGGAAGCTGACCCATTGCCGGCCTTCATCGATCGAGCTTTCGTAATGTGGTCCCGGCACCTCGATCGGATAGGTTTTCGAGGTCGAGCGCTCCCAGTGATAAAGGTCCTTGGACCGCGCAAGGCCAACCCGCTGCACCCGGCCGAATTCCGACCGCGCAAGACCAGTGTAGAACATCCGCCAGCTGCCGGGCCGTTCGGGATCCGGGGTCACATGCATGGTCCACAGCATGTCATCGTCCCAATCGCCCGGTTCCCCGACGAACAGCGCATTTTTGACACGCCGCCAGGTCATCCCGTCCGGGCTCACGGCGTGTGCAATAAAGTCGTGATTGGGCAGAACGAGATGAAAAAGATGAAATAGGCCGTCGTGATAGACCACATCGACATCGCCGATGTCGGATCTCAAGAAACCATGGGATGCATACATGCCCCGAGCGTACCCCGGCTGTTTTGATTTCTTCAAGTGTAGCCGGAACTTATTTTGCAACGCAACATGAAACAATGCTTGTTCTTTGCAACATGAAAACCAGTTACCCTGCAACCATGGCCCAACTTCATCTCAAAAACACATTGCCACTCGGACAAACGCGCCACCGTTTGAAAGCCGTCCTAAAGGCCGGAATTGTTTGCGGCCTCGCAGGCGTCCTGCAAATGACGGCTGGCAGCGTGGCGCAGGCATGTTCCGTGGCGCTTGTTCTGGCGATGGACAGCTCCGCTAGCGTTGACGCACGGGAGCATCAACTCCAGATCAAAGGGCTCGCCGATGCGTTTTTGGACCCGGATGTGGTCAACGCCATCGAAGTGGTTGGCGGAATATATGTCACCGCTTTTGAGTGGAGCGGCCGCTATCAACAAGTCGAGCAACTGAGCTGGCGGCTCCTCAATGACGGCGCCAGCGCAGCTGCAGCTTCCAGCACACTTCGGCAAGCCGGCCGCGGCTATACAGAGTTTCCGACCGCGCTAGGCTATGCGCTGGGGCACGCGGCCGTTTTGATGAAACAGGCCCCCGCCCATTGCCGCAGGAAGGTGATTGATGTTGCCGGGGATGGCATCAACAATGACGGGTTTGGCCCCGACAGCGCCTACAAGGCGTTTGACTTCAACGGCATCACGGTCAACGGCCTGGTGATCGCCGGACCAGACTCCGTACCGGTCGACTACTACTACGCCGAGGTGATCCGCGGCCCTGGTGCATTTGTCGAGGTCGCCGGCACCTATGATGACTATGCCGAGGCGATGAAACGCAAGCTCATCCGCGAAATCATCGGCAGCGGTCTGGCATCGGCTGATTAGGCCAGGACCTCAGACCAGAGCTAAGTTTGGCGGCGTCCTGCTTGTCCGGTCAGCGCGGTCTCGAATTTGTTGCCGGACCATTTTTCCGCCAATGCGCGAAGCATCAATTGTTTCTGGGTTTCTGGTGCCAGCCCGCCAACGGGAGGATCACGATCGAGGTTGGTGGGAAACGAATACCCCTCCGCACAGGCCGAAACCGTTGCTTCCAATGCCCGGATGTCAGCCGTTCCCGACAGAACCATATCCAGCAGCACCGGATATAGCGCGCGGCACATTGCCATACGGTCCACGCTTTCCATGGCTCGGCCAAACGCGGAGGAAATTTGCAGAAGATTTGCCATGCGTTGGATGTTTGAACTCGTGTTGGCACCAGCGGCATGAAACAGCGCCGGGTTGAAAAACACCGCGTCCCCCTTCGACAGGGGGAGCTGAATATGGGCGCCTTCGAAGTAGTCCTTGAACGCCTCCAGACGGTAAGCGGCATATCCCGGGCGGTAGAGCTGTGAGAACGGCAGGAGTTTGGTCGGCCCGCTTTCGACCGGCATTTCCGTATGTGCAACAGCCCCTTGCAACGTCATGACCGGCGAGAGATCATGCACATGAGCCGGATAGCGGGCACACTCCGCAGCGGTCTGAAATCCGAGATGGTAATCCCGGTGGGCTTGTTGCGCAGCGCCACCAGGGCGAACCAGATTAACCTGTGCTGTCATTTGATAGTTCGGACCGAGCCAGGCTTCACACACGGCATCAATCGCCGGATTTGCAAAGTAATCCGCAAAGACATCTGGAGCCGCCACACACAGTTTTTGTAGCGAGTTCCAGATCCGGTCATTCGATCCGGCGGCGGCAAAATGGTCAGCACCTCCGCCACTTCGGGCTTTTTCTTCCTCAATGATTTGATTGTAAACGTCTGTTGCTCGGTCAATCGGAGCCGTGTCGGGAAAGGCCCCTTCCAGAACAAGAACACCGGAGAGATCCTTGAGCACTGTCGCCCACTCGGCCATGAGCCGGCGCCGGCTGCTCTCACCCTGCAGTGAATTCTGCAGGTCATTGATCCGATAAACGGGAACATTCTTCAGAACACGGTCCGCATGTGGAGCATCGGCCATGTCCAGCTGACGGCCGATCAAGGCGATGAAGGCGTCCAAGTCACAGCTTGTCTCGTCGAAGTAACCGGTGGGGGTTATCTGCTGATCCATGGTGTCCTCCCTGACTGGATCTTTTGAGAAGCTTACCAGTCATCAGACTTGCGGTTGGACAAAAAATCCATCAAGAATCCATCAAATGACACATCGCTTTCCAGTTAAGGAGATTGCACTTCAGTCCGGTTTGAGCACGGCGACCGTTGACCGTGTCCTCAACAATCGGGCTCATGTCAGTCCGCAGACCCGACGCCGGGTGCAGGATGCGATTGAGGAGCTCAGCCGTCAGGAAGGACAGCTTGCGGCCCGTGGAAGACGCGTTTTTCTGGATGTTCTGGTGGAAGCACCGACGCGTTTCAGTCGCGAGATCCAAAGAGCCAGCGAAGCGGTGTTGAGCGAATTCAAACCCATCGCAATCCGGCCAAGGTTCAAGCTGTTTGAGACGATGACACCAGAAGACTGCGCTTTGGAACTGGAGCGGATCGCCCGGCGGGGAAGCCAGGGTGTGTGCCTGAAAGCCCGCGACACCGACCTCGTTCGCGCGGCGATCAACGCCCTGACGGACAGAGGTATTCCGGTGGTTACCGTTTTCACTGACAATCCGGGCTCCGGTCGTCTGGCCTATGCCGGTCTGAACAACATTCGCGCCGGTCAAACCGCCGCCTATCTTATGCACAAGTGGCTGCCGGCCGACGCAGCCACTGTGCTCACCACACTGAGCCAGCACAGTTTCCAAGGAGAAGAACACCGATATGAAGGGTTCAGCAACCAGATGCGCGCATTGCGTCCCTCAATTCAGCTGCTGGATGCCAGCGGCGGCGGCGGACACAATCCGGCGACCGGCAAGGAAGTAACCGGGCAGGTTTTCAATCAGAAACGGGTTGATGGCGTCTATTCCATGGGCGGCGGAAACCGGGCCATCCTCGCCGCTCTGGAAGACATGGGGCTCCAGCCAACCACTTTTATCGCGCATGATCTGGATGAAGACAATCTTGAGCTTCTGGCCCAAAACAGACTGTCAGTCGTGCTCTATCATGATTTGAAATGCGACATGCGGGCGGCGTTCCGGCAGTGTCTCGCCTTCCACGGGCTCGCGGAGGCGCCATCCCAGCTGGAAAGTGACATCCAGATTGTCACCCCGATGAACCTGCCGGCAGACTATGCGTAAGCAACGCGCTTTTTCTATGGATCCGGTTTGCCGTGGCCTTCCGCCTCCATGAGGCGATAAAAATCCTTGAGGGTCGTGCCCGGTTCCGGCCGGAACTTTTCGCCTGTGTCCTTGACGTCCGCCATGCGGTCCAGGCGGAACATGCGGAAATCATTGCGCAATTCACACCAGGCCACCAGCGTCCAGACTTTGCCCCAAAACCAGAGGCCGAGCGGGCGGAGCACACGGTCCGAGGTCTGCCCCTTGGCGTCCGAATAGGAAATCGACAGGCGTTTCCGGTTGTCGGCGGCAAGCTCCAGAAAGTCGATCAAGGCGCGCACGTCCTCGGTCATTTCCGGGGCAAAAGCGTGGATTTCGATCTCGTTCTGGCGCACGCGCATCCGCTCCGGAATGACAGCGTCGATCTTGACCATCGCCTCTTCGGCGGCGCGGGCCATCGCTGCCCCGCCCCAGGCCCGGATAATCCGGGCCCCGGCCAAAAGCGCTACGATTTCATCGCGGGTGAACATGAGAGGTGGCAGATCATAGCCATCGCGCAGAATATAGCCGACCCCGGCCGCGCCCTCGATGGGCACGCCCGAGGCCTGAAGGTCGGCGATGTCGCGGTAGATGGTCCGCTCAGAGACTTCCAGCCATTCGGACAGCTGGCGCGCCCGAACGAGGCGGCCGCCGCGCAGATATTGAACAATCTGAAACAGGCGGTCGGCGCGTCTCATGCGGGTGCCGCCTTAGCTGTTGACGGCGAACATGCCGATGGAATTGCCATCCGGATCAATGCCGTAGGCAAACCGGCCGGCCGGGATCGGGATCGGATCGGAGATGACCTCACCGCCTGCCTTGGCAAACCGCTCCATTGTCTCCTCCAGCGTGTCCGGGCAGGCAATGTGGATGGTCGGACCTGTGCCCCTTTCAGCCGGTGTGCCCGGGTAAAGATGCCCGGCAACTCCGTTTTCCTCGCTGGTCGGGAACATGGCAAAAGGATTTGGCCCCATATCAGTGACAAGGTTCAATTCTGTCTGGAAGACGTTGTTGTAGAAGACAATCGCCTTGTCCAGATCAGAAACGGGAATTTCCATCCAGACATTGAAATGCTGAGGTTTGAAAGTCATCGGAATGCTCCTGAATTGCGGTAACAGGAAGCACCCTATCAGCCCCCTCCTGACAGCTTCCTGTCAGGAGGTTTCAGGAATTTTTGCTCATCTCTTAGAGGGCCACCACCCGAATTTGGTGGCGGCCGTTTGAATTTGCTCAGACTGCGTTCAAAGACTGCTCAGGTTTTCCTTGAGCCATAGAAAAATCGCGCCGCGGCGTTGCCAAAGCCACAGGAGAATAGCGCTGAGGCTGGGGACACCAGTGAGGATGAGCGCGGCTAGTGCGCCAGACAGATCTTCCAGAAGAAGCCCGCTGCCGGTGAGAAGTGTCAGGATGCCGACGAGGCCAGTGCCGTTTCGAAGGGCGATGGCCCGCTCCAGTGCCGAACGCGTCGCAGGCCCGGGGGTGCCATCAACGGCAAGAGGCGGATACGCCTTTTGAAAGTCTTTGACCGCTGCCTTGGTCTGAGCCCCAAAAAACCCATCAATCGGGCCCGGATCAAAGCCGAGCATCTTCAAGGAGCGCTGCAGCTCCATGATATCGCTGCCCGGCGCTGGTGGTGCTGCAGCTGCGGCCAGTCCATAATCGCCGTGTTCCAGGAGCCGTGCTTCCGCCGTTCGGCGTTTGACCAGCCCTTTCAGGCGCTGGCCGCCGGCCGTCAGGCCCGTTTGTGTCAGGATGCGGGCGGCCTCAGAGACCTTGCCCGCCTTCAGCTGCTGGGCCCAGCGCCAGGAGAGCGCCCGGCTGCCGAGATTGTAGACCACCGAGACGCAGGCATCGAACTGGGTCTGTGGCAGGCCGGGAAGACCTTTGCGCACGGGCGGTGCGTATTCCTCATCCAGAAGTGTCAGGAGCAACTTGTTGGCCTGATCCCGCGAGATCCTGTCCCCGACCGCCAGCCCGCGGCCATGCCGCTTGCGCCACCACCCGGCAAAGATCCGGCTGCGCATGGTGAAGCCGTAGCCGATGGTGACCACACCGGCGGGGTCCAGATAGCCCCGCGAAACATAGCCTTCATGTGCCGCCAGAAAGGCGAGCCCCTGATCGCTGACTTTCATGCGTTTCTCCAAGATTGGATGTTCAAAACAAAGACGCTGTGAGGTGGTGGCTGTGATCGCTCACACGGCAGGCGCAACGGGAAAGAAGCAGTGCACCGCAAGACGCACGGTGCCGCCGCTGAACGCACCACCGTTCGCTGTGAGCCGGACAGCGGTATCGGTGTAAAACGCCGTTGGTCCGATCACGCCAAGATTGCTGCTGCCCGCAGCTATCCCTAAGGCCCCGCCGAATTTGGTCGGCTCGCCTGATAATCCGCAGCCGTAGGACGATGCCCCGGTGACTGCAGCCACCGTGCGGGTGGAAACGCAAAAGACAATCGCCCGGCTCGGGATGATCAAACCTGTCTCGGCAAAAGTGCCGGACAGCGCGGACAGCTCTGCCTCGATCACCCGTTGCTCGCTTTGCGCCCCGAAGCTGCCGCGTGCCAGAACGCGCGTTTCGGACAGCGGACCATCCATGTCCCGCCAGGTCCCGGAGAGAAACTTCAGGTCCAGCCCCTCCGCCAATATATGGATGGTCAGCCCGTCAAAGGGCGCATGAAACGCCCAGGCCCCGTTGCGCCACTCGGCCAGCTCGCCGTCCCGGCCCGCCCAGTCACCCGTTGCGCCCGTTGCAATAAGAAAGAGATCCCCCTCATTGGCGGCGGGCGGTGCGGTCAAATCACGGGTCTGCACGACCGGTTGGCTAAGCGCGTCGAGGATCAGGAGCGCCTCGTTGTGGGTGACATGTTTCTGAGCCTGGGCGGCCGCCAGCAACGGGAGGGCAAGACGTAAGGTCTCAGACATGACGGACAGCCTTTCGCTCATAACCGCGCCCCGTGCGTTGGGAGAGCTGGGCAACGGCAAAATGGATTTCGCCGAGTGTTCCGCCGAAGTCGGCAAGTTCCTCAGCGCCTGGGTAAAGGACAGTTGAGTTGTCGGAGGTCAGCGTGCGCAGAACCGCGCCCTGGTCTGTCAGGATGTCGATCTCATAGGCTTCAAACTCCTCGCCAAGCGGCACTTCGGCCTGTTCCCAGCTGAGACCGCTGTCCCGCGTCTGGCGGATCCAGCTAAGGACAATGCCTCCCCCCGACCGCCGGGCCTTGAGGTGAACCGGGGCCAGGGGCCTGGCCGCCCGCTGGGTACTCGCGTGGCTCACTGCCACCGCAGCCGGATCGTCCAGCGCCCGCCCCTCCGGCACAATTCGGTAGTTGAGGCTGAGGCCGGATTGATCGCTGGAGACCGGCACCAGCGGTGTCCTGTCTTCTGCGAGCAACACCACATCGGCCCCCAAAGCCGCACCGCTCAGCATGTCGGTTTCCGTACCCCTTTGCCCCCGCAACAAGGTGCTGAGCCGGTAGGTTTTCGGCGCAATAAGTTCCGCGGTGACAAATTGCAGGATCTCCCAGCCTCCGGACTGGCAACGCACGGCCATCGCGTTCGCGCCTGCCAAGACGTCGGCTTCAGTCCGGCTTTGCAGCTGGCCGTCAAGGAGCGTGACCTCCAGAGTGTTTGCGCGGTCAAACACCCACATCGGCCCCGGAGCCAACGGCACGGCCAGGGTTCCAATACTTGCTGGCGCAGGAATGCTCATGATGGCTGCAAAACCGGCCTCCGAGGCGCTGCGCATCACAGTCAGTCCGCCCGGCCAGGGTTTGGCGTAGGCCGCAATGCGCACGGCATCATCCGGATCGCTGGCGTTAAGTTTTGGCAGGTCCAGAAACACGACATAAGGCGGGCTCAGGTCGGAATTCTGATACCCGCCGCCGGGGGCATCCGGACCGCCAGCTGCCGCGGACAGCTCTGCCGTAATCCGCACCGCCTCGATCCGGCGGATCCCGGTATCTTCAATCGAAGTCACGCGCACGGTGAGCGGCGGGTCAAATGTGGCGGTCGGTGTGCCGCTCAAGGCAATGACGTCGCCCGGCTCCAGATCAATCCGGTCAGGGCCAACGGCAAACGACAGCCGTTCGCGTTCCGACCAGATCCGGTGAAGACGCCGGTCTGCCGCTATGCTCAAGGGTTCGGGCATGGAACTTGCCGGCAGCAGCTGCGTTTCCACCTGGCGGCTGCCGCCTTCCAGTCTGCGGGACGCGGAGACCCGGCGGCGGAAATCACTGACCGGATCATCCGCCCCGAAGCGGATTTCAGCGGAGAGTTCGCTCGCCTGTGCCCGTGTCCGCGAGAGCAGCGGCTCGTCCGAGCCCGGATCGGCCAAATCTTCCGCCTGAAGGGTGGACACTGTTTCCGGCAGAACAGTCGAGAGCTCGATATGCGTGCCCCGGTCCGAGGCCTGACCGGAGAACGCGGTCAGCACGGGCTCCAGCACATCGCGCGCGCTGACAGGGCCGCTCAACGTGTATCCGTCGAGACCTCCCGCAAGACGGAAGACCTTTACATCTTCATCTGATATGCCGTAGTCGGCGAGCACCGCCTTGCACAGGCCTTGAATAGAGATGCCGCCGAGCCGGCCGGAGAGCCAGTGCCCGAGCCGCCAGTTGCCCCCATCGGCCCAGACGTTGGAAAACATCGGAAAGGCCGGAAACGGGCGCGCGTCCCAGGTCCAGAGATAGATCCCGTCCGGATCGACCATCCGCCCGCCATAGACTTGAGACACGGGATTGTCGCCCGCATCAAATTCCGGATGGCTGTTCGACCACCAGCTGAGCGAAGCTTCCAGCGCCCGGCGCTGGCTGACATCATCACGAAAGCCGCGCGAGAAGTAAGGGAACGCACTTTCCGATGACTTCGGGTCGACGAACACATTCGGCTGGTTGGCGCTCCGGTCGATGGCCGGAAAGCCAAGCTCGGTAAACCGGACAGGCTTGGATTGCGGCACCCAGCCGGTCGGGGCTGCGTCCTCAACACCGCCCACCCGCTCGTAATGCAGTTCTTGCCAAAAACTCCAGATGTCCTTGGTCCGAAAAACCCAAGGCTTGTTGTAGGCGCCGTCCGTGATGGCGGTGCGGGTGCCTGTGGTCCGGTCCGCGTTGTTGGCATAATACCAGTCGTAGTATTCCCCGCCCTTGATCCCGGCGCGCAGATTGGCAAGGTCATAGCCGCTGAATCCACCGCCCGGATCGCCGTCGTCGCGCAGATCGCTCAAGGGCAAATAATTGTCGATGCCGATGTAGTCGATCTCTGGCGACGCCCAAACTGTATCGAGGGGAAAGCGCAGTTCGGTATCAGAGACCTGATGCGCCCCATATTCAGACCAGTCCGCCGCATAGGAGATTTTGACGCCGCTGCCGACAAGCGCCCGGACGTCCGACGCAAGCAAGCGCAGCTGGTCGGCGAACGGATAACTGCCCCCACCGGCATGCGCGCGGGACATGCCACGCATTTCCGTGCCGACCAGAACGCTTTCCACCCCGCCTGCCGCCTTTGCGAGCGCCGCGCAATGCAGGATATGCCGGCGGAACGACCATTCATCCGGCCCATTGTAGGTAACCGTGCCGCCGCTGACGGAAAAATGCGCCGCCGAGGCCGTCCCGACGAAACTTGAAACGTCCGCCGCAACCGGGCCCACCGGAACGATGCGCCCCCGCCAGGGGTAAGGTGCCTGCTCCGCACTTCCATATGGGTCCGGCAGACCGTTGCCAGGTGGCACGTCCATCATGATGAACGGATAAAGCAGGACCTCCAGACCGTGCGCCTTCAGATCCTGAATGGCAGAAATCACGCTGCTGTCCGACGGCGTGCCGCCATAGGCAGGCCGCCCGTCGATACGTGACACTTCGTCGGCCTCGTCACGTTCAAGCCCGGCCACACGCCAGACATCGCCCACCGTGACCGTACCATTGGCTTCCACCTTCGGCCGGACGGTGCAGGATCCGGCGCGCAGATCATCGCCGAACCACGCGACTACCAGCGCAACGCGCTTGAGATTGGGGCACAGCGCCAGAAGTTCCTCGATGGATTCGGTCCAGTCAGAGGTGCTCGCAACCATATGCCGGTTGATGGGCCGCTGCTCGCCGGGGCCCAACACCTCGGAGACCACACCCGGCGCGTAGGCGAACTCCCCGGCGCCTGGAATGATCGTGATCGCCCGGACCTGGTTTTCCAGCGGTTCGACCGGCCGGATCACCTCAAAACTCAATTGCGGCAAGCGGTTGCCGAAAGGTTCCAGATCCAGCCGTTCAAAGACGACATAGGCCGTGCCCCGGTAAGCAGGCGCCGTCTCCTGAAGCGCTGTAATCAGCGGGTCGGGCATCTGATCATCCGACCCGTAATAGAGCCGAAATGTGATTTGCCGTGTGTCGAGCTCCTTGCCGTCCGCCCAGATCCGGCCGACCCGGGCGATTTTTCCTTCGCACAGGCCGACGGCGAAATTGGCGAAATAACTGTAGGTGGTGACGGTCGCGGTGCTGCGGCTGCCGCCCGCCTTGCCGCCCTGTTCCTCCGTGGTGACGACTTCCTCGAAGTTGGTCGCCCAGATCAGCTGCCCTGCAAGGCGCACCCGGCCATAGACCTTCGGGATGGACGCGCCCTCGCTGGACGATTGCACGGAAAGATCCGCCAGGCGGCTGCCTTCAATGTCCCGGGAGGCTCCGCCGCCAAACACGGACTGATCGATCAGATTTCCGGCAAGCGAGCCCGCCGCCTTGCCGATGACCCCGCCAAACCCGCCCAGACCAAAGGCGGCCCCGGCGGCCTTTCCGGCCGCTGCCAACACGAGCGTTGCCATTAGTCATGTTCCTTCGGAAAGGTGAAACTTGCTGCGATCCGCCGCTGCCAGCTTGGCACCAACGGACTTTCGATCACCCCGACCCGCTCATAGGCATGGATGAGGCGGGGTGCGTTTTGAAGCGATGCACTCAGGATGCCGACATGTTTGGCCGGCACACCATTGCGCCAGCGGAACACCAAAACGTCGCCGGGTTTTGCTGTCTCCGGCGAGATCTCAAAAAGCCAGCGCCGTCCAGCCTCAATCAGTGTTTCGCGTCCGCCAGTTTCCGCCCAATCTGCCGAATAGGCAGGTAAGGCCTCAGGTTCGGCGCCATAGAGCGCGCGCCAGATGCCGCGCAGGAGACCCAGGCAATCGCTGCCCGCGCCCCGGCAACTTGCCTGATGACGGTAGGGCGTTCCGATCCAGCGGCGCGTTTCGTCAAGAACCGCCCCCCGGCGGGTGTCCATCGGATCACTCGACACGGGCGCTGCCATCGTTAAGCCCCGTATTGCGGCTTGGATAGGACAAGGCAAAATCGCTTCCGGGCATATGCGGAAACCCCTGATAATTCAGATGATTGGCAAACTTTGACCGGCAGGTTTGAAGGTCCTTGGAACAGCCCGCCCGGACCTCGATTTCCGTTCCCGGCGCAAGTAGCTCGGGTGCAGGCTGGAACAGGGACAGAACAGACACGGCATCTTCCTGCCGGTGACTGGCAACTTCGGATGCAAATCCGGCAAGTGGTCCGGTCAACACCGTCACTCTGCCCCGGCTGAACCAGCCATTTGCAAAGCCATCCAGCCCGGTGACGCGAAGCCATTCGCGTTGTGCGACTGTCACCGTGGCCACCGCCTGATACGCCGGGTTGGTCAGATCAACCTTGCACCGGCTGTCGCCGAGATCCGCATCGCAGATCCGGGCAAACACCCGCCCCTGCCGGCTCTCCAGCAAATGCGCCAGCCCCCGAAGCTCCGCCCGAAACACCGCCCCTGCACGGCCGACCTCGCCGATGTGCGCACGCCTGAGAAGGACATGATCAGAAGGCGATTGCCAATTGACCAGAAAGACCCGGACCTCCGCATTGTCCCACAGACCTGCTTCCAGATCGGTCTCCAAAAGCGCCGTGCTTTCTAGCGTTCCGGAGACATCCCCGCCGCCGGTGGCAAGATCCGGCCCGTCGGTCATCGCCGATGGTGAAAGGCCGTTTTGCGGCTGGCACACAACCCCTTCCACGCTCAAGGCCCGGTCGTGATCGGTAAACCCGAGCCGGACGCCATCTGCGCGCGTGACGATCCAGCAGGTCGCAAGGGTGGTAATCCGGCCGCCAAGATGCGCGGCCAGTTCTGGCGGCAGAGTTTTCATGAATTACCTGCTGTGCTCTTAGAGCCGGATCTCGACCAGTGGGATCGAGGGAATGTCGCCGGCTTCAAAATGAGTCAGGCTGAGGTCCAGGCGGTCGGTGTCGAACCGGACCGGCACGTCGAACAGGAACCCGGCTGTAACGGAACTCCCTACGGACGGCGCTGCGGAAAACACGATGTCTCCCATCGACGCATCGACCTCAAAGTCCATCCCGACGGTTTGTTCTACCCCGGCCACTGCTACCCGCACACTGCTTGCAACCGGCAACCGGATGGCCCGGCGATAGGCCAGATCACCGCTCCCGTATGTCTTGGTCAAGGGAAACCGGACCGTGCTGCCGTCTCCTTCCCCGATGGACTGATCCACGGCTTGAGGCAGGTTGCCTGCCATCGAACTCGCATGATCAAAGGGGTCCCGCAGACGAAAGCCGTAGAGACGGCCGCGCGCTTTCTCAAACAACGCGAGCACAGCCCTCAAGTCTTCAAGCGACCGAACTCCGGTTGCCGCATCGTAATGGCGGCGGCTGTCGGCCCAGCGCGCATTCCGGGTCTCGTAGCCGGTCGCCAACGGAACAATTTCTGTCCGGCGCTCCGGCCCGCCGAGTGCTCCAAAGGCAATACTTCCCGGAAAACACTCATTCAGAAAGGCGTCCATGAAAATCTCCGTCGCAAATCGGACTTTGATTGATCTGTCTCAAGGTGTTTGGAAGCTGGCGGCGGCACTTTGGGGGCCTCTAAAGGAGGCAAAATAGAATGAGTCACGTTCCTCACGAACTGCATGAAGAATTCCCGGACGCGGCAGACGCGCTCCACACATTGAAGACCACCGATGCCCATTTCGCCCGCCTGGCCGAAGAGTATCACACCATCAACCGCGAAGTGCACCGCATCGAAACCGATGTGACACCTGCATCCGATGAAGTTCTTGAAGACCTGAAGAAGAAGCGCCTTCACCTGAAAGACCAGATTGCCGCCATGCTTGCGGCTGCGGCAAACGCCGGTTCCTGAGCCCCTCCTTTTCAGGCCGGTGTTAGAGCCCGCGTCGTCCCCGTCCGACGGCGCGGGCCACCATCGCCGAGACCTGAGCTTCTGACCGCCGGAAACTTTCGGCATCCTGCGCAGTCACATTTAACTGCACTGCTGGAATGGGGGACCGGCCGCCCTCCGCGGACCTGACCCCCAAGCGCCCATCCGCTCCTCTGGCAAGGGGCAGAATCGCCTCCGGACCGGCTTCGCCCATCAAACCGGAAACACCATTTCCCATATTGAATAGCGCCGGAGCGCCGACCACTCCGCCCTTGGCAAAAGGGATAATTGTGTCGAAGAGGCTGCCTGCGGCCTTTTCCAGAGGCGCGAGCGCTGAATTCAGCACCCGGGAGGACGCGGACAACGCGATCTTCTTGAAGACGCTTTCGAGCGATTTGCCATCCACAAGGGCCGACTTGAGGCCGCCGACAAGACTGCGGGAAATGTTTTGAGCGCTGCGGTCGATCTCCATCATCTTCGTCCGGAACTCCTCGAGGTCCGCCAGCGGGACATCAAGATCCAGATCACGATCAGTCATGAGGTCTTTCTTCCTTCTGGTCTTCGGCACGGCCGCATGTTGCTGTGTCCGGATGGGTTCTGATCAGCTGGTTCAATTCGGATCGTTTTAGGCCATCCGCCGCGTGGCCAAGACCCAAAACAGCCTCAAGTTCCCGCGGCGTCGCCGCCCAAAACTCGGCCGGTGTCCAAGCCCAGCGCGTTGCAGTTATCCGCAAAAGATCTGCCCAGGGCAGCATTAAGATGCTTCCGCCAGCGGTTCGTCATCTTCCGTAGAGGGGGCACCAAACGCGGCCGTCAGGAGGTCGGCCGTGATCGCGGCGAATCCGGCGACACCGCCAGCGGCTTGCATCATCGCCACCTGATCATTGGTGACATCGTGGCCTGCACCTCTCAAGCCGGCCCCCAGCAAAATGATCATGTCGGATGCCGACAAGCTGTCCGGTGAAAACCTCTGAAGCAGGGCTGGAAGGCTCTCGCATTTGTAAGCCGCCTCCAGCTCGGCCAGCGCGCCAAGTGTCAGAACCAACGTCCATGTCCGGCCATCAAGTTGAGCAGAAATCTCTCCACGGTATCTGTTTGGCATCTGTTTTCTCCCCGAATTGCATCCCTCAGATGGCGGTGAAACTCACCTGCCCTGCCGATGACAGGGCCAACTCGAAGGTCACTTCGCCATCGTGGCGGCCTGCATACTCCAGGCTGGTGATTTGAAACCGGCCCTCCAGCGTTCCGAAATCCGGAACGACAACCTGCCAGGGGCGGATGGTCCCGTCGAAAAAGAGCTGGCGAACGGCGGAATCACTTTGCGCATCCCTAAATAGACCCGAGCCGGACAGGCTTGCCGCTCGGGTTCCGGCCCCTTCCAGTAGCTCGCGCCAGCGGCCCGCGCTGTCGGATGTGGTGATGTCGACCGTGGTGGCATTGAGCGCCACTTGCCGCGCCCGAAGGCCCGCCACGGTGACAAACGTGCCGTTCGCTTCAGCATCCAGTTTCAAGAGCAGATCGCGTCCGCGCTGTGCGCCCATGGCGTCCTCCTGTCAGAAGGTCATCTCAGGTAAGCGGCTCGGTGACCGCTCTTAACGAACTCGATGCCCGATAGCCCCGTCCGTCGCGCAGCTTGCGGCTGAGCACGTTCGTAATGGTGAGGTTCACAAGCCTGTGTCCGTTCAAGGATACCGGCCCTGTCATCAGGACCTCTGCCGCACGGCCTGCAGCCTGGGCTGCTTCGTCCCGGCTGAGCTTGCGGGAGAACACGCTTAGGGCCAGTGAGTGCACCATACCCTCGCCAATCTCCGTAAGCAGCGGCCTGGTCTCAACGCTTTCCAGCACGAGGAAGGGAAAGGCATCTGCCCGCGGCGGAGTTTCAAAAATCCGGTCCGGCCCCAGCAAACCGGACAGGACGCCATCAGCGTTGAGCAGAGAAAACAAACCGGCGCGCAGCGCCGTTTGAACGTCAGAAAGGCTCATGGGCTTTCCTCCTCTGTCTCACATAGAAGTTCCCGTCTCTGGCCGGTTGGATCGCAGACCGACAAAACCCGGAAAACGCGGGTACCAGAGAGGATCCGCCAGCCGCCAGCCAATCCGGAAAAGGGCCGCAAGCGGATCTCCCAGGTTTTGGAACTTGCCGTCCGGCTGTCCGCGAAGCGCTCGCTCTGACTTTTCAGGCGAAGAGCGGCGAACGCGGATCCGGCGGCTTCATAGGTGGTCGTAATGTCCCCCGAAGCTGACCGGGTCTCCAAAGGCCGCTGCAGGACAACTGGCACACGGTAGGCCCCGGCCCTCATAACAGTGGCACCCGGACGGTGGACAAAAGCCGGTCGAGCCCTTGCGGCAGGCTGGCAATCGCGAGGTCCGTTCCGGCCTCCCGGTGTTCGAACCAATGACCGGCCAGAAGGCGCACGGCCTGCCTGAAGTTTTCCGGAACATCTGACGCGGTCGCGCCATATCCGGCTGTGAAATCAATTTCAGCCGCCATCATGTCGGAGGCGGGAAGCCCAACCCCGAGCTTGATCTTTACCCGTTCAGGCTGCGCGGAGCGGTCGAGTTGCCAATCAGAAGGCTGAAGTTGGGCCGCATTGCCATCGCGATCATAGACCGTGATCTGATCAACGGACTGCACCGGCGACACGGGCAGCCGGACAATACGGCCAACCGGCCAACCATCCAGGTAAAGGCGCCAGGACTGGGAAATCAGGGCGCGCCGGGTGGCCTGTTCGATGTGCGTGCGGGCAGCCTTGAGAAAGCCTGAAAGGCTGCTGTCCTCTTCGCCACCACTCAGCCGGAGATGCGCGCGCATTTCTTCGACCGCCACAGGTTCTGTGGCCGGATCATTCAAACGGATCGATGTCATGGGCGTTTCCCAAAAAAGAAGGCGCCGCAGGTCCAAAGGAGTGCGGCGCCAGTCTGGGGAGGAACGACCCTCATCGTTCATTGGAAGATGTGGGTCTGCTAGGTAAGACTTACAAGGCAAGAAAACGTGAGCCCTGCGTGACCGGTATTATGCGGAGAACATCAAGAGCTTGATCGCGTCATAATCCTGAACGCCGCCGCCGACCCGTTTTGTGGTGTAAAACAGCACATAGGGTTTTGCGGAATAAGGGTCCCGCAGCAGGCGTACGCCCATCCGGTCGACCACCAGATAGCCGCGCCGGAAGTCGCCAAAGGCAATTGCGGGGGCATCATTGGCAATGTCCGGCATGTCTTCAGCTTCCGTGATCGGGAAATTCAGCAAGGTCGCCGCCCCGTCCACACCGGCAGGCGGCTGCCACAGGTAGGTCCCGTCGCCGTCCTTCAGCTTCCGGATTTCGCTCTGGGTCTTGCGGTTCATGACGAACCGGCCATTCTGGCGATATCCGCTTTTCAGCGAATAGATGAGATCTATGAGCGTATCTCCGGCATCGGCTGCCGGGAACGCTCCGGCAGCGCCGGTGGTCATCGTGCCGAGCGAGCCCCAGGCCCAGCTGCTCTCCGCAACACGCGGTGCCTGGAGGAAACCAAGCGGCTTGTTAACACCATCGCCGTTGACAAAGGCTGCTCCTTCCTGTTCGGCAAATGCGGCTTCGACTTCCTCGGCAATCCACTGATCCATGTCAACCGCCGCATCATCCAGAAGGGTCGATGTCGCAGCGGGCATGGCATAGAGTTCCATCGCCGGGAATGTCAGCTCAGCCAGTTGCGGGCTGTTCGTCTGTGGCCGGGCGGCGGTTTCACCAACCCACCCGGATTGCGGGCCGGTTACAGCGAACGGTTTCTTATAGGTCGAGGACGAGACCTGCCGGTTGCCGGAAATCGCCCGGATGGGGGAAACCTGCGACAAGCGGCGCATGATCCCGGTTTCCGTTTCCTCCGGCACCAGATAGCCGCCATCCGGATCAGATCCGGCCAACAGGGCTTTGACTTCCAGCGGACGCAAAGGTTGTTCCCGGCCCGAGCGCACATAGGCCTCAAAAGCCGCCTTGTGTTCCAAGGCTGCCGATGTCATCTGACGCGGGCCCTGCCTGCCGATCTGAGGACGGCGGCTTTTCAGGGTCAGATCGTCGAGACGTCTTTGTGTGGCGTCGAGGGCCGCATCCAGCCGGTCGAGTTTTTCCAGCGAGATCACGTCCGCACTGCCCCGGCTTTCAATTTCCGCAAGGCGCGCATCGTTGACCGCCAGGTAGCTCTCGAAAGTCCGGAAGAACGCGTCGAAGGTCCGGGCAACGTCATTACCGCCTGAGGAATCGGGGGTTGGAGCAGCCGGTACCGGGGGCATTCCACCAGGCATGTCCGCCTTGGTTTCCAGAGGCAGGTCATCTGGCACCCAGTCTGAAGGTCCTGTCATCACAAATACTCCCTTGATCCAATGTTTGGTGTGCGTGGGGTTGGCGTGTTCGAAGGTGGTGTCAAAAGCCGGACCCGTGCCTCGTCGACTTGCGGAAAGGTGACGAGGGAAATTTCCCAAAGATCAATGTCTTGCAGGATCCGGCCAGATCCGCGGTGCGGTCTGCGGGCGGTGCGCGCCTTGAAACCGATGGACAGCCCGGAAAGGGCCCCTGCCCGGATAAGGCAGGCCGCCTCAAAGGCTGCAACAACGCCCGGGGCAAGGTCCCCTTCAGCCCATAGCCCGTGTTGTGTTTCTATCAGCCGCGTCCAACGGCCGAGCGGGCGGGCCGGATCGTGCTGCCACAACAGCGCGACGCGTGCCGGCGGACGCTGCCGGAGGCTCCTCCGGAACGCTCCGGGCAGAACCGTGTCGCCAGCGCCATCCGGCTTGCCGAAGACGCTGGCATAACCGGCAATCCTAACCGGGGCAGCTGCCGTTCCGGCGATCAAGCACCGCCTCCACGAGAGGGTTTGGTGTTTTCCCTCACCTGAATGGTCAGATGAAACAAACGGCCCGAAAAATCCCGGAAGACCGGCAAATGCTCGGTTCGGTGACCGGGTGCCTTGGCGCCAAACCGCTGCAGCAGCGTTGTTTTTGAGCTGCGGGCACGGCACTGCGGCCTCCCGCTGGCGAGGGAGTTACTTTGAAGGCTCATTCCGCCCTCCTTGATAAGAATTGAACTTCGCCCTCGTTGACAAAGGGCGTCTGCAGCCTCCAAGCCGCGGATTTCAGAACGTGCCGCCCCGGACATGATCCGGGGCCGGTTCGGGCTTGGTCCCGGTTCAAGACCGGGACGGCGGCAGTCGAAATCCTTGGGTTTAAAGCGTTCCGAGCTCGGCGAGATAGCGGTTCAGCCGGGCGACCTCGCTGACGAAGTCGGAAAAGCGCTGATTGGACAGGGCAAGCTCGCGGACGAGCACGAGGCCGATCAATGTGGCCGTCGCAGCCCACAAAAACAGCGCGAGATGGGCCAAATCCCCGCGCGCCATAACGTGAGCGGTCAAATCTTCAATCATCCTGCGCCTCCCCTTATGTGCCGGCTCGCGCGCCGTAGCCGACGGCCTGGCGTTTTTCGTCGTCCGACAGGAACGCGGCCGCGCCGACGCGCCGCCACAAGGCCTCCCGCTCCGACGACAAGGCCTCGATCGCATCGAGATCCGGCTCCAGGCGCAACCCTTGGCCAAAGGCTGGTCCCAGCCAGCTGCCAAGATGGCCCGCCGTCCGCCGCACCAGCGGCAGGACCGCCCCGCGCCACAACGCCCGGCCGGCCTCCTGATAGTTGGCGTAAGTGTTGTCGCCCGGAATGCCGAGCAGCATGGGCGGCACCCCAAAGGCGAGCGCGATCTCCCGGGCGGCCTGGTTCTTCGCCTCGATGAAATCCATGTCCTTTGGGGTCAGTCCCATCGGCTTCCAGTCGAGGCCCCCTTCCAGCAGCAAAGGCCGTCCTGCGTTGCGCGCGCCTTGATAGCCGTCTTCCAACTCCGCCTTGAGCCGGTCGAACTGATCGCTTGTCAGATTGAGTGCATCGCCCGCCCCATAGATCAGGGCGCCGGAGGGCCGGGCGGCATTGTCGAGCAGTGCCTTGTTCCAGCTTGCCGCCGCATTGTGAATGTCGAGCGCCATCTGCGCAGCTTCAACTGGCGCAAACCCATAATGATCATTCAGCGGATGAAACAGCTTCAGATGCCGAACCGGGGCTGCCTCTTCTCCGTCGTCCGCTTCTGCCGGCAAGCGCACGGTGCGGCCCGCGGCGGTGTAGTCGAAGGCCTCCGGCCAGCCATGGGATCCCGGCACCACCTTCACCCGGTCCGGCCGGAGCGCATAAAGTTCGCGCGGGACACCATCGACCGGCACCTGCTCCAGATAGGCATTGCCGGAGACCAGCAGATAGCCGTACAGCGCCTCCAGAAAATCAGCGCCGGTTTCATGGGCATTGGGCCGGGTGAGAAGTGCCAGCAACGGATGCTCCGACAGCTCCTTATCCCCTTCAAAGAGCAGCAGCGGCACGGCGGCGGCCGTCTCCGACAAAAGCCGGACAGCGCGGTGCACCACAGGATTTTTTGCAAACCCCTCCCGCGCCAGAGCCGCATAATCGCGCGGGCTCCAGACCGGCTGCGCTGTCCCCTGGATCGCAAGCAGAGGCCCGGTGCGGGAGGCTTTTTCTTCAAGTGCCGCTGCGGGATCTGCACCCCAGAGTGATTCAAGTGCCTTTCTTAAGCGCATGAAATAACGATCCTTTCCGCGCTTGTTAAAGCGCTGAGTCAAGGCTTTGAGAAACCGATTCAGGGACTTGGAAAACTGATTCAAACGCGCCGCTTCGCACGGACGCCAATGCTGCTATTCTTTGCGCCTCCAGGAGGCAGAACGTGAGATGACCAATCAGAACGTGATTCAGATCGAACGCGGTTTTCCGGTCGCCCCCGCTGTTCTCTGGTCACTGTGGACCGAGGCTCAGCATCTATCCGCCTGGTTCGGACCTCACATCTCTTTGGAGCCACGTGCGGGCGGTGCGTTCCGCGAAGTCTGGACCAACGAAGGCCGCCAGACGATCACCTCCGGCACCATTGTCACGTTCGATCCGCCCAAAACCGTCGCCTGGACTTGGGCGGATGAGGACTGGACAGGGACAACGCTCCTGACACTGTCGATCCTCGCTGAGCGCAACGGCGCGCGTCTCACCCTCATCCACAGCGGCTGGCGCGATCTTGCCGAAAACGCGTCCGGTTCCTTGCGCGACGCCCACGCCGCCGGATGGACCATGCACCTGGCCAACCTGGAACGCTATTGCCTGACGCTGCTCGGCAAGTGAGGTTGCAGATCAAAGTGCATACCACTATTCAAGTAGCCGTTTTGACCCTCACCTGATTTTCCGAGATTTCCCGCTGTCTGATTTATCCCGTTCCATCCGACTCGCAACGGCTGCTGACCTTGCAGCCCTCTCTGCCCTTTCGATCGAAGTCTGGCTCGATACTTATGCGCCCAATGGCATCACCCGGCCGTTTGCGGATCATGTCTTGAGCGCCTATTCCGTTGAGACTCTCGCTCAGGAACTCGAAAGCCCCGACCGGATCTTTCTGGTCTGCGAACACAGCGGCTTTCTTCTCGCCTACGCCAAGCTGTCGCTCTCCCCGGAGATACCGCCTGGAGCCACAGGCACGGCGGAACTCGAAACGCTCTATGTCCGCCGCCACCACAAACGGCAGGGGATCGGCGCGGCCCTGTTCCATAGATCAATGAAAACCCTCAGTGCCCACGGTCATGACCATGTATTTCTCACTGTTTTTGAGCACAATCAGACAGCGCTCAAATTCTACGACGCGCTTGGCCTTGAGCGCGAAGGCCGGTTTATCTTCCACTTCGAAGACCAATCCGCCCCGAACATCATCTTCGGCGCGGAGACGTCCAGGTTTTCCGGATAACCTCTGCCTCTCCGCTGTCCCGAACTTGATCCGGGACCATATCCGAAGCAACTTAGGCCCCGGATCAGGCCCGGGGCGGCTGAGTGGGTTGGTCTAGAGCCCGCGCACCTTTGGTTCCGCCTTGGGGCCGAGCATCAGGTCCGAGACCGCCCAGACGAGGGCGTCGAGCCGGTCGGGAGAGCGTTTGCAGGACAGCCCGCCGGGACCGAAGTCGGCCATCTCGTCTTCAAGCTCCGGAAACGTGCCTGCATGGTGCACCTTGCCTTGATCATAGAGCATGGCGACCGGTTCGGCCCGGGAGAACTTGCCCCGGCTGGCCCGCACTTGTTTCACCGGCACCGATGGATCGGCACTCGCAATCACTTGCGCGACCATGTCGCCGCCCTGGTTGACCTCGGCGATCAGGCAATCGGCCTTCAATCCGTGCCAGAGGCCAATGGCGACTTCTGCCCAGTCGGCGGGTTTGGCCGGACGGCGGCTGCGGTCGGCGAGAACATAGGCCTTGCCGTCACTGCCGAGCCCCGCGGCGACAATGCCGCAAGCGTCCGACTTGGCCGTTGCCGTCACCGGCGGATCGATCGCAATGACGATGCGCGTCAGATCCTCCGGTGCGGCTACGACCCTTGCGGCCTCCAGTCCATCCCGCGACCAGAGCGCGTCCGGCCGGTCCTCGATCAGTTCGCCGTCCAGTTCCTGCCGTCCAAGGCGCGTGCCGCCATACCGGCCGACCACCGCCTCCAGAAAGCCCGGCGCCAGAAACAGCGCATTGGCCTTGGTCGGGGCATGGGTGATGGCGGTCCCTGCCTGTTTCATCAGGCGTTTTAAAAGCGGCACCGGCCGCGGCGTCGTCGTGATCAGCTGGCGGGGTTTGCGGCCCAGCCTCAGCCCGAACTGCAACATGTCGAAGGTCTCCTCGGCATAGGTCCATTTGGCAAGTTCATCGCACCAGGCGATGTCGAATTGCGGCCCCCGCAAGGCCTCCGGGTCTTCGGCGGAAAAGGCCTGCGCCACCGCGCCGTTCGGCCACTCCAGACGGCGGCGGCTCGGCGTCCATAGCGGCCGCTCCTCGCCGGGGTGCACGGCCAAAAGCCCGGAGACCCCTTCCACCATCACCTCGCGGACATCCGCATAGGTCTCACCGACAAGCGCGATCCGCCCCGCAAAGCCCGGTTCGCACCAGCCGTGCCCGAGCGCCCGCGCCCGGATCCATTCGGCTCCGCCCCGTGTCTTTCCAGCCCCGCGCCCGCCCATCAACAGCCAGACCGCCCAGTCCGTTTCCGGCGGCAACTGGTGGATATGCGCAAAGACCGGCCAATCGTAGGTCAGGAATTTCAGATCCTCCGGGCTCAAGGCGGCAAGGACCGCCTCAATCCGCCCCAGCTTCGCACAATCGCTCAAGACGGCGCGCAAGTGCCGCGCGCAACTCCTCCCGGTCGTCAAGCTTGTCGCCCTCCCCGTCCGGTTTCACATCCGTTTTCAGGTCCATCAGGGCGGTCAAGGTCTTGGCAAGGCTTGCCAGGGTCTTCACCGTCTTGTCGATTTCCTGGATCCCGCCAGTTGGCGGCCCCGCGCCAGTCTCCTCAAACAGATCAGCGAGCCGCGCTTCCAACTGATCCATCTGCCCGGCAAAGGCCCGGTAGAGCCGTGCGGCCATCTCCTTCGGGCTTTCGGGTGTTGCCTGCTGCCCCACGTCTCGGTCCAGCACCACCCCGCCCCCTTCGCCATCCCGGACGGAACAGCGTGAAGAACCGGGATCGGGGAGCCGGGGCATTTCCAACCCTTCGGCGCCTGCGGGTCCGCCCCCTTCGCCGGAGACTGCCGGGACGGTGCACACCTGCTGCTTCGACTGCTTCTGCCGTTTCCGGTGCAGCGCCTTTTCCCGTCTCAGCGTATCGGCAAGGCCCTGCCCCTGGAACCGCGCCTTCACGTTCGATCCCCCGCACTCGCTCACTCCGGTTCCCTCCAGGCATAAAAAAACCGGCGGCCGCCGGTTGATAAAGTCAAAGATCGGTTTGCTGTCAGGGCACCCGTCTCGCTGCGATCACTGGGCCGCCCCGGACTTGATCCGGGGCCTGCCGTCAATGCTCCGGTCCCGGCACCGGTCCCAGCTCACGGGCCGGGACGGCAGCGAGCGGGGCCGCTCTCAAAAACTTATCCACGCCCGGCGCGCCTGTGAGATACTGAGGCCCATGAGGCTGAAACCGGCCTTGCGGCAGCGGGACTTGAACAATCTGCCATCCTCTGACCCTCTCCGCTCGTTTGGCCACGTCAACCCATTCGACCGATGCGCCCAACAAAAAAGGCCCCAAGCAATCGCCGGAAGCCTCAATCGATCCCCAACTTTGGGATCATGACAAAACCATGCCACATCACCGTTACGGTGTCAAGGAATATTTTCCTATTTTCTCTCTCAGCTTTCAAAGATCTGGATTGGCGATCTCCCGATTGCTCGGGTCGCCCCTGCCTGCTAGCGTTGAGCTTCCTTACCTCTCATCTAAATTCAGAGCCATCAAATGACCGAGAAGATTGCCCTTGTGACCGGCGCGGCGCGCGGGATTGGTTTGGCGACCACGAAGCTCCTGATCGAGAAGGGCTGGAAGGTGGCGATGGTCGACCGGGACGGGGCGGAGCTGAAAACGGCGTCCGCCGGGATCAACGCGGGGTCGGCCTTCATCTATGATGTTTCTATCCCCGATGACGTCGATGAGATGATGACCAAGATCATCGAACACTTTGGGCGGCTGGATGCGGCGGTCAACAATGCAGGTGTCGCCAATTTCGGGCCGATCGAAGAGGCGGATTTGAGCCTGTGGCGCACGGTGATGGCGACCAATCTGGACGGGGTCTTCATGGTCTCGCAGGCCGCCGTTCCGCACCTGAAAAAAACGCGTGGAGCGATCGTCAATATCGGCTCGATTTCCGGCCTCCGCGCCTCCACCTTGCGGGTGGCCTATGGGACGTCGAAGGCGGCGGTCATTCACCTGACCAAGCAGCAGGCGGCCGAACTCGGCGAGTACGGCATCCGCGCCAATTGCGTCTGCCCAGGCCCGGTCCGCACTAAGCTCGCCATGGCCGTGCACAGCCAGGAAATCATCGACGCCTATCACGATGCGATCCCGCTCAACCGGTACGGCTCTGAGGCCGAAATCGCCTCTGTCATCGCCTTCTTGTGCTCGGACGAGGCGAGCTATGTCACCGGTCAGGTGATTGCCTCCGATGGCGGCTTCGACAGCACCGGCGTCGGCCTGCCCGCCCTGCGGACATAGGGCATCCGGTTATCGGTCGCTCAGAAAATGCGCCGCCACTTGGCGTTGGTGCGGCCGGTCGCGGTGCTCAAACAGATAGATCCCCTGCCAGGTGCCAAGCAGCATTTCGCCGCCCGAGACCGGGATCGACAGGCTGACGGGCAAAACCGCGGCCTTGATATGCGCCGGCATGTCGTCCGGCCCTTCCAGCGTGTGCGTGAGGTAGCGCATCGAAGGATCGCTCGTCGGCGGTACAAGACGGCTGAAGTAGGCCTTCAGGTCGACCTGAACATCCGGATCGGCGTTTTCCTGAATGAGGAGCGAACAGGACGTATGGCGGACAAAGAGGGTCAGTAGCCCGTCGCCCGCGCCTTCCCCGGCAAGCCAGCTGCTGACGGAACGGGTGAACTCATAAAGCCCCTGGCCGGAGGTTTTCAGGGAGAACAGCGTTTGCATTTCAGTCTTCCATGTCTTCAATTGAGGCATGGCCGGAGCCGTTGACCGGACCTACCGGTACTTGTCGTGGATGGCGTCATAGGTGCCATCTGCGCGCATTCCTGCCAAGGCTTCATTAAACGGGCCGATCAGATCCTCAACGCCCTCATAACTCTTTGAAAAACAAAAGTGGAAATCCCGGGTGGTCAGCGCGATGAATTCAAACTGACCGCTCATCTCCTCGCGGCGAATGATGTACTCCGTCGGTTCGCGCGCGCCCATCAGATAATCAAACCGGCCGGCTGCCAGCATCTTGAGGCCCAGTTCGGTCGTTTGCGCCTCGATCGGGTTGGCCCCCAGGTTTTGCAGAACCTTCAGGCTTTCATAGCCAGCCATCGATGAGACCCGTTGACCAACCACATCCTCAACGGTCTGAATGTCCGGCCCTTCATGCGCTTTTCTTACGAAAAAACCATTGGTGAAGACACTGATCGGGTCCGAGAAGAGAATGAACCGCTCCCGGTCCGGATGATGCGCGCAGGTCAGGATGCCCACGGCCCGGCCCGTTTCCGCTTCATTCAGCGCCCGCTTCCAGGGCAAGAACAGGATGTTTGCCTCATAGCCCATACGGCGGAAGGCTTCGGTGGCCACTTCATAGTCGAAGCCGCGCAGACCATCCTGTGGTTCTGCCATCTCGAAAGGCGGGTAATCCTCAGTGACGATGTCAATGCGCGGGGTGGCTTGTACCGAACTGGACACAGCAAAAGCAACACTGCCTGCGGCCGCAACGGCAACCACAGCCCATCGGGCCAATCGCAATACTGTCATCCAACTCAGTTTACCGGCCATGCATTGCCTTTTGCGTTCGTCCTTCAGAGAATCCCTAAATCCCCTGCCCTTAACAAAACCGGAAATTCATTCCTCAAGATGTCATTGATTCGATCATGCCCCAACGACAGCTGGCACTTTCCAGATATTTTGCAGATATAACACCTCTTCCTGATTGCAGAACGGCCCAAAAACATCCAAAAGAGGTGCCTTCCTATTGGGAATTTCACCAGTGACCGCTTCAAAACCGAAAATCCTGATTGCCACGCTCGGAACCCGCGGTGACGTGCAGCCCTATGTGGCGCTCGCCGCTGAACTGGTGCGTCTTGGTGCGGATGTGGTGGTGGCGACCGGCCGCGGCTTTGACACGATGATCGGCAAGGTCGGCGCGCAGCCCCGCGCGGTTCCAATCGATTTCGAAGCCCTCTTAGGTGATCCCGTTACCCGTGAAGCCATGTTCACCTTCCGCGGCAAGATCAAGGTCGCCCGCACGACCATGGAGGATCAGAAAAAGGTCGTCCGGTGTTTGTGGAAGATCGGCCTGGAAGAACAGCCGGACCTGATCCTCTTCAATCTCAAGGCAACCGTAATGACACTGGTTGCAAGGCGGTTGAAGGTTCCAGCTTTACCAACTGCGCTTCAGCCGGTCATAACACCAACAACTGACTTTCCTGTCCCGCTCTTCGGTCTGCCCGCGTTTGGAAAAACGGCAAACCGTTTCAGCTATCTCGCCGCTCGAAAGCTGATGGCGCTTGGCATGGCTCCCGTTTTGAAACCCTTGCAGGCAGACGCGGGCGCGGAGTTCGAACACCCGGGCGAGATGATCGACGGCCATATGCCGGATGGCTCCAGAGCGCTGTGCCTGCATGGGTTTTCATCTGCGCTGGTGCCAAGGCCGAAAGACTGGCCGGAAACGTCCTGGCTCAGCGGTTACTGGTTCATGCGGCCCGACACGAAGTATACCCCTCCTCCTGATCTCCTGCAGTTTCTGGAGACCGGTCCCGCACCGGTCTATATCGGTTTCGGCTCCATGCCCAGCCGGAACCCGGAGGAGCTGACTCGTCTGATTATCCAGTCGCTCAGCCAAACCGGACTTCGCGCCGTTCTGGCGCGCGGCTGGGGCGGGCTGAGCGGCGATACCCTTCCTGACGTTCTCAAAGACAAGGTGTTTGTGATCGACAAGGCACCGCACAGCTGGTTGTTCCCGAGATGCAGCAGCATAATTCACCATGGCGGCGCCGGGACAACCCATGAAGCGCTGCGCTGGGGCAAACCTTCCCTCGTCTGTCCGGTTTTTGCCGATCAGCCGTTTTGGGGGCAGCGGGTCCATGCGATTGGGGCCGGCCCGGCACCGATCCAGCAAACAAAGCTGACCACGGACACGCTGGTAAAAGCTCTTTATGCGCTCGATGCGCCATCCTATGCCATCGGTGCTAGGGCCGCCGCCGACATCATGGCACTGGAGCCCGGAGCCGAAGGCGCTGCAGAGGAAATCATGGCGCGATTGGCGACCGCGAAGTTCACCTCACTTGCGGCGCATGTGACAAAGAATGAGCACGTCGCGCGACGCAGAGCCGGACATTAGATCGCCACTTTGGGAGTACTGGACAGGCTGCTAGTCGAAAAGGCTATCATAGTGGTCCTGATAGGCCGCTGACTCGCGTATTTCCGCGATTTCACCATAAAGAGCAGCAACAAGATCCGGATTGGTCTGCACCATCTCATGGGACAGCATCAGATAATAATGCTTTGCAACCAAAGGCGTTTCGATTTTTCGGATTGCAGCACGAAAATCAGGGTTCTGTTGAACCAGATGGTCAGCCTGCGACGTTAGCAGGGCCACTGCGGCAAGCCGTCCGGCCAGCAACATTGCGAACAATTGCTCGTTGGAATCTGCCTCAAAAACACCGGCGCCTTCGGCCCGCAACTGTTCAATGATCGAATATCCATAGATGGATCCAATATCGCCGGTCAGGTTCTCAAAACGATCCCCGCTCCAACCCACAGGTGACGCGTTGAGCACATATAAGGAATAGCTCTCGGTGTGTGTCCGCTTGTCGGGGTCGGGCTGCCCATTGATCATCGGATAGACACCATATTTCAGACGATCCGGTTTGAAACTCGCGGAGAAACACCCATCAAAAGTGTTGTTGGCGATCTGGTTTAGACACCGTTTCCACGGTACTTTTCTGAATTGGACCGAATAACCGAGATTGCGTGCTGCACGCTCAATCAGAAAGGTGTCTGCACCAACACCTTCCTGCAGTTGCCAGGGAAAATTGAGTGTGTCCTCCCGAGCGATAACCAGCTCACCAGCAGCAGCTGACACCGGCAATGAAAACAGGAGACCTGCGGCGCAAATACGTTTGAATAACTGCATGCAGGTCACCCTGAATACATGAAAACCTAGAACTCATTTTATTGATATCCCGTTGGTCTAAATCCAACATTAATGGCGCTCCATAAAATCAGGCGACCTGAATACAATCACCTTCAAATCGTTACACTCAAAATACTTGAAGGCGATCAACAAACGCTGAAACTCTCTGTGTGTTTCTTCGACGAGACCCTTTGGACCGAGCTGGACTTGTTCTGAAGCATTTATGGTTCCCCCTTTCCTTTTGACGTGGAGCCTGGCTAGACTGACGTCCAAGATTGCCAGAGGGAGAATGTCTCTTGTTTCCAGCCCGCTATACGGTGTTTGCGCTTTGCATCGCTGCCGCAGTCGTCACCTTCATTTTGAGTTTTGCAGTCACCCCTCATTTTCTTTGGGCCTTTGCGGTCTTTGCCGTCTTGACCATTGTCGGCATACTGGACGTCACCCAGACGAAACATGCGATTTTGAGAAACTATCCGGTTGCCGGCCATTTCCGCTTCATGTTCGAAGCCATCCGCCCTGAGCTCCGGCAGTACTTCTTTGAAAGCAATCAGGATGGCCGGCCGTTCTCCCGCGAGCGCCGCACCATGGTCTACGACCGGGCAAAGGACATCGAAGGCGTGCTCCCCTTCGGCACCGAGCTTGACGTTTATGATATCAACTACGGCTGGGTGAACCATTCGGTCTGTCCGCAATCCCATGGGAAGGTCGAAGAACTGCGCGTCGAGATCGGCGGGCCGGAGTGCAAACAGCCTTACTCCGCGTCGATTTTCAATATCTCCGCCATGAGCTTTGGGTCACTTTCCGGCAACGCCATCTTGGCGCTGAACAAAGGTGCCAAGGCGGGCGGCTTCTACCATGACACCGGCGAGGGCAGCGTTTCGCGCTACCACCGCGAAGGCGGTGGCGATCTGGTTTGGGAGCTGGGCAGCGGCTATTTTGGTTGCCGCGCCGACGATGGCGGCTTTGATCCGGAAAAGTTCAAGAAACAGGCGGCCGACCCACAGATCAAGATGATCGAAATCAAGATGAGTCAGGGCGCAAAACCCGGCCACGGCGGCGTTCTGCCCGGCGCCAAGGTGACCGAGGAAATTGCGGAAGCGCGCGGCATACCGATCGGCAAGGAGTGTATATCACCGGCAAGCCATTCCGCATTTTCAACGCCGATGGAGCTGCTGGACTTCATCAAGACCTTGCGCGAGCTTTCCGGCGGCAAACCGGTCGGCTTCAAGCTGTGCATCGGCCACCGCTGGGAATTCATGGCGATCGTCAAGGCAATGCTCAAATCCGGGATCAAACCGGATTTCATCGTCGTGGACGGCGCTGAAGGTGGCACGGGCGCGGCCCCTGTCGAGTTTGCCAACCGGCTTGGTACGCCACTGCGCCAGGGGTTGGCGTTCGTTCATAACAGCCTTGTCGGCGCGGGATTGCGCGATGACATCCGCATTGGCGCGAGCGGCAAACTGATCAGCGCCTTTGACATCGCCGGGACGATGGCCCTTGGCGCGGACTGGGTAAATTCGGCGCGCGGCTTCATGTTCGCGGTTGGCTGCATCCAATCGCAGAGCTGCCATACCAACAAGTGTCCGACAGGCGTCGCAACCCAGGATCCAAAGCGGCAGCAAGCTTTGGATGTGCCGGACAAGGCCACCCGGGTCGCGAACTTTCACCGCAACACCATCAAGTCGCTCGTTGAGTTCACAGCTGCAGCGGGACTGTCTCATCCAAGGGACTTCAAGCCGGAGCATTTCTATCTTCGAGCTGGTTTGCGGGAAATCCTGCCGGCCAGCGCTGCCCTGACCTGGCTGAAACCGGGGGCATTGCTCGACCCGACTCACGATGTTGCTGGCTATTCAACCTATTGGGCCATGGCCGATGCCGGCAGTTTCGAACCCGCGAAATCGCTGGATGTCGCCAAGGCGCAGTATCACCATCACTTGGGTCACCACTGATCCGGTGGTTGAGCTTGCTTCGAGGAGTTTCGTCAAGATCATCAATCCTGGAGAAGGTGCCCTTATCCTTGAAAGGGGGCACGCGTCCAGACCGCCTGCGCGGTTCAATCGCCCAGGCCAAGATGCGCTATATCTGAGCCCGGATGAGACAAGCGCGCGTGTTGCAATCGGTCAATACATCACTTGCGACAATCGGGACCGGGTGTTGATTTCGCTGGAGGTCAGCGCCTGTCGGTTGCTGGATCTGCGCGATGTGGAACATTCAGAGCTTTACGCACTTGCACGCCAACCCTGGCTTGCTCCGCTGAAAAGCGGCCTTGAGCCGCCATCATGGATCGCGGCCGACCTGATCCGAGCAATGGGCTATCACGGCCTAATCGACCCCTCCCGCCGCAGGCCAGGCCTTTGGCACATCACTTTGTTTAGGTGGAATACTCCCGACGCACCTAACGTGCGGACGAACGGTGAAGAACAGCCAATTCGTCTTGAGCCAGACTTCCGCTGATGAAGATCAACGGTCGTTCCCACTAGTCTACATCGACGACCTTCTTTTTCAGCTCGTAATTCCGGCTTCTGAGAATCCATCGGCCAACGTTGTCGGAAAGAATGCGCTCCGCGGTTCCGTCGGCCAACAATTCATCGTACCGTTGACTCACCTTGTCCTTAAGGTGCCGACACGCAGAATTGAGCGTGAAGCCGCTGTGCACGAAGCCGTTCATCACGTTCCAGTCCAGCGGGACAATTGCCTTGCCCCCTTCAATGGCCCCAAATTGCGCCTGCCCGACATAGCGGCCATGGATGATGTAGTCGATCCGGCCAACCAGCAGCTGGTTCACATTGTCCTGGAAAGAGAAATTGTCGGACAACTCCAGAACATTCGCGACATAGGAGTCAAAAGGCTCGCCATACCGGTCACCAGCATTCTTGGCGCCATACCTGCCCCTTAGATCGTTCCAGACCGCCAAGGGAAAACGGCGGTCTTCCAACGTGAAGACCGTAAATGGATTTTCGAAAGCGGGCGTGTCGGTAAAGTCTAGAAACCTTTGGCGTTCACCCGTTTTCTTGAGCGACATAAGAAAGTCGATCTCGCCGCTTTCAGCGGTCTTCAATACGCGTTTCCAAGGGCCTGTGAAAACTGCATCAAATGAGACGCCAAGTTCCTGAAACACAATTTTGTTGAGATCAACGCTTGCCCCAACGATCCGACCGCCCTCCCGCCAATGGTAGGGTGGATAATCGGGATGTGCGGACGCGGTTACGCGTGTGCAGCTTGGATCAGATGCCAATGCACTGGAGATGCTTGCGAAGAATAAAACCAGCCCGAGGCGGACCGATACCATGACAGTCTCCGACGTGAAGGACGCCTGTACAAGCGCACAACAGACGACCTGAAACAATTCACGTAACGGCAAAACACTTAACACGGCGCAAATTTACGAAAGAGTTTTCGTCTGACCGATGCCTTACCTATCAACAGGCGGATTGACCCAGTCCGATGGCGCAAAGGGTTTTTGAAGGGCACGTTCCACCAGTGGAAGATGGTCCTGACCGTAAAATGAATCACCATCGACGATGTAAGTTGGAGATCCGAAAACCTGCTTCTCCTTGGCCCATTCGGAGTTTTCCATGAGTTTGTTTTGAACGCTCGGGCTTGCAGCTTCTTCCAGCAACTCCTTGGCGGCGAACCCCAGTTTCACCGCCACAGCCTCAAGGGACTCCCGGTCTGAAAGGTCCAAATCCTCATTCCAGTGCGCCTCCAGAAGTCCGTGAGCCATCCGATCGGTGTCTGGGCCCGTTTCGCCCAGCGCGATGATCATGCCCGAGGCCAGGCTGTAGTCTGCATCATGAAAGGTCGGGCGCTTGCGTATGATCGGCACGGACCGATACTCCGCCCAACGTTCGATTTCACGCCCGAAGAAATAGTCGACATGCGCCTGTGTCCGCTGGCGGAAGGACTGACTTCTTTGCGCCTCGACGACAGGCGACAAAAGCACCGGCCGATGGACCAAAACCGCGTTGTGATCAGCGCAAATCCGCATAATCTCCGAGGAGCCGAGATACGCAAATGCGGAATGCGCGGAATAGACGTATTCGATGGTTGCCATACCGTAGGGTCTTTCTTTCGCGAAAGGCGGTTCAAAATCTGGATTTAGCTTTGGTGTTTAAAATCCGGTTCAAATCCCGAGAGACAATTTCGTTGCAAAGTCACTGGCCTCGTGAGAGCGCACCAGAGCATGGCGGACCAGATCATCGAAATGCCGGGAAAACAGCTGCACGTGACGTGTGTTGGAAAAGGTGAGATAGCGCTGACCCAGATACAGCGCAGCCCATTTTTGGCCAAACACCGTAAACGGGGCGGAAAACCGGTCGCTGGCACCAAAAAGATGCAACCTGAGAGAGGGGTAATATCTGTCCAGGGTTTCGCCCATGACCTGCAGCTGCTCCCGGCGCACAGCATCCGGCAAATCCGACCACATGCCCTCGCCCCGGGCAAATGCCTCCAAGGCCTCTTTCGAAACACAGATTTCCATGTCCGATTCTGCGCGGTTCAACAACGCCTGCTGATCGCGTGTACCGGTGATGGCCTGTCCGGGTGTCCGAAAGGTTTCGCCAGCATATTCGTGCGCCAGAACGGCCTCTGTCTTCAAGACATCCGGCAGGTTCGCCGGAACATGCCGGATCTTGGCGCCCACCGCGTCCCGGTACCAGGCGAGCAAATGCACATCGACCGGGTGACGTTCGGTTTCGGCCACTTGAACGGCTTGATCGAGGATTTCCGCGGCCGCGCCCTTGTGCGCCGACAAGCCCAGAAGCCAATCGGCGGACACACTAAGGGCGGAAGCGATGGCCGCAAGCGCCTGACCGTTGGGCAGGCGTGGGCTCTCTTCGGACAAAAGCTGGGAAACCGTGGACCGGTCGAGCTCTGCTGCGCGCGCGAGGTCTGAGCGATTCAGTTCCCGCTCTCTGAGCGCCGCGCTCAAACGCTCGCGAAACAGTTCGGCCCGGTCTCTTTTATCCATGTGGTGTGAGTACCACAGCTGTTGAGGCAAAACCACATCGGTTGCAAAAACCAACAGAGTGTCGTTCGAACTCAGGCGTCAAACACGTAATTCAGACCGTCACATCATCCGGTGATGCAGGTCGAACATGATCCAGAGACTGCCGCCGACCATGATGCAGATCAGAACGGCTGCGAAGGCCAAAAAGAAGAGGTTTTCACCCGGGGTCGACTTGAAATTCAGGTGCAGGAAAAACACCAGGTGAACCAGCACCTGGATGACAGCGGCCGCTGCAATCACACCGTAGACGGCCGGCCCGGTGAGCGCACCCGTCCAGACCAGACCGAAAGGGATCGCAGTCAGCACAATCGCGAGTGCAAAGCCGGTCAGATAGCTGCCAAGGCTGCGATGTTCTGTGTGGTCCGTGTGGTCCATGTCAGCCTCCTACATCACACCGGGTAAATAGACGACCGAGAAGATCCCGATCCAGACGATATCAAGAAAATGCCAGAACAGCCCCAAGCGATTGAGCCGCGAGCGGACCGGCATCGTCAGGCCCTTGGTCATAACCTGACCGATCATCACAAGGATGCCGATCGATCCCATGGCAACATGCGCGCCATGCATCCCGACGAGCGTGAAAAATGCCGAGAGGAACCCGCTGACATCCGGTCCCGCTCCTTGCAGGATCATGCCGCGGAATTCAAGAACCTCCATCGCGAGGAAGCCCAGACCAAGTCCAAGTGTAATCAGAAGCCAGAGAATGACGGCGCGCCCATGCCCCTTGTCCATGGCCAGACTGGCAATGCCGAAGGTCAGGCTGGAGACCAAAAGCAACGCGGTCTCGATGGCCGTGTGGCTGAGGTCGAAGACCTGTTGCGAGGTCGGGCCGGCCGCCGAGTTGCCGGACAACACCACGTAGGTCGCAAACAGCAGCGCGAAAATGACGGCATCGCCCATCAGGAACAGCCAGAAGCCGAACTCCCGTCCGCGAAGCGAATGATGCTCTTCCTCCTCCAAGAGGTCTGCATCGTTTCGGATGGTCAGCATCTCACTCATAACGCTCTCCCGGAAAGCGCCATTCCGGACGCAGCCCCGCGCGGTTCAAATTCGCGCATGTCATGCATGTCAGCAGGAGTGATCCCGGAGAGCCAGGCGGTCTCAATTGCCTCAACCTCGGCCGCTGACATCACATACTCGCTGGTGTCGTCGCAGGCCCGGATCCCGATGCACACCAGACACAAGACCAGCATCAGCACCGCCAGCCACCAGATGTACCAGACAGCAGCAAAACCCATCACGAAGGAAAGCCCGCCCAAGACAACGCCGAGGCCCGTGCTTTTCGGCATGACAATAGGCTCGTAACGCTCCGGCCGCTGGTAAGCCGTGCCACGCATCTTCATTTCATGGAATGCATCAATGTCGGTGACTGTTGGAACGACCGCGAAATTGTAAGGCGCGACCGGAGACGACGTTGCCCATTCCAAGGTCCGGCCGTTCCAGGGATCCCCGGTGATGTCGCGGGATGATCCCCACTGGCGCGCGGAAACATAGAGCTGAATGCCGATGCAGATGATGCCGCAAAGCACAAAGACGGCGCCCAGCGCGGCTACCACCAGGAAGGGTTGCCAGGTTGGATCCACGTAATGCTCCATACGCCGGGACATGCCCATGAACCCAAGGGCATAAAGCGGCATGAAGGCGAGATAAAACCCGATAAACCAGAACCAGAAAGACCGGATGCCCCATTTGGCGTCCAGCTTGAAGCCGAAGGCCTTTGGAAACCAGTAGTTCAGCCCAGCAAAATACCCAAACAGAGCGCCGGGAATGAGCATGTTATGGAAATGCGCCACCAGGAACGTGGAATTGTGCATCAGGTAATCGGCGGGCGGCAAAGCCAGCAGCACGCCTGTCACACCGCCGATGACGAAGGTCACCATGAAACCGATGGTGAACACCATTGCGGGATGGAACTCGATCCGCCCCCGGTACATCGTGAACATCCAGTCGAAGATCTTCACGCCTGTGGGCACGGCAATGATCATCGTGGCTATACCGAAGATGGCATTCACATTGGCCGACGCCCCCATCGTGAAGAAGTGGTGCAGCCAGACCGTGAAGGAGAGCAAGGCGATACAGGCAGTCGCATAGACCAGCGATGTGTAGCCGAAGAGCCTTTTTCTGGAGAAGGTCGCCACCACTTCGGAGAAAATTCCAAAGGCCGGCAGGATCAGGATGTAGACTTCCGGGTGCCCCCAGATCCAAAGCAGGTTGGCGAACATCATCATGTTGCCGCCGTCCCCATTTGTGAAGAAATGAAAGCCCAGGGTCCGGTCCAGCCAGAGCTGCAGGGCAACCACGGTCAGCGCCGGGAAAGCAAACACAATCAGGATCGAGATGCAGAGTGCTGTCCAGGTGAACATGGGCATACGCATATAGGTCATGCCAGGACAGCGGTTCTTCACAATCGTGACGATGAAGTTGATCCCGGACATAGTGGTGCCGGCACCACTTAAAGTCAGCGCCCAGATCCAATAGTCGACGCCAACACCGGGACTGTATTCAATGCCGGAGTACGGTGGATACCCCGTCCAGCCGGCCTGGGAAAATTTGCCCACCACAAGGGAGATCAGTACCAGAGCCGCTCCTGCCGCCGTCAACCAGAGACTGACAGAATTCAGGAAGGGAAAGGACACATCCCTGGCGCCAATCTGCTGCGGAACGATCAGATTGATCAAACCGGTCAGAAACGGCATTGCCACGAAGAAGATCATGATGGTGCCGTGCGAGGAGAAGATCTGCTCAAAATGCTCGGGCGGCAGATAGCCTTCGTTGTTGAGCGAGATCGCCTGCTGGGCGCGCATCATCAGCGCATCGACAAAGCCGCGCACCAGCATGATCAATGCGAGCACGACGTACATGATGCCGATCTTCTTGTGATCGACACTTGTCAGCCAGTCGGTCCACAGAACCTTCCAGGCGCGCAGGTACGTGATCAACAGAAAGGCTGCGATCCCGCCGCCAACGGTCACGGCCGCCCCGCCCATGGCCACCCAGCTGTAAAAGGGCAGCGCGTCAATCGTCAAACGTCCCAGCATCAGGCAGCCCCCCGGCAAATCAGTTCCGCAGCTTCGCTTTCCAGCGGGCCGACAATCGGCGCGTATTTGCGCAGGATCAGGCCGAATAGGTTCGGCTCAACACTTGAATAATAGGCGACCGGATTGGCAACGCTCTGTTTGGCGACTTCCAAATAGGTCTTGGCATCCAGGGCATCCGGCGAACCGGTCACCTTGTCTTTCCAGGCCGTGAAGTCCGCCTCTGTCAGGGCATGCGCCAGAAAGTGCTGGTCTGAGAAACCGTCGCCGGAATACATCGTGTTGCGACCCTTGAACGTGCCAGGACCATCGGCAAGCAGGTTCATTTCCGTCCGCATGCCCGCCATTGCATAGATCTGCCCCCCCAGCGCCGGGATCATCAGTGAGTTCATCACGGTGTCGGAGGTGATTCTGATGGACAGAGGCCGATCGGCCGGAAAGGCCAACTCATTGACACTGGCAACACCCAACTCCGGATAGACAAAGAGCCATTTCCAATCGAGCGCGATTGCCTGAACTTCAAATGGCGGCTTGTCCGAGGCAAGCTCCTTGTAAGGATCAAGCTTGTGCGTGTCGCGCCAGACCAGTGTGCCAAGAACAATGATGATCGCGGCCGGAACAAGCCAGACAACGGCCTCGATTTTCCAAGATCCCTCCCACTCCGGCGTGTAGGCCGCGGTGCTGTGATGCCGCGACCGGTACCGGTATACAAATAAGAGCGTGAGGAGGATGGCCGGGATCGCCACGATCATCATCAACCAAAAGGCCGTGAACAAAAGATCTCGCTGCGCGAGAGCGATCGGTCCTTGCGGGTAAAGGATCGGGGCCTCAGAGAGCGCACAACCGGAAACAAGGAAAGCGATAGCGGCCGCGGCTCCTATATTCCGAGCCCAATGCAGAGGCGTTCCAGATCCACTCACACCAACATCCCCCGCAGGCATTGCCGGGTCCTTGGGCGGGTTGATGAATGAATGCCGCACCAACGACTTGAGGCAAAGCGATTTGATTTAAAAAGACTATGCCGCAGAATTTTTCAGCGCAAGGCGTTGACGCAAGCGAAGGTTCCTTTTCGGTATTTGGGAAACACCATGCCGACAAGGTCAACAAAATCTTAAGAACCTGACAAACTCAAATCTGTGTCATTATAAGTACTTTTTACAGTTTTTCTTCCCAAACGAACCTTTGACGTTGAACTTCCAGTTTCATCAAGCATAATCGAATCAATACCGTTACGTTATATCAATCATTTCTGAATAACGGTGGTCCTCTGTGTTTTTACTAAGAGACCGTTTTGAGCTGTTTTTCAGGTACAAGGATTTCGATGCATTGCGGGCGATAGCGAAAAAACTTCAAGACTTTGCCCGTTGGATGATCATTGATCCCAGGGACACCGAACTTGCGCAGGCCCAGTGCCGGGAACTGAACTCCCAAATCCCGCTTCTCTATCTTTTGCTCATGGTCAACGCGATCGCCGTTGCGTACACGCACCGCGACGTTGCACCTGGTTATATGACCATCGGTGTCCTTGCGCCGATGCTGATCTTCACGACGATCCGGCTGGTTTCCTGGGTCCGGTCCCGCGGTCTTGAGCTCGGGCCGCAACAGGCGGTGCGCAAGTTGCGTCAAACTGTCCTTCTCGGCAGTTTGGTCGCCGTTGTCTACATCACCTGGTCCTTGAGCCTTGAAAGCTACGGCACTGCGATCGAGCAGGGTCACGTAGCCCTTTTCATCGCGATCACTGTGATCGGCTGCATTTTCTGTCTGATGCATTTGCCGCAAGCAGCCATCATGGTGATGCTGATCGTGACGGCGCCTTATCTGGTCTACTACCTGAGCAAAGGTCAGGATGTTTATTCGGCGATTGCCATGAACATTTTTCTGGTGTGCCTGGTTATTCTAAAGGTGCTGCTTAACGGTTACGAGGCCTTCTCGAATCTGATCAAGTCCCGCTCCGAACTGGCAGCCAAACATCAGGAAACGGAACGTCTGAATGCGGAGAACGAGCGGCTCTCGCAGACCGATTTCCTGACCAACTTGCCCAACCGCCGGTATTTCTTTAACCGGCTAGACCGCCAGATCGAGAGCGTTGCCGGAACCGATGCCGTCTTTGCCGTCGGCGTGATCGACCTGGATCAGTTCAAGCCGGTCAACGACACTTACGGACACCAGGTCGGCGACCAGCTGCTCATGGCCGTCGGCGACCGCATGGAAGCGCTTGGGGTACAGGATCTGGAGATCAGCCGGCTGGGCGGGGATGAATTCGGTCTTCTATATCTCGGACCGCCGGAAACCGCCGCAGATGTTGCAAAAGCGCTCTGTGAGAGCCTGCAACAGCCGTTCAAGATTGGCGAGATTTCCGTTGCAATTGGCGCCTCTTGCGGCATCGCGTTTTATCCGGATGCCGGCACAACGACCCATATGCTGTTCGACCGCTCCGACTACGCACTTTACAATTCCAAAACAACGGCCCGCGGTTCGGTCACCGTCTATTCTGCTGATCACGAAGCCCGCATCCGGTCGGAACGGGCCATCGAAAGTGCCCTGCAATGTGCCGATATTGCAGCCGAGTTTGAGGTCCACTTCCAGCCCTTCGTAGCGCTTTCGAAACAGACCATCATCGGCTTTGAGGCCCTGGCACGCTGGAACAGCCCCGAACTTGGCCGCATTCCGCCGGACGTCTTCATTCAGGTGGCCGAGCGAACCGGTCAGATCCAAAGGCTGACCATCCAGCTGTTTTGTATGGCAATCAGGCAGATCGAAGCGCTGCCCGACACGCTGCGCATGTCCTTCAATTTGTCAGCGCATGACATCACGTCCCATGAAACGGTATCTAAACTGCTGGATATCATCGCGGAGCGCAAAGTAGATCCGACACGGATCACGTTCGAGATCACCGAGACATCGGTCATTGGAAGTTACGAGGCGGCGGAAGCGTGCTTGAAGCGTTTGCGGGATGCCGGGTGCCGGTTGGCTTTGGACGACTTCGGCACCGGATATTCAAGCCTTGGGTATCTGCACCGCTTGCCGATCGATTGTGTCAAGATCGATCGGAGCTTCGTCGCGTGTCTTGATGATCCCATGACAGGCGGTGTCGTGGCATCCATCCTGAACCTCTGCCGGTCCATGCAGATCACCTGCGTTGCCGAGGGTGTTGAGGATGCGGGACAGGCCGAAGCGCTTCAACAACTACAGTGCCGGTTCGCTCAAGGCTATCATTTCTGCCCGCCGAAGCCCTTTGCCGACATCAAGCAAAGCATTGACGAGACCGGCACGATCGCCGGCCTTCCAATAATCAGCGCCGAACACAACGACCTGCTGCGCTCCAGCGCAAATTAGCCTTGGCAAAACTTTAGGACGCAGCCGCAATCCGGTAGACGCAGCGGCGGCCGCCGGAGAGAAGATGTTCCTGGCGCTCGACCAGTACGCTCTCTCCAAGGAGCGATTGGAACAGGTTGAGCTCCGAACGGCAGAATTCCTGGCAGGCTGTGGCCGCTGCACAGATCGAGCAATGGTTTTCGATCAACAGAAACGCATCGCCATCCCGCTGCACCTCG
Organism: Roseibium sp.; assembly: GCF_965276855.1. Taxonomy (GTDB): domain Bacteria; phylum Pseudomonadota; class Alphaproteobacteria; order Rhizobiales; family Stappiaceae; genus Roseibium. The sequence continues at coordinate 966,993 of NZ_OZ255700.1, forward strand.
GCCATGTAGCCTTCCTTGCTTCGCAAATCGGCAAGTGCGGCAACTTTTCCCCGAAGCTCCTGTTCCTCGCCGAGAACCTCGGAATAGAGTTTGCGGCTTTGATCTTCGCGGTGGGCGATGAGCTTTTCTAGACCATCCGGGCCATAGATGTCGGTCACCCCGGACAGGAGCCCCGAAACAAGCGCCGCGTGATTGTCGGGGAACTGGCCGTGGCCTTTTGCGCTCAAGGACCAAACCCGTTTTGGGCGGCCGACCGAGCCTTTCAGGTCCTCAAATTCAACAAGTTCCGCCTCCAGCAAGCCGTCTAGATGCTGGCGGACTGCAACGGATGTGACGTTGAGTTCCTCGGCTAGCTCTGCTGCCGTTTGGGGTCCGGCAGCTTTCAATGCATTCAGCAGTCTTATGCGGGTGCGGTCTGACATGATGGCATGAATATAGTCAGCACTCAGATAAAGAAAAGGATCTCTTATCTAACTTTCGAACCGGACCGCACGTTTTCGTATTTGGCCAAACGTGCTACCGGGCATGCATGGTGGCCGGGACAAAACGACAGAAAGACATGCGCAAGGCACTGCGCTTATTACTGCCACGTGTGCCGATGGCGGATGCGGAAGCGATTCTTGAGGGCGCCCTTGCCGGTCATCTGCGCCACTTGCCGCCGTCCATTGCCGTGTGGCAAGCGGCCACCAGCCGCATTCGGCACGCGCACACGGACTATGATGCCCTGCTCGATGACGGATATGACCGGGACTCCGCCCGATTTTTCGTACTGGATGCCATGAACGACATGCTTGAGACTTGGGGAAGTCAGAAGCGGGTCTCTGCGGAAGCGGACGACGAGGTGTAGCTCCTAGCGGCAGACGTCGAGGATCCAGAGGAACGCCATCGGAACCATCGCCAGTGCTGGAAGGATGATCGCCGGATAGCCGAACAGAAAAATACAGACGGCCCAGACCATCGCCAGGTTTCCGACGAACCAGTATTTGGCATCGTCTTCACCATACATCGCGTCCTTCACGAACCAGTTCAGCACCGGAATGATCAGCAGCAGGCGGATGATAAGCAATTCTTGTTCGGCAGTTTTTGCAGACACGCGATCAGGCCTTTCCCTTGCTATATGTACGTGGTTTCACGTAAGCACAGTGCGCCGGCCCCGCACTGTGACAAAACGCCCGTTGGCTGCGGCATTCTGGCTGTTTCGAGGATCCACCCTTGTCACCGATTTTTATCGCCTGCGAACTATACGTACACTGACGACCCTTGCCATTCATGGTGTGGGCTATAAGTTGCGAATTGTAAGTTATTACGATGCTCCGGAGACCCAACGCCGTGCCCCGATTGTCCCCAAAATCCCTTTTGGTTGCCGCCACTCTCTCAAGTCTTGTTTCGGCTGAAGCCATGTCTGAAAACAGAATCGACCTTATCCGCCCTGATGCACCGGAGCTTGCAGCTCACGGCGCGTATGAGGTCGGGCGGATGACGCTGCAGCTCACCAATCCGGACCAGTATGACATCGTCCGGATTGCGGCCGATGAAACGCCGGAACGGTATGACCGCCCGTTGACGGTGGAAGTCTTTTATCCGGCGGAGCCGCATGATGCGCCTGAAGCGATGCGGGTCATCTTGCGGGACGGACAGCGCGAGGCCGACATTCACGGGCTCTCAAAACCGGATGCTACACCTGCCGAGACCTCTGCCCCCTACCCGCTTGTACTGATTTCACACGGCTATCCGGGCAACCGGTTCCTGATGAGCCATCTGGCGGAAAATCTGGCCAGCAAGGGTTATGTCGCTGTTTCTATCGACCATACCGATAGCATGTATCACGACAAGGCAGCCTTCGGTTCCACGCTAGTGAACCGGCCGCTTGATCAGATGTTTGTCCTGAATGAAATGGACCGGCTCAGCAACGACGGCAGCTCACCGCTCGCCGGTCTGATCGATACCAGCCGGACCGGTCTCATCGGCTACTCCATGGGCGGCTATGGCGCGATCATCTCTGCTGGCGGCGGTGTAACCGATATATCCATCGGTTATGAGTGGGGCGCCCCGGACGGGCTTTTGGGCATGCACAAGGCCGGCAGCGCGGAGCATGAAGCGCTGATTGATCCGCGTCTCAAGGCGATTGTCGCCATCGGTCCATGGGGGAGAAACCGGGATTTTTGGGACGCTGAGGGCCTTTCCGGTGTGCGCGTCCCTGCGCTTTACGTGGCCGGCAGCGTGGACGATGTTTCCCAGTATGAAACCGGCATCCGCAAGATCTGGGAGGAAAGCAGTGGAACCGACCGGCATCTTCTGACCTTCATCAGCGCCAATCACAATGCGGCAGCTCCCATGCCCGCGCCGATGGAATCCTATCCCTTCAGCGACGAACTCGGCTGGGCGCCGTTTGAACACTATGCAGATGCGGTTTGGGACACGGTGCGGATGAACAACATCATGCAGCACTTCGCGACGGCCTTCATGGATCTCCACCTGAAGAACGACACAGACAAGGCCGCCTATCTGGACCTGATCGAGACGGCGGAAGATGGCGTTTTTGCCCGCAATGACGATGGCACGGACAAACCGGAGCACACCTATTGGCACGGCTTCCCGGACAGGTCCGCAAAGGGCCTGATGTTCGAAACCCGCTCAAAAGGTGAATAACGTCGGATTTTGACAGGCGGCGTGCGGAACAGGCCGCCGCTTGTTAACCTGACATGCAAACGCTCCTTTTACTCTGACGTTCAATCAGGATAAAAATCCTTTGGTTTTTGAAGATTCGAACGTTGGGGAACTTTGTGTTCCGATCTTACCGGACTTGGGCCAAAATCTACTGGGCTTGCCTTTCGGCCTTGGTGCTTTCACTGACCAGCGCGGTGGCTCTCAGCGTCATGACGCGGCCATCGGCAGCCGAAACCGGACCGGTGATTTTAACGACGCACGACCTTCCGCCTTACGGATCAGTTCAGGCCGACGGGAGCTTTGACGGGATTGCGGTTCGTGTCGTTTCCTGCGCTCTCGATGCAATTGATCGCGCGTTTGAAATCCATGTGCTGCCTTGGAAACGCGCGCAGCTCGAAGTTCAAAACGGATATGCGGACGGCTTTTTTGCGGCGTCCCAAAATGCGCGGCGCGATGCCTATGCAACGGCCAGCGCGATCATCGCCCGGCAGACATGGACGTGGTATCTCCTCAAGGATCAAATCCTCAGTCCGAAAGATCCAGCCAATCGCTTGTCCATGCTGACGTCCAGCTTTCTCGGCGCGAACATGCAAACATGGCTCCGCCGGAACGGCTATCGCACAACGGATTTTCCGCCCAGAGACACGAATGCCCTTCTGGAAATGCTGCTGGCTGGCCGTGTGGACGCTGCGCTCGCCAACAACCTGGTTATGGAGAGCATATTGGACACCCGCGGAGTTTTGAGCGAAATCCGCTCAGAGGTGCAGCAGGACAAACCGCTTTCGGTCTATTTTTCGAACGACTTTCTTCAACTCAACCCGGGTTTCCTGGCCAAGTTCGATGCGGCGGTGCCGGACTGCCGCGATGCTGAAGCGGCCTCCGGCGACATCAACTCCTGACAAGACTCACGGACGACGCACGACCAGGTCGATCTCCACCAACGCGCCGACAGCAAGCGCGGTTACACCGATGCAGGTCCGTCCCGGCAGCTTGCCCGCCTCGAAGTAGGAGCGGTACGTTTCGTTCATCTGCGCATAATCGCGTTCGAATTCGGTCAGATAGACCCGGGCGAAGGTCACATTTTCCAATCCCAGTCCGAGCCCCTCCAACACGATCTTCAGATTGTCCATCACCCGGTCAGTCTGCGCCTCAATGCCAGCCGGCAAGGGCGCATCCGGGGCATCTGGATCGGTTGGCATCTGACCGGTCACAAAGACCCAGCCGTCGGCTTCGACGGCGTGCGAAAACGGCGCCACCGGGCGCGGTCCTTGATCGATCATGTGGTGAATTGGCAGCACGGCTTATCTTCCTTCAAGTCAAATAGATGAGAGGAAGACAAGCTGATTACAGGCTGAGACTCAAGCCTTCGGATAAATCCACTGCTCCGGAATGTGCGCGGTTACCGTTTCGCCCGCTGCAATCGTACCCGGCTTTTCGACAAACCCGACCAGGCCGCGCAGCCGACGGGCTTTTTGCGGAAACAGAAGATCGAGCCCACTGCGCCCGAATTGCGGTCAAAGCCAAACACAAGCGCCTCAATAGCCCCGGTTGCAAAGTCGCTCCTGTTCCGTGATCTGAAAGGCCCTTCTAGGCCAGTCCGGTCGATTGCAGGGCGGCCCCGAGGGCCCTGTTCAATTACGCCAACTGTTCGGCCACACCGGTCTCATTCAGGGGTTTTAATGGACGAATCGCGCTGGCTGTGCCGGAACCCGAGAAATGAGCTAATCAGTTCACAGCCGTTTGATGGACCGGCGCGGACCGGACTTCACCGGCAGTCTTCACGATGTATCATAGGTGAAGTGGACATCGGAAAAATCCCGCCGCCGGAGAGCGTCTGTACTGATGAACCAGAACGCAACGCCCCAATCCCCCCAAACTATGTTTTCCGTGTCGTAGTCTGCATCCATCTGGAACAGAAGGAAGTCCTTGTCCTTCGGGCCGTAATCGGCATGGATCCAGGCAGGATAACCGCCAATCCGGTGCCCGTTGTCGCTGTAGAATTCCCCGTCGTCATAACGAAACCGCGCATGGACATACTCTTCATAAGCATCGGTGAACTCATAACCTGCGCTTTCCAGCTCGTCGGACGCGGCTTCAAAGACTGTATCGAAGCCTGTGATGTAGTTAGTCATCGGCATCTTGCGGAGATCGAACGTCAGGCGGTATTCGAGCGATGGTTTGCGGAAAACCGGGTTGTTCGCCGGCAGGGCCATCGAAACATCAGACCGTAGATCGGTCTTCCGGACCTCCGGATGGAAAATGACCTTGAAGTTATCCCTTTCGTGCGGATCATCCGCATCAACCCAGAACTGAAGAATGCCTTCAGACGGAAGCGGATCGAAGACCGGCATTTCCTCAAAGTTAAATTGCGCGGCCAGAAACAGCTCCTTGCCGTCCTTTCCACGCGGGACTGCACTGCCTTCGGGTAGATAGGGCTTGCCCTGGAACTTGCTGTTCCATGGCTTCAGAGTATCAGACGGCGTGATTTCAATATGAATAAAAGGCTTGAGGGTCTCTTCGACGGCCCCCCGGTGCTTGTCCATAAGCAGGATCAGATCTTCCATGTTCCGCCTTCTCTTTTCCGAAGGAATATTGTCCGGTTCCGGTCGCGAAGATCTTACATCTCACAACTCCGCCCAATCAGAAAGGTCCGTGTTGTAGCGCTCCTGCCCAGTCACAAGGATCGATGTGGCAGCAACGCTATTCAAACATCAATAGAGCTCGGGAGGACGCCGTTGTCACAGTATGCGGACACCGTTTGAGATGTTGTCCCGACGCATAGAATCCTCCGGCACTTTTCGACCGTTTTCCTCCATTTGTATTTCACACAAAACGCTGACACGGCGGAGAATCGCGATCAAACTTCAGGTACACCAGACGGCACGGAAAAGCCCGACCGCACTTTATGGACCGGGCTTCTGGACAGCACCGCAACAGGCCCGTTATTTGAAGTCCTATGCGAATGGCACTGACCGTATCGGCTATTGTTTGTTCGGATAGACCCACTGCTCTGGAATATGGGCCGTCACCCTTTCGCCAGGTTTGATCGTGCCCGGTTTTTCAACGTACCCGACCAGACCGCGCAGACGCCGGGCTTTTTGCGGAAACAGAAGATCGAGCCCACTGCGGTCCGGGAATTGGCGATCGATTGCGGATCCGGCAAACCGGCACGGGGCGTTGTCGCCATCAACCCGGATCACCACACCGCCCTCAAATTCAAGACGTGTGCGCGGCGGGATCAGAGAAAGACTGGGAATGCCGGAGAGCGTGATGTTGCCGCCAATCCATTCGGACCGGAGTTCGGGGATTTCCATGCGGTCAGCAATGATTGCCAGTTCTTCCATAGACAGGATGGAGATCTGCCGTTCGTTGCACATTTCGGTTCCGCGCGGATACCATGGCTCGCGCCCTCCGGATTTGCGGGTGAACCCGGCATGACGATCCCCCGGCACCCCTTCGAATGTCAGGGCCAGACGTTCGACCGGTTCGGTCTGAAAGTCTTCCGTCACCGGTGTACCGAATACACCTTCCACTTGCCCGGCAATCTTGAATTTGCGGGTAACGTCCAGCGTATCGGCAAGGCAGGTATCTCGGTCGGCCATGGTGTCAGTCCTTAGATTATTTGTTGCCAGCTACGTACTGGAATGGAACGTTGACCGCCAGCAAAAGCCTGTGATGAGTTCATGCAAATCGTTGATGGAAGCCGGTGGTCAGCCTTGCGCAGGGACAATTTTTTGATCTACTTGCGATAGTAACGAACAAATAAGACCGCCGTGGTTTTCTGAGACGAACAGAAAGGAACCGCTGTTGTTGCTCGTCTTGCAGTGCCGCCGATCCGGCAGAAACCTCCTCCGCGCTATCATGGGCGGGTTGGGCTTCCTGTTGGCTGCTTTACCGCCTGCGTTCGCCGCGGATCAGGTGCTTTTTTTGCAGGACAATGCCTACGCCCCTTACATGACTGTCGAAAACGGTATGCCGGCGGGGCTCTATGCCGAGATCCTTTTCGAAGCGCAACGCCGGATGGACGCGAGCAACCTTTCGGTTCAGGCAGTTCCCTGGACGCGCGCGACGGTTCTTGTCGAAAACGGATCTGCGCAAGGTCTTGTTGGCAGCTACTACAAGCCGACCGACAGGCCGTGGATCCGTCATTGGTCCGTGCCCATCTTCTTCGAAGAAGTCAGCATCTTTTGCCGATCCGGGATCGCGCAGCCCGGGTGGATCTATCCGGACGATTATAAAGGCCTCTTGTTCGGCAATGTCGCCGGCTACAAGGCGCCCGGAGACCGGTTCTTTGAGCTCGTCGCGCAGGGCGTGATCAAACTGGAAGAAGCGCAAACGACCGAGCAGAACCTGGACAAACTCGCCCTCGGCCGGATTGATTGCTACGTCGTGGAGCGCATCGCCACAGAAGTCCTGATCCGGGAAAAGAACATCAAAAATGTGCGGATTGTCGGCACGGCATCTTTGGAAGCTGCCTATATCGGGTATTCCGACAAGTGGACCGGGCCGAACGCAGATGCCTTTATCAAGGCCATGGATGAAACTCTGACGGCTATGAAGGTTGACGGCACGATTGACCAGATCATCGCGAAATTCATTGGAAGTTGAAACCACCGGCATCACCGCAATGTCATCCCATTTATACGCTCGTGTTTATGGATAATTGACACTTTCGATGTTTCGTAATTACTGGACCTCAAAACTATCGTTACGTAATCACACTGATCGACATACGGGACAGGCTCGGCAATTTTGGAACGTCAAAACAACAAGAAGCCAGTGAGAACCTCCAGAATGACACCTGCGTACGCACCACAGGTCAAAAAAGACCTATGAAAACCGTACGACAAAGCCTTCTAACGATTTGTGCCGCTGTCACGGCGATATGCGCAAACGCCGCGCTGGCTGATGCCGATGATCAAGTACGGCTCGTCACGCTCGTTCAAGATGCGGACTATGCCCCCTTCATGACGGCCGAAGAGGATGGGCCTGCCGGGATCTATGCGGAAATTATCAAAGAAGCGGACAAACGGCTGCCGGGCTACACGATCGAGCTGACGTCTGCCCCTTGGACACGGGCCAAGTTCCTCGTGCAAAGCGGCAAGGTGAACGGGCTGGTCGGTACCTATCACAAGCCAATACGCAGGCCGTGGATCCGCCATTTTTCAACGCCCATGGCGACAGAGACCATCCATGTTTATTGCCGGGAAGGCGTTGCCCAGGACCACTGGGAATACCCGAAGGATTATGCGGGGCTGCTGTTTAGCAACAATGCCGGTTTCTCAACTCCGGGCACGGAGTTTTTTGAGATGGTTTTAAATGGCAAAATCCAGCTCATTGAAGAACAGACGACTGATGCCAATTTGCGTCTTTTGCAAATTGGCCGCGCCGATTGTTATGTGCAACAGCAAGAGGCTGTCGAACTCTCCATCCAGTCCAACAACTTCGACAAGATCAAACCGATCCGGGAAGTCCACACGGAAACCGCCCATATCGGCTACAGCCAGCATTGGAGCGCGGAAGACGGCGATACCTTCATTGCCGACATGGACAGTGTCCTGAAACAAATGACCGCCGATGGCACGATCCGGAAGATCATCATGAACTGGACTGACGGCACAATATAGCACCGCCGTACTGTTCCCGATCTTGTTCGACTGCCCGGTTTTTCAGCGAACTGGGCTGATACGGAAACCAGATCCCGCAATCTCGCTATCTACGCGGTTTTGACAATGCCAACAGATTGACACTATTGGCTGACTGCCAACATTTATGCAACCTGCACAAGATTTCCTCTTCGCACTGCACAACTCAGGACGGTACGCTTTGTCAACGTATACAAAGCTGAGCAACCTTTATGGCACAGGCGGATTTTAACGAAAACACCTACGCACGACTGATCAACATTGCTGGACGCCAACGGATGTTGTCACAGCGGGTTGGTTTCCTGTCTGTTGTTTTGAACGCACGGCACACAGGTAACCCTTCGGACAGGCTCACCACTTCTGATCATCACCTGGATATGCTGAAGGCCGCCGCCGATGACTTTGAAACCGGTTTCAAGATCCTGTGCGAGGGTGACGAAGACCTCGGTTTGCCCCATTGGGAATGCGCGGAGGTTGCCGCGATACTGAATGGCCGTGACGGCATCAAAGGGCACGCGGTCATCAACCGGTTTGTCAGTGAGACCCGGCACACCATAGCCACGTTGGAAGCTGGCAAAACACGGCGGCAGAAGGAGCTTGAAGACTTTTCCACTTTTGTCCTGACCGACACCCTCGCGGTCTTGCAAAAGATCGTCGGGGCGCTCGAAGCGGATTTCCAGGCAGCCACAGCCACACGCGATGAACAACGTACACTTGAGATTGACCGGGTCCGCACCGCGGTTGAAGACATCCAACGTGCCTCAAAGATATCCCGCATGATCGCGCTGAACGCAAAGATCTCGGCCACAAGGGCAGGATCTCACGGCACAGAATTCCGGGCATTGACCGACGAAATTAAAAAGATCTCGGACGACATCACACAAAGCTCGGAAGACATCATCCGGTTCCTCAACATCGCCTGACAGCAATCGCGGACCAAACTGACGCATCGTCAATTGAGCGGTGAGGTCTCGGCAATCGGCGCCCCAAGTGCCTCCGCCATCTTTGCGATTGCAGCTATTTGGGGTGCCTCTTTGCTCAAGAAATCAGAACTGCTGTAGCCCCACCAATCCCAGCATCCCTTTGGGTTGCCACCCGCAAGACCGTACCCGTTGAAAAAATTGCCCGGAATGACCTCTGCCTGCGGATAAAGGACAACAATGCGGTTGCTCTCGGCCCAGCGGTTGAACTGTGTGAGCCGGGCGTATTTCTCACCGATCTGGCCGCTGGTCTGCTCACAGCCATGCAGCGCGATATGCAGCCGGCAGCTTTCTCCCTCAGAACAGGCCGTTGGAATATAGGCAAATCCGGTGTTCCCCATCCCGGCCGCGCCGTTGGTATATAGCGACTGATCGAATGTCTTGAAGTTGGCGTCGACGGGCGCGGTTGCCGGGGCGAGCGGGCCGTATAGCCAGTTGAGAATATCCCGCGCCTGCTCGATCTTCTCCGTTGCTCCCTGGGGCGCGTCGCAACTGTTTAAGTAATCGGGTGCGGTGGTGGAACAGGCCACCACACCGCAGGTCAGGTCCGCCTTTGCAGCGTCAGGGTCGGCCGGACAGGTGTTTTCGGCATCGGCAGCTGTCAGAAAGCCATGCCCTGCATTGATATCATCGACGTAGCGAATGCTTTCTGTCGGCACATTGAGATCCGCGTAGACCTGTCTCAAGGCATCCATCGTCGGGCCATGTACCGTGTCGTCAGCGTCGCCGTGAAACAGATAAATGCGGTCATCGGCAATGCCGGCAATCGGATCAATTTTCCCTGAATTGGCGCGCATCACCTCCAGGGACTCGACCGGGTCGGGAGTTGATGGGGTATTCGCCATGCAAACGCCAACCGCCTTCAACGCGCGATAATAGACAAACGCATTCCACCAGGACTGGACAACAGCGCAGCCATAAGGTCCGCCCGCGACAACGCCTGCACCGGATATGTTGCTGGAAAAGGCCGTTTGCAGCTGTACACTCATGAATGCGCCGCTGGACAGCCCTGAAACTGTCGTCTCCTGCACAGCCAGGGTCAGTTTGGGAAGTGGGTCTGCAATTGCCGCCGAACTCATGAACGGCGTTACAAACGCCGCTGACCCGAAGGCGAGAACGATCGGCAAAGACAGTGCATGGAATTTGAACCGGCAGACGGACTTCCGCATTGTATCCTCCTGACGAACTCAATCAGGAATTGAACACTAACAGGAAGGGGACCCTCGCGCAACGGCAGTGCACAATTTTTTTGCGACGCACACATCAATAAGGGTGAAGACTCATGTTTACTTAAGGTAACCATAAAACTATTCTACACCTGTCATATTTAGACAGTTACCTATGAATTAGGAGACGGTAATGAAAGTAAATTTTTATGCAACAGCACTATCTGTTTTGGTCATCGCATTTGGGCTCGGAACAGCTCAAGCTCAAACTGTTGATCCGCAAGAGCTTCTCGGAAAAACATGGAACTTCAAGCAAGGGAAAATTACCGGCAAAGTGACCTATAAAACGTCCAAAGTGAAAGCTCAATTTGGCGGAAAAACTTACAATGGCACCCTTCGGATCAAAGGCAAACAAATCTGTACAGCTTACAAGCAACTCCGTAAGGGCAAGGAGGACTGCTTCAGTTTCACAAAAACAAAAAGTGGATACAAGAACAGTAACGGCGCGACCATCTGGCGCTGATGCTGTAGAGGTGAACATGGAGAAGGACCAAAGAGGCGGTTCACCACCGCCTCTCAAGTTCTAGATCAAAGGCTTTAACCTTCGAAGCCAAATCACACAGTTTCACTTACTGGATCGGAACCGTGCACACCATTTGCGTGTGCTGCGAATTGATCCAGCAGTTGGGCGGCAAGGCACCTGTCGGGATCGGGTAATAGTAGTAAGCCGGCTGCTTGTTGGCGTTCGCGATCGCGGCCCCTGTTGCAACACCGGCCGCATAAGCAGCGCCCGGGTGATAGTACGGGCCGTAGGGCGGATAATACGGATGGTACGGGTGAACCGGGTGATGCCAGGCCCGGCAGCGCGGATCTTGCGGTGCGTGATAGCAATAAGGGCCATAGGGCTCGAAGCCGACGCTGCCCGGCGCAGCGCCCGGTGCCGTTGCAGTCGCGCCATGGTGATGCGGCCGCGGTCCGTGATCGATAAAGAGCGCCACACCGGTCGCGCTTTCCGGCAAGTCGCCGCGCAGCACCTTGACGTCATAAACAACGCTCGAGCCTTCGGTCTTTGCCGAAGTCAGTTCGACAAGCGCCGGTGCCGTGCCGGTTTGGCTTAAGACGCTGACAACCGCATTCGGTGGCACTTTGGAGAACGTGTTGCCCGCATTCCAGTATTCAGAAAAATCGGCGTTGCTGACCTGACCGCCGAGGCGGTAGGGGCGTTCGGAAAAGAACAGGACCCCTGTGTTCGCATCGTTCAGGGTTAGCGTTGACCCGTCAAAGGTCATGGCTCCGGCCTGCTGGACATAATCATAAGCTGGCGGCGGCGCCGGATCGCCTTGAACCGGCGCTGCGGTCTGCGGCTGTGTTTGGGCCACATTCTGGGATTGGGCAAAGGCCACACCGCAAATGAGACTTCCCGCCACCATGGCAGATACGGGCAAAGCAAATTTCATGAAACCCTCCTATCGAAACACCTTTGGTTCCTGCCAGCAGAGTGGCAAATGTCCTTTGGCGTACATGTGATGGAGAACACTCTTTGCGCCAATTGCACCGAAAAGACGGCGCTGCGATGAAGATTTCGTAAGGCTGGCCCCAGGCGCCATTCAACCGGACGCGCAATAGACCGCGCCCGCCCTCATGTCCTGGCCAGGCCTTGGAGACCGGATTTTACATGCCTTATTCGGTCGATGTACCGGATGGCGGCGTATAGGGCGTCCCGCCGCCGGGCACCTTTCTGGGTCCCTTCGGCGCATCTCCCTGACTGACACTCAAGGGCGCCACATCGTCATGCGACGGCCCATGCCCGCCACCGAGCCCAGGTAAAACACCACCCGGAAATGGCTCGTTCACGACCCTCTTTTGATCATCCTTCGGTTTCTTGCGATCCACCATGGTTTAGTCCTCCTCCAACTCGATCGCGACGACATTCGACATGTCCGGCAACAGAACTTCACCAGCCGGGACTTGCTGAACTTGCGTGCCGGCTGAGGGGACGAAGGTCTTGCTTTCGCCCACCGGCACAAACCAGACGGCTTGCTTCAAAAAGAGCTGCTGTGTCTCCCCGCCCTGGTCGTCGGCGTAATAATGCGGCCAGCCGGAGAGCGCCGTGCCGTCCTTGAAGCGCACCACAACCCAAACACCCCGCCTTTCGTGAAACACCTCATTCCAAGGCTGCCGGCTGCTGATCCGCTTTGAGAATTTCAAGGTTTTGAGGATGCGGTGGCTGACGGAGTAGTTTTTCAAGAACCCGAACAGGGCGCCATACCCGGCGGCAACGATCAGCGGCGTTGCCGAGATGTCGCCGAGATAGGCGGCAATCTTCTGCTGTGCGCCGGGCTTGGTTTCTGACGCAAGATCGGGAAAGAAGCTCTGGCCGAACAATCCAATGGATGTGATCTGCGTTGCGAGCAAAAAGAAGATCACCCAGGACACGGACGGCAACGTGTCCTTCACCTTGAAATCAGACACCTGATTGTAGACGAAAAACCCCAAAATGCCCGGAAGGATCAGGAGCAGAACGGAAAACGTCTCGAAACTGTCGATCATGCCAACCCCGCAACCCAGGGGAGATTGATGGTCATATTAACAATTTTAAGGATTTTTGAACACTGTAAATCGACGCTTCGCTTTTGAGTTTTGCCGATTAGACTTGTGCAGCCTCAATCGGAGAAACACCATGGCCAAGCTATCAGCGGCTATCCTTTTGACATTACTCCTCACCTTCGGGGCTTCTGCAGACGAGCCAACAGTGAGCGTTGCGAGCGTCCTGTCCGCGGTCAGCGGGTACCAAGACAGCAACTACTACAGGGCTGTGCTGGTGAAGGGAGAAGAAGATGCAGATCTGTATCTCTTCAGCCGGGATGGTTGGGATTTCACTCTTGAAGCGTATGCCCCCGGGATCGCAGTGACCGGAATTGGGGGCAGTGACGCGTCCTTATCCACGGCGGAAAATGGAGCGCTCCGGCTTCAATCCGAAAACATTGCCATTGGCCGCCACCGGTGGCAGCAGACGCTCACCATTGTTCACCGCGACGGTCGGTATGTGGTCGGCGGCTACACCTACTCCTTCTATGACACGCTGGCTGTTGACGCGAATGGCGATGTCTTGACCGGAGAGTGCGACGTCAATCTTCTGACCGGCAAGGGTTTCAAGGACGGCCGGCCAATCCGCACCAGTTTCAGGTCAGTGCCCGTCGACAATTGGCGCGCAGACATGGGGCCACCGGAATGTGAATGGGAGTAAAAAAACAACGGTTTCTAACACTGGCAGTTGTTTCAAGTCGCAAAACTCTCGCTGGAAGTAAAAACAATGAAAACCTGGTTCAGACTGATATCTATCGATTTCCTATAAATTTTCTGCCGAATAGCCAGCAGTTCCCATGTTAGGTCCAATACATTTTTAATAACCAGAACAGACCATCTGGGATAGCTCCCAATCTTTGGAGGACAACCAGATGAAACACTGTCTTTTCATCGCAAGCCTTTCACTTGCATTTTTGCCGATCTCTGCATCTTCTGAGGAAGTCATGCTGGTTCAGGACGAAGCCTACCCCCCGTTTATGGAAAAACAGGATGGCAAACCGGCTGGGATCCTCGCAGACATCATCCAGGCCGCCGCAACCCGGATGGCAAATCAGGGAACCTTCAAACTGGACACCGTCCCCTGGTCCCGTGCTGTGAAGCTTGTGGAGGGCGACCGGGCCCATGGGTTGGTTGGAACATATTACAAGCCAGAGGCACGTCCCTGGATCGGCACCTATTCAGAACCATTGATGACCGAAGAAGTTGGCATCTACTGCAAGCCAGGTGTCGCAAACGCTGGCTGGACCTATCCCGATGACTACAAGGGCCTCACATTCGGCAACAACACCGGCTTTCAATCGCCTGGCGCTGCGTTTTTTGCCCTAGTTGAAGCCGGTGACATAAAGCTCGAAGAAGCTCAAACTACAGAGCAGAACCTAAAGAAACTGTCATCCGGCCGTATCGATTGTTATGTACAAGAGCGGCTAACGACGGAAATCGCCATCAATGAACACAAGCTCGATAACATCGATTTTGTGGCGAACGCGAGCGAAGAGAAATCCTTTATCGGGTTCCGGAAGTCCTGGAGCGGACCAGAGGCCGACGCATTCATAAAGGCCATGGATGCTGCCATCGTGTCCTTGAGAGAAGATGGAACAATAGACAAGATCATTGCCAGCCACGTCGGGAGTTAACTCCGGCCAAAAGATGTCTGCCCCTTGAGCACCGCTCATGGGGCAGCCTCGATGTCGAGTCCCACAAAACCGCAAGCGCGTTCTATGTTCGGCTTAATGCCAATTTCTACTGTGGCGATTTCAAAGCCCGCAAGCAAAACACTGCGTCATAATCCTCTTGCAATCGTTCCTTAAGTTTTTGAAACGACCATCGTGTGATCTCGGCACAAGCACGAGGATTATTCGTGAGACAGGTATTGCTTGCAGCCAGTCTTCTACTGACTTCATCTTCGGTGTTTGCCGATGTCCGGTTCGTGCTGGACGAAGCCTACCCGCCCTACATGATGAAATCCGACGGAAAACCTGCAGGTATCCTGACAGATATCATACGTGCCGCAGCAGCGCGCATGGATGCCAACAAATATCTGCGGCTTGAGGCCCTGCCCTGGCCGAGGGCGGTTAAGTTGACCGAAGTCGGCAGGGCACAGGGTCTAGTAGGTGCATATTACCAGCCCGAAGCACGCCCTTGGGTTCAAACCTACTCCGAACCCTTGTTGATAGAGCAGGTCGGCATCTACTGCAGAAAAGGGATCGCAAACCCTGACTGGGCGTACCCGACTGACTACAAGGGTCTGATTTTCGGAAACAATTTCAGCTTTGAAACACCCGGCTACCAGTTTTTTAAAATGGTGGAAGCTGGTGACATCACGCTGGAAGAGGCACTGACAACCGAACAAAACCTGATGAAGGTCAATCTCGGACGGGTTGACTGCTATGTACAAGAACGTCTGGTTGCCGAAAAGGTCATTAGAGACAGCCAGCTGGACAATGTGGACTTCATCGGTATCGCCAGTGAAGAACGATCAATGGTTGCCTATCCAAAAGCCTGGGAAGGCCCGGGAGCGAAGGCTTTCATCGAGGCCTTTGACGCCACCATCATTGAGATGAGACAAGACGGCACAATAGAAAAGATCATTTCCGGTCATACCGGCAGCTGACCGACATGAAAGCACGTAAACAAAAACCCCGGAATATAGTTCCGGGGTTTTTAACTTCATACGGTCACAGCATCAGCGCGTCAGCGGCTTGTACTTGATGCGGCGCGGGTCGGCGGCGTGGGCACCGAGGCGGCGGACCTTGTCCTTCTCGTAGTCTTCGAAGTTGCCTTCGAACCACTCAACATGGCTGTCGCCTTCAAAGGCGAGCATGTGCGTTGCCAGACGGTCGAGGAACATACGATCGTGCGAGATCACGACGGCGCAGCCGGCGTAGTTTTCCAGCGCGTCTTCAAGAGCTGCCAGCGTCTCGGTGTCGAGATCGTTGGTCGGCTCATCGAGCAGGAGAACGTTGGCGCCCTGCTTCAAGACCTTGGCAAGGTGGACGCGGTTGCGCTGACCACCGGAGAGATCACCGACCTTCGCTTGCTGAGCCGGGCCCTTGAAGTTGAAGGACGAGCAGTAGGCGCGAGAGTTGATCTCCTTGCCGTCGAGATAAATGATCTCGTTGCCGTCGGAAATCTCTTCCCAGACGGTCTTGTTCGGGTCCAGCTTGTCGCGGGACTGGTCGACATACCCAAGATGCACGCTCTCACCAACGGTGATCTTGCCGTTGTCCGGGGTTTCCTGACCGGTCAGCATCTTGAACAGGGTCGACTTGCCGGCACCATTCGGACCGATAACGCCGACAATGCCGCCGCGCGGCAGCTTGAAGGACAGATCGTCGATCAGAAGGCGGTCTTCAAAGCCTTTGGAAACGCCATCCAGCTCGATGACGTTGGCGCCAAGGCGCTCGCCGACCGGAATGAGGATCTGCTCGATGGTCGGAAGACGCTCTTCCTGCATCGCGACCAGATCTTCATAGGCCTTGATACGGGCTTTCGATTTGGTCTGGCGGCCTTTCGGGGACATGCCCATCCACTCGCGCTCGCGGTCGATCGCCTTGGAGCGGGCCATGTTTTCACGCCCCTCCTGCTGCATGCGCTTGGCTTTCTTCTCCAGATAAACGGAGTAGTTGCCCTCGTACGGGATGCCCTGACCGCGGTCGAGCTCCAGGATCCAGCCGGTGACGTTGTCGAGGAAGTAGCGGTCGTGGGTGATGATCAGGACGGACCCCTTGAACTCGCGCAAGTGCCGCTCCAGCCAGTGAACGGTTTCCGCGTCCAAGTGGTTGGTCGGCTCGTCGAGCAGCAGAAGGTCCGGCTCGGACAAGAGCAGCTTGCAGAGCGCCACCCGGCGGCGCTCACCACCGGAGAGATTTTCAACGGAAGCGTCGGACGGCGGGCAGCGCAGCGCTTCCATCGCCATTTCCACCTGGCTTTCCAGGTTCCACAGATCCTGCGCGTCGATCTCGTCCTGAAGAGCTGCGCCCTCGTCGGCGGTCTCCTCAGAGTAATTCATCATCAGCTCGTTGTAGCGGTCGAGCTTGGCCTGCTTGTGGGCAACGCCTTCCATGACGTTTTCCAGGACCGTCTTGGTCTCGTCGAGCTTCGGCTCCTGCGGCAGGTAACCGACCTTGGCGCCTTCCGCGGCCCAGGCCTCACCGGAATACTCTGTGTCGAGCCCGGCCATGATCTTCAAAAGCGTCGACTTACCAGCCCCGTTCGGGCCTAAGATACCGATCTTGGCGTCCGGGTAGAACGACAGGTGGATGTTGTCGAGAACTTTCTTGTCGTTGTAGGCCTTGGACAGGCCATGCATGTGATAGATGAACTGGCGCGCCATGGGGCTCGTCGTCTCCGCAGGTTGGAATGTCGGGAATCTTATCTAAAATCTGGCGCTCTTTTACGCCAAAGGGCGCACCGGGGCAATGGGGGGATTTTGGCAATGTGCCGCCCTTCACCGGACAGTTTTCCGCTTGCTCCGACCGTCATCCGCCATTGCCGGGCGTGAGGCGACTGCGCCCGGCTCGATCGCAAGGAAATCCTTGCCGTGAATGTGCCCCAAAAGCACGGCTGATCGGGTGGAAACAGAACGGCATAGATCCCGGCTCAAGGCCGGGGTGACGGTGGTGGCTGCGGCGGCCCTCCGGCCAACGAAAACCGGCTCTGGAAACGAGTGGATCCCCGCGCAGGGCGGGGATGACCGTGGCGGGCTATGGTCGCGGCGGCCCGGAGATTGGGTGGTAGGGGACTGCGACCGCTTTGAACGCGTCTGCCGATTGCCCGGTATTTCCTTGCGTGTCGCCAACCAAATGTTCTGATGTCATCCCCGCCCCTGTGCGGGGATCCACGCTGTCTCTCAGCGACGTCAAGCGCTTACCGTCACGCGCCAACCAACCCTCATCCGCTGCCGTCCCGGACGCAGCAAAAGCGGAGATCCGGGATCAATCATTTGCAGAGCGTTCGTGCGCAGCACACTAGGGGAGCCGCTGGAAGCAGGGAGAGCGGCTCCCGCAAAAAGTGTGAGATGAAGATTATCCGCTAGTTGGAAGTGTGGGCTGGCCCCATCTCGTCTGTTCTTGCTTCCCCTGCCACGGTAATCTCCTCCCGTCGTCATTGCCGGGCCAGACCCGGCACTCCATGCCGAGATCTTGCCCAAAGCATTGCTGATCGAGTGGACGCGAAACGGAATGGATCCTCGGGTCACGCCCGAGGATGACGACGGTGGGTTTGGCACGAATGAAGCCCCGGAATACAGGCCCTGGAAACGAGTGGATCCCCGCAGGACGCGGGGATGGCACTCGTGACAGAGAAGACCTGGCCTCATATGTCATCCCGGACATCCGGAAGGATTATCCGGGATCGGGAAGCCGCTGAAGCCAAAACCGGTATTTCCAGCGCTCCGGTCCCGGATCTGCGCTTTGCTTGTCCGGGACGGCTGGGAAACGTATTGAGGCTGAACCGCGACCGGCGCCCCGCGTTTAGGCGGTTTTGCGCTTTGGGGCGCAGGCGGGGAGTTTCTCGGGGACGGTCGGCGCGATGCCGAGACCTTTGCGCAACTCGCGTTCCTCGTCGATCACCTCTTGCGGGAACTGGCCCATGAAGCAGCAGCAGACGCCCTGATCGATCATGGTGCGCGGGCCGTTCGGGTGGGCAATGTGCTTGTAGACGCCGTGGCTGTGGCCATGGCCGTGATCATGCGAGTGCCCGTGATGGTGGTGATGGCCATGGCCGTGACTGTGATCGTGGTGGTGATGCCCGTGATCATGGCTGTGGTCATGCGCGTGATCATGGCCGTGCGTGTGCCCGCTGCCACCGGCCTCATCGTCCAGCGGATCGCGGTATTCGGCGTGGTGGTGATGCACCTCGACCTCGCCGCGCGCAAGACGCTCCTTGAAGGACGCCATCAGGTCGGTTGTTTCAACGAGGGAGCCTTCGGCGGCTTCCGTGATCCGCTCCACGAAGGTGTCGATCACATGGGCCTGATCGGCCAGGTAGTGCGCCTTGTAGAAGGTGACGTCCGGCTCGGTTTCCGCGACCTTGTCAACATAGTTGTAGATCCGGTCGATCAGGCGGCCTGAGAACAGGAAATACGGCGCAACCACGATCTTCTTGTAGCCGAGCTTCAGGGCCATCTCGAGCCCGCGGCCGACCGACGGGAAGGTGACGCCGGAATAGACGGTCTCCGACCAGCCGAAGCCGAGGTTTTCAGTGACAATCCGGGTCAGACGGGCCGCTTCCGCATTGGCCAGCGTGTCGGAGGTGCCGCGTCCGACAACCACCAGCATGGTGTCGTAGAGATCGCCATCATGGACATGGGTCAGGCCCAACGCTTCAAGGATCCGCGCCTCGAAGGCGGCGATCATCTGCGGATGCAGACCGAGTTCCCGGCCATAGCTGACGGTGAGGCCCGGGTTCTTTTCTTGATAGGTGGTCAGCACCGACGGGATGTCGTTCTTGGCGTGGGTCGCGGCAAACAGCATGCCCGGCACCGCAAGAATATGCGTCACGCCCTGATCGCGCAGGGAATCGAGCCCCATGTGAATGTTCGGCGCGGAATACTCCAGAAAACCGTATTCCACCGGCATATCCGGATAGCGGTCCCGCAAGCCCTTGGCGAGGAGTGCAAATTCTTCTTCGGCAATTTTGGCGCGGCTGCCGTGCCCGCAAATCATGATGCCCGTTTTTGACATATGCGGCCTCTCCTTGTTGCGCTGTAGATAGCGCCTAAACCGGCCAGGTGAATGCAGAAAATGGTTTGGCGGCAATTTGCCCAAAGTTGTGTCGAAATGCCGAAGTTTTCCGGTCAAAAAACGAAGACCAAGGGGCGGCGTCCGGCCTAAACCGGCCTCGACGGCGCAGGAGAATTCTTCTAACAAGAACCGCTCAATGCCCCTGCCCTAATCCGGATCACATCATGACCAAGCCCGACATCCTGATGCCTTACCGCCTGCTTCCGATCGCAGAAGAAGAGCTTCAAAAGCGCTTTACCGTTCACAAGCTCCATGAAGCGGAGGACCGGGGGAAGGTTCTGGCCGAGGTCGGTCCAAAAGTGCGCGGAGTTGCGCTTGGCTTCGGGCCGTTCAATCAGGCGCTTCTGGATCAGCTGCCGAACCTGGAAATCGTTGCAGGCTTTGGCGTTGGCTATGACCACATCGATGTGCCTGCGTGCCTTGCGGCCAAGGTCATGGTCACACACACCCCGGATGTCTTGAATGAAGAGGTCGCGGATACCGCCATCGGCCTGATGATCATGGCAATCCGTGAACTCGGCCAGGCCGAACAGTGGGTGCGCGATGGGCATTGGGCAGCGAAAAAGCCGTATCCCACCACCGCAGCAACCTTGCGCGGCCGCACGCTCGGCATCTTCGGGCTCGGCCGGATCGGCAAGGCGATTGCCAAACGGGCCGAAGCCTTCGGACTTGAGGTCCATTATCACGGCCGCACAAAACAGGACGGCGTATCTTATCCGTATCACCCAACGCTGACCGGCCTTGCCGAGGCCTGCGACACGCTGATGGTGGTCGCGCCGGGTGGCCCTTCGACCCATCACGCGGTCAATGCCGAAGTGCTCAACGCCCTTGGTCCGGACGGGGTTGTGATCAATGTCGGCCGCGGGTCGGTGATTGACGAGGCCGCGCTCATCACAGCGCTGGAAGACGGCACGATCTACGGTGCCGGGCTCGATGTCTTTGAAGATGAACCGAACGTGCCGGAGGCCTTGCTCGCGCTGCCGAAAGTGACCGTGCTGCCGCATGTGGGCTCGGCCAGCCAGGCAACCCGCAATGCAATGGCGATGCTGGTTGCCGACAACATCAAGAGCTGGTTCGAAACCGGGGCAGCAATCACACCGGTTCCGGAAATGGGAACTTAGCCGATCACTTCACCGATCAGCAATTGCGGCCGGGTGTTTGTATAGTTCGGGATGTCCGCCGTCACCGGCCCTGCCGCTGCGAGGGCGGCCTCCAGTTGGCCTTTGGTCTCGAACACCATGGTCGCGACCGCATAAAACTCCGGCGGTGCATCCGGTCCGCCAGCCATGCCTTTTGTGGCCTGAACCTGGCTGGCGTGCGGGCCCATGTGCTCGGCCACAAGCGCCATGTGCTTTTCAGCATAATACCCATAATCGAATGTCGTATCCGGGCGGACCGGATAAAGAACCTGAAGTGAAAACGCCATAAAAACCTCCCTGGCCGCTGTGCCGTTCAAAACTGTCATCGGCAGTGACACCTGCCAACTCGGGAGTGTTCAGAATGGCAACGAACAATCCGCGAGAAAGCTTACCGGCCGCCCCGGCAGCAGACAATCCTAAATACTGATAAAAATACGAATATATCAGAGCAATTCTGCAACGTTTTTTGATCGTATTTCTACATATGTGCGAGTATTTTATCCGAATATTCACTTGTTCAAATATAGCCTTTGCAGACGTTTGAACATGGATCGCTTGTTTGCTTCAAACATGTTGATCCATGGGACAGAATGCCAGCAAGTATTTCTGGCTGCGGCCTTCGGGCGACGGGTGCAACGGTGGGGCAATCGAACATATGAGAGTGCTGTTCTTTCTCTTGGCATTTGCCTGCGCTCTGGTGTTTTCAACTGTTACGGAAGCTGCGCCTCCGGGCAAAGGCCATCTCGGTGCGCAGACAACCAGCACCGAAATTATTGCAGCCGTCCCGGCCAATTGGCCACCACACTACAGCCTGGACGAAGATGGCAACCCGACCGGGTTTGCAATCGACGTTTTGAACCAT
This sequence comes from Roseibium sp., assembly GCF_965276855.1. Classification (GTDB taxonomy): domain Bacteria; phylum Pseudomonadota; class Alphaproteobacteria; order Rhizobiales; family Stappiaceae; genus Roseibium. Next base: position 988,781 of record NZ_OZ255700.1, read on the forward strand.
CTCGCCCAAGAGCTGGACCTTAGGGTTCAATACAAGGTTGCTCCGAGTTTTGTTGACGCGATCAAAATGCTGGAGGACGGCGAAGCCGACCTTATTCCAAATAGCGGGATTGTGTCCGAGCGGAAAGCCAACAACTTGTTCACCCCTCCCGTCGAAACCTTCCAGATTGTTGTGTTCGTCCGCGAGGGAAGTGTCGCCCCAACGCTCATCAGCGCCCTGCATCACAAGAAGGTCGGCGTTGTCGAACGGAATGCCGGCCTGTTCATCTTGCGCAATCGCACAGATGTTGATCTTGAGATTTATCCAACCGCTGAGCAGGCTCTGTTTGGGCTTCTTTCCGGAGCTGTCGATGCCGTTGTCTACCCCGACACGGTGTTTCAAGCGCTTGCCCGTAATATTGGCGTTGAAGACCAAATCCGCATCACCGGTTCGGCCATGAAGGAAATTCCGCGCGGACTGCGTTTTCGAAAGGACCGATCCGATCTGCAAGCTTTGTTCAGTGCAGCGGTCACCGCATTCGTCAACTCACCGGAATACAAGACTATCTATAAACGCTGGTATGGTGCCCCCGAGCCGTTTTGGACCTCAACACGCGTGTTTGAAGGCATGCTTGTCATTGTGGCCATTCTGGTCGGCGCTTTCGTCATCTGGCGCTATGTCATGGTGAGCAGCTTCAACACCCGGCTCCGCCTTTCAAAACTTCAGCTCATCAATCTGAACGAAACACTTGAGACACGGGTCCGCAACCGGACGCGTGAGCTGTCAGAAGAGGTCGAAGAGCGCAAACGCAGCCAACGGGATCTGGAGCAGTTCTTCAATCAGTCACAGTCCTTAAATCTCATCCTGGATTTTGATGGCACCATCCTGCGCCTCAATGATTCCTGGGAAGACTTTCTGGGTTACACCCTTCAAGAGTTCTGTGAACGCCCCTTTATCGAGTTTGTACATCCGGAGGACCGGGCAACCACCGAGGAAACCTTTGCAGCCCTTGTTGCAGGAGAGGGAATCGACAGGTTTGAAAACAGATATGTCTGTGCCTCCGGCGAGGCGAAACACTTGCGTTGGTCCGCGCGGTCAGATGTCGACCGCCAGCTGGTTTATGCCGTCGCGCAAAATATGACAGACCAGAAACATGCGGAGAACGCCCTCAAGCTGAGCGCTCAGGTGTTCACACACTCAGATGAAGGCATCATCATCACCGATACGAAAGGCACGATTGTTGATGTCAATGAGGCCTTTTCCGAGATAACGGGTTACGACCGCGATGAGATCATCGGAAGAAACCCGAACTTCCTGAGCTCGGGAAAACACGATGCCGGCTTCTACAAAGACTTGTGGGCCACGCTTAGAAAGGATGGCGTCTGGCAAGGCGAGATTTGGAACAAACGGAAGAACGGTGATGTTTATGCCGAACGGCTGACCATCAGCGCCATTGAAGACGAAGCTGGCGTGCCCACCAACTACGTCGGCCTGTTCGTCGATATTACCAAAATGAAGGCTCATGAGCGGCAGCTGGAGCATTTGGCCCGATACGATCGCCTGACGGGCCTACCCAACCGTGTGCTTCTTGCAGACAACATGCAGCAGGCCATGGCGCGCGCGCGCCGGCATGGGCATACGCTTGCAATCGCCTTCATTGATCTTGACGGCTTCAAGGCCGTCAACGACACTTATGGCCACGCTGCCGGCGACGAGTTGCTTGTCTCGGTCGCCCACCGTCTCACCAAAGTGCTGCGCACGGAAGATACCCTTGCACGCATCGGGGGCGACGAATTTGTTGCCATCATCACCGATCTGCCAGATGAGAAGAGCTGCGTCAGCACGCTGAACCGGATCCTTGAAGCTGCGTCCAAGGAGTTCAAGCTCGGCGCGGCAACAGCATCGGTTTCTGCCAGCATTGGCGTCACCTTCTACCCGCAAACGGAAGAGATTGACGGTGACCAGCTGGAACGTCAGGCCGATCAGGCGATGTATGAGGCCAAGATCGCCGGCAGAAATCAGTACAAGTTCTTCGACCCGGAACAGGACCGCAGGCTGACAGAGTATTATGCTCAGGTGGCGGATGCCAAAAAGGCCCTAAAAACGGATGCTTTCCGCCTGCACTATCAACCCAAAATCCGGCTCGCCACGAAAGAAGTCATTGGCTACGAAGCGCTGATACGCTGGCAACATCCCGAAAAGGGTCTTTTGATGCCAGGCGCGTTCCTGCCGCCAATCGAACGGCACCCTGATGTGGCCATCGAACTTGGCAACTGGGTGTTGGACAATGCCCTTGAACAGATTGAGCGGTGGAATGAGGTAGGCCTCGACACGACCGTCAGCGTCAATGTCAGTGCTCTCCAACTCACATCCGATGATTTTGAGGAAACCTTGAAAAGCCATCTGGCGGCCCATCCAAAAGTTGAACCGCAACAGTTGGAAATAGAACTGCTCGAAACCGATGCCCTCAGCGATATTGACCGAGTTTCCGAAATCATTCGGAATTGCCGTTTATCTGCTGTCGGATTTGCGCTGGATGATTTTGGTACCGGCTATTCGTCCCTTGCATACCTGAAGAAACTGCCGGTCGACACCTTGAAGATCGATCAAGGTTTCGTGCATGATAGTCTAAACAATGCGCAGGACCAGGAACTACTCAAACTCATCATCTCGCTGGGCAGGGTGTATCAATTGGACGTCCTTGCCGAGGGCGTGGAAACCTTGGCGCATGCGGAACTTCTGCAGAGTTTTGGATGCAAATTCGCGCAGGGTTATGCTTTTGCGCGTCCGATGCCGGCAGACGATGTTTTGGACTGGCACCGCAACTGGGTTGAGCACCGGTTGACACAATCTGCCATGCCGCGCGCCCTGACCGGCAGCTGAGGCCGGTTCATCCCAAAAATGCCGCCTTCCGGCCAATCACCATTTCGCGCTTGCCGGCATAGCCCTTGAGCTTTTCAATGTCGAAACCCGCCCCTTGCAGGTTCCGCCGCACCCATCCGGCTGATGTATAAGTCGCGAGCGTTCCGTTTTCAGCCGTCAAATCAGCTGCAGCCTTCAGAAGCTCTTCGTCCCAGAGTTCCGGGTTCTTTGCGGGACTGAACCCATCCAAAAACCAGGCATCGATTTTCAAGGCACCTATGCCGGTGTGTTCCAGCACTTCGGGCACGTTATGAAGATCCCCAATCAACACCCGCGCATCTCCCACGCCAAGCGCCAACCTCACTCGCCCCAGCTCCAGGATGTTCCAGCCGGGCTGCGGAGACCAAACAGCGGTCAGTTTTTCTGCCCAATCGGTCAACTCGGGGAACGCGTTTAGCGCCCTGCTGAGCTGCTCGCTGGTCAGGGGATGAAGTTCAAACGAGATGAACGTCAGCTCCGGCGGACTTGCGACACTCTCCAGCGCTTGAACCGCCGCCAGCAAGTTAAGGCCGGTGCCAAAACCGAACTCGGCAATTGTGAAGCTCTCGCGCCCCTCAAAACGCTCTGGCAGGCCATTGCCGGACAGGAACACGTGCCGGGTTTCCGCAAGCCCGCCGGCTTTTGAGAAATAGGTATCCCCAAACCCTTCGGCCCGCGGCACGTCCCCATCCAGCCACTCCAGATCCGGCGGGCCAAACGCCGCAGCGGTTTTTCTTTGCTCTTCGTCCGTCACGCCACTAAACCAAGCCTCTAATTGTCAGCTCCTCATACGGGAGCCCAGAGAGCCGATCAAGCGCGGGGACCAACGTGGCAAGCACTTCTGAGCGATATGACTTGGCAATTGCCGGTGCCGGTATTTTCGGCCTGTCGATAGCCTATGCAGGGCTCAAGGCTGGATTGAAGGTTGCTGTCGTGGAAACCCGTCATGTTGGCGCGGGGGCCAGCGGCGGATTGCTTGGCGCATTGATGCCGCACATGCCAGCCCGCTGGAACCCGAAGAAAGAGTTCCAGTTTCAGGCGCTCTCAAGCCTTTCCGGCCATATCGCAGAACTGGAACAGCTCTCTAGCGTCACCTGCGGCTACAAGCGCCTGGGCCGGATCCTGCCGCTGACAACACAGGACAAACTGGACCACCATCTGGAGCGCGCCGAGGAGAGCAAGCAGCGCTGGCATCCGGAGGAAACCGGTTTTTCCTATGTTGTTGAACCGCAGGGCAGCCGTTCGAATTGGCTGAGCGCGGACGCAGCCCCTCACGGTATCGTCTTTGAAACGCTGGCAGCCCGGGTTGCTCCACGGCTTTACTTAAAAGCATTGGCAAGTTTCGTGGTCAAACAGGGCCTCTTGTTGGAAGAAACAGGGGTCACCGGGTTCGATGAGGCAAAGGATGCGGTTCATCTAAGCGATGGGCAGACGATCAATGCGACGAATTTCGTCATTGCGGGAGGGCATGGTGCTTTTGATCTCATCGAAACCCTCACAGGTGAGGCAATCGGACGAGGGGAAAAGGGACAGGCCCTCTTGATGGACGGCCGCGGCCTGGAAAACCGGCCGGCCATCTATTGCGACGGGCTCTATGTGGTTCCGCATGACGATGGCACCCTCGCAATTGGCAGCACGTCAGATCGGACTGCGCAGGATACCGAGGTCGACCCGGATCGCTCCGCCGATCTGATCCGGCGGGCCACCGCCTTCTGTCCGTCTTTGAACGGGCGCGAGGTGCTGACCGAATGGGCCGGCATCCGGCCACGATGCAACAAGCGCGACCCGTTGGTCGGCGCCCTGCCCGGCCGGGAGCGGACTTTTGCGGCTACAGGTGGCTTCAAGATTTCCTATGGAATAGCGCACTTGATCGCCGAAGGGCTGATTGCCGAGATTTCCGGGAACTCGCCCCGAATCCCGTTGCCGGAGACGTTCCGCCCGGATCATCATTTTGGCTTGAACCGGCTGGATGCGGACCTGGCTGTCCGCCGATAAAAAAGCTCGGAAAGTCGAGATTACACTGGCGACACGCCACACAGCAGACCGTTGTCTGTCCAAAAATATTTAGCGATGCCGCCGTCCAGCGCTGCGGTTAGAAAAAAATCGAGGCTGCACCGTAAAGAACGGCACCAGAGAGGGCGATCGAGCCCCAAAAGAGACCGTTCTTGACAACAAGAAAGCCGATGCTGTCCGGCACGCTGGCTAGATTAGGCCCGCGTTCGGCGCCTGGACCTTGTCGGCGGCTACGCTCGTCAGTTGCAGCAGGCATGGCTTTTGCCATTTGCTTATCCTATTTGTTCAGAGTCATCCGGCACTTAATAGCCACGGGATAACAACCACCAGTCACGATAACCTTCTTCCCACAGGACGCTGTCCAAATTATGGAAACATAGTGAACGTTTTGTTTACAATCTCCACAAGATTGGAAGCTTTACACACAGACAATGTAGGACTGATGTCAACATTGGAAAGTTTTGATCTTCGTTTGTATTTTCGCACCTTCTTGAGAAAGGCTTCGCATGTCGCTTGAATCTGTCCGTGCCCATTTGGCTGAGGCCGCCCCGGATCTTGAGGTTTTGGTCACGGAGGACAGCAGCGCGACAGTTGATCTGGCGGCAGCTGCGCATGACGTAGAGCCGGGTCAGATCGCAAAAACGCTCTCGTTCAGGGTCAAGGATGAGGTGTTCTTGCTGGTTGCCCGCGGCGATGCGCGGCTGGACAACAAGAAAGCCAAGGCGGCCTTCGGCGGCAAGGCGAAAATGCTCGGTGCCGAGGACGTGGTCGCACTCACCAGCCACCCGGTCGGCGGGGTCTGCCCGTTCGGCCTGCCCTCCCCGCTGAAGGTTTACTGCGATGTCTCTCTGAAGGCTTATGACATTGTCATTCCGGCCGCAGGCGCGACCAATGCGGCCGTCCGCATCGCACCGGACCGGATGGCGGAGATCACCGGCGCCGAATGGGTGGACGTGTGTCAGCCGCCTGTGGCCATCGGATAATTTCAATTAAAATGCAGGTCCCGGCTTGATGGCCGTCGGCAGATTTTAATTGAATTGCAGGTCCCGGCACGGTGGCCGGGACTGCTGAGTTCTTTACTGTGGGGAGGTTGGTCCCGGATCACGTCCGGGACGGCATTAAATAAAGCGCTGTATTTCTCCGCGCCGCCCCGGACGTGATCCGGGGCCTATGGTGATGGACAGAACAGTGAGCAAGACCCCTCTAAATCCCGTCACCGTCCATACCGAGAACACTCAGGAACCCGCGCGCGCGCAAGTACGCAACGATCTCATCCGCCACCTCTTCCGGCGGACGGCCAACGTTGTGGATACGGAGCTCCGGGTTTTCCGGGGCTTCATAGGGGCTGTCGATGCCGGTGAAGTTCTTGATCTCGCCGCGTTCCGCCTTGGCATAAAGCCCCTTTGGATCGCGCTTCTTGCATTCCTCGATCGGCGTGTCGACAAATACCTCGATGAACTCGCCCTCGCCCATCAGGTCCCGTGCCATCTGCCGCTCGGAGCGGAACGGCGAGATGAAGGACACCAGCGTGATCAGCCCGGCGTCGGCCATGAGCTTGGCCACCTCGCCCACCCGGCGGATGTTCTCCACCCGGTCGGCATCGGTAAAGCCGAGATCCCGGTTGAGCCCGTGACGCACGTTGTCGCCGTCGAGCGTGTAGGTGTGCCGGCCTTCCGCATGCAGGCGCTTTTCAACCAGTGAGGCAATGGTCGACTTGCCCGAACCGGAGAGCCCGGTGAACCACAACACCGCGGGCTGCTGGCCCATCTTGTCGGCCCGCGCCTTGCGGTCGACATCGAGCGCCTGCCAGTGGATGTTGGTTGCCCGGCGCAGCGCGAACCACACCATGCCCGCCCCAACCGTCTGGTTGGTCATCCGGTCGATCAGGATGAACGACCCGGTCGTCCGGTTGGCCTCGTAGGGGTCAAAGGCAACATCAGAGGAGAGGCTCAAGTTGCAGAAGGCAATCTCATTCAGATCCAGCGTTTTGCCGGCCACATGCTCGAACGTGTTGACGTTGATCTTGTGCTTGATCTCCGTGACCGTCGCGTTGACCGTCTTCGCACCGATCTTCAGGAGATACGAGCGGCCCGGCAGCAGCGCGTCATCCGACATCCAGATGAGGTGCGCCGCCATCTGGTCCGCCACATCCGGACGGGCAGACGGTGCGCTGAGAAGATCGCCGCGCGAGATATCGATCTCGTCCTGAAGGGTCAGTGTGACGGCTTCGCCCGCGCGCGCCTCGTCCACCTCACCGGCCGGCGCGATGATCTGCTTGACCCGGCTGGTTTTTGCGGGGCCTGCCACGACGATTTCGTCCCCGACGGCGACCCGGCCGCTGGCGATCGTTCCCGAATACCCCCGGAAGTCGAGGTTCGGCCGGTTCACCCATTGCACGGGGAAGCGGAACGGAGCGTCCAGCTCGTGCTCGCCGACCTCGATCGTCTCCAGATGCTCCAGAAGCGTTGGACCGGTGAACCAGTCCATGTTGTCGCCCCTGGCGGTGACATTGTCACCAAAGCGGGCGGACATCGGGATCGCCACGAGGCTTTCGAAGTCAAAGCCGCTGGCAAACGTTTCGAAGTCCGTCCGGATTTCGTCAAAGCGGTCTTGCGAAAAATCCACGAGATCGATCTTGTTCACCGCCAGCACCACATGGCGGATGCCGAGCAGCGAGGCAATGAAGGCGTGCCTGCGGGTCTGCACCTGCAGGCCATGGCGGGCATCCACCAGCAGAACGGCCAGATCGGCGGTCGAGGCGCCCGTTGCCATGTTGCGGGTGTATTGCTCGTGGCCCGGTGTGTCGGCGACGATGAACTTGCGCTTGTCGGTGGCAAAGAAGCGGTAGGCCACATCAATCGTGATGCCCTGCTCGCGTTCTGCTTCCAGCCCGTCGACCAGAAGCGCCAGATCAATGTCCTCGCCGACCGTGCCGTGTTTCTTCGAGTCCCGCTCAAGGGCTGCCAGCTGATCCTCGAAGATCAGCTTGGTGTCGTAGAGCAGGCGGCCGATGAGCGTCGATTTGCCGTCATCCACCGAACCGCAGGTTAGGAACCGCAGCTGGTCCTTTTGCTCCTGGGCAGCCACATAGGCGGCAACAGCTTCGGAACTGGTCAGGGTGTCTTCAAGAACGCTCATCAGAAATACCCCTCACGCTTTTTCTTTTCCATGGAGGCGCTTTCGTCCTTATCGATCAGGCGGCCCTGGCGCTCGGACGTGCGGGCAATCAGCATTTCCTTGACGATGTCGGGCAAGGTCGTGGCATCCGATTCGATCGCGCCCGTCAGTGGGTAACAACCGAGGGTGCGGAAGCGGATCATCTTTTCCTGAACAACCTCGCCAGGCTGCAAGGTCATCCGCTCATCGTCGACCATGATCAGCATGCCGTCGCGTTCAACGACTGGGCGCTTGGCGGCCAGGTAGAGCGGCACCATCGGGATGTTTTCCGTCAGGATGTATTGCCAGATGTCGAGCTCGGTCCAGTTGGAGAGCGGAAAGGCGCGAATGCTCTCGCCCTTGGCAACCCGGGCATTGTACAAGTTCCAGAGTTCCGGCCGCTGGTTCTTCGGGTCCCAGCCGTGGGAGGAATTGCGGAAGGAGAACACTCGTTCCTTGGCACGGGACTTTTCCTCATCGCGCCGCGCACCGCCAAAGGCTGCGTCAAATCCATATTTGTCGAGTGCCTGTTTGAGCGCCTCGGTCTTCATGATGTGCGTGTGCACCGACGAGCCGTGATCGAACGGGTTGATGCCCTTCTCAACGCCTTCCTGGTTCGTGTGCACCAGAAGCTCCAGACCGAGCTGCTTGGCTGTCTCATCCCGGAAGGTGATCATGTCGCGGAACTTCCAGGTGGTGTCCACGTGAAGCAGCGGAAACGGCGGTTTCGACGGATAAAACGCCTTCATCGCCAAGTGCAGCATGACGCCACTGTCCTTGCCGATGGAATAGAGCATTACCGGGTTGGAAAACTCCGCCGCAACCTCCCGGATGATGTGGATGCTTTCCGCTTCCAACCGCCGCAAATTGCTCAGGCGGTCTGGCGTCAGATCTGCCGACATTATGTTCATAACCGTTGTTTTCCCAAAACCGGTTTACCGTGACTCTGTCTGATGGCTCAGTCCAGACGATTTTCCGGACATGCCATTAAACTGACCGACACGCGAAATTGAGTGGATCAATCCTCCATTTCGGACATGCTCAACCCTGCAAGCCGTGTCAGGCAACTCATTGAAACTTTTCGATTCATGCCCGTTCGCGATGCGTAAGAGATAGAGAATAGGCAGTAATCAATTCAAGGAATGGCATTCCACGATTCCGGCAAATGATAAAATCTGTCTCTTTTTTCAGCGGTGCCGCTCCAGCGGATTTCAGCGGCTTCAGTGCAATCCTCTTGGCAGCATTCGGCTGATTCACCGATTGGAAAGCTTTCATTAATAGTATGTCCGGCGATGTGCATATGATCCTTGTAGTACCGGTTCAAACAGTCATGTCCGAAGACAAACAGGAACAGGCGCCAGTGAGCGGCCAGGAAACCCGGACGGCAGAAGACCGCCCGCGGCGAACCCGTGTCTTGAAAAAAGGCAAGATCATATTCCAGGGCGGCCTGAGGTCTTTCCCCTGCATCGTGCGCAATCTCTCCGATGGCGGAGCGATGCTGCAGTTCGAGACCGCCTTTATGGCGCCGCCACAATTCGAGCTGCAGATTGATCTGGAGAACTTCGAAGTCACTTGCGAAAAGCGCTGGGAAGACGGGCTGAAGATGGGTGTTCAGTTCATCAGCGAAAAACGCATTGTCGGCGCACAGCGGGCCCAATCTCTCAAAACTTCAGAAGAAGCGCTAAAGTCCGAAATTGATCTCCTGCACGACAGCCCGGACAATTTCTTCACCCGTCAGCATATGATGGATGATGCCAAACGCGCCCAGCAGCAGCCCGTCCGGCGCGCGCGTCCGGCTGGCTCCGGCAAACCGGCCTTCGGCAAGCGGCGCTGACCGGAGCGCAAGCAGTCGCTCGCGCTCCCCACTTAACGATCACCCAGGTTCAGATCCTTGAAAGATCATCGCGAGACAGGTGATGTCGTCGGATTGGGCTGCCTCAGCGGCAAATTTTGAAACTTCCGCGTTTAGCGTCTCGATCCAACCTGTTGCGCTCGCGTTTTTTGAGGTCTCAAGAAGGCGCTTCAACCGGTCGTGACCGTATAGCTCACCGTTCGGATCGAGGGCTTCCGTTACACCGTCGGTCACCAGCAGCACACCATCGCCGGGCGCGATCTGGCGCGTTCGGGTTGGATAGTCCGTATTTTCAAAAACACCCGCGATCGGTCCGAGGCTTTCGACCCGCTCACAGTTACCGCAATTGCCGAGCCAATAAACGTCTTCGTGTCCGGCGCTGGAATAGGAAAGTGTGCCGGTTTCCAGATCAAGGCATCCGTAAAACAGTGTCACGAACATGCATTCCGGATTGTCGTCGGCAAGCACATCATTCAAGCGACTGATCACGGCGCCTGGTGGATGCCCTTCCCGGGCAAGCGTTTTCAGGATCATCCGCGAGACGCTCATGAACATGGCAGCCGGCATGCCCTTCCCGCAGACATCGCCAATGGCAAAGCCAAGTTTGCCGTCTCCGACCATGAAGTAGTCATAAAAGTCCCCGCCAACGTCTTTTGCCGGGATCATGGATGCGGCGATGTCGAATGTTTCTCCAAATGCGCCCGGATCGATGCCGGACGGCAGGAAGGAGCCCTGCACCTTGGCCGCAATGCGCATTTCTTCGCGCTGCGTGCTTTTTTCCCGGATCTCGCCCGCCATCTTTTCGAAGACATGGGCGAACTGCCCGAACCGGCCTGCCTCCGCTTTCAGGGTTTCCAGCATGCCGGGTTGAAACGCGTCGTTGCTGAGCGCTTCTGCGGCCTGGGTCAAGGTCGCTATAGCACCGTTCATCCCCTGAAGGCGGCTTCCAAGAGCGCCGATGATGGTCAAGATGGCGTCCGGATGATCAATCAGCAGCCCCCGGACGACGTCCCTGTCCAATCTCAAAAGCTGCGCCGCACTGCGTGTACGGACAGTCGCGGTCCGGGGTTTGCGGGCGAAGACGGAAATCTCACCAACCATGTCCGGTGCATTCAGCACCGCCAAGGTGACATCACCATGTGGCGTGGCGACATCAACTGACAGCTCGCCGGAAACCAGAAGATAGGCAAAATTTCCTGGATCACCCTGCCGAAACAGGACCTTATCAGTGGCAACATCTTCGATGGGACATGCCGCAGCAATGTTTTGCAGGTGCCGCTCTTCCATGGAAGCAAAGATGTCGTGCGTCTTTAAAAGCGCGACCAACGTTTCAAGGTCAGCACTTGCGCTTGAGAACCGTTCACCGGACGGATCCATTAGATGCCTTTCAGGTTGTTGCTTAAGCCCACGTTGCTTTTGAGTTGAACCATTCCGAAGGCAAGAGCACAAGGGGTAACTCACATGCCGCCCGCCCCCGGAAACAGGCCACTAGCGCAAACGTCAGGCGCTTTAGTCTGTCGCCAATTTGTATTTGCCGAAGATCTCGCCGCCATAGTCGACATCGCCGATGAAACGTGCCCCCATTCGCTTGAGAGCCCCCAGTTTCTTTCGGGACGGCGGCAAAAGAAAGGTCACAAACGGGATCCGGTCATCTGCCCGAGCGAAGGCAAGTGCCTTTCGGGTAATGGAGATCCCGAGGCCGAAGCAGTCGGGCTTTAAAACAAGACCGAAGTCCCACTCGTCTCCCTCTTTCTGAAAGCCGCCCCAGCCGGCATATCGGCCATGATCGAGAAATGCCCAATGCCCCAGCCCATCGCGCTGCCAGCACGCTTCTTTGGCTGCGATGAACTGAGCAGCCGTATCGTCATCCCACGCCTTTGTCAGAAGCGGCATATGCGCTGCAAGACGCGGGTCGTTCATATGCGCGGTCAACTCCGCAAGCGAAATTGATGTCAGGCGCACAAAGCTGATTTTGGCGGGAGACATTGTATGCCGTGTTCCATGGTTCTCTTGGTCGTTCTTGGGGGTTAGATCGAGATAACCTCATGCCGGGTCAAGGCCGGCGGGCTCCAAAGCGATCAACTGTGCGTGTGCCTGCTTTGCACCCTTACAAGTATCGCTGTTTTGGCAAGAGCTCCACCACTCTTGAGACGGCCTGAGGTCCCCATCTATTGCGCTGTCCAGCCGCCGTCGACCGGGATGGTCGTGCCGGTGACATTGTGGGCAACCGGATGACACAGCCACAGCGCCAAGGCACCGATTTCCGATGGATCGGAGGTCCGGCGGGTCGGTTGTTTTTCGGCCAGAAGATCGGCAATCCCAAGATCCCTGTCGCCGCCATGAAGGGCGGCGCGGGCGGCAACCTGCGGCTCGATGATCGCGGTTTCGGTCCAACCTGGCGCGATGCAGTTGACGGTGACACCGCCTTTGGCCTTGGTGCCGGCGGCGGCATATTCCAGCGCAGCGACCTTGCTCATGCCAACCAGGCCGAACTTCGAGGCCACATAAGGCGCCTTGTTCACCGATGCGACGAGGCCATGGACCGAGGCAATGTTGATCACCCGGCCATACCCCTTTTCAGCCATGACCGGCAGCGCCTTTCGCATCGTGTGAAAAGCGCCGGACAGATTGACATCGATGATGGCTTCCCAGGTCGCCGCATCGAGCTCGGCGTAGCTGGCGGTTTTTTGGATACCCGCATTGTTGACCAGAATGTCCGCGCCGCCCCAGTCAGACACATTCTGCATCATCGCTTCGATGGCCGTCACATCCCGCATATTGGCATCAAAAAACCGGGCCTCCGGCGCTCCGGCCGCCTTAACGGCGGCTACGGCCTCCGCGGCCTGCTCCGCTGACGCAAGACCATGAACACCCACCCGGGCGCCGGCACCTGCAAGGCTCTTTGCGATCGCCAAACCGATGCCTTGAACAGACCCGGTCACCAGGGCGGTTTTTCTCGTCAAATCACTCATGTTCGTTCCCTCCTGCCATCAGCTGTTGTCTCAATTCGGTCTTCAAGACCTTGCCGTAATTGTTCTTCGGCAGCGCCTCGACGAAGTGGTAGGTTTTCGGCCGTTTGAACCGGGCAATCTGCTCCAGGCACAAGGCATCAAGCTCTGCTGCTTCAACGTTTTGCCCGTTGAGACGCACGACAAAGGCAACGACGACCTCCCCCCACTCCGGGTCTTTCTGGCCAATCACGGAGACCTCATGGACCGCCGGATGGCTGAGCAGCACTTCCTCCACCTCCCTCGGGTAGATGTTTGTTCCGCCGGAAATGATCACATCCTTGGAACGGTCCTGAAGCGTCAGATAGCCGTCCTGATCGAGCCGCCCCATGTCTCCGGTCCACAGCCAGCCGTTTCGAAGGGTTTCTTCGGTCGCGGCCGGGTTTTGCCAATAGCCTTTCATCACCGTTGCTCCGCGCACGACGATCTCCCCCACCTCACCAGCTGGAACATCTTCGCCGCTTTCATCAACAACACGCACCCGCACGGAAGATTGTGCCGTTCCAACGGAATTCAGCCGGTCCCGCCATCTTGGATGGCTGCGGTCGGACACATCGGCCCTGGAGAGCGCAGTGATCCCCATCGGGCATTCCCCCTGGCCGTAGATCTGAACGAACCGGGTTCCCATCACCTCCACCGCCTCCAGAATGTCGGCCTCATACATCGGCCCTCCGGCGTAAACGATGGTGCGCAGCCCCATGCCGTTGAGCCCCTGGGCCTTGGCGACATCCACCATCCGGCGCACCATGGTGGGCGCTGCGAACATGCTGACACATTTTAGGGTTGGCGCGATCCGGAGAACTTCTTCAGCGTCAAATCCGCCGCTTTCCGGAACAACGTGCCGTGCACCGCGCAAGACATGCATGAAGTTGTAAAGCCCGGCGCCATGGCTCATGGGAGCAGCATACAAAATGGCCCCGCCCGACTTGACCTCGTCCACATCGACAAAGAAGTTGTATGTCATCGAGGCGATGTTGCCGCAGGTGATCATGACACCCTTCGGCCGCCCTGTGGTGCCGGAGGTGTAGAACAGCCAGGCGAGATCGTCCTCTTCCAGCGGCACGGGCTCTGAGAGCGGGGCTTCCGATCGCATAGCGTCAAATGCCTCGCTGCCGGTTATGACAATCTGTGCATCGCCAGACAAAAGACCAGACAGGGCGTTTGCGGATTTCTCATCGCAGAACACCAGTTTTGCGCCGGCATCGTCCACCATCCAGGCTGCTTCCCGCCCGTGCAGCTTGGCGTTGATCGGCACAGCAGCCGCGCCGGCCCACCAAATGCCATAGAGCGCTTCAAGATAGGCTGTGTTGTTTGCCATGAAGACCGCGACCCGGTCGCCCTTGGCAACGCCGCGACCTTGAAGCGCGTGTGCAATCGCCCCGACTGTTTCCGCAAATGCCGCATAATCAGCCACCTGGCGCACACCGGTGAAGAGCGCCGGTGTGCCGGGTGATTTTGCCGCTGTGCGTTTCAGCCATTCTGCCGGGTTCATGCCCTTGCCTCCCTTTTCTCCCTTCCGGATACTATTTGCGCGCTTTATCTGGATATTCCGGCAAAACACGTAATGGAGATCGCATGGAGGAGCTGGCTGCCCTTGCCTTTGAGCATGCGCCGATCGGACTGGTTTACTCAGAAGACCGGACCATCCGGAAATGCAATCCGCGGTTTGCGGCGATGTTTGAATATGACACCGCCGCGCTGACCGGTGTCTCCCTGTCGGTGCTTTATCCCTCTTCGGAAGAGTTCTTGCGCATCGGCAAGATCGGGGTCAGCAAGATGCTGGGCAGCGGCACCTATCAGGACGAGCGGATCATGCGCCGGAAATCCGGTGCTCTGTTCTGGTGCCGGGTACGCGGGCAGTCGCTGGACCCTGATCACCCCTTCGCCAAGGCCGTTTGGAGTTTTTCCGATATTTCAGAAGACCGGCCGCTCGCCGACATGAGCGTGCGCGAGCGTCAGGTGGCAACCATGCTGGCCGAGGGTCTGACGTCCAAGGAGATCGCCCGCGCGCTCGACATCTCCCACCGCACGGTAGAGGTTCACCGGGCCCGTTTGATGAAAAAATTCAACGCCCGCAACAGCCTGGAGCTGATCGCCCACATCGCCGGTGTGCCGGTGTGAGGCGGGGATTTCTACTTCTCAGGATCAATATTCCTTCGGAAGGAAAGTGGCTGTGCATTTGTTTTATGGCGAGCTGGTCCTGGTTATTGCGCGCTGAAGATCAGGATACCAGGTGAGAACCGCCCGTTCCTAATCTTCAAAAAGCGCTAGTATTCAACAATTTGACCGGCATGGTACGTGTTGCTTGTTTTGGGAATGCGGGTAGATGGGCATACGGGGCCACCCGACACTCGTTGTTCAGCGAGGTAAGCCGACGCAGACCGTGCCGTAGGGCGCAAGACAATTGCAGTTAGATGGAACTGGATTGTTGTTACCTTGGACCGGATTGCCGTTATGCGGGATTATCCGCCGTTTAACCGGTCGCAATATGCGCGAACCAGGCATACTCACGAGCGCTTCTTTGAAGGCGCGGAGTTGATGCAAGTAATCGTATCCGCAGCGTTATGATTTCCCTCTTAGCGTGAGTCCCTGAACACTTGCTCCCATAAATGGAACGGGGAGCAAACCATGACAGGAAACATCATCGATACCCGCCGCGGCCAAAGGCTTGGCATTGCGCTTCGCCAACGTGGACAGCGTAAGGCCATGGCTCTCGCCGCAGAACTGAATATTTCGCCCGCGGCCGTTTCCAAGTGGCGTCGGGGCCATCCGATGTCCGTAGACAATGCCTGCAGGATCGCGGTAGCCCTCGACATATCCCTCGATTGGTTATTGATGGGCCGAAACGCACCAGAATGGCTACAACGGGAACAGCTTGCCGCAACGGAGATCGACTTAATCGAAAACCTGCGGGTGCGTCCACGCCACCTCGGTCGATTGTTTATCGAACTCCTCGCGACCATCCCGCCGCTACCTGCATCGCCTACTGGCCCGGCGACCAAATCAACTGATGGTTAATTTGCCGTGGCAGAAAAACGATCAGTAAACCACTTCTGATTGTATATTTCTCGCTAAAGTTTCTTAATTCGAGCGTCCTCAACTCAATTCAACTCACGCGGGGACCCAGCCTGAAGATATATGCAAGGAGGTTATCCAGATGGGCAACGTCTATACGCTTACATTCATCAATAACTCCAACAACAACTGGGATTTTTGCTGTTACCAGGAGGATCCGAATATCAGCACCCAGGACGTTATGTCCTTGGCCTGGTTTGCCTTTCCGGTGGCCC
This sequence comes from Roseibium sp., assembly GCF_965276855.1. GTDB lineage: Bacteria > Pseudomonadota > Alphaproteobacteria > Rhizobiales > Stappiaceae > Roseibium. Next base: position 1,004,980 of record NZ_OZ255700.1, read on the forward strand.
CCACCACATCGGTCAGCTTCAGCTGGACGATCAACTACCAGTTTGTGTGGAGCCAGACCGGGAAGTTGGGTGCCGGTGTCAAATTCAGTGCCAGCCAGAAATGGGATGCATCTCTGACCGGAAACAATGGCGTCGACTTCACCCGTAAACCGAACCAGGCATTCACTTTCGAGAACCAAGCTCCATTCGGCGACCCGGGCACCTTATACATCAACCAGGATGATACAATTCCGTCCAACACGGCTGCAGTTGGTATCAATATGGGCATTGAGGGCGCCCCTCCGGGCGCGGGTACAGGCACCTTCGTTGTGCCGGCCCAGCCGAACATCACGGCGGCCTTCACGCCGCACCCGACCTACTGGGTCACCTTTGGCCAGTATACACCAGGTCAGGTGCTGGACATCCAGCAGATCACCCAAAAAGCCCAGGTGGCGTTCCCTGTCAACGTCTACGACATGTATGCGATCCTCGGCGCGGACAACAAGTGGACCGTTACCACCCAACAGGCGTTGAATGCGGCATATATCGCGTCAGGAGGGGATGCAGCCCACGCCCTTTTGACCGACACGAAGCTGCTGGCGTGACCGGTGCGGATCCGGCGGCTTTGACCGCCGGATCCAGAACGAGGATCCAACGTGATGGGGTCGATCATCCGGCGCGGGCTGGTGCTGGTAAATGCCGGCACGGCTGCCACAAGCATTGCCGTCTGGGCCAAGATGCAGTCCGCGCCGACTTCCGAGCCAATTGCTTGGATTTGTGCCAACCTGCAGGTCAATGGCTACACGACATTCGCATGGGAAACCGCCTACCAGTATTTATGGGCGAATACCGGACGCCTAACGCCCGGCAAAACTGTTGCCGCAGCTCAGCGGGTACCGGTTAGCGACCGCGTTCCGGCCGTGCGTTTGGAAAAGCAGAATACACATTACCGTCTGGTCCCATTCACGCCATCGCCGACCTTGCCACCGGGCGATTTCCTAATCGAAACCGATGGCAACGTGCCGCAGGACCAAGTGACGATTGGCATCAATCTGCGGATCATCAGCGGCTTCGGGCAACCCGGCAACGGTAGCAGCGTCGTCCAAGCAGAGCCCAATGTCAGCCGTCGCTGGTCCGCGGGCGAAACCTACTTTGCCGGCTTCGGCAGCGTCGTCCAGTCGGAATTCGCTCCAAAGGGCCTGTCGACACAGACCCCGTTGGAGATCGATTTCAGCACCGGCGCTACGGCCGGCCTGATCCTCGATAGCAGCAATGTGCTGCGGCAGATGACCCGGTCGGACTTGTCCGAAACCCTCCGGGCCGCACCCCATGATCCCGGCCTAAAGGCTTGGATTCCGGACATCCATGATTGATCTTGGTAAAGGGAAGGAAAGACCATGGCAAACAGAGCAGATGCCGATCGCACCCTGGCGTTTCATGCGGATGCGATCATGGAAAACGACAACGTCTCCTCCATCAGTGTGATCGAGCTTGATACAGGGGAGAGCATTATCGAGATCGGCCTGGTTGAGGCCGAGACCAGTGCGTTGCTAGCAACGCCCAACGAACTGGAGATCCCCGACACCGCAAATGCAACGGGACCGGTGAGCGTTCCAGTACGGAAGCGGGTAATTGGTCGGATCGTGGCGCAGAGTTTCACTGACAAACGCCGGCCAGCGCTAGGTGGCAATAGCTGCGGACCGGCCGCTGCCGATTGGTCAGGCACCCTTGGTGCCCGTATCGAGTATCAGGGCACCTACTGCATCTTGTCAAACTGGCATGTCCTTTACGGCGGTGTCGCGGCCAATGGCGACCCTATCGTCCAGCCGGCCAGCGGTGACGGTGGTGCGGCGCCGGGCGACACAGTCGCCCACAACCTGTCTGGCGTGCTTGATGCGTATGTCGATGCTGCGCTGGCGACAGTCGACAAACCGGTCGATCAGCTGGTCGGGGAAGGCACACGCTGTCACGGCGCGATCACCGGGATCGCGGCCGCAACGGTCGGCATGGGCGTGCGTAAATGCGGGCGCACCACGGAAGCCACCACCGGCACGGTGCGTTCGACCAATGCAACGGTCCGGGTTTCCGGGTATCCGGGAGGTTCACGGATCTTCCAAGACCAAATCCAGGCCACCGCCATGTCACAACCGGGCGACTCCGGTTCCGTGGTGCTGGATGATAAGGGCCGGGTCATCGGGCTCCTGTTCGCCGGTGGGCCGACTGACACTTTCGCCAACAAGATCGAGCGTGTGATGGAGGCATTCGGCGCCAACGTCTTCGGCTAAAACGACGTCCGCGGTCTTGGTTTTGGGCCAGGCCGCGGGCCCATTTAATACCTTTGCTGCAGCGTGATCGAATGACCGCAGTGGGCCGGAAGCAGGCTCTAAACTGGGTGCCAAATGAAGGTGCGCGCTACATGGAGGTCACTGTTCCACTCCAGAAAATCGGCGATGATTACCTGTTATCTTTCGTGTGCCTAAAAACCGGGCTCGCCTCGCACGAAGCCAAGGAAACCTCACGAACGCGGGTGTTGAAAGTACTTGACGACAGGTGAAGATCGAGCGCGGTCTGTGAATGGATCCGATGGTTCAAAACAGCGTCTGGAAGGGCGCCTGTGGAGGCACTCTGGCTCTTGATATTCAAGATACAATGCAAACAGTTATGCGGAGATCTGCGCCCTTCGCCTGGGTGCGAAGTGCACACCAGTTACCGGTCATTTTCGCAGAAAAACTCTGCTTCCAAAGTCAGCCCAACACCGACTTGGCAATTAGCAGCACCGATCCGGTGGTGGCGATGGAGAGCATCAGAATGCGGCCCACCGCCTGCGTCATAAACCTTCGTGCCCAACGCCCAAAACCATACCCGATCAGCAGCCCCGGAAATAGCATCAGGCCATCCAATGCCAGCCGGACATTGAACACCCCCACATAAGCAAGCGCACAAAGAGAGGTGATGTAGGAAAACGTGAAAACCAAAGCCATGGTCGGGCGCGTTTTTTCCAATGGCTCGTTTTGGTACATGATAACAAGCGGGGCACCCGGAATGCCTGATGTTGATCCCATAACGCCGACGGCAACGCCGCAAATCGAGAGGTTTCGAGTTGTGAATGGCGGCGCCTTTGCAAAAATCGAAATTGCAACGGCCAGCAGTATCAAACTTGCGAACACGACGGCCAGCCTGTCCCCAGGAATGCGGCTCAGGATAGCAGCACCGATGAGTGTGCCGACCAGAATGGCCGGCCCAAGCGCCAGGATCTCGCGGCGAACGACATGAGCACGTCCATCCCCAAGCATGAAGACAGACAAAAAGAGATTGATGAACAACATCGGCCCCGGCACGAAACTGATGCTCACAAGCGCCAGCAACGGCGCGGCAATCATCGCGAACCCCATGCCGGTGGAAGTCTGGACCAAAGCGGCGATCACGACGGCGCAATTTGCCAACAAGAATGCGTCCAGTGCGTGACTCACTTCCACGAAAAGGCTCCCTATCCTGTCTTCAACCTCTTGGTTCCAGGCGCTCGTTCCGCCGCCAACGGACCAGTCCCGTTGATTTGATTGGGGCACAATCACCCAGACATAACGGTTTGCGCGCTTTCAAAATCCGAGCTGGGAGTTGTGAACCTTAAAATGGCGGCGCGCGCCAACATCCTGTGAGCGCGCGCCTTTTCTGCCACTTATTCGCGACGGGTTAGACCGCCTGCTCCATCATATCCGCAGGATCGATGCCGGCGACGCCAACCGGTTTTTTCATTGCGTCACGGCGGAAGGGTTCGCCCAATTCCTGATTGATCATGGCCTCGATCAACGTGGTCTTTCCGGCCTTTTGATCTTCAAGCGCCTGGTTAAGAGCGTCGGTCAGTTCTTGCATGGTGCGGGCAACAACGCCCTTCAACCCGCAGGACTGGGCAATCCCTGCGTAAGAGACGCCTTCATCAAGTTCCGTGCCGACAAAGTTGTCGTCAAACCAGAGCGTCGAGTTTCGTTTTTCCGCGCCCCACTGGTAATTGCGGAAAACGATCTGAGTAATTGCCGGCCATTCGCCGCGTCCGATCGCGGTCAGTTCGTTGACAGCGATGCCAAAAGCACCGTCGCCGGCAAAGCCCACGACGGGCACATCCGGGCAACCGATCTTGGCCCCGACAATTGATGGCAAACCGTAACCGCACGGCCCGAAGAGCCCTGGTGCGAGGTATTTGCGTCCCTCTTCGAAGGACGGGTAGGCATTGCCAATTGCGCAATTGTTGCCAATGTCGGACGAGATAATCGCCTCTTTCGGCAGCGCTGCCTGGATTGCGCGCCATGCCATACGCGGGCTCATCCAATCCGGCTTAGCCGCACGTGCGCGTTCATTCCATGTTGTTCCTGGATCGTCATCCTCATGATCCATCGAAGACAGTTGCTGCGCCCAACGGGACTTGACGAGCGAAACACGCGCCAACCGTTCATCGCGCCCATCATTGCCCGCAGTATCCGACAGGTTCGCCAGGATACCCTCCGCAACCTTTTTCGCGTCACCGACAATGCCGACCGAGACCTTCTTGGTCAGACCGATCCGGTCCGGATTGATATCGACCTGAATGATTTTCGCATCCGTTGGCCAATACTCCATGCCGTAGCCGGGGAGTGTTGAGAACGGGTTCAATCGCGTACCGAGACAGAGAACGACATCGGCCTCCTTGATCAGTTCCATACCGGCCTTCGACCCGTTGTATCCCAGCGGCCCGGCAAAAAGCGGGTGCGAACCCGGGAAGGCGTCGTTGTGCTGATACCCCACACAAACGGGCGCCGAAAGACGCTCAGCCAGCGAAACAGATGCAGGAATTGCGCCCGAAAGGACCACCCCCGCACCATTCAAAATGACAGGATTTTTGGCGGAACTCAGAAGCTCGGCAGCCGCGGCAACAGAGTTTTCACCGCCCGGCGAAGCTTCGAAAACGATCGGATCGGGGATCTCAATGTCGACGACCTGTGTCCAGAAATCCCGCGGCAGATTGATCTGTGCCGGGCCACTCAGGCGGCGGGCTTGCGAGATCACACGCGTCAGAACCTCGGCGACACGCGTCGGGTCACGAACCTCTTCTTGATATGCCACCATATCTTCGAAAAGCTTCATCTGCTCGACTTCCTGGAAGCCGCCTTGCCCTATGGTCTTGTTCGCTGCTTGCGGAGTGACCAGCAAGAGCGGTGTGTGGTTCCAGTAGGCGGTTTTCACTGCAGTTACGAAGTTGGTAATGCCCGGGCCGTTTTGCGCGATCATCATCGACATTTTGCCGGTAGCGCGCGTGTAGCCGTCAGCCATCATCCCAGCGCTGCCTTCGTGCGCGCAGTCCCAGAAGGTGATGCCCGCAGTCGGAAACAGGTCGGAGATCGGCATCATGGCAGACCCGATTATGCCGAATGCATTTTTGATTCCGTGGCGTTGGAGAACTTTGACGAAGGCCTCTTCAGTCGTCATTTTCATGCCGTTACTCCCTTGGAGATGTACATTGGAATTGGAATTCGGGGCGCTACATTGCGCCAACTTTCTGGTCTTCCAGGATCAAGTCGGACACTTTCTCACCGATCATGATTGCTGGAGCGTTGGTATTGCCCGAGACGATTTCGGGCATGATCGAGCAGTCAGCGACACGCAGCCCCTCAATGCCGTGAACGCGCAGACGCTCGTCGACAACTGAGCCTTCGCCTTTGCCCATCTTGCAGGTGCCGGTTGGATGATAGATTGTCGTGGAGTTATTCCGCGCCCAGTCGAGCGTGGCTTCGTAGTCGTCGATATCAAGCGAGGCGTCCGGCCGGAATTCTTCTGAAATCTTATGCTTCAGCGGAGCATGCTGAGCGATGCGCCGGGCAATGTTGATACCGGCCACGATCGTCCGGCGATCGGTCTCGGTTGAGAGATAATTTGGATGTATTTTCGGATAAACGCTGGCATCCGGCGACGCGAGGCGGATTTCACCGCGGCTTTCCGGGCGAAGTTGACAAACCGACATCGTAAATGCCGAAAACGGATGAACGCCTTCTCCAGGACTGTCGGCTGACCAAGGCTGGACGTGGAACTGGATGTCCGGCGTATCAACGTGATCACCTGTGCGCAGGAACCCCGTCGCCAAGCTTGCGGCCATCGTCATCGGGCCGGCCCGGAACAGCGCGTACTTCAACGCGATACGTGCCTGGTTGAGTAAACTGCGAACTTCGTCGTTCAGTGTAGGCTCATTACACTTGAAGACGAGGCGCGCCTGTAGATGGTCCTGCAAATTCTTACCGACGCCCGGCAGGTCAGCAACAATATCAATACCTTGCTCTTTCACGTGTTGGGCCTCTCCGATGCCCGACTCCATCAAAAGCTGCGGTGAGCCGATTGCGCCCGCCGAAAGAATGACTTCCGCGCGTGCTTTCACAGTGTGCTCGCGCCCTTCAGTGTCGCGATAGACGACACCTGTTGCGCGGCGCCCTTCAAAAAGGATGCGTGTCGTTGCTGCCCGGGTCACAATCTGAAGGTTCGAACGCGACCGAACCGGTTTCAGGAAAGCAACGGCAGAGGAGCATCGCCGTCCATTCCGCGTCGTGAGTTGAAAATACCCGACGCCTTCCTGTTCAGCGCCATTGTAATCGGGATTGAGAGGGTAACCCGCAGCCTGGGCTGCCTCCACCCAGGCATCGCAGATAGGCCTTCGCAGGCGCATGTCCGATACCGACAACGGACCGCCCTGCCCGTGGTATGCATCAGCGCCACGCTCCTGATCTTCCGAGCGCTTGAAAAGCGGCAGGACGTCATCCCACCCCCAGCCTGTGTTCCCCATTTGACGCCAGCGGTCATAATCCTGCGGTTGCCCGCGAACATAGAGAAGGCCGTTGAGAGACGAAGACCCACCGAGCACTTTCCCGCGTGGCCAGTCAAGTTGCCGGCCATTCAATCCTGGGTCCGGTTCTGTCTTGTAACACCAGTCGACACTGGGGTTGTGCATGGTCTTGAAGTAACCGACCGGAATATGGATCCACGGGTTTCGATCCGCGCCGCCTGCTTCCAAAAGGATGACCTTGGTGTCCGGATTCGCACTCAGCCGATTTGCGATCACGCATCCCGCCGAACCGGCGCCCACGATCACAAAATCTGCGTCCATTTTCAAAAAACCCTCCATCAGATGCAATTATCTCTATGCAAGTTATCAATACTAATCTAGCTTTTTTTGATAATTTCAGTATCATTAATTGACAATATGGGAGGAAAAGATGGGAATTTATGATCGCATAAAGGGTGTCTCGCGTCGAGATTTCTTTAAAATTGCAGGAACTTACGGCATGAGTTCGACGCTCTTTGCCGCAGGCGCGTTCGGCGGTGTAATGACGGCGGCGAACCTCGCCAGAGCGGCGGAGTCCACCTACAACAAGCGCTTCGCAAAGGACGCAAAGCACACTCTGAAGTTCGGCGCGGCCGGATTTAACCCGCAAAACCTTTTGATCGAGCGGGCCGGTTGTCTTGAGTTCGCCCGTGACCTGGAGGAGCGTACGGACGGAGAAATCCGCATCGAATTCATCGGCAATAACCAGATTTGCGGCCAGCTCTCGTGCGTCGAGAAAGCACAGCAGGGGATCATCGATCTCTATGCCGCGTCGACCCAGAATTCAGCCGGTGGCGCGCCCTACCTTAACGTCCTTGACTATGCGTATATGTTCCGCAGCCGCGCTGATCAGTACTACTTCATGTACTCACCGGAATCGCAGCGGATCCTACGTGAGCCGTTCGAGAAGCGTCACGGACTGAAGTTCCTGTTCACACACGCTGAACTTCGCGGCATCCAGCTCGGTCTGTCCTGGCAAGACAAGGAAACGGTCACCTCGATTGACCAACTGGCAGGCACCAAGAACCGCGTAACGGGAACGCAGCTTGGCCGGATCGCCATGAACGCACTCAACCTAAACCCCGTGCCTGTCGCGTGGGAAGAAACACTTGACGGCCTCAAGCAAGGGTTGATCGATGGCGCTGAGACATGGGCTTCGGCCGTGGCCTATGCCAACATGTCGCCGGTTGTGAGCCAATGTGTTGACCTGCGGTTCTTCTGCGGCACCGAACACACGGCGATGACCGTATCAACCTTCGACAGCCTGAGTGGCGAGTTGCAGGATGCCGTTATGGAATCCTCATACCTCACCCAAGTTCACGTGCAGGCAGCAAACGAGGCCGCTCTGGTCAATACCGTCGGTTTCTCAAACCCTCAGTTGCCGGACACGATTTTCGCCCAGAACAATGTTCGGGTTGCGTCTCTGTCGGATGCTGAAATTCGTAAGGCCGAAGAAATGTGCTCGCCGGAGTTCCAACCGCAGCTCTGGGAGCAGTGGCGCGAACGGATCAATGGCTGGGCCGGTGGCATCGACACCTACCAGGATATTTACAACGAGGTGCGCAACAACCCGCACACCCTCGCTGAAAATGTCGAACCGCGCCGTTGGTGGAAAGGCTGATATAGTCCCAATGCCTATCGCCGGAGGGCCTCCGCAAAGAGTGTGTGAGGTCCTCCGGCAAACTACAAATGACCGGATAATCCCGGCGACAATAGGAAACAGGGAGGACGGCCGATGGAGCTCTGGTCCGATTTGGCAGCGCTCATCAGCGCGCTTGGAAGTCAAGATTCTTGGACGATCCGGCAGGCGCTTTCACCTAATACGGTCTACATTTTCGGTGCTGTGTTCCTCGCGCTCTCAGGTATGCTGCTTGCCTGGATCTACCACCATGTCCCCGTCATTGAACGCTACTTCGAACGGACCGTCATGGTGACTTGCTATCTCCTAACGGCGGCGATCATCTTCTGGGGTGTAATTGACCGTTTCGTCTTCTCAAATCAGCAACCTTGGTCAACCACCATTCCCCCGTTTCTTTTCATGATCATGGCGCTCTTCGGAGGGGCCTACAATATCCGGATGCGGACGCATCTCAGCTTCTCTGAATTCCGAATGATCATGCCGCGGACGGCACAGTTCGCCTGTCTGCTTCTCGATTTCGTTCTTTGGTTTGGCTTCGCGCTTATTCTTCTCGTGACGACCCTGCGCGTTGTTGCGCTGTCCGCTTCGAACTTTCAAATCGTTCTGGGGACAGACAATACCATGCAATGGTGGTTCCTGTTGTCGGCTCCCATCGCCGCGACGCTCATGGCGGCGCGTGCGGTTGAAAACATAGAAGATGACATAAAAAACATGCGCGCTGGCAAACCCCTCCTCCGGCAGGCGGTTATTGGAGGAGATACCTGATGACGGATGGAACACTTGTCACGCTGATCTCCGTCGGAGTTACGATACTCTTCATGCTGGGCGTCCCGGTGTTTTTGGTGATTGCCTATTGGGTGGTTGGCTGCTCATTCGTTCTTGGGCTGACCCTCGACAACATGGGCGCCGAGATCCTTAACGTCTTCAACAAGGGCTTCGCCCTTCTTGCGATGCCCCTCTTCATTCTAACTGGGGATCTGATCAACAAATCCGGGATAGCCCGGCGATTGTCGGACTTCGCTTATGCTTGTCTTGGATGGCTCCGAGGCGGGCTGGCCATGGCCTCACTCGGTGCTTGCGGTCTGTTTGCCGCAATTTCAGGTTCAAACTCCGCCACCACCGCAACGATCGGTTCGATGTTGCATCCCGAGATGGTCAAGGGCGGCTATGATGAGCGCTTCTCCGCCGCAACAGCAGCAGCCGGTGGCACTGTCGGTATCATCATCCCGCCGTCGATTATTTTCATCGTCTATGGGTTTCTCATGAATTTGCCGATTTCGGACCTGTTCGTTGCGGGTATCGTGCCCGGCGCGCTCATGGTCATCGGAATGCAATTCGCCTGCTGGATTATTTGCCGCCTCAACGGCTGGGGCTTTTTGATCCCACTCCAGTTAAACCGCGTGCTTAAAACCGCATTCGGTGCATGGCTTGGCTTCTTTGCAATAGGTCTTGTCCTTTGGGGCATCTACACCGGAAAGTTTTCGCCGACCGAAGCAGCTGGCGTCACAGTTGGTTTCTGCATCATCGCGGGGCTTCTATCCTGGCTCGTCAGCCGCCTGACGCGACAGGACCGCGATCGCACGTGGCAAGAAAAGAACTATGCGGAAATGCTGGTCGTCGAGGGTTTCACGCTCTGGCAAGTACCGGGGATCACGATGCGGTCGGCCGAGATCACCGGCATCCTTGCTCCGTTAATCGCAATTTCTGTGGTGATGCAGCAGATCCTGTCACTACTCGGAGCGCAGCAGGTTATCGGCGATTTCGTAACCTCCATGGGCGGTTACTATGCGGTTTTGTTTACCGCGATGATCATCGTGTTTTTCTCCGGCATGGTGTTGGAATCCCTTCCGGTCACGATCATTCTTGCGCCTATCCTTGCCCCGATCGCTGCAAGTGTGGGTGTCGATCCGATCCACTTCTCGGTAATCTTTCTCGTTGGCGCTTCTATTGGGTTTATTACACCGCCTTATGGGCTAAACCTTTATGTGGCATCTGGTGTAACAGGAGTGCCATATTTCCGGCTCTTGCGTTATACGGTGCCTTATCTGGTAGCGCTGATCGGAGTATGGATATTTGTTTCGCTCACACCAGAGGTCGCGCTATTCTTGCTTCCAGACAGGTAGGGAAACTGAATGTCGGCAGACGCAGAAGCGGATACAAAGGGACAAATTCCGACGAACCTGAGGCTTTTGCTGATCTTCGAAGAGGTCGCACGCTCTGGGGTTCCGGTTACTGGCGCCACATTGGCCGAGACACTGAACCTGCCCAAACCCACTGTTTACAGGCTTTTGACAACAGCCGAAGAAGAAGGGTTTCTGCAGCGTGACGTCGACGGTAAGTCCTTTGGGCCTGGACGCAGGCTCCGCCACCTTGCGGGCAACACACTGTCATCGCAACGGATGAGGACCGAGCGATTGATCGTGATGAAAGCCTTGGCTGAAGAAGTGGGCGAGACGTGCAACCTCGCTGCGCCAGGCCGGTTTGGAATGGTTTATCTTGACCGGGTCGAAACGCATTGGCCGTTGCGCATTCAGCTGCGCATTGGGTCTCATGTCCCGTTTCATTGTACGGCAAGCGGCAAGATGTACTTGTCGTCATTGCGAACGGAGAAACTGGACCGCTTGCTGTCCTGGATGGAGTTCGAGAAACACACGCCAAAGACAATCACCGATAAAAATCTTCTTCGTGAGGAACTCGCAACGACCCGGGCAAGGGGCTATTCGACCGACAATGAAGAATTGCTGGAAGGCATGGCAGCGATTGCAGTGCCCCTGAAGGATAGCGAAGGACGTTTGCTTACAACGCTTTCCATACACGCACCCGTACAACGTTTGTCCTTTGACAATCTTGTATCGGTGTTGCCGGCTTTGCGGGAGGCTGCCAGCAAGATCGAGGAACTTGCGTTAAACTGATCCAAGCCACCTCAAACGATGGTCTCTGCGAGGTCGAAGTAGAGTCTGTACGGCTAGATGTTTAGTCCCGGCATTAGATGGATTGGACCGTGAGTGAACCTGTTTGGCTCTGAAGTCCAGGTTTTGCAGATGTATTCATAGGGTGTTAGGCACTTCAGGGGCTTCAGTCCGCAAGCAACACCAATGCTGACCACCTTCGATTAGTATCGAGCTAATATCAGGGTCACAAACCCAATTCCGTCAGGCCTGGATGGTCATTCGGACGCATGCCACTTGGCCACCGAAAAAGCCTGTCGCTCTCTAGGATTTTGACATCATTGATCGAAGCATGGCGCTCAGCCATCAATACTTGCGGATCAAAGCGCCAGTTTTCATTGCCGTGAGATCGATACCAATTGTCTGCAGCATCATGGCATTCGTAGACAAAGCGCACAGCAATTGTATCCTCACTGTGGGCCCAGATTTCCTTGATCAGACTATGGTCGAGTTCTCTTTCCCATTTGCGCGTCAGGAAGGCCTCGATTTCTGCACGACCGTGAACAAACTCGGAGCGATTACGCCATGTCGCATCCGGCGTGTAGGCCAATGCTACCTTGGCTGGATCTTAGAGGTGCCAGGCGTTTTCCGCCATGCGAACCTTTAGGACCGCGTCGTCTTATGTGAAAGGCGGCACAGGGGGTCTGGTCACTGCAATTGTTCAATCTGATCATGAATACAGCTGCCGGCCGGACATTGCGCCGGGCCGCCAAAACAATTCCGGTGCTCTCACCAGCTGTTGTAGCCGAGGAACTTGCCGGACATCTCGACTTTCACTCTGTCGCCCTTTGGGTTGGCGACACGGGTGATGCTCATGTCAAAGTCAATTGCCGATATGATGCCATCACCAAACTCTTCATGAATCAGCGCCTTGATGGTCGGGCCATACACACCGACCATTTCATAAAGCCGATAGATGCACGGGTCGGTCGGTACCGTTTGCTCCCAGACCTTTGTGGGGCTGTCGACAAGAACCTCGATCACTTCCGACGGTGTTCCCCGTCATGACATTGTTTAGAACCAGCTTGATTTCTTCCATTCCGGCAAACCCCAAAAGCAGATAACTAAAGTATCATGGTAAAATAACGCGTTATTGGCAGGATTGAAATCTACTTTCCATATGTCGGAAAACCCCATCAGCCTTGAAATGCTAGCCGATCTGAAGGCCGCAAAACACAGAATCTATGGCCACTGCAAGGCCCCTGTTGCCGTGTCGGCCGTAAACTCAATATGGATGAGCTGATTGAACGCCTGGGACCTGACTATGAGGTCATCAGCGAGACGCGGATCACCCGGAACTTTCTCTGCCAAAGCCCGCAATGCGAACACGCCCAGCGCGGCCAGCGTGGCTGTACCATCACCCTGCACCCGCCGACCTGATCACATCGGCCGGGCTTCACCGGCCCAATAAACAGCCTTCAAACGCAACTTAAAATAGTGGCCAAATAAAATTGCGCGATTGGCCAAACGAAATTGCGCGCTACAGCTGTAACGCGCAATAACACTTGGCACTTAGGCTTCAACCGGGATTAAGTGGGATTGAGCGGTATTTGGCGGAATTCTGCCAATCACGCAGGCATTTTCTGAGCGCCGCCGCGCAACTTCCTTTGGCACAAAATCAAAGGAACGCCTGTTGGGCAGTTTGTGCCGTTAGAAATTACCTAATGAAAACAGAGACCGCGCAAATTCAAGATGGGAACCAATGCGCAATCTATCGTGAGAGTTCGCACCTTAGTGTTTTCAGCGGATTTCTGCAGGTTTCGCTGTAGGAGCTTCCACACTCACCGGCAGAGGTGGGAACTCATGGAACGAAACTCTCCACAACACACATCATGAGAATGAAGCTTATAGCAGCGTGGGCAATCAGCCGTTCCTAAAGGTGTTGAACTCCGTCTTCAGGCCACCACTTAACGATATCGGCAATATATTTCCTGAGCGGATCGCCTTTGTCGACGTTTTCGTCCGACGCAATCTCATTGTATATGTTTGCCAGAAGCCACCCGACCCGATCTGGTTTCGCGGCTTCTGCGATTGTTTTAAGCAAATCGGAATCGCTGCAGGATCTTAGCACCCAAGATAAGTCATCGATGTTGCAGTAGGCGACAGGTATCTGATCTTCAACGATTATTTCAGGATCTTCGTCCGCGCACCTTTTTTTAGCCCTTCTTAAGACCTCCTCGTGCTGCTTTTTTGACGTCTCCATCCATGTATCCATGGACACCACGAGACCAGAGATACCTGCAGCAAACTTATCACCTGGTGGAGCGACGATGCCTCGGCGGACATGAGAACAAAAGCGCCACACCTGAAAAGCGCCCTTTGCAAGTTCGTCCAGTGCGGCATCTTTCAGTACATCAGGTTCCTCGCCAAACTTCGCTGCAATCGTTGCCTTTTTGGCCTTACATTCGATGATAACCGCAGTCTCTCCCTGGTCGAGAAGGAAAATGTCGGGGCTGGGTTGGTTTTTTTTACCGTATTTGAATTCAGGCTTAACAGACAGATTTTGGACAAATGACTCCAGCATTAGCGTTGTGTAGCTTTCAAACCGTTTACCGATCAGATCGCGAATACGACCATCAGGACCCACGAAGTCGTAGTAGAGGCCATTTGTAAAACGCTCGATCACGAGATCAGGGATAGGGCTTAACATGATGTTTTTGTTGGGAATAAGAATGCATGGCCAAGTTCGCAACACAGATGACTGGTAAGCTGAATGACTTGTCACCTGAATTAGAGAACCAGCCAATTTACGTAGATCTTGTTCTGGCTTCGCATACATAGCCATACCTTTTGCAAGGAGTTCTGCGCTGATGCGAAAATCTTCAACCGACGGAGTGGCTTGGCAGGCCGGTTGTTTTTTCAACATTGCATAAATAGCGAAACCCGCGAAGCAGAAATCGTGCACTGAAATGCCGTATTTCTTAGTGAAATAATCATCAGCCTCTGGGAAAGTGAAGAGATATGCACTCTTAAAAAATGCTTCCCTATTCATCTTTCCACGCTGCCAAGGGAACTGCCGCTGAGCAAGACGCGCTATTTCACCAGTAACGTCTACTCGCTTTAAGGCTAAGCCATCGTCTGCATTTTCAAGTTCATTGGTAAGCTTTATCAAGTGAAGTGGCGAATTAAGATGCCGAACATTCAGCGTTTTATTTCGCTTTTCACCCCTCTTCCGCAGCGGTTTGCTTCGAAGAAAGAAGTTGACCAGAGTTTCTAAGGTCCACTTATTAATACGATACGGCTGCTGTATGAACTCAACAGTCTCTTTCGGTTGAATAGTGAAGAAATTTAAGGCCTCGAACTGTTTGTCACCAATCCGGTCGGTGCACCAGAGCATACGCAGAAAGTCTTCTGTGTCATCAATCCGTCCAAGGGCTTTTTTCAACCGCTTATAGGCGATCTGCCGTCGCCGCCTAAGCCAAGCCATAGACCGCTCTTGCGGCAGCGGCTCATCGTCATCCGTGTCAAAAGTCGACAACATTTCCATAGCAGATATCGTTACTTGCTTCGCTCACGTGCTAAAAATATCGCACAATCACTTATGAACAACATGAGGTGCAAACTGATTTTTAAGCGAAAAACGGGTCATGAACTTCCATGTACCGTAACAGCTATTCGCTTCATTACGCGTCAAATTACAATTTCTTTCAAGAACTCCGTATCGCATTAATTGATAAATATAATGACGCAAATTAAAATTGCATTTGCCTGACGTTGGTGGTCATATGCCACAATCGATAATTGTATAAGTACTAAGCCTCGCGTTTACCAGTGCCGGGCGATGCTTTGGCCGCAGCAAGCTGACGTTTCAGCCGTGTTTCAAGCCAGGGTAGGAGACTGGTGAGCTCACCCTCGTCTGACGGATCTTCAGCCCTCTCAATCAAAGCATTGTAAGCACTGGATTGCTCGTCGTAGAGCGCATCTGACGGCAGGGTTATGCCTTCAGTTTTGTGGAGTTTGGTTACTAGGCGTCCGACCGCGCGGAACACGTCTGGCTTAATCGTATGAAAGCTCGATCCCGACGGAACAACAGAGGCATCAGCGAACATCTCCCCTGCCCCGGTCAAGATCCAATGCACATTAGCTCCAAACACTTCGGACAACGCAGTGAGTACACGCGAGGTCGGCTCTCGATCACCTTTCTCATAGTTGTAAAGAGTTGCCTTCCCAATACCCAGCTTATCAGCAAACGCCTTCACATCGTGCCCACCAAGCGTTTTCCTTAATAAACGCAAGCGTTTACCGATCTCACTCTCAGGTTCGCTTTCTGGTCTAGCCACTCAGCACAACAAATAGTCTACGTTTGTATTTGATTTTTCTACAAACGTGGATTATTCCTATTCTTATCGGCCCGACTGATCGGCCCGACTGGTTACACACAAAATCCAAAGAAAACGGCTTGCTGCAACAAACCATTTTCACGAAAGGCACCCGCTATGGCTAAGCCTAAACAGGTTCCCAAAGGTGGCTGGGATCCGTTGTCCATAAAAGCCGAGTTGCATCGCCAGCACATGACGATGGCCAAACTCGCCGAGGCGAACGGCAAGGATCCCAAGTCCATGTCCCACGTCTGGAAACGACCTCTCGCATGGGCTGAGGAAGCCATTGCGGACTTTCTCGAAACTCCCAAAGAGAAATTGTTCCCAGGCCGCTATCCAAAGACGACCGCCCGAATCCTTGATAGCAAATATGCAACTTATGCCGCTAGGCCAAAACAGATTGCATCTGCGGACAGGGAGGCTGCATAAATGGCCAGTTCCTGTCACCAAAGCTCGCCTGTCCAGACACTGGCTTCTGGCTACATTCTCGCCAAGACTGCCAAATCCGGTATTTTCTATTTCTTCACGGGCGTGTTCACCACCGTCAACACCGAGACCGGGGATCTCCTCGTAGGAGAAACCGGCCTCTTTCCCGGCGACGCCTTCCTCTATGAAAGTCGACTGACTGCGCAGCGGATTGCCAACCAGCTCAATCGCGCTGGCATCGGCTCACACTGGCATGCAGTTCCAGCTTCCACTCCATTTGAAATTCCCTTTGCGCCCATCGCACATCCGGGCGTCAGGGAACCCGCGCCACCTGCGGCTTAGTGGTGGGATGCGGCGCTGCCGCTTTGCGCGGTGTCTAACCAGGATGCTGCGTTCCTCCCCAACTTACCGGGCGGACCACCAGGTCGCTCCTGCCGCCCGGTCTTTTTGAACGGCTTTCAAGGGGTATGTTCGATGGCCGACACAACAATCAAAATTTCACTTATTGATGTTCCCGAGACCCGGCTTCGCCCGGTGGATCCGGATTGGGCAGCAACGCTCGCCGACATGATCCAGGAGGCCGGGCATAAGACACCTATCGAAGTTGTCGAAGAAGGCGAGCGCTTCCGGCTGGTCGCCGGTGAACACCGCCTCGAAGCGTTCAAGCTTTTGAAGCGTAGAGAGATTGCTTGCCGGGTTCTCACCCCAACTACCGATCAGCCTGCAGAAGAACTGCGGCTGCACGAGATCTTGGAAAACCTTGGCCGAAAGGATTTCAACGCCCTGGAGCGCTGCGAAGCTCTTTTTGAATTGAAACGCATCTATGAGGTTATGAATCCGCAGACAAAGCATGGCGGCAAGCGCGGAAACCAGCATACGGGCGGCGAAAAGAGGCAAGTTGCAATTTTTGCATTTTGCCAGAAAGCCCAAGACAGCACCGGCCTTTCATGGCGCTCAATTGCCCTCGCAGTACAGATCTACAAGGGTCTGTCCGCCGCCACCCGCGAACGGTTGAAAGGCACAGCCTTAGCCGAAAAACAGTCTGATCTGAAAGCGCTGGCGGATCTGGACCACGAAACCCAGGCCAAGATCCTGGAGCTTGTTCTGGGCGAGCTGCCGAAAGCTGGATCGATCGCCGACGCGAAACTGCTTTTATCCGGAAGACCGCCGGAGAAGGACACCGAAAAACTCATGAAGCGGGTCGGCGACATCTTGCCGAGTTTGCCCCGTGCCGCACGGTTCGCCGTCTTCCGCAACCACAAGAAAGACATCATCACTCTTGTGAAAAAAGAGGGCTGGCTCGATGCGTAGAGGCCGCCCCCCAAAAGACACTCTCACCCCGGACATGTTCCTCGATTGGACACCGCCAAAAGTGGCTGTCGGTTTTGAGCCGAACGCAATCCAGGGCACACGGCTTGCCTCCCGGATCAGCCGCGCCGTCGCCAAGGCCCTCAAAGAATGCGACCGAAGCCGCGAAGAGATCGCGGCCACCATGAGTGACCGTCTCGGCCACAAGATCACGGTCGCAACCCTGGACGCTTATGCGAGCGAAGCCAAACTCGACAACAACATCACAGTCGAACGGTTCATCGCGCTCATTCGGGCCACTGGCAAAACCGAACTGCTTGGTTTCCTCGCAGATGATTTCGACCTGAAAGTCGTTCCGGCGAAATACGAAAACGTCATCACCCTCGCCCTGATCGAAGACCATGAAAAACAAGTCTCCAATTTTAAGAAATCCCTCCAGGTTAAAGCATGGGGGCCGCGATGAAACTCTGGATGACGGCACAGGAAATCGCCGACCTCAAACTGAATGGGTTTCCGACATCCAAGCGCGGCATTCAAAAGATCGCCGAACGGGAGGGCTGGGCGCACAGCTCATTGGCGCACAAGCGGCAAGGACGCGAGGGCGGCGGCGGGCTTGAATACCACATTGACCTGCTCCCGCTTCCCCAGCGGCT
This sequence comes from Roseibium sp., assembly GCF_965276855.1. Classification (GTDB taxonomy): domain Bacteria; phylum Pseudomonadota; class Alphaproteobacteria; order Rhizobiales; family Stappiaceae; genus Roseibium. The sequence goes on from NZ_OZ255700.1 coordinate 1,023,090, forward strand.
GGAATATGCCGGATCCTTCATTCGCGTAGAGCGAGACGATTACCTCACAGAGACCGCAAACGAGCTCAACCGCCGGGAACTCAGCACCCGTGATGCCCGATTAATCGTCCTGAAGGTTGCCGAGCGGTTCCGCAAGACGAGTGGCCTGGGCGGGACCGGCTCGGACCACCTGTTCTGTCAGCTGTTCGAGGACGGCAAGGTTCCATTACCCGAGTGGGTTCTAGAGCACGTCAAACGGATCTCCGTGCGCACGATGAACCGCTGGCGCAAAGATGCACTTACCAATGTCAATCGCCTGGCACACGATCCTGCGCTTGCCCGAAAAGGAACGGGTGTCCTTGACCGTGCGGAGGATGGCCGTGTGCGCGCCTATTGCCTTGCCGCTTATGCCTCCAATCAGTTCCTCAGCGCCAAGCACATCCGGGAGGCGGCGGTCGCAGAGTTCGGTGAGACCGTATTGGTCACCGGAAAATCCGGCCAAAAGCGGGTCTCTATGCCGCCTTTAAGGACGTTTCAAAACACCCTAAAAAACTGGCTGGAAACGGAGAAGAACGTCCTTCTCAAAATCACCGATCCTGACGCCTACAAGTCCAAGGTCCGGTTTGTGGCATCCGGCGCAAACCGGATGGACCGGCTCAATCAGAAATGGGAAATCGACGCCTCCCCATCCGATGTCATGACGCTTGACGGGCGCATGAACATTTACGCGGCCATCGATCTCTATTCCCGGCGGGTCATCATTCTAGTGACAAAAACGCCGCGCGCTGACGCTGTCGGCCTTCTGATCCGCAAATGCATCCTTGCCTGGGGTGTTCCTGAAACGATCAAAAGCGATAACGGCTCGGATTTCACAGCCAAGTCCATTGTTCGGCTGCTTGGCGCGCTCGGGATCGAACACGAGCTTTCCACTCCCTATAGCCCCGAGCAAAAGGGCACCGTTGAACGCGTGATCGGGACCTTCCAACGCGACTTCGCGGCCGTGCAACCAGGCTTCATTGGGCACTCGGTTGCAGACCGCAAAGTCATTGAAGGCCGCAAAGCGTTCTCGACGCGTCTGGGAACTGATGACGCCAAGCTTTTTAATGTCGAATTGTCGGCTTTGGAGTTCCAGAAGCAAGCGGACCAATGGGCGGAAGATCGCTACGCCCACACACCGCACGAAGGCCTGAAGCGCAAAACACCGTTCGATGTAGCGCGGGCGTACACCGGTAACGTTCGAGCCATCCGGGATCAATCAGCGCTTAACGTTCTACTTGCACCCATTGCTGGGCAAGACGGCCTCCGCAAGGTGACAAAACAGGGCATCCGCGTCGACGGAGAGTACTTCTACACCGGGGACGTTTTGCCAGGTGCTGAAATCCTCGCACGGCATGACCCGGACGACTTGGGCCGCCTTTGGCTATTTGACCCCGATGGTGAAACCTATCTCGGTGAAGCGGTGAACCCGGATCTCGCTGGTATGGACCCAGCGGAAACCATTCAGAAAATCCGTGCCAAACAGAAGGCTATTGAAGAAGAACGCTTGGCAGATATCCGCCGTGAAAAGCGGCGGATTAAGCCCCGCACCATCGCAGACGCGCAGCGGTTGGCTCACCAAACCAATGCGCATGTTCTGAGTTTTCCGAAGCCCACCGAAAAGCATGAGACCCGGCAAATCGAGGCTGCGGCAGCCGTGGCCGCAAAGCGGGCTCCAAGGCCGCTGTCGGACGCTGAACAAAAGATCATGGATGAGATGAGCGCAGCGCCCTCAGCCACGCAGAAAGTTCAACCGTTGAAGACCAACCATACGCCAGAGGACCGGTTCAAACGGGCCAAACGGTTGGAAAAAAGAATAGCCGATGGCGAGCATCTGGCGGACGCCGATGCGCTTTGGCTGACCGGTTATCAAGCCGGTCCTGAGTACCGGGCATTCAACATGATCTACGAGGATTTTGATCGTTCGGAGCAAGTACCGCCCGCGTCTTAATGGGCAAAAAACAACCCCGGAAGCTGCCACTTCCGAGGCTGAAATTAGTCGAACTAACGGAAACAAAGATGACCAATACAAGCCAAAGTGTCAATGGCGGTTTAGCGAGCCTCAGAAACGTCGCACGGTTTTTGACGCTCGCAAACACGCTCATTCACCGCCCCCTTGGGCTACCTGGTATCGGTGTTTTTCATGGCCATTCCGGCCTTGGAAAAACTCAGGCCTCCATCTACGCGCAGAACAAGACGCGGGCGCTACGGTTAGAGATCGGGGATAGCTGGACGAAGAAAAAATTCCTGCAGATGCTTTTGCGGGAAGCCGGGGTAGAACCCCGCCAGCGCACGATTGCTGACCTCACCGAGGAAGCGATAGCCATCCTCGCCGACGACCCCCACAGGCCGCTTTTTATCGATGAGGCGGACAAGCTCGCCGACAAGGGCATGCTGGAGCTTGTTCGGGAAATCTACGAACACAGCCAAGTGCCAATCATGATGATCGGCGAAGAGCTGCTGCCTGAGAAGCTGGAGAAGGTCGAACGTTTCCATAATCGGGTCTTGAGCTGGGTACAGGCCGAAACGTGCGATCATGATGACGCCCGCAAGCTTGCCGACCTGTATTGCCCTGGCCTGGAGCTTTCCGATGACCTCATTGATCTCACGCTGGACCGGGCGAAAGGCAAGGCCCGCCTCCTGGTCGTGAACTTCAATCAGATCTTGGCCCACGCTCAGAACACCGGCGAAAAAGTCCTAACAGCGGCACACTTTGACGATGGCTTCTTTGCGACCGGTCAAGCCCGGCGCCACCGGGTTCGGAGGGCCGCTTGATGTCTATTCAATTGGAACTGCGGGTCACACCCGGCGTCCCTGTTTATCGCGGCCATGACCACTACTGGAGCGTGATGCGGGATCTCGGCAAAAACGGCGCTGAGTTCACCCTTGCCGAGATCGCCAGCCGCTCGAATGATCCAAGGGACAAGTCAATTGGCGATTTCCTGCAACGGTTGATCAAAGCGGAAATCGTGGCGGTGAGCCGATCATATAACGAGCCGACGGCGCGCGGCGGGTCCGTCAAACATAACGTCTATCGCCTGATGTCGCGTCCAACGAAAACGCCAGTCGTCAACCGGGATGGATCTGTCGGACAGCAGGGCGAGAAGAACGCCAATATGTGGACGGCGATGCGCTGCTTAAGCCAATTCACCAAACACGACCTCGCAATCTCGGCGGCGACCGATGAGCTGCCGGTCAGCGTCAACTCGGCAGCCACGTACATCCAACATCTGTTCAAGGCAGGATACCTTCTGGTCATGCGCCCCAACAAATCGCGTGTCCCTGCGGTCTGGCGCCTAAAGCCGTCAATGAACACTGGCCCGGAAGCGCCAAAGATCCTCAAAACCAAGTTGGTCTATGATGTTAACAAAGGTCGCGTCATGGGCGCCCCTCTGGCCGAGGAGTGCGCGGCATGAACCAGCATGTTTCTTTTGCTGAAAAGACCGACCAGGCCTGGAACGGCGCCCCACCGGATTGGGTCAAGGAGCTGGCGCTCATCGCCGACAGCACCAGCCTATCTGCCTGTGCAAAACGCCTGAGCTATTCGACCGCCGTCTTAAGCCAGACGATCAGCAACAAGTACCCCGGCGATTTGGAGAAGATCGAGGCAACTGTTCGAGGTGCGCTCATGCACGAGACCGTTGACTGCCCAATCGTCGGCGAGATCGGCCGCGACCAGTGTCTGAAACATCAAGCCGCTGACCGCGCTTTCACCAACTCCGTCCGCACCCGGCTTTACAACGCTTGCAGGGGTGGGTGCCCGCACTCCCGCCTGAAAGGAGGCAAAGATGCTTAGCACCGATTTGATCCAACTTGGCTACATGTGCAAGACGGCCGCCCAGACGGACGAACTGGACCGGTTGCAGGAGTTTACAAAGCGCATCGGCAGCCAACTCATCGAAGCCGCAGAACGGGCGCAGGGCATGGAAAGCCTTCCGGCAATCATCCCGGCTCCATCGGGCCACGTGGTCATTGATTTGTGCGATGACAAAATCATCCCGTTTCCAAAGGCAAGGCTTCGGGCCGTTCCGACCAATGATGGGGGCGCGGCATGACCAAGACCACAGCCCCCCTCACCTACCGGGACCAGGCCCTGTTGGTCGGCTACACATTTCTTGGTGAAGGCATGGATTTCATTGCCGCCGAGCTTGGCCGGTCAGCGCTGGCTACTGAACTTGCCTACAAGGACATCCTTGCGACCCTTCAGGGTGTTGATCATGTCCCGCCAGTGAAACCCGTTTCTGACGACCATAGGCCAAAAACAACGCCGCCGGTCGCCGCCGCATCATCCGAAACACGAGCCGCCTATGAGCGGTCTGCCGGGGAAACAACGAGCCACCCGGCAAAATGGCAACCGCGCCGGTTTCGAACACTTCCGAGCGCGGTCAGGCAAGCCCAACGCGGCACCCGCGACGTGACCGCCGCACTGATGGGCGATCCATCCGCCGCCGCTTACGAAAGATCGCTCGCCAGGCCCGCAACCAAGAGAGACGCCAAGCACCCCGCGAAATGGAGCTGACAATGGAAGAATGCACCACACAAATTGAAACGCCCGAAAACGGTATCGAGTTGGTTGGCGGGAAACCCTACATGCGCAACGGCAAGGGTGACCTGGTGGCGGTCGACAACATCAAACCGCAACACCAGCTTGAAGACGAAATGGTGCGCAAGATCATCGGATTTGCGCAACCGCTCTCCGATCAGGTCAAGCGTTTCCGGGGCCACACTTTCACGGACCTGGGCGAGCTGGACGCACTCTTGGAGCAGCAATACGGCGTCACCAAAGGCGGCCGAAAAGGCAACCGGACCTACCAGACCTTCGACGGCCTGAAAAAGGTGCAGGTCCACATGGCCGATTTCATCGACTTCGGGCCGGAGCTTCATATCGCCAAATCGCTGATTGACGAGTGCCTGATTGAATGGGCGGCCGACAGCCGCCCAGAGATCCAGTCAATCGTGACCCGTGCCTTCAACACCGACAAAGAGGGCCAGATCAACAAGTCCGAAATCTTCATGTTGCTCCGATTGGAAATTCAGGACGAACGCTGGCAACGGGCCATGGATGCCCTGCGCGACGCAATGAGGGTGACAGGATCTAAGGCCTACGTCCGCTTCTACGAGCGCAAAAGCACCGAGGCCGCGTGGGTCCCAATCACAATCGACCTCGCCAAGGCCGCATGACATGCCCCGCCTCACGAAACCGTCGCAGTACGAGTTGAGTGAGACGCAAACCCTGCGCGACCGGCGGACCAAACTGTCGCGCAGGGTCCGTTGGCGGCCCGGACTGCTGGCCGAACAGGCCGAGTTGAAGGCCGTAACAAACGAACTTCTGAGGCGGGAACTATCTACGCCGCCAAAGCCCACACCGCTCGGTGACGCCGGGGCCGTGGGCGGGCAAGCGCAAGGCAGGCTCCCTTACAAAGACTGAGGCAAAAATGACCGCCATTCGCACAATCCATACCCTCAAAAACCGGATCGGGTTTGACGATGACACCTATCGGGATTTTCTTGAAAAGCACACGGGGTCCCGGTCCTCAAAGGGCATGACCAGCCGCCAGCACGGGGCGGTGATTTCCGAGCTTAAGAAGTTGGCGCCGCAGGACGGAAAAAGGGCCACCGGCCGGTTTGCAAAGAAACTCCAGGCGCTATGGATCGCCGGGTATAACCTTGGTGTTGTCGAGAACAAATCAGACCAAGCCATGATGGCTTGGCTGAAGCGCCAGACCGGTTTGGATCATCACAGGTTCTTGTCCCATGCAGACGACGCCGCGCGGGCAATAGACGCCCTTAAAATCTGGATCCGGCGCGATACCGGCAACCGGGATCTGTTTACCCACGACAAGGCGCGCCACCGCCTTCTAAATGACCTCCGGTTTCAAGTTTGCCTTCATATCTGGACCGAGCTTTTCAAACAGAACCGGCACCCCTCCGGTTCGTTGGATCAGCTGCTGCGTTGCGTCAGCGGCAAGGAGGGCGCCGATCTGTTGAGCGATGGCGACTGGATTAAGGCAATGAACCATTTGGGCCGCTTCTATCGAAAGCCAACGCCATGACTGATCGCGCTGCTTTCACCGTCAAGATGAACGAAATGGTCGAGATCGCGGGGCTAACACCGGACGCGGTCTTGGTGCTCACCCGCGAACGCGGCGGCACAAAACTCAACGTTCCAGCAAAGGCACCGGATGGGCACTGGCTGGTTCATCTGATCGGCCGGGACAACGCGGACAAGCTCTGCGCGTACTACGGCCGCGAGGAAATAGAAGTGCCCCTTGGCCCAAATGCTACCGCGATCCAGCGCCGGGAACAAATGCGCCGCTTGGACCGCGAAGGCCTTTCCTACGGGCAAATCGCCCTCCGCGTTGGCGTCGACCGGCGCACGGTTATCCGCCACGTTAAAGGCACTTCAAACCGTCCTAAAAACGCAGACCAAGCGGACATGTTTTTAGATCACCACCCTAGGCCTAGACAGCACGTTGCGAAGTAAGTATCCAAAAACCTATCTGAGGTTGTTGGTTTAACGCTTACAGTAAAAGAGTTTTTAATGCCGATTTTCGATGAAATCCTGCTCAGTCGCTTATCAAAAGAGTATGACGTTAAACGCTATGACTGGGCGGCTGCTAACAAGAGCTATGAGCGGCTTTCTGGTCAAAAACAAGATGTGGTGCTGGAAGAACTCCCAGCGCACATCTATGACCCGAAATTGTTTATCAACCGGTTTGGTCAGTCATTCATTCGGAGGGCTTTAGAGCTTTGCGATGCAATGCTAACTCTTTTCCATCAACGCCAGATTCTTCCAATGATGGTGCTGTCTCGCGTCCAGCTAGAGAACCTTGCCTTTTTGTTTTACGTTGAAAAAGAGCTTCATCGCATGTCCCACGGCATAGGCGCTTCCTGCGATTGGGAGGAAGTTAAGGCTTTTGTAGACAAGTTTATCTGCGGAATGCACCCCAGCGCTGCAGGTGAGTTTCTTCCCGATGAGGATCCAAAGAGCCTCAAGCCGAAAGGAGTAACCGAACTCGTAAGAGATTTGGACAAGTCAGCAAAAGGAATGCTGAAAAGGTACCGCTATCTAAGCGAGCTCTCCCACCCAAACGCAATGGGCTGCACACAATGGTACAGCCGCATGGATGATGCAAATTGGACAACTAGGTTTCCATCAACCGACCGTCATGTCCAAGAGGCACTTCAAGAACTAAACAGTCTCGGCCCGTGTCTACAACTGATGGGATCGCTGCATAGCCAAATTCAGCAGTCGGCCGACCGTCTTATGGTTTTTGCTCACGCTCAGCGAGCTGCGGGTCGAAGGTCCTAGAGCCTAACCCCGGCACCTGTCACCGCTCTAGCGGCCCCGCCCTTACCCTACCTTTTCCGCGTCATCGGCAATCTGCCGAATTTCCTCTTGAGAGGCGCGGAACATGTCCGACATCATTGCAAAACTACGCGAGGGCGGCGGCCAACCGGCCAACGATGAAGCCCTGGAACTTGCCGCCCGCCGCATAGGGTGCGACGTCCTCGTCCTCAAAGCGATTGACGAGGTGGAAAGCAACGGCTCGGCCTATGACAAAAAGGGCCGGCTCATCATTTTGCCCGAAAAGCATGTGTTCTGGCGCGAACTGCCGAAGGCCTTGCGCGCCCGCGCCAAACGTCTAGGGCTTGCCGTTCCTAAGTGGAGCCGGGGCAACTACAAGGGCCTTGGCGGAACCGGGTCCGATGCCCGTTGGGCCCGGCTGGAGAAGATGGTCGATCTCCACGAGGTCGCAGGGCTACGCTCCGCCTCCTACGGCTCCAAACAAATCATGGGGTTCAATCACGGGATCTGCGGTTATGACAATGTCCGCGATTTCGTGCTTGCCTTTGCCCGGTCCGAAGCCGCGCAACAAGAGGCCTTCATCAAGTTTCTGGAAGGTGTCGGCCTCGCCCAGGCCCTGCGGGATAGGGACTTCCGCCAGATCGCCCGCCGCTACAACGGGTCCGGCCAGGTCACCCGCTATTCCGGGCTGATGCGGGCGGCCTATGACCGGCTCGCGGCCAATAACGGCAAGGCAGCTCTCAAACCCGAGGACGCCAAGATCCTTCGCCTCGGGTCTGAAGGGGACCGCGTCCGTTTCCTGCAGGAACAGCTGGTCCGTCTCGGCTATCACCTTAAGGCCGATGGCGACTTTGGCCCGGCAACCCGGCGCCAGGTGGTCGCGTTTCAGGTCGATCACGGTCTCAAGCCGGATGGCATTGTTGGTGACAAAACCAACGCTGCCCTGGAGGCCGCCGTTCCAATCAACAGCCAGCCCGGCGGAAGCCGGGACAGCTTGACCGTCAAAGACCTGCGCCAAAGCGGATCCCAGACGATCAAGCAGGCAGACCGCCTGACTGGCCTTGGTGTCGGTGCCGTGGTCACCGGCACCATTGCCGAGGCCGTGGGCGGGGTCGGCTCCATGGCTGACATCGAAACACTCCGTAACTTCTCCGGTCTTATCCAAGAGGTCTCGGGGCTGATCAAACCGGTTCTGGGCCTCATCGGTGACAACAAGTGGCTCGCATTGGCGGCCATTGGCGCCGCCGTCTTCCTCCTTGCCCGCAAGATCAAACTCCGCCGCTTGTCGGATGCCAAAGAGTGGAGGCACGTCGGATGACCGGTTTGATTTTCGGGTGGGTTCTGAAGGTTTTGAGCGCCAAGTCCGTCGAGAAGGTCTTGGCCTATCTCAAGGCTGATGCCGCCCGCCAAACTGGCGAGGCGAAGATCAAGTCAGAGATCACGATTGCCCAGATCCAGGCGGGCGTGGCGCAGACCCAAATCATGGCCGACTTGAACAAAGCCAAGTTCGACCATGCCCCCTATTGGATCTTCGCCGGTCTGTTTGTTGTGCCCCTGGGGTTGTGGTGGACCGCTGTCATTTTGGACAGCGTTTTCCTGTTGGGCTGGGGCGTCGACACAGTGCCAATCTTGGAAGACTGGGGCGGCGAGATGATCCGTTGGCTGTTCTACACCGGCGGGGCGGCAATGGCCTTGAAGGCTCTGAGATAGGAGCGGCCGGTGACAAGCACTGATCTCATTTTTTCACTCCTGGTCACGGCAACGGTTGGCGGCCTTTCAACGGCCGCGTTCGGAGCTGTTCTGGTGGCAGAAACCGGACGCGGCCTTTGGGTCGTGAAAACCGGGGGGCTCACCGCCTTGATGGCCTTCCTTGTTGCATGGCTGAGCTAGGAGCCCCCGGAATGATCGAAGACATCAAGAACTGGCTGGCCGTCTTCAACACTGCAGGCCTGATTGTCCTGGGGGTCTATGGGTGGCTGACCGCCCGCGCCAAGGGCAATTCGGAGCACCTGCAAAAGGTCGACAACAAGCTCATTGAGCACGACCGGCGCATTCAATCGGTCGAGAGCGAACTTAAGCACATGCCGGACAAGGACGATGTCCACGACCTCAAACTGGCGTTGGCGGAGCTGCGCGGAACGGTCGGCCGGTTGGATGAAAGCCTGTCCGGCGTATCGCGCACGGTGCGGCGCGTTGAGGAACACCTAACAAATGGGGGCCACTGACATGAGCTACCAAGACATCGTTGCCGAAGATTGCCGATTGGTGATCTTGAAGGCCCTCGCCAAAGAGCCGGACCACCGGCTCAACGAAACCGTTTTGACGCGGGTCCTGGAACAGTTCGGCCATTTGAAAAGCCGCGAGTATGTCCGGACACAAATCCGGAAACTGGAGGAGCTTGGCGCGGTCAAGGTCGCCGTGGCCGGGTCTGTTCTTGTGCCCCAATTGCTTCAGGCGGGCCTCGACCACGTCCAGCGCAGGGCCTTTATCGAGGGCGTTGGCCGTCCTTCGCTGGAGGGCTGATCATGGCCCGCCGCAAGACCGGTTCAAAAAAAGGGCGCGGACGCCTGTCGTCCATTGAGCAGTTGCCGCCGGAGTGCGACCAGGTCATCGCCTGGGCGGCCAACGAACTGCGCAGCCGCGACAGGACACAGGTCGAAATCTATGAGGAGTTCTATCTCAAACTGGAGGAGATCCAGAAGGCCGCACATGGCGAGCTGGAGTTTACGATCCCCTCGCCGTCGTCGTTCAACCGCTACGCCTTGAAACAAGCGCACCTCACCCGGCGCCTGGAGGATACCCGCGCGATTGCGGCCAGCATTTCCGAAAGCTTTGACGCGGAGGCCTCGGACGATCTGACGTTGATCGCGGCTGAGGCGATCAAGACCCTGATCTTTGAGTTGCTGACCGATGCCGGGGAAAGCGGGCTGGATCCAAAATCGGCCATGGATCTCGCCAACGCCTTGCGGTCGGCCTCGACCGCGCAAAACATTTCCACCAAGCGCCGCGCCCAGGTCGAGGCGGACTTTGCCAAGAAGACTGACGCCGCTCTCAAATCGGTCGCCACAGTCAAAGGCCTCACATCTGAAACCGTGGATGAGATCAAGGCCAAGATCCTCGGGGTGAAATCATGAGCGCACCTCTGTCCCGCGAGGAATGGGAGAAGATCCGCCGGGCCTCCCGCCAAGCCCTGCCGGACAATCTCGACAAGCTCCCGCAAGACGGCATCTTGCTGTCGTATCAGCGCGAGCTTTTCGAGGCGGTGACAACCCACAACGTTACCGCCACCGACAAAAGCCGCCGCGTCGGCGCCACCTGGGGCATTGGGGCCGCAGCGGTCTTGATCAGCGGGGCGGAGAAACCGGCAGGCGGCATGGACACGCTCTATCTCGGTTATAACCTCGACATGGCCCGCGAGTTCATCGACACGTGCGCCATGTGGGCGCGGGCGTTCAACCAGGCCTGCACCGAGGTCGGCGAATTCTTGTTCAAGGAACAGGGCGAAAAGGGCGAAGACCGGAGCATTCAGGCCTTTCGGATTTCCTTTGCCAGCGGCTTCGAAATCGTTGCGCTCTCTTCCAAGCCGCGTTCTTTGCGCGGCCGTCAGGGCTTCGTGATCTTGGACGAGTTCGCCTTTCACGATGACGCTCGCGAGCTTCTCAAAGCCGCCATGGCGCTTTTGATGTGGGGCGGCAAGGTGTTGGTGATTTCCACCCACAACGGGGTCGACAATCCGTTCAACGAACTCCTCAACGAAATCCGGTCCGGCAAGAAGCCGGGCAAGGTCGTCCGCGTCACTTTCGATGAGGCCCTTGAGCAGGGGCTCTACCAACGCATCTGCCTGGTCAACGGCAAAGAGTGGTCACCCGAAGGCGAGGCGGAATGGCGCGACGGGATCCGCAAAGCCTATGGCACGGCCGCCGATGAAGAGCTGGATTGTATTCCGTCCATGGGCTCCGGCGTTTATCTGACAACCGCACAGATTGAAGCTTCCACCCACGCGGCGCCGGTGCTGCGGTTCACCTGTCCGGCCGGGTTTGAACTTCAGCCCGATGCAATCCGGGAGGCTTATGTCGAAGATTGGCTGGCCGAGCATGCGGATCCGGTCCTTGAAACCCTGCCGCACAATTTGCGCCATTCCTATGGTTTTGACTTTGCCCGCTCGGGCGACCTTTCGGTCATGTTGCCAGTGACAGAATGGTATGACCTGGTCCGCCGGGTGCCGTTCTCGCTGGAAATGCGCAACGTGCCATTCAGGCAGCAGGAACAAATCCTTTTCTACATCGTTGACCGCTTGCCGAATTTCCACGCGGGCAAGCACGACGCACGGGGCAACGGCCAATACTTGGCCGAGGTCGCTTGCCAGCGCTATGGCGAACGGGTCGAGGCCGTCATGCTCAGCCAAGGCTGGTATCTGGAAAACACGCCGCGTCTCAAAACCCGGATTGAAGAGCGCACCTTTCTCTTGCCCGCCGATGCGGATGTGACCTCTGACATGCGCCAGATCAAATTGATCCGGGGCATCCCAAAGGTGCCCGACGATGCGGTGACAAAAGGAACCGATGGCGGCCAGCGCCACGGCGATACGGCCATTGCTGCGGTCCTTGCCAATGCCGCTTCCGAGGCCGACCCGGCCGAGTACGCCTACACGTCCATCAACGACCCGGATCCGGACGACAATGGCTTTGATGATGACGACGACGATATCGGCGGCGCCACCCTCTACAATTCCAGACGCGAAGGGCTGTTCTAATGGACCTTTTAAAGACCCTTAAAACCGCGATCAGCGGCAGGCGCCTGGCCAAGCCTTTTGCCGAGGCGGAGGAAAGCGGGCCGCGCACGGTTGTCGCGGATCCGGTCGCCAACAACTTGCGCCCGGACAAGCTTGCCCGGAACTTGAAAGAAGCGGTCGAGGGCGACCCGGCCGAATTCTTCGAACTTGCCCAGGAGATGGAAGAACGCGACGGCCACTACGGGGCCGTCCTGTCCACGCGCAAGCTGACGGTTTTGGGTGTTCGGCCGGAGATTGAGGCCGCGTCCGAAGACGCCCGCGATGAAGAGATCGCCGAAATGGTGCGCGAGGATATCCTTGCCAATCCGGAGTTCGGCTTCATGCGGCACGATCTGCTAGACGCCTTGGGCAAGGGCGTCTCGCTGGTGCAGGTCTTTTGGGACACCTCCGGCGCCCGCTGGAAACCTGCGAGCTATGAGTGGACCGACCCTCGCTGGATCACGTTCGACAAAAAGACCCGGCGGGAAATCCGGCTCAAGGACAAAGAACACGAAGACGGTCTGCCGTTGCCGGATTTCAAATACGTTGCGCATTTTCCGCGCATCAAATCTGGCCTGCCCATCCGGGGCGGTCTTGCCCGCCTTGCGGTTTGGTCTTGGCTCTTGAAGAGTTACACCGTCAAGGATTGGGCCGCCTTCTGCGAGATCTTCGGGCAGCCGCTTCGCCTCGGCAAATATGGACCGGGCGCCAGCGACCGTGACAAGCGCGCCTTGTTGCGGGCGGTGCGCTCCATTGCCCGAGATGCGGCGGCGATTATTCCGCAATCCATGGATATGGAGTTGATCCAATCCAAGGCGAACGGCGGCGCGGTGTTTGAAGGTTTCGCCGAGTTTCTGGACGGCCAAGTGTCCAAGGCGGTGCTCGGCCAGACCATGACAACCGACGACGGCTCTTCGCAATCGCAAGCCGAGGTCCACAACGATGTGCGGATGGATATTGCCCAGGCGGATACAGCCGCGCTCCAGCACACGCTCAACACCGGTTTGATCGAGCCCTACTGCAAGCTCAACTTCGGGTCCTTGGAACAATATCCAAAGCTGACCTTGCAGATTGATGAGCCAGAGGATCTGGACCTTGAAAGCCAGGTGTTGGAACGGCTGCACAGAGTCGGACTGAAGATCGCGGCCGATGAGGTGCGGGAAAAATTCGGATACCGGAAACCGGAGACCGGCGAGGAAGTCTTGGGCGGCCGGGTGAAATCGAAAGAGGATGAACCGGCCGAGACCAAACAACCGGCCGAAGGCGCGGCGAACCGGCAATTGGCTCTGAACACGGATCACAGCGGTCATGGGCACAACCACCTGGCCGATGAGACATTGCAAGAGATCATCGCGCTCGGGCTGGCCGAGTGGCAGGCACAGGGCGACCCGATGCTTCAGCCCATTGAAGACCTGCTCGCCGCATCAAACACGCTTGAAGAGTTCAGCGAAGGCCTCACCGGCTTGATGGAAACCCAAGACATGGGGCCGCTCACCGATGCGTTGGCGGGCGCCAATCTTCTCGCCCGTGCGGTTGGGGAAACGGAACAAGACTGATGGCAGACGGTTTCCGATTTGGGGCGGGGCCAGCGCCCGAGGTCTTGGCCTATTTGGACGGCCGGGGCCTAAGCCAGAGTTTCGATTGGCGCGACAACTACGGCGCGGATCACGCCTACGCCTTTACGGTGGCCAAGGCCACGCAAGTTGAGGTCTTGTCCGGGATCCACGACGAGGTGCAGCGGGCGATCCGTGAGGGTCTTCCATTTGATGCCTTCAGGAAATCGTTGGCGCCCAAACTGAAGAAACTCGGCTGGTGGGGCAAGCGCGCGGAGATCGACCCTAAGACCGGAGAAACGGTGATCAGCCAGCTCGGGTCCAACCGGCGTTTAAAGACCATCTATTGGGCCAACACCCGGACAGCCTATGGCGCGGGCAAATGGACCCGGATCCAGCGCACCAAAGCCGCATTGCCTTATCTTATTTACCGGCTTGGCTCGGCGCGCGAACATCGCCCGCACCATGCGGACAAGGAAAACATCATCCTGCCCGTCGACCATCCGTTCTGGACGACCTGGTATCCGCCCAATGGATGGGGCTGCGTGTGTTGGGTGCGCCAGATCACGCAGGCAGAAGCGGAGAGCCTCGGCGGAGTGACAGATCCGCCCGAGATTGCAACCACGCCTTGGACCAACAAACGCACGGGGGAAACCCGCGATATCCCGGTTGGCATTGATCCGGGCTGGGACTCCAACCCCGGCAAGGAACGGCACCGGACGCTGGCCAAACACTTGGCCGGGCACTTGGACGCGGCCCCGGATCATATCCGCCGGGCGGCAATGACGGACCTGGTCGGCTCTCAGGCTTTCCGGCGGGTCGCAAATGGCGAGCTGGCTGGCCACACGGTTTTTGCCCCGGCCGCCGTGGTTCCCGAAAGCGTCGCAACGGCCATGGGCAGCACCACCCGCGTTGCGTTTCTATCCACCGCAGACGCTGCGAAACAGCTGGGCAAAGGCCGGGCGTTCGGGCCTGAGTTTTACACCAACGTTCAAGCGCTGCTGGACAGCGGCGAGATCCGCGCCGACCGGTCCCGCAAAGACAGCACCGACTTTGCAGCTGCGGGTCTGATCGGCGGCGCCTGGTGGCGGGTGGTCTTCCGGGTCACAAAGGCCGGAGACGAGATTTTCCTCAAGTCGTTTCGCCGGTCGAGCGAAAACCAAATCGAAAGCTACCGGAAACGCGGTGAGCAACTGTCGAATTAGGGGGAGCTGCCCGGTGCCCTGAAGGCCGGAAATGCCTCCAGGCGGTGGTGGCCGCCGCTCCGCATAAGCGGAGGTTCTCCTGCATGGGCACCGGAACCCAGAATATGCCGCAAAACCGCTCTGTCTGCAACCAAAACCGGCCGGTCAATTGCACGGCCATTTCAGACCGGAACATTTGGTGGGCATTGGTACATTCGGTATCTAGGCTTCCAATTTTGTCGATCAAAAATCTAAAACTCCGGAGGCACAATAAGTTCACCATTTTCGCCTATATCTTGCGCGTTGGCCAATTCTGCACTAATTGAAGTGCTAAGGATCAAATCATGTACAACCCACGCAAAGCAGCTCAGGCAATAGCCTTTTTTGCACTCAAGACGGGCGGTGACGCCATCAATGTCTTGAAAGCAGTTAAGCTCGTCTTTTTGGCTGACAGAGAGAACATTAGGCGTTTCGGCTTTCCAATTTTGGATGAACGCCGAGTAAGCATGAGAAATGGACCGGTCAACTCTCGGACTTACAGCCATATTCAGGGAGAAATCCACCCCGATTATGATGGTGGTTGGTCTGAGTTTCTGACTGACAGAGAAAATCATAACGTTGGAATTCGCAGTAGCTCGTTAAGTGTAGATAATTTGGACGAGCTCAGCGATGCCGAGTTGAATACGCTGGAAAGTGTTTGGGAATCATTTGGCGATATGAGCCAGTGGGATCTCGTAAAATTCACTCATGACACACAGAATGTTCCAGAGTGGCAAGATCCAACGGACACCGGAATAAATTCTAAAACCATCACTCTAGAGGAGATGATGGCAGCGATTGGCGTTCCTGAATATCAGGATCACGCAGCCGAGATAGATAGCATTAACTCAGCCCATAGTTTTTTGAAGAGCCTTTAGCATTGATTGTCAAAGCCGGAACTCTTTTGGTGCCGTCCGGTCCGAGTAACGATCCAAACCGTAAACACTTACATATTGTTTGCACAAACCCTGATGAAAACAATCAAGTGGTGTTGGTTTCCGTAGCAACTTGGACCAACAATTTGTGTGATGACACCTGCATATTGCTCTCTCATGAGCATGAATGGCTTAGCAAAGAAAAGTCTTGGGTTTGTTATCGTTGGGCCGATTTGCACGATGTTGAGGCATTGCAAAGAGGCTTAGATTCGGGGGAGCTTTCGCCTCAAGCTCGCTGCAATGCTCAGGTGATGCTGCGAATTTACAACGGGCTTTGCCGGTCGCCCCACACGCCCCGGAAAATCAAAACCCATCTCGGCTGTAAATAGCAGCTAGTTGTTTCTAAACCGGCGTTGCAGGAAAAACTGAGGTCAAAAACCGCCACAGAGGCCTCCTGAGTGCCTTTCGCGCATCAAAGGGCGCAAAAATTGAAAACAGCGCCCCTACCCCGTTTAAACCCCCTTTAACGGCAAAACTGATCCGGTGACGAGGTCCGCACTTGTCACCGGGCCGCCTTAAGCGGCGTTCCGGCACTGTCCGGACCATGAAACACACCGCCCGAAATTGTTACCTGCTGGCCGTGAATTCCGAAGGCCAGGCCCCACTGGAGATCCAGCTGCTCCCGGCTGGACACATGCGCGGGCGCGACGGGCGGGAGTTTAACAACTCAGATCCGGCTGGCATCTTGGCCGCGTTCCAACGGTACGGCGGCCCGATGGCCATCGACTATGAACACGCCAGCGAAATCAAACAGGGCGAAGAGATCCCGGCCGCTGGCTGGATCACCGCAATGGAAGACCGGGACGGCGAGATCTGGGGCAAGGTCGAGTGGACCGACCGGGCGGCCCAGATGATCTCCGGCCGCGAATACCGGTTCCTGTCGCCCGTTTTCTACCACGACAAGGCGCTGAACATCCTGGCGATCAAAAGCGCCGGGCTGACCAATCAGCCCAACTTGATCATGCAGGCGCTGAACAAGGCCGACCAATCCCAAACCACCCCCGACATCGGTATGGAGACCGTTATGGACAAGGCAGCTCGTATTGCCCTTTGCAAATCACTTGGGCTAACGGATGAGGCATCCGACCAGGCCATTTTGGCCGCCGTCACCCAATTGCAGGACGACAAAAAAATCGCCCTCAACAAGGCGGAAACGCCGGATGCAACCCTGTTTGTGCCGCGCGCGGATTACGACCAGCTGAAAGGCAACCTGGAAACCGCCCAAAACAAGATCGACACCATCGAAGGCCAGAAGGCCGAGGCGGTGATCGATCAGGCGATCAAGGACGGCAAGGTGGCCCCATCGTCCAAAGACTATCACCTTGCCGCCTGCAAACAGGACGGCGGCCTTGAGGCCTTCAAAGCCATGGTCGCCGCCAGCCCGTCAATCAATGACGGCGGCAAGGACACCACTGCAAACCCAGATGGCGGCCAGATCGCCCTCAACAAAGACCAGCGCAAGATCCTCCAAGGTCTTGGCCACGATCCGGACGACGCGGACCTGGTCAAGGACCTGAAGGCAGAAGGCGTCATCTGACCGGCTGACCCAAGCCTGTCGAACTTCAGGAGAACCCCATGTTGACGAAATCCCGTGAAGTGCGCCGCCGGTCCGGCGACCGCTTTACTCATCCTCTGGCCGCCAGTGCTAAGGCGTTTAAAGGCGCTTTGATCGTTCTGGACGGCAGCCTGGCAAAACCCGGCCTGATCAAAGCCGGGCTGACCGTGGCCGGTGTCGCAGAGAACCTTGCAGACAACACCGGCGGTGCAGATGGCGCCGTCATGGTCGACTGCCGCCGGGACGGCCTCTTCCACTTTGAAAACTCCGTCGCGGACCCGATCACCCGCGCCGACATCAACGCCCGTTGTTTCATCGAAGACGATGAGACGGTGTCGCGCACCGATGACGGCGGCAACCGCTCGGCTGCGGGCATGATCCGCGACGTTGAGGGCACCCGCATCTGGGTCGAGTTCGAATAGGCCCGCACGGCCGGAGCCCCCCCCCCTCTAACCCAATCTCTTTTAGGAGCCGACGATGGCAGACTTTACTCTTGAGAACCTGAAGACGGCCGGGGTCGGCTTCAAAAAGAACTACCAGCAGGGCTTTAACAGCTTTGCGGCCATGTGGGGCCAGGTTGCCTCAGAGGTGCCAAGCACCACCGGCTCCAATGAATACGGCTGGCTCGGCGAGTTTCCCGGCATGCGCGAGTGGATCGGTGAACGGGTGATCCGCCAGCTCGGCACCCATGACTACCGGATCAAGAACCGCAAATTCGAATTGACGGTGGGCTTCAAGCTGGATGACCTAGCCGATGACAACCTTGGCATCTATGCCCCGCGCATGACCGGCATGGGTGAAGCGGTGGCCCGCCACCCGGATGAGCTGATCTTCGAAACGTTGGAACTTGGCTTTGAAAGCGCGTGTTACGACGGCCAGAACTTCTTCGACACCGACCACCCGGTTCTGGACAAGGAAGGGGAAGAACAGTCCAAATCCAATTTCTTCGATGGCGCCGGGCCCGCCTGGTATCTCATGGATACAAGCCGCGCTCTCAAGCCGCTCGTCCGCCAGGTGCGTCAGGCGCCCGAGTTCAACGCCCTGACCGACACCAGCTCTGAGCGGGTCTTCATGCTGGACGAGGTCATCTACGGAGCCAAGTCTCGCGAAAATGCGGGCTACGGCTTCTGGCAGATGGCCTTTGCCTCCAAGAAGGAGCTGACCCCGGACAACTTCGCCGAAGCCTACACGGCGATGACCAGCCAGGAAGGCGACTACGGCCGTAAACTCGCGCTCAAACCCAACGTTCTGCTCGTTCCAAACACGCTGGAAGATACGGCCAACATCCTCATGAGCGTTGAGAAATTTGAAAACAACAAGCCGAACCCGCACCGGAACAAGTGCAAGGTCGTGGTCTGCCCCTGGCTGTCCACCGGCTAACCGGATCGGGGCCGACGTCACCCCCGATTGAAGCCCCTTGATGGGCTGAGTGGCCGGACCGATGCCTTTGCCTCATCGGTCCGGCTTTTTTTCTTGCCGAACCTTAAGGACTGGATCCATGACCCGGATTGCCACATTCATTGCCGCCCGCGACCGCCGCCGCGCCGGGATCGCGTTTAGAAAGGGCCAGCCGAAGCCGGTCGAGCTGCCGGAAGATGAGAACGAAGCCAAGGCGCTGTTCGAAACCCTGCAAGCCGACCCGGTGCTCAAGCTCGTTGAAAACGACGGCGGGCTGGACCAGGTGGAAGAAGACCCGGACACCGCAACCCAAGGCGCCGCCACCCCGCCCGCCTCAGTAAAACCGCCTGTCAAAAAGTCTGCAAAACCAGCGGTCAAGAAAGCGGCCCCGGCAAAACAGCCCACAAAGTCTGCGGAGTAAGCGGGTGCTTTACGCCACTTATGAGAAAACCCTTGAGGCCATCGGCTCTGAGGAACTCGCGGTCCTGACCGACCGGGAGAACACCGGCGCCCCGGTCCGGGCCGTTGCTGAGCGCGCCTTGGAAGACGCCAGCCGGTTCATTGACGGGTATCTCACCCACAAATACCAACTGCCCTTGGTCCATGCTCCCGATGTGTTGCGGCGGATCGCCATCGACATTGCGGTCTACTATCTGGCGGGGTCGCATTCGGCCCTGACCGACGACATTCGGGCGCGCTATGAGGGCGCGGAGAAGTTTCTGGACAAGGTGTCAAAGGGCCAAATCGGCCTCGGCCTTGCCGAACCGGCCGCGTCCACCCCGGACGGTGCGGACGGGTCAGACAACGTTTTGTTTGACGGCCCGGATGATCTGATCATGACCCGCGACAGCCTGAAGGGCATGTAGCCATGTCGGTCCGGTTCGAGGTCGAAACGCCGGAAGAGGAAATCAATGCGGCGCTCGGCCGGTTCACCAACTTGAACCCCGACATGCTGCTGGACCCCATCGGCGCGCTGGTGACAAGCCAGACCCAACGCCGGATTGACGTGGAAAAATCATCGCCAGACGGGGCCCCCTGGGAGCCCAATCGGGAGGGCTCGGAAACTCTGGTCGAGAGCGGCGCCTTGCGCGACACCATCGATTATGAGGTCACCGGCATGGCTGTTGAGGTCGGCTCGCCGCTGATCTACGCGGCGGTTCACCAGATGGGCGCAACGATTGTTTCAAAGGAAGCGAAGGCGCTGGTCTTTACTGTTGGTGGCAAAACGGTCTTTGCCCAGAAGGTGACAATTCCGCCGCGCCCCTATCTCGGCCTCTCCCCGGTGAACCGGATGGAAATTGAAAACCTGGTCGACACCATCATCAGGAGCCTGGTGCAGTGACAAACCACCCCGCGCCCACCCCGACGACGTTTTTGGAAGCCGTTGAAACGGCATTGAAGGAGTGCCGGCTCTTCACCTCCGTGGAAGTCTTGCACGGTAAATTCCGCATAGAAGACCTCGACAAGATGTCTTTCAGAACCCCGGCCGCGTTCGTGTCCATTGCCTACGGAAAACCGGAGATCGAACACGATGGGAGCATGCGCCTGGAATTTCAGGCGGCGGTGATGATCGTCAACAAGACCGGGTCCCACCGCGAGGATCCATGGCAAACAGCCACCGAGGTGGTCCGGCTGGTTCACCGCAACACCTTCGGTTTCAAACACCTGCGCCAGCCGACCGGGTTTGACGTTATCCCGGTGCTCACATCGCAGGAGCGGAACAAGAGCCAATCGCTCACCGCCGTGACCTGGCGCCAGAACATGCGGCTTGCCGATCCGCCGGATCGTTCGCGCACCCTGGAGGAGGTGGTCTCCACCAAAGGCCACACGGTCTACAAGAGGGAGCCCGAGGCATGAGGCAAGACCTTTGGCAGCGCAACATGCAAAGCCGGATCCGCGACCTGGAGGGGCAGATCATCCGTCTGGAGGGCATGATCCGGGATCTCATCCGCACGGCAACCGTGGATGAATACGACCCGAAAACCGACCGGGCGATTGTCTCCGATGAAACCGAGGGCGACGAGGGCGGCGGCAAGGCGACCACGCCGCCCGCGCGGGTGCTCGGCCAGGCCGGTGGTGTCAAAAAGCGCACCACACTGACCAAAGGCGAGCAGGTCGTGGTCATCAATCCGAATGGCAACCTCGGTGAAACTTCCTTGATCCTGCCGCTCGGGCCGAACGAGGAAAACCCGTCGCCATCCGATCATGGCGCGGAAGATCTGACCATCATCGGCGGCACGAAGATCCAGGCGCGCGAGGAAACCTACGACCTCACCAGCGGGACAATCACTTGCAATGCCGACACCACCACAGTGAACGCCACGGTGCATCTGGGCGCGGAAGGCGGCCCAAAGGTTGCCCGCGTCGGGGACAAGGTCCTGGTGGCCATCGGCTCGTCTGCCGGGCTCTGGTCCATTGTGACCGGCGCCAGCAAAACCCACGCGGTTTAACCCTGAAAGTGAAAGGACTGAGAGAATGACAAAAGACACGACCAAAAAGCCGGACTTGCCCGAAGGCTGGGACGCGGAAAAAGCGCGGATCCTTCAGCTCAATTTTCACAATGGCCGCCACTACAAGGAAGGCGCCTTGGTTTTGATCTCAGATGAAGAGCTGCCAGAGTTCAACGCCAGCCCCGACATCATGGTGATCGAACCCAGCACGGCCGAGCTTCTCGACCGCTCAAATGTCACCGGGCCTTACTAAGACCAGCTGACGCACCATCACCGCGCTATACGAGAAGGAGCGCGGTGATGCTTTTGGGCGCCAACCGGTTTACAGGCGAACCCTTGTCCGGCCCCGACCGGGTTGTGCAGGATGTGGAAACCACCCTGTCCACGCCATTTTTCTCGCAGCCGGGCCAGCGGGCCTTCGGCAGCAAACTCCCCGAGATGATTTCCAAGCCCGCCGGAGAGGCGGCCGTCATGGATCTTTACGGCGCTTTGATCGATGCGTTCGATTGGGAGCCGGAAGCGGACATCCGCACGTTTCAACTGCAAGACATTTCAGAAACCGGACGGGTCGCGCTCGCCTACAGTTTCGTCTTTCTGCCGACCGGTGAAGTGTTCACCCGCGTCTATGATCCGGATGATCCGGAGTTGACCCCAGAGACAAATCCGGAGGCGCTCCGTGTCTGACGCCCTCCATCTTCTGACCCCGCCGTCGATCATTGACGAGTTTTCCGCCGAGGCGATTTTTCAACGCAAGCTTGGCGTGTTCCTAGCGTCCTACAAGGCGGCAACCGGCAACGACTACACGAGCTTGACCGAAAGCAATATCGTGGTCCGGTTATTGCGCGCGGACGCTGAGGACGAGGCCAACGCCCGCCAGCGCCACAACGAGCGTTACCGCAGCCGCTTTGTCTATTTCGCAAGCGGTGACAACCTGGTCCACCTGATGCGCGATGAAGGCCTGGAGCCGGTCGACGGGGAAACCAAGGAACGACGCCAAGAGCGCATCATCCTTGGCCGGACCGGATCCTCGGCCGCCGGTCCGCCGGAGTGGTACCAGCGCCACGCCATTGCCGTTGCCCCCAATGAGATCGAAGCCATTGCGGTTGATTTCCCCGATGCCAGCACGGTCCGCGTCGCGATCCTCGCCAAGACGGTGGACGGCATTCCCCCGCAAGACCTGGTTGCCCGTGTTGGGGCAAAGCTGACATCCGAAGCGGTCCACCCGGAAGATCATATCGAAATCATCGTTATGGGCGCCGAACCGGTCCCGGTCACCGTCCGTGCCCGGATTGTGTTGGAGCCGGACACCGACCCGGCGGTCTTCAATGCGCTCGACAGGCACTACCGGGACGGCTTTGCGGCGCGCCGGGCGCTCGGCCGCGACATGCCGTGGTCCTGGTCTTCCGCGCGGCTTCAGGTTCCCGGTGTCTATTCGGTGGAAGAGTTGGGCGCTCCGCCCCCGGACGTTCACCCCTACCAGGTCGCAACACTGGACAGCCTCGTGCTTGAATTGGCGAGCGGGAGGGCCTATTGACCCTGCCCCGCCGCCTCATCCTGCCGCCCAATGACAGCGCGCTGGAACGCGCCTTGGCAGAAGCCATGGCCGTGCCGGAGGATATCGCCGCGATCCCCGCCCGCTTGGAGGACCGGTTTGAACGCCCGGCCGATGAAGAGCTGCCCTTTCTGATTTGGGAATGGGGCTTGCAGCCGGTCATGCCTTACCTGACCGACCCGCGCCGGGCGCTGGCTGAGGGCCGCCCCTGGCACAAGGTGCGTGGCACGATCCCGGCGGGCCACATAGCGCGCGGCTGGATCGACGTTTCCGCGGAATTCGAGGCAGAGGCAAACAAGAACTATCACCTCCACCTCACCGAGCTTGTCATTGGCGACCGGCTTGAGGCGGTCATCAACTTGTCCCGCCTGTCCAACTCCTTGCGCTCCAAGCTCTACCGGCTCACCTACAACTACGACATCCGCGCGGTCAGAGGCGGCGGCCGGTCCAAAATGGCGTTGTCCATCTTTGGCGCAGACAGCGGCCACCGCATGACCCCGGACGGGCCAATCCTATCCTTTGTCGATTACCGGTTGGCACACGCCGCAGCGGTCCCGGAACTGCGGGGCGGCCTCGACGTGCTGCTGGGGTCGGTCGCGCGGCGGCACATGAAAATCGTCTTTGGCGTGGACAAGGCCGGGTCACGGCAAGAGTTCGCCCCGCCGGACCAGGCCTTGCCGTCCATTGGCCTTAAGGCCCGCGCGGGCGCGCGTCAACGCGGTCAGATGGACGTGCTTCGACCCATTGCCAGTGCTTGGGCAGGCCATGGCCGCTTTGCAGATTGGCAATCAGCGTTCATCGGCTTGAGGCCTGTGGAGGGCGGTGGGCTTCAGATGGGCTTCCCGTTCGGCTCCAAAGTCGATGCGCCGGGGTGGGAACGGGTCTACCGGATCCCGGACCCCATTGAACGGGTGCTTAAAGCGGCCGTTAAAGGGGCTTTAAACACTGGCCCCGCGCAGACCGTAGGGGCCTTGGCCACCAGCCCGCCCCCACGGTTTGCAGCCCACAAGGCCCGTAAAAGCCCACACGGTCAGGCCGTTTCACCGGGCGAACACATTGCGGGCACGGGGCTGGTTCCCTCCGCTGAAGCGGACCGCCACCTGGCCGCCAGTGTCCGGGGTGCACAGACCCGGTTTGCCGATTGGCAATCACGCTTTGCCTATCTGGTACCGGTTCAGGCAAGCCACGCCCGCTTTGCAACCACCCGGTTCCTCGACCAGGTCTCCAAACCCCATTGGCTTCACCTTGCCAAAGTCCCGGACCCGATCCGGGTCTCGTTGGCGCTGGCCACCACCGGTGCCGTGAACAACGGTGTCGATATCACGCTGGAAAGAACTGCGGCCGCGACCAGCGCCGCAGATGCAGGCCAGACCGTGTCGACCGGCGGCGCCGCCGCTGTGTCCAAGGATGCGCCGGTCTCCGGCCTGCCTTGGTCCCCGGACCTCAATTTCTCACCACCCAACCCGGTCGGCCTGTTTGCCCATACCGAAACGCCATGACCGAAACATAGGAGCCCACCAAAATGGCTGTCTTGACCAATGCAGGCCGCGCCGAAGTTGCCAAGGTGCTGCGCGATCTGTTCATCGCCGACCCCAAAACCTTCCTGATTGCCGTGGCAAATGGCGAGGACTGGTGGGGGGAAAATCAGGCCGAGCTGAAGACCTTTGACGCAGATACGTTTTCCAGCGATCTGGCGCCTCT
Source organism: Roseibium sp. (assembly GCF_965276855.1). GTDB lineage: Bacteria > Pseudomonadota > Alphaproteobacteria > Rhizobiales > Stappiaceae > Roseibium. The sequence goes on from NZ_OZ255700.1 coordinate 1,047,552, forward strand.
GGAAGACCCGCAGCTGTCCAACGCCGCCGGGGATACGCTTTACGTGTTGAACACCGACTACACCGTGGACAGCCAAACCGGCACTGTGACCCGGCTTGCCACCGGTGCCATTCCACCCGGTGCCCAGGTCCAGTTCACTTACAAGGCATCGACACCGCCCGCCGCGCTGGAACAAACGGTGCTTCAGGCCGAGGTTGGCCGGTTAGCACCAACCGCACTCGATTTCTGTTTGCCGGTCGCTGAGGTGCTGGACAGCGACAACGCGGTGACCGTCTACATCGGCTCCGACCTTTACGCGATTGTGCAGCGGCCGACCCGCATGCTGCTCGCCCGCGCCCACCTTTTGCCGAATGACGGCACGGGTGATCCGATCCGCGCCTATGGCTTGTTCATGGGCTGCGCGGTCGACGCGCAACTGCCACCGGGCCAGCAGTTCTATGAACCTGATCAAGTAACGGAAACCGGGGTTTTGGCGCTTGCCACCCACATTGCCGCCGTCCCGCACTCCGGGGAAAGCGGCCTTGATCTTTCCCTCGTGTTCGAGATCTAGGAGCGGCCCATGCCGATTTACCCACAGTTCCACAAAAACGAGTTCGATCCGGCCAAGGAATATGTCGAAAGCGTCTTTACCGAGGACGGCTATTTCTTCGCGCAGGATTTGAGCGAAACCCAAAGCCAGATCCGCCATCAGATGAAAGCCAACGGCGACGCCCTGTTCCGTGATGGCGATGTCGCCTCCGGCGGGCAGATCGTGGTCAACGGCACGACCGGCGCAACCTCTTTGGAAGCCGGATCGGTCTACCTTCAGGGCCACGTCCGCGATCTTGCCCCGGCCGACATGACCTTGCCCGTGACGGGTGAGGTTTCGGTGGGCGTCATCATCGAAACACGGGTCATCACAATGTTGGAAGACCCGTCCTTGAAGTTCAACGATCAACGCTTCAAGACCCACGGTCAGCCGCGCGCGGCCCGCCTTCAAGAAAAGTGCCGTTGGGGGGCGTCCACCGAGGCCCTGGCCGATACACCGGTGGTCTCTTACCGGTTCTTCCCGGTCTACCGGATCGTCAACGGCGTGGTGGTGGACAACTCGCCGCCGCCGCAAATCACGGGCCTTAATGCGGAAATCGCCCGCTATGACCGGGACGCCAACGGCAACTATGTCGCCAGTGGTTTCAAGGTCACCTATCTTGGCCTCATCAACAACGAGCGAACCTATTCCATTGAAGAGGGCGTCGCCAACGTGCGCGGCCTCAAGATCGACCGTGCGGCCGCCTTGCGCGTTGCCTATGCCGACGATCCGGATCTGGAAACCATCAACGCCGAGCCACATTATTTCGCCGATGGCGGCAACGGCACCATGATTTTCACGCTGAACCGCACCCCGATCGATGAGATCCTTGACGTGTCGGTGCTCACCCAAGTGACAGAAAACGTCTTGCGCGGGCAGACCTCCGGCGGCCGGGATCCGCTCCCCCACGCGCAGATCGCCACCATCATTGAGATCAAGCAGGGCGCGACCACCTATGCGGTCGGGTCAGATTTCACGCTGATCGGCGATGAGGTGGATTGGTCGGCCGGGGGTGTGGAGCCCGCGCCGGGGTCCACCTACTCCGTAACCTACCGCTACAAGAAATCCATCGACCCCGAAGCTTGGGACGACAATACCGTGACCGTATCCGGCGCGGTGACAGACAGTGAAGTTGATATCGATTACAAATGGCGCAGGCCCCGCACCGATATCCTTGCGGTCAACACGCTCGGCGAGATCGTCCGCGTTAAAGGCGTTTCAACCGCCTACAATCCGGTCCCGCCGCAGGTGCCGGACGACCTGTTGCCGCTGGCCACCATTGCCAACACTTTCGCAACTGGAACACCGCCGGAAGTGCGCAACGTTGCCACACGGTCGGTTCCCTATGACGATATTCAGGATATGCGGAAACTGCTGGTCACCGCCTTTGATCAGCTTGCCCGTGTTGAGTTGCGCCAGGACGCGGACCGGATGGACCCGGCCGCCAAGAATGGCATCTTCGTTGACAACTTCGTGGACGATGATTTGCGCGACCAGGGCATCCCGCAGACGCTGGCCATCATTGATGGCGAGCTGACCCTGCCGATTGCGGCCACCGTTCTGGACGGGGCCTTGTCGCCGGAAGCCTGGTCCTTGAATTACGAGGTCAGCGCCTTCGTGTCCCAGCCGCTTCAAACCGGTTCCATGAAGGTCAACCCCTACATGGCCTTCGACCCATTGCCCGCGATTGTCACGCTGGACCCGGCGGTCGATCAATGGACCACGGTCAATGAGACCTGGCAAAGCGCGGTCACCCGGAGCCTGACCCGTGGATCCGGCAATGCATCTTCCACGTCCACCAGCACGTCGGTCGAAGTGCTGCGCGAGGAAACCACGGAAAGCACCACGCTCCGCCAACGCGACGTGGCGTTCACGGTGTCCGGCTTCGATGCAAACGAAGTGCTGGCAAGCCTCACCTTTGACGGGGTGAGCGTTCTGCCGGACCCTGCCCCGGTCGCTGACGAAAACGGCGCAATGTCCGGCACGTTCCAAGTGCCGCCGGATATCCCGGTTGGCGCCAAGATGGTCGAGGCCCTCGGTGCTCAAGGGTCTTTTGGCGGCGCCGAGTACATTGGGCGCGGCACGATCACCTTGCGCGAGTTGCGCCAGGTGACAACCCGGACCACCACGTTCTGGTGGGCGGGCCGCGACCCGTTGGCCACCACATTACTGACCCCGCGCGGTTTCCATTGCGCCGGGATCCGCGTCACCATCATGGCGATTGGCGATCCTGAAAAGCCGATCATCATGCAGCTGCGCGAAACGACCACCGGCTTGCCGAACCAAACCGTTATCGCCGATGCCATCATCGACATGACCTCTGTATCCGTTGGCGAGACGGTGGATGTCCTGTTCGATTTGCCGCCTTGGTGGCCGGAGGGGGCCGAGCGCGCGTTTGTCTTCCTGACAGACGACGCGGACCATGCGCTCGGGATCGCCGAAACCGGCAAATACGATCCGAACCATGGCTGGGTGACGGCGCAGGCGAACACCAACATGGTCTTGCTGTCGTCTTCCAACGCCCGGACCTGGACGGCGCACCAGAACATGGACCTCACCTGTGACATCTTGGAGGCCACCTTTACCGAGGCGTCCCGCACCGTTCCGCTTGGAACCATTGCGGCCGAGCAGCTGACCGATCTTCTGGCAAACGCCGGGGTGGACACACCGGCCGCCGGTACCGAAATCGAGCTGACCTTTACCCGGACCGACGGCTCCGCCATCCGCGTTGCCCCCAATTCGGTGGTATCGCTGTCGGAAAAGATCACCGAGGACCTGCAGGTTCACGCGGTTCTGAAAGGGCCGGAAACCGGAAACGCGTCGCCGATCCTGTTTCCAAACGTCCAGGTCGTGTTGGGAACATTGGCCGATGAAGGCGACTATGTAACCCGCGCCTTTACGGGCGGCACAAACGTGGACGTGTTGGTGCGCTTTGAGGCGTTCTTGCCCGGCAACTCGACGGTGACGGTCGAGGTCCGCGAGGAAAACGGCGACTACACGGCGGTGTCCCGCGAGGCCCACGTTGAGGCCGGGGACGGCTGGTACGAGCACACCTACCGCTTGTCGGGTTTCACCGCGCCGACCACGGCGGTGAAGCTCACAGCGGCGGGGACCGCCCTGCACCGGCCGCGTGTGCGCAAGTTGAAAGCGCTGAGCTTGGCGGTCTGATCATGGCGAACGGTCCCAAAACACCGCGCGGCCTGCCGCTTGCCGACCCTGAGAGCGTTCAAAAATCGGGCGTCAACCGGTTGAACCAGGCGGTCACCGGGATCGACGCCAGCCTCACCGCTCATGAAACCGAAATGGCGTCGCGGGACGCCACCCTCCGCCGGGAACTACGCACCGAAGAAGCCTACCGGTTCCTTGGCGTTCACGATCTAGGAGTTGACTGATGTCAGACACACCGCACTACCAGGCGATTATGGACGCCATTGCCGCAGTCTTTGCCCAGGAGAACGCCAACCCCGGCTCGGTCGGGATTGACCGGATCCGGGAGCTGTCGATCTTGGCCCGGACGGTCATGCCCAACATGACGGCCGCCGACATCGTCGCCATCGGCAGCGCCAAGTTTGAGGCCCTGACCATCTTGGCGGCTGCAACGGACGAGGCCATCAACCTTTTGTCCACGGACCTGCAAGCGCAGATGAACACGCTGCATGCCGGGATCAGCCAAGACATCAACAACCTGGACGCCTCAGTTCGGGCGGCAATCAATCAGCTGCGGGCAACATCCGAGACTGCGATCAACGATCTCTACACCGCCAAAGCGGCAATGATGGAAACGCTCACCAGTGACAAAACCAATGAGCTGACCGGGATCATCGACACCGCCAAGCTTGCTGCGTTGAGTGAAATATCTGCGGCAGAGGCAACCGCCATTGCCAACGTTGGTGGTGGCCGCGAGGCTATGGACCAAGGCATTCTGATTGCCGACTTTACCCGGTTTATTGGGCAAGGCCCGTTTAGCTACACATCGCAACTGCCGCAGACCTACCACAGCAACCAGATGGACAAGCTGTTTAAGCTGCTCTTGGGCATGGGGCACGACAGCGAACGGGTTCGACACAACCGCGTTCCCCGCCAGCTATTGCCGTTTTCAGATGATGCCAACGCAGTTGGGGTTGCGCAGCAGTACACTGAATATGCGCAGAGCGGAAACCAACAGAATTACCCGACCTTCAACATCGCGGCGATCTTCTTGAAGAACCCAACGGATGCCGAAATCAGCACGTCGCTGAACTACTGCTACTCGACCCATTGGGGCTCGGGCCACGAGGGTGCGCAGCTGTTCCGGGTGTTGCCAAATGCGAACGATGACAACCGGGCGGCTATCAGCGACTTGACCTACAGCCAGCTTTGGAACGTAACCAACAGCACCGTGACAAGCCGCGCCCAGTCCATTTCGGTGCCTGCCAAAACAACGGCGGCTTTTGTCTTGGCGTGTTCGGAACACTACTGGACCTCTTCGAGCGGCTATCAGTTCGTGAAGGAGTGCAGCTTCTTCAACTTGCCGACCCTGCGCGCGTCCGGCCTCGAGATCGACGGCAGGACTGCCCAGCAGGCGTTCTTGAAAAACAACGTCTCCGATTTCGCCCCCTGGAAAAACGCGGCTTAAACGGCCGTTAAAAGGACCTTTGACCGATGAAACACTATCTTCGTTTTGATGAGAACGGCCGCCAGGTGGAAACAACGCTGGCGCCGTCCAAACCGTCCTCAGAGTTCTATGTGGCCCCATCCGGGTTTGATCCCGCCAAGACCTATGAACGCCAGAGCGGCTCCATTTCCGAAGTTTCGGGCGCCGCCTTAGAGGCCGAACAATTGGCGGCCTTGAAGACGGAAGCAAAGGGCCGGCTCATCGTTTTGGCCGAAACCGCACGGGGCAAATGGATCACGCCGGGCGATGGCAAGGCGATGGTCTACCGGGAGAAATATGCCGAGGCGAAGGCCTACCAGGCAGACGCGACAGCTGAATGCCCGATGCTGTCGGTTGAAGCGGCGGCGCGCGGGATCCCGCTTGCCGACATGGTCCAGATCGTCCTGGACGCGTCCAACGGCTGGGTGACAGCGGCGGCGCAAATCGAGGCCCTCACGGTCACCGCCAATGCGGCCATTGAAGCCGCCGGATCTGTGGAAGACCTGGACGCCGCCCTGGGGATTACCTGGCCCTGATCAGAAAGAGTGTTGTTTTGTGGGCCAGCTGCGGCAGGATGTCGGCGATGACACTAAGGTGAAACGCGAGAATGATCGACGACATCCAACCCGAGCTGCGGCCATTGATGGAGCCGCTGGGCATCATGACGTATTACTCGGGGCTAACGGACAACAGACTTCGTAACCTATTGTTTATTGCCACGTGCCCTGACAACAGAATTGAGGCTGTCAAAACACTGACCGTTGATCCGGACCCAACCCTTGAGGATTTCCCTAACGGAGAGCACGTCGAAAAGTTCGAAGCCGCAGAGCGTTTCTTCAACGAACATATGTGTGACTGCGAGGACAAGGGCCAATTTTGGGACGCAGACGCTTTGATAAACTTGGTTGCCAGCGCCGGGCTAATTTCCGACCCGGAGTTGGAACAGCGACTCGGCGAATGGATCAAAGCGCACCGGGCTCTAAAACCCGCGAGGAATAGACTTAGTCACGACGCTATCGATGTTGGCATTTATCTTGAAACTGACGAAGACGGCCACGAGCATTTTAAAGTTCGGCCTCTACGGTTAGGCTTAGCCATACAGCCATACAAGAAATGGGCCCGAAAAAGAGTGGGCCCTCCGCCGGACGTGCGGGAGCATGTCGAAAGCCTTTCAAAGGAAGGCATTGAAGAAACGGCAGCCGCCTATCGTAACCTGAATACCGAGGCGAAAAACCTGATCTACGAGATCGCAGGTCCGCGCGGGCTTGAGCCCGGTATTTTCGTTTACTGACTTGCCAACTGTCACCGGGCCGCCGCGCCCGGTGTTTTTTTACTCTGTTCCAAGGCTGCAAAGCATCTTTGCAAACACCTATGGAACGGAGGGCCGGATGGCCGGAACAGACGAATTTCACCATGGGCTTCGGTTCAAACGTCTCACCCGCGTCGGGCCGATTGAAGTCTATGACAGCACCACACTCGGCTACAATCTAACCGCGCCGGACGCGGATCCAAGCGTCAAGCGCAACGAGCCGTTCTTGATGACCAAGGACGATCTGGAGCTGCGCGACAAGCTCGGCGCCACCGGCACCGCGCGCAAATACACGGACGCGGTTTTCGACCGGGTCGATGGCGCCATGATTGTTGCCAATATTTTTGAGGAAGGCGGCGACCAGGACGCGACCTTGGCCAACGCAATCGGCGACCAGACCGCGCAATCCGGCCTCTTCGCCTTGGAGACCGCCGAGGGCTATCTCGGTATCAAGCCAAAGATCCTGGCAACGCCGGGCTACACCCACTTCCGCGTCGGCGGCGCGAAAAACCCGGTTCTGAACGATCAGGGTTTGATCGCCAAGCGCATGGGCGCGGTTCATATCTCGGGCACACCCGCCACCACCGAAGAGGCGGCGGTTGAGTTCCGAGGCGATGTGGACGATCCGCGTTTGATCCTCTTCGATCAGATGGTCAAAACCAAAGACGGCCTGATGACCCCGGAGGGCCATGTTGCCGCCGTTGGCATTCAGACCGACAAGGAGGTCGGCTATCACGCCTCTTGGGGCAACAAGGTCTTGAACGTGCTCGGCGTCAACCGTGCCGTTCCTTATCACATGACCGACAGCGACAGCCGGGCCAACTACCTGATGTCCAACCAGGTCAATTGCATCATCAATCATCAGGGCGGTTGGCGCACCTGGGGCGACTATGCCGCCACCACCGACACGTCGCTTCGGTTCTATTGCCAGCTGCGTGTTGATGACATCGTCAACGAAGCGCTTGCCCGCACCATTTGGCGGGTGGTTTCCGATCCGTTGGTTGCCGACAAGGTGACGGCCGTTCTGGACCGCATGAACCAGTTCTTTGGGGCCATGGTCGAAGACGGCAAGCTGATTGGCGGAGAGGCCTTTTTCTACGGCGACCGCAACAGCATCGGCGCCCTGGAGTTGGGCAAGATCGTCCTCAGCTACGACAGCTTCTCGCCGCCGCCGATCACCCTGATCGACATCGAGCACCAGCGCCAGCCGCGCTATCTCGAGGTGACCGTCGCCGAAATCCTCGCCCAGACCAATTTCGCGGCCGCCGCCTGATCGCGGCCGCCACTAGGAGCCGGTTATGCCCAAAGAAAGCTTGATTGTTCGCGACTTCAACCTGGTCGTGAACGAAACCGAAAACCTCTATGGAAAGCTGATCGCCACCACGCCCGGCGGGGTGGAAGTCGAGCGCGGAGAATACAAGCCCGGCGGGCTGATGGGGGACCGCCACCCGATCCTCGGGCTGAAGTTCCGCCCGTTCAAGTTCAAGGTGGTTGCCTACCCGCGCGGGCTCACCAGCTTGCCGATTGGCGAACCAATCACCTTGAGCTGGACACAGTATGCGCTGGATGAAGAGAACCCCGAGAACGAGTTCGGTGTCCGGCACTTCTACGAGTGCGAACTCGACCCGCCGGAGGAAACGGAAAACAAGTCCGGTGAGTTGGTCAATTGGGACTACCAGGCGATGAACACCCGCGTTTACCGCCGCTATGAACAGGACAAGCTCCAGGACGAGCTGGACCTGAAAACCAACAACCCGATGCTGAACGGCAAGCGGCTGTGGCCGAACCGCCGCCGCATCTTGCAGCTGGGGTAAGCGGCTATGACCACGGTTTCCCTGACAGACGAAATCGACCTCGGCAATGGCAAACAGCGGGCTTCTGTCGAGGTCCGCAGGCCCCGCCTGATCCACGTTCAAAAGTTCGTTCTTGCCTTTGGCGCGGACACGCTGGCCGCCCTCATGAACCGAGGCAACGCCCAAGGGGGCGAGGACGACACCCTTGCCCCTGAAACGGTGAAGGCGCTGTTGAAGGCCGTCATCACCAGCGAACGCATGGACATGTTCAACGAGGCATTGGCGCTTTACCTGGGCATTTCCAAGTCCGAAGTCGAACAGCTCTCCCTGCCGGATCTGGTCAAGATCGGTCAGGAGGTCGCCGGTTTTTTTACCGAAATTGCGGGGATGGTCTCCGAGCTGATCGGTTCCGAGGACTAGCGCTCAACGCCGAAGCCTTGGCCGCCGACCTGATGTTGCACTATGGCGGCGGCCCGGCGGCTTGGGGTGACATGGATTTCATCCAGGCCGTGACCTTCCACGATCTCTTGCGCGAGCGCTTGCCCAAAGCCGGAGGCCTTGATGAGTAACCTGTCTTTCAAGATGGTGCTGCGCCTGGTCGACCAGGCCTCGAGCCGAATGAACCGGATCGCCAACAACGCGCAGCGCATGGCGGGCCGGGTTCAAAGCGCGGTTGGAGGCATGTCCGGCCGGGTCGGCGCCGCAATGACCAAGGCCTTTGACCCGGCGGTTCTGGACGCGGCGACCAACCGGGTCGCCAACCGGCTGGACCGCGCCCGCACCCGGCTCATGGATGCGGTGGCGATGGGCGCGGTCATGGTGGCGCCCGTGCTCAAGATCGGCCGCTTTGAACACTCCCTCGCCCACTTCGGCAATGTTGCCGACATGACCAAAGATCAGCTGGCCGGTGTGGAGGCGCAATTGCGCGTCACCGCAGCCAAAGTGAACCAGTCCGCCAGCGATTTGCTGGGCGGCCTTGATGTCTTGTTGGGCAAGGGCCTGTCGGAGGAAGACAGCACCGGTGCAATTGAAGCCATCGGCAAGGCCGCCACCGCAACGGGGGCGCAGATCGACCACCTGGCCTTTGCGGCCTACGCCGGGATCGACAACCTCGGCATTCCGGTCGCGAAAATCACGACCCTTTTGGACATGCTGGCCAAGTCGGGCAAGGAGGGCGGGTTTGAGCTGAGGGATATGGCCAAGCATATGCCCGGCCTCACTGCGGCCGCCAAGATGCTGGGCATTGAAGGCACCGACGCCGCCGCGCGCTTGGGAGCCGCTCTGCAGATCGCGGTTAAGGGCGCGGGTGACCCGGACGAGGCGGCGAACAACTTCAAAAACTTCCTGGCAAAAATCGTCAGCCCTGAAACGGTGACCAAGTTCAAGAAACTCGGCATCGACATCCGGTCGGAGTTGGAAAACGCCACCGCGAAGGGGCTAGACCCCATGGAATACATGTTGGTTCGCCTGCACGATTTGGCAGAGACAAACCCCTATGTCATCGGCGATGTCTTCGGTGACATGCAGGTCCAGAATTTTCTGAAGCCCATCATAGCCAATCTGGAAGAATACGCGCGGATCCGCGATGAAACGCTTACCGCCGACGGGGTCATCGACAAGGACTATGATCGGGTCATGGACACCATGGTCGAGCGCTGGAAAGCCTTGGTCATTGAGTTCGACAATGCCTCCGCAAAAGGCAACGGTCTGGCCGGTGTCATCAAATCCCTACTAACCGATCTGACCGGCCTTGTGCGGGCGGTCAATGACTTTGCGACCGCGCACCCCCAGCTGACCGGTTGGATCATCAAGGGCACCGCCGCCTTGCTGGCCTTCGGCATTGCCGGACGGCTGGTGTCTTACGGGTTCTGGTTGCTCGCCAGTTCTGTGATCGGCACGGCCAAAGGGCTTGCCGGATTTGTCCGGTTCTTGGCCCGTGCCAAGGGCGCGGTTGGCGGCCTCGGCCAGGCCATTACGTCGATGGCAAAGTTCAGTTGGGGCGCCATTCTCACCCCGCTCAAATGGGCGGCCTTTGTGCCCAAGCTTGCCTGGCGCAGCGTGGTGTCTGTCTTGCGGTGGGCATCCTTCGTGCCCCGCGTGGCGTGGGCCGCGCTGTTGAAGCCTTTGCGATGGACCGCATTCATTCCAAAGGTCGGCTGGGCAACGTTGCTGGCGGGTTCCAAGCTCAAGTGGTCCTTGTTGATCACCCCCCTCAAGTGGTTTGGCCGGTTCATTCCGGGGATCGGCTGGGCGATCCTCGCGGCCGAAATAGGCATGCTGGCTTGGGACCTGTTGATCAAGCCGCTCAAATGGGACGAGTTCCTCAATCTGGAGACGCTTAAAAGCCTGTTTAACGAGGCCTTTGGCTGGATCGAAGAAAAGTGGAACGGCCTGACTAGCCTTTTCTCCAGCGCGTTTGGCGGCGGCGAAACATCCGAAACCGATGAGCCAGCGGCCCCGAAAGAAGGCCGCCGGAAACCCCGGCCGGTACCGACGGACGATTATGAGGTGCCAGAGGCCGCGCGGCCGGGCCGCACGAAGAAACGGCCGGAACCGGCGAGCCGGTATGAACGCCTGCCCTCGCCTGCCGAGTATCAGTCGGCCGCCGCCAATCAGAACAGCGCCTTGACGGCTGCGCTGGAGCGCTTGGCGGCCAACCAGAACGTAGACGCGCCGGAGGTGGTGGAAGTCCCGCAGCAGGTCGATCAATCCAAGACGGTCCACCAGACCAACACCTTCAACATCCGGGTGATCGGCGGTCCGGCAAGCGCGGGGCAGGCGGTCGGCGGGGCAGTCGCCGGGGCCAGCCGCCGGGCGCTGTCGGACAGTGACTAGGGGGTGACATGACTGTCCTGATGCGCATTGGCGACCACCAGTTCACGATTGACGATCTGAACTATCAGAAGTTCGCCACCGAATACGAGGCCCGCTGGAAGGAGCATTTCACCGCCGGGGGCGGTCATGTGGATCACTTCCTCGGCCCCGCCCCGCAATCGGTGACCTTGTCCGGGATCCTGTTTCCAGAAAGCCATGGCGGCCTCAACGAAGCCGAGGCGCTCGGTGCGGAAACGACCAAAGGCCAGCCGCTGGCCATGTACTCCTTGGCGGGCAAATCCTTTGGCAATGTGAAGGTGTTGAGCCTGCGCCTAAGCCACGAGGTGATCGGGGTCGATGCGCGGGTGATGAAGGCCAGCTACGACCTGAAGGTTTCCCGCTATGGCCAAGGCGCGGACCGCAACCCGTTGATGGGTGGCGGCGGGTTCCTGGCACTAGCTGCCAACCGCATAAGGACGCTTTTCTGACATGCGCAAGACCCTCACCATCCAAGGCGACATGTGCGACCTGATTGCCTTCCGGGAGTATGGAACAGAGGCCGCGAGCGGTGCCATTTGGGACGCCAATCCGGGCCTTGCCGATCATGGCCCGGTCCTCCCGGCCGGGCTTGAAATTGTCTTGCCGGATTGGACACCGCCGGAGCTGGAACCGGCCTTAAGCCCGGTGCGCGATGGCATCACCGGCGGTACATGAGGTGACAGCATGATACCCTTTTGCACCCTTACCTTTGACGGCGCCGACAGTGGCTTGGTGACCAGCCATCTGATCACCGCCACTGTGACCTTGGAAAGCGGCGGGGAGCCGGACAAGGTGGAGGCTAAGCTTGCCGATCCGGGCGCGAAACTGCCCCGCCCTCGCGAGGGCGCAAAGATCCTGTGCACAATTGGCTATAAGGGCGGCAACCAGCGCACCCATGGCCCGTTTACAGTCGATCAATATGGCGGCAGTTTTGAAGAGGACGACGGCGAATATCTGACGATCACCGGCACAAGTGTTGATTTCAGGAGCGGTGCCAAGAACCGGTCGACCCAAAGCCACAAGGACACCACCTTGGGCGAGATCCTGCAGAAGGAGGCGGGCGCCGAGGGCCTCAGCGCCATCGTCAGCCCGGCGCTTGCAAGCTTTCCCTACCCGCACTTCATGCGCGGCGAAAAAAGCGTCATGCAGATGGTCCAGGAGCTGGCCGAGGTCCACGATGCGATAGAGAAATACAAGGACGGTGCGGTCTATTTCCTGGCCCGTGCGGCCGGGCTGGATTTGGCCGGAAATCTGTTGTCACATTCGCTCGGCCGGGACGCCTTGAAGGCGTGGAACTGGACCCGGAATTTCCGCAACACCTATGCCGGTGTCAAAGCCTCTGCGCGCGACCACGACAAGGGCAAGCGTAAGGTGAAAAAGGCACCGCTCAGCAAGGGAGACGCCTGGTACGAGATCCGCAAGGAGTTCCCAACGGAGGCGTTGGCGGAGACGGCCGCCGCCTCAAAGGCCAAGCAGCTCACCCGCGCCGAACGCCAGATTGATTTCACCTGCAAGTGCGGCGATCCGGATGTCCTGGAGCAGGTGGTGATGAGCTTTCCCGGTGTGTCACCGGAGCTGGCCGGATCTTGGATCGTCACCCAGGCTGTCCACGAGTTTGACGCCGACGCGGAGGCCTACAACACCAGCGGCACGGCTGAGATGAAGGGGTGACTGGGTTGGCAGCTCCTAAGGACTTTTCCGCAGGGACTGACAGCGGCAATTTGCACCCAGTACGGCTATACTAGACAGTGGCCCATGCAAAGTTGGAATGATACACAAAAGCTGACAATTATCTTAACGATGGATTTGGCCCCAAACACCTTTCGGTGGTAGCTCTTTCGGGCAAATGAAGGCCCGTCACCGTGCCGCAAAAACAGTTTCTAAACCACACTTTCCAGTAGCGCGATTTCGTCTCTGGTTAGATCGAACAAATCATAGACGATGCTGTCGATTTGAGCTTCGGCCTGCGCGATTTCGGCGGTCAAGCGGGCAATCTCGGCGCGGTCTCGGTTGATCCAGTCTTCCCAATCCGAGCGATCGGACAGCGGGATATCAGCCTTGAAGGCCTTTTTCACCTCGGCACGAAAGGCGGAAAAATCTGGCAGGGCCCACCACTCCTTGAGCTTTGTACTCAGCTTTGGTTCTCGCGTTGGCGGACAGAGGTCAGGAATGCGACGTATGAAGGCATTCTGAAGCTTTAGTCTTTGCTCAGTTAACGCATGACAGCGCTTTGACGAAGCTTCGAGGTCTCTGCTGCTCAAGATGGCGTTAAGAAGAGGCAACTGCTCTACGTACTGAGTTTGGAAACGTGCATAGCCACCCTGAGCTTTGGGCGTGAGCGCCTTGATTACAAACCAAGCGAGCTTTGAATTCAGGTATCCAACAACACTGGGTTTATCGCATGGCAGAAAGTAGCAGGTGTTTTCGCCGAATAAACCTGATGCGTCGAGGTGGCATCGGGCTTCAGAGGCAACATCACTCCACATTATTTTTGGCGCCTCAAAATATGGTACGTAGGCTTCTTGCGCCTGCTGAAGTTCAAACCATTCTTGATTGGTTGCCCGTTTTTCAAGTTTGTCTCTCATCGGTAATAGCCAATCGCGGATAGCGGTGTATTGCTCGATGTCGACGCGTTTCTTTGGGATATAGATTAGCCAATGACCATGGTGATCGGCATGCCAGCGTTGCAGGTTCTTGCCCTCTATCAATGGCTTTAGCAGTTCGGCTGATCTCGGATCTTGTAAACACATGCGTTCTTTGGTGGCGGTGTCAATTACGAAGGCGGGCTTCAGGCCTGTCTTCACCCCCATCAATGGTGGCCCATAAACCTCCCTCAGGGTCTTGCGACCGTTGATAAGCTTGTCACGAAGCGCACGGAGAGATGGATTTTCCAACTCCCATGATCCTACTCCAAGTCCGAATTGTAGATATGGGCCACCGGCAGCTTCCCAAGTTGCCTGGAAATTATTCTCTGGCAGCGATTCTACATTCCAAAAACGTATTTCGTGATCATTTGGGGGCGCACTGTTTTGCAAAATCAAGATTGCGGGGTAAGTCGTGACACCTTCGAAGATTTGGAGGTCCCCAAAATTTACGACGCTTTCTATTGTTGACTCACGCGTTAGGTAATCGCGCAGAGGTCTACCAGCACCGGTCTTGAAGAAGGTGTTCGAGGAAATGTAACCTAGGCGCCCGCCTGGTTTCAGTAACCGCAAGCCGCGCTCGTAGAAATAGCAGTAGAGGTCTGCACGGTCTGACACGACTTGGTAGCGGGTTTCCAGGTAAGGCTTCATTGCCTTCAGATGTTCCATCCGCACATATGGCGGGTTGCCCAGTACAACATCGAACCCCCCTTCAGCAAAAACGTCAGGGAAGGCGGTTTCCCAGGTGAATGCATGATCAAGATAGGCGAAGTTGCTATCTTCTATCAGGCTATCTCCGACGCGGATACTGCCCGAGAGGCTGTCCAATACCTTGCCGCGCCGCGCTGTCTTGATCCAAAGTGATAGTTTGGTGATCTCAACGCTTTCCTCGTTTACGTCCACACCGAAAAGATTGTCAGTCAAAATTTCGCTATCAGGTGCGTACTCTAGCAAGTCGCCAAAGTGTTCCTCCTTGGGTAGAAGGTCTCTGATCTTATCGTTCACGCGGGTCAGTTCGGCTTTCATGAAATCGAAAGCCATAATTAGAAACACACCAGAGCCGCAGGCGGGATCGATTATGCGTAGCGTTTTCAGACGATCACGATAGGCTTGCCAGGCTTCCAACTCGGCGGACTTTCTCCGCCATTTGATGTTTTCGTAGTCGGAGACGTCCACGCCCTTCTTGGCATGGTTACGCAACACACTTTCCAATATCTCTTTGAGATGCTTACCAAGGGTTTCGGCCACAATGAAGCGCGCGATGTAGTCGGGAGTATAGACCACACCGTCGCGCTTGCGCCGCCCGCTTGTACCGGTGGTCTTTTCGGGCTCTTCCTCTTCCCCGCGCGCTATCGCTTGCAGGCGCTCGACGTCCGCAATGGATTGTTCAAAAATGTGGCCCAGAACGGTGACGGAGACTTCAGAGGCAAAGTCGTACTCACCAAGCGCCTTAAAGCCTTCGCAGATTTCATCCGGCAGGCTTATTTCGTTGAACATGTCATCTTGGCGGAACAGCCCACCGTTGTAGCGGGGGATTTTCAGATCGCTGTTGCCCTCATCGATCGCACGGAACAAGCCTGTGAAGTTGTCCCAGACCGGGCGGGGATTGTAAGGATCACGATTAACAAAGGCATTTTCGAGGGTGTTGCCTGGCAGAAGCCCGGTGTCTTCGGCAAAGGCTATGAACAGTACCCGATCAAGGATCTTCTGCGCGAAGGCGATCGCAACGAGCGGGTCAATCGCCGTATCCGCTTTCTGGACTGCGCTCAGGAGTTTCAGGCGTAAATTCTTGTAGTCCTGATAAAGGCTATCCGTGATATCTTTGTCTTCTTTGCGGCTTTCCTTCAGCAAGTCAAGGGTGCGACCAGACAATAGGTTTTCCGCCGACAAGAGCAGCATGAAACGCGCGTATTCTTCCGGATCCGTCAGCTGGTCGAGACGGAACTCCTCGTAGGCCGAGGTCCCTTCGCCAAAACCATACAAGCGTAATTCGATCAGGTTCGAAACCAGAACCCACTTTACGCCGCGCGCGTTCATGGCGTATTCCCAAGCCTGTTGAACAGGGCTCTTGTTGCGGCCCGGCATAATCGCATCGAGGTCGTTGGTATCCGCGCCTTTCAACTCAAACGGAGCAACGATGTCAGGTGTCTTTCCTCCAAAGCGGCCAAGCGCCAAATCAACGCTGCCTCTTAAGATCGCTTGTTCTGTCGAAACAGTGTATTCTGCCCCAGCAGCTGGACCGTGATAACCGAGAACGTTTTCAACAATATTGGAAGCGAATTGCCCGTGCAGGGAAGTTTCCTTCAGGTTCTTGATACGACCCGAGCTAATCAACTTTGCCCAAGCCTCCAATGCAGCCAAGTGTTCTGCTGGGATCGGTCCTGATTTAATATGGCGCGAAAGAGTTTTCTTGTTAAATAGGTTCATTCTGAAAAAGTCTTTATTTCCCTTACAATACTGGCACTTATTACATCCCAAAGCAGCTGGAATGTCAGTACGTATTTTCTCAGGATTAGGAATATAGGACGAAAGTCCCCTTTCACCCTAGTTGTCTTTCAAGCCAGCTGTCGCTTCGAACGGCGAACATCCGTTTTTCTATGATGTGCAGCAGCTACTTGGTTTTGCCTTGGGCTTGAGCGGTCAGCTGCCTCGCATTGTACGAACGAGTGTTCCAAGCCGAAAGTCATCAAACAAATGTAAAAAATAAGCAGAAAGAAGTTGTGCGCCACACACTCAGCGAATAGCGGCGGCACCATCACCTTGCACCCGCCAACCTGATCGCATCGGCCGGGGTTTACAGGCGCGTTAAACGGCCTTCAAACGAAGCTCAAAATGGTGGCCAAATGAAGTTGCGCGATTGGCCAAACGAAATTGCGCGCTACAACAGCTACACATGGCATTGCTGCTGTGCTGACGAGATCTTCGGTCGCTCAGAACCAAACGTATTCGCTTTTTCCAGAGGAAGAGTGGCTGGGGTGGAAGGATTCGAACCTTCGCATGCCGGTACCAAAAACCGGTGCCTTACCGCTTGGCTACACCCCAATGCCGTGGGAAGGGTGTATACCCATCTCGCCGGACAAGCGCAAGCCTCCCAAGTGCGTTTCTTTTGATTGGTAAGGATAGTTTTCCCCAACTCGGTAAAACAGTGGTCAAACACCATGGATTTCTGCCTCGGCCCGCCCTCCCAGCACCTGCCTCAGCACCGGTGATTTTCTCAGAACCTCCGCGAACCAGCTGGAATTGTTCACAGTTTTAAAAAAGTGGGCCGGTCACAGGCAAAGTCCTTGCGAGGACGGAGAAGCTTTGCTAAATGACCGTCCACGCAGCGCGGGCTTGCCCCGCTGTTCCCGATGGATTTAAATGAAATCCAAATTCTAGTCGGAGTGTAGCGCAGCCTGGTAGCGCACCTCGTTCGGGACGAGGGGGTCGGAGGTTCGAATCCTCTCACTCCGACCATTTTTCTTTCCTGCAGTGCTTATTGGATCGCAGCCGCTTTTAAGTTAAGCGGACGGCGGAAATGCCGGATCCCACGGCCTCAGCCTCCCTCACCGCTTCTATTTGGCCTTCGACTGTTCACCGCGGTCTTCTGCATTCTTGATGCCGTCTGCAGATTGCTGGCCGCTGCGTTGCAGAGCAAGTTTTTGAAGGTCCTCGACTTCATCGTGTTCGTCCACGATTTCAGCGCCCAGAAGGGTTTCCAGGACATCCTCCATGGTGATCAAGCCGGCCGTGCCGCCATACTCGTCTTGAACCAGCGCGATGTGCGCGTCATTTCCCATCAGCTTTTCGAGCAGGGAATCGAGATCTTCGTTTTCGGAAATCCGAAGAATATCCCGGCGCAGCGTCGAGACACTGGCATCGTTGTGCCCGTTGACCGCTGTGAGAAGAAGATCCCGCGTCAGCAGGAAGCCGGACACGTCATCGATTGAGCCCCCTGTCACAAGCATACGGGAAAACGGATAGCTTTCCCGCGATTTGACCACCTCTCCGACGCTCATCGCTTCTGCGACATGCTCAATGACCGTTCGGGGCGTCATCACCTCCCGCGCAGAGATTTCCGGAAGCCGAAACAGGTTCGTGACCACGCGTGTCTCGTCTTCCTCCACGATCCCCAAACGGTTGCCGACGGTTGCCAAAGCCGAGATCTCCTCCCGGGATACCTCATGCTTGGGATCACCTTTGGTGAGAAACTTTGTAATCCCCTGGCTCATCCAGACCAGCGGCAATTGGGCAGCGATCAGCCACGGCAGCACCCGAACCGCAAAGGGGACCAGTGCCCGCCAATAGGTCGCGCCCAAGGTCTTTGGAATGATTTCCGACAGAACCAGGATGGCAAGCGTCAACACGGCTGAAAACACACCCACTCCGGCATCATCAAAAACAAGGGCGGCTTGAGCCCCGGCACCCGTTGCCCCGACGGTGTGCGCAATCGTGTTGAGAGACAAAATGGCGGCAAGCGGCCGTTCAATGTCCGACCGGAGTTTTCTCAGGCTTTCGGCGAGCTTGGGCCGATCCTCATTCGCAGATTCCACAAAGGACGGCGTGATCGACAACAAAACGGCCTCGAGTATCGAGCAGAGAAACGACACTCCGATGGCAAGCACCACGAATAGGATCAATAGGGTCAAATTCTTCTCCGTCGCATGCCCGGTTCACATGGAAACAAGTGTTAGAGTGCCCGCTGCATAAACACGGGTCCATGACTTTTCCGCTTCACGCGTTTCCTGGTTGCACAATTCTTTCGTTAGCTGCTTTTGCAGCAAGGAATGACCTCATCTGCCGGTATTCTCACGCTTTACACAGCCTCAGAAACCCGGCTTCGCTGTAGTCGAGCAAGGTTTCGGCAAGATCCGCTTGCTCCTGTTCGCGTGCCACAGCGCCGATGCGCCAGCTGCTGGCGGTGAGCGCCAGCATGCCGGACACGGTGAAGACGAAGGCCGCGCTGAGCGCTGTCCGGGAGGCGCCCGGCAGCAGGTCAGCGATCTCATCCACAAAGACGGCTGCGGTCGGATCAAAACACTCCGCAGCAATCTCCCGCCAGCGCTCATCCGCCGACACCAGCGCGATCAGCCGGCCATAGGCGGGCCACGGCGCGTCTTCTGACAAGGTCATCTCAAGAAACGGCTGAACGAAACTGGCCAGGATCTCGCGTAAGGTCAGCTTGTTGCGCCCGTCCCGTTCGGCCGCGGCCTTTTTGCCGTCCAGCGCCTTGAGGCGAAGTTCGGCGAGCGGCTTTGCCCGGCGGGCAACCACCATATGAAACAGCTCTTCCTTCGGACCGCCGTGATGATGCACCAGCGCCACTTGGGCACCCGCCTGCTTGGCAATGTCGCGAATCGACGTGCCGTCAAAACCGCGTTTGGAAAACAGATCTTCTGCCGCATCCAGGATCCGGGCCTTTGTTTCTAAAGACTTTTTACTGGGTGCCCGCTTCCGGGGCGCAGACACGTCTGTCATTTTTTACAGGAGCCTCTTGCTTATTTTGAACATTTGTTCAATATAACGATACCACTGTCGTGGTTGGGAGGAAACATGCCACAAGTAGCAGGTGCGGCGCCATGCGCCAGCACACAGGAAAGCTATGCCCTGATCGGCGCGGGCCCTATGGGCCTTGCCATGGCCAAGGTCTTGCGCGAACAGGGAATTCCCTTTCAAGGGTTTGAGCTGCATTCAGATGTCGGCGGCGTCTGGGACATGACCGGCCCGCGCTCGACCATGTATCAAAGCGCGCATCTGATTTCGTCCAAGACCATGACGGAATTTGCCGATTTTCCAATGCCGCCGGACACACCGGATTATCCCTCTCATCGCGACATGCGGCAGTATTTCCAGGCCTTTGCCCGCCACTTCGATCTTTATGGATCCTACCGTTTCCAAACCGAAGTTGTGAAAGCCGAGCCGCTCGGGCCGTCGGGCAAGGGCTGGCGTATTGCCTGGCGCGGTCCGGACGGCCGGCAAGAAGAAGCCGTCTTCAAGGGCCTTCTGATTGCGAACGGCACACTCTCGACCCCCAACATGCCCAAATTCAAGGGCAACTTTTCCGGCGAGCTCATCCACGCGGCGAAATACAAGTCCGCCACCCAGTTCGATGGCAAGCGGGTCCTGATCGTCGGTGCCGGGAACTCCGGCTGCGACATCGCCGTCGATGCCATCCATCATGCAAAAAGCACGGACCTCTCCATGCGCCGGGGCTATTACTTCGTGCCGAAATACGTCTTCGGCAAACCGGCCGACACGCTTGGGCGCACAACCAGCCTGCCGATGTGGCTCCGCCGCAAGATCGACGGCGTGGTGCTCAACTGGTTTGCCGGAAACCCGCAGCGCTACGGGTTCCCGAAGCCGGACTACAAGCTTTATGAAAGCCATCCGGTGGTCAATTCGCTGATCCTGTTCCACGCCGGACATGGCGACTTGAAAATCCGCCCCGATATCGACCGGTTGGACGGCAACACGGTGCATTTTGCCGACGGCAGCGCTGCGGATTACGACATGATCGTCACCGCGACCGGCTATGTGCTCGACTATCCGTTCATTTCAAAAGACTTGCTCAACTGGACCGGGGCCGCGCCGAGCCTTTATCTCAACTGCATGCACCCGCAGCGCGATGATCTCTTCGTGCTCGGCATGGTCGAGGCGACGGGCCTTGGGTGGCAAGGGCGGCATGAACAGGCCGAACTGGTTGCGCGTTACATCGCAGGGCTTCAGACCGGGAACCGGGAAGCGGACAACATCAAACGCTACAAGGCCAACGGCTTCCAGCGGGAAACCGGCGGGGTCAATTACCTGAAGCTCGCCCGGATGGCCTATTACGTCGACAAGAAAACTTACCGGACCTCTGTCACGCAGAGGATCGCGGCCCTGAAAGAGGCTGCCCGATGACCAACATCGACGCAGCTGTTCTGAACTTTTCCCCGGACAGCATGCTGATCCTGAATGGCGTGCTCGCGATCGTGATGTTTGCGGTCGCCCTCGACATCACGCCCAACGATTTCCGGGCGCTTTTGCGCACCCCAAAGCCGTTCGTAACCGGGATCCTGTCACAGTTCGTCGTTCTTCCCGCCCTCACCTTTTTGCTGGTACTGGCCGCCCGCCCCCAAGGGTCAGTCGCGCTGGGGCTGATCCTGGTGGCGGCTTGCCCGGGTGGCAACATCTCCAATTACATCACGCACAGGGCGGGCGGCAACGCGGCGCTCGCGGTGTCACTGACCGCCTTCACCACCATTGGGACGGTGCTCTTCACACCGCTCAACATCGCCTTCTGGGGCAGTCTGTACGGCCCAAGCCGCGCCTTCATGACCTCCGTTGCCATCGACCCCGTGCAGGTGGCCGCGACCGTCAGCCTAATGCTGGTTTTACCGCTCGCGCTCGGCATGCTGGTCAACCGCAATCTGCCGCAGCTCGCCTGGCATTTGCGCAAACCGTTGCAGATGCTGTCCATGACGATCTTCATGTCGTTCATCTGTATTGCGCTTTATGGAAACTGGGAATTCCTGGGCGCATTCGGGCCGGATATCGTCCCGCTGGTCATAGCCCACAATGGCATTGCCCTTCTTGGAGGGTACATGGTTGCCACCCTTGCTGGGCTATCCCCCTATGACCGGCGGGCGATATCCATCGAAACAGGCATCCAAAACTCCGGCCTCGGCCTGATCCTGATCTTCGGCTTTTTCCACGGGCTCGGCGGCATGGCGGTTGTTGCCGCCTTCTGGGGCATCTGGCATGCGGTCTCAGGGCTGGCGCTCGCCAAGTGGTTTTCCCGCACGGTGGCCGCAAGATGAGCCGGATCCTGATCACGGGCGCTGCGGGCATGATCGGTCAAAGGCTGGTCGAAATGCTCGTGCGCAGCGGACACGACGTGATTGCGACGGACATCGGGTCAAGGCCGTCGCTGCCGACTGGAACCCTCTGGCGTAAAATGGATGTGCGCGGCCGCGACCCGTTAGAGATCATCACAGAAGACAGACCCGATGCCGTCATTCACCTCGCATCGATTCTGGAACCGAAGGACCGGCAACTCGCCTATGAGGTAGATGTCATTGGCACACGCAATGTGGTCGATGCCTGCATTGCGGCGAAGGTCAGGCGGCTGGTCGTCACGTCCTCCGGCGCGGCCTATGGCTATCATGCGGACAATCCGGACTGGTTGACAGAAACGGATCCGCTGCGCGGCAATCCGGAATTTGCCTATTCCGACCACAAGCGTCAGGCCGAGCAGGTGCTGGCCGAGGCCCGCAGACAGGCGCCGTATCTGGAACAGGTGATTTTGAGGGTCTGCACGGTTCTTGGAGCCGGTGTAGAAAACCAAATTACCTCGCTGTTCCGCAAACCGCGGCTGATGGGTCTTTGCGGCAGTGACAGTCCGTTTGTTTTCATCTGGACCGAGGATCTTGCGCGCATCCTGGAACGGGCAGCAACCGTCGGTCCGCCGGGCATCTACAACGTGGCGGGCGATGGTACCCTCTCCATGAGCGATCTGGCTGCCCGCCTGAAAAAACCGCTGATCCGGATTCCCGCATCCCTGGTCAAATCCGCACTGGCAATAGCGCAGCCACTGGGCCTTTCCCGGTTTGGCGCGGAACAGGTCCGGTTTCTGCAATTCCGACCGGTTCTCGACAACACCGCGCTGAAAACCGAATTCGGCTACACGCCGCAGATGACCAGCGCCGAGGTGTTTGACTATTGGAGCCGGGAGGCCGGGTTATGAGGCCGACAGCGGTCATATCGGGAGGCGCCGGGGGACTGGGCCAAGCCTTTGGCACCGTTCTGCGCCAGCATGGCTGGTTCACGGTCATGCTCAACCTGCCCGGACCGGACCTGGACGCGTTGTCAGCGGTTCCAGACACGCTTGCACTGTCCTGTGACATCACCGATGCCGGTCAACTGGCTGACGCCGCCCGGCAGATCCGGTCCGAACGCCCGTCCATCGATCTGGTCGTTTACAACGCCGGGGTTACCCATATCGGCCCCTTCACCACACAGGCGCTTGAGGATCACCGCAGGGTTTTCGAGGTGAACTATTTCGGGGCCGTTGCCATGGCCAAGGAGTTCGGCCCGGATTTGCGCCGCTCTACCGGAACGCATTTGGCGATTTCATCTGTCGCCGGGTTTTGCCCGCTGGCGCTGCGCACAGCCTATGCCGGCAGCAAACATGCGCTGGAGGGCTTCTTCAAATCGCTGCGCTCTGAGGAAGCAGTGCATGGGGTTGCGTGCCTGATCGCCGCGCCAAGTTTCATTGCCACCAACACCGGTGCGCGCAGCGAACCCCAAGGTGGCCTCGCGCGCCCGGGTTCAGCCGCGGATCAGGTCGATGCGCTCGCGCCGGAGGACGCAGCGCGCATTCTTTACCGCGGACTTGTGCGGCGGAAAACCTTCATTCCGATCGGCCGTGTGGCGCGCCTGTCACACCTGATCAACCGTCTGTCGCCGCAGCTTTACCGCCACCTGATGGAACGCACGATCCTGCCGCCTGCGGCAAAAGCTGAGGGAGGCGCGCCACACTGAACGGTTTGTGACCGCAGCAAAACCACCGCCGCAGATGCGCGGCGCACAAGGCAGCGCCCGCAAACAACAGCCAAACCGGGCGTGTGCATCACTCGTGGAGGGGAAATAATGGGCACTCTCAAAGTATGGACCGCCAATCTCATGATTGGCGGAACGGTTTTCTGTTGTCTTTCGCCAGCATATGCCGGCGGCTGGGACACGCTTGGCGTCGGCTCGAACGAGCTGTTGTTTGACAACAGCCGGTTTGCATTCGAGGCCACCACCAAGGCGGTCGACCGCAACGTCGACTATGAAGTGACCAACGCAGAAGTAGCAGGCCGCCCGGTGGTGGGGGGACCGGTCAAAAGCCGGGCGACACCCAACATCTGGAACTACCAGTTTGCCGCAAAATTCCGGCTGACCGATCAACTTGACTGCATGGCGCGGACCAATGACCCGTACCAGATTGAGGAAGACCTTAATCAGGAATGGCAGGGCCGGTTCTCGCTGACCAGGACCTCGGCCTCCGGCAAGGCATTTAATGGAACCTGTGCCTATAAGTTTCAGGTCGGCGACGGTCATTATGTTCGGGCGATTGCCGGAGCGAACCTGCTATATCTGCGATACCGGACCGACAATCTGTCCTATGGCGCTTTTATCCCCCCGTCCACCTATGTCGATTTTCCGACCCGGCTGGATGTCCGCTCGGACGATCCCGGCGTCGGCTGGCGGGTCGGAGCCTCTTACGAGATCCCGCAATATGCTGTCCGGGCGAGCCTGATCTACGATTCCGCCATTGATGTGGACCTGGCCGGGGGAACAGAGGTCACAGGAGTGACCAGCTTCGACAGCTTTGCCTCCGTGACCATGCCGCAGTCGCTGGAGTTCAATTTGCAAACAGGGATCGCGCCGGACTGGCTGGCAACCTTCGGTGTGAAGTGGGTGGACTGGTCCAAACTGCAGGATCTAACGGTTCAGAACCCGGCGGGCAGCACGGTGGTCAACCGTTTCCTTGGCTATGACGACGGCTGGACGATACGTGCCGGGCTTGCTCACAAGGTCAATGACTGGCTGAAAGTGGGCTCAACGGTCCAATGGGACCGGGGCATCGGCCAATCCTATTCCGACACCTATTCCTTTGGGATCGGAACGGCCATTCAGCTCGACAAACATGCCGAACTTACCATCGGTACGGCTGCGACCTACAAGACCTCCGGCACCGGCGATCTCACAAACCTCGCGTCCACTTCCGGCGCGACCACGCAGTACAAGTATGGGGATTCCTGGAACTACACGCTCCAGACAAAGCTCAAATTCTCGTTCTAGACGCGCGCATTCACCTCGACGGTCATCCCCGCTTTATGCGGGGATCTGCACTCATGGCAACTGGCCGCAGCCGTCGCTTTTCTTTCCGAAGTGCTCTGGGAACGAGAGAATCCCAGATCTTCGCTATGCATCGTCCGGGATAGCGCCTCTTATTAAGCGCAGAGGCCCATTTCGGCGGCTTGCTGCGGGCGGTGCAGCGCCGCGTTGGCGGCGACCATGGCCACGGCATGGACCCGGTTCTTGGCGCCCAGACGCTTGATGGCAAAGCGGATATGCGCCTTGACCGTCGCGGTGGTGACACCCAGCTCATAAGCGATCTGCTTATTCACCTTGCCCTCGCAGAGCTTCATCATGATTTCCAGCTGGCGCGGCGTGACGCCGTCCAGGATGTTTTCTGTCGGCTCGAGAGTGCTCGGGAGCGGCCGTGCGCGCCGCAACAGGTCCCGGGTCGAATGGAGCGCAAAATGGGCTGTCATGTCTGGGTCCACTTCTTCTCTGGCTAAGAGGTTGTACGCAGTTTTGTGCAGGACAAGCGAATTGTAAAATGTTAACTTGAGTATTGCTAATAGCTAATTATTTGCAATTTGAGGAAGCGTGTTTTGCAGAAGAACCTCTACTCCGGCCACACCCTGCGCCAGGTCCGTGCGGACACGGGCCTGTCGCAAGTGGAGTTCGCAAAAAAGCTCGGGCTTTCAACGCCCTACATCAACCAGATCGAAAACAACAACCGGCCAGTCACGGCCTCTATGCTTCTGGCCATCTACCGGGTGTTTGGCACCGACCTTGCTGCGTTTGAGGAAAACGACCTCGACCGGATGACGCAGGACCTGGAAGAAATTTTTGCAGACACCCGGTTTCATGGCACGCGCATCAGCAAACAGGACCTGCATGAATTGGCAACCCGGGCCCCGGAAGCCGCCCGCGCGATCATGGACATGTACGGCACCATGCGCGCCTATCATGAAAAAGATGCTGGCGAGGATGATCTTCTCCAGATGAATGCATCGGACGATGGAACCAGCAGCATCAGCAAATCGGCCTACGAGGAGGTCCGAGACTACTTCCACTATCAGGACAATTATGTCGATGCGATCGACCGGGCTGCAGAACAGCTCGCAATCAAGATCAATCTTCTTGCGGACACGCCGAAGCTCACCGCCCTCACCGACTGGCTCTATGACACCTACAGCATCACCGTGGAACAGCATGGTGCCGAGGACGCAGCGCTCATCCGGCACAATGAGTTCGAGCGCCGAATTTCCATCCACCGGTCCGTACCGGACAGCTCAAAATCCTTCCTGCTTGGCTCCGTCATTGCGGAGCTCTATGCCAAGGACATCCTAACGTCAGAAGTGGCGGATGCCCGTTTCCGCACCCAATCGGCGGAAAGCATCGCCCGGCTGGCTCTCCGAAATTTTTTCGCCGGATCGCTGCTCTTACCCTACGAGGCCTTCCTTGAGGCCGCCGCTGCAAGCCGTCATGACATTCAGCGGCTGTCACACCAGATGGACGCCAGCATCGAGCAGATTTGCCACCGGCTTTCAACCCTGCAGCGGGCCGGCTCCAAGGGCATTCCGTTTTACTTCGTCAAGATCGACCGGGCCGGCAATGTCGTCAAACGCCACAGCGCCACCCGGTTTCAATTTGCCCGTTTTGGCGGCTCCTGCCCGCGCTGGAATGTGCATCAGGCGTTTGAGCAAACGACCGACAAATTCATCTCGCAGATCGCCCAGATGCCGGATGGCGTGAAATACCTGTGTGTCGCCACCAGCGTCACGAAACTTACCACGGACTATAAGACCCAGGCCCGGCGCTACGCGCTCGGTTTCGGCTGCGAAGCTCAATATGCCGATGCAATTGTTTATGCGGACGGGTTGGCGCTTGACGATCGCGCGGAGCCGGAGCCTCTCGGCGTCAACTGCCGGATTTGCCCGCGCGACAACTGCGATCAACGCGCCTTCCCGGCGATCAACACGACCCCGTTCATCGACAGCCGCGAACGCGGCATTGTTCCCTACCGCGCGAAGGCGGCGCGGTAAAACTTCTTTTTGAAATGAGTATCGCGGAACCATACTCGCGGTGCCGTCCCGGACCTGATCCGGGACCACGGTGGCAATGGCCCCGGCTCCGGGCCGGGGCGGTAGTAAGGCCAGGCCATCACAAATCCGGCTATTCTGGATGTTTGGTTCTGGCAGCGGCCTTCAGAAGGGTTTTCAGCTCGTCCGGATCGCCGATGCGGTTGGCCATCAAGAGAATAAGCCGGGCATTGAAGGCATCGCTTTCGGCCTTTGAGAGCCCCTCGTGGGCCTCCAAAAGGTCTGCGTAAAAGTCGTCCGGGTGGCGCAGTTGTGCCTTGGTGATATGCGCTGTCATCAGGCCGACTCCCCTTTTCCGATCGCCCGGTTCAAGGCTGTTTCAATCTGTGCCCAATCCAGCGTTGTCCAGCGCGCAGCCACATGCTGATCCGGCCGCATCAGATAAATCGCGGTGCCGGCATCGCCCAGATACCGGGACCGAAGCTCTGCACCGATGTCGCCGTCCGCAACAAAAATCCCCTCAACGGAAAGTCCGGCAATGTCGGAGTTCTGCGGGATCTCGAGGCCCAACGCGAACAACTTGAACCCATCGCCCAGCCGGTCCGACAGCCACTCCTCGCCAACCGGCGCGTCCGCCGCTGGACTGCCGGGCCGTGTGCGGGCCGGCAAGCCGTCGACATCGTGGCTGTTCAATGGTGACGTTTCATAGACGCACGGCACTGACAGGCGTCCGGAATTCACCAGAGGGCGGGCGAATTCATAACTTTCGGACAGATCCAGAACCGCATCGCGGAAGATCCGGCTCATTTCCGATTTCGGCGTGATGAAGTCGGTTGAACGGGAGCTTTGCAAGATGTTTTCATCCGCAGCCCATTCGCGTTCCAGCCCATAGCTGTCCAGAAGGCTTTCGGGCGCCTTGCCTTCCAGAACAAGTTTCAGTTTCCAGCCGAGATTGTCGGTATCTTGAAAGCCGGAGTTTGCGCCGCGCGCCCCGAACGGTGATACTTGGTGCGCGGCATCGCCGGCAAAGATCACCCGGCCATGGCGGAATTTTTCCATGCGGCGGCACTGGAAGGTGTAGATCGACACCCATTCCAGATCGAACTCCACGTCTTCGCCGAGCATCTGCTTGAGACGCGGGATGACGTTTTCCGGCTTCTTTTCTTCTTCCTTGTCGATGTCCCAGCCGAGCTGCAGGTCGATCCGCCAAACGCCGTCCGGCTGTTTGTGCAAGAGCGCGGACTGGTCCTTGTTGAACGGCGGGTCGAACCAGAACCAGCGCTCGGTCGGGAAGTCCGCCTTCATGATCACGTCGGCAATCAGGAAGTTGTCCTCAAACACCCGGCCGACAAAGTCCAGATCCAGCATCCGGCGCGACGGGGAACCCGCGCCATCACAGGCGATCAGCCAATCCGCCTCGATCCGGTAGGCACCATCCTGGGTGTCGATGATCAGCGAGGCGTGATCGTCCATCTGATCGATGGAGGCGACCTTGTTGCCGCCGCGAATGTCGACCGGCTTGCCTTCCTGCTGAAGGGCGCGCAGACGCTCCACCAGATAAAGTTCGCAGTAGTATTGCTGAAGATTGATGAAGGCCGGGCGTTTGTGCCCTTCCTCTGGCAAGAGGTCGAAATTGTAGACCTGACGGTCACCAAAAAAGACCCGGCCATGGCTCCAGACCACGCCCTTGTCGACCATCTGATCGCCGCAACCGTAGCGGTCAAGGATCTCAAGAGATCGTTTCGAAAAACAAATCGCGCGAGAGCCGACGCTGACCTTGTCATTGTCGTCGAGGATGACAACCGGAATGTCCTGCTGGGCCAGATCAATGGCCATCGCAAGGCCGACCGGGCCTGCGCCAATGATCACCACCGGATGGCGCACTGGCGCAGACGTTTCCTGATCGGGGGACCACTTATAGGGATAAAGCGGCACTTCGAACAATTTGGTCACAGGTTCTCCTCCCTGCTGCGATTTCTAATTTTCGTGGCCCTCTAGAGCCATGTCTGGCCAAGGAATGGTTACAGAAACTCAGTTCTCGAAAAGGCCTCCCCGGCCCTGAGCCGGGGTCTTGATGCGTCTGGTCCCGGCTCAAGGCCGGGACAGCAGAAATGTTTGGCTGGGTTAATTATCCCTGCAGGTCCGCCCACATCTTTGCGTCGCGTTCTGCGGTCCAGATGCGCGGCGTGTCGATGCCCAGCGCCTCGTCGTAAGCGCGCGCCACGTTGAACGGCAGGCAGTGTTCGTAGATCGCATAGTCCTTGAACTTCGGATCGCATTCGGCGCGGCAGGCGTCCCAAGCCTCTTTCAAGGTTCCACCGCCCTGCGCAATCCGGGCGACCGGCTTGTAGGTGGAGGTTACAAAGTCGGCGGTGTTCGTCAGTGCTTTGCCGACCATTTCCTTGCCGACCAATGCATCGCCGCGGCCCGGTGCAATCGCTTCAACGTCATAGGCGCGGATCGCTTCCAGTGTTTTCGGCCAGTCGTTGAAATGACCGTCGCCGCAATAACACGCCGAGTGATACTCAACGATATCGCCGGTGAACATGACGTTTTCGTCCGGCACATGAATGACGATGTCACCAGCCGTATGCGCCCGGCCCAGGAAGCTGAGATCCACCCGGCGTTTGCCCAGATAAACGGTCATGCGGTCGTTGAATGTGGTCGTCGGCCAGGTGAGCGGCGGAATGTCGGCGACATTTTCATAGCCCATGAACAGGCGCGGGAAGCGCATGAATTCCGATTCCCGGTCTTCCGCACCACGCTCCACAACCATGGACCGCGCCTTCTGGCTCATGATGATGTTCGGTGCCTGATAGGCCGCAGCTCCCAGAACCCGGACGGCATGATAGTGGGTCAAGACCAGATGACTGATCGGCTTGTCGGTGACGGAGCGGACCTTTTCGATGACCTTGCCCGCCAGCGCCGGTGTCGCCTGCGCCTCGATGATCATGACGCTGTCATCGCCAATGATCACGCCGGTGTTCGGGTCACCCTCGGCGGTAAACGCCCAAAGATCCTTGCCGATCTCTTCAAACGTGATTTTCTTTTCTTCCATGTCGCCGACAGAGGCGAATTGCTTGCTCATGCTGTTTACCCGTCGCTGCGGTTTGTTTGTCCGTCATTGCCGGAGGTGGCCCGGCTACTTGGTGGCGCGCTAGCCAGCCTGTTCCACTGTCTGTTCAATAGCGCCGAAAATGGTGTGCCCGTCCCCGTCCAGCATCTCGATGCGGATGGTGTCACCGAATTTGAGGAACGGTGTTTTCGCCTCACCATCTTCGATGGTCTCGATCATGCGCAGTTCCGCAATGCAGGAGTAACCTGCCCCACCATCGGAGAGCGATTTGCCCGGACCACCGTTCAGTTTGTTGGAGACCGTGCCGGACCCGATGATCGTGCCCGCGCTGAGCGCCCGTGTCTTGGCCGCATGGGCGATCAACTGGCCGAAATCAAAGGTCATGTCGATGCCTCCTTCCGCCCGGCCAAAGGGCTGACCGTTGAGGTCGACATGCAGCGGCAGATGCAGCTTGCCGTCTTTCCAGGCCTCGCCCAATTCATCCGGCGTCACAGCAACAGGCGAAAAGGCCGAGGACGGTTTTGACTGGAAGAAGCCAAAGCCTTTGCCCAGTTCGCCCGGGATCAGCCCCCGCAAAGAGACATCGTTGACGAGCAGCACCAGCTTGACATGGGACAGGGCCTCTTCAGCACTCACACCCATCGGCACATCACCGGTGATGACGGCGATCTCGCCTTCCATGTCGATGCCATAGGCTTCGTCACGCATTCTGATCGGATCGCGCGGCGCGATAAACGTATCGGAGCCGCCCTGATACATCAGTGGATCCGTCCAGAAGCTCTCCGGCATCTTGGCGCCGCGGGCTTTGCGAACCAGCTCGACGTGGTTCACATAAGCGGATCCGTCGGCCCACTGATAGGCGCGCGGCAACGGCGACAAGGCATCGTGTTCGTGAAAGCGCAAGGTTGGGACGGCGTCATGGGAGAGGCTTTCGGCAAGAACCTGCAGCTTGGGCGCAACATGGCCCCAATTGTCGAGCGCGGCCTGCAGGGTCGGTGCAATGTGACTGGCATCCGTGCAATAGGTCAGCCGTTCGTTGACCACCACCAGTTTTCCGTCCCGGCTACCATCTTTCAAACTTGCCAGTTTCATGGATCCGTCTCCCCAAGCCTATTTTGTTATGACCAATCCATCATGACCGACAATTGTCTGCCCGGAAAAGGTTTCTGTTGCCTCCAACCACTCCTGCTCTTCGAAACCGGGCAAATCCGCCGGGATCAAATGGTTGAGGAGAAGGGTCTTGGCCAGGGCCATTTCAGCAATCTTGGCAGCATCCGGCGCCATCGTGTGGCTTGCCCACAAATGTTCGCGCAGCCGGTCGCCATTGCCCGTGATCTCGACGATTTTGTCGACCCCGCGTTGAAGCATGGCCTCGTGCACCAGAACATCGCAGTCCTTGGCAAAGACGGCGAGCGGCGGGAAGAAAGCCGTGTCAGCGGAAAAGACCACCGACCAATCCTCCGTATCTAACCGCAAGGCAAAACAATCGACCACCGGCGGGTGATCAACCCGCAGCGCTTTTAGCGCCAAACCGCTGTCGTCAAGCGGCACATCGCCTTCGGCCAGCAGGTGGATTTCGACCAGATCCCGCAGGTCCGGGCGGCCTTCATCATCAATCCGCAGATCGATGTCGTAGCGCATGGAGGCCAGGAAACCGTCCCAATACTCCATCAGGTCGGCCGGTCCGAACACCTTGACCTTATGCGCCAGCCCGCTGGTCCAGGCCGTATGCAACAAGGGCCCGAGCTCCAGAACATGATCGGAGTGCATGTGCGTGATGAAGATGAGGTCCAGCTCTTTCAAGGAGACCCCGGCATCGACCAAGCCACGGGTCACCCCGAGACCACAGTCAATGACACAGCGCCGGCCGCCGATCTCGATCAACGAACTCGTCGGCGACGGCCCGCCCGGCCGGATCGCAGGCCCGCCCTTAGAGCCCAAAATGACGAGACGGTCATCCATATCCGCTTTGCCCTGCACCCACACACTCCTTGCCAGCATCCACAACTGCGCTTTTGTCAAAAAAAGCAATCCCGGACGTGATCCGTGACCAACCCTGAAGGCCCCGGATCAAGTCCGGGGCGGCAAACAGTGCCAGTTACTTCTTATCCCAGGTGCCTTCCGGCGTGCCGTCGAATTTCTTCTCCAGGCTGTCCCAGCAGTCGATGTAATTGTCCTGCAACGGTGCGTCCTTCGCGGCATATTCGGTCAGGTGTTGCGGGAAGCGGGTCTCGAACATGAAGGACATCGTATTGTCGAGCTTTTCGGCCTTCAGGTCCGCATTGGATGCCCCTTCAAAGGCATCGTTGTCCGGTCCATGCGGCAGCATCATGTTGTGAAGGCTCATGCCGCCCGGCACGAAGCCCTGTGGCTTGGCATCGTACTGACCGTAGATGTTGCCCATCAGCTCGGACATGATGTTCTTGTGATACCAGGGCGGGCGGAAGGTGTTTTCGGCCACCATCCAGCGCTCCCGGAACAAAACGAAGTCGATGTTGGCCGTTCCTGGCACGCCGGACGGTGCGGTCAAGACGGTGAAGATCGACGGGTCCGGATGGTCAAACAGGATCGCCCCGACCGGGCAATAGGTCCTAAGGTCATATTTCACCGGTGCGTAATTGCCGTGCCAGGCCACCACATCGAGCGGCGAATGGCCGATCTTGGTCTCGTGGAACTGGCCGCACCATTTCACAGTGACCTTGCTCGGCACTTCCTTGTCTTCATACCAGGCGACCGGCGTCTTGAAGTCCCGGCGGTTGGCCATGCAGTTGGCGCCGATCGGGCCACGGCCCGGAAGCTCAAATTTCTGGCCATAGTTCTCGCAGACGAACCCGCGTGCAGGACCTTCCACCACCTCGACCCGATAGACCAGACCGCGCGGCAGAATGGCGATTTCTTTTGGCTCCAGCTCGATAATGCCAAGCTCGGTGTAGAAGCGAAGAATGCCTTCCTGGGGAACGACCAGGAGTTCACTGTCAGCAGAGAAGAAGTACTCATTTTCCATCGACTGGGTCGCAAGATAGATATGCGTTGCCATGCCGACCTGGGTGTTCACATCACCGGCCGTCGTCATCGTGCGCATGCCGGTCAGCCAATTCAGGCCCTCATCGGCGTGCGGAACCGGATCCCAGCGGTATTGGCCGAGAGAAATGACATCTTCGCAGACGTTTGGCGCGCTTTTCCAATAAGGAAGGTCGATTTTCTGAAACCGGCTGGTATGCTTGACCGACGGCCGGATGCGGTAACACCAGGTCCGCTCGTTTTGATGGCTTGGCGCTGTGAAGGCGGTACCGGACAACTGCTCGCCATAAAGCCCATAGGCGCATTTCTGCGGGCTGTTCATGCCTTGCGGCAGCGCGCCCGGCAGGACTTCGGTCTCAAAATCATTGCCGAAACCCGGCATATACTGGAGCTCGTTGGACAACGACTTGCCGCCGTCGCCGGCAACTTGCTTGTGATCGACCTTGTTCATAATCGCATCCTCCCGGGATCATGCCCTGTCAAATTAGTTGCACTTGTAACTATCTAGGCAAGTGCGGTCAAGTGACTTCCGGACAGGCCGGGAAAAATTCGCCGGTCCACTTGGCCGGAGTGTCAATTCTGAGGCTTGCTGCCCCGCGCCCCTGCCCCAGCCCCAGCCCCAGCATTCGATAACTGCGAATTTGAATGTCTTGCATCTGTTGAGGCGTTGAATTAAATTGGAACAAAATAGGAACATTGAGGATTCTGATGCCATATCAGGACACGTATTTTGAGCTGAAAAAGGCCGCGCCACCTTTGGCAGCAGATGGGCATGAGCCGCAGGACCTGGAGGACACGGTGCCTCCCAAAACACCTCCACAGCTCGCCAAACCGACGGCCGGCGAGCTGGAAACCATGATGCTGTTTCTGCGGCGCGCCCGCGACAGAGCGGTCGTCATCCGAGAAAATGCGCCGGCTGGAAGCTATCTGGAGAGCGTTCTGCACCGAACGATCCTCGGCATTGATCAAGAGCTGACCCAACTCAAATACCTGCTCGCCAAAAGCGATCTGCCGAAGTCATCGCCGACCCGTATGCGCCCGGCGATCTAGGCCGTGTGGACGAATTGGAGATGCATTTCGCCGGGATTTGCAGCGTTCAAGATCAAGGAAATCCGGTGAAGGTGATGCTTGCGCATCATCAAGACGGATTTGCGCTGGAATTGAGCAATGCAAACACGGCCCAAAGGGTGAGACAAGTGCCGGCGATCTGGCGCCGCCGATCCCTTGACCTTATATCAATAGGCTCTGCAGGACCGTTCCCGCCATATCTTGGCACTTGTCTTACGAAATACGTCTCCAATTCGTCCACACGGCCTAGAACATTGAAATTCCAAAACGAGTGTTGGTCTTTTCTGGAAACTTGTGATGAGCTAGCTGGGAAACATTCAGAAAATACCCCATTTCATTTGGGGCGTTCATAACTTCGGGGGCTTGCGGTTTGGCGGCGACAGACGATCAGAAAACGCATGCGCGACTGATCAACTGGATCATGACCGAGGGACCGCGCCAACGCTCTCCATCCGGCCTGCTTCACAGTTTCTGTCTGAAAATGCGCGAAGCCGGTGTTCGCGTCGACCGGTCCACCCTGGGTGCCCCGATCCTGCACCCGGTCGCCAAATCGTCCTTCGTATTCTGGGACAGCGAGACGGGCACACACGAGCGGTGGTTTACATATGCGCCGGATCAGCTGGAAATGCTGAAGGCGAGCCCAATTCACAAGATCTACACCCGGGGTGAGCCGTCTTCCCTGCGGCTCGACCAGCAACATCAGCGGGACCTTTATCCAATCGGCGCAGATCTCTGGGCAGAAGGCTACTATCAGTACGAGGCGTTGCCACTCAAGTTCTCGGATGACACCTATAAGGTCCTGACGCTCGCAACGAAATCATCCGATGGCTTTTCGGAACCGGATCAAAGGCTGATCGAGACCACTGTACCGGCTATTACGCTTGTGTTTGAAGGCTTCATTGCGCGCAACACCGCACGAACGCTGATGGAAACTTATGTCGGACAGCGGGCCGGTCTGCGGGTGCTTGACGGGGAAATTGCACGTGGTGACGGGAGCTCCATCGATGCCGTGATCTGGTTCTCCGATCTGCGCGGGTTCACCGCCCTTGCGCAATCCCGCAGCGAAAGCGACGTTCTGAACATCCTGAACAGCTATTTCGGGACACTGACAGAGGCAATCGAGGATCAGTCCGGCGAAGTTCTGAAATTCATCGGCGATGCGATTCTGGCCATTTTTCCATACGAGGGCGATGTCCACCACGCAATCGCGCGGGCCGAAGCTGCGGCTCTCAAAGTTGTTAGCTCTGACGCATTTCAAGATGACATCAAATTCGGAATCGGCCTGCACACCGGATCCGTGTTCTACGGCAATGTCGGCGGTGGCAACCGGCTCGATTTCACCGTTATCGGCAACTCGGTGAACGTTGCCAGCCGCATCGAAGGGCTGTGCTCCAGTCTCGACACCCCCATTCTCGCATCTGCCGATCTCGCCAGCATGTCCGCCAAGCCCTGGCATTCCCGCGGCAAACATCTCCTGAAAGGAGTAACTGATCCTTTCGAAGTTTTTGCTCTCAAGGTTTGAGTATACGGTTTAGGTTCGACACCTCTGGTAATCAGCCACCAGGGGTGTTCAAACTACGACCACCGAGTCGTTCTGCAAGGACTGTCAGGCTCAGGTGTTCAGCGGTGAGACGGTAGGTTGATCGTTGAGGGTCTTCGGTGCCAGTTTGTTTCGAATTGGACGGTCACGATGTACTTTGGCAGCAGCAGGGGAGCATACGCATGAAATTTCAGAATTCGGTGATGCCCCTGATCATGCTGACCGCCTTGTTCGGCATGATCGTGATGATGTTTGACGTGCCGGTTGGCATCTCTCCCAAACGATTTGGAGCCTTCGTCTTTGGCGCCATTCTGGTGATCGTTGTATTGAACCTTGCCTATGTCTTGTTTGAAAACGCACGCAAAGACAAAGATTGATCTCGAAAAATAGCCGGGTCGAGTTCACTCGACATTGGTATACGCGTATTTGCTCACCGGTATTTCGCGGCGGTAATGAACTCGCTGAAGGCCTCGCACCACACAAGGACGGTGGTGTAATCCTCAATATTCACCCCATCCGGAACATCGGCAATGAAACCGTCGAAAGTGTTGATGTCGGCGATTTGAACAGCGCTTTCCCGAACAGCTTCAAACCCCGCTTCGTCTTCGACGAACTCCTTGACCAAGTACAGCTTGTAGTCCGGGCCGGGAGAGAGCGCACCAGTATGCACAATCTTGTCCTGAGACAGGCTGATCGAGCCTTCGCCCCAATGCAGAAAGTCGCTTCCCTTTAGATCACGGGTGAGCGCAGCCTGGTATTCTGCGGACTGGCTGGCTTCTGCAAGAAGCGCCGCATCGGGTCCTTTGGGTGCTGTCAGAATGGGCAGGAAATAGACCCCGAGTGCAAATCCGATGGCCAGCATTCCGCCATGGGAAACCAGCAGCACAAGCCAACGTATCATGGTTCATCTCCTAAAGACTTTTCGCTCCGGTTCCGAAGAGATAGGCAGCAAATGCACGCCTGCAATCAAGTCCACTTGACAGTTTTGTGGCCGGCCCGTCAGGCGGCGGCTTCGTCCCCCGGCTCGGTGCGCCAGCCAAGATCCGTCAGCGTCACAATCCTGTTGCCGCGCAGATCGGTCGCACAGACCAAAAACCCGCGCTCTTCCATGTGGGACAAGAGCCAGCGGGCCCGACCCGGGGACCGGGTACCATAAGCTGTTGCAATCTCGATGTTGCCCGGGCACGGCGCCTTCGCGAGGGCCGCTTTCGCAAGCAGCAAATAAACCCCCCGCATGTCTTCCGGAAGTTCGGCTGCGATCAGTTCGGCCTGCTGCCAGGCACTGTCATCCACCTCCCCCTTTTCGACACCGGCGCGGGCGACCGACAGTTTTTCCCGGAAAGTCTGGAGATCGGGCGTCCCGCCGGTGAGTTTGGCGATCCGGCAGCGGACCTGAAAGTCCTGGTAGAGCGAGGCGATGGGTTGAAACGCTGCCTCATCCTCATCGAGAATTTCGGAGATGATCTGATCGATCTTCTCCTCGCGCTCGCCGTGTTCAAACAAATTGTCGGCTTGCGGGATTTCGGCTTCTGCCGCATCCCCGGCGCTGGTCAATTGGTTCAGAACATCATCTGTCGAGGCGACCGGCTCGGCGATCCTCAGCCGGACCGGGATCTCGTCGGGAGAGCGGGTAAAAATCAGATCTTTGGCTTCTTCCTTCGGCTGCTCAGGCAAAGGCATCAGCTTCGGTCCGCCGCCGCGGCCAGCCGTTTCAACCGGGCCGATCTTGACCGGAATCGGACGGCGGGAAACCGCCGGGCCGAGCGCGATGAAATGGCCCCGGTCCAGATTGCGGAAGCTTTCCGCCTGCCGCCGCTCCATGCCGAGCAAGTCCGCCGCGCGGGCCATGTCGATATCGAGGAATGTCCGGCCCATCAGGAAGTTGGACGCTTCTGCGGCGACGTTCTTGGCAAGCTTTGCAAGACGCTGGGTGGCGATGATCCCGGCAAGCCCGCGTTTGCGGCCCCGGCACATCAGATCCGTCATTGCACCGAGCGATCTGCGGCGGGCTTCTTCGGTGACTTCGCCTGCGGCGGCCGGTGCAAAGAGCTGCGCTTCGTCCACCACAACGAGCATTGGATACCAAAGGTCCCGGTCCGCATCAAAAAGACCATCCAGGAAGGTGGCTGCCGCTTTCATCTGACGGTCCGCATCCAGCCCCTCCAGATTGAGCACGACAGACACGCGGTGCTGACGCACGCGCCCGGCAATCATTTTGAGGTCTTTCTCAGTGCCCACCGCATCGACAACCACATGACCGTATTTGTCGGCAAGGGTCACGAAGTCCCCTTCCGGGTCGATGATGGCCTGCTGCACCCATTGGGCGGACTGCTCCAGAATCCGGCGCAAGAGGTGCGATTTACCGGACCCGGAGTTGCCCTGAACGAGCAAACGGGTTGCCAGAAGCTCTTCCAAATCGAGCCCGGCACGTTTGCCTCCAGCCATGTCACCAATGTCGATTTGAACGGTCATGCACAACCGGGCGCAAACCTGCGCCACCACCCTTTCTCAGCTGTCTATAAGACGCGAGTGAAAACGATTCCTCGGATCATGAAAAGCGGCTGTTGCGATTAGCAGAGGTTATCCCTGAAATCCACCCTGGACCGCGGGTTTCAGGCACACATGCCGACCACTAAGAACCGATTTGTTCAAGACCAAGAAAACAGCAAACTCCCACAACGTTTTACCAAGTCGCGGGAATTAAGTTTTTTCTCATGCAGTTATCAGATAACATCCAATAAAGGAGGTGCAGTGTACAAAATACACAATCAGAAATTATATAACTTCTTAGATAACTACTTTATCGACCTTAAGTACAGCAGGATTCAGCCGAGATAATTTTGAAGTAAGATACGCCGTTTGATCCCCGACAATGGTCGGCATCACACTTGAGGAGCAGCAGCGAAATGATTGTAGTGTCACTCAGAAGACTGTTCACTGCCCTCCTACGACCTGCAT
This sequence comes from Roseibium sp., assembly GCF_965276855.1. GTDB lineage: Bacteria > Pseudomonadota > Alphaproteobacteria > Rhizobiales > Stappiaceae > Roseibium. The sequence goes on from NZ_OZ255700.1 coordinate 1,085,855, forward strand.
TTGGCGTTCTGGCTGTCCTTTGGACAATTTTCCCCTCTGCGTACGTCTATGCGGAAGACTGTCCAGACAATTTCCGCGTTGGTGCTTCCGATGATTACGAACCATTCAGCTATATCGGTTCAGACGGCAAACTGACGGGTCTTGACCTCATGTTTGTTGAGCAGATCCTTGGAGAGGCAGGGTGCACCCCACAATTCCTGGATTTGCCATTCCCTCGCGCTATGGTGGAGCTGGCCGCCGGGCGGATTGACATGATGATGTTCGCGTCCGTCACAGCAGAACGCCAGAATTTTGCTTTGTTTTCCGCTCCCTATCGAAACGAAACAGCTGGATTGATCATCCGGGCCCATGATCAAGGCAGGTATCCAATCACAGAGGTTTGGGATCTTCTCAAGCTCAACCTCCTTTTGGCCCATGACGTTGGAACCTATCGCGGCGATTTATTTGAAACGTTCTTGGCCAACCCGGAGGCCAAGAAAAACATAATTCAAGTCAGCAGCTCACGCCAAAGCCTGAACATGCTGGTTAAAGGGCGCATCAACGCCATCGTTGAAGCGCCTGCTGCCGTTTTCGCCCTTGCAGAAACAGTTGGGGTGCGGGACCAGATTGCCGAACATCCGTTCAAACTCTGGAGCGAACCAGTCCATTTCATGTTCAGCCGGAAGACCGTTTCTCCAGAGTTCGTCGCCCAAATCGATGCCTTACTGGCCGAAGCGGTGCAGACACCCGAGTACACCTCACAGTTCGGCTCCATGAGCGTCGGCAGCCCTGCACATGCGGGTTCCGAGACCAATTGAGGATACTTAAAAGGAGCGTCAATGCCGCCAGCGCCACACCTTCAGATCTTCAGGCCCCGCTTTCATTTCCGATTTGCGGGCATACACCGAAGTAGCCTCGAAAAGTGTAGCAAGTGTCTTTGCGCGCTGCTTCTATGCCTCGTCTTTGTGGATCCTGTTGCTCCAATTGCTGCCGCTGCAACGCAGAACGCCTTGTGTCCAGAGCCGCTGCGCGTAAGGGTATCGGGCGACTACTTCCCATTCAGCCACAAAGCACCTGGCGGCAGGCTCATCGGCACAGATGTCGAGCTGGTTCGAACCGTCTTTGACCTCATCGATTGCCCGATCGAACTGGAAATCATGCCCTTCAAACGCGCCATCGTGGAATTGTCGCAAGGCAACATCGACATGGTCCCCTTTGCCTCGATCACGGAGCACCGGTCCAAGTTCGCCCACTATTCCGCCCCTTACCGGAACGAACTCGCCCGGCTGATCTTTCGAAAGGGTGAGGCCGAAAACCATCCCATCTCAGACATCAACCACATCATCCACCATAAGCTGGTCGTCGGTCACGAGCGCTCGTCCTATCGCGGAATACTTTTTGACAGTTTCATGAGAAGCGACGCCGGGCAGCATCATGTCTTCCATACGACGACCACCACGGAAGGCATCCGGATGCTGGAAACTGGCCGGATTGATGCCCTGGTCGAAATGCCCAGCGCAGTTATGGGCGTTGCAAACCGGATGGGCCTGGAGGGGGCCTTTGAAGTGCACCCCTTTCCGGTGTGGGAGGAGCCTGTGCATTTCATGTTCAGCCAACAGACTGTGCCGGTCCGGCTTGTCGAAGCGGTAAGCGCCGCAATCAGGGAGGTCAGACGGACGGAGGACTACAAGGTGGCGTTCGGGCACCTTGCCCTTCCCCTTCCGGATCTGCACGATCCGTCAGCCCCTCTTATGGATTGAGGCTCTTCCCTTTGCCCGGTGAAGCACCACATCAATAAGCAAGTGATTAGGAGCAGGAGCTGACTGGATGAAGATCCACGCCGATTTGTCGAAACGGGCCCAAGTCGATAGCGCGACCCTCGATTGGATCGCCTCCCCCATGGCAGGTGTGGAGCGGCGTATGCTGGAACGCGACGGCGAAGAGGTCGCCCGGGCAACCAGTCTTGTCCGGTACGCTCCAGGCTCCTCATTCTCAGCCCATTCTCATGATCTCGGCGAAGAATTTCTGGTGCTCGACGGCGTCTTTACCGATGAGACCGGAGACTTTCCGAAAGGCATGTATGTCCGCAACCCGCCAGGCTCACGGCACATACCATCCAGCGAACCTGGAGCGGTGATCCTCGTCAAACTGCGGCAAATGCAGACAGACGACGACACGTTTGTCCGGGTCGACACGCTGGACCCGGCGGGGTGGCAGGCTGGCCGCACGGGCGAGCATATTCTTCCTCTCTTTGTGCGCCCCGAAGAAGAGGTGGTCATGCTTCACTGGGAGAGCGGCACGGGTTTTGGCGAGCAATCCTTCCCCGGCGGCGCGGAGTATTTTGTCGTCGAAGGGGCCTTTGAAGACGAAAACGGCCGTTATGACCAAGGCACTTGGCTGCGTTTGCCGGCAGGCAGCAGTCAAACGATCAAGACAGAAAACGGTGCCCGGGTCTGGCGAAAAACCGGGCACCTTGCGGCTGACTAAGCGGCTGCCTCCAAAGACACCTCATAGCGGCCGTGAAAGGCAATCTCGCTCAAGGGGCGCCGGCCGCTTGGGCGTTCTTGCTGCTGAAGCTCTGGCGTCAACTGCTCTGCATCTCCGCGGCGGCCAATGGCAAAGGCGACATGGACCTTCAACCGCTCCGGCAAGCCCAGAACCTCGTGGGCCTGATCTCTGCGCAAACCTGCCATGGCGTGCGTGTGGTATCCGAGCAAGGTGGCTTGCAGCGCGGCCTGGGCCCATGCCCCACCGGCATCAAACGCGTGAAAAATTGCCGGAACCGGCCCGTCTTCACTGACGCCATCGACCAAGGAATCTGAAATCACAAAGACCAGCGCTGAGGCGCCTACGGCCCAGCTCCCGTTAAAATCGTCCAGCAAGGCGTAAAGCCGTTCAAATTCAGCATCTCCGCGCAAGGCGTAGACGAACCGCCAGGGCTGCGTGTTGAAGGCTGACGGCGCCCATCGTGCGGCCTCCAGGATGGTTTTCAGATCCGCTTCGGGCATCGGCGCCCCATCAAACGCGCGCGGGGACCAACGCTTCAAAAAAAGATCATCAACCGGATGGTCTGCAACACGGGTCATTTCAAAACTCCTTAAACCCAAAAACTGTGGCGATACACATCAGATAGGCGATATTTGTCTTTATATCAAGATACTTTTTAATAAGATATTTGAATTCGAGACTTCGCACGTCTGCCGTTGGTTATAGACAAGGCTCCCCATCGGAAAACTCCTGTACGACACGCAATGCCCGCACTAGGCTGAGGCCAACGGACATTTCATCAGATGAGCGCACATGACAGGCCTTTCAGAGCACAACCGCCGGCGCGGCCTGGTCTTTGCCATGGGTGGTCTCGGTGGGCTTGTGATGCTGGATGAGACGGTTCTGGGCGTTTCCCTGCCCGCGATCCAAACAGACCTCGGATTATCGGCAACAACGGCACACTGGATCCTGAATGCCTACATGCTGGCGTTCACCTGTTTCGCTGCGATCGGCGGCAAAGCCATCGACCTGTTCGGCCTCCGTCCGGCATTGATAACCAGCTGCTCGCTTTTCGCCGCCGCCTGTCTGATCGCCGGGTTCGCGGACAATGCAGCACTCCTGATCACGATGCGCGTTGTCCAAGGACTGTGCGCCGCGATCATGTTTCCAATCGCCTTCGCTGCTGCAACTCTGACTTTCGAATCCGACGAGCGTGGCCGCGCGCTCGGTGTTCTTGGCGCGACCGCAACCCTGTTCCTGGCAGCGGGACCGTTGATTGGCGGTGTCCTGACCGACGTGCTTTCCTGGCGATGGGTGTTTTGGATCAACATTCCAGTCGTTGGGACAGCCGGTGTTCTTGCCTGTCTTCTCTGGCGCGCGCCGGATGCCAAAAGTGCCCGGCCGGACATCGACCGCATTGGCCTCATTTTGCTGCTCGTCGGCCTGACAGCTCTGATCTTCGGATTGATGGAAGGACCGGATGCAGGCTGGGGGACACGGCTGATCTATCTGAGCCTTGCCGCCGGCATCGTCGGGTTGAGCGCCTTTGTGATCTGGGAAGTCCGCCAGACGGCCCCGCTTATTGACGTGCGCTTGTTCCAGTCCCCGGCCTTTACGGCGGGCGTTCTTGTTTTCCTGCTGACCCAAATGAGCAAGATCGTTGTCGCAGTACTTGTGCCGCAGTATCTCCAGCTCGATTTGTCTTATTCGGCTCTTTGGGCCGGTGCCGCGACCGTGATCGCCGTCTTGCCAATCCCGTTCCTGTCAGCGCCGGCCGGAACGATCGCCGACAAATCCGGATCCCGCCATCCCGTTCTTGGCGGGCTGATCGTTTTGACTGCTACCAATGCGTGCATCGGAGCTGCGACGCTCCTGGACAATTACCTTGTTCTCGCGCCTGTCCTCCTGATTTGGGGCATCGCCCTTCCCTTTGCCATGATCCCGGCAGGGAGGATCACCGCGAACGCCGTGCCGTCTGAAAAGCAAGGCGAAGTGAGCGGCTTGCTGATCACCTTCCGGTTGATCGGTGCTACGCTTGGCGTCACGCTCGGCAGCGTATTCCTGGCGATCGATGCAGGCTTCCCGGCGGTGTTTTGGACGGTTGCAGCCATCTTTGCGGGCTGCACAGCGTTTTGCTGGTTTGCCATCCACCCGGAACAGCAGGCCTCATCATGACGGTGCCCTAACCGGATATTGACATTTTGACCCCACGATCGGTGATACCGTTCGGGGAGGCAAACTGAAACGCTTGCCGCAACGGAGCAAAACATGGCGCAAAACCGCCCCCAACCCAGACACCAGACGCTTGGCGAGTTGATCGCCGACGGAACGATCCATGTGATTGGAATTGGTCTTGGTGTTGCCGCAACGATCATCCTGACATTGACGCTCTGGAGCAGCGGTGATCTCGCCCGCCAGGTCAGTGTGCTAATTTATGCCGCGTGCCTGATGGCCATGCTGATCTGCTCAGCGCTCTACAACATGTTTGCAAAAGACCACAAGGCCGGAGTGCTGCGCCGGCTGGACCATGCAGCGATCTTCCTGATGATTGCGGGCACTTACACGCCACTTGCGGCCATGATCATTGGCGGCTGGACCGGCGGTGTTCTGCTGGCCGTTGTCTGGAGCGGTGCCCTGACCGGTGCGATTGTGAAACTCTTAAACCTGCAAGGCATGGACCGCTTGACCGTGCCGATCTGCCTGGGCCTTGGCTGGGTGGTGGTTTTCGTTGTCAAACCACTTATGGAGAACGCGTCGGCCTTTGGTTTCTGGATGATTGTGGCAGGCGGTTTGCTCTACACGATTGGAACCGTCTTCTACGCCTGGAAGAACCTTCTGTTCCAGAACGCGATCTGGCATGCATTCGTGCTCGCCGCAGCCGTTTGCCATTTCGCGGCGGTCCTGCATGATGTCGCGCTGGCAGCTCCGACGCCTTAACCGGCACCGGAACTTCTGAACCTAAGCGCTTAAGTGGAGATGTCCTCGTCCTTAGTCAGGACAACGACCTTGGTACGCAGCGGCACACGGTCAAACAGATCGATCACGTCCTGCTGCCACATGCGGATACAGCCGGAAGACACGCTCTTGCCAATTGATGATGGCCTATTCGTGCCGTGGATCCGGTACAGCGTGTCCACACTGCCCTGCCAAAGATCCATGGCGCGCGCCCCAAGCGGATTGCGCAGCCCCGGCGGAAAGCCCTTCTCCCAATACCGCTCAAGCGACGGCTTGCGAGCAATCATTTCCCGTGGAGGGCGCCAGATCGGATGTGGGCGCTTGACCCGGACCAAGGCTTCACCGGACCAGGCAAACCCTGCCCGCCCGACACCAATGCCATAGCGCAGCGCCTTGCCGCCCGGAAGCACCCAGTAGAGGAAGTTGTTGTAGGGGTCGACGATGATCGTGCCGGGCTTTTCGCGGGTCTTGTACTCAACGACCTGACGCAGATACTTCTCGTCAAACGCCTTGTAGTTGATTGCAGGCCAGGTGAAATCACCATCCGGCAACGCCGCATAGGCGGATGCATAGTCGAACTCTTCGTCCGGCAACGGTGGCTGATCGGGCAAGCCGACGACCTGTTCATAGGTCTGGCATCCGGCGAGTGTTCCCGCCGCCAAAACCAGCCCGCCCGCCATCAGGCTTCTTCGGCTGAGACCTTTGCTTGGCGCAAGGGGGGCTTCGGTGCTTTCAAATGTCCGGCGCGTCATGAGACCTCCAAAATCCGGTCTCTTCATAAGTCGAGCATCGCAAGGAGCGCAAGTCACATTGCCTTCAGGCGCTTACATTTCCAAAATTTGCGGATAAAGTGGCCTCCTCTTGAAAGCAGCCCGCCTGCCCCACCATTTTGTAGTTTCCAATAAAAACAACGGCACCCATCCATATGACTTCGCATATCCCGGCTTTTGACGGACACAATGACACGCTTTTGAAGCTGGAGATCGACGCGATCCGTGGCAAGACCCGCGATTTCTTCGAGCGGTCCGACCGCGGCCACATTGACTTGCCGCGTGCCAAAGAAGGCGGTTTTGCGGGTGGCCTGTTTGCCATGTTCGTTCCATCCAATCCCGAACAGGATTTCTCCAAGCCCTTTTCGCCGAGCGACAAACGGAACTTTCTTCCTGTTGAGCAGAAGTTGGCCCTCAGCTTCACCAAAAGGATGCTGGAACGGGCAGAACGGCTGGAAGCGGATTCGGACGGAGCCGTTGCCATTTGCCGGTCGCCGGATGCGATCGAAAGCGCCATGGAAAAGGACCAGCTGGCCATCAGCCTGCATATTGAAGGCGCAGAGGCCATCGACACCAATTTCTATGAGCTTGAGGCTTTTTATAAGCGCGGTCTGCGCTCACTTGGCCTTGTCTGGAGCCGGGAAAACGCCTTCGGCTATGGCGTGCCGATGGCACACCCCCACAGCCCGGATATCGGCCCGGGCCTGACCGGCGCCGGCCGCGATCTGGTGCGCGCCTGCAATCAGATGGGTATTCTGGTGGATGTGTCTCATCTGAACGAAAAAGGCTTCTGGGATGTCGCACGCATTACAGACAAGCCGATCATCGCCAGTCACTCGAATGTCCACGCCATATGCGCCAACAGCCGGAACCTGACCGACAAGCAGCTGGACGCTATCAAGGAGAGCGGCGGCCTCGTTGGCATCAACTTCTTCGTCGGTTTTCTACGTCCTGACGGCAACTTCAACCAGGACACGCCGCTTGATGTTGTGGCTGATCATGCCGCTTATCTCGTGGACCGGCTCGGCGAAGATGGCGTTGCCTTGGGCTCGGATTTTGACGGCTGCGCCCCGCCGAGAGATCTTAACGACGTCACCGGACTGCCGCGTCTGGCCGAAGTTCTGGATGCACGCGGGTTTTCGCGGCAAACACTGGAGAAAGTGTTCTTCAAGAATTGGATCAATGCGTTGAAAATAGCAGCGAAATAGGCAAATCCAACATCACCTCCTCAAGATTCTCTCGAACTTGTGACCATAGTTCGCAAATTAGCGATTGTTTTTCCAACGCTCCCAAATGAGTATGCTTCGATTGCAAATTCTGCAGATGTTCTTGAATAATGCATAGGCTTTCCGGAACGCCGATATAACAACAAAAATCTATCAGCGAAACCGGTTTCGGAAATCGAGCAACCAGACAATCAAGCGCATCTGCGTGCGAACTGGCACGCCCCATCGGCCGCTGTCTCCTGATCTGAGGAGCGGCAATCTCGGGAATCAGCTTCAGGACCGGCCATGGCGGACGGTGTCTGGGACTGGCGTGGCAGTTTGCCAGAAACGTCGGTAATGGGGGCTGACTTGGTATTCGATATTGGGGCAACAGATCCGCAGGTAGCCGCATTTCAGGGTGAACGCCGGAGACGCAAGGCTGACGCGGTCTATGTTGATATGAAGCGTCAGATTCTTTTGGGGGATCTTACACCCACCAGCCCAATCACTGAACAATCGCTCGCGCAGACCTACAATTGCTCGCAAAGCACCATCCGGGAAGCCCTTTTAACCTTGCAGGAAGACGGTTTGGTGATCCGGCGCGGCTATCAGGGCACATTTGTTACTCAAACGACAAACGACGAAGCGATCATCCTCTTCCGGCTGCGCCTCAATATCGAAACCGCGGCCGTCGACCGAATTACGCCAAACATAACTCAGGAACAGTTGGACACTCTCCGCGAGATTGCCCAGCAGTACGATAGCATCCGAGCAAAGCGCGACAAGATTGGCATTTCCGAGGCGGACATCGCTTTTCACATGACTATGTTGCGTTTTGCCGACATGCCGGTGCTCGAGCCCGTGCTGCTGCGCACGCTGCTTCATTTGCACCGATTCATTATCACTCGACACACAAGAAATTTGGTGTGGATAGACAAGATCACAGCATCTCATCACGATTTGATCGATGCGATAGCCACCAAAGACCCTGATCGCGCACGAAAAATGACTATCCAGCACGCGACGACGAACACAATTGAAGTCACCGAAGAAGTGCGGATGGAAGTCTTCGCCAAGATTTGAGCGGCACCGGAAGCTGAGGCAGACTCAAATCTGCCGGTGATCGCTTTGATGACCGGACGACAGCATCAGGCTGTTTCCATCATCTGCTTCTGGGTGAGCATGGCCGCGCCAATGAGTTCCTTGGTATAGGCGTTTTGTGGTGCCTGGAAGATGTCCTCAACGCCCCCCGCCTCGACCACCTTGCCCCGCTGCATCACCATCACGGTGTCCGACAACGCCCGCACCACGGCAAGGTCGTGACTGATAAAGAGATAGGTCAAGTCGTATGCCTTCTGCAGGCCACGCAACAACTCAACCACCTGTTTTTGAATGGTCCGGTCGAGCGCGGATGTCGGCTCGTCCAGAACAACAAGCTGCGGTTTGAGAACCATTGTCCGCGCAATTGCAATGCGCTGACGCTGACCGCCGGAAAACTCGTGCGGATAGCGGTTGCGCATCACAGGATCGAGCGACACTTCCTCCAGCGCCTGGCAGGCTCTTTGATCCCTGTCCCGGGCACTTAAGGAAGGCTCATGCACCAAAAGGCCTTCGGAGATGATCTGTCCGACGGTCATGCGCGGGCTCAAGGACCCAAAGGGATCCTGAAAGATCAGCTGCATGTCCTTGCGCAAAGCACGCATGGCGGCCCTGTCCTTGCCCGAGACCACCTCCCCTTGAAAGACAACCCGCCCACCGGCCGGCAACAAGTTCAAAATGGCGCGACCTAGCGTGGATTTGCCGGATCCACTTTCGCCAACAATGCCCAGCGTCTGACCCCGGCGCAGGGAAAAGCTGATATTGTCGACAGCCCTCAGGATATGGGCCGGACCAAACAGCCCTGCCTCCAGAACAAACTCCACATCCACTTTCTGCGCTTCCAGAAGCACTGGTGTGTGGTCGGGCACAGGTGGCTTATGACCCGTCGGTTCGGCGTCCAGCAGCATCCTGGTGTAGGGGTGTTCCGGTTGGGTGAAGATCCGGGCGGTCCCACCGCTTTCCACCACCTCGCCGGTCTTCATCACATAAACCCGGTCGGCAATCCGACGGACAATCCCGAGATCGTGGGTGATGAAGATCACCGCCATGCCGAGACGTTTTTGCAGATCCGCCAGAAGATCCAGGATCTGCGCCTGGGTGGTCACATCGAGTGCCGTTGTCGGCTCATCTGCGATCAGGACATCGGGATCATTGGCGAGCGCCATGGCGATCATCACCCGCTGACGCTGGCCTCCGGACATCTCGTATGGATACGCCTTGATCTTGCGTTCCGGCTCCGGGATGTTGACGAGCTTCAACAGCTCCAGGGCTTTCGCCTTCGCCTGTTTCCAGCTGAGGCCGCCATGCACCACCATCGGCTCGGCAAGCTGACGGCCAATGGTGTAGAGCGGATCCAGCGAGGTCATGGGCTCCTGGAAGATCATGGTGATCTTCTTGCCGCGCACCTTGTTCAATTGGCGCGCTGGCAGCCCCAGGATGTTGGCATCCTCGTACAGGACTTCGCCTTGTGTGCGGCCATTGGAGGCGAGCAGCCCCATCGCTGCCATCAGTGTCTGGCTTTTGCCGGAGCCGCTTTCACCCACAATGGCGACGGTCTCACCCGCCTTCACGTCGATATCGACGCCGCGCACGGCATTGACGGTTCCGGCGGCGGTCTCGAAGTCGACCTTGAGATCCTTGATCGCCAGGACCGGGCGTTTTGGGTCTTGCATGGGTCTTCCTCCTATCGGTCCTTGGGATCCAACGCATCGCGCAGTCCGTCGCCGATAAAGTTCAGCGCGAACAGTGTCGATGTCAGGAAGACGGATGGGAAGACCAGCATCCAGGCCGACCCTTGCAAATTGCGGGCGCCTTCGGAAATCAGAACGCCCCAGCTCGTCATCGGCTCCTGGATGCCAAGACCGAGGAACGACAGGAAGCTCTCAAGAAGGATTACCTTCGGCACGAGCAGGGTCATGTAGACAACCACCGGGCCAAGCGTATTCGGGATGATGTGCCGGCGAACGATGCCGCCGTCGCCAACGCCCATGGCCTCGGCTGCCTGCACGTATTCCTGACGCTTTATGGTCAACGTCTGACCGCGCACGATCCTGGCCATGTCCAGCCATTCGACCGCCCCAACGGCGATAAACATCAAAATGAAATTCCGGCCGAAGAACACCACCAGCATGATCACGAAGAAGATGAAGGGGAGCGAATACAGGATGTCGACCACCCGCATCATCAGCTGGTCGGCCCGTCCGCCAAGATATCCGGACGTCGCCCCGTAAAGAACACCGATGGTAATGGCAACGACGGTCGCCAGCAGACCGATGGTCAAGGAAACACGGCCGGCAATAAACGTCCGGGTCATCAAGTCCCGGCCATTCGCATCGGTGCCAAAGTAGAAATGCAGGTAGTTGATGTCCGCAGTCAGCGTCGCGCGTTTGTCATCATCTGCTAGGTCGCTCAATGCGGCGTCTTTGAACAGGTCGCTTCGATCGATATACCGCGTTGATCGTGGATCGATGGCCCGGCGGGAGGTCACTTGCGCAACCACCTGATCACCAACCCGCTCATAACTTTCAAGCTTTAAACGGGCCCGTTTCACAAGGGCTTCAAACGCAGGCTCAACCTGATCCGGTTTCGGATAGGCGCCGAGGCTTGCCGGCACCTTCACATAGTCCCTGTAAACCGTGTCATAGTCATGCGGCGACAGGATCGGGCCAAAGGCCGACAACAAAGCGATGGTGGCCAGAACAATCATGCTGGCAACAGCCGCCTTGTTCGCCAGAAGCCGGTCGCGGGCATCATCCCAGAGCGAGCGCCCGCGTTGCGGAACGTCGACGGTATCGGGTGTCGTAACAGACATGTGTGATATCCTCAGTCGTAGCGCACGCGCGGATCAAGCAGCGCATAAAGCAGATCCACGACCAGGTTGAAGATGATGACAAAACACGCCACGACGACCACGGTACCCATAACCAACGTGTAGTCGCGGTTCAGCGCGCCTTGCACGAAATAGCGGCCAATGCCGGGAATGCCGAAGATGGTTTCCACCACCACGGATCCGGTCAACAGGGCAGCCGCGGCCGGCCCCATATAAGACACCACCGGCAAAATCGCGCCGCGCAAGGTGTGGACCACGATCACCAGATAGTTTGTCAAACCATAGGCCCGAGCGGTTCGAACGTGGTTGGAGCGCAAGGCCTCGATCATGGATCCGCGGGTCAATCGGGCAATCACGGCAATCTGCGGCAGTGCAAGTGTCACCACAGGCAGGATCTTGTTGACGAAGGCCCCATCGCCCCATCCCCCTACGGGCAGCCAGCCAAGCCAGACACCTAGCAAGAGCGTCAGCACTGGAGCCACGACAAAGTTTGGTATGGTCACACCCAGGGTCGCAGCGGCCATGACAGAGTAATCCGCCGGACCATTTTGCCGGAGCGCAGCTACAACACCCATCAGACCACCGACCACCAGCGCCAGGGCAAGAGCGCTCAAACCGAGTTGGATCGAGATCGGCAAACTGGCGGCAAAGAGTTCATTGATAGTGAAGTCGCGAAAGTAAAAGCTCGGCCCAAAATCGAGCTGCGAAATGGATTTCAGATAGAGCAGATACTGTGTCCAGAGCGGCTCGTCCAAGTGATAAATCTTGTTCAGATTTTCCATCACCTTGGCTTCAAGCGGGCGTTCGAGGTCGAACGGCCCGCCCGGCGCGATCCGGATCAAAAAGAAAGAGATCGTTACAATCAGAAAAATCGTCGGGATTGCGCCCAGCAATCGACCGAACACGTAGCGGGTCATCAGCTTGCCCTTCTCATTCCACGATGATCTTAGGGTCAGGACCCAAAGCCATTCAGGCCGCCATCTTGCAAAACCGGCAGCAGCGGAAAATCCGCCGCTGCCAATTTCGAACGTTACCGTTATTGGGCAATGCTCATCCAGCGAGTGGGGTGAACATCCTGAAGATTGTCTTCGTATCCGGACACTTTGTCAGATACAAGGTTCATCGACCCGTAGTACATGATCGGAATAAACGGCAGGTCGCGCATGAAGAGAGCTTCGGCCTGCTGAAGGATTTGGGCACGCTTTTCCAGATCCACGGTCTTTGCGGCCTCATCCATCAGCGCATCATATTCCGGATTGTTATAACGCGCGTAGTTGAAGCCGTTGTTTTCAGATTCAACGAGGAAAAGGAAGTTCTGCGGATCCGAGTAATCGCCGATCCAACCGGCACGCGCGACATCAAAGTCGCCACCATCCCGAAGGTGTGCGTAATGTGTCGCGATATCGGTGTTCAGCATGGACACCTCAACACCCAGCGGCTTCCACATGTCAGCGATCGCAACGGCCGTGTTCTTGTGGTTTTCCGAGGTGTTGTAGCGGATCTCCAACTGCAGCGGATTGTCCGGAGAGAACCCGGCGCCTGCCAGCAGCTCGATCGCCTTGTCCTCGCGGTCGATCAAGGACATCTCCTTGAATTCGGCGTAAGCTGGCTCACCATAGTTTCCGATGCCCGGCGGAACGAAGGAATAGGCTGGAACCATGACGCTGCCCCAGATTTCCTCGGCAAGGAACTCCCGGTCAATCGCCATGGACAGGGCCCGGCGGACATCCGGATTGGACAGCGCTTCGTCCTCATGGTTGAGCGCGTAGTAGTAGTTACCGAGATACGATGCGACGCGGAACTGAGGCCCCAGCTCCTCCTTCATGAAGTCGACTTGTTCGGTCGGGGCATCATTGTTTGTGTGCAGCTCGCCAGCCTGGAACCGGCGCAGGGCAGCGCCGCGATCTTCGGTCGGATAATATATGACCGTATCGATCTGGACATTGTCCGCATCATGAAAATTAGCGTTCTTGGTGGCCTTGAGCTGCGCATTTGGCGTGAACTCGGCCAGAATGTAAGCACCGTTGGAAACGATGTTTTCCGGCTTCACGAAATCCGTGCCATGGGCCTCAACGGTGGCCGGGTGAACCGGCAGGCCGGTTTGGTGTGCCAGCAAGTCAATGAAATACGGGGTCGGCGCTTCCAGCGCGATCTCCAAGGTACGGTCGTCAATCGCTTTGACGGCCAATTCGTCAACTGCCTTGTCGCCCGAATTGACGGCTTCGGCGTTCCGGATCGGATAAAGGATGTTGGCGTATTTCGCCCCAGTCTCCGGGTTCATGATCCGGCGCAGCGAATAAACGAAATCGCCGGCAACCACCGGGTCGCCATTCGACCACTTGGCGTTTTCGCGGAGCGTGAAGGTGTAAACGGTGCCATCTTCCGAGGCTGTCCAGCTTTCGGCAACACCTGGGACAATCTCCCCTCTTGCGTTGTAAGCGACGAGGCCTTCATAGAGGTCACGAAGGATGTGACCTTCATAAACAGTCGATGTCTTATGCTGGTCCAGTGTTTCCGGATCGCCCGTGTTTCCGCGGTGATAAACCACTTCCGCCATGGCCGTGAGCGATGTTGCCGCCATCAGCGCAGCAGCGAGCGCGGTGACGCGCAAGGACTTGATCATATCGTTCTCCCCTCAGGATTATTGTCAATTTAAGAAACGATGGCGATATACATTCCACGCCCATAACGTGCATTCAAGCGCTGCCTGAATATGTTTCCACCAAGAATCTAAAAAGGCGATATTCTTCCCAAATATAGATCTAAAAGGGAAAATTTTTCCGATACTGTCGAGCGCAACCAAAGAAACCGCGCTCTGCAAGTGATGTCAAATTACAATCTATAGTTGCTTTTGCGGTATTGCGGCGCTGCTTGGAGAAGCGATGCTACACCTTCTTGGCGTCACAAACAAAACCGGCCGGCCCAAACAGAACGCCCGAACATGTGCGTACACTGTTCGAAACGTCCGGTCCGGAGCCGGCCGGGCTTGGTCAGCAAGTCTTCTGAGTATCAGTAACCGAGATAGGAGGAACCGAGGCTGTCGCGGTACTTGTCGACCCATTTTGTGTTGATCGCCTTCACGGTGCCGTCAGCTTCAATTTCCTTGAAACACCGGTCAAAGTCGGCCGCAACCTTCGCATCCCGGAACGCCATGGTGTACGGGCTGGAGTCAAACACGGCCTTGAAGGAAACAGACTGATTGGGATCGAAACGCAGATCGCTTTGGCCGCGAAGCTGCTGATTGTACTCCGCAAACAGCATGCCGTCGCCGATGATTGCGTCGACACGCCCGCCGAACAGCGACCGGCTCTGAGTAATCTGATCGGTCACTTCCCTGTAGTCCGCAAATGATCCGGTGTGGTCGGCAAGGCCCGGAATAATGCTTTCAGCGCCTTTGAAGCCGATAACCTTCTTGCCGGAAAGATCCGGCAAACCGTCGTAGCTGGCACCACTGTCCGTCAGAAACGAGACACCGTTTTGATAGTGGATATAGACACCGGTCGCGGTGCCATCGATCGGCATGCCCATCGGAACGGTCGCGACGGCATCGCCCTGCCCGCTCTTGAAGCTTTCCCAGTGGCGTGTGAACGGCTGAATGTCGAATTTGACCGTGTGACCGCATTTCTCAAGGGCCGCAGTAATCAGCTCCGCCTCGCGGCCGCCGCCACCGTCAAGAAACATGGGTGGCAAGTTGCCCGCCATTACGGTGATCTCGTCCGCCCATGACGTTGCCGGTTGCAGAGCCATTGTCAGGAGGACAGAAAAGAGGGCTGTTTTTTTCATCGATTTTCCCAGTGTCTGGAGGCCAATTAGGACACCATCCAAATCGATAGCTATGAAAAACAGCTTAATCTGGCTCGCTGTATTTATCGCACTGTAATTACTACTAAGTAATTCAAAATTAATTCGAAATTTCGAAAACTTTACCTGCTGATTGACGCAGGGAATACCTCTTGATCCCGAAGGCCTTGCCTCCAAATACACTCTGCAATTTACAGCAAAGAAAACCGACGCGCGGTCAGCGCGCCGGTGCGATCAGTTTGGATCCACACACAAACAAACGGGGCTCATCGGCAGAATCGATGTTTGCCGCTGTAAGCCAGATACGTGCCGGTATTTGGGTTAAAGGACTTAAATTTACGGGCACAATACGCGTAATACTCCGGCGTAAACGGCGCGAGCCCGGTCTTGGTGTACGGGACCCGCTGCGGAGCGCCCGGGTAGACCACGACCGGCGGCGGTGCAATGTAAAGGGGCGGATTTACCCGGACCCGGGACCGATATGGATACGGCCGGTAATAGTGCGGACGGTAATAGGGCCGATGCGGCCGGTGCGGTCTATAGTAACCGCCGCCATAATACCCGCGGCCGCCATAGTAGCCGCGACCGCCGTAATAGGCACCGCCACGATACCCGCCAGTTCCGAAGGAAAAGCCGATTCCGCCGCTGCCGATGTAGATGGAATCTGCTTTCGCAGTTTCCGTTCCGCTTACCAGCACTCCGGCTACAATCACTGCAAGGCCGAACACTGAAGCAGCTGCAAGTCTCATTGCTGCACGCGACCGCCGGCGCATCAGATCAGTTATTTCATTCAAGCTGCGACCAGTCACCGTTGACGCCTCCACGTTTGCCCGGTTGCTTTGCCCCTGCCTTCAGTGATCACTATACATGCTTTCATGGCCAAAATCGTCCGCCTGACGATCAATTCTTTCAAAGCCGTTTCCGGCTGAGCTTGCAAGCCGCTCCCAGCGCCCGTAAAACCCGGCGCCAGACCCTCAATTCCCAGACCGGACACACATGGCCCCTCCACCGCTTTTGACCCTTCGCGACGTTCAACTGACCTTCGGCGGCACCCCGCTTCTGACCGGCGCCGAACTCTCCGTGGCAGAAGGGGAACGGCTGTGCCTTGTGGGGCGCAATGGCTCGGGCAAATCGACCCTGTTGAAGATCGCCGCGGGCATGGTGGAAATGGATACCGGCGAACGGTTTTTTCAGCCGGGCCGCACAATCCGTTACCTGCCGCAAGAACCGGACCTGTCTGCCTATGCCTCCACGCTGGGCTACGTGAACGAAGGACTGACGGATGGCGATGATCCGTACCGCGGTGCTTATCTGCTAGAGGTTCTGGGGCTTACTGGACAGGAAGATCCGAAAGCGCTCTCCGGCGGCGAAGCGCGCAGAGCGGCCCTTGCGCGCACGCTCGCGCCTGAACCGGATATTCTCCTTCTCGATGAGCCGACCAACCACCTCGATCTCCCGGCCATCGAGTGGCTGGAAGAAGAGCTGAGAAGCCTGAAGTCCGCCATCGTTCTGATCTCCCACGATCGCCGCTTCCTGGAAAACCTTTCGCGTGCAACGGTCTGGATCGACCGGGGCATCTCGCGCCGCCTCGACAAGGGCTTTGCGCATTTTGAAGCCTGGCGCGATGAGGTCTTTGAACAGGAAGAGGTCGACCAGCAGAAGCTCGCGCAGAAGATCAAGCGGGAAGAACACTGGATGACCTATGGGGTCACCGCGCGGCGCAAGCGAAACATGCGCCGGGTGCGCGAGCTGGCTGATCTGCGCAAGCAAAAACGGGAGCATCGCGGCCCGCAGGGCACCGCCAAACTCTCTGCCGCCGAAGGCGAAACCTCCGGCAAACTGGTGATCGAGGCCAAGGGCATTTCGAAAACCTATGGCGACCGGTCGATCGTCAAGGACTTCTCGTCCCGCATCCAGCGCGGCGACCGTATCGGCCTCGTCGGCCCGAATGGCGCGGGCAAGACAACGCTTTTGAAGATGCTGACGGGCGAGCTGACCCCAGACACCGGCTCGGTGCGCCTTGGCACCAATCTTGAGATGGTGACGCTCGACCAGAAGCGGGAAAACCTCAACCCGCAGGACAGCCTGTCCTCCGTCCTGACCGGCGGACGCGGCGATACGGTGGTCATCGGGGACGAGACCAAACACGTGATGTCCTACATGAAGGACTTCCTGTTTTCGCCCGAACAGGCCCGGACACCGGTTGGGGTGCTGTCAGGCGGGGAGCGGGCGCGCGCCCTACTTGCGCGGGCGCTGGCATCGACGTCCAACATGATGGTGCTCGACGAGCCGACCAACGATCTTGATCTGGAAACACTCGATCTTCTGCAAGAGCTGCTTGCCGACTACAAGGGCACAGCACTGATCGTCAGCCACGACCGTGATTTCCTCGACCGGGTGGCGACATCGGTCATTGTCTTTGAGGGCAACGGGGTGTGGCGGGAGTATGCGGGCGGCTACACCGACATGCTCGCTCAACGCGGCGCAGGCGTCAGCGCACGCAAAGTGGAAAAGTCAGCGCCGTCCAGGAAGGAAAAGGCCCAAGGGTCGGCACCTTCAGAGGAAAAGGCCCAAGGGTCGGCACCTTCAGAGGAAAAGCCGAAGAAGAAATCGAAACTCAGCTTCACCCAGCAGCATCTGCTTAAATCTTTGCCGGAAGACATCGAGAAAATTGAAGCGCAGCTTGAGAAACTTCAAAGCGACATGAACGACCCGGAGCTTTACGCGAAGAACCCGGACAAATTTGCCAAGTTATCCGCACAAATCACTGATCTTTCGACCAAAAAAGATGAAATGGAAGAACAGTGGCTCGAGCTGGAGATGCTCAACGAGGGCTGAGCGGTGGTGTGTGGCGCGGAGAACAGCCGTCGCCGTCCCAGTCCTGAGCCGGGACCTACGCTCCCACCAGCGGACCAATGCTTACAGCGAAACTTCCCGGCCATCGCAAACGCGTGGATCCCGGATCTCCGCTTTGCTGCGTCCGGGAAAGCGTCTCCCTCATCCCAAAGTAATACCCTCCCCAGAGCGGGGATCCACTCCGCCTCCTGTCCACTCGATGAGACGCGATTTGGGCACGGTCACGGGATGGATTGGCCGAGTGTGGAACGTCGCGAGCTCAGCCGACCTTGTGCCCATGAAAAAGGGGCGCCCGGGCCTCTCGGACGCCCCTTCAGAGCCCCCCTGGATTATGGTTCGGTTTGGCTCTGATCTCTGTATTTCAATTTGGCCGGCTTAAGAGCGGTTGCCGCGATGTGCCCATCCCGTCATTCGCATTTCCAGCCATGCCATTAGTGCGTACATAATAATACCCAGAACAGCGAGAGCGACAAGCCCTGCCCATACGAGTGGAACGTTAAACTGGGACTGAGCCAGCTGCATCATGTAGCCAAGGCCCGAGTTGGCTGCGATGGATTCAGAAATCACTGATCCGACGAAGGCCAACGTGATCGCCACTTTCATGGAGCCGAACAAATACGGCATCGCCCGCGGAATGCCGACCTTCAGCATGATGTCGTGCTTCTTGGCCCCCAACGCCCGCAACACATCCTCCATCTCCGGCTCAATGGTTGCCAGGCCCGTTGCCACATTCACAACGATTGGAAAGAAAGCGATCAAAAACGCAGTCAGGACGGCCGGGATGGTGCCGATGCCGAACCAGATCACGAGGATCGGAACAACGGCGACCTTCGGGATCGAGTTGAAACCGATCATGATCGGGTAAAGGCCCGCGTAAATCGACCGGCTCCAGCCGATCGCAAGGCCGAGCGCCATGCCGCCCACAACGGCCATGATGAAGCCGACAACGGTCGTATAGAGCGTCTGAACCGAGTTCTTCCAGATCGGCGACCAGTACTTGACTGTTGCCACCCAGATATCTGAGGGCGCCGGTAGAATGATCACGGGGATATCGAGAGCCTGGACAGACCCTTCCCAGAGAACAAACAGGCCAATTGCCCAAAGCCAGGGCGCAGCGGTAATCCAACGAGAGTCAGTCATGCAGCGGCCCTCGCATCGGCGATCAGATCGCGCAGTTCGTGAACAATGTCATTAAAGGCGCTCTCATAGGTCAGCTCAATCGGACGCGGACGGTCAAAGGGCACTTCCCGCTCACGGATGATCGTGCCCGGGCGGGCGCTCATGACAAAGACCTTGTCTGCAAGGAACACCGCCTCGCGGAGGTCGTGAGTGACAAGAATGGTCGTGAAACCTTTCTCCGCGTGCAGATCGCGCATGACCTGCCAAAGCTCTTCACGCGTAAAGGCGTCGAGCGCGCCAAAGGGCTCGTCCAGCATCAATAGGGCCGGGTCATGAATTAGTGCCCGGCACAAATTGGCGCGTTGCTGCATGCCGCCAGACAATTGCCAGGGATACTTGTCGCCAAAGCCTGACAGGCCGACCAAATCCAACAGAGCTTCCGCCTTGGCCGTGTAGGCCTGCTTTTCGGAACGAAACTTGGATCTGTGCGGCTGCACGATCTCAAGGGGCAGCATGACGTTTGCAAGTGTGGAGCGCCAAGGAAGCATGGACGGGTTCTGAAAAGCCATGCCGGCAACGGACACCGGACCGTCCACTTCGTGCCCGGCAACTTCGATGGTGCCGTTCTGCGGCGCGATCAGGCCGGTGGCCAGTTTCATCAAGGTCGACTTCCCGCACCCGGATGGGCCGACGACTGCGGCGAATTCGCCTTTTTTGACGCTCATCGTGAGCCCATCAAGGGCAAGCGTCCCATCTGCTGCGCCGCCATAGGTCAGGCGGACATCTCTTAAATCTACAAATCCGGTCACTGAATGATCCGCTAGAAAAGGAAGGAGACCGCAGCCGGGTCGGCTGCGGCCATAGCATCGTGGAGCGGCAAACTTACTTCAGCATGCGCTCTTCTTTGGGGGGCAGATAGCTCGCATCAAAAACGCGCTCCGGTGCCGGAGGCGTCGCGCTGACACCCATCGAGCCCTGGAGGTATTCCATGGATTTCGTAAGCTTATCCATATCGACACCGCCAAAGCCGTTTTCCTTGACGGCCGGTGTTGCGATGGAACCTTCCACAGCCATGGTCAGACGCTCGATCTCAACGGCTTCATCGAGAATTTCGTTGCGCTTCATGACGTAAGGGATCGCAGCCGCCGGATCGGCAATTGCATCCAGATAGCCTTTGGTCAGGGCTTTCAGGAAGCCTTTCACGGCCTCCGGGTTTTCTTCAGCGAAGTCCGTATTGGTGATCACCACATTGCCATAAAGACCCAGACCATTCTCGCCCATCAGGATCAGGGAGATATCATCTTCCGGAACCCCTTGGGCTTTCAGGTTGATGACTGAGGAGAAGGAGAACCCGAAGATCGCATCGACCTGGCCTTGCGCCAGCAT
Source organism: Roseibium sp. (assembly GCF_965276855.1). Classification (GTDB taxonomy): domain Bacteria; phylum Pseudomonadota; class Alphaproteobacteria; order Rhizobiales; family Stappiaceae; genus Roseibium. Next base: position 1,106,341 of record NZ_OZ255700.1, read on the forward strand.
CGGCTCACGCACCGGGAAACCGACGCTTTCAATTGTGATGCCGGAGGTGTCGATGCCCGTGACATCCACAAAGGCCGGCCACTGACCAAAGGCTGCATCCGGCGGCGGGGCGCCAAGGGTTTTGCCCTCCAGGGACTTCGGATCTTCCGTGACACCCTGGCTTTTGCGGCCAATCACAGCGAAAGGCGGCGTTTCATAGGCCATCATGACGGCCTTCACCTTAAGATCCGGCTGATCGTCCAGCACCTTGATCAGGGCGTTGATGTCGCCAAAACCCATATCGTACGTGCCGGTCGCAACACGCGGAATCGACTCGCGGGAGCCCGCTCCGGTGTCGATCGTCACGTTCAGATCTTCGTCGGCGAAGTACCCTTTGTCGAGCGCGATGAAGAACGGCGCTGCCGGTCCTTCGAATTTCCAATCAAGCGTGAACTTGATGTCCGTCGCTGCAAGAGCCGTGGAAGATGTTAGGGCCAGAGCGAGGGCCACCCCTGTGAGAAGACGCATATTTTTCCCCTGCATTTGAAGAAGGTTTCGATGACGTTGAAATCAATATGCTCAAAAATCAAGCAGTACTTTCGACTGCTCATCATCTACGCAGGGCGTGCCCAATAGTTTTGCTGCGGGTTTCCAGGGCAACAAGTGACTGAGTTTGCAGACTTTCCATTGGCTGCCAGCCTTCATTTGACCTCAAGATAAGCCGAAACAGATCCAAAGCGGTGTGGTGAGCTGCTCAGAATATCCGCGCCATAATTAGACCAAGCGGTCAAGACCCGCGGATATCCGGGTGCATGACGCAAGGCTGGCAGGAGCGGGCCGGCTGAGATAAAGACAAGTGACACGGCAATTTTGCGGAGTGGCAATGTTCGATTGGGCCTACAAGAAACGGCTGCGGGACGATCTGGAGACATGGGTCGGCAAAGGCTGGCTGACCCCGGAAGGCGCAGCAGCCATTCTGGAAGACCAGGATCAGGACGACGGACGCTCCAGACTGCCCATGGTCCTAGCCGGCATTGGTGTCGTCTGCGTTGCTTTGGCGTTGTTTGCCTTTATTGCCGCGAATTGGGGTGCAATCCCGAAATCCATCAAGCTGGCCGGCATTGCCGCCTTGATCCTTGGCGCGCACCTTTTGGCAGCCCTCGCCTCCCGGGCCGGCAAGAAAGGTCTTTCGGATTTGGCGACCGGCTTTGCCACCTTGGTGTTTGTCGGCGGCATGGCGCTGGTCGGACAGATTTTTCATATGCCCGCCGATTGGTCCGGGGGCGCGTTCCTGGTTTGCATGGGCGCCCTTGCAGCTGCCTGGCTGTCCGGATCCGTCACATCCCTGACGGTGGCTGCAATTGCTGCCGTTACCTGGCAGTCGTCGAGGGTGTTTACAGAGCACGCAGGCGGGGCGGACGCCGTGATCAGCATCGTGTTTCTAGCCGCGATTTTCCTGCATCCCTTCTTCCACCCCGCCCGGCTCAGCCGGTTTGCAGCGATTGCTGTCTTGCTCGTTACTTACGGACGCTGGTTTGGAGAAGTGGCCGACCGGATGCCGGGTGGAGATGATGCTGTTGGCGCCATGATCCTTGCAGGGTTTGGCGGCCTGTTCGCGACCATGATCCAACTTGGCCCGATCGGCGATCTTTATGTGAAATGGTCGAGCTACAAACCGGTCAAGACGCATGCGCACTGGCTTATGCTGCGCGCCCTTCAGGACATCGGCTTCATGATGCTGTGCGCACTTGTGTTCGTCAGCCTGATTGCAGTTCAGGAGTTTGATGACGGTGTTCCGCTGATGCGGGTCTTCTCGCTGCCGGTCGCACTGCCCCTGCTGTCAGCGGTTGCGCTGTGTGTCATTGGCCTTGTGATGTCGTTCAAGACGGAAAAGGCCCTTGCCCTTTTCGCCGCCGTCGGGCTGGCCTTGCTGACCTGTCTGGCGCCCTTGGTTGTCGAAAACGTATTGTTGGTGTCGGCCCTCGCCCTCGCTTCCTTGATCGGTCTTTGCACCCTTGGCACCTGGTTCAACAACCGCTTCTGGATGCTCTGTGCCTATCTTGCGTTGACTGGCGTCGGACTGTGGCTGCTTCAAGTCACCATCGGCTCCCTTTTGGGACAGTCGGTCTTCTTCCTGATTGCCGGCCTTGTCCTTCTTGGCATGGCGCTTTGGCTGGCCCGTTTGTTTAAACGCAAGTCCGGACCGGCAAACAAAGCGGAGGCTTCGTCATGACCACCGAAGCACTCGAGCAACAGCCAACCACCCGCTCACGCAAACTGTCTCCGTTTTTGAAATGGGGCTTGATCGCGCTTGTGCAGCTGACCCTCATTTCTCTTCCTCTGATCGACCGTCTCGATGTTCAGATGAGTGGTAAGGAGGTGACCCTGGCGCTGGTCCCGGTTGATCCGCGAGACCTTCTGCGCGGCGATTATGTGATCATCAACTTGGCCATCGCCCGTGTGTCCGTTGATTTGCCCGGCGCAGGCGAGGTCAAAGAGGGCGATCGGGTCTATGTCCGTCTGGAGCCCGGAACCGACGGCCTTATGCGTGCTACCGCTGTTGGCAAGGAAGCTGATCCTTCCGGTACTGCCGCCATGGCCGGGACCGTCCAGTCCGTCGGCGGCAGCGACATTCGCATCGACTACGGCATAGATGCGTTCTTCTTGCCCGAAGGCGACGGCCTCATCATCGAGGACCTGGATACGGAGCGCGTCAATCTGGTGGTGGCCGTGACTGAAGATGGCCGGTCATTGCCGCTGCGCCTTCTGGTCGACGGAAAACCCTTCAAAAACGACGCAGCCTTTTGACGGAGCCGCTATCGGAGAGTATGAGCGCGCTATGATATTCTTCGCAAAGGCCGCTTATGTCCGATCCTGCTCTTGAAACACTGGTGCTGCCAATCACGTCCGGGGACGTGGACCTGCCGGACCGCGCCCGGATCCTTGTGCTCCGCGCCCGAGCAGGACGCCCGCTGAAGGATCTGGAGCCACATGAGGTCGTGTGTGAGCAAAGCTTTGCACCGGATCGTGATGCCCTTCAAAAAGCCGGGTTCAAGGTAGACGCGGAAACGGGTGAAGACAGCTTTGATGCTGTGCTGGTCTTGCCCGGACGCCAGCGGCAGGAGGCACGCGCCCTGCTCGCACGGGCGGCCACCAAGACGAAGCCCGGTGGCACCGTCATCACTTGCGCGCCCAATACGGAAGGCGCGAAAACGTTGGAGCAGGACTTTTCGGCACTTTTCGGCAGTGCTGACAAGCTCTCGAAGAACAAGTGCCGTGTTGTCTGGGCCCCTGTTGATGCGAGCAGCTTCGACACTGCGCTGATGACAGATTGGTCGGGTCTGGATGCCCCGCGGCCTGTTCTCGATGGTGCTTACATCAGCCGACCGGGAGTCTTTGCCTGGGACCGCATCGATCCGGCGTCCAGGCTTTTGGCCGAGAACCTCCCCGACAGTTTGAGCGGCCGGGGCGCAGATCTCGGGGCGGGCTTTGGTTACCTCTCCCGACAGGTTCTGGAAAAGGCGCCAAAGGTCGCCGCCCTCGATCTTTATGAGGCGGAGAAACGCGCTTTGGATCTGGCGGAACAAAACCTTGCGCCTTTCAAGGGCAAGAAGGCGATGACAGGAATCTGGTCCGATGTCACAAAAGGCATTGAGGGGCCGTACGATTTTCTGGTGTCCAATCCCCCTTTCCATCAGTCGGGCAAGGCTGACCGTGCGGATGTCGGTCAAGGCTTTATCCGGGCAGCTGCGCAGGGTCTGCGCTCCGGTGGAGTCTTTTATCTGGTGGCCAATCGGCACCTGCCTTACGAGCGTACGCTCGGCGACGTGTTCGACCGCGTCGAAATGCTTGCCGATGCCGGCGGCTACAAGGTGATCAAGGCAACAAAGGGCAAGGGAGGCAAGTAAGATGAGACTGGTCAAGCTTCTCGCCAACCTTGGCTACGGCAGCCGGAAAGAAATGCAGCAGGCGATCCGCCATGGCTGGGTGACCGACCGGAAGGGCAACCAGCTGAAGGCCGACGCGAAGACGGATCACGAAGACATTCTCTTCGACGATGAGCCGCTCGATCCGGCGCATGGCGTCGTCATTTTGATGAACAAGCCGCTCGGCTACGTTTGCTCAACAAAGGATCAGGGACGTCTGGTCTATGATCTTCTGCCGGACCGGTTCCGGATGCGCAAACCTGTACTTTCCACCATCGGTCGCTTGGACAAGGAGACATCCGGCGCCTTGCTGTTCACGGACGACGGCACATTTTTACACCAGGTGATCTCGCCGAAATCGAATGTTCCAAAGGTCTATGAGGTCACGCTCGACCGGCCCATGAACGGCAGCGAAGCCGCATTGTTCGCCTCCGGCGAGATGATGCTGGAAAACGAGCAAAAACCTTTGAAACCGGCCGAGTTGGACGTGCTTGACGAAACCCACGCACGTCTCACCTTGCATGAGGGCCGTTATCATCAGGTCCGCCGCATGTTTGCGGCCACGGGCAATCATGTCACAGACCTTGCCCGCAGCCGGATTGGTGCCCTCACCCTTGAAGGTGTTGACGAAGGTCAGTGGAAAATCCTGTCCGAAGACGACAAGGCACTGATTTTCTCATGAACCAACGGTGCGGCCCCGGACATGATCCGGGGCCAGCTGTTCAGGTGGTCCCGGCGCTGCGGCCGGGACGGCAACTGTCGGCTTACCGGCTCAACACGCGGATCCGGCTGTCGAACTCGCCCCGATCAACATAGCAACCGCGCAGATGCCGGTAGCCTGTGTTGGGATCGAACGCAGCGCGGCCATGAAGCACCCGGCGATTGTCGAAGATCACCATTTCCCCGCCTTCAAGACGCGTGGTGATGACATAGTCGCTTGACCGGGTCATTTGCATGATTTTCCGGTAAGCCCGGTAGTAGGCTTCCATCGTGTCGGCAGGCAGATCGAAAACTCCCGCCAAATGGGCGTTGAAATGCAGCTCCTGCAGTTTGCCGAAGGCATCCAGGTCAATCACTGTCTGGTGGCGGCGGATGTCATAGCTGTCGTCGTGAAACCGGAACGGGACCGGCGTTTTTGACAAGAGTTCAAAAGCCTCCGGATCGGTCTGGCGCAAATCTTCGGCAATGGCAAAACCGTCGCAGAAGGTGGACCCGCCGCCTTCCGCATCGTTGGCAAGGCAATGCAGAAACTGAAAGCCTGGTGGCAGCTCCTGATTTGCCAGATCGGTATGCAGCGGCAAAGCGTGCGAGGTGTAGGCAAGATTGTTCGGGTTCGGCATGGACCGAACTTCAAACGTCACGCCGAAATTGGTTTCCCTGAGAAAGCCAATCCGCTTGGCTGCAGCCATACCAGCTTCCCGGTCATCCGCCATACCATCCACGATGGCAAGACCGGTCTTCTTCGTCTCGATCAAGAATCCCAAAAGGGCCTTATCATCGTTCATCAGATCCGCGGCACTGATCCTTGGCAGGCTGGCCGGTTGGAAATCGCCGCGCCACAAAGTCGGCGGAATGTTCGCCGGGTCATTCAGGCCAATTCCGGGCCGGTGAGCTTTCAGCCAATTAGCGTCAAACCGGCTCTGGTGCTCTTCCCCGTCCCATTCAATCCGGATGGCTTCGCCATCGAGTTCAGCGGAGAGAATTCCAAGCGTTTCCGGAATACTGGTGAGATCGAATTCCCGCTCGTGAGTTTGCGGGTGAAAGCCGCTCGGGCAATTGTCCCGGAGCCAGAGAAAGGGGAAGTCGGCGCTGGTGCCGTCCGCCCAGGCAACAGTGAGAACGCGGTCGCCGCCGCGCAAGGTGATCGATGTCATGAGTGTTGTCCACTGACGTTGTATAGAAATCAGAGCTGCGGCATCGGCCGCACAAACGTCGTGGTCTGGCGGGGGGCGGCCACCACCAGTGCGCTTTGTTATGAGGCTGTCCGGGCATCCGCCCAACAACTGCAATCATCGTTCAAAGCCGTCTTGCAGGCTTGGCCTGCGATTTCAATCGGCAACAAGCTACATCAAAGCACTCGCCCGGCAAGACATATTTTGCCGGGCGAAGGTGTTAACCTGTGATATCCGCAAGTTGCTTCAGGATTTGGAGGCCCGCGCCGCCAAAGCAATGGCGATATAGCTCCAGCCATTGATCAACACGGAGATACCTGCAATCAGCCCAAGCGCCCAGGCGGCCGAGCCCGGCAGATCCATCCAGATCATGACCCCGGCCGCCAGTGACACAACACCGGCAATCAACACCCACACCCAGCCATCATGCGGCTTGAGCTTGAAAGCCATGACGATCTGGCTGATGCCCTGAGCTGCAAAAATCGCTGCAATGACAAGCGTCAGCGCAAGTGTCCCGGCGAGCGGGTTCACATAGATGACAACGCCGCCGATCACTGCAATGACGCCTGTGATCATGTTCCAGATAAATGCCGCTGTGCCCTGGGTCTTGAAGGCCTGATAGATCTGGACGAGGCCACCGACAAACAGAACAGCTGCAATCAGGATGGTGACCGCAATCGAGGTTGCCAGCGGAGCGGCGATCAGGATCATGCCTCCGAGAACGAGCGCGATCCCCAACGCCAGAAACCAGCCCCAATTTTCCTGGATCTTGGTTTTCATGTCTTCAAGTGACTGAACTGCATCGCTCATCGGAACCTCCTTAAAAATAACATCGCTGACGACGATAACCATTTGCATCAATTTCGCAAACCGCTGATGACGTCGGGCGTCGAAATCACGAAATTTGAGCGCTTGACAAAAACTGTGCAATTGCACATTAAAGATATATGTCCGACGATGACTTTTCCCTGTGCGTGTTGACCAACGCCCGCAAAGCTGCGCGCGCGGTCAGCCGCTATTATGATCAGATGGCCCGGAAAGCCGGATTCACATCGGGTCAGTTTTCGGTGCTGGTGACCGTTCGGGAGCACGATGGCGCAACCACGGCAGAGCTGGCGGAACGCCTTTCCATGGAGCGCACGACCCTGGTTCGGAACGTGGCGCTCCTGGAAAAGAAGGGCTTTCTGATCTCACGGCCTGCCGCCGATGCCAGGGGCAAGGCCTTCAGCATCACAGAGCAAGGCAACTTGTTGATTGAAAATGCCCTGCCGCTTTGGCGCGATGCCCAGGAGCATGTCAAGGATCTGCTTGGTGAAGAAGACTTTTTGACTTCCGTCCGGCTGATGAAACGCCTGTCACAACTCTAACCGAAACAACTGCCAATATCCTCGGGATTTGGTTCAGGCCGACTTCAAAAGTGTAATTACACAAACCTTTGGTACTACAGGAGAGCACAATGAGACGAGTGGTCGTAACGGGATTGGGTGTCGTGTCCCCTATTGGAACCGGTGTCGATGGATTCTGGTCGCGCATAATCGAAGGCGCAAACGGCATACGGCGGATCACGAAATTCGATGCCAGTGATCTTGCCTGTCAAATCGCCGGTGAAGTTCCTTCAGTTGATGAAGACGAGTTCGGTTTTGATGTTGATGCGGCACTGGACGCCCGCGAACAACGGCGCACAGACCGCTTCATTCACTTTGCCCTCGCCGCCACCGGAGAGGCTCTTGAGCAGGCAGGCTGGGCTCCCGAAACCGACCTGCAAAAGACACGGGCGGGCATCATCATCGGAACAGGTGTTGGTGGATTTCCGGCCATGACCGGTGGAACGCGCCTTGTGGATGAAAAAGGCCCGCGCCGCGCCTCCCCTTTCCTCGTTCCATCGTTTCTGGCGAACCTGGCGGCCGGCCAGGTGTCGATCCGCCATGGCTTGAAGGGACCAATCGGTGCGCCGGTTACAGCCTGCGCTGCCAGTCTTCAGGCTCTTGGGGATGCAGCCCGCATCATCCGGGCCGGCGAGGCAGATGTGATGATCGCAGGCGGCACAGAAGCCTGTATCGACCGCGTGTCCTATGCCGGTTTTTGCGCGGCCAAGGCGATGTCCTCCAAGCGCAACGACGATCCTGAACATGCGTCCCGGCCGTTCGATCAGGATCGGGATGGTTTCATCATGGGAGAAGGCGCCGGTATTCTGGTGCTGGAGGACTATGAGCACGCCAAAGCCCGCGGCGCCAACATCCTGGTGGAGCTGGCAGGCTACGGAACCGCAGCAGACGCCTATCACGTCACAGCCTCACCACCGGATGGAGAAGGCGGACTGCGCGCCATGCAGCAAGCTCTTGCCGCAGCCAATCTGACCTCCTCGGACATTGGATATGTCAATGCCCATTCCACATCGACACCGGTTGGCGATGCCGCAGAAGTCGCCTCACTGAACACCGTGTTTGAAGGCCGCGGCAAGGATCTTGCCGTGTCGTCCTCCAAATCGATGTTCGGCCATCTTTTGGGCGCAGCGGGCGCAGTTGAAGCCATTGCTTGCGTAAAGGCGCTCACAACCGGTCAGCTACCGCCGTCCCGCAACCTGGTCGATCCGGATGAAGCAATGACCAAGTTTGAATTGGTACCGGACAAGGCCATCAGCCGGCAGGTCGACCACGTCCTGACCAACGGCTTCGGCTTTGGCGGGGTCAATGCCAGCGCAGTCTTCTCGCGCATCTGAGACAGGCTTTGAGAAAGGCCAAGCCGGGCACCAAAAATGCCCGGTAAGACCGCCGAGAAAGCCCGAGTCGGTCATCCCGGACGCAGCGAAGCTAAGATCCGGGATCGGAGAGCTTAGGCTTTTGAGTTTACAGCCTTCTGAACTTGATCACCAATTATATCCCCGATCCCGGCTCGCGCTACGCTTGGCCGGGACGACGGCGGAGGACTAATCGGATTGGTCCGCGGCCTGGCCCGTCTGCCAAAAATGCCCGGTTTTTCTTTGGTGCTTGCACCCATAAGAAAAATATTCAAAAATGCGCATATGTTAAAATAAGTCCCTTTGACACGGAAACGGGAGGATATTATGCGCAAGGGTTTTCTATCTCTGTCAGCTGCGTTTTTGATGCTGTCACTGACCGCTAGCGGCCCGGCAGTCGCAGACGGTGATCTGAAGATTTCCGGCGACGTTACAGTCGTCACGATCCAAACCGACGAGGGCGCGGTCGATATCACCCGCTCCAAAACGGAAGCGGCCCTTATTGGCGGCGTCCTGCAACCGATGGTTCCGCTTCCGGGCGTGACACCGGTCGGCGAGCTTGAAGTCATTGATGCCTTGAAGTCCGGCACCGCAAAGGTCGTTGATATGCGGACAATGGAGTGGCGCACGCAAGCAACGATCCCAGGCAGCATTCATATCCCTTATACGGAAGTCGCCATGCGTCTTGATGAACTCGGCTGCGAGGGCGAACAAGGCGCTTGGGAGTGCGCGGCGGCAGAAAACGTCATCGCCTTCTGCAATGGCCCGGCCTGTCCACAAAGCCCCGTTGCCATCAAGGCCATGGCCCGAGAGGGATATCCGGTCGCGAAGATCTTCTACTACCGCGGCGGGATGCAGGACTGGATGGTTCTTGGCCTGACAACAGCCGAAGACATGTTCTAGAGGAGTTTCCGATCAATTTGGATCGTTTAACCGGGGCGATTTTTCCGATGATGATGCGGGTCGCCCACTGTGGTGTGTCCCACCACAAGGGTGAACCAACGATGCCAGAGGGCCAAATCGCCCCTTCCGGTTTTTGCGACCGAATTTCACTCAGTTCATTATCGAGTGAAGATATCCGGCACACCGGCCGCGGCGTGCCGCTTGCCCGATGCACCGCACTTCGCGACACGCCCTGCCGAAGCGACTCGCGTTCCTTCAAAAATAAAAAAAGGAGCAACTGGCCGCCCATACACCAGCCGGGAGTTTGCATGGCTTTTGGTGTGGTTGGTAGGGGATCAGATAAACCACTTACAGCCCCCCAATCGCCATACGACTGATGTATTTACTAGACCCTCCATCGACAAAAGATATGTATATTAGATCCTCAAAGACCAAAATAACCCGCCAATTCTGGCGGGTTATTTTTATTTGATTAGATAAATACTTATTTTATCTATTTATTAACCACCAGCAGGCGCCTTAACCTTACCCAGCTCGGTGTTGATGGTGTTGAAGATGCCGCTCAGAGAGCCGCCCATCGTTGTCAAGATCGCAATGATGGCAACACTGATGAGCCCTGCGATCAGGCCATATTCGATTGCGGTTGCACCACTTTCATCTTCCACGAAACGTTTGATTAGATTGGTCATTCCCATCTCCATGTCTTGTCGATGGAGAGGAATTTAATCGTCATTCGTTCAAATCCAGTTTAAAAACTAGGTAAATTATACATTGATATTTTTACTTAGGTTTAAGATCCCGGGCTTATAAAAGCGCTCAGGGACAAGTACCGCTTGCCCTGTTGACAGACAGACTTCACGCCGGGCTCATAACCCGGCGTTTTTTCTTCAAAATTCGATAGTTCCAAAGGGACAGCTGATGCCTGTGCAGGGCAATATAGGGACTGACGTGCTGCCTGCCGTTACTTGAAGGCTGAGATTTTTTCCCGGGTTGCTTGTATGCTGCCGCACCAGATGATGTCAGGCCCGCAAACGTCAGCGGTAAGTGACGTCCTTTTACCCAATTACATCAGGCCTTCCGAAGAGCAGAACAATGCGTGGAACTCCCAGCACAACAAAGTCCGGGATTTGATACGACTGCCTCAATCGGTTTTAAAAGCCACTTGTAGTCGATGCGCCCCGCCGGTGCCTTGGCTTTTTTCTTGGCGCCTTCGAATTTCTCATATATGAGAATATTCTCGATATTGAGGAGGCGGTATGAACGATCAGGATCTCGCACAACGCCTAGTTGGCCTGCGGAAGGCGAAGGGATTGTCACTGAATGAGTTGGCGGAAAAATCCGGCATCAGCCGGGCAACCCTTTCCCGTATTGAGCGGAGCGACACCAGTCCGACAGCAGCCGCACTTGGGCGCTTGGCGACCGCGTTTGGCGTATCTGTTGCTGATCTTTTCGGCTTCGGCGCAGCGGCACATGATGCAAAGCTTGCACACACCGACCAAACGGTCTGGAGGGATCCGGAAACCGGATTTCAGCGGCGCAGTGTGTCTCCGGCGATCTCCGGTTTCAGGGGCAGCGTCATTGAGGGCACGCTTCCAGCCGGTGCCATCATTTCCTATGCGGCCCCGCCCCTTCCCGATCTTGAGCACCACATTGTACTTCTGTCCGGTGCGATCACTGTTACCTTTGGGGACACACGGTTTAACCTCGCCCCCGGCGACTGTCTCCGCTTCCGGCTGAACTCCCCCAATGCCTATCACGCGACCGGCTCCGAGCCGGCACGCTATCTCCTGACGGTGATTACCCCATGACAGAAGACACGCCCAAAAGATCAGAACAAACCATGCCGCAGTTTATACCGGAAGCGCCCCTTCATTTACTCACAGCAAAAGATGCGAATGCGGTTCTCTCAGACCTCGGCGCACTTCTGAAAAGCTGTGTAGAAGATGGCGCCGGGATCGGCTTCATCCTTCCACTAAGCTCAGAGAAAGCCGATCAGTTTTGGCGTTCTCGCCTTGACGATATGGCACGTGGCGCGGCGTACATGATCATTGCGCGCGAAGAAAACAGCATTGCCGGAGTGGTGATGCTCTGCCTTGCCCCGCAGGACAACGGCCCGCACCGGGCAGAGGTTGCAAAACTCATGGTGCACCCGGACCATCGGAGGAAAGGCATTGCCCGAAACCTTATGGCCGCGATTGACGGTCTGGCGCTCTCGCTGGGGCGCTGGCTGCTCGTGCTTGATACGGTCACGGGCGATCGGGCAGAACGCCTCTACCCGACCTGCGGCTATCAGAAAGTCGGTGTCATTCCGGACTACGCCTATGGCAGTCATGGAGATCTCGATGCCACGACCGTGTTCTACAAGGATTTGAGGGGCAGCTGAGAGATCAGGTAGGAAACCGATCCCTCAGCATGCTTTTGAAGCACTGGTGCCAGAAGAAGGCCAGACTATTCAGCTGGCTCCTCTTTTTTACCGGCGGTGCTACGCGGCTTCCGGGGAGCAGGTTTGCGTGCAGCCGCGGGTTTCGCCGGAGCCTTTCGCGCAGCCCGTTTGGGCGCTGAGGCCTTTTGGGGTGCGGGGCTTGCGGACGCTACCTTCTCCGTCACCTTCGGTGAGTCGCCGTCTGCATCCGGCGCACCTGCTTCACTGGAGACCAGCGGATCGGAGGTGATGTCTTCAGAGACGGGCGGCAGACCAAGCACACTTTGGAAAGTCTGAACCATCTCCAGGGTGTGCGGCGTCATCTCGTCGATGGCGCCCGGGATGTAACGAACGACCTTGGAGGCCATTTCGCGGTCTTCCTTGGTCTTCAGCAGTTTCGGCAGGCTTTCGATCGCTTGCTCGCGGGCAAATTCAACAATCAGCGTTTGTTCCTGCAGCATGAAGCTGCGCGCATCCGGTGACAGCGACTTGAACGGCTCGTCCTGGGTTAGAACCCGTGCGGAGCGTTCGAGCCGGTCGCGGCGGACATTGCCGCGGCTGTCGGCCAGAAGGATCAGCATCCGGATCACCGCCTCGCAGAACCCGCCTTCCTCGATGTGCATGAGCGCGGCTTGCACTGGCGGCAGGCTGCGCAAATCTTCCTTGCGTTTCAATGTCCGGCCCGGCTGATGGGTCCGGCCGAACCAGCGCATGTAGGGCGAGCCCCACACCGTATAGAAGAGGTTTTCATACCAGGTGTCCCGAAGATCCCGGAAGAGGTCAAGGGACTGCTCAACCATGGCAGCACTGACACGTTCCATTTCAGAGAAAGGATTGTTTGCGTCCGCAGGCGTCCGATCCTCTTTGACCCGTTCTGCCATACCCGGTAAACCGCCAAACATTGGATTGAGGCTCGACATCATCGCGCGCTGAACCCGCAAAGGATGGGTTTTTCGGCGCAATTCGGCGCTTTGCTCGGTCACTCCTGCCTGGACGAACGGGCGCACTGCCACATCATAGAATTCAGCCTGCTGTTCAGAGGCTCTGGCCACTGCTGCAAACGGAATTTCGTCGTCGCGGCCATCGTCTATCTTCATCAGGTCGTCCATCTTGCGTTCGTGGAAGGACACTGTGAATTCGCGCTCCATGAGGCCGCCCTCATAGTCGTCGATCTTCATTTCATAAAGACCCGGTGCGAGCGCTTCGATGGTCTTGAGTGTCGAGGTGACCTCGGTGTGTTCCTTTTTCGCGATCTTGGAGGACACGAAGATGCCAAGGTGACCCACTTGGTCATGCACCATGTAAATGATGCGCTGGCCCCGGATCGCAATCTCGCGCTCGTCCGAGTAGGTGTCGATGATCCAGTTCAAAGCCTGTTGCGGCGGGGTGATGTTGTCGCCAAAGCTTGCAAAGGCGATGATCGGCGCGCGGATCTGCTTGATGTCAATGTTGCGGCCCGGTTCCAGCTGGGCCTCGTTTTTGGACAGCTTGTTGCCGACGAAAAGCTGCTCGACGATCCATTTCATTTCCGCTTCGTTGAGGAGGAAATAACCGCCCCACCAGCGCTCGAATTCAAGGAACCGGTGCGGTTCGGTGTCCACCTTGGAATAGAGGTCGTAATACTTGCCGAAGTAGTTTCGCGCCGGGTTCAACATCTCGAAATTCTGAACGATGTCGGCGCCGTCGAAGACACCGTGCCCCAGATCTGAGTAGAACATGGCATTGTAGGTGCCACCCAGAATGCCACCGTTATACCGCATCGGGTTCTCACCGACCCGCCCGGCCCAGGTTGAAACCGGCGCTCCGTTCAAGACGATCGGCCCTGTCAAATCCGGATTGGTCGCGGCAAGCAGCAAGGTGGCCCAGCCACCCTGGCAGTTGCCGGTGATGATCGGGTTCGGCGCGTCCGGGTGTTCTTCCATGATGCGGCGGACGAAGGCCGCTTCGGCATGGGTCACGTCGGCCAGCGTCTGGCCCTTTTCCGGCATGCGTTTGAAGGCAATGAAATAGACCGGATGGCCGTCGCGCAGGGCAACACCGACCTGACTGTCCGGCTTGAAACCGCCAATGCCTGCCCCGTGACCGGCCCGGGGGTCGATGATCACATAAGGCCGCTTCCAGGGTTTCATTTCGCGGTGTTCGCCATCTTCAGGCGCTTTGATCCGGAGGAGCTGATAACAGCACGGCCGCGGCAGATCGGCGCCATCCATGACCACGTCATAATCGTAGATCAGGACTGGCGGGCATCCCGCTTCTTCGTGTTCCAAAAAGATGTCACCGCGCTGGCGCAACACGTCCATGGTCAGCACGGCCCGTTGCGCGGCATCCTTCCAATAGGACTGCCAGGCATCAAACAGCGTCCCGTCCCGCTGTGCATCGGTAAGATCTTCAACCGCCTTGCCCATATCGGCGAGGCCCAGCTGCCAGCGGCCCTTGTGATCCGCTGTGATCTTCTCAAAGTGTTTGGAAAGGCCGCGCCCCATCAGCTCTGCAAGATTGGAGAGCTCGGTTCCTTGCGCCTGCAGTGCCGTAAACCGCTCGGAAGGTCCCCAGGCCGTGGCGTCGTTCAAGGAGTTCAGAAACTCGTTCTGGCCCTTTTCAAACGCATCAAAAATGTCCTTCATGAGAACCTCCTATCCGATAATACTGTAACCGCCGTCGATGGGATGAACACCGCCGGTTACATTAAACGCTTCGCGGCTTGCAAGGAACGCGGCATAAGCCCCGGTATCCTCGATGGTCGCAAGATGATGGGTCGGCGCACGCTTGGCAGCGTCGTCCAAGAGTTCGTCAAACTCGGCAATTCCAGACGCTGCCCGTGTTTTCAAGGGGCCGGGCGAAAGCGCGTGCACGGAGATACCTTTGGGTCCGAGTTCCGATGCCGCATACCTGACTGCGGCTTCCAACGCAGCCTTGACCGGGCCCATGACGCCGTAATTGTCGACGACTTTCTGAGCCCCCATGAAAGATACTGTCATGCACGTCCCGCCATGAGGCATCAAAGGCTCTGCCCGGCGGATCAAGCGCAGAAACGAGTGAACGGAGATATCCATCGCCAGACCAAACCCGTCCGCAGAGCAGTCAATCACCCGGCCATGCAAATCTTCCTTTTTTGAAAAGGCAATGGAATGCAGGATCGTATCGAGCTGGCCCCACTTTTCGGAAATCTCATCGAACAGGGCGTCCTGCTGGTCTTCGCTGCGCACATCCAGCGGCATGATGATGTCAGCGCCCAGCTCTTCAGCTAGCGGGCGGACAAACGGCTCCGCCTTTTCATTCAAATAGGTGATAGCCAAATCCGCACCCTGTGCCTTGAAGGCCTTGGCGCAGCCGTATGCAATGGATTGATCATTCGCGACCCCGACGACGAGGGCTTTTTGACCAGTTAAATCGAACATGAATGCACGGCTCCTGAAAAAGGGCCTGCCCCGGACTTTTACCGGACAGACACGGCAGATCACGCGTCGCAATGCGTAACCTACACCACTTTATCGCAGTGCAACATAGAGGGTGTGACGAAACTATGAAATTCGCCTTGGATCAGGGTTAGTGCGGATGGGGTGGCTTGCCCATCAAAAAACAGAACGCCCCAGACTGGGTCCGGGGCGCTCACATTCGTTTCAGTCAGACGATTGGCTTAAGACAGCTCAAACCGGTCGGCGTTCATGACCTTGTTCCAGGCTTCCACGAAGTCGAAGACGAACTTCTCGTGGCTGTCGTCCTGGGCGTAGACTTCAGCGTAGGCCCGCAGGATGGAGTTGGAGCCGAAGACCAGATCCACACGGGATGCGGTCCACTTGGTGGTTCCGGTTTTGCGGTCGCGGATGTCGTACTGGCCATCACCGGTATGGATCCAGCTGTTGCCCATGTCGGTCAGGTTGACGAAGAAGTCTGTCGTCAGAGCGCCTTCCCGGTCGGTGAAGACGCCATGCTTGGCTCCACCATAGTTGGTGCCGAGCGCACGCATGCCGCCGACCAGAACCGTCATTTCCGGTCCAGTGAGACCCAGCAGCTGGGCGCGGTCAAGCAACAGTTCTTCCGTAGCAACTGCATAGTTCTCTTTGACCCAGTTGCGGAACCCATCATGGATCGGCTCGAGCGGTTCAAACGAATCCGCGTCGGTCATCTCGTCAATGGCATCGCCGCGGCCCGGCTCGAACGGCACTTCGATGTCGAACCCGGCAGCCTTGGCAGCCTTCTCGATACCGACGTTGCCGCCCAGAACGATGGTGTCTGCAACAGAGGCACCAAACTTCTCGGCCAGCGGTTCCAGAACACCCAGAACCTTTGCAAGGCGGGCCGGCTCGTTGCCTTCCCAATCCTTTTGCGGAGCAAGGCGGATGCGCGCACCGTTGGCCCCGCCGCGCAGGTCAGACTGACGGAACGTACGGGCGCTGTCCCAGGCTGTTGCAACCAGTTCGGAAACGCTCAAATCCGTTGCAGCGATCGCAGCTTTCAAACCACCAATGTCGTAGTTGAACGGGCCGAACGGAACCGGGTCCTGCCAGATCAGCTCTTCTTCCGGTGCATCCGGGCCGATGTAGCGGACATTCGGGCCCATGTCGCGGTGGGTCAGCTTGAACCAGGCGCGTGCGAAGGTTTCCTTGAAGTAGTCCGGATCGGCCATGAACTTTTCACAGATGGCCCGGTAGGCCGGGTCCATCTTCATGGCCATGTCGGCATCCGTCATCATCGGCATGCGGCGCACGGACGGATCCGACGCGTCGACCGGCATGTGCTCTTCCTTGATATCGACCGGCTGCCATTGGTTGGCGCCTGCCGGGCTCTTGGTGAGTTCCCATTCGTAGCCGAAGAGAAGCTCGAAATAGCCCATGTCGAAGACGGTCGGGTTGGTAGTCCAGGCGCCTTCAATTCCAGAGGTCACCGCTTGAGAAGCCACACCCTTCATGTTCGGGTTGATCCAGCCGAGACCCTGTTCGCCGACTTCCGCGCCCTCCGGCTCCGGACCAAGCGCTTCAGCGTCGCCGTTGCCGTGCGCTTTGCCGACGGTATGACCGCCTGCTGTCAACGCTGCGGTTTCTTCGTCGTTCATCGCCATCCGGCCAAAGGTCTCGCGGACCTGCGCTGCGGTTTTCAGCGGGTCCGGCTGGCCGTTGACGCCTTCCGGATTGACGTAGATGAGGCCCATGTGCACCGCGGCCAGCGGGTTTTCCAGCGTGGACGGATCATCCAGGTTGTCGTAGCGCTCTTCGCTTGGTGCGAGCCACTCTTTTTCGGCACCCCAGTAAACGTCTTTTTCCGGATGCCAGATGTCTTCCCGGCCGAAGGAGAAGCCGTAGGTTTTCAGGCCCATGGATTCATACGCCACGGTCCCGGCAAAGAGGATCAAGTCCGCCCAGGAAATCTTGTTGCCGTATTTTTTCTTCAGCGGCCAAAGAAGGCGGCGCGCCTTGTCGAGGTTGCCGTTGTCCGGCCAGGAGTTCAAAGGCGCAAAGCGGATGTTGCCGCCAGCACCACCACCGCGGCCATCAGCAATCCGGTAGGACCCGGCAGAGTGCCACGCAAGGCGGATCATCAGACCGCCGTAGTGGCCAAAGTCGGCCGGCCACCAGTCCTGACTGTCGACCAAGAGCGCCTTCATGTCTTCTTTCAGCGCGCCGAAGTCGAGGCTCTTCAACTCTTCCTGATAGTCATAGTCTTCGCCCAGCGGGTTGGACTTGGTATCGTGTTGATGAAGGATGTCCAGGTTAAGGGTCTTCGGCCACCAATCCGTGACGGTCTTGCCGGTCTCGGTCAAGCTGCCGTGCATGACCGGGCAACCGCCGCCATTGTCCACTTTTGCGTCCATGAGTATCTCCCTGTGGCATCTGCCATCAAAATATCTGCATGACCTAAATTGGCGGTCACGCATCGAAATTCCAGCTGTCTGATTGCAAAGTCGCCCAATTTTTTTGAGGTCCATGTCAGAACGGTTCTAAACTAGCAAGGCACCCCAATCAGGAGAAGTTGTATTTTCTAATAATGATGATAAGTTTTTCTGATGATAAACATCACCCTCAAACAGCTCCGCTATTTTGAAGCCCTCGCCCGCCACGGCCACTTCGGCCGGGCGGCCGAAGACTGCGCCATTTCCCAGCCAGCGCTGTCCATGCAGATCAAGGAATTGGAGGAGGTTTTGGGCGCGCCGTTGTTTGAACGTTCGGCCCGCCAGGTGTCTCTCACCGGATTTGGTGAGGAGGCGGTGGAACGGGCAAGAGCGATCCTGCGCTCAGCGGACGAGCTCGGAGATCTCGCCCGCGCCTCCAAGGAAACGTTGGAAGGCAGGTTGCGGATTGGCGTCATTCCAACGGTCGCTCCATACTTGTTGCCACAGGTCGTCAGCCGCCTGACGGCGCGCTATCCGGGTTTGGATATACATGTGCGTGAGACCGTGACACCAAAGCTTGTTCAGGAACTGAATGATGGCCGGCTTGATACGGCCATTCTGGCCCTGCCCGTGTCAGAACCGGGGCTTGCAGAAACGCCGCTGTTTGAAGAGAATTTCGTGCTTGTCCGGCCGGGCAGTGAGGCCAACCTTCCGGTGCCTTGCGCGGACAGCCTCAAGGAAATGCGGCTTTTGCTGTTGGAAGAAGGCCACTGCTTTCGCGACCAGGCCCTCTCGTTTTGCGACATCCAGGCTGGACGTCCGCGGGAAGTGCTCGACGCCAGTTCTCTTTCGACACTTGTGCAGATGGTCAATGCCGGTATGGGCGTTACCTTCATTCCGGAAATGGCAGTTCCGGTCGAAACGCGGTCGGCCGACGTCGCGGTCAGCCGTTTTGAGCCGCCAGAACCGGCCCGCACCCTCGGGATGGTTTGGCGCAAATCCAGCCCGCTCGCAAGTCAACTGACCGAAATCGCCGATCTGGTGCGGGAGGCTGCAACTCTGCAATAATGCTTATCATCACAATGCGTTGCCAATATACAATCAATAGAATAGTTTTTACATCTTTCCACTCTTAGTAGATTGACTTGCATTGACCCGCGTTGAAACCAATCACCTTGTCTCTGGCAGCGAATTGGTCGAATTGATTTCGACTATTCCCGATCAACCGATCAAAGGGTGTTTGTTATTGGTCCATGGACACCAAGGAGGCGCGAGGGTTGGCGCTCATGCCGCCATGTCAGGACAAACGGCTGATCACCTTGCGGGAAATGGTTGGATCGCCTCAGCTGTATCGCAGCCCGGATATGGAGCTAGCACCGGCCCTCCAGACTATTGTGGTCCTCGCACACAAAACGCAATCACCACGGCCTATTCATACCTTCTGGAAAATGGCGCGGACCCGGATCAAACCATCGTTTGGGGTGTTAGCCGAGGGGCAATCGCCACAGCTTGTGCGTTCGGGAGCTTTCTCGCCAGCCCTACACTTATCGTCTTGCAGTCCGGAATTTACGACATGAACGCATGGGTTAAATGGGTCGAAGAGAATGCGCCGGGCGGTGATGAAGTACTGACTAAAAACATTCTATCCAACGTCTACTACGAGGCCGGAACCAATGCGGCAGCATTATACGAAAGATCCGGCGTTAATTTCGTTCAAGACTCTTGCAGCGACGTTTTGTTGGTCCACGGCAGACAAGATGACCGGGCCCCAATTGCGCAAGCTGAAAAAATGCGAGATGCACTTGCGTCATCCGGTAGACGAGTCCGGTTAGAGGTCGAGACAGAAGCAGGACACTTTCTGCCCAGAGGACTTGCCATGAAGTCTGCGCGAGCATTTAGACCCGAACTGGAAATTCCTTGATAGTATATCGGGAGTAACTGCAACGTATCTCCGGTAACATCAAACCTTCCGGGCGACCACAAAGTGGCTGCGCGGTGCCGGGTAGAGACCGGTTTCGATGATCTCGAATCCGGCTCTCGTCATCAGGTCGTTGACCATATCCGTTGAGAGCATTGAGACATACGGCGCCTTGCCGAAGAGCTGCATCACCTTGATCATCGGGCCAAACAGCCAGGCTTTTGATTTCAGGCAGACCGTCTTTGAGATGAAAAGCCCACCGGGTTTTAAAAGCCCGTTGACACGATCAAGAAGCGCTTCAGGTCCTTCCACCAGATGAAGGAAGTTGAACGCTAAGACGGCATCAAACCCCTTATCGCCGGCAGCAGTGGTCAAGCGTGGGTCGAACCCGTCCGCAGCGAGGAACGACAAGCCTTCGGGCGCATTTCCCTCAGATTTCGCCGCTGCCAGTTTTTCCTCCGCGATTTCCATCATACCGGGCGCAAAATCGGTCGACAGATAGCTTTTCACGCTGCCGGCCAAAAGCAATGCCGTGGAACCCGTGCCGGCGCCAAGTTCAAGCACATTGTCGTTTGGGCCAAGGTGCTCCGTCACCCGTTGCAAGGTTTTCTGATAGGCCGCTTCATCTGCGATCTTGCTCTTGGCGTACTTGCGGGCGACTTTGTCCCAGAAGGTGCTGGAGGGCGTCATGTCGTTGGTCCATGTGGTTGTCATGGTCAGTCTATCCAGTTCATTGGGTCAGGAAAACAGAGCGTGCCGGCGGGCAATTCCTCTGCTCCGTCAATTGATGATCTTGCGGGCGAGAAACGCTGTGCTCCAGGACTGCATCCAGCGGCCCTGGCCGGTTTCCGGCACCTCAAGCACTTCCAAGCCGCTGTCTTCCAGCCATCCGGCGATTTTGTCCTGGCTCAACCGGTGCGTCCGCCATTTCAGTTGGATATACGCACCGATCCAGGATTTACGCGTGGCAACCAGCAACAGGTGTCCGCCCGGCTTCAAAACCCGCTGGATCTCTTGCAAGGCAGCTTTTGGGTCCGGCAGGTGTTCGATCACGTGCGCGCACATGACCAAATCAAATCTGTTTCCGGGGTGCGGCATGTCGCGAATATCTGAGACAGAAGCCTCAACGCTCACACCGTTGTCCCGAAGATTGCCGCAGGCTTCGGACAACATGCAGGGCGAGATATCAACTGCCGATAAGGCATAGGGTTGGCTGACTTCCGCGGCAAATGCCAAGGACAGAGTACCTGTTCCGATCCCGCAATCCAGGACGTCCAATTGCTGCCCGGCTCCGTCAGAAAGCGCTGGAAGAACCGCACGCACAAGCCGTCTGTAGCCTCCGGGAAACCCGAGCCGTGCAATCTTTTCTTCCCAAAGCCCTGCTTCGGCATCATACGCGGCGCTGAGTTCAGAAGCGGCAAAGCCGCGCCGGTTGACAGAGACCTGCCAGGAGCCGAACCAGCGTTCGAACACCGGGATCTTCACATCGTTGAAATCAAGACTCATTTTGTTTTTCCATTGCCACCGCGCAGGCCGACATGCCGCAAGATCGCTCGGCCGATGTCTCGGCCGCCGGTCGGTGATGCGAAAAATTCCAGTATCGAGAGGACCACAGTCAGAAGCGGTCCGGTCAGCCAAAAAAGTTTCATGGCCCCGTCTCCTTTGCAGCTTCTCTACACCCAAGATAAATGAATACAAATTGCCTAAATCCGGGGAGTTGATATACATATTTGCATGAACTGGCAGAGCATCACTTTCGACTGGAACCAGGCCCGCGCTTTTTTGGTAACGGCAGAGGAAGGCTCTCTGTCTGCGGCGGCCCGCGCTCTCAACCTGACCCAACCGACCCTCAGTCGGCAGGTGGCCGCGCTTGAGGAGACCTTGGGCGTCACACTGTTTGAGCGGGTCTCCAAATCGCTCGTTCTCACCGAAGCCGGTGTTGAACTTGCTGAACATGTCCGGGCGATGGGGGAGGCAGCAAGCCGGGTCTCTCTGTCCGCTTCCGGACAATCCCAGCAGATCGAGGGGATGGTCACCATCTCCACGACGGACGTACTCGGGATCTATCTGTTGCCGGAAATCCTGA
The DNA here is from genome assembly GCF_965276855.1 of Roseibium sp. GTDB lineage: Bacteria > Pseudomonadota > Alphaproteobacteria > Rhizobiales > Stappiaceae > Roseibium. Next base: position 1,128,031 of record NZ_OZ255700.1, read on the forward strand.
GAGATCTGAGGACAAAAGCTCCCGGGATCGAGATCCGTATCCGATGCACCAATTCCTTGAGCGATTTGCGCCGCCGCGAAGCCGACATTGCCATACGCCACGTCGAACCGGACCATCCGGATCTTTATGCTCGCAAGCTCTACGATGCCTCCGCCAAGGTTTATGGTGCAAGATCGTACCTAAGCCGGTTTGGCAACGGCCAGTCGATGAAAGATGCCGGTGCTCACGACTTCATCGGCTTTGACGACAATCCGCAACTGGTCGGCCATCTGCGGGCGATGGGCCTGCCGGTGACGGAAGCGAACATAAAACTGAGTTCCCCCAGCGGCGCCGTTGCCTGGGAATATGTCCGCCGCGGCCTTGGGCTCGGCATCATGGCAGACGAAATTGCCGCCTGCTGCCCGGAACTCGTTCCAGCGTTTGATGATTTGACGGAAGTCTACTTCCCGGTTTGGCTGGTCACCCACAGAGAACTGCATACCAGCCGGCGGATCCGGATCGTGTTCGACCACCTTGTTGATCATCTGCGGCACAAACAGCCGCGACAACCGCATGAAAAGTAAACAGAGTTTATCGCGCGTCTGCGTGTTTTGAATCTTTCTCGTCAATCGTTTTGAAAACAATCAGAATTATCCTCAACGGCTCAATTTGCAACTTTTGATATTTGTGAAAAGCGACGAGGGAATGCAGAGCAGAAACAGGGACTTAAGGGCTGCTGCAATTTGCCTGTTTGCAATGCTCTTCGCTTGGACTGCGCCAGCAAAACCCGCTGTCTCCGCTGAAAGCCATCTGACACCGCCCCTGGAAGTCTATTACAATGCGCTGCCGCATGTTGTTCTCATCATTGAGCCGCAGACCGGCAGGATCGCGTTTGCAAACACGTTCGCGCATGATTTTTACGGATATGGCAGCGGTGCGCTCTCAACCATGCGGATCCAGCAGATCAACCAGCTGACCGCGGAGCAGGTTGCAGAAGAACGCCGGCTCGCAAAGGAAGAGCACCGGAACTACTTCATCTTCCGCCACAAACTCGCAGACGGATCCATCCGGACCGTAGAGGTTCGCTCCTATCCGCTCGACTTTGGTGGACAGGTCCTGCTGCACTCCAATATTCGCGATATTACGGGAGAGCGCAGCCGGCAGGACAAGCTTTGGCACTACCAGACCCGTCTCGAAGAAGAAGTCCGCGAGCAGCGCGAAAAACTTGCAGTCACCTATGAAGCCCAGACCCATTGGCTCTTCGGCTTCTTGATCGCAATTACGGTGGCGCTCGGCCTCGTCGGTTTCTACGCGGTCCGTTTGCACGATTCCCGCAAAAACCTGCGCAAAGCCAATCAGGACCTGATGCTTGCCGACATGGTCTTCCGCCATGCCAATGAGGGCATTCTGGTGACGGATGCAGATGGCATCGTCATCCAGGCCAACCCGGCTGTCGCGCGCATATCAGGCGAAAATCTTGACGCAATCATTGGCCAAAATCCAATGAAGATCGCCTCGGATCAGGATCGCTCCGAGATCCTGCGGCAGATGTCACGGGCGCTCGCAGAGACCGGGGAATGGGCGGGAGAGCTCTGGAATGTCCGTCCCGACGGTGAGCGATACGCGCAGCGGGTGTCAGTTGCGGCGATCAAGGACGAAAGCGGTACACTTACGAATTACATCTCCATCTTTTCCGACATCACGGATCTCAAGAACCATCAGTACGAGTTGGAGCGCATTGCCCATTATGACCCACTGACAGAGCTGCCCAACAGGGTGTTGTTGCGCGAACGCCTGAGTGAAGCGATTGAACGCGTCAAACGCGACAATCGCTGGGGCGCCGTCTTTTTCTTCGATCTGGATGGCTTCAAGGAAATCAACGACCGTTACGGCCATGAGCTCGGAGATGAGCTGCTGACCACGGTTTCCAGGCGGCTCCTCTCGCAGTTCCGGTCAACCGATACTGTCGCGCGGCTCGGCGGTGATGAGTTCATTGCCGTGGTGTCCGACTACGAAAGCCCGGACGCTTACAGAACCCTCGCCGAACGGGTGCTGGCGGAGACCAGCAAACCGATTGATCTCGGTGACAAATCGGTGGCCATTTCGACGAGCGTTGGCGTCGCAGCCTTTTCCGCAGACAGCGACACCACACCGGACCAGCTTTTGCGCCAAAGCGATTCAGCGATGTATCAGTCCAAGCTGGAAGGCAAGAACCGCTATACGCTGTTCAATCCGAAAACCGAGATTGAGATCACCGCCTTCAATAACAGGATCAACGCACTCTCCAATGCGATCGACAATAATGAGCTGGTGTTCCACTACCAGCCAAAGGTCGATGTGGTCAGCGGGCGAATCCACAGTGCCGAAGCCCTCGTCCGCTGGCAGCATCCGGAGGTGGGTATCCGGTATCCGGGCAGTTTCCTGGACGCTACGGAAAACATCGGCCTGTCCCTGAAACTGGACACATGGGCGCTGGAGACCGCCTTTGAGACCGCGTCTGCGTGGCGCAAGGCTGGGCTGGAAGTGCCGATCAGCGTCAATATCGACCCCCGGAACCTCACGTCGAACTGGCTCTACGACACGCTAAAGGGTCTCCTGGCAAAATACGACTCGATCGCGCCATCTCTGCTCGATATCGAAGTGCTGGAAAACGCGACAGCCGTCGGAAACGCCTCGGTCGCACTTGCGATCAAACAGTGCCAGGAACTTGGTGTCAGTTTCTCAATCGACGACTTCGGCACCGGGTATTCCACGCTCACGCACCTGCGCCATCTCCCGGCAGATCACGTGAAGATCGACCAGACCTTCGTGCGGGCTGCAATCGATACCCTCGATGACCTTGCGATTGTGGACGCGGTTCTCGGCCTTGCGGGCGCTCTCAACAGAGAGGTGATTGCCGAAGGCGTGGAAACAAAAGCACACCAGAACCTGTTGATCAGTCTGGGCACAACGATCCTCCAAGGGTACTCCATTGCCCGTCCCCTGCCCTACGGCACCTTTCTCGACTGGACGGAGACCTTCTCACCGGATCCCGACTGGAGCCTGTTGCAGCACCTGTCCAAACGGCGCGTTAGACTGCTTTACCTTCAGGTCGAACTCCGGAACTGGATCAAGGTGCTGAGCGGTCAAAAAGACGCCAAGGAGCGACCGACCTGTACCCTTAATGTGGAGGATATGGCGGCGAACTATTGGCCCTGGCTCAACCGCGACGGCGCGAAACTGTTTGCTGGAAGCGATCACTACGCCTTGCTGCTCACCCAGTGTGAGAACCTGATGAACCAGGCGAAATGGCATTGCGGAAGTAGCCTTGGCGCACAGAAGACGTGCTCCGCTGCAGCTGCCAACCAGCTGTCGGCACTTGCAAAAGACTGCGTGAACACGATCGACAATTTGTTGCTCGACCGGAAACTCGACCGCACCGATACAGTCCCCTTCAAGGTGGGGGAGAAGCGGGCGTGACGCGGTTTGTGAGGCCCCTAGCCAAGCATCCAGTTCAGCACCAAGCGCCAATCGGTCATCCGGATTGGCGTCCCGTGGGTGCCGGTGTCAAACAGCGTGAACTTGATCGGATAGTTTGGCGCCTTTGATTTGATCTGCTTGAAAAACTGCGCCTGGGTTTCCCAGTTATAGACCCGGTCCAGCGTGCCTTGCCCCATATAGATCGGAATATTTCTAGACAGCACCCCGGCTGAGAAAATGTTCGGATCCTTTGGTGAGCCGAGCAGCATGATCCCGTTTACGAGGCGCGCATAGTTCCCGTTTTTTACAAGGTTCCAGCAGATGATGCCGCCCATCGATCCGCACGCCACGACAACCTTGGCGCCGGGAGAAAGCTGTTTTTGCTGCTGGATGAGCGCCGCGACATCCGCTGTGCCCCGCTTGTCGAAGTGAGTGACATCAACCGTGAGATATGCACCGCCGTTGCGGACCATCAGGTTCTGGATCCGGTTGAAGTTGCCACCAAAGGACACATCGTTCATGCCCTGAAAGCGGTTTCCGCCCTGACCATGAATATAGATGACGATCGTCTTGGCCCCGCCCTTCCACTTGCCCGTCCCCATGTAGGAGATGGTCCGGCCGTTTGCCTTGAGTTCGCCGCTGCCGCGGCCGCGTTTCGGTTTGTAAGAAACGTAGTTGCCATAAACCTGGCGCTCGGGGATCTGATCCCGGCCGTGCAGATCGCGTTGCTTGATGTACTCCACAACGATGAAATCACCGTCGTAAAGCGTTTCGGTGACCTTCTTGTAGCGGAACAAGCGGTCTTTGTACGGTTTTAAGGGTTCAGCATGTGCGTTGATCGACACCCCGCAAAAAACAGCGGCTAGCACCATCACCGGCAGTTTGGCGAACCGTGCCTGAAGGGCTTTCAGAAAACTGTTCAGCATGCTGTGTCCTTCGCTGGGCCAAATCATGAGCCGATACCGGTAAAACCTACGCAGGCACGCTCCGGCTTTCAATGCACCCAAGGTCAATTCACTCATATCCGCTGCCATTAATCTGCAGTAATCCCCATCAATGCGCACTCGTGATCCTGCAGCAACGCACACGGTCCTAAGACACTCGCGCGCAACCGAAGGCCAATACCCTCCGAAATTGTGCCTAGGAATTTCAGAGACTTATCCACAATCAGCCCAAGGCGCTGAATAACCTCCTCGCATTTTGCGAATTTAAGGAATTGGTAACCATAAAATTTCAAGACTGGCGAAGCTTTAGGCAGGAAAAAGACCGCCATCCCCATCCATGGCGGCATGTTCAGGAGAACTCTCATGCCAGTCATTTCCTTCGCGAATGCAAAGGGCGGCGCCGGCAAAACAACAGCCGCCTTGCTGTTGGCAACAGAAGTTGCCGCCCGCGGAAAGCGTGTCACCATCTTCGATGCAGATCCGCAGAAATGGATTTCGAAATGGCATGAACTGCCCCGGACCTGCAAAGGGATTTCCGTGGTCAGCCAGATTTCCCCTGCTTCCATCACGGAACAAATCACCCAAGCCTCTGAGACATCCGATTATGTGATCGTCGATCTTGAAGGCACGGAGAACCTGATCGTTGCAAACGCCCTTTCGGTGTCCGATTTGGTGGTGATCCCGATCCAGGGATCCTCCATGGATGCCCGGGGCGGTGCAAAAATTCTGACCCTGATCAAAAAGCTGGAGAAAATTGTCCGTCAGGACATCAAGCACTGCGTCGTGCTGACACGCTCCAACGCGGCCGTAACGACAAGGGCCATGAAGGCGGTGCAAGACTTTCTCTCGGCGCAAAACATCGATGTTCTGATGACCCCGATCGTCGAGCGCGCAGCCTTCCGCGATCTCTTCGAGTTTGGCGGCGGCCTTGCAAACCTTGATCCGAAGATGGTCTCGGGCGTTGAAAAGGCCCGGGAAAACGCCTCCCTTTACGCGGCAGAAGTTCTGGAGCGGGCAATCAGCGCTCCGAAGAAACGCTGGTACAACGTCTTCCGACGCGCCAGCTAGCTCCCTGATTGACAGCTGACTGAACGCCGGGCCATGTGCCCGGCTTTTTTTTGATCCTGCTCATGGAGGTTGTTGGTCAGGCGGGATAAGCTTTCAGGAAAACAAGCTGACTTACAGGCATCGTCCTGATCCCGCTGGAGAATTTCATGCCCCTCTCCCTGACACGGCTTCTGATCGCCGGCGCGCTCGCCGTCTCCCTGTCTGCCTGCAATCAGGATGACGGCAGTGTTGCCCTCGGCACCCTGGAGCGCGACCGTGTGGCACTGACTGCGACGGCCGCGGAAGTTCTGGTCGAGCTTCCCGTCCCGCAAGGCTCACCGGTCAGCAAAGGCACGGTGCTCGCTCGTTTGGATGCGACACAGCAACAAGCCGTCGTCAATCAGGCCGCCGCTGAAGTCGAAAAGTCGCGCGCTAATCTTGAAAAGCTTGAGAACGGGGCAAGGCAGGAAGAGATCGCGAAGGCCGAAGCCGCTGTGGCTGGGGCCAAGGCTGAACTGGTGGAGGCTGAAAACAACTTCGAGCGCTACCAGGATCTCACAACACGCGGCACCACCAGCCAGGCTCAGCTCGACAGTGCTCGGGCAAGCCGGGATGCGGCAGATGCGAGCCTGAACAGCGCCGAGCAGCAACTTCTTGAGCTGGTCACCGGGACCCGTCCGGAGGACCTGGAAATGGCCCGCGCGGAACTCGCAGCGGCCGAGGCCAGTCTTGCAACACAGCAAAAGATCTTGAGTGACCTGACAATTGTTGCTTCCCGGGACGGCGTTCTGGACAGCCTGCCCTGGAACCTTGGAGAACGCGTTACTGTCGGCAGCCCGGTTGCCGTGATGCTGGCCGGCGATGCCCCTTATGCCCGTGTCTATGTCCCCGAACCCCACCGGGTGAAGATCAACGAAGGCGACACACTCTCCATTCGCGTTGATGGCCTCGACGATCCAATCGACGGCCAAGTGCGCTGGATCAGTTCAGAGCCGTCCTTCACACCCTACTATGCGCTCAACCAGTCTGACCGGGCACGGCTGATGTATGTCGCTGAAATCCAGTTGCCCGACAGCGCTTCCAACCTGCCGAACGGCGTTCCGGCACAAGCTGTCCTGCCGTGACCGCGCCCATGTCCGACATCGTGATCCAAGCCGAAGGACTGGTGAAAAGCTTCAAGGGCTTCCGGGCGGTGGACGGCCTCGACCTAACCATTGAGCGTGGCATGATCTATGGGTTTCTCGGCCCCAATGGATGCGGCAAGACAACCGCCATCCGCATGCTGACCGGCCTGCTGACACCGACAGAGGGAAGCGTCGAGGTTCTGGGCCTGTCCGTGCCCAAGGACGCAGAAGCGTTGAAATACAAGATTGGCTACATGACCCAGGCCTTTTCGCTTTATGGCGATCTCACGGTGCTGGAAAACCTCAGTTTCATGGGAACCGTTTACGGCCTCACCCGAGCCCAGCGCAAGGAACGCATCGCGGAGGTCATGGACCGCTATGAACTGACGCAGCTCAGTGACCGGTTCGCGGGCAAGATGAGTGGCGGCCAGCGTCAGCGCCTTGCCTTAGCGGCGGCCGTGTTGCACGGCCCGCAACTGCTGTTTCTGGATGAACCGACCTCGGCAGTGGACCCGGAATCCCGGCGGCATTTCTGGGAGCAGCTCTTCGACCTTGTCGATGAGGGCACATCCATTGTTGTGACAACCCACTTCATGGATGAAGCCGAGCGCTGCCACAAGATTGCGATCATGGAAGCCGGTCAAAAACGGCTTGACGGCACACCAGGTGCACTGATGTCCGCCATGGGTGCCAATGTCGTGGAGATCGAAGCACCGAACCTGCGGGACATCCGGCGGCATCTTCTGGGCACAGAAGGCATCGTGACAGCTGCGCAGCTTGGAGCGCGCTTGCGGGTGCTCGTCAAAGACAGCATCCCCGACCCGGAGGGCTTCTTGAAGGCCAACCCGCAAACAGCAAGCGCGACAATTGTCGAACAGGTCCGGCCCAATCTGGAAGACGTCTTTGTCACCGCAACCGGCGAGGGGCGCCAATGAGATCGATATCGCGCATTCTCGCCGTCTTTTCCAAGGAACTGGCACAGTTGCGCCGGGATCGGATGACCTTTGGCATGGTCGTCATGATCCCGCTCATTCAGCTGATCCTGTTCGGCTACGCCATCAACACCAATGTCCGCGACATCCCGATCGCGGTGGTCGACCAGAGCCAGACCGGCATCAGCCGCATTCTCGTTCAAATGGTCGAGGCAACCCGGGTCGTAACGGTGACCGAGCGGCTGACCACACCAGAAGAAGCCGAAGAAGCGATCCGCTCTGCCCGCGTCCGCGCCGCCTTCATTCTACCCGACGACCTCACTCAGAGACTGGCAAGGTCTCCAGCTGTGGGTCTTGGCACACCACCCTCGACAGATCAGGAAACCAGCCGCCCGGTTGCTCAATGGATTGTCGATGGCTCGGATACGATGATCGCGAGCTCGATCAAGAGCCTTCGAAACATGCCGCTTTCGGAGATCTACCGGCAGGCACCCAACCGGTCGACGCCGACCTTTGAAGTCACGCTCTTCTACAATCCCGAACAGCGCACCGCGGTCAATATTGTTCCGGGTCTGGTCGGCACCATCCTCACGATGACTATGATCATGTTCACCTCCGCTGCGATTGTGCGCGAACGGGAACGCGGCAACATGGAGATGCTGATCAACACGCCGATCCGGCCGATTGAATTGATGGTCGGGAAGATCATCCCGTACATTTTCATCGGCCTTGTGCAAACGGCCATCATTCTCAGTCTGGGGCACGTCCTGTTCAACGTGCCGCTGGATGGCAACATGATCGACCTGTTTGTCGGGACGCTTTTGTTCATTGGGGCAAGCTTGTCGCTCGGCCTGGTGTTTTCCACGATCGCCCAGACCCAGCTTCAAGCCATGCAGATGACCGTCTTCGTACTTCTACCGTCCATCCTTCTGTCCGGTTTCATGTTCCCTTACGAAGGCATGCCTGTTGCGGCGCAGTACATTGCCGAAGCGCTGCCTGCGACACATTTCATGCGCATGATCCGGGGCTTCGTGCTCCGGGACGCAACGCTGATGGATGTTCACCGCGACGTCATCTGGATGAGTGCTTTCTTTGTCTTAGGCATGGTCGCCGCTGCCGTCCGGTTCAAGAAACGCCTGGATTGATCCAAGGTGACTTGGTCCAATGGCTGCCCCGGATGTCTCACGCTTCGACAAACACTCGAATTGCACCTGAGATATTGTCAGCAAACCTCTCTTCGATCGCTTGGCGGTCTTCCTCGCCATACATACCGGTGAGCGCTGTTTGGGAGATCGTCAGATACTGGATTGCCCCGATCAGCTGAAACAGTCCAGCCCGGATCTCGTCCAAGAGAGCGGTCTGCCACTTCGGGGTTTTGCGGGCAAGTTCCGTCAAGGCTTCGAGATAGGGCTTCATGGGCCAGAAGCGCGCGGTTTCCTCGGTGTCCAGGAGTGCCCGGACAACAAGACGTGCTTCGGCCTGCCGCTCCAATGAGTGTTTTGCAAGACCTTCAAAGTACGCGACGAGGCCGGCTGCAGGATCCCCAGTCTCGGCCTTTGCAACCTCCGCGCAGAGCTTGTCCGACAGCCTCTTGAGGACCGCGCCGTAGAGCTTTTCCTTCGTGCCGAAGAAGTGCAGCAACGCCTGCTTGCTGACACCAGCCTCTTTTGCGAGCGCCGCCAGGCTGACGCCATGAAAACCTGTCTCGGCAAATTGGCGCTCGGCAATTTCCAGATACCGGTCAACGGCCGGCGCTGCGTTTGTCATCTGCTTTGTCCTTTGCTCTCTCCTATAACGCCTGCTTGACAAATTACCAAGTGGTAAGTTAACTTACCAATCGGTAAGTAACTTAACGGAGATGCGCGATGGATCGGACGACAGAGATCAGCCTGATCAAGGAAATCATCGGATTGGCGGAACAAAAATCAGCTTATCTGGATGAAACCATCGCCCACTCGCCCATCTCACGATATGCCAGTCCGGAACGCTTTGAGCGGGAGCGGTCTGCCCTGTTCCGCCGCCACCCGATGATTGTTGCGCACTCCTCCGAACTCGAAGGGCCACAAGCCTTTTTAACCAAGGAGTTTCTCGATCTGCCGGTTTTGCTGGTCCGGGACGGTGACGGCAAGGTCAATGCCTTCTTGAACGTCTGCCGGCACCGCGGCGCAAAACTCGTTCGGGAGGAGAGCGGCTGCAAGCGCATCTTCACCTGCCCCTATCACGCCTGGAGCTGGAGCAATGACGGGGCCTTGCGCGGTGTGCCGCACGAGGACCAGGGCTTTCCGGATCTGCCGCGCGCAGAACGCGGCCTGAGACGCCTGCCCGTTGCCGAAGCTCATGGGTTCATCTGGATCATCGCTAATCCGGACGCGGGGGACATGCCGGATATCGATGCCTGGCTTGGGGAAATTGCAACCGACTTCAAATGGTTGGGCATGGCAGATCACAAAGTCGCCGTTGTGGAAACGCTTGATATCAAGGCGAATTGGAAAGTGCTGGTCGAAGGCGGACTGGAAGCCTACCACTTTCGCGTCGCGCACAAGAACACGATCGGACCCTATTTCACGGACAATCTCTCAACCTACCGTATGTTTGGTCAGCACATCCGATCGGTCCTGCCGCGGATATCGATGCCAGACCTCACACAAACACCGGAAGATGACTGGGAAATCCGGCGCGATGCCAACCTGCTCTATACGCTTGTAACCAATTGCCAGCTGCTGGTTCAGCAGGACCACGTGATGTGGTTTCACTATGAGCCGGTTGCTGCCGACCATACCCGGGTGCGGATCGTAACGCTGGCACCGAAGTCCTACCCGGACACGGAAGAGATGCGCGAACGATGGGCAAAGAACCAGCTGATCACAACCACGGCTCTCATGGAAGATTTCGAACTCGGCGAGGAAATCCAGTCCGGTTTTGCCTCAAAAGGCAATCCAAGCCATCTCTTCGGCCGCTACGAGGGTGCGCTCAACCGGTTCAATCTCGTGATTGAGGAGATTCTGGCAAATTGAGCCTGCCGCACACCACTACCTTCCCTGCTGTCCGATGACACTCTCTCCGGCAATCAAGGTTGACCACTTCAAAGTAAATCCAAAGAAGAAATATAACACACCAAAAACCCGATTATTCCCGTAAATAAAATTTAATGTTCTAAATCTCGAATAAATGTAATTGTGGCAGAAATCACCAAACACGCCACAATTAGCTGTGCCAAGATCAAGACATTGTGATCCAGAGGGAGAAGATCAATGTCTGTGCGCAAGTCTTTGCGCCGAGCGGCTCCGCTCGGCCTTGCGGGTCTTTTGTGTATTACTGCTGCGTCTGCAGAAGAGCCGCCGAAAGTCAATCAGGAAGACTTGAACGCGTCTGCCCTCAAGGATCCAAAGGCCGCTTTCATAGAGGCGTTCGAAGCCGGTGATGAACTGACCGAGGCGACATTCACGGCCGAACGCGGGGTCGGCGCCAAGGTCAGCCAGGACGGCAAGATGTTTACCCGGATGCCGCGGGCTGATCTGGAACTTTTCGGCGAGTGGACCACGCATCTGCCGGAGCGCGAAGCTGGCCCGGTCGCCCAATCCTGTATCTCCTGTCATTCAGCACCTTATGCCAATGGGGCTGGTCCAAACCCGCTGAACGGGATCGTTGATCCGCTGCATACAGGCGACCCGTCCAAGTATCTGCACCGGAACACACCGCACCTCTTCGCGCTTGGCGCGGTGCAGCGGATTGCAGAAGAAATGACGGCAGAACTCCTCGCACAGGAAGAGCTTCTTCAAAAGGAAGTCTGCACCTTGGGCCAAGATGCCTCGGTCGATCTGACAGCAAAGACCATCAGCTTCGGCACACTCTCTGCAACGCCTGAGAAAGATCCGCTCACCGGGATCTGTGTTGCGGAATACGACCGGTCCGGCATTGAGGGTGTGGACGAAGACCTCGTTGTCCGCATGTTTGGCTGGAAGGGCTCGCACGCCACCTTGAGAGCCTTCACCCGCCACGCCGCCCATAATGAGCTCGGCATGCAGGCAGATGAACTGGTGGGCAACCATGACGGCGATCATGATGGCGTGACAGGAGAGCTGTCCGTCGGCGATCTGACCGCTTTGTCCATCTATATGGCCGCCTTGGAACGGCCGGCCTCGAAACTCGAACTTGCCAAACATGGCCTAATGGAGCTGACAGCCGGGGAAGTTCTGGAGATCGAGCGCGGCGAACGTTTGATGACCGAAGCCCAGTGCACCACCTGTCATGTGCCGACGCTCAAAATCTCGACACCGATCTTTTCCGAACCGAGTTTGCAGACCGGTTTCCGGGAGGACATTTTCCCCTCCGGCCAGAAGGCGATCGACACCGGTCTCGATGGTCACGCGCCAATCTGGTTTGACCTCACAGAAGACAGCCCCAACAACCATATCGTAACCGCCAAGGGAGAAACGCTGAACCTTGGCGCCTTTCCGAAGGCCGGCGACGGCGGGGCGCTTGTCTCCTGGTACTCCGACTTCAAACGGCACGACATGGGCGAAAACCTTGCCGATCCGGTGGATGTGCACGGATTTGGTGCGTCCGTCTGGCCGACGGCCTCACTTGCCGGCGTCGGTTCGACCGGCCCCTGGCTGCACGATGGCAACGCGACGACCCTGGATGAAGCGATCCGGGCCCATGGCGGCGAAGCCGAAGCCAGCCGTCTTGCCTATGAGGCGCTCGGCGACAAGGACCGCGCGGCCATCATCGCCTTTTTGGAAAACCTGATCATCATCGACCTCGACCCGGAGGAAGAGGATGAAGAAAATCACGCTGCGGCCTCACAAGGAGCGGCATCTGAGGACGCCAGCACCAGGACTGCCCGCCTGGTTACCGTCCTTCCGCCCGTAAAACCCTGATGCCCCGAAACTGAAGGGTTTGCCACTTCTTGATGGCAGCGTGAAACTGCCGCGGTGGTCCATCATCCACCCGCATCTGGACCACCGCGGCAAATTATCTCCCAAAAACTGTCTGTGTCCGGTCAACCCGCTTGCCAAACCTTGATGGCATCTATCGGATAAATCAGCATCAGAACATTCAGGGTGAGATTGTCGCGGATCACCCAGAGCGCGAGGAGCTCAAAGACGATGCCGACCACGACCGTGACCCAAACCGGCATCCGCCAGGCGAAGAAGAAACCAGCGAGCATCCAGAGGATGTCGAACACGGAATTGAGCACGCTGTCGCCGGTGTAGCCGACCGCAATCGTCGCTTCGCGGTAACGATCGATGATCCAGGGGCTGTTTTCCGCCACTTCCCAGGCCGCCTCAATGAAGATCGCGCCCAAAGCGCGCTCCCCAACAGGTCTCTGTTTGAACAAAGCCCAGAGCAGCCAGTAAAACAAAAACCCATGGATGATGTGGCTGAAGGTGTACCAGTCAGCAATATGCTGCGAGGATCCGGACACATCGCTCGCCGGCGTCCAGAAAAGCACATAGCCGCACACACAGATCGGAATCCGGCCCATGAAGAGCAAGATCACAGCGGTCGCAGCGATCATGAGGAGGCCGGTGATCAGGCAAGCGCGGTTGGTCATTTTCTCTTTCTTTTTGTTGCAGATTAGGCCGGAAGAGAAGGTATGTTTTCCCTGACCAAATTTGATAAGTCCAGCGAACTTCCAGAAATCAAACCGTTAACGCGTATTGCCGATAATGTCCTATGTCATCAGAAAAACGTTGCTTCTTGGCCTGAGTGCAGCCGCATTCGGATGGGCCTTCATGAACTACTCGGTTGTTGCCTTTTACCACCCACACGCCATGTCTGAGCGACTTGGGTTTCGGTATTTCTGGGTCTTTGCAATCGCACTTCTGTTAAATTCAGCCTGGTTTATCCTAGACAGAAGCGCTGTTCCTGAAAAGCAATCCCGCCAAACGGGAATTCATTATGCGATTTTCGTCGCCATTGTCGCCGGGTATCTGATTGCTTTGAAAATAAAGGTAACCGCGCCTGTTGCGCCCCACGCGGTGATACCCTCGGGCTGATGAATACCCATCCCTAATTGGCGATACGGCGACTGGAAACCAAATCGGTGACCACTTCACTTGGCGCAGTCCCGGCCTTGCGCCGGGACCTGACCAGGAAAAGTCACGCTCATAAATCCCGCTGGAGTTTTGCCGCAAATCCCTCTAGAACCTTGCGCCAACGAAACATCAATCCGTCCGGCCTTTTGTGACGGCTTGCGCTCCTGGATCTCCGGTGTGATGCGCGGCCCAGACGATGGCTTTGTCCGGCGGTTTGCTCAGGAGACACCTCGATGGCCACCAACGGCGCGGCGCCACACCAGACCCGGCGCACCTTTGCGATCATTTCGCACCCGGATGCCGGTAAAACGACGCTCACCGAAAAGCTCCTCCTGTCGGGCGGTGCGATCCGGGCCGCCGGTCAGGTCCGCGCGCGCGGTGAACGCCGCCGGGCCCGCTCCGACTGGATGAAGATCGAGCAGGAACGCGGCATCTCCGTCTCCTCCTCCGTCATGACGTTCGAGCGAAAGGGCATCATCTACAACCTGCTCGACACGCCGGGTCACGAAGACTTTTCCGAAGACACCTACCGCACGCTGACCGCCGTGGATGCGGCGGTCATGGTCATCGATGCGGCCAAGGGTATCGAAACCCAAACCCGCAAACTCTTCGAGGTTTGCCGGCTGCGCGACATCCCGATCATCACCTTCGTCAACAAGATCGACCGTGAAGGCCGGCATGCGCTAGAGATCCTCGACGAAGTTCAGGAAGCCCTCGCCCTCGATGTGTCTCCGCAGACCTGGCCGGTCGGCATGGGCTCCGACTTTTTCGGCGTTTACGACTGGCAGAAGAAGCAGTTCCACACATCCGGCGGCGATCGCGGCGGGCCGTACACGGAAACCAAGACCGTCTCCGGTCTGGACGACGACGCTCTCACCGGCACCGTCTTCGACCGGATCATGGATGAGCTCACCGAAAACGTCGAACTCGGCGCGGAAGGCTATGCGGAGTTCGACAATGAAAGCTTCCTGGAAGGCCATTTGACCCCGGTGTTCTTCGGCTCGGCCCTGCGCGACTATGGCATTGAGGAAATCCTTGATTTCATAGCCGACTTTGCCCCGCCGCCGCACTCCCAGCCGGCGACTGGCGGACGGACCATCATGCCGAACGAGGATAAAGTCACCGGCTTTGTCTTCAAGGTTCAGGCGAACATGGATCCGAAGCACCGCGACCGCATTGCGTTTGTGCGGCTGTGTTCGGGCACCTTCAAGCGCGGCATGAAGCTGAAGCACGTGCGCGCGGCAAACAGATCGCCGTCTCCGCCCCGATCTTCTTCTTTGCCGAGGAACGCGAGATCGCAGATCTTGCCTACCCAGGCGACGTGATTGGCGTGCCGAACCACGGCCAGCTGCGCGTTGGCGATACCTTGACCGAAGGCGAGAACATCCACGTGACCGGCCTCCCTGCGTTTGCGCCGGAAATTCTGCGCCGCGTGCGCCTCTCCGACACCATGCGCGTCAAGCAGATGCGTCAGGGTCTGCAGGACCTGGCCGAAGAAGGCCTTGTTCAGATTTTCAAGCCGGACCTTGGCTCCAACTGGATCGTGGGCGTTGTCGGCGCGCTGCAGCTCGATGTTGTGGTTGATCGCCTGCGCGCGGAATACGGCACAGAAATTGGCTTTGAGGCCGTACCTTACACGACCGCCCGCTGGATCGAGACCGACAGCCAAACCCTGCAAAAGATGATCGAAGGCCACCGCATGTCGATCGCCAACGACCGCGACGACAAGCCCGTTTTCCTGTTCAAGAACGCCTGGGAAGTGGGCCACATCACCGAAAAATTCTCCGATGTCACCTTCCGCGAGACGCGTGAGATCGTCTACGAGGGGTGAGAAACAAGGGCCCTGTCTGACATGACCGTCACTCTTCGCCCTGTCGCGCCATCAGATTGCGATCTGATCTGCCGGCACCGGCACGACATGTTTCAGGCCGCTGGAGATCACGAGGCAGCCAAGGCTGCCTTTAGCCCGGCCTATCGAGAGTGGCAACAAAACACGCTCCAGTCCAAAAGCTATTTTGGCTTCATTGCAGAAGTGGGCGGGGTTGCTGTCGGCGGTGTTGGGCTGATGGTCATCGACTGGCCTCCCCACCATCTCCACCCGGACGTCTTGCACCGCGGGTATGTGCTGAACGTTTTTGTCGAACCGGACCACCGCGGAAAAGGCGTCGCCAAACGCCTGATGGCCGCATCCGATGACGCCTTCACGGCGCGCGGGATCACCCATGCCGTTCTGACCGCGACCGATCAGGCGCGGCCGCTCTACGAACGCGACGGGTGGCAGCAAACGGCCCAGATGGCCAAGGAATTGCGCTGAAACCGGCCTTTTGTGCGTCAGCCCGCGCGGATTTCGGCGGTGAAATCATTGAC
This sequence comes from Roseibium sp., assembly GCF_965276855.1. GTDB lineage: Bacteria > Pseudomonadota > Alphaproteobacteria > Rhizobiales > Stappiaceae > Roseibium. Next base: position 1,143,924 of record NZ_OZ255700.1, read on the forward strand.
GCGTTCACGCAAGGCTTCGGAATTCCCATTCAGAACACTTGCGGCGTGAAGCAAGGCCTCGACGCTCTCCAGCGACGTGTTTGTGGCTGTGGTGACCGAGCTGATCCCATCGCTCGCCTGCCGGGTCTCGTCAGATGTGGTGCCGATAGTCCGGGCAATTTCTCCAGTTGCCGCGTTTTGTTGATCCATCGATGTCGATACATCGCCGGCAACAGTTGCAATTTCCTCAATCGTCTTGCCGATAGAAATTGTCGATGCGGACATCCTGCCGCTGGCTGCCTGAATGGTTTCGATCTGGGTGGAGATTTCTTCCGTCGCCTTCTGGGTTTGTTCAGCCAGGGTCTTCACCTCAGAGGCCACCACGGCAAACCCGCGTCCGGCGTCTCCGGCCCTTGCGGCCTCAATCGTTGCATTCAAGGCCAGGAGATTTGTTTGCTCGGCGATCTCTTGAATAAGCTTGATGATGTTGCCGATCTCCTGGGCATTTGCGGCCAGTGCTTCGGCTTCTTCCCGGGTCTTGTCGGCTTCGGTCACAGCACGTCCTGCAATCGTCGCCGCGCTGCTCACCTGTTGCCCGATCTCGGAGATGGACTGAGACAACTCATCTGCGGCCGACGCTGCGGACTGCACCATCTCAGATGCGCGCACGGCTGACTGATTTACACCTTCGGCTTGGTGCCCAGCCTCGCCCACCTGATCCCGCACTGTCGTGGCACTTGCCGCAATGGTTTGTGCAGACGCATTGACGTCCTGCGCTATCTGGGAAATCGTTTGTTCAAACCGTTGGGCCAGGTCTTCCATCGCGGCAGCTTTGTCGGCGGCAGCTTTTTGCTCGCGGAGTTTTTCTTCTTCCGTCAGCCGCGCAACCTTCTCGGCATTGTCACGAAAGACCTCCAAGGCTCGCGCCATATCGCCGATCTCGTCCTTGCGGTTCAGACCGTCAATCTCAACGGACGTATTGCTGTCCCGGCTGATTGCCGTCATTGCGTGGGTCAGAGAGCCGATCGGCCGGGCAACACGCGCCATGGAGACCCAACTCATCGCCACAATGAGCATCAGCATTGCCAGGGCGATGCCAAACTCGACACTCAGCCGCGTTGATGCAGACGCCAGTGCATTCTCGACTTTGACCCGGTTGCTTTCAACGGCCAATTCCAGAAGACGAATTGCCGTTTGCAGGGCCGCCTCTGATTCTTGGAACAGCCTTCCGAATTCCGCGGAATAGTAGCCTGTTTCCGACTCTGCGATCAATTGCTTGCGCAGCCGGTCGTAGCGGTCGAAATAGGAACTGCCCAGGGTCGCAATCCCAGATCTAACATCAGCTGACAGTTGCTCGCTGTCCTTCGCCGCTTCGATCGCTTCCCATGCCTGCACCGTCCGGCCATGGTTTTCAAACATATACGTCAGGTCGGCCCGGCTGATCGGGTCGCGGCGTGCTGTCGCGATGGCATACAGCGTCCGTTCGCGGCCGCCATATTCACGGATCTTCCATGCTTGCCGAACAATCTCGTCTGTCGCGAGAATGTCTGTTGGGGCTTCTTCCATCAGCCCCCGAATATCGCCGAGAAGACCATCCAGAGATGACACCATCTGCTTGATTTCAATCGGCAGCGACACGATTTCTTGCCGTTTGCGATCGCCGATGGGGACATTGATCAACCGATCCGCATGTTGACGCAGCGATGCGATTTGTCCCAGCTGGCTGTCGAGCCGGCTGGCCAAAGCCTCCCGCTCTCCGATTTCAGAAGAAGACAAAAGCACCTCTTTGGCTTCCGCAAAGAGGGCATTGGATTTGCGCCGCTGATCCATCAGCATGGAGCGAATTTCCGGAGCAATCGGGTCATCCAGATTGATTGCAACTTGCGTCAGGGAGCGTTCCAGCGACAGCTCAATTGTGGCTGAAGACATGTCGCTGACCACCGAGACCGCCTGGGACGCGCTCTGGAGTGTTTTGTATGCCTGCCAGTCCCTATGCACTTGCAAAGCCAAAACAGCGAAGAAGACCAACGCTAGAACAGCGTTGGATGCCAGCAGCCATGTCCTTACAGAAATCATAAGCCCTCTCCGCTTCATACGTATAAATACATATTAGTTCAAATAACTTCCAAAACCGTAAAGACTTGCGTTGAGGCGCTTCCAAAATGCGGACAACCACGTCAGTGCATTTCTGCCCTGATCACCAATACGAAGCTTGGGGTCAAACCGATGACAGCATTACCGCCCCCGGCGTTGATAAACGGAAGCATTATTAACAATAAGTAGAAATTGCAGACACCTAAAAAACATCCGTTTGCGTGTCCATGAGGATGTAAAGGCCGGCGACGATCATGACGAGCGGGGCAAGGCGTTCGAAGAATTTCTCTGTGGCCGGTGTCGGCTTTATGAGACGGCTCAAGAAGGTCCCAAGCGCAAGAAGCGTTGCCACCGCGATCAGGGCGCCGGATAGGACAAAGCGGTCGAGCTCGGGTCTCGTATCTGCAAAAAACGTTGCCATCAAAACGAAGGTATCGGTGCTAAGCGCCAGAAAAAGGACGACAACCCCAATGATTGAGCCAGGAGCCGGTGCCTTGACTTCATCATCCTGATCGGGTTTGCGGCGGTTTTTCAAGACTTCACGAAACCCGAGTGCTACCGGCACAATGCCCAGCAACCCGAGATCAGCCGGTGCCAGAAGCGCGGCTCCGCCGCCGACAAGCACCGCCCCACCGATTACAACGATTTGCGCCAGCAAAAAGCCGGTAATGGCCGCCGGTTTGCGCCCCGTGGCCGCCAGCGCCAAAAAGGCGAACAACCCGTCGATGTTGGTGAGTATGTAGGTGGTTGCGACAGAGAGCGCAAAAAACATCCAGCAGATCCAAGGCCATGGCGGTTCAAGTACGACCATCAGTCATAAAGACGCCAAGGCACTCTGTCCCGGAAAAAACCATCATCAGATGGATGAGAAGGCCTGACGAAGAGGCGAAGTCTACAACTTCACACCTAGAAGGCGCGCGCCCTCGTCAAAAATGAGGAAGTCGGAATTTGTCTTTCTACGAAGTTTTCACAATGGGTGTTTTAGCAAATTTCCTTTTTATTTTCCAGAAACTCCGAAATCCCAAGTTTTATTAAAATACGAGCTCGTTTTTCGATGAACTGCACTTATACTTGCGAGATAACGAAAAAACGGCTTGCGAGAATTTGGGATCGTGTTGTCCACGGAGATTGGGGCCAGTCAAAAAGGAACTTCCAGAGCGCCACCCGGGCATCAGCAAGCTGATGCACCGGCAGGAAAAGCGCGCCTGAAGCGGATCCACAAGCTGTCCCGCCCGTTCTGGGCGTCTTTCATCATTGGTGCCGTGAGCCTGCTTGTATTTGCAGCCTTCCTGGTCAACGCACTTGACCGGCAAGCCATCACGTCAAGTGAACGGGTCATGGGTTCGGTCCTTGGCGAGCGCCTGGATCGGCTTTCAGAACTCACACTGGAATACGCCTACTGGGATGAGTCGGTGAACCGGCTCGTGGACAGCTTCGATGAAAACTGGGTAGAGAACACCTTCGTCGATTACATGTACTCAGATCTTGGGATTATCGGTGTCCATGTTGTGGATGGTGAGAATGCGGACCGTTTGCACGTTTACGAAGATGCCGTCACTGACGGAACTTCCATGGAGCGTTACGGGCCGGATGCGGAAAAACTGATCAACCGCGCCCGTCGAACCCCGACCAATGAAACGCCGATACCAGCCACCGGGTTTTTGGGCACAATCGATGATCTCTATCTCGCCTCCGCGGCGCGCATGACCACCTACGACGCAGAGACAGATACAAGCATTGATCATGTCATGATGTTCGTGCGCCCGCTGGATGACGAGGCGCTTGCGGATCTTGGCGAGAAATTCCAGCTGCCCGGCCTCCAAATCACAAAAGATTCTCCGTCCTATTTCCAGGCCAGTTGGCCAATCCGAAACGAAGACGGCATCACGCTAGCCAACTTCATCTGGAACCCGGCTCTTCCAGGCCAACGGCTGCTGCCGCCCTTGGCGATCGGCCTGATCATCGTTTATGCAGGCATGATGATCGCGGCCCGGGCGTTCTTGAAGCAGGCAACCCATATGGTCAGCGCTCTGGAGGTGGCCAAAAGACGGACGGAGCGGGCCAAGGAGCTTCTTGCCCATCAGGCGAACACGGATGCTCTTACAAACCTCGGCAACCGGTGGAGCTTTGAGCAAAGCCTTGACGCACTCTCCGCCAAGGCCGACGGCACCAAGGAATTCGCTCTTGTCTGCTTCGACCTTGACCGGTTCAAGACGATCAATGACACCTTGGGGCACGAAACCGGCGATGAAGTTCTCAAATATGTCGGTGAGACCTTAAGCTCGCTCACCTACCCGCAGGACAAGGTTTTCCGACTTGGTGGGGATGAGTTTGTGATCGTCTTCGGCTTGACGGACCGCGAGCGTGTTCTGGCTGTCGCCAAGGAGGCGATCGCGATCCTGTCTCAACGGGTGACCCTCAACGGCCATTCCTGCCACTTTGGGGCCAGCGCCGGCATTGCCTATTCGACCGAACCGGTCAACTTGCTAAGGCGGGCGGATACGGCCCTTTACGCCTCCAAGAAAAAGGGGCGCGGCCAAGTCACGGTCTATATCCCGGATTCCACCGACACATCAGCTCAACGGTTACCTGCGACCGAAACGCTATAGCCGTCTATTCAGCAGGTTCCGCGATTTGGCGCGCTGGCGCCGGTTCAGTCTTGTCCGGCCGCGTCACCAGATAAACGCCGAAAACAATGAGGCCAAGAGCCGGCCAGGCGGTCCAGCCAGGCTGTTCACCAAGCACAGCGATGCCGAGCAAAGTGCCGATCACAGGCACTGCATAATTCACTTGCTGCACCCGGGCGGCCCCGATGCGCGGGATCAAGTAAAAATAGATCAAGGCCGCCAGCGCTGTCGGTCCCAGTCCCAAATAAAGGACCGCGGCGAGCGCCGGAACCAGCGCAGCGGACAGACCAAGGTCCGGCGCGAACAAAACCATGTATCCCCCCAGCGCCAGCAGCCCAACGAAGACCGAGGCTGCTGCCATTTGCAAGGGATCAGGAAAGGGAAATCTCCGCGAGAAAAGCGCCGTGAAGGCATAACAACAGGCCGCCATGACCAGGCAAAGCTCGGGCAGAAGACTGCCGATACTGCCTGCACTTAAGTCCGGTGCCGCCAGAACGGCGACCCCGGCAAAACCGGCCAGCGCACCGAACACCTTCAGTCTTGTTAGACTTTCCTCAAAATGGGTCAGAGGCGCGGCAACCAGAGTGATGATCGGAGCAATGCCCATGATCAGCGCGGCAAGCCCGGTGTTGACCTCCTGCTCTGCGTAACTGATCAGAAGAAACGGCAAGACATTGCCGCTGACGCCGACAATGGCCGCAATGATCCAGCCGCGAACCCCGAGGCTAAAACCGCCTCCCCTCAGCAGCAGCACACAGCCCAGAACAGGCGCTGCAATCGCCATCCGCGTAAAGACCAACGTGGCCGGGTTAATGTCTTTGACGGCAACACCAATCGCCAGGAACGAACTGCCCCACAGCGCGGCGAGCACCGACCACAATAGAAAGTCTCTTGCCTGCATGGGCCTATCCTCTAAACTGCTATGAAAGAAATAGCATGCTATTATTTTAATAGCAATGGAGGATATATGACCGACATTCCGGTCCCCGGAAAGGCCGTCCGCGGATCGCGCAGCGGCGCGCCGATCATGGCCTTGTTCGACTTACTGGGACGCCGCTGGGCAATGGGTGTGGTCTGGACCTTGAGCGAACAGGGCCCTTGCACCTTCCGCGCATTGCAGGAGGCTTGCGAGAGCATTTCTCCGGCTGTTTTGAATGCCCGATTGAAAGAATTGCGGGCAGCGGGGTTCGTCACACAAGGGGATGGCGGGTATTGCGTGTCACCGCTTGGGCAAGAGGTCTACGAAGCGCTCCTGCCACTTTCTAAAGTGTCCAAGGTCTGGGCCGCGCGCATTGAGCAGAGCGGCTCCGGCGCGTCTGAGTAGTTCGCTACTCAGGCAACTGCAAGACGGATCAAGACAGCAGCGCTCGCGATGATATGCGCAAGCGTTATGACGACGGACGCGCCATGCAGAACCTTGAAACGCTTTGTTTCGCCCGCATCGGTCGCCGCGTTGATCATCGGCATCAGGACCTGTCTTGCAAAGATCGCGGATGCTGCAATCAGGACCATCACCACGCAAGAGACCACATCCAGAACTCCGGTCCCAAGCGCCGCGGCCAAGGATGTCGCAATCACAAACAGATAGAAGTGCGGGAAGGCCTTGCGGATAAGGGGTCCTGCCGTTTCCGCCGGCAGCGCGGTGAAGACGAAGGCCGCGAAGCCAAAGGAATAGAGCGTCATGCCACCGAACAACAGCGCGGTCACAAGAAGGGTCGCTGAGGTGACGATCATTTCTTAGGTCTCCGTGTGACACTGGGTAAAATATAGGGAACGGTTGCCTGGTACTGCCGGAAACGATCCCCGAACTGTGAGGCGAAACGCCGTTCCTTCAGCATCGGTGCGAGCAGGCAGTAGGCTGTTAGAAAACTTGCAACAGCGAGCTGGTCAGGCGTCCAGACCGGCACCGTCCACGTTGTCAGGGCAAAGGACACATAAATCGGCTGGCGGATGATCTTGAAGAGCCCCGTCTCCGGCATGTCCGGGAAGATCGGGCGAATATTCTGCGCCAGTGACATCCAGCCGAGCGCGCCTGATTGCACCTCAGCGCCTGCGTCGTAACTCGCCTTGATCAACAACACCCATGAGAGCGTGTAAAGCCCGCACAAAAGCAAAAAAACCGCTCCTTCCGCTTGCCACCAGATCACACCGCTTGGTGTCCAGAATGCGAACAGCAAAAGCAGCTGAAAGGAGGCGATGATGGCATAGGTCGTGGTCGCTAGAGTCTTGCCGTGGCCGGACGGGGCGAGCGCCGATAGCCACTTACGCCCGCGAGCCGAAAGGAGCGCGGAATGGGTGAGCGGGAACTGCAGCAAGAGGAACGCATTGGCGAGATACCGCCATGGATCCGGAAGCGTGCCCAGGCTGCGGCTCATCCCGAAAAACATTGCAGCGATCATCGCAAGAACTGCTGCCGCAAAGAGTGTGTGGCAGACAAGACCATATAAATAGGCAAGCGCGATCCGCCCGCGCCCGGGCGGGACGGACAGCATTCCCGCCACCAGGCGGAGCAGTCTTTTCAAAGGTCTCAGGTCAACCAGCGTCATCGCTGACAGAACCTAGCGCCGTGCGTCCTTATCGCCAGTGGCACTTGACGGTTTGTCGCAGAGGTCTGAGAGATCCCCAAAAAGTTGGACCAGGAGCGGCAGAAAACCGCCGGAAACCTTGGCGTCCCCGGTCATCTTCCTAATTACACGGTTGAGAGTTGAGGGAGAACTGAATGTCTGAACCAGTTGTTGCGCAAAAAGCGCCCTATGCGGTCGAAGTTGAAGCGGGAAAAAACTACTTCTGGTGTGCGTGCGGCAAGAGCGCGAACCAGCCGTTTTGCGACGGAAGCCACAAGGGCACAGATTTCGCACCGGTCAAATACACGGCGGAAAAGGACGGCAAAGCGTTCTTCTGCGGCTGCAAGGCAAGCAGTAAATCCCCGCTTTGCGACGGGACCCACAGCAAGCTGTAAACACGAAACAGCCGGACCGGGGACCCCGATCCGGCTGTCTTCAGATTTTCGTTGTGTCAGGACGCCCGGGCTGCGGACGGCGGCAATTCGATATCGATGCCAAGCGTGGTGACATCGCCTTCCCGGTCCATTTCAAGCCGGACGGCATCGGGATCGATATCGATCCGCTTGGCCACGACCGCCAGAATGTCTTCGCGAAGACTGGAAATCAGCGCTGCATCATCGCTGTTGCCGGCGCGTTCATGCGCGAGAAGGATCTGCAGCCGGTTCTTGGCAACCGAAGCGCTTTGGCTTCTCTTGCCAAAAAGGCTCAGGATGTTCATGCCGCCCTCCCCTTGAAGATCTTGCCGAACAAGCCCTTCTTTTCTTCCGGGATGGTGACGGGAATGTTTTCCCCCAAAAGACGGCGCGTTGCTTCCATATAGGCACGGGCCGCGGGCGAACCTTCATCGGCCAGCGTGACCGGCAGGCCGACGTTGGAGGCCTTCAGGACGTCCTTGCTTTCCGGGATCACGCCAATGAGCGGCACTGACAAGATGTCCACCACATCGTCGGTTGCCAGCATCTCGCCTGTTTTGGCGCGGGCGCTGTCGTACCGGGTGATCAGAAGGTGCTTGGGCATGCGCCCGCCCTGCTCCGCAACCTGCGTCTTGGCGTCCAGAAGCCCAATGATCCGGTCGCAGTCGCGCACGGAAGAGACTTCCGGGTTGGAAACGATGATGGCTTCATCGGCGTGGCGCATGGCCAGCGTCGCGCCGCGCTCAATGCCCGCCGGGCTGTCGCAGACGATCCAGTCGAAGTAATGGCGCAGTTCGCTGATGACGCTGGCAACGCCCTCTTCGGTGAGCGCATCCTTGTCGCGGGTCTGGGAGGCCGGCAGAAGGAACAGGTTGTTCAGCTTCTTGTCGCGGACCAAAGCCTGCTTGATGGTCGCCTCGCCGCGCACCACGTTGACCAGATCGAACACGACGCGCCGTTCCGCGCCCATGATCAGGTCCAGGTTACGCAAGCCCACATCGAAGTCGATAGCACAGACCTGATAACCTTCCTTGGCCAGCGCTGAGGCGATTGCGGCGGATGTGGTTGTCTTACCAACCCCGCCCTTGCCTGACGTGACCACAACGACCGTTGCGTTGCTCATGGTGTTCGTCCCACTTGTTGACGGTGCAAAGGCTCTTCGCGGCCCCGACCGGAGTTAACTCAGTTGTTCAAAGACAAGGCTCTCGTCTTCAAAGCGGATCTGCGCTGGTGCGTTGCGCAGAGCCGCGTCGAAGTCATCGGCAACCTTGTAAAGTCCGTTGATGGACACCAGTTCGGCGTCCAGTTTCGAGCAGAAGATCCGCGCTCCATCGCGTCCAGACACCCCGGCCAAAGCGCGTCCGCGCAGGGCGCCATAAACGTGGATTGATCCGCCCGCGATGATCTCGGCGCCGGAGCTGACCGAGCCGACAATCGTCACGTCTCCATCCGGATGCAGGATGCTCTGACCGGAGCGCACATGCTCGGTAATGACGATTGATGATCCATTGGCCTCTGGCATCGCCCGAGTCTGCCGATCTGCTTTTTTCGCAACCGGCTTCTCAGCGGTCTTGATTGCCGGGTCCGGGTCGGATGCACCTGTTTTCACTGCCTTTTTGGGCGTATCGGTCTTGTCGATTGTCTTTTGGCCCGCAGCCTCTGTCACCGGCTCATTCCCGACAGCGGTTTCCGGGATTTCGACATCAGCCGTCAGTCGTCCACCGCCAAAACTCGGCGGCATTCCTGGTTTGAGGCGCGTTCCGGATATCCCGTCTATGCCGAAAACCCGGATGGAGCGCTCGCTCAAGCCGTCCAGAACCGTCTCAAGGTCCTCAATCGGGATCTTGGTGCCGCGCACGTCCAGAACGATCGGCCGGTCGATGAAAAATCCCGGTGTGCGCGCGATAATCCGGTCGATCTCCTTGAACCAGTCCTGATAGGGCGGCTCGGGAGACAACACGATCGCAATGAAGGATTTTCCCTTGAATTTCATCAAAGAGGCCCGGCGTCTTTCTCAAACGGAGTGCTTAGAAGCATAAACCTATCATTAACCGAACCGGACAATTGGGCAGCGGACCGTTTTCCACGGATATCCAAATTCTTCCGAGTTTTCAGGCAATTGTCGGGTCTGCGGCGTCTCCCTGATGGGCCTTCGGCGGCAGACCTGACAAAACTGCCGATCCAATCGGCAGGAATCACCTTGAATACAGGGCGATTCTGTCAATCTGAGCCGCCGCCGGTTAACCGAATTCCAGATGAAAGCTTCACTTTTGCCATATTGCAGTGCAAAATAAGCTATCTAACAACCGAGCGCGCTGACTAAGCCTGGAACAAACATGAGTAATTTCAGCGATGTAATGGACTATCTGGGTCTGTCTCAGGACGAGGCAGCCCGCGTCCTCAACTCATCTGCAGACGAAATTGTTCGCTGGCGCAACACAAATGAGGCGCCGCCCCTGCACATTTGGCAGTCCCTCGTGCAGATGCTCGACGACGTGCGCCGCTCCGCCGAAGAGGCTGCGAAATCGGCTGACCTTGACCATCTGGAGGCCTCTGACCTCAACCGTGTCACGCTGAACATGCCGAGCCAGATGTCCTCCGATCTTGCCGGCCCAAAGCGCGCCGCCACCGCCCTCGCCGTTGCCACCCTTGCCCGGGTTTTTGTCTGAGGCTGCAGAGCAGAGAATTAAACCGATTAGAAAAGTGTGCAAAGCGGCTTGTTTCCGGACCGTTCCCGCCTTTGGCAGTGCCCGCTTTTCTGCTAACACTTGTGCCGGTGCGGCGCTTTACCAGACCGCAGGAAATTCCCTGACCTTGCCACTCGGCAGATGGCCAGACCCTCAAAAAACCGCTTCTTCAAGGCCGCTGCCCATGTCCGCATCGCTCAAAGGCTTTTTGTTCGCTCTCAGCGGCTTTGCGATCTTTTCCACCCATGACGCCTTGATCAAGGCGCTCGGCGGCACCTATCCGGCCTTCCAGATCATTTTCTTCTCGGTCCTGTTCGCCTTTGTGCCCGTCTCCCTGATCATTCTGGCGGACGGCAAGGCGGACAATTTCCGCCCCCGGCGACCCGGATTGGTGCTCTTGAGATCAAGCCTTGCGATCGTTGCAATGTCCGGCGGGTTTTACGCCTTTACCGTTCTGCCGCTTGCCGAGGTCTATGCCCTCCTTTTTGCAACGCCGCTGCTGGTCACCGCCTTGTCCGTGCCGCTCCTTGGCGAAACTGTGCGTTTTCAGCGCTGGATCGCGGTCATTATCGGGCTGATCGGCGTGGTGATCGTCCTACGCCCCGGTGTCAGCGCACTGTCCGCCGGCCACATCGCCGCGCTTTTGTCGGCCAGCGCGAACTCGGTCTCCTCGATCCTGGTCCGCAAAATCGGCGGGCAAGAACGCTCTGCGGTCCTGATCCTTTATCCGATGATCCTGATGTTGATCGTGATGTCCATCCTGATGCCCAGCTCCTACCAGCCGATGGCCGTGGGCGATCTCGGACTAATGGCCGCAATCGGCTTTCTGTCGGTGATTGCCCAATCGGCCATCATAGGCGCCTACCGTGCCGCGCCCGCCGCCGTTGTCGCACCGTTGCAATACAGCCAGATCCTGTGGGCGGCCCTTTTCGGCGCGCTGTTCTTTTCAGAAACACCGGATTTTTATGTGGCGCTCGGCTCGGCGATCATTGTCGCGTCCGGCCTGTTCGTGGTCTGGCGCGAGGCACAAGAAAACGTTTCCGCCCGCCGCCCGGTCACTCGCAGCGCCAGCTTCCGCTTCAACACCGGCTACGCCTCCAGCGTCAACCGGGCGGAGGATAAGGACGACGACGAAAAGCCGGGTAATGACTGAGGTAACAAAAACGGCTGCGGCGCATCCAACGACCGCTATATACGGGATGGTATGACTGCGTCGTAGGTTGCATCGGCCCAATTCGATGGGCCGCACACCGCCGATCTAGTCCGGAACAATGCGCGCTCTTGCAAACCGGAAATCGATTTTCAGCTTGGCAGCCTCGATCGCATCATGAAGCGCACCACTCATGAAAATTGCGGAGCTAAGTTTAGGATCGACCCAAAGATCTGCACCGACTCTGGCCGAGGCCGAAACAACGATTTCTCCATCTTTTGGTTCTATCGGACCACTCCAGAGTTCTTGACCCGTTTTCTTGTTCCGAGCAAGAATGCTGACGCGCTGGCTTTCCCTCGGCACAAAACAGTCCTTTTGCGAGCCGAAATTCAGGAAGTAGAACGGACCTGGAAGTCGCGTGGACTTGTCCATCTCAAAGATCGGAAATTCGACAAGCTCGCCATCGCCAAGATCAAAGTCCTTGAGCAGTTCTGCCAGTTTTCCTTTTACGGCGATAAATCCATCCACCCAAAACAAGTCTTTGACCCGAGACCATCTTTTTTGATCAAAAACATAGGCGGATTCTACGAATTCTTCCCGGCTTAGTTTCTCGCCTTGCGAAGCCCGATTCACATTTTTCATATGTTCTTCGGTCGGCGCTCCCATTTCAAACTGAGGCGGCGCCCAATCCTGCCCAAAGTGTTTTTCACGAATACCGAGCTTGGTTCCCAGTAAATAGTTGCTTCGTACACTGCTGACCCAGATTTCCTCTGCCACGGACCTAACCTCCCAGAACGGTCTCCACCGCCTTGGCGCAGGCGAGCAGGTTTTCATCCTCACCGCCCGGGGCGACCAGCATGGCGCTCAAGGTGGTGCCGGCGTTTTGGTATGGCAGCGCGATGCCGCAGCCATCGCAGACATTGGCGAGCGATGGATTGCGCAGGGCCAGAAGATTGAGCCGGTTGAAGGCGTCATCGTCCGCCAGATCGGCAATTTTTGGTGGCAGAATGGGTGTTGTCGGCAGCAGGAGAATGTCGCTGCCGACCTCCTCCGCAAAGGCCTCAATCAAGGTTTGACGCCGGTTCAGCGTCTGCCGGTACTCGACCGCGGAAATCTCCTCTGCCCGGCCCATGCGCGCATGCACACGCGGGTCGAACTGGTCCGGTGATGTCTGGAAATGATCCTCGTAATGAGCCCGCGATTCCACCGACGTCATGTGCCACGGCGGAACCTTTGCGTAGAGATCGATGACGGCGAGATCCTTCTCGACAACCTCTAAACCGGCTTCGCGCAGTTTTTCGACCACGGCCTTGAAGCCTTTGGCAACAGGCGCTTCGATTTCATCAAAGCCGAAGTTTTTCGGCACCACGAGGCGAGCAGCCTTGGGCTCTACCGGGATGGTTTCCCGCCCTGCCATCACCTGCCAGGCAAGTTCACATTCCGCGACGCTTTTTGCCATCGGGCCAAAACTGTCGAGACTGTCGGACAGCGGCTTGCCGCCTGCCATCGAGACAGTGCTTTGCGTCGGTTTGAAGCCGGTGATGCCGTTGAACGCCGCTGGAATGCGCAAGGATCCGCCAGTGTCGCTACCAATCGCAATGTCGCAGAGGCCCAGCGCTACGGCGACCGCCCCGCCGCTGGTCGATCCGCCAGGTGCACAGCCGGGATAAAGCGCGTTTTCCGGCGTACCGTAATGGGGATTGAGGCCGAGCCCGGAATAGGCAAATTCGGACATGTTGGTGAGGCCGGTGAACACCGCCCCCGCCGCATCCAGCCGGGCAATCGCGGGCGCATCTTCCGTTGCCGGCGGATCGTTTCTCAGAACGGTCGTGGCTGACGTCGTCACTTCCCCGGCAACGTCAAACAGCGCCTTGACGCTGACCAGCGCTCCTTTGAGCGGACCGCCATTTTCAGCCGCTTTCGCCACCTGCTGGCGGGCACGGGTTTCCAGGAGTTTTATGTAGACATGGGCCGCCGCCGGGTCGCTTTTTGCCTTCTCCAGGGCTGCGTCCAGCCGCTGACCCGCCGTTGCTGCATCCCAGGAAACCGCTGCGTTCATTTTCGCCCAATCCTTGCCAAAAGTTCTTATTGTCCGAACCTGATAGCACGATTGGCCGTTCTGAACAGGGGCCTTAAGTGTTTGCGTCCGTCTCGACCGGCCACGCGTCCTCAAGCAGCGCAGCAGCGGTCTTCGCAGCGTCCATCATCTTGGCCTTGTCGTCATCGCCGTCCGTCAAGCGGGCGAGAACCACGGAGCCAAGCAGGAGGGCAAGCACGGCCTTCCCCTTCGGACCCCGTTTCCCCTCGCCCAGATTGAGCAATTGGACCGTGCGGTGAACCGCATTTTGCGCCGCGTCCTGAGGGGCCCCGTCCATCCGGACGAGTTCCGTGCCCAAGGCTGCCAACGGACAGCCTTTGCCACGCCCCGACAAATGATCTTCCGAAAGATACCGTGCGATGTAGGCGTCCCGCGCCAACGTGCGCGCTGCCCCCTCCGGAGCCTCTTCGCCCTCCTTCAAGACGTCATCGACCGCACGATCCAGCGCAGCTGAGATCAAATCTTCCTTTGAGCCAAAGTGTCTGTAGAACCCGCCATGGGTCAGGCCGGCGGCCTTCATCACATCGGCAACACTGGTCATCTCGATCCCGTTCTCCCGAAACAACCGGGCGGCTGCATCGACTATCTTGTTGTGATTTCGTTGTTTTTCTTCGTTCGACACACGCGGCATCAAAAGCCTCCGAAAATCTTCTTGACACTAATGATGACGTATATCATCTAATTTATAGATGACAACTATCATCATTAAGGATATCTCCCATGAAGACCCTTCCCAAAATTCTTGTGACAAGTGCCGCCGGAAAAACCGGCCTGCATGTCACCCTGCAGCTCCGCCAGCAAGACTATCCGGTGCGCGCCTTCGTGCGCCGGCGGGACCATCGGTCAGAGACGCTGGAACGGGCCGGTGCGGAGGTGTTCGTCGGCAATCAATATTCGCTGACCGATATGCGCACCGCGATGACTGGTGTGAGCCGCGTCTATCAATGCGCTCCGACGGCACCAAATGGCCTACACTTCAATGCCGTTTTCACGGCAGCGGCCCATGAGGCCAAGCTGGAACATGTCGTCACCCTTAGCCAGTGGCTCTCAAGTGCGGACCACCCGTCGCTGTTTACGCGGGAAGTGTATCTTGGCGACATCCTGATCGGGATGCGGCCGGAAATGTCGATCACCACCGTCAATCCGGGCTGGTTTGCGGACAATTACCTGATGGTTCTCGACATGGCCGCGCATCTGGGCCTCTTCACCATGCCGCTCGGTGCGGGGGATCAGAAGAAAAATGCACCGCCGTCAAACGAAGACATTGCACGCGTCGTGGTGGCGTCCCTTACCGATCCCGCAAAACATGCCGGTCAAACTTACCGTCCGACAGGGCCCGAGCTGCTTTCTCCCAATGACATTGCCGCTGCCATGAGCCGCGCGCTGCGCCGCCGGGTACGCTACATGGACATTTCCGAACGGATGATGGTGAAGGCGCTCAAGGCTCTGCCGCCCTCCAATTACTCCGTTGCCGCCGTGACGCAGCTTGCCCTTTATGCAGACGAATACCGGCGTGGCAGCTTTTCGGTGAACGCACCGACCGATCACGTTGCACGGATTGGGGGACAAGAACCGGAGAGCTTTGAAGCGATTGTGCGCAAACATGCAGCCGGCCAACCCGGACTGGTGAAAAGCCCCTTGCGAAGCCTCGGCGCCATGGCCCGCTTTGCCAAGATCCTGGCAACCCGGCCGTTTGACCTGAAGCGCGCCGAAGCGGAGCGGGATTACGTCCAACTGTCCGCGCCGGTGTTCGCACAAGACGACGCTTCCTGGCAGGCAACACATCAACCGGCATCCATCACCCTCCCCGCGGCCCGCGTCGCCTGAACCACTTTGAACCGACAAGGATTATCCCCCATGACCCCGCAATCAGAGCTCCTTAACCGCAACAAGGCGTTTGCCTCCAGTTTCGACAAGGCGGATCTGCCCATATTGCCGACACTGCAAACCCTCATCATCGCTTGCCTTGATGCCCGCACCGATCCGGCCCATCTCTTCGGGCTAGAGCTTGGAGACGCCGTCGTGATCCGGAATACCGGCGGGCGGGTAACCCGTGCTGTGATCGAGGAAGTCGCGACCCTGGCGGCTCTTGTTCGTGCGGCGACAAATGGCCAGGAGCCGCGGTTCAACGTCATTCTCATGCAACACACGCAGTGCGGCGCGCAAAGACTGGCGCAGCCGGAAATGCAGGCGATGATGAAGGAAAAGATGGGCATCGACGTTTCGGAATATGCGATCCAGGATCAACGGTCCGACTTGATGGGCGATATCGACCGGCTTTGCGCGGCAGCACAGGTGCCCGGCGGGATTTCTGTCTCGGCGACCCTTTATGATGTCGCAACAGGGCTGGTGGAGGAAATCGCCCCCGCAAAACCGCTTCAGGACTGGCGCGCCGAACGTGTCCCCACTTCCACGCCAACAAGCGCCACGCTTTGAACCTCGCCTAAAAGACCTACGACACGTTTCTGAATAACAGACGGGCGCGCCGATGGCGCGCCCGCTGCAAAACAGATGGACTGACCGGAACGATCAGTAGGTCATCATCGGGGCAAGGTCCTTGGCCTGATCGACCCACTTGGTGACCTGAGTTTCGCTCGGCACCTGCCGCACGAGGCTCTTTTCGTCGTTCACTTCTTTCATTTTCGCGGCAAGGTTCGCCGCGTTGCGGTGCTTGAGTTCCTTGACGGTGTCCACACCGGCCGCTTCCAGAAGTTCGGAATACTCTTCGCCGACGCCGCTGATGCGCATCAGATCGGCCATGTTGGCCCATTTGAGGATGCGCTTGCCGTCAATGCCGGTTTCCTCTTCCAGCGCCTTGCGGCCCTTCGGGTCCTTTGCCCGCTCAAGATACGCTTCCGTTGTCTTGATGCCGATTTCGCCGAGTTTGGCCGCATAAGTCGGGCCGATGCCCTCGATCTCATCGATGGAATAAGACATCCTCAATTCACTCCCGTTGCACCGGCGGCCGAACCCTGGGGCAGTTAGACGATCTGGCTCAGTCCCGGAATTTTCGCAATTACCTCATCAACAACGTCATCCCCGGCTTTTTCTTTAGCATAAGAGACGAGTTCTTTGACAAGCCCTTGTATTTCACCCATGCCGAGCCCGGCTTTGTTGAGCTCGTTGAGCGCGGCCATCGCCCCCATTGTGCCACCCATCATGTTGCCAAGGCCGCCCAGAAGGCCCCCGCCACTGGCACCTGCCCGCGCGGCCAGAAGATCGGCAGCGCCCGGCAAAGCATCGAGCACCTGCTGCATTTTTTCTGCCGGTGCTTCCTTGTTCAAAAAGCCCAGGATAATCCCAAGACCATCCTCGGCCTGCTGCTGTTCGATGCCCGCTCTTGCCATGATGCGGCTGATCAGTTCTTGCATGTTGTCACGTCCTGAAGATTGCGCCGGGAACCTCCGGCAAGTTTGAAGTTGCCTCCCTATACAGGCTCGATGACAGCTTCGTCGACGGCATTTGGTCTAACACGCGCAATTTTCAAAAGACTGGGCTAGGTTGTTTCCGTAAGGGACGGATTCGGGGGACGAATGTGAGTAAGGACAGTCAGATTTTTGTTGGATACAGCGGCAAGGACGAAGCGCTTTCATTGAAACTGGCCAACCGCCACGGCCTGATTGCCGGGGCAACCGGAACCGGCAAAACTGTTTCGCTGCAGATCCTTGCAGAAGGATTTTCCAAAGCCGGGGTGCCGGTGTTCTGCTCCGATATCAAAGGGGATCTTTCAGGTCTCGCAGCAGCCGGCACCTCCAAGGACTTCCTGGAAAAGCGTGCCAAGGAAGTCGGGATCGACAAGACTTACGACTATGAGGCCGTACCGACGGCCTTTTGGGATCTGCTCGGCAAACAAGGCCATCCGATCCGTACGACCGTATCGGAAATCGGCCCCCTGCTCCTGGCCCGGCTTTTGGAGCTGAACGACACCCAGGAAGGTGTGCTCAATGTCCTGTTCGAGCTCGCCGATGACGAAGGCCTGCTGCTCCTCGATCTCAAGGATTTGAGAGCCATGCTGACGCATGTGGCCGAGCGGGCCTCTGAGCTTTCCACCGTCTACGGCAACGTCTCGAGATCCTCGATTGGTGCCATCCAGCGTCGGCTTTTGGTTTTGGAGCGCCAGGGCGGCGACCATTTCTTCGGTGAACCGGCACTCGACATCCGCGACTTCATCCGCACCGCTCCGGACGGCCGCGGCATGGTGAACATCCTGGCTGCCGACAAGCTGATGACGGCCCCGCGGCTTTATGCCGTGTTCCTGCTTTGGCTCCTCTCCGAACTCTTTGAAGAACTCCCCGAAGTTGGAGACCCGGACAAGCCGAAACTCGTTTTCTTCTTCGACGAAGCGCATCTTTTGTTCAACGGCGCTCCCAAAGCGCTTCTGGAAAAAGTGGAACAGGTGGTGCGCCTGATCCGCTCAAAGGGGGTCGGGGTCTATTTCGTGACACAGAACCCGCTGGACATCCCCGAGACTGTTCTGGCGCAGCTCGGCAACCGGATCCAGCATGCCCTGCGCGCGTTCACGCCGCGCGATCAAAAGGCAGTGCGGGCGGCAGCCGAAACCTTCCGGCCCAACCCGGATCTCGATACCGAACGTGTCATTACCGAACTTGGCGTTGGCGAAGCACTGGTCTCGACGCTCGAAGGCAAAGGCATTCCCTCCATCGTTCAGCGCACGCTGATCCGGCCACCCTGTTCACAACTCGGGCCAATCACCCAAGCGGAACGGCGGACCTTAATCCAGTCCAGCCCCGTCTTCGGGCTCTATGAGCGTCAAAGAGATCGGGTATCTGCCTATGAAGTTCTGATGAACCGGGCCGAAGAGACCCAGCGGATGGAACAGAGGCAGGCGGAAAAGGACGATAAGTTCGCGGAAAAACACGGCGAACCGCGCCGCACGCGTTCGGGTTTTCAATTGCCGGATTTTGGACGTGACGACCGTCCACGCCGGCAGAGCCGCCAGCGGCGGACGCAGCGGCGCAGCCAGCGAGACACGGCTTTCGAAGCCGGTTTGAAGTCAGCTGCCCGAAGCTTCGGTACATCGCTTGGACGTGCCCTCGTGCGCGGTCTGATGGGATCATTGAAACGCGGCAATTGACCAGAACGGAGCAACGGCAATGGCGTCCCCGGAACTGCTGATCGAGCAGCGTGCCCTGACCATCGGGAAATGGTCGAACCTGTTCATGGCCTTTGCCGGCATCCTCGCATCCTGGCTGTCCCGCTCGGACGCCATGCTCGTGGATGGGCTTTATTCAGCCGTCAACTTCGTTTCGGCGATTGCTGCTGCACGGATTGGCGCACGCGTCGGTCTTCCCGCCACCCGCAGCCGCCCGTGGGGGCATGACTTCGATGAGGTGCTTTATGTTACCTTTCGCAGTCTCATTTTGATCGGCATCCTGGTCTTTGCAGGCTTTGTCTCAGGTACCAAGATCTGGACCTTCTTCACTGGCGGCGACGTGCCAGAGTTGGTCTTCGGACCGATAGTCATCTACTCGGTCGTCATTGTCGCAATCTGTCTTGCCCTTGCCTTCAATTATCACCGCGCATACCGCAAGACCGGCCAGCGCAGCGCGGTGCTGAAAACCGAATCCCGGGCTGCCATCATTGACGGCGCCTTGAGCGTCGGCACTGGCGCTGCACTCCTGTCTCTACCCTTCTTGCAAGACACGCCTCTTGGACCTTATGTGCCGATTGGCGACGCGGTAATTGTGGTGCTGCTGATCCTGGTGATCATTTGGCAGCCACTCTCTTCATTCCGGTCCACACTGGCAGATCTGTCCGGCACCAGCGCGCCACGCAAGACTTACTCAAAGGTATCCCGCGTTGCCCGCGATCTTGCAAAAGAACATGGTTACAAGCTGCATCGGGTTGCGGTGCTGCAAGCCGGGCGCATGCATTATGCCGCCATCTACATTGATCCGCTGAAGCCCATCGAGGCCCATGACGTCGACCTTTTCAAGGACAAGGTATCAGGGCGGCTTGAAGATGTGGTCGGGCCAACCCGTGTGGAGGTGATGGTCACCGCCCGCAACGGTCTCAAGACTTCCCCAACGGCGGCAAGCGCTTAAGGAAAACGCATTGCGCCCCGCCCGATCTTGTGGCCTTTTATGCCCTTCTCAAGGCCGCTTGTAAGCCGGCCTTTCACATCCTGTTTCATAATTTAAGGACATGTCATGAGTTCCATCGACAAGGTATTGGCGCGCATTGATGCCGACCTGGACAACAGTCTCGATCGCCTGTTTGAACTCCTCAAAATCAAGTCCATCTCCACCGACCCGGAATTCAAGGCCCCGTGCCGGGAAGCTGCCGAGTGGCTGGCGAAAGAATTGAACGACATCGGGATTGAGGCCTCCGTCCGCGATACGGAAGGCCATCCGATGGTCGTCGGACATCGCAAATCCGGTAAGCCTGGTCCGCATGTTCTGTTTTACGGCCACTACGATGTACAGCCGGTCGATCCGCTGAACCTTTGGAACCGGGATCCGTTCGACCCTGCGATCGAAACGAAGGAAGACGGGACCAAGATCATCGTTGCGCGCGGAGCTGCCGATGACAAGGGCCAGCTGATGACCTTCGTGGAAGCGGCCCGCGCCTTCATCGCTGAAACCGGAGATCTGCCGGTCGATGTCTCCATCCTGTTCGAGGGCGAGGAAGAATCCGGCTCCCCCTCCCTGCATCCGTTCCTGGAAGCCAACAAGGACGAGCTTTCCTGTGATATGGCGCTGGTGTGTGACACGGGTCAATGGGACGCCGATACTCCGGCGATTTCCGTCATGCTGCGCGGCATGGTCGGCGACGAAATCATCGTCAAGGCCGCCAGCCGGGACCTGCACTCCGGGTCCTATGGCGGGTCGGCGCAGAACCCGAACCACATCGTTGCCAACATCATTGCAGGACTTCACGATGAAAACGGCAAGATCACATTGCCGGGCTTTTATGACGGCGTCATCGACATGCCGGAAGAGGTCACGGCGATGTGGGACAAGCTCGGCTTCGATGTCGAAGAGTTCCTTGGCGATGTCGGCCTGAAACACCCACGCGGCGAAAACGACCGCACCCCGCTGGAGCACCTGTGGACCCGTCCGACCTGTGAGGTCAACGGCATGTGGGGCGGCTACCAAGGCGCTGGTACGAAGACCGTCATTCCGGCCGAAGCCCATGCCAAATTCACATTCCGCCTGGTCGGCGATCAGGACCCGGAAAAAATCCAGGACGCGTTCCGTGCCTATGTCCGCTCCAAGATCCCGGCAGACTGTTCGGTCGAATTCATATCCAAGGACGGCAGCCCGGCGCTCCGGCTCGATTTCGCGATGCCGGTTCTGGAGAAAGGCAAAAAGGCCTTGAAAGATGAGTGGGGGAAGGACGCAGCGCTCACCGGCATGGGCGGGTCCATTCCGATCGTTGGTGATTTCAAGCGGATGCTCGGCATGGATTCCTTGCTGATCGGGTTCGGCCTCGAGGACGACCAGATCCACTCGCCGAACGAAAAATACAACCTGAAGAGCTTCCACAAGGGCATCCGGTCCTGGGCGCGGGTTCTCGATGAGCTTGCAAAGGACTGAAGTTGAGCTCAAGTCTCCGGCCGCCAAGTGGCGGCCGGAATTCCCAGTTCGGAGAAAACCATGAAATCGATTTGCGTGTTCTGCGGGTCAAGTTACGGCGCGCTGGAAGACTACAACGACGCGGCAAAAGCAACCGGTAAGGCCATTGCCGAAAAAGGCCTGCGGCTGGTCTATGGCGGGGCGCGGGTCGGCCTGATGGGCAGCGTTGCCGATGCAGCTCTGGAAGCTGGCGGCGAGGTGATCGGAGTTCTTCCGCACTCGCTAAAGGAAAAGGAGATCGAGCACCAAGGTCTGACCGAACTGCACCTCGTCAAGTCCATGCACGAGCGCAAGGCCATGATGGCGGACCTGTCGGATGGCTTTATCGCCCTACCCGGCGGTGTCGGGACTCTGGAAGAGATCTTTGAGGTCTGGACCTGGGGTCAGCTGGGCTACCATCAAAAACCCTGCGGATTTCTCAACATCAATGGCTACTACGACCACCTGATTGCCTTCCTCGATCATCAGACACAGGAAGGCTTCACCAAGAAAGAAATGCGGAACATGGCGCAGATCGCGGGCGCGCCAGAAGACCTCATTGCGCTGTTTGAACGTTATTCTGCGCCATCGACACCCAAGTGGATCAAGAAGGACGAAACCTGAGATCACGAGGCCGTCTGCCGGTTCGGATGATTGAGACAAAATGCCCTGTGAAGAGTGTTAAAACTGACGAGCGGATGGTTTCCTCGATCCCGTTGGTGATGCTAAAACCCGCGTCGTGAAATTGCCTGTTCCCATGGCCGATGGAGTATCTTGTTTATGCGTGCGCCGATTGTTGCGTTCCTTTTGATTTCCGCTTTTCTGACCACTGCCTGTACGCCGTCTGTGGACCTTGCAGCCCCGGAAGCTGCGTTCCGGACTTCCAATGTCACCCTGTTGCAAATCACCGAAGACCGGGTTGGCGGCATCACCGCAGAAACGGCCTATGCACCAAAAGCGATTGAGGCCTCCCTTCCCGGCTTTACCACCGAGGGCATTCAGACCGCCGTTGAAAACAACACGGAATGGGCATTGGCCGCATTCAACACTGACGGTTTTCAGGTCTTGCAGGTTTTCAAGGGACAGAATGGCAAGGTGCGCACCGTTCATGGCGTCACCCATCATTTGCAGGGCCCTAATGGCGAGCGCATTGGAATGACCTTCGCGGAGATCGGCACCGCGCGCGCTGATTGCCGCATTGGGCGCAACTTGTGGCGGGGTATGGCAATCTGCGAGTCAACCGGCCATCCGAATGTCGAACTGGTCTACGCCATACCGGGATACACTGGTCCGTTCGATGTCCTGCCACCTGCACAGGAACTCTTTGACGCGCAGTTGCAGCGCATCCTTTGGACACCAAAGACCTAGGTCCTGACCCTAAACGAACTGGTTTGAGGAACGCCGGAGCCTTTGCGGCGAGCATTCCTCGTCCAAACGTTGCTGGTGACCTTTGCTGATTCTTGGCGTAAAGCCATGGTCCTATGACTCATAGGACCTTACCCGATCCAAGGCACCTTGCCGGACAATTGATATCAGGCAACCGGGCTGCGCTTGCCCGCGCAATCACGCTTGTTGAATCCAAAAAACCGGAGCATCGCAAGATCGCTCGGGAACTGGTGCAGGAAGTCCTGCCTCGGACTGGCAAAGCGCTTCGCGTCGGCATCACCGGCGTTCCAGGCGCCGGGAAATCGACCACGATCGACACCTTCGGGTCCAATCTCACGGCAGCTGGCCACAAGGTCGCGGTTCTGGCGGTCGACCCGTCTTCCACACGCACTGGGGGCTCTATTCTCGGCGACAAAACCCGCATGGCCCGGCTTGCCGTCGACCGGAATGCCTTTATCCGGCCGTCGCCGTCCGCTGGCACTTTGGGCGGCGTTGCAGCCAAGACACGGGAGACGATGCTCCTGTGCGAAGCTGCCGGTTTCGATGTCATTCTCGTCGAAACCGTTGGCATCGGGCAGTCTGAGACAACGGTTGCCGATATGGTCGATTTTTTTCTTGTGCTGATGTTGCCTGGAGCGGGCGACGAGCTCCAAGGCATCAAGAAGGGCGTCCTTGAAATCGCCGATATGATTGCCGTGAACAAGGCCGACGGCGATGGCGCCACCAGGGCAAGAGCTGCAGCCTCTGACTACCGCGCCGCATTGCATATTCTGGCTCCGAAAACGCCGACCTGGAGCCCGCCTGTGATCACGATCTCCGGGCTTGCCAATGAAGGTCTGGACCATATGTGGGAGCAGATCACGGTGTACCGCGAGCGCATGACCGCAAGCGGGGAATGGCAAAAACGCCGTGCAGACCAGCAAGTCTCATGGATGTGGGATACACTGCAACAACGCCTGATGGAATCTCTGAAAACAAATCAGAAGACCGCCAACCGGCTGAAGACCTTGGAAGCAGATGTGCGCGACGGCACCACGGCGGTGTCCGTAGCCGTTGATGAATTATCCACCCTCATGGGCTTAAACGATTGATTTGATTTATGAAGAATACTCAAAAAACGATACTTGTAACCGGTTTCACCCCCTTTCCAGGGGCCCCTGTCAATCCGACGCAACTCCTTATGAAACGGCTCCCGAAGCGGCTAGGTGTGCATCAGCACGGCGTCGCCTATCACTTTGATGTCCTGCCGACGACCTGGGAGGCCCGCTCAAGTGTTACGGATGCGCTGCGCCGCGAGGTCCAGCCAGATGCCATCGTGCATTTCGGCGTTGATGGCACCCGGAAGGACATCAATGTTGAAAACCGTGCGGTCAACAAGGCCATTCAAGTCCGGTTCGACAGCGCCGGAAAAGGCCCCGCAAATCCGGAGCTCGACCCGAAGGGCGAACGTGCGCGTACTGCAACTCTTCCCGCCGGACATCTGGCCACAGCGGCGCGGCAATCGGGAGCCTCAACAAAGGTGTCTCAGAATGCGGGGACGTACCTTTGCAATGCCACGCTGTGGGATTCCATCGGGTCCGGCATCCCGAGCATTTTCGTCCACGTTCCGCCGCTACCGCGGACGAGATGGGATCCACGCCCGTCCCTTGCCTTGCTTGAGAATGCTGCGGTTAGTCTGCTGCAGGAACTCGCCCGCCGGATGCGGTAATACCGGCAATCAGGTTTTCGGCTTGCGTGACGCAATCCCGCGCCATTCGGCCAGCGAGACCGGCGCGTCCCAAAACACGCATTCCAAAGTAAAGCGCCAACAGGGCCCGCGCTGTTTCTCCGGCGCGGTGGCCCGCGCGATCTGACGGGGTCAAATCATCTTCCAGGGCTTTTTGAAAGGCCGCTTCCAGCCTCATGGCCATAGCCTGCAACCTCTGTTCGATCTCCCCGCCTTGCGCTCCCTTATCTGCCATGGCGTTACATAAAAAGCAGCCGAGCCGGTCGCCGTCTGTCTCGGCCATGTCCGCGATATTTGTCAGAAGGCTGAGGATGCGGTCCCGACCGGACCCGTTTTCGGGGTTACCCAAAAAAGCAACCGTCGAAGACACGACCTGTCGATCATAGCGGTCCAGCGTTGCCAGATAGACCGCGTGTTTGTCCTTGAACGCCTTATAGAACGATCCCCTTGTGATCTTCATGGTCGTCAGAAGACGGGCAAGAGAAGCTTCCTCATAGCCAAGGTCCCAGAACAGGCTCATGGCACTGTCCAGTGCTGCATCTGTCTCAAATTCCCTTGGTCTTGCCATCGGTTTGGTCAGCCTCCTTTAGCTGCCTTCCAAACATCGGCACCTTTCGGGCGGTTTGCAAGGATGATCGGGTACCGATCGCCAGGACACCATCGTATTTCAGGTGGGTGCTCTCAAGATCTCACAAACCGCTCACCGCTTCGTGCTTTGCAGATGATCATCCGAGTTCCCAATTCAGGTTCACCGGCGAGGGCAAATTTTTTTTGATAAGTTCGGAACCGTTTGGTTCCCTATTTTCGAAACGAACTCCCTTGCCGATTACCCTGTCTTTCCTTGGAGTTAAAAAAACATGTTTGCTAATCTGATCCGCGGCACCGTTGCTGCTGCTGTTGTTGCCGGCACTCTCGTATCCAGCGCCTTCGCTGCAGGTGTCGATGTCAACGCAACCGTCACCGGTCTGGCCCTGCGCGGCGTTGACCCGGTGTCTTATTTCACCAACGGCGCTCCGAAAGATGGCGATTTCTCCATCACGTCGGTCCACAACGGTGCGACCTACCGGTTTACCACTGAAGAAAACAAAGACCTTTTTGAAAAGAACCCTGAGAAGTATCTGCCGCAATACGGCGGGTTCTGTGCCTTCGGCACCGCGATGGGCGTGAAGGTAGATGGCGATCCGGACCTCTGGAAAATCGTTGATGGAAAGCTTTACCTGAACCTGTCCCAAAGCATCCAGGAGCGTTGGAACAAGGACACGGCCGGCTTCATCGAAAAAGGCGACGACAAGTGGACTGAAATCGAAAACGTCGATCCGTCCGAGCTGTAATACCTGAAAGACAAGAACTTACGACAGGCGGAGATGGCCTCATCTCCGCCTTTCTCGTCCCTGCACTTCCCGGCCGGCCGATCAGCCCCTTCAGCTCAAGGCAGTTGTCCTACGGCTCAGTTCTCCCGCGTGCTCATGGAGAAAATGCCGAAGCGCCATGAACAATTCCTTCGCATGGGCCTTGTCCCCACGATCAAGGGCGTCACGAATGTCGTCCTCAATCATGCGCACAATCTTATCCGCGCCCTTTGGTTGATGCAGAAGATAAGCACCGAGTGCTGCCGCCGCGATTTCGCTGATATGTTCGTGTTCGGCAAGAGCAAGGATTTCAGCCTCGTCCAGATCGGACATGCCGATGCAGTCTTGAATGGTAATCATGTTGGATCCTCCACCCATAGCCGGCAAAGAATATCAAACCGCACAAAGTGCGTCAAAATCGACTTGTTCAAAGAACCCGGCACGCCGCTTGCTGTTTTGAACTCCAAAACAACTCGATTTATCGTTTTGGAGCTGATCCGTGCCAAAAGACGCCAGAAAATGCCCCAAGCCCGGCCTGACAACACGGCGGGCGTTCCTTGCTGGCACAGCCTTGTGCCTTTCCGGGACAGCTGCCGGCGCCTCCATGAATGTTGCAGATCTGCGTGGCTCGATTGACTCTGCTGATCTTGGTCTCATTCCCAACGCCACAAATGACCAGACCGCGCAGTTTCAAAACGCCGTCAACCGGGCTGTCGAACGCGGCCGGGCCCTATTCCTGCCCGCTGGAACATATCCGGTAGCGAACCTGCGCCTGCCGTCCGGGACATTGATCGTCGGCGTTCCGGGCCGGACACGGCTTGTTTATCAAGGCGGCGGAGGCCAGCTCATCCGGGCAGAAGGGGTCAGCAACATCGGCCTTACCGGAATTACGTTTGATGGAGCGAACCGCTCCATCGGCGACTTCACGGACGGTCTCTTGCACTTCATTGGGGTCCGCAATCTGGCGATCGACGAATGCGAAGTCGCCGGGTCAACCAAATCCGGGCTCCTGCTCGACCGGTGCTCCGGCCGGATCGAGAATTCCCGGATTTCCGGGGCTGCCGAAGCCGGTATCCGCTCCAATGAGGCTACCGGCCTCTCGATCATCGGCAACACCGTAACGGACTGCGCCAACGGCGGCATTTGGGTGCATCGCTGGCAGGACGGCGAAGACGGCACCATTGTGTCTGGCAACCGGGTCGAACGGATCAGCGCACGGTATGGCGGCACCGGTCAGTTCGGCAACGGCATCAACGTATTTCGGGCTGCCGGAGTTGTTGTCTCCAACAACAAGGTGGCCGACTGTGCCTTTTCCGCGATCCGCTCCAATGCCGGATCCAACATCCAGATCATCGGGAACTCCTGTTTGCGGTCCGGTGAGACCGCCATTTACAGCGAGTTCGGGTTTCAAGGGGCAGTCATCGCCAACAACATTGCCGACGGCGGCACCATCGGCATCTCCATCGCCAATTTTGCTGACGACGGCAGGCTTGCTGTCTGCTCCGGAAACCTCATCCGCAATATCAAGGACACCGGCCCTTATCCCCCAGAGGTTGCCGGCTTCGGGATCGGGATTGCCGCGGAAGCCGATACAACGGTTACAGGGAACGTGATCGAAGACGCCCCGAAATTCGGCCTTATGCTCGGATGGGGTCCCTACCTGCGCAACGTGATTGCCTCGCAGAACGTATTGCGCAATTGCGCAACTGGCATTGCGGTCAGTGTTGCCGATGGCGCCGGTCCAGCCATCGTCACCAACAATATTGTCCAAGGTGCCAAGCGGGGGTCAATCAACGGCTTCCGATGGCTTGAGCGGGCGACCGGCGAACTCAACGGAACTTCCGAGTTTGCCAACCTCACGGTTCACAGCAACCAGATCTGGAGTTGATTGTCTGCGGGCGATGATGCGGGCAAGGACCCAGCCGGGGAACTGCCACACAGTTTCTCAGCACACTTCCGGCCGACGGAAAAGATGGCATTGGGCTGAGGCGGATTCCAGGCCCTGGGATCCGCCCACCGCCAGATCTGACAGTTCGTCGCGTCAGGCGGCCTTGCTCGCGAAACGCAACGACAGGCAGGACAGACCACCGTCCACCTTGCGCGCCTCGTGCGTTGGAAGAACAACCGTCCTGAAACCAGCGGCTTCGATGGCTGCAAGGGTTTTGGGATAGCCTTCCGGCACCAGAACAACGTCGTTCACACGGATCACGTTGGCCGCATAGTCTTCCCCGTCCGGCACTACGACGACTTTCCGCTCGCCGAAGAACCCACTTTTCGCCATCACCTCAGTTGCCAGAATGACGCCCTCACCAAGGGTCGAGCAGGCAGTCTTGAAGTGGAGCACACCTTCCGGCGTTTCGCAGACCTCCGCATTGTAACCCCATTCTGAGAGGAGTTGTGCGAACGCGTTTGCACCTTCCCGGTTGGTGCGCGCAGAAAGGCCGATCAGGATCACATCGTCCAGCATCAGGATGTCGCCGCCATCAACGAAACCGCCGCCCGGCAATTCGACGACTGTGTCGAAGCGTGCATCGAGCGCTGCCCGAATTTCCTTGCCTTCGCCCTCCCGGCTTGCAGTGCCCGGGCGCAATTGGATCGCACCTTCCGGAAGACAGAAGGCGGGATCCTCAACGAAGCAACTGTCCGGATAGGTTTCCAACTGCGGCAACACGTCGACAGTCAGTCCGGCATCTTGCAATGCCTTCACGTAGAGCTCATGTTCTGCCCGAAAGGCGTCACCGCTCGGATCACCTGTGTCCACAGCCCGCAACCCATTCGCGACACTGTCTGCCGGCTTGCGGGTGATAGCATGAGTGAAACGATAGGACAGACCGGCGCGCGCCACCATTTTGGAACTCCAATGACAATAACAAACCAAGACCCAGCCATTCGCAGAGCAAATTTGCAAGACGTGAGAGCGCTAAAACAGTGTATTGACCGCGCCTATGCACCGGTAAAGGCGCGGCTCAGCGACCTGCCCGATGTTTCCGCAGGGTTAGAATCCGAGATCACAGACAACGTGGTTTATGTAGCTGAAACCGACGAAGACATAATCGGATGTGCCGTTTTGGCGGTTGATGGGAAAACGGCTCTGCTCGTCAACATCGCGGTCGATCCGGAATACGGTGGACGCGGCGCCGGCCGAAAACTCATCGACGTTATCGAAACCCACGCTCGGGACATGGGCGCGATAGAAATCCAGCTCGCAACGCATATCGGAATGCCCGAAAACGTTGCGCTATACGCTCATCTTGGCTGGTCAGAGACCGGACGCTCTGGCAACAAGGTCCGGATGAGCAAACCACTCTAGGGCCGTGCACTTCCGCGTCAGTTGGCCGGCAACGCCTCTTTGAGCATCTGAAGAAATTCGCTGCGCGGCCGGATGACACCTGCCTCCGCACCCCGGCGCGTCAGCACCGGCGGGTTGACCAGGCCATCCAGAAGCTTTGCCTCTGTTTCATCAACTTCCAGCATCACTTCGAGCACGGTTGCCATCATGACCTCGGCGGCCCGGGTCGCGCCGTCGTCGCACTTCAAGGCAACGCCATATCCAAGCTCAGGGATGGACGCGCAGAAGACCCCTTCCGCACCGGTTTTCACAAAAACACGCCCGCGGAAACCTTCCATGACCTTTGTGCAGAAGCGGTCTGCACCGGCAACCATGTAAGGTTCATTGATGCAGGCGTCGAATATGCGTTGCGCAGCGTCCTGGCGGAGCGGCTCCAGCCCCTCGCCCGTTCCGAAGGCCGCAAAAGCGCGGGCAAAACTGTTCATCGGCGAAGCATAGGTCGGGATCGAGCACCCGTCGGTGCCGCAAACGTCTTCCGAAACGACGTCGCCGGTCAATTGCTCCATCACGTTCCGGATTTCGCGTTGCACCGGGTGGGACGGCTCAACGTACCCTTTCGTTTCAACACCCATAACCTTGGCAAGGCCAAGAAAACCGGCGTGTTTTCCCGAGCAGTTGTTGTGCAGCCCGCAGGGTGTTTCATCGGCCAGAATGAGTTTAGCGGCGTCCTCCATCCGCTTTGGCCACTGGGGCCCACACTCCAGATCATCCTCGGTGAGACCCGCCTTCATCAGCATGACACGCGCGGAATTGGCGTGAACCTCCTCGCCATTATGCGAGGCGCAGGCAAGCGACAGTTCTGCGTCGGTGAGATCCAACGCCTCGGCGGCACCGGATTCCACCAGCGGGATGGCTTGCAGAGCCTTGATTGCAGAGCGCGGAAAGACGCGTGCCTCGAAATCACCAACACCACACACCAACTTGCCATCGGCATCAACAACCGCAACGCTGCCGCGATGCAGGCTTTCGGTGAGCTGGCCGCGGGTCACGTCCACAAGGGCAGGATTGGTCATCAAGGTCTCGTTTCGCTCGGTCTGAATTGATTGAGATTTTATGCGGATTCGGCCCGCGCCGCAGTCAAAAAGCGCGATAGGCGTTCCAGGGCCTCGTCAATCACCGCATCCTGTTTGCAGAAGCAAAAGCGGATGAAGCCGGTCGGCGCATCCGAGCCATAAAACGCCGACACAGGAACTGCAGCAACACCAGCCTCTTTCACCAGGATCTCACAAGCTTCGACATCATTGTCACCCAGCCCGGTCCCTGTGATCCCGCAGGTCAGGAAGTAGGTCGCCGCACAAGGCAGCACCTCAAAGCCCAGCGCGGAGAGGCCTATTGCCATACGGTCCCGTTTTGCACTCAAATCATCCGCAAGACCCTGATAGTAGCCGTCATCCTTGCCGATCCCGTAGGCCACGGCCTTTTGCAGGTTCGGCGGAGTGGTGAACGTGGTCCATTGGTGTGCCTTCGCGATCGGATCCAGCATAGACGCCGGGCCGGTGATGTAGCCGACTTTCCATCCTGTCAAAGAGAATGTCTTGCCGGCCGAGCCGATCCGGATCGTCCGCTCGCGCATGCCGTCAAATGTCATCAATGGCCGGTGCTTGTGGCCGTCAAACACCAGATGCTCGTAAACTTCATCGCAGATTGCATAGGCATCATGATGTTTGCAGAGGTCTGCGATCAGACCAAGCTCGGCGTCTGAGAAAACCTTGGCGGTCGGGTTCATTGGGTTGTTGATCAAAACCGCTTTGGTCTTGTCCGAGAACGCAGCTTTCAGATCGTCTTCATCCAGATGCCAGTGCGGAGGGGTCACACGGACGCGAACCGCGATGCCACCGGCGCGTTCCACCAGCGGAAGATAACAATCATAAAGTGGTTCGATCAAAACCACCTCGTCCCCCGGAGAGACAAGCGACATGATCGCATCTGACAGGGCCTCGGTTGCCCCTGATGTCACAAGCACTTCGGTCTGTGGATCGATCTCAAGGCCATAAAATCGTTTGTTGGCATCGGCGACCGCCTGCCGCAACTCCGGTAGTCCAAGCATGGGCGGGTATTGGTTCGGACCATCAATCAATGCCTTGGCGGCCGTCTCACGAATGTCTTCCGGTCCATCGACGTCCGGAAAGCCTTGACCGAGATTGACGGCCCCATGCGCCATCGCAAGGCGCGACATGGTTTCAAAAACAGTGGTCTGAATGCCGGTGAAAACCGGATTGGTCGACTTCATGATATCCCCAATGTTTGCTTCGGCTTGTTTAGTCTGAATTGGCCGGACCGTCGAGGCCTTCATGGTCAAACCGAACACCACAGATATTTGACAGCCTTGAGCTGCACCCTTCAGATGTTTCTGAACGGAATCGGGATGCGTCGGGCACAAAACGGTGGCCCAATAGCTCGGGTTGGTTGCGTCAGTTTGTTGAGGTAGAAATGTTGAAGTTTGTCCACCGCCCTCTGATACGCGCCCTCAAGTTTGCAGGGTTCACCGCTCTTGGCGGGTTCGTTGCGATCGTTGCCGTTGCGATCTTCTATTTGAACAGCCTTTCGGATCTGGAGCCCTGGCACACGGTCCACCTCGACGAGGATTATACGGCAGACGGGGCCGTTAGCTCCTTTACCGACTACCTCGCCATGGAAGACCGCCTGTTTGCCGAACTCCAGGACGAGTTGATTTCCAAACTCAGCTTCGGCCCCAAGGATGAAGTCAATCGCTTCCAGCCTGACAGTGTTTCAAATCCGCTGACCTGGCCGCGGAATTGGAACCGGTCGTTTCTTTTTGAAACCGAAAGCCCCACTGCTTCCGTCCTCTTGCTCCACGGAATGTCGGATTCCCCCTACAGCTTGCGAGAGATAGGACAATCCTTGCATGAAGCCGGAGCCAACGTGCTTGGACTGCGCCTGCCAGGACATGGCACGGCCCCGGCCGGTCTTCTGGAAACCAAAGCTGAGGACATGATTTCCGCGACCGCGCTCGCTGCCAAGCATTTGAAGGCGATGCAGCCGGACAAACCGCTTTATGCCGTTGGCTATTCCAATGGCGGCGCCCTTTCGGTCGTGCACGCACTCCGGCAGTTGGAGGACCCGTCACTTGCGAAGATCGATCGGATTATCCTCTTGTCCCCCGCAATCGGGGTTACGCCGGCTGCAGCCTACGCGCCAATCGCCATTCAGCTCGGGCACATTCTGGGTGTCCAGCGTCTTGCCTGGAGTTCTCTCGGACCGGAATACGATCCATACAAATACACGTCCTTTGCCATCAATGCCGGCTATGTCACCCACCAGCTGACGATGGAGATTAGATCGCGCATGGATGCGGCTACGGCGGATGGATCGGTTGCCGTACTGCCACCAATCCTTGGCTTTTCATCCGCAGTCGATGCGACTGTGATCACCCGGGATATGATTTCAAATCTCTATGCCAAGCTGCCTGAAAACGGATCGGAACTGCTTTTGTTCGACACAAATCAGTTTCTTACAAAACGTCCGTTGCTCTCCGATGATGCGGCAGATTTTCTGGACCCGCTTGTGACAGACGCAGCCCGCACCTACACCTTGCGCGTTATTACCAATGAAACGCCATCGGACCGAAAAACAGTCTTGAACACTTATGTTCCCGGCACCAATGAACCGGCTGTGCAACGCCTAGACCTCTCTTGGCCACGCGGCGTTTTCTCATTGGCGCACATCTCGCTCCCGTTCTCCGCGGAAGACCCGCTCTACGGAATAATCCCGCAGCCGGAAATCTCAAGGCTTCAGTTGGGCGCACTTGCGCTGCGCGGAGAGCGCGGGATCTCGGAAATCCCGGCCGGTGACATGCTGCGCATGCGGTGGAACCCGTTTCATTCAATCCTGATGTCGGAGACCCAGAGTTTCTTGGGACTCGGCACTGAAGATTGAGGCTGTTGAACCTAACGTTCCAACGTGCGCGTGATTTGCGTCCGCCCCTCTTTCAATTCGGCTAGAATCCACTCGATCCTTGGAACCAGCGCGCGATGGCGCCGATTTAGGTAATGATAGAATTCGACCGAACGAAGCTGCTTTGACCCCTTGTAGATCCGGCCATTGCCAACGGTTTGCATGACGGTATCACCGGGATTTTCGGCAGCGATCACAATGTCCAACCGATCCAACACCAACATCTTGAACAGCATGTCAGGACTTTCAACGGGCGTGACGTCCGGGAGTTTTGCGGTCATGCGCTGTGCGAACAATGCACCATCGACATACCCGACCCGAAAGCGCCCCATCTCGCCTAGCGTCAATCCTGCCAGCTGCGGATCATTTGTGTATGCATAAATGGGGAGAGAAATCACCGGAACTTCGACACGCACGATCTCGGTGAAGTGGTGACCGACCTGCCGGATTCTCAGCAATTCACCATCCGCTGCGCCGCTTTCAACTTCCTGAATAGATCGGTTGGGTGTGAGGTAAAGCACGGAAAACTCTACACCAATCGCCGCGTAGGCCTCACGGAGCAGCCTCAGCCCCTCCATATTGTGGCGCATCCCCTCAACGGCGGTGAACTTGAAATAAGTCTCCGACACAGCACGGTCTGGCAGCCCTATGGTCAGAGACAGGACAAAACAGATGACCCATAGAAGTTTTTGCAAACAATCATCTCTTGTCACGCGCAGCTCCTCTCAAAGAGCCCAAAGGCGAACATTGAATACTATATCGCTTAAATTGCAATATATGGTCTTTTCTACCTTAAGTAAATTTCCAAAATCTCCCTGTTAGCCACCGGCAGGCTCGGCGCGCATTGAATTTTCATTTAACATTCCCTTCATGGGGCCCTCTTATGGTTTTCACCATTATGAGTCACAACCGGCAACTTCCGCCGGGCTCTCATACCGGAGGATAGATTATGCTTGGCGTTATCATCGGCTTGGTCGCCATCGTGCTGGGAGCCAGCGCCTTGCTCAGACGGGGAGGTCCGGCTGCCGGCAGTTCCCGAGTGTCAAAGATCCTAACAGGAAAGCCAGTCGGCGTTTTTCTCGTTCTGATCGGCGGCTTCATGTTGATGTCGACGTCTTTTGTGTTTGTCGATGCAAACAGCGTTGGCCACCTCAAGCGCATATATGCATTTAAAGAGCTGCCCGAAGGCCGGATCATCGCGCTTGAAGGCGAAAAAGGCCCGCAAGCCCAGATCCTCGGACCCGGCTTTCATTTCATTCCGCTTGTCAGGGTCCTTTACGATTTTGAGGAATGGGATGTCGTCTCCATTCCGGAAGGATATTACGGTCAGCTGACGGCGCTTGACGGGGCGGCCATGCCCTCGGGCATGTTCATGGCGCCTGCAATCTCCGATTCAGAAGTCGGCGACATGCTCAAAGCCGAGAGTTTTCTGACAAAGGGGGGGCTTCGAGGTCCCCAAGAAACGGTCCTGAAGCCTGGGCAATACCGCTTGAACCGGTATCTCTTTGACCTGCGGCTCGATGAAAACACGAATGCCACCATCATCCCGGCAGGGCATGTGGGTGTGGTCAAGTCGAATGTCAGCCAACCCGGGATCAATTGTGTAGAAGAAGAAGTCTCAGCCTCAACAGCC
This sequence comes from Roseibium sp., assembly GCF_965276855.1. Taxonomy (GTDB): domain Bacteria; phylum Pseudomonadota; class Alphaproteobacteria; order Rhizobiales; family Stappiaceae; genus Roseibium. Next base: position 1,178,471 of record NZ_OZ255700.1, read on the forward strand.
TCGCGCGAAGCGTTGACCGTTCCGCTGGTTCCGCGCGGCTGCGTTGGAATCTGGAAAGAACCCCTCTTTCCGGGAGCCTATTATCTGAATCGTCAGGCCTATGAAGTCACGCTGGTCGATACGCGGGTGCAGACCTGGGAGTACAAGGGCGGATATACCAAACGCATCATCGACCTCTCCGTGGATCAACAGGGCAACATTCAGCAGAACGAGCGCTCCGTTCAGGAACGCATTCCGGATGATGCAGCCGACCGGGCCGTCTACGTCAAAGTTGAAGGCTGGGATATTCCACTGGAACTTCGTGCGCTCGTGCAGGTTGATCCAACAAACGCTCCGGTCGTGGTTGGCTCGGTCGGCGGTTTGGGCGAGATCGAGAACCGTATTTTGACGCCGGCAATCCGGTCGATCGTGCGCAATGTCGCGGGCGCCTCTATCCGGGTCCCGGACAAGAACGCTGATGGAACGCCCGTCGAACCAGCACAGTTCACGGTACGCCCGACACGGGTTCTGGATCTCATTGAAAACCGTGATGCGCTTGAGCAAACCATCGAGCAACAGATCAAGATCGAAGGCAACAAGGCCGGCGTGAACATCCGTGAAATCCGGCTCGGTGAACCGGCTATCCCGCCGGAACTTCTGGTGTCCCGTCTCCGGGTTCAATTGGCCGACCAGCTCTCGACCGCCTATGAACGCGAAACGGACGCGCAGCAAAAGCGGATCGAGACTGAACAAGCCCGCTCAACTGCTGACGAGCAACCTCGTTTGGTGGAAGCCCAGATCGCTGTGCAAGTCGCCAATCAGCGCGAACAGGAGCGCGCAGCTCTCGGCCGGGCAGAACGGCAATATCTTGAGGAGCTGGCCCGCGGTCAGCGCGCTCAAGTCGACGTTCTCGGCCAGGACCGGGTTGCACTCTTGCAGGCACTGGAGAAGCTCCTGACATCGCTGGAACGCAAACCGGAGCTCGTCGGTCTCGTCGGCAAACTGGTGCCCAACACCATTGTTGGGGGAGACGGTGCGGGCCTTGCTGGAGCAGCTGCTCTTCTGGGGGCCAGTATTGGTGGACAATCCGCTGCTTCGGAAACACCCCGAACACCTTTGCAATAGCGCCCTTAGGATTGGAGGCCGGGCGAGGATTGTTTGACACGTCCAAAGCTTGGCCTCCTGAACACATCTGGGAATGATGATCCTTGTTTGTTTCAAGACATCGACTTCGCCGCAACCGCCCCTATCATTGTCCAGTAGCATTCCTGTTGCCGCAATAGACTGGACCTTGCTTGGCAGAAACTGCGCCGCCTGACACACAAAGAGCCGCTTCCGGCAGGGCTCAAGCATCTGCCGAGGAGATGTCGCGCCTTAAGTTAGCTGAAAGGGCCGGGCTCAAGCTTGCTGTCCTGTGCCGGACCGCGGTCATTGGGGTCTGTGCCGTCTATTGGGTTGCAGCAACAGCCCTCATCGGGGCCACGGTCTCTCCCACGGCCATGGGTATTTTGGCGAGCCTCACGATCTATGGCGTGATCGCCTATTTTCTTATCGGAACGCGCCTGGACCGCTGGTGGCTGAAATATACAATTTACACTATCGACATCCTCGCCGTTTGCGCGGCCTTCGCTCTCCTCCCCTTGCGCCAGGGCCAGGAGATTCCGCAAATTATCGCGTTTCGGGCCTATGGCATTCACTTCCTTTTTCCGCTGATCGCCTTAGCCTGTCTTTCGTTGTCCTGGCGTCTGGTTTTGTGGAGCGGTTTTGTCGCTTTGGCCGGTTGGTTCACGGCCTACTGGTGGGTCCTGCGGGATATGCCGCGCATCATCGAGTGGCGTGATTTTCCAGACAATCCAACCACTGCGGACTACGAAACCCTCTTCCTGTCGACCGAGTTTGCGGGCACCGGAAACCGGATCGGAGAAGCCGGCATGCTGTTTCTCGCCTCAGCCGTGCTGGCTCTCGCAGTCTATCGCGCACGGCGCGTGTTTTTTGCGCAGCTTAGAGCTGAGCAAGCGCGCGAGGAGGCGCAAGCAACAAGAGAGCGCGCAACCAGCGTTCTCGGAAAATACGTCCCCGAGGCCGTGGCGCTGCGCCTGGTCAACGACAACCAGGCGATGGTCCCCCAGGAGGTACACGGCGTGGTGTTGATCGCTGATATTGCAGGGTTCTCAGACTTCGCGGCTGGCAAGCCTCCGACTGAAGTGATCGGACGTCTGAACGACTTCCTCGATCTGGCGGCAACCAGCGTTGCCACACATAACGGTGTGGTCATTCTGTTCACCGGCGATGGTTTGCTAGCCAGCTTCAACACCCCAATTCCGATAGAAGCTCCGGAACGTGCCGCACTTGCCTGTGCCCGGGATCTGGTTGCCCATGCGCATTCCGAAGGGTTCCAATTGCGTGTTGGCCTCGCCAGCGGACCGTTGGCGGCCGGCAGCGTCGGATCCTCCGAACGCCAGGCGTTCACTGTTTACGGCGAAACCGTCAACCGGGCGGCCCGGCTGGAGACACTGGGCAAGGAGCTGAATGCTGCGATCATCGCCGACACCAGCGTTGCACAAACGTCAGATGAAAAAGAACTTACCCTTGCGGGTGAGCACCAACTCAAGGGACTTCCCGGCAGTTGGTCGATATGGACGTGGCGTCCAGACTGATCTGCCAGAGAATAGCAGAACAAAGGTCATTCGGCGTTTTGGATGCGCTGACCTGCGATCATCGCATCCATGGCAGTCTCGACGATTCTATCCAACTCCCCGTCCCCACGCATTTTGGCCAAAACGGTGGCGAGTTGCGGCACCAGGTTTGCATGTTTCTCATGCAAGTAGTGAAACATCGGTTCCACCTGAAACGGCCGCCCCAAGGGAACGACATTGGTCAGACCGAGCCCGGCAATTGCCAGCGCACCGTCGATTTGATCGCTGACAACGGCATCGAGCCGGCCAGCCGCAAGCAACCGGAAGAGCTCCTCCTCCGACTGCCCGGCCCAGACGCTCTCAATACCTTGCGTGAACTGCTCCGCCTGAACCACGCCTTCCAGATAACCCACACGCAACTTCGTAAGATTTCCAGATGTAATCCGGTCCTTCTCGTCAGCACGGACATAGACAATGCCCTTCAACTCCATGTTCGGCACCGGCACTTGCACCAAGGTTGGATAAAGGTCTTTGACAGCCCCGATGCGGGCAAGCTCGCCATCAACTTTGCCGCTTGAGGACACCACCAAAGACCTGTTTCCAGACGTTGAATAGATCTCAACCGGAATGCCCAAGCGTCCATAAGCTTCTGTCATGATGAGTTCGGCAATCCTGGTCAGCGGCGAGTTCTCGATGGTCGAAATCACGAGCACATCTTGACCCGCCTCAGACGGAGAAGCCCAAACCAGCAGCATTAAGCAAAATGCATAGAAACGACACAACATGAACTTCGTATTCCGCCGCACCAATTTCCTTTTTCGTACAATAATATTAAAAACCACAAAAAGGATAATGATTTCAAAATCCAAAATCATGCTGAAATACTCCCCCGAGATTCTAAGCATTTCTTACATGGACCTTTTTGTTGAAACCGGCGCGGTCCCGCCGTTGCATGGCTGCCCGGCACAGCGCGCCTTGCTGCGACGCAATATTTCCAGTAAAAGACAGGCAACTTGACTGAGGTCAGTCTGCCGTGGGGGGCCAAACCGCGGCCCAAGACCTGCCAAACACACGCTAGACATGTTGGAGCCCGCCTTGACCGGACGAGCCGAGGCCGTTGCGCCTGTTCAATCGACAAAACTCGATGCTGCGCGCATCAAAACCGAACTTCTTGCCGGCCTGACCGTTGCACTTGCGCTAGTGCCGGAAGCTGTTGCATTTGCTTTTGTGGCGGGCGTCAATCCGCTGGTCGGTCTCTACGCCGCCTTTTTTGTCGGCCTCATCACCGCCTGCATCGGCGGCCGCCCGGGCATGATCTCCGGCGCAACCGGCGCGCTTGCCGTCGTGATGGTCTCGCTCGTTGCCCAACATGGTGTCGAGTACCTCTTCGCCACCGTTGTGTTGATGGGGATCATTCAGATCGCCGTAGGCGTATTGCGCTGGGGCAAGTTCATCCGCATGGTGCCGCACCCGGTAATGCTCGGATTCGTCAACGGCCTTGCCATCGTGATTTTCCTTGCCCAGCTTGGCCAGTTCAAGGTTCCGGACGGTGCCGGCGGCCAGGAATGGATGACTGGCTCGCAGCTGTACCTGATGCTTGGCCTCATCGCACTGACCATGGCTGTGATTTACCTGCTCCCGCGGTTCACAAAGGCCTTTCCGGCACCGCTTGCCGGTATCCTCGTGGTGTCTGGCCTCGTTTTGGGTTTTGGCCTCGACACACGGTCGGTTGGTGATCTTGCGTCGATTGCCGGCGGCCTGCCGACCTTCCACATCCCGATGGTGCCGCTGAACCTTGAGACGCTGCAGATCATTCTGCCATATGCGATCATTCTCGCGGCAATTGGCCTGATTGAATCGCTTCTGACCCTGAACCTCGTTGCGGATATGACCAATACCAAGGGCGGTGCCTCCAAGGAATGTGTTGCGCAGGGCACGGCAAACATCGTCACTGGCTTCTTTGGCGGCATGGGCGGCTGCGCCATGATCGGCCAGTCGATGATCAACGTGAAATCCGGTGCCCGCACCCGGATTTCCGGTATCGCTGCGGCGCTGTTCCTCTTGTCCTTTATCGTGGTTGCCTCGTCCCTGATCGAGCAGATCCCGGTTGCCGCGCTGGTCGGCGTCATGTTCATGGTGGTCATCGGCACCTTCGCCTGGACCAGCTTGAAGATCATGCACAAGATCCCGCTGACCGACGCGCTGGTGATGATCATCGTGACGGGCGTTACCGTTTATGCCGACCTTGCCGTCGCGGTCGTTGTCGGTGTGATTATCTCAGCCCTCGCCTATGCCTGGAATGCGGCAAGCCGCATCAATGCGAAAATCGGCAAGAGCAAGGAAGGCTGGAAGGTCTACCGCCTTGAAGGCCCGTTGTTCTTTGGCTCGACGACCGGATTTGTGGACCTCTTCGATCCGCTGAACGATCCGGAAGATGTGGTTGTCGACTTCATGGACAGCCGTGTTGTCGACCACTCCGGCCTTGAAGCAATTGATGCGCTGGCCTCAAAGTATCTGGTAGCTGGGAAGCGCTTGCACCTGCGCCACCTGTCTCCCGACTGCCAGAAACTGCTGAGCAAAGCTGGCAACCTCGTCGAAGTTTCTGTGCTTGAAGACCCGGACTACGAAATCGCTGTCGATTACGGCCACACGTTCGACACGCCTGAAAAAGCAAAATAAGAAGCAATGCTTCGGGCTGGCGAGCGATCCACCTGAATAGTTAGACAGAAACCCCGCAGGGTCATTGACCTTGCGGGGTTTCTTGATTCTAACTCGGTGAGACAAGCATCATGCAAACAAGAAAGACAAACCAGCGCAGTGTCTCACGCCAAAAAATTTCGCATTACACCGGCCCTGACAACCGTCCTGGGTCTGTTCGTTCTTTTGACAGCCGGTGCCGTCCTTGTGGTTCAGGCCGTCATTTCCAGAGACGTCGTGCGGGAGCTGGGTGGAGAGCTCATCGACAATGGCATGGACGGTCTGGAAGCTGCGGTTGCCGAACAGCTCTATGCGATCCGAAAGACTGCTCGGTACACAGCGCGCGCCCTCGACATGGGGACCCTCAGTTTTGATGACACCGACAAGGCCGAACAGTACCTCTTCGGGTCTCTGGCTCCGCTGGATTTTGTGTCCTTCTCGCTGCTGATTGACGCCAATGGCTCGGGACTTATGGTTGACCGCGGCCCCGGTGATGGCACGCTCTTGTCCGAGACGTTTTCGGTGAACTTGGACGAACCGCTTGTTGCCCCGATCTTCAACCGGGCGCGCTCGACTTACTCCTCGTTCTGGAGCAAGCCGATCTTCCTTCCTGAACGCGACAACACGTACCTGCTTTATGTCAAACCGCTTCACGAAGCGGATAAGTATCTCGGCAGTATCATTCTTGGAATGTCCCTCTACAGGATGTCGGACATCACCCGGTATCTCTCGGACGACGATGTTACCGTATTCTTGATGGAAGTGGGCACCAGCGAAATCATCGCTCATCCCGGCCTCAATCATCATTTTGCAGATCTCAGCCCCGACAACATTCTGGTGGATGTCGACGATGTGCCCGATCCCTTTCTCGCCGGATTTTCTGAACTCAGGCAGATCGGCAACCGGACCTACGACCTGAACCCGCGCGACACGCTGTATTCCGGTTATGACGAGAATGGTGAAAAGCGGTTTCTCGTCCTGGAGGATGAAAATCGGCGGTTTCGGGGGCTGCCGGTGCGCATCGGCGTTCATTTTCCGGCGGATTTTCTGGAACACTCCATAAACCAGCTTTCGAGCGCTGCGCTCACCGGCCTTGGCCTGCTTGGGATTTCTCTGCTGGGGTCGGGTCTCCTTGCACGCCGGATCTCGGTGCCTGTCAAAAGAGCGTCAATCGCCGCCAAGGATGTTGCGGACTTGAACCTTGGGAAGGTGGAGGACTTGCCGCCAAGCACGATCCGCGAACTCGACGATCTTTCAAAAGGCTTCAATTCTATGGTCGCGGGCCTCAAGGCCTTTAACCGGTACGTTCCAACGAGCCTGGTCAGGCGGCTGCTTCAGGAAGGCCGCACGGAAACGCCACCGGAGGAACGAGAGGTCGCTGTCCTCTTCACCGATATCGCAGGCTATACATCGCTCTCTGAGGGACTGTCAGCGAGCGAAACCGCCAAATTTATCAACCACCACCTGTCCTTGATCGGGGCAGAGATCAAGAAACAAAACGGAACGATAGACAAATACATTGGCGACGCAGTGATGGCATTCTGGGGTGCTCCGGAAATGCTCGACAATCCTGCAGCCGCTGCTGCCAAGGCGGCTATCGGCATCGCATCCGCGATCCGGCAGGACAATTTGGAACGGGTGGAACGCGGTGAAAAGCCCGTGCGTATCCGCATCGGACTTCATATCGGCCCATTGGTTGTCGGCGACATCGGCGCGCCGGAGCGGGTCAATTACACGGTGATCGGCGATACGGTAAACATCGCCGCCCGCCTTGAAAGCCTCGGCAAAGAAATCGATCCGAACGCGGATGTGATTATCACGGCGTCTGAAGAGGTTGCAGCTTCGCTCTCAGACAACCTTAACCTTGAACCCATTGGACCGCACAAGGTAAAAGGCCGGGACGAACCGGTGACCGTTCTGCGGATCCTCCCGTAAGCTCAACATACATTTATAAAGCCCATTTTGATGTCAGATTTTCAGTCTTACGTTCTATGCACCTCTCCTCGAAGCGGAAGCACACTGCTTTGCAAGATGCTCGCCGAGACCGGTGTGGCCGGTCACCCGGAATCCTACTTTCACAAACCTGATCTTGGGAACTGGGCGTCTGATCTTGGTGCCTCCCGCTCGGCTGGAATGAGCGAGTTGGAGTACCTGAGGCTCTTGATTGATACCGCGATCGACCAGGGAACCGCGAACACAGGCATGTTTGGACTGCGACTCCAGCGGCACAGCTTCGACTTCTTCTTCCGCCAGCTCCATATTCTTCGCCCGGATGAACCAACGGACAAGGCCCGTATTGAGGCCGTGTTTGGCCGCACGCTGTTCGTTCACCTCACACGACCGGACAAGCTCTCGCAGGCGGTTTCTTTCGTCAAAGCACAACAAAGCGGCTTATGGCACAGGGCAGCCGACGGCTCGGAGTTGGAACGTCTCTCGCCTCCTGCAGATCCAGTCTATGATTTTACAGCATTGAAAAACTGCCGCGATCAGTTCATTCAATTCGATCGGGATTGGAACGACTGGTTTGCCGAGCAGGCTATTGAGCCGCTTCGCCTGTCCTACGACGATCTGTGTGCCGACCCACAAACCGAACTCAAAAGGGTTTTGACCGCCCTCGACCTTCCGCCATCCGCGGCAGATCCTGTCCAGCCAGGCGTTGCCAAACTCGCAGACAGCATTAACGCGGACTGGATCAAGAGGTTTCAGGACCAGGCTGCTGCGGGCTCCTGACCTGGGCCTGCCCGACCAGCTTAACAGCAAACCCAAGTAACCAAATGAAGACGCTGCGGAAGTCATTTTTCTTGACCGCTGCCGAACCCGCGCGTTTACTTCCAATTGCGCCTGTCACCTCAGGTTAAATCCGCCCGATTTTGAGGCGGCCAGGCACAGGCGCTTAGGGAGGAAAAGCATGACAGTCAGACCTGATCCGACGTTCTATGCGTCGCCGAAAATCGCCATGGAAGCTCCTGCGGAAACGCTCGCTTTCACTTTGATGCTGAGCCCAGATTTTTCGCAGCCCGACGGTCTGGCCGTCGTTGATGTCGATCCGAAGTCAAAGACGTACGGCCAAATCCTGCACTCCGTGATGATGCCCAATACGGGCGATGAGTTTCACCATTTCGGCTGGAACGCCTGTTCCTCCGCCCTCTCCCCTTTGACCGGGCATGCGTTCCTTGAGCGCCGCTATCTGATTATTCCTGGCATCCGGTCGAGCCGGATTTACGTCATTGATGTCAAGGAGCCGCTCAAGGCGAAGATCCACAAGATCATCGAGCCGAAAGAGGTTTTTGAGAAAACCGGCTATTCGCGGCCGCATACCATCCATTGCGGTCCCGAAGGCATCTATGTCTCGACCCTTGGCGGTGGCGGTGAGGACGGAACGGACGGGCCTCCCGGCATTTTCATCATGGACTGCCAGACATTCGAGATCATCGGCCGGTATGAGATCGAGCGCGGCATCCAGGACAAACACTATGATTTCTGGTGGAACCTGCCGCGCGACTATATGGTCTCGTCCGAGTGGGCGCTGCCGCCACAATTCGAAAACGGCATCGTCCCGGAAGATCTTCTCAGCAACAAATACGGCCACAAGATTCACTTCTGGGATCTGCGCGGCCGGAAAAACATCCAGACGATTGATCTTGGCGAAAACCATCAAATGGCGCTGGAGATCCGCCCTGCGCACGATCCAGTCAAGCAGTATGGCTTTGTTGGTGTCGTCGTCGACACGACCAATCTGGAAGGTGCGATTTTCACTTGGTGGCGGAACGACGATGGGACGTTTGAAGCCAAGAAAACCATCACAATCGCTCCGCAACCGGCTGATGCTGAAGATCTGCCGCCATTGCTGGCCGGGTTCGGCGCGGTTCCGGCCCTGGTGACCGATATCGATCTCAGCCTGGATGACAAGTACCTGTATGTCTCGTGCTGGGGTCAGGGTGAAATGCACCAGTATGACGTCTCCGACCCGATGAACCCGAAACTGGCCGGCAAGGTCGAGATCGGCGGGATCGTCAAGAAAACCAAACATCCCAGCGGCAAGGATTTCGGTTACGGCCCGCAGATGGTTGAGATCAGCCGCGACGGAAAGCGGGTGTTCTGGACCAATTCGCTCTACTCCACCTGGGATGACCAGTTCTATCCAGGGGAACGGGGTGCCGCGATGGTCGTCGCCCACGTTCAAGAAGGCGGTGGACTGGAGCTTGATCCAGACTTCTATGTCGAGTTCCCGAAAGGCTACCGCAGCCACCAGATCCGGCTTGAGGGCGGGGACTGCTCAACGGACAGCTTCTGCTATCCGTCTGTCTAGAGCGGGTCGCATTTAATCGGTTTCATTTGGCCGAGACGATTTTTGTTTTTGGCGAGGCGTGGTCCGCGCGGTGGTGCGGGGTACCATAAGCGGACCACAACAAAGCCAGAGGCAAAAATTGTCCGGCCCGAAGGGTGAGCTTGCTGAGCCCATCGACCGCGTTGCGACGTTGCCCGGCCAACCAGGCCGCGCTTCACGACGCGCCTTGCCGAATGAACTCAGTAAGCTCATCAAATGAACCCGATTAAACGCGACCCGCTCTGGAGACCAAACTTGTCAGACTTCATGACCTCGGCGGCGGGCCTTTGGCTCGTCGTTGTGACTTCAGGCATTTATCACGGCATCAATCCCGGTATGGGCTGGCCCCTTGCCGTCTCCGCAGCGCTGTTTGAAGGCCAGCGGACGGCCCTGCTCCGTGCGCTCGCAGCACTCGGCTTCGGCCACCTGCTCGCCATGCTCGGCATTCTTTTGCCCTTTGCGGTGATGTTTGTGCTGGTCGAGTATCAACGAGAAATCAGAATTGGTGCTTCGTGCCTCGTGATCGCGGCCGGGCTCTACCTCGTGATCAACCGGCGCCACCCCCGCTTCTTGTCCCGGGTCAAACCGTCCCGCCTTGCGCTCTGGTCGTTTCTGGTTGCCATGGCGCATGGTGCGGGACTGATGCTTGTCCCGATCTATCTGGGTCTCTGCGGGCCGGGCGGTCCGGGACCCGACTACGGTGCGCCTGTTCAGCTCATGAGTTTCAATATAGGCATTGCTCTTGGCGTCGCCGTTCTTCACACCGCAGCGATGATCCTCTCGGGCGGCGCTGTCGCTTACGCGGTCTACCGTATTCTGGGACTGAAATTCGTCTCCCAGAGCTGGTTCAATCTGGATGTGGTCTGGGCCCTCAGCCTCATCCTGGTCGGCGGCATCGGATTGTGGGCGGCGCTTTGAAGGAGCGCCGCCCGTCCGTTTTTGTGAGCCCGTCTGTCACCGCACAAGAATGTTCTTGAACTGCCAAGGGTCGCTGGTGTCGAGGTCTTCTGGGTAAAAGCCCGGACGGCCATCAAGCGGCGTCCAGTCGGTATAATAGCCCTTCACTGGCCCCAGATATGGCTTCTGGATTTCCAGGCAGCGCTTGTAATCCATCTCGTCCGTTTCAACGATCCCGGCTTCCGGGTTTTCCAGCGCCCAGACCATACCCGCAAGAACAGCGGACGTGACCTGAAGACCGGTCGCATTCTGGTACGGCGCCAGCTTGCGGGTTTCTTCAACGGACAATTGGGAGCCGTACCAATAGGCGTTCTTCTTGTGCCCATAGAGAAGGACACCCAGCTCATCGATGCCGTCCTGGATTTCGCTTTCATCGAGGACGTGTAGTTTTTCCTGGATCTTGCCTGCCGAACCGAAGAGCTCATGCAACGACAGAACCGCAACATTTGCCGGATGATAGGCGTAGTGGCAGGTCGGGCGGTACTTCAGTTTCTTGCCACCCTCCAGCGTGAAGTAGTCTGCGATCGAAATCGCCTCGTTGTGGGTCACAAGGAAGCCGTATTGCGGGCCAGGTGTCGGGCACCAGGTGCGCACCCGTGTGCTCGCCCCCGGCTGTTCCAGATAGATTGCCGCGCGGCAGCCCTTCTTGTGTTCCTTGGCGTTCTTTGGCTTCCAGGTTTCGTGTGTTCCCCAACCGAGTTCTGCCGGCTGGAACCCTTCGGAGAGGAAGCCCTCCACCGACCAGGTGTTCCAAAACTCGCCCATGGGCTTGGGCTTCTTTGCGCGCTGGGTATCACGCTCGGCAATATGGATGCCCTTGACGCCAACCTTTTTCATCAGCTTCGCCCAGTCTTTCTGACTGGACGGCTCATTGAATTTGACGCCGGTGTCGGTCGCTATGTCCACAAGCGCCTGCTTGACGAACCAGGACACCATGCCGGGATTGGCGCCGCAGCAGGACACAGCCGTGGTACCGCCAGGGTTCTTCTTCTTTTCCTTGCGGACCGTCTCACGAAGCGCGTAGTTCGTCCGGTCGGCGGCCTTCGCCGTGTCATCGAAGTAAAAACCGGGCCAAGGCTCGACGACTGTATCGATATACAGCACACCAAGGTTGCGGCAGAACTTCATGAGGTCGAGGGAAGACGTGTCGACCGACAGGTTCACAACAAATCCTTGTCCCTCACCTTCGCTCAGCAAAGGCGTCAGCACTTCCTCGTAGTTTTCCGGAGTTAGCGCTACTTTCTGGAACTTGTAGCCCTTGTCCGTGACCAGTTTGGCATCACTATCGACCGGGTCGATGACCGTGAACCGGGACTTGTCGAATTTGAAGTGGCGCTCGATCAGCGGCAGCGTCCCTTTGCCGATCGACCCGAGACCGATCATCACAAGCGGACCCGTGATCGTGCCGTGGACCGGCCAGGACTTGCTCGCGACTGATTTCGCCGGCGCTTTGCGGGTCGCAGGCTTCTTTGCAGGCGTTTTGGCAGGTGCCGTTTTAGCGGCTGACGCTTTGGCTGCTGTAGCGGTTTTGGCTGCAGCAGCCGGTTTAGCCACTGCAGATTTTTGAGCGGCTGGTTTGGTGGCCGCTGCCTTTGTCGCCCGCGGTTTCTTCGGTGCCGCCTTCGAAGCAGCGGGCTTAGTGGTTGCAGGTTTTGCAGCAGGGGCCTTTGCCGGTGCAGCGGTTTTGGACGTAGCCGATGTTTTGGCCGCTGCGGACTTTTGAGCGGACGGTTTCACGGCTACAGGCTTCGTTGTCCTTGGAGCCTTTGGCGCGGTTTTCGAAGTGGCAGGTTGTGCGGCTGCAGACTTTGCAGCAGAGGCTCTGGCCGCAACAACCGGTTTGCGCGCAGTGGTTTTGGCTGATGCTGTTTTAGCAGCAGTCGGCTTGGCAGCGGCTGCTTTGGACGTTGCAGACTTGCTTGCCGCTGAGGCAGCGGCCGGTTTGGAAGCGGCTGTTGTCTTACTCGCAGAAGCTTTGGTGCGGGACGTTCTCGAACCGGACGCACTCCCGGTGGTCGTTTTCGCTGCAGCCGGTTTGCGGCGGGTTGCCGGTTTCGCTGCTGCGGTTTTTGGTGCGTCGCCCTTCGGGTCGTCTGTCATATTCCAAAGCTCCATTCATTGTCCGGCCCGCTGCTTCGAATGCATGTTCGCGCCCGGTAATTCTTGTTTCCCCTCACACAAAAAGCGCACTGATTGCGCCCTATTGTAGGCATGACAATTTTTGCCCGGAAGCGCAAGACCTCCGGGCAAATTTTCAATTCGGCTGAGTGTAGTTATGCGAGCTTGGAAAGCACAAGGCCATCGTCGGCGTCGGAAAAGGACGCGATGGGATCGAGGACACCGGCTGCACACAGTGTTCCTTCCAATCCGGCCAAATGACCAGGTGCAATCTCAAGCCCAAGAAAGCGGCGATAGTCCACCGGTCCCGGCAGCGCTACATCTTCCAGCAGACCAGCGGCAAAGCCAAAGCGCTCGTAGTAGGGCAGATCCCCAACAAGCAGGACTGAACCATGACCATGAAGGGCCGCCTGGTTGAGCGCATGTCGCATCAACCGGTCACCAACCTTCAGGCCGCGGCACTCCGGGTCCACCGCCAGGGGTCCAAGCAGAAGGGACTGGTGCCCCCAGCGGTCTGCCACAGCCCATAGCCGGACAGTGCCGACCAAATTCCCGTTTTCATCAAGCGCTGTGAAGGCGAACACTGGAAGTCGGCCTTCTCTCAGGCGTTCCGATGTCTTCAAATGCCGGTCGAGGCCGAAACTCAGGTCGAGCAGCGCCTCGCGGGCACAACCATGCGCCTGCGCCTCGTCAACAACGTCGATCATGGCTTTGCGTCAGATGACGTAGGAGGCCAGCGGCGCGAAGCCGTTGAACCCAACCGAGGAATAAGTGGTCGTGTAAGCGCCGCAGGCTTCGATCAGCACCTTGTCGCCAATCGAAAGGCTGACCGGCAGGTCATACGGCGTCTTCTCATAAAGAACATCGACACTGTCGCAGGTCGGACCTGCCAGCACACAAGGCGCCGTACGATCGCCGTCACGCGGTGTCTTGATCGGATACCGGATGGCTTCGTCCATTGTTTCGGCCAGACCGTGAAACTTGCCGATATCCAGATAAACCCAGCGGACTTCATCCATCTCGGATTTCCTGGAAATCAGAACGACTTCTGCTTCGATCAAACCGGCATTGCCGACCATGCCGCGGCCCGGCTCAATGATGGTTGACGGCAAACGGTTGCCGAAATGCTTGGACAGGGCCTGGAATATGGCTTCGCCATACCGCGGCACACCTGGCACGTCTTTCAGGTAGCGGGTCGGAAAGCCCCCACCCATGTTGACCATTTTCAGTTCGATGCCGCGCAGCGCCATTTCCCGGAAGACGCCTGCCGCCATGGCGAGAGCGAAATCCCAGGCTTGGAGGTTGGCTTGCTGGGAGCCGACGTGGAAGGAGACACCATAGGCTTCGAGACCGTGGCGGTGGGCGTGTTCAAGGACGTCGGGCGCCATTTGAGGGTCGCAGCCGAATTTGCGGGAGAGCGGCCACTCGGCACCAACGCCGTCACACAGGACTCGGCAGAAGACGCGGGAGCCCGGCGCGACCCGAGCGATTTTTTCGACTTCTTCGACGCAGTCGACGGCAAAGAGACGGACACCGAATTCAAAGGCACGCGCAATGTCCCGCTCCTTCTTGATTGTGTTGCCATAGGAAATGCGGGACGCATTGGCACCGGTTGCCAGAACCATTTCGATTTCGCCAACGGAGGCGCAGTCGAAGGAAGAACCAAGGCGTTCCAGAAGGGTCAGGATTTCAGGCGCCGGGTTGGCTTTCACCGCATAATAAACGGACGTGTCCGGCAGGGACCGGGCAAAAGCTTCGAAATTGTCGCGGACGATGTCGAGATCGACAACAACGCACGGACCATCTTCGTCGCGTCGGCGGAGGAATTCGCGGATACGTTCGCTCATGGGGATTACCCCTTTCCAATGTCTGGCTGCAGCCGCCTTTAAAATCGCTGTTAGGCGCTGCAGTTTCACGTCGCAGGGTGCCAAAGATGCGAGCGCGCCTCCCCCGGGATGGAACCGGAGGGCGTACAAGGATCTTCAGAGACGGTTGGGCCATGCAGCACCGTGGTGTGGATGCGCAAAGCTTTCCCGCGTCGGGAATGCCGTTGATTGGATCGGGAGAAACCGAACCGCACGTCGGGCAAGGATGTAACAAGTGCCTCTTCTGTTACCCCGGAGGTTGGAAACCCCGGCAGAGACCAAAAGGGCCCTCTTACGTCGTTGCTTTAAGCCGTCCGGATTGACTGCCCCGCCCCTTGGCGGTGTTTCTTGGCAGCTACCCCTTAAGAGATTTCATCGAAATCCCATGAACGACCACGGGCACGTGCGAATTTGGGCAGAGGGTGTATGACCCGATTTGCCCGCTTGCGCAACAGGAAATTTTTGCAGGGCTGCAATTTGGTAAACACAACCCACAAGTGATCGCCACTTGCCGTTGAACCTGGACCGGCAAACGCTACTTGTGAAAACCAGACGCAGACATTTTTGATCTCAACGCATGTGAGGATTCTGATGGTTCGTTTCGCCCGCAAAAGCCTGGTTTTGGCAGGTATTGCCGTAGTCCCCTTCGTCCAATCCGCTCAAGCAGAGCCGCATCGCTATGAGCTTGATCCGGAACACACCACGATCGCGTTCATGGTGGACCATCTGGGATATGCGGACACGCTCGGTGTCTTTCTGGAATTTGAGGGCAGCTTCACCTATGACATGGACACCCAGAAACTGAGCGATCTGAAGGTCAACGTTCAAACGGCTAGCGTTGAGAGCTTCAACGAAGCCCGCGACAATCATGTCCTGAACAAGGATTTTCTGGACGTTGCCAACCACCCGGTGATGACCTTCACAGCCTCCGGCGGCACACCGGCCGATGACACATCCGGCGTCGTGGAGGGCGAGTTGACCCTGCTTGGCAAAACCCAGCCTCTGACGCTGGATGTCACCCTCAACAAGGCCGCCAAATATCCGTTTGGACATGGCCGTTTCACGCTCGGCATCAGTGCGCAAGGCGTGGTCAAGCGCAGCGACTTCGGCATGACCTATGCGGTTGAAAACGGTTTCGTTGGAGATGACGTCCAGGTGATCATCGAAACGGAAGCCTGGCGGGTCGACTAAGCGCCGGACTTGGAGCGTGTCGCGTCTCATTGAATTCAAGCTGCTTCAGGTTTCGCGAACGAGGCAAAGCACAGTCGCAGCGAAATCTGAATCAGTTTAAACGCGATTTGCTTTAAATGGCTTTCTCCACCAACGGCTTGAGCACCGGATGAATATCCGGGCTCTCTTGCTGGATAAAGCGCAACAGGGCCTTCTCGTTCTCGTGCAGAACACCGTCGCGGCCAATCCGATCGACAAGCCACTGAGCCTCATCTTCGGTCACCACCTCATTCACCGCAATCTCGGCTGCCATGGCAGCCCCTTTTGCGGCAAACGGATCCGGCTGATCAGAGTAGGCATCGCGGATCCCGCTGACACCGCCGCCGAACATGGATCTGAAAAACCCGGAAATGCCGCCATCAAAGCCACCGGGGCTGTTGATCCAGTCTTCTCGCGCCAGCGCGACCTCTCGCGGCGGCGGCGCAAAACCGGACAGCGCCATCAGATAGTTGGCAACCGCCTTGGCAAACAGCTCTGACCAGGCCGGGGCGTTATCCGCTTCGCTGGTGGCATCATTCAGATCGAACAGAATTTCAGCTTCCGCCTTGGATATGGCGATGCCCCCACAGCCTGCGCCGGCATAAAGAACGCGCCGAAGGATCTCCACTTCCGCATCTAAGATCACGCCTGGGGTCAGTGTTGCGCCGGAGCGGGTTGCCCCCTGCCCTGAAATGACGGAATCGGCCACAGTCTTCAGAGCAAACTGTTCCAGGAACTGGGGGGCCTGGCGCGCCTTTTCCAGGACATGCAGCACCGCATCAAGCTCCGTGCGGCTGCAGACATGGCCATTCGCAGTGATCTCACCGATCAACCAGTGGGCATTTTCATCAGAAACGTACCCTTGAGGGTTTGCCTGATGAACGAGGATATCGCCGATCGCCTCAGGAAACAGCTCGAACCAGGTTTGAGGCATCACAAGACCGGCATTGTTCAGCCGGAAGAGACCCGCGCCCTCTTCCAGCGTGACATGCATATCGCCATAGATGTACCGGCGCAGCGTAATGACATCATCTTCTGAAAACTGACCGTTCGAAATCTTGACGTCCAGAAATTCACCCAAGCCCGGTTTTGCCATAGTGTCCCCCATCGATCTGGCACCGCACTATCTGCCAGCAACCTTGAAGATAGGGTTACGCAGGGTACAGCTTGTTGGCAAAAAAAGGGAGCCGCGCGGGCGGCTCCCTCTCTGTATCCGGGTTCCCGGGACGGGGGATTGGACCCGGCCAGCTTCCTAGAGGCGGGCTCGCGCATATCCCGGTTTCGCTAACTCACGCGATATGCACTCAGCTGTTGTTTTCAAGCGCTTCCGGACGGCGAACCGGTCTCCACTTCGCCTGGAAACGCTCCTGGAAGCTGTTTCTTGAGGCTTAGCTCCGGTCGCGGTGCTTGCCGTGCTTTCCCTTGTGACTGCGTTTGAAGTCGGACTTGGTAATCACACCATCGCCGTTCCGGTCCACCCGATTCAGCATCTTCGACAAGGCTTGTTCCTGCTCTTCGGCCGTTATGCCCAGGCTGCCATCAGCATCTGCGCGCTGGAACATGTTGACGATGCGGGCATCATTCATGGCCAGCCAAAGCGGTCCGAAGTCTTCCAGGGTGAAAGAGCCGCTGCCGTTGGTGTCGGCCAGTGCAAACAGCTCGGCACGTTTGGCATCATACTCCTCACGGGTCACAGAGCCGGTGCCGTCTGTGTCAAAGACCGCCATGAACATGCCGGCAGGACCACCGCGGCCTCCATGGGCATGGCGCTTGCCATGCTCGCCGCGCTTGCCGGCCTCGGCCTTCTTGCCGCCGCCGTCATGACCTCGTTTGCCGCCGCGCACCTTCTCAACGACACCGTTGCCGTCCCGGTCCAGCCGGTTGAACATCCGGTTGGCCGCGCGATCCGCCTCGGCCTGGGTCACAATGCCGTCACCATCCCGGTCGAGACGCTGGAAGACGCGGACCATGCGGTCATTGGAGCGCTCCATGAAAGCAGCCTTGAACTCTTCCAGGCTGATCTCGCCGTCACCGTTGGTGTCTGCTGCCGCAAAATCGGCCGTGCGGACCTCCTCGATCTCAGCCTGGGTGATGGCGCCATCTTTATCGACGTCGAAGCGCTCGAAAATCCGGTTGGCCATACGGCGGCTGCCGCGCGGACCATGACCATACTCATATCCGCCGCGTTCACCCATATGCGCCAAGCTCTGCTCGGCTGTTGCCTGGTTGTTTTGCCCCCCGCCCGCGTTTGCCGTGCCGGACTGGGCGTAGGCGGGCAGGCCCGCGGTGAGTGCGGTGCCGGCAACACTTGCGGCCAGGGCAGCGATTGCAATCGTCTTGAACGGTTTCATTCCAACAACTCCTTGGTTCGTTGATGAGCTCAAGGTAGGAGGCAATTGTCGCAGGATTACCTGCAAAAACCCGTTCAAGTGTCGCAACCTGTCACGGGACAGGCCGATGATACAGTTTGTTACAAACTCTGCTCGCACGGGAGCCGGGTTGTTATTACTTTTCCTTTAGATACAACGCAGTTCGCAAATGCTTGTGCTGAAACGGTACCTTGCACCGCGACCGAGTGGAGATAAAGGTGAGCGATCCGAGCCCACACATTCTTGTCGTCGATGACCACCGCGATATCCGCGAGACCCTCGCCCGGTATCTGGTGAAGAACGGTCTGCGCGCGACGGCTTGCGAAAATGCCGCCGCCGCCCGCAAGGCGCTGAAGGCTGCCTCCATAGATCTTGTGGTTCTCGACATCATGATGCCGGGCGAAGATGGGCTGTCGCTGTGCCGTCATCTTGTCGAAACGGGCTCCATGCCGGTGATCCTTCTAACCGCCATGGCCGATGATACGGACCGGGTGATCGGTCTGGAAATCGGCGCCGATGATTATGTCACCAAACCCTTCAATCCGCGCGAATTGCTTGCTCGCATCCGAGCTGTGCTGCGACGGACATCGCTGGTGCCGAAGGACCGCGACCCGATCGAACAGGACCGGATGCATTTCGACGGCTGGGCCCTCAATGTGACCCGCCGGGAATTGACGGATCCGGACGGCATCGCTGTCGCGCTTTCCAGCGGTGAATTTCAACTGCTTTGCGCGTTTCTGAAACGGCCGAAAATGGTCTTGAACCGCGATCAGCTGATGGACCTTACCACAGGGCGCACGCCGGCCGTCTTTGATCGGTCCATCGACAATCAGGTCTCGCGCTTGCGCCGGAAAATTGAAGAGGATCCGAAAGATCCCAAGCTGATCAAAACCGTCTGGGGCGGCGGTTACATGTTTACGGCCGATGTGAAAGAGCAGGTGGAATGAGCGCATCATCTCCCCGCTCCTCGATTTTTCAGCGCTTGTGGCCGCGCAACCTGGCGTCCCAGCTCATCCTGCTTCTACTGGCAGCGATTGTGGTTGTTCAGGCGATTTCGATCTACATTTTCCACGACGAGCGCCGGATTGCCCTTGTTGCCCTTGCCCGTGACAGCATCCTGGCCCGTGCGGTCTCTATCGCAGAGCTCCTGGAAGAAACGCCGCCGTACCTGCACAGCAGGGTTCTGGAAGCCAGCAGCACCCGCTATGTCGCGTTCTGGACCGGCGAAGTGCCGCTTGCAAAGGAGCCGGGAAAAAGCCGGTTCGAACAGCGTGTGCAAAACTACGCGGCGCGGCAACTCGGATCTGAGCGGACGATCCACATCAATCTTCATTCAGATGAAAAACGCGGCCCGTCTTGGCGCAACCGGGGTGATGACTTCAAGGAAAGCTGGCGCGACGTGCCTAAGTCCGAGCGGCCACGCCACCTGAAACGGGTCATGAACAAGCCGGAGGATCTGTCCCTTTCCATCCAGCTGAACGATGGCACTTGGCTGAACATGGCCACGAGCTACCGGCCGCCGCCCGGCGCCTTCATCCCGCTGGTGGTCCAGCTTTCACTTATGGGATTGGCCATCATCGGCATCGTCGCCTTTGCCGTGCGCCGGGTCACCCGCCCCTTGCGCGGTCTTGCAGATGCCGCCGGCCGGCTCGGGCGCGGCGAAGATGTCGACAGTTTGCCGGAGACCGGTCCGAGCGAAGTCCGCGCCGTAACGTCCGCCTTTAACGAGATGCAGGAGCATCTGACCCGGTTTGTGCGCGACCGCACCCGGATGCTGGCGGCAATCAGCCATGATTTAAGAACACCGATCACCTCATTGCGCCTTCGGGCGGAGTTTATCGACGATGAGGAAAACAGGACAAAGATGATCGAGACCCTCGACGACATGGCAGCCATGGCCGAAGCCGCGCTCAGGTTCGCCAAAGACGATGCCAGTCAGGAACCTGCCGAGCAGGCGGACCTGGGTGCTTTGCTGGAGAGCCTGGCGGACGACCAGCAAGACCTCGGCCATACTTGCGAAGTTGATGTGGAGGAAAGGATTGTCCTGTCGTGCCGTCCTCTTTCCTTGAAGCGCGCCTTCCGCAATCTCATAGAAAACGGCATCCGCTACGGCGGTTCGGTCAAGATCACGGCAAAGGCGCTGGAGGCTGAAGTGATCGTCGAGATCTTTGATCAGGGCCCCGGCATCCCGGAAGACCGTTTGGCGGATGTCTTTGAACCCTTTGTGCGCCTTGAAGAAAGCCGCAACGAAGAAACCGGTGGTATCGGTCTTGGCCTTGCGATCGCGCGATCAATCATCCACGCTCATGGCGGCACGATCACGCTTTCCAATGTAGCTGGCACTGGCTTGAGGGTAGAAGTCCGCCTTCCGAAAGGGAACTGATCTGCGTCTTTCACGGTCTGGCCGACGGCACGGCTGCGTGCTAAGCATTTTGTCCAACAATTGATAAAGCTGATGATTTTCCGGCCGGGCGTTTTTCAAAACGCCTCGTTTATGTCTTTATGGCCGGAGGTTAATACCAAAGGGAGGACACCATGATCTCGATGAACCGCCGCAAGGCTCTAACGCTGCTTGGTGCTGCTGCAGCATCCACCACGCTGAGCGCCCCTGCGATTGCCAGCAACAAAAAGATCAAGGTCGGCGCGCTGCCCTTTACATCACACTCGGGCAGCTTTGTAGCCTATGAGCGCGGCTATTTTGCAGATGCCGGTCTCGACGTTGAATTCAAATTCTTCCAGGCGGCCCAGCCGATGGCGGTCGCCATCGCTTCCGGCGACATCGACTATGCCGTAACAGCCGTTTCCGGCGGCCTGATTTCGCTTGCGGACAAAGGCGCGATCAAGGTGATCGGTGGTGCCTTGTCTGAAAAGAAAGGTGTCGATGGACAGAAAATTCTCGCCTCCGACGCAGCCTTCCAAGGCGGTCTGAAGACCCCAGCCGATCTCGGCGGCAAGACATTCGGCATTACGACGGCCGGCTCGTCCTTCCACTACATGGGCTCCACGATTGCTGCGAAAGAAGGCGTAGACCTCAAGTTCAAGCCATTACAGAAGGTCGGTGCGATCATTGGCGCCCTGAAGTCCGGCCAGATCGACGCTTGGTCCATTGTTCCACACATCGCCAAGCCGCTGTCCGGCTCCGGCGCCGTGCACATCATCGGCAATGTTGTTGACTACATCCCGGACTACCAGGTCACCACGGTCTTTACGTCGACCAAGAACGCGGAAGACGAAAAAGGCATGACAACGGATTTCCTGACGGCCTTCTCCAGGGGCGTTGCCGATTATGATGCTGATCTTGTTTCGAAGACAAATGGCGACGCCGGTGTGAACGAGATGGTCGATCTCATTCACAAGTATGTCTACACGGACCGTCCGCGGGAAAAGGCAGCCCCATCGATCATCAATGGCGCGATGTACCTCAACAAAGGCGCAGCCTTGAACGTCACATCGATCGAAAACCAGCTGGCCTGGTTCCAGTCCGAGGATCTTGTGTCCAAGGACGTGACGCTGGATACACTGGTCGATCCGTCCTACGTCGAGATCCTGAAATCCTGATAAAATGCATGAAGGCGGGCGCCAAGCGCCCGCACTTCACGGAGTAACTCATGGACCTACGTCTTGAGGGCGTCGGGCACGCTTATGACACTGTCACCGTGCTCGAAGACATCACGCTCGACGTCCCCAGCGGCCATATCGTGTGCATTGTCGGCCCGTCCGGCTGCGGAAAATCCACGCTTTTGCGATTCATCGGGGGGTTGGAACAACCGACCAAGGGCCGCGTTGTTCAAGTCGGATCGCCACCGCCAGGAAGTCTCAATCCGCTGACGTATGTGTTTCAGGATTTTGCGCTACTTCCCTGGCGAACCGTTGAGGGCAACATTTCGCTGGTCCTGGAAGACCATGGCATCAAAGGCTCGGAATCGCGTGAGATCATTTCCGATGTCCTTGCGCGGACCAATCTCACCGGTTTCGAAAAGGCTCTGCCCAAGCAGCTCTCCGGCGGCATGAAACAACGTGTTACGATTGCAAGAGCTTTGGCAGTCCGACCGGCGGTCATGCTGATGGACGAACCCTTGTCTGCCCTCGACAGCCAGACCCGTGAACTGTTGATGGACGACCTGGTCGGGCTGTGGACGCGGACGCCCTTTACCTCCGTCTATGTCACCCACAATCTGGCAGAGGCCGTGCGTCTTGGGCATTCCATTGTGGTCCTGTCCCGCAGACCGGGCAAGATCCGCGAGATCGTGACACTCGAAAAGCCTCTGGAAGAGCGTCAACTGGGCGATCCAGACCTGGAAAAAACACAGAAACACTTGTGGTCTCTTCTCAGGGAAGAGGCCCGGACCGCCGATACGGAATTGATCGATGGCTGATGCCTCTTTGTCAGACAGCAACAAGGGCGCGGCCCAGACCGTTCGGTTTCGCGGCGGCGGCTTTGCACCAAAACCGCGCCGTTGGACGGGCATTGCGGTTTTTGTTGTGCTCATTCTGGTTTTGGAATGGGGCACGCAGTCCGGCTGGATCTCGGCGCTAACACTGCCAAAACCGTCGGACGTGCTCGGCACTCTTGTCGAACTCTACCAGTCGGGCCAGTTCACGGCCCATATGGCGCCCTCGCTGACCCGGTTGGCCGTTGGCGGTTTCCTCGGTGCTGTGGCTGGAATTGGAACCGGCATTCTCATCGGTCTGTTCAGCTACGTCCGCTCAGGGCTCGTACCTCTGATCGCGGCGTTGTTTCCGGTGCCGAAAATCGCCCTTTTGCCTTTGTTTGTCATCTGGTTCGGCATCGATGAGGGGTCGAAATACGCGCTGATCGCCTTTGGCACCTTCACGCCCACCGTCGTGGCGACTTATGGAGCCGTCGACAACGTTGATCGTACTCTGATCCGGATGGGGCAGAGCTTCGGCCTGTCCTGGCTGTCGATTGTCCGGAAAATCATTCTGCCGGGCGCCATGCCGGGTATCCTGTCCGGCCTCCGCATATCCCTGGCGATCGCCATCATCTTGCTGACGGCCGCAGAGATGCTGGGCGCGGAATACGGCATTGGCGCCTATGTGCTTCAGGCCGGATCGCTCTATGACCTTGACCGTCTTTTTGCAGGCGTCGTGATCCTGTCCTTGCTCGGCGTGCTCCTCAACATGGTCATTGGCTTCTTGGAACGCAGGCTTCTGGTATGGCGGGTTTAGAGCTGCCGGCATTTCAGATCTGGTCGCAGACAAGAGACGACCTATCTTCGATCTCCTGAGTTCAAACTCTTAGCCTGCAGGAGATCTCTCTGGAACAACTCTTGGACTTGATCAGCTCTTACGGCCCTTTGGTTTATGTGCTGCTCTTTGGCTATTGTGCGTTGAAGAGCGGCGCATTGCCATTGTTCGCGGGGTTTGCTGCTCAAACGGGTGCTCTTGAGGTCGGCCCCGTCGCAGCAGCCACGTTTATGGGCGGGTATCTCGGCGATGAGTTGCGGTTCGGTCTGGTCCGCCGTTACGGGCTCCCGGACCTGTCTCACCGGCCTCGTCTTCAACGCGCGTTTACAACGGCCACCTCGTTGGTCACCAGGTACGGATGGCTTTACGTCTTCATGTACCGGTATCCGAAAGGCATGCGCACCATCGGGGCCTTGCCCATGGGACTTGGACCGATGCCGTGGCCAACTTTCACGCTGCTGAATGCTGCGTCGGCAGCCCTCTGGACAGGAGTTTTGGTCGGTGCGGGCTACGTGTTCGGTGCGCAGGTTCAAACGGCCGTCGAGGGCGGATGGGGACTGGTAAGTGTTGCGTTGCTCGCTGCAATGGCTCTGGTGATCGGCCTTACGTGGTGGCGATTGAGCCGGACGCCCCTCGCCTCTGCGAACTAACGGCTGCTAAGTTTCGCAGCAGACCGGACCCGTTTACGTTGAGATTCCAGCCCCCTCCGGCTAGAGCCTCATCGACCGGCGACCTGCGAACGTGTCGTTCCTTTCCCCGTTCGGGAAATCGCCAGAATAGTCCTCAGGTTTCTTGAGCGGCGGCTTTTGGGTCGATGAACTTAGGACTGCTTCAATTTGCGCAGATCGAGGGCCATGAGAACTTCGTCAAAGGACTGCCCCCCAACCTTTAGGGCGCTGTTTTCAAGTCCATAGGGTTCAAACCCAAACCCCTGATACAGTCTGGCTGCCGGGATGTTATGCGTACCAACAGACAATTGGATTTGCTCAACTTCATCCTTCACCGCATCAATAAGCGTATTGACCAGCGCTTTTGCCAATCCTGATCCACGGGCTTCCGGCTGCACATAAAGCCCCCAGAGGATACCTTTGTGCCCGACCTTCGCCGCCCCACCCACGACAAAACCAACAATTCCAGTGATATGTTGTTCGTCAGCCCCTCCGCCGAGGATTAAGTTTGTCCTCAGTGTCTCCACGAATACATCATCCGGCAGGGCTGCTTCTTCGTCATAGCTGGTCCCGAACAAGTCGGGATGCCGCTGCAAGCTCTCTAGCCGAATTTGCCTGTAGGTTGCGACATCCGCTTCCGACAGTCTGCGTATGAAAACGTCCATGTAGTCTCCTTAACGCCGCGCTTCCAGATCTCCCCGGTAGGTGGCCTCATCGACAGGTTCCAGCCACTCTGCGACGGACCCGTTCTCAGCTTCGTGGATCGCAAGATGCACCATGGAAACGTGCCGGGCCGCGCCATGCCAGTGTTTGACACCGGGCGGGATCCAGATGACGTCGCCTGGCATGATCGACAGCTTTTCCTGCCCCCACAAATGCACGAAGCCAGCGCCACTGAGGATTTGTAGGGTCTGGCCGAGGGGATGTGTGTGCCAATGTGTGCGGGCTCCTGGTTCAAAGGTCACCTTGACCGCTTGAACCCGCGCCGGAGCCGGCGCCTCGATCACCGGGTCCTGCCAAACGGTTCCTGTGAAATAGTCCGGGTTAGCCCGTTTTGTTGGCCGGGATCCCGCCTCATAAACCGTCAACACACTCATCCGGAGCTCTCCTGTGCCGTTTTACTCGATGCTTGCTTTTTGGGGCGTCGCCAGTTGATCAGAACAACACCGAATATGGCAAGGCAAATCCCCGCAAACGTTTCCAGATCCAGTGTTTCGTTCAAGAAGACGATACCCAGAAGAACACCAATTCCGGAGCGCAGATAGGCCTGGCTGGATGTCCCCATGGGCCCGATCGTGTTGATCAGACGGAAATAGATCAGAAACGCAAACGCTGTGCAGAAAACGCTCAGAATTCCTGCAGCCCAAAAGCTTTGAGGCGAAATTTGCAAGGTCCAGGGATGATCGATCATCAGGCTGAGCGGCAGCAGCGTCAGGGTCGAGCAAATGAGCGTCCCGGCGGCCGTGACCAGCGGCGGCATATGCGCAAACTGGCGTCCCCGGATCGCGGCAATCCCGTAGAGAGCCGCACCGGCGAGAACCGCGACTTGCGGCACAAAAGCACCGCCCAAACTCTCCAAAGCCCCGGTCCCGACAATCAGAACGATTCCCGCAATCCCGGCAAGGGCACCGAGAAGCTGCTGCCCCGCTGGCCTATCACTGCCGGACATCAGGAAAAGGGAAAAGAAAAAGACAAACAGAGGAGAAGTGGAGTTCAGGACACTGGCGACCGCGCTGTCGACGGACTGCTGTCCCCAGGCCAGAAGCAGCCAGGGTCCTGTGCTGTTGACGATGGATTGGATAAAGAGTGCGCGCCAGGTGTGCGTCTCGGACGGCAATCGCAAACCGCGAAAACTCAGGATCGCGACCAAGATCAGCGACGCCAATCCAACTCTGAATGTGATCAGCGTCAGCGGCGGAATGGTGTCGAGCGCAAGGCTGATCCACATGTAGGATGAGCCCCAAAGGAGCGCCAGCAGACCCAGCAGGCCGAACTCCAATCTCAGCCCGGTCATCCCTCTTCGCAATCATGCAAGGCGCGGCTGTCCGACGGCGCTTCCGCCCGCTCCGTCATGCCGTAATCGCGCAGCACATGTGACACCCGGAGCCGGTAGTCCTTGAAATAGCTGTTCCGCCCGACCGATTGCGCCTTGCGGTGCTGGGTCAGCTGACGCCACTGATCGAGCGCCTCTTCATCTCTGAAGAAGGACAGCGAGAGCAGCTTTTCCGGATTGGTCAGGCTTTGAAACCGCTCGACAGACAAGAAACCGTCGATTTCTTCGACCAAGGGCCGCATCTCAGCGGCCATGTCGAGGTAATCCTGTTTCTTGTGTTCATGCGGTATGACCTCGAAAATGACTGCGATCATTGGTGCTCTCCCTCAAACCCGATCAGTTTGCCATGCGGTGTTGAAGCCAGTTTCAAGAACGTCCGGTCTTCTCTCAAGATGAATTTTTCGCGCATGGCAAAGGCGTAATTCTCCTGTCCAAGCGGATCGGCGGAAAGCCTGGCGCGATAGGTTTCATAGGCTGCCAAGTTTTCAATGGAATAAACGCCATACGCCAGAGTGGTCGAGCCCTCATGCGGAGAAAAATACCCGATGAGATCCGCACCAAAGCGGGGAATCGCCTGTCCCCAGTTGCGTGCATATTCTTCGAACTGAGCCTTTTTGGTAGGATCGATGTGATAGCGGATGAAACAAGTGATCATGGCAGCGGTCCTCTTTCGTTGTGCCGGCCGAGGATGTGCCACAGGTGCCGCTTCGAATGCTTCGACGCGGATCGAAGCATTGTGACTGGCGCTCCCTGCCGCCACATGCCAATCTTGCGGCCACACTTTGATGGAGATCGAACCATGAAAGACGGACCGGACATTGCACGGATTGGCGCACTCATTGGCGATCCCGCCAGAGCCAACATTCTGTCAGCCCTGATGAGCGGCAAGGCGCTCACTGCAACAGAACTGGCAGTCGAAGCCGGGATCACCGGCCAGACAGCCAGCTCTCACCTTAAAAAACTCATGGAAGGCGGGCTGCTCGCCCAGGCCAAACAGGGCAGGCACCGGTATTTCACTCTGGCAGGCCCGGACGTTGGCACGACCCTTGAGGCCCTGATGGGGCTTGCGGCAAAAAAGGGGCATTTGCGCACGCGAACCGGACCGCGTGATCCGGCCATGCGCACAGCCCGTGTTTGTTATGATCACCTTGCGGGCGATATGGCAGTCCGGATCTATGACAGTCTCGAAACGCGCGGCTTCTTGACCACATCCACTGATGCCGGCGGGATTGCCTTAACGGAGACCGGTGAGGCTTTTTTGGCGACGATCGGCGTTGACCTTGCACCTTTGAAGGCGGCCCGCAGACCCTTGTGCCGCCCGTGTCTCGACTGGAGCGAACGGCGCAATCATCTGGCCGGTGCGGTGGGAGCTGCCCTTTTGTCCCGCTTTCAGCAAAACAAATGGCTCCGTCGCGAACCTGACAGCCGTGTGGTCCATATTTCTTCAAAGGGCGAGGCTGAACTCGCGGCCTTGTTTCCAATTTGATTGGAGTCCGTTTCCATACCCGAGTTCTGGTTTCACCGAAACAAAACCCGGCCGAGGCCGGGTTTTCAGTGTTTCAAATTATCCGAAGTATTTTGTTTGTTTTTCCGCTTGGGCCGGATGCGGTACGGGGCCACTAAAGAGCTTTCTCAGCTCGCCTTGCGGCCCTGACGGGCTTCACGCAATGACCGGTAGAGCCGTGCGGGCAGCCACGGCAAACGGTCACGGTTGTAGTCCTGACGATGGTTGACCAGAAGTGTCTTAGCGACTTGCACAATCATTGTTATCTCCTTTCCCCGGAAACCGGGTGGGGTTCTTTTATTATGGAAACAAATTTAGCGCACCACGTGCACCTTTTCAAGGCGCACATTGTGCATTTTTTATGAAATTTCCTTTAACTTCCCGACGTAAAGCTGATCCAGCATGGCGAACGCAAATTGTTAGCCGACTTATCACTAACCATCGAAAAAAATCCCGCGGACAGGCCGCGGGAATCGCTCAATGCATAACAATTTGAAAGAGGTGATCTATTCCGCGGCTTGTAGCTGCGCCGGATCATAATTGAGGATTGGAGCGAGCCAGCGTTCTGCGTACTCGACATCCCAGCCTTTTCTCTTTGCATAATCCACGATTTGATCCTTTTCGATCTTCCCGACACCGAAATAGTGGCTGTCCGGATGCGCGAAATAGAGGCCGGACACGGAGGATCCCGGCAACATGGCCCGGCTTTCGGTGAGTTGAATGCCTGTCAGCTTCTCCGCATCAAGCAAGCGGAAGAGCGTGTCCTTCTCCGTGTGGTCCGGCTGTGCGGGATAACCAGGAGCCGGACGGATGCCCTGATACTTCTCAGCAATCAGGTCTTCACTCGACAACGATTCATCCGCTGCGTAGCCCCAAAGATCCTTGCGCACGATTTGGTGCAGCTTCTCGGCAAAAGCTTCTGCAAGACGATCCGCGAGAGCCTGCGACAGGATTTTGTTGTAATCGTCGCCCTGCTTGGCGTAGCGGCCAGCAAGCTCGTCCTCGCCATGACCAGCTGTAACAGCAAATCCGCCGATCCAGTCATTGATGCCGCTGTCGAGTGGCGCTACGAAATCGCTCATGGCGACATTGGCCCGGCCACCGGACGTGCGCGCCATTTGCTGACGGAGTGTGTGGAAGGTCGCCGCGACTTCGCCGCGGTTTTCTCCGGTGTAAACGAGAATGTCGTCGCCTACCGCATTTGCCGGCCACAGCTTCGCAACGCCACGCGCTGTCAGAAGTTTCTTTTCAACGATTTCGTCCAGCATCCGCCGGGCGTCATCAAAAAGCGCCGTTGCTGCAACACCATAGCGGTCATCGGTCAGAACCTGCGGGTAGCGGCCCTTGATTTCCCAAGTCGCAAAGAACGGTGTCCAGTCGATTACTGGCACCAGTTCTTCCAGCGGGAAGTCGTCAAACACCGTTGTTCCCAACTGGTTCGGTCTGACGGGCGCTGTTTCTTCGAAATCGACCTTGAAGGCATTGGCGCGGGCATCTGCCAACTGGATCCGGCGGGCAGCACCGCGGCCAGCAGCATGCTTTTCGGCTATATCCGCATATTCCGTGCGCACCTCGCCATAGTATGGCGCACGTCCCCCCTCACTCATCAGCTTTGAGGCAACACCAACCGCTCGGCCCGCATCGGTCACATAGATCGCCTGTCCCTTTTCATAGTTTGGGTGAATCTTCACTGCTGTGTGGATCTTCGACGTGGTGGCACCGCCAATCAGCAGCGGAATATCCAGTCCTTCGCGCTCCATTTCAGCTGCAACGTGACACATTTCATCCAGCGACGGCGTGATCAGTCCGCTGAGACCGATGATGTCGACCTGTTCCTGCTTGGCCGTCTCCAGGATCTTTGCAGCCGGAACCATGACCCCAAGGTCGATGACCTCGAAGTTGTTGCACTGAAGGACCACGCCGACAATGTTCTTGCCGATGTCGTGGACGTCACCCTTCACCGTTGCCATCAGGATCTTGCCCTGCGAGGAATGACCGGTGAGGCCCTGCTCTTCCTTTTCCTTCTCCATGAAGGGCATCAGATAGGCGACGGCCTTTTTCATGACGCGGGCGGATTTGACCACCTGCGGCAGGAACATCTGACCAGATCCGAAGAGATCGCCAACCACGTTCATGCCGTCCATCAGCGGACCTTCGATCACATGCAGCGGACGGTCGAAGCTTTGACGGGCTTCCTCGGTATCCTCCACCACATAGTCGTCAATGCCGTGAACCAGCGCGTGCTCCAGGCGTTTGGCGACGCCCCAGGTCCGCCAGGTGAGATCGGCTTCTTTCTTTTTGCCACCCTCGCCTTTCCAGCGCTCGGCCGCCTCCAGCATGCGGTCCGTTGCATCAGACCGCCGGTTCAGAACAACGTCTTCGCAAAGCTCGCGCAGTTCGGCATCAAGGTCGTTGTAGACTGCCAGCTGACCGGCATTGACGATCCCCATGTCCATGCCGCGCTTGATGCAGTGATAGAGGAAGACGGAGTGCATGGCCTCGCGCACGGCCTCGTTGCCGCGGAACGAGAACGACAGGTTGGACACCCCGCCCGACACATGGGCATGCGGCAGGTTCTCACGGATCCAGCCGGTTGCCTCGATGAAATCGACGCCGTAGTTGTCGTGTTCCTCGATCCCTGTCGCAACGGCGAAGATGTTCGGATCGAAGATGATGTCTTCCGGTGCAAAGCCTGCCTTTTCAGTCAGAACCTTGTAAGAGCGTGCGCAGATCTCGGTCTTGCGTTCAAAAGTGTCCGCCTGGCCCTGTTCGTCAAAGGCCATGACGACGACAGCCGCGCCGTAGCGCCGGATCAGCTTTGCTTGCTCCAGGAAGGCTTCTTCGCCCTCTTTCAGGGAGATCGAGTTGACGACGCCTTTGCCCTGGATGCATTTCAATCCAGCTTCGATAACCGTCCATTTGGAACTGTCAATCATCACCGGCACTTTGGCGATATCGGGTTCAGCTGCCACGAGATTGAGGAAGGTGACCATGGCTTCTTCGGAATCCAGAAGCCCTTCGTCCATGTTGATGTCGATGATCTGGGCACCGTTCTCGACCTGCTGGCGGGCAACGTCGAGCGCAGTCGCGTAGTCGCCTTCCTTGATCAGCTTGCGGAACCGGGCTGAGCCGGTGACGTTCGTCCGCTCGCCGACGTTCACAAAATTGACTTCCGGCGTCAGCGTGAACGGCTCGAGACCCGACAACCGCATGAAACGGGCAACCTCCGGTATCTGCCGCGGAGCCTTGTCCTTGACCGCCTCGGCAATCGCCTTGATGTGCGCAGGCGTGGTGCCGCAGCACCCACCGACCATGTTCACGAGACCGGCGGAGGCGAACTCCTCAATGAGGCCGGCCATATGCTCCGGGCTTTCATCATATTCGCCAAACTCGTTCGGCAGACCCGCGTTCGGATAGGCACAGACGAGTGTATCGGCCACACGGCCAAGCTCATCGACATGCGCCCGCATTTCCTTCGCGCCGAGCGCACAATTGAGGCCGATGGTCAGCGGATTGGTGTGGCGCACGGAATTCCAGAAAGCTTCCGGCGTCTGACCAGACAAGGTCCTGCCGGAGAGATCGGTGATCGTTCCGGAAATCATCACCGGCAATTCCCTGCCGATTTCCTCGAACACTTCTTCAATGGCAAACAGCGCAGCCTTGGCATTCAGCGTGTCGAAGATTGTCTCGACAAGAAGGATATCCGCACCACCTTCAATCAAGCCGCGCACGGCCTCAGCATAGGCGATCCGGAGATCATCAAAGCTGACGGCCCGGTAGCCGGGATTGTTTACATCCGGTGAGATCGATGCAGTCCGGTTGGTCGGCCCAAGCGCTCCAGCAACATAGCGGGGCCGGGACGGATCTTGAGCTGTTACCTGATCGCAGGCCTCACGAGCAAGGCGGGCGCTTTCCAGGTTCAGCTCATAGGCCAAGTCCTCCATGCCGTAATCGGCCTGGGCGATGGTGGTTGAGGAAAAGGTATTGGTTTCAACGATATCCGCGCCCGCTTCCAGATAGTCGATATGGATCTGGCGGATGGCGTCCGGCATTGTTAGGCTGAGGAGATCGTTGTTGCCCTTGACGTCCGACGGCCAGTCCTTGAAACGCTCACCGCGATAGGCTGCCTCGTCCAGTTTGAGCAACTGAATTTCAGTCCCCATGGCTCCGTCCAGCACGAGGATGCGGGATTTTGCGATCTCCTGAAGGCGCGCGAAGGCGTCAGACTTGGTCACGGGGATTTCCTACCTCTTGGCCATGATCCCGGCTTGAGGCCGGGACGGCTGTTTTTTTGACATTGCCGCACCGGACTAGCTCCGGGCCGCGTTATTCCAAACTCGTGAGGTCCCGGTTCAAGACCGGGACAGTCGTTATACTAATGCCGCCCCGGACCTGATCCGGGGCCCTCATATCTCAAACTCATGCTGTTCCGGCGCAACGCCGGGATGGCAGCCTAAGGATTTGTTTTAGGCCGCCACTTTCTCGGTGCCTTGCTGCCCCATGCCGAGCATGTGGCAGATCGCGTATGTCAGATCGGCACGGTTCATCGTATAGAAATGGAAGTCCGTCAGGCCGCGATCCACCAGATCCATCACCTGCTCACAAGCGATGGCAACGCCGACGAGCTTGCGGGTTTCCGGATCGTTTTGCAGACCGGCAAAGCGCCGCGCGACCCATTCGGGGATCGAGGTGCCGCATTTTGCGGAAAACACCATGGTCTGCTCGAAATTATGGATCGGCAGGATGCCGGGGATCACCGGGATATTGATACCCGCCGCCGCAATACGATCCAGGTAATCATCGAACAGATCGTTGTCGAAGAAGTACTGGGTGATGATCCGGTCCGCACCGGCATCAACCTTGCGCTTCAGATTGTCGATCTCTTTCTGCCAGCTGCCACTCTCAGGATGTTTTTCCGGGTAACCTGATACCGACACATCGAAATTGGCGATCTTCTTGATGCCTTCAACCAGATCGGTCGCGTAGGCATATCCCTCAGGATGCGGCTCATAAACCGCGCCGATGCCTGCAAGCGGGTCACCACGCAGTGCCACAAGATGGCGCACGCCAAGATCCCAATAGTCTTTAACAATCGCATCGACTTCCGCTTTCGGAGAGCCGACACAAGTCAAGTGTGCCGCCGGAGCAAGATCGGTCTCGTTCAAAATGCGCTCGACGGTCTTGTGGGTCCGCTCGCGGGTCGATCCGCCTGCACCATAGGTGACCGACACAAAGGACGGGTTGAGCGGCGCAAGGCGCTGGACCGTTTCCCAAAGTGTCTCACCCATCTTCTCGGACTTCGGGGGGAAGAACTCGAAGGATGCGGTGATCGGTGTCTGGGTAGCACCTCGGGACAGTCGGGATGACAAAACGGTCATATCAGGCAACCTCTCGGGAAGAATTCTGGGCAGGCACGTCGGTGATGATCCGCCGATCGCGGGCCAGCCAAAGGGTAACGGTCAGTTTGCTGTCATCGGCCTCGCCGGGAACGAGGTCCGTTGTTTTTTCAAGATCGAGATCCAGCGCGTCCAGCCAGCGCTCCATCTGCTCGCTGGCAAAGCCGAGGCGGCGGTGGGCATGCTGGTCCCGCAGAAACTCAAGCTCATGCGGCGCAAAATCGACAATCAGCAAGCGTCCGCCGGGGCGCAGTGCCCGTGCAGCTTCTGCAAGCGCACGTGCCGGATCATCCAGGAAGTGCAGCACCTGGTGGATTGCGACCACGTCAAAGGATTTCGGCGGCACGTTCAGAGCGTAGACATCGCCATGGCGAACCTGGGCATTGTTCAGGCCTGCTTTTGACAAGTTCGCCCGCGCGACGGCCAGCATGTCATGGGAGGCGTCTACGCCAAGAGCGGAGACATACTGATCCGAAAAGACTTCCAGAAGACGGCCTGTGCCAGTCCCAAGATCAAGGAATGTCTGGAACGGTGCATCGCCAAGCGCATTGCGCATAGCCGCTTCAACGTCGGCCTCCAGCACATGCAAAGAGCGCTCCCGATCCCAAGTGAGCGCACGGGCGGCAAAGAAGGCAGCTGCCTCTTCCGCCTTGGCTTTGCGGATAGCCTGAAAACGCTCCTGATCGGCTGCCAGAACGGCGTCTTCATCAGAGATCCGGGCTACGACATCACGCGCCAATGCGCCCTCGGGGCCGTCCGACAGACGGTAGTAGACCCACGAGCCTTCCGGGAAGCGTTGGATGACGTCGGCTTCAGCAAGCAGTTTCAAATGACGGGAGATGCGCGGTTGACTCTGACCGAGGATCGCAGTGGCATCCTTCACGGTGAGTTCGTTTTGCGCCAGCAGAGCGATCAGACGGATCCGTGTTGCTTCCCCCACTGCCCGCAAGGCGGCCAGGGTCTCTTCCACAGATAGGGTGTTTCGCTCGGTCATTTACTCACCGCCAATGTCAATATAAAGATATCTTTATATCAAACACATTAACGATGCAAGCCCAGCGACCCAAATGCGTCACGCTCTTGTCTCTGAGCGACAATATTGGCAAATCAACAGTTAACGGGACTGCTATTGCGCAGCTTCCGCTTCCTCACGCAGCCAGCCCAGAAAGGCGCGCGCCAGACGCTTCGGCCGTTTTCGTTGAGAAACAATCGCACCGAAACCATCCTTGATCAGCGTGAATCCAAAGGGGGCCACAAGGCGGCCATCCGCCAGCTCCTCCGCCACAATGCGCTTTTCCACCAGAGCTGCTCCCAAACCGGCCAAGGCGGCTTCAATCACCAAAAACGTATGCGGGTAAGCCGTTGCTGTTTCCGAGACGACTTCAACTCCGGCCAGCGTCTGATAAGCGCCCCACACATCGCCGGGCAACTCCTGAACGCAACGGTTCTTCACCGTCAGCACGCATTCTTTGACGTCAACGTCGAGGCCGGGCGCATGGACAATACCGAAGGCAACATCTCCCAGAATTTCAATGTCCGTTCGACCACCGAACTGCCAGCGCAAACGGTCCCAGGTCAGGATCGCATCCATCTGCTCTTCCGGCAGCCAGTGTTTCCCGGTCATCCGGAAGTTGACCTGTGCATCGGGATACCTCTGATAGAACCGCGGCAGACGCGGCATCAACCAGCGCATGGCAAACGTCGCGCTGATTCCGATGTCGAGGGTCGGACTGTCAGCAAGCTGCGTGAGCCCCCGCCAAGCCGCTTCGATCTCCTGCAACGACCCACCGACCGTCTTTGCAAACTTTTCCCCTTCCGGGGTCAGGGCCACCCCCTGCCCGTCCTTCCGGAACAAGGCGACACCCGCCTGCTCTGCCAGATGAGCGAGCTGCTTGCTGATCGCGCCATGGGTCCGGCCAAGCTCATCTGCAGCGGCACTCATGGATCCGAGCCGCGCCGTCGCTTCCAAAGCTGGCAAGGCATTCAAGGGTGGCAGCCGTTTCATCTCAGTCTCTCACCTCGCGAAATATGTTCTTTTTTCTCACAATAGACTGACAACTTCTCCTTCGACCAGGCGATATTTCTTCGTGATAGTGAAATCATTCCGCTCTTACTCCGGACAAATACCGTGAAGACACAAAAGCTCGTTTTCAAACCCATCTCGACGCCGCAAACGGCGCGGGTTATTTCCTTCCCCAGTCAAAACCACTGCCTTAAGAGATTTTCTCACAAATACCGTCTGGCAAACTGGTTGCACGACAAAACCACAAAAATAAAGCAGTTCCTGCAATTGGCCTCGGAGAGACAACACTTGCTCCGGGAGGAACCCGATAGTGTTTTGGCTGATCTTGGCCTCACCCGCGCGCAGTTGCGCTCACGCAGGTTCCTCCGATTCGAGCTGAAACGGATCGATGAAACATGGCCGAAGGCCGAGATTGTGCAATTTGAAATGCTTGCAAAGCGCCTTGGTTTCCGCCGAAACCGATCAAGTATTTAAGCCTGCCGAAGACGTCAGCAAATCCTTTTGATCGCTCGCTACACCCGCCACCACGCGCGATAAGTGCTTCTTGTACTTTAGCACGAGAACCGCGCATTCAGTTGCGCCCAACTTAATTCGCATTAGTATTATTCACTAACATCAAAACTGGGAGGCACGGTTCTATCCCGCTTGCCCGTCACTGAGTTCAACCGGCTGGAGGAGAGCCTGAGGTTGGACCGCGGGACGGTGCTCTGCGCGGGGCAAACAATAAATTCGTGAGGGAGGAAACAATTTATGAAACGCTTTATTGGCGGGGTAATGGCACTACTTGTCAGCCCCGATCTGGTGGCGGCTGAGCCAATTTCGGCAGACGCCATTCGCGCGGCTACCGGCGGCATCAACACGGCAACGATCATCGAAAACGACTCGTCAGACCAAAATTGGCTCAACTACGGCCTGAATTACGCCGAAACGCGATACTCTCAACTCGACACAATAACGGCCAACAATGTCGGCGAGCTTGGGTTGGCCTGGTCCTACAATCTGGAATCCCGCCGTGGTGTTCAGGCGACACCGATCGTGGCTGATGGTGTCATGTATGTCACCGCATCCTGGTCTGTTGTTCATGCGCTGGACGCCATTACGGGAGAAAAGCTCTGGGCATATGATCCAGAGGTGCCCGGCGAATACGCCGCCAAGGGATGCTGCGACGTCGTCAACCGGGGCGTCGCCATCTATGAAGGCAAGGTCTTCGTTGGATCCTATGACGGTTATCTGCATGCCCTGGATGCTGCCACCGGCGAGCTACTCTGGAAGATCGACACCATTGAAAACCGGGATATGTCCTACACCGTGACCGGGGCACCACGGGTCGTCAACGGCAAGGTCATCATCGGCAATGGTGGCGCTGAGTTTGGCGTGCGCGGCTACATTTCAGCCTATGATACGGAGACCGGGGACACCGCCTGGCGTTGGTATACGGTGCCTGGCGACCCGGCCAAGCCTTATGAAAATGACGCCATGAAATTGGCGGCGGAAACCTGGGATCCGTCCGCCAAATATTGGGAGGCAGGCGGCGGCGGCACGGTTTGGGACGCCATGGCCTATGATCCGGAGCTGAACCTTCTTTACATCGGGACGGGCAACGGATCGCCATGGAACCAGCATCTGCGTTCACCGGCCGGGGGCGACAACCTGTTCCTTGCCTCCATCGTCGCGCTAAATCCGGACACCGGCGACTATGTCTGGCACTACCAGAACACGCCAGGGGATACCTGGGACTATACATCTACTCAGCACATTATTCTTGCCGATCTCGAGATCGACGGCGACATGCGCCAAGTGCTGATGCAGGCCCCGAAGAACGGCTTCTTCTATGTGATTGACCGCACCAACGGCGAATTCATTTCAGCAGAACCATTCGTTGAGACGACTTGGGCCAAGGCCTATGACGCCGATGGCAGGCCTATCGAAAACCCGGATGCCCGCTCAAAAGACAAGCCGTTCGAACCGGTTCCATCCGCTTACGGTGCGCATAACTGGCATCCCATGAGCTTTAATCCGGATACCGGACTTGTTTACATCCCAGCTCAAGGCGTGCCGCTGGTGCAGTCGACCGATCCGAGTTGGGAGCTCAATTCGCATAAGCCTATGTCGACCATGTCAGGAGTAGGTTGGAACCTCGGATATCTGTTCAACGTTGTTGCGCCGCAAGCAACGCCCTTCGGACACCTTCTGGCTTGGGATCCGGTGAACCAGCGGGAGGCCTGGCGCGCGGAATATGTCTCGCCCTGGAATGGCGGCACCCTGACCACGGCCGGAAATCTGGTGTTTCAGGGAACCGCTGATGGCCGGTTCATTGCCTACAATGCCACGAACGGAGAGACGCTCTGGCAGGTTCCCATGACATCAGGCGTCATTGCCGCCCCCATGACCTGGGAACACGAGGGCGAACAATACGTCACGATTGCAGCCGGCTGGGGCGGGGTTTATGGCCTCATGCAGCGGGCCACCGAAAAGGTCGGGCCGGGTCGGGTTTTCACCTTCCGGATTGGCGCGACTGAGGAGATTCCAACAGCGGAACTGTCGACCCGCACCGAACTCGTCTCCGGCGTTCCTTATGACCCGGAACAGGTTACAGCAGGGCTCGCGACCTATGTCTCCAACTGTCTCTTTTGTCACGGTGTGCCGGGGGTCAACAATGGCGGTGCAGTTCCAAACCTTGGCTACTCGGAACCAGAAGTCCTGACCAATGCGGACGCCTGGGTCCTGCAAGGTGCCGGACTGCACAACGGCATGCCGCGCTTTGATGCGCATTTGACCGATGCCGACGTTCAAAACGTGCTGGCGTTTATCCAGGGCACAGCCGACTCTTTAAGGGCTGCGGCGGCAACCAAGGCGCAGTAGGGTTTTGGCGCAACGGCCGAGAGGCCTTACAGCAAATGAAGAAGGCTCTGCCAATGTCTCCGCAGAGCCTTTTTCTGTAAGTGCTTATCCACCGTCAGATCGGGTCATCTTGACCTCTGTCCCCATTGGCTTCTTCGTCCAGCATTCCCGACATGGCCGCAGCACCTGCAGCAGCCTTGGCCGCTTCTGGTGAGATTTTGCCGTTGGCGCCATCGTCCTCATCATCTCCTGCACCGGCAACGCGGACCGTAACCTGGCGATGGGCAAACCTGATGCCATTTTCTTCGAAGAGATCGCGCAGACCTGCGTAGATCACCTTCCGCAATTCGAACTGCTTGCCGGGTTTTGCGGTGAACTTCACCCGGGCGATCATGGCGGAGTCTTCCATGGACATGATGCCCTGGGATTTCAGCGGCGCGAGGAACATCGGTCCATAGTACTCATCCTCAAGAAGCCGTTGGCCGAACTTCTTGATGATCTTGCGCATCTTTTCGACATCCGTGTCATAGGTGACCCGGAAGGCGAGCTTCATGATGGCCCAGTCGCGCGAGAAGTTTTCCACCTGCTGGATTTCGCCAAACGGGATGGTGGTAAGCGCCCCGCGATGGTGGCGCAGCTGCATGGAGCGGATCGAGATTTTCTCTACAGTCCCCTTGGCGCTGCCAATGTCGATGTACTCGCCTTTCCGGAAGGCATCATCGATCAGGTAGAACGCACCGGAAAAGATATCCCGAATGAGGGTCTGTGCGCCAAACCCGACCGCCAGACCGACAACACCAGCACCGGCGAAGAGCGGCGCGATATTGACACCCAGCTCAGCCAGGACAACCATGGCCGCAATCACCACGATGGTGATCAGCAAGAAGTTCCGGAAGATCGGCAGCAGGGTCGAAATCCGGCTTTCACCGGCCCCGCCAATTTCAGCTTCTTCGTCTTTCTCCGCTGGAGATTCCTTCGCGATCTGGCGGTCGATCAGGATCTTGACCGCCTCATACGCCATGTATCCAAGGAACATGACCAGCAGGACCTCAATGAAGGATCCAATGATCGACCCTTCCCCGGCCATGCCGACACCCCAAAGAGACGTCAAGAGGTCCAGTCCGCCGAAGACCACGAGGATCGCAGCGCCGCGATCCAGTAGTGCGCGGAACGGGGACCGATCGGCTTCGCGGTCAGCAGCTTCAGCATGCGCTTGGGCCAGCGTGCTTTCCGGGTCCTGCTCAGCACCCTCGCTCTCTTCTGCCCGCTGAATGTCCTCAGCAATCTTCGCTTCGGCTTTAGCGGTATCAAGACGCGGCAACAACACACGGTCGATCAGAAGGATAAGCAGCCCATAGGCAACGGCTGCCACCAGCAAAACCTGGATCGGAGCCCCCACAAGTCCTGTTGCGGACGGCAAGTCCAAAAGGATCCGAAGAGCAGAAATTCCCCAGGCAATCACAAAGTAGATAACGGCGATGAGATGCCAAACAGCGGCGAGCACCCGGCGCCACATCGGGGCTTGGTCCCCTGCACCTCCGCGGATCAAGCGCGCTATCACCGCTCGATACGCCACGGCAATGACGCATAGGATAACCATTGACAGACCAGACGCTGCGATGAGCGCCAGTTTGTGAATGTCCTGCGGCAGACCAAGACGCTCCATCCAGAGGCAGAACGCGATCGCACCTATTGATATGCCACTGCCGACCAGCAAGAACCGGTAGAGCCCCTTCGCTTCCCTGTTGCTCAGTGCGACCAACCGATGGCTTTCCGCATCCGGGGCCAGCAGGTTCATCCATATGATCCGCAGTGCCATGAAGGCGGCGCTCATACTGAAGGCGACGAGGGCGGTTTCATTGGCAGCTTCCAGACCAGTGCCAATCAGGAGATAAACAACCGTCGCCACTGCAAAATAGAGGACCACCCCGGCGATCATCAAAATCGCCCGCAAATACAGATAGATAATCTTGTCGGAACGGGTGTAGACGTCGGGCTTGTACATTCCCGCGAACTGTCGCCGCCCCCAACGCGCCAGCAACGTCGAGGCCGCAAGACCGAAGAGAACCGCGATCACGACATCGATCAGCGCGGATGATATCCAGCCCAGTCCTTGGTCTTCGCCTTGCGAGCGAAGCGTATCGACCATCGCAGCGCGAATATTCGGGATCTTCTGAACGATTGATTTTAAAGTGTCGCGGGCACGGACGGCTTCATCTGCAAACTCGTCCATAGACTCCATCATCGCGCCGCCGCCCTCTTCGGCGCTGACACCGCCTCCCTCAGAGGCAGGTTCTGTGTGTTTTGCGGTTGTCTCCGCAGCCTTTTCCTTCGAACCGCCGCTAACCGCCGACAATAAGCTCGCGGGGCCTTGGGCGTGGGCATAATCCGGAGCGGCGCTTAAACTCACAAACAGCATGCTCAGGACGGCAATTGCGAGGACCGGGGCGCGGCCGAAGAAAGTGCGCATCTCCGGAAGCAGTTCATGTTGCAGTAGTTGATGGACGGATCTGCGCATACCCCATGGCCCCGCTCTTTGCAGAATCTGTTTCGCCCTGTAAAGCACGGTTCCGCTAAGGAAAAAAGGCATGTCGCTCGTTAGTTGCGGACGAAAAAAAGCCCGGCACAGAGGCCGGGCTTGACGTCTTGCGCTTTCTGCCTAGTCAGATCACTTCAGAACGTTGTAGCTCCAATGGGCGATCTTGCGCTTGGCTTCTGCAACAGTCATGCGCTCATAAAGGTTCATCGCATTGCTGCGGGTCTCTGGTGTCAGGCGATGACGCCACGGGCCGATGCTTAACAATGACCCAACGGTGATCGACGAAAAGCCGGAAGCTTTTGCGAGAATGACAAACGGCTCCGGGTCCGGGCGCACCATCCAGTGGCTGGCTTCCTCAACGCCGCACCGAACCAACCAGGCGAAGGTGGCAACGGCTTCGGCGAACCTGTCTTCGGACGCGAACCGGCGCAAAGCGGCTTCATTCACCATGCCCTTTTTCGCCAAGAGAAGAATGCGGCTACGGGCTGTTTCAAAATCGTACCGGCCCAACCAGTACTGATTGGACATACGCCGCGCGGCAATATCGGCAGCCTCATTCAATTGCGCGGTTTCACCGGAACGGCCGGATGTCTGCAATTTCTTGCGGACTTCGTCGCTCGCGATGGAAATCAGGCTCGCGATCTGCGCTTCGGCGAGATCCGGCCGGTCGCTCAAGCTGAGCTGAAGGGTTGCGTCAGCAGCGGAATCAGAAATGAGTATCTCGATGGCAGACCCTGACAGGCTTGCACCTTCGTTGCTGGCTATCTTGCGCTTGACCTTCAGATCACCGCGCCGGACAAGAATTTCGCTGACATCCGCGGAGAGAACTTCGCGTTGCGCAATTGCATAGCGGTGATCGTTGCCCTGCTCTTCTGCAATTGACACCAGATCAGCATCGCGCAGGACGGTCGAGCGGACGAGGATCGGTTCGGACACCTCGATCACATCACTTGCAAGACGCCGGATGGTCTCTTCCGGACCGCGGCGTAAGGTGCTCATCTGCTCGGCGACAAAACGGCGGACTTCAGATTCCACCATATCCACCAAGCGTAGCAGCACGGAGTCGTAAATATCGACCTGTTCGTCAGAGCATCTGTCGGATGTCAACGCAAAGAGCGTTGCCACATGGCGGGCCAGTTCTGCCCGGCGGGCGCTTGCTGCTTCCCCGGTCAGCTCCGAGAAGTTCACCAGTTCTGTTTTCAACGCTTCACTCATTTTCATTACCAGATTGAATCTTACGCCGGTCTTCGGCTCTGGCCACAAAATGAATTGGAGATTTAAAGAAGACAGAAACAGGTATTTGGAGAATGTAATCGTGTTTTTATAAATTTTACGAAGAATTCTAACTAGATTTGCCAGTTACTCTACATTCCATTGTTTTTTATGAATTTATCGGATCTGACATCCCGTTTCAGCGCTCTCTGAAGGTCAAAAATTCGAGTATTAATTTTTGTTAGCTGGGCGCATTTTTGTCTTGGCCAAGCCTCGTTTTCACGCCGAATGCCTCAATTCTTTAACCGGAGTATTAATTCGCGTTGCCCTGGTGGGCAGATCCGAAAGCGGCGATGCATATAAGGAAATTCGCGTGCACAAGCCGCTTCCGTAGCTTCGATAGATATGCTGGTTTTTCTTGCGTCAGACTGGCGCAGTGCACTGCCATGTCTTCAAACGAAAAACCGGCGCAGAAGCTGCGCCGGCCTGAATTTTCAATAAGAATACCGCGCGTTATTCGGCGGCTTGGAGGAAGTCGCCGCTTTGATGATCGCCATCATTGCCGCCGTCTTTGAGGGTATTGAGTTGTTCAAGGACCACCCGGCGTTTGTCCGCGGCCTTTTCCAGGTTCGCTTCCTTGACCGGGCCAAACCCGCGGACCAGATCCGGCACCCGTGCCAGCTCTACGAGGAGACCGTAATTACCGTTCGGCAAACGGGTGATGATCTCCGCAATGTCCTTTTCGTACTGAGCGATCAGGGCCCGTTCTGCGCGGCGCTCCGCGGTCCGTCCGAATGGGTCGTACCATTTGCCGCGCATGCCTTTGAACCCGGCAAGGATTTTGAACGCGGTAAAGATCCACGGTCCGAATGCCATCTTCTCCGGGCGTCCGGTTTTCGGGTCCTTCCGGTGCGCCAGCATCGGCGGGGCCAGATAGACCTTCAGCTTCTTCGGATCTTCGAACCGCTGCGCGATCTTTTCCTTGAAGGCCGGATCGGAATAAAGGCGGCCGACTTCATATTCGTCCTTGTAAGCCATTACTTTATAGAGCAGATCAGCAACGGTTCTGGAGAGGCGCATTTGCCCCGGGCCATGAGCTTCGTCCGCTGCCTTCACTTTTTCAACGAGATCCCGATAACGGGCCGCATAGGCTTCGTCCTGATACCTGACAAGCTCGTCGGCATTGAATGCAATCTTTTCATCCAATGTGAACGTGCGCGGTTTTTCGCTCGCTGGCAAAGCCTTCAACAACAGCTCAGCGTCGGCAGCCAGAACACGGCCGGCGCGGAACGCCTTGATGTTTCCGGCCACTGCCGCCCCGTTCAGCTGCAAGGCTGTCTCAATGGCATCGCCGGAAACCGGCAGGGCGCCTGATTGATACGCCATGCCCACGAGCAGCATGTTGGCAAAGATCGCATCGCCCAGCAGCTTCTCGGCAATTCCGGCCGCATCCATCGCGAGATACGTGCCGGATGCTGCCTTCAAGGCGGCGTCCATCTTCTTCTCATCGAAAGACAGGGTCTGCTTCAGGACAAACTCTGCAGTCGGGGCAACCTTGGTGTTTGCCACTGTCACGGTCTGACCACGGTGGGCCAGTGCCAGTTGTTCCGCATTGGTGGCAACGACCATGTCACTTGCAATCAACAGATCGAGGCTCGCGGCCGGCACCCGGGGACCTTCAATGGCGCGGTCAATGGAAGCGAAACGAACATGC
This sequence comes from Roseibium sp., assembly GCF_965276855.1. GTDB lineage: Bacteria > Pseudomonadota > Alphaproteobacteria > Rhizobiales > Stappiaceae > Roseibium. Next base: position 1,221,786 of record NZ_OZ255700.1, read on the forward strand.
GAGGTCACCGGCCCGCCCTTCTGCGCCAATCCCGTCATGTCCAGGGTCGAGGCTTGCTTGCCATCGATATGCGCCGCCATTGCTAGAACAGCACTGATTGTGGTGACACCCATGCCACCAATGCCGGCAACCAACGCGTTCTGCGTCCGGTCCAGCGCCGGCAGAACCGGCTCCGGCAGCTGTTCGACCAGCGCGTCGATATCCACATCAGCCTTTTTCGGCTTTTTGAGCGCCGCCCCGTCGATCTCGACAAAGGACGGACAGAAACCCTTGATGCAGGAAAAATCCTTGTTGCAGCTGGACTGGTTGATGACACGCTTTTCGCCAAACGGCGTTGCCAGCGGTTCAACCGAAAGGCAGTTGGACTGGACCGAGCAGTCACCGCAGCCTTCGCAGACGCGATCGTTGATAAACAGGCGCTGATCCGGATCCGGGAACAGCCCGCGCTTCCGGCGGCGCCGTTTCTCGGCTGCACAGGTTTGGTCGTAAACGATTACGGAAACGCCGTTGAAGGTCTGCAGGTCCTTCTGCACATCCATCAACTCGTCGCGATGATAGACCTTGGTTCCGGCTGCAATTGGCGTCCACGATCCGTAAGCATCTGGATTTTCGGAGACCACCGAAATGCGTTCTACGCCTTCAGCTTCCAACTGACGGGTAATCTGCGGAACACTCAACTGTCCATCATGCTTCTGACCACCGGTCATGGCCACGGCATCGTTGTAAAGGATCTTGTAGGTGATTGGCACCTTTGCCGCGAGCGCCTGACGGATCGCGAGAATACCGGAGTGGAAATAGGTGCCATCGCCAACGTTTGCAAAGACGTGGCTGTCGCCCGAGAACGGCTGCTGACCAACCCAAAGGACGCCCTCTCCGCCCATCTGGATCTGGCCTTCCGTGGTCCGGCCCGCCATTTCGGTCATGGCATGACAGCCAATACCCGGCATTGACCGGGAGCCTTCCGGCGTCTTAGTCGAGGTTGAATGTGGACAGCCGGAACAGAAGTAAGGCACACGGGAGGCGCGTTCCGCATGGCCTTGCGCCCACATGGCCTGCTTGGTCATGCGCGCGGCAACGGCCTGCATTTCTTCGGTGACGGCATCGGCCGGCAACCACTTCATCAAACCTTCGATCAGCTCAGCAACGGAGATCTCCAGAACATCGGACAGGAACGGAGCGCCATCCGGGCGGCGTTTGCCCCAAATCTCAGGACGGCTCATGTCCGGCCAGTGATAGGAGATTTCCTTGATCTGCGGCTCCATGAAGGCCCGCTTGTGCTCCACGACCAATAGTTTCTCTGCGCCGCGGGCAAAATCCCGCAGGCCAAGCGGTTCCATCGGCCAGGTCATAGCAACCTTATAGATGCCGAGGCCCAGCGCTTTGGCCTTGTCTTCCGTCACACCCATGAGATCGAGTGCCTGAAGCAGGTCCCGATAGGCTTTGCCGGAAGAAATAATGCCGAGTTTCGGATTTTGCCGGACACCGAAGGTCACACGATCAAGGCCGTTTGTGCGAACATAGGCTTGGGCAGCAGGAATCCGCAGCTCACGCACCAGGCGCTCTGTTTCCAACCGGTTGCCGAGCAGCAGATCGCGGTTTTGATGATAATCCTTGCGCGGATCACCTTCCAGAGGGCGAACCATCCGCAAACGGTTTGGCGATACATTGATGGTGGCGGACGCATCCATCGTGTCGGCCACGCAAATCAACGCCGTCCACAAACTGGAAAAACGGGACATCTCAAGCCCGTGCAGACCGTAGTCGAGAACGTCCTGAATATCCGCCGGGTTCAGAACCGGCATTTCGGCATGTTCAAAGAAGAATTCGCTCTGCGCAGGCAGGATGGAGGACTTGGCGAGGTGATCGTCACCGGCCAAAGCCAGAACACCGCCGTTGCGGTCCGTGCCCGACGCGTTCCCCTGACGCAGTGCGTCGCCAGCCCGGTCAACACCTGGGGCCTTGCCGTACCAGATGCCAAAGACGCCGTCATATTCTGTAGGCCGTCCGACACCGCCCTCGCCGCGCAGTTTTTGGCTTCCCCAAACTGCGGTCGCCCCAAGTTCCTCGTTCACGCCAGGCTTGAAAACAACTTCAAGGCCCTTTAGGTGCCGGTGGGCGCGCTCCAGCTCAGTGTCATATCCAGCCAGCGGCGACCCGCGGTATCCGGAAATGAAACCACCGGTTTTAAGACCTGCCTGCCGGTCCAGGCGCGCGCGGTCCAGAGCCAGTCTGACCAGCGCCTGAATGCCTGTCAGATACACACGACCGTCCGTCGCGGTGTATTTGTCTTCAAGGCTGATATCGGACACAAGCACATCCATTCGGTATTCTCCTCCTACGCCCCCGGGGCGGCCCTCTACGGCGAACTGCCATTTCCGATTAATATCGTCCTTTTCAGCAGCGATTTCTGTGCTATCGTCACCGCAATTCGTCACCAGGCAGCATAAAATTTCCGAAAATGACCCAATGACCGAAAAGAATCTTCTGGACCCGTCCGACATCCGCGTTTTGCGCGTATTGCAAAGGGATGCCTCCCTTTCAATCGCAGAAGTCGCCAAAGAGGCTGGCATGAGCCAAACGCCTTGCTGGCGCCGCATCAAACGGTTGAAGGAACAAGGCATTATCAAGCAAATTACCGCGATCATAGACCGCGAAGCTGTGGGCCTTGGCTTTGTCGCCTATTCCTTCGTCAAGCTCGCTGTTCCCAGCCGCGAAAACATGGAAACCTTCGACAAGCTCGTCCATCATTGGCCGGAAGTCGTTATTTGTGAACGTATCACAGGTGCGGTCGATTACCTCATCAAGGTGGTAACCGATGACATCAAGACCTATGACGACTTCCTGCGTTTGAAGCTTCTTGATAATACACTGGTATCTGACGTTCAGTCACGCATTGTTGTCAACACGGTAAAGGATACTGCTGCACTGCCTCTTCGCGAGAATTAAGACTCGCTTTACATTGCTGCCTCTTCAAAATTCACTGTTTGTTTGGCTATTGCATGGAACAGTGAAAACTCCCGTGTGTTTGTCCGGCAGTGACTTGGGAAGGTTTTTAGGCGTGCTTCGGAAAATCGGTCTGTTTTGCATATGCTGTCTTTTGGCTGCGATGTGGCAAACATCGGCGACAGCCCGCCCTTTGATCATTGCCGCCAATCCTCAAGCCCCCTTCAAATACGAGGCGGACGGCAATGTGCGGGGCATCGACATTGAAGTCATGGACGAAGTCCTGCGCGAACTGGCGATTGAGTATGAGGTGCTGCTTATTGAGTCCGACCAGCGCCTGCAGGTCGAAGCCAAAGCCGGGCGGATCGATGTGCTGCTATTGTATTCGCAAAACGAAGACCGCCGGACCTTTCTGGACTATCCAAGCGAAAGCTACATCGATCTGGACTGGAATTTCTTCATCAGGGCGGAAGATCGCGGCAAGTTCACGTTTTCGAAGTTCGATGACCTGCGCTCAATGACGATCGGTGCAACGCATGGAATTTCCTACACCCCGGAATTCTGGGACGCGGGCCTCCAGCTGCAACTTGTCTCAGAGAATTCCCTGCAGATCGACAAGCTGCTCGCAGGCAGGATCGACGCGGTTCCGATGAACACCATCTCGACACTGCACCAGGCTCATATCGGCGGCTATCGAAACCAAATCGATTTCCTGCCCAAACCAATGAAGTCGAAAGCCTATTACAACGTCTTTTCCAAAGCCTCGACGCACCCGGATATGGACAAGTTAAAGACCCAGTACGATCGGATCATCCGGCGTATGAAAGACGATGGATCTATCGACCAAATCAAGGCGACCTATATCGGGCCTTCCAGCTAGAGATCTGATCGGCGAACATTTCCAGCCTCAACCACGCCACCCAGCAATTCATCGATGAATAGAGAAAGCAGCTGAGGGCGGCCCGAAACGCCCGCTTTGCGGTAGATCGCATTGCACTGGGCTTTGACCGTCCCCTCTGCCGTCTGACGAAAGGCGGCAATCTCCGCGATTGAAAAGCCTTTAAGAGCCAACAATGCGACATCGGCCTCCGATGGCGTGAGTTTCCAAAGTTCAAAATGCTCTTCAAGAAGGCTTGCAAAAGCGCCAGACGCAGCCTTGACCTGCTGTTCCATTCGCTTCTGCCGCTTGAGGCCTCTTCGGATTTCAAAACCCGATGCGATCAAGCCAACGACCAAGGCAGTGATTATCAGATACTCCAGACCATCACTTTCAAGTATCCCAATGGCCTGTTCTCCAAAGATGGCCCCGGCAACTTCCTCAGAAACAATGAAGAGCACGCAAATTGCCTGAAGGCCGAATAACGCCCAAGGAGCAATGGCTTTCCAATCGGCTTCCTTCAACATGGCAAGGTGAAGTCCATCTTCTCTTAAATGAATTGACGCTGTTGTTGACTAGCTTTGCTAACGCGGCCTGTCCAGCGTGGTTAGAAATTAGAAGGACAACAGATAGAAAGTGATAATAAAGGGGCCCGACCGGCAAGAGCGGGGGTGCTCCTAAGGCGTTTGCCAGCCGGGCCGACCAATGGAGCTTCAATCGTGGTCTTTTTGGTCGCGATAACCGTCAGTATCTAGCTCCATTTCCAGAACCCGACCTGACAGTGCATCGATCACGATCTCCATCTCCTGGCCATCTAGGATCACTTCGGCTTCAAGCTTCCCATGCTCGGGCTCGATCTCTGAAACGACGTACCCACGGGAAACCAGAACAGCACGAATTGCCTTTTCGTTGTTGCCAAGTGTCTCGCCCAACGTAACGGTCTTGGAAGCGATGGCAGCGCTAGGAAGCGGGATGATTGCCATAAATCCGGCGACCGCAACGGCTTTCATGAAAAATGTCACCCTAGACCCATTGGTTGGATACGCACCTACCTTGGAGGTCGCATCAACCTGACCTCTTAAGCACATCGATGGATCTAGGCCACTACGGTAACAACAGCCATCAACCGAAAGCCTATAAACCACCCGATAAACCATGGTTTACGAGTTCCACCGCCGTCTCAAGGAAGCTTTTGATAGCAGGCTCTATCTTCACAGCGGGTGCAAACTCAGCTCTGAAAGCGGTGCGGTGAGACACCGGCGGGGTCTGCAACAAGAGGTTTGTTGGCAATCATATCGGCCATGATCTGGCCGGAGACCGGTCCGAGCGTAAAACCATCATGGCCATGGGCGAAATTGAGCCACAACCCTTTTACAGACGGGGACGGTCCGATGACCGGAAGAGAATCCGGCACACAGGGCCGGCTTCCCACCCATGGTTCATCGTGAAGCGCGCGTCCAAGAGAAAAGATCTCTTCTGCCCTGCGTCGGACCTGTTTGATGATCTGCGGGTTGGGCGGTGCGTCGCGTCCTGCCAGCTCCACTCCCGTCGTCAGCCGGATGCCGAAGTCGGTGGGAGTTAATGCAAACCCGTTGTCGATGTCCACGACGGGGCGCGACAGGGACGCCCCGGAGAGCGGCCTATAATGCATATGGTAGCCGCGCTTGACGGCCAGCGGATACTGCTCGCCAAGTTTCTTCAGGACATCCATGGACCAGGCGCCCAAGCAAACGACGACATTGCGGGCGAACACGGGCCCACGTTCTCCCTCGAGGCTCCACCCGCCTCTCTGGCGGATCAGCTTTTTGGCGTCCGCGCGAAAATACTGGCCACCGTTTTGGATGTATCCCCGCCAGAATGCATCGACGACAGCAGCCGGGTTGGAGACCGACCAGCTTTCGGTCCAATGCACGGCCTTGATGCCTGAAAGCTTCAACCCAGGCTCCAGAACACTGGCTTCTGCGCCATCCATTTCCTTGTAATCAACACCGTAGATCCGGGCGTAGTACCTGGACATATCATCTGCATCAAAACTGGCTGGCGTTCGGTACAGGTGCAGCCAACCACCCTTGCGGTAAAACCGGCCGGCATTTGACTGCTCGGCAAGATCAAGATGCGCTTTGACCGCCTGTTGGCGCAACGGCATGATGGCCCGGCAATATGCCTCTGCCGCCTCGCCGTAACTTGCCCGGACATACTGCCGGATCCACGGGAGCATCTTCACTAAGGTAAGCGGTCTGTACGAAAATGGTCCGCCAAGATTGAAGGATGACTTCAGGAACGCCACCGGGTTTTTCGGCAGACCTTGCGGGACGAACCCATTGTGCTGGACGACACCTGCGTTGCCTGCAGAAGCTTCGCCGCCCGGATGCTTCCGATCGATCAAAGCGACATCCAGGCCAAGGCGGCGCAAATGCGCTGCGGTCGAAACACCGACAATTCCGGCCCCCAGGACCATCACATCAAATGTCTGCATCTGCTTCGAAGTTGTCATGGCCCACAGTCCGACGGCAGGACGCCATCGTGATTGGCAAGTCCGGTCAAGTTCCCTTAAAAGAACCGCAAGTCCCTGCCCACACGCGATTTTCAGGAGTTGATTTTAAATGATTCGGATGCTCGCGGTAGCTGTGGCATGGATCGGCCAGCATGGAACGGCCGCTTTGGCTGTGAGTATCTTCATCGGCATGGCGCTACCAGCCCTGTCGGAACATCTGCGACCCTATCTCGGTGTTTCGGTCTTCAGCCTGCTGGTGCTGGCTTTCTTGAGGGTCGATATAGAAGCCATCAAACTGCGCTTGAAACGACCGACCCTTCTCCTCACCGCACTCGTTTGGATGATGCTCGGTGTGCCGTTGATTGCTTTTGCAGCCGTTCAGTTGATTGGACCGGAAACCCTTGGGCCAGATCTAGTCCTAGCGCTGTTTATCTCTACAGCCGCCCCGCCGGTTATGGCGGCACCGGCATTTATTTATCTCCTGGGCCTGAATGGCACGCTCAGCCTTGCGCTTTCCGTTGCGGCCCTGATCGTTACGCCGCTTTCGGCACCTTTCATCGGCGAACTGATGCTGGGGGACGCCTTGCCGCTGAGTATCGGTGGCCTGGCTGCGCAACTGTCATTTTTGCTTGTTGGGTCATTTCTCACTGCAATGGTGATCCGCCGGATTGCCGGACAGGAACGAATTGCAAACGGCGCAAACATGATCAGCGGCTTGAATGTTCTCTTGCTTTTGATCTTTGCGATTGCGGCGATGGATGGCGTTGCGGCGAGTTTCGCGGACAGACCTGGCTTTACCCTCGGCTTGACCGCGATCACTTTCTGCCTCGCCTTTGCACAGATCGGTGTAACCTTGCTCCTGTTTTCGCCAGCAAGCCGAGAAGATGCCTATGCTATTGCGCACACTTGCGGCACGCGCAACATGGGGCTGATGGTCGCCGCCTTTGGCGGAACACTGCCGGAGCTCACGTGGCTTTGGTTCGCAGTCGGACAATTCCCGATCTATATTTTGCCGATGGTCCTGAAACCGTTTGTCGGATGGTTTTGCGGACTAAAGCTCAAAACTGTGACGCCGCAGACCTGACAGACCTAAAACCCGGCGATACTCTCTTGAACAAATCGAAGGGAGACCGGTCATGCGTTTCTGCAAACTGCTCGTTGCTTTTTTTGCGTTCATAACAGGCTCGATGTCGGCAGCAATTGCCGGAGATCAGGCCCGTTTGGACATTCTCGGCTACTCTGAAGATGGCCGTTACTTTGCCTTTGAGCAGTCAGGAATTCAGGACGGCTCCGGTTTTCCCTATTCAGAAATATTCGTGATCGATGTCCATGAGGACAAATGGGTGAGCCCGTCTCCGTTTCGCCGCCGCGATGAAATCGACGACAGCAACGGCTACAATCCGGTAGCTCTCCTAAAGGCTGCCCGGGCCGCCAACAAAGCCGCTGCAGCCCCGCTTCTCAATTCCCTCGGTATTGACGGCCACGGACTGACAGTCGGCAGCAATCCGATCACGGAAATCTCCGCCAATCCTTTCAACATGAAGGTCAATCTGCGGCCCGTTGTCCCCCCGATCGATGAGCCGATGGAGATCCAGTTGATGGAATTTCCCCTGCCCGACGACACGTGTGCCAGCTATGGCGCGGCCACCAAGGGGTTCCAGCTCAACACGATCTATGGCGGAGAAGCGCGCGTCCGACATCTGGACAAAAGTCTCCCGAAAAGCCGCGGGTGCCCGATCGGCTACCGGATAGACAAAGTCGTCAGCTATTTCCCGGAAGGTAAACCACCTGTCATCACCCTAATCGTTCACATGGCGACCCACGGTTTTGAAGGACCTGACGGCCGGTTTCTTGCCATCTCCGGGCGGCTGTGAACAGTTAAACCGATTAGGAACGAAGTCTTTCCCTTGCCGGTCTGCCGGACACGTGGTAGCGCGGCGCCAACAGTCTATGGCCAGCGTTGCCGCCGCCCTCAGGAGATCCCAAATGCCGCGCGAGATCAAAATTGCACCGTCCGTCCTTGCGTCTGACTTTTCCAAGCTCGGTCAGGAAGTCCGCGATGTTGTCGAGGCGGGAGCAGACTGGATCCATCTAGACGTAATGGACGGCCATTTCGTTCCGAACATCACCTTCGGTCCGGATGTCATCGCCAAGATGCGCCCGCACACCGACAAGGTGTTCGACACGCACTTGATGATCGAACCTTGCGATCCTTACCTGGAAGCCTTTGCCAAAGCCGGGTCGGACATCATCACCGTGCACGCAGAAGCAACCACCCACCTGGACCGTTCGTTGCAGGCCATTCGCGCGCTCGGCAAAAAGGCCGGCGTGTCGCTCAACCCGGCAACGCCGGAAAGCGTTTTGGAGTACGTGCTCGACCGACTCGACCTGATCCTTGTGATGACGGTGAACCCGGGCTTCGGCGGTCAGAAGTTCATTGAGGCCATGGTGGAAAAGACAGCCCGGATCAAACAAATGATCGGCGATAGACCAATCGATCTGGAGATCGATGGCGGCGTCACGCCCGAAACCGCTCCGCTGGTTGCAGCCGCCGGTGCCAACGTTCTCGTTGCCGGATCCGCGGTTTTCAAGGGCGGTACAGTCGACGCCTACAAGTCCAACATCGATGCAATCCGGACTGCGGCTGCAAACGCCTAACAGAAGCAAAAAACTCTTCGCCAAACACCTTTTGATCCGGCAGTCCCTTCGGCTAAGCTGAACGGCATAGTCTGGGGGGTGTCGTTTGGCACATATGCAACGCAACATTGGCCTGCTCGGCCTGACGTTTGTCGCAATCAGCGGCATTCTCGGGTCGGGTTGGCTGTTCGCACCGCTTCTGGCAGCCCAAGCCGCAGGTCCCTCTGCCCTTCTCGCTTGGGTCATCGGCGGCTTCGCCATGCTGCTGCTTGCAGCGACCTTTGCGGAAATCGCCACCATTCTTCCAGTTGCTGGCGGGATTGGCCGTGTGCCTCACTTTTCTCATGGCTCTGTCGTCTCCATGACGATGGGTTGGACCGCCTGGGTCGGGTATAACACCACCGCAACCATCGAGGTGGAGGCTGTACTGCGGTATTCCACCAGTCTGGCTCCCTGGCTTTACGTGGGCGAAGACAAGCTGAGTACCGCAGGTTTGGGCGTCGCCATGCTGCTGCTGGCAGTATTTACGGTCCTAAACGCGTTTGGTGTCCGCTTTTTCGCGCGGATCAACACGACACTCACATGGGTCAAGATCGTGGTTCCGGCTCTCCTAGCCGCAGCCATTCTAACATCGGAATTCCGATATGCGAATTTCACGGACTATGGCGGATTTGCCCCTGAAGGTATGAAAGGCGTCTTGTCGGCAATCTCCACAGGTGGTGTTATCTTCGCGCTGATTGGCTTCCGTCATGTCATCGACATGGCCGGTGAAGCCCGCAATCCGAAAGTGAATGTGCCACTTGCGTTGGTCCTGTCCCTCGTAATTTGCTTGCTGATTTATGGCGGCTTGCAACTCGCCTTCCTCGGCGCGCTCGATCACAGCGAGCTGGAGAACGGCTGGCCAGCATTGCATTTCCCGGGTGAACTCGGGCCGATGGCCGCCATCGCAACGGCAGTTGGAGCGCTCTGGATCGTTTCCATTCTCGACACAAGTGCGCGGATTTCTTCATTTGCCTCAGGTCTTGTATCGGTTGGATCAAACGCACGGCTGGGACTTGCCATGGCCCAGAACGGCCTGTTCCCGAAGTTCATGGAAACCCTGTCCAACCGCGGCGTGCCGCTGTTCGCACTGATGGTGAACTTTGTCGTGTCCGCCCTGTTCTTCGTCGCTCTGCCGTTCAAGGAAGTTCTGGCGCTTAACACCTCTTCTATCGTTCTGTCCTTCGTGGTCGGTCCAATCGCGGTCCTCGCGTTCCGCCGGCTGCTGCCGAACACACCAAGAGCCTTTGTGCTACCAGCCGCCCCTGTCACCGGCTGCCTTGCGTTTGTTGTTGCCACGCTGATTATCTATTGGAGCGGCTGGGACACCATGCTGCACCTTGGGATTTGCCTTATTCTCGGTATCCTGCTGCTACTCTATCGCGGTTACCGGGTCGGTATGGCCGAACTCGATTGGCGTGAAGCGATCTGGCTTGCTCCCTATTTCGTTGGGATTGCCTTGCTCTCATATCTCGGATCATTTGGCAGTGGAGCCGGTCTGCTGCCGGTTGGTCCGGACATCGCCGTTGTTGGCCTGTTTTCGACCCTGATTTACATCCTTGCAGCTCATCTCAGACTGCATCAGTCCAAATTCGACCAGTACATGGCCGAAGAAAAAGCGGATGAAGTTGAAGAATACGGCACCCTTGAAGACGACATCTATGAAGGGCCGTTTCGAAAAACAGGACGCGAATGACTACATTCCTCGAGAGAGACCTAGGGCTTTGGTCTCCCGGACAAAGCGGCCGTGAGCCGTGCATCCTCTAGATAGGGGTCATGGCCGAAGCGGATTGCGCCTTGATGCTGCAACCAGACGGACTGGTGCGTTGCAACAGCCATAAGGCCCGACCGAGCAGGAAAAGTAATCGTATCCCCCCGTGCGAGCCGGTTTTCAATTCCCTCGGCCGGAAACACCCTCGGTTCGATCACCTGCTCCAGCAACGCCAACCCATCGACAATTCCAAACGCATTGGCCGGAAGATAGGGGTTGCAGAACACACCGTCTTCCGGGGCAGAATCTAGATGGAACAACGCCAGTTTCTGTTCTTGCCGGAGCCGGAATGCGTAGCTTCCAAGCGGATTTTCGTCTGAAGCTGGCAGATAGAGATTGAACTCATCTTTGAAACGGTTGATGGCGCGCGGCGTTGCCTGTCCCCAAGGGAGCGAACTGAGCGGCACATCCGCCCCTCTCCGTCTCAAATAGTACCCAACCCCCTCAACCTCCGCCGGATCGTCCTTCAACCGCGGCAGCAATTCATTACCAAGAAACTCCAGAGGAACCTGCCAGGTCGGATGAAAGGTCACAGCTTCAATGGCTGTCGCCGTATTCGCGTAGTTTCTGTCCGGGCAGTTGGCGAAAGCCTGACCTTCCATCACCACACGCCCCGACTCAGAGAATACAAACTGGTTCTCACCTTTGTTGATGAACAGCTTAACCCGGGAAAACTCCGGCGGGATCCAGCGAATGCGCTCCATGGCGTTGCTGACCTGCTCGATCCGGCGCTCAATGGGAATGTTCAGCGCGCGGACAAGCCGGGGTGTCACCTCGCTAGAAACAGGAAGAACGTATCTGTGTTTGGATTGGGCGACCGCAAATGCAAGCCGCTTGTCGAAAAGCTCTCCGCCTGTACTTTCGCCGACAAGACCGTCTTCGAACATCCGGCGCCGCAGGTTGGGCACCTGATCACTCTGTGTGCCCGGCGAAAGCTCTTCTTGAATATCCAGGTATGTAAAACCGCCGCCATCCTTGACTGCATACAGGCGCGCAAGGTGTGTCTTCAGCAAGCGATAGGTATCGTCCTGCGGTTCCCAAATCGACACGAAATCCGACAGTTGGGGTGCGGCTGCGAGCCGCTTCAAGGCATCCGTGCCATTGATTGTGTGGATGGGCATGTAGGCGCCAGGATAGAGCACCCGAGGCGTTACCCGGCCAGCCCGGAGGTCATTGGCAAAGTCAAGAAAATGGCCTGTGAACAGGAGCTCAATCCATGCGGCCTCTGAAGGATTGAGACCTTCGTCAACGGACTTGAGCTCGGCTTCAAGATAGGCGTGCGGATAGTCTTCCGGGCGGAGACCGTGGAGATGCGCATTTCTCAGGAGATCCAAGAAGGCCGCGGCCCTGTCCGTTCCAAGCCATAAGAGAGATGCGTCTTCGGCCCCATAATAGGCGCTGATTTCCCGACGGCGTTTTTCAACGATGAGAGACAGGCGTTCCGGCGTGTTCAAAACCCGCCGGACATCCTCCAATCCCCCGTTCGCCAACGTTGGGCCGGAAATCACACTCATCCAAACAATGAAAACCGCCAAGAAACCGATTGGCAGACCTGCACTCCGTGTAAGCACCAAAACCGGCCTCCCTTTCCGTCTCCGCGTACACCTTCCTCACAGTATTTCTGGCGGATACACAAAGAATCAAGCGATCGCGCGTCGTTTTAGCTGTATCGGCGGCTTACTGCCGAGCCGGCGACAGGTTGGGTGAGCCGCTCCATCAAGCCTTCGGGATAGAGTTCGATCTGTTTGGCCTTCAATTCTGCAACCGACATCCATCTGGCAATACACTCGGTTTCATCATGCTCCAGAAACGGGATGGCATCTTGCCGGTAGAAGCGCCCATCTGAAAAATGCGCGTGGCACAAGAAAACGATCTCATGGCCGGTTTGGCCGTAGTGTTCGTAGATGTTTTCAAGGACAAAATGGTCACTGCCCAGAGATATCCGCGCACCGAGTACTTCCAAAAACTCCCGCTGCAACGTATCGCGCCAAGCTTCGCCGAATTCAACAGTTCCGCCCAAGGGGCGCATGCCCTTTACATTACCATGATCGTCATAGATCTCGGTCAGGAGCAGAGCGTCATCTTGCCAGATGAGCGCCAGGGCTTTGACGGTAATGAAATTGGCGGGTCGCCAGATGGTCATGAAGGCCTCCGACACCAGAAATGGGTGAGTTGCGCGATAATCAGTCATATTCCCCGGCCCGCTGCAAGCAAAAACGGCGGCTTTCCATTGAAGGGCCGGGCGCGCTCTGCTATCCCGCAGCCAACACTTCCCAAGACGAGGACTGAACCTGCGATGATCCCGCGCTATTCCCGCCAAGACATGGTCGATATCTGGTCTCCGGAGTCGAAATTCCGCATCTGGTTCGAGATCGAGGCCCATGCCTGCGATGCATTGGCGGAGCTCGGCGTGATCCCGGAAGACGCTGCCAAGACAATCTGGGAAAAAGGCGGTAGCGCCACCTTCGACATCGACCGTATCGACGAGATCGAGCGGGAGACAAAGCATGACGTCATCGCCTTCCTGACCCATCTTGCAGAGATCGTTGGACCGGATGCGCGCTTCGTGCACCAGGGCATGACCTCGTCGGATGTTCTGGACACCTGCTTCAACATCCAGCTGGTCAAGGCGACCGACCTTCTTTTGAAGGACATGGACGAGCTGCTGGCGGCCATCAAGCGCCGAGCATTTGAGCACAAAGACACGGTCACCATCGGCCGATCCCACGGCATCCACGCCGAACCGGTCACTTTCGGTTTGAAAATGGCTCAAGCTTATGCGGAGTTCGACCGCTGCAAGGCGCGCCTTCTGAATGCCCGCGAGGAAATCGCCACCGGTGCCATCTCCGGTGCTGTCGGCACCTTCGCCAACATCGACCCGCGCGTTGAAGAACATGTCGCCAAGGCACTTGGGCTTAAGGCCGAGCCGGTATCTACCCAGGTGATCCCGCGCGACCGCCACGCGATGTACTTCGCGACCCTTGGGGTCATCGCCTCGTCCATCGAGCGTCTTGCGACCGAAATCCGCCACCTGCAGCGCACGGAAGTACTGGAAGCAGAAGAATTCTTCTCCAAGGGCCAGAAAGGCTCGTCGGCGATGCCGCACAAGCGCAACCCGGTCCTGACCGAAAACCTGACCGGCCTTGCCCGTCTGGTGCGTATGTCCACCGTACCGGCCATGGAGAACGTGGCGCTCTGGCACGAACGTGACATCTCGCATTCGTCCGTTGAGCGCATGATCGGCCCGGACACGACCGTGACCCTCGACTTTGCCCTGGCGCGCCTCACCGGTGTGATCGACAAGCTTGTGGTCTACCCGGAGCGCATGATGGGCAACATGGACCGTCTCGGCGGTCTCGTCCATTCCCAGCGGATCCTGCTCGCCCTGACGCAAGCAGGCTCCTCCCGTGAAGACGCCTACCGCCTCGTTCAGCGCAACGCGATGAAGGTCTGGGACAGCTATCAGGTATCCGGCGACGCCAAAGTCGACTTCCTGACCGAGCTTCTCAATGACGAAGACGTCCGCAACTACCTGTCCGAAGAAGAAATCCGCGACCGCTTCGATCTTGGCTATCACACCAAGAACGTCGACGTTATTTTTGAGCGGGTGTTCGGCGAGAGCTGACCGCACGACCCTGTGCCGCCCCTGCGCAGGCAGGGGCTCGGAACCTTCAAACGGCTGTCAGGGTTCCTGTCTATCTTCCCGGGTTACTGGATCCCTGCCTTCGCAGGGACGGCAGGGTGTAAATGGGGCAATCATTCATGAAAATTGCGGTTGTTTCGGACATTCACGGGAATGTGCTGGCGCTGGAAGCGGTGCTGGCGGATCTTACCGGCGAAGCTCCTGATGTCGTCGTCAATCTCGGCGATTGCGTCTCCGGTCCTCTGTGGCCGGAGGAGACGGCTGAGATCCTGCGGGAAACCAAGTGGCCGACGGTGCGCGGCAATCATGATCGGATCGTCCTTGAAAGTCCGAAAGAGAAGATGGGCCCGACGGACGCCTTTACAGCCGAACGGCTGTCTCGGCAAAGCCTTGACTGGTTGAAGACGTCTGAACAGACCATCCGGTTGAGTGATGACGTTTTCCTCTGCCATGGCACTCCGGACAATGACGACCGGTATTTGACCGAAAAGGTGGAGGGCCCCAAAGGTCATCTGCCGGATGAAGAAACGTTGATTGCTGAGCTCAAAGGCGAAACATCCCCGATCATCTGCTGCGGTCACACCCATATTCCGCGGGTCATTCATCTTCATGAGACGAGGCAGACGATCCTTAACCCCGGCAGCGTCGGCTTGCCGTCTTATGAAGATGATCACCCGAACCGCCACACAATGGAAGTTGGCAGCCCGCACGCGCGGTATGCGCTGATGACCAAAGGTGCATCAGGATGGAGTTTTCAGGAAAAGATCCTGCCTTACGACTGGGAAGCTGCGGCACTAGAAGCGGAAAAGAACAAGCGCCCAGGCTGGGGGCGCTCATTGCGCCGCGGGTTTTACGGGCCTTTGTCGTAGGGTTTTAATCGCTCGACGCGCCATAGCCCTTTGGGTTCTTGCAGGCCCAGTTCCAGGTGTCGGAGCACATGTCTTCCAGGCCGCGGTCCGCGGTCCAATTGAGCTTCTCCGCCGCTTTGTTTGTGTCGGCATACACCTCGGCGACGTCCCCGGGACGCCTCGGAGCGATTGTATAAGGGATCGCCTGGTTTGACGCCCGTTCAAAGGCTTTCACCATCTCCAGCACGCTGTACCCGGTTCCGGTCCCCAGATTGACGGTAAAGCTGTTGTCCGTGTCTGTGAGCGAAGACAGGGCCTCATAGGCGCGCAGGTGCCCTACCACCAGATCGACCACGTGGATGTAATCGCGGACACCGGTGCCATCGCGCGTGTCATAGTCGTTGCCAAAGACCGAGAGTTTGTCGCGTCGACCGCTGGCGACTTGCGAGACAAACGGCATCAGGTTGTTCGGAATCCCTTGCGGGTCTTCCCCGATCAGGCCGCTTTTGTGGGCGCCGACCGGATTGAAATAGCGCAAGATGCCGAAGCGCCATCGCGGGTCACTCGCAGAGACATCGCCCAGAATTTCCTCAATCATCAGCTTTGTGCGGCCATAGGGGTTGGTGGCGCTCAGCGGATGATCTTCCGTCAAGGGCAGGAACTTCGGCTCGCCATAAACAGTGGCCGAAGAGGAGAATATGAGCTGGCGCACATTGCACGCCTCCATGGCGGCCAAGAGCTCGAGCGTTCCGGTGATGTTGTTGGCGTAATAGCTGAGCGGAACCTTTGTGGACTCACCGACAGCCTTTAATCCAGCAAAGTGAATGACGCCTGAGCAGTTGTACTTCTTCAGCACCCTTTCAAGTGTGTCCCGGTCCCGGATGTCACCCTCTTCATGAGCAACTTCCTTGCCCGTGATCGCGGTGATCCGTTTGAGGCTTTCGGGGCTGGAGTTGGAAAAGTTGTCGAGCACGACGACATCGTGACCTGCTTCCAGCAAGGTCACGCAGCAGTGGGATCCGATGTAGCCTGCGCCACCGGTGATCAGGATCGTCATGTCACTGTTGCCTTTCCCGCGTGCCGAACGCCTATAATGCCAACGACATATTTGCCGATAACACCTTCACGTTTCCTTACGCGCCCCAACGCCCATCATGGCAAGAGCGCCAGATCGCTCACCGCGATGAAATGCGGATTGCGCAGATCGTCTTTAGTCGCGCCCTCGGCAAGCCTGTAAACGAAGTCCCCACCGGTTTCTGCAAGCACCACATGGCCGCCGGCAGCCCGGACCACCGCATCGCCGGCCGCAATGTCCCACTGCATGGTCGGTGCCATGCGCGGATAGAGATCCGCCCGCCCTGCAGCGACCCAGCACAGCTTCAGCGAGGAACCGACACAGACCTTCTCGGCGACTTTCAGCTTTGCGATCAGCGCTTCGGTTTCTTCCGACAAATGCGAGCGGCTTGCCAAAACACTCAATCCCGACTCTGGCGGCTTTCGAACAGAGATTTTTCCAACATCAACGATTTCACCACCTGAAACCTGCCCCTGAAAGGCACTCTGCGCTTCGCCACCCGGCAAGGCGCCTCCCCAGTAGACCTCTTTCAGCGCGGGCGCATAAACCACGCCAAAAATTGGCGTTCCCTCATCGATCAGCGCAATATTAACCGTGAACTCACCGTTGCGCTTCACGAATTCCTTGGTGCCATCCAGAGGATCAACAAGGAAATACCGAGCACCGCCCTCCGGCAGCTGCCCGGCTTCGACGGATTCTTCGGCCACCACCGGCACATCCGGAAAAAGATCTGCAAGTCCTTTGAGGATCACGTCCTCTGCCGCCTGATCGGCGACGGTGACCGGGGATCCGTCTCCCTTGACCGATGCGCTGAAATCTTCGGCATAGACTTTCAGGATCTCAGCACCGGCAGCCACTGCCAAGTTCAAGAGTGTTTCCACCTGGCCATCTGCCGTCCCGGTCATGTGTTTGAGTTCGCTCATCGTTGCGCCGTGTTGAGTGAAAGATGGCGCTCTTGTGGAACAGCTTTGTCTCCGGCGCAAGACCACAGATCCTCGCGACACGTTCTACAAGATCCCCACGTCGTTGCCCCCGCTAATGTCGTCCCGGACGCAGCAGAGCGAAGATCCGGGACCTTCTCGGTCCCAAAGACTTGCTCGCGAAACTGATGGGTTGGTCCTGGCCGCGATGAGAATAGATCTCGGCTCAAATCCGGGGACGACAACAGGGAGAGCCGATAGGCCTTTTGCGCATCCGGATACCGTCACGAAGTAGGGCGTCGCTTGAAAACGCAGCTATCTCAGGGCGCCGTGGCGCCATGATGTGTGACTGCCGAGGTCACATTCGCGCCTGCTTATTTCTGCCATTTGATCCATGTCTTGGACCGCGTCCAGGGTAGGCTGGCAGACTGTCATAAATTGCAGTGCGTTTCGGCTGATTTGGACCTTTGGCGATGGGCTTAAAATCGCAGCCCTGTCCCGGAATATCAGGAAAATCGCCTTGTCGGGCGGCGTCCTGCAAAACGCGACCCTTGCCGATGGGCTGTTTGAACAGCTTAAGGCACAAGGGTTCGACGTTCTGGTTCCGAAGACTCTGCCAGCCAACGATGGCGGGCTGTCCCTCGGTCAGGCAGCGATCGCCGCCGCGCGATAATCTAAGGCCACGCTACGCTCACTCACGGCGCAGCGTTAAACCGGCGCGACAGTTCCTCTATGTGGGCAGGGCTGACCTCACAACACCCGCCGACGATCGTGGCTCCAAGATCAATCCAGTCAGCGGCGTGATCCGCATAGACTTCGGGTGTCAAATCAGTGCGCGCGGCAAGTTTTGAAACGCTGCTGCCCTTCTTGAGAAACTCCGGTTTGATGGCCGTAAACCCGTTGGCATAGGCACCGGTTTTCATGCCCGACTGTCCGAGAACGGCCATGCCCCTGGTCACCGCCTCCGGCACCGAACAATTGATCAAAACCGCCTCTGGTCCAAGTTCCTTGACAACATCCACCACCTCATGCAGCGGCTCACCGGACCGAAGTGCAACACCATCCCCATCATCAACTGTCAGAGCGATCCAGACCGGTTTATCATGCCGCAGCGCTGCGGTCAGGGATGCGCGTGCCTGTTCGATGGAAGCGATTGTTTCGATGACAAACAGGTCTACGTGGTCCTTCTGAACCCGGCAGATTTCGTCATAGAGATCGATGGATTGGTCTTGCGGCGGGGCCCCGTCATGGCTGTAGGACCAGCCAAGCGGACCAAGACAACCCGCCACAAGCCCGCTGCCATGTGCGTCCCGGGACTGGCAGGCAAGGTCACAGGCCAGGTGATGCAGCCGCTTGAACTGATCATCAAGGCCATTGGGCCGCAGCCGATCCCGGTGGAGCGTATAACTGTTGACGGTTGCGACATGAGCGCCGGCAGCAAAAAAGTCGTCGTGAATGGCTCGGACGAGATCCGGCCGTTCCATCATGAGTTCGCACGACCAGAGCCCGCTCGGGACCCGCCCGCTGCGGTGAACCAGTTCCTGCCCCATGCCACCGTCGAGGATCGTGATGTTGCTCATTCTCGTTCGTTTCCCGATTTCCTGATCGGCGGGCAATTAGTCCTGAGACACGGCATTTTCAAGGTTGAAACGCAATCCTGGCCATTATGATCAAGTCCAACCCGCTGCTGAGACCGTTCGAAAACCGGTTGGCACGCGATCACTGCAGATCCGCTGGCAGGTGCCCCATTCAAACAGCTGTTTGGCCCCGGTCCTTGTGCAAAGCAAATCATCTCTGCCATAGTGCGGTGCACCTCCCGCACGACACGAGCACTCCATGGCCATTCATGCAAGTCTTTATCACCTAACCCACTATGCCTATGACCGGCCGGTGACACTTTCACCGCAGATTGTCAGGTTGAGACCGGCACCGCACAGCCGGACACGGGTGATTTCGCACAGCCTGAAGGTTTCTCCAAGCGGCCATTTCGTCAATCACCAGCAAGATCCGTATGGAAATTGGCTCGCCCGCTTCGTGTTCCCGGAACCCGTTCGGGAGTTCAAGATCGAAGTCGATCTTGTTGCGGACATGACTGTCTACAATCCGTTCGACTTTTTCGTTGAAGACCGCGCAGAACATTGGCCGTTCGAGTACGACCCGGACCTCAAGGATGATTTGGTCATCTACCGGACACCGGAGCCGGAAGGACCGAAGCTGGCAAAGTTCATCGGGTCGGTCAGTCCTGACGAAACGCGAACGGTCGATTTTCTGGTTGGTCTCAATCATAGGATTTCCGAAGAGGTGGATTACACAATCCGTCTCGAGCCGGGCGTACAGACACCTGAGGAAACCCTCACAAAAGGGTCGGGATCGTGCCGGGATTCAAGCTGGCTTCTTGTTCAGGTCCTCCGGCATCTCGGATTTGCCGCACGGTTCGTCTCCGGCTACCTGATCCAGTTGAAACCGGATTTGAAGGCACTGGACGGGCCCACCGGTACGGATCATGACTTCACTGACCTCCATGCCTGGGTCGAGGTGTATATCCCCGGCGCTGGTTGGATCGGTCTTGATCCGACATCCGGTCTTCTGACCGGTGAGAGCCATATCCCGCTGGCAGCAACGCCCCATTTCAAAAACGCGGCTCCGATTTCGGGCACGGCCACTTTTGCCGAAACCGACTTCAAGTTCGACATGAAGATCGCGCGTGTTTCCGAGCACCCGAGGATCACAAAGCCCTTTTCCGATGACGCCTGGGAGCGGCTTCTTCAAACCGGGCGTAAAGTCGATGAAGCGCTGGAAGCCGGAGACGTCCGACTTACAATGGGCGGGGAACCCACGTTTGTCTCCATTGACGATTTTGAAAGTTCAGAGTGGAACACCGCCGCGGTTGGGCCGACAAAACGGGGATTGGCCGATAAACTGATACGCCGCCTGCGCGAACGGTTTGCACCCGGTGGCGTGCTGCACTACGGGCAGGGAAAATGGTACCCAGGTGAAACCCTTCCACGCTGGACGTTCTCACTCTTCTGGCGGACAGATGGTACGCAGATCTGGAAGAACCCGGACCTGATTGCGCTCGAGGACAGCGAGCCTGTCGAAGATCCATCCAAAGCAGGAGCGCTGCTCGAAGCGATTGCGGAGCATCTCGACCTTCCCAAAGACCACGTCCAGCCTGTCTTTGAAGATCCAGCCGAATGGATCGTGAAAGAAGCGAACCTGCCTGACAACATCTCACCGCTCAATCCCAAACTCAAAGACGCCGAAGAGCGGGCCCGGTTTGCACGCGTGTTCGGGCGCGGCCTGGAAACAGCGGTCGGCTATGTGCTGCCGGTCCAATGCTGGCAGAGCAAGAGTACTGGCCCTAAATGGCGGTCCGAACGCTGGCGGTCTCGGCGTGGGCATTTGTTCCTTGTCCCTGGCGACAGCCCTGCTGGTTTCCGGTTGCCGCTTGGATCCCTGCCCCATATACGGCCTGTCGATTATCCCTACACGTACACGGCGGACCCTTCCCTGCAAACGGCTGCCCTGCCGGACTATCAGGATGAGCTCACACAGAAACGCCGGCGTGCCATTCAGGAGGAAATTGACCGGCTCGTCGCAGAGGAGAAGGAAAAAGCTGAGCTTTTGCCAGAGGCAAGTGCTGAGCATTCCCAACCGGTACAGACACAGCGAGAAACCGGGGATGTGCAAACTGTTGTCCCGCAAGGAGGGGTCGATCCATCCGATGGATCCGTCCGAACCGCACTTGCGATCGAATTGCGCGAGGGTCGGCTGTGCATCTTCATGCCGCCCGTCGAACGTCTTGAAGAGTACCTCGAGCTTCTCGCCGCTGCAGAGCTGAGTGCAGAACAGCTTGGCCTCAAGGTTCATATCGAGGGATATGGACCACCGAATGACTCAAGGCTCAACGTCGTCCGGGTCGCTCCGGACCCCGGCGTTCTGGAGGTCAACATTCATCCCGCTGCAAACTGGGACGATTGTGTCACGACGACGGAAGCGATCTACGAAGAGGCCCGACAATGCCGCTTGGGAGCCGACAAATTCATGATCGATGGCCGCCACACGGGAACCGGTGGCGGGAACCATGTGGTCGTTGGCGGCGCAACACTGGAAAACAGTCCGTTTTTGCGACGGCCAGACCTTCTGAAATCATTGATCTTGCTGTGGCAGCGGCACCCCTCCCTATCCTACTTGTTTTCCGGCCTGTTTATCGGTCCGACCAGCCAAGCTCCGCGGATCGACGAGGCAAGGCACGATACTCTGTACGAGCTTGAAATCGCCCTGTCGCAGATTTCCGGACCGGACTCAGGAGACTACACACCTCCTTGGCTTGTTGACCGCTTGCTGCGGAACATGTTGACGGATGTGACCGGCAACACCCACCGGGCAGAAATCTGCATCGACAAACTTTATTCGCCAGATGGTCCGACCGGCCGTTTGGGACTTGTGGAGTTCCGCGGTTTTGAAATGCCACCGCATCCCCGCATGAACCTTGCGCAGCAGCTGCTCTTGCGCGCAATCATTGCCCGATGCTGGGCGAAACCGGTAACGGGTCAGCCGGTGCGCTGGGGCACCGTTCTTCATGATCGATACATGCTCCCGCACTTTGTCTGGCAGGATTTTTTGGCCGTTCTGACAGACTTGAAAGACCATGGCTTCGAACTCGATCCGGTTTGGTATGAAGCCCAAGCTGAGTTCCGTTTCCCGTTTTGTGGGGCAGTCGATGTCGAAGGCGTTCAGCTGGAAATCCGCCAGGCCCTGGAGCCTTGGCATGTCCTGGGCGAGACCGGAGCGATCGGTGGAACGGTCAGATACACCGACAGCTCTGTAGAGCGCCTGCAGGTAAAGATGACCACCGCCTTCAAGGACCGCTATGCCGTCATGTGCAATCAACGGCCCATACCGATGACAGAGGCGGGCACCTCCGGGGTCAATGTTGGCGGCGTCCGTTTCAAAGCCTGGCAACCTGCAGAAGCGTTGCACCCCGTTCTGCCCGTCAACGCCCCTTTGACCTTCGACATCTACGACCGCTGGTCTTCGCGGCCGGTCGGCGGATGCGTTTATCATGTGGCACATCCAGGCGGCCGGAACTACGACACGTTTCCGGTCAACGGCAATGAAGCAGAAGCACGCCGGCTGGCCCGGTTTGAAGGTTTCGGCCATTCCACCGGACAGTACACCCCCGTTTGGGAAGCACCGCACCCGGAATTTCCAATGACCCTTGATCTACGGCGCCAGGGCGGGCTGATATGACCACCCCGGCGGAAGAGGCGCTCGCGGAAACCAATCCCTTGTTGCGGGATTATGCCGTTCAATCAGGTGTTGCCGACGAGCTGCTCGACCCGGACGGAGTGATGCGCCCGGTTTGGGGTTCATTCATTCAGCAGCTGTCGCGATTGTCACAAGAGCAAATCACCGCCGGTTTCGCCCGCGGGGATCAATACCTGCGGGATGCAGGTGTGTTTTTTCGTCAGTACAGCACAGACTCTCATCAGGAACGCGACTGGCCCCTCAGCCATATTCCAGTGATTTTGCATGAGAGAGAGTGGACAGAAATCTGCGAAGCGCTGACGCAACGCGCTGAGCTTTTGGAGCGGGTTGTTGCCGATCTTTACGGCGACGCGACCCTTGTCCGCGACGGCCACTTGCCCGCAGAGCTGGTCGCCCAGAACCCGGAATGGCAGCGTCCACTGGTCGGTTTAACACCGGCTTCAGGCCACCATCTCCATTTTCTGGCGTTTGAAATCGGCCGCAGCCCGGACGGATCCTGGCTGGTGCTGGGCGACAGAACGCAGGCCCCGTCTGGTGCTGGCTTTGCACTGGAAAACCGGATGGCGACCGTACGGGTGTTTCCCGAACCGTTTCCCCAGTCCAGAGTTCAGCGTTTGGCCGGTTTCTTCCGCGCCTTTCGCGATGCCATGGATGATCTGCCGTCGACAGAGGGCGGGCGCACCGCCATCCTGACGCCTGGCCCCGGCAACGATACCTACTTTGAACACACCTACATCGCGCGTTATCTTGGCCTGACGCTTCTGGAGGGAGCAGATCTTCTTGTGCAGGATGGCACCGTGCAGATGCGGACGGTGTCCGGTCCGAAACCGGTCAGTGTTCTGTGGCGCCGTCTGGACGCCTCCTATGCAGATCCATTGGAACTTGACGAAACATCTCACCTGGGCACCCCGGGTCTTGTCGATGCCATCCGGCAATCCAATGTAAATCTGGTCAACAGTCTTGGGTCCGGAATACTGGAAACCAGAGCGCTCATGGCATTTCTGCCGCAGATTTCAGATGTTGTTCTCGGTGAACCGCTCAAGCTTCCAAATCTGGCAACCTGGTGGTGCGGACAGGCCGCCGAGCGGGATTACGTGAAAGCCCATGCCAAAGACTTGTTCATTGGTGAGGCTTTCAGCCGGGCGCTGCCCTTCGACATCGGCCGAACAGATGGGCCAAGACAAGATCCGGCGCTGCAAACACAAAAGGCTCTCTCAGCCTGGATAGACAGCCGTGCCGGCCAGCTTGTCGGCCAGGAAGCCGTGACGTTGTCCACCACGCCGGTCTGGGAAGACAATCGTCTTGTCCCCCGCCCCATGAGCATTCGTGTCTTTGCAGCCCGAACCGCGCAAGGCTGGGTATTCCTCCCCGGAGGCTATGCCCGGATTGGCCGCCACGGCGATGCCACAGCTTTATCCATGCAACAAGGCGGTTCGGTTGCCGACGTCTGGGTCATGAGAGACAGCGCTGTCCGGCAGGAGACGCTTTTCGATGCGAAAAACTTCCGGCGTCAAGGCCCGAGCGTCTTGCCCAGCCGGGCAGCAGACAATCTCTTTTGGCTTGGACGCTACATTGAAAGGGCCGAGGGCGTAATCCGTCTGATGCGGGGCTATCATTTGCGGCTTGCTGAAGCCGGCTACGACCAAGACCCACGACTTGTTCAGATCGCGGAACAGCTCCGGCTGCTGTCGCTCGATCCAGATAAGGCCGTTATCACAGCTCTGAACCCGCCGTTGAGCGCTGCCCGGGTGTCTGCGGGCAAAGTCCGCGACCGGTTTTCCATCGATGGTTGGGCGGCGCTCGCCGATCTCACCAACAGCTTGAGAGATCTGACCCCGGACCTTGCGCGCGGAGACGATACGGCCAGAGCGCTCGGTATCCTTTTGAGAAAAATTACGGGCTTCAAGGGACTCGTACACGAGAATATGCACCGGACATCCGGTTGGCGGTTCCTGACACTCGGCCGGGCCATTGAACGGGCCGACGGCGCCGCAGGTGTGTTGATGGCATTTGCCGGCGAAGAGGCTGGGCCAGGTTTTCCGGATGTCGCCCTTGAATATGCTGACAGCGTCATCACCCATCAACGGCGCTACCGGATCGATCCAACCACCGAAACGGTCACCGACCTCCTGGCGCTTGATGCCAGCAATCCACGCGCAATTCTGTTTCAGGTCACAGCCATGCGGCGCATTGCAGAAGGCTTGCCGAATGCGCGGATAAGCGGCCGTGTTTCATCGGTGCTCCGGTTGCTGCTGCCTCTGGAAGCACAGCTGTCTGTTGCCTCGCCATCAGAAATGAACGCACGGCGGCTTGAGCGCGTTCGCATACGTCTGTCCGAAGTCTCGGACCGTCTGACCACCAATTATCTGATCTAGGATCGGAACGAAAACTAATGCGCTACGAAATTCGCCTGACTGTCGGATATGATTATGGTGCGCCATCTGAACACGCCCGAACGCTCGTCCGGCTTTTGCCCTCCGACGTTCCAGGCAAACAGATCGTTCCAGCCCGTTTGTTGACCATCGATCCCAAACCTCAGGAACGTCACGACACCCGGGACTTTTTTGGAAATGTTATGACCGTGCTTGTCTTTCATGAGCCAATTGACAAGATCGAACTAACGTTAAAGGCCACAGTTGAACGGCTTCACCCCGCTGCCGGTCTGGACTTTTCACCCGATCTCCAGGCTCTTGAACAAGAGGTGATTGCAAACCGGAGCCTGACCGCAGTCGCACCGGCGCACTACACGGGCAGGTCGCCAAGGGTCGCACCCGATCCATCCATAACCGAATTTGCAAAGGCCCAAGCAGATGAGGGCCTCTCGGTCATGCAGTTCGTAGAGCGCTTCGGAAAGGCTTTGCACGAAACAATGAGCTTCGATCCTGAGGCCACCGATGTGACCACGCCGCCGGCAGAGGCTTTTGCAAAACGCCATGGCGTGTGCCAGGACTTTTCGCACATCATGATTTCAGGCTTGCGGGCACTCGGAATTCCAGCAGGATATGTGTCCGGCTTCTTGAGAACCTTGCCCCCCAAAGGCCAGCCGCGCCTTGAGGGCGCGGATGCCATGCATGCTTGGGTTTGCGCATGGTGCGGCGTCGAAACAGGCTGGATCGAGTACGATCCAACAAATGCCTGCTTTGCCGGTCTGGACCATATCGTGGTTGCCTATGGTCGCGACTATTCGGATGTGGCGCCTGTCAAAGGCGTCCTCAGATCTTCCGGCAACCAAAGCAGCTTTCACGCAGTCGATGTTCGCCCACTTTGACTTGAGCGGCCTGACGTTCGCCCGAGGCTGCACACAGTTGTCTCAAGCACAGACCACATCACTCAGACCCACTGTTGTGGGCAGCTTGTCAGAGCCTTCTCAATTGCCTCCTACAACCCCGGCAACCAAAGCGCCAGGCCCGGAAACAAGACCAGCAATGCGACAACCAGCAGCGAGCAGCCAATGAATGGGAAAGCCGAGGTGTAAATGTCGCGCATGGTTGTGCCAGGGGGCGCGACCCCCTTCATCACGAACAACAACAGCCCAAAGGGCGGTGTTGTAAAGCTGATTTCCAGCGACAAGAGCATGATGAGGCCAAACCAGATCGGATCGAAACCCAGCGTCAGTGCAAGCGGGAAGAAAATCGGCACTGTCAGCAGCATGATCGAGATCTGCTCCATAAACATGCCAAGGATCAAAAGAACCGCAAACATCACGAGTAGCATCGCGATCGGTGCCAGCTCAAAGGATGTTGCCCAGTTGACCAGCCCGCGGGAGGCCCCCGAAAATGCAAGCAGCTGGCTGAAAGTGGCCGAGCCGAACACAATCAGGTAGGCCATCAGGGTGACCCGTAGCGCGCCGGTGATCGATTTGCGCATGGCCTCCCACGTGAGGCAGCGGAAGACGGCAGCCAGAACGAGAACGCCCAGCGCGCCGAAGGCAGCCGCTTCTGATGGCGTGATGAAACCATTGATCATCAGTGTAATTATGATCACCATTACGCCCACCATCGGTACTACCTCGCGCACCAGGAGCGAGAGTTTGGCACCGAGGGACATCGGTTCCACATCATAGGCTGGCGCAGCGGACGGATCGAGTTTCGTCTGAAGCCAAATGGTGGCGATGTAGAATCCTGCCAGGATGAGTCCCGGAATGACCCCTGCAATCAGCAAGGCGCCAACATCGATCTGCGCAAGCGTTGCCAAAAGAACGGCAAGAGCAGATGGCGGGATGATAATGGCCAAACCACCGGTCCCAAGGATCGGACCAATGCTCATATGGGTCTTGTAACCGCGACGGTTCATCTCGGGGACCATGAGCGAGCCAAGAAGCGCGGTCGATCCCATGGATGAGCCAGAGAGAGTGGAGAACGCGGTGCCGCCCATCACCGTGACATAGCTGAGGCGCCCAGGAAGCCGGCCGAGTAACTTGTCGATGGCCGTGAACATACGGTTGCCGAGACCCGTGTGAAAGAAGATCTCCCCCATCAACAAGAATAATGGGATGGGGACCAGGGCGAACTTCGTCATCGACCCAAGGCCATTGTTGAGCAGCTGGCCAATGCCCCGCTCCCCGCCCATGAAGATCCAGGCGCCCACGATGTTCGCCGCAAGAAACGCCAAGGCGACCGGCATCCCGATCGCCATGAGGGCCACGATCACACCCAGCAAAAGGGCGAGCGCCTCATACCATTCCATTATTCGTGTATCCCTGCTTCGCCGGTATGGAGGGTGTCCGGCCCGGCGACAAAGCGCGAAAACTCTATTGCCATCAGCCCGAAGCTGACGGGAAAGGAGATCGTGAGAAGCCAGCGCGGGTAATAATAGGCACGCGTGTCATAATCGCCGCGCTCGATATTTTTCAAAAAAAGCTCTACGCCTTGCCACGCCAGAATAAGACAGACCAGCACACAGGCGAGCGCAACACTCCGGCTCACAACGTTCCGGACGGCTGGTGGCAAGATCGACGTAATGAGCTCGATATGCACATGCCCTTTTTCGCGCACCAGCCATGGTGCCCCCAGCATGGTCATATAGAGAAGTCCGTATTCGGCTGACGTAAACAGCCAGGCAAACGGCTGCATACCCAAGTTTCGCATGAGCACAGAGCCGACCACCGATACCATAAGCCACACAAGCGTTGCCCCGGCTGCAATCGCCATTGCATCGATCAAGGCGTTGTAGGCTTTCTTGAGTGTTGTCATGAAGGCCGCCTGTTCCAGCAAAAAGGAGGGCCCGCGATTCCCGCGAGCCCGTGTTTCAAGTGCTTATTTTGCAGCGTCGAAATCGTAGAACAATTCGATCAAGCGGTCGTAATTGTCGGTACCGCCCGGCTGTTCTGCCATCAGGCCCTTCATGCGCTCCCACGTCTTTTCGCGGGCTGCTGCGAGGTAGTTGGCCTTCGCTTCACCTTCCAAAGAGACAGAGATCATGCCGGCAGCATCAAGCGCTGCAAAGTCCTCATCCCGCTTCTTGCGCAGAGCCTCAACACTGTCCTTCTCATGCTGGATGGCGACGTCCTGCAGGATCTTCTTGGATTCATCAGACAGGGAATCCCATTTCTCCAGGTTCACGATCACGCCAAGGTCCGTGGAGAAGAAGCAGGGCTCGATGCGGTAGTTCAGGAACTCGTTCCATTTCAGATCGATCAGACCAATCTGGGTCCAGCCGGTTGCATCAACAACACCTCGCTGCAGGGCAGCATAGACTTCACCGGTCGGCAGATCGATGACCTGTGCGCCGAGGTAGTTGGAGAAAAACGCGTTGTAGACGTTGTTGCCGCGCAGTTTCAGGCCTTCCACCTCAAGATTGCCGTTGGCATCGAAGGTCGGCTCGTCGCGGGTCCAGAGATTGTAGCAGACGCCACTGTCAAACCAGCCAAGGTATTTCAGGCCCATTTTTTCCTGGTGGATCTGATCAATCAGCTCCGTACCACCGTTCTGACGGGTCTCAACGGCGGTCAGGTTGGAGCCAACCATCGCGTCTTTTTCCGGCAGTGCGCCGCCATAAAAGGAGCCTGGCGTGTAAACCATGTCGACAATGCCGTCACGCACGGCATCCGGCTGCTGGAACATGCCAATGGCTTCCGGCCCGCCGCGCACATCAATCTGGATCACGCCCTTTCCAGCTTCGTTGACCTTGTCGACGAAGGACAGGAAGCTTTTGGTGTAGATCAGCGTTTCCGGGAACGCATGAACTGCGGAAATCCTGTCTTCCGCATACGCGGTCGCTGTGAACAGTGATGCACTGGCAACCAGGCCAGCTACGAGGATATTTTTCATAGTCTCACTCCACTTTGCGGGACGTCCCTCTGTTGGTCCCTATGTTTTCAAGGCTGGCCCCTCAGCTATTGGCTCCCATTCACTTGAGAGTTCTGGTCTTCCGCGTTGGGCCAAACCCAGGAAGAAGTTGTTCTGCGATCTTGCTTGTGTTTCTCGATCGCGAGTTCGTGCTGCAGTGTCAGATCGATGTCGTCCCACCCGTTGATCAGCTTTGTTCGCCAGCTGTTGTCGAGCGAGAACGGGACTTCGGATCCACCGACGATGATGTGTCCGTGCTCCAGGTGAATGTGTGCCGAACCACCGCCTTCGTTGAGTTCGCCCGTCAGGCGCTCAAGATCGGCTTCGGAAACGAGCGCCGGCAGCAGACCGTTGTTGACCGCATTGCTCGCAAAGATGTCGCCGAAGCTCGGTGCCACCACGGCCTTAAAACCCGCATCCACCAAAGCGTAGACCGCGGCTTCGCGCGAAGAGCCGCTGCCGAAATTCCGGCCCGCGATCAAGACGCTGGCCTGCGGAAACTGGTTGAGCGGAAAGTCCGGACATTCCGATCCGCCCTCCAGACGCCTAAGATCATGAAGGAGGAACTGTCCATACCCCTCTGACCGTGGCGTCGACATGAACCGGGCCGGAATCAACTGATCCGTATCGATGTTGTGAACCGGCAAAACCACCGCTAGCCCCTGATGTTCCGTCCAGCCAGCCATCAGACTGCCCTCCCCTTCAAGAGAGGGCGAACATCGGTGATGGTGCCGGTCACAGCGGCGGCTGCGACCATTGCCGGTGACATGAGATGCGTGCGGGCACCGGGGCCTTGGCGCCCGCGAAAATTCCGGTTTGTCGACGATGCACAGCGCTTGCCCGGCGCAACGATGTCGCCGTTCATGCCGACACACATCGAACAGCCGGACGCGGACCATTCCAAACCGGCTTCCCGAAAAATCTGGTCCAGACCTTCTTGTTCTGCCTGGTGGCGGACAAGGGCCGAGCCCGGAGAAACCAGTCCGGGCACCTTCGCAGTGCGTCCTGCAAGGACAGCTGCGGCCGCGCGGAGATCTTCGATACGCCCGTTGGTACATGAACCGAGGAACACCTGATCGACCGGCGTGCCTTCGATCGGGCGCCCCGCGGCCAGACCCATATAGTCCAGCGCGTCGCGCGCAGCCTTTTGCTTTTCGTCTGACAAACGGGACGGATCAGGAAGCGTTGCGCTAACCGGCAAGGCTTGCTCAGGGCTCGTGCCCCAAGTGACTGTTGGGGCGATCTCTTCTGCGGCCAAATTTACATCCTTGGCAAAGATCGCATCCTCGTCCGAGCGCAGTTTCTGCCACTTTTTCTGAGCTTCTTCAAAAGCTTCGCCGGTTGGCGCGAAGGGCCGCCCCTTCAGATAGGCAAGGGTAGTGTCATCGGGCGCGACCATGCCAAAGCGGCCGCCACCTTCGATCGAAAGGTTGCAGAGGGTCATCCGCCCTTCCATGGACAGGTCCCGGATCGCGCTTCCGGCATATTCGATCGCGTGTCCCCGTGCGCCGTCGGACCCAAGTTTTGCAATCCAATTGAGCGCAATATCCTTGGCGCTGATGCCCTCGGCCAGTTTTCCGTCGACGACGATGCGCATGGCCGCTGGCTTTTTCTGCCAGACGGTTTGTGTCGCAAGAACATGAGCAACTTCCGTCGCTCCGATGCCAAAGGCGAGTGCACCAAATGCACCGTGGGTCGATGTGTGGCTGTCGCCACAATTGATCAACAAACCTGGCAAGGTCAGGCCCTGCTCCGGTCCCACGACATGCACGATGCCCTGCGCCGGATCCATGAGATCGAACAAACGCAAACCGTGCTGTGTCGCATTCGCGCGCAGTGTTTGAATCATGCGGCGGATCTTGGGATCCGCAATATGTTCTCGGTGGCGCGTTGGCGCATAGTGATCAACAACGGCAAAGGTCAATTCGGGTTCAGCGACGGCCGCACCACGCTCGGCTAGTTTGGCGAACGCATGATGGGACCCTTCATGCACAAGGTGCCGGTCCACCCACAAAAGCGATGTCCCGTCTTCACGGGTCAGCACTTCGTGCGACGACCAAAGCTTATCGAGAAGGGTCGCGGCCGCAGTCATGCACCCTCCTCGTGCGCCTTGCCAATCGCCGGTTCCCAATGACGGGCATTGCCATCCCCAACGCGGGTCAGTGGCATCTCAAGCCGGAACATGTCCGGGCGGTAAAGTCCGGCCAAATACTCCACACCGTTGCCATCAACGTCCTTGACCACGCGGCGCAAGGACAGAAGCGCAGAGCCGACAGCGACTTCGAGAGCGTCGGCAACTTCCGGGCCGGCAAGGGTTGCGGAAACCGACTGATGAGCATCCTTGATCTGGACACCGCCACGCTCCAGCAATTTGAAAAGCGGGGTCGTCGCCAGATCATTTTCTGAATAGTTGCGAGCGATTTCAGCCGGGACATAGGTTGTCAGGTGTGAAAAAGGTGTCTGGTTCGTGCTCCGGACACGGGTTGCGATCTGGACTTGTTCATCGCCCGGCAGCCCGAGAGCGGATGCCACGAAATCCGGCGCAGCATCGTATGAAAAGGACAGAAGGCGCGCCGTTGTGCTTTGACCCATTTCAACAAGTTGCGGCATCAGAGTCGCAAGGTTCATGGCGACCGGTTTGTCCAGTTGACCCGCTGTCGAGACCGTTGTCCCGCTGCCAGCACGCCGGATGATGAGGCCTGAGGCGGCCAACGCATCAAGCGCCCGACGTACTGTCACGCGCGATACGCCAAAGACCTCGGAGAGTTTCTGTTCGCCCGGGAGGGTTTGTCCGTCCTGAAACCTGCCATCGGAAATCTGATCACGGAGAGACAGGTAGACCTGCCGCGCCTTTGCGCCTTCCGGCAACACCGATTTCGCATGCTTGTTCACGTACGCAAGCCTCCGTGGGTAAAGCTCAATGGTATCGCTGGATACCAAAATATCAAGTTGCCGGTCCGATATTTTTTTCATTTTTTGTATTAGAAATTTTTTTAAGCTGTATTATGTGTAATACAAATTGCTGTAGGGAGGCAGTATGCCGATTGTCGAATTGCACGTATTGCAAGGCTACGAGCCGCAAGAAAAATTACGGCTTCATGAGGCTTTGACCGATGCCATACGCCTCGTCGTGCCGGCTCCACCCGAAGCAATTACCGTCCTGATCCACGAATTAAAGGGCGAGGACTACTCCCGCGGCGGCGTTCACCGGAAAGGCGCACCGGCTTTGCCTGACGCGGGCGATCTTGTCCGGGCGTACTTGAGCGCCATGGAGGCGAGGGACCTGGAGCGGGCGCAATCGATGCTCAGCACAGACTTCGTAATGGAGTTCCCGGGCACCGGTCCACTCCGGACGATTGACGAGCTGATCGCTTGGGCAAAGCCTCGCTACCGTTTCGTGAAAAAAACCTATGACGGCTTCGATGTCATGCAAAGCCGCGAAGCGGCCACAGTTGTTTATTGCCGCGGCACCCTTTCCGGCGAATGGCCGGATGGGACCAGTTTTAGCGGCATTCGTTTCATCGATCGGTTCGAAGTCGTCGCCGGCAAAATTGCCCGCCAGGACGTTTGGAACGATATTGCAGAAGTAAAGGCCACCGCATGAGCGAGATCGACCCGATAACCTTGTCGGTTCTAGCCGGCCGCATGGAACAGATTGCGGACGAAATGGACGCAACGCTCTTCCGCGCAGCGTTCAATCCCATTATTGCCGAAGCGCATGATGCCAGCCACGGCCTTTATCACGCGGAAACCGGGGACACGCTGGTCCAAGGGAAATCCGGGCTTCCGATTTTTGTCGGCGTGATGTCCTTTGCGGTCAAGGCCGTGATCGAAAAAGCCGCCGCCGATGGGGATTTGAAAGACGGCGACATCTTCATCTTCAATGACGCACATATCGGCGGCACGCACCTGTCGGACATGCGGCTGGTCCGCCCTTATTTCCGCGATGGCAAACTGTTTTGCTACCTTGCTTCTGTCGGTCACTGGCATGATGTTGGCGGGGCCGTTCCGGGCAACTACAATCCGGCGGCAACGGAAGTCTTTCAGGAAGCGTTTGTCCTGCCCCCGGTGCGTTTGGCGCGTGGTGGCGTGGTCAATCAGGACATCATCGACATTCTCCTGCGCAACACACGCCTGCCCCAATCGGCCATGGGCGATCTCAATGGCCAGCTGGGCGCCCTCGATCTTGGCGTCAAACGCATGGACGAATTGCTCGATGAATATGGCGCAACGACCGTAAGCGGCGCTCTGGACGCCCTCGGACACCGCGCAGAGGCGCTGATGCGCTCCGAATTGACTGACTTACCTGATGGGCGCTGGGAAGCGGAAGACTTTCTCGACAATGACGGCATCACGGATGAGCCGCTGGCAATCCGCGTCGCGCTGGAAATCAAGGGCGATGAACTGACCCTGGATTTCGCCGGTTCCGCGCCGCAATGCGCCGGCCCGGTCAACATTGCGCTGCCGACCACCGTCGCCACTGCGTATGTTGCGATCAAACACATCTTCCCCGCCTTGCCCGCAAACGCCGGCGTGATGCGCCCAATCACGGTCAATGTGCCGGAGGGGTCGTTGTTGTCGGCTGAATTTCCGGCCCCAACCGGTGGCTATACCGAAACCATTCTCCGCATGATCGATGTGATCTTCTCAGCCTTTGCGAAGGCCGCACCAGACCGGGTTGTCGCGAACGCCTATGGCACGATCAACGCCCTGTCGATTGCAGGCAAGAAAAGCGACGGCAAGCCCTGGGTCATGTTCAGCTTTTATGGCGGCGGTCATGGCGGTTCGCTGGAAAGCGACGGCCTGAACCACGGCAATGCGCCAATTTCAACGGCGACCATTCCGCCAATGGAAATTCTCGAGGCCGCCTATCCGGTCATGTTCCGCCAGTGGGCCCTGCGTCCAGACAGCGCCGGTGCAGGAGCTCATCGGGGTGGCATGGGCGCAATCTACGAGATCGAAGTCCTGGAAGAAAATGGGGCGGAGGCCTTCCTTTTCGGAGAACGTGGCCGGTTTGCGCCAAAAGGCATTGCGGATGGACACGACGGAGAGCTCAACCAATTCACCTATGAACAGGACGATGGTTGGAAAACACCTCCGCTTGCCTCAAAAATGCGCGGCATCAAGTTGCGCCAGGGCCAGGCTGTCCGCTTGGAAACACCCGGTGGCGGCGGATACGGCAAGGCAGAAAACCGTCAGCCGGGCGACATCGCCCGTGACGTGGCACGTGGTCTGATCAGCTCAGACGCGGCCGATAAGAATTACGGTACGGCTTGGCGGGAGGTGTCCCAATGAGCGGACGGATGATTGGTGTTGATGTCGGCGGAACGTTCACGGACGTCTTTGTTCTCAATGAAGCCAATGGCACGGCCGCCGTTGCAAAGGTTCCGACGACCCGCCCGGACCAATCCGGTGGTTTCCTGGATGGCATCGGCAAGCAGGTCGATGACTTGTCAACGATTTCAGTGGTTGTTCATGGCACCACGGCTGGAACCAATGCACTTCTTGAGCGCAAAGGCGCACCGACCGGGGTGATCTGCACGGAAGGTCTGCGGGACGTTTTGGAGATGCGCCGCCGAGACCGGCCACGCACTTGGGGACTTCGCGGAGACTTTGAACCGGTTGTCGACCGGCGCAATCGTCTTGAAGTGCCCGAACGAACCCTCGCAGATGGAACCATTCGCACCCCAGTGGATCTTGATGCCGTCCGCGCTGCCGCACAGCAGCTCCAGGCGCAAGGCTGCGAGGCCGTGGCGATCCTGTTTGCTAACTCCTATGCAAATCCAGACAATGAAAAGGCGGCTGTTGCTGCTGTCCGGGAGATCTGGCCGAACGCCCATGTGTCCGCGTCCTCGGAAATCTTGCCCGAAATCCGTGAGTTTGAGCGGTTTTCGACAACGGCGCTGAACGCTTACCTGCAGCCGGAAGTGTCCGGATATCTTGGCCGCCTGGAACAAGCGCTCAAAACCGGCGGGTTCGACGGCGAATTCATGATTGTTCAGTCGAACGGCGGGGTCATGGCCGTTGATACGGCCTGCAAGCTTCCGGTGCGCACAGCGCTCTCCGGACCGGCCGCGGGTGTGATCGCCGCAGGCTACATTGCCTCGTCCGCCGGGTTCGACAATGTCATCACCGGGGATATGGGCGGCACCAGTTTTGATGTGTCCCTGATTTCGGACGGCCAATCGATGTTGTCTCCTCAGACATCAATTGACTTCGGGATGGTGGTCCGCACGCCGATGATCGAAATTACCACGATCGGCGCTGGAGGCGGGTCCATTGCCTGGGTCGACAAGGGTGGTCTTTTGAACATTGGGCCGGAAAGCGCAGGCTCCAACCCTGGTCCCGTTGCCTATGGGCTTGGAAATGATCGGCCGACCGTCACAGATGCAAACGTTGTTCTTGGCCGCATTGATCCGGAGAGCCCCATCGGAGGAAAGCTGGACCGGCTGGACGTCGAAGCGGCCGCCAAGGCGATCGACATTCATGTCGGAGAGCCGCTTGGCCTCGACACGTTACAGGCGGCAGAGGCCATCATGCGGGTTGCCAATTCCCGTATGGCTGGAGCCATTCGCCTGGTCAGCATCGAGCGCGGCTTTGATCCGAAGAACTTTGCCTTCATGCCTTTTGGCGGTGGCGGCGCGCTGCATGCCGGAGCGATGCTTGCAGAGGTCGGCATCGCCAAGGCCATCGTGCCAAGGTATCCAGGCGTCACCTCGGCCATGGGCTGCGTCATTGCGGATATGCGCCAGGACTTCGTTCAGACCATCAACTCGCTGGTTGATGCCCTCGACGAAAATGCGCTGGCGGACCACATGCAAACCCATGTCGACAGCGGTATGGCTCTTCTGGATGCTGCACGCACAACCTTCGAAGCCCGCGACATCAGTTTTGAGCTGGACATGGCCTATATCGGTCAGACGCACACGGTCTCCGTGCCGATTGCCGTGACCGTGCGTGACGGCCAGGTGACAGCTCCGAGCAAGGCAGATATCGAAGCCGCCTTCGATGCAGCTTACAAATCCGCCTTCGGCCGCCTCTTGAACAATGGCGTGCGCCGGATCTTGAACTTGCGCACCGCTGTCACCGGGAAACGTCCGAAATTCGATTTGAAAACGCTTGCCCCTTCAGCTGGCGGAACTGCGGAACCCAAATCGACCCGCAAGGTGCATTTTGGGGATTCCTGGTACAAGACAGCGATCTACGACCGTCTTTCCTTGCCCGCAGGCACGCTTATCAATGGGCCCGCGATCCTGGTCCAGCCGGATACAACCGTTCTGGTTGAGCCCAATTTGCAAGCGCGTGTGGACGCCTTTGGCAACACCATTCTCGAGCCCTTGGAGAGCACGTCATGATTGATCTGAAAACGTGGGATCCAAAGCGAACGGCGATCCTGACCATTGATCTGCAGAACGACTTTCTACATCCCGAGGGAGCGTATGGGCGCGCCGGGCAATCGGCTGACAGCATCGCGGCGTTGCCAGACCGCATTGCGCCATTGGTGAAGGCCTTACGGGCACTTGGAGGACACTACATTTCGGCGCAATTCACACTGGTCCCGAATGCGTCGGGCGAGCCTTTGATTTCACCACATCTGCAAGTCCTGCGGCCCTTCCTCGGCAAAGGTGATTTTGCGCCGGGCAGCTTCGGCCATACGCTGGTCGATGAACTCTTTCCAGCTGATTTTGTCGTTGAAAAGGTAGCCTATTCCGCTTTTTACCAGACACGACTGGAATACATCATGCGCGCTGTTGGCATCGACAGGCTGATCGTTGGCGGGATCGTCACCAATGGAGGTGTCGCATCCACACTACGCGACGCTCATCTGCGCGACATTGAAACCGTGCTTTTGACGGACGGCTCTGCTGCCTTCAAGAACGATGTGCACGAGGCAACCTTGCTGTCTCTGGCGACCGTGACCCATCAGATGGCGTGTGCCGACCTGCTGGACACCATGACAACCGATTGGCCGGAGGTGGCGGCATGAGCCTCAAGAAACGTCTGCAGCAGAACGAGATTGTCATCGCCCCCGGTGTTTATGACGGCCTCACGGCTTCGCTTGCCGAAGCCGCCGGGTTTGAAGCGCTCTATTTGAGCGGTGCTGCGGTTGCCTACACCCGTTTGGGCCGCCCGGACATCGGCCTCTCTTCCTTTACAGAAATGGCGGACACGATGGCGCTGATTGCCGATCGGACCGACCTACCGGTGATTATCGATGCCGATACCGGGTTCGGGAACGCGCTGAACGCTCAAAGAACCATGCGGCTTTATGAGCGCGCCGGGGCAACTGCGCTCCAGGTCGAAGACCAGACCTATCCGAAGCGCTGCGGGCATCTTGCCGACAAATCCCTGATCTCTGCTGCTGAGATGGCTGGGAAGGTTCGGGCCATGGCGGACGCACGAGCCTCAGAGGAAACCCTGATTATTGCCCGGACGGACGCCATTGCGGTGGAGGGATTTCAAGCGGCCATCGACCGAGCTGGAGCCTATCTGGAAGCAGGCGCAGACATTCTCTTCATCGAAGCGCCCCAATCGCGCGAACAACTGACCGAAGTCGCAACTCAATTCTCAGGCCGTGTGCCGCTTCTGGCAAACATGGTGGAAGGCGGCGCAACCCCTATTTCCGGCGCTTCCGATTTGGAAGCTCAAGGCTTTTCCATCGTGATTTTTCCTGGCGGCATCGTGCGAGCCTTGGCCAAGACAGCACAAGACTATTACGCCAGCTTACATGCCAATGGCAGCAACCGACCGTTCAAAGACCGGATGTTCGATTTCGACGGTTTGAATGGCGTGATCGGAACCGTTGATATGCTGGCAAAGGGTTCAAGCTATGACCCAAGTGACCGTTGAGGTTTCACCGGCACCGGCCGCGTATGATCTGGACTGTGAGACCCTGATCATTGGGGCCGGTGCAGCCGGTCTCGTAGCGGCACTTTCCGCTCAAGAGGCCGGCCAATCTGTTCTTGTGGTGGAGGCGGATCCCATCCCGCGCGGATCAACGGCGCTCTCCGCAGGGCTTATACCGGCAGCTGGCACCAGCATTCAAAAGGCAGCGGGTGTTGAGGACACTGCAGACCTTTTTGCACAAGATATTCAGGCTAAGGCAAAGCAGGAAAATGATCCGGCGCTGGTAGACCTCATGACCCGGCAGTCTGGTCCGACCATAGACTGGCTGAGTGAAACACACGGCCTGCCGTTTTCGGTCATAACCAACTTCGATTACCCCGGTCATTCCAGGCACAGAATGCATGGTCTGCCCACCCGGTCCGGCATTGAACTCATCGACAGCCTGCGCTCAACCTGCGAGATCCGAGCCATCGACATCATCTGTGAACGGCGCGCAGTGCAGCTTCATACGGATCAGGGCCGGATTGCCGGTGTGACCGTTCAGCGCCCCGATGGCGGACTGGAGACCCTCGGATGTGAAAAGCTGATCCTGGCCTGCAACGGTTTCGGCGGTAACCGCGATCTTGTTAGCCAGTTCATGCCGGACATAGCCGACGGCCTTTGGTTTGGTCACGACGGCAATCGCGGGGAAGCCATCGTCTGGGGAAAAGACATCGGCGCGGATATGGCGCATCTTGGCGCCTACCAGGGCCACGGCAACGTTGCGCATCCGCACGGGATCCTGATCACATGGGCGGTGATCACAAGCGGCGGCGTTCAGGTGAACCGGGAAGCAGAGCGCTTCTGGGATGAATCTCAAGGTTACTCGGAAGCTGCCCGTGCGGTGCTGGCCCAATCAGGCGGGGAAGCCTTTACGATTTTTGACGGCCAGATTGCGAAGATCGCCCGCCAGTTTGAGGACTTCAAAAATGCTGAAGCGGCGGGCGCGATCAAGGTCAGCGAGACACTTGATGGCCTTGCGGACCAGCTTGGCCTCCCGGCGGGAAATTTGACCGCTACAATCTCAAGCCTGCCAATGAATGAGACAGACGGCTTTGGCCGCAAGTTTGGCGACACACAGCTAGCCCCGCCCTATTTCGGTGTCCGGGTAACG
This sequence comes from Roseibium sp., assembly GCF_965276855.1. Classification (GTDB taxonomy): domain Bacteria; phylum Pseudomonadota; class Alphaproteobacteria; order Rhizobiales; family Stappiaceae; genus Roseibium. The sequence goes on from NZ_OZ255700.1 coordinate 1,260,591, forward strand.
GGCGCCCTGTTTCACACACAGGGCGGCCTGCGAACCGGCGAATATGCACGTGTCCTAAAGACAGACGGAACACCGATACCCAATCTTCATGCTTGCGGCGGCGCAGCGTGCGGCGTTTCGGGCCGCGGTGACAGCGGGTATCTGTCCGGCAACGGACTCTTGAGTGCCGTAGTCCTCGGCCGGCTCGCCGGACAGGCGCCACTCGCTTAAGGCCGGGTTTCGCTATTCAGATACGGGTCGCCCAAGCGGCACTGGCGGAGTCCATCATGCGCTCCATATAGCTGTCGTAAATGCTATTTGGCTGATCCGGCGAACGACATGTACGCCGGACTCGTCAGACACCAGAAATGGATTTGTGACAACCCAGCCGATGATGGAGGCACAGAGACAAACATGCTCGGCTTGACCGGACCGGAAATTGGTCATTTGCTGTTGTCACTGGTCTTTGTTCTCATCGCCTTTGCCGCTTGGCGGAGTGTGAGCAAGGACAAGTAGACACCGAACGGCGGTCAAGATCCGCAGGACCTGTGATCGGACGAGGTTTGCATGAGTCCTTACATCACCAAGACAAGCTGGTCCGGAACCATCCTTTTTTTCCTTGCAAGCTTACTGCTTGGCAGTCCGGAGACCAAAGCCGAAGAACTGTCTGGTCAGCCTGCGAAGACGGTCTTGGAACGCGCGATATCATCCGTCTGTGCTGACACGGCTCCAACCGGTTTTTCAGTTCAAAACGCAGTTCCGCAAAGCTGGCTGCTCAACGAAACGAGTCTCCCAGCCTCCGGCCCGCCGGTCCGGCAAGACATCCGCCTGGTTCTGCCCGGTAGTGATGAGCTGACCGTTGAAATCCGCCTCGCAGGAGGATCTCCCCGCCAAATCAGAGCCACCTACTATCGGAACAAGGATAATGCGCTTCGTCCCAGCCTTCTTGCGATAGCAGATGGCAGCTGCGTGGTGCGATCCGCCCGCAAGATCCGCTTCGAAGATGAGCCGTGGGTTCTTATGGATCAGCTCGAGGGCGACATGGAAACCCTTCGCTGGACTGAGACTCTTCAAGCCCCATGGCCTCATGGCACAGATCCCGGCGGCGCACGGGTGGCTTTTGTTGATTCTGGACTTGCCTATGACCTCCCCCTGTTTCGTGATCGGCTGGCGCGCGACGATGGCGGCGCTCCGATTGGATACGACTTTTGGGATATGGACCCCTGGCCTTATGATGGCGACACCTCCAGGGGTGCGTTTCTCCCGGTGCGCCACGGCACAGCGGTCGCCTCCGTATTCGCCCGCGAAGCCCCAAGTGCGGCTCTGGTACCATTCCGTTATCCGCGCCCGGATATGAGCCGGATGGCCGATATTGTTGCCCGTACACTCGACGACGATATCCGGATCCTTGCGATGCCACTCGGAAGCAATTCAGAGAAAGACTGGACCGACTTCGCGGAAGCGCTCAAAGACCAGAACATCTTGGCCATCGTGTCAGCTGGCAATAATGGCCGCGATATCGATGCACAACCGGTCTATCCCGCGGCGCTCGATCTGGACAACATTCTGACCGTCACCTCGGCAGATGGCTTTGGCAGATTGGCGCCGGGGTCAAACTGGGGCAGAGCCAGCGTCGACCTGATGGTCCCCGCAGAAAACGTTGCGGTGACCGATTTCCGCGGAGCTGCTGGCGTCACATCCGGCTCCAGTTATGCCGTCCCGCGCCTTGCCGCACTTGCTGCCCGGCTTCTGGAAAAAGACCCGGACCTGACCGCCCTGGAGCTTAAAGAGTTGATCACGGCGCGTTCCGTCGCCTCTCCCTTTGAAACGGAGGCACGTGTGGCTGTCGGTTGGATCCCTGATCCGGACAAGGATTGAGTTTTCAGCCTCATTTGTGCGAAGAGGACATTCACAGATCAGGATCTGTAGTTTGTCGTGTTTAAGAATACGATCAGGCTTCTCATTTTTTCGAGCCTACCGCCCTTCGCTCCTTTGAAAATCCAATCGAGTAAATCAGCTTCTCAGAAGAAATTGATCCGAAGTACGATCAATTCTTTTTATTTGATAATGATTTGATCAAGAGCGTCAAAATCGGTGTCAGCAGAGCGGTAATTGCACCGTCCAGCGGGTTCTTTGAAAATGAGACGAGGTTTGCTTTCAGGGCGTAGAGTTCACTTCGCAATTCCTCGAATTCGTCCTGAATATCTTCCGCCTTGGCCTCGAGCTCCTCTAGTCCGGAATCACGCACTTCCCGCGCCAGATCGAGCTCTGGACCGGTGGTCAGCCGGGATCCCCAGACCATAAGAAGAGCTGCGATCAAGAAATCGGCTGTAGCCACACCCAGGGCCGCATAGACCGGTCCCCAAATCTCCTCCAGAGCGAAGAAGCCTGCCACATTGAGCATTCCGAGACCAAAAACAAAGATCAGGCCGGCAAAGGCTGTCGCTCCAATCTTCTTGGCAGCCACACTGAGTTTGGCTTCGATGATGAGCAGTTCCGCGCGCCAGACGATGCGCATCGTCCTTACTATGCTATCCATGGATACCTCCTAACGGCGAAGCAGCGCACCAACAACAATTCCTAAGGCGAAGGCGCCAAGAACCATGGTGACAGGTCGTTCCCGGATTTCGGTCTCAGCGTCATCCACCAGACCAGATAGTTTGTCTGCCAAGTCATCAAGATCGCCTTTGGCGATCGAATTCTCCCAGGCAGAAGCCGCATCCGTCTGCGTGTCACCCGCGTCCGATTCTCCAGACTGCGTTTCAAGCTTCGCCTTGGCAGCCGATGTTCGATCCCGCCGACGCCGGGACCGTCTTCCACCGGCATCAGACTTCAGCTGCAAAATCTCTTTTTGAAGATCACTCGAGGTACCCATGGAGCCAATTCCTTGAGACAGGAGTTCAATGCTAGCTTGTTGCCCTGACATATTAAAGACTTAGCGGAAGAATATTTGCCTTGTCCGGGTGTCGTGTTCGGTCCTAACCTGAAACCGGGAAATCACGGGTGGAGATCGATCCGGATGGAAAACACCACTACAGCACCGGACGGCGCTCCAAGCGAGAAACACCGGTTTCAACTGTTTCTCATCAGTCTGACAGCATTGGCCATAGGTGCCGCGTTCCTGGGTCTGGTCTGGGACTACCTGGTCGCCCTTTTCATGGCCGCCATTTTCAGTGCGATGTCGGCGCCACTTTACCGCTGGCTGTACCGGCACACTGGATCAAAAGCAGGCATTGCCGTCACCCTCACGCTTTTGGTCCTCACCGTCGGCGTTTTGATCCCGCTGATTTCCATCTTTATTCTGGGCGCGGATCAAGCTGCGAGCGTTGCCAAGAGCATCAGCGACTGGGTGGAAACGCTCGACTTGGACGCCATTCAGAACCAGCTGCCAGCTTGGATCCCCTTTAAGGTCGACTTTGCCGAACTCAGCAGGACCGTTGCAACCAAAGTTGGCGAGGCGGCGGGCCAGATCGCAGACTTCTTTGTTGGCGCCCTCTCACAGGCCACCCGCGGGACGGTCGCGTTTTTTCTACATCTCTTCATCATGATCTACGCAATGGTGTTCTTTCTGCCGCAGAACGCCAACATGATCCATCAGCTTCTTGCCCATACCGGGCTCCCGAGCGATGTCCAGAAAACCTTGAGCGATCGTGTGATCTCTATCAGCCGCGCCACGATCAAGGGCACCTTTCTGATCGGCGTTGCGCAAGGATTTCTCGGTGGTCTCGGTTTTTGGGCAGCCGGTCTTCCGGGCGCGGCCTTCTGGGGCTGTGTGATGGCCGTGCTGTCTGTCATACCCGGCATCGGCCCGACGCTTGTCCTCATTCCGGGTGTCATCGTGCTGGCGGTGAACGAGCAGTATGTCGCGGCCATAGGGCTCGCGGCCTGGACCAGCTTGGCTGTGACCACCGTGGACAATCTGCTGCGCCCGCTTCTGGTTGGTCGCGATACCAAGATGCCGGATTTACTGGTTCTGGTCAGCACCTTCGGCGGCCTTGCCAGTTTTGGCGCGGTCGGTCTTGTTATCGGGCCTGTGATCGCCGGCCTTTTCATCACCATCTGGAGCGTTCTGGAAGAGTATCTTCAGGCTGGCGGGTTTGCCGACAAGCCTGCGATTGCAGATCTTGCAGAGGCCCCGCCCGATCGGCCGGAAAAGAGCACCGTGCCGGCTGAAATCCAGGCACTGCGGGCAGAACTTGAAGAGCTCAAACGACAAAAAACCTGAAAACCATTTCTTGAAGTCAGCTGATTGGACCCCGTCAATGTCGAATGCGCTTTCCAGGATCAAGGACCTCAAGGCCCGCATGCAGCAATCCATCATCGGCCAAGAGGGCGTAATTGACCGGTTGATCATTGGACTGCTCGCCAACGGCAACCTGCTTGTGGAAGGCCTGCCGGGACTGGCAAAGACCCGAGCAATCAAGGCGATGGCGAAGAACCTGGAAGCCGATTTCAGCCGCATCCAATTTACGCCCGATCTCCTGCCCTCGGACGTCACCGGCACCGAGGTCTACCATCAGGCAGGAGGTGAAGGCACGTTCCGGTTCGAACAAGGGCCGATCTTCTCCAACATCGTCCTTGCCGACGAGATCAACCGGGCCCCGGCCAAGGTGCAGGCAGCACTTCTGGAGGCCATGGAAGAGCGGCAGGTGACGGTGTCCGGGACGACCCACAAGATGGAACCGCTGTTCATGGTGATGGCGACGCAAAACCCGGTGGAGCAAGAGGGAACCTATCCCCTCCCCGAAGCCCAGATGGACCGGTTTCTGATGCATGTGCTGATCACCTACCCCCCCGTGGAGGACGAGGTGAAGGTGATCGAACTCGTGCGCGGCGAAGAAAAGGCAGCCCTTGAACGCACGAAACCCGAAAGCGGAGATGCGTCCGATCCGGAGACCTCCCAACCCGATCCCATTTCAAAGACGGCCGTTTTTGAGGCCCGCGCCGAGATTGCCGGCATTCATGTTTCCGATGCGATTGCCCGGTACATGGCAGACCTTGTTCAGGCAACCCGGACACCCGGCGCCTACACGGAAGATCTTGAGCGCTGGATCGAGATCGGCGCCAGTCCGCGTGCCTCCATTGCGCTCGACAAATGCGGGCGGACCCATGCCTGGTTGTCGGGCCGAGACTATGTGGATCCACTGGATGTCCAGGCCATCGTGCATGATGTCTTCCGCCATCGGCTCACCTTGAGCTTTGAAGCGGAAGGCGACGGCCGCACACCGGACCAAGTGGTCGACGAAATCGTCAGGAACGTCGCGTTGACGTAACCCCGGAAGCCTTGCGGAGACAGACATGCAGGATCGCGCCGCCAGACAACGAACCGGCCTCAAGGACCGCAACACGGTGCCGGACGGCGAAGTGGATCCGCGCGTTCATGTCACCCTTCCCCAACTGCGCTCTTTGGAGGGCAAGGCGCGGTCCTTAAGGTTCTTGCCAAGACAACCGGCCGCAAGCGTTTTGAATGGCCGCCATGCTTCCCGGCTCCGCGGACGCGGACTGAATTTTGAGGAACTGCGGGGCTATCTGCCCGGAGATGATCCACGGACCATCGACTGGAAAGTCACCGCGCGAACCGGGGAACCGCATATCCGGGTCTACAGCGAAGAGCGTGACCGCCCGGTCCTTCTGGTGGTCGATCAGCGCATGTCCATGTTCTTCGGGACACAGCATGCCATGAAGTCGGTGACTGCTGCGGAGGCTGCGGCCCTTGCCGCGTTCCGCATTCTCGATCAGGGCGACCGGGTCGGCGGCATCATCTTTGGCGATGACTATGCAGCTGACCTGAAGCCCAAGGCCGGCCGGGCCGCGCGCGACCGGTTCTTGATGGCACTGGTGCGGGCCAATCAGTCACTGTCTGCCCGAGCGCCAACGACCGAAACGCCGATGGGGCTGAATGTGCCCTTGTCGAAGGTCGTTCAGATCGCCCGGCGGGATCACCTCATCCTGATCATCTCCGATTTTGACGGCATTGACGAGCGGACGGAAAGCATCATTCGCAACCTCGCCCACAAAAACGACGTTGTGCTGTGTCCGGTCACGGATCCGCTATCGCATGAAGTCCCCGACAACATGAAGGTTGTGATTTCGGACGGCACCCTGCAGGTCGAGCTGGATACGAGATCCGGGGAGGTCCGCCAGCGCCTGTCTGATTACACCACAGGCCGTCTTGCAAAGGTTTTCGAGTGGCAAAGGCGCTTTGGTCTGCCCGTTTTGCCGCTGAGCGCCGGAGAAGACACGGTTACGCAAATGCGCCGACTGACCGGACTGTCTCCTCGACAATCGGGAGGCGGGCGATGAACGAAGACTGGAAGGGCCTCAACCTTCCCCAGCTGATCGACCTTTTGGAGCCGGTGCCGCAACCGGACACCGTTTCAATGCTCCCGCAAACCGCAGGCTGGATCTGGCTCGGCCTGTTCGTTTTGATTGGCATCGGCATTGCCGTGTGGCGGGTGGCCCTCTGGCGCAAAAAAACCGCCTACCGCCGCGCAGCCCTCAAGGAGCTGGAGACCTCTTCCGACGACCCGACCCAACTGGCAAGCCTTGTCCGGCGCACAGCCCTGTCCGCCTATCCAAGGGCGGAGATCGCCTCCCTTCACGGTCGAGACTGGCTCTCCTTCCTGGACAGCACTTATGACGGAAGCGCGTTTTTAAACGGTCCCGGCCAATGCCTGGCCGACGGCCCCTACCGGAAAGAGATTTCGACCACCGGTGCCAAAGAGGCTGTTCGGATCTGGATCAAGACCCATCGCAAGGAGGCCGCATGATCGAGTTCGGCCATCCCCTCGCCTTCCTGTTGTTGCCGCTGCCGCTGCTGATTTATTTTGCCGTACCGCCGTTCCAGCAACGGGTTTCGGCCCTGCGCTTTCCGTTCTTCAGGCGGCTTGCGGACGTGGTTGGGCAGGGTCCAAAGGAAGGTTCCGTCGTTTTCAGGCGGACACTCTTGCAAAACATCGCGGCTGTGCTCGTCTGGGTGCTTGTGGTCGCGGCCCTGGCACAGCCGGAGCATGTTGGCGAGCCGATCGTTCAGGAAAAGGCGGCGCGCGATGTCATGCTGGCCATCGACATATCCGGCTCGATGGACCAGCGGGACTTCCCGTCGACCGAAGGCGAACGGGTGCAACGGCTGGATGCGGTCAAGCGGGTGGTCGGCGAGTTCATCACCGAGCGCGACGGCGACCGGGTGGCGCTGATCGTGTTCGGTGCGCGGGCGTTCGTGCAAGCGCCCTTCACCGAAGATCTGAACTCGGTCCGCGCGTTGCTGGACCAGACAGAAGTCGGCATGGCCGGACCGCATACGGTGCTTGGAGACGCCATAGGTCTTGCCATCAAGACCTTTCAGGCGAGCGACATCGAGGACCGGCTGCTGATTGTGCTCAGTGACGGGGCGGATACGGGCAGCCGCATGACACCTGTCAATGCGGCCGCCATCGCAGCCCGTGACGACATAGAAATCATCACCATCGGCGTTGGGGATCCGGACGGGACCGGGGATCAACGGCTCGATGAACGCACCTTGACCGAAATTGCGCGCGCATCAGGCGGCAGCTACTTCTTTGCTGGAGACGAAGCGGCGCTGGGCGATATCTACGCACGCATTGATGCGCAAAAACCGAGGGAGGTCAAAACCACCACCTACCGGCCGCGAGAACAACTCGGCTACATCTTGCTTGCGCTTGCCGCGCTGATCGGCCTCCTGGCGCTGACCGTCCTCCACGTCTCCAGCTTGCGGAGGACACCCGCATGACCCTCGACCATCTGGGGACCGCCCTTTCAGCCTTTCATTTCATCCGTCCCTGGGGACTGCTGCTGTTGCCTCTGACCGGCCTTTTGTGGTGGCGGGTCCGCTCACGGGCAATGCGCGGTGCTGATCTTCCGGAGACGATTGCGCCGCATCTGGCCGCCGCGCTGACCGTCGGGGCAAAGGACAAGAAGCGTTTCCAGCCCATCGATGGCGTCGCCTTGCTGCTTGCCCTGCTGGTTCTGGGGGCTTCCGGTCCGACATGGTCGCGCATTCCCAACCCGCTTGTGGCAGACATCGCACCGCTTTCGGTGGTTCTCAAGGTCACTCCGTCAATGGAGAACACGGATGTTCCGCCAAACCGGCTGGAGCGGGCCAAACAGAAGACCCGGGATCTGCTGGCCGAGCGAGCCGGGGCCAAAACCGCATTGATTGCTTATGCCGGCACCGCGCATCAGGTTGTTCCGCCCACCGAAGACCCGGATGTCCTAATCCCCTTTCTGGAGGGCCTTGACCCCAGCGTCATGCCCCGCGAAGGTGAAGCGTCGCGAGCAGCACTTCAATTAGCTGAAGGTGTTCTGGAGGCCCAGGACACGCCGGGTTCAATTCTGTTTCTGGCGGATGGGGTCACCGACGCGGATGCGCCTGCCTTTGCCGAGCATGTCCAGAACGGCGGCGCGCCGGTACTGTTCTGGTTCTTCGGCCGGGACGACACCGCACGATCAAGGATCAACGCCCTTCCCGGTGTGACTGTCATCGACGTCACGCCGGACAAGAGCGACGTTACCAGCGTCATGCGCACCATCGATACAGCCTATCAGGCCGCTCTGGCACAGGACGAACGGCAGGACTGGAAGGATGAAGGCTGGATCTTTGCCTGGCCGGCAGCGTTTCTTCTGCTGTTCTGGTTCCGGCGCGGATGGACGATGCACTGGGCCGTTTTGGCTCTGGGACTTGGCATGTCGTTCGGGGCACCGGACGCCCGGGCGGAGGGGTGGCGGGACTGGTTCCTGACACCTGATCAGCAGGGCCAACTGGCCTTCAACAACAAGGAATTTTCAAAAGCGGCGGACCTTTTTGAAGATCCGGTGTGGAAGGCCTATGCGCTGTATCGTTCCGGACGGTATGAGGAGGCTGCCGAACTCTACAGCTGGCAGGAAAGCGCTGATGCGGCCATGGGAGAAGGTCTGTCCCTCATCAAGTCCCGGTCCTACAGACCGGCGATTGCCGCCTTCGAAAAGGCGGTGGCGCGGGACCCCGGCAATGAGGCCGCACAGCAAAATCTGGACCTCTCCCGCTACATTCTGAACTATATCGAAACCGCCCGTGAACAGTCCGATACCGGAGAGGAAGCCGGGATCGGTGCCGATGAGACGATCTATGACAACGAGACCGAACGCGGCGCGGACAGCGAGCAAACAGCTGCCCAGGCGACGGATGCCATGCCGGAGACGGCAGAACAATGGATGCGCACGGTCGATACACGGACCGGAGATTTTCTCAAGACGCGTTTTGCTCTTGAAGCTGCAAGGAGCCCGAAATGATCCGGCGGCTCCTCCTTTTGCTGGTCATCTGCATGGCCAGCCCGGTATGGGCGCAAACGGCAGCGGAACCGATCCTCAAGACATCGCTGGAAGAAGACAGCGCGATCCCAGGTCAGCCGCTGATCTACCGGGTAACTGTTCTTGCCCCCACCTGGATGCCGAAACCGCCGGTTTTTCCGAGCTTTGAGGTGCCCAATGTCCTCGTACGCCTTCCCTCCCGGGCAAGCCAGCCGGCGAGCGAGCGCATTGATGGGGAAACCTGGTCAGGGGTGAGCCGCGCCTACAGGCTCTATCCGATGGTGCCTGGCACGATCCGGATCCCGGCCGGCACCATAAAGGTTACCTACGCGGACCCTCAAACCCGGGACCCGATCGAGACGGAGCTTACGACCAACGCCTTTGACATTCACGGTGTGGTGCCGTCCGGTGCGGAAGATCTTCAACCGTTCCTGGCGGCTCAATCCCTGGATCTGAAGCGCACCGTCGAAGGGGATCCTGCAAACCTCAAGGCGGGTGATGCCTTGATCGTAAAAACGACCGTCACCGTCCGCGGCGTTCCGCCGATGTTCGTTCCGCCTGTCACGCCGGACCTCAGTCTTCCGGGATTGTCCTTTTACGCGCAATCACCTGGGCTAGAGGAAAGCGAAAACCGGGGACTTGTGTCGGGAACACGCACTGAAACGGTCACCATAGTTGCCGAAAACGCGGGCACCTATCAGATACCGCAAGTTACTCTGTCCTGGTACGATCTGGAGAAGAAGGCCGTCGAGAGCGCCACCGTGCCCGCACTCGATCTCGCTGTTTCCGGAGCGTCACGGCCCCAAGCACAAAGTGAAGCCCCGACTGATTGGCGAACGCTGGCTGCCGGTGCCGGTGCCTTGGCTGTTTTGGGGGCAGTGTTCTTTTTCGCCGTCCGCCGCTATGGGCCACGCGTGTTGGCGGCCTTTTCCAACCTCCAGAAACGATTAAAAGCTTCAGAATGGTATGCCTTCCGGCAATTCCAGAAAGCTCTGCGTACCCGCGATTACAGCCAAGCCATGCAGACCGCACTGATCTGGCGTGACAAGATCGACCCCAAGGGACAAGCGCGCGGCTGGACTTCGTTTGGCGTTTCGATTTCCCAATTGGGGATCGCCAAATACGGGCATCGTTCACGACCGGACAACAACTCTGGACGAACCGCTTGGGATGTTGTCCGCCGTCGCGCTACAGATATTCGCCGGGAACTCAAATCCGAGAAACGAAAAGATGTTTCGGACCTGCCACCCCTCAATCCTGCAATAAGAGAGTCTTTCAACAAAATGCCGGATGTCTGACCCGCATGTGCGTAACCTTTGACCATGGAGTGAGACCCAGCGGTCAAACCGGGATACGGTCGCACCAAAGACCGACAAATGGCGGCCAAATGAAGTTGCGCGATTTGCCGAACGAAACTGCGCGCTACAAAACGCCAAAAGTATCGCACCCAAAAAGAACGTGGGCGTACGATCCAAAAACATTCAAATTCCGATAGAAAGAGTGGTGCCCAGAGGCGGAATCGAACCACCGACACGCGGATTTTCAATCCGCTGCTCTACCAACTGAGCTATCTGGGCGTGCTTTGATGTGGCGGGAGGGGTGACCCGTCCGCCGAAAGCCCGGTCCTTATAGAAGCTCGTTTGATCGTTGTCCAGCACCCCGGCAAAGTTTTTTCACAACTTGGAAAAATACCTGTCGGAAAACTGCGCGCCACTTCCCAAACCCAACGGAAAACAAAGATTTTCAGTCACTTAAGGATCGTTGCAGGCCTAGGGATACGGCGACCCGCTTTTGTAAAATGCTGCATGAGGGCTGACCATTTGACATTGTGAGCAGCCCCTCGCCCGTCGGTGATAGAGACGCTTCTGTCTGCAGCGGTCAGTTCATCTCGCCAGCAACGATACCGCTCGCCGACCAAGTTCCGTCGACCGCATTGAAGTTCCCGATCACGCCCTCATAATTGGATGACGGGCCGCTGACGATTGAGGTGTTGATGGAACCTGATCCAACACTGCCGACCAAGTTTCCGGAAAACTGGTTTCCGATATCAACGGCGTGTTCGGTCAGATCCGCGCCAAATGTGCGACCGTCGAAATTGGCGATGTTGGCAGATCCGGTGCGGCGGGCGAAATCAACCGTCATCTGGAAGTCACCGGCCGCAAGATACTGCGCACCATTTTTCACGACGCTGCCGGCAGCGTGCCCAACGTAGCTTGCGCTGCCGCTGGTCGGCAGATCGGCGGCATTGGTCACGTCACCGGCAACCCAGGTCCCGAGATGAAAAGCGTCTTTCCGGCTATTGGCACCGTCCAAAACACCGCCCGTGTCATCATAGGAGAGTTTTGTGCCCCAATAGCCCCACTCCAGAAAGGCACAGGTACACTCTGTGGTTCCGGCCATGATCGCATCATCTGCAGTCCCGATCAGTGTGTTCGGCACAAAATAAGTGTTGGCATCTTGGGACGGATCCTGCTGCAGGGTCTGCCCCGCGTCACTGGCAAGGGCCGACGCGACACTGCTGGCGGCCCGAATCGTTTCTCCAAGACCTTCGTTGCGTTCCTCAGTCAGGCCGGTGAATGGCCCCGACCCTCCGCCTCCTGCCGGGTCAGGGTCAGGATTTGGGTCCGGACCGGGATCCGGCACAACGGGTGTGACGGTATCGAGGGTCAGGTAGGTTTCTGAGGCATCGGACGCATCGCGTGCAGCATAAATGTCGTTGCCGATGAAGGTTGCGCGATCCGTGCCGGATCCGTCGCTGTTGGAGCCAAATCGCACGGTGTAAGCTGCAACATCCGGATCCAGGTCCTGACTGTCACGGACGGTCAAACTGCCGCCGAGCGAATACTCAGCACCCTTGAATGTTACGGAAAGATCCGCAGCGCTCTCGCTGGCAAACACAACCGGACCAACGCCTTGTCCCGAGAGGTTGATGCTGCTCTCCAAAACGCCGGCGGCATAACCGGACAGTGTCCGATCACTGCGGGTCAAGATGGTGGCATCGACGGTGCCACTCAGCCGCGCAACATGAAGGCTCGACGAGACTGTCGCCGGTGCTGGAAAGATGTCAGGCTGACTGACATAGCTGTCGTCATAAGCATCATCGATACCGCCGTCTGCCAGGGCGTTGCCGAAAACAAAGCTTTGAGCATTGCTGCCAAAGAAGTGTCCATCATCCGGCCCGGCGATTGTTCCGACCGGACCGCTGTAAAGCCCGGCGCTCTGGCTGCTGGCAATCCGGTGGCCTCCGCGCCGATCTGTTTCCATCGAAAGGAGGCCACTGGCGGCATCCGCTGCTACATCTCCAACCGCCAGTGAGATAAACGACTTTTGGTTTTCACTAGTCCCGTCAATGTGGAACGACCCGGCCAGATAATGTGCGCTCTCCAAGGTTACAGGGTCGCTTTCGATCATCAGTAACCCGGTCGAAGTGACATCTTGAAGGAAGCTCTCACCGAGTTCTGCGGCGGCCAGCGGATTGACGAAGAGCGCTTCGGTGATGAGTGGCGTAAAGGTTCTGCCATCCCCCGCCGTGCCAAGCGAAAAGGCCAGGGTCGGGTCGGTTGCAAGATCAAAAATCCGGATGGATGGTGTTCCGCTTGCATCGCCGAAGCTTGAAAAATCAGTGCCCACTCCATGAACGCCGACCACCATGTCTTCAATGTCGAATTTGGTCGCTCCACCGGGCGTGACATTTGGCAGATGCGCAAAGGCGGCAAAGTCTTCGTGGTAATATTGCACGCCCCAGGCATAGGAGGTGACGTTGCCTTCCGTTTCCGGGTCGACTGTCGGTGCCACCGGAATGAAGTCTGACTCACCCAGCTGAGCAACAACATCTTGATCCGTATAGGTCTGGGCGTAGTAATATTGCCCATCACCCTCGAAAGCGAACTGATAGATCTTGTTGCCTTCGACCTCCGCTTTGTAGAGGGCTGTCGCGGTGCCGGACATAATTTCGCCAACTGTAAAGGTGACCGGCATGTCGGTGCCGCGGCTGCCACCAATCAGTCCTTGCGCACCTGGCGCCAAGACGGTGCGAGTTGTGTCCCAGGATGGTGTGAATTCAACGCCGGCAGTCAGGATCCGTGCTACGTCCGTTGTTTCGACAGTCTCCCCACCGGTGTCTCCCGTTCCGCCGGTTGTGTCTCCACCATCGACATTATCTCCGCCCCCGGTAGGGTCATTCCCACCGATAATCTCCTCGGCGAGCCGATTGAGTGTGCGTTGCTGGGTGTTCTTTTGAACCTGCAGCAAATTGGGTTCTGCCCGCGCCGGCGACCTCGGCTGCACACTTCTGGGCTTGGGCACGGGCGCCGTGCGGATGTGGCCGAGACGTGAATTTACATTCGGAACACCAGAGCGCGCGATTTGCCGTGCCGTCGGCGGTGTGCGTGTCCCGCCGGACTGACCAGGTCTTGCAGTCAGTCCGCTTTGCGCCGCAGCAAGATCAGCTGGCGTTGTCCGGCGAACACCGCCGCGCTGCCCGCCTGTTCCAACCTGCAGGGAATAACCGGCGGTGTAAATGCGCCGGTTCGTTCCATCTGTCCCTGTGAAGGTCAACTCATCGCCAAAGAGGAGCGAAAAGACCGGGTTGTCGCCATTCAAGTTGAGATTGGCCATGCCGCCGCGAATGCCAATTGTGCCAACCGGTGTCTTGACGGATACGCCACCCTTCTGCTTGCTGACCTTCCCGCCGACAAACCGGACGACCCCCTTGCCGAAGGACGCGACAAGCTTTCCGGTTCCCGCATTTGGGTCGTAAACAAATTCGTCGATCACAAGATCGGAGTTTGCCCCGACCGTGAAGGTGGACCCATCATTCAACAGCACTTGAACGAGGCCGGAGCCGGACGTTTCTATACGCTCATTGTAGAGGACGTTGTCGCCGAGCAGCTTCACCTGGCGGACAGCACCGGGCGGCGTTCCGAATGCATCTGTATTGACTGCAGCCGCCGTTCCAACGGTCGTTGCTTGCACTGTTTCATTGAAGAACAACGACAAAAGCGCTGTCGCACCAACAGCGCTCAAACGCCTACGCACGGAAGGAGTGAATTTTGATGTTGGCATCATGCGCTTCCCTCCCTGTCAGAATGCTTTTCGCAACGAAAACATTGCGGAGACGTTTGAGTAACTGCTGAGGTCATAGTTGGAGTTTTGCCTCCGGACCTCGCCGACGAGCCCCGCCGACACGTTGTATTTAAGCGGAACATTCAGCGCCGCGCGCAGCCATCCCTCATGGTCCCGTTGTTTGACCGCGGCATTCACCAACGGGTCCGGTTCGTCATAGGCGCGGTAAATGTATCCCGCTTCCAGATCAATCGACCATAGATGCGGCAGTTGTTTGACGGGGGATGCGAACTGGTAGGTCGCCCCTATCCCGCCGCCGGCCTCCCAGCTTTGTTGCGATTTGATACGGGTTTCCTCAAAATCCGCAAGCGCCAGAACCCGCATCTGCAAGCCCTTGGTCAATTGGCGTGAGATCTTGGAGGCGAATTGCACGAAGTATCCGTTCCGGTCGGACACCGTCGGGTACTCGGACGTGTCGTTGAACCAGCGCTGACGCCACTCCAGCTTCGCATTGATTTCCGTTTGAATGTCCGGCCGGGCGACCAGCCGGGTTCCAACGCCCAGCGCGCCATTGTAGTTCGCGTGGTTCAGCCGGACGCCGGAAGCAACGCCGTAAATGCCAAGTTGCACATCATCAAAGTTGAAGCGCGCCATGTTGAAGGAGGGACCGAGAGTGATTTCTGCAAGACCAGTGTCGAGCCGCACTTGATCAGCAAATCGCGCGGCATAAAACACCACATCAGTTTCGATGAGGTCTCCTTGGGTTCCAAGATCATAGGACCCATAGGCGCGGCCAGCGACAAACGCATTTATATCAGGCTGACCCGTCGCGGTATCGTCGAGGATAAAGTCCCTGCCGTTCAAAGTGACGCGGCGCCCGCCAGGGGCGGCGTTGGCATTAGACTGATAGCGGGCACCAATGATGACATCGGCGCGGAACTGGGTGGGCTGTTGTTTCGACGCGATTGCGGACAGATATGTTTCGACCCGCTGCCGGACTTCTTCCGGCACATTCGGGGTCTCCAGCGTCGACTGAAAATAGTAGCGCGCCGTTTCAAACGATCCCAGCCGGTAGTAGAGGACACCCAGTTCCAGCTTCACGCGTGGCAGGTTCGGCGCAAAGATGAGCATGCGTTCAAAGGTGGAGATCGCAGCCTCGTAGTCACCGACCATCACGGAAACCGTGGCATATTCGAAGGCAATATCGAGGTCGGCCGGGCGCTCAAGCATCTTTGCCAGAAGCACGGTTTGCCGCGCAAGCAATGCATCTGCAGACATTTCCGGCTGGCTGCTAATGTCGGCTTCCTGCGCCTCGGCAACTGCAGAGGAAAACAGAAGACCGGCCGTTATCACCAGACAAAGTATCGTATCAGACGTCAAACGCATGCCTGGGAACCACGTTCTGGTTTTCCATCACCGATTTCAAATTCTTAACAGTACGTTACCACACGTATATGAGTCCGGACCACAAGTCCAATTAACCTGTTGAACGCAGCGGCACCTCACTCCCCGAACTCAACAACAAAAACGCCGGCCCTGAGTTTCCCCAGAAGAGCCGGCGCGAAAAGGGCCTCAGATCGTTTGACTTTACTTCACAGTGATGCGGTCATCCGTATAGGCGTTGTAGCTTTTCTGCTTTCCGAGGTAAGCGGCCACCACATCGGCAAGATCGGGACCGAAATCGTAAGCATTCATGCCGTTGGTTTCGAAAATCGCATACCCATCGCCGCCGCCGCGCATGTAGTTGTTCGACACGACACCATAGACCTTTTCCGGATCAATCGGCACAAAGGCATAATTTTCAAGCACCATGACGTCTGAGACACGCTGACCGGCCGGTTGCGATTTGTCGATCGTGTATTTCAGGCCTGCAACCTGGGCAAACCGGCCTGCGCCTTCTTCAATCTGACTGGCTCCATTTTCAAGAGCCGACACCACATCCGTCCCTTTGAGCTGGAAGGTTGCTAGCGTGTTCTGAAAAGGTAGAACCGTCAGGACCTCGCCCATGGTGACTTCACCGGCGTCAATCGATGCGCGCAAACCACCGCCATTCTGGATTGCGATTTGAACACCCTGATCCTTCACACGGTCCAGCATGGCCTCGGTCACAAGAACGCCCATTTCGCAGACGTCAGCCCGGCAGACGCTGCGCTCACCGCCGATCGCCGCGGTCGCTTCGGCGACAACTTCGTTGCGGATTTCATCCAGCGGCTGCGCCAGCTCTCCAATGCGCGCAATAAACTCTGCATCGGGTTCCACAGACGCGTCTAGAAGGATCGGCTCCCCTTCAGCCTTGATCACGTTGCCATCGTCGTCCCAGGTCACAACAAGGTCGCCCAGGAACTTGCTGTAGGCATAGGCCTGAACGATCGGCACATCCTGACCGTCCGGGTTCTTGACCATGACCGGATAAGGACCGGAGGCCCTGTCCTGGGTGTTGGAAAGGAGAGTATGCGAATGACCGCCAACGATGACGTCGATGCCCGGAACCGCGGCAGCAATTTTCGCATCCATCGACAGGCCCTCATGGGTCAGCGCGATGATCTTGTTGACCCCGGCAGCTTCCAGCTCTGCGACCTGGGCTTTCAGGGACTCAATTGAGTTCAGAAATTTAACGCCGGCGCCTGGCGAAGAGGTTTCTGCCGTATCTTCGGCAAGGCTCGAGACGAAGCCGATTTTCTCGCCGCCGCGCTCCAGCACCAATGTGGCAGGGATGCGGCCCTTGAGCAGGGGTTCATTTTCAAGATCAAGATTGCCGGAGATAATCGGGAACTCGACCTTGTCCAGGAAAGCAGCCAGTGCAGACGGACCATCATCAAATTCATGGTTGCCGACCGCCATCACATCATAGCCGATACCGTTCATGAAATCGGCCGCTGCTGCTCCTTTGTACGTCGTATAGAAGAGCGAGCCTTGGAACTGATCGCCTGCGTCAACTACGACGAAGTTCTTGCCTTCGTCTGACAACGCATCGCGGCGCTCATCCACCATGGACTTAATGCGGGCGACGCCCCCAAAGCACTTTCCCTCAGCTTCGGATTCAGCATCACAGGTGGAATCGTACTTGTTGATCGATTCAATGCGTGAATGAACATCGTTGGTGTGAAGGATGGTCAGGGAATAATCGGCGAATGCCGCAGTCGACAATGCGGTCGTCAGCGACAACACTGCGGCGCTCAGAAGATGGTTGTTCATTTGATACTCGCCCTTGGATAGATTGTTCTTGAGGTCAGGCTTTCTGCCGGACCTTCACCTGCCGTGCCTTCCCAGGATGAGCATTCGTACTTTCCCACTCATGAATGAGCAGACGCCGGAGCGCTTTCCCGAGAGCCGGATCGCCGGTGTCTGGAAATCTTGGTGCAGTTTTATGACAGGAGCAATAGAGGACGTGACGGAATGTGAAAAAAATTTTGCCAGATAAATATTTTTGCAGATTAGACCGTTAGGTATTCAGACCGAAACGCTCCCCGGCCTTAGCCGCGATCCGGAAACTCCTCGTCGTCCAGATCATCGGTTTCCACGACCGGGATGGAATACCCTTCGGAGAACCACCGGTTCAGATCAATCTTGGCGCAGCGATCAGAGCAGAACGGGTAGTCTTCCGGAGTGGATAGCTTTGAGCATATCGGGCACGGACGCATCCGGCGCTGCGGTTTATTGCCGTTTTCTTCAGTCAATGTGGTCCCCTCCTGAAGCGCATCCATCGTCGACGAAACGTCGCCCAGCACTACGCTCCTGCAGTCGTCCAGTTTGCATGGACAGGGTAGCCTGCTGCTTGCAAAAGATTCACGGTCTCCGCCAGCGGCAATCCAACAACCGCCGGGTAGGACCCGACAAGCTTGACCACGAAGCTGCCTGCAAGCCCCTGGATCGCGTACCCGCCTGCTTTGCCGCGCCATTCTCCTGAGGAAATGTAGTCATCCATGTCCTGGCGGGACAACCGTTTGAACCGGACACGCGTTTCGACAAGCTTCGTCCGCATTTTCCCGGTCGGTTCTGCAACGGCAACGCCGGTGAACACCCGATGCCCCCTGCCGGACAGCAGAGACAGGCACATCACGGCCTGATCGGTGAGTTCGGCCTTGGGCAAGATCCGCCGTCCGACACCGACCACCGTATCTGCGGCAAGCACAACGCCGCTTTTCATGGCATCGGTGTTCTTGGCGACCTCAAGCACAGCTTCAGCTTTGGCTCGCGCAAGACGCAAGGCCAACGCCCGCGGCGTTTCGAACTTCTTCGGGGTCTCGTCGATATCAGCGGGCAGCAGATGATCCGGTTCCAGCCCGACCTGCTGCAGCAGCGCAAGACGGCGCGGGGAGGCGGACGCCAGGATCAACTGAGGGGCATTCGTCATGGATGCACGTGCTTTCCTGCCGGCGCAAGGCGACCTGCCGCTTACTTGAAGCGGTAGGTAATCCGACCCTTGGTCAAGTCATAGGGGGTCATTTCGACAAGAACCTTGTCGCCCGCCAGAACGCGGATACGGTTCTTGCGCATACGTCCAGCCGTATGTGCGATGATCTCATGATCGTTTTCAAGTTTTACGCGGAACGTCGCGTTCGGCAACAGTTCTGTCACGACGCCCGGGAACTCCAGAGCTTCTTCTTTGGCCATTTGATATCCTGATTATGGCGGGCCTTGCCCGCAGGTGCCGCGGAACCTAGCCGATTAGGCTCAGAATGTGAACCATTCTTTCGCATCGGTCCCAAAGCGATGTTAGACGCCGCTTTATCATCCGCTCGGCGGGGGTGTCCAGTTCAACCGTTTCTTGATCCGCATCATCAGCATGTCCCGCACTGCACGGTATTCATTGAGGATCTGCTCCCGCGAACCGGTTGCCAAAGTCGGATCCATGGTGGGCCAATATTCGACATCAACTGCATCGGTCCGGGTCAGATCGAGAGCCCAGTGGTGCGCCTCTGGAGCAAGCGTCACAATGAGATCAAAGCCGCTCTCTTCGAGCTCGAGATAGCTCTTGGGGCGGTGTGCACTCATGTCGACGCCGATCTCCGCCATCACTGCATCCACAAAGGGATCGAGTTTACCGGCACGCACCCCGGCCGACTTTACATAGATCTGTCCAGGGAACAGCTTTTGCGTCAACGCTTCGGCCATGGGGGAGCGCACGGAGTTCATTCCGCACGCAAACAAAACCGCAGTCGGACGCAGGTCCGGCCCGGCCACAGACCTTAGCCCTTCCAGTGCAAGGCGTAGACGAGGGTGAACAACCGCCGGGCGGTCGCCATATCCACCTCGATTTTTCCCTGAAGACGCTCCATCAGGATCGTGGAGCCTTCATTGTGCACGCCGCGGCGGCCCATATCGATAGCCTCGATCTGGCTGGGAGTCGCGTGGCGGATCGCCTCATAATAGCTCTCGCAGATGAGATCGTAGTCCTTGACGATCTTTCGCAAGGGGGTGAGTGAGAGAACGTGGGTGACCACCGGCTGGTCGTCTTCGGTCTGGATCTGAAAGACGAGCTTTTTCTCAATGACCGACAGGTTCAGAACGAATTTCGCAACTGGATGTCCGACCGGCTGAAAACAGTTTTCCTCGATCAAATCGTAGATGGCGACGGCGCGGTCATGCTCCACTTCCGGTGTGGAGCGTGCAATCGAGGCTTCGTCCAGCACCACGTCCACCAAACGGCCGCCCGCTGTTTCCGCAGAACTTTCCGATTGTGCATCGCTCATGCTGTCAAAGCCTTTCTCAGAACACCCTGCCTACATGTTCAGTCTGATGGAAACAGACCGCGCATGCGCCGACAAGCCCTCCGCTTCACCTAGAGCGATAGCGGCAGGACCAAGCGCACGCAAGTTTTCTGCGTTGCACTTGAGAATTGACGTGCGTTTGACAAACTCCAGTACCGACAAACCAGAGGAAAACCGGGCCGATCTTGCTGTTGGCAACACGTGATTGGACCCGCCGACATAATCACCGATCGCTTCCGGCGTGTGATGGCCCATGAACACGGCGCCCGCATTGCGGACCTTGTCCAGAAGCTGCTCCGGGTCTTCGACGGCAAGTTCCAGATGTTCCGGCGCCAGGCGATTCGCGAGCGGCATCGCATTGTCGAGGCTGTCGACCAAGATGATCGCGCCAAAATCCTGCCAGCTGGCACGGGCCACCTCTTCGCGCGGCAATGTCTTCAGCTGACGCTCAACCGCGCCGGCAACATGATCTGCGAGCTCTGCATCGTCCGTGATCAGAATGGATTGTGCGACTGGATCGTGTTCAGCCTGGGCCAGCAAGTCGGCAGCAATCCAGTCCGGGTTGCTGTCCTTGTCGGCAATCACCAGAACTTCGGACGGACCGGCGATCATGTCGATGCCAACCGTGCCGAACACGCGGCGCTTGGCGGCGGCGACAAACGCATTGCCCGGCCCGACAATCTTGGCAACCGGCTGGATGGTTTCCGTACCGAAGGCCAGGGCGGCCACAGCCTGCGCGCCGCCGATGCGGTAGATTTCGGAAACACCAGCGATCTTGGCCGCTGCAAGAACAAGCGGGTTCAATACATCATCCGGACTCGGCACGACCATGACGATGCGCTCAACGCCGGCAACCTTGGCCGGAACGACATTCATCAGGACAGAACTTGGGTAACTTGCCAATCCACCGGGCACATACACCCCAACTGCCTCGACCGCCGTCCAGCGGGAGCCAAGCTCAACCCCGATCGGATCGGTGTAGCGATCATCTGCCGGGAGCTGACGTTTGTGGTGCGAAAAAATCCTGTCATGCGCCAACTGCAGAGCGTCCAGCGTTTCTGCCGGCACTTCAGCAACCGCCGCGTCGATCTGCACTTGCGTGACCCTGAGGTCCGTCATTTTAACGGCATTCAGGCGGTCGAATTTCGCGGTGTATTCCAGAACAGCCTGATCGCCGCGCTTTCGAACATCTTCAAGAATATCCCGGACGATCTGATCGACATCTTCCGACGCTTCCCGCTTGCCGGCCAGAAGATCGACGAAACGGGCTTCAAAATCAGCGCTGGTATTCGTGAGGCGTTGAACCACGCAACTCTCCATCTCGATTGGCACTCAAGGTGCCAGCAAATCTTGTATATTCAGGTAAGGTCGTGCTGCGGCAGGTTTGGTGTCGACCAGGCAGCCCCCAGATCAGACAATTGGGCCTCGATGCACTCGACGTCCAGCTGGATGCTGGATCCACCGGAAAAGGCGAGCTCAATCTGACCGGCCGGAGCTTCGCCGCCCGCTTTGAACGTGACCGCCAGCAGCTCCAGCACCACGTCCTTGGCCTCCTGCTGAATTTTCTGGGATTTCATGCCGGTAACACGCGAGACCGCAAATGCGGACCGGCGGCGCTCATGTTCCTTGCTTCGCTTGTCGGCCTTCTTGTCCCAGACGAACCGGTTCATGACGAACACGGCCCTTTTTTCCTTGGGCAAATACCGGATATCCGCAATTGTGATCACAGCGTCCTGAACATGGGCGGAAAGAACCTGCAGGTCTTCCTCATCCAAAGCGGCAAGTTTCAATTGATCCATGGTGCTCAAACAAGTGTCCGTTTGTCGTGGTGTCGCGGCTCAAATGTAGGGTTCCCCGCGCCAACTCCAAGGCTGATGACCTAGCCGGGATTTTTTAGAATGGCAACAAAGGAACAGTCGTTTCAGTCACGGACAGGTGGGAATTAGCCGTCGATCTACTCGAATGGGCACTTCAGATGGAACCAGCAACAAGATCAGCTCTTCTCATTCTTGACCATTCCTGCAACATATTCAGAAGACAGACAGGAACAGACGGACCATGCGACTCACTGCAAGACTTTTCGCCCTCGCCGTGTTGATGAACGCTGCACCAGCGCCACCAGCTTGGGCCGATGATCTGACAAAAGCCTTCGCAGAAACGATTTATGTGCCGGCCTACTCCAGGATCTTTTCCTTCCCGAACCGGTCGGAACTCCTGGCGGCAACGCTGACCGTACACAATGTCGATCCGCAGACCCCACTAACCGTGACAAAAGTCGATTATCACGGTGAAGACGGCAAGCTCCTGAAAAGCATCCTGGACGCGCCGCTGCGCCTGGAACCGCTGGGCTCTGCCAGTTTCCTCGTGCCCAGCAACGACACCACCGGCGGTGTCGGCGCAAACTTCCTCGTGGAATGGTCGGCCGACCAGGGCGCCTTAAGCCCACTCACCGAAGCGATCATGGTGACGGGACCCGGAACCCCTGGGCCATCCTTCACCTCCCGCGGGCGCGTCATCAGCCGGACGGTGGCTGAGTAGGAAAAGCTAGGCGCTGAGTTTGGCCTTCAGCGAGCCGCAACCCGAACCGCTTCCTCAAACAGGCGCAAGAACAACAGGGCTCATAAAAATACCTCGTCGCAAATCAGCGGCTGAAAACAGTCGCGATAGCCCAATTCAGTGATTTTTCCGAAAAGCTCATCCGATAGAAAAAAGTCGCGATAACTCGCTTTTTTTCTTTCCATAAGTGGATGCTCTGTGTGTGAGATCTGTCCATTACAATGGAATGATTAGCGCGTTTTAGAATGAATGCTTTGCCACCATCGTATTTCTCGATCTCCTTGTAACGAGATCTATTCAGCATAACGGAATCAAAATCCTGCCCGTGTTGCAGGAAATAGTAGGGCTCCCTTGCCGGAGCCCCTTTGGAAAAGATCAACTCAGTAGGAAGGAAATTATGAACCCCTGGCTCAAGGCTTTCGACGAGATCCTTGAACCGTTGGGACACGATCCACTCACCGCCGCCTAGAGACAGTACAAACCGGGCGCAATCGGAAACATCTCTGTCAAGCGTTACTCGACCAGGAACATCACGATCTGTGAACCTTGGATCAGAGTGAGATAGGTTTCCTATACGACGCGGCCCTTCGGGCCCCCATTTTTCTTCCAAACCGAATTCTTCATTCACCATAGCCACAAGCCAAGCCATGCCTCATGCCCTCCCGCGTTTGCCAAAGGTGGCGCGGCCTGTGTGCCGTGGGCACGCACACCTTGGCTGACGTCCCAAGGTGTCGTCCCGGCCTTGCGCCGGGATCCACTCACATGTCCGCTCGCCGCAACGGGTCAGTTTCACGCGCAAAACTCCTGGAACGAGTGGATCCCGGATCTCCGCTCCGCTGCGTCCGGGACGACAGTGCTCATAAAAATACCGCTCATCTCAAATCAGTCCTTACAAGTTCAAATTCTAATCTGCGGGCTTTGGCCAAATTCCGCCCCAGGGTCCGAGGACCCGGTATCTTTCGAGCATTTCTGCTTTAAGGTTGTCTTCCGGGATCCAGGGCTCATCGACCTCCGGTGCATGATGCCACTGCAAGACGGAATCCAGCTTCGCAGCTCTAACCGCTTCTGTTAACTCATCTGAATAGAAGACCCGCGTATGTCTGATATAGGAGGAGCGCCACATATGCCGCCCAGCCACTTCAGGCTTGCTCAAAGTATAAATACGCTTGTGGCCGCCGGTCTCGTACGGCATGGTTAAGGTACGTCCACCGGACTGCAAAGTCTTCCATTTGAGCGTTGATTTCTCAAACAGGATCGCTTCAAACCGCTGACGGACATTCAAGAAGTAAAACTGACTGTCAACGGCTGGTGACCCATCTTTTTTCACGGCTTCAACCGGGAAAAACTGATGCACATCCGGTTCCAGTTGATCGACAATGTCCTTGAAGGCTTGGCAGACCATCATGACGCCTGCCGGTGAATGAAAACAGGTCCAACTCTTGTGTTTCGAAGTTTGAATGATGCGTTTGGGAGCGATCGCCGGATCGATTTTCTCGCCTTGAAAGAAATCTGGAAGTGGTGAGAGGGACCGAACTTCTGCGCATTCTTTCCTGAATGCTTCCATGTCAAAGAGTACTTGGAGAAAGTCGTTGGACTTGAAGTCAAAACAATAAGCCATGCCTCATGCCCTCCCGCGTTTGCCAAAGGTGGCGCGGCCTGCTCCCGGCCGGGGCGGCGGCGCAGCCGGACTGTCCGCCTGTTCCGGTACGTCCTACCCGGAAATCCGTTGGATCTGGGCGCCGCAGCGGGTGAGTTTGTCTTCAAGGCGCTCAAAGCCGCGATCTAGGTGATAGACGCGGCTGACGGTGGTTTCGCCTTCCGCTGCCAGTCCGGCAATCACAAGCGACACGGACGCGCGAAGGTCCGTTGCCATCACCGGCGCGCCGCGCAGGGTAGAGACGCCTTCGACTGTGGCCGTGCGGCCATCAATCGCGATTTGGGCGCCAAGACGGGCCAGCTCCTGAACGTGCATGAAGCGGTTTTCGAAAATCGTTTCCGTGATCCGGCTTTTGCCGCCGGCCTTGGTCATCAGGGCCATAAACTGGGCCTGAAGATCGGTCGGGAAGCCCGGGAACGGTTCTGTGGTGACATCGGCCGGCTGAATTCCGTTGCCGTTGCGATAGACCTTCAAACCGTCATCAGTCGCGGTGATTTCAGCACCGGTCTGGCGAAGCGTATCCAAAGCACTTTCCAACAGGTCGGTCCGCGCGCCCTGCAGCAGAACATCACCGCCCGTCATGGCAACAGCCATGGCATAGGTGCCGGTTTCGATCCGGTCCGGGACCACGGCATGGTGCGCGCCATGCAGGCGCGGGACGCCCTGAATGCGGATGGTCGAAGTCCCCTCGCCTTCGATCTTGGCCCCCATCGCCTTCAGACAGCGGGCCAAATCAACCACTTCCGGTTCGCGGGCGGCATTGACGATTTCGGTTTCGCCTTTCGCCAAGGTCGCGGCCATCATGATGGTGTGGGTTGCGCCGACAGACACACGCGGGAATTCGACCCGGCCGCCGGTCAAACCGCCCGGTGCCTTCACAACAACATAACCGCCTTCGATTTCAATGTCCGCACCGAGAGCCTCAAGGCCCTGGATAAAGAAGTCCACCGGCCGTGTGCCGATCGCACAGCCGCCCGGCAGTGAAACGCGGGCTTCGTGCATCCGGGCAACCAAAGGACCGACCACCCAGAAGCTGGCGCGCATCTTGGACACAAGCTCATAAGGCGCCGTCGTGTCCACGATCTCACGGGCTGTCAGGTTCAGGGTCTGGCCAGCCAGATCGTCCTGACCGATGCGCTTGCCGTTGACCGAATAGTCAACGCCATGGTTGGAGAGGATCTGCATCAGCTGGGCAACGTCGCGCAAGCGCGGCACGTTCGACAGCGTCAGGGTTTCGTCGGTCAACAGGGACGCAATCATCAAGGGCAGTGCGGCGTTCTTGGCGCCGGAAATCGGTATGATGCCGTTCAGCTCCGCGCCGCCGGTGACTTTGATGCTGTCCATGTTTTTCCCCGAACCCAAGCCGCAAATCCGCGGCGTTCCCAAGAATTCTTATCTAAGAGGTGCGATCTACACGCAACTTATGGCCCTTGCAAGGCAGGCAATCGGCGCAGTCTCGCCGATGGCGCAAGCTGTTGGCACGTTACGGCAGGTTTAATCCGCCTTGGATTTGCGCGCAGCCGATTTCCGCCGCCGCAAATTTGCGCGCAGGGCTTCGGCAAGCCGGTCCTCGCGGCTTTGAGGTGCGGTCTTCGCACCGCTTGATTTCGCGGTTGAGGCTTTCTCAGATACTGCATCCGCAACATCTTGGCTCGGCTTGTCTTTTTCACTCATGGCTTGGCTTGTATATTGAAAGAGGATCGTAACCTATCAAGGGTCCGCACGCCGGGTCAAAGGCCAATAGACCAGATGTCCGCCGAGACGCTGCGCGCAAATGACACCTGACCGGACTGGCTCCGGTACAAAAAGGGCCATTCAGCAAAATATCCACAGCCCCGCAACCAAGGAAATCTGAACGGATCGGCGGCATTGCCGATGAAAACCAAACCGTGGATCCTCCGCTCTTCCAGATAGACTGAAAAAAATCGCAAACGGCGCTTGCGTCCCCGGACCGCTTATGGCAAAAGCCCCCTCATTCCGGGCGGCCACGCTGCTCGGGGCCAGCACTTACGTCCCAAAACACTTGTTTTGCCGACGCTGGGTTGACCAGAAATTGGTCCCCAAACGATGCTGCCGTAGCTCAGGGGTAGAGCACTCCCTTGGTAAGGGAGAGGTCGAGAGTTCAAATCTCTCCGGCAGCACCATTTTCTAGCGATCTACATACCAACGCGCATAGTGATCGAAGCGGCTTCAGGAACGTTCAACTGCGCACGATCACCTCTGCGAAAAAGTCTCCACGCAGGTCCATAAAGCGTCTTTTTTGGATCTCATGGGCTTTACGTGGTCAATGATGTAGGATCCTGACCGAGGGCAGCGTTGTTCAACGTTCCCAAGAAGGATGATCATTTGGGAGTGCCGCGAGATGAGTTTGTTGGAACCGAAAGCTTCCCTCCTCTCCGCGACAGATCTTTCCGGGCTTTGGGCCTTTGGCCTGATCAGCGCCCGTACGGGCGAGCCGCTGATCTTTGAAGGCGGCGAACACCAACTTGATACCAGCCTCATCTCTTACGGATACAATCAGGTCACCGACAGCAGCGGCAATGTGAAGTCCGCTGCCGCAGCTCCCTTCTCGGGAGGCGAGCGACTTGTGCTGTCGGATACGCCAATCACAGATCCTAACACCATTGAAT
Organism: Roseibium sp.; assembly: GCF_965276855.1. Lineage (GTDB taxonomy): Bacteria > Pseudomonadota > Alphaproteobacteria > Rhizobiales > Stappiaceae > Roseibium. Next base: position 1,287,494 of record NZ_OZ255700.1, read on the forward strand.
ACGCTCGCACCCTCGCGATCATGGCACCGATCCGTGACGCGATCCTCTATCAATACGATCAGACAACCCGTGCAGAATGGGAGTTCCTGACTGCCGTCTTGACTCTAAATGGTCTCAAAACCTTGGGCGCAACAACCTCCAGCACATCGCTGCTGGCAAGTGGCGAGGTGTTTGATTATGTCGCTACAGGCCCCACCGATGGCAACCCGGTGCTGCAATATCTTGAAGAGGCTGAACTTGAACTGAAATGCCTTGGCTTCACAGGGTTCAATTTCACCAATCCCGAAGGCACAAATCACTGCGAAGAGACGGGGCTGGTTGAGGGATCAGGGATCAGGGCATCCGCTGTTCTGGATGCCGGTGTTGATGAGGTGTTTTACCTTCGAGAAAACGATGATGTGGCCGCCGCCCAGCTGGACGGATCGGCGCATTACAACACCTTTGGCTGGCGGGAGAACCGTGACCCCAATGGCTGGTTCGATACGGACTGGTATTTGGCACAGAACACGGATGTCGCCGCGGCGGACATCAACCCGCTTACGCACTACCTGGATCACGGATGGCGCGAGGGAAGAAGCCCCTCAGAATACTTCAACGGGGATCGTTATTTGAACGCAAACCCGGATGTGGCCAATGCCGGGATCGATCCGCTCAGCCATATGCTGATGTTTGGTCTTGCAGAAGGCCGGGACTGGGGACTGCTTTAGTCGGCTTCGCCCAGACCGGAACCTGAATGTGGGTTTGGAGCCATCAGGAGCCTCACACCGGATTTTCCATCACCAGAAGTATGACGGCCTCTTCGGAGAGGACTTCATAGCTGTGGGCGATATCGCCGGGGAAGCGGAAATAATCCCTTCTGAGCGGGTTTCCCGTTCGTCTGCATCAAAAATACTGTTGTATCGTCTCAAAGCCTACTGGTCCGCTACCGGGTTTGAGCGTTCGTCCGAAGCAGAACGCTTTGGGGAGTTTTCCAGCTCGGTTCATGATACTCATCAAGAGTCGGCCGTTCTCGCAAAAATAGTGTCCACACAACTATTGCAGTCAGACATGCCACCCCAAAACCAGCCACTATATCTATCAAGTAATGACCTCCGTGGGAAATCGCGGAAACAGCCATACAGAATGAAATCGAGCCAATAGGCACACCAAGGAACGGAAGCCGTCTTGCGGACCAGATAACCCAAAATGCCACGCCTGCATGCACGGACGGAAACGTCAGTATTCCTGACAAATTATCGATAGAGATCTGGGTGAGATTACCATAATATGCAATATTAAATTGCTCCAGAAACCCGTAACCGACTAACGGAACCATGTTCTCCAGGTCCTCCGGAAGTACACCGTATGAATAAAATGCAGCCTTCGCCGGAAACCAAATCGATATTACACTAGATAAAAAGCAAAGAAATCCAAATCCGAAAATAAATCCGTAGGCTCGACCAACATCCCGATTAACAACAAGCAATAACGGCACTAACAGGATCAGGAGATAAAAAATATCATACATGATTTTGAGGAAATCAATCAAAAGTGGATGTTTGTCAATTTCATATATATATGCGACCCAATCGAATCCTAACCTTGCATCTGCGGCCATCAACCAGTCATCAACTATCGGATAACCCATTGAAATTGCGAGAAACGTGGACACGAAGACAGGTGTGATAAATGCAACAACGAGCGCAATACACTCACATAGCATTGCAGGTATTTGTTTTCCGAATACAAACAAAGTAATTGACGCAAAGTAAAACAATAACGCCAATTTCCAAAATGGATAAAATGATCCATAGACTATCTCTATTCCACGCAATTGACTTATTAATTCAATCAAAAAGCAACTTGTGAAAAAGGATAGATAAACCAAAAATCTAACCTTACCAAAACACTCTTTATTTGTAATAATTCTCAATATTATCAATAACTTATCAAAAAATCTAAATTTCTTAAATGATACTGAGAATCTGGACCTCAAAAACTGATCCATTCGCATGAAAAGAGAACCTCTCGAAAACGCAAAGATTAAACAAAACTAGCTTGCTTTATCGCATCTGAATACAGATAATTCCCTCATAGGTATAAATAATTTCTGAATACATATTGTCATTTATAATTAAATCATCGAGAAATCAATTTTATAGCCGATTTCCTTCCACCTTAGTGAATGAACAGATCCGTATCTGAAGTGGGATTACTGCCAAGCAGGCTTCACTCAATCGCCCTCTCAAAACTGACAGACTTCTACAAAAACCAACCATATCAGCACCCTTACACCGGGCTTTCCATCACCAGAAGAATGACAGCCTCTTCGGAGAGGACTTCATAACTGTGAGCGATGTCGCCGGGGAACCGGAAATAGTCCCCTTCTGAGAGGGTTTCCGGTTCGTTTGCGGGGCCAATGCGGATCTCGCCTTTTGCAACGAATACATGTTCGATCGTACCTGCGGGATGCGGCTCAGCTGCCCGCAACGCACCGCCGGAAAGGCTGGTCCGGTAAAGATCGCGGCGGCGGCCAGGCGGGCAATTTGCCAGCAGGACAGCGGTAAATCCGGCCGCTTCCGAGGCGACCGGATCCCCCTCCCCGGCCCGGATGAGTGTTTTATCCGTCGTACCCGTCTCAAACAGGAAGCTGAACGGGATATTGAGTGCACTCGCGATCGCCCAAAGCGTTTCAACACTCGGGTTGCCCTGCCCCGCCTCCAACTGGGACAAGGTCGACTTTGCGAGCCCGGCGGTCTTTGCGAGCGCAGACAGGCTCATGTCGGCTTTCAATCTTTCCCGTTGAATGGCTTTTGCAATGAGGGTGATCGGTGTCATGTCGCGTGGTCTCTTGTTATTCGTTCGTTTTAACACTCATGTGTTCGATTTGACAAACGCCATCCAATCGTTCATTTATTCAAACTGCGTTCCTTATATCGAACGATCATTTTCGAATTAGCACCTCTCAGGCGACACTTATGAGCATGACACGCAATGACGGCGGAATGCCCGACTTCGCAGGCGAACCAACCAGTACCTTCCGATCCGATGTTTCGGACGGTATCCGGGATGCCCTGCCCATCTTGTTTGCCGTTGCCCCGTTTGCAGCCGTATTCGGCGCTATTGCGCTGGAGAACGGACTGACCTTTGGCGAGCTTCTGCTGACATCGATGTCCATTTACGCTGGGGCAAGTCAGTTCGTTATGCTGGATTTGCTCGGCCAGGGCGTGCCTGCCTGGTCCATCGTTTTAACGGTCTTTGCGGTGAACTTCCGGCATGTGCTTTATTCGGCCGCCGTCGGCCGGCATTTGAGCAAGTTTACGACCTTGCAGAAGGCACTGGCTTTTTTCGTTCTGGTTGATCCGCAATATGCAGCAGCCGAGCGGCGCGCGGGGCGGGATGGCCTCCGGCCCGCCTATTACTTTTCGTTCGCAGCTGCAATTTATGTCGTCTGGATCACGTCCAACTGCCTTGGCGCTGCCTTCGGGTCGCTGATTGAAGATCCGGCCGCCTTCGGTCTCGATGTGATGCTTCCGATCTATTTCGCTGGTCTTGTCGCCGGTTTTCACACCCGCCGCGGGTTCGGAATGATCCTGGTGGTCAGTGCAGCCGCCTCAACCCTCGCCTTCCACACGATCGGCAGTCCCTGGCACATCACGATTGGCGGCCTTTGCGGCCTTGCCGCAGCCGCCCTACTCAGCCGTCCGAAAGGAGAGGCGTCCCATGGATAACACTGTTCTGATCATCTGCCTGTGTGCCCTGGCCACTTACCTCACAAGAACCGGCGGGCATCTGATTCTGTCGCGGTTTGGTGCGCTTCATCACCGCGCGGAAGCTGCGCTCGATGCCGTCCCGGTGGCCGTCCTCACCGCGCTGGTAGCCCCCGCCGCAACGACGGAGGGCCCCGCGGAGGCCATCGCGATCATCCTGGCAGGCGTTCTGACTTTGCGTTTTTCCCTGATCATCAGCGTTTCGGCCGGGATCTTCAGTGTCGTGGCCCTTCGCAGCCTTGGGCTCTAACGCACTGAAAAACGGCCGGAGGAAAGATCCCTCCGGCCGCTAACTGTATTACTTGGTGCCGCTGCAGCCGATCAGACGTCTATGGACCGGGCGATCAGCTCTTTCATGATCTCATTGCTGCCGCCATAAATCATCTGCACCCGTGAATCGGCATAGATGCGGGCAATCGGATACTCCATCATATAGCCATAGCCGCCATGCAGCTGCAGGCATTCGTTGGCGATCTCGTTCTGAACTTGCGTACCCCAGTATTTCGCCATGGATGCCGTTGCCGCATCCAGCGTGCCCTCGTCCATCCGCGCAATACAGTCATTCACGAAACTGCGCAGCACTTCCGCCTTGGTCTTGCACTCGGCCAGCTTGAACCGCGTGTTCTGAAAGTCCATGACGCGCTGACCAAAGGCTTTGCGGTCCTGAACGTAGCGAACCGTCTCATCGATCGCGAAGTCGATCACGCCCAGCGCCAGACATGCAATGATCAGCCGTTCCCAGGGCAGCTGCTTCATCAGCTGATAAAAGCCCTGCCCTTCTTCGCCGCCCAAAAGGTTCTCTGGGGGGACCCGCACGTCTTCGAAGAACAACTCGGATGTGTCGTTCGCCTTGCAGCCGAGTTTTTTCAGGTTTCGGCCCCGCGTGAACCCATCTGCGCCCTCAGTTTCTAGAACAAGGAGGGAGACGCCCTTGGAGCCCTTGGTCTTATCGGTCTTGGCAACAACAATGATCAGGTCTGCAGTCTGGCCATTGGTGATGAAAATCTTCGACCCGTTCAGCACGTACTCATTGCCGACAAGCTCGGCTGACGTCTTGACGCTCTGTAGATCGGACCCGGTGCCGGGTTCGGTCATGGCAATCGCACCGACATATTCGCCGGAGGCAAGCTTCGGCAGCCAGCGCTCTTTCTGGCTGTCCGTGCCATAAGCTGCAACATAGTGATTGACGATCGACTGGATGGAAAAACCCCAGCTGCTCTCGCCCTTGCGCCCCTGGAGGTAGGCCGTCACCGCATCAAAGCTGATCGGGGCTCCGGCGCCACCAAACTCTTCGGGAAGCGCAGCGCCCAGAATTCCGGCCTCACCGGTTTTGGTCCAAAACTCGCGGTCAACGACACCCTGATCGTTCCACTTTTCGATATTCGGCACCATTTCATCATCCAGCAAACGAGACGCTGAATCGTAAAACATGTGGTGCTCTTCCTGAGGCCAGGATGCGGTGGCGGCAAAAACAGACACGATAACCTCCCAAGGGTCCAATTCTTACGTTTACGGAAAGGTGGCGCACTTGTTACTTTTTGTCAATTTCTATCTGAATGTGCGATGACCCGGCACAGGAACCTGAAGACGTCCGGATTGCCGGTATGTTCGTGGCGTCACGCCAGTCCACTCCTTGAAGGCACGAATGAAAGCGCTGGTCTCACTGAATCCGAGGCGCAGCGCGATGGCTTCGATACTCTCGTCTGTTTCCGCCAGCATCGCACGGGCATGGTCCCGCTTGACCTGAAGTCGGATATCTGGAAGTGAGACACCTTCTTTTTTCAAACGTCGTCGCAGCGTGTAGACCGGCACCTCAAGTAGGCTGGCAAGTTCATCCATGGACGGCAATGGCCTGTTTTCAACGATCGCCGCTTCAATCAGCCCCGCCACTTCTTGCGACACATCTTGAAGCAAAGCCACGGGCATGAAGGCATCCATCGGCGTGCGCCGGGCCCAGGCAACGGCGGCCTCCTCACTCCGGTGTAAAGGCCATGCCTGAACATCAACCGGCATAGAAAAGCCGCTGTTTTCAGAGGAAAACGAAGAACGTGCGCCGGGGAAGAGTTCGCCGCAGCCTGACGCCCAGGCCGGTCGTGGATAGTCGAACCAGACCGACGACAGCGGCACCCATTTACCGGCGAGCCAGCCCGTCAGCCGGTGCATCAACACCAATATAGCCTCAATACCAAATTCCGACTTCGGAAAGGCTGGGGTCGTGCGCTCGAGCTGAAACCGGCACTCTGAACCGGCAGTGGAAAATGTCACAGTGAACGTGTTGTCCAGCATGTTCATGAATTCCGCCAGCCGCGAGAACGCGCCACCGACCGTCTGTCCGCGGGAAGCGTGTTCTGCCATCAGTGCCAGCGTGCCAATGCGCTGCGGCCGCTCCAGCTGCCCGGCGAACTCGTCGTTCATCTGAAGGGAGATTGCGCGGCTGAGGCGGATAAAATCCTGCGCTGTCGGCGCATCCGACAAACACTCAAGCTTGGCCGCGGTGAGTGCATCAGCCTGACTGTAACCAGCCTCGGCATAGCCTTGCAGAAGATTGCTCACCAGACCTGAATATGCAGTTGTCATAACCCGCGATTTGTAAGTTTATGTCAATTACGATTACCTTGCGTGCCAGAAACAGCCATAAATGTCCATCCCGCTGCCCCAACTGGCGGGTCAAGCGTGGTTTTCGGATCTGGAAACTTAGAGCGCGAACATGACCTCTGCAGCCCGGACAGCGGCGGAGGCGCGGTTCTCGACCCCGAGCTTTACAAAAATCTGCTCAAGGTGCTTGTTCACTGTCCGTGGGCTCAGGTTCAGGATTTCGCCAATATCTTTGTTGGACTTGCCTTTGGCAATCCAGATCAGGACTTCTGCTTCGCGCTGGGTCAGCTGAAACTCGACCTGCAGCGCCCGTACTTGCCCCTCCTCGTCTTCCGCCGTCACGCGAAAGAGATTCTCATCCGGCCCAACGCGGCCGAGAGGATAGAGCTGGACGGCCAATTCTTCAGACAGTCCCAACATAAAGCTGCCGCGCCGTGGCGCATCTGCACTGCTCTCAAGCCATTCGCCAAGCGCACGGCCCAGCTGAAAAAGCGTTGCATCTGCAGCGCCGGTCCGCGCCAAAAGGGTGTGAATCTGGGGCGTGGTCCAAAGGATCGCCCCTTCAGAGGAGACGGCAACCAGGTGGCGCCCGGCGGCATCCATTGCAACATGCGCACTCTGAACGGATCGGGCATTGCGCAAATGCACCTTGATCCGGGCCTTCAGTTCATCAACATCAATGGGCTTGGTGAGAAAATCGACCCCGCCGCAATCCAGTGCCTTTACGATGTGCTCGGTCTCCGAAAGCCCCGTCATGAAGATCACAGGAACATGTTGAAGGCCCTGGTTTTCCTTCAGTTTCCGGCAGGTTTCGAACCCGTCGAGCCCCGGCATCACTGCATCCATGAGGATTGTGTCCGGGGTTACCCGCTCGCAAATGGAGAGAGCTGCTTCACCACTGGTCGCAACCAGGACAGCGATGCCGGTCTTTTTCAGAGCTTCTGTCACAAAGCCGAGGGAGTCCGGGCTGTCGTCAACCACAAGAACGGTGTCGCGGCGGTTATCCATCCTGCCTCTCCAATCCGTTCAACACATCCTTGTACCCTTCAAAATCGAACCGGCTCAGGTGCTCCTGCAGCGCGCGAACCAGCGGCTCGTTGACCGGGTCTTCGGTCAGCTCCGTCAACTTCGCCTCAATCCCCTCAACATAGCCAATTTCAGCGAGATTGATGAGATCGGCAACGTGGCGCCCTCCCGGCGACGTCAATCCAGAGCTTTGAGAAAGTGCCAACTCTGATTCCACCTGCGCATGTTCGCTCCATTCGACACCCGTATGTTGTTGGATGAGATCGAGCAGCTGGTGAATATCAAACGGCTTGGCGAGCGACGCAGTGTGATTGGTTGGCCCTTCCGGTTTCAGCGCCTGATCGCCGATATTGGCCGACAGCATAATGATCGGGGCTGTTTCCCCTTTCATCCGCAAATCCTTGACCAGCTCCCAGCCGTTTGTCACGGGCATAAGGATGTCTACAAAATAGAGGTCCGGTTTGAGGGGTAAGACAACTTCAACACACTGGTTGGCACTCGCCGCCTCGAGAACAACAAAGCCAATTGGATCGAGGATATCGCGTACCAGTGCCCGATGATCCGGGTTGTCGTCGATCACCGCAATCGTCTTGCGTGGGCCGACATAGCCGCTGATCCGTTTTTCGCGGCGGACAGCGGTCACAGGCTTATCGACTGCAGCCAGCATCAGCCGGACTTCAAACCTAGAGCCTTGCCCCTCTGTGCTGGATAGGGCAACGGCCCCGCCCAGCGTTTCGGTCAGCAGCTTTGTAATCGTGAGCCCCAACCCCAAGCCCGGGATTCTGTCGGTCTCCTGAGTTGCACTGCGCGCGAAGGGTTCGAAGATTTTTGCCTGTTCATTGAGGGGGATGCCGGGGCCGCTGTCCTCAACCACAAAGCTCGCAACTTGCGACCTATAGGTCACGGCGAAGGACACGTGCCCAGCGTTCGTAAACTTGATGGCGTTCGACAACAGGTTGACCAGGATTTGACGCAGACGCTTTTCGTCGGTGCGCACGATCACCGGCAGGTTGTCAGCCCGTTCGAAATGAAAGTCCAGTCCCTTTGCTTTCGCCTGCATTCGGAACATGTCAACGATTTGATCAAGGAACTCGTGGCAATTGATCTCATTCGAATAGACCTGCAATCGGCCGGCCTCAATCCGTGAAATATCCAGCAATCCGTCTATCAAGCCGGACAAGTGCTCGGCGCTTCGCCGAATGGTCGTCACCGCCGGTTTGCGGGCTGTCGGCAGCGCTTCATCCCGTTCCAAAACCTGCGCATAACCGAGAACTGCGTTGAGAGGCGTTCGCAGCTCATGGCTGAGGCCGACCACATAGCGGCTTTTCGCAAGATTGGCAGCTTCCGCGTCTTCCTTGGCCTTTTGAAGCGCGGCATCGGTGACACTGTGAGCGTCAATTTCCTTCTGCAACAGAGCGTTCTGGCGAGCGGATTCTTCTTCAGCCACATGGCGGGTGTCATGCGCAAGCACCAGGAACCAGGACGCGATACCAGCCGCGATTGCGAAGACGAAGAAGATCAAGGCGACGATTTCGCCCAAAATCCCGGTTGGATCTCCAAGGCGGCTGACGGCTTGGGCATAGATGATCCAGAGCACAGCTCCAATTGCAGCGATACCGAAGACGGCCGTCAGGGCATACCGGCCAAGCCGTGTCTGAAACATCTCCATGACCGGCACAGGCAGCACTGCACCGGCCACCGACCCGAGCTGATAATTCAGGCGCGCCTTGGGTTTGCAGGAATCATGACATCTGGCATCCAGCGAGCAACACAGGGAGCAGATCGGTGCCTGATAGGCGGGACAGTACGCCATATCTTCCGGCTCAAAAGGATTCTCGCAAATGGAACAGGCTATGTGATCTCGCGCCTGCCAACTTTTGCGCGGCTTGCGCGCAAGGTAGTATTGGCCCTTGGTCGCCCAGGCGATGAGAGGCGCGGCAACAAACGCAATAACCATGGCAAGGAAGGTCGAGAGAGCTGCAGCCACCTCACCGAAATAGCCGAACTGGGCGGCGAGCGCCAAACCCGCGGCAAGCAGCATCGCACCGGTGCCGACAGGGTTGATGTCATAAAGATGCGCTCGCTTGAATTCGATCCCGGGCGGGGAAAGACCGAGAGGTTTGTTGATGAAGAGATCAGCCGAGATGGCTGAAAGCCAGGCCATTGCGATGATTGAGAAAACGCCAAGCGTTTCCTCCAGCATCCGGTAGATGCCCAGCTCCATCAAAAGAAGCGCGATAACCACATTGAACACCAGCCAAACAACCCGGCCCGGATGCGAATGGGTCAGACGGGAGAAGAAGTTCGACCAGGCAAGCGAGCCTGCATAGGCATTCATCACGTTGATTTTGAGCTGCGCTACAACAACAAAGGCCGCCATCAACAACAGCACAACGGTTTCGTTCGGAATCATATATCCGAACGCCACGGTGTACATTCTCGATGGGTCGTCCGCATGCTCGACCGGAACACCGTGGGACAAGACAAGAACCGCGAGGAACGACCCGGCGATCATCTTCGGTGCACCGAGAATGACCCAACCGGGCCCAGCGAGGAATACTGCCAGCCTGTGACGTTTCCTGCCATGGTCAGTGGCCGGCAAAAACCGCAGAAAATCAACCTGCTCTCCGATCTGTGCCATTAAAGCGAGGATCACGGCGGATGCTGCGCCAAAGCTGATCAGACTGATGCTGTCCCAGCCGCTTTGTGCGGCTTTTGGCGCACCAGTTGCCGGATCAATGCCGGAAAAACTCAGCCAGGTGCCCAGCGCCTGCCAGTCCGTGAACAGAATGAAGACGAAGGGCAGAATGTTCAGGATGATCCAGAAGGGCTGGGTCGCCAACTGAAACCGGCTGATCCAGGTGATTCCATGGGTGACAAGCGGAATGACCGCAACCGCGCTGATGATGTAGCCGAGCCAAAGCGGAATTCCGAAGGCAAACTCCAAGGCTCCCGACATGATCGAGGCTTCGATCGCGAAGAGAATAAAGGTGAAACTGGCGTAGATCAGCGATGTAATTGTTGATCCGATATAGCCAAACCCTGCCCCGCGGGTCAGAAGATCTATGTCCACGCCATAACGGACCGCATACCGGCTTATCGGCAGGCCGACGATCAAAAGGACCAGGCTTCCGACGAAAATAGCGATAAAGGCATTCGCCGTGCCGTGGGAGAGCGTGATCGCTCCACCGATCGCTTCCAGAGCAAGGAAAGAGATGGCCCCAATGGCCGTTTGGGAGATGGCACGAGATGAGAATTTCCGTGCGCCCTTAGCGGTGAACCGGAGCGCATAATCCTCAAGGGTCTGATTGTTGACCCATTTGTTATACTGGCGCCGGATCGGCACGATGCGTTGGCGCGCCGTCACTGAGCCGCCTCAATAATAGGCAGTCGCCCTTTCTGCAGGCAGATCCGAGCCTCCATTCCCCACTTGCGCTCCGCATTTTTTCGTTTTGATGAAGCAGAGCAAGTTTTGCGCCAGCCCTTTGAGAGGAAGCAGCCACCGCCAATCTGCAGATAGGGTGATAGAAGTGATTTTGTCGGGTTACCTTCCCTGCCTGAGCAGTCCACGCGACAACTCGCAAAATTTCACTCATAAATTCAGAATCTTAGACGACAGCGACCGGCAACTTACGTCAATTGACGTATACCGCACCGCAGCAAACCACCGCACGATCTTTCTCCGACAGCGGCACTCCTTCCAGCCGCCTCGCACCGGCATGGGGGCTGGTGACGTCACTCAAGAGGGGAAAGTCAATGACCAAGACATTCAAGCAACTGATGCTGGGCGGCCTGATGGCGTCCACCATGATCGGCGGTGCCGCAGCTGAGGAAACCATCAAGGTTGGTATTCTGCACTCGCTCTCCGGCACGATGGCGATTTCCGAAACCACGTTGAAAGACGCCATGCTGATGCTCATCGAAGAGCAGAACAAGAAGGGTGGCCTTCTCGGCAAGAAACTCGAAGCCGTTGTCGTAGACCCGGCTTCCGACTGGCCGCTGTTTGCCGAAAAGGCGCGTGAGCTCATCGAAGTGAACGGTGTTGATGCGGTCTTTGGCTGCTGGACGTCCGTCTCCCGCAAATCCGTTCTTCCGGTCTTTGAAGAGCTGAATTCTCTTCTGTTCTACCCGGTTCAATACGAAGGCGAAGAATCCCAGCGCAACGTCTTCTACACCGGTGCTGCGCCGAACCAGCAAGCCATTCCGGCTGTTGATTACCTGATGAACGAAGAAGGCGTCGAGCGCTGGGTTCTGGCAGGTACCGACTACGTCTATCCGCGTACGACCAACAAGATCCTTGAAGCATACCTCAAGTCCAAGGGTGTTGCCGAAGAAGACATCATGATCAACTACACGCCGTTCGGTCATTCCGATTGGCAGACGATCGTGTCGGACATCAAAGCCTTCGGGTCAGCTGGCAAAAAGACCGCCGTGGTCTCCACCATCAACGGTGATGCCAACGTTCCGTTCTACAAAGAACTCGGCAACGCCGGTATCAAAGCTGAAGACATCCCGGTTGTTGCCTTCTCCGTAGGTGAAGAAGAACTCGCCGGCCTCGACACCGCCCCGCTCGTCGGCCACTTGGCAGCCTGGAACTACTTCCAGTCCGCCGACACTGATGCAAACGCAGAGTTCATCGAAACCTGGCAAGCCTTTGTCGGTGACGAAGAGCGTGTGACCAACGACCCGATGGAAGCCCATTACATTGGCTTCAACATGTGGGTTGAGGCTGTCAACAAGGCCGGCACCACAGATCCGGACGCTGTCATTGACGCGATCGTTGGCGTGTCCGTTCCGAACCTGACCGGCGGCTACTCTGCCATGATGCCGAACCACCACATCACCAAGCCGGTGCTGATTGGTGAGATCCAGGACGACGGCCAATTTGAAACCGTTTGGGAAACCTCCGGCCTCGTTGTCGGCGATGCCTGGTCGGATTATCTGGAAGGCTCCAAGGACCTGATCGCGGATTGGCGCGCTCCGCTGTCCTGCGGCAACTTCAACACCGTAACCGGCAAATGCGGTGGATCCGGCTCCTAAGTTAAGAGCTGGAATATGCGGGACGGGCGTTGATGGGGGCCCGTCCCGTTTTCTTCCCAGTCGCCAAGAACAGGTGATCCCCTGTTGCCCCCTCTAAAGGAACTTCATCCTTCGAGACGCCGTGACAGCGGATCCGCAGGATGATTGGCGGATATCTTCCAACCGCGGTGGACCAATGTCCTTTTTGAAATCATTCCTCGTTCTCCTATGCCTTGCAGTGCTGTCAATCGGATCAGTTTCCGCACAAGTCAGCAGCGAAGCGTTCCGGCCGCTGGTCAATGAACTTGCCAAAGGCAAATTCGACGAAACCCAGCGCCAGGTTGAAGCGCTCAAGGCAACCGGCGATCCGGCTGTTGCGCCAGCCCTTGAAGCGCTCAGCGCGGGCGATCTTTACTTCCGCAAATCCGACGGAATGGTCTTCATCGCTCAAAGGGAGGGGAAATCCTACAATCTCACCGACCCGCTCACAGGAGAGGACGCTGGTACGGCGGGACGCCGAGAGGTCAAAAAGATCAAGGTCAATAACCGGCTCCGCCGCGTCATACGAGCTGCACTTGGATCACTGACCCTGCAGGCACCCGATCCGGCTGTCCGCATGACAGCCGCCGAAGCGATTTTCAAAGCCCAAGATCCGGAGAAGATTGAAGCGCTGGATGAAGCGCTCGCCGCCGAAACCGACGACAACGTCCGCACAGTCATGGAGCAGGCGCGCGCGGCGGCCGTCCTGAATTCCGATCTGGATGAGAGTGAAAAGCTTGGGGCAGTTCAAACGTTGTCCGACATGGGCAACCGGGATGCGCTCTCCCTTCTGATTGCTACTCAATCCGCCTCCACGGGCGCGGTTCAAGAAGCTGCCGCAAACGCAGTTGCCAAGATCGAGAAGTCCATCGCCACCTGGGACGCCGCTCAGAACATCTGGTACGGCCTGTCGCTCGGCTCTGTTTTGCTGCTTGCCGCAATTGGCCTTGCCATCACCTTCGGCGTCATGGGTGTCATTAACATGGCCCACGGTGAAATGGTCATGATCGGGGCCTATGTGACCTTTGTGGTGCAGGAGCTGATCCGCACCTCCGCGCCGGGCCTTTTCGACTATTCCCTGTTCATTGCTCTTCCGCTTGCTTTTGCGACCTCTGGCCTCATCGGCATTGGGATTGAGCGCGGCGTCATCCGCTGGCTCTATGGCCGCCCCTTGGAAACTCTTCTCGCCACCTGGGGCATTTCGCTCATCCTCCAACAAGCCGTCCGGTCGATTTTTGGCCCGACAAACCGCGAAGTCGGCAATCCTGACTGGATGTCCGGCGCCTTCGAGATCGGTCAGATGACGGTCACCTACAATCGGATGTGGATCATCCTGTTTGCCCTGCTGGTCTTCGCCGGGCTGATCCTGGTTCTGAAGAAAACCCCCTTTGGTCTCTATACACGTGCTGTTACCCAGAACCGGCGTATGGCCGCGTCCATGGGGATCCGCACGCCCTGGATCGACGCTCTGACCTTTGGCCTCGGTTCAGGGATCGCGGGGATTGCTGGCGTAGCTCTCTCCCAGATCGACAACGTTTCCCCGAACCTTGGACAAGGCTACATCATCGACAGCTTCATGGTCGTCGTCTTTGGCGGGGTCGGAAACCTTTGGGGCACGCTGGTTGGCGCCATGACCCTTGGCGTGGTCAACAAGTTCCTCGAGCCTTACGCAGGAGCGGTTCTCGCGAAGATCCTGGTGCTCGTCTTCATCATTCTATTCATTCAAAAGCGTCCACGGGGTCTGTTTGCCCTCAAGGGCCGGGCAGTTGAAGCATGATGACGTCCTTTCTTTTCCGCGCCATGGACGCCCGTGCGGGTATCTTCCTAGCGCTGCTCACCGCTGTAATCTTGCTGGTCCCGGCCGGCAATCTCCTGGTCCCGGAAGATTCCCCTTTCCATGTTCCGACCTATGCGGTTGCGCTGATGGGCAAGTACCTGACCTACGCGCTGTTGGCCCTGTCTGTCGATCTCGTCTGGGGCTTCTGCGGAATCTTGTCGCTCGGCCATGCCGCCTTCTTTGCGCTCGGCGGTTATGCAATGGGCATGTACCTGATGCGCCAGATCGGCAGCCGGGGTGTTTATGGCGACCCGATCCTTCCCGACTTCATGGTATTTTTGAACTGGGATGCCCTACCGTGGTTCTGGTACGGCTTTGACATGTTCTGGTTTGCGGCACTGATGGTGGTGTTGGTTCCAGGCGCTCTAGCCTTCGTGTTCGGCTGGTTCGCTTTCCGCTCGCGCGTTACTGGCGTTTACCTCTCCATCATCACGCAGGCCCTTACCTACGCGCTGTTGCTGGCCTTCTTCCGCAATGACATGGGGTTCGGCGGCAACAACGGCCTAACCGATTTCAAAGACATCCTTGGGTTCGACATCCAGGCGGACACGACACGGGCGGCGCTCTTCGCAGCCTCCGGGATTGCCCTCGGCCTTTGTTACATCATCTGCCGGGCGATCACGCGGTCCAAACTGGGCAAGGTGCTGGTCGCCGTGCGCGATGCGGAAAGCCGGACACGGTTCCTCGGCTACAGGGTCGAACACTATAAGCTCTTTGTCTGGACCATATCAGCGATGATGGCCGGGATTGCAGGTGCACTTTATGTTCCTCAAGTTGGCATCATCAACCCGGGCGAGTTCGCGCCAGCCAATTCCATTGAAGTGGTGATCTGGGTCGCAGTTGGCGGGCGTGGGACACTGGTCGGCGCCGTCCTCGGAGCAGTTCTTGTGAACTTCGCCAAGACGTGGTTCACCGCCGTCCTCCCGGACATCTGGCTTTTCGCTCTCGGCGGCCTGTTCGTGGTGGTTACCCTGTTCCTGCCCAAAGGAATTGTCGGGACAGTCTCACAAGGGTGGACGGCACTGAAGCAGCGCAAAGTGTCGGCAAGCGCGGAAAGCGGGTCTGGTACGCCGCCGACAGCACCGCCTCAAAGCCCGGCTGCGCCCGCCAATCTTGCCGGGCCAGGAAAAGGCAAACCCCTCTCATCAGAACCTCAGCCCGCGGAGTAACTCATGGCCAGATCAACAAGCCAGCTTTATCTGGACGGTGTCTCAGTCTCCTTCGACGGCTTCAAGGCAATCAACGATCTGTCGCTCACAATCGATCCAGGCGAAATGCGGGCAATCATCGGCCCGAATGGTGCCGGCAAAACCACGATGATGGACATCATCACCGGCAAGACCCGGCCTGATACGGGAGAGGTTTTCTTTAATGGGGTCATCGACCTAACTGGAGAAGACGAAGCCTCCATCGCCGAGCTTGGCATTGGCCGCAAGTTTCAAAAGCCGACCGTGTTTGAAAGTCACACGGTCTGGGACAATCTCGAATTGTCGCTCAAAGCACCCCGGGGACCGTTCGCAACCCTGTTTCACGTCGTTACAGGCGCTGAAAAAAAGCGGATTGAGGAGCTGCTTGAGCTGATCCGGCTTGGCGAAAAACGCGATGAGCTGGCAGCAAATCTCTCCCACGGCCAAAAACAATGGCTGGAAATCGGGATGCTGCTCGCCCAGGATCCAAAGCTCTTGCTCGTGGATGAACCGGCCGCCGGTATGACCGACGCGGAAACGGCGGAAACAGCTGAACTGTTGAAAGAGATCGCCAAGGACCACTCCGTCGTTGTTGTCGAACACGACATGGATTTCGTCCGCTCCCTCGGTGTGAAAGTCACGGTCCTGCACGAAGGATCTGTTCTGGCCGAGGGCTCTCTTGATCACGTCTCCGCCGACGAGCGGGTTGTTGAAGTCTATCTGGGGCGGTGAGACATGCTCAAAGTCGAAAACATAAATCTCCACTATGGCGCCGCTCAAGCACTGAAAGGTGTCTCTTTGAGTGCTGAAACTGGCAAGGTGACCTGCCTTATGGGCCGTAACGGGGTTGGCAAGACGTCGACGTTGCGCGCAGTCGCTGGCCAGCAGCCCATTAGTTCCGGGCATATCATTTGGAACGGAGAGGACATTTCCAACCTGCCGCCGCATGCAAGGGCCAAGAAGGGCATCGCCATTGTTCCACAAGGGCGCGAAGTGTTTCCGCTTTTGTCCGTCAAAGAGAACTTGGAAACCGGTTATGCGCCGATCCCGCGCAAGGAACGGTTTATCCCAGATACGATCTTTGAGCTTTTTCCAGTGTTGAAAGACATGCTGCATCGCCGTGGCGGCGATCTATCCGGCGGGCAACAGCAGCAGCTTGCGATCGCCAGAGCCTTAGTGACTCGCCCAAAACTGCTGGTTCTTGATGAACCGACCGAAGGAATTCAGCCATCGATCATAAAGGACATTGGCCGGGCCATCTCATGGCTTAGGGATCAAGGAACAATGGCAATTGTCCTGGTTGAACAGTATTTCGAGTTCGCCCGGGATCTTGCAGATGATTACGCGGTGATGGACCGCGGCGAAGTGGTTTTATCCGGACGTGGCGACGACATGTCTGAGACGGACGTCAGGCGCTTTCTGACGGTCTGATGGTCCAAACTTGCCTGGAAAACCAAGGCAAGAAATATTGCCGTCATAATAGTGTGCCGAAAACTGCGGCATAAGGGCCGCAACTTGGCGCAATTGGTTCCAGTGCAGCCCTTAGTGGATTGACACCTGTCAGAAAGCCGGTACCAACGCGCTGAGTTTTCTTCTTCGGCTAAGGGTATTGCGTGCCCCAGCCGCGCCTTTGACGGGATAAACGATCCTGTCTGGAAAAACTGGGATAGACGATGCGCGTTGCGATGATTGGGACCGGGTATGTCGGTCTGGTATCTGGAACCTGTTTTGCCGACTTCGGCCACATTGTAACCTGCATTGACAAGGATGCTGCCAAGATCGATGCCCTGAACAAGGGTGAGATCCCGATCTATGAGCCTGGCCTGCAAGAACTGGTCGCCAAGAACGTTTCGGAAGAGCGGCTTTTCTTTTCGACCGATGCAGAAGAAGCTGTCAAAGGCGCTGACGCTGTCTTCATCGCGGTTGGAACCCCGACCCGCCGGGGCGACGGACATGCGGACCTGACATATGTGTATGCAGCAGCCGAAGAAATCGCCACGCTCATTGACGGGTTCACGGTAGTGGTGACGAAATCAACCGTTCCGGTCGGCACAGGGGACGAAGTGGAAGCGATTATCCGCAAGACCCGTCCCGATGCGGACTTTGCAGTCGTCTCAAACCCGGAGTTCTTGCGGGAAGGTGCTGCGATCGAAGATTTCAAACGTCCAGACCGTGTTGTAGTCGGCACAGACAGCGCCAAGGCTGTGGATGTCATGCGGGAGCTCTACCGGCCGCTCTATCTCAATGAGACGCCGATCCTGGTCACCAAGCGCCGCACGTCTGAACTCATCAAATATGCTGCCAACGCCTTCCTTGCCGTGAAGATCACCTTCATCAACGAAATTGCGGACCTTTGCGAGAAGGTCGGCGGCAATGTTCAGGAAGTCTCCCGCGGCATTGGTCTGGACAACCGGATTGGCTCCAAGTTCTTGCACGCGGGGCCTGGCTACGGCGGCTCCTGCTTCCCGAAAGATACGCTTGCACTGTCCAAGATCGCAGCCAACGCGGAATCCGGGCTGAAAATCGTCGACTCGGTGATCGAGGTGAACGCAGCGCGGAAGAAGAAGATGGCCGACAAGGTCATTGATTTCATGGGTGGGGATGTCAACGGCAAAACAATCGCCCTACTCGGCCTCGCCTTCAAACCGAACACCGATGACATGCGCGAAGCGCCCAGTATCGACATCGTTCAAAAACTGCAAGCAGCCGGTGCCAAGATTCGCGCCTTTGACCCGGCGAGCATGGAAGAGGCCGCCAAACTTATGCAGGACGTCATGTTCTGTGACGGTCCTTACCACGCGATCGAAGGTGCTGATGCGATCGTGATCGTGACCGAGTGGGACCAATTCCGGGCGCTGGATCTGGAGCGCGTGAAATCGCTGGTCAAAACCCCAAAGGTTGCAGACCTTCGGAACATCTACACACCTGCATACATGGCAGAAGCTGGTTTCGACTATACGAGCGTTGGCCGCACGTACTGATAAATGGTTGTAGAGAGGTTGCAAACCTCGGGGTTTACGGTGTCTTTCGCGGCATTTCCAGGCTTGCACGTCCCTCTGCCAGGAGGCCCGCGCAAGGAAAAATAGGGACGTCGCTTTTTCGAAAAACGCAAATAGGTATTTTATCTCATACACTTCGTGATTTGGATCACAACGTTAACGCTTTACTAATATTTAATTGGAACCTGAAAATGTTCTGATTTATGGTCCGCTTGGCAAGTCAGATTCATTGGCATAGTGGGTGTTGAAAACGAATGGCGGATGAGACGCTTACAGACGATGGTAAGAAGGCTCGAAAGCATCACCGCTTTTCCTTCGCAACGGCGTCTACGGGCTTGTTCAGAGGCACCAGATCACACCGGGTGCAGAAAATCCGCGGTGGAACGGCAAAACGGATATTGACCGCCCGTCAGCTGCGAAAAGCAGTGTCACCGTACGCCGAAGTGAAGCGGCCAGTATATGAAGCACGGCCATTGCAGTGTGCATTGAAACGGGGCTTCGACATCGTCGGAGCAGTCGCTGGACTGATACTCCTGTTTCCACTTCTGGCTGGAATTGCCCTCACAATCAAATTGACAAGCCGCGGGCCCGTATTTTTCCGTCAGACTCGACTTGGGATCAACGGACAGCCGTTCTCGATCCTGAAGTACCGGACGATGTTTGTAGATCAATGTGACCACACAGGCTTGCAGCATACAATTGTCGGGGATCAGCGTGTCACATGGGTTGGGCGCTTCTTGCGCCAAAGCAGCTTCGATGAACTCCCCCAGCTTTGGAACGTCCTGCAGGGGCACATGTCCTTGGTTGGACCACGGCCTTATGTGCCTGGAATGCAGGCAGGCGGTGTTCCCTATGAGTGCCTCGACTACCGCTACTATGACCGGCTTCAGGTTTTACCGGGCATTACCGGACTTGCTCAGGTTAACGGATACCGCGGGGATGCTTCCGACGCTGAATCGGCCCGCCTGCGGCTCGAATATGATCTGGCATATATTGAGAACGTGAGTTTGTGGCTCGATGCTAAAATCGTGGTTCGCACGATCGCCCGCGAATTCCTGAAAGGAAGCGGCGCCTAGTTGTTCCAATTCATCGTTTTTAAGCCGTGAATTTAGTCAGCGGTAACTAAAGCTGCGGCGTGGGTGAGCGCCAACTCATAGCCTTGGACACCACATCCGGCGATAACTGCATCTGCGCGGCTTGAAACGTAGGAGTGATGACGGAATTCTTCACGCTTGTGAATGTTGGAGATATGCACCTCGATAACCGGAAACTCACAAGCGTTCAGAGCATCAAGAATGGCGACAGACGTGTGCGAGTAAGCCGCAGGATTGATAACGATCGCGGCGGCTGTATCCCGTGCCTCCTGAATCCAATCAATCAGTTCATGTTCCGCGTTGCTTTGCCGGCAATCGGCGATCATGCCCAAGCGCGCCGCGGTGGACCGGCACAACTCTTCAACATCGGCCAGGGTTTGCGCCCCGTAAATCTCTGGCTGCCGCTTGCCCAGAAGATTGAGGTTGGGGCCATTCAAAACGTAAACGACGGCAGCCATTGCGAGATCCTTTATTGTCACCTGTAGACCTAAGGTGCGTTTTGTTTAGCAACAAGTGCGCATTGGTGTGAACAAAATATAATTGGTTTTCAATTACAGCTTATTTTCCGGACAGCTGTTGCCCTCCAGACAATTACCTATTATTAACCCTACATCATAACAAAGGTCATGATTCGTGATTGACTTGGGATGTCATGATAAAAATTCGTGAAAGACTAGATACACTAGAAGCCCTCAATGAAGCTGTTGAAGGGTATCAACATCTCCCTATAGATGTTCTTTCGCAATTCCTGCTCGACAATTACACTGTTGATTTGGATCTACTGGCGCAATTCTCTGACGCTAGCGCTTCACTAAGCCAGACAGATGGATTGGGCGCAGAGAATACTGCAGACCCGAAACAGTCAGCCGCTTAGGGGCGTCTGAGCAGACCTAACCGATAGCTGTGACTGCGCCGTCACCGCCATTTCCTTGGTCGCCACCAGACTGTTCCCCAGGACCACCTTGCCAGATTTTCTGACGATTGCGGATCTCGCGCGGGGCCGGACCAAAATAGGTCGCGGTCTTGATAAAGTCCCGTGGCTGAACGATCACACTCGACACCCGCTGATAAAGCGCCTTGGCGGAAATCGGTTTGGAAAGCAGTTCGTGAACACCAAGCCGCCGCGCTTCGACAATACGGCTGCGCTCCGTATGAGCGGTCACCATGATAATCGGAATGTAGGCAAAAGGATTGTTTGGGCTGCGGATCATCCGAACCATGTCCGCGCCGTCAAGAATCGGCATGACCCAATCAAGGATCAAGATATCCGGGTTAGCACGGTCCATCGCCTCCAACCCGGATGCGCCATCTTCGGCTTCGACAATCCGCCGCGCTCCGAACCCCTGCAGCATCGTGCGCAGAATGGTCCGCATATACGCGCTGTCTTCCACCAGCAAAAACGTCAACGAGGCCAGATCCAGGCTCACCCAATCCTCCTAAGTTCATGTCTTCTCTGACATGAATTTCTGAACAATGCGTTAGTCGCGTTCCGGCATTGAACATGCTCTCAAGTTGTAAAGCTAAGCCATTTTATTGGAGAACTGGTTAATTCGTAATCCCTGCCCTTACGTTTTAGTAATGTTGCGAAGAATTAAGACTTTTGCGGCCATCCGATTAACAGGACTTTCAAACTGCAGCGCCATTCTCCAGATGACTGGTCCCAAAAATATGGGCTGTCTTCCCGCTGGAAATTGACAAACAGGCTTATGGGTGATCGTTCGATATATGACCGAAGATGAAAACAACGCTCCGGACAGCGCACCTAGCTCCAAAGAGCATCATTTACAATCAAACGTGAGCGGGGCGTATCGCCCGAACATGCTTCTGCTTTCAGGGATAGGGCTGCTGATCGTTGCGACCGGCATGGTCCTATCGAACATCCTTTCCTGACATAGCCGGTACGGGAGCTCCCTTGCACAGGTCACTGGGTGTTTTTGCGTTCGGGGAGATCATCGTCATCCAGAATGCGCCATTTCGCCCCTTCCAGATCATCATATTGCCCGGTCTTTAAGGACCAGAGAAAGGCTACGAGGCCCACGCCACCGAGTACGAGGGCAATCGGGATTAGAAAAATCAAGACATCCATTTCACTCTCCCTTGGTGCTTGCTGCCGGGCCGAAGGCGGCCGTAGCCTCAACATCAGTTGCAACCCGGTTGCCCCATTTCAATCGCAGCGCATTGGCCGTAACCGCCAATGACGAAGCGGACATGGCGACGGCCGCCATCAAGGGCGTCACGTATCCGGCAACTGCGATCGGCACTGCAATGATATTATAAACGGTCGAAATCCAGAGGTTTTGTTCAATTGCGCGCCGCGCCCGTATGGACAGCCGTAGTGCATCAAAAACTGGCTGAAGTTTTTTGCCGAGAAAGACGGCGTCAGCTGCCGCCTGACTAAGATGAACAGCGGAGACAGGAGACAACGACACATGCGCTCCGGCGAGCGCTGGCGCATCGTTCAATCCGTCACCGACCATCAGCACTTTCCGGCCATCGGCCTGCAGGGCTTCCAGACGGGCGATTTTCGCAGAAGGCGTCATCGCGGCTTGCCAATTCTCAATTCCAAGTGCTTCGGCACACTCTGCCACAGAAGGCTGCGTATCACCTGACACAATCTCAAGAGCATACCCCTGCGCTTTCAATTGATCGACGACATCTCGCGCATCGGAGCGGAGCTTCTGGCGAACTGCCAACAAGCGCACGGGCTCTTCGCCATATTGAATAGCCAGCAGCGACGCCCCTGGCACTGCCAACAGGCGTTCTTCAATTGCTTCTGTGGTTGCACCGCAGAACAACGGACTTCCGAGCCGCAGCCGCTGCCCATCGACATGAGTTTCAAGGCCAGCACCAGATACTTCCTGTACATTGGCAAGCGGGACAAGCGCGCCGGTGGCCTTCACCAGGGCCATGGACAGGGGATGGCGGCTTGCCAATGCCAACTGACCGGCCAAAGCCAGCACGGGATCTTGCCGATCAAGCTCTCCGACCAGCTCCGGTTCAGCCAGGGTCAGCGTTCCGGTTTTGTCGAACAGGATCGTGTCGATATCGGCCATACGTTCAATCGCGTCAGCGGAGTTCAGCAAGACACCGGACTTGAACAATTGTCCTGAGGCAACGACCTGGACGGCAGGAACCGCCAATCCAAGCGCACACGGGCAGGTAATGATCAGGACCGAGATGGCGATCACAAGTGCCGGCTGCCACTCCATGCCCGCCAAAAGCCAGCCCAGGAAGGTGAGGCCAGCGGCTCCATGAACG
Organism: Roseibium sp.; assembly: GCF_965276855.1. GTDB lineage: Bacteria > Pseudomonadota > Alphaproteobacteria > Rhizobiales > Stappiaceae > Roseibium. The sequence continues at coordinate 1,310,297 of NZ_OZ255700.1, forward strand.
AGCGGCGCGTAAAGCTGGGCAGCGCGGTCGGCAATGCGGACATATTTCGATTTGGCTTGTGACGCCGTCTCAAGCAACCGGTTGACTTCATCGAGAAGCGTCGCGCCTGAGGCCGCTTCTACGCGGATCTGCAACGCCCCGGCCCCGTTGAGAGTGCCGGCATAAACCCGCTGGCCCGGCTTGACGGGGACAAGAACGCTCTCTCCTGTCACAAGGCTTTGGTCGATTTCGGAAATGCCGCTTGAGACCACGCCGTCCACCGGCACGCGCTCACCGCCTGCGACCAGTACAAGGTCTCCAGCCGCAATCTTGGACAAGGGAACTTCTCGAACCGACCCATCCGGGTTGATCCTGGCTGCCACCTCGGCTTTCAAAGCTGCAATATTTTCGGCAAACGAGCGCGTGCGCCCGCGCATGTTGTGGTCAAGATACCGCCCGACAAGCAGGAAAAAGAGCAGCATCACAGCCGATTCAAAATAGGCATGGTGATGATGCTGGATGGTTTGGACGACCGACAGCGCGACGGCCAAACCAACACCAATGACAATCGGCACGTCCATATTCAGACGGCCGGCGGACAAGGCACGGAACGCGCTTTTGACAAACGGCTGACCGGAATAGGCAACGGTCGGCAAGGCGATCAGAGCCGAGAGCCAGTGAAAGAAGTCCCGGGTTTCCGGGGTGATATCGCTCGCGTTTCCCGACCACACGGAAACGGACAACAGCATGATGTTCATGCCAGCAAACCCGGAGACTGCCAGGCAGCGCAGCAATTGCTTGCCGGTCTTGTCCTGCCGTTCTTTCTGACTTGCCGGATCAAACGGGTGAGCCGCATATCCCAACCGTTCCAGTTCAGCGACGATTTCATCAGCTCCGGTCTGGTCTTCGACCCAGTCAACCGCCAGCCGCTGAGATGTCAGATTGACGCGGGCCTTGCGGATGCCCGGGAGCCGCTTCAGGCCGCGCTCGATTTCGCCCATACATGCCGCACAGGTAATGCCGTCAACGGCCAAGTCCATATGAACCGCGCCGTCATCTGCTGGAACTACAAAAGCCTGCCAATCGCGCTGATGAACCGTCACTTCTGCCGCCTCATTCCTTGATGAATATGCGATTTTCGGACTTGAACTTGCGTTCGCCGTTCTCGGTTACTTCAAGATGCAGCGTCCAGTTTCCGGCCGGCAATGCGTCAACCTCGGAGATATACCGGCCGCCGCCGTCCGCTGTCAGGATCAAAGCGATGTCGGCATTGACCTGTGCCGGGTGCTTCAGGGTCGCCTCGACATTGATCCCGTAAAGCGGTGCATCTGCGGCATCCTTCGCAAGGACCAGGAGCTTGCCGCTGCCATCGGCCTGACGCGTCAATTCACTGGATATGGTCCAGTTCAGTTGCTCCTGTGCTTTCGCCGCTGCAATTTCGTGATTGTAGGCCTGACCGGCTTCATAAGAACTCTCTACGGCGACACCCGGAAAGGTCCCAAGCGCGTAGTAAAGAAAGATCCCGTTGGTCAGGAAGATCACACCGAAGAACCCGACCAGCCACAGCAGGACTGTCTTGCCAGTGATTGCTTTAGGATCTCTTCCGTTTGTCTCAGCCATCGCCATATCCGTCTCCTCGGCGTGGTCTTTTGCTGAGGGCCCCTCTTCAGCAAAAGAGCGTTTGTCTGATCATCACCCCGCCCCTTTCAGGAGCTCGCCAAAAGGGCGAGGTGTTTGGTTGTCTCTCAGCGTCCAGAGCTCCGGCTTAGTCCGGATCCGGCGCTTTGAATGTGTCCTTCGCGGTAATGACTTCCCCCATCACACTTTCGGTGATCCGGAACGTCACCGGAGTTGAGTGCGGCATCTTTTCCCAAGGTGGTGAGGTCACAAGAACGCGGATTTCCCGTGTCGTGTCTGGTCCAACTTGGATGATCGGCCGACCAGCAAAGGTCTCAGTCACACCAACAGCTTCGACCTGTGTGTTCGGTGGCATGCCTTCGACGTGCAGCATGAAGTGCCGATCATGGCGGCGTTTGTTGGACAGACGCACGGTGTAGCCGTTGCGGACCGAGCCGTCGGACTGTTCCACGTAAACCGGGTTCCGGTCATGCAGAACGCTGATGTCGGCAAAGTCTCGGGTCAAAAGCGCTGCCAGCATGATAATGCCGACTACAGCAATGACAGCCGCATAGATGACAGTCCGAACCCGGACGATCTCATAGACCGGTTCCTTGCCCTCGATCCGGCGCTCAATGTTTTCGTCGGTATCATAGGCAATCAGGCCGGTGGGCTTGCCAACCTTCGTCATGATGTTGTCGCAGGCATCAATGCACAGACCACATTGAATACAATCAAGCTGAGGACCTTTGCGAATATCAACGCCGGTCGGACAAACCTGGAAGCACTGGTAGCAGTCGATGCAGTCACCTGCCGGGAGGCCCTGCGCTTCGAGTTCCTTGTTATGCTTGAGTGACCCGCGCGGCTCACCGCGATCCCAGCGATAGGTGACGTTGAGCGCTTTTTCGTCGGTCAGGGCCGCCTGAATCCGCGGCCAAGGGCACATATAAATGCAAACCTGTTCCCGCATGAACCCGGCCAGCAGATATGTGGTCGCGGTCAAGATGCCGATCCACATATAGGCAACCATCGGAGCCTGGAACGTCAGTAGCTGCCAAACCAGCGTCGGCGCGTCGTTGAAATAAAGCACCCAAGCGCCGCCCGTCCACCAGGCGATCATCAGCCAGAAAAAGTGTTTTGTTGCCCGTTTGCCAACCTTCGAGGCGGACCAAGGCTCCTTGTCGAGCGCAATCCGCTCGCGGCGGTCGCCCTCAACCTTGCGCTCTACCCAGAGGAACAGGTCAGTCCAAACCGTTTGCGGACACAGGTATCCGCACCAAATTCGGCCAGCGACTGCGTTCATGAGAAAAAGGGTCACAGCCGCAATGATCAACAGGCCGGTCAAGTAATAGACTTCCTGCGGCCAAATTTCGATAAAGAAGAAGTAACCGCGGGCATTGTCCATATCCACGAGCACAGCCTGGTTCGGTGCATTCGGGCCGCGGTCGTATCTTATGAAGGGCAGGAAATAGTAGATGCCCAGGGTAATAAATAGCAGCGCCCATTTGATCCGCCGGAACAGACCATGGGTTGCCATGGGATAAATTTTCTTGGCAGACGCAAACCACTCGTCGTCGTGGCCGCCCTCGTGCGTTTCGGTGTCGGTAGACATACCGTCCGTCCTCTTTGCCCGATCCTGCCCCAATAGGATCTTCAACCAAATGCCCAGAGCATCGTTTGTTCTGGTGAACGCAAAAAGATGCTCTTTAGCTTCAAAAACGATCAGCTTTGGCGGCACAACCGGGCCCGGTTGACCTGCCGCTGATCTGGTGGAGTTCCACCATGCGCATAAGATAATCCGGCGCAAAGATATCCTCTTTGCGCCGGATCAAATCAAAGCCAAGTCTGGCGTTTTTGTCGCACCATTTTGAACAGTTTACTGGCCGCCACCGAAGGCATGGACATAAACTGTCAGCGACTTGATCGTTGCCGGATCAAGACGATCTTCCCAGGCGGGCATGACGCCATTGCGCGGGTTGGTGATCTGAGCCTTGATAGCGTCCAGCGACTTGCCATAGAGGTAGTTCGCCGACATCAGGCTTGGTGCGCCGACATCCTGAATACCTTCCAGATTGTCACCGTGACACGCTGCGCAGTTGTCTACGTAGAGGGTTTCACCCGCCGTAAGATCTACACCCTCATCGGTTTCCAAGCCTGTGCGGGAGGCGACGTAATTGGCAACCTGGCTGATTTCCTCTTTACTCAAGAGTTCATCGCGCCCATAAGCCGGCATCTCGCCAAAGCGTGCGTTGTCATTGTCGACACGAATGCCGTGAAGCAGCGTGGTGTGGATGTCATCCAGCGTACCGCCCCAGATCCAGGTGTCGTCCTGAAGGTTCGGATAGCCTTCAAATCCGGTCCCGCCGGCCCCGTGACACGGTGCACAGTTGTCGCCGAATGCAGCCCGGCCATTGGCCATCGCAAATTGCAGGAGCTGCTGGTCGTTGGAGATGTCTGCCAACGGGGTCGCAACGATCTGGTCAGCGAACTGGGAGCGACCGGCAACGCCTTCTTCAAGGGCTGCAAGGGCTTCAGCCCGCTGGCTGGATCCCAGAACACCGGTGGTGTAGCTGGAAATCAGCGGCCATGATGGGTAAAGCACCCAATAAATCACAGCCCAGACGATGGTGACGTAGAACAGGTATAGCCACCATTTCGGCAACGGATTGTTCAGTTCCTTCAGGCCATCCCACTCATGGCCTGTGGTTTCGACCCCGGATACCTGGTCGACTTCCTTTGGATGTGTATCAGACATGGATCAGTCCTCCCGAAACGGGATCTGGGCGGCATCATCGAACTTTTCACGGTTCTTCGGCCACAAGGCGTAGGCCAGAACGATGCCAAACAGGATCATGAAGTAGATAAGGCCACCGGTTTGCGCGAAGGCCGCGAGGGCAGAGTATGTCTCGTTCATCGCACTTACCTCAGGTTGGCTTTGTTGTCGTAGATCGAGAAGTCGACCATGGTTCCGAGCACCTGAAGATAGGCGACGAGCGCATCCATCTCGGTGACCTTACGCGGGTTGCCGTCGAAGTCGCGGACCGCCGAATTCGGCCAACGCTCTTCGAAGTCATAAGCCCCGTCGGTGTCCGGAGACGCCTGACCGATGGCATCGGCAACAGCGAACTCGAGTTGTGCATCCGTGTAGGGAACACCCACCACCATATTGGCGCTGACGTGACCCTGAATGTCACGGGTGAACAGCTCGGTCTCGGCAAGGAACGGATAGCCAGGCATGATCGAGGCCGGAACCAGCGAGCGCGGATCGATCAAGTGCTCAACGTGCCAGTCATCGGAGTACTTGCCGCCAACACGGGCAAGGTCCGGACCGGTCCGTTTTGACCCCCACTGGAACGGATGGTCGTACATCGACTCCGCTGCCAGTGAGAAGTGGCCGTAGCGCTCCAACTCATCGCGCATCGGACGGATCATCTGGGAGTGGCACGTATAGCACCCCTCCCGAATGTAGATTTCGCGGCCTGCGAGCTCCAGCGGCGTATAGGGCCGCATTCCTTCCGTCTTTTCGATCGTGCTCTTCAGATAGAAGAGTGGAGCGATCTCAACCAGGCCACCGACAGAGATGGCCACGAGAATACCGATCACAAGGATGATCGAGTTCTTCTCAAATATTTCGTGTTTTTTCCATGCAGACATTTTTGTCCCTCCCCTTATTCGGCCGCAGCCAGGGAGCCTGCCGGTAGAGCGTCGGCTTCTTCAGCCTCGCCGTGACGGACAGTCATCCAGAGATTGTAGGCCATGATCAGGGCGCCGACCACGAAGAGCGCACCGCCGAGAGCACGGATGATGTAGAAGGGATGCATCGCTTCAACGGTTTCCACGAAGGAGTACTCCAGGAAGCCGAGGCTGTCGTATGCGCGCCACATCAGGCCTTGCATGATGCCGGACACCCACATCGCGGTGATGTAGAGAACGATACCGAGCGTCGACAGCCAGAAGTGCCAGTTCACCAGTTTCAGGGAATACAGGCCCTTCTTGTTCCACAGCCACGGAACGAGGCAGTAGATCGCGCCGAAGGAGATGTAGCCAACCCAACCAAGCGCACCGGAGTGAACGTGACCAATGGTCCAGTCGGTGTAGTGCGACAGGGAGTTAACAGCCCGCAGGGACATCAAAGGCCCTTCGAAGGTGGACATGCCATAGAAGGCAACGGAAACCACCATCATGCGCAGAACCGGATCGGTCCGCAGCTTGTCCCATGCACCCGACAGGGTCATCAGGCCGTTGATCATGCCACCCCAGGACGGCATCCACAGGATGATGGAGAAGGTCGCACCAAGTGTTGATGCCCATTGCGGCAGAGCCGTGTAGTGCAAGTGGTGCGGGCCAGCCCAGATGTAGATGAAGATCAGCGCCCAGAAGTGAACGATCGACAGGCGGTAGGAATAGACCGGCCGTTCAGCCCGCTTCGGGATGAAGTAGTACATGATGGCGAGGAAGCCAGCTGTCAGGAAGAAGCCTACCGCGTTGTGGCCATACCACCACTGAACCATCGCATCTTGGACACCGGCCCAGACGATCACGGACTGGGTCGAATAGATCGACACAGGGATGGTCAGGTTGTTGGTGATGTGCAGCACCGCGATGGTCACGATGAACGCAAGATAGAACCAGTTCGCGACATAGATGTGCGGCTCTTTCCGCTTCCACAGGGTTCCAAGGAAGAGGAGCAGGTAGAACACCCAAACGATGGTCAGCCAAAGGTCAGCGTACCATTCCGGCTCGGCATATTCCTTGCCCTGAGTGGCACCCAGCAAGTAACCGGTTCCGGCAATGACGATAAAGGCGTTGTAGCCCAGGATTACGAACCAGGGCAGGATCTTGCCTGGCATCCGCGCGCGGCAGGTCCGCTGCACGACATACATCGATGTTGCCAGAAGAACGTTGCCGCCAAATGCAAAAATCACCGCGGAGGTGTGCAACGGGCGCAGGCGGCCGAAGTTGGTCCAGGGCAGATCAAAGTTCAACGCGGGCCAAGCCAGCTGAAGCGCGATCACAAGACCGACTGTGAAGCCGGCGATGCCCCAGAACATGGCCGCGATTGCGCCAAACTTGACGGGGCCAATGTTGTAGTTGGGTTTTCCATCGATTTCTTGCGGAATCGCTTGCCCGCCGTCGTCGAAGAAATTCTTGAAGATGTAAAACACGCCGAGTGCGGCGAACAATGCGCCGACGCTAGCGTGAAATGCCATAACCTGATCAAAGGTCTTGCCCGCCACGATAAGGCAGGCAAATGCAAGGAGCACAAGGAAGATGGCGAAGCCGCCTTCCTCGAGCGAGACCAATCCGGTCTTTTGTTGTGCCATATTTAGCGCCCCAGTCTTTAAAATCGTTACAAGGTGCCAACGATGGCAAGACAGTGCGCACGGTTCCGGAATGGATGCGTTGATTCATGTCAAGAATCAGAAACCCACCCCCGGTGAAGCTTGGGACAGATTATCGCAGGTAGGAAAAAGGTGGCTTTCAGGAGGCGCCAGGCTCCCTCTTAAAGACATGACGGTCTTGAGAAATCAGGTCATTGGTTTGTCAGACGTTGCAATCGTGGAGGAGTGTCGGGCGGTACCGGATGACTGGGGTGCCCTGCCGATGGTGATCAATGTGATTGCGGGCAACAGCAGGACCATTCCCGTGAAGCGAACAATCTGGTGAGCCGCAACGAACGCCGGATCCAGATCGAGCACAAACGCCATCAGGGTCATGACCTCAAGTCCGCCCGGCGCAAAAGCCAGAAGCGCCTGCCCAAAGGGGATGTCTATCATCCACGAGACAAATCCTGCCCCTGCAACGGAAACGGAGAAAGCCGCAGCAAATGCGGCAACCGAAGCGCTCAAGACGCTTACAAATTCGCGAAAGGTCATCTCATTAAACCGGCAACCAATCACAGCTCCCATCGCGACCATACAGGTGAGGACGATACTTTCCGGCAATACAAGATGAATGGCACCGGACGCGTTCAGAGCGGCACTCGTGAAAAAGGCACCTGTCATCCATCCACCTGGAAACCGCACTTTCACGGCAAGAAGGCTGCCCAGAATGCAGAACGGCACCCCGATGGCGTAATCCCACAGATCGGACGCATACCGGCTGACCGTGACACTGGCATCGGTGTCCGTTGTGGAAACGACCGCAAATGGCAGAAACGCAATCAGGAAGAACAACCGGACCGATTGCGTGGAGGCAATTCTGGGAAGATCTGCACGTCTTTCAGACGCAAGCACGATAACATAAGCCAGAGTGCCAGGGATTGCGCCAAAAAATGCCGTCTCCTTTTGCCAATGGGCTGCGTATCTCAAAACGCAGTATCCAGCAATGGTGACCCCAACGACAACGAGCAACAACATCGCCATGGACAGCGGCCATTCGGATACCCGTTCGACAACTTCCGGCTGGACGCCTGCCCCCATGGAAATGCCAAGAAGAACAAACAGGCCGTCGCGGAATTTGTTCGGCATCACAGTCGGGACGCCCGCCAGGGTCGCAGCGGCAACGAGAATCATGGCACCGGACAACCATGCCGCCGGCAAACCGGCAAGATGAAACATAGCCCCGCCCGCCACGGCAATCGCCAGCGTCGCCGGAAACTTCCAGAGTGTCTCAAACCGGAGTTCGTTCATATTCTACGTCACCTGGTTGTCTTGGGGTGACACCTTATAACCTCAACGACCAGCTGAATCATGATTGATCACATTGATCAATGTAATCATTTTTTCGATACATTCTGATCGTCGAAGACGATGTATCTTCAATCATAAAGGAGCATTCGTCAGCCTAAAGCGTGACTTCGGTTTGATTGCGGCTGGAAATTACCAAAATGGTCCGACCTGGTTGAGCGATATCAAGGCGGCACGCGGACTGGCGGCCAATAGTTGCCTCATGATGACGAAAACGCTCTCCTATGCGATGCGCAATGTACCGCGCTACACCAGCTATCCGACCGCTCCTCACTTCCATGATGGGGTGTCGGCAGATGTTTATGTTGATTGGCTGCAATCAATAGGTCCGCAGGACACGTTATCTCTCTATCTCCATGTCCCCTATTGCCGGGAGATCTGCCACTATTGTGGATGCCATACCAAGGCAACGCGCAAGGATGCGCCGCTGAAGGCCTATGCCGACACAATGTGCAGGGAACTTGAGTTGACTGCGGCTCACCTGCAAAAAGCTGGCCCCGTCAAACACATTCATTGGGGTGGTGGTACGCCAAGCTTGCTGCCGCGGCAGAGCCTTGTGGAACTCACCGGACTAATGCGGGTTCTGTTCGATTTCGACCCGGATCTGGAGCACGCGATCGAACTGGACCCGCGCCTTGTGACACAGGAACTGGCGGACACTCTGGTTCAGGTCGGCATCAACCGGGCAAGCCTTGGAGTTCAGGACTTCGATCTGGACGTTCAAAAGGCAATTGGCCGTGTCCAGCCTTTTGAAGTGGTTGAGCAGACGACCGGGTACTTGCGAAAGGCCGGGCTTGATGCGTTGAATTTCGATCTGATGTACGGACTGCCGGGTCAATCGGAACAGTCCATTCTGGACACCGTTGAAAAGACCCTGTTTTTGAATCCTGGCCGGATTGCACTGTTCGGCTACGCACATGTTCCCTGGATGCGGAAGCATCAGCGGTTGATTGACGAGACCTCCCTGCCCTCCGCCGCAGAACGGCTGGCCATGGCGGACCTTGCGCGCAGCGAGTTGCTGAAGGCGGGCTATGTGGCGATCGGCCTTGATCACTTTGCACGGCCGGACGACAGCATGGCCGTTGCGCTCAACGATGGCTCGCTCAAACGCAACTTCCAGGGTTATACGACCGACCAGGGAGAACAGCTGATCGGGTTCGGCGTTTCCTCGATTGGCAAGCTCAGCAAGGGATTCGTTCAAAACCTGCCGGATGTCGGCAACTGGCAACGCAGCATTGAAGCCGGTAAATTGCCGGTTTCCAAAGGGTTACCGTTGTCCATTGATGACAGGCTGCGTGGCCGCATCATTGAAGAGCTGATGACCAACTACGCCTGCGACCTCGATGAGGTGTGTTCAGCTTACCATACCGGCATTCATCATCTGCAATCCTCCATGGACGCTCTTGATGAACTTGCCGCTGACGGTCTTGTGCAGATCAACCGCAAGCAAAACAACAGCACCGTGGTTCGGGTAACAGATGAAGGCCGCCCGTATGTACGCCTCGCGGCTGCAGCGTTTGACGCCTATCTGGCCGACAGTCAGGCGGCGGGCAAAGCCCGGCATTCTGCGGCTGTCTAAGGCCAATCAACCACACAACAACCAAGCGGATCGCCGAAGGAACCCGGCGATCCGCTTTGTTTCTAGACAATGTCACAGGGTGCGGGGCGCATGAAAAGCCCGTTCAAACGGCCATCTGCTGCTTTGGAAAGCCCCCATTCCAGCCGTCCATTGTCAAAATCGACTGTATAAAGGTCGTAGCCACCGGCACCTACGCCCCGGAAGTCCAGGGTCTTGAGCGCTCCGAGCTGCTCCAGCTCCTGACGGACCATCTGATGTTGCTCACGGATGACGCTGGCGAGCTGCGGTGTATAGTCATCATAGTTGACCGTTCCAGCAGCACACTCGGCAATGATCGTCCGCAATTTGTCCGCGCTACCGGGATAGGGCTCATTGGCGTTGACACGATCCTGCAGAGCGTCTTCAGCTTTTTGAAAGGTTCCAGGTTCGCATCGGCTTGCCTTGAGTTCAAACCCCTCCTGATGAAGAACCAAACCTTGGACAAGCCCCGTCTGGTCCCGATCAAACGTCACCTGAGCAGGCGTGATCTTCAGAAAGAATTTGTCCGGCGCCTCGGCGAATAATTCGAACTCAGGCTGCCCCAAGAGCCCACCAAACAATTTTCCATCGTCCGCCCTTACTTTGCCAGTCAGCCCGTCTTCAAACCTGTAGTCGCCGACATAATCCTTCAAACTCTTTGGGTCGATTTCAACCTGGGTCCGCGGGCGTGCCTGCTCATACCGGCGCCATGCGATATCGTCTGTTGCTTCATGCATATGGGTCTCCTTTGCGAGCGAAAGGAGATCCTCCATGGACAGGCCGTTCTGAGCTTTGAGCTGCAGCTGCCCGACCAGCCGCAAACTGGCCTCGATCTGCGCACTGCGGGTGCGCAGTGTTGCAGCCTGGATTTCCAGAAGCCGTTCCAAATTCGCCGGCTGACCAGAGAGGAGCTCGCTGATCTTGGAAAGACTGAGACCCAACTGTTTGAGGATGATGACCTCATTTAACCGAACAATCTCATTTGTGCCGTACAGGCGCCAGTTCTTCTCCGTGCGCTTTGGCGTTATCAGGCCCTGAGCTTCATAGACCCGGAGCGTCTTAACCGACAGCCCGGTCCTCGCAGCACATTCGGCAGCCGTCAAAAGAACGTCGTTCTGGATTTTCTTGTCCATGAGAACCTCCTGAGCGTCGCTGTAAGGTATGACCATAGGTCCGACTCAAGGGGCAAAATGCGTTTATTTCGCCAACCTTAAAAGAAAAAGCCGCAGACGGATCCGCGGCTGTTAATTGGACTAGCGCACTGTGTTCAGTGCATGCCTGTCATTTGGCACAGGCCGCAGACCTTATTGAGGTGGATTTTGTCAGAGCGGTCCACACGGATGATCCCGCGGCGCTTCATATCCGAGACCACACGGCTGACGGTTTCAATGGTTAGTCCGAGATAATCTGCGATTTCCTGCCGCGTCATGTGGAGCTGGAGGTCGTAACCGTCCTCGCTTTCGTCTACCGGACCGGTGCAGCCAAGGCCGCCGCGGTTCGGCACCAGATGCATCAGAAAGCTAGCGACACGCTCAACTGCAGATTTCCGGCCAAGCAGGACGGCATGTTCATGAAGCAGACGCATTTGCTTGGTCAGGCATTTGGTCAGGTGCCGCTGCAAATCCGCCGATTTCTCAACGTGGCGCAGATCGATCTCATTGACCTTCGCATCCGTCAGCGTTTCCGCGGTGCAATCGTTCTCTTCAGCTCCAGACAGTCCAAACAGATCGCCCGGGCGCAAAACTTCAACAACCTGACGGCGTCCGTCCGGCAGCAGCTTGTAAAGCATCACCGTACCGCTCGCCAACTCATAGAGCCGCTTCGCCGGATCCCCCTCGTAATATATCACAGCGTGGGTATCGTAGTGGGCCTGTTTGGCCCCAAAATGTTCAAAAGAAGTCTCTTTGGATGCACACATCTCGGCGACCGGACGACCGGTTCCAACCGCATGCCCGAAAGTATCTGCTTCATAGTAAGCCATTTAAATCCCTCCTGCGCACAGACCTGTGCGGCGTAGTCCGGTCATGGCAACTGTTGAATTGGCGACCGCTCTTATGAGAGGGCCGTGGTTCGACTGTTGCTGCAAAACGTCCCGTCCGACGTTCGGCCAACCGCAGAAGAAACTGTATCTATCAGATGTTGCAGGAGAAATTAGGGTGTCTGCGTAAGAAGAACTACATATGAGATATTCGGACGCAGGAGATTATGCCACAGCCTCTGCCAAAGCTTCCATCGACAGCGGCTTTCTCAACAGCGGCATATCGGGCAAATCCCTGAGATGTCTGTTCAAGCCGGCGCGGGTCTTGCCGGAGATCGCGATGATGCGGGGAGCGCTCGCCCGCGAATTCAGTTGATGGGCAACATCCACACCGCTCATTCCCGGAAGTCCCAGGTCAAGCAAGACAATATCGTTGGCCGAAACGGTCGCTTCGGCCAGAAAAGTTTCACCATCACTGTAAACGGTCGGAAGATAACCCAGCTCACCAAGCACTATATAAAGTGCGTCGGCAACAGCCCGATCGTCTTCGACAATGTGAACAATCACTCGGCAATGTCCTCACGGTTTGGTCGGTTTTGCCAAACCTTCGGAGAAATTACGCTAAAAAAACCGTATCAGATGTACGCAGTACTACGTTTTCGCGTGATTACTTATCTGATGATGCCTTCAAGCGCTTTTATCATCCTGACGCACCGTGGCCGAGGACAATACGGACTAACTCGGCCGCATTGCGGGCCCCGAGCTTTTCCATGATTCGAGCGCGGTGAACTTCGACCGTGCGCGGGCTGATACCGAGTGTCCGGCCAGCTTCCTTGTTGGAGGCGCCATCGGTGATCTCTTTCAGCACTTCCAGCTCCCGGCGGGTCAGAAGGTCTACGCCCTCAAACTGCATCCCGCCATCGGAAGATTGGCGCTGCTTCATGGCGTTGATGCCTTCGCGGACCCGCTCCAGAACCGACTCAGCTGAGAAAGGCTTTTCAATGAAGTCGTGCGCGCCGTTGCGAATGGCCTCCACCGCCAACGGAATGTCCCCCTGGCCGGAGATGATAAAGATGGGCGCAGGATAGTTTTCCGCGTTAAGCGCCTTTAGAACTTCGATACCGGACCGCCCCGGCATATGAACATCCAGCATGATACAGGCAGGAACGGCTTTGCTAGCCGACTGCACGAACGCGTCTCCATCGGTAAAGGTTTCAACGATAAAGCCCTCCATGTTGAACAAAACGGATAGGGCGTCACGCACAGCGGCATCATCGTCTACGATATAGATGGCATCAGCGTTCGCTTTCATCGATATACTTCCTTGTCCTGAGCCGGGACCGTCCGCGTTCATTCCGTCCCGGTATCTTCAATTGTGACGGGCAGCGTCAGAAGAAACGACGCTCCTGCACCCGGTGCTGATTGTTCGAGGCGCAAGTCACCGCCGTGATTTTGCGCGATTGATCTGGAAATTGCCAACCCCAAGCCGACGCCCTTGTGCTTTGCGCCGCTGAATGCCCTGAAAAGACTGTCTGCAACTTCGTCAGAAACACCCGGTCCGTTGTCTTGAACGCGAAACTCAAGCGAATCCTCACCAAGGCACACCGCCAAGGTCACTTTTCTTTCCGCCTGGCCGGCGACGGCTTCTCGAGCGTTGCGAAGAAGGTTGATCAGAATTTGCCGAATTTGCACCGGGTCGGCCATCAAGGGGGGGAGGTTCTTATCAACCTTGGCGACCATGATGGACGGTTCGTCGATCGCCCCCAGATCTGCCATTTCTAGACAGGTGGCAACCAACTCATCGACGTCGACTTCTTTGCGCTCCGGATCCTTGCGCTCCACCAGTTGGCGCATGCGTTGAATAATTTCGCTGGCACGCTCAGCTTCCTTCACCGCCTTTGAGATGACGTCCAACATAACCGGTGTCAAACGTTCGTCCGCGGAGGCTTTACGGGAAACGGACTGCAGATAGAGCAGAATGGCTGTGAGCGGCTGGTTTAATTCATGAGCAATGGCAGCACCCATCTCGTCGAGCGCACTTAACCGCGTCATGTGCAACAGTTGAGACTGCGCTTTGCTCAAACGCTCTTCGATCTGCTTGCGCGGCCTTAAGTCCCGCAAGATACCGATGAACTGGCGGCCTTCAGACGTCGCCGCCTCGCCAACCGACAGTTCCAACGGGAAAACCGTCCCGTCCTTGTGTTGGCCTTTGACCTCCCGGCCGATGCCAATGATCTTCTTGTGACCCGTATCCAGATAGTTTTGAACGTAGGAATCGTGATGGTGCGCATAGTCGGGCGGCATGATCCGATTGACATTCTCGCCAAGCAGATCTGTTGCGGTATACCCGAAGAGTTTTTCGCAGGCCTTGTTGAATGCCAAGATTTGGCATTTCGCGTTGATGACGATGATGCCGTCAACAGCGGTGTTAAAGACACTGTCCAAACGGGCGTCAGAGATCGTCGCGGCAACTTCTCCGCTTTCAATCACACTGTCATCCGCCATGCCGCACCCCGATGGAACTCGCCCTTCCATCAAGACTTACGGATTTTCACGTACTCCAGCAACCCGTCTTTGTTCTAAATCTCTGGCAACCAAACGCTAATTCTTTGGATAGCTTCTTCCAAATGGGCGCGCTGACGCGCAAAGCACAAGCGAATGTAGTTTTCTCCGCCGTTTCCGAACGCCGTTCCAGGTGCAAGACCCACACCGGTGTCCCGAACACAATCCATCGCAAACTTCCGGGTGTCGTCCACACCGTCGATGGAAAAGAACAAGTAAAACGCGCCTTGAGGGGCCGCGATCCGGACGCGATTCAATGCTCCTAGCCCATGAACCACACAGTTCCGCCCTTCTTTGGCAAGCGCAACTTGCTGCTCGAGAAACGTATGGCCGTCATTCAAAGCTGAGACAGCCGCACGTTGGCTGAACATCGGAACGCCGGACGTTGAATATTGAATAAGGTTCTCCAAGACCTGGCCGAGCGCCTCAGGTGCCGAAATCCAGCCAACACGCCATCCCGTCATTGCCCAGTTCTTGGACATGGAGTTCACATAGATGATCTGATCATCCTCGTCCGCAATGTCGTAAAAGGACGGGGCGCGGTTTGCCTCGCCATAATAGAACAGTGCGTAGATCTCATCCGCTATGATCCAAAGTCCGTGCTTTCGGGCAAGACCAAGCACTTGTCTCAACACATCTTCTGACGCGACCCACCCTGTCGGATTGCTGGGGGAATTAAGGAATATCGCAGCGGTCTTTGGCGTAATCGACGTTTCCAGATCATCCACGTCCAATTCCCATCCTTCGGGCACTTCGCGCATTGGGACTGAGACCGGTTTTACGCCTCTGATCCCAAGAGCTGCCTCGATGTTTGGCCATGTTGGTGTTGGCACCAACACTTCTTCGCCGGAGGATGCAATAGCCTGGATGGCGAGTTGAATGGATTGCATGCCGGACCCGGTGACAAAAAACCTCTCAGGTGCAAAGGCCTTGCCGAAAACTCTTTGATGATATCCGGCTAGTGCGGTCCTCAGTTCCGGAATGCCGCGCTGGTAGGTGTAAAAGGTTTCACCATTGTCGAGGGATCGCTTCGCAGCATCACAGATGAACTGGGGTGTCGGCAGGTCCCCTTCCCCCGCCCACAAAGGAATTACGTCATCACGTCCTTGTCCGGCATTGAAGACTTCAACGATGCCGCTCTCCGGCGCCATGCGTGCCTCGTGGCTCAATGTATCAATCAGCGCAGCCAAATGTGTGGTCCTTAGTAGCCCTATCCGCCGTCAACATACCTGCAATTCTTCCGATGTTTTCATGAAACAATTTGAACTCTGCTTCACAGGTGCTGATCAATAGCGGGACTGCCTAGAGTGTTTCAGCGACAGATCTGTCTTCGCCGCATGGCGAATAGACATCTGCTGCAAGCTGTGATCGGATCGCGAAAATGGCGGAATAAACACGGGGATGTGCTGAGATTCGGCACACTTTGAAACTGACCCCAAAAAACTGCCCGGGAGGATAACCGCAAGACGATGCTGCATGGCTGGATCGTGATACTGGCGGCAGCAGTGTACATCCTGCTGCTGTTTGCCATAGCAAGTTATGGCGACCGGATGGCCAGGCGGTCCAAGCGCCTGCGCGGTGGCGGCCGTCCAATGATCTATGCCTTGTCCTTGTCGGTCTATTGCACGTCGTGGACGTTTTTTGGTTCGGTCGGCAACGCAAGCCGGAACGGTGCCGAGTTTTTGACCATCTATATCGGTCCCTTATTGGTGTTTGCTCTTGGCTATCCACTGCTGCGCCGGATTATCCATATCTCCAAAACGGAAAGCATTACGTCGATCGCCGATTTCATTGGTGCGCGGTATGGCAAGAGCCAGTCCGTCGCAGCATTAGCGACCCTGATTGCCGTGATCGGCGTCATCCCCTACATCGCCTTGCAGTTGAAGGCCGTTTCTCTATCGATCACAACGATGGTCGGCCCCATCTTTTCGCCGCCGGAATTCCTCTATCCAGGTTTTGCCGATCTAACACTCCTGGTTGCCTTGGGCATGGCGATTTTCAGCTCGGCTTTTGGCACCCGGCACATTGATGCGACCGAACATCAGGAAGGCCTGATGCTGGCAATTGCCGCAGAAGCGGTGGTCAAGCTGATCGCGTTCATGGCTGTCGGGTTCTGGGTCACATATGGACTTTTCGGCGGCCCCTTCGACTTGATCCGGGCAATATCCGAGGCGCCTGAAGTTGCCGCGGTCTTCGATCAGCCCATCAAGATCAGCAACTGGGTTGTCATGTCGACCTTGTCGGCATTTGCGGTTCTTTTGCTGCCGCGCCAGTTCCATGTGACCGTGACGGAGAACAACTCCGATGCGGAGCTGAAACGCGCAACCTGGTTGTTTCCGGCCTATCTGATCCTGATCAATCTTTTCGTTATTCCGATCGCAGCGGCGGGGCTCCTTCGGTTCGGGCAGGACGTCAATCCGGACACCTATGTTCTTGCACTGCCAATGGATGCAGGTCAGCACTGGCTGACGATCTTCGTCTTTCTCGGCGGCTTGTCTGCCGCAACAGCAATGGTGATTGTGGCTGCGGTTGCCCTTGCGATTATGATCTCAAATGACATCGTCATCCCGCTAATGTTGAGAGGGCATCGCGAAGAGGACATCGTAAACACCGACGGACGTGACTTGAGCCGGCGTCTGATCACCATTCGCCGCCTGGCCATCTTCGGTATCTTACTTCTCGCCTACGCCTATTATCGGGCTGCGGGAGATACAGCTGCCCTCGTTTCCATCGGTCTGTTGTCGTTCGCCGCGATTGCCCAATTCGCGCCGGCCTTCTTCGGCGGTCTTTACTGGCGGCGGGCAACAGCAACCGGAGCGATTGCTGGTCTGAGTGGCGGCCTGTTCCTATGGGCCTACACGCTGTTGCTGCCAACTTTTGCCCAGTCCGGGTTGATCTCCGACACCATTATGAGCACAGGGCCATTTGGCATTGACCTGCTTAAGCCGGAATCCTTGTTCGGTATTGAGGCAGATCCATTTATTCACGGCACGCTCTGGAGCCTTGCGGCAAATGTTGTTCTGTTCATCGCCGGATCGCTCATCCGCAAGCCTCAGCCTTCAGAAACGCTGCAGGCAAACGTCTTTGTACCGTCAGAACTCCGCAACCCGACCAACTTCCTGTACTGGCGGACGTCAGTTACCGCAGGAGATCTCCAGGCCACCGTCGCCCGCTACCTCGGTGAAGAAAGAACAGAGCGCTCATTTCAGAGATTTGCACGTGAGCGCGGCATCTCGATCGAACCAAACACAATCGCAGATGCGAACCTTCTAAGGTTCTCCGAGCAACTGCTGGCAAGCGCAATTGGTGCCGCCTCTGCCCGTCTCGTCCTTACCTTGATGCTGAAACGGCATGATCCGTCGACCAAGGGCGCGGTGAAACTGCTGGACGATGCGTCCATGGCGATCCAGCACAATCGGGATCTCCTACAGACAGCGCTCAATCAGGTGCGACAGGGCATTGGCGTGTTTGACCGGGATTTCAGGCTGATCTGCTGGAACCGGCAGTTCCGTGATCTTTTGGGCCTTCCAGCCGAATATGGACAGGTCGGCACGACCCTCGATGCAATCCTCCGGTACAACGCGGAACGCGGTGAACATGGCTCCGGACCCGTTGAGGTCATTGTGCAGGACCGGATCGAGAAGCTGGTCATCATCCAGGAGACCTATCAGGAGCGCCTGTTTGAAAGCGGCACGGTTCTGGAAGTGCGGATCAGCCCGATGCCTGATGGCGGCATCGTGACCACTTACACCGACATTACGGAACGCGTGATGGCGGAAGAGGCTTTGGCAAAAGCCAATGAAACGCTTGAACGGCGGGTCCGAGAACGCACCGAGGAACTGACACACGTTAATGACCGCCTTGTGGAGGCAACGCGCGCCGCAGAAGAAGCAAACATCGGTAAAACCCGTTTCCTGGCTGCCGCAGGTCACGACATCATGCAGCCGCTGAATGCGGCCCGGCTCTATTCCTCTGTTCTGGTCGACAAGCTCCAAGAGGGTGACAACGGAAAACTCGTAAAGAACGTGGAGTCGGCGCTGGAGTCGGTAGAGGACATTCTCGGGGCTGTCATGGATATCTCAAGGCTCGATACGGGAGCCTTGAAACCGGAGCCGACCGTCTTCCGGCTGGACGAACTGATCCGCGGCCTGGAACTCGAATTCACACCGATCGCTGCCGAAAAGGGATTGGAGCTTCGGATCGTACACACCACAATGTCGATCCGGTCCGACCGACGCCTCTTGCGGCGGTTGCTGCAAAATCTCGTTTCCAATGCAATTAAATACACCGGAGAAGGCAAAGTGCTGGTCGGCTGCCGTGTCCGGGAGAACCGGGTGTTCGTGGAAGTGCATGATACGGGCCTCGGAATCGCTGAAACCAAGCAGAAAGCCATTTTCCAGGAGTTTCATCGCCTTGACGACGGCATGCGCGTTGCCAAGGGTTTGGGTCTTGGATTGTCAATCGTTGAGCGGATCAGCCACGTTCTCAATCACAAAGTAAACCTGCGCTCTACGCTGGGAAAAGGGTCTTGTTTTTCGGTCGAACTACCGCGCAGCGCGCCCGTGCCTGATATCGAACCGGTGCCGCAACCGGCAGCGATCGTTGGCCAGCTTGATGGCCTCTGCGTTGTAGCGATCGACAACGAACCCGACATCCTGTCCGGCATGCGCCATCTGCTGACAAATTGGAACTGCAAAGTCATAACGGCTTGCGATGACACGCAGGCTGCCGCTCTGCTCAACCATGAAAACCTGACGCCCGACGTGATCCTGGCGGATTACCACCTGGACAACGGCACAGGGATCGAAGCGATCGTGAAACTGCGCTGGAAATTCGGCAGCCACATACCGGCCATCCTAATCACGGCGGATCGCAGCCGCCCGGTGCGTACAGAAGCCGCCGACAAGGACATCGCATTCTTTAACAAGCCACTGAAGCCGGCGGCCCTCCGGGCTGCTCTCGGACGATGCCGGACAGATCAATCTGCCGCGGAATAACAGTCGCGAGGCGATAGGGCCCAGTTATTGACGGTGGCAAAAGATCGACTGTCGCGGAAAGCTAAGACCGATCAGTCGCGGAAAGCTTCTACGGCACTGCGTTTGTCCGGAGCCGTGCTGGGCGCCCGTTCATCCCAATCCTCATTTCGGATCTCGCCGATCAGCATCGGATTGGGGTCCGGTCTGCCGAAATAGTAGCCCTGCAATGTGTCACACCCGAGCGTCCGCAACGCATCAACCTGAAACTGTCGCTCAACCCCTTCGGCAGTCACTTCCAGTCCAAGGTTGTGGGCAAGGGCTATGATGGCGGCAATGATTGCAAGCCCCTCGCTTTGCTCACCGATTTCATCAACGAATGACTTGTCAATTTTGATCTTGTCGAAATTGTAATTGCGCAAGTAAAGCAGCGAGGAATAGCCGGTCCCAAAATCGTCCAGCGCGATTTTGATCCCCATATCCCGAAGGCCGTCCAGCTTCTCGGAAGCAGAGCCAATGTCTTTCAAGAAGACCGATTCCGTAATTTCAAGCACGAGCCGCTCGCCCGGGAAGCCAGTCTCCATCAGGACGTCGGAAACGGTTTCAACCAAGTTTGGATCCATGAACTGAACCGCAGACAGGTTTACCGCGACCGTCTCAAGGTCCGGCCATTGCGCGGCAACCTTGCAGGCCTTTTTCAAAACCCACATCCCCATTGGCAATATGAGCCCGGCGTGCTCCGCGATCGGGATAAACACATCAGGAACAATTTCCCCACGGGTTGGATGCTGCCAACGCACCAGAACTTCACTTGAAACGACACGGCCGCTGCGGGCCTCAACAATCGGCTGAAATTCGATGGTCAAGCCGTCAGTTTCAAAAGCTTCACGCAGATCGGATTCAAGTTCGCGGCGCTCCCGAACTTCCCGCTCCATCTCCTCGGCAAAGGCAAGCGCCTGCCCGCGCCCCCCCTCTTTGGCCTTGTAAAGCGCGATGTCAGCCTCGCGCATGAGATCATTCACGCTTGTGTTTGTCTGACGGAGCCGGGAAAAACCAACGGTCGCTCCGATCGCAAATTCACGCTTTCCAACCTTGAACGGCTTGCGAGTTACTTTCACAAGTTCATTCGCGAAAACCTCAGCTGCCTGATCGCTGACGAATTCCCCAACAGCTGCGAATTCGTCGCCACCAAACCTGGCAAGTAAGGTGCGGCCTTCGCTGATTGAACGGAACCGTTCAGCGACCTGGATCAGGAGGTCATCCCCGGCTGCGTGCCCACTGGTATCGTTGACGACCTTGAAGTTATCGAGATCGATCAAAAACAGGGTCAAAGTGCTCGCGCGTTTTTCAAGTTGTGCCGCGAGCTTTAGGTCTGCTTGTTTCAAGAACCAGTTGCGGTTTCCAATGCCGGTCAGCGCATCTTGCTCGGCCAGCTGCGTGACCAAAGCGTTGGCGACCTTCATCTCGGTTATGTCCGACGCAACGCCCCGATAACCGGTAAAATAACCCCGCTCGTCGAAAGCGGGTGTTCCTGAAACCGCCCACCACCGCGCTTCGCCATCGACATCAACGCCGATCTCAAGGTCCCGGAACGCCGTGATTTCTGTGATTGCATCGTCCAGGGCTTTGTACCCATCCTGCGCGTCCGGATGGGACAGCGAATAGGCCAGATCGGTCAACCGCATTGCATGAAGACTGTTTGGGTCCCGCCCGCTCACCGATGCAAACCGAGAAGATACGTTTTGAAGACTTCCGCTTGTATCGGTCTCCCAGAACCAGTCGCTGTCCTTGTCTTCGATGTCGTTCATCATGAGCGCGATGAGATCACCCCGCTGGCGCAACTCTCCCTCCGAGAGGAAATGAGATGTGAACAGCCAACTGGTCGAAGTGGAACTGCCGACAATGATAACGGCAAAGCTGGTGAGCAAAGTGATCAGGATCCAGGACTGATTAACATCCGCAACCGCCAAGGAAACTGCCGAAACACTGTATAAAACCAACAGCCATCGAAACGCGGCTTGCGGAACGGTCGCCAAAGCAAATGCACCGCCGCAGACCATTCCGATGGTTACAATGGAAGCAATCCAAATGCCTTGAGCATCTCCGATAGCCAGCGCCGCAACAGGCACGACGGCCCATAGCGCGCTCAAAATGGTGGCATGATGAACGGCGCGCGCGATGACTTTTGGGGAAGCCTGTTCGATTGGATATCTGCCACTCTTGTGCCATCTCAGGCCCATTTGAGCCATAACAGCGACAACCAACAACGCCCATCCAAGCACGTAAGCTGGCGGCACAATCGTCAACCCGACTGCAGTAAGAGCCGCCGCGTTAATCAGATTGCCCACAATCATGACGGGGGTCAGACGCAAAACATGCGAAATCTGCGCCGCCCGAACCCTGCGCATGACATCTTCATCAGCCACCGGATAACCAAATGCCAGCAGGAAAGGCTGCATTGAGTTTTTCAGGCTTTGCCGTGACTTGCCAGTGGCACTGTGGCGTTTAGACGCCCAGATCTGTCTTCCTGGGAGAACGAACGCCAGAAATATGACCTGGAGCATCGTTTTCCAGTGCGCGGACAGCCGCATGCTTACTCCAATACTACGCAACGAGATGCACGCGCTACTATCTTCGCGCACACAGAGCCTAACTGCCCCCACATGAAATTACGGTAAAGGAACGGGATTCAAAAAATTATTGTCAGTAATCAACAAATAATGCCGCAATGGTCAGCTGCGGCACCATTTCTGCAAACCGATGATTTGCATTGGCGGCCGTCATAGAACAGACCACCAACGGCGATACCTATGCGTCAGGCACAGCAACGGTATCACCATTCATCTGCCACTGACCTGCCTCGATCTTTGAGGCAGCAATCACCGCTTGGGTTCGGCTCTCAACACCCAGTTTCTGAAGAATGGCCGAAACGTGGGCCTTCACCGTTGCCTCCGACACAGACAGCTCATAAGCGATCTGCTTGTTGAGAAGCCCCTCCGACAACATCATAAGTACGCGAACCTGTTGCGGGGTAAGCGTGGACAGCCGCTGTACCAGATCGCCACTGCCATCATCAGCCGACAGGTCGACATCCGGCGGCGTCCAGACGTTCCCCAGCATGACCTCGGCAATGGCCTCCCGGATAACTTCAATCCCGTGTGACTTTGGAATAAAGCCCGAAGAGCCAAACTCCATCGCCTTTCGGATTGCCTGCGGGTCCTCGTTGGCCGACACAACGACAACGGGAACGCCTGCATGCTGGGCGCGCAAATACATTAAGCCGGAAAAGCCACGCATGCCCGGCATGGTCAGATCCAGCAAGACTAGGTCAATATCGCCATCTTTCTCCAGACATGAGGTCACATCCTCAAGTGCGCCAGCCTCAACGATGGACGCTTGCGGATACTGAGCTTCCAGCGTTTGACGCAAAGCTCCACGGAACAGCGGATGATCATCTGCAATGACAAAACGATACGATGGCGCTGACACATTTCCCTCCCAGATCAGCCCAATTGTTCAGGCCGTTTTATCGAACCGGCATCTGCGTCCTCTTCCCCGACAGCCTACAGGTTTGGTTTAGCTATCGCACACCTGCGCGAATGTGGTTCGTAATGTTTGAAAGTATGTGCCTCAAGGTGCCTTGGCAAGTCAAACCCTTTGCCGCCGCCGGGCTTATGCCAAGGAGACGACGGGCTGGCTTACGAAGAACGAAACATGCAGCCACGGATCTAAATTCGGGATATACTTTCCACGTCTCGAAACTTCTGGACTGAACGCAGCTGTACAATCTTCACAATCCAGTTTAACTCACGTTCATTCGCCAGCTAATTGACGACTATACATCCCATGTTTTCCACAGATTAACAAACTCACAAATAAGAACTTCAAAAAAATCCCTAATTACAATAACTTCACGTCACTGAATGCTCTTTTCTCTAGTCAAAGTTTCTTAAAAATGGCGCTTTCACCTACACTTTATTCCTTCACCAACAGGTGGGAATGCGATGAAAACGATCACCTGAATGTACAGTTCTACTTTGGCCGCTTTGATGAGGCAGATCATCAATTCCGGCTGATATCTGGTCTCAGCGACAGCGTGGCCGGGACCCGCCGTGTACGCCATGTGCGCTATCATAAGGAGCTGCGGACCGGAGACCTCATCACCGTGCACTCCGGGATCGCTTTCGATGGCCCGCATCTGCTGACCGTGGTGCACGAGATGCGAAATGCCGGGACAGGCGCGTTGAGCGCGACTGCGATTGACGGATACGAGCCGAGCCCCAGCACGGTCAAATCACTGCGGCAGAAATTTTCGGACTATCAAACACCTATGAATGCGGACGCGACACCGCGCGGTCTATCGGCCAGCCCAGCCAGCGCCCGCCCGGCATTGGACAAACTCCTGCAGGGCAACGGAGCGCTCTGCTTCCGTGGGACCGTGATGCCCAGACACGTCAATGCGGACGGAAAAGCAGATGATCAATTCGCTTTGTCTTGCTGCACGGACGGCGTTCCGCATGTATGGGAGCGCAGCCCTCTTACCCAAGCTTATCTGACCCAGCACAATCTTGGCCGGGTCGCCATCGAAATGAAGTTGATTTGGCATTCGCCGTTGAAATCCGGCGACATGGTCTTGGTGGCCTCCGGTTTCACAGGGAGCCAGAACAAAACCTTTGGCATGCGCCATCATGTATTTGAAAGCCGGACCAACCGGCTGGCCGCAACACTCGATGTGGTCGCACTTACGATGGATCTTGAGGCCCGTCGGGCGGTTGAATTGCCGGAAGAGGCCCGCACCGCCATTGCCAAGATGGTGATGGCTTAACGGTTAAACACGCCTTCAACCAGTCGGCGGTTCCGGTCAGTTTCCGGAGCCGTCGAGGTCTTGTTGAAGTTCGCGGACCATGCCAAAAAACCGGCGCATCGCAGTTTCGGTAAAATCGAGGACACGATCGAGCTCTTCCTCGTCTTCAGATGTCAAACCAGACGTTTGATCTCCGGGAGACGCATCCGTATCAGGGCGATCCAAGGCAGAGCCAGGCGGCAATTGAGACTGACTG
This sequence comes from Roseibium sp., assembly GCF_965276855.1. Classification (GTDB taxonomy): domain Bacteria; phylum Pseudomonadota; class Alphaproteobacteria; order Rhizobiales; family Stappiaceae; genus Roseibium. The sequence goes on from NZ_OZ255700.1 coordinate 1,334,752, forward strand.
TCCGCGTTACCGCCTTCCAGCTCTTCCACGCGGGCAGTTAGTTTTTCAACTTCGCCGGCAAGTGCATTGATTTCCGCCAGATAGGCCTCTTCAGCCAACGGCACCGGATTGCATCGCCAAGCCTCGTTCTTCTGTTTGCAGATGGAAACTGTTCCGTTCTGCCGGTCGATCCGCAAGACATCTCCATCTGCGGCGACCAGAGAATATCTATCCGGCGCGCCATCGGTCACGGCTGTTGCGGCTTCTTCCGACACAGCCTCTTCAGCAACCGCCGCGCTGTTCCCCGAAACACTCAGAAACACCAATAGACCAAATGCTGCTGAAATACCCTTGCGGATCATGACGCCGGTTCTCCTGGCTGCGTGAAGTCGGACACTCTGATGAACACGTTGGAATAACCGTTGCCACAAATCCATGGCCAAAGCACGGCCTCTTTCGGACTTGTCACCGCAGATTGCCGATTAGTTGGATGCCCCTCTTGCAGGATCCAACAGCTTCTCCAGCGTTTCCAATCGGTCCGCCTCTCCTGCCGGCTTGTCCCAGCGCAATCGTGAAATGCGTGGAAAGCGCATGGCAACACCGGATTTGTGGCGGCTGGATCTGTTTAGCCCCTCAAATGCCACCTCAAGAACCAGGCCATGGTCCTTGCTGTAGGCAACCTCCCGGACAGGACCGAAACGGTTGGTCGTATTTCCTCGGACAAACTTGTCGATCTGCTGCAGTTCTTCGTCTGTAAAACCAAAATAGGCCTTGCCTACCGGCACCAGTTCATCGCCGGTCTCTGCTGCCCGCCACAGCCCGAACGTATAGTCGGAGTAAAAGGAGGAGCGCTTGCCGTGGCCCCGTTGGGCATACATCAACACGGCATCAATCAGGTGCGGTTCCCGCTTCCATTTGTACCAGAGGCCCTTTGGCCGCCCTCCGGTGTAGGCCGTGTCCCAGCGCTTCAGCATCAGCCCCTCAACGGCAACCGCATCTTCTTTGTCCAGCCGGCTTTCCGGCGTGTTTCGCGCCTCTGTTATGTCCTGCCAGCTGGTCACAGGTACAAGCGGTGACAGGTCGATCCGCGGATGACTGAAGTCAGCCACAAACCCTTCAAGGCGGCGGCGGCGCTCTTCAAAGGGAAGCGGTCTCAAATCCTCACCGTTGAGCGACAAAAGATCATACGCCCGAATGGCCGCCGGAAACTCCTTCAAAAGCTTCGGACCGGCTGTTTTTCTGTTGAGGCGTTTTTGCAGGTCACCGAATGGACGGACCTTGCCACCCTCCATGACAAGCAACTCACCATCGATACAGCCATTGAAATTAAGTGCGTCGAGAACATCCGGGAATGCCCGCGAGATGTCTTCACCCGTGCGGCTGAAGAGACGACGGACCTTTTGTCCATCCCGCGTTTCTCCAGCCGCTGCTTGAATCCGAATGCCATCCCATTTCCATTCCACGGCAAACTCGGCTGCATCAAGCTGAGCGGGATCCCTGTCCGCATGAAGCGGGTGGGCCAGCATGACGGGCCTGAAGGGGGCCGGGTCCAAATTGTCCGGGCGTTCCCCTTTGCCCTCGGCCCAGGCAAACAGGCTTTCAAAGGGTGGCTTCAGCCCGAACCAAACCTCCTCAATGTCCGAAACACTGAGATCACCCAGGTGTGCCACAGCGGTTTTCGCAAGGCGCGCAGACACGCCGACACGAAGCCCGCCTGTAACCAGCTTCAGCAGAGCCCACCGGCCGGTTTCATCCAATTGATCCAGCCATGTCGAGATCAAGCGCGGCGCATCCGTTTTGCCCGCGGTTTCAAGCGCGTCGACAACACCCGTGAGTTCGATGCGTTGACGCTCAGCGCCCGCGCGCTCGTCGGGAAGCGCAGGCCACATGAGTGCGATTGTCTCGGACAGATCGCCAACAAAATCATAGGACAAGGCAAACAGCGTTTCGTCCGAACGCTCTGCGATCAGCGCTTTCAAGACAGCTGGTTTTGCGTGTTTGAATTTTAGGTCTCCGGTCAACGCTGCCAGCGCATAGCCCCGCTCCGGGTCAGGTGTTTCCTGAAAATAGCGAACAAGAAGCGCTTCTTTTGCAAGGCGCCTTGGTTCTAACGACAGTCGGTCAAGTAATTGGGAAAAAACATACATGAACACAAAAAACCGGGAAAGAGGGGCGAAGGCAACTCTATCCCGGTTAGATGCGGTTCAGACAATGAAGGTCAAGCCGATGGAGTTAGGCGGCAATTTCCTCTGACCGTTCTGCGGTCAAGTACTGCAGTCCGACAGTATCACCATGCACCCATTTGACCGCCATCGGATACTGTTTTCCGCTTGTGTCTTCATAGGTGAGATGGAGGCCTTCGGTCGCGCCGGCAAAATTCATCACCCCGATACCACCTTCCGAGCTGTTCATCAGGCGTGTCCGGATGTGTTCGCCGCTTTCGGTGATCAGATGAATTTGCTGACCGCGCTCTTGCTTCCGGTTTGCGCGGCGGCGTTCTTCAACATCACGCGCCATCTCATTGAGGAAGCCTTCAATGCCTTGAGACATTTCATCAGCAACGTTTTTCACCGCCACAGCAATGTGATCCACGGTCTCGGCTTCACCTGCGGTTGCCTGGATGGCCTGATCCACGCTCTCCGCACTGTTGACCGCGTTTGCCGTCTCGCTGGCTGCCATGGTGATGCTTTGCGAGATTTCCTGTGTTGCAATGCTTTGCTCGCCGACAGCTGCGGTGATCGCACCAGCCACTTCACTGATCATCTCGATGGAACCGGAGATCTTGCGAATGGACTCAACCGCTTCGCTCGTCAGACCTTGGACCGACGAAATCTGACTTGAGATTTCTTCAGTTGCCTTGGCGGTTTGGGTCGAGAGTTCCTTGACCTCAGCGGCAACAACCGCAAAGCCCTTACCGGCATCTCCCGCCCGGGCGGCCTCAATGGTCGCGTTAAGCGCCAGGAGGTTTGTCTGTTCGGCAATGGCGCGGATCATCTCAACAACAGTGCCAATTTTTTCAACCGCTTCCGCCAAGCTGGAAACATTGCCGTCTGTTTGCTGGGCCACTCCAGTCGCATCTTCAATGACGTTGCTGGCCCGATCTGCCTGGCTGAGAATTTCCTGGATCGCTGCGGACATTTCCTCGGCTGCCGCCGCCACGGTTTGCACGTTGTCAGACGACGAGGAGGAGGCATTCTTGGCCTCGGTTGCAGCGCTGGACGCCCCTTGCGAGATATCGCGGACGCGCGCGGCAATGTCGGTCATCTGACCGGTTTTTTCGTTCACGTCTCCAGTGACGCTGGCCATCAGATTGCGGAACTTCTCGATGAGGCTTTCCATCTGGTTCTGGCGCATCCGCTCGCGGTCACGTTCCTTGGCAGCTTCTGTTTCCAGAACACCGCGCACCCGCGCATTCTCCTGGAACACTTCACCAGCCTTGGCCAGTTCGCCAATCGCGTCCGTGCGGTCACTGAACGGCATCTTGAAGTCGATATCGCCATCAGCAATCCGGACCAGACTACTCGTCAGACGGCCGAGCGTTTGGGTGACATTGCGCAGCTGCCACGCGACCAGAGCCAAGGTTACGAGAACGACCGCGATGGTTTCGCCAAGAACCAGCATCAGATGCCCGTTCGCAGCCTCGGAGATTTGTGCCGCGCGTGCCTCACCGGCTTTCAGCATTTCAATCGAAGCTGCGCGGATCATGTTTAAGCGCTCGGTTGCTTTGCCGAACCAGACGGAGCCTTCAATGCCTTGCCCGTCATTTGTTTCAGGCAGTGTGCGCAACACCTTGCGCCACTCCATCACCTGGTCCACGGCTGGGCCGGAGACAGTTTGTTCAAACATCGCCAGTTGTTGCGGAGATGCGATTTGCTGGAAATTCTTCAAGAAGGCTGTTTCAACTGACAGACGGTCGAAATACGCCAGGAATCGCGCTGAGGGGACTTCGCCGTCTTTGCCAACGATTGCGAACAACTGTCCACCGATTGCCCGCTCCAGACCACCTGCCTCAATCGCTTCGGTCAACAGAAGAAATGGCGTCATATGCTGGGCGTATTCGTTGTCCGAACTCGCCTGAACCGCGGAATTCACGATCGTGATCAGCTTGCGCACTTTGCCGGAGTAAAAAGCCAGATTGTCCGCACCTTTAACCGACTTCGCGTCGACACCCGCGCGGTGTTGGGTGATCTGATCGAGTTCAGCGCTGGTCGAGCGAACACGCTCCAGTAGCTTTTCGTTGCTGATATCAAAGCCGGCTACCGCAGCCTGCATTTCTGCCACTGCGGTGTCAGTTGCCTTGCGTTGATTGTCGAGCAGTTCGCGTGGCTTGGCGGCATAACCGGACGCCATAAGCACCGCGGTTCGACCACGTTCCTTTTGCAACTCGTGCAAAACCGCTTCTGAGCGTTCTGAAATCAGTGCGGTCGGAAGGATTTCTGACGCCTTCCGACTTTCGATCATGGCCTCATTCAGGGCCAGCCCACTGGCAATCATAAACGCCACCAACGGTACAATGGCGAGAAGCGCAATTTGCGCGCGAATTGATTTGAACATCCCAAACCCCAGCGAAATTCTGTCACGCAAATTTAACGCAGAGGCAGGTTAAAAATTTACATATACCCAAAGATGTTATTCCCTACACCTTTATACTATCAGTATTACTTACATGGATGCGAAAGAATGGATTTTCGTAATAGGGCCAATACTGACAATATCGCTCAAAATATGTGCATTTCTTTCTGGTGGACGTCCCTGCGATAAGCCTGTATAAGCCGCGATCCACAAGGGCCTGCATGGTGATGGCCCGGTCCGGTAGACTGCTGATTGGCACGCAGGTGATCCGGAGCAGTCGAAAGAATCCAATGACCGAATTGATGTCGCTCGCCCCGGCGCTGAAAGCCGCGCTGGCGAAACGTGGCTATGAAAGCCTTACTCCCGTTCAAGAAAGTGTTCTGACCGAAGCGCCTGCTGACGCCGACCTACTTGTGTCCGCACAGACCGGCTCCGGCAAGACCGTAGCTTTCGGCCTCGCGCTCGCCTCAACCATTTTGGGCGAAGAAGAAACGCTTGGAAAACCTGGTGCCCCAATCGCACTCGCCATCGCCCCGACCCGCGAACTCGCGCTTCAGGTCAAGGAAGAGCTGACCTGGCTTTATGGCGAAGCCGGCGCCGTGACCGCCTCTTGTGTGGGTGGCATGGATCCGCGCATGGAGCGGCGCACACTGGACCGCGGTGCCCACATTGTTGTCGGAACGCCCGGCCGCTTGCGCGACCACATTGAACGGGGCGCGTTGGACCTTTCCGAACTCCGCGCTGTTGTGCTTGATGAAGCCGACGAGATGCTCGACATGGGCTTCCGCGAGGATCTGGAATTCATTCTGGATGCCGCACCGGAAAGCCGACGCACGCTCATGTTCTCGGCCACGGTACCGAAACCGATTGCCGAACTTGCAAAACGCTTTCAAAAAGATGCAGTCCGCCTGTCGACAATCAATGCCCGCGAACAGCACGGCGACATCGATTATGTTGCCCATCCGGTTGCACCAAATGAGCGCGAAAACGCGATCATCAATGTGCTGCGGCTGCATGAAGCGGAAAAGGCGATCGTTTTCTGCGCCACCCGTGAGGGCGTCAGCCGTTTGACCGCGCGCCTTGCCAACAGGGGTTTTGCGATCGTGTCGCTTTCCGGCGAACTGAGCCAAGAGCAGCGTACAGCCGCCTTGACGGCGATGAAGAACGGCACGGCCCGCGTGTGTGTTGCAACCGACGTTGCCGCGCGCGGCATCGACTTGCCGAACCTTGACCTGGTGATCCACGCGGACCTGCCGACCGGCAAGGCAGCACTCTTGCACCGTTCGGGCCGGACCGGCCGCGCCGGGCGCAAAGGCACCTGTGTGCTGATGGTTCCCTTCCCCCGCCGCCGCCAGGCCGAACGCACGATGCACTTTGCCGGCATCAAAGCGACCTGGACGGGCGCACCGACCGCCGACGAGATCTGGGCGAAGGACAAGGAACGCCTTCTGGCAGATCCTGTTTTGACCACAGAGCTGGAAGACGAACAGCGCGTCATCGCCACGGAACTTCTGGCGCTGCACAGCCCAGAGCAACTGGCAGCCGCCTTCGTCAAGCTCCGCCAGTCGCGCCTGCCGGCGCCTGAAGATGTTTCGGAGTTGAATGAGACCGCTTTGCAGGGCCGCGATGCCGGGTCCCGCGGTGGGCGCAGCGCCGAGATCAAAAACAACTTCGACGATGGTGTCTGGTTCTCGCTGTCGCTCGGCCACCGCCAGCGCGCCGAACCACGGTGGATCCTGCCGCTGATTTGCCGGGCTGGTCATGTGACCAAGAAGGAAGTCGGCGCGATCAAGATTTTCCAGAACGAGCTCTATTTCGAGATCTCCGGCAAGCATGGCGAACGCTTTAACAGCACCGTCAAGCGTGAAGGCACGGGCGAGGAAAACGTCACCATCAAGTTGCTGGACGCCCGCGGCGGCCAGATGCCGCAACCACCGAAGGAAGACAACTTCCGCGGTGGCGGCAATCGTGGGCGCGGTGACCGGGATCGTGGCCCCAGGGACCGCGGCGACAGAGGGGACCGCGGTGATCGGGGCGGCTATCAAAACCGGCGCCCGCGCCGCGGCGATGCGCCCGACTACGAGGACATGGGCCGTGAAGACACGTTGAAGCCAAAGCGCGGTCCGAAGCGTGACTTCGACGCCCCGCGCGGCAAGAAACGCCGCCGCGACGATGACGATGCAGCCCCTCATCATCCAGCCTACGAACCGCTGGATATGAAAGCCCTCGCCAATGACGGCGACGCACCGCGCAAAGCTCGCAAACCCCGCGATGCCGACGGCGATGGGCCGCGCAAGGGCAAGCCAAAAGCGTCCGCCAAACCATCTGGAGCGAAGAAAAAAGCTCCGAAGAAAAACAAGCCGTCCCGCGCCCAACGCAAAGCGGACCGGACAAAGTAAGACCAAAGGCCCGCTGCATCAGCGGGCCTTTTCTTTTCTCCTACGATCAAACCAAAAAATTAAAACCTGAACGACAAGCCGACGCCACCTCGGAACTGGTCTGCCGACCCTTCGTCCTTAACGATGGGACTGTCCGCCGCGTCCCCCAGAAGGCGCGTATAGGACGCCCGGCCGACCAGCCCCCAGCGATCTGTGAGCTGATAGGTCATGGTCGCCTGGACACCAATGTCCTTGACCCCGCCTTCAGCGGTGTAGGCGGCCAGTGCAGAGCGGGCCGAACCCGCTTCTGACACCCCAAAATAGGTGTTCATGTAATTGTCAGTCGCAAAACCGACTTCGGTCTCAAGCCCAACCCGCAGCCGCTCTCTGGGCGCGAACCAGTACCCAGCCCGCACCTTGCCGATCACGCCTTCATGAACGCCAGAAACATCTGCCATCAACTCGGCCGAGATTTCAAAAACATCCGATTGCGCCATCAAGGACTTGAATTGATAGGTGACAAAACCACCTGCTTCGAAGGCGCCGTCGATTGCCTCCAAACGGTCGATCACGTCATTTGCCACATCGTCCCGGCCCATCCGGTACTCAACGGCCGGACCAAACTGAAAAGCCGCGTGTGGCAGCAGGTTTAGCCGGGCATCCGGCCCCTCAATTTCAAGACCCAATCCAAAGGCGGTGATGTGGGCATAGGCCTGGGGGATAGGAAGGTACTCGGCAGCGCCCTCAAATTCAGGTTCTGCGGCCACTCCAACCGCCAAAATACCATGAATGCCACTTTGAGCTTTCGCGGTCTGCTCATCGAAGCGACCACGTCCACGTTCATCCGCATAGGCAACTGCCGGCGCGCAACACACCATCGCAACAATGACAACCGCTCCCGGGGAGCGTCCAAAGCAAATTCGCACTATCACAACCTCCATTGAGCCGCCGTTCTGGATCGGCTGGCACGTGGAAGGTGACGCGTTGGAGCTTGTTGAAAAACTCGCGTTTTCGGATTTGGAATTGGCCCGACCCCGCAAGATCAACCTAATTAACTATATGAATTTTAGATCTTTTTCCGGACCACCTAAACTGTCGACGGATTATGCATCAGACCAGCTCGCGTTTCGGTCACACTTTTGACTCAACCGGACCTCTTATTGTCCGCCGGTTATACAACGGGGTATTTTACGGATGGATTTGGAACGCACGCGCAGGCGGCGCCCCAAGCAGCAACGTTCACGCCTCATGGTCGACTTTATCCTGGAGGCTGCATCGCAAGTCTTCGGTGAAGAGGGCTATAATGGCGCGACCACAAACATGATCGCCGAGCGCGCCGGGATCAGCATCGGATCACTCTACCAGTACTTTCCAAACAAGGCCGCGCTCATTTTAGAACTGAGATTTGCGCATCGTGCGCACGTCCTCAAAACCGTTGAAACGGCCATGGCAACATCGGATCACCTGTCCCTGCCTGACGCCATCCGGAAAATCGTCGACGCAAATTTCCAGGTGCACCTGAACGCGCCCCGGCTCAACGCGGCTTTTGACGAACAGACACCGGCCCAAACGCTTTCAGAAGATCCCGACGGCTTTCATCAAAAGATTGATCTGGCTGCGACCAAGTTCCTGGAAATCCGAAAAAGCGAAATCAGCGCGCCAGATCTGAAGACCGCCGGATTTGTGATCCGCAACCTCATACCGGCTGTGCTGCACGCCGCAATCAAAGATGGTCAGGTTGTTCAGGATCCGGACCTTGTGAAGACCCATTTGGCCGGCAGCATCATGGGCTGTTTACGTCCTAATGGGCCCACACCCAACGTCTTCACACCGCAAAAAGCTTGATCAACACCGCAAACCCCGCCAAGTCCTTTTCGGGCTGCTCGGCGGGGCCGTCGGCGACTGTAATCGCTGCTTGCTGCGCGTTAGGCTGCGATCGCGGTCACCAACAGGGTATCGACGTTACCGTCGAATTCGCTTTCCCGGACACAGGTCATTCCGAGTGCTGAGTAATCAACTCCGTAGAAACCCTTGTGCGGGCCGTCTTCGAAAACGAACACTGCATGGCTGAGATCTTCGCGCGCCAGAAGATCCTGTGCCATTACACCAACATAGCGGGTACCTGGTTCGTTCGTGTATTCCCAGGAATAGACATCTAAATCGAGAGGGTCGAGATGACCGATCAGTTGGACGTCTGTCTTAATCCGGCGGTCGGACCCGAAGCCGCCGCCATTGCTGTGCGCGTGTTGCGTGCTGCCTGCGATCTGCTCAAGAGAGTCCCTATTGTAGAGCCCGTTATTGTCCAATATTGCAATAATGCCAGCCATCGCAGTTGCCGTGTTGATCCCAATTTTCAGGGCCACAAGGCTGCTTATTGCGACTGACACACCAAGCAGAACGACACCGCCAGAAACCTGATCGCACTCTTCTAGGGTAAGCTCTCTCATTGTAGATACTTCGGTCATTTGTTCACTCCAGGTGAAATATTGGCGCGCATGCAAGCGCTTACATTTTGCAATTTCCTGCCTGATTGTCAATGTCCGAGACGCCACTTTTAGCTGAATTCATTCACATTATTCGGAATTTTATTTCTGTTTTTCAGTTACAACTTCAATAATTGTTTCACTTGCAATCATTAATACACGATCCGCCATTTCGATTGTTTCGGGACGATGTGCGACAATGATCCGCGTCATGCCTAAATCTCTTATAGAGTTGTTGACTGCTCTTTCTGTTTCCACATCCAGATGGGCTGTCCCCTCGTCCATGAACAGAATTTTGGGCTCCTGATAGAGGGCCCTGGCGAGCATCAATCTTTGAAGCTGTCCCGCCGAAAACACGGCCCCCATGTCTCCGATAAAGGTTTCATAGCCCATGGGCAACCGAGCTATGTCTTCATGGATGCACGCCTTTTTCGCGCAGTCCTGCACATGCCCCATGTCAATTTCGCTGCTGAAAAAGGCGATGTTTTCGGCCACAGTTCCTGAAAACAGCTGATCGTCTTGCATCACCGCAGCGATCTGGCTCCGGTAATTTGCATTTCCGATCTGTTGAATTGTTTTTCCATCAACTTTGAAGTCACCGGACACTGGTTGAAACAGGCCCATGAGGATTTTCAGAAGCGTTGTCTTGCCGCAACCGGATGGCCCGACCACGGCAACACTCTCGCCCGGCTCGATGACAAATGAAGCATTCTGAAACAACAGAGGCGCACTGTTGTCGTAAGCAAACGACAAATTCGACGCTTCGCATTTTCCTTGTTTTATTTTGAACGTGCCATGCCCGCTTTCGCCCCCTTCTTCAAGCGCGATATCCGCAAGGCGTTCAAGATGCAGATCGAGCATCCGAAAATCGATGATGAGTTCGACAAGCCTTGCTGTGTTGTCCGCAAACTGGCCGCGATAGGCCATGAAAGCGAAAATCATCCCAACCGTAATGGCCGCATCGATCGCCATCATCGCTGCAAGGTAGATGATTATGACCTGCTCCAGGCCGCGGATCAAAACTGCCGATGAATTGAAAGCTATCGTCAGGAATTGAACGCGCACACTCTGATTGACCGCATCTGCGAGCAGATTATGCCAGCGTTGCTGTCGCTGATCTTCCTGAGAAAAAACCTTTATGCTGAGAATGCCGCGGACGGTTTCAATGAAATTCGTATGCTCTGCAGCTCTTGAAACAATTTCACGCTCCGATGCGGTCCGAAATGGCCGGAACATCGCGAGACGCAAGGCCACGTAGAGCGCAAGGGAAACCAGAGAGATGACCGCCAGCTTGGGGCTGTAGGCGAACATCAGGCCAAGGGTGACAAGCGCCATAAGTCCATCCACCACGCCCCCGACAACACCGTTGGTCAAAAACTGCCGAATTGGTTCGATCGAAGAAAACCGGGAGACAATATCTCCAATGTGCCTGCGCTCGAAAAAGGGCAAGGGAAGGCGTATTAGGTGTTGAAACAGATTGATGGAAATCTGGTACGCCAGCTTGCTGCCCGCATAGAGGATGACCAAATCACGCAGCACGCTTGCAACAACGTTGATCACAAGGAATAGCCCGAATCCCAAGGCCAGGGTGATCAACAAGTCCTTATCGAGACTGGGGAGCACAGTGTCGATTGTAATTTGCATGTATTGCGGGGCGGCAATCGTATAGGCGAGCAGAACAAGAGACAGAAGCAAAACCTGCGTCAGGGCACCGCCCAACCCCTGCATACTGCTCCACAGAGATGTAAATGCGAGTTTGTTTCTCTCATCGGCTCGCTGAAACCCGGTTGCAGGCATCAGCTCCAAGACGATCCCGGTGAAATGATTGCCAAACTCTTCAAGGCCGAGTGTCAGGTCGCCGCGCGCCGGATCATGAATGACCGCCCGGTTCTTTGTAAGTTTTTTCAAGACGACAAAGTGGTTCAAATCCCAATGCAAAATCGCCGGCAAATGCACACGTTTGAGGTCCGGAACTTCCGCTTTCAGAGCCCGAGTTGCCAAGCCGATTTTGTTTGACATGTCGGCCAGCGTCCGAAGCGTCATGCCTTGCGCTGTCGTCGGAAACCGCCGGCGAAGGGACGCTATATCTGTCTTGAATCCGTAATAGCTCGCAACCATTGCAAGGCATGCATTGCCGCATTCTGCCGCCTCATTTTGCCGGATCAGCGGCAAGGAGCGCCCGCCAATAAACTGGAGATTTGATAGGGCCTCGCTTGCCATCAGCTTCTCCTCGCAACAGCTATCATTGGTTCAAGAAGCCATGAGAGGATCGAACGATCTTCAAGAATGATATTGGCGCTCAGAAGCATTCCCGGTTGGATGGCATAGGATCGGCCGTAAGCGGACACTTCACTTGAGGCGAGATCGACATTCACCCGATAGACAGGCTCGCCCGTTTGAACGAGGACACTCGGATCGTTCTTTGACAGAACCGATTGTGTGACCAACCGGACCGTTCCCGCCTGCGCACCAAAGCGTTCAAAAGGGAATGAATCGAACTGGATCCGGACTGCCTGTCCTTCTTCGACAAAACCAATTGCTCGGCTTGGCACGTACAGTTCCACCTGCAAGACACTGTTTTCCGGCAGAATGGAAAATAGCGGATGCTCACTGCGGACCGCAGCGCCTCTAGAGGCCAAAACCGTTGTCACATGTCCGCTGATCGGCGCGACAATCTTGAAAACCTTCTTCGATTTAAAGATGTCTTTTTCGGCGAGCAGTTTTTCCTTCTGCGCCTCTAGCCGTGCAATATCGAGGGCGTTTTGCGCAATCAATTCCGAACGCGCCCGTCCAAATTTCCGCAGTTCCGCTTCCAGATCATTTTGATCACTCAACAGGCGCTGCAGGTCCTGTTTTCCGGACAACAAGCGGATGTTGCGAACATCCCGCGTCTCACCGCTAACATGCCCGCGCGCAGAGAGATCGGACGCGCGCTGGAAGGAGCCTTTGAGCTCAACAACCAAGGTCTCTTGAATGGCGATTTGATTTTTGATGTTTTCCAGCGCGATTTGTGCGTCGCTTGTCCGAACCCTCAGGTCTTCAAGTTTCACCTGATTCAGCTGGTTCATCTTTATGATCTCATCATCGAGATTGGAGATCTGCCGCTCATGAGCTGCAAGCCGGGCCGCCGTTTCGGAGCCATCATCTGTGGCAGCGTCCGCAACCACCAGCCTGCCCAGCTCCTGCCCCTCTCTGACAAATTCTCCCTCTTGGGCAGCAAAATCGGTGATGTAGCCCGAGCTGGCGGGCCTCACATGGATCATACCGTTGGACGGAATGACTGCGCCGCGCACGGTCTCCAATCGGGCAAAGTTCCCAAAGCCAAGGAATAGGCCAACGACGACCAGGATTGCGAACAGGAAGACGGCAATAACCTTGAACGCGACTGGCGTGACGATCAGCACATCACCATACAGTCTTGTTCGCTTGGCTTCGATTGCCTGTTTGCGAAAGAGCATGTCCTCCCCGGAATGCCGGCTCCTGTTCTTTTGACCCAGCATATACCCAAAGATGTATTATGCAAGCGCTTACATTTAGTATTTCCCGCTACTTTATCCGCAAGCCGAACTTATTCACGCCCCGAGCCACTACCTATGATAGGTTTTAAAGGTTGTATTTGATGGGCCTTATTACGCAACAAAACCGCTGCAGGTTCCGACCCCAGGCCCTACTGAAACCGGCCGAAGCGCTGCAGAACTTCGATCTTGTAGCCGTCCGGATCTTCCAGGAAAAAGAACCGCGCGAAGGGCTCGCCCTCAAATGCAAAGTCCTTGACGTCACCGACCGCCAATCCAAGTCCCGCAAGACGCTGGTGTTCGGCGTCAATATCCGCGACCGAAAAGGCCAGATGACCGTAAGCGTCGCCATGATCATAAGGCTCCGTGCGGGATGCATTGGTGGTGAGTTCAAGCTCAAACCCTGTTTCCGCATTTGCAAGGTAAATCAGGGTAAAGCCGTCGAACGGATAGCGCCCGGCAACCTTCAGTCCAAAGGCTCTTTTGTAGAAATCGACCGACCGGGTTTCATCGCTCACCCGGATCATCGAGTGGATCATCTTTGCCATACTAGTCTTTCATCTCAGCGTATATCAGATCGCCCAAAGCCCCCGAACCTTCGCGCCTGGGCTTCTTGGTCAATCAATCAGGTAATGGCGACTGGTTGGTCCCCGCTCAAGACTGGGACCGCGAACCTGTATCCATCGACTGCAAAGTGGTGCGCGGGGTTATTCGTTGACGATCCCGGCAATCATCCAGTCCTGGCCGTCCTGAATCAGCTGGTAGTGGCACGTGAATTCAAAAACGGCCTCTCCATCGGCACTCTCTTGGGACCAGTCGAGGGTCACGAGCGCCGTCGGTCCGCTAACATGGCTGGAGACCACCTGGAAATCGGAATGGCTGACACCTTCTTTTTCAAGAGCTTTCAAGAGCGCTTCGATGTTCTCGATAAGTTCTTCGTCATCGTTGAAGACATGGCCCTTTTCATGCTGCCAGATGATAGCCGGCAGCGCGAAACAGTCGCAGATCCGTTCCATGTCGTAATCGTTGAACCCGGCCTGATAGTCATCGAACAGCTGTGCGATGGCCTCTTCGGCTTCACCATTGCCGTTTTGGCTCGTGCCGTCTTCGTCGCCGGCCTGATGGAAGTCGCTATTGTCTGCCATGCCTGCCTCCTGCACTCCGGCCCTTTACGGATCAGGAGGCATCCGCAACTGCATCCAGTTGGGTATCGTCTGCCCCCTCGCCGTCATCATAGCCTATCATATTGAGGGGACGGGCCTTTCGTCCATTCAATTCGCACCAATGCACAAGAGCTTCTTCCGCTCCATGTGTCACCCAGATCCGCTCGGCGCCTGTTTCCAAGATGGTCCGGCAGAGATCGTCCCAGTCCGCATGGTCCGACAGGATCAAAGGCAGCTCCGCCCCTCGCTGGCGTGCTCTTGCACGCACCCGCATCCAGCCTGACGCCATCGCGGCAACCGGATCGCCAAACCGCCGGGACCAGCGATCACTCAACTGCCCCGGTGGGCACATGACAATTTCGCCTTGCAGCTCCTTGCCGCGGCGTCCGACAAGTTCCAAGGGCCCAAGATCCACACCCTGGGTTTTGTAATAGGCGCAAAGCTTTTCCAGCGCGCCATGCAGATAGATGGTCTTTGAATATCCAGCTGCTCGGAGTTCCGCGATCACCCGTTGGGCTTTTCCGAGGGCGTAAGCCCCGACCAGATGGGTCTGGCATGAAAACAGTTCCAGAGACGTCAGAAGCTTGGCGACTTCCTGTTGTGCAGGTGGATGGCGGAAAACCGGCAAGCCAAAGGTGGCTTCAGTTACGAATGTATCGCATGGCACCAGCTCGAACGGCGCGCATGTCAGATCCGCCTGCCGTTTATAATCACCGGACACCACCGTGCGCTCCCCCTGTGCAGACAACAGCACCTGTGCTGACCCGAGCACGTGGCCTGCCGGATGCAGTGAGACGTTGACGCCGCCGACGGTAAGTTGCTCGCCATATCCGATGGCCTGCGCCTGACCGCAAAAGTCACTGCCGTAGCGGATCGCCATGATGTCCAGGGTTTGCCCGGTTGCAAGCACCCCACCATGCCCGGCCCGTGCATGATCGGCATGACCATGTGTGATAATCGCCTTTTCGACCGGACGGACCGGATCGATATGCGCTTTCGCCTCCGGGCAATAAAGGCCTTCGGGCGTGAGGGTCAGGAGCTCGCTCATGAACGGGACTATAGGCCGCGTATTTTGAAAGACCAGCGCCCTCGCAATTTCATGCGACACTCCCTAAAACGGTCGATATGGACGCAGCGCTTCTTCCCAACCGATTTCAGACCTGGTTTTTATCCCGCGGCTGGAGCCCAAGGGCGCACCAGCTGCAGCTGGTTGAGCATCTGCGCCGTGGACAGTCCACCTTGCTGATTGCCCCGACCGGGGCAGGCAAAACGCTCGCCGGGTTCCTGCCAAGCCTTGTGGAACTGGAAGACCGCGGCAAGCGCAAACCCGGTCAGGCCGGCGGCATACACACCCTCTACATCTCTCCGCTGAAGGCACTTGCCGTCGATATCGCGCGGAACCTAGAAGCACCGGTCACCGAGATGGGCCTGCCGTTTCGCATTGAGACCCGGACCGGCGACACCCCGTCCCACAAGCGGCAGCGGCAAAAGACAAACCCGCCGGATATCCTGCTAACCACCCCGGAGCAGATCGCACTGCTCTTGTCAGATCCAGCTTCTGAAAAGCTGTTCTCATCGCTGAGGACGGTCATCCTCGACGAACTCCACGCACTCGTGACGTCCAAGCGCGGCGATCTCTTGGCGCTTGGCCTTGCACGCCTGCGGCAACTGGCGCCTGAGATGCGGACGATCGGTCTGTCGGCGACCGTCGCAGAACCCAATGACCTGCGCGCTTATCTGGTCGGACAGCCGCTGGACGGCACCCGGGCCCTGTCCTCCTTGGTGGAGGTCAAGGGCGGCGCTGAGCCGGATATCTCCATCTTGGAATCTGAAGAACGCTTGCCCTGGTCGGGTCACTCGTGCCGCTATGCCATGGGCGACATCTATCAGCTGATCAAACAGCACAGCGTCTCGTTGCTCTTCGTCAACACCCGCAGCCAGGCGGAAGCCGTCTTTCAGGAGCTTTGGCGGATCAACGAAGACACGCTGCCGATTGCCCTTCATCATGGATCCCTGGATGTCGGTCAGCGGCGCAAGGTCGAGGCGGCCATGGCCTCCGGCCAGTTGCGGGCGGTGGTGGCCACCTCCTCTCTCGACATGGGGATTGACTGGGGCGACATCGATCTCGTGATCAACATCGGCGCGCCCAAGGGCGCCAGCCGTCTCGCCCAACGGATCGGCCGGGCCAATCACCGCATGGACGAGCCGTCCAAGGCCGTCCTCATCCCGGCCAACCGGTTCGAAGTTCTGGAGTGCCAGGCAGCACTCGCAGCGTCCAAAAAAGGCGATCAGGACACACCGCCGCTCCGAAAAGGCGCTCTGGATGTGCTGGCCCAGCACTTGCTTGGCTTGGCCTGCGCCGATCCCCTTGATCCGGCACAGGCCTTTGATGAAATCCGCTCGTCGGAAACCTACCGGTGGCTGGAGTGGGAAACCTTTGAAAAGGTCCTCGATTTCGTTGCGACCGGCGGCTATGCGCTGAAATCTTATGAGCAGTACGCCAAGCTTCGGAAGGGCAAGGATGGTCTGTGGCGGATCGCTCATCCGAAGATTGCCCAGCAATATCGGCTGAATGTCGGCACTATCGTCGAAGCCCCGATGCTGAAAGTGCGGCTCGTCAAATCAAAGGCGGCCGGCCGGCGGACACCAATTGGCCGCGGGGGACGGGTGCTTGGCGAGATCGAAGAGTATTTCATCGAGCAAATGGCCCCGGGCGATACCTTCATCTTCGGCGGGGAAGTTCTGAGGTTCGAAGGGCTTCGGGAGAATGAAGCCTATGTCTCCCGCGCGCAGACCGACAATCCGATGATCCCATCCTACATGGGCGGAAAATTCCCGCTCTCGACCTATCTGGCGGAGAGCGTGCGTGCGATGCTTGCTGCTCCGGACACCTGGAAAGCCTTGCCCGGTCAAGTCCGTGACTGGCTTGAAATCCAACAGGACAAGTCCGTCCTGCCAAGCCGCGATGGTCTTCTGGTGGAGACCTTCCCACGGTCCAACAAACATTACCTGATCTGTTATCCGTTCGAGGGACGGCTCGCGCACCAAACCCTCGGCATGCTGCTCACCAAACGGCTGGAGCGGATGGGCGCCCGGCCAATGGGGTTTGTCGCCAACGACTATGCCCTGGCCATATGGGGGCTTGGCGATCTGTCACTTCTGTTTTCCTCCGGAAAAATCCCGCTACAGGAGCTTTTTGATCAAGACATCCTCGGGGATGACCTTGATGCCTGGCTCGCCGAGTCCAGCCTGATGAAGCGGACTTTCCGAAACTGCGCCGTGATTGCCGGTTTGATTGAACGCCGCCATCCGGGTCAGGAGAAATCCGGACGGCAAGTGACCGTTTCGACGGATCTCATCTACGATGTTCTTCGAAGTCACGAACCGGATCACATTCTGTTGCAGGCAACCTGGAACGATGCCGCCGAAGGACTTTTGGATATCTCTAGATTGGGCGATCTTCTCGCCAGAATCCGCGGACGAATCACGCATACTGCTTTGGAGCACGTGTCTCCACTCGCCGTGCCGGTCCTTCTTGAAATCGGTAAGGAACCTGTCTATGGCGAGGCAATGGATTCCCTTTTGGAGGAGGCCGCGTCGGAACTGCTGCTGGAGGCCATGGAATGAGTGCACTCACGTCACACCTGCGCAAATATACCGCTGCGCCCGTGTGTCATGACATTCAGATCAATGGTCAGCTGGTCGGCCTTCATGACAGCGGTGTTCTGTGGTGGCCGGACGAAGCAACGCTTATCGTTGCCGATCTTCACCTTGAAAAAGGCTCCAGTTTTGCCCGCCGTGGCATCATGCTGCCGCCCTATGATACGGCAACCACACTGGAGAAGCTGGCCGCCGTCATGGATGCCTTCGACCCTGCGCGGGTCATTTGCCTCGGCGACAGTTTTCACGATGCGGACGGTTCTGACCGCCTGCCCGCGCCCTACCGGGCAATGCTCACAACCTTGCAGCTGAACCGGGAATGGATCTGGGTGACCGGCAACCACGACCCGGTGGCGCCTGTGCGCTTGTGCGGTGAGACTGTAGATGAAATTCAGATCGGCCCCCTCACCTTCCGCCATGAACCGGTTGAGAAGATTGGCGCCTCGGCGGCGCTTGGCGAAGTTTGCGGGCACCTTCATCCGGCCGCCCGCGTCCGCCGGTTCGGCCGTTCCATCCGCCGCGCGTGTTTTGTAACCGATGGCAGCCGCTTGGTTTTGCCGGCCTTTGGGGCTCTCACCGGCGGGCTCAACGTCACCCACGAGGCCTTCAGCATGATCTTCCAGCGCCGGAAATACTCCGTGTTCATGCTCGGCAACGACCGCCTGTTCCCCTTCACAGCCACGCGACTTGTCGGGGATTAAGCCTCCTCCCCCGCTTTGACCCAAGCAATGACCAGCTCATAGAATACCGACAGGATCACCGGCCCGAGGAACAGGCCGATGAGGCCGTAGGCCAGTGTACCGCCGAGAACGCCGATCAGGATCACCAGCATCGGCACATCGAGGCCGCGGGACATCAGGATCGGCCGCAGCACATTGTCGACCAGCATGACCGGAACGATCAAGACGGTGAAGAGAAGCGCTGGCAACAACTCCCATGAACTCCAGGCCCAGATGATTGTCGGCAGGATCACCAGAGCCGGGCCGATCTGGATGATGCAAAGGATAAGCGCCGCAAAGGTGAGTAGTCCGGCCAAAGGCACCGCAAATGCGATCAGGATGACGCCCGTCAGCAGCCCCTGAATAACCGCGACACCGATCACGCCGCGCGAGACGTTGCGAATGGTAGCGCCTGCCAAATCGACGAATTCGCCACCACGCGGCGCGATGATACGGTCGGCAAACCGTTTGGCGCCAGAGGCCAACGCAGGCCCCGGTACGAATAGACATCCGGACAGGATGATCGACACAATGAAAAAGAGAACGCTGCCGCTCAAGGATGCCAGAACCGAGAGAATCTTGGTGCCGGCCGGCGCCACCATCGGGCCGATCTTTGTAAGAAACTGCTCCAGGCTCCGGCTCGCGAGCTGCCAAAATTCGGCGATCTTTTCTCCAACTATGGGCACCTCTGCCAATTTGGGCGGCAAAGGCGGGACTGCCATGGCACCTGACGTCACACCCTCGTAGAGCCGTTGAAGCGTTTCGACGAGACTGACCACCAGCACCGCCACCGGTCCGATCACAATGCCTAAGCCGATGAGAGTCAGAATGGTTGCGGACAGCACCTTCCGCCCGCCGAGCTTGCCCGTTAGCCAGGCATAGGCGGGATAAAGCGCAACTGTCAGCACGACGGCCCAAAGCAGAAACGCAAAAAACGGCGCCACAAGCTGTAGGGAAAAATAAGCAAACACGCCGAGGACACCCAGCCTGATAGCGATGTCGATCACCCGGGCATCAACGGTTGGTTCCGGCTTAGATTGAGAAGAACCGGATGGTTCTGATTGAGACTGATCGGTCATGCTGCCCCTGCCGTAGTAAGTGGCGAATCTCATACGAACTCTCGCAACGGCAGCCTACATGACATTCACACCAATTGGACCCCGTTTCTCGCTTCAACGTATTGCCCTGGCATTGGTTTTTGCTTGGGCAATGCTTCTGACAATGCCACATGCGCGCGCAGATGACGCTGCGTGGCAGGCGCTGGAAAACGGCGGCATTGTTCTCTTCCGCCACGCATTGGCGCCCGGAACCGGAGATCCGGCCAACTTCACGCTTGGCGATTGCTCCACACAGCGGAACCTAAATGACCAGGGCCGCGCAGACTCCCGTGCGATTGGGCAGGCGTTCCAGGACAAGGGCATCAAGGTCGGACGCGTGTTGACGTCGCAATGGTGCCGGTGCGTCGAAACAGCGGAACTCGCATTTCCGGGGCAAGTCGAGGAAGAGCCGGTCTTCAACTCATTTTTTCAGAACCGCTCCGCCGGGCCTGAGCAGACCCGAGCAGGTCAGCGCATACTCGAGCAATGGCCAGGTGATGGTGCCCTGGTCATCATCACACATCAGGTTAACATCACCGCGCTGACTGATATCTTTCCGCAATCCGGCGAAGGCATTGTCGTTGAGATTAACAACGGCGAAATCGACCTGATCGGGCGTTTGAGGATCTAAGAGAAAGCGGTATTGCTCCGATCAATCCTTGCGGAAGATCACGCCAGCGAGCCAACCGGTAAAGATCGCGAGAATGACCGCAAGCACGCCGTAGACGAACGAATGTTCCCGCGCCAACTCGAAGGTGATCTGCTCAAAGCCGGTCTTTGCGACACGAAGGTGATCGTTGGTGTTTGCGATCAAGTCGCCTTCATGAAAGAGGAAGCTTTTGACGACGTAGTCCCCAACCGGAATGTTGGCGGGCAACGGAATGTTGGTCCGGAACATCGTTTCGGTCAAAAACCTAATGGATGTCTCCCGCTCAGAATAGAGCCCCATATCCTGACGCAGGCGAACGAAGGCCCTGCGGAAATCATCCCGGTCGGAGAGTGACACATTCGACTCGCCCGACACTGCGAGATTGATGTGGTTCAGGCCAATGGCATGTTCGTCCAACAGCGTCCTGCCGGCGATTTCAGAAATATCGGCTGTACTCGCCACAGCATAAAACGACGGAACGTTTCGGAAGGTTTCCGCTTCCCGGTTGACCCAGACGCCAAGGAGACGTCCCTTGCGCCGTGTCGTGATGTCTTGCGGGGGACCTTCGACGACAATCACCAGATCGTAGTCGAGATCCGTATCCGGGCGGTACTGAATTTCCTGCGCTTGTCCGAAAATAACGATCTCGGTGCCGGTGAAGTTCGACTGGATCGAAACCGTTTGTGACGACAACTCCGTCACCAGGCTCTCATCGCTTTTCGCAAAGCCTTCGAGCGTGCCGAAGAACAGTGTTATCGCAGCGATGGCGGCCGCGCGGATCATAGCCCGGCCCCCTTCTGGATCGCGATGGAGTAGAGGTCTTCGGGGACCAGCAGGAGATCGACCGCGAAACGCAAGCCAACCCCCAGAACCAGCAAAGCCAAGAGCAGTCGCAGCTGATCACCGCGCAAGTTCTGACCCATTCGTGCACCAAATTGCGCGCCGATCACACCACCGACCATGAGGGTCATCGCCAAAACGATGTCGACGGTCTTGGTGCCCATGGCATGGAAGATCGTCGCTGCCGCCATAGTGAAAAGGATCTGGAACAGGGATGTCCCGATCACGATGCTCGTTGGAACGCGCAACAGATAAATCAGCGCCGGTACCATCATGAAGCCGCCGCCGATGCCAAGGACGGTGCCAAGAAAGCCGATGGCCGCGCCCAGTCCGACGACAGGTATCACGCTGACATACAGCTTGGATCTCCGGAACCGGACCTTTAGCGGCAGCCCATGCACCCAATTGTGCTGACCGGGTTTTCGCGCCCGAGGCGGTTCCCCCGACCGGCGGCGGCGCATGGCCCGCACCGATTCCACCAGCATCAACCCGCCGATTGTCCCCAAAAACGTCACATAAGACAGGGAGATCACCACATCGAGCTGACCGATCGCCTGCAAAACATCGAACAGAATAACGCCGAGCAGTGACCCGGAAACACCGCCAGCAAGCAGGACGCTGGCCAGCTTCAGGTCAATTGCCTTGCGCCGCCAATAGGTGACAACTGCAGAGGCGGAGGACGCCACGACCTGTGTTGTGACCGTCGCGACAGAGACCGCTGGCGGGATCCCGGAAAAAATCAGAAGCGGGGTCAGAAGGAAGCCGCCGCCGATGCCGAACAATCCGGACAAGAACCCCACAGCCCCGCCCATGCCAAATATCACGAAGATATTGACCGGTATCTCGGCTATCGGAAGGTATAATTGCACAGGGCTTCGCCGGAAAACTGCAGACAAGACTGCATAAACTTACATGTATAATGGTTAAAAACCTGTGGCAGCTGCTCTGTCAACACAGCAATTTAATTCCGCACAACTGGACTTATCACTTACCCCGAGTGATTAGTGCCAGTTATCTGCAAGCCGCGAAACATAAAAGCCGGAAACGCATTGCGTCTCCGGCTCATTGCAAACTTCATTGGGTTCAGTCCGAGGCGGTTTGTCAGATGGCCTGGCTTTTCAACTCATCCATCAACCGGTTGTCCACTTGACCCGTCTCCGGCAGACCGAGGCTGCGCTGGAAAGCCCGGATCGCGCTACGTGTGCGCGGGCCCATCTGGCCGTCCGGAGTACCGGTGTCAAAACCCAGATAGTTCAACTTGTCCTGCGCCTCGCGGATCATCGCCGAGTTGTCGACGGCGGTCACAGACGCATTGCTCGCCGGAAGGGCTGCCCCTTCCGTCCAGCTTGGCTGCAGCGTCACTTTATTTGCAACAGGATCCGGGGTTTTCAGTTTAAACCCTTCAACGGCAAGGCGGGCACTCGCCAAGGTTTCCTGATCCATCATGTTGGCAACATCGTCGCGCCGCTTTGCAGCCTCCGGGTCACCTTGGTCAGCAGCAATCGCAAACCACTTGTAGCTGGCGATCAGATCCTTATCGACGCCGATGCCACCGGCATAAAGGATACCGAGATTAAATAGGCTGTCTTTGACGCCATAGTTGGCAGCGTCTTCAAACCACTTGGCTGCCGATGCATAATCGGGCTGTCCGCCACCGCCTTCCGCAAAAAGAACTGCAAGGTTGTGCATAGCCTTGGCATTGCCCGCTTCAGCGGATTGCGTGTACCAAGCCTTTGCCTTCGGCAGATCCTTTTGGACCCCACGGCCCTTTTCGTAAAGGCTGGCAAGCCGGTACTGCGCCGGAGCAAGGCCCTTGTCGGCAGCCTTTTGATACCATGCAGCTGCCTTGGCAAGATCGGCAGGTACACCGTCACCTTCGGTGTATTTTACACCGATCAGGAATTCTGCAGCCGCGTCTCCACTGGCTGCCGCACTGCGCAGCGCCATCGGTCCAACACCTTCCGGCGGCAGGCTCGCCAGCAATGCAGACCCTGCCGAACCGGAAGTGGATTCGGTTTGTCCGGCTGCAGTAAACCCGCCCGGTACACCCGCCGGATCTGCGCCAAAGCTGTTTTCAACGCCGGCCGGCGGCGCAAACGCGACGCTTGGTTCGGCTTCCAAGGACTGGGACACAGCAGCTGGTGTCGGCGCAGGATCCATGACAGCCGACGGTGGCTGGCTTGTTACAGGCGGCGCCAACGCTACAGAGCCTTCAATCGCCGGCATTGGATCACTCGCTGCGATCGGTGGTGGACTGTCCGACACAACGGCACCTTCGGAAACCGTTTCAGGATCGGTAGCGGCAACACTCGAAGCCGCATCCTCAGCCGGGTTGGCAGGTGCCGCCTCGCCCACGACCATTTCATCTTGCGGAACAGCGGCTACTTGCGGGGACGTATCAGATGGCGACAGAACACCACGCGTGACGTAGAAGCCGGCCATCAACAAGACAACCGCGGCCGCTGTATAAAGGATTGCACGGCGGCGACCGCCGGAGGCTTGGGCGGGTTCCGGGGCGACCCGATCACCTGCCAGAACGGTTGTTTGCTCGTCAGAGTGGTCTGCGTCCACCGGGCTCATGTCCGCGGTTTTCAGATCGAGCGCCTCGTCGGTCGCCTCATCCTTTTCGGACGAAGACCGTTTGAGAACGTTCCGCAGCCAGCCAACACGCGCCTTGCCGCGCTCATCATCCGCCCCCTCAACGTCATCCTTTGCGGGCTTTTTCTTTTCGAGTTGCGCAGCTTCCGCAGATGCGGCCTGTGCAGCCCGGCGCGCCGCGGCGATGAAGTCGGCCTTCCGGTCCCTTGGCGTTTCAGGTGTTTCTTCAGCAACTTCTGGAGCCGGATCTGCCTTGGCTTGGCTCTCAGCCACATCGGGCTGGGCCTTTGCAAAAAGCGGTGGCCGTTCAGCAACCTTAATCGGAGAGAACAAGCTGCCTGTTGGTTCTGGCGCCGGTTCGTTCATTTGCAGCGCTGCGGGTTCGGCACGCTCTAGGGTGTCCAACCGCTCTGTGATGGACCCCAGGACGGATTTTACACCGTCAAAGGTATTGCGGGTCCGCTCCTCGCTGCCTTCAGCCGCATCCAAAAGTCGCTTGAGGTCGTTCTGCAACGACGAGATCGCGGTGTCATACTCGCTGTTTTTGGCTTTCGGCGCATTGGCAACGGCTTCCTGGGCAGCCTTCCTGGCGATACTGGCAACATCAGTGCGTGTTTCAGCAAGCCCAGCCTCAATACGCTCAAGAACAGAAGAGATCTGGTCCGAGTTTTGAGCATTGGAGGAGGATGTCTCAATCTGCTCAGCAAGAGCGGCGACCTTGGCACCCAGCATTTCAAGGCCTTTGTCGTCGACCTTTTCCCCGCTGTTGGTTACCAGTTGCGCCAGATCGGAAATCCGTTGCTCAAGGGCATCGGTGGACGCTGGCTGCGCGACCCGCTCGCGCATTGCAGTGATCTCCGAACGCAGCTTGTCGAGATCCGATGTCGTCACCGTATCTTTCGGTTGATCAAGCCGGGTCGTCAGATCATTCAAGCGGTCCTGGATCTGCGCAAGGAACTTTGAATCTGGTCCGGACGACCCTTGAGCTGCGGCGGCTGGTGCCACAACCGGACGGGCCGCCCTTTTTTCGATAGCATCAATCTTGCCTGAGATTGCCTCAAGCCGTTTGCCCAAAGCGTCGAATGCGCTGGGATCTCCGGATTGAAGTGGTTTTGCATGCTCCATCCGCTCGAGGCGGTCCACAATCTCGTTGAGACGATTGTCCAGCTGTTCCAGGTGCGCCTGATCTGCAGGAGCAGACCGGTCGTCGGCCATCATGCCGACAATGTCTTCAAGCCGCCCCTGAAGCCGCGTGATAGTCTCCGGCTCGGGCATGCGCTGCTCCATGGCAGACAACCTGCTGTCGAGACCACGCTGTTCCTTCGCCAAGGTTTCCAGATCATCCAACCGGTTGGAGACGAACTTCATCCGGTCGTCGATGCCTTCAACGAGGCCTTTCACATCGATCTGTTGCACAAACCCGCGCACTTCACGGAGTTCCGCACGCAAAGGTTCAATTTCTGCATGATCCTTCCGCTGGAGCAGATCTTCCATCCGTTCGGCGATCGACACGACACGGTCTTCAAGGACCATCATGTGCTCCGAACGCGGCAAAGCCGCGAAGGCGTCCTCAATTTCGTTCAGCCTGACAGTCACACCGCGAAGGATGCGGGGATCCACTGAAGCTCGGGACAGTTCGTCAAGCCGCTGCAAGATATGTGCGTACCCGTGCTCCAGCGTCTGAAGCGCCCCTTCAACATTGGTTCGGCCAACCAGGGACTTCAGTTCAGAAACCTCTTTGCGGATTTCCTTTGCAAGCTGGTCGTTCTTCTTATCGTTGCGCAGCCGGTCCACCATGTCGGCCAACCGCCGCAACTCGGCATTCTGACGGCTCACAGTCTCATTGGTGCCGCGTGCCATTCCCCCGAGTGCATCGCGCAGCGAACCCAGTTCCTCGCGAACATGCGCCAGAGCTTGTTCTTGCGGCTTTCTCAGAGCATCGATGCGCCGTCCCAGGTCCTTGTAGGCATGCATGGACGCATTCCGGCTGGCGATCGAGCTGCGGCGCGGAGCGCGCTGGTGGTAAGCATCGTCCTCTCCGCCGTAACCTGCATCATCATATGGGTCGTCTTCGTAGTACCCGTCGTCATCGCCATAATCATCATGATCATCGAGGGCGTCGATGGCGTAGCGGCCGGCGCGGTGGCTGCGGGACGGTGCGCGCTCGTATTCGTCCACGTAGTCTTCGTCACCTGCCAGCCCCTGGACCTGCCGGTCAAGCCGGTCAAGCGCCCCCATGACATCATCGATACCAGCGTCGGGCGCGCGCTCGCGCACCCGCCGTGGGGCTGACCGGGAGGACCGGCCGCGATTGCGTTGCGGCGCTTCGCGTTCCGCTTTTTCTGAGAGCAGGCGGTCGAGTTCGTCCGCCACCGCATCCAAGTCCTCTTCCGGCCCTCGCCCACCAGCATATGTCCGGTCGTATCCACCGAGCGCTGTCGCCGTTCGGGTAAGTCGTTCAATTCGAGCGCGCGCGGGTTCGCGGTGAGGCAAATCGTTCCGATCTAGACTGTCATACACATCTCGGCCGCGGCGTCCTGCCTCGTGTTTGTTTCTAGCCGGCATATCCTGACCCTGGGCTATTGGTCTTGAGACCACCTAAAGGAGCTGGCTAAAAACAGTGTCCGACGAAGACCGGAGTACGAGCCAGCATTTTCCAAGACTTTGTCCACTTAGGGTAAACAGGCCGTTAATTCGCCTCGCCAAATGCGATTCTGCGCATTGAGCGGCGGCCAATCGTTCAGGATATGCACAAACAATATCGAATCGTGCGCCGTGCCTTCCGCAAATTTGACAGCACGTAGTGCCGCGGACTAGACGGTGACGCAAACGTAAGCTAAACAGTGCACAAGAATTCAAGAAGAACCCGCGCCGGAAAACGCGCATGTCAGTCCTTTTTGCGAGTGAACTCGCGGTCTGCATTGGGTCTTTTCAAGTTGAAACGGCAGCCCGCTGGCAGCGGAGCAAAGCAAGAGAACAAGCAAAATGAGCGAAGCGCTTTCGATTTTGAACAACAACGATGAGCTGGTCGATGTGGTTGCAGCCTCCGACGACGGCAGCAAGAAGACGCAATTCACGATCGGCGATCTGGCGAAGGAATTTGGCTGCACGCTGCGGACACTGCGCTTTTATGAAGACAAGGGCCTGATCAATCCGAAGCGCGATGGCATGAACCGGGTCTATAACCGCCGCGACCGGGCACGCCTGAAACTGGTTCTTATGGGCAAGCAGGTTGGCTTTTCACTCTCTGAAATTCGGGACATGCTGGACCTATATGACCTGCGCGATGGACAGGTCACTCAGCTGCGGGTCGCACTTTCCCGCTTCAACGAGCAGATCGCGGTTCTTGAGAACCAGCGCAAGGACATCGAAACAGCCATTGAAGAGCTCTCACGCACCGTCGAGATCGTTTCTGGCATGCTGAAGCAAAAGGAAGCTGAAGAAGCCTGATTTGGCCAACCGTCTTTCCTACCGGCAGATCAAGCCCGGCATTCTCAAACGGAATGCCGGGCTTTTTTCATGCAACTTATGTACGCTCACACAATTTTTAATCGCATTAGGCGCATTTTCGACCATTATCTAACAGGTTGAAAAACGTAGCGTCACGCACTGTTTCAGTGCGTGCACCACCACAAAAACCTCACTTTTGATGTTTTTCAGCTCGTTTTTTGGGCTATGATTCCGTTACGACACCCCTTGTCGCCCTAGAATTTCGCGCGTATATAGATGTTCAAGGTGACGTTTACGGAAACGTCATGCAAAAAACATCTGACGGCAAATCTGGGAGGATTTCCATGCCGACATACTCCGCACCGGTTGATGATACCCTTTTCCTTTTGAAAGACGTGTTCGGATACGAGCGCTATTCCAACCTGCCGGGTTTTTCCGACGCTCCATTGGACCTCGTGGAAGCCATCCTAAAGGAAGGCGCCAAGTTTACTGAGGAAGTCCTCCAGCCAATCAACCAGTCTGGCGATCAGGAAGGTTGCACCCGGAACGACGACGGCACGGTCTCCGTTCCGAAAGGCTTCAAGGAAGCTTATGACGCTTTTTGCGAAGGCGGTTGGGGCACCCTCTCGGCTGATGCGGATTACGGCGGACAAGGTTTGCCGCACACGCTGGCAACGATCTTCAACGAGTTCGCCTCCTCCGCCAACATGGCCTTCTCCATGTATCCGGGCCTGACCGCAGGTGCGATTGCTGCGCTGACCATCCATGGAACGGATGAACAGAAGCAGACTTATCTGCCGAAGATGATCGCCGGCAAATGGACCGGCACGATGAACCTTACCGAGCCTCATTGCGGCACGGATCTCGGCCTCATCCGCACCAAAGCCGTCCCGCAAGCCGACGGTTCCTACAAGATTTCCGGCACCAAGATCTTCATTTCGGCCGGTGAACACGAAATGTCGGACAACATCATTCACCTGGTTCTGGCCCGCATCGAAGGTGCCCCGGAAGGCAACAAAGGCATCTCGCTGTTTGTCGTTCCGCGGAACGAGATTGACGAGGATGGCACAAGCGGTGCGCGCAACGGTGTGTCTTGCGGCTCCATCGAGCACAAGATGGGAATCCACGGCAACGCGACCTGCGTCATGAACTATGACGATGCGACCGGCTGGCTCGTTGGCGAAGAAAACAAGGGCCTGCGCGCCATGTTCGTCATGATGAACGAAGCCCGCCTCGGTGTGGCCGTTCAAGGTCTGTCGCAGTCGGAAGTTGCCTACCAGAACGCCGTGACATACGCGAAAGACCGCATTCAGGGCCGCGCACTCACAGGGCCGAAAAGCCCTGACAAGGCCGCCGATCCGATCATCGTTCATCCGGACGTCCGCCGCACCTTGATGTCCATCCGGGCTTTCAACGAAGCAGCCCGGGCGTTGGTCATCTGGACCGCGTTGCACGGCGACGTGTCCCATCGCTCTGAAGACGACAAGGACAAGCAGTTCTCCGACGACATGATGGGCCTCATGACACCGGTTCTCAAAGGTGTTCTGACCGACATCGGCTTCGAAAACGCGGTCAATGCCCAGCAGATGTATGGTGGCCACGGCTATATCGGCGAGTGGGGTATGGAGCAGTTCGTCCGCGACGCTCGTATCGCCATGATCTACGAGGGCGCGAACGGCATCCAGGCGCTGGATCTCGTGGGCCGCAAGCTTCCGGCGAATGGCGGCCGCGCGGTCATGAGCTTCTTCAATGAAGTCAACACGTTCTTGAAGGAAAACAAGGACAACGAAGACCTGGTCGCATTTACCGGCCCGCTGAAGAAAGGTGTCGACGATCTGCAAGCGGCTACCATGTGGTTCATGAACAACGCAATGAAGAACCCGGACAATGCCGGGGCTGGCTCAACTGACTACATGCACCTCTTCGGCCTCGTTGCACTCGGTTACATGTGGGCAAAGATCGCCAAGACGGCAAAGGAAACGTTGAACAACGGCGCCAACGGCAAGGAGCAGTGGCTCTCCGACAAGTTGGCCTTCGGCACCTTCTACATGGAACGGACCATGCCCGAGACCGCGGCGCACCTTGCCCGGATTTCAACAGGTTCAGACACCATGATGTCGGTCAGCGCCGAAGCATTTTAAGCCGAACGGCCCGGTGATCGCCGGGCCGATCATTCACCCGCGCAAAATCTGTTTGGGGCGGTATAGTCCCGCCATAAGCATATTTGTCAGGGAGATAACATCGTTATGGCTGAATTCGTTCTTCATTGCATGGCCCAGTCCGGGCATTCCTACAAAGTCGCACTCATGCTGGAGCTGTGCGGCGCGGACTGGGAAGCGTCCTGGGTCGATTTCTTCAACGGCGAAACGCGCAGCGAAGAGTTCCGCTCGTCACTGAATGAAATGGGGGAAGTCCCGGTACTTGTTCATGGCAATGAGACGCTGACCCAGTCCGCAGTCATCATGGACTATCTCGTTGAGAAGTTCGGAAGCTTTGGCTGGGACACCGACGCAGAGCGCCGCGAAATTCTACGCTGGACCATTTTCGACAATCAGAAAGTGTCCGGCATGCTCGGCCCGCTGCGGTTCATGCGCACGCTTATCAAGACCGGTGAAACCGATGTTGTGAAGTTTCTGGATGGGCGGGCCAAAAGCGCGCTGGCCATTCTGGACAAGCACTTGGCGAAAAACGATTTCGCTATCGGCTCCAAACTGACGGCAGCCGATTTTTCCCTCTGCAGCTATCTGTTTTACGAGGGCGAACTCGGCATTGACCTCAGCGAATACCAAAACGTGACCGCCTGGCTGGACCGCATAAAGTCCCAACCCGGCTGGAAACATCCTTACGACCTCATGCCCGGCCACCCTTTGCCAAGTGCCGCGTGAGGCCCGCCTGATCTAGAGGAGGATTTGATGCCTGAAGCCTATATTTACGACCACGTGCGCACCCCGCGCGGCCGTGGCAAAAAGGACGGTGCCCTGCACGAAGTGCCAGCCGTCCGCCTGGCGGCCACCGCGCTGGAAGCAATCCGCGACCGCAACGGTATCGACACGAAAAAGGTTGATGACGTGGTTCTCGGCTGCGTCGATCCGGTCGGTGAAGCCGGCGGTGACATCGCCCGTGCAGCCGTGTTCGCAGCGGATTATGACACCTCGGTTCCAGGCATGCAGATCAACCGGTTCTGTGCATCAGGCCTTGATGCCGTCAACATGGCCTCCGCTCAGGTCATGGCCGGCCAGCACAAGCTCGTGATCGCCGGTGGTGTGGAAAGCATGAGCCGTGTCGGGCTTGGCGCATCTGGTGGGGCATGGCCGATCGAGCCGCAGGTTGCCATTCCCTCCTACTTCATGCCGCAGGGCGTTTCCGCAGACCTGATCGCAACGAAATACGGCTTTAGCCGTGATGACTGCGATGCCTATGCGGTGGAGAGCCAGAAGCGTGCGGGCAAGTCCTGGGAAGACGGCAAGTTCGACAAGTCTGTCGTTCCAGTCAAGGACATCAACGGCATCACGATCCTGGCCAAGGACGAGCACATGCGCCCGGAGACGGACATGCAGTCCCTCGCCTCGCTGAACCCGTCCTTTGAAATGATGGGCGCCATGGGTGGCTTCAATGCGGTTGGCATTCAGGCCCATCCGGAAGTGGAAACCGTCAAACACGTTCACCACGCTGGCAACTCCTCCGGGATCGTTGATGGCGCAGCGGCGGTCCTGATCGGCTCCTCGACCGCCGGTCGTTCCATCGGCATGAAGCCGCGCGCGCGCATCAAGGCATTTGCCAACATCGGCTCCGAACCGGCACTGATGCTGACCGGCCCGGTTGACGTAACCGAGAAGCTTCTGAAGAACGCCAAAATGGAGATGAAGGACATCGATCTCATCGAGATCAACGAAGCCTTTGCCTCCGTCGTTCTGCGCTACCAGCAGGCATTCGATCTCGACCCCGAGACGGTCAACGTCAACGGTGGAGCCATCGCACTTGGCCACCCGCTCGGCGCGACCGGTGCGATGATCCTTGGAACCGTCCTGGACGAGCTGGAACGCCGTGATCTCAACACAGCGCTGGTCACGCTCTGCATTGGTGCCGGCATGGGCACGGCAACCATCATCGAACGCGTTTAAGGGTAATGTGGAGGATATATAATGACTTACAAAAACTTCACGATCGAAACCGACGAAGACGGCATTGCACTGATCACATGGGACATGCCGGAGAAATCGATGAACGTCATCGATCTCAGCGTCATGGAAGAACTCGATGCTGTAGTTGACCAGGTTGTCGGCGATGAGGCCATCAAGGGCGCGGTCATCACATCCGGTAAGAGCGCGTTTTCCGGCGGCGCAGACCTGACCATGCTGGAAGGTCTCTTGAAAGACTTCCACGTGCAGCGCGCGAAAGATCCAGAAGCTGCCGCAAAAGCGCTTTTCGAAGGCTCCCGCAAACTCACTCTAGTTTACCGGAAGCTGGAAACCTGCGGCAAACCGTTTGTTGCAGCCGTGAACAGCACGTCCATGGGCGGTGGCACCGAGTTGGCGCTCGCTTGTCATGCGCGGGTTGTCGACGAAGACCTGAAAATGGGTCTGCCGGAAGTGAAAGTTGGCCTGTTCCCGGGTGCTGGTGGCACACAGCGCGTGATGCGCATGGCCGACGGCCAGCAGGGGATGCAGTTCCTCTTGCAGGGCAAGACGCTCCGTGCGCCGCAAGCCAAACAGCTGAAGCTTGTTGATGAGGTGACCCAATCCAAGAAGCTGGTTGCCGCGGCCAAGAAAATGCTGAAGGCCGGTGTTGATCCGGTCAAGCCTTGGGACAAGAAGGGCTTCAAGCTCCCCAATGGCAAGGTCTACTCTCCGGCGGGCTTCCAGTTCTGGCCGGCCGCAAACGCGATATACCGCCGGGAAACCTTCGACAACTACCCGGGCGCCCGCTACCTGCTTCATGCGGTTGTGGAAGGTCTGCAGTTGCCGATGGATCTCGCCCTTCAGGTTGAAAGCCGCTACTTCGCGAAGGTGCTGCAGACCCCGGAAGCCGCCAACATGATCCGCTCCCTGTTCGTCTCCATGCAGGAGCTGAACAAAGGCGCACGCCGCCCCATCGACCAACGTCCGAACAACATCAAAAAAGTTGGCATTCTCGGCGCGGGCTTTATGGGAGCGGGCATTGCCTATGTCACCGCGCAAGCTGGCATCAACGTGGTGCTAATTGACCGCGACCAAGAAGCTGCTGACAAGGGCAAGGCCCACACGGACGACCTGCTGACCAAGGCGGTCAAGCGCGGCCGCTCAACTGAAGATCAAAAGGCCAAGGTTCTGTCCCGCATTCAGGCGACCGCGGATTACGAAGAACTCGCCGATTGTGATCTTGTGATTGAGGCCGTTTTTGAAGATCGCGAGATCAAGAAAACAGTGACCGAAAAGGCCGAAGCGGTGATGAAGTCACGGGCGATCTACGCGTCCAACACCTCGACCTTGCCGATCACGTCTCTGGCCCAAGCCTCCAAACGTCCGAAGAACTTCATCGGCATTCACTTCTTCTCGCCAGTCGACAAGATGATGCTGGTGGAAGTGATCATGGGCAAACGGACGTCCGACCGGGCCCTTGCCATGGCTCTCGATTACATCAAGGCCATCAAGAAGACCCCGATCGTCGTCAACGACAGCCGCGGTTTCTACACATCACGCGTTGTCATGACCTACATCCGCGAAGGCCTGATGATGCTGGCGGACAGCATTCCGGCACCAATGATCGAAAACGCGGGCAAGATGGCCGGCATGCCGGTTGGTCCGCTGTCCCTCGGGGACGAAGTCGCGCTTGATCTTGCGTGGAAAATCGTATCGGCAACCCGCAAGGATCTTGGCGTCAAATACGTTGAAGGTCCACTCGACAACATCCTGGAAGAGATGGTCGTCAAGCGGGAGCGCTTTGGCCGCAAGAACGGCAAGGGCTTCTACGACTACAACGGCAAGGACAAAAGCCTGTGGCCGGGCATTCCGGACGTCGTTGGCCAGCCGAAATCGGCAGACAGTTTCAACATCGAAGAGCTGAAGCAACGCTTGCTCGTGATGCAGGCCCTGGAATCTGCTCGGATCTTTGAAGAAAACTGCCTCACCGACGTGCGCGAGGCCGATGTCGGCTCGATCCTCGGATTCGGGTTTGCGCCCTACACTGGCGGCACGCTCAGCTACATCGACATGATGGGCACGACCGAGTTTGTGGAACTTTGCAAGAAGTTCACGCGCAAGTGGGGACCACGCTTCAAGCCAAACAAGCTGCTGCGTGACATGGCCAAGACCAACGAAACCTTCTACGGCCGGTTCCCGCCAAAAGGCGAAGTCGCTGTCAAAGACGCCGCTTGATAACAAGCAGAACCGCTTTAGCCTTTGACGCCGCTTTCTTCGGAAAGCGGCGTTTTCTTTTCCCATCACTTTAGTGTTTGCAAAATACGACGCGACTTGATCCCAACTGCCGCCTCATGCAAAGTGGAGGTAAGAAAAAGACCTTAAGGTTTGCGTGGAGGGGAAATGCCGCTTGACGGAGAGTGGGCGCGCGCGGATGTGCTGCGTGTCTTGCGGGATGTTTGTCCAAACGACAGGTTGGACTGGGCTCATATCGCCAAAGTGTATAACTTTGACCTTCAGGCTCTGGATGATCCGCAGGGTATCGTTCCCATAACAGCTTGGCATGGCACCTTTGAATATGTCGCGAGTTCTCTGAATGATGACGCGATCATGTTCGACATGTTCAACAAGCTGGATGTCGGCAGCTTTTCCATATTCGACTACGTTTTTGCCTGCGCGCCGTCTTTGCGTGATGCGTGTCAGGCCTGGGTCCGTTTCATCCAGATCCGTACGAACGCCTATAGAATAAGGTTCGAAGAAACAGAGACCGGTGCCTTTATCGAATGGCCCAGCCTGGAGGGACGCGGGGAGTGGCGGCAAAACATGTTTGCCCGGATAGGCTGGGCAGCCCGGCAGCTGGAACATGCGCTCGACATGAAAGTCCCGCCAATCCTCATTGAAATCGCAACCTACCCGCCAGAAAAGACGTCCGCCTTTCAAAAGAAATATCAAGGCCGCATCCAGTTTCGTGCGCCGACGAACCGGATCAGCTTACCAAAGGCGTTGCTCAACAGGCCTTTGCGGCGTCAGGATCCGCATCTCTACCAGATCATTTTAAAATCAGCGCTTCAGGAACTGGATGAATTCGGGCAGATGGTCTCTCCGATCTCACGCCTGGCAAACGAGATCGCTGCCAGCCTGTCTGAAGGTGGGGCTGCGTTGCCAAAGATCGCGGCGAAAATCGGGATGTCACAACGGGCAATCCAGCGCCTTCTGGCAAAAGAGGGGACGACATACCGTCAGTTGAACGAAGAAATCAGGAAATCTGCAGCAGAACGTTACCTGCGCTCAACAGATCTTCCGATGAAGGAGATTGCTTATCTCCTCGGGTTTTCCGAACTCAGCACCTTCTCGCGGGCCGTCAAATTATGGTTCGGTGAAAGCCCCAGAAAAGTTCGCGAGAAACTGGCGGCATGCCGGACAGAAACAGCGCGAACAATCGACGACTACGATGTGTCTGGATCATCTGCTGCTCCCCCTCAGGATCTAATCAAACCCACGTGACTTCAAACCCCCAGGATATGCCGCAACAAACGATGGTAGTCGGCTGCAGAGACCCATACGAATTGCGGTCCGCTTTGAGCGGCAGATTGCAATCTATTGGAGAGAGTAAGGATACTATCGGAGAATAGAGCGCGGCAGCAGGTCGGGCTCCTGCATACCGCGCTAAAACTTCCCTTACCTGGAAACGCCTAATGGAGATCCCGGCACTGGTGCGGATCGACGCCAATCGTCTCCGATTGAAGTGCATCGTCAATCCCCAGCTACGCCGTCTTGCCTGTTGGGCTCTGCAGTCCCGTTAAAACACAGCTGCGATTATTGTCTTTCACAAACCGGCGTGGAAGCTGACCGCGTACGAGTGTGGGTGGGTTGTACACGCCCAAGTAAGTCTTCCAGGGTCATTGTTAGAGCAAAACGGACCTTTTGTCATTAGCTTGTTACGTACACATTTTTGCGATTTACGACACCAAGTATAGTTAACAATGTTTAGTTTTCGAATGCCGTTTCGCGTTTTTCGCTCTTTTGTTTCATTCCAGCAAAAATGTTTACATTGAAACACTTGGCTCAGGTGCTTACGTCTAACACCAGAAAATGCATCACCGGAGAATCAGATGTCCGACAATAACTTGAACCGTTTTATGGGGGGCTCTCCCGGGCAGGTTTTGTTGCGTCTCATTTTCCTGTCATTTGTTGTTGGTATCATTCTCGCCGCCCTGAATCTGAACCCAATCGATCTTGTCCATATGGCCATTGAGTTTGTCGAACGGCTTTGGAATATGGGCTTTCATGCACTTGGCCGCCTAGGGGGATACCTTGCAGCAGGAGCCGTCGTCGTCATTCCGATTTGGATTCTCCTGCGCTTGATGGCCGTCGGCAGAGGCAGATAGAAACGCATCACACTCTATGCGGGAGTTTTAACCAAGCATTAACCAATCCGAATGGATATTAACGATTGTTTCATTTCGGATTGTTTCATGTCTGTTCTTTCAATCATCACGCATTCCAGCCAGCAACAATTTGCCTTCCGGCTTCATGGCAATGCAGCAAACCTCCAGAAGTCGGTCGAGACAGCTGAAACGCTTGCCGACCAGATCGGCATGGTAAGCTCTCCCCTCTCTGAAGAGGAACAAAAGGCAGCGCAGGATCTCATCAAGGATTTCAAAAACGCGGTTGCGACCAGCGCGGGCATGTCACGTGCCTTGAAAGACAACGAAGACGCGCTCCGGGAAGAACGTCTGGCCCGCATCGAAGCGCGGATTGAGCAACTGAAAGAGCTGCTGCGGTTTGCAACACCGGAACAGGCCAAACGCCTGCTCAAAGAGCTCAAGCAGATTTCGAAGGAATTCAGCAGTGCTGCCAACGGGCTCAAAAAGGCCGCCGGAGAATTGGGAGGTGGTTCAGGCAGCTCCCTGAGCGCGACGGCCAACGCTGTCAGCTCCGTGATTTCCAGTACACTCGGCAGCGCATCACAGCCTCCCACAGCGTCTAATCAGGTTGCCGTCGGTTCGAGCGCTGCCCAGGTCGCAACCGCAAAGCACCTCTCAGAACCCGCCGTCTCCAATCCGGATACTGGCACGCCATCTGAGCACACTGGGATAAAGGGCGGGACCGCCACTGGGCGCGAATCCAAAACCCGGGAAGAACAGACCGAAGTGTTGAAAGCCGGCGTCTTCGCATATGCTGAACAGCAGGCCAAATCGGAAACTGCTCACAAGGACAGCCGCATCGCCGGGATGCGCGATGAAAAAGATCGGTTGCGCAAGGTGGGCGAGGATATCGAAATGCTGGCCAAATGGCTGGAAGCGCTTGCTGAAAAAGATGACGATACCAAAGACGACCTCGACGACATCCGGGATGAATTGAAAGCTGGCCGGGATGACCTGAATGATCCTGAGCTCGTAGAAACATTAAGATCCAAGGTCACTGAATTCGGAACGAGCGCAAGTCAGTTTCAAGAAACAGCTGTCACCGGGTCCAGAATCGGCGTCACAACGCCCGTGGTCCAAGCGAACATTGTGGTCTGACATCACCCCAAAACACTAGTTCTTTTGGACCGCCTTTCGGATTCCCAAATCGATAGCGCCGTTCTGTGTAAAGTCACATGACGATCGGCCAATTCCGCAATGTCGGTTGAGTATCCACCGCCAAGAACACCGGCCAGCGGGATCCCATAGCTGCGGACAGTTTCGATGACATAGCGGTCGCGCGCTTTCAGGCCATCTCGAGACAGGGCCAAACGGCCTAGCCTGTCTTCAAAATATGGATCAACACCCGCATTATAGAAAACTAGGTCCCAAGCCTCTTGGCGCAGCAGATCAGGCAGAACTTCTTGGAGAGCCGTCAGGTAGGCGGCATCTTCCATTGCATCCGGTAGGGCAAGGTCAAGATGCGACGGCACCTTTCGAACCGGATAGTTTTTGGCCGAATGCATTGAAAACGTGAAGATATCCGGATCACCTGAAAAGATATCGGCGGTCCCGTCACCCTGATGCACGTCGAGATCAATCACCAATGCCTTTCGGATTGCACCATCAGCCTGCAGGACTTTCAAGGCAACTGCGACGTCATTGAAGACACAAAAGCCGGCACCATGTGCGCGCCGGGCGTGGTGGCTGCCGCCCGCCGTGTTGCAAGCAAGGCCGTGCTCCAGGGCAAGATAGCCGGTTAAAACCGAGCCTCCGGTTGCACACCGGGCCCGCAGCGCGATATCCGCGCGCATGGGAAAGCCGATTTCCCGGGCGATCTTTTCCGGTACTTCCGCATTGAAAACCTGGTCGACATAGACTGGATCATGTGCAAGCGCGACCCACTCGAACGGCGCAGGACGAGGACGGTAAAAGTCGGCACTTCCAAGCAAACCTTCCGCCCGGATAAGTTCGGCGACAGCGCGGAACTTGTCCATCGGAAACCGGTGGTTTGCAGGAAGGTCGGCACAATAGGCAGGGTGATGCACGATCGGAAGTGTCATTTGCTCAAATATAGACAAAACCGCTTGTCCGAAAAGCCACATGACCGCCATGCGCGTGCGTGCCCTTGACGCGCCCCCGCTCCAAGGCGATGACTGCAGATTGAATCGAAAGTGTTTGCATGTCCTCCCCAGCTTCCACCGAAAACGTCGCCCCAGCGGCTGACCTGACCGTGACCCATCGCGGTGTCCTGGCCATCGCGGTGCCGATGACGCTTGCCTATCTGTCGACGCCGCTTCTTGGTGTTGTCGATATGGCTGTAATCGGCCGGCTCGGAGACGCTGCCCTGATTGGCGGCATCGCGCTCGGCGGCATCATCTTCGATCTGGTTTTCACCACCTTCAACTTTCTGCGCTCTGGTACCACTGGCCTGACGGCCCAGGCGCTTGGCGCACGCGACGAGGCCGAAATTCGGGCGACTCTCCTGCGGGCTTTGGCGATTGCCGGGATCGGCGGTGCGCTGGTGATCATATGCCAGATACCGCTGTTGATGGCGGGGCAATGGTTTCTTGGCGGCAGCGAGGACGTTCAGGCGGCGACGACACGCTACTTCGACATTCGCATTTACAGCGCGCCGTTCCTTCTTGCCAACTATGCGATCCTGGGCTGGTTCATCGGCCTTGGACGCGCTGGCACCGGGCTGATGGTGCAGCTGTTTTTGAACTGCCTCAACATTGCACTCAGCATCTGGTTCGTCATGGGGCTGGGTTGGAGTGTCGAAGGCGCCGCGCTCGCAACGGTTCTCAGCGAAGTTGCGACCACTGTTTTCGGCCTGACCATCATCCTGGCGCGCCCGCGACCAGGCACTTGGCCGAGCGCGCAGATTGTGTTCGACAAACGTCTCTTGTTGCGGATGATGGCACTGAACCGGGACATCATGATCCGGTCCTTTGCGCTGCTTTATGCATTCGCCTTCTTCATGGCCCGCTCTGCCGATCAAGGGGACGCGGTGCTTGCCGCCAATGCCGTCTTGCAAAAATTCACCATGATCGCGGCCTATTTCCTCGACGGCCTGGCGACAGCCGCAGAACAGCTGGCTGGATGGGCCGTTGGCGCTCGGAAACGCAAGGCCTTTGACCGGGCGTTGAAACTGACGGCGCTGTGGAGCTTTGCCATGGCAGCGCTTCTGTCCGTGTTTTTTGCCCTGTTCGGCCACATGATCATTGATCTTCTCACCACCAATGAAGACGTCCGGGCTCTGTCCAGGACTTACCTGATCTGGGTGGTGGTCGCGCCGCTTCTCGGGGTTCTCGCTTATCAGATGGACGGCGTTTACATCGGCGCAACCTGGTCCGGAACCATGCGCAACATGATGCTGGTGTCGCTCGCCGTCTATATCGCCGCCTATTATGCGCTGTTTCCGCTGATGGGAAACCATGGTCTCTGGCTAGCAATTTCGATGTTTCTCGGACTGCGCGGCCTGACACTTTTGGCGGTTTGCCAGCGCCGCGCTGCTGAAACCTTCGGCTAGCGGTTATTGCGTTTACGGCTCTTTGGATGCCCAGTCATCAACGCTGGCATCGCGGGCTGCCCGCAATGACGCCAATCCTTTTTCGTCAAGTTTGACAGCAAGGCCTTTGAGGATTTCGTCGATCAGCGACGCCCCCTTGAAAACAAGAGCGGAATAGAGCTGGAGCAGATCGGCTCCGGCGCGGATCTTCTCCCAGGCAGTTTCTGCGCTGTCGATACCGCCAACACCAATAATCGGGAGATCCGGTCCCGCCATCTTGCGTGCCTTTGCCAGCATAATGGTTGATCTTTGGAATAACGGACGGCCGGAAAGGCCCCCGGTCTCCTGGAAAGGCCCTTCGCCGCTCAAGCCTTCCCGCGAAATGGTGGTGTTGGAAACAATCAGACCATCAACCTTTTTGTCCAAGACTTCTTCGACGATGTCCTGAAGGTCGCCCTCGACAACGTCCGGCGCAATCTTCAAGAGAACCGGCACCTGCCGGCCGATTTTCACAGTTGCGTCATCGCGCGCAGCCATGACGCGGGTCAGCAGGTCTGCAAGCGCGGATCGTGCCTGCAGGTCTCTCAGTCCGGGCGTATTCGGCGAAGAAATATTCACCGTGAAGTATGAGGCAAACTCCGCGAATTCGTGGATACCGGCAACGTAATCCGCGTTCCGGTCTTCAGAATCCTTGTTTGCACCGACATTGATGCCGACCACGCCAGGAGTTCCGTTCCGAGCTTTTAGACGGTCCCGCAGAGCAGCGTGGCCATCGTTGTTGAATCCATACCGGTTGATGACCCCAAGATCGTTCGGCAAACGGAACACGCGTGGTTTTGGGTTCCCGGGTTGAGCGCGCGGCGTAACCGAACCTGCTTCCGTGTACCCAAACCCGAGCTTCAGCAGGGCATCCGGTACTTCACCGTTCTTGTCAAAGCCGGCTGCCATGCCAAGAGGGTTCGGGAAAGTCAGATCCCAAAGGTTGACGGCGAGCCGGGCATCCACTGGGCTTGTCCTCGACGGCACCAAACCGGATTTCAGGCCTAAAATTGTCACGCGGTGGGCTGCTTCCGCGTCCAGCAACTGAAGGCCCTTTTGGATTGCCGTTTCAAACACGTTGCCGCTCATACCGCCAGCTCCGGAAACACGTGCGCCCCATCATCACCGAGGGGAAGATCCTTTACCCAAACCGCCGAAGCTGGATCGAGGTCGGAGTAAAGATGCGGAAACAAGGCTCCGCCTCGCGACGGTTCCCATTTCAGGGTGTCACCAAAGCTTGTGTCGTCGAACGCGACGATGAGCAAATCGTTCTGGCCGGCGAAATGCTTGGCAGCAGTTTCCCGGACCTGCTCAGCGCTGGAGAAATGAATGAAACCATCAGCCAGATCCACAGGAGCTCCTTTAAACACGCCAGATTGTTCGGCTGCCTGCCACATGGTTTTGGGCACAATTTTGAAGATCGCTGTCATGCGCTGGTTTCGCTCCATGCGGGGTTGGGTCCATCGGAGTAATAAAAGTCCGTTGTCCGGGATAATTTCGGCGGACACTACTCATGCTCGTCGGGACAGACAAGCAGTGCACTCTTGTCTGTGCTGCCATTCTTGCTTTTTGACAGAAAAAACTGCACTCACCATACTCGGAAAAAAGGTATTTATTCCTGTTTGATTGGTGGTGGGAGACGGGCCCTGATGCTGTCGCACGAAAAAGTATGGGCTGCCATTGATGCGTTGGCCTCTTACAACGAGATGACGCCGTCAGGCCTGGCGAAGAGAGCCGGACTGGATCCGACCACCTTCAACCGCTCGAAACGCTTTGCCGGTGATGGGCGTCCCCGGTGGCCATCGACCGAATCCCTTGCAAAGATCCTTGAGGCCACAGGCGAAAGCCTGAAAAGCTTTGCCGGGCGGGTGGAAGCCCCAGAACAAAGGCCGTCGACGACCCTTTCTGCGCTGCCGGTTGTCGGCTTTTCCAATGCGCATGAGGAAAACGCGTTCGACACCACCGGCCGCCCGACGGGAGAACACTGGGAAACAATCGTTTTTCCGACAGACCACACCCAGAACATTTTTGCCCTTGAGGTGTCTGGTGACGCCTTGCTGCCGCTTTATCGTGAAGGTGACCTGATTGTTGTTGCGCCGTCCGCTGCGGTCCGGCGCGGTGACCGGATTGTGTTAAAACCCTCAGAAGGCGGTCTTGCCGTCTACACGCTTTTGAAACGGACACCGAAAACCTTGCAGGTCCAGACAATCGGGGACAATCCGGAGAAGGCGGCGCTTCTCCACTCGGCAATTGAGTGGACAGCCCGTATCATCTGGGCGAGCCAATAACAGGGTTGAGATCCGGATATGAAAATCCGCTCACTGGTCGTCCCACTTGCAGTCGTCGGTGCTTTCGCCGGCGCGGTGGCGTGGCTCATTATCGCAGAACCGCCCGCTATACCTGAGCCGGAGATCGTCTCTTCTCAAACCGAACCGGTTGTGGCGGCCAAACCTGAAAATGATGCAGCTCCGCTTGCCCCGAGTGTGCCACCGCAGGAAGAACAAGCTACCGCGTCCCCGCCAGATGCAGTTCGGGACGTATCGCCGGACGGTGTATCGGCACCTCAGGTCACCGGCAAACTTACCCGTGTCGGGCCGTCGGAACGGCTGTTAGAACTCCTG
This sequence comes from Roseibium sp., assembly GCF_965276855.1. GTDB lineage: Bacteria > Pseudomonadota > Alphaproteobacteria > Rhizobiales > Stappiaceae > Roseibium. The sequence continues at coordinate 1,376,547 of NZ_OZ255700.1, forward strand.
AACCCGCCGGTCGAACCAGTCCCGGATGGTCCGCTGGAACTGGTCCGCGTTGAAGTCCCGGATGCAGGACATTTGAAGTCCGGGCGCCTGACAGTGCGCCTTGCCCATATTGAATCGCTGGATCTGGAAGCCACCTGCAAGACAGAACTGGGTGCCTCGTGGCCTTGCGGCATGCGGGCCAGAACCTTTCTACGAGGCCTCATCCGGCGCTTGAAAGTCAGCTGTGTCAAACAAGAAGACCTGGCTCCTCAGGAAATCTCGGCAGTCTGCACCCGAGGCGCAATCGATCTAAGTTCGCAATTGGTCCGCTTTGGCTGGGCAACGCCGCTGGAAACTGCCCCGGATGAATTCAAGGAACTCGCAGAAGCGGCCAAAGCCAAGGAGATCGGCCAGTGGCAGACCGAGTGGCTGACAGATCTTCCGCAAGCAGATTGGGCTGAACCCAGCGCCCTCAACGAAATCGATCTGCAACAACTCGCGCCTGACGTTGTTGATTGGAGCCTGCGGCCCCTCACAGACGGCACGACAACGAACTCTGGCAACACAGATACTCAGCCTCAGGTTGAGTGAGCCGCAAGAATATACCTTAATAACTCTTAGACATTGGACGATAGGTATTTGACCTAATGTTCACATATTCGATTATTAGAAATTCTTTTACGCAGCTCACGCTAGGTTAACGACGTTGATTATCTAGCAGCGCGAAAGACTTAGCAAAAATGTCGATGCCGAAGCCCGTAAAGCCTCCCGAAACAACCAATCTCAGCAAGTTCATCGACTTTATGACACCGAAGGGCAGCAACACGCATGCGTCGAAGAAGGTCTGGAAAGATCTCCAACCTGCCATGCCCGATATGCTGGACCGGTTCTACAATGACATGCTCGCGAACGACGAGCTGCGGGCGAAAATGGGATCGAACGCAGCCAACACAAAGCCCTTGAAAAACGCCCAAAGCAAGCATTGGGACTATATTTTCAACAATGATCCCGATCTTGAATTCATTGGTCAGGCAGCGCGCATCGGTCAGGCTCATGTGCGGATCGGCTTGGAAGCAGAATGGTTGATGTCGGCCTTCGGCCGTATGTTGAATGAAGCCATCCCGGTGCTCATTCGCAAACACCGCTTCTCGCAAAGCGCGATGACCTCATCCATCCAGGAACTCGTAACCCGTTTTTTTCTGGACATGATCCTCGCCCAACGCGCCTTTGAAACCGAAAAACATCGGCTGGATGGCATTGAAGAACGGGAAACCACCGGTCTCCGCAATCTGCAGATAACGGCTGATAACATCGTTGAGCTCAACGAAATCGTGATGGCGATGGCTCTTTTGTCCCGAAACACACAAGAAGCGAACGTGAACGGGGAGTCCATTTCGGCAGCGGCCGATCAGCTGGTTGCTTCCATCGAGCAGATCTCGGAAAACAGTGAAGGCGCAGCACAGGAAGCTGCACAGACAAACGATGCAGCCAAAGACGGTCTCAACAAGATGTCTGCGGTATCCCAAGCGATTGGTGACATCTCCCGGACTTCGCGCGAAACCTCGCAAAGCCTCTCAGACCTCAACACCGCAGCAAATCAGATCAGCGAGTTCCTCTCGGTCATCCAATCCATTGCTGACCAAACGAATTTGCTTGCACTCAATGCGACGATTGAAGCTGCGCGTGCAGGCGAGGCAGGCAAGGGTTTTGCCGTGGTCGCCTCTGAGGTCAAGACGCTTGCTGCGCAGACAGGCAAGGCAACCGAGGACATTGCACAGCGCATCGAAGCGCTCACTGCAGGCATGGCAACGATCCAAACCGCGATCCAGGGATCAGAAGGCGCCGTTCAAAACGGTGAAAGCGCGATCGCATCTGCCAACGAAATTATGCAATCGATTGACACAATGGTCGGCAATGTTTCCGAGCGTGCGACCCAGATCACGGATATTTTGCGTCAGCAAAAGGAAGCTAGCCACGAGATCGCAAGGAACGTATCAAACGTCGCTGAATCCAATCGCAACACCGACATGCAGCTCGGCGAGATGCAAACCACGCTTCAACATTGCAACACCCACTTCAGTGACAATGCCAAACGTTTCTTCGACGCAGACAGTGACCGGTCCTTGGTTGAAATGGCCCGGATTGACCATGTTCTGTTCAAAAAACGGGTCGTCGATACCGTCACCGGACATGATGATTGGGGATCTTCTGTGATGCCGGATCACCATCATTGCCGGCTGGGCAAATGGTATGACGGCATCAAGAATGACCGCGTCCGCAACCACCCGGCATTCAAGGCTCTTGTAACTCCGCACAAGGACGTTCACGACGCAGGGCATAGGGCGCTTCTGGCCGCGGAGGAAGGACGCAGGCAGGATGCGTTTAATGCGCTGAAAGATCTGGACACAGCCAGTAACGCTGTGTTGGACAAGTTGGTTCTGCTGGCCAAAGCAATGGAAAATGAGCTCCAGGATGCCGAAGCCAGGCGATCTCCACGAAAGGATACGACTGCGGTTACCCAAGCCCAGGTCGATGGCAAAACACAGACTATCGAAATTGAAAATATCTCCCGCACAGGCGCGGCACTGAAGGGACTGATCGGCGCTGAAAAGGGCATGACTGTGAGCGTGATGATCGATGATCAGGAACGCCTTGGACATGTTGTCTGGACTGATGCCGGGATGACCGGGATTCAATTCTTTGACGATGCGGACTGAGTTCAAATAAACCAACCGAACGACGGCAACGTAAGCTGGTCACCAGATGAAGGAGACCAGCATGCGGATGATTGTGATATGTGGGATGGCGTTGGCGCTGTCGAGCCCGGCTCTTGCGGACCTCGATGTCCGGTTCGATGAGGGGGCGCCAAAAGACCGGTTCACAATTTCTGCGGCTGGCGGCTGCGACCTTGGCCCGATGACCGTGACGATCGACCTTCAGCCCTCCCCGTTCGGTCTCATCTTTGACACGACGTCAAGCGGCGCTGGTGTTCAGGTATTTCAGCCGTTCGAAATCACGGATGGCCGAGAGCATCTTACTGCAATTCCGTCCGTAAAAGACGGCGACAACAGCATCCAACTGACGGTCAACAGCCTTGGAAAATCCCAGAAAATTTCCTTCACGATCGACGTCGACGACACCGTGCAAAACCGCGAGATCACGGTGTCAGATGCTGAAATCACCGGCGCAAAAGTTGTTGCGCTCCGGGACGGCCAACGGTCAGAGGCTGTTTTCGGGCCGAATGCAATGGCGAGCGTCAAAATGAACGCCTGTGTGTCTTGAAAACAAAAAAGCCGATGACCGCACACGGTCATCGGCTTTGTCTTCATAAGTCTGGCGCTCTAGTCCGCGATCGTTCCGGCGAGCGCTTTTGAGATCATGTCGCGGGTTTCGGAAATCCCGTAGAGCGCGACAAAAGATCCAAAACGCGGGCCTTTTTCCTGTCCCAACAGAAGCTGATAAAGCGCTGAGAACCAGGCAACGGACACGCCCGGTCCACCATCAGGTCCTTTTTTGTTGTGATCTTGGTAGCGCTCGATCGCCCTTGCTACATCCAGAACCGCGTCCTGGATCGTTGCGCCGTCGGCATCAGCCGGTAGAGCTGCAAGTTTCGCATCCAGTTGCTCAAGTGCCTGACGCTCAGTTTCATCCGGTGTCTTGAAGGACTTGCTCGGTTTCACAAAATCGTCGAAGTAACGAATTGCGTAGCCGACCAGCGCGTCGAGCTCCGGATGTGTCTCAGCTGTTACGCCTGGCGCATAGCGGGAAATGAAGGCCCAAAGCACATCCTTGCTGTCTGCATTGGATGCGGATACCAGGTTGAGCAACATGGCAAACGGCACCGGCATGTCGATCTTAGGGATGTCGCCGGAGTGAATGTGCCATGCCGGGTTTTGCAGTTTCTGCTCAACTGGCATCTGTTCGTATTTCTGCGCGAACGTATAGTATTCGTCGACTGCCTTCGGGATCACATCGAAATACATCCGCTTCGCCGTCCGCGGTTTCTGGAACATGTAAAGCGCAAGGCTTTCCGTCGGGGCGTAGGTGAGCCACTCGTCAATGGAAAGGCCATTGCCTTTCGACTTGGAGATCTTCTCGCCCTTGTCGTCCAAAAACAGCTCATAGACGTAATGCTCCGGCGGCGTTCCGCCGAGGACCTTACAGATCTTGTCGTAGACCGCCATGTTCGGACCGTGGTCCTTACCGAACATTTCAAAGTCGACGTCAAGCGCTGCCCAGCGCGCGCCAAAATCCGGCTTCCACTGAAGCTTCACGTTGCCACCAGTGACCGGTACGGTCACGTCCTGGCCGTCTTCATCCTCAAAAGTGATGGTGCCGTCCTTGGCATTGACCTCTTTCATCGGGACATAAAGAACCCGGCCAGAGGTCGGCGAGATCGGAAGGAACGGCGAGTAGGTCGCCCGGCGTTCTTCGCCAAGCGTCGGCAACATCACATCCATCAGCTTTTGATAGCGTTCTGCAGCCCGCAGAAGAATGTCGTCAAACTTGCCCGACTTGTAGTAGTCGGTCGCACTCGCGAACTCATAATCAAAGCCAAAAGTGTCGAGGAACCGCCGCAGCATGGCATTGTTATGATGTCCAAAACTCTCATAGTCGCCGCCGAACGGGTTTGGCACGACAGTGAGTGGCATCTGCAAATAAGGCTCAAGCGCGGCTCGGTCCGGCACGTTTTCAGGAATTTTCCGCATGCCGTCCATATCATCGGAGAAGCAGATCAACCGTGTCGGGATCTTGTCTTCGGTCAACAGACGGAACGCGGTGCGCACCATCGTCGTGCGGGCAACTTCGCCGAAAGTACCGATATGCGGCAGCCCGGACGGGCCGTAACCTGTTTCGAACAAAACCGGTTTTTGCGGATCCCGCTTCTCGATCCGTTTGACCAGTTTTCGCGCTTCTTCGAACGGCCACGCTTTGGACTTGGTGGCCGCCTCGACAAACTCTTGCGAAAGGTCAAGCGGAGGCAGGGATTGATCGGTCATGTTCTTAAGGTCGTTTCAGTTGTTCTTGAGGGAAAAGCTGGCGAAACGGGTCATTCCCCGGGGTTGGCCAGCTTGATGCGGCGCGACACTAGAAAACAGCGGGGCCGCCGTCAATCAATTGTCAAAGGGAACATGCTTGAAGCAGCGGGTTTGAGCAGTTACATCGGGGCAACAGAAATGCCCGTTGGTGGCCAAGGAGAATTGAAAAGTGTCAGGACAAGACCCGATCAGCATCGAGGAAGCTCTCATCTACGTGATGGTGATTGTCGCCGCCTCGGACAATTCCATGACCGACAATGAACTGGCAACGATCGGCGACATGATCAAGACACTGCCCGTCTTCAAGGATTACAACCCGAACAATGTCATTCCGGCAGCGCAGCGCTGCGGCGACATTCTGCAGGATGAAAATGGCCTGTCGCTGGTTCTTGAACTGGTCGGCGACATTCTGCCGTCAAAACTCTATGACACCGCCTATGCGCTGGCCGTTGAAGTTGCCGCAGCCGATCTGCACGTCGAAAAGGAAGAGTTGCGGATCCTCCAGTTGCTGCGCGATCGTTTCAGCCTGGACAAACTGACCGTCGCAGCAATCGAGCGCGGTGCCATCGCCCGCCACCGCACGGCCTGATCGGAGGGTATTGATCCTTGCGTGCAATGGCACGGCGCTGGTTCTACTGGCTGACCGGATCGGTCTTTGGCGCGGTCATGCTGGTCCTCGGCCTGCAGGTCTTATCGGGTCTCGATGATTTTGACCTTTCGGCTTACGAGGCCAGGTCGGTTTCGTTTCGCCATCAGGACACACAAATCTCCGGGACCCTGCACCTGCCCGGCGTGCAGGGCGCTCCTGTCCTACTGCTGGTCCATGGCGACGGACCGCAAGACCGGTACTCGGGCGGGGGATACCTGCCCCTCATAAAGGTGTTACTTGAAAGTGGCATTGCCGTTTACTCTTGGGACAAGCCAGGCGTTGGCGACAGTCAAGGCAATTGGCTGGACCATTCCATGAGTGACAGGGCTGACCTTGCGAAGGCGGCCCTCCTCCGGTTGAAAACACTTCCCAACCTGTCACTGTCTTCATTTGGCTTTCTGGGGTTCTCTCAGGCCGGATGGGTGCTGCCTCACCTCGCTCAGGAAAGCGAACCAACTGTTTTTCTGGTGCTCGTTGGAGGTGCCGTCGATTGGCAGCGCCAGGGGCAATATTACACACGGCAAAGACTGGCCGCCGAGGGCGTTTCTGAACAGGCAATCAAAAGCGAACTGAATCGCCAAGCCTCTCAGAACGAACAGTATCTGGGCCCAGAGGCGGCTTACGCCGATTACCTTGCCGCTCAAGACACAACCAATCCGATGCCGGAGGATCGGTTTCACTTCGTCAAAAGGAACTGGCGTTCAAACTCCACAGAAACGCTGATGACGGCCAGAAAACCGATGTTCATCATTCATGGCAGCGACGACCTGAACGTTGATCCCGACTATAATTCTCAGACTTACCGGCAAATTCTGGAAAACCAGCACCCAGCCAATCGGTTCGAGATCATCGACAGTGCCAGTCATGGCTTGTTGCGCTCTGACTTGTTCAACTACCAGCGCCCGGACCAAATGCCTTTTTGGGTCGAGTGGGCCTTTTTGGCTTTGGGGCGTGAGGCCTTTACGCCGGGAGCACTCGACCTCATCGCCAATTGGGTCCATGACCAGTCGCATTCTGCAAGCGTGACGGTGCGCTAGTTTGGGTCAAGGTTCAGGGTGCATTAAACAAACTCCGCCTGGCGGCCCAAATCGTTCCAAATTGAATTAATAGCTTTACCCGTCCCTAACCGGGAGGCCGCTAAGACCCGATCAGAGCCGAAAAGGCCAAGGGGCATCATGCGGAGATGGGGATGAACAAGCCTTCACAAGGCTATCAGGCGACTGTGCGCTATCCGTTAAGGCGCCATCAGCAGCAAGTCGCTCTTAGGCACCCCGCTCAAGCTCATCGCCCCAATCGGCAGATTTCCCGCAACAAAGCTCAGAAGAAAGCCCACTGGGGTGTGCGGATGCTGATCGCCTTTGTTGGCTGGATCGTTGGCGTCACCGCAGTGTCGTTGGTGATGTTTGCCGAGTATCATTATCCGCTGGCCAAAAACCGGGACCCGGATCTTTTTGCGCTCGTCCTTGGCACCGGTTTTGCCGGACATGCGATCTATGCTGTCATGGCGATCCTGGCCGTTGCCCTGCTCACCGCGTTCAACCGCCGGAAATGGATCTTGTGGGTCCTGATCGGGTTTGCGGGCGGCCTCTACAGCGTCTGAAAACGTCGGAGCCCAACCTAGTTGAGGCTGCGGATCGTATCGGGCAGATCCAGCGAGAAGGCTGGCACTTCAACCTGGAAGGTCGTGCCGTCTGGACGCTCCATTTCGTATGATCCGGCCATAATCCCAGAATCGGTCGCAAGCGGGCAATAGGAGGAATACTCGTAGGTCTCCCCCGGCTCGATCACCGGCTGCTCACCAACCACACCTTCACCCCGCACCTCTTCCAGACGGCCGAGCGCGTCCGTGATCATCCAATACCGGCTCTTGAGCTGTACAGGCTTGTCACCACCATTGTGGATCTCAACAAGATAGGCCCAGATAAACTCCTGGTCTTCCGGCTTCGACTCATCGTCCAGATAATAGGGCTCCACGGAGACTTCGATATTGTCGGTTATGGCGCGGTAACTGCCAGACACGATTGTTCCTTTTATCATTCCGGCCGAGTGGCCGAGTTGCATGTGGCTTATAGGGCGATTGACGCAACCGTGAAAGAGTGTGGCTTGTGAAATCGGACCGGATTTCGCATTAACGCCCAAACAATCCTTCGTAAAGCCGCTTCTACATGTTTGATGCCCGCCTTCGACCAATGATCGATCCTCCCCTGAATGCAATCGGGGTGCGGCTGGCGAATGCCGGCATCAGCGCCAATATGGTGACAGTGTCCGGTTTTTGCTTGGGATTATTGGCTGCCGGCTCAATTGCTTTTGGATATTTCTTGGCCGGGTTTGTTCTGATCGCCCTCAACCGGCTGTTTGACGGATTGGATGGTGCGGTTGCGCGCGCCAGCCAGAAAACGGATCTTGGCGGCTATCTGGACATCACGCTCGACTTCTTTTTCTACGGTGCAATTCCACTCGCCTTTGCAATTCAGGCTCCAGAGACCAATGCCCTGCCGGCAGCGGCTCTGCTTGCAAGTTTTTATGCCAACGGCTCGGCGTTTCTGGCCTTTGCCATCATGGCGGAAAAACGCAACCTTTCGACCAGCCACCAGGGTGCCAAGTCGCTCTACTACATCGGCGGCCTGGCGGAAGGCACAGAAACGATCGGCCTCTTCTTGCTGATGGCTCTTCTGCCAGCCTGGTTCCCTGTCCTTGCCTGGGCGTTTGCCGGCGTTTGCCTTGTGTCAGCCAGTGCACGCGTCCTGATCGGCCTCCGCGCCTTGAAAGATCGCTGATTACCCTGCCATACCACTCAGGTCCGGCCATTCAGATCCAAGTACTCTCGCAGAATTGCCAGAATGTTTGCGCGGCGCGGGACCGCGGAGCCTTGTCGATCCGAGCCAAGATAATCGACCTTGGCGCAGTTGGGGTGAGCGGCAAGACTTTCACACCATCCGGCTCGGAAGGCACAGCCAGTTTTGCAATGATGGACACACCAAGGCCTGCTGCAACCAAAGCCAGGATCGAATTCACCTGCAAAATGGTGTGTGCTACCTTCGGCGTCTGTCCGGCAGCCGCGAACCATTTCTCAACCAACGGCGCGCTCCCGCCCTTGGTCAGGATGAAGGGATCGCCGCAAAGGTCCGCTGCTCTCACATGTGACCTTGCCGCCAACGGATGATCTTCGCGGACCAGGGCGACCAGCTCGTCCGATGCGAGCGGAAGACTGTCCAGGTCCTCCTTATGCGGATCCGACAAGATCGCGGCATCCACGCCGCCGTTGCGCAAAATCGTCTCAAGTTCCGCGTCCGGAAATTCATATATCTCAACCTCAATACCGGGAAACCTTCGGCCAAACGCGTCAAGTAGCCGTGGGAGGATATGAAACGAGGCGGAAGAACCAAAGGAACCGAGACGGACTGTCCCGATCTTGTCCCGCTGAACATCCTGCAATTGGCGCAGGGTCTTGTCTTGAAGTAGATCGGCCTGACGGGCAAATGCCGCCAACGCCTGCCCTTCTTCAGTCAACCCGAGTGGCCGGGCCCCGCGAATGAGCAAATCCAGTCCAAACCGCTTTTCCAGCTGGGCGATGCCCTTGCTGACAGCCGGTTGAGATATGCCAAGGGCCCGAGCGGCTTCGGAAACACTTCCCGTTTCCTCGATGATCCGAAGAGCCCGGACCATTGCGAGAGGAAGGTCCTGAGAATCTGACGTCAAAATATAACCTCAAGTTATTTTCTTATATCGATATATATCTCTATTCGACCCTCCAGCACAATTGCCGTCTGGACAACATCATGCCCCTGGAAACCTGGCTCGCCTTCGTCGCCGCCTCTCTCATCCTGACCATGACACCTGGTCCCAGCATCCTATTGGGTATGGTTCATGCCTTGCACTTCGGGACGAAACGCACGCTCTATACTGCCCTCGGAGACATCTCCGCCAACATGATCCAGATGCTGCTGGTCACGGCGGGTCTGGGCATCATCATCGCCAACTCGGCAGTCGCGTTTCAGGCTATCAAATGGGCAGGTGTCGGTGTGCTGATCTTTATGGCCATCAAAATGTGGCGGTCAGCACCAACTCTACCTGACGCAGCAACACCGGATCGATCGTCACATCCGGCGCGGCTTTATGCGAGCGGCTTTGCTGTTGCGTTCGGCAACCCGAAGGCACTGGTCTTCTTCACCGCCTTCTTTCCGCTATTCATAGATCCGACAGCCCCTGTCCTGACCCAATTGTTCATCATGTGCCCGACCATGGCCGCACTCGATTTTGCGTTTGTGATGCTTTATGCGGCCGGTGCCAAACAGTGCCTTGGTTTCTTGAGACAACATCCAAGGCTATTGAACCGGACCGCAGGCGGCACATTGCTGACGGCGGCGGGGCTGCTGGTGGTATCGAAGTGAACCAGGCTGGGCGGCCTAAATCGCCGCCAGGGCCTTCTCAACGTCTTCCAAAAGATCTTGCGGGTCTTCCAATCCAACAGAGAGGCGCAGGATGCCATCGGTGATGCCGAGTTCGGCACGGGCCTCCTCGCCAATCGATTGGTGGGTGGTTGTTGCCGGATGCGTGATCAGGCTTTTGGCATCGCCGAGATTGTTGGAGATCCGGATCAGGTCCAGCGCATTCACGAACCGGAATGCAGCCTCCTTGCCGCCGTCGATTTCAAGCGCCACCATCGTCGAACCACCGCGCATCTGGCGCTTGGCGATCTCGGCTTGCGGGTGATCGTCCCTCCCCGGGTAAATCAGGCGTTTCACCTTGGACTGACCTGCCAGGAAGTCCGCAATCTGGCCAGCGCTATTGGTCTGCTGCGCCACGCGCAACGGCAGTGTCTCGAGCCCCTTCAAGAGCACCCAGGCACTGAACGGGCTCATGTGTGGGCCAGTGTGTTTGACGAAGGGCATCACCTCTTCGGTGATCCACTCTTCATCTGAAAGAACCACGCCACCCAGACACCGCCCCTGCCCGTCAATGTGTTTGGTGGCGGAATAGATGACCACATCCGCACCCAGGCTCAGAGGAGACTGGTACATCGGCGTTGCGAAGACGTTATCGACAATCAAGCGGGCGCCAACCGACTTTGCAATTTCCGCGACTGCGGCAATGTCAATGACTTCCAGGGTCGGATTGGTTGGGCTTTCCAGAAACAGCGCCTTGGTGTTCGGCTTCACGGCCGCTTTCCACTGCTCAATATCCGTTCCATCGACAAGCGTGCTCTCAACGCCAAAGCGCGGCAGCAGGGTCTCGCAGATGTACCGGCACGAGCCGAAAAGGGCCTTCGCCGCAACCACATGATCCCCGGCCTTGACCGACGCCATCAGGGCAAGATTGACTGCAGCCATACCGCTGGCCGTTGCCCGCGCAGCTTCCGCGCCTTCCAGCATCTTGATACGGTCTTCGAACATCGCGACGGTTGGGTTGGCATACCGCGAATAGACAAACCCCGGATCTTCACCATTGAACCGTGCTTCGGCTGCTTCCGCGCTGTCGTACACAAAACCCTGTGTCAGGAACATTGCCTCGGACGTCTCGCCGAACGGTGAGCGGGTAGTGCCGCCATGAACGAGTGCGGTTGCAGGGCGCCAGTTGGTTCCAGCGGTGTTCTTGGTGTCAGTCATGTCGATGTTCGCTCCAAACGAAAAAACCCCAGCCTCAAGACCGGGGTTTGCACCTCCGGCCTTTTTAGCGACTTGTTTAACGTGGCTGCAAGCCGGCCGGCCCAAATCACCACGAGGTGGCTTTCACTTAAGCGAAAATGGGCTTTCGGTCAATCTACCTCCCCGTTTTCCTGAGATTGGCCAGAAAGAGAGTTGGCGGGGCCAGCCGCATCCGTTAAGGACGTTAGACGACGATTGCAGGATGAATTGATGAACGTATCAGCGAACCAAAGCACCACAGGCAGCGCATTGATCGGAGCGAACGGGATTTTGCCCGAACGCGTCATTCAGGCCATGTTCGCAGCGCAGGAAATTTCCGCCGCACAGCCGCCGGTCAAAGGTCAAATTCAGCCTGCGAGCCTCGATCTACGCCTTGGAACAGTTGCTTACCGGGTGCGCGCAAGTTTTCTGCCAGGTCCGGACATCAAAGTGGCCGACCGCTTGGAGCAGTTGAAACTGCATACCATCGATCTCCAGGACGGCGCTGTTTTGGAAACGGGGTGCGTCTACATCGTTCCATTGCAGGAAAGCCTGGCGCTGCGGCCCGACATTTCCGCAACCGCCAACCCAAAAAGCTCCACCGGGCGTCTTGATGTTTTCACCCGCGTGATCACCGACAACGGACAGGCGTTCGACACCATTCCAGCTGGGTACACCGGACCGCTTTATGCGGAAATTTCGCCGCTCACGTTCCCGATCCTGGTCCGGTCGGGTTCCCGCCTCAGCCAGATCCGGTTCCGGCGGGGGCAATCGCTCATCCGAGATGCTGATCTTGAAGGCATCCACAAATCAGAAACCCTGATGAGCGGCGGCAATGAGCGGATCGGCGGCGGTGTCCAGCTGTCCATTGATCTGGAAGGCGAAGGCCCCGGCAGCCTGATCGGTTACCGTGCCAAACATCACTCCGGGCTGATTGACGTTGATCTGGTCGGCGCTCAAGACCCGCTTGATTTCTGGGAACCGATCTACCGCCGGCAGAATGCTGAATTGATCCTTGATCCGGACGCTTTCTACATACTTGTCAGCCAGGAAGCCGTTCACGTCCCGCCAGACTATGCCGCCGAGATGGTGCCCTTCGATCCACTGGTCGGGGAGTTTCGGGTGCATTATGCTGGTTTCTTCGATCCCGGCTTCGGCCATGCCGGTGCCGGCGGTATTGGCTCACGCGCGGTTCTGGAAGTCCGGTCGCACGACGTGCCCTTTATCGTGGAACACGGGCAGACCATCGGCCGCCTTGTCTATGAACACATGGCCGAACGGCCGGCGACACTTTATGGCGAGGGCATCGGGTCCAACTATCAGGGCCAGGCCTTGAAGCTCTCCAAGCATTTCAAGGCATCTGCCTGAACACTGAATGTCCTTGAAAACCATCACCCGCGAATACGAAGGCTTTCTGGAAGACCGGAAGTCCCGGTTCCTGGCCTTTTTGGTGCCCATTGAGCAGTTCGACACCCGTCTGGAAGAACTGCGCAAGGAACACCGCAAGGCCAATCATATCGTAACCGCGCACCGGCGGCTTTTGGAGGATGACCGGGTAGAAGAGAGCGGAAAGGACGATGGCGAACCAGCCGGCACGTCCGGCATGCCGACCTTGCGCGTTCTGCAGGGCGCAGACCTGATCAATTGTGCGGTGCTGATCGTAAGGTATTTCGGTGGAACAAAGCTGGGCGGCGGAGGCCTTGCCCGCGCCTATTCAGGCGCTGCCCAAGACGCGATTGCAAATGCCGATTTGGTGCCGTTCCAGAAACTCTCCCGGAAAAGGTTCAGCGCAGACTTTGCATCGAGTTCCGAGTTGGAACGGAAAATCACTGGCCTCGGTCTGGACGTGGTCTCACGCGACTACACCGAAACAGGTGTCGTTCTGATAGTGGAAGGGCCGGAGGATCTCCTGGATGCCCTTGACGGCAGCACGGACGGTTAGAACTCCAAGCCCAAGCCGCAGTCTGCTGCCACGATGTTCATCGCCCGAAGATCGATAAGATCGCTTTCTCACGTCGGCCGCGCTACCTTGGCAAGAACCGAGGATCGGCATCCATTTTGCGGCGTGGAGTAAAAGGCTTGTTTTCAGTGACGAAACGATCCCTTGCCTTAGCTGCCACGCTGCTATCCGTCCCTTTTCTCTTTGCTGCGCTTTGGATAATCCTCTTTCAAGCCGGACCCAACCGGCTCATTTCCGGCGGGCCTGAAGCCAGCGCATTGGAGCGGAAAGTCGGCCAGCTCATCATGGTTGGTTTTAACGGCACCCGCCCGACGGATCCAGGTGTCATGGCCGTCAGCGGCCAACTCGCAAGTGGCCGCGTCGGCGGCGTGATGCTGCTTGGCCGCAACATTCAAACACCCGACCAGTTGACCACCTTGACCCGCCACCTTGCCGATCAAGGTTCCGGGTCTTCGGTGTTGATCGCCGTTGATCAAGAGGGCGGCCTGGTTCAGCGCCTGCCCCCTCTGGGCGATCCCGTGACCTGGAGCACGGCGAAGGATCTTCCGGCCGCCACAGACAATTGCACGCCGCGCAAGGTCCGCGCCTATTATGCCCGCAGAGCGGCCCAGCTTGGCGCCTACAATATCAACGTCAATTTCGGGCCCGTCGTCGATGTGGACATCAACCCGGACAATCCGATTATTGGCAAGAAAAAGCGGAGTTTTTCCGCTGACCCTGCCACCGTTACCAATTGTGCTGCGGGGTTTATTGCCGCCCATCAGGCCGCTGGAATAGCAACAGCGCTGAAGCACTTTCCAGGACACGGATCTTCAACGACGGACAGCCACACCAGTTTGCCGGTGATCAGCCAGTCCTGGCACGCGCATGAACTGGAGCCTTATCGCGCACTCCACCGGCAGGACCGGGTGGACATGGTGATGATGGGCCATCTGGTTCACCCGCGCTTTTCCGACACGCCAGAAACTCCAGCCTCTCTTTCGAAAAAGGGGATTGCGGAGGCCAGAACCCTCGCCGGTGAGGATGTTATCATCATCACGGACGATCTGGAGATGGATGCAGTCTCTGATCGGTTTTCGATCGAAGACGCAGCGGTGCAAGCGATCGCCGCCGGAAATGACATTGTGCTCTTTTCCAGTTTTGACCGGAGCGACCCGGAACTCGGTGACCGGGTCAACGCCGCCATTGTGGCCGCCGTTTCGGATGGCCGGATCAGTGAAACACAGATTGATCAGTCCACCGCCCGGGTTGCCGCCCTAAAACATCGCCTGCGCCGGTTTCGGGTGGGCGTTTTGCCAGATCCGCAGTCTGCAAGACTGGGCCCTGGACCGAAGAACACACCACACTCCTACGCCGCAGCAACTACGATTTTGACGTCTGCTCCCGCAGCTCCTTAAGCTCGGCCCGCAAGGCTTTCACTTCTTCCAAAATGAGGCCCGTTTCATCATGGATCGCCTGACGGTTGGCGTCGGCTTCCGCTTCATGCTCCTCCTGCATGGCGGACACGATGATACCGATGAAGAGGTTCAAAACCGTGAAAGCCGTACACAGGATGAACGGCACGAAGAAGATCCAGGAGAGCGGATAGACTTCCATGACCGGCCGGACGATCCCCATGGACCAGCTTTCCAGCGTCATGATCTGGAAAAGCGTATAGAGCGATGCGCCAAGATCACCGAACCATTCGGGAAACGATGCGCCGAAGAGTTTGGTCGCCATTACCCCGAACACATAGAATACCAGCGCCATCAGGACGACGATGGACCCCATGCCCGGTAAGGCGGCAATCAACCCGCCAATCACCCGCCGCAGAGACGGAACAACGGAAATCAGGCGCAGGACACGCAAGATCCGGAGCGAGCGCAGCACGGACAGAGTTCCGCTGGATGGCAGCAGCGCGATTGCGACAATGAAGAAATCAAAGAGGCTCCAGGGATCTTTGAAAAAGCGGAAGCCATGCGCAAACAGACGCAGCGCGATTTCGATCACGAATATGCCGAGGATCGTCTGATCGATTGCAATCAAAACCGACCCGAACCGGTCCATGACAAACGGGCTGGTTTCCAGCCCGAGCGTGATCGCATTCACGACGATGATCGCAATGATCCAGTATTCCCACGTGCGTGAGGTAACCAGGGCTTTGATTTTTTCCCGCATAGTCTGTTCCGGAGCCTGAAATATTCCAACGGCGCTGCGCCGCGCGGAACATGGAGGTTCGGGCCGGTCTTGGCAAGATGGCAGCGGACGGGAAAACACAATTCAAGCGCTTGACAGTTCGCTGGAAAATGAACCCTCAAGGTTGTCTACGCTGGATCGGGTTTGATGGTTGTAAAGCCGTGGTCAACAGAACCAAACGTGCGGGTGAATAGCCTCCGCTGGCATGGGGACGATTATGCTTCTTTCCCTGCCAAGTTATCCTGCGGTCCTTTCAAACAGCTCGAACGGTCTCGTGATGCTTTCAGAAAGGCCGGTCAAAGCTGTCTTGCCTTGTACCTCTCATATTTACTGAGACAGATAAATCTGCTGAATTTTCTTCGCGATGTTCTGGAAGGCTTGTTTCAGCTCTTCCCGGTTCCCGGCTTCATAATAGAAATCACCTCCGGACGAGCATTCCTGCAGCATCCGGGTCCCGAACGGTGTTTTTCCCATACCCGTTTCAAAGAACACAGAGTAGATCTGAATTCCTTTTCCTTTCATTAGTCTGCACAGCTCCAGAGACCGCTGTACAGAAGGCTCCTGATAGCTTGGAAGAGTGTAATATCCGCGCTGTGTCCATTCCCATTTGTCCTGACCGCTGCAGACGATCTTGTTTTCACTGCTGCTGTACCAACACCGCCTTCGTTCTGTGCGTTCCCAATCCCACCAAGTGTTAAACTCGCCGTCAGTCATCAGGATTGCGATTTTGCGATTTTTTGGCCGTGAACTGTTGTCATACGGCAGAGGTTGGCTTTCACGCGGCCAGATAGACGCCCATTCGGGTGAGAGCGTGTACCAGCTCCATGCAACACCAGCTTGCCCGCCGGTGCCACCGATCAGGGACAGATTTCGAATTGTGCCATCAAGATCACTCTTGTCAGCAGTCAGTGGCTGAACCGGAGTGTAGGGACAGTTTGTCTGCGCGCCGTACCAGCGATCATAGGAGATGTAATAGAAGCGCTCAGCGCCCTGATTAAAACCTGTATTGCCAAAGTTATTCCAGTACGGCCCTTCCTTGTACCGGCTCAGCGTTTCCCGGTCGGTAATGCACCTGGAACCGTCAATCCTGCCTTCTGCCAGCTGAGACGTGTAAGATCCCGCATTAACCCCCCAGCTGTATGGAATGAGCGCGATCTTGGCCTTCGCAGTGCTGGGAGTGGCTTGGTCGGAGATTAGGATATCAATGAGGTCCTGTGCCGCGCTTTTTACACTCTGTAGACCGCCCGGCACACTGGAGATCGAATTGGTTACGTCAAGTGCGACCGCGATCTCGACATTGAACCGGCTATAAGTTGTCTGGGCGCTGTTTCCAAACTGGAACACCTCCGGACCGAACGCCTTCTGACCGTAACCACCGAGGTCAACAAAGTAGTTGGGCAGGCTGGACCACGAGGACATTGAAATCGTCCCGTTGTCCGTATTGATGTCAAAACTGATGTTGTCGATGGCCGCTTGACGCCATTCTGACTGTTTAAGATTTGCCTTGAAGCTGTTTTCGAGATGTGTCCGGACCTGGCTGTCTGACATCTCGCGTATGGACAGCTCTGTTGCAACTGAAAGAGCCGCTGCGTCGATGGCGTAGGACAGTTTCTCACGAGCGTTGATTGCCCGGCTGACATCGATGGCCGCGCCACCGATAACCACAAGAAGAATGACGAGCAGGCCAAAAAGCGGAAGAACGGAGCCTTGCCGATCCTTAGACAGCAATCGGAGAAGTGACATTATTTACAACCGTATTTATACAGACTTCCGAAATTATCGATAATTGGAAATTATTAATAAACCTCCTAGCGCAAAAATTGAATTTTTTTACAATGCAATTTATTATTGAAAAGACTATGAGCCGCCGATTATGCGGCTACCTAATTGGACTGAATCTGATCGGCATCATGCAATACCTTGAGGTCAGACCCAGACCAGACAACCGTTTTTCATAGTCGTCGCTTATATGATCCCCGCAGCGACGCTGAAGGTTGCGAGGCTCTTTCAGTTCCGTTGCTTCAGCGTCTTAAAAAGAACTGCTCGTCAACGTGCCAGATAAACGTTCTGGATTTTCTTGGCGATGCCGGTAAAGGCCTGCGTCATACGGGCGGCGTCGTCAACTTTGATATACTCGCCGCCGTTCGCTGCGCAGTACGCCATCAGCTTCTCAGGCGCGTCTGACCACACGCGGTTATCGAAGAAAACCGTCCAGACAATTACGTCTTTCTGCCGAAGAATGTCACAGTACCGGCGCGCACGCGCATACGTCGGGCTGTCGTAGCTAAACGACCCGTGGTATGTCCAATACCACTCAGGCTCCCTCGTATCGAGCCTGCAGGGCTCGTAGTTTGGCCATGTGCATTTGCTGTTTCTGGAGCGCATGGAATAGGCCGTGTTGCTGTCACCGTCCGTCATCAGGAGAGCGATCTTGACCGACCCGCCGTATTGTCTTGGACGGCTGCGCGCCGGGAATGCTTCCGCCCACTCCGGAGACAGGAGACGCCATGCCATGTCGATACCAAGGTGAACAGATGTACCGCCACCGGAGCGCAACCCCTTGATCAGCTTTAGCAGATCGTCCCGGTCTGACGTGATTGGCGTAACCGGCGAGGACCACGGACACCCGAGGTTGGTCGGGTCGTTCTCTCTCCAGTCGTTCGGATCATAGTCCACCCAATGGACTGCTTCGGCGCCGCGCATGTAGTAAGACCGGCCATCACCGTACCTCAGGTATGGTTCGAACTGGTGGTCTGTATGCCGTCCGGAGATGCATCGGCTAGGCCAATAGCTATAATCCGCATCATTGCTGTCCAGTATCGCCGGAATCTTCTCAGCGTTGATGCTGTCGGTCCATGGCGCAATGCCAATCCGGACCTTGGTGGAGTGATCTGGCGTGCCTTCTGGTATCAGCTCACTGACAAGCCGGGTCGCGGCTTTTTTAAGCTCGGCCATGTCCTGTCGATCCATAGATCCGGAGATGTCGAGAGCAAGAGCGATTTCCATGTCCTGCTCGCCATACGCCGCCCGGCCCGTGGTTCCGAAATTGAGTTTTTCTGGTCCAATGGCGTCCATGCCGTACCCCATGAGCCGACCCAGAAAGTAGTCCTCAAGCCGTGATGACGAACGCACCTCAACCCAGCCCTCGGCTTGGTTGATCGTCCAGGCAATGTTCTCAATCGCCCGGGTTTTCCATTCACTGTCTTTGAGATTGGCTTCAAAGCTGTTTTCAAGATGGAGTTTCACATCCGCGTCATTCATCTCGCGGCCAGCCAGCTCAACGGCCAGTGAGAGCGCAGAAGCGTCTATGGCATAGGCAAGCTTTTCCCGGGCGTTGACGGCCCGGCTGACATCAATGGCTGCCCCGCCGATAACCACAAGGAAAATAACGAGCAGTCCAAAAATGGGCAGAATGGACCCTTGGCGATCTTGGACCAGCAATCGGATTACTGTCATTAATATCAGTCGTATTTATGCGTGTTTTTAATTATCGATAATAGGAATAAGTTAACAAAATACCCGCCTTAAATGTATAAGGCGGGTAACATTGCAATTTATTGTTGCATCGACCTTTAGTGGTCGAGCGTGACTGACATGTCATCGAACTGAATCTGCTCGAAATCATGCAGGACGTCGAAATCGGCCCCTGACCACACAACTGCGCCTTCGCCATCTTGGGCAACGCCCCAGCCGTAGTCGGTCGAGACGGCATCAACCACAAACGTATCGACATCGTCTGTGCCTTGAAGGTGTTGTGTCTGGCCCTTGATGTCGTTGACCGTAATGCCGCCCTTGTCTGGGTCAGGGGCTGGTGCATCTCCCTTCGTTATGGACACATCCAAGTCATCAAATCGAAGCACGTCGAAACCGTGCATGACATCGAAGTCTGCCCCCTGCCAAATGACAGTTCCCTTGCCGTCCTGAGTATCACCCCAATTGAAATCGTTGGAGTTGCCGCCGACAACAAACACGTCGATCTGACCATCCGACCCTTTGAGGTGTTGGACCTCATTTGGCTTGTTGTAAACGAGGTTTTCCACTGGTGCCGGGTCTACCGGATCGGGATCAACAGGGTCTGGATCGACAGGATCCGGATCTACCGGGGCCGGATCAACTGGATCGGGATCAACAGGGTCTGGATCAACAGGGTCCGGGTCAACCGGGTCTGGGCTCACCGGGTCTGGATCAACCGGAGCCGGGTCGACAGGCGCTGCGACGGCCTTTCCGGTGTCCGTCAGTTCCACCTTGTCGAGAATACCTGCAACTGTGGAATGGCTGGTATCGGTTGCCTTGAACTTAACGGTATCGTTACCGCCTGTGCCCACCACTTCATAGGTGTAGATGCCAGCTTCACCGTTGCCCGGTTCGATGGTGTCGACAAGCTGATCATTCCAGTGGACTTCAATACCACCTCGGTAGTTGTAATGGTCCCTTAGCTCATAATGAAAACTGAGTTCGTAGATCTGGTTCTCTTCCAGCTGGATGGATTGATAAATCGCGCCACGCTCGGAATCGATTTCAACCTGCTGAACACCGTCCTTGGCGGCAATACCTTCAAAACCATCATTCCAGACTTCGAACTGGTTGTTCTCAGACGTCCAGCCTTCCATCTGATCAGTCACACCCCACTTGGCCAGGCCAAGGTTGGGGTTCTCGAAACTGCCATTGGTAAGCAGATTTGTTCCGTTTGGGTCTGGATCGGCAGGATTCGGGTTTACCGGATCGGGATCAACCGGAGCCGGATCAACAGGATCCGGGTCTATCGGATCAGGATCAACCGGGGCAGGATCAACAGGATCCGGGTCAGGCATTGGTATTGGATCCGTTCCATCTGATTTCAGGACTACGTTGTCGAGGAGCCCGCCCAAGAGGGCATTGGTGCCGGGGGTCGCCTGGAACGTCAGCTTGTCAACACCGCCTGTGCCAACAACCTTGAAGTCATATGCGCGCATTTCGCCGTCACCCGGCTTGATCGTCGCAACGACCTCGTCATTCCAGAGCACTTGAAGACCAATGTTCCATATATTTGACGCCAAGGCTTCCGTCTCATACGTGAAGCTCAGATCATAAGTCTGTCCGGTTTCGGTTTGGACCTGCTGATAAACCGGCTTCGAGCTGCCATCCAGCCCAAGCGCCGTCTGGCCATGACTGGCATTGGCATCAATGTTCTTGTCACCATGGATCTCGAACCATTTTCCGTCCGTCTGCCAGCCGTCCAGACTGGTGACCCACGTTGTCGTATCAGTCGGGTTCGGAACTTCAAACGAGCCATTCACCAACAGGT
The DNA here is from genome assembly GCF_965276855.1 of Roseibium sp. GTDB lineage: Bacteria > Pseudomonadota > Alphaproteobacteria > Rhizobiales > Stappiaceae > Roseibium. Next base: position 1,397,257 of record NZ_OZ255700.1, read on the forward strand.
TTTGCGGCTCTGCCCCCGGATCAATCGGCAAGTTGGACGGCACGACTGAGACATTCGGCGCAATAGACGGGACGCCGTTTTTGTCCCAAACAAACATCATCCAGTCACCGGAGGAGAGGCCCTCAGCAGTGGTTGGCGCCGTCACAGTCAAGTTCCCGTTGCCGAAGCCGGTCGAGAATTGCGCTTCAACGAAGGCGGTCCCCATGTTGAACGCGTGCGTGGCGGCTCCGTTTTTGACAAACGTAACACGGGCAATGTCGTCTGTGCTGTCCATGTTGACAATGAATGTCTGGCCGGAACGGATTTCGGATGGAGCTGCTTCAATCACCGGACGCTGAGCCAGCTGACCGTTTTGGTCATACAGATAGGTTGGCATATAGGTCTGCGCATCAAGGTAGTTGTTTTCCGCAAAGCCAGCCGCGCCACCACCCGCAGAAAGGACAGACCCGTCATTCAGAAGTACTGCAGTCGAGTGATAGAGACGAGGGGCATTCTCGGCTGCCATTTCAGTGACTTGATTTGTCTCTGGATCCCAGATTGCCGCAGTTTTGTTTGCCGCCGCTTCCGTGTTGCCAACGGCTGAGCCACCATTGATGAGCACTGTCCCATCCGGCAGGACAGTCATGTTCGACCAATTGCGTTCCGAGCCCATGTCAGCGACTTTTTCGAACTGGACGCCATTGCCGGAGATATCCATGACCCAAAGGCCAGACCCACTGTCCTGTATCAGGATTTTCCCTACGTCGAATTGAACGGCGGGGTTTTCCCATGTCGCGTTGAACGGCAGTTTTCCAATCTCTGTGATCGACCCGGTTCCGCCGTTTGCATCGATGTTGAGGCTCATGACCTCGATATCAGCATCGGCACCCCTGCCTGTCGAAAAATAAACTACGTTTCCGTCTGTATCCAAAAACGCCCGGGGGTAGTGACCGGCGCGCCCCAGATCGGCATCGACTGCCCCTGTCAGCGCTTTCCAGCCCACACCGGGGGTATAGACCTCTGCAGTGTCTTGATGGCGCCCTGCGCCATCGGAGCCCCCCAGCATGACCATGCGGCCATCTTCGAGGCTGACCATTGTCGGATACCAGCGCTGGTTCACCATGTCGCCATCCGGAGCCGCATACAACTCGCCCGTTTTCATGTCGAGTATGTTGACGTCGTTGACGCCGGTGTTCGGGCGGCCGTCCGGACGGGCATCCCCGCCTGCAATCAGCACCTTGTCTGTGCCGGGAATGATCATTGCTGCGGAACAGAAGATGTCGGTCCCGACCGTGTTTGCCAGTGTCTGGTGGGTCCCGGTCACCGGGTCATAGATGTCATAGATAAACTGCCCGCCCTGCATGCCATTGGCGTCTGTCCCGAAAGTCAAAACACGCCCGTCGTCCATGACGACTGAATGGATTCCAATGATAGGCCATGCTTGCAAGTCGCCCCATGCACCAGTCGCTTTGGTCATTATCAAACCCGTACTCATTTGCTCTTGACGCCGGGAGTACGTGCGGAACGTAAATCTTGCAACCAATTGTAAACATTAACGTTAATAGCGACTGACTTTTATCGTATTTTTTTACAATACAAAATTGTCATCCACTTAATACATGATCGTAAAACCTACAAAATAAGATGATAATTTCATTAATACATTCAAGGAAAAAAATAAACCACCCTAACGTGAGTTTGGTTTTCTTAACCAACTTATCAAGTCTTCAAACGTATCCAGCCGATTGCAGTTCGGACCTTGACCAGACACCGTCCCCGAAATCTTCGGCATGGCAACCGATGCGGCCCGGTGGACCGTCCGGGTCCAATTGTTTGTGACCTGTCAGCAGGCAGTCCTAGCCCAGGTTCTGAACCGGGGGCTGGAAAGCGGTATACACCTCACACCCCCATGCTTTACCGGGCGGACAGCCAAAACGCAGATGCCGTGGGCGGAATGCCCTTTTTCGGCCGATCGTTATCGCAGTCGGCACGATGGCGGCGGACGGGATAAAACAATTCAGGCGCTTGACAGCTTGCCGGAGTGAGCGCACTAAGGACTGCATCAGCGGGTGTAGCTCAATGGTAGAGCAGAAGCTTCCCAAGCTTAAGACGAGGGTTCGATTCCCTTCACCCGCTCCAGCTCTTCAAGAATGCATAGCCGGCCAGCGCTAACCGACTTTGCGCCAATCCGCCGTCGGGTCGATCGGTACTTTTCAAATCTGATGCAAAATTCTCGAAGTACACCGTATTAAACTTGCCAACACTTGAACCCAGATACGTTCGAATGCAGACACCTCCAGCCAGACAAAATCAAGGCTAGGTCAATAATTTAAGATATGAATATTGTTAGAAATTATTCCTATAGATTTAGCGACCCGAGCATCGCCGTCACCGTTTTCTGCTTTTTCTTGATGGCCGTATCGATCGTTTTATCTGTCGCTATTTTTGCTACTTTCGCGGCATTTCCGAACATAGAATTTCCACAATACTTGACTACTCCTCTGATAAGCATCGGAAAGTCTTTGATCGTGGATAATTCAAGTATTTGGTTCTATAACCTTGCCGCTGCCGTCCACTTCAAAAACGCAATCATAATCGTATTAGGTTTGATTACTGTGCTGTCTATCTATTCCCAGTATCAAATCGTAATCAAAACACGAAAAAAGAAGGTTTATTTATTCACATACATCTTATTGTATTTCCTTTGTATCTACATATCCGTGTTTACATTAACAGATGAAGCGCGCGTAGGGCGCGGGCTCACAAAGGTTTATGCCGGCAATTATTTCAGAGGCGTATTCGTGTATACGTTAACAAGTGCATGGCTGAATATTCTTTTTGTTGCCGCGATCTCCACATGCGTTTCTGTCAAAAAGAAGCATGCGTGATTTGTCGCGCCTGATAAGGCGCTTTGCGAAAACAAATAGTGCCGCAATGGTTTCTTTCTGAAGAGTAGCGACCTGCGCGCACCCCACACCACAGCCAACAAAAAAACGCTCCGCCTCTTCTCTCCACCAACAAAATGTGTCAACTTATATTGACACTCATATATGGTGGATACCGATGTCAGCACCCTTTCCCTTCTCAGCCATTGTCGCCCAAGAGGACATGAAAAAGGCCCTGCTGATGGCAGCCGTGGAGCCACTTTTGGGTGGTGTCCTGATTTTTGGTGATCGCGGCACCGGCAAATCGACAGCCGTCCGCGCACTCGCTGAACTGTTGCCCAAAATTGACACCCGCGCAGGCTGCCGGTTCAATTGTTCACCGGACCACCCGCAGGCCGCCTGCCCGGTTTGCACTCCCGCTGATGGCAAGAAGCCGCCCAAAAAAGTGCAGATCCGCACCCCCATGATCGATTTGCCGCTCGGCGCGACAGAAGACCGGATTTGCGGCGCTCTGGATCTGGAAAAGGCGCTGGTTGCCGGTGAAAAGGACTTTGAACCGGGGCTTTTGGCAGCAGCCAACCAGGGCTTCCTTTACATTGATGAAGTCAATCTTCTCGAAGATCATCTGGTTGATCTTCTTCTTGATGCTGCAGCGTCCGGCGTCAATGTGGTCGAGCGGGAAGGCCTCAGCATTCGCCACGCCGCCCGCTTCGCGCTGGTCGGAAGCGGCAATCCGGAAGAAGGCGATTTGCGCCCACAGCTGCTTGACCGGTTCGGTCTCAGTGTCGAGATCCGCACAATCAACGATCTCCAACAGCGCATCGAAGTCATCCGCCGCCGCGATGCGTTTGAAGCCGACCCGGCTGCATTTGTGGCGAAGTGGTCCCGCAAGGATGCCGCCATCCGGAACAAAGTGGTCAAGGCCCGAAAGATCCTGCGGCAGGTCGATATTCCGGATGATGTCCTCTCAAGGATGTCTCAACTCTGCATGAGCCTTGGCATTGACGGGATGCGCGGCGAGCTGACCCTCATGCGTGCCTGCCGGGCGAGCGCAGCGCTGGCCGGACGTCTGGCGGTGACCTGGGCGGATGTTTCTGACATTTCGCCAATGGTTCTGTGCCACCGGTTGCGGCGGGATCCGCTTGATGATTCCGGAAGCGCTCCGCGGATTGAACGCGCCGTCGCTGCCGTGAGCGCCGAGGCCGCCGCCGCAACAGAGGCAGCGCATGGATGATGTCCGGTCCATGCAGGCTTTTGACGCCGCAAGACCAGAACTTGCCCCGAATACGTGGCAGGATGCCCTTCTTGCAGCACAAGCCCTGAAAGCAGGCGGTGCCAGACTGGGCGGACTTTGGTTGAAGGCCCGCGCGGGAGGCGTTCGTGATGCATATCTCGATCACCTTGCTGCGCTGCTGGGCCAGGACAAACCCTGGGTCCGCGTTCCCTCATCCGTTTCCCTGCAAGGCCTGACCGGCAGCGTCGACATTCCCGCAACCGCCCTCGCCGGGCGTGTCATCACCCAGCCCGGGCTTCTCGCAAAGGCTGATCAGGGTGTCCTTCTCATCCCGATGGCGGAACGTGTGGAAGCCCCTGTTGCGGCCCTGATCGGCGAGACAATGGATCGCCGCGCCTGCCCAAGGGCCGGCCGCCCAGCCTGCAGTGCTGCCGAGGACACCGCAGACTTTCTGGTGATCGCGGTTGATGAAGGGGCAGACCCCGAAGAACATCTCCCCAAAGCGCTTGGAGACCGGCTCGGGCTCATGATTGACCTGAATGCAATCCCTTGGAGCGAGGTCGCATCACATTCACCCGGCGCGGAGCGTACCCTTACAGTCACTGCTGCCGACGTGATCATCAGTGACGAACTGATCGGCCTTCTGTCCCGTCTGGCGTTTGCCGCGGGCGTTTCTTCGCTGCGCACTTTGAAACACCTCTCAAGGCTCTGCCAAACGCTTGCAGCGCTGGAGAAGCGAAGCACTGTTTCAGAGGCAGATGCCCTCACCGCAGTCCGCTTGTGCCTTGGGCTGTCCCTCGCCGCGCAACCAAACGATCCGGTCGAAGAAAACCAGGCACAGCCTAAAGACAATGGTCAATCTGACCAACGGGATGAAGGGCCCAAACTGGACGGGGAAAACCAGGATCAGGACACGCCCGCAACTGCTGAGCAGGACCTTTCCGCGCTTTCAGAACTTTTGGCGGCTGTCGAAGCCGGCACAATCGACGGTCTTCCCGAGTTTTTGGCCGACACAACCAAATCCTCGCCCCGTGCCCGGTCCGGAAAGTCCGGTGCAGTTCGCAAAGACGCCCGCCGCGGCCGGCCGGTTTCAACCTCCCGCATGCCGCCCCGTCCGGATGCCCGTCCCAACATTCTTGCGACCTTGCGTGCGGCAGCTCCCTGGCAACTCATCCGGACCCGCAACCGGGACTTTCTGGCAGCAAAACTAGAACGCTCGATCGCCGCTTCGCCGCGCCGCAAACCGCGCACGTTGATCACGCGCGACGATTACCGTTATCAGCGCCTGCGTCACGAGACGCCATCGACTGCGATATTCGTCGTTGATGCCTCCGGCTCAACGGCTTTGGAGCGTCTTGGCGAAACCAAAGGCGCCATCGAGCAGTTGCTTTCCAGGTGTTATGTGCGCCGAGATGAAGTGGCGATGATTGCGTTTCGTGGCACCCAGGCAGAAACTCTTTTGTCACCGACACGCTCGCTGGTCATGGCAAAGCGAAAACTTGCCGGTCTTCCAGGCGGAGGTCCGACCCCGCTGGCAGCCGGTCTGGAACGAGGACTTGAGCTCGCGCTCAGTGTCCGGCGGCAAGGAAGCACACCGGTACTGGTCCTCATGACGGACGGACGGGGCAACATTGCGCTGGATGGCACGCCAGACCGAACCCGGGCAGCTGAACAAGTGCATGGCCTTGCTGAACAGTGCCGGGTGCATGAGATCCGGGCAATTTGTATCGACATCGCCCGCCGTCCGCGGGAATCCGTTTCCACTCTAGCCAGCACCATGGGCGCAGATTTGCATATTATGCGGCATGCCGATTCTCGTGCCATGTCCGATCTCGTCAACGCTTCGCTTGAGGAGGCGCACAGCTAATGGCGGATCGTGATTGGCTCAACTGGGACCGGGACGGGCAAGACTGGCCTTACAGAGAGGCCAGCCAGTTTGTAGAGGCAAGCGGTTACCGGTGGCATGTCCAGTTGTTAGGTCAAGATGCGGCACCGGCGTTTCTTTTGATCCATGGTACCGGGGCAGCCTCTTTCTCGTGGCGTAATCTCATTCCCTTTCTAGAAAACGACTATCGGCTGATCGTCGTGGATTTGCCGTGCCATGGCTTCACCCGGCCGACGGAAAGCCCGGACCTCTCACTTGAAGGCATGACGACTGCCATTCGTGGATTGTTGCACCATCTAGACTTGAAACCGCAATTTTTCTTAGGGCATTCGGCCGGGTCGGTTATTGGGATATCGCTGGTCAACGCAACGCGTCATGCGAAACACACGCAGGACCCAACGCCGCAAATTTTCAGCGTCAACGGAGCCTTGAAGCCGATCCGCGGCAACCGGATCCTCTCGCCGATGGCCAAGGCGTTGTTCGCCAATCCCTTGTCGGCGTCCATGTTTTCTTTGCTCGCAAAGTCGACGCCGCTTGGCAACAACCTACTGACCGCAACCGGGTCCCGGATCGATCCGCTGGGTGATGCGATTTACCAACGCCTCCTTGGATCTTCCGGCCATGTTCGCGGGGCTCTTGGAATGATGGCTTCCTGGGATCTGTCGCATCTGAACGCCATGCTGCAGCGATTGAACGTACCGCTTCATCTTTATGCGGCTGAAGACGACCCGATGGTGCCGCCGTCCAGCTCGAAAAAAGCGGCAGCGCTCGCCCCAAACGGACATCTGCAGCTCACGCCGACCGGAGGCCATCTGGTGCATGAATGCCATCCGGAGGGCGTCGCAAGCTGGATGGCTGAGGCCCTGCAGACCGCCAAGACCAACGGCGCAGATGCTGCATGAGCAAGGATTAGTAGACAACCAGGGAATGGAGAGGTGGCAACGGAGACGAAACAAAAAACCGTGTTGCTCACACTTGGGCGGCTTCCAAAGTCGCTGGAACTCGCCCGGGCCCTGAAAGGTGCGGGCTGCCGGGTTCTGGTGGCTGATCCGTTTGCGTGGCACTTGAGCCGACCGTCAAATGCGGTCGACAAATGTTATCAGACACCACCGCCTGCGACGCAGCAATCCGGGTATCTCGATGCCCTGCTTACGATCATAAAGGCAGAAAACGTCGATCTGGTCGTTCCAGTTTCCGAAGAAGCCCTTCATGTCAGCCTGCTGGCGCCGCGGCTGCCGGAAAGAACCCGGCTCTTCACCAATCCGCATGGCGTGCTGTGGGACCTCAACGACAAATACCACTTCAATCGCTTGGCGAAATCCGCAGGCTTGCCTGCCCCCGAGACCCATCTTGCCACCGATCCTGAGGCTGCCAGACTGGTGCGGACCACACCGTGTGTGTTCAAACCTCGCATCGGATGCTCCGGGCAGAAGATGCAAATGCTGACACCGGACACTCTTCCGGAAGAACTTTTGAGCGATCCTGATGCCATCGTTCAAAAGCGGGTTTTTGGCCGCGAACTCAGCACCTTGACCCTGTGCCAGGACGGCAAGATCCTGGCACATGTGACCTATGAAGGCCTTGTCTTCTCAGGCACGGTTGCGGTTTGTTTTCAACGTGTCGAAGATGCGCCGCAAGTGGCGCAATGGGTCGCCGATTTCGTTGCCGCAAACCGCTACTCTTACTTTTTGGCGTTCGACTTTATAGTCGACCAGGATGGAACGCCCTGGCCACTGGAATGCAATCCGCGGCTGACAAGCGGCATTCATTTTATGGAGCATGAGGATCTGGCCGCTGCGGTGTCCGATCCGGACAACGCACCGCCGGTTCGGTTGAAGGCGAAGAAGCGTTTTCAGGAAGGCCACACAACGCTGTTGCAAGTCTACGGCAGTGTTCTGGAGCCAAAACAGATGGCACGCCGCGCCGGTGCCATGGTCACATCGCGGGATGTGCTTTGGTCGGGCTCCGATCCCTTACCGTTTCCGATGATGACGTTCTCGTCCTGGCCCGTGCTGAAACAGGTTCTGTTTGGCAGGAAAACCTTTGGTGAAGCTGCAACGTTCGACATTGCCTGGCCTGCCGGGATGACCAAGGACGTCGCGGTGGGAGAAGCCCGCGCTCCCCAGCCGGTCAGCATGCAACAGGCGGCCAGCACCGCCAATCCGGTCAACGCCCATGAGACTTGAGCCGCACATAGATTTGCTCCGCAGGGCGCGTCGTGAGGCGCGCGACCGGTCGCACGGCATCCGCGTTCTCAGGCAGAAAATCGAACTCACGTGTCAGGCGGGCAAGAATGAGCGCGCTTTCAACGGCCGCAAACCCTGCCCCGACACAGGTGTGTGGTCCTGCTCCAAAGGGAATGTAGGCCCCTTGCACGACCTCTTGCTCCCTCGGGGGCAGGAAGCGATCCGGGTCGAAACGGTCCGGATCAGGCCAGTACTCTCCATGACGCTGCAAGGTCCAGGGCGAGATCATCAAAAGCGCGCCCTTGCGCACTTTGTACTTGCCGATTCTGGTGCCCTGCATCGCAACCCGCGGCAAGAACGTGATTGGCGGGTAAAGCCGCAAGGTTTCACGAAAGACGGCACGCGTATAGCCCAGCGCACGCGTCGCCTCAAAGGTGAGAGCATCACCGTCCGTGGTCTCGTCGACTTCCGCCCGCAGCCGGCGCAAGACATCCGGACACATCGCCAAGAGATAAAACGCCCAGGTCAGGGCACTCGCTGTCGTTTCATGACCTGCAAGAAAAAAGACCCCCAGCTGATCGATGAGTTCATCGCGCGTGAACGGCTCGCCGGTTTCGCTATCGCGCGCGGCAATAACCGCGCTGGCAATATCATCATATTTCCCGGCATCCGGGCCCATATGCGTATCGATCAAGCTCCCAAGGTGGTGCCGGATCCGCTTACAAGCTGCCAGAACCTCTTCGCTTTGCGGAACATCGGCCCAGGCCGGATCGGTGATCAATCGCCAGATTTTCACCTGTGCCACACCGCGTTCAAAAACGGCAAAGTCGTCAAAGACATCCCGAGAAATCCCGGTGTCGAGCGAGGTCGAAAACACCGTTCTGCATATAATATCGGCTGTGAGCTCACTCATGATCCTGTCAAGCGACAGAACCTCATCGCGGGCTGCGCTCTCCTTCAAACGGGCGACATAGTCATCGACCGCCCCGACCATTGCGCCAAAGGCATGGGTCAGACGCATTTTGGAAAACGCCGGATCGATCATGACCCGTTGGCGGCGCCATTTCGCTCCATCGGAGACAAAGATGGAATCACCAATGAGCGGCTCCAGTGCACCGACCATCAGATCGCTTTTCGGAAAGATTCCTTCCGGGTCGAGCAGGATCTGCCGGACAAGCTCCGGGTCGTTGAAGAGTTTGATGGACCGGCGCGAGTAGCCCAGTTCTCCAGCAGCCATGGAAAACGCTGCCCCCGGCAACAGGCTGAGAAGATCTCCATCGCCGTGCCAGACGGTGCGCAGCAGCGCCAGAACCGGTGGCAGCCGCGACGGACGCGGCGGAATGTATGTCTCAACAGCTGCCATCAACATGTCCCTTCTTCCGCATTTCGTATGCCTCGATCAAAGAGCCAAGCCCATGACCGAACATGATCTTTTTGTCGTATTGATCGCCATACACATCACGACCGGCGCGCCGGGACTGATCGGCTTCTGGATCCCGGTCTTGGCCCAAAAGGGCGGCGAGCGTCACAAGTGGTGGGGCAAGATCTTTTCGGTCCTGATGCTGATCACCGGCACGGTGGCCATGATGATGGCAACCTTGACCCTCCTTTACCCCATGCCGACGCATCCGCATCTCGTTGATCACCCGGAGTTCTCCGATCCCGTTCTGGTGCAGGGCATATTTGGCTGGATGATGTTTTATCTCGGGCTCTTGACCGTAAACCTCACCTGGTACGGCTGGCGCTGTGCGGTCAACAAGCGGGATCAGCGGAAGAACCAGACTGCGCTCAACTGGGGTCTTCAGGCGGCCCTGCTTGCTGCATCCGCCAATTGCGCCATTCAAGGGGTCTTGATTTCCCAGCCGATGATGATCGGGATTTCCATGGTCGGATTTGCGACCGTCGCGACGAATGTCTGGTTTCTTGTGAAGTCCGACCCGTCTCCGATCGAGTGGCTGCTGGAACATATCAAAGCAATCGTTGGCACCGGCATCTCGGTCTACACCGCGTTTTTCGCTTTCGGCGCCGTCCGGCTGATGCCGGAACTGGCCCTGGCACCCGGGCTCTGGGCCATTCCACTCGTTACGGGTCTCGCTCTCATCTTCTACCATCGGCACAAAGTTACCCAGCGCTTCACTCAACGAACAGCCAGACCGCGTCAAAGACGGTCCATGGACCTCGACGCAGCGGAATAATCCGCCAGGGCCCTTCTCTCTTGCGGAGAAAAGTGTAAACTAAATTTGACACATGTGAAGGTCTAGCCTTCATATCAGCTGTGGCCAAGACACACGCTCACCACCCGGAGATCCGGAGGGAGAGCCAAAGCGGACCTTCAGGTGAGAGGGTTGCAGGAACGGGAGTTCTGGCGTGAATGTTGTCCAGGGATTTGGGTTTCCAAAGCCGCAACCAATCGGGTCTACACGACCGCATGCGGCCGTTATTGGCGCAGGAATAGGCGGTTTGGCGGCTGGTGCTCTGCTTGGTGCGAAGGGGTACAGGGTTACAATCTTCGATCCGCTCGATAAACCGGGTGGCCGGGCTTATGCCTTTGAGCAGGACGGTTTTACTCTTGATGCCGGCCCAACCATCATCACCGCCCCTTGGCTGTTCGAGCAGCTCTGGGAAGCCTGCGGCGGGAAACTGTCAGATGATGTTGACATCCGCCCGAACATTCCCTTCTACAAGATCCGGTTCACGGACGGCACATTCTTTACATACTCGGCCGATAAAGACGCGATGGAAGCGGAAATCGCAAAGATTGAGCCGGATGATGTCAAGGGCTACCGCTCCTTCATGGCGGAAAGCAAGGAGATTTACGAATACGCTTTCCTAGAACTCGCCGACAAGCCGTTTCACAGCCTGCCCTTTACACTGAGCACATTTGCAAAGTTGATCCGGCTTGGCGGCTATCGGTCCGTCTATAATGTGGTGTCCAAGCACTTCAAGAATGACCGTCTGCGGTCTGTGTTTTCCTTCCATCCGCTGCTTATCGGCGGGAACCCGTTCACCACCACTTCCTTCTATTGTCTCATTGCTCACCTGGAGAGCAAACATGGGGTGCATTACGCCATGGGCGGCACCAATGCCCTGGCGCGCGGGATTGCAAGTCTCGTCACCAGGAACGGAGGACAGATCCGGTATGGGGAGACGGTCGATACGATCCTGACATCCGGACGGCACGCGACAGGGGTGCGCCTGTCCTCTGGGGAAACCGTGCCAGCGGACATTGTCGTTTCCAATTCCGACCCGGCAACGACCTATTCAAGGCTTTTGAAGGACCTACCGCGCCGGCGTTGGTCCGACGGGAAGCTTGGCCGGCAGGACTACTCAATGGGCTTGTTCGTCTGGTACTTCGGGACCGATCGCCGGTATGACGATGTCGGACACCACACCATGCTGTTCGGTCCCCGCTACAAAGGGCTGCTGAAGGACATTTTCAAGAACAATTTGCTTGCAGAGGATTTCAGCCTTTACCTGCACCGCCCTTCTGCAAACGATCCATCCGTCGCGCCGGACGGATGCGACGCCTATTATGTGTTGAGCCCTGTTCCAAATCTGAAAGGCGATGCGGATTGGGAAACTGTCGCTGAGCAGTACCGGGCCAAGATTGCCGCAGAACTTGAGGCAACGCTGCTTCCGGATCTTTCCAAGCACATTGTGAGCTCCCGTATCTCGACGCCGCTTGATTTCCGGGACCGGCTTCTGTCCTGGCAGGGCGCCGCCTTCTCGCTTCAACCGAACCTTTTCCAAAGTGCCTGGTTCCGGCCGCACAACAAAAGCGAGGAACTGGACAACCTCTTCCTGTGCGGTGCCGGAACACATCCAGGCGCTGGTCTTCCAGGAGTTGTTTGTTCTGCCAAGATCGTTGCTGAACTTGCCCCGGATCCGTCAAACCTAACGGCGGCGCATGCCGGGACGGAGGCATCTGTATGAGCGACATTACACCCGATAATCTGGAGAGTTTCGTGCCGTTCGCGACCAGCACCAGCAGACAAAGGGCCAGAGCAGCACAGGCATCCGTTTCTGCAAGTCATCAGGCGGATCTGAGGGAATGCGCCGCAGCGATCCGAAAAGGATCAAAATCGTTTCACCTCGCCTCCCTGATATTACCTGCGGAAACCCGAAAGGCAGCCCTGTCGTTGTATGCCTTTTGCCGGCACTCCGACGATCTGATCGATGATCCACGTGCTGATCGAACAGCCCTTGATCAGCTGAAAGACCGCCTTGATCTTGTCTATCGCGGAACGCCCGCGCCCTACGCCTGTGACCGTGCGTTTGCCAGAACTGTTCAGGGGTATGGAATACCGAAATGCGTTCCGGATGCCTTGCTTGACGGGTTCGCCATGGATCTTGGTGACCGGCGTTACAAGACCATCGCGGAAGTCAAGGATTACGCCACCTGTGTTGCTGCAACGGTCGGCCTGATGATGTCGCTTGTCATGCGGACTGGCGACGAGGACGCCCTTGCAAGGGCTGCCGATCTCGGGATTGCGATGCAATTGACGAACATTGCCCGAGATGTCGGAGAAGACGCCCGGAATGGACGCTTGTATCTTCCGGAAGATTGGATGCGCGACGCTGGCCTTGATCCGGAGGCTTTTCTCGCCTCTCCGAAGTTTTCGCCGGAGCTCCGTGAAGTCGTTGTGCGGCTGTTGGCAGAAGCTGCCCATCACTATGAACTGGGCCATGCCGGGATTGGCGCACTGCCGGAAAACTGCCGCCATGCGATCCGGACGGCGGCTCTGGTTTATCAGGAAATCGGGACTGAAATCGCAGTCAACAATTATGACAGCGTCACACGCCGCGCTCACACCCGGAAGATCAAAAAGCTCAGTCTTCTGCTAAAGGCCCGGCGGACCCAATTGGAACAGTCCAATACGGCACATTTCGATATGCAACGTCCGGCTGACCCGTCTGCCGCGCACCTGGTTTCTGCTTGTGCAAACGCGTTCGAAACACATGCCAGACTGCAGAAAGCTGCACACGCAAGTGATGCTGATGACAGCAACATGGAGTGGGTCCTCGGTGTGATGATCAAGCTGCAAGCAGAAAGCCGTGCGCACCACAGATCCCAGAAGCTGGCCATGCAAAGACGGCCTCAGAACCGTTTCTAGCGGGGCACTGCGGCTCTATCGACTGGTTCTGCGGGGCATCCGGAACGGCAGCATCATCCTGACAACGGGATTTGCCAATCGATTGCAGTCGAGAGTCTCATGCACCATCGCAAGCTGGTCGCCGTTGACCATCGTCTCAACAAGGGAACGGCGGTAAAAGGGAGCGTCCTCCAGCTTCATGGACAAGCGCGGTGCGTCACCGGGATCGCACGCGATGCCGCCCTTCACGCCCCAGGAACCAACAGGCAGCATTTGGCGGTCTGGCGGCGCAAAATGACGTTCTTCCGCCTCTTTAGAAAACACAAGACCAAGGGTTCGGCGGGATCCGCTTCTCAAAACCGCATCATACAAGATTGTCGTCGCCTGATCGCCTGACGGCCCGCGAGCCCAGTCCCAGTGCTCGAAATCCTCTTCCAGAACACGGTCGCCAAAATTGAAATCGTGGTAGGCCTCTCCCTGCCAGCCGCCATCGTGCAAATGGTTGCTTTCAACAGTCACACGTGCCCGCGGAAACACCGGCCACCAGATGTGATGGCCCTCCGGATCCAGATCGAAGACGCGGTTGTTCTGGATTTGCGGCTCAAGGCGGATCCGGCCGGACATACGCGATGGCATGAGCCGATGCCCTGGCCACGGCAGGGCAGTTTCGTCGAACACGATCTCAAGCCCACCGTCGACGTAAACAATCGAACTGCCGCCGATTTGCATGCTGTTTTGTGTCCGGACGAGGTCGTTCTCACCCCGCTCCGTCATGGACCAGCTGTTCCGGTCCTTGCCGTAGAGCGCAACATTCAGGGCCACGTGGTTTTGTGGTTTTCCCCGCCCGGACCAATGGTAATAGGGCGAGAAGACAGACCCGATAAACGCAATTACCGTGAGGGCGTAGCGCCCGCAGTCGCTGGTCGCGTCGATATACCACCAGCAATAGCCACCGGGTGGGACCTGCCGGTCGAAGGATGGTCTGTGAGAAGAGTTTCCGCCGCGATCTTGCCCGACAGAAGCGCCATCGGTACGCCCGGGCCCGGATGCACGCTGCCCCCTGCGAGATAAAGTCCCTTCAGAGGGCTCCGCGCGCCCTGCCGTTGAAACGATGCCATCCAACCGTGGGATGGCTGACCGTAAAGCCCGCCCCCCGTTGCTGGAAACAGCTGCTCGAACGTGTCCGGCGCCGTGACCACTTGAGCCGTCCGGTCCCGCCGAAGCACCAATCCATTCGCCGCCATACGGCGGTCCATCGCTGTCAGACATTGGTTCAACTCTTGTTCGGTGTAGTCATGCCGATCGCCATCCGGCGGCAGGTTCGTCAGACAATAAATCCGTTCAACCGGATCCGAGGTTGCGCTCCCTTTGCGGTTCCCGTCGGCAGTCCGGTCCTGGGCACACACGTAAACCGTCGGGTCCTTGGGCGCTTCGCCGCGGTCAAAAACTGCGTCGAATTCGGCCCTGTAGTTTTCGGAAAAGAAGACGGTGTGATGGGCCAATGGCACGCCGTCGGGCTCTGCAAGGCCGCAAACGACAAGTGCAGATTGGGATCGCGCGGTCTTCGCCCCTGCCCGCCTTTTCGTGTTGCTGCGGCCCAAAATTCCGGGCAACGCTGCGGCGTCTCCGTTGAAGACAACCTGACCGGCCGGGACAAACTCATCGCTCTCCAGCTTAACACCTGAGACGGACCGGCCATCTGGACTGGAGACAATTTCGGCGACCTTCGCGCCGTACCGGAACTCGGCGCCGAGGCCCACTGCAAGATCAGCGAACTTGCGAGCAACAGCGTGCATGCCGCCTTCCGGGATCCAGACACCTTCCTGTTCCACATGCGCAACGAGCATCAACGTTGCCGGCGCCAGATAGGGTGACGATCCGCAGTAGGTTGCGTACCGTCCGAACAGCTGCCGCAGCCGTTCATCGGAAAAATAGTCCCCGAGGACAGACCAAAGGGATGAAAAGGGCTTGAGTGCAAAAAGTGCACCGGGTTTTGAAAGACCTACCCGGCGGGACAAGGTGATCGGATTGGGGCGTGTCGCATCGATAAACGTGTCTTTCAGCAGTTCAAAGACCCGGCGGCTGTCCCGCGCGAAGGCCTGATATCCGTCGGCGTCGCGCTGTCCCGCAAAATCCCTAATGGCCCGGACGCTGTCTGCAACATCGGCATGGAGGTCGAGGCAAGAGCCGCCGTCCCAGTAATGCCGGGCAATCACACCCGCCGTTTCCATTGGGATTTCCCGGTCCAGCGTTGTCCCGCAAGCCTCAAGCAAACTGTCAAAAGCCCATTTCATCGTCAGAACAGTCGGACCGGCATCGAAGGTCCGGCCACCTGCAGCAACGTGGCGCATTTTACCGCCCGGCGCAGCGGCCGCTTCCAGAACAGTGACCTGACGGCCTGCAGCGGATAAGCGCAGCGCAGCAGCCAAACCGCCCATGCCGGCGCCAACAACGACCACTCTCTGCTCGGTTATGGCTGAGGCCATTCGTGTTCCTTCAAGTTGACATTCGCCCTTAATGTGTCACTCTTAGTTGACACTATACCGTCAATTTTTGTGGACATCCACGTTAAATAGAGGAATGGCTCCATGGACCTGTCGGACCGCATCGAAACAGGGATGCAAACTGCCATCCGCTACGCCACTGCGAATGGATGCCCGCAAAAGCTTGGAAACGCCCTCAAATATGCTGTCTTTCCGGGCGGCGCCCGCATTAGGCCCCGGCTCTGCCTCGCCGTCTCCCTGGCGTGCGGCGACAAGGACCCACGCGTTGCCAATGCCTGCGCAACGGCGATTGAACTTTTGCACTGTGCGTCTCTGGTTCACGACGATCTGCCCTGTTTCGACAACGCGGCAACCCGGCGTGGCAAGCCCTCCGTCCACAAGGAATATGGCGAGGAAATTGCCCTTCTGGTCGGCGACGGTCTGATCGTAACGGCCTTTGAAACTCTGGCCCGCGAGACCCTTCACGCGCCGGAACTAACAGCACGCCTTGTCGCCACGATTGCCAATGCAGTCGGCTCTCCTTACGGGATCGTTGCCGGTCAGGCTTGGGAGAGCGAGGAGAAAATCAACATCACTGCCTATCACCGCGCGAAAACGGCCTCGCTGTTTACCGGCGCCGTATCGGCCGGTGCCCTGTCCTCAAGCGGCAATCCGCTCGACTGGTATGCGCTGGCAGATGCCCTTGGTGCGGCTTATCAGGTGGCTGACGATCTTTATGACGCGATGGACGACACGGACAGCATGGGCAAACCCGCAGGCCAGGACGCCGAAAACGGGCGCCCAAACCTGGTGGCCGAGCTCGGCGTTCAAGGCGCTTTGAAAAAACTGCAGGAACTGGTCGAAACAGCAGCCGATAGCATTCCGGACTGCGAGGGCGCTGATCTGCTCGGCGCCATGATCCACAAGGAAGCGAAACGTCTCATGCCGGCCAAATTGGCCGCCAGCGCCGCCTGACAATGTCGGATTGGACGGAGACGGCGCCCGGGGCCAACGCGCCACAACAGGGAAGACCATCCAGTCGGTCTATGACCAGTTTGAATGCACTTCGTGTGCGCTATCGCCTATGGCGCAACCGGTTGATCGGATCGGCAACGTTCCGCAGCAAAATCGCGCGGTTTCCAGGGACGCGATGGATCGCGCAGAAGAAATCGAATGATCTTTTCAAGCTGATCAACGGTTTTGTCTTCAGTCAGGTTTTGAGTTCCTGCGTGTCGCTTGGCGTGTTTGCACGGCTCACAGACAGGTTTGCAAGTACCGAAGTCCTTGCAAAAGACTGCGGACTTGAGCCAGGCCGAATGCAATTGCTGCTGGAGCAGGCAGAACGTCTGCAGCTCGTCAAAAATGTTGAAGGGAATTCTTGGGTTCTGGACGATGCCGGCGCCGTGGTTGCAGCCGACCCAGGACTGCAGGCGATGATCCGGCATCACGCCCTGTTCTACCGGGACCTTGCAGATCCAACCGCTCTTCTAAAGGCATCTTCTCAAGATACCGAACTCAAGAAATACTGGGCCTATGCGCACGCGCAGGACCCTGCGGATATCGGGACGGACATAACCCAGCCCTATTCTGAACTGATGCGCAGCAGCCAGGAGATGCTCGCCGACTGCATTCTCGCAGCTCATGATTTTTCTCAGTACCCGGCGGTTCTGGATGTTGGCGGCGGCGAAGGCGCATTCCTGGCGGCAATTGGCAAGGCCTGTCCGGATACACGCCTACACCTCTTTGATCTGCCGTCGGTCACGGACCTTGCGAAAATGCATCTTGCAAGAGAAAACCTTGCCGACCGGGCCGAGGTTCACGGCGGTGACTTTGCAAGGGATCCAATCCCAGACCATGCCGAGTGCGTCAGCCTGGTCAGGATCCTGTGTGACCACGATGATGGGCGTGTGAAACAGATTTTGGCGAATCTGCATCGTTCCTTGAAGCCCGGCACAAAAGTCGTGATAGCCGAGGCAATGGCGGGAAACAGCGAAGGCGCTGAGCTCGCAGCTGTCTACTTCAGCCTTTACTTCCTTGCTATGGGGTCCGGCCGCTGCCGAAGCGATGCCGCCATTAAAGATCTTCTTTTGGGCGCAGGTTTCAAAAATCCACGCACCAAACCAACGCCCAATCCTTTGCTGGCAACACTCGTTTTTGCAGAACGATAACGGAGCAGGCCTGCTTATTAGGCCGTCCTGAACACTCTCCTTGTCAGCAAATGTGTAAATTTTAATTGACACTCAAATGCGTCAATTTACAATGACACTCACACGCCGCCAAACCCACGAGAGGGAGGCACTCATGGAAACCACGGCAATCGTCTTTGAGGATCCCGGCAAGCTCCAGGTCAAACGACTTGGGCTCACGGAACCAAGCGACTTTGATGTGGTTGTCGAAACCATGGTGAGTGGCGTTTCCACCGGCACGGAAAAAATGCTGTTCGACGGCACCATGCCGGCATTCCCCGGAATGAGATATCCGTTGGTCCCTGGCTATGAGTCCGTTGCCAGAGTTGTCGGCGCAGGCCCCTTGTCTGGCCGCACAGTCGGCGAAACGGTCTTCATACCAGGCGCATCCTGTTTTGAAGGTGCTGCCGGGTTGTTCGGCGCGACCGCCAACCGGCTGGTCCTCCCAGGTGTCCGCACCATCCGGATCTCGGAAGACTTTTCCGAAGATGCCGTATTGCTCGCCCTCGCCGCCACCGCCCATCACGCTTTGATTCGGGCGGAAAGCCCCGTGGACCTGATCATCGGCCATGGCGTTCTTGGCCGGCTCATGGCACGGCTCGCCTGTGCACTTGGCCAAGAGCCGCCGATTGTCACGGAAACGTGCCCGGACCGAATGCACGGTGCCGATGACTATGACGTTATTGACCCCAACGATGCACGGGCGTCGAAACCGTTTGACACAATCATCGACGCCAGCGGCAATCAGGACGCGCTTGATCCGGCCATCAGCCGGCTAACAAAGGGCGGCACACTGGTACTTGCTGGCTTTTACGGTGAACGGGTGAGTTTTGCATTCCCCGCCGCCTTTATGCGGGAAATCTCGGTCCTGCTGTCCGCTGAATTTAAACCAGATGACCTTCAGGCGGTTGTTGATCTTGTGGATTCCGGCCGGTTGTCTCTTGGCGGGCTCGTGACACATCACGCAGCCCCCTCCGACGCGGCAACGGCCTATCGGACCGCCTTCGATGATCCGGCCTGCCTGAAAATGGTTATCGACTGGAGGAAAGCTGCATGATCCTGGAAAACCCAACAGGCCGGCATTACCAAATGCAGGACTTCCTCAGGGACGAGGCAGCCATTGAACCTGACGCGCCGGCCACAGGGCCTGTCACCAAGGAAACGCAGATCATTGCCATCTATGGCAAGGGTGGCATTGGCAAGAGCTTCACGCTCGCCAACCTCTCCTACATGCTGGCACAGCTAGGCAAAAAAGTGCTTCTGATCGGCTGCGATCCCAAGAGCGACACCACCTCTTTATTGTTCGGCGGACGCGCCTGCCCAACGATTATTCAGACGGCCTCTGCGGCTAAGGAAGCCGGCAGCGAAGTGACCGTCTCCGATGTCTGCTTCAAACGTGATGGTGTTTTTGCCATGGAGCTCGGCGGGCCGGAAGTTGGCCGGGGCTGCGGCGGTCGGGGCATCATCCACGGCTTTGAAACACTCGAAAAACTCGGGTTTCACGACTGGGATTTTGACTACGTTCTTCTTGATTTCCTTGGAGATGTGGTGTGCGGCGGTTTCGGACTGCCGATCGCGCGTGACATGTGCCAGAAGGTGGTGGTGGTCGGATCCAACGACCTGCAATCCCTCTATGTGGCAAACAACGTTTGTTCCGCCGTCCAGTACTTCCGCAAACTCGGCGGTAACGTCGGCGTTGCTGGACTTGTCGTGAACAAGGATGACGGAACCGGCGAAGCACAGGCATTTGCAGAATCCGTCGGCATTCCGGTTCTGGCCTCAATACCGCAAGACGAAGACATCCGGCGGAAAAGCGCGAACTACCAGATCATCGGCAAGCCGGGCGGTGTTTGGGCGCCGCTCTTTGAAGCCCTGTCGATCAATCTCGCCGAAGCGCCACCGGTCCTTCCCAAACCTCTCGACCAGGATGGGCTGCTCGGCCTGTTCGACGCCAGCGAGACCGGTGCCGACTTCGTTCTGACACCGGCAACCCCGGAAGACATGTGCGCCGCCGGCGCGCTTAACAAACCATCTCTGGAAGTGATTTACGACACCGTTTGAGGACCGATCCGCGACATGGACAGCTACTCCAAATCTCATGATCCCGACCCAGTTGGAAGCGCCACAGTTTCCGACCGGCCGGTGATGGATTTGGCGGATGACCAACCCGCCGCCGGCGGCGGCTGCCATGGCGGACAAGAGCTTTCAAAAGCTGCGGCCAGAAACGCTGGAAACGACGCCTTGATGGACCGGCTGGAAGCCGACTATCCGAAAGGGCCTCACGACCAGCCGCAGTCCATGTGTCCGGCCTTTGGTTCACTGCGCGTCGGCCTGCGCATGCGCCGGACAGCAACCATTTTGTCCGGGTCCGCGTGCTGTGTTTACGGGCTGACATTCACTTCGCATTTTTATGGCGCAAAACGCTCGGTCGGCTATGTGCCATTCAATTCCGAGACTTTGGTCACCGGCAAACTCTTTGAAGACATCGTTGAAGCGGTTCATGCCATGGCGGATCCGGCGAAATACGATGCCGTCGTGGTCACAAACCTCTGTGTCCCGACCGCCTCCGGCGTCCCTCTTCAAATGCTGCCGAAGGAAATCAACGGTGTCCGGATCGTCGGCATCGATGTTCCTGGGTTTGGCGTTCCGACCCACGCAGAAGCCAAGGACGTGCTCTCAGGTGCAATGCTCGCCTATGCCCGCCAGGAAGCGTTGGAGGGCCCGGTTCTGGCGCCCCGCGACGGCGTCAAGGACAAGCCGATTGTGACCCTCGTTGGGGAAATGTTCCCGGCCGATCCGGTTGTCATCGGCAACATTTTGGAACCAATGGGCTTGGCAGCCGGGCCAACCGTGCCTGTGCGCGAATGGCGTGAGCTCTATGCAGCGCTTGATTGTGCCGCCGTTGCAGCCATTCACCCCTTCTATACCTCCGCGTTCCGGGAGTTTCAGGCGGCGGGCCGCGCTATTGTCGGCTCTGCACCTGTTGGACTTGAAGGCACCGATGCCTGGCTCACAGCCATCGGCGAGAGCTGCGGTGTGGCTGCTGCCAAGACAGATATCAGCCGGAACGCGATGCGCGGTGCCATTACGGCCATGTTGAGCGAGAACCGGATCGACGGCCGGATTACCCTGTCCGGATATGAGGGCTCTGAACTTCTGGTCGGCCGGTTGCTGGTCGAATTGGGAGCTGACCTTCGGTATGTCGGGACGGCTTGTCCAAAAACGCCCTACAGCGCAGCGGATGCAGAATGGCTTGAGTCCAAAGGTGTCACGGTCCAGTTCCGCGCTTCTTTGGAGCAGGACCTCGCAGCGTTTGAAGAATTTGATCCTGATCTGGCGATCGGTACGACCCCTGTCGTTCAGAAAGCCAAAGAGCGGGCAACGCCCGCGCTTTACTTCACCAATCTGATTTCCGCCCGCCCGTTGATGGGCCCCGCTGGAACGGCTTCGCTCCCAAGCGTGATTTCAACGGCCATCGCCAACAAGGACCGCTTCCTGAAAATGCAGGACTTCTTTGACGGCGTCGGTCAGGGGGATACCGCCGGGATCTGGCAGGACACTCCGAAGGACCACAGCGGGTACCGCGCGAAATATGCCAAGTCTGTCGCGAAATCCCGCAATGCGGTCGACAACGGGGAGAGCGTTGGATGCTGATCCTCGATCACGATAGAGCCGGCGGCTACTGGGGCAGCGTCTATGCCTTCACGGCCATCAAGGGTTTGCAGGTGATCATCGACGGACCTGTGGGCTGCGAGAACCTGCCGGTGACCTCCGTTCTTCACTATACGGATGCCCTGCCCCCGCACGAACTGCCCATCGTGGTCAGCGGCCTTGCCGAAGAAGAACTCGGCCAGCATGGCACGGAAGGTGCCATGAAACGTGCCCGTGATGCACTCGATCCGGACCTTCCAGCTGTTGTCGTGACGGGCTCCATTGCGGAAATGATCGGCGGCGGTGTCACGCCGGAAGGCTCCAACATCAAACGCTTTTTGCCGCGCACGATCGATGAGGATCAATGGCAGAGTGCAGACCGCGCCTTGAAATGGCTCTGGACGGAGTTTGGCCCGAAACGGGTTCCAAAGCCCCGGAAGCGCAAAGATGGCGCCAAGCCCCGGGTGAACATCATCGGTCCGATTTACGGCACCTACAACATGCCGTCGGACCTGCATGAAATCCGCCGCCTTGTGGAAGGTCTTGGAGCGGAGATCAACATGATCTTCCCGCTCAGCAGTCATGTGGAAGACACCCGCAAGCTCGCTGATGCGGACGCCAATATCTGCCTTTACCGCGAGTTCGGCCGGTTGTTGTGTGAAACCCTCGAGCGGCCCTATCTCCAAGCCCCGATCGGCATTCACTCCACCACCGCTTTCCTGCGCAAACTGGGCGATATCCTGGACCTCGATCCGGAGCCGTTCATTGAGCGGGAAAAACATACGACGCTGAAACCGCTTTGGGATCTGTGGCGCTCCGTGACGCAGGACTTCTTCGCCACTGCCAATTTCGCTGTGGTTGCCAATGAAACCTATGTCCGCGGGATCCAGAACTTCCTCGAAGAGGAAATGGGCCTCCCCTGTGCCTTCGCCGTCGCGCGAAAGGCCGGGTCGAAGACCGACAATGCCGAAGTCGCGGAACTGACAGCCAGCACCCCACCCATGGTGATGTTCGGATCGTTCAACGAACGCATGTACATGGCGGAAGCCGGTGCGCGCGGAAAATTCATCCAGCTTTCCTATCCGGGCGCCATTGTTCGCCGTCATACCGGCACACCCGTCATGGGATACTCCGGAGCTTGCTGGTTGATCCAGGAGGTCTGCAACGCGCTATTCGACATGCTGTTCGAAATCCTGCCCAAGGCCAGTGAGCTTGATGCGATCGAAGCGACGGCGGCCAAGGCTCATTCTCAGATGCCCTGGCATCCAGATGCTCAAGCCGCGCTTGAACGCCGCGTCAATCAGGAGCCCGTTCTCGTTCGTATTTCCGCAGCCAAACGTTTGCGTGAAGCAGCCGAACAGCGCGCCCGGCAGACCGGAGCTTCGGAAGTCACCCTTGATGACCTGGAGCAGGTCTCCGGCAAGGAAGGCGTGCCTGCATGACCCTTTTCTTTTTCAACAGCCCACTGGCCACCCGGGAGGAAGACAGATGATTTCCACCACCCATAGCGAAGCGGTCTGCAGCCGCCGCCATCAGGAACGCGAATCCCAGCGGATCTTGATGAAGCGTCTGTTTCTCGTGGTGTTTCCATTTTGCCTCATGTCCACCGTCCTCGGCCGCCTCGGCCGCGTCTTGGGCGCCCATGAAGGCACGACACAATCTGCATACGCCGAAGCCAAGGCCTCGGCATACGCCGCATTGGGATACGCGTTTCACGCGTGATCCCAACGCCTTTTGCTGCTGCTTTGGCATCGGCAATTGCTCAGTGAGCCCTTCCAACCGGCTTGACTGGGACCCCGCCGCGAGGGTTCTGCGCGGTAACCGCCGAAAGGCAAGAAGTGGAGGTCATGCAAATGGCTTCGGACAAGGAGACCCTTACCGGTCTTTCTCGTGAGGAAGCACAAGAGTTTCACCGGCTCTTTGTGAAGTTTGCGATCGCAATGTCGCTTGCACCCTTCCTCGCACACATTTCGATGTGGCTCTACAACCCGTGGCTCTGACGAGCTCACACCAGACAAGGATCTAAAGACATGTGGAAAATGTGGCTTATATTCGATCCGCGCCGGGTGCTCGTCCTCCTGACGGTCTTCCTTTTCAGCTTGGCAATCTTGATTCACTTCATCCTGCTAAGCACCGAAAAGTTCAACTGGCTTGCACAGTTAGACACGTCGGGCGGTGGCAACGCGCATATCGAAATGTTCCTACCGGACGGCCCGTCAGCTTTGGTCTGACGGACGCTTACGGTTCAACATCATCGGTGGCGGAGGCTGCATATTGGCCGACGCCTGGACGACAGTCAGCACTCTCCGCCACCAAGCCTTGCTTTCAATGGTTAGCCGCAGCACGCGCATTGGCAATACGCGGCTAAGGAGGACTCTATGGCTTTGCTCAGCTTCGAAAGGAAGTACCGCGTACGCGGGGGCACACTGATCGGCGGTGACTTGTTCGATTTCTGGGTGGGCCCATTTTATGTCGGTTTCTTTGGAATTACCGGCGCGTTTTTCATGTTCGTTGGAACGGCACTTGTCGTTTACGGCGCTGCAATCGGCCCAACCTGGAACATCTGGCAGATCTCGATCGCTCCGCCTGATATCTCCTACGGGCTTGCCTTGGCGCCGCTAAAAGAAGGCGGCCTCTGGCAGATCATAACCATTTGCGCCCTCGGGTCTTTCGGATCCTGGGCTTTGCGCGAAGTCGAGATTTGCCGCAAGCTTGGCATGGGCTATCATGTGCCCTTCGCTTTCTCCTTCGCGATCTTTGCCTACGCCACTCTGGTCGTCTTCCGCCCGCTACTGCTGGGCGCTTGGGGACATGGGTTTCCATACGGGATTTTCAGTCACCTCGACTGGGTCTCGAACGTCGGCTACCAATATCTCCACTTCCATTACAACCCCGCACACATGATCGCCGTGACGTTCTTCTTTACGACGACACTCGCTCTGTCCTTGCACGGTGGCCTGATTTTGTCGGCAGCCAATCCGGGCGTGTCGATGGAAGGTGGCGGCAAGCAGGCGGAAGTGAAAACGCCGGAATATGAAGACACCTTTTTCCGCGACATCATCGGCTACTCCATCGGGACCCTCGGCATTCACCGCCTGGGATTGATCCTTGCGCTGAACGCCGGTTTTTGGAGCGCTGTCTGCATCGTCATCAGTGGGCCGTTCTGGAACCAGGGCTGGCCGCAATGGTGGAACTGGTGGCTGAACCTGCCGATCTGGAGCTGAGGACACGACAATGACCCAATATCAAAACATCCTCACCATCATTCAGGTCAGCGGCCCGGCCGAAGAGGGCATGCCGCTTCCCAAAGGCGACAGTGACCGTGTCGGCACGCCAATCATGTCGCGTCTTGCCGGTTGGTTGGGGAACGCGCAAATCGGGCCAATTTACCTGGGCTTTCTCGGGTCTTTGTCCCTTGTGTTTGGACTGATCGCATTCGAGATCATCGGTTTGAACATGCTGGCCTCTGTGGGTTGGGATCCGATCCAGTTCGTCCGGCAGCTGTTCTGGCTTGGCCTGGAACCGCCGCCAGCGGAATACGGCCTGACAATGGCACCTCTCAATGAAGGTGGCTGGTGGCAAATTGCCGGCTTCTTTCTGACAGCTTCCATCTTGTTGTGGTGGGTGCGCGTCTACCGGCGGGCACGCCAGTTGGAGCTCGGCACCCATATTGCCTGGGCATTTGCCTCAGCAATCTGGTTGTTCCTGGTGCTTGGCTTCATCCGTCCGATCCTGATGGGCGATTTTTCTGAAGCCGTCCCTTTCGGGATCTTCCCGCACCTTGACTGGACCGCAGCCTTCTCCATCCGCTACGGCAACCTTTACTACAACCCGTTCCACTGTCTCTCGATCGTCTTCCTCTATGGCTCGGTTCTGCTGTTTGCAATGCATGGCGCAACAATCCTTGCTGTCGGCAAGTATGGCGGCGAGCGGGAGCTTGAGCAGATCACCGACCGCGGGACCGCGTCCGAACGTGCAGCGCTCTTCTGGCGCTGGACCATGGGCTTCAACGCCACCATGGAATCGGTTCACCGCTGGGCGTGGTGGTTCGCCATTTTGACCCCTCTGACCGGAGGGATCGGCATCCTTCTCACAGGCACTGTCGTCGACAATTGGTACCTGTGGGGCATCGAGCACGGGATCGTGTCTCCGACACCGGACGTCTGGCCGGGTGTTGTTGATCCGGCGGCGCAATAAGGAGAAGGAAAATGCAACTTTGGATACCTTTTGCAGCCGCCGCCGGAACACTTCTCGGTATTGCGAGCTTCGTTGGAGCCGATTGGGATGCTCCACCTGTCGAGACAACCCAGATGGGATATCGCGGCACAGGCATGAATATCATCAAGGACGCTGACAAGGTGGAGGCCCTGAAAGCCCTGAATGCGGTTCCAGAACCGCTCTGGGAAGCGGACCCGGAAGGTGACCGCGCTGGTGAGATCTATGAAAACATTCAGGTCTTGGGTGATTTGTCCGATGACCAGTTCAACCTGTTCATGGCGGCCATCACGGAATGGATCGCACCGGAAGAAGGCTGCGGCTATTGCCACAATTTGGAGAACCTTGCCTCTGACGAGGTCTACACCAAGGTCGTTTCCCGGCGCATGATCCAGATGAACCAGACCATCAACGTGGACTGGGAACCGCATGTCGGTGATGTGGGGGTCACCTGTTACACCTGCCACCGCGGCCAGGCTGTTCCCGCCTACTACTGGTATGACGATCAGGAGCCCAAACCGGCCAGTGCGTCCGGCCGGGGCGGACAGAACGTTGTCGGTCAGTTTGTCGGCAACACATCCATGCCGCAAAATGCGTTGGCAGAGTATCTGCTGGGCGACAAGGAAATCCGCGTACACTCCCTGACCGCTTTGCCTGACCCTGCAAATCCAAACCCTGCGGGAACGAAGGAAACGGAAAGCACCTGGGCCTTGATGATGCACATGTCAGAGGGTCTTGGCGTCAACTGCGTGACTTGTCACAACTCCCGGGCCTTTAACGACTGGGATCAGAGCCCGCCGCAACGGGTTACCGCCTGGCACGGCATTCAAATGACACGGGCCCTCAACAACGACTACATGGTCGGATTGACCCCAGTCTTCCCGGACAACCGTAAGGGACCGGAAGGCGATGTCTTCAAGATCGGTTGTTCGACCTGCCACCAAGGCGTTCAAAAACCGCTCTACGGCGTTTCCATGCTTCAAAACTACGTAGACGCTCTGGATAAGAAAGGACCGACTGCGGTACCTGACTATTCGAAATACGTCCCCGGCGAGACCCAGACCATGGCGCCGGACGGACCGACCAACTCCTCCGCCCTCCCGGCGAAAACGACGGTTGCTGCCACTCAGCAATGAGCGCGGCATCCGCCGAGGACACTTTGGGAGCTCTCGGGCTCCCAATTTTTTTGCTTTTTTGCTCGGAAATGCAGCTCTGAGTGACCATTTTGGAGTTCGGTGATTGGAGCAAGTCGCGTTGAGCAGGACCCGGTTTTCGCTGCCCGATATCGAAATTTTCAACGCAAAATCCGGGGACCATCGTGTTCGATAAAACGCGACATACACTAGACAGCGGACTTCGAAACCCGCAACACTGTCACAGAGGCCCTCACGCCGTTTGGTTCACTTGTAAATGTAGAAACCGGTCAGAGGCCAAAGTCCGCGGCCGGGAAGGCCGGAGTCCCGCGCCAAACTAGCGCGATTCACGCAGCCATTGAATTCCGTGTTGGCTCTGTAGGAGTTTGATTTGCGGGAAGTTCAAGCTGCTGCTTGGAACTTCAGCCCCGGAAAGCGACCTAGATAAATTCGGAACCAGGGTGTGAAGGTATTCGGATTTTCCAGGACTTCACGATGAAGGTCCGCCGCGGTAACCCACCGCACGTCTTCCACCTCGTCCGGATTGGGCGCCACGATGAGCTTATTGCGATCCACTTGTGCACTAAAGAGCGTGACGCGCTCGTGCTCTTTCAGGCCCTCACCGACGCTGGCTTCGTATTCAACCGTTTGATGCCGCGTCAGTGGCAGCGTGAAGCCGAGCTCGTCCATCAGCCGGCGCTCTGCGCAGGTTTCAACGCTCTCATCCCAATGGGGATGACTGCAACATGTGTTCGCCCATTGGCCGCCACAATGATACTTCCCGGCAGCGCGCTTCTGGATGAGCAGATGATCGCCGTCGAAAACAAAGACAGACACAGCCAGATGCAACACGCCATCAATATGGGCTTGCAGTTTCTCGACCGGATAAAATGATCCGTCCGGTGCGACAGCAGGAATTATCAAGGGCTTGTTCATTGGTGTACGGGCTCTCTGCCCCTTCTTAGATCCAGACAGGGTCTTCTTGCTTTCGCCTTGATCAGGCCACCGCTCTTGCCAAAGCACACTGTGACCACAAGGAGCACAGCGCCTCTGACAGATGCCGGATATCAGCCTCGGTATGGAGAGGCGTCGGTGTGATCCGCAACCGCTCCGTTCCAACCGGCACGGTCGGATAATTGATCGGTTGCACATATATGCCGAAATCGGTCAGGAGAACATCAGAAATCCATTTGCACTTCGACGCATTTCCAACCATGACGGGCACGATGTGGCTTGGGTTCTCCATATGCGGAATGCCTCTGGCATTGAGTGCTGCCCGCACTTTCGCAACATTGGCCTTGTGTGCATCCCGCTCGACCGAACTCTCTTTCAAGTACTGGATCGAAGCTGTTGCGCCAGCGGCCAGCGCCGGCGGCAAGGCTGTCGTGAAGATGAAGCCCGATGCAAATGAACGGACGAAGTCCACAAGCACTTCCGGACCGGTGATGTAGCCCCCCATGACGCCAAACGCCTTGCCAAGGGTTCCTTCAATTACCGTCAGCCGGTCCATAAGACCTTCCCGTTCGGCCACACCGCCGCCACGCGGTCCATACATTCCAACGGCATGAACTTCATCGAGGTATGTGATTGCTCCAAACCGGTCAGCGACATCACAGATCGCCTCGATCGGCGCAATATCGCCATCCATGGAGTAGACGCTCTCAAAAGCAACCAGCTTCGGCGCGTTCGGGTCATCGGCCGCCATCAATTCGGCCAGGTGCTCCGGATCATTGTGCCGGAAGAGCCGCTTTGTGCATCTGGAATGGCGAATCCCCTCGATCATGGACGCGTGATTGAGGGCATCGGAGTAGACGATTATTCCAGGGATCTTCGCCAAGAGCGTGCCGAGCGCCGCCCAGTTGGACACATATCCAGATGTGAAAATTAGTGCCGCTTCCTTGTCATGCAGATCAGCGAGCTCACGCTCCAGCATCACATGATAATGGTTGGTGCCGGAAATATTGCGGGTACCCCCCGCGCCTGCCCCGCACTTTTGAATGATCTCAGTCATCCGATCAGTGACAACAGGGTTCTGCCCCATGCCCAGATAGTCGTTGGAGCACCAGACCGTCACTTCACTTGTCTCACCGGCATCGTCATAAAACGTTGCCTTGGGGAAGGCGTTGCAATGGCGCTCCAGCTCGGCAAAGACCCGATAATTGCCAGCCTCGTGCAAGTCGGAGAGAGCGGTCTCCATAGTTTTCAAGATGTCCATCGCTTCGTCCTCTCCTAAAGGTATTCCAATTATCGCGTTTCCAAGCCGCGTTTCGTGCCGACGCCGACAGGTGCAAACTCATGTCCTGGTGGGTTTGAGCGGGGGTCGCGCGCCCCTTTGGGAACCGCCCAGCGCCAAAGTGCCATGTCCGAGACCGGCAGAACGAGAATTAGGTGTTCGATGATTGCGAGCGCCATAAAAGCGGCGAGCAAAATGTGACCTACGACGGAGTACGCGCTGTGCGCATTCATCGCTCCAGCCACCAGGACCGCAAACAACCCGACCGCGATCGCCAGCAGAAGCGGGAAAAAGGGGGTCGTCCGTCCAGTATTAAAGTAGGTCTTCAGGTGCACGATCCCCGGGGGCATCAGGCCGCTGATTGCATGGCGCGCGCCCAGGAAAATCAGCAGCTTCGCCGAGATCCGCATCCCCCATAAGAGCCCAAAAGTGGCAAGGCCGAAGGTGTTGGGGGCGCCTGCCAGGACAAACCAGAGAAACACGGCCGTAACAAGCAGCGCGATCTCGTGATCACACACGGCTTTCCAGGCAGCGACAAACCGGGCAGCGCCTTTCGCATCGGGCGGGCACTCCTGTTTGCTTCGGCCGGTCACCATCCCGGTCAAAAACGTCGTTTCATGCCAGGCCCAGACCAGCAGTGCGCCAAAGAACCCGGCGTAGGATCCAAGCGGGGTCTGCATCTCGCTGCCCTTTAGGAGCAACAGAAAACCGGCAACACCGACCAGTGTCACCAGCGGCAAAAGCTGCCAGGGACCGAGTTTCTTCCGGATTGACCAATGGACCATCAACAAGACAAGCCCGGTCGATAGCCACCAAACGCCAGTGGCAATCAGAACGGTTATGACCGGGTTTGCGAGCCACATGAGCGTTGGCCTACCAGACCGGCTGCAGGCGCGAGGTCTCCGGCAAAGTATTTTTCTTTGTCGGGATCATGTACATCCGCACGAAGTTCAGCCCTGCGGCTGCCCCCCACCACGCTCTTCCCAGCTGGCCAAAGAGGCCGCCTTTTTCGGTTGCAGCCTGCATCTTGCGGCTAATCCGCTCCATGCGCCGGAAACCTTCCAGAAGCTTGGGATTATCGAGATCAAGTTCGAGCGGGAAACACTGGCGGGAGATTTCAGACGTTAAGCGGAACACCCGCATGTCGTAGTCTTCTATGTTGATCCCAAGTGCCTTGTGAAACGCAGGACGCATGTGATCGCGCACATACATCGTGGCAAAGACGGCCAGCAAGAAGAACTTGATCCAGAGCTTGTTGCGCCCTTCAAGCAAGCGCTTGTCCGACCGGATGATCAGGGAGAACGCTTCGCCATGTGAAAACTCGTCGTTGCACCATTCCTTGAACCACTTGAAGATCGGATGGAACCGGTGTTCTGGATGCTTCTCCAGATGGCGATAGATTGTGATGTACCGGGCGTAGCCGATCTTCTCTGACAGGTAGGTCGCGTAGTAGATGAATTTGGGCTTGAAGTAGGTGTATTTCTTCGCCTTGGCGAGGAACCCCATGTTCACACCGATGCCGAAGTCCTTAAGCGCATCATTGATGAACCCGGCATGGCGGGATTCATCCCGGCTCATGAAGCCGAAGAGCTCGCAGATTTCCTGGTTCTTGCCGCGCCGTTTCATTTCCTTGTAAAGCACGCAGCCGGAGAACTCTGAGGTCAGGGACGAAACGAGGAAATCGATCAGCTCTTCACGCAAATCATCCGGCAGAGCATCAAGATCAATATCCTCCCACGCTTCGCTGCGCTTGAAGTGGCCCCGGTTGGGGTCGGAGCGCATTTGCGAAATCAAGACGTCCCACTCTTCCCGGACGGGCTCGACATTGATCTTGTCCATTTCGTCGAAGTCGGTGGTGTAGAACCGCGGTGTCAACATCGTGGAGACCAAGGCACTCTTGGTCGTATCGTTGACGGCGGCCCGGCGCTTTTCAAGGGTCGGTTCATTGGAGGCCAAATCGGCTGGCGATACGGTCTTGTTCATGACAACGCCCTTTCCGTGAAGCTGAATTCACACAGTTCCATCATTTCAAAATCACCGGTCGCGCGGGTCCAGGCGCGTTCCAGCGGCCCGGCCCGGCGGATGGTCGCCTCGCGCCGAAACCTCTGACTTTCCCCGTAAGGGATCGACACGGGAGCACCATGGACAAAGACTTCATCGCCCGGATGCACCACCACGCCATTGTCAAAGCGCAGATGGGCACCGAGTTGATCAAAGGTGTTGTTGATCTCCACCGTGCAGCTGACGGTTTCCTTCCGGCTCATGAGATTGAAAATCGCGTTCATTGGCGCGCTCCTTCCCGGGTTTCAAGCAGGGCTGCAAAGGCCGCTGCATTATCTTTTCCAAAGGCTTCCAAATAGATGCGTTCGCCGAGTGCGGTGTCAGACAGACTGACCGCGCCGGTCTCCCATTGAATGAGCCTGTAAGGTGCTGCGGCCGGAACTTTCGCCACCATCCGCATGCGTTCGAAAGCCCGCAGCGAGCCGCGTACGAACCCCCCGGCGTCCTTTTCAAAGGCTGAGATCACAACGCCGCTTCGCGCGTCTGTAACCGTGACGATATCGGCAGCGTCCCGCGTAATCAGGATATCCCGGATCGCAACCGGTGCGCCGGTTTGGTGCTTGATGACGCCAATGCCGGTCGTCTGGCCGAAAACGACCGCAGCGACAGCAAAACTCAGAAGCAAGGCGGTCCCGATCAGGATCCTGCGCGGAAACTGTTTGCCGCGCCGGCCCTTGCGGTCCGAGAAATATCCGAGATGGGAAACCGAAGGCATCGCTGGCTCCTACTCCGCAGCTTCTACAGATGCAGGAACTGCACCCTGCGGTGAGGTGTCATTGTGAGCCAGACGCGAGTGACCAGAAGTTACAGCTGCATTCTGACTGATTGCGAGGGCAAGGATGTCAGCCACTTTCTTCGCATCGCTCAAGCAGATCAGGCTCGGCTCGACATTCGCAAACCGCCATCCACGAACATGCGGCCATTGCACCAACCAGGAAATCTGGTGTCCCGGCAGGACCTGGATCGCAACATGTCCCGCACCACCCGGGAGTTCGGCCATTGAGATTGCGGCCAGCTGTTTGAAAGGCAGATTGAGCGTCATGGAAAACGCGACACCAAAACGGATGACAACGCGCTGCGTTGTGATGGTGTAAAGCGTCGTCTTGTGGACAGCCCAGGCAAACAACTCCAGCATGCCGATCAGGATCGCGGCCAAGGCGGTCAATACGGCGACCGAGAAGACGATGCCAGCCAATGGGCGGCCATCATAGAGACCGCCAATCACCGCCCATGCTGCCAGGATCAGAAAGTAGCCGGTAATCCAGCGGTTCTTGAGGAGATGGCGGGCAAGAAGGCGTGTCGAAGGCCGCCCCTGCCACAGCATTTTTTCGCCGTCCGGTAAATATTCAGGCAATCCGGGAACCGGTTCCATCTCATGTTCCCGAGCGACAAACTGTTTCACAGCAAGGCCTCCCGACGATCTTTCGAGGCATAGAGGAGACCGGCGCCGAAGTAGGCCGCAATCTTGTCCTCTTCCAGCAAGGTGACCGTGCCCGGTTTCGCATGTGCCGGGACATCAGCAAATTGCTCGGATGTGATCGCGTGGACATAGAGGTAAGGCTTGTTTCCGCGTCCCCGCTTGATGACGACAAAATTGTTCGGCAGAAGCACCGGTTTCTCAGCGCCCTCAATCTCAACTTCGTAGTAGCGGATCAGAAATTCTGCCCGATCAACCCAGACGTCCTTGACGGTTCCTGCAGAACTGCTGTCACAGCCCACAACCGAAAGGCCAATTGGATCGAGTTCACCGTCGGCGATCGCAAATCCTGCCGCCTCACGCATCGGGACAATCCGGGCGTCGCCATGAGCGGTCAGATCCGGCGTATCAGCGCGCTCGGCCCATGAACCCGGCCCAACGCCCGCGAGCAGCGGGTTGCCTTCCGGCTCCATCGGATATCCAGGTGCAGGAGAAACCCGTTTGGCGTTCAAGGGGCGGTCGTCGCGCTTTAGATCGGGAACCTGAACGGTCCCATGTCCGTGCGGCAGGACGAATGTCTTCTTGTCTGGCACAAACAGCCAAGGGTCCTTGTTGAACCTGCCTGTGACATCATCTTCAAGCGGATAGCCTTCGCGCCGGTCTTCCTGCCGGATGTACCAGATCAACCCGGCGAAAAAGACCCAAAAGACATAGAGCACCACCTGGGCGACATCCATGCTGCTGCCGACGATAGAACCGGTCATGGTCATTCCTCCTTAACTAACGCCGATCCGGGGTCACCCGGGCAATTCGGCGAGGCCAAAGCGCACGTTGTCTCCGCGTTCTTGACGGTATTGGTGCCCAGCCAGGGGACCAAGAACGGCGAGACAGATGAAAAGAAGCGCGATTTCAATATGATAGACAGCCAGATACCCGGCGGCCTCGTTGTTCATTGCAGATCCGAGCAGCCCGTCCAGTGCAAGAATGTTGACACCATTCTTGATCAGGCCGCCGAGCAACAGGCTCACGCCGATGGCGGTTGCCTGAACCGCTCCCCAGGCGCCGACCAGAATGCCGCTGTCAGCGCGTTTCGAAATGCCCATGGCTGCCAGCATTGTGCAGACGGCAAAGAGACCACCGCCGAGCCCAACACCGGCCGCGCCGGCGTAGAACAGCATGTCGGTCTCGAGCGGCGATGCAAAAACAACAGCGGAAAAGGCGGCAATGCCAATCAGAAGGCCGCGGGCGGCAACCCGATACATATGGGCACCGCGATTGAGGCTGTGTGCTGCCCAGGCAAAACCTGCCATCGTGCCTGCAGCCCAAAGCGCCGTCAGCAGCGTGGTTTGCCCGACCGTCATGCCAAGGATTTCGCCACCATAAGGCTCCAGCAGGATGTCCTGCATGGAAAACGCAGCAGACCCGATCGCGACAGCAATCAACAGGCGAACGGTGCCCGGCTCGCGCCGATAGTCGGCCAAGGCCTCAAAGAACCCGGCAACTTTCCTATCGCGGGACGTTCGGGCCGGGTTGCGGGCTTCCTGCTTCCAGGCGGAAATCACGTTGAGCGCCAGGGTCAGAAGCGCAGTGCTCTGGATCACCTGGATGAGCCGTTTCGGCGAAAAGTCGGCGAGGAAAAGGCTGTAAAAGATCGAGGCGGCAATCATGCCCGCCAGCAACATTACATAGAGCAGCGCAACAACACGGGGCCGCTTGTCTTGCGGAACCAGATCGGTTGCGAGCGCAAGGCCTGCCGTTTGCGACATGTGCAGACCAAAGCCGGCAAAGAGAAAGGCAAGACCAGCCAGCACGGTCCCTGCCCAGGCCGGTCCAACGCTTTGGGATTCAAGGAGCAAAAGCGCGAAGGGCATGAAGGCCAGCCCGCCGAACTGCAAGATCGTTCCAAACCAGAGGTAGGGAACACGCCGCCAGCCGAGCACCGACTTGTAGGTATCTGAACGATACCCGAAGAAAAGCCTCAACGGCGCTGCCAGAACCGGGATTGCCACCACAGCAGACACCAATGCAACGGATACTCCGAGCTCGACGATCAGAACCCGGTTGAGCGTTCCGGTTAATAGAACAAGCACACAGCCCGCAGACACCTGGAACAGCGCGAGGCGAAGAAGACGTGACAGCGGCACGTCCTTTGTTGCCGCGTCCGCAAACGGCATGAAGTGGACCCCGGCGGTCTGCCAGAACCCGATCATCCTGTCTGATGCGGACTTGAACATCATGGCCGGATCACCTCCATGGCCTGGGAGGTGTAAAAGCCGACTGAAATCCGGTGCGTTCGACCGCTTGTCCAACCGGCCATATGCGGTTGATGCACGAGTTGATCCACCAAACGTTCCGGGTTGGCCGGATAGATAGCCGGGGCCCGATCCGCCCGCGGGAATGCCTTGCCGATCATCAACATGGCTTTCAGCAGGTGCGAGCTCGGAGCAAGCGTAAACAAAAGGCTTTTGCTGGTGCGCTCAGCGAACTGCTCCAGAACCTTCTTGGCGTCCTCGGGGGCGTAATGAATGAGGACGTCCATCGCAAAGACCGCATCGAACTGTCCCAAATGCGGATCCAGCATATCCCCGCTCTTGAAGGTTACAGTTCCGTGCGGGTGACCGTTGAGGTGCCTCATTTGTTCGGCTGCTCGCTGGCGGGCAAAGGAAATCATTTGTGCCGACAGATCGATGCCAACCACGTTCGCCCCACGGGCGACCAGTTCCATGGACAACACGCCAGAACCGCAGCCGGCGTCGAGAATGCGCCAACCGGTGAGATCCTGTGGAAGCCAGCTTGCCAGGGTTGACCGCATGTCTTCACGGCCCTGACGCACGGTTGCCCGGATGCCGCTTACCGGCTGATCGCCGGTCAGCTTTTTCCAGGCATCAAGCGCCGTGCGATCGAAGTAATGTTCGATCTCGCCAATCCGCTGTGTGTAGCTGGCCCGTGTCATATCCGGTTCAAACCTTCTTATTCAAAGCCGAGAAATTCAAAGATTTCCCGGTCTTTCATGGGTTCAGCCTGAAGTGCCTCTGTCCCCGCCCAAAGTTGCTCAGCGAGCTGGAGGTACTCGTTCTGTATGGCTGCGATTTCAGGACTGTCGCCCATTTCAAAGAGCGTGCTTTTTTTGAGGCGGCTCAAGCGAACGTGATCGGAGTCCGGCACGTGGGCGAGGCGCTTCAGTCCAACACTGTCATTGTAACGGTCGATCTGGTCTGTTTCGCGGGACCGGTTGGCGATGACACCGCCGAGGCGCACTTCGTAGTTTTTCGCCTTCGCCTTGATTGCGGCGACGATCCGGTTCATCGCGAAGATGGAATCGAAGTCGTTGGCCGCGACAACAACCGCCCTTTCGGCATGTTGAAGTGGAGAGGCAAAACCACCGCAAACGACGTCTCCAAGGACATCAAAGATCACCACATCTGTGTCATCCAGTAGGTGATGTTCCTTCAAGAGCTTGACGGTTTGACCGACCACATACCCGCCGCAGCCGGTTCCAGCTGGCGGCCCACCGGCCTCGATGCACTGCACGCCGTTGAACCCCTCGACCATATAGTCTTCCGGACGCAATTCTTCGGTGTGGAAATCGACCTGTTCCAGGATGTCGATCACGGTCGGGATCAGGCTTTTTGTCAGCGTAAAGGTGCTGTCGTGTTTCGGATCGCAGCCGATCTGCAAAACCCGCTTGCCGATCTTGGAGAAAGCCACGGACAGATTGGACGAGGTGGTCGACTTGCCAATGCCGCCCTTGCCGTAAATCGCAAAAACCTTGGCGCCGTCGATTTCCATAGTCGGATCAAGATGAACCTGGACACTGCCGTCTCCATCCGCGCGCTCCCGGAGTTTCTGAGCGGTTTTCGCCTCTTGTGCGGCTGTTTTCGGATGGGTGTAGATGTTCATTCGGCTGCCTCCGTTGCCAGGCCTTCCAGCCGGTCTTCCAGTTCTTCACCCGCCCGGCGCAGAGCCTCGAGCGTTTCTTCGTCCGGTTGCCAGTAGTCGCGTTCGTGCGCTTCAATGAGCCTTGCTGCGACCCGCGCCGCGGAGGCCGGATTGAGATCGGCGAGCCGACGGCGCATCGCCTCGTCAAGCACGTAGGTTTCAGTGATTTTCTGATAGACCCAGGGGTCAACGCCGCCGGTTGTTGCCGACCAGCCAAAGGTGTTTGTGACATTGGCTTCGATGTGCCGCACACCCTCATAGCCGTGCTGGAGCATGCCCTCGTACCATTTCGGATTGAGGGTCCGGGTCCGGGTTTCCAAAGCAACCTGCTCGTCGATGGAGCGAACCTTGCCTTCACCTTGGGTCTGATCGGAAATGTAAACGGGGAGTTCCGCGCCGCCCTTGGCCTTTGAGACGGCTTTTGAAAGCCCGCCAAGCGTGTCGAAATAATGCTCAATCGTGGTGACGCCGATTTCGACCGATTCCAGGTTTTGATAGGCCATGTCGACATCTGCCAAAACAGAATCGAGAAGTTCGGTCTGACGGCTGGTCTTGCCCTTGCGGCTTATCGCAAAGCTTTTCCGGTTCGTGTAGGTCTCCGCGATTTCCTCGTCATCGGTCCAGGCCGATGAGGCAATCAACATGTTGACGTTCGACCCGTAGGTGCCATCGGCATTGGAAAAGACGCGATAGGCCGCCTCTTCCAGATCGCAGCCATTGGCCTCGCAATAGGCAAGTGCATGTTTGCGTATGAAATTCTGCTCGACCGGCTCTTCGGCAGTGGCCGCAAGATAACTTGCTTCAGCCAGCATGCTCGCCTGGATCGGCAAGAGATCGCGGAAAATGCCGGACAGGGTCATCACGGCATCGATACGTGGCCGGTTCAGTTCTTCAAGCGGGATCAACTCTGCCCCGCAGACCCGGTTGTAGAAGTCCAGCCGCGGCCGCGCGCCCATGAGCGCCATGGCCTGCGCCAGCGGTGCACCACCGGTTTTCAGATTGTCTGTGCCCCACAAAACGATCGCAACGGTCTCTGGCAGTTTGCCATCGGTCTC
The DNA here is from genome assembly GCF_965276855.1 of Roseibium sp. Lineage (GTDB taxonomy): Bacteria > Pseudomonadota > Alphaproteobacteria > Rhizobiales > Stappiaceae > Roseibium. The sequence continues at coordinate 1,434,892 of NZ_OZ255700.1, forward strand.
CAAATACCGTTCCAGAATGAGGGCTGCCTGGCGGGCACCATCTTCAAGCGCGAACTTGCTTGGGATACCAAACGGATCAAAGCCGTGAATGTTCCGGCCAGTTGGCAGGAGATCCGGCGTGCGTAACAAATCGCCAGATGGGGCTGGCGGTAGGAAGCGCGCATCAAGTGCCTGTACCAGGCCGTCAAGTTCCCGATTTTCTGATAAGTCCTGATCGATCTGGACGAGTTTTTGGACAACAGACTTTGCCTCTTCGTCGAGGGTGTCCGATGCCGCAGCCAGGGCATCGCGATCTCGATTGGCAATGACCTGACACAGCTCCGGGTCGGCGATAAAGCCTGAGTCTGTCTCGACACTCAGAGCCATCTTCGCGAGCATTTCTGAGCGCTCGGTCGTATCCATACCGCGTCCCGCAATGTGCAGGCCGTGGGGGATCAGCGCGTATTCGGTTTCGGTGATGGCCGCGACGAGATGCTGAATAAATTGGTCTTCGGATAGCTCCGCCGTTTTGCCCGTGAGATCGAGTTCGTCGGCTTGAACGCGGATCACGTCCAAAAGACGTTCGCGCTCGCCTCTGGCCTCAGGCGCCATGGAGCGATACTGGTCAAGGCTGGTTTTTAGGCTGTTCAGGCCCTTGTAGAGACCGGCTTCCGTGATTGATGGGGTGAGGTAGGACACAAGCGTTGCCGCAGACCGGCGTTTGGCAATCGAGCCTTCGGACGGATTGTTGGCCGCGTAGAAATAGAAGTTCGGCAAGGCGCCCAGCAACCGATCCGGCCAGCAGGAGCCGGACAGTCCGGTATGTTTGCCCGGCATGAATTCCAGCGCGCCATGCGTTCCAAAGTGCAGAACGGCATCAGCGGCGAATGTTTCGCGGAGATACGTGTAATACGCGGCAAAGGCATGGTTCGGAGCAAACCCGCCTTCAAACAGGAGCCGCATCGGGTCGCCCTCGTAGCCGAAGGACGGCTGAATGGCGATGAGTAGATTGCCGAACTGGCGGCCGAGAATATGAATCCCGCGGCCGTTGCTCAAAATGCGTCCCGGAGCCGGTCCCCATTGGGTTTCGATCTCGCTCAGGAACTTTTCCTGGCGGACATGATCATCTGCAGACACTGTCGCATGGACGTTGGCCTCGGTGCCAAATCGGTCCGAGTTGCCCTTGAGGATCATGTTCTGAAGCGTCTCAACATCGGCAGGCACATCGACATCATAGCCTTCCGCTTTCAAGCGCTTCATCGTTTCCAGAAGGCTTTCAAAAACGGAGAGGAAGGCTGCTGTTCCGATGTTGCCGCCGTTGGGCGGGTAATTGAACAAGGTGGCTGCGATCTTGCGGTCTGACCGTGGGGTCTGGCGCAGCTTGGTCATTGCCGCGATCCGGTCGGCAAGCAGACCAACACGTTCATCATCCGGCCGCATGCAAGACCGGCCAGACGGGCATGCTCCAAGCTGGCGGGCGCAAATGCAGCTCTTGCCATTGGCGTCCGATCCGCTGCGGCCACCGATCACCATGGATCCGACGGCACCATCCAGCTCGGGGATGGCAACCATCAAGGTGGTTTCAATCGGCGTAAGCCCTTGCGTTGAAGCCTGCCATCCCTCGCGGCTCTGGAATTCGGTCACGCAGGCTGACAGATAAGGAACGTCAAGCTTTTGAAGGGTTTCCGCGGCCGCAGTTGCATCGCTGTACGCCGGACCACCGACAAGCGAGAAGCCGGTCAACGAACACAGCGCGTCGACCGTTGGCATGCCATTGGCATCCGTCATGTAGGTTTCGATCGCAGACCGCATATCGAGGCCGGAACAGAACACCGGAACAACATTCAGACCGCGCGCCTCCAGCGCCGAGATGGCCCCGTCATAATGACCGGTGTCACCGGACAGAATGTAAGTTCGCAGAAGCAGGAGCCCGACCGTGCCGTTCGCCCCTTTGATAGTTGCAAGATCGCTCTTTTGGGTCGTAATCCGCGGCTCGGTGCGCGGGTGGTAGAGCCCCATATCCGGGTAGTCACTCGGTGGTTTCGCCGCCACCGCCGAGCGCAACGATTTCCGTTCGCCGGCGGCATATTTGCCGACCAGCAGGCGGACCATGTTGGCGATGTTCTCGTCCGACGCCGCGATCCGGTACTGCAGGGTCAGGAAATAGTTGCGCACATCCTGGGCGGTGCCCGGGATATACTTCAAAAGCTTGGGCAACCGGCGGAGCATCGCCATCTGGCGCTCGCCGGCCGTTTTGCCGGTCTCCTTGCCACTGTTGGAGCTGCTGCCGCGCAGTTTCTTCAAAAGCGCCAGCGGCCCTTTTTGCTCACCGCTCATGCGGAAGCGGCCCATGGCCGTATACTTCATGATCGTGCCAGCAGACATGCAGCAGACCATGGTGTCACACTCAAGGTGCCGTTCTTCCAGAACGTCTGCGATCGCCTTGACGTGTTCTTCGACGAAGATCATCGAAACAACGATGATGTCGCCTGCCCGGATGGCGTCACGGCAGCGGGCCAGCTTGTCCGGATTGTCCGCCCAGTCGGTTGCCGCATGCACCGTGAAGGTCAGACCCGGCATCTCTGTTTGCAAAGCCCTGCGCGCATCATCGACGGCGGCTGCGACATGATTGTCGAGCGTAACAAAGACCACCCGGATCGGGAGGTCGTTATCGGGCGAAGTGCGCTTTCGCATCGTATAACGTCTCCACGGTTATCGGGTGAATGCCGTTGTCAGCGGCAAAGCTCTCGGTGTTGCGCCGTGCCTTGCCGCGCACAAAAAACGGGACTTTCTTGAGTTCCTTTTCTGCTTCATCTGTCCAGAGCGTTGCGCTGGCTGGCAAGGTGATCTGGTCTTCTGATACCGGCGCTGCTGGGCCTGTTTGCTGGTTTGAGGCAGCTTCAGGACTGTGGGCATGCAGATGCGAGGCCGTCGCCCCGTCATTAAATTCAAAGTCGTCGCGGAACATGGACAGCAAATGCTCTTCCAGCCCCATCATTAGCGGGTGAACCCAGCTGTCGAAGATGACATTGGCACCCTCAAAGCCCATCTGCGGCGAATACCGCGCCGGGAAATCCTGGACATGGACCGGCGATGAAATGACAGCACAGGGAACACGCAGCCGCTTGGCAATGTGGCGTTCCATCTGGGTGCCGAGCACCAACTCCGGGCGTGCTTCTATGATGGCATCTTCAACGACCAAATGATCATCGGTGATCAGCGGCTCAACGCCGTACTCCTTGGCTGCAGCCCGCACATCGCGCGCAAACTCGCGCATGTAGGTTCCAAGACCGCAGACTTCGAAGCCAAGTTCGTTCGCGGCAATTCGGGCTGCGGCAATTGCATGCGTCGCATCGCCGAAGATGAACACCCGTTTGCCGGTCAGGTAGGTGCTATCGATAGACCGGGAGTACCAAGTGAGACGGTCCTTGTTTTCTGACGATGACAGGACCGGTTCAAGACCGGCTAAAGCCCGTGCCTCGGTGACAAATCTGCGAGTTTCGGACACGCCGATCGGCACCGTAGACATGTACGGCATCTCGTACGCCTTTTTTAGCCAGCGGGCAGCGGTATCGGCGATTTCCGGGTAAAGCACGATATTGAAGGCAGCCTCTGGCAGTCTGGCCAGATCTTCCGGACTTGCACCGAGCGGGGCGACCACCCTGACATTCAGACCGTTTTCTTCCAGCAACGCTTTGATCTCGCGGACATCGTCCCGGTTCCGGAACCCCAGGGATGTCGGGCCCAATATGTTACAGGTGTTGGCTGGAATGGTCTCAGGCCGCTGCCGATTGGACGCGCACGCCCGCACCAGCTGATAAAACGTTTCCGCCGCGCCCCAGGTTTCTTTCTTCTGGTAAGACGGCAGTTCAAGCGGCACGACCGGGATATCGAGATCAAGTGTCTTGGCAAGGCCGCCTGGATCGTCCTGAAGGAGTTCTGCGGTACACGATGCCCCAACCAGCAAGGCACGCGGCTTGAACCGGTCGACCGCATCGTGACAGGCCGTCTTGAAAATGTCGGCGGTTGACGCGCCGAGATCGCGCGCCTGAAACGTTGTGTAGGTTACAGGTGGCCGGCTGTCCCGCCGCTCAATCATCGTGAACAGGAGATCGGCATAGGTATCGCCCTGAGGCGCGTGCAGAACGTAATGCACATCCTTCATCGAAGCGGCGACCCGCATGGCGCCCACATGAGGCGGTCCTTCATAGGTCCACATGCTCAGCTGCATGGCGCGCCCTCCTCAAATCCGAGACCGGATTTCAAAACGGACTGGCGCCGCAGCGGGCGCACGAAGAGTTCTGCAAGATCGCCTGCCTGCTCGTAGCCCTGGATCGGTGTGAAGGCGAATTCGATCGACCACTTGGTCAGACGGCCTCCCGCTTCAAATGGATTGGCAAGACCCATACCGCAGACAATCAGATCGGGATCCGCCTCACGGGCGCGATCAATTTGAAGATCAACATCCTGACCTTCCGAGATCGCGGTGCCCGGCGGGAGCAGTGCAAGTTCGCCTGCTGCATGTTCCCGGTGAAGATAGGGGCTTCCGACCTCGATTATCTCCGCTCCCGTTTCGCTGTGAAGGAAACGCGCCAGCGAAGGCTCGAGCTGAGAATCTGGGAAGAAGAACATCCTGCGTCCTTCAAGCCAGGGCAAATAGGATTGAAGCGCGGCTTTGGCGCGCTTGCGCGGCGCGGCTGTTGCTGCTTCGAACCGGTCCTCCGGTACACCAAAAGTGCCGGCGATCGCCTTAAACCAGGCCGTTGTCCCCTCTTCACCGAGCGGGAAGATGGAATTAATGCGTTCAGCGCCGCGGGATTCCAGAGCTGCGGCTGTCGCCCCCAGATAGGGCTGAGCCAGAATGAACCGGGTTCCCGGACCGATTGACGGCATTGCCGCGCTTGAACGGCCGGGCAGAAACTGAACACCCTCAATGCCAAGGTCTTCAAACAGGCGCGCGAACTGATCTTCAACAACATCGGGAAGACACCCGGCGACAATCAGTTTGGTTTCGTTTTGCGGACTTGAGGCTGGCGCTTCGTTCACAAGCGCGGTGAGGAAATTGTCTTCACCCTGGGTGAAAGTCGTCTCGATGCCACTGCCCGAATAACAGAGCACACGGTGTTTAGGTGCGTGAACCCGGTTCAACCGCTCAGCAGCCTTGGACAAATCGAACTTGATGACTTCAGACGGGCAAGACCCGACCAGGACCAGCATTTTGATGTCCGGCCGGCGCGCGAGCAGCTTGTCGACCACGCCATCGAGCTCATCATGCATGTCCGCCATGCCGGCAAGATCCCGCTCTTCCATGATCGCGGTCGCAAAGCGCGGCTCTGAGAAGATCATGACCCCAGCCGCCGATTGCATCAGATGCGCACAAGTGCGGGATCCAACGATCAGAAAGAAGGCATCCTGGACCTTCCGGTGCAGCCAGATGATGGAGGTCAGGCCACAAAAGACTTCATGCTGTCCCCGCTCCCGGATTGTCGGCCCTGTCCCGCATCCTGCAGAAAACGTCTGGTTCATTGAGAACCTCCCGCGATCTGCAAATCGCTAACGCCGGCGGACCGGACGCCACTTTCAAGACCGGTCTTGCGGGCCGTCTGATCCAGCCGGGCGAGCCGCAGTTTCCAGACGAATTGTCCGGCATTGACCACATATGTTGCATAGGCTGCCAAGGCCAAAGCCATCAGCTGATTGGCAGTCAGAGCCTCGGTGAAAAGAGCTGCGAGATAGGCCGTGTGCAAGGCCAGAACCAACATGGAAAAGACGTCTTCCCAGAAGAACGGACGGGCGAACAAGTAACACCCGAACACCTCTTTCTCCCAGATCGATCCAGTGATCATGATCGCGTAGAGCGTAAGCGTCTTGATCACGACGGAGAGCTCGGCAGCGCCCTGCATCTCGCCTGAGATCAAAAAAACAACGATAAGTGCAAGGCTGATCAGAAAGACGACAAACTGAACGGGTGCCAGAACGCCTTGGACCAGTGTCCAAACGGTTTCATCACGGCGGCGTCTTTCTTCCTCGGTGTAAAGAAAACCGGGTTTTATCGAATTCCTGTTTCCACTCACGGACATTCAACCCTCCCCCCGAACCCGACATTGGGTTCAGCAGATGAGTGAGGGTAACGCCGCAACTGCAAAAGTGTCAACTTTGATTGACGTATATTTTTGTTTACATCACGTCACGTGAGAGTCATGCTAAGCAGGCTCAAGGTGCAAATAAAAGCAACAATTGCGCACGCCGGAGCATGACCCCTTTCCGTAAGGCCAGGGAGGCCGACCGCGAAGTGAGGATGAACGGCACAACAGAATTGCCCGTTGAAACCGCGGACGCCCGCCGGACAGAGCCTGCCGACGGCAATATTTTTGTTTCTGATCAGGCAAATATGGTAAAGAAATCCCGGCTTAACAGCGGCGAACAAGCAACGCTCCGCAACCTCATCCAAGGACCAGTAGCAGCAATGGCCGCAGAGCAATTATCTGGCCTGCTGGATGCAGGTCTTGAAACCGACATCCGCTACAAATCTGTTATTGCAGAAATGTACGAACGTATCCTGGCACCAGATGCCCGCATACAGGATCATCTTGCCTTTCTGGACGAGGAAGTCCGCTCCAGGTTCAGATCAAATGGCAACCCGGCAGCACTTCCGCCCACCGCAATGAAAGTCATGCTTTTAGAAGCGGTTGCGCGCGAACTGGGCAAGAACTGGAGCTGCGATGCCGCCAGCTTCATCGATGTCACGATCGCTTCAGCCCGGCTGCAAGCCATTGCTCAAGCTCTCACGACTGAAGCTGCGCGGGACCGTTCTGGATCGAAGGCCCCGTTCGCCGTCATCTTTCTGCCCGTTGATGAACAACACAGCCTGATGTCCTACCTCACTGGCGCCCTTTTTCAGGCACTCGGATGGCAGCAACAGGTTGTTCCGAACGAATCACTGAGTGAATTTGAGTTCGCCAAAGTGATTACCCGGGCCGATGTTGCCTGTGTCGCATGGAGCACCACGTATCTTAAAAGCAACGCAATCCAACTGATTAACGACATCAAATTGTATTCCAGCCACAAAACACCACCCATAATTGCAGGCGGAGCCGCCGCACTTGACTTTATTGAGCCCCTTGTAGAAATGGGCGTCGATTGTATTTGCGATAGCGCGCTTTCAGCGGTAAAAATCGCTGAGAGTTTCTACAATTTGGAAAAAATCAATCACTTTGCCGCGCAGGAAGGCCGCGATGCAAAAAGAAGAAAAAGCAGCATCGATCGGCATTCCCAATGACCTCTCCCTCGACACATGGCGCGCTGCAAGATATCGGGGTTGGGACTGATTTGCTTGATTTGCTGGGCGCAGACGCCTTAACAGCCTTGATCGGATTGGGTGCCGATATCGTTGCATTGGTCGACGACAAAGGTGTCGTAAATCGCGGCCATTACCGCAACTCCGATCTGGATGCGTATGGTTTGTCGGCCATCGTCGGCAAGCCCTTGCGCGACTGCGTAACCGTGGAATCCGTTCCGAAAATTGACGCCCTCCTGGCCCCGGCAAAAAAACGGCCCGCCCGTGGCTATCAGGTCAACCACAGCGCCAGCGGCCTTCCCGACCTTCCGGTCGCCTACACGGCCAGCAGGACTGACGACTTTCCCTTCACCATTGTTGTCGGACACGAAATGCGGCAGCAGATGCTGGACCAGCAGCGATTGGTGGAAGCGCAGATCGCAATGGAGGCCGACTACCGCGAACTCCGGCAGGCCGAAGCGCGGTACCGGACAGTCTTCAAAATGTCCGAAACAGCCCATGTCGTGCTGGACGGTGAAAAAAGAACAATTCTGGAAGCCAATACGGCAGCTGTATCTCTCTTGATCGGCGCTTCCGGCAATCTAACCGGAAAGGCGATGCGGGACCTCTTTAAGAAAGAGGACCGGGAACGTCTTGCAGATGCGATTGGCGAAGCCCGCCATAGCGGTGAACCAGTCCAGCTTGCCAACCTTCACAGCAGCGCAGGAAGTACGTTCGACGCAAAACTGCGCGCCTACCGGGAACACGGCACCACAAACTTGGTCATTACCTTGGAGAACTCCCAGGAAACGGACAGGGGTGATGCAAAACGCTCCAGCGATCATCTCAATGGCGTTCGCGTTGATCTGGAACTTCTGCCCGAAGCCGCGTTGACGATTGATGGCGAAGGCACGGTTTTATCAGCGAATACACTGTTTCTGGACCGTGTTCATGCACCGACCCTCAATCAAGTGGTCGGACGCAATGTGTCAAACTGGCTCGGCAAATCCACTGTCGAATTAAGTGTTCTCTTCACCCGCGTCCGGGACGAAAAGACCCTCAGCGGGTTCTCTTCTGTTCTGACCGATACGCTCGGGGAGGGTCAGGATGTCAGCCTCTCCGCCCATTACAACAAAGAGACCGAAACCACACAGCTGCTGGTTATTCCTCAAGCGGCCAGCGCCGGTAAAATGACCTTGCCGCCACCCGCGACACCAGATCAGGCCGAAGGATTTGCGAGCCTCGTTGGCAAAGTGCCGTTAAAAGAGCTGATCCGCGAGTCACTGGACGTTGTTGAGCGGATCTGCATTGAAGCCGCCCTTGACCAGACCAACAACAACCGCGCCAGCGCGGCCGAGATCCTGGGCCTCTCACGTCAAAGCCTCTACATCAAACTGCGCCGGCACGGGCTCGAAAACTACCGTCCCGGCAGTTAGAGCTTTCCAGCACCCGTCAACTCTCATTTACAGTTACACTTTATAGCCGCGCAATGTGTCAATTTTAATTGACACTTTTTAGGGCGACGCCTAGCATGTTTGGCATGGAACTCACCCGCCAAACACCACAGGCCAACTGGCCCATGCCCGGCGCGATCGTCGCTTTGCTCAAGCCGATCACCTGGTTTCCGCCGATGTGGGCCTATGCGTGCGGTGCGATCTCCACAGGTCACGGGATGGATGGGCGGTTAGGGTTCATCGTGCTCGGCGTCCTCTTGGCCGGCCCGCTTTTGTGCGGCACCAGCCAGGCCGTGAACGACTGGTTCGATAGACATGTTGATGCGATCAACGAACCGGACCGGGTGATCCCGTCCGGCCGGATGCCGGGACACTGGGGTCTTTATATCTCTATCATCATGTCGGCGCTCTCGCTTGTTGTCGCCGGGCTGATGGGCTCGTTCATTTTTGCAGCAGCGCTTCTCGGTCTTGCCTTTGCCTGGGCGTACAGCGCGCCGCCCTTCCGCTTCAAGCAAAACGGCTGGCTGGGCAATGGCGTTGTCGGCTTTAGTTACGAAACCCTGCCTTGGCTGACAGCAGCGACCGCCATGACTGGCCTTGTGCCGGAAACACCAATCTGGATCGTGGCCTTGCTCTATGGCCTTGGTGCCCATGGTATTCTAACGCTGAACGATTTCAAGGCGATTGCAGGCGACAAGGAAATGGGCATCCGGACCCTTCCCGTTCTGCATGGGGAACGATCGGCAGCCCTCATCGCCTGCGCCGTCATGACCGTGGCTCAGGCAGGCGTTGTCCTGACACTCTGGATTCTCGGACTGCCGGTCTATGCCTTGGCAATACTTATTGTTCTGCTGCTTCAGATGGTGTGCATGGTTCGCTTTGCCCGCAATCCCGTGCGATTTGCGGTCTGGTACTCGGCCATAGGTGTCGGGCTCTACGTCACAGGAATGATGATCACGGCATTTGGCCTGCGCACTCTGGTGCCAACCATCTCTTAGGCTTTTTTTAAAAGGGAGATCCCCATGTTCGGTCGGGGAGACGCCAATCAGCAAAACTCCACAGCTGTCAAAGGACTGAGCTGGATCTCGATTTTGCGTCTTGGACTAGTACAGGCGTCACTGGGCGCCATCGTGGTTCTCACCAACTCTACGCTGAATAGAGTCATGATCGTCGAGCTCGCCCTGGCAGCCGTCATTCCTGGCTTGCTCGTCGGGCTTCACTACGGCGTGCAGATCTCCAGACCCTTGTGGGGGCACCGGTCGGATATCGGAAACTCGCGAACCCAGTGGATCTTGGGTGGCTTGGCGCTTCTCGCCGTAAGTGGGACAGCAGCCGCGGCAACAACGTTCCTTTTTGAGATCAACTTTGCGGCTGGCTTGGCAGCCGCGGTTCTCGCCTACGCGCTCATCGGGGTCGGGATTGGGGCAAGCGGCACATCGCTACTCACGTTGATTGCAACCAAAACGGCACCGGAACGCCGGGCATCGGCAGCCACGATCACCTGGATGCTGATGATTGCCGGCATCGTGGTGACTTCAATTGTCACCGGCATCAACCTTGAGCCCTATTCGCATCTACGGCTTGTTACTGTTACCGCCCTCACCGGTGTTGCCGTTCTGGTTCTGTCGGCCGTCGCAGTTGCCGGAATTGAGCGCAAACCGACCATGGTGGGCGAGACTGGCCGCGAGAAACCGGGCAGTTTCCGCGAAAGTGTCCGTGAAGTCTGGAGCGATCCGGAAGCGCGCCTTTTGACCGTGTTCATCTTCCTGTCGATGCTGGCCTATTCCACACAAGACCTGATCCTGGAACCGTTTGCCGGCTTGTTGTTCGGGATGTCTCCGGGCGAGACAACAAAGCTGTCCGGAACTCAGCACGGCGGTATTTTTGCAGGCATGGCACTTGTCGGGATCGCCGGGTGGCTGTTTTCAAAGCGCAAGCCCGGCCTGATGAAGATGTTCATCGTTACCGGCTGTGTCGGCTCAGGCTTGGCGCTCGCCTGCCTCGCGGTCTCGGCATCCTTTGCACCGGCCTGGCCGCTTGAGGCCAACATTTTCGTACTTGGTTTCATGAATGGCGCGTTCGCCGTTGCGGCCATTGGCACCATGATGATCCTCGCTGGCGCCGGAAAAAAAGCCAACGAAGGCATGCGGATGGGCGTTTGGGGCGCGGCTCAGGCCATCTCTTTCGGCCTTGGAGGACTGGCCGGAACGATCGCACTGACCCTCGGGCGATGGGCAACGGCCGAGGACAGCACCGCTTTTGCAATCGTCTTTTCAATGGAAGCCGTCTTGTTCCTCATGTCCGCGGCCATCGCGATGCGGATCGGCGGCGGTCAAGTTGCCAAACCTCGTTTGCCCGTACACCGGGAACCATCGGCAGTGCCCGCCGAATAGGCGCAAAACCTCACACCAGGGAGCCTGCAATGAAATCGAATTTTGATGTTGCTGTCATTGGAGGCGGTCCTTGTGGTGCGATCGCTGCGGAGCGCTTGGCGCGATCCGGTCATTCTGTTGTTCTGGTCGACCCGGACAACAAGATCAAACCCTGTGGTGGGGCAATCCCGTCCCGCGCCCTGAAAGACTTCGAAATCTCTGAAGACTTGCTGGTTGCCCGGGCCAATGCGGCACGTGTCATTGCCCCGTCGGGGAATGCGGTGGAAATGCGCATTGGCGATATTGGATTTGTCGGCATGGTCGACCGGGAAACCTTTGATCCATATTTGCGCACCCGGGCTGAACAGGCGGGTGCCCGTTTTATCCGGGGCAAGCTGGCTGGCATGGACACAGCGTCGAATGGAAGCCTGGACCTGAAAGTGGACGGGACCGATCCAGAGAACCCGGGAACAACGGAACACCTCAATGCGCGCATGGTAATTGGTGCCGATGGCGCAAATTCCGCTGTCAGGCGGTTGATGTTCCCAGCGAAAAAGAAGCCGCCTTACGTTTTTGCCTATCATGAGATCGTGGAAAGCCCGGAGGCTCCGGACCCAGACGCCTTCCAGCGCGACCGCTGCGATGTTGTCTATGATGGCCGGATTTCTCCGGACTTCTATGGCTGGGTCTTCCCGCATGGGGGACAAACGTCAGTCGGCTGCGGCTCTGCGGTCAAGGGGCATAACCTCAGGGATGCCACCTCCGACTTGCGCGACCGTGCCGGGTTAACCGGACAACGGACCGTCCGGCGCGAAGGGGCTCCGCTGCCCCTCAAACCAATGCGGCGTTGGGACAACGGACAGAATGTCCTTCTTGCCGGCGATGCCGCAGGCACCGTTGCCCCATCGTCTGGCGAAGGCATCTACTACGCTATGCTGTGCGGCAACCTGAGTGCAGATGCCGTTGCTGAGTGCCTTGCGACCGGCCAAGCCTCCGCTTTGCGCCAAGCCCGGCGCCGGTTCATGGCGGAACATGGCCGTATCTTTTTCATTCTCGGCATCATGCAGGCGGTCTGGTACCGCAGTGACGGTTTGCGGGAGCGGTTTGTGACGATGTGCGCCGACCCGGACGTCCAGCGCCTGACCTGGGAATCTTATCTCAACAAGCGGTTGGTCCGCCGCGATCCGCTGGGCCATATCCGGGTGTTCTTCAAAGATCTGGCACAACTTGCAGGCCTGCCGGCCAGCCAGAAATGAACCTTCTTTTGACGTGGCTGCAGTCCGGATGGTTGCCGTTCGGCGCGGTTCTATTTCTTTGGATAGAGTTCGCGGTTCTTTGCAGGTTTTCGAACGCACCTGGCGAGCGATTCAAGTTGTTGCTCGCCAATGTCCTTGCCGGAAGCTGCCTGATGGCCGCGCTCGGATTTGCCCTGCGCGGCGATGCCCTGTTTCTTGTGCTGTCGTTTCTAAGCCTCGCACTGATCGCCCACATATGGGACCTGATCACGCGATTGCGTGTTTAGACTTCCGGGTTCAGCTGCTGGACGGCTCGATTGAGCAATCCGGCAGTTGTCACCCAGGCAAGATAAGGCACGAAAAGCAGCGCTGCGATCGGTGAAACAGGCCACGCAGTGACAACAAACCCTGCAATTGCCAACCAAAGAAGACCGACATCAACAAGCGCCAGATCCATGCGCCGCAGTCCAAAGAACAACCAGGACCAGGCCGCATTGAGCACGATCTGCAAGGCCCAGAATACGATCGGCAACGACCAACCAACCTTGGACCAGACACTCCAGCCAGCATAGGCGATCATGATGTAAAGAAGTGTCCAGACCACCGGGAAAGCCCAGTTTGGCGGTGTCCAGCTTGGCTTTTGCAGCTCCTCGTACCACGGTCCTGGTTTGAACACGGCACCGCTGGCTGCAGCCAAAATAACGACGCCAATAAAAACTGCGATGGCCATCAAAGGCTCCGTTCCGGGGGATTAGACCCTGCAATACATAGAAACGCGGGTTCCGCAATGAAGAACTGCGGAGCATTTGCGAACAGTCACACTGGATTAAAGGGCACCAGGCAGGAAAACAAGCCCACCGCCGCTTTGCTCATGATAGCCCGAAAACGTGCAGCGACCTGCATAAACTGTCAACTTTGACGACATATTTCCTGCCTTCATGTGTAAAAAAAAGTTTACACATCAACCAAGATCCCCGAGAATACCCTAACGACATCAATGTCTACTGGTCGTACGTGAAGCTGGTCACAGCTTGGCACCACCAGAGAGACGGAACCATGCGGTGGAGGAAACGCAATGAGCTCCAACAGGACATCCGCAACCCCATTGCTGGATACCATCCACACGCCAGGAGACCTGAAAAGCCTCAGTGACGGTGAACTCGCCCAACTTGCTGATGAACTTCGGACAGATGTTATTGATATCGTGTCAGAAACCGGCGGCCATCTGGGATCTGGTCTTGGCGTTGTCGAACTCACGGTCGCCATCCATGCCGTGTTCGATACGCCGGACGACACCCTGATCTGGGACGTAAGCCACCAGTGCTACCCGCACAAAGTCCTGACCGGCCGGCGTGATAGAATGCGGACCTTGCGCAAAAAGGACGGCCTTTCCGGTTTCACGAAACGCAGCGAAAGTCCGTACGATCCATTCGGGGCTGCCCACTCTTCCACATCGATCTCTGCCGGGCTTGGATTTGCCGTTGCCCGGGATCTTGAAGGCAAGGACGGTCATGTCGTCTGTGTCATTGGCGACGGCGCAATGACAGCCGGGATGGCCTATGAGGGGTTCAACAACGCCGGCCACCTCAACAGCCGCTTGATCGTCATCCTGAACGACAACAACATGTCGATTTCCCCGCCGACCGGCGCGTTGTCGGGTCACCTCAACACCCTCGCCCAATCCGACACCGTCCAGCGGGAACGCAGCTTCTTTGAGAATATGGGATTTGCCTATCATGGTCCCGTCGACGGGCATGATGTTCCAACTCTCTTGGCGACACTGCGCCACTTGAAAGAAGAAGGCACGGGCCCTGTCGTCTTGCATGCCATCACCCGCAAAGGCGCCGGCTATGTCCATGCGGAAGCGGCAAGCGACAAATATCATGGTGTTTCGAAGTTCGACGTTCCGTCTGGAAAACAGTCCAAGTCGGTTCCAAAAGCGCCGAGTTACACCAAGGTCTTTGCCAACGCTTTGATCGAGGAAGCCCGGCAGGATGACCGGGTCATCGCCATCACGGCAGCCATGGCCGAGGGCACCGGCGTTGACCTGTTTGGAAAACAATTTCCGGATCGCAGTTTCGATGTCGGGATCGCCGAACAACATGCCGTAACGTTTGCCGGCGGGCTGGCCGCCAGCGGCATGCGGCCGTTCTGCGCGATTTACTCCACCTTCCTGCAGCGCGGTTATGATCAGGTCGTGCATGACATTGCACTGCAAAACCTTCCCGTGCGCTTTGCCATCGATCGTGCCGGTCTTGTCGGCGCGGACGGCGCAACACACGCCGGGGCCTTCGACATAGGCTTCCTGGCGAACTTGCCGAATTTCACGGTCATGGCCGCCGCCGACGAGGCGGAACTGGTCAACATGGTCAAGACAGCGACCGAACACGACCTTGGTCCCATTGCTTTCCGGTACCCGCGCGGTGAAGGAACGGGCGCACAACTTCCCGTTCAACCGGTGGCTCTGCCGATCGGAAAGGGCCGGATCGTCGACATCGGGCACACAGCCGCGCTGTTGTCTTTCGGTGGACGGCTGGAACAATGCCTTGAAGCCCGAGCACTTTTGTCCGCACTCGGCATCTCCGTCACGGTCGCCGATGCCCGCTTTGCAAAACCACTCGATACGGAGCTGATTGAGGACCTTGTTGAAACCCATGAGCTTCTGGTGACAGTCGAAGAAGGCGCGACCGGCGGCTTTGGGGCCCTGGTTTTGCATCACCTTGCAGACCAAGGCCTACTGGATGGACGCTGCGGCGTGCGCACGATGACACTGCCCGATACGTTCATTTCGCAAGCATCGCCGTGGGAAATGTATAATGAAGCCGGGTTGAATGCCCGCCAGATCGCCGATCTCGTGCGTGTGACCCTGTCACGCATGGGTCACGGGTCGCGCGCAACACTCGGAGGCGGAACCACCCGAATACAAGATCGCCCCTTGTGGACACACCACGCGGAGGACCGTTGAAGACCGGCACTTATTATTGCAAAGACGAATAGGTGATCTCAATTGGCGGGGGAAAGGTTGTATAGTACGATCTTTTGCTTGGAGGAGCTTGACCGCCTAGGCCGAGACATCGGGAGGGGGAATTGGCCGATAAAGACGACAGCGAGCGACAGACGGAAAAAAACAAGACCCCGTCAGACCTTGCTGGCAATGGCCAAACGTTGACGGCAGCCGATACTGCCAATTTGTCCCTGCAGGATCTCACCGTCCTGGAGAAGACCGTACGTGGGCAGGTATCCGGATTGGTCGGTGCCCTTCACCCGAATGCCGAAAATCCAGGTATGAATGGGAGCCCGGTTTCAGGTCTCGATCTTCGTTTGCATCCCGAACTGGATGAGCGGGCGCGGCAAATGCCGTCCATGGATGTTGCTATTTCCTACCGCGTGCCGTTCCTGAAATCACTGATCGACCCAGACCCTCGCCACCACCGGGATCTGATCGAGGAACTTGTCCAGACCAATATCCCGCTTCAGACATTGGCCATTCATTTGCTTTGCCCGATCGCAACCGAGCTTGGCAACTACTGGTGCACCGATGATGCCGATTTCATGCAGGTTGCCGTGGCTTCAACCCGGCTGAGCAACATCGTCAATCATCTGACCCATGCCGGGCCTCAGCCATCCGTACCAACGTCGGCCAAACGTATTTTGCTGGCGCGGTCGCACGGGACCAAACATACGCTTGGCGTGAACCTGGTGAGAATGTGTTTCCGTGACCTTGGATGGATCGTCGATGGCGGCGCCGATATGGAAATCGGTGACACGATGTATATGCGCTTGTCTGCAAGGCCGTATGACATGCTCGGTCTGTCGGTCGGACGTCTCGAAGAGGCCAATGACTGCATGGAAGCCATTCAACGGTGCCGGTCGGAAGCAGCGACCGACAATACCAAGATCGTCATTGGCGGTGCTGCTGTTCTGACGCATCCAGACAGCTTCCAGAACATGGGTGCTGATTTCGTCGCTCTCTCGGCTTTGGAAGCCATTACATTGGCCGAACAAGCCGTTGGATGACGCCTTCCTAAGACGGAATAACCATTGCATTTCCTAACGGCACTTTTGCCAACTAGGGACCTGCTCGGCGACTCATCTGTCGTCAGCTAACCAAAACGTTTCAGACCAATTCTCTCAGCGCCTCCAAAAAGTCCCTTTTATTCTCAAAAGGGGAGAGGCTCTGCCGTCCAATAGGCTTTACACGCGATAGGCATGAGGAATGTCGGACGCCCAAGAGAAAGAACAGAAAAGAGACTCATCGGTGACACCCGGTTTCACAGACGGCAAAGGCCCTGCAACCAAACTCATCAAGATGTGCCTCGGCCTCGAACCCCATGGCGAGCAGGAAGTTATTGAGCTCGGCCACGCGCTCTACCGGCAATGGGAGCAATTCTACCGCCCTGCGAACGGAGCGCCCCCCAAGACCGGTGACGAGACGCGGCAGATCACCAACCGTATGCGTGATTTCCTGACCAGCCTGAGGGTTTTGCAGTCACATGGCGCGCTGCCACACCCGGATGATCCGGATGCTGGAACTCCCTACCCGGCTTTGAGCCTGCGCATGATTAACCGCTGGTGGCATGGCATCGGCGACTGGAAGGCATAAAAAAGGGCGGCAGAACCCTCTGCCGCCCTTCTCTTGAATCCAAGACCATGGATGCTCAGCCGGCAAAGCCGGCTGCCATCACACTCTTCGCCTAGAAGTGAACCGACTTCGAATCCAGCGGCTTTGCCAGAGGCGGAGCGAACTTTGTCAGGTCGATGCCTTCAACCGCTTCCTTGTATTCATCAATGCTCGGTGTGCGGCCGAGGATTGCGGACAGAACGACAACCGGGGTGGATGCCAGCAGGGACTCGCCCTTCTTGTCGGCGCTGTCTTCCACCACACGGCCCTTGAACAGGCGGGTCGAGGTGGCCAGGACCGTGTCACCCTTGGCAGCCTTTTCCTGGTTGCCCATGCACAGGTTACAGCCTGGACGCTCGAGATAGAGAATGTTCTCGTATTCGGTCCGCGCGGCCGACTTGGGTGCCGCATCGTCAAACTCAAAGCCCGAGTATTTCTGCAGAACGTCCCAGTCGCCCTCTTCCTTCAGCTCATCAATGATGTTGTAGGTCGGAGCTGCCACAACAAGCGGTGCCTTGAACTCGACCTTGCCTTGCGCCTTTTCCAGGTTCTTCAGCATACCAGCAACGATTTTCATGTCGCCTTTGTGCACCATGCAGGACCCGACAAAGCCGAGATCGACTTTCTTTTCACCCCCGTAGTAGGAAACCGGGCGGATCGTGTCATGCGTGTAGCGGCGGGAGACGTCTTCGTTGTTGACGTCCGGATCAGCGATCATCGGCTCGTTGATTTCATCCAGATCAACGACGACTTCTGCAAAATACTTGGCATCGGCATCCGGTGTCAGGGCCGGCTTATCACCCGATTTGATTTCGGCAATACGCTTGTCGGCCTTGTCGATCAAGCCCTGAAGAACCTTCTTCTGGTTGTCCATGCCCTTATCGATCATGGTCTGGATGCGGCCCTTGGCCAATTCCAGCGAACCGATCAGCGTCTCGTCATTGGAGATGCAGATGGAGGCCTTTGCCTTCATTTCCGCAGTCCAGTCTGTGAATGTGAATGCCTGATCGGCGAGCAGCGTGCCGATATGCACCTCAATGATGCGGCCCTGGAACACGTTGTCGCCATGCTGCTTCAGCATCTGCGCCTGCGTCGCATGTACCACGTCACGGAAGTCCATGTGATCGGCCATGGAGCCCTTGAACGTTACCTTTACGCTTTCCGGGATCGGCATGGTCGCTTCACCGGTCGCAAGAGCGAGCGCCACCGTTCCAGAGTCCGCGCCGAAGGCCACGCCCTTGGACATGCGGGTGTGGCTGTCACCGCCTATGGTAATATCCCAATCGTCAACCGTGATATCGTTCAGAACCTTGTGGATCACGTCCGTCATGGAATGGTAGACGCCTTTCGGGTCACGGGCCGTGATCAGACCGAAGTTGTTCATGAACTTCATGAGTTTCGGAATGTTGGCCTGCGCCTTCAGATCCCAGACCGACGCTGTGTGACAGCCGGACTGGTAGGCCCCGTCCACGGTCGGCGAAATGACCGTTGCCGCCATTGCCTCCAGTTCCTGGGACGTCATCAGGCCGGTGGTGTCCTGGGACCCCACAATGTTGACCTTAACCCGGACGTCGGACCCAGCATGCAGGGTTTTGCCCGGCGTCGTACCGACGGCATTGCGGTTGAAGATTTTTTCAACAGCGGTCAGGCCCTGACCTTCATGCGAGATTTCCTTGGACGGCGCAAAGACCTGCGGCTTTTCAACGCCGAGGGTTTCAGCGGCGAATGTCTGCAGCTTCTTGCCGAAAACCACGGCGTAAGAGCCGCCGGCCTTCATGAATTCGACCTTTTGCGGTGTAAAGGCGGAAGAAACGTCGGTCAGCTCCTCGCTGCCGTCTTCACTCATCAGCTTCATGGTCTTGGAGTTGATGGTAAAGACAGTACCGGTCTCAACGGAGTACTTTTGCTCCAGGACTGGCGTGTCATCGTTGTTCATGATCGGCTTGCCATCCGGACCGAGTTTCTTGACCCAGTTCTTCAAATCGATGCCAATCCCGCCGGTTACGCCAACGGTGGTCAGAAAGATCGGCGAAATGCCGTTGGTACCGGCAACGACCGGAGCAATATTGACAAAAGGAACATAGGGGCTTGCTTGCTTACCGGTCCAAAGCGCAACGTTGTTGACGCCGGACATACGCGAGGAACCAACGCCCATGGTGCCTTTTTCAGCGATCAGCATGACCCGCTTGTCAGGGTGCTGCAGTTTCAGCGCCTCGATCTCTTTTTGCGCGGCCTCGGAAATCATGCACTTGCCGTGCAGTTCACGGTCAGACCGCGAGTGCGCCTGATTACCCGGAGACAGAAGGTCTGTGGAGATATCGCCTTCACCAGCGATATATGTCACGACCTTGATCTCCTCTTCGACATTCGGAAGCTTGGTGAAGAACTCGGCCTTCGCGTAACTTTCCAGGACGTCCTTGGCGACGGTGTTGCCCGCCTCGAAGGCTTCTTTCAGGCGGTCGGTGTCTGCCTCATAGAGGAACACTTGTGTTTTCAGAACATCGGCTGCCTGTCCTGCAACTGACGGGTCCTCTCCCAGAGCCAGATCCAGCAGAACTTCAACGGACGGGCCGCCCTTCATGTGAGACAGCAGTTCAAAGGCAAACGCCGGAGCAATTTCCTCGACAGACGCTGCGCCCTGAATGATTTCCTTCAGGAACTTCGCTTTGACTCCTGCAGCACTCGTCGTGCCAGGCAGCGTGTTGTAAATAAAGAACTTCAGCGAGTCGTCGCGGTGTTCGTTTCCAGCATCCTTGATCTGCGTGATCAGCTCGGCAACCAGAGCTCCGTCTTCGATTGGCTTGGGATGCAAGCCCTGCTCTTTGCGCGTTTCGATCTCGGCGAGATAATCAGTATAGAGACTCATAAGGACCCCGGCGTCTTGAAGTTGAATATCGCTTAGTCGCCGGGTCGCACCTTTGCTGGCTCGCCGGGTAAGCTCGCTGCGCACTACATAATTCAGTATACAATGGTATGCAATATTGTTCACTGAATTAATTGAGGTTCGATTGCTTCTTAATCGCACACCACTGAGCAAGTCTTAATGGTCACTCGAATTCCTGTATCTTTGGTGACCACCTCCCGCGCGAGGCACCAAGGCCAGGTGCCCTGTCCCTGCATTTCCCAAGCCTTTCTAACTTAGCATTTTTTCATGGCCAACGGAATGAATCCCGTTCCGAAGGGTTGTTCAAGTAGGGCGTGCATAATTCTGGGTGTGGTGGACTCCAGACTGGGGGACGAGCGGTATGTTGCTCCGTACCGGAGGCCATTGCCTTGCGATTTTACTTGCAAGGCCGCAACACAAACCAACGACACTAGCCAGCTCGCAGCCCGGCGCTGCGATTGCCGTTTATTCGTGCGATCCACGTCCCCTAACCTCACCATTCCAAAGCAACAGCACTTCATCGCATTCGACCAAACGCCGCGTGCACTGGCGTTTTGACGATACCGCACGTTCCGTCCCATCCAACAATAAAATCAGGAGCTTGAGATGCCTCGGTCCAATCAAGATCAACGCCGCGATCAGCAAAACCCGGATCAGCCACAAAACCAGCAAAGCGCGCCAAACACTTTGGCTCAGATTCAGGCAAAACTTGTCGCGGCTCTTGAAACCCGGTCCATTGACGGATCCTCCAGTCATGAGACCAACATCGACTGGGGATCTGTCGGCCAGCAAATGCTGCGCTTAACAGATGCGAACTACACAGACGGCATCGGCTCCGTCGCAACTGACCTTCCGAACGCCCGCGCGATCAGCAACGCCGTTGCGCAGCAAACTGAAGATATGCCCAATTCCTTCGGCCTGAGTGACATGTTCTGGGTCTGGGGCCAATTCATCGATCATGACATCACACTGACCGGCAGCGAGGGATTTGAATTCGCGCCGATTGTTGTCCCTGCTGCCGACAGCGACTTTGACCCAACCGGAACGGGTGAAGCGGTCATACCGTTTACACGCGCGGGATTTGTTGATGGAACCGGAGCCACGTCTGCCCGGCAATACAGCAATGAAATCACCGCTTTTATCGATGCCTCCATGGTTTACGGATCAGATGCCGAAACTGCCGCCTCGCTGCGCGGCGACGGCGGGACGCTGCTCCTGACGGACAACAACCTCCTCATCGAAACGGAAACAGGTGGCGTGTTGGCCGGCGAAGTGCGCGCTGCGGAAAATGTCGCTCTGACATCCATGCACACCCTGTTTGCCCGCGAGCATAACCTCTGGGTGGACCGGCTGGCCCGCCAGGACCCAAGCATGAGCTCGGATGAACTCTATGACGCAGCCCGGATCATCATTGAAGCTGAAATCCAGGCAATCACCTATAATGAGTTTCTTCCACTCCTCTTGGGACAGAATGCCATCACGGACTACGCCGGGTACAATCCGGACGTAAATCCTGGCATTTCGGTCGAATTTGCAACTGCCGCTTTCCGCTTTGGCCACAGCCTCTTGTCATCCAGCATTCAAAGGTTGGACCGGGATGGCGATACCATCGCCGCCGGAGATCTCTCTTTGAGTGAAGCGTTTTTCAACCCGTCAGAGATCGCAGAAAATGGGGGAATCGATCCCCTTCTGCGCGGACTTGCAGACGGTATGGCGCAAGAGTTGGATACGCACATCGTGGAGGATGTGCGCTCCTTCCTGTTTGGCGCTCCAGGCTCTGGCGGGCTTGATCTCGCCGCCTTGAACATCGAACGCGGCCGAGATCTTGGGGTCGCCAGCTACAACGACCTGCGCGAGGTCCTCGGCTTGCAACGCGCAGCTGACTTCTCGGATGTAACCTCGGATGCCACATTGGCCGCACAACTGGCCAGCGTTTACGGATCCGTCGATCAGGTCGATGCCTGGATCGGCGGACTTGCCGAGGATCCTTCGGGCAACGGCATCGTCGGAGAGCTGTTTGCGACGATCCTTCTTGATCAGTTTTTGCGGTTGCGCGACGGCGATCCCTTCTGGAGCCAGGGCCTGGATCTTCCTCAGGCTCAGATTGATGCTCTGTGGTCCACCACGCTGGCCGACGTGATCGAGCGCAACACGGACATCCGGTCCATTCAGGACAACGTGATGCTGGCATACGACCGCCTCGGCGGGACCAACAGGGATGATGCTTTGGTCGGTTCGGAAGAGAGAGACCTGATCCTGGGCAATCGCGGCAATGACGTTCTGGACGGCGCCGGCGGGGACGATCAGTTGGAGGGACAGGACGGAAACGATGTCCTGTTCGGCCAGGCCGGAAACGACCTACTTTATGGCGGCGATGGCAATGACGTGCTGGTCGGCGGCACGGGCAACGACACCCTTAATGGAGGGCGCGGCAGTGACGCCTTTGTTTTTGACGGAGCCTTCGGATCGGACAAAGTAACTGATTTCAGCACCAGTAACCGCAACGGTGACATCCTTCAGATCGGGGTCGCAGGTTTCTCGTCATCTGCCGAAATCCTGGCCCTCGCCGCGAACACCGATGTTGGAGCCGTTTTCAGCTTCTCAGACAGCCTGTCGATCACCCTGCTTGGCGTTTCCGTTTCACAGTTGGACCTGTCGGATATTCAGATCATCTGATTGCAAAGGCTTGATGGAAGTCTTACGGCAATCCGATCGGCGCAGAGACTCGACAGCCGTTAAAGCAAATCGCGTTTAAACGGATTCAGGTTTCGCTGCCTCTCGGTAGCGCCTCGAACGCTAAACCTGCTGAATTCGATTAACCGCGACACGCTCTAAAGCAGGCTGTCGGGGATCTTCTGTTCCGCGGCCGTGTTCGCCCGCCGGAAGATGAGTGTCACCAACGTTGACGTGATCACTATGAACAGGGAATAGAGCGCCGCCACGGCCATGATCCCTTGTTGCTCGTCGCTTGGGAAGGTTAGGGCGATGATGGCAACGGCCAGCGGTCCGTTCTGAATGCCGGTTTCCAAGGCAATAGTCCGGACGTTGCGCGGATGGAGCTTCAAGGACCGGGCGAAGAGATAGCCGACCAATATCCCGAAGACACCGAGCATGATCGCTGCGAAATAGGTTGCCGGCGTGGTTGTCAGAAGGAATTGCCAGTTCCGCGGGATCCAGGAGATCGCGATGAAGGCGATGAAGAACAAGGCCAAGGCCGATCCGAAGAACTCGGTCACCGCACCGATATTCGCGGAAATTTTCCGCAAACCCATACCGATCGCGACCGGGACCAACAGGATCACCAGGGTTGCGATGATGTTTTCCCGTGGGATTTCGAGGTCCAGCGCCGTGGCGTAGATCACAAGGACAATCGGAATGAGGATGACGCCGAACACGGTCGAGGTCACCGTCATGAGAACCGACAGTGCCAGATTGCCTTTGGAGAAATAGGCAAAAATGTTCGATGTCGTGCCCCCCGGCATGCAGGACATGATCAAGAGTCCGATTGCAATCGGCTCGGGCAATGCCAAAGCCAGTGTCATCAGGAAGCCGATGAACGGCATAAAGCCATATTGTGAGACAACACCAACGGCGAGACCATAGGGCCGGCGCAGTGCCAGATAGAAGTCGCGCGGGGTCAGGGACGCGCCCATTCCCAGCATGATGACGAAGATCATGGCCGCCAGAAGCGCCTGTTCAAATGCTCCGACCATGGATTATTACTCCGCCGCCTGCAGCTCTTCTGCGCGCAGGTCTTTTCTGAGGATCTTGCCTACGTTTGTTTTGGGCAGGTCGTCCCGGATCTCAACCCGTTTGGGCACCTTGTACGCTGTCAGGTGCTCCTTGCAATGAGCCCGGATCGCCTCTTTGGTCAGGCTCTTGTCGTTCAGAACAACATAGGCCTTCACCGCTTCTCCAGTGGTGTCATCCGGAACGCCAATTACGGCGGCTTCGAAGATGCCCGGATGCAATGCAAGGCAGTCTTCGACCTCGTTCGGGTACACATTGAAGCCCGACACGACAATCATGTCCTTCTTCCGGTCAACAATGTAGAAGTACCCATCCGGCTCCATCACGCCGATATCACCTGTCAGAAACCAGCCATCTCGCATGACGATCGCGGTCTCTTCCGGCTTGTTCCAATATCCAGCCATGACCTGTGGGCCTTTGGCGGCGATTTCCCCGCGCTCGCCCTGCGGCACCGGGTTGCCGTCATCGTCCACACAGCGCAACAAGGTGGACGGCAGCGGTATCCCGATTGAACCGTCACGCGTCTTGCCGATCGGGTTGAAACTGAGAACAGGTGAGGTTTCTGTCAGCCCGTAGCCTTGCAGAACCGGCCGGCCGGTCACCTCCTCCCATCTCCGAGCAACATCTGCCTGCAAGGCCATGCCGCCGGCTGAGGAAAACTTCAGATATTTTGGCGGGCTGTCGAGAAACCACGTCTCGTTGCACAGACCGTTGAACAAGGTGTTCACCCCGCTCATCCAGGTGATCTTGTAATTCTCAAACGCGCGTTTGAGATTTGTCAGCGGCCGAGGATTCGGGATCAGAATGTTCCGCGATCCGATCCAATAAAAGGCAAGCAAATTCAGCGTGAACGCGAAGATATGGTAAAGCGGAAGGGCAGTCAGTGCGACCTCCTCACCTCGTTGCACCGCCGGACACATCTCCAGCGATTGCTCCATGTTCATAAGGAGATTCTTGTGGGTGAGCATCGCGCCCTTCGCAACACCCGTCGTCCCGCCGGTGTATTGCAAGCAGGCCACATCGTCGGGCTCGACGGACTGGTGATAGGCATCAACTTCGACATGGTCGCGGGTTTTGTGTTCCCGCCCCGCGGCAAGCGCTTCCGGAAAACGGATATGCGGGACTTCGATCGGTTTGACCGACCGGTCCCAGTACTTTTGCACCAACCCGATGATGCCGCGCGGCAATGAAGGCAAAAACTCCGCAACCCGCGTGACGATAATATTGGGGATCGGATGTCCCTTTGTTGCAGCCGGGATCTTGTCAGCAAACATATCGACAATCACCAGCGCATGCGGTTCCGCATCCTGGAACTGCCGCGCCATCTCTTCAGCCGTGTAAAGCGGGTTGACGTTTACCAGAACACAGCCGGCCTTGAAGACCCCAAAGGCAGCGATTGGAAACGACAGGCCATTTGGCATTTGCAACGCCACGCGGTCGCCCTGCGCAAGTCCTGCCACCTCCCGAAGATAGACCGCAAAGGCGTCTGACATTTCATCGACCTGCTCGAAGGTCAAAGTGCCGTTCATGCCATTGTGCATGCAGGTCGTGAAGGCCGGGGCAGACTTGTAAGTGTCTGCTGCAGACCGGATCAAATCACTGATCGTGCGGTAGGATGCGGCGTCTATATCGGACCGCACATCGGGGCCATAAAACGCGGTCCACGGACGATCGCTTGATGTCATTGCTTCCTCCCGGCATCACCAGCCTGCTCCTTAAACAACCTTTAGTTGCCTCCTCAAGCAGCAAAGATTGCGCCTCAACCATAGATGCGGGACGGCCTCAGTAAAACCCCGTGACGCAAGGGCATAGGCAAAGTTTTTTATTGGGAAATTTGACGAATGACACAACTCTTCAATCGACAGAGCCGAACACTGAACAACGCCGCCTCCCGAATGTAAGCATTGGGAGGCCAGCAGGTGCGGTTTAACAAGCGCGTTATTTCAAGCGTGAAAGAAATTGACCGACCGGTCCGTCAGCGCGCGCCAATCCAGAACGGCTGATCCTTTGTGGCGTTCCTGTACCAAGCCACAATCGCGCGCCGTTCGCTCTCTTCCATATGAGACACATTGGCCGGCGGCATGGCGTTGGTCACACCGGCCTGGAGATAAACCTGCTTGGCCGAGCGTACGACATCTGCTTCTGTCTCCAGGAGCACATCCTTCGGCGCCCAATGGATCCCCTCGTAGAAGGGCTCCCGGGCATGGCACATGGCACAGCGGCCGGGCACGATCGCCATGACCTCTTCAAACCCTTCGGCATTGGCAAAGGCCTGCTCGGTCTTTGTCAGCGGCCGCACTTCGGACGCTTCGTAGGTGTCGTGCTGAAGCGGAGCCATCGACAGCCAGATAACACCGAGGAACAGCAGTGCGGTTACCAGCCATGTCCAGGTCGGATTGCCGGTTCCGGCATGGTTGGAGTTGAAGTAGTGCCGGATGGTAACGCCCATCAGGAAGACAAGCGCTGCGATCACCCAATTGTACTCCGAGGCAAATGCCAACGGGTAGTGATTGGACAGCATCAGGAAGATCACCGGCAGGGTCAGGTAATTGTTGTGCGTGGACCGCAGCTTGGCAATTTTGCCGTATTTCGGATCAGGCGTCCGGCCCGCCTTCAAGTCCGCGACGACAATTTTCTGGTTCGGAATGATGATGAAGAACACATTCGCCGACATGATGGTCGCCGTGAAGGCTCCCAGATGCAGCATGGTGGCGCGACCGGTGAAGACCAGATTGTAGCCATAGCCCATGACGACCAGCAGCGCGAACAGGAGCACCATAAGAAGAGTCGGATTGTCGCCGAGCTTCGACTTGCAGAGGAAGTCATAGACCAGCCAGCCGATCGACAGGGATGCTGCGGAGATCAAGATGCCCTGCCAAAGCGCAAGGTCCGCTTTTGCCGGATCGATCAGATAAAGCTCGCCGCCGACCCAGTAGACCATCATCAAGAGAGCCGCGCCGGACAACCAGGTCGCATAACTCTCCCATTTGAACCAGATCAGATGCTCCGGCATGTTGGCGGGCGCGACCAGGTATTTCTGGATATGGTAGAAGCCGCCGCCGTGGACCTGCCATTCTTCACCATGCGCGCCAACAGGCAAATGCGGCACTTTTCTAAGGCCCAGATCAAGCGCGATGAAGTAAAACGACGATCCGATCCAGGCGATCGCGGTGATGACGTGAAGCCACCTGACGGCAAACATCAGCCAGTCCCAAATGATGGCGATATCCAGCATTCCAATCCCTCCAAAAACTTTGCCATCAACCTAGTCGATCATCCAATTTTCTGGTATCCCGACATAATCCAAGCAGTTTCAAAAAATCCGGAACAATCGCCAAATGGCTTACCTGGAGAATATCCGCACCTTTTTACGTGTCTATGAGCTCGGTAACATGTCCGCGGCCGCAAGGGACCTTAGAATTTCGTCTGCGGTCGCGTCGTCCCGGATTTCTCAACTGGAAGAACACCTGAATGTCCGGCTGTTTCAGCGCACGACCCGCGCCCTGAGCCCGACCGAACAGGGCAATATCTTTTACCGCGGCGCAACAAAAATAATGGAAGCGGTGGAAGAAGCGGAAGCGGAAATCACCAACATGACCCGCTCACCGCGCGGGACATTGTTCGTCGCGGCTCCCATCAGCATGGGGCAAAGTCTGATTGCCCCGGCCATTCCGACCTTTAAGGCAGACCATCCGCTGATCGATATCCGGTTGCGTTTGTCGGACCGGAAGGTGGACCTGACAGGCGAAGGCCTCGATGCCGCATTCTTTTTGGGGGTTCCGGAAGACTCGAACCTTAAAATCCGCAAGATCGCCGATTGCCAGAGGATCCTCTGCGCCTCTCCGGACTACATTGCCAAGACGGGGCAACCGGCATCGAGCGCTGATTTGTCGACAGGCAAATTCGACTGCTTGAACATGCGCTATCCCGGCGCGCCAGAATTTCAGTGGCCGCTTGAAACACCCGAGGGTGTGAAACGCATTCCGGTCAAAGGTCCTTTTGAGTCCGACCACGGCGATGTGCTCACCGCTTGGGCGCTGGAAGGTCATGGCATCGTCGTCAAACCGGTGTTCGAAGTTGCAGAACACTTGAAGTCCGGGCGCTTGGTTCAAGTTTTGGAAAGCGAACCACCGATCCCCGTTCAAATGGCATGCCTTTATACCCACCGCCGCCGTCAGGATCCTAAAGTCCGCCTCTTCATCGACTTCATGGTTTCACACATTCAGGACGAACTGGCCAAAACGCCTTCAGTCTGAAGCTGGAACTGTGAAGCACTTTCAAGAATTATCGAAAACCAAACACCCGTGCGCTGTTTTATAAGACCGGAAAGCTTGGAGGTCTGTCTTGAATCGCTATCCCCGCAATCTTCGTGGTTATGGTCCCACGCCGCCGAACGCAAACTGGCCGAACGGTGCCAAGGTCGCTGTGCAATTCGTTCTGAATTATGAGGAAGGCGGCGAGAACTGCGTCCTTCACGGCGATCCCGCGTCTGAAGCGTTCTTGTCAGATATTCCGGGTGCCGCCCAGTGGCCGGGTCAACGCCATTGGAACATGGAATCCATGTATGAGTACGGCGCGCGCGCCGGTTTCTGGCGGATCCACCGGCTCTTTACCGGCGCAGACATTCCACTGACGATCTATGGTGTTGCGACGGCGCTCGCCCGCAATCCGGAACAGGTCGCGGCCATGAAGAGCGCCGGCTGGGAAATTGCCAGCCATGGTCTGAAATGGATCGAACACAAGGACATGGATCCGGAGACCGAACGCGCGGCCATCGCAGAAGCGATCCGTCTCCACACGGAAGTGACAGGTGAGCGTCCGCACGGCTGGTACACCGGGCGCTGCTCGGAAAACACGGTCCGGCTGGTCGCGGAAGAAGGTGGCTTTGACTACATCTCCGACACCTATGACGATGACCTGCCGTATTGGCTTGAGATCGGCGGCAGGCAACAGCTGATCATCCCTTACACGCTGGAAGCCAACGACATGCGCTTTTCTGTGTCGCCGGGATGGAGCAGCGGTGAGGATTTCTTCGAGTACCTGAAAAACGCATTCGATGTCCTTTATGCCGAAGGCGAAGCGGGCGCTCCGAAGATGATGTCTATAGGCCTTCACTGTCGCTTGATCGGCCGACCAGGCAAGATCGCGGCCTTGAAGAAGTTTATCGATTACATCCAGAGCCACACCGGCGTTTGGTGTCCGCGCCGGATCGAGATTGCTGAGCATTGGGCCAAACACCATCCGCCGCAAGCCTTTGAGCGGCCGAGCCAGATGGATCGCGACACGTTCGTTGCCAAATTCGGCGGCATCTTTGAGCACTCGCCTTGGATTGCGGAACGTGCGTTTGATTTGGAACTCGGCCCGGCGCATGACTGTGCGGCCGGGGTGCACAATGCGCTCTGCCGCAAATTCCGGACCGCGAACGCGGAGGAGCGTTTGGGCGTATTGACCGCACACCCGGACCTTGCCGGAAAGCTGGCAGCGGCTGGACGCCTCACCGCAGAAAGCACCAGCGAACAAGCAGGTGCGGGTCTGGATATGCTCACCGACGACGAGCGGGAGACCTTTACCAAGCTCAATTCCGACTACGTCGCAAAACATGGCTTCCCATTCATCATCGCCGTCCGTGATCACACCAAGGCGTCCATCCTGGCTGCCTTTCACGAGCGGATCGGCAATGACCGTGAAACGGAATTTGCCGAGGCCTGCCGACAGGTTGAGCGGATCGCGGAATTCCGCCTGATGGATGTTCTGCCATGACCCATGTTCTGACGCCCGCGCCACTGACAGCTGAGGCCTTTTCGGCCTATGGCGATGTGATCGAGGTATCCGGTGAGCCGGACAAGATCATCAACCAAGGTATGTGCGGGCGTCATCACGATCTGGCAAAGGTTGATTTTGGCACCGGCCGCGCCGGGATCAGCCTCTTTGACGCCAAGGCTCGGAGCTTTCCCTACACGGTCGACATGGTCGAGCGGCACCCGGACGGCAGTCAGGCATTTGTTCCACTGGACGGTGTTCCGATGCTGGTGATTGTCGCCGAAGACCAGGACGGCGCGCCGGGCAATTTGAAAGCCTTTGTCACCCAGCCAGGGCAGTCCATCAACCTTCACCGGGGGACGTGGCACGGGGTCCTTGCCCCAATCGAAAAACCCGGCCGCTATATCGTCGTCGACCGGATCGGGGATGGCGCAAACCTAGAAGAACACTGGTTCGATACGCCCTGGATCGTTGAAGCTGTTTGACCTACCGGGCCGCCATGAGGCGCGCCATGTCGATCATCCGGCAGGAGAATCCCCATTCATTGTCGTACCAACCGAAAATGCGGACCTGACGGTCCCCAACGGCAAGCGTTTCCGGCAGAGCAACAACCAGAGACTCCGGCCGGGCACGCATATCGGTCGAGACGACATGATCGTTTGTAAAACCGACGATTGAACTGCTGTCAAAGATCTTCTGGAGCTGCGCGTTGACGTCGCCTTCGGGCGGCTCTTTCAACGTGAGCGTGACGTCTATTGCCGAGACACTGATCGAGGGAACTCGCACGGCAGCCCCGCTGACTTTGCCGTCCAGCTGCGGCAGCACAACGCCCAAGAGCTTGGTCGCACTGGTGGTCGTCGGAACCATAGACACACCGCCTGCCCGGCTGCGCTCCAGCGGCCCACGCGGCGCATCCACCATCGGCTGACTGCCGGTGTAACAGTGGACCGTCGTCATGTGGCCGGTTTCGATACCGATCGCATCATCAATTCCGCGCAAGAGCGGAGCCAAGGCGTTCGTTGTGCAAGACCCATTGGACACAATCGTGTGGCTGCCGAGCTGATCTTCATTCGCACCGAGGACCAAGGTCACATCTGCAGCAGCCGAAGGACCAGAGATCAGCACATTGCTGGCGCCGGCCTTGAGGCCCCGGGACGCAACATCTCTGGTATCTGCCCGCCCGGTGCATTCCATAACCACATCCACACCTGACAGGTCGAACCCGGAAATGTCCGGAGCACACGTGAACGGGATTTTACGCCCGTCCACGATCAGGCTGTCGTCCGTGCGCTCAACGGATCCCGGATAAGGACCAAAGACGCTGTCGTACTTGAAGAGGTATGCGCAGGTCTCGAGCGCTGCGATGTCATTGATCTGCAACACATCAATGGAGTGATCAGCTGGCAACCGCAGTATTTGGCGCAAGACAGTCCGGCCAATACGGCCGAACCCGTTGATGACGATCCGCATGTTACATGTCCGCTATGATGAAGAGCAGCCGAAACACCCGGCATGGCCGGGTTAATACGGCCCGGCTAATGCAGCCGAACCGCGGCCTTACTTTTATCAATCCACGGCTGTCTGTCTCGAAAAACATTGTCCTTAGAGACAATTATGGGAAAGGGCAGGCAAATGCCCTACCTCTTCCCATTCCGTCTGACGCAGATGTTTAGAGCGCCATGTGCCGATTGACGTCCTTGTAGAGAAGGTACCGGAATGGCCCCGGGCCGCCGGCATAACAGGCTTGAGGACAAAAGGCCCGGAGCCACATGTAGTCACCGGCCTCCACTTCGACCCAATCCTGATTGAGCCGGTAAACCGCCTTGCCTTCGAGCACATAAAGCCCGTGCTCCATCACATGGGTCTCGGCAAAGGGAATAACCGCCCCCGGCTGGAAGGTGACGATGTTGACATGCATGTCGTGCCGCAAGTCCTTGGGATCGACGAACCGGGTCGTTGCCCACTTGCCGTCCGTTCCCGGCATCTCTATTGGCGCGACATCGTCTTCATGGGT
The DNA here is from genome assembly GCF_965276855.1 of Roseibium sp. Classification (GTDB taxonomy): domain Bacteria; phylum Pseudomonadota; class Alphaproteobacteria; order Rhizobiales; family Stappiaceae; genus Roseibium. The sequence goes on from NZ_OZ255700.1 coordinate 1,466,237, forward strand.
CACAAAGACCTCAGGGAAATCCAGACCGTCAACAGCTTCATAGGATTTGCGTACCCAGTGAAAGCGCACTGGGTTGGCGCTTTCATTCTTGAAGGTCCAATCCGTCTCGGGCGGCAGGAAGGCATAACTTCCGGCGCGCAAATCATGGCGCGTTCCCTCGACAGTCAGAACGGCCTCGCCCTCCACAACAAACAGAACACCTTCAGCATCGGGGTCCGTTTCCGGGCGCTCTGAGCCACCACCGGGAGAGACTTCCATGATGTACTGCGAAAAGGTCTCAGCAAACCCGGACAATGGGCGGGACAGGACCCAAAGACGCGTCTCGTCCCAAAATGGCAGATAGCTGGTTACGATATCGCGCATGGTCCGGCGCGGAATGACGGCATAGGCGTCTGTAAAGACGGCCCTGTCAGTCAAGAGTGTTTCCTGCCCTGGATGTCCGCCTGTTGGCGCGTAGTACGACTTCGGCACTGCCATTCTTCCCTTAAATTCAGTTGCAGATGGAAATATGGCCTTCAACGCCCCTATAAGCCAGAGGGGAAAGAGATCAGCAGTTTTCGATTTTTCAAGAAAATGGGGTGATTACGTTTAGCAACAAAGATAATGCTTATTTTAGTTCCGCTTCGGGCGTCGTTTTCCAATCGGTCAAAGAGGTTCGTTGACGCGATACACCATGTTCCGTCTTGTTCCAGCGGTAAGGTGCTGAGGCCAATTCCCAGACGGCTCTGTAAAAGGCGAGACCCGCGAACATCCAGTAGATCAAGACGCCCGGTGCGTCGAGCAACCGGATGCCATGCCCGCGCCTGCGGGCACCTGTCCACAAAGCAAACAAAGCGCCGGCATAGCCAGCGGCCGCACCTGATACAAACATCACGGTCAGCACAATATTGCCGAAGAAATAAGTGTGGTCGTAATACCCAAGGAGAGAACCGGTCAGGAGAACCAAGAAAACCGGATGTAGTGCGATCAAGAGAAAAGTGCCGAGGAACAATGCCGCCAAAACGGCTGTTCTGACCGCTCCAAGATCGCTCAGTAACCGTCTCGGTGATCGGGCATGAACGAAAATTGTCTGCAGCCACCCTTTGTGCCAGCGGGCACGCTGGGCGAGCCAAGCCTTCAAGGTAACCGGCGCTTCTTCCAATGTCTGACACGGCAAGACACCGAGCCGGAACCCCAGCCGTTCGAGCCGGACGCCGAGATCAGCGTCTTCGGTCACGTTGTACCGGTCCCACCCACCAACAGCATGCAATGCACTGATGCGAAAGTGGTTGGAGGTCCCCCCCAGCGGAAACGGCCAACGATGCCTGAACAACCACGGCAACAACTGGTCAAACAGGCAGGTATATTCAAGCGCGAACTGGCGGGAGATGAAGGTCTCGTTGGCGTTATCGACAACCAATCGCGCCTGCAGGCAAGCGAGTTCGGCCGGTCCTCGAGCAAACAGGAAAGCAGCCTTCTTCAGCTGGTCAGGGTCTGGCCTGTCCTCCGCATCGAAGACAGTCACATAAGTTCCGGTGGCTGCTGCCAGACCGTAGTCCAACGCGCGTGGTTTCGTCCGGGGTGTCCCGTCCGGCACCACCAAGGCTTCGATGTGAGGTGGCAGATCTTCAGGAAGGGCTGCCGCGGTTTCAAGGTCGTCCGTTTCCATCAGGAGGAGGATCTGAAGCCGGTCGCGCGGATAATTCAGCGCATTTAAGGCTCGTAGTAGATCCGGAACAACACCTGCTTCCCTATAGAGCGGAACAAGAACCGTATATCGCGGCCAAATGATCAGCCCGGAACTTAAGGGTTCCGGCAAATGGTAGACCAAGTCTTCCTCTTGAGAAGCCTGTGCGCAAACAAAGCGGATGATCCCGGCTCCCAAGCAGGCCAGCGAAACGACGCCGGTTACAACAAACAGCAAAGCCCCGGAAATCATCTGGCTGACACCCAGCACAAAAACAGCGAGAAAACACAGGATCAACAGGACCGCCGGCAACCGGATATGCCGCGCCGAATAGGACGGAAACCGGATTTCCAATTCTCCGGCCGGTGAATTGGATACATGGGACGCATATTCGATTGCGGCGGGGGTCGTAATCCGGATTTGTTTGGCAAGCACCGGATGGCGTTCCAAATGGCGGCGGACCGCGAGAAACTGTCCGGGCTCCGGAGCGATCGCATAAAGCGCCTGGTTCCGGTAAAGCGATAACAGGGTCGGGCCGAACTCCGCCTCCCCTATGGCCAATGGCCGGTCATTCAAGGTGCGCAACCGAAATCCGTTTTCGGGCAAAAACGGTAGATTGCAGAGTTCTGCAAAGGCGCTGTAAAGACACTCCGTAGTGACAATGGCGTGGCGAAGCAGATACTCTTCGAACGGGACGCCGTGAACTTGGGCCGCGTCATGAGCCGCTGTTAAAACCGATCGGGGAACGCCACGTGACAACAGGATTTCAAGAACACCCGGCAGACTGTCCTGCATTTCCGTTCCCCCCGCATACTCGATACACGCACTTCTGCCGTAGGGGATCGTCAATAAACGAAGCTGAGTTGCTGCCCCCCGGCAAACGGGTATTTGGTGTTACTTTCGTATTTTTAGTTGCATTACTATTAATTATAATCGCTATGGTTGCAACTTCTGATTTAGCTCGGGCAAATCAACCGGAAATCATCGTTCCAAATTTCTGGGATCACAAAGCTGTTTTTGACCGGCCGAACAACATCCCGGACACAATCCAGTTTCTTGCAACGGACAACTTCCCGCCCTTTGTGTTCCGCGATCCGCAAGGCCGCTTGACAGGGTTCAACATCGACTTGTCCCGTGCCCTATGTCAGGAGCTCGCAATCTCCTGTGCGTTGAAAATAAAGGACTTTGAGGTCTTGATCCCGGCCTTGGAGGAGGAAGAGGGAGACGCAATCATCTCAGGCCTTTCCAGGTATTCACCGCAGGCCCGCGATCTGACATTCACCGACGATTACATGAAACTGCCGGCCCGTGTGATCGTTTCAAACTCACCGGATAACGACTTCGGCGATGCTCCCGAACCCGGCCAAACAGTCGCGGTCCAAGACGGAACCCGTCACGAAGCCTTTGCCCGCAAGTTCTGGCCCAGCGCCGACATCCTGAACTTCCCGTCCACTGCAGAAGCGAGAGAAGCCGTGAAGGATGGGACGGCAGATGCTCATTTTGGTGACGGTCTCAGTCTCTCGTTCTGGCTGCGCAGCCCAGCGGCAGAAAACTGCTGCCGCTTTGCCGGTGGTCCCTGGTTGGAGCCGGGTTACTTTGGGGAGGGTATGGCGATTGCTACGCGGAGCGGCGATACCGAGCGGGCCGCAGCATTGAACTATGCCCTAAGACAGCTGCACCAAAAGGGCGTCTACCAGGAACTGTATCTGCGTTATTTTCCACTCAGTTTCTACTGATTTTCAGGTACCTCGGGACGCCGTCTGGACCTCAGAAACGGAATAGCCAGACTGAACGGCAAACTGTGCGCTTTCGGCGTGAGTTCGGGTCCAAGGCCGAGCTCCATGCCATCGTGCCCCCGCTCAGGCTGCGGCACATAGGTTCCGAAAATCCGATCCCATACGGAAAGGTTGAAACCGTAGTTCGAGTCCGTCTCGCGGCGCTCAACCGAATGATGTACCCGATGCATGTCTGGCGTCACGATCAACACTCTCAGGACCCGGTCGAGCCATCCCGGGAGCGAGGCATTTGCATGATTGAAGAGTGCTGCGCCATTCAACACGATTTCAAAAACCAGCACCGCTTCCACCGGTCCGCCGAGCGCGACAATGACCGCACCTTTCCAGACAAACGAGAGAAGGATCTCAATTGGATGAAAACGAAGTGCGGTCGAAACATCGACCTCAGCATCTGCGTGGTGCATCCGGTGAATGCGCCAGAACAGCGGCACCTTGTGAGACGCCCAATGTTGAAACCAGACCGCAAGATCCAGAATAACGAAGGTCAGCAACCAGGCAGCAACGCCCGACCAGCCGAGCCAGCCGAACAGGCCCCAGCCGTTGTCGAAGGCCAGCATCGCCAGGCCAACACCACCAATTGGAAAGATGAACCGAACCAACGCTGCATCAAGCACGACGAGCGCCCAATTGGTCGGCCAGCGTTTGCTCCGCCCGAGTGGTTGCTCCCGCTTCGGCAATGCGAATTCAATAGCCGCCATCAGGCCAAATATTCCCGCAAAACAGGTCAGCCGGATTGTGTTCGTATCCAGACCTTCCAGTAATCCAGCCGTCTCCACCTGCACCTCGCATCCCTGACTTGCTTTCCTTGCCGAGCATATGTAGTGCACGGACACGATTTCCAGCAATTCACATTCGCGCGGCACAGCAGACAAAACCATGACTGATTTTCTTTGGACCCGGCCGGACACAGCCCCCTTGGCAACACTACTCCTGGCACATGGAGCCGGCGCACCGATGGATTCTACATTCATGGAGAAGCTGGCAGGTGCTCTCGCCGAAAACAGAATTGCGAGTGCACGGTTCGAATTTGCTTACATGGCTGGCCGCAGAACTGGCGGCCCCAAGAAACCACCGCCGAAGGCCGACAAGCTGATCGGTGAGTTCCAAACTGCCCTGCAGAAGCTGATGAGTGAAGCAGAAGGACCGCTTCTGGTAGGCGGGAAATCCATGGGCGGCAGGGTGGCTGCCATGTTGTCCGGTGGCGGTTCGCTGCCCTCCCGGGTCAAGGGTGTCTGCTGCTTCGGTTATCCGTTCCATCCCACAGGCAAGCCGGATGCAGACTGGCGGCTTTCCCCTCTTCAGGACGCCAAGCGCCCGGTACTAATTCTGCAGGGAGATCGCGATCCCTTTGGCAATCAGGCGGAAATTGATGCCATCACTCTGCCCGATGCTGTCGCGCTCAGATATCTGGAAGACGGCAACCATGACTTTGGCCCGCGCGGCAAATCGCCCGCAACGCTTGATGGCAACATCAACGCCGCCGCTCAAGCCGTTGCAGAGTTCGCAGTCGGGCTTTGACACTACTCGGCGGGAGTCAATCCACGTCCGTTCATAGCAGATGGTGGCACAGGCCTCTGGCGCAACTGGACAAGACCGGCGATATCGTCGCCAATCTTCAGGAGAGCCGGCACCAGCACCAAAACAAGCGCTGTTGCGGTCGCCAAACCGAACACGATCGTGATGGCCATGGGCAACAGGAACTGCGCCTGCAGGCTGGTCTCAAACATCAGCGGCAACAACCCGCCGATAGTGGTCATTGAGGTCAACAACACGGCCCGAAGACGATCGCAGCTTGAACTGATTGCAGCTGAATCCAGGTCCTCGCCACTCTTGCGCCGTTCCTCGAAACGGGCGACCAAAATGATCGAGTTGTTGACCAGGATCCCGGCAAGTCCGAGCAAACCGATCATGCTGAGAATGGTGAGCTTAAAGCCCATCAGGTAATGGCCGACAATTGCACCGACGATGCCAAACGGAATGATCGACATGACAACGAGCGGCCTGGAATAACTGCCGAAGATCGCAGCAAGGATGATGTAGATCCCGGCAATTGCCATGAGAACACCGGTCAGGAGCTCGGAGAACGCATTCGCCTGCTCCTCTGCCCGGCCCGCAAAGGAATACTCCAGACCGTAGCTTCTGGCGAGATTGGGTAGGAAAGCCTCCTGAAGCTCGGCAATGATCTGGTTGTTCGACGTCACCGTGCTGTCGATGTCGGCGACCACGGAGACAACCGTCTTGCCATCCCGGCGCAGGATCACCGAGAAGCCTTGCGCATCGGTCAGGTTGACGACTTCTGTGAGCGGTACGAATTCACCACCCGGTGTTCGCAACGAGAGCTGGCGTAGGGCCGCTGTACCGTCGACATCGATTTGCTGGCGAACCCGAACGGTCACCTCTTCATCGCCTTCAGCAAACCTCCGGGCGATGTTGCCCTCAAACGCATTGCGGATCTGCCGGGCTGCGCTTTCGACCGTGAACCCGAGTGCCCGTCCGCGTGGCGTCAGCTCAACCAGCAGCTCCGGCTTGCCATAAGGCAAATCATCCTCAACGCCGCTGGTCCCCGGGAAGGCAGACAATTCCTGCTGCAGCTCCCGTGCTGCCGCCTTCAAATCCTGAAGCGATGCGCCGGTCAGACGGATATCCAGATCCCGCCCTGGAGGACCGCCGCGCCGCTCGGCGATCGCAACACGTGAAATCCCGGGAATTTCTGGAACGGCTGCCCGCCATGCATTGACAATGGCCGGTGTTCTGACAGTTCGCTCCTCGGACCGGCTGAGCTGAACGGTGATGTTCGCGACATTGTCGCCACGGTTGTTGCCCGCAACGCCGAGTGTCGCGTAAGTCGCAACGACAAGGCTCGAACCAGCACCGCCAGTGAGCTCCACTTCCGCTTCTTTGAGGGCGTCCTCAATTTTGATGATCCCAGCTATTGCTTGATCTTCCGGGATGCCCGCGTGGAAAAATATTGAGGCAGTCAGGTTTTCCGCTTCTGGCGAGGGAAAGAATGTAAAGCCCACACGGCCACCCCGGACGAGCCCCACAGCCAGCACCATGGCGGCGACCGCAACCGCGAATGTCACATACCGCCAGTTCACCGCGACTTTCACAAAAGCATGGAAGGGATAATCGCGGACCCAGTTGAAGCCAGCGTCAAACCCGCGGCGGAACCAGCTTGACTGGCCGCTGCGGCGGGACCCGGCCCGTGATCGGCGCATGACGCTCAGAAAAGCTTCAAATCCGACTGCAAGCGCAAAACAGACCGCGACAACAATCGCCTCGAACGGAACCAAACCGACGGTTTCCTTGAAGGCGCGCAAGGGATCATCGATCACATCCAGGAATGGGGGAACCGACATGTCCGGCTGGTTGACAAGCGCGCTCAGGAACAGCGCCGGCGCACTCGCAAGAAGAACGACGCGCCACCAGTTCCAGCGCGGCCGGCTGCCGAGGGCATGCGACAGGTGGCCCGGAAGGATCATGAAACATTCGATCAAGGACGCGATGACAACAGCGACCACAACGACGGGCAGCGTTCCCATGATTTGACCGAGCACATCACTGATCAGGAGGATCGGCACAAAGGCCGCAATAGTCGTCAGGCTTGCGGCAAAGATCGGCGCCAGCATCGTGGTTGCCCCGTTGACAGCCGCATCTTCAGGACTGTCCCCCATGGCTTGCCGGGTCGCCGTATGCTCGCCGACCACAATCGCATCATCAACAATCACACCGAGCATCATGATCAGGGCGAACATGGAGATCATGTTGATGCTCTCGCCCATCAGCCACATGATCCCAAGCGTTGCCATCATGGCGACCGGAATACCGGCTGCCACCCACAAGGCAATCCGAGCATTGAGGAACAAAAACAAAATCCCGACCACGAGCACCAGACCTGTCAGCCCGTTTTCGACAAGCAGGTTGATGCGACCCTTCACGGCGTCGGCCCGGACGTCGTATTTCAGGATTTCGAGTGACTGCGGCAGCTGAGGCGTGATTTCTGCCAAATAGTCATCGACGATCTGCGCCGCCTTCAATGTGTCTGTGGTCTCGGCTCGAAGAATGTCGAGTTCAATTGCGCGCGCGCCCTGAGAAAAACCCTGGTTTTCGCTTTCGTCAAAATCCCGGACGACCGTACCGATATCCTCAACCTTGGTCTTTTCGCCCGATGCAAAGGACTTCACCTCAACGCGACCGACAGCCTCCGGAGATCGATCCTCAGACAAGGCCCTGATCTGCCGTTCGACACCTCCGTCGAGATTGCCGGCAGGCAAATCAACTGTGTTTCCGGCAATCTGGGTGGCCACATCCGAGACGGTCAGATCCAGCCGGCGGAGTTCGCGTTCCGGTATTTCAACGAGATACTCCGGCGACCGATACCCCTTGAGCTCAACCTTGTCGATGCCGCGGGCGAGCAGGTCATCGCGCATCTGCCGCGCAAAGACTTTCAGCGCCTGCTCCGGGAACGGACCACGAAGGGCAAGCGTTGCCACGCCGTCTGTAAAGTTTGCCGCCGATACGACGGGCGTTTCGGAATCCACGGGAAGCGTCGTGACCGCAGAGACGGCCTGTTCGACATCCGACAAAGCCTTTTGCATGTCGGTGCCTTCGAAGAACTCCATCCGCACCGAGGCGCTGCCTTCGCGGCCGTAGGACGTCAATTCCTTCATGCCATCAATGAACCGGAGTTCGGGCTCGATAACTTCGAGAATGTTGGACGACACGTCCTCCGCACTGGCTCCCGGCCAGGCAACCGAAACGGAGATGCTGTCGATCTTGACGGTTGGAAAGAACTGCGTATTTAGCTTCGCAAGGCCGTAGGCGCCAAAGAGCACCATGATCGCCATGATCAGGTTGGCTGCATTCGGGTGCCGGACAAGAACTTCCATGATGCCGCGGGGTTCCATAGGGCGTGCCATGTCGTCCCCCTTTTACTGCGCAACCGCAGCAGATTGATCTGCAGGCTCAGCAGCTTGGTTCGGCGCCGGTTGCTCAGCGTTCACATCGCTGACCAGCAGTCCTTCGCCAGCTTCCGGGATACGCGTTACCAACAAGGTTTCATCGGAATTCAGGTCACCGCGCACGAGAATGAAGCCGTCGTCAATTGCAAGTGCGTTCACTGATCTGGCCTGAAGGCGATTGTCTTCAACGACATAGACAGTCCCCTGGCCATAATAGGCTGTTTCCGGGATGCGAAAGCTGTCGGCATAGGTTCTGTCCGGAACCGCCACTTCAACGAAGGCACCCGGGCGCAGCGGAACAGCCGCTCCGGATGCATTAATGCGGGCTATCAGATCAACGCCGCCCCGGTCACTTGCGACATCCGCTCCAATTCGCGTGACTGTGGCCGGATAAGTGACAGGCTGATCCCCGAGGTTCCAAATTACGTCGACCGGGCGCCCGACAACCGTACCGCTGTCTTCGAGCAAGCGGCCGTACTGGTTGTCCGACAAAGTCAGCCGGACTTCGAATTCGCTGCTGTCGTAGAGGGATACAATTGCATCATTTACGCTGATAAGACGTCCTGGCTCTGCTGCCGAAGAGCGCACGATCGCATCGAATGGTGCGGTAAGGACAGTGTTCTCCAACTGGCGCTGAGCGTTTTCAAGGCGCCATTCCAGGCGCTCGACAGTCGCCTTTTGCTGAACGACCTTTGCCTCTTCCAAAGCCAACGTGTTTTCAGACCGTTCAACACTTTGCTGGCGCTGGGACACGATCAGCTTACGGTCGTCGACCGTTCGCTCTGTTGCCGCACCGCGTCCGAGAAGCTCCTCTGCCCGCTCCAGATCCCGTTGGGCAAACTCCAGCTGTTCTCCGGCACGAACCAGATTGGCTTTTTCGAGCGCAACACGGCCTTCGTTTTCCACCAGGGCGGCTTGCGCTTCAGCAAGGTTGGCACGGGCTTCGGTCACGGCCCCTTCGTAGTCGAAGCGGTCAATCACAACCAGGGTATCGCCGCGCTCGACTTTGCCGCCAGCTTTCAGATCCGGATGGACTTCGACAATCTCGCCGCCGACCAACGCCCGCAAATCGACCTCCCGGCCAGCCTGGGTCTGGCCGTAAACGGAGATCAACGGCGCATAATCGCCTTGTTGAACGGTGGTTGTCTCAACCGCATAGCTTTTTTCCTGAACCGGCCGCTTCGGCACGTCCGGGCGGGTTGCAATGAGCTGATTCATGCCCTTGAAGGCACCGAAGAGAATGGCAAATGCAAGCGCCGTTTGAAGCAGCGCTTTCAGAACCAGCTTTGTGCGCTCCATCGGTGTCCGTGTCCGGCCTGCGGGCGGCAGGACTTCAGGACTTGGCGGCTTGCCGGTTTCCGGTTCAACGGACTGCAACATACTCAAGCTTTCTCACAGGTGCGAATGCGACGGCTCTAAACTATACGCGAACCGTGGGCATAAGATTACTTTGCACTGCAAAAAATCAAGGTTTTCAGCGCAGAAACGCGCTCTTCAGGCCGGAATTCGTGTATCCAAATGTATCAGTGGATACAGTCTGCAGGCCAGATGTTACCGGCCTGCAGTCTGTTCTCAGCGGTCAAATTCGTAAGTGGTGCTGCAGAATTCGCACGTCACGACGATTTTGCCATCAACTGTGACTTCTTCCACTTCGTCTGCGCTAAAGTTTGCCAAAACATTGGCAACTTTGTCGCGCGAGCAACGGCACTTGTCGGCAATCGGCTGGGCATCGAAAAGCCGGACGCCGCGCTCATGAAACAACCGGTAGAGCAGCGTTTCGACGCTGACTTCAGGGTCGGTCAGCTCCACATCCTGGACCGTATCGACAAGTGCCTTGGCCTCGACCCAGGCATCGTCTTCGTCAATTTCGTGACGCACGGTTCCCGCCGGCGCATCACCCGGATCAATGTCCGCCTGACGCATCCGTTCCGGCGCTTCAGGCAGGAACTGGATGAGTAAGCCGCCGCCTGTCCAGGATTTGACCGGCGCGTCTCCGTCCTGCCGTGTATAGAGTTCACCGACAGCCAAACGAACTTCGGTCGGGATCTGCTCAGATCGCTCGAAGTACCGGCGCGCGACCTCTTCCAAAGAGATGCCATTCAGCTCGACCAAGCCCTGGTAGCGCTGCATGTGCTTGCCCTGATCGATGGTCATCGCCAGATGACCATGCCCAAGCAGGGCTTCTGGCGTAGCAGCACCGGCATCGATCAACCCGGCAACACGCTCTGCGTCGAACGTTGCGCAAGCACGGATTGCGTCCGGCGTTTCAAAATCGACGACCAGCATCGATACCGGACCCTGCGTCTGGGTCTGGAGTGTAAACCGCCCGTCGAACTTCAGAGAGGTTCCGAGCAGGCTTGTCAGGACAATGGCTTCCGCCAGAAGCCGGGATACCGGCTCCGGATAATCATGGCGTCCAAGAATTTTCTCAAGGATGGGGCCAAGCGCAACACTGCGCCCGCGGACATCCAGTCCTTCCACGGCAAAGGGCCGGACAGCGTCCAGCCCTGCGGGCTTGATGCCCAGTTCTTCCAAATTTAATGCCACTTTGGCTACGCCTTAAGCTGCGCCGAAACACCAGGCCAAAATGCCCTTTTGAGCATGGAGCCGGTTTTCGGCTTCGTCAAACACGACAGAGTTGGGACCGTCCATGACCTCGTTGGTGACTTCCTCGCCGCGGTGTGCCGGAAGGCAATGCATAAACAGCGCGTCCCCATTCGCCTCGGCCATCAGGCGCTTGTTCACCTGATAGGCACTTAGCAGATTGTGACGGCTTTCGGCGTCGTCGTCGCCCATCGACACCCAGCAATCGGTGACGACACAGTCGGTCCCTTTGACAGCCTCATATGGGTCGTCGGTAACCAGAATGGAACCACCCTTGGCACGGGCGGTCTCAATTAGATCCTGCGGTGGGGCCAGTTCGGCCGGTGTCGCGATGCGCAGTTCGAAATCCAGACGCGGTGCGGCGTGAACCCAGGACGCCAGAACATTGTTGCTGTCGCCGGTCCAGGCAATGCTGCGCCCGGAGATCCCACCACGATGCTCTTCGAAGGTCATGATGTCTGCCATGATCTGGCACGGATGCGAGATCTTGGTCAGACCATTGATCACCGGAATGGTCGCGTTTTCAGCCAGTTCATTGAGAGCTTCGTGGTCCAGGATCCGGATCATGACGCCGTCGACGAACCGGGACAGCACCTTCGCCGTGTCGGCAATGGTCTCGCCTCGGCCCAGCTGCATCTCCGCACCGGTCAGCATCAACGTCTCGCCGCCGAGTTCGCGCATTCCAACGTCAAAGGAAATGCGGGTCCGTGTCGATGGCTGTTCGAAAATCATGGCCAGAACTTTGCCGGCCAGCGGCCCCTCACCCCGGCGAACGCCGTTGCGGTTTGCCTTGATCTTCTTTCCGGTTTCCAGAATAGCGCGCAGATCATCGCCCTCGAATTGGGTCAGATCCAGGAAGTTTTTGTACGCTCCGTTGGCGGTCATTCGGCCGCTCCTTCCAACAACTTTTTCTCAACGGCGAGTGCAGCCTGTTCAAGCCGGTTAACGGCATCGGAAATCTCTTCTTCCGAGATCGTAAGTGGCGGCAGGATCCGGACAACGTTGTCACCCGCCGGGACCGCAAGAATGCCCGCTTCGCGCGCGGCTGCGACATAGTCTCCCACCGGCGCGGTGCACTTGATGCCGAGCATCAGACCATTGCCCCGGACAGCCTCAAACACCTTCGGGTGGCTATCGACCAGCCCGGAAAGTTTTTGCTTGAAGGAGAGGCCCTTCTTTTGAACCTCTTCCAGAAAACCATCTGCAAGAATGACGTCCAGAACCGCATTGCCAACAGCCATGGCGAGTGGATTGCCGCCGAATGTCGTGCCGTGAGTTCCAGGTGCCAGCGCGGACGCAACCTCTTCGGTCGCAAGACAAGCGCCCATCGGGAACCCACTGCCGATGCCTTTGGCAACGGCCATCAGATCCGGATCAACGCCAGTCCACTGATGCGCGAACATTTTTCCGGTCCGGCCGACACCCGTCTGGATTTCGTCAAAGATCAGCAGGGCTCCGGTTTCATCACAAAGCTTACGCAGAGCGCGCAGGAATTCGTAGTCGACTTCCCGAATGCCGCCCTCGCCTTGGATGGGTTCGATCGCGATCCCTGCGGTTTGCGGACCGACCATGGCTTTCAAGGCCTCCAAGTCCCCGCTGGGCACCTGATCGAAGCCTGGGGCCTTTGGTCCGAAACCTTCCAGATATTTCGCCTGGCCACCTGCTGCAATTGTGCCGAGCGTCCGGCCATGAAAAGCGCCTTCGAAGGTCACGATCTGATACCGGTCCGGCTCATTGCGGTCATAGTGGTAACGCCGGGCACACTTGATCGCCGCTTCCATAGCTTCGGCGCCGGAATTCACGAACAAAACCTTGTCTGCAAATGTTGCATCGGTGAGGCGCTGCGCAAGCCGCGCGCCATCCGGCATCTGGTGCAGATTGGAAATATGCCAGAGCTTGGCCGCCTGATCCTGGAGAGCCTGGACCAGATGCGGATGAGCATGTCCGAGCGAATTTACCGCGATCCCGGACCCGCAATCGAGAAATCGTCGGCCGTCACTCGTAACAAGCCAGACACCTTCCCCGTGATCGAATGACAGGTTCGATCTTGCGTAGTTTCCAAAAAGCGCGGACGCGGACATACCTCTTTAGTCTCCTTTGGCCGCCGGAAGCGCCACTGGTATCGGACCGTCGGAACTCCGGGGCATCGCCTAAAATAAAGGCCAAAAACGCAATGTGCCGCCAAAGCGGCGGCACGTTGCAAGATCCTTATACACTGCCGAGGTCCCCGCCTGTCAATGGAAATGGCCATTGTCGGGGTTCGGGCTGTTTTATGTAAAAGTCTCAATGACCTCGCATCTGTTGGGGAAAAGTCCGTTCATCCCCAACTCACTGCAGCCTGACGGTTGCTTCACAAATTAACGTTATTGTAACCTTTGACTAATCAGACACGACATCTCGTGCGGCGTGTCAAATAGAGGCACAAGATATGCCATAATGGACTTGCGTTTGCGTGTCCAATAACGGGATTTTGGCCAGTCACTGGCCTTGGCAAGGGGTGCGGCAATGAGTTGGACGAACGATCGGGTTGAGCTTTTGAAGAAGCTCTGGGGCGAAGGCTTAAGCGCAAGCCAGATTGCGGGTGAGCTTGGAGGTGTCACCCGGAACGCGGTGATCGGCAAGGTTCACCGGCTCGGTCTTTCCGGCCGCGCCAAATCTTCTTCCTCAAGCGCGAAACCGCGCCGTCCGCGCACAACGGCCAACCCATCGTCTCAATCGGCACCGAAACGTCCGCAAACACAGCCGCAGACCCAAGGCTCCGCAGCGTTGAAGATGGAACCGACACCGGCCCCGGTCGCAGAGGTTCAACCCGTTGCAGAACCGATCGCTGACGTTGTTCCAATGTCCAAGCGGGCGACCATCCTGACGCTAACTGAGCGCACCTGTAAGTGGCCGATCGGCGATCCGGCGACAGAAGACTTCTACTTCTGCGGTCAGGTTTCCGAAGCCGGGGTGCCCTACTGCCCCTACCACTGCAAGATTGCTTACCAGCCGGTCGCTGACCGCCGCCGGAGCGCCAACAACAAGACCAGTGTTGCCCAGGCCTCCTGATCTCGAAAGACCCAAGAAAAAGCCCGCCGATTTGGCGGGCTTTTTTGTTTGTCTTGAAAGTCTCGATCAGGCTGCAGTGAACTGGTCGTTGAAGGCATAACCAGCTCCGCGCACCGTGCGGATTGGATCCTTCGCCTTGCCTTTGTTCAGCGCTTTGCGCAGCCGGCCTACGTGAACATCGACCGTGCGTTCATCCACATAGACATCGTGCCCCCAGACGCCATCCAAGAGCTGTTCGCGTGAAAAGACCCGGCCTGGTGCGGTCATCAGGAATTCCAGAAGACGAAACTCTGTTGGCCCCAAATGGATTTCCTTGGTGCTGCGCCGGACGCGGTGTGTTTCCCGGTCAAGTTCGATGTCGCCAGAGCGCAGCATCGTAGATACCACCTCCGGGCTTGCCCGCCGCAAGATCGCGCGGACACGCGCCATTAGCTCCGGGACAGAGAACGGTTTGACCACGTAATCGTCCGCTCCGGTCGACAGGCCTCTGATGCGCTCAGCTTCCTCGCCGCGCGCCGTCAGCATGATGACCGGCAAGCGCTCGGTGTCTTCGCGTGCCCGCAGGCGCCGGCACAGTTCGATTCCGGACAGTCCGGGCAACATCCAGTCCAGCAACAAAAGGTCCGGCTGGGTTTCCCGGAGGCGGATTTCCGCCTCGTCGCCGCGGACACAGGTCTCGACGGCGTATCCTTCAGCTTCCAGATTATACCGCAACAGAAGGCTCAACGGTTCTTCGTCTTCGACGATGAGGACCTTCGGCATGAATTCTCGCTCCAATTCCCTCAGCCGGCACTAAAGCGCCGGCTTACAGTTCCTGCTTCACAGCCCGCTCAGGCTGGCTCTGGCAACTCACATAGCGCCGGTTTCATCAACCTTGGTGCGGTCTTCCGGAAGCCGCTCGCCCGTCACCATGAAGAAGACGTTTTCGGCAATGTTGGTGGCATGATCGCCGATCCGCTCGATGTTCTTCGCACAGAAGAGAAGATGGACGCAGGAGGTGATCACCCGTGGATCTTCCATCATGTACGTCAGAAGTTCGCGGAACAGAGAGGTGTAGATCGCATCGACTTCGGCATCAGCTTCCTGCACGTGGCGCGCAGCCTCTGCATTGCGTCCGGTGTAGGCATCCAGAACCTTTTTCAGCTGCCCGAGGGCCAGCTCGGTCATGTGCTCGACGCCGATTGCCAGCTTCTTGCTCTGAATGTCGTTGTCGATTGCGATTGCCCGCTTGGCGACGTTCTTTGCAAGATCGCCAACACGCTCCAGATCGTTCGCGATCCGGCTGGCGGCTGTGATTTCACGCAGATCCTGCCCCATTGGCTGACGGCGCACGATCATTGCAATCAGGCCTTCCTCCACGTCCTGGTGCAGCGCGTCAAGACGGCGATCCTGATCAATCACGCGGCGCGCCAAATCGGTGTCGCCGGACACGAGGGCGGAAACGGCTTCTGCAAATGCTTTTTCTGCAAGACCGCCCATTTCAGCGATCCGGCCGGCCATGACGTTCAATTCGTCATCATAAGCCGTGACTGTATGTTCAGACATCCTGTGTCCCTTCGAAAAAATGTGCGATCCGGTTAACCGAAGCGGCCGGTAATGTAGTCCTGCGTGCGCTTGTCCACCGGGTTGGTGAAGATATCCTGTGTCGGACCTTCTTCAACCAGAATTCCCAAGTGGAAGAATGCAGTGCGCTGAGACACGCGGGCGGCCTGCTGCATGGAGTGCGTTACGATCACGATCGTGTAATTCTCGCGCAGCTCGTCGATCAGCTCCTCAACCTTGGCGGTCGCGATTGGATCGAGAGCGGAACACGGCTCATCCATCAGGATCACTTCCGGGCTGACGGCAATCGCGCGGGCAATGCACAGGCGCTGCTGCTGACCACCGGACATGCCGGTGCCCGGTTCGTCGAGACGATCCTTGGCTTCTTCCCAAAGACCCGCCTTTTGCAGGCTGGAGGCCACGATGTCATCAAGCTCAGCCCGGTTCCGGGCCAGACCGTGAATGCGCGGGCCGTAGGCTACGTTATCGTAAATCGATTTCGGGAACGGATTCGGCTTCTGGAACACCATTCCGACCTTGGCGCGCAGCTGCACCGGATCGACCTTCGGATCGTAGATATCTTCTCCGTCGATCTGGATGGAGCCTTCGACCCGGCAGATATCGATCGTGTCGTTCATGCGGTTGATAGTCCGCAAGAATGTCGACTTGCCACACCCGGACGGGCCAATGAAGGCCGTGACCGAACGCGGCTGGATTTCAATATCCACGTCCTTGATCGCGTGCGTGTCGCCGTAATAGACCTGCACTTTATTGGCTGAAATCTTGCTGTCGGTCATATCTGTCGCCTGTTCAATTTTCGGCATGTCATTCATGGGTACGCCTCCTTACCAGCGACGCTCGAACCTGCGGCGCAGGATAATCGCGAGGATGTTCATAGACAGAAGGAAGATCAGGAGGACGATGATACCGCCCCAGGCTTTCTCGTAGAACGCGAAGTCGGAACGGGCCGCCCAGGTGTAGATCTGTGCCGGCATCGCCGAGTTCGGGTCCATAAATCCGGAGACGAAACCGTCCGGATATCCGCGGGCCACAAAGCCGACCATCCCGATGAGAAGCAGCGGTGCTGTTTCCCCAAGAGCCTGAGCCAGACCAATGATCGTTCCGGTCAAGATGCCCGGCATCGCCAGCGGCAATACATGGTGGAACACGGCCTGCATCTTTGAGGCCCCGACACCCAGGGCTGCGTCGCGGATGCTTGGCGGCACGGCCTTCAGCGAGGCGCGTGTGGAGATGATGATTGTGGGCAGCGTCATCAGTGTCAGAACAAGACCGCCAACGATCGGCGCCGATTGCGGCAAGTGCATGAACTGAATGAACACCGCAAGACCAAGAATACCGAACACGATGGACGGAACGGCCGCAAGGTTCGAGATGTTCACCTCGATCAGGTCAGTGAACTTGTTTTGCGGTGCAAACTCTTCAAGATAGATGGATGCGGCTACTCCAATCGGCAGGGACAGGAACAACACCACCAGCATCATGAAGAACGATCCGACCACAGAGGCTCCGATGCCGGCACCGCCCGGATTGTCCACGCCGGAGTCTGCCCCGGTGATGAACGGCCAGTTGAAGACCGTCTGGATAATCTCGCTCTCGACCAGCACATCGACCAGATCCAGATCGGATTTTTGGAGGAACCGGCTGTCTGTGATGTTGTCCCGGGTCAGGCGGCCATTCATGTAACCGTCAACACGGGAGGATGCCGCCAGTTCGAAGGCAACCGGTTGACCAAGCTGGTCCGGGTTCGCCCGGTAGAACTCGCGAATGGTGCTTCCCGGCTTGCCGACAATCCGCTCAATAGCAGCAATATCGAACGGAACCTGGATGTCCTTTTGCTCAAACTGCGCGCTCATCGCTTCAGTGAACACAGCCTCGTAAGCCCGTGTCTTGAAGAGCTGGCTTTCAGCATCGTCGAACTGTTCCTGGGTGACCGTAAACTCAACGGTCAGTACGGTCCGCGTAAAGGCAGGGATGCCTTCGCTGATGATTGAGTAGGCCAGGACGACCAAGAAAAACAGACCGGCCCCGATAGCGGCAATGCCGTAAGCCTGAAAGCGTTTCTCGGATGCATTGCGTTTCTTTGTCAGCTCGTCCGTCGCATACAGTGAGCGCGGCTGTGCTGACGTTTTTTCAGGCGCTTTAGCGCCTTCTGGAGAAAGAGTTGCGTCGGTCATCAGTCATACTGCTCCCGGTATTTGCGCACGATGTAGAGCGCGACAATGTTCAAACCGAGCGTCACCACAAAGAGCGTCATGCCCAGCGCAAAGGCGACCAGCGCCACCGGGGATGCAAAGTCTGCATCGCCCGTCAGCTGGCTGACGATCTTCGCTGTCACTGTTGTCATTGCGTCGAAGGGGTTCAAGCTGAGGCGCGCTGCGGCACCCGCACCAAGAACCACGATCATAGTTTCACCGATGGCTCGGGAGGCCGCCAGCAGGATCGCACCAACGATACCCGGAAGGGCAGCCGGTAGAATGACCTGCTTGACGGTTTCGGACTTGGTCGCACCCAAGCCATAAGAGCCGTCACGCATGGCTTGCGGAACCGCGTTGATGATATCGTCAGAGAGCGAACTCACGAATGGGATCAGCATGATGCCCATCACGAGGCCGGCGGTCATCACTGCCGTACCGGACTGCATGATCCCGGCCCCGTCCGGCCCGAAGACCGATACAAGAAGCGGGCCGACTGTCAGCAGCGCAAAGAGACCGTAAACGATCGTCGGAATGCCGGCGAGGATCTCGAGTAGCGGCTTGGCGACGGCGCGCACCTTCGGTCCGGCGTACTCTGAGAGGTACACCGCAGCAAACAGGCCGATCGGCACAGCCACGGCCAAAGCGACGAACGAGATGTAGAATGTGCCCCACAAGAGCGGGATGATCCCGAGTTGTGAATTGCCGCCGCGGCCGGAGAAGGTTGGTGACCACGTCAGGCCGAAGAAGAAGTCGAATGCAGGGTAGAGCCGGAAGAACTCAACCGTATTGAACACCAGCGAAAAGACGATCCCGGCAGTCGTCAGGATCGCGATCGATGCGGCCGAGATCAAAAGTGCCTTGATGCCCCGCTCAACCGTGTTCCTGGCGCGGAAGTCTGCCCGGGATTCATAAAGCCCCCATGCCGCCCCAGCCAAAGCCGCAAGGATGACGACAATCGACATCATGAAATTGCCGGTGGCGTTCAGCACCCGGTACTCTTGGGCTGCCCGGAGAATTGGCTGCGTAATCTGAGACGTGACGACCTGCCCCGCCTCTTTCAGCCGTGCCGTAACATCGTTGAAGTCGGCACGGGCATTGCGCGCGAAGTCTTCCGAAATCAGCCCTTGAGCAACGGCGTTGTCCAAACCGCGCGCAGCACGGCGCACTTCGGCAAGCACAAGCCCACGCGACGACCCTTCCGCGATCTCGCTGTCCGGGATCAAACCTGAAACACTGTTGTTAACGATCAAAGGCTGCGCCAGCAGCCATAGGACCAGAATGAGGAAGGCAGGAACCACCACCTTCATTGCGACGTTTGAGCCGTAATACGAAGGAAGCGAATGGAGCTTTATCTGCTCGCCTCCTGCGCTCGCTAAAGCTCGACCACGTCCGAGTACGTAGCCCACCACCGCAATGGCGAGTACGATCAAGATGAGCCAGACCACAGGCATCTGCTTCCCCGGATTTTATATGAAATTTCCAAAAAGGAGAAAGGGGCGGCGGAATATGCCGCCCCTCATATTCGAACCTGAAGGCTCGATTACTTCATGGTTTCTTCAGCTTCGATGGAAGCCTGAGTAGCAGCCAGCTCCGGATCGGAAACCAGGCCGTACTGAGCCAGCGGGCCTTGCGGGCCAGCGATTTCGTCAGCTGTGAAGAACTGAGCGTACTCTTTCAGACCCGGGATAACGCCGATGTGTGCTTTCTTGACGTAGAAGAACAGCGGACGGGAAACCGGATACTCGCCAGTGGAGATGGTCTCTGTGGAAGGTGCGATGTCAGACATGGTCGCAACTTTCAGCTTGTCGGTGTTGTTCTCGTAGAACGCCAGACCGAAAACGCCAACGCCGTTCGGGTTGGAATCGATGCGAGCCAGGGTCTCGGTGTAGTCACCGTCGATGTCAACGGACTTGCCGTCTGTACGAACTGCAAGACATGCGTCTTCAGCGTCGTCTTCGGACATACCACCGTCCATCATTGCCTTCATGGCGCCGGACTCTTCACAACCAACGAGGAGAACTTTCTCTTCGAAGACTTCACGAGTGCCGTGCTTGGTGCCCGGGATGAATGCAGCGATTTCAACGTCCGGCAGGGAAGCGTCAACTTCGGACCACTTTGTGTACGGGTTGTCGACGATAGCGCCATCAACCAGGACTTTCGGAGCCAGAGCGTTGTGCCACTGAACCGGTGTGAAAGCGGTGAAAGCCGGGCCGTCTTTTTGGGATGCGAAAACGATCCCGTCATAGCCGATGCGAACTTCCATGATGTCGGTTACGCCATTTTCTGCGCAAGCCTTGATCTCTTTTTCGCGGATTTTACGGGACGCGTTTGCAACGTCGATGGTGTTTTCGCCAACACCTTCACAGAAGCGCTTCAGGCCAGCAGAAGAACCGCCGGACTCAACAACCGGTGTCGGGAAGTCGGTGTTTTCACCGAAAACTTCAGCGACGATAGAAGCGTAAGGAAGAACGGTTGAAGAACCGGCAACCTGAACCTGGTCGCGAGCCTGAGCGGCGCCAACGAATGCAGTGGAAGCAACAGCAAGAGCAGTTGCGCTAACGAGGGTCGTAAATTTCACTTGACCACTCCCTTTGAATGTCAAGGTTTGCAAATCCACGCTGGACGCGATTTCGTCCAAGCGCTGCCCGGAACCTAGGCCCGATGGATGAGAGTTCTATGACAGATTTTTTTCAGTTTTATGACATTATAAGTATCTGTATTTATTGATTAATTCTAAAATTCTACATTTCTTTGTGTCATCCTGCGCTTCCGATTGACACATAATCCATGGCGTGACTGACACGCAGTAGAGAAGCTCTCAGGTCTCCTCACCTCGAACCCGCTTCTTTAGGTAGTAGAACACGTTCCAGCACGGTTCGCGTGATTAGTCAGCGAACTCGCCCCATAAGTTATTCTGACAATTAAGACTTTTGATCGGAACACTAAATAGGCCGCGATCACGCGGCCCGGAAACAGACATTAGCCGGAAATGATCACCTTGAACGTGGCGCCCTTACCCGGCGCGCTCTCGACATCGAGCCGGGCGCGATGACGGGTCAGGATGTGCTTGACGATCGCAAGACCCAGCCCTGTGCCTTTCATGGCCCGGCTGGAATCAACATCAACGCGGTAGAACCGTTCTGTAAGGCGCGGCAAGTGTTCCGGAGCAATCCCTTCTCCGTAGTCGCGTACGGCAAGTTCCCACGCGATCTCGCCCTCGCCCATCTGTTTAGAGGTCAAACTGACATCGACAACTTCGCCGGTGCTGCCGTATTTGAGCGCATTCTCGACCAGGTTTTCTGTTACCTGGATCAGTTCGTCCCGGTCGCCCGAAATCATCACCGGCGTCTCGGGGAGATCCAGCCGGATCGTCATGTTCATGTCGCGCGCCAACGGCCCAAGAGCGTCATTTGTGTGTCGGACGATTTCGCAAAGATCGACTGAAGTTTGCGGGCGAACATGGGCACGCAGTTCGATGCGCGACAATGACAAGATGTCGTCGATCAACCGGCGCATCCGCCCCGCCTGATCCAGCATGATCGACAGGAACCGGTCACGTGCCTCAGCGTCGTCGCGAGCTGGCCCTTGCAAGGTCTCGACAAAACCGGTTAGCGATGCGAGTGGTGTGCGCAGCTCATGGCTGGCGTTGGCCACAAAATCAGTCCGCATGCGCTCAAGTCGGCGGTTCTCCGTCTGGTCCTGGACCACGACAAGAACAAAAGCGGGTTTACGGCTGCTCGCCTGTCCTTCTTGAGGACCCGGCTCGTGAATGGGCGCGATATAGGCCTCAAGCCAGGTTTCTGTTGGAACCTTCTCGATCCAATTGATGCGCTCTGCAGTGCCGTTTGAACAGGCCCGATCAAACGCTTCCAAAAGCGATGGAGCCCGCAAGGAGAACGACAGCGGATCTCCCGGTTTCGCGCCGGGGTAAATCTCCATCGCCCGTGCGTTTACATACCGAGTGATGCCACGCGCATCCGCAACGAAGCACGGCGTTGGCAAAGCATCGACCGTGACCTTCATGTCCGTTCCAGGCCACATGCGCCGCATTCTGCGCTGCGCATTGATCTTCAGCCGTCGGCTGGCGGAGTTGCGGGGAATTGAGAGCGTGGCAGCCAAAGTGGCGGCAAAACAGAGAGACCCCACCCAAACCGGGATTTCATAAACAACCACGAGGCCAGTCAGAATGACCGCGCTGGCCAAGAGCGCCCACCGCGCATCCCTCAAGCGGCGCCTCGGTGTTTCCACAGGCGAAATCTGAGGGCTGTCTTCAAAAGGCGGTTGAGACACGGTCATAGGCTTGCGGGTTTAAAACGAACTCTGGGTGTCCGCCGGTTAAGGTTATTTCGACACCTCACCTTGCAGGTTAAAGTGTGAAGACATGAAAGGTGCACTCCGCCTAGCACAGAATGCATGTCAGCTAAACGACAGAATGGCGGCTTCCTGACGCAGGCGCATCATTTCCGCTTCAGCGTTTTTGCCGCCGCAACAATGTTCTTCAAAATTCGTGGCCAGCCATTCGATTGCATCATGAGCTGCATATATTCGCCGCCCGCCTCGCCATGCCGTAGAAACTTGTTGTGTACGACCTCAACCCGCGTCACCTCTCCGGCCTCACGAAAATTGAGCATGACCCGGCTAGCTGCAGCCGGGTCGGCGATCAGACTTCCATCCTGCGCCACCTGCCAAGAAATCCGAATGTAGAGCGGTTCTTCTATAGAAAGAACGGTACCCCAGATGCGCCGCTGCCCCTTGTCGTCGATTTGGTAACAGGCGCCGCCAGCAAAGGGCTCTATGCGGACATCAAGGTCACCGCTGGGGGCCTCACTCATGGGCAGGCACCACCAAAGCTCCGGATGGTCGACAATCAGCTTGAACGCATCAAGTCGCGCGAGCGGTATTACGCTCTCAAACCGGCATTCAAATTCCGATGCCACTTGGCTCGTCATGGCAGCGTTGTTTTCGACATCTTGCTTCATCGGGTTTGACAAGATCCCATGTTTTGGGCTCGATGCTTCATCATATGGCCGTTATCCGATTCAAACGTCAATTGCGTGACGTCCGGTCCCATCCTTCAGGAACCATCTTAGCATGAAACATGACCGATCCTTCGATCCGCGCTATGGGGAACGCGTGGAGCTCTTGCCCGGCCTTTGCCGCGTGACAGCAAGAAACCCGGGCCCGTTCACTTTTCATGGCACGAACAGCTACATTCTGGGCCAGAAGCACCTGGTTGTTGTGGATCCGGGCCCGGTGGACGAAGAACATGTAAACACCTTGCTATCGCTCACGGATGGCGCACAGATCGAGGCAATCCTGGTCACGCACACACATGTGGACCACTCGCCCGCGGCCCGGATACTTCAAGAACGCTCAGGCGCAAAGATCATCGGATGCGCGCCGCACCATACGGCCCGCCCCCTCATGGAAGGTGAAGTCAATCCACTGGATGCCAGCGGGGACAAAGACTACGCGCCGGATCAGGAGTATCAGGATGGCGATGTATTTGAAGCAGCAGGCATCAAATTTGAATCCATCGCCACACCAGGTCATACCGCCAATCACATGTGTTTTGCACTCTCCGGCGAAGACGTGCTGATCAGCGGAGACCATGTCATGGCTTGGTCTACGTCCATTGTGGCTGCCCCGGACGGTTCCATGCGCGACTACATGGCTTCCATCGACAAGCTGCTTGCGCGCTCCGAGACAACCTATGTGCCGGGGCATGGCGGTCTTGTTTCTAATGCGCCCCTCTATGTTGAGCAGCTGAAACAGCACAGATTGTCCCGCGAGGCCTCAATCCTGAATGAACTCGGTACGCAACCACGCAGCATTCCGGAGATCGTTGCCAAGCTTTACGCCGATGTGGATCCCAAACTACATGGTGCGGCAGGGCTGTCAGTGTTTGCGCATTTGGAGGATTTGACCGAACGCGGTCGGACAATTGCAGACCCAAGTTTGGCTCTGGACGCAACGTTCCGGCTGACAGCATAACCGATAGATATCAGCCTTCGAGATCATCCAGCTCGAAGGCGTCGGCAGAGAGCCCTTCATCATCTTCAAAGTAGGGCTTGAAGCTCGGCAGCGGGATTGTTTCCCGATCGCGTTCAAAAACTTCCAGGGGGGCGTCCTCCTGAAAGTCGGACTCTTCAACCGCCAGACGCTCCAGATCGCCGTAGGTTTCTAGGAGAACCCGGTCGACTTCATCCATGAGACCTCGGATGACATCCGCATTTCCCGAAAACTCACGTAAAGGCGACTGAGATCTGGAGCGGACATCAAGGAGCGCACCGACTGGATCCGGGCGGACCCTCAGGGCAATATCGTGCTTAAGGCCAAGCAGCTGGGTGGTTTCCTCGGCCCACAACGCGGTTGGCGCATCCAATAGATCGGGCGGAAGTTCATCAACAACCCGCCAGTTCAGCTCATCAACCGCTTTCTTTGCAGCCGCGTGCAATTCGCCTGGAGTTATCCGGTAGCGCCGTGGAACAATGTCCGGGTAGAGCTCCAATTGAAGCTCGGCAGCTGACCTGTCAGTGCGCACGACCTCCTGGTACTGGGTCCAGGCCGTGTTGCGGACATGCGACGCCATCCAAACCAATACTACCTGGTCCGACTGCGGCAGAACCTCCACCAGCAGTGGTGGCTCGTCCGGGTCCGTGGTCACATCCGTGAGCTCCGGATCCACGATGAGAAGTCCCAGAACGGCTGCAGGCGCACACAGCGCAACGGCACCCAACATGACACCAAGTATGGAAGATCCGATACCGCCGCCGCCACGGCTCCAAATCCGGACAAATGCGATCAGCCCACACAGCATAGCCGTGACGGCCAAAACGGCCGCCACAGAGAGGGACAAAACGAATGTATCAGGTGTCAGAAGTTCAAAACGCTGCGTCACCAAGGTGACCAAAGCCAGCGCGAACGCAAGCGCCCCGAGAGTGCGGCTGGCTGGTGCAGCTTTTGATCTGTGAGCCGGGTATTGCTTCATCTGACCTTGCGTTCAGTTTCCAACCGCCTGTTTAGCATTCCTAACCGTGTCGGCAAAGCTGGCATGTGTCTGATGTCCCCGGCAATACATCGATCTCCGGCCTAAAATATTTCGCAACCAATACGCTCACCCGGTTCGTTAAGAAAGCCTTACCGCAATTGTTCACGTTTGATCCAAGTTGGTAACAACCTGACATCCTTTTTGAGTAGCCGAACACGGAACGTCGGGGCATCCTATGTTTATCCGGATAAGAAAAAGCGAAAATTGGCAAAATGTCATCTAAGCGCCTTATTCCGGCACCACATCACCGGTTGCGGATCGAAACACTCTTAGGCCGCATCGATTAGAAACTGAGACAGAAAGACGGAACGGAACAATGTCTGATCAAACTGCCCGCCCTGCACAAACTGCACAGGCTGGAGCAAAACTTGAAAGCCTCTACAAGCCAGTTGGCATCGCAGCCCTAAACGCTGCAGCATTGTGCTTGCGTCCGTTCTCGAAAAAGACCTCCGGAAAATAATCCGTCAGGCGTAATCGGAGGCGATCAGGCATCACCTTCTGGTTTCAAAACAAACGACATACCGTCAAACACTTTTGCATGCGCAGCAACAGCGCGTGCGAACCATCAGCGTTTGGCTGATCCGTCAACAATGTTTGTTGGTCAGGGTATGTTATTGAAATAGCCGCAAAAGTGGTTGCGTGCGCCCAGATATTTTGGGCAAGCTCCAGAGTGTCGATTGCATTGCAATCTGGGTGGAGCTTGTCTGAATGATCATTGCCTATTGCCCGTCAGTGAATGGCCTGGAACGTGTCGAGCTTGCCGATGACGCAGCCCTGCCATCAACCTCTGTGTGGATTGACCTCATCAGTCCAACGCAAGAAGAGCGGACCAAGGCAGAGCGGTTGATGGGGGCCGAGATCCCGAACCGGGACGAAATCACCTCAATCGAAACGTCCGAACGATTCTATCTGGAACCGGGCGCGGTCGTGATGACGGCACAGATGCCAGCCGTTGCCCATACGCTGGATCCGGTCCGGTCTTCCGTGACCTTTGTTCTGAATGCAAAACGCCTGGTGACCGTTCGATACGGTGAGCCGAAATCCCTGACGCTTTTGGCCCGGAAGGTACAATCGGACGCAACAATCGCGCATCTCGGACCTGCGATCATGTTTGCGCTGTTGGACATCATCGTCGACCGGTGCGCCGATGAAATGGAAACCGCATCTGCTTGTTATGACGACCTTGCGCTCAAAGTCTTCGGCGACGGCCTCAACACAAGGAAAACCGCCAGCTACAAGGATGCAATCAGGGAACTGGGACGGATTGGCTTGAGAGTAGCCAAGATGCACGATGTGTGCGCCGGCCTGGCAAGGATGGTGCTCTACATGACCACCCATGCCAAGCGCTTCAATCTCAGCGACGACCAACTGACCGATTGCAAAATGTATGGGCGGGACATCCATTCCATCAAGGAACACGGCGATGCGCTCGACAACAAACTGACGTTTCTTTTGGATGCAACTGTTGGCCTGGTCTCCATGGAGCAAAACCAGATCGCGAAAATCTTTACCGTTCTGGGGCTGATTTTCTTGCCTCCGACGCTGATTGCGTCGATCTACGGCATGAATTTCGTAAATATGCCGGAGCTCCAATGGCAAATGGGGTTCCTGTTTGCCATTGGTCTGATGGTCATCTCCGTCGGGGTGACCTTCTTCCTGTTCCGCTGGCTCCGGCTGCTCTGAGCGGGCTTAGGACGTGTGGACGAATTGGAGATGCATTTCGCCGGGATTTGCATCGTTCAAGATCAAGGAAATCCGGTGAAGGTGATGCTTGCGCATCATCAAGACGGATTTGCGCTGGAATTGAGCAATGCAAACACGGCCCAAAGGGTGAGACAGGTGCCAGCGATCTGGCACCGCCGATCCCTTGACCGTATATCGATACGCTCTACCGGACCGTCGCCGCCATATCTTGGCACTTGTCTCACGAAATACGTCCCAATTCGTCCACACGGCCTAGGGGTAAAGGCGTTCTTTGCTCCACGGCTGAGACGGCGCAGACCGGGTGAACTTTACCCGGTCATGAAGCCTGAAGGGCCGGTCCGCCCAAAACTCAATCTCACTGGGGATCAAGCGCAGTCCTGACCAATGGTCGGGGCGTGGAATTTCGCCAATGCCGAACTTAGCCGTGTATTTGGCTACTTCCTTTTCTAGCGCAAAACGGCTTTCCAGCGGACGTGATTGGCGGGAGGCCCAGGCACCAATACGGCTGCCGCGCGGTCTGGACTGATAATACTCATCCGCTTCTTCGGCGGACACCTGGACAATCTCGCCCCGGATTCGGATTTGGCGCCGCAGAGACTTCCAATGGAAGCACATGGCTGCCTTACCAGCCGACAACAGTTCACGGCCCTTGGCGCTTTCCAAATTCGTGTAAAACACAAACCCGGTTTCATCAAAACCCTTCAGAAGAACCATACGCACATTTGGCAATCCGTCCGGATCAACCGTCGACAGCGCCAAAGCATTCGGATCGTTGGGTTCGGTCGTTTTGGCTTCCTCAAGCCATTCATCAAACAGCTCAAATGGTTTCTCTGCCTCAACAAAGTCACCTTTTGTTAACTCTTCATGGGGATTCTTGAGGTCTGTCATTGGTACCCTGTCGAAGGATTCGATGGCCGGAGGAACGGCAAGAAGATGCCGCCCTTGAGAAAGGCTATCAAGTGATGCGCCGTACGCGTTCATATACTGCCAGACCCAGCAAGATCCACCCCCTGAAAAGCCAATATGCGGTGGTGTGCGCACTTGTCATGGGATTGACCACATCGGGGTGCAGCCAGGTTGGCATGCAGGTCGGCACCGATGATCTGAAAACACCGACCATTCTGACGGGATCCATTCCCTCAGCGGCTGATGAAGCCTACACAGATCTCAGCGTTGAAGACCGGCAATCCATTGCGAAGAACTTTGACACCCTGGACCAGGATCTGGCGAGCGGAGCGGGCCTGGAAGACTTGAAACTGCCGTGGCTGAACGGCATCAGCGGAAACTCTGGAACAATTTCCGAAATCAATTCGACTGCGTTTAAGCAGACCGGGTGCCTTGGTTTCAAAACCACCGCCAACACCATCAGCGGCATCAAACTTTACTCCGGCACAGCTTGCCGGGACATTACACAGAAGTTTGCCGTCACAGCGCTCACAGTCGCTGACGCTTGAACAACGGAAAATTCGCTGTAAAAGAACCGAGGGTCCACCGTCGGCGCTCTGGAATTTTTTCCTATCCGTTACGATATCTAAGGTAACGATGGTCGGACAACGATATGCGGGCAGTGCCTTGTGACAGGCATCAAGACCGGCACAAGCGGTCCAGACCGGCAATCTTGTGAACACTGGTGAGACGAATGCGGGATCCCTACAGCGTTCTCGGGGTGGCGAAATCCGCCAGCGAGGGCGACATCAAAAAGGCCTTTCGGCAATTGGCCAAAAAATACCACCCGGATCAGAACAAGGACGATCCGGGGGCACAGCAGCGCTTTTCCGAAGTAAACCAGGCCTATGAAATCATCGGCGACAAGGACAAGCGGGCCCAGTTTGATCGCGGCGAAATTGATGCCGAGGGCAAGCAGAAATTCCAGTCGCGTGGTTTTGATGGCTTCTCCGGATTTGAAGACTTTGGTGCAGCCGGTGGCTCCCGTGGGTTCCGGTCCTCCGGCGGAGCTGCGGGCGGTGGCGGGTTCGATGACATCCTGAATGACATTCTGGGTGGTTTCGGCGGCCGTGGTGGCGCGCGCGGAAGTGCGGGCCCAGGTGCCAGCGGGTTTGCAGGTGCAGGCGGCGCCAAGGCGCGCCGGCCCTCCCCCTCCAAAGGCGCGAATGCAGATCTGATAGCCGCCGTGTCGCTGGAGGATATTCTCAACTCCGGCAAGGCTCAGGTCACGCTCCCGAGCGGTAAAACCGTCAACGTCACACTTCCCAAAGGCGTCGTTGAGGGCGAAAAGATCCGGTTGAAAGGTCAGGGCCATCCGGGCGATCAAGGCGGTGCTGCGGGTGATGCCCTGATTGAGGTCCGCTTCAAGACGCACAAGCTGTTTGACGTCAAAGGCTCCGATCTTCATCTGGATTTGCCGATCACGCTCTATGAGGCGATCCTCGGCGCTAAGATCCGGACACCGACCCTGACCGGCGCTGTCAATCTGACCATTCCGGAGAATACCTCCAGTGGCAAGACCATGCGTTTGAAGGGCAAGGGCTTGCCAACCAAAAACGGCGGTCATGGCGACCTCCTGGTCAAGATCCAGATCATGCTGCCGCCGCACGGGGATGATGAGCTGGACACCTTGATGAAGGCATGGCGGGAGATCACCCCGTACCGGGTTCGCGGTCCCGAATTCGACTAGGACTTTAACCCAGAACAATGATGGCGGTGCCTGTCACCGCAAGGAATGCGCCCGCAATGGCCCTGGGGTCCGGGCGCATTTTTGTTTTAAGCCACAGGATCGGCAGCACAAATAGCGGGGATAGGGATCCCAGCACCGCCGCGATCCCTGCCTCCATGTGCGCAAAGGCATACAGCAACAGAGACGAAGAAAATCCGTAGCCAATGACGCCTGGCAAGATCGTGCGCACAAGAAGATAAGCGTTAGGCTCGGATTTTGGCTTGAAGATCGCCGCTGGCCACAGGCTAATCAAAACAACAAGACCGGCTGCACCTGTAAGGCGAATGGCCGCCACGGCAATGGGCTCCGCACCTTGCTCAAGCATCGGCTTGACGGCAAGAAACCCACCTCCCTGAAGAGCGGCGGCTGCAATCCCCAATAGAACCACTGGGCCCAGGATTTTGCGAGCACCGGTTATCGGCACCTCATCCGCGTGATTGGCCTGGATCGCGAGAACAATGCCCGTGATAACCACGCCTGTACCTGTGATGTCCGAAAGAGAAAGCGTTTCGCCGAGCCAAATGTAGGCCATCAACGCAACAAGAGGCGCCTTCAAGCACAAAAGCAGTTCCGTCAGACGCGGGCCTCCCCGTCGGAGGCACTCGATCATGGCAAGGTTGCCAAGCAAGACACCACCGACCACGCTCAAAGCGTATGCCGGGATGTCGATGGTGGCAGGGGCCGGCCACAGGCCCAACACTGACGACATCAAAGACATCAAGGCTGCGCAAGCGATTAGCTGAATTCTCGTAAACTCAAAAGCACCCAGCTGACGGGCAGGCCACTGGGCCAGGACAATTCCAGATGCCCAACCAAATGACGCCGACAAAGCGGCGACTGCCGGAAGCAACGCTATCATCACAAAATCTCACGCTATTCTTTTCATAGCAATAAATCGCTATAAAAAGAATAGCAAGCAGTCACTGTAATCGAACGCGCAGATGCGAAAGGCACCATTGGCTTTGGGCGCAGCGGCAATTAGGTGGGAGCCAATATCGCGTTAGAGGCCGTACATCAGCACAGCGGCACTCAAAATGATCCAGGTAATCGTAATCGACCAAAACAGAACGGGTGTTTCGCGTTTGCGAACCGGTTCGATGAGATGCGTTTCTCCGGTACGAAGTGCCGGAATGGCCCAGGCCAGGAATATCAGCCCCCAGACCCAGGACTGGTCCAGCATAAATGCCCCCCACAACACGGCGAGCGCGGCCGCAGGCTTCCAATAACGGAAAAGAGACTTGGACGCCGAGTCGTCCTCACAGTTTGCACCAGCTTTGGGTACAGCCACGAAGAACGCCGCGCCATCCGGGTCCTGAACTAGGACCGCATCACCGTCCTCGTAAAGAACCGCTCCGCCCTTGGCCTCGACGGTCGCTTTGGCGCGATCTCGGTCGGCAACAGAAAAATGTATGCCCCAGAACTCGAAAGAGCCGCGGATCGCTTCCGGGGCTTGCACGAGATCTGCGACATGACGGCCATTGGAATTGAGGATCTGATAATGGCTGTAGGTTTCTCCAGCTCCCGATGATGGCTTGAAACGCCAGCCAAACAAGTGCTCGTAAAAGCTGATGACCCGGGCAGCGTCTGAAACATAAAGCGCATTCCAAATCATTGAGCCTTCAGGGGCATTATCCGAACGCACTGGCAGGCCGCTGTTCTCAATGACGGTAAAGCCAGCGCCGAGCGGATCCCGGATCAACGCGATGCGGGCATCGTCCTGAAAAGGCACCGGACCCAGCTCAACCTTGCCGCCATTTTCTCGCGCTGAGGCCACCGCCGCATCAGCATCCCCAACCTCAATGTATCCCATCCAGAAGCTGGGGAGCTTCATCTCCTGGAATTTTCTGGGCATTTCGAAAATGCCAGCAGCTTCACCAGCCCTGCTTTCAGCTACGGCATAGTCGGAGCCATCTGGCAGCTGGTTGACCGCATAGTCCCAACCAAAAAGGTCTCGATAAAAAGGCCTGGTTGTCTCAGGGCGCAAGGTGGACAGGTCACACCAAACAAAGTCTCCGACCGCCATCATTCCTCCAACTCTCACTTAGCCCGAGATGGGCGTTGTTATCGCTGGATGCAATGGCAGTATTTATCCGGCTTTGGCTGCGCGCATCCGTTTCCGGAGATATTTGACAGCCGACCGGTAGTGGCTTGCACCGGCAGCTTCTGCAAAACGACCAGCGGGCCATTTGCTCTGGCTTCCCTTCATCGGCGCGCCATATAGCTCTTTGTCAGTCAGATTTTCGATAAGGGCCAGCAATTCAAAATGGTTGGTCTCAAGCAGTGTGCGGACAGAGACCCAAGAAAAGCCGGATTGACGCGCTCTCAAATCGGCATTGTAGCGCGGCGTTTCCGACCATTTGTAGCCTTCAGCGGGGATGTGGACCGGGACGCCCGATTGACCATCCCGGTACCATTTCAAGAACAACTCGATCCAGTGCGCACGGTGTCCCACGATATCCTTGGGGCTGATGCCGTCTTCATCCTTTTCCAGGCGCTGCATAGCCGGAAAGGCATCAAGCACATCTTTGAGTTTGCTCCATTCCTTTACGGTGATCTCAAGAAGCTCTGATTTTGACCCTGCCGCCATCTTTGACCTGCGATACCAAACTGGATTTCCTCAAAAGCTTAGCGGTCCTGATATCCGTACCACCAGTAGGCTCCTTGCAAATAGAGCTTGCGCAACGAAGGCAGCGGGAAACGTTTGAACGGCTGTTGCAGAGCGGCAGGCAGGTCTTCAGGGCGCACGGTGCCTAATATCAGACCCGCGGCTTTTTCTCCGGACAAGGAGGCCATGGCAATTCCACTTCCATGCCAGCCCATTGCCGCATAAACACCGTCCATCCCGGGGATTTCACCGACAAACGGGGTCAGGTTGCGGGCCAGGCATACGCGGCCGTACCACTGATATTCACTCTCAACATTCTTCCAGGCGGGAAACATCTGATCAAAATCCTGCCTTGCGCGCTTGTGCATGGCTTTGAGGGACGGTTCGGTCTCGAATATTCCGCCGCGCGTTCCAAACAGGAACCTACGATCAGGCATCAGCCGGAAGTAATGCAGCAAAATACGGGAGTCTGACGCCATCGTCTCCGACGTCCAACCTTGAGCGGACAACTCATCCTCGGACATTGGGCGCGTCACATGAATGGACGACATGACCGGGAGCGTTCGGCCGTGAAGCCATTTGGGCACGGTCTCCTTCGCATAACCGTTGCCGGCAAGCACGACACCTTTTGCGCGCACGAAGCCATGTTCGGTATCAAGCCGCCACCGGTCCCCATCGCGGCTCATACCATTCACCGGGGACTTGCCGTAGATCCGCCCCCCCTTCCTGCGCACTTGATCTGCAAGGCCAAAGAGATAGGCCATCGGATTGAGCGCAAACCCGTACGGGATGTGAAGACCGCCGTGAAAGCCGGGACCGCCGTAGCCTTCTTTGTCCAGCGCTGCTTTGTCCAGCACCCGGGACTTGACCCCGAAATTCTCCTTCAGGTAGTCCGCTTCAGCCTTTAAACCGTCTAGGTCTTTTGGCCTGTGCGCCAGAGTGATTTCGCCTTTGGAATGGCAGTCGGCGTCAATCCCCCAAGTCTCCAACCGCTGAGCGACCTGGTTGATGCCGGCGACTTGATAGGCAAGAAACTTGCGCGCTTCTTCCAAACCGAAACGCCGCACAAGCTGGTGAACACTCAGTTTTGTCCCACCCAAACAACAGAATCCGCCGTTCCGGCCTGAGGCTCCGTAGCCGACATGCTCTGCTTCCAGCACGCAGACCGAAACACCAGCTGCTGCCAGCTTCATCGCAGCACTCAACCCGGCAAATCCGGCACCGATCACCGCAACATCAAACAGCGCATTGCCCATCAGCTGACGGTCCGTGCGCAGTGCGGGTCTGCTTGCTTCCCAATAGCTTCCCGCCAGTTGCCGCTGATCTTGTGTCTTCTGGAGCATCTAAATGCCGAGCCGATCCCTTAGTGAGAACCATGTCATAGCTAGGACGAGCAGCGGAAAACGCAACTTGTCGCCCCCCGGGAACGCTGGAATATCAAGCCGTTCAAAGACATCAAACCGGCCTGCGGTTCCAGCGATGGCTTCGGCCAGAAGCTGCCCTCCAAGCGTTGCCATGGCGACGCCATGGCCGGAATAGCCTGTCGCGGTCAGGATGTTGGGTTTGACGCGTGCGAAATAGGGCATCCGCTTTGGGGTGATGGCAAGAGTTCCACCCCAACCATAGTCGATTTCGACGTCCGCCAGCTGCGGATAAATTTCAGTCATCGTCCTGCGGACAAACGACTTGATGTCCTCCGGGAAGCGATAGCCATAGTTCTCGCCGCCGCCGAACAACAGACGCCGATCAGCAGACAGACGGAAGTAATTGATCACGAACTTGCTGTCGGCAACCGCGACATTGTCGCGGATTAGGGCCCGTGCTTCGTCCTCGGAAAACGGCTTTGTGGCAACGATGAAGTTGTTGATCGGCATGACATGGGCTGCCGTTTCTCGGTTGAGTTTGCCGAGATAGCCGTTGCAGGCGAGGATCAGATGGCGGGCCTTTACTGCCCCCCCGGTGGTTGAAACCTGAACGCCGCCAGAGGCCTGCTCTTCAATCCCTGTCACCTTGGTTTCTTCGAAGATTTTCGCGCCGGCCTTATCGGCAGCAAGCGCCATGCCCAACGCGTAATTCAATGGGTGGAGGTGTCCCGCGCCCATATCCAGCGACCCGCCGAAATACTTCGGACTGCCGACCATGTCGCCGATCTCATCACCATCGACAAACCTAATTTGGTCATAGCCATAGGTCAGCCGGAGATGTTCGACGTGGTCGCGGCTGTCTTCCACGTAGGACTTGCGATGATCGGCGTGGAGAATTCCAGGCGTGTAATCGCAGGCAATATCGTGTTTCGCGATCAGGTCTTTGACAAGCGCTTTGGAATCCTCCGCCAGATCCCAAAGAAGTTTTGCATGAGACTTGCCGTGGCGGGTTTCCAGGACATCCTGTTCGACACGCTGACCGGACCCGACTTGTCCTCCGTTGCGTCCGGACGCGCCCCAACCGACGCGGTTGGCTTCAAGAAGAACAACGTCCAAGCCGCGTTCGGCGAGATGAAGTGCCGCGGAAAGCCCAGTATAACCGGCACCGACAATCACCACATCGGCAGCCCGTGGCCCGTCTAACGGTGCATAGGTCGTCTGCCACCGTGCTGTTGCAGCATAGTAGGAGGGCGGGTGTTGGCCGGGTGTGTCATTGGCGGTCAGAAGGTCAAGCGAATTCAGCATGTCGCGGTGCCGGTAAACATGAATGGTGTCATGATGCAGATGGCCTTTTCAGCATCGGTCAGCTTGATTACCCTGTTCTCTTGTGACCAATGTTGCAAGGCAAAAAGGCGAAGGTTGTTGGAATTTCACTTTGTTGCGCAACATCTTGACAGCTTACCTTAAGGAAGCCCCGAAGCCAGTCATCGCCATTGATGGCGAAGAAGAAAGGCAAATTTGTGTTTGGTGGATTTGAACATCCCTGGCTGGATCCTCTCTGGAGGCGGATCCTGATCGTCGGCTTTTGTGCAGCCTGGACGGGCGTGGAATATTATAATGACAACCAAACTTGGGCGATCATCGTAGGGGCGATTACGGCTTATGCGTTCTATGGGTATCTCATCGCCTACAAAGGCTCGACAACGAAATCGCCTGAAGATCAGGAATGACGGGAAATGCCACACGTGTTGAGCCCCTATTTGGCACTCCTTAAAGGCACAACCTTCGGCAGGGTCAAAACCGCTCTGGCGTCGGTGGGGCTTGGCCTCCTGATTGTCAGTCCTGCGCAGGCACAACACTCCCCTCAAACGCAGGTTCAGGATGTTCTAAACAACCGCTGCGTGGTGTGTCACGGCTGCTATGATGCCCCCTGCCAACTCAAACTGTCTTCCCCCGATGGATGGGCCAGAGGGGCGAGCAAACAAAAGGTCTACGAATCTTCCCGCCTTGATGATGCGCCAATGACGCGGTTGAGGATCGATGCGAAGACTATTCCAGAATGGCGCCAGAAAGGCTTCTTCCCGGTCACGGGAACATCAGAACAACCTTCGACGCTGGTACAATTGCTGCAGTCCGGGCGCGACAATCCGTTTAAACTGGGCGCGGCATTGCCAGACGAAGTTGAGCTCGGATTGAACCGGGACACGTCGTGCCCTGCGCCAAATGAAACGGCAGACTATCTGAACGATCATCAGTTTGGCGGTATGCCTTATGGTATGGCTCCGCTTCCAGAAAGCGACTACCGGATTTTATTGGCCTGGGCCAAGGCCGGGGCGCCCGGCGCCGTGGAGCCCGTTGATCTCCCACCAGGTGTCTCGGCGCAAGTAGCTGAAATCGAAGGGTTCTTCAATCAAACGGCGCTGAAATCGAAACTCGTTGCCCGCTACATCTACGAACATCTGTTTCTGGCGCATCTACACCTTGAAGGCGATCATCCGGACCGCTTTTTCCGTTTGATACGGTCTAGAACTGCACCGGGTAAACCGGCCAATGAAATTGAGTCACGCCGCCCCTTTGATGATCCAGGCGGCCGTTTCTTCTACCGCCTGATCCCGTTGAACGAGACGATCCTGCACAAGCAGCACATCGTCTATGAAATCGGGCAGAAGCGCCTTGCCCGCTACATCGAATTGTTCCTGAAACCCGACTGGTCGTTAGATGCGCTGCCAGCCTACTCTACGGCCGCCGGCGGCAATCCACTGTCGACCTTCGCCGCAATCCCGACCCGCAGCCGCTATCAATTCCTACTCGACAACGCTCTTTATTTTGTCCGCTCGTTCATCCGTGGACCGGTGTGTTATGGCCAAGTCGCGGTGAATGTGATCGAGGACCGTTTCTGGGTGTCGTTCCTTGACCCTGATGCTGACCTTTCTGTGACCGACCCTGATTATCTGTCACAAGCAACGCCCATTCTGGAACTGCCGGTCGCCGTCTCAGACAGCTCGATTTCGGGCCGGATGCGTAATTTTCTGACACTTGGCCCCATCAAATATCAGGAGTTTCGGCAGGCCCGCTACAGGCATGCTGCCCGGACAACCGGCGGCCTGAATTATCAGGACATCTGGGACGGGGATGGCAGCAACCATGATGCCCGGCTGACCGTTTACCGGAACTTCTCATCCGCATCTGTGGTGCGCGGCTTTGCGGGGTCCATACCTGAAACCGCCTGGGTGATCGATTTCCCTCTGTTTGAACGGATCTACTACAATCTTGTTGCCGGGTTCGACGTCTTCGGAAATGTCGAACACCAGTTGACAACGCGTCTCTACATGGACAGCCTGCGCCGTGAGGGCGAACGAATGTTCCTCTCCTTTCTGCCTCCCAAAAGCCGGGATCCGCTCCACAGCTCCTGGTACCAGGGGACTCTCGTTTCCCTCGTCGACCGATGGAAAGAAGCACCTCTCGATACCGAAACACCAACCGGCATAACTTTTCAGACCAAAACACCAAAGGCCGAATTTCTGAAGGAGCTCCTTCAGATTGAGCCGGGCCTCTGGCCGAAAGTCGACCCGATCAACCGCTGCACCGGGCGCGCTTGTGCCTCGCCTGAAACACCAGCCGGGCAGTTGCGCCCGCTGACAGTGAAACCCGCGCCGTTTGCAAAGTTTATGCCCGACATCGCCGTGCTTATTGTGGAGCGCGCGGAGAACGACGAGATCTACACGCTGGTGCACGACATGGCACACAGCAACGTTGCCTTCGTCTTCAACGAGGATTTGCGCCGCAAGCCGGAAGATGACGCGATGACGATTGTTCCGGGCCAGTTCAGCAGCTACCCGAACTTTATCTTCCAAGTGGAAGAGGCTGCGCTGCCCGAGTTTGTTGAGGCATTGAGCGCGGTTCGCAGTCAGACGGATTTTCAAGGAGTGGTGGAGACCTTCGGCATTCGCCGGACACATGCAGAGTTCTGGATGATTTTTGATCAGGTTCAAGCTGCCTTGAACGCACAAGATGCTGTTGAAGCTGGTCTTCTAGATCTCAATCGCTATACCGACCCGAAAGTGACAGATCCGATCGAGCGGCTGTTTGGTTTCACCTTCAATTTCAACTAAGCCCGCATTTCCCGGATCAGCCAGTCGCAAAAGGCCTGAGCCTCAGGGCTTAGGGCTTGGCGGGGTCCGGACGTCACCAAATAATAGCTGTGCCGGCTTGTGATGACCTTGTCCGTTGAGCGAATGAGCCGACCACTTTCCAGATAGGGTTTGGCGAGCGTTTCCAAAACGAGTGCATGGCCATGACCAAGGGCCGCCAGCTCGAGGGCAGACAGAGTTTGGTCTACCTGCAGCCCTGACCGCCCCGGAACTGCGTATCCATAAAGACGGAAAAAGCTTTCCCAAGTGTCCAGAACCCCCATGATGTCGAGCCGGACAGCCTGACTAAGCTGTTCCACGTCGCTTTTCGTGCTGTCCAACGCAAGATCAGGATGGCAAACGGCGATCACCGGGTCGTTGACCAGGAACTCAACAGCGCCGTCACTCCAGGTTCCATCGCCAAACCGCACATCGATCTCAAAGAGATCCGGATTGAGGGTCTCAGCCCAGGCGGCGGAGATCATTTGAACGTCAATACCGGGGTTCTCCGCCTGAAAATCCGCAAGCCGCGGGATCATCCAGAGGTGCCCGAAGCTGGACAGGCAGCGGAACCGGACCGGCTTGCGCTCCCGCCCGCCAAAAACCGAGACTGTCGCAATCGACAGATCGGAAAACGCCTTTTCCACCGACGGCAGATAGGTCTGCCCAAGCCGGGTCAACTTCAACTCCCGGTGCAGGCGATCAAACAATGGATATCCGAGCTGCTGCTCCAGCTGGCGCACCTGATAGCTGACAGCGGCCGGCGTAATCAGGAGTTCTTCGGCAGCACGCGTGAAATTTCCGAGCCGGGCAGCTGCTTCGAACGCTCTCAACCACGGCAAGGGCGGAAGGTTATAGGCCATCCAAGGTTCTCAGCCGCTGGTTTGTGTCAAAGATCGCTCCATTTCTCATTGTGCGCCCATCGCCTCCTTCAAATTTTTTCGATGTTACACCAAATGATTTTTCGCTTCAGGCTTTTTGCAAACTCATCGAAAGTTACCAGAGCGATCGAATGACCGGAGCAGATCCGACTTTGCAAACTGCCGATTACATCATTGTGGGCGCCGGTTCGGCGGGCTGCATTTTGGCCGAACGTTTGAGTGCGGACCCCGGCACGACGGTGCTGCTTTTGGAAGCGGGAGGGGCGGACGATTCACCGTGGGTCTCACTGCCACTTGGCTATGGCAAACTTTACGCCGATCCGAAACGCACCTGGCAATTCATGACCGAAGCCGATAGCGGCCTGAATGGCCGGTCGCTCTATTGGCCACGCGGCAAAATGCTCGGCGGTTCCGGGTCTATCAATGCCATGGTGTATTGCCGGGGCTTGCCGCAAGACTACGACGACTGGGAAAGTTCCGGCGCAAACGGGTGGTCATGGTCCGCGGTGCGTGAAACCTTCGAGCGCCTGGAAACAAAGACCGGTGCGGATGGGAGTAAGCGGGGCAGCGGCCCGATCAATGTTCAGGACATCTCCCGCGAGATCCACACGCTGAACCGTCATTTCTTTGCTGCGATCACGGAAACCGGGTTGCCTTTGTCGGAAGACTTCAACGGCGATCAGCCCGAAGGGGCCGGGATCTACCACATCAACACGAAAGCCGGACTTCGGTGCTCTTCGTCTCGCGCCTTTTTGCACCCCGCCCTCAAACGCCCAAATCTGACAGTGCGCACAGCCGCGCAGGCAAAGCGCATCCTCTTTGAGGGACAGCGCGCAACCGGCGTTCAATTGTTATCCGGCGAAGTTTTGACCGCCCGCCGGGAAGTTATCTTGTCTGCCGGTGCGATTGCCTCACCTCAACTGCTTCAGCTCTCTGGTGTTGGACCGGGGCAGCTTCTGCAATCGCTTGGCCTTCCGGTCGTCCAAGCCAACGAGAATGTGGGCGGCAACCTGCAGGATCACCTGGCCGCGAACTACACCTTTCAGGCCCATGAACCAACGCTGAATGCAGTTCTGCGGCCACTTATCGGGCAAATGCGTGCAGCGTTCCAATATGCCCTGTCGCGCAAAGGCCCCTTGGCCCTGTCGGTCAATCAGTGCGGTGGCTTCCTACGCTCGCGCAAGGAGCTCACCCAGCCGGATCAGCAAATCTATTTCAATCCGATCAGTTATCAGATGAAATCCTCCGGCGGTTCCTCCCGCTTTACCCTTGATCCCTTCAACGGCTTCATCATCTGCGCCCAGCCGGCGCGTCCGACCAGCCGGGGCCGGATCGATATCAAGAGCGCAGACTGTTCTGTCGCGCCATCTATTCAGCCGAACTCCCTGTCGACGGACGAAGATCGGAACACGGTTATCTCCGGCGGCCGGCTTTGTCAGAAGATCATGGCGAGCAAGGCCTTACAGGCGATCGTCGACCGGCCTACCGGACCAGACCTTTTGAAGCTGAACGATCAAGGCCTCCTGGACGATTTCCGGTCCCGTGCCGGGACGGTCTATCATCCTGTGTCCACTTGCCGGATGGGTGCGAGTGCCGAAACGTCGGTTGTCGACAACCGTTTGAAAGTTCACGGTATAGAGCGCCTCCGTGTGGTAGACGCGTCGGCGTTCCCGAACATTACCTCCGGTAACACCAACGCCCCCACCATGATGCTTGCCCTGAAGGGCGCTGATATAATTCTGGAAGATCACAAAAGAGCCTCCGCATGACTGTTCAAGACCTTGCCGCCAACTACCTTTCCACAGGACACATTGATAGCCTCCCGGATGGCCATTTCATCGGCGGGCGGTTCACTTCCGCCTCTGACCGGAAGATGGAAAGCTTCGATCCGGCCCGTGCCGAGGCCTTTGCCGAGTTTTCGCTCGGCACTGAAGCCGATATGGACACGGCAATCAAAGCGGCCGAAAAGGCCGCCAAAGACTGGGCAAGAGCGCTCCCGTCCGAGCGCTGCCGCATTCTGAACAACGTCGCCCGTGTCTTCCGTGAAAACGCAGACCGCCTGGCAGTCCTTGAAGTCCTCGACAGCGGCAAGACGCTGGCTGAGGCCCAAGGCGATGTTCAAAGTTCTGCGCGGCTGTTTGAATATTATGCCGGCGCTGCCGACAAGCTGGACGGCCGGTCGGTGAACCTTGGCCCGGACTTGACGGCCTTTACGGTTCGCGAGCCGGTGGGTGTCACCGGCCACATCATTCCCTGGAACTATCCAACGTCCACATTTGCGCGTGGCGTTGCCCCTGCCCTAGCCGCGGGCTGTTCTGTTGTTGCCAAGCCCGCAGAGACGACACCATTCACCGCACTTGTGATGGCTGAGCTCCTCAGCGAAGCAGGTGTGCCGGACGGACTGGTCAACGTGGTGACCGGCCTCGGGAGCGATGTTGGCGCCAAACTTGCCCGTGATCCCCGGATCAAGCAGCTAACCTTCACAGGCTCCGTCACCACCGGCGTGAATGTCGCCCAGACGGCAGCCCCGAATGTCACCCGGCTTACGCTGGAACTCGGCGGAAAGTCCCCGCTGGTGGCCTTTGAAGATGCGGATCCGGAAAAGGTCGCAGATGGCGCCTATTGGGCGATTTTTTCCAACTCCGGCCAAATCTGTTCCGCGGGTTCACGGCTTATCCTGCACAAATCCTTGCGTGATGAAGTCCTCGCTATCCTGACGGAACGCGCGAGCAACCTGAAAGTGGGCCATGGCCTGAAGAACCCTAATATGGGAGCGATCAACTCTGCTCTGCACCTTGGCCGGATCAAGGCCCATGTCGATGCCGCCAAGGCGCACGGTGCCAACATCCTGACCGGCGGCGACGTGACCACCGATCCGGAAACCGGCAAGGGCTGGTTTTTCCAGCCGACCATCATCGCCGATCTGCGGGCCAACGACCCGGCCGTTCAGGACGAAATCTTCGGTCCGGTCCTCTCCGTCCAGAATTTCGAAACCGAAGACGAGGCCATTGAGCTGGCGAACGGGACGGAGTTCGGCCTGATGGCAAGCGTCTACACGCGCGACACCGGACGCGCGATGCGGGTTGCCCATGCGCTCGACAGCGGTCAGGTTTCGGTCAACGATTATTGGGCGGGCGGTCTGGAACTGCCCTTTGGCGGCAACAAGAAATCCGGCTATGGCCGAGAAAAAGGCTGGGAAGGCCTTGATGCCTACACCAAAGTCAAAGCTATCACGATCAGCAACGCCAGCTAAAACGGTTCGACATGAAACTTAGCGATATCGAAACCTTCGTCGTTGGCAACCCGCCGCCCCGCCATGGAGGGCGGTACTTCATTTTCGTCAAGCTGGTGACCGAGTGCGGCATCACCGGCTACGGCGAGATCTACAATGCCACCTTCGGGCCGAATCTGGTGGCACAGATGGCGGTCGATGTCTTTGAACGCCAGTTTGCCGACGAAGACCCGCACCATATCGAGAAGCTGTGGCACAAGACCTACGGTGCCGGATATACGCAGCGTCCGGATGTGACCGTCATGGGTGTTCTGTCGGGTCTGGAAATGGCCTGTTGGGACATCATCGGCAAGGCGGCGGGCAAACCCGCCTATGAGCTGCTCGGCGGCAAGGTGCACGAGCGGCTGCGTTCCTACACGTATCTTTATCCAGCCGATGGCGATGTTTATCCGGACCCGGATAAACCCAACGTCTATAACGACGCGGATATGGCTGCAGAAGCAGCGGCAAAGGCAGTCGACCAGGGCTTTACAGCCGTGAAGTTCGATCCGGCCGGTGCCTACACCATCTATGATGGCCACCAACCGAGCCTTGAGGATCTGGAGCGCTCCGAGGCGTTCTGCAAACAAATCCGCGCAGCCGTAGGCACAAAAGCTGATCTATTGTTCGGCACCCATGGCCAGTTCACGGTGTCTGGTGCCAAGCGCCTCGCCCGGCGGCTGGAAGCGTACGACCCGCTCTGGTTTGAAGAGCCGATCCCGCCCGAAAAGCCGGAGGATATGGCGGAAGTGGCCCGCTTCACCTCCATTCCGGTAGCAACCGGCGAGCGGCTTTGCACAAAGTACGAATTCTCGCGTGTTCTGGAGACGGGAGCCGCCAGCATTTTGCAGATGAACCTTGGCCGGGTCGGTGGATTGCTGGAGGCCAAGAAGATCGCGGCGATGGCGGAATGCCATTCGGCGCAAGTCGCTCCGCACCTTTATTGCGGGCCTTTGGTGGCGCTCGCCAATATCCAGCTTGCGACCTGCAGCCCGAATTTCCTGGTGCTGGAATCAATCCGCACCTTTGACGGGTTCTTCGCAGACCTTCTCAAAACACCGATCCGATGGGAGAACGGCTATATCATCCCGTCAAAGGAACCGGGCCTTGGGCATGACCTCAACGAAGATGTTGCCCGCGCCAATCCCTACACCGGCACCGAGCTCCATTTGGGTTTTCAGGAAACGCCAGCACTGCCGCTCTAGGAAATACCATAAGGCTGGTCAGTTTGTGACTGCATCAAGCGCATCGTGCCTGGCCCGGACATCTTCGGGCCAGCTTGCCTTGATGAAAGACAGCACAGCAATGATCTCATCGTCCGTTAGCACGCCCTCATAGGCGGGCATCGCTGACTGGTAGTTTTCAAGATTTGCAGCCTCGGCAACGCCGTACTTGGTCATGTCGAACAACAGTTTCGAAGAATGGTGCCAAGTGTGACCAGAGACATCATGAGGCGGCGCCGGCAGGAGTCCATCCGCTTTTGGTGTTTGCCAATCCGCCTCCCCTTCCAGATTTGCCACGTGGCAAGCCGCACAGGTCTCATCGTAGATATCCTTCCCGCGCGCAACCACGTCAGCATTTTCAGGCTTAAGCAAGCCGGTATTTTCATTGCCTGGCAACACAAACAGAGCGGCGGCGCCGAGGCCCGCAATCAGAGCCCCGGCAATCGCCAGAGAGTGTAATGGTTTCCCCACGACCTAGATCACGACGATCTGAGAGCCCACCGGCACACGGCCATAAAGGTCGATGATGTCCTGGTTCATCACACGGACACAGCCGCTGGAAACAGCGGACCCAATCGTCCAGTATTCAGCTGTGCCGTGGATCCGGTAGAGCGTGTCGACGTTGCCCTGATAAATATAGAGCGCACGCGCACCCAGCGGGTTTTCCAGACCCGGATCCATGCCGCCGTTCTTCCAGCTCCACTGCTCAAGCTCCGGCTCGCGCTGGATCATTTCCTCCGGCGGGACCCATCTTGGCCATGGCGCTTTTCGGGCAATTCGGGCGCGGCCCGACCATTCGAATCCAGCTCGGCCAAGACCAACACCATAGCGCATGGCCATGCCGTTTTCCTGGACCAGATAGAGATAATAGTTGGAGGTATCGACGATCAGCGTGCCGACACGCTCGGGCGTGTTATACCGCACTTGCTTGCGGTAATAACGCTCCGGAACCTTGTTCAGATTGATCGCCGGGATCGGAAACCGTTCTTCCGGCATCGCCCGGTACATGGATAGATACGGTGAGACCGGCGGCGCAGCCGGCTGTGTCGTCGTCGACACGCAGCCGGAAACGGCGAGCCCGGTCAGGCTCGCCGAACCGGCAAGAAATGATCTTCTTGTCAGCAAAGACACGTTACTTAACCTCGCCCATTTTCATATAAACGCGTGGTGTTGCACCAGGTTCCATCGGCAAGGCGTGGACCAGATATTGAGCCGCGGGATCGTAGTCCATTCCGAGCGACCCCATCGGCATCCCGGCAACTGCCAGCCCGCGAATGTCGGGGCGCTCACTCATCAGTTTGTCCATCGCTTGCAAAGGGACATGGCCCTCCAGCACGTACTTGCGCTCATCGCCAAGCACAGCCGTGTGGCAGGCCTGCAAATCGCCCGGGACACCGGCCTGCTTTTTGACGGAGGTCAGGTCTTCCATGTCGCGGATTTCGACCTTGTAGCCCGCCTTTGCAACCTCTTCGGCCCAGACATTGCAACACCCACACCACGGGGTCTTGAAGACCGTGACCGAGCGTTCCTCATCCGCCATTGCCGGAGCGGCCAACAGCGCTGCCGCAAGGGCGCCTGCGCGGACCAGTTTGTGATTAAGCATTGGATTTGTCT
Source organism: Roseibium sp. (assembly GCF_965276855.1). Taxonomy (GTDB): domain Bacteria; phylum Pseudomonadota; class Alphaproteobacteria; order Rhizobiales; family Stappiaceae; genus Roseibium. The sequence goes on from NZ_OZ255700.1 coordinate 1,510,590, forward strand.
CCGTGTGTGCGGTTGTCACCGCTTCTTTGGTGGACACATCCCCCCATGAAGCGATGCATGATCAAATGCATCGCCAAACAACCGGCAAGCGGCAAAACGGGCCAGAAGCGATCGGCAAACGACGCACTGGCAGGAGCGCTTGCAAGAACAATAGCCATTCCTGCGGCCATCATGAGGCAGCACGCCAGCATGAAGAGCGAACGGGGGCTGGCACTCTGCCGCAGCCGATCAAAAGCGAACCGGCTGCGCAGCGGCGAAACGTTATGTGAGGTGAGCATCTTGCTCCCTTTCTGTCTGAGTAATTTAGGCCGGCAAGCGCCGAAAGATGTCCCGGAAAGTCCGGTCTCAGACAGATTGGGGCGGGTGATCAGCGACGGCGGGCGCTGCCATCGTGAGCGTCTTCCCAGTGTTTTCGTGAACCCGGACGGAGCCGGGTACCACCAAGCCGGGCGGCATGGGCAAGACGGAGGCGCAGTCGCTTGAGCATTTGCTGCCGGCATGCGGCGCAGCATCGCTGACTTCCTGGCCACAGCAGGCCATGACTTCCTTCAAGTCCGCCGTCTGCGCAGGCAGATCGACGTTGTTCATGTCCTCAAGCACGGCCGCTACAGAAAACGATCCCACTTGGCCTTGCCAATCGGACACGTTGAATGCCGCCGCCGGCACACCATGCACCGCAGTGAAAAGAATCAACAAAAGGACCGTCAGAAACGAACGCATGAGACCGCCCTATCGCAGTTGTTTCGGAAAAGCCAGTCCCGGTTTGATGAAAATCACTCACTTCATCGAGAGCGGGCAGGCACAGCTTTTAAAAGAACCATTTCGATGGGCCCCGGCCGGTTCTCAAGCAACTCTGGCGGGCAGAAGTTGGAGAGCAGGTTTTACAGCTGGCTTTGACATGGCAGATTTGGTTTCTGTTTCTGAAACCTCTTGCGGCTGCTTGGCCCCGCTGTTGATACGATGGCGAACCTCGGAAGCCGGCATGGGTTTTCCAAAATAAAAGCCTTGAACCTCTTTACAGCCGTGACGCTTCAAGAGCCGCAAATGTTCCTCGGTTTCGGCGCCTTCGGCAAGCACCGGGATATTCAGGCTTTCGCTCAAGATGATGGTTGCCCGGACAATCGCTTCGGATTGCGCGTTCGTGCCGAGGTCCTTGATGAATTCCCGGTCGATCTTGATCTTGTCGAACGGGAAGGCTTGCAAGGTGGCCAGAGAGGAGTAACCCGTCCCGAAGTCATCCATTGCAATGCGGACGCCCAGCCGTTTCAGTTGCTGGATCACCTGCAGCGCGTGGTTCGTATCTTCAATAATACCGGTTTCCGTGATTTCCAGTTCCAGGCGAGACGGATCCAAACCGCTTTCCTTCAAAGCATTCGCGACAACATCCGGGAAATTCGCGTCAGATAGCTGTATCGGGGCAACATTCACAGCAATCCGGATTGGCTTGGACCAACTCGCGGCTTCCTTGCACGCTGTCCGGACGATCCATGCTCCAATTTCCAGGATCTGGCCGGTTTCCTCAGCTATCGGAATGAAGGCGAACGGGGGAACCAATCCACGCACCGGATGGTTCCAGCGCAAGAGCACTTCGGTTCCGGTCACGTCATGGGTCTGGACATCGTTCTGCAATTGATAGTGCAGAACGAACTCGTTGTTCCGCAGTGCCTTGCGCAAATCGATCGCAAGCGCGCTTTGGTCTTTAACCTTGTCGTCTTTTGCCGGGTCATAACACTGGGCTGCGTTTCCACCTTCAGAGCGGGCACGGTGCATGGCACGTTCGGCGGCGGAAAACAGCTCCTCGGCATTTTGCGCATGTTCCGGGAAAAGTGCATAGCCAACTGCGCTGTCTACCTGAACAGCGTCATCACCAGCGCCGAAGGGCATGCCAACGATTTTCTGAATGCGCTTGCACAGATCAAGCAAATAGCCGCGATAATAAACCGGCTTGCCGACAATAACGAATTCGTCACCAGCAACGCGGGCGACATATTCATCCTGATCCAGATGGGACGACAGATTGCGGGCAATATGGCGGAGAAGCGCATCTCCGGTCGCGTGGCCCAAGGCTTCATTGACCGCCTTGAACCGCGACAGATTGCAGGTCACGACAACAACGCGGGCATTGTCGAGCGCAACACGTGATATCAAGCCGTCAGTAAAGAGCTCGACCCCCTTGCGGTTGGGCAGACCTGTCAACGGGTCCTGATGCGCGATCTGCGTGATTTGATTGTTCGTCACTTCAGCATTGGCGGTGTCGATCGAGTAGGTGATCATCGCGCTTAACAACAGGACGCTCATCGTGAAAGCGACACCCATCCCAACCAACTGATTGGAGACAAGATCAAGCCCCTCCGCATCCAGCCGGAGCGGAAGTATGTTCATCCCGGCCATCGCGGTAAAATGCATGCTGCCGACGGCAAGAATGAAGGCCAGCGCTGCGCCATACTTGCAATAACGCGTCACGGGCCGCGCGATCCGACTGGTGGAGATCATGCCGAAGACAGCTGCCAACACAACGGAAACGACCACAAACAGCGTATCAAGTTGTGAAACCCCGGAGACACGCATGGCGTGGATCCCGGTGAAATGCATGGCTGCGATCGACAGACCAAATACAGCACCGCCAACCTCGATCAAGGCAGATCGCTGTGTCAGGCTGCCCAACCAAAGGCCTGACGTGGTTCCAAGGATGGCGATAACAAGAGATGCCGCTGTGAGCGTCACATCATAACCGAGGATCAACGGGCTCTCATACGCCAGCATGGAGACGAAGTGTGTGCTCCAGATGGTTCCGCCTGCAATCATGCCAGACAGAAACAACCACATGTATTTTAAGCTGCCTTGCGTTCTGCGGACCCGCGCGTAGAGGCGCATCGTCAGGACAGCCCCCACGACAAGGATTGCAACAGCAAGCCCGAGCGAAAAGGGGTCATGGTCAAAGGCGATGCAAGACAGGACAGTTAGCATTTAGATCTCCAAGTCCGGATATCCTAGCGGGAACCAGAGATCTCTGTGTAAATGTACGTATCAGACTAAAAGTTTGAATAACAACTTCTTAAAAGCCCTACTGCGTTGATCTAATTGTATTTTCTTTTATCAAAACAACAGTGTAAAACAGTTTCCACTGCTCAGAAATGGTGAGGCGTTAACGATTGACAGGCAGGGTGTTCTGCCGGTTCGCTTAAATTTAATTCAATATCCAAAATAAAACCCCCGCCCGGCATTCGGGCGAGGGTTTCTGATCTTCAGAGTTGCCGATCTATCAAGCGGCCGCTTTGGCCTTGAACTCGATCCGGCGGCGGTGAAGAACCGGCTCCGTATAGCCGTTCGGCTGTTTCGTACCTTCCAGAACAAGCTCAAGTGCTGCCTGGAACGCAACGGACCCGTCAAAGTTATCTGCCATCGGCCGGTACAGCGGGTCCCCCGCGTTCTGCCCGTCCACCACCTTGGCCATCTTCTTCATCGTCTCGACGACCTGTGCTTCGGAACACACGCCATGACGCAGCCAGTTGGCAATGTGCTGTGAGGAGATCCGCAAGGTTGCGCGGTCTTCCATCAGGCCGACATTGTTGATGTCCGGCACCTTGGAACAGCCAACGCCCTGTTCGACCCAACGGACCACGTAGCCCAGAATGCCCTGTGCGTTGTTGTCGAGTTCGGCCTGAATGTCCTCCGACGCCCAATTCGGACGTTCGGCAACCGGGATCGACAGGATGTCGTCCAGTTTCGCGGCATCGCGCGATTTCAGCTCAGCCTGACGGCCAGCAACGGACACCTTGTAGTAGTGCAGCGCATGAAGTGTCGCAGCCGTCGGAGACGGAACCCACGCCGTGTTTGCGCCCGACATCGGGTGGCCGATCTTCTGATCCAGCATGGCATTCATGAGATCAGGCATCGCCCACATGCCCTTGCCGATCTGGGCATGTCCCGGAAGACCGCAGGCAAGACCGACATCAACGTTGTTGTTCTCATAGGCACCGATCCAGGTCGACGCTTTCATGTCGCCTTTGCGGATCATCGGCCCAGCTTCCATGGAGGTGTGCATTTCATCACCGGTCCGGTCCAGGAAGCCGGTGTTGATGAAGAACACGCGGTCTTTTGCCTGACGGATGCACTCCTTGAGGTTCACCGTGGTGCGGCGCTCTTCATCCATAATACCCATTTTCATCGTATTCCGCGCCATGCCCAGCGCATCTTCGACACGATTGAAGATTTCGCAGGCAAAAGCGACTTCTTCCGGGCCGTGCATCTTCGGCTTTACGATGTAGATGGAGCCCGCACGGCTGTTCGTGTTCCGGCCGTTCGGACCGACGTCATGCAGGCCGATCAGTGCGGTGATCATGCCATCCAAAAGTCCTTCCGGAACTTCGTTGCCGTCCTTGTCCAGAACCGCATCGATGGTCATTAGGTGGCCCACATTGCGCACCAACAACAGGGACCGGCCATGAAGGGACAGAGCGGTGCCGTCGGGAGCGGAGTACTGACGATCCCCATTCATGCGGCGGGTGACCGTCTCGCCGCCCTTCTGGAAGGTTTCTTCCAGATCGCCTTTCATCAGTCCAAGCCAGTTGGTGTAAACGACAACCTTGTCTTCAGCATCGACGGCAGCAACGGAATCCTCGCAGTCCATGATGGTCGACATGGCCGATTCCAGAACGACATCCGAAATGTGCGCCTTGTCGGTCTTCCCGATCGGATGCTGACTGTCAATGTTGATTTCAAGGTGCAAACCGTTCTTGACGAGCAAGACCTTGTAAGGGGATGCAACATCGCCGGAATAACCAGCGAATTGGGACGGATCCTGCAAACCCGTCGCACCATTTTCAGTTGAGACCGATAGTGCTCCGTTTTCAATCGCAAGGCCTGTTATGTCTGCCCAGCTGCCTACAGCGAGCGGTGCCGCATCATCGAGAACATTGCGGGCATAGGCGATCACCTCAGCGCCGCGTGCCTCGTCATAGCCGCCGGCTTGCGGCTTGGAGCCCATGGCATCGGTGCCGTACAGAGCGTCATAAAGCGACCCCCACCGGGCATTGGCGGCGTTCAGCGCATACCGTGCGTTCATCACCGGAACCACAAGCTGCGGGCCTGCAACAGATCCGATTTCGGGATCGATGTTCTGGGTGCCGACCTCGAACGCTTCGCCTTCCTGAACGAGATAGCCGATCTCCTCCAAAAACGTTTTGTAAGTCGCCATCTCTGGCGTGCCGGGGTTGGCGCGATGCCACGCATCCAGCTTTTCCTGGAGCGCGTCGCGTTTGGCCAGCAGGTCGCGGTTTTTCGGGGCAAGGTCATGAACAAGCGCTGACAGGCTTTTCCAGAAATGCTCCTGATCAACACCGGTGTCAGGCAAGGCCTTGTCGTTCACAAACTCATAGAGTTCTTTCGCCACTTGCAATCCGTGGGCGTCGACCCGTTCTGTCATAATTTTCTCCAAACGCTTTTGCGGCATTATGTTGATCTTTGTGGGTGTTTTAGCTGCCAAACGCTCCGGGTCAATTGCCAGCGAGCCTTCATGACTTTTTCCTTTTTCGAAATAATCCGCACCATCATCGCTGCAGAGAGAACAATTCGGTGCCTCCAAGGCCTTTCCGAAACGCCAACAATCCGCTACCGCTCTAGACCCACGCCCCTCCCCGGCTGCCAAATTGGCAGGAAAGAAGACACCTTATGAGCTCGTTTGCCGGACGTATCGGAACCATGGCTTATGGCAATGCCATCCTGTTGTTGATGGCAACCACGCTCCTGTGGGGCGGCAACACAGTGGCCGGACGCCTGGCGGCAGGAGAAGTGTCCCCAATGGTCGTGGTCTTTCTGCGCTGGATCATTGTTGCAGGTCTGCTTGTTCCCTTTTTATGGCCGCGGATCCGGTCCGAATGGCCAATCATGCGCGGCTCGTTCCTGCGCATGGTGCTGATGGCCGCCTTCGGCTTTGTGGGTTTCAACACGCTGTTTTACATCGCAGCGACAGAGACAACGGCGGTCAATCTCGGGATTATCCAGGGATCCATGCCGATCCTGGTCCTCATTGGATCTGTTATCGCATTCAGCTCCAAAGTACGGATGCTTCAGGTCGTCGGTATTTTGGCGACATTGTTGGGCGTGACCTTGATTGCGGCACAAGGAAGTCTCGACGTTCTCTTGAGCCTTGCGGTCAATCCCGGCGACGGTGTCATGCTGATCGCCTGCGTGCTCTATTCAGGCTACACGCTGGCACTGCGCAACCGGCCACAGGTTTCGGGACTGGTCTTTTTTGCCGTTTTGTCCGCCATATCCGTGTTCGCCTCCCTTCCCGGTCTGGCCTACGAAATGGCGACGGACACGGCTCTCTGGCCCGACATGAAAGGCTGGCTGATTGTGCTCTACATAGCGCTCGGCCCCTCCTGCCTCAGTCAGATCTTTTTCATGCGCGGCGTGGAACTGATCGGCCCGGCCAGAGCTGGCGTTTTCATCAATCTGGTCCCGATCTTTGCAGCCGTGCTTGCTGTCAGCATCCTGGGAGAACCGTTCAAATGGCACCACGGCCTGGCCTTGCTGCTCGTTCTCGGTGGGATCTGGTTGTCGGAGCGCAAGGCAAACAGTTGATGTGGTTGTGAGGTATTTGGGTCCGGTCCCATTGGCGAGTTTGAATTTGCCATAATCAGAAGGCACATTGGCGCCATGGAAACACCAATGATTACGGGCGCCTTTGCGCTTTTGTTGCTGACGATCGCTTTGTTACAACCGCTGGCCCGGCGCCTCGGTGTGGCGCCCAGTGTGCTTCTTGCCATGGTTGGAACCCTGATCGGCATTGTGGCGACCTATCTTCTTTACACGCCCCGCACCGATATCTTTGATACCATCGCAAATGTCTTCGTGAATCCCCCTCTGGATTCGGAGATGATCCTCTACATTTTTCTTCCCCTGCTTCTGTTTCAAACCTCTTTGACCCTCGACGTGCGGCGTTTGTTCGAGGATTGGGCACCGGTTCTGGTCATGGCGGTTGTTGCCGTATTCGTGGCAACGGCCTTCATCGGGGTTGCGCTTTACCCGCTGGCCGGTGTGCCCTTGGTGGCCTGCCTCTTGCTCGGCGCAATTGTGGCAACGACGGATCCGGTTGCCGTCGTGGCGATTTTCCGGGACATTGGAGCGCCCGGTCGCCTTGGGCGCATCGTCGAAGGCGAAAGCCTTTTGAACGATGCCGCAGCCATCGTGATCTTTGTTTTGCTTCTTGGCATTCTGACGGGGGATCAAGCCCTTACGGGAAGCGAAGTCGCAATCGCTTTTGCCAGGTCGTTTGTTGGAGGTGTCATCGTCGGCGCAGTGCTCGCGCGTATCGCCGTCAGTTTGTTGCATCTGATGCGCGACTTGCCGCTCGCCCAAGTGACACTGAGCCTTGCCCTACCCTACGGCATTTATGTGCTCAGTGATCAGTTTGCCGACGTGTCGGCTGTGGTTGCCGTTGTTGCTGCCGGAATCATCTTCAACCTCTATGGCCCGGCCCGGATTCAACCCGCCAACTGGAACTTTTTGCATTCAGTCTGGGACCAGATGTCCTTCTGGGCCGCATCCCTGATCTTTCTGCTGGCCGCTATTCTTATCCCGCGGCTGGTCGACGGGTTTGCCCCGCTCGACATTCTGCTTCTTCTGATCGTGATCGTTGCCGCTCTCGCGGCCCGTGCTGTCGTGATCTACGGCTTGTTGCCCGTTCTGAGTCTGATGAAGGCTGGAGAGGCGGTAAACGACAAATACAAGGCTGTCATGCTGTGGGGCGGCATGCGCGGTGCGGTGACACTTACCCTGGCCCTCAGCGTGTCCGAGCACGCTGCCCTGTCGCCGGAGATCTCGACATTCGTCACCAAGCTTGCCACCGGCTTCGTGCTGTTCACCTTGCTGGTTTACGGAACGAGCTTGAAACCGCTCATCAAGCTTCTGGGCCTCGACCAATTAAACGCTCGGGACGAAGCCCTTCGAACCCAGTTTCTGGCTCTCACTCTATCCGACATCCGGTCAGAGCTTGGAGAAGCTGCCAAAGCCTATCATGTGGCTCCGCATGTCGCCTCTGTCGTGCTCGACGACTACGAAAAACGCGCGGCTTCGGCAGCTGCAGAGACCAACATGCTGGAAGAGTTGAAAGACAAAGACCGGGTCAACATGGGCCTGATTGCGCTGGCAGACCGGGAACAGCAACTTGTCTTGGAACACTTCCACCACAAGACGATTTCGGGACGTGCGGTCGCCGGTTTTCTCGCCATCACGGGCAGAACCAGCGACCTTGCACGAAGCGATGGACGCAGTGGTTACCGGCGGGCAAGCCGGCAGCCGCTCAAGTTCGGCTTTGGTTTCCGGTTCGCACAGATGTTGCAACGCCGTTTCAAAATAAACCGGCCGCTCGCCCAGCAACTCGCAGCACGTTTCGAATTTCTGCAAGTGTACAGGATCCTGGAAGATGAACTTCTCGTCTTCAATGAACAGCGGATCCGGCCGCTCTTGGGCGAACGGGTGGCTGATATCTTGAAAGAAACCCTGAGTATCCGGCAATCCGAAACCATCCAGGCCATTGAGGCCCTGCGCTTACAATACCCTGACTATGCAGATGCATTGCAGAACAAGTTTCTGCGCATGGGCGGCGTCCGTCTGGAAGAAACGGCCTATGATGATGCCCGGGATCAGATGCTGATTGGCACCGAATTGCATCAGGATCTACTCAGGGATGTCGAAAAGGTCCGCCGCGCTTGCGATTTCCGGCCAAAGCTGGACTTGGGCATGAAGACCAAGGAGCTGGTGCAGGGTCACCCCTTGTTTGAAGGCCTGCCCAAGCAACAGCAGAAGGCCATCATGAAGATGATGCGCCCGCAATTCGCGACACCGGGGGAAACCTTGATCCGGACGGGCGAACGCGGCGATGCAGCCTACTTCATTGCATCTGGTGCGGTCGAAGTGCGCACCCCAATCACCACCATCCGCCTCGGCCGTGGTGATGTTTTCGGAGAAATCTCTCTCATGACCGGCGGACGGCGCAGCGCCGACGTTGTAGCCATCAGTTATTGCCACCTTTTGAGCCTGAGAGCTCAAGACTTCCGGCTGCTCATGGACAAGCATCCGGACCTGAAAGCCCATGTAGAAAGCCTGTCAGCCCAACGGTTGAAAATGAATTCCGAGGCTCAGAACACCGAAGACGAAGACCCTGTTGTTCCGCAGTTCAAGGCGAATTCCGAAACCGCAGAGGAACTGTCCTCCGTTCCCGGGACAGAAAGGGGACCACAGGAAAGCCCAAATACGCTGGAAGGAAGAACCGAAACTTTCTCAGAAAGCAAAGCCAAAACCGAGCAAGAAACGGACAACAAGATCTCATCAGAAGAGGCAGGTGATCTCAGTACCGCCGATCCCAAGAAAACTCCAGAAGCCGCCACTTGAAGGTTGGCGTCACTTCGTTGGCTTTCCAAGAGAATTGGACAAAAAAATGGACCGGCGATTAGGGGCCGGTCCGGTCTGAGGTGCGAGCATCGCTTGCTCGAGGGGAGGTTCATCACATCCAAAATCTGATTTACATAGTAAGTCATGCGAACGGTTTTTTACCAGCCCTTTGTTCAAGTAAACGCACCTATGGTGTTGATAAGTTTTAGATGTAGATCTGTTTTTCGAAGAATGGTGTATGAATTTTTTAACTTCCATTGACCGTTCATTTGCATTATTACCTACGGCATTCCACGCAAACTGAAGTCACCACACAGATTAACTTTAGGTGATCCCAAGTTAACGCCGAACATCAACAACCTGATCTGACTTATTGATTTTGGTGAAGTTTAGGGTGCAGCCAAAAACAGCGCGCTTAACACGCGTCTTCCGAAATTTACCCTCACACCTGATGTGAGGCGATGGCGAGCTTAACTGCGCGGTGCCGCTGCCCGTCTCAAGCGGTCATTGATCGCCTCGCCAAGGCCGGTATTGGGGATATCTTGCACCTGAATCGTCTTTGCACCGGACGAATCAAGGGTCCGCATGGCCTGAAACAACCGCGCTGCGGCCTCGACGAGATCCCCGGACGGGCTAAGATTCGCCTCCGCCAACGCCTTGTCCCGCCCTTCGATCGGATCTGTTCCGAAGGACAACAGAGCCTCATCTGGCGCTACTGACCGAGCATGAAGATGCATTTTCGCGTCTGGTGCGTAATGGGACGTGAGCATTCCGGGCGCCGCGGGCGCCTCCGGCTGACTGCTTGAGGCTGGTGTCCGGACTTTTATCTGCAGCACCTGCTCAATTGCCTCGCGCGCCAAACCGCCAGGCCGCAGCAACGTCACATGTTCATCCGTTAAACCGATGATTGTTGATTCAATGCCAACCTCACATGGTCCGGCGTCAATGACAAAATCGAGCGCGTCCCCGAGATCGGCAATCACATCCTCCGCCCGGGTAGGGCTGATTTTGCCGGACCGGTTCGCGCTTGGGGCTGCCAGCGGCCGACCCGTTTTTTCAGAAAGATAGCGCATGATCGGCCCGGACGGGACCCGCAGCGCGACCGTGGACAGACCTGCCGTCGCCAGATCCGAAACTTCTGAGGCCTCAGTCTTCGGCACAACAAGGGTCAGCGGGCCCGGCCAAAATGCCTCCGCCAGTTTCAGGGCGCGGTCATCAAAGACACCATGATGGCGAGCGGCCTCCAGGTTGGGCAGATGCGAAATGAGCGGGTTGAAACTCGGCCGGCCCTTGGCCTGGAAAATCCGCGCGCAGGCAGTCCCGCTCGTCGCGTCGGCTGCCAGGCCGTAAACGGTTTCCGTCGGCACAGCGACCAGACCGCCGTCAATCAGACTGCGGCAGACGGCATCAGCTTCCGGGTGCCATTGCCAGTCATTTGAGCTCAGATTGACGTTCCAGCGCTGCATTCATTTCGTTCCGTTGCTTGCCATTCTGAAAGACTGACCAAAAAGATAAGGACATGCCGCAGCGAAATGGGTTGACGTTTACGTCAACACGGCTACTGTTTGCGTCAATCGGCTGCCAGTAGCGCCTTTTGCGGGCAACCCCGTGTTCCGTCAAGCTTTGGACGGCTGAAAGAAGAAATTTGGCCAAGATAGGCCACCGGTTCTTGGGAGGACCAATCATGTATCGTGCACCGGTCGACGAGATCGCCTTCACCCTCAAACACGTCTGCGGCCTGTCAGACTTGCAGGAGGGCGGACAGCATGCCGAACTCGGCGATGATCTGGTGGATGCTATCCTGAATGAAGCGGGCCGCTTCGCCGCGGAAGAGATTGCGCCGCTGAACAGCGTCGCCGACAAGCACGGAACTCCGCTTGCCAACCGGGAAGTCACAACTCCTCCCGGCTGGCGCGAGCTTTACCATGGCTGGATCGAAGGCGGCTGGAACGGCCTTTCTGCCAGCGAGGACGCCGGCGGTCAGGGGTTGCCACAAATGCTGTCAGCCGCTGCGCTGGAGATGTGGAACTCCGGTTCCATGGCCTTCGCCATCGGCCCGACGCTGACAATGGGCGCTGTGGAGGCCATCGAAAAGCACGCAACGGAAGAGTTGCGGGCAACCTACCTGGAAAAGCTGGTCACCGGTGAATGGATGGGCACCATGAACCTGACCGAGCCACAGGCCGGGTCTGATCTCAATGCGTTGAAAGCGCGGGCCGAACGCAATGACGACGGCACGTACCGGATCTACGGCCAGAAGATCTTCATCACCTACGGCGAGCACGATCTGACCGACAACATCATCCATCTGGTGCTTGCCCGCCTGCCGGACGCGCCGGCTGGAACTCGCGGTATTTCGTTGTTTCTCGTGCCGAAATTCCTGGTCAACGAAGACGGCTCGCTGGGAACTCGAAACGATGTCCACTGTGCAGGTGTAGAGCATAAGCTCGGCATTCATGGTTCCCCGACCTGCACCATGGTCTACGGCGATGAAGGTGGTGCCACGGGCTGGCTGATCGGTGAGGAAAACAAAGGCCTTGCCTGTATGTTCACGATGATGAACAACGCCCGGCTTGCCGTCGGCATTCAAGGGCTGGGTGTTGCGGAACGCGCCTGTCAGGACGCCCATGCCTACGCGCTGGAGCGCAAACAAGGCAACGTGCCCGGCAAGAAAGGCGACGGCATGGTCGCCATTGCCCATCACCCTGACATCAAACGCTCCTTGCTGGGCATGCGGACCCGAACCCAGGTCGCCCGAGCAATCTGTTATTCCTGCGCCCATGCCATCGATATGGCCAACACGGCCACCGACCCGGATCACCAGAAGCACTGGTCGGAACGCGCAGGCCTGCTCACGCCGATTGCCAAGGCACTGTCGACCGATTTCGGCGTCGAAGTCGCCTCCATCGGCGTTCAGATCCACGGCGGAATGGGCTACATGGAAGAAACCGGCGTTGCACAACATCTGCGCGATGCCCGGATTGCGCCGATCTATGAAGGCACCAACGGCATTCAGTCGATCGACCTTGTGATGCGCAAGCTGCCGTTGTCGGGCGGGGATCATGTGCGCGGCTTCCTGACCGAGCTGCGTGAGATCGCCCGGGAAGTTTCCCAATCCAACCGGCCGGAGTTCGGTGACACGGCCGAACGCCTGCGCCGGGCCCTCAATGATCTGGAAGAAGCAACCGACTGGATGCTGGCAGCCCAGGCCGATGGACGGGTCGAAGAGGCGCTTTCCGGCGCAACGCCCTACCTGCGGCTGGCAGGTCTTGCCTATGGTGGTGTTCTGCTGGCGAAAGGCGCTCTGAAATCGGGCATGGAAAACCGGGCTCTGCGGACCCAGCGCACCATCATGGCGAGAAGCTACGCCATGACGCTTCTCTGCGACACGGCAAGTCTGAAGGAAGACATCGTCGGTTCGTCGGACAGCATCCTGGAGTTCGACCCGGAAGCCATGACCTCTTAAACGCCCCGGCCTTGTAGACGAATACTGAAAGGAATTTCCTTATGATCACGCAGTCTCTCGAAGACGGCGTCAGGACTTTGCGTCTTGATCGTCCGGAAAAGAAGAACGCCTTGACCGGCCAGATGTACACGGATCTGGCGGAAGCGCTGGAAACCGGGAACACAGATGACAATGTGCGCTGTCAGCTTATCTGCGGCCAGCCGGAAGCCTTCACGTCCGGAAACGACATCGGCGACTTCCTTCAGTTCGCCGGCAAGATGCAGATGTCCGAAACACCGGTTTACCGCTTTCTGCGCGCGCTTGTTGGGAACCGGAAGCCATTGGTCGCCTCCATCGACGGGATTGCCGTCGGTGTTGGCGCAACGCTCCTCATGCATTGCGACATGGTGTTTGCCAGCCCGCGCTCCGTGATCCACACGCCTTTCATCGACCTGGGTCTTGTTCCGGAGGCCGGATCGAGCCTTCTCGGTCCAAAGATCATGGGCCATGCCCGCGCATTTGAGATGCTGTGCCTTGGCCGCCCGTTCAGTGCCGAGCGAGCCTATCAGGCCGGTCTCGTCAATGAAGTCGTCTCTGAGAATGTCGATGATGTGGCTTTGACCTGCGCCCGGGAAATTGCTGCAAAACCGCCGGAAGCAATGGCGCTTTCCCGTCAGTTCTTGTGGCAGGAAAGCCAGGACCTCAGCGACCGGGTCGATGAGGAAGCCAAGGTGTTCTCCTCCCGCCTAACATCGCCGGAGGCAATCTCCGCATTCCAGGCCTTCATGACCAAGAAGTCGAAATCCTGAACAGCCACACAGCAGCTTCCTTGAAGGAGAACACCATGTCCTTGAACGGCAAAACACTCTTCATCACCGGCGCTTCGCGCGGGATCGGCAAAGCCATTGCATTGCGTGCTGCACGGGAAGGCGCGAATGTTGCCGTTGCTGCCAAGACCGCAGAACCGCATCCGAAACTGGAGGGCACGATTTTTTCAGCCGCCGAGGAAATCGAAGCGGCTGGCGGCAAGGCCCTGCCGATCGTGCTCGATGTTCGCGATGATGAAGCGGTTCAAGCAGCCATCGACAAGACGGCGGATCACTTTGGCGGTTTGGACATCCTCGTCAACAATGCCAGCGCGATCCAACTGACTCCGCTGCAGCAGACGGACATGAAGAAGTTTGATCTGATGCACCAGATCAACACAAGGGGCACGATGGCCTGCTCGAAACACGCCATCGCTCATTTGAAGAAATCAGAAAACCCGCACATCCTGATGCTGTCCCCGCCGCTGGATATGCAGGAAAAGTGGTTTGCGCCGTTCACGCCCTACTCGATCGCCAAATACGGCATGAGCCTTGTTGTTCTGGGCCTCGCCGGTGAACTGCGGTCCAAGGGGATTGCGGTGAATGCGCTTTGGCCGCGCACCACGATCGCGACAGCGGCGATCAAAAACATCATCGGCGGCGACAAGATGATGCAAACAAGCCGGACGCCGGACATCCTTGCAGATGCTGCCTATGAGATCTTCACGACACAGTCGAAGGAATTGACCGGTCAGTTCCTGATAGACGACACGTTCCTTCAGAGCCGCGGCGTAACCGACTTTGATCAGTATCGGGTGGATCCAACCCAGTCGCTCACCCCGGACTTCTTTGTCCCGGACGACAGCCCGGCCCCGGCCAGCATGAAACCTGCTACCACCTGAGAAATTTACCGTGGCGGGCTTGCATTTTCAGGCCCGTCCCGGCAATGTCCGCGGGCCGATGAGGGCGGCACCCGGATCCGCGGACAGCGAAAGCACCCTGACACATACAATTGATGCCGGTTTTTCACCTGCGCCCGACACAAGCGGATCGTCCGGGCACGCTAACAGGAGAAAAGCCTTGTCTTCCGAGACGCTTACCTCACTCGACCAATTCCGCAAGGATGCCAGACGCCTCAAGAAGGCGATTGCCAGTGGCGACCCCGCGGCTCTTGCGCGCGCGCATAAATTTGTTTCTGCCGATAAGCCGCTCAAGCATGCCGATTGCCTCCATGTAATCGCGCGTGAAGCCGGACACACCAGCTGGCCACAACTGAAGTTTGCCGTCGAAAGTGCTGCCATGACCCGTGCGGAACGGGCGGAGCGGTTGAAAACGGCACTCTTTGCCGGTCAGCATTGGGTCACCAATAAGCTGCTGGATGATGATCCTGCGCTCAAAGACGACAACCTCGGATTGCAAATCGCACTCTACGACCTAGCCTCGGTGCGCGAAGCGGTCGAGGCCGATCCCAAGCGAGCGCTCGACCCGATTGGTGTTCGATCCCCCCTGCTCCATCTCGCCTTTTCGAAAGAGATCCACCGATCTCCCTCAAAACATGCGGACATGCTGGCCCTGGCAGAGCTCCTTCTGTCTCATGGCGCAGATGTCAATGACGGCTTTCCCGCGGATGCAAACACTGATCACAAGCTCTCAGCGCTCTACGGCGCGTTGTGCCACGCCGACAGTTACGAGCTCGGAGACTTACTGCTCCGCCATGGCGCAGATCCGAATGACAATGAAAGCCTCTATCATGCCACGGAGCTCACCCACGCTCGCGCCCTGAAGCTGCTTCTGGAATATGGTGCCAACCCGGATGGCACCAACGCTCTACCGCGTGCGCTTGATTTCAATGACCTCGACAAAGTTCGCATGCTGCTGGAGGCCGGTGCCGATCCGAACCTGCTTGAAGACAATCACCCGAGCGGACAACCGGTGAATACCATCCCGGCCCTGCACCAGGCAGCGCGCCGGGGATGTTCCGGAGAGGTTGTTTCGCTGCTTGTGTCGTCCGGGGCGGACCTCGATGCCCGGTGGCAGGGCCATTCTGCCTATGCGCTTGCCAGGATCTACGGCCATACAGAAGCGGCAAGCGCGCTGTCGGACCTTGGGTGCGACACACGTCTCACCCCGGATGAGCAGGCTCTCGCGGCGTGTGCCACTGGCGAGGCTTCTGCAAAGAGGCTCGATCTGAAGGCGCTGACTGATGAAGACAGACGGCTGTTGGTGAGGCTTGCCTCAGAACCGGGACGTCTTCCGCAAATCAAGGCTCTTGTTGCCGCCGGGCTGAACCCGAATGCCACCGATGAGATGGGTTTATCGCCCCTTCATGCAGCTGGCTGGCAAGGGCTACCAGAGGAAACTGCATATTTCCTGAGTCTGAAGCCGGATCTTTCCAAAAAGAACGGCTTCGGAGGTGACGCGCTCGACACGGTGCTTCACGGCGCAGAGTTCGCACCGGAAAAACCTGGAGCTGACCATATCAAATGCGCGCGGCTTTTGCTGGAAAACGGCAGTCGGATCTATTCCGACTTCATCAAGGGATGTGGTGACGAGGACATGGCTGCCTTTCTAGAGACCTGGATCAGCGCGCATCCGGAGAGCCTAGACCACCGGGCCTGATCCGGCAAAAAGCGAGTTTTGCCACAGGCTTACTTGCTTGTGGCAAATCATTCCGCTACGACATTTTGACAAGTGGGGTGACACGTCAGCTATCGGGGAGACCGTCGATGAACGGCACAATGGAACAGGTAACCGTCTACATGCCTCTGGTGATCAATGCGGCAAAAGCACTGATCGTTCTCATCATTGGCTGGCTGCTTGCCGGTGCCCTGTCGAGCTTCGTCCGAAAGCGGATCGTCTCTCACGAACGGATCGACGATACGATCGGCGGCTTCGCGGCCTCGATCGTCCGCTGGCTTGTCCTTCTCGTAACATTCATCGCGGTCCTGCAGCTGTTTGGCATTCAGGCGACCAGTTTGGTAGCGGTCCTCGGCGCCGGTACCCTTGCGATCGGCCTTGCCCTTCAGGGCACCTTGAGTGACATCGCGGCCGGAGTGATGCTCATCATCTTCCGCCCCTACAAGATCGGACAATATGTGTCCATCGGCGGGACCTCCGGAACAGTGAAGGACCTCAACATTTTCGTCACAGAGTTGGTGACCCCGGACAATGTCCAGATCATCATGCCCAACGGCCAGGCATGGGGCACGGTCATCACCAATTTTTCCGCGCACCAGACTCGCCGGCTCGACCTGACTTTCGGCATCGACTACGGCGATGACGCGGACAAGGCGATCCAGATCATTCTCGACACCGCCACTGAGGATGCGCGCGTCCACAAAGACCCTGAGCCCTGGGTGCGTGTGACAAATCTCGGTGACAGCTCCGTGGATCTCGGTGTGCGGCTTTGGTGCGACGCGGGCGACTATTGGGAACTGAAGTTTCACATGCTGAAGTCTGTGAAAGAGGCTTTCGACGCGGGCGGAATTTCCATTCCCTACCCGCACCAGGTGGAAATTCAGAAAGCCGGATAGACCGGCCTGGAATAAGCTGCCGGAATTGAGATGGCTCATTGACAGATCTGAAGACCACGGATCTGATGGCGGACAACTATAAATTCATACCTTATGGAAACGCCCGCCGTGTCAACACTCCTACTGCATCACCCGACCTATCTGGATCATTTGACCCCAGTGGGTCATCCGGAGCGCCCGGATCGCATTCGTGCCATTGACCGTATTCTGGAACATGAAAAGTTTCAGTCGGTTGAGCGCGATCTCGCACCCGTTGGCGCGCTGGAGGATATCGCACGGGCTCATCCGATGGCGTATATCGACCAACTTCACCGGCTGTCCCCGGACGAGGGTGTCGCGCGTGTCGATGCAGACACGACCATGTCGCCCGGCACCTGGGAAGCGGCGCTGCGCGGTGTGGGCGGAGCCTGCCGGGCGGTTGACGAAGTCCTGACAAAGAAGGTCAACAACGCCTTTTCTGCCTCCCGCCCCCCTGGGCACCATGCGGAAAAAGACCGGGCGATGGGCTTTTGCTTCTTCAACAACGCAGCCGTTGCAGCCCGATACGCTCAGGAGAAATACGGGATAGACCGGGTCGCGATCATCGATTTCGATGTGCATCACGGCAACGGCACCCAGGATATTTTCTGGGATGATCACAGCGTGATGTATTGTTCGACGCACCAGATGCCCCTCTATCCAGGATCCGGCGATGCTTCGGAAACCGGGGAGGCCAACACGATCGTCAATGTCCCGCTGCCGCCAGGAGAAAACGGGGCAGGCTTCAAGGAGGCGTTCGAAGTTGTTCTGCTGCCTCGGCTCGATGGCTTCGCACCGGAATTGGTCATCATATCAGCCGGGTTCGATGCCCATGCGCGTGACCCGCTGGGCGGCTTGAATCTGGTGGAGGCTGACTTTGCCTGGGCCACGCGGGCCCTGATGGACGTGGCAGACAAACATAGTGACGGCCGCGTTGTCTCGGTTCTGGAAGGCGGCTATGACCTTGAAGGCCTCGCCCGCTCAACTGCCGCTCATGTCATGACGTTGATGACCGGCTGAAGTCTAGCAACAAAAATTATCCAGTTGGCGGTGGATGGTATCGCCTATCTACCCGCGGCCCCTTGACCTTTGGTGCAGGTCTCGCAAATGTGCCGGTCTGTAGGGAATTCATTCAGGAAAATCGCATGTCCGATGCTGCCAAGGAAATCGCCGGTCTGTCCTTCGAAGACGCGCTCAAGCAGCTTGAGACAATCGTACGCGAACTCGAGCAGGGAAACGTTCCGCTTGAGCGCAGCATCGACATGTACGAGCGCGGCGATGCACTGCGCCAGCATTGCGATACATTGCTGAAGGCGGCTGAGGCCAAAGTGGAAAAAATCCAGCTTGGGCAAAATGGCGAACCAACTGGCACGACCGAGCTTGACCCGCAAAACGGCTAACAAGATCAATCGGCTCCGCCATCGCTGACGTTTGCCGGCAGACCACGTAAAAAAGTACGGGACGCAGTTCCTGCCACGGACCGGTTTCCGCAGCTTTACGGCAGGGTTGGACCCGCTGATAAAAACACTTATAACGTGCATTGTTCAAAAAAAACAATTCAAACTTATAAATCAATTGCAAAACACTCTCACCTGAAACTTCGCTTTATTTCGGTCGCAGTGAAGAATTCATATCTTTTTTCCCGGTTTTTGAATATTTTTCAGTGTTATCCTTGCGCTTAGCTTGTAATGTTTAAGGACATCTATTGAGCGATTGGAAATGCCCTCATTAAGCAAAGACGCTGAACTGGAACTTTTGAAAGAGGCCTTTGGAAAGATTGGAGACCAAACGGACTGGCAACCATTTCTGGACAAGGTCAGTGAGTTTCTGAATTGCAAAGCATGCGCGGCAGAATATCTCAGCAGTGGATTTGCAACAGGGCGGTTTACCGGACTAGCGCATGCAGACGCCTTCAAAGACTTTTTGAGTGGCCCTGTCCACCATCAAGGGGTGCCCGCGTTTAAGTTTTTGCTTGAATTGGCCCAAACAGGTGCCGTGTACCAAATTCACGAAGGTCACATATCAAAGCTCGATGCACCTGACACATCTCTTACATCTGGAATTGAAGCCTCATCCCGATCGGCGATCATTCGCATTATACGGGATAGCTCAGGCTCGACCATGATGTTCGGCCTGCGCTTTGATGGCGTATCGCTGGCAGAAACGACCTCAGCAGAAACCGTTCTTGCTTTTACAAAAGTGTCCAAAATCCTGGAGACCTGTTTCGAGGCGATCTCAAACATTGACTCGCTAAAGCGGAAAAGCCGTATTCAGCAAGCTTTTGCGAACCATTGCACGGTTCCTTCCGTTCTCGTTAACAGACAGCGCATCGTCATAGCTGAACATGAAAACGGGCTATCGGTTCTGGCAGATCTGGACGTCGGGCTTATGGCGCGGGGGAAACTGCAGATCCGGAACAGAGAGCTGGAGATGCTTCTGTCGGATATATCGTCCGCCCCCCCCACTGCAAGAGTCCCGCATAAGACTGGTCAAAAACAAGATACCAAGTCAGAAAGCGCTCTTTTCCGGTCCGGTTTTTGTCTTCGTGATCAGTCGGGCAACTTAAACCGGGTTACCATCGAGGCGGTATCGGGAGATAAACATGACCCTTGGATTCTACTCCGTGTTTGCCAGCCAGCCAACATACCGGAATCCGTTGAGACCATCCTGCAGGAAGAACTCGGCCTTTCACAGTCCGAAGCGCATCTTGCCCGGTCTTTGGCGGAAACCGGCTCCGTTTCTGCAACCATCGACTTGCTGAACATCACGCGCAACACCATGAAAACTCACCTTCGCCGGATATTCGACAAAACAGCCGTGCGGACACAACTGGAGTTGGTCCAATTGGTGTACCGGCTATCCGGGCTGGTGTGACAAAAGCGCCCAAACATCGGCAATCAGCCGGCAAATATTTTAAAGAATAACTACGCTAAAAAGACAAAAAAATGGGGTCGCGCAATTACGACCCCAAGTTGATCACTGTGCACGTGGCCCCATCGACCACACTTAAAGGTTTAATACATATTAATAATGTATGCATCACCCAAATGGGTGACTGCTCAAGGATTTTGTAATAAAATTCGCGCATTGCGTGCATTGAAAATCATTCACACTCAACTCACTCACAAGCAATTAACACTGAAGAACATTCTGAGGTGCAGCCCCCTGATCGTGCGGCGTTTGCGCCATACATAAGGTTGGTGTATGGCTGCCCGCCATGTTTTCTATTCCGGAGCATTCCCCAGCGTGACTGCAGATTCAAATACGCCCTTGCTCGATCAGGTGTCCTCTCCGGCCGATTTGCGCAAGCTCGATGAAGTCGAGCTCACTCAGTTGGCCGACGAGTTGCGCACCGAAACCATTGATACGGTTTCCATAACCGGAGGGCATTTGGGCGCCGGTCTGGGTGTCGTGGAGCTGACGGTCGCGCTGCATTATGTCTTCAACACGCCCGACGACAGAATTATCTGGGACGTTGGTCACCAAAGCTACCCGCACAAGATCCTCACCGAACGGCGGGACAGGATCCGGACCCTGCGCCAGCCAGGAGGCCTGTCGGGTTTCACCAAACGTTCTGAGAGCATCTACGACCCGTTTGGCACCGCCCATTCGTCGACATCGATCTCTGCCGGTCTTGGCATGGCGGCTGCCCGCGATCTGAAAGATGGCGACAACAACGTCATTGCCGTCATCGGCGACGGGGCAATGTCTGCGGGCATGGCTTACGAGGCCATGAACAACGCAGGGCATCTCGGCTCCCGGCTTGTGGTCATCCTGAACGACAACGATATGTCGATCGCACCACCGGTCGGCGCAATGTCCGCCTACCTCGCCAAGCTTGTCTCAGGTCCGACTTACCAGTCGCTGCGCGGTGCAGCGAAGAACATCGTCAAGAATTTCCCGAAACAGCTGGCTGAAAAAGCGGCCCGCGCAGAAGAGTATGCCCGGGGCTTCTGGACCGGCGGCACGTTGTTTGAAGAGCTGGGTTTTTATTACGTCGGCCCGGTCGACGGGCATAACCTTGAGCATCTCCTGCCGATCCTGAAAAACGTCCGCGATACGCACAATGGACCAGTCCTGATCCATGCTGTCACCCAGAAGGGCAAGGGCTACGCGCCGGCAGAGGGCGCGAAAGACAAGTATCACGGCGTTGCAAAGTTCGACGTGGTCACGGGCAAACAGTCCAAACCGAAGGCCAATGCGCCGAGCTACACCAATGTGTTCGCAACGTCTTTAATCAAGGAAGCGGAAGAAGATGAAAAGGTGGTCGCCATCACAGCGGCCATGCCCGATGGCACCGGCCTGAACCTCTTCGGCGAAGCCTTCCCGGAGCGCACCTATGATGTCGGCATTGCCGAACAGCATGCGGTGACCTTTGCGGCCGGCATGGCGACGGAAGGCTATAAGCCGTTTGCCGCGATCTATTCGACGTTCCTGCAGCGCGCCTATGATCAAGTGATCCATGACGTCGCTCTCCAGGGACTGCCCGTTCGGTTTCCGATCGACCGTGCAGGTCTCGTCGGCGCAGATGGAGCCACCCATGCCGGTGCGTTTGATACCGCGTATCTTGCGTGCCTGCCGGGCTTCGTGGTGATGGCTGCCTCTGACGAAGCCGAACTCCGGCACATGGTGGCGACTGCTGTTGCCTATGATGACGGCCCGCTCTCCTTCCGCTATCCGCGCGGCGAAGGTGTTGGGCTAGAAATGCCGGAACGCGGCACTGTTCTGGAAATCGGCAAAGGCATTGTGCGGCGCGAAGGCACCAAGGTGGCGCTCCTCTCCTTCGGCGGACGGATGGCTGAGTGTTTGAAAGCCGCAGATGAATTGGATGCCGCCGGTCTTTCCACAACTGTTGCAGATGCCCGGTTTGCCAAACCGCTCGACATGGATCTCATCCGGCGGCTTGCGCGCGAACACGAAGTGCTTGTGACGATCGAAGAAGGATCCATCGGCGGTTTCGGCAGCCATGTCCTGAGCGCACTGGCTCAAGAAGGCGCGCTGGATGCCGGCCTTAAGATCCGCACCTTGACCCTTCCGGACACATATCAGGATCATGATAAACCGGCGTCCATGTACGCGTCTGCCGGTCTCGATAAGGACGGTATTCTCAAAACAGTCTTTGCAGCGCTTGGCACCGAATTCATGACCGGCTCGCAACGCGCATGACTTTTTGTCAACCAGGTCATCTTTGAATGGCGTATTTGGACAAGCACAAGACGCGAAACCTCGATTGACAGAATTGTCTAAAACCACTTAACGCTAGATAGTAGTTGTAATTGCGCCGGCACTTCGCTGGCGCTTTTGTTTTCGCCCGATTTGGAGACACTCGCTGGTAGGCTGCGATGCTCCGGAGGCTGCCATGGCACAGACACTTCTCTCAGTATCCGCTCTTTTGCTTTCGGTCGCTCTGCTCATTTTCGGCCACGGCCTGCAGACGACACTCTTGCCGCTGGCCGCGGACCGGTTTTACTTCAGCGACTTAGAGATTGGCGCGGTCTCGTCAGCCTATTTTGTCGGCATGGTTTTGGGGTGTCTCGGGGCGCCAATGCTCATCATGCGGGCCGGACACATCCGGACATTTGCAGCGCTCGTTTCGTTGATGTCCGCCGCTGCAATCCTGCATCCGGTCATCGTCGATCCAATTGCCTGGGTCCTCATTCGTATAGTGTCGGGTTTTGCGCTCGCCGGATTTTATATGATTGTCGAAAGTTGGCTCAACGAGAGTGCCACGAACGAAAATCGCGGTACGATCATGTCAGTCTACATCGTGATCCTGTTCGGTGCCCTTATGCTAGGGCAGGTTTCAATCGCGACCATGAGCATCGCGTCCTTTATTCCCTTCGTAATCGCCTCTGTAAGTGTGAGCCTTGCTGTCATGCCGGTATCGCTGACAACATCCGCACAGCCGGCTCCAATTACCCTGGTCCGATTCCGGCCCGTTCAGCTTTATAAAAATTCGCCAGCCGCGTTTGTCAGTATTTTCTTTATCGGAATCTCGCAGGGCGCGTTGTTGACACTAACCCCTCTTTATGGATCTCAAATTGGTCTCGGAACGAATGAGGCAGCCTTTTATGCAGCAGCGATTATTGGCGGAGGATTGATTGCCCAATGGCCGGTCGGCCGGTTATCCGACAGCATTGACCGGCGCCTTGTTCTTATCTTTCTCAGTTTGGCAACGGCCGCGTCCTCGGCTGCCATCGTGGTCTTCTCGCCAAGTGTATTCATGATCGCTGCCGGCACAGCCGTTCTTGTCGGCATGTTCTCGCAGCCGCTCTATGCGATCGCCGTTGCGCACGCGTTTGACCACGCAGCACAAGAGGATTTTGTTGAGACCTCATCCGGCATGCTCCTGTCCTTCGGTATCGGCTCAATCGTCGGCCCGCTGATCGCTTCGGCATTGATGGGCCAAATGGGTCCCTCTGGCCTCTACGTGATGGTGATTGCCTTCAACGTCTTGATGGCCGCATTCATCTTCACGCGCGTCCTGACCCGCGACGCCCTGACGGCCGAAGAAAAGACAGACTTCGAATATGCTGCAACGGCGCAGGTCGGTACCGTTATTTCGACTGAAGAGCTAAACGCTGAAGACGAAGAGTATGTCATCCCGCCGGAAGAGTTCCCGGCTTATGAAGATGACATCTACAACTTCGACACTGAGGCTTCTAACGATACGGAAAAAGACGAGACCGAGGCTGTTCCCGCCGATGATACAGTTGGCGCTGACACATCACTCAAGGACGGCGCCCCGGAAGGCGCCCCCTCCGGGACTGTGTCAGAGGAACCAGCAAAACCGGCAAACAAAACCTGACGTGTTGGAGTCCTTTTGAGCGGACAATCGGACTTCTGCGCTGTTTCGCCGCTCGACAGAAGTCCGCATTCAGCTTATAGCCGCCCCATGGAACGGCGCATGAGCACACTGCGGATTTTGCGGCAAGAGCGGACACCATTGGTGGCGCTCACGGCGCTTGCGTTTGCCGTCCGGCTGATCCTGATCACACTCGGCACTGCCCTCGCACCCACCGGCTCGATTGCTGGTGACGGGCTGGCGAGCCTCTGCCTCACTGCGGATGTAGACCCTTCCACCCAAGGTGCGCATGACCCGATCACCTGCACTTGCGCGACGAGCTGTCCGCACGGCTGTGCAGCTGGCCCGTGCCTTGCTCCGGCGCAGATTGAGCGCTTGTCGGCCAATGATCCGATAGGCCTCAACACGCCCCACCACGCGCAACGCGCACCACAGTTTCCCTTTGGCAAAAGCGGTCCAATTCGTGCGCCGCCTGTCCTTCGTGTCTGACCCGAACCAAACACTCAGAACACGAGGAATATTCAAATGAAACTCTGGACTTCCGTTGCAGCAGCTGCTGCGCTTTCGCTCGCCTCCATGACTGCTGTTGCCGCCGATTATTCGGCCGGATCCCTTGACCTGTCGAACGCCTGGACCCGGGCAACACCGCCGAAAGCCAAGGCAGGCGGTGGCTTTATCGAAATCATCAACACCGGAACAGAGGCAGACCGTCTTGTCTCAGCCAACTCCGACGTCGCGAAGAAAGTCGAGCTGCATGAAATGGCCGTCACCGACGGCGTGATGAAAATGCGCGAGATGGAAGAGGGCATTGAGATCCCGGCAGGCGAAACCGTCGCCTTGAAGCCCGGCGGCTTGCACATCATGTTCATGGGACTGAACCAGTCCTTTGAGGAAGGCACGTCCATTCCGGTGGTTTTGACGTTTGAAAAAGCTGGTGATGTTGCCGTCGAGTTGCTGGTCGCCAAGATGGGTGCCAAAGCCATGGATCACGGCAAAATGGATCACAGTGGTCATGACCACAGCAAGATGAACCACAACTAAGTCTTTAAGGGAGAGCCAACCATGTCAGGTTTGAAACTCTTCCGGTACGTGGCTTGGGCGGCAGTCGCCGTCCTTGCCTGCGTGGCCGGCGCGCTTGTCTATCTGCAAACCACCTCCAGCAACAATTCCGGGGCCTTGATTGAGCCGCTCGCTGCCATCGGCGGTCCTTTTGAACTGGTCAGCGGAGATGGCGAAACCGTCACCGACCAGACGTTGGCCGGAAAACCGACGGTATTGTTCTTCGGCTTCACTTATTGCCCGGACGTGTGCCCCACAACCTTGTCGGAACTGCAGGGCTGGATTGAGGTCCTGGGTCCGGATGCAGACAAACTCAACTACGCCTTTGTCAGCGTTGATCCGGAGCGGGATACCCCGGATGTGATGCGCGATTATGTCGGAGCCTTCGATGACCGCATCCTGGCACTGACCGGGTCCCGCGAAAACGTGGATGCAATGCTGAAGGCCTATCGGGTCTATGCAAAACGGGTTCCGCTTGACGACGGCGACTATACGATGGACCATTCTGCGGCCGTCTATCTGATGAATGCAGACAACAAGTTCGTCGGCACCATCGCGTACGGCGAAGTGGAAGAAACAGCACTGGCCAAACTCAAGCGGCTGATCGAAAATGCCCCGGCCTCGTCCTGACGAATTGCGACAGGATTGCGTCGGATAGTTTGGATGAAAGGATAAGGGCGGAATGCAAACGTCACTTTATTTCGGACTGGCGCTTGGCGCGACAAGCCTTGTCGCGCTGTCCGCAATGCTGTGGCTCTATGCAGGCGAGCGGGTTTATGTCGACCGTCTCATCTCCGCAATTGCCGGGTGTTTTTGACAACCCACCGTCCCTTTCCTTTCTGATTAGCCCGTTCTGATGTCCAAACAGCGTCTTGATCAGCACCTTGTCGACACCGGTCACTTTCCCTCCCGAGCCCGTGCCCGGGATGCGATCTTGCGCTGCACAGTTTCGGTGAACGGCGTGGTCTGTGGCAAACCAGCTCAAAAAGTCGCCGCGGATGTTGTAATTGCCGTGGAAGATCCCGCGGCAGGCTACGTCTCCCGCGCTGCACTGAAACTGATCGAAGGACTGCGTGCCTTTGATGTTTCACCGGCAGACAAGATTTGCCTTGATATCGGCGCGTCGACCGGCGGCTTCACACAGGTTCTGCTGCAAAACGGGGCAACAAAAGTCCATGCCATAGACGTCGGGCATGACCAACTGCACGACAGCTTGCGCAGCGATCCCAGAGTTTTGGCCCAGGACGGGCTGAATGCGCGCGAGCTTACCCTTGAGCACCTCAGCGGCGATCAACCCGAGCTGCTGGTCTCCGATGTCAGCTTCATTTCCCTGAAACTCGCTCTCCCTCCTGCTCTCGATCTAGCAGCGCCGGGGGCGGACGGAATTTTTCTAGTGAAGCCGCAGTTTGAAGCGGGCAAGGACAACATCGGCAAAGGCGGGCTGGTGGATCCGGAGATTGCCGAGGCAACAGCCAAGCACCTGCAAGATTGGCTCGGGACCGTGCCGGGCTGGACCGCCGGGGACTTGATCCCCTCTCCGGTCAAAGGCGGCGACGGCAACGCCGAATGGCTGCTTTACGGGAAGAAAGCGGCCTAAAGCCGACCTATCGCTTGCCCCGACCTGCGTTCGCCTGTATCGCTCGGCCATGACTGAGACGCGACTAGAAATCACCGAGCTGGGCCATCGGGGAGATGGCATTGCTATCACCGATACCGGGCCTGTTTATGTGGCCGGAGGCCTGCCAGGCGAGACTGTTGAGGCCAAGGTCCAGAACGGCCGAGCGCGGAAACCGGTCTATCTGACCCAATCGCCGGACCGTATTGAGCCGGTGTGCCGGCATTATGCGGCCTGTGGCGGCTGCTCGGTGCAGCATCTGGCCGAGGCGCCCTATCTGTCGTGGAAACGGAACCTCGTCGAAAAAGCACTCAAAACCCAGGGCATAGACGCTGAAGTGGCACAGACCATCGCAGCGACCGAAGGCGGACGGCGGCGGGCGGTCTTTACGGCGACCCGGGCCGGGCGCGCGGTTCTTCTCGGCTATCATGAGAAGGCCAGCCACAAGCTGGTCGACATTTCTGAATGCCCGGTGCTCGATCCAAGCATCACCAGCGCACTCAAGGGCCTGAAATCCCTGGCCGCTGATCTGGTGCCGAAGAAGGGCGACCTCCGGATAACCGTGCTCAGCACCACCTCAGGTCTGGATGTCGCCTTTGACAAGGCCGACAAGGCCTATGACCGCAAGATCCCGGCGTTGAGCCAGAAGACCGTGGAGCTGGATCTGGCCCGCCTCAGTGTGAACGGCGAAGTCCTTCTGGAAGTGCGCCCGCCCTTGCTCGACATGGGCGGCACCGTCCTCGTCCCGCCACCGGGAGGCTTTACGCAGGCAACGCATGCCGCTGAAGAGGCGCTCTCAGAACTTGTTGCCGCAGGTGTTGGCAAGGCCAAGACCGTGGCAGATCTGTTTTCCGGTGTCGGCACCTTTGCGCTGAGACTTGCCCGTGCAGCCAACGTCCATGCGGTTGAGGGCGACTCAGCTGCGATTGCCGCGCTCGACCGGTCCTTACGCAAGCCGCAGGGCTTGAAGAAGGTGACCTTTGAAAAGCGGGATCTTTTCCGCCGCCCGCTGGTGCCGGAAGAGCTGGAGCCGTTTGCCGCGGTTGTTTTCGATCCGCCGCGTGCCGGAGCTCAAGCTCAGGCTGAGATGCTGGCAAAATCGAAAGTGAAGACGATCGTCGCCGTCTCCTGCAATCCGGCGACGCTGGCCCGGGACTTGAGGATCCTGATCGACGGGGGCTATGCGCTTCACTCTGTCACCCCGGTAGACCAGTTCCACTTCTCGCCCCATATTGAGGCGGTGGCAGTTTTGAAACGGGAGTGAACCATGGCTGCGGTGACAAATCGGAATGCGTCTGACAAAGAGGGCTTGCGCCGGTCACCGCCCCCGATTGCCAAAGTTGCCCGCAGGCTTCGCTATGCGGCCCATCAGGGCAGCCGTGTCGCGCTCTACACCTTACATTCCGAAGCTATGCGCCGCATGAACCTGCGGCTTCAAAAGGACCTGCCCGAAACGCCGAAAGTCACCCCGGAAGGCCCAGTCCCGAGCCAGCGCCGCATGCTCACCGACATCGTCAGGTTGTTTGCCGAGGACATAAAGGCGGTTGAAGATGGCATCTATCCGATGCCTTCAGACGGCACCCTGAGCCCAAGGGAGCTGTTGCAGACCAGCCAGGCCTTTTTCAAGGATGTGCCCAAAGTGGCGCGGCGGCGGGCCGAAAACACCCATCAGGAAGTCAACCAGGACGGCCCGGCCTTTGCCGATGCGCTTCCACGCTATTACCGCCAGAACTTCCATTTCCAGACAGATGGCTGGCTGTCGGAAGACAGCGCACGGCTTTATGATTTCCAGGTTGATGTCCTGTTTTCCGGGGCAACGGCTGCAATGCGGCGCAAGGCCCTCCTTCCCTTCGCGGAAATCCTGAAACGCAAGGACCAGCGCAAGATCGCCTATGTCGACATTGCTTGCGGCACTGGTGGCTTGCTCCGCCCTGCGCTCAATGCTTTTCCACGCCTGTCCGGGATCGGATTGGACCTCTCAGAGCCCTATCTCAACGTTGCCCGGGATCGGTTCAAAAGTCCGCGCGCCGGATATGTGACCGCGCTGGCCGAAGAGCTGCCCTTCGCGGACAACTCGCTCGATGTTGTCTCGTGCGTTTTCCTTTTTCATGAATTGCCCCCGAAAATCCGGCGCCAGGTTTTAAGCGAGGTGGCCCGAGTCCTGAAACCAGGCGGTTCGTTTCTGTTCGTCGACAGCCTGCAAACCGGCGATGTGCCGGATTACGACGGTCTCTTGACGATTTTTCCGCAGCTGTTCCACGAGCCGTACTATACCTCTTATCTGAGTGAGGACCTCACAAGCCTGTGCGCGGATGTGGGGCTTGATGAACGCTGGATGCGGCCCGCCTTCGTGTCCCGAGCTGCAGAATTCGTGAAGACCACCTGACCTTTCAGTATTACTGAAATTTTTCTGCATCTTGTCTTGTGACTGAAAGCCGAAGGGCGTATATCCGGTCTTATGAGATTGGATCATTGGCTCTTGCAAACAGGGGAAAGCCGCAGCGCCTTCGCGCGCCGGGCAAACCTGTCCCCTGCCTCCGTTACCGCCCTGTGCAACGACCCGAATGTCTGGGTGTCGCGCGATATGGCCCGCAAGATCGCCATCGCCACGAATGGCGAAGTCACTCCAAACGACTTTCTCGGACTAGCTACAACCAAGGAGCATCCCGTGTCCCAGGCCCGTGTCGCAGAAGCAATCCGCGCATTCGAACGTGGAGAAATGGTGGTCGTGACAGACGATGACGACCGTGAAAACGAAGGCGATCTGATTGTCGCCGCCTCCAAGGTCACGCCTGAACAAATGGCGTTCATGGTTCGGCACACATCCGGGATCATCTGCGCGCCGATGACTGTGGCCCATGCGCGGCGGCTGCGCCTCGACCCGATGGTTGCGGAAAACGATGCGCCGCTCGCAACAGCCTTCACCATTTCTGTCGACTACCGCCAGGGCCTGACCACCGGGATCTCGGCTGAAGAGCGTTGCTCAACTGTGCGGGCGCTGGCCAACCCGAATGTTGGCGCAGACGATTTTGTCCGTCCCGGCCACATCTTCCCACTGGTTGCCAAGGAAGGCGGCGTCATGATCCGGTCCGGGCATACGGAAGCCGCTGTCGATCTGTGCCGCCTGGCCGGCCTTGAACAGGTTGGTGTGATCAGTGAACTGGTCAATGACGACGGCACGGTCAAACGCGGCGCGCAGGTTGCCGAATTTGCCGCCGAATATGATCTGAAGATGGTGTCGGTCTCCGACCTGATCGCCTGGCGCCAGCGCACAGAACGCATGGTTGAGCGGGTCAACGAGCAGCCGGTCGAGACCATTGCAGGCCCGGCTTACGCCATGACTTATTCCACGCCTTACGACCCGATGCACCACGTTGCCATCGTCTATGGTGATATTCTGGATGGTCGCAGCGTGCCGGTTCGCCTGCAGCTGGAATCAGTACTGGACGACACGTTCGGGGATGCCCGCCCGCTTGACACCATCATGAAGCATTTTGCCGACCGGGGACGCGGCGTTGTTGTCTATCTGCGCGAGGGATCTGTGGGGGTTGCCCGTCAGTCCACCAGGCCAAGATCGGATTTCGAAGCTGCGGAAACCGAAGACCACAGCTCCGCGCAAGCTAGACAGGAACAATGGCGGGAAGTCGGACTGGGTGCTCAAATTCTTAAAGATCTGGGTGTCAGCTCCATTCGTCTGCTGGCCTCCCGTGAGCGGCACTACGTTGGGCTGGAGGGATTTGACATCAAGATCGACGAAACAGAGATCCTCGACTTGTGAGGTCAACAGATTGGATAATGCTGCATGAAAGATCAGGTGGTCGACAAGGAAGCCGAGAGCAAGGGATCTGAAAAGCCAGCTCCCGCGCCGTTCACAATCGGCTACGACCGACGGAACAGCGAGGCCATCGTCTATGGCTGTATGCTGCTTGCAGGTCTCTTCGCAGTCGTGAGCATCGTGTCCGGCATGTACCTGTTGCTGTTTGCAGCGCTTGGTCCAGCGGTCATCGCCTATTGGCATTTTCCAATGCTTGAGAAAAAGCGCCCACAGTTGGGCGCGAATGAGGATGGACTTTTTATCGACCGAATCGGCTTTATCGATTGGGGCGCCATCCGGATGATCGATCTGACCCGCACGAGTGTCCGCAGCATCGAGTTGATCAAACTGAACGTGCTTCTAACCCGCCCATTGGAAGACGCCGTCACTCAAGGCCAGCACACACCCTTGTGGAAGCGGTTCACAATGCGCAACTGGAAGCGCAGCAAACGCGAACACGGCCGGGAGCTGATTTCCGTCAACCTGCACACCCTTGTCGGCGACCCGGACGAAGTTCTGACCCGCATCCGGACGTTCAAGTTTGTCTAAACCTTCGGTCGTTCAATCTTAGCCGACCTGGCCGCGGTGGCGGATCATGTGGTCGGCCAAAACGCAAGCCATCATGGCCTCTCCAACCGGAACGGCACGAATGCCGACGCACGGATCGTGGCGGCCTTTGGTCATCACGTCGACTTCTTCGCCCTGACGCGTGATCGATTTGCGCTCTGTCAGGATCGACGAGGTTGGTTTGACCGCAAAGCGCACCACCAGCGGATCACCGTTTGAGATCCCGCCGAGCACACCGCCGGCATTGTTTGTCAGGAACACCGGTCGGCCGACATCATCCACGCGGATTTCATCGGCGTTTTCTTCACCGGTTAAGGTCGCGGACTCAAAGCCGTTGCCAACTTCAACGCCCTTTACCGCATTGATGGACATCATCGCTGCGGTCAGGTCCGTATCCAGTTTGCCGTAGATCGGCGCGCCCCAACCAGCTGGCACACCTTCCGCCACGATTTCAATCACCGCGCCGACAGAGGACCCCGCCTTGCGCACCCCGTCGAGATACTCTGCCCACTGGGCAGCCGCTGCCGCGTCGGGACAGAAAAACGGGTTGTTGTTGACTTCCGCCCAGTCCCAATTGCCGCGATCAAGTTTATGCGGCCCAACCTGAACCAGAGCGCCGCGGATCGTGACACCCTGCAGAACCTTCCGCGCAACGGCACCGGCAGCAACACGCATCGCCGTTTCACGGGCAGAGGATCGCCCACCGCCGCGATAGTCGCGAATGCCGTATTTCGCATCATAGGTGAAATCGGCGTGGCCTGGGCGGAACCGATCCTTGATTTCCGAGTAATCCTTGGACCGTTGATCCGTGTTCTCAACCATCAACGAAATCGGTGTGCCAGTTGTTTTCTGCACGCCGTCTTCATCAACCATGACGCCGGACAGGATCTTCACTTCATCAGGCTCACGCCGCTGGGTCGTGTACTTGGATTGGCCGGGCTTACGCTTTTCCATGAAGCCCTGAATGTAGGCTTCGGTCAGCGGAACGAGCGGCGGACAGCCATCAACAACACAGCCGATTGCAGGTCCGTGGCTTTCCCCCCAAGTGGTGACCCGAAACATGTGACCGAAACTGTTGTGCGACATCCGTGGCTTTCCCAAAAAGCAGCGTGAACCAAGACTGCGAGCGATAAGCCATCCGCCCTTGAAGCTCAAGCCCATGAGGCGTTGGAGCGGTCTTCTATTTCGACGCACGTCAAAATGATAGAAAACAAGAAAATCGCTGATTGATCAAAAACAGATCACCTATACGTGTGAACCGGCGATAGACCCGTTTTTATAAAACCGGATTTGCCAATCGTTAAACACCAATCTTTATCGTGTTGCCCTAAGTTGAGGTCAGCGGGATTCTATCGTGCGCATTCGTGGTTGGCTAACAGGTCTGATCATTTTCTTGCTGGCGCCAAGCCTGCTCTTTGCCTCGCTTTGGTTTTACGGGAATTTCGAAAGTGTCCGCGCGATTGACCGCAGTTTGAAGGGCGTTGGCCTGCTTCAAGCGCTGGGACCACTGACGGAGGAAAAGTCGCGTGGCGTTCCGTCACTGGAGATCCCAGACGACTACCGCAACCAGCTTATCCGCTTCGGTGGCCCTGATTATGCGGACTATCTGGACACCCAACTGACAGAATTTGCGACGGAAGAAGATGTCTCCAAATCGCTGAGACATGCCAGAAGTCTGGCACTTTCGATTGCGGCCCTTGCCAAGATCTCATCATCCAGTCCGTACGAGACAACAAAACTCCCTCATTTGCTGACTGAAATTCTGCCCTCCGTCATTATCGAAACGTCGAAAATGCGCGAGAATGCCGAACTCCTGTCTGCAAAGGACACCATTAACGTCTGGGACAAGATGATGGTCCCAGTCCAAGGTGGTCAGTTCAAAGTGGCCGCCGATGGTGCGGCCCGCGACACCGTGTTGCTATTCACGGATCTCACCGGCCCGGCAGCCGATGCCCTGCGCCTCAAGGCTCGCCAGTACCGGGAAGCAAACGTGGCTTTTCAGACCCAGGGTGCGAAATTCTTGACCTCGACGATACAGGCCCAAAGAGGTGCCGATATCGACGCCGAGCCCGTTATAACTGCGGAGCCCATGCTGGTCGAGGCAGCGTACACGCTTTGGCGGGAGACGCTGGATTATCTGCGAAACGCGTTGATCGCGGAAAAGCAGGACACGATTCAAGCGGTCTCCTTGGCAGGTGCTGTAGCAACAGCCGTCATTCTCATCGCCTTTGGCATCGGCGCTGTTCTTGTCAGGGCACTTGCCGACCGGACCCAAAAGGAGTTCGAGAAACTTGGATTTCACGATCCGCTGACCGGCCTGCCGAACCGCAGAGCTCTTCTGGAAGCGCTGAGAACCGTGCGTCCGTCCAGCGCAAACGGCACATCGGGCCTTGTCGTGTTCGATATCCGTCAGTTTCGGAAAATCAATCATCGTTTCGGGGACGAATCTGGCGACATGATCTTAAGGGCCATTGCGAGCGACCTCACGGCGGTTGCAGGTCCTAAAGACTTCCTTTGCCGGACGGGAGGCAGTGAGTTTGCCCTGCTCCGCCGGGACGCCAACTGCATCGCAGACTTTGAAGCCTTTGCCCGGAGGGTCTTGAAGAAAATCTGCTCGGTCAAGGTGGTGGAAGGCCAGGAAACCGTAATCGATGCCAATGGTGGGGTTTCCTTCCACAAGGCCAGCACAGCACTCAGCGAAAACATTCTGACGGACGCAACACTTGCCTTGCGCGCGGCCAAACAGAAGGGATCGAAAGAGCTCGAAGTTTTCTCGCCGATGATGCGTGCCATATTCGAGAGCAACGCGGAGACCGCCAAGGAAGTCCTCTCGGCTCTGGAACATGGCAACATTGTTCCCTGGTATCAGCCTCAGGTGGATATCCACACCGGACAGATCATCGGCGCGGAAGCCCTCGCCCGTTGGATAGATGGAGATCAGGTCCGCTTTCCAGGCGCTTTCCTGCCCGCCGCAGAAGATGCCGGATACATGGAACTTATCGAAACAGCGGTTCGTGAGAACGTGCTCTCGTTGGCAACGACGCTCGAAACCCGGGACATGCATGGCATTCATCTCGGATTGAACGTTTCAGCGAGCTTTCTGGAGCAGGAAAATGTTGCTGAAGAGATCTACGCCAAGATCGTCAGCCTCGGTCTTAAGCCTTCCAACTTCAACCTGGAAATCCTTGAAGCCGTCATGATCGACGAGATCGCAGCCATGCCGGTCAAGGCCAACATTGCGCGCCTGTCAGAGCTTGGCTTTTTCATTGAACTCGATGATTTCGGCACCGGCCATTCCAGCATTTCAAGTCTACGGGACCTCAAGGTGGATCGCGTGAAGATCGACCGCAGCTTTGTCACCGGTGTTGACACCAATCCCGGCCTGCAGAAGTTCACAAGCGCCCTGATCAATCTCGCCAAGAGCCTCGATATCAGTGTTTTGGCAGAAGGCGTTGAAACCGAGGGCGAACGGCTCTGGCTACAGCAAAACGGCTGCGACTACATTCAGGGTTTTCTGGTCTCAAAGGCTATTCCGGAAGGTGAAATCCTGGACATGATCCAGCGGCAGTCGGTCTTGAACGCGGACGGCAAGATGTATGCTGTAACCGCGTGAGCCTCTAAACTTGCGAATTCTAGCGGCGGATCAATTGGTGATCTGAGAAGCTGCGACCCGGTCTGCGAGCCTCTTCTTGAAATCGATGGCAGCCAAAGACAGGCCGCCATTGGCCCCGTCCACAAAGTGGATGTGCTGGTTGTTGGACACATCCTGCACGAAACAGGTCATCAGGGCACTGTCAGACACATGGAGCCCGTAGATCAGCTGGCCTGCTTCTGACTGGCTTTCCAGATACGTTTTCAGCGCGCTCAACTGGTCTGGTGTCAGGTCGAGAACAAGCTGCAAACTGTCCCCGAGCTTCCTGTGATCTGTGTTGAGGCTGAGTTCTTTAATATATGTCTTGGGCTCGAAGGGCCCTGCCCGGCGTCCGGTGTAGTACCCGTACATAAAGAAAAGGCTCTCCACGATCCCCATGAGATAACCCTTCAGCCAGCGGCCCGGCGACCCGAAACTTGCTTCCAGGGACAAGGTGCGCGGCGGAAACCGGAACTTCAGACGCGGTCCCTCTGCCAAACGGAGCTTTTCGTCGTCTGTCAGCGGATTAAAACCAAGTCCACCGGCCAATCCCTCGATAATCTGCGGCAAACTCTCGTCCGTCGCCGGTTTCAAGATGACGGAAACGATGTGTCCATTTTGGGCATCCAACGGTTCCCATCTGCAGGACAATCCGCTCAAAACGGGATCATCGGAAGATGCCGCCAAAGCATAGGGCTTTACGGCCTCGGGGTCTTTGAGGATCCTGTCCGCGATCAGCAAGCCGTCGCCGATGATCATGGCAAGGTGATTTCCCGGGCTGAGGCAGTATTTGCGGACTTTGATGTCGCCGCCTCTTTTCCGGATGTCTGCAACCGGAATGGACGCAGCCCGCAATTCCAGATCCACAACATCCCGTGCCAGAGCAACAACGCTGGCGATCGCTTCCTCTGCGAGTTTTCTGTCGGCCTCTGGAACGACGACAACAGCCCCATCCCCGCCGAAAACAAAGGGCACGCGCTCTCGGTCAGTCTTGTTGAGGACAGCGGCAATGACGGCCGCACCGACCATGTTGACGTGCTTATAGCGTCCCGCGTTAATGGCGTCGCGGGATCGAACGATGTCGGCAGTCAGGACGACCCAGTCTTCCGGAACGGGAATGAAATCGTTACGTATGTTGTCCGACTTGAAATCTTGGCAGCTAGGAAGCTCGGAATAGAAGTCTTCTGCGGACATGTCTTTGTCTCCGTATGAGTACAGATTCATACGGACTGAAGCTCGGCATCCGATGACCGCACCGACCGCTTTCAGTTCACATATGCGTCAAGACACCGGCCCCGTAAGCGGCCGGGTTGCTCTCAGATTGTTTCAACAGCGGTCATCTGGCTGTCCCGCCAAACGAACACCTTGTCTTGCGGAACATCGTATTTCGGAACCTTGTCCGTATAGCCACCTTCCAGAAGACCGCGCAGAACCCGGAAGACACCGCCATGGGACACCACGACCGAAGGACGGTCAACGGTCACAAGCCACCGTCCGATGCGATCTGCAAGCATCTCATAGCTCTCCCCGCCCGGCGGCACGAAACGCCACTTGTCCGAGCGCCGTTGTTCGACGAGATCCGGATCATTTACGGCCAGCTCTTCAAGCGTGAAACCTTCCCAGTTGCCGAAGGTGATTTCCTTCAATTGGTCTTCGAGCCGGTACGTATCCGGCGCAAGGCCCATTTCCGCCCTCACACGTTCCATCGTCGCCCGTGTCCGGCCAAGCGGAGACGCGACAAAGTCCAGAGAAACCGGGTCGATCCCCTCCTTCTCCAAAAACGCCTTCAAAAGCGCGCCATTGTTGGTCGCTTGGCCTTCGCCGTGGGCGTTCAAGGGAATGTCCTTCTGGCCCTGCATCCGGCCTTCGGCATTCCAGTCGGTCTGACCATGGCGGATAAAAATCAGGAATCCGGGATCAAAAAGCTTCTTCAGATATTCAGGGGCTTTGGGCGCAGGTACGATCGTCATGAAGATGTCCGGATATGGAAACGCTCCGGCAAGATATAAGCCGGAGCGCTGAAATTGGAATATGCCCGGCGGGGCCCGCCTCGGCTTGCTGCCTGAGCGTCAATCTTTGACGACGGAAATATCCGGCGCATCGACGGCTTTCATGCCGACGATGTTATAGCCGCAATCGACATGCTGGACTTCGCCAGTGACACCACGGCCAAGATCGGACAAGAGGAACAGGGCGCTGTCGCCGACTTCCTCAATGGTAACAGAGCGGCGCAGCGGAGAATTGTATTCGTTCCACTTCAAGATATAGCGGAAGTCGCCGATACCGGACGCCGCCAGCGTCTTGATCGGTCCGGCAGAGATCGCATTGACGCGAATGTTTTGCGGTCCGAGATCCATAGCGAGGTATTTGACGCTGGTTTCCAGAGCCGCCTTGGCAACACCCATGACGTTGTAGTGCGGCATGACTTTCTCTGCACCATAGTAGGTCATGGTGAGAATCGACCCGCCATCGGTCATCAGCTTTTCCGCGCGCTGGGTGACAGCGGTTAGCGAGTAGCAGGAGATGTCCATCGTGCGGGCAAAGTTATCGGCGGTCGTATCAACGAAACGGCCGGTCAGCTCGTTCTTGTCGGAGAATGCAACGGCATGAACCAGAAAGTCGATCTTGCCCCACTTTTCTTCAAGCGCCTTGAACACGTCATCGATGGACTGAGTGTCGGTCACATCACAATGCCCGGCCACAAACGCACCCAGTTCGTCCCCAAGCGGCTCCACGCGTTTCTTCAGAGCGTCGCCCTGGTATGTGAGGGCAAGCTCGGCACCGGCATCGGCAAGCGATTTGGCGATCCCCCAGGCAATTGACTTCTTGTTTGCCAAGCCCATGATCAAGCCACGTTTGCCGTTCATCAGTCCGCGCGTTTCCGCCATCGTATTCTCCGATTAGGATTCCATTCACCACCCGAGCGGGCTGGCCTCCTATGGCACAAGGCATTTTCTCCTTCAAGTCAGACCGAGACGGAATGAAGCGTCGACGGGGGCCGGTTCAATCACTATGTTGGCCGCAAAATTTGATCACGGAACAGGACGAGAATCCCGACTATGGAGCCCTCCCCTCACGCTGAACGCTTCGCCGAAATGATCGGCGCAGCCAACGTATTGACGACCGCCGAAGACCAAGCCCCGTTCCTCACAGAGTGGCGTGACCTCTATAAAGGTGTCACGCCAATGGTGCTGCGGCCAGGATCCACCGAAGAGGTCAGTGCGGTGGTGCGCTATGCCTATGAGAACGATCTGAAGGTCGTCCCGCAAGGCGGGAACACCGGGCTCGTCGGCGGTCAAATTCCGCAGGAATCCGGGGACGAAATCGTTCTTTCTCTCACCCGGATGAACAAAGTGCGGGCCGTCGATCCGGACGGTTTCACGCTGACCGTAGAGTCCGGCGTGATCCTTGAGACGGTGCAAAACGAGGCTGAAAAAGTCGATCGCCTGTTCCCGCTGTCACTCGGCGCGCAAGGCTCCTGTCAGATCGGCGGCAACATTTCGACCAACGCCGGGGGCACCGCCGTGCTGGCTTATGGCAACACCCGCGACCTGGTTCTCGGGCTCGAAGTTGTGCTGCCGACGGGTGAGATTTGGAACGGCCTGCGCACCCTTCGCAAGGACAATACCGGTTATGATTTGAAACAATTGTTTATCGGTGGAGAGGGCACCCTGGGGATTATTACGGCAGCCTCTTTGAAGCTGTTTCCTAAGCCGAAGAAACTGGAAGCTGCGTTTATCGGCCTCGCCAACCCGCATGCCGCGTTGAAGGTCTTTTCAATGGCCAAGGCGCAGGCCGGACCGCTGCTCACCGGTTTTGAAATCATGCCGCGTGTCGGCGTGCAATTCTGTCTCGATCATCTGGACGGGGTACGGGATCCCTTGGAAGGCGAACACGCTTGGTATGTGCTGATGGAGCTGTCCAGCGGCTCTGAAGTGTTCCCGGTCAGGGACCTTATGGAAGGCATTCTGGGCGAAGCTTTTGAAGCCGAGCTGGTTGAAGACGCAGCCTTCGCCCAGAACCTTACCCAGGTTCAGGACTTCTGGCACATTCGCCACGGCATGTCGGAAGTCCAAAAAGCCGAAGGCGGATCCATCAAGCATGATGTCTCTATACCGGTTGCCTCTGTTCCAGACTTTCTCGATGAGGCGATTGCTGCCGTCGAAGCATTCGTTCCCGGGTGCCGGACGGTGCCATTCGGCCACTTGGGCGACGGCAACATCCATTTCAATGTCAGCCAGCCGGTTGGCGCGGACAAGGAAGCCTACCTCGCAAAATGGGACGAGATGAATGCGATCGTCCACGGCATCGTTGCAGCTTTTAGCGGCAGCATTTCTGCCGAACACGGCATCGGGCGTTTGAAGAAGGATCTGCTGCGCGACGTCAAATCTGAGATCGAGCTCGATCTCATGCGCCGGATCAAATCGGCCTTCGATCCGAAAAACCTCATGAACCCGGGCCGGGTACTCTAAATATACTGAAAATGGGGAGGTGCTCGCCTCCCCTAGGCCGTGTGCCTCGTCGGGCTCAACACGCAAAACTGCTGCTTTGAAAAATCAGCCACTTGGCAATATCCATCGGCTGCGCTCACTCCCCTTTGGAGTAAATGTCTATTTTTACTTCCAACAGTGAATGCTGTACTTGCCGGTTCGGTAAACGGCGTCAAAAGGTAGGCCAAACGGATTGGCGGAGCATTCCTGCTGAGGCGTGCAATTGTCAAACTTACCACATTGCAGCGATTTATGCCCTGAACAGGAACGCACAGACCAACCGACTTAGCGGCGATTGCTGACCCGATAATTTCATTCTGTGAAGTAAATGCCTGTTTAGACGAATTTTTTGATTCTGACCAAGTGGTCAAAAGACGGTTTACCCCGCCTCAGTCCTAAGTTCCTAAGGCCAGGTTTTTCCCACAAATCCACTGCCGAAAAGGCAAATTTTCAAAAAAAATCGGGTCCATCCTGAATTCGGGCCGTTTTTTCGGCGAACGCCGCCTTGGGAAAATTCTCATTATTTCTCAGCGCGATCGCAGAATTCACATACAAAGAATTCCCTATTTTCGCGCTTACCTTTTGAAAACTTCTGGATAATTTTCGAAATAGTTAAAAATTTCCTAAAATCCAAACTTGCAACGGCAGGAACCAATAGCAGACCAAGGAGGAATACTGGGCGGGATCTAGCTCTCTGCTCGGCGGCGAGTAAAAGGGCAAGTCTCCTTCCCCAATCAACAGAATCGAAGACTGGGCATCTACAAAAATTACAATACAAAACGTCTATGACCCCATAAAAATTAGCTATTTGAAAATATGGTAAGCAAATAGTTAACGTTGTCATAGGCAAGAATAAGCCAACCGGCCGTTAAGGCCAGATAACAGCCAAAAGGCTGCGGCAAGAGCAACCGCAGTCAGGCAGGACAGTGCACGTGAAGAAGCGACGAGTGCGTTTCTTTGGATGGAGGCCACAATGCAGGTTCAGACTCTACAAGTGTCCGATCCTTGGGATCGGGTGAAGGCGGAACTGAAAAATGAACTGGGCGAAGACATTTTCTCCAACTGGTTCGGCAGGGTAAAACACGAAGAGACAAACGGAGATGCGGTTCGTTTGTCGGTCCCGACACCATTTCTCAAGAACTGGATCTTGAGCAATTACGAAAAGCAGCTGGTCAACCTGTGGCAGCGGCAGCACGACGACATCAGCCGGGTTGAGCTGACGGTTCGCGGCGCGCTCCGTCCGCGGCCGGCTGGAAGCCAGTCACCAAAACCGATCAAGGCACGCCGCATCAGCGGCCGGGCTGCCCCATTTGCCACAAATCCTCAATTCGGCTCGGTTAACACGGCTGCGTCCATCCCTTGCCTGGCAGACACGGGCGAAGATGCTGCAGCTGATTTCCTGAATGGTGCCGCGCTGAATCCGAAACTGACCTTCGATACATTTGCAGAGGGAACGTCCAACAGCCTCGCCTGTGCAGCAGTGCGTCAAATGGCGGCCGGTCACGATGGCTCGCTTGGCTTGCTCTACATCCACTCTTCCACCGGCATCGGCAAAACGCACCTGCTCCAGGCTGCGGCCACCGAAGCACGGAAAGGTGGGCGCCGGGTGGCCTATTTGTCTGCTGAATTCTTCATGTACCACCTGGTACCGGCCCTGCGCACACCGGCCTATCCGGTTCTGCGCCAGGCCATGAAGTCCATCGATCTGCTTTTGATCGATGATCTGCAGTTCCTGCACGGCAAACAGGGCCATGAAGAGTTCGGCAAAACTCTCGAAATGCTCATGGAATCGCCGATGAAAATCATCATGGCCGCAGACCGGGCTCCGGACGAAATGAGCACTTTGGGCACCACGGTCCGCCAACGCATCCAGACCGGTGAAGTTGTCACGATCCAGGCGACCGACTACGCGCTCCGTCACGATATCCTCAAGAAACGGATCTTCTCGGCGCGCCGGACCCATCCCGGTTTCACGGTTCCGGATGAAGTGATCGACTACATCGCCCGCTATGTGATTTCCTCCGCACGGGATCTGGAAGGCGCTTTGAACCGCCTGTTTGCACACAACCAGCTGACCAAACAGCCGGTTACCATGCAGCTTGCCGAAAAGACCTTGCATGATCTGGTCCGGATTGGCGAGCCGCGGTCGATCAAGGTTGAAGACATTCAAAACGTTGTCTGCAAGCACTTCAGCGTTACAAAGGCCGACTTGCTGTCTTCCTGCCGTGCCCGGACCCTAGTCCGTCCGCGCCAGATCGCGATGTACATCGCAAAGGTCATGACAGGGCGGTCCTTGCCGGAAATCGGACGCCGGTTCGGCAACAGGGACCACACCACGGTTCTCCATGCTGTGCGCAAGATCGAAAGCATGGTTGCGGGCGATGCGGCGCTGGCCCAAGAGGTCGAACTGTTGAAGCGTCTCGTCCATGCATGAGACGATGCTGGCCTGACATGCACCAGCTTCAGGCCAGCTTCATCCAATAGCCTTTTGGTATGGCAGATGTGATTGCCCTGCCATTTGATTGTGAAGCGTTGTGTACCTGAGTTTCTACTCCTCCCTCCCTTGAAGCCGCCGCGTGCGGCTTTCTTTTTGCCCTCTTGATTTATTTGAACTGGCCACTTACATGTGCGTCCGGTTTGAAGGGACCAGCCGTCCGCGGGCGACAAGCCTCGGTGAACACCTTCGCAGCCGCCAGGCTGCTTCAATCGT
This sequence comes from Roseibium sp., assembly GCF_965276855.1. Lineage (GTDB taxonomy): Bacteria > Pseudomonadota > Alphaproteobacteria > Rhizobiales > Stappiaceae > Roseibium. Next base: position 1,552,479 of record NZ_OZ255700.1, read on the forward strand.
TCCTGACTAAGTTGTGCAGGCCGATGGCAATGCGGACCCCATCTGAACATGCCTGCCTTTCTTGGAAGGGTGCGTAATGACTTTACCTAATCTGACTGATCTGAAGTCTCAGGCGAAACGCCTCCGGCTCGCGATCTCAAATTCTGACAGTGCCGACATCAGCCATAGCAAATCGCTGGAACTGGTTGCCAAACAATATGGCTACCGGGACTGGAATACATTGCATGCGGCCACCCAGAGCAACGGCTTCCGTCCCTTCACTGTGGGGGACCGGGTAAACGGCACATATCTTGGCCAGTCTTTCGAAGGCGAAATTCTCGGCTTCGCAAAAACCTCGCAAACCGGGACCTACAGGGTGACGATCCAGTTTGACGCCCCTGTGGATGTGGTGACATTTGACAGCTTCTCCGCTTACCGGAGCCGCGTCACCTGCACCATTCGGGAAAACGGGGTTGCGATCAACCGGACGTCCGACGGGCGCCCGCATTTGGTCATGGACTTGGCTGCGTAGAGCAGCATTGGGCGTCTGAAACAAAACGCCCGACGCTCTTTGCGGCGCTGTTACCGTTTCCGGGTCATCACGAGATGGCCCGGAACCGGCTCCCCTTCCTCCATCCGGACGGTAATCTGGTCCATCGCCAGGATGTCGAAACCGAATTCCTCAAGCCTTTTTCGAACATAAGCTTCGCCTTGAGCAAACCGGCTCTTCGGCCCGACCATATAGTCCCGTCCGTCCAGCATGGCATCCGGCAGGGTTTCGGTCGAAAAGGCGAGATACCCGCCCGCTACCAGCCGCTCGGACGCGCCTTTCAGAAAGGGTTCAATCGCGCCGAGATAGGGAAACACATCCGTTGCGGCGATAAAGTTCCAAGATGGACGGCTGCCGTCTTCTTCCTCAAATTCTTCAAGAAACTCGACGGCTTCTCCGACATAGAGGTCATTATAGACCTCCCGATCATAAGCCAGTTCGACAATCCGTTCCGACAGGTCAACGCCGGTTAGATGCTGTGCGGTCTCGGAGAACGCGAGACCCGTCAATCCGGTGCCGCAGCCAAGATCCAGAAAACGGTCGAACGGTCCCAGCTGCAATCGCCCGACAAGGTCCTGAAGTAGCAACGGGACACAATATCCAAGGTCATCGACCAGGATTTCATCAAAGACATCTGCGTGTTGATCGAACAAGGTCGCCACATAGGCATCCGGCATCTTGCCGGGCGTCTCCGCCACGCCCATGGCTGCGAGCCGGATACTGACGCCGCCAGGATCGGACGGATCGAGTGCCAAAGCTTCCCGGTAGGACTCGGCAGCTGCGACGAGATCACCTGCCTTTTCGAGTTTCAAACCCCGATTGTAAGCTTCCGCAAGCGCGTCGTTCTCGACGGTTGCTGCAGGCATGTCAGATTCGTCGAAATTGGTTTGATCGTCGCTCATCAGTGTCCAGCCACAAAAGAAAACCTCTCCTATCTCGTCCCGCCAGATTTTGCACGTCGAATGGTTATTTTTGAACCATATTCCAGTGACTGCCCTGCGCACGTTTCGGACCATTGACCAAATGGTAGTCGTGGCCCGGAACGGACGACATTACGGCTGCAATAAATGTTCGCTCCGATCCGGAGACAATTCTGTTTTGTCTGTCAGGTCAGAGACGGGCAGTCCGGGATGTCAGCAAGAAAGCGGACTATGGCGTTCCAGCATGATCACGTCGCGCCAGTCACCGGCACATGGCCCGTAGCTCATCTGCCCAAGCCTCTTTCTTGTCCCGACAACATCAAACCCACATCCGGCATGAAGCGACAGACTTGATTTGTTTTCCGGAAAGATCTGGGCGACCAACGTCCAAAAGCCGGCTTGCTCTGACGCAATCACCAAGGCGTCCAACAGAATTCTTCCGACACCGCACTTCTGCTTGCGCGGAGACACATAGATCGAGACTTCGCCCACACCCCGATAGACCGCCCGTTTGGAGGTCGGGCTTACGCCTGCCCAGGCGACGACACCGTGGTTATCTTCCGCAACCAGAGCCAGTCCACGCCCCTCCATGAAGCTGTTTTGAAAACTGCTCCAGTCGTGGGGCTGTTCACGAAACGATGCATGTCCTGATGCCAGTCCCTGGGCATCGATTGCGGAAATCGCGGTCGCATCTCCTGGCACTGGAAAGCGGGTCAGGATTTCTGTCATAACCATATCCCCACCACAGCCAGCAGGACGGCCATTCCGGCCAATGCCTGCACACTCGTGCCACCGGATAGAATAAGAACTGCGCGCCCTTCCTGTTTCTGGTTTTCCAAAGCATCTCTGCGGACCATCCAGTAGTAGCTATCGTTGGGCAGGATCGCGATGAAAGATCCGAGGCAGATCGCGAAAACAGCTGCAATGTCGTTCACGCCGCTGGCCATCACGATAGGGGAAGCGACGGGCCCGACGGCCGCGAAGGTTGCCATCGACGATCCCTGTGCCAACTTGAACAGCGCGGTTAGTACGAAGAGCCCCATAAGGGTCAGCATCCCGCTGCCCTGCGGCACAAAACGATCGATGTTTACCGTCCCGGTCAACACCGCGCCGAAGGCGCCTGCTGCTCCGATAATCAACAGCAGCGATCCGCTCCGCCGAACGGCACTGTCCAGACATTCGCGCCGTTTTTGCAATGGCGTTTGCAGCAAAGCGAGGATCGCAGCTGCCCACAACGCGCCCTTGGGCGTGAGGAGAAAGTCCAGGAGTCCGAGACCCGTTTGGCCAATAGCACCGCCAATGAACAGGAGACCCGCCATCGCCAGAAACGGTGCAAATGTGATGAACAAGTGTCTGCTGTTCAACGCCATTTTGACAACGGCCGGATTTGGTCCCGCACCAGCCAGAAGTCGCCCCCAGAGGATCCCTGCCGCCCATACTGGCAGCGTTAGAAGCCCCCCGCACATTAGGAGCGTTGCAGGTTTCGCGGTTTCCATGCCGCTCACACCTAGCCCTGTGGCCACGATCAGCGGTCCTGCGGGGTAGAGCAGCTTGAAGCCCGTGTAGGCCCCGAACACGGTTTCGATCTTATATGGCCCCGCCGCCGGTGACAGGGCGGCGTAGGCTGTATCGGGGCAGATCATCCCAGCCCCTGCAGCAGGTGAGGCCAACGCCGCCGTTCTTCCCACAGCCTTGGTAGCCACGTTCTGCGTCGAAAGCGCAGCAGCCAATGCAAAGGAGGGCAAGAGTATGAGAGCGAACTCACCCAGAGCACGCCCAAAACCGACATTGAATCGATCGATTGTCTCGCCCGCGGAAAGCCCACTCGCTAACGCGAGCGCCAGCGTGAGCAAGACCATCCAGAGTACCATCGGTAAATCCGGCAAAGTGCGTTTCAAACCCGCCGTTGCGGACGCATGCGAAGGAAAATCTGTCATGTACGACGCCATCATCTTCTTGAGTCAGAATCATGTTAAGCTATTCTACAAGAATGACATAATGCGAATATGTGAGGATCAGCATGCCTCCTACTCATGCAAAGCCACCTCTCAGGTCGCTACAGGTGTTCGAGGCGGCCGCGCGTTGCGGCAGTTTCACCGCGGCGGGAGACGAACTCGGCATCACACAAAGCGGTGTGTCGCGACAAGTGTCAGACCTGGAAGCCACACTTGGTGTTGCTCTATTTGTTCGAAATGGCGCAAGGCTGCGTATCACTCCGGCAGGCGAGCGTTTGGCTGACCGGCTGGCAGATGCATTTTCCCGCACATGGTCTGCCGTTGCCGATGCAAGACGATCCGATCACGTCGTTACACTTTCCATGCTGCCCTCCGTCGCGGCGCGATGGTTTGCGCCGAGGCTTGGCAGTTTCCAGGCCGCGAATCCGGATATTGATCTTCGCATTACAGCATCCAGGCATTTGGTGGATTTTGCCGCCGAGGGTGTGGATGCAGCAATCCGCTACAGCCCTTCGCCCGGGTTTGATCTGGACACGCTTAGGCTCGGCAACGAGACCCTTCGCCCGGTGTGCTCGCCAGAGTATCAGCGCACGTATGAGCTGACTGCACCGAGTGATCTGTATCGCGCCACGCTCCTCTACGGTGACCTCCCGGAAGACTGGCCGACCTGGTTCAAGGCTGCAGGATGTGACCGCACCCCACCCGACGGGCCGCGCCTTGGGGACGACGGCGCAATCCTGCAGGCGGCTGTCGAACATCAGGGAGTTGCGCTTGGCCGATCCCTGCTCGTTGCCGAGGACATTGCGGCCGGGCGCTTGGTGGCTCCATTTGCCGTTTCGCTGGATGCAAGCCATGCGTATTGGTTCGTCCAGCCCAAAGGCATTGCGCCGACGGTTGCCGTCGCTTCCGTCAAAGCATGGCTCGTAGAACAGTTCATGGCAGACAGCGAATAAAGCCGCCAGGATCGAACGGATCGAGTGCCAAAGCTTCCCGGTAGGACCCGGCCGCTGCGACGAGATCACCTGCCTTTTCGAGTTTCAAACCCCGATTGTAAGCTTCAGCAAGCGCGGCGTTCTCGACGGTTGCGGCAGGCATGTCAGATACGTCGAAATCGGTTTGATCGTCGCTCATCAGGCTCTCATTTCTCGTTGAAGCCCTCTCCTATCGCGGCCTTGGTTACAATGCACGGCAAAAGGTTGTTCTTGAACCAAATTCAAATCACTACTCTGCGGACAAAGCAGTTGTTCCGAAATTGATCAATCCTACGGTTCGACCCTGTTTAATTGCGGCAATTCGAAGTCTCCACTAATTACATTGTCCTGCGGCTCGTAAAGCCTGATCTGCAGCATGAAATTACCATCCGGAGCAGGTAGCCAATTGGCCAGACGTTTGGCATCGTTGGGCCTGTCCTTTGAAATGAAAATTGTCAACGAGCCGTCGCCGTTGCGCTGCAAGCCTTGAGTTGTGGTACCAATTTTATAGCGATCAATCTCGTTCTCCACCATGAACCGGTCTGTGTCGTCATACATAGTCATAGACCAGAAGCCGCCTACGTCTCCTCTGACCGGCATGTCGGGAGGAAACGTAATCTCATATGCGTTATTGCCATTAAGTTGCTGCCCCTGATCATCTACGAAACGTTTGGGGTACATCGCCCTCTCTGGCGAGTTCAGACCCACCGAGTTCATGTTGACTGCGGAGCGCAAGAGGAAATTGTTGCCGTAGCGTCCGGCTTCGTATTCCCAATTCCAACCGTTCACTGGCGTGCCGGTGAACTTGGCCGTATCGGCAACAATGCTAAAGCCATCTTGAAATGCCGCTTTCAGCGCTGATTTCCGCGTGTTGGACAAGTCAATGACGTCTGCGTCGTCTGACCCGATGCCTATGAAAGCAAATTGGTCCGTCATAGCCGCGGCTTCAGGCAAGGGATTTGCCTCAAGAACATCATCAAGACGTTTGAACCAATCCAGTCCCGACGGGAACGACACCGTGGGCGCACCGTTGGACACAAGCGGTTCGGGCTGTTCACCGCCGTCCGGGTATGAACTAAGGGACATCAAACGAAACAGCTTCTGAACTTCTCGTGCCGCTTCTTGGTCCTCAGGGGTACTGACGCCCAAGCGTCCTGCGAGCCAAATGTAACGCGTGTTCGAATAGTACACCGACAGGTCGTCCGGGATGGGTCCTTCGTACCCACGCTTTGCAAGGACAAAATATTCATCGCCATCGCCCACTGTTGCACCAGTCAGATCAACAACCGACTCAGTATACATGTCCAAAATTTGCTGTATCCAGTAGCGATCTTCGATCTTGGGTACGTACAACACGAGCGGTTCTTCTTCCAGATCAGCCCAGCCTTGAATGTAAAGTGTGTCGTTGTTAGGTGTTGCATAGGACTGATCACGGTAGTCCCAAAGCCGGGTAATTGGACCCAGTTGATTGATTGGCGCTTGTCCGTTGTTCGTCGGTGAGTCAACAGACGTCTGCAGTACACGTGCCACGTCCATCATGACAGGTGCCCAGCCGTAGACCACCGCCTGAACCCCTAAGGTGTAAGCATAGTCATATTCGGCTTTCTGTCGTTCGGACAAATCTACGTCTGTGTTCGCGGCTACACTGGTAACAGCAAATGCAAGCGCGAAAATGGTTGCAACTGCGCGAATGCTCTGAAGGATTCGGTCTAAGGGCATTTGTTTCACTCTGAAAATGTGCGGCCTACCAGATGAAAAGCTTCCTAGAAGGCACTAATCATTGCAAATCACGTTGTTAAGCGAAGCGTTTGTTTCGTAGCATGTATCGCTATGGAAAAGAAAAGGGGTGGGCCCCGTCTGCTTAGGTCTCACACCGGTCGTTCCTCTGGCTCAAGAACCATCGAATCCTTACTGCTCTATCAACGTCCCGTGTCGTTGCGTGAAATTGTCGTCGAGGCCGCCTCCAAATCGGCATTCAGACTCGCCGCCAAATCGAAAAACTGGCGTCGCACGGCCTCAGCGTAGGGATTGGTCTTCTCAATCGCATCAAAAACTTCCGGTGCATCGTACTGAACCATGGATATTGCCTCTGACAACAAGTCGAAGCTCTTTGTTGTCATGCGCGTTGGTAAAGGCCCCATTCTCAATAGCACTTTAGCGATGAGGTGTGTGAGCCCTTGAACAACTGCGGCTTCTTGGTCGTGATCTTCTGGTGTCGTTACAATGACTTTCAATCCAAGAGATTTTCGTAAAAACGCCGCCATCCGAACGTGTTGTTTTCCCCGAATGGGGCAAACCGCAATTTTCAGCCCATTAACGCCTTTCTCAGCACTCTGAGGACCAAACAACGGGTGAGTTGCTACGATGTCTACGCCGTTCGGTAGCAGCCGCTGCATGATTTCCGACGGAATTACTTTGACCGAGCCAACATCGACAATCAGCGCACCCGGCTTGCAAGTACGAGCGATTTCGCGAACGACCTGCTCGAAGGAAGAGACCGGTGCGGCAATTAGGATCACATCTGCCTGGGTCACTGAATGAAACGACGAGAGCGTCACCCCGAGTTGCTGTGCAACCTTCGCAAGGCTCGGGGATGGATCATACGCCGATATCTCGAAATGCCTGCCCAGATGAAGCGCGGCAAGTTGCCCGAAAGCACCAAAGCCTACGATGCCCAGTGACGTGTGATGAATTCTTCTTTTGGTGTTCAATATCTCGACCTTTGTAATTGCCGCCCGGCAAAAGGTCGTTTGTATGTTGACCGCTGTCAGGGGCAGCGGAAAACCAATGATGAATGACCCGCAGCTATGTAAACTGCGGATAATAATCCTGACATGGCGAACTCAACTTCATCATGTGGCTAGGTCTAATGCACCCAATCGAACAAAGTCAATGACCGCCGTATAGCGGTTATGAACTGCGGCGCAGCAGTCTGGAAGTTTGGCCTCACACCGGCCAGTCCACTGGCTCGAAAACCATAAGTTCCTGGACACTCAAAACAGATCCAATTGTCCACCGCCTGTAGCCGCCTTCTTATGAGTTCGGCTTGTCTTTTCCGGAGCGTCTGTCTGCTCAAGCGGAACCTCGACTTGCAGATCCGGGTCATCGTTCACGACTTTGTTGACCCGCGACGAGACGGGAACAGCTTTCAGATAATCGTCTTCGATTGGCAGCATCAGCTGTTTCACATCGCGAACGGGCACATTGCCGGTGTCCAGCCATGTCTCGAAACTCTCCGGCTTCAGAATCACCGGCATTCGATGGTGGATCTCCGCCATCATCCGGTTGGATTGCGTGGTCAGCATCGCCCCGGAATCCATGTCGCCGCCGTCCGGATCCGACCACGTTTCCCAAAGGCCCGCAAAGGCCATCAGCCCACCATCTGCAGGCGAAATATAGAAAGGTTGCTTGCCCTCGGGCGTCCGCCGCCACTCGTAAAAACCGGAGGCTGGAAACAGACACCGATGGTGTTTCATCGCCGACCGGAAAGATGGTTTTTCGGCAGCCGTCTCTGCGCGTGCATTGATCAGAAGCGTGAAACTTGCCGGATCCTTGACCCAGGACGGGATCAGGCCCCAGCGGACAAGTTGAAACCGCCGCTGGCCATGCGCATTGATCACTGTCGCCACCGGTTGAGTCGGCGCGATGTTGTAGCGTGCCGGAAAATTCGGTTGATCGATGTAGCCAAAAAGCGCCCGTACATCGTCCGGTGTGGCTGTCAGGCTGTAACGTCCGCACATGTCTGGTTGTCCTTATTCACATGCCCGTTTGCGAATTATCAAGAAATGACGTGAAGTTAGGCAATTTGAAACGATAAAGCGCTAGCTTTTTCAAAAGTAACATAATCGGGGGTCGGGTATGGAATGTGTGGATCCAGTTTTGGGCGCCGGTGAGCTGGCCGCCGAACGGCTGGAGCAGGCCAATATCAATTCCCAGACCGGCCTGGCAACCGACTACCTAAACCATTTCAATGAAGTGATGATGCTGCTCGAAATGCTGCCGGCAATGCCGGATTGCGCCGCTGACGTTCTGGAATGGCAGCCGCTCGACTATGAAGGGCACTTTGAGAATTCATCCTTCAAGGACAAGAAACTGGCGATCCTTGCCTATCATGCCGCACCGGCCCACCTCCGCGAGCACCTTGAAGCTCGCGTCTCCGACATCAATGCGCTCGTGGCTCAAATCCAGGATCAGCTCCGCGAAACCGAAGACCCGTCAGTGATCGCTGCGGAGATCGCCGACTTCGCGACCCACGAGATCAAACCACTGATCTCGACGGCAAGTGGTGTGATCCACGGTCACGTCAAACCGGAAGCCGAGCAACCCGAAGGCGATGACGCACAGGCAGAGATCGACGCCCTGTTTGCCTGATCGACCTTTTATGTGACAGAGTTTGGGTATGTCCCGCCCCTTTCCTTCCGTCCCCGTTCTCAGCGTCAGTGTGCTCTGCCATAAGGATGGCTCCGCGCTGCTCATCAAGCGCGGCAAACCACCTTACAAGGACCATTGGAGCCTGCCTGGCGGCAAGGTGGAGTTCGGCGAAACACTTGCAGAGTCCGCGGCGCGGGAGCTGCGCGAGGAGACCGAGCTGAAGGCAGAGCTTGCCGGACCCGTCGAGGTGTTTGACTCCATCCAACGTGATGAAACCGGGAACATCCTTTCTCATTTCGTTTTGGCGGTTTTTGTTGCGAAAAACCCGTCCGGGACCGTGATGGCCGGTGATGATGCCACCGCGGCTGAATGGGTGGCCCTAGAAGACCTGGACGGCCGCATCACGACACCTGGAACACCGGCGCGGATCCGGCGCCTGCTCTCCAAGCTCTCCTGAGAAGCGAATTCCTGGGGTCAACGCACCATAGCTGTTGCAGGACGCGCACGCCCGGCGCATGATCGTCCTATGTTCGGAAACGCGATACAACCTGGGTTTCCCGCCGCCGCCTATTTGGCGGCGTTTCTTGTGGTATCCGTACCTTTTTCGGCCTCTGCTCAAGACACGCCCGGCGTCAACGCTCCGCCCTATGAACCGCAGCTGATGCGGCTGTCTGAAATCTTCGGAGCATTGCATTACCTGCGTCCGCTGTGCGGAGAAGACGACACGCCGACCTGGCGGGATCGTATGGAGGAATTCCTCGACGCTGAAACCCGGGATGAAAACCGGCGGCGGCGATTCATCGAGCGATTCAATCAGGGTTATCGCGGTTTTTCAGTCGCTTATCAGGACTGTACGGATGCCGCACGTCTCGCCATGGCACAGTATTTGGGCCAAGGCGAAACGATCATATCCGACGTGACCAGCCGTTACGGGCGCTGAACCCGGCAGATTTTTCCATTTCGTTATCAGTTCGTAAACTTTTTGCATCAAATTTGTGGGTGGCCGTTAAGTTTGTGTTCACGGTTGCTTATCAGCGCGATTCACCGTGCTAGGATCAGTTCATGAGATTCGGGAATGGGACACGCGGGAGTTGATTCCATGCGCGTCGGGGAAATACCGGTAAGGGAACGAATGATCAACGACGATTACGCCGAAGCGGCAATGGAAGCCGAATTTGCCGAAGACGAGGATATTCGGCGCGCTGCACTGGGTTTCATCTCTGAAGCCTGGTCAGAAGCTATCGCAAATGGTGTCGATGCGGATGCTGTCGCACATGCTGCCATGTTCACCGCCCTCGCCGACCTCGTTGCGGCCTATGGCGAAGATGCAGTTGCCAAACTGGCCGAAGGTTTGCCGGACCGCATTCAGCGCGGCGATTATACGGTCAACCGGGTTCTGCAGTAGCATCAGCTTGGCAAATACCGACATTTGGAGAGGCCGGTTCGTCCGGCCTTTTTGAGTCTCGTTTCGCGCAAAGCCTAGACTGCAAAATCAGCGGATCAGATCGTAAGCCAGTTTCAGGTAGATCAGCCCGCCGAAGATCATCAAAATGGCCCCGGCAATATGATTTGCGCGGTCAAGCCAGGCATCGTCGATGCGGGATCTGAAATGGGTCACTGTCGCAGAGATGAACACCCACCAGGAACAGGCGCCCGCCGTGACGCCAGCGACCATCATCAGTGATCCGAAATAGTTGTCGTGGTCCGGGCGCCAGTCCCCTAGACTGCCGAAAATCGCGATAAACGCGAGAATTGTTCCAGGGTTTGTGATGGCCATAAAGAACGCCGCCGTTGCATCGCCCCAGAACCCGTGCTCCTTGCCGTCATCTCCGCCATTCAAATGCGGATGGCTGTTCCAGATTTTCAAGCCGAAAATGATCAGAAGCGCCCCACCGACGATTTCAATCAGATCGAATTGGCCTTCGATGAACCGCGTGACGGCGGAGACGCCAAATATCGCGGCGGTCGCGTAGAGCGTGTCTGCGACAACAGCCCCAAGTCCAACGAACACCCCATGGCGAAACCCACTGCGCACGGCATGCTGGATGGCCATGACGTTGACGGGTCCGACCGGCGCAGTGGTGATGATACCGATGAAGAAGCCGATAACGGCATATTCCAGAAAGGTCACAGGCCAGCCTTAGGTATGTTTTCGTCGCCCGAGCGGGAGGGAATACCTTCGATAGCGCCGCAGCCCATGCGCCACAAGCATATCCTCGCCGTTTCTTATTGTTTTCACATTGGCATGAACTGATTAAACAAGAGCGGGTGAAGGTACGGCGATTCTAAAGGAGAAAGACCCATGAAATGGCACACCCTCGGGGCATGCATTGCCTTTCTCTTGTGTGTTGGGAACGCTCCAGCCAAAACAGTCACTGTCGAGACGATTGAAGTGTCGCCCGCTCAAGGTGAAGACAGTCCTGCGGCTTCCCCAGAAACGATCCCACTGGGAGATCTGCCTGGCACCCTGGAAGGTGCTGATGAGGTGATTGGTGACGTCCCGGACGTCCCGGACGTCCTCCAGGATCGCCCGCAAATCCTTTACAACAAGTCCTATCTGCCCAAACCCGTCGCCCGCATGCATTCCCAGATGATGGAGGCCGCTCTGTCCGGCGATATAAACCGGATGCGCATCATTCTGGAAAGCAACGAGGTCATGCCGACCTTGTCGTTCGGAGAAATTGAAGATCCGATCGATTTCCTGAAAGAGAGCTCCGGCGATGGGGAAGGCTACGAGATCCTGGCAATACTCGCAGACATACTGGACGCCGGTTTCGTACATGTGGACGCCGGTACCCCGCAGGAAATGTATGTCTGGCCGTATTTCTCCCGCTATCCGATCCAGGAGCTAACGCCGGAGCAAAAGGTTGAGCTGTTCCGGATCGTAACCTCTGGAGACTTTGCAGAAATGGAGCAATACGGCGCCTGGAATTTCTACCGGGTCGGCATTGGCCCGGATGGCACCCTGCATTACTTTGTCGCCGGCGATTGACCCGGAAAGATCACGGTTTGCGGAGGTCTGCCATTACCGCATAGCCGCGATAGATCGGCTTGTAGGAACATGTGGCGCCGTTGTCCTGCGCCAATTCCTGCAGTTCATCCTGCAGATCCGCACGCGGTGTGACATGGAAAGAGGCCAGCCATTTCATTAGTAGCGCCTTGAACCACACCGGCAGCTCCTTCTGCTGGCCGAAGTCGACGATGTGAATACGCCCTTGAGGAGCCAGATGCGCCAATCCAGCCGCCAGCGCCTCACGCCAAATCGGCATCATGGACAGGGTGTACGAGAAGAACACCCGCTCGAACTGGGAGACACCCAGAGGCTTTACCGCCGCCGGGTCTGAAGCATCTCCGCGAACAAGAATGATCCGGTCTGAGAGGCCGGCTTTTTCGACATTCGCGCGGGCCGTCTCCAGCATCTGTTCAGAAATGTCGAGGCCATAAAACCGCACGTTAGGATAACGCTTGGCCGCCGCGATCAGATTGCGCCCTGTGCCGCAGCCAAGCTCAAGAACATGACTGCCGCCCGACGGCGCCAAATCGCGGATAAGCCGGTCCCGGCCGAGCAAATAATATTTGCGGGTCAGATCGTAGATGTGGCGCTGGTTGCGGTAGACCGCATCCATCAGGCTTGCGGTGTCAGCTGTGTGGCTCATGACGTTTTGCGGCGGTCGCCTATCCTTTGAAGACGTACAAGTGGAACCCGCCATAGATTGAGGATCGGTCCTGGCGGCCGAGCTCAAGGCTCTCCTCAGCTTCATAGGTCCAGCGGTCTAGAATCTCGTCGGCAACACGGCCCGGCAATAGGCTCGGTTCGGCAGCCGTCCGGAAGATCACCCTCGCGCCCGGACGCGCCGTCCGCGTGATCTCGCTCCAAAGTGCATTGAGCTGGTGATCCGTCATCCAGTCCTGTGCATCCAGCAGCACGTATGCGTCCAGGACATCCTCGCCAACGCTCTGCAGATGCTCGGTGAAGTTTCGGTTCAAGACCCGGACGCGGCCAGCGCGGTCACGGATATCTTCAAAATGATTGCGTTTGAGATACGGCGGCAGAGGTCCGGATTTACCCGTCGTTCCGCCATCTTGAGGCGCATAACCCCGGCCAAAGGCCTGCCACGCGAAGTAGTTGTCTGACATGGAGAAATCGCAAGCAAGTTTCTCCAGACGCTCTTTGAGAACCGCAGACATGTTGCCGTCCGCATTGCCGGATACCAGCGCGTCATACTGTGCCGGCGGAATGCCCAAACCATAAAGAGACATCTTCTTCGACGTCGCCCAGCGGACCAGGCGTTTGTCAAACAGTGGCGCCAGAGCCGTGTCGAAGAAGCTGCGCTGCTCTTCAAGAGACTTGGTCCGGACCATGTGCTTGGGATCAATGCCGTATAGGCGGGCGACCAGATGCCCGGCACCAATGCAGTAGCCGAGAAGACCATGATGGTAGAGATCACGCGAAAACAGCGTTATGCGCTTGCGGCCCCAGTTGGCCAGATCCCGGCCTTCCCAGTAGTGAATCGTTTCCGGATCAAGGTTGGCTTTGAGGAAACGCTCATACGCTGCGACGTTGGCCTTCTCGTCCGCCTCACCGAAGAACCGGTAAAATGTCTCGTAGTTCGGGAAATGCTTTGCCGCAGCGAGTTTCAAACGGCCAAGGGCCACATGTGCCCGGTTCAAATCAACTGCGGTGATCTCTGCGGGATTGGCGGTCAGGTATGACATCACGTTGCAGCCACCAGAAGCAATCGTCACCATCCGGCTTTCCGGGGTCAGACGGAGCGCCCGCATGTCGACATCCGGGTCTTCCCAGATTTGCGGATAGACCAGGCCCTTGAATGCAAAGGTAAAGAGCCGTTCCAGCATTCCATCGCGGGACGCGGCATCCGAGCGGTGCACCGCGTTTTTCAGACGTTTTTTGGATGCAGTTAACGTGCTCTGAGGCATCTCGCTCTCCCGGATCGCTGTTCGAAAGTTCCCTTGCGATACGGGAGAGTGACGACAGTTTGGTGACGTTCACGCCAGAATTGTGAGGTTATCCGGATAATAGTCTTGCGCCGGATTTCCGGCACAAGACGCTTGGTCGATCAGTCAGCGCGTAATCACAACGAAGTCAGTGCCAAGACCCGTGTTGCGCTGATAGCTGCGGTCCGTCACGGTCAATGATGTTCCCGGCGTCAGCATTTTCGAAAGGTCTTCGGCGACCTTTTGCGGGATCACCAGTCGATCCAGGATTTCGTATGATGCGCCGCCGCGTTCGCCTTCTGCGGAGACGGCAATCCACTCGACAGACGGGTCGCCCTGTTTGAAATCAAGTGCGGTGAAGACATGGGTGCCGATGTCATCGCCGGCAGCCTTGATTGTGACAGGCGCGCTGTAAACATCGCGGAACTTGCGGCGGACCCGGAGCTTGGCATTGTGGGGCTTTTCATACCCGGCCTCACGGTAAATCCGCGCCACCAGACTGTCGGTGATGTTGCCGGTGATCGGCAGGTCCGCGCCTTCCTGATAAAGCTCGATCGCTGCCCGGGTCTTGCGCCCGACCACGCCATCGACCGGCCCGGCATTGTATCCAAGCTCGTTCAAAAGCCGCTGCAGTACCTTGTTTTTGCTCGGCGGCTTTTGCGGCGTGATGATCATCCGAAGCGGTTGATCGAAATGAGGGTTTTCCGGTTCTGCAGCTGCTAAGGGCGTCTGGAGAACAGCTGGCTGGATCGCGCCGCGCAGCGCCGGATCCATGGCAATGTTCTGTGCAGACAAGCTCGCCACCTTGGTGGAGGGCGATAAAGGCTGTGGCAGAGCGCTGTGCGTGACAGTCATTGGTGTTGCCGCGGCACGCGTTACGACCACGTGATTACCGCGCGCTGTCATGCCGAAGATTGACTTGGCAAAGCTGCGCGGCAGACGAATGCAGCCGTGAGACGCCGGATACCCGGGGAGTTTGCCCTGATGAAGCGCAATCCCAGACCACGTCAGGCGCTGCATGAACGGCATCGGGGCGTTGTCATAAAGATTGGAGAAGTGCTTGCGCCGCTTTTCCAGAATGGAAAACACGCCCGTTGGGGTGCTGTTGCCACGTTTTCCGGACGAAATCGGCGATGTTTCGATCAGTTCAGACCCACGATAAACATCAATACGTTGCTCATCGAGAGACACAAGAAAATGCAACGGGTCTTGTTTTTGGACCTCTTCAGGCGTGCCCTGAACTGCTTCGCTGGCAAGGCTGGTTGAGCCCGCTGCCAGGGTCAGAAAAGCCGCACAAGCGAGCTGCGAAAGCCTGCGCCCAGCGGCGCGCGATTTCGAAGGTCTTTCACCGTACTTCGTCACAAACATTCCCGAGCTCCCCAACGCAATACCCATAAGCCCTTAGAAAACCTTACAAGTGAGCCGTGTATTTTGGGTTAGGACATAAGGTTACCAAATGGTTTCCAAGCGTCCAGTCCCTCTAAGCGCACCTTTCCTCGCACACTAGCGGGGGGCTGGCTGTTATTCACATCACAAATTCGAAGAGTTTCCGGGTGTGTTTTTCAGGACACATTCTTTCTGGCCGGCGCGGCACACCAGTTACCGAGTTTCGCTGAAGGGTTCAGCCGCATTGTCCGGGCGCGATCTCCGGCCGATACCTTGTCTGTGTACACGAAAGGGCTTATCTGCCGTCCAAGGCCTCGTCTGGCAGAACTTCAAGGAGCGTTTTTCCGTGTCATCCCCCAATATCGCACCGCTTCATGATCGTGCCCTGATCCGCGTCGCTGGCCCGGATGCCGAGCACTTTCTGCAAAACCTCGTGACGGCCGACATCGATGAGCTGGCGGACCCGGGCGCAACTCTTTCCGCGCTGCTGACACCCCAAGGCAAGATCCTCTTCGATTTCCTCATTTACAAACAGAACGGCGGCTACCTGATTGATGCGCCCAAAGAAACATCCGCGGATCTTTTGAAGCGCCTGACATTCTACCGCTTGCGGGCAAAGGTGGACCTGGAAGCTGCCGGTGAAGATGTCTGCGTGTTTGCCGTTTGGGGGGAAGACCTCACAGACACAAATGGCGCCGAATTTGTTGTGACGGATCCGCGTCTTGCAGCGCTCGGTCAGCGGGTCGTCGGCCCTGCCGATTTTGCGGAAAAGTCTGGGGCCACGATCAAGAATCTTGAAGCGTATGACGCCCATCGTGTCGCCCTCGGAGTTCCGGAGGGTCTGAAAGATTTCGCATACTCCGACATTTTCCCGCACGATGCGGATATGGATCAGCTCGGCGGCGTTTCCTTCAAAAAGGGCTGCTATGTCGGACAGGAAGTGGTTTCGCGTGTCCACCACCGGGGCACGGCCCGCAAACGATTTATCCAAATCGAAGCAGCCGGCGCGCTTCCGGACAAGGGCACAGCTGTCATCGCCAACGACAAAAGCGTCGGCGAACTCGGCTCGTCCACAATGATCGACGGCCAAGCCTTTGGCGTTGCCCTGCTGCGCCTTGACAAGGTGCACCAAGCCATTGAAAACGACGTCCCGCTGACCTGCGGAGATGTGGCCATCACCGTCAAGCTGCCAGACTGGGCAGAGTTCGGCTGGCCGGATGCCAAGGCAGCGGAGTAACGTTCCACCCACCGACAGGGGTCCAATGTCTGCTTCCCGTTCCGATGAGCCACCCCGCGCCTGGCAACGCATGTTGTCCGGCCGCCGGCTGAACCTCTTGGACCCCTCGCCGCTCGATGTTGAGATTTCCGACATTGCCCACGGCCTTGCTCGTGTCGCCCGATGGAACGGTCAGACCTACGGCGATCATGCGTTCTCCGTTGCGGAACATTCGCTGATCGTGGAAGACATCGCTCTCAGCTTGAAGCCAGATATCTCGCCGGACTGGCGGCTTGCAATCCTCCTCCACGATGCCCCGGAATATGTGATCGGCGACATGATTTCCCCGTTTAAAACGGTGATTGGTGAAGCCTACAAGGCGGTTGAACACCGTCTGCAAGGTGCCATTCATTTGCGTTTCGGCCTGCCTGCGGACATGCCGCAGACGATCAAGAAACTCTGCAAACGGGCGGACATCATTTGTGCCTATTTTGAAGCCGTGGAACTTGCTGGCTTCGATGACAAGGAAGCTGCCAAAATCTTCGGCCGTCCCCGTGGCTATCCCGCCGATGCGGATGGCAAGTTGCGGTACGGTTTGAAACCTTTGCCCGTCGCGAAAGCAGAAACCTTGTTTATGGAACGGTTCGAACTGATCGAAGCCCTGCGGGAAGCTGGGAAAAAACCGAAAACCGGACGCGCAAGCAGGTGACCTGACCGGCGAATAGCCCTACCTTCACCTTACGCCCCAACGGCACTGATTTTTCGTTCTGGAACCTGAATGCTGCACGTGTGCTCCCTGTCCCGGCTGAGCGAAACGGTTGAAAAAACCGGCGCCAAGTCACTCGTTACCCTGATCAATGCCGAAATGCCGGTTCCGACACCGCCCAGCATTTCTGCAGAGCGTCATCTGAACCTGTCGTTCAATGATATCCCAGCGCCGGTTAAGGGGCTGACACCGCCCGGTGAAAGCCATGTTGAGCAGCTTCTGGCATTTGTCCGGGCATGGGATCGGACATCGCCTATGGTCATTCATTGCTGGGCCGGGATCAGCCGCTCCACCGCGGGTGCTTATGTGACCGCTTGCGCGCTCAATCCGGAGGCAGACGAATACACTGTGGCCGCGAAGCTGCGCCGCCAATCGCCCTCCGCAACGCCCAACCCGCGTATTGTTGCGATGGCGGACAAAATCCTCAATCGTGATGGCCGGATGATTGACGCCATCCGGGGCATCGGGCGCGGTGCCAACGCGTTCGAGGGTGCCCCCTTCGAGATGCCCATATACGATTAACGAGGAGCCTTCATGCCGCACCGGCACGCCAGCATTGAAATTGGTCTGAATGCGGTCATCGTGTCGGTCGCGGGTGGCATGCCGCAAATCGTGCATGTGGAAGAACCGGAAAAGGATATGGCGGACAGCCTGCCCTTTGGTCCTTTCGACCCTCTCCATCACCGGACTTTTGAGATCGGGCTGCGCGCCTGGGTGGAAAACCAGACCGCACTCCGGCTGGGCTACATCGAACAGCTCTACACGTTTGGAGACCGGGGACGGCACAGGGTGTCGGGAGACGAGGGCCCGCATGTGGTGTCTGTCGGATATCTCGCCCTGACACGCCAAACACCGGATTCAGAAGAGACGCTGTCCCGCCATCATTCGGCATGGCGGTCCTGGTACGACTACTTCCCATGGGAAGATTGGCGGGCCGGACGCCCGGGTTTGCTGGATACCGACATGCTGCCAGCTCTGGAGAGCTGGGCTGAAGAGCCACCGGAAGAAGGTGAGCCTCCGCGCGCCCTCGCCCGGAGCGAACGCGTCCGCCTTGCCTTTGGAACCGGAGGAACCGACTGGGACGAAGAACGGGCTTTGGAACGTTTTGAGCTCCTCTACGAGGCGGGCCTTGTCGCCGAGGCCAAAAGGGATGGACGTCCGGCGGCCCTGAAGCGGGATGAGATCCCGCCGTTTGGCATTTCCATGGAGTTTGACCACCGCCGTGTCCTTGCGACCGCGATTTCGAGGCTGCGCGGCAAGCTCAAATACCGGCCGGTGATCTTTGAGCTCATGCCCTCGGCCTTCACCCTCACTGACCTTCAAAACTCGGTCGAAGCCATCTCAGGCCGGCATCTCCACAAACAGAACTTCCGGCGCCTCGTTGAAAACGCCGACCTGGTGGAACCGACCGGTGCGACATCAACGGCGACCGGTGGGCGGCCAGCTGCCCTCTTCCGATTCAAGCATCAGCTCTTGAGCGAACGGCCGGCACCTGGCCTGCGTGTTGGCGGCCGGTAACACCCCGAGATCATCTGCCCCTGCAACAAGGCCACAGGTTGTCAATTCATCCTGATTTTTCTCAGTGGTATTAACCATAAGCCGCTGATTATTTCCGCATACCTCAAGAAATTCTGCCAATTTCCAGCTTATTAACGGTCTTTCAAGGTTAAGCAGACATCTTGTCTTTCAGAGCGGACGTTTACACAACGTTAGCGATGATTGATCCGGCGCATTCGGACAGCGTGTATTGAGTTGGAGTTGGCTGCGTATGTCTGGCCTTAAGTCCCGCGAAGTAAAGCGGTTTTCTACTCGCAAAAACCAAGGTTCCCGCAAGATGGGTGCGCGTCTACGACAGATGTCGCGTGTGCTTCTGGCAAGTCCTTTACTGTTCTTCGGTCTCCAGGGCCAAGTCGGCAATCAGGACATTTTTGCCCTAATCAATGCAAAACATCAGGAAACACCGCGCTGGATGCTGGCGTTGGAACCGGCAAACTTCACGTCTCGCATCGCACCGATGCTGGATCTTGCGACCCCGGCGGTTCCCGACCATACGTCCGCACCGCTTCTGACGCTGACATCCGCTGACAAGGACTTTGACGCCAAACCGATCCTCGGATTGGAGGATATTGCCCGCAGCGTTCGCCCCGATACGGTTCCGGACGGCATCAAAACGAATGTGTCGGCCAAGGGAAACCGGAAGATCACGATGGCACCGGACCGCCACATGGTGGATCAGGCCGCTGGCAATCTCTACGCCATGTCCAGTCTCATTTCGACCGAGAAGAAGCATGAAGACCTACCGCGAGTGGCATTTGTAAAGCCCGAACCACTGGATGAAAAATCCAGTTCCGACGAATTCGAGCCCGGCGCTCCGATTGATCTTCAAAAGGTCATGATGGCCCGCAACGCAGCCGCGGCCAGCTTCTCTCTCGTATCCGCCTATGCACCAGATTCCGTGAAAGAAACTAAAGAGCCGTTTGATGCACTCTTTGGCGCTGCGAAGTACGAACAGGAACTGCCGCCGGCGGAAGATCCTGATAATCCGCATTGGTGGGCCCAGGTCCCGCTTCCCCTTTCTGTCGGCACCCGCAAAGAACAAAAGTGTCTCGCAGAAGCCATCTACTTTGAGGCACGCGGCGAGTCCGAAGAGGGGCAAATCGCAGTTGCACAGGTGGTCTTGAACCGGGTCAAGAACCCGTCTTATCCGGATTCCATCTGCGGTGTCGTTTATCAGAACAAACACAAGCGCAACCGCTGCCAGTTCTCTTTCGCCTGTGATGGCATACGCGACCGGATCGCCAGCCCTGGTGCGTGGAAGAAAGCTGAGCGTATCGCTCGGGACGTCACCGACGGCAAGGAATTCCTGAAGATGGTCGACGCATCGACCCACTACCATGCCGACTACGTCAATCCGCGGTGGGCCAAGTCCATGGCAAAACGCGGCAAGATCGGCCTGCACATCTTCTACAAGACCTACGCCGGCGGCTGGAACTGATCCAGCCGTCCTTCGGCTTCTCAATCTGTTTCTGCGATCATTGCTGCCGGGGCCGGCCTTTCGCCTGCCGATCCTCGATCGGGCTCTTGCCGTGCAAGCTCTTGTAGCGCTTGGCAAAATGTGAAGCATTGGCAAACCCGCAAGCCACCGCGATTTCAATAATCGGCATGGCGGTCCGGCAGACCAGCCGCTGAGCAATATCGAGCCGGATCTTGCTGTAATAGGCGAGCGGCGAACATTCGAAATAGTGCTGAAAATCCCGCTGGAGTTGCCGAGGGCTGACATTGAGCCGCGCCGCCAGCTCGTTCTGAGACAGGGTTTCGCCGACGTTTTCAGTCATCAGTTCAATGCATCGGCGCAGACGCGGCGGGATCAGGTAGAGCTCATCCCGCATGAGCGTGTTCTGCCGTTCACTACCCGATCTCATGTCCTGATGCAGCGCGATGCTCGCAACATCGCTGGCCACCGCTCCACCATGCAGATCGGCGATGTAGCCAATCATCAGATCAAGCGCCGTCGTCCCGCCGGCACATGTTAAATAGTGATCGTCGGTCTGGATCAGGCTGTCGATGAGTCTGGCCCTCGGGAAACGCTCCTTAAAGAGATCAGCATATTCCCAATGGATCGTGCATTGCCGCCCCTCGAGTAACCCAAGATCCGCAAGAACGTAGGCCCCAGTACAAATACCCGCGATCCGGGTTTTCTGGTGCGCAAAGCGGCGGATCCGGTTTTTGTGCGCAGGGCTCAGGCTGTTCAGTTCGACATCATCGCTGCTGCAAATCGCCAGAAGATCCGCCGACTTCACATCATCCAATGCGCAATCCACCCGCATAATCCCACCGGAGCTCGCCAGGGCGTCGTTGCCGTCCAGAGTGCAACACACATACTCGAACGCCTTGCGCTTCATGATCTTGTTGGCGATGCGCAAGGGTTCAATGGCGGATGCAAAGGACAGCAGCGAGAAATTGTCCAGAAGCAGGAAACAGATGCTGGTGACCCCGGATGCCGCCTGTGCGGCACCGCTCAATTCGGCCGTTTGGAGTATGGCTTCGGGACTATCATCAAGTTGCGGCATTTCAAGACCAGTGTCTCAAGGGGCAGCGCTTCTGCACTATCTCTCGTTTGATTCAAAGACATTGGTCACAACATAGGTCGCCAGCAAGATCAAATGAAAACCAAACAAGGCGGCCACTTGCAGCGCGGTTGCCTGGGAGTACTCCAAAAGCTCACTCAGAACATGGATCGAGGAGATGATGATGATCGTGGAGACGATCCGGTGTTTCATGCGCCGGTAGGCCATTTGGCCCTGCAAAATGTAATCTTCGCCATGCGCAGAGGCCCGGATCCGATAGCTGTTGTAGGTGTTTGTCGCCACCATGATCACCAGGTTGGCAATGAACACCATGTCCAGCAGGTTGAGGATCAGCAGAATGGTCTTCTTGCGATCCATAAATTCAAAAGTCCGGACCGCATCCAGGATATCGACAAAGAATGTGACCAGAAACAGCATCATGCCTATGGCAAGCCCGATCAGAAGCGGGATCTGAGCCCATCTGGTCAAGCGCGTGACTACATCCATTTCTTTTTCTGTATCGTCCGCCTTGTCGCTCATTCATTCCTTCCTGCCAGTTGAAACCGATGCTTCTGGACTACGACCCTCTACGGATCATTCAGCGCAATTTCGCCGGGCAACGCATTGTTCAAAATCAAGCCGGTTCATTGAAAACGCCAGTTGGCTTCTGCCAACATACATCCGACCGGAAGATAATGGCCTCACAGCTTTAGGTGCGCAGAGCAGCGCTCAATCAAAACAAAATGCCTTCGTATTTTATCTGATTTTTCAAAGGCAAAAGAATCAGCCATAACCGCGAAGGGTTACCCAAAACCCACATGTCAGGTGCGACCCACTCCGGGGCACCCGAAAGACCAAATGAAGGATCACACATGAGTATTCGTTTCGCCGCCGCCGCGCTGCTTGTGGCCGTTTCGGCCTCGCCCGCATTCGCCCACCTGGACCCGGCAGAGCATGGCTCCTTTGCCGCCGGCTTCACGCATCCGGTGTTCGGCCTTGATCATGTTCTAGCGATGATCGCCGTTGGTTTGTGGGCGGCGCTTGCCGGCGGCCGCGCAATCTGGTTGCTGCCGACTGTATTTGTTGGTGCAATGCTGACTGGCTTTGGCTTGTCCCTCGGCGGCGTTCCTATTCCATATGTGGAACCGGTTATTCTGGCGTCCGTGATCATTCTTGGTTTGATCGTGGCAGCAGCCGTCAACCTGCCGAGCTGGCTCAGCATTGCCCTGGTCGCTGTCTTTGGACTGTGCCACGGACATGCGCATGGCGGCGAGATGGGGGATGCCGGCTGGCTCGGTTATGCCGCCGGTTTCGCGCTCGCAACGGCCATTCTTCACGCAGCCGGTGTGCTGATCGGCCATGGTGCGAATGTGGCAGCCGGCCGGGATGGCCCGGTTGCCAAAACAATCATCCGCGCCATCGGAGCTATAACGGCGGCAGGCGGTGTTCTGCTTGTCGTGAGCTGAGACTGATTAGCTGATTTCGATATCAAGCCCGAGATCGAGAACCGGGGCCGAATGGGTTATCCAGCCTGACGAGATCAGGTCGACCCCGGCCTCGGCAACCGCCTGGACAGTGTCCAGTTCTATTCCGCCGGAGGCTTCCAGAAGCGCTTTGCCTCCGGTTATCTCAACCGCCTTACGAAGCGTTTCCGGCGGCATGTTGTCGAGCATGATCACATCGGGGCCCGCGCCAAGCGCCTGTTGAAGTTGCTCCAGCGTATCGACTTCAACTTCGATCTTTACCAGATGCCCGGCATAGGCCTTGGCCGCAGAGATAGCCTCTACTACACCGCCGGCAACGGCGATATGATTGTCCTTGATCAGGATCGCATCATCCAGACCGAAGCGGTGATTGGATCCGCCCCCGCATTTCACTGCGTATTTTTCAAACCCGCGCAGACCTGGTGTTGTTTTGCGCGTGCAGACGATCGACGCTTTGGTGTGGGCAATCCGGTCAGCGAAAAGTGCCGTAGCACTGGCAATCCCTGAAAGATGGCCAAGGAAGTTCAAAGCCACCCTCTCGGCCGACAGCAGCGCGCGAGCCGGCCCGTTAATCCGGGCAACAACATCACCGGGTTCAAGCCGGTCGCCATCCTGTTTTTCAGCTGCGAAAGACAGGCTGGCGTCCGTCTGGCGGAACCCGCTTTCTGCAAGTGTAACACCAGACAACACGCCCGGCTTGCGCGCTGCAATGACAGCCTTAGCACGGGCGGTTGCCGGGATGGTTGCCTGGCTCGTGATGTCTCCGGCGCGGCCCCAGTCTTCCAGAAGGGCCGCCTTAACGGCATCGTCCACCATCAGGCGCGGCAGGTCCGGCAGATGTCTCGGCATGGAAATACTCGCAATCAGATCGCTGTTTCGAGGCTCTCGGCGACAAGCGCGTTGACCTCTTTCAAGGTCGTGTAGGACCGCTTGGCCATCGCCGGGTTTTCATCCGGGAAATCGGTACGGAAATGGCCGCCGCGGCTTTCTTCGCGCATGAGCGCCGCTGCGGCAATCAGTTTGCCGGTCACCATCATGTTCTGAATGGACTGGCGCACACAGACGCTTTCGGCTTTTTGAATATCCGCCAACGCCTTTCTCAGGCCTTCCCGATTGCGCAGAACACCGACATTGTCAGAGAGCGTGCTCCGCAGGACCGTGATCGCATCGCGCTCTTCGATGTTCCGCTGGCTCGGCAGACCCGGCGCTGCGTCCATCTCGTCCCAAAAGGCGCTGCGCGGCGTCGGCATCAAACCTTGGATATCTTCCGCAATGCGCGCGGCAAACACCACGGCTTCCAAAAGGGAATTGGAGGCCAGCCGGTTGGCGCCGTGCGCACCCGTGCTGGCAACTTCCCCTGCAGCCCAAAGATTGTCGAGGGATGTCCGGCCGTTGGCATCGGTCAGGACACCGCCCATGTGGTAATGCTCGGCCGGTGCGACCGGCAGAAGATCTTTTACCGGGTCGAGGCCAGCGCTTTGCGCGGCGGCAAACACGGTTGGAAAGTCGTCTTTAAAGCGGGCGCCAATCGCCTCCCGGCAATCGAGAAAAGCCCCGCGGCCTTCGAGGATCTCCCGATGAATGGCTCTGGCGACAATGTCACGGGGCGCGAGTTCCAGATCGGCATGGATACCTTCCATGAACCGCTCGCCGGCTTTATTGACAAGGATCGCGCCTTCGCCGCGCAAGGCCTCGGTTGCCAGGGGAGCGGGATCGGAGCCCACATCCAGGGCCGTTGGGTGGAACTGAACGAATTCGGCATCCGAAATGACCGCACCGGCGCGGGCGGCCATCGCCAATCCATGGCCATTGGCTTCGCCGGGATTGGTCGTCATGGCATAAAGGTGTCCGATGCCGCCAGACGCCAGAACAACCGCCTTTGCCGGGAAGGCCATTCGTTCCAAACCGCCACGGCGCCGGGCAAGAACACCGGTGACATACCGGCCTTCACCGATGAAGCTTTCGCCCATATAGCCTTCAAGCACCCGGATCGAAGGGGTTCGGCGAACAGCTGCAATCAGCGCGTCCATGATCGCCTTGCCGGCCATGTCGCCACGAACACGGACGACCCGGCTGTGCGAGTGCGCCGCTTCCCGGGACAACTGAAGGCGGCCTTCCAGATCCTGATCAAACGGCACGCCATAAGACAGAAGATCCCGAACGCGTTCGCTGCCTTCGCGGGTCATCTGATCGACTATGTTTTCTTCGCAAATGCCGCAGCCGGCCGCCAACGTATCGTCGCGGTGTTTTTCGACCGAGTCCTTTTCAGAAATCGCAGCAGCAATACCGCCTTGGGCCCAGGCGGACGACGCGCCCTGCCCGATCGGTGCGTTGGAGATGATCGTAACGGGCCGTGGGCTCAACTTCAGTGCACAGAAGAGGCCGGCCAAACCACCGCCCAAAATGACAACGTCATCGACATCCTTGCCCGGATAGGCAGGTACAAAATCATCGGTCGAGATGGCCATGGGACCTTCCTGGATGGAACTGGGCGATGCCCAAAAAGAGCTTCCGGACCCAAGCCCGGAAGATATTCATTTGAAGATGTGTGACCTAACCTTGAGCGGTCAAATTTTCAAGTTGATCATCCGCTCAACCGCCACCCGCGCCTTGTCGGCAATCACCGGATCGACAACCACCTCGTCCTTCATCTCAAGAAGGGTATCGAGGATCTTGTCCAAGGTAATCCGTTTCATGTGTGGGCACAGGTTGCACGGACGGATGAAGTTCACTTCCGGGGTCTCGCTGGCGACATTGTCTGCCATGGAGCATTCGGTGATCATCATCACCTTCTCCGGCTGTTTGGTCTTCACCCAATCGATCATGTGCGCGGTGGAGCCGGCAAAGTCAGCTTCCGCGACCACTTCGGGCGGGCATTCCGGGTGCGCAATGATTTTCACTTCCGGCTCGATCTTCCGATAATCCCGCAGCTCCTGTGCCGTGAACCGCTCGTGAACCTCACAGGCGCCATCCCAGATCAGGACTTCGACATCAGTCTTGTTGCCGACGTTCGCTGCCAGATACTTGTCCGGAATCAGGAACACCTTGTCGACGCCGAAGCTCTCAACGACTTGCAAGGCATTGGACGACGTGCAGCAGATATCGCATTCGGCCTTCACGTCGGCAGACGTATTCACATAGGTGATGATCGGGATGCCTGGGTTGCGCTCGCGCAAGGCCCGTACATCCGCGCCGGTGATGGACTCGGCCAAGGAACAGCCGGCCTTCATGTCCGGAATCAAAACGGTCTTTTCCGGGCTCAGGATTTTGGAGGTTTCCGCCATGAAGTGCACGCCGCACTGGACGATGACTTCCGCATCGGTGCGGGTCGCCTCGATCGCAAGCTGCAAGCTGTCACCCACGATATCGGCCACGCCATGAAAAATGTCCGGTGTCATGTAATTGTGCGCCAGGATGACCGCATTCCGCTCTTTTTTCAGCTTGTTGATCGCGTGGATTGTCGGGGCCAAGGCGGGCCACTCGATCTCCGGAATGATGTGTTTGACCTTCTCGTAGATCGGGGCCGTCGCTTCAGCAACTTCGGCGGTATAGCTCAGATCTGGACGGTTCAATTTGCCATAGCGATCCAGGGCCGACAGGCCGTCCTTGATCGGTGTGCCGACCGGTACGGTTGTTTGGGCAATGGTCATGGCGACCTCCCTCATTTTGGCTCGAACACCGGTGTTTTGGTCCGATGCACACTTATACTCATTTTGAGCATATTAAGTTCAAAAGAAAACGGGCTTGCGCCCAACTCTTTTGCTCGTTCGGAGTTTATATAAGAGGCTTTCGCGGCAAAATCTATTACTTTCTGGCAATTAATACAAAAACAATTCGCAAGCGATTGATATTCCTTGACAAAATATACCGTTTCCAACGCCGGCTAACCAAAGGGCATTTTGGGCCTGCAGGAGTTCGTCTGCACTTAGGGACGGTCCGGCCTTCCGTTGACCTCAACCGGCAATTCATTCTCAAGATTGATGGACACATCACAAATACACGTTTGGCCGTTTTGGCGGACGGGAGTATCTTATCGGCAATTCACGATGAGAGGTTCTGATGTCAACTGCATCCACATCGCGGCGCGATGGCCCCAACATTCCCCTGGTGATCGCCTGCGGTTGTCTGATCGCGCTGATTTCCTTCGGGCCCCGCTCCGCCATGGGCCTCTTCTTCCAGCCGATGACAGAAGCCCGCGACTGGAGCCGGGAGATCTTCGCGCTGGCGATTGCCATCCAGAACCTCATGTGGGGGATCGGCCAGCCGATTGCGGGGATGTTCGCCGACCGGTTCGGCACCTGGAAAGCGATGGCCATTGGTGCGGCGCTTTATGCAGCAGGCCTCTTCCTGATGGTCGATGCCCAAAGCGCGGTGGCGCTGCATCTCTCGGCAGGTGTCCTCATCGGCCTCGGCGTCGCCTTCTCATCGTTTTCACTTGTTCTGGCTTCGTTTGGCCGGACAGTGTCGCCGGAGCAACGGTCTCTCGCTTTCGGCATTGGAACGGCCTCCGGGTCTCTCGGGCAGTTCCTGTTTGCCCCACTGGGCGGTGCGCTGATTGCCGGCATTGGCTGGCAGCAGACTCTGATCGTTTTCATGGGACTGATCGCCCTGATCCCGCTTTTGGCGATCGCTCTGAAAGGCAAGGCCGCTCCACCCTCTTCCGATCAGGCTGTTGCGGACCAGAGCCTCACAAGCGCGATGGCCGAGGCATTCGGCACCCGCGGGTTTGTTCTGCTGACCATTGGCTTTTTCGTATGCGGCTTCCACGTGGCCTTCATCACCGTTCACCTGCCGCCCTACATAGCTGATCTCGGGCTCGATCCGTCATGGGGTGCGACCTCGATTGCGCTTATCGGCCTGTTCAACATCGTCGGCTCGCTCGCTTCTGGATACATCGGCGGGCGCTATTCCAAGCCGATCTTCCTGTCGCTGATCTATCTTGCCCGGGCCGTGGTCATCTTTGGCTTTATCATGCTGCCGGTGACCCCGATTTCGGTGCTTGTGTTCTCCGCGCTCATGGGCCTGTTGTGGCTGTCCACCGTACCACCGACCTCAGGGCTGGTCGCCGTCATGTTCGGGCCGCGCTACATGGCAACCCTGTTTGGTTTTGTGTTCCTATCGCACCAGATCGGCTCGTTCCTGGGTGTGTGGCTCGGCGGCAAACTTTACGATGAAACCGGCTCTTACGACGCCATCTGGTGGATGGGCATTGCCCTTGGCATTGCAGCGGCCATCATCCACTGGCCGATCCAGGAAAAGCCCGTGGACCGTCTCGCCCAGCAGGCAGCGGAGTAAACAAAAAGCCAGGCAGGCAGCCCTGTCTGGCTTTATTCATTTCATCGTCCCGAATTCTACTATCCGAGCCCCTCAGCCCTTCAGGCTCTCCCGGGTTTCGCCGATCATGAGGGCCGCTTGCGCGGCTTCCCGGCCTTTTTCGACGAAGTGGTCCTTGTAGATTCCGATGTGGTGCTCGGTCGGCTGGAAGTGATGCGGGGTAAGAGACACCGACAGGACCGGCACATTGCTGTCCAGACCCGCCTGCATCAGGCCGCTGACAACGGCCTGCGCCACAAAGTCATGCCGGTAGATCCCGCCATCGACCACCAGAGCCGCCGCAGCGACAGTAGCATATTTGCCGCTGTTGGCCAGATCGCGCGCGAGCAACGGCATTTCGAAGGCGCCGGGCACGGTGAAGACATCGACCTGGTCGGCCGGGATCACTTCACAAAACCCGTCCAGAGCGCGGTCCACGATGTCGGCATGCCAGTTGGCCTTGATGAAGGCATAGCGGGTTGGTGCTGCAGTCACGGCTGACTCCTATATGCAACAGAACAAGTGGAACGGGCCTCATCGGATGAGGCCCGGATCTGTGAGTTAACCGGCGACTTTGGAGAAATCGGCAACCACGTGGGTGGCGTCGCGGATTTCGGCGAGCAGCTGGAGGCGGTTCATCCGAAGTGCCGGATCGTCGGCATTGACCAGAATGTCCTCGAAGAACTTGTCGACCGGAGCACGCAGTTTTGACAGCGCCTCCATGGCGCCTTCGAAGTCTTCCGATTTCACAGCCTCGGCGGCCTCCGCACGTGCCGTGTCGATGGCAGCTGCCAGATCAATCTCGGCCTGCTCGGACAGATGATCCGCGTGCGGCCTGCCGGTAACCGGTTTGCCGTCCTTTTTCTCTTCCGCCTTCAGAATATTCACCGCGCGCTTGTAGCCGGCTGCCAGGTTGGTGCCGTCATCGGACGAGACGAATTTCTGCAAGGCTTCAACGCGTTTCACGACCATCAAAAGATCGTCCTGACCGTCCAAGGCAAAGACAGCATCGATCAAATCATGGCGCGCGCCTTCGTCCTTCAAGTGGACCTTCAAGCGGTCGGCGAAGAAGGAGAGAAGATCGGCAACCAGTGCGGCTTCATCATCCGCTTTTGCAGACTGGGCTTTCAGCGCCGAGAGGATCAGATCCCCCAGCTTCAGGCGTAAATTGTTTTCCAAAACAATCCGGATGACACCCAGAGCAGCGCGGCGCAGGGCATAAGGATCCTTGGAGCCGGTCGGCTTTTCGTCAATCGCCCAGAAGCCGGTGAGAAGATCGAGCTTTTCGGCCAAGGCCACGGCAATCGCGACCGGATCGGCCGGCACGTTGTCGCTCGGACCCTGCGGCTTGTAATGCTCTTCGATCGCGGTCGCGACCGAGGCGTCCTCGCCCTGTGCGGTGGCGTAGTAGCGGCCCATCAGGCCTTGCAGTTCGGGGAACTCGAAGACCATCGCGGAGACAAGATCGGCCTTGGCAAGTTCCGCACCGCGTTTGGCCTTGGCTGCATCCGCGCCAACCAGCGGTGCAAGCTCTGCGGAGAGCGCGATCAGGCGCTGAACCCGTTCGCCGACGCTGCCAAGCTTTTCGTGGAACTTCACATCCGACAGCTTCGGCAGATTATCGGTGAGGTTAGTTTTCAGATCGCTGGTCCAAAAGAACTGGGCGTCCGACAGGCGCGCACGGATCACCTTCTCATTGCCGGCGATGATCAGCTGGCCGTCATCGGGTGCAACGATGTTGGAGATCAGAACGAACTTGTTGGCAAGCTTGCCGGTTTTCGGGTCCTTCAGCACAAAGCACTTCTGGTTGACCTTGATGGTCAACTGAATGCACTCGTCCGGGATTTCCAAAAACGCCTCATCAAAGGACCCGGTAAGAACGACCGGCCATTCGACCAGGCCGGCGACTTCTTCCAGAAGCCCCGGATCTTCGACAAGCTCAAGCCCAAGCGCCAATGCGCGGTCTTTTGCGTCGGCAAGGATGATCTCCTTGCGGCGATCCGCGTCCAGCACGACCTTGTGCTTTTCAAGGGCGGGCGCATAGTCGTCGAACCGGCGGACATCGAAGGCGACATCTGCAAGGAACCGGTGACCCCGGGTGGTCTTGCCCGACTTGATGCCGTCAAACTCGAACGGCACGACATCCGGCTCTTCGGTTTCCGGACCGAATGTTGCGATGATGGAATGCAGTGGGCGCACCCAGCGGGTCGACGTCGTGCCCCAGCGCATGGATTTCGGCCACGGGAAGTTGCGCAGGATGCCCGGCATGAAGTCGGCAATGATGTCGATGGCGGACCGGCCCGGCTTCTCGATCACGGCCACATAAAAGTCGCCCTTCTTCGGATCGGTCTGGATCGTCGCCTCGTCAATGGAGGCCAGCCCGGCCCCGCGCAAGAACCCTTCAACAGCCTTTTCCGGCGCGCCGACGCGCGGGCCCTTGCGCTCTTCCCGGGTCGCGGCAGAGCCGGCTGGCACACCGGCAACATGAAGCGCCAAGCGGCGCGGCGTTGCAAAGGCTTTGGCCCCCTCGTAGGGCAAACCGGCATCCACCAAGGCATTGGTCACAAGCGTTTTCAGGTCTTCGGCCGCCTTGCGCTGCATACGGGCCGGGATTTCTTCGCTGAACAGCTCAAGCAGAAGATCGGGCATAGGGTCAAAAGCCTTCGGGTCTGGGTGGAAACCACCGGAAATGCGTTGGCCGTCCGTTACCAAGTCAGCTGCAACTTGTCACCCCCTTTGGCAAGCACATACGCGCGAAGGCACTTCAAAGACACGGTGACCGCGGGCTAGTTCCCCAGAAACAGTACGATAATCACCGCATTCGCGAGATCGACGAAGAAGGCGGAGACGAGCGGCAGGATCAGGAAGGCCTGCATGGCCGGGCCGTATTGCTTGGTCACCGCCGTCATGTTGGCAATGGCCGTTGGGGTCGCGCCCAGCGCAAAACCCGCGAACCCCGCGCCAAGCACCGAGGCATTGTAGTCCCGCCCCATCACGGGGAAGAG
This sequence comes from Roseibium sp., assembly GCF_965276855.1. Taxonomy (GTDB): domain Bacteria; phylum Pseudomonadota; class Alphaproteobacteria; order Rhizobiales; family Stappiaceae; genus Roseibium. The sequence goes on from NZ_OZ255700.1 coordinate 1,583,418, forward strand.
CACGAAGATGATGAACAGCCCTGCCCCGATGATCTGAGCTGCCAGGATCAGCATCATCGGTCCGGCGAGCCCAGCGATGGTCCAGAGCTGCAGGCTCATCAGCGACATGGTCAGGAAAATTCCAAGTGCCAAATCCGAGATCACCGCGAGTGAGCGCGACCGGGCCGGCCAGATGATGTTCTTGAAAATGAGAGGCACGGTGTTGGACAGGATGATGCCGCAGAACAGGCAACAGACGAACACCGGCAGATCCAGATTGAAGCCATAAACCAGCGCTTCCTGAAGCATGACACCGAGCGCAATCGCGATGTTCAGCACAAGGATCGCCCGCATCAGGCCGGTATGGGTCACGCTGGTATCGGCTTCGTCTTCGGTCTCGATCCCGATCACCGGACCTTCATCCGGCCGGTTCGGGTCCGGCTTGCCGCCCTTTACCTGGATCAGATAGTTGCCGATCGGGCCGCCCAGCAAACTCGCTGCGATCAGTCCGAGAGTTGCCGTTGCCGCGCCGATTTCAACGGCACCGACAACGCCGTATTGCTCGACCAAGCGTGGTCCCCAGGCAATCGCCGTGCCGTGACCGCCCACCAGCGAGATCGTTCCGCCCAGAAGGCCAAAGCCGACAGGCAATCCCATGGCAACGGCGATCCCGGTGCCGATGACGTTCTGGAACAGCATGTAGCCGACTGTCAGCATCAACAGGATCAACAGCGGCTTGCCACCCTTGGCAAGATCCGAGAAGCGGGCGTTCAAACCGATGGCGGTGAAAAAGCAGTAGAGCAGGTAATCACGCGCACCCAGCGAAAAGCTGATTTCCTTGTCGAAGACCCCGTAGGCAACAAGCGCGAGTGTTGCGACCATCAAACCGCCTGAGACCGGCTCTGGAATGTTATAGTGGCGCAGGAACGCGAACTGCTTGTTCAGGCGAACGCCCAGAAAATAAACAAGAATCGCAATATTGAAGCTGAGAAACTCATCCAGCGTCAGCACTTCGCCGCTCATATCAAACCTGCCCCTTTTTAGCCCGAGGCGACCCTAGCGAAGAATGACGAGGTTTACCAGTTCAGCGCCGAGCCAGCGCGGCCGGCTACCAATCTTCCCCGCTCGCTATTCTGCAGATTATTAGAAGCATCGGAGCCGCCCCGGACATGGTCCGGGGCCACGTCGCCCGGTCCCGGCTCAGGGCCGGGACAGCGGCAACGGCCCAGCCCCGCCAAGCCGTTCCGGCGCAGGGGCGGCAAATATGGCGGTAAAGGCTGCCTACCAGCCGCCGCCGCCGCCACCGCCTCCGCCACCGCCGGATGACCCGCCACCGGACGAGCCGGAACTGGAGCTGGAAGACACCGGCAAGGAGGACTGGAAAGATCCGGCCATGGCACTTGCCGTTGCGCCAACGCTGCGCGAGATGTCCCGGCTGTCGAAGTCACGGCCGCTGTACCACCTCGGGCGGTATTCACGCGACTGTCCTGCATTGGCTGCACTCGACAGCCAGGTTTCAAAATGCGTGGTCCAGGGCTTTTCAACGCCCAGCGAAACCGCAAAGGGAAGCAGCTTTTCAAAATGAAGAACACTCATGTCCGGCGCATCCGTCATGTTCAGACGGTCTTTTTCGGCGACCGACAAATAAAGCTTCAAGCCCTCGATCTCGTCCATGACCACCCGGCCATGGGTGGTCGGGATGTCGATGACATTGGCATAGACAATGAACATCAGGACAATCCCGATCACAAATGCGGGCAGCAGGGGAATTTCCGGCGGGATTTGAAGGATAAACGCGGTGAGGTGCATGACAAGGTAGACCGCGCCAGCAAAAATCACCGCAAAAACCAGCCAGAATGCCAGCGCCTTGGAGCTTCGCCCTGTCGTTTTGTCAAACAGGCTTTGAACCAGAATTGTCAGGCCGACGGAGCCCGCAATTCCAAAAATGGTGAAAAAGCCGAACAGAAAGGACTGCTCGAACTGCGCATCGCTCAAATTGCCGAAATAAAACAGCGAGAAGATCGTCACAACACTGACCGCAAGACCCGGCAGTAGATAAAATCCATTGTGCTTGAAATAGACCCCGCTGTATTCGCGATTGATCGCTGAAACGAATTTGTCTCCCAGCGCGCTGATCGCCTTGCCGTTCTTGTCATTCAAGGCGAGCGGTGTTCCCCGGCCCCGGATGTAACTTTCGATAACGGCCTCGCCTTTCGGCAGCGGCTCATCGTTTATCGGTGTGCCCTCCTCAGGCATTTCCAGAACAAGATCCTTGTCGTCTTTTGAGAGTTTGAGACGCCCCTTGGTGGCAAGGCTCAGACAGGCCGCGGCCAGTGCAACCCAGCGCTGCCCTTCGATCCCGCGATTGGTAATGTAGTTGGCCATCGCCGGCGACACGCCATCCGGTCCCTTGAAGCGCGGGAAGATGACACCGCGGGCCGGATCCCGGCCAACGCGCCACCAGGAAATCAAGTAGTAAAGAACAAGAATCAGAACCGCGGGCGCGCCGATCGCAAAGACCCGCTGGTCCTGGAGCCACATGTCCCATTTTTCAGACTCGCTTGGCTCTGCGACAAAGCCCTTCGGGAATCCGACCGCGACCGTCAGGCCCTCGTAAGCGCCGAGCGGCTGCGTGGTCTCGAAGACCACCTGTCCCGTTGCCGGGTCGACGGAGGCCTCATAATCGGTCGCATCAGAGCCGAATGCGCCGGTGTAGGCGGCATATTGCGTAGCGTCGGCCCCAGCAGGCAAGCGGACCCTCGCAACGGCTTCATCGATCGGGAAGATCCACTCGTTGCCGGTCGCGTTCCAATAGACTTCATCATAGCCGTCAAAGAAACGAACTTGGCGCCACATGCGGTATTTGATCGTGTAGGTGTAAACGCCGGGATCCAGAAACACATCTTCGCGGCCAATGTAGATCCGGACACCGCGCCCGTTGTCCCGCGTGAACTTGTTTTCGCGCTGCCCGTCCCGCAAGACCTCCAGCAACTCAAACGGCACATCATGCTCCCAGCCATTGGCGTCTTTCGCACGCAAGGGAATGTCGCGGAAGATGCCACGCTTGATCTCATCGCCTTCGGCCCGGACCCGGATGGTTTCCGTCACAATTAAGGATCCGTCCTCCTGAACGTCGATGTCGGAGACGTAGGTGAGGATGCGTTCTTCCGAGACCGCACCGCTGACTGTCACGAGCCACAAGACAGCCGCCAGGACCGCCATCAGACCTTGATGGAACCGCATGATCGGATCTCCCAGAAACTTCCTAAAACTCGACCTTCGGAACAGCGCGCTCCGCCGCGTCCTCGATCTCGAAATACTCTGCTTTTTGAAAACCGAACTGGCTCGCGATCAGGTTTGACGGGAAGCTTTCTACGGCAACGTTAAGGCCGCGCACTGCGCCATTGTAATAGCGCCGGGCCATCTGGATGGCGTTTTCGATTTCATCAAGGGAATTGTGCAGATCTGCGAAATTCTGGCTGGCCTTGAGGTCTGGATAATCTTCGGCGACGGCAAACAAACGGCCCAGCGCCTGGGTCAGCGCGCCTTCGACCTTGGCCCGGCCAGCAATGTCGCTTCCCGAAACAGCGGCGGCATCCGTGCGCAGCCGGGTTACGTTCTCCAGCGCTTCTTTCTCATGGGACGCGTAGGCCTTCACCGTCTCAACGAGATTCGGGATCAGGTTGGCCCGGCGCTTCAGCTGGACATCAATCCCGCTCCAGCCTTCCTCGACCATCTGCCGCTTTTTCACCAGCGCGTTGTAAAGAAGGATCGCGAAAACCGAGAGCGCGATCAAAAGAGCGAGAATAAACCACGTGGCCATAAAAACCTCCGAACCATCTTCAGCGGAGGCTAGCCGGACTTTCAGCGGATGTCATCGCCCGGCCGTAGGCGAAACGGCCAAAACGGTAAAAGTGTAATCCAGACCACACTTTTGACGGTCCGAGACGAGTTTACCGGGGTTAAGCTGATGTTATTACAGCTGCAACTCGGCAGTTTGTCATCCCGGCCAAGCGAAGCGCGAGCCGGGATCTACTCGTTTGCAGAGCGGTGGTGACTTCGCTTCAAACGTTTCGGCACGTGGATCTGCGCGTGGGCCCCGGATCGGAACACTGTTGCGTCCGGGGTGACCTCGTCAGGATTATTGTTGGACCCCGGCCTTATTCAGCGGCCTGATTGTGATAGCCGACACCGCCGGCTTCCGTTTCCAGAAACGCTGCGCCGCAGGCCTTGGCAAGTTCGCGAACCCGCAAAATATAGCTCTGGCGCTCGGTCACGGAGATCACGCCGCGGGCATCGAGCAGGTTGAAGGCATGAGAGGCCTTGATGCACTGGTCATAGGCCGGCAGCACCACCTGATGAACCGACAGACCGTTGTCGTCGCGCGCCTTGGCCCCGGCCTCCAGAATGGCGCGGCATTCGGCTTCCGCATCCTTGAAGTGCTGGAACAAGGTTTCGGTGTTGGCGTGCTCGAAATTGTAGCGGGAGTATTCCTGCTCGGCCTGCAGGAAGACATCGCCATAGGTGACTTTATCGGCGCCTTCCATGCCGTTGTAATTCAGGTCATAGACGTTATCGACGCCCTGAATGTACATCGCCAGGCGCTCCAGGCCATAGGTTAGCTCGCCGGAAACCGGTGAGCATTCAAAGCCCGCGACCTGCTGGAAGTAGGTAAACTGCGACACTTCCATGCCATCGCACCAGCATTCCCAGCCAAGTCCCCACGCGCCGAGCGTCGGGCTTTCCCAGTCGTCTTCTACGAAGCGAATGTCGTGCACCTTCGGGTCGAGGCCGATGGCGTAGAGCGAATTGAGATAAAGCTCCTGCAGATTGGACGGCGACGGCTTCAACAGCACTTGGAACTGATAGTAATGCTGCAGGCGGTTCGGGTTCTCGCCGTAGCGGCCATCGGTCGGCCGGCGGGACGGCTGCACGTAGGCCGCTTTCCATGGGCGCGGTCCAAGCGAGCGCAAGGTCGTTGCCGGGTGGAACGTTCCGGCCCCGACTTCCATGTCATAGGGCTGCAGAACCACGCAGCCCTGGTCGGCCCAATACTGTTGAAGGGTGAGGATGAGGCCTTGGAAGGAGTTTTCAGGGCGCATATGCGCCGGAACGTCGCTCGACATTTTTTTGTGTTCCTGAGAACGGGGACCAATTGCTTGCGGCAAGGGTTCCCCCTCGCCTGTTGGCGCGACAGGTGCCACGGTGGACGGGAGAGGTCAAGGGTTCGGCCAAAGGAAGCTATGGGGCGACTTGGTTTTGAGCCCTTTTTGCTTCTCCAACGCTGTGCCGGCCGTTGACTTTCCTGACACTTGCGCGTTCTTGTCGGAGACCCGGATTGGGTGCAGCCCCCAACTGATGGCCCCAGTCCATATCACGGCTTAAAAGTTCAGAGCGAGATCAGGGGTTGTCCGGCAAGCGCCTGTACAAAAAGCAAGAGTGTCGCAGCCGTATAGACAACTGTGCCGGACACTACCCATACCGGCCGATGATAAATTGCCCAGCGGTCGAGAAGATATCCTAACAGCGGCAGAACCTGCATGGCATGCAGCGCGAGGAAATGGGCAGGCCGCAAGTCGCCAACCTCGGTAGACCACCCCAAAAACGGCAAGGTGGAATGGTTGGTGCCAACGGTCCCAATCAGTGAGCTTTCCTGACCTCCAATGTAACCGGCAACAAAAAGTGTGAGCAGGAAAGACACGCCGAAACCCAAGGCGGTGCCGATACGCAAAGCCGGTGTCAGGTCGGCTTGCCTGTCCGCCCAGGCCGCATATCCAAAGACCCCAATACCGGTAACCAGAAGGACTGCTCCAAAGGCCATCACGACTGTATACATGAAGTGATTGAACGGGGTCGACAGATTGAAATGGGAGGCCTGCCCAAGACCTGCCTGCATCATGATGTATCCCATTTCCGCGATCATGCAGATGGCCATGACGGCCATTGTACCGCGAAGCAGCCACCCCGCTCGCCAAGGTTGGGAAAGTCGTGTCTCCAGCCAGGCGATGGTTCCAAAGAGAACCACAAAGGACAGGGCGAACTTTGCAGGTTTGTTCCAGACCGGCACCCCGTCCAGAAGCCGTGGATCAACGATACTGGCAGCCAGAGACACGAGCAACAAGGCCGTTGAGAAGCCAGCCAGGACCACAGACAATGAAGGGCCCCTGGCTGGATCGCATGCTGCGGCGTCATCATACCCGGACATGGGCGAGCCCTCTCGTGTTGAAGGAAACAAAGCGCACGCTCCCTTCCATGCACAGCGCCAGAATGACACCCACAGGGCCGAAGAACAGCGTTGCGGCCAACACAGGCAGTTGCAGCAGACGGCCGATACCCACTCTATCGAGCCGGTCGGCGAGATAAGCGCCAACCATCAGGTCGAAGGCCAGATAATGGATCCAGCCCGCCAGAAGAAGTTCGTCGAGTGTGAAGAGCTGGCGCACGTCCGCGAGGCTGTCATAACCTCCGCCAGATTCCGCAAAGAATGCAAAAATGTAGGCGGCATAAAACAGGCTTAGAACCGCCGGCAGAACAAGTCGGGGAAGTGCGTTGAGCACGGGCCAGCGCCGGGGGGCTACGGCCAGGATGACCCAGCCTGCCATGGCGATCGTGCCGGTGATTGAGAATACCTGATCCAGTGTCATTCGATCTCCGCCAGTGTCGCTCAAATTCTCAACAGATACGAATGTTATAAGCATTAACTTCCGAACTGGATCACATCAATGGGCAGTTCGGCGGCAAGATCATCTAAGCAACATCTCCCACAGGAAGGGCAAAAGACCCTGCGCTCGCTTTCTGTCTGGTCCGTAAATTCCACCACATACGTCCCAATTGCGGGTTTTGCGCGCCTCTCCGGGCTTTAAGAATTGGTCTCCAGCTGGCGATGGAAGCGCCTCTTCACTTGATGGACCGAAGCGCGATCAATGGTGGTGAGCAAGTTCAAGGTTATTCCGGACAAGCCACCGGTTCAAAGAGCAAAAGGGTTGCCAATTCTCTCCATTTGGCCATATTTCGCGCCTAATCGAGGCGATACGGACAAAAAGCGATTCGTCGTTGGAAACCTGATGTAAACAGGAACCCGTTTTGAACTGGATGCGGATCCAAAAACATTCGGAATGGCAGAGGCTCCTGGCAGGGCTGCTCTGCCTCTGCCTGTGCGTCTGGACGACGGTGCCTGCGGCGTCTCACACGCCGAAGTATCTCGATACGGTGCAAGATCATCTTGAGATGATTGAAGACCACGGCCATTCGCATGGGTTTGAACTCGATCTGCTTTGGGCCATGCACGGCCACCAACACGACCTGGGTGACCATGACCACAACTCCGCAGTGCTTGTGAAACCGGCGCCGAAATCCCCTCACGTCTTTGACACATCATCCTGGCGGCTGCCCTTCAGCGATGCGACGTCCGCCTTTGTGTTTCCCCCGGAGCGCCCTCCAAGGACCTGACAGATTGCCCGGTTCGGGCTCATCAGAAATCTGTTATACACTTGGAAGGACCTTATGAAGCCTACTTCTATTCATGGGCAGACACGGCTGACTCACGCCTTTGTTTTTGCCCTGTCACTCTCATTTCTCTTCTACGCCGCTGGCGTTCAAACCGCCGCCGCGCATGATGTCACGCCCGGCGATGCGGGATACATCCAGGAAATCTGGGGGGTTCACATCATCCCCTTCATCTATCTCGGGGCCAAACACATGGTCACGGGATACGACCACATCCTCTTCCTGCTGGGGGTCGTCTTCTTCCTCTACCGGATGAAGGATGTGGCCATCTATGTGAGCCTGTTTGCGCTTGGTCACTCCGTCACCATGCTTCTTGGTGTCTGGTACGGCTGGGGTATCAACGCCTACATCATCGATGCGATCATCGGCCTGTCCGTGGTCTACAAGGCGCTGGACAACCTCGGCGTCTTTCAAAGAGTTTTGGGGTTTCAGCCGAACACGAAGGCCGCAACGCTTATCTTCGGCCTGTTTCACGGGACAGGTTTGGCCTCCAAAATCCTGGAGTACAACATCTCCCCGGATGGCCTCCTCGCCAATCTTCTGGCGTTCAATGTGGGGGTCGAGATCGGACAGCTTCTGGCATTGTTTGTGATCCTCATCGTCATGGGATATTGGCGCAAAAGTCCGAATTTCATGCGCCAAGCCACAATCGCCAACATCATCATGGTATTCCTTGGCGTGCTGCTGACCTACCAGCAAATCGCCGGTTACATCGCCAGCACCTCATGATCGGAGACAGCAATGTACAACGCACCCCAGCCGAAACTTGAAGACCTGCCGAGCAATCGGCAACTGGGCCGAATGTCCGTCGTGGCCGCCATAGGAGCTGCGGCCATTGGCGTGATGGTCTACCTGCCAGCTGAGTACGGCATCGATCCGACGGGTGTCGGCAGTGTGCTCGGCCTCACCGAGATGGGCGAGATCAAGCAACAACTGGCGAAGGAAGCAGCCGAAGACGAAAAACTTCATGGCAGCCAGGACTCATCGTCGCTGATCGACGGCGTGTTGGGGCTTTTCGTTTCCACCGCCCAGGCGCAAGACGCCTGGAAAGACGTCGTGACCTTTACCCTTGAACCCGGTGCCTACACCGAGATCAAGGCCACCATGGAAAAGGGCGCCACGCTGACATATGCCTGGATGGCTGACGGCGGACGGATCAACTTTGATCTGCACGCCCACGCTGGCGGGGAAAACGTGACCTATGAAAAGGGCCGCGGCGAAACCTCGGGCGCAGGAAGCTTTGAGACCCCGTTCGCAGGGGATCATGGTTGGTTCTGGCGGAACCGCGATAAGTCAGCAGTCACGGTCACCCTGCAATTGCGCGGAGACTACTCCGGCCTGGTCCGCAGCGACTAAGCTGGCTGCCACGCGCCCTCGTCAAAGGGCGCGTGGCACCCAATAAACCCATTACTTAGCCGACCAAATTAATTGAGACGACATTCCAATCTGCGAGCCGCCGCTGCTCCAAACACCTAACGTTGACCTTCGCTCAGGAGACGTTTTGCCGATTGGCCCGCAGCAACGCGCACTTCCTTCGCCAGCGTTGAATCCGGTAGCGCACGGGAAAGAACCATTCCGCCGACGCACAGCGCAGCGATCGCCTGAGCCCACTGCCGGTTGGTGCTGTCGTCGGAGGACATATTAGTCTCAAATAGAGAGACCATCGCCTCCAGCAGGGTCTGAAAAGACTTCTGGGCCTCTACCCCACCTCTCGCAATATCCGAAGGCAATGCGATCATCGGGCACTGCCCATCAAGATCATTTAAGTGTTCTGGCGACAGATATGCGTTGATCATTTGGTGGGCCATTTCGGGCCGCAAGTTGCTGACATCGACACCGGCATCTTCCCGCCACTCTGCGCCGCGCCCCATCAGAAAGCTCATCACCGCCTCGCTGAAGAGCTCTTCCTTGTTCTTGAAATGATTGTAAAAACCGCCGCGGGTCAGTCCGGCTTCCTGCATCACCATGTCGATCGACACGCCGTTGAAGCCATGCCGATTGAACAGGACACGGGCTGTCTCCACAATCTTCTTTCGCGTTTTGTCCTTATGCTCAGCGCTGTAGGGCATCGCTTCCTCCGATACGAGGTGTACTTAGCACCGCCTTTAAAAATGTTCTTTATCATATTTTGATTTGTGCCAATCGTTCTCCCCTTGATTGAAACAAGGAAAGTTCAACATGCCCAAATTTTTGCTGGTTTATCACGGGAAGCCTGACATCCAGAGCCGGGAGGATGGTGTCAACCACATGCAGGCGTGGAAAGCCTGGAGCGCCTCCATCGCTGAGGCTGTCATTGATCCAGGCCTTCCGGTCGGGCCGTCGAAAACCATCACGCCAGATGGTGTCGAGGATCACGGGGGAGCCAATCCAGCGAGCGGCATGACCGTTCTGCAAGCCGACACTATGGAAGATGCGATTGCCTTGGCCAAAGGCTGTCCTCATCTCAGCGGGACTGGCACCATTGAGATCGCAGAAGCTTTGGACATGGACATGTAAGCCTGAAAGACCTGCCCACTGACATAGACACCGGGCTCGTCTAGAGCCTGGTTGGAAACCAAGCAGCTCGCCCCTTCGATCAGTAAGACGCCTCGATCGATGCCACCCTTTTATCGAAAACAATTGATCGGCGATGCTCGCTTTGTTGTCATCAACGGAGCCTGCATCGCCGATGGAAATCAAAGGCGACAATCAATGACCCAAGTCCTGCTGCCCGTCACAATTACTTTTACAAGCCTGCTCGCTATTTCTCTCATCCCGCTGACCGGCTGGATCGGCCTGCGCCGCGAAAAAATCGGTGGTGTCTTTCGAGGCGACGGCGATGATGCGACGCTCTTCAAACGCATCCGGATTCACGGAAACTTGATGGAGAATGCGCCGGTCTTCATCCTGGTTCTGGGAGCATCCGAAATGGCTGGGCTTGGACAAAAGTGGCTGTGGTTGGCTGTTGCCGTGTTTCTCATTGGGCGTGTCTTGCACTTCATTCTCTTCGACAGCAGCAAACGGGGCTTTGCCATGCTGATCACCTTGCTTCCCGGGATGTTGATGGGCTTGTGGCTTCTTCTGCAGACTTGGCTTTGAACCACACTTGGACCAAATCTCCAATCCGGCTTCAGAAAAACCAAGTTGCCCGCCGGCCCATCGGTCCTACCTCTCCAAGAACAGGAGACGGATCATGGACGAAAGTTCGGCACGCACGGAAACACAGACTTCAAAAGCGCTTGGAGCAGAGCGGGAACTCAGCGTTTACATGATGCTGGTGGATGACTGGCTGAACATCTTTTCCGTGTTCGACGATCTGCGCTACGACCGCTCGGACGCGGACATTATGAGCCCGGGCATGCGCACGCATGCCGTTCAGCAGCTCAAACCCTTCGGATTCAAGCAAACCTCCGGGTCTGTCCTGCACAACAAGGCCGATGATGTCTTCTGTTATATCCCAAAACCCCAGGTGCTTGGAGCATCCCCGTTCGATGTCCTGCGCTACACGCCGAAGCGGGAGCGGGACTATTACATCCTCACGCCCACGCAAACGGCCTGCCAGATCATCGACACCTATTCCTTTGATGACGCTTTGGAAAAGGTGTCAGCGCTCATTCAAAAGCAACCGATCAATCTCTACCGGTTGATGGATTATCTGGAGCGCAAACCGGTCCATGAGACGATCCGTGAAGCACTCGGGCACTTCAAGTTCATCCAGCGCAAGGCCGTGCAATCCGAACCGCTGAAACGCCGGAAAGCCTTGGGGTCTGGTTTTTTCGGCTAGGGATCGAGAATGCAGTCCGTTCCGCTACATCAATCAGCGGGCGTCAAACCAGGATAGATTTCACGCCCAAGGTTGATCGTTTTTATGTGGCCGAGCATCTTTGGGCGTATCAATCAAAAAGGCCGATAGGTTAGGCCAGTCAATGCAGGCTCAGCAACACTTCTATGTCCCGCAAGGTGAGCGGCAATAGCAGCGCCCGGTCGTCATTGTTGAGGTTTGTGCCGTCATCAATATTTTGCTTGATCTGAATCGCGACCTGACTGGTCGGCTGATAGTAAAGATCCGGGTTTGAACTGCTCAAATCCTCCAGCAAGCGGACAATGAGTTTCTTGCGCTTTTCAGCATCAAGATCGCCCCGTTTTTCCTGCAACATGACTTCGATTTCCGATCCCGGTTTCAACAGTTGGAAATGTAAATAACGCACTGAAGAACTCTGTCGATGGACCGCGCAACACATATGCCGGTTGTCTTTCATTTTGACATGAAGCGAAATTGGAGATACGCACGGGGCCGGGTCCAGCCCCTGCCGCCCGCAGACACGTGTCACGGTAAAGTTCTGGCTAGTTCGACTTTTTGTTCCGCCACACATTTTGTGCCGGAAGCAATGCGGGCCCTTCCCCCGGGCATAGCCCTTCATACGAAATGGTATTATCGGAGAGCAGAATGTCGACAGGCACTGTTCAGGACAACTATTTTGTCACAAGTCCGCTGGGCGGCTTATTGGCCAAGACCGCCTTGCCAATCATCCTCGTGATGAGCATGAACGGCCTCCTTACCGTTGTGGATGCTGTTTTTCTCGGAATTTACGTGGGGGCTGATGCACTCAGCGCAGTGACCCTGATGTTTCCGGCCACCATGTTGGTCATCGCGCTCGCCACACTCGTCTCCAACGGCATGGCAAGCATCCTGGCCCGCCATCTCGGCGCGGGCCGGTTTGAGGAGGCCCGCTCCGTTTTCTCCGGGGCCCATGGCCTTGCCCTCTTCATCAGCCTGGTCCTGATTGCACTCTTCGCCGGTTTCGGCAGACCCCTTGTCTTGGGTGCTTCAAACGGGATCACTTCGATCGCCGGGATGGCCCACACTTATATGCTGATCACCATCGCATCAGGACCTGTGTTTTTCGTCCTGGCACTGAACTCGGACGCGTTGCGGAATGAAGGCCGTGTCGGCTTCATGGCAGCCTCCAGTTTGCTGGTGTCCCTGTCCAATATCGTCTTCAACTACATTTTGATCGCGGTCTTGAATCTCGGGGTTGCAGGCTCCGCATACGGAACTGTCTTAGCCCAGCTTTTGTCGCTCATCATCATCCTTGCCTACAGGGCCCGGACACGAACACATCTCCAGCCGCAGGCCTTGCTCCGCTACTCTCTTCTGGCAGGCTGGCGGCCCATACTTGCCCTTGGCGCACCGCAAAGCCTTAGCTTTTTGGGGATCTCCCTTGGAACCATCGCCACCATTGCGGCTTTGCAGTGGGTGCATGTTGCCCACTATGAAGCAACCATTGCAGCCTACGGAATCATCACCCGCATCATGACCTTTCTCATCCTGCCCCATTTGGGCTTGTCGATGGCGCTCCAGTCCATCATCGGCAACAACTATGGCGCCCGGCTCTGGCATCGTTCGGACACCGCACTCCGGCTGGGAATGGCCGTCTCCTTGATTTACTGTCTGGGGGCCCAGCTTCTGGTGAACCTCAACGCACTTTGGGTGGCGGGCCTGTTCACGGATGATGCGGTGGTGAAAGGGGAAATTGTTCGGATTCTGCCTGTGATGACGGCGCTATTCTTCGTGTTTGGCCCGCTGATGATCATTGCAGCCTATTTTCAGGCAATCGGTGACGCCGGCCGGGCTGCGCTTCTCAGTCTGACCAAACCGTATGCGTTCCTAATACCTGCAATCTTTGCGCTGGCATCAATGTTGGGGGAACCTGGTGTCTGGTTGGCAGGCCCGCTGTCAGATCTGCTTCTCGTGTTGCTAACGGGCAGTCTGCTCGTCGCCACGGCGCGGAAAAAAGCCTTGAAATTCGGACTTTTTGCCGCTCCGGCACAGAGCGCAGGATTGTGACCGCCGCAATTAGTCTACGGCAGTCATCTGATCACGCATAAACTGACCGGCCTCAACCCTGGGGCCGGTACTTTCCACTTACCGGGTCCAGAACCAGCTTTTCGCCGCGGCCGGCAGGGTCGGCCTTCGCGGCCGCCTTGGAGATCTGGGCTTCGACATCCGCCATCTTGCGCTTGATCCGCTGGACGATCCAGTACCCGCCAACGGCCAATGCTGCGGCCCCAATCAACTCGGTCATCTGTTGTCCCCTGTTGTTTCTTAAAGTCCACACCCTCAATACGTTTATTTAAAGACCAAAACGCTGCCACATGAGCCGCTCCTCGGCGGCCGAGATCAATTCATTGCCAAGGCCCGCTGTCAGGGCTCCGGCTTCCAGGTTGACGCCGACACCACCCTTGCGGCCAAACAGACCGCGCGGTGCAGAAATCAGCTTGGCTTCCGCCTTGTCGCCGTAGCGCTTTTTCAAGACACCGCGCAGATCGCCAAGGGAATCCACAAGCCCAAGATTGACCGCACTCGTTCCGGTCCAGAACTTGCCGGTGAAGAGATCCGGATCGTCGGACAGGACATCAGCCCGGCGGGATTTCACCATCTCGATGAACGTGTCATGGATCTCTTGCTGCAGGGTTTTCAGGTATTCGATATCTTCCGGCACTTCCGGCTGGAACGGATCGAGCGTGACCTTTTTTTCACCCGCCGTATAGACCCGGCGTTCCACACCGATTTTTCCGATCAGCTCTGTAAAACCGAACCCGGCGGCAACGACACCGATCGATCCGACGACAGAAGATGGATCAACGATGATCTCATCGCCCGCCAGCGCAATCATGTAGCCGCCACTGGCCGCCACATCCTCGACAAAGACAAGAACGTCCTTCTCATTCTCTTTGGCAAGGTCCCGGATCCGCTGGAAAATCAGCCGCGATTGCACCGGCGAGCCCCCGGGGGAATTCACGATGAGCGCCACAGCTGGCGCCTTTTTCATGGAAAAGGCGCGCTCCAGCGGCAGGGCTGCGGTAGCCAGCGACAGGCCGGGCCGCAGCGGGCTGGACATACCAATCGGCCCTTGCAGGCGCACGACCGGAATAACGGGAGCGTCGTTTTTCAAGAAGCCGGGCAAAAACCGGCGTAGAGAAGACAGCACGAAAAGATAATCCTGAATAGCCTGTTGTTTCAGGAGATATAGGTGCTGGTTCAAAAGATACCACCGCAGCCCCGTAACAAGACCCGCCGGGTTATCGGGCTGGGATAACGTTCGGTTGTTTTGCCAGGGTCTTCTTGCGGCTGCCATTGGCACCGACCTTTCCAGCCAGGCTTGGCGGTCGGATGGTCTTGGCAGCCATGAACTCGGTCTTTCCGCTAAACTGCCAATTCATTTTAACACCCGCGTAACCGTTGGCGCGCCAAACGATGCTGCCGCCAACCGGAAGGTCCATACCCGGGATTCGCAAAGCAATCGAGTCCGGCAACTCGTCCAGCTGCTTACAGAAGAAGCGGCACCCGGACAAACTTGCGTCCACGATCTGACACTTTACAGGGCCTCTGCCGTTGCCGGGTAGCACCGACGCAGAAATGGAGACGGTCCGGCGCTTCTCCTTGCGCTTCTCGCGTTTGGTGTCGTCTTCGAAAAGAAAGGAGACCCGGACTTCTTCTGCCAGGATTTCTTGAACTTTGCCCTTGATCATCTTGTCCAGGCCGGACAAACGCAAACCGATCAGCTTGTTTTTTGCAGTGTGCGATGTATCCCGAAGCAAGCACCCCGAGCGGGTAATGTCCGTTGCGATCGCCTCCTCGCAATCCAGGGTCTCGAAGTCGAGAACCAAGACCATGATATTTGAGCCGCCGGAATAACGATCAACGATTTCCTTCACATCCAGTCTCCAGCTGACAGCGGTTTTCAACCACTTCCAGTAGGCGATGATCATAGCCGGCAAAGAACAAAAATACTGTTAATTCTACTAAGATTCTTCGATGCAAATCTGAGACACCGACCAACGTACTTCGCTCAGTTCGAGTTTACCTTTCGTTTCAAGTATTTGCTTTTATCCAGATAAATCTTGAAGCATTCCTGCCGATTTGAACGGCAGGCGTTGCTTCAGCAGATTGCCCGCGATGCGGCCGCCACCGGGAGTTGCTACGCCTGCTGGCGGCGGGCTAACCGACTTCAGACAGTTTTGATTTCACACTCAGAAAATCACGCCAGGACAGTCGTTTCTCCAGCGGGCTGCGCAACAGGTAGGCCGGATGGTAGGTGGCCAAGGCAGCAATCTGACGCCCCGCAACTGGATAGGTCATCCAGCGGCCGCGCATTTTCCGGATACCGTCTTGCACGCCAAGAAGTGTTTTCGCAGAGGCAGCCCCGAGAAACACCACGACATCCGGGTTCACCAGCTCGATCTGGCGTTGGATGAATGGGCGGCAGATCTCCGTCTCCTGCGGTGTCGGCGTGCGGTTTCCCGGCGGCCTCCAGGGCACCGTGTTGGCGATATAGACTTGGGATCTGTCTAGGCCAATCGCCTTCAGCATCCGGTCAAGCAATTGACCGGACCGGCCGACGAAGGGTTTGCCCTGCAGATCCTCATCCCGCCCCGGCGCTTCACCGATGAACATGACACGAGCTTCCGGATTGCCATCGGCAAATACAAGTGATTTGGCTGTGCGCTTAAGGTTACAGCCATCAAAAGCTTCAAGACAGGCCAGCAGCTCGGTGAGAGATCCGGTGCTGGAAGCCTGTTCACGGGCCATGGAAATGACCGCCTGATCCGGGATCGCGCCGTGATCGGTGAGACTTTGTGTGTTTGCCCCCGTGGCACCAGCAGTTTGCGCTGCACCAAGCTGGGAGGACGGCTGAAATTGAGAAAGTGCCTGCCGTGTCTGTTGGGGCGTGCTCTGTCCCGGGGACACTGCCGGAGCCGTCGCCTGCGGCACAACACGTTGCTGACGTGCTTTTGCCTGAACTTCGGAGAGCTGAAACCAGTCGACAACCTCGTCCCCCAGCGATGCGTCCACACCGGATGCCAGATAGAAATCCAGCAGGGCTTCCAGATGCCGCATATCAGATGGGCTGTGTTGCAAATGAACTCTCCAAGATGGGCAAGCGCCCAGAACCTGACGGCCAATGCAGGCATCTGGCAGGTCGGTAAACTAAGCTAAGAGGTGATACCTGCCAAGGTAACATCCCCAAGCCGCAGATATCCTGCCACACCCTGTGGGTAAAGGCTTTTGCGTGTGTGCATCAGAGCATCAAACCCAAACGGAGAATTACTTACGTTTACGTAAGCGTTACTTTTGCACTTGACGCCCGAGCCGAGCTTTGGTCTATCTGGCCCCAAATAGGAGCATTCGGCAACCGGCTTCGCATTTTCATATGAAAAATGTCGCGATTTGCCCGTCATTGAGCGGCAAATCGCGCGAAACCGGCACTGCGAACCTTGCGGAGGGAGACATTTCATGAGCGAACAGGACGCGCTCGGCGAACGTGAAAGCATGGACGTGGATGTGGTGATCGTTGGCGCTGGCCCGGCTGGTCTGGCTGCCGCGATACGATTGAAACAGATCGCCAATGAAAAGGGCGAAGACATTAGCATCGTTGTGCTGGAAAAAGGCTCCGAGGTTGGGGCGCATATCTTGTCTGGCGCTGTGATCGATCCGATTGCCCTCGACCAATTGCTGCCGGAGTGGCGCGAGGAAGACACGCCGCTGAAAACCCCTGTCACGGACGATCAGTTCATCGTGCTTGGGCCAGCAGGCTCCATGCGCCTGCCAAACATGTTCATGCCGAAGCTCATGAACAACCATGGCAATTACATCGTGTCGCTCGGCAATGTCTGCCGCTGGCTCGCGGAGAAAGCGGAAGCACTTGGCGTCGAAATCTATCCGGGCTTTGCCGCTGCCGAAATCCTTTATGACGACAACGGCAATGTCACGGGTGTTGCGACCGGCGATATGGGCATCGGCCGCGATGGCAAGCCGAATGCGATGTTCACCCGCGGCATGGAGCTGCGCGGCAAGTACACGCTGATCGGCGAAGGTGCTCGCGGATCGCTCGCCAAGGAGCTGATCGAGAAGTTCGAGCTCGACAAGGACAGCGATGTTCCGAAGTTCGGCATCGGCATCAAGGAACTCTGGCAGATCGATCCGGCAAAACACAATCAGGGCCTGGTCCAACACTCCTTCGGCTGGCCTCTCGACGGCAAGACCGGCGGCGGCTCTTTCCTGTATCACTTGGAAGACAATCAGGTGGCCGTCGGCTTCGTGGTGCACCTGAACTATGAGAATCCTTGGCTGTCGCCATTCGACGAGTTCCAACGGTTCAAGACGCACCCGGCCGTCCGCGAGACGTTCGAAGGCGGCAAGCGCCTGGCCTACGGCGCACGCGCCATTACAGAAGGCGGGTATCAGTCCGTGCCAAAACTGTCCTTCCCGGGCGGTTTGCTGATGGGCTGCTCCGCGGGCTTCGTCAACGTGCCGCGGATCAAGGGGTCGCACAACGCGATGCTCTCCGGCATGCTGGCCGCAGAAGAAGTCATGGCCGCGATCGGCCGCGGCGAGGCCAACACAGAGCTGGCCGCCTATGATCAGGCGTGGCGCGACAGCGAGATTGGCAAGGATCTGTGGAAGGTTCGCAACGCCAAGCCGCTCTGGTCGAAGTTCGGTACGGTGCTGGGTGTTGCCCTCGGCGGTCTCGACATGTGGACCAACGAGCTGTTCGGCTTCTCCTTCTTCGGCACCATGAAGCATGGCAAGCGGGATTCCGAGACGCTCAAACCGGCCAAGGATTGCAAGAAGATCGACTATCCGAAGCCGGATGGGGTGGTTTCCTTCGACAAGTTGTCGTCGGTATTCCTGTCGAACACAAACCACGAGGAAGATCAGCCGATCCACCTCAAGGTCGCCGACGAGACACTGCAGAAAATGTCCGAGCACGACATCTTTGCCGGCCCCTCCAACCGCTACTGCCCGGCCGGGGTTTACGAGTGGGTGGAAGAAGGCGAAGACGCACCGCGCTTCCAGATCAACTCGCAGAACTGCGTGCACTGCAAGACTTGCGACATCAAGGATCCGAACCGCAACATCACGTGGACGGTGCCGGAAGGCGCTGGCGGACCGAACTACCCGAACATGTGATCTGTTCGTTCACAGAAAAAGCCAGAAAGCCGGGACGTCCAATTGGACGCCCCGGCTTTTTCTTATGTTCAACGTGTTGCGGCTGCTCAGAACTTGCCGTTGTCGTGCGCCATCTCTGCTGGAATCGGGGACACGACGTCCCAGTGCTCAACGATCTTGCCGGCCTCGACCCGCCACAGATCAAAAAACGCCCAGGGCTCACCGCCCATAACCGCATCAGAGGCAACGAACACGAAGTTACCTTCGGCAACGACGATTTGCGGCTCAAACTTCGTGATCACCTGCCCCTGGGCTGCAAACTCTTCAATGGCCTTCATAAGGCCGTTGAGCCCGTCACCGATGAGCGGATTGTGCTGCATGTAAACCGCCGGATCCATGTACTGGGTCACGTTCTGCGGCGCGGCACCACCAAGAACGTCCCGGACGAAACCCACAACCAGTTCCTTGTTTTCCTGCGTGCGGTCATGGTCGGCCACCTCGACCGGACCATCAGTCATCGACCGGCCAGAGACGGTTGTCTCAGGCGGTGCCTGAAGATTGTCCCAGTGCTCGGCGACAACGCCACCTTCAACCCGGAACACATCAAAGGCCACAAGGCTCGGCGCCCCAAAGGCATCCGCATTTTCATACGTGTTGTGCAGGACGACATAATCCCCCTCCGAGATCACACGATGTGTTGTGACCGTCAAACCGGCGTCTTTCACGACCGGGATTGCGCCCAGCAAACCGTCCGCGCCGGTCGGGATCGCGGGGTTGTGTTGAATGTAATCGGGCGCCAGCAACGGCTTGGCAGCTTCCGGATCATGATCCACGAAAGCTGCAGTCAATAGGGCAAGTACCAATTCCTTCGGCGACATGTCTGTATCCTCTGCTTGAGTCGTCGCCATACGTGGTATCATTTTCGCACCTACAGTCAATTACGCACTATTTTGTCACAAGGTATGCTCCAGGATACCTGTTGTTTTGCAAAGTGTTCTGACACATAATCCGAGTTTGATATCTGTCACTGGTTCCCTATGCATACCGAGACATCCCATGCTCCCAATTGGTGTTGAAACCAAGGCCGAAGCCTCGAACTGCCCGATCCGATCCGTTCTCTCCAATGTCACCGGCAAATGGCGCATGATCATTGTTCTGGCGCTGGAAGATGGACCGATGCGTTTTGGCGAGATCAAACGCTGTATCGGCGACGTCACGCAGCGTGTGCTGACGGAAAACCTGCGTGGCCTTCAGCGGGATGGCTATCTCACCCGCTCAGTCGATCCGGGCCCGCCGGTCGCTGTGTCCTATGAGCTCACCCCGCTGGGTCAAAGCCTGGTTGCAAGCTTGAAGCCTCTGGTTTTTTGGTCTGGCGAGCAGATGGAAAAGGTCAAAACAGCCCGCCTGGAGTATGATCGGGCGCATCCGAAATAGAGGCAACCGCTTGGAAGCAATACTGCGCGCAGACCTTTGTTTTAAGGGCACCTGCGTTCCGAAAATTGGTCCGCGATGGCGCTGGACCCCGGGCAAGTGTCGATACCCTTAAAACCAGAACGGGTTAAGCATAAAGAAAGTTTATGGATCGAAAGATGCATCAAATACATAGACTTAACACTAAACCCAACGTTGCTGCCAGTTCCGACACCGGTCGCTAGACGGACTATGCGACCATGGATTGCATGATTCCCAAAGATTCGGACTGTCTGCGCGCCATTTCGGCCGAATTATCGATTTTGGATCCACAGCTGCAGCGCAATAAATAACGACATAAGCATTTTCTATGGGGTAATAGATAAAGAAAATATAATGAACAATTCATTGATGTATAAGGTTTTCCGGGTTTTGCAAGGCGTGATCCGATGTTCAGCATTCACGCAACACAACCGGTAAATTCTTCAACACACCTTATCTAACAGATTGTTTTCACTGACTCTTCTTCGAAAAAAATCATGGTTAGCGAAGCCTGGGTTGTATTTGCACTTTGCAAGTGATTACCCTAAATTCACTTGTATCGGAAAGATAAAAATAAAATCTTAGAAGATCAAAGTGGGCACTCACCTACAGGCACCGGCTTGCACTTTGCTGATCACTGCGAAGTCAAAAATGGTGTCTTGTGGACTAGGAGCAAAGGGCTGAACGAGAGACGCGGCGGTCTCACACTTTTGGTTCGTTGTGACAAATGACTATTCAGCGCGGATTGACTGCACTGACCCCATCGACCACAGGACACCGCACCGGGAAGGCCACTTCCCGGTGCTTTTGTTTTCAGCGTCTGATACTTGGCAAATGCTCGATTATGCCGCGTTCTTGCGCGCCTGAGGGCGACGGCGGCGGTTTTTGGCAAACCGGCGACCGTTGTCGTTGTCGCCAGCACCGGCGCCGGCAGCCTTTTGGAACCGTGGCTTGCCGCCACCACCGGACTTGTTGTTTTTCGCGCGCTTGGCGGCCTTTGCAGCGGACAACGGCGGCACTTCACCACTGACGACCTCAATATCGATGCCGATCAGCTTCTCGATCTGACGGAAGAGGCCGATCTCTTCCGGCGCACAAAGCGCAACGGCATCGCCGTCCGCACCTGCACGGGCTGTCCGGCCGATCCGGTGCACATAGGCTTCGGCGACTTCGGGCAATTCGAAATTATAGACATGGCTGACGCCCGGAATGTCGATTCCGCGCGCTGCAACGTCCGTTGCGACCAGGACTTTGATAGCACCGGAGCGAAGTTCCTTAATGGCGCGCTCGCGCTGGTTCTGGCTCTTGTTGCCATGGATCGATCCGGCAGCAATGCCCGCCTGCGCCATTTTGCGCATCAGGCGCTCCGCACCATGTTTCGTCCGGCAGAATACCAGCGACATGTCGTCCGGCTGATCCGACAACACATCGATCAGGAATCCGGTCTTCGCCTTGGCATCCATGAAGTGAACCTTCTGGCGGATCTTGTCGGCCGTCCGGCCAGCAGGTGACACTTCAACGCGCGCCGGATCCGTCAGGTAGGATTGCGCCAGCTCGTTGATCTGCTTCGGCATGGTTGCCGAGAAGAGAAGCGTCTGACGCTCCTTGGCCACAAGACCGGCAATACGGCGCAGTGCATGAATGAAGCCGAGATCCAGCATCTGATCAGCCTCATCAAGCACCAGATACGATGCCGAGCCGAGATCAACCGCATTGCGGTCCACGAGGTCCAGCAACCGGCCCGGTGTTGCCACCAGAATATCGGTGCCTTTCGACAACCGCTTGATCTGCCCGTTGATGGACACACCGCCAACCACAGAGGTCACCCGCAAAGGGGTGGTCTTCAGGAAGGAAATCAGGTTCTTGGCGATCTGGTTCACCAGTTCGCGGGTCGGCGCCAGTATCAGCGCACGGGTTCCTTTGGGCGCCGCCCGTTGCGGCTCTGCCAGAAGACGCTCGATGAGGGGCAGTCCGAATGCGGCGGTTTTGCCGGTCCCGGTCTGCGCCAGACCCATCAGGTCCTGTCCGTCAAGAATAAGCGGGATTGCTTTCTGCTGAATGGGGGTCGGAGCCTCATAGCCATTGTCTTTGATGGCGCTCAGCAGCGAGCTGGAAAGCCCCAGGCTTTCAAAGTTGGTCAAATCAAATATCCTTTGTCAGGCGGACGAGGTCGCGCCTGCGTGACCGCCTGTTGATCGCGGTCCTGTTGCGGTTGCGGCTGCAGAGGCTATCTCGCCATCTGCACAAGCCGTCAGCCCCCGCGTGAACTGGGTACTGGGAATATGTCCGGCTAATTTGGACATGAGCCTGTCATGCCTGGCACATTCAATCGGAGCATCTGCTCCCGGCCGTTCGGGCCTGCGCTTGCTGCTCACGCGGCAGCGGCGATGACGTGCGGTGTATCTGCCTTTCTGATGGTTTTGTCAAGCAGAGGCTCTTGCATCCCACGAAAAATCAAGAACTTCTGCTTGTTCCAATCAACGATCAGAGCGATGGATCGGTGGTCACGGCTACGGGTGCAGCCGGATCAATTTGCCGTCATCGCTATCGGTCAGCACATAGATGAACCCGTCCGGCCCCTGACGCACGTCCCGGATACGCTCTCGCAAATCCGACAGCAGTTGTTCTTGAGACACGACTTCTTCGCCGTTCAGGGTGAGTTTGGCCAAATGCTGCCCGCGAAGGGCGCCGACCAGCAGATCACCCGACCAGTCGGGGTATTTGTCGCTGGTCACAAAGGCCATTCCAGAGGGGGCGATCGACGGATCCCAATAAAAGATCGGCTGTTCCATACCGGCCTTTTCGGTTCCCTCACCGATCTTGCCACCGGAATAGTGGCGGCCATAGGAGATAACCGGCCAGCCATAATTCTTGCCAGCCTCCGGGATATTGATCTCATCCCCGCCTCTCGCGCCATGCTCCACGGTCCACAAAGCCCCAGTTTCCGGGTGAACGGCTGCGCTTTGCGGGTTCCGGTGGCCGATCGACCAGATCTCCGGCTGGTAGGCTGGGTTGTCGAGGAAAGGATTGCCCGGTGCAGGTTCGCCATCGGGGGTCAAACGCAGCACGGAGCCCGTGTGATCGGATGTGTCCTGAGACCGGGGGCCATCCCCGCGATCGCCAAGCGTCATGTAAATATTGCCATCGCCGTCAAACGCCAGACGGGAGCCAAAGTGGCGTCCGCCAAAGGCCTTGTTGTTGCCGGCGAAGATCGTGTCCCCTTCAACCAGCGTGTAGCCAGAGCCATTCGACCCATCTAGCGTTGCCTTGAAGAGTGATGTTCCAGCGCCCTCCGGCGATCCTTGAGAGAAGGTGAGATAGACCGTCTGATCCGCCTCAAAAGAGGGGCTCAGAACAACGTCCAAAAGACCGCCCTGCCCTTGCGCAAACACTTCCGGCGTCCCGGCAACAACATCCTGGCGGCCATCTTCGTGAACGACTTTCAGAACACCATCACGCTCGGTGACGAGGTATCCGCCGTCCGGCAGAAAGGCGACGCTCCACGGATACGACAAACCGGAGGCGACGGTTTCTGCGCTGACAGCTGACTGCGCTTGCGCCTGTGCACTGTACCCTTGGCTGACCACAAAGCCGATAACCGCAGCCACCGCTAAAACCAGTGTCCAGATATACTTGAACAACTCATGCCGGGCATCCTGTCTCCAATACGCGTGTCGCACATCGTTCTCCCTAAGCCGCTAGACGCCCGGGTGCGATTGCACCCGTTCACCCTAGAGATAGGATGTGTTTTGATTAGAAACAGGGCCATAACAGACGAATATCGCCCAACGCCTCGGCGGAAGTTGTCTATTTGCTGCCGATGCCGGCAGCCTGGATAGCTGTATTCACTTTTTCCAATACTGCTCTGCCAGCTTCACTATCGTGGCACATGATGGCATCACTCACCACCGCCAGTGGTTTGTCCGGGTCATAAGAAACCGCGCTTTGCAGCGACTTGTCTTTGTCTAGAAAAACGTCAATGCTACTCAAAGGGAGAACTGCAACATCAAGCCGCCCAGCCGCAACCTTTTTCAAGTTGGTTAGGTAATTGTCCGCGACTTCGTAGTTCATGCCCTCTTGAGGGACAACCGGCAACAACGCAGCAGGTTCATAGGGGAGACCGACCTTCAACCCATCTTTCAGGACGTTCTGGTCAGAGATAACCGGCTTCCCTGCAGCCGTCACCGCGACCCAACTGGTTTTCGAAAGAGATTTGGAGTCCAAGTATCCACTTCCTTCCGGATAATATGCCTTGGAATCTGGAGAGACGCAGGCAAAAAGCCCGCGGTAAAAGCCGTTGTAAGCTCGATCCGATGACATGATTTGGTGAGATATGGTCGAATCTGCGTTCAGGATGGCTGCATAATCCTGCCCCATGGAGCCGACGAGCTCCGTTTTCGTCGTTCCAACAACGGGCTCGCTGTCCGGAAGGGCGAGATCAACTTGATAGTTCTGCGCTGACACTGAGTTCGAAAACTGCAGGATAAGCAGGCCCATCCCGAAAACAATATTTTTTCCAAGCATTGACATCATGCGCACCTCCTCGACACTAGAAAGAAGATTTGGCGCATTGAATTACTTAAAAATCCATAACATTAAATGCAAAAACTAGACCCAAAGAGAAATACACCCCCCACATGGCGAAATATTACAATAATCAAAAAATCAGTATTAATAATTATCAAAAAAGATACGAAGCTATTTTACTTCAAAAATTTCAAGTCATTGTCTTCATGAAACCCCTTTAGGCAACCGGATCACTCTCTATTGGCAGCATTTCTCAATCGGTGTTTTGGCGGCCTTTCATCGGGAATTCTTCAGACTGTTTCCTACCTAAATCATAGGTTCCTCACCGCAGGCGTGTTTGGCCTGTCCGCAAGGACGAAAAAGGTGTCCCCGACGACCAACACCGTCAAAACGTATCTCAACAATCCGCACCTTGAGCCCTAACACCAATATGCGTGCTGCACATCACCCTCCCGAAAACCATCCATCCGGTCCCATGGCATATGGCGCCGGCGCGATTTCCAGTTCTACAGATAGGGAGTGATTTTGGCAGGAACAAAGCCGATGCGATGATTAATGTGCCGGCGCGGTTTGGTGCCTCATCCAGCCCCTTTAGAAATCAGCGAAATGTTTGTGCCAAGCCCCTTTTCCAACCGAGCCGCAATCGTCCGCTTCTCATAGGCGACATTCCAGTCGATCAGAACCCGCCAGACCAGCTCGGCCTGATCAGCTTCCAAACCCAGACCTTCGGCACGGTGTTTGAGCGCTGCCACCATGGTTTCAATCCGGTCGTGGTCAAAGGCCTCGTCAGGGTGCTGTTTCAGCTCCGCCATGCGCCGGACATAGCCCTGGCGCTGCGCAAAAAGCTTCAAGAGATCCTGATCCAGCGCATCGATGGCTGTTCGGATGTCTGCCTTGGTCTGGCAGTCTGCGGGGCGTTTGATGTCGGTCATGCGCTCTTGTTTCGCAAACACGGAAAACCGGCCAGCGGTCACAAGGACGCACCGGCCGGAAATGCAGGGGTGTTTCGAACAGTTCGTTATGCGGACTGTTCTGGAGCCCTTGTCTGCGCTTCAACGCTCGCAAGCGCGGACATGTTGACCACGCCACGGGACGTCACCGACGGTGTCAGGATGTGGGCCGGTTTTGCTGTGCCGAGCAGGATCGGGCCAACATGCAGCGCATCCGTTGCGACCTTCAAAAGGTTGTGCGCAATGTTTGCGGAATCCAGGTTCGGGAACAAGAGAAGGTTTGCCTCGCCCTTCAGCTTGCTGTTCGGCATGACACGCTCGCGCAAGGCGACACTCAAGGCCGAGTCCCCGTGCATTTCGCCATCTGCCTCCAGTTCGGGATGCCGCTCCCAGATCAGCTCCAGCGCTTCGCGCATTTTGCGGGACGAGGCTGTGTCGCGCGAACCGAAGTTCGACATGGAGAGCAGCGCAACCTTCGGCTCAATGCCAAACCGGCGGATTTCCTGCGCCGCCAGGATCGCCATCTCGGAGATTTCCTCTGCCGTCGGATCTTCCGTCACGAACGTATCAGACAGGAACATCGCGCCGCGGCTGTTGATCAAGAGCGACATGGCCGACAGATCGCGGGCCGTTTCACAAACGCCGATCACTTGGCGGATGTCGCGCATGTGTTTGGTGAACCGGCCTTCCAGGCCGCAGATCAGGGCGTCCACTTCGCCGCGGCGCACGGCAATCGCTGAGATGACCGTCTGGTTTGTCCGCAGCACGGTTCTAGCGGCGGTGGGCGGCATGCCCAAGCGGCCGACACACTCCAGATATTCATCGACATAATCGCGGTAGCGCGGATCGTCCTGCGGGTTCACAAACTCAAAATCCACATCCGGACGGATCTTCAGACCGAACCGTTCGCAGCGTGCTGTCAGAACGTCCGGACGGCCGACCAGAACCGGTTTGGCAATGCCATCTTCAATCAGCACCTGCGCGGCGCGAAGTACCCGTTCGTCTTCGCCTTCCGCGTAGATGATCTTTTTCGGATCCTTGGCCGCGTTCTGGATGATCGGCTTCATGATCAGGCCGGAGCGGAAGACGAACCGGTTCAGCCGGTCCTGATACGCGTCGAAATCCTCGATCGGCCGGGTCGCAACACCGGTGTCCATCGCAGCTTTGGCG
Organism: Roseibium sp.; assembly: GCF_965276855.1. Taxonomy (GTDB): domain Bacteria; phylum Pseudomonadota; class Alphaproteobacteria; order Rhizobiales; family Stappiaceae; genus Roseibium. The sequence goes on from NZ_OZ255700.1 coordinate 1,609,935, forward strand.
ACCGCGGGCGCGATCCGCAGGATCAAGCGTTGGTCGAATGGAGACGGGATCAGGTAGTTCGGGCCAAAGGTCTCGGTCTTGCCGCCATAAGCGCGTGCGGCGACATCCGATGGTTCTTCCTGAGCGAGGCCAGCGATTGCCTCGACGGCCGCGCGCTTCATTTCCTCGTTGATGGTGGTTGCACCTACATCGAGCGCGCCGCGGAAAATATATGGGAAACACAGGACGTTGTTGACCTGGTTCGGGTAGTCGGAGCGGCCGGTGCACATGACGACATCGTCGCGCACTGCCATGGCGTCTTCCGGCATGATTTCCGGGTTCGGATTGGCGAGCGCCAGGATCAACGGGCCCTTGCCCATCCGTTCGACCATGTCGGGTTTCAGAACACCAGAAGCCGACAGCCCTAGGAACACGTCCGCACCGTCGATCACTTCGCCAAGTGTCCGCTTGTCGGTCTCTTGTGCAAACACCGCTTTCCACTGGTCCATCAAGGCTTGGCGCCCTTGGTAGACCACGCCTTCGATGTCGGTGACCCAGATGTTTTCGCGCTTGGCTCCAAGCGAGACAAGCATATTCAGGCAGGCAAGGGATGCCGCCCCCGCGCCGGATGCGACAATCTTGGCGTCTTCGATTTTCTTGCCGGCGAGCTGCAGACCGTTGCGTACAGCCGCCCCGGCGATGATTGCGGTGCCATGCTGGTCGTCGTGGAAGACCGGGATGTTCATGCGATCGCGCAAGGCTGCTTCGATCATGAAGCATTCCGGCGCCTTGATGTCTTCCAGATTGATGCCGCCGAAGGTCGGCTCAAGCGCGGCCACCGCATCAACGAACTTGTCGACATCCAGCTGATCGACCTCGATGTCGAACACGTCTATCCCGGCAAATTTCTTGAATAGAACCGCCTTCCCTTCCATCACCGGTTTTGAGGCGAGCGGCCCGATGTTGCCAAGCCCGAGCACTGCTGTGCCGTTGGAGATGACGGCGACCAGATTGCCGCGGGCCGTGTAATTGGCCGCTTTCGATGGATCGTCGGCAATCTCAAGACAGGGTGCTGCGACGCCCGGCGAATAGGCGAGCGCGAGGTCGCGCTGGTTGCCGAGCGGTTTGGTCGCCTGGATTTCCAGCTTGCCGGGCTTTGGATGCTCGTGAAAGAACAGGGCAGCTTCGGTCAGGTCGCTTTCTGTTTTGTTGTTATCGCTCATGACGTGCTTGTCTCCCTACCGCTTCCCTAAGGTCATTGATCTGGTGCGTCTGTTTAAGCCGGCGATCCGATCCTGACCTTCGAAATTTCATGAATTGTCTTCGACCTTTACCCGGCGCGATGCAAAATGAGAACCCGTAACAGCCCAAACAGCACGGCAGCGTTCAAAATATGCCACAGGAAATGCGTGCCGAGGGCCAGCTGACTGCATACCGGACCGTCGAACGTCCGGAAAGTCAGCGAAACGGTAAACAGTATCCCGATGAGAAGCACTTGTTTGGCGAGCGCTTTGTCGTGCTGATAAAAGAACCCGCCCACAACGAAAATTGCCAGAAGTGCGGGAAGGTATCCGGCAGACGACCCGATCAGCGGCGCCCAAACCTCGCCCACCATCGGTGAGAGAACAAAAAAGCCGATCACGATCGACACGCTGATCACCCAATGGAGGTTGAGAAAGCGCCGGAGCGCGAACAGCAAAAACCCATGGATGAAGACAACAATCGGAATGACATCTGCCAGAAGCGCCCACCGTGTCGCGAATGTGTGGAACAGAAACGACCCGATCCCGGTCGCAAGCACGACACAAATCAGAAACAGCGCGACCCAATCATCCGGCGTCTTGCGCCGCCACAAGAGATAAGCGGCGAGAGCCGCCACAACAAAGGCGGCGTTGGTGATGGCGTTGACCGGTTCTGACCAGAACTCCGGACCGAGGCGTTCACAATAATTGTTGAGCTGATCCGTCAAATCCATCCTGCGCTGTGCCTTTGCTGCTTTTGATTCTGAACCTTATTACAGCGCGGGTGTGACAGTCTTCGGAATCAAGGCGCCGAGACGGGAAATGCCCTCGGTGATCTTTTCTGGTGTCGTGGCTGAAAAGCTGAGACGCAAGGTGTTGCCGCCGCTTCCATCTGCGAAAAACGCCTTGCCCGGAACAAAGGCGATCTTGGCCGTTTCGACGGCTTCCTTCAGGAGGCCTGCCGCGTCCGTGCCTTCCGGCAACTCGACCCAAACGAACATGCCGCCCTCAGGCCGGGTCCAACGGGTCCCTTCCGGCATGTGATTTTCAAGGGCGGCCAGCATGGCATCCCGGCGCTCACGGTAGGCAGAGCGCACCTTCTCGACTTGGGCGTCAAAGACGGTTTCGGCAACGCGTGCAATGGCTTCCTGATTAAGGCTTGAAGAGTGCAAGTCGCCTGCCTGCTTCAAGAGCACCAGACGGGAGATCACATCTTTTGCAGCACAGACCCAGCCAAGCCGCAGGCCGGGAGACAGTGTTTTTGAAAAGCTGCCGCAATAGAGCGTCCGCGTGCTTTCAATACCGCCGGACCGGGCACAATCGAGCGCGAGAACGGGAGGAACAGGTGTCCCGTCATACCGCAGGCTCTGATACGCGCCATCCTCGATGACGGCGCAATCCAATTCGTCGGCAAGTCCAAGTAACCGCCGGCGGCCCGCTTCATCCAGTGTTTCGCCCGTCGGGTTGGCGAAGTCAGGCGACAGATACGCAAACTTGACCTTGCCGCCCCGCTCCTCAGCTGATGCCCGGTAATCTTCTGCGGACCGGTTGGTCATCGGGTCCAGCCGGTCGTAATTCGGCTCGTAGGCATTGAAGGCCTGTAAAGCCCCTAGATAGGTCGGCCAGCCAACCAGAGCAGTGTCGTTTGCAGACAAGAACAGTTTGCCGAGGAAATCGAGCGCCTGCTGCGAGCCTGAGGTGATCAGAATGTTTTCCGGGCCGCATGAAACGCCAAGTTTTGCCATTTCTCCAACAAGCCACCGGCGCAGCCGCAGACTGCCCTCGCTGACCGAATATTGCAGACCGGCAGCCGCTCCGGCTCCGCTGAGCGCATCCGCATAGGCCGTGCGGAAAGCATCCGCCGGAAACAGTGCCGGGTCGGGTATGCCACCGGCAAAGGAAATGATGTCCGGCTGGTCCAGGAGTTTCAGGAGTTCGCGGATTTCAGATGCACTCATGCGCTTTGCGCGTGTCGCCAATACGGCGTCCCAGGTCATCATGCTTGGCTCATTCGGTTTCTTGTGACGTTGATTATTTAAGTCAATAATACTGACCTATTTTGAATGCAAGTGTCTTATTCTTGTTATTTTTTGTAATTTTATTTCCCTCATTAATCAGCAAGTACTGGTTCTTTTTGATCTGGAATAAGCTCCGCCCCCGAACCCCGTGCCGTTTCCGATCCCTTTGCCAGACCGAAAAGCGAGTAGGCCCCGGGTCTCACAAGTTCGCCCGGGGTGACGTCGGGGTTGCTGAGCTGCTTAACTTCTACCAAGGATAGAGGATGTATTACGTTTACACCCTTGCAAGCCGATTGAACGGAACGCTTTATGTCGGTGTTACCAACGATCTCGCACGGCGTGTTTTTGAACACAAACAGGGAACTGGCTCCGGCTTCACCACTAAACACGCCGTGACGAGGCTCGTATATGCTGCGCAGTTCGAAAGCATCAACGAGGCAATCGCCGAGGAAAAGCGCCTAAAGAAATGGCGACGGGCTTGGAAAATTCAGCTGATTGAAACAGAAAACCCCGGATGGAAAGACCTCTTGAATAGCCAATAATGTCACCCCGGGCGAGCACAGCGAGACCCGGGGCCTACTCGCAGATCATCTTGTTCCAGCCGATGTAAATTCCGTGGCGGCGGGACGCAGCTGGGCCATTACTCTGGCATAGGCTTCGGCAATCACCTATGTCTCTTGTCAAACAGGAGCCCAAAATGTCCCGTCTTGATGAAAGCCGTCCATTCATTCCGCTGAACATTGCCGTGCTGACCGTGTCCGACACGCGGAAGCGGGAGGACGACAGGTCCGGAAACACGCTGGTGGATCGGTTGGAAAAGGCAGGGCACACACTGGCCGACCGCAAGATCGTTCAAGACGACGTGCCTGCGATCCAGGCGATTGCCAAGGACTGGATTTCAAGGGACGGCGTCGACGTGATCATCTCCACCGGCGGCACGGGCTTTACAGGCCGGGACGTCACGCCGGAAGCGATGGAACCGCTGTTTGAAAAGAAAATGGACGGGTTTTCTGAAGTCTTTCACCGGATCTCCTATGACGAGATCGGCACGTCAACCATTCAGTCCCGGGCAACCGGCGGTGTTGCAGGCGCAACCTACATTTTCGTCCTGCCCGGCTCGCCCGGCGCCTGCAAGGACGCTTGGGACGGCATCTTGAAGTGGCAGCTCGATTACCGCCACATGCCCTGCAATTTCGTGGAAATCATGCCGCGGCTCGACGAACACCTGAAGCGCGGGAAACTGCAGGAAGCCTGAGGCCACCGACTGCGATTAATGCGCTGCTCTCAAGGCAACGCGGCGAAGATCCATGATCTGGGGACGTGAAAAGCCGGGACTGCAGCCGTAGTTGCTCGTGCAACACTATCCCATCTGCATCAGCCGCCCCTGCGCAGGCAGGGGCCCAGTAACCACATGGCCGGCGATGGCAACAAACCCCAACCTTACAGCGAACTGGCTCCCTGCCTTCGCAGGGATGGCCATTCTGAGATACATTAGGGTTGTTCGATCTATTCGCACTCGCCAGCTGGAGCCAGGCGGACAAGTTTTTGCGTTTCCGCAGCCTGTGGCAGCGCCGGAATTTGATCCAGTGCCTGTCCCAGGCTCTTGAGCGAGCGGAGACGCCGCCCGGCGACCAGAGTGAAAGTGCCACTGAGCGCACGAACGCCGCTGATTTTTCCGTCTCGATGAAGGATCACCTGCATCGCCCGCATAGTATCTGGCCGCGCTGCCAACGCAGTCCTTGGACTTGCTGTCGGCTCTCTGAGCCCGACACCACGGTCGATCACACGTCTGCAAGGAAAAATCAAATCTCTGCGCATCACAATATTTTTACAGTATTTATATATAAATATTATAAGAAACAAAATGTAAAATTACAGTTATCTATTTTTTACTTAACTTTCAAAAATTTTTCCAGATTATAAACACTGCAAATACAAATCGGAGATGAATTTCATGAAAAAACTACTGGCCGCGACGGCTTTTTCCGCAGCACTGCTGACCAGCTTCAGCGCTCTTGCATCAAATCAGCTTGCAACAGCTTTGGGAGGTTACGACACCGTTTCCTACTTCACAGAAGGCAAGCCAGTTCAGGGCCGGGCGAAGTTCCACCATTTCTGGAACGGAGCGGTCTGGTACTTCTCCTCCGAAGAAAACCGCGACACATTCAAGGCAGATCCAACAGCCTTTGCTCCTCAATATGATGGCTATTGCGCCTGGGCTGCCTCACAGAACTACAAACGCCCCGGAGACCCGCTGGTCTGGCAAATCGAAGACGGCAAGCTCTATGTCAAAGTTCATGAAGGCGCTCAGGAAAAATGGCGTGCCGATGTGGCCAAGCATATCGTAGACGGCGATGACAATTGGACCAAAATCGCACCTTATTGAATGTTCAACAACGACGAGGCGGAGCATTTATGCTCCGTCCTTGTCCTATCTGCCCGCCAAGGCCAAACGGATATGGCTCTGAGTTTCAGCCACTTCAGGAAGAGCACGTATCTGATCCAGTGTCTGATCAAGAATTTTGAGCGAACGGACACGCAGTTCGGCGACCAGATCAAAGGCACCGCTGAGCGTGTGAATGTCCGTGATCGCATCGATCCGCCGGAGCGCCGCTTGCGTTGCCCGGCCATCGTCCGCACTCAACCGGATCAATGTGAAGGCGCTGATCTGGTGGTCTTCTTCCGATTGCCCGAGCTCAACCGTGAACCGGTGTATGACCTTCTGGTGCAAGAGGCGGTCGATCCGGTTCTGCACTGTGCCGCGCGACACCCCAAGCGCGGCCGCCAAATCCGTGACAGAAGCACGGGCATCGCGCGTCAAGAGATGAAGCAGGCGGTGATCCAGGTCATCCATGATTACTTCTCATTTATTGTCATCGGCCAGCATCAATGGCCCGTCCATGTGCTGTCCCGGACGCAGTGCAATGGAGATCCGGGACCAGGGCCGAAACAAAACCGGCCCCGGCTCGTGGCCGGGGCGGCGCCTCGTCTCCAGTTATCATTTTGCCATAAAACTCCCGTTTTGTAAGATTTTTTGACATTTTGATTGACGCAGATTCACGGCTTAATGCGGTCCAACTGCTTCCTGGCGGGAAGCGGAATGTTGATTGCTGTGGTGACTGAGCCGGTCCTGTCTGGGGAAACCAGTCATCAGCCAAGGGGGAAATTCATGAAGAAAATAGCAGTGCTCGGATTGGGTAAGGTCGGCGCTTTGGCGGCTCGGCTGTTGCACGACTCCGGCTTCGAGGTTCATGCCTATGACCAGCATGCGCCCCGCGAAGACCTGCCGTTTTCTGTACAGTCTGCGGATTTGAAAGCCTATGATGGCCTACTGCAGATGTTCAAGGGCGTCGATGCCGTCCTCTCCTGCCTGCCCTATCAGCTCAATGTCGGTGTTGCGACGGCCGCCCATGCGACCGGGATCCATTATTTTGATCTGACGGAAGATGTTCCGACCACCAAGGCGATCATCGAGATGAGCGCAACCGCCAAGGGTCTCATGGCCCCGCAATGCGGTCTGGCGCCCGGGTTTGTTGGCATCGTTGGCGCCAAACAAATCGGCGACTTCGACGACTGCCGGTCTTGCCGGATGCGTGTCGGCGCGCTGCCGCAAAACCCGACCGGGCTGATGGGCTATGCCTTCAACTGGTCCCCGGACGGGGTCGTTAACGAGTACCTCAACGACTGTGAAGTGATCGAGGACGGCGTGCGCAAGTGGGTCTCTCCGATGGAGTGGCTGGAAACGATCTACATCGACGGCATGAAGCTGGAGGCGTTCACCACCTCCGGCGGGCTCGGCACCATGTGCGAGACCTATTTGGGCAAGGTCGCCAACATCGACTACAAGACCATGCGCTATCCGGGCCATGCCGAATTGATGAACTTCTTTTTCCACGAGCTCCTCATGCGTGAGCGCCGTCAGGAAGCCGGGGAAATTCTGGTGCACGCCAAACCACCAACCGACAATGATGTCGTCTATGTGCATGTGGCCTCCGAAGGCACCATCGACAGCCGCCCGCGCCGGGAGGAATTCGTGCGGGCTTACAAGCCGATCGAGATCGGCGGCCAGATGCGCACGGCGATTGCCTGGACCACATCAGCCTCTGTCGTTGCAGTCATCGAAATGGTTCGCAACGGCGCCTTGCCGGCAACCGGCTTCCTGAAGCAGGAAGACATTCCCCTGGACGCGTTCTTGAAGACCCGCACCGGATCGCTCTACGCGGCGTAAGTCCCTTCCCCAGACCAAAGCCCTTCTTCAACGTGACCGCCCCTGCGCAGGCAGGGGCCCAGTCATCACCACCGCCAGCGCAGAAAAAGGCTTAGGCCACAGAATAGTGGATCCCTGCTTTCGCAGGGATGGCACCATTTGTCTGCTTTCTACTGTGTAAGCAAGCTTTGCTTCACTGTAATCAGCACCGCAACGCGATCGAGGTGCCCTCCCGGACGAAGCAACACTTAGATCCGGGACCAAACACGAAGTCTTGCTGGTTCTGGCTCAGAGACCAGAACGGCGCCGATGTGACCGCGGGACTCATAAACCGACGGCAGGCTTCTAAGGCTGCCGATTACCCGTGCAGCTTGACCGCGAGGCTTGTTGGAACACGAAGGGCGCCAACGGCAAAGCGCGCCAGAGCCTGACGCAGACCGGTGGCATAGCCAGCTGCGCCGGGTTCACCCGCGGATACGGCTGCCGCCCGCAAAAACACCATGCGGCTGCGACCGATGCGTTTTGCAAGGTCCAAATCTTCCATTTCGGGCAACGGCCGGTGGCCACCAAGCTTTTCGTAGAACTGGCGGGAGATCAGAAGGCCCTGATTGCCGTAGGGCATGCCAAGCAGCTGGCTGCGCACTGAAGCTGCCTTTTCAGACAATCTGGGACCAAGCCCGAAAGCCTCGTACCGCAAGCGGAAGGCTGCAGCCGTCTTTGGCCCTTTCGGGGTGCGCCCTGCCCGCTCGATGAACGCCTGCGCTTCATGGTGCCAACCGCTTTCCAGAAGAGTTTCAGGCTGCAGGAACAACAGCCAGTCGCCGCGTTTGGCAACACTTGCGCCATGTGCGAGGCGCTCGCTGCGTGGCCCTTTGCGCGTCACAAACGTGCAGCCTGCCGCATCGGCGACCATGTCCGTATTATCGGTCGATCCGCCGTCCACAACGACAACTTCCCGAACAACGCCTTCGGCGGCGGCAGGCACCAAGGCAGCCAGTGCGTGAACAAGGTCGAGTTCTGCGTTTTCAGTCGGAATTATGACACTGATCATGACCCTTTCTATGACATGAAATTTTCGAAAGTGCGAGAGAAGGGGCTTGTTCGGCGCCCGATTCTAGATAATGTTCTTGTATTGTTCTCATGAAGAGTCGGCAGTCTATGACACTTGCACCCCCAATTTCTTCTGGTTCTGCTCAATTGGCACCCGATGCGGCGGATCTGAGCCATATGGCGGCCGACCGGCGCCGGGGACGTGCGGCCGCAACGAACCGCTCCGGGCGGTTCGAACCATTATCGAAAGAAGCCTTTGACGACGGCTGGGACAGCCTCGATCAATTGCCGCCTCTCAAGACAGAGGTGCAAGAAGAACGCGCGCGGACGATCATCACCCGCAACGAGTCGCCGGACATCTCCTTCGATCGCTCGATCAATCCTTATCGCGGCTGCGAGCATGGCTGCATCTACTGTTTTGCGAGGCCCAGCCACGCGTTTATGGGCCTCTCACCCGGGCTGGACTTTGAAACCCGGCTTTTTGCCAAACCCAACGCCGCAGCGCTCCTTGAGCGGGAGCTCTCCAAGCCGGGATACCAGCCAAAAGTGATTGCCATAGGCACCAACACCGATCCCTACCAGCCGATGGAACGCAGCTACAAGCTGATGCCGGAGATCCTGGATGTGCTGGAGGCCTGCGGCCACCCGGTCGCCATCGTCACCAAATCGGCGCTCGTGACACGGGACATCGACATTTTGTCGCGGATGGCCGAGCGCAATCTGGTCAAGGTGGCGTTGTCGATCACCACGCTCGACAAAAAGCTGTGCCGCGCCATGGAACCCCGCGCATCCGCGCCGCACAAGCGTCTTGCAGCGGTCAAAGCCTTGAGCGATGCAGGCATTCCGACCTCCGTCATGATGGCCCCCATCATTCCCGCGCTGACGGACAGTGAAATTGAAAACCTTTTGGAGGCAGCGGCAGAGCACGGGGCCAGCGAAGCGGCCTTTATTCTGCTGCGCCTGCCTCTGGAAGTGTCGGAACTCTTTCGCGACTGGCTTTTGCGGGAACGCCCGGACCGCTACCGGCACGTGATGAACCTGATCCGCTCCATGCGCGGCGGCAAGGACTATGACGCCAAATGGGGCGAGCGCATGCGCGGGCGCGGCCCCTATGCCGACCAGATCGCCAAACGCTTCTCGTTGGCGGCCAAACGTCTCGGCCTGAACTTGCGCAGGAAAAAGCTTTCCACCGAGCATTTTGTTCAGCCGCAGAAAGGCGGCGTGCAACTGGACTTGTTCTAAAGCGCAGTGAGGTGACCGCATTTGCCCTCCAAACGCATTCCCGGACGCAGCAAAGCGGAGATCCGGGACCTACAGGCATGGGCTGTGGTCCCGGCTCAAGACCGGGACGGCTCCAACATGTCTTGCGCCTTGTTTTGGCAAACGGCATTTTGGCGCAATGACCAAAACACCCTCCCTCTTCGACCTCAGCTTCCCGGACAGTCCGGATCTCAGAACCGAGAAAAAACACGCCAAATCCTATGACGGCCTGTTGTGCGGGGTCGATGAAGCCGGACGTGGACCATGGGCGGGTCCTGTTGTGACGGCTGCCGTCATGCTGGACTACAAAAATGTGCCGGCCGGACTGAACGATTCCAAGAAACTGACTGAGGCCAAACGGGAAACCCTGTTCGGTGAAATCCTGAAAACAAGCTGGGTGTGCGCGGCGAGTGCCTCCCCTGCCACCATAGACCGATTGAACATTCGGACGGCGACGCTGAGTGCCATGGTGCGGGCAGTGAACGGGCTGCCGAAAGTGCCGCAATATGTGCTCATCGATGGCCGCGACATCCCCCCTGGCCTCACGCAGCCCGGGCAGGCGCTGATCAAGGGCGATGGCCGCTGCCTGTGTGTCGCCGCAGCCTCCATCGTTGCCAAGGTGCTGCGGGACCGCATGATGGTCGCCTTGGAACCTGAGTTCCCCGGCTATGGCTTTGCTCAGCACAAGGGATATGGCGTCCCGGCGCATCAGGCCGCTTTGGATGCTCTGGGGCCGACACAGCATCACCGGATGAGCTTCAAACCAGTCCGGCTGGCCGCCGGAGTTCCCGGATAGGGTTAGTCAGCCGTCCCAAAGATCTGTACCGGGGTAGAACTGAGACCACGCGAACCAGAACGCCTCATGACTGCCGAGATCCGCTCCGTCCTCGCCAACGGCCCGGATACCACCGGCATCCAGTTCCAGACGAACGTTCTCAACGCGGATCTCTGTCCCCTGCTTGAGTGCGGCAAAGGCCTTGCTCCGCTGAAAGGCGACCGGCTGTCCGGATGCTGTGACAATCCCGATGATGTCCTCATGCACGGGCAGCCGGGGATCGACATCGCCGATTGGGAAGATTGGTCCATTGGCGTCCCGGCCATTGCGGAAATCGAAGTCACGGCCAAGCGCAAGCGCTTCCACCAATACGGTTGTTTCCGGATGCGCCTTCTTCCAGGTGCCCCAATCGGTCGTCACGACGCTGACCTGTTTTAGCTTGAGGTTCTTCTCCGCAAGCGGGCCGGTCACCGCGGTGCCGAGGAACGTATCGAAAACCGAGTAGGTGTTGACGTCATACATCACCTTGTTGGACCGAATAAGCAGCCCGGAGGTTCTCAGGACCGGCCGCTCAATTCCCTCCGGCAACTCATCTGTCAGATAGGCCTGCGCGGCGCCACATAAGGTGCAGTATGGAATACCCAGCGTCCGGCCACCAAGGGTGTCATTCACCATCTCCCGCACTTCCATGATGCGCCGTGGATAGGCCCGATAGTCACCGTTTACACCGATCCCGAAAACGATATCGCTGTCCTTGAGCCAGGTTGCGTCTTCAGCGCTGCTGACTTCCGGATTATCCACGGCCGGAATGCAGTTGCACTGATTGTCGGTCTGGTCATACGGGCGGTCATCGATCAGTACCCCGCCCCAGGACACCAGCCGCCAATCAACATCGCCCTCGACAAAGATCCTGTCCCAGCCGGGTACGACCGTTGTGAAGATCTCGCGCTTGGAGGCAAGATAATCGGGCGGTGCGGGAATATCCCAGGCCATGAGATGATCGGTCACCACGCCCCAACTGTTGCGCAGCGGGATCTGTTTGCCCAACAGTTCGGACGCGGCTTCGCTCAAGGCCTGGTTCAGCTGCGGGCCGGTTGCAAACCGCATCAAATCACTGATGATCCAGACCAGGCGCGGATCTTTGGATGCAGCGACCTCGGCGAGCGCAAGGCTTTGGTCCCGTCCCCAGCCCGCATGGGTCACCGGGTCGACAAGCGCCATTTTCACGGCCCGTTTCAGATCATCAGCAAGCGGGCCATCCGGTATCGTGGGAGGGGTGCCGAATTTTTCAATCACATAGTCTGGAAGGGGCGCGCGCTCCTGAGCTTGGGCAGGTCCGCTGCCGACAAGTGACAACAGCGGTATGAGCGCTGCAATAAGGAGATGTGCGAAAACTCGATGAGACGACTTCATTGCGGCGCCTTTCCTGAAAACACCAATGAACCCCGCTGACTGGACCGCGGTAGCATTGCATGACCGGCGCCTTGCTTGGTATCACCTCCAGTGAATTGCCTTAGGCGACGTAACCCGATGAGGATGGCTTGAGTGGCCAATTCTATCGAATCACGACGCATCAGAAAATATTGAGATCACAATCCGGCGAGTGGGAAATGGACGTCGAAATCACAGTCGCAGACAAAAGCGATGCGCAACAAATCCTCGAACTTCAGAAAATCGCCTTTCACAAAGAAGCAGCGCTAAATGGTGATATGCAGATCGCCCCTATGGTTGAGGCCCTCGCCGACACAGAATCGGCTTTCACCACGCATGTCTTTCTTATCGCCCGGAAGGGATCCGACATCATTGGTTCAGTTCGGGTCCGTGCTGAGGACGACACATGTCATATCGGCCGGCTCTTTGTGGCTCCCAAACATCAGGGACGGGGGATCGGCCGGCGGCTCTTTATCGCAGCGGAAGAGAAGTTTCCCTCTGCACACTCCTACCGGCTGATTACCGGCAAGCTGAGCTCCGGCAACATCCGGCTTTATGAAAGCCTTGGCTATCAGGTGACCGGCGAGATGATGGAAAACGGCCGGACACCGTTGGTGGTCATGGAGAAGGAACGGGCTTAGCGCCCTCAGATGATTCAGACCAACACCCTACACATCCAGCCGCCCCTGGCAAGGCAGGGGCTCAGGAGCCACATCTGCCCATAAGTGAAACTAAGCGTACCGACTCGGATTACTGGATCCCTGCCTTCGCAGGGATGGCGAATAAATGCGCGGATAGAGTTTTATTCGCAGACGACGGACAAACAAAAAGCGGCCCGTTGAGGCCGCTTTTCAGAACTGTTTCCGGATGGTGCTGAAGATCAGTTCAGCTGATCCTTCACCTGAGTGATGCTCTTGGCGAGAATGTCGTCTGCCACCTTGTCCTTGACTTTGGCGGAGAGAATTTCCTCGGCAGCCGCGACAGCGATGTCGGCAGCCTTCGCACGGACTTCGGCGATAGCCTGAGTCTCGGCCTGAGCGATTTTCTCTTCCGCAGCCTTGGAGCGGCGAGCGATCATCTCTTCCAGTGCCTGGTTCGTCTCAACGGTCAGGCGCTCGGCTTCCGCGTTGGCTTCCGCAACGATTGCTTCGGCTTCGCTTTCAGCTTCGTGACGCTTGCGCTGATACTCAGACAGAAGTTCCTGGGCTTCTTCACGCATCTTGCGTGCTTCTTCCAGTTCCTTCTTGATGTCGTCAGCGCGCTTGTCCAGCGCCCCGCCGATCATGCCCGGCACCTTGAGGTAGGCAATCAGGACGAAGAAGAGAACGAGACCGACCAGGGCCCAAAATGATGCGTCCATGACGGTCTCCTCAGTTCATCGCCGACTTGAGCGCTTTGGTCAGATCGGTTTTTGTCGGAGCCTTGCCCATCAGCTGCTCAACGAGCGCAGACGTGGTGTCTCCGGCAATGTCACCAATCTGGGACAGCGCTTCGGTCTTGATACCGGCGATATGAGCTTCAGCTGCTTTCAGCTTCTCGGCAATATCCGCTTCGGCTTTTTCCCGGCGGGCTTCCTGATCCGCCTTCAACTTGGTGCGGGTGTCGCTTGCGATCCCGTGTGCCTTGTTGCGCGCTTCAGCAAGTGCCTGTTCGTAAGCCGCGATCGCCGCGTCGGTTTCATCTTTGAGGCGGTTGGCCTCGCCGAGATCACCGGCAATGCGGTCCTTGCGGTCTTCCAGGATGCCTGCAATCCGAGGCACAGCGACGTTCTTCATGATCCAGTAGAAAAAGCCAAAAGTGATGGCCAGCCACAGGAGCTGCGAAGAATAGGTCGTTGCGTCGAACGGCGGGAAGCCGGCACCGTGCTCTTCAGCCGGAATTCCGAGTTCCGTATTATGTTCGGCGTTGCCTGCCATATCCTATCTCCAAAATCCGGTTGGGCGGCGCAGACGCCGCCCCCGGAGTCGCGTCAAAACTCTCTGAAACGAAAGAGAATTAGACAGCGAAGAGGAGGAGAAGAGCGATGAGCAGGGAGAAGATGCCCAGAGCTTCGGTAACGGCGAAGCCGAAAACCAGACGACCGAACTGGCCATCAGCTGCAGTCGGGTTGCGCAGAGCGCCATTCAGGTAGTTACCGAAGATGGTGCCGAGTGCGATCGCTGCACCACCCATGCCGAGGCATGCGATACCAGCGCCGATGTATTTTGCTGCTTCTGCTTCCATGACACGTGCTCCTAAGTAGTGTTTTGCAGATTTCAGATTTCTTCAGGCAGCGACCCGGGTTGGGCCGCCGCATGAGACGTTTCGCTTAGTGTGACGGATGAAGGGCGTCGTTGAGGTACATGCAGGTCAGGACCGTGAAGACGTAGGCCTGCAGGAACGAGACGAGGAACTCCAGCGCGGTGATCGCGACTGTCATACTCAGCGGAAGGATTGCGCCGACAATGCCCACGCCGCCAGCGGCGCTCATGGACACGATAAACCCGGCGAAAACTTTAAGGGTGATGTGACCGGCCAGCATGTTTGCGAACAGACGGACGGACAGGCTGATCGGACGCGAGAGGAAGGAAACAACCTCAATCGGTGCAACGATCAAAAGCAACACCGGCGGAACGCCTGATGGTGCGAACAGGTGGAAGAACTTGGTTCCGTGTTTCATGATGCCGTAGATCGTGACAGTCAGAAACACCAGCATCGCAAGCGCAAACGTCACGATGATGTGGCTGGTTACCGTGAAGAAGTACGGGAACATCCCGAAGAGGTTTGCCACAAGGACGAACATGAAGAGCGAGAACACAAGCGGGAAGAACCGCATTCCTTCCGTGCCCGCCGAGCTTCGCAGCATGCCTGCAACAAACTCATAAGCCATTTCCGAGACCGACTGCACGCGGCTCGGCACAAGGCCGCGGCCGGACGTAGAGAAGATCAGGAAGGCAGAAGCTGCTGCTACGGTCGCAACCATAAACAGCGAAGAGTTGGTGAAAGAGAAATCCATTCCGCCGACTTCAATCGGAAACAGGGTTTGGATTTTGAACTGCGAGATCGGATCGTTCGCCACCGGTCAGCCTTCTTCGCTCAAATCATTTCTATTCGTGGGTGCGCGAGGCGCCCAGATGCACAACTTCAGTTGGACCCGCCGTCGTCAGAACTCTCGCGTTTGTACCGTTGACCTGGCTCGGCGATACGCCCTGCAGCCCTCATCACGTTCAAAACGCCCGCCGCGAAACCAATCAGCAGGAACACGATCAACCCAAAGGGCTTTGTCCCAAACCATTGGTCAACGAACCATCCCAAACCGCCTCCAACAACCACACCAGAAATGAACTCAGAAGAGAGTTTCATTGCCTGCGCGTAGCCGGAATTGTCGCTTTTCTTGGCCGCGCGCTCTGCTTCTTCAGCTTTGCGCTGGCCGTCCAGCTTCCGGTTCAGACGGTCCCGCCGTTCCGACAGATCCGCCTCGGAGGCACCCTTGTCCAAGTCATCTGAATTGCCGTTTTGCGAAGAGCCACTCATGTTGTTCCCCGCCCCCGTCAAGCCGTGAGACCCAGCCTTTGGACACCCCCTCAAGCCGCGCGCACCATAGTCGGGGGCCCTTGCCCTGTCAAGAACACTAAGATTTCCGCTATTTATCTGATTTATAACACAAATTCGCCCTTCTTCACATTTTCCATGACCTAAGTCTTACGGGAAACTCACGAAGGAGCGCGGTTCGGCTGAAAATTAAGCACTTTCGCGGAATCGTTCCGCGGTCTCCAAATCCACCGAAACAAGCTGCGAGACACCCCGTTCCGCCATTGTGACACCGAACAAACGGTTCATGCGGGCCATGGTGATCGGGTTGTGGGTGATCACCACAAAACGGGTATCCGTGTTGCGCGCCATCTCATCCAGGAGGTCGCAATAACGCTCCACATTGGCATCATCAAGCGGTGCGTCGACCTCATCCAGCACGCAAATCGGCGCAGGATTCGTCAAAAAGACTGCAAAAATCAATGACATGGCGGTAAGCGCCTGTTCACCGCCCGAGAGCAATGTCATGGTTTGCGGCTTTTTGCCAGGCGGCCGCGCGATGATCTCAAGCCCGGCATCCAGCGGGTCGTCCGAATCGACCAGCTGCAGTTCCGCCGTACCACCGCCAAAGAGGTGCGTGAACAAACGCTGGAAGTGACCATTGACCACCTCGAAGGAGGCCAGCAGACGCTCCCGCGCTTCGCGGTTCAGATTTGAGATCCCGGTCCGCAAGCGACGAATTGCCTCAATCAGATCGTCCCGCTCAGACGTCAGGGTGGTTTTTTGCTCATCCATCTCGCGCAATTCTTCTTCTGCGCGCAGATTAACCCCGCCCAAGCGTTCCCGTTCGGCCTTGAGACGGTCCAGTTTCTTCTCCATCGCCTCCGGATCCGGCAATGGCGCGCCTTCCTTCAGGCCGGCGATTTCCGGTAGAGCCACGACCGGCACTTCGAGGTCCTCGTCGATCCGCCGCTCAAGGGTCTCTTTCCGCTCCCGCGCAGCGTCGAGACGCTCCTCGGCACGAATCTTTTGCTCGCGCGCCCCGGCCAGGCCTTCCATGGCCAGTTTTGCGGCCCGGTCGACGTCCGCCAGATCAAGCTCTGCCTGACTGAGCTGATCGTCCTTTTCCTTCTTGGCGTCTTCGGCTTTTGCGATCGCGGAAAACAGCTCCCGGCGTTTGATCTCGATGTCTTCGGGTGCCTCGATCAACTCGGCCCGTTCCTCTTCAGCTTCGTCACGCCGTTCGCTCAAAACCGCGATCTGCTGGGTCGCATTGGCCGCGCGGGACTTCCAGCTGTCATATTCCCGGGCGATCGCCTCCAGGCGCCGGTCGCGCATCTGTTGTTCCCGGGAGAGGCCTTCCGAGACCGCCCGCGCTTCTGCAAGTGCTGTCCGCGCAGAGGAGACCTCCGTTTGCAGGTCCCGGATTTGGTCGGCGTAGCCGGTTGCCTCAGCAGCTGTTTCCAACTGCTCCTGCGCTTCTTCCAAGTAGGCCCGTGCTTCTTCTGCTTCTTCATTCAGGCGCTGCGCCCGGTCTTCCGCTGCCGCCTTTTGAGACGTCAGCTGCGCAATGGACCGCTCCGCAGCGGCCAAGGCCTCGCGCGCCGCGGTGACCTGCCGCTGACCATCCCGGACCTTGCCCCGGGCGGTTTGTTCCAATTCCACGGACTGCCTGACCCGGCTCGCAGCGGCTTCCAGATCCAGCTGGTGACGCTCAACCGCCTGACGCGCGGTCTCGATTTCGTCGTCCAGTTCGGCCAGGCGATTCTTCTGCGCCAACCGTTGGGCTGCCGGTGTCGGCGCGTTGGCGGCAACGACAAACCCGTCCCATCGCCAGAGATCCCCTTCCCGGCTCACCAAGCGCTGACCGGGTTTCAGATCAGATCGCAGGCGTGGACCGTCTTCCTGGGACACCAAACCGATCTGAGACAATCGGCGGTGGAGTTCTTTGGGTGCGGTTACGACATCCAGCAGCGGTTTGGCACCGTGAGGCAGAGCCGGATCCCCGTCCGTTCCGAGCGCATTGCCCCAGCGGACCGCAGCGGCCTCATCAAGAGAGGCATCCAGATCTTCGCCGAGCGCTGCGCCCAGCGCTGTCTCGTACCCGGTCTCAACTGTGATCTGCTCAACGACCGGCGTGTGATCCGCCTCGCTGTGCACGTTCAATACCTGTTCAAGGGTCCGGGCTTCTGTCTGAAGGCCTTGCAGCAAAGCCTTGGCATCGCTCAAGGGGGATCGCGCGGCCTGTTCCTGATCCCGTGCCGTTGCGGTGGCAGCTTCTGCTTCTTCGACGGCCGCTTCAGCCTCAGCGAGTTCTTCGCTTGCAAGCTCTAGCGTTTCACGGTGCTCCGCCACACCATCTTGTTCATCCATGCGCGCGATGAGAGCACCGAGCGCCGTTTGAGCTTCCTGTGCCTGCGACATCAGCCGGTCCGCCCGCTGGCGGCTTTCGGCAACGGCGCGTTCCAGCTGCTGGCGTTCCGCCGTTGCCCGCGCTTCGGCGGCCGTCAGCTCGGAGAGCATTGCCTCCTTGCCGCGCACGATATCTTCGGCCTCGGTCACCTTTTCCCGGGCCGCTTCGGTGCGGTCCTGAACCATCTCGTTTTCTTCCAGAAGTTCGGCGCGCTCTTCTGCCAAGCGTTCCAGAACTTCGTCGTTTTCCGAGACCATGGACTGTTCGCGGCGGATATCCTCGGCCAGCTGCACCAGGCGGCGCTCCAGATCCTGCAAGCGTTCCTTGATGCGCCGCTCTTCGGCATCCAGATCATTGCGGGCGATCACGAGCCGCTGCAGCGCGGCTCCGGCTTTGGCTGCATCTTCCCGAAGCTCAGGCAACTTGTGCGCGGCGATTGCCTGAATGCGCGCACTTTCCGCCTGCAGGCCGCTCGCCTCGTTGACTTGGCTTTGCGCCTCAGTGAACTGTTTTTCAGCCGAACTCAGGGCATCCCGCGCTTCTGTCCACCGGATATAAAGAATGGCAGCTTCGGCGCCGCGGATTTCCGACGACAGGTTGCGGTAGCGCGAAGCCTGACGCGATTGGCGTTTCAGATTGTCGAGCTGGCTGTCGATCTGCACCAGCACGTCTTCCAGGCGTTCAAGGTTCTGTTCGGCCCCGCGCAGGCGGATTTCCGCTTCATGGCGTCGTGAATGCAGACCGGAGATTCCGGCCGCTTCTTCCAGGATCTTGCGGCGCGATGTCGGTTTTGCGGCAATCAGCTCGCCAATCTGCCCCTGCCGGACCATCGCGGGTGAGCGCGCACCCGTGGAGGCGTCCGCAAACAGGAGCTGGACGTCGCGGGCACGGACATCTTTGGCATTGATTTTGTAGTTGGAGCCCTGTTCCCGCTCAATGCGGCGGCTGACTTCCAGAAGGTCGGCATCATTAAAGGCGGTCGGAGCCGTGCGATCGTTGTTTTCCAGAAACAACGTCACTTCCGCGGTGTTGCGGGCCGGACGATTGAGACTTCCGGAAAAGATCACGTCATCCATGCCGGACGCGCGCATATTCTTATAGGAATTCTCGCCCATCACCCATCGCAGGGCTTCCACGAGATTTGACTTGCCGCAGCCATTGGGACCGACAACACCGGTCAGGCCGTTGCCGATGATGAACTCCATCGGCTCGACGAAAGATTTGAACCCGGCAATGCGGAGCTTTGAAAACCTCATCGGCGCCCGCACCTCTCCGGTCCAGACGCCGACGAAATCATATCAGATTGCAGGTGCAGGCGCATGGCCCGCAGCTCTGCTGCAGGATCAGAGGTTTTCCTCGATGATCTTGCCCATCTCTTCAATCGAAAGCGCCCCCGAGTGCTTTTCGCCGTTGATGAAGAATGTCGGCGTCGAGTTCACCCCAAACTCGTTCGCCCCGCGCTCACGCACAGCGTTTACTGCGTCAAGTAAACCCTGGTTTGTCAAGCATTCCTCAAAGGACTCCTGTGTAAAGCCGATCTGTTTGGAAAAGTCGAGCAGGGATTGGTACGGGTTGTCGGTGAACGCCCAGGCGCGCTGCTCTTCGAACATGATGTCCACAATGTCGAAATATTTTTCCTGCGGCGCACAGCGCGCCAGCATGAAGGCAGCCGAGGCGACCGGATCGAGCGGAAACTCCCGCATAATGAAGCGAACCTTACCGGTTTCGATGTAATCTTTCTTCAAATCCGGCCAGGTGCGTTTGTGGAAATTGGCGCAGTGTCCACAGGTCATGGACGCATATTCGACAATCGTGACCGGTGCGTTCTCATCACCCAAGATTTTGTCGCCCAGCGGGCCCGGTTTCAGAAGTTCGTCTTCGTCGACTGACTGGGCCCATGCGGGCGCTACAGAGGCGAGCCCAAGTGCGGCCGTGGTCAAAGCGGTGGTTTTGAGAAACTGTCTGCGGGTCTGTGTCACGAAGATCGTCCTGTCACAAATTGATGTCCTGCACCTTCCGGCGCCATTGTTATTCCATGTGCCCTTTCAGGCCCTCAAGGTCAACACAGCTTGGCAAATGTGGCGGCAGCGTGGACATATTGGCAGGTAAGGTCACAGTGTTGTTATTGCCGCGTGAAGGCTAGAAGCGATCAGGCGGCCGTTCCGGCGTTCCGGGCGATGACTTGCGCGCCCAGCTTCTTCAACGCTTCGCGTAAGCGATCGTTTTCTACCGTCTCGAGTTTCGCATCGAGCTGCTGCTCTTCCGACCGGGTCAATGGCCTCAGCGCCTTGCGCGTGCTGGCGCGTTTCACGGCAACCGGCTTTTGCTGGATCTTGATGCGGCCAATGGCGGCCCAGCCATAAAATGTGTTGATCCGCTCAATCACCTGCGGACTGTCGTGAGACAGCATCAGCGCGGTTGGACCATCTGTATGAACCACGAGGGTTGCAGGTTGGAGCGGACGCTCCGGGTCACTCAACTCCGGCTGCCGCGGCCAGATCAGCCGGTCCGGCTGGACGCGGGTGCCATAGCGCTCGCCGACAATATCGGCCCAGGACGCGATGATATCGATGGAGGCGAAGCCGCGTTTCTTGCAGGCAGGGGTCATCGCCTTGCCGACCAAATCGGCCAGCAGTTTTGCACCCTTTCGATTTGCCTTCGACGCGGTTATGGCCTACCTCCTGACGCCTGCCCGGACCTTTTACGCGGCGCGCAGATGCGCTTTTCGAAGTCTGTTGTGTTCCAGTAGAATAAGACAAAATGAAGACGATTACTTTAACACACGTTTTGGCGCCGGCTTATCACCGCAATTGTCCCCAAGCTATCCAGACGCAAATCACCGTTGATCCGCAGCATCTTGGCGCATACCGGCGTGCAGCAAACCATGGCTGAAACCCACCCATCACCAAGTCTTCTATCATCAAGTCTACTGGAATGGTACGACCGCCATGCGCGCACCCTGCACTGGCGCGTAAGCCCGGAAAACCGGCGTCTTGGCGAAGTGCCGGATCCCTACCGTATCTGGCTGTCGGAAGTCATGCTGCAGCAAACCACAGTTGCTGCCGTGAAGAGTTATTTCGAAACCTTCACCAGCACCTGGCCGACGGTCAAGGATCTGGCCTCAGCGGACGAAGAAGACGTCATGAAAGCCTGGGCGGGGCTGGGCTATTATTCCAGGGCGCGCAACTTGAAAAAATGCGCCGACCTCGTTGCCAGCGACTATGACGGCCGATTTCCGGACACAGAAGAGGCGCTTCTAAAGCTGCCAGGCATCGGCCCTTATACGGCCGCGGCCATTGCGACGATTGCCTTCGACCGCCATGCAGCCGTTGTTGATGGCAACGTCGAACGTGTCCTGTCGCGCCTGAACCTGATTGAAACGCCTTTGCCCGCGGCCAAGCCGGAGATCAAAGCCGTGATGGCAGACCTGACCCCGGACGCCCGCCCCGGAGACTTTGCGCAAGCTGTCATGGATCTTGGCGCGACCATCTGAACACCGAAGAAACCCGCCTGTGCCCTCTGTCCCTGGCGGGAAGGGTGCCAAGGCCACCGCGCGGGGCTTGCGGAAACCCTGCCGCGGAAAGCCCCCAAGACGAAAAAGCCGACCCGGCACGGCGCGGCCTTCGTCGCAGTCGACGCGGCGAGCGGTGCCGTGTTCCTGCGCCGCCGTCCGCCGGAAGGGCTGCTTGGCGGAATGACCGAAGTGCCTGGTTCTGTCTGGTCCGAAGATTTTGACATGGACAGCAGTCTCTCCCATGCGCCCTTTAACGCAGATTGGCAGAAGCGCGTTGGTGAGGTGAAACACACATTCACCCATTTTCATTTGAAGCTGACCGTTTTCAGGGCAGAGATGTCCGGTAACGATCCGCTTGGCACAGACACCGGCTGGTGGTCAGCTCCGGACACGCTTTCCGAGGAAGCTTTGCCGACAGTCATGCGCAAGGTTTTGTCAGCGGCGCTGGACTGAACCTGTCACGCGTCCCGGGCGCACGTGACGCTCCAATGCAGCGATCAGATCACGTCTTTTCTTGGAAAAGTCAGGAAAGACTTTTTCCTCATCCGTTTACCCACCCCTCCCGTAAGTGTTCACGTTGCAAGCAAAGACTGCATCCAAGTTTAAACCCTCGGAACATCATTTCCGGGAACGCTGATCTTTGGCTTGAACTCAAGCAAGGGAGTCATCTACATGAAACTGATCCAGAAACTCGCAGTTGCTCTACTTCTCGTTCTGCCGCTTTCCGCTGCGAAAGCTGCCGAGAAAGACATTGTCGACACTGCCGTCGGCGCAGGCACCTTCAACACTCTGGTTGCCGCTGTTCAGGCCGCTGACCTTGTCGACACCTTGAAAGGCGATGGTCCCTTCACTGTTTTCGCACCGACCGACGAAGCCTTCGCTAAACTGCCGGCCGGCACTGTAGAAGACCTGCTGAAGCCGGAAAACAAGGACAAGCTCGTCGCTGTTCTGACCTACCACGTGGTCCCGGGTAAAGTGATGTCTACCGACATTGCCGGCAAGAAAGCTGATGTTGCCTCTGTTCAGGGCGACACAATTGCCGTTGACGCAACAGACGGCGTGAAAGTCGACGAAGCAAACGTTGTCACCGCCGACATCGAAACCAGCAACGGCGTCATCCACGTCATCGACAGCGTGATCCTGCCGGCCTCCTAATACCACCGGCGTCTTACCCCTCCTCTGGTAAGTCAATAGGCGCAGCTTTCATCGGCTGCGCCTTTTGTTTTTTGCGGCAGCATGTTCCAGCGCCTCGTAATGAACTGATTTCGAACACTCCATCTGATACTTCCCCTACATTCAAAACCTCGCAAATTTCTGAAAAAAAACATGATTTAGACACTGGACACCCAGTGTAGAACAATTCTAAAGTACGGAAAATTTCGGCTACAAGGAGTGACGGCCATGAAAGGGAATGAAAAGGTTATTGCCTGTTTGAACGAGGCTCTGTTCCTGGAGCTTGGCGCGATCAACCAGTACTGGCTGCACTACCGCATGCTGGCCGATTGGGGTTACGCGAAACTGGCGAAAAAGGAACGCGAGGAATCCATCGAGGAGATGGAACATGCCGACAAGCTGGTTGACCGGATCATCTTCCTGGAAGGCCTGCCGAACATGCAAAAGGTCGCTCCTCTGCGCATCGGCCAGGACATCAAGGAAGTTCTGGAAGCAGATCTTGCCGGTGAATACGACGCCAGAACAGCCTACTCCAAATCCCGCGAAGTCTGCCGGGAAGAAGGCGATTACGTCTCCATGGCAATTTTTGAAGAGCTCCTGAAGGACGAGGAAGGTCACATCGACTTCCTGGAGACCCAGCTTGAGCTTCTGGAGAAAATCGGCGTCGAGCGCTACGGCATGCTGAACGCAGCCTCTGCGGACGAAGCTGAATAAAGCAATCGTCAGCCACAATTTCGGAACGCGGCTCTGTTCGGGGCCGCGTTTTTTGTTGGCTCTACACGGTTTTAACGGGTAATTTCTTCTTATTAAATTATAAGTTGCATAACGCAACGGCATCGTGAGACACTCCCTCCACCGAGACTGCCTGGAGGTGAAGTCATGCATCAGCAATTCCGAAACATCGTCATCTTGAAAAGTGCACTGGTCATCGGCGCATTGTTTTCGACCGCAGCTTCGGCGCAGAACTGCAATGCGATCTGCACAGATGGTGAAACCTGTATCTCCGCGGCGGTCTATCCATATGTCCCCGATATGAGCGCGTTTACGTCCGCCATCTGTTCGGCATGGCAGTCGGCGGGGCAGACGGAGAAACTCTATCTGATCGCAGATGAAAATGTCTGGGACGGCGGGTACGATTCCAATCCGGTTTATACCAATGGCAGCGGCAAACAGACGCCGATCGACGTTTTTGTCTATGACGCGATGTATCTGGAGTACTGGAAGACGCAAACAACCCAGATCCCAGCGGCGCAAATTAGCAACCCGACAGACTTCGTGCCTTACGCCGACACAGCCTTGAAGCTTCCCAACAACGACATGTATGCCCTGCCCATGCTGGGCTGTACGAACATCATGTTCTACCGGAACGGCGATTCAGGCATGGCGGGTGTGACCACCCTGTCGGACTTTGAGACCGTCAATTCGGCCGGGATCTATATCAGCCCCGTGCCTTTCGGCATGTCGGGCGCCATGATGAACATGTCCGGCAAGACGACCATCGGCGTCAATTACATGGTCAAGGGGTATCTCGACACCGGCAACTGGCCATCCATGACCCAGCTGGATCCCTCGATTGTCCAATCTCTTGCTGGCGTTGCGGAGACTGCGAGCTATTACAATGCCTTGACCGGAGCCGTGCCACCGCTGCAGGGCGTGGAGGACCAGTATGTCCGGGCCGGATATTTCAGTGAAGGCTATGGGCGGACGTCCATCGGTTTTTCTGAAAGCATGTCACAGATGTCGAATGCCACCCGGCAGAACCTGAAACTCCGTGCATTTCCCTGGACCGACAACACCAATTCCCCGAACATGTTTTACGCAGATGTTGCCGGTGTGAACAGCAACTCACCGTTCCTCGCCAACAACGGAACGCTGCCGTTCGTGCTTGCAAACATCATGACCGAGCAAGCGACAATGCAGAACGCCATCGCGCCTCCCAATGGGCAGCTGTCCTATCTCTTCCCCGCGCGGACCAGTGTGCTTAATGCCTTGAGCTCGGTTGATCCGCTGTACCAGCAAATGTCCGACATCCTGAATGCCAAGACAACGGAACTCGTCAGTATGCCGACGACCGACCGGACTGCGTTTCACAGTTTCGGCGGATCCGTTCAAACGGCCGTCCTTGGCGACTTCAGCGGCCATTGCGATTTGGAGAGCACCGATTTTCCGGGCGACAACTCGCAGGCGCCGTCCATCTGCACCCCGCTGTGCCAATCGGCAGGCGGCTGGATCGGCTCCTGGACCAATCAGTCTCCCCCTGCCTGGCCAGGATACTCAGCCTGCGGCTGCAACACCTGTGTCCAGGCATCGCCCCTTCCCCAGTCCGTTGAGGAAGAAGAAGCAACCACCATGGTCCAGTCCGGACCGGCGTTGAAGCGCTACATGCGTAATTAAGTGCGCAGGCCCCGGTCGTCAGGATACCGGCGTTTTTGACTGATGACCAAACTCCCCACGGGGGCGTTCCCGGACGCAGCGCAGTGAAGATCCGGGATCTAAACGAAGTGCCTATTAGAATTATGGCATGGTTGACAGAAGGCACCGGCTCCAGGCCGGTGCGGCACAGTGGTAGAGAAACGGTGAAAGCACAGTCATCAGCTAAGGCCCTGGTCTGAAACCGGGGCCTTCGGTTGCTCAAAAAGTCAAATTCTCCTCTGGCGTCATGTTCGGACTTGTTCCGAACATCCAAGACTAATTGAAGAAAAATGGATCCTCGGCACGAGGCCGAGGATGACTGCTGAGAGGAATGGGTCCGTTTAGCTTCCGGCTTTCGTAAACACCGGTTCAGCGGACAACCTACTGAAACGCGGTTTCCGCAAAGCTTCTGAGTTTCCGCGAATGCAGGCGGTCGGCGGGCATCTGACGCATCTTCTCCAGAGACCGAATGCCGATTTCCAGATGCTGAGCGACCTGGCGCTTGTAGAAGTCGGTCGCCATGCCCGGCAACTTCAACTCGCCATGAAGCGGTTTGTCGGAAATACATAAAAGCGTTCCATAGGGCACCCGGAAGCGGAAGCCGTTGGCTGCGATGGTCGCCGATTCCATATCGAGTGCGATCGCCCGCGACTGCGAGAAGCGCTTGACCAGTTCCGGCTGATCCCAAAGCTCCCAGTTCCGGTTGTCGAGCGACACGACCGTGCCGGTGCGCATCACCCGCTTCAGCTCATACCCGTCATATCCGGTGATCTCGGCAACCGCGTCTTCAAGGGCGACCTGCACTTCTGCAAGCGGCGGGATCGGCACCCAAATCGGAAGATCCTGATTGAGAACATTGTCATCGCGCACATAACCATGTGCCAGAACATAGTCTCCAAGGGTCTGGCTGTTGCGCAGGCCCGCGCAGTGCCCGAGCATGAGCCAGACATGCGGACGCAGGACCGCCACATGGTCGGTGATTGTCTTTGCATTGGAGGGCCCAACACCGATATTGACCATTGTAATGCCGCTGCCGTCGGCTCGTTTCAGGTGATAGGCCGGCATTTGCGGAAGCTTTGCCGGTTCTGTACCGCTGCAAGGGGCCGTGTCGCCGGCCTTTGTCAGCAGATTGCCCGGCCCAACGAAGGCCTCGTAGCCGCTGTCCGGATCCGCCAGATAGTCCTGAGACATCCGGCAAAATTCATCGATGTAGAACTGATAGTTCGTGAAGAGCACGTAGTTCTGAAAATGCTCTGCGGCGGTTGCGGTATAATGCTGCAAACGGTGGAGGGAATAATCGACCCTGGGTGCCGTGAAAGAGGCCAACGGCATTTCGCCATCGGCCGGTTCATAGGTTCCGTTGGCGATGGAATCATCCATCACGGTCAGGTCCGGTAGATCAAAGACGTCTGCCAGCGGCCGGTCGAGGCTCGCCGCCGCGGCGCCACCTTCCACATGCGTTCCGTCATAAAAAGCGAAATGCAACGGGATCGGCATATCGCTATCGCCAACCAGAACCGGCACCTCGTGGTTCTTCATGAGAAGCGACAGCTGTGTCTCCAGATAATGGCGGAACAGGTCCGGCCGGGTGATGGTCGCAACATGGCGCCCCGGCCCGGAGACAAAACCGTAGGACAAGCGGCTGTCGTGGCGAATATGGCTGTCGGTGACGATCTGAACCTGCGGATAAAAGGCCCGCACCCGATGTTCCGGCTCTTCCCCGTCGAGAAGCGCCTGAAAATGCTTCCTCAAGAAGGCCGTGTTCGCCTCAAAAATTTCAATCAACCGCGCGACAGCTTCCTTGGGATCGCTGAAAACCTGCAAAGGGTGCGATGGCGCCATACGGGTCGGCCGGGCCGGTTGTTGAAAGGCTCTGTGGATCGAGTTGGTCATTTGATCATCCTTATTTTTGTTATCCTTGAACAGTCTCGCCAGAAGCCAGCGCGGTCAATAGGTGCAGTAACGGAAATTGAAAATTTTTTCACTCTAGGCAATAATTTTCACCACCCTTCCAAAACACGAAGAGAGGATCTTTCCCATGCTCATGCAAGTCGGTAAGGTCCCGGTCATCCACCACTTGGGGTTTAAAGATGCTTCGTAGTCTGCCGTTTTTCATCCGGTGCGTTCTTGCACTGATCCTGCCCGTCAGTGCCTTTGCCTCCGAGCTTCCTGACCTGAATGGACGCGAGATTGTCATTGCTTCGGAAAACACCTATCCGCCCATGCAATTTGTCGATCCGGCCACAGGTCAACCTGTCGGCTGGGAGTACGATGCAGTTTCCGAAATCGCGCAGCGGATCAATGCGCTCGTCACTTATGAAAACCTCAGTTGGGATGCCATGATCCCGGCCATTTCTGCCGGTGAGTATGACATGGCCATGAACGGCATCACCATTCGCGCGGACCGGGCGGAAAAGGTTGCGTTCTCAGATCCTTACATTCGTTCAGAGATGTTTATGCTGGTGCGGGCAGATGAAGACCGGTTTTCCAGGCCGGAGGAGTTTGCAGCCGATGCTGATTTCCTGGCCGGTGCTCAACCGG
Organism: Roseibium sp.; assembly: GCF_965276855.1. Taxonomy (GTDB): domain Bacteria; phylum Pseudomonadota; class Alphaproteobacteria; order Rhizobiales; family Stappiaceae; genus Roseibium. The sequence continues at coordinate 1,637,459 of NZ_OZ255700.1, forward strand.
GCACAACTCCATTCTATGTCACGGTGTATGAGGTTCTGGACGGTGATGAAGCCAACCCGCGCATCAAGTTGTTCGAAACGTTTGGAGCGGCCGTTCAGGCCTTGCGGGCGGGCGATGTGGATCTGGTCCTCACCGACAGTACCGGTGGACAAGGATATGTTGCGGCCAATCCGGACACGTTCAAGCTGATTGGTGAGCCCATGGGATCGGAGGACTTCGGCTTTATCTTTCCAAAAGGCTCCGACCTGATTGCGCCGGTCAATGCCGCGATTGCCAGCATGCGTGCTGACGGCACTCTGGAGGCGCTGAACAAGAAGTGGTTCTACGACTACAAGGCGGACCAGTAGACCGGTCGGCTGCACATGGCGGCGCCGGTTGCCCTTTGAACGGGCCCGGCAGTTTGGCCGGGACAGCATGAGCTGTGGCAGGAACGGCCAGCGCAAATTCCGCCGCGAGGTCTGCCTCCGGCGTTTCAGGTATTATTGCTCCGTTCGAAACGAACGGGATGGCAGGCGCACCGGACTTGCCGGGGCGAAGAATAAAGAGTGGGTTAGATTGGCAAGGCGGCACGCCTGCCCGAAGGCTGTTCCCGGTCAGCTGTCTTGCCGTTTCCCAAAACACAGGTGCTTTGCCATAGATTGGCGCCACCTGAAAAGAGAAACTCTTCCAGCCTAAGCGGCATCCGTCTGGAACCCGGACACATGCAAAATAACCGGCTGACTGCTGACGGCGCGTTCTTTGATCCGTTACCTCAAAAAAGCGCCCAACCTCCGGTTCCTGCCACCTCGAACGGACGGTCCGGCCTCGGCCCCCTGGGACAGGAACGGGAGGAAGTATACGGCTGGTTCGCAGAGCGTGGATAAGTTTTTCAAAAACTGGGTGACGACCATTGATGGCTCAAGCAGGCTCCAGCGCACGCACCAGGTTTGCGTCCGCCTCCGCGTCTGACGGATAGTATCCGCTGCGGACCTTCAGTTTGTGCCCGACACGGACGATGCCTTCCAGGGCCGGGATCAGCTCCTGGCCAATTTCGGTCAACTCGTATTCAACGGACGGCGGCGATGTCGGGCGGACATGGCGGACGATCACATCCCGCTCCTCCAACTCCTTAAGCCGTGCCGACAGGACCTTCGCCGATACCGGCGGTATGTCAGCCCGAAGCTCGCTGAACCGCCTCGGTCCCGCTCTCAAACACCAAATGACGTTTGGCGCCCACGCCCCGGCAATCACCTGCATGCACTCCGTCAACAGGCATGGCGCGGGTGGTTGTGGACTTTTATTCTTTCGCATTTTCAGTGCCATAGCGAGATCTCCAACCAGCGAACCGCGTGCAAACAGGTTTCTCCGCGGTAACTTCATAATATCAGTTACCATCAGTTACCATATTGTCAATGGAAACTTCCGTGAGCATCTTCCGGTCATCGGAACCAGAAGGAGCCACCCGATGAAACTCTTTTACAAATCAGGCGCCTGCTCCATGGCAGCGCATATTCTCCTCAACGAGGCCGACGTTCCCTACACGCTTGAAAAGGTGGATACGGATGCCGGCACAACGGAAAGCGGCATCGCCTATTCCAAGATCAATCCACGGGGTTATGTTCCGGCCTTGAAGCTTGACGACGGTGCAGTGCTGACCGAGAACGTTGCCATTCTCACATGGCTGTCCGAACAGTTCCCCCAGCTTGGGCCCCAGGGTGGAACCTCGGCACTTCAGAAATACCGGATGCTGGAAGCAGTCAGCTTTTTAACATCCGAATTGCACAAGGCCTTCAGCCCGTACTTCTCAGGCAAAACCTTCTCGGCACATGAACGCGCTGGTCATCTTGCCGTCTTGAAGAAAAAGATCTCCCAGTTCGAAGCCATGCTGCCGGACAGCAAGGGGTATCTGCTGGGCGAGACCTTCTCCGTTGCAGATGCCTATGCCTTCGTCATCTTGAACTGGACGAATTTTATCGGGGTCTCCCTCACCGAGTGGCCGCGCATCACTGACTACGTGAACCAGATCAAGGCCCGGCCCGCCACCCGGCGCACCCTGCAGGAAGAAGGACTGGCTGCATGAGTTCTGTATTTCTCGAACTAGAAGCTGTGATCGCTGACTATTTCGAAGCGCTTTACCGCTGCGATACGGACCTCTTGCAGAAGGTGTTTCACTCCAAGGCGATCTATGCCACCGCCGATGAAACGCCGCTGCTTTACCGGACCATGGAAGAGTATGTTCCGGTGGTCGCCGCACGCCAATCCCCGGCCTCGCGCGGAGAAGTTCGCACGGATGCCATTGACGAGATCCAGCTGGCTGGAGCCAACACAGCCTTTGCCCGTGTCCGCTGTTCAATCGGGAACAATGACTTCGTCGATTTCCTGACCTTCGTGCGTGACGGTGGGCGCTGGCAGATCATGGCGAAAATCTTCCAGATCATTCCACGCCAATCAGGGAGTGTTTGAAGATGCCTTATGTCCATATCCAGGTGACAGATGAAGGTGTCAGCGAGCACCAAAAAGCCGAACTGATCAAAGGGACGACGGATCTGCTTGTTGATGTTCTGAACAAGGAGCCTGCCACCACCTTTGTCGTCATCGAAGAGGTTCCTCTCGAAAACTGGGGCATCGCCGGTTTGCCGGTGGCCGAATTCAGGGCACGCAAGAAAGCCGGATCCTGATCAGAAGGTCAGACGGTGCCCCGGTCTATTCGGGGCACCGTTGCGAAAGATCACTCGAAGCCGATCAACGCCTTGCGGCGTTTGCCGACAGAAAGGGACAGGCGGTCATTGGCACCAAGATCGCCGGAGGAAATCCGGCGGCGCGCATCATCGACCACCCTGTTGTTGAGGCGCACGCCACCGCCCTCAACCAACCGCCGGGCTTCGCCATTGGAGGCGGCAAAGCCGCTTGCCACCACAAGCTCCAGAAGACCGACCCCTTCAGCCAAGACGGAAAGGGCCATTGTGTGGGTTGGTTCGGTCAACTCGGCATCGCCTGAGAACAGGGCATCGCCCTGCTCCAACGCCACACGCGCTTCTTCCGGACCATGCACGATGGCGGTGACTTGCGTTGCAAGGATCTTCTTGGCCTCGTTCAACTCCGCACCTTGCAACTCCGACAAACGCTCCACTTCGCGCATCGGCAGTTCGGTGAAGAGACGCAGGAACCTTCCGACATCGGCGTCCGCCGTGTTGCGCCAGAATTGCCAGAAGCCGAACGGCGACAGATGCTCCGGATGCAGCCAGACAGCGCCCGACGCGGTTTTGCCCATCTTGGACCCATTGGCCGTTGTCAGAAGCGGGACGGTCAGACCGTGCAGCTTGCGTCCGTCTCTCCGGCCAAGCTCGACACCGTTGACGATGTTGCCCCACTGATCGGAGCCGCCGACCTGGAGAACGCAGTCGTGGCGTTTGGCGAGTTCCAGGAAGTCCACGGCCTGAAGCATCATGTAGCAGAACTCCAGGATCGTCAGCGGCATCTGGGCATCGAGCCGCGACTTGACGCTGTCGAAGGTCATCATCCGGTTGACGGTGAACTGAGAGCCATAATCGCGCAAGAACTCCAGGAAGCGGAACTCGTTCAGCCACTCTGCGTTGTCGACCAGCAGCGCCCCTTCCGGCCCATCCATATCCACGAGACGTTCCACCGAGCGGCGGATGGTCGCCATGTTGGCCGCGATCTGGCGCTCCTCCAGGAGTGGGCGGGCGTCATTGCGGAAACTCGGATCACCGACCTGGCTGGTGCCCCCGCCCAGAACCACGATCGGCCGGTGCCCCAGTCTTTGCAGCCAGCGCAAGGTCATCAAGGGCATCAAGTGACCGACATGAAGGCTTGCCGCCGTTGCATCAAATCCGGCGTAAGCGGTGATCGGACCGTCGTTGAGGCGCTGGTCGAGGGCTTCCAGATCGGTGGACTGATGCACGAGCCCGCGCTCCAGAAGCACGGCAAGGGCTTCCGATTTGAGCTTTGTCGCCGGTTTTCCGGCTTCGATCATGTGTTTGGTCATTTTCGGCTTCCTGGGTCTTTTGGGAAGTTCCCGCCAGGGGCCGGTATCTTGAAAACCAAAAAGCCGCCTGACGCGGCGGCTTTTTAGGTTTGATTTGTCAGAGCAAGATCCTACGCAGCCGCCGGTATGTCGGTGACGTAATAAAAATACACGAAGGATGCGCTCAAGTTGATCATGCCAGTTTAGATGCGCGAGCTGTGAGGCAATGTCAAGCGGCTTGTTCGGCGTCTCTGATAACCTGCGCGCCAAGTGCTTCGAGTTCCTCCTTGAAAGTCCCCCACTTTTCCGGCGTGACGGTCATGGTTGCCTGTTCAATGATCTCAACGGAATAGCCGCGGTTGAGCGCCCCTTTGGCAGTAAACTGGACACACTGGCAGGCATCGAGGCCGGTCAGGCGGAGGTGACCGACATTTTTCTCCGCGAGATAGGCGTCCAGCTCCGGATTAGAGAACGCATCCCCGATCGGCTTTTCGAAAACGGGCGCATTGCCAGCCTTCAGATCCTCGTCGAACGCCAGCCCCTTGCGTCCCGGCGTGCCAATGCCACGCATCAGTAGTTTCATGGCCAGAATGGCCGGCCAGTGGCGAAACACCTGTTTGATCAGGATGACCTCTTGACCGGCAGCATGCGCTGCCTCGATTTCACGGTTTATACGGGCAATTCCGTGGGACCGCACGTCTTCGGAATATGGTTTTGGGCTGTTCCGTGTGAAGTCTTCCTGAACATCGATCACCAGCAGGGCGATGTTCAGGCGCATCGCTCGGTCGATCGGTTTTCCCATCGTCGCCTTGCTGGATATCCAGACAACCCAGAAAAAATAGCCGGTGGCCCATAGCACCAAGGCACCCAGACCACTCACGGCTGAAGTCAAAAAAGACATATCGAACTCCTAAACAAACTCATTCCAGACCGCGCGGGCGGTTAGGGTCGTCCTCAAATTCTGCAAAGTGATCGAGCATGGCGCACAGAACCCGTTGGGCTACCTGAACCTCTTCTTTGGAAAAATGCGCACTGACGGCATCAATCTCATCGTTTTCCTTTGAGCGGATCTCGCCGAAAACATCCAGGCCGCGCCCTGTCAGAGCAAACAACGGCGAACGCTTGTGCGCAGGGTTGGGGCGCCGCTCCAACAGCCCGAGCTGCTCCAGCTCGTTGACCATCAGCTGGATTTGCTGGCGGGCCAGAAACAAAGTCCGGCCGATATCCGGAACAGACAACGCCCCGGCCTCTTCCAGTACCTCCATGACCGCCCGCATCCCGACCGACACGCCGGTGCCGTCCAGCTGTGACTCAACGGCCCGGGCCAATCGCCGGTGCACCGGCCGGATCAACCGGATCACCTCATAAAGTTCATCAGAGTTCTGCTGCCGCGCTTTTATCATGACAATATGTTTGTCATATTGACATATTTATTGTCAATACAATTCTCTGCGTTAGAGTTTTTGCGGCTTCAAGGCCAAAAGACCGGTTCAGCTCGACAACAGATCAGCCTTCCTCGGGGACGACCTTGGCGAGGATACGCCAGAGGTCCTTCGCATCCTGATCGGTCAAGTGATCCGCAAAAACCTCATGGACCGCACGCTGGTAGACTGGCCACATTTCATCGAGCAAGGCTGCCCCCTTGCCTGTGAGCTGCACAAAAACTCCGCGGCCATCTTCGGCAGCTTTCCGCTTTCTCGCGTACCCCTCGGCAACAATCCGGTCGATGAGGCGCGATACGTTGTATTGGGCCAGCAGAATGCGTTTCTCGATCTGGCCCGGACGGAGTGCATGTCCGGGTTCCCGGCGCAGTTCCAGGAGAACATCGTACCAGCTCAGCGGCGGATATCCTGCCGTTTTCAGTTTCGCCTCCACACGGCTCAGAACGGAACCGCCCGCCCGATGCAAGCGGGCCCAAGCGTCCATAAAAATATCGTTTTGTTCAGATCCGGAGTGCGCCATGCCTCGATCTTATTTTTTCCATGCACTTGCATCAAGCTTGATTTTAATGCAACTGCATTTATTTATACATGCATATGCATTTAAATGGAGTTTCACATGTCCACTCAACCGACACTCGTCAGCCATACGCTCTGCCCTTACGTCCAGCGTGCGGCCATTGTTCTTTTGGAAAAAGGGGCGACCTTTGACCGGGTCTATATCGATCTCAACGACAAACCGGAGTGGTTCAGCCAGGCTTCGCCTCTCGGTAAGGTGCCACTCCTCAAAACAGAAGATGGCTCGTATCTCTTTGAATCAGCGCCGATTGTTGAGTTTCTGGACGAAACCTATCCCGGCCGCCTTCATCCACAGGATCCAATCGAAAAAGCCCGTCACCGGGCCTACATCGAGTTTGCGTCCCAAACACTGAACGGCATCGGAGCTCTGTACAATGCACCAGATGAGGTCTCCTTTGACGCAGCGAGTACAGCACTGCACACCCGGTTTCAGCACCTGGAAACGGTGATTGATCCAGACGGCCCGTTCTTTGCTGGGCCCCGGCTGACGCTCGTCGATGCCGCCTTTGCACCGGTATTCCGGTATTTCGATGTTTTTGAGGAGTTTGTTGCCCTTCGTGTGCTCCATAACCTTCCGCTGACGCAAGCTTGGCGGCTGCAGTTGGCGGAGCGATCTTCAGTCCAAAATGCCGTCGGTGCCACCTATGGAGATGATCTCAAAACGTTCCTTCGCAAAAGAGGAAGCTGGATGACTGGTCTTCTCGGAAAACACGAACAAAGGGCGCGACGGACAAACAAATAAAAGGCAAATGGGCGGACCAAAATCCGCCCATTTCGACTATCGGAAAGTTCCAGCTCTAAAACCCGATGACCAGCTCCGCGAGGGTGATGAAGAGCGGGATGCTCAGGATCGCCACCGGTGTTCCAAGCCCGGTCGAGGATCCGATGTAAGCTGACGGATTGGCTTCCGGCAGGGCGGCCCGCATGGTCGGCGGACCGGAAATGTCCGAGCTTGAGGCCGCCATGATCGAGAGCAAAACGACACCGCCGGCAGAGAACCCTGTGAAATGGTGCGCGACAAGACCCATACCGAACCCAAGCAGGCCGTGCAGCAAAGGCGCTGTCAGGCCGTAGATCAGATAGGCATGTGCAACCTTCTTCAGTTCCGACAACCGGGCCCAGGCTTCCATGCCCATGACAAGCATCAGGATGGACAGAAGACCCCGGAATAGCGGCTCGTAAAAGCTTTCATAGACCGCTTCCGGCCGGGCTAGAAGGCCAATGCCGATGCCAAGCAGCAAGGCGGAGATGGCCGGGCTCTTGATAGTGTCAACAATGATGCCCTTGGCGAGTTGGCCGTCAAAACCGCCAAACCCGAAGCCGCCGCCACCAGTCGACATGGTCGCAGTGCCGTCAGACTGGACAGTAGCGGCTGCCCGCCGCTCGGCACTCATCCGCGCCAGGAAAATCGCGGTGACCAGCGCCGCGACATCCATGAACGGGTAAAGGGCGCCGATGAAGCCTTCATAGTAGATGCCTTCGCTGTCGAGCATCGCCATGCCAGCGGCGAGCGTCGAGGCCGAGACCGCGCCGAACAGACCGGCCGTTGCCATCGCGTCGGCATTGGAAACACCCCGCCACATCGCGAGGATCTTGCCGCCAAAGATAACAATCACGACGCCTAAGAGCGCGGCACAGATCGCCGGAACCGCGAGCGACATGACATCCGCGGAGCGGACCGAAATCCCGGCACCCAGACCGACCTTCAACAACAGCAAAAGGACAACGAACTTGTAGACCGGTTCCGGCACTTCCAGCTTGCTGCCCATTGCGGCAATCAGCATGCCGCCCATCAAAAACGCCAGCGTCGGCTTTTGAAATTGCGCTGCAAGCGTCGTGATGATCTCAAAGAAAATGTCCATTCCGGCCTCGGTTGTCGTCAAAAAGCGTGGTCCGGGGGCTTATGACGCAGTTCGAAGAGAATAAAAAATATATGTTTTATTATTTATCGTTCTATTTAATAGAACTATTGATGATTTGAGCGAGCTGGAAACCGATGGACAACCTCAATTACCACCACTTGCGCTACTTCCGCGAAGTGGCGCATGAGGGCAACCTCACCCGAACTGCGGAGCGGGTGAACCTGTCGCAATCCGCGCTCTCCACTCAAATCCGCCAACTGGAAGCCCGGCTCGGCCATGATCTTTTCGAGCGGTCCGGGCGCCAGCTTGTTTTGACCGAAGTTGGACGGATTGTGCTCGATCATGCCGACCGGATCTTCGGGACTGGAGAAGAGCTGATCGCAACGTTGCAGCGGTCCAGTCAATCTACCCCGCCCTTGCGGGTCGGGGCCCAATCGACCCTTTCGCGGAACTTTCAGATCCGCTTTTTAAAGCCGCTGCTGTCCAGCGGAGAAGTCGACTTCACCCTGCGGTCCGGCAGCGCCTCAGTCCTGCTGGAGGCGCTGGAATCGCTCGCCCTGGACATCGTCCTGACCACGGACCCGCCGGACAGCTCCTTGTCCGGAGACTTTACGGCACACCGGCTGGCTGAACAGAAAGTCACCATTCACGGAACGCCGGAACGGATTGCCGGCAAAACGCTGCAACAGCTCCTGAGCGACGAACCCCTGATTGTTCCGAATGAGAGTTCGATCCGGACCGGTTTCGACAGCCTTGTGGCACGCATCGGCATAACCCCGCGCATCTTTGCGGATGTTGACGACATGGCCATGGTCCGGCTGCTGGCCCGGGCCGATGTCGGCATCGCTATTGCCCCGCCGGTCGTCATGGCCGATGAGATTGCTGCAGGACTTCTGGAGAGTGCCCCTTTTGATCTTCAGATCTTTGAAGCGTTTTACGCGGTCACCGTGACACGGTCGTTCCCGCACCCCATTCTGCGGGAGTTGCTGACAGGTCGGATGGACTGAACCGGGACCTGTCAGCGGCTCCTCAGATAACGGCCTCGATCAGGAACGGCCCTTTGGTGTTTGACGCCGTTTGCAGCGCGTCCGCCAAACCTTCCTCACTGTCGACCCGCACGCCTGGAACACCATGGCCGGCGGCCAGTGCCACCCAGTCGAGCAACGGGTTCTCGATATCGAACATCGCACTGGCGTTGCGTCCGGGCTTCGGTGCCCCTTGGGCTTCCAGTTCGAAATGCAGGATCTGATAGCCCCTGTTGGCGACGATCACGACCGTAATGTCCAATTCTTCCCGGGCCGCGGTCCACAGGCTCTGGACCTGATACATGGCAGACCCGTCACCGGAGACCGCGAACACGGGACGATCTGGGCACGCAACCGCCGCGCCCAGCGCATTTGGCAGACACTGGCCAATGGAGCCGCCCGTGTTGTTGATCCGGTCATGGGCGGCAGCGACATTCACAGAGGGCCAAATCCCGGCGCCGGCGGTCACGGCCTCATTGACCATGATGGCCCCTTCCGGGATGGCGTTGGCAAGACCGCGGCCAATCCCTTCGGCAGTCAGCGCACCCGGTTCAATGTCCGGAACGTGGCGTTCAATCCGCGCGATGGTCTCGCTGCCATCCACACCCGCAGCCTCCGCCAGCGTTTCAAGGGTCCACATGACATCCCAGTCGCCATAACACAGCCGGTCCAGCGCGCAGCCAGCCGGCTCCGGTGTTGACGGCTTGCCGGGATAGGCAAAGAAGTTCACGGGCGGATCTTCACCGACCAGGACAATCCGTGCCTGGCCGGCAAGGAACTCGGCGGTGAGATCAGCATTGTAGGGCAAGCTCTCAAAGGCAACCGCGCCCTCGCCGAGAGCAATGCGCGGCGCAAAAAACGGGGCCAGCAACCGGCAGCCCGTTCTGGCAGCAATCTTGCCGGCCAGTTCCGCCCCCTCACCGTAAAGTCCGAGGCCGCTTACCAAGAGGGCCGCGCCGGGCTCGCTCAAGGCTTTGGCCGCTGCCACAACGCGATCCTTGTCCGGCCGGTGTTTTTGGGCCGGAGCCTGAGCTTTGCTCGGGCCGGTTTGACTGTCGCCCCACGCACAATCTGCCTGCAGGATCACGGTCGCGATCTCGCCGCCACGCGCAACCCGAATGGCCTCGGCTCCGGCGCTTGCCACCATGGTGCTGTCGGTCGCCCGGCGCACCCAATGGGATACGGAGCCCGCCACCCCGTCGAGATCAGCCTGCAGCGGCGCATCATGCTTAAGGTGATAACCGGCGTGATCACCAACAATGTTGACAATGCCGGAGTGGCCTTTGCGGGCGTTGTGCAGATTGGCCCAGCCATTGCCAAAACCCGGTCCAAGATGAAGCAGCGTCCCGGCAACGTTGCCGCTCATCCGGGCATAGCCATCAGCACCGCCCGTCACACCGCCTTCAAACAGGCACAGGATACAGCGCATGTCGGGATGGGTGTCGAGAGCCGCCACGAAGTGCATTTCGGATGTGCCCGGATTTGCAAAGCACACCGACACATCGGACGCCAACATCGTTTTCACCAGCGCTTCTGCACCGTTCATGGAAATCCCCTCCCCGTTTGAAATCTGAAAGCAATTTGAAAGACATGAAAGTTCCTATCCCATATCGGGCAATGAGTTCATCGGGCAATCAAAAAATCCCCGTACCCGCTGTTACGGCCGGCAAAACTGTTTCATCACTCAGATTTCCAACACTGCACACAAGCTGCCGCGGCCTCATCCAGACTGTGCCGCGTGAGTTCGCGCGGTTTTTGTTTGACACAATTGAGGAAACGGTATCCATCGGAACGCTCCATCAGGGACGGCGAATGCTCGTTCCCCAGTGAATTGGATATGGGCAGAGGAACGTGGTGTGACATACAGCCTTGGGGTCGATACAGGCGGAACCTATACCGACGCGGTCATCCTGCGCGGCGAAGAAGAGGTCATTGCCTCTGCCAAGGCCCTCACCACCCGGAACGACCTTGCCGAAGGCATCAGAGAGGCCGTCCGATCGGTGCTGGTGCAGGCGACAATCGACCCTGCAGAGATCGAGCTCGCATCCCTCTCAACCACACTGGCAACCAATGCCCTGGTCGAGGACCAAGGCGCGCGGGTTGCCCTGATTGCGATTGGGTTCGACGCCAAGGACCTTCAGCAGGCCGGCCTAAGCACGGCCCTGAAAGACGATCCTGTGCTGTTGCTGCGCGGCGGTCACAACCACGCTGGATCCGAAGTTGCCCCGCTCGATGACGCCGCGCTCTGCGCATTTTTGCAAGATCTCGATCCGGGGGTCACCGCGCTTGCCGTGGCCGCGCGTTTTGCCACCAGAAATCCCGCGCACGAGAACGCCGCCGCCGGGAAAATAGCGGAGATTGCGGGCCGTCCCGTGACGATGTCGCACACGCTGTCCGCCAAGCTCAATGGACCGAAAAGGGCCCTTACCGCGCTCCTCAATGCCCGCCTGGTCGGCATGATCGACCGCCTGATCGGCCGGGCCCAGGATGCTCTTGTCCAGTTGGGCATTCATGCGCCGATGATGGTGGTGCGCGGCGATGGTGCCTTGATGTCGGCGGCCGACGCCCGAGCCCGGCCGATCGAAACGATCCTCAGCGGACCCGCAGCTTCGGTTGTTGGGGCGCATTGGCTCACCGGAGTTGATACGGCGCTGGTGTCCGATATCGGCGGAACCACGACCGACATTGCCCTGATCCGCAAAGGACGCCCGGCGATCGATCCCGATGGCGCGCAGGTGGGATCCTTCCGCACAATGGTCGAAGCCGTTGCCATGCGCACGATCGGCCTTGGCGGCGACAGCCAAGTCCATTTTCTCGACACGGGCCTGACCGGCGGCCTGCATCTTGGCCCGAAGCGCGTACTCCCCGTCTCCCTGATTGCTCATCTTGCTCCAGAGAAGGTGGTACCGGTTCTGGAACAACAGGAACGTTCGGACTTCCCGGGCGAAGATGACGGCAGGTTTGTCCGGTGTGTCGGCGGTGTAATGGCCGAACAGGACCTGAACGCCCGTGAGAGCGAGTTGATGGTACGGATCGGGGATGACATTCATCCTGTTTCTTCCATCGTTCGAAACCGCATGGAAAATGCCACGCTTGGACGTCTGATCGATCGCGGCATGGTGCAAGTGTCCGGAGTGACCCCTTCCGATGCGGCCCATGTCCTCGGACTGCTCGATGCCTGGGATGCGGAGGCTGCGCGCCTTGCGCTTAAGAAGCTTGCGCGGCGCAGGCGCGGCGATGGCAAGGTGCTTGCTTCAAGCGCGGACGCCATTGCGCAGATGATCATTGACCAGTTGACGCAGCAGACCGTGGATGCGCTGCTCGAAGTGGCCTTTAGAGAGGAAGGCGGCCGGTTTCAGGACAACCCGCGCACCCTTGCACGCCATGAATTGTTGCAGGCTGGACTTTCCGGCCATGCCGGTTTCATCGATCTGCAAGCGCGGTTGAACGTGGAGGTGGTCGGCCTCGGCGCTTCGGCTCCGACTTACTATCCGGAAGTTGGCAGGCGCTTACGGTGCCCGATGCTCTTGTCCCAGCATGCCGGGGTGGCCAATGCCATCGGCGCCGTCGTTGGACGCATAATCCTGCGCCGCAGCGGCACAGTCACATCACCCGCCGATGGGCGCTACAGAGTGCATCTGGAGAGCGGACCGGAAGACTTTCCGGAAACCGAGGCCGCTCTGGACCGGCTGGAAACCGTTCTTCGCGAAGAGGCCGAAAAGGCCGCAAAGGACGCCGGTGCCGTCGGCATCCAGGTCTCAGCGAAGCGCGACGTGCGCTCGGTCGAGATCGAATCCCGGCCGATGTTCATCGAGGCGGAGATTGTCGTCGAAGCCAGCGGCCGGCCCCGCGTCGCCGTTTAGGAGCTGGCAAAAAGAAATCGGGGCGAACCTGACGCCCGCCCCGTTTTTCCATTTTTTACTCCGCAGCTTCCGGCGTCACTTGTGCCGGTTCCGGCTCGGTCCATTTCAGGATCGGTTTCCGGGCCGCGCCGGTTTCATCCAGGCGGCGGCGCGGGGCGAGATAGGGCGCTCCGGAGAAGCGCTGTGTCTCTCCGCGTTTGGCGCTCATGACCAGATCGCGCATGGTGGCAATGAACAGGTCAAGGGAGGCGCGGCTTTCCGATTCCGTCGGCTCGATCAGCATCGCGCCATGCACCACAAGCGGGAAGTACATGGTCATCGGATGGTAGCCCTCGTCGATCATCGCCTTGGCGAAATCGAGCGTGGTCACGCCAGTGTCCTTGAGGAAGCTGTCGTCGAACAGAACCTCGTGCATGCAGGGCCGCTCGCCAAACGGCAGGCTCATCAGATCCTGCAGACCGACCCGGACGTAGTTCGCGTTGAGGACCGCATCTTCAGAGGCCTGGCGCAGGCCGTCCGAACCGTGGCTCATCATGTAGCTGAGCGCACGCACATACATGCCCATCTGGCCCTGGAACGCCGTCATACGGCCAAAAGGCTGTTCGCCGTCTTTCGTGGCAGCTTCTGTTTCAACCAGCTCCAGGCCATCATCCGTCTTGCGGATGAATGGCAGCGGGGCAAAGGGAGCCAGCTTGTCCGACAGGACCACCGGACCGGAGCCCGGACCACCACCGCCATGCGGCGTTGAGAAGGTCTTGTGCAGGTTGATGTGCATGGCATCAACGCCGAGATCCCCCGGACGTGCCTTGCCGACGATGGCGTTGAAGTTGGCGCCATCGCAATAGAAGAAACCGCCGGCCTCGTGGATCCGGTCAGCGATTTCCTTGATGTCCCGCTCGAACAACCCGCAAGTGTTCGGGTTGGTCAGCATGATGCCTGCGATGTTACCGGTGTGCTCGGCGATCGTGGTCTTGAGCGCCTCAAGATCGACCGTGCCGTCGTCCTTGGCATCAATGGAGACGACCTTGTAGCCGAGCAGAGCGGCGGTTGCCGGGTTGGTGCCGTGAGCACTTTCAGGAACCAGAACAATTTCCGGGCTGCGGCCGGCAGCGGTATGCGCCGCCTTGATCGCCATCATGCCGCAAAGCTCACCATGGGCGCCGGCTTTCGGGCTCATGGCGACCGCATGCGTGCCGGTGGAGACCATCAGCCAGTGGGCCAGCTCGTCAATCAGCTCAATCGCGCCCGGGACGGATGACACCGGCTGCAGCGGGTGCACATCGGCAAAGCCCGGCAGGCGGGCCATCTTCTCGTTGAGGCGCGGGTTGTGCTTCATGGTGCACGAGCCAAGCGGATACAGCCCGGCATCGATCGCATAGTTGTTACGCGACAGGCGCACATAGTGGCGCATGGCTTCAGGTTCTGCGAGACCCGGCAGACCGATCTCGGCCCTGCGGGCGTGACCGCCAAGCTCAACCTCAGGCAGATCGCCTTCGTCGAGATCAACGCCGCAGTTTTCCAGAGAGCCCACCTCAAAGATCAGCGGCTCTTCCATGTCGAGGCCGCGGTTCCCGGTGAAGGTTTTCGGGCGGAAACTCTCGCCCGCATCTCCTGCCGCCGTCGGGCGGCCTTGCGTATTCATGCTCATGCCAGCACCTCCTTCAGCGCATCGGCAAAGGCCGCGCGGTCTTCATCCGTGTTGACTTCGGTGGAGGCCACCACCAGCAGATTTTCCAGATCCGCCTTGCCCGGCTCCAGACGGGAGACCGGCAGGCCGGCCAGAATGCCCTTGGCCGCCAATGCCTCGACAACACCTTCGGCCGCTTTCGGCAGGCGGAGAGTGAATTCGTTGAAGTAGGCCGAATTCAGTACGTCCACGCCCGGTACGGCACCAAGCTGTTTCTTCAGCTTCACCGCGTTGCCGTGGTTGATCCGCGCCAACTGGGTCATACCCTTTTGGCCAAGCAGTGACATGTGGATCGTGAAGGCGAGGCAGCACAGACCGGAGTTGGTGCAGATGTTCGACGTCGCCTTGTCGCGGCGGATGTGTTGCTCGCGGGTGGAGAGCGTCAGAACGAAACCGCGCTTGCCTTCCGCATCAACAGTTTCACCACAGAGGCGCCCCGGCATCTGCCGGACGTATTTCTGGCGGGTGGCGAAAAGACCGACATATGGACCGCCGTAGTTCAGGCCGTTGCCGATGGACTGGCCTTCGCCAACCACAATGTCCGCGCCCTGCGTCCCAGGAGGCTCAATGAGCCCGAGCGACACCACTTCGGTGAAGACGGCGATCAACAGCGCCTTGTGCTGGTGTGCCTTTTCCGCGATCGGCTTCAGGTCGATCAGCTGGCCATAGAAGGACGGTGACTGGACCACCACACAGGAGGTCTCGTCGTCGATCTGGGACAGAATGTCTTCCGTGCCCATCGGGTCGGCCGGCAGGCTGACGACCTGATCGCCCGCCATGTTGGAGAGGCCCTCGACGACTTCCCGGTACTGCGGGTGCAGACCGCCGGAAAGGACCGCCTTGTTCTTCTTGGTGACCCGGTGGGCCATCAGAACAGCCTCGCCGGTTCCGGTGGAACCGTCATACATGGAGGCGTTGGCAACATCCATGGCGGTCAGCTTGGCAACCTGTGTCTGGAACTCGAACAGGTACTGCAGGGTGCCTTGAGTGATTTCCGGCTGATACGGTGTGTAGGACGTTAGGAACTCCGAGCGCTGGATCAGATGATCGACAGTCGCCGGAACGTGGTGCTTGTAGGCGCCTGCGCCGACAAAAAACGGTACGGATCCAGCCGAGGTATTTTTTGCAGCCATGGCCGAAAGCTTGCGCTCGACTTCCATTTCGCTGGCGCGTTTCGGCAGATCCAGAAGACCTTTGAACCGAACATCCTCCGGAATGTCGGTAAAGAGGTCATCAATCGAATTGACGCCGATGCGCGCGAGCATGTCGCCGCGATCAGTGTCGGTAAGTGGTAAATAGCGCATTGTCTGCGGCTCCAGATTTACGGTGCGACCGTGCGGACCGGTTCCGGGTCCACCACGATCTCACATTTGACCGAGTTTGCGATGAAGCAGACGTCATGGGCCTTTTCGTGCAGATCCGTGATCCAGCTGGGATCCGGATCGCTGTCGGCGACCAACACGATTTCGGGTTTCAGAACCACCTTGGTGATGGCCATCTTGCCGCGGGCAATCCGGCTCATCTCGCCTTTTGCGCTGTCGCGGTAGCTGGCAACGACGTAACCGGCGCGCCGGGCAAGATCCAGAAACGACATCATGTGACACGACGAGATCGCTGCAACGAGCGCCTCTTCCGGGTCAACGGCTGCTTCAATCGAATAAGGCTGAGGCACAACGGTCGGCGAGGAGCTAGCCGGGATCTTCAGACCACCGTCAAACTGCCAGATGTGGCCGCGCGAATATTTGTTGGCCGCGTAATCCCCGTCACACGCCCATTCGACCACCGCCGTGTAGTAATGCCCCGCCATGGATCAAAGGGTCTCGATGTAGGCCTTGTAGGCCGCTTCATCCATCAGGTCGGCGAGCTGGCCTTCATTACCAACGCTCATCTTGATGAACCAGGCTGCGCCTTCCGGATCTTCGTTGACCTTGGCGGGCTCATCAGCCAGCACGTCATTGGCTGCAGTGACCTCGCCGTCGATCGGCGCGTAGACTTCACTGGCAGCTTTCACAGATTCCACAACCGCAGCTTCATCACCTTGGGACAGGGCCTTGCCGGTCTCCGGCAGTTCCACGTAGACCACATCGCCGAGCTGTTCCTGCGCATAGGCCGTGATACCGATGGTGGCAGTGCCGCCCTCGACGGAGATCCACTCGTGATCTTTTGAATAATAAGTCGTCATGTTTTGCGTCCGTTCTCTGGAAAAAATCAGGCTTTTGGTTTTCGATAATAGCGATTGGGCACGAAGGGCATTTCGGAGACCGTGGCCGGCAAACGTCGGTTGCGGACGATCAGCTCCAGCTGTGTTCCCTCACTTGCGTGTTCGGCGGGGACATAGCCCATGGCAATCGGCGCTCCGACGGTTGGAGCAAAACCGCCGGAGGTCAGAATGCCGATGACATCCCCCTCGGGCAGAGCGATTTCGGCGCCTTCGCGTGCCGGGGCTTTGCCGTCCAGCCGCAGGCCGACGCGAATGCGGTCTGTGCCCTCGGCCAATTCTTTCTGGATGCGGTCCGCAGCCGGGAACCCGCCTTCTTCGCGGCGCCGCTTTTGCATGCAAAAGGTGATGTTGCCTTCAACCGGCGACGTGGTTTCGTCGATGTCGTGGCCATAAAGGCAAAGGCCGGCTTCCAGACGCAGGCTGTCGCGGGCCCCGAGGCCGATCGCTTCAACCCGGTCATCTGCCAAAAGCGCGCGGGCAATAGCCTCGGCAGCGCCTGCAGGCACCGACATCTCGACACCGTCTTCCCCGGTGTATCCGGCGCGCGCGATGTGGCACGCAATGCCATCAAATTCCATGGGAGCTGCGGACATGAAGCCGAGTTCGGCAGCAGCCGGCGCATGGGCTGCGACAGCCGCAACAGCTTCCGGGCCCTGCACCGCGATCAAGGCGCGGTCATCGACCACTTCGAGTGTGACCGTTTCCGGCAGCTTGGCCCGCAGGTGCGCGTAGTCGACATCCTTGCGTGCAGCATTGACCACCAGCAAGAGACGGCCATCATCGTTCGGATCGAGCGGACGGGTGACCATCAGATCGTCGATGATGCCGCCGTCTTCGTTCAACAGGACCGTGTAGCGCTGACGGCCATGACCAAGTTCAACGAAGTTGGACGGTGTCAGAGCTTCCAGTGCTTTGGCGGTGGTTTCGTGATCTGGGCCAATCAGAACAGCCTGGCCCATGTGGGACACATCAAACAAACCCGCTTTCGCGCGTGTGTGCTGGTGCTCGCCCATAATGCCAAGCTTGTATTGAACGGGCATGGAATAGCCGGCAAACGGCACCATTTTGCCACCCAGCTCGATATGAAGGTCGTGAAGAGGCGTTTGTTTCAGATCTTCGTCTGCAACGGTTTCCGCCATGAACGGTCCTCGCGTTAGGGGTTGCGCAGTCCCGAACCTCGCCGCGAACGGTTTCGATTCGTCTGCACCCCCTCTGTCCGAGTACCTGAGAGATTTCCCAGCCAGACCAAACCGGCCCGGTGGTTACTCCTTCGGTGAGCAGTCCGCGCATGTGTTGGCGCAGATCACTGCTTTCCAGAGCGTTGAAGCCTCTGCGGTCCTTTTGCCTGAGAGTTTCCGGGGCGGTTGCTCCTTCGGCGCCAGGATCTTCTCACCTGGCCTCTCCCGCAGTGGCATTTCGTGCCAGAGACACGATCATCAGGGAACGACCCCGATTTCGCCGCGATTGTGAGTGGCCGACACCACCTTGTCAATATGCGGCAATCAAACTGTTCAATTGCGAAAGCCAGATGCCAATAGGGATGGCCCTCAGACCCCTGGCTTAGCGCCGGCGCCCTTCGTCAAAACCAAACTGGATTTTGCTGCCCTGGTTCATCGGAATGACGAATTTCTCATCCACATAGGTCCATTGTTGCCCGCGGCCACCAGCTTCGATGGAAACCGGGATCTGGATCACTTCAGAAACCAGCGGTTTTTGATCCGCATCGGAAGACGCCGGGATCGTGACATGCAGCGGAAGTACAACATCGCCACCTCTCCACGCTGGTCCGGGTGTCACGTCACCGGTAAACCCGAGCTTCAAACGGCGCTGGCCACCTGCTTCTTCGGAACAGCTGACCGCCGAATCCTCCACCAGTGCCTGGTATATGAGGCCGTCGCGCTCGCCATCCTTGCCTCTTACAAACTCACGGATAAGATGGGAATTCGTTTTCATCTGCAGCGGCGGGCACGGCACTGGCGGTGCAAATGTCTCGCGGGAGACCTGAACCGGTTCAGCACCGCCCGAAATCACGTTCTCCGCGATATCTCCGGTTGCGCCGCATCCTGTCAGAAAAGCGGCACATAATGCGACCGAAACCGTGGTCTTGCTGTTGACATGAGACAGTGCTTGGAACGCCTTGAACATCGTGGACCTGTTGAAAACTATGTATTTGGCGCAGCTTCATAGCAGTTGACCGGCCACTTGGCGAGATGGCGGTGGGTATTTGTTGGCCCTGCACCTATATCAGAAAGCATGCCAACCGGGTTGACAGAACAGCGTCACAAGCCCTTATTGCGCCAAAGCAGGCTTTTAAATGAGCACCATGACACAGATCGCGACAAACAAACCATCTCTGGAGATCAAACTGTGCGCCCCGCGCGGGTTTTGCGCAGGTGTTGACCGGGCAATTCAGATTGTCGAACTGACCCTTCAGAAATACGGCCAGCCCGTTTATGTCCGCCATGAGATCGTGCACAACAAATATGTTGTAGACGGACTGAAAGCCAAAGGCGCGATCTTTGTTGAAGAGCTGGATGAGATCCCGGCGGAACACGCCGAGCGCCCCGTGATTTTTTCCGCACATGGCGTGCCGAAATCTGTGCCGGCCGATGCCCAGCAACGCAACATGTTTTACCTGGACGCGACCTGTCCGCTGGTTTCCAAGGTGCACAAGGAAGCCGAGATCCATTTCCGGCGCGAGCGCGACATTCTCCTGATTGGCCACGCGGGACACCCGGAAGTGATCGGCACGATGGGACAGCTCCCGGAAGGCACTGTCACCCTGATCGAGACCGAAGACGACGCACGGCGGTTCGAACGCAAAAGCAGCGACCGTCCCCTCGCCTACATCACGCAGACCACGTTGTCCGTTGATGATACCGCAGGGATCGTCTCCGTCCTTCAGGACCGGTTTCCGGACATCGTCGCCCCGCACAAGGAAGACATCTGCTACGCCACCACCAACCGCCAGGAAGCGGTGAAACATGTGGCCCCGGGCGTTGAGGCCATGATTGTGGTAGGCGCGCCCAATTCATCGAACTCGCAACGGCTGCGGGAAGTCGCCGAGCGGGAAGGCTGCCGGGTTGCGGTTCTCCTGCAACGGGCTGATGAGATCAACTGGGCAGACTTTGAGGGCGTTACCAGCCTTGGCCTGACAGCCGGAGCCTCTGCGCCTGAAACACTGGTTGAAGAGATCATTAGCGCGTTTGACGCGCGTTTCGACGTCAGTGTCGAGATCGTGCGGACGGCCGAAGAGACCATCGCCTTCAACCTGCCGCGCGAACTGCGGGACATGCCCGTCCAAACAGAAAAAGCCACCGGATAACAAGAATGGCCGTTTATACGGAAGTCAGCGATGAAGAGCTGAACGCCTTCATCGCACAGTATGATGTCGGGCAGCTTCTGTCCTACAAGGGCATCGCTGAAGGCGTTGAGAACAGCAACTATCTCGTTCAGACCGACACGGCCTATTTCATCCTCACCCTCTATGAAAAGCGGGTGAACCCTGACGACCTGCCTTTCTTTTTGAAGCTCAAGGAACACTTGGCCGGAAAGGGCCTCTCCTGCCCCACTCCGGTCGCTTCGCGAGACGGAGAGCTTCTTGGCACGCTTGCTGGACGGCCCGCAGCCCTCGTCACGTTTCTTCAAGGTATGTCGGTCAAGCGGCCGCGCCCGGAACATTGCGAGGAACTCGGCAAGGCCATGGCCGCCATGCACTTGGCTGGGGCCGATTATGAACTGACCCGCAAGAACGCACTGGACCTGAACGGTTGGCGACCGCTGTTTGAACAGAGCCAAGACCGCTGCGACACCGTTCATCCGGGACTGGGCGCAGAGATCACCACCGAGCTGGAATTCCTTGAGAAGAACTGGCCGAGGGATCTCCCAGCCGGCGTTATCCATGCCGATCTCTTCACGGACAATGTGTTCTTCCTGAACGACCGCCTGTCCGGCCTTATCGACTTTTATTTCGCGTGCAATGACGCCCTCGCCTACGACATCGCCATCTGCCTCAACGCCTGGTGTTTTGAGCAGGATCTGGCATTCAATGTCACCAAGGCCAAAGCCATGCTCAAAGGATACACATCCGTGCGTCCGCTGACGGCTACCGAGTTTGACGTATTGCCCGTGCTTTGCCGTGGAGCTGCGCTGCGATTCCTGCTGACACGTCTTTATGATTGGCTGAGTGTTCCTGAAGGCGCGCTTGTCACCCCGAAGGACCCGATGGAATACCTGAAAAAACTGCGGTTCCACCAAACCGTAGACAGCGCCAACGCATACGGGCTTGAAGGATGAGCCAGGAAAATCGCGTGACGATTTACACGGATGGTGCCTGTTCTGGAAATCCCGGCCCAGGCGGCTGGGGTGTCATCATGCGCTTCGGCGAACATGAGCGTGAACTGAAGGGTGGCGAGGCCGAGACCACCAACAACCGCATGGAACTGACAGCGGCGATCGAAGCGCTGAACGCCCTGAAGCGCCCCTGTGCCGTCGATCTTTATACCGACAGCACATATGTGCGCAGCGGTATCAGCGAGTGGATGTACGGCTGGAAGCGGAAGAACTGGAAGACGGCCGCGAACAAGCCCGTCAAGAATGCGGATTTGTGGCAGGCTTTGGACGCAGCCCGCGACCGCCATGATGTCACCTGGCACTGGGTCAAAGGCCATGCGGGCCACCCGGACAACGAGCGCGCAGACGAATTGGCGCGCGGCGGTATGGAACCGTTTAAGAAAAACGTTTAATACCAAAGGCAACCGATTATAACCCATCTGATGGTCTCTTCTCGTTTTCCGGCAAGGCGCGTCGCGCTGCGCGGTCTGGATGACCGGGCAAGCGATGCAACGACGTCCGGAGGACGAGAAGAGACCACCGGAGGCCGGACCTGGATGGCTTTCGGCTGCGTTCCATGTCTTGACCGATACACCGTATCGCACGGCGACATGCGCCTGTCCGAAAACCATCCAAATCCGGTCAGATGGAATATAATCAGTTGTCTTTGGTATAAGCACACAGCGTCGCTGCCAACGAGCAAGGATTTCGGGTGATCGATTCGCTGCAGACCGCTCCGGTTTTATCCGGAGTTGAGGCCCCGGAGACGGCTGGCCTCGTGCTTATCATGGCCAACCCGACATCGGGCGGCTACAACAGCCAAAAATTGCAGGATGTCAAAGGCCATCTCGAAGCTGCCGGCTGCCGGGTTGATCTGCGTTTGACAACCCATGCCGGTGAGATCGGCGAGGTGTGTGCCGCACCCGGATTGGCTGCGGAGACGTTGATCATTGCCGGCGGTGACGGATCGGTCAACGAAGCCCTCACGGGGCTGCAGCACAAAAAACGCGTCCCCAACCTGGCAATCATCCCATTTGGAACCGCGAACGTTCTGGCACTCGAGCTTGGTCTGCCGAAAGGCGCTAAAGAGATTGCCCGGATGATCCTGAACAAGCGCACCAAACCGCTGCACTATGGTCTCGCCAATGATCGTCCGTTTGTTCTGATGGCATCGGCCGGATTTGACGCCGAAGTCGTCCACGCGGTCCCGCTGGACCTGAAGCGGCGCTTGAAGAAATTTGCCTATGTGATCACCGCGATCCGGATCGGTCTGACACGCAAAGCGACACCATTGACGATCTCCCTGGATGGCGCTGCGCCGGTTGACGGGCGCTTTGCCGTTGCCAGCAATGCCCAGCATTATGGCGGCCCGTTTGTCATCTGCCCAGGCGGAGCGACAGATCCTGGTTTGCATATGCTGATATTGGAGCGCGACGACCCCTGGTCCTCGATCCGATACAGCATCGCGTTGATGCTGGGCCGGATCTCCAAAGCCAAGGGCGCGACTGTTCAAGCCTTTCAGGAAGCGGTTATTTCCAGTCCGGAACCGGTCGCCGCGCAAATGGATGGTGATCCGTTCGCGGTCACCCCACTGCACATCCAGGCCGCGGCAAATTCGGTTCCGATTCTTGTTCCCTGACGGCTGAGGCTGTTTACGCCGAAGCGGCTTCTGCCACCGGCATTTTCCGCAGCATCTTGGTCGCCTCCGCAGCTGATACGGCTTCGCCGAAATAGAACCCTTGTGCGTATTGGCAGCCAAGCTGGAACAGCTCCAGCGCGTCGTTTTCGCTCTCCGCGCCCTCGGCGACCACAGACATTCCGAGGTCGTGACCCATGGCGACGATCGTGCGCAACAGCACCGGACGCGCGGCAGACCCATCGGGTTTGACGAAGGCCTGATCAATCTTGATCGTGTCGAACGGGAACCGCTGCAGATAGGACAACGATGAATGACCGGTGCCAAAATCGTCCAGCGACAGGCCAGCCCCCAGGCTCCGCAACCGCTCCAGAACCTTTGCCGAATACTCCGGGTTGGACATGACGAGGGATTCCGTCAGCTCCAGCTTCAGCGTCCCGACCTCCAGTGAATTCCTGGACAAGATCGCTTTCACATCATTGATCAGATCTTGTTTCAAAAGCTGCCGGGAAGACAGGTTCACAGACGCAAACAAAGGCCGAGGCATCGGGAACTCACGCTGCCAGAACGCCAGCTGACTGGCGCCCTTGTCGAGCATGTACATGCCAAGGTCGTTGATCAGACCCGATTGCTCAGCAATCGGAATAAACTCGGCTGGTGAAATCTTGCCACGCTTCGGATGGTTCCAGCGCGCCAGCACCTCAAATCCGGCAATCGCCTGATCTTCCAGCCGTATGATCGGTTGGAAGAAGACACCAAGCGTCTCTTTTTTAATGGCTTCGCGCAGGTCTGCTTCCAGGTCGACAATGTTCTTGCCGAGGGGGCGCAGGATCGGCCGGTAAACTTCCTGGCGGTCACCACCGAGGCGTTTGGCGTGGTTCAAAGCGATTTCGGCGTTGGTCAGCATGTCCTCAACCGCCTGCTTGCCGCCTTCAAAGAAGGAAATGCCAACAGAGCAGGTCAGGAAGATTTCGCGGTCGCTAAATGTGATGGGCGCGCGCACAGCCTTGCGCAGCGCATCGGCTAAGGCAACGATACGGTCCGGCTCATTCTCTGACAAGAGCACCAGACCGTACTGGTCGCTGGACAAGCGCCCCAACGTGTCCTGCTGGCCGATGAGGCGGCCTAGACGCCGTGCGACGGTCAACAAAATGCTGTCGCCGGCGGAAAGGCCAATGCTGTCATTAACCTGCTTGAAGCGGTCCAGATTGATAACAAGCACCGTCGGCTTGGTCGTCTCTTCCGCCTGAGCCCGGACCACGCTTGTGTGCAGGCGGTCAACGAACAATTCGCGGTTCGGAAGGCCGGTCAGATTGTCGTGGACAGCATCATGCAACAGGCGTTCTTCGGCGGTACGCTCTTCGGTGACATCGAGCATCGTGCCGACACAGCGGATAACTTCCCCGTCGGCGCCCACGATCGGCCGGGCGCGCAGGCGGAACCACCGGAAATGACCGTCCTCAGAACGCAAACGGAAGGTCTGCTGGATCTTGCCGCGGCGCTGATCAATCACCGCATCGAGCGTCGCCCTAAACCTGTCTCTGTCTTGCGGGTGGAGGATCTCCAGCCAGTCCCGCGCAGGTCCCTCCAGGGTGCCGCGTTTGAGGTTCAAAAGGTCTTCGACTTCGTTGCCCGTGTGGATCTTGTCGCGGTCGATGTCCCAATCCCAGATGATGTCTCCAGCACCGGTCAAGGCAAGCGCCTTGCGCTCGACATCAGAGATGAGCCCTTGAGCGATTGCGCCACCGGCAAAGGCATGCTGCATTACCGTGAACCCGATCAGCAGAACGATCAACACCAGTCCACCACCCAGCGCCGGCTGGACAATGTCGTTCGACAGCCGGCCCGTCACAGTCATCGCCGCGCCGACCAGCCAGGCAATCAGCAGACACCACGTCGGGATCAACAGGATCGCGCGGTCGTAGTGCTGATACGCCAGCACGGCGATTGTGACGAAACCTAGGATGCCGATGATAGCCAGAGACAAACGGGCAATTCCGGCTGCAATCGACGGATCCCAAACCGCAACACCAAGCAGCCCCAATAGTAGGATCAGGGTCGTC
Organism: Roseibium sp.; assembly: GCF_965276855.1. Classification (GTDB taxonomy): domain Bacteria; phylum Pseudomonadota; class Alphaproteobacteria; order Rhizobiales; family Stappiaceae; genus Roseibium. The sequence continues at coordinate 1,662,130 of NZ_OZ255700.1, forward strand.
AATGCCAGATGGGAATAGTGGATGTTCCAGCGGTTCAGGTTCAAATAGGCATAGAGGAAGATGATCAAGCTGGCGGCCAGCATGACTTCCGCCGAGGCCCGGGCCAGCTGGCTGCTGCCGCCTTCCAATTTGAAGACCATGCCCCAGAAGCCGAAATCAATGCAGAGATAAGCGAGAACCGACCAGGCCAAAGCCGCCGTCGCCGGGAACATGACCGTGCCCTTGACCACGAACAAAATCGTCAGGAAGAGGGCGAGCAGGCCCGAAATGCCAAGAATGATGCCGCGATACAACGAATAGGCGTTGACCGTTTCCTTATAGACATCCGGTTCCCATATCCGGATTTCCGGCAGGTTAGGTGTTGTGAGTTCAGCCACGAACGTGACGACAGAACCGGGGTCCAAAGTGACCAGGAAAACATCGGCTTCCAGGCTCTTTTGGCGGGAGGGCGCGATCCCCTGGCTCGGGGTAATGCTGGCAATCCGGGAGGACCCGAGATCGGGCCAGAATAGGTCGGAGCCCACAAATTTGTAGTTCGGCGCAACGATCAGGCGGTCGACCTGCTCATCGCTGGTGTTGGCGAGCGCGAAGACAGCCCAGTTGGTGTTTTCCCCACTGCGCGATGGCACTTCGATCCGCCGAACAATTCCGTCCGCGCCCGGCGCGGTTGACACCTGCAAACGGGTTCCAGCGTCCCTGTGCATATCAATCGCATTGGTGATGTCCAGCGCCTCAATATCCAAAGGCACAGAAATTGGCTCGAGCGCACGCGCGGCCTGCGGCGCAAAGATAAACATCATTGCGGCGGCCACGAAAATGGCGCTTCGGATCAGATTGAAAATATGGGCCGGCACAGAAATCGACATGGGGCGAAGAACTACCGGTTTGGAGCACATGTCACAAGAAGTCTTTCAAAATTCCTTCGACGACCGGCGACACCGCATCCGGACGCGCCGCGTGGTCTTCCGCCAAACAGGAGAGCAAAAGATGATCCTGCCAAGTTCCGTTTATTAACAGATAGTTACGCGCATATCCTTCCCGGTTGAACCCCGCCTTTTCCAAAAGCCGGATGGACGGTGTGTTGGTTGGAATGCAGGCAGCCTCAATGCGATGAAGGTTCAGAACGTCGAAACAAAACGGCAAGAACATGGCGACGGCCGCCGACATGTGCCCTTTGCCCGCGTGACGCTCCCCCATCCAGTAGCCAAGTGTTGCCGACTGGCTGACCCCGCGCCGGATGTTGCTGAGCGTCAGTCCGCCAAGCAAAACATCGGTTCGTGCGTTGAAAAGGAGGAAGGTCAGGCTCCGCCCTTCCTTGCGATCCCGCGCATAGCGGCGCAGGCGGCGGCGAAAGCCGGACTTGGACAGATCATCAGAGGGCCACAGCGGCTCCCATGGCGTCAAAAAGGCCCGGCTATCGCTGCGAAGCAAGCACCAGGCCTTGAAGTCGCTCATGATCGGGGGGCGCAGATAATGCGCACCGGCTTCGATGAGAAGCTCGGCGTCGGGAGGCGGACCTGGGCGAAGCAGAGACATGCCGGTCCTCGCCTCTTTACATTGATGCAGCCTGCCGGACCGGCGCTTGCTGAAGCCGCGCCGCCAGCTCATCGGCAGTCATGATGCCGTTGATCGGGCCGATTGCCGTTAGTGTAGGTGCTGTGCCGACAAAGGTATTGTAGGCTGCCTCGCGAATATCTGCCGCCGTCACCGCCTCGATCTTGGCGGAGATCTCATCCGGACCAAGAACCCGGCCGTGCACCAGGATCTGTCTTGCGATCTGACCGGCCCGTGCCGCCGGGCTCTCAAGAGCCATCATCAGTCCTGCTCGGATCTGCGCCCTGGACCGGGCGACTTCGTCATCGGTGATCGTGTGGGCAGCCGACACCAGCTCATCCGCAATCATCGGCATCAGAGCTCCGAGGTCCTCGTGGCTTGTCGCGGCATGAATACCGAAGAGCCCCGTGTCGGAAAACGCCCAGTGGAAGCTGTAAATCGCGTAGCACAGGCCATGCTTTTCACGAATTTCCTGGAACAGGCGAGACGACATGCCCCCGCCCAGCACGGACGCCAGGATCTGGATGGCGTAGTAATCCTTGGCCTTGTAGGGGCGGCCCTCAAAGCCGATCAGGACCTGCGCTTCCATCAGGTCCTTGTTGAGCAGTTTTTCACCACCTGAGTATCGGGCATCGGCATCCGGCGCGGCCGGCTCGCTGTTGATGGCACCAAACTTTTCACGGGCCAATGCGACCAGCTCGTCATGGTCCACCGCGCCTGCAGCCGACAGAACCATGTCCGGGGCCCGGTACCGGCTTGCCAGATACGCATTGAGACTGTCGCGACCGAACCCTTGCACGGTTTCCGGTGTACCCAGGATCGGACGGCCAATTGCCTGTTCAGGCCAAGCCGTGGATTGGAACAGATCAAACGCCTGGTCCTCCGGAGCATCGTTGGATGCACCGATCTCCTGCAGGATGACGTGTTGCTCACGTACAAGCTCTTCGGCCTCAAAGGTCGAGTTCTGGAGAATGTCCGCCAGGATATCCACGGCAAGCGGAAGGTCTTCGGCCAGGATCCGCGCATAATAGTTGGTGTGCTCAATGCTCGTAGAGGCGTTCAGTTCGCCGCCAACAGCCTCGATTTCTTCCGCAATCCCGCGGGCGGACCGGCTTTTCGTCCCCTTGAACGCCATGTGTTCAAGAAGATGCGTGATGCCGTTTTGATCCGCGTTTTCCGCTCTTGATCCGGTGCGAACCCAGACACCGAGCGCTGCGGTTTTCAGGTGCGGCATCTGATCGGTGACAACGGTCAGACCATTTTCGAGAACTGTCGTTTCTACTTTCATTCAGTTACACCCCTGCCCCCACGGCACGGGCGTGTTTCTCGATGTATTGTTCAACCGCGCCCTGCTCGGCCGCCAGAACCTGCTGGCGCTCCTCGGCAAACATCATGTCTTTCAGGTTTTCCGGCAGATCCGGACGGACACCGCTTGCCGCTTCGACCGCATCCGGGAACTTGGCCGGATGGGCGGTGCCCAGGACAACCATCGGCGTTTCACCGCTCGAGTGCGCTTTGGCAACATGCACACCGATTGCCGTGTGCGGATCAAGCAGATAACCCGCCTCTTTCCAGAGTTCAGCAATTGTTGCCGAGGTTTCAGCTTCATCACAGCGGCCGGCAGCGAAATGCTGACGCATTTCGGCAAGTGGTCCGTCTTCGATGGTAAAGCTGCCGGATTGGTTCAGCTGGTTCATCATCCGGCGGACGGCATCGCCGTCGCGGCCGTTCACCTCTGAGAGCAGACGCTCAAAGTTGGACGAGACCTGGATGTCCATTGACGGAGAAATCGTTGGGTGAACACCCTTTTTCTCATACCGGCCGGTTTCAAGCGTGCGGGCCAGGATGTCGTTGACGTTGGTCGCCACCACCAGCTTGTCGACCGGCAGGCCCATTTTCATGGCGGCATAGCCGGCGAAGATGTCCCCGAAGTTGCCGGTCGGAACGGTGAAGGACACTTTACGATGCGGTGCGCCCAGTGCGGCACCAGCCACGAAGTAGTAGACGATCTGAGCCAAAATCCGCGCCCAGTTGATCGAATTGACCCCGGACAGGGCCACTCGGTCGCGGAAATTGAAATGGTTGAACATGCCTTTCACGATCGCCTGGCAATCATCAAAGTTGCCGGTCAGGGCCAAGGCGTGAACGTTCGCTTCTGTCGGCGTTGTCATCTGGCGGCGTTGAACGTTTGAAACCCGGCCGTCCGGGAAGAGGACGAAAATGTCCGTCCGGTCCCGGCCGCGGAAGGCTTCGATGGCAGCCCCGCCGGTGTCACCCGAGGTTGCCCCGACGATGGTTGCGCGCAAGCCCCGCTGCGTCAGCACATAATCCATCATCCGGCCAAGCAGCTGCATAGCGACATCCTTGAACGCCAGGGTCGGACCATGGAAAAGCTCAAGGATAAATGTGTTGGAACCAGTTTGAACCAGTGGCGTGACCGCCGGGTGCCGGAAACCAGAATAGGACTCCGCGATCATGGACTTCAGGTCCACATCCGGAATAGCCCCGTCGACAAACGGGCTGATCACCGCAAACGCGACGTCCTCATAGGACTTTCCAGCGAATGAGGCGATGGTCTCAGCATCGAACTGCGGCCATGTTTCTGGAAGATAAAGGCCGCCATCGCGGGCAAGGCCCTGGAGCAAAACGTCCGAAAACTCCAATACAGGTGCATCACCGCGCGTACTGCTGTATTTCACCGCGTCACTTCCTCTAGTGTTTCCAGCCGGGTCGGAGGCAGTTTCGCCCATTGCCTGGCCGCAAGCCTCAACCCTACCCGAATTTTGTCAGCTTTGGAACAAAGCAAGCCAGTCTAGCGACTTACGCGCCATCCTAATCGGACGCAAGCCACAGGTCGGTAAAAAAGTGTCCGATTTCCGGCAATCCTGCTGACCGGCGACGCCTTAGGCGTGTCCGGCGTCTGAAAACAACATGGCTGGATCAATCCCGAGACTGCCGAGGGCCCGGTGCCATTTTTGTTCCGAATTCGCATCAAACAGGATGTCCCGATCCGCCGGGGCAGTCAGCCACCCATTTGACTGGATTTCATTCTCCAACTGACCGGGGGCCCAGCCAGCATAACCGAGCGCCAGCATGGCTTGCCGCGGCCCTGTGCCTTCGGCCAAGGCTCTCAAAATCTCCAGCGTCGCTGTCAGACAGATCCCGTTGTCGATCGCAAGGGTCGATTGATTGAGCTGGAAATCATCGCTATGCAGGACGAAGCCACGCTCAACCTCAACCGGTCCGCCCTTATGAACGCTCATGCCCCGCACCTGAGGTGGCAAGCGGATCGCATCATCGTCATTCACGATGTCCAGTTGGATCAGCAACTCTTCAAGAGACAGATGTTTTGCCACCTGATTGACGATCAGGCCCATTGCGCCTTGTTCGGAGTGAGAGCACACATAAATGACCGAATGCTCGAAGCGGCTGTCCGCCATGCTGGGCATGGCGATCAGGAATTGACCCTCCAGGGTGTCTGCTGCTCCGATTTCGGACATACGCACCTCGTTACTGTTCAACGCCCACCGCCTTTATTTCTCAGCATAGCCCCAATAGCACTGCATGTTAATGACTGATTGAGTAGCATGCTCACAATCGCGTCACGAGGATATGACCATTCGAGCGTTGTGCGATGCTGACGCGCCTTCTGCTTTGGTGTAGCTGTTGGTCCATGAAATCAGCATTGGCACTCCTCTTTTTTCTGGCAATCACACTCCCAACCGCAGCTCTTGCTGCGGCCAGCGAATGGGTCACCGTCAAAGGTGGTGCCGTTCGGCTGATCACGGCAGGACCACCTGAAAACGGCACTTACTGGGCGGGACTGGAGTTTCAACTGGAACCAGGCTGGCACACCTATTGGCGCTATCCGGGCGAAGCTGGCATACCGCCGCAAATAACCTGGACGGACACGTCCAACATTCAGGACAAAGAAGTTCTCTACCCGGTTCCGGAGCGATACAGCGATGGGTTCTCAGACTCTATCGTCTACCACGACGGCATTATCCTGCCGCTAAAGATCTTGCCGGAAGATGCCTCCAAGCCTGCGCAGATTTCGCTGGAGCTGTTTTTTGGCGTTTGCAAGGACATTTGCGTGCCGGGCGAAGCCACTTTGTCCCTTCAACTTGACCCGGATGCCCGCCCGGACAGCCTCTCAGCTAAACTGATCAAACGCGATTTACAGGCCGTCCCCGGCATTGCCCCAACTGGCGGACTGAATATTGTCTCTGTCACGCTTGTTGAAAGCGATGGAAAGCGTTTGAGAATTGAAGCTGAAACCGGATCAGTGGGCACTCCGGATCTGTTTGCGGCGGGGCCTGAAGGCTCTTACATCGCTCTACCGAAACTGGCCGAAGGTGAAACAGGTAATCCCGTTTGGCACTTGTCGACAAAGGGCCTGAAAACAACCGCTTCCGATACGAGCCTGCGCCTGGTTCTATCCGACGGCGAAAACGCGCTGGAACACCTCGCACCGATCCAACCGGATTGGTTGAACTAACTTCTTTCGCAAAGATTTCTCGGCTCTCCCTCGACGGTCTGCTCTGGAAGCCCTATCTCTCCAGCGGGCTGCGGAATAAATGGCAGCGGTTTTTAAACAAGGGGATTTAGACATGACACTCAAGGTGGGCGACAAGCTGCCGGATGCAACATTCAAAACCATGACTTCCGATGGTCCTGGTGAAATTTCAACAGCAGACCTGACGTCCGGCAAAACAGTTGTCCTGTTTGGTGTTCCAGGCGCCTTCACGCCGACGTGCCACATGAACCACCTGCCCGGCTTTGTCGAGCATGCCGATACACTGAAATCCAAAGGTGTCGACGCGATCGCAGTCGTTTCCGTCAACGACGTATTTGTCATGGACGCGTGGCAGAAAGCCTCCAATGCCAATGCGATCACTTTTCTAGCTGACACCGGGGCAGAGTTTGTCGAAGCAGCCGGTCTCGGCCTTGGCCCGGCACCGATCTTTGGCCACCTGCGGTCCCAGCGGTTTGCTTTGATTGCAAAAGACGGCGAAGTGAGCTTCATCGCCGTCGAAGACAGCCCGGGCGATGCGACCAAGACTGGCGCCGCAGCGATCCTGGAAGCGCTTTAATTCAGGTTTGCTGAATGCTCCTGCTTACGCGGCCACAATACGGCGGCCGCGTAAGCCAAGAAAACCCCAACGAGGGTTGCTGCAAGACCAAACCAGGTCAGCGCATAACCCAAATGATCGTTCTTAAAACGCACCAGGGTTTCACCGGCCTGCGGTAGACCACCCTCCGGCGTATGCCCGGCTTCCAGGTCGATGCTGTAGGGCGCAAGGTTTCCGCCGACGTTCATTGCCTCCGCCATGGCATCTGTATCGCGGGCAAACCAGAGTTTTGCATTCAGGTCCGGCGCCGGCGTGGTCCAGACAGGCGTCTCACTCAGTCGCAATAGTCCAACCAGCGTCAGGTCTCCCGGTGGCGGATTGAGGGCTTCACGCTTGATATCGTCCGGAACGCCGTCGGGCAAAAAACCCCGGTTGATCAAGACCGTCCATCCCTCTGCCGTTTCGAACGGACTATAGACGAGTTCGCCCGGCCCGCCGTATGTGCCGACCGGATCGGTGAGCGAAATGTAGTAGAAAACGGTTTGGTCCAGGAAACGGCCCGTTACCGAGACCCGGCGGTAATCGTCCTCATCACCGAGCCCCTCCCAATCGGCTATGCCGGGCGCGGCCACCGGGGCCGATTTCAAACCAGTCTCAACTTGTTCTATCAGTGTTTCTTTTTCAGCCAACCGCCGAACTTGCCAAAAACCAAGATTCAACAGGATCGCCAATCCAATCAAAGCAGCAACGGCAGGAATGATGAGTTTACGGGCGCGGCCCATTGGCAAGTTTCTTTCTTACAACTGGTCGATTTGATCGCCATCGGTGTCCAGACGGCCTTCTTCTGCCTTATGCCGGTATTGCACGGCAATCATCAAGCCTTTCAGGGGGCGCAAAATGCCACCCGCAAGCACTACGGTCAGCGGCAGCCAAAGGATCAGATGGAGCCAAATGGGAGGCTGAAATGACAATTCAACAAAGAGCACCAGGCCGACGACGATGAACCCGACAATCATGATGACAAAGACGGCTGGTCCGTCCCCGCTGTCGGCAAAACTGTAATCGAGCCCGCAGGTGGAGCACGACCCCTTCACGCTCAAGAACCCGTCGAACAATTTTCCCTGGCCGCAACGCGGGCATGCGCCTGATAGTCCGGCTGTCACCGGGTTTACCGGTGGGAAATGTGCCTTGTCTTCCATCTTTTGGCTCCGAGGGCCGGATTTGAAAAACGCCCGGTCGGATGATCCGCCGGGCGCTTGTTTTTCCAGTGTTCGTTGAGAACGTCTTCCGGCTTATTCGCCCCAGATGTAGATCGCCACAAACAGGAACAGCCAGACAACGTCAACGAAGTGCCAGTACCAGGCTGCTGCTTCAAAACCGAAGTGCTGCTCTTTGGTGAAGTGGCCAGCAAGGGCACGGAACAGGCAAACCGCGAGGAAGATCGTTCCGACGACGACATGGAAGCCATGGAAGCCCGTCGCCATGTAGAACGTTGCGCCGTAGATGTTGCCGCTGAAGCCAAAGGCTGCGTGGGTGTACTCGTAGATCTGGCAGATGGTGAAGAGAACACCGAGCAGAACGGTCAGCGTCAGACCCCACTTCAGACCTTCGCGGTCATCGTGCAGAAGCGCATGGTGTGCCCAGGTAACGGTGGTGCCGGACGCAAGCAGGATCAGCGTGTTGAGCAGCGGCAAGTGCCACGGATCAAAGGTTTCGATGCCTTCCGGTGGCCAAACACCGCCCGTTGCTTCAGCGCGCGCAAAGTTGATTGCCTCGCCAGCAAACAGGGCCGCATCGAAGTAGGCCCAGAACCAGGCAACAAAGAACATCACTTCAGACGCAATGAACAGCAGCATGCCGTAACGCAAGTGCAGCGACACAACACGCGTATGATGGCCTTCATGCGCTTCCTTGATGGTGTCACGCCACCAGGCGAACATCACGTAAAGAACAATCAGCAGGCCAACTGCGAACAGCATCCACTTTGCAGCGGACAACTCCAGGCCAAAGAGTTCGAAAGAGTTGCCGGAGGCGTAGCGCATCCAGGCAATCGAGCCGAGTGCGAGAATGAAAGCGCCAACGGACGCCATAAACGGCCACGGACTGGGTTCGACCAGGTGGTAATCGTGGTTCTTGGTATGTGCACCAGCCATCGGCAAGCTCCCCAAACACATTCTGTACGGGCGCAAAGCGCCAGTTTCTTACAAGTTCGTTTCAGCCGCAGGCGAATCTGCCCGCGCCGCAACAGGTTGTTCCGGTTGTTCTACCGGGAAGAAGGTGTAGGACAAAGTGATTTCCTTCACATGCTCAAGCATGGGATCCTTGTCCATCTCCGGGTCGACAAAAAAGACGACCGGCATTTCGACTGACTCGCCGGGTTCCAGCGCCTGCTCGGTGAAGCAGAAACAGTCCAGTTTGTTGAAGTAAACGCCCGCCGACGTCGGTGTGACGTTGAACGTGGACGTGCCAACGGTCCGCCCATCGCTGACATTTGCCGCAATGTACGGCAACTGCGCGGTTTCACCCATTTTCAACGTGACAGAGCGTTGAGCAGGTTTGAAGTCCCAGGGAAGCGCGTGATTGACGTTGCCGTCAAATCGAACAGTGATCACGCGATCGATCACCATTTCGCTTTCCTGTTCCGCAACCTGTGTCGTGCCGCCGAAGCCGGTGACCCGGCAGAAAAGATCATAAAGCGGGACGGCTGCGTAGGCAGCAGCGATCATAAAACTGAACATACCCAGGCAAGCAAACGCGACCTTACGGTTGCTGCGGGACAGGTTGTTCTGATCGTTGACTTCGGTCATCTTACCTCTCGTTACAACGGACGGTTCATGATGTCAGGCCCCAGCTTAACAATCGTCACCAAGTAGAACAGCAAGACAAGAGCAGCCAGCACAACCGCGATCGCGATCGACCGGGAGCGGCGCTTCTTTTTCTGTTCGTCGGTGAGAACAATACCCTGTTCGTTGTTGTCCATATCCGTCAGATCCCCGCTACCAGGCTTTCGCCGAGAAGAAGTGCAAACAGCATGAACAGATAAAAGATCGAGAACTTGAAGAGACGCAGGCAGGCTTTGCGCGCAACGTCGCCTTCCCGCTTGCGCCAGATGTCAGCAGCCATCGCAACGAAGGCCAGTCCAAGAAGACCGGATGCAACACCGTAGAACAGGCTGGCATAACCCATGAAGTATGGTGCCACGCCAATCGGCGCGAGCAGGATTGAGTAGATCAGGATCTGGTGGCGGGTGTTGGTTTCACCGGCGACCACCGGCAGCATCGGAACACCGGCCGTTTCGTAGTCACCTTTTTTGAACAACGCCAAAGCCCAAAAGTGCGGCGGGGTCCACATAAAGATAATCAGGAAGAGAACGAAGCTCTCCAAGCTGACGCCGCCTGTCACGGACGCCCAACCGACCATCGGAGGGAATGCACCAGCCGCACCGCCGATGACAATGTTCTGCGGTGTCGAGCGCTTCAGCCACATCGTGTAGATGACAACGTAGAATGCGATCGTGAATGCCAGGAATGCGCCGGCAAACCAGTTGACCAGCAGCCCGAGCGTCAGGACGGAGCCGATCGACAGTGTAATGCCAAATGCGAAGGCTTCTTCTGGTGTGATCTTTCCTGCCGGGATCGGCCGTTTTGCGGTGCGCGACATCACTTCGTCGATGTCCGCGTCATACCACATGTTCAAGGCACCGGAAGCGCCTGCGCCAATCGCTATGCAGAGGATCGCCACGGCGCCGAGCACAGGATGAATGGAGCCTGGTGCCAACATCATGCCGACAAAAGCGGTGAAGATCACCAAAGACATCACGCGCGGTTTCAGGAGCGCCACATAGTCGCTCACTGACCCCTCGCCACCGTTCCAAACGGTGCTGCTTTGATCCATCAAATCCTGGCGCTCTGCGAGCGACATGGGCGCGTCCCTTAATTCTTTATCTTCTGCCGGATTGGGTGCCCAATTCAGAGCTCGGTTCCGGACAGGTTGTTTTCAAGAGCGCACCGCGCCGGTGTCCGGCGCGGTGCGTAAGTTCAGAGCGGAAGGACAGACCTTCCGGCCGCGGAATTACTTGATCCGCGGCAGGGTCTCGAACTGGTGGAACGGTGGCGGAGAAGACAGGGTCCACTCCAGGGTCGTTGCACCTTCACCCCAAGGGCTGTTGCCGGCAACGCGCTTCTTGGAGAAGGCTTCGACAATACCGTAGATGAACACCAGCACAGCAAAGGCCGAGATGTACGATCCGATGGAGGAAACGAAGTTCCAGCCAGCCAGCGCGTCCGGGTAGTCGGCATAGCGGCGCGGCATGCCGTTCAGGCCAAGGAAGTGCTGCGGGAAGAAGATCAGGTTCACGCCAACGAAGGTGATCCAGAAGTGCGCCTTGCCGATCGTCTCGTTGTACATGTAGCCGAACATCTTCGGGAACCAATAGTACCAGGCCGCGAAGATCGCGAATACGGCACCCAGCGACAGAACGTAGTGGAAGTGAGCCACAACGTAGTAGGTGTCGTGGAAGGCACGGTCGAGACCAGCGTTCGCCAGCTGCACGCCTGTCACACCACCGACGGTGAACAGGAAGATGAAGCCGATTGCCCAGACCATCGGGGTTTTGAACTCGATGGAACCGCCCCACATGGTCGCGATCCAGGAGAAGATCTTAACCCCGGTCGGGACCGCAATCACCATGGTCGCTGCCACGAAGTACGCCTGCGTCTCAACGGACATGCCGACGGTGTACATGTGGTGGGCCCACACGATGAAGCCGACAACACCGATCGCAACCATGGCGTAGGCCATGCCCAGGTAACCGAAAATCGGCTTACGGGAGAACGTGGAAATGATGTGGCTGATGATGCCGAAGCCCGGCAAAATCAGGATGTACACTTCCGGGTGGCCGAAGAACCAGAACAAGTGCTGGAACAGAACCGGGTCGCCACCGCCTGCAGCATCGAAGAACGTCGTGCCGAAGTTACGGTCAGTCAGAAGCATGGTGATGGCACCCGCCAGAACCGGCAGGGACAGCAACAGCAAGAAGGCTGTGATCAGAACGGACCAGGCAAACAGCGGCATCTTGTGCAGGGTCATGCCCGGCGCGCGCATGTTGAAAATGGTCGTGATGAAGTTAATCGCACCCAGGATCGAAGAGGCACCTGCGATGTGCAGGGACAGGATCGCGAGATCCATTGCCGGGCCCGGCTGACCAGATGTGGACAGCGGCGGATAGATCGTCCAGCCCCCACCAACACCGTTGGCTCCCGGAGGACCCTCAACAAAGAGCGAGAGGATCAGCAGAAGGAACGCCGGCGGCAGCAGCCAGAAGGAGATGTTGTTCATCCGCGGGAACGCCATGTCCGGCGCACCGATCATGATCGGCACAAAGTAGTTGGCATACCCACCGATCATGGCCGGCATGACCATGAAGAAGATCATGATCAGACCGTGGGACGTGGTGAACACGTTGAAGGTGTGAGCATTTGCAAAGATCTGCATGCCCGGCTCTTGCAATTCCATCCGGATACCGACGGACAGAGCGCCGCCGATAATCCCAGCGAAAATCGCAAAGTACAAATACATCAGGCCGATGTCTTTGTGGTTGGTCGAATAGACCCAGCGGCGCCATCCGTAAGGATGGTCATGTGCCGCATGTGCTTCGGTCGCAGCCATTTTGGGCTCCCTCTTTAGTCGTTTTCAGCGGCGCTGCGTGTCAAATCGCGCGCAATCGCCAAATAGGCTCGCCGCCGCGTTACTTCGCGGCGACGGAGATTTCGTCCAGATCGCCCTGTGCGGCGAGTTTCTTGGCTTCCGCGATGGAGGCCATCAGCTGCTCGTTGGCAACGTCCAGATCGTCTTGCGCTGCAGAAGCCCACTGCTGGAACTGATCCGCAGAGACCACACGGACTGCGATCGGCATGAAGGCATGGTCCTTGCCGCAAAGCTCCGAACACTGACCGTAGTAGACGCCCTCTTCGCGGGCGTGGAACCAGGTCTCGTTCAAGCGGCCCGGGATCGCGTCGATTTTGACGCCCCATGTCGGCATTGCGAATGCGTGGATGACATCTTCAGAGGTGACCTGAAGGCGCACTGTCGTATCAACAGGGATAACCAGATCGTAGTCGACTGCGAGCAGGCGCGGCACTTCGTCGATGGACACACCGCGCGCGTCTGCGACGGCCTGACGGTCAGCATCCTGAACCATGATGGAGTCGAAGTAGAGCTCACCCATGTTTTCATCAGTGTACTCGTAACCCCAGTACCACTGATAACCGATAGCCTTGACCGTCATGTCGTATTCCGGGATCTCAAGCTGCTTGTAGAGCAACCGGAAAGACGGGATCGCAATAATGACGAGGATCAGGATCGGCACAACGGTCCAGACGATCTCGATCGTCGTGTTGTGCGACGTGCGGGACGGCACCGGATTGTTCTTGGCGCTGAACTTTACAACGCAGTAGATCAGCAGCGCCAAAACAAACAGCGTGATGACCGTAATGATGATGAGAGTGAAGTTGTTGAACCAGGTGATGTCGTCCATCACATCGCTGGTTGAAGCCTGAAACCCGAGCTGCCAGTTGTTGAACCCAGGTTCTGCTGCCAATGCCGCTGTCGAAACACCGGCGAATGCGGTCGCCATCGTGACCAAATTCATGAGACGCTTGAAGACTGCCTTCACGTCCGCGCTCCCTTCCCTCAGCCGCCCAAATGGCGGCGCATGCTAAATTCCGGACCCTGCCCGGTCGAATACCTAAGTGCCGCAGTAATAGGCTTGCCGGAACTCCGCAAGCTTAAACTGCCGGTTCCAGACCCGGTCGTCCTGATAAGGATTGCCGGATATAACCACATCCGCGGTTAAAGAGCGATGCTACCAATCGGCTAGGGCGGCGATCTGCCGCATCTTTTCATCGGCCCCTTTTGGCCGCACAAAAACCACAAGACGCCCTGCGCTGCAACGAAATTTGCGCGATTTCACAAGTAGCTCGGATTTTTTTCCAATTGAGAGAGATCAAGGACAGGCGGATTTTCGACAAAAAAACCGACTATCCAAGAGCTTTGCACCGGCGGTGACTGGAATCGTCCGCATTCATGCGGCAATGTCTGGCCGGAAAACACTCCTGATTCGCTGCGGTCAGCACGTTTTTAAACGTGCGCTGTGCGGATCTGACCACGAACGACTGGAGGAATTCTTGTCGACCCAGTTGCCGCAGCAGCGCCGTAGCCGCTCGCTTCTCTCCACATTGCCGAAACTGGCGGCTGCCGCCGTGATCGGCTTAACCGCATTTGCGCACAGCCTGCAACCGGCCAGCGCCCAAGGCGAAATCCGCGCCAATCACGGCGATTGGCAAATGCGCTGCGACACGCCCCCAGGCGCCGCCAGCGAGCAATGTGCGCTGATCCAGAACGTGACCGCTGCCGATCGTGAGAACGTTGGATTGTCGGTCATCATTTTGCGGACGGCCGACAAGCAGGCCCGCATCTTGCGGGTTTTGGCACCGCTCGGCGTGTTGCTACCCTCCGGCCTCGGCCTGAAGGTTGACGGCAACGACATCGGACGGGCGGGTTTCGTCCGCTGCTTGCCCAACGGCTGTATTGCGGAAGTGATTCTGGAAGACGAGCTTCTGAACCAACTGAAGTCCGGTTCCCAAGCGACTTTCATTATTTTCCAGACACCCGAAGAAGGGATCGGTATTCCGATCTCGTTGAATGGGTTCTCTGCAGGCTTTGACGCCCTGCCCTAATGCACACTTGATCTGTGATCGAAAAGGCGCCCTCATCAGGCGCCTTTTTTATTCTGCTGCAGCGTCCGGGTTGGTCGCCTCGGCCGTCCTGCGCGGGGTCACCCGGTGCAGTTTGTCCGAACCGGCATACATGCCACCGGACAGTTGTTCGGCCAGACGCTGTTCGTCGCGATACCGCACATCTTCCTCGATCTGATCTATTCGATCGAGCGGCGTTCCAAGAGCCTCCAGGGCAGCCCGGCCAAACACTACACTCGATTCGAACGTTTCACGGATCTGGAAGTCAACGCCCTGTTTGGTGAGGTCCATGGCATGCGCCCGGTCAGTCGCGCGGCAGAAGATGAGCGCTTTGGGAAAATCCTCGCGGATCATCTCGATCGACTGCGCCATCACCTTGTCGTTTTCAATGCACATGGCGACAAGCGCCGCATCGCCAGCGCCTGCCGCCTCCAAAACATCTGCGCGCGTGGCATCGCCATAATAGACCCTGTAGCCTTGCTTCCGTGCATAGGCGATCCGGTCCGGCCGGTTGTCGATCGCGGTGATCTCAAGGCCTTCCGAGGTAAGGATTTGCGCAACGACCATACCGAACCGGCCGAAACCGACGACAAGTACCGTTGGCGTTGCCTCATCGAATGTTTCAATGGACGGGTTCTCAACACCCCGCGCTTTGGCCCGCGTGGCCAGCACATCCAACCCCAGACAGGCAACCGGGGTTAAAAGCATTGTCAGAATGACAATCGCATTCAACAGGTTGGCGGTTTCATAGTCGAAGATCGAATTCACCACGGCCGCGGTGAACAGGACAAACGCAAATTCACCGCCCTGAGGCAGGGTCACGGCGATACGCATGGCATCGGAGTTGCTGGATCCGGTCCCCCGTGACAGCCCCCACAAGAAAAGCCCCTTAACCACCATGACCACGCACACTCCGCCCGCGATGTAAGCCCAGTTCGCCATGACCAGTGAAAAATCGAGCGACATACCGACGGCGACGAAGAAAAGACCCATAAGGAGCGATCGGAAGGGTTCGATATCGGCTTCCAGTGTGTGACGGAAACTCGATTCCGCAAGAAGCACGCCGGCCAAAAACGCGCCCAACGCCATCGACAGGCCGACCGTGTGCATGATCCCGGCGCTGCCGAGCGCGACCAACAGGGCCGCGGACAGCATGACCTCGCGGGCCCGCGTCGCGGCGAGCAGCAAGAAGACCGGTGAAATCAGGTATCGCCCGGTCAGAATCACCGCTGCCACTGCAGACAAAACGAGCAGCACTTCCTGCACAATTTCCGCGGTCGTTGACGGGCCCTCTCCGGGTGCCAAAATAGCAACCATGGCCAAGAGCGGGACGATGGCAATGTCCTGCAACAGCAAGATACCAAAAGCTCGCTGACCATATTCTGATGAAAGCTGGCCGCGCTCCTGCAAGATCTGTAGTGCAAAGGCCGTTGAGGACAGCGCCAATCCAAAGCCCGCGACGAGGGCCGCTGATTGGCCCATGCCGGCGAGCTGCGCAAAACCGAAGAGGCAGAAGCCGGTCAACATCACCTGCGCCGTGCCAAGGCCGAAAATGTCACGCTTCATGCGCCAGAGTTTTTGGGGATCCAGTTCAAGGCCAATGACAAACAACAGCAGGACGACGCCGAGCTCGGCGACGTGCAGCACGTCCTCGCCGGAGCCCAGAAGCTGAAGGCCGTGCGGCCCGATTGCAGCGCCGGCCGCCAAATAGCCCACCACAGAGCCGAGGCCGAGACGCTTCGCGATCGGCACCGCCACAACGGTTGCCGACAGAAAGATTATCGCTTCAGCAAATAAGGGAGGCGCACTTTCTGCAGCCATGCTCTCTCCGGCCCCCAGCCTGGTGTTTCATCTTACCGAATTAAACGGCGGAAATCTCGAAAGATTCCTAAACATGCTAGCGATTTGTCAGAAACAAACATTGAGATAGGCCAAGGCAGACAGCGTCTAAAGCAATACCGTGCCGCCAAGAAATCATCCGACCATTTCCTGCTCTCAGATAAGCGGTCAGGTGAGCGGGCTCATGACACCCTTCTGGTAGGCCGGACGCTCGGTCAGTCGTTTGTACCAAGCCGCAAGATTCGGCTGATCAGGACGCTTAAAGTCCATATTGAACCAGGCATAGGCAAGGCACCCAAGCGGGATATCGCCGACCCCGCATGCGGCACCCGATAAGAAAGGCTGATCTTTCAGCAGTGTATCCACGACGGCAAACTGGGCGGAACAATGCTCGATACCATGCGTAATGGCCGCCTCGTCCCTGTCTTCCGGGGCCGTTCGGACCAGATTCCAGAACAGGTTTCTGAACGGCATTCCGAACGAAAACGTCGTCCAATCCATCCACTGATCCGCCAGCGCCCATTCCCTCGGATCGTCTAAGAGAAACGGCGCAGTGCCATAGGTTCTGGCCAGGTAGCGGCAGATGGCGTTGGACTCAAACATCGTGAAATCGCCGTCCTGAAGGCAGGGAATGCGGCCATTCGGGTTCAGCGCGAGATAATCAGGCGTATCAACGACGCCAAAGGCCCCACCGGCGTCAATCTGCTCATAATTCAGACCAAGTTCTTCCAGGCACCACAGGACCTTGCGCACATTGGACGAGTTGATCCGCCCCCAGATCTTAATTTGGTCACTCATTTCTGTCCCCAATGCCAAGCTGCCGTTCCATTAGAGCGGATGTAATTCCATTTCAATCAGTCATATAAATTCAAAACCTTAGCGGCTCAGATGCAGTTTAGAAGTTTCAGAAAACCAAAAAATTTCATCATGGTTTGTTTCCTGCTTTTCGGCACTCTTATATTCCTTTTCATTTTTTGGCGGGAGCAGAAAGAACAAGCAGCTCGAGCAAAAATCGAGATGTCCGATCGGTTTGTTGCAGGATTACCATCCGCAATTGAAACCGACGGGCTTCTGATGCGGAATGTCAAAACTGGGTTTATACATAGCCTTATCCCTGACAGTTGCGGGGTCAACGCTATCCGGATCACGGATGCAACGGCGTCGAGAATCAAAGTTGAAGGTTTGGCATTTTTTCACAATGCCACTAGAAGCAGATCAAATTCGAACCCACGTCATCAGACAGTTTTTTACAGGAACTGGCGAGAAATGCGCCCCATGAAATCGCTTGCTGAGACGGTTATAATGGGGGTTTTGGATTGCGGTGGACGTTCCAATATTCCTGCAGAATCGATCCTGAAGGGAATAAAGGACGGAACCGGCTACGTCGCAGGTAGCGGGTACAATCAATACTATGTCTTGCCGGATCAAAAACTGTTTGTTCAGGCTTTCATCGATTAATCTTTAAACAGTTTCCATCCCCCCACAGAGATTAGCCGGTGTAGCAAGATACATTCAAAGGCAACCCGGCGTTTCAAAAACCTCACACCGCAGTCCCGCCCACCGTCATGGCATTGATGCGCATGGAGGGCTGGCCGACACCGACCGGAACGCCCTGCCCCTGCTTGCCACACGTGCCCATGCCCGGGTCAAGCTCCATGTCATTGCCGATCATCTCAACGCGGGTCAGGGCATCCGGACCGTTGCCGATCAGCATGGCACCCTTGACCGGCGCGCCGACCTTGCCGTTTTCGACCTTGTAGGCCTCCGTGCAGGAGAAAACGAACTTTCCGGACGTAATATCCACTTGGCCGCCGCCGAAGGCGACCGCGTAAATTCCGTCCTTCACGGAAGCTAGAATTTCTTCCGGATCCTTATCTCCGTTCATCATGACGGTATTGGTCATGCGCGGCATCGGGATGTGGGCATAAGACTGCCTTCGGCCATTGCCCGTCGGCTCCATTCCCATCAATCGGGCATTCTGGCGGTCCTGCATGTAACCGGTCAAAATACCGTCCTCGATGAGGGTCGTCCGGGCCGCTGGCGTGCCTTCATCATCGACCGACAGAGAACCACGGCGATCCGGGATCGTTCCGTCATCGACGATCGTCACACCAGGTGACGCCACCCGCTCACCCATCAGGCCCGCAAAGGCCGAGGTTTTCTTGCGGTTGAAGTCGCCTTCCAAGCCGTGACCTACGGCTTCGTGCAGCAAAATGCCCGGCCAGCCTGGTCCAAGGACAACATCCATCTCACCCGCCGGGGCCGGAATGGCATCCAGATTGACCAGCGCCTGGCGCAGCGCTTCATCGACACCGCCCTGCCAATTCTCTGCCGTGATGAACCGCTCGAACCCTTCCCGGCCGCCGCACCCGTAAGAGCCGCTTTCCTGGCGGTCATCATTGCCCGCAACGACGGAAATGCTGAGGCGCACCATCGGGCGGACATCCCGCACAAGATGCCCGTCGGCGCGCAGGATCTCCACCACTTGCCATGACCCGGCGAGCGATGCGGAAACCTGGCGCACGCGCGGGTCCTTTGCCCGTGCATAGGCATCGATTTCCTGAAGTAGTTTGACCTTGTCTTCAAAGCTTGGACCGCCCAACGGGTTGGCATCTGTATAGAGCGACAGGTTGGTGCGCGCCGGGGCAGCGGCATAGGTCCCGGAATAGCCTTTCGACACCGCGCTCACTGCATCGGCCGCACGTTTTAGGGCCGCCTCTGAGATGTCCCCTGCATGGGCATAACCGGCCGCTTCTCCGGCCACCGCCCGCAAACCGAACCCTTGTGCCGTGTCATAGTTGGCACCTTTCAGACGGCCGTTGTCAAAAACGAGGCCCTCGGTCTGGCGGTATTCGACAAAGAGCTCGCCATCATCGGCGTTCGCAAGCGCTTCCTTGGTGATGCGTCTGGCTGTTTCCAAACCCAGGCCGGATGTTTCAATCAGATCAGAACTGGACAGAGCCATCAGAGTTTCCTTGTTGATCCAGTGCCGCTGCGAGATACCAGACTGAGCTGAAAACCGGGCGGCATGTATGTCTTCTTGACAACAACATAGGGATTTGGCGAGGCAAATCACCCCAAAAGCGCAGAAATCCACTTGGCATCATTTTAATATGACTGTAATACTCATATTTAAGTGCGGATGATTTCCTGCCACTGATCCAGCTGGGCATCTTCCGAAGACCCAAGCCAGACCTTCCAAAAATCCTGAAAAATCGACTGCGGCCTCCCCGCAGCAAAGAGGCTTGCTCATGACTGATCAGACCAGATGGCGGCTGCCGTCCAGCTTAATTGCATTCAACTCCTTTGCCACAGCCCGTGGAGATGGCTTGCATCCGCGGCTTGCCGAGGCCTTGGCCAAGACAGGGCCTGTCTCTGGTCCGCCCCTTTCATCTGAAACTGCCGATAACGTGGTCCGCGTCTGTTTTTCAAAAATCCAAGCACCTGATCGGAAGACGGGATCTGCAAGGTCATGAACGGCGTTTTGATCGCCCTCCACCTGGTCGCGTGTCAGCCCAATCTGCTGATCTGTGAGGATCTGTCCGCCACCCGAGAGTATTGGGAGGATATGGACGCCTGTCAGGTTGCCCGTGAACCGGAAATGGGCCGGGTCCGGGACGATCTTCCAGACGAGACCGTTGTTATGTCCAGGTGCCGTTACACGATCGCGCCGGATGCCCGCACAGCGCCAATTTTCTAGGTGACATCGCCTTTGCAAACCGGACCGGACTTGCCGAACCCGCCCAATGTGCCATAAAGAGGCCCATGAGGACGCTAAACGTCCGGAACAAAAGCATCAGGCTACAATGAACCGCTACGAAAATCCGCGCATCCCAAGCGAAGCCCGCATCCGGTATCTCGATGGAGATTATCAGGTTGAGACGCCGGGAACCTTCGTGCGCTGCGCCGTGACGGGCACCGCGATCCCGCTGGATGAGCTGAAATACTGGTCGGTTGAACTTCAAGAACCCTATGTCGACGCTCACGCGTCCATGAAACGCTACCTGGAAACGCAGGGTAAAAACTAAACCGTTTTGCCGGTTTAGGACCTGAAAGCGCGGTTTCTCAGGCAATCCTTGATCAGGGACACCAGCCGGTCTTCCTCCGGGATCTCCATTTGCACATCTAGAACTTCAGTCTTGGCAGCGAGCCAATGGAAGATTTCGCCGCGCTGTGTGGTGATGCGCGCCATGTCCTTGGCCGTGGTAACGAGTTGCAGCCCGTCCCGATCGGACTCCGTCAACAGTTCCCGGGCATCTGCTTCGCTGAAATCATGGTGATCGGCAAACTCCCGTGTCCTTGCCACCTTGTGACCGAGATCGGTGAGGGTCTTAAAAAACTTCTGAGGCCGGCCGATGCCCGCAAAGGCCAATAGCTTTTGATCCGAGAGAGCATCGTTTGTTTCAGGAACGATATAAGCATGCAGAATCGGCAGCCCGCGCCGCCCCGCCAAATGTACGGCTTCCGAAGCCCGTTCGCCATCACCGACCAGGACCAGGCAGTTGGCCTTGACGATCTGTTTTTCCGCTGGCGCACGTAACGGTCCGGCTGGAAAACACAGACCATTGCCAAAGCCGGTCGCGCAGTCCACCAGGACCAAGCTGAGATCCTTGTGCAAAGACGGGTTCTGGAAACCATCGTCCATCAGGATCATGTCGACCGGCTGCTTTTCCAGCAATTCAGCTCCGGCCGGACGGTCTGCAGAAATCACTGTTGGCCCGGCTTGAGCCAACATCAGCGCTTCGTCGCCAACGTCCGCCGCAGTGTGTCGTGCCGGATCAACAAGCACAGGCCCTTTGAGACGCCCGCCATAGCCGCGCAACAAAAAGCCGGGCGTGTGCCCTTCCTTGAGCAATCGGTCTGCCAAGCGGAGCGCAAAAGGGGTCTTGCCGGTTCCACCGGTCACAAAATTACCGATGCAGATAACCGGCAATGCGCTTTTTGCTTTTGAATGCTGCACCATCCGGCGGCCAGCGATGAGGCCGTAGATCCAGCCAAAAGGGGCAAGCGCGAGCGCAGCCGCGCTGCGATTGGGTGTCCACCAGAAATCAGGCGCCTTGCCCATCGCCCCTCTCCATGGTGTCGGCCCGAGATGTTTCTGAAAGCATTGGCTTCAGCAAGTCAGCTGTCCGTGTCAAGGCGCCGCGTCCCTTGATGACCAGGTTCATCGCCCGGTCGACCTGCTCCTTGCGGATATCAGGGTGCTCCATGAGGCGGGCGACTTCCGCGGCAAGCTCAGCGGGCTCCGCGGCCTTTAGAGCGGCGCCGTGTTCCCAGAGGTCCTTGTAAACGGCTCTGGCGTTGGCGACTTTCGGCCCTGTAACCAGAGCCGACCCCAAAAGCACGGCTTCGACAGGATTGTGTCCACCGGCGTCGTTGAAAGAGCCCCCGAGAAATGTGACTGGCGCCAGTCTATAGAACAAACCCATTTCGCCGAGCGTGTCACCTAAATAGACCCCGGTTTCGGCGGTCACCGGATCGCCGCAGCTCCGCCGGGCCATCACGTGGCCACGTTCACTGACAAGTGCTGCCACATCATCTGCGCGGGCCGGGTGGCGGGGAACAAGGAGCAAAAGCAGGTCCGGATGTTCTTCAAGAAGACGCGCATGCGCCTTCAACGCTATTTCATCTTCGCCCGGATGCGTCAGGGCCGCCATCCAGACCGGGCGATCGCCGATTTGATCGGCAAGGTGACGGCGGTCTTCTTCATCAGCAGCTGGTTCTGACGCATCGAACTTTAAATTGCCCGGCATTTCGACGTGCCGGCATCCGAGCTTTAAGAACCGCTCCTTGTCTGCATCACTTTGCGCCAAAACCAGATCGAGACACTTGAAGATGTAGCTAGAAGTTTTCGGGGCTTTCATCCAGTTGCGCGACGAGCTCTCCGACATCCGTCCATTCAGAAGTGCAAACGGGATACCACGTTGATGCACCTCGTCGAACATGCAGGGCCAAATCTCGGATTCCACCACCATGGCCAGATCGGGCCGCCAATGATCCAAAAAGTTCGAAACGCATCCCGGCGTGTCATACGGCGTGAACTGATGAATACACGCTTCCGGCAACCGCTTTTCGGCGAGTTCAGCAGCCGTTACCGTAACACTGGTCAAAAGCACCGAGTGGCCGTCGCGTGCGAGCTGTTCGATCAGCGGCAATACAGACATGGTTTCGCCGACGCTGGCAGCGTGGATCCAAACAAGTGATCCCTTTGGCCGCGGCACTCCAGGACCACCGAAGCGCTCCCCCTTACGGCTTTCGATTTCTTTGCCGTTTGCGGCGCGCCGCCGGAACAAAAGATGCAGAAGTGGCGTCAATGCCCGTCCAAGGGCCCGGTAAAGCGTCAGGGCGATGGGGCGCCGCTCAGCCATTCGGCCTTCCGACAAGCTCGTAGACCCGGCGTGTTGCCGTGTTCAGTCCGTCTTCCACCTTCTGGCGGTAGGCTTCCAAAGCTTCATCATCCGTGTCGGACGGCACCCAGATCAGGTCACCGCCCACAATGCCGCCGCGGCCAAAAGGCAAGTTGACACTCGCCTTGTCCCAGCTGTTCAGCTCGATGCTGCGGCTCGTGGCCACTGCGACCGGCAAAATCGGACGACCGGAGTGTTTGGCGAGCTGCACAATCCCGGCCCCGGAGTGCCGAGCGGGCCCTTTCGGAACATCGGCTGTCATTGCAATGGAGTATCCGTCCTTCAGGGCCCTTACCGCCTCAATAAACCCACGCATGCCACCGCGTTTCTTGATTTGGTGCGCAGTCCGCCCGCCAGAGGCCCGGATCAATCCCATGCCCAGCTTCCGGGCCGCAATCGCATTGATCTCGCCGTCCGCAGATTTGGAGATCATCACCTTGGCCGGCCAATGCGATGGTTTGGCGAACGGCACCATGAAATGCTGTCCGTGCCACATGGCCACGATCACGGGCAGGTCCTTGTCCGTGTCTTCATGGATGGTCACAGGTTCGATGGTAAAGCGGTTCGTATAATAAACCAGCTTCAAATATCCAGCGAGCAGGGAGCCGATTGCCGAAAGAACAAGCGGATGTCGGCCGATGCGTTTTAGCATTTTTCTGTTTGCCCAGGTATGGAGCGGCGCCGTCAGCTGGCCGTGTCAGGATCCAGCAAGCGGTGCATGTGCACAATGAAATAGCGCATATGCGCATTGTCGACGGTGGCCTGCGCCTTGGCTTTCCAAGCCGTGTAAGCCTCCGCATAGTTCGGATAGATCCCGACGATGTCCAGTTCATCCAGATCGCGGAATGTCAGACCGTCGGGACTTTCCAGTTCGCCGCCGAAGACCAGATGCAGGAGTTGTTTCGGTGCTTCTATATCGCTCATGAACAGTCCTTGTTTGCCTGGATCCTCGAGGCTTTAAGCAATCAGCTTTCCCAGAACGTTGCGCACCGGCCCGCTCAGTTGCACAGGGGCTGCAACAAGTGCGGGATGGCGCGTCTTCGCGCGATTGTAAAGCAGTTGCTCACCCGACAGATCGGTCAGGGTTCCGCCAGCTTCCTGCACCAAAAGATCGGCGGCTGCAAGATCCCAATCGCTTGGCCCACCCCGTGCCGCTCCGACATCCACCCGGCCACAGGCCACCATGGCGAGCCGGTAAGCAAGAGACCGCAACACATCCGTTGCCTCAAATCCGGCCGCTTGAACGTCTTTGTTGGCGGTAATCGAATAGGGCCCGGTTAACAGGGCTCCTGACGTTTCGGTTCTGTTCGAGACCGCTATCTCATCCTTGTTCAAGGACGCCCCACTGCCTTTTGCCGCAAGGAACATTTCGTTCCGTCTTGGACAATAGACCGCGCCCGCAACAGGCCGCCCATTGTCGACAACTGCGACGGATACAGTCCACTCATCACCGCCCGCCAGGAAAGCGCGGGTTCCATCAATCGGATCCACGATGAACACGCGGTCATGCTGCAGCCGGATCGGATCGTCAGCGGTTTCTTCCGACAGCCAGCCGTAGTCCGGCCGGGCCGCGCGCAAGGTTTCACCAAGAAAACGGTCGACGGCGATGTCAGCCTCCGAGACCGGAGACTTATTTCCCTTGAACCAGGTTTCGGGATCGCGGCCGAAATAGGTCAGCGCCAGCTCACCGGCCTCCAGCGCCGCATCTTCCAAAAGCTTCAGGTCTGCTTCAAAGGCAGCAGCATCAATTCCCGGCAAGGGCCATTCCTTCAATCATGATTGAAGGGGCCGCAGCTGCATAGCGGTTGTCCAGATCGCTGCCGGGCACCATACGCTTGAACATGTCCTTCAAATTGCCTGCGATCGTTATTTCGCTGACGGGTCTGACGATCTTGCCGTTTTCGAACCAGAATCCGGCAGCTCCGCGCGAATAATCTCCGGTGAGGCCGTTTACTCCGTGACCGATCAGATCCGTCACAAGAAGGCCGTCGCCCGCGTCCGCCATCAACTCTTCCAGAGACTTTTCTCCCGGCATCAAGGTCACGTTTGTGGAGCCCGGAGACGTGCCACTGCCTGCGCGCCGGGCACGGCCGTTCGGGGTCAAACCGAGCTCTCGTGCCGAAGCCCCATCCAAATACCAGTGTTGCAAGACACCATCTTCAACCATATTCAGAACGCTCGCCTCGGTTCCCTCACCGTCGAACGGGCGGGTCGCCGCGCCGCGGCGCTTGAACGGGTCGTCAACAACCGTCAGGCCGGGAGCCAAAACCGCCTCTCCCATCTGATCCATAAGAAAGCTGGTCTTCCGCGCAACCGACGCTCCGTTTATCGCGCCGACCAGATGTCCAAGGATGCTGCGGGCCGCCCGCGCTTCATAAACCACGTTGGTGGTGCGGGTGGACAGCTTGTCCGGGTTTAATCGGCGAACAGCCCGCTCCCCGGCCCGGCGGCCAATATCAGCGGGTGCGTCGAGATCTTCAAAGAATGTCCGGCTGTCAAAATCGTAGTCACGCTCCATCGCTGTGCCATCACCGGCCACCGCCGTCATGGACATGCCGAAACGAGAAGAAAGATATGACCCCTGAAATCCATGGCTGGTAGCCATCACGACACCGGCAAGGCGCCAGGATGCCGATGCACCACCGGATTTGCTGACCCCCTCCACGCTGAGGCCCGCAGCTTCTGCTTCAAGCGCTATGTTGGTGAGTTCGTCGGCCGACAGTTGTTTGCCGTCCAAGAGCTCCAGCTCCGGTAGCTGCTTAACCAGCAAGTCCGGATCAGCAAGGCCCGCGAAGGGATCTTCCGGCGCCACCTTGGCCATGGCGACAGCGCGTTCCGCAAGATCTGACGGATTGTCCAACTGATTGGCCGACACAGCTGCACTGCGTTTTCCAACAAAAACCCGCAGCGTGACGTCATCCCCCTCGGCACGTTCGGTCTCTTCAACCTTGCCGTCCCGGACTTCAACGCCCAGAGAGACACCAGTGACTGCAATGGCATCGCAAGCGTCTGCGCCTGCATTGCGAGCTGCAGCAACCAAACGTTCGGCTCGGGATTGGAGTTCAGCTTGATCAATCAATTCGGACATTCATACCGCCTTAGTGTTGGCATACCGCCTTATGTTGGGCTGTTGTTTACGCTCCGGATGATAGAGCCGCAACCGTTGGAGGATAACTAATGGTGTGCGGCGGAACGAAAACCGATTTGCATGGAAATTGGGGCTGCATGCTGCTCTTGCCAAGCCATTATGCTCAACAGAGTGTTAGCGGGCTCGTTACACTCCAGTAACCCTCTTTAAAATCACAGTTTTTTAACCGTGTCTCTTAAGCAGATCACGACTCTTCGGTGTGTAGAGTAACTTCATCAAGAGGCCAAAAGGCCCGGTGGAGAAGTCACAGTGAAGCGTCAAACAGAACAACAGATGACACAAGCGGCCGGGATCGGCACCGAGCAGGTGCTGCATCCCGGTTGCCTCCCAATCCAGTTCCAGCAACGCCTGGAAGCCCGGCCAGGAACAACCTCCCTTCCGGCCGATATCTTTCTTGATCGCGAAAAAGCAATCATCAAGCGCCGTGTTGGCGGTCTGCCAGTCACAATCGTTGTTCCGATGCATGGTTTTGACGGCGTGATGGTGCGCATTGTTCCAGGTAATACGCCGGGAGAGATCCTCGCCAGTTTGATCCTGAAGCACCCGGACAGTGCTCTGTCTATCACACTGGTGGAAACACATTCATCCGACGAGCTGGCAACGCATTGGAGCCGCTGGGCGCAAGTCTTGTCGTTGCCCATGCTGGTGTGTGATCTCGGTGGTGCCGTCAAACCGATTGAAGCTTTTCAAGCCAACCCGGCTGCTGCCCCAGCACCACGCCGGAAACTGCGTCTCCTGACCGGCCGCCGCCCGCGCTTCCTGAATCGCCGGCAAACAGGATCACTTGGCACAGTGTCTGCGAGTTACGCTCACGAACGCGAGATCATCGCGCGGGACTGACCCTACGCCTTTCGATTTCCCGTCAGGCGAACATCCCTGAAATCAAAGCATCTGCTGTGAAGCCGATAAACAGGATCCAGCCGTAGATCTTGTTGGATCGGAACAGCTGGAGACACTGATCCCCGTCATCAATATCGATGATGACGATCTGCCAGCCAAGATGGATCGCGCCCAGAAGAATGCCAAGAAAGGCAGCCGGTCCGGCATCGGCCAAGGCTGCAGCAAGGGCAAAAAGCAAAGATGCCAGAGCGTAGAGCACGATCAGTGCAAGCCGGGTGCGATCGCCAAACAGACGAGCTGTCGACTTCACACCAACCAAGGCGTCATCTTCCTTATCCTGATGGGCATAGATCGTGTCATAGCCGATGGTCCAGCATATCCCGCCAACGTAGAGAAGGATTGGCGCCAGGGACAGCTCTCCAAAAACAGCCGCCCAGCCCATCAACGCGCCCCAGGAAAACGCGAACCCCAGGAACAGCTGCGGCCAGTTGGTGATCCGTTTCATAAACGGATAAATCGCCACCGGGATCAGCGATGCGATGCCTAGCGCAATCGAGAAGCTGTTGAATTGCACGAGGACCAGCAGGCCGACCAGCGCCTGGACCACTAGAAATATCTTCGCCTGACGTTTGCTCACTTGCCCGGCAGGGATGGGCCGGGAGCGCGTCCGCTCCACCTGGGCATCGATATCAACGTCCACAATGTCATTGTAGGTGCATCCAGCACCGCGCATTGCAACGGCACCGATCAGGAACAAGAGCATGTGCCAGGGATTCGGCCAGCTGTTGCCCGCCGCGATTGCCGCAAGCGCTGCAGACCACCAGCAAGGCCAAAGCAACAGCCACCAGCCGATCGGCCGTTCCCAGCGGGCCAAACGGGCGTAAGGGCGCAAACCCGCAGGCAGGCGAGTATCAACCCAATGCTGCTTGACCGCATCTGCAACCGGGCCGGTATCCCGGGTGGAAAAGAACATGGTGTGGTCCCTGATTGACGTTTCGCGCGTTAAGAATTCCGCCGAGTCCGCGTTTGATTTCCCGCAGCTTTACCGGCTGCGCAAATGAAAATCACCCCCAAGCGGCAATTCACACAGTAAAGCTCTGGAGATCCATTCGCGAGAGGCACAACTGACGCAGTCCGTCCCGCAAGACCAATTTGGAGCGACTCTTAGCAGCTATCGTCACTTTCCTGATCGGAATACCGAATGAGAGCGGTCCCGGAAAACCCTTCGATTTCGTACACGGCTGCGAGCGGATCATCTTCCTTTACATAGGCGACCACCACGTCCGGACCGAAGTTTTCCAAGTCGCCAATGATTGCCCGGAGAACCCGCTGGGCAAGCCCCTGCCCTTCATAGGCTTTCAGCAACTGGAGCTCCTCCAGTACCGCAAGCCGACCTCCCCACGAAACAGATTGCTGAAACGACACGCTGGCATATCCCGCTGGGTTACCACGCACATCAATCAGGTAGATCCGACCGACCGATGCATCGACAAGAAACCGGCTGATGGCACTCTCATATTGCTTGTTGAACGTCCGGCCCACCTCTTCCCGGCATGTCCGGACAATGCTGAGTATGTCCCGCCGGTTGACCGGAGACCCCAACACGACCTGCCAGGCACGGCTCATGTCCTGACCCCAGGGTTAGTGGTCATCTTGTCGGGCAACGGTACACCTCCGGCCCAATTGCGGCACCGGCGCCGGCATGTTAGACCGCGCCTCACTTGCGGAAGCGGCCCTGCTGGCCCCAACATCCGCTCCCCTTCTTGTTGATGCATGTGAGATTGGCATTTCATGAAAGTTCTCCTGATCGGATCCGGTGGCCGCGAGCACTCCCTTGCCTGGGCCTTGGCGAAATCCCAGAAGCTCACAAAGCTTTATGCTGCTCCCGGGAATGCCGGCATTGCCGCACATGCAGAGCTCACCGATCTGGACGTTTCTGACCATGCAGCCGTGATCACCTTTTGCCGCGACAAGCAGATCGAGTTTGTTGTCGTCGGTCCGGAAGCTCCACTCGTCGCCGGGCTGGTGGATGATCTGGACGCTGCGGGCATCAAGGCTTTTGGTCCAACCAAAGCCGCCGCGCAGCTCGAGGGCTCCAAGGCCTTTACAAAGGCTGTCTGCGATGAAGCGAACATCCCGACGGCCAGTTATGGCCGGTTCGACAATGCTGCGGAGGCCCTGGATCACGTGCGCATAAAAGGCGCCCCCATCGTCATCAAGGCGGACGGCCTGGCAGCCGGCAAAGGCGTCGTGGTCGCCATGACACTTGCGGATGCGGAAGCTGCCGTTACGGATTGTTTTGATGGCTCCTTCGGCGCGGCGGGTTCGGAAGTCGTGATCGAAGAGTTCCTGGAAGGCGAAGAAGCGAGCTTCTTTGTCCTATCCGACGGCATCAACGCGCTGCCTCTGGCAACGGCGCAGGATCACAAGCGGGCCTATGACGGCGACGAAGGCCCGAACACGGGCGGCATGGGAGCCTATTCCCCGGCTCCGGTTCTCACCGATGCTCTGGTTGCAGAGGTGATGCGTTCCATCATCGAGCCGACAATCGCAACGTTGTCCAAGCGTGGAACACCGTTCAAGGGCGTTCTCTACGCGGGCCTGATGATCACATCGGACGGACCCAAACTGATCGAATACAACACGCGCTTTGGCGATCCGGAGTGCCAGGTGCTGATGATGCGCCTGAAAAGCGATCTTCTGGACCTGATGATCGCGAGCGCGGACGGCACACTCGATCAAACCCAAGCCGACTGGCAGGATGATGTTGCATTGACCGTTGTTATGGCTGCCAAGGGGTATCCGGGCGCTTATGAAAAGGGCACGGAGATCAAAGGCTTGAATGCCATTTCATCTGATGAAGCCGAAGTCTTTCACGCCGGAACAAAGTCCGATGGCGACAAGATCCTTGCAAATGGCGGCCGCGTTTTGAACGTCACGGCGCTTGGTACATCGGTGAAGGACGCACAGGAAACTGCCTACAAGGCCGTGTCGAAAGTCGATTGGCCAGAAGGTTTTTGCCGGTCCGATATCGGCTGGCGCGCTGTCGCGCGTGAGAACTGAATTAGCCCAATAGACCGATAGCCACAAACGTCTCAGATAAATAGGCTCCTCCCGACGACTCATGTTGGGAGGATACTGTGGGCGACACACTGCCAGACCTGTTTCCAGGTTTCGAAAGCCATTTCATCGAAACGGCGCAAGGGCCCATTTTCTGCCGGACGGGCGGCAATGGCCCGGCGCTCTTACTGGTGCACGGCTATCCGCAGTCACATGTGATCTGGCACAAGATCGCAACCGATCTTGCCAAGTCCTTCACGCTCGTCATGCCGGATCTTCCCGGATACGGGCAGTCCGTCGTTCCTCCCTTGAGTGACGATCATGCTGCCTACTCCAAGCGGACCATGGCCCAGACTATGGCCGAGGTCATGGTTCATCTTGGTCACGAGAAATTTGGCGCTGTCGGTCATGACCGCGGCGGACGTGTGGTCTACCGCATGGCGCTCGACATGCCCGATCGGCTTTCTGGCGCTGCGGTTCTCGATATCCTGCCGACCTTTGACTACTGGAACCATCTTGACCGCACCTTCGCACTGAAGATCTATCATTGGGCATTTCTGGCCCAACCAGCGCCCTTTCCTGAAAACATGATTGCCGCCGACCCAATCCCGTTCCTGGAACACAAACTTTCCAGCTGGAGTGCGGTAAAGAACCTGTCGCCGTTCTCTGAGGGCGCGCTTCAGCATACACGCGCTTGGTTTTCAGATCCGGCGCGCATCGCGGCAAGCTGCGAGGACTACCGGGCCGGGGCGCATATCGATTACGATCATGATGCGGAGGACCGCCGGAAAGATAAAACCATCCCCCTACCGTTTCTTGCGTTGTGGGGCGAACAGGGGATTGCGGCCAGTATAGAAGATCCGCTGGCAACCTGGCAGACATGGTGTCCTCACGCCAAAGGTAAGGCGATTAAGGGCGGACATTTCCTGCCGGAAGAGTCACCAAAAGAAATCGTGCAGGAGATACTCGAATTCTTTTCCTTGTAGAAAATACCAAAGTATAAAAAATCAAATTCCAGCTTCAACCAAACTTGCTGAGCATAAATGCGCATGGTGTTAAGCTGTTAAAATGCTGTGCTTTTCAGTGAAAGTCCTTAATTTTCTTAACACTCTTATTCAATGCAATTTAACGAATACCCGCTATCGATAATTATGGCAGGGACTCTTCCTATCTGATTGGCGCCATCTGGGCTGCCGGAATTTAAGGATAGTGCCTGACGAGATGCGGGGGGCAACCGTGCGCAACGGTTGAAGGTTTGGCGTGGTTGAGCGGAGTATGCGGGACACCGAAGTGAAACGGTCCGGATATCATTTTCTCGATACTGTGGAATCCCGGTTGGATCACATCGCCGCTCAATGGAGCGACGATGGCGCTCGGATTGAACGCCCGCTTAAAGCTGTCTTTATTGGTTTTCTGGCGCTCATCGTTTGCATTCTAACGCTCCAGAACATCGTCACTGAAGTCGCACGGCTGCAAGTTCCATTTGATCGAGTGCAGTCCGCTTCCAAAAAGCTGGTCCATCAGGAACAGCAGCGCAATGCCCAGGCTCTTGCAACGCTCACAGACCGTTTGACGTCCGATGAAAATCTGACTTCGGCGATGGTCAAGAATGATCCCGCGTCTGTTGCGCTTTATGCAGAGCGTGCTTTTGAGACCTTCAACGGCAAAGAGGGTCTTTACCGGTTGGCAGTCTACGGACCTGATCATTCGGTTCTGTACCGAAAAGGTCCTACGGCAGCCACTTTGAAAACCTCGTCTGACATGACCGGAAACGACGATCATGTGAGTGCGCCGCGTGTCTCCAACAGCCTCGAATACGATCAGGCTGGAACCATTGTGGTTCGCAGCACAGAACCTTTGGTGCATGAGGGTCGGCTGCTCGGCTATCTCGATTTAAGTTCCAGTATCGAAACCCATCTGATGCATTTGAGTTCTGCCGTGAACGGCAAGATCCTCAAAACCGGCGGGCCGGTAACCGCTGCGTCCACCGCCGGTTCCAGCGAGCAGAACGCACAAGTAGCATCAGCCGCTGTGCCATTGCTGTTCAAGGAAGATGACAAGGTTCTGATGACAGAGGGCCTGACTCTTCCATTGGCAAATGCTACGCCGGGCTCGAAAATCATGCTGCAGCGAGACGTTACAGCTGCTGCGAACGCCTTTTTCAAAACCACCCTTGTCGTGCTGCTTGTCAGCTTGGGCTTCGCGATCCTTGCCTGGGTTGTCATGCAGCGTCTCCTGGCCCGGCTTCAACGCAGAATTGGCCGGACGTGGTCCAGCCTGGAAGAAGCCGTCAGTTCCAACACAAAGGAACTTGAACGCAGCCGTGCCCAGCTTCTTGAGGCGCAAGCGATTGCCTCAATTGGCAGCTGGGAGTGCGATCTCAGCACGAAAGAGATCTCTGCCTCGGAAGAGTTTTTCCGGATTACCGGGATTTCGCCTACGACAGCGTCTGGCAATCTGCTTGAGCAATTGATCGAGCGCGTGCCAGCAACCGATTTGCCCCGGGTCAAGTCAGTCATTCATCATGCTCTCGCGCAATGCCAGCCTTTTGATCTGGAGCATTCGATTTTGAGAGCTGATGGCTCGCTTGCACGGATCCACACCAAAGGGCGTGTCTTCAAAGGCGAAAATGGCCGGAGCGTCCGGGGTATCGGGACAGTCCACGACATTACGGAACGGTCCAACACTGAACGCCAGAACACGCTGATGGCAAAGATCCTCGAAACGTCGCTTAACGAGATCTATGTCCTCAACGCGGATACCTACCAAGTTGAATACGCAAACGCCTGCGCGATTACGAATCTCGGCTACACGCTGACCGAGCTGCAAAATCTGACGCTTTGGGACATCAATCAGGAGTTCAGCCAGTCCACCATTGCCGAAAAACTTGTTCCCCTGGCAGAGGGCACAGAGGCCAATATCGCAGGCGAAGCCCAGCAGCGCCGGAAGGATGGAACGGATTACCCGGTTGACTTCCAAATCCAGATGGTGCGTGACCAGGGCCGCAATCGCATTGTCGCTATGGCGAACGACATCTCCGATCGGGTGCAACGGGAATCCGAAACACGGGACGCCAAGGAACGGGCCGAGCGCCTTGCCTATTTTGATCCGCTGACAAAACTCTCAAACCGCGCCGGCTGCCAGCGGGATGCGAGCAAGCGGTTTGCAAAACCTGAAAAACCAGCGTTCCTCATCCATGTCGATATGGACAATTTCAAACGGGTCAATGACACGCTTGGGCACCTGGCCGGTGATTATTGCCTTGCGGAAACGGGACGCCGCCTGCGCGAAGTCAGCCGCGGGCTTGGGACACCTTACCGTTGGGGCGGTGATGAGTTTGTTATTCTGGCCAATTCCTCGGAATCCGACCCGAATGAACTGTGTGAGCGTGCCCGCCGGTTGATGCGTGCCCCGATGGAGTATAACGGCACAACCTTCTGGCCGACGGTCAGCATGGGGATCGCCCTTTGCCCGGACCACGGCACCGACTTCGACACGCTTCTGGTAAATGCGGACCTTGCCCTTTACCGGTCCAAACACAGCGGCAAAGACCGGTTCACATTCTACTCATCTGATCTGCAGTCCGTGAACGACAAGGAAGCGGAACTTGAACGCGAGCTGCATATGGCGGCCCAGCGGGACGAATTTTTCCTCGTCTTCCAGCCACAGGTCAACATGCGCACGCACAAAGTGGTCGGGGTAGAAGCGCTTGTTCGCTGGCAGCATCCGGAGCGCGGTGTCGTCTCACCAGGCGACTTCCTGCCAGTCGTTGAGAAGACCGGCTTTGCCGCCATCCTTGGAGAAATTGTTCTCGACAAGGCCTTCGCAGCGGCCAAATCCTGGCAGGACGCCGGGCTGGATTTCGGCCGGATCTCCGTCAACGTTTCACCGGCGCATCTATCCTCCGGCATGCTGTTCGATCAGTTTAAGTCCGCTATGAAGCGGCATGATCTGGCACCTGAACGGATCACTGCAGAGGTGTTGGAGTCGGTATTCCTGGACGACCATAAGTCGGGTCACCTGTCGACACTCAAGGACCTTTACGAGATGGGCGTGCATGTGGAGCTGGACGATTTCGGCACCGGATATGCCTCACTCACCCATGTGGTCGATCTGCCGATCAACGGTTTGAAAATTGACCGCTCATTCACCCAGCAGCTGCTCGAAGACGATCGCAAGGAAATCCTGATCAACCAGCTGATCCATCTGGCCCGCTCGTTGAACATCTCGGTTGTTTGCGAGGGCGTTGAGACAGAAGAGCAATATGACCGCTTGCGCATGATGGGCGATTTTGCAGTCCAGGGCTTCCTTATTGCCAAGCCCCTGCGTTTCGAAGACGCCACCAACTGGATGTCGGAAACCGCAGAAGACCTCTACTTCGTATTTTAGGGTCCCCACCTCCAGCCGTCACACTGCTGACGTTATGATCAGGCAACGAGTGGCCAAAGGGCCGTTCGGCGACACGACGTCTCCGACACCCGCCGTATAATCAACAGAGGTATCGGGCCACATGTTGCAGAATGCGTCGCATCCCAAGATCGGTCTGGCCCTTGGTGGTGGTGGCGCAAGGGGCCTTGCCCACATTCCCGTTCTTGAGGCGTTTGACGATCTGGGGATCAGACCCCACAAAATCGCTGGAACATCTATCGGCGCGATCTTTGGGGCAGGCTATTCTGCCGGGCACAGCGGTGAGGATCTGCGCGCGATCGCGCTGGACTTGTTTGCCGACAGCAATAAAGTCCTCTCGCGCTTTTGGAAACTTGGCCCCAAACGCATCCGGGATCTCTTCCGTGCCGGGCCGGTCCAATTCGACCCCGTCGGTGTGCTGGACGCCTTTGTCGCCGAGCATCTGCCACCCCTATTTGAAGACCTCGATGTCCCCTTGCGAATCCTGGCAACCGATTATTTCGGCTGCACCGAGGTCGATTTCGAAACCGGCCCGCTGCTACCCGCTATTGCAGCCTCTATTTCGATTCCAGCCGTTTTCCGTCCTGTCCGGCATCAGGGAAGATTTCTGATCGACGGGGGTGTTGTAAATCCGTTGCCCTTCGATGGTCTGCGGGAAGAGTGCGATTTTGTAGTCGCGGTTGACGTTGTCGGTGCCCCGGTTCCACGCTCAAATCCGGCTGACATCAGCATGCTGGACTCGATTTTCGGATCTTCGCAGATCCTGATGCAGACGATCACGGCGCAAAAACTCAAGCTGGATCAACCAGATATCCTAATCCGCCCACAGCACGACAACACCCGCGTTCTCGACTTTTTGAAAGCAGGTGCAATTCTGGAAAAGTCTGAGTCCTTGCGCGGTGTGACCCGGGCCAAGCTGACAGAACTGCTAAATACAACAAGCGATTCCATCAAATAATCTCAAATACTATTCAAGCAATTTCCCTCGCTTAATTTACCGACTGTGGATACTTAAGACTCAATTAACTGAATTTCGCGATCCTTCTCTATGAACCGAGGAGTAGAGCAATGCCGATGGCAAAGGGATCTGCAGATTTAGAGACATGCCCCGTCACGGATGACATCCTGAAGAAACTTTTGGATTCTGCCCTGAACGCGACGGCTGAGATCACTGGCCAATGGCCGGCTGCACAACGCGCAGCAATGGCAGTTTACTGTTACAGGCGCGCGCATTTACGCCGGCTCGGCTTGCAGCTCGCTGCGCAATGCGAACAAGCCGACCTGGTACGCGAAGCCGGAACAGCCGGCGAAATGATCTACTTGCAATCCAGGGCCGCAGGTGCGGCGACAGATGATCTGAAGACACGGCCCCGCGGCACAAGACCGCCTGTAAGCCTGCATATCGTTTGATTGAGTTCCCGGGGCGGGTCCTTCCTCCCACCTGCCCCCACCTGGCAACCGTCCAACAGGCCGGTTGCCTTTTCTTTGGGCAAATGATTGTCCAACCGATCAAATTCCTCGCGATCACCCATAATTCCTTGCCGGTCTTGCCTGAAAGCCTAGTATTATTTGGGTGACACTCGCGAGTGGGGATCGTTCAGCATGTGGCAGTCCATCCATTGCATCCGACCAGCTACCTGGTTTCGTCGACGCTTTGAAAGCAATGCGGCGTTCCTTCTCACCTTCTTTTCGGCAATTCTCTTTGCTGGCCCTGCTCTGGCGATCTGCCAGGTCGTCGCCGATGCACCGTACAAGCCGTTGCGGCCGGGCGAAGTCCGGGTGTGGAACGCCAATCTGGAGCCAGATCAAGTCAGCATTCGCTACATCGGGCATTCTACCTTTGAGCTGGAAACCCCCCAAGGGATCCGCATCGCAACCGACTACAACGACATTTACCGTCCGTTTCTTCCGCCGACGATCGCCACGATGAACGGAGCCCACAGCACCCACTATTCGCTGAACCCTGACCCGAACATCGAACATCTTCTGTATGGCTGGAACCGGAACGGCGGGCCTATGGATCATGATATCTTTGTTGGCGATGTTCGCGTTCGAAATATTCAAACCAACATTCGTGGCTGGGATGGGGAGAGCCGCCGGCTCGGCAACTCAATCTTTATCTTTGAAGCCGCGGATTTGTGCCTTGCCCACTTGGGGCATTTGCATCACCGGCTGACGGAAAACGATTTATTGCGCCTTGGGCAGATTGATGTCGTTTTCGCCGCCATTGACAACTCTTCGACCCTTAGACTCGACAGCCTTATGGACGTGCTGGCAGCCATCAGTCCATCGATGATCATTCCGATGCATTTTCATTTCGCTGGGGCCCTTCCGGCATTCATGGGCCGGGCAACGGAACAGGGCTACCGGATCGTCCGTGCGGAGACTTCAAGTGTGACCGTGAGCCGTAGCACCCTGCCAGCGGAAAAAACGGTCTACATCATGATGCCCGGCGGAGCATAGATCAGAACGCGATTACTCCTGATCAAACCGCAAAAACAGAACCTGACTGTCACCGGCCTTGCGCCGGTCGAGTTCGGTGAACCCTTCCGGGACTTCAACATCGGCAGAGCTCCGCTCCTCAAGAATGCAGATCGCGCCTGGCTTCAGCCACCCGCCTCTCGCAGCAGAAACGAGTGCCCGCTCTCCCAGCCCCTTGTCATAAGGCGGGTCAGCGAAAACCAAATCGAAGGGTTCAATCGTTCCCGGTTCGCCGAGCTTTGTCGCATCCCGTCGGAATATCTTGGCCGCGCCATTGAGCCCGAGGCTTTCCATATTCCGGCGGATGACACCACGCGGTTCAGCGGCTTCTTCGATAAAGGTACAGTGCCGCGCACCACGGCTGATGGCCTCAAAACCGAGCGCTCCGGTGCCGGCAAAAAGGTCGAGGACCCGGCATCCATCAATCTCGAACTCAAGCCCATGCGCAAGGATATTGAAGACAGTTTCGCGTAACCGGTCGCTGGTTGGCCGCGTGGCATTTGACTTGGGCGCTGCCAATGCAGCGCCCTTGAAACGTCCGGCAACTATTCTCACGAACGGTCTCCGCGGCGCGGCGGACGACCACCGCGATCCGGACGGCCGCCACGGTCTGGACGGCCACTGCGGCCTGACCGGTCGCCCCGATCCGGGCGGTCACCACGGCCTGCGCGATCCCGCCCTTCTGACCGTCCACCTTGATCTGAGCGATTGCCGCGCTCTGGCCGGTCGCCGCGGAACGGACGGTCTTCGCGAGGTCCGCCCTTCCGATCACCCTTATCGCGGTTTGTGCGACGCTCCTGCTGTTTGTCCTCAACGAGGCCTTCATCTCCCCAAATCCGGCGTTGCGGCAAGGTCGGACGCTCTTCGTTGTAATCCTTGCGAAACCGCGGTTCGGACGTCATGCGGAATTTTGACCGCGGTGAGACTTTCTCCCGGCGCGGCCCTTCGTTTCTCCGC
Source organism: Roseibium sp. (assembly GCF_965276855.1). Taxonomy (GTDB): domain Bacteria; phylum Pseudomonadota; class Alphaproteobacteria; order Rhizobiales; family Stappiaceae; genus Roseibium. The sequence continues at coordinate 1,699,649 of NZ_OZ255700.1, forward strand.
TTGCCCTGTTTTGGGCCACCGTCGTCGCTCCGCGAGGTTTTCTTTCGATCTGTCGCCGACTTGCCTTCACGGGCCGTCAGCCATTTGCCCTGGCCCTTTTCCGAGGAGCCATCCCGGCCACCGCTGCGCGGACCGGACCTTTTCTTGTCCTCTTCGTGCTTCGGCATATGGAAGATCGGCGCATCGAAGTCGGCGCCTGCCTCTTCCGCCAAGGCATCTCCCAGTTGGTCGCGAAGAACACGGCCGCGAATTTCTCGCACATCGCCTTCGGCCAGATCCATAAGCTGGAATGGACCATAGGATAGGCGGATCAGCCGGTTGACCGACATCCCCAGATGTTCAAGGACGCGTTTGACTTCGCGGTTCTTGCCCTCTCGCAGACCAACCGTCATCCAGACATTGCCGCCCTGTTCCTTGTCCAGTGTCGCCTCGATCGCGCCATAGAGCACGCCGTCAATCGCCACACCGTCATTCAAGGTATCAAGTTCGGCCTGTGTAATCTTGCCAAAGGCCCGCACGCGGTAGCGGCGCAGCCAACCGGTCGCAGGCAATTCCAGGACCCGGGCAAGACCGCCATCATTGGTCAGCAGCAACAAGCCTTCGGTATTGATGTCGAGACGCCCAACGGTCAAGACCCGCGGAAGATCATCCGGCAGGCGGTCGAACACGGTCGGCCGACCTTCCGGATCTTTGTTGGTCGTCACCAGGCCGCGCGGCTTGTGGTAGAGCCACAGCCGTGTCCGTTCGCGCATCGGCAGAGGTTCGCCGTCCACCAGAACCTTGTCCTTGCCGGTGACCGTGACTGCTGGCGTGGTCAATACCTTGCCATTGACCTCGACCCGGCCGTTCATGATCCAGGTCTCAGCCTCTCGGCGGGAGCACAAGCCGGCACGGGCCATGACCTTGGCGATGCGTTCGCCGCTGTCTGTGTCAGGAATGGTTACGCGCGGTGCGTCACCCGCCTCGCCGGCTTTGGGAGCGGATTTGCGCGGCCCCGCCTTGCGCGGACCGCGGTTGTCTGCTGCGCGTTTGGGTCGGTTCCGGCCGTTGTCCGGGCCAGACCGTTTCGGAGGGAATTTCTTTGTCGTCATAGGCGCGTCATAGCAGAGCAGAACGCGTTCGGGAATCGCTTGTTTTCACCATTTCAAAGTAATCGTGCCAGAAGCCAGCATTCGGAACCAAAATTCTCCTTTTTTGCAGCTGACGGATCCGCCTTGCCGCCTTAAAACGGCGGATATGGAAAAGACGGCATGACCTCTCAAGACAACAACTTTGCCGAAAAGACCTTCATGGATATCGCCCTGGAGGAAGCTGCGGCGGCTGCGGAACGCGGTGAAGTCCCCGTGGGTGCCGTTCTGGTGCGCAACGGGGAGATCTTGGCCCGGGACGGCAACCGGACCCTGGAACTGAGCGATCCGACCGCTCATGCCGAAGTTCTGGTTATCCGCGCGGCCTGCGCCGCGCTACATTCCCAGCGACTTCCGGAGTGCGATCTTTATGTGACGCTGGAGCCATGCGCCATGTGCGCCGGCGCCATTTCCTTTGCCCGGATCCGCCGGCTTTATTATGGTGCCGGAGACGAAAAGGGCGGCGCTGTCGACCACGGAACACGCTTTTTCTGCCAGCCTATTTGCCACCATGCCCCTGAGACCTATGCCGGGATAGGAGAACGCCCATCGGTAGCCCTCCTAAAGGGATTTTTCCAAGGCCGACGCTGACCACACTCTGTTGCTCAATTGCAACGAAGCACAGTTGAATTCACGAACACCGAGAGTATGCTGAAAACTGTCGTGCCAGACACGCTTTGGTAATGGCTCGTGAACCGTGAAACTGTCGAGACATCGTGTCATGATCAGATCCGCCATCATTGGAGCGAGCATGGTGTTGCTCTCCGGCCCCGCGTTTGCGGCCGATCTTCCCGTCGCACCGGAACCAATAGATTATCTGCGGATCTGCGACGCTTATGGAAACCGGTTCTTTTATTTGCCCGGCACGGAAACCTGTTTGCGCATTGGTGGTAGGGTCCGTGTTGGATATCGTTTGAACAATTACGGTAGCGGCCCCAACAATTGGTCCGACAAGACGCAGAATTCCAGTTCTTTTCTTGCCCGCGGATACAGCTATCTGGATTCGCGTACGGCAACGGAATACGGAATGCTGCGCACCTACAACGCCGTTTTCGTCACAAACGTAGATGACGCAAATTCCGTTGTTCTGGAATACAGTTTTATCCAGTTGGGCGGCTTCACATTCGGCCGGGCCCAATCCTTCTGGGACTTCTGGACAGGCTATTCCTTTGGCGCCCGGGTTACATCCTACTCCGACACCAAATCGAACGTTGCAGCCTACACCCATGCATTTGGCAACGGATTTTCTGCCAGCCTATCAATCGAAAGCCCGGTTTCCCGCCGGGTGGAACTGATTTCTCCGAACGCCAACGGGTATGGCGGCTTTAGAATCCCGGATGCTGTCGCCAACATCCGGATTGATCAGGCCTGGGGCTCCGCGCAAGTTATGGGCGCATTGCACCAGGTCTACTTCGTTGACACGGCCGCGGATTCTGCGGTGGGCTGGGCTGTCGGAGCCGGCGCGGAGATCAAGGTTCCCTTCCTTGGCGGCCGGGACAAGATTGCACTGCAGGTTGGGTATTCTGACGGCGCCAGCCGGTTTCCGCTCGACAGTTGGAATAGGCGGATTACCGACGCCATCAATGTTGGCGGATCCACCAAGACGACCAAGACGTGGAACATTGGAGGCGGTTGGCGTCACGCCGTGACCGACACGCTTAGTGCCAACCTTGAAGGTGGATACCACACGGTCGATGCCGCCCTGGACAGTTATGATTTCAATCAATGGACCTTGACCGGAAATCTCGTGTGGTCACCGGTTTCCAGTCTGGATATTGGCGCTGAAATGCAATACCGGAACGTCGATTTCGATAGAGCTTCCGGGCTTTCCGATACGGATGAAATCTACACAACGCTTCGGGTTCAGAAGACGTTTTGAGCCGCGGGGAAGACCTCAAGCAGCACCGCGCAGTGCGTGACGCACACGGATATTCCTGATCACTGTTCGGTTTTGGTCTTCGCCCAAACTCAACAGGCGCGCGTTGCGACCTTCGAGGTGCAGTAAGCGTCTTGGACCGCGTCCCAGAGACCGTTGCCCCAAAGACCGCTGTGACTGACGCCTTCAACGATCTTGAGTGTCTTCGGCTCAGGCGCCAGCTCGTACAAGCGTTCTCCGTGCGCCACAGGGATCACCCGGTCATCCGTTCCATGCACGATGAGAACCGGGCTTTGAATATTCTGAATCCGCTCCCGTGTCGGCATTGGATCTTTCATGAGCACTGACACGGGCAACCAGGGATATTGCGCGGACGCAATGTCGACCAGAGCTGTATAGGGCGCTTCCAGGACGAGCAACCCGGCGTCGGGGCGCTGTTCTGCGACGGCAGTGGCAACGCCAGTGCCCAAGCTCTCCCCGTGCACGATGACCGGTCTGCCAGTTGCCGAGGCTCTGTCAAAATGCTCCAGCGCATCCCGAATAAATGCTGCCTCGGACGGTGACCCTTCACTGCCCGGATAGCCGCGATAACTCGGCGCATAGAGCCCGAAGCCACTGTCCAGAACCTGCGCAAAGCGCTTGTGGCGCGTGGACAAATTGCTGGAGTTGCCGTGGAAATACAGAACGACTGGCGTGTTTTCACGCCCCTCAGACGTCCAGACGGTCACGTTGGTGCCGTCTTGCATTGTGACCGATTCAACGGTGACGTTCTCCAGCCCCGTTGCGCCGGGCGTCTCAAGCTCACCGGTCGGGACAAAGACGAAATTCCGCTGATTGAGGTACATGTAGCCAGCCGCAATGCCGTAGGCGATCGCGCCAGCGACCAGGACCTTTCTGACGGTCCTGCCAACCTTCCGCGCGGTTTCCGTGCCGTCCGGTGCAGGCGGTGTGCTGTTGTTGCTGTCTTCTGCGGTCATTCCGGTCTCCGTACGGTTGCCGATCTCGCCGTACGGGACGGATTTCCCACCGGCTGTTACTTGCGGCCGAAAAGCTTTTCGATATCGCTGAGTTTCAGTTCAACCCAGGTCGGGCGCCCATGGTTGCACTGCCCAGAAAGTGGTGTTGCTTCCATGTCGCGCAAGAGCGCGTCCATTTCTTCCGGCCGCATGCGGCGTCCGGCCCGGACCGAGCCATGACAGGCCATCGTGGCGGCAACGTGGTCAAGTTTCTCCCGAAGAGTGTCGGCGGTCTCCCACTCCGCCAGTTCATCGGCGAGCGTGCGCACCATGCCCTGAATGTCCATGTCGCCAAGGATTGCTGGTGTTTCGCGAACCGCGATTGCACCCGGCCCAAAAGCCTCAAGCGACAAGCCGACCTTTTCCAGATCCTCCGCGCGTTCCGCCAGTCGGGCCGCATCTTCTTCCGGCAAGTCGACAACCTCCGGGATCAAAAGGATCTGCCGGGCAACATCCTTTTTGGCCAAGGCCTCCTTCAGGCGCTCATAGACAAGCCGTTCGTGCGCTGCGTGCTGATCGACGATAACAACGCCATCTTCTGTTTGCGCGATGATGTAGGTTTCATGGACCTGTGCCCGCGCGGCGCCAAGTGGCAGCTCGGTTTTCTCCGAGGCCAGCGGAACATCATGTGCCCTTGCATCGGCTGACGGTGTGGCCAACGCAGAAAAGCCGTTCTGGACCTCTGAAATCCGGTCCTCAGCAAACCCCTGCATAGGATTTGTCGCCGTCTCCAATGGCCGAAAAGCCTCCGGCGCCCAGCGCTCCGCTGTTGCCGTTGCACCGAACCCATGCGCACTTGCCGATCCGCTCGCTGCAGAACCGTAAGCGGGAGCAGTGGCACCGGATGGCCATCCCGGCTGTGGAGATTGTTTTCGAAGCGCGTCCAAGGCGACGGCTGCGTTGGACGTCGACGACCGGTGCCCCGCTTGGACCAGCGCATGTTTGATCGCCCCGACAAGCAGGCCGCGGACCAACTGCGCATCGCGAAAGCGCACATCGGATTTGGCCGGATGGACGTTCACGTCCACCAGTGCAGGATCCAGATCAATGAAGAGAACCACCACCGGATGACGATCGCGCGCAAGAACGTCTGCATAAGCCCCGCGCAAACCGGACAAAAGCAGCTTGTCCTTCACAGGTCGGCCATTGACAAAAAAGAACTGATGCTGGGCATTGCCCCTGTGATGGGTGGGCAAACCAGCATACCCGGTGAGCCGGACCCCTTCCCGCGCCGCATCAATCTCCATGGCGTTGTCGACGAAATCGGGCCCTAAAATCTGAGCGATCCGGGCCAGATGCGGCTCGTCTCCGCGCGCTGCCGGCCAGGATTGCGGCTGACGGTCGGCACCGGACAGTGAAAACCCGATTTGCGGATAGGCAAGCGCAATCCGCTTGACGATCTCGGTGATGGCGGCGGCTTCCGCGCGGTCGGACTTCAAGAATTTCAAGCGAGCCGGTGTTGCAAAGAACAAATCACGGACTTCAACCTGGGTGCCTTTTGAGCGGGCGGCAGGCACAATCGGCTGTTCCTTGCCGCCTTCCACGGCGATTGCCCAAGCGTGGTCTTCTTCGCCGTGGCGGGTCTGAATGACGAGACGGGCCACGGAGCCAATCGACGGCAACGCCTCCCCCCGAAACCCGAGCGTGCGGATATCAAACAGGTCATCATCGGAAATCTTGGAGGTGCAGTGACGGCGGATGGCCAGCTTGAGATCGTCCTGACGCATGCCGGCCCCGTCATCGGCGACCCGCATCAGCGTTTTGCCGCCCGCGGCGGTAACGATGTCGATTTGCGACGCCCCGGCATCAACGGCGTTTTCAACCAGCTCCTTGATCACGCTGGCAGGCCGTTCAATGACCTCGCCGGCGGCGATCTGATTGATCACTTGTTCGCCAAGTTGCCTGACCTGCATGAATTGCCCTTTGATTGGTTCCGTTTGGCGCGCGCTTCGGATATGGTCCGCGCCGGATTTACTTCGATTCCGTGCAATCCTATCAGATAATTTCTCATCCGAGTGAGCCGCCATGACCGTTTCTGCACCGCTTCTTGTTGACGGGCTCCATGCCCTTGCCCCGCAGTACAAAGGGATCTTGTGCGATGTCTGGGGCGTGCTGCACAACGGTGTATCCGCCTTTGAAGATGCGCATATCGCATTGCGGCGCTTCCGGGAAGAAACCGGTGGCCATGTGGTTCTGATCACGAATGCCCCGCGGCCGGCAAAATATGTCGCTGAAATGCTGACGAACATGGGCGTGCCGGAAGAGGCTTACGACAGCATCGTCAGCTCAGGCGATGTCACCCGCGAAGTCTTGGAAGCGCAAGGTTCCAAGACGCTGCTGCACATCGGACCGGACCGGGACCAGCCGCTCTATCACAATCTGGAAGCAACCTTCACCAGCGTTGACGAGGATGCGGAAGCCATCAGCTGCACCGGTTTCCGCGATGACGAGACCGAAACGCCGGACGATTACCGGGAGCGCTTGGAAAAACTGGCCGCCCGCAATCTTTTGATGATTTGCGCCAACCCGGACATCGTTGTGGAACGGGGCGATCGCTTGGTCTGGTGCGCGGGGGCCCTCGCCCGCCTTTACGAAGACCTCGGCGGTGAAGTTGCCATTCTCGGCAAACCGCACGCGCCGATCTATGAGGCGGGTCTGCGGCGTTTGGCCGAGCACGCCGGGACAGCAATCGCAAAGGAAGATGTTCTGGCCATCGGCGATGGCCTGCCGACCGACATTCGCGGCGCGGTGTCCCAGGACATCGACGTTCTGTTCATCACCGCCGGCATTCATGCTTCGGATTTTGGACCGAGCGAAGCCCCGGAAGAGCACCTGATCCGCAAGCGCCTGATCGAAGAAGGCCTGCGCGCCCGCGCCGCCATCCCGCGGCTATCATGGTGAGGGGCTGAACTGGGCGAAATTCAGGCTCGTGTTGCGGTATGAAGGACCAGCCCGCGGGAATTGCGCGGTAGCGGAATTACGCTTGAACGGGAACTTAATTCATATTTGCCTTAGCTATACGTCTCAATATTCGAGCGAACACTCGACACGTCAAAGCGGGAAACCGGAACTATCCTGCGAAGGTGGTCAGCAAAAGCCGTAACACGTCGCGGCTGTGCTCTTCCTGGCGGGAACATCATTTGGAGCGGGTTCGGCTGCGGCAAATGCTCAGACAGCAAAGATACCAAGTCTCCGGATCGAATGTCTTCGGCGACATCCAGCTCGGACTTTAAAACAATGCCGTGTCCAGCCAAGGCCCAGGACCTGATGAGCCAGCCATCGTTGACAACCCGGCTCCCACGAACTGTTACACGTTTCTTTTTTGATTTTTTGCCGAATTCCCAAACATTGTCCAAGGTCTCTCCAAAGCGCATGACAAGACAATTATGGTTCATCAGATCTTCAGGGGTTTTCGGGGTACCATGCCTCTTCAGATATTCAGGTGCAGCACAGATAAGGCGTTGAAAAGACCCAAGGCTCCGCACCCTTAGGGTCGAATCTGTCACGTTGCCAAAACGAACCGCCATGTCAAATCCTTGACCGACGAGATCAACGTATCCGTCCGACAAGGATAGTTCGATAGAAACTGCAGGGTTTTCTTCTGTGAATGCCGATATCGCCCGTGAGACGATGCTGCGGCCCAGATCGACAGGCGCTGAGATGCGGATCAACCCGGAGAGGGTCTCGGCCCCATGACGAATGCGTGTGTCGAGATCTGCAACTTCAATCAGAACCGCCCGTGCACCGGTAACAAGCGTACGGCCCTCCTCCGTTAAGCTGATGGACCGTGTTGTGCGATTGAACAACACCACGCCGTAATGAGCTTCGAGTGCAGCCAGGCGTTCGGAGACAGTGGTCGTCGATATTCCGGTTTCGCGGGCAGCTGCCGCGAGACTGCCCTTCTCCGCGATGATCATGAACAATCGAAGATTATCGAGAAGCATTAGCCGATATTTCCGGATTATGTTTTCGGAGAACGCCTGTTTATCCCGGATAAGCGGCCTCGTAAATTGCAGCTTGAGGAACAAAAAGGGAAGTTTCCAATGACTAAGCTGACAATTGTCGCCAACATCAAAGCCTACCCGGACAAGATCGGCCTGGTGAAGGCTGAGCTTCTCAAGCTCATCGACGTCACCCGCGCCGAACAAGGGTGCGTCAACTACGACTTACACCAAGACAACGATAATCCAGCGCACTTCATGTTTTATGAGAACTGGGAAAGCCGTGAGTTGTGGCAGAGCCACATGGGTGCGCCACACCTGGCAGCATACATGGAGGCCACGGATGGTGCTGTTGAAGAATTCACGCTGAACGAGATGACCATCATAGGCTAAGCGCCAGATCAAAGGAGCACGCCATGAAAGCAGTTGGATATCTTGAAACTGGGCCGATTGACCGGCCCGACGCATTGATTGATTTCGAGACTGAAACGCCAATGGCATCGGGTCATGACCTCTTGGTGAAGGTCGATGCGATCTCCGTTAATCCAGTGGATACTAAAATCCGCCAGCGGCGTGTACCCACGAACGGGAAACCCGATATCTTGGGCTGGGATGCCGCCGGTGAAGTTGTTGGTTTAGGTGACGCTGTCGCCAATTTCTCGGTAGGTGATCGTGTTTTCTATGCGGGTGCGGTGAACCGGCCGGGCGCAAACTCCGAGTTCCACCTGGTGGACGCAAGGATCGTTGGCAAAGCGCCAAGCTCAATACCTACCGATGCAGCCGCCGCTATGCCGTTGACGAGCCTTACCGCCTACGAAATGCTGTTCGACAGATTGCGGATAAACGAAGCGATCCCCGGCGGCAACAACACGCTTTTGGTCATCGGCGGAGCGGGTGGTGTGGGGTCCATTACCATCCAGCTGGCTCGTGCTCTTTCAAATATGACAATCATCGCGACCGCTTCGAGACCGGAAACGAAGGCATGGGTAGAAGAGTTGGGGGCGCATCACGTTATCAGTCACGCCGAGGCCCTCGGGCCGCAGATCGATGCTCTGCGCGTCGGTACCGTCGATTTCGTGTACTCGACGACCCATTCCCATCTTTATTCCGCAGAAGTTTCAGAGATCATGACACCACAGGGCCGGTACGGGCTGATTGACGATCCCGACACCTTCGACATTATGCCCTTCAAGTCCAAAGCGATCTCGGTCCATTGGGAGTTCATGTTCACACGCCCGATGTTTGGAACAAGTGACATGCAACGCCAGGGAGACATATTGAATGAAGTTGCGTCCTTGATTTATGCAGGCGCAATCAAATCGACGGTCGCCGAGAGCTTTGGCAAAATCAACGCTGCAAACCTTATGAAGGCCCACGCTTTGCTTGAAAGCGGAAAGTCTAAGGGCAAGATCGTGTTGGAAGGATTCTGAGAGGCCTTACCGGCATTTCGCTCAACATTCTCATCCGAGTAGCGGTCTCGTTTTCGCCCTGGCAAGTCTTTGATGGAACAACAAAAAGGCCGCCCAAGGGAGCGGCCTTTTTTCAATTCTGTGCCCGGCGATGATCAGTCGAACAGTTTGTCGATGTCTGCCTGGCTGTCGCCCAAAAGCGCGTCGATGTCATTTTGGGAAACGCCTTCGCCGGAGTGCTGCGGTCCGTGAAGGATCAGCTCCCGCTTGCGGCGCTCTTCATCGGTTTCCTCGATCTCGGCTTCAAAACTCGCCGGGATGCGCAGCTGTTCAATGAAGGACGTCACCCGCTCATCAATGAAGCGCAGAGTTTCGACCACCTTTGAGATCCGCTGACCGGTGATATCCTGGAAGGTACAGGCTTCGAAGATGCCGATCATCTTGTTGCTGACAAGGTCCTGGTAGGCCTCGGAATCACTCGGATCCGCAGCCATGATTTCTTCGGCGGCTTCCATGATGGTGTTGGTCGCGTTCTCGGTCGCTTCAACGATGGCGTCAAGTTCGCGGCCGGCATCCGGGATCTTGTTGCCGGTCATATCATTCGCACGAAGCGCGGAAATCTCCTGCTTCATGCGCGTGATTTCTTTGGCAATCGCCGTCAGCTCTTCCGTAACAGCCGGCTGAACTGTCGACAAAAAGTCGTGCATGGACCCCGACATGACTTCGGCAAGATGCATGACATCGTTTAAGGAAACTTCCCCATCCCGGGTCTTGTTTTGTTCCAGGAAATCGATGATCTGCGCGACATTTTCTTGTTTTATTTTGGCCATGAGATCCAGCCTTTCAATGGTGTCCATTGCTAACCGCCGCCTCCAAACAGCAGATGCCGAGCTCTTGAAAACCGGCAATAAAACATTTTTGGCGCAATTGTCCGGCTGCAGCCTGCCTGCCCAGCCCGACTGCTTAACTTGAAAAAGAATGCCGGCAACGGCGGAGAAGGAGACGCACACCGGTCCCCGCCAAGCCAAAGTGTTTTAGTCGGAGAAGACAGCCTCAATTTTCCCTTTCAATGTCTGCGCATTGAACGGCTTCACGATGTAGTTGTTTACACCGGCTTTTTTTGCTGCAATCACGTTTTCGGTCTTGGATTCAGCTGTCACCATGATGAACGGTGTTTTGCTGAGGGAACCATCGGCGCGAACCTGCTTCAGCAGTTCGTAACCGGTCATCGGCTCCATGTTCCAGTCCGAGATCACAAGACCATAGCGGCGCTGCTTCATTTTTTCCAAGGCTTCGGTGCCGTCCGCAGCGTCGTCAATGTCTTCGAAACCGAGCTGTTTCAGAAGGTTGCGAATGATGCGAATCATCGTCTTGTAGTCATCGACCACGAGGACCGGCATCTGAAGATCAAGGGCCATTGTCTACTCCATACTGTCAAGGTGCGCGGCCCCTGGCCGTGGGCCGTTGGAAACGCGTTATGACTTCGAAGGAGAGCGACACATTCATTTGTGTCCTCACCTCCCCACACTCAACGCAAACTAACGGCAGCAACTGAAAAGACCGTTAATAACAGACACTTTTTTTCTTCACCGAAAGCATAATTGTCAGAATTCCCGGGCGCGCTTAGCGTCCAACGCACAAAAAAACGGGATATACAGGGCCGAAAACATCATGCTGGAATTGCAAAAACTCTGTTTCGAAGATCTCACTGTCGGCATGACGGAAGAACTCGTAAAACATGTCAGTTCCTCCGACGTGGTGGGCTTTGCCGAAGTCTCGGGCGACAGAAACCCGATCCACCTCTCTGAGCATTTTGCAGCCAGAACGCCGTTCAAAACGCGGATCGCGCACGGCCTTTATACCGCAAGCCTGATTTCCGCTGTTCTTGGCACCCGCCTGCCCGGGCCTGGCGCGATCTACTTGTCCCAGACCTTGAATTTCAAGGCACCGGTAAAGATCGGCGATGATGTCACGGTGACCGTGCGCGTCGAAGAACTGATGGAGCGCGGCAACAGGGCCCGGCTGTCCTGCATTTGTAGTGTTGAAGACACCGTGGTGCTTGAAGGCGAAGCTTTGGTCAAGGTTCCGAGCAAAACCGAAGACCGCTCCCGGCTTTGATCTGATCAAACCCAGTTCAATTTCATCATGAGAGCAGCTTGACCTTTTTTGGTGTTGGCGGCACGTTCCACGCGGCTTGGATCCCGCGGATTTTCTTCCTCTGTTCCACGACGCCAAAAACGAACGCCACCTTGCGCATAGGTCAGCTGCATGAACCGCACCCCATCCTCTGAGTTTCAAATCGCCGAATCGCTGGAGAGTTTTCCTTCCAGTCTCAAAGGCGGTGTGGTTGCGATTGGCAATTTTGACGGCGTACACCGTGGCCACCGGGCTGTTCTTGACGCTGCCCTCGGACTTGGCCGCGGAACGCATCACCCGGTCTTTGCTATGAGTTTCGAGCCGCATCCGCGCACCGTGTTCAATCCGGCCAGACCCGTGTTTCGGTTGACGCCGCCGCCGCTCAAGACCGAAATGTTGCGCGTCTGCGGTCTTGATGGTGCGCTGATCCTGCCGTTTACAAAAGACTTCGCAGCTGTCGAAGCCAACGCATTCGTTCAAGATATTCTGATCGACACGCTCGGCATTTCCCACGCCGTTACCGGCTACGACTTCCACTTCGGCCGCGCCCGCCAAGGCACCCCGGACTACTTGCGCGCTGCCGGGGCTGAGCACGGCTTTGGCGTGACAATCGTCCAGCGCGAAGAAGACGAGAATGCTGACGTGATTTCGTCCTCGCGCATCCGGGACAACCTTGCGACCGGCGACATGGCCGAAGCGAATGCCCTCCTCGGCTACCGGTGGTTTTTCGAATCGCAAGTCCAGCATGGCGACAAACGGGGCCGGGATCTCGGCTACCCGACCGCAAATCTTCGGATGCCGGAAGATTGCCCGCTGCTGCAAGGCATCTACGCCGTCAAGGTCAAGGTCGGAGATGATTGGTATGGCGGCGTTGCCAGCTATGGAAGACGGCCGACTTTTGACAACGGTGCCGCAGTGTTTGAAGTCTACTTGTTCGACTTCAAAGGCGACCTTTATGGAAAGACCTTGCGGGTGCACGTGGTCTCTTATCTTCGAGGTGAGGCAAAGTTCGACAGCGCCGAAGCGCTTATAGCTCAGATGGACCGGGACAGTGAAGAAGCGCGTGCGGCGCTGGCATCATTGCAGCCTTTGTCCGAAATCGATCTGAAACTCTTGGACTTCGAATCGTGAGACAACGGTCGCCTGCGATCGACGTCAGCGAAAATCCGTTACAGGCAATCCTTTTGATGTCCAGCGCGATGCTGATCGTGCCTGTGATGGACATCATCGCAAAATACCTTTCGTCCTCCATCCATCCGCTAGAAGTCACCTTTGGCCGGTTTGTCTTTCAGTTTCTGGTCAGCTTGGCGTTCGCGCTGATCTTGTTGCGCTTGCCACGCCCTGGTGGACAGCAACCCTTCGTGAATTTTCTGCGCGGGATTTTGCTGGCCTCCGCGTCGCTGTGTTTCTTCATCGCGGTGAAGTACATGTCGGTCGCCACAGCCATCTCGATCTTTTTTGTCGAGCCGATGATCCTGACGATCCTTGCAGCCCTCATCTTGAAAGAACCCGTTGGCCCCCGGCGGATCGGTGCGATTGCCGTCGGTCTTGCGGGCGCGCTCATTATCTTGCGGCCAAACCTTGCCGAGATCGGCCTTGTGAGCCTGTTGCCGGTCGCAACGGCCGTGCTGTTTTCCTTCTATCTGCTGCTCAACCGGCTGTACCCCGTCCGGGATGATCTGCTGACGATCCAACTGAGTGCCGGGCTGGCCGGGAGCCTCTACCTGGGCGTCATACTCATCGCGGCCACCACGCTCGACGTGGGAGATGTCACCTTTGTCTGGCCGAACGCTTCGCAAGCAGGGTTGTTGGCCTTGATTGGCCTCATTTCCTTCTGTGCCCATGGACTTGTGGTCGCTGCGTTTCAACGTGGCAGCGCGAGCCTGCTTGCCCCTCTGCAGTACCTGGAAATCGTAAGCGCGACCTTGTTCGGGTTTCTGGTGTTTGCCGATTTCCCGGATTTGCTCACATGGGTTGGTATCAGCCTGATTGTTGGCAGCGGTCTTTACATCACGCACCGGGAGCGGGTGAGGAAACAGGCGGCCGAATAGAACCCGCAACGTTTGTCCGTCTATGTTCCCATTGCTTGTAGTAGCGATGCGTCAGGAACATGGTCAATAAAACCGGAGCGCTGCCCAGGGGGATCCCGGTATAATCAGCAACTGCGCGTGCCGACAGGATAAGAAGCACGATCAAAACATAGAGCGCTGTGTCAAAGGGCATCAGATTGCCGTTACCGGCATGGCGCGCGAGAAACAGAACCGGGACGGCCAGAATGATGTACTCGTAGGTTAGCATGTAAGGGGACGCCAAGAGGCTCGCCGCGACAAGCCCGGCCGCTTTCAATGCGAATGGCGCGTCACTCCACCAAAGACGCACGATCCAAACAAGGCAACCTGCCGCGAACAGGAGTTGGGCCAGCATTGCGGCTTGATCTGGTAACCCAGCCATCCTCAGACCGGCATAGATCGACAAATACTTCCAGTATTCGACGAACTCCTGATTGAGGAGCGTTGCCGCAAATCTGCTTTGCTCAAAAAACGCCAGCCAAATCTCAGGCCCGAATGCAAACGCTGGCAGCGCCGCCAACACCACGGTGGTCACTCCGGCGGCAATGAAGGTTGTCCAATAACGTCCTGCCAAAAGAGCGAATGGAATGAGAACACCGACTTGCGGCTTATAGGTCATGCAGCCAATCAAGATACCGGCCAGGATATAGCGTTTGCCGCCCAGCGCTGCCAATGCCCCACCGAACAACGCAGCTGTCAGAAAACTGTTTTGGCCATGGATCAGAACACCCAGAACACCTGGAAAAGCGCAGGCGATCAACGCGCCTTTCCAGCTCCCCCAAATACAACGGCCCGCGAGTGCCAGCGCACCCAGGGTCAGGGAAAAGAACAGAATATGCGAAAGCCAGTTGGGGAATAGCCCGAACGGCACCATGGCAAGCAGATAGGTCGGCGGGTACATGAACGGCAAATAGCCGTGTTCGGCAAAAAAGCTGTCCGCGACCAGCCGGAATGCATCGTTATCGTAGACGTCGAATGGAGTGCCAGCCAACACGGTAACGGCCGCTAGCCAGTAACAGATGTAATCGCCCAAAAGGAACAGGCCGTGCACGGCGTCGCGGTAATGGGCTTCTTGAAAGTGGTACCCAGCCATCCCGATAAGATAGAAAATCGGCGCGAGCCGCAAAAACACATCGATCCGGTCGGGTGTCAGGATCGTCTCAAGGTGTTTCAATTTCTCCATCCGGTCAGCCGTGAATTTTGAACTCGGGTTCCACTTCGCCCAGATATGCCCATCAATTCTTGCAGAACCGCTAATTTTGACATGCTCGGGGCGGATACTTGGATGCGGAGACAGCCGTGCCTCTGATCAAATCCCTTGCCCCTCTTTATTCCTTGCCGAACTGCTGCTATGTCCCATGCCATGCAAAAACAGGTTGTCTTCCGCCCCTGGATGAAGGTGGCGTACATCAAGCGAATTACCGGCCCGGCCCTCGGCTGACGCAATTGCGGCGCCAGGGACCGGGATAAGCCTCGTTCGACTGCCGTCATTGTGCCGGCAGACAATTCATGAAAATTGACTGCGGGCCTCGTCCCGCTGACCGGATCGACCACCGATGACCGACGCACCAAAACGCGACTATTCTGAAACGCTCAATCTGCCGAAAACCGAATTTCCGATGCGGGCCGGCCTTCCCAAAAAAGAGCCGGAAATCCTGGCACGCTGGGAAAAGCTGAACATCTACAAGACGCTGCGGGATCAGTCCGCAGGACGCGACAAATTCATCCTGCATGACGGCCCTCCTTACGCCAACGGCAACATCCATATCGGACATGCGCTGAACAAGACCCTGAAAGACATCGTCACCCGGTCGATGCAAATGATGGGCTATGACAGCAACTATGTTCCGGGCTGGGACTGCCATGGTCTGCCGATCGAATGGAAGATCGAGGAGCAATACCGCGCCAAGGGCAAGAACAAGGACGAAGTGCCGATCAACGAGTTCCGCAAGGAATGCCGGGACTTCGCCGATCACTGGATCGGCGTGCAACGCGAGGAGTTCAAACGCCTTGGGATTGAAGGCGACTGGGACAACCCGTACCTGACCATGCGCTTTGAAAGCGAAGCGGTCATTGCACAGGAACTCATGAAGTTCGCCATGTCCGGCCAACTCTACCGCGGCTCCAAGCCGGTGATGTGGTCCGTTGTCGAAAAGACTGCGCTGGCTGAAGCGGAAATCGAATACCACGACTATCAGTCCGACCAGATCTGGGTGAAATTCCCGATCGTTGAGGCCGGAGGCACCGATGAAGCTGCAGCCGAGCAGCTGCTGGATGCCTCCGTAGTCATCTGGACGACCACTCCGTGGACCATCCCGGGTAACAGGGCCGTGTGCTTCTCGTCCCGGATCAACTACGGTCTTTATGAAGTAACCCAGGACGGCCTGCCGGATGACAACTGGGTGCAAAAAGGTGATCTTCTGATCCTCGCCGACGCACTTGCCGGCGACGTCTTCAAAAACGCTCGCATCGAGGACTTCAAACTGGTCCGCGCAGTGTCTCCGGATGAGATGGCCGCGCTCACGCTGGCGCACCCATACCGGGACATGGATCTCGGCGGCTATCAGTTCGATGTGCCGCTGCTTGACGGCGACCATGTCACAGATGACGCCGGTACCGGTTTCGTACACACGGCTCCAGGTCACGGTGCGGACGACTTTGAAATCTGGATGGCAAACGCCAAGGACCTTGATGATCGCGGCATCGACACCGCAATCCCCTTCACGGTCGCCGACGACGGCTTCTACACCAAGGATGCGCCAGGCCTGGAAGGCAATCAGGTCATCACGCACAAGGGTGAAAAGGGAAAGGCAAACAAAGCCAACATCGAGTATCTGAAGCAGGCAGGCGCTCTGATCGGGCTTGGCCGCATGAAGCACCAGTATCCGCATTCATGGCGCTCCAAGAAACCGATCATTTTCCGCAATACGCCACAGTGGTTTGTCTATATGGACAAGACCTTGTCCGGCGAAGGCGACACGCTGCGCACAAGGGCCCTCAAAGCAATTGACGAAACCCGTTTCGTACCGGTTTCCGGTCAGAACCGCTTGCGCTCGATGATCGAAAACCGTCCGGACTGGGTCCTCTCCCGCCAACGCGCCTGGGGCGTGCCGATCACGGTCTTCATCAACAAGGACACATCCGAAGTCCTCAAGGATGAAGCGGTCAATGCGCGGATCTATGAAGCGTTTGTGCAAGAAGGTGCGGACGCCTGGTTTGCAGAAGGCGCAAAGGAACGCTTCCTCGCAAACGACCACAAGGCTGATGAGTGGGACATGGTCATGGACATCCTGGATGTCTGGTTCGATTCCGGGTCCACCCATGCCTTCTGCCTTGAAAAGCGTGAAGACCTCAATCCGCAGCGCAAGACTGCCGGCGGCAAGGATTACGTGCTCTATCTAGAAGGTTCGGACCAGCATCGCGGCTGGTTCCACTCCTCGCTTCTGGAAAGCTGCGGCACCCGCGGTCATGCACCATATGATGCGGTCCTGACGCACGGCTTCACAATGGCCGAAGATGGACGCAAAATGTCCAAGTCGCTCGGCAACCAGGTGTTCCCTCAGGACATCATCAAGCAATACGGCGCGGACATCCTGCGTCTTTGGGCAGCGTCATGCGACTATTCGGAAGATCAGCGGATCGGTCCGGAAATCATCAAGACCAGCGTCGACAGCTACCGCAAGCTGCGGAACACACTCCGCTGGATGCTGGGTTCCCTGGCGCATGCGACCGGCGAAGACGTTGCACTCAGCGACATGCCGGAGCTGGAGCGCCTGATGCTGCACCGGCTTGCAGAGCTTGATGCCATGGTGCGCCAGGCCTACGCCGATTACGACTACAAGAAGATCTTCCACCAGCTGTTCACATTCATGACGGTGGAACTGTCGGCGTTCTATTTCGACATCCGCAAGGACGCGCTTTATTGCGACGCCGGGTCTTCCAAACGACGCAAGGCATCTCTCTATGTCATCGACAAGTTGTTCAACAGCTTGGTGACATGGATGGCACCGATGCTGCCGTTTACGATGGACGAAACCTGGGTCTCCCGCTACGGCGAAGAAACATCTGTACATCTGCAGCAATTCCCGGCGGTTCCGGCAGACTGGAAAGACGATGCGCTCGCGGAGAAGTGGGCCAAGATCAAAACGGTTCGCCGTGTGATCACCGGTGCTCTTGAGATCGAACGTCGCGAGAAGCGGATCGGCTCCTCTTTGGAAGCGCATCCTGTTGTTCACGTGACCGATCCAGACCTCATGGCTGCGCTGGAAGGCCGGGATATGGCTGATATTGCCATCACCAGCCAACTCACCCTGAGTTCGGATCCGGCTCCGGAAGGCGCGTTTTCGCTGGACGATACCAAGGGCGTTGCGGTCGTACCCGCACTTGCGGAGGGCACCAAATGCGCCCGGTCCTGGAAGATCCTGCCAGAAGTCGGAACAGACCCGGATTATCCAGACGTGACACCAAGGGACGCCGACGCGCTGCGTGAATGGGACGCAGCCAACGTTGCCGCATAACGGATCGATGAGACCTTGATGACAAATGGCAGTGATAACTCAGATCACCCCGCAAAACCGACCTATGTCTGGGGCGGCTTAAGCTGGCTTGTTCTGTCTGTCGCTGCCATTTGCCTTCTTCTGGATCAAGCAACCAAGATCTGGTTCGTCCATGGCTTTGATCTTGCCGCAAACGGCCCCGTAAGGGTCTTACCGGTTCTGGATTTTGTTCTCGTATGGAACCGCGGCATCTCTTACGGCCTTTTCCAGCAAGACAGTGATTTGGGCCGCTGGTTGCTTGCCGGTTTCACCATTGCAGCGACGATCGCACTGTGGATTTGGTCGACCCGCGTCGATTTGAAGCTTCCGGCTCTTGCACTTGCCCTAATCATCGGCGGCGCAATCGGTAACGGTGTAGACCGGATTGTTTACGGAGCTGTGGTCGACTTCGTCCACTTCCACGTCGGCACGTTCTCCTGGTACGTGTTTAACCTAGCTGACGTGTGGATCGTTGCAGGTGTCATCGGTCTCCTGTATGACAGTTTCGCAAACGGTCCAAATTAAGCCGCAAATTAGCGGTTTATGGGCTGGACCCGTTATTTTCTGTTTGGCAGTGGTCAGACAGTGTCCGATTTCTTGAAGGATACGTTGTGGTGCGCACGCTCGGCGATTTTATCTCCAAAGGCCTCCTGCTCGCAGCAGTGACAGGCCTCGCAGCTTGTCAGGCAGCCGACGGAACGACCGTTGCTCCCGATACGGCTTTGGTGAACAACATCATGTCGGGCCTTGGCGCTGTCGATCCGAACAAAAAAGAGATCGAGTACAAACCACGCGCTCCACTTGCCATGCCGGCCGACAACACTACGTTGCCATCGCCGTCCACCGAAGTTGCTGGTGCAGGGTCACAGAATTGGCCCGAGCAACGCAACGAAGATGAGATGAACGCCCTGCGGGATCGCTACAAAGTCGCCACGGACCACCGCGGTGACCTGAAGCGGCTTACACCAGAACAGATGGCAGGAATTGAAATCGTCGGTGTTGAACGTCCTGCGTCGACACCGGAACTGCGGGCAGCATCCGATCCGGATACTGCGCTTGGCCCGGGCAAACGTCTGTCACCGGAACAAATGAAAATCGAGTCAGAGCGGTTTAATGCGCTGAAACAGCAGCAAGCCGGCACACAGACGGCTGGCGCTGCGCTTCAGCGGCAATACCTGATCGAGCCGCCTGCAGCGTACAGCACGCCGTCTGCCGACGCTCCGATGCCATCGACAGAAATCGAAGTGAAGAAAGAATACGTGAAGGTACAGCGGGACCACGAAACGAACCGCCTCGATCCAAGATGTATGGCGGGCGAATCCAAATACTGTAACTAACTCATCACGCCAAATTACAGACATTTAATGAGGCCTCCGATCCATTCGACCCTATATGGGGTGTTTGGGCCGGAGGCCTTTTCGTTTGGGCATACAACAGGAGCTCCCCGTGATTGGATTGCGCCAACCAATACCGATACTCAGTTTTGACCCCGCATTGCGCAGCACACTTTTGGCAAGCCTTTTATCCGCCACGCTGCTTGCCGTTCCGCTATCCGGCGTAACCCTGTCCAAGGCAAACGCTTTGGAAGTCACGCAAGACGAAATTGTCATCGCGCCGAACCTGGAGCGTTTCGTCCTCGACAATGGACTGGAAGTGGTTGTGATCCCTGATCGCCGGGCTCCCGTTGTCACGCACATGCTTTGGTACAAGGTCGGATCGGCCGATGAGCCCGAAGGTCAATCCGGTGTCGCTCACTTCCTGGAACACCTGATGTTCAAGGGAACCGAGGACCATCCGGACGGTGAGTTTTCAAAAATCATTGCTGACCGCGGCGGCCAGGAGAACGCCTTCACCAGCTACGATTACACCGCCTATTTCCAACGTGTTGCAAAAGAACACTTGCCGCTGATGATGGAAATGGAGGCGGACCGGATGGAAAACCTCGTTCTCAGCGACGCAGTGGTCGCGCCCGAACGGGACGTTGTATTGGAAGAGCGGCGGGACCGGGTTGAGAGCGATCCCGGGTCACGCTTGCGGGAAGCGATGAACGCCATCACGTTCGTAAATCATCCCTACGGATCGCCTATTATCGGTTGGCAGAATGAGATCGAAGCTCTCAACAAGGATGCAGCAATCGCGTTCTATGACCGTTTCTACACCCCGAATAACGCCGTGCTTGTCGTCGCAGGTGACGTAGAGCCAGCTACCGTTCTGGATCTCGCCCAAGATACATATGGCAAGGTCCCGCGCCGGGCAGAGCCGGGCGAGCGTCTTCGTCCTGCGGAACCGCCGCTTGCCGGAGAACGACGGATCGCGGTCACAGATCCGCGGGTCAGGCAAGAGGCGATCTCCCACACATGGATCGTGCCGAGCCAGACAACTGGCGAAGGCCGGACACCGGAAGCGCTGGATATTCTGTCCTACGTCTTGGGTCAGGGACCATCCAGCCGTCTCTATAAGGCCCTTGTGCTGGATGCTGGCCTCGCCACAAGTGCCGGCGCCTATTACCAGAGCACAGCCCTGAACAGCGGACGTTTTGTTGTCTACGCTTCACCGCGGCCCGGCCATACGCTGGAAGACGTCGAAGCGGCTGCAGCGCAAGAACTGAGCAAGTTGCTGGAAGAGGGCGTGACCGCAGAAGAAGTCGATCGGGCAAAACGTAGCATGATCGCGAGTTCGATTTACGCTCAAGACAGCCAGACTGGCCTTGCAAGGCTGTTCGGTGCGGCCCTCACAACCGGCATGGAAGTCGAAGATGTCCAGACTTGGCCAAGCCAAATCCAAGCTGTCACACCCGAAGACGTTGAAGCTGCTGCGAGAGACTATCTGACCGCAACACCTGTGACCGGGGAACTCAGAAGCCCGCAATCAAACGCCGACACCGCCAATAAGTCCGGCAAGGAGTCCTGATCATGAGATTCCAAAACGTATTCCCCACTACCCCGGCCCTGTTCGCATTCGTGTTAGCCGTTGTAGCGCTCGCAGTGCGTCCATCTTTTGCTGTGGAAGTGGAACGGGTCATCAGTCCGAAGGGCATCGAAGCATGGCTGGTTGAAGACCACACGGTGCCGATCATTGCCCTAAACTTCTCCTTTGAAGGCGGCTCGGCTCAAGATCCGGCAAACAAAGCCGGTCTGACACGCCTTCTTGCCGCGACAATGGATGAGGGCGCAGGTGACCTGACCTCTGAAGACTATCAGGCACGGCTTGAGGAGCTGGCCGTCAGCGTCAACTTCAGCACTGGCAAGGACAGGTTCTTCGGCAGCATGCGCACTCTGACCCAAACGCTTCCCGAAGCGACGGAGATGCTCGCACTCGCCCTGAACGCACCGCGGTTCGATGTTGAGCCAGTTGAACGCATGAAAACCCAGCTGATCACCCGCGCTAAGCGGAATGAGACCAACCAGGATGCCATTGCGGGCCTTGCACTGTCGAAGGCTGTGTTCGGCGATCATCCTTATGCGCAACCAACGCTTGGTACATCTGAGACACTGGAGGGCCTTCAACCGAATGACTTGAAAGCGCACAAGCCCAAGCTCATTGCAAAGGACGGGCTCAAAATCGGTGTTGTTGGCGCGATTGATGCTGAAACCCTGAAGTCAGTCCTGGATACAGTCTTTGCAGGTTTGTCGGAGAAAGCCGACCTCAAGCCAATCGAAGAGCTCACCCCGCGAACCGGAGACAATGTCGAAGAGTTCCTCGATGTACCGCAGACAACGATCCTATTATCGCTGCCAGGTTTGAAGCGGGACGATCCGGACTATCAAGCAGCGTTTGTCATGAACCACATTCTGGGCGGTGGAACCTTCACCTCCTGGATGTATCAGGAAGTACGGGAGAAGCGCGGCCTCTCTTATGGCACAGGCACGTCCCTTTCGCCTTACAAGCACACAGGCGTTCTCATTGGTTCTGCCTCAACAAAAGCAGAGCGTTCATCCGAGACCGTCGACGTCATGCTGGCTCAGCTAAAACGGATGGCCGAGGAAGGACCGACAGAAGCCGAACTTGCAAGTGCCAAACGGTTTCTGACCGGTTCCTACGCGCTCCGGTTTGACAGTTCCGGAAAAATCGCCCGGCAGCTGGTTGCGCTTCAAAATGCCGGTCTTGGCATTGATTACTTCGACCGGCGCAACAGTGAAATCGAGGCTGTCACTCTGGACGATGTCAACCGGGTCGCCCAGCGCCTCATAGCGGGTGTCGAACCGACAATTATCCAGGTCGGCCCTAACAACCCACCTGCAACCGACTGACCTGAAGGCCAGAATTTAGACTTCAAAACAAAATAAGCGGCGGTACTTTCCCGCCGCTTTTTATTTGGGGCTCGTCGTGAAGAAACCTATCCGTGACGCTAAGCTAATGGCTCTGCAAGAACGCCTGCGCCACGCGGTTGGCGGATCACGGACGGCTTGATACCGGAGCTGGTTTAGCCTACCGCTTTTTTGCGTGGCGCCGGTGTGCCTTGCAAGACTTCCGCCCGCACAGGCCGCGGCGGTGAGAAGAGGTTGCCCTGGGCCAGTTTTACGTCGAAGTCGAGAAGCTCAAGCACCTGGGACTCGGTTTCAACGTGATCAGTGATCAGTTCCATTCCATAGCGGTGCAGCAGATCCCCAAAATCGGACGGGTGAATGTGACCGTGATTGGTTTCCCGTCGGCCGATCAGATAATCCGCATTCAACTTGCCATACTTGAAGCCACGGCCCGCCAAGCTGTTGAAGTCCATTCTCATGTCGTCAATCTGATCAACAGAGAAGCGGAAACCGGATTCATAAAGCGCTGCAAGGCTTTCCAGCTCAACCGCGCCCATCTGAGCGATATCGGATTGCGAGAACTCGAAAATCAGGGCGTCTGAGAACTCACGGTTGGACCGGACAAATTCCAGGAAGCCGGGAAAGAAAGTATTGTCCGACAACGACAATGAAGAGATGTTGCAAAACAGGACAGCGTTGCGATTGCGCGACATCAGCCTGCGGATAACCTGAACCGACCGGAACAGAAGCAAGTTGTCGATGCGGGCGATGTGTCCGGAGCGAACGGCTTCGGGCATGAAGGCTTGCGCCTCAATGGAATCGCCATTGGCGTTCCGCAGGCGAGTAAACGCTTCGTAGTGCTTCACCTGACGCTGAGGCAAACTCACAATCGGTTGCAGAAAAAGTTCAACGCGGTTTGCATTCAGCGCCGATGTGATGAGCTCATTCATGGCCGGGTTGGGCCCTGGCTTGGTCGAGCGCTCCGCAGATGGTTCAGCCGGAAGATCGGCAAATCCTTCATCGATTTCGCGCGCACCGGCACCACTATCCGGCACACGACCATCGCGTGGCACGTGCACGCCATAGCGACGGTCCAGCTCAGACATATCACGATGGGTCGGAACGACGCCGTCATTGTAAGGGCCAGGTTGCGGCACTTGCGGTGGCGCGTAAGGAGTATGGTGCGGTACTGGCGCTTGCTGCGGGTACTGACCCGGATGAGCTTGACCTTGGCCGTTGGTCTGCGGATATCCTTGGTTTGGCTGCTGAGGCGGCTGGTATTGTGGCAAACTCTGCATGGGTGGCGGAGGTGCAATGGCCTGCTGATCCTCCACCTTAGTTTCAAGGTCAGACATGGCTTCAGCCATCTGCTTCACCAGAGTGCCGAGCACTTCGACTTCTGCAAACAACGGGTCGATTTCGGCCCGGGTCCGGCGCGGCATCGTGTGTTCCATGCCAGTAAGGCGGCCTTCCAGATTGCCGACATCCTCGTCGAGATCCGTCATGCGCTCTTCAAGGCGCTCTACGGCGTCGCTCACAGCGCCGCGGTCTCGCGACCGCCCAATCAGCAGATGAACAAGAATCATCGTGCACATTAGCGCTAGCGACAGGGACACGGCTTCACCAAATGGACGGCCAAATTGGAAAATCAGCACCGCTGCCGAAGACAGCGCGATGATCACCATGCATATCGCTACAAATATGGTCGCAGTTCGGCCCATTTGGTACTGAATCTACCCGATACGAATCAAAAAAGACTGGTTAATCATGCCTTAAGACAGCGCAGCCTCCGAATCCGTAAGCTGCTGGAAAACCTGTTTTTGGCGACTTGTCCCCGACTATGCGTGCAATGCGGCTCTAAAAAGACCCGCACACCAATTCAATTGCCCGATATCTCTCGCGCGTTCCGCATTGAATGGAACCACCTTGCCCCTTTTTCGGCAATTAAGAATTGAAATCAAATGCTCACGTCATAGAATTTCCTAACGCAAGCTTCATGTCTACAAGCAATCTCGCTGGAGCGGAGAGGCGTTCTATAGGCCCGTGTCAGGGCAATCACTACGGTTTGACCCGTTCGAAGAAGGTGCAACCACAACCGACACACACCTTGCATGCTTCTAGGGAGGCCCTGCTCGTTCCGCAAATCTGGAACTGGAGGATCCGAGCGGTCTATCCACCTCATCACAAGCTTTGCTCACGAGCCGTGCCCCCATGTTTGGGTGGTTCATAAACACAGTCTTCCAACCGCGATATCCACTTGGCTGGATTGTCGTTGCGATTGCAGCTTGTTTCCTGGCCGGTTCTTGGGCAGGCAGTGAATAACTTCCGCGTTTCAATCCCTTTCCGGGCAAAAACTGCATTTTGCGCTTTGTGACAACGCTTTGTTTACCCTGTTTGGCGAATTATCCCATTAGTCAATCTTTCGAGCCCCGAAGGATTATGACCGAAGCGATGGGAGTTGCCCTGCGATGGGGAGTAAAGAGGGCAAGACTTTGCCTGTGATTGTACGCGTTTTAGACGCATCGGCGTCTGAAGCAGCCCGCACCTCGGCAGTTTGCGGAAGGTTATCTGCCGAATGTTCTGAACCGATCCTCTACACAGACACCGCTCCTTGCCTGCAAGACTTGGCTGACAAAACAACCGACATACTCATCATTGATCTCGAGACGATTGGCGGCGACGAAGCACTCGAAGCTTACGCAGTGCGCTGCCCCAAGGCTGTTATACTTGCGGTCTCTTCCATGGGTTCTGTTTCCCGCGCCGTCAGTGCAATGCGTGCCGGGGCGCACGATTTTCTGACCAAACCGTTTTCCTTGGATGCACTCGCATCGAAAATCACATTCCAGCTGCAACAACGCCGGCCTGTGCCGAAACCGTGCCAAAAGACGGCAGATCGGGCCGTCCAGGTCGAGGCCGTTAGCCAGGATAACCTGCCTGCGACACGTAGTATTCCTGAGCCGAAACAAGCTTTGGGTCTCGACAGGCTGCTCGGCACATCCGCCGCGATGCTGGATATTCACGATCAGGTGCGCCGCATGGCACCATCGCAGGCACCTGTTTTCATTACCGGTGAATCTGGAACCGGCAAAGAGCTGTGTGCT
Source organism: Roseibium sp. (assembly GCF_965276855.1). Classification (GTDB taxonomy): domain Bacteria; phylum Pseudomonadota; class Alphaproteobacteria; order Rhizobiales; family Stappiaceae; genus Roseibium. Next base: position 1,725,106 of record NZ_OZ255700.1, read on the forward strand.
GCCGCGGTGCACGAACTGTCCGACCGCAGCAACGGCCGTTTTGTGACCCTGAATTGTGCAGCCATTCCCCGGGATCTGATCGAGAGCGAAATCTTCGGTTATGTCCGGGGCGCTTTCACCGGGGCTGCGGACAACCGAACCGGCGCGGCAGAACAAGCCGATGGCGGCACGCTGTTCCTTGATGAGATCGGCGAAATGGATCTGCTGTTGCAGAGCAAGCTGCTGCGTTTTTTACAAACGGGCACGTTCCAGCGACTTGGCGACACCGCAAGCCGCAAAGTCGATGCCCGGATCATATGCGCGACCAACCGGGACCCGTTGACGGAAATCACGGCCGGCCGGTTCCGCGAGGATCTCTACTACCGCCTTCATGTGCTGCCTGTACACTTACCTTCATTGAGGGAGCGGCGGGACGATATCCTTCCGTTGGCAGAGGCTTTTCTGAAACGCTACTCCAGTGAAGAACGGCGCAATTTCCGCGGATTTGACGCGGATGCAGAAGCCCGGATCGTCTCCTACGGCTGGCCGGGCAACGTGCGCCAACTGGAGAATACAATCCGCCAGATCGTTGTGATGAACGATGGCGCCGCAGTCACCCATGACATGCTGCCTCTGGTCATTCGCGATGCTCTGACGCGTCCGAACGGAGTTATCGACCTGTCCCGCGAGCGGTCCCGCGCAGCTCCGGCCAGCCGGCCCTTCGGTGCAATCGAACCTCTTTGGGCTCAAGAGCGGCGGATCATTGAAGATGCCCTGGATGCGTTTGATGGGAACATAGCCATGGCCGCTGCGGCACTCGAGATCAGCCCGTCTACGATCTATCGCAAAAAACAATCCTGGTCTGCCCGCAGCCTTTAACCGGCTATATTTACCGCAACGCACACATTTCCTTGTTTCTTGGCGGCGCTCGGTCTATATCGGCAAAATCGCTAAGAAAAGACAAGATCTAAGGGCGGCGGGGATTTATATGACGAAGCAGGCTAGCCGGTTAAAGCTTGGGCGGAATTCAACTTCTCTTGCATTGGTGTTTGGTATATTCGCGGCGGCAGGCACTGCCTTTGCTCAAACGCCGGATTTCCCATCACCCTCGCCAGCTTTCACCGAAGCCCTGACCGCATTCGATGCGGCCTGGACTGCCGATGGTCTCGCTTTTTCGACCGTAACTTTCACTGATGGTCCGGGCAGCGGGTACGGAAAGTACACTGCGCGCGCGAACAATACGTTTTCTTCGGGGGATACGATTGCTCTTTATGCCGAGCCCGTAGGTTACGCGTTCGAACAGTCGCAAGACGGTTACACTTACAAACTCGCCGCCAGCTATCGCCTGCTCAACCCATCTGGTCAGGTCTTGAGCGAGCAATCCGATTTCGCAGAATTCACTGGCACAACCCGGTCCAAGCAACGCCAGCTTTCCGCCAGCCTGTCTTTTCAGTTCGATGGTTTGCCCGCTGGAGACTATGAACTCGAAGCCAGTTTTGCGGATCAAACCGGCAATCAGACCGCCAGCTTCAAACTGCCGTTTACCGTTCAAACTGCCAACTGATCCGCCAGCAAAGGGCGGCGGAAACCGCTCGCAAATCAAGCGGATACAGTCCTGACTTCGACGCGGGGAATGGCAAGCGTTAACAGTGCGCTACTGATGTGCCGAGTCCGGTCAGAAAATCTTCCGTCCGCCATTGACAAGCCCCCTCCCGATACATAAATCCTTGGGCGCTGTTAGCACTCGCCACAAGGGAGTGCTAATTGCGGATGGGAGGGGTAATCTCTCCTGTTCTCAGTAACCCAATAATCATGTCTCGCGCGCTGCCTATTGCGTGGGGCGCGCTCATGAGAGGAAACAGTCTTATGGCATTTCGTCCACTTCACGACCGTGTCGTAGTTCGCCGCGTCGACTCCGAAGAGAAGACCGCTGGTGGCATCATCATCCCGGACACCGCTAAGGAAAAGCCGCAAGAAGGCGAAATCGTTGCTGTTGGCAACGGCGCCCGTGACGACTCCGGCAACATTGTTGCCCTGGACGTCAAAGCTGGCGACCGCGTTCTGTTCGGCAAGTGGTCCGGCACCGAAGTCAAGATCGACGGTGAAGATCTCTTGATCATGAAGGAATCCGACATCATGGGTGTGATCGCTTAATCAGCGAACCGCTTTTGTCCGACTTCAAACTCAACAATTTAGGTGAGACGACCCTATGTCTGCTAAAGAAGTAAAGTTCTCCTCCGACGCACGTGAGAAAATGCTCCGTGGTGTCGATACCCTTGCAAACGCCGTTAAGGTGACCCTTGGCCCGAAAGGCCGCAACGTCGTTCTCGACAAAGCCTTCGGTGCTCCGCGCATCACCAAGGACGGTGTCTCCGTTGCCAAGGAAATCGAACTGGAAGACAAGTTCGAAAACATGGGCGCACAGATGGTGCGCGAAGTTGCCTCCAAGACCAACGACATCGCTGGTGACGGCACGACCACCGCAACCGTTCTGGCACAGGCCATCGTCAAAGAAGGCGCAAAGGCTGTTGCTGCCGGAATGAACCCGATGGACCTGAAGCGCGGTGTTGACCTTGCTGCAGCTGAAGCCGTCAAGTCCCTTGAAGCTGCTTCCAAGACCATCACGACGTCTGAAGAAGTTGCTCAGGTTGGCACCATCTCTGCCAACGGCGACGTGCAGGTTGGTCAGGACATTGCAGAAGCCATGCAGAAAGTTGGCAACGAAGGTGTGATCACCGTCGAAGAAGCCAAGTCTCTGGAAACCGAGCTGGAAGTCGTTGAAGGCATGCAGTTCGACCGCGGCTACCTGTCTCCGTACTTCGTCACCAACGCTGACAAGATGCTGGCTGACCTGGAAAAGCCGTACATCCTGCTGCACGAGAAAAAACTCTCCAACCTGCAGGCCATGCTGCCGATCCTCGAAGCTGTTGTTCAGTCTTCCCGTCCGCTGCTCATCATTGCAGAGGATGTTGAAGGCGAAGCTCTGGCAACTCTCGTTGTCAACAAGCTGCGCGGCGGCCTGAAAATCGCAGCTGTAAAGGCACCGGGCTTCGGCGACCGCCGCAAGGCCATGCTGGAAGACATCGCGATCCTTACCGGCGGCACCGTGATCTCCGAAGACCTCGGCATCAAGCTGGAAAACGTAACCCTCGATATGCTCGGCACCGCTGAGAAAGTCGCGATCACCAAGGAAACCACCACCATCGTCGATGGCGCTGGCTCCAAGGACGACATCAACGGCCGCGTTGGTCAGATCAAGGCTCAGATCGAAGAAACCACTTCCGATTACGACCGTGAAAAACTGCAAGAGCGTCTGGCGAAACTCGCTGGCGGTGTTGCTGTGATCCGTGTTGGCGGTGCGACCGAAATCGAAGTGAAAGAGAAAAAAGACCGCGTTGATGATGCTCTGAACGCAACCCGCGCTGCGGTTGAAGAAGGCATTGTCCCGGGTGGTGGTACGGCTCTGCTGCGTGCGAAGAAAGCTGTCGAAGGCCTGGCTTCTGACAACGCTGATATTGCTGCCGGGATCAAGATCGTCCTGCGCGCTCTGGAAGCTCCGATCCGTCAGATCTCCGAGAACGCTGGTGTTGAAGGCTCCATCGTTGTTGGCAAGATCCAGGAAAACGGCGACGACACCTTCGGTTTCAACGCTCAGACCGAAGAATTCGTCAACATGATCGAAGCTGGTATCATTGACCCGACCAAGGTTGTCCGTACTGCCCTGCAGGACGCAGCTTCTGTCGCAGGTCTCCTGATCACCACCGAAGCCATGGTTGCTGAGCTGCCGAAGAAAGACGCAGCACCGGCAATGCCGGGCGGCGACATGGGCGGCATGGGCGGCATGGGCTTCTAAGAAGTCTCAGCTCAAAAAGCTTTGCGGAAAGGGCGGCTCTCGGGCCGCCCTTTTTGTTTCTAAAACCGCCCATCATTTTGATTGTGTCGCTGTGCGGCACGGGAGGCAGCATGGGCTTCCAAGAAGCCTCAGCTCACAAAGTCTTACGGAAAGGGCGGCCCCAGGCCGCCCTTTTGCACACTACAATGGGCCACTCACCAAAGTTTCTTTGTGCCGATTTGCAGCTAGGGAGTTCCAAGTCAAGGCAGCTTCATTGGGACCGACAACCATCGCAATTCCGGACGGATTTGTCCTGGAATGGTTGCCGGGAGAAGTCTGATGAAAAAGAAATGGCGGCCTGTATGACAACCGCCTTTCTCATTGTGATGTATTTGAAAAAGCCTTATTTAGGCGGCGCGGACCTGACCGAGGAAGTCCTCAACCTGGGTACGCAAGGTCCTGGCGTGATCCGACAGATCGACAGCCACTTCAAGAACTTCCTTGGCCGCATTGCCGGTGTCTGATGCCGCCTGGGCGACGTCATTGATCGTGTGCCCGACCTCGGCGGTGCCGGAGGCCGCCTGTTGCGTGCTGGCAGCGATTTCACGCGTTGCGATGCCCTGTTCGTTCATGGCGCCCGAAATCGTATCCGAGATATCCTTGATTTGCCCAATGGTCTGGCTGATGGACTGGATCGCCTCGACGGCCTCTCCCGTTGCCGACTGCATGCCGGAGATCTGCGCACCGATTTCTTCGGTCGCCTTGGCCGTCTGGGTTGCAAGGTTTTTCACCTCCGAGGCAACAACAGCGAACCCCTTGCCAGCCTCCCCGGCCCTTGCGGCCTCAATGGTTGCATTGAGTGCCAGCAAATTGGTCTGCTCTGCGATCCCGCTGATCAGTTCGATCACTTCTCCAATCTTGCTTGCCGCGTCGGCCAGGCCCCGGACGGAGTCGTTGGACCGTTCGGCTTCCGCATTGGCCTGGTTGGAGATATCCGCAGATTCAGCAACCTGCCGATTGATCTCCCCGATGGAAGCCGACATTTCTTCCGCCGCAGAAGCCGCAGTCTGCACGTTCTGTGATGCGTTTTCCGCAGAAGATGCCACGGTGGAGGCCTGTTGCTGGGTCTGCTCCGCAACGGACGACATGGATTGGGCGGTCGATTGCATGCGGGTCGAGGAATCCGTAACGGTATCGACGATCCCCATCAACGCCGTCTCAAACTGATCGGCAAGGGCGTTCATCGAAGCCCGCTTTTCTTCCGCTGCCAGGCGCTCGCGCTCGATTTTCTCCTGTTCAAGCTGCTCCACTTCGAGAGCGTTCTCACGGAAGACGGCAAGGGCGCGTGACATCTGCCCGATCTCGTCGCGACGGTCCGTCGCCGGAACATCCACGTCAGAGTTTCCATCGGCAAGTGCGGTCATCGAGCCAATGATCTGGACAATCGGACGGGAAATCATGCGGGAGATAAACCAGTTCGCAACCAGCCCGACGAGAGCAACAAGACCCACTGTCAGCAAAAACAATTGCATGGCCTCTTGCGCGCCGCTGAGTGTCGCGTCCGTGGCCTCAACCCGCAGACCGTCGACAACGGTCTTCAGCTTGTCAACGTCATCTACGAGTATGGCGTGAAGCTGAGTCGCATCGTTCATAAAGATACTTGCTGTCGCGACATCAAGAGTTGCCATGTCTGCTGTCCCGAGGGCCGACTCTGAGTATTTTTTGGCGTTGTCGACCGCGCCGGCCTGGAGTTGGGCAAGGTCCGTATTGTTCAGCTTGCTTAAATCCAACTCTTCGAAATCAGTCACGATCGCCTTGAGCTGCGCGGTCGATTGCTCGAACTTGGCATTGATTTTGTCCATGTCCGATTCATTTTGAGCGGTCGTCATCAGGTCATAGAGCGACAGTTGAGCGCCTGAGAGGTTTTCCTTGACGCGGTTCATATCCGCAAAGGCCTTGATCTGGACATGGCTCAGATTTTCAACCGCAGCACGCTGCTGATCGATCGCCAAGAACGAAATGACGGAAACAATTCCCAATCCCACCAACAGGATGACCGGCGTGACGAACATCTTTTTTGCTAAGGCAAGGTTGGCGAACCAGTTCATTTTTCCATCCAATATTTATTTTGATTGACGGCCGATGGCCCATAGGGCCATCGACAAATTCAGTAAGGTGAAATGAAGCGCGCAGACGCCTTATTTGTAGATGCCAACGCCGCAGATGTGGTCACCAGCGGATTTAACGACCGAAGACTTCGGCTCGATTTTCTTGGACACCGGGTTCGGCCAACGATAGTCAACCCAGCCACCACCAGATTTGCCTGTGCTCACAAGTTCCATCACGAACTCTTTGCCATCAGCATCTTTTAGGCCCGACAGGTCACGGCCAATTAGTTTTGCGTTGGCACCGTGAGCGACCGTCACACCTGCATCATCGAAACAAAAAACGTAGAGATCCCGATCTTGCCAACCCTTGTCGGTTGCAGAGAAATCTGCGAGTGCCGTATCCGCCCCAGCCGACTGATAGTGAGCCACGGCTTTGTCGAGCATTGCCGTCGCCTCATCTGCTGTGCCGCGGTCACTCGCGAATGCAGTGGTGGCACCAGCTATGGAAAGTCCGGTAATCAGGAGTACCGCAATTTTTGATTTGATCATTCCCTATCTCCTCCTGAGACGTCATCAAAGATGCTCCCAACAGAAGAGAGAAAACCTAATATTCGGATAATGGAATAAATCGGACTTGATCCTCACCAAGTAACCAAAAGCAATTTTTGATTTATAGATCGTTTTTCATACAACTTTATTTAATTATTTATATTGCACTGCAGCATTTTCTCCTAACGACACCTCGCCTATTCATAAATTTACTTATATACTATTTTTGGTTGCAACTTTGACGACATATAGATCCGTGTCAAATCAGGTCGCCTGAGCATATTGCTCACCGGAGATCATTTGTTATCCTTACAAAAAGAGCTCCCTGCCCACTCAATGGCAACTTGAGAACCATTCCCACCCAAGACTCAGCCGGATCATCTCTGACCCTACGGCACAACCGGTATCGGTGTTTCGATTTTCTTTCAGCTTATTGATCCTGCATGTCAAATCGGCATCAGCTTCGTCGCCCAAGTCGATATTTAAATCCGAAACTTTTTGTCGCAGGCCGATCTATTCTGAAAGACTAGAATCATTCGCCACATCGCAATCTGGTTCCGTCAAATGACAGATTCGTTTGCTGTCAGTTGGGAATGCCACTAGACAGTGACCCAAGCTTTTTGATGCAAAGAGACCTTCCTAATGAGCGCCGATTTGAACAGTAGGCTCGAAAAACTTGAGATCGACCTTGCTCACGCCAATCATACGATTGATGAGCTCAATGGCGTTGTCGTTGAGCAAGGGAAACAGATTGACCGGCTGGCCCGAAAACTCCTCAACATGACCGATCAGGTCGAAGAGTTGATTGAAAACGTGTTGCCTGGTCACCAGGTCGAAAAACCACCGCATTACTGACCGGCATCATGACTGGCATCAGTGCGGTTATTCGAACTCGAATTTCCTGAAAGCAATTCTTCTCTCGGTCAGTCGCCCTCCGCGGTGACAACAGCGGAACACGCAAAGGCACGTTCTTGCCCCTTGCGCCCTCCCCAATGGTTCGCTTACGTATAATGCGGTGCATATACACATTGTGAGTTAAACCAAGGACATTGAGATGCAGAACCTGCGCTTGACCCTGAAATCCCGTCCAGAAGGAAGACTTGGACCGGAGCACTTCGACCGTGTCGAAGAAGACATGGGACCTCTGGCAGATGGCAAGGCGCGCATTCGTGTCGTTTATGTCTCCCTGGACCCTGCCATGCGCGGCTGGGTGTCGCCGGACACAAAGAGCTACATCCCGCCTGTCCAATTGGGCGAGACGATGAGATCTCTCGGCGTCGGCATTGTCGAGGAAAGCAAGTCTGATGCCTACAAGGTCGGCGATTGGGTGTCAGGAACGCCCGGGTGGACCGAGTATGTTGACGTAGCTCCCGGCGAAATCAGCGTCGTGCCGCAAATGGACCGGATTGAGCACTATATGGGCGTCCTTGGCCTTCCGGGGGTCACCGCCTATCAGGGCCTGGTCATTGAGGGTCAACCGAAGGAAGGCGAAACGCTCTGTGTAACCGGAGCCGCCGGGTCGGTTGGCTCTCTGGTCGGCCAGATCGGCAAGGCGCTCGGCTTGCGCGTGATCGGTATTGCGGGGACACAGGAAAAGTGTGACTGGCTGACCAAGGACCTCGGCTTTGACGCAGCCCTCAACTACAAGACCGATGATCTGAGCAAAGGGCTTGCCGAGTTCGCTCCGGACGGCATCAACCTGCATTTCGAGAATGTCGGTGGTGCGCCCTTCAAGGCAGCCTTCCGCAATATGGCCGCGCATGGCCGCATGATCTTCTGTGGGTTCATTTCCGCTTACAACGGCGATGTCGACCCTGATCCACTTGATATGACAACCATCATCCGGCGGCGTTTGATGCTCAAGGGCTTCACCATGCCGGACCATTATGCGTCCTATCCGATGCTGTTTTCAGAACTCAGCAAACTCATGATGCAAGGCAAACTCAAGTACCGGCTTCATGTTGAAGAAGGGCTGGAAAACGCACCAGTCGTCTTCAACAAGCTGTTTGATGGCAGCAATACAGGCAAGCTGGTGGTCAAGGTCTCGTACCTCTGATTATCCTTTACTTTTGAGAATATCGCCGGTGGAGTAATCCGCCGGCTTTTCTGTTTCTGAGCAGGGTTGAGAGACTAAATTCCTCGTGAAATCTGTCGATTGATCCACCGCATGGCGGGCCTCGTCAAACGGACTAGTTTGGCCGGATACGAAACAGGTAGTGCCATGCGATACTTCCGCTATTTGCTCATATTTGCCGCTCTCGGTGCGGCTTTTTCAGCATGGAGCTGGTGGTCTGCCAGACCTCCGAAGGTAACCGTCACTGAAGCGTTTATTGGATCGGCTGCGGACGTTGTTTATGCGACGGCCGTGGTCGAACCGGTCAACTGGGCGAAGGTCACGTCCATTTTACGGGAACGCATCGTATCCTTGTGCGGCTGTGAGGGCATGGTCGTGCAAAAGGGCGATCAACTGGCCGAGCTCGACAGCGGCGATGCGCGGGCCGCACTTGCGGAATTGGAAGCCCGCCAATCCCTAGCGAAATCTGAGAGTGAGCGGGCGTTGCAGCTGCTGGAGCGCCGGGTCATCAGCCAGCATCTTTATGACCGCGCGCAGAGCGAGCTTATCCAGGTCAATGCCGTCATAGCCGCGCAAACAGAACGTCTGCGGGACTACAAGATCGTCGCGCCAATGGATGGCGTCGTTTTGCGGCAGGACGGGTCTGTCGGCGAGGTCGCTGAACCCGGTGACATCCTGTTCTGGATCGGCCAGCCCAAACCCTTGCAACTTGTCGCAGAGGTGAATGAAGAGGACATTCCAAAAGTCGCTGCGGGCCAAACAGCGTTGGTTCGTGCGGACGCCTTTCCGGGGCAAGACCTCACTGCGACCGTTGCCCGGATTACGCCCAAAGGCGATCCGATTTTGAAGAACTATCGCGTCTATCTGGATCTTCCAAAGGACACGCCGCTTCACATCGGCATGACCACCGAAATCAACATAGTCACCCTTGAAAAGCCGGAAACGGTGCTCATACCGGTGGCCGCTCTCGATGGTCAGCGGCTTCAGACTGTTTCCAGCAGCAACACCGTTGAGACCATAGTGGTCGAAACAGGAATTACCGGAACCCGCGCTGTCGAAATTCTCGACGGCCTTGCTGACGGAGATGCTGTTCTCCTGCCGTTTCGCGACGATCTCTCTGATGGCCAGAAGGTTGAGCCGGTGGCCGAGGGCACGCCAGAATGATCCTTCAGCTCCGCATCGCTGCGACCCATGTGCGCAACAGGCTCCGGCAAACGGTGGTCTCCACGCTTGGTGTTGCACTCGGTGTTGGGTTTTCCATTGCCATGGCCGCCCTCATGGAGGGCTCTCAACGAGACTTCATGGCAACCTTAATCGACGCCATTCCGCATGTGGAGATCAAGGATGATAAGCGGACGCCAACAGCCCAACCGGCCAGCTCCGTTTATGATGCTGTTGCCTTTCGCGGTTTGCGGCCGTTGGAGGACTTGCGTGGGATCCGCAATCCAACGGAAGCGTTAGCGTCGCTGCGAGATTGGGTTGACGGCGACATCGCCCAGCGCCTGGCGGGTCAGGCTGTGTTGCGCTACAGCGGTCAGGACATTGGCATGACGCTGATTGGTGTCCGCCCAAAGCAGGAACTTCTCGTGTCCAACATTGGCGAGGACATCCGGGAGGGGGCCTTTGAGGACCTCGGTACAACCTCCAACGGATTGGTTCTAGGCGACAAGGCAGCCGCACGGCTTGGCGCTGACCTTGGAGACACAGTCACGCTGACCTCAGCAAACGGGGTCGCGAAACGGTTCAAGATTGTCGGCCTGTTCCATACCGGGATCACCACCAGCGACGAAAGCCTCGCCTATGCGCCTCTCAAAGCCGTCCAGATCCTTCTGGAAAAACCTGACATCATCAATGCCATCACGATCCGGCTGAGAAACATCGATGAAGCCGTCGCAGTTGCTGCAAGGGCCGAGCGGCAATTGGGCTACAAGGCGATTTCCTGGGAAGAAGCCAATGAAGGGCTGATGGAGGCTTTCGTTGTCCGAAACGTGATCATGTTCACCGCTGTCGGTGGTATTCTTCTGGTCGCCGGGTTCGGGATCTACAACATCATCTCAACGATCGTGCACGAAAAGGTCCGGGACATTGCCATCCTGAAATCGCTGGGGTTTCCGGAACCCGACATCCAGCAGATTTTCGTCCTGGAAGGTTTGGTGATTGGTGTTCTCGGAGCACTTGTCGGGTCTGCACTTGGATTTGGATTGTCGAGTTATCTTGCAACAATCAAATTCGAGGTCACCACTGACATCGAAATGACCCGTCTGCCGATATACTTTTCTCATGTGCATTACATGATTGCGAGTGGCCTAGCGCTTCTGTCAGCGGGCATTGCCGGTTTTGTGCCGGCCAGAAAAGCCGCCGCGCTCAATCCTGTCGACATCATCCGGGGCGCGACCTGACATGAGTGTTGCCCCAATCCCAGCCACCCCTGCCCCACTTTTGGAGACGCGAGGCTTGACCCGCATTCTTCCAGCCGTAGTTCCGGTCACCCTTGTAGAGGACATCTCGTTTTCGATCGGCTCATCGGAGTTCGTCGCAATTACCGGCCCATCGGGCTCCGGTAAATCGTCTCTATTGTATCTGCTTGGACTCCTGGATCGGCCGACGGAGGGCGAAGTCCTGATTGGCGGCCGCAAGACTCACGATCTATCGAAGTCCGAAATGGCTCACTTGCGGCTGGAAAAGATCGGCTTTGTCTTCCAGTTCCACTTTCTCTTGCCGGAATTCACCGCTCTGGAAAACGTGATGATTCCAATGCAAAAACTTGGCGCTCTTGCTGCAGCTGAGCAAAAAGACCGCGCGGCAGGTCTCTTGGAAGATCTCGGTCTGGAAGACTTTTTGCACCGGCAACCTGCTCAATTGTCCGGCGGGCAGCGTCAACGCGTCGCCGTTGCAAGAGCGCTTGCCAACGCGCCGGACCTGATCCTTGCAGACGAGCCGACCGGCAGTCTCGATTCTGTCGCGACAGAGCAGGTATTTATGTCGCTTCAATCAATTGTCGATCAGCAAAAGACCACAGTGATAGCCGTTACGCACGACATGGATATTGCCGGCCGAATGCAGAGGCGGATTCATCTGGTCGATGGCAAAATCGACTATGACCGCAATCAATAACCGTTGGAGTTCTTCGGTTCTTGGATGACTTGCCAAAAAACGGAACTCATGGCATAAGCCCGCCATCATCAAGAGAAGGGCTGGCGCCCTCGCCAACCTGCCGACCGGGCAAGGTGGTTTCCGCAACAGGGATGCGGCCGTCCAGACACTCAAAAGAGGCTGCGCGGCAACGAAGCGGTAGTTTTCATGCGCCAGTCCTCCTCGGGCAACCGATGGAGGATTTTTTGTTTCAAGATGCGCTGGCCGGACAAGCGGCCGAGTTGATCAGATACCAGGACGCCGAAGAGGCCGATCAGACAGCGGCCGAGATCTGGCAATCTACCGCGGAAGATTGTGTGCTGGCCCGCATGAAGACCATTCGGGTGTATGGCGGACTGCCACGCCACAAACGCCGGTTGACCCAGCATGAGCGGGTCGACCGCTTACAGGCATTGTTGCGCCTTTGGGCCAATGGCTGCATTTGCGCGGTCGATGAAGAGCTGTTTGCGGACCTGCTGGCGCGCAGATCCTTGCGCGCCTGATTACTGTGGAGCCGGAGTGTCCTTGGGGACTGGACGTGGCTTGCCTTGGTCATCAACGGCGACCATCGTGAAAATCGCTTCGGTGACTTTTTCCCGGCCGCCGAAACGGTGGCGCAAAGCCCAGGCTTCCAGTTTGATTTCCATGGAGCTTGTCCCGACGCGGCCGACGCTTGTGTAAACACACAAGACGTCTCCGACATGGACCGGGCGGATGAATTTCATCTTGTCGACTGCGATCGTGACAACGCGGCCCTGCGCTCTTTGCCCGGCGGCAATCCCACCGGCGAGATCCATCTGAGAAAGTACCCACCCGCCAAAGATATCACCAGATGCATTGGTGTCGGCCGGCATTGCCATTGTCCGGAGGGTCAGTTCTCCTTGCGGTGTTTCTTCACTCAAAGCGGTCGCTCCAGTTTCGTGTTTTACCGAGCCTAGCCCAACCGCTTCAAAACACAACGCTATCAATCAGATAATCAGCATCAGAATGGCCATGATCCAAAGCGGCATTGGTGCTGCAATCCAGATCAAGAGGATGGGTAAGACACGTTGTGTCCATTTTGCACTGAACATTGGTGTCTCCTGTAAACTCAGAACATAGGGATTTCATAATAGGTCAGTGCCGCTAATGCGGTCATTCCGACTGCAAAGGCGAGTTTGGCGCTGCCAATCAACGTTCGCCCCGCCACATCGAGGCGTGGCAAAGGCATGGATCTGGAATCCAGATACATGGACACCATCATTCCGATGAAGACCGCGAACCACAAAACAACCAGACCTTCGGCCACCAATACGATTGCCGGTAACATGAGCCCCTCCTATCAGGCTTGTTCAGTAAAAAGTTCCGCCGGCGGTGTACTGCCGACAAATCCGAACGTTGCGAGCCACAGGCTCTGAGCAATCCGTTCGGCAATGGCGATGATCTCTTCGGCAACGTCTGGAACAAAAATCTCGCGTGCTACCGGCCGGAATACGTCGAGCCAGTCGCCATAATCCGAGCTGACCACTTCCTTTAGTTTCAGGTGTTCCGGAACCGGCTTGCCTTTGTAGGTCCCGTTTTTCAGGAGAACGGACTGCCAAAACCGTTCCATCTTCTCAAGGTGCTCCGGCCAACGCCCTCCGAGACGCGTTTCAAAGATCTCACCGAGATGCGGTTGCTGGCGCAAAGTCCCATAGAATGAATGCACAAGGATCCGGATCGTCTCGGGAGTAACCTCGGCGTATTGCTCCTTGCAAGCTCCGTCGGAGCGGAAGACAGCACCGCCTGTTTCCTGTGGTGTTCGTTTAATTTGCATCGCAACCTCATAACATTCATCTAAAATGTATCTTTTAAATGGCAGAAGTCCACGCTAAAATCAACATATAAAATGAATGTTTTGAAAGTTCTGGAAATGCGCCTCAGTCAAGCCAGTGATTTTGCCTTAAGACTCCTGATGGCAATCAGCCAATCAGATGCACCGCAGACAGTGGACAAGCTGACCGCGCAACTTGGCCTGGCGAAATCCCATGTCATGAAAATCGTGGCTCAACTTGCCAAGGCCGGCTACCTGGAAACGACCCGGGGCCGTGGCGGCGGGATCCGCATTGCCAAAGAGGCAGATGACATCCGCATTGGCGATGTGGTGAGGCTGATTGAACCGGATCTTGGCGTGGTCGCGTGCCTCAAGGATGAACCGGCAAGCTGCCCGTTTTTACCGCGCTGCGCGCTTAAGGGCGCAATGGCAAGGGCGGCGGAGGCGTTCCTCGACAGCCTGAATGAACAAACGCTTGGTTCGATCCTGGCCGGCACGCAGAAGATATGAAGGCTTGGTGTCCTGACTAAAGTGTCGAAGCTTGTTCCAGGAAATCAACCTGTTCCAGGCAATAGTAGCCGGAGATCCGGCTGATCGTTCCAGAGCGCTTCCAATCGTTCAGGACCCGACTGACATTCTCACGGGCAGCTCCGGCCATGTTGGCAATGTCAGCCTGACTGAGCTTGTAGTGGATGAGGACGCGGCCATCATCGAGAGGCTTGCCGAACGTTTCGGCCAGCTGCAGCAATGTCTGCGCGACACGTCCTGGAAGCGGCAGGAAAGAACGCGCCGCCAGGACGTCGTTGGCATGGCGCAAACGTTTACCGACGATGGACAGCATGTGGCGGTAGACGGCGGGGTTTTCATCGGCGAACCGCTCAAAGGCGGACTTTTCAATGAATGCCAGCTGCGCTTCTTTCAAAACGCTGACCGTTGCAGACCGGGGACGGCCATCCAGCAAGGCAAGCTCACCAACCAGATCGCCTGGTCCGAGAACCGCAAGCAACTGCTCATCCCCATCAACTGACAGGATCGACACCTTCAAAGAGCCCTCCAGAACAGCATAACAGCCGTTTCCAGGGTCCCCGTTTTCGAAAAGAGTGGCATTGGCAGCCATTTTTATCGGGCGGGCGAGTTTTGACAGCCCGAGCGCCAATTCCGAATCAAGCCCTTGTAAAGAAAAGCTGTTTTTCAGAAAATCATCGATCTTTGCCACACCTGCCCCCTGCAGACATTGCCGTCAAACCGGCCAATTTCGAAATACGCGCATTGTTGTGATGTGCATCACGTGCCCATGCGCAAACTACCCCTATATTGAAAAACATGGAAGCGGGGTTGCCCCTCCCCCTCTTCCGGACCTCCACGAAAAACGGCTCTGTTCCCCCCCAGAGCCGTTTTTTCGTTTTAAGGGCAATCCAAACTTTCAGTTCAGGAAAACATCCTTTTTTTCCAGCGTGTGAAAGAAACGGTCACTCGCCAGGACATCATACTGACACTCCCGGATCGCGATCTTGGCTTTGGGTTCCTCCCGACGCAGCCGATCATCAGCTTTTCCAGGAATAGCGGCTACAAAGCTCATGTCTGCCATCCCGTCAAAATGATTGTGCAGAAGACGGTGCAGTTCTTCCCTGTCACTGACCTCAGGCAGCGGATCTGCTTTCGGCAAGAATTTCAGATCGTAGGGCTTCGCCAAGCGCTGAAGCCGGAGGGTTTTCAGGCCCGACCGCACCGGAGAAATGATATGCGGCGGCGTATCAAATCCCGCGTGTCCGATTGCCTTGAAAACTGTTCGGGCCACACTGCTGCGCGCCAGCATCCCGTCTCGAACGGCAACGAAGTCCGGCTGCCGCTTCATCAAGACCGTGTAGCGGCCCAGTTGCGCCAGCGTTTCTTCCAGCAGCAGCTCATCGGGGAGAAGCCGCAAAAGCGCCAGGCGGTTCATCTTCGAACGGGAAAACATGCGATCGCCGTAGGTTTGATGCATCCGGCTGCTGATGGGCGATACCCTGTCGCCGGTAAAGGCCAGCGTGATCCCGAAAAGGGTGCGTGAACTTGAGGCCTTGACGGTTTCGATCAGCGGCCGGAATTCCCGCGGCCACAGTTCCGTCGCAACGAGCGCACCAAGCGCACTGATACGCCCTTGCTCGGCGAGATCACGCAGTGCGCGGTCAACCCCGAATGCAAGTCCGTAGTCTAAGGCTCCAAGCGTAATTCTTTTCATGCAGCGCGGTAAGGATACATAAGAAACGACACGCTCCTCCCTGCAAAACTTCGTAGAGTTTTGCAAGTCTTATCGTGACATCCGTCACTTATTGAGTCGG
This sequence comes from Roseibium sp., assembly GCF_965276855.1. GTDB lineage: Bacteria > Pseudomonadota > Alphaproteobacteria > Rhizobiales > Stappiaceae > Roseibium. The sequence continues at coordinate 1,740,893 of NZ_OZ255700.1, forward strand.
TGTTACTTGGTCTCTAACGGATCAAGAGCAGCCGTTTCCCGGCCTGAGAGCCTGTACACCACCAGCTCTTCCAACGGCACACCCTTCACCAATCTCTTCAAAGTCGCGACCTGCTCTACGGTTTCAAACCGGGCCTTGAGGACATCCGCTTGGTCGCGGCGGCTTTCAGCAACATACAGCCCGGTGCCATCAAAATCGCCTTCTTGCGGCTCTGGCGCCATGATGTAGCGGATCCGCTGGGTAAACTGGTAAACCGGCACCGTGTCTTTCATGAGAAAGTCGATTTGACCGTTAAGGCCATAACCGGAGGTCAGAACAAAGGCTGCGTCCGTCTTACCGACCACGTCTTTCAGAGCCGAGCCGATTTCCGGCCATCCGCGCAGCTGATGGGTCGGGTCTTTTCGCGCGAACTGCCCTGTAAAGGCCGAGACCGCATGGAGCTGAACGGCGAACGCAATCACAAGACCAAGGCAGACTCCGGTTGTGGCAAGCTTGACCCAGTTTCGCGAGCGGCCTTGAAGATCGCCTACAAAGACCGCTGCCATCAATGCAATGACAGGAAACAGTGGCGCTGGCCAGTTGGCCTGCACGCGCGAGTGCAGCGAGTGATAGGCAAGATAAATCACAAACGGCATCACGGTCAGGATGATCAGGGAGGCAATCACATCCTGTTTCAAAAAGCGGCCGAACAAACGGCCTGCGCCAAACGCTGCCAAAAGAGCGATTAACGGATTGAGCAGACCGACAAACGCGCCGATAAACTCAAAGATGTACTTGGCGGTATACCCATCACTGCCGGCCCGCCCGAACTGTTTGTAGAAGCTGACCCAGTCGTGCAGATGGTTCCAGTAGAGCACCGGCGCGAACGTCAGGACCGCAATCAATCCACCGGCCCAGAGCTGCCAGGTTAACAGCCAGCGGCGGGCGTCCGGAACCCACAAGAGCCACAGCACGATCCCGGCCCCGAGAAACAAAACCGAGTATTTCGACAAGAGCCCGCACCCGGCCATCAACCCGACAACCAACCACCAGTTCGCGTTTTTGGAAGTGATAAGCTCGGCCAGCGCCCAAAAACTCAAGCCCCAAAACAGGACCGATGGGGCATCCGGTGTAGCAAGAATTCCGCCAATACCGACCAGCAAGCTGGTGTTCAAGAACAGGACTGCCCAACCGGCGACGCGGGCATCAAACAGGATGGAGGCCGTCCGCCAAAGTGCCAGCGATCCGATAAGGCCGGAAAAGATAACCAATGCCCGCACCGCAAACACGGTGTCTCCAAAAATGAATTGCCCCGCTGCAATCCACCAGCCGATCATCGGCGGATGATCATAGTAGCTGAGCGCCGGAAAAAGTCCCCAGATCCGGTAGTAGGCTTCGTCCTCGACAAAATGCGCGTGGCTCGCGGCAAAAACTTTGAGAGCCATCAGGGCCACAACAACCAGCACAAGTCCGGCTGGCCGAAGAAAATAGGGCAAGTCTTCAGAGCTGTGTGCGTTTGTCACGAATGCCTCAGCTTTTCCGCCAGGTCAGTGCGGAACTTGCCGCATAGTTCCAGACAGCACCCATGATCGCACCTGCAGCGCCCGCAAACCACCAGTACGCCGGATCAGCATATATGAGGTTGGCGACACCGACATTTGCCAGAACGCCGACAGAACACACTGCATAGAAGGTCAAGAGACCGATCAGCGCTCCAAGACCGCGCAGACGCCGGTCCCGGTAGGTCAGCTGGTTGTTCAGGAAAAAGTTCGACGTCATCGCAACAAAGGATGCCGCGGTCTGTGACATATTGAAACTCATGTCTGACAGCAGGAACACACGCAAGGCTGCCAAGTGAACAACAAGGCCGCTGGCACCGACAAGGCCGAACATCAGGAAGCGGACAGAGACGATGTCGCCGAAATATTTGGCGAGCAGGAGCCCGAAATAGTCGAGCGTAACCAGGGTGTCGAGCTTGCTTTCGCCGTGCTGGCGCTCGCGGAACGTGAACGGCAGTTCCTTTATCTTCAATGTGCCTGCTGCGGACGACACTAGATCAAGCAAGATCTTGAAGCCTTGCGGCGACAGTTTCGGGGCCAGCTCTTCGGCTTTTTCCCGGCGCACCATGAAAAACCCGCTCATGGGATCGCTGAGCGTTACATTCAAAAGCTTCTGCGCCAGCCCGTTGGCGATGTTGGACCCCCAAGCCCGGACCTTGGACAGTCCTTCGCCGACGGTTCCGCCCTCCACTTTCCGGCTTGCCACCACAAGGTCGATGTCATCTGACTTGATCTCGGAAAGCATCTTGGGCAGCAACGTCTCGTCATGCTGCAGGTCAGCATCCATCACAGCGACATAAGGCGCGGAAGAGGCAAGGATCCCCTCAATACAGGCCCCGGACAGTCCGCGCCGGCCAATACGCCGGATCACACGCACGCGCGGATCACTTAGAGCCAGCTTCCGGGCAATTTCTGTAGTGCCATCCGGGGAATTGTCGTCAACGACGATCGCCTCCCAGGCAGTCCCGGCAAGCGCCTTGTCCAACAGGCCAATGAGGATTGGAATGTTCTCAGCCTCGTTGAAGCTTGGCAAAATGATGCTAAGCTCAGCGGGCAATGCTTCGCGTTTCCAAGAACGCGGTGCGCTGGTCTCTCCGCCCTGATCACCCACCAGGTTCACGACGCCGTCCATAGTTGTTCCAATTCCAGGCCTGACAGATCCAGACGCTTACTTTGAGAGCGCCGGGTCTCACTCGCGCGGACCATAGCCCGGCGCAGATTAAATACAAGAAAGAACGCACCTACCGCCCTGTCTCAAACAGCGGCAATCGGGACGGCATTCCGTTGCCGTCCTTTTAGCCCGGACTGTGATGCAAACAAGGCATGGCGCGGCCTTTTTTCATCTCGGTTAAGATGACTGTGTTTTGCGGGTCAGCACGATCTGCTCCCGCGCTTGCTCTCAGAACCGCTTTCGTCTAGGACAACCGGCAACATCACAAGACTTTTCCAGATGCGTTCGCCAAACGGTGCATGCGCGGAAAACCCGCCAGGACACAAAGATCTCATGGCCAAAAAACCAAACAAACTGAAGGCGCGCTTGCCGCGTGGCTTCGTTGACCGCTCTGCCGCCGATATCCGTGCCACAGACGAGATGCTGTCCAAGATCCGTCAGGTGTACGAAAGCTACGGGTTTGACCCGGTTGAAACACCGGCCTTCGAATACACAGACTGCCTTGGCAAATTCCTGCCCGATACAGACCGGCCGAATGCCGGCGTCTTCTCCGTACAGGATGATGACGAGCAATGGATGAGCCTGCGGTATGATCTGACCGCGCCGCTCGCCCGGCATGTCTCGGAAAACATCAACGAAATTCAGCTGCCCTACCGCACCTATCGCAATGGTTGGGTGTTCCGGAACGAAAAGCCGGGGCCGGGCCGGTTCCGCCAGTTCATGCAGTTCGACGCCGACACCGTCGGTGCACCAGGTGTCCAGGCCGACGCTGAAATGTGCATGATGATGGCGGACGCCATGGAAGCGCTTGGCATTCCACGCGGCCAGTACGTCATCCGCGTGAACAACCGCAAGGTTCTGGACGGTGTTTTGGAGGCCATTGGTCTCGGCGGTGAGGACGATGCAGAACGCCGTCTGGCTGTCCTGCGGGCCATGGATAAGTTCGACAAGTTTGGCACCGAGGGTGTTCGGCTTCTCTTGGGCGAAGGACGCAAAGACGAAAGCGGCGACTATACAGACGGCGCTAAACTATCAGCTCCGGCGATCGATGCCATTGTCGAAATTCTGGAAGCTTCTGCGATCGACGATCTGATCGATTACACAAACGATCTGACCTTCAAGACGGCCGCGCTGTCCAAGTTTGCGATCAACGAGAGTTTCGAGGCTGGCTTTCGCGAATTAAAACTGATCTCGGATCTTGTGACTTCCGCCGGTTACCAATCCGACCGAATCTCGGTCGATCCGTCTGTCGTCCGTGGCCTGGAGTACTACACCGGCCCAGTCTATGAGGCCGAACTCCTGTTCGACGTCACCAACGAAAAAGGTGAAGTCGTTCAGTTCGGTTCTGTGGGTGGTGGTGGCCGTTATGACGGGCTGGTCAAGCGCTTTACTGGCCGCGACGTGCCTGCAACCGGCTTTTCCATTGGCGTCTCGCGCCTGATGACCGCGCTGAAAAACCTTGGCAAGCTGCAGACTACCGATGTCGTGGCACCGGTGCTGGTAACCGTCATGGACGGCGACGCCGAGGCGCTCGGCCGCTATCAGAAAATGGTACAGGACCTGCGCCAAGCGGGTATCCGGGCCGAGATGTATCAGGGCAACTGGAAGAAGTTCGGCAACCAGCTGAAATACGCTGACCGGCGTGGTTGTCCGATCGCCATCATTCAGGGCTCGGACGAACGTGAGGCTGGAGAGATCCAGATCAAGGACCTGATCGAAGGCGCCCGGCTGGCCTCTGAATCAACAGACGTAGACAATGTCACGTGGCGTGAAAGCCGACCGGCTCAGGTCACGATAAAAGAAACGGATCTAATCGAGACCGTTCGCGGAATTTTGGCTGCGCAGGCCGAAGACCGCAGACAGGCAAACGGGGACTGATATGGCAACCGCGGGCGACACGACGGCTCTCGATCCAGCAAAAATTGATGCGGTCCTGAACTTGTTCCAGGCGGCCGGACACGCTCTGGTGTCACCGCCCATGCTCCAGCCGGCAAATGTTTTGCTTGATCTGATTGGTGAGGACATTCGCCGCCGCCTTTACTTGACACAAGGGGCAGACGGCGCGGATTTGTGCCTGCGGCCAGATTTTACAATCCCTGTTTGCCGTCACCACGTTGCCTATGGCGACAACGCCCTGCCGACGGGCTACTGCTACCATGGCCCTGTGTTCCGCCAGCGTCCGGACGGACTTGGCGAAATCCCGCAAATGGGCGCAGAAAGCCTCGGCCGTACTGATATTGCCGAAGCCGACGCTGACTTGTTGGCCCTGGCGATTGAAGCTCTGAGTACCTTCGGTCTTGAAGATGTCTCCATCCGGATTGGCGATGAGACGATTTTCGCAGCTGTACTAGCGGGGCTCGGTCTCCCAGCCGTATGGCAGCGCCGCCTGCGTGACCTTTTTGGCGAAACCGACAAATTGGCAGCAGCTGTCGAGCGGATGGCCGGTGGTACGACAAGCGACGACGAGACCCGCGACGTGCGCCTCGGTTTTCTGGCAGCGCTTGAGGGCGCTGATCCGAAGGCAGCACATGCAGTGGTCGAGGATCTCTTGTCGATTGCCGGGATTTCCGCCGTTGGCGGGCGGACACCTGCTGAAATCGCCGACCGCTTCCTGGAGCAAGCCGCTTTGACCCGCGGAACCGCAGGACACGGGAAGGCAGCGGATGCTCTCAAGAGCTATCTCGCGATCAAGACAGATGGTGCCAACGCGGTGTCGGCACTCAACGCCTTTGCGGCGGATTACGACCTGGACTTGAACCAACCGATTGCAGCGTTTGAGCAGCGTTTGGAAGCGTTGAAGGATAAGGGCATTGATCCGGCCCGGCTGGCGTTCGCGGCCGACTTCGGACGGCGGCTCGACTACTACTCTGGTTTCGTTTTCGAAATCCATGGCGACACAAGATCTCACGACGGCCCGCTCGTCGGCGGTGGCCGTTACGACAAACTGGTCACCCTGCTTGGGGCAAAAACGGATGTCCCGGCGATCGGATTTTCCATGTGGCTGGACCGGGTTGCAGCGCGGATCGGAGGCTAACCCATGAGCAAACTTGTGATCGCGGTTCCCTCAAAGGGCCGGCTTCAAGAGAACACACATGCCTTTTTCGGCCGTGCCGGCTTAAAGGTTACGCAACCGGGCGGGGCCAGGAATTATCGCGGTGCCATCAAAGGCCTGCCGTCGGTCGAGATTGCCTTCCTCTCCGCTTCTGAAATCGCCCGAGCACTGGCCGACGGTGCTGTCCATTTCGGGATCACCGGATTGGATCTGGTGGATGAAAACATTGCCGATCCGGCGAGCGCCGTCCACATCGTGACACCGCTGGGGTTTGGCCACGCCGATGTCGTGATAGCCGTCCCCAAATCCTGGATCGATGTGGAAAGCATGGCGGATCTCGGCGATGTTGCGTCAGACTTCCGAAACCGCCACGGCCGCCGCCTGCGGGTTGCCACCAAATACGTCAACCTGACCCGGGCTTTCTTTGCAAAACATGGCATCGCGGACTACCGCATCGTGGAAAGCGCCGGTGCCACCGAAGGCGCTCCTGCGGCTGGCTCTGCAGAACTGATCGTCGACATCACGTCCACCGGCTCAACCCTTCAGGCCAATAACCTGAAGGTCTTGTCTGATGGTGTGATGTTGATGAGCCAGGCCAATCTGGTAGCCTCCCTCAATGCTGACTGGTCGGAAACGGCCCTCAGCGGGGCTCGGGAAATCCTCGACCGGGTCGCAGCTGAAGAAGCCGCGCGTAATGTGAAACTGGTCAAGGCTGTGGTCGATGACCGGACACAAGCGCTTCGGGCGGTTAGCAATGTCGGCGCGATCCAGCGGTTCTCGGAATCGGGGTCGACCGGTTATGTAAGCGTGTTGTGCCCGAAGGACGCTGTCGCTGCATGTGCAAAATTGCTGATCGCGGAGGGCGCAGACACCGTGACGGTGGAGACACTGGATTACGTATTTTCGAAAGACAATCCGCTATTTGCGCCGCTGAAGGAAAAGGTTGGCGGATAACAGCCAACCCAAACACGCTTCACCGCGGCCGCTTGAATGTTCTGCGTGCCCCTTCCACGGGTTCCCGGCAGCAGCACCCATCCAGGTGATCGTTGACCATGCCCATGGATTGCATAAAGGCATATACTGTGGTTGGGCCAACGAAGCTCCAGCCCCGTTTTTTGAGGTCTTTTGAAAGCGCAGTGCTTTCTTCTGTTTTTCCAAGTGTCTTGGCGACCGCGAAGGTGATTTCTGATGGCCGGTTTTCCGGCTTTGGCTCGTAAGACCAGAAATAAGCCGCCAGAGATCCGTATTCCTTTTTCAACTCGATCGCGCGTTTGGCATTGTTGATCGTGGACTCGATTTTTTTGCGGTGACGGACAATCCCGGCATCGGCTAAGCACCGTTCAACATCGGCTTCCGAAAATTTCGCAACTTCTTCAAATTCAAAGTTGGCAAAAGCCGCCCGAAACCCCTCGCGCTTGCGGAGGATCGTCAACCAAGACAAGCCAGACTGAAATCCTTCCAGGCAGATTTTTTCAAAGAGACGCCGGTCATCATCCACCGGCCAGCCCCACTCCGTGTCGTGGTAATGCAAATAGTCTGGCAAATTGCCATGCCACCAGCAGCGCTGCTTGCCATCGGCCCCAAGGAGCAGACCGGTCTCCGGATCCCGCTCTGCCTTGATGGTTAGTCCTGCCTCGACCATTGCGCCTCTCAATTATTCACGTTTTGTTCCAATCCATTTGCTACACGAGATGGCGGCGAGGTGCAATCCGAGACTCCGGTGTGCAGTCAACAAAAAACCCGGCTCAATGGCCGGGTCTCGTAGATCTTGTGGACAGTATTTAAGCGAAGAGCGCGTCGATGTCGTCCTGGGTTGCAACATCGATATCGGATTCCAGTGCCGGGCCATTGAGCAGCGCGGCGTCGCCTTCTGCGGCTTTGGCTTCTTCAACTTCAATGTCCTTGAAGCTCTCAATGCCGCCCCAGATGTCCATCATCTGGATAATGCGATCTTCAACGAAGCGCAGTGTACCGACTACTTTTGTAATCCGCTGACCGGTCAAATCCTGGAAGTTACAGGCCTCAAAGATCTGGATTACGCGGTCCTGGATGTCACCGGCAAGCTCTGAGTCCTGCCCGTTAAGACGGGCGGACAGAGTGTTCGCGGTTTCATCAATGAACTCGGCTGCTGACAGAATGCTTTCTGTCGCGCCTTCTGTCCCGACCACGACCGCATCAAGCTCGTTCGTCACGCGAGTCATATCCTCGCCTTCCGAACCGGTCTTCTGGTGCAGGGTTGCGATTTCCTTCTTGGTCTGGGCGATCGCTTCATAGATCGCGTCCAGTTCCACCTTGAGCTTTGCCGCCTCCGAAAGCTCCTTGCGAAACTCGGACATGAACTTCTGGCTCATGGCTTCCGGGTCAAGTGCAGCTTGTTGCTGCTGACCTTCGCCCGATTGGATCATCGCCTTCAAGGTCGAGAGTTCAGCTAAAACTTCCTGATGCCGACGCTCTTCGGCAAACGCAGGGTCCGTGTTCGATACGGATTCCATACGTATTAAGGTTTCCGCTCGGAAGGATCGTTTCACAGCGGTCATACCTACTCCCGTCCCTGGCCCCTGCAGGCTTGTTCTCATAACGCTTCGGTCCTTATACCGACGGAAGCTTAAGGAATTGTTTTTTCGATACTAACAACATCGGCCAATGGTTTCCCGCATTGGTTACAAGGCGGCGCACTCGCACCCTGCCAACACTGCCTAGAACAGAAACAAGCTGGTGCCGGTTGAAGATCGCATCCCGGTATTGGGCTGGACAAGTTGCCGGGGGCGTGATCTGAATTCGGCATAGATCGGAGTGAAGTCCATTGCAGCGAACATGATGCGCAAGATCCTGATTTTCATGGCAATGTTGGCTTTGTCGGCAAGCATGCCAGGCCGGGCGTCGAGTGAAGCCTTTACGACCGAAGACATCATGTTCGGATTTGAACAGACTGTCTTCGGTCTTGAACATCGCAGTTGGGGATGGCGGCCTTACCTGGTCAAAAAATTCACGACACCGGTCCGCTTTTATATCCATAACCTTGCACGCCGGGACCGAACGGCCACAGTCCGCCGCTTTGTAAAGGAGATTGACCGGCGGGTGAGCGGTTTGTCTGCCACGGTGGTCAGGCGGCCAGCAGACGCAAATTTCGAGATCTATGTTGTTGACCGAAAACAATACAAACCGGTGGTGCGGACCGATATTTACAAGAACCCGAAGGCAAAGGTTCCAGGGCGATGCCTGGTCCGTGTCATTTCAGGCCGGAACGGCATAAAGCGATCAGCAGCGGTGATTGTTTCTGATGAAGGCGAATTCCTGTTTCAGCGCTGCCTTGTGGAAGAAGTGCTGCAGGGGCTTGGTCCCATGAATGACAATCACAAACTGGTGCATTCGGTCTTTAACGATTCCTCGCGTCACAACCGATTTACGGTGTTCGACCAGATCATTTTGAACATGCTTTACGACCCGCGGATCAAGCCGGGCATGTCGGTGAAGCAAACACAAGACATTCTGCTTCAAATCGCGCGCGACGCCCGCAGACGCGTGCGTTAACCATCCTTTCATCAAAACCTTCATGTTCTCAATGGCAAGAAAATCGCTCTGAGAAGTACGTCATTCATCTTAAGTTTCGATTCATCTCGTTCTTCAACCAACAACTAACCATAAATGCCGAATGTCGGCACCAGATGCCGTTGATTCATCTTTGGCACAGCCCGCACACCTATCATCGTTGCCAATCCGTTAACCGGCGGGGCGAAAGTTCCGCTGAACGTGGTTATCCATAAGTAACGAGTTGTGCCATGTTCTCATTGTCTAAATCCGTGCCTGTCGCGGTGATTGCTGCTGGTCTCGCCTTTGTGGCCAGCGGGTTTGCGTCCGGTCCTGCCGCAGCTGGCCAGGTGTCACCACCGCCGCTCGTCTTGAGCCCAAATCTCACCGAACCGTGGATGCTGCAGCTCCAGCCGCGTGTGCAGCGGCGCACCGCTGCCCCCACGCGGCGGCAAATTCAGCAGCCTCGGGTTCAACGCCAGGTCCAGCAGCCGCGTGTCCAGCGCGCCAATTGGTGGTCCCCGCGTCAACAACCCGTTCGGCAGCAGCAACAACCGCGTGCTCAGACCCGCCAGGTCGCCCCGCAATTTTTGCCGACGATCGTCAGCTACGACAGCAAGTACAAGCCGGGCACGATCGTGATCGACACAAATGCCCGGTATCTTTACCTCATCCAGAACGATGGAACCGCACGTAGGTATGGAGTGGGGGTCGGCAAACCGGGCTTTGAATGGGCCGGGTCGCACAAGGTCACCCGCAAGGCCGAGTGGCCGGATTGGCGCCCACCGGCGGCCATGCGCAAACGGCGCCCGGAACTGCCGGTCTTCATGGCTGGCGGACCGGACAACCCGCTTGGCGCACGCGCCCTTTATCTTGGCTCGACACTCTACCGGATCCATGGCTCCAACCAGCCTTGGACGATCGGGCACGCCGTCTCCTCCGGCTGCATCCGGATGCGCAATGAAGATGTCATAGATCTTTATGAGCGTGTCGGCGTTGGCACAACGGTGCACGTCATCTAAAGGCGATTACTCGCAGCAGTCATCCGAAACGCGCGGCTTCAGCTGCGCGTTTTTGCGTTTGAGCGGGTACGGCCTGCGATCGACTTCTTGCTGCAACAGCGGTATCGGTGCGAAACTATGCTCATCGATCCGCCGCAATTAGACTTCGGCCTCTCGCATACTCTTGGAAACCCAACTTTGCTGAAAACCTCAGACACTCCATACTTTCTGAAGGCTGCTCTTGTTGGGATTCTTGTCGGCGGTCTGGCCACAAGTTTCCACTCCGGTGTGGAAATTCTCATCTCGACCTATGCCAACCTGCGCGCGAGCATCGGCTCGGGCATGCTGACTTATGTCGTCTCAGCGGTCGTCTCCGCAGTTTGCGTCACCGGAGCCTTTTTTCTCGTCGCCCGCTTTGCCCCAGAAGCCGCTGGCAGCGGCATCCAGGAAATTGAAGGAGCGATGGAAGACAAACGCCCGCTGCATTGGGCACGGGTTCTCGTAGTGAAATTTTTCGGCGGCCTGCTCGCGCTCGGCTCCGGTTTGGTTCTCGGCCGCGAAGGGCCAACCATTCATATGGGCGCGATGACCGCAGAAGCGCTTTCCAGATCACAAGGATTGCAATCGGCAGACCACAAGGGGCTGCTCGCGGCAGGTGCAGCGGCAGGGCTGGCGGCGGCGTTCAATGCACCGCTCGCAGCAATCCTCTTTATCGTCGAAGAAACCCGCCGGCAGTTTCCCTTTGGATACCGGACATACATGGCCGTCATCATCGCATCGATCCTGAGCGCAGCCATCACCGAACAATTGACGCATATTGGGCCCCCGCTTCTCATTGAAGTCACTTACATCCCGGTCTGGAGTTTTCCCCTTCTTGGGCTCTTGGGCGTGTGCCTCGGGTTCCTGGGCGTCTTTTTCAATTGGGCGCTCTTAAGGGTTATGGACCTCTTCCACTCCATCCCGAAGGGCGCGCGCTGGATACCTGCCATGATGATTGGCGCTGCGACCGGCATATTGTTGGTTGCCTTTCCCGATGCGACGGGTGGCGGCGAGGATCTCGTCCGGGATCTCGTCACCAAGGATTACGGTATTCTCGCGCTACTGCTGCTGACCTTGTTCCGGTTCGGCGGCGTGCTCTTTTCGTATGCCTCGGGTGTGCCGGGCGGGATATTTGCCCCGATGCTCTCGATTGCGACCTGCGCGGGGTTGGCATTCGGAGTGATCACGACAGACATCATTCCGGTCGGCGATGCCGATTTCAAAGCTGCCTGCGCAATTGCGGCCATGGGTGGTTTTTTCGCAGCTTCCGTTCGCGCGCCCCTGGTCGGCGTGGTTCTGGTGATGGAGCTCACAGGTGCTTATGCGTTGATCCTGCCGGTGCTCGTAACCTGTACCGTTGCAGCTTTGACCGCCCACCATATCGGTGGACGACCTATCTATGAACAGCTGCTGGAGCGCACCTTGAGGCTTGCCGGACAGGCCCCGGATGCTGAGCCGGACAAAACCCCGGTCCAACTTGGCACTCGAAGAAGCTGAGGCTTATTCAGCCGCCTGAAGACCTTGCTGAAGTCCAGACAAGGCTTCGGGCTCCGGCCCGCCATAGGCCCAGTCGAGCAGCTCGGCGGTGTGCACGATCGGAATTTCTGTGCCGAGGCCAATTTGCGTCATGCAGCCGATGTTGCCTGTGGCAATCAGGTCCGGTTTGGTCTTCATGATATTGGCAACCTTGCGTTCCCGCAGTTTTCCGGCAATTTCCGGCTGGAGAATGTTGTAGGTCCCGGCGGATCCGCAACACAGATGGCCCTCAGGTACGTCCTTGACGGTGAAACCAGCTGCTTTCAATAGCTGTTTTGGCTGCTGCGTGATCTTCTGGCCGTGTTGCATCGAGCACGCCGAATGGTAGGCAACTGTCAGGCCAGGTTGGATGTCCGGCACGCCAAGATCTGCTTCAGCCAAGAACTCAGTGATGTCTTTTGCGAGCGCAGAGACCTTTGCGGCTTTTTCCGCGTAAGCCGGGTCCTCACGAAGCATATAGCCGTAATCCTTGATGGTCGTGCCACATCCCGAGGCCGTGATAAGGACTGCGTCGAGACCCTTGGTTTCCATCTCCCGCGTCCAGACATCAACATTCCGGCGCGCATTTTCCAAGGATGCATCTTCCTTGCCCATGTGGTGTACCAACGCGCCGCAGCAGATTTCTCCTTCAGGCAAGACAACCTCGTAGCCCTTGCGTTTCAGAATTCGAATCGCGGCATCGTTGATACCCGGGTTCAGCACCGGCTGCGCGCAGCCGGACAGCAGGGCTACCCTGCCCTTCCTGTCAGGAGTTTCCGCTTGGAATGTTCCGGGCCCTTCCATGGTCCCGCGCATCGGAGCGCGGGCGGGTGCCAACTCCAACATGGCGCCCATCTTTGCGACCGGCCCACCCATCCTTTTCAAGATCCCCGCAAAGGGCCTGCCAAAAAACGCCCCGATGAGAGCGAACCGGAACCGCTTTGGATAAGGAAGGACGAAAGCAAGAATTGAGCGCAACAAACGATCGCTCAAGGGGCGCTTGTAGGTGTTCTCGATGTGCACCCGGGCATGATCGACCAAATGCATGTAGTGAACACCGGACGGGCAGGTTGTCATACAGGCCAGACAGGACAAGCAGCGATCAATGTGCTTGACGATCTTCGCATCCGCCGGCCGGTCATTTTCCAGCATGTCCTTGATCAGGTAAATCCGGCCGCGTGGACTGTCGAGTTCGTCACCAAGAAGCGTGAAGGTTGGACAGGTCGCCGTGCAGAAACCGCAGTGCACGCATTTGCGAAGAATCTTCTCCGATTCCGCGACATGGCTGTCTTTCAACTGCTCTGCGGTAAAGTTCGTCTGCATGATACGTATCGTTCCCTCAACGGCCTCTTTCGGCAAGCATTGGCCCGTTATCTCTATTTGCGCGGATCGTAAGGACTGCGACTGAGTCAGACAAGGTACCTTTCCGTCACAACCGTTTCGCTTAGGCGGAAATGCCGCTTGGGAACCTTTTTTCTTCCACCTTCATATGAACCTGACCTAAATAGACCGCTCAGTTCCGGTTCAAGGCGCCACTCTTAATGTGATCATCAGTGGGCGAGAGAGAAACTCGTTAGGATGTGACTGATGATTAGAATGATTACCAAGACAGCAATTGTTGTCCTCACACTGGCCGGCTTGAGCGGCGGAGCGACGGCCAAGGATTGGATTGAAAAAGTCCAAGTGAAAAAGGATGGGATTGATGTCATCCCGGTTGAGGTGACCGCCAATTCCAACGCCTACACCGGCATTGCATCGAATTCTCACCGGTTCTTGTTGCGCCTTTACGGTAAAGCGACAAGCGGCAAAAGGATCGTTGCCATGAAGCTTGGCACCTTCAAGGGTGTCCGGTATTTCGAAGCTGATGGCGCGCTCTGGAGCAAAAGCTTTCAGCACCGCGATGTCGGTTCGGGGTCCAAAAGAACTGTCGCCACCACCTACAAACCGACTATTCCGGTGAACAAACTTCGTTGGCAGGGCTGGGACCCGCGTCAGGCCTGCGCTCTGAATATGGACAAGAAAATCAAGTCCGGCATGAGCAAATCGGAAGTCTTATCCAAAGAATGGATCACAACCGCAAAGGCCTATTTTGAGCTTGATGCTGTGGCTGCCAAGAAAGGCAAAGCCAAAAACAACAAATGGAACATCAAAAACACCACAAACCAACGCGATGGTTACGGGTATGAAGTTCGCGTCAAATGCCGCAAGAGTGTTTGATCGAAGTATGTCATGAATGGACTGGGCGGGATCCCTGCCCGCCCGGTCACTTCACGTTATCTGCCGGCAACCATACGTCCGGGATTCAGGATGCCCTTGGGGTCAAACTGTTCTTTCAAACGCGCCGACAGGGCTGCCAGGGGAGCCGGCTGCGGCATGAAGACGGGCAGACTTGTGCGCGTTGAGGCCTCCGCGCGAACCAATGTAGCGTGGCCCCCGCCAACGTTTTTAACGGCGCTGCGCACAAAGTCCGAGTGATCGTCTCCATCTTCACACGAGAACCAGACCAAACCGCCACTCCAATCATAAAGTGCCCGAATGTCGATCCGCTCCTTCAGCATGCGCACAAGTTGCGGTCCGCTGGTGGGAGCAACTGAGACTTTCCACACGGGTGTGTTCTTACCGGTAAACGGCTGCAAATCCCGAATTCCGCGCCAAAGATCGACGGACTGCTCTTCCGCGAGCCTTGAAACACTTCCCTGCCGGCCCAGCAGTTTTTCCAAGGTCTTGAAACGATAATCGACAGAGGTCTCGAACCCCTCCAACCGCAGAACGGTCCTGCTTTTCGATCCGCCTAAATCGAACGGCAGATGCGCTGCACCGGAGACCTCGGCCGACGAGCCCAGCGCGGCACACAACGCAGCTACACCGGCCTGGTCATCAAGCCCTTCGATCTGGAAAGTCGCAGAGGTTTCAGGCTTGGGATTCACCTTGAGGGTGACTTCCGTCGCTACCGCCAGGGTGCCGAAAGAACCGCACAGGGCACGCGGGAGATCATAACCCGTGACATTCTTGACCACCTTTCCGCCGGACACAAAAATCTCGCCACGGCCAGAGACGGCTTCCATTCCAAGGATATGGTCGCGCGCCGCTCCTGCCTTAATGCGCCGGGGGCCTGAAAGATTGGCCGCAAGCACTCCGCCGATGGTTCCCTTGCCGTTCTCTGTGCCAAACAAGGGACCATAGTCCAGTGGCTCGAATGACAACTCCTGCCCGTTGTCGTCCACAAGCTTCTCAACATCGGCAATCGGTGTGCCTGCCAAAACCGTCAAAACCAGTTCAGCCGGCTCATAACTGACGACGCCATTAAGGTCCGACAGATCCAGAACATGTGCGGTCTGAACCGGCCGGCCCAAGGCTCGCTTGGACCCTACTCCGATGACTTCCAAAGGCTGTTCTTCCGCCGCAGCCCATTTGACTGCGTCTTCTGTTTCGCGCGCAGTGCGCGGCTTCAATGCAGAACCCATCTATTAACCTCAGAACCGCGGGATATCTGGAAATGGCAACTGTCCCTTGTGAACATGCATCTTGCCAAGCTCCGCGCACCGATGGAGCACCGGGAACACCTTGCCCGGGTTCAAGAGATGTTTTTCATCAAAGGCACATTTAACGCGCTGCTGCTGTTTCAAGTCAGCTTCTGTGAACATGTCCGTCATCAGATCACGTTTTTCAATGCCAACGCCATGTTCGCCGGTCAGGACACCACCGACCTCAACACACAGTCGGAGAATGTCGGCACCGAATGCCTCCGCGGCATCGAGTTCACCGGGTTTGTTGGCGTCATACAGAATGAGCGGATGCAGATTGCCGTCGCCGGCGTGAAAAACATTGGCAACGCCAAGCCCGTGTTTCTCAGACAGTTCACGCATTCGGGCCAAAACCTTGGGAAGTTCCCGGCGCGGGATCGTTCCGTCCATGCAAAGATAATCCGGCGAGATTCGCCCTACAGCCGGGAACGCTGCCTTTCGGCCCGCCCAGAAGGTCATGCGCTCCTCTTCGCTCTCGGAGATCCGAAGATGGCTGGCGGCGTTGGCCTTGGCGATTTCCTCGACACGTCCGATAAGGTAATCGACTTCGCGCTCCGGACCGTCCAGCTCGACGATCAAAAGCGCTTCCACGTCCAGCGGATATCCTGCATGCACGAAGTCTTCCGCCGCGTGGATCGCCGGTTTGTCCATCATTTCCATGCCACCTGGAATGATGCCCGCACCGATGATCTCCGCAACGCAGCGCCCTCCGTCTTCGCTGGTCGGGAACCCAATAAGTAAGGCGCGGGCTGTCTCCGGTTTTTGCAGAATTCTAACGGTGACCTCGGTCACCACACCAAGAAGACCCTCAGATCCGGTCATGAGCCCCAAAAGGTCATATCCTTCGCTGTCGAGGTGCTTGCCACCCAAGCGAATGACCTCGCCTGTGATCAGGACCATCTCGAGCCCAAGAACGTTGTTGGTGGTCAAGCCGTATTTCAGGCAATGCACACCGCCGGAGTTCTCGGCAATGTTCCCGCCGATGGAACAGGCAATCTGGGATGACGGATCCGGTGCGTAATAAAAGCCTTCATGCTCAACCGCACGCGTGATCCCGAGATTTGTAACGCCCGGCTGAACAACGACAGCGCGGTTGTCGAAGTCTATATCGAGCACCTGATTGAATTTCATCATCGATAGGAGAACGCCATCTTCAAGCGGCAATGCGCCGCCTGACAACGAGGTGCCAGCACCGCGCGGTACCACCTTAACATTGTTCTCATGACAGTATTTCAGGACCTTCGACACCTGGTCGACGGTCTCCGGGAGAGCAACTATCAAAGGCAACTGGCGATAAGCTGTGAGTGCATCGGTCTCGTAAGCCCGCATTTCACGCTCATCGTGTATGACACCTTCACCGGGTATAATAGCCTGCAAAGCCTTGACAATTTCCTGTCGCCGATCGAGTACGCCCTGGTCCGGAGCGGGCATTGCAATTGCAGTCACGGGCGGTTCCCTTCCCTTTCGCGGACCCTATTTGATCCACATGAGCCATCGGTGCGTAAAAACGCTTACATCCCTAATTGTTCCTGAGTCTGGCAGATTTCAGACGCAAGGAAAACGGTTAAAGGCACACAAGTTGTCTTTCTGAGAGTTTGAAAATGAGCAATCTGACTGACATGGAGATTTTCGCAAGGGTCGTTGGCGCAGGCAGCATGTCGGCGGCGGGCCGCGAGATGAACCTATCACCAGCTGTCGTTTCCAAACGGATCCGCCGATTAGAGGAAAAGCTGGGCAGCCGCCTGCTCCAACGCACGACCCGCCAAATTGCGATGACAGAAGCCGGCCAAGGATTTTACGAACGGGTTATTGCGATCCTCGCTTCGGTTGAAGAAGCGGAGTCCTTTGTCTCGCGTGGGTCGGCCAAAGCGCGAGGGAACCTAAAGGTAGCCGTACCCACATCCTTCGGGCGACTACACATTGCCCCACATGTGGGCAAGTTTCTGACCAACAATCCGGATCTCTCCATCAATCTGGACTTGTCGGACGAGTTCGTTGACATCGTCGGCGAAGGCTACGACCTGGCGATCCGGATCGCGGAATTAAGTGATTCCAGCCTTGTCGCACGCCGTCTTGCGCCGGTTCACCGTATTTTGTGTGCAAGCCCAGACTATCTTGAAAGGTATGGCACGCCGGAGTCAATTGATGACCTCCTTGCCAATCACGTGACATTGGCCGCGGCCAATCAGGATCCGTGGCGTCTGGCAGGCCCGAACGGCATTGAGACCGTGCGGACGCAATCGCCGGTCAAAACAAACTCAAGTGAAGTGGTGCGTGAATGCCTTTTGTCAGGCGTCGGAATTGCTTTGAGATCGACTTGGGACATCGGACCGGAGTTACGTGAGGGAAAGCTGCAAATCCTTCTTCCTGAGTACAGAGCCTCCAAAGATGTGGGGCTTTATGCCGTATACCCAAGTCGGCAGTTCCTGCCTGCGAAGGTTCGGGTGTTTATTGACTTTCTTGCCGCCCTTTACGGCTCTTCGCCTTACTGGGATGCCGGTCTGGAGGATTGGTTACACCGGCCGAGAACTGCGAAAGCGAGCTGAGGGAGCAGTTTTCGCCGTTTGAGTCTGGAGCATCTGCGGCTTGGTTCTGCCTGCGACGGCACGTCGCTTGCATCCAAACGCAACATACTGTTGATTTGTGAAGGGGCAGGCATTGCCCAATTTGAGGGAGATACACATGAAGCGAATGCTGATGATCGCCGGCACTGCGCTAATTGCATTTACCGCACACGCCAGCGCTGAGGGCGACCCGGCCAAGGGCGAAAAAGTATTTAGAAAGTGCGCGGCTTGCCATGCCGTTGGCGAAGACGCCAAGAACAAAGTCGGCCCGCAGCTCAACGGTGTCGTCGGACGCGCCTGGGGCACGATTGACGGTTATAAGTACTCAGCAACCCTGATGGAAGGTGCTGGTGAGGGCCGCGTATGGGATGTTGAAACCCTTGACGCCTATCTGCTGAAACCACGCGACGTTATCCCGAAGGGCCGTATGGCTTTTGCTGGTCTTCGTAAGGACGCAGATCGCGCCGATGTCATTGCATATTTGGCACAATACAGCGAAGACGGCACAACCAACTAAGCTGTTAAATAGGTTGAATTCAAAAAAGGCCGGGTCTTGGATCCGGCCTTTTCTTTTTGTGCATCACACGTCGTCTTTGTCTTGTGTGACGTGATGTGCCCGTATTCTGCGCACCATCCACCAAATGAACAAAACAACAATTGGTACAGCTATTGCCGTGGTGACTGAGGGCTGCGGTAATGGCAGTCCAGATCCGCTTGCCCCTTTCGCAAGGTAGGAAAACAGCCCCACGATGTAATAGCTGACCGCGGCGACAGACAAACCTTCAACTGTCTGCTGCAGACGCAATTGCAGCCGTGCCCGCCTGTTCATGGATTCCAGAAGTGAGCGGTTTTGCTGTTCCAGATCCACATCAACCCGCGTGCGCAGCAAATTGGTCGCTCTTGCTAACTTGCGCGACAGCATCGCCTGACGATCTTCAATAGCCTGACAAGTGCGCATCGCAGGCGACAACCTGCGGGACAAGAAAGACGACATCGTCAACTCGCCTGGCATGGCCTCTTCCTGGAGGGCAGACAATCGGATTTTCACAATCTCATAATAGGCGCGGCTTGCGCCAAAGCGGAAGGTGCTCGCAGTTGCACCCGCCTCAAGGGAGGCCGCAAGTTCGGTAAATTTGTTTAGCAAGTCGCGATTGCTGTCGAGACCAGCCGCTGTTTTCATTTGTTCGGTCAAATCGGCAAGCTCTATCTCAAACTTTCGAATGTCGGGTGACAGAGTGTTCGCCTCGAACAGGCCCAGCATGGCCAGTGTTCGATAAGTCTCGAGTTCCAGAAGCCGTTGAACAATCGCCCCGGTCTGCACGTCGCTCATGGAGTGGTTCAACACCAGAAAGCGGGATAGCCCATCGCCGTCCTGGCGGAAGTCCGTTGCAACGGTCGCTTGCCCCCGCTCCAGCGACGAGACCGTCAAGCTGCCTTCTTCGAAGGTGGGCCGCCAGCGGCTTTCATCAATCTCGTCCCGCAACTCAAGACGCACAGCAACGAGCAGCTCGCCCGGAGCCCGGAAAGCTGCTCCGAAGGGGTGACCAGCCGGGGGCGCGCCAAACAAGTGTTCAATATCCGCAGAACCATCCCAGGTGTAGGTGGTGAATTCCGCGTGCTGCTCCCAGCTCAAGTGGCCTTCCCCAAACTCCAAGGTATGATAACGGCCACCGTCTGCCGGACCGGGAACGCCTCGGGATGTACCGAATTCCTTCAGCCATTCCTTGTCAGCTGCCGCCTCATCACTGTTGGTCAGAAAGGCGTAGTGGAGAACCGTTCGCGGGGTCGCAAGTGGCCGGAAAGGCCGCGCGTGAACTTCACCGAGAACTTTTTGCCGTAAAGGCGAAGCGCGGAATGTGGGCAATGCCCCACCGGTTTCCAGGTTGTTTTCCAACGACAGCCCCTCCTTGCGCTCAACAGCCGGTACAGCATGGCGGTTTCGATTGCTCAAGACCACAGGCATTTTGAGATTCTTGAAAGATGACATAAGCGCACGTGCGGCCTTTTTTGGCTTGTTTGCATCGACAGCAACCTCAAAATTGGATAAATTATTTGACCAATTTTCGGATTTCGATTAGTTTCGCGTCGATACAACAGCGAAAAAACCGATGTTTCAGCCAATCAACACCCACAAAACTGCCGACGCAGCTGTCAATCAAATTGAAGAACTGATCCTCAAAGGAGTCCTTCAATCCGGTGACCGGCTCCCGGCGGAACGCGTGTTGGCAGAGCAGCTTCATGTGTCCCGACCCGTGTTACGGGACGCACTAAAAACTCTTGAAGACCGGGACCTTATTGAAGCACGTCAGGGGGGCGGAACATTTGTTTGTGACCTCATTGGGCCGATCTTTTCCGAAGCAATCGTGCAACTGATTTCCCGGCACCCGTCTGCGGTAAGCGACTATTTTGATTTCCGCCGTGGCATTGAGGGTCAAGCCTCAGCTATGGCGGCGATGCGCGCAGCCCCGTCGGACATTCGCAGACTGAACGACATCGTTGACCAGATGGAGACAGCATTTGCGGCGGAAGATCTCCACCTGGAGGGCCGCCTGGATGTCGGCTTCCACCATGCAGTTGGGGAAGCTGCACATAATGTGGTGTTGCTGCACACGCTTCATTCCTGTTACCGGCTGTTGGAAAATGGCGTTTTTTACAATCGAGACCGTCTCTACCATCACCCATCGGCACGGAAAGAGGTCTTGAAACAGCACAAGGCGATTTTTCAAGCAATCGCCGCGGGGGACCCAAAACTCGCACAGCGCTGTGCGGAAGAACACATCGACTACGTTCGCGCCACACTCGCTGCTACGGAACAGCAGGATCAGCGCGAGAAACTGGCCGGCCTGCGCCGGTCCCAAGCATCCGATCGAGCGGTCAAGAAATAGGTCAGGGGAACGAGTAATGCCGATTGTAACTGATGTCGCCGATATGCAGGCTCTTGCCAAACGGCGAGTCCCAAAAATGTTTTATGACTATGCCGACACGGGTTCCTGGACCCAAAGCACCTATTGGGACAACGAGGCGGCATTTCAGCGGCAAAAGCTGCGCCAGCGCGTTGCGCGCAACATCGACAACCGATCGGTCAAAACAACCATGATCGGGCAGGATGTCGCCATGCCTGTGGCACTCGCGCCGGTCGGGTTGACCGGGATGCAGCATGCGGACGGTGAAATTCTGGCGGCACAGGCCGCCGAGGAGTTCGGGGTCCCCTTCACGCTTTCAACCATGAGCGTATGCTCCATCGAGGATGTTGCCGAACACACTAAAAATCCATTTTGGTTTCAGCTCTATGTGATGCGCGACCGAGGCTTCTCTGAAAACCTGATGCAACGCGCTCACACGGCTGGCTGTTCGGCCCTCGTCCTGACACTGGATCTTCAAGTTCTTGGTCAACGCCACCGCGACATCAAGAACGGGCTCAGCACGCCGCCAAAACCAAAGCCGCATGTACTCGTTGATCTTGCCTTCAAGCCACGCTGGTGCTGGAACATGCTGCAAACCAAGCGGCGCGAGTTCGGCAACATCGTAGGTCATGTTTCCGGTGTTGAGGATATGACTTCGCTTGCCGAATGGACGGCCAG
Source organism: Roseibium sp. (assembly GCF_965276855.1). GTDB lineage: Bacteria > Pseudomonadota > Alphaproteobacteria > Rhizobiales > Stappiaceae > Roseibium. Next base: position 1,762,406 of record NZ_OZ255700.1, read on the forward strand.
CCAGTTCGACCCGACGCTAGACTGGTCGTCAGTCGAGTGGGTCAAAAAACACTGGGACCGTAAACTGATCCTGAAAGGCATTAACGACGTTGAAGATGCCAGGATTGCAGCGGATCTCGGTGCAGATGCGATCGTTGTGTCGAACCACGGCGGCCGGCAGCTGGATGGTGCCCTCGCCTCCTATGACATCTTGCGGGACATTGTCGATGCGGTCGGCGACAAGATCGAAGTTCATGTCGACGGTGGAATCCGCTCCGGCCAGGACGTCTTCAAGGCTGTCGCAATGGGAGCCCACAGCACCTACATCGGGCGTGCCTTCATCTACGGTCTTGGCGCCATGGGCAAGCCTGGCGTCCGTCAAGTCCTTGAGATCATGCACAAAGAACTCGATGTCACCATGGGCCTATGTGGCGAAACTGACATCAAGAAGGTTGGTAGACACAATCTTGTGCTTTAGGGTTTCCCGAAGCTTGGCCTAACGGAAAAATCTGCGCCGCTTGAGGATGATGCACCACCAGGCGGCGCATACCGTGACCTCCCCAATCATTCATAAAGCTGATTATCTTATCAAAAACTGTCATTTGCGCTGAAGTATTCTTGAGCTCAGATTGTGCATGTTCCTGCACAAACGAGTATCTTCCATGAGCATTGCCCAGCCAACGCTGAACCGGTCCAGTATGGACTCCACCGACCTTGGCCTCTACGCCGTCACCGTTTTTGCCTGGGGCTTCAGCTGGATTGCGATGAAAGGGCAGATTTCTGGTGTAGCCCCGGAAGTATCGGTGTTCTGGCGTTTCGTCGTTGCCGCTGCGATTATGATGACCTGGGTGCGGTTAAGAGACTATCCATTGAGCTTTCCGCTGAAGGATCACTTTCGCTTCGCTGGACTCGGCGCGCTCTTGTTCTCCACGAACTTCACCCTGTTCTACTACGGAGCGGGCTATCTTCCGTCCGGGCTTTTGGCCGTTGTGTTTTCAACCGCCTCTGTCTTCAACGTATTTCTGGGACTTGTCCTCTTCCGGCAACGCCCGAGCGCACTCACTCTTACCGCTGGTTTTCTTGGCGTTGCAGGCATTGCGCTGATGTTTTTGCAAGAGATGGCCGGAACGCAGTTTGATACAAACACCGCGATCGGGCTGGTTTTTTGTATCTGCGGCACTCTATCGTTCTGCTTCGGCAACATGTTGGCCGCTGATACCCAACGCCGCGGGATTGGAGTTATGCCGGCAACCGCCTGGGGCATGGTTTATGGGATGGTATTTCTTGGACTGTTTTCCGCAATCCGTGGTCAGAGTTTTGCCGTTAACTGGACCCTGCCTTATATCGTCAGCCTGGTCTATCTGGCTTTGATCGCCTCAGTCATCGCGTTAACCTCATATCTGACACTCCTTGGACGGATCGGTTCTGCCCGGGCTGGCTACGCCACAGTGTTGTTTCCGATTGTCGCGCTGGCTCTGTCAACGATCTTTGAAGGCTATCATTGGACCCCGCTGGCAATCGGTGGCCTCGCCTGTGTCATTGGCGGCAATGTCATGATGCTGCGCACCCGATAGATAAGATTTCAAAAGTGATCCGGGAAACGAAGAGTTACTCAGCCGCCTCGCGAGAGGACACGGTCCCCACATTGCCAATGGCGGCGATGATGTGATTGCACAGCCGGTCATGCATTGGCAGGCGGGCGTTGTCTGAACGCAGCATGGCAATATCACAATGCGGCAACGCCGGGAAACCGTCCCTCTCGTCCAGAATGCGCATGCCATCCCGGATAGCGCTTTCGGGAAACACCGTTAGCGCCAGTCCAGCTTGCACAGCCCCGATCAGGGCAGAGCCGCTCGCGCTCGTATAGGACACGCGGTACTGGCGTCCGGCGCGGTCCAAAGCATCCATGGACAACCGGCGCCAGCTGCAGCTGGACGGGCCAAGGGCAAGCCGCAGAACGTCTTGTGTATGCGCACAGTGTTGTTCCGATGTGACCCAATAGAGAGGTTCACGCCGAATGATCTCACCGCGCAACTCGCTGGTGTCACCCGATGTCGTGATGGCTACATCGAGTTCATTGTTCCGCACCGCGGCTGTCAACTTCGCGCTGCTGGTGCACTCAACCTGAACCTCAATGGAAGGATTGAGCCGGTTGAACGCGGCGAGCACTTGGGGCAGCAGTCGATCAGCATAGTCATCAGGAACGCCCAGCTTGACGAAACCGAGTTCTTTCTTGCCGTTAAACGCCAGTAAGGTTTCGTCATTCAACTGGATCATGCGGCGGGCATATTCCACCAGCCGCAAACCTTGTTCAGTCAATCGCGACTGCCGGCCATCTTTGAGGAAAATGGGTTGACCGACCCGTTCTTCCAGGCGGCGCATCTGCATGGAAACTGCGGACTGTGTTTTGTGAACGGCTTCTCCAGCTTTTGTGAAACTGCCGAGCTCGGCAATTGCGAGAAAGGTCCTAAGCTGATCAATATCCAGCGCGTGGCTCATGAAGCCCTCCTGTATGGACACAAAACACAGTCACAAGCCCATCACAAAATATGATTAATTACCTTTTCTTACATCAATTCCTATGGCACTTCAATTCATGATCATTCCGCCGCCTGCGGAACGGAAAGGTTGTCGAGTGACGACATGATGTGCTCCACCAAGGCATCTGTCACACGGGAATTATTGTGCCAGGAGCGCATGATGCCAATCTCGCAGTCCGGCAGCCTTGGAAACCCATCCGCTTCTGTCAGAACACGCATTCCGGAACGAAGAGCAGATTCCGGTAGAACAGAAATCGCAAGGCCGGCCAAAACTGCGGCGCCAACGGCAGTGGAATTCCAACTGGAATACAAAAGCCGGTACTCCCGCAGCTGATCCTCCAATGCGCTCAATGCAGCCTTTCGCCAATCGCATGTTGCCCGGCCCAATGCCATCGGCAGAACCGCCTCGTTTTCCGTTGCATGGCGCGCGGACGCGACCCAAAGCAATGGCTCGCGGCGAAGGATATCAACGTTTTTGCGGCCTTTTTTTTGTACGTGCGTGATGATCGCCACATCAAGCTCGCCCTCGCCGATCATATCCGCAAGGTTCGGCGTCGGCGCGCATACAACACTCACTTCGGCCTTTGGATTGGACCTTGAAAACCTTGCGAGGATCTCTGGTAGAAACCGGTCAGCGTAATCATCCGGTGTGCCCAAACGAACAAGGCCGGCAAGTTCTGTGTCGTCAAAGGCCGCAAGCGTTTCGTCGTTCAGCTGCACAAGCCTACGGGCATAGTGCAGAAGACGTTCCCCGTGCTCGGTCAGGCGGGACTGCCGCCCGACACGAACAAACAGCGGTTTTCCGATCCGCTCTTCAAGCCGCCGCATTTGCATGGAGACTGCAGATTGGGTCTTGTGCACGTTGTCAGCAGCCTTGGTAAAGCTTCCGCTTTCTGCAATGGCAACAAATGTCCGCAGCTGATCCAAGTCTAACATGCCGCTTCACCGATAATTTCTGAAGATTCAAAATCGGACCCAAGCCATCCAAATTGGCTCGAATCCGGGAGTTTTTCCAAAGACACAGCCTTCATATCACAATATCTGATTATTCATATCAAAAACATTCGTTGGAATAATGGATTAATTCATCGCATTTAGAGCGTGTTCCAAACAAAGGACGGCCCCAAGGGCGCGGAACAAGCAGCCGGAAATTCCTCCGGCGGCTCACAGGAGAATTACGCCATGTCACATATCGCACACCACCCCATTTTCGCTCTTTCCGGGCAGCTGGTTGCCCGTGCCCTGCGCGTGTTCAAGAACCGCCGCCAAATGGGCAAGCTCTCGGAGTTGAGCGACGCAGCATTGAAGGACATTGGACTGACCCGAAGCGATGTTCGACGAGCCATCGCGCTACCGGTTCACACCGATCCGGTACCTTTTTTGACGCAGATGGCCAACGGGCACTGCACTGCCGCACTGCAGTCTATGCCCCGTGCCGCCAACGAGGGTCCCAAAGCTCCGAGACTGACAGTTATTCCGGCACATCCCCGGCCGGAAATCGCAGCTTGATTGGAAACTTATTAGCAGCCCCTGTCGGCAAGCCTTGCTGACGTCAACTGACCCGCCTTTTTGGCGGGTCTTTTTTTGTTCTTCTTATTTGCCGAGGTTTTTGGTTGCAGTTGCGAAAAAATCGTCAAACGCCTTGAATTGGCTGGACTGCAGGTCTCGCCCCGCCGACATCCAACCGGACACCATTTCATCGAATTCCGACGCCTCGTCTTCCTCGACCTCTTCATCGACCAGATCGTCTTCGAGCTCCGGCTCCAGCTCAGCTTCTTCCTCAGCATCGCGCGCCGCGGCAGGTTGCAGGAACGACCCCCAAAAGGCGTTCATTGCTTCCGTGTACCCTTGAAGGTAATCGATTGGGGCTGGCGCCCGTTTTGGCCGCCCGCGCGCAAAGCCGCGTAGGTAGGCATCCAAAAGAACCTGAGCCTCGCCTTGCAGGAAGGGTCTTGCCGCTTGCCCAAAGGCAAGTGTTGCCGCAACCGGCATCAACTCCTGCACAGCGTCTCGTTGAACCCCGGTCATCGTGGAAATCTGCGCAGCAACGGCCTGCTGAACGGCTTCCGGACCGAAGAATGGCGTCAGGGATTGTTGTGTGGGGGCTTGGAAGAATTTTGCATAGTCAGCAAAAGGATTGCCGGAACCGGCTGACAGTTGCGCTGCCTGAGCAAACCAGTCTGGCATGCTTTTGCTCGGCGTACCGAAATGCTGAAACCCGGACAGCGCGGCAGGCATCAGATGTTCCATGACACGATTAAGGTCGTCATTGGACCAGCCAAAGCGCTCTTGCATATCTTTGCTCAAGGAGAAGATATCGAACGGCGGCGCCGCCTTGTCATGTGCTGTCATCACGCTGCCTCGACTGTCTTGCGCAAGGCCCTGAGAAACAAGGCTATCTCGCTCACAGTGACTGCTTCACGGCAGAACGTCAATTGATCCCGGCAAAGCTTTTGCCGGGATAAGAAAAACCACTTAGGCTTTTGAGAGGATCAGTAAGCGTAATCCCGGAAGATCTGCGAGAGATCTCCGTTCCACGATCCGTTGTACCGCTGAAGAAGAATGTCGGCCGGGCACATGCCTGCTGCCAGACCTTCCTCAACGGGTGCCAGATGGACCCGTTCATCCAGGTCGCCATCACTCATGCGCGCGCGGCGTTTGAGGCCTTCTTGAGACAACGCCAAGACGTCCTTGGCTACATCCAGCACGGTTCCAGTGCGGAACGGTGTCTGCAATGCGGTTTCCGGCACACCTGCCCGCAACGCTGCTCGCTCTTCTGCTGTCCAGTCTTTCACCAGTTCAAACGCCTGATCCAAAACACCGGTGTCGTAGAGCAGTCCGACCCACAAGGCCGGCAGCGCGCATATCCGCCGCCATGGGCCTCCATCGGCACCCCGCATTTCGATGTATTTCTTCAGCCGCACATCCGGGAACAAGGTCGACAAGTGGTTGTTCCAGTCACCAAGGCTCGGACGAGCATCCGGGATCTTGCCCTCAAGTGCCCCATTCATGAAGGCCCGGAACGTGGTTCCGGTGACATCGTGATATTCAGTGCCCCGCTTAACGAAATACATCGGCACATCCAGCGCCCATTCGACATAGCGTTCAAAGCCGAAGCCGTCGTCAAAGGCAAAGGGCATGTCGCCCGTGCGGTCCATGTCCGTATCGGTCCAGATCTGGGCCCGGAACGACTTGAAGCCATTCGGCTTGCCGTCGGTGAACGGGGAATTGGCAAAGATTGCCGTCGCGATAGGCTGGAGCGCCAGACCGACACGCATCTTTTTGACCATGTCCGCTTCTGTTTCAAAATCCAGGTTCACCTGGATCGTCGACGTGCGGTACATCATGTCGAGACCAAGGGATCCGACCTTCGGCATGTAATTTGTCATGATGTCGTAGCGCGACTTCGGCATGCGCGGCATGTCTGCCCGGGCCCAGGTTGGCGCCATTCCAATACCCAGGAAACCGACCCCCAGCGGCTCTGCAACCTGACGGACATGGGCCAGGTGCTGGTTGGCTTCGCGGCAGGTCTGGTGGAGATTGTCGAGCGGCGCGCCGGACAATTCGAACTGGCCACCTGGTTCGATGGAGATCGCACCGCCGCCCTGATCATCGGCGAGGCCAATGATCTTTCCAGCGTCTTCGATCCGTTCCCAACCGAGTAGGCGCTCCATGCCTTCCAGCACAGCTTCGACGCCATTGGCGCCGCCGTAGGGGATTGGCGAATTGTCTTTTATATTGAAGCCGAACTTCTCGTGTTCGGTCCCGATCCTGAAATCGCTAGTCGGCTTGCAACCTGCTTCCAGTGTTGCCGCCAGATCAGCGACGGTTTCAATCGGTGTGGCATCGACCGTATCGCGGGCCATACAACCATCCTTCAGTGTTTGCGGTGCAAATCATAAGGAGCCCAGCCCCCTTAAAACCGCGATGATCCGATGCCTTTTCCGGCGTTTATGAGTTCCGGTGATTTAGGAGTCTTGAAAGTAGAATGCAAGCGCAGATGCAACACGCAGGTGCGCCTCACGCAATCCTGAAGACCGTCAAAGCCTCCTCACGGCCCCTGAGTTTTACAGGACCCAGGCTGGTTGCCTTCACTCCTTCAGGCAATTGCGCCATGGTGTCTCCGCTTGCAAGCGCGATTACCTTAGCACCTGGGTCAACGTGCTTGCCATACTCTTGTAGGCGGGCTGCAACGTTAACCGCATCACCGATGACCGTATAATTCATTCGCGAGGCAGACCCGATGTCACCAACAACAACCTTGCCAGTATGAATGCCGATCCTGAGGCGCATGTTCAACGCGCTGTCCTTTTCAATCTGCTCAGCCAATGCCGTGACAGCCGCGATTGCCTTGGAGGCATGGTCCGGTTGGTCGGACGGAGCCCCCCAAAATGCCATGACACCGTCTCCAAGAAACTTGTCGATGGTCCCGTCCCTGTCGGCGATTACTATTGAGACCGTTTCGAAATAGCCGTTCAGATAGGCCGCCGTTTCTTCTGCGCTCAAATTTGATGCCAAACTGGTGAAACCTGCAAGGTCCGTAAACACAATCGTCATTTCCCGGAGTTCAATGTTCCGGCTGTCGGTCATGCCTTCCTCGATCAGCCGGGTTACAAGCTGACGCGGCACATATTTGGCAAAGGCATTGAGGGCACCGATCGACCCGTTGAAGGCCTGATTAACATCGTTGAGTTCAGCCAAAGGCGAAGACGGCAAGCGGTGTTCTTCATGAAATTCCAGCTTGCGGAGATCGGCGGCCGCTTCAGCCAACCGTCCCAGCGGACGCCCCAACTTGCGCCCAACTATGAAAGACAAGGCAGCTCCAGCGAGCAGCGCCGCCAATGCTGCGTAGAGCACCACTTGGGTCTGATCCAATGCTTCTCCGAATTGGTCGGCTCGATAAAGCGTTCCGATGATCCAACCGTCGGCAGGTCCTGTGTCGAGCTCCATATAAATCGCGGTGTAGAAGCCCCCAAAAGCTGGAAACAAACGTCCACTAATCTGCCCGTCAATCATGTGCGCCTGACGCCCTACATCCCAGATCAGGTGTAACGGTGTTTCCGTCATTTTTTTGAGCGATGGCAATGGCGTCTCCGGCGATGCCGAGTAATCCACTCCCTCCAAGCCGTGGACAACAATCACGTTGTTGCGGCCTGAGAGCAAAAATACTTGCTGCTGGCTGTCCCAGGTCATGGCCCTGGCGACATCAAGAAACACGGCCCGCGGATAACGAACGAACAGGCTCTGACCGTTTCCAAGGTCCAATTCAGCAGTTTTCACGGCTTCCGCCTGTCCCTCGCGCCATTTAAATGCGGACCACGCAACGACTGGCAATTCGTCGGCCGGTGCATCGTCCATGACCGATCGGCCAAGTTCAAACTCAGCATTTTCCGGAAGCAGCTTTTTATATGCCTCAAGATCGTCGCCGTTCAGGTGCCGCTGCATCGCCGCTACATGAACTGCAATCGTGCGAAGCAGAACATCCTGCTCAGAGAAGAACTTCTCCAAAACAGCCTGATTGGCATTCAGGATGGCCGCCGCTTGCTGATCCAGCAAACGGCCCGCAATCCGCCGGTCCGCAGCTGCCATGTAAGCAATGATCAATCCGCAAATTGCGACTAGCAGAAGCGAGAAAACCAACCCGAGCGCCACACCAACCGGAATTCTGAAAGGTTTCCGGCCACGTCGCGAATGCATTGGACCGCCGTGCTGGGAAAGGGCTGGAGAAGCGTTGCCTGGGGCAGAGATATCTTTTGCTGGGCGCTTCTCCTTGTCCATGGCTACTTCCAGTCTCCGACGGTTGCTTGGACAACAGCAAGGGCTGCGACTGCTGCCGTGTCGGCTCTTAGGATCCTTGGACCCAGGGGGATTGGGGTCACGAAATCCAGGTCTTTCAAAAGTGCGCGCTCGTCTTCCGAAAACCCGCCTTCCGGCCCGATGAGAATGGCCAGCGGTGGTGGTCCGTTTTCTTTCAGCTGCACAAGGGTCAAAAGAGGATTGTTGGTCTCTTCGCCCTCATCGCAGAAAAGCAGTTTCCGTCCAGCATGTGCCTCAGGCCATGCGGTTAGGACATCTTTGAGCGACATCGGAGACAAAACACTAGGGACAGAAAGCACGCCGCATTGCTCGGCCGCTTCAATGACATTTGCCTCCATGCGCTCGACATTTACCCGGCTGGACTGTGTGTGCTGCGTCATGACCGGCATAAGACTGCCTGCCCCCATCTCGACCGCCTTTTGGACCATGTAATCCAGGCGTGCGTGCTTGAGCGGCGCAAACATGTAGATCAAGTCATTTGGCGCGGATTGTTCGCGCGTCCTTTCCATGAGTTGCAGCGAACAGGCACGCCGGCCGCTGCTCTGGATCTTCGCCAGCCACTCACCATCGCTGCCATTAAAGACCAGAACGTAGTCCCCGTCCTTCAAACGCAAGACGTTCAGAAGGTAGTTCGCCTGCCCGCGATCCGCTTCGATACGGGCGCCATCAGCCAGGATGTGACGCAGAAAAAGACGTTGCATATTAAACTCGTATTTCCCCATGCGTTTTAGGTAGGCGGTGGAATGTGCTCGATTCAAGGCGGATTTTTCAAAACGTCAGATGCTTCACAGCATTCCTGTTTCCAGGCGATTTTCAATCCTCGGGACTGTTTTAAAAACTGCGGGTCTTGATTTTTGATGCCCGTTCAGATGAGTAGGACATCAATTTTCGATAACCGGGAAAGCAATTCACGTGGGACAGTTTGCCGACGATGTCTCCAGGATCCATGAGCTCCTGTCCGGAGTTCTGGAACCGACACCCCTACAGTACAGCCAATACCTGTCTGACCTTCACCAGGCGGACATCTGGCTCAAGCGGGAAGACCTCACCCCGGTGCGCAGCTACAAGGTGCGCGGGGCTTATGCGTTTATCCATCGGGCCTTGGACAAAGACCCAGACTGCGCTCTTTTCGTGTGCTCTTCCGCAGGCAATCATGCGCAGGGCTTTGCCTTTGCCTGCCGGCATTTCGGCAAGCCGGGCATCGTCTTCATGCCGCTCACAACACCTCAACAAAAAATCCAGAAGACCCGATCTTTTGGCGCACCGCTCGTAGACATCAAACTCATTGGTGACGGCTTTGACGCAGCCAACAAGGCCGCTCTGGAATACTGTGCTCAGAACAACGGCCTGATGGTGCCGCCGTTTGACCACGAAACAATCATTCTGGGGCAAGCCACCGTCGGCAAGGAAATCGTGGAACAGACCCCTGAAGGCACCAACTGGGACCGGCTCATCCTTCCGGTCGGTGGCGGCGGACTGTCTGCGGGCGTGAGCCGCTATTTTTCCGAAAAAGGGCTCACCGCGAAATTTAGCTTGGTGGAACCTGAAAACGCTCCCAGTCTTTACAACAGCCTCCAAGCAAATGAGCGGGTGCGGCTTGACTGGGTCGATAACTTCGTCGATGGCGCAGCGGTTGCCCAAATCGGCACAGTAAACTTCAAACAGCTTTCCACCTTCGCACCAGAAGACGTAATCCTCGCCCCCACCGACGGTGTGTGCGCGACCATGATCGATATGCTCAACATTGAAGGGATTGTGCTGGAGCCCGCAGGAGCGCTTGCGATTGATGCGCTCAATCGGCTGCCCGAAGGTGAGGTGAAGGGGAAGAAGATCGTCTGTGTGGTTTCGGGCGGCAACTTCGACTTCGAACGTCTGCCGGAGGTGAAAGAGCGGGCGCTAAAGTTCTCCGGCCTGAAAAAATACTATGTCATCCAGTTGCCACAGCGTCCGGGGGCATTGAAAGACTTCCTGTCTCTGCTCGGCCCGGACGATGACATTGCCCGGTTTGAGTACCTGAAAAAATCTGCCCGCAACTTTGGCTCGGTTCTTATAGGCATTGAGACAAAACAGCCGGAAAACTTCCAAACTTTGCACGACAGCTTCGACCGGTCTGACATTCGCTGGGAAGACATCACCGACAATGAGGCAATCGCGAACTTCGTGATCTGACGCTGTGACCTGCCCTTGACCGGCGTCATCCCAACCGCCAATTTCACGAGGCAAAAAGGAATCACGCAATTGGCCGATACCACATCCAACGTCGCTGAGTTTTCCGTCTCGGAAATCTCCTTTTCCATCAAGCGCACGATGGAAGACGCGTTCGGCTATGTGCGGGTGCGCGGCGAATTGGGGCGTATTTCGCGGCCAGGTTCGGGCCACATTTACCTGGATCTGAAGGATGACCGCGCGGTTTTGTCCGGTGTTATCTGGCGCGGCGTTGCGTCCAAATTGAAGATCCAGCCAGAACAAGGTCTGGAGGTGATCGCAACGGGCAAGATCACAACGTTCCCGGGCCAATCCAAATACCAGATGGTCATCGACGCACTGGAACCAGCAGGCGCCGGCGCGCTGATGGCGTTGCTTGAAGAGCGCAAGAAGAAGCTCGCTGCCGAGGGCCTCTTTGCCGAAGAGCGCAAACGCTCACTGCCATCATTACCAAATGTAATCGGCGTTGTGACATCCCCCACCGGGGCGGTGATCCGCGATATCCTGCACCGCATCTCCGACCGGTTTCCGGTCCATGTCCTTGTGTGGCCTGTCCGGGTTCAGGGCGAAACAAGCGGTGCGGAAGTTGCCAACGGAATCCGGGGCTTTAACGCCTTGCAGCCTGGCGGGGCGATTCCACGCCCGGACCTCGTTATTGTTGCCCGGGGCGGTGGTAGCATCGAAGACCTGTGGGGCTTCAATGAAGAAGCTGTTGTCAGGGCAGTGGCGGAAAGCCAGATCCCCCTGATTTCGGCTGTTGGCCACGAGACCGACTGGACATTGATCGATCTGGCAGCAGATCTCAGGGCTCCGACGCCGACCGGGGCTGCCGAGATTGCGGTTCCGGTCAAGGCCGAGCTCATGTCCATGGTTGATGACCGGGCGCGAAGACTGTCGACTGGCTTGCAGAGGTTTGTCGGGTCGCGGCGAACGGAGCTGCGCGCCGCAAGCGCGGCCCTCCCCGCCCCCCGAGATTTGCTGGCTCTGCCCCGGCAGCGGTTCGACACGGCGGCCAACAGCCTGGAACGCGGCCTGATCGTCAACACCAAACATCACCGCTCTACGTATCAGAACGCTTCGGCGCGCTTGTCCCCCATCGTGCTTACGCGGCTCAGTACGAAGGCACGGCAAGACCTTTCGGTTGCCGGTGACCGGCAGCAGCGGGCCCTATCTGTCGGGATTGCGCAAAAACGCCAGGCGTTTGACGCTGTTGTGGCCCGATTGACACCCTCTCGGCTGTCTCAGCAAACCGCGCTTTCCAAGGAACGCGTAACTGGCCTCGGCGACCGGCTTGACCGGGCTTACCTGACCCGGCTTAAGGACAGTGCAGCCAAGCTGGACGGACTGCAGAAACTTCTGAAGTCGCTTTCCTACAAGGATGTGCTCGCCCGTGGCTACGCCGTGGTGCGCGATGCAGACGGTCAACCGGTCCGTTCCGCGTCCGCAATCGGGTCCGGTGCGGCGCTTTCCGTTGAACTGGCTGACGGTACAATCGATGCTGTTGCCATGAACGGCGGCTCAGCGCCAAAGAAATCCAAGGCAACCGCGCCGAAAAAAGCCGCGTCACAAAAGCCGGCGGCTGACCAGGGTAGTCTGTTCTAGACAGAGTTAGACAGCTTTCGTTGTTCTCCTGGCCCCTGTGGATCCAACAACCGCGGATCGTTTCAATTTGACAACGATTTGATCCATTCTCTTTCTATTCACTTAATGCGCCCCGCCTAAACTGCAGCGCCATAAGAACAGAGCCCTGTGGAGGCACGTTGCCGGCTGAAAATACGCCGAAACGCCCTGCGACAGAGGTTTCGCCGGATGAAAAACGGGTTTTAGGCAATGCGGGTAGCGTCTAAGGACTTGCGTAATCAGTTGAAACAGCAAAACACGGCTCGTGGAATTTCTCTGCCGCCGGTGGCATCGGCGACATTCACTGCGCCGGCCTACAGCCCGGCAAAACGTGACGCCCACGGCGCGAAAAGCCGTGGGGTATGGGCTGCCGTGTCTTTTGTTTACCGAACACTGTTCGGCTTTCAGGGCCGCGTGTCCCGGCTCGATTACTGGATTATCGGGTCCGCCTACACATTCACTTCAGCTATTGGATATATCGCGTTTGCCCAAGCTGCCGGGTCCTTTAACTGGGGAGACATCGCGACAGCAAGCAACGATCCCGGTTTTGTACTTCGGTTCCTGACATTCTGCTTTGTGATGATGATGCTGCGGTTTTCTCTCGAAGCGCGCCGATTTCAAGATCGAGGTCTGGCTGGCTATTGGTGTATTGGCTACCTCGTTCCCTTTTTGAACGTCTATCTGTTGTTGGCCAACAGTCTGCTCCCGGGAACCAAAGGCGCCAACCGCTACGATCTTTGATCGCTGGCTTACCAATAAAAAAACCGCCGGAAATCCGGCGGCTTTCTTTTTTGGGCGAACTCGAAGTCAGATCTACCCCATCAGCGATGGCAGCCAGGTGATGATCGACGGGAAGGCAAGCAAGCCGGCGATCGTCAGAACATCCGCAATGAAGAACGGGATACAGCCGCGGAAGACTTCCTGAACGGGGATGTCCGGGCGCACGCCCGACACCACGAAACAGTTGAGCCCAATGGGCGGCGTGATCAGACAGAGCTCCGCCATCTTCACCACCAGAATACCGAACCAGATCGCGCACGCTTCGCCCGACATCCCGAAAGTACTGTCGGCCGCCGAAACGCCCTCGCCGCCATTCAGCGCCATAACCGCCGGATAGACCACTGGCAATGTCAGGATCAACATGCCGATCGCATCCATGAACATGCCCAGCACGGCATAGGCAAGCAGAATGCAGATCATGATCAGCCACGGAGAGAACTCCAGGGCGACGATGAAATCCCGGAATGCTTCCGGCAACCCGGCAAAGCCGAGGAAGCGGACATAAACCAGAACGCCCCAGATCAGGGTGAAAATCATGACCGTCAGCTTGGCAGTCTCATGGAGCGCCTGGCCGAGTTGCTGGAACTTCATGCCCTTTGCAAATGCGACCATCAGAACCACGAACGCCCCGAGTGAGCCGGCCTCTGTTGGCGTGGCCAGTCCGAAAAAGAAGGAGCAGAAAATGATCCCGATCACCGCCACAATCGGCAAGGTACCCGGGACACTCTCAAACCGCTGTTTCCAGGTGAACCCCTTAATGGCCGGTGCATCCCCGCGCCAGGCGGACACCCCCACAATGATCGCCACATAAATCAAGGCAGAAAACACACCGGGCAAGAAACCTGCGATCAACAGTTTGCCAACCGACTGCTCGACCAGAATCGCGTAGATCACCAGGATTGCAGATGGTGGGATCAGAGATGCCAACGTTCCGCCTGCTGCCACAACAGCGGCGGACAGTCTTGGCGAGTATCCCTCTTTGAGCATCTCCGGAATCGCAACGCGGGCAAAAACCGCAGCCGTTGCCACAGATGCACCGGATACGGCTGCAAAACCTGCCGTAGAGAAGACCGTGCCAACGGCCATACCGCCCGGCATCCAGCCAAGCCAGCGCTTCGCAGCCTCAAACAGCTGTTTCGTGAAGCCTGCATAGAACGCCAAGAAGCCGATCAGAATGAAGGTCGGCAAAACCGAGAGGGCGTAGGTGACGGATTTGGAATGCGGGATTGTTCCCGCCATCTTGAGTGCAACAAAGAAGCCGCGCTCAAATCCCATCTTCAGCGAGAAATGCAGGATAAGGCCAACCAGCCCCACGAAGGCAGCGGCAAAAGCCACCCGGACACCCATGATGACCAAGACCAGCAAGACGCCGGTCATCAGGAGACCTACTTCAAACGGTGTCATTTGGTGTCTCCTGCAACAGCGTCGTCGCCAAAGGCTTCTTCGATTTCATGTTGGGCGACCTTTTCAACGTCCTCGATGACAGGGACGGCAACCGGCTCACGGTCAGGATCGCGGACCAATCGGGCATATCCGTAAATTTGCATGAGGAGGCGCAAGAACAGCAGGCTCAACGCAACGGGAATCACGAGTTTCGATGGCCAGGTCGGGAGCCGGATATCCATGGTGCTGTCACCAATCGACCAGGAGCGGTCGAAGTGAAACCAGGAACCCCAGATCAACAAGGCGACCGTAAAGGCGATCACGATCACACCGATCATTTCGCAGATATACAGTGCTCTGCCGCGCAATTTGCCGAGTACGATTTCCATCCGGATGTGACCGCCAACTCTTTGGCAATATGCCACACCGGCAAAGGCAAAAATCGCCATGGCCTGTTCGGTGATGTCGATGAAACCCGGGATCGGCGTGTTGAAGAACAACCGGCCCAAGACCTGGGCAACAGCCAAAAACATCAGCGACAAAATGGAGAAGGCAGCGATCATGTTGAATCCGTTTTCAACGTGACCAAGCCATCCATCGAACCGGATATATGTTGTGGGACGGTCGGTGTCTGAACCGCCCGATTGAGGAGAAGTGTTCATGAAATCAGCCCTGTGGAAAGTCTCCCCGGCAGTTGGTGCCGGAGAGACATCTTCGAGTTCAAGTGAGGCTGACGTTATTCAGCGATGGTCTTTTTGACCATGTCGAGCAACTCTTGAGCCGGCAAACCGTTAGCGGTTTGCTCTTCAATCCAAGCAGCGTGGATCGGACCGGCCTTTTCGGCAAATGCCGACAGTTCCTCATCTGAGAATTCAACCTGCTGAATGCCCAGTTTGTCCAGCTCCGGCCACCACTTGTCGTAAACCTTGGCGTAGGTAGCCAGGTAATGGTCGAGGGCCGGATCGACGGAAGAGTCGAGGGCGGCCTTGAAGTCATCCGGAAGCGCTGCGTAGGCGTCTGTATTGACAACGATCGGGCAATGAACGGTGCCCGGATTCAGGTTCTTGGTCCACCAATCGGCCACTTCAACGACCCGGAAAGACAGGTGAGCATGTGGAGCAAAGCCAGCGGCCTGCACTGTGCCGGAGTCAATCGCCTGATAGGTTTCAGATGCGGTCACGGATGTCGGAACAGCACCTGCTGCTTCCATCAGTTTGCCGAGACCACCCAGCGCGCGAACACGCATGCCGTCGAAATCGGAAACAGATACCGGAGCATCGCCTTTGCCGGCAAAGTTATATTGCGGCATCGGAGACGGCATCAGAAGTTTGGCGTTCCAACGGCCGAGATCCTGCTGGACAGCCGGATGATCGTAGAGCGCCTTGGAAACCTTAACTTCGGTCTCAAGATCTGAAACGCCCAGGAACGGCAGTTCAAGAACGGTCAATGTCGGGTTTTTGTCGGCGTGGTAGGATGCGCAGAACTGAGCCATCTCGAAAGCGCCGAAGGAGATACCATCGAGGTTCTCACGGGACTTGGACAGCGCGCCACCATAGTGCAGGACGATTTCAAACTTGCCGTCGGTCTTTTGAGCGACCTGCTCAGCAAGCTTCTCGACATGCTCAGTGAACGCCCGGCGCTTGCCCCAAAGGGACACGTTCCAGGTGACATCGGCAGCGAAAGTCTCGGTTGCGAAAATAAGGGCAAGGGCGCCCGCGGATACCGCGGTCGCGGCTTTGAGTGACGTGAGCATGAAATCCTCCCAGATTATTGGCTCAATCTCTTGACCACCCGGCCAGCAATGAGGAGCTGACCAAGTCAGAGCCCAATAAGCATGACCCGTGCCAGCTTCAATTGACAACCGAAAACTGGGCAAACTGGCGGCTTTTTCGGGCTCAGCACAAAACTACCGCAGCGCACCTAGGCGAGATCTTGCCGATACTCATATTGCGTCGGCGATTTTTCGCCGATCGCTGAGTTTCAGGCCGCTCCCGTTTCCGGGTCGCTCGCTTGATCCCGGCTCAATCCGAGACGTGCCATCTTCTCGTTGAGCGTCCGGCGAGGCACATTCAGCTCGCGCATGACATCGGCAACCTTACCACCATGACGCCTCAAGGCCCCTTCGATCAAAGACCGCTCATAAGCGTCCATGAGATCCTTCAATCCGCCTGCTGCCATCAGCGACACCTCATCGCGCCGCCCGGTGACAAGAGTTTCCAGCGGTTGCGGATTGACCTGCGCGTTCAAAACGAACCGCTCGGCCGCATTGCGCAATTCACGGACGTTGCCCGGCCATCCGTAGGTTTGTAAAAACGCTTCATCAAGCGCGCTCGGCGTTGGTGCCTCCATGGCGTATTGAACTGCAAACCGGTTGAGGAATGTGTCAAACAGCAAGATGCTGTCCCTGCCGCGCTCCCGCAGTGGCGGAATTGCGAGTTCGATTGCATTCAACCGGAATAGTAAATCTTCCCGCAACCGGCCGGAAGCCACCGCTTCGCGCGGATCAACATTTGCCGCACTTACCAGCCGGATATCGACGTCAACCGGCCGGTGGCCACCAATCCGGTCAACCTTCCGCTCCTGCAGCACCCGGAGCAGTTTTGCCTGGAGCGGCAGCGGCATCGACACAATTTCATCCAGAAACAAGACACCGGAGTTCGCAGCCTCGATCCGGCCAATGCGTTGGCGGTCCGCGCCTGTGAAGGCACCCGCCTCATGGCCGAACAGTTCGGCCTCGACCATTGTTTCCGGCAATGCGGCAGCGTTGATCGCCATGAACGGAGCGTCCTTGCGGGCGCTGTAATCATGGAGTGCCTGAGCGATCACTTCCTTTCCCGTCCCGGTTTCACCGGTAATCAAAACCGCCGCATCCGTTTGCGCAAAATGCAGGATCTGTTGCCGCAACGCCTGCATGGCTGGACTGTTGCCGATCAGCCGACTTTCAAGGCTCGAACTGTCCGCGATCTGGGTCTTCAGCGCCCGGTTCTCCAGAACAAGCGCACGGCGGTTGCAGGCCCTCCGAACAACCTCGGCGATCAGGTCCGGATCGAAAGGCTTTTCGACAAAGTCATAAGCACCGGCACGCATCGCTTCCACCGCCATCGGAACGTCGCCATGGCCGGTGATCAGGATGACCGGCAAATCACCGTCCAGTTCTCCAATCCTGCGCAGCAATGTCATGCCGTCATCGCCATCCAGCATCACGTCCGTGACGATGCAGCCGCCAAAGTCCGGATTGAGAACCGCCATCGCCTGGTCGGCGGTCGCCACTTCGATCGTCTCGAAATCGGCAAGGCGGATCCATTGGCGAAGCGCTGCGCGCATGGACGGATCGTCGTCAACAATCAGAACCGGGGTGTTCGTGGATTGAGATGGTTTTGAATTAAGCCTTGTCATTCAGCAACTTCTGCTTCCAGACGGACAAAAGATGTATCCGTCATTTCTGCCGATTTGACAGCCGGCACCGTGAGTTCAAAGGCAGCACCGCGCGGCACGTTTGCGGAGACCGCCAAATCACCGCCGAGGTCTTCTGCAATTCGCATGGAGATGGCCAGACCCAGCCCCATCCCTTCCGCACTTGTTTTGGTTGAGAAAAACGGATCGAAAATACGTTCACGTAGATCCATGGGGATCCCTGGCCCGTTATCGAGCACCCGCACGACAACCGTGTCCCCAGTCTCAACGATATGCAGCCGAACTTCACCACTGTCTTCTGCGGCGGCCGCATCTGCGCCGTTGCGCAACAAGTTGACCAGGATTTGCTCGATCCGCAACGGGGCCGTCTCTACGATCAAGGGCTGGTCCGGCATCGCAATTTTCAGCGTAACACCCGTTTCTTCAAACCTGGGCCGGACGATTTTTTCGGCTGCAAGAATGCTGTCGCGAAGGTCGACGGTTTCGATCCGGCTCTCACCCGGACGGGCAAACCTCTTAAGCTCTTGGGTCAGGCTCGCCATGCGCATTTGCAAGGATTCTATTTCCTGCAGGTTTTCTGCAGCCGTTCGAGTGTCGCCTTTTTCAAGGAACTTGCGGGTGCCTGCAACAAACATTCTGAGCGCCGCCAGGGGTTGGCTCAGTTCATGGACGACGGCAGCGGACATTTCACCGACTGCAGCGAGACGGCTGGAGCGCGCAAGGCCCCGTTGTGCCTCCAGAAGCGCGTGTTCAACACGGCGGCGCTCCTTGATTTCGCCAACCAGCCGCTGGTTCAGTTCCTTCAGATCCGCTGATTCCTGACGGAGTGCCGCGGAGGCCCGGCGAAGCCTCTGCCCGCGCAGCCCAAGCACAATAACCGCATAGAGAAGGCAAAGTGTCAGCGTGATCACCCATATCGGCAACAAGCTCTTGTGCGCTTCTGCCTGCGGGACAAGAAAATGCAGTTTCCAGCCGAGCAGATCCACATCAGTCGAATTGTGCCGATAGGCCTGCCCGCCAATAGTCAGCTGGTTTGGCCCGGTTACTGGCGCGTCACTGATCGGAGCAAGCGGTTCATTTGCGTATTTCTGGCTACTGGCTATCGCATCCCGCGTTGCAGCCGGAAGCTCGGCCAAAGTGCGATAGCGCCACTCCGGCTGGCTTGATAGAAAAATGACACCGTCCGCATCGGTGACAAAGACCAGCTCCCCACCTTCGGCCCAGGCGTTTTCAAGCTCGCTGGTATCCACCTTAACAACGGCCACCCCAACCGGATCCCCTTCCACCGGGGTCGGCCGGGCCAGGAACAAACCGGGCCGGCCGGTGGTCAAACCAATGGCAAAAAACTGCCCCTCCTCACCTCGCATCGCCGCCGTGAAGTAAGGCCGGAACCCGTAATTCCGACCGACAAGGGACAGTGGCTTTTGCCAGTTGCTAGCCGCCAGTGTCGTGCCAGCAGCGTTCATGACATAAAGAAGGTCTGCACCGGAATTTTCCGCCATTTCTTCCAGAAAACGATTGGCACTTTCCACCGGTTGGCCGAGACCAATCGCGGCGGTCGCTCGCGGGTCCCGGGCAATCATGTAAGGAAGATACCGGTATTTCTGGTACTCACCGATGATGGTTTGCCGGTAGAGCGTCAACCGTTCTGCGGCTAAGCGGTCAACGTTATCATCATCCAGTTCCTGGAAGACATGAGCGAGCACAGCCGCACAAACCACCATCAATACAGGCGGCAGCAAGAGTATGAGCCAACGGGTCGACATGGCTTCTTATTACCGATTTTTCTCCAAGCCGCCAGCACGCCGCTATTCCAAGCCTGAATTGATAAGGGTCAAAGACGCCAATTTGCAGAGGCATATAGATTTTTCACAAGGCTGGGGCAAAACTGACTGCCAGCCATAGGAGGGTATTATGCCAATTAAAGATATTTTGACGGTCCTGGATTTGGCGGGCGATCAGCCGGCAGCAAAATATGCTTTGGAGTTCGGGCGGGTGCATGATGCGCACGTGACCGGTCTGGCGGTTTCGTTCGAACCGGTTGTGCCGGCATTTGCCGCAGCTCCAATGCCCGTCGATTATCTTCAAGCAGCCCATGATCAGGCCGTAGCGGCAGCGAAAGACGCCAAAGAACAGTTCGACGAGTTTGCCCGCCTGGCCGGGGTGAAGAGCGAAAGCCGCTTGGCCGAGATCCTCACAGGCGGCCCGCTTGATAATGTTTTGGCGCATTGCCGACCAACGGATCTGGTGATGATCGGCCAAAGCAATCCGGACAAACCGGAGCCGATGCGCGAACTCCTGATCGAGACAATCCTTTTCGAAAGTGGCGTCCCGGTTCTGCTGGTGCCCTATATCGGCAGCAAATCGTTTGAGCCGAACAATGTGCTGATCGGCTGGGATGGCAGCTCGACAGCGACCCGGGCCATCCACGCGGCGATCCCAGTGCTTGAAAAGGCAGACAAGGTCACAGTTCTGGTGATCGAGAAAAAGACAAACTCCGAGGCAGGTCAGCCTGGCGCGGAAGTTGCGAACTATCTCGCCCGCCACAACATGAATGTGACGATTGACGTCGTTTCCAACCCGCAAACCGGCGTTGCGGACACGGTGCTCAATTACGTATCGGACAACAGCAACGATCTTGTTGTGATGGGCGGTTATGGCCACAGCCGTATGCGTGAATTCCTGTTTGGCGGAGCGACGCGCGAAATTCTGGAAGCCATGACAGTGCCGGTGCTGATGGCCCACTAACGGCCCGTCGATATGCCACAATCCCGCACCCAACTTTTTTGGGTGCGGGTATTTTTTTGTCTTAAATCTCCGCTAATCTCCTTAATGCCTGCAGTTGACCGGGAAAGGATCCCGACGTGACCATCCGCAATCTCGATGGTTTTTTTGCCCCAACGTCCATCGCCGTCCTTGGTCCCTGCCGACATCCGGGCGTGTTGACTGACAAGCTCATCGAATGCCTTCAGGCCATCGAAACCCAACACAAGGTTACCCTGGTCGGGATCGATTATTCGGTGCCGTTCAACGGGACCAGCGTCCTGTCGTTGGCCGATTTGGACCACGCGCCTGATCTGGTGATCTACCTCGCCAAGGCCGAACATCTGCCCAAGGTGATTGAAGAACTTGGAGACCGCGGAACGCGCGCGGTTCTAATCCCCTCGCCCGGTTATGAAGACTGGCCGGAGCCAATCATGCAGGCCTGCCGGGAGGCTGCCCGCAAGACCACGCTCCGGCTGATCGGACCAGGCAGTCTTGGCATTTCCGTTCCGGCAAAGGGGCTGAATGCGCTGTTGAGTGCCGAAGTGCCCGGCAAAGGTGACATCGCTTTTTTCTCCCGGTCCGGCGCTGTTTTGAACGCGACATTGTCCTGGGCGAAGACCCACAACACCGGGTTTTCATCAATCGTCTCACTCGGCGCGCGCATCGACGTCGATGTCAGCGACTTGATTGATTATTTCGCACAGGACTACCGGACCCGTGCCATTGTTCTTCATCTGGAAGGCGTCGCGGTTCCGCATAAGTTCATGTCTGCCGCCCGGGCTGCAGCCCGCGGCAAACCCGTCATCGTGCTGCGCTCCGGGCGCAGCCGTGATACGGGCGGGACGGGCCGGACGCACGCCGGTCGTCTCGCAAAGCCGGATCTCGTTTATGAAACGGCGTTCCGCCGCGCCGGCCTCCTTCGGGTTTACGACCTTGACGAGATGTTCGAAGCGCTTGAAACGCTATCTCATGTCCGCGTTCCTCAATGCCGGAACCTTGCCGTCATTGCGAACGGCCGGAGCCTGGCAAACCTCGCGTATGACCGGCTAGACGCCCTCGGCGCTCAATTTGCGTCGCTGAGCCCGGAGACGCTTGAACACCTGCAGCCGTTCCTTGGCCCATCGAACGATCTGGACGACACATCCGCCGCGCAAGCGTCCGTCATCTTGCGCGAAGCAACAGCTGCCGAAGATCTTACGGAAACGATCACGACTGTCTTGAAAGACAAGAATGTCGATGGTGCGGTCGTCCTGCAGGCCGCAAGTGCGTTCCAGCCCCTCCCCGTCCTGGCAACGGCCGTTGCAGAAGCCGCGACCTTGGACCGGAAACGGCCGGGACGGCGGAAAGCTCTGGTTGCCGGGCTGATCGGCGGCGACAGTGCAACACGCGAAGTTCTGACGGAAGCCAAGGTTCCGAATTACGCAAGCCCTGCGGAAGCCGCTCGAAGCCTGATGCATCTGGCCCATGATGCTCAGGCTCGGGAATTCCTGATGGCGGCCCCACCGAGTTTACCGGCCAATTTTACGCCGGACAGCGCACAGGCCCGGGCAATCGTCGAAGCGGCCCTCGCGGAAGAGCGCATTTGGCTCACACCGAAGGAAGTTTGCGATATTTTGGCGGCCTATGACATTCCCATCATGGCGACCGATATGGCAGAAAAGCCTGAGGATGTCGGCGCTTTGTCGGAACCGTTTTTCAAAACAGCCAAACACTGCGTTGCCAAGCTCATTTCTCCCGACCTGCCCTTCAAGTCGAAAATCGATGGTGTCCGGCTCGGTCTGGAAAACCCAGCTGCCGTTGAAGATGCGGCGCGCGAACTGATTGCCAAGACACAGAAAAACTACCCGGACGCGCGCATATCAGGAGTTTCCGTGCACCCCATGCTTGAAGACCGGCACGGGCTCGAGCTTTATCTTGGTCTTGCTGAAACCCCTGAATTTGGCCCGGTGCTTGTCTTCGGCCAAGGAGGCACGGCTATTGAAGAAAGCGAGGACATCGCCTTTGAGCTGCCGCCGCTCGATCTCAAATTGGCCGAAGCGCAAATCGACCGGACCCGGATTTCACGCCTCTTGGGCGGCGGCCCGTCCCGTCCCTCACTCGACAAACCAGCTCTGGCAGAAGCTTTGGTCAAACTTTCTCAAATTACGATCGACATTCCGGAAATTCAGGAACTCGACATCAATCCAATGGTGTTGCTGCCGAGTGGATTGATCGCTTTGGACGCCCGTATGACCCTGTGCCACCCGGAGAAAAAACCCGGCCGGACAGG
Source organism: Roseibium sp. (assembly GCF_965276855.1). GTDB lineage: Bacteria > Pseudomonadota > Alphaproteobacteria > Rhizobiales > Stappiaceae > Roseibium. Next base: position 1,785,179 of record NZ_OZ255700.1, read on the forward strand.
CGGATCCAGGCTGGCGATCGCGCCTTACCCAAAGGAATGGGAACAAACACTGACCGTGAAAGGCGGACGGCAGATTTTCGTCCGGCCTGTTCGGCCGGAAGATGAAGACATGTTCAAGGCATTCTTTGAACAGATTTCACCGGAAGATCTTCGCCTGCGTTTCTTCGCGCCGGTTCGGGAATTCAGCCACCGGTTTCTAGCTCGTCTGACGCAGCTTGATTACGCCAGGGCCATGGCGTTCACCGCCCTGGATCCGGATGACGGGTCGCTTCTGGGTGTGGTCCGCCTGCACGCAGATCCTGACCACCAGACCGGTGAATATGCCGTGATGATCCGCTCAGACCTGAAGGGCTTCGGCCTTGGCTGGGCGCTCATGAAACTGATCATCCGGTATGCCAAGGCCGATGGGATTCAGACCATCAAGGGTGAAGTCCTGAAGGAGAATACGTCGATGATCTCCATGTGCCAGGCGCTCGGCTTCAAGATCACGACATCTCTCGATGATCCGGGGATCTCAAACGTGGTGTTGCCGGTCAGCGATCTTCCGGAAGATGACAGCTGACACCACGGCGCGCCGGGCAGTTTGATATAATCGCCCGACGTTTTGTCATTCCACACGTGACTTGAGACTACTTCTTCTGGGCGGCAGTCCGGATTTGTGAAAGGCTGGCCGCCGGCGTAATTGCTTCCGGATCCAGTTTCAGATGCAAAATGGCCGGTTTGCCTGAGGCACGCGCCCGCTCGAAAGCAGGTCCAAATTCATCCGTGGTTTGTACCGTCTCTCCAAATGCGCCATAGCAGCGGGCCAACGCCGCAAAATCCGGATTGACCAACTTGGTAGCGGACGGTCGGCCTGGATAATTCCGTTCCTGGTGCATGCGGATGGTGCCGTACATACCGTTGTCGATCACCAACAGGATGATGTTGGCGCCGTCCTGACAGGCGGTTCCAAATTCCTGCATGGTCATCTGCAAGCATCCGTCGCCGGCAAAACACACAACTTCGCGTTCCGGAAATGTCAGCTTGGCCGCAACAGCTGCCGGCAGGCCATAACCCATCGATCCGGATGTTGGCGCTGCTTGGGTTCCAAACCGGCGAAAGCGATGGAACCGATGCAGCCAGGTGGCGTAGTTTCCTGCCCCGTTGGTGCAAATGGCATCTTCGGGAAGATTGTTTTCCAGCCACTCCATGACACCCGACATTTGCAGATCGCCCGGCGTTTGCGGGCGGGCACCGGACCACTCCAAATAATCCTGGTGTGCCGCGGCGGCTGCGCCTGCCCCTTTTAGCTCGGCTGACGGCTGGAGACCTTCGACCGCCTTGCAGAACCCGGTCGGGCTGGCATTGATGGAAAGATCAGCGCGGTACACCCGGCCTAGTTCTTCCGGATCAGCGTGGACATGTACCAGCTGCTGGGTCGGCGAAGGGATGTCCAGCAAGGTATAAGACTGGCTCGGCATTTCAGATAAGCGGCCACCCACCAACAAAATCAGATCTGAGGATTTTACACGATCCAGCAGTTTCGGATTGATCCCGATACCGACATCGCCGGCATAGTTCGGGTGAAGATTGTCAAAGAGCATTTGCCGGCGGAAGGAACAGGCCACCGGTAGATCGAAGCGCTCGGCAAAACGGGTGAACGCGGCAACCGCATCTTCAGACCAGCGGCTTCCGCCCAGGATCGCAATCGGGCGTTCCGCTTCCCAGAGACGCTTTTGCAGATCCGCCATCTGAGACAGTCCCGGATGCGTTTCGACCTGTTGCCAGGCAGGTGGCTGAGCCGCATCGGCGAGTTCAACGAGGGTGTCTTCTGGAAGCGCCAGAACCACAGGTCCCGGACGGCCGGAGGTCGCAACGTGATACGCGCGGGAGATAAATTCAGGCACACGCGAAGCATGATCGATTTCGGCCACCCACTTGGCGATACCGCCAAACATTTGCCGATAGTCTACTTCCTGAAAGGCTTCTCGTTCGCGCATGCCGCGCTCGATCTGGCCGATGAACAGGATCATCGGCGTGGAGTCCTGGGCTGCCACATGAACACCTGCGGAAGCGTTGGTGGCGCCCGGCCCACGCGTCACCATGCAGATCCCCGGTTTGCCTGTCAGTTTGCCGTGTGCATCCGCCATCATCGCGGCGCCACCTTCCTGACGGCAGACCGTGACCGGGATCGACGCATCATGTAGGGCATCCAGAACGGCAAGGTAGCTTTCGCCGGGCACGCAAAAGACCCGCTCTGCACCATGGCGTTCAAGAGCGTCCACCAACAATTGGCCACCGGTTTTCTGTGTCATGTTCATTGTCCCGAGCCTAAAAAAACTAATGGTCATTCTATAGCGTAACAAACACAGTCGGGTGAGAGGGAATTATCAGATTAATTGGCAATAAGATCATTCCAACTGGTAAGAAACTTAAGCCCCATACAAAACAAAAAGAGCGCCGGAAATGGCGCTCTTTCGTGATTGTTCGCAACAAATGTCGTGATCAGATGGATTGAACAGTCACGACCTGGAAGGTGTGCAAGTCCCCATCCTCATCCTTGATCGACACATATTCACCCGGTGTGAAAGCGTGTGTCCCGAACCGGTATCCCGCCTCGTCATCGTCGTCGCCGTCGATGTCATAGTGAAACGCCCAAGACCCGCCCGGGCGGTGGATCAAGTGACCGATTTCCTCTACTTCATCGCCCCAAAACCGCCGGACACGGCAATGATCGCGCTCCTTTTTCCAGAGGCCAGCATCGATATGCCCGGTCTCGTCCAACGGTGCCGTGAATTCATACCCATGGCGCGCCGAGCCTTGCGGGAACTCTTTCGTCCGGGCCAGGTTCAGCCTGATCTTTTTCAAAGCTGGAAAGTCGCTCATGGTGCCCTCCTTGTACTGACATTGAAGTCTATATGTGCCACATCGCTGTTGCCTGACATTGAGAAGAATCAAACCTGTGAACGCCCTTAAGCGGCAGACTACGCGTTGACAGATGAAGGACCCGATATGGATCATGCAGAGACACAGACCGAAGCGCTTGCCTTTCTTGACAGTCTTCCGTCTGACGATCCGGCGCGCCCGGATGTCGTTCGCATAGACACGCATGCGAACATCGTGTTTCTCGTGGGTTCCAAGGCCTACAAGGTCAAACGGGCTGTCAAGTTCCCTTTCCTGGACTATTCGACATTGGCGCTGCGCGAAGAGGCCTGCAAAGCGGAAATCACGGTCAATCAGGCAAATGCTCCGCAAGTGTACCGGCGCGCATTGGCAATAACACGCCATAGGGACGGGTCACTGGCCTTGGATGGCACCGGAGAGCCCGTCGAATGGGCTGTTGAAATGAACCGGTTCGAACGCCGGGACGAGCTGGATATCCTGGCAAAAACCACAGACCTCTCCAACGATCTTTGCGACAAGCTCTCCAAGATGATGGTGGAAGCCCATGCAAATGCCCCGCTTCGCAAAGGCGGTGACTTCTTTGCAGAACTCACGTCCTACGTAGAGCAAAATGACAAGGCTTTCCGGGAACATCCGGACCTGTTCCCGCCGGACGACGTTCAACATCTGACGCTTGCTTCGCGTACCGCGCTCTCCTCAATTCACGATCTAATTCTAAGACGCGGGGATATGGGCTTTGTGCGGCGCTGTCATGGCGACGCGCACCTGCGAAACATCGTACTGATCGAGGATGCATTGGTCTTGTTCGATGCCGTTGAGTTTTCCGACGCCATCGCGACAAATGACGTCTTGTACGATTTGGCTTTCTTGTTGATGGATCTCTGGGAGCGCGGTCAACGAACAGCGGCCAATCGGGTCTTCAATCGGTATTTGGACTTGAGCAATCTGCCCGAACATCTTCAGGGTTTGGCCGCGCTGCCCTTCTACATGATGATGCGAGCTGCAATCCGATCCAAGATCGCAGCGGCTTCCGCGCTTAATCAAGCCGATCCCGTCACCAAAGAACATCAGCAAAACCAGGCGAAAGAATACTTCGGCTATGCCTTGGCTTTCCTGGAACCCACGCCGACAAAACTGATCGCAGTCGGCGGGTTGTCCGGCACCGGAAAAACCACACTTGCCTATGGGCTCGCTCCTGATGTCGGCCGCGCACCAGGTGCGCGGGTCCTGCGAACAGACGTCAAACGCAAACGTCTGCTCGGCCTTTCCGAAACAGAAAAGGCCCCGCAAAGCGCCTACACGCGGGAAGCGTCAGACAAGGTCTACCAAGCTATCGATAGCGATATTCAAACCGCGCTGGCTGCCGGACATTCTGCAATTTTTGATGCCGTCTTTGCATCGGCGACGGAACGGGCCGCGATCGAGACCATAGCCGCCCGGGTGGAATCCGAGTTTCACGGCATCTGGCTAGACGCTGATCCCGATACGCTCAAAAGCCGCGTTGCCGCCCGGTCCGGCGATGCTTCGGATGCAACGGCCGAAATTGTCGACCGGCAACTGACCTATGATCTTGGCGCCATGTTCTGGGAGATAATTGATGCGGGCGGCCCGGCGCAGACGACGCTGGAACGTGCCAGGTCTGTGATTTAGATCCCGGCGGCCCGCATGCCGGCGGCGGCAGCCGCGGCACAGAAAACGGCAATGTATTCCTTGCGGAGCTTGATCTGCGCCGCGGCGGCAACAATCAGGCAGAGCCCGACCGCCAGTCCACCCTGTAGAACGATTGGCAAAACGGTCGAGACAATGATGGCTCCCGGCAGCGCTTCAAGTCCGCGGCGAACCCGCTGGGTCAAAGGAAGACGGCCCATGACCCAATACCCACCGGCACGCAACGTATATGTCGCAACGGTCATGCCGAGCACGGCAAGCACAAACATTGCGTCAGCGGAAAACATCCCCTCAGTCATCGAGATAAGCCCCCGCCAACGCACCTGCTATCGCACCGGTGAAGATGCTCCAATATCCGCCGACCAACAACCACGTTGCCGTGGCCACGGCACCTGCGACCAGCCAGCTGACGGTTTGACGTTTTCCTTTCCAGAGCGGAACCAGCAGCGCGGCAAAGAAAGCCGGCAATATGACATCCAAGCCAAACACTTTTGGATCGGAGATGAGGCTGCCTGCAAAGTAGCCTGGGATCACGGACAACGACCACACAGCCCATGTGATCAAGCCGCTGCCGAGATAGATGCCCCAATCCCGGGTGCCCTTGTCATACTCCGAAAGAGAAATCAGCCAGTTGAGATCGGTCAGGAAGAACAGCGACGGGTAGGTCTTGTAACCCGGCACCTGCCCCAACCAGGGCCGCAGGCTCGCGCCAATCAACAGCATGCGCATGTTGACAGCGGCAGTCACACCAACCATCGCGATCAGTGACCCCCAGGTCAGCGGATCGCTGTAGACTTCCATCGCCACGAACTGGCTCGCGCCGGCAAAGACCAAGGAATTGATCAGAATGGTTTCCAAAAAGGTCAGACCCTTTTGCGCTGCGATAGTGCCAAACACGGCCCCCAGCGCAATTACCCCCGGAAACACGGGCACACAAAGCAAAGCTCCCTGAACACAGCCCTTGACGCTCAGGGTGACACTCCGTTCCAACATTTCATTCCTGTCGTCGGCAAATTGCGATCGCTGATGAACAACTGTCGGTCATTGTCCCTGATCCGGAACACAAGAACCAATGAAAGTTGTTCATCAAGATGATCACCAAATTTGCTGAATTGACCCGCTCACATCATGACATCGTAAATCATGCGCAAGCCCGTGAAACCGAGAAACAAGGCAAAGATCAGTTTGAGTTTGGATGGATCAATCGCGTGCGCAATTTTCGCCCCAAGCGGCGCGGCGAAAGTTGACGCTGGAATGATCAGAAAGAATCCGATCAGGTTCACGTAACCAAGTGACAAGGGAGGAAGGCCTTCCGCGCCCCAGCCAAAAAAGATTGACAATAATGTGCCAGGCACCGCGATGATCAGTCCGATTGCCGCCGCGGTCCCGACTGCCTTGCGGATTGGATAATTGAACAAAGTCAATGTCGGAACACCGAGCGTTCCGCCGCCAATGCCCATCATGACCGAGATCCCGCCGATCAGGAAACCAAGCACTTCCTTGATTGGAGATCCCGGCAGTTGGTCTGCGAGCGCCGAGCCCTCTTTGCGCAACAACATGTTGGCCGAGACCAAAAGAGCGACGACGCCGAAAACCAGGGTCAGCGCGCCGCCGGACATGTTTCCGGCAATCATGGCACCTGAAATCACACCAATCGCGATTGCCCACCACCAACGTTTTAGAAGGTCCATATCAACACTGCCGCGGTTGTAATGTGCCCGCGCGGAAGAGGTACCAGTTGCCAAAATAGTTGCAAGAGAGGTGCCGACGGCCACATGCATCAGGATCGCGGGATCGATCTTCAAAGCGGTGAACATGTAATAAAGCACCGGTACGATCACGATGCCGCCGCCAACACCAAGGAGGCCTGCGATAATCCCGGCGACAAGGCCTGTCGCAAGCAACGCGCCCGCCAGCAAGGCGAGCGAAACAAAACTGAGATCTTCCACGTAGGCTCCTTGTCGTATTCCTGAGCGGATATCGGTGATCGAAAACCCCGCCGAAAGTCAAACGGTCCGCAGCGCGCACAATAGTCAGCTTGGTCAGAAACAAAAGGCCACAACTGCGTTTCCGGTTCGGCATAGATATGCATTTGAACCCCGAGCCTGGTTCGCACGGTACGACGCAACAACACTGGCACTTCTGAATTGCGCGCCATATCTTTCCGGAAGCAGCTTAAGTAGCGGAGCTGAAATGCAGTCCAAAATCCTTGCCGTATACACTTTCAATGAATTGGCTGCGCCGTTTCTTGCGGACAGGAACAAGGCCTATCGCGACGTCGAGCCTGGAGCCTTCGCGGCTGTCGAACAATGCGAGGGGTTCATCGCGCGCTCCGGGTATCGCGGCGAAGACGGACCGGCGAGCTGGGGCTCAATGGTCATGCCAAAGTGCTGGGAGAATTTGAACGGCGACGGTTGGGCCCCAGTGACCCTCTCGCTTTGGACTTCAATTGAAGCACTGATTGCGGCTACGTATCACGGCTATCATGGTCATGCGTACCGGCTCGGTCACCAATGGCATATTCGGGAAAAAGACATCCCCTCTTACGTTTTGTGGTGGGTACCCGAAGACCACAGACCAGACTGGGCAGAGGCCGTTGGAAGGTATGAAGGCCTACTGGACAATGGCCCGAGCGCGTCCGCCTTTTCCTTCAAACAGGTTTTTGATCCGGCGGGACGGCGAACGAATCCTGATGCACAAAAAGTACAGCTGCTCGCAGGGAGAATTACGCCGGCTCCGACACAAGATTGAGCACGAACTCTTGATGCTGATGGAACGCACCAGTTCACAAACACGCATGATGGGCGCAATTTTTAATTGATATTATTGGGCGACGCCTCTTTTGATGCTTTCGCAAAAAAAGGAGGCTTAATGCAGTCGCATCACCTGGCCGTATATACATTCAATCAGTTCATCGCTCCCTATCAATCGGATGCGGTCAAAGGGTTTCGCGACGCCGAGCCCGGCGCGTTCGCGGAAATGGAGCGCGCGAACGGATTCATCGCGCGGTCAGGATACGAGGGCGAGGAAGGTCCGATGAGCTGGGGACCGCAGGTCTTTCCCAAATGCTGGGAGAACAGCAATGGTGACGGCTGGGCACCCTCCACCCTGTCAGTCTGGGAGACGATCGAGGCCCTCATGGCGGCGACTTACCACGGACACCATGGAGACGCCTATCGGCAGGGCAGCAAATGGCATCTAGCAAGACCCGGTGTCCCGGAATATGTCTTGTGGTGGATCCCGGCTGGCCACCAGCCGGACTGGACGGAAGCGGTTAGCCGATTTGAGGATTTGATGGACAATGGGCCAAACGTCAGGGCGTTTTCGTTCAAAAAAGCCTTTGCTCCGGATGGCCAAACCGTCAAACCGGATGCGGCTCGGGTAAAAGCCATCGCAAGAGAAAACGGAGCCCTCGCTGATATTGCGTGATGCCATCAGCAATCCATGTGATTGTTCAAAAAACGATGACTAATCGTTAAACACTCGGCTCATTGTATAAAACAGTACGCATGACGATCTTAGCCCCAGCAGCGCGGGACATCCCCGCCAAAGTATGAAAAGGATCGTCACCATGTCCCAGATTTATCGCGCCTCTGACGCCCGCGGCGATGCCGACTTCGGTTGGCTGAAAAGCAAACACACTTTCTCGTTCGGCTCCTACTTCGACCCGAATTACATCGGTTTCGGAGCGCTACGCGTCATCAACGAAGACCGTGTCGCACCGTCTGCCGGCTTTCCAACTCATCCGCATGAGAACATGGAGATCATCTCCTATGTTGTCTCTGGTGGGCTGGAGCACAAAGACAGCATTGGCACCGGCTCCGTCATCCGCCCCGGCGAACTGCAACGCATGACAGCCGGAACAGGCGTCCGCCACAGCGAATACAACGCTTCCGACACGGATCCCGTCCACTTCCTGCAAATCTGGATCGTACCAGAGCAGGATGGACTCGCGCCGAGCTACGACCAAAAGGCGTTCCCGATTGAAGAGCGACAGAATGCGCTGAGGCTGATCGGGTCCCGTGACGGCCGTGAGGGATCGCTCGTTATTCATCAGGACCTCGACCTTTATGGGTCGCTCCTTTCCGCCGATCGCAGTCTTGCATTTGATATCCGCCCAGGCAGAAAGGTCTGGCTGCAGGTCGTCAAGGGTGCACTGAGTGTTAACGGACAACAACTCAACGCCGGCGACGGTCTCGGTCTCCTGGAGCAAGGCGCCGTCTCCTTGAGCGCTCAGGAAGATTCTGAGTTCCTGCTCTTCGATTTGGCGGCGTAACCGCCCTACATCCTAGAGCAAGTCACGTTCAAACGGATTCAGGTTTCGCTGCCACTCGGCTTTGTCTCGTACGCGAAACCTGAAGCAGTCTGCATTCAATTGAACACGACAGGCTATAAAGTGCGCGCAGAGGTACTCTGCGCGCCGATCTTCAAGGAGTTCATGATGTCGCATTCCGCCGAAATCACAATCACGCTGACGAAAGACAGCGCAAAGGGGCGCTACGTTGCAACGGTTGCCGGCATAGACGAGCCGGCAGAGCTAACATTTTCGATTGTCAGCGATCACATGATCATCGCGGATCATACGGGGGTTCCCGACAGTATGCGCGGCATGGGCGTTGGAAAGGCGCTTGTGGAAAGGCTCGTGGCAGATGCGCGGGAGCACAGCATCAAGATCGTGCCGCTATGCCCTTATGTGAATGCTCAGCGGCAAAAACACCCCGAATGGGCCGACGTCTTTCAAGGCTGACCTTAATTGGATGATCCTTGTGCGGCCCCGTCCGCATCCTCCTGGATAACCACATTGGTGGGGACACCGCAGCCGCGTAAGGTGTAGAGCGAATCTGTCAAAAGATCGCCCGCCTGGTCAAACGCGGCTGCGGTTATGTCCGGCCCAGCAGATCGGATGCCATCTGCGGCCTGACGCAAGCCGACCAAATTGGCATTCAATTCACTGAGCTGACGCCGGAGTGCTGCATCAGATTCCTCTCCACGATTTTTCAGGCGCTCGGAAATCTCGCTCAGTCTGGTGTCCAGGCTTTCCAAATTGTCTTTGAATTCAGCCGGTGTGACCTGGAGACGGGCAAGCGTTGCTCCAGTCACGGCCCCTGCAACCCGGGTTCCGGTTTCCTCAACCTTGTTCATCACCAGAAGAGCCAGAACACAGGCCACAATGATCAGAAGAGCCGTTGCGTTTATCAAGGCCAGAAGCAAATTCCCGGGCAACCGGATCAGTCTGCCCCACAATCCCAGCCGTTCCTTCGCCATAAAACTCACTCCCTGAAAATCTGATGGGCGGACGCGCGAATAGCCGCCGCATCTCAAAATCCGATGCAAGCTAACACGGTTCCGTTAAGGGAGTTCTGCGACCCATCAGGATATTGAGGGCGAACAATTGTGTGTGGGAGAGTAATGGTACAGACGAGTGGATTCGAACCACCGACCTTCGGAGCCACAATCCGACGCTCTAACCAACTGAGCTACGTCTGCACAAGGTCCTTAAATTGGCACGGTGTGAAGCTTCCGTCCACCAATTTCAAGGGCGTCTTCTAACGCCGTTTTGCCGGACCGGCAAGCGTCAATTTTCAGAAATTTTTGCTTGTTGAAAAGCAAATGCCCGGAGCTTTCAGCTCCGGGCACAATACGCTGTCCAAACACCATGTGCCGATAGACTTAGTTTACCTTCATGTCTTTGAAGGTTTTTTCCATAGCTTCTTTAACCGGAGCGGAAACGTCGGTGCCCAGCTTGGTTGCCAGTTCCTGCATTTCTTTGCTCTGAGCGCTGAGGCTGTCGAACTGCTGACGTGCAAACGTGGACTGCAGCTCGATGGCTTCTGCCAGGGTCTTCACGGACATGATGTCCTTGATGAAAGTGAAGGCAGCGTCGGCATTAACTTTGGCAGCATCAACAGCTTTGTGGTTGAATTCAACAACGCCCTGACGGGAAGTTTCAAAGGTGTCTTCCATCAGATCGGTTGCATCTTCAGCAGCAGTCTTGACCTTAGCGTAGGTCTCACGTGCGCTCTCGATGCTCTTCTCGGTTGCTTCACGGAAAGCAGCCGGAACTTCCATTTTCGGCATTGCGAATGCTTCGAAATCCGGGAAAGCAGCAGCCGGTGCAGCCTTTGCTTTGGTTGCGCGGGTTTTAGAAGCTGTTTTGGTAGCAGTTGTCGTGTCAGTCATGATCTCATCTCCTAGAGTTCGGATGCGATCATTGGTGAATATGATTTCCGCCGGTCATCTCCCGACGGACCCTGTCGTCATCCGCATCCCCTACATAGGACATCTTTTGCTGCATTGCAATATTTTTTTGCAGCGCACAATAAAATTTCCGTTGCGTCTTCGGGAGTTTTTTTGGCCGGGCGCAGGCATGGCTGGCAATAAACGCGTCAACACATATCACCTGGACGAGCCACGCAGAAAAGGTCGGGGACAGAACCAGCTCCGACACGATCACATATAGTCGGGTTCGGACCAACACTGACTGGCGCAGATAATCTGCGCCAGCGTCAATCAGACACTCATGAGAGACTCAATCTTTCTGAGCGGCCTTGGTGGCGTCAGAGACAGCCTTCGTCGCGGAGTTGGAGAATTCACGAGCTTGTTCGCCAAGGGATTCCATCTGGGTCCGAAGGTAGTCCTGCTGCAGCTTCATCATGTCTTCGACATTCGATGCCTTCACTAAATCCTGCGCGAACTTGAAGGCCGCATTTACATGCTCTTCTGCATATCCAAGCGCCTTTTTGTTGACATCAGCTGCTCCGGCCTGAACGACGTTGGCGCTCTCTTCAACATTGGTTACGGCCTTGTGGGTGGCACCCATGAAATCATCAAAAGCCTTGCGCGCCTGGTCAACGCTCTTTTCGGCAAAGTCACGCATTTGTTCGGGCACTTCAAAGCCGGTTTTGTCAGCAGTCATCATTGCGCTCCTTGGATATCGAAAATGGATAGGACGTGATCTCGTGAGATATTTCCATGCCAAAAATTCGTAACACGCATATGGCAGTGCCGCAAATTCGCATGCGCCGATTAACCACGCCTTCATGTAACCCCTTTAGCAACCATGCTTATCGTGGACGGTGACGCTGTTTCCCGGTATTAACAGAGTGTTAACGCTGCTGAAAAATGCTGGGTTATTGCGTCGTGCGCCCGGTGCCACTTGATCCTTTGGAGCAGAGCATGGACCATCAGACCCGTACCTTTCTTGACCTGACAGGCATGAACGACCTGGTCGAGCTTGTGGCGGATCGGCGCGCTGCCTGGTTATGGTCCGCTGACGGAGGGCGCGTCTTGTGGGCGAATGCCGCTGGTGCAGCATTCTTCTCAGCGGACTCCGTTTCTGCATTGGCGAACCTGAATTCGCTCGAGCGCTCCCCGGCCCGCCCGCATATTGCGCGTATTGCAGCCTCCGGATTTGAAGATCGGTTCAGCATCGACCGGCTGCGCTTCTATCGTGGCCTGCGCGTGATGCTGCTCACCTGTCAGTGTAAAAAGGTTGTTCTTGAGGACGGATCGGCTGCAGCCCTCATCATCTGCGCTGACAAAGGCTTCTCGACGACGAAAGATCCGGTCGTGACCTTCGCTCAGCTTGTGAGCAATACCGACGTAACTGTCTTCGTCACAGACAGAGGCATTGTCTCCGCAAACTATGGACCTTTGACCGGCACCCCAGAGGACATGGCTCCGCTGGACGGACATCGCGCGGTGTTTGGTCCAATTGAACTTGATGGCTCACTGCACGAAGGCGCGCTTTTTCAACTCTCCAAGGACCAGAAACTGATCGCGTTGGACAATGAACGGATCAAAGCGCCGGAGGTGGAAGAGCCCGAAGTCGATGTCACGGCTGACCCAGCAGGATCTGTGTGGGCTCGCGCCGATGTACTCGAGGAAGCTGCAGAAGCGCTGCCTTCCGTGGCCGTGGCAGATCCCGAAGTGGTAACTGCGGAACCACGAGACAGCCTTGAGTTGGCCACAGAGGTCTCTGCTGACCAAGCCGAGGCTGCCCAGTCACCCGCAGATGGGGACGACCAGGAACAAGAACCTGCAGATATTTCAGATGACACTGCCTTGATAGACAGCCCGCAGGCGTTGGAGGCTTCCGAAGATCTCGACGCCAGTGCCAATGATCCAGAAAGCGTCCCAGCCGCGGAAGAAGAATCTGACTTTGTGTTCCAGCCTGGCAGGCGCCCAGTCCGTTTTGCTTGGAAGATGGATATCAACCAGCGTTTCACGTTCCTCTCTGATGAGTTTGCCAACGTGGTCGGACCAGCCAGCGCGGACATTGTCGGACTGACCTGGGCCGAGGTTGCCAACCGATTTGATCTCGACCCACGCGGCAGCATTGCAAGAGCGCTTGACCGCCGTGACACATGGAGTGGCAAAACGGTTGACTGGCCAGTCACGGACGCTGCCCTGCGCGTCCCCGTTGATATGGCAGCGCTTCCGGCTTTTGATCGGAACCGGACTTTCGAAGGCTACCGCGGGTTCGGTGTTTGCCGAGCGGCTGATGCCAAACCCGGCGCAAGGATCGCCGCGCTCAGCCCGGCAATGGCAGCGTTTGATGAGCAGTTGGAAGGCGGGCACTCAGAGGCTGACGAAGAAGCTGAGGACACTCACGCATCAAATGAGACTGAGCCGGTTGATGATCATCATAATGTCAATGAAGGGCGTCTGGTCGAAAGAGCCGAGCGCTCAGAAACCGAAGCATCACCGGTCCCCGCTGCAGAAGACCTGAAGCCCAAACAACCGGACGCTTTGGCCGGAAAGATGGCAATTGGTGCGAGCGCGGCAGCGTTGGTTGGCTCCCTGTCACGCTTTTCAGACACCACACCGAAAAGCTCCCCTGAGCCAAACACACCGGAAAAGGTGGAAGAAGCAATCGGCCAGTCTGCGAGCCCATCGGAAGAGCCATTGCCGGACGAACAAACGACCATTGACGATACTGCAGAGGAGCAGAACTCGCCTCTTGAGGCTGCCATGAAAATGGACGCAGCGCTCCAACAGGGTGTGTCCGGCAATGATTTCGACCTGGAAACGCCGGAAATGGACAGCGACATTGTGAAAGTAGCTGACGAGGCCGGTGCGAATAGCCTGTCAGAAGCGGTCGAACCAAGCAGTGCGGACGCGCAGGAACCTGAGAACGCAGATCTGCAGGAGCCCGAAGCCTCAGAAAGCATTGAGCATGAAGTACTCGATAAGGCACCAGAACCTTCAGGTATTTCAGGGCCAGCCCCGCTCGACGCCTCAGAGATCGAAACGGCTGTCCGCTCGCTCCAAAAGTCATTCAAGAAGGAACCTAAACCCGCGCCGGAACAGGATTTGTTCGCTGACACCGAAACGGAAATCCCGGCGACGGATCAAGAAGTCGATGCGGAAACAGAAACAGTTCAGGACCAGGGCAAAGGCCTCGAAGAGGCTGTCGATGATATGGCAGATGTTGAGGCTGTTGCCGAAGTCGATGAAGCAGACGAAGCGACCTTCGATGCCGGCCTCTTGAGCACTGATCTGGAAGAAAACGAAGAGCGTGAGTTTTTTGAAGAAACTGCCGCCTTTGAAGCCGAAGAACTCGCGGCCGAGTTTGAGGAAGATCTACAGGCGACCGATACGGCCGACATTCTCAAGCCAGAGCCTTCTTCCGACAATGTGATCCCGCTTGCAACGGTCAACCCGCGTGTTGTCCCGGTTGATACATCCGGCCTCTCGCGCCCGGAACGTCAGGCGTTCCGGAAGATCGCAGAAGCGCTTGGTGCCCGGCTGGAAGGGGACCTGGAAGGCTGGGATGAACCGGATGCGGATGAAGCAGACAGCCAAGAAGAGGATCTGCCGGATCTGCCGCCTGAAGTGCCAGAAGCAGGACCGATTGACCCAAGCCTCCTTGACCGTCTCCCAATCGGAATCGCCATCGCCCATGACCGGGATGTGCTTTATGCAAACAAGGCGCTCTTGAGCATCTTGGGATACCGATCGATCCGTGAATTGAGTGAAGCAGGCGGCCTGGAAGCGCTTTTCATTGATGAAGCTGAAGACCTCCCCGATGCCGACGGCATGGAAGGCGAGGTCGACGAGACCATGAAAGTCAGGCTCGCGGATGGCGGCGTACGCTCGGTAGATGCCCACATGCATTCCGTACCTTGGAACGGAAGCCGCGGGCTCATGATTTCGATCACCGAACGGACCAGCAAGCCTGCACCGGCGGCTTCAGAAGGAACAGCGCCCAATTTCTTCAAAGAAGTCCGCAGCGAACTGGACGGTGCCCGGACGCAAATCTCCGAGATGGAAACCATCCTCGAAACGGCCACCGACGGCGTTCTTGTGCTGGATGAGCATGGTACGATCTTGAAGGTCAACGGATCCGCGGAAGCCCTATTTAGCGCGAGCCGCGGCGAGATGATTGGTTCTCCGTTCATCGAGTTCCTGGCGCCAGAGAGCCACCGTTCCGCCGAAGATTATCTCGACGGTCTGGCGCGCAACGGCGTTGCCAGCATTTTGAATGATGGCCGGGAGGTCTTGGGCAAGGTACCTACCGGAGGTCTGATCCCGCTTTTCATGACAATGGGCCGGATCGGCGACAAGGATGACACAAAGTTCTGCGTGGTTCTGCGTGACATCACCCAATGGAAAACCGCCGAAGAAGAACTGACACAAGCCAAGCGCCAGGCCGAAAACGCCAGCTCCCAGAAATCCGACTTTCTAGCCAAGATCAGCCACGAAATCCGGACGCCGCTCAACGCCATTATTGGCTTCTCCGAAGTCATGATGGAAGAACGGTTTGGTCCGATCGGCAACGACCGATATAAGGATTACCTGAAGGACATTCGGACTTCGGGCTCACATATCATGAGCCTGATCAATGATCTTCTGGATCTTTCCAAGATCGAGGCCGGCAAACAGGATCTGAAATTCTCGGCCGTTTCCGCCAACGACATCATCAATGAGTGCGTCGCGCTCATGCAACCGCAAGCAAACCGGGAACGGGTCATCATTCGGGCCAGCCTGCCGGATGCAGTGCCGAATATTGTGGCCGATCCGCGTTCCTTGCGTCAGATTGTGCTCAACCTGCTTTCCAACGGGATCAAGTACAACAAGTCCGGTGGACAAGTGATCTTGTCGACCACATTGGAACCAAATGGCGAAGTCTCCATCCGTGTCCGAGACACCGGCTCGGGGATGAACCCAAAGCAACTCGCCGCTGCGTTGGAACCGTTCCGCCAAGTCCATACGGCCCGCCGTGGCGGCGGTACCGGCTTGGGCTTGCCATTGACCAAGGCATTGGCGGAAGCCAACCGGGCTCAGTTCCATATTGATTCCACGCCGGATCAGGGGACGCTGGTCGAGATCACATTTCCGACCGAACGCGTGCTGTCAGAATGACACGCCCAAGGGGTCTAAGCATAACTTGACCTTTTGGCTCTTATTTGCCAGTTAACACGACGGTTATTGGCATCGTGAGAGGCTTCGGCTCCTAGAAACCAATGCTGCGGGGACCGGCATCTCGAAAGGGTTAGCCAGTTTCAAGTAACGAAATAGCTTTCCGGCTGAGGTTAGATCCTGTCCAGTTCCACATTCAGCTTCAGTTTGTCGGCGACGAAGTGGTTCAGAACACGGTCTGCAATGGGTAGCCGAACGCTGATCATTTGCACAATCGTCATCGGAGCAATGTGCCTGTTGCCGATGGTTGCGGTCGCAATCGCAGCGGCGCTCGGCTCCTTCGATACCCTGTCTCACCTGATCGACACCGTGCTGCTTCGGTACACGTTGACAACACTGGCCCTTATGGTGCTCGTGGCCATCTTTACCGCAATCATCGGGACGGGCACGGCCTGGCTCGTGACGATGACACGGTTTCCAGGGGTACGCTTCTTTGAGATCTCACTCGCCCTTCCCTTCGCCTTTCCGGCCTATGTCATGGGCTATGCCTATACCGACTTTCTGGATCATCCAGGCGCGGTCCAGACCTTCTTGCGAGATGTCACCGGATGGGGACCTCGGGACTACTGGTTCCCGGAAATTAGGAGCGTAGAAGGGGCAGCGCTGATGCTGACCCTGGTGCTCTATCCTTATGTCTATCTCTTGGCCCGTACAGCCTTCTTACAGGAATCCGCGACGGCAACACTCGCAGCCCGATCTCTCGGCCGCGGCCCGTGGGGCGCCTTCTGGACTGTCTCCCTGCCGATGGCCCGTCCGGCCATTGCCGGCGGCGTGCTTTTGGCAGTGATGGAGACCATCGCCGACTTCGGAACCGTCAGCTACTTCGGAATTCAGACGTTTGCGACCGGCATCTACACAAGTTGGTTTTCCCTTGCTGACCGTGGGGGTGCCGCCCAATTGGCGCTTTGTCTGCTGACATTTGCCTTGTTCATCGCGATCCTGGAACGAATGCAGCGCGGCGCGGCGAAAACCCACAACGCCGGCAAACGGATCGAACGCGTTCCCCCTACGCAGCTGACTGGCTGGGCAAAAATTGGCGCAATGGCCGCTTGCGGGGCACCGGTGTTTTTCGGTTTCATCCTGCCGCTGGTGCTCCTGTTAGAAATGAGCTTCGACTCCGAGCAGGACCTGTTTTCCAGCAGGTACATCGGTTTTATCACCAATTCGATCATCCTGGCAGGCGTTGCCTCCGTTGTGACAGTTCTTGCGGCCATGCTGGTGGCGTTCAACCTGCGCCTTAATCCGGGCCGGCTCTCGCTGTCAGCCGCACATGTCAGCCGGATTGGCTATGCGGTTCCCGGCGGCGTCATTGCTGTCGGCCTGCTTGTTCCGTTTGCCGCACTCGACAATGGCATCGACGGCTTGATGCGCGACTGGTTCGGCATATCGACCGGACTTTTGTTCACCGGCACGATCACGGTGCTCGTCATGGCCTATATGGTGCGGTTCATGGCCGCGGCCCTCAACACGGTCGAAGCCGGACTCTCGACGATACACCCCACGACCGATGCAGTTGCCCGAACGCTCGGGCGGTCTCCGATGACCATGCTCTGGAGCGTCCACTTCCCAATTCTGCGGCCGACCGTATTTACGGCGATGCTAATCGTTTTTGTGGACGTGATGAAGGAGCTGCCCGCCACCCTCATCATGCGTCCTTTCAACTTCGACACACTTGCCGTACAGGCCTACAGGCTGGCATCCGATGAGCGCCTGTCAGGCGCCGCAGTACCGTCACTGGTGATTGTTGCTGTCGGATTGCTTCCCGTCATCCTGCTTTGCAAGGCTCTGGCACGGCGCCCAGGCCGCCAGTCGAGCCGACCCAGCGCAGTCTAACCTTGTCAGTTGGCATGTTGGCGCCGCACGCTTTTCTCGAGTGTTACGCTTGGGGTCCGCGAAGGCCATCCATTTCTCCCTTGCACCAAACAAAAAACCCCTCCGCGCAGCTGCGCGAAGGGGTTTGTTTCATCTCAACTGCGTTGTACAGATGAACCTGTTACTTCCAGCCAGCCTCGTTGAGAAGCTTCTGGGCAGCCGGTACGTTTTCCGCGATTGCAGATGCATCCACATCATCCGGCTTGAAGAAACCAAGCTGAGCAACTGACGGGCTGATGCCGACGCCCGGGACAGCTGGATATTCGTCATTACCGGCAGAGAAATACTGCTGTGCCTGATCAGATGCCAGGTACTCGAGGAACTTGATAGCGTTTTCCTTGTTCGGTGCGTGCTTGGCAACACCGCCACCGGACAGGTTCATATGAGCGCCAATCGTGTCCTGGTTCGGGAAGACCCAGCCGATTTTCGCAACATCGTCAGACAGACCCTTGACCGGCTTGCGAAGCGCACGGCCGAAGTAATAGGTGTTGGACATGGCGATCGCGCACTCACCGGACACAATACCGCGCAGCTGATCGGTGTCGCCGCCTTGCGGATCGCGGGCAAAGTTGCCGACCACGGCCGTTGCCCAGTCTTTCACGGCTTCTTCACCCAGGTGCTCAATCAGAGCGGCCGTGATGGTCTGCGTATAGACGTTGGACGATGAGCGGATACAGATCATGCCTTTGTATTTCGGATCTGCCAGATCCTGATAGGTCCGCGGCGGCTCGGCAACTTTCTCCTTATCGTAGAAGATGATGCGCGCGCGCTGAGAGAAGCCGAACCACTGATTATCGTCGTCCTGCACATAACCTGGCAGACGCTGTTCCAGAACAGGGGACTCTACAGACTGAAGAAGGCCCATACCCTTCGCACGCTCAAGGCGCGACGTGTCAACAGTCAAAAGAATGTCGGCCGGGCTGTTTTGGCCCTCGGCTTCCATGCGGGTCAGCAGTTCATCCGCTTTACCTTCGATGCGGTTGATCTTGATGCCGCTCTGTTCTTCGAAATCAGAGTACAGACGTTCGTCTGTATCGTAATGGCGCGAAGAATAGAGGTTCAGCTCACCGGTCGCCAAGGCAAGCGGGGATGATGCGATCAACAACGCAGCAGCCAGACCGGCGCGGGATACTGTTGAACGGAATGAAGGCATTTGGGCACTCCCTGTTATTTCGTTAGGACAAAACATGACCTGCGCTCTCAAGTATAGAAATCTGAGGCTGGGTCAAGTAAAATCGGAACCTAACATTCCAGTTTTTGAGTTCCGCGTTGAAATCAGGTTTGAAGGATCTACCGGGCACCTCTCCCTCGCTTCCGGTTTGCCAGCAGGAGCAAATGACTGGACAGGCGCCTAACGCATGTTTCCTGCGCCCTACGCTCTACTTTGCACAAAGTATGCACTCTACCCCGATCATTATCCGCAAATGCACGGTTCCCGCACAACAAATCGTTTATGAGTAAGCTAATATTTCATGAGGAGTACGACCGGTGACGACAAAGCTGCATGTCTATCAATCTATTGCCAGGGCGATCAAAGACCATGGCGTTGAGACAATGTTCGGCCTGATGGGCGATGCCAATCTGTTCATGGTCGACAGCTTTGTGCGGGATTGCAGTGGCCGCTTCGTTCCAGCTGCTCATGAAGGAAGTTCTGTCCTCATGGCTCTCGCCTACACCCATGTGAGCGGAGCCGTTGGTGTTGCAACGGTAACCCATGGCCCCGCGCTTACGAACTGTCTTACTGCGATCACGGAAGGTGTCCGCGGACACTTGCCAATCGTTCTGTTTGCCGGGGACACGCCTGCTGAAAACCCGCGGCACTTGCAAGGCATTGACCAGCGCGAATTAATCAAGGCAACGGGCGCAGGTTTTGAGCAGCTGCGCACACCGGAGACGGTCGCCATGGATGTCGCGCGGGCCTTCTACCGCGCTCAGGTGGAGCGCCGTCCGATCGTCTTGAACATGCCAGCAGATTTCATGTGGCAGGAAGCTGCTTATGAAAAGCATATCCTGGACGTCTTCACCGCTCCGGGCGGTGTTGCGGAAGGCGGCATTCTGGATGAAGCCATTGGTATGATCGCATCGGCACGCCGTCCAATGATCCTCGCCGGCGGTGGGGCCATTGATGCACGGGACCAATTGATCAAACTTGCCGACCGGCTGGAAGCCCCGCTTGCAACGACCCTGAAAGCGAAGGGCCTTTTCAAGGACCATCCATACAACATTGATATTTTTGGAACGCTCTCAACGCCAGCCGCCTACGATCTGATTGCGCAAACGGACTGCATTGTCTGTTTCGGAACCGGACTCCACGACTTCACAACGGATCGCGGCAAGCTGATGAAAGACAAGCGGATTGTGCAAGTGGATGTCGAACCGACGGCCATCGGCGGCGCGCTTCACCCGGACGCTGCGCTTCTTGCAGATGCCGGTTTGACAGCCGAAACGATCCTTTATTGGCTCAACGAGGCAGAAATTCCGGCAAGTGGCTTCACCCGCGAACTCGACACCGCCACATTGATGGCACATCCGGTGGACAAGAAAACAACGGCTGACGGCTTCGTCAATTATGTCGGCGCCTTGGAGCGGTTTGAAGAAGCACTGCCCAAGAACAGGGTTCTTGTATCCGATGGCGGCCGCTTCATGACTGAGGTGTGGTGCCGCATCTCCGCCCCCGACCCGAAGAGTTTCGTGAACACGGCCAATTTCGGTTCCATTGGCCTCGGCCTTCAGGAAGCAATTGGTGCAGGGGTTGCAGCTCCCGACCGTCCGGTTGTGCTGTTTACCGGCGATGGCGGCTTCATGATGGGCGGCATCAACGAGTTCAACACGGCTGTTCGCCTTGGGCTGGACCTAATCATTATCGTGGCAAACGACTCTGCCTATGGCGCTGAACACATCCAGTTCCTCGATCGTCAAATGGACCCGAGCCTCACGACATTCCAGTGGCCGTCCTTCGCCGAGGTCGCGACTTCGCTTGGCGGAACGGGCGTTGAAGTCCGGTCGGATGACGAGCTTCAAACAGCGCTGAATGCATTGGAAAACCGCAAGGGACCAATCCTGATCGAGTTGCGGCTTGATCCGCATGACGTGCCCCGTATGCGCATCTGATTGCACGTCCACTCCAGGCAAAAGACACCAGGGCATCATACCGGTTGGCGGGGAAAGGGACCGCCAACCGGCTTGACACATTTGTGCCGAAACCCACCAATGGGCATCGTCAAATTCAACGGTTAGAGGACTCCCTTCCCATGGAGAAGAAGCACCAGATCAATCTTTGGTACGCCTTCATCGCAATGATGCTGGTGCTGACCTTTCAGAGCTGGTGGACGGCCTATAAGACCATTGAAGAGATCCCCTATAGCCAGTTCGAACAGTACCTCAAGGACAAGAAAATCGAGGAGATTTCCGTCAAGGAAAACACCATTCAAGGCAAATTCAAGGAGCCTCTGAAGGATGGCAAACAGTATTTTGTGACGACCCGCGTGGAACTGCCGCTCGCTGAAGAACTCACGAAATACGATGTAAAGTTCACCGGGGTGATCGAGAGCACGCTCATCCGGGACATTCTCTCCTGGGTGTTGCCGGTTTTGCTGCTCTTTGGCCTTTGGATGTTCTTCATCCGGAAGTTCGCCGAAAAGCAGGGCATTGGCGGGATGATGACTGTCGGCAAGTCTAAGGCGAAAGTCTATGTGGAGACCGACGTTGAGGTCAGCTTTGAAAATGTCGCCGGGGTTGATGAGGCCAAGCGGGAACTGAAGGAGATCGTCGATTTCCTGAAAGACCCGAAGTCCTACGGCCGGCTTGGCGCGCATGTGCCAAAGGGCATTCTCCTGGTGGGCCCTCCGGGTACCGGTAAGACGTTGCTTGCCCGAGCAGTGGCCGGTGAAGCAGGTGTTCCGTTCTTCTCGATCTCGGGTTCCGAGTTTGTCGAGATGTTCGTTGGTGTTGGCGCGGCCCGTGTCCGGGACCTCTTTGAACAGGCACGCAAGGCGGCCCCGGCCATCATATTCATCGACGAACTCGATGCGCTGGGGCGTGCCCGGTCAAGCGGTGCCATGGGTACTAATGATGAAAAGGAACAAACCCTCAATCAGCTTCTGACCGAATTAGACGGGTTTGATCCCTCAAGCGGCATTATTCTGCTGGCCGCGACCAACCGGCCGGAGATACTGGATCAGGCACTGCTGCGTGCCGGCCGGTTCGACCGGCAGGTGCTGGTGGATCGCCCCGACAAAAGCGGGCGGCGGGCCATCCTCGATGTCCATGTCAAGAAGATCCAACTCGCGCCTGACACGGACCTTGATCAGGTCGCCCAATTGACAGCCGGCTTCTCTGGAGCCGATCTTGCAACCTTGATCAATGAAGCCGCCCTGCTCGCGACCCGCCGAAATGCGGATGCCGTTACCCTGAAAGACTTCAACGAGGCCATCGAACGCGTGATTGCAGGGCTTGAAAAACGCAGCCGGGTTCTGTCCGAAAAGGAACGCAAGACAGTCGCCTTCCATGAGATGGGCCATGCGCTTGTTGCCGCCAATCTTGAAGGCTGCGATCCAGTGCACAAGATCTCGATCATCCCGCGGGGCATCGGAGCGCTCGGCTACACAATGCAGCGGCCGACCGAAGACCGGTTCTTGCTGTCAACACAGGACTTGGAAAACCGGATGGCTGTTTTGATGGGCGGGCGTGCGGCAGAAGAAATCATCTTCAATGAGATATCGACCGGGGCGTCGGACGATCTTCAAAAAGTCACTGAAGTCGCCCGCGATATGGTGATGCGCTATGGCATGGAAGGCGGACTCGGGAACCGGGTTTACGCAAGCCCGCAGCAGAATTTTCTTGGCCAGCCTGTGCCGGACAGGGCGGATGTTTCAGAAGAAACCCAGCGGGAGATTGATTTGGCAATCCGCGCCCGGGTGGAGGCGGCCTTCGCAAGAGCAAAAGCAATCCTGAACGATCACCGGTCCGAGCTAGATGCCGGTGCGGAGTTGCTATTGACCAAGGAAACCCTGACCGATCAGGACTTCCCGGCGATCCGCCCCATCGCCGAGCGCAACGCCGCCGCAGCGGCGGAGTGAGCAAACAAAAACGCCCGCAAACTGCGGGCGTTTTCCAGATCTTTGACTTTCACATCTGCCGCCCCGGACTTGAACCGGGGCCTCGTCAATGCCCGAGGTCCCGGCTCGGAGGCCGGGACGGCAGAGTGGAAACCATCAGTTTCAGATACTCAGACAACGTTCGCTTCGGTCTTGGATTTGACTTCATCCAGGGAAACATCCGGAGCCAGTTCCACAACCGTCAGACCATGCGGTGTGATGTCGAAGACGCCAAGGCCGGTGATCACCCGGTCAACGCAGCGCACGCCGGTCAGCGGCAAGGTGCACTCTTTCAAAAGCTTCGGATCGCCAGCCTTGGAAGTGTGGTCCATGATGACGACGACACGCTTTACGCCGGCGACCAGATCCATTGCACCGCCCATGCCCTTGACCATCTTGCCCGGGATCATCCAGTTGGCGAGATCGCCGTTCTGGGAGACTTCCATCGCGCCGAGGATCGACAGATCAATGTGACCGCCGCGGATCATGCCGAAGCTGTCGGCAGAGGAGAAATAGCTTGTCTGCGGCAGTTCGGTGATTGTCTGCTTTCCGGCGTTGATCAGGTCGGCATCAACCTCATCATCGGTCGGGAACGGGCCCATGCCGAGCATGCCGTTTTCCGACTGTAGGGTGACATGCATGCCATCCGGAATGTAGTTGGAAACCAGTGTCGGAATGCCGATACCGAGATTGACGTAAAAGCCGTCGTGAAGTTCTTTTGCCGCGCGCGCGGCCATATCGTCACGTGTCCAGGCCATGTTTTTATCTCCTCAACTCGATCAGGCTTCGCGGGTGGTGCGCTTTTCGATGCGCTTCTCATGGCTGCCGACAATGATGCGGTCGACAAAGATACCGGCGGTGTGGATGTTGTCCGCGTCGAGTTCACCGACCTCAACCAGCTCTTCCACTTCCACGACAGTGGTTTTGCCGGCAGTCGCCATCATCGGATTGAAGTTCCGCGCAGTCTTCCGGTAGATCAGGTTGCCTTCCTTGTCGGCCTTCCAAGCTTTAACCAGGGAAACATCGGACACAAGGCCGGTCTCCATGATGTAGGTCTCGCCGTTGAAGTCCTTGTGCTCCTTGCCGTCGGCAATCAGCGTGCCCACACCGGTCTTGGTGTAGAAACCCGGGATGCCTGCACCGCCAGCGCGGATCCGCTCGGCAAGTGTACCTTGCGGGTTGAACTCGAGCTCCAGCTCGCCGTTGAGGTATTGCTTTTCGAAGGTTGCGTTCTCGCCCACATAGGACGACACCATTTTCTTGATCTGGCGGGTTTGCAGCAGCAAGCCCAGACCAAAATCATCCACGCCGGCATTGTTGGAGATCGCGGTGATGTTTTGGGCGCCGGATTCCCGCAGAGCCACAATAAGGTTCTCCGGTATCCCGCAAAGGCCGAAGCCACCGGCCATCACAGTCATTCCGTCAAAGGTCAGGCCCTCCAGGGCAGCCTTTGCGTCCGGGTAGACTTTGTTCATTTTTCACTCCCGTTTGGTGTCGTAAGGCACATCGGCGGCACATTCGCTGCAAGTTTTCCTTCGGTCAAGGGGCAATGATGCATCGCAGCGAAAAACATGAACCTTCATTCAGATCGCAAGGTTTACCCTTTTTGCGGATTGTCGTATGCGAACAGCATCTTGATCCATGGATATGGTTTTGTGCCGGACCGGATATGGTATGTAATTCCTTAACGGTCAAACCAAGATTATCAACGAGAGACGCTGCCACCTTGTATCAATTCCTGTCGACCCTTTTTAAGATTGCGGTGATTTCGCTGCTGGTCGGCGCCGGATTGTCGTTCATCAACATCACGGCAGAAGATGTGCTCGGCTCCGTCGGTCTCAGCCCAATCCAATTGTGGATCTACATGCTTGAGTTCCGGGACTGGGCGATCCCGAACATGATCCTCGGCGCGTTCATCGTGGTGCCGGTTTGGCTGGTGATTTACCTGTTCCGCCCGCCGCGCGCATAAACCTCAACCGTCCGCGCCGAAGGCTGCCCGTTCATCCCGTTCCCGCTGCACCTGCTGCCGCTTGGTGGCAATGGACGCTGCAATCACACCGATCGACACAAGCACGACCAGGATCGTACAGACCGCATTGATTTCCGGGGTTACGCCAAGGCGGACCTGGGAATAGATTTTCATCGGCAAGGTGGTTGCACCCGGCCCCGTTGTGAAGCTTGCAATGACGAGATCATCCAGGGACAGGGTGAATGCCAGCATCCAGCCTGCGATAACACCTGGAAGGATGATCGGTAGCGTGATCAAGAAGAACGTTTTAACAGGCGGGCACCCAAGATCTTCGGCCGCCTCTTCGACGGATTTGTCGAACCCGACCAACCGCGATTGCACGACCACAGCCACGTAGCACATGGCAAACGTGGTGTGCGCTATGATCACTGTCCAAAACCCGCGCGCCTGATCCATCGCCACAAACAGAAGCAGCAGCGACAACCCGAGGATCACCTCCGGCATAACAATCGGGGCGAAGATCATGCCCGAAAACATTGAGCGCCCCATAAACCGCCCTGAACGCACCAAGACCAATGCGGCCATTGTGCCGAGCACCGTCGCGACAGATGCCGAAACAAAGGCAACACGAAGCGTCACCCACGCCGCATCCAGCAACTGGTCGTTCTGAAGGAGTTCCGCATACCACTTGGTGGAAAACCCGCCCCACACCGTCACGAGCCGACTTTCGTTAAACGAATAGATGACCAGAAGCACAATTGGCAGGTATAGGAACGAAAAGCCGAGGACGATCGACGTCACATTGAACCAGGAAGGGCCGCGAGTCATTGGTTCTTCTCCGCCATTTTCTGTTGCTGGTTCTGGAAAAGAACGATCGGGATCACAAGGATCAGCAAGAGGATCACTGCGACCGCAGAAGATACCGGCCAATCGCGGTTGTTAAAGAACTCCACCCACAGCGTCTTGCCGATCATCAGGGTTTCCGATCCGCCGAGAAGGTCCGGGATCACGAACTCACCAACAGCTGGAATGAAGACAAGAAAACAGCCCGCGATAACACCTGGAAGCGACAAGGGAACGGTGATCTTCCAGAAGGCTTTCCATGGCGGGCAGCCAAGGTCTTCTGCGGCTTCGAGCAAACTGCCATCCAGCTTTTCAAGGCTGGCGTAAAGCGGCAGCACGAGGAACGGCAGGTAGGAGTATACGATGCCGATATAGACCGCGGCATTGGTGTTCAGGATCACCAGCGGTTCGTCAATCAGGCCCAACATCATCAGAAACTGATTGAGAAGACCCTCGTTTTTGAGAATGCCGATCCAGGCGTAGACGCGAATGAGAAAGCTGGTCCAAAAAGGCAGGATCACAAGCATTAACAGAGTAGGCCGCCAGGCTTCCGGGCTCCGCGCCATACCGTAAGCGATCGGGTAACCGATCAGGAGGGTTATGAGTGTGGAAACCGCGGCAATGTAGACCGAGGAGACGTAGGACTTCCAGTAGAGGGCGTCTTCCGTCAGCCAGACGTAGTTCTCCAGGGAGAGCTCGCCAAGTCCTTCCCAAAAAGCCTGCCAGCCTTCGGCCAAATCGAACGTTGGAAAATAAGGCGGTATCGCAACCGCGACCTGTGACAGGGAAATCTTGAAGACGATCAGGAACGGCGCGAGGAAGAAAATCAGCAGCCAGAGATAAGGAACTGCGATTATCCCCCAGCCGCCGAGACCCCGTTTGGATTTAGATGCCGCTTTGCTCATGCCGCCCTCCTCATCCAGTCAGGATTACACCGGCGTCCCGGTCAAATGTCAGGACAACATTTTCATCCCATGTGATCGGGTTTTCGACCATGCGCGAGATGTTGGCCTTGGTGGCACGTAAAATGTCGTGACCGTCTTCACCAACCTTCGTATGGAAGATGGAAACGTCGCCAAGATAGGCGATGTCCCAAACGATGCCACCAATCTGATTGGTCACCGAACCTTCTGGCTGCCCCTGCGCAATCCGAACCTTTTCCGGTCGAATGGCGTACCAGACTGTATCTCCGACAGAAGCAGCCGTTGTCTGCTCCGTATCAATGGCAAAGTCGCCAACAACCGCCTGCATACGCGTGCCGTTATCGGCCTTCTCCAGAACCTTCGCCTCGATCAAGTTCACATCGCCGATAAAGTCGGCAACAAACTTGGAGTTCGGCGCTTCATAAATCTCTGAGGGTGTTGCCACCTGAACAAGTTCACCGCGATCCATGACAGCGATCCGGTCGGCGACTGTCATTGCTTCTTCCTGATCGTGCGTCACGATCAGGAAGGTCATTTTCAAATCTTCCTGCAGCGCCATGAGCTCAAACTGCGTTTCTTCGCGCAGCTTGCGATCCAGCGCGCCCAGTGGTTCATCGAGCAGCAAGACCTTAGGGCGTTTTGCGAGAGACCGAGCCAGCGCAACACGCTGCCGCTGACCGCCGGACAACTGGTGCGGCTTGCGTTTGGCGAATTGCTCAAGTTTGGTCAGCCGCAGCATTTCGGCGACCCGATCATCAATTTCCGATTTCGGCAGATTGTCCTGCTCCAGGCCGAATGCAATATTTTTCTCAACGCTCATATGCGGGAAAAGCGCATAGGACTGGAACATCATATTGGATGGCCGCCGGAAAGGCGGAATGCCAGACAAATCCTGGCCATCGAGAAAGATCTCACCGGAGGTGGGCGTCTCGAACCCGGCGAGCATGCGCATCAACGTGGTTTTGCCGCAGCCGGACCCGCCAAGGAGCGCAAAAAACTCCCGCTTGTAGATCTTGAGTGAGAGATTGTTGACCGCGATAAAGTCACCAAACTTCTTGGTAACATTGCGAAATTCGATAAACGGCTTTTGCTCTGGATCTTCCCAGGGAACAAATTCGCGGCGCACTGGTCCGATCGTCTTTTTAGCCAAGTTAGCCCCCACCCCACGAAGAACTAAGACACAAAAAGTCCACCGGACAGCAAACGCCGTCCGGTGGTTGTCTTGGGTTACTGTCCGCTTTTCACAGAGGTCCAGGACCGTGTCACAACGCGGTTTACCTTCGGCGGGTAGGACGTCACGGTGTAGAGGTTTTCGACAGCCTCTGCCGGCGGATAAATCGCCGGGTCGCCGATGACATCGTCATTCAGCATTTCTTGAGAGGCCTTGTTGCCGTTTGCGTAGTAGACGTAGTTCGAGGCCTTCGCCATCACATCCGGGCGCATGATGTAGTTCAGGAATTCATGCGCTTCCTCTTTGTTTTTTGCGTCTGCCGGGATCGCCATCTGGTCGAACCACATCAGTGCACCTTCTTTCGGAATGGCGTATTCCACGGTTACGCCATTGTCGGCCTCTGCTGCACGGTCACGGGCCTGCAGAACGTCGCCAGACCAACCGACGGCCAGGCAGATGTCACCATTTGCAAGCGCGTTGATGTACTCCGAGGAATGGAACTTTTGGACGTAGGGCCGGACCGATTTCAAAAGCTCAGTCGCTTTTTCAATTTCGCCGGTGTCCTTGCTGTCCGGGTCCAGTCCAAGATAGTTCAGTGCAGCTGGGAACAATTCGGTCGGCGCATCAAGAACATGGATACCGCATTCTTGGAGTTTTGCGGCATTTTCCGGCTTGAACAACAGGTCCCAGCTGTCAACCGGTGCGTCTTCGCCAAGTGCAGCCTTTACCTTCTCGACATTGTACCCAAGGCCGGTTGTGCCCCACATGTAGTTGATGGAATAGGCGTTGTCCGGGTCGTATTTGGCAACCCGCGCTTCGATATCAGACCACATATTTCCGATATTGCTCAGCTTGGATTTGTCGAGTTTGTCGAAGACACCTGCCTGGATTTGGCGCGACAGGAACGTGCCGGTCGGGACCACAACATCATACCCGGTACCTCCAGCCAGAAGCTTGGTCTCAAGCACTTCGTTGGAGTCAAACACGTCATAGACAACGTTGATGCCGGTTTCCTTGGTGAAGTCTTCCAGAATCGACTCATCGATATAGTCGGACCAGTTGTAGACATTGACCGTGCGGTCCTGAGCCAGCGCTGCCCCACCCAGCACACTGAGTGAAGTTACGGCGAGAAGCATTGTCTTGAGTTTCATATTCATGTTCCCCTGTTTTGTTTCGGAGGACGTTGACCGTCATCTTTTTGCAAACGGCGGTAACCGTTTGCGGTTCCCTTTGGTTTGACGCGAACTTTGCCACGCACGGTATTTTTGTCCAGAGTCGATTTTGGGCAAGCCTGCTTAGCTTATGTTCGTTTTCCGGTTTGCTTACAGATATGTCTGTCGTTCGAGTGAGGAAATTTCACGGCCGAACTCGTTCAATTCTTCCCGTTTGATTTCCGTCAGCACTTTGTGCATTTCAGGACCGACCGCCTTCTTCATCAATTTGGAAGCCTCAAACGCATCAATGGCTTCGTCCATCCAAGGCGTCAGGCGTTTTTTGCGCTTTTCATACGCATTGCCCGTTACTGCCGCTGGTGGATCTTTCTTCAGACGCAGCCCCTCCATCATGCCTGCAAGGATCCCGGTGAGAACCAGATATGGATTGGCATCCGCGCCTGCAATCCGGTGCTCCACGCGTGCGGCCTCTGGAGAAGAAGCGGGAACCCGTAGAGCCACAGAACGGTTGTCAAACCCCCAGCAGATTGATGCCGGAGCGTAGGATCCCGGTTGCATGCGCCGGAACCCGTTGAATGTTGAGATGAAGAGCAACAGAGCTTCCGGCATCGTCTTCAACAAGCCATTGATCGCATATCCAAGCCTCTCGCGGCCATGTTCCGGATCTGCAAACAAGTTGCCGTTATCATCTTCCATCGAGACATGAACATGCATGCCATTGCCGGGCCATTCCACAAACGGCTTGGCCATGAAGGACGCTTTCAGTTCGTGTTTTCGCGCAACGCCGGCAACAAGGCGGCGAAGAAGCACGACATCATCGGCGGCCAAAAGCGGATTGTTCCGGTGATGCAAGTTCAGTTCAAACTGTCCGGGCGCGGCTTCCGAAACGGCTGCGTCTGCAGGAATGCCCTGCGCCTCGCAGGCCTTACGCAAGTCATCGACCACTGGCAACAACGCTTCCAGATCTGAAAGTGCATACATGTTTTGCCGTGCTGGCCCGAGATGGGTCGAGAACAAAGGCTTGGGCTGCTCGGTCCAGTCGCCGTCACTCTCCTCGAAAAGGTAAAACTCCAGCTCAAAGGCGCATGTGGCTGTAACGCCGAACTCTTCCTTCATCTGCGCCACGGTGTTTTCAAGAACATGCCGCGGATCAGCGAGGAAAGGTTCACCATCGCGATCGTACATCGACAACAGCACCTGAGCGGTCTTTCGATCCGCCCACGGGACGAGCTTTAAAGATTCCGGAATTGGCCAGCACACACCATCCTTGTCGCCAGTTTCCAGGTGCATACCGGTCGCTTCAACTTCCCGGCCCCACACGTCCAGCCCGAACAGGGAATAAGGAAACGCGACACCGCCTTCGAAGACTTTCGCCAGCGCTTTTCCGGGCAGCCATTTTCCGCGTAGAACCCCGTTCGTATCCGGCAGAACTACTTCGAGTGTATCCAAGTCTGGATGTTCTTCCAAAAAGGCTTCGAAAGCCGACTTCCAACCGGGCTCCGCCGGATGTTCCAGAATCTGGTGAGGAAGCTCGTTCATTTACGTCCTGTGTTTCTGCTGGCCTTGTTGGTTCTTTGGACCACCAGCTTATGATTGCGGTATCGAAAAAAATGTGATCACTTTCTAGATAGACTGTCAAGACAATCGCGATGAATTCGCAAATCCGACGTAGAAGGATATCACTATTGCCGGTCCGGCGCTCCGCACTCAATGCGGGTCCTGATAAGACCCAAACGACCGCTTCAACGCGCAGCGCAACCCGCGATCAAGTGGATATCGCTGTGCGATCTGGCCTGCTGACCGGACGGTTTATTCCCGGAAAGGCGGTAACGCTGCGGGGTCTTGCAGCAGAGCTCGGGGTCAGCCCGATGCCGGTGCGCGAGGTGCTTCAACGGCTGGCTGCTGAAAACGCTCTTGAAGTCAAACCCAATGGGCGCATCCAGGTTCCCGACATGACACCGGAGCGATTTGACGAGGTGTTGATGGCCCGTCTCCTGCTCGAACCGGAACTGTCCGTACGCGCCATGCCTCACCTTAGTTCCGGCGACATTGCAGAACTGAGGCGCATTGATGACGACATTGACGTGCGGCTGAGCTCTGGCGATGCGGAAGCCTATATGCGGCTGAACCACGCCTTTCACTTCCATATCTATCGAGCATCCGGCTCCCGTGTTTTGTTGCCGCTGATCGACAGTCTCTGGCTACAGTTCGCCCCCTTCATGCGCACCGTCTACGGGCGGGTTGGCACAGTGAACTTGATCGACCAGCACAAGGCCGCCATTCGTGCGATCGAAGTGCAAGATGCCAATAAACTGCGTGAAGCGATCACGGCAGATATCGCCGATGGCATGGGCCTCCTCGGCCGGGAAATTCTTCAAGGCGAAGAGCCCGGTTGATCCCGCCCCGACCTTGTGTCATTTTGTGATCACAAAATAGTTCTGACGACATTCGGATAGCCATTGAACAGCGGCTATTTCGTGATTTTCACGGCTGTTCGATTCCGCCGATCACGGACAAAAATCTCTGGAGCCTCGCGTGACTGAAACCCCACCTGCCCATTCGACCCCGCACAAGGAAGAAAGTCTCCGCGGCGTTTCAGACGTTGATGCCGCGCGAGATTGGCTTAATCATCGGAACATTCAGGATATCGAGTGTATCGTTCCGGATCTGGCGGGCGTTGCCCGGGGTAAGATGATGCCGACGGAAAAATTCTTTTCCGGCCCTGTCATGACCATGCCTGCCTCGATTTTCGCGCAGACGATTTCCGGCGACTATCCGGAGGACGACGAGCGCTTCCAACACAATCCGACTGACGGCGACCTCTATTTCCGGGCGGACTACAGCACACTGACGACAGTGCCCTGGGAAAGCGACCCAACGGCGCAGCTCATTCATGATGCCTACACCCGCGAAGGGGCCCCTGTTGAAACCGCCCCGCGCAACGTTTTGCGGCATATTCTTAAACTCTATGATGACAAGGGCTGGAAACCGGTCGTCGCGCCGGAAATCGAGTTCTATTTGGTCCGTCCCAACACCGATCCCGACTATCCGCTGGAACCGCCGACAGGTCGCTCCGGCCGTCCTGAGGTTGGCCGTCAGTCCTATTCGATTTCGGCCCTCAACGAATTCGACGACTTGATCGACGACATCTATGACCTTTCTGAAAAGCAGGGACTGGAAATCGACACAATGATCCATGAGGAAGGCGCTGCGCAGATGGAGATCAACCTGCGCCACGGCGATCCGCTGGAGCTTGCAGATCAGGTATTCCTGTTCAAGCGCACGATCCGGGAAGCCGCGCTGCGGCATGAGATGTATGCGACCTTCATGTCGAAACCGATGTCGAACCAGCCCGGGTCGGCGATGCACATCCACCAATCGGTGATCGACAAGGAAACCGGTCAGAACATCTTTGCCGGCGAGAACGGCATGGAAACGGAGGCATTCCTGTCCTTCATTGCCGGGCATCAGGTATATCTGCCGCAGGTCACCCCAATAATGGCGCCCTTCGTGAATTCCTACCGCCGGTTCTCAAAGACCTCGACCTCGCCGGTCAACGTGTACTGGGGCTATGACAATCGGACAGTCGGGCTGCGCGTGCCGTATTCAAGTCCGGATGCGCGGCGCCTGGAAAATCGTATCCCCGGCTCTGACGCAAACCCCTACCTTGCAATCGCGGCATCTCTAGCTTGCGGCTATCTCGGGATCGTCAAGGGCCTGAAACCGGATGCGCCCCGCATGGATGATTGCACCGAGCTCACAAAATCTCTGCCGCGCGGATTGCCGGAAGCTCTTACGTTGTTCGAAAACTCTGAAGACATGATCGAGGTCTTTGGAGAGAAGTTCGTCGCGACTTACCGCGCCATCAAATACGAAGAATTCGAAACCTTCATGTCGGTAATCAGCCCGTGGGAGCGGGAATACCTTCTGCTGAACGTGTGATTGGCCTTCTTCCGGAGCATCCTTTTATGACTGCCCATTCCAACATCTATCCGACCAAGGCGCTTCAGGAACTGGACGCCGCACACCATTGGCACCCGTTTTCGGACATGAAGTCTCTGAACGCCGAAGGCAGCCGGGTGATTACCAGCGCAGATGGTGTCTGGTTGACGGATTCCAACGGCAACAAGATCCTCGATGGAATGGCCGGGCTTTGGTGCGTACAGGTCGGACACGGCCGCTCGGAAATCACCGAGGCCGTCACCAAACAAATGAACGAGTTGGCTTATTACAACACGTTCTTCAAGACGACCCACCCACCCGCAATCGCTTTGTCGGAAAAGCTCGCCAAGCTCGCGCCCGATCATATTAACACCGTTTTCTACTGCTCGTCCGGCTCGGAAGCGAACGACACTGTGTTCCGCATGGTGCGCACCTATTGGGACAAGATGGGCAAGCCGGACAAGAAGGTGATCATCGGCCGCTGGAACGGCTATCACGGTTCGACCCTCGCCGGCACCAGCCTTGGCGGCATGAAAGCCATGCACGCACAAGGGGATCTGCCTGTTTCTGGTGTCCGCCATATCGACCAGCCCTACTGGTTCGGTGAAGGTCAGGACATGAGCCCGGAAGACTTCGGTGTTCATGTGGCCCGAAAACTAGAGGAAGCCATCGACCAGATTGGCGAGGACAAGGTCGCGGCCTTCATTGCAGAACCCATCCAGGGTGCGGGTGGCGTTATCATCCCGCCGGAAACCTACTGGCCTGAGGTCAAACGCATCCTTGAGGAACGCGCCATCCTGTTTGTGTCGGATGAGGTCATTTGCGGCTTTGGCCGTTTGGGAGAATGGTTCGGCTCAACCTATTACGGCATGAAGCCAGATCTGATGCCGATCGCCAAAGGGCTCACCTCCGGCTATTTGCCGATGGGTGGTGTTCTGGTTTCTGACCGCGTCGTCGAAGGCTTGATGCTGGCCGGTGATGACTTCAACCACGGCTATACCTATTCCGGACATCCGGTCTGTGCCGCTGCCGCGCTCGCAAACTTGGAGATCATTGAACGCGAAAGACTGGTGGACCGGGTCAAGACCGATATTGGTCCGTATCTCAAGGAACGTTGGCTGAAACTCGGCGAGCATGACCTCGTTGGTGAAGCCCGCATGACGGGTTTGGTTGGCGCTCTGGAATTGGTCCCGGACAAAAAGAACCCGACCAAGAAATTCTCAGATGTCGGCGTGCCCGGCACGCTGTGCCGCGATGTTTCGTTTGAACATGGGATGGTGATGCGCGCCGTTCGTGACAGCATGATCATCTCACCGCCTTTGGTGCTGTCCCACGAAGAGGCAGATCATCTAGTCGCGACTGCGGAAAAAACACTGAACGATACCTATCGCATCTTAAAGCGCGATGGGTGGATGGGCTGACACCATCGGGCAGGCTTTAGGAAGCTGAAGCCTGCCCTTCGATCCAATCCCTGAACTGGCGCATCGCCAGTGTTTCATTGCGGGATTTCAACCAGGTCAACCAGTACCGACCGAGCGATACGGTTTGCGGGAATGGCTGTTTCAGCCGGCCCGTCTCCAACTCCTCCCGAAACATCGTCACAGGTACGAGCGCAACACCTGCGCCTTTGGCGGCTGCGGCAGCCATTGTCACCGATGAATCAAACATCCAACCTCTAATGCTCGGTGGTTCCACATTTACCGCCTCAAACCACCGGCTCCATTCATCCAACCTATACGACCGCAAGAGCGGAACAGCCTTTAGGTCAGCGGGTGACTTCAGGGCTTCCGCCATTGAAGGTGCGCAAACCGGAGACAAAGGCGAATTGATCAACTGAACCGCATTGGTGCTGTGCCAGGCCCCATCTCCAAACCGGATAAAGTAGTCGAGGCCATCTTCAAGAAAATCGGCCCGGTTGTTGTTGGTCTTCAGCCGCACATCGACATCGGGATAAGCCTGCGAAAAACTAGTGAGCCGATCAATCAGCCAGCCATAAGCGAAAGTAGAAACGGCACCGATCGTGAGCACCTCTTGAAAATTGCCATGTTCGAAGCGGCTAAGCGTTGCACTCATTCGGCCAAAGGCATCGCTTAGGACTGGTAGAAGTGTCTGGCCTTCATCTGTCAGCACGACGCCACGTGGCAATCTGTCAAACAGCGACACACCCAGAATTGTCTCAAGCGACTTTACCTGATGGCTGACGGCGGTCTGGGATACCCGCAGTTCCATGCCCGCCTTTGTGAAACTTCCAAGGCGCGCAGACGCTTCAAACGCCCGAAGAGCGTTCAACGGCAATTGCGAAATATTCATGAAGGCCTATCCAAGGCTAAGTTATTCTCATGCCTAACCAGAGAAACCATCATTTGTCGATCCCTTGAGCTGCAATCATATTCCTCTTCACCGATCGGCATTGCTTCAGAACCGCGGCTGGAGCGCCCATCATTGAAAACGAATGGACACTTCTCATGACGTTTCCCAAAGCGCTCACGTTGGGCGCAGCCGCTTTGTTTCTGGCTCTTCAAGGATCAGCGTATTCCGGTGGACCAGAGTTCGATCCGGCGCCACTTTCCAAAGCCGCCAAGGCGATCGAAAGCCGTTTGAACACACGCATTGGCGTTGCCGTCTTCGATCCGGCCAGCGGGCTGAACTGGAACTATAATGGCGACGATCGGTTCCCGATGAACAGCACCATGAAGGCCTTTGCCTGCGCGGCACTGCTGGACCGGGTCGACAAGAAGCAGAGCAGTCTCGATCAGCGCAGCATAATCACCAGCGATATGATCGTCTCTTATTCGCCGGTTACAGAAAAACATATCAACACAGCGGATATGACTCTCGCCGATCACTGCGAGGCGACCATCACGATCAGCGACAACACATCTGCGAATATCATTCTGGAGGAACTTGGCGGTCCAATCAGGGTGACGACCTACATGCGCTCCATCGGCGATGACGTCACCCGCCTGGACCGCTATGAGCCAAGCTTGAACGAAGGAACTCCAGGCGATCCACGCGATACCACCACACCGTTGGCCGCAGCTCAGTCTCTTTACAAGGTCCTGTTTTCGGATGAGTTGAGCGTATCGTCCCGCAAACAACTGATACAATGGTTAGAGGCGAACAAGGTCGGTGATGCAACGCTTCGTGCAGGCCTGCCGCATGACTGGCGCATCGGAGACAAGACAGGTGCCGGAGCTTATGGTTCCCGCGGCAACATTGCGATCATCTGGCCGCCCAACCACACACCCGTCGCTCTTGCCGTTTATGTCACCGAAAATGAGGCAGAGTTCCAAGCCCGGAACAAGGCCCTAGCGGAGATTGGCGCGGCCTTTAAGGCGAGCTTTGAATAAACAAAAAGACCGGGGCAGCAGCGCTGGCCCCGGTCTTTTTTATCAGTGCTCATTGTTTGCGCAGCTATTCTGCCGCGATGGCTACATCCCGGTGCGAGCGGCGGGCCCAAGGCCGGGTGCCTTCCGGGATTTCTTCGATCGAGCCGAAAGCCGGCTGCAGGTACTTGGTGACTTCTGGCCACTCCCCGGCTTTCAGAGCTCTCAGCACTTCCGGCTTGGAGATCTCGAAGCTGGAGACACCGCAACGGCGGGCGAGCGGCACCTGGTCCAGGATGTAATTGCCAACCGCGCGGATATCGCCCTGATAATTCAGGTGCTCCCGCAGGTCGCGGGCCGTGGAGAATCCACGGCCATCGGCGAAGCTCGGAAAAGCCACAGCGACATACGCAAATTTGCGCAAATGTTCCGCAGCAAGTCCGACTTTTTCCCCGGCCTCGACCAGCAACGCCGTTTTCCCGGCGCGGCTTAGGTACGCTCCCGGCGCTTCAAGGAACAGCGACACCGGGACCAGCAGATCCCCGTCTGCAACCGGACCGGTTTCACTGTCTGCCCTGACCCAGGTTTCCTCGACGAACTCACCGTCTTTGTAGATCGTTGCCATTTCTAAGCGTCCTCAAACTCTCTCAGCGATGCAGCTCAAATGCCGCTGCCGTCAATTTCCTTGCCATGGGTCGGCCAATGAATGCCGCACTCAGTCTTGTCTTGTCCGCGCCAACGCCCCGCGCGCGGATCTTCGCCCGGCGCCACCTTGCTTGTGCAGGGCAAGCAACCGATTGACGGATAGCCTTCGGCGACCAGCGGGTGCGGCGGCAGGTCGTGGCTCTTCGCATAGTCCAGGACGTCAGCCGCTGACCAGTCGGCGAGCGGATTGATCTTGACTCGCCCGGCGTCGATTTCGAAAAAATCCAACTCAGACCGTGTCGAGCTCTGATGGCGTTTACGGCCCGAAATCCAGGCTTCAAAACCATGCAATGCGCGCTCGAGCGGCACGACCTTGCGAATGTGACAACACGCATCCGTATCGCTCATCCAGAGCATGCCGGCTGGGTCTTTTTCGGCAAGGTCATCCTTGGATGGCTTGAACGTGCGCACATCGGTGAGGCCAAGCTTGGCAACCAACTCATCCCGGTAAAGGATTGTTGCCGGAAACAGCTTCACCGTATCGA
This sequence comes from Roseibium sp., assembly GCF_965276855.1. GTDB lineage: Bacteria > Pseudomonadota > Alphaproteobacteria > Rhizobiales > Stappiaceae > Roseibium. The sequence continues at coordinate 1,822,658 of NZ_OZ255700.1, forward strand.
CGAACAATACCGGCGTGGATGGATCCACCTGCGAAACCATGTGCAAGAGCACCGCAGAATCTGCCCCAAAGCTGGATACCATGGCGATTTCCCCGGCGAATTGGTGCCGTATGGACGCCTGAAGGATGTCCTGCGCAACGGCATCCTCGAACTGGGCGTTCAGCGCGGCAATTTCCGCCTGAAGCCCGAGTTCCGGATCAACACCGAGGCTGAAGGTCTCATGCAGCGCCATAAAGGGCCTCCTTGAATGGCGCCTCCCCGACCCGGCGGTACGCATCTAGGAAGGTTTCGTGCTTACCGGACCGAAGTTCAAGATAGGTGTCGACCAGTGTCTCAATCGCGTCGACGACTTCTTCAGAGGAGAACCCGCGCCCGACGATTTCGCCGATCGATGCGTTCTCGTTGGCCGAGCCACCCAGCGTCACCTGGTAGAACTCCTCGCCCTTTTTCTCCAGACCGAGAATGCCGATGTGACCAACATGGTGGTGCCCACAGGCGTTGATGCAGCCTGAAATCTTGATCTTCAGCTCACCGATTTCGGCCTGACGCTCAGCTGTGCCGAAGCGTTCGGAAATCCGTTGAGCCACAGGGATTGAGCGCGCCGTTGCAAGCGCGCAGTAATCCATGCCCGGGCAGGCAATGATGTCGGTGATCAGCCCGGCGTTGCCCTCGGCAATGTCCGCTGCGACCAACTGGTCGAACAGAGCCGGCAGGTCATCCAGTTTCACATGCGGCAGGATCACGTTCTGCTCATGGGAAATCCGGATTTCATCCTGTCCATACCGTTCGGCAAGATCCGCAATCACATCCATCTGCGCATCGGATGCATCGCCCGGGATACCGCCGATCGGCTTCATAGACAGGGTCACGGATGTGTAGCCCGGCACGCGGTGCGGATTGAGATTGTGGGCAAGGAACTGTGCAAAAGCAGCGTCCGTCTCACGGCGCACTTCGACCTTGGACGAGATGTCTGACCCGACCTCGAGCGGAGGAGGCGCAAAGTAAGCTTCGATCCGACGCACTTCTTCGTCCGGCAGACGAAGAACACCGTAGCGGATCTTCTCAAATTCACCTTCGATATCCGCTTTCAGGTCTTCCAAGCCGGTTTCATGCACAAGGATCTTAATCCGCGCCTTGTACTTGTTGTCCCGGCGGCCGTAGCGGTTGTATACGCGCAGGATTGCCTCGGAATAGGCAAGCAGGTCTTCTTCGGGAAGGAAGTCGCGGACCTTGCGGCCGATCATCGGTGTGCGGCCGAGGCCGCCGCCAACAAAGACCTCAAAACCGATCTCACCGGCCTCGTTGCGGGTCAACTGCAGACCGATGTCATGCACCTGAACGGCCGCGCGGTCATTCGGTGCGCCGGTAATCGCGATCTTGAACTTGCGTGGCAGGAACGAAAACTCCGGATGGAGCGAGGACCACTGACGCAAGATCTCCGCATAGGGACGTGGATCCGCGATTTCGTCGGCTGCAGCGCCGGCAAAATGGTCAGCGGTCACGTTGCGGATGCAGTTCCCGGAGGTTTGGATGGCGTGCATCTCCACTTCCGCCAGCTCTTCGAGGATCTTCGGAGTGTCCTCGAGCTTCGGCCAGTTGAACTGGATGTTTTGCCGCGTCGTGAAGTGGCCATAGCCCTTGTCATAGGTCCGAGCAATATGCGCCAGCTTGCGCATCTGCCGACCGTTCAGCGTGCCATAGGGAATGGCAACACGCAGCATGTAGGCATGAAGCTGCAGGTAAAGGCCGTTCATCAGGCGCAGCGGCTTGAACTCGTCCTCGGACAATTCACCGACCATGCGGCGGCGGACCTGGTCCTTGAACTGTTCTGTGCGCTGGTTGACGAAACTCGCGTCAAATTCATCGTAACGGTACATCTGTCTCTCCTGCCGGGCGCTGCTCGATCTGGCGCTGCCCGCCGCGTGTGCTCATGTCAGGCGGAAACGGCCTGAGCCTGTTTTCCGAATTGGGGATGGGTGGTCGGACCTTTCGCCCGGATACGTTCGCGCAAGCGCACGGGGACAATGACGCCGTCTTCAATGGTCACATCCATCTCGTAGACGCCGACGACCTTCTGGTCTTTTTCTGCCGCTGCGCCAATGGAAAGGCCTTCGGCAACAGCATCCTTGCCGTCAAAGGTTCGAGCCAGCGTGACACGCTCGACCCAAACATCATTTTCACCGAGCCAGACGACATCGCCATCCAAAAGGCGATTGGCTGTAATGACTTTCATAAACTTCTCTCCTCAAGCCGCAGCAACAGCGCGCACGAGCTGCGGCGCCAGCGGTTCGGCCTGTTCAAGGGCGGCATGGCCGACGGCCTCGCCAATCACGATCAAAACCGGGCCATCGATCTCAGCGCGGTTCGACAGGACCGCAAGCTCTGACAGATCACCGGCAAACTGACGTTCATCGGGATGCGCGGCATTCTCGATGACCGCAACGGGGGTGGATGGGGTCATGCCCGCGCCAATGAGACGGTCCGCGACGGACGCTGCAACGGTCCGACCCATGTAGACGGCAACGGTTGCGCCCTTTAGCGCCAGACCTGCCCAATCAGGCAGTGTCTCCGACTTCGCATTATGACCTGTGGCAAAGACCAGGTTGGAGGCCACACCGCGCAACGTCAGCGGGATCTGCGCCGAGGCTGCGGCGGCAAAGGCTGCTGTCACACCGGGAACGATTTCAAAGCCGATCCCGCCGGCGCGGAGCGCCTCCATTTCTTCTGCCGCCCGGCCAAAGATCATCGGATCCCCGGCTTTCAAGCGGACAACCTTGAGGCCTTCGGATCCCAGCTTGACCAGAAGTTCACTGATTTCGGATTGCGGCACGGAGTGAGCGCCCTTGCGCTTGCCGACGGAAATCCGTTCCGCATCCCGGCGCCCCATGGCCACCACATCGGCCGGGACCAAGGCATCATGGACAATGACGTCAGCCTCCTGAAGAAGGCGCTGAGCCCGAAGCGTGAGAAGATCCTCAGCTCCAGGCCCGGCACCCACCAACCACACAAACCCCGGCTCATCGGCCATGCTGTTCAACAGGCGCTGCGCTTCGGCACGCGCAACATCTGCCTTACCCGCATAAAGATTGGTTGCGACTGAGCCGGAGAAAAACCGGGCCCAAAAATTCCGTCGCAGGTTGCCGTCGGAGATGACTTTTGACGCCGCATCACGGAAACTCTCGGCAAGCCTTGCAAGCGCGCCGGTCGAGCGGGGCAACATGCCCTCGATCCGCGCGCGGATGTGTCGTGCCAGAACCGGCCCGACGCCGGTTGACGTGATCGCAACGGCAATGGGTGCGCGGTTGACGAGTGCGCCGGTGTAGAAATCGCAGATCTCGGGCTTGTCGACCGCGTTGGCCGGGACACCCATGATCCGGGCCGCATCAATGACCGCCTTGTCCAGATCCCAGTCTTCCCTTGCGGAGAAGACCATGGCCGCATTGGTCAGATGTCTTGGCTTGAAGTCTTCGGCGATATGGATCGCGGAGAACAGATCGACGGCGGACTGCAGTTCGTGATCGATGTCTTGACCGACAACGACGATTTCCGCATTGGTTTCGCCCAGAAGGCGCACCTTGGCCGCAGCTTCGCCGCCATGTCCGACAACGACAACACGCCTGCCCGCGACCTTCATGAAAGCCGGGAAGACATCCAGCCGGTCTTCCGGCTTCTTGCATGCTTTTTCTGTCTGTGATCTGCGGCTTGCCATCAGCAAGGGTCTCCAATCCCAATTTGATAACCTGAATGTAAGGGGTGGCGAAGAGAAGCGCCGGGTACGGGATTTCAAAGCCGAAGGGGATAGCGGAAAAGATTTTCCTGATTTGCCACTTCGGCGATGCGCGCATTCATTGGACTGTCCAAATACGCCGATCGGGCTTCGGGCATGGCGTTACTGCAGAAAGCTCGGCCACCTTCCTAATTCTATGGATGCCGATCGATTGTGACAGTCGGAATTTCCGGTCTGGGGGCTAGGAATTGAGTCCCGTTTCAGGCTAACAAATGAGTCGAAAAAACGAGTTATAGGGTCAAGTGAGGCTGCCAGTTTCAGCCCGCCGCACTTGCCGGTTTTCTTCTCCCAAGACCAACCAATCGCCAATCTGTGAGTCACATCATGCGCTTTTCGCTTACGCTTACCGCGGCCCTCACCGTCATGTTTCTTCAGGGAACCCCAGTCAATGCCCAGCAGGCTGAGCAGGGCGAACTCTGGCAAACAAGATGTGCCGGTGCCTCCCGGTCCGCAGAAGCGTTGACGTGCGAGGCCAGCCAAAGCCTTCGCGTGAAGGAAAGCGGTCAGTTGCTCTTCAAGGTGGATATCATCTATCCGGGGAACAATGCCGCGCCAGTCTTCCAGATGCAGGCTCCACTCGGGTTTTATCTTCCTGGGAAGGTCAAACTGACCGTTGATGGCACACAAATCGGCGACATGACCATCAGCACATGCGATCAACGCGGCTGCTATATCAGCGCACCGGCAACCGATGCCATGATTGAAGCGATGAAGGCCGGAGCGCAGCTGCAAATCGACTTTGCCGCTTCAGCCAACCAGCGCCAGAAGATCGACGTTCCGCTGACCGGCTTCAGCCGCGCCATGGCGGCCATTCAGTAATGGCGACGGATTGCGCTCGAGCGCCGGAATTTTCCGGCTCTTGGGCGGTTGGACAGCCACTCAGTCCACTATGACTACAGAGCCTTCCCGGCGGCGATCACCAATGCCTTCAAACTCTCCGTTTCCAGTTTTTTGAACCGCATGCACGCCGCCGAAGAACATGTTTGGCTCCGCCCAAATGCGGTGATCTGAAAACGCGTCTATCAGGTCTTCCAGTTGACGCTGTTCCAATCCAGCTTCGACATCCAGGTGACCGTTCTCGATATGAAGACGTGGCATTTGAACAGCTTGCAGCAGCGTCGCGCCACCAAAACTCAGCCGCGCTACGGCTTGGAAAACAGCCGACCTGATGCGGCTGGAACCGCCCGAGCCGAGCGCAATCAATCGCCCATCTGGCGTCTCCAGAACAGTCGGGCACATCATGGAGGCCGGGCGGGTATTCACCGGCCACCCAACAGCCCCTCCAGGGTTCACATCCTCCTCGCCCAGGATGTTGTTCAGCATGAAGCCGAACCCGTTGACGACCTCGCCACATCCGGTCCCGTTGGAAACCGTGACTGAACACGCATTGCCGTCTGCATCGACAGCCGAAATATGTGTGGTTCCGTTCTGACGCAAAGGGTGCTTCAAGAGTGCGCTGAGATCACCCCGCGCTGAGACGCGCGCTTCATCTGCAGCGTTCAACGCAGTTGCCAGGGACACCGGCGTACAGTCTTCAAGATGTTGAAATGCATATTGGATCAAAGTGCCGCTGGCAGCTGGAAGCGGGTTTAAAAACACGCGTGCTTCGCCCACGTCCAAAGCGAGCGGTTCCCGCTCTTCAACCTTGTAAGCCGATAGATCTGCCTCGGAAAGATGTCCGTTGGCCGCCTGCTCTTCCAGCAGCGCTTCAGCTATTTTGCTGTCGCGCCAGCTGGCTCGGCCTAGAACACGGAACGTCTCTGCAAGCCCGGGATTGACGAAGGTTTCGCCTACACTTTGAAGCTGACCTACCGGCGCGAACAAGGCGCGGGAGGCTTCTGTTGCCATAAGGATAGGCGCAACAACGGTGAACAGATACGATTGATATCCGGTGAGTTTGAAGCCGGAAGAGGCCGCCTCAATAGCCGGTGCAAAATGCTCTTTATGCGTGAGGCGCGCGCCTCGTTTTGAAAGAGCATCCAGCCCATCCAAAAATCCGGGCGTGGCCACGGAGGCCGGACCAATATGGAAGATCTGTTTGGTCGGTCCGAAATCAGCCTCGATCGTCTGAAATCCATCCTCAGCGTTACCGCGCTTTTCAAGCGGCGTTTGCGTGAAGAAATCGAGGAGCTGTGTTTTTCCCGTGTTCCCGTCCCGGATCATGGCAAAACCGCCGCCACCAGGAGACGCAAGAACCGGTTCGCAAACACAGGCCATGGCCAAAGCGGCTATGGCGGCATCAACGGCACTTCCGCCTTCGCGCAGCATCTCTGCGCCAGCTTCCGCTGTGAGGGTATGACCCGCGGCAACCGCGCCTTTTAGTGGTTTTCTCATGTGTTGGTCAAATCATGCGTTCGAGGGCGACGCAAGGGGGCCTTCGGCTAAAGCATGGCGGGGTATGCACCTAGTAGAAACAAAACAAGCCGGCGCTTGGCCGGCTTGTTCGGTCCAACAAAAATGTCTGGCTTATTTCATAGACTGAAGGATCGAGACATAGTTGGCGACAGCTGCGCCGCCCATGTTGAAGATACCGCCGAGTTCCGCGTTTTTCACTTGGATATCGCCAGCCGTCCCGGTCAGCTGCATGGCCGTCAGAACATGCATGGAAACGCCCGTAGCGCCAATCGGGTGGCCTTTGGCCTTCAGACCGCCGGACGGGTTGACCGGCAATTTGCCGTCCATTTCGGTCCAGCCCTCAAGAACAGCGCGTGAGCCTTCGCCCTCTTTGGTCAGGCCCATCGCCTCGTATTCGATCAACTCGGCAATGGTGAAGCAGTCGTGGGTCTCGACAAATGAAAGATCGTCAATCGCAAGGTTTGCGTCTCCGAGTGCTTGCCCCCAGGCCTTTGAACAACCTTCGAATTTCAGGATGTCGCGCTTCGACATCGGCAGGAAGTCCTGCACATGGGCGAGACCGCGGAAGGCAACGGCCTTTTTCATGCCGAGCGCTGTTGCCGGATCTGTCAGGACCATGGCTGCAGCGCCATCTGAGACGAGCGAACAATCGGTCCGCTTTAGCGGGCCTGCCACAAACGGGTTTTTCTCGCTCTCATCCCGGCAGAACTCATAGCCCAAATCCTTGCGCATCTGCGCATAAGGATTACCCACACCGTTCTTGTGGTTCTTGGAAGCAATCTTTGCCAAAGCATCGGACTGATCGCCGTATTTCTGAAAGTAGGAATCCGCGATCTTGCCAAAAACTCCCGCAAATCCTGCCGGTGTGTCGCCATCCTCTTTCAAGTATGACGCCTTCAGAAGGTTTTTGCCGATTTCCGGCCCCGGCGTAGTCGTCATTTGCTCCACACCGACAATGAGCACAAATCGCGCGGCACCGGACGACACCGCGCGGACGCCCTGATGGACAGCGGCAGAACCGGTCGCACAGGCGTTCTCGACCCGTGTTGCCGGGGTGAACCGGAGCGCGGGATTGGCCTGCAAGACAAGCGCGGCCGTAAAGTCCTGCGCCGAAAACCCGGCATTGAAGTGGCCAAGAACAATCTCGTCGACATCCTCAGGAGAAATGCCTGCATCGTGAATGGCGTCTGTCGCCGCTTTCACGATCATGCTTTCAACTGTTTCGTCAGAGTGTTTCCCGAAAGGCAGATGTGCCCATCCAACCATTGCAGCAGTCATAACGTTTCCTCCAAACCTGAAAGCTCTGCGCGGTCATGCTGCGCAATTCGTGTTCCGAACTGCGCTAACAAGGTCACAGAGCCTTTCAATTTGACCTTACACTCCCAGCTTCGATGTTGCTTTGCAAGAAGTAATTGACCTAAACGTCATTCAAAATGCTTTTTATGTTTTATTTCAGATGTTTACTTTAATATAAAATCCCGATACAGAACTTTTGAATTTACTTTGCCGGTAGGATGCCAAAGCCGTATCTGCCGGGTCATTTGTTTGTCACAGAAGTTGAGTACCTAAGGGCTCGTTTAGAGCAAATGACTGTTTTGGTTCTTTTTTGATCTGATTTTTGGCCCCGCATTGCGGGGCTATTTTTTTGCAGCCACGAATGTGTTGCCCTTACACCTCCAGTTTTCAAATGCAGCGTTTTGAAAGAACAGGCCTTGTTACCTCTTCAAAATCCATACTTGCACAGCTAAAACAGCGCGCCGGATGTGTTCCGGATAGCAGGCGCAACGACCCCGGATATCCAATGACCCAACGCCTTCCATTGTCCGCATTCATCATCGCGAAAAATGAGGCGGACCGGATCCCGGCTGCAATCAAAAGCGTTGTCGACTGGGTCGATGAAGTCATCGTTATTGACAGCGGCTCGGAAGATGAGACGGTACCGGTTGCCGAAGCCCTTGGTGCAAGGGTCGTGTTTAATGAGTGGCCGGGCTATGGCCTGCAAAAACGCTTCGGCGAAGACCAGTGCCGGAACGATTGGCTGCTTAACCTGGACGCGGATGAGGAAATCACGCCAGCGCTTGCAGCCGAGATCCGAGCAAAATTCGATGATCAGAGTTACCTGGATGCAGATGCATGGCGGATCATGATCCGGGATACGTTTCCCCATGAAACGGAACCGGCGCCTTGGGCCTACGGCTACAACCAAATCCGGCTGTATGACCGCCGCAAGGGTCGCTTCTCGGACTCTACCGTTCACGACACTGTCCGACCGCAGGAAGGTGCGACCTTAGGTGACCTCAAAGGTATCATGGCCCACCGGTCCGACAGGTCCCTGGAATTCAGCGTCGGCAAATACAACCGCTATTCAGATATGCAGGTTCAGGACATGCTGGACCGAGGCCGGAAAATACCGAGATACCGGCTCTTGACCGAATTTCCGGTCAGCTTCTTTAAAGGTTATTTTGTCCGGAAGTACCGCAATTACGGCTGGTGGGGCTTCATTCTGGCAATGAACTATGCGCACGGACGTTTTCTGCGTGTCGCCAAGGCCTATGAAGCCGAGCTGTTGAAAAAGAGCGACCGAAAATAGCTTCAAGCGGTTTCGTTGAGGACCGGTTCGGCGGCTTTGGATCGCCTCACACGGATCGGCTGCCGCACACCGGAGGTTTTGTTAAAGTGTTCCAACCGCCGGATCATCGTCGGTGTGAGCAGATGCCCGCGGGCCAGAACCAACTCAAAAGATGTTTCAGTCCGCACATCATCGACAAGGATATCCCCGGGCCGGAGTGAACGGATGTAGCAATGCTGAAAGAGAGTTTGCTGTTCCGCAGGCTTTTCTTTCAAAAGGATCTCTTTGGCCAATTCCAGTAGCCGCGGATCATATTGCCGCCAGTTGATCATCAACGCGTCAAAAGCTGCTGCATCCGGTCCCCCTTCTGGGGATGCGTACCACAGGTCGGTGAGCAGCTTCAGGATCCTGGACACCAGCGGGATCTTGTCGCCCTCCGGGCCGTTTTCCGGGAACCCGGAGCCATCGTAGCCACAAGCTGATAGATATAGGTAATCGGCCACACGCTCGAGCTGCGGGATGTTTTGAAGCAGATCGCGCGTTTGTTCCGGGGCCTTCGCCAAAATGGACCGCTCCTCGTCGCTGAGGTTACGGGCTGCCCGGTACCGGGACAGGATCTCCTTGGGCAACATGGCTTCGCCAAGTGGCGACAGCATCACGGCCATTTCCAATTCCCATGTCTTTTTAAGCCCGATCTCCTTGGCAAGCCGGACCGCCTGCTGGCGAATGATCGGGGTCCGTCGAAACGCTTCCGGGTGGAACACGGACAGCATTTCGATCAGCATCTTGACTGACCCCGATAAGGTCCGCTCGAGCAGAGCCCGCTCTTTTGCCAATTGCCGATGATGAGAGAGGCCGGCCTCAAGAGCGGATATGATTTCCGCTCTTTGGCAGGGCTTCTCAAGATACATGAAGGCATGGCCCTCATTGAGCGCCTTCTTGATAACGTCCTTCGATCCCTCACGTGTGAGCATGATCCGGGCAGCTTGAGGCGCAACCACTGCACATTCACTTAAGAACGCAACGCCATCGTATTCAGGGAAATTGTAACAAGAAAAGACAACCGCTGTTGCAGGATGCTTTTTAAGAAACTCAATCGCAGCTTCGGCGTCTGAAAAACAAGAAAGCGCGTGATGCTCTGAGAATAGTTTTGTCATGGCCGATTGCACGGAGACATCGGGATCCACGACGACAATTATCTCTTCTCGTTTCATCACCAAGTGCGCTCTCCTAGTGCCTAAACAAATACCTCGACCCACAAAAGAACCTGTTCAATCCCGAAAGCATTTCACAAGACAAATAATAAATTCTTGAGATTGAACACCGAATTCAACTTTTACAACTTGAGCCTTTATCAATCGGTTATGGTTTTTGGAAATACATTCGGATTATAAGGCCCGCATGATAGATGCATTGATCATCGGAGCTGGTCCAGCTGGACTGTTTGCAGCCGAACACCTGTCTGCCAAGGGGTATGACGTCGTTGTGGTGGACCGAATGCCATCGCCGGCCCGGAAATTTCTCATGGCTGGACGCGGCGGACTGAATTTGACCCACAGCGAAGCGTTGGAAACGTTTGTCAGCCGGTATCGCGAGGCCGAAAACTTTATCAAACCTCTCATCTCCGATTTTCCGCCCAAAGCCCTGATCGATTGGTGCGAAGGGCTCGGTCAAGAGACCTTTGTTGGGACGAGTGGCCGTGTCTTTCCTAAGTCCATGAAAGCGTCCCCGCTTCTGCGTGCGTGGCTTCGGCGTTTGGACGACAGCGGTGTCCGCCTCCTCACCCGCTCTGCGTTTCGCGGGTTCTCCCAAGATGGCAATGCGTTGATTTCAAGAGACAACGAGGCACCATCACCAATGCCTGCCCGCGCAGTCTTGCTGGCCCTTGGTGGGGCGAGCTGGCCGAAACTTGGGTCTGATGCTGCCTGGGTTCCCGTCTTGCGCGACGCCGGGGTTGAGGTGGTCGATTTTCAACCGGCCAATTGCGGCTTTGATGTTACCTGGAGCGCGTTCATCACACAGCGGTTTGCCGGACATCCCTTAAAAAGGATCAAGATCACCTGCGGATCCCACTCGGTTTTGGGCGAAGCCATCCTCTCGGCAAAGGGCCTAGAAGGTGGAGCGATTTATGCCTTGTCCGCTGAGATCAGAACGCTGCGCAACGATACTGGCGCCGCGCCCATTTCGATCGATTTGCGCCCACAGCTTACTCATGAGGCCTTGAGAGAAAAGCTCGATCGTTCACGGGGCAAGCAATCCATGTCGACATTTCTTAGAAAAACCGCCGGGCTGCAGCCAGCCGAACAGGCGCTCCTACGGGAGTGTGGCCCCCTCCCGGAAACCTCCGGGGAACTCGCAGCGCTGATCAAAAACGTTCCGGTCACCTGTACGGCAACGTACAATATCGACCGCGCCATTTCCTCTGCAGGCGGAATCGCGCTCACAGAGATCGATCCGCATCTCATGCTGCGCAAAATGCCGGGGGTGTTTGTCTCCGGTGAAATGCTTGATTGGGAAGCCCCCACTGGCGGCTATCTTCTACAGGCCTGTTTCGCAACCGGCTTAGCGGCGGCGGAGGGTATCAGCGCCTTCCTTGACCGTCCGTCACAGAAGGACCCTGCCTCATGACCGTTCTTTATGTCGACGCTGACGCTTGCCCGGTCAAGGATGAGACAATCCGGGTCGGAGAGCGCCACAACGTCAGGATCGTGTTCGTGTCGAACAGCTGGATGAGGCTGCCTGATGGAGATCTGATTGAAAGGGTCGTGGTTCCAGAAGGACCAGACGAAGCCGACAACTGGATCGCGTACCACTCCGGTCCCGGAGACGTCGTCATCACCGCAGATGTCCCGCTGGCAGCTCGCTGCGTGAAGACCGGGGCGCAGGTCTTATCACCGAACGGCAAACCATTTCGCGAAGACGCAATTGGCATGCGCCTCGCCATGCGGGACCTCAACACGCACCTCAGGGAAATCGGCGAGATCCGCGAGGGCGGCCCCAGCTTCACCAAACAAGACCGGTCCCGGTTTCTCAATCAGCTTGAAACCGTCATGCGGGCTGCGAAGCGGCAATCGGGCACTTGAGCCGGCGCATGTTATAAGCCCCGAAGATCGGCGAACCAGTCTACGGGGCTGCTGGTGATTGCGCCCAGCTTATTACTGTTAACGGCAGAACCGGTAGTTGCCGGAATATGCGAGGTAGTAACCGGTACGCGGATTGAAGGACCGGTATTTACTGCTGCAGTAATTGTACCAGGCGTTGCTCCACGGGGCCGGACGGTAGGTCACGACGGGAGCCGGGCGATACACGCGGCGCGGTGCATAATAATAGGTTGGAGGGCCAGCATACCGAGGCTGCGAGAGCGCGGACCCGACAAGGGCGCCAGCTGCGAAACCACCGGCAACCCCGGCGGCGACGCCCCAGCCGTTACCGGCCTGAGCGGTGTTTGAACCAGCGAAGATCATAGCACCAGCGGCGATCGTCACTGCGGCGGAAGTCGTAACAATAGTCTTGAACATGGTCTTGCTCCTTCAAGCTCCTGAGGCCTTACGCTTCCACCTCAGTTGATGAAGTTACCTTAGACCGGGCCGATTTCTGGCGATGTGACCACAATCACAGCCCTGCGGTTTTCGTTTTGCTGATCCAATCCGGCTCCAAACTCGCTCACAGTCCGAGCATGGTGCGGCACCCAAAAGTTCGTTTGAGAATAACTGGCTTCTTTCCCTTGTCGGCGGCTACCGACGCCCTTACATTTGAAATATCAGCGCAAGTTGCGTTGTACGGGACATGATACTAGACCCGGTGAGACTGCCTTCGGCAGCATCCTTTTGGGTGCTGCTCTGAACTGCCAAGCTTTCCGTTTCTTTTTTGACTTCTCGTTTATCGGCTCGGTTCCCCAGGAACGGCTGCCTGCACAAACTACGGAAAGGCTTCTCCATGCGCGAGAACGGCACCATTAAATTCTTCAATCACGACCGTGGCTTCGGCTTCATCACCCCGGAAAGCGGCGGCAAGGACGTTTTTGTCCACGTGACGGCTTTTGAACAGGCAGGCCTTGGGACACCTGTTGAAGGCGCAAAGATTTCTTTCGTTGCCGAAGACGACCGTCGTGGCCGCGGCAAACAGGCAGCTCAACTCGAGCTCCTCTGAAGCTTTTTGAGTTTTGAGGCCGCGATACCGCGCCGAAATTCAAACATGAAAACGGGGCCAGGCGGCCTCGTTTTTAGTTCCAGATCAACGGACGTTCGCCCGAACGTAGAGTAATCTAGAGCATACACTCCAGCAGCTCGTTTTCACCGATCACACCGACTACGGCACCGTCACGCTGGACGACGACCGGCTCCGTGCTGTCTTTCTTCAGACGAGCTACCTCGCGGATGGTCGTGTCGGCCTTGCAGGTCGGTGCATTGGCCATAGATCCGGGAATGCTTCCCGGCGGCACCATAATATCGCGCGCCCGGAGTACATTGAGCGGGTTCATGTGGCTTACGAAATCGGCCACATAGGGCGTTGCCGGCTTCTTCACGATCTCTTGCGACGTGCCGAGCTGGATGACCCGTCCCCCCTCCATGATTGCGATACGAGATCCGATCTTCGCCGCCTCGTCCAGATCGTGGCTAACGAATATGATGGTCCGGTTAAGTTCCTTCTGAAGATCCAGAAGTTCGTCCTGCAACTTGTCGCGGATGAGCGGGTCAAGAGCCGAGAACGGTTCATCCATCAGAAGAAGGGGGGCATCGGTTGCAAACGCCCGGGCCAAGCCGACGCGCTGCTGCATGCCGCCTGACAGTTCATGGACGTATTTTTCACCCCACCCTGCAAGACCAACGAGTTTGAGCTGCTCTTTTACCTTCGCGTCGCGGTCTTTTTGCGCAACACCGGCAAGCTCCAAACCAAATCCGACGTTCTCAGAGACGGTACGCCAAGGCAGCAAACCGAACTGCTGAAAGACCATGCCGATCCGGCTGCGGCGCAGCTGACGCAATTCAGCTTCCGAACATGTCTCAGGGTTGATGTAACGCTCACCGTCATGGACCTGCACTTCCCCGCGGATGACGGGGTTCAATCCATTCACGCCGCGCAGGAGAGTCGACTTCCCAGACCCGGACAAACCCATCAGAACGATGACTTCGCCCTCGAAAATGTCGAAGGTTGCTCCGGCAACACCCAGGATCTGACCCGTTTCCTTCTGGATCTCCTGCCGTGTCTTACCAGCATCGATCAACGGCAACGCAGATTTCGGGTTGTCGCCAAAAACGATGTCGACATCCTTGAAGGAAACAACCGGTGTGTTCTCAGACGCACTCATGATTTGCCTCCTTCTTCCTTACGGAAAAACCGGTCCAGAACAATCGCGATCAGGACGATACAAACCCCGACTTCAAAGCCTTGCGCGATGTTCACCGTATTGAGTGCGCGAAGTGTCGGTACGCCTAGACCGTCAGCGCCCACAAGTGCAGCAATCACGACCATCGACAGGGACAACATAATGGTCTGCGTCAAGCCGGCCATGATCTGCGGCAGGGCATATGGCAGCTCGATTTTCCAGAGCAGCTGCGATTTGGTTGCCCCAAACGCTTCCCCTGCTTCAAGAAGGGCAGTCGGTGTCGAAGAAACACCCAGCTGCGTCAGCCGGATCGGGGCTGGAATGGCGAAAATCACGGTTGCGATCAAACCAGGCACCATGCCAAGCCCAAACAGGATCAGGGCCGGGATCAAATACACGAATGTCGGGATTGTCTGCATGAGGTCGAGGACCGGCCGCAGGGCTGCAAAAAACCGCGGATTATGCGCACCATACACACCAATGGGAATGCCGACAGCCATACAGACCACGGAGGCCGCAATCACCAAGGCGAGTGTTTCTGTGGTTTCCTCCCAATAGCCCTGATTGATGATCAACATCAGGGAAACCGCAATGAACGCCGCCAATGAGATCTTCCGGTGAACCGCATATCCCGCACCTGCAGCAAGTGCCACGATGACCAGCGGGTGCGGGGTTTGCAACAGCCACAAGATGCCGTCGATCAGCGTCTCCAAAAACACAGAGATGCCGTCGAACACCCAATAGGCGTTGTCGGTGAGCCAATCGACCATGGTCCGCGCCCATGGCCCAATCGGCAATTTGTAATCTGTCAGCCAGTTCAACCTGACGCTCCACTTTCAAGTGTCAGACAAAGAAAAGGCGCCGGGTCTGAGAGACACGGCGCCTGTTTGTCAGGTGTTAAAGACCAAGGTCGCCTTTGACAGCAGCGATGGATTCTCCGCCGTCGAATGTGGTGACACCGTCGAGCCACGCTTCGAACGTTGCAGGGTGCGCTTTCAGCCATGCCTTGGCTGCTTTTTGCGGATCTTCACCATCGTTCAGGATTGCGCCCATGATCTCGTTCTCCATCGCAAGAGAGAACTCGAGATTGTTGAGCAGCTTGCCGACATTGGCGCACTCGCTTGTGTAGCCGGCCCGCACGTTGGTATAGACCGTTGCACCACCGTAGTTCGGACCAAAGATTTCATCGCCGCCTTCGAGGTAAGCCATGCCAAAGTTGGCATTCATAGGATGCGGTTCCCAGCCTAGGAAGACGATGTCCTTGTCACGCTTTTCAGCGCGGGACACCTGCGCCAGCATGCCTTGTTCAGAAGACTCGACGACTTCAAAACCTTCCAGGCCAAACAGGTTCTCGTCGATCATGCCAATGATCAGACGGTTGCCATCATTGCCCGGCTCGATGCCGTAGATCTTGCCATCCAGATCGTCCTTGAACTTCGCAATATCCTGGAAACTCTTCAGGCCCTTGTCGTAGGTGTATTGCGGAACGGCGAGCGTGTACTTGGCGCCTTCAAGGTTGGCACGGACGGTCTCAACAGAGCCGTCTTCGCGGTATGCCTTGATGTCACCTTCCATGGTCGGCATCCAGTTGCCGAGGAAAATGTCGATGTCCTTGTTCTTCAGAGACGCGTAGGTCACCGGAACCGACAGGATCTTGACCTCAGTGTCATAACCCAACGCATCGAGAACAACGGTCGTGGCCGCAGTGGTTGCGGTGATATCGGTCCAACCAACATCGGAGAAGCGAACGGTCTTGCAGCTCTCCGGCTCGGCGGCCAGGGAAGTTCCGGTCATCATCAATCCGAGAGCCAGACCGCTTACAAGTTTGGTTGTGAGTTTCATATTTGAAGTTCCCCTTTTTAGTTCAGTCTCTGGTCTCAGCCGCTTGAATTTTTCTTCACGGCTCCGCATTTCTGCCGAGCCATCTCTCTCTTAGCAGCCGGTATGTCCGAAATGGAAACACTCTAGAGAGAATTTTGCAAGTTTTCATTGATTGATTGATCAATTAAAAATAGGAATTAGGAAAATCTGGAGAGCACAATGCCCAAAGTCGGGATGGAAGAAGAGCGGCGCCGGAGCCTTATAAATGCAACCGTTGATGCTATTCATGAGCGCGGTTACAGCGACGTCACGATGGCGCAAATCGCCAAGCGCGCCGGCGTTTCGGGCGGTCTTGTCCATCATTATTTTGGCTCGAAAGATCAATTACTTGCGGCCACAATGCGGCACCTGCTTACCGAGTTGGGTCGTGAAATTCAGGAAGGCTTGAGCAAGGCGTCAACGCCAAGGGAACGCATATCGGCGATCATCGCGGGCAACTTTGCCGTGGACCAGTTTCAACCTGCGGTCATTGCTGCATGGCTGGCTTTTTATGTTCAATCCCGCACCACAACGAGCAACCGGCGCCTGTTAAAAATCTACGCGGCACGGCTTGCATCCAACCTGACGCACAACTTCAAGGCGTTCGTTCCGCGCGAAGATGCTCTTCGCCTCGCGGAAGGAACCGCCTCCATGATCGACGGCGTCTGGATCCGCCAGGCGCTCAGTGACAGCAAAACCGACCGCCAGGCGGCCATCGCCCTGGTTGAAGACTACGTCGAAACACAGATTGCGGCCGCGACCGCACAGCGCCCGTTTCAGTGACGCGGCCCGGAGACTTGTCATGACGAACCAGTTCGACTTCATCATCGTTGGTGCCGGATCGGCCGGGTGCGCCCTCGCCAGCCGCCTGTCCGAAGATCCGCAGAACCGTGTTCTCGTTCTGGAATTTGGTGGAACCGACGCGGGCCCCTTCATTCAGATGCCCGCAGCCCTCTCCTATCCGATGAACATGTCCCTTTATGATTGGGGTTTTGAGAGCGAGCCGGAGCCGCATCTGGATGGCAGGCGCCTCGCAACACCGCGCGGCAAAGTGATCGGCGGTTCCTCCTCGATCAATGGAATGGTCTACGTGCGTGGCCATGCCTGCGACTTTGATACATGGGAGGAAATGGGTGCCGCAGGTTGGGGCTATCGTCATGTCCTTCCCTACTACAAGCGGATGGAAACCAGCCACGGCGGCCAAGACGGCTGGCGCGGCACCGATGGCCCGATGCACATCCAGCGTGGCAGCAAATGGAACCCGCTTTTCCGCGCATTCAAAGATGCCGGCGAACAGGCCGGCTATGGCGTTACCGAAGACTACAATGGCGAACGCCAAGAAGGTTTCGCCGATATGGAAATGACGGTCCACAAAGGCCGGCGTTGGTCTGCCGCTAATGCCTACCTAAAGCCTGCTCTGAACCGCGGCAATCTTGATCTGATCAAAGGCGCTTTGGTCCGGAAGGTCATCATTGAAAACGGCCGGGCAACCGGCGTGGAGTTCGAAACCGGAGGCGAAATCCAAATCGCCCATGCGGCTCGCGAAGTTGTGCTGTCGGCCTCGGCGATTAACTCTCCAAAGATCCTCATGCAATCCGGCATTGGCCCTGCGGATCACCTTTCTGAACTTGGGATCGATGTGGTTGCAGACCGTCCAGGCGTCGGTGCTAATCTGCAGGATCATTTAGAGCTTTACCTCCAACAGGCCTGCACCCAACCAATCACGCTCTACAAACATTGGAACCTGGTTTCCAAAGCCGTAATCGGCGCCCAGTGGCTGTTCTTCAAGAATGGCCTTGGCGCGTCCAACCAGTTCGAAAGCTGTGCCTTCATCCGGTCCAAAGCGGGTGTAAAGTACCCGGACATCCAGTACCATTTCCTGCCGTTTGCCGTCCGGTATGACGGTAAAGCTGCAGCCGAAGGGCACGGTTTCCAGGCACATGTCGGGCCAATGCGATCCAAGTCACGTGGCCGGATCCGTCTGACCTCGAATGATCCGCGCTCGAAACCGTCAATTCTCTTCAACTACATGTCTCATGAAGAGGACTGGGAGGACTTCCGCACTTGCATCCGCCTGACCCGCGAAATCTTCGGCCAGGAGGCCTTTGCGCCTTACCGCGGCAAGGAAATCCAGCCTGGCGATCATGTTCAGACCGACGAAGACCTGAACGCCTTCATTAAGGAACACGTCGAAAGCGCCTACCATCCGAGCTGCACCTGTAAGATGGGAGCCAAAGACGATCCGATGGCCGTGGTTGATCCGGAATGCCGGGTGATCGGCGTGGATGGTTTAAGGGTTGCGGACAGCTCCATCTTCCCACAGATCACCAATGGAAATCTGAACGGGCCATCCCTGATGGTCGGCGAGAAAGCATCTGACCATATCCTTGGCAAGACGCCGCTTCCTGCGTCCAATCAGGAACCTTGGATCAACCCGGCTTGGGAAACCAGCCAGCGCTAACACATTCTCCGGTACAAACCGGACCCAAGACACGACAAGCAGGAGCCACTTCATGCGCGCCCAACCGAAAGCGTCCCACTACATCGGCGGAGCCTACACGGAAAGCCAGAGCGGAACGCCGTTTGATTCCCTGTACCCGGCAACAGGCGAGGTCATCGCAAAGATCCATCCTGCAGACGATGCCATCATCGCAGCAGCCATTTCCTCCGCCAAGGAAGGCCAGAAGGTCTGGGCCGCAACGCCTCCAGCTGAACGTGGCCGCGTGCTGCGCAAGGCCGCCGAGATCCTTCGGGAAAAAAACCATGAGCTTTCGGTTCTGGAGACGCTGGACACCGGCAAACCGCTTCAGGAAACTCTGATCGCGGACGCGGCCTCAGGTGCGGACTGTCTTGAGTACTATGGCGGGCTAGCTGCAACACTGACCGGTGAACATATCGACCTCGGCGGTTCCTTTGCTTACACGAAGCGCGAATCGCTTGGCATTTGCTTCGGGATCGGCGCGTGGAACTACCCGATCCAGATCGCGTGCTGGAAAGCTGCCCCCGCACTCGTCTGCGGCAACGCGATGATCTTCAAACCATCCGAAGTCACACCGCTCAGCGCTCTTAAGCTCGCGGAAGCGTTGACGGAAGCCGGTCTTCCGGCCGGCGTTTTCAACGTCATTCAGGGTTTTGGCGATGTTGGTGCCAAGATGGTGGCCCATCCGGACATTGCAAAGGTCTCGCTGACCGGCTCCGTTCCGACAGGTGCAAAGGTGGCAGCTCTCGCCGGTGAGCACCTGAAAAAGACAACGCTCGAGCTCGGTGGCAAGTCACCGCTGATCATCTTTGATGACGCGGATATCGAAAACGCGATTTCAGCTGCGATCAACGCGAATTTCTATTCAACCGGCCAGATCTGCTCCAACGGTACGCGCGTTTTTGTGCATACCGCCATCAAGGAACAATTCCTGAAACGTCTTGCCGAGCGAACCGGCGATGCAGTCCTCGGTGATCCGCTGGATGAAGCGACCAGCATTGGCCCGCTCGTCTCAAAGGTACAGCTGGACAAAGTGCTGTCCTACATGCAGATCGGTCAGGATGAAGGGGCCCGTCTTGTCTGCGGCGGCGGCGCAGCCGACATCGAAAGTTTCCCGGACGGCTATTTCGTCCAGCCGACCGTCTTTGCCGACGTCAAAGACAACATGCGGATCGCACAGGAAGAAATCTTCGGACCGGTGCTCAGCGTTCTTGATTTTGACGATGAAGACGATGTCATTGCCCGCGCCAACGATACCGAATTCGGTCTGGCCGCAGCGGTTTTCACAAAAGACATCCAACGCGCGCATCGGGTAATTGATCAACTGCAGGCGGGCACATGCTGGATCAATACCTACAATCTGACACCGATCGAAATGCCGTTTGGCGGCTACAAGAAATCCGGTATGGGCCGTGAAAACGGGCATGCAGCGATCGAGTATTACAGCCAGATCAAAAGCGTTTATGTTGAAATGGGCGGTGTTGAGGCCGCTTTCTAATCAGTCCTCCCCCTGTCCAATAAGTGTGCTCCCCGTTCTCAATGAACGGGGAGTTTTTGTTTCAACCGCCAGCAGGCGCATCTGTTGCCAATTGAATTTCCAGCAAAACCGTCCAGATAATAGACACCGCCTTTGAACCAACCGGATATTCATGACCCGTCACGCCCTCGATCCCTCTCCTAGAACGTATGCTGCGAGTGTACAGCTTTTGGCCCGCTCCAGCCGGGGGGCAACCTGCGCACCGTCTGACCAAACGCTCGAAGATGTCAAAAGCTGGCTTTTGAATGACGCGACCAGCATCAAAGACGTGATGTTGATGTACGAGGAGTTCATGTGGCGTTGCCATGCAGCCAATCTCGGCATTGACCGGGCCACTCTCCACGTTGGCACCCTGCACCCGCGTGTGATCGGATTTTCCTGGTTCTGGAGTGCCCTTGATGGGTTTTGCGATGAAATCGCTGCAGATGCCAATGCCATCCAGCATGAGGCCTTTACGCGCAATCCGCTGTACAAGGTAATGGCCGAGGGGGAATTCGTAAAAGTGGATCTTGAGACCGATGAGGGTCTCAACGCTTTTCCAATCATGACGGAATTGGCTGAACAGGGCTACACGAATTACGTCGCCATACCCCTCAGCGCTGCCGGGGCCATGAACAACGCCATGACCCTCGCGACCACGCGCAAGGGCGGTTTTCAAGATGGCGATAAAGAGCGGATCCGGTCCGTCATCGAACTGTTCGCGCTGCATGTTGAACGGCATATTGTTCAGCGCATCGCCCGGAACGTCGCCGATACCTATCTTGGGCCGATTGCCGGTCAAAGAGTCCTGGACGGAGAGATCAAACGCGGTGATGGCGAGGCCATTGATGCTGTTGTCTTCATGAGCGACATGCGCGGTTTCACCCAACTCGCCGATAGGATGAGCGGACCTGAAGTGACCGCCATTCTCAATGCCTATTTTGACCGGGTATCAACCTCCGTACTGGCGCACGGGGGAGAAATTCTAAAGTTCATGGGAGACGGCGTTCTCGCGGTTTTCGATCAAAAGGCCCTGGGCCGGGAAGCGGCGGCAGACGCTGCGGTCAAGGCGGCCCGGGCAGTCCTGTCAGCAATTGATGATTTCAACGAAACGCCTCCGGAAGGCCTCCCCGATCCAGCCGTATGGCATCCGCTCAAGATCGGGATTGGCCTTCACATGGGTGAGGTGTTTTTCGGAAATGTTGGCGGCGAGGAGCGGCTCGACTTTACCGTTATTGGCCGCGCCGTAAATGAAACAAGCCGTGTAGAATCACTTTGCAAACCGCTTGGAAAAACGCTTCTCCTGACCGACCCAGTCCGGTCGGCCTTGCCGACCGGGTTACAATCTGCCCTTGATCCAATGGGAGATCATGAGTTACGCGGCGTCGGCAGCCCCGTCGCGATCTACTCAGCCCCGACACACGATATGGCGGTGAACTAAGATCATTTCGTCAGTATCAGTTTGCCCTGTTTCGTAATGGTCAACCGATAGGTGTCGTCATTGTGGAGAATGTTTATCTCCCGGGTGCCACTAAACAGGTCATCGGATTTGAGCTGAGGTTTTCCCTTCGATACCGGAACCTTCGTATATGCCGGCCGGGCGCCTGGCATGGAAAGGGACAAACGTTGTTTGCGGCTGTTTGTCGAAGGCGTCATGGCTATCATCCATCTCTTGGTGAGTGATCAGTTGCGCTGTTTTTCGCCAAAATCAGCGCTGTCTTGAAATGATTCTTATAAGCTGAGTTTTTAACTCCACTTTATACTTGACACTCATACTCAAGTTTTCCTATGAAGGCAATGCCTGATCGGAAAGGAACTGGAAATCGCGTCCTCTGGTTCTTCGAAGACAGGTCCCCTGTCTCGACAGGGTGCCAAATGCCGGCAAGCCAACCGCCCTCTCCTCTCCCTCAGCGGTCAGCCAGCTAGGCTTTGTTCAAAAGGGAAACCGACAGAACAGACAAATAAAGCCGCCCTTTGGGCGGCTTTATTTGTTTGAAGCAGGTCGAAAACGATCAGGCGTTCGCTGCGACCGGACGTTCAGTAGCTTCGATGTTCAGAAGCGTCCGCATGCCAAACCGGTCTTCAGAGAGATCCGCAATGGACTTTGCATCGAGCACTTCCATAAAGGCCTCGAGCGCCTCATGCAGCAGTCCATTGAAGCCGCAAGACATAATCAAAGGACAGTCTTTTCGGCCCGAATCGAAGCATTCGGCAAGGAGAAAACTCTCTTCTGCCGCCCGAACAACCTCGCCAACGGAGATATCTTCCGCAGGGCGGGCCAGCATAACGCCGCCATTCCGGCCACGAATGGTCCGGATCAAATTGGCATCGACCAGCACCTTCATGATCTTGAACAGGTGTGTCTCGGACATTTCAAAGCTGGCTGCAATATCTGCAACCCGGCTCGGCTTGTCCGGATTTACCGCGCAATACATAAGTGCGCGGACGGCATAGTTTGTCTGTTGTGTCAAACGCATGGATTAGATATGCGGCTGCGGACTGAAAAGGTCAATCCTAAATTTGGAGTGTAATGGCCAAGTTTTGCGGTTTCTATGGCAAATTTCCCGCAATCACGGACATCTCAAGTACTCGACCTCTTAGTCGTGCAGCCAGTTAAACGTCTTCCGGCAGATTTTCCTTGAGAAAAACATCAATACCAATGCGCTCCTGATCTTCGATGATCGGCACCCCATCGCAAAGTGCCTTGAGCACCCGGATCGCACTTCTGATTTCGTGACCGGGATCCTGAGCAATGACAGCATCCATTATTCCATCCCGGAGCGCCTGGCGGGTGTAAGGCGTGAGTTCATGGCCGACAAAGACAATATCGTCCGCACGGCCGTTGTCCCGGATTGCTGCAATCACGCCCCTGTTGCCTGCGCCGATGTTGTAGACCGCAGAAAGGTCCGGATGTTCGGAGAGCAGCTTGCCCACCACATCTTCGTTTCTCCGATTGTCGTCCCGGCCTTCGCGCACCTTCAAGAGCTCCAGATGCGGATACTCAGTGTCAATCACTTCGCGACAGCCTGTGTATCGGTCAGCGTGGTCCCTCAGTCCAAGAGAGCCGGCAATCAACGCGATCTTTCCAGGCTCCTTCGGCAAAAACCGCCCCATCAACCGGCCAGCCGTCCGGCCAGCAGCAACATTGTTGATGCCGACGAAGTGCTGCCGGGCGGAGGCCGGATGATCGGACACCAGTGTCACGACAGGGACGCCGCGGTCCTGCAAACGATCAATAGCCGCGCGCACCTCCGGAAACGCGGGCGCGACCACGGCGACACCATCACAAACGGATTTGTCGAGAACGGCGAGTGTTCCGGTCACCCTGTGACCATCGAAGGCATCAATCGGCTCAACATGCACCTGCATGCGCGCGCCACTCATGGACTGTGCATGCGCCCTGGCTTCCCGGGTCAGGTCTTCCATGAAGGCATTCGGTCCGTTCGGGATCAGAAAATGCAGCCGGTAGGCGCTTTTCTTGGCGAGGCCCGCTGCAAAGACATCCGGCTGATAGTTCAGCCTCTCAACAGCCTGGCGAACCTTTTCAATTGTCGCCTTGCGCACACCGGGCCGCGTGTTCAAAACCCGATCGACCGTCGCCAGGCTGACGCCTGCTGCTTCAGCCACATCATGGATCGTCACACGCTTCAAAAGCCCCTCCCTTTCAGGCGACTATAGCAAGAAATGAGGCACGGTCATCAAAAAATGGTGCAATGCGAAATATTGCGCCGGTCAAGTACTTTGAGATCTAGACGAATTGACCGGCCGCGTGCCCGGACGACCAGGCCCACTGAAAGTTAAAGCCACCGAGATGCCCGGTCACATCAACCACTTCGCCAATGAAATAAAGCCCGGGAACCTTCGCGCTTTCCATGGTTTTGGAAGAGAGTTCTTTTGTGTTCACACCGCCCAGCGTCACCTCGGCTGTGCGGTAGCCTTCCGTGCCGACAGGTGTCAGCTGCCAGCGGTTGAGCTGCTCTGAACAGCGGCGCAAAACCTTGTCCGACAAATCCGCCAAACGGCCCTTCAGCTGAAACGCCTGCGACAGTTCGTCGACCAGACGGGATGGCAACAACTGGGTCAACCCGGTTTTGAGATCCTGTTTCGGTGTCGCTGATCGTGCTGATCGCAGTATGTCAAACACATCCGTCCCGGGGAGAAGGTTCAGAGAGATCGGTCTGCCTTCTTCCCAGTAGGATGAAATCTGCAAGATGGACGGACCGGACAAACCACGATGGGTAAACAGCAGCCCTTCGCGGAACGTGGTCTTTTTGAAACTGACTTCCGCATCAACTGAGACGCCTGACAGACGAGCGCACAAATCCTTGTTTGCGTCAGAAAATGTCAGCGGCACCAGCGCTGCGCGCGGCGCAATGACATCATGACTGAATTGCCGGGCGAGATCATATCCAAATCCGGTCGCGCCCATCTTCGGGATCGACGGCCCTCCTGTTGCAACAACAAGAGACTTGGTCCGCATCGGCCCTTTCGACGTTGCAACGGAAAAGCGGTCATCCGGTTTGCTCACGGCCGAGATCGAGGTTTCCAGCTGCAAAACACCGCCAGCTGCCTCCAACTCGGACAAAAGCATCTGGATGATGTCTTTGGCGGAGTTGTCGCAAAAGAGCTGGCCAAGCGTTTTTTCGTGCCAGGATATCCGATGTCTTTCGACAAGACCCACAAAATCCTGCTGGGTGTAGCGTTTCAGGGCCGAGACGCAGAACCTCGGATTTTGGGAAAGGAAATTGGCCGGTGAGCAATGCAGGTTGGTGAAGTTACAGCGGCCGCCCCCGGAAATCCGGATTTTATCTGCTGGCCGCTTGGCATGGTCCAAGACCAGAACCTGACGGCCCCGCTTGGCCGCTTCAATCGCACACATCAATCCGGCGGCACCGCCACCGAGCACAAGAACATCCAGATCACGCATAGCAGCGGTTATACAGGGAATTACCGGCGCGAACAGAGACTTTGAGTATGAATGATTGCGCTTCGGTTGCTTCGCCTCAACGCGTCACATGTCATTTGTGTTGTTCTGGCATGTAAGGTTCAAATGCAGGGATCATTTTCGCGCAGCCTCCATAGTCCTTTAAGGCCGTTCCTCTCATGCATTATGGTTTTCCAAAGTCTCTCGATGTTTCTGGTCCGCTGGTGCTCGCCTCTCACAACCTCAATAAAATCGCAGCAATGAATGAGGCCTTGGCAGGCTGCCCGGTTGAACTTCTGTCGGCGAGACAACTCAACCTGCAAAGTCCCGATGAAACCGGTGACACGGTTCTAGAAAACGCCTTGATCAAAGCTCGTTCGGTGGCTCGGCAAAGCGGACATACAGCAATCAGTGATGACAGCGGCTTTTTCATCTCCGCGCTGGACGATCTCCCCGGAGCAGCGGCAGTGGACTGGGCCGGACCGGATGGCGATCACACCCCGGCGCTGAAGCGCATCGGGGATATGTTGTCAGAACGAGGCCTAACAACCAGCGCTGCTCGGTATGTAACCGTCATTGCAGCTGCTTTGCCAAACGGAACGGCGATTGCCGAGGAGGGAGCGACAGAAGGTCATTTGGTTTGGCCTCCCCGCGGCAAAACAGACGGCTACCTTTCTGTTTTCGCACTTACTCCAGGCGCAAAAACGATCGCAGAGTTGAGGGCGGGACAGGATACTGGCGCAACGCATGACCTACCCGCCTACGCCCACCGGCGTCCGACAATTGATCGCTTGGTGCGCCGGTTGCATTTCAGCTAACTCGCACAAACAAAACCGGCGGCCCTTTCGGACCGCCGGCTTACAAAACTCACTTCTCAAAAGAAGAAGCTTAGTTCATTTCGGACACAACTTCGAAACCGTCAGCGCCAACTTCAAAGAGAGCAAAGGTGCCCGGAACGTCGCCTTTTGCGTCGAAGTTATGGTCGCCAGCAGCGCCTTTGTAGTCGATCGCGGTACCAGCAGCGATCAGCTCTTTTGCTTTCTGCCACTCACCTGGACGGATCGCTTCGCCTTCACCGTTGGAGACTTCTCTCAGAGCAGCACCAACGCCTTCTTTTTTGCCACCGGTTTTTTCCAATGCCAGTGCCAGCAAGAAAGCTGCATCATAGGAAGTGTTTGCAAAGATCGCGTCCGGATCACCACCAACGCCTTTGAAGGCTTCGTTGAAGATGTCCAGAGAGTCAGACTTTTCACCAACCGGAGAAGAAGAGACAAAGTTTGCGAGGTTCTCTGCACCCAGCTCATTGATGACTGCGTCGGACTTCATGCCGTCGCCGCCAACGAACTTTTCAAAGAAACCATTTTCCAGAGCCTGACGCAGGATGGTGAGGCCAGTGCCGTCACCGTAGTCAAAGATGACCAGTGTGTCGGCGCCGCCTTTGGCAAGCTCAGCCAGGTTTGAGCGGTAAGACGCTTTGCCTTCTTCGTGCGCTGCGAACTGTGTGATCTCACCGCCGAGCGCATCCACATACTCGGTCTTGAATGCGTTTGCGAGACCAGTGCCGTAGTCGTTGTTGAGGTAAGCAACCGCAACCTTGCCATAGCCCATGTCTTTCAGAGTGCGTGCCAGTGCACGGCCCTGATAGTCATCAGACGGAACGGTCCGGAAAACCGAGTCGTTGTCTTCCAGGTTTGTGATTTCCGGGGACGTACCGGACGGTGTGACCAAGGTTACGCCAGCCGGAATGGTGACAGAACCGGCTGCTGCCAGAACGGCGCCGGAGCAATGCGGACCAACGATACCGGCAACGCCTTCAATGTTGACAGCTTTGGTCGCAGCGTCCGTGCCGCCTTGCGGGTTACACGCGCTATCACCGACAACACCGACGAGCTTTTCGCCATCGCCGATACCGCCTTGCTCGTTGACCTGCTGAACAGCCAGTTGCGCTGCGTCGATCATGGCCGGAGCCATCGCTGCGATCGGGCCGGAGACACCGCCGATCAGGCCGATCTTCACATCAGCTTTCGCCGGAACGGTGGCCAGTGCTGTTGCCGTCATCAGGCCAGCAGCAAGCGTCAGAAGCTTGATTTTCATGAAAGTACCTCCTCATTATCCGGTCTTTGCCGGGTCTTTTGAAAGTCTTGGGTAGCACAACTCGTTAGGGTTGCGCCACCCTGGCGCGGGCCTAGTGGTCCGCACCGCCTTTTGCACTCCGCTGGTCGCCCCTGAGCGGCTCTGGAAGCAGCCCCTCCGGCCGGAACCGCAGTACCAGCTGCAGCATCAAACCAATGAGGAACAAGCGGATATATTTTGCCTGGATCGCATATTCATGCGGCAGGCGATCTGTTGCGATCTCGGACACCGACCAGATGATCCAGACCACCGCTGCGCCCAGGATGGCGCCGCGGTTGTTGCCGGACCCGCCCAGGATCAACATGATCCAAACCAGGAAGGTTGCGACCATCGGATCAATGGCCTCAGGTGTGATAGAGCGGTTGAAGTGCGCAAAAAGAGCTCCACCCAACCCCATAAGAGCGGCGCCGAAGATGAAGGCTTCCAGACGGCGGAATTCCACATCCTTGCCCATTGCTTTAGCGGCATCTTCATTGTCCCGGATCGCGCGCATCATCCGGCCCCATGGCGCGTTGAACTGACGCTCGACCAGCACATACGCGGCAATCAAGACTGCCAGAACGATGATGAGATAAGCGACCTGAGATTCCATGTAACCAATGTCACTCATCGGCCGCGGGATCCCTGGAATGCCGCGCGCGCCGTTGGTCAGCGCCGGTTCCGACTTGATTACCAGACGGATGATTTCAGCAATCCCGATTGAGGCAATCGCGAGATAATCAGAACGG
Source organism: Roseibium sp. (assembly GCF_965276855.1). Lineage (GTDB taxonomy): Bacteria > Pseudomonadota > Alphaproteobacteria > Rhizobiales > Stappiaceae > Roseibium. The sequence continues at coordinate 1,850,335 of NZ_OZ255700.1, forward strand.
AAGCGCAGACAGATTTTGCCAATCGGCCAAGCCACAAGAGCGGCGGCGATCATGGCTCCGATCCAACCGATGACAAAGTGAAGATCGAACCCGCCGATCCGGCCGTCTACGGCTTCAGTAGTCAGGATCGCCGAGGTGTAGGCCCCAACGGCAAAGAAGCCCGCAATACCGGCATTGAACAGACCGGCAAAGCCCCACTGGATGTTCAAGCCGAGTGCCAAAAGCGCATAGATGGCAATGAAAATCGCCATGAAGAGAGCGTAATTTACAAGACCCAGAAATTCCATCTTGTGCCCTCCCCTTAAAGAACCTTGCCCTTGAGCAACCCGGTCGGGCGCACAAGCAGCATGAACAACAAGATCGCAAAGGCCATCGCAGCCTTATACTCACTCGGGATGACAAGTACGGACAGCTCTTCGGCAATGCCGACGATCAGGCCACCAAGAACAGCCCCTTCAACCCGTCCGACACCGCCAAGAATGGCCGCTGCGAACATCGGCAGAAGCATGTGCCAACCCATCATGGACTTCAGCTCAGTGTTCAGTCCGAGGAAGAAGCCAGAGGCCGCGCACAAACCGCCAGCAATCACCCATGTCAGGATAATGACCTTGCGGTTGTCGATCCCTGACAGCAGCGCAAGGTTCGGGTTGTCAGACATGGCCCGCATGGCCTTGCCCCATTTGGATTGGGTCAGGAACACATGGAGGACGCCAACCAACGCCAGCATTGCGATCACCGTGTAGATCTCCCGATCCCGGATCCGCAGACCAAAGTAGTTTTCCGGCCGGACAATGCCGCGCGAATAGGTTTCCGTATCAACACCCCAGACGACCTGGACAACCGCCCGGATCATCAGCGCAATGCCGAGCGATGCCATCACCGTGACGATCTTTGGGCGCTCTCTCAGATGGTCGTAAAACACCTTGTCGATGCCAACGGCCACGGCGGCAGTTGCGATGATCGCGACAGGCAATGCTGCGAGCGGCGACACGCCAAGCGTGGTGACCACTGCCAAAGCTATGAAAGCACCAAGTGTTGCCAAATCGCCGTGCGCCAGGTGCGCATAGCGCAGGATCGCGAAGATCAACGTGATGCCGACCGCGCCAAGCGCATAGATCGATCCGAGCACGATGCCTGGAATGACGTAAAAGTTTAGAAGTTCAAACAAATCCATACCGCTCAGCCCCCCAGGAACATCTCGGCGACCTCTCGGTCAGCCAGCAAGTCGGCCCCTGAGCCTTCATGACGGTTTTTGCCAGCTGCCAGCACATAGCCGCGATCGGCAAACGCCAGCGCTTGTTTTGCATGCTGCTCCACGAGCAGAATGGCAACACCCGTGTCCCGGACGTCGCGACAGATCTGAAAGATCTGCTCCATGTATTTCGGAGAGAGACCTGCGGTCGGCTCATCCAACAGCAGGAGCTTCGGATCCAGCATCAATGCCCGGCCCATCGCAACCATTTGACGCTGCCCGCCGGACAAGCTGCCTGCCATCGTCTTGCGGCGTTCCTTCAGATCAGGAAACAACGCGTAAACTCGATCGTAGGCAGCCGACAGATCGCCTTTTTTCAAGAACCCGCCCATTTCCAGGTTTTCATGGATCGACATCTCACGGAAGATATTGTCCACCTGAGGCACATAGCAGATCCCGCGCTGAACAATGCGGTTAGGCGCCCATCCGGTGATGTCATCACCATCGAACATCATTTTACCGCCGCGGATGTTGAGCAGGCCGAACACCGATTTCATCGCCGTCGATTTGCCGGCGCCATTCGGGCCAACAATGACGACGATTTCATCCGCCATCACATGCATCGAGACGTCTTCAAGGATGTTGGCATCACCGTAACCGCCAGTGATGGCTTCCATTGAGAGGAGAGCTGTCATGCGGCGTCTCCTGTCGTCTCACCAAGATAGGCTTCCAGAACCTGCGGGTTAGACCGCACTGTCTGGAAGTCACCTTCGATCAGCACTTTGCCCTCTGCCATGCAGACCACGGGATCGCAAAGCTTTTCAATCATTTCCATATCATGTTCGATCAGGATGAACGTGTAACCGCGCTCCTTGTTCAAAAGCTCGATCTTGCTTTCCAGTTTGCGCAGCAAGGTCCGGTTCACACCAGCTGCAGGCTCATCCAGCAAAACCAGCTTTGCGTCGGTCATCATTGTCCGACCAAGCTCAAGAAGCTTCTTCTGGCCACCCGACAGGTTTCCTGCCCGCTCGTGCGCGATATGAGAAAGCTCGAGGAACTCGAGTGTTTCGTAGGCACGTTTCTCAACGAGAGCCTCTGTCGACTTCACCTTGCCCCAGGACAACCAGTTCGAAAACAAGCTTTCTCCCGGCTGCGACGGCGGGACCATCATCAGGTTTTCAAGCGCTGTAAGTTTGTGAAACTCGTGCGGTATCTGGAACGTGCGGACCAGCCCCTTGTGAAACAGTTCATGGCTGGCCAGTGGCGTCACATCTTCGCCCAGGAAACGGATCGTGCCGCTTGTAGGCTGCAGCGCACCTGCGATGAGATTGAACAGGGTGGTCTTGCCTGCACCGTTTGGGCCAATTAGACCGGTGATACTGCCTTCTTCCACCCGAAACGAGCAGCCGTTCACCGCCCGAAACCCACTAAAATCCATTACGAGCTGATCTAGCTCCAGCATCAAAGCTCCTCGCCGCCCCCCAAGCGGTCTTTCTTATTTTCCTTTGGCCGCTTCGATTGTCGCGCAAGATCCACGAAAGGATCCCCCGCCATATTTCCTTGGCGCGGCCCCAATCCTTCTAGCTTCATTGACAGATCAATCAACTCATAAAAACCGCCCCATGCACCAGAAAAGGCAAGTTTTTCCGATTATCGAGGCGTTTTGGTACACATGATCCGAATTCAAAACCCACCTGAAAGACCTGTTAGCGGGAACAAAACCAACAGGCGTCTTCCAAAAACAAGGATGGACAACAATTCATCTGCCGAGTTCCAAGATGAAAAAAACCTCTGGTCCATCGGGATGGCGATTTCGCCTTACGTCTCCCTTTTAAAATACGCGTTTTGCGAGAACCATTAACTGCTAAATGAAAAAACATTGTTTCGCTTAGTGCTCGAAAAAATGAAGGCAAACACGCCGGATTGTGTCCAATTCAACTAGTGCAGACACAACACCAATCATGTACAGTGTTTTTATCGATTTAACATCATGCAGTTAGGAGAATTTTCACCACTCTTACCTAATCTAAAATACGTCCATTAAGAACAGCCGCTTAGCATGAAGCTTTCGTATGCCTCGCAGCAAAGATAGTAAAACTTACTTATATCGCATTCTAAACTTTAGATTGCGACTGACTGGACTGTCGAATTGGACGAAGTTTGCAATGCGTATGCATGGCGTGGAGAATGACCCTGTCCGATCAACTTAAACTCCGAGAGATTGTGCGGCACTCCACAGATGACGCTGACTTTCCTGGCGCAACAATCACCGATTCCAGATTCGATACCCGTCTGATTAACAGCATCTACGACCAGCTGGAAACGGGTGTTTGGATTTTTGATTTCGACGAAAAGAGAATTATTTGGGCGAACAAAAAAGCCCTCGAAATCACGGGCGCGTCACGCCTCGAAGAGCTGCGGGCCAGAGACATGGCGTCAGACATGTCTCATTCCGTGGATCAACGCCTGAAACAATACCGTCAGGATTTCACCCAGAAAGATGTAAGTGTTTCCGAGATCTGGACACTCTATCCCAAAGGCAAGGCCCGGGTTCTTCAGGTCACGTTAAGCGGGATAGTTCTGAACGACGGGCGTATTGCGATGCTGTGCGAAGCTCGCGACCATCACGAACAGCAGCCAGAAACACTTCGAAGTGCCGAAGCACTGATGCACACCACCGTGATGATCTCCCTCTTCACGAAAGACGGCTCTCCACTTTACCGGAACACGGCGGCGCGGGCTGCTTGCGTGGATCTTGAGACGAACTTCTATCAGCAATTTCAAAATCCGGCAGACATCCTGCACCTTAAAGAGCGGTTGGATAAAGAACGAAATGCACGCCTCGTCGCGCTTGTGCGCACCAGCCAGGGCGACCGATGGCATGAACTGACCGTACGTCCTTGCAGCGACGCGGTTACCAGCCAGCCAGCTTACCTGGTCAGCGAGATCGACGTTACCGAACTTCATGAAACAAAGGAGCGGGCCCAGTATCTGGCGAGTCACGATGCCTTGACCGGACTATCAAACCGCACCTTTCTGACAGACCGGTTATCCAAGGTCCTTGCCGATGCTGCGACAAAGGGCTTGACCGCGACCTTGTATTTGGTCGATCTGGATGATTTTAAAGCCATCAACGATACGATGGGTCATGCTGCCGGTGACGCCTTGCTTCAGCTTGTCGGCAACCGGCTGAAAGAAATCGCAGGCCCACAGGACATTGTTGCGCGCTTGGGCGGCGACGAGTTCCTCATTTGTCACCTTGAAGATCCAGAGGCTGAAGGCCCGGGCTGGTTCGGCAAATCCCTGCTCGGCAGTTTCAGCTACCAGCAGATGATCGACGGCCATCCGCGCACTGTAAGCCTTAGCATCGGGTATTCCCACTACCCGGAGGATGGCCGTTCTATCGACAATCTCATCCGGAATGCCGATTTGGCCCTTTATCAAGCCAAACAGGATTCAAAGGAAAAGTGCGTCCGCTTCCACGACACTATGCGTCTCAGGCGGGATGAAAATCTCGCATTGAAAAAAGACATGGAAAGAGCGATCGAGGAGGACGAATTCGCTCTTTATTTCCAACCCATTGCATTGACATCATCCAGCGAGACCGTCTCCGCCGAGGCGTTAATCCGCTGGCTGCATCCGGAAAAAGGCCTGATTCCGCCCGACCAGTTTATTCCGCTTGCCGAAGACACCGGTTTGATCAATCGGATCGGGGCGTGGGTCTGTCGGAGCGTTGCGCAGGCGCAAGTTCGGTTTCAGCAACGTGGCTTTGACATTTCGATCTCGATGAATGTCTCCCCGTGGCAACTTTCCGACCCGGAGTTCACCGCACTCATGATGGATTTGCCCGACATTTATGGGTGCGATCCAACGAAGATCGTTCTGGAAATCACAGAAAATGTTGTCCTCGGCGAAATTCCGGATGCCCTGACCGCCTTGAATGAACTCAAGATCATCGGTTACAGCATCGTCATTGACGATTTCGGCACCGGCTATTCAAACCTCGCCTATCTCTATAACTATCCGATCGACGGTATCAAAATCGACCGGATGTTCATTAATGACATCTCCAACGGCGGGGCGATCGTGAAACTGATCCTCTCGCTTGCAGACGCGCTCGGCGCCACTGTCGTTGCTGAAGGGGTCGAAACCGTCGAGCAAAGGGAGTGGCTGACTGAGAACGGCTGCGACCGGTTCCAGGGTTATCTCTATTCAAAACCGGTCCCGGAGGACCGGTTCTTGGGCTTCCTGGAAAGTCAGGCACACATACCGACTAAGTGACTTTTGCCCGGCTTTTGTATTCCGGGCGGTCCCAGCTTCTCGTCTCAAGGATGTCCGCAAGGATCACAACGGCGTCGACCACGTCCTGATGAGACAGGTAAAGCGGAGTGAAACCGAAACGCATCACATCCGGTGCCCGGAAATCGCCAATCACGCCACGCGCAATCAACGCCTGCATGGCAGCATACCCTTCTTCAAACCGGAACGAGACCTGACTGCCGCGGGTTTCCGGGTCGCGCGGGCTCGCCATTGTCAGCTGCGGACATTTCTCCTCTACCTCCTTGATAAACAACTCGCTCAAGGAGATGGACTTCTTCCGGATGTCAGCCATGTCGACATCTTCAAAGACGTCCAAAGCGGCATAAAGGCTGGACAGCGACAGGATCGCCGGTGTTCCAACCGTCATACGGTTCACACCATGAACAGCGCGATAATCGAGATCGAAAGCAAACGGCGCCTCGTGCCCCATCCAACCCGTGACCGGAGATGTCACTTTATCCTGGTGAATTTCAGCCACATAAAGAAATGCTGGCGCTCCAGGTCCTCCATTCAAGTATTTGTACCCGCACCCAATGGCGAAGTCGGCTTTTGCCCCTTGCAGATCGACCGGGATCGCACCTGCTGAATGTGCCAGGTCCCAGATCGCGAGCGCACCCGCTTGGTGGGCCTTTTCAGTTAAAGCCGCCATATCATGCAAACGGCCCGTGCGGTAATCGACCTGTGTCAGCATAACAACCGCAACGTCTTCGGTTATAGCCGCTTCCACCTCTTCGGGCGCGACAACCTTCAACTCGTGCCCCTTGTCGAGTAACTCGGCCAATCCTGACGCCACATAGAGATCTGTTGGAAAGTTCCCGTTGTCGGACAGGATCACCTTCCGGTCCGGCCGGAGGGAGAGAGCCGCTGCGAGCACCTTGAACACATTTACAGAAGTGCTGTCGCACGCCACAACAGAGCCTTCAGGCGCTCCGATTAGACGGCCAATTCGATTTCCGACCCGCAGTGGCAGGTCGAACCAGCTGTGTTCGTTCCAGGACTTGATGAGGCTTGTTCCCCATTCCTGCTCGACAACTTCGGCAAGCCGGGCCGGGACATTTTTCGGCAGGACACCAAGCGAATTCCCATCCAGGTAGATCACGCCTTCCGGTATCTTGAATGCATCCTTCTTCGTGCGAAGGACGTCATTTTTGTCAGAAGGGTGCTGGGATTGCATATGGATCTCTTATACCAGTTAGTGTGATTTATTGGGAGCCGCACGCTATCAAAGGGCAACCAACGGAACAACTGTTTCCCCAAGCCGATGTTCACAGGAAAATCAGTCGTTTCGAAAATGTCGCAATCAACACAGAATTGCTCGTTATACTGCCATTTTGGGTGGTGAGACCTGATAGTTTGCGGCTCATCTGTCACACAACCGGTTCCCGGCAAAGGTAAGAGCACTCTTCAACGATGTTCATCAGCGTTTTTGATATTTTCAAGATCGGTATCGGCCCCTCCAGTTCACACACTGTGGGACCGATGGTAGCAGTTCACCGCTACGTTGATCGTCTGAGGGCCAACCCGGCCGTATGCCGGTCGGCGTCACGCATCACAGTGACGCTTCATGGGTCTTTGGCGTTTACCGGAAAGGGACACGCCACCGACAAGGCGGTGTGCCTTGGATTGTTGGGCGCAACTCCGGACACGCTGGACCCGGATCAAGTCGAACCGATGCTGGAGAAACTAGCTTCAGATAAGCGCTTGCGGATCGACGGTCTCTTTGACCTTCCGTTCCATCCGGAAAAGGACGTGATCTTTGACTACGGCCCCTCATTGCCACTTCATGCGAATGGCATGACCTTTCATCTTCTTGGCAGCGACGGCTCGGTACTCGACAGTTTTGTCTTTTATTCTATCGGTGGTGGCTTCGTCGCCAGCGAAGCAGAACTGCGCAAGACAACCAACGAACCGGTCAATGAGCTCGCCCGGCAGGAAGTTCCCTTCCCGTTCGCTTCCGCCAAACAAATGCTGGAGATGGGCCAGGACCATGGCCTGAGCATTGCGGACATGAAACTGCAGAATGAATGCGCAGACAAAACAAAGGAAGAGGTCGAGGCGGGCATCGACAAACTCTGGTCTGCAATGGACGCTTGTATCAATCGCGGCATCACTCAGTCCGGCATCCTTCCAGGCGGTTTGAAGGTGAAGCGACGGGCTGCTGACATCTATGAAAAGCTAATCAAGGAAGGCCGCTCAAACCCTCCGTTTGAACACAATGTCGTCGACTGGCTGGGTGTCTATGCCATGGCAGTCAACGAAGAAAACGCCGCTGGAGGGCGGGTTGTCACGGCCCCGACCAATGGCGCTGCTGGCGTCATTCCGGCGGTCACCCGCTACTATCTTGACCATTGCCCTGACGCGGACGCGAATGGCATTCGCACGTTTTTGCTTACAGCTGCTGCGATTGGCGGCATCATCAAGTCGAATGCCTCGATCTCTGGTGCCGAAGTTGGGTGCCAGGGCGAAGTCGGCTCAGCATCCGCCATGGCTGCAGCGGGGCTCTGCGCGGCACTAGGTGGCACCAATGAGCAAATCGAAAATGCTGCTGAAATTGCCCTGGAACACCATCTGGGCATGACCTGCGACCCGATTGCCGGCCTTGTCCAGGTCCCCTGCATCGAACGCAACGCACTCGGCGCTGTAAAAGCCGTAACGGCGGCCTCATTGGCTTTGCGCGGCGACGGCTCGCACTTTGTTCCCCTTGATGGCTGTATCGAGACCATGCGCCAAACCGGCATGGACATGATGGAGCAATACAAGGAAACATCCAAAGGCGGTCTGGCGGTCAACATCGTAGAATGCTGATCCTTGCGGTGACAGTGATTTAACTTGCCCATTAGGTTGTAATCGTCCCATTCTCAAATCACCGTGCAGTTCAGTTCTGAGCCCGCCGGTGCATTGGGAGCGGCCATGGAATTGTTTCAATGGTTGGCGGGGCAGTCCCCGCTGATTTATCTTTTTGTTGCCGTTGCGCTCGGGTATCTCGTAGGCAAACTCAAGGTCGGCAACTTTGTGCTTGGCGGCATTGCCGGGACCCTGATCGTTGGCGTCGTACTAGGCCAAAGTGGCGTTCAAATCGACAGCAGCATCAAGAGCATTTTCTTCGCACTCTTCATTTACGCCGTCGGTTATCAAGGCGGCCCACAGTTTTTCCGGGCCTTGTCCCTCAAATCTCTCAACCAGCTTTTGTCCGCGGCCACCATGTGCATTTTGGGCCTTCTGACTGTGCTGGCCTTTGCATATGGATTTGGCCTTGATCGCGGTACAGCGGCGGGATTGGCTGCCGGCGGGCTCACTCAATCGGCCATTATTGGAACCGCAGGCGAGACAGTTCAAAAACTAAACGTATCGGCAGACCTGAAGGCGTTGATGGAAACCAACATCGCCGTTGGTTATGCGGTCTGCTACATCTTCGGGTCAATTGGCCCCATCATCATGGTCACATGGTTTTTTCCAACCATCATGCGGTGGGACATCCGCAAGGAAGCCATCAGACTCGCCGAACAAATGTCAGGAGGCACCAAGACGCTGGAACCAGGTGAGTTCAATGCCGCAGACCGGATCGATACTCGGTTTTACCAGTTGGCAGCAGGAGGCCCGCATCTTGGCCAATCGACGTCCGCTTTCGATGCCGCCGATGACGAGGTTGCCGTTGAAGCCGTATTGCGCAGCGGCCAGGAGCTGGACATCGACCAAGACCCGGCGCTGGAAGGAGGCGATATCGTTGCCATAACCGGGCTTGTCTCGGTTCTTGATACACCACCAAGAGACTGGGGTCCCGAAATCGAACCGCCAAGCGGATATTCTCTGGTTCTTGAAAACCGCCATTTGGTCCTCACCAATCCAGACTATACTGGTAGCAAGCTGCAAGGCATTCATGATCATACAAAGTCAGCAGCCCTCCGGGATGTTTTCATCACCGGGGTAAAGCGCGCTGGCCGCGATTTGCCACTCCTACCAAACCTGGAAATCCATAAAGGCGACGAGTTGCAACTGACTGGAAGCGGGCGGGATCTCGACGCCGTCCAAAAGTCGATTGGCTATCCTATCAGTGCGGCCGCGATCACCGATTTTGTATTTTTCGGCCTCGGGATGACGCTGGGTCTGCTTTTGGGCCTGATCGAGTTCCGGATTGCAGGCATTCCGGTTTCGATCGGCAGCGGCGGCGGTTGTTTGTTGTCCGGCTTGTTGTTTGGATGGCTGCGCAGCACACATCCGCGCTATGCGGCCCTGCCGACCGGTGCCGTCAATTTTCTTCGCGACTTTGGGCTGGCCGTCTTTGTCGCGGTTGTCGGGATCAGCGCAGGACCTCAAGTTCTCACAACTTTGCAGGAACAGGGTCTAAACCTGTTCCTCTTCGGGATCGGTGTAACACTGATTCCTCAAGTGATCGGTTTTTTCTTTTCCTACTACGTGCTGCGCATTCAAAACCCAATCGAGGCATTGGCCTGCCTCGTCGGTGGACGCAGTGCAAATCCCGGCTTTGCTGCGCTTCTCGGCAAAGCAGGGAACGCAACCCCAGTCGTCAGCTTCACTGTCACTTATGCCGTTGCAAACGTACTCCTGACCCTCTGGGGTCCGCTGATCATCGGCCTGGTCTCAACCAACCCAACCCCATAAGTTTCCTTGGAGTTCAAACATGGCAAAACTCGATTACTCCGGTTTTGAAGAGCTCAGTCCGTTTGAGCTTAAGGACAAGCTCATCGAAATCGCGACATCTAGCGCACAGCGCATGATGTTGAATGCCGGACGCGGCAATCCGAATTTTCTCGCAACGGAACCAAGGCACGCCTTTTTACGGCTTGGCGATTTCGCCTTGGAAGAGGCTGAACGGTCTTACTCCTATCTCGACAGCGGTTTCGGAGGTCTGCCGGAACATGACGGGCAGCTTTTGAGATTTGAGAATTACCTGCTCCGGCAAGACAAGCGGGAGGGTATCAGCTTTCTGAAGGCCGCTTTTTCTTACGCAAAGGATCAATTGGGGATCCACCGGCACGATCTAATCTTTGAGCTGGTACAAGGCTTCCTTGGGTGCAATTACCCGGTCCCACCGCGCATGCTCACCTGTGCCGAACGGATTGTTGGAGATTATCTCAGTAAGGAAATGTTTGGCGCAGAGCCGCGCAAGGGTCCCTATTCGATGTTCGCGACCGAAGGCGGGACTGCCGCAATGACCTACATTTTCCAGACGCTGAAGGCCAATGGGTTGGTCAAACCCGGCGACAAGGTGGCCCTCGGCACGCCGATCTTTTCACCTTATCTGGAAATCCCGCCGTTGCCGGACTACTGCATGCCGATCGTCGACATCCGGATGAATGAAGATACGGACTGGCAGTTCAGCGACGAGGAACTGTCAAAACTCGAAGATCCATCCATCAAGGTGTTTTGCATCGTCAATCCGAGCAACCCGCCTTCAGTGAAACTGTCAGACGAGTGCCTCGCGCGCGTTGCTGCAGTCATCAATGAAAAGCGGCCGGACCTTTTTGTCGTAACGGATGATGTGTACGGGACCTTTGCCGACGACTTCGTGTCGCTCTTCGCCAAATGCCCGCGCAACACCTTGTGCGTTTATTCTTTCTCCAAGTATTTCGGTGCCACCGGCTGGCGCCTCGGTGTCATAGCGCTTCACGATGACAATGTTTTCGAAAAAGCTCTCGCGCAATTGCCGGAAACAACGAAGGCCGAACTCGACAAGCGTTATTCGTCTTTGACGACTGAGCCGCGGTCCATCAAGTTCATCGACCGTCTTGTGGCCGACAGCCGCGCTGTTGCCCTCAATCACACAGCCGGAGCGTCCACACCGCAACAGGTCCAATTGACGCTGTTTGCTCTGGCAGGGCTGCTCGACCGGGACAATAAATACAAGAACTCAGCCAAGAGCCTCATTCGGAAACGCTTTGACACCCTGGAACTGAATATGGGGGTGAAACCCAAACATGAGGTCAACGACGTCAACTATTACACCCTCATCAACCTCCAGCACTTGAGCGGCCGGTTATACGGGGAAGAGTTCGCCAACTGGTTTGTTGACCAGAAGAAGGGGTATGATTTCCTCTTCCGGCTTGCGGAAGAGACCAGCGTCGTGCTGTTGCCTGGAAAAGGGTTTGAGGTGGTCGATGCCTCTGCCCGCGTGTCCCTCGCCAATCTGACCGAAGCCGAATACGCCAAGATCGGCGCTTTTGCCCGGCAAGTGATTACCGAATATCACGCCGAATATGAACAGGGGCGATCCTAAGCATCAAGTGGTTCAAATCTGCTGCAGACGGGTTTTGTGGGCGTGGGCGATGTGGAGCCGGGCGGCGGCTTCAGCAGCATCGGAGTTGCCGTTGGCAATCGCGGTCACAATGGCCGCATGCTCTTCCACGGCCGTTTCCCGGCGCTCCGGCGTGTCCAAAGTTGTTCCCGCCATCAGGATCAGGGACAGACGCAAATGCTCGATCTGATCGACCAGATAGCGGTTGTGCGAAGCAAGGCACAGGCGCCGGTGAAACTCCCGGTTTGAGCGGACGAGGCTGTCCGTATCGGTGACCCGTTTGCGGTCCGCATCCACCAAATCCTGAAGGATTTCGATTTCCGGTTTCGAGGCGTGCTTTGCGGCAAGGCCCGCAGCTGTTCCCTCAAGAACCTCCCGCATGAAATACACTTCGTTGATCTGGTTGTGATCGAGCGTCGGGATCACCATCCCCCGGTTGGGTTCATGCACGGCAAGGCCTTGCGCCTCTAGCCGTTTCAACCCCTCACGGATCGGCGTGCGGGACACACCGAAACTCTCGGCCAGATCGGCTTCGCGCAGCCGGTCGCCCGGCTTGAGGGTGCGTTCTTCGATAAGGCCGATCAGCCGGTGATAGATTTCAGATCCGTTCATGGCAAATCTGATAGCCTGTGGAAGCCCTTATGCCAAGCACGATAGTCGGTAGGACACGAAGACGCACCGCGTCAATGACACGCGCTGCCCCGGTCTGTAACCGGGGCGATGGCTTTTTGGTCCCGGCGCGAGGCCGAGACAGCACTTCAAATTTGACTATGAACGACCGTCCTCAGTGCAGCCGGACGCCCTGACGCTTCAATTCGGTTTGCAGCAAGGAAACATCCATCGCATCCAGGTCGATGCCGTGTTTCACGGAGATCGCGGCTGCAACGCCAGCGCCTTGACCGGTGACCGTGCAGCACATCATGTTCCGTGTGGCCGCATGGCTGACCTTGTCGCCTCCGGTAGCCCGTCCGGCAACGAGCAGGTTTTTGACACCCTTCGGCACCATCGTGCGGTACGGCAACTGGAAATAACGGCCAGTTGTCGGCAGGATCAGGATGCCATACCCGTCAATGAATTCCGGAAAAATGCCGACACTGTCGTCAAACCGGCCCTGCTCACGAACATCGTGGCCGGTCATGTCATAGACAGCCCCGATCTTGCGGGTGTCCCGGATGCCGATGGTCATACCGAAATTCCGGAGCTTGGCGTCTTCACAGCCCGGCTGATAGCGCTTCAAGGCTTGAACCGCAAGCATGGCCTGACGGCGGCCCTCGATCTCGTTCATTGTCATGGAGTCCGGATCGGTCCCGTCGCACTCCGGCAAGTGCACCAGATTGAGATAGGTCAGATCCCCGCTGTCATAAACAGCGCCCCAGGTCCCGGAAATGGTCTGCAGATGAGCAGGAATAATGCCCGCTTCCAGAGCCTGCTTGAACGGCTTCTTCAGGAATGGCGAGAACATCTTGTCCTCCTTGCCGGTGGTCTCCACCGTCCATTCGCCGCTTTCCCAGTCCTTGTAGGTATGCGGGTCGGCCTTAACGGCCTCCATGAATTTCCGCTTGTCGACACCGTTCATAGAAAACATGACGGAGGCCGCCTGCATTTCCTCAACTGGCGTTTTTTGCGTCTCAGCGCCGGCGCGGTAGGCAATGTCGGCATCGCCCGTTGCATCAATCACGCGCTTTGCGAGGATCGCTTCACGGCCCGCCTTGCTTTCAGTAATGATGCCCTTGATCTCGTTGCCGTCCATGATTGGAGCCGCAAAGGCACGATGCATCATCGGCCGGATACCGGCTTCTTCAACCAGATTGTCGGCGACCAGCTTGAAGCCTTCCGCATCGATCGCATCGCTGTCCGATTGCGGTTCCGGGGTCGTAGCGCCAGCCTCGCGTGCGCGGCTTTCAAATTCCCGGCCGACACCTTCCGTATCGACGGTCCTTTCGTGCCGGTACCAGGCAAAGCCTTCGACGCCTACAGCCGTGATGTTACCACCCAAACAGCCGAACCGCTCCACAAGCGTCACATCAACGCCGGCGCGCGCGGCGCCAAGTGCAGCAGACAGTCCGCCCGGGCCAGAGCCGACCACCAGAACATCCGTTTCGTGAATGATGTCAATTTCGCGCGCGGGTTCCGTGATTGTCTTCACGATGCCTCCAAAACCTCTTGAGAAGCGGCACTTACTCTCCGGGCTGGTAGAGCCGTCCGCCAATCACCGGGCCGCTGGCTCCGGTCGTTTCTGGGAAGGTTGTCGGCAATCCGGCCAGCAGCCGCGCGCCTAAAAACGCCATCGCCTGTGCTTCAAGCGCATCGCCATCGATGTTGTAAACATCCGCCGAAACGACGTCACCGGACAGCTCTTCCTGTAACCGGCGGAGTAACACGGGATTATGGCGCCCGCCACCACAGACCAGCCACGATTTCACACGTTTTGGCAAAAGTGTTTCTGCCACTGAGATGGTGCCGATCGTGAACGCCAAAAGTGTTGCCGCGCCGTCTTCAAGGCTCAATCCTTCAACGAAATCTCCGGAAAAGCTGTACCGGTCCAATGACTTTGGTCCAGCCTCCGACAAAAACGGATGGGATAGAGCATCCGCAAGACGGTCTTGCGAAACTTTGCCTTTTGCCGAAATCTCACCACCAGCATCATAGTCACCAGCCCCATGCCGCCGGATCCAATCATCCAGCAGCGCATTCCCCGGCCCTATGTCGAATGCAAGCAGGGTAGCACCGTCAATAAAGGTGAGATTGGACACGCCACCGATATTCAAAAAGCAGATCGGTTCCTTTTCACCGCCGACCAGAGATCGCGCGAGCGCCTGATGGTAAACCGGTACGAGCGGCGCGCCCTGCCCTCCGGCCGCCATATCTGCCAAGCGAACGTCACCGATCACCGGAAGCTTCAAGATGTCCGCCAACAGTTGCGAGTCACCGAGCTGGATCGTCTCGCCTGCGTCCGGATCGTGCCACACGGTCTGACCATGAAAGACGACAGCATCCGGCACCAACCCGTGTTTCCCTAGAAACGCCCCAATAGCCTCGACATGGTCTTCGGTCACGGCACGAGCCAGATCCGGCCAAGTCTCCCGGCCCGTTCCTTTCTTCGCCGCAGCCTCCAGAACACGCGTTCGCGTTTCCGGCCGGTAGCTGATGGTCTCAGCTGGGCCAAACGCACTCACTTCACGTCCGTCGATCCTAATCTCTGCCAGATCAATTCCGTCGGCGGATGTGCCGCTGATCGTGCCGACAATCGACCAATCGGTCATAGAAGCGCTGCCGCCTGGAGGCTGTCCTCCGCAATGTCGAACATCTCCTTGATCTGATTTTCGGTGATAATCAACGGCGGGCAGAAAGCCATGGCGTCCAGCATGTTACGCGAGATCAGGCCCTTTTCAAGGAATACCGCGTTTGTTCGCGCGCCAAGTGCACCCGGTGTATCGGCCAACGCTTCGTGGTGAAGCTCTGCCGCACCGATGAGCCCGATCCCCCGGGTTTCAACCACCAACGGGCTTTGCGCCAGACCGGCGAGCCGCTTCTGAAAAAGTGGCGCCATCGCGCGCACGTTTCCAACGAGATCGCGCTCTTCAATGATCTTCAGGTTTTCCAGGGCAACCGCTGCCGCAACAGGATGACCGCTACCGGTATAACCGTGACCAAGGACGCCAATCTTGTGGGATTCGTCCGCAATCGGCTGATAAACGTTGTCATTGATTAAGAGCGCCGAGATCGGCTGATAGGAGGATGACAATGCCTTCGACAGGGTCATGATGTCAGGCTGCAGATTGTAGGTCTCGGTCCCGAACATGTTTCCGGTCCGGCCAAACCCGCAGATGACCTCGTCGGCCACGAAGAGAATACCGTATTTTTTGAGCACAGGCTGAACCGCCTCCCAGTACCCGTCCGGCGGAACGATCACACCGCCCGCCCCCATGACGGGCTCTGCAAAGAAGGCCGCAATCGTCTCCGGGCCTTCGGCGAGGATCAGATCTTCCAGATCCTGGGCACAGCGCTTGGCAAAGTCCGCTTCGCTTTCGCCGTCTTTCTTCTGGCTGCGGTAATGCGGGCTCGTTGTGTGCAGGACTTGCGGCAGGGGCAAATCGAAGGAGCGGTGATTGTTCGGAAGGCCGGTCAGGCTTGCCGAGGCGATCGTCACGCCATGATACCCCCGAACGCGCGAAATCACCTTTTTGCGCTCCGGCTGGCCCAGCGCATTTGACCGGTACCAGATCAGTTTCAGCGCCGTGTCATTGGCCTCGGACCCGGAGTTGGTGAAATAGACTTTGGACATCGGCACCGGCGCCATTTCGATCAGCTTTTCGGCAAGCTCGATCGACGGTCCGTGCGTCTTATAAGTAAACGTATGGTAGTACGGCAGCTTTTCCATCTGGCGGGCGGCAGCATCGACCAAGCGCTTTTCGCCGAAACCGACGGCAACACTCCAAAGGCCGGCCATGCCTTCAATGTAGCGCTTGCCGTTGATATCGGTGACGTAAATCCCCTCGCCCTTATCGATCACAAGAGACCCGGTCTCTTCTTGCTTGCGGGCATCTGCATAAGAATGAAGCTGGACCGCAACATCACGGGCTTCAAGGGAATTGGGGAGCTGCGTCATGAACCGCCTCTGAGATCTTCTGGATCGATAATGACTTGGAAACCAAGAGCAACGCTGTTTCGCTGCTCCGGCTGATGCCCAAGCTAAAACCTTTCCGTTCAAACAGGAAGGGCTGAGTCATCGACTGCGTGTCAGCAAACTTCAGGAACAAAACATGTGAAGTTGATTTCGGGACCGCTCAGTTGGCAGCAGCAGCCCGGAGTTCTGTCTCATGATACGGCACTGCTTCAGCTGCTCGTCCAAAGTTAGCAAAGGCTTCACCGATCGCAATCAACACCGGGCCGTCTGTCGCCAGGCTATCCACTCCGTAAGCGAGCTCTGACAATGCACCCGACCAGCTGACAGAATTCTGCCGGGACACATTGGCCATCACCCGTACGGGAGTGTTTGGCTTGCGGCCTTCGGCAATCAAACGTTCGCTGATCTGGCCCGCCATACGACGTCCCATATAGAAAACGGTTGTTGTTGCGGGATCTGCAAGCCCGTTCCAATCGACCGTGTCAGGAAGTGCTCCCTTGCGCGAATGCGCCGTCACAAAACGCACAGCCTGAGCGTGATCGCGGTGAGTCAGCGAGACGCCGAGTTCGGCGGCCATCGCAGAGGCTGCGGTAATGCCGGGAACAACGCTGGCCGGAATGCCTTCCTCAGCCAGTCTCTTCAGTTCCTCACCCGCCCGTCCGAAGATCATCGGATCGCCGGATTTCAGCCGGACGACGTGTTTGCCCTGTCTGGCGAGCGACACCATCATGTCGTTGATGTCTTCCTGACGGCAGCTTTCCCGTCCGCCGCGCTTGCCGACCAGCATGCGTTTGGCTTCACGGCGCGCGAGTTCCAGAACACTGTCGTCGACCAGATCGTCAAACAGGATGACATCGGCGGATTGAAGCGCCCGCATGGCCTTCAGGGTCAGGTTTTCCGCATCGCCCGGCCCGGCACCGACCAAGGTCACCCGGCCCTGCCCAACGTGAGCTGCCTCGCCGAAAACGTCTTCCAGATCACGGCTTGTTGCCTCTTCTTCGGCAGCCTTTCCGGAAAAGGCCATGTCGGTGAACCGTTCCCAAAACCGGCGGCGCTCTGCTCCCGGTGCGAGGTTTTCCAGAACGCGGGCCCGGATCCGGCCCGCAAGCGCTGCCCAGTCCTGAAGCGAGGTTGGCAACAGCGTTTCAATCCGCCGCCGGATCGCCTGACCGAGGATCGGGGCAACCCCATTGGTCGAGATGCCGATGACGACCGGTGAGCGGTTGACGATGGAGCCGAACTGGAACTCGCAAAACGGAGGATTGTCGATGACGTTGACCGGAACGCCTACGGACTTGGCGGCGCAATAAAAGGCCTGTGCCGCGCCGTCCGAGGGGGCATCGGCGATGGCAAGGGCGGCCCCTGAAATCACGTCCGTGCTCCACGGACGGGCATGATGAACAAAGCGCCCCTTCACGCTGCCGCGCTCCAAAAGCGTTTCAAACACCTCGCTAAGCTCTTCGGCAAAGACGTGCACTTCTGCCCCGCTGGCGGCCAGAAGTTCCGCCTTCCAGGCGGCAGCATCCGTTCCTCCGGCGAGAACCACCTTGCGGCCTTCAAGCGGAAAGAACAACGGCAGGCTCGCCAAAGGCTCGACCCTTGCCGCACGCCGTTTGGGGCGCACTTCAGCTGGCTTGCGCGATGTCGGCATCTTCACGTGTCTCCTTGGCAACAGCGTCGAGCAGGGTCTGGATTTCGGAGCGGCAGGATCCGCAATTGGTCCCGGCTTTCAGGCAAGCGCCGATCGCCTTAACAGTGGTCGCGCCTTTGGCTGCTTCTGCGGCAATTTCCGAGCTGCCGACTTGAAAACAAGAGCAGACGATTGCGCCCTTGTCCGGAAGATCCGCTGGCGGGCGGCCCGCAAGAACCCGGAATCTTTGATCTTTGGTGGACGTTTCAGCGGTCAACATCCCACAGGCCCAAGGACGGGAAACAGCGACGGGATCAGGCGCGAAGAAAAACGCTCCGGCAAGGTCTGCGCCGGTCCAGCCGGCAATCCTGAGCGCGCCCGTTGTGCCGTCTTCGAACCGAAGGAATTCTGTGTCTTCAGGAAGGAGCCGGCCCACAAGATCTTCGGGATTGGTGGACCTGTCGCCCGCCAGTTCGATGCGCCAGCCGCCTTCCGTCGGTGCAATCGCCCAATATCCGGTATCGAGCTGGTTCGGCTTTTCTCGCAAGACGGCGAAGCCATGCCAGGCAAATTCCAGTTTGCGAATGGCAACAGGTGTGAACTTGGAACCGGGCTGACCGGACACCGGATCGGTCTCCGGCGCCACCACGGCATCGATCCGGCCTCTGGAGCTCACCTGATCGGTCCAGTGCATCGGCACGAACACAGATCCTTTCGGCGCCCGGTCGGTGATCTGCGCCCGGACAACGGCAGACCCGTGTGGGCTTTTGACTTCAATCAGATCGGCTGCAGCAATCCCGGCATCGCGTGCATCTTGCGGGTGGAGTTCGGCGAAAGGCTCGGCAATATGCGAAGACAAGCGTGGCGTTTTGCCTGTCCTCGTCATGGTGTGCCAGTGATCGCGGATCCGGCCGGTGTTCAGAACCAGCGGGAACCGCCGTTCGCGCTTGCGCGGTTCCTTGTGAGAGACTGCAATGAAATTCGCCTTGCGATCAGGTGTGAAAAAACCGCCCTTGGCAAAGAACCGCGTTTCGGTGTTGCAAACGGTTGCCCCGGCCTGCGGCCACTGGACGGGCTCCAGATCGTCGAACGCGGCTGCCGGGATGTCTTTCAGGGCACTGATATCGAAATCCCGTGAGCCGTTGTTTCCCGCATTGGACAGTGCTGCGTGTTCGCGGAAAACAGCGTCCGGGCCGTCGTAGGAAAACGCATCCTCAAACCCCATACGGCGCGCAACTTCCGCCAGTTGCCACCAATCGGGTTTTGTATCGCCTGGTAAATCCAGGAACTTCTTTTGCCGTGAAATCCGCCGCTCGGAATTGGTGACAGTGCCGTCCTTCTCGCCCCAGGCCGCGGCAGGCAGACGAACATCCGCATAGGCGACGGTATCGGCTGCCCGGGTCACATCGGAGACGACCACAAACGGGCAGGTCTTGAGCGCTTCGGCGACCCCATCGGCGTCCGGCAGGCTGTCGACCGGATTGGTGGCCATGATCCAGAGCGCCTTGATCTTGCCGTCCCTTGCCGCCTGGAAAAGGTCAACCGCTTTCAACCCCTGTTTTGATGCAATGACCGGGCTCTGCCAGAAGTCTTGCACGAGCGCACGGTGGTCCGGGTTTTCGATCGCCATGTGAGCGGCAAGCATGTTGGCAAGGCCGCCGACCTCCCTTCCGCCCATGGCATTTGGCTGGCCTGTTGCCGAGAACGGCCCCATCCCCGGTTTGCCGATCCGGCCGGTTGCCAAGTGCGTGTTGATGATCGCATTGACCTTGTCCGTGCCGACAACCGATTGGTTGACCCCCTGGCTGTAAAGCGTAACTGTCTTTTCGGTTCGCGCCACCAGTGTGTAGAAGGTCGCGATGTCATGGGGCGTCAGGCCGGTTTCATCTGAAATCCGGTTGATTTCACAAGGACCAGCCGCCGCGAGTGTCTCTTCAAAGCCGTTCGTATGGGCCGCGATATAGCTGCGATCCAGGGTTTCTGTTTCCGCAAGGAAGGACAGCAGGCCATTGAACAGCGCGACATCCGTGTCGGGCTTCAAGCCAAGGTGCAGATCGGCGATGGCGCAGGTTGCCGTTTCACGCGGATCGACCACGACGACCCGCATGTTCGGATTGTTTGCCTTTGCCGCTTCGACCCGCTGAAACAGCACCGGGTGACACCAGGCAAGGTTTGACCCGACCAGCACGAGAAGATCGCAGGTTTCAAGATCCTCATAGGTTCCCGGAACGGTGTCGCTGCCAAACGCGCGCCGGTGGCCGGCAACGGACGAGGCCATGCAGAGCCTGGAGTTGGTGTCGATGTTGGCCGAGCCGATGAAGCCTTTCATCAGCTTGTTGGCAACGTAATAGTCCTCGGTCAGGATCTGGCCGGAGACATAAAACGCAACGCTGTCCGGCCCGTGATCTCTGATGGCTTCAGAGAATTTACGGGCAACAAGGGTGAGCGTGCTGTCCCAATCGGACCGTTTGCCGCCGATTTCCGGATACAGCAGCCGGTCTTCCAGCGACAGGGTTTCCCCCAGCGCCGACCCCTTTGAGCACAAGCGGCCAAAATTAGCGGGATGATCCGGATCGCCGGCAATGCCCACCGATCCGTCTTCCTTGAGTGTTGCCAGCACCCCGCACCCGACCCCGCAATATGGGCAGGTGGTCTTGACCGTTTTTTCTTTTGATGTGCCGGTCATCGGGCGCGGCTCCTTGGGCTTTCCTCGAATTTTGATTGGATGGACGCGGTCAGCTTGCCGACCGGCGTGCCAGATCGTCGGCGGCAAGGAGCACCTTGCCGCCCTCGACTTTGGCGGCCGTCACCGGGACTGCGCCTTCATCGGCACCGGTTGCAAGACCCGTTGCCAGATCAAACACCCAGTTGTGCAAGGGACAGGTGACCGACGTGCCATGGACAATGCCCTGGCTGAGCGGCCCGCCCTTGTGGGGGCAGCGGTCGTCCAGCGCGAAGACTTCATCGTCAACAGTGCGGAACACAGCAATGCAGCCGGCATCGGTTTTCACCACCCGGGCGCCTTCGCGCGGGATGTCGGTCAGATCGCCGATCGCGACCCAATTCTTCAGTTCCGCATTCATTCGGCCGCCTCCCGCGTGAGTACTGCCATCGGCTTGAACTCGTGCTTGTCCTTGCCGGAGACACGCTCCGACCACGGATCGACCTGGGCGAATTTCTGGGAGAAGACAAAACGGTCGTAGTAAGCTTTGCGCTTGTCCGTGTCGTCCATGATCTGACGGCGGATCTCGTCATAGCCGATGCGTTTGGCCCATTTGTAGATCCGCTCTAGGTAGTGACCCTGCTCGCGGTACATTTGCGTGAGTGCGACGATATGTTCGAGGGCCTCGTCTTCGGTTTTGACGAGACCGAGGACCTCGGTTCCCTTGATGTCGAGCCCAGCCGCGCCCGCAAAATGGATCTCGAAGCCGCTATCGACACAGACTACACCGATGTCCTTGCAGGTTGCTTCGGCGCAATTGCGCGGGCACCCCGAGACAGCCAGCTTCAGTTTGGCTGGTGTCCAGGAGCCCCACATGAACTTCTCGACCCGGATGCCGAGCCCCGTGGAGTCCTGGGTTCCGAAGCGGCACCAGTCCGTGCCCACACATGTCTTCACGGTCCGAAGGCCCTTGGCATAGGCCTGCCCGGACACGAACCCGGCCTTGCCGAGATCGGCCCAGACGGCGGGCAGGTCTTCTTTCCTGATGCCCAGCATGTCGATGCGCTGGCCGCCGGTGCACTTCACCGCAGGGATGTTGAACTTGTCGACGACATCGGCAATCGCGCGCAGCTCTTTAGAGGAGGTCATCCCGCCCCACATGCGCGGCACGACGGAATAGGTCCCGTCCTTCTGGATGTTCGCGTGGACGCGCTCATTGATGAAACGGGACTGATAGTCGTCCGCATATTCATCCGGCCAGTCGCTGACGAGGTAGTAGTTCAGCGCTGGGCGGCATTTGGCGCAGCCGCCGGAAGAGTTCCATTCCAGTTCCTGCATCACGGCAGGGATGGTCTTCAGTCCCTTGGACTTGATCAACCGGCGGACGTCCGAGTGCCCGAGATGCGTGCAGCCGCACATCGGCGTGACAGCGGACGGATTGTAGGCATCGCCAAGTGTCACCTGCATCAATTGTTCGACCAATCCTGTACAAGTCCCACAGGATGCCGAAGCCTTGGTGTGGGCACGCACGTCATCAAGGGATGTCAGGCCCTTGTCAGTGATCGCGCCTACGATTTTTGATTTACATACGCCGTTGCAGCCGCAGATTTCCGCATCATCCGGCAAGGCTGCAACGGCCGCCGTAGGGTCCAGGGGGGCGCCCCCCTGATACGCCTGGCCAAAGATCAAGGTCTCCCGCATTTCCGAGACATCTGATTGTTTTTTCAAAAGATCGAAGAACCACGGGCCATCGGCTGTCTCGCCGTAAAGCACCGCGCCAATTATCTTGTTGTCCTTCAAAACGAGGCGTTTGTAGATCCCGGCGCACGCATCGCGCAGGACGATTTCCTCACGGTCTTCGCCTTCGGCAAAATCGCCAGCCGAATAAAGATCGAC
The DNA here is from genome assembly GCF_965276855.1 of Roseibium sp. Classification (GTDB taxonomy): domain Bacteria; phylum Pseudomonadota; class Alphaproteobacteria; order Rhizobiales; family Stappiaceae; genus Roseibium. The sequence goes on from NZ_OZ255700.1 coordinate 1,872,915, forward strand.
GCCGGTGACTTTCAGTTTTGTTGCCGTCACCGAGCCAGAGTACTCGGAGGCGCCACCAAGAAGATTGTCCGCGATGACCTCGGCCATCTCGTAGAGCGGAGCTACCAGGCCGTAACACTGGCCATTGTGCTCCACGCATTCGCCGAGGGCATAGATATCCGGGTCGGCTGTGCGCATGGTGTCGTCAACGAGAATGCCGCGGTTCACATCCAGTCCGGCAGTCTTTGCAAGATCGGCGGACGGGCGAATACCAACCGCCATCACAACGATGCTGGCTTCGATCTCAGTTCCGTCATCCAGCCGGATACCTTTGACGTTCCCGGCACCGTCATCGACGATCTCGTGGCTGTTGGCTTTGGTGCGCACATCAATGCCACGGCGCTTGAATTCTTCCTCCAGAAGAAACCCGGCAGCCGGATCGAGCTGGCGTTCCATCAGCGTCGGCATCAGGTGAAGGACCGTGACCTCCATGCCCTGCATCTTCAGACCGGCTGCGGCTTCAAGGCCGAGTAGCCCGCCACCGATCACAACAGCGCGGCCACCGCCCTTTGCTGCTTCCAGCATTTGGTCGACATCATCAAGGTCGCGATAGGTGAGGACGCCATTGAGGTCCTTGCCCGGCAGCGGGATGATGAAGGGATTGGACCCGGTCGCGATGACCAGCTTGTCGTAGTCGACTGTGATGCCGTTTTCCGATGTGACGGTTTTGGCAGAACGGTCGATCTCTGAAACGCGGGCCGACTTGTGCAGTGTCACGCCATGCTCAGTGTACCAGTCGTCGCCATGGGTGATGATATCTTCATAGGACTTCTCACCGGAGAGGACCGGGGACAACATCAGCCGATTGTAGTTCACCCGTGGTTCGGCATTGAAGATCGTGACGTCGTAGGCGTCCTTGCCCTGATCAAACAGGTGCTCCAGCATCCGGCCCGGCGCCATGCCGTTGCCGATGATGACAAGCTTTTGTTTCGTCATGGTTGCCATCCCCCTTTCATTCCGCTGCTTCGATCGCGGCCTTTTGACGGGCCATGCGCGCAGCACGCTTTTCCTGGATGGATTTGAGTTGGTCTTCACTCGGGTCCGCGCCGCCCTCATAAGCTTCGAGGAAGTCGAGAAGCTCTTCGCGGTAGGCGTAGTAATCCGGGTGAGCCAACAGTTCCTTGCGCGACCGTGGGCGTGGCAGATCCACCTCCATGATGTTGCCGATCCGCGCGTTCGGGCCGTTCGACATCATGACCACCCGGTCGGCGAGCAGGATCGCTTCATCAACATCATGGGTGACGCAGATCGCCGTCACCTGGGTGCGCTTCCAGACATCCATCAGGACATCCTGCAGTTCCCAGCGTGTCAGGCTGTCGAGCATGCCGAATGGTTCATCGAGAAGGAGCAGTTTTGGCGACAGTGCAAAGGCGCGGGCAATCCCGACGCGCTGCTTCATGCCATTGGACAGATCAACTGCCGGTTTTTGCATGGCATCGGCGAGACCGACCTTGGACAGGTAGTATTCGATGACGTCGCGCTTTTCCTGCTTCGATGCATCCGGATAGACCTTGTCGACGCCAAGGGCGACATTCTCATAAGCCGTCAGCCAGGGCATCAGGCTGGGCGCCTGGAACACGACTGCCCGGTCGGGGCCCGCCTGTGTGACATGCGTGCCGTCAAGTATGATGGCGCCCTCGGTGATCGGATTGAGACCTGCGACCATGGACAGAACCGTCGACTTGCCGCAGCCGGAGTGGCCGATCAGCGTGATGAACTCGCCCTTGTTCATCTTCAGATCGAACCCATCTACAACAGTCAACGGACCCTTTGGTGTCGGATAGACCTTCTTGAGTTGGGAGAACTCCAGGAAGCGCTCGTCTTTCAGTGTCTCGGCGGCTTTTTCATAAACGACCGGCAGATTGTCATCCGCCTTAAGCCGCTGGGTGATCGGAACGATGTTTGGCAGGACAATGTCGCGTTCCAGATCCGCACCGCGTTCGGCCCCAACCGCCATCAGATATTCGGTAATGTCTGCCCGAAGCTTGATGAAGTCGTCGTTATGGTTGAGCTCGCCCCGGTCACGCGGACGTTTGAACGGAACCTTGAATTCCGGCCCAAGCGTGGCGGACGTTCCGGGTTTCAATGGAACAATCCGGTCTGCCAGCAGGATCGCTTCATCCACGTCATTGGTGATGAGAACGATGGTCTTCTTTTCTTGCTCGCAGATCGCTGCAAATTCATCTTGCAGCTTGGCGCGGGTCAAAGCGTCGAGCGCGGACAGCGGTTCATCGAGCAGTAGGAGTTCGGGCTGCATGGCAAGAGCCCGGGCGACCGCCACGCGCTGCCGCATGCCGCCGGAAAGTTCCGCCGGCTTTCGGTCCTTGGCGTGGGCCAGACCGACCATCTCGATGTATTTGTCGCAGATTTCCTTACGCTCCCTGGTGCTCTTCTTCTTGAAGACACTGTCGACAGCAAGCGCGACGTTTCCCGTGACCGACAGCCACGGCATCAGGGAGTAGGACTGAAAGACGACACCCCGGTCCGAGCTCGGTCCGTCAACCTCCTTCCCCTTGAAGATGATCCCGCCGGTATCCGGTTCGATCAGGCCTGCAAGCAAAGAGATAAGGGTCGTCTTGCCGGTTCCCGAGAACCCGACGATGGCAATGAACTCACCATCGTCGACCTTGAGATTGATGTCGTCCAGAACATCGGTGCGGCTGGCGCCTTCACCGTAAGACTTCGAGACGCCGGAGATTTCCAAAAAGGACATCAGGGTCTCCTTACCGGTTGGCCGAGAATGTGAAGGCGCGCTGCAGGGCGAACATCAGCCGGTCGAGCATGAACCCGATGAGACCAATGGTCAGAACAGCAACCATAATTTTCGCAAGCGACTGGGAGGACCCGTTCTGGAACTCGTCCCAGACGAATTTGCCAAGACCCGGATTCTGGGCAAGCATTTCAGCTGCGATCAGAACCATCCAGCCCACACCCAGCGACAAACGTAGACCGGTGAAGATCAACGGTAGAGAGGACGGCAGAACCAGCTTGGTGATGGTCTTCCAGGTCGGGAGTTGCAGTACGCGGCCGACGTTCATCAGGTCCTTGTCGACAGAGGCAACGCCGAGCGCAGTGTTGATCAGCGTCGGCCACATGGAGCACAGCGTGACTGTCACTGCCGAAATCAGAAGGGATTTCGACAACCAGTCATATGGGTTCGCGTAAGTCGCAGAGACAATCATTGTGACGATCGGCAACCAGGCGAGCGGTGAGACCGGTTTGAATATCTGAATAAGGGGATTGATTGCGCCGTTGAATGTGCGCGACAGGCCCGAGGCAATGCCGAGGGGCACGGCGATGATGGTCGCGATCAGAAACCCGAGACCGACGGTTTTCAGGGATGTGCCGATCTGGTCTATGTAGGTCGGTTTGCCTGTATAGGTCCGGTGCTTGATGCGATCGGTTTTGCCTTCTGCGGCAAACTTAGCGTTGCGGGCGTCCTGCCGTTCATAAAAGGCGTCCGCCTTTTCGCGTTCCCGCACATGGTCTTCCCAAAGGTTGACCGTTTGGGTCCAAACTTGCGCTGGCCCTGGCACAGCGCCAAGGGATGTCTGGACTTGCGGTGCGAGCGCTGCCCACATGGCAAGAAACGCCAGGATACCGATCAGCGGGATCACGAGCACTCGCTTCAGCTCGCCCATCTGTTCTTTCGGGCTGTCACCAGCGGCGATTTTCAGGAGCGGGACCAGCCAGGAAAAGCCCAGCGCATCCAGCCAGCCACCGGCCTTATTGATCGAAGTAAAAAGTTTTTCCTTGCGGGCGGCCCGGGCAAGGTCCGGGGAGCTAGCTGTATCGGCATTGGCCATCGGTGGCGTCCCTTAACGTCTGAATTCTGGTGTTGGGGAGGTGGAGCGGCGGGGCTGCTAACCGCCGCTCCCACAGTCGGGGATTAACCGCCGACCACTTCGTTCCCGTCGACAACCTGCTTGCCTTTCAGACCGATCGGCAGACTGTCGATGTAGGCGTTCGGCTGTTTTCCGTCGTAGGCAATGCCGTCAATGATGTCGGCTGCCGGGGTCGGAGCACGGTAACCGTCGCTGTCCCACGGGAAGTCTTCCTCGGCCACATGACCTTCCTCGACCAGCATGCGGGCTGCTTTCAGATAGGTGTCCGGCAGGTAGACGGACTTGGCGACTTCGTCATACCAGCTGTCCGGCTTGTGCTCTGTGATCTGGCCCCACCGGCGCATCTGGGTCAGGTACCAGACGGCATCGGAGTAGTACGGATACGTGGCGTAGTAGCGGTAGAAGACGTTGAAGTCCGGAATCTCCCGCTTGTCACCTTTTTCGAATTCAAAGGTGCCTGTCATGGAGTTGGCGATGACCTCAGCATCCGCGCCAACATATTCGGAGCGGGCAAGGATCTCGACGGCTTCCATACGGTTGGCGTTGTCATTCTCGTCGAGCCATTTGGCTGCACGAATGAGTGCCTTCGTGACGGCGAGCGTGGTGTTTGGGTTTTCTTCCGTGAACTCCTTGGTCAGGCCGAAGACCTTTTCCGGATTGTTCTTCCAGATCTGGTAATCGGTGATGACCGGTACACCAATGCCCTTAAACACAGCCTGCTGGTTCCAAGGCTCACCCACGCAATAACCATAGATGGTTCCAGCTTCCAGAGTTGCCGGCATCTGCGGCGGCGGTGTCACGGAAAGCAATGCTTCGCCCATGATCTGACCGGAGATATCGCTTTCAGAATAGAAGCCCGGGTGGATATCGCCTGCTGCCAACCAATAGCGCAGCTCGTAATTGTGCGTGGAAACCGGGAAGACCATGCCCATGTTGAATGGCTTGCCTTCGTCGATGAACTTGTCAACGACCGGTTTCAGAGCAGATGCGCTGATCGGGTGTTGTGGACGCCCATCATCCATTGTGGGGATGTTCGGCTTCATCATTTCCCAGATTTCGTTGGAGACGGTGATGCCGTTGCCGTTGAGATCCATGGAGAACGGCGTGACGATGTGCGCCTTGGTGCCGAAACCGATTGTGGCGGCCAACGGCTGTCCGGCCAGCATGTGCGCCCCGTCCAGTTCGCCGGTGATGACGCGGTCGAGCAGTACTTTCCAGTTTGCTTGCGGCTCAAGCGTGACGAAGAGCCCTTCGTCTTCAAAGTAGCCAAGCTCGTAAGCCACAGCGAGCGGTGCCATATCGGTCAGTTTGATGAAGCCGAAGGTCAACTCGTCTTTTTCGACATCGAGCATTTCAGCCATGGCGCCGGTCGCCGGAACCAATGCAGTTGCAGCCAACAAAGTGCCGAGCGCGGCCCGCCGGGTGAATTTGAGTGTATCTCTGAGTGTCACGTTATGTCCCTCGCAGTTCTTTTTGCGCTGCAATGCAGCATTGGAAGGTCAAACAAAAAGCCGCCGACTGATCCTGCGGGCCTTGGGAGGAGGAACCTGCAAGTCAAATCGGCGGCTTTGCCTGAACGCCCACCAATGGGCGCAATATCGTTAGGCCATCGTCGGCCTCGTGTTATTGGTTAGCAGGAAGCGTGCCAACTACGACATTTCGAATTTTTCTCATATTTATCAAAGGCCCATGGGCCTAAGGAACAGAGATGATCTTTTGGCAGCGCAACATGTTTTGGCTGAAAATGAAGGCAGATGATGTTTTTTTGTGCAGCGCAACAGGGTGAAATGAATGGCAGAACCGCTCTTGATCATACCGAATTGCCGATGACCAATTCGGAGTTTCACACTTCGGACATATCGAACAAGCGGATGGTTTGCGGCTTCCCAATTGGCCCAATCCCGAGCGCATCCTCATAAAGGTCAGGCGAAAAGATTTCCGCGGCCTGTCTTTCCGCTTCAAGATCGGCCACCGCCTGCCCCCAGCGTACCATCTGGCTAAAGAACCAGACGCCTTGTGCGGGGGACGGCGCAGCGCGCAGTCCGCCAGAAAACGTTAGAAAGTCCGGTATGCTCTTGTGAGTATTTTGACCCAGCTTCATATCTCCGCCAAGGGCTGGCACGCAGAGGTCAGGAGAACAATCGATATACGTCGGGCCTGCGAGAAGCTGCGCGAGTTCAGTCAGATGATCAGACTGTGCGCACCAGTCGGCCGCGGCAGAGATTGCGCGCATCAACGCAGACAAGGTGTCCGGCTGGGCGTTTGCCCATTTCCGAGTGACACCGAGGACTTTTTCCGGGCTGTCAGGCCAAATCGCCTGTTTGTAAGTCGCAATCCTGCCAGTGCCAGCTTGAACCGCCGCGGTGTTCCAAGGTTCACCTACGCAATAACCGTCCAATTGACCTGCAGCGAGGGCGTCGGCCATCAACTGCGGTGGCACAACGGAGATCTCGACATCTAGATCCGGATCAAGTCCGGCTGCTGCGAGCCAATACCGAAGTTCGTAGGCGTGACCCGAAAAAGGATGGACAACGCCGAACCTCAGCCGGCTCTCGCCTCTCTCTTTGCGGGCAGAGAGAACCTTTGCAAAGGCTGCACCTGTGGAAGCGGGGTCGCCATCCATGTCTGCGCCAAAATCGACCATTTGCCGCCAGATGGGAATAGCAACCGTTATGGCGTTGCCGCCAAGCCCCAACACCATGGGGGCCAGCATCGGGACCGCCAGACTGGTCAGGTTAAGGCTTGCCGCGATTGGCATCGGTGCCAGCATGTGGGCAACGTCAAAATGGCCGACCGCCAGGCGGTCACGAATGTTCGCCCAGGACGTTTCACGGATCAGCTGGAGCGCAATGCCTTCTCGTTCAGCAAAGCCCTTTTCCTTTGCCGCCACCAACACTGCGCTGTCGAGCAGCGGTATGAACCCAGCAATCACCGGTGTCAGTTTGGTGCCCATAGTCTCCTGCTCTCCCCGATAACCGCCCCTCCCTGGCGTTTCGTTTTTTTCTGCATCCGTCAGTCTCCCAACAGCCCGCTGGCAATGACCAGACTTTGCGCGACTTCAATAATCTTTCGGCTTTGGTTCATCGCCGTTTTGCGCAGGAGGTCATAGGCCTCCTGTTCCGTGAGATTTTTCGACTTCATGAGAATGCCCTTGGCGCGGTCGATGGTCTTCCGGTCCGCCAATTCGTTGCGGGCGTCTTCCAGATCCTTTGTGAGTTTTGAAAACGCGCGGAAACGGCTGATGGCCATATCCAGGATCGGCTTGACGCGTTCCCGCTTCAATCCATCAACAATGTAGGCGGAAACACCGGCATCAACGGCTGCTTCGATCGATTGGCTGTCGGCCTTGTCGACAAACATTGCAATCGGACGCTGCACCGCCCGCGACACCTGAAACATGTGCTCCAGCCGGTCGCGGTTGGGATTTTCCAGGTCAATAACGATGACGTCCGGGTTGATGTCCGCGATCTGCCGGACAAGCCCCTCCATCTGGTGCACGAGAATGACTTTCTCATGCCCTGCATCGCGCAATCCCTCTTCAATGATGGATGCGCGGATCTTGTTGTCATCGATGACAAGTATGGATAGCCCGACCCTCATGCCCGCATTATGCGCAAGGTCATTTTTTATGCAATGCAGAAATGCTGCAGCGCGGCATCAAAACACAATCGCACCTTCTTGCGGCGTGATCGCTGCCGGGCTAAAGGCGGTGGCAATAGCAATTTGCGGATCTCGCAGCGGCGAGCCCATACTGTCTTTAAAGGACACACAGGGGCCAAAACCGGATAAGAGGGAACTCGGATGAAGGTCAATGGAACACAGTACCGCTCGTTGTGGTGGGATGCGGAGTTGAACTGCCTTCAGATCATCGACCAGCGCTGGTTGCCGCATGAGTTCAAAACGCAACCCGTGCGCACCATGCAAGAGTTTGCGGACGCGATTGTTGAAATGCGCGTTCGGGGCGCGCCACTCATCGGCGCAACCGCTTCTTACGGCGTCGCATTGGCCATGGCCAATGACCCCTCTGACGCCAATCTGGACGCCGCTTGGACATTCCTGGAAAAGACACGACCGACTGCCATCAATCTGCGTTGGGCGCTAAACAGATGCCGAACCGCGCTCAAACCGCTTCCAGTAGAAGCGCGTGCGGCAGCCGCTCTCCAGCTTGCCCATGACATCTCCGACGAAGATGTAGAGATCAATCGCCGTATCGGTGAAAACGGGTTGAAGCTGATCCGCGACATTGCCGCCAAAAAACCGGATGGCGAGCCCGTCCGCCTGCTCACACACTGCAACGCCGGTTGGATTGCTACCGTCGACTGGGGAAATGCGACAAGCCCCATGTATCAGGCCCATGACGCCGGTATTCCGCTGCATGTCTGGGTCGACGAGACACGACCGCGGAACCAGGGGGCCCTCACATCGTGGGAGCTCGGGAGCCACGGCGTTCCGCATACCTATATCACCGACAATGCCGGTGGTCATTTGATGCAACATGGGCTCGTCGACATGGTCATCGTTGGCACAGATCGGACAACCCGGCGCGGGGATGTGTGCAACAAAATCGGGACTTATCTAAAGGCACTGGCTGCTCGCGACAACAATGTGCCGTTCTATGTGGCCCTCCCCTCTCCAACGATCGACTGGAGCGTGAGCGACGGCGTGTCCGAAATTCCGATTGAAGAACGTTCTGAGCGCGAGACAACCCATATCCAGGGAAAATCGGACGAAGGCGCGATTGGCGTTGTGCAAGTCACACCGGATGGCACGTCCGGCGGAAACCCGGCATTTGATGTGACGCCCAACCGGCTTGTAACCGGACTGATTACCGAGCGCGGGATTTGCGAAGCATCTCCAGAGGGTTTGGCCGGCTTGTTTCCAGAGATGGCGCAAGCGGCGGAATAGAGAGCGTGGGGCTGTTCAATGGAAGTGCGTCCCCACGATCGGCCCTAGACCACCTTTGCAACGACCGCCAGGCAGTCTCCCATCTTGACCAACCCTGGAAAATGACGGGCCATCAGGATGCCAGATCGTTTGGCCCGGTATTCGATCGGAGCGACACCAGGGCGCTCCGTCTGCCAGACCCGTGCAATGACCTCACCTTCCGCGATCTCGTCTCCCAGATCAACGACCGGCTCGATCATGCCGCTGTGCTCGCAGAACACGAAACAATCACCATCCGGCATGTCGAGCGTGACACTCGGGTTCAACTCTAGCTCACCTGAGAGGATACCGGCATGTTTTAGAAGATTGCGCGCGCCCTTCTTGGCGATGCCGATCGATCGCGCCGTCGCTGTGCCGCCTCCGCCAAGCTCGGTCGTGACAAACACCTTGCCTTTTTGCTCGACTGCCGTGTCGAGCATACCGACACTGTCGATTTCCAACATGGTCGCGGAGTACGGCGCGTTGAACGATTGCATAGCGGCGACACACGCGGCCTGCTGGTCTTTGTTGTCTAGAACGTGAGCCGCTGCAAAGGGCACAAAATCCAGCGTCTTGCCGCCGGAATGAAAATCCAGCACGATATCCGCCATCGGGATCAAGACCGTATCTACGAAATGAGCAATCTTCTGGGTGACGGTTCCGTCCGGCCTTCCTGGGAAGGAGCGGTTGAGATTGCCCTTGTCGATTGGCGATGTGCGCGATCCAGCAAGGAAGGCCGGATGATTGAGCGCAGGAACTATTATGACCTGGCCATGAATGTTCTCCGGTTTTAGGGTTGCGGCCAAATCCTGGAGCGCAATCGGTCCCTCGTACTCATCGCCATGATTGCCACCGGTTAAAAGAGCGGTTGGACCATCACCATTCCGCACAACGGTGATCGGGATCATCACAGATCCCCAGGCCGAGTCGTCCCGGCTGTAGGGAAGACGCAAGAAGCCGTGATGAATGCCATCTTGATCAAACGGAATAGTCGGGCTGATCGGATTTCCGGTCATCGATCAGTCCTTCACAAACAAGCGCCGGGGCACATTGGCGAGGCACTCCGGTTCGTTTGTGCCTATGACGATGCTTTCCGTGATCTCAAATCCCCAGTCTTCCATCCAGAGGCCGGTCATGAAATGGAAGGTCATGTTTTCTTCCAGAATGGATGTATCCCCGCTGCGCAGTGACATGGTCCGTTCGCCCCAATCCGGGGGATAGGACAACCCGATCGGATACCCGGTGCGATTGTCCTTGGTGATGCCGTGTTTTTTCAAGACCCGGAAAAACGCATGGGCGATGTCTTCACACCGGTTTCCAGCCTTTGCGACTTCAAGCCCTGCTTCCAGTCCCTCCAACACGGCCTTTTCCGCATCAAGAAACTTTTGCGGCGGCTTTCCGAGGTAAAGCGTGCGCGAAAGCGGACAATGGTACCGGTTGTGAACGCCCGCGACCTCAAAGAAGGTTCCCTCACCGGCCTTCATCGGCTGGTCATCCCATGTCAGATGCGGGGCCGCTGCGTCACTGCCCGAGGGCACTAGCGGCACGATGGCCGGATAATCCCCGCCAGCATCCAGGAGTGCATCATAGCGCAAGCCCGCATCATAGATGTCGGCCACAAGATCGCATTTGCGAAGACCCGGCTCCGCCTTCTCCAGAATGCGGGCGTGGATTTTCTCTACCTTTTTCCCGGCCATACGCATGTAGTCGAGTTCCGGTGCAGATTTGACCGCCCGCTGCCAATTGACCAGCGCATTGGCATCTTGAAAGCGGGCGTTCGGCAGGTGCTTTTGCAGCGAGGCAAACGCGGCTGCGGAGAAATAGTAATTGTCCATCTCCACGCCGATACTCAGGTTCGCCCAGCCGCGCTCCTCGATCTTGGCAGACAAGTCGTCCATCGGATGCCGCTCCGTGGACTGCACATAGTGATCCGGATACCCGATGATGTTGGAAGGATCCATGAAACAGGTGCGCAGCGCTCCATTGGCGTCTTGCCCCCGGCCGAACCAGACCGGCTCGCCATCCAAGGACAACAACACCGCCTGATGAACATAAAAGGACCAGCCGTCGTATCCGGTCAGCCAGTTCATATTGGACGGGTCAGAAACGATTAGCAGCTCCAGCCCTGCCGTTTCCATTGCCTTGCGGGTCTTGTCGACACGCCGCTGGTACTCGTCTCTCGAAAAACGAAGCGTGAGTTCAATCATCAAACGATCCCCGGCTCATCATGTGTCGATTGTCGTTCCCGCTTGCAGCGACAGAGCCTGCGCGCGGGCGAATGTTGCAATTGCCGTGTCCTGCACCCCCGTTCCGGTGAGGTCGCAGATCGTGATTTCAGCATCAGACGCACGCCCTCTCGCATTCCCCGAGACGATGTCTCCGAGTTCACTGAAGCTAGCCCCGGTACTGACAGAGCCTGCAGCCAAAGCTGATCGCAGCTCTCCCATCAACTCGGTCTGAGATTGCCGGTCCGGCACATAAAGATCGGCCCGCGCCAGGCAGGCCGGCTCCAATTCATTCTTAGTGTGCTGGTCGGATCCCATGGCTGTGATGTGATGTCCGGCACGCAACCATTCGGCCTTAATAAGCGGTTCGGTGCTCGGGGTCGTGGTGACGACCACATCGGCAGCTTCGACAGCGCCTGCAAGGTCCGAAACCGGCGACACCTCGATTCCCAGATGGGACGTCAACTCGTCTGCGGCCACTTGCGCCTTGGATATGTCCCGCGCCCAAATCGCTGCGTGTTTGATCGGGCGCACAAGGCACAGTGCCTGCAGCTGCAGTTTCGCCTGCAGTCCAGCCCCAACAATACAAGCGCTTGTTGCCTGATCAGGCGCCAAGTGTTTCGCTGCAACGGCACCGGCTGCGGCTGTTCGAACTTCTGTCAGATATCCATTGTCAAGCATCACGGCTTCGACGAACCCGGTCCGTGCCGAAAACAAGATCATCAAACCGGAATTGCTCGGCAGACCGATCTTTGGATTGTCGAAAAAGCCGGGAGATACTTTCAGCGCAAAGCTATCGAGGCCCGGAACGTAGGCAGTTTTCGCGTCAACTTCGCCGTTGAAGTCTGGAATCTCCATGGAGAGGATCGGCGGCATCACGACCTTTCCACTTGCCAGGGCCGCGAAAGCTCGCTCGATCTGCTCAACGGCGTCGATGTTAAGCGGAACCGCCTTGCGCAGCTCTGTTTCGGTCAGAATAGTGATTTGCGGCATGGGTCAAACTTCCTCGCTGTTCGCGAGATCAACGTCCTCTCCGGAGATAACGCGGTGATGCAGGTTCATATCGATGTTACAGCCGGTCAGCAGGACAGCGACGGGCCCTATTGAATTTACTTTTCCAGCTAACAGACCAGCAATCCCAACCGCGCCACTGCCCTCAACGACTTGACGTTCTTGCCAATAAGCATGACGAATTCCGGCTGCAATTTCGGCCTCGGTGAGCAGAACAATGTCGTCGACAAGTTCTCGGGTGGTTTCATATGTAAACTGATTGTCGAGACCGATGCCGCCGCCGAGCGAGTCTGCGAGGCTGGGCTCTTCGGTGACCTGAACCGGGCGGCCTGCTGTCAGCGAGGCCGCCATCGCCGCGCCCCGCTCCATGGACAGTCCAACAACTTTCACCGCAGACCCTGCAGCCTTCAGTGCAGAGGCAACACCCGCGATCAAACCGCCGCCCGACAAGGGGACAAGAACAGTCTGAACCTCCGGGACCTCCTCCAAAATTTCCAGTCCGAGTGTTCCTTGCCCGCTGATAATGTCTGGATGATCAAACGGCGGCAGAAGTACAAGACCCTCCTCGAGAACCAGGCGGCTCGCCTCCAGCTGAGCTTCATCCTGGGACGCGCCGGTTATCCGGATCTCGGCTCCAAGTTCCGCAATCGCATCGACCTTGTTTTGCGGAACCAGGCGCGACATGCAAATCGTACAGGAAATCCCTGCCTTCTTAGCTGCATAAGCCAATCCGCGGCCGTGGTTTCCGGTGGATACACACACGACACCCTTTTGCCGCTGGTCTGCGGTCAATTTGGAGACCGCATTGGTCGCGCCCCGCAGTTTGAAGCTTCCCGTCGTCTGAAGATGCTCCAGCTTCAAGAAAACCGGCACGCCAGCTTTTTCAGACAGGCTCTCGGAGGGCGCCATGGGCGTGCGCCGGACGTGCGGCTTGATCCGCTCTGCGGCCGCCAAAAAATCAAACTGATCGATACAATGGTTCACGCTGATCACCTGATCCAAATGAGAGGACGATCTGCATGCCAGCTGCTTTTCACTATCCGCTCCCGTGTTTCTCAGGGAATGAGAGTGAAGCGCAATAAATATCAGGTCAATCGAAACATTAAATCATGACATTTTTCGCTTGATCACTTCACTTCGTTACAGCGCGAAAATCTCCGCTTCCGGTTTGCTGTGACACAGCACAGCGAGCTGCTGCATTCCGAAAATGAACTGTTCCTCTGCCATATTGCCCAGGCAAATCCGCACTCCGTGGGCCGCGGCTGCCCCCGGCAAGGCGAAAGCAGAACCCGGAGCAACTACAATCCCTTTTTGACGTGCAGCTTCAATGAAGCTGTCTTCGCCCCATCCGTCCGGCAATGGCAGCCAAATGTGCAATCCGTTTGGGCTTTTGTTAAATGGCACACCTTCCAGAAGCTCATGCGCTAACGTGTTGCGCCGCTTGAGGGCCGTTTTCTGCCAGGACAGCAACTCTTCAGCCGTTCCATCTTCAATCCACCGCGCGGCCAATTCAGCCATGAACGGCGTTGCAATCCAGTCCATCACCAGGTGACGATTTGAGGCCGCGGACGCAAACGCCTCTGGCGCGACCAGATAACCGTGCCGCAAGCCAGGCAAAAGGCACTTCGTGAAGCTGGTGAAATAAAAAGTACGCTCTGGAGCCAATGCTGCAATCGGCGGTAACCGGCGCGGCTGCAGAGGCCCCCAAGCGTCATTTTCAATGATCAAAAAATCATACTTCCGCGCGAGTGTGACCAACTGCTCACGCCGCTGCAAGCCCATGGTCAAGGCCATCGGCCCCAGTCCATTTGGCAATAGGAATAATGCCTTAACGGGCTTTTGACGACACATCTCATCAAGTACAGCGGGAAGAATTCCCTCTTCGTCCACCGGCAGACCGGCCAAATTGAAGTTCATGTACTGCGACAGTCTAGAAAGCGGGTAGTGACAGACCGCGTCGGTCGCGATCACCTCGCTGCCATCGACAGCCGTCATCAGGGCAATCGCCATGGCCGAACTGCTTCCATTCGTCATGATGATCTGATCTGAAGAACAAGTCAGCCCGCATTTCTCCAACCAGGAGACGGCTGCCGGCAGATACGGCCGCAAGGTGGTTGCTGGCCGGAAAGAGAGCAGTGCGCTTTCGCTAATATCGCCCGAAAGGCCACTCAGAGCCCGGCGCATACAATCCATGTGCAACTGACCAGTGACCGGCTTCAAGTTTGAGAAATCGACAAGCTGATCCCCAATGAGATGCGGAAGATACGGCGGCGACGTTTCCACCGGCCGCGCGTTTACATAAGTCCCCCGGCCAACCTCTCCTTTGACAAGCCCGCGACGGATCAGAAGATCATAAGCCCGGCTCACGGTTTGAACACTGATTGCAAGCTTGTAGGAAAGATCTCTGTGCGGCGGCAGTTTTTCGCCGTCTGCCAGATCTCCGCGCTTGATTGCCGCACAGATCCAGTCCGCCAGGGACCGGTAGGCCGGACGATCAAGCTTCTTTGGTGGAGTATTCCATATTGTCATGATTTAAAGCTTATCTTTTTCATGACAATTGACAAGCGCTGACTGCATGCTCATGGTCTCATCATGACCTTAAAACTTGACGATCGCGATCTGAAAATCCTCTCCACCCTGTCCAAGGAGGGGCGGCTTTCCAAAGCCGAGCTTGCAAAGCGCGTCAATCTTTCGCCCACCCCGCTTTGGGAGAGACTGAAGCGCCTTGAAAAGCACGGGATTATCTCAGGATACCGCGCCGAGATCTCACTCAAACAGGTCGCTCCTCATATAGAGGTGTTTGTAACCGTTGAGCTGGAAGACCACCGGTCAGAGAGCTTTCAACAGTTCGAACGCATGGTTGATCTACATGATGAGATCGTTGCCTGCTGGGCGATCGGCGGCGGCCTGGATTATATCCTCAACATCGTCACCAGAGACATCGACAGCTACCAGCGGCTCATCGACACGCTCCTTGCCGGGAAAACCGGGCTGGCGCGCTATTACACCTATGTGGTTACGAAACCGGTGAAAAGCCGGTCTCAACTCCCCTTGCACAGCCTCTTGCAAGACGATCCTGTAAGCAATTCGGCGTCAAACAGATAAATCGTCCTGCGCGCCATCCAAATACAGAACTTTCATCTGCCGGTCTCCGCCTAACGTTTGCTCACGCAATCGGAGACCCGAACGATGACCCTAGCTCTGCAGCACGAAACAGTTTCAGCGAATTTGGCCGACATGCGCCTCTTACGCTCCTTTTCCTATGTCGATGGGCACTGGGTGGCAGGCGCGGACAACGTTGCTTTTGAGGTATCCGATCCGGCAACTGGAGCAGTTATCGGGGATGTTGCCCAGCTGACCGCTGGAGATAGCGCCGCTGCGGTCGACGCCGCGGCGAGAGCGTTTCCGGGCTGGGCTGCGCTCATGCCGCAAGATCGCGCGCGCATTTTACGCCGCTTGTTCGAGCTGATAATCGAGAACAAGGAAGATCTGGCTCAGCTCATGACACTGGAGCAGGGGAAGCCTCTGTCGGAAGCACGTGGTGAGATCGACTATGGTGCATCGTTTGTGGAATTTTATGCAGAAGAAGCAAAACGCCCAAACATTGAAGGGATAACGTCCCATCTGCCGGATGCAGAAGTGGAACTCTGGATGGAACCGGCTGGTGTTGCCGCGCTGATCACGCCCTGGAACTTCCCGCACGCAATGATCACGCGAAAGGCTGCGGCAGCTTTGGCCGCAGGGTGCCCGGTCCTCGTTCACCCGTCGTGTGAAACACCTTACTCCGCACTCGCCTTGGCCGAACTTGCTGAACGGGCAGGCTTTCCGGCCGGGGTCTTCAACGTGATCACGGGGCGGCCTGAGACAATTGTCCCCGCCTGGATGGACGACAAGCGTGTTCGGGTCGTTTCCTTCACAGGGTCAACGGAAATCGGCCGGCTGCTCTATCGGCAAAGCGCAGCCACATTCAAAAAACTCGTTCTGGAACTTGGGGGACATGCACCCTTTCTGGTCTTCGCCGACTGCGACCTGGACCGGGCAATTGATGAAGCGATCAAAGCGAAATTCGCAACATCCGGACAAGACTGTCTCGGCGCCAACCGGTTCTTCGTGGAACGACCCATCTACGACGCATTCTGCCAGGGTTTCACCGAGCGCACGCGACAGCTTTCCGTCGGACCTGGCATCACGGATCCCGATATCGGCCCTTTGATGAACTTGGGTGCCATCCAAAAACAGGAAGCACATGTTGCCGATGTGCTGGATAACGGTGCCGAAGTTTTATGTGGCGGCGGGCGCCATCCTGCCGGAAACCTGTTTTTCCAACCAACCGTGTTGAAAGACGTTCCAGCCAACGCGTTGATCATGCGGGAAGAAACCTTCGGTCCGGTCGCCGCGATCTGCCCCTTTGACGATGAAGACGACGTTATCGCCCGCGCGAATGCGACCGACTACGGGCTGATTGCTTATGTCCACACCAGCGATCCTCGCCGGATCTACCGGGCGAGCCGGCAACTCCAATTCGGGATGGTTGCAATCAACCGTACCAAGGTGACCGGCGCTCCTATTCCCTTTGGAGGGATGAAGCAATCCGGCCTTGGCCGCGAAGGGGCGCGCATGGGCATGGCCGAATTCATGGACATCAAATACGTCTGCCGTGACTGGGCGTAAAACTTCAAAGAAATGAGGACTAAGATGCTGCGCAACGACACGCTCGATCAATGGGATCGTGAAAACTTCTTTCACCCCTCAACGCACCTCGCCCAACACGCGCGCGGTGAAGCACCCAGCCGGGTCGTCGAAACCGGTTCAGGGGTCTATATCGAGGATCGTAACGGCACCAAACTGCTTGATGCATTTGCCGGACTTTACTGCGTAAACGTTGGATATGGCCGATCTGAAATCTCAGATGCAATTGCGGAACAAGCCAAGAAGCTGGCCTACTACCATTCCTATGTCGGTCACGGCACGGAAGCCTCGATCACGTTGTCCAAGATGATCCTCGACCGTGCACCCGACAACATGTCGAAGGTCTATTTCGGTCTGGGCGGGTCCGATGCCAACGAGACCAACATCAAGCTGGTCTGGTATTACAACAATATCCTCGGCCGACCAGAAAAGAAGAAGATCATATCGCGATGGCGCGGGTATCATGGCTCTGGCCTGATGACAGGGTCGCTGACCGGTCTGGAGCTCTTTCACAAGAAGTTTGATCTGCCACTGGCGCAAGTGCTTCACACGGAGGCTCCCTATTATTTCCGCCGCCCCGACACAACCATGAGCGAAGCGGAGTTCGTGGCCCATTGTGCTTCAGAACTGGAAACCATGATTGAGCGGGAAGGCCCGGAAACAATTGCCGCTTTCATCGGCGAACCCGCGCTCGGAACAGGCGGACTTGTGCCGCCGCCGCAGGGCTATTGGGAGGCCATCCAGCCGATCTTGAAGAAACACGACATTCTTTTGATTGCCGATGAAGTCGTCACCGGCTTCGGCAGACTTGGATCGATGTTTGGTTCCGAACACTACACCATCGAAGCTGACATCATCACGATCGCCAAAGGCCTGACGTCTGCTTACGCGCCGTTGTCCGGTTCCATAGTGTCCGACAAGGTCTGGAAAATCCTGGAGCAGGGTACGGATGAAAACGGACCAATCGGCCACGGCTGGACCTATTCCGCGCATCCGATTGGAGCGGCCGCAGGTATCGCGAATTTGGAACTGGTCGACAGCCTTGGCCTCGTAAAGAATGCAACAGCAATGGGCACTTACATGAAGGCTGCCCTTCAAGACGCGCTGGATGATCACCCAAATGTTGGCGACATTCGCGGCGAAGGCCTTCTTATGGCGATTGAGTTTGTCGAAGACAGATCTTCAAGGACATTCTTTGACCCGGCGCGAAAGATCGGCCCAACCCTTGCCGGTGAGCTCTTGAAACATGGCGTCATTTCCCGAGCCATGCCGCAAGGCGACATTCTCGGATTTGCGCCGCCGCTTTGCATAAATCAGGCAGAAGTCGACACAGTCGTGAGCGCAACCAAAGCAGCAGTGAACACCGTATTGGCAACTTGACGAGACCGGCATCAAAAAAAGCCAGGCTGCACCGGGCAGCCTGGCTTCGAACTTCACATTTGGAAAACCTTATTTCTTCAAGGATGCAATGAAAGCATCGACTTCGGTCAAGGACAGATATTCAACCTCTTCCGTACCGCTGTCGGTGAACTTCCAGACAACGGCCGGTGCGGAGACGTCTCCATTGGCATCAAAGCGGACATTCCCGGTCGCGCCCTGGTACATCACGGTGCCGCCCTCCGCGAGCGTGGTTTTTGCGGCCTTGAACCCGGCGGTATCTGCAGTGATCGCCGTGCCATTCGGATCCGTCACCTTGACAACCGCTGCAGCGATGTCGGCACCGGAAGCATCCTTGCCGGCCGCTTCCATCGCAAGCAAGGCGATCATTGCTGCGTCATAGCTGTTTGCCAGACCCGGGCCGTTCGGCTGTGATCCGAATTTCGCTTCATATGCAGCCTTGAAAGCATCCGCGCTCTCGACCCGCGGTGAAGCCGTATCTGTGCCGAGCGCGTTTCCGAGATATTGCAGGCCGACGCTGTCCCGGAACTCATCGGATTTCAGAGAGTTCGCCAGGATCATGTTCTGTGTTCCACCAAGCGAAATCCACTCGCGAACCGCTGACTTGCCCTCCGTAGGATACAGGGCGAGGTAAAGCGCATCGGGCTGGCTGGTCAAAGCTTCGGTGACTTCGGCACGGTAAGACGGTTGGGCATCATTGATCGCAACGTTGGCTGTCACTTCAACGCCCGCGGCTGCGAAGTCTGCTGCGATCAGACGGGACATGTCCTGGCCCCAGTCATCGTTCTTATAGAGAATGGCGACAGACTTCCAGCCCTTATCTGCAGCCACCTTCGCGCCCATTGCAGATTGCACGCCGGTGGTTGCAAAGGTCCGGAACCAGAGCCCGTTGGTCTTGCCTTCCTCCGACAGCTTGGTGAACGCCGTGGAAGAAGAACAGCAGGACATCTGCATGACACCGGCAGGTACAGTGACCGAGGTCAGGATCGGCATGGAAACACCAGAAGAGACGGCACCGAGCAGAACCTTGACGCCTTCAAGGTCAACAAGCGCCTTCGCTGCATCGACGCCAACTTTTGGATCCACCTGGGTGTCCCGCAAGACCATCTCGATGGTACAGCCACCAGCGCCGCCTGCTTCATTAACCTGATCAACGGCAAATTGCGCCACTTCGGCAATTGGCCGTCCCCAGTCGACGGATGTCGGCAATGCGGCGCCGATTTTTGTGGTGCAGTCCTGAGCCTGAACGCCGGTACTCAGCGTCGTCATGCCCGCGGCAACTGCGGCAAAAACTAGTGCTTTTTTCATGTTAGTCCCTCTGCTTGTGTCTTTCCCCGGCTTCCTCCTCCGGGTTGCGAAACGACCAGCCGCTCGGGGAACAGACCTTGTGGTCTCCAAAGCAGCATGCCGACGATCACCATGCCGATCAGAACGAACTGGATCGAACCGGTGTAAAGTTGAACCTCGACGGGCGCAAAGCGGGACAGGGCCCAGCCTGAGAACGTCCAGGAACCCCAAATCAAAAATGCTCCTGCCATTGCACCTTTGTTGTTACCGGCGCCGCCGACAATCAGCATCGCCCAGATCTGAAAGGTCAGGATTGGCAAAACATCCTGCGGGCTGACAAAGGCATAGAATGTTCCGTAAAGCGAACCCGCCAACCCGATAATCACGGATCCGGTGACGAAGGCTGCAAGCCTCACCTTATCGGGTGATTTGCCGAGAGACCGGGCTGCGGTTTCATCCTCCCGGATAGCCCGGAGCAAACGTCCGAAGGGGGAAACCGTAAGGCGTTCCAGAAAGACATAGACGAGGGTAAGGCAAATCAGAACGGCGACGAGGAACACCACATTATAGGCGAAGCCACTCCCAATAAGGCTTTGAAGCGGCCGTTCGAACCCTCTGATGCCTTGAGCACCACCTGTAACTGCGGTGGCGTTGCGCATGACATTTTCAAAGGCAACGGCCACCCCGAACGTTGCAATCGCCAAATAATCATGCCGGAGACGCAAGGTGAGTTTGCCGACCACCCAGGCCAACACACCGGCGAAGATCATGCCGCCAAGGAGCGCGAGCGGATAAAAGAGCTCGAAACCACCCAAATGCCCATTCTGAGGCGTGCCACCGAGGATCAGTGTTCCGTAGGCGCCTGCCCCGAAGGAGGCAACAACACCGCCGTTGAACAGCCCCGTGTTGCCCCACTGAAGGTTCAATCCTAAAACGGCAATCGCGAGGATCGCGGCGACTGTTGAAAAGAACACCAGATAGGAGATCACACCGATCATACCCGCGCCTCCCCAAACAAACCATTGGGACGCACAAGAAGGACAGCCAGGATCATCAGGAATGGCACCGACGGGCTGTACCCGGATGGCAGGATCACCAACGCGAGGTTTGACGCAATTCCGACAATGAACCCGCCGAGCACCGCTCCATAAACACTGCCGATCCCGCCAACAATGGTCGCAGCAAAGATCGGCAAGACCAGATCCCGGCCCATGACGGGCGTGATCTGGTAGCTGAGACCATAGAAGATCCCGGCAACCGCACCTAGCCCGCCGCCTATTATCCAGACAGCCGCGATCATGCGTTTGAGATTGACCCCGTGCACCTGTGCAAGGTTCGGGTTTTCAGCGACCGCACGCAGAGAAAAGCCGAATGTTGTCCGCGACAACACAAGGTGCAGCGCAAACATCAGGATCAACGCCGCGATCAGGACGAAAACCTGATCCGGTTTGACAAGAAGCAACGGATCCCGCGAAAGGATCATCGCGAAGGCAATGTCCCTGGAATAGAGCTCCGCCGACAGGCCAAACACCAAACCAATGATGTTCCGGATGATGAGCGCCATGCCAAAGGATGCAAACACCATGGACAGCTCTTCACCCTTTTGCCGCACCCGTTGGAAGATAAACCGGTCGATCAAGACAGCGGACAGCCCGGTTATCGCCATCGACAAGACGATCGAAATGGCAAGCGCGCCTGTCATGGACAGCGGCCCGATTTTTTCCGCAAGAACCGGCAAGAGGCTCTCGAACACCTTGTCAAAAACCAAAGCGCAGTAAGCGCCGATCGACAAAAGCTCGGCGTGAGAGAAATTCGCGAAGCGCAGGATGTGCATGGCCATCGTCAGGCCAATTGCGCCAAGCGACAGGAACGATCCGACCAGGATACCGTCGACGAGATGCTGGATCATGCCGGCACCCGCCTTTCCCCGCCGAGATAAATCCGGCCGAGTGCCGGATCCTGCAATAGATCCGTTGCAGGCCCGTCAATCTGGTTTCGGCCCTCGGCGAGCACATAACAATGATCGGCCCGCTTCAGAGCTTGTTTGACGTTCTGCTCAACCAGCAAAATGGTCACGCCCAAGCTCGTGAGTTGTTTGGCATGATCGAGCACCTCTTCGGCAGCCTTGGGTGAAAGGCCGGCCGATGGTTCGTCCATCAGGATCAAAACTGGATCTGCTGCCAATGCCATGGCGACAGCGAGGAACTGCCGCTGCCCGCCGGACAAAGACCCCGCCTTGTCCCGCTGCTTGTCTGCGAGAACCGGGAACCGCTCGTAGAGGTCTGAGAGTTTTTCCGCAGCGTGCGCGTGTCTTTGCAAAGCCAAATCAAGGTTCTGACGAATCGTCAGCGTCCTGAACACATTGTCCGTTTGCGGGACATAGGCAATGCCCGCGCTTGTCATGCGATCAGGAGATAGGCCCGTGATATCTTGACCGTTGGCTGTGATACTTCCCCTGGAAACCGGTAAAAGGCCGATAACTGCCTTGATCAAGGTCGACTTTCCTGCCCCGTTGGGGCCGATAATGACCGTCAGTTTTTCCTGTTCGGCAGTCACGGACACATCCCGCAAGATCGGCAAATCCGGAACGTAGCCGGCAGTCAAATTGTCGACGGAAAGCACAGCTTCAGGCATCGACCGGCGCTCCAAGATATGCGTCCAGTAGCACAGGATTAGACTGTGCCTCTTCTGCCGAACCTTCAAAGACCACGCGTCCCTCGGCAAGGGCGATGACCGGATCGCAGTGGCGCATCACGAAATCCATATCGTGTTCAATGATGAGGAAGGTTTTTCCAGACCGGTTGAGCTCTTCGATCTTGCCTATCAGAACTTCCGTGAGTGCCGGGTTCACACCTGCAGCCGGTTCGTCCAAAAGGATCAGTTTCGGATCGCCCATCAGGACACGGGCCAATTCCAGCAGCTTCATCTGACCGCCCGATATCTTGCCGGCCGGCTGGTCCGCGAGCGGACGGAGCGTTACGAAGTCAAGCACCTCAAGGGCGCGCTTTCGTATGGCAGCTTCCTCCCGGCGGATCCGGCCACGGCCAAAAACCGGGGTCAGCAGCCCCTCCCCGCTCTGATCAAGTGGTGCAAGCATGACATTTTCCAGCACGCTCATCCGCTTGAAAGGGCGCGGGATCTGAAAGGTCCGGCCAAGACCGGCGGCGAAACGGCGTTCCGGTGCAAGGCTCGAAATGTCCTGACCATCAAACACCACCCGGCCGGCACTTGGCGCCAAATCTCCGGCGACGACGTTGAAAAGTGTCGACTTGCCGGCACCGTTTGGGCCAATGAGACCAGTGATCGACCCGCTCCGGATATCCAGCGACACCCCATCCACAGCAAGAAAATCGCCGAAGGCGCGTGAGACGTCCGCCAGTCTAAGGATCGGCTCACCCATTGACCGCCCCCAAAACGGCATCGTCCGGACGGGTGTTGAGATTGTATTTCATGATCCGGCCATGACGTCCGTTCCGGTCGCGTTCCAGCCCAAACACGTCACCTTGTGGGCCCGGCGCCGTTTGAAGCAGTGCGTCAATGCGCGAGAGATCCTCTGCATCGAGCTCAAACTGGAAAACCTCCAGGGTTTTCGGTAGGTGCCGCGCATAGCGGGCACCGACAATCGCCGCTGCGACCTGGGGCTGCTGCAACACCCAGCGGGTCGCAACTGAGCTTAAGGACACACTGTGCCGCCGTCCAATGTCATTGAGCAAAAGAAGCAGGGTTTGAAACCTGTCCCAGGTTCCAAATTCGTCAATGATAAGGCGGTATTTAATCAGGGAGCGGTTTTCGAATTGAAAGCCCGGGTCCGGTTTTCCAAGCCAGTTCTCGGTCAAGAACCCGCCGGCCAGCGTACCGTAGCACAAAAGCTGGACATCATGAGCCGCTCCCCATGGCGCCAGGACCTTGGCAGCGCGGCGGTCTAGGACAGAGTACTGCACCTGTGTCGAGACCAGATCGATCCCGGCATCCAGATAAGGCGCGGTTTCTTTAACGTCCCAGTTGGTGACCCCAAGATGGGCGATTTTGCCTTTTTCCTGACAGCGCTTGAGCGTCTCCATCGCCTTGACTGGCGCGCCAATCGATGTGTCCCACCAGTAGAATTGAACCAGGTGCAAGCGCTCGATCTGAAGGCGCTTCAAGGAACGATCGACAATGGCTTCCACCTCGTCTGCCGAGAGGTCTTCAAGCCTTTCCAGATCCGGTACCAGTTTGGTGTGAACCTGCACCCGGTCCGCAATCTCCGCCCCACGCCGCTGGCGAACATCAGAGATGAAGCTGCCGATCATCTCTTCAACGCCGGTATAGATGTCAGCGCAGTCGAAGGACGTTATGCCAGCGTCAAGAAAGGCTTCCATATCCGCAATAGCGGCAGATGGATCAACAGGGCCATGATCGCCAGCAAGTTGCCATCCACCTTTGACAACACGGGAGATGGCGTAGCCGGGCCGGAGCTCTGCGGTTTCAGCTGTCATTCCGCCTCATCCTTCTGCCAGTAAGGTGTGCTGCGCTGATCGGGTAATCCGGTTGTCTCGGAATGGCTGAACCAGCGCTTTTTCGTCCGTGTGATCCGGAACCGCCCGCCGCAATGCGGATCTGGACAGGCAACTTCCGCATCCGTGCTCATCCAGTCGTTTGGACTTGTGGGGCGTTGTTTTGCAGGAAGGAGCGGCAACACGGCAGCGAGCGCGTACATGGACACCCGCTGGCCCTCGTTGAAGACCAGCGCCTCCCCCTCGACCGCGAAACTCTCGCCTTCGACATGCCGGCACACAGGTGTTCGACCGTCCAGAACCGTCTCGACTTTCAAATCATAGAGCCAGAAGCCGTCGCCAGCCTCTGCCGCTGCCACACGGTCCGACCCGTCAATATCTTCCGCCACCGCGCTCCCCACTTTTTTGTTTTGGCGCCTTGCTTGTGATCTGTGATATTTTATACCATGTCTCAAAACCGGATTGTCAAGACAAGAAGCCAACGTGGCCAAAGGCACAGGGATGAGCGAGCCAAAGATTGCCAGGATCGATCAGTCGAAACTGAGGGAGAGCGTCTATGAAGCGCTGCGTGAAGCTTTCACGCGCGGCGCTTTTGCGCCCGGCGAAAGTGTAAGCCTGCGCACACTGGCTGATCAGCTCGGCACCTCAATGACGCCGGTGCGGGAAGCCGTGCGCCGCCTCGTGGCTGAAGGGGCTTTGGTGGATACGCCCAGCCGGACGCTAGAAGTGCCGCCATTCGATGCCGACCGCATGCGTGAGCTGAAGTCCGCCCGTTTGGCACTTGAGGCAATCCTGCTCGATGAAGCCATCGACCACATGGATGACGCTGCGATCGATGCTCTTGCTACAATCATTGCCCGGCCGCGGCCCGAAGGCGAGTTACCGGACCTCACCCAAAACTATGAATTTCACTTTACCCTTTACCGCCAGTCCCGATCCCGGGTCATCCTGCCGCTCGTTGAGGCGTTGTGGCTCCAGTACGGAGCTTTTTTGAACCTCGTCGTTCAGGAAAAGGCCGCCTCGGAAATCCCGGAACACATCCATCACGAAGAGATCATCGCAGCATTGCGTGCCAAAGACCGGGCAGCCGCGCAAAAGGCTCTTGCCCTGGACATTGAACGCAGTTTCAAGCTGCTCCTGCCGGAAAACTGAAGGATCCAGTCATGACCCTCCATCCGCCGCGCCAGATCCTAGCTGACGGCCTGGAAATCAGCCGTGTTTTGACAGGCCTCTGGCAAGTCGCCGATATCGAAAAGAACGGTTCGAAACTCAACCCGGAAAAAGGTGCGGATCACCTGGAAGCCTATCTGAAGGCCGGATTTTCCACCTTCGACATGGCCGATCACTATGGCAGCGCTGAGATCATCTCCGGGCGATTGCTCGCGCGCCATGATGGACAGAACCGCCCCCAGGTCTTCACCAAATGGTGTCCGGAACCGGGCCCGATGACGGCCGACGTCGTGCGCGCAGGCGTTCAGGAACGGCTCGACCGGCTGGGCACGGACTGCGTTGATCTCCTACAGTTTCATTGGTGGAGTTTTGAACACCCGGCCTGGCTGGACGCCCTTCATGAAATGACAAAACTGAAGGACGAGGGCCTGATCAGGGCACTCGGCGTCACCAATTTCGATGCCGCGCACCTGCGCCTTGCGCTGTCGGACGGCATTCCGCTTGTCAGCAATCAGGTTTCGTTTTCCATGATCGACCGGCGGGCGCTTGGCCCCTTGTCCGATCTGTGTGCGGAAAGAGACGTCCGGTTGCTTGGTTACGGCACGTTGTGTGGCGGCTTCCTGTCGGATCGCTGGCTCGGCAAACCTGAACCTGCAGACATCACCGACTGGTCGAAAATGAAGTACAAGCGCTTCATCGACGCTGCCGGTGGCTGGGACGGATTTCAGGCGATACTGAAAGCAGCCAATTCCATAGCGCAAAAACACGATGTCTCACTCGCCAACGTGGCGACGCGCTGGGTTTTGGAGCAATCGGCAGTCGCCGGTGTGATTGTCGGTGCCCGGCTAGGTGAAAGCGAGCATATGGCAGACAATGCAAAGCTGTTCTCCTTCGCCCTCGATGAAGAAGACAACACGCGGTTGGGCAAGGCTTTTTCACAGACAACACCGGTCCCGGGGGACTGCGGCGATGAATACCGCCGCCCGCCATTTCTAACGGCCTCCGGTGATCTCAGTCATCACCTGTCAGAAATGCCGCGTGCTCATGCGGCAGCCCCGGCACCTCACCGTCCGGATGCAACTCATGTTTTGACAGGATCCGACTGGGAGGAGATTGCCGGATATTGCCGGGCCCATCGGATCGGCAACCGCATTCTTGTCTCGGGCACGACCGCGGTGGCCGGCGCGTCCCGGGCCGTTGCGCCAGAAGACGCCGCCGCACAGACCACCTTCATTCTCGACAAGATCCTCGCCGCGCTTTCAGCGCTTGGCGCGACTGCAAATGATGTTGTTCGAACACGCATCTTTATCACGGATGAGGCCGATGTGTTCGACATCTCCCGCGCCCATGGCCGCGTTTTCTCGGACATCAAGCCGGCAAACACACTTGTGGTCGTTGCCGGATTGATCGGCGATCACAAGGTGGAAATTGAGGCCGAGGCTTTGTTGCAGGGCGATGCCTGACGGCACCAACTCGCATGTCTAACACGTTCTGCCTTGGTTTTTGCACGCCCTATTCAGTGACCTGTAAGGTCCCGCTGAATAAGATAAATTCCGTATTGATCATTCGCGTCTGCACAAATAGTCTGAGCGCTGATGGTTCCCGCGGAACGAAATCGCTGCGGGATGAAAAGGGAACACGGTGAGGAAGAGCCGCAAGGGCGCCTAATCCGTGACTGCCCCCGCAACTGTGAGCGGAGAGCGACCCCGAACGACGCCACTGGGCCCATGATCGCATGGCCCGGGAAGGTACGGGGAAGCTTCGACCCGCGAGTCAGGAGACCTGCCATCGCAACCACAACAACCCGGGCGGGGTGTCCCGGAGGGAGAAGCCAATGTGCCACGCGGCCGACACTGCCGTTCGACAATATGGTCTCGCCATGCCCCCGTCTCATCGGAGGTGGCGATGCGCCCGATTGCGATTCGAAACAATTTTCCAGCCCACGGCGATAACCGGGTCATTGCACCCGAGCTGATCCCCACCATCTCCAAACATCGCGAGTTGTCCCGATGACCCGGCGCGCTGCTTCAAAGGCGCTTCCGGCGAGCCGGTTTCCGTGCCTGACGGAAATGAGCCTGCCGGCCCTCATCGGCGGTGCTGCCGGTCTGTCCGCCGCGCTCTGGCTTGCAATTCTGGCGGTGCTTTGATGACGGCAGTTGTCGAAATCCGGAATCTTGCTCTGGGATATCCCGAGCTGACGTTGTTCAAGCATTTATCGTTGGACATTCAAGCCGGAACCACCCTGGCGGTACTCGGCGCCAACGGCTCGGGCAAGAGCACCTTCGTCAAGATGCTGCTTGGGTTGATGGATCCCCTTGCCGGCCGTGTCACCTGGCCGGCCGGGCGCCCGCAGGAAGTCGGCTATCTGGCACAATTGACCGAATTTGACCGTAGATTCCCGATCCGCGTCCGGGATCTTGCAGCCATGGGCGCCTGGCGCGGGTTTGGCCTTTGGTCAGGCCTTGGCCGCACGGGGCGGAACCGGGTGGCAGCAGCGCTTGAGGAAGCCGGCATTCTGGATCTGGCAGACCGATCGCTACACATGCTGTCCGGCGGGCAACTGCAGCGGGCCTTGTTTGCCCGCGTGATCCTGCAGGACGCTCCCTTGATCCTGCTCGATGAACCTTTTGCTGCGGTTGACCAAAGCACCGAAGCGCACCTCCTTTCGATCATCGATCGCTGGCGCGCCGAAGGCCGGGCGGTCGTGCTTGTTGTGCATGACCTGTCCTCTGTTCTCGATCACTGCAGCCATGCCCTGCTTCTGGGCGGTGGGATGGCAACTCAGGGGACGGTTGAAGAGGTTTTGACGCCAGACCGGCTCGTTGCCCAGGGGTACATGTCCGAAAGCCAGGCCTCTTGGATGTTCCGGGGCAACGCCCAACGGAGGGAGGCTGCCCATGTTTGAACTTTTTTCGGAGATGTGGGACTTCGTCTTCATGCGGCGGGCCTTTGTCGCGACCACCGTCCTTTCGGCCTCTGTTGCTCCGATCGGAGCATTTTTGGTCCTGCGGCGGCTATCCCTTGCCGGAGAAGCCATGGCGCATGCGATCACGCCCGGCATCGTCATCGGCTTTGTCACCGCCGGTTTGTCTGTGGTGTCTTTGCTGGTCGGTGGGCTCGTAGCCGGCGTGGGTGTTGCGATCCTGACTGCTCTTCTTGCGCGCAAAACAATCCTGCGCAGCGATGCCAGCCTGGCGTCCCTTTATCTTATCGCCCTGGCTGCCGGGATCTTCATTCTGTCGGCAGCCGGATCCGCCGTACCGCTGAAGAGCTTCCTGTTCGGCTCCATCCTCGGAATTGACGACGCCTCGATGATGCTCGTCGGCGGTGTTGCGACCGTGACCCTGATCGCCTTTGCAATCCTGCTCCGGCCCCTCATTGTCAGCACCTGCGATCCGATCTTCTTCGAGGCCCAGACCCGGCGGCCCTGGCTGGTCGACCAGGGGTTCATGCTGCTTCTGGTGCTGAACCTGCTTGCCGCCTTCAAGACGCTCGGAACGTTGATGGCGGTCGGCTTGATGATCTTGCCGGCAACTGCTGCCCGCTATTGGGCAAGCACGATCACCGGCCAGCTTGTGCTGGGCTTCGTCTTTGCCCTTGCCAGCTGTTGGATCGGGCTGACCCTATCCTACCTGTTTCCCGAGACTCCCTCGGGGCCTGCCATCGTCCTGGTCGCCGGCGGTTTCTTCCTGATTTCGGCCCTTTTCGGACCGCTCGGATTCGGCGCCCGCCTGCGCAAACCGTCACCCAAGAAAATACCTTCTATCGAACAAACCTACATTGAAGAGGGAACTCAATGAGCCTTTTGAAAACCCTGGCCGCAGGTTTCGCGGCCACATCGCTGGCGTTTGCGAGCCTGCCGGCTGCCGCGCATGACGACGTCAAAGTCGTCGCCAGCTTCTCGATCCTTGGCGACATGGTCGAGCAAGTGGTGGGCGACTATGCGAGCGTCACCACCATTGTTGGTCCGGATGCCGATGCCCACGTTTATCAGCCTTCGGTGGCGGATGCGAAAGCAGTTGCGCAGGCCGATGTGGTCTTCGTCAACGGCCTCGGTTTTGAAACCTGGTCCGATACCTTGATCAAGGAATCCGGCACGGAGGCAACCGTCTTTGTGGCAACGGAAGGCGTCACTCCGGTGAAAGTCGACGGAGAAACCGATCCGCACGCCTGGAATTCTCTGACAAATGGCGCCATCTACGTGCGCAATATCGCCGATGCCATGGGCAAGGCCCTGCCCGAGCATGCCGATGACTTCACCGCAAACGCGGACGCCTACATTGCGAGGCTGGAAGCCCTCGACAAGGAAACCCGCAAGAAGCTTGCCGCTCTTCCAGAAGATCGCCGCACGGTGGTCACAGCGCATGACGCGTTCGGCTATCTCGCCGACGCTTATGGCCTGACCTTCCTGGCACCGGTCGGCATTGACACCGAAGCCGAGCCGTCCGCGCGGGATCTTGCTGTGTTGATCGCACAGCTGAAAGACCAGGGCGCTGCCGCCCTCTTTGTTGAAAACATCACCAGCCCGGCACTTGTCCAGCAGATCTCCGATGAAACCGGCATCGAAATCGGCGGACGCCTGTTCTCCGATGCCCTGTCCGAGCGCGGCGGACCTGCGACCAGCTACGAGGCCATGTTCCAGCACAATCTCGGCACGTTGCTCGAGGCACTCGGCAAACAGAACGCAAGCTGAGCGACATGGAAAGATGAAGGCGACGATCTCCCGTCGCCTTCAATACTTACGCCTGCCGCCTGTTTGGACGAGTTGACACGCTCTACATGGCAGGTGAGACTGATGATGATGGTTCCCGGCGGTGACTCGCTCACCTTGGGATGAAAAGGGAATACGGTGCGGCTTTAAGCAACAAAGCCAAATCCGTGACTGCCCCCGCAACTGTGAGCGGAGAGCAGCCTTGAACTGGCCACTGGGAGATCCCGGGAAGGCTCAAGGAAGCTAAGACCCGCAAGTCAGGAGACCTGCCATCGTTCTGTAACTCAAACCCGGGCGGGGTGCTCCGGCGGAGAAGGACGATATGGCACTCGTGACCACAGGCCAGATGCCTGCATCCAACTCTGTTCCAGTTCATGCCCCGCATAGACGCGGAGGGCGCAATGAACCGGAATAAAATGAACGATCCATTCGACCACCTTCACAACTACTCTGAGAGCTTGAGTCAACGCGCCCAAAGAGCCATGCGTCCGAACGGTGCGGTTGTCTCTAACAATCCGCCGGCAAATCGCAGCGTTATCCCACTACCTGTACCCACAGAGACGGGCGCAACCACTGCGTCTCACAGCATTGCAGGAACGCATTTGAGCCGGCGGGTCCGCTAAGGAACACATACTCCCGAGACAATCGGCCTCATCTAGTAAAAAAGACCGATGGATCGGGAGGCATTTCGTCGAAAGCCGGAATCGTGGATCCTTCAATCGCGGCGGGGAGGGCTCGTGAGGCATAGATATTGGCGCGCGGGACGACAAAGCTTGGGTCATCGATGGTGCCCGCCCTTATCACCTTGATTGCCGGGCGTCCGGAATTGCCGTTAAAGAGCTGCGAACCACAGTTTGAGCAGTATTCCTTGGTCATGGTGTTGCCGCTGTCCGCCTGATGCTGAAACCTTGCGGGCTCACCCTTAGTGATTGTCAGGTCCGCAACCTTCACAAACACATTTGTCGCATAGCTGGCCCCGGAAGACTTTTGACAATCGGTGCAGTGACAGTTCCACATATTGACCGGTTTGGCCGCCACTTCGTATCGGATCGCGCCACAAAGGCATCCGCCTTTAAATTCGGGCATTCCTTTTCTCCCGTGTGTTCTACTGGTCTGTTGGCATATTGTTTTGTCGAACCGTAACGGCGGAGATGTGCTGCTCCGCCCAGACGCCGGCAGCCTGCAGCGGGTCATTGGCAAACATATCTTTGATCTTTTCGCGGTTTTCAGCTTCAAGCAGGAAGAAGGAACCGCGCATGGTGGACCCATCGTCCTCGGTCAGGGGACCAGAGAGCAGAACCTTTACACCGTAGTTGGCCGGTTCTGTTCCCAGAAAATGCCGATGCGCTTCCAGAACCTCCAGACGAAGCCGGAAAGCATCGGGTTTGTCGATTGCATAGACCACGAACTGCATGGTGGATCCTATTCAAAGACCAAGCTGAGCGCCGGGATGAAGGTCAGCAGCAAGGTGACAAACGTCATCATGACGACAAACGGAAACGTGCCGATGAAGATGTCGCCAAGGGTCGTGTTCCGGTCTGATATTGTGGCTTTCACCACGTAGACGGTGAGCCCGAAGGGCGGCGTCAACAAACCGATTTCCACGGCAATGACCGTCACTATGCCGAACCAGATCAGATCCCCGCCAAGGCCGGTGACGATCGGCAGCGACAGCGGCAGAAGGATCAGCATGATCGAGGTGGAATCAAGGATCATGCCCATCACGATCACGAGCAGCAGATAGATCATCATGAAACCCATGAGGCCGAGTCCGGCGTCGGAGAACATCATGGTGATTTCCTGCGGGATCGTCGAAAGGGTCAGCATCCGGGAATACATGGACGCTGCGATAATCAGGAGCAGAATCGAGACGGAGACCAATCCTGTGTCCACCAGAACCCGCCAGAACCGCGCCCAGGTCAGGCTGCCCTTCAGCAAGGCCACGACAATGGCAGCTGCCGCTCCTGCGGCACCTGCCTCGGTAGGTGTAAAGACACCGGAATAGATCCCCCCAAGCACGATGACGACCAGCGCCGTGATCGGGATCAGCTTGACGACAGCCGTGCCCCAGGTCTCCCCCTCGATGACGGCCGGGCGGTCACTTTGCATGACCATCTTGGGCCGGAAGCGGGCCATCAGGTAAATCCCGACCCCGAACACAAATGCCAGCAAAGCGCCCGGAACGATGGCCGCCAGGAAGAGGGCACCGACGGATTGCTCAGCCAAAACGCCATAGATGATCAAAAGAAGGCTCGGAGGGATCAGCATGCCGAGAACCGAAGACCCGGCGACGACCCCAAGGGCGAAGCGGTTGTTGTAGCCGTTGGCCACCATTTGCGGGACGGCGACACGGGAAAAAACCGCTGCCGAGGCGATCGAAATCCCGGTTATGGAGGCAAAGACCGCATTGGCGGCCACCGTTGCCATACCAAGCCCACCCTTGATCTTCTGCAGCATCCATGCGGCCACGCGGTAGGCGTCCCGGCCGATGTCTGCGGTGTCGACAATCAACCCCATCAGAACAAACAGCGGCACGACACCGAACAAGTAGCGATTGATGGCCCCGTCAGCAGCGAGCGCCAGCGAGCGCATGGCAACATTCGGATTGTCCCGGATCAGCCAGATTCCCAAGAAACTGAGCAGGATCAAAACCACGGCGATGTGGGCGCCCGAAAAGATAAGCAGCAACATGAAACCGATGGCTGCAAAGCCAATCTCAATGCGCCCGAGATCTGCAAAAAACAAAGCGTAACCAAGAACAAGGACCAATCCGAAGGCGATCAGGAATGGAATACCGCGCGGCTCGACCGTGACCGAGTGCCGGATTGTCAGCGGTTCAACACGGGTGGAGTTCAGAATTTCCTTGATGTCTTTTAGAACCTGGGTGGCGAAGGCAAGACAGGTCAGAACGGAGCCGCCGAAAAGACAGGCTTTGATTGGCCAAACGGGAGCGGTGAAAACCCCTTGAGCGCCAAAGAATTCATTCTCGACCCAGGCATCGACCAGCTTCGGCCAAGTGCCCCAGGCAATCAGCGCAAAGACGAAGATCCCCGCAAGATGGAAGAAAACCCGCATGACTGCGGCTGCAAAGGGCCGGTTTTCCTCGATCGCACCAATCAGGATATCGGTGCGGGTCATACGCCCGCTCATAACGGTGTGTGCTGCTTGAAGAAAAACGATCGCAACGATCGAATTGGCTACAATTTCGGCCACACCCTGGACAGGTGAGTTGAAGAAAGTCCGTCCGATGATGTCTGAACAGATCAGGAGCATCAGGCAGAAAATCCAGACCGAAGCAGCCGCACTGACAGCGCCGGTGAGCGAGGAAACCCCGGTCACCGTCCGGTCTGCGCCGTGGCGGAATTGTCTGAGTGTCATCGCCACGGCGAGGCCCCCCGCTTACCGTTGTGTCCAGTCAATGCGCGGCTCAAGGCCGGCATCGCGCACTTTCGCCATATAGGCCTCCAGTGCTTCCTGAGCGCCTTTGCCTGCATTGGCGTCTGACCAGTCCTTGGCGAGGTTTGGCAGGCCGTCGGCCCATGCTGCAGTGTCTTCCGCCGGCAGCGTGGTGACAGTTGCGCCAACTTCCGGCAGCTTGCTCAGGAAGGTGTCATAGCGTGCCATGACTTCTTCGGCGTGGGCGACTGTGTACTCCTCACCGAGTTCGGTCAGGACTTTTTTGACGTCGTCGGATAATCCGTCCCAAACATCCTTGTTGATGCCAAGACCGCCGGTCATCTGCGCTCCGATCCCGACAAGGGTGACATATGGCGCAACTTCATAGTGTTTGTTCGGGAACGCGCCGGTCAGGATGACCACCATTCCGTCTGCCACACCGGTCTGGATCTGGTTGTAGTAAGTCGGCAGCGCTCCGTTCACGGGCACGGCACCGAGATGCTTGATCCAGTTCGCTGACGGTCCAGGTGCCAGGATCTTGCGGCCTTCCAGATCTTTGAGCGAATTAACCGGGAAGTTGGTCAGGAGGTGGTAGGTCTCCACGCCGCTTGCACCCAAGAAGACCACGTTCTGGTCGTCCCAGGCTTTCTGCAGCGCCGGAACTTCGCGGTGCAGTTCGTTCATGATCTTGAGCGTTGCAACGAGATCATCAGAAACGAACGGCGTGAAATAGGTCATGTTCTGGAGCGGCATCTTTGAGCCTTCCCAGAGCGTGCCAACCCATCCGGCATCGGTCAAACCATCTCCCACGGCCTCCAGCGTATCCTTGAAGCCATAAAGCGAACCGCCATAGGCTTCCGTCCATTCAATGCGGTCCTCGGATCCCATGGCTTCGAGACGTTTGTTGGATTCACCGACAACCAGTGTAGACAGTTGCCCGACCCAGGGCAGAACAGTCGGGTGACTGGATGCCATGGTGAGGTTGTAGGTTTCAGCTTGTGCCGCGGCGCTGAAGGCGACGGCAGCAATCGCTGCAAGCATGCGTTTCATGGTACTTCCTCCCAAAATTGCGGTTCTCAGCTCACCGCGTGCCGTCCGGTCGAGAAATTCACCTCCACCGTGATGCGTCCCTCATTCAGTAACCATGGCCGCACCGTGAAACTGCGGGCGCCTGAGGAATGCATCGGATCCGTTTCTGCAATCTGGCGAGCATGCTCCAGGCTGTCCGCCCGGATGATCACCATGCCTTCGCCATTCCAGGTGTGTTCGTCATCGGCCCAGAATGGGCCAGCGCCAAGCATGATGCCGCGCTGCTCCAGATCGACCTGAAACTTTAGGTGCTCTTCAATGTTCTCCATAACCGGTCCAAGTCCATTGGTCGGTGTGGTGAAGACCACATAGAGCTGTTTTTGAAGCATCCCAGCGGATGCTTTCAGGATGTCGTCTTTTGTGACTGTTGGGCCGGACATGGCTTCCTCCTCCTAAAGCGTCTGGCAGACGTCGGTGTAGTCGAACCGTGGCAACCGCCTGAAAATACGATCCGTATCGGCGTAGCCCAGGTTCACTAGAAAGTTCGACTTGAGTGACGTTCCGTGGAAGAACTCTTCATCCACCTTCGCGTTGTCGAAGCCGGACATGGCACCCACATCGAGACCGACGGCTCGGGCAGCCAACATGAAATAGGCGCCCTGAAGCGTCCCGTTTCTGAAGGCATTGACCTGTGCGGCTGTGGCATTGTTCTTGAAGATGTCCTGAGCGGCCGGATTTGGCGGAAACACCTTGGGAAGCTCTTCCCAGAAATTGAGGTCATAAGCGATGATTGCGGTTACCGGAGCCGATCGCATCTTAGGGCGGTTGGCTTCCATCAAGGCCGGTTCCAGACGGTCCTTGGCGTCGTCTGAACGGATGAACACAACGCGCATGGGCTGCTGGTTCATCGATGTCGGGCCCATCTTGGCAATCTCATAAAGATCTTTCAGGACCTCGTCCGGAACCTCCCGGTCCTGCCAGCCGTAGTGGGTCCGGGCTTCGGTGAAGAGCAAGCGCAATGTTGTTTCGTCGGCTCTGAGATTTTCAAGCTGCAACGCCTTGGCTGCCTCACGGGCGGCGGCATCGGCGGCGAGATCTGCATCAGACATCAAGGGTCTCCAGTCTAAAGGTTCAAGCGTGTTGCGGAAGGCCGAGAATGTCCCGGGCCTGAACGGGCGTTGCCACGGGCCGCTGATTGGCAGCGCAGATCTCGGCCGTGCGTTTCACAAGCGCTGCGTTCGATGGGGCAAGGTTGTCCTTGTCGAGCCGGATGTTGTCCTCAAGACCTGTCCGGGCATGCCCTCCGGCGGCAATCGACCACTCGTTGAGCGTTAGCTGACTTGCTCCAATACCAGCAGCACACCACTCTGCTTCCGGCATGAGGCGTTCGACGGTCTTGACGTAGAAATCGAAGACATCCTTGTCTGCCGGCATGGCGTTTTTTACGCCCATAACGAACTGGATGTAGATGTTGCCTGGAATGCGGCCGTCCCGGTTCATGGTCGCAGCTTGCACGATATGGCTGAGATCGAAGGCCTCGATTTCCGGTTTGACACCATAGGTCCGCATCTCGCCGGCGAGCCAGTCCACCAGATCCGGCGGGTTCTCATAAACCCTCGTTGGGAAATTATTCGATCCGACCGACAAGGACGCCATATCCGGTTTCAGCGGCAGCATGCCGCCACGCGTCTTGCCCGCTCCCGATCGTCCGCCGGTCGAGAACTGGATGATCATACCGGGGCAATGCTTTTCCAGTCCTTCCTTAAGGCGCGCAAACTTCTCAGGATCGGAGCTTGGGGTCTGGTCGTCGTTGCGCACATGAGCGTGACAGATCGTGGCGCCGGCCTCAAAAGCTTCCTGGGTGCTCTCTACCTGTTCAGACACGGTCACAGGAACCGCCGGATTGTGCTCCTTACGCGGCAGGGAGCCAGTTATCGCAACACAAATGATGCAGGGTTTGCTCATGATTTTGCTTTCTTCGGAGCCAGTACGAAATCGAATTCGACATCCCAGTAAGTTGAGCCATCGAAACCGGCGGCCGCGATCTTGTCCGGATCGTTAGTTTCCTTGAAATCTGCGATGAGGCTTTTCTTGACGCCGAACACGCTGTCAGAATCGATGTACGGATCATCCGGATCGAAGATATGCGTCGTCAGCTCGTCGTAGCCGTCCTTCGAGACAATGTAATGCAGATGCGCCGGCCGGAACGGGTGACGTCCGAGACGATTCAGGAGATCTCCGACCGGTCCGTCCGCAGGGATCGAGTAGTGTTTCGGCTTGACGGCCTTGAACCAGTATTTTCCGTCCGGCCCCGTGCGGAAGACGCCGCGCAGATTGAAGTCCGGCTGAATGCCTTTTTGCTGTACGTCGTAAAACCCTTCGTCGTTGGCCTGCCAGACATCGATCTTGACGCCTTCAAGCGGATTGCCCTCGACGTCCGTGACCTTGCCCCAGACGAGCATGTCCTCGCCTTTTTCATCGAGGCAGATGTTGTGGCCCATCTCGTATTCAGGCGCGTCGCCGAGGTGGAACGGGCCAAGGACCGTGTTTTCAGAGGCCCCACTTGGCCGGCGGGAATTGACCGCATCGACCAGCATGGAGACACCGAGTACGTCGGACAGCAGGATGAATTCCTGGCGCCAGTCGTCACATTTGTGGCCCGTCTTGGTCAGGAACTGAATCGCCTGGAACCACTCTTCCTGGGTTGGTTCTATTTCCTTGACCGCTTCATGGAGTTTGCGGGTCAGGACTTCCATGATTTCCTTGAGCCGTTGATCCGAGGCGTTCTTGTTCCGGCCGGTGACAACTTCGGCGGAGTTTTCTTCGGTGAAATAACCAAGCTCGTGCGCTTCCATAAGGTCATCCTTTATTCAAAGCAGCTTTTGTGCGCGGCAGGATCATGCGCCCTAACGAAGATCCTCCGATCAGCTTCGGAAGGCCGTAAAGATCCGTATCGGTCGGTCATGAAATCTCCTCCCAGAACAACAGGGTTAAAGCGCCGGACGGGATCCCTCCCAGGCGTCCTGAAGCAGTTGGCGAATGGATACCCGGTCGATGGGGCGCGGGTTCCAGTACGGGTTCTCTGTCGCGATTTCCGATGCGCGGTCCAGATCGGCCTCGGTTAATCCAAGATCCTTGAGCGCCTGTGGGGCTCCGATTTCCTTTGAGAAGTCAAAGAGACCTGCGCCCGGTGTTGCGCCGAAGAGATCGGCGATCGGTTGAAGTTCGGTAGGCATCGCGCTGGCATTGAAACCAACGGTGTGCGGCAACATGATCGCATGGGTCTCGGCATGCGGCGTGTCAAAGCTGCCGCCGAGGGTGTGGCAAATCTTGTGGTGCAGTGCCATGCCGACAGTGCCGAGCACGGTGCCGCACAACCAAGCGCCATAAAGCGCATCCGCGCGGGCCTCTGCATCCGAACTGTCTGCAACGAGTGCGGGCAAGGATCGCTTAAAGGCGGCCAGCCCCTCGGCTGCCATCAGGCTGGAGACCGGATTGCGGTCTTGCGCATAAAGAGCTTCAGCCGCGTGGGCCATGGCATTCAGGCCGCTTGTCAGGCTCATGCCGAGCGGAAGGCCCATCGTCAGCTCAGGGTCATAGATCACCACTTCCGGCAGGATGCTGTCCCCCCGGACGGTCGTTTTCCGCCCGCCTTCGGTCTGCCCCAGGATCGGTGTAACCTCCGATCCGGCGTAGGTTGTCGGGATCACCACTTGCGGAAGGTCAGTCCTATAAGCGATCGCCTTGCCAAGGCCGGTCGTGGATCCGCCGCCAAGCGACACCACGCAGTCGGCACCGACCGATTTGACCGCCTCCATAGCTTCATTGGTCACGTCGATTGGGGTGTGCATGGTGGCCTTCGCAAAGACACCGGCGCTTAAGTTTCCGAGTTGCTCGGACAAACGTGTGGCATCGGCCTCCTGGTTGGGGGTCGACAAAACCAGAGCGTTCGAGCAGCCGAGTTGATCGATCCAGGCGCCTGTTTCGCCTCGTTTTCCTGCGCCAAAGACGATGTGGGCGGCGCTGCCCCGATAGGTGAAGGCCCCGGTCATGAGCACAGCTCCTGCGGCAAAGGATTGAGACGGAATTCAACATCGAGACGCAGTGCCGCCTTGCCTGTGGCATCGGGTCGAAAGCAGCCGATCAGGCCAGGTTTGACGCTGAAGAGGGGATCGGTACCGAGATTGGAGTCGTCCCTGTCGAAAATTTGCGTGGTCAGCGTTTCGTAGCCATCCGCGGACACTTGAAAGTAAATGTGCGCGGGCCGGCAAAGCGGCGCTCCCAACCTTTCAAGAAGATCGCCGAGCGGACCGTCCTTTGGCACATCGTAGCCGGACGGCCGGATCGTGAGATAAGATACCTTGCCATCGTCGCCGGACAGGAAGTGACCGCGCAGATTGTGTTCAGGTTGCAAGTCCGGCTGCTGGTTTTCATAAAACCCTTGAGCATTGGCTTGCCAGGTTTCCAGGCGCGCGCCCGGGATCGGGGCTCCGTCGAGATCTAGAATGCTGATCGTTACGGCAACGGCACTGCCAATTCCGTCCAAGCTGATGTCGTCGCCATGCTGCATCAGCGGAACATCTGACCGATAGAACGGCCCACGCATGGTGTTTGGCGTGGCTTGTTCAGGCCGATCCGAGTTCAGCGCGTCCACGAGGGTGGACGTTCCGAGCAAATCCGACACAAGGACCCATTCCTGACGGCGCTCATCGCACAGATGCCCCACTTCGGTCAGGAACTTTATGGCCGCGCGCCAGTCGCTCAAGGATGGGCGTGTTTCGCGAATTACGGCATGGACATGTTCGGCGACCTTGCACAGCACAACTGCGAGCCGCTCATCTGCGGCACCGCTGATCCGCTCTGCGAACAGACGGTCCGATGCATCGGCCTGGAAAAAGGCAATGTCAGACATGCCAGCCATGGTTCCTCCCACCGGTCGTTTGGTGACCTTGAGAGAAGCTTATCGGGCGATCCGGAATGGTTGATGATTTGTGAGCGCCTCTTTATAACAAATTGCTATGAAGTTAGATGAGCGGCATCTCATTCAGTTGGCTGCGGTGGTTCAAACCGGCAGCGTCACCGAGGGAGCAGAGCTCCTCGGGATGACCCAGCCTGCGGTTTCCAGAACCCTTTCAACGCTGGAAAAACGCCTTGGCGAACCGCTCTTCTTCAAAGGCCAGCGTCCTCTACAGCCAACACCTTTGGCCCGCGCTCTTGCGGATCAGGGCAATGCAATGCTGGCGGCCTCACGCAAGGCCTCCGAAACCGTTCAGTTTTTTCGCGAGGGCAAGGCCGGCAGCGTTCGTGTGGGCGGGACGCCCTTTTTCATGGACGCACTGATTTCAAGCATGACCGCCGAGTTTCAGAACTCCTTTCCAGAAATCCGGGTCGACCAAAGCTACGGGTATGTGCGAGACCTGCGGGAAGCGATCCACGCCGACCGCATAGATCTTGCCATTTGTCCGATCGACATACTGGGCGAAGGGTCGGGTCTGGTTTTTGAAGAAATCCTGCCAGGGCGCAATGTGGTTGCCTGCAGTGTGTTGCATCCGCTTTTGAACAAGCGCAAACCGACCGCTCGCGAGCTGCTCGAGTATCCCTGGGTGGCTCCACCGGAAGGCAGCCCGCTTTATGCGGACTTGCATTCGATACTGCTGTCACTCGGGGCTACGGAAATCAAGATCCGGTACTCCGGCGGATCTCTTGCGAGCGTGATCAACTATATGACACGCACAAACGCCTTGACCGTTCTGCCGCACAGCGTTGTCTTTGCGTACAGGAAAGACCGCAGCTTGACCGCGCTGCCCTTCAAGATCCCGCATCCCGATCGCGCACTTGGTATCTTGCGTCCGGCCGATGCGCCCTACCTTCCGGCGGTCGACAAGTATGCGCAGCATATCGCAGGTGGTTTTAAAGACCTTCGTCATCTCATCAAGAGACATGAAGATGCTGTTGTATGGGGTGGGTAATTGCTAGTTCGGGCCCAAAGCACGAGCACAGCCATCTGCGCCAGCGGTTAAACACTACTGAAATCAAACCCGTCACGATCATCCAGGAAGGCTTCGAAGAAGTCTGTGAAGGTTGCGACCAGTGGTGGCAAGGCTTCATAGGGCGGGTAATAGAGAGACAGCCAAAGCGACGGCAAGGACCAGTCTGGCAATACCCTCTCGACCTCTCCGCTGGGCAGGCCGTCCGCAACGATAAACTCCGGCAAAACCGCTATTCCAGCGCCTGAGCGGGCCATGGCACAGAGAAAGTCTCCGTTGTTGGAGTGCATGCCTGCTCCTGTGAGGGTTGTCCGTTTCAGGCCGCCCTTCTGAAATCGCCAGCTCTCCAGCTCCTGTCCAGCGCCGTAGGATAGGCACATGTCGGGTGTCAAATCTTCTGGGGCCTCGGGCCTCCCGACGCGTTCCAAGAAATCAGGGGACGCGACGGCACATCTCGGCACCTCGCATATCTTCCGCCATATGGTTGATTTGTCCCGGGGCGGTTCCGACAAGCGGATTGCCAGATCGCACTCCTCGGCAACAACATCAACCAGCGTATCTGTCAGCATCACAGTGAGATCGATGTTCGGATAGGCCAGCTTAAAGCTGTCCAAGAGGCCGGGGAGCAGGCGCAATCCGAAAGACATCGGCGCATTTATCGACAAACGGCCCCGATGCGGCTGCATCTCCCGCTCCAGATCACGCTGAATACGATCAAACGACTCCACCACCGGCTGATAGCGGGCGGCAACGGTCGCGCCGACAGATGTCAGCGCCACCTTGCGCGTGGTGCGCACCAAAAGCTGGTGACCCAGATCCTGCTCCAGCCGCGCGATGACCCGGGTGACCGAGGCGGGCGTCATGCCAAGTGTTTTGGAGGCGGCTGCAAAGCTTTGAAGCCTTGCAACTTCCAGAAAGACACGAATTGGTTTGAGATCCTGCATGCGTTTTTATTGTCATAACTGCAATAGTAAATGCAAATCCATTATCATTCTCATCAAGTTGCCCGCCTCCTATTTTTGATCCTGACATAGAAAACAGAAATGCGAGACTGGCATGGACAAGCTCATCAAGGGGCTCCACCACATCACGTCGATGGCTGCGGACGCCCAGAAGAACAATGATTTCTTCACAAAGGCCTTGGGACTGCGCCGCGTCAAGAAGACCGTGAACTTCGACGCCCCCGACGTCTACCATTTGTATTACGGCGATGAGACCGGCACGCCGGGCTCTGTGATGACCTACTTCCCGTTTGGCCAGATGCCGACCGGCACCCGCGGTAATGGCGAAGTCGGTGTGACAGAATTTGCGGTGCCCCGCGGGTCACTTGGGTTCTGGGCGGATCGACTGGCGTCTCATGGCGTTTCCGACTTGCGGAAAGAACGCTTTCTCAATGAAGACCGGCTGACGTTTTCAGGGCCGGACGGGGATAGCTTCGCGCTGGTTGAAACGGAGGTTGAGGGGCGCGTCCCCTGGACTGCTGAAGGCGTTGCACAGGATGTCGGCATTCTTGGCTTTCACGGCGCGCGGTTCCGTCTGCGTGATGCAGCGGCCACTGGCGAGCTGCTGAGCTTCATGGGCTACCAGAAAGATGAAACCGAAGGCGCTGTTACGCGGTACCGGATCGAGAACGGCAATGCTGCCCGGACCATCGATCTGGAGGAAACCCCACAAGCCGCCCCAGCCCGTCAGGGGGCAGGCTCTGTTCATCACATTGCGTTTGCCGTGGAAGACCGAGATGCACAGCTGGCTGTTCGCAAGGCGCTGATGGACACCGGTTATCAGGTCACACCGGTGATCGATCGCGATTACTTCTGGGCAATTTACTTCCGCACCCCGGGAGGCGTCCTGTTTGAAGTGGCCACAAATGAACCTGGTTTTGACCGGGACGAGGACACCGCTCACCTCGGTGAAGCACTGAAATTGCCCACACGATACGAACCTCATCGTGCGCAGATCGAGGCGCAGTTGCCGCCACTTGATCAGTGACCGGAGACGAAGAATGTCGACCAATCTCTATGAAACCTTGACCAAGGCACCCGAGCCGGGCTGTCCGCTGATTTTTGCCTTCCACGGCACAGGTGGTGACGAGCGGCAGCTGTTTCAGCTTGCTGGCCAGCTGGCCCCGGGAGCCGGCGTTGTCTCGCCACGCGGTGACGTCTCTGAACGAGGCGCAGCACGTTTTTTCAAACGCACGGCCGAGGGCGTTTACGACATGGAGGACCTGTCTCGCGCGACAGCGAAGATGGCGGATTTCGTATCGGCTCACCGCGCCCTTTATCCGGACAGTCCAGCCTATGGGTTCGGATACTCCAACGGTGCCAACATTCTGGCGGCTGTCTTTCTGAAGCAACCGGACTTGTTTGACCGTGTCGGCCTTCTGCACCCGCTGGTCACTTGGGATTTGCCGCAAGACCTGGATTTATCTGGGCGCGAGATTGTGCTGACCGCAGGCCGGAACGACCCCATCACGCCTTGGGCACAAAGCGTGCGTCTGATCGAAGATCTGCAACGCGCAGGTGCCAATGTCGAGACTGATGTTCATGACGGCGGACATGAGCTGCGTGACAGCGAATTGGCTGCACTGGTGCGAGGCTTTGCAGACTGATGCGGTCAAGATCCAGAATGCAGGGCGTTCAGAGTTGTCAAAACGGCGGCTTCGTGCATTGCCCAATCGAAAAAGGCGGCGATGTCGGGGACGGTTTCCCGGCCAGGCCGGCAGCACAGATAATACGACAGTCCCGAGGGGATAACCGGTCCGAAGGGACAGGTCAGCCGTCCATCCGACAGCGCGCCATGGGCAAGCAGGGATTGGGCCAGCGCGATACCGACACCAGAGGCCGCGGCGTCGACCACCTGGTCGGCCGCAAGAGGTTCGAACATCACCGAGTCTTGCCGGGTCGATTGGTCGGCAAGGCCTGCAACGTCGGACCAGCGTGCCCAGGCCGGTCGCTGGCGCATCCGCATCGGATTGGCAACATGCAAAATGGGCGCTTTGTGAAGATCGTCCGGGTTGCGAATGCCGCGCGCTGCAAGAAGTTGCGGGCTGGCAACCGGGATCAGAAGTTCGGTGTGCAGCTTGATACTGTAAAGATCGCTAGGCGCCGCATGGGCATAGCGGATGACGATGTCCGGCCCGTCCTCGGTCATCGCGTTCATACCGCCTTCAGTCTCGATATTCACGAAAATGTCGGGTCTGAGCTCGGTGAATCGATGCAGTCTGGGCAACAGCCATTTGCCGATGATCGGCCCGCTGGAATTGATGCGCAGGCGCGGGGGCGTCTTGCCGGGACGGATTGCATCGACCGCTTGGCGTATCGCCAGGAAAGCATCGCTCAAGACGGGTTGCAGCGCTTGACCGTGGGGCGTGAGATGAACCGCCCTGATCTTGCGGGTGAACAGGATCACACCAAGATCGGCCTCAAGTCCCTTGATTTGCTGACTAACTGCTCCGGCCGTCACATGAAGCTCGGCGGCCGCGGCCTTGAAAGATCCCCGGCGGGCCGCAGCCTCAAAGGCGCGCAGACTGGACAGGGAAGGCAAACGGCTCAGCGGCATGGTGGCGGCTTTCATGGGTTAGTAAAACTAAACTGTAAGCCTAAATCTTCTGCTTTGTCCAGAAAAGATAGAGCTCCACTTATGCCCCAGGTGAGTACGTACAATTACGTGAAAAACAGGGTTTCCAGCTTTCAGCTGCCCGCTTCAGGAGAACAATGCGAATGACCTGGCAACCCTATGTCCTGTCACTTGCCGCCGGTGTTGGCATCGGCGTGATCTATGGCCTGATTGCCGTGCGCTCGCCCGCCCCACCCATCATCGCCCTGCTTGGCCTTCTGGGCATGCTGGCAGGCGAGGCCGCCGTCCAGTGGGTACGCGGCCACAACGATGTGCTTTCCAAGTGCCTGCACACGAAAAGCTTTTCCGTCGCGGATCGCGACACCTCCCGCGGCGACAAACGCCAAAGCCAAACCTGACCAACTAACGGAGTGTTTCCATGTCTAAGCTTCAGGTTCTAACCCCGGAAAACAGCCAGTTGATCTTCATCGACCATCAGCCACAGATGGCATTTGGTGTGCA
Source organism: Roseibium sp. (assembly GCF_965276855.1). Classification (GTDB taxonomy): domain Bacteria; phylum Pseudomonadota; class Alphaproteobacteria; order Rhizobiales; family Stappiaceae; genus Roseibium. Next base: position 1,917,195 of record NZ_OZ255700.1, read on the forward strand.
ATCGATTGACCGACAGGTTTTGAAAAACAACACTGTCGCTCTCGCAAAGTCGGCAAAGATTTTCAATGTGCCGACCATCATCACCACCGTCGAAACGGATTCCTTCTCCGGTCACACGTATCCCGAGTTGCTCGATGTGTTTCCAGATGCGCCCCTGCTGGAGCGGACATCGATGAATTCCTGGGACGACCAGAAAGTGCGGGACGCTCTGGCAGAAAACGCCGCCAAAGGCAGAAAGAAGATCGTCGTCTCCGGTCTTTGGACCGAGGTCTGCAATCTCACCTTCTCGCTGAGCTGCATGGCTGACACGGACTACGAAATCTACATGGTTGCTGACGCGTCCGGCGGCACCAGTGAAGATGCCCACAAATATGCCATGGACCGCATGGTGCAGGCTGGCGTTATCCCGGTGACATGGCAGCAAGTGCTTCTGGAATGGCAACGCGACTGGGCCCGTCGTGACACCTATGACGCCGTCATCGCAACCGTCCAGCAGCACTCTGGCGCCTACGGCATGGGCGTCGATTACGCCTACACCATGGTTCACAAGGCGCCGTCTCGCTCCTCCCATACCGGCGAGACGCAATCCCCTTTTCCGGCGGCGACGCAAATCGCAGCCGAGTAACCCAGCAAGTCTTTTCCGTCCCGGCGGATGCCGGGACGGTCTCCTCTCATGATGACTTTCGAAAGGTGCGGTGATGGCCGATACGATCCTCTTTAACGGCAAGATCACGACGATGGATACGGAACAACCGGAGGCAACTGCCATCGCTCTCAAGGATGGATTGATCCTGGAGGTTGGCAGCGATGCCGATATCCTGCGGCTGAAGAGCGCCGGAACCGAGGTGATCGACCTGAATGGCCAGCGTGTCATCCCCGGCCTGATCGACAGCCACACCCACATCATCCGTCAGGGCAACAACTTTGCGATGGAGTTGCGCTGGGACCACGTGCCGTCTCTGGCCGATGGTCTGGCGATGCTCAAAGCCCAGGCGCAACGTACACCTGCGGGCCAATGGATCCGGGTGGTCGGTGGTTGGTCGGCCGATCAATTCGCTGAAAAGCGCCTTCCGACCATCGACGAAATCAATGCGGTCGCGCCGGAAGTGCCTGTCTATGTTCTGCATCTTTATGACCGGGCCTGGCTGAACAAGGCCGCGCTGCGTGCCCTTGGCATCGACAAGCATTTTTATGAACCCTTCGTCTCCGGCCGTTTGGAGCGGGACGGTCAGGGCAACCCCACGGGGCTTGCGATGGCGCGTCCGAACGCGCAGCCGCTTTACGCTCTGCTCGACATGGCGCCAAAGCTCGATTTTGAACAGCAGATCACGTCGACCAAGCACTATTTCCGGGCCCTGAACGGGCTTGGCCTGACCTCGGCACTCGACTGTGCCGGCGGCTTTTTGAACTACCCGGATGACTACGGGGTTATTTCAGAGCTGAACAAACGCGGCGAGCAGACCGTGCGCATTGGATATCAGCTGTTTGCGCAGCGGCCTTTGTTTGAGCTGGACGATTTCAAGCGCTGGAACGACATCGTCAAACCCGACCAGGGGGACGATTACCTGAAATGTGTCGGTGCGGGCGAAATGCTCGTGGCATCGGCCTACGATTTCGAGGACTTTTCCTACCCCCGCCCCGAATTGCCGAAACGCATGGAGGGGGATCTGCAGCCGGTACTGGAATTCCTTCTGGATAACGGGTGGCCAATCCGCTTCCACTGCACTTACGAAGAGAGTGCACATCGCCTGCTGACAGTTTTGGAAGAGGTTGGTCGCGACAAAGGTCTTGAGGAGCTCAACTGGATCTTCGATCACGGTGAGACCATTTCCGAAAGCACCATGGAGTGGGTGGCGCGTCTGGGTGGCGGGATTTCCTATCAGAACCGCATCGCGTTCCAGGCGACGGCTTATCGCGACCGCTATGGTGAAACTGCACTGAATGATGTCATGCCGGTCAAGAAGATGATGGCCTCCGGTGCGCCGCTTGCTGCCGGCACGGACGCAACGCGGGTGTCGTCTTATAATCCGTGGCTCGCGATCCACTGGGCCGTGTCCGGAAAGGGCCGTGGCGGCGATGTTATCTGGCAAGCCCAAAACCGCTTGTCGCGGCAGGATGCGCTTCAGCACTGGACTGCGGCCGGTGCATGGTTCAGCCGTGAGCAGGGCAAGAAAGGCCAGATCAAGGCTGGTCAGTTTGCCGATATTGCTGTTCTGGATCGTGACTATTTCGCGATCCCGGAGGACGAGATCATTGAAATCGAAGCTGATCTGACCTTCTCGGGCGGGAAGATCGTCCACGCCAAAGGCCCGTTTGCAGAACACGCTCCGGCGCCGCTTCCCGAACTGCCCGACTGGTCACCCGTCCCCGTCTTCGGTGCGCCAGGGGCGTCCAAAGGCCGGTTAAGCGGGTCGTCGCTTGTCGCTGCGGAATAGGCTTTCGGTGTGGGAGAGCGAAAAATCATGGCTGTTTTTCGGATGCATAGAAAGGGCAAGGGTCGCGCTCTGCTACTGGCAGCGCTCTGCACCATTGGCTTTATGGTGTCTGCGGATGCTGAAACGCTCGAGTTCGATGGTCAAGTCGAGGCTGTTCATCAAGCGGACGTCTACAGCCGCGTCGAAGGGATCGTTGCCGAAGTACTGGTATCGCAAGGGGATTTTGTGGATACAGGAACGGTACTTGCCCGACTGCAGCAAGATGTGCCGAGGCTGAAGGTTGCTGTGTCAGAAGCCAGGCTTGCGCGGGCGAATGCGCTGTCTGAGCAGGCCCACGGTAGGTTGGCGAGAATACAACGCCTTACGACATCCGGAACTGCATCAGATGTTGCACTTACGGAAGCGAAGACGGATCTCGTGTTGGCCGAGGCGGCTCAACGCGCCGAAAGCGCGGAGCTTTCACTTGCTCGGACGGCGCTCGACGATACCGTGATCCGAGCGCCAATAGCCGGCTTCGTTGAAGATCCAAGAGTTCGGGTGGGCGCGTTGTTGGAGTTCAGCTCCGGAGACCCCCCGATCTTTCAAATCGTGAATTTGGACCCGGTGCGGATTGTCTACGAAGTTCCATACGAAATCCGCTTGCGCCAAATGAAGGAAACCGGGGCGTCTACCGCGGACGAATTTCTTCAAAGTGTCCGTTTGCAAGTCATGACAACGGATGGGGAACTTCTAGCCCGCGGGCTTACTCCCACCGCAACAGCCGTCTGGGTGGAGCCTGATACTGGGACAATTCGCGTCTGGGCCACTCTGGAAAACAGTGCGGGGGTCCTGCGCCCGGGTATGCGGGTCCGTGTTTTGTCCGAGGTGATCAAAAGCGGATCGGCAACGCAGTGACCCGATTGCGAGCATCTAGAAAACCGAAGTTCTCACGCGTTTAACAGGAACAGGCCGCTTGCCATGTCAACACTCACTGATGCCAAACCGGCCGTATCCGCATGGTCACCATTTGGATATCGTGCTTTTGCGTTGCTCTGGGTCGCCACCTTGATCTCGAACATCGGCACCTGGATGCACGATGTCGGAGCAGGCTGGTTGATGACGACGCTGAATTCCAGTCCTGCGGTTGTCACACTTGTGCAAGCGGCGACGACGCTGCCGTTTTTTCTGTTTGCTTTGCTGGCAGGTGCCTTGGCAGACCGGCTGGACAAACGGCGTATGCTGATCACGATCAACCTCGGGCTTTTCGGAGTAATTTCCGTGCTCGCCTTGCTTGTGTGGCAAGAGCAGATGACGCCCGTTTTGTTGATTGTGTTCACGTTTGTGATCGGCACCGGCGCGGCCTTTATGGCACCGGCCTGGCAGGCGGTCGTGCCGCAACTCATCCCGCGCGAGACACTCAAGCCAGCGATCGCACTTAACTCCATGGGTATCAACATCAGTCGGGCCATTGGTCCCGCACTGGCCGGTCTCCTGATTGCTGGAGTTGGTCTGGCGGCACCTTTCGCTCTAAATGCGGCCACACATCTGGTGATCATCGCGGCCCTTGTTCTCTGGCGGCCCGAAGCTTTACCCAAACGCACCCATCACGGTTCCATTTTGTCCGAGATGGCGACCGGTCTGCGTCATGTCAGGTACAATGGCCCGATGCTCGCAACTCTGGTCCGCGCGGTTGCCTTCTTTGTGTTCGCATCGGCGTATTGGTCCCTGTTGCCGCTCATCGCTCGGGGTGTGGCTGACGCGGGATCAGAGCTCTACGGAATGCTTATGGCCTTGATCGGTGCGGGAGCTGTCACCGGCGCGCTGGTGCTGCCGCGTCTGACGGGTAAACTGACATCCAATCAGACAGTGCAGCTCGGCACACTCGGTACAGCGGCTGCCCTTGCGGTACTCGCATTGTCGGCAGAATCCTTCGCCCTGATGGCTGCGGCTTTCCTTGGTGGTCTCAGCTGGATTGCCGTGCTCACCTCGTTCAACGTATCTGCCCAATTGGCATTGCCTGACTGGGTCCGTGCCCGTGGTCTCGCCGTTTTTCTGATGGGGTTCTTCGGGTCCATGGCCCTGGGGTCCATTCTGTGGGGACAGATTGCGACTGCGACTTCGGTCCCGGTCGCGCTTCTTGTCGCGGCGACAGGGTTGATCACCGGAATGATCCTGACGCGCAAGGTGGAGGTCGGACAGGCCGAATCCCTGGACCTGTCTTCCGCCAACATCTGGCCGCAGGCTCCAGCCTTGAATCCCGGCAGTTCGGTGGATCAGCCTGCCATGGTCACGGTTGAATACCGGATCTCCGAGGCGGATCGCGCCGGTTTTACAGCCGCCCTTCAAATCTTTGCGAAAGAACGCCTGCGCAATGGAGCAACGCGATGGGATCTACACCAGAGCGTGGAGGACCCGGAGATTTGGATCGAAAGCTTCCATCTGCCGAGTTGGGCCGAGCACCTGGAACAACACGCACGCGTAACGCGTCATGATGCCGATCTGCAGCAAAGCGTGCGCACATTCGATACCCGCGAAAGCGGTCCCGTGGTACGGCATTTTGTCGTGCCCCAGGCCGCAACACCGCAGCCAGTCTAGGAGATTTTGGAATGACAAAGTTTATCCTGAACGGTCGTCCCGTTGAGTACACCAATCCGCCTGAAGAAATGCTGCTACTGATCCTGCGCGATACGGCAAATCTGAAAGGGACTAAATACGGCTGCGGCGCAGCGATGTGCGGTGCCTGTACTGTCCACGTCGACGGAGAAGCCATGTTCTCTTGTCAAATGTCGCTTGCCGATGTTGAAGGGGCTGAGGTCACAACGATCGAGGGTCTCTCTGAAGATGGGTCGCATCCCGTCCAGAAGGCCTGGATTGAAGAACAGGTTCCGCAATGCGGTTACTGTCAATCCGGCCAGATTATGCGCGCGGCTGCCCTCCTTGCGGAAAACCCGCAGCCCAGCCGCGAAGAAATCGTCGACACGATGAGCGCGAACTTGTGCCGGTGTGGAACCTACAACCGCATCTTCAAAGCGGTTGAACGGGCTGCGAAGGAGGCTTGATCATGACCAATGCGAATGAAGCTCTGAACATATCACGTCGCGGGTTCGTGCAAATGGCCGCAGGCTTATCCTTTGCCATCGGCCTGGGCGGTGTGTCCGCGGTGCGTGCGGCCACCTCCACCGTAACGCCCCTGGATGTCAATCATTGGCTGACAATCCGGCCTGATGGCACGATTTCAATCGTTTTTCCGTCGACGGAAATGGGCCAAAGCAGCTATTCGACCCTGCCGCAAATACTAGCAGAGGAACTAGACGCCAATTGGGATGATGTTGTTATCGAACAGCTGAATGCCGATGACCGCCGGTTCGGCAATCCCCTGTTTGGCAACGTCCTGTACACAGCTGGCAGCACGGGTGTACAGGCCTATTTTGAGCCGATGCGCCGCGCGGGTGCCCAAGCGCGCGACGTCCTCCTGCAGATCGCCGCGCGTGAGCTCGGCGTTCCGAAAGCAGAGTTGCGGACCGAGCCGAGCGCCGTTGTGGCACCGAATGGCAGCCGTCTTGGCTACGGCGAGCTGGTCGCCCGCGGTGCAGACGGCACCTCTGTCCCGGAAGCCGATGCGGTCACGCTGAAGGAGCGATCCGAGTTCCGGATCATCGGCCACGATGTGCCGCGCCGTGATGTGGTGGCAAAGTCCACAGGCAAGGCGGTCTTTGCCATTGATGTGGATCTGCCGGACATGGCGTATGCCACGGTGTTGCGGGCCCCGGTGGAGGGCGAACGTCCCTTGACCATCAACGATACGGAAGCACGTGCCGTTCCGGGAGTTCTCGATGTCGTCGCGCTGCCGGATGGCGTTTCGGTCGTCGCAGAAAGCTTGTGGAGCGCCCTTGGCGCACGGTCCCTGCTGGAGGTGACCTGGAGCGAAGACGCGCCAGCCCGTGCCTTCAACAGCGAAGACACCCTCCGGCTCTACGCCGAAGCTGCTCAAGATCCAGAGGCCGAACAGGCTGTCTGGGCTGAAAAAGGAAATGCGCCAGCGGCCATCGCAGCTGCAAACCGGACCTATAACCAGCTGTATCTCTCCGACTATGCCTATCATGCACAGATCGAGCCGATGGCGGCCGTTGCAAGTGTCGATCCTGACGGACAGGGCGCTGAAGTCTGGGCCGGGACCCAAACCCAGTCCTGGACAACCCGGACGGTGATGGACGTCCTGGGCATCGAGCAAGACAAGGTGCGGCTCAACATGATGACCATGGGCGGCAGCTTTGGCCGCCGGACAGCGCTTGCCCAGGACTATGTGCGCGATGCCGTGCTCAGCTCAAAGGCGGTTGGACGACCGGTGAAAGTCATCTGGACCCGGGAGGACGATGTGAAAAACGGCACGTTCCGACCCGCGGCCGCCCAAAGGCTGGAGGCAGGCCTGACGGCTGACGGTAAACTCGATGGCTGGCATCACAAGGTGGCAACGCCGACGGTTATCGGGTTCTTCAATCCGGTTCGCTGGGACGCGGTGAAGCCGAATGATGTGATCTCCATGCGCGGTGCGGAGAGCAAGTTCTACGGGATCAAGGATTTCCGGGCCGATCACATCATCACCCCGCGGCAGGCCCGTCTTGCCCCTTACCGGGGGATAGGGGCAGCCTACACCAGCTTTGCCGCCGAAGCCTTCATGGATGAACTCGCAGAGCAAGCGGGCCGCGATCCACTCGACTTCCGGATGGATCTTGTGGCTGACAATCCGCGGGGCCGCCATCTTCTGGAGAAGGTCGCCGAGATGTCGAACTGGTCCAGTCAGGATGGCCGGGCCCTCGGCCTGTCCTTTGCCGGTTACAGCTCTTCAATGGCGGCAGGCGTTGCGGAAATCGAGGTGGATCAGTCCACGGGCGATATTGCCGTGAAACACTTCTGGGCCGCGGTCGACGCGGGTCTGATTGTTTCTCCGGACAACGCGCATAACCAGATCGAAGGCGGCATCATTTTTGGCATCTCAATGGCGCTGCGCGAAAAAATCGACATCGAAAACGGCGAGGTCGTGCAGAACAATTACTGGGATTACGAGATTGCCCGGGCCTACCAGGTGCCACCGATCGAGATCTATATGGCCGAGGTTGATGCGCCGCCGGTCGGCGTGGGAGAAGTCGGCACGCCAATGGTGTCGGCGGCGATCGCCAATGCCTTCCACCGGGCAACGGGCCGGCGCTTGCGGCGCATGCCGTTCACGCCGGATCGCGTGCTGGAAACCATCAGCGCTTAAGGCAGGCTGATCTAAGTGTTACTGAAATCAATTGCCGGGACTGAGCATCCAAGACTGCGCGGTTCCGGCAAGTTCTGTTTGACACAGCCCCACATGCAAAGGCCAGGATTTGCGTTGAGACACCGCCCGCCGATGATGGGTCACTGCCAACCACTTTCCAGTAAACTAAAGCGCACTGGCGGGGAAACGCCCCCTGCCCCTCAGATACTGGAGCAGGGCCGATTTGTTCAGAAGATGGAGTATCTTGCAAAGCAATCCGATTTATTCCCAATATATTTCAAAAACTTATCTCACAGATTGCAAACTACCGCGCACACAAGGCTCGGCGCGACATGGAGCAGATTGAGAATTCTGACCTCTTGCAATTCGCCGGTAGTCGATTATATCGCGGCAGATGACCGGACGAGTGCACCAGCTTAGCAGACTTGCGGCAACGCTGTTTTTGGCGTTGGCGATTGCTGTTGTGGCCGGCATTCCGATGCAGCACCAAATCGCAGAAGCGTCCGAAACCACCGTGTCGAGCGCTGCCATGCCCTGTGAGACCATGGCGCATCACGGCGCGATGTCTGGTGCAAGCGATCATGCCCAGCATGACCCTTCTGACATTGACCGGTGCTGCGGCGGAGCACTGTGCGGCGGGTATACGCTTGCCGGCGGCGTTGCCGGGCTGACTACGGCAATGTCATCGACAGACTTTGCCCAGTCTCCGCCCGAAGCACTTCGAGTTGCAGACACCTCTCTACCAAAACGGCCTCCACGCCTCCTCTGAAGACCACATCTTGCGGAAATTCCGCAAGCGTTTGTTGTTGATCAGGCCTTCGGCACCCTGCCGGCGGCAACTCAGAGGTTATCATGCGTGGACGCTATGCCGCGCTCAGCATCCTGGCCCTTGCTGCAGGCACGGCCGGTGGGGTGTTTCTTGAGCGACTTTATCTAAATCCCGCCGGCGATCTTGCGTCCGGCGAAGACGACATCCTCTATTGGGTTGCCCCAATGGATCCGAACTTCCGCCAGCCGGGCCCTGGCAAATCCCCTATGGGCATGGACCTCATCCCCGTTTATGCGGGTCAGGAACCGTCCGGCGACCCCGCCGAAGTCCAGCTGTCAGCCACCGAAATCAATGCGATCGGTGTGCGAACAGCCCTGGCGCGGGTTGGCGAGATCTCGCAGAAAATCGAAACGGTGGGGTTTGTCGGATATGACGAACACCTCACCAGCCATGTCCACACGCGGGTTGATGGCTGGATCGAAACCCTGAATGTGCGTGCCGTCGGCGACCAGGTGAAGAAGGGCGAGATCCTCTTCGAACTGTTCTCTCCGGAGTTCGGCGTTGCGAGTTTTGACTTCCTTCGATCTTTGGAAAACGGCAACGGCCTATCCTTGGAGGCCGCCCGCAACAAGTTGCGCAGTCACGGAGCTTCGGAGCTCCAAATTGCCGAAATCGAACGAACCGGTGAGGTTGCGCGCAGTATTCAGGTTGTTGCGCCACGCGATGGCGTGGTGATTGCGCTGAATGCCGCTGACGGCATGTTCCTGCAACCTGGAACCCAGGCGATGTCGATCACCGATCTGACCGAGGTTTGGCTGATTGTCGATGTGTTTGAACGTGACATTGCCCGGCTTTCAAAAGACATGCGGGCCATTGCCCGCTTCGAGCATCTGCCCGGCCAAACCTTCGAAGGTGCTATCGACTACATCTACCCGGAACTGGATGCGAAAACGCGGACACTGCCCGTTCGCCTTCGGTTCGACAATTCCGACGGCCAGCTGCGCCCCAATATGTTCGGCAATGTCACGCTGATTCCGCAGGAAACACGGACAGCGGTAACCGTTCCGACAGAAGCCGTGATCCGGACCGGGGCTGCGGAACGCGTCATCATAAAGGTGGCGGAAGGGACCTTCAAACCGCGTTTGATCACGACGGGCTTGCGCGACGATTTTGGAGACGGAGGACGCACCGAAATCGTTCAGGGGCTGGCGCCCGGAGAGGAAGTGGTGGCCTCCGCCCAGTTCCTGATCGACAGCGAAAGCGCGCTCAGCGCCGGTTTGATGCGCATGGCCCCAACAGATGAGGCTCCGGCCCGCGGAACGGGTGAGCTGATCGCGCTCAATCGTGCGACCCGCATGGCCACCATTCGCCACGACGCATTGGAAAGCCTCGATTGGCCGGCGATGACCTCCACCTTTCCCGTTCAAGCCGGCATGTCTCTTGATCGGTTGACCGGCGGGCAGACGGTCGCGTTCCGGGCGGTCCGGGGCGCGGACGGCCTTCTCGGGCTCACGCAGTTGGGCAGTGACGACGGGATCGCGGCAACCGGAACAGGCACGGTTCTGGCGGTAACGGCGGACGGCAAACTGACCCTCGATCACGGACCGATCCCGGAGCTTGGATGGCCTGCGATGAAAATGGATCTCGAGGTTGCTGATCTGGATCCCGCGACGGTTCCCCTGGACGTGCCGGTCGAATTTGACCTCTCCAAGGATGACGGCGGGATGTTTTCTGTGGTCGCTGTTCGTGAAGCCGGGAGTGCGAAGATATCCGGGACAAACGATGAGGCGGAAACGGAGACCTCCGACGCCGCCCCCCCGATTGTCGTTTCCGGCAAGATCGACGCCATCGATCCGGACGCGGGAAAGGCCACCATTACCCATGGCCCCATTGCGGAAATAGGAATGCCGGGCATGACCATGGCCTTCGACATGGATCCGGCGCTTGATCTGGAAACATTGCCGCTTGGGACCGAGACAACCCTGACCTTCGACCGTCCGGACGGCATGACCATGGTTCTTGCAAAAGCGGCCCCGGTTTCCCCGCCCATGGAAGTGCGCGGTACCATCAACGCGGTCAACGCGGACGCCAAGACAGCGAACATCACGCATGGTCCGATGACGGAGATTGGCATGCCGGGCATGACAATGGACTTCACGCTGGATCCGGCGCTTGAGCTAAGCGAACTCCCATTGAAACGGGAAGTGGTCTTGTTGCTTCGGCGAAACCCGGACTTCTCCATGACGTTGACCGGAACGCGTTCTGAGGGGGCCATGTGATGATTGCCGCCATTATTCGCGCCTCCCTCGCAAACCGGATCATTCTTCTGGCTCTTGCCGCCATGATGGCGGTCGCCGGTGTCTGGGCCGTTCGTGAAACCCCGGTTGATGCGATCCCGGACTTGTCAGATGTCCAGGTGATCGTCCGCACGCCCTATCCGGGACAGGCTCCGCAAGTCGTGGAAGATCAGATCACCTTTCCGCTCGCGTCTGCCATGCTTGCGGTCCCGGGGGCCAGCGATGTGCGTGGGTTTTCCTTCTTCGGTGACAGCTATGTCTATATTGTATTCGAGGACGGCACGGACCTTTACTGGGCCAGAACCCGGGTCCTGGAATATCTTGGCCAGATCACCGCGAACCTGCCCGAAGGTGTCTCCCCGCAGCTCGGCCCCGATGCCACCGGCGTTGGCTGGATTTACCAGTACGCCCTGATCGACCGGACCGGTACTCATGACCTGTCCCAGCTGCGGGCCCTTCAGGACTGGTTCCTGAAATACGAGTTACAAACCGTCGACGGTGTGTCGGAGGTCGCCACCATTGGCGGCATGGTCAAGCAGTACCAGGTCGTCGTCGATCCGAACAAGCTCAGGGCCTATGACATCACTCTTGCCCAGATCCGCGGCGCGATCCAGGCGGCCAACCGGGAAACGGGCGGCAGCGTGATCGAAATGGGTGAAGCGGAGTTCATGGTCCGCTCCACAGGCTATGTCGATGAACTGCAGGACCTCGCGAAAGCGCCCTTGATGGTCAACGACCGGGGCGCCGCCCTGACACTCGGCGATGTTGCCGAAATTCGTCTCGGTCCGGAAATGCGCCGGGGTGTCGGCGAACTGGACGGTGAAGGCGATGCGGTCGGCGGTGTCGTCATTCTGCGCTGGGGCGGCAATGCACTGGCGACCATCAAGGCGGTCGAGGCCCGGATCTACGACCTTCGCGGCAGTCTGCCGGAGGGCGTTGAGATCGTGACCACCTATGACCGGTCCGGCGTGATCGAACGGGCGATCGACAATCTGCAGAAAAAACTGACGGAAGAGTTCATCGTCGTCGTTCTGGTCTGTGCTGCCTTTTTGCTGCATCTGAGGTCGTCGCTGGTCATTCTTGTCTCCCTCCCGCTCGGCATTGCGGCAGCCTTCATCATCATGAAGCTGCAAGGTGTGAATGCGAACATCATGTCGCTTGGTGGCATCGCGATCGCCATCGGGGCGATGGTGGATGCGGCCATCGTCATGATCGAGGCGATGCACCGGCGACTTGAAAACGAGAAACTGACCAATGAAAACCGCTGGCGGATCGTTGGCGAATGCGCTTCGGAAGTCGGACCTGCCCTTTTCTTTTCCCTCGCCATCATCACGGTTAGTTTTCTGCCGGTTTTCGTTCTGGAAAGCCAGGAAGGCCGGCTGTTCAAACCGCTGGCGTTTACAAAAACCTACGCCATGGCGGCCGCGGCGATCCTGTCGATTACGCTCGTTCCCGTTCTGATGGGCTACTTCGTTCGCGGCCGTATTCTCCCCGAGAACAAGAACCCGTTGAACCGGCTGGTGATCTGGCTCTATCGGCCGTTTCTGGATGCCGCCGTTGCCTGGCCCTGGGCGACCACGCTTCTGGCGGCTGCGCTCGTCGCCTCCATGTGGTGGCCGCTGCAGCGGATCGGCACGGAGTTCATGCCCGAGCTGAACGAGGGAGATTTCCTTTACATGCCAACGCTTTATCCGGGTGTCTCCATCGGCAAGGCTCGGGAGGTTCTGCAACAGTCGGATCGTTTGATTGCAACAGTTCCGGAGGTCCTGACGGTCCACGGCAAACTGGGACGTGCGGAAACGGCGACCGATCCGGCACCGCTCACCATGATCGAGACGACCATCCAGTTGAAGCCGCAGTCCGAGTGGCGGCCTGGCATGACCATGGACGGCATCCGGAACGAATTGGACAAGGCGGTTCAGATCCCCGGTGTCACTAACGTCTGGATCCAGCCGATCAAGAATCGGATCGACATGCTGGCCACCGGCATCAAGACGCCGGTTGGCGTCAAGATCACCGGAACGGATCTCAAGGTCATCGAAGAGATCGGTATTGAGATCGAGGCCGTTGTTGCGGGCATTGAGGGAACGGCCTCCGCCTATGCTGAACGCCCGCAAGGGGGCCGGTTCATCGAGATTGATGTTAACCGCGATGCCGCTGCGCGCTTCATGATGAGCGTGCGCGACATTCAGGACGTGGTGCAGACCGCGATCGGAGGCATGCAGGTGTCCGAATCCGTGGAAGGGATGGAACGGTTTCCGATCAACCTGCGCTACCCCCAGGACTGGCGCAACAGTCCGGAACGTTTGAGAGACCTGCCTGTGGTCACGCCGTCGGGCGCACATATCCCGCTCGGCGCCCTGGCGGAGATCAAGATCGTCGACGGTCCGGGAATGATCCGCTCGGAAAACGCCCGAAGGACCGGCTTCGTCTTCATCGACATCGCTGGACGGGACCTCGGCGGTTATGTTGCCGAGGCCCGGCAGGTGGTGGCCAACAACGTGCAGCTACCGGCCGGCTACTCCATCGCCTGGTCCGGCCAGTATGAATACATCCAGCGCATGCAGGAGCGTCTCAAGCTGGTGGCCCCGGCCACCCTTTTGATCATCACCTTGATGCTGTTCATGGCGTTCAACCGGGTGATCGAGGTCGGGATCATTCTCGCGGCCCTACCCGTGGCTCTTGCAGGCGGTGTCTGGTTCTTGTGGTACCTCGACTTCGACATGTCGGTCGCGGTGATTGTCGGGTTCATTGCGCTTGCCGGTGTCGCCGTTGAGACGGCCATCGTCATGCTGCTTTACCTCAACCTGGCATGGGACAAGCGCAAGAAAGCAGCAGCATCAGCCGTCCGTAGCATGACCGTTCAGGATGTCGAAGATGTCGTCTTTGAAGGGGCGCTCTTGCGTGTCCGGCCGAAGGTGATGACCGTGGCAACGATCTTCGCCGGCCTCATCCCGATCATGTACGGGGACGGAACAGGTTCGGAAATCATGCAGCGGATCGCAGCCCCGATGGTCGGCGGCATGGCCACCGCCACGCTCCTGACGCTCTTCGTCATCCCCGCAATCTTCGTGATCTGGAAGCGTCTTGCACTCGGCCGCGTCAATCGTGAGCTGGCGGCAAGCGCACCGGAAACCGGCACAGCCGTGCCGGCAGAATAACTCTTCGATCATTTTTCAAAGCAGAGAAAGGAAACTCCATGAATCTGATCAAAACCCTCGCACTCGCCGGACTTTTGACGGTCAGCACCGCCCCGATGGCATTTGCGGACGCCAAACATGGCGCAAATCATTCAGGTATGGATCACTCCAACATGCCCATGAACGCCGGGCAGATGGAAGGCGCCGTCCACACAGAGGCGGTTGTCAACTCGATTGGCGACGGCACGGCAAATGTCAGCCACGATCCGATCCCAGAAATCGGCTGGCCGGCCATGACCATGGATCTGCCGCTGCTGGAAAGTGCTCAAATGATGGGGGATGTCAGCGCCGGAGACAGCGTCACATTGATGCTGGTGAAAGGCGATGATGGCCTTTACGCGATCAGCGCAATCATGCCGAACTAATCATCTTGCAGAAGCAATGCAGCCCGGACTGTGCCGCCGGGCTGCGGCGCGCCACCTCCTTAGAATGACCGCACAAAAGAAGAAGTCTCGTCAATATGATATCGTTCCCCATCACCGCCTCGACAGCTTTTGCTGGTCTGTTGATGCTGTTGACGCTCACTCCCGCAAATGCCGTGTTTGATACACAGAAGGCCTCTTACGAAATGGACCATGAAAGCCTGCAAAATGCGGGGGCGCAGATTGTCGGCGCACTCCATCTTGAGGGCGTGATCAATGCCATGTCCGAAGGTGTCGTAAACATCAGCCATGAAGCCAATGACCGGATTGGTTGGCCGGCCATGACCATGGATCTGCCGCTCGCGCCCTACGCGAAGATTGCATCCGGGATCCAGTCCGGGTCATCGGCTACCCTTATGCTAACAATGGGCGAGACCGGCAGTTACCGAATTGCCGCAATTGTACCTGCTCCCTCCCCTGAACAAACGTCCATTGCAGAAGGGGACAGACCCTTGGGGATCGACAAATCCCCCTGCTGACCGCACAAAATTGATGAATGAGACGAGGAAACAACATGATGACCAAGTTCAAGCGTCTGGCGCTGGCAGTAACCTTTGGGACCGCAGTCGCCACATCGGCCCTTGCGCACTCCTCCAAGGAAACGACAAGCCCCGCTGATGGATCGACCGTCGCGCAGTCGCCGGATGCCATCGTGATGACCTTTGATGCGCCGATGCGCATCACGCTGATTCAGGTGACCGGCAAGGACGGCACTGACTATCCAGTCACCCGCACAGACAACATGGCACCATCGAAAACCTTTCAGGCCGTTCCAGCCGCGCTCCCCAATGGTTCCTACACCGTAAATTGGCGGGGTCTGGCCGAAGACGGACATGCAATGGATGGATCCTTCACGTTTTCGGTCGGGAACTGACGGGTCATGCTTGCAGCATTGGCGGCGATAGACGCCCAGATCCTGACCTCAATCGCTATCAAGACCCTGGCATCGGCGGCCACGCTGCTGGCGGCCGGAAGCGTCCTCGTATCTGTCGTGCTGAGGTCCTTGACCGAAGATGACCGGACATACCTTGCACGCGTCGCAGGCGCAATGGCCCTGATTGCCGCGGTGGCGACATTGTTGCGGATCCCGCTCCGCGCCAGTTTCCTGATGGGCGGCACGCTTGACGGTGCGTTTGATCCCATGCTTCTGGAGCTGGTCGCGGACAGTCCCCTCGGCGGCAGCGTGCTCGTGCGGCTTGTTGGTTTAATCCTTATCCTGGGCGTCATCTTCAAGTCCCGCTTCGGTCTTCAAATTGCTCTCGGCGGAGCCCTTGTTGCTTGCCTGTCTTTTGCGTTTCGTGGACATACGCTGGAGGAACCACGTCTTCTGCTCGGCACCTTGATCACTCTTCACATGATTTGCCTGGCTTTTTGGCTTGGCGTCTTTGGGCCATTGCTCCGCTCGACGAACAGAAACGCCTCGGAGACGACCGGAGAGATTGCGGAGGAGTTTGGCAAGAAGGCTTTGTGGAGTGTCTGGCTGCTCGTAATCGCGGGCGGAATACTGCTGGGGCTGTTTGGGGTCACGACACCGCAGGCTTTCACAGCCCCCTATGGCCAGTTGTTTTTGCTAAAGCTCGCCTTGTTCGCCGCGGTGATTGCTTTTGCAGCATTGAACAAGTTGCGCCTCACGCCCGCGCTGCTGGCTGGTAATCCGCAGGCCCTGCCTCGTTTGAAAACATCCATCCGCCTGGAGGCAGTGTTGGTGATCTCAATCTTCTTGGTGACAGCGACCGTTACAACGATCACCTCGCCGAACTAGACCACACGCCGAATTGAGAAATATTGCCTATGGCAGACGAGATGGAAACGGAACCGGTGAGTCACATATCTAAAGACTTTCGAGGGCATGAGACTGCCAATGACCGGGGATGGAAAATCGCAATCCTTTTTGGAGCCGTCCTGCTCGGCCTGGGCGACCTTGCGGGCTCAATGGCCGTTGAAGCACTCGGACCAGCTTTGCTTCATTGGGCAGAACTCGTTGTCCTCACACCCATTGCGATTTGGATCATTTGCCGGACTTTCCTGGGCTATTGGCCCGAGAAGGCATGGCGCACCCAGGTTTTCAGGTATGGGATCGGACTGGCCGCTTTGGGCACCTATATCTTTACCCTGGTGACTGCGATCGGGCCGGGTCTCTTTCCGGAGGCCCTGAGCGGACCGCACGGCCCGCCCCTATATTTCGAGGCTACCGGTCTGCTGATCATCCTGGCATTGGCCCTGCTTGTCTGGTCCAGGTGGACCCAGTCACTGCCGGCATTCGGTGCCTCTTCAAATACATCCTCGTGCACCGCCCCAGAGTGTCAGCCCCTTTCAGAAGAAGTTACCCTTCAGGACACTGCGGCCAGTGCTCAAAATATGCGGCCCAACAGCCCGGCAACAGCGCGGGCCGAGGGGGATTTTCACGAGGCGAACTGGCCCGCCGCAAAAAAACCACCCATTCGGACATCTGATTTTTCTGAGATGGCCCTGGAAACAATCGCGATCCTTTCCGGCCTCGCAATCTTGGCGGCCGTGTTTCTTGCGGGGCTCATCTTTTTCATCGATTTGCCTTGGTGGTGGAGGCTGGCATTTTGACCGGAAATGCCCCCCCCCGCGTTTGCAAGACTAGAAGAAAATCAGACAGATCAAACGATCGACTGGCAGGGAGAAAAATGATGAAAATCGACAGACGAGCTCTGCTGCAAGGTGTGCTCTCTCTTTGCGTTGCCACACCAAGCTTTGCAAGCTCGACCGGCACCCCCGCAATCCATGTTCTCAAGTCTCGCGGCTGCGGCTGCTGCAACGCCTGGATCGATATCATGCGATCAGAAGGGTTTTCCATCACGGCCGAGGACATTCCACCGGGCCTACTTGCACGGGAAAAGGTCACACGGGGCATCCCCACTCAGCTTGCCAGCTGCCACACCGCGCTCATCGATGGATATGTTGTCGAGGGCCACGTACCAGCCCGCGATGTACGGCGCCTAATAGCGGACCGGCCGGATGCGGTTGGCCTGTCCGTCCCGGGAATGCCCTACGGATCACCGGGAATGGGGCCTGAGACAGAACGGGAAGCCTACGACGTCCTTTTGGTTTTGCGGAATGGATCGTTTGAGGTCTTCTCGTCCTATCCTGCCGCTGAGTGAGGTAGATTAGGGTCGAGCCGTCATAATGAAGCGCGGTTGTGCGAACCAAATCGGTACGGCCTGTTTCAGATATTCATTTGTGCTCCGTACACCTAGCGAACGATGATCTCCGACAGCTTCACCGCAGACGCCACACCGTCGATGACCGGAACTCTGAAGCGCCTCGACAGATCTTTTGCAAGGTCAGCCATTCCGGCGCACCCCAGTGCGATAGCGCCGATATCATCCTCTTCCAGTGCGGTCTCTATCTCGTGTTCTATCCGTTGACGGGCATCGCTAGCCGGGTCTTCTAGTGCCAGAACAGGCACCTCGGAAGCCCGGACTTTCGCACATCGTTTGGCAAGTCCGAGGCGGCGGAGGTTATCCTCCAGAACGGGAATAGAAACGGAAAGAGTTGTCACAACGGAGAATTTCAGCGCGGTGATAGAGGCCAGGTGATAGGCAGCCTCACCGATCCCAATCACCGGTACCGGTGATCGTTTTTTCAACTCAAACAAACCGGTGTCGTCAAAGCAGGCGATGATAACGGCGGTAATCTTCGAATTGGCCTGCAGTGTCCGGTCAAAGAGATCAAACAGTCCTGGCAGTGCGGCGGCGCCATCATCTGGCCCCTGGATGACCTTTGGACCTTCCGCAGGGTTGACGGCCGTAATTCTGGTTGCCGGGGAAGCGGCCTGACGGGCGGCCACGGCAATCTTTTCAGTCATCGAAACCGTCGTGTTCGGATTGATGACGAGTATGTGGTGATGTGTCATCGGGTCACTGCCACTAGACCATGCCTTTACCGGCATCCGATCCGTGCCTGGATCGCCGCCGGTTGATCAGCAATACGACTGTCAAAAAGATCCCGATGATTCCGAAGGAGAACAGTGTTGTCAGCGTTCCCAGCGCGAAGATGACAGGTGTCGTGACGTTCGTCGTCATTCCGTAGATTTCAAGGGGCAGCGTGTTGTAGCTGCCCGCGGTGAGAAGCGTGCGGGCAAATTCGTCGTAGGACAGGGTGAAACCGAAAAGCGCCACGCCAATGAGCATCGGGGCGATGATCGGCAACACCACGTAGCGGATGGTCTGCCAGGCAGACGCACCTAGATCCCGCGCAGCTTCCTCATACGATTTGTCGAAGCGGTTGAAGACCGCAAACATGATGAGCAGCCCGAACGGCAGGGTCCAGGTGAGTTGAGATCCATATCCGGATGTCGACCAATGCACAGCCAACCTGGCTTGGGAGAAAATCAGACCTACGCCAAGGGAGATCAGAATGGATGGGATCACCAGGGACGTGATGATCAGATAAAAGAGAACGCTTGAGCCAGCAAAGCGTTTGCGGAATGCCAATCCACCCATCACCGAGACAATCACCGTCGTCACCATCACCATCAGCCCAAGCGTGATGGACCGGAAGAAGCTGCCCCAGATGTCTCCAACAGCCTGCTGTTCAAACAGATCGCGGAACCAATGGATCGACACGCCGCGCATCGGAAAGGTCAAACCACCGCCAGGACCTTGAAAACTCAGAATGCCGATGGTGAGCGTTGGACCATAAAGAAACACCAGGAACAGCGCAAAGAACGTGGCGAGTACATAAAAGGATCGGCTGCGTTTTTCCATGGATCACAGCTCCTTTCGAATGTCGACAAAGCGCAGCAGGATCGAAATCACCAAAAGCACCGTGATGAGAAGGATCACTGCGGTTGCAGCGGCTGACGGATACTGCAAAAGCGCGATGTCATTGGAAATCAGACGGCCGACATTTGCCTTCTGGCTGCCGGACATGAATCGGACTGTGATGAAGTCTCCCATCACAAGCGTGATCACGAAAATGGACCCGATCATGATTCCGGGTTTGGTGAGCGGGATAATGACGTTCGTAAGGGTCTGATAACCCGACGCGCCGGCGTCCCGCGCCGCTTCGATCAGAGATGTGTCAATCCGCATCATGGTGTTGAAGATCGGCACAACCATGAACAACGTGTACAGGTGAACGAAGGCCAGGATCACCGAGAAATCTGAAAAAAGCAGCCATTCCAATGGCTCATCGATGACGCCCACAGACATCAAGGTGGAGTTGGCAATCCCGTTCCGCCCCAGAAAGGGGATCCAGGAAATCATGCGGATGATGTTGGATGTCCAAAACGGGATCGTGCAAAGCAGAAACAGCACGATCTGCCAAGTTAATGAGCGCACATGGAATGCCAGGAAGTAGGCAACGGTGAAGCCGATTACCAATGTGAAAAACCAGGTAATCAAGGCATATTTGAGGGTGTTCCAGAACACTTGATAGGTGACCGGCGATGTCAGCAGGAACTCGTAATTGTCAAACTGGAACGCCGGATAGATCGAAAACTCGGTCGCCCCCCAAAAGCTGACGACAACAATCATGCAAATCGGAAGAACCAGGAAAAAAAACAAAATGACTGTGAGCGGCAGTGACAGCAGCCAACCAGTTAGATTGTTTGGCAAACGACTCCACTGAAACGACGGCCTCGCCTGTTTGCCCGCGGTTGCCGCTGTCCGGGAATGAAGAAATAGATGGCTTTGGTCCGTCATGGAGCCTTTGTCCGTTAAACATCACAGGAAGTGCCCGGGGAACCCCGGGCACCGATTTTGGAAACAGGCTTAGGACGCGATGAACTCGTTCCACTTGCGGACCATGTACTGGTTCTCGTCCATGACCGCGTTCCAGCAGGCAACAGCCCCCATGCGGTCGTAGAACGACCCGCCATCGCGAACTGCTCCGGCCTTTTCCATGACCGTTCCAAACGGGTTTGTGATGTCGCCTTCGGCAGCCTTACCTTCAAACCAGAAGCCCCACTCGTCGTCGGACATGAAGTTCTTCGACGTTTCCGGAACTGCTGAGTAATAGCCCTGGCGCATGAGAAAGCCGCCGACCCAGCCATCGAGATACCAGTTGATGTATTCGTAGGCTGCATCGAGCTCGAGACCGCTGAGGCTCTTGGACAGACCGATGCCGCCGCCCCAGCTGCGGTAGCCTTCTTCAAGCGGCTGATAGACACAGGGAATACCCTGTGAGCGAACAGCGGTGATGGCCGGAGACCACATGGACTGGATGACGACTTCACCCGATGCCATAAGGTTGACGCTTTCGTCGAATGTCTTCCAGAAGGCCCGGAACTGACCATTTTTCTTGGCTTCGGTGAAGATACCAAGGGTCAGATCGATCTCTTCCTTGGTCATGTTGCCCTTGTCCGGGTATTTGTATTCCCCCATGGACTCCACAACCATTGCCATGTCCATGATGCCGATCGACGAGATATCGAGGATCGATGCCTTGCCTTTGAATTCCGGATTGAGCAGCTCAGACCAGTTTGAGATCGGCCGGCCGATCAGGTCAGGGCGAATGCCCAGGGTATCGGCGTTGTAGATGGTCGGGATCAGCGTCATCCAGCCGCTTTCGTTGTCGACGAACGTTTTGCCGTCAACACCTTCCACAAAACCGACCGTATGCGGCGCTGTGCCTTGCGCGATCGTGCTTTCCGGCGTCAGTTTCCCGTTTCGGAAAATGCCGACGATCTTGTCGTAGTTTTTGATTTTTGACGTGTCCATCGCCTGGAGGTTGCCAGTCGGCCAGACCTTTTTGCAGATCCAGTATTCAATGTCGGCGATGTCGAAGCTGTCCGGCTGTGTGGCTGCGCGCTGGGTGACGGCATCACTGTCCAGCGCCGTCATTTCCAAAGTAAAACCGAGGTCTTCCTTAACTTTTGCAGCAACCTCGTTGAGGTTGGAAACGCCGGTTCCGAACTGGCGGAGCGTGACGTCCTTAATGTTCTGCGCCCAGATGGTTGGGAACCCGGTGATCGCTCCAGAGCCAAGCGCCGCGCCTGTTGCAGCTGCGCCCCCTTTGAGAAGGCTCCGCCGGCTGATACCTTTTTTGTCCAGTCTGTCTGTCATGGTCCTACTCCTGTTACCCCTCTTGGAGTCGTGTTGGCCCTTTTCAAGAAGGGCGTGATCGGCAACCGTCAGGCGGCCAATTGGTGAACATCTTCCGGCTTCCATTTGAGGAAGACGGTTGTCCCGATTTCGATAGGGTCTTGAAAGAACGTTTCTTCGCTCAGAGCGGCCGTGAGATCTCCGGCACCGCCTGCATCGAGCGCCAGATTGACGGTTGATCCGAGATACTCGACATCCACCACGCTGGCTGTGAGGTGATCAGCTTCCTGCGGGGCCGATTTGAGGACCTGTAATCTGTCCACTCTCAAGGCGATGCGTGCATTCTGGTGCCGAAGCACGTTGTGGCCACCGATAAACCTGGCGACAAATTCAGTGGTCGGCGTATTGAAGACAGCTCGTGGACTGCCTGCCTGTTCGATCCTGCCGTTGTTCATGACGATAATGTCATCGGCAAGCGCAAGCGCCTCATCCTGACTGTGAGTGACATGAATGAAGGAAATTCCGAGCTCTCGCTGCAGCCGTTTCAGCTCAAGCCTCATCTTGATCCTCAAAAACGGATCAAGCGCTGACAAAGGCTCATCGAGCAGAAGAACCGAGGGTTCGGTGATGAGGGCGCGGGCAAGGGCAACCCGCTGCTGCTGACCACCAGATAGCTGGGCCGGCAGGCGCGCCGCATAATCTGCCATATCGACCAGTTCCAGCAACTGGAGGGCCTTCTTGTTGCGCTCTGCCAGACCTACGCCGCGCATCTTTTGGGAAAAACCGACATTGTCGAGGACCGACAAATGCGGGAAAAGCGCATAGTTCTGAAACATCATAGCCGTGCCCCGTTTTGCCGGAGGCAGGTCGGTGACATTCGTACCACCAAAGATGATATCGCCGGCTGAGACGCCTTCATGGCCGGCGATCATGCGCAACGTTGAAGACTTTCCGCATCCAGAGGGGCCAAGCAGGCACGAGTAGGACCCCGCGGAAAACTTGTGATCGATGGCATCAACCGCAATCGTGGCACCATAGGCCTTGGTGACAGCGGCCAGTTCCAGCTCCAGGGATTGTGCCATTTGCGAGGATCTCCTTCACACATTGCGATTGGAGACCTGTCCACGCAAACGGCGTGCCAAGGATGGATATCAGCGGATTTCTGCGGTTTCTGTCATACTTTGACCGCGAGGGGATAAAACGGCATCAAAAATGTGCACAATTATCAGTCAAATAAAATACGTTATGATTAAATATTGTATACAGTCTGCGATTGCTGTGTCCGACCTGAACAGGTAAGGTCAACCAAATGCCGCACCGGGCAACACAAACATGACGATTTCTGTGACCGCTTCCGATACATCCCAAACGACCTTGCATGAGGTATTTGCGCTGCCCCCGGGGCGGACACTGGAAATTTGCCTCAACATTCAGGCTGCGATTTTGGAGCACAAGCTGGCTCCTGGCGTAAAACTATCTGAAGATGAGGTCGGCGAAATCTACGGGGCAAGCCGCACTGTCGTCAGGGCGGCCCTGCAAGCCCTGGCGCATTCCGGTCTGATCAGCATGATCAAGAACCGAGGCGCTTACGTTGCTAAACCGACCATACGGGAAGCCCACGAAGTGTTTCAGGCCAGGGCCCTGATCGAGCCTGCAGTTGCGCGCCTTGCCGCCGATGCAATTACGGAAACACAGCTGGCAGATCTGAAAGCACATCTGGACGCGGAACACGCAGCCATCCACGCCGCAGATATGGGTCGTGCGCTGATGCTGTCGGGTTCGTTTCATACGGCAATCGCAGAAATCGCCGATCATCGGATATTCACTGGCATGGTTCGGTCATTGATTTCCCGATCGTCACTTATCATTGCGCTTTATTGGAAGAGGTCAGACACCGCCTGTGAAAGCCATTCACATCATGCCCTCTTGGACGCATTTGAAAAACGGGACGGGGCCGAGGCCGAACAGGTCCAGAAGAGCCACATCATCGATTTGCACTCTGGTTTAGACCTGCGCGGAGAACAGGTCTTGAACCGATCCTTGCGCGATGCACTCGTGCCGCGCGCTTAGGACCCGGGCCCCAGACTGAGATCCAACCAAGGCGCGACGCGACCCAATAGACGAAACCGGCCATCTCACTGGGTTGAGGCCGGCGTCTAGAGTCACCACCCTGCCCGCCTAGAAACTCAGCAACGACGAACTGCTGAGTTTTGACCATCCATCTGAAAGAATAACAGACAGAGCATTCCCATCGTGACAGAGCGGATGCGATCAGACACGACGCTTAATGACCGAAACGTTTTCGGTAATCCTGCGGCGGTATTCCAACATGCTCGGCAAAAGACCGGGAGAAGTGCGCCTGATCAGCGAAACCGGTCAGAAATCCGATGGCCCCAAGACCAGGTCCATCGCTCTCACACAACAAGGCGGCAGCGGCTTCTAGCCGCGCGTCCATGATCAGCTGCGAAACGCTGACACCCTTTTCTGCAAGCCTGCGCTGCAAAGTCCGTTTGGAAATTGCCAACATCTCTGAGAGAATTTGAACAGACCAGCGTCTTGCCAGGTCCTGAGCGACAATGCCCTTGGTCCTCTCGACAAGGTCCGAGTCGGTCACCTCCAGCACGGGTTGTTCGCGCATTTGTTGTGAAGTCTGGATCAGATAGAACTTCTCGGACCAGTCCAGCGTCTCAAGACCGCGCCAACTCGCGTTTTCACGCAGCAGTTGCCCTCGGTCGGTCTCCAGCACCAGGCCATGGTCGCTTGCGATTTCCGCCAGCACAGTCACAACTGCAATCACGAGCAAACTCTCGGCAAGCGTTGGCGTGGAAGACCTTGTTTTGCTGACGTGGTGCAGACTGTAGCCAATTGGATCCAGAGGCTCCACAAGCACGCGGTTGCTCGAATGGCTGAAGGTTTCGACACGATGCCAGCGCTGCAGAAAGTCCTCCAAACCCACTGCTTTTTTCAGCGCGACCGCGACGGGTTCCGGGGGAAGGTCATGGACAGCGTCCGCCAGCCGAAGGATGGTCAGCGGACCATGCTGCGCCGCCAAGTCGTTCAATGCAGCACTTTTGGCGCTCCGCGCGACATGGGCACCACGCGCACCTGCAGCCGCGGGGGAAAGCCCTTGTTTTTCCATACCGAGGGCGATCAAGCGCATCATCACCGCAGAGGCGAAATCATCTCCGTTGACATCGGCCACCATTCAACGTCCTTCCCTGCGCAGACTATACACTGTTGCCGGAGGCAGGTTGCGCACCACGAAATCATGCATCTCCGACCGCAACCCTAGCCGCTCCTGGATCCCGTGCGGGACCGGGCAAGTCGGGCCATAGGTGAAGAGCCGGAACTCACCATTTGCGGTCAACAAGTCGAAACTGTTGCGCAATATACGAAACACATGCGCAAACGGCATCGACAGCAGGGGAAGACCGCATATTACGGTCTGAACAGTTCCTGGATCAAAGGGCACGAGCGAGCGCACTCTTGCGGCGTCGCCTTGGCGGATTGTTACACCAGGATACCGCTCTGCAAGTAGGGCGGCGAGCGCATGATTTGCCTCCACGGCGGCAAGCTGAGCACCTTGAACTCCGAGAGCAAACATCCTTTCTGTGAACACGCCGGTTCCCGGCCCAAGCTCGACAACCGGCCCACTGTCGCGGCTTAATCCATCGGTGATCGTTCTGGCCAATCCGGCACTTGAAGGGGCAACCGCTCCCATGCGTGCCGGATTTCGGAGCCACTCGGCGGCGAAATGCGTCATTTCTCTCATCGCGTGTCCGCCTGAAATGCCGAAGCGGAGCGCTCGATGAAAGTTTTTGGGCGTATTGGAAATTGGACCGGGCGGATCCCCGTTGCCGCACGAACCGCATTTGCAATGGCACCGGGACCGGAGACGATGACTGTTTCGCCAGCGCCTGCCGGCGGATTGTTGTTGTCCAGAAGGTGGATGGTTACTTCCGGCATCTCCGATATTTTAGGGATCGGTGCATCCGGAAACGTTTCGGCGATCACCCGCCCCCGTTCAATCGGCAACGTGTCCGTCAACACGATGCCCATGCTCCACACCAGGTTGCCCTCGCATTGAGCCTTGATCTGATCCGGATTGATAACAAGGCCACATTCATGCGTGCACCAAAGATGGGAGACACGCACTGAGCCATCAGGCGCAACTTCGACCTCGGCAATCGTCGCCGCATACGACGCCCCTTTGTAAACCCCGCAAGCAACACCCCGGCCAATGCGCTTGTCTCCGCGGACTTCGGCTTGCTCTAAGTTGGCCCAGTCGCTTAGTTCCCCGACTTCACGGAGCACTGCTGTAAGCCTTGGGTCGTCGATATGTGCGAGACGGAATGCCAGCGGATCCATGCTGGCGATACGTGCAGCCTCATCGATGGCGCTTTCGGTAACAAGTGCATTTGTACCTGCACCCAACCCACGCCAAGGCCCGGTATGAACCGGCAAGCGGACCAAGTCATACGCCGAGCGTGCACGACCAAGGCGATATGGCACGGCCATACCGCGTGCAACGCCGCCGTCGCCAGCGAACATGTCGGTGCCCCGCTGCATCCATCTGGGAAGCACGGCCGAGGTAAACATGATGTGAGAGGAAACTTGGTCATGGGACCAGTCCGAAACCTGGTCCCCGTTCAATCGGACCTTGACCCGGTGAGAGGATGGTGGCCGGTGGAAGCCGAATGCATATTCCTGACCCCGCGTCCATTGCACCTTGACCGGTGCTCCTGCAGCCATCGTCAGAGCAACAGCTTCCGCCTCAACCGTGCAGATTGTCTTTCCACCGAATGCCCCACCAATACGGCATGATTGGACGCGAATCTGCTCCGTATCCAATCCGAAAGCGTCGGACAGGAAATCGCGAATATAAAATACATCCTGGTTGCCTGCCCACACGGTGAGCCGCGATCCATCCCACTCCGCATTTGCAGCGCGCGGTTCGATCGGAGCGTGAGCGGCAAGCGGGATGTCAAAGCGCAGATCGATATCCCACCCCCCGTCTTCAGGCATTCCCTTCATCACCTGTTTCGGCAGCGCCCCGTTCGAGAGCCGTGCATCCACATCGATTGAAACATATATGTCAATCGTTTGATCCGGTTCCTCAACAAACCACTCGACGTCAAGGGCATCTGCGATGGGGTCGAGCGCGCCCGGCCAACTGGCGACGATGCCCAATCCTTCGGCTTTGCCGATCGGAGGCCCCACATTTTCGACGATTTGTACGAAACCGGGAACCTGGCGGGCCGCTTTGAGGTTCCAGCCAACAGGCCGGGAGAAAATCTCCGTCGAGGCATCTGCGCGCAGAACGCGGCCGTAACACTGACCGGGCCGGCGGACATCTGCGGCGTAGAGCGGTTGCCCGGTCACGATAGCGTGCCCGTGCGTGATCGGAGGCCGGACGCCGGTAAATGCACCTGGCTGAAAAATGCGAAGTTGATCTTTGGGGCGGGCTGTCACGGGAACATGTCCCGCCCGTTGACCATCATTGATCGCCTCGCGCAGTGAGGCACAAGCCTGCGCCAGAGGTTCTGCAAACAATTGTACGGACTCGCTTCCCACCGTTGGCTTGAGACCGGGACGATCCGTATCATGCAGCTCCACATTGACGTCGTCCCACTCTACGCTGAGCTCCGTGCAGGCAACCTGTTTCATGGCGGTGGCAATGTTCTGACCCATCTCGATCCGCGGCAGTGTGAGCGTGTAGACACCGTCATTGTATGAGATCCAGCCTGCCGCGGTCTCAAGATCGGGAGCCGGCCTCTGCGGAATGACCGGCACTTGAGAGTAGACGGCGACGCCGCCGCCAATCAGCGCGACAAGCCCGGCACTGCCGGCTCTTAGAAATGCTCTTCGGTTTATCATGCTGATGCTGCCACGCTGCCAATGGCCGCGCGAATGCGCGCATAGGTCCCGCACCGGCACAGGTTGCCCTCCATCGCCGCATCGATCTGTTCGGAAGATGGAGCAGGCGTTTTTTCCAGAAGAGAAATCGCCGACATAATCTGTCCGGCCTGACAATACCCGCATTGCGGAACCGCGTGTTCAAGCCATGCTTCTTGCACCGGATGGAGCGTATCGCCTTTAGACACGCCCTCGATGGTTCGAACTTCCGCGCCTTCCAGTGCGCTCATCGGCATAACGCAGGACCGGATAGCATCGCCGTCAACGACAACTGTGCAGGCTCCGCATGTCCCTGCACCGCAACCGAATTTTGCTCCAACCAGCCCAAAATACTCTCTCAGAACATTGAGAAGCATATCGTCCGTCAAATGTTCGGGAATTTCGGCAATCTCGCCATTTAAAATGATATTCATAACGCGCTCCACATGCTGTTTGCATCCGAAGAAATAGGTGCGCCGTGGAGCCATTCTTGAACAATCGCGCCAAATCACGTTTGACTGTGGAAGACCAGTGCCGTTTCCCAGGACAAGTCGGCTTAATGGCCACGCATAAGCGCGCCACTGTCGTATATAGGCATCACATTCCGCCTTCTGCAGGCGTGGAACAATCATGATCGGGAGCGCATCTCGTTCCGCCAAGGCAAATCAAGTAGAGGCAAAGTGGAAGGGCGCTTGATCACCATTGAGTGCACCAAAGCCCTGAAAGAGACGCTGGATCATCTGCAAAAACAATCAACGCTCATTCTAACGACCAAGACCGGAAAGGCGTTCAAGAAGCGCTACTTCGCCCTTAAATGGGGAAAAACGTGCAAGGACGCCGGAATTGAGCACCTACACTTCCGCGATATCCGTGGGACGACAGTAACGATGTTGTTCCAGGCAGGCTGCAACCTCGGTGAAATCGTATCGATCACCGGTCATTCGCTGCAGCGGGCACAGGACATACTGGACAAGTATCTCGTCCGCACATCCCAGATGGCCGACAACGCAATTGCAACGTTCAAGAACGTTTTGGGAACATGTTTTGCAAAACAGAAAAGGTGAAACCATGCCAAGTGATGGCGCACCGGGGAGGATTCGAACCCCCGACCCCCAGATTCGTAGTCTGGTGCTCTATCCAGCTGAGCTACCGGTGCTTAAGAACATTGCCTTTGGGATCTTGAAGCGATCCACAGTGTCGGCTGTTCGGTCTGCAGGACACTGTGTGCCCCGGACAGGGCGCTTATCTACTGCGGACTGGCGGGCGATGCAAGCGCCTTTTTGAACTTTTTTTGAAAGTCACACCAAGTTGTCTTTCCGTCCGCAGTTTTCCGGGAAACCAAGGCTGTGATTATACACATGTCCTGCTGGAAGGCCGCGCTGTACGTCGGCTCATGTCGGCACTGAACCAGATTGGCCGCGGTCAAGCTGTCCGGTCCGGCAACTGTATTTTGAAACACGTTCCCGGCTGGTCACAGTCGAGCTCGATCGCGCCGCCATGAGCCCTTAGCAGCTCAGCAACGATAGCAAGTCCGAGGCCGACGCCACCTGTTTTCGCACCGCTGTGAAACGCCTTGAAGAGGCCTTTCTGCGTGTTTTCGGGAATACCCGGTCCGGTGTCGTGGACTTCAATATGAACGCAATTCGCGCGGCGTTCCGCGGAAAGACTGATCCGGCGAACCAGCGTCCCGTCCTTTTCCGCCTCAAGCGCCTGCACCGCATTTCGGGTCAGGTTCAAAAGCACACGGAAGATCTGTTCGGGATCCGCATCCACTTCGAGTGTTTCACCAATCCGGTTTTCGAACTGAATGGTGTCGTGATCTACGAGGCCCAGGACATCAGCGACATCTTCACCCACCCGGCGGAGCGCGATCAGTCGCCTTTGCGGGGCCCGCTCCTGGGCCTTGCCATAGGCCATGACAGCCTGCGTATACCCGACCGCCCGATCAAGTGTTGCCAGGATCTTCGGTGCCAGCCGGTTGACTGTCGGGTCGGGCACATGTTCCAGCCGCTCCAGGAAGAGCTGCGCGGACGCCAGCAAGTTGCGCAAATCGTGGTTGATCTTGGACACGGCCAACCCGAGGTCCGCAAGACGCTGTTTTTGATGCAACGCGCGTGAGAGAGCTTCTTCCATCGCCGCCAGGCGAACTTCCGCATCGCCAAGTTCATCGCGCCGCCCGGACACCTTTATGATCCGGGATCCATCTTCCGGGTTCTCGGCAAACTGCTCCATGGAGCGCGTCAGCCGGCGCAACGGGCGGATGAAAATCGCGCGCAGAGTGATATACACCAACGCTGCGGTTATCCCGGAAATCACCAGAGAGAGCGCCAGGATCCGGCCCGAAAACGCCAGCATGTCCTTCTGGAGAAGCGCGACCGGAAAGACAACGTCAACGCGTTCTGTATGGCCCATCTGACCCGCAGCGACAGCCCGCATGACGCCGTCCCCGCGATAGGTCAGGATCGCAAAACTCCCCAGGATCGACGTCCAAGGGGTGACCTCCGCCATGTCCACAACGAAATCGACCTGTGTCGGCACATCGCTCATAGCGATCAACCGGCGCTGCGCACCCTGATCCAGCGCGATGGCCACGGCCCCCGTCGTTCTCAGCAGCTCTTCCTGCAATCGCGGCGCAAGCGTGTTGGTTTCAGCAAGGACCGATGCGGCAACACCTGCCGTTGTCAGCCGGTCCATCAACCAAGTGTTTCTGAAGTTTGCGATGGAGGGCACATAAATCAGCACCTCCGCAATCATGACGAACACGACTGTTAATAGAAGAAGTTTGCTGGACAGGCCGCCAAAACGATGGCGGCCGAAACCCGGATCGAGTTCCGGGCCTCCGGCCGGACCCAGTCCGTTTGCATCCGGTGTTACAGTCCCCTTAGGAGTGCCCTCATGCTTCATGACAGCTCCGTCCAAACATCACGGCAAGAGCCCATTCAGCCCAATACATCTTATCCAAACTTGCGCAAGATACCGATTCCGAAACGTAACCAAGCACTTTTCGGCATGTCAGCATAGTACGAAATCGCTGCACGGCGCACCAACTCACCCAATGTTGGGTATGGAGCAATGAAACCTGCGAGGTCTTTCATCTTCAGTTTCTTCGACAGCGCCAAAGACAACAGGTTAATGATTTCGCCCGCTTGCGCCCCCACAATCTCAGCGCCGAGAAGCCTGCCGCCAGGTCCTGCGATCAATTTCAGGCGCCCCGTGGTTGCACCCTCAGCCTGAGCCCGGTCGTTGCCTGAATAGTCTGCCGTCAAAACCCTGACCTTGTCGCCAAAACGGGCGCGGGCCGCAGCTTCACCGAGCCCGACGTGCCCCAATTCCGGCGATGTGTATGTGACCCAAGGCACCTGATCATAGTCCATGGAGACCGGCAGCCGGAATAAAATGGATCGGATCACCAGCCCTGCCTGATACCCGGCGACATGGGTAAATTGAAGTCCGCCGGCGATATCGCCAATCGCGTAGACTTTCCGATTTGAGGTCCGAAGACCTTTGTCGACCGCGATGCTTGTCTTTGAGTAATCGACGCCCGCCGCCTCCAGTCCCAGGCTGTCCACATTGGGCGCTCGACCAGTAGCAACCAGCAAGTGACTGACCGTTTGGGTCACCTTATTCCCAGCGTCGCCGCGCGCCGTTACGGCAATTCCTGCTTCCGTTTTCGCGACCTTTTCGACGGCCGTATTCTGGAGAACGTCAACCCCCTCATCTTGTAAGGCATTCAAGACGATACCGGCCAATTCCGGATCATCTTTTCCGAGCGCCGTCTGAGCTTCAAACACCGTCACCTTTGCCCCAAGACGGCGATGCGCCTGTGCCATCTCCAAGCCAATCGGGCCACCACCAATAATGCCGAGGTGCTCCGGTGTTTCTCGCAGATCAAACAGGGTTTCATTGATCAGATACGGCACTTCATCCAACCCGGGGATCGGAGGAACGAGAGCGGAAGACCCAGCCGCGATGACAAAGCGCCTTGCCTTGATCTCATGGTTACCGGCAGAAACGCAGTCCGGGCTCGTGAATTGCCCATGCTCCCGCAACACGGTGACGCCCAGGCCTTCAAACCGCTCCTGGGAATCATGCGGCTCGATCGCCGCAATCACGTTTCGGACATGGTCATTTGCTTCAGAAAAGTTGATTACCGCGGCGCTGGTATGAGTACCAAACGCCGCTCCCACTTGAGCATGTTTTGCGGCTTTGCCCGCCGCCAGGAGGGCTTTTGAGGGAACACACCCGTAATTCAGGCAATCGCCGCCCATTTTTCCCTTTTCGATCAGGACGACGTCTACGCCGAATGCAGCGGCGGCGGCGGCAACAGACAAGCCGCCCGATCCAGCACCAATCACGCAAATGTCTGGGGTCAGCAGTTTCGCCATGCACGGCTCCTGTCAGGTTGGTTCGATAAGGGCAGGCTTTTTGATTATCGGAAGCGCAAACGCTTCAAGATCACGGGGATCAGACTTGCAACACCAAGAGCAAAAAATGCTGCAATCAACTGTGGTGTGACAAGCGCCGAAACTTCGATGGAGCAGGTTCCGGCAGACGCACAGCCCGGATTTGCGGCTTCTTGAGCGGCGATGACGCTATCAAGACCCGACCCGATGAAGGCAAAAGCAAATGTCCCGGGAATGATGCCAACAAATGTGGCAAGGGCATAAGACGGCAGAGGCATCTGAAAAACTGCAGGTGCGATGTTCACAAGCCAGAAGGGAAAAATCGGCGTCAGGCGGAGGAAAAGGAGATAGTTGAAGGCGTCTTGCCGGAACCCTTCGGACAACCGTGTCAGGAAGGGACCTGCCCGCTGTGTCAGAACATCACCGACCGAGGAACGGGCGATCAAAAAGACCGCGGTCGCGCCCAAGGTCGCGCCAAAGACAGTTGCCAAGCCTCCGATAATCCAGCCGAACAGAAATCCACCCGCAATCGTGAAAAGCGAGGCTCCAGGGAACGACAAAGCAACGGCCGCCGCATAGAGTGCGATATAACCAAGGACGGCCACTGCAAGATTGGCATCCACCAGGGAAATAAGCTGCTGCCGCTCCATGATCAGCGCAGAGAGGGTCAGATGATTGTGCAGACCTTGTGAAAACGCGAAGGCCATAAGGGACAACAAGACAACAAGCGGAGCCCACTTTTTCGCAATTGCCGGAAACGATCGCCCCTGCACTGGAATCTCTTTTTTATCGTTTTCGTCGGATGCGTTCATTGCCTCCGCCTCATTGCCGCGCATTGGCCAATCACTCCATTATCCCTACTTCCGCCGCTTTTGACCGGTATGTGTGCCGATGTCTTAAGTCAGGTGTACCTTAAACGGTGTAAAAAGAAGTTGGTTTCACTGATAAGTGAGACTGACAGTGCTTGTGGTCACCTGTGTGTGATTGGCCAGGAAAGCGAGAATCTCGGCGACATAAGTTGACTTCACGTACCATGACGCTTATAAGCGCGCTCGATCGGGACATGCATTCGGACCCAAGGCTTTTTAGGAGCTGCGCTGGCTGAGCGCTTCGAGTGCTTCCTCCAAAGAATTTAAATGAACAAGGGCCGCGCTTAAGCCGCGCGGGGAAGAACAATGAAGCGTACGTATCAACCGAGCCGTCTTGTCCGCAAGCGTCGCCACGGCTTCCGCGCACGTATGGCCACCAAAAGCGGCCGTCAGGTGCTTGCTCGCCGTCGTGCGAAGGGCCGTAAGAGCCTCAGCGCCTAAGCGGCAACTGCTTGCAGCGCCGGATTGGCGGCGCATGCCAACAGCCAATCCGCAGCCATGAACACACTCAAAAAGCGCTCCGATTTCCTTGCGGTTGCCAAAGGTGGCCGTTTGGGCCGGCGCGCTTTTGTTGTTCAAGGCTTGCAACGCACTGTCGAGGCTGCGCCACGGATTGGCTACACAGTCACAAAAAAAACCGGCAATTCCGTTGTCCGCAGCCGCATCAAGCGGCGCTTGCGCGCGGCTGTTGCTGAGCTTTCACCAGCCGAAATTCCCGAAAATGCAGATTTTGTGCTGGTCGCGCGTGATTCTGCGCTGACTCTTCCCTTCCCAAATCTGGTTGCAGACCTTAAGTCTGGGCTACACCAGGTACTGGATCCGGCGACACCGCGCGGGCGCGGCAAGCCACGCAAGGGCAACCGGCAGAAACAGATGCATCACCTTAAAGGTAACAGGGGTAAATCCAGTTGATTTCTGAAAACCGCAATACGATTCTCGCAATCGTTCTGTCCCTGATCGTTCTGCTGGCGTGGCAGTATTTTTATGCCGGTCCGCAATTGGAGCGCCAACAGGCGGCACTTCAGGCCCAACAGGAAGCAGACGCTGCTCAACAGGCTAGCCCAGGTGGGGTAAACCCTGACGCACCGATCCCATCCGTTGCAGGCTCGCGCGCCACCGTCGCGCCGTCCGCAACGAGTCCGCAGGGATTTGCCTCTCGCGAACAGGCCGTTTCTGCGACACAACGCGTGGTCATTGACACTCCGCGTCTTGAAGGATCCATCAACTTGACAGGTGGCCGGCTCGACGACCTGCGATTGAAGGACTATCACGAGACAGTTGACCGGAGCAGCCCGACAATTGTCCTGTTCTCGCCAACCGGCAGCCCTAACCCGTACTACAGCGACTACGGTTGGGTTCCTGATGCAGGTGCCAACATCACCCTGCCGGGACCGGATACGGTTTGGTCCGTCAACGGTTCGTCAAACCTTACACCGTCCACGCCTTTGACCCTGTCCTGGGACAATGGCGAAGGTCTTGTGTTTAATCGCACCTTCTCTGTGGACGAGAACTACATGTTTGACGTCACCCAATCGGTGACAAATAACTCAGGCGATGCGGTCACGCTCTATCCTTATGGCTTGATTGCGCGCAAAGGTATTCCTGAAACAACCGGTATCTGGATCCTTCATGAAGGTCTGCTCGGCGTCTTTGGTGAAGAAGGCCTCGTCGAAGTCGACTATTCCGATTTGGAAGAAGACGGTCCGGTACGCCCGGCTGCAGTCGATCGCGGATGGCTTGGCATCACCGACAAATACTGGGCTGCAACCCTCATTCCGACACCTGGTCAGGAGTTCCAGCCGGGCTTCAGCTACGGCGCGCAGAGCGGAAACTTCCAGGCAGACTATCTCGGCAACGCGGTTGTTGTCCCTGCAGGCGGCGTCGGCGAAACCAGCTCTTATCTTTTTGCAGGTGCCAAGGAGACCAATCTCCTCGACGCTTATGAGGCCTCTCTGAGCATCGAGCGTTTTGAGCTGCTGATCGACTGGGGTTGGTTCTACTTCCTGACTAAGCCGATGTTTTACGCCATCGACTTCCTGTTCCACTATTTCGGAAACTTTGGTGTCGCGATCCTCCTCGTCACCGTCATCATCAAACTGTTCTTCTTCCCGCTGGCAAACAAATCCTATGTCAGCATGAGTAAGATGAAACTGGTGCAGCCTCAGATGACGGAGATCCGCGAGAAATATGCGGATGACCGACAGAAGCAGCAGCAAGCGCTGATGGAGCTGTACAAGAAGGAGAAGATCAACCCACTGGCCGGCTGCTTGCCGATCCTGATCCAGATCCCGGTGTTCTTCGCACTCTACAAAGTGCTCTTCGTCACTATTGAAATGCGCCACGCGCCGTTCTTTGGCTGGATCCAGGATCTCAGTGCCCCGGACCCGACGTCCTTGTTCAATCTGTTCGGTTTGATCCCGTGGGATCCGCCGCAGCTTCTGATGCTTGGGGTCTGGCCGCTGATCATGGGCATCACGATGTTTGTCCAAATGAAGATGAACCCGGCTCCGCCAGATCCGACACAACAGATGATCTTTACCTGGATGCCTGTGGTCTTCACCTTCATGCTGGCATCGTTCCCGGCAGGCCTTGTTATCTACTGGGCGTGGAACAACTCGCTCTCGATTGCGCAGCAGTGGGTGATTATGAGCCGCCAGGGCGTCAAGGTGGAGCTTTGGGACAATCTTGGCTCCATGTTCAAACGAAAGAAACCGGCAGCCGACGACAAGAGCTGACAAACCCGGAAAATAAAGATATAGACCAAAGGCCTCGCCAACCGGCGGGGCCTTTTAAGTGTCAGGAGTGTCCAGTCAATGAACCACTAAGACAAAGACCAGTTCCGCAAGGCGAAGCCGCTGACCGGTTGGTCGACCGCGTTGTCAATGACGCGCCCAACTTCCCTTGTTTCTTTGTTTTGGAGGTCCAATGCACGGCCCAGCCCCTGATAACACGCACCCATTCAACGGTGAGCCGCACACGGTTTTTCTGAAGAATGTCATTACCCGACCCAACATCGAGGTCGGCGATTACACCTATTATCACGACGACACACACGCGGCGGAGTTTGAAAACCGCAACGTGCGTTATCACTTCGACTTCGTCGGAGACAAACTCAGGATCGGACGGTTTTGCGCACTCGCATCAGGTACAACATTCATTATGAATGGCGCAAACCACGCAATGACCGGCGTTTCGACCTACCCGTTCAATATCTTCGGCAACGGTTGGGAAGAAGGCTTCGATCCAACGACGATCTTTGATCATTTGCGCGGGGACACGCTTGTGCAGCATGACGTCTGGTTTGGCACCAACTCCGTTGTTATGCCGGGTGTAACTATTTGCTCTGGCGCAATCATCGGTGCCCATGCTGTCGTTGCGTCGGACATCCCTCCATTTGCGATTGCTGTCGGCAATCCGGCCCGGGTCATCAAGATGCGCTTTGACGAGCGAACGATCGACCGTCTCCTGGATATTGCATGGTGGGATTGGCCGGTAGAGAAAATCTCCCGGAACCTTTCGGCAATCAGAGCATCGGATATCGAAACGTTGGAAACTGCAGCCCTGGAACCTGCGAACATGCTCGACGCAACTGCACAGGCAGGTTAGAAGGCAACTCATGAGTGACAATGAAACCTATACCGAGGAAGATCTGGAAGCCGGGCGGCTGATGTTTGCCCGGCCATGGGATTTTCTGACCAGCGTGACCGATATGGCAAATTTGCCGCCTGCCGCCGGCACGGAAATCGCCTTTGCTGGACGGTCAAATGTCGGCAAATCCAGCCTGATCAATGCGCTAACTGGGCGAAAAGGGCTTGCCCGGACGTCGTCCACCCCGGGCCGGACACAGATGCTGAACTTCTTTGTCGCGCCGGAGACACCGCTCACGATCGTCGACATGCCCGGCTACGGATATGCACAGGCCCCGAAGGAACTGGTCGAGGCCTGGACAAATCTCGTGTTCTCCTATCTTCGTGGCCGCCCGAACCTTCGGCGCGTAATCCTGTTGATTGACAGCCGTCACGGGATCAAGAAGAACGATCTTGAGGCGATGGAGCTGCTTGATAAAGCTGCGGTTGTCTACCAGGTCGTGTTGACCAAGGCCGACAAAATCAAGCCACCTGCCCTGGTGCGCCTGGTCGATGAAACCAAGGCTGCACTGGCAAAACGGGTGGCAGCCCATCCTGAGATTATCGCAACGTCCTCGGAGAAAAACCGGGGAGTAGATGAGCTCCGGGCAGAACTTTGTAACCTCGCCACTCAATAGACCTCCGGGGCATCATTGATTGTGAGATCTCGCCAAACCCGGTATAGCAAAGCTCTTTCGCTTTCATGGACTTCTGCCGAATAAACTGAAGAGTATCGTTTCTTTATGACCGCACCTGAGACTTCGAGCCGCGCGCACATTATCTCTCAAGCTCTGCCTTACATGCAGCGCTATGACGACAAGACTGTTGTCGTGAAGTATGGCGGGCATGCCATGGGCGACACGGATCTCGGTCAGGCATTTGCCCGGGACATAACCTTGTTGCGCCAAAGCGGTGTCAATCCTGTGGTGGTTCACGGCGGTGGTCCGCAAATCGGCAAGATGCTCGAACGGCTGAACATCGTCAGTGAGTTCAAGGGCGGACTGCGGGTCACGGACAAGGCAACGGTTGAGGTTGTCGAGATGGTCCTTGCCGGTGCGATCAACAAGGAGATCGTGCAGCTGATCAACGCCGAGGGCGGCCGTGCGGTCGGTCTGTGCGGCAAGGACGGTAATCTGATCCAGGCGCGCAAGCTGAAGCGCACTGTGGTCGATCCGAACAGCAATATTGAGAGCGTTCTGGATCTCGGGTTTGTCGGAGAACCGGCAGAAGTTGATCCAACGGTCCTCAAACTCGTGCTCAAGGAAGACATCATTCCTGTTGTTGCACCGGTTGCTCCGGGAGATGACGGCGAAACTTACAACATCAACGCGGACACCTGCGCCGGTGCAATTGCCGGTTCCCTGAATGCCAAGCGCTTGTTGTTCCTGACCGACGTGCCGGGTGTCCTCGACAAGGATGGTCAACTGATCAAGCAGCTGACCGTTGCAAAAGCTCGGGAACTGATGGCAGACGGAACGATTTCCGGCGGCATGATCCCAAAAGTCGAGACTTGCATTGATGCGCTGGAACGCGGTGTTGAGGGCGTCGTTATCCTGAATGGCAAGGTGCCGCATGCGGTTCTCTTGGAGCTCTTCACCGATGGCGGCGCCGGGACGCTGATACGCCCGTGACCGACAACTCCTTTCTACCGACCGAAGGCCGGCATGCGCACCGGCAAGACCTGCGCGTATTCCAGGGCGTTGAAGCGTGGGTGTTCGATCTCGACAACACACTCTATCCGCATGAATCAGACCTCTTTCCGCAGATCAATGACCAGATCTCCAAGTATGTGCAGAAAATTCTGGATCTTGGGCGGGACGAAGCCATGGTGCACCAGAAGGCGTTGTACCATGAATACGGTACCACGTTGCGCGGGCTGATGACCACCCACAACATCGACCCGGACGACTACCTCGCCTTCGTCCATGACATCGACTATTCGAACCTCGCGCCCGATCCCGATTTGGGCACCGCGATCGAGGCATTGCCGGGCAAAAAATTCATCTTCACGAATGGTGATCGTCCGCATGCCGAACGAACTGCGGAAGCGCTCGGCATTTCAAACCATTTTGAAGACATTTTCGATATCGTATCCGCAGAGCTGATCCCCAAGCCCAACCGCGAGACATACGAGATGTTCCTGTCACGGACAGGCGTTGCACCGGCACGCGCTGCCATGTTCGAGGACCTCGCCAAGAATCTCTCTGTTCCGCACCATCTCGGCATGCGCACCACGCTGATTGTACCGAGAGGATCTCGTGAAGTCTTGCAGGAAAACCTGGATCTGGAAGCAGATCCCTACCCGCATGTTGATTTTGTGACCGAGGATCTGGCGGGATTTTTGAAAGCCGTCAAAGGATCGCTGGCTTAAGAAGCACGTATCTCTTAGATTGAGAAAAACTCAATCTGGTTCGATCACCTATGGCGTCTCTTCGCGCACTTAACGCTTTTGCCCTGCTTGCCCGTCACGGACGGGCAGCACTGGCGGCTGAAAAACTGGGCGTGTCCCCCTCCGCCTTGTCCCATCTGATGCGCAAGCTGGAAAGTGAACTTGGCGCGACACTGGTCAACCGGGATGGCCGCGGCTTGACCTTGACCGAGGAAGGTCAACGGCTCGCACTCAGTCTCGGCGATGCGTTTGATAGAATTGATGAAGCTGTCGACAGCTTCAAGCGGCGTGGCCGCACAGAGTTGCGCATCAGCACCGTGTCGACCTTTGCCACACGGTGGTTGATCCCTCGCCTTCCACAGTTTCAATCCAACCAGCCGGATGTTGAACTGCTGCTGTCGACATCTACACGGATGGTTGATCTGGATCGCGAGAATTATGACTGCGCTATCCGCCTCGGAACGGGCAACTGGCCAAGCGTCGAAAGCCATCTTCTTTGGAAGGAGCATTTGGCAGTTGCCATGGCGCCTGGGCTTTTGGCTGGCAAGGACCCTAAGGACCCATCCGTCCTGACCGGACTGCCCCTGCTACACAGCGCATCCCGCCGTAATGACTGGAGCCAGTGGCTAAACGCGGCTGGCTTAGATCATCCAGATACGAAATCAGGAACCCTGCTGCAGAGCCGGGACCTTGCTATCCAGGCAGCCATTGCCGGTATGGGCGCAATTGCGATTGACCGGCGGTTTGTCTCACAGGAACTGGACGCTGGCCATCTCATTTGCCCGGACTGGACCGTATTGGAGCTAGAGACAGGATACTGGTTTGTCCGCTCCCCGGCACGGACCCTGAGCCGCCCTGTCTCAGCCTTTCGTGACTGGCTCCAGGACGCTGCGTAATCCGCTCAGCTCCAAAGGATAATGCCCAACACAGCCAGCACAATAAGGATACAGCCCGCGATCTCTGATCGTGCAATTGTTTCCTTAAACACAAGCCAAGACGCCAGGAACGTGAACACCAGCTCGATCTGTGCCAGTGCCCGGACATAGGCAACGTTCTGCAAGGTCATGGCCGTAAACCACCCGATCGAACCGGCAACGCCTGTCGCTCCCGCCCAGATGGCGACGCGCCAGGCGGCCAGACTGGCCGTCAGTTGCTCCGGTTCCCGGAAGATCATCCAGGCGATCATGACGATGGTCTGAAACAGCGTTGCGTAGGCCAGCGCAAAGCCGGCTTGCATTGGAACACCCGTGCCCTCCAAAGACAGTGAGGCCACGCGATAAGCGGCGGCAGACGCGCCAAACATGGCCGCTGACCCGAGACCGATCAGGGCAGGCCGACCCAATAGAGATCGCCGGACAACGGAAGCACTCAATGACGTACGGGCAAGTGAAATGACGATCACGCCCGCAATACCAATCAGGATGCAAACACCGGTCGCCCAGGAAATATGTTCGCCCAACAGCAGGAAACCAAAAAGCGCTGCCTGGATCGGCTCCGTTTTCGAGTAAGCCGTACCGACCGCGAAATTCCGGAATGAGAACAGATAGACAAGCAAAAACGTGCCGAAGATTTGAGCCAAGCCTCCCAGAGCCCCTGCAATCAAGAATACGGCGTTAATTTCGGGAAACTCAAAACCGAACCCGGCATGCAAGACCGCGACATAAAGAAAGGCAAATGGAAATCCGTATCCAAACCGGACAAAAGTCGCGCCTGTGCTTCCGAGCTGGCCTTTCAAATGTTTCTGAACCGCGGAGCGCAGATTCTGGCAAAATGCGGCAAAGAGCGTAATCGGGATCCAGAGTTCCATCAGAGCATCAGTCTAATTATTGATATGAATTCACTCTACAGCCTACGGAAAGCCGGAATAATTATTGTTTTGAACGCCCTTCTATGAGTTTCTTTCAACTATAGCGGTCATTCTGAGATCGAGGAGAGAAAGTGTTTCCCGTCCAAGCGCCGGTTGTTTGCCGTTTGCCGACCCCTTCTGGTCGCTGCCACGCTTGACACCTGCCGGTGCGGAGGCTTAGGTCCGCGCTGAATTCCTCAGTTCCGGAGACTTGCTTCCAGATGACACACGACCTTGCAGCCCTTTCGAAAACCATTGATGCGGCGTTCGAAGACAGCGCCTCGATCGACATCCACACGACCGGCGATGTTCGTGATGCTGTCGAAACCACGCTGAACCTACTCGATCGTGGGCAATTGCGGGTCGCAGAAAAGAAAGACGGCGACTGGGTTGTCAATCAGTGGGCCAAGAAAGCGGTTCTGCTGTCGTTCCGTCTCAACCCGATGGATGTAATCAAGGGCGGTCCGGGAGATGCGACCTGGTGGGACAAGGTTCCGTCCAAGTTTGACGGCTGGCGGGGCCTCGATTTTGAAGACGCCGGCTTCCGGGCTGTGCCGAACTGCACCGTCCGCCGCTCCGCCTTCATCGGCAAAGGCGTTGTGCTGATGCCATCGTTCGTCAACCTCGGTGCCTATGTCGACGAGGGCACGATGGTGGATACCTGGGCGACTGTCGGCTCTTGTGCTCAAATCGGCAAGAACGTTCACCTGTCGGGCGGTGTTGGTATTGGCGGTGTCCTGGAGCCGCTTCAGGCCGGTCCTGTCATCATCGAAGACAACTGCTTCATCGGAGCCCGCTCAGAAGTGGTCGAGGGCTGCATTGTCCGCGAAGGCTCTGTCCTGGGTATGGGCGTTTTCATCGGCAAGTCGACAAAGATCGTCAACCGCATGACCGGTGAGATCACCTACGGCGAAGTCCCGCCGTATTCGGTCGTTGTTGCCGGCTCCATGCCCAGCGCAAACACCATGGGCAATGGTGAAGCTGCCCCGCACCTCTACTGCGCCGTTATCGTTAAGACGGTCGACGAAAAGACACGGTCCAAGACCGCGATCAACGAGCTGCTGCGCGACTAGGGCAAATCGCGTTTAACCGGATTCAGGTTTCGCTGCCATTCGGCTATGCCTCGTACGCGAAACCTGAAGCTGCCTGAGTTCCGCTAAACGCGACAAGCTATCAACAGCGAAAGCTTGAGTTAAATCGGAAAACCCGCCGGTCTGCGGCGGGTTTTCTGCGTTTTGGCCGGTTAATTCAAGCTGCCCAAAGACGTCCCGTCAGCTCGCCGATCACGAGCGACAAAAGAATGTCGAGGAATACAATTCCGATCGCCATGCTGACTGATGCCTGCAAGGCAATGCGTGCAATCAGGAACCGGTACCACAGCACGACAATCAGGCAGGTGAACGACAGTAGCACCATGATCCCGGACGGGATGATGCCGGTCAGGTACAACAGAGCGATAGCCAGATAGGGCATGGATGCCAGAATGCTCGTCCAATTGCGCACCACAATAAACGGCACGTATTGCCGTGAAATACCAATCGGTCCGGCGATGAGCGCCAGAATGAGCGGCAATGTAACCCAATCGATGCCAAGGCTCATGAATTGAGCAAACCAGTAGGTGTCTGCGGGAAAGAGCTCTGCGACGATGACGTTTTCAGAAATCAGCAGTTTCTTTTCCGCCATGGCGCTGACCAGAAACACAGGCGCCAACAAGAAGATCACCTGAAACGATCGCCAGAACCCCTGTAGGGACAAGTCGAAATAGGACATTCCCTGTGGGTCACTGCGCAAAAGAAGCCATGAGCCTTCCCACGCTGCCCGCAATTCATTGGTACTGATCAAATCCCGACGGCTCCGGCCTATTTCGAAAAGTAGCTGACCAGGAATCGATGATAGATTGCAGCCAGACGGTCAAGATCTTCCACTGCGACACATTCATCAACCTTGTGCATCGTTTGACCGACCAGACCAAACTCCACAACAGGACAGTAGTTCTTGATAAACCGGGCATCTGACGTCCCGCCGCCTGTCGATAGTTCCGGCGTCCGCCCTGTTTCCTCAGAGACGGCCATGCTGAGCGCCTCAATCAGCGTTTCATCTTTGGTCAGGAAAGACTCGCTGGCGTCTCTCTTGAACTCGATGTTCATTTTTAAGGAACCCAGGTCCACCGTTTCCAGCGTCTCCAGGATCCTCGCCTTCAGGCTATCCAGCGTCCAAGTGTCATTGTAGCGGATGTTAAACCGGAACTCTGACCGGGCCGGAATGACATTGAATGCCGTGTTGCCGACATCGACCGTCACGATCTCCAAATTGGAGGGCTGAAACCGCTCATTGCCTTCGTCCAATTTTAGATCGTTGAGTGCAGCCATCAGATTTGTCAGGCCCGGGATCGGATTGTCCGCAAGATGCGGATAAGCTGCATGGCCCTGAACCCCGGTGACTGTGACAATGCCCGAGAGAGATCCCCTGCGGCCCACCTTGATTGCGTCTCCAAGAGCGTCCGGATTGGTCGGCTCGCCGACGATGCAGGCGTCAAACCGATGGCCTTGCTTGTCAGCCCACTCCAGCAATTTGACCGTGCCATTGATCGCCGGCCCTTCTTCGTCACCCGTGATCAGGAACGAAATCGTGCCGCCGAAATCCGTTCCATTGTGGTCAATGAACTCAAGCGCGGCGGCTGCAAAGGAGGCAATGCCTCCCTTCATATCGACAGCACCGCGGCCATAAAGCACGCCACTATTGATCTCGCCCTCGAACGGTCCGTGCGTCCAATCCGCTTCAGAACCAGCTGGAACGACATCAGTGTGCCCCGCGAAAACAAAATGCGGGGCTCCAGATCCAATAGAGGCAAAGAGATTTTCAACATCCGGTGTGTCGTCGTCCTGAAAAACCACTCTATCCACGCGGAAACCGGCGTCTTTCAGAAGCGCCTCAAGCGCCGACAAAGCGCCACCTTCTTTCGGTGTGACAGACGGGCACCGGATCAAATCACGGGCGATGACGGTGGCAGGCGACATGGACATAATGCAAACTTTTATAGTGTTGGATGGCAGGCGGGATCAGCTTTTGCGCCAGTAACTGTTGGGCAAGGGGCCATGCTTGTTGGGTTCTGCGACACCCGGCGTAAAACCAACGATCAAGACCATCAGAATATTCAGACCGGGCACAAAGATCAGCAAGGCCCAGAA
This sequence comes from Roseibium sp., assembly GCF_965276855.1. Taxonomy (GTDB): domain Bacteria; phylum Pseudomonadota; class Alphaproteobacteria; order Rhizobiales; family Stappiaceae; genus Roseibium. The sequence continues at coordinate 1,960,789 of NZ_OZ255700.1, forward strand.
TCCACTGAATCCCATATCCTGCAATCGCTTGATTACAAGCGCCAATTCGATCCACTGCAGAACAAAAAACAAGATCGGAAACAGCGGATTGGATTCCATGAATTGGGAAATCGCCACCGTCTCAGCTGTGAAATCGATCTCGGTCGAGCTCCACCACATGTTCACGGAAATCGCGATCACGACCCACACAAGCGCAAAACTCAGCCAATAGGGCTCCCGCCCGATCCGTCCGATCGGGCTGAACAGGGCCCAGACGGGACCAGGTGAAATGTTGGCGCTTGGAGCGTTGGTCATAGAATACCACTTGTTAAAATCAGGTCTGGACAGGAGTTAGTCGCTTAAGACATCGGGATCAAGCTTCGTTCTACGCGAAAGACGCATACCAACGCCGCACTGGTTTTTTCTGTCGCAACAAGTCAATAATACCGCTGCGTAATTTTTTGGCAGGCTTTTGCCGGTAGGGAGATTAACGCAATTACCCTCCAGTTCCACTTCCTGAGCGGGGCACCCATGATCAATGCTTCAATAATAAAGAATCCCATCGCCTATTTCCTCATCGCACTCATTTCCATCCCACTTTTCATAACTCCGTCAAACGCCCAGGAAACGGCATCGGCACTTCCACCAGCACTCCAGCAAGAGTCGATGGAAAAGCTCGCGTCTGATCTCGATCCAGATCAAGTCAATGCGCTGGCTGATCTCGTTACCTTGCTGCAAGAAGGCGCTGACGCCAAGAATGCAAGCATTGACGCATCTGCCGAGGGGGGGAGCTTCATCGAGCAGGTGCAATCCGCAGTTGGCGCCTTCGGGGCCATGATCGCCGGCCATTTCCAAAACTTGCCTGCACTTGTTACAGGGATCGTGTCAGGGATCGCCGCCTTGTTTGCAGGCTCGGTCGCCGGACCGGTCCACATTCTCCTCGGCTCGATCGCTCTGCTCTTGGTCACGGGTTATGCCGCCGAGTTTCTATTCAATCGCTTGGTCATCAAAAAACGAGAGCAAATCCAGTCTCAGGAGCCTGACTCCCTCTTCCAGACCATTAAGACTGTTTCCTCGCGGGCCGGACTGGACCTTGGCGGACTGATCATTTTCGCGATTGTCGTCATGATTGTCGGCCGAATGGCGATCTTCGACCCTGTAACCCGGTCCTTTGCGTTCCAGGCAGTGTTTTGGATTGTTCTGCTACCGAGGGCCATTGCGGCGTTGTTGCGATTTGCGCTTGCGCCCCAACGAAGCGAATTGCGTTTGGTAAGTGCCAATGACACGACCGCAAAGTCGCTCTACCGCAGCTTCACGTCACTGTTCGCCTTTGTCGGCGTTTCGTTTTTCGTGCGCAATGTAATGCTGGCGACCGGGGCCGATGTTGGCGAAACCTATCGGTTTTTCATCGGTTTTGGTGTCAACGCCTGGCTGGTCGCTGTTCTCTGGAAATCGCGGCACGGCCTCACAAACATCATCCTGGGCGACGATGAAGAACCCACCAGCGGCCTGGAGCGCATGGCGCGGTTCTGGCCTTATTTCTCAATGGCGTTCATTGTCTTCAACTGGCTGCTCGTCCAGATCACATCCAGCATGGGCATTGATGCATTGACAGCGGGCCGGTCGCTCGGCGTCATTGCTCTCGTGGTCTTTGCCCCATTCCTCGACACGATGGTTCGCGGGATCGTGTCGCATATTGTTCCGCCGATGCAGGGCGAAGGTCCGGTTGCCGAGGCCGCGCACATGCAAACCCGGCACAGCTATGTCCGGATCGCCCGTGTCGCACTGCTTGCTTTCCTCATCCTGACCGTAGGCCGCATTTACGGCCTGAACCTCTTGGCTCTTGGGGGTGATGGGGGATCCGATGTTGCGCGCAACAGTGTCATCTTCCTTCTGATTTTGGCCGCCGGTTATCTGGCCTGGGAGATCACCAATCTTTGGGTAAGCCGGCAGCTGGCGAAAGACTCGCCGCCACAAGCCGCCCAGGATGAGGAATCGGAAATGGGCGGTGCCGGCAAGTCCCGGCTGGCGACAATTCTGCCGCTTGTCCGGATCGTTCTGCAGGTCACAATTGTTACCCTCACCGTCCTGCTTGGCTTGAGCCAACTCGGCGTCAACATCACCCCGTTGCTTGCTGGTGCTGGTGTTGTCGGTCTGGCGGTCGGATTTGGAGCACAAACGCTTGTCAGCGATGTCGTCGCGGGCATTTTCTTCCTCATGGACGACGCATTCCGCATGGGTGAATTCATTAACACTGGCGGTGCCCAAGGCACGATTGAAAAAATCTCGATCCGGTCGATGCAACTGCGCGGCACCAAGGGCGCCGTCCATGTCGTGCCTTATGGTCAGATTTCCAACCTCACCAATCTGTCGCGCGACTGGGTGATCATGAAGCTGAAGTTCACCATCCCGTTCGACACCGATCAGGAGAAGGTCCGCAAGATCTTCAAGAAAATCGGCCAAGAGATCATGGAGATGGACGAATACAAGGACGACATGCTTGCGCCATTCAAAGGTCAAGGTGTCGCCGATGTCGACGATGTTGGTATCGTCGTCCGGGGCAAGTTCACCACCAAGCCTGGCAAACAGTTCGGTGTCCGCCGGGAAATCTACAAGCGTGTCCAAAAAGCGTTTGAAGAAAACGGGATCCAGTTTGCCCGCAAGGAGGTTCGGGTGCAGCTGCCGGAAAACGCAAAACTCGATGACAGCGAAAAGGAAGCCGTTGCCGCGGCAGCGGCAGAGGCTGCAGCTCCTAAACCAGCTCCTCAGACTTAATATCAAAAGTAAGCCCTTCTGCGCATTGGCGGAAGGGCTCCCTCAAGCGTATCATCGGACCACAAACATGTGTTTCGTGTGCTTTTGGGAGGAAGCTGAGACATGAGCGAACAAGAGTTGGCGTCAAATGAGCTGCGCCCAATGCCGCAGGTCAACAAGATCACCGCCAATGATGTGATTGATGCCCTGGCCGCAGGTATGGCGGATTTCCGGCGCGCCCCGGTCTACGGCATTACGATCGGAGCAATCTTCGCGGCGGGAGGGCTGTTTGTTGTCCTCAGCGCCGCCGCACTGAAGATGAGTTACCTGTCCTATCCGGCGGCAGCAGGGTTCGTTCTTCTCGGCCCATTTGCCGCAGTGGGACTCTACGAGGTCAGCCGAAGACTGCAATCGGGGGAAGAGCTCTCCTGGTCCAAGATCTTGGGCACCATGTGGGCACAAAAGGGCCGGGAACTCTCCTGGATGGCTTTTGTGGTTCTCTTCATCCAGATCATGTGGATGTACCAAGTCCGGTTGCTGCTTGCGCTGTTTTTGGGCTTCCGGTCATTCGCTTCGTTTGAAGAGTTTTTGACCGAGATTGTCTCGACGCCGGAAGGCCTGATGTTCCTGGCGGTTGGTCACGTGGTCGGCGCGATCCTGTCTCTGATCCTCTTTTCCCTGACAGTCATATCGTTTCCGCTTCTTCTCGAAGAGGACCGGGATTTCATCACAGCAATGATCACAAGCGTTCGTGCGGTTGTCACATCTCCGGTGCCAATGATCGGTTGGGCGTTCGCCGTGACCGCCACCTTGATCGTCTCAATGGCACCCGGTTTCCTGGGATTGATAATCACATTGCCGATCCTCGGGCACACGACATGGCACCTTTACAAAAAATGCGTGGTGATAGCGGAGGAGCCAGCGTCAAGCGTTCAGACTCACCCTTCACCTTAAGAAGCCCTAGCCAGCTGCAATAAGCTCTTCTTAATCACTGTCTCGTCATGCTTGCGGATATGAACTTTGTATTGGGAGTTCGACGGCAATTGATATGGCGAACAGACGACAGATCACACGTCCTTGGGTGGCTTCGATTGGGCTTCTTTTTGGTGGTTGCGCGCTATTAATTGTTTTGTTCCATTTTGGCGCCGGTCCACTCGACCCTCAGCGAACCATAGGTCAAACGATCGGCGAAACAGTTGCTGATATCAGACAATCTGCCGTACGCGCGCTGAAAGGCGAACCTCAACCAGAGCCAGAGGCCCAGCCCTGGAGCTTGGATCGATTGCTGAAAACCCTCGGGCCAATTCTCGGTGGTGTGGTAATCCTGCTTGGTACGTTGGCGTATGTGCTTAGAGAGGATCGGAGGCTGGCGGCCAGCGCGATCGGTATCGGCGCGTTTGCTATCGGCTTCCAGCTCTTTACGTGGACCGTATTGATGGTTGCCGGGGTTATTCTACTTTTCGGTACAATGTATAATTTAGGGAGTATTTTGGGAGAGTGAGCGTTGCTCAACTACGCTTCAGTCTCCTCAGCAGCCATCACTGCTTTGCGCGCCTGCCACTCCGCCAGGGAATCGATGTCGATTTGTGCAGGCCGGTAATCAACCCGGGTCAGATAAAGACCGTCAGCTGGAGCAACCGGTCCGCACGCTTTCCGGTCCCGCGCCTGCAGCGCCTTGGTGATATCCCCCGGACCCCACCGGCCTTCGCCAACGAGACGAAGGGTTCCTACCATTGACCGGACCTGATTGTGCAGAAAGGATCGGCTGGAACATTCGGCAATGACAAATTCGCCGTCCCGGTAAACTGAAAAATGCTCAAGCGTCTTTTCCGGGCTTTTTGCCTGACACCGGGAGTGACGGAAGGTTGTGAAATCGTGGTGGCCAACGAACTCCTGCGCCGCCTCATGCATGGCATCGGCATCCAGCTCATGTTTCACATGCCAAGCCAATCCGAGTTGATGCGTCAATGGCTGCAGACGATTGTGAATTCGATAGCGGTAGGCACGCCGGATCGCAGAAAAGCGGGCATCAAATCCCTCATGCATTTCTTCACACTCAAGGATGACCACCGGGTCGGGCTGACAATGGAAATTCAGCGCGCCCATGACCGTTTTGGTTGGCCATTTCTTGGAGAGATCCGCGTGGCAGACCTGACCTGTGGCATGAACGCCTGTGTCCGTGCGCCCCGCCCCGCCAATGGTCACTGCTTCGCCGGAGAAAGCCTTGATCGCCCGCTCGATCACCGCCTGCACAGACGGCGCATTTGCTTGCCGCTGCCATCCGGAAAACGGCCGGCCATCATATTCCACGGTCAGCTTGTATCGCGGCATCGGTCTTCTTATTCAAATTCTTCAAAGGGCGTGGCGAAGGTGACTTGGATCGGCAAGTTGTTCGACCCAGCTTCGGTCAAGGGTGCCGCCATGAAAGCCGCACCGGCATAGGGCCCATGAACTTTTTTCGCCAGCTCTGCATCAAAGCCAAATTTTGGGAAATAGCTCGGCGGACCGAGCACCAAAACCAGATCTTCCTGCAGCTCGCCAAGAGACTGCATCGACGATCCAATTAGCCGGGATCCGATCCCGGTGCGTTGCTTGTCCGCCCGTATCGATACTGGCGCAAGACAGGCGACCTGAACGGCTTGATTTGCCCCAATCGTGGTGTTCGTGACACGGCTGAAGGCGATATGTCCAAGAATGGCGCCATCAGATGCTGCGGCCACCTGTTCCAGTACGAGCGCACCGCAATGACGTAGCTTGTGCACGAGGCGCGCTTCCATATCCGACGGATAAACGGACAGAAGAAGCGCCTCAACAGCCTTTTCATCCGCAGGTGTCAGCTCCCGGATGGTCACGTCGGAAATGGTGCTGTCATTGCTCATTGGTCGCTCCTGCTGCAGCCTAGCTGACATGTGCTCCAACAGATAGGGCAGCGCCGCGCAAGAAATCTTCGCCTGTCATCGGTTTCTTGCCAGCACGTTGAACCTGATCGAGGCGCACCGCATTAGCGCCACAAGCCACAACTGGCGCTCCGTCAACAGACAAAACATTTCCGGGATTGCCATTGCCGTCTGCCAAGCTGCTGCGTAAAATCTTAACCCGTTCGGATTTACCGCCCATCTCCATCTCGCACCAGGCGCCCGGAAACGGCGAAAGGCCACGAATGTGATTGTGTACGTTTGCAGCCGGCAAAGACCAATCGATCCGAGTTTCCTGTTTGAAGAGCTTCGCCGCATAGGTGACACCCTCCTCGGACTGCACCTGTTCGCCCAGCGCGTTCCGGGACAAGGCTGCGAGTGCCCGAACCATCAAGTCGCCGCCAAGGCTCGACAATTGGTCGTGCAACTCTCCGGCGGTCATATTTTCCGAGATTGCTACAGTCTCAGACATACAAACAGGACCCGTGTCCAGGCCCTCTTCCATCCGCATGACCTGAACCGCTGTCTCTTTGTCCCCGGCCATGATTGCCCGATTGATCGGCGCCGCACCCCGCCAGCGCGGCAGCATCGATGCGTGCAAGTTCAGGCAGCCGTTTTCCGGAGCCTCCAGAATCGCCTTCGGCAGCAACAGACCGTAGGCGACAACAACCGCAACATCGGCGTCAAGCGCGGCAAACTGAGCTTGGTCTTCCGGACCTTTCAGGCTTGTGGGCGTGAAAACCGGAATGCCAAAAGACTCCGCCGCCTCGTGGACGGGGGACTTCTTCAAATCCATGCCCCGCCCGGCCGGACGCGGCGGCTGTGAATAGCAAGCGACAACCTCATGGCCCTGCCCGACAATTTCCATCAGGGTTGGAACGGAGAAGTCGGGGGTGCCCATAAAAACGACGCGAAGTGACATCTGTTTCCCAGAATCTGGAGGATTGAGTGCCTTGCGGCGTTGCTTAGAGTTGGCCGGCCAGTTTGGCCTGTTTCGTGAACTTCTTCACCACCCGATCGCGTTTCAGTTTGGATAGATAATCGATGAACAACTTGCCGTTCAGGTGGTCGAGCTCGTGCTGGATACACGTTGCCAGCAATCCGTCGGCCTTGATCTCCTGTTCTGCACCTTCCCGGTCCATAAACTTGACGGCAACTTCAGCCGGACGCTCGACGTCTTCATAATAGTCCGGGATCGACAGACACCCCTCCTGATAGACTGAAAGTTCATCACTAGACCAGATGATTTCCGGGTTGATGAAAACCATCGGCTCCTTGGGCGCATCCTCCTTGGCAACATCAAGAACGAATATCCGTTTCAAGATGCCGACCTGGCTGGCAGCAAGGCCAATACCGGGGGCGTCATACATGGTTTCCAGCATATCATCGGCCAAAGCGATGGTTTCAGCGTCGACCTTTTCAATTGGCGCGCACACTTCGCGGAGTACCGGGTCAGGAATGGTGATAATCGGGCGTTTTGTCATGCGCCTGACATAGGAAATCGCGGCATCCCGGTCAACGCGTAATTCCGCCAAGTGTGCCTGCTTGTTCAGCTTTGCTTTCCCTCTTGTCGGATGTTCTTTCCACCGAATCGTTCTATGTTTGTTTCATGAACGAGATCCTTTTTGAATTGAGCGGACGACCGGTCACAGTTTTGGAAACAGCCGTTGGAGGCGGACTGTTTCTGCTTGCTCTGATTGTCTGGCTGGTTATGAAAACCATGCGAGAAATCCGTCTGCGCGCTGAAGCCGATACAGCCGCGACGGAACGCATTCACGAGCTGGAAAGCCACCTCTCACAGTTGCTGAAATCTCAAGGCGAGATGACCGGACGGATGCAGACCATGGCCGAGGTGTTCGGCTCCCGTCAGTCCGACATGATGCGCGCGGTCAATGAGCGCCTTGACGGCATGGGGCACAAGCTCGGGCTTTCCATGGCAGATACGAGCAAGCGCACCCAGGACGGGCTGCGCCATCTGCATGAGCGGCTTGCAGTGATCGACCGGGCACAAGCGACTATCACCGACCTTTCCGGACAGGTCGGGCAGCTGCAGGCGATCTTGTCCAACAAGCAGACGCGGGGTGCATTCGGGCAAGGACGCATGGAAGCCATTATTCAAGACCAATTGGCGCCGAGCGGCTACTCTTTCCAATCAACCCTTTCCAACAACAGCAGACCTGATTGTCTCATTCACATGCCAAACGGCGCGCCTCCGCTCGCCATCGACGCGAAGTTCCCGCTGGAGGCGTTCAATCTCATTCGGAATGCCGAAACGGACGAACAGCTCAAGTACGCGCAAGCACAGTTCCGGCGGGATTTCACAAAGCATATTCAAGATATCGGCGAAAAGTACCTACTCCCTGGTGAGACCCAGGACACTGCTTTCCTGTTTGTGCCATCCGAAAGCGTCTTCGCAGAGCTTAATGAGCGGTTTGAAGACTTGATCCAGAAAGCTCATCGCACCCGCGTGGTGATCGTTTCACCGTCGCTCTTAATGCTGTCGATCCAAGTGATTCAGGCCGTGCTGCGCGATGCAAAAATGCGCGAACAGGCCCATCTGATTCAGGCCGAAGTTGGCCACCTGATTGCGGATGTCGGCCGCTTGAACGACCGCGTCGGTAAGCTGCAGTCGCACTTTGCCCAGGCCAACAAGGACATCGACCAGATCCTTATCTCGTCAGAAAAGATCGGCAAACGCAGCCGAAGGATCGAGGACCTCGAACTTGGAGAGGTCTCTTCGAGCGCTGATACACAAGGTGATGATGCGCCTCAGCTGGCTCTAGCTCCCGACCGCTAGGACTGCTCGCGATATGACAGCGAGCAGCAACCTATATCAGCCCAGGCGGCGCGCTTTCGTAATCGCGCCCCATTCCGTCGCCACTATCCTGGCAACGGCCTTTTCAAGATCCTCATAGGCCACTGTCATTGTGTGGCCGTTGGCATGAAGCAGCTGGTTTGGACCCGTGATGATCCCGACGTGGCCCTTCCAAAACAGAAGGTCGCCGCGGACAAGCGACGAAAGATCATTGAAGGGTATTTCGCTCCCGGCTTCTGCTTCCTGCATGTCACTGTCCCGCGGAAGCGGTATGCCGCCCGTTTGCGCCGCCAGTTGAACGAGGGCAGAACAATCCAACCCCAAACTGGTACGCCCGCCCCAAAGGTAAGGCGTCCCGAGAAAAGCTTCGGCACTTGCAACCCAATCGGCCTCGGTGTGATCCAAGGGAACCAGGTGTTTTGCGACAATGGCAGAGCCATCTGCCAAGAGAGCGTATTGCAAGCCTCGCGTTTCTGCTTCGCTTACAACACTGACCAAAGACCCAATTGAAAGCAGGCCCAGCGGCGGCATTTTGAGCTCCGGCGCTGGATACCGAAATGTCCGCAGCGCTTTCACGCGGTGCGTTGGCTTTCCGGCCTTCTGAATGGCATCAGAGGAAAACCAGCCAACATAACCATCGGTTTCCAATTGGCCCCAGGCCCAGCCCTCTGGGGTTTGTTCGTAAACAGTAATGTTCTCACCGAACAACGCTTCGGTATCAATTGAAACGTCTTGCCGAGGTTGCGGCCTAAACTCCAAACGGTCAACGTTCACCCGGTACTTCTCACCCTCTACAAACCGGTCTGCGGTTACCTGCCCTTCATACGATTTAGCTGCGAGGTCCATGCGCACCGGATGACGCCGTTGATCGAAGTTGGTCTGCATGGAAAGCAATCTACCTAGGCTGGAGAAGATAGAGGGGTGGGTTGATTATCGAGGAAGCTCGGCGGCCTTTTCGACAACGAGGTCTCCAAGCTGCTCCAAATAGAGCGCACCTTCAACCGTGCGTGTGATGATCACATTGCGTTTGTCGGCCTCATCTCTTTTTCGAGACAGCAACCGCATGGACCCGAGAGTGTCGAGAGCCCGGGTGATGGCAGGTTTGGTGACGTTCAACTTTGCCGCCAAGCCGCGCACGGTGTGGGGCGGCGGCTCGAGGTAAACCGTCAAAAGAATCGTCAATTGCCGCGCGGACAGATCCTGATCGCTGCCGCGGACCAACGCCAAATTGACCTCGTGCATGAGCCGCAACGCCTGTGCGCCGCGTATTTCAATGCCCATTGATGATCCGTTCCCAATTCCTGTTCTGGATCATTCAAGCATGAATACGTTTCGGTTCCGTTATTTTGTTTTGGTGTAGCGCTCGCTGAGCAGGTCGAACAAAGCTCGGATTCCCTGGGCTTCTCCGCCCATCGGTTTTCCCGGCTTTTCGGCAGGTGTCCAACCGAAGATATCGAAATGCACCCAGCTTTCTGCCTTCTCGACAAACCGGGAGAGGAATAAAGCGGCAGTTATGGAACCGGCATAACCGGTGCCGGATGTATTGATGTGATTGATGTCGGCCACTTTGCTGTCGAGGTATTTCATGTATGGCTTCCAGAGCGGCAATCGCCACAAGGGATCAGTTGCCGCCTCTGACATCACGGCGATATCTTCCGCCAAGGCTTCATCATCGGTGTAAAACGGCGGCAGATCCGGACCCAAAGCGACTCGTGCCGCACCAGTGAGTGTCGCCATATCGATCAAAACTTCCGGGCTTTCTTCATCGGCCAATGCCAATGCATCGGCCAAGATCAGGCGGCCTTCCGCATCCGTGTTTCCAATTTCGACTGTCAGCCCTTTGCGGCTGTTCAGAATATCTCCCGGCCGAAACGCATTGCCTGAAACCGCGTTTTCAACGCACGGCACAATGACCCGCAACCGGACAGGCAGCTTGGCGGCCATGATCATGGAGGCAAGCCCAAGAACATTTGCCGCGCCACCCATGTCCTTTTTCATGAGCGTCATGGAATTGCCTGGCTTTAGATTCAGGCCGCCGGTATCGAAGTTCACCCCCTTGCCCACAAGCGTGACCTTGGGAGCGTCTTCGGAACCCCAAGAATAGTCAGCAATGCGAGGTGCCCGGGAGCTTGCACGACCGACCGCATGCACCATCGGGTATCCCTGATCCAAAAGGTCATCCCCGACAACGACCTGACCGGAGCCACCATTTTCGACAAACACTGCCTCAACAGCACTTGCCAATTCCTCCGGACCCAAGTCATTGGCCGGCGTATTGATCAGATCCCGAGTGAGCTGAACACCATCGAGAATCACGGTGAGCCGTTCCAGATCGACATCATTTGGCACGCAAAGGCGGGGAGGCTTTTTTGTTGGAGAGCTCGTGTACTGGTTAAACTGGTAACCCGATAACGCGAACGCAAGCGCGGCCTCTGCCGCCCCCGGAAAACCGTCTGCCAAATGGTAATCGCCATCTGGAAGGTTTTTTGCCAGGTTTCCAAGACTAAACGGATTCGAGTTACCTCCTTCTTCAACACCGAACAAGACAGCTTCAAGTTCGCCGCTTAAGCCCGGCACAAGCTGGTGGGACGAAGGTTTGGCCGAATAGCCATTGGCACGGCACCAGACTTGCCCGGTTTCTCCTAGCGACGCGAGAACTGTGTCAAGACTCTCCGCGTCAACAGCGATTATCGGCACAGAAGTTTGGGCATCACTTTGACGGATCAGCGTTTCACGCACGAGGGCTCTCCATTCAATGACCGGGCAGCTGTATCAAGACCTAGTCTGCGAGAAATTCAGAAGCAAGCGCGATGAGCAAAAACGCTGTTTCGCATTCTGCAGCTGAGCTTAACCATCCATTAGGGTTAATTATCTATTGCTGTAGAGGACTTACATGCTGCGGACAGCTAGGATTTTGACAATGCAAGCGCCCTCGACACACTCGGCAACAAAGCGCTCCCGCCTGACAAAGACACTCATGGCCATGACGGCTCTTGTTCTGGTCACAGGCTGTGCATCGAACAAATCCAATACGGGGACTCATTCCCCGGGATCCGGGACGCATTACTCCAATCCGGGATCGGCCCAAGCGCGGGCCGCCGTTTCGAAATGGGGCAGCGCCTATGAAAAGGACAGGACCAACCGGATGGCCATTCTCGGGTATTCGGATGCTTTGAGCAGGAATGGTCAGACCCCACAAGCCATGGCTGTACTACGCGCAGGTGTTATCGCCCATCCAAAGGACCGTGAAATCGCGTCCGCCTACGGCAAAGTCCTGGCCATGAATGGGCGCTTTGACGAAGCGATGAATGTTTTGCAGGGCGCTCAGCGTCCGGACACTCCGGACTGGAAGCTCATGTCGGCACAAGCGGCAATCTATGATCAGATGGGGAAACACAAAAAGGCCCGCAGCATTTACAAGCAAGCTTTGCAGATTGCACCGGATGATCCGAGCCTCCTGAACAATCTCGGCCTGTCTTATTTGTTGTCGAATGAACTTCCCGATGCCGAATACACCTTGCGCCGTGCGGCAACGCTTCCCGGTGCAGACAGCCGTGTGCGTCAAAACCTGGCACTCGTTCTTGGGATCCAAGGCAAATACGACGAGGCCATTCAGGTGGCACGGGCAGAGCTGGACCCCCGTCAAGCGGACGCGAACATCGCGTACCTCAGATCGATGATGCAGCAGCGTCAGGGTTAGATCGGATGTACTATCCAAGATGATTTGCAGCCCCCGTCCTGGACTGCAAAGGAAAGTACCCAGTGGCGTGCCGCACCTTACTGTGTGAGCAATTGAGGCGACACTACTCAAATAACATCAGTCAATATAACTCCAGTATAGCGGGCTCCTCCCTGCAATAATGAATTTCCTATTTAGCCCCCCAGAGTACCATTACGATCAAATACTTATCAAACAAGTCCAGCCTACTGGTGCAAGGACCCATCAAAGCTAATGAAATAGCACCGCATCGACAACAAACTGCAAAGAGAAGTGCGAAAAGCGGGTTGGTTGCCTGGACAAGCGGTTCGAGGCAGCAGATCGGAACCGTTTATGGGCCCCTTTGCGATAGGGTGTATTAGCCCGGCAACATCGTTGCAAGTCTTTGGCAACCCGACGGTTACCTGCGGTCTTGCACCTCGTATCCGGACAAATTCGTCCGGGCCATTTCGTACGCTATAACAGGTACTGCCCCTAGAATGCGCCCATTGCCTGGATCACTGCTGGCGTTAGGATAACAAAGAACAGAACCGGCAGAAAAAACATGATCATTGGAACAGTCAGCTTCGGCGGTAGTGACGCTGCTTTCTGCTCAGCGAACTGCATGCGTTCTGCGCGCGTGTCATCGGCCATGTTGCGAATAGCGGTTCCAACAGGCGTGCCGTATCGTTCAGCCTGAATAAGCGCCATCATGACGTTCTTAACGCCGTCCACACCGGTCCTTTTCGCCAGGTTCTCATAGGCCATCCGGCGCTCACTGAGGTAAGACAATTCTGCTGTGGTGAGGGAAAGCTCTTCAGCCAATTCAACGGATTGGGCACCAATTTCTTCGGCAACCTTTTGAAAGGCAGCCTCAATTGACATGCCAGATTCAACACAAATCAGCATCAGATCAAGCGCATCTGGCCAGGCACGCTGGATTACGACCTTTCGTTTGTCTATCTTGTTCTTGAGGTAGATGTTGGGCAAAAATGCACCGAAACCCGAAAAAACAATACAAAACAAGACCTTTGAAAAGGCTGGAATGGTGTCCGGTGCGAGCAGCAACGCATAAAACAACGAAAACACAAACAACCCGCACGGGACAGCAATTCGCGCAGTTAAGAAGTAATACATCGGCGCACTGCCGCGGTAACCCGCCATGCGCAATCGCTCCTGCGTGCTTTCATCAGCAAGCATTTCCTTGAGGTTCAGCCGGTCGACGAAATTTTTCATCTTCTCTTTTGGCTGATTCCGCAAGGATAACCGGTTGTCTCCCTGAGTTGTCTGCAAGCGTGCGCGCTCTTTTGCACGGAGCGCATCGCGTTCCAAGGCGACGTTTTTCATGCGTGATTTCAATGTGTCTCGCGACAGCAGCGGCATCACGAGAGAAAAAATCGTGCCCGTGACAGCGATCATCGCCAAAAGCGCTGCGAGAAACTGTGGAGATGCGATTGTTTCAATGTCCATGATGTGCCCTAGAAGTCAAAGTTGATCATGGATCTCATGACCATTATCCCGCAGAACATCCAAAACAAACAACCAGCAATGATAATCTTTCCGGTTGTCGCAGTGAAAAGTATCATCATGTAATCGGGGGCGATGAGTGATAGAATTCCACCCACAACGAAAGGCAGCGATCCGATAATTGCCGCTGAAGATTTTGCTTCAGAACTCAAGGCTTTGATTTTGGCCTTCATTGACTTCCGTTCACGCAGCACTCTGGAAAGATTTCCCAAAGCTTCAGCAAGGCCACCGCCGGCTTTTTGCTGAATGCTTACGACAATTGCAAGAAAGTTTGTCTCTGGTAGAGGAACCCTATCTGGCATTCTTGCGAGCGCTTCAGCGAGCGAAACACCCATAACCTGAGTTTCTGTGACCTTTCGGAATTCAGTCGCAACTGGCTCTCGTGCTTCCCTCGCAACAACCTTGACGCAATCGCTTAGTGGAAGACCTGCCTTGACACCGCGGACGATGATATCGATCCCATTGGGCAATTCATTCAAAAACGCATTGAAACGGCGTTGCCGCTTGTTTCCGATGTACCAACGCGGAAAACCAACGCCACCTACGAAAGTAAAAGCCGCCGCGATAAGCATGTTGCCGGTTGCGATCAGAGAGACCAAAAAAAACACGATCGCACATACAATACTAAACAGAACCAGGTGCCGTGTTTCCCAGTTGAGCCCAGCCTGTTCCATTTTTACTTTAAGTGGGATGTTTTTCTGTTTGTCATGCTTAGCTTTTTGACGGTCTTCGAAATCCTTAAGCTGATCTTGGATAGATTTTTTTCTTCGGTTGGTATCCCGAATGGTTTTGCGTTGCGTTTCAGATTGAGGGCGAGCTGAAACCGCGCTCACCCTTTCGTCACGGCGTTTTGTCCCGGATAAAGATGGAAGAAAAAGGCCATAGATGAGGCCGCCAACACTAAACATGACGAGTAGCGCAACCGCGGCCCCAGTGACGACAGGTGTCATGAATTGCTCGAAAACGGGCATGTTTTTTCCTATTCCGCGATGTACTCAGGCATTTCAGACGCATCAAGCGCTTCCGCCAGTCGGGACTCATCACCGAAATACCGTGCTCGATCCCAGAACTTGGGACGTCCGATGCCGGTTGACCGATGACGTCCGATAATCTTGCCATTCGGATCTTCCCCAACGATGTCATAGAGGAAGATGTCCTGGGTCGTGATGATGTCCCCTTCCATGCCCATCACCTCAGTCACATGCGTGATGCGGCGGGAACCGTCTCGCAAGCGTGCTGCCTGAACCACGACATCAATCGATGACACGATCATTTCGCGCAGAGTTCGGGACGGCAATGAAAAGCCGCCCATGGTGATCATCGATTCCAAGCGGGACAATGCTTCGCGCGGCGAGTTGGCGTGTAAAGTGCCCATGGAACCATCGTGACCCGTGTTCATCGCTTGCAGCAGATCGAATGCTTCCGGGCCACGAACCTCACCTACGATGATCCGCTCTGGGCGCATACGCAGGCAGTTTTTGACGAGGTCGCGCATCGTAATTTCGCCCTCCCCCTCAAGGTTGGGCGGTCTGGTTTCAAGGCGTACAACATGGGGCTGTTGCAGCTGAAGTTCTGCGGAGTCCTCGCAGGTAATGATACGCTCCGTGTTTTCGATATAGGCCGTCAAACAATTCAAGAGCGTCGTTTTACCTGAGCCCGTACCGCCGGAGATCAGCACGTTACACCGGGAACGGCCAATGACCTGGAGGATCGTCGCGCCTTCCGGTGTGATCGAATTGAACTTCACCAGTTGATCAAGAGTGAGCTTGTCCCGTTTAAACTTACGTATGGTCAATGCGGGGCCGTCGATTGCCAATGGCGGCGCAATAACGTTGACACGGGATCCATCGGGAAGACGCGCGTCACAAATTGGACTGGCATCATCGACCCGGCGACCGACCTGGCTAACAATACGCTGACATATGTTCATCAACTGCGCATTGTCACGAAAGGCTATGCTGGTCGGTTCAACCTTGCCTTCAGTTTCAATGTAAACAGTGTGCGCACCATTCACCATGATATCAGCGATGTCGTCACGCGCCAGCAGTGGCTCCAGAGGACCATACCCCAGAACATCGTTGCAAATATCCTCAAGCAAATCTTCTTGCTCGGAAATAGACATCACAACGTTTTTCAACGCGATGATATCATTCACAACATCCCGGATTTCGTCCCTGGCATCTTCCGCATCCAGCCGCGCGAGCTGGGACAAGTCGATAGCTTCAACCAGCGCGTTAAAGATTTGCGCCTTTGTTTCGTAATACTCGCCTGTCTTCTTTCTAGTTGGAGCTGCCGAGGCCGTCTCGGTTTGCACGCTGACCGCAACAGTTGGGCTTGCGGGCGCACGCGACGGTCCAGGTTGCGGCGCCGCTGATTGCACAGGCGGTTGTGACGCAGGCGCCGTCGGCGCCTGGGCCGGTGCTTCAGCTACTTCCGGGACATTTCCGGGCCGAATTTCGGGCGCTCCAGAAGATGAACTGCCGCGTCTGCCAAACATAGTGAACCTGCTGCTCCGTTGCCGTGGCCTTTAGCCAGCTTTTCGTTTCAGTTTGGAGAACAAATCCCCCAAAGGAGACTTGGACGTCTTCGCCGGTTGGGCTTTGCCGGAAATCGACTGGGCCAAATCCTCAAACATCCGGGCAATCGCATGCTTGCCATCAAGCTCACCGATCATTTGACCGTTGTTGGCAGATGTTCCAAACAAATGCGGGTCAAAGGGTATGGCAGCGTCCACATGGAGCCCCAAAGCGTTTGCAAACTCATCCGGTTTGATTTCGGGGCGTTTTGGGACGTTCACCTTATTCATCACCAAATGCGGAACCTTGTCATTCGGTCTTATCTGCTTAAGGAGATCGACTGTGTTTTTGGCGTTCCGCAAATTCGCCAAGTCCGGCTCAGCAACCAAAACAATCTCGTCGGCGTTCAGCAGCGTGTTTTTGACCCAGGAGTTCCACGCATGCGGCACATCCAGCACGACATGGGGCGTTCCTAAGCGCATCGTGTCTATCAAAAGCTCAAACGTTTTCTCGCTATGATCATATGTCCGCTCCAACGTGGCAGGCGCAGCAAGCAAGCTTAGATGGTCGCTGCATTTGGACAAAATGCGATCGAGATAGGTTTCATCCAACCGCTCTGGCGCGGAAATCGCTTCGAAAACACCCTGTAATGGGTCTTGGTTGTAATCGAGACCGGCCGTTCCAAATGGCAGATCCAGATCAGCAATCACGACTTCGCTGTCAAACTTCCGGGCAAGACACCATGCGCCGTTGTGAGCGATCGTGGAAGAACCGCAGCCGCCTTTCACACCATAAAATGCAATTGTTCTGCCCAGAGGCTCCGCTTCCGGATCATTGTAAAGAGTGCTGATGGAGCCGATGAGCTGAAAAATGGACACCGGCGTAATGAGGTATTCACTGACACCGCGGGAAATGAGTTCTCTGTAAAGAGTAACGTCATTGACGTCTCCGATCACAATGACCTTTGTTCCAGCATCACAATACTCGGCAAGCCGGTCGAGACTTTGGAGCAGATCCTCACGGGCTCCAGATGTTTCGACGATGATCAAGTTCGGTGTGGGTGCCTGTTCAAACATATCGATGGCAGCTGGTATCCCCCCCATTTCTGCCTTCAAATGTGCTTTCAGCATCCGCCTGTCTTCAGTCGCAGCTTCGACAACATGCATCGTGCGATCTTCCAGGCAGAAAGCATGGATGGTTATCCGTGGTATCATCGCAATATCTGATGTGTCAGCAGAAGCGGCGGACCCATGCTTCTCCTGATCCATATACGCTTCCGCATCTCCAGACATCCGCATCGCTTCAGAACCCGTCGTCATCATGCCGTTACTCCGAAACTTCCGCGCCAACGCCTTCCGTGAAGGCGCCGGCAGTTGTTTCACCCAATCTGTATTTTTCGATTACAACTGCACGCCGGTTCTGGTCCGACGGTGTTGTTGCACGTGGCGCAATCAGATCAGACGGGTTCTCAACCATTGCCGCCAAATTGGCCTGTGTTGCGCAGCCGTAGTTTTGGTAGCTCGTATTCTCACCGACACCGCCACCGATGTTTTTCGGCCAAGCCCCGCACTCCCCGGTCGTTGCCTTCATCCGCGCATAGGACAACCGGATAGGGGCGTCGGCGGACGGATCAGAAGAGCGGTAGGTGCGGGTCGCAATATGCTTTCCACTGACGCCGCCGCGGCTCAACGCTCCCCGGATATCACGCACGACCGCATGAACAGCACTCTCATTGGCCGATCCGGTCGGCACGAGGATTTCCACATTACCGCTTCCGCTCCGCCGCGATTCCATTGCAAACGAGGTGATGACGTCTGTCACGGGGCTCCGTAAATTCCGCGTATTTTTTCCAATCGGCAAATCAAGGACTTCGGGTGCCTCCGAAATCACAATTGGATGCTGATAACGGTAATCATGGGTCGCAAGCAATTCTGCGTTTGACTTGGGTTCTGTCTGGCATCCGGAAAGTATTACTGCAGCCAAGATGATCGTGCCCGTTGAAACAGTCAGCTTGAACCGGGGATTTCTTGTCATAGTCATCCGACCGTCCTCATTTGTAGATGAAACCAACTTGGCCATGGTATGTGCCTTGGGTCTGCTCACCTGCCGGATTAAAGATCTTGTTCAACCGGTTCAGGAAAATTGCCTCGGCATCGGAGGGTGCAAAAAGATTTTTGTCCGGCCGGACCATTTTTTGTGCCGCGACTGGCTTCACAACATATGGCGTCACAAAAACCGCCAGCTCGGTCTGTTGCTTCAAGAAGTCTCGGCTCTTGAACAGCGTTCCAAGAACCGGGATTTGCATCAATCCGGGAACACCTTCAACGGCCTGTTGATATGACTCCTTCAACAAACCAGCCATTACCAAGGTTCCTCCAGACGGCAGCTCCATGGTTGATTCCGCTCTGCGAACTTTCAATGCGGAGATAGTGATACCACCGGCAGATACGGCACCTTCATTGGACAACTCACTGACTTCCGTCTTCACGCGCAGACTTATCCGGCCGCCGGTCAGCACAACCGGAGTAAAATCGAGACCGACGCCGAATTTTTTGAATTCCACAGACACCCGGTTATCTTCTTGCGCAACCGGGATCGGAAACTCGCCGCCAGCCAGAAAACTCGCGTTTTCACCGGAGATCGCCGTCAGTGTCGGCTCCGCCAATGTGCGGATCACACCGTCCCGCTGAAGGGCTTCAATCTGAGCGGTCAACGAGGACGCACCCGATGAAAATGTAACGCCAGCAGTTGCCTGATTGACGATCGAGGGATTCACATTGAAACCTGGCACGTTGCTGCCAAAGGGAAAGAAGTTGCCGGAAGCGAGATTCGCCTGGAAACTCACACCCAGCTGCTTGACGATCGATCGCTCAACCTCGGCAACCGTTACCTTCAAATGGACCTGATCCGAACCGGAAACAGCAATCAAGTTCACGATGGACGAACCAGTCTCATCACCTTGAAATTTTGCAGCTATGTCGGCGGCCTGTTGCGCCTCCAGAGTGCTTTTTGCAGTGCCGCTTAAAATGATCTTACCGTTGACAGATTCAGCCAAAATGTTCGTACTGGGGATCAGCCGCCGGATGATCCGCGTGATGTCAGACGTGTCCTTCTCAACACGGATGTCAAAGCTCGCAAGCTCCCGCCCGCTCCGCCCGAACAGCACAAGTCGGGACTGCCCGGCAGTATTGCCCAATACGAAAATCCGGCGCGGTGTCCTCAGTACTGCATCTGCAATTTGCGGATTGGACACCAAAACATCAGCGGCATCTTCTGCCAAATTGATAACGACCGAACGACCGATACCGACATTCAGAATTCTGTCGGTTGCCCGTTCTCCAGCTGCAACATGGATCTGGCTCGGAAAAGCCTCCTGGGACCATGACGCAGGTGCAAATAAAGCACCAAGGGTAATTGCAGCAGCGGCTGCCCAGAGCCTTATCCCGAACAGACGGCTGCTGTTTTGGCCAATACTATTGTTGAATATAGTCTTTTTCATTTCACGCCTGCCTGGCTTGTGATGCCGTATTTGACGAGATTGACGCCGCGCCGGGTCTCGGTTGGCTCAGCATCATCGGCCGAGTCCTGAGCACTTCGCAGCGCAAGTGCGATCGTTCCCAGCTGTTGAGACTGCGCGACGATTTCAGACTGCCCAAGTGTCAACTCCAAAGTGGCAGTACGCTGGGGCGCCAGATTTTTCTGTTCCTGTTCACCGGCCGTTGTTGTGTCAATTGCCAGCACACGGATATTTTCAAGGATGGTTTCGCTGATAGCGCCGTTGTCTGATCGCCGGGTCAAAATCAGGTCAACTTTGTCGCCTGGTAGAATGAAACCACCCGCCGTCGTTTCTGCTTCTACAGAAACCGCGATGGCGCGTTTGCCTTTCGGCAAAATCGCCGACATGAAACCCTTATCAGTGCTGATCAGGCGTTCGGGCCGAATCGGCTCACCTTTGAAAATCGGTGTTTTGGCAATCTGACCCATTAGCTCTTCATTGGCAGATGGGTTGTCTTGCTCGGTTACAGCCCCGATCGGTACGGCTTCTTCTGGCCAATCAGTCCAGGTCATATCCTCAGCGGTAAGCTTGGCTCCGAGCAAAATATCATTTGCCGCCGTCAATACCTGTTTTTTGGCCTGTTCCACCGGTGCAGGGGCGGTCACAACTTGATCGGAAGACCCGCCAGACATCATCACCATCCGGAATGCCAATATTCCGGCAGCAACAGCTATAGCCAAGACTAAGAGACGTGCGAATTTCATGACCAACCACCAAGATTCCGAGGCGCATTTGCACCGTTAAGACCCAAGTTGATCTGAATTGGTCAAAACATGGTTAATTGGATGTAGATATTTTTGGTAAATATTCGTTAAGGTTACTTAATAATTGAATAATTTTTGCAGTTTGCGAGCCACTTTGCCTGGAGCAGGTATTGGAATAGCCGTTCAGCATTGTCCGTCTGATACAAAAGTTATCGCTGAAAAATCAGTTTCCGATCAGTTTGAACCAATCGGACATAGGATAAAGGACAAGTGCCGCCGCAGATATTGCGAGACCATAGGGTATGCCATTTTTGTTATCGTGCAGGCGCAGCAACCATTCCTGGCCGTTGAGCGATCTGGGCAAAACCACCAAGGAGCTGCGGAACCACAACAGTCCGATTGTAAGAATGCAACCTAGAAGGGCAACTAGGAACAAAAATTCTGCGAGGACCGGCGAAAAACCAAACCAAAGGCCGACTGCACTAATCAGCTTGACGTCTCCGCCGCCCATCCAGCCGGCTGCGAAAAATGCAAAGCACGGTAAGAATACCACGACGAATCCAAGCCCGTGCATTGCCCATCCTGTCAGAGCCATACCCTGCGCGGTTGCCAAAAAAACGAACCCGATTATCAGCAGGATGGACACCCGATTCGCGATCTTCATCGTGAACAAGTCCGACGCGCCAGCGAAAGCCACAAGCATGGGAAAAAAAACAAGAACTGCTGCTTCAATCATATCGGCTCCACCGGATGAGACAAAATGCCGGAGCACGATACGGCGATATGATTAATAACCAGAAAAAAACGGGCGGAAATCCGCCCGCATATCTTTTTCACTAAAACGCCGGTAACCGCCGTTAGCCAGCCGTGTTAGCACCAGAGGACAATGCGTTACTAATAGTGTTAAAGATGCTTGTCAGGCTACCGCTCATTGTGCCAAGGATGGCAATAATTGCCACGGAAATCAAACCAGCGATAAGGCCATATTCAATTGCGGTCGCGCCAGATTCGTCTTTTGCGAAACGGGTGATGAGTTTCTTCATAGTCTGCTCCAAGTACCACTTTGTTGACAGCTTCAATCCGGCAGATCTTTTTCTGTCCGCTCGGTGTAACGTCACGTTATGGCAGAGACATTTCCAATGAGTTAAATTTACCAAGCGAACTTGAAAAAAACCGCTAAAAGTACCTATAGTTAACGATGAATGTATGCTTTTGTTAGACAATTCGACATAATTTAGATATCTAGTAAAAAAATATTTCTCCTTCAATCAAGATGAAAATTACCTTCCTCTATTTACAAAAAATATCTTGCTTCACTATTTCGCACCGCAAATACCAACACTCCCTTAGAAACCATCGAAGCAGTATTCGAGACAAATCGGGTGTCTTGTTTTTCATACTTATTTATCAACCCCGTTAGCAGAACATTCACAATAATCTAAATAAAATACTGCGCGACAAGGGCCTGTAAGGATAAATGAGATGTGGAACCGACTTACCAGAATTATCGCCACGGTTTTTGTGTGCGCGGCACCCGGGGCTGCACTGGCAAATGAGGAACCTGTTTTGGTGACCGTTGACCGGGCAAAAATTTTTCAGGTCGAAGATGGCGCTGCTGCTGTCATCGTCGGCAACCCGTTCATTGCGGATGTTGCTATGGTCGACCAAAACACTGTGGTGATAACTGGCAAAAGCTACGGTACTACCAATCTGGTCATACTGGATCAAAACAACAAACCCATCGTAGATGAAGTCATTCAAGTACAGGCCTCTGATCAAGGTGTGGTCTCTGTTTACCGGAATGCAGCACGCGCTACTTTCTCCTGCAGCCCTGTTTGCGAACCGACATTACGATTGGGGGATGAAACAGAAGCGTTTCAAAACGCAGCGTCCCAAGCTACATCCAGAAATGAACTAGCGGAAAAGGCAGCAGGCAACTGATAAGACCGGTGAGAAAAGGGTAATGGCAGCAAGACATTCACATGGCAAAGCAAAGGGTATATGCGGCCTTTGGCTGCATGCTCGGCTTCGTTCGATGGTTCGTGACGAAGAAGGTGTGACTGCAATTGAGTTCGCTATTGTTGCTTTACCGTTTTTCACCGTGGTGTTTGCAATCTTGGAATTGGGACTGGCGTTTCTTGTGAACCGTATGGTTGACAACGCAGTCATTGAAGCCTCTCGCATGATCAGAACCGGTCAGGCATCCAGCGCCAATTTTTCGACAGCAGACTTCGCAAATCAAATCTGTGCATCCATGCCGTCGTTTTTGTGTAAAGCAGAAAGAATCCGCGTCAACGTGAGCGTTGCCAATGACTTTGTGAATGTGGGTTCCATAGACAACCTTTACGATCAAGACGGCAATTTGAAAGATGACAACGCCTACACTCAATCGAAGAAGAGCGAAATTGTCGCCGTAAATGTGATCTACAAATGGCCAATGTTCACTTCACTCTTGAACCTCTCCACGCTGGATCACGGTGGTGAACGTCATCTATCATCAACAATGGTCTTTCGAAATGAGCCGTGGTCCTAAGCTGCGCTGGTACCGCACGAACTCTAAGCTCCGCTGGATGGTAACGCTTTGCAGCCTCAAGAGAGACCAGCGCGGCGTTGCGGCCATCGAGTTTGCAATGATCCTGCCATTTCTTCTTGTGTTGATGATTGGCATGGTGGAAATCACCGACGCACTGGACCAAGACCGCAAGATCAGCCGGATGGCAAACGCAGTCACGGATTTGGTTGCGCAAGCGCAAACAGTGACCAAAGCCGAACTCAACTCGTATATGGCTCTTGGCGAAACAATCCTGAAGCCATACCCGTCGACCAATCTTACCTTTGTAACTGCAAGTGTCACTTTCCAGTCGAACGGAACGCCGCAGGTTGATTGGAGTCATGGCAGAAAATCGGGAGCCGAATGGAGGCCCAGCGACTGGGTGGCCGGCCAGGAACCTCCTATTACAATGCCTGCCACACTGGTATCTGCGGATACTTCGATCGTGATCGGTGTGGCCACATTGGGCTATACTCCGCCTTTTGCCGGCATGTTGACGCAGTATTTTTCCAGATCATCAACTTTGACGCTGAGTGACACTTATTATCTTCGGCCACGGCTTGTTGGCACGATCCTGTGCACCGACTGCTAAAGGGAAATCATGGTTCGTATTGTGGGTCTGCCGTATTTATAACGTTGTAAAGCGCTGATAGGGTCTTGCTAATTGCTGCGGCGCAGCAGTTTGATAAGCAGGAGAACCCCAGCCGATGGCGACGAACAAAACCTATGATCAAATCAAGGTCGGAGACACAGCGGAAATCGTCCGTGAGTGCTCCTCCAATGATCTTCTGGTGTTCGCCCACGCGTCCGGAAATCGGAACCCGATCCACTTGCCTGACACGGATTGGACAGGCGACGGACACATCGACAAACCTGTCGCTCCAGCAATGTGGATTGGCGGTCTAGCTTCGGCGGTGCTTGGAAACATCCTCCCCGGACCCGGTACCATGTACAAAGCCCAGTCGTTCCGGTTCTTGGGCCGCGCAGCCGTCGGTGACAAACTGACAGTCCGCGTCACAGTCACAGAAAAAAGGCCGAACAACATCATTATGTTCGACATGGCTGTCTTGAATGAGACCGGTCAAAGCCTTGTTGAGGGGGAAGCCGAGGTCATCGCGCCGACGGAAACAATCGAGTTTGATTCAAGCGATATCCCTGCACTGCTTGTTCAGCGGCACCGGCATTTCAACCGGATGATCGAGTTAGCAAAAACTCTTCCCGCCTTGCCAACCGCCGTGGTTGCCCCGGATGATCCAAATTCCCTTGAAGGCGCACTCATGGCCGCCCGGGAGGGATTGATTGAGCCCATCCTGATCGGCACCAAGGATCGAGTCACCCAAGCCGCAGACGAGTTGAATGAGACGCTCGACGGATACGAATTTGTCGACATAGAGGACGAGTCGGAAGCTGCCGGACGAGCCGTACAGATGGTTCACGAAGGCAGGGTCAAAGCCATCATGAAGGGGCATCTTCACACCGACCACCTTCTCCATCACGTGGTGAAGAAAGATGGTGGCCTTCGAACAAAACGCCGGATCAGCCACGTTTTTGTGATGGACATTCCAGGGCGTAAAACACCGGTTCTGATATCAGATGCGGCTATCAACATCTCGCCGGACCTGAACACCAAAGTCGACATCACGCAAAATGCCATTGATGCGGCCCTTTCACTGGGTCTCCAGTCTCCACGTGTCGGCATTCTCTCAGCCATTGAGACGGTCAATCCAGCCATTCCATCCAGTCTTGATGCGGCGGTGTTGTCGAAAATGGCTGAGCGGGGCCAAATCAAAGGCGGGATCGTGGACGGCCCTCTTGCTATGGACAATGCAATCGATGTGCAGGCTGCCCGGACCAAAGGGATCACGTCACTAGTTGCTGGCCATGCAGAGGTTCTGATTGTGCCAAACCTTGAATCCGGCAACATGCTCGCCAAGGAATTGACATTCATCGCCCATGCAGAAGCAGCTGGCCTGGTGATCGGCGCCAAGGTGCCGGTTATGTTGACCAGCAGGGCTGACGACGGGCGCGCACGTCTAGCCTCTTGTGCGCTTGCGCTTCTTTTTACCCATTGGAAAGAAAATTCTGCACCTGCCGGTATCTTTGACCGGGAGGAAGACTGATCATGGCTCCGGTCATTCTGGTTCTGAATTCTGGTTCATCCTCGATCAAGTTTTCGCTCTATGACGGGCCGGCAGAACAGGTTACCGGACAGATTTCAGGGCTTGGTGCGGAACCGCACCTAAACCTCGAGGCATTGCTTTCCGGGCGCAAGATTGACCGGTCCTTAGACACCACTGACGGCAGCTCTCACGGAGCGGCCCTGGCGGCACTGCTTCCGATCTTGAATGAAGAGCTTGGAGAACGATCTGTAGCGGCCGTCGGGCATCGCGTGGTCCACGGCGGGACCAAACACGATCTTCCGGTCCGGATAACAGATGCTGTCATGCAAGAGTTGAAGGTGCTGGAACCTCTCGCGCCTCTTCACCAGCCGCACAATCTTGCTGGCATCGAAGCTGCCCAGGCAGCTTTTCCGGAGGCTGAGCAGGTGGCCTGTTTCGATACGGCATTTCACCGGAAACACCCATGGGTCAACGATACCTTTGCCCTTCCCCGCCCCTTCTATGATGAAGGTGTTCGCCGATACGGTTTCCATGGGCTGTCTTACGAATACATCTGCGAATACCTGAAACAATACGCCCCAGATGCATACAAGGGAAAAGTCATTGTCGCGCATCTCGGCAACGGTGCATCCATGTGCGCCATCCGGGCCGGCCAGAGCATCGGATCGACGATGGGGTTCACCGCTTTGGATGGCTTGCCGATGGGTACCAGATGCGGTCAGTTAGACCCGGGTGTCATTCTCTATCTCATGACAACTAAGGGCATGAGCCCCGACGAGATTTCTGATCTTCTTTACAAGAAGTCCGGGCTGAAAGGTCTGTCTGGCATCAGCCAGGATATGCGCGCACTCAGCCAGAGTGTTGACCCCAGAGCTGCAGAAGCGATCGAGTACTATGTTTTCCGGGTGCGTCGTGAACTTGGTGCGATGGCGGCTGTTCTCAGTGGTGTCGACACACTTGTCTTTACCGGGGGCATAGGCGAAAACTCCGCGCTCATTCGCGAGCGTGTCTGCACCGATCAAGAGTGGCTGGGCCTTAATATCGATCCTGCGCTGAACAATGCCGGTAACGGACCCATTTCCACACAGAGTTCCAAAGTCGCTGTGCTGGTTGTTCCAACAAATGAGGAAGAAATGATACGGCGGCACACGAAAGCTCTCCTCACGGCCAGTCCTGTATCGGCCTGATCTCATCACAGTCTCTTTGGACAACTGGGCCGGTTCAGGTCGGCATCGTCACGCTTATTGGTGTTGTCAATTGGCGTCGGTCTGGATGACCTTCGCATAAGGTTTCTCGAAGGTGCGCAGCACCGGCCGGTAGTCGGAATGAACAACCGGTTCAAAGCCGCCAGGGAGATCCGGTTCGATTGCGAGGTACGCTGCGGGATCTTCCCGCCGCAAATCCATGAGCCCGGCTCTAATGCCCCGCTTCAAGACATCAGGCAAATCGGTGCGGACAGTATGCGCCGAATATGGAATCGGCGCTGACCGCCACACGATGTCCAGATCTTCAAACTGGTTCCCGCCCGAAACGTAATATTCGTTCAGCGTACCGGCAGTGAAGCCGTTCTTCGCTTCCCCGGCCAGCGAGGACCATCCGAGCGTTGCGTGAACACGGCCATCCAACACGGCCCGAACGCCCTCGACCGGGTCCCGGACTTCAACAAGCGTTTGGAAATACTCCCGGGCGTTTATGCCGTCTGCCGCCAGGTTGACCAACGGCACCCGGTATCCTGTGACCGCATGTTTTGCACCGACACCGAGCCGCATATCCTTTAGACTTTCCAACGTAACCGTTTCACCATCCCGCTTGGCGATCATGATGGCGTAAAAACGCGCCGGGAAATCATCCGGGCCGGCGGTCGCTAATGGCTCTACACATTCGCAAAGCTCAAAAGATGCGGCATACCCGGAGGGTGAGAGACGAATATAGTCAATGCGCCCAGCTGCAAGAGCCTCAATGCCATCAGCCATTGTCGGCATCAAGAACAGGTCGACAGGTAAGTCGGTGATCTCTTCGAGTGCCCTGCGAAAGGGTTCAATACGCTCTCGTGCTGTTTGTTCTGTTGCGACAACAGCGCCCAACCGGACACGATCCGGGAGATCTGAATTCGCAACAGCTGACGTTGGCACAACAAGTACCAAGCATAACCCGACAAACAAAAAAAACCGTTTTATGTCCGTCACATATCTACCCTAATGCTGTCCGAAGAAACTGAAGAACAGTTCTCAGACCAATCATTGCCTAAAAGGTTCTCATGGCCAGCACGATTACCAACGTCGTCTTCGATATAGGAAATGTCCTGATCGAATGGAATCCGGAAAATCTCTATCGCAAACTTATACCGAACGATGACGAACGGCATGAGTTTCTGACGACAGTCTGCACTCCTGACTGGAATGTTCAACAAGACCTTGGACGGACCTGGACGGAAGCCGTAGAGGTTTTATCAAGGGAGTTTCCCGAAAAGACGGCGTTGATACGGGCCTACGCAGACCGTTGGCATGAAATGGTTCCTGGCCCGGTCCCGGGAACAGAGGTTCTTCTCTCCGAACTTAAAGCGAACAAAACACCGCTCTATGCGATCACAAACTTCTCTTCGGAGAAATTCGTCGAAGCGCAAGACAGGTTTCCATTCCTGAAAACCAGCTTTCTGGACATCGTGGTCTCTGCGGAAGAGCGCATGCTTAAGCCGGATGTGCGAATCTACCAGATCCTAATCGATCGCAATGATCTCGCCCCCGAACGCTGCCTCTTCATTGATGACTCGCTCCCGAACGTGGACGCCGCACGACAACTTGGAATGATTGGACATCATTTCAAAGATGCGGCGGGGTTGGAGCGGGAACTGACTGCGCACAACTTGATCGTGCGGTAATTTCAAGCTTCACAGCTAGCCGGAAAAACCCTCAAGAACATTCACACAATTGGTCCCAAGCGCATCGACGGCATAGCCGCCTTCCAGGATGAAGATTGTCGGAACACCAACACGAGCGAGCCTTTGTCCCAAGCGAACGAAGTCATCGGACTTGAACTTGAAACCGGAGATTGGGTCATTTTCGTAGCAATCCAGCCCAAGAGAAACGATCATGGCCTCCGGCTTATAAACCAGGAGCCAGCGGCACGCTTCGTCGAGCGCCGACGTGTACCCCTCCCAATCCGTTCCTAGAGGCAGAGGCCAATTGCGGGTAAACCCGGTGCCGGCATGCTCGCCCGTTTCGTCGGCGTAACCGAGGAAATAGGGATACTCGTCTTTCGGATCAGCATGAAGAGACAGGAAAAGGACATCCGGACGGTCATAGAAGAGCGCTTGTGTGCCGTTTCCGTGGTGATAGTCGACATCCAGAATTGCAACGCGGTGGAGCCCGTAATCCCGAAGGTATTGCGCAGCGACTGCGGCATTGTTGAAGAAACAATACCCGCCGAAAAAATCGTGCCCGGCGTGGTGTCCCGGGGGGCGGCAAAGTGCGAAAACAGACTTTTCCCCGTCGAGCACGAGTTTGGCAGCTGTCAACGCGGTATCTGTTGAGGCGCGCGCAGCCTTGTAGGTATGCTCGCCAAGCGGGGTGCCGGCATCCATGGAATAGCGCCCCAGAAGACCGTCGATGTGCTCGACCTTTGTGTCCTGCCGCAGGCTTCTGATCGGCCAAACGAAGGGAAAGGCTTCCGCATCCCGGCCACTGGCTGTCCAAAGCGACCAGAACCGCTCAAGGAAGGACACATATTCCTCAGAGTGCACCCGGTGAAGCGGCCGGATCGGAAATTCCAACGGGGAGATAACGTCGCCCACCTTCCGTTCTTTCACGGTCGACAAGACGATTTCCGCCCTGCTCGGAATTTCGACAGCGGGCTGGAGCCTGCCATCCGAGATCTCCTGCGCCGGTGCGTGGGCTAGCTGGGTCGCTGAAAAAACCGTCTTCACAATTTGGCCCCCGTCCCGGTGAAATCACTTTGTCGAAGAATACTCTAAACGATCTTAAGAGAAACGGAATTCCGTTACCTGATTATAGGTGTCACCCGGCCTCAGCAACACATCCGTGAACGTCTTCTGATTGACGCTATCTGGCCAACGTTGTGCTTCCAGGCACAAGCCTGCATGACCACCGTAATTTTTCCCGGCAAGCCCAGGCACAGGCGCATCGATCTTTCCGCCGTCGTAGAGCTGCAACCCGGGTTCAGTCGTCCAGACTTCCATCCGTCGGTCACCGCTTTTGTCTTCCAGTGCTGCAGCAAACTCGACGGTGTCTCTCGGCGCGTTTGACAGGCAGAAATTGTGGTCATAGATCACTGACTCTTCACCAGACCTTCTACGCAGCCGCCGGCCATCCTGAAAATCATAAGGTGTCCATGCAACGCTGCGGATCTCCCCAATTGGAATCAGATGATCATTCACGGGGACATAAGTTTCTGCGGCGATCTCAAGTTGGTGATCCAGGATCGTATCGCTGCCGTCGAGATTGAAATAACTGTGTTGCACCAGGTTGACCGGAGTGGTCTGGTCAGTCGTTGCCGACATCTTCACCCGCACCGCACCTGCGCCTGTCAGGGTGTACCGGACCAGCACCTCAACGCGTCCCGGATAGCCCATATCGCCGTCCTCCGACACGAGTTTGAGCAACACGCTCGCTTTATCGCTTTGCTCAATCTGCCAGTTTCGCCGCGAGAACCCTTGAGTGCCTCCATGGAGATGATGGCCGTTGTCATTCTGATCCAAGTGATACGCACGCCCGTCGATCTCTAACTTGCCATTTGCAATCCGGTTCGCACACCGGCCGACGATTGCGCCGAAATACGGTGAGTGATCCAGATAGTCCTGCAAATTGTCGAAACCCAAGACGACCGATTGACCTGCAAATTTCAGATCTCGGATGATAGCGCCGAAGGTCAGTACCGATGCTTCGAGCTCGCCCTTCTTCAGGGTGATCTCCTCAACGGGTGTGCCATCCGGTAGAACACCGAATTCCTGGATCATTAGGAAAACTCCTGGAGAAAACAAAAAAGGCGGCGAGGATTTCGCCGCCTTTCTCAAGCCAAGTCAAGACTTTAGAGCGTCTGATTGTACTCACCAACCTCGGGATTTTCGCGTAGCACAGCGTCAACAGCCTTGAACATCTCATGCAGCCGCGCTTCCGAAGCCGGACTTTCGACCACGACGACAAGCTCCGGCTTGTTCGAGGAGGCCCGAACGAGGCCCCAGGTGCCGTCTTCGCTGACAATGCGGATCCCGTTGACTGTGATCAGATCGGTAATGGATTGCCCGGCAATTTTCTCGCCAGCGCCATGCATTTCCTTGAATCGGGCGACAACCCGGTCAACGACATCGTATTTTACTTCGTCGGCGCATTTCGGCGACATGGTCGGAGAGCCCCAGGTCTTGGGCAAATCCCTGCGCAGGTCTGCCATGGACTTGTCCGGATTGCGATCGAGCATGTCGAGAATGGCGATTGCGGACACCAGGCCATCATCATAGCCGCGGCCGATGGGCTTGTTGAAGAAATAGTGTCCCGACTTCTCAAAGCCGACGATTGCGTCCAGCTCGGTCACCCGGCGCTTGATGTAGGAGTGACCAGTCTTGAAATAGTCGGTCTTGGCGCCGTTGGCCTGAAGCACGGGATCTGTGTTGAACAGACCAGTGGACTTCACGTCGACAACGAACTGGCTGTTTGGATGCAATGCCGAGATATCGCGCGCCAGCATGACACCGACTTTGTCGGCGAAAATCTCTTCGCCTTCATTGTCAACAACGCCGCAACGGTCTCCGTCTCCGTCAAAACCGAGACCGACATCCGCGCCAACTTCCAGAACCTTGTCCCGGAGAGCATGAAGCATTTTCATATCTTCCGGGTTCGGATTGTAGCGTGGGAACGTGTGGTCTAGCTCGGCATCAAGCGGAATGACCTCCGCGCCGAGCGCTTCGAGGATTTTTGGCGCAAAGGCACCGGCTGTGCCGTTGCCACAAGCTGCAACTACCTTGATCGGTTTTTTCAATTTTGCGCGGTCTGTCAGCTCCTTGAAGTAAACATCTGCAAAGCCGTCGACGAAGCGATAGTTGCCGCCACCTTTCAAATCAAAGGCCGCGTCCAAAACGATTTCCTTGAGCCGTCCCATCTCGTCTGGACCGAAGGTGAGCGGGCGGTCGATCCCCATTTTCACGCCGGTCCAGCCATTGTCGTTGTGGGACGCCGTGATCATTGCAACGGCCGGAACATCGAGTGCAAACTGCGCGAAATAGGCCATTGGCGACAAAGCCAAACCGATGTCGTGAACGTTTACGCCCGCTGCCAGAAGTCCGTTGATCACAGCCATCTTGATCGATGCGGAGTAGCCGCGGAAATCATGCCCAACGACGATATCGGGCCGCACGCCGCGCTCATGAATGAGCGTGCCGATGCCCATACCGAGCGCCTGCATTCCCATCAGGTTGATTTCTTTT
The DNA here is from genome assembly GCF_965276855.1 of Roseibium sp. GTDB lineage: Bacteria > Pseudomonadota > Alphaproteobacteria > Rhizobiales > Stappiaceae > Roseibium. The sequence continues at coordinate 1,992,356 of NZ_OZ255700.1, forward strand.
TCGAACAGCCAACGCGCGTCGTACTCGCGGAAGCCCGTTGGCTTCACCAGCGGCAACGTTTCATATTCATAGGTGTTCGGTGTAAGGGCAGGTCTTGGCTTCGGAAACATGAAGTCCTCTAAAAGCTTTGGCATCTAATTGGTGTATAGGAGGCCATTGTGACAGCAAAGACAAATCTACTGGATCAGTACTAGGGTGCCGTTCGAAATGTCAAACCTGTCCAGTTTGTTGAGGGCCGTCATGCCAAGTAGCGGGATCGACAGACTGCTGTCTTGCAACACCAATGCCTCAATGTTTCTCAAGTTGATCCGGCCGATCTGCAGCCGGTCGATGATAGCCCGGGCGCCATAGGTGGTTCCGTTGGCGGTACTGACCCGAAGTTTGAAATCGTCGTTTGCCGGGAAAATACCCACAGTCCGCGCGACTGAAACCGGCAGAACCGTCGCAGACGCGCCCGTATCGACCAGCATTTCATGCATCTGACCGTTCAGATGAACGTCTGCCACAAACTGACCGCTTCGGTTTGCCGATATCCGATGCCGGCGTTCACCGGTCTCTAAAGGGGCATTTGAAGTTGCAGCTGCAGTCTCACTTGTCTGGTTGTTTTGATGTTCAACCCATAACGGGACGATAGGCGCAATTGCTGCGCACAAAACCAGGACGATTAGAAAACGATACATGGGCCGCCTCGTTTGCCGGAAGCCTAGCGCTATCACAACAACCTTATCGCACCGTAAAGCGTTCTGGGTTCAATTTAGACACCCGAACATCGGTCCAATACGGCTGACACAAAAGAAAAACGCGGCGCCATTGGCACCGCGTTTAAAGACAAAAAGCCGTCAGATTTATTTGGTGCCGTACATCCGGTCACCAGCGTCTCCAAGACCGGGCACAATGTAGCCCTTTTCGTTGAGCTTCTCATCAATGGAAGCCGTATAGATCGGCACATCTGGCTGTTTCTCGTTGAATTTCGCCACACCTTCAGGAGATGCCAGCAGGCACAGGAACCGGATGTTGTTTGCGCCGCGTTCTTTCAGTTTATCGACAGCTGCGATGGCCGAGTTTCCGGTCGCCAGCATTGGGTCGACAACAATCACGAGACGTTCGTTCAGATCTTCCGGAGCCTTGAAATAGTATTCGACCGGCTCAAGAGTTTCCGGATCACGATAAAGGCCGACGTGGGCGACGCGTGCAGACGGCACGAGGTCAAGCATACCTTCCAAAAGACCATTACCGGCGCGCAGGACGGATGCAAATACAAGCTTCTTGCCCGCCAGTGACGGTGCCTGCATTTCGGCAAGCGGCGTTTCGATGGTCTGGCGAACCAGCGGAAGATCGCGGGTCACTTCGTAACACAGCAGCGTCGAAATCTCGCGCAATAGACGCCGGAACCCCTGAGTTGACGTTCCCTTGTCACGCATGATGGTGAGTTTGTGCTGGACCAGCGGATGGCTGATGACATTTGCTCCGGACATATCTGCCTCTCTTTGTGTGGGCCGCATCCGATAGCGGGCGGTCTTCCGTTTGTTTGATGTTGTGGACCTATGCCCCGAACGGCAACCAAAAAATAGAGCCCGGGTTCATGATTTTTTCCAGTTTTTCCCGCAATTCCCGTTTTTCGGAGATTATCGCGGCTCCAGCCCGGCTGGTTCCCCCTTCCAAAATGCAGGAGAAAGGCAATTGCTCTTGCTCAACATCCAACTCCTTGCGCAGCATGGCCGCGAGTCTGTCCGTCAACGCAATCGTGACAGCGCGTAGTTCCGTTTGCCGGTCCAATGCCTGATCATCAGACACGTCGTCAGTTTCGGATTTCATACTGAGAACACCGGTGCTCACGAACAATCCGGCGTGTTCTGCATCGCCCGGTCCTGTCAGCGTATCAAGCTCATCCACCTCATATCCGGCCCAGGCCAGCGGCTCCACGAGGGAATAGACCATTCTCTGGGCGGTCAGATGAAAGGGCACAATGTTCTGATCTTCTGGATTGGCCTTCACAGGATGCGCAAAAGTGTCTCCGAACGATACGTCACCCTCGGCGGCACCGCCCTCCCAAAGCGGAGCAAAACTTTGCAGCAAACGGTCGAGCAGAACGGTAGCATCGACCGACCCCCATCCTTCGCTACCAACCTTTACAACGAGGTTTCCCGGACGCGTGGATTGACCTTCGCCGAAAAGATCCGGCCGCAAGGCAAGCGCTTCACCGAACCGCTTCAAGTGGCGTTGGAGGAGTTTAAAGAAATCACCTTCCTGCTCGACGCTAAGCTGAAGTCCGTTGGCCAGTTCTTCGATTTCAAGACGGATCAAAGCGTCTGCATCAACCCGGAAAGGATCGACAGGATCGGCGGAAAACGATCCTGCGGCGAACATGTTGATGACCGCCAATGCCGCGGCCTCACGGCCTTTGACTTCGGTTCCAGCCATCGTGTCTTCGTAGGACCAGCCCTGAGGTGTGTGCACATCCATGTAGGCCGCGACAATTGCCAAGTCCGATGCCGCTGCAAGAAGCTCATCCGCCGACTGAAAGTTTCGCGCCGACGCAAGTGCGCTCCACCGATCAACGCCCCCTGCTTCAAACAAACGCCAGACGCCGTAGGGCGGGATCTGGAAATCGGGATAGGTCTGCTTGGTGATTTCAAGAACCTGGATCAAGGCTTGATCCAGTTTGCTGATGTCCACGCTCACATGATCCAATTTATCAGCGAGCGCACGATCCAGAAGGTTGTTCGCGACTAAGCGAACGCGTTCGGCCTTGAAGGTTTCCAACAGGCCGTTGTCGTTTTGGGCTTTGGTGGTCATGGTCGGCGTACTTAGCTGCCAATCTTTGCGCTGTCGAGCCGGGTCAGCAACCGTTTGCGGGTGCTGTCGTCACAAAACGCGGCCATGATGGCCGTCCGGCTGATCTCCATTTGATCGTCTCTTGTCCAGCCAAACGTCTCCGCAACAGACGAATACTCTTTGCCCAGCGTTGTGCCAAAGAAAGGCGGATCATCGGAATTCAAGGTGATCTTGACGCCTTCTTTTCGAAGCATGTTCACCGGGTGAAAGCGCAAGACGGAATAAACGCCAAGCGCGATGTTCGATCCCGGACACACTTCCAAGACAACGTCTTCGTCGACGAGCCGTTTCACAAGATCCCGATCTTCAATGGCCCGGACGCCATGGCCAAGACGTTTAACCCGCAAGAACTCCAGAGCTGCGGTAATGCTTTCCGGTCCGCCAAACTCCCCCGCATGGGCTGTCGTTCCCAACCCGGCATCGGCTGCCATACGGAACGCTTTGGAAAAGTTTGCGGGATGTCCGGAGCGTTCATCTCCTGCGAGGCCAAATCCGGTGACCAGGGGATGTGGATTGCCAATCACTTCCTTCACGACTCTTTCGACGGAGGCCGTCCCGAAGTGCCGCACACCGATTGCGATCATCCGGCCGTCTATGGCCGTATCGATTTTTGCCCGTTCGATCCCGGCAGCGAGGCCCTCCACATAGGACCGGTAGGAAAGACCGGCGGCTTGAGCATGATCGGGCGAAATGAAAATCTCGCCGTAGATCGCCCCTTCCGCTGCAAGCATCCGGAAATAAGTCTCGGCAAGGAGGGCATAGTCAGCCGGTGTCTTGAAGACGGAACTGGCCGTGTCATAGGCTTTTAGGAAAGAGGTAAAATCGGACCAGACGTACTGCCCCTTGCCGTCGATCACCTCTGAGACATCGACGCCATGCTGATCAGCGAGTTGACGAACGAGACGCGGAGGAGCGGCCCCCTCAATGTGGCAGTGAAGTTCGACCTTTGGGACCGCGAGGGTCTCGTCCTTACCTTTTGGGGCCACAGTCGTCCGCTGTCCTTCTCTTACAGGAAACTGGTTCCATGCGGGCCTTGGTCGATCCCAAGATGATCCGCAACGCTCTCCCCAATATCGGCGTAGGTCTTACGCCCGCCAATACCCTTGCCCGCAATGCCCGGTCCCGTGGCGATCACAGGAACATGTTCGCGGGTATGATCCGTCCCGCGCCAGGTCGGGTCGCATCCGTGATCAGCCGTCAGGATTAGGAGGTCACCCTCCCGCATTTTGGCAATCATTTCCGGAAGACGTCCGTCAAAGTGCTCCAGTGCCGCTGCATATCCCGGAACATCGCGGCGATGCCCATAAAGGGAGTCGAAGTCGATGAAATTGGCGAAGATCATGTCGCCATCTTGCGCCAGATCCATGGCTTCAAGGGTCTTGTCAAAAAGCTGATCATTGCCAGCCCCCTTAAGAACCTTGGCAACACCCTGATGCGCAAAGATGTCGGAGATTTTTCCAATGCCATAGACCGTCCGACCATGAGCAGTCAGCCGATCAAGCAACGTCGGCTCAGGCGGCAAAACGGAATAATCGCGGCGGTTGGCCGTGCGCTCAAAGGTATCAGCGCTGTCGCCGAGAAAGGGTCGCGCAATCACGCGGCCGATGTTGTACGGGTCCGCGAATTCGCGCGTGATTTCGCAAAGGTCATAGAGCTTCTCCAGACCGTAATGCTCTTCGTGGGCGGCGATCTGAATAACCGAGTCTGCCGAGGTGTAGAAAATCGGCTTCCCGGTCTTGATATGCTCCTCACCGAGTTCTGCAATGATTTCGGTCCCGGAAGCATGTTTGTCGCCCAGAATTCCATTCAATCCGGCTTTTTCGCTGATCTTGGAAATCAGCTCTTTCGGAAAAGTCGGGATTGTTTCCGGGAAGTAGCCCCAGTCGAACCGGACCGGCACGCCCGCGATTTCCCAATGCCCGGACGGGGTGTCCTTACCGTTCGAGACCTCGGCCGCATAGCCCCAAAGCCCTTCCGGATCTCCAGAATAGGTCAGACCCGGGACCTCTTCACCGGTCGACAGACGACCGGCCGCACCAAGCCCGAGCCTGTCCATATTCGGGACCGACAATGGACCAGAGCGAAGGCCGTCCTTGTCGCCCTTCCCCGCTGCGCAATGCTGCGCAATGTGGCCAAGGGTATCCGATCCCACATCGCCAAAGGCGTCCGCATCCGCCGCGCCGCCAATCCCGAAACTGTCCAGTACGCACAAGATCGCACGGGGCATGAGCATCTCCTCATTATTGTTGCCGACAGGTTCTGCCGGAGAGGGCCGAGTTTTGCTCCCGGCCCCAGCCGCGGTTACGGCGCGATGCGCTCTACAACACTCGGACGATCCATGACGTCCTTTGCTGAACCGACGGTGTAGGCTGCACGCAATGCGATCGCAGCCGCTTCTGCTTCTTCTTCATTGCGGGCATGCACGATCGCAAGTGGACTGTCTGCGTCAACCGAATTCCCCACGCCTGCAAGGTTTGTGAAACCAACGGATGGGTCGATCACATCGGCAGCCGCTTTACGTCCGCCGCCAAGCGCAACAACCGCAACACCGACACCACGTGCGTCGATTTCCGTGACGACGCCGTCCTCAAACGGATAGACCGGTGCCTCGAAATTGGCTTTCGCAAGATAGAGTTCCGGCCTCTCCATGAAGTCGGCAGGCCCACCAAGCGCGCTCACCATCTCGGCGAACTTCTCTGCCGCCTTGCCACTCTCAAAAGCTGTCCGCATCATATCACACCCAGCCTCGGCATCAGGTGCGAGGCCGCCGCTTGCGAGTAGCTCACCGCCTTGCGCGACGGTGACGTCCCAAAGCCGGTTGTCGATAGCAGTCCCTTTCAGGAAATCGACAGCGTTCTGCATCTCGATTGCATTGCCCGCAGCAGAGGCCAACGGCTCATTCATATCGGTGAGCAGAGCGGTGGTTTTGAGGCCAGCGCCGTTGGCGACCAAGACAAGGCTTTCGGCGAGCGCGCGCGCTTCGTCCAGCGTTGCCATAAACGCGCCGCTGCCCCACTTCACATCGAGCACAAGCCCTTGAAGACCCGCTGCCAGTTTCTTGGACAAAATGGACGCGGTGATCAGGTCAATGCTTTCGACCGTCGCGGTCACATCCCGGATGCCATAAAAACGTTTGTCGGCTGGAGCGAGATTGCCAGTCTGACCGATCACGGCACAGCCGACTTCCTTCACGACCTTCTTGAAAAGCGCATTGTCCGGCTGGGTCTTGTAGCCCGGAATGCTGTCGAACTTGTCGAGCGTCCCGCCGGTATGACCGAGGCCACGGCCGGAGATCATCGGGACGGCTGCACCGCAAGCCGCAAGTGCCGGAGCCAGCATCAGCGAAACGTTGTCACCCACCCCCCCAGTGGAGTGTTTATCAAGGACCGGAGCTTCAATGTCGGACCAGTCCAAAACATCGCCGCTGTCGCGCATCGCCAGCGTCAGAGCGACACGCTCATCAATGGTGAGACCCTTGAAAAAGACCGCCATGGCAAGGGCGGAAACTTGACCTTCGGTGACAGAACCGTCGGCAAGCCCTTTTACGAAGAACGCTATCTCTTCAGAGGACAGCGCACCGCCGTCCCGTTTTTTCCGGATGAGCTCTTGTGGCAGCATTCTTAGTATCCTTCGCCCACTGCGGCGTCCTTGCCGTCTATCGTTGCCGTGAGGGCGTCGAGCAACCCACTCGCGCCAAAACGGAAGGTTGAAGCGGACACCCAGTTGTGTCCCATGATCTTGTCTGCAAGCGCGAGGTAGGCAGCCGCATCCGCGGTGGTTTTGATCCCACCGGCGGGTTTGAAGCCGATGACACGCTCAGCGTTGTCCCGCCGCGCTTCTTCGATGGCTGTCAGCATGATTTCGGCAGCTTCCAAAGTGGCGTTGACAGCAACCTTACCGGTCGAGGTCTTGATGAAGTCCGCACCCGCTGCAATCGCGACATTGGAAGCGGCATGGATTAGCAGCGGATCCTTGATCTCGCCTGTCTCGAGAATAACCTTCAGGATGGCGGGTTCTGGGATCGCGGCCTTGACCTGAATGATCTGCTCTTCTGCGAACCCTTTACGGCCCTCAACAAAGGTCCGGTAAGGCATGACGAGATCAATCTCATCCGCACCATCGGCAATCGCCTGGCGCGTTTCAGCCACCACGGCTTGCGTGTCTTCACCGCCAGCCGGGAAGTTAACGACTGTCGCAACTTTGACCCCAGTGCCGGCGAGTTCCTTGACAGCCTGCGCTACGAAACGGGGCCACACGCATACGGCAGCGACGGCGCCATGCGGAGTTACCGTGCGATTTGTCAAAGCCGTAATATCTTTAGCCGTGCAATCGTCATTCAGGTTGGTCAAATCCACCAGGCCAAGGGCCCGTTTGGCGGTTTCAATCATATCGGTCATTGGCCGACCTCTTTCACAAATGCGCGGACGAGCTGCTTCATCCGTTCCATGCCAGTAAGCGCAACGGACTTGGTTTCGTCGTGCGACAAGGCATGGGTTTGCATGCCAGCACCATAGTTGGTGATGATGGACATCGCTGCGACGCGCATCCCCAGGAACCGGGCCATGATGACTTCCGGGACGGTCGACATTCCGACCGCATCTGCGCCCAGCATCTTGGCCATGCGGATTTCGGCAGGCGTCTCAAATGACGGGCCGGAGAACCACATGTAGACACCTTCTGCGACAGGATCGCCGGTTTCCTCGGCAACTTTTTTCATTGCCGCCCGGAGATCCTGATCATAAGCCGCGCTCATATCGAGGAACCGCTTCTCGTCTTCTTCGCCGATCAACGGGTTTTTGCCCGACCAATTGATATGATCCGAAATGACCATCGGACTGCCGGGAGCGACATCTTCGCGCAAGGATCCGGCTGCATTGGTCGCAAGCAGGATGTCGCAGCCGAGCTCCTTCAAGGTTTCAACTGGTGTCCGCATGACGGTCGGATCGCCACCTTCGTAATAGTGCGCGCGGCCAGACAAGATGACCACCGGAACCCCGGCAAGTGTGCCGGCAACCAGCTCGCTGGAATGCGATGTTACCGTGGACACCGGAAACTCGGTCAGATGGGCATACGGAATGCGGACTGCATCCTCGACCTCTTCGGCCAGGGTTCCGAGCCCAGATCCCAGAATCATACCAATTTTGTAGGAGCCCTCGCGGGCGGCGCGCACAATATCCGCGCACTCACGGCCATAACCACTCATGGTGGGTCAGTCCTTCTTGTCTTCTAGTTCAAATGCCGCCGGCAGCAATTCATCAAGTGTGAAGCTGCGGCGAATGCCATTGAGGTCCGCAACATGGACCACAAGATTTTCAGTTCCGAACTCCGCAAACCGCTGACGGCACATGCCGCATGGAGTGCAAAGGGCCGCATCGCCAATCACGACCGCTTCTTCGATTTCCCGGTAACCGGCGGCGATCATGGCGCTGGCTGCCCCACCTTCAGCGCATACGCTGACAGGATAGGATGCATTCTCCACATTGCAGCCGGTGAAAATCGTCCCATCCGGAGTGCGGAATGCTGCCCCGACCAGAAAGTTGGAATAAGGAGCATATGCCTTTTCGCGCACCGCCTTGGCGGCTTCGAACAGCTTGTCCAGATCGCTCATGACCGCTCCTTCAGATACGGAATACCAGCAGCTTTCGGCGGGATCGCTTTCCCGATGAAGCCCGCAAGCAAGATCACCGTCAGGATGTATGGTAGCGCCTGGAAGAACTGGACCGGGATCTCGCCAATGCCCGGAACCTCTTGTCCTTGCATGCGGATCGCCGTTGCATCGAGGAACCCAAAGAGCAGGCAAGCGAACATCGCGCTCGCCGGCCGCCACTTGGCGAAGATCAGCGCTGCAAGCGCAATAAAGCCCTTACCGGCGGTCATATCCTTGATGAAACCGGCAGACTGAGCGATCGAAAGATAACTGCCCGCAAGCCCGCAGAGAATGCCGCACGCAATCACGGCCCGGTAGCGAAGCCAGGTCACCGAAATACCGGCCGTGTCCACGGCGGCCGGATTTTCACCCACCGCACGAAGTCGCAAACCGAAACGCGTGCGGAACAGCACCCACCATGTCACAGGCACGGCAACAAAGGCGGCATAGACCAGGATGTTATGACCGGACAAAAGCTCGGCATAGATCGGGCCGATAATCGGCACATCGCGCACTTGCTCAGCGCCCGGCAAGACGATGTCGCGGAAGCGGCCATCCCCTTGAAGCGACGGCGTCCGCCCTCCCTGGCTGAACCAGGTTTGTCCGAGCAGGGCCGTCAAACCGGCCGCCAGGAAGTTGATGGCAACGCCGGAGACAATCTGGTTGCCCCGGTTGGTGATGGACGCAAATCCGTGGATGAGCGCCAGGCCAATCGATACGGCAATGCCCGCCATCAGCCCAATCCAGGCGTTGCCGGTGATATAGGCGACCGCACCGGCGCCGAAGGCCGCGCCAAGCATTTTGCCTTCCAGGCCAATGTCGACGATCCCCGAACGTTCGGAATAAAGCCCTGCCAGACAGGCAAGCAGGAGCGGCGTTGACAGGCGGACCGTGGAATCAAGTGTCAGGATCAACGTCTCAAACATGATCAAGCCTCCTGCGCCGTTTTGGCCCGGGCGGGCGTAAAGAACTGGGCAATGGCAGGCCGGAACATATGCTCAAGCGCACCGGCAAACAGGATGACCAAACCCTGGATCACGATGATCATATCTCGCGTGATGTTTGGCATCTCAAACGAGAGCTCCGCACCGCCCTGGTACAGCATCCCGAACAGGATTGACGCCAGCAGGATACCGACCGGGTGCGCCCGGCCCATCAGCGCAACAGCGATCCCAACAAAACCGTATCCGGTCACGAAATCGATCAACAAGCGATGCTGGGATCCCATGATCTCGTTGATCGCCATCATGCCAGCAAGACCGCCGGAAATCAGCATGGTCACAACTGTGATGCGGACAGGCGAAATACCTGCATAAACTGCCGCTGTCGCGTTGGCGCCAAAGGAGCGGATTTCAAATCCCAGCTTAGTCCGCCAGATCAACAACCAAACCAAGACACAGGCTGCCAAAGCAACAAACAGCGCCAGATTGACCGGCGCGAAACCGAAGCCAAAGGACGGGAAGATGTCGTTCAGGAACGGCAAGCGGCCGCCATCTTCAAAGGTCCGGGTCTCGTTCTGCATGGAGCCCGGCTTTTTCAAAAATCCATTGAGCAGATAAACCATCAGGGAGGCGGCAATGAAGTTGAACATGATGGTGGTAATAACCACGTGGCTCCCGCGCGTTGCCTGAAGCCAGGCCGGGATCAAGGCCCATGCCGCACCCATCAAGGCGGACCCGATGATCGCGAACGGCAATGTCACGTACCACGGCACGTAATGGTCCAACGCCAGACATGCAAAGGCCACGCCTAGACCGCCCAGGTACGCCTGCCCTTCACCGCCAATGTTGAAGAGGCCTGCGTGAAACGCGACCGCCACCGCGAGCCCGGTGAAGATGAAGTTGGTCGCATAAAAGAGTGTGTATCCGAAGCCTTCCGTGTAACCGAGAGAGCCCCAGATCAGGACTTTGACAGCATCGATGGGGTTTTCACCGATCAAGATCACCACAAGACCGGAGACCAGAAATGCGGCCGCAAGATTCAGGAACGGGATCAGGCCGTAATCGACCCACCGGGGTAGCTGGCCGCCACTCATTGGACGTCTCCTTCAACGGCGATCTTTTTGTCCTCAACCCCAGCCATCAGCAGGCCAAGATCGCTTTCTTCCGCATTTGCGCCGCGTTCGCCCACGATCTTACCGTCGAACATCACAAGCACACGATCGGACATGCCACGGATTTCATCTAGTTCAACGGAAACCAAAAGGATGCCCTTACCCGCATCCCGCAATTCAATGAGCCGCTTGTGAATGAATTCGATTGCACCGATATCCACGCCGCGGGTCGGCTGGCCGACCAACAGGATGTCCGGATCCCGTTCGATTTCCCGAGCCAACACTACCTTCTGCTGGTTGCCACCTGAGAAGTTCGCAGTTTTGAGCATCGGGTTGGGCGGTCGGATATCGTATTTCTCGATTTCATCGACCGCATTTTTCTTGATCGCCGGCAGATCCAGCAGAAGGCCTTTCGAATAGGCCGGATCCCGGTGATACCCCAGAATGGAGTTCTCATACTCGGCGAAACTGTTGATCAGCCCCATACGGTGCCGATCTTCTGGAACATGGCCCATGCTCTTTGCGCGCATATCGGCGGCGTCCGGTGCCCGGTTTGCCAGATCAATCGTCTCACCGTTGATTTTCAGCGTGCCCCGGGTTGCGCGTCGAATGCCGGAAAGAGTTTCAAGCAGTTCTGACTGCCCGTTCCCGGACACACCGGCAATGCCAACTATTTCGCCGGCATGCACCTTAAACGAAACATCCTTCACAACTTCAACGCCGCGGCTGTCTGTCACCGTGAGATTTTCCACCTCAAGAACGGACGCCTTGGGTTCAGCAGGTTTCTTGTCGACACGCAACAAGACGCTGCGCCCGACCATCAGCTCGGCAAGCTCTTCCATGGACGTGTTCTTGGTTTCGCGGGTCGCCACCATTTCTCCCCGTCGCATAACCGACACCGTGTCGGTCGCCGCCATGATCTCGCGCAGTTTGTGCGTGATCAGTAGAATGGTTTTGCCTTCGTTCTTCAGAACTTCCAGGATCTTGAATAGGTGGTCCGCCTCAGCAGGCGTCAAAACGCCGGTCGGTTCATCCAAGATCAGGACTTCGGCGCTGCGATAGAGTGCTTTCAGAATTTCGACACGCTGCTGAAGTCCGACCGGCAGCTCACCGGTGATTGCTTCCGGATCAACCCGGAGCTCATATTCGGTTTCCAGACGATGCAGTTCGGATCGGGCCCGGTTTAGACCGCCGGCCAGAAGCGCACTGTCTTCAGCGCCAAGAACGACATTTTCCAGAACGGTGAAATTGTCGACCAGCATGAAGTGCTGGTGAACCATGCCGATCCCCATCCCGATCGCGGCTTTTGAGTCCGAGATCGTGACCTTGTTGCCGTTGACAAGAATGTCTCCCGTGTCGGCCTGGTAAAAGCCGTAAAGGATTGACATCAAGGTCGACTTGCCCGCGCCATTTTCACCGATAATGCCGTGGATTGATCCCTTCTTTACTACAAGGTCGATGTCTTTGTTGGCATGGACCGCCCCAAAGCTTTTGTTGATCTTGCGCAGCTCAATTGCAGGTTTTTCGCTCATGCCATCCCCCAGGCGTGACGATTACTTTTTGTCATTCTTGCTGTGTCCCGTTCGACGTTCGGGCAGGTCTTCAAAAAGGGCACGGCCCATCCGCCACCACATCATGGACCACAATCTCACCTTTGGAGATTGCGTCGACCGCTGCATCTGCAGCCGTTTTCATGTCTTCTGAAATCAGGGCCTGATTGTTCTCATCCAGCACCCAGTCCATTCCGCCTTCTTTCAGGCCCAAGACCTGGATACCAGGCGCGAAGGACCCATCCACTGCGGATGTGAAACTGTCGTAGACCGCATTGTCCACGCGCTTCCGGATAGACGTCAAAACCTTGCCCGGATGCAAACTGTTCTGATTGCTGTCTGTCCCAAGTCCGAGGACCCCGGCATCTGCCGCCGCTTGCAAGACCCCAATCCCGGTCCCACCCGCTGCCTGGATAACCACATCCGCGCCGCGATTGATCTGCCCGCGCGCCAGCTCCGCACCGCGGACCGGATCGGCAAACGCGGCTGGCGTGTCACCGGTCATATTCGACAGGACCTTGGTTTGCTGGTTTGCCGCAAGTGCACCTTGCTTATAACCACACAAGAAACGCTGAATGATCGGAATATCCATACCGCCGACAAATCCGATCGTCCCGGTTTTTGAGGCCATGGCCGCCAACAAGCCACCAATGTAGGCGCCTTCCTGCTCCTTGAAGATGTAGGAACGGACATTTGGCTGCTCGACCACCATATCGACGATGGCAAAATCTTCTTCCGGAAACTCCGACGCCACCTGGCCCAGCGCATTTGCCTGGTTGAACCCGATGGCAACAATTGGTTCACTGCCGCGGCTGGCAAAGTTCCGCAGTGCTTGAAGGCTCTGCGCATCGCGTTCCAGCTCAAACTCCCGCACAGCCTGGCCGGTTTCATCCGTGAAACGTTTCACGCCGTCATAAGCGCTTTCGTTGAACGAGCCATCAAATTTGCCGCCGACCGAATACACAATCGCCGGCTCGGCTTGCGCAGCAAAGGCTGCCAAGCTGCCTAAAACGACAGACACTATTCCTGTACGAAAACGGACCATCAGATCCCCGCTAGACCGCGAACCGGGAAAACCCAAAGAAACGCATCCCGCACACAGAACCGCGCGGGATGCCAAGACAAATCAGATTAGACTGGGCAATTCTGATCAGACATGTAGTCGTGAACGACGATTTCGCCGGAAATGATCTTGTTGGATGCTTCTTCAACAGCAGCCTTCATTTCATCGCTAACGAGTTCGGCATTGTTGTCGTCCAGTGCCCAATCGACACCACCTTCTTTCAGGCCGAGCACTTCAAAGCCTGAAGACCAGGAGTCGTTGGCAGCGTCTTCGAATGCCTGGTAAACGGCAATGTCAACGCGCTTCAGCATCGACGTCAAAACAGAACCCGGATGCAGGCCGTTCTGGTTGCTATCGACGCCGATGCCAAGCTTGCCGGCATCTGCAGCAGCTTGGAGAACACCGATACCGGTAGCGCCTGCTGCGTGGTAGACAACGTCAGCGCCGCTGTCGAACTGGGACTTTGCCAGCTCACCGCCCTTGACCGGGTCGTTCCATGCGGCCCCTGTCGTGCCGGTCATGTTTTCAAAGACTTCAGCGTCCGGCGCTGTCGCCATGACACCCTGCTTGTAACCGCAAGCAAATTTCCGGATCAGCGGGATGTCCATACCACCCACGAAGCCGACTTTATCGCTTTCGGAGGCCATCGCAGCCAGCATGCCGACGATGTAGGACCCTTCGTGCTCCTTGAACAAGATCGAGCGAACGTTCGGAAGATCGACGACCATATCGACGATTGCGAACTGGGTGTCAGGGAACTCCTGCGCCACCTTTTCGACCGCATTGGCCTGGGAGAAGCCAATTGCAACGATCGGGTTCATACCACGTTTTGCAAAGTTCCTTAGAGCCTGCTCACGCTGGCTGTCATTCTGGATCTCGAAATCACGATACTCTGTGCCGGTGTCAGCCTTGAACTGCTCTGCACCAGTGTAGGCTGCTTCGTTGAAAGACTTGTCGAAACGGCCGCCCAAATCATAGAGCACGGCCGGCTTGATGTCGGCAGCCATTGCACCGGCCACCGAAAACGCCAGACCCGCCAAAGCGGTGCTGATGGTCAGAATTTTCTTCACGTATATGTCCTCCGACATGCGGGGGCCTGCCGTCGGCGGGCCCATTTCCCCTCGAGAGACCCAGCTGCTTTATGCAGACTGTGCCAACTGTAACCCGACCCGCGCGCTGAGAGCTTTTGCAAGGCTCTCATCCGCAACCAGATCGGTAATGACACCGGTACGCAGTGCAGCAAGTGTTGCATCCACCTTGCTTTCACCCCCCACCAGCGCAATCACACGACTCCCCCGCACTTCATCAAAATGAAGGCCGACCGCACAATCTCCGAGCGGGTCGGGAGCCAATTCTCCGTCAATCGTCAAGAAGCGCCCCATCAAATCACAAACGGCGCCGCCGGACATTAGGTTTTCCTGCTCCTGCTTGGAGATCATGCCGCGCTGCACGAGGTGCCCTTCATTTTCAACCGAACCCAACCCAATCAGGAAAGCGTCGGACTGACGCGCGCGGCTCATCAGATCCTGAACGCTGCGCTGGGTCAAAAACATCGACTTTTCGTCCTGATTTTCGGCAAAGTACGGCACCGGCAGATAGTATCCGACGCCACCAGTCCGCTCCTGCATCTTCTGGACGATGTCGTAAGGGTTGGCAGCCAATGTGCGCGTCAAGGATCCGCAGATCGACATGATCTCAAGATCGCTGCGCTGGATCTTCGGCAAGGCCTCAACTGATGCCGTCAACGTGCGCCCCATGCCAACGCCCAACCGCTTGACACCAGCACCACCAAGAAGGCCCGATAAGAACTGCGCGGCGGAAACAGCCACTGCCCGCAAGGCTGCATCTTCATCGCCGCTGCCGACATCCGGGGCAATGATGCAATTGGACAGACCGAAATGAGACGTTAGCTCCCGCTCGAGCTGAAGACACTCCATCGGCCTTCCATCGATCTGAAACTTGACGTGCCCGGCTTTTTGAGCGTGCGCGATCAGACGATGGACTTTGGCGGGAGAGACACCTAGCTGAGCGGCGATCTCACCTTGCGTCCGCCCACCGACAAACGACAGCCACGCAGCCCGGATGGCCATGTGAGATGTCAAATCGTCGCCGCGTACCGCCATCGAGAAACCCGCTCCCAAGAGTTATATCTCAAACACGTTTGATCAAGTGCCCCCCTCGAACCAGCCTGATCCGCCATTGCCACGACCATTTACTGATCGCCGCAAAAGCTTTTTGAAAAATTCTTCACATAGTGAGAATTTCTGCAGATCATGTCGCTTCAAGAGCTTTGCGTCAATAAAAAAGCGTCACAAAATTACAGCAAACTGCCGCATTTTTGATCAAAGCGACGTTTTTCCGGCGGAGACGCGAACGGCAAAAAATGCCGCATCATTTTCGCATCTTAAGAGCAAGTGGCAATTTTTGCCGAGCAAACCGGCACTTATTTCCCTTCTGTGGAATAAATGCACTCTGTGCGCATTTGATTTTGCCGGTTAATTATAAATCTAGTACAGTTGGCACACTGTTTGCTCAGTAAATCACGGGCAGCAACCAAATGAGTCAAAGTACCTAAGTAGGATTCGCGAGAAACGAAAAGATAAGAAATTACATAACAAAATAACAAAAAGGGGAGACGTGGCGACCTGGTCAGACGACCGAAAGATGGAGAAACCAATGCGTCTCGACTCAACACAAAACTGTGCACTGAAAGCGTTTAAGTTACTTTTCTTCCTCTGCGTGGCCACCGTATTTTCCACGCAAACTCAAGCACGCGACTTTTTGAGGTCGCCACTTGTTTCAGCGCAATACAGCTATGATCCTGCCAACGAAGTAGACGTTGAGCTGGTGCTCGCTGTCGACATTTCCCAATCCATGGATACCGAAGAGCAGGAGATCCAGCGCGCTGGATATATCTCGGCTCTGACATCTCAAGAGTTTCTGGATGCGATTCAGGTCGGTCCCATCGGCAAAATCGCAATCATGTACATGGAATGGGGCGGTGTTGACGAACATTTCGTCGTCGCCGACTGGACAGTTGTCCAAGATGCGGCTTCGGCGGCGCATTTCGCTTCCAAGGTTTCTGAAGCTCCGTTACGGCAGGTACAACGAACGTCGATTTCCTCCGCACTGGAGAAATCGGTCTGGATGGTTCAGAACAACAAGTACACGGGTTTGCGGCAGGTCATCGACATTTCGGGCGATGGCCCGAACAACCAGGGCGGCTCAGTGACTGCCATGCGTGACCGCATGGTAAACGCCGGTGTGACCATCAACGGCCTTCCGTTGATGATGAAATCAAACAAAAACACCTGGCAAGCCATGTTGAACCTCGACCATTATTACGAAGACTGCGTGATCGGTGGCCCGGGTTCATTTGCAATCCCTGTTCGATCGAAAGAAGGCTTTGCGGATGCAATCCGCATGAAACTTGTCATGGAGATTGCCGGAATTTCGATGCCAGAACCGGACAATTACTTCCACACTGTCTCCGCACGTGAACCGGTGCGTTGTAATTTGTTCGACTGAATAAGCCACGTCTCCATCAAGTGTGTTTAAGCGCACCTGCTCCGGCAGGTGCGTAACTTTTTTTCCCATAGTCTTCGGTTTCTCGGTTTGGCAGAACCATGCAGTCTCGGCGAATTGGGATCTTTCTTTGCGCACGGCCGCCTTTGGCGCTAAACACAAAAACAATTTCCAATCCGTTCTCAAAGGACGTCTGTCATGCCCGCCAAACCAATCCTTGCCCTGGTGGCCCACGATGCCAAAAAAGATGCCATGGTCGAGTTTGCAAAGCGCCATGAAGACAAACTGACTTCATTCGATCTGGTCGCGACCGGCACCACAGGTGGTCGCATTCAAGAAGCCTGCCCCAGCCTGAATATCAATCGATTTAAAAGCGGCCCTTTGGGCGGCGATCAACAGATTGGCGCAATGATTGCGGAAGGGCGCCTGCATGGCTTGATTTTCTTTGTCGATCCGCTGTCCCCAATGCCTCACGATGTCGATGTAAAAGCCCTTATGCGGCTTGCTGTCGTTTATGACATGCCGATGGCATTGAACCCATCAACAGCCGGCATTCTTCTTCGTTCGTCCCGGCTGACCGGATTGACAACGACGTCCAACACACCGGAAGTGGGTGTGGCTGCCCAATGACGTTCCAATCCCAAGCCCCCTTTTCCTATCCGGTCTTGGTTGCCGATATCGGCGGCACGAATGCGCGTTTCGCGATGGTCGAGAATGAGACGGCACCCACCCGGATGTGCGGCAAGACAGCAACCGCAGATCATGCAGACATTTCCTCAGCCATTCGGCAAACCGTATTGCCAAACACTTCGGAACATCCGAGGACTGCCATCATTGCGGTGGCAGGCCCGGTCACCGGCGACAAGATACCTCTGACGAATGCAGCATGGGTGATCGAACCGTTGAGGATGATCTCGGACCTCGGCGTTGACCGAGTCATTGTCCTCAACGACTTCGAAGCGCAAGCCCTTGCCTTGCCTGGATATCAAGGTGCGGATATTGAGCAGGTTGGTAAGGGTGAGGCCCGGCCAAACGCAACAAAATTTGTTCTTGGGCCCGGCACTGGCCTTGGAGCGGCGTCGATGATCTATGCTGCTGACACCTGGGTACCGGTTCCCGGAGAGGGCGGGCATGTGGAACTGGGGCCCGTAACTTCCGAAGACTTTGAGATTTGGCCTTTCATAATCAAGCGCAATGGCCGAATCGGTGCCGAGGAGGTTTTGAGTGGCACAGGGCTTCCGCGCCTCGCCAGAGCCGTTTCCACGTGGATGGATATGACCCGGGACTTTACGACGCCCGCGATGATCACGAAGGCAGCAGAAGAGAACGACCCCGTTGCTCTGAAAACGCTCCAGGTTTTTGCAAGGGCTCTTGGCCGTGTTGCAGGGGACTTTGCGTTGACGACCCTCGCTCGCGGCGGTGTGTATCTGACCGGCGGCATCACGCCGCGCATCCCGCAGTTCTTGACGGACGGAAATTTCCGCGCTGCCTTTGAAGCAAAGGCGCCTCATGAACAGCTGATGCACAAAATCCCGACCTTTATTGTGCGTCATCCGGACCCTGCGCTGGAGGGTTTGGCGGCCTATGCCCGACAACCCGAACAATTTGCGGTCGATCGGCGCGGGCGCGAATGGATAGTCAATCCGGCAACAATCCCGGCGTGAGGCCCCGATCATCCGTGGCAAAGACACCAGAGTTTAAAACGTCGTTACCAATTGACGGGGTTCTGCCGGAACTGCTCTCAGCGCTAGAGACAAACACCAACGCTGTTCTTGTTGCAGAACCAGGCGCTGGCAAAACGACACGCGTACCGCTCGCGCTTCTGAATGCTTCTTGGCGGGGCGACGGCAAGATACTGGTCCTGGAACCACGGCGCCTTGCCGCGCGAGCCGCCGCCCGGCGTATGGCAAGTGAACTTGGCGAACGTCCCGGCGAAACAGTTGGTTACCGCGTGCGCATGGAAACCAAGGTAAGCGCTCAAACACGGATCGAGGTTGTTACCGAAGGTGTGTTCACCCGCATGGTTCTCGATGATCCGGAATTGAACGGTGTTGCCGCAATCCTCTTTGATGAATTCCACGAGCGGTCGCTCGATGGAGATCTGGGACTCGCCCTAAGCCTGGACGTACAAGGCGCCTTGCGAGATGACCTTCGGCTCGTCCCGATGTCTGCGACGATTGACGCATCCGGCATCGCCCAGTTGCTCGGCAACGCTCCTGTGATCGAAAGCAAAGGCCGCAGTTTTCCGGTTGAAACGCGTTACCTTGGCCGCGCTCAAAATGAGCGGATCGAACATCAGATCTCGAGAGCTGTTCAACAGGCGATCCGCGAAGAAAGCGGTTCTGTTCTTGTTTTCCTGCCCGGTCAGGGCGAAATCAAAGGGACGGCGGATCTGCTTGCCGGAAAAGTTGCCCCAAACTGCCAAATCACCCCACTTTATGGCGGCCTGGACAGCAAGGCGCAGGACGCAGCCATCCGGCCAGCCAACGATGGCAATCGCAAGATCGTGCTCGCCAGCGCCATTGCCCAGACCTCCCTCACAATTGAGGGGGTCCGTGTCGTCATCGACAGCGGCCTGGCGCGCGTTCCCAGATATGAGCCGCAAACGGGCCTCACACGTTTGGAGACAGTGCGGGTTTCGAGAGCTTCTGCTGACCAAAGACGGGGGCGTGCCGGGCGAACGGAACCAGGTGTGTGTTACCGGCTTTGGGACGAAGCGCAAACTGT
Source organism: Roseibium sp. (assembly GCF_965276855.1). Taxonomy (GTDB): domain Bacteria; phylum Pseudomonadota; class Alphaproteobacteria; order Rhizobiales; family Stappiaceae; genus Roseibium. The sequence goes on from NZ_OZ255700.1 coordinate 2,011,756, forward strand.
TTCATTGCCCGCAGCCGAGACACCGGAAATTCTGGAAGCCGATCTCACCGGCCTCGTGCTGGATCTTGCGGCCTGGGGCACCTCGGATCCGGCATCTCTCACGTTTCCAGATCCACCACCAACAGCTCCCTGGAACGAAGCGGTCGCGCTATTGGCGGACTTAAATGCGCTCGACAGTTCCGGGCGGTTGACAGCGGAGGGAAAAAGCCTCGCAAAGCTTCCTTTGCATCCGCGGCTCGCCCACATGGTGATGGAGGGTGCGGCGCGGGATCTGGGCTATACGGCAGCGCTCATCGCCTTGTTGCTTTCTGAACCTGGGCTCGGAGGACGCGATCCCGATCTGCGCGCGCGCTTGCAGGCGTTGAAGAACGACAGAGGCCAACGCGCAAAGGACGGCAAAGCGCTAGCAGCGCGTTGGTTGAAACTTGCCGGCGGCAGCGGCTCGGAAATCGATATCGAAAGCGGCGGCATGCTGCTCGCCCTCGCCTATCCAGATCGCGTCGCCCAGGCACGGGGCGCAACGGGGCGTTTTCGTCTCGCCAATGGCCGCGGTGCCGAATTGCCCGCAGAGCATGGCTTGGCATCAGAACCATTCCTGACTGTAGCGGATATTCAAGGCAAAGCAGCGAGTGGCAGGATCCAGCTTTGCGCGCCCATAAGCCGTGATGAAATCGAGGATTTGTTTTCCAACGACATCATTGAAGACGATGAGGTGCAACTGACCAAAGAAGGTACCCTGAAGGCACGGCGTGTCTTGCGGTACAAGGCCGTCGAGTTGCAATCGCGAAACATAACCTCACCCGATCCGGCAGCTATCGAGAAGGCCCTCTTGTCAGAGGTCCGGCGGCGCGGGATTTCCCGCCTCCCCTGGAGCAAGGAACAGGACCGTCTGCGCAAGCGTCTAGGCTATGCGCGGGAAAACGGTGCAAATGATCTACCGGACCTGTCAGATCATGCGCTCACCGGCAGCCTCGAGGACTGGCTTGCACCGTTTCTCGCTGGCCTGACCAGCTTGGCCGCGATTGATGCCTCCGTACTCGGGACCGCGCTCGCCGCAAAACTTCCTTACGATGCGACTGAGAAACTTGAAGCCATCGCACCGTCCCATTTCACGGCCCCGACTGGGAGCCGGGTACCGATCGACTATGGTGCGGCGGCAGGGCCGACTATGTCGATCCGTGTGCAGGAGTTGTTCGGCCTCAGTGATCACCCAGTTGTTTGCAACGGGCGTTTGCCGCTGCTTCTGGAGCTTCTTTCTCCCGCCCAGAGACCCATCCAGATAACCAAGGATCTGCCGGGCTTTTGGGCGGGGTCCTGGTCCGACGTGAAAGCCGACATGAAAGGTCGGTATCCCAAACATCCGTGGCCTGATGATCCGACTTCAGCTGAAGCCACACGGCGGGCAAAGCCAAAGGGAAGCTGAATTTCCCTTTCTACCTGTGATAGAGTTTCGCCGGAGGTTTTATGCTCGATCGTCGTGACATCTTGAATAACCTGGCGGATCCGGAAACTTATCCGGCTGAGATGCTCGCCTACTGTCTGAAAAACCCGGATCGCTCAGCTGCTATCTTTCTGCCAATCCTTGGTAAGGCCGCAAACGGCACGGAATTGGACGCATTGGAGAAGCGGTCTTTTTACCTCGGCCTTCACATCCTCGCCGTCCTTCAAATACCAAACACATTTGACGGCGTTTATAGACTTGCGACCCAGCAGCCTCTGCTACTTGCGGACCTTCTTGGAGAAGCTGGATTGGGCCAGACTTTTTCCCGTGTCCTGATGTGCCTCAGTCGTGGAAAGGCAACGGATCTTTGGCAAGGCTTTCAGAACAACACGCTGGATTTCATGATCCGGGATGCGTTTTTGAGGGCTTGGACCTACGAGGCGCTTATGGGCAGGGTCAATGCCGTCGCCGCGGAACGCAGACTTCGGGGCTTCCTGAAATCGGAAGCTGCCCCGCTACCGGACGACCAGATCTGGAGCGGCTGGTTGATAGCGATCGCCGATCTCGGATACTCGGAGCTTATGCCTCTGGCTCGGGACGCTGTCTCCTCGGGACGCATCCTGGCGGAGGATGATAACTTGGCAGCCAGAGAATTTGATGGTTTTGAAACCGCCCTTACCGAAGCACAATCGAACACGGACCTACCTGAGTTCTTAAAGGCACGCGGCTACATTCCGTTCGGCGAAGGCGAAGGGGACTGGGGCGATTGTTTCGTCAATTCGCCCCAATCTCAAAAACCGCTCTAGTCGTCGGACGCAGCAACCAGACTTGCGTTGCCACCGGCAGCAGCCGTATTGATCGAAACCACCTGCTCCAAAGCAAAGCGGGTCAGATAAGCAGGTCCACCGGCTTTGGGTCCGGTGCCGGACAATCCGGAGCCACCGAACGGCTGGGTTCCCACAACGGCGCCGATTGTATTCCGATTGACGTAAACATTGCCGACTGACAAGCGGTCGACGACTTTCTTCACGGTGGCGTCAATCCGGCTGTGAACACCGAGTGTCAAGCCGTAGCCAGTCGCGGCGATCTGATCGAGGACCTTGTCGATATCCTTGGCCTTGTAGCGGACGACGTGGAGCACTGGCCCAAACACTTCGCGGGTGAGCGCTTCCGCCTTGTCCAGTTCAATGATGTGCGGCGCGATCCAAGACCCGTTAGATAGGCTTCCCTCCGGCGTTTTCCCGGCAAAGCGCAGCGTCTGGTTTTCCTGCATTTCGTCGATATGCGCCTGAATGTTTGCCTTGGCTTCATCGTCAATCACCGGGCCAATGTCGGTTGATGGAAGACGGGGATCGCCAAGCTCCAGTTCCTTTGCAGCGCCTTCCAGCATGGCCAACAGGGTATCTGCCACATCTTCCTGAACATAGAGCAAGCGCAGAGCGGAGCAGCGTTGACCGGCGGACCGGAAGGCGGACATCATGACGTCATCGCAGACCTGTTCCGGCAAGGCCGTCGCATCGACCAGCATGGCATTGATGCCACCGGTTTCTGCAATGAGCGGCACGATTGGACCGCGTTTCATGGCAAGTGTCCGGTTGATCGCCCAAGCGGTTTCCGTTGAACCAGTGAAGGCAACGCCGGCGACCTTCGGATGCGCGGTCAAGGCAGCCCCGACCTCGCCATCGCCAGGCAAGAGCAGAAACACGTCCTCCGGCACCCCAGCTTCATAGAGCAGCTTTGCGGTCTCATAGGCGATAAGTGGCGTTTGTTCTGCAGGCTTTGCGATGACCGCATTTCCGGCAAGTAGGGCGGCGCTGATCTGGCCAAGGAAAATCGCAAGCGGGAAATTCCAGGGTGAGATGCAAACGAACACGCCCCGGCCACGATGACGATACCGGTTCTCTTCGCCGGTTGGTCCCGGCATCAAGCGCCCATCGCCAAACTGGGTGCGCGCTTCTTGCGCATAGTAGCGACAGAAATCAACGGCCTCCCGGATCTCAGCGATCCCGTCCGGCAAACACTTGCCGGCCTCAACTGACAGAATGGTCATCAGACGGTCGCGGTTGTCTTCCAGAAGATCCCCGACTTTTGCCAGGATGTCCGCGCGCTCTTCCACGGGGCGGCGTGACCAGCGCTCGAACCCGGCCTGAGCAACATCCATTGCTTTTTCTGCAGTTGCCTTGTCGGCAAATGAAACTGTCCCCGCCTTGGTTGTCCCGTCCATTGGAGAAAAGATCGGGTTCGGTTCGCCGTTCGCTGGAAGCCCTTTACCAAGCGGCGTCGCAACCGTGAACGGAGCTGTGGTCTCTGCCATTCCGCGAACAAGAATGTTGCGCTCTTCGGCCCAACCGAACTCGACGCCATCCGAGTTTTTCCGGCTAGCCCCATACAGATCATCCGGCATCGGGATGGAACGGTTTGCGGCGTGGTGGCCACCATCAAGAATTTCGCGCGGCCGTTCCAACATGGCTTCGACGGGGACGGATGTATCGCCAACAATCGTCACAAAGGACGAGTTGGCGCCGTTTTCCAAGAGACGGCGGACCAAATAAGCCAGCAGATCCTTATGCCCGCCCACCGGAGCATAAATCCGGGTCGGGAACCCATCCCGCTCGCAGACGGATTTGAACAGGCTTTCGCCCATGCCGTGGAGGCGCTGGAACTCGTAGCCATCCGCATTTCCGCCCGCCAATTCCACGATCTGCGCGACCGTCAACGCGTTGTGAGTCGCAAATTGCGGATAAAGAACATCGCGTGCAGCAAGCATCCGTTTGGCGCAACACAAATAGGATAGGTCCGTTGCCGCCTTTCGGGTGAAGACCGGATAGCCGTCCGCGCCATTCTCCTGGGCGTGTTTGATCTCCGTATCCCAGTACGCGCCTTTTACAAGACGCACCATCAACTTGCGATCGGTTTTGCGCGCAGCATCCACCAGCCAGTCGATCACATGGACGGCTCTTTTCTGATAGGCCTGAACGGCAAGGCCAAATCCGTCCCAACCTTCTGTGACCGGGTCAGACAAAAGTGCCGCGATGACGTCCAGGGATATTTCGAGGCGATCTGCCTCCTCTGCATCGACGGTGAAGTTAAGATCCCGCTCGCGCGCCATCTGCACGAGTTTTGTGAGGCGTGGCAGCAACTCTTCCTGAACACGGGCGCCTTTGATGGCCTCATACCGCGGATGCAGAGCGGAAAGCTTCACCGAAATACCGGGACGATCAGGAAGCTTTTTGTCGCCGGCAGATTTGCCGATCGCTTCGATCGCAGTGGCATAGGATTGGAAATAGCGCTCGGCATCCTTTTCGGTCCGAGCCCCTTCGCCCAGCATATCATAGGAGTAGCGGTAGCCCTTGGCTTCCTGGGTCTTCGCGCGTTCCAAAGCCTTTGTGATGGTTTCGCCCAGAACAAACTGATGCCCGAGCAGTTGCATGGCTTTGCGAGTGGCGAGCCGGACCGTCGGCATACCCATGCGCTTGACCAGGCTGGAAAGAATGTTCTGCGGCGTGTCCCCTGGATGCAAAAGACGGGAGGTGACGCCCAGCGCCCAGGATGACGCCGAAACAAGCCAGGTGTCCGATTTCGGCCCGCTCGGATCATCAAACTTGGCTGCAGCCAGCTTGTCCTCGATCAGCTTGTCTGCCGTTTCAGCATCCGGAACCCGAAGCAAGGCTTCGGCCAACACCATCATGGCAAGACCCTCGCGGGTGGTCAGCCCAAACTCCCGCATGAAGTCTTCCACACCGCCAAGACCAACCTGAACTGACCGCATGTCATCGATGTATCCGCGGGCCCGCTGATCAATCAGCTTTTCAACGACCGGGTCCCCGGCAGCTTCTTTCAAAAGCGCTTCCACAAGGGGCTTGTCGCTCGGCGCATAATCGGCGCGAAACGGTTGCAGATCTTTTTCACTAACGCCCGGCAAAACGGCAGCAGTTGCGGACATAGGCACCTCCCAAAGTGGCCCAAGCAAGGCCAAACGATACATTCGCCTATGATAACCCTCAACTGGCTGTGTTTTTCTCTATTTTTTACCAAATATACGAAGTATATACCTTCAGAAATCATATATTCGGACAAAATCCACATGCTCGACGCAACGGACCGACGAATTCTCAAGGTACTTCAGGAAGACGGCCGGATCACCAACACTGACCTTTCGGAAAAAGTCCGGCTATCTCCGACAGCAACGGCCGAGCGCGTCAAACGTTTGACACGGGAAAAATATATCGAACATTTTTCGGCAAGCCTGGACCCGAAGAAGGTGGACCGGGGGCTTTTGGTTTTTGTCGAAATCCGGCTGGAACGCACATCACCGGAGATCTTTGATGCCTTCAAGCGCGCCGTCGAACGATCGCCAGATATTCTGGAATGCCACATGGTTGCCGGGGGATACGATTACCTGATGAAAAGCCGGGTCAAGGACATGGAGGCCTACCGGGCGTTCCTGTCTGATGTGGTGCTGGCCCTTCCCGGCGTCCGGGAAACGCATACTTATGCGGTCATGGAAGAAATAAAGGACACGCATATCCTGCCGGTCTGAGCCCAGTCCGGATGCGCAGGCTAATCACAAAGCCTTGTCTTGACTGTGTCCATTGCCATAAGCGAGGGAGAACATTCCCGCACCATGAGGATTGAAATGAAACGTCTGCTTATCGCTGCCGCTGCCCTTATCTCCGGTCTTTTCACGTTACAGCCGGTGTCGGCACAAGACAGCGACTGGCAAGATGTTCTGGACGAAGCCAAGGGACAGACGGTTTACTTCCATGCATGGGGCGGCGAGCCGCGGATCAACGCCTACATCCAATGGGCCGCGCGGGAAGTTGAAAACCTCTATGATGTCCGGGTTGTTCATGTGAAGGTCAGCGACACTGCGAGTGTCGTCTCCCAGGTACTCGCAGAGAAGTCAGTCGGCAAGACGAGCGGTGGCGGCGTCGACCTCGTCTGGATCAACGGCGAAAACTTTGCCGCCATGAAAACAAGTGGCTTGCTCGCAGGACCCAATTGGGCACAAAGCCTGCCGAACTGGACGTATGTCGACACGGAAAACAAACCGACAGTCCTGGTCGACTTTACCGTTCCAACAGACGGACAAGAAAGTCCTTGGGGCATGGCCAAGCTGGTCTTCATGTATGACACTGCACGGCTCGATACACCTCCAGCGTCGCTCAACGCGCTGCTCGCATATGCGAAGTCCAATCCGGGCCGTTTCTCCTACCCGCAACCGCCGAATTTCTATGGAACGACCTTCCTGAAGCAAGCACTCCTCAACACCATCGCGGATACAGCCGTGCTGTCTGCTCCGGTCGAACCGAACGAATTCGAGGCGCAGACGGCGCCGTTGTTCAATTTCCTGGATGAGCTGCATCCGCATCTCTGGCGTCAGGGACAAGCTTTCCCGAAGAACGCGGCCCATATGCGTCAACTCCTTGCGGACAGTGAAATCGACATCGCCTTTTCATTCAATCCGGGTGATGCATCCGGAGCAATTGTGAATGGCGAACTGCCACCAACTGTACGTACATTCGTTTTTGATGGCGGCACAGTCGGCAATACTCACTTTGTCGCCATTCCGTTCAACAGTTCGGCTCAGGAAGGCGCACAGGTTTTCGCGAACCATTTGCTGTCACCAATGGCCCAGATGCGCAAACAGGACCCGGAAATTTGGGGCGACCCGACCGTGTTGAACGTGGCTGGCCTTCCAGCCAATGAAAAAGCTTTGTTCGATACCCAAGACCTTGGACCTGCGACCCTGACACCTGAAGAACTTGGCCCAACTCTCCCAGAACCGCATCCGAGCTGGGTCACTGCCCTGGAACAGGCTTGGGCAACACGTTACGGCGCAGGGGGCCAATAAACCCTTGGCCATATTCCGGCCAGGCTCGAAGTTACCCTCGCTGATCGTTGTGTTGCTGTTGGCGGGACCGGTTCTGGCCGGTCTTGCAGGAACCGTTCTGCCGGCTTTCGGCTACCTCCCTGTTCTTGGAGCGCGAGAGCTGACGCTTGAGCCTTTCACTCAACTTTTCTCAATGCCGGGTCTGCTGCAATCAACGGCGCTGAGTTTTTGGACAGGCCTTGTTGCGTCACTGGTTTCGCTTGCGATTGTTCTTTGTTTTTCAGCCTCATGGAGCGGTACCCAAACCTTTCAACGCGTCAGCCGTTTCCTGTCGCCGCTTTTGTCAGTACCGCACGCTGCGGCCGCAATCGGTCTCGCCTTTCTGACCGCCCCGTCCGGCTTCCTTGCCCGGCTTTTGTCGCCTTGGGCAACTGGGTGGGAGCGTCCGCCGGATTTGTTGCTAGTCAACGACTCCTACGGGGTCGCCATGACCCTGGGTCTCGTCGCAAAAGAGGTCCCTTTTCTGTTTTTGATGACACTGGCCGCTTTGAACCGGCCTGAGATCAAGTCCTACACCAAGGTGGCAACCAGTCTCGGCTATGGCCGGATGTCAGGCTTCTTCAAAGTCATCCTGCCCCAGATTTATCCGCTCCTCCGACTGCCGGTGCTGGCTGTGATCGCTTACTCAACCTCCGTGGTGGATGTAGCCGTGATATTGGGGCCCACAACACCGGCACCGTTGGCTGCGCGGCTAGTGGTTTGGATGAATGATCCGGATCTCAGCTTGCGTCTTGCCGCGTCAGCCGGTGCCTTGCTTCAGCTTGGAATTAGCGCTGGAGCAATTCTTGTATATTTGTTGTTCGAAGCTAGTGTCACCAAGCTGAGCTCCACCCGTTTGGCGCTTGGACACCGCATAAAGTCAGATGGTGCAGGCCGGATGGCAGCGCTCGGTACAATGGTATTCATTGTGTCAGCCATGTGCCTGTCACTGTTTGTCCTAGTGATCTGGAGTTTTGCCAAGTCCTGGTGGTATCCGGCACCGCTGCCACACACTTGGTCCGGATCGGCGCTTTCAATGGCCTTGATGCAAACACCTCAAATCCTCGGCACGACGGTCTCGCTTGGTGTGCTGGCAGCGCTTATCAGCACCTCGTTGACGCTTTGGCTGCTGGAAACAAAAACAAACGCCGCGGAGCCTGTAGATCATCGACTGAGAACACTCATCTTTGTGCCCCTTCTCCTGCCGCAAATTACGTTCCTGTTCGGCCTCAAGATGTTGTTCTTGATGATTGGTCTGGATGGAAGTTTCACAGCTGTGCTTCTTGCACATCTGGTTTTCGTCTTGCCCTACGCCTTTCTTGCGCTCAGCGACCCGTGGCAGCGGCAGGACCCGCGCTATGCCCGCGTGGCAGCTTCCATGGGCGCCAGCAGAGCTAGGATATTCTTCAGGGTGCAATTGCCGATGGCGACACGCCCGGTCCTCGTGACATTGGCTGTTGCCCTTGCTGTATCAGTCGGGCAGTACCTCCCTACACTCATGATCGGAGCTGGCAGGGTCGTCACCGTGACAACAGAGAGCGTTGCGCTCGCTAGTGGTGGAAACAGGCAAATCACAGCCGTCTACGCCTTGCTGCAATTGCTTATCCCGTTTGCCGGTTTCGCCGTTGCTGCTGCGATCCCAGCTGTTCTATTCAAAAACAGAACCGCATTGCGCCTGGATGCTTAAGTCAATGAACGCCTGCACTCTCCAAAATCAGAAGGGCCTCATCCTGGAGAATGTGTCCATCCAGCTTGATGGCCGCACTCTGTTGGAGCTTGATAAAACGATTGAACCTGGGACGGTGCTCACCGTGATGGGGGAAAGCGGCAGCGGGAAATCAAGCCTTCTTGACTTCATCGGAGGTTTTTTGAAACCCGACTTCAAAGCTACAGGCCGCGTCATCCTGGACGGAACCGACGTCACCACCGTTCCTGCGCAAGAGCGCCATATCGGCTTGATGTTTCAATCGCCGCTTTTGTTCCCGCACATGTCTGTCGCGCAAAATCTTATGTTTGCAATTCCTTCCGGGATCAATAACCGGACAGAACGGCAAAGGTTAGCTGCGGAAGCCCTTGAGGCCGTAAACCTTGAAGGGTTTGGACCCAAGGATCCGGCTAAGCTTTCAGGCGGGCAGCAAACGAGGGTGGCCTTGATGCGAACTCTTTTGGCCAGACCCAAAGCCCTTTTGCTCGACGAACCTTTTTCCAGCCTCGATCAGTCGAGACGCGCTGACGTCCGGCAAAAAGTGTTCTCGATCGCCAGAGAACGCGCCCTGCCCGTTCTTCTGGTCACGCATGATTTCGAGGATGCTGAAGTGGCAGGCGGCCCAGTCTACAGGTTGGAAAGTCCGGCGACTGAACCGCAATAATCTGGGCTGCAGCTACTCTGGCGTATCTGCTGACTGGGCTTGCAACAGTGAATAATTGTCGATCCCGATGCGCTCGATCAGAGCCAACTGGGTCTCAAGAAAATCGATATGGCTTTCTTCATCGGAGAGCAGGGTCTCGAACAGTTTCATTGAGACATAGTCGCCCTGCTCACGGCAAACTTCGCGCGCTTCGTGGTAGAGGGAGCGGGCTGCGTACTCAGCTGCCAGATCGCCTTCGAGGCATTCTTTCACCGATTGGCCGATCCGCAGAGGGTCCAGCGTTTGCAGGTTCGGGAACCCCTCCAGGAACAAGATCCGGTCCATCAGATCCTGTGCGTGCCGACGTTCCTCTTCCGCCTCTTCCAATTCTTTGGCAGCGAGTTTTCCGAAACCCGAATCCGCTAGCAAGCGGCCATGCAGCCAATACTGGTTGACCGCTGTCAACTCGTGCCGGAGAGCCTTGTTCAAGTAGTCAATGACCCGCGCGTCGCCCTTCATCAGTCCCTCTTAAAAGCTCAACGGTTCTCGGCTTTGCGCCCGGAAGACGCCCGCCGCTGGTTAGGTTTCTCATTCTCTGGTGTGTTTTCGTGAATAATGTCAATGACACTTGGAAAACATCCACCGCAACGCGGCCGGCACCCCAAATGGCGGAAGACAGATCCGGGCGTTGGGATTTTACCATTCGGATCGTCACGCATCTCTGCCGCAGCTTCGCGTAATTGCTTGTCTGATAATACATTACAGGAGCAAATGAGCATACTGGGGTCTGGCCGTTATGGGGACTTCATCGCATATAGTGTTTGACAGATGGAAGCGGAATACAGAAACCGTACTATAAAAGTCAACTTTTTAGAGCATACTTAGCACCTGGCGGATCAGCAAATGAACAATGGCAAACCGACTGACGAACGGCGGACACTGGTTCTCACCGGAGCCAGCCGTGGAATCGGGCACGCGACAGTCAAAAAGTTCTCCGCGGAAAACTGGCGTGTCATTACATGTTCCCGTCAAGCCTTTTCCGACAAGTGTCCCTGGCCGATGGGACCGGAAGATCATATCCAGGTCGATCTCTCAGATCCGGAAAACATGGGGTTTGCGATCCAGGAAATCCGGAAGCGGCTCGAGCCTAACGGATCCCGGCTCCATGCGTTGGTGAACAATGCAGGGATCAGTCCGAAAGGAAACGGCGGGGAACGGCTCAACTCGCTGAACACTCCGATGCATGAATGGCGGAATGTCTTTCAGGTGAATTTCTTTGCCCCCATTTTGCTCGCAAAAGGATTGTTCAGCGAACTAAAGGCGGCCACTGGCTCGGTGGTGAACGTCACTTCCATTGCGGGTGTCAGGGTTCACCCGTTTGCGGGCACAGCCTATGCCACATCAAAGGCTGCGCTCGCGTCCCTTACGCGGGAAATGGCTGCAGACTTTGGACCGCATGGCGTTCGGGTCAATGCGATCGCGCCAGGCGAAATCGATACATCCATCCTGTCTCCCGGCACTGAAAACATGATTGAAGACATCCCACTCCGCCGTCTGGGTCAACCTAATGAGGTTGCCGAAACAATTTATTACTTGTGCAGCGAGACATCGTCCTACGTGACGGGGTCAGAAATTCATATCAACGGCGGTCAACACGTCTAATCAAAACTCAATACTCACATCCAAACACCTATCCGTTTTTTCTCTTACGTAAATTTGTTAATGTCATCACGTTTATATTTATAATTCTGCTTAGTAATTTTATGCATTTTTACCTAATCTTCATCGCTCTCCCGCATACCTTGGATAGTAATCACAGTTTTCCGGTGTTGCGGGGATTCGATGAAACGTGCCTTGAAGTGGTTGGTTGACCTGAAGTTTGGCTTGAAAGTCAGCGGCGGTTTTGCAGCAATTTTGCTGTTGACTGCGATTGTCGGTGGTGTTGGGTATTTTGCCATCTCGACGCTTTCCGCGAGATTTGAAGTGGCTGACCAATCAGCCGAAGTCGGTCGAAAAGTTCAAAGCACCTCGTTGGTGCGCGAGAATTATCTGAATGCACCATCTGCGGAATTCGCAGAAGCGACTCGTCAGGAGATCTCAGGCCTCAACTCTTCGCTTCAGGCGCTCGCAGATGATGTTGCCGGAGACCCGACGGCCGCAGCTCAAGTGAGTACCGCTATATCTGCGGTTGACGAGTTTGGAACGACTTTTGAGGAAGTTGTCAATCAGACCCAGCAACAGGCGGAAGGTTTGGCAACGCTGAAGACCAGTGTTCAAGAACTCGAAAACCTGGCGGTGTCTATCGCTGCAGCGGTTCTCGCGGAAGAGAAAAAAGTCAGCGCAGATGTGTTCTCTGCCAACGGCACGTTGGAAGATGCAAACCTTATGCTTAGGGGTGTTTTTGACCTTCAGGATGATGTTTCCAAAATTCAGTTCGCCTACCTGAAAAGCAACGGGTCTCTGGACGGGGATGACTTGGAAAACAGCCTGAAAATCGCCGCTGAAATCGTCGACCGGACCCGGGAGATGAGATACCGGCAGATCGAGGGAATTGAGCGGAAAACCGTCAGCAAACTCGCAGGCCAGGCAAAAAAACTGGAAAAGGCGATTGCGCGATTGAAGGAAGATCTCGGCTTCGCAGAGGCTTACGAGGCGAGAACTTCTGTCGGCACCATTCTGGATACCATCACCGAGTTTGCTTATCAGATACGTGAACAGGCGATCTCTGCGGTGAGCAAGTCAAAAGCTACTGTTCTGACCGCCAATACGCGGCTCGGCAGCATCAAGACTGTGCTGATTGAGGCGAATGCCCTCGGTGAACACGCTTTGCGTGCGGAAGCTGAAACCCTGGCGTTGTTTGGCAATTTCGGGATTAGTGATCCGAATGGGGTAAAAGCTCAAATCGCAGATCTTGTAAAACTGGAAGAAAAACTCGTCGGCTACGCAGATGTCCTACCCAGCACCGCTGATGCCATCAATAGCATTCCGGTCTCGATCGTGAGTTTTGACCGCGCCTTTCAGGAAATGCTGACAACAAAATCAGATCTACAAGCAAAGCGCCAACAGCTCGACGCACTGACCAAACAAGTCAATGCCGAAATCGCTGGTATCTCGCAGGCCCAGTCCGAGGCGGCCAGTTCTGCTGCAACAGCCGCTGAACTTCAGATCGCCATGACGGTCCTGCTGTCTATTCTGGGCGGAGTTGGTCTGGCAATTGTGCTGAACCTTGCCATTACCCGGCCGATCAAAACGATAACGGATGTGATGAACAGCCTGGCCGGTGGCAACAACGAAGTTGCAATCCCGGGCATCGACCGCGGTGATGAGATCGGCGACATGAGCCGCACGGTTCAAGTCTTCCGTGACAACGCAATCGAGCGGGCGAACCTGCAGGAACGCAATGCGCAAGAAGAAGCCGCGCGACAGGAGCGTCAACAGCGGATCGAAAACCTGATCCAGGGTTTCCGTGCAACAGCCGAAGAGGCAATTGGCTCTGTGGAATCCACAGCCAACGGCCTTGATTCAACCGCTCGCGCTTTGACGGATATTGCGCGCGACAGTGCTGGGCATGCGAGCGAAACACAGTCGTCGTCGAACGAAACCACCAACAATGTCCAAACTGTCGCCAGCGCGGCAGAAGAGCTTGCGGCGTCCATCGGCGAAATTTCCCGCCAAGTCTCCCAGACAACCGATATCGTTGAACGTGCCACGACCGGCACCCGTATCACGAACCAAAAGGTCGAAGGCCTGGCAGAAGCGGCGACAAAAATTGGCGAAGTGGTCACGCTCATCCAGGCCATTGCCGAACAAACAAACTTGCTCGCCCTGAACGCAACGATCGAGGCAGCGCGGGCTGGTGAAGCTGGCAAGGGCTTTGCGGTTGTTGCCGCGGAGGTCAAGGAACTGGCCACGCAGACCTCCAAGGCGACCGAAGAGATCGGTTCGCAGATCACTGCAATCCAGACAGCAACCAAGGATTCAGTTGTTGCGATCGGAGAGATCGCCGAGACCATGACAGAGGTCAACAGCTACACAACGGCCATCGCCTCCGCTGTGGAGCAGCAAGGTGCGGCAACCGCGGAGATCTCGCAGAACGTTCAGCGGGCTGCTGAGGCAACTGGTGCCGTTTCCTCGTCCATGACTCAGCTGTCGCAGGCGGTCGATCAGACATCTTCTTCAGCCGATATGGTTCTGGCAGCCTCTGGCGAGCTGAATGAAAAGACCGACCAGTTGAAGTCCGAAGTTGAGACTTTCCTCTCGGAAGTGGCTGCTGCCTGATCGGCAAATACATGAAAATCAAAAAGGCGGGCGTGTTGGGCACCCCGCCTTTTTCTTTGTCTACCCGTGCCTCAACGTTGACCTTAAAGCGGCATGGCACTAAGGCGTGATCCAAACCCTTCGTGACAGACGAGAGAGACCACCGTGGCGGAAAAAACCGACGCGCCAGAATTTGCAAAACCCGGACAACCGCCCGTGCAGGCGTGGCCCGTGATCCTTGAGACCCCTGGCTGGAAGGACTACCGCCTTCTGGACATGGGCGAGGGTCAAAAACTGGAACGCTACGGACGCTACACGATCGTTCGGCCGGAACCCCAGGCCATGGGCCGCCGCCGCCTGAAGAACGCTGCTTGGGACCGCGCCAATGCGGTCTTCTCAGGTGACACGGACGAGGAAGGGCCCGGCCGCTGGAAATACTCCGGCAACGTCTCGGAAACCTGGCCGATGTCCTACGGACCGGTCACCTACAATGGCCGGTTCATGTCGTTCCGCCACGTTGGCGTTTTTCCGGAACAGGCCGCGCATTGGGATTGGGTCAACTCCAGGATCCGGGCCGAGAAGAAGAAAAACCCTGAGAAGCCGCTGAAGATCCTCAATCTCTTCGGCTATACCGGCTTGGCATCGCTCCTACCAGCGACCGAAGGCGCACAAGTCACGCATGTCGACGCCTCCAAGAAGGCGATCGGCTACGCACGGGAAAACCAAGCTCTTTCCGGATTGGAAGATCTCCCGATCCGATGGATCTGTGAAGATGCGTCCAAGTTTGTGGCTCGCGAATTTCGTCGCGGCAACACCTATGACGGCATTATTCTGGATCCGCCAAAATATGGGCGCGGCCCAAAAGGCGAGGTTTGGGACATCTACACCAGCTTGCCCGGCATGCTGAAAGACTTGCAGCAGCTGCTGGCAAAAGACGCTCTCTTCATGATCCTCACCGCTTATGCGATCCGCTCCAGCTTTGTCTCGATCCACGAGTTGATGGCCGAGACCTTGTCCAGGCAAGGCGGACGACTGGAATCCGGCGAGTTGGTTATCCGTGAAGAGGACGGCACGCGGGCCCTTTCGACATCCCTCTTTTCCCGCTGGAGCAGACGCTAAAGCCTACTCGGCTGCGAGTGCTATGGGGCGATTGTCGTTCGACCAATCTGTATCGTCATTTTGACTTGGGGTGTCTTCGGCTTTCGCCTTGCTCCGCCGTGCATAGACCAATGCGAACATGGGCGGTGCGAAGTAGAACGAGATCACGGTCGACAGCAACACGCCGCCGGCGATCGACATGGCGAACGGTGGCCAGAACCCACCTCCGGCCAGGATCAACGGTAAAAACCCTCCGAAGGTCGTCAGCGTTGTGGAGATGATGTGCCGGCCCGATCCCATTACCACGTCGACCATCGCCTCCCGATCACCGTCGACCGCCCGGCTGTTTTGCTGCAGACCGGTCAGGATGATGATGGCTGCGTTGATGGACACGCCGATCGAGCCGATCACGCCGATGATGGCGTTGATGCCGAACGGGTACTGGAAGATCGCCAACGCCAGAATGCTGAGGCCCGCCGACAGCCCAGACACGACCAGCGTGACAGCGGACAATCGGAACGAGTTGAAGGTCAAAACGATCGCGGCGATCGACAATGGCACGATCAATCCAAGCGAGCCGATCAGATTGTTCAACGTGTCAGAACGCGCATCGGAGTCGCCGCCGGTTTCGATACGGTAGCCGTCCGGCATTGCGAAGCCGGCAAGGTCCATCTCGTTTTGGAGCTTCTTCAGGGCTTCTTCCGGCAAAACACCATATTGGACGAATGCCTGAACCGTGTTGGTGCGTTCTCCATTCCGGCGATTGATTTCACCCTCAGAGGGCTCCAGACGAATATCCGTGATCGCAGACAACGGCACCCCGTCATAACCAGCTGTTCCGGCGGCTCCGATCGCGGGCAACAACGGCAGGCTCGCAATGTCAGACAAGTCGCTGCGGGCAGCATCGCCGATCCGGACACGCACCGGCAGTTCTTCTGTGCCTTCAATCAGACTGCCCCCGACAGCCCCTTCCAGGATTGCCTCGAGTTGACGGGCAACATCCGCCAGGCTCAGCCCGACAAGCCGTGCCTTGTCCTCATCGACGGAAAATTTCAGTTGCGGTGCGCCGCTTTCCAGCGTTGTCCTCACAACGGTCACTTCCTCGATGCCGGAAGCAAGTTGGCGCAAGGCATCCCCGCGTTCGCGCAAGACGTCCAAAGACGGGCCGACTAGGCGCAACTCGACCGGCGCATCCACCGGCGGCCCCTGAACAAGATCCCGCACAAGAATACGCGCGTTCGGATACCGGGCGGTCAGTTCGCCTTGCAGCCGCGGCACCAGATCTGCTGTCGTATCCGGTGAACTGGTGGTAACAAGTGCCTGAGCGAAAGCCGGAGCGCGGTCCTGGTTGCCGACAATGTTGTAGTAGAAGGCCGGAGCGCTCTTCCCCGCAACCCAAACCACTTTTTCGATGCCCTCCTGATCGGACAGGAACCCATCCATGGCACGCACCACCTCGGATGTTTCGGCAATCGCAGTACCGTCAGAAAGTTCCACTTCAATATGGAACTGATCCCGGTCTACGCCCGGGAAAAACTGTGCAGTCAGAGTTGGCATGCTCATGAAACCGATCACGGGCAAGACCAGTGCAAAGGCAACCGAACTTGCCGGGTTTCTCATGGCGAGCTGCAGCGAAAACCGGAAGGGTACGGACACCAATTTACCGGATTGGAAAGAGCGCCTTTGGGGCTGGGAGTTGGTTTCGGGCAGCAGCCATCCGGCAATTGCCGCCGTCAAGGTCACGGCAACCAGGAACGACCAGACAAGCATGATGATCACGGCGATTGCAATCGCCCCGACAAAGTCACCAGCTGGTCCCGGCAGCAGAACCATGGGCAAGAAGGACAGGGCCGTGGTTGCGGTCGATGCCAGCAGTGGTGCAAATAGGCGGCGGACGGCTTTGCGCACGGCATCACGCCGTTCTTCTCCGCGCGCCAGAGCCTGACCGATTTCATCGGTCATGACGATACCGGCATCAACCAATAGGCCGAGAGCCACGATCAGTCCGGTAAGCGACATCTGGTGGAGCGGCAGACCGATCATGCTCATTGTTGCAAAGGACGCCAGAGTGACCACAGGCAACACCATTGCAACGATCACTGCCGACCGCGGCCCCATCGTGACAAGCAGCACGCCAATCACCAAGGCCATACCGATGGCTATGTTGGCGCCAACATCTGTCAGACGGTCGATCGTGTAGCGGCTTTGATCGAACACGAGTTGATGCTGAATTGAATGCGGCATATCCGTTTCAAAGGCAGCAATCCGGTCACGAACACGGGTCATCCAGGTGTCCACCTGAAGGCCATCTGCAATCTTCGCAGCAACGAGTATTGCCGGACGCCCTCCTGAGAAGGCGAGCTCTTCAGCGGGTTGGCGGATGCCCTTCGTGACGGTGGCAACATCGCCAACGCGGGTCACCAGTCCATTGCTTGCAGTTGTCACAGGGATGGTGCGGATCCGGTCAATCGCGGCAATTTCTCCAGACACCTCGATCAGAAATTCGCGGTCCGGACTGCGCAGGCGGCCTGCACGGACCTTGGCATCGGCGTTTTGTATGGCAGAGGCGACCTGATCCACAGTCAGAGATAAGGAAATGAGCGTTGCCGGATCTATGCGAACCAGAATCTCTTCTTCCAGCTCGCCGAAAATCTCGACGGACTTTGTGCCGGGCACATTCCGGAGTGTATCAGACAAAACCTCGGCATAGCGAAGCATGACGGCCTGAGAAACCGAGTCATGCTCGGGAACAAGTGCGCTGATAGATGCGAAAGCACCAGCACCGTCAGTGCTGAACTCCGGCTCCAGAACACCTTGGGGAAATTCGCGCGTGGCGTCGCCGATCTTGTCCCGGAGCTCCGACCACGCCTGTTCAATCACCTCTTCGGTCAACGTGTCGAGTAGCTCGATCTGAATAATCGAAATCGAGGAGGCCGACGTCGATTCAATGACATCAATCTCTTCGACTTCACGGAGCTCTTCCTCGATCTTTTCCGTGACCAAAGCCTCGACACGGCCCGGATCCGCACCGGGATAAACGGTCGTGACCGTTGCAAAAAGGTTGGTGATCGTCGGATCTTCCTGCCGGCCAATGCCGATCAGGGCTGTTGCCCCGGCTGCAATGATCACGAGGAGGGTCAGGACCACCAGACGGGGTTGGCGAAAGAACAGGGTTTCCATGCCTCAGCCTCCGGCCTTCGCAAGGTCCACAGCCTGACCAACGACAACCCGGTGAACGCCATCCCGAACGATCCGGCTTTCTGGCGTTAAGGTCCCGCGGACAAACGCCCGCCCCTCTTCCGCATGCAAGACTTCCACCGCTTCTCGCACGACAACGTATGCCGAGGTGGGCGACGCCTGATCGACATCCTCGGCAACAGTCAGCACGGTCCAGAGACCGCGCGGACCTTCTTTCAATGCCGAAACCGGGATCCAGGCGCCTTCCGTCTCCACGCGCTCAACTACTGACAGTTCCGCCAATCGTCCAAAAGCGGGTGTTGCCTCCGGTGTATCGAGTTCAAACAAGGTTTCGATCGTCCGGGTGCGGGTTTGGAGGTCTGGACGAAGCGCTGCCAAGCCGGCCTTAAACGTCCGACCCGAGATCTCGATGTCATAGCTGTGCGACTGATCCAGCCGGTCGACCACTTCCGGCGACAAACCGATGCGGACAGTTGGCCGTGAACTCTCCAGCAACTGCAGAACGGGCGTTGACGGAGACGCAGTTGCGCCGTCATCCAAAAGGCGTTCTCCAACCCGGCCCGAAAACGGCGCTTTCAAAACCGCCTTATCAAGATTGATATCGATGTTGTCGATCGCAGCATCAATCTGAGCGATCGTGGCGTCCAATCGGCTGAGGGTTAGGCGGGCCTCGTCGAGCACCTGCGCACTGACATGACCATTGTCCTTCAGCAGCTGACGGCGGTTCAACGTCAGCGAGGCCAGTTCCCGATCACTTTCAGCCGCTTGACGATTGGCGACCTGGCGCCGGCGGTCCGCCTCAAGTGTCCGTGTGTCGAGAACAGCAATGACGTCGCCCTCCTGGACAAGATCCCCCTCATCCACCCGAATATCGCGAACTGTTCCGGAGAGCTCGAAGGCCAGGTCCGTGCTGCGTGCGGGTTCAAGCCTGCCCACAAAACTGCGCTCGACATCATAGCCGGTCTCCCAATCCGGTGTGAATACATCCACAACGGCCAGGGGCGAGGGTTCAACGGATGGCTTTTCTTCTGCACGCATCTGGATGGTGGTGACCCCGATCATCACCGCAGCGGCGGCAAGACCGACATTGATGGAAAAGGTCGCCGTACTCAGCGCCATTCTACCAAAACGCCGGAGCCTGCTTTTACTGCCGGTCGTCTTTGGCTGAGGGGTCTGATGATCCTTCGACATGGCACATTCTCACCTTGTCCGCTGGCTGCTGGTGCGATTTCGGGGAGCATCATCTTCCCAATGTAAGCAGCACTAACTATGTTACCGTTGCTAACATATGTTAGCGGAATTAACTTCGGCAAGAGACACAACAAGAAAAAATTCGGAAACGCCTTACATGGCCAAAACAGAAATTCACAAAAAAGCGGGCTATCACCACGGTGACTTGCGCGGCGAATTGATCGCCGCAGCGCGCCAACTTATTGAAGAACATGGGCCGGATGGGTTTTCCATGTCGGATGCTTGCCGTCTTGCCGGTGTGAGTACGGCTGCGCCTTACCGGCATTTTTCATCCAAACAAGATCTTTTGAGCGAGATCGCAAAAGACGGCCTTAGTCGCCTTGGAATCGATATGGAAGCCCGAGCCTCCAAGCAGGCGCGCGGCACTGTTCAGTCGATTGCCGCGATGGGGCGCGCCTATGTTGCGTTCGCAAGACGCGAGCCGCACACGTTCCGGCTTATGTTCAGCACAATGTCTCACCATGACCGAATTGATGAGCTTAAGCAGGTTGGCCGCGGATCCTATGGTGTCTTGCTCCGAGAAGTCGCAGACTATCTCGGCGAGCCGGACATAAATGAAACGGTACTCCGCACATCCTTCCCCTTGTGGACACAAGTCCACGGGCTGTCGTTCCTCGCCATCGATGGCAAGCTGGATGTGACGGAGTTTCCGGTCGATATTGAAGACTCTATTCTGATCGCGACAGAACGGCTGCTTCCACCCGTGCCGTAGGTCGCTTCTTGACCCGGTCGGTCGCGGGGACTAAGCCAATCCAAACTGTCTTTAGAATTCAGCTGGCTCAAGAAGAGCCCTTGGAGCTCCCGCATGCCGCAGACCGGCAAACCTCAAAAAATCGGCGCGGTCAAACAGATCACGAGCCATTCGAATCCGATCGTCAAGGAAATCAAAGGGCTTGTAGCCCAGCGCAAGCACCGCACCCAGTCTGGCCTGTTTGTCGCCGAGGGACTCAAATTGGCGACCGATGCCATGGCTGCCGGCTGGGGCGTCCGCTACCTCGCCCTTGGCCCAGAGGCGCGCGACAACCCGGTTGCCCAAAAAGCCGCGGCGACGGCCAAGGCACGCGGCGCACTCATTCTTGAAGTCTCGACTGCAGTCATGAGCGCCATGACCCGCAAGGACAATCCCCAGATGGTTGTGGGTGTTTACGAGCAAAACATCCTCAGCGCCCGGGACATTGATCCGCAAGGAACCACCGTCTGGGTCGCGCTGGATCGGGTAAGAGATCCTGGAAATCTCGGAACAATCATCCGGACCGTGGATGCAGTCGGCGGCAGTGGCGTGATGCTGGTTGGCGATTGCACGGATCCATTTGCCGTCGAAGCCGTGCGCGCCACGATGGGGTCGCTGTTCCATGTACCCCTTGCGAAGATGACTAAGGACGAGTTCAAGGCGCTTGCAAAAGACTGGCCCGGAACCGTTGCCGCGACGCATTTGAAAGGGTCAGTCGACTACCGCACACCGGACTACAAACAACCGGCCCTGCTCGTCATGGGGAATGAACAAAAGGGGCTGGAGGACGATATGGCCGAGGCCTGCCGGACCTTGATCCGGATCCCGCAAGTGGGGGAAGCCGACAGTCTGAACCTTGCTGTTGCCACCGGCATCTCGCTTTATGAAATCCGCCGCAATCATTTGGAGCTGTCGTGATGCGCCTGTTTGTTTTTGGTGTCGGGTATTCTTCAAAGGCGATTATCGAAGAAGTGCGAGATCGCTTTGATTGGATCGGCGGCACGACACGGTCTGCGGAAAAGGCCAGCGCTCTCCGCGAAAACGGTATTGAGCCGTTTATCTTCGATGGCGAAACTCCTGGCGACGGGATTGCGGCCGCGCTTTCAACAGCAACCCATGTGCTTGTGTCCATTGCCCCGAGTGAGGCCGGCGACCCGGTTCTCAACCAACACGGCGCGGATATTGCCGCAGCCTCTCCGAAATGGGTCGGCTACCTGTCGACTGTCGGCGTTTATGGAAACCACGACGGGGCTTGGGTGGACGAAACCACCGTTTGCAAACCGGTGTCCAAACGCTCGGTCCAACGCGTCGCCGCTGAAGAGGCCTGGCTTTCTTTCGCAGAGCGAACCTCGGTGCCTGTTCAGATTTTTAGGCTCTCCGGAATTTACGGGCCAGGCCGCAACACGTTCGAGAACTTCAAAAAGGGCCGCGCCCGGCGTTTGATCAAGCCCGGTCAGGTGTTCAACCGGATCCATGTCGCGGACATTGCAGGCGCGGTTTCAATTGCCATGCAGTCGCCAAAGACACGCGTTTTCAATGTCACGGATGACCAGCCTGCGCCGCCGCAAGATGTTGTGACATACGCTGCTGAACTTTTGGGTGTGACACCACCGCCGGAAGTTGCCTTCGAAACAGCGGACCTCACACCAATGGCCCGGTCATTTTATGGTGAGAACAAACGGGTTTCGAACCAACGCGTCAAAGACGAACTCGGCTATACTTTCCGCTACCCGGATTATCGGATTGCCTTAAACACTCTTGTCCAGAACTATGGTTGACACCTGCCAACCGGTTTTCCAGTTTCTGGCCAACGGATGCGGCACACTGCCCGCATCCCTCGACCCAGAAAGGCAAGAACATGAGTGAATGGCGCGTTTATCTCTCCGGTGAGATTCACACCGACTGGCGCGAACAGATCGTTAGCGCAACGGAGGCCGCCGGATTGCCGGTCAGTTTTTCTGCACCGGTCACCAACCACGAGGCCAGCGACGATTGCGGCGCAGCGATACTTGGCGGCGAAGACAAGAAGTTCTGGTACGATCACAAAGGCGCTAAGGTGAATGCCATCCGCACCCGGACACTGATCGAAAAGGCCGATATCGTCGTTGTCCGGTTCGGCGACAAGTACAAGCAATGGAATGCAGCCTTCGATGCCGGCTACGCTTCAGCCCTTGGCAAGTCATTGATCATACTTCACGATCCGTCCTTGACCCATCCTCTGAAGGAAATTGATGCTGCAGCTCTTGCTGTCGCGGAAACCCCGGACCAGATCGTCAAAATCCTCAACTACGTCATCAACGCAGAACTTTAAGCTCAACCGCCCAACCTTGTATTTAACGATTGAGCAACCATATCAAGTCAGTCTAAGTGGTCTGAGTTCATACGAAGACTGCTCAGACCGGCTGTAGTTTTTGGTTTTGGGCCGCTTGTATTTTCTTCCTAATTGGAACAAGCGCCAGACAAGCCTCCCGCTGCAGACTTGTATTTTAGTATTACAATAAAGAACTGTCATCAAAGCTTTGAAATGCTGCGCTAGACAAGTGCGCTGATGCTTTGATGCAAGAAATTGGAAAGAAGACTCCATGCTACATGGAAACGTAAAATGGTTTGATAAGGGCCGCGGTGTCGGCACGATCGAACCCGAAGACGGGGACGACATCCTCGTTGACATCACGGCTTTGCGCCGGTCCGGCATCGACTCGCTGAAGGAAGGCCAACTCGTGGCATTCGATCTTGAGTGGCGCCGTGGCCAGATGGTCGCCGAAGACCTCAAAGTCCTGTAAGGCCAATCGGCACTTGCGGTATGGAAGGGCGGTTTCACCGCCCTTTTTTGTTGGCCAATCCCCAGAAACACTCTTGCCTGAAACTGGTTTTGCGCGTTTCCTTCAAGTTGTATTGAAGGAACAATTCTTTGCCCGGCCGCCCGAAGCGATCCAACGCGCTTATCTTCATCTTCATTACCTTGACCATCAATGCGATGGGCATCGGTCTCATGATGCCGGTGATGCCGAGCTTATTGACCGAACTCACCAGCCTGCCTGTCGGTGAAGCTGCACTATGGGGCGGATGGCTGAGTGTCGTCTTTGCCTTGATGCAGTTTTTGTTCGGTCCAACGCTTGGCAGTCTGTCAGACAGGTTCGGACGCCGGCCCGTTTTACTTATTTCGACGCTGACCGTGGCGGCAGATTACCTCCTGATTGCTCTGTCCTGGAACCTTGCGGTGCTGTTCATTGCCCGAATGATCTCCGGGATTGCCGGTGCCACCTACTCTGCGGGAGCGGCTTACATTGCAGATATCTCGGAGAAGGAAGACCGGGCGAAGAATTTCGGCCTGCTTGGTGCGGCTTTTGGCGTCGGCTTCGTGCTGGGACCGGTCATTGGAGGACTGCTCGGGGAGTATGGATCCCGAGCCCCGTTCTACGCCGGTGCTGCATTATCCTTCGTCAACTTCCTCTTTGGCTATTTTGTGCTGCCGGAAACACTGAAACTGGAAAACCGTCGCGCCTTCACTTGGAAGCGCGCCAATCCATTCGGCGCCTTAAAACACATCTCTTCCAACAAGGAGGTGCGTGTGCTCCTACTGGCGCTTCTTCTGTTTGACATTGCCCACTACGTTTATCCGGCTGTCTGGAGCTATTTCACTGCAGAAGTCTTTGCCTGGACCCCAGCCGATATCGGCTTGTCCCTTGCCGTGGTCGGGTTCGGTTATGCATTCGTGCAAGGATATCTGATCCGCGTTCTGGACCGCCGGATCGGGATCGGCGCCATTCTGATGATTGGCCTCACCTGCAACCTGATTGCATTTGTTGCGCTCTCTGTCGCCGAAAGCGGTTGGGTCGCTTACGCATTCATTGGTTTTGCCGTCATGGGCGCGCTTGCGACACCCGCATTTACCGGCTTGATGTCCAACCGGGTTCCCGACAATGCACAAGGCGAATTGCAGGGTCTGATCGCGAGTGCAGCCGGGCTTGCCATGATCATCAGCCCCTTTGTCATGACCCAGAGCTTTTCCTTTTTTACGATGGCCGGGACAGACCTTTACTTCCCAGGCATCCCGTTTGTGATTGCCGCAGTGCTTATCTCATTATCTGGCTTAATCGCACTCCCGTTCCTCAAAAACCAACGGATCACCTTGGCCAACACACAAACGGACCTTTCGCAAACGCCGGTGAAAGAATGACATCATCTTCGTTCAACCCGTCGCTTGACGGGCCTCGTCTTGCACCGCTCTCCGGAGGTGCTGCAGAACAACTGGTCGTCATCCTCCATGGTTATGGCGCTGACGGCACCGACCTGATAGATCTCGGCCGGGCTTGGCAACAGGCTCTTCCCAACGCAGCTTTCGTTGCGCCCAATGCTCCTGAGCCCTTGCCATTTGAAGCCTTTGGAGGGCGGCAGTGGTTTGCCCTGGAAGAGCGGACACCGCGGGAGTACGAAATCGGTGCGCAAGCGGCTCAACCAGCGCTCGACCGGTTCCTTGATGCCGAACTGAGCTCCTTGGGTCTCAACGATGCAGCTCTTGCATTGGTTGGGTTCAGTCAGGGAGCCATGATGACGTTTCAAGCGGGTCTGCGCCGGAAAACACCGCCCGCCTGTCTTATGGCCTATTCAGGTCTTTTGCCGGGAGTTGCGGCGCTCCCGGTCCTCCCAGCACCTCCTCCAACCTTAATCGTGCATGGCGCAGATGATGATGTCGTTCCTGCCTATCATCTGGAAGCCGCACGAACCGCACTAGCGCAGGCTGGTGTAAAAGTCGAAGCGCATTGCCTGGATGATTTGGGACATGGCATTGACGAGCGCGGGCTCATTTTGGGGCGTCAATTTCTTGAAAAGGCATTCCTCTAACCGTCACATAAGCCCCGGCAATTGGTTAATGGCTTCTTAACGGTTTTGGTCCAGTTTCTAAGTGAAGTGTCTCCTTGTTAACTGGAGACTTTCCGGAGCGCGTCATGCAAATCTCGATTGAAACCACAACACAAAGCACCAGCCTGTTGTCCGCGTCGTTTCAAGGCTCCGGAAACCCGTCTGCAAAGACGGAGGCTGAAGACGGAAAGCCAGGACAACCGCCCAAGGACACGGCCGTCAGCCTATTGGAGGCTGCCTCGCAGAAGGCGGAAGAAGACGCCGTTGTGATTGCAGCCCTTCGTGAAGCCGTTGAAGACGGCAAAGAGGGCGACGAAGACGAGAAAGACGGCGCACTGGCTACCGTCGAGGATTATCAGAAAACGGCTGGTCAGTTGAAATCGGCACTCGGCGAAGATGGCAGTGCCTCCAGTGCTTCCCTCGCCTATGAAAGCGCGACAATCTCGACAACAACGATTGAAGCCGAGATCGACGGGGAAACCCTCTCTGCTCAGTTTGTCTCGTTCGAACGGGTGTCCTTCAATTCCGAGACCGGGCTCTCGGTGCGCTCTGCAAACGCTTCCACCATTGAGGGCGATTTTGACAACGGATCCTTCAGTTATCAAAGCGCCGCAGTCAGCGAGCTCTACGCTGGTACAGGGTCACAGATTTCCAATCTCGCCGGTCTGACCGCTTAATACCAAAGACACCGAGCAAAGCGCCCAGGGCACCAAACGCGCCCTGAGCTGAAACATCATCAAGCTTTTTTCAGATACGCGGCAAGAATGTCGAGGGCTGCCTGAAGGTCGGACTTGTGGATCATCTCGGTAACCGTGTGGATGTAGCGGGTGCCGACCACGATCCCGACAGCTTTCGCACCTGCCGCCGCCTGCTGAGCAGCCGCACCGTCCTGACCACCTGCTGCCAGCATTGTACGCTGATACGAAATCTCTTCCTTCTCAGCCAGCGCTTCAATCTCCTTCACCAGATCACGGTCGGCGATGAAGCTAGAGTCCTTGACATGGAGGCCGAACCCCTCGCCCTGCACCGTGGTGCGATCCTGTTCCGGAACTCCCGGCGTATCGCAGGCCAGTGTTACGTCGATGCCCAGTCCGATATCCGGTTTGATAGCGAAGGACGCGGTGCGTGCACCCCGCAGACCGACCTCCTCCTGGCAGGTGAAGGCGACATGGATTTCACATTCGTGCTTGGACTTGCCCAGCGCCTTGATGGCCTCGATCCCGAGCCAGCAAGCGATCCGGTTGTCCAGCGCCTTTGACACGATCTTTTCGCCGATTTCGATCAAAGGCTCATCCATGGTGACCATATCACCGACCTTGATGAGATCCTTGGTGCTCTCTCCAAGACCCAAGTCCACGACAAAGTCTTTGGGCTCCGGAACCTTCTTGCGTTCCTCGGGAGAAGAAATATGGATCGGCTTGCCGCCCGGATTCATGACACCCTTATAGTCGCCATCGTCCGTCGAGACGAGCACGCGGCGAGAGAACAGGTTGCGCGCGTCAAAGCCACCAACCGGCTGAACATGCACAAACCCCTTGTCGGTCACATGCGAAACCAAAAAACCGATCTCGTCCATGTGACACAGCAACATGACCTTCTTCGGATCCCCTTTCTTCGGCTTCTTGCGAGAGTTCCGGCGGCAAAGCAGCGAGCCCATGGGGTCCGTTGTAACCTCATCAAAGAGCCCTTCGATTTCGGATTTGATCAAATCCCGAACCCGATGCTCATGACCCGGCACACCTGGGGTTTCACAAAGACGACGAAGCAGATCGATATTCATGGAATGTCCTGTTTGGTAAGAAAATCGCCGCGATCCTAATCTGAAATTTCAGCCTGGACAAAGGCTGAGTGGAAACATGCCACCTGCTCTCGCGGCAAAAAAGCGCCAAATACCGCGCAGTGATTTACCAAAATCAAGTTATGTCGGCATTTTGCGGCTGAATCTCACCAACTGCCATTGCTGTGACGCAATTCCCGTCAAATAATTGATTTTGGTATAACAAGGCATTCAGACGACGTTACGGCAGATCGACTGGAAACCCATCAATTGAACAAGGGGATTTTTCATGACCCAGAAGAAGCGCTTCATACTCTCCATAGATGGTGGTGGTGTCCGGGGTCTGATCCCGTTGCGCATTCTGGAGTCCCTGGAGAGCCGCCTCGTGCACCGTGGCGTCACGCAGCCGATGCACGAGCTCTTCGATCTCATGGCCGGCACCTCGACCGGCGGTTTGATTGCAGCCGGTCTCTCCGCCCCGAGGCCTGGCGGCAACAAGGGGGAAGCCGCAGCAACGATCTCAGAACTTAGGACATTTTATGAGCGCGATGCCCGCGAGGTTTTTTCATATTCGCTAAGTGCACGCCTTGCCCGTGCATTCACCAATCCACTTGGTCTGTTCGATGAAACGTATGATGCCCGTCCTCTCGAAAAGATCCTGAAGGAGCAATTCGGGTGGACCTCCATGGCAAGCGGCCTGTGCAAGCTGGTTCTCACCGCCTACGACATTGAGCAGCGCAAAGCCGTTTTCATGACCAATGGACTGGAGCAAAACGGCAGCCGGCCTGACGATTATTATTTCTGGCAGGCCGTACGGGCGACAACCGCAGCCCCCTCCTACTTCGAACCGGCAAAAATCGAAAACCTGACCCGCAAGCGCGAAGAACCCATGGTGGACGGCGGCGTCTTCATGAACGACCCGACCATTGCGGCCTATCTGGAAGCGCGCAAACTGGGTTGGGATACTGAAGAACTGGTCATCATTTCACTCGGGACGGGACGGGCTCAGGAACGAACCTTCTCCTACCAGGAGGCCGTTGGTTGGGGAGCTCTTGGTTGGATGCAGCCGTCAAAGGGCGTGCCTATCCTTTCCATCTTCTCCGATGGCCAAACACAGACAGCGTCCTATCAGGCGACCCACTTGTTCAATGAGTTGCCCAATGTCACCTATCACCGGATCGAAGGGGAGCTTGAGGCGAGCGCTGAAGACTTCGACAACGCACGACCGGGCAACATTTTGACCTTGAACGGTGCGGCCGATCGCATGATCCGCGACAATACCGTGCTTCTGGATAACCTTGCAGATCTGTTGAAGGATCACGTGGAAACGCGCGAAAAAGATGCCAGCGATGCCGTTTTGGGGCATGCTGCATAAAAGGCCGCCCGAAACCTCAGGAGCCAGCATCTTTGTGCACTTGGTTTCGGCCACAGAGCATGAGGTCCGCCGTGACGCATCGCAACTTCGCAAGCCTGAAGAAAACCACACTTAAGGCAATCGTCTTTGCTTTTGGCGCGCTGCCCTTGGTGCCTTTGATAGCTGTTGCGGCAGAACCCGTTCCGTCTGCAAAACCCGGCACGGTCAATCCACCGGCGGCTTCAGCGGTCCAGAAGGTCGCCGGGATTCCAATCCCGGCTGAAAAGCGGGCCGTACCGGAGGGGTATCAACCGTCCAAGCCCAAACTCGTGTTGCGTGGCAGTCAGCCCGCCAAGGACTATTTTGGCTATGTGAACGGTCCAGCCCCTTTGAAAGCCCGTGCCATTGGCTCTTATGCAAAGGGATGTCTTGCCGGCGGGGCCATGCTGCCGACCGATGGACCGACTTGGCAAGCAATGCGCTTGTCACGCAATCGCAACTGGGGCCATCCGGAGTTAATCGATTTTCTTAAAGACCTTGCCAAGGACGCACCGGGCCTAGGCTGGAACGGACTTCTCGTGGGTGACCTTGCACAGCCGCGCGGTGGCCCCATGGTGTCGGGACATGCCAGCCACCAGATTGGTCTGGATGCCGATATCTGGCTGACCGAGATGCCGCAACGGCGGCTGACACCCGAAGAGCGGGAACAGATTTCGGCAATCTCAATGCTGAAAGGCCGCCTTGATGTGAAAGGGGCGGACCGCAGCGTCGATCCGAAGAAATGGACCGATATACATGCACGGCTGATCCGGCGCGCTGCATCAGACAAACGTGTTGCCCGGATCTTCGTGAACCCGACCATCAAAAAGGCACTATGCGAGTTTGAAACCAGCAGAGACCGGGCCTGGCTTCGCAAGGTGCGCCCATGGTGGGGACATCATTACCACTTCCATGTGCGGCTCTCCTGCCCGTCAGGAAACGGCGGCTGCAAAAACCAAAACCCGCCGCCGCCGGGCGATGGATGCGGTGACCACCTGACCTACTGGCTCTCAGATGAGCCTTGGGTTCCAAAAAACCCGCCCAAAGCCGGTGAAAAACCGAAAATCGTCAAGAAACGCCCAATGGCCCTGGCAGCGTTACCAACGGCCTGTCAAAGTGTTCTGACTGCGAACTGATAGGGGCAGAATGCTCCCCTTCACACGTCAGGACTATCGAAGCCGGGCGTGACGATTTTCGTCAAGAAGACCAGATCAAGCCAGCGACCAAACTTTGTTCCAGCCTCCGGCAACCTGCCGGCGACTTGAAATCCAAGCTTCTTGTGAAGAGCAATTGATGCGGCGTTGTCTCCATCGACCACACCAACAAGCACATGCACCTCTTGTGTCTGCGCCTTATCGATGAGCTGTTGCAAAAGCTTTGCGCCGATCCCCTGCCCTTGGAACTTGGGATCAACATAGACTGTGTGTTCGAGGGTCTTGCGATATCCTTCACGCGGGCGAAACGCTCCATAGCTGGCAAAGCCAATCACTTTGTCTTCCGGGCTGATCGCGACGATGACCGGCCAGCCTGCGTTCTGACGCGTTTCGAACCAGGTAATGCGCTCATCCAGAGTTTCTTCTTGTGACGTCCAAGCCGCTGTTGTTTCCCGGACGGCCTGATTATAAAGCGCAAGAATCGCCGGTATATCGCCCGGCTCGGCATCTCTGAGCGGCATAAAACGATCATCTTTTTTGTAAAGGCGCACGGCAGAATACCGACGGCCACATGTTTCGTGCCTGATCGTACTGGTCGAGCGGAAATTACGCAATAATGTCAGGCATCCGCGGCCAATACGCGCACCTTAAACGAAGTGCCGAGCCTGAAAACAGAATCCAGCATAATTATTCCTTCGCTTTTCCGCAGTAACGCGCCGCAATCCTCTGGTAGAAACGGGATTGCGGTGGTAAATGGGCGCCATGACGACGAAGACGCTTTCCAACATCCGCAATTTCTCAATCGTTGCCCACATCGATCACGGCAAATCGACCCTTGCTGACCGGCTGATCCAGATGACAGGCACCGTGACCGATCGGGAAATGACCGAGCAGCTCCTCGATTCGATGGACATCGAGCGTGAGCGCGGCATCACAATCAAGGCGCAGACCGTGCGGCTGATCTACGATGCCAAGGACGGGCAGCAGTATATCCTGAACCTGATCGACACCCCGGGTCACGTGGACTTTGCCTACGAAGTGTCTCGCTCGCTGGCGGCCTGTGAAGGCTCCTTGCTTGTGGTCGATGCCTCCCAGGGTGTGGAAGCGCAGACCCTTGCAAACGTTTATCAGGCAATCGACAACGACCACGAAATCGTTCCGGTCCTGAACAAGGTCGACCTGCCAGCGGCAGAGCCGGAACGGATCCAGGAGCAAATCGAGGATGTGATCGGTATCGACGCGTCTGAAGCTTGCATGATTTCGGCCAAGACCGGGCTCGGTGTCGAAACGGTTCTGGAAGCAATCGTCGAAAAACTGCCAGCCCCGCAAGGTGACCCGGACGACACGCTGAAGGCGATGCTGGTTGACAGCTGGTATGACACCTATCTCGGCGTGATGGTTCTGGTGCGCGTGATCAATGGCTCGCTCAAAAGGGGCCAGAAGATCAAGATGATGGGCACTGGCGCTGCCTATGACGTCGACCGGGTCGGTGTCATGACACCGAAATTCATGCAGGTTGACGAACTGAAGGCCGGCGAGATCGGTGTGATCACCGGGTCCATCAAGGAAGTGGCCGACACACGCGTCGGCGACACCATCACCCTTGAAAAGAAACCTTGCACCGAAGCACTTCCCGGCTTCAAACCTGCCCAGCCGGTGGTCTTCTGCGGCCTCTTCCCCGTTGATGCCAACGACTTTGAAGACCTGCGGGCGGCGATGGGCAAGCTTCGTCTCAATGACGCCAGCTTCTCCTATGAAATGGAAACATCGGCAGCGCTCGGCTTTGGCTTCCGGTGCGGTTTCCTCGGCCTCTTGCACCTTGAGATCATTCAGGAACGTCTGTCCCGTGAGTTTAATCTCGATCTGATCGCGACAGCGCCATCAGTGGTCTACGAAATGACCATGACGGACGGCACCGACATTGATCTGCATAACCCGGCCGACATGCCGGAAGTGGTGAAGATCTCTGAAATTCGGGAACCGTGGATCCGCGCGTCCATTATGACGCCGGACGAATATCTCGGCGGAATTTTGAAACTGTGCCAAGAACGGCGCGGCATCCAGGTGGATCTTTCCTATGTGGGCAGCCGTGCGCTGGTTGCTTACGATCTGCCGCTCAACGAAGTGGTCTTTGATTTCTACGATCGGCTCAAGTCGATCTCCAAGGGCTACGCGTCCTTCGACTACCAGATCTCAGACTATCGCGCGGGCGATCTCGTCAAGATGTCGATCCTCGTCAATGAAGAACCCGTCGATGCCTTGTCCGTTCTGGTTCACCGCTCGCAAGCTGAGCGCCGCGGCCGGGCGATGGTGGAGAAGCTAAAAGAGCTAATCCCACGGCACATGTTCAAGATTCCGATCCAGGCGGCCATCGGCGGCAAGGTCATTGCCCGTGAAACCCTGTCTGCGCTGCGCAAGGATGTGACCGCCAAATGTTATGGTGGTGATGCGACGCGTAAGCGGAAGCTTCTGGAAAAGCAGAAGGCGGGTAAGAAAAAGATGCGCCAGTTCGGCAAGGTGGAAATCCCGCAAGAAGCGTTCATTCAAGCCCTTAAGATGGATGAGTGAGCGGATCCATTTCCAATTCTATAGAATAAATACAGAAACGGCGCCGGGTATCTACCGCGGCGCCGTTTTCTATTTTTCCCGTTGTTGCCGACCGGCCATGGCCGATCAGAAGTCTTGAGGCCGGTTCGAAAACCGGCCGGTTGGCTTAGCGCCGGTTAAACGGCAGATCTGCCAGTTCACGCGGACTCATGCGCTGGATTGCCGGGTGCGCCAGCGGGTCGCGGCGGTCAAGGCTGTTTCCAGATTGAGCAGTCAAATGACGGCGTTTGAACAAATTCAACATGATCATTATTTTCCTTCTTGTTGTTTTTCTCATGGCCAAATTCCTTAATTTTTGAATTTAGCATGACTATATATAGGCGCATGTTTCCCATTTAAAAATTGACTTATTCTGATTTTCAGTTTAGATTTTCTAATATGAAAACACTCAATCAGGTGCATTTGTCAGGCCTACGCGCTGTGGAAGCGGCCGGGCGCCTGGGCTCTGTCAAAGCGGCAGCAGACCTGCTGGGCGTGACCGTCGGAGCGGTCAGCCAGCAGATCCAGAAAACAGAAGCCCAGTTGGGCGTTCAGCTGTTTGAGCGGAAGAACAGACTGCTCGTTCCCACCCCGCATCTTCAGGCAATGCAGCCCCATCTGACGTCCGGCATGTCCTCCCTCTCAACGGCCGTTGCGATTACCCAGCGCGGGCGCGAGGATTCATTGACGATTTCTGTCGCGCCGGTTTTCGCCGGTAAGTGGCTCGTCTGGCATCTGAAACACTTCAACAAAATGCACCCGGGCATTCGGGTCCGCGTGGAAGCAACCGTCGATCTCGTGGACCCGAACACAAGTGATGTCGATCTTTGCATCCGCGTGGGCAACGGCCCCTACCCGGGCGTGAATGCGGAAAAACTACTCAATCAACGGGTCTTCCCGGTCTGCAGCCCTGCGCTGGCGGAACAGATCAAACGCCCTGAAGACATTGGCAAGCTGCCCATTATTCGCGACCCCGGCCAGATGTTTACCTGGAAGACCTGGTTGGACCTCTTTGACCTTGACGAAAGCATACTGCAGGATGGCCCCAGTTTTTCCGACGGCTCTTTATGCATGGACGCTGCAATCGCGGGCCAAGGGGTTTTCCTCGCATGGGAAACATTAGCCGTTTACGCCGTCAATTCCGGGCAGGTGATCGCACCGTTTCCTGAACGGCCAGCCACGGGTCTCGGCTATTGGCTGATCAGCGGCAAGAATGTGCCTCGGACACGAGCAAAGGATGCATTCGGCTCCTGGCTTACGAGCGAATTGCAGCGATCGATTGGCCGCCCCAAGGGAAGCGATGTGGCCCCGGCGCAACGCCAGGACCCCGACTGATCCCCCGCTTACGTTTCTTCTTGTTTTGATCAAGCATCCGCTTATGCTGATCGCATGATTTATCTGGTCCACACAGACGCATCTGCTTGGCATTTATGCGCTCCGATTGCCGACGCATCGGGGAGGCGGCGGTTTGCCGAGTGCCAGGGTCCCGCTTGCGGGCGATTTACGCGCTGACGCGCCAGATTTCTCCAGCGCGAACGTCATCCTTGGGGCTCCCGCAATAATGCGTTTGAAGCCGTGGCATTGTGCGCCATTATTCGCTAAAAGACCCCGACTTTCTGTTTCGAAGACACCGCGCACCGCGCGCGAACCGACCTGAGCACGCATGTCCAATCTCGATACTCTAGAATCTGAACTCCTCGCAGCCATTGAAAACGCCGGCTCCGAATCCGCCCTGGAAGAAGTGCGGGTCGCCGCGCTTGGCAAGAAGGGCAGCATCTCTGAGCAAATGAAGACGCTCGGTAAGATGACGCCGGAAGAACGCCAGGTGATGGGCCCGGCGCTGAATGGCCTCAAGGCGAAAATCACTGATGCCGTCGCAACCCGCAAAGACGTCCTTGCGGAAGCCGCGCTGGAAGCCCGGCTGGCAAGCGAGACAGTCGATGTCACATTGCCGATGCGGCCGTCCCCGACCGACACCGGACGCATTCACCCGGTTAGCCAGGTCATCGACGAACTGACCGCAATTTTCGCCGATATGGGCTTTTCGATTGCGGAAGGTCCGGACATTGAGACGGATGAACTCAATTTCACGGCTCTCAATTTTCCGGAAGGCCACCCTGCAAGGGAAATGCACGATACCTTCTTCTTCAATGAAAAGGACGACGGTGAGCGCCTGCTTTTGAGAACCCACACATCGCCGGTTCAGATCCGCACCATGCGCACCGAGGAACCGCCGATCCGTGTGATCATTCCCGGCCGGACCTACCGCTGTGACAGCGATCAAACGCATACGCCAATGTTCCACCAGGTCGAAGGCCTCGTGATCGACAAGGAAAGCCACCTCGGTCACCTGAAGTGGATTCTGGAAGAATTCTGCAAGGCGTTTTTCGAAGTCGACGACATCAAAATGCGCTTGCGCCCGAGTTTCTTCCCGTTCACCGAACCGTCCATGGAAATCGACATCCAGTGCGACCGGTCCGGCGGCGAAGTCAAAATCGGCCAGGGCGATGATTGGCTAGAAATCCTCGGCTGCGGCATGGTGCATCCGAACGTGATCCGCAACTGCGGACTGGACCCAGACGTTTACCAGGGTTTTGCCTGGGGCATGGGAATCGACCGGATCGCCATGCTGAAATACGGTATGCCCGATCTGCGCGCCTTCTTCGACGCAGATGTCCGCTGGATCCAGCACTACGGTTTCCGGCCACTCGACTTGCCGACCTTGTTCGGCGGGCTGTCCAGCTAAATTGGGATCTTTAAAGGGGCATTCTTCATGTCAGTCCTGACCCGTCTTTGTGTCGCAACTGTTTTGATTGTCGCAAGCCTTCTGCCGGCGGCCGCACAGACAGAAAGCCAAACGTCTGATCGTGACGCGCGCGTCGCTGCACCCACGTCGTTCCTGGAGGCCTGTGCCGAGAAGATCGAAGAACGTGGCCGACTTCGTTTCTGTGACACCTATTTTCGCGACAAGCTCGGAACTGAAGCTGACGCGCTGCTGTACCTCAGAGACCGGATCACACGTCTGCGGGCTTCTCACGAAACCAGTTCTGCCGATAAGTACGAGAGCTTTCTGCAAGCGATCTATATCGTGGCGTTCCTGACGATCGCCTCGATCGTGCTGATTGCGAGTGAACGCCGTATTGGCGGCACTGCAAAGTGGGCAAGCCTGACCAGCACAGCCGCTTTGCTTGTGATGGTGATCATCGTTGCCATGGGCTGGCTCGGTAAGTATCGGGCCGAATACGCTGCGCAAGTCGAGCTTGGCATTTTGCGTGACCGGATCGAAACGGAAGCAGCCCAATCGATCGCAACTGGTCAGCAAATCACACCGGCAATGGTAACCGACTGGACACGCGACCTGTCCGCAATCGGGCGCCGGTTTGCGGAGAACTACGGCGAAGCAACGGTTATCCCGGAAGTGGACCGCTTTAGCCAGTAAGCGCTTCTTGAACAAAATTCGCGGCCTGCGCCGCATGATTGATAAAGAGACTTGTTATGAAATTCACTCTGTCCTGGCTCAAGGACTATCTGGACACGGATGCCAGCCTTGAGGACATCTTGGACCGCTTGAACATGATCGGCCTGGAGGTGGAAGAGGTTACGAACCGCGCCGACCGCCTCAAGCCTTTCAAGATCGCGAAAGTCCTGGAAGCCGAACAACATCCGAACGCAGACCGTCTGCGCGTCTTGAAGGTCGATACCGGGGACGGCGACCCGGTTCAGGTTGTCTGCGGTGCGCCCAACGCCCGTGCAGGCCTCGTCGGTGTTCTTGGAAAACCTGGCGACTATGTACCCGGCCTGGATGTTACGCTATCCGTCGGCAAGATCCGCGATGTGGAAAGCTTCGGGATGATGTGCTCGGAGCGCGAGTTGGAGCTGTCCGACGAACATGACGGCATCATCGATTTGCCAGACGATGCCCCTGTTGGTGTGAACTATGCCGAATGGGCAGGCCTGGACGAACCTGTGATCGAGATCGGCCTGACGCCGAACCGTCCGGATTGTACCGGCGTTTATGGCATAGCGCGCGATCTGGCGGCAGCTGGGCTCGGAAAACTAAAAGAACGGTCTCACGAGCAGATCCGCGGCGCTTACCCCTGCCCCGTCGACGTGACATTCGACTTCGGCGACACCAAGCCAATGTGCAAGGCTTTCGGTCTGCGGATGGTCAAAGGCGTCAAGAACGGCCCGTCACCACAGTGGCTTCAGGACCGCCTGGTGGCGATCGGCTTGCGGCCGATCAACATCTTGGTCGACATCACCAACTACATCACCTTCGACCAGGGTCGCCCGCTTCACGTTTTCGATGCGGACAAAGTGCACGGCAACCTTGTTGTGCGCCGGGGCAAAACTGGCGAAAAGATCGACGGCCTCAATGCAAAATCCTATGAAGTCGACGGCACAGTTTGCGTGATTGCGGATGACAATGGCGTGGAAAGCCTTGGGGGCATCCTGGGCGGCGAACCTTCCGGCTGTACTGAGGAAACTGTCAATGTACTGATCGAGTCTGCGCTTTGGGACGAGGATGATATTGCGGCCACCGGCCGGAAACTGGGCGTCAATACAGATGCCCGCTACCGCTTTGAGCGCGGTGTCGATCCGGACTACATGATGCCTGGTCTCGAGTACGCGACCCGCATGGTGCTGGACCTGTGCGGAGGTGAGCCGTCCGAAGCCATTCGCACCGGTGACATCCCAGACAGCACCAACATCATCGACTTCCCATATTCCGAAATCAAACGGCTGTCTGGTATCGACCTCACACCAGCTGAGGCAAATGTCACCTTGAAAGCCCTTGGTTTCTGGATTTCCGGATCCGGAGACACGGTCAAAGTGGCCGCACCGAGCTGGCGCCCGGATATTGAAGGCAAGGCCGATCTGGTTGAAGAAGTGACCCGGATCGTCGGCCTGGATCGTGTCCCGTCAACGCCTCTGCCACGCCTGGGCACTGTCGCCAAGACCGTGCTGACACCAAGTCAGATCCGCCGCAACAAGGCGCGCCGTGCCTTGGCCGCACGCGGGTTCAATGAATCCGTTACATGGTCCTTCATTCCGAAAGACCATGCCGTTCTGTTCGGTGGCGGCAACGAAACGCTCGCTTTGGCCAATCCGATCTCACCCGAGATGTCAGACATGCGTCCGAGCCTGCTGCCTGGCCTTTTCATGGCAGCGCAGCGCAATGCCGATCGCGGCTATGGTGATGTTGCCCTCTTCGAAATCGGCCAG
Source organism: Roseibium sp. (assembly GCF_965276855.1). Taxonomy (GTDB): domain Bacteria; phylum Pseudomonadota; class Alphaproteobacteria; order Rhizobiales; family Stappiaceae; genus Roseibium. The sequence continues at coordinate 2,048,950 of NZ_OZ255700.1, forward strand.
GTCTTCGAATCCGATGCCCCAGAGGGACAGAAGATCGTGGCTGCTGGCGTGCGCCGTGGAACCGCAAAGATGTCTGGAAGCGGACGCCATTGGTCTGGCACATCAGCCGCAGTTGATGTCTTTGATGCCAAAGCGGACGCGGAAGCGGCGCTGGCTGCAATTGGCGCGCCAGTCGACAAACTCCAGGTATTCACCGATGCTCCGGATACATTTCACCCTGGCCGCTCCGGGTGTTTGAAGCTTGGTCCAAAGAACACGCTTGCCGTGTTCGGTGAAGTCCATCCGCGCATTTTGCAGAAGATGGACATCGAAGGGCCGCTCGTTGCTTTCGAAATCCATCTTGATGCTTTGCCGCAGCCAAAAGCCAAGGCAGGCCGCTCCAAGGGGTCCCTGAATGCTTCCGATTTGATGCCGGTTCGCCGCGATTTTGCGTTCCTCGTAGATAGCGCGGTCACCGCCGACAAGATCCTCAAGGCTGCCCGCGGGGCCGACAAGAGCCTCATCGAAGACATTACACTCTTCGATATCTACGAAGGGGCCGGTGTTCCAGAAGGGCAAAAGTCTGTTGCGATCGACGTTGTTCTCCAACCCCGCAAAAAGACGCTGACGGATGAAGAAATCGACGCGGTTGCCAAGAAGGTGATCGCCAACGTCGAGAAAGCCACCGGCGGCACGCTGCGCGGCTAACAATTATCGCGCTGCCGCACGTAGGTTGTAGCGGCAGCGCAAATTGTTTGGCTCCAGTCTTACGGAACAGAGAATGGTGTAATGCTTTCGCAGCGTTTCACCGCGCACTTCTTTTTGTCCTTCGTAGGAATGAAGTCGGTTTTCGCATACTCGTTGACCTGACAAGACCCACGATCATTGACGTAACGGTCAAATGTGTTCGGACCGGTGTTCATCAGCACAGCGCCGCGCTGAGCAATCAAAGATTGCGCTTGCGCGCAAGTCAATGATGTAGAATTCGTGCGCCGGCTCTGTGCATCTGCCGGAAGGGTCAGGATTGCTGTTGCGACCAACGCTGTTACTGCGGGAACGGCCCCGGACCAAAACCGCTTAGATTTACTTCTGAATTGCCGTGCCATAGGCGCCTCCTCAAAATCAAGATGAAACAACATTGGCGCCGTGGCCAATCAGATCAAGTTGAAACACCGCGTCAATTTTAACCGCTCTGCCACTGCGTAAAAGCAGGTTTGGTAGCTGGCGCGCACAAGCCTGCGTGAAGACAGGCAGGCGAGAATCGCCTAACGATGGATGCCTTTCTCGCGTAAGGACATCGCATGCTCCCTTCCGAAACGTGCACAAGAGACTTTTGTCTTCTTGCGGATATTGCCGAAACAACGGAGCTCGAGCGCGTCGAAGCGTTGGCCGATATTCTTCAGGAAATACCGCGTGTTATGGATATTCTCCGATGCATCAGGGACCTCCAGATTCGCGATGGCTGGCTTGTATCGGGCGGCATTTACCAGACCATCTGGAACGTCATCACAGACCGTCCTTTAGATCACGGAATTAAGGACTATGACGTCATCTATTTCGATGCACGCGACCTTTCTTACGAAGGTGAGGATGCGGTGATCCAACAGGTGCAGTCCGCACTTCCGGACCTTGGAGAACTCGTAGAAGTCCGCAATCAGGCCCGTGTCCATCTCTGGTATGAACAGAGATTCGGAAGGCCCTACAGGCCGCTCGACTGTGCGATGGATTCGCTTACGACTTACGCTGCTCGTACCCATGCCGTTGCTGCGCAACTCGGCAAAGACGGTCAGATTTGCATTCGCGCCCCATTTGGACTTGCTAACATTTTCGCGATGCGGCTGGTCCCAAACTACAGCCAACCCAATCCGGAAACCTACGCGGAGAAGGCGGCACGAATGAAGGCGCTATGGCCTGAGCTCGACGTTATCCCGTGGGATGTATCAGCAGCATCAGGCTGACAGCAGAATTATCCCAAGCGCCGCGTCTCTTGCACCGGAATGCCCTCAAGTGCCGGCGATGACGGTTCGATTTTCTCGGCTGCAATCATGCGAGCTCTGACCAAACCGCGGACAGAGTTTCCGACAAACACCGCCTCGGCTCTTTCCAAATCTTCCGGAGTCAGATCGGCCTCAACGGCATAACCGGCCTCCAGCACCCCCTCACGAAAGGTTCCTGGTAATACGCCGTGTTCCAGCGCCGGTGTCAGCAGCTTGCCGTCGACCTTGAGGAACAGTGTTGTATAGGACCCTTCCGTGAGATAGCCGCCTTCATTCAAGAAAATAACTTCCTGGCACCCTGTTTCGGCTTGATACCGGGTGCGGGTCTCGTCGTAGAAGGACCGGTTGGTCGTCTTGTGATAGAGGAACCGATCACTGGAGCGCGTGGTTTCTGTTGCGAGCACCAAATTAAAAACAGATCCGCGGTCCGCCGGCGGCAACTCCGTTGTAGAGATGGAAATGCCGCCTGAACGGCTCAACAACAGCCGGACACGCTGCGGGCCGCGATAGATTTCGCCGGCGGTCTCCAGACGATCGAGAACGGTTTGCAGGTCAAACTGAAACCCAAAGTATTCTGAGGACTTTTGCAGCCGCTGCATATGACGCTCAAGCAGCAGGTACCCAACGTCTGGATCATACGCCATGGTCTCGATGAGATCGAACTCGGGCAGATCTTCCGTCATGAATTTCAATTTCAAAGCACATTCGTCGTATTCGTGCTGAGCCTTGGAATCAAACACAACGCCGGATCCGGTCCCAATTTCTCCCGTTCCATCTTGCCGCAGAACCAGTGTGCGGATCGCCACGTTCAAGCAGAAATCACCAGTTGGTGCGAGAAATCCGATCGAACCGGTGTAAACCCCGCGCGGTGCCGTTTCCAGGTTATGAGCGATCTGCATGGCGCTTAGTTTGGGTGCGCCTGTGATGGAACCACACGGAAACAGATGCCGGACGATATCGGAAAATCCGGTTGTCGCCGGAACCTGAGCCTCGATGGTCGACGTCATCTGCTGGACGCTCTGATACCGCTCAACATCGCATAGTTTCGTGACCTTGACGGATCCTGTTTCTGCAATTCTGGAAAGATCATTGCGCATCAGGTCAACGATCATGATGTTCTCAGATCGCTGCTTGGGATCCTGAGCAAGGTCTCGTGCAATGCGGGCATCTTCAGATGCGAACCTGCCGCGCGGCTCTGTGCCTTTCATGGGCCGTGTCCGCAGCGTGGTCCCTGTGCGCTCCAAGAAGAGCTCCGGAGACAATGACAATACGGTCTGGTCTTCCAGCTTCAAATAAGCTGCAAACTCCACCGGCTGGCGTTTCAAAAGGTCCTGGAACAAGAGCGCCGGGGCGCCTTGATGGTCGAATTTGGCCCGAAGCGTCAGATTGACCTGATAGATATCGCCTTTTGAAAGGTGATCCTGGACCTGTGCAAACGCACGTTCGTAGTCTTCGATCGCCATATCGAAAGATGGCTTGTTGAAGCTTCGCGGAGCATCCGCGGTGTCCGCGTTCAGGACGTCAAAAGCCTCATCGAGAGTGAGATCCTGGCGCTCTTCATACAGGCCAAACCATAGAAGCGGCTCGCCGGTTTCTTCAAAGCGCTTTTTTAGTTTTTCCTCAAAGGCAAACCCGAGTTCATACGCCAGATAACCAGCACAATGGTATCCGTCCTTTTGCGCACGCTCCATCTGCCTTAGACAGCCGTCGACCTCTTCCAAACGCGCGCAGCTCACCACGTCGACCGGCGCTTCGAACAGGGTCGCCGTCCGGCGCTTCAAAACGTCGAGCAGCAAGACTGATCCGGTTTTCATAGTGCGCGTTGACATCTGCTGACGCCGAGGTTCGAGAGGGTGGTTTATGCCGTCAATTAGACCGAACTGAGCGAAGGCTAACGGTCCATAAGAGGCGGCACATTGCACTCATGCGTCATGTGGTCAAGTCTTTCGTCCCGGAAATACGAAAATGACCGGCAAAACTCTTTGCCGGCCATCTAATTGTTTCACTCGCAACTGGATATAAGCCGCTGCAGTCAGACCAAATTAGTCCGTTGCGGTTTAGGCCGCGGCAACGTCCTTCAAGAAGGTATCAATCGCGCGCTTCACATCATCAGCTTCTTCGTTGAGCATCTGGGTTGCATCAACCATCAAGCGCGCCGAAGCGCCCGTACGTTCTGCCGATTCTCGAACATCGCCAATGTTGGTCGCCACCCGGCCGGTGCCGTCTGCAGCTTCCGCAACATTGCGCGAAATCTCTTGTGTAGCGCCACCTTGCTGCTCAACCGCGGCCGCGATGGCCGCAGTGTAGCTGTTAACCTCATCCATTGTGGACGCGATGGCCCCGATGGATTCAACGGCACCTTTGGTTTCCTCCTGGATGGCGGAAATCTGGGCGCCGATTTCTTCCGTTGCTTTGGACGTCTGAGTTGCCAGTTCCTTGACTTCAGCCGCAACAACAGCAAAGCCCTTGCCCGCCTCGCCAGCACGTGCGGCCTCGATCGTAGCATTGAGCGCCAGCAAGTTTGTTTGCTCAGCGATCGCCTGAATGAGGGTCACAACCTCGCCAATCCGGTTCGCAGCTTCCGCGAGCCCGGCAACTTTCTGGTTGCTGGTCTGTGCGTTTTCCGTCGCCTTCATTACGATACCGGTTGTTTGTTCAACCTGACGCGAAATTTCGCTGATCGAACTGCTCAACTCTTCCGCCGCCGAAGCCACCGTCTGAACATTGGACGAAGCCGTCTCGGAGGCATCAGAAACAGAGGTGGCGCGAACTGTTGTGTCTTCCGAAATCTGACCAAGCTCCTGCGCTGAACCGCGCATTTCTTCCACTTTAGCAGTTACACCGTTCAGTTTGGCAGCAATCTCGGACTGGAACTGCCCGATACGCTCGGTTACTGCGACCTGCTTGGCACGCTCAACTTCGGCGCGTTGCTCGTCCTGCGTTTGCAGAGATAGGGTTTCGGCTTGCGCGGCTTCGGCTTCCTCGCGAGCTTCATCCGATGCTGCGAATGCCTTTGCGATGAAATCTGTGATCCACCAAAGCGCAGCCACCTCGGCAACAACGATAATGGCATGGAAGACCACCCGGCCGAAATCAGCCCCCGCCGGAAACACCGCCCAAGGCAGTGCAAAGTTCAGACCCAGGTGGTGCACGGCGACTACGCCTGCGTAGGCCACTAGAGCGCGCCAATCGACCCAACCCGTCAACACCGCCAGAACGGCAAAGAAATACATGTGCCCGTCAAGTTGGTAGGAGGCTTCGACGTTTGGTGTGTGAAGTGCTGCTACGAACAGAGCCACGAGGCCTGCGAGCGACATGGCGGTTGCCAATCGTGTTTCTACGCCGATACCAAACTTGATCCATGTGGCTGTTGCCGCAACGCCCAGCAGAAGTGCACCGCCGCACATGGTCACAAAGGAGACACTTCCGACCGCCCAAGAGGTCCCCATGACCAGAAAGACGTTAAACCACGTGAAGTAGATCACGATCCGGGCGAACTTTTCCCGCAAAACATCCAGGCCAGAAGCGACCGCTACCATGTTATTCATTACAAGGTCTCCATGGGTGTGCCAGTTATTCGTGCACAGGCATAAGCAACAGCAGAGGACGCAACGAACCCGGCGCCCGATCGATAAAGGCGCTGAACAAAATCACTGTCTGCGCTTTGGCTCAAGACGAACCAGGTTGCAGTTGGCGCCGCCATGATTCGGCCTTCCGCTTTCGCGACAACCTCAAGGGCGGATGCGCCCCATGGCTTCGCAAAAACGACCACCGGACCGTTCCCAGATGGCACCGATGTCCCGAGAAGCACGATCAAACAGCTGCCCAGGAAATACAGAGCCACAAATCGCTTTGTGGAGTTGCTCAATTTCTCGCCAAATCACCAATACGTTTTGGCGTAATTATCCTTGCGGCAATTTAATAAAATCTGAAATTTCGGAACTTTGTTGGCAGGCTGAACAAACTGCGCAAATCAACCAATAATTGTATTCCGGTAATTGAAAACGGCCCGACAATTCTGTTAGGCCGTGTAACAATAAAATATCTTGGGACCAAGCGCCGAATTGCTCGACAATAGCCCCAGAATATCCGTCTTGATCAAGCTGTTTACACTAGTTGTAGGTGGAAAGACCAACCGGACACGCAACACCCGTCCCGCCGATACCGCAATATCCTCCGGGATTCTTCGCAAGATACTGTTGATGGTAGTCTTCGGCGAAATAGAACTCGTCGAGATTTTTGATTTCCGTCGTGATCGCGTTGTTGATGCCGCTTTCACGAAGCGCCTCCTGATACGCTGCCATGGACGCCTTTGCCTCTTCCAGCGCCGCCTCCGCCGGCACATAAACCGCCGAACGGTACTGGGTACCGGTATCATTTCCCTGCCTCATACCCTGGGTCGGGTCGTGATTTTCCCAGAAAACCTTCAAAAGATCCCCAAAGCTGATCTGAGCGGGATCGTATACAACCAGTACAGCTTCTGTATGTCCTGTCCGGCCTGTGCAGGTTTCATGGTAGGTAGGATTTGGCGTGATCCCGCCCGCATATCCGACCGCTGTCACATGAACACCGGGCAGCGTCCAAAACAAGCGTTCAGCACCCCAGAAGCACCCCATCCCGAAAAGAACGGTTTCCAACCCTTCCGGATAGGGGCCCACCATCGATTTCCCGTTCACAAAATGCGCCTCTCCCGGCACGATGGCCTCTTGGCGGCCTGGAAGCGCCTCCGCAGACGTCGGCAAAGAGAATTTTTTACTCAGCATTGTCATGAAAGACATTTTCAAGCTCCAGGTTCTGAACAGCATCATGTCGGCATCCTCGAGGAGGTGCAAATGACGACCGATTGACTGATTATGTGGACCTATTTTGTCGCTTGTCTATGGGGAGGCTTAACGCTGGACGCTGCCTACGCAGCTTGAAAGTTCAAGCATAGCGAAAACGCCGTTTTTGCCGCCGTCCCCCCAAAAGCAAAAACAGCACCCCGACACCTGCAAAGACGGCCCATGCCGGCCACGTCAATACTGTTTGAAGCATCGGATCCCAAACCGCTGGATGGACATACCGCTGAATCACTGCCTGAGACAGGTTTAGCGTTTCCGGAGACATTTCGAACCAAAGTTGTCCAAGCGGTTTGAGCATAACTTCCGATTCCGCAATCGAACGGCTGGCGTCCGCAATACCGACAAGGATCGCAATTGCAAGCAAACCAAAACCTGACACGCGTAATAAAAACTTCACAATACCAATCATTGCCGCACCGTTATGTGACTATTTCTGCTGTTTCCGTTCCACTTTTTTGGACTTAATCTTGCGCACTACGAGAGAGAAACCCGCTCAAAATGTGAACAAGCTCTAGATATTATCGTTAATTTCTTGATCAAGTATTGTCAGCTAACACTTTTGTGTATTCCGCTTCACCACTGACCGCGCGGCCCGCACTAATCTCTAATGAGCTCAAGTTAACGGGACACTCTCAGTGGGTATCGGTCAAATCACCTCGAAGACAAAATCCCGGACGCGTTAGATCAACGGCTTTTTACAGCGGGTATAACCCCGCTATTGTGTCTGAACTCAAATCATGAAACTGGCAGTTTTCGGCATAAATTCAAACATTTCACTGCGTTCAAACCGGCTTTCCCCAACCGCCGGCAAATTGGATAAAAAAAACTTCGTCAGGTGCTTGCCTTCATCCGCCGCATCAGTATATTGCGCCCACTCAAGCGGGACACTGCTTGCAACGGACAGGTGGCCGAGTGGCTGAAGGCGCACGCCTGGAACGCGTGTATACGGGCAACCGTATCGAGGGTTCGAATCCCTCTCTGTCCGCCATTCTCTCATGACAATTGCCGCGTTAAACCGTTTTTCCTTGGAGCCACGGTAACAACCAATGGCGCGTCAGATTTTGTTCAGGGTTCCGATGAAAGAGGACGTCCCTACGTACCGTCGCACGGCCAGCTCTATCATCACCGAATACGCAATCAGAGACAGGGTTGTTGCAAGCGCTGCCCCATGCATACCAAGCCATGGTATGAGACAGACATTGAGCGCAAGATTGAGCCCGGTAGATACGCCCTTCGCCCGAAACTCGGCGTACTCGTGACCCACCATCTTTAAAACGTCCTCTGCCCCTCCCGTGCTTGCACGGGCCAGGATCCCTGCCGCCAGGATAGGCAAAAGGGAATAGGCTGCCGGGAATTCCGGGCCGAAAAGCCAAAGAAGCGGCCATCCAATTGCGAGAATACCCAGGGTAATCGCCAGCGTCGGCCAAAATATCCATTGGACCGAATTGCGGATCAGCGCGTGCAAGGCTTCTGGATTGTCTGTCGCCTTGAAGGATGCCATTTTTTGAGCGACAGCGCTCAGAACCGCAAATTGAACAGCAGAGATCTGGGATGTGATCCGTGTTGCCGCGAAATATAGCGCGACCGCGAAACTGTCCAAAAACAGACCCAAGAGTATGATGTCACTAAAAGTCAGGCAAAGCTGGAAACCGCTGGCAAGCAACATCGGAAACGCCGTCTTCAACCACTGCTTTCTTGCGGTCTGAACCGGGTCCGCCGGGAGAACACTTCTTGCTCTTCGGAAAAAAAGTAATGTCTGGATCCCTGCCGACACCAGCAGAGCCATCAATACGCACAAAAGTGCCGTGGATGCCGTTGCTGACATTCCAGCAAACACAACACCAACCGCAAAGATCATGATCAGGGCCTGGCGCAGGACGTAAGGCGGGATGTGGCCAAGCCCCGTCCAGGAAAAAGACAAAGCATAACCTTCCATCAATTCCTGCAGAGCCATCAACGGCAGGCATAACAATGCCAGTACAAGCAACAACCGATAGCCTTCCGGCAGGGCTCCATGAAAAACGGCCATCCACCCAAGGCCGAGAGCAGACAGACTTGTGGCGACAATCAGGGTAAGAGCAAGGGCGTTCCAGATGTAACCCCACGCCAAGCCTGGCCGATCGGTGTCCCGGTATTCGGCAATAAACCGCATGGCTGCCTCACCGAGCCCGAAGCTGGTGACCAAACCACCGATCATGATCCAGACCCAGAAGTAGGAATAAAGACCATACTGCTGCGCACCAAGGATCTGAGCGAGCAATATCTGGCTTCCAAATCCAAGGGCTGCTGCCGCGATTTTCACTGCAAGCGCAATGAGCGCAGCTTTATGTAACTCAGCGCTTGTTCCGATCGCTCCAAACCGTTCTGAGAACCGCCGGATCAGTTGCAGTATTTTCTTCGCACTTTGGCCTGCCAACCGCTTTAGCCTTTTTGGCGCATGCGGTTCAAAAGAACCTCACAGTGGTCGCGCCCCCGTTTGACAGCATTCCTAAGGGACAAAACGCGTTCGATGCGTCTGGCCCCGCTCTCAACTTCGGCGGTAACATAGACGCCCTCAATTGTCTTGCGTTCGAGCCAGTACTTGTTGAGCAGATGGGATCCGTCAGTGCAGGAATCGAGTTCACGATGCCCGTCATATTCCAGAAGATGTTCAAGCAACCCGACGTAGGCAAGAATGCCCGGGCTGAAGGCTGAATAGGCTTCGTCAAAACCGGATCGCACCCCAAAAACATGCCCCTGCGATGTCAGGTTGAACAGACCGGCAATAATCTGTCCATTAAAACGCAAAACCGTCAACTGCGCAGCACTCGGCAGACCCTCTGGATTGAAGGCATTTAGGGCAAACTTTCTCGATTCCGGGCGGCTGTTGAACGCAGTCCTTCGTTTTCCCTTCCATCCCGATGCTTCCAGCCTCAGCAACTCGTCCAAGTCGTCGGAAAAGGTCTTCTCGCCTGGATAAACAGTTTCAAGACTGAGAGTCCCCCGGTCTGTGAGTTTCCGCTTTGCAGTCCTGATGTTGACTTGGCGTTTTTTGGACCAACGCTTGGCATAGGCCCTGTAGCTGGCAACAGGCCTTGCAATTGCCCGCTCATGGGTCTCATCGACAACATTGATCAGCTCCTGGCAGTGGCCCAGTGATTGCAAAGCCTGCCCGGAGTGGCTGTGCGGGCAGATTTGCGGACAATGTACGATGTCCGGAAACTTGGGATGATTGGAAACAAACTTCAAAAAGCTTGACCAGACCGCATCAACGTTCTCACCGGAAATGAGTGGCACACTGATCCCAGTAACGCAGTCGTTCCACAATTCGCAGATTGGCTGGATGTATCCGTGCCGCAATCCTTTGATGGCGACAGGAAAGAGGCCAACAAGAGTTCTGGGGAACTTGCCTTCCCAAACCAGAACAACGTGGCACTGAAGCCCGCGGACCAGATGTTCGGCACTCGCGAATAAAAAGGATGGGCAATAGTATGGGTTTGGATCCTTCGCCCTGTCACAAAGACGGAGCCAGTCGCTTAAAACATCCTCACATTTGGAGAGCTCACGCAGCTCAACCTCAAGGCTCTGTTGGCAACGTTCCCTAACAGGTACCGCATCTTCAGTTGATGCGTAGGCATCGATATTCCTATGCTGATGTACAAATCCGTTCATGCGATTTGTCATTGAGCGACCGAAGGCAGGTGCGCTCCCTCCATCCGTTTATTGAGACCACCTTCGGGAAAAGGTCTGGGCTCTTGTACCAGAGAGAGTCTTAAATCAGTACAAATGCCAATAAAGAATTGCAGGATTTCGCGCCGCCCGATTTTGCCTCCATCGGAGACCTAAACTGAAATGTGATGGCGTTTTTGAGGAACCGGGCCACCGGTCTTACGACAGAGCTCTTGACTTGCCTTTCGCATAAAACAAGCACTTCCTGCACGGCCGACACCATTGACACGAAGACTTCGCAGCGGCACGCCATAGCCGCGATCGGTTTGAATACGCATTTCAAAAGGACACCGCTTTCATGAACGCCATCGGTCTTGATTTCGGCACATCGAACACCGCGGCAATGACGGCCTCCATGCTTTGCAATGTAGAAAAAATGGAATTTGCCCGCCAGGTCATGGGTGCCTGACGGGCAACGATTTTCCGCCTAAGCAAACATCAATGAGTGCTCTGCGAAGTTGGCATAATCTGCTGCCGTCATACCGACACTTGCAATTATGTTGACGGTGTCAGCGGCGTCCAGGAGGTTGTTGATCCCAAGATCATCGATATAGCCGACGATTGCCGAGTTTTCGGCCGCATCAAAATACGTAATGAGGACCGCTGTGTCTGCGGTGAGTGCCCCACCATTGTTCACATTGACGGTCCCGGTCCCGATTGCGTCCGCGAAGCTTGCCGCACCGGTCTCGGTGAGGTTGATGACATGGTGTTCGCCCGGATCAGCTACAGGACCTGCATCGACGGCGACATTCAACACCGACACGACACCCCGATCGACCGTCGCCGAAATATCGGAATTTGCTCCAACACTGTTAATAGTCGAGAGACTTAATTCTCCGGCACTTGCATCCAAGTCTCCGATGGAGAACGACATCGCATCTCCGGAGCTGGCATTAATGCCGACAGAAAAGCCGTTGATCGTGTCTGCGTCAAAGGCAGGTGCGCCGTCTTGAACTTCCAAAACGCGAACAACATCTTCGCCACCGCCAAGGGTCATAGTGTCAGCACTGTCTGAGCCAATGAGGATCAATGACCCGTCGAGCTCCAACGTGCCGTCAAATACCAATTCTCCGGTCAACCCAGATGCGTCAATCGTTGTGGTCTGTCCCGCTGCTGTGGTCTCATCGATAATGTCAAGTTCCTGAGAACCACCTCCCAAAACGATGGTCTCAAAATTTCGGACAGCATCCAGATCCACTACGTTCACACCGAATGCTTCAAACAGTGTATCGACCATTACAAGAGTGTCATTCCCATCGCCGCCATCAATCAGACCGCCGTCAAAGGCGACATTAAAGGCATTCTCCGCGCCTAAGGTCAGCGAATCGTTCCCGGAAGACAGCAACACGCCTCCTTTGCCACCGTCGCCCAGACCGGAAAGATCAACATCGTATCTTGTGAAATCGATGTCCCCTTCAGCCGACAGCACGAGGGTTTTTGCATTTCCTGTGTCTTGGAAAAAGTTTTCGAAGATGTTGTTCCATTGGTCTGCGGTGCCGTAGACCCTAGTTTCTTCTGTTCCTATTCCATCGCACAATATACCGATACCCCGGATGCCGTCGAAAAGATCGACTGATGTCAAATTGGAATCGTCCTCATAAATGTCGAGGTATTCGATGCCGCTCACATTGGTGAAGACATAGTGTGTGTCGACATCAATATCAGCTTTGATAACCAGTGCATCTTTACTTCCAGCGCCGCCGATAATCGTCGCGGTTTCTGCTGCTTCAGAAATTACGGTAATTTCATCGTCTCCGCCGCCGGAGTCTACATAGGCATCGGACGTTTGAAGATCATGTACCAAATCATCACTCGCCCCAAGCGTCACGGATAGGTTGGAATGGTCTGAGAGAAAAATCTCGGAATAGTAACTTCCGTCCGTGTTCTGGACAAGAAAAGTCTGGCCATCGGCTTTCGTAAGAGCTTCCAAGGCACCGGATTCGCCCTGAACTTCTATGTTTTCACCGTTGTGTTTATCCTCGATGTCGACCTCACCGATCACATCCTCAAAGATAATGTTTTCAACGGAGGTCAAGCTCATATCAAGTTGGTCGGACACGTCAGTTGCGTCGTCCGTCCGGACATCGTCGATTATGAAAGTGTTGAAGCCGGTAATGATGAGTGTGTCCTCACCATCTCCGGCGTCGATAACACTCAGATCCGCGTTGTCGAATGTGCTGTAAATCGTGTCGTTCAAATCCGTTGCGGAGTTTGTTGCATTCACCGGCACGCCGCCGACCAACACTTCAGATGCTCCGGCTTCGAGAATGATCGTATTGCCGGTCGGGCTGCTGCCACCGCCTCCTCCGCCGCCACCGCCACTGCCGGTACTGCCACCAGTATCACCATCATCGGGATCGCCATCGCTCCCCAAAGGCGTGTCGAGTACTACGGACGACAGATCCGTCCCGCTTAAGGTTTGTGCGCCATCCCTGTTCTCAAATTGACCGTAAAGCACCCAATGCTGATAGGCCGTGAACGATCCGGCATCGACAGCCGCCTGTACGTCCGGATTGGCAGCAAGATACGTCGCTGAATCGAAGGCATCGTCGCCACCACCAATCTCGGGTTGGCCCAACAATGTATCAATTGTTTGGTTCGGGATGCGTCCCTCAGCCGCGCCGTAAGCCCAAAAATGGTCCAGCGGATTGACGTCAGCGGCGGCCACGTCCGGATTTTCCGACAGGTAGAACGATGTATCGAAATTTTCGTTTGGGTCACGCCCTTCTGACCATCCGAACAAGTTGTAGTGTTCTTCTGCGGACTGGAACAGGCCCGCATCGACTGCGGCAGCTACATCCGGATTGTTCGCAAGGTAGTACGCTTCGTTGAACGCGATAGACATTTTTTTCCTTTGTTATTCGACACGATTACCCCCTGCCGGGTTTCGCTTAGTCCCAATTTGAGCCGCATCGTCCCTATGCGGTTAGGGCTTTTATAACCTTAACAACCCATTAAACGGCTAAAAATTTCAGTTAACGCGAAATATTTTGAACAACTTCGTAAACGCGCCCGAACAAAAGCGATCACATTCACATTAGCTAAAAATTTTCTCGGGTTCTTTTCTGAATATTTCAAAATATAAATCAATTATTATTTCGAATATTCGAATCTATTCGGCTTTTTTGGCGTTGTAATCATGTTTTGATCCTTCACCAGAACTGGCTTTTAGAAAGCCAAAGCCTATGCGGCGCCAACTCCTGCATAGTGCCCGATTGACGTGTTAACGCCTCGCTTGCCTTTCGCATCAAACAAGCGTACTCCGCACGGCCCACATTACTGACACGAAGACTGCGCAACTGATCGTCATTATCGCGATCGGTCTTCATTACGCGTTTCAGAAGGACACCGTTTTCATGCAAACCATTGGACTTGATTTCGGCACATCGAACACCGTGGCAATGACAGCTTCCACGTCTGGGACTGCAGAAGCGGTAACATTTCTCGGCGACCGGGAAACCGTGACCTCGTTGCCATCCGTCCTGAGCTTTCTCGACAAGGGGGCCGCAAAAGCGCCCCACCCTGAAGTCGGCCCCTGGGCAATCCGTCAGTTCCTTGAAAGTTTCGGTGATGTTCGTTTCATTCAGTCACTTAAAACCTTTGCGGCGAGCGCGGCCTTTAAAGGAACGGGCATTTTTGGCGTTCCGTTTGACTTTGAAAGCCTGATGGCGACGTTCTTGACGGCCGCTTTTGAGCGCGCTCATCCTCAGATCAATCCGTCTCAAACCCGATTGGTGGTTGGTCGGCCCGTTGAGTTCGCCGGTCACAATCCGGATGAACAGCTCGCGATGAAGCGGTATCGCTCAGCTTTCCGCAAACTCGGCTACGACGACATCCTTTTTGTCATGGAACCTGTTGGCGCTGCATTTTCCTATGCTCAGTCCCTCAAGCAGGATACGACCATTCTAGTGGCGGACCTTGGCGGCGGCACCACAGACTATTCGCTCATGCGGTTTGAGACCTCAGCTGGTCACATGCACGCGCACCCGCTGGGGCGTGGCGGCATAGGCATCGCGGGAGACACCTTTGACTACCGGATCATTGATAACGTCGTACTGCCGAAACTCGGCAAAGGGTCTCAATACAAAAGCATGGGCAAGACACTGGACATTCCACCCAACCTTTTTTCAAATTTTGCCCGCTGGCACATGCTGTCCATCTTCAAGACATCCGATGATTTCAAGGAGATGAAAAAGCTGCTCCGCTGGTGCCTCGACCCAGACCAGATCGAGTTGTTCATTGAGCTTGTCGAAGAAGATCAAGGCTATCCGCTCTACAAATCGGTTTCGGAGACAAAGGCACTTCTTTCAGCAAACGAAGAGGCCGAACTTACCTTCAAACCACTCGGCCCTGATTTCAAAGCAAGCGTTGCGCGGAAGGACTTTGAGAGCTGGATCGCTCCGGATCTCTTGAAGATGAATCGCGCACTCGACAGCACACTGGAACGCGCCAAGTTGAGCGAAGACGACATCGACCGGGTGTTCATGACCGGCGGCACGTCTTTCGTGCCTGCGGTGCGGAAGATGTTCGCAGACCGTTTTGGTGCTGACCGGATTTCAGGCGGCAATGAACTGACATCAGTGGCCAACGGCCTTGCTCTCATCGGCGCCCGACAGGATGCGGCAGATTGGTCGGTGGCAGCATAAAACGGTCTGATCAAGACAGACCGGGCTCTCAGAAGAAAGCCCGGTCCATCAATTAGCCAAAGGCCTTTCTGAGAACCGGTATGCGCTTGACCAACACATAATCCAGCGCCAGGACTGTCAAAAGGGTCACTCCGGCAAGCGGAAACGCCAGCGACAGGAACAACATCAAGATCATGGCGCCACGCCAATGCGGCATGTTCTCCGGTGTCTTGGGTGCAATGATCCGAAGCGCAGCACCTTTCGGACGGCGCATCCACCACATGACAACACCACTCACACACAGGAAGATCACTGACAGGCACGCGAGTGTGTTGAGCACCAGGTTCCAAAGTCCCACCAATCCCATATGCAGGGGTATGCCAACAGCCATTGCTTTTGCGGCAAGCGAATAGTCGGCAAACCCAACAGACGCCAGAATCTTGCCGGTATACTGATCAATGTGGACAGTGCGATCTGAGAAGGGATCTTCAGCATCAGAACTCATTGTGTCCTGATTGATGGTCCACACACCCGTGTCTCCTTGGGGAGAGGAAATACGGTATCGGGCATTGAAGCCGATTGCCGCCGCCAAATCCGCGATGCTGTCGATCGTCACAGGAACGCCCTCGGGCGTTCCGGAAACCCCGGATCCTGAGCCGGAAGCCGGCATTGGTGTCTGCTCCAGAGCCCAGGGCACTTCACCAACGGGACCGTGGTTCATTGCAGCGTGTGTGCTGTCGGACAAGGGAACATTGTTCCATTTTTCCGCAGGAAACGTGTTCCAAGCCTGAACGATCTTGCTTCCCCAAATACCGGTCCAGGCCATGCCGGTGATCAAGAACGCCAGCAAAACAACTGACACATACATCCCGATACAGGAATGAAGCCCCTTCCAGAAGTCGCGTCCCCTGGCGGTCAAGTTTGGAACGACGGACTGGACAAAGGACCGGTCACGCGGCCACCAAAGGTAAAGACCCGTTACCACCAACACGATCGACAATCCGGCTGCAATCTCCAGAAGACGGTCGCCGGGTGTTCCAAGCAGGAGATCACTGTGGATGCCGTCAGCAAAGTCATACCAGCCCTTGCGCCGGTCCCAGCTCTCAACCACGTCTCCAGTGTAAGGATCGACAGCGACCATCGACTGAACACCGTCGGCTTTGACGCGGAAAACAGAAACGTTGTTGTCAGCGCGCCCCTTGAGCCACTCCACAACAACCCCGTTTGGATGTTGCTTCAGGGCTTGGCTCGCTTGTTCGGACACACTCAGCGGCTGACCATCTTGAGGGACAGACACGGTAATATTTTCGCCGTCACGGCCATCAATGTAACCGATGTACATCATCATCATGCCTGTGACCGCGAGGATCATAAGGAAGGGTACGACAAACAATCCGGCATAAAAGTGCCAACGCCAGGCAGCACGATAGAACGCGTTCGGTGCGGATGCACTTCGAACGTCATGTGAGATATCACTCATGGGATCTCCATACCGGATGCCCCACCATTCAAAGACAGTTGGAGGCGGTCCGGTTCATATCAATTTCAAAATGGATTTCGGGAAGATCAGATCCCAAGAGGCGGAGCGCGGGCCCCGTTCTGGCTGCGGTTCAGCGAGCTTGTCCGTGGCGCTTCGGCAAAGAACGGAATTGCCAGCGAAGCGAAGACCGGTAAGGCGCTGTCCGATGCCAAGACCGGCACGACCACCGCTCCAACACCGGAAAATACACAGTGGTTTGATGCTTTGCCTTCATCATCACCCATCGGTCCAGACGGCAGTTCTTTACCGTCGGCATCTAGGGTGATGGTTCTCATGCCGTCCGGTGTACACAGGACGACCGTAAAGCCCTGATCCTTTTGCAGCGATGGCATGAAGCCTTGCGGCAAAAGGGCAGACAGCAGGAATGGCAGCAGCAGCACAAACACTGCTGCATTCAATTTCCGGATGTTTTGCCGGAGTTCGCCCAAGATCCTGATGCCCCTCACTTCAGAACGGCTGAGTGCTTAAGGTAGATCCCGAGCAAAGACAATTCTAAAAATCAGATGTGCCGGAACAGCCAGCCTGTCGCCTTACTCGGCAAGGCTGATGTCGGCCATCAGATCCGCCGCTGTTGCTTGCAGTGCGTCGCTCAATTGAGCAGGTGTCAGTCCGGTTGGAAGCCTCAAATCCGCCGAGGCCTTGAACAGAAAACCGCCCTGCATCGATCCCGCTTCAACAGACGTTTCCAGGTGCTCGATGCTGACCTTGTGCTCGCTCAGAATGTGGGTGATGTCGCGCAATATACCCGGATGATCCTGCGACACCAGATCGAGGTGGGCGGACGCTCCAAGCGCTTCGTTGTCGCTGCCCTGGCCGGACCGCAGCGTGATATCGATCCCGTCTGATCCAAGCGCCTCCAGCGCCGCAGTCAACTGGCTGGCATTTTCGGCAGGAACAGAGATGCGCACGATGCCGGCAAACTCGCCACCAAGTCGGGCCATGGAACTCTCGATCCAATTCCCGCCTGCGCCTGCGATGACGTCAGCGATCTTCTCGACAAGCCCAGAACGGTCTTCGGCAATGACTGTGAACACGAGATGGTCTTGCATGATACGGCACCCGTTTGATCGAGGTTGTTACAGTTCTTGTTGACATTTCAAGATTGAGAAAACAAGTGACTGTGCAAAATAGCTAAGGATACCGTCCGTCTCTATAGCGTCTCGGATGCGACCCGGGATCCGCGGTTTCAACAGTGGTCATTTAGAATTTACCAGGGCGCCCCTATATTCATTTCGAGGCGCTGACATGTACAAAACAGCCAAATTCAGATGGCATTTCAGAGAGCGGTAAACGCAGAATGCAGACCCACAACAGTTTGAAAACACTGGATCGCTTCTGGCTCAAATTCATGGACCGCCCGCTTGTCTTCGCAGTGGTTGTTCTGCTGGCGCTCGCTTTGTTGCCGGTCGCCGTTTGGATGGACCTGCGCACGATTTCCGACCAGTCTCTCCGCTCTCAAGCCATTGATCTCGACAAGGCAATCACCGAGATCCGGACGTACTACGCCCGCAATGTCGTCGGGCGCGTGCAAAGCGCAAGTGGTGACATTCAACCAACGCATGAATACCACGAACGGGATGGCGGAATTCCCATTCCAGCAACGCTGTCAATTGAGCTCGGGGACGTCATCGGCGATCAAGGTACGCTTGAATACCGGTTCGTCTCCGATCTGCCGTTCACAGAACGCGAGCCTTACGAACTCACCGGTTTTGAGAAAAAGGCCTTGGCTGACTTCCGGGAGACCCGGGATCCCAAGGACCTGGAGATCGGCTTCACGGGGTCCTTGTTCGACCGCCAGGTTCAAATCGCCTCCCCTGTCTACATGGGAGCTTCATGTGTCGCTTGCCACAATACGCATCCTGAGAGCCCAAAAACGGACTGGGTGGTCGGCGATATCCGCGGCATCCAAGCCATCACAATTGACCAGCCCATCGCGGAAAATCTTTGGTCCTTCAAGTACTTGCTGACCTATTTCGCAGGCGCTGGTGCTTTCGGGATTGCATTTGCCGGTTTGCAATGGCGCCAGGCGTATCGATTCCACAAGATGAACGGCGACCTGGAAGCGGCGAACTCTGAAATCAGCCACCTGAACGAACAGCTGGCTTCTGAAAATGTCCGTCTCGGAGCCGAAATTGAAGTTGCGCGGCAGATCCAGATGATGGTCCTACCCACGCAAAACGAATTGGGTGAGATTGATCAGCTGGAAGTCGCCGCCTTCATGGAACCCGCCGATGAAGTTGGCGGAGACTACTATGACGTTCTGCAACTTGGGGACCGCGTCAAAATTGGCATCGGCGATGTCACCGGCCATGGCCTTGAAAGCGGCGTCCTCATGCTGATGGTGCAGTCGGTTGCCGTCGCCCTTCAAGAACAGGGCCCGAGCGACCCCAAACAATTTCTTGTTGCGCTCAACAATGCGATCTGCCGCAACATCAAACGCACAAAGACCGACAAGCACCTGACCTTGTGTTTCCTGGATATTGAGCACGACAAACTGACGCTGACTGGCCAGCATGAAGAGTTGATACTGCTGCGGCGCTCAGGTGCTGTGGAAACGGTCGACACGCTGGATCTTGGTTTTCCGGTTGGATTGGAAGACAACATCTCGGAATTCGTCCGCCCGCTGCCCATGCCCTTTGAGAGCGGAGACACGGTTGTCCTCTATACGGACGGTGTTACAGAGGCGGAAAACACCAAGGGCGAGATGTACGGATTGGATCGGTTGATCGCGAGCACCAAGGACCATGGCCACAACGACGCCGCACGGATGTTGGAGGCGATGATTGCCGATCTTAGATCGCATATCGGGTCGGCAGCGGTGTTTGACGACATCACTCTGCTCGTCGCCCGCCGCAGATAAGGAAAAAATTAGAGGACTTAGGAGTGGCGGATGACCAAATCAGCCACCCGCCGTTTCCCAAACGCATCGGAGCGCTGGAATACCGGCAAGACGCCGGCCTGAGCCCCTCCACAGGCTACGTAAAAACCCCTACCGCCTTTAACAGGCGTTGTAAATTGGCTGTTTGACGCAACTGATTGCAGGGCTCAGTTACCTCACCAAGTAGGTATGGCGGTGCCCGTCAATAACGTGTCGTTTTGATGCTTGATCACCGCAAGACCCTCCCGTACTGTGCGCCGATCTGACGGCGTCCTAATAGGGACTGAGAGAGATTCTGGATGCGGCTGACCCATACCGGGGGCCAATGCCGGAGCTGTTGAAGGCAAATCGCCCCGCATGCAGTCGAAGCTGCAGCCGAGTCGGCGTGTCTTTCTTCCTTTCCGGACAGCCGCATTCTTGTTTGCCTAAACGGCACTATGATTGGAAGAGACCATGACCCACAGGATAATCCTGTCTGCCGTGTTCGCGTTTTCGGCGCCTCCGCTGCATTTGCACACGCGGGCCACCTTGGAGAACTCGCCGGACATGCCCATTGGGCAGGTGTCGCTGCGCTTGCAGGCGCGGCGCTCATAGCTGGTGTCGCTGCTTGGGCTGGCAGGAAAGACAAGGATAGCACAGCTGACAGCGAAGAAGCGGATGTTGAGCCGGGCGAAACTGTGGAAAATCCGGCGTCATAATCCAAAACCAAGCTCATACGGATTGCTGTTTCAGCGGCATCCGAATTTAGCCTTGCAGTTACCGCGCAACCCGATAACACGGACACCTGAGTGACGCTTTTGCCAGCCGATGACACGCCACAATACGCATATGAAACGGACCCGGCAGCAATCTACCGCCAATCCTTTTCCATCGTGCGGCAAGAAGCAGACCTTTCGCATTTGCCAAAGGCTTTGCATCCAACGGCTATTCGGTTGATCCATTCCTGCGGCATGACCGATCTACCACAAGATCTGGCGTGGTCGGATGACGTTCTAGAAGCAGCACAAGCAGCTTTCGCAAAGGAAGCTCCGGTGTTTTGCGATGTGGAGATGGTGGCGCACGGCATTATCAAGAACCGTCTCCCGGAAGGCTCCGAAGTCATCTGCACATTGAATGACCCTTCGGTCCGCGGCCTTGCATCTGAGCTCAAAACCACCCGGTCAGCCGCTGCTGTCGAGCTCTGGCGCGACCGGCTGGACGGGGCAATGATTGCTATTGGTAATGCCCCAACAGCGCTATTTCATCTTCTTGAGATGATTGCTGCGGGCGGACCGAAACCTGCGGTCATTCTTGGCTTTCCAGTGGGCTTTGTCGGCGCTGCAGAATCCAAGGACGCGCTGACCAGCAATCCGTTTGGCGTTCCCTATCTTGCCGTCAAGGGCCGCCGGGGCGGATCGGCCATGGCAGCCGCTGCCGTAAACGCCCTTGCCGCCGGTTTGCCGGAAGAGGGGTGACATGACCATCGATGATCGCAAGTCCGCAATGAAATCCGTCAGCAAACCAAAAGCCTTGCGTTCTCATGGATTTCTAACCCAGCCGGGCGTTCAAGCCCCGTCCGAAGATGGATCTTCGGGCAAACCGAACATGTCTCGCGGCAAACGACAGCCGGTTCTGTCGGATGGGGGAAAACCAGCAAACTTGACCACCAAAGTCGCCATCCAGCCCTACAAACTGGGGGACACATGAACACCCCCTGGCTGACTCTGATCGGACTGGGCGAAGACGGCTCCTTTTCGGCTGCCGCACGCGCGGCGCTTAACGAGGCAGACATCGTCTATGGCAGTGCCCGCCACTTTGATCTGGTTCCGGGAATATCCGGCGAAAAGCGTTTATGGCCTTCGCCTTTTTCCAAGGTGTTTGAGGACCTTGCAGCTCTGAAAGGCCACTCTGTGGCCGTGCTCGCGACCGGTGATCCGCAGTGGTACGGAATTGGCTCCAGCCTCGCGCGGTATTTCCCGTCCGCGGAAATGACCGTTTTCCCTGCTCCATCAGCGTTCCAACTGGCTGCGGCGCGTCTGGGTTGGGCGGTTCAGGAGTGCGAATGCCTTTCGGTTCACGGGCGGCCAGTTGACCGGCTGCGCTGTCATCTCTACCCCGGAGCACGTTTGTTGGTTCTGACCAGCAATGGCCATGCGCCGCACGACGTTGCGAAGCTGCTGGAAGATGAAGGTTATGGCGCGAGCCGCATGACCGTCCTTGAGCATCTTGGCGGTGAAAAAGAACGGATTGTTTCGGGCATCGCCAAGGAATTGTCGAATGACGTCGCTGACTTTCACACCCTAGGCATCGAAGTTGTTGCGGCTCCCAGCACCGCCATCCGCTCCCGCATTCCTGGCCTTCCTGATGAGGCTTTCCGTCACGACGGCAAGATGACCAAGCAGGAAGTACGTGCAGTGACCCTTGCGGCGCTCAAGCCGTATCCCGGCGCGCTGTTGTGGGATGTTGGCTCCGGATGCGGGTCAGTCGCGATCGAATGGCTGCGAGCAGCAGATCGTACGAAAGCAATTGGCCTGGAACCTCATAAAGAACGTCGATTGATGGCAGCGGAAAATGCGAGTTCCCTCGGCGTTCCGCATCTTGACCTGATTGATGCCGCCGCACCGGACGGCTTACTCGATCTACCTGAGCCAGATGCGATCTTTATCGGCGGTGGCCTGACTGCTGACAACATGGTTGAATTCTGCCTGTCAGCATTAAAACACGGGGGAACCCTGGTCGCGAACGCTGTCACGCTTGAAAGCGAAGCGGTTCTCCTCGATGCCTATCAAAAACATGGCGGCGATTTGAAACGGTTGTCCGTTCAGCGGGCCAGCGCTGTTGGCGGGCTAACCGGATGGCGGCCGGCAATGCCGGTCACCCAGTGGAGTTTTGTGAAGTCATGAGCGGAAAGCTCTATGGAATTGGTCTTGGACCGGGTGACCCGGAACTGATGACCTTGAAAGCGCATCGGCTGATTTCATCGGCCAAAGTGATTGCCTATCCAGCTCCAGATAACGGCGAGAGTTTTGCGCGGTCGATCGCAGCTAACACGATCCCGCAAGGCACCCGGGAGATCCCGATTGTCGTGCCGATGCGTGTCGACCGCTTTCCGGCGCAAGAAATCTACGACAAGGCCGCTTTAGAAATCGCAGAGGTTCTGGAAACCGGTGAAAATGTGGTCGTCCTGTGTGAAGGAGATCCATTTTTCTTCGGGTCCTTCATGTACCTGTTCGACCGCTTGTCCGAACGTTTCCCATGTGAAGTCGTGCCAGGCGTGACTTCCTTGACTGCTTGCGCAGCGCAGCTGATGCGGCCACTGACATCCCGCAATGACGTTCTGACTGTCATTCCAGGCCCACTGGCTGATGTCGATATCCGCGCCAAAATCAAAGAGGCCCAGGCCGTTGCCATCATGAAGGTGGGCCGGCATTTACCGCGGTTGAAAGCACTTCTTGATGACATGAACCTTCTCGACCGGGCCGGCTATGTAGAACGCGCCAGCCTACCGGAACAGAAGGTCTACCGGCTGCAAGACCTTGATACGGACAAGGCTCCGTATTTTTCCATGATCCTCATCTACAAGGGAGACGAAGCGTGGACGCTTCCCCCATCCTTCTCGTCCTGAACCAGGCTGGCCTGGACACGGCCGAAGACATCGCAAAGCGGTTTTCAACGGCACGAATCCATGGCCTTGCAGGCCGTGTGCCGACCGCCGACACGCAGTTCAACGAGACGATTGAACACATTCAAATGCTGTTCAAGGCCGGGCATCCGATCATCGGCTTCTGCGCCAGCGGCATTTTGATCCGGGCCCTGGCTCCGATCCTGTCTGACAAGCGGACCGAGCCGCCCGTTGTAGCCGTGTCCGAAGATGGCTCCAGCATCGTTCCGCTGCTTGGCGGTCATCGCGGGGCCAACGAATTGGCGCGCCTTCTGGCAAAGGGCCTCGGCGGCCACGCGGCGATCACCACCGCTGGTGACACTGCCCTCGGCATTGCGCTGGATGCACCGCCCAACGGCTGGAAGCTCGCAAATCCGGATGATGCCAAGCCGGTCATGGCCGAACTCCTTTCAGGCGCACCGGTTCAGGTTTTGGGATCCGCCGACTGGCTGAAGCGGGACAAGCTGACCATTTCCGAGGATGCCGAACTCACGTTGCTGGCCACTGATGAACCTGTTGATGGGACGCCAACTCGGCTTGTCTATCACCCGCAGCGTTATGTGGTTGGTGTCGGCTGTGCTCGCGGCTGTGATCCGCAGGAACTGATTGATCTGGTTGATACACATCTTGCGGTTCAAGGCGTTGCAAGGGGCGCTGTCGCCTGTGTTGCAACCATCGACTTGAAAGCCGATGAGGCTGCGATGAATGCGTTGGCCACCCATTTGGATGCCCCCTTGCGTCTCTTCCCGGCTGAAACGCTGGAGCTGGAAAAGCCGCGCCTCAAGAACCCGTCTGAAGTGGTCTACTCTGAAGTGCGCTGCCACGGTGTGGCCGAAGGCGCAGCTCTTGCAGCCGTTGGTCGCGAAGGCCGACTGGTTGTCGAGAAACAAAAAACCGCAAACGCCACATGTGCCATCACACGCTCGCTGGAACCGCTTGACGGAATGACAGTTGGCCGTGGCCGCGGGCACTTGTCGGTGATTGGCATTGGCCCAGGAAAAGACGACTGGCGCACGCCGCAAGCAACCCGTCTTCTCGCCTCAGCGAGCGATGTCGTGGGATACTCGCTTTACCTTGAAATCGTCGCTTCTCACATCACGGGCAAGACCCACCACAATTTCCCTCTGGGTGCAGAAGAAGACCGCGTGCGGTTTGCGCTCGAAGAGGCGGGCAAAGGCAAGAATGTCGCGCTGATTTCGTCTGGCGATGCTGGTATCTACGCGATGGGAGCCCTTGTTTACGAACTTCTGGATCGCGACGCAGACAACGGCGGCGTGTCCGATGCCGCTAAACGAGTCAGTATCACCAACGCGCCCGGCATCTCCGCCCTTCAGGCGTGTTCTGCACAAATCGGCGCACCCCTCGGCCATGACTTCTGCGCGATCTCGCTGTCCGATCTGCTCACCCCATGGGAAGCGATCGAAAAGCGTCTCAACGCTGCGGCTGAAGGGGACTTTGTGATTGCTTTCTACAATCCTGTTTCAAAGCGGCGTAGGACACAGCTGGCCGCTGCCAAGGATATTCTGCTGAAACATAGGCCGCCAGAAACGCCGGTTGTGCTCGGTGTAAATCTTGGCCGTCCGGAAGAAACATTGCGTGTGCTGACATTGGCCGAACTCGAAGTGGATGATGTCGACATGCTGACGACAGTCATGGTCGGGTCGTCCAATTCGAAGGCGGTCAAACGCGGAGACGGCAGGAAGTTTGTCTATACACCGCGCGGCTACGCAAAACGTATCGACGCCCAGAAAGACCAGAAATCGGAAGAAACCGCATGACCGTTCACTTCATTGGCGCCGGTCCCGGCGATCCGGATCTCATCACCGTTCGTGGCTTGAGGCTCATTCAGAACTGCCCGGTCTGCCTTTATGCAGGCTCGCTGGTGCCGGAGCAGATTGTCGCTGCAGCGCCGGAAGGCGCGCGGGTGATCGACACAGCGCCTATGACCCTCGACGAGATCATTGCTGAAATCCAGACCGCCCACGAGAACGGCCAGGATGTGGCCCGTGTCCACTCCGGCGATCCATCGATCTACGGCGCGACGGCCGAACAGATGCGCCGCCTGGAAGCACTCGGTATCGACTATGATGTAACGCCAGGCGTCCCGGCCTTTGCTGCGGCCGCCGCTGCGCTGAAAACCGAACTCACCATACCCGAAGTTGCGCAAACCGTGATTGTGACCCGGACGGCCATGAAATCCTCGGCGATGCCCAACAACGAGGACCTCGACACGCTTGGGAAAAGCGGCGCAACGCTTGCAATCCACCTGTCCATTCGGAACCTGCGCGAAGTCGAGCGGCAACTCGCGCCACATTACGGTGCAGATTGCCCGGTTATCGTTGCTTATCGTGTCGGATGGCCGGACGAAGCCTTCATTCACGGGACGTTGTCCACGATTGCGGAAAAGGTACGGGCAGCAAAGATCACACGCACTGCGTTGATCTTCGTTGGTCACGCCTTGAAGCCCGGTCAGGATTTTAGAGACAGCGCGCTGTATGATGCAGATCACGTGCATGTCCTACGACCGAAGAAAAAGGCCAAAGGCTAAGCGCTTCGACAATTGCCTTTCGCCCGGCTGATCCCGTAGTTTTCTTTAGGAACATTTGACGGGAGACGCCGCGTGGCTGAACGAAATCCGCTTCTGGAACATGCGCTGTCGCTGAACGGCGATCCCCTTGCGATCCGGGAGTTCTATGCCAACTGGGTGCAGACCTACGATACGGATCTCCTGCTTGCGATCGGATATGTCGCTCCGCAAGTCGCTGCTGAGGCTTTGGTCCGGCATCTTGGTGACGGCAAATTGGTACTGGATGCGGGTTGCGGCACAGGACTCGTCGCGCTGGAGCTTTTAAAACTCGACTATGAGCTCACCATCGACGGGATCGATATCACACCGGAGATGCTGGCTGCATCACGAAAAAGTGGCGCTTATCGGAAACTGAATGAAGCCGACATGTGCGGCCCGCTGCATGAGATCGACGACGACAGTTATGATGGCATCGTCAGCGCAGGCGTTTTTACCAGTGGCCATGTTGGACCAGATGGGCTCGATGCACTGATCCGGATTGCCAAGCCCGGTGCTCCAATCGTCTTCACGGTACGGGACACCACATGGGACACTGACGGCTTTGCGCAGAAGATCGAGAATCTTGAAACTGATGGCGTGGTGCGGATTGTCGATATCCAGCTCAGCCCGTATCACACAAAGGAAGACGTTTTCTGTCAGCTCTGCGTGCTGGAAGTCGTTTGATGGCGTGAAATCACATGCGCAAACGACCCCATCACGTTGTTTACGCGCAGCCCCATGTCGGGAAGACTGTTCCCGGAAGCATCGCTTGCCGAGAACAGCCGGTCGACGGTGCCCTCATTCACAACACTAGCATAGTGAAACTCGTGTGCTGCCAGCGAGCCTGACCACGGTACACCATATTTTGGGGTGATCTTCCGATAGCCGAGATGCCGTTTGCGGGTTTGAAATGATGTTTCCAGCGGTAAAAGCCCGAGCATCTTGTGCCGGCATCCGTCGGCATCAACCAGCCCGTCGCCGAGGATCATGTATCCACCGCATTCGCCGTAGATCAGTGCGCCGCTTTCAGCTGCTGTCTTCACGCCGGAAAGGAACGTCTGCGCCTCTGTGATTTTGCCAGCATGGAGCTCCGGATACCCGCCCGGCAGATAGATCGCGTCGGCATCAGACCTCGGCGCTTCGTTGGCGAGCGGCGAGAAGAACGAAATCTCCGCCCCCATACGCCGCCAATGGTCCAGCAGGTGAACATAAGAAAAGGCTAAGGCGATGTCCCTGGCGACTGAGATCCTTTGCCCAAGAGGTGATGGAAGTCGGCGCACTTCATCATCAGGCGTGGCAATGTTTTGCGCCAGCGTTCGAATTCCATTGAGATCCAGATGATCTTCACAAATGCTTGCCGCTTCGTCCAGAAAAGCCTCAAGTTCTACATGTTCCTGAGCCTGAACCAAGCCCAGATGGCGTTCCGGCAAGAGCAAGTCGCTGCTGCGCGGGATAGCCCCAAGGACGGCAAGATCGAGGCCGCTCAGGGCTGCGCGCAGCATCTGCTCGTGGCGCGCACTGCCGACGCGGTTAAGAATGACACCCGTCAACCGCACATCGGAGCGGAAGTGTTTGAAGCCACTGACGAGCGCAGCAACCGACTGCGCCTGTTTGGCACAATCGACAACCAACACCACCGGGAGTTGAAGCAAGCTTGCCAAATCTGCGGCAGACCCTTTCCCGTTTGCAGCGCCGTCGAACAGGCCCATGGCTCCTTCGGCGATCAGAAGATCGTGTCCAGCAGAGTGGGAACCGGCCAGCGTTCCTATTGTTCCTCCGTCCATCGCCCAGGCATCAAGGTTGATGCAGGGCGCACCACTTGCAGCTTCATGGAACTTGGGATCGATGTAATCGGGTCCGGACTTTGCCGAAACAACGGAAAGGCCCGCGTTTTTGAAAGCCCGCAGCAGGGCCAATGTCACGGTCGTCTTTCCAGCGCCAGAGGATGGCGCTGCGATCAAAAGTCCCTTCGGTCCGCCTGGATTAACCTGCATCGGCCTGTCGGGTAGCCTCGCGCAGCCCAAGTGGATCGGGTGTCAGAACCTTCCCAGACAGGGCGCCCAGCCAGTCGAGGCCAGCGCGCAAACGGACAACTTCACCAACACAGACAATGGCGGGCGGGCTGAGACCAGCGCGCGTTGCTTCTTCTGCGCAGTTTCCGAGTGTCGTTTCCAGAACTTCTTGCCCGGCTAAAGACCCGTTGCACACGATTCCCACAGGCTCATCCACCGAGCGTCCACCGGCAATCAGTTTGCCGGCAATTGTCTCAAGATGTTTCATTGCCATGTACATCACGATGACTGGAGAGCCCTGCGCAATACCGTCCCAGTTGATCGCATCAGGCGTCAGCCCGGTCTGATCATGTCCGGTAAGAAACGTCACAGCCTGATTGCAATCCCGGTGGGTCGCCGGGATACCGGCATAGGCCAGCCCGCCAATTCCGGCAGTAATGCCCGGTATGATTCGGAAATGAACCCCGGCCTCGACCAGTCCAAGCGCTTCTTCCCCGCCCCGCCCAAACACAAAAGGATCGCCGCCTTTAAGGCGCAAGACACGTTTGCCGGCCCGCGCATAGTCGATGAGTTTGAGGGTGATGTCCCGCTGTTTCGGGCTCGGCTTGCCACCGCGTTTGCCCGCATAATCGAGCACAGCTCCAGGCCTTGCCCAGCTCAGAATGCTCTGATCCACAAGCGCGTCGTAAACAACCACGTCCGCCTGCCGCAACCCATTGACCGCGTGCAGCGTCAAAAGGCCAGGATCCCCAGGCCCCGCTCCGGCCAGCCAGACCCATCCGGCTTCGAATTCCGGCAGAGACTGTGCAGGCAATGTCAGGTGTTGTTCAGACTGCATGAATCTTGTTTACAGCGGGGATAGAAAAGCGCCAAGTCCTTCGCCGGTATAAAGCTCTTCGAATGCGACATTTCATCTCTCGATCTGCGCATTTTTGAAAAACTCGGTTATAGACAATTCATGGTCAGACCTGACGGCAAAGAATTGCGGCGCGGCTGGACGACGGGGGCATGTGCCACGGCGGCGGCGAAGGCTGCCTACCAGGCTTTGCTCACGGGTACGTTTCCGGATCCAGTCGAGATAACCTTACCGCAAGGCAGAACCACGGACTTCGTTCTGACCCGCCACGCATTGGCTGACGGATGCAGCTTAGCCACGATTACGAAAGATGCGGGCGATGATCCGGATGTGACCCATGGCGCCGAAATCACGTCAACTGTCAGGCTTCTGCCAGAGGGAAGCGGTGTCCAGTTCAAGGCCGGGGTCGGGGTTGGCACCGTTACCCGGCCCGGCTTACCGATCCCGCCGGGTGAACCTGCAATCAATCCGGTGCCCCGCCAGATGTTGCAAACTGCCATTGAGGAAGTGACCCGCCTTTACGGCGGCACTGGCGATGTCGAGATCGAAATCTCGATTGCCGGCGGCGAGGAATTGGCTTTGAAAACCATGAACCCGCGCCTTGGCATCGTTGGCGGATTGTCGGTTCTCGGAACAACCGGGATCGTGCGCCCGTTCTCCTGCGCAGCGTGGATCGCATCCATCCATCGCGGGATCGATGTCGCGCGTGCAACCGGGCTTGAGCATGTCGTGGGCGCAACAGGCTCTATGTCGGAAAAGGCCGTGCAATCCCGTCATGACCTCGACGACAGCGCCTATCTCGACATGGGCGATTTTGCCGGCGGGCTCCTGAAATACCTGCGCAGTCACCCGGTCCCGAAAATCACCATGGCCGGGGGCTTTGCCAAGTTCACCAAGCTTGCCCAAGGTGCGCTCGACCTGCACTCGGCCCGGAGCTCGGTCAGTTTTGAGTTCCTTCAGGACTTGCTTCGTGAGGCCGGCGCCCCAACCAGCCTCATCGCCCATGCTGGAACATCGAATACGGCGAAGGAAGTACTCGATATGGCGGCGGCAGAGGGGATCAATCTGAGCGCGCCTCTTGCAAAGCGTGCAAAAACAGCGGTTCGAACAGTTCTGCGGGATGCGCCTGTCGACGTGGAAGTGCTTGTGGTCGACCGTCAAGCGCACATCATCGGGGAGTGCGGATTTGACAGCTGATCAAACGCACGTTCTGTTACTGGCCGGGACATTCGAGGCCCGCGCACTTGCAAAAAAACTCCTGGGTAGATTTCCAACGGTTCGCCTAACAGCGTCCTTCGCGGGCGCTGTGAAAGATCTGCCCGACCTTGGTGTTCCGACGCGCATTGGCGGGTTTGGCGGCGTTGAGGGGCTTTGCCAATACCTTCAGACCGAGAAGGTTTCGCTCATCATCGATGCAACGCACCCGTTCGCAGCTCAAATGAGTCGGAACTCCTTCCATGCAGCGGAGCGCAAGAACACTGCTATCCTCCGGCTCGAGCGACCTGCCTGGCAGCAGATGCCGAATGATCTTTGGAACCCGGTTGCCTCCATGGATGACGCTGCCGATGCCATTCCCGACGAGGCTCGTGCCTTTCTTGCTGTCGGCCGAAAGGAAATCGCAACGTTTTACCGGCGCGGCGATATCATCGGCACCGCCCGGATGATCGAACCACCTCCCGTTCCGTTGCCGGATCACTGGTCGCTCGTGCTCGCCCGCCCTCCTCAGTCGGCTGAAGAAGAAGTCGAGCTGTTCAAGGAAAAAGGCATTACCCACGTCGTGACCAAGAACAGCGGCGGAACGCGAGCCTATGCAAAAATCGAAGCAGCGCGGCAGATGCAGCTCCCGGTCATAATAGTGGACCGGCCCGAACTGCCGTCAACGGATACTGCAGCTACGGTCAACGACGTGCTCGACTGGACCGACAAGTTTCTAAACACGTGATCCCGCGGCCGAGATTTCCAGGGAAACAGCAAGCTGCAAACAACAGGTTTTTCTTGCAGGCGAACCAATAATCGCGCTTTAGTTGCACTCCAATAACCTGGCACCAGATCACGCGATCGGCAGATGTTTGATGAACACGCTCAATGCCGCCCTGGCCACTGCCTCGATCCTGCTTTTGATATTGACCGGCACTATCACAGCATCAAGCGCTCAGGAACGGACCTGCCTGCGCGGTGTCAATATCGCCGGTGCCGAGTTTGGCGGCTATGAAGGGCCCTATGGGCAAAGCTACATCTACCCTTCAGATGCAACACTAGCGTGGGCGGCCTCCCGGAAAATGACCGTAATCCGTCTTCCGTTCCGCTGGGAACGTCTCCAGCCGGAGCTGCATGCGGCACTGGATCACGCCGAGCTCGCCCGCCTCAAGCAGACGGTGACCAACGCCAAACAACACGATCTAACAATCATTCTGGATCCGCACAATTTTGCTGAATACCGCGATGTGAAAATCGGTCAGGAACCAGTGACGGTGGAGGCCTTCGCAGACTTTTGGCGCAAACTTGGCTCGGAATTTTCCGGTGACCCGCGTGTCCTCTATCTTTTGATGAATGAGCCGGAGGGTGTCACGGCAACCACGTGGTTCAAGGCCGCCCAAGCAGCAATCCATGCGATCCGGGGCGTTGGTGCGGACAACCTCGTCCTTGTTCCCGGCACCATTTGGACCGGGGCCTCTCATTGGTTCGATGTTATGCCCGGAGGATCCAATGCTGACGTCTTCAAGGGCATCGCAGACCCGGCAAACAACTTCGCCTTCGACATTCATCAGTATCTGGACACGGATTTTTCTGGCAGGAACGCCACCTGTCCGCGAACCAAAGATGCCCTGAAGGCCCTTGAAGCGGTGACGATATGGATGCGGCAGTCCGGATTTCAGGCGCATCTCGGCGAGTTCGGCGGGACAGCGTCGCCCGATTGCCTGAACGGTCTTGCGAAAGTGGCGGCTTACATCAATAACCAGAGCGACGTCTGGATCGGTTGGACAGCCTGGGCCGCCGGTGACTGGTGGGGAGACTACGTCTTGTCCCTCCAACCAAAGGATGGGATCGATACCCCGCAAATGACGGTCCTCAAGCCGTTTCTAAACAATTCAGATGGCTCCCGCGCGGCTTGCGGCACAATTTCAAACTAGGTTTGAGAGACGGCCTCAGGCGGGCAGCGCGGCAAAATCCAGATGGCCAACTGTCATAGTGAACGTGCCGTCCGCGATCTGCGAGCGGCGGCTTTCCAGCCAATCATCAGCCTTGGATTTCCCAACGCCCTGTTTCACGCCAATCCCGACCCAGCCGGGCAGGAATTCAGCCAGAAAGTCCGCATGCTGTGGGCCAATCATCCAATCGGATGTACCGCTGACCACCCTGTATCCCCTGGCTTCAAAGAGCGTAATTGCCTGTTCGGCAGCTTTGGGGCCAAGCGCCGGACCAAATCCCTTGTCAGTCTTCTGGTCGCGGTTCATCGCATCACAGAGATCCTGATCGAGCGGTTCAGCAGGGCTGAAACCAGTCCGGCCATCATAGGTCAGACAGGCCAAAAACGGCTTTTTGGATGAGACGATTGCTTCGACAAGTTGCGTCAGAAATTTTTCCGAGACCAAGTCAAGGAATGCAGATGTCGTGATCGCATCGACCGCGTCAAACGGGAGTTCCTTAAGGTTGGCCGCTAGATCGATTTCCCGAGTTTGAAGCGACCCAGGTTTTGTCGCGTAGTCACGGCTAGCCGCCACCGACAGAAGATCGGCATCGTAGTCGGACAAAAACCAATGAATGTCCGGTTTTGCACCTGCCAAAGAAGCAACGGTCGAACCTGCACCGCTTGCAAGGTCCAGGATTTTTGGGGGGGCAGCCGACAAGGCTCCGAAAAACGCAGCTTCGACATCATTGTTGCGGGCCGCAAGGTCCAGAGGCTCGCGCAAGGCCAACCAAGTTGCTGAAAATCCGCTCACTGCGCCACCTTCTCAATCACTGTCTCGAAAACCCTCACCGCGTCCTCCCAGCTTGGCAAGGAATGAGCGGCCTGCCGGGCCTCTGTGGCAAGGCGTTCCCTAGCCTCGGCATTAGACATAATAGTGGTAAGGGCAGCGGTTAAAGCCTGCACATCTTCCACGCCGCAATAGATCGCCCCCCCGACCGAGAGGGTGTCCTTAACCGCTCCAGCACCGCTGCCGATCACCGGCAAACCATGCGCCAGCGCTTCCGCATAGGCCATGCCGTACCCCTCATAACGGCTCGCCAGAACGAAAACGTCCGCCGAGCAATAATAATCGCTCAGCTTTTCCTGCGGTACCGCCCCATGGAACGTGACGCAGCCGGTCAGCTCCAGACTTTTAATCTGTTCCTTTAAGGCCGCGACACAGCCCGGATCCGCCTCCAGGCCGCCAACGACATCGAGATGCCAATCCATCTCTTTCAATTGGCTTAGCGCCCCAAAAAGAAGATCGTAGCCTTTCCTTTGTGTCACGGTTCCGATGGACAAGAGCCGCGTTGCACCTGCTGACGCTTTGCTCCTTTGAGTGGGAAGCTCCGTGCCCGGAAGAGCAGTACTGATCGCATCCTTTGAGATCCCGAACAGGTCCTCGATTTGAACCGCCGTCGCCGGACTTGTCACGATCACATGACGGGCATGACTGAGAGCTGCGCTTTCGCTAGCTTGCAGCCGCGCGGCGACGTCGCTAGGCAAGCCATTTTCCCGGCAGAGCGGGTGGTGAACAAGGGCGATCAGCCTCAGTCTCTTGCCGTGCTTTTCAGCGGCCTGATCCATAACGCCGTAGGCCAGGCCATCGATAATGACCACAGTATCGTCCGGGAGAGCAGAAAGAGATGCGCCAACGGCCTGGAGAGTATTTCCTGATGGGAAAGGAAACCCCGGTCCAAACGACAGCGGCCTTACATCCCAGCCGTTGGCAGCAAGACCGGCGATTACGCGCCGGTCATACCCGTATCCGCCCGTGAGCGTTTGAAGATCACCGGGATAGGCAAACACGAGCCATTTGTCCGGCATGTCAGATCTTTGCCTCGTACCATGCACGGGCAACATGAGATTCAGAGATCGTCACCCGGATGGACGCAAGCTCGCCGCCCTTGCGGCCAAGCCGGTCCTGCCGCGCTGCCTCGGCCAGGTGATCATGGATGTGTTTGGTCAGGAATTCCGTGGTCGTATTGATCCCGGCAAACGCGGGCACCTCATCAAGGTTCTTGTAGTTGAGCGGCGCCAGCACTTCCTTGAGCGCTTCATGTGCACGGCCGATATCGATCACAACACCGTTTTCATCGAGTTCTTCTGACAAAAAGGCCGCGTCTATGACAAATGTCGCTCCGTGCAGCGCCTGTGCCGGACCAAATAGTTCCCCTTTGAAGGAGTGGGCAATCATCACGTGATCGCGAACTTCTACAGCAAACATATTATAATCCTAAGTTCCTGAGTTTTCTGCCAAGCTGGCGTCAGCATTGTCGGCTTGGTCATAAACGATGACCGCAGCCAAGACATCTGATGCCTTGTTCAATATTTCGGGAACGCGCACTGCCGCGTCTTCAAATGGGATTTTGTGGCTGATCAGAAGATCCAGACGTGGATCATCCAGTAGGGAAAGCGCCAATTCCATGCGCCGCCGGTAAGTCCAGCGCGCCTGCCGTTCGGCCGGAATAGTGCCCACTTGGCTTGAGATCAATTTGATCCGGCGGCTATGAAAATCTGCTCCGAGCGGCACCCCGACGGTCAAATCGCCATACCAGCTCATTTCAATGACCGAGGCGCTGTCACCGGCGCTGGAAAGCGCCGTTGTCAGCCCAGCTGCGGTCGCACTGGTGTGGAACACGAGGTCCTGGTCCCGCGGTGCATCCCCTGGAAGGCTAAAACGAAAACCAAGGGCGGATGCCATCTCAGCGCGACCCGGATTGATATCCACCAAAGTCACCGTTGATCCGGGGATACGGTTGCACACGTAAGCTGTCAGGAGTCCGACGACACCGCCGCCGACCACGCAGATGTGATCCCCAGGTGATGGCTTTCCATCCCATAAAGCATTGAGAGCGGTTTCTAAATTGGCCGCAAGCGTCGCCCGCTCGGCCGGAATGGAAGCAGGCACAGGGACACAGGCATCCGACGGGAGAGTGTAGAGATCTTGATGCGGAAACAGCGAAAAGACGAGCTTACCTGCAAGTTCAGCGTCTCCGTCAATGACGGTTCCCACGCTGGCGTAGCCGTACTTCACCGGGAAGGGAAACTGTCCCTCCTGAAAAGGCGCACGCATGCGATGCCGTTCTGTTTCCGGAACCGCACCGCGGAGAACAAGCCCTTCGGTTCCCCGGCTAATCGCACTGTTCAAGGCTTTGATCAGAACCTCTCCCTGCTGCGGCTTCGAGAGCACAGCCGGCCTAACCGCACACCCACCGTCGCCGACATACCAAACGGCATGAGCTTCATGGAGATCAGCTTCTTTAGCGGGAGTTGGCATTCTGCAATTTCTCCGAACCGTGACACGCTTTTGCCACCACATCCACTTATCGCTACGCCCATTCATGCCATGTTTGCAAGGATTGGAAGTCCGAAAAATGTTGCAAGTCATTGATAAACCTAACCCGGCATTGTCCAAAACGTCCATGACCGGTCGCCGGGTTCTGTTCGCCTTCCTGTTGGCGGCAAGTTTCGTTGCCTTGTCGGCGTTAATGTTCGTGACATTATCACCCGGCGGTCACACGCCTTTGGACTTCTTTATCCTTGCCTGTTTCATGGTCACACTTCCGTGGACCATTATTGGTTTCTGGAACGCTGTGATCGGTCTTCTGGTCATGCGGTTTTCCAAGGACCCGGTGGCGGCCGTATGCCCGATCGCGCATGGAGACGCGTCTCAACCGATCTCCAGCTCCACAGCACTCCTTTCCTGTATCAAAGATGAGGACGTCGACTCGCTGGAGACCAATCTCACCGCGATGGCCAGCAATCTGATCCGTGCAGGCTCCGGGCCTAACTTCACACTCTACGTTTTAAGCGATACGTCCCGGGACGAAACAGCGCAGCAAGAACAGCAAATGTCGGCACGGCTGTCTGCCCGGTTTTCTGGACAAATGGATGTCATTTATCGGCGCCGGACTGAAAACACTGCTTTCAAAGCCGGCAACATCGAAGATTTTTGTGAACGTTGGGGAGATCGTCACGAGTTTGCGATCGTGCTGGATGCGGACAGCTACATGTCCGCCTCAGCGATCATCGATCTGGTACGGCGCATGGAAGTCAATCCGCAGATCGGTATCCTTCAAAGCCTCGTGGTTGGGCTGCCGACAGATAGCGCCTTTGCACGGATTTTCCAGTTTGGGATGCGTCTTGGAATGCGCTCCTACACGATCGGCAGTGCATGGTGGCAGGGAGATTGCGGGCCCTACTGGGGGCACAATGCCATCTTACGTCTAAAGCCGTTCAAGGAGCATTGCAAGCTGCCAGTTCTACCTGGAACAGGCCCGTTGAGCGGTCCGGTTTTGTCACATGACCAAGTCGAGGCTGTTCTGATGCGCCGCGCCGGATATGAAGTCCGTGTCCTGCCGCAAGAATGCGGGAGTTATGAGGCCAATCCGCCACACCTCTTAGAGTTCATCCGCCGCGATCTTCGCTGGTGCCAGGGCAATTTGCAGTACCGTAAACTGCTTGGTCTAAAGGGCCTTAAGCCCGTCAGCCGTGCTCAGTTGGTCCTCGCCATCCTGATGTTTCTCGGGTCACCCGCCTGGATCGGATTTATGGTGGGGGCTGCAACCCTTGGAATGACCACGGATTACGCTCCTTATCGGGCGGATACCGGCGCTGTTTTGTTTTTCTCCGTGCTGACAATGGTTTTTGCACCGAAGCTGGCAACTGTCGCGGATATCATTGCACGCACGGATCTTCGAAAAGCGTTTGGCGGCCCCATCCGAATACTGCTTAGCGTGATGGCTGAGATCGTCTATGCGGCCATGCTTGCGCCTATCATGGCGGTTGCTCACACCGTCTTCATGGCTGGTCTTGCTTTCGGAAAATCTATTGGTTGGGGTGCGCAAGCACGTGGTGTTGCGCGCTTGCCGGTCTTGCTAGTCGTCTCCAAACTCTGGCCGCAGACCCTTTTCGGTGCAGCTGGCCTTGCCTGGATCGTTCAGCAACCCATTGATCTGGTTTGGCCGGTCATCCCTGTCGCGGTGGGGCCACTGCTTGCCACGATACTGGCCGTTATGACCTCGACGAAAACGCTAGGTACCTTGGCAATCCGGTCCACACTCTGGCGGATCCCCGAGGAGACCGCCCCTCCTGCCGAGTTACTGCAGCTTCAACTGCCGGCTTTGCAAAAAGGCAGAGGGGCCGAGTTTCAGCCGCAGGACTTGCCGACAGCTGCCGCCGAACCTGAACCCGTCGAAGCGCGCTGATCAGGCACACAGCCACGCTCAGAGGTTTCAGTAATCTCAGTGTGGCAACGCTTGGCCTATCAGGCAGCGTTAGATGACGCTATTGGCTGGGTGAGAAGTTCATAAATGTCTTCAGCTTCAGCTGCAGACCGGATCCCTTCAGTGACCGCCGCATCACGCAATTGCCGCGCAATGCGGGCAAGTGCCTTTAAGTGGTCAGCTCCGGCGCCTTCTGGCGCCAGAAGTAGGAACACAAGATCCACCGGCTCTTCGTCGAGTGAATCAAAATCGACCGGCTTGTCCAGACGCGCGAAGACCCCGACAAGGCGGTCTAGACGGATAAGCTTGCCGTGCGGGATTGCGATACCTTGTCCGACGCCAGTGGAACCAAGCCGCTCACGCTGCAGCAACGTATCAAAGACTTCCCGCTCAGAAAGACCGGTCAGTTCAGCCGCCTTGGCTGCCAACTCCTGGATCGCCTGCTTTTTGCTCTTGGCTTTCAGCCTGGAGATAACCGCGTCTTTGCTCAGAAGATCACTAAGATCCATTCCTTCGCCTATCCGTTTCGGGCGCCGGCTTCCCGCTTACATGGAAGCCGGACCCTAGCGCATCAGTGTTATTCTGCGGCGGCGTTTGCCACCAGTGCAGGGTCTATCCACCCTATATTGCCATCCGCCCTGCGGTAGACAACGTTGACACCACCATTTGCCGCATTTTTGAACATGACAACCGGAGCTTCCGTCAGATCAAGCTCCATAACGGCCATGCCTACGGTCATCGTTTTCACTTTTGCAGATGTCTCTGCAATGACCAGCGGATTGAAATCTGCCGGGACTTCCTCGTCTTCCTCCGGCGAGGCCAACACGTAGGACGCTGCTTCGAACGCCTCGCGGCCGTTGCCGTTGTGACTGTGATGATCCTTCAGTTTACGCTTGTAACGGCGTAATCGTTTTTCGATCTTGTCAGCAGCTTGATCAAAGCTGTTTCTAGGATCCTGATCCTGAGCTGAAACTTGCAGCACAATTCCAGTGTCCAGATGCACGGTGCACTCGGATTTAAAACCCGTACCCTCCCTGCTCAGCGTGACGTGGCCAGTGAAACCGCCCGTGAAGTATTTCGAAAGGGCGTCTTCGATTCGGTCTGTGATATGGACACGCATTGCGTCACCAACATCAACATTTTTACCCGAAATCCGCAAAGCCATGGGGACCTCTTCTTTTTCTATTGACCGACAGGTCACCGGCGGAACCGCCGGTGCGGAAACGAGAAACGTTTCACACCTACACAATGGACCAGTCAGCGCTAAAGTGCCATCCCCCTCATAGTCACAAGGGCGGTCCTATAATCGGCGCCTGCATGAGAGTCAATCGTCTCATGAAATGGGAAAGAATCCGATAAAACCAATACAGAAAACGGGGTAATATTGCGAAAAACGCAAAATAAACCGATGTTTCTTACAGTACACACCAAAAAAACCAGAAAGAGTTCGGCTGAATTCCCGGACGTTTACATCTTTGCGTTCTTTTCCCGCCGCCGTTGGACGGAAGAGCCGATTTTCATGGCCTCGCGATATTTTGCGACTGTGCGGCGCGCAATATCCACGCCCTCATCTTTGAGGACCTTCACGATGGTGTCATCGGAAAGAATCGCCTTTGGATCTTCCGCGTCGATCATCTGTTTAATCTTGTGGCGCACAGATTCGGCGGAATGCGCATCATCGCCGACGGTCGCGGAGATTGCCGAGGAGAAAAAGTACTTAAGTTCAAAAATGCCACGCGGTGTCGCCATGTATTTGTTGGACGTCACCCGACTGACCGTCGACTCGTGCATTTCGATCGCTTCAGCAATCGTTTTCAAATTAAGCGGGCGGAGGTGCGCAATTCCATAAGTCAGGAAACCATCCTGTTGACGCACGATCTCGGTGGCGACCTTTAGAATTGTCTTGGCCCGCTGGTCCAGGCTTTTCGCGAGCCAGTTTGCGGTTTGCAGAGACTCCGTCAGGTATTCTTTCTCGGTCTCATTGCGGGCTGTTTTCACGACACGCGCAAAATATGTCTGATTGACTAGAACCTTCGGAAGCGTATCGGAGTTCAGTTCGACCGCCCAAGTGCCGTCGTTGGCCGGGCGCACGAAAACATCTGGAACCATTGGCTGGACCAAAGCGCCGCCAAATACAGAGCCGGGTTTTGGATCCAAGGCTCTGATCTCGTGGATCATATCCTTGAGGTCTTCTTCGTCGACACCACAGATTTTTTTAAGCGCCGCAAGTTCCCGCTTGGCAAGCAACTCAATATTGACGATCAACGCTTCCATTGCCGGGTCATACCGGTTCTTCTCAATCAACTGGAGCTTGAGACACTCAGCCAAGTTTCGGGCAAAAACGCCCGCCGGCTCGAACGTTTGCAGGATACTCAGAACACTCTCAACACGTTCTGGCTCAACACCGAGTTGCTCAGCGGCTTCAACCAAATCGAGATAGAGGTATCCGTTTTCATCCACTGAGTTGATCAGGTGACCGGCAATCAACTTGTCCACCTCATCGGATATCGAGAGGTTCATCTGCTCCTCTAAAGAAGTGGTTAGAGACCCCTCTTCGGCGACAAAAGCTTCAAGATTGTAGTCTTCGGAGGCCGCGCTCGACCCCGCATTCTTGTAGCTGTCGCCACCCTTCAGCTGAGCCGGATCCGGAGAGGCCGGCACTCCAGGCTCATCCGGAAACACGTTGCTCAGATCTGTATCCATCCGCGAGGCAATTGCCTCTGCGCCGGTTTCCAAATCGCTCTGCATCCAGTCGCCGCTGCCAGGCTCGCTATCGCCGCCCGCAGACGTCTCTGGCCGTTCCGTGCGGACATCACCGGGGGCTTCAGACTGGGTATTGGCATCGCTGGGAGCACTATCACCTGTATCGGCCTCCCCTTTTTCCAAAAGCGGATTGCGTTCCAGTTCAGCCTCGACATAGGCAACCAGATCGAGATTGGACATCTGCAGCAGCTTGATCGCCTGCATCAACTGCGGCGTCATGACAAGCGACTGGCTCTGTCGCATCTCCAATTTGGTTGATATTGCCATTGATGTCCCGGGCGCTCGTCAGGTTCGGTTGGTCTGCTTCTTGCTTATGATCACAAGATACAAACTTGCACGCGCCTTGTCATCAAAGGGTAAACTGCTCACCAAGATAAAGTCGGCGGACATCTGGATTGGAGACGATGTCGCGCGGAAGCCCTTCGGTCAGAACCTCTCCGGCAGCAATAATATAGGCCCGGTCGATCAGCCCGAGCGTCTCACGGACATTGTGATCCGTGATCAAGACGCCGATACCGCGTTTGGTGAGATGGCGGACAAGCTGCTGAATGTCACCGACAGCAATTGGATCAATCCCCGCAAACGGTTCATCGAGCAGCATAAA
Organism: Roseibium sp.; assembly: GCF_965276855.1. Taxonomy (GTDB): domain Bacteria; phylum Pseudomonadota; class Alphaproteobacteria; order Rhizobiales; family Stappiaceae; genus Roseibium. The sequence goes on from NZ_OZ255700.1 coordinate 2,089,356, forward strand.
TGATGGACGGCTTGCCAGAGCGCGGGCAATCTCCACGCGCCGGCGCTCACCGCCAGACAGCGCGATACTCGGAGACTTGCGCAGGTGGGTCAGCCCGAACTCCGCCAGAAGGGAATCCAAATCTTCCTTGCGCTGTTTCCGGTTCGGCTCGATCACCTCAAGGACCGCACGTATGTTCTCTTCCACAGTCAATCCACGGAAGATGGACGCTTCCTGAGGCAAGTAACCAATCCCGAGCCGGGCCCGGCGGTACATCGGCATCCGGGTTATATCGAAGCCTTCGAGATAGATCTTGCCCTGGTCCGGCCGGATCAAGCCCGTGATCATGTAAAAGGTCGTTGTCTTGCCGGCGCCATTGGGGCCAAGCAGACCGACGGCTTCCCCCGGGCGGACCATTAAACCGACGTGTTTCACGACTTGACGCCGGCCATAGGTTTTTCCGATCCCATCAACCACAAGTGCGTTGGACAGATCGTCCGCCGGTGCCGTCACACCTGAAAGGCCATGTTCAAAATCGTAATTGTCCATAGGGGGCCGATTCACTGGTGTTCCATCCGTTTGTACCGCTGCCGGTATCTACAAAAGTCATTAAACACTGAAATGTCTTACCGATGACTTTCCGGCGTCATTGCTGGGTATTCGGCACTGAATTGGGAAGGATGCGCACCTTGACCCGTCCACTGTCCGCCGGCGCATTCAAGTTGGCTTGGCCGGTTTTCAGGTTCACGGTCAATTGATTGCCAACAACAACATTGCCGCCCTGTTTCAAGACGACTTCCTTGCCGGTCATGACCATGACTTCCGTTTTCATATCGAAGTTTGCAGCGTCCCCGGTCGCGGTCTGGTCCTTTGAAGAAATATGAACGCCACCCGTCGCTTCGAGCCGCGAGATTTCCTGTTGGGCCGGAACAGCTCCCCCAGTGCTGTTCTCATTCCCAGCAGCTTGACCATCGCCGTCGTAGAACACCTTCAATTGCGATGTCTCAAGACGGGTGTCCCCCTGGATCACCACAACATCACCAATGAACGTCGCAACTTTCGTCTGGTCTTCGACCTTGAGTTCATTGGACTCGATTTCAATCGGCTCGCCATTGCTGGACCCAAAGCCCGCGAATGAATCGGAAAAAGTTTGAGCAGATACAGGTGCAATTGCCAGCATCAACACCGAACTTGCGATCAAGCCGCGTCTATAGACCGATTTCATCATTCGCTTTCGTCCTTGCTCGCCCGGTAGAGGATCAAATTGACCCCTTCTTTGAACCAAACGATCTCTTTGTCTTTGTCGTAGTCGATTTTGCCAGCGGTCAACTGAGCTTCACCAGAAGCGATCGTGATCGGATCGTCAGATGACAAAGCCCCTGTTTTCAGATCGACGTCCACTGTCTCAACATCGACTGTATAGCCTTCGCTCCAGTTCAGCTGCACCCCCTCATAGAGGCGCAGGGTTTCCTCAGCGTTATTATATATGCCTTTGAGGGAAATTATCCGCGCGCCCTCATCTGGGGCAAGAACGATATCGGCACGGATTTCCTCCAAATCGATGATCCTCGGATCCGTCAGACGCTGTATCGCCTTGCGTGCAGTCACTTGATAGGAGCGTTCGCCATCATTGCCGGACAGTTTCGGATGGTCCATTACGATCCCATCGCTGGTCAAAACGAGATTGGCCGCACCGAAAGACCCCAGCACATTGAACACCACCACAGCGCCGATCATGCCGGCCAAAATGAGCAGCCCAATTGCGGGAAACAGAAAACGCAGAACGCGCACCAGCGAGCTGTGCCGGCGTGCGGATCGCTGGACCCTGCTTTCCATGTCGCGGGAGATAAGTCCGCCGAACTGTTGGTTCACTGCGCTCAAAGGCAACTCCAGCACTCCCAAACCGGTCACGCAGCGTGCCGGCGGCGGCCTTTACTCAGGAATGAGCAAAAATGTCGTTTTCTTCCCAACCCTTAAGATCGAGTTCTGCTCGGACCGGCAGGAAGCCAAAACAGGCATCAGCGATATGTGTCCGCTCTTCACGTTCCAACATCATCTCAAGTTTCGCCTTCAGATCATGCAGGTGTAGTACGTCTGATGCAGCATAAGCCAACTGCGCATCGGACAGTGTCTCGGCTGCCCAATCTGAGCTCTGCTGCTGCTTCGACAGTTCAACCCCCAGAAGCTCGCGGGTAATGTCTTTCAATCCATGGCGGTCGGTATATGTGCGGACCAACTTGGACGCTATTTTCGTGCACCAAACCGGTTTCACTTCAATCCCCAGATAGTGACGAAGGACCGCCACGTCAAACCGTGCAAAATGAAAAATCTTGGGCTTGGAAGGATCGCTAAAGAGCGTCGTCAGATTTGGCGCTTCGGTTTGCCCCCGAGCGATTTGGACCACATCGGCAGATCCATCTCCTGGAGACAACTGCACAACGCACAAGCGATCGCGATGCGGGTTCAGCCCGAGTGTTTCTGAATCTACTGCCACAGCGGATGCCATTTCATAGGCACTCAGGTCTGGCAAGTCGCCTTTGTGGTAGCGGATTGTCATATAGCCATTTCCTTCTGGAGTTCTCTCGGACGGGATGCGTATATCGATGTACGCATAACCCGGCACGTCTGGTCACGTAAATCATGACGCGAACCGGCGCAAGTGCCTGAGTAAAACGTAACAAGCATCCCGTTCGTTAGCTTTTAACCCGAAACGTCTCGTGGCAAGTCGTAGAGGTTTTAGCGAGACGCCCGAACGCTGCCGCTATAAGGTCAAGATCGGCTCTTCCATGAGCTGTGCCGGCAAGATTCAGCGCTGCTGTTTCCATGTCATTGGCATAGAGCGCAAATTTCTTCCACTGTGTCAAAATGAGGGAGCTCGCTTCAGTTGGCGAAATCCGGCTCCCCAGCGGAAATTTCCGTGTCAGATTTCCACCGATGTTGCCCGCGATGATCCCAGCAGCACTAACAATTTTCGACGCATCACAGGGCGTTTGGCCTCGAAGAGCTCCTGCCCAACTTGCTTCATGTTCGTGCCGAACTCTTCCATGGCATCAATCCGCTCTTTGGAAAAACCCGTCGCGCCCCGTGGCGTATGCCAGCAAGATGATTGCAACCAGCGTCGTCGCGGAGCTCGATATTACATTTCTGATCTTAATTAGGAGCCTTCAGGTGTCTTTGCTACCCCGCGCACTTGCAAGCGGAGTTCCATGAAACCTATACGCATTGACTCACACAACGAGGACAGTTGCAGTCTCTCGTTTGCCATATTAGAGGACCCGCTATTTGGTCGAAATAGATCCCGCCAGATCATCAATGATCGGACAGTCCGGACGGTCATCACCCTGGCAACTCGCCACCAGGGACTTCAGGGTTTTCTTCAAGGATTTGAGTTCGTTGATCTTGGCATCAATCTCGTCGATCTTCAGCCGCGCGATCGCTTTGACATCGGCACTCGCCCGATTGCGATCATCATAGAGCGACAAAAGCTCGCGGCATTGATCAATGGTGAAACCGAGACCTCGCGATCGCTGTATGAACGCCAACCGCTGGACATCCGTCTCAGAATAGTCCCGGTAGCCATTTTCAGAGCGCAACGGAGCAACCAGTTTGATGTCTTCGTAGTATCGGATCGTTTTGGTTGGCAGCCCACACTGTTTTGCAGCGTCACCAATATTCATGGCTGTTTCCTTACTGTTTAACAGCATCTCCAATGTTCACGACTATTTCCGCACCCTTGTGACCTCACCATTGTAATGGTTTTAATCTTACCAATAGGCCCGATAAGTGCATCGCAGAGGGGTCCAGCAATACCGGACAGAACTGGCGGCAGCAACCGGTCGCACCCGATCAAAGGCCTGTTTTATGCAGGCAGCATCCGTACCAGATCTCGTTTTTCCAGGAACATGGCATCGCCAACTGGGTGCCAGTGCTTGGTGTTTTACGATTTTGTTGCGGGGTCAGAATTTGGAGTTTATAGCCCGGTTGCGTCGGGCGGAGGCGTCCTTCCGTGAACCCAAATCAAATTCAGCTCTGTATCCGCTTAACCAATGTAAAACCCGGCTTTGGGGCCGGGTTGTATTAGTGTTTGCGGGCGTAGGCTTTGTGTTTTTTGCCTTTTGCGTCTGGGGCAGTCCTGCTAGCTGTGCTGGTGCTGGTGCTGGTGCTGGCTAAGGGTGTGCCCCATATCCGCGGCTGAATACACAAAAGGCCGCCCTTTTGGGCGGCCATTTTTGTATTTGGTTGCGGGAGTAGGATTTGAACCTACGACCTTCAGGTTATGAGCCTGACGAGCTACCGGACTGCTCCATCCCGCGTTATTCATTTGCGCTATCGCCCTTCGGGCTGCTTGAGCGCGTCCCGTTTCCATGTGGATACGGCACAGTAATTCAAGAAGACCGGGTTTTTGCGCCGATTTGGGACGTTAGTTCCGAAGCGCAGCTGAGGCAAGGCCAAGTGGCCGCCACCCGGTCAGGGGGCCCTCGCGGAGGTTAGGGCCTCTTGGCCCGCTCAACCGTGAGCGCTTTATCGTTTTGAAGATGTATTTATCTGCACTTTGCAGGCCTGGCAGCGACCTACTCTCCCACACCTTAAGATGCAGTACCATTAGCGCTGGGGAGTTTCACGGCCGAGTTCGGGATGGGATCGGGTGGGGGCTCCCCGCTAGAGCCACCAGGCCGGCGAAGGGCAGATAAATTGTAAAACTGGTCTTGTTGTTTAGCCCTCACGGCCGCACCGCGCATGACTGCGCTGGCCTGCGGGAACGCGGCCTGACCGGCCGGCGCACGCTTGTGCTTGCGAACCTTTCGGTTCGACGTCATTTCCCTTGAGAATCTAAACTGGTCTTATTTGTTTGGTCCTCACGGTTGAGCGGGCTGACGCCCTGACCTGCGGACGGCGCAGCCTGTCCGGCTGGCGCGCGTTGCGCTTGCGAACCTATTGGTTCGTGATCTTTTTCCATGAGAACTGGTCGTTTGATAAGTCAAAACGCACTCAAGTAGGCCGAAGGCCGTTAGTGCACTAAGACTTATCTTTTCAAAGCGCCTTTTGGCGCTTTTAAAACTCGTGCTCAAGTAGGCCGAAGGCCGGTAGCACAAGTAAAGATGAACATTGACTAATGAGAGGATCAAGCCGAACGAGCTATTAGTAAAGCTAAGCTTCATGCATTGCTGCACTTCCACACGCTTCCTATCGACGTGGTGGTCTTCCACGGCTCTTCAGGGAGAACTGGTTTTGAGGTGGGTTTCCCGCTTAGATGCTTTCAGCGGTTATCCCGTCCGTACATAGCTACCCTGCAATGCGGCTGGCGCCACAACAGGTCCACCAGAGGTACGTCCATCCCGGTCCTCTCGTACTAGGGACAGATCCTCTCAATTCTCCTACACCCACGGCAGATAGGGACCGAACTGTCTCGCGACGTTCTGAACCCAACTCACGTACCACTTTAATTGGCGAACAGCCAAACCCTTGGGACCTGCTCCAGCCCCAGGATGTGATGAGTCGACATCGAGGTGCCAAACAATGCCGTCGATATGGACTCTTGGGCATCATCAGCCTGTTATCCCCGGCGTACCTTTTATCCGTTGAGCGATGGCCCTTCCACGAGGGACCACCGGATCACTATGGCCGTCTTTCGACTCTGCTCGACTTGTCAGTCTCGCAGTCAGGCAGGCTTATGCCATTGCACTCAACGAGCGATTTCCGACCGCTCTGAGCCCACCTTCGCGCGCCTCCGTTACCATTTGGGAGGCGACCGCCCCAGTCAAACTACCCGCCACACACGGTCCCGGACGTTGTTGCGCCGCGGTTAGATATCCATAAGGACAAGGGTGGTATTTCAAGGATGACTCCACCTCTGCTGGCGCAAAGGCTTCAACGTCTACCACCTATCCTACACATGTCATTACGAATACCAGTGTGAAGCTGTAGTAAAGGTGCACGGGGTCTTTCCGTCTGACCGCAGGAACCCCGCATCTTCACGGGGAATTCAATTTCACTGAGTCTATGCTGGAGACAGCGGGGAAGTCGTTACGCCATTCGTGCAGGTCGGAACTTACCCGACAAGGAATTTCGCTACCTTAGGACCGTTATAGTTACGGCCGCCGTTTACTGGGGCTTCAATTCGGTGCTTGCACACCTCCTCTTAACCTTCCAGCACCGGGCAGGCGTCAGACCCTATACGTCGTCTTGCGACTTCGCAGAGCCCTGTGTTTTTGATAAACAGTCGCCACCCCCATTTCTGTGCCACCTATACCTGGTTGCCCAAGTACAGGTCTCCCTTCTCGCGAACTTACGGGAGCATTTTGCCGAGTTCCTTCAGCATAGTTCTCTCAAGCGCCTTGGTATACTCTACCAGTCCACCTGTGTCGGTTTCGGGTACGGTTTATACGGTGGAGCTATTTCCTGGAACACCTTCGCTGCACCCCCAATCCAATAAGGAGATACAACACACGGCATCCGTCACTACCACCAAGTACAGGAATATTAACCTGTTTCCCATCGACTACGCCTTTCGGCCTCGCCTTAGGGGCCGACTAACCCTGCTCCGATTAGCGTTGAGCAGGAACCCTTGGACTTTCGGCGAGGGAGTCTCTCACTCCCTTTATCGTTACTCATGTCAGCATTCGCACTTCTGATATCTCCAAGAGCCCTCACGGGTCTCCCTTCGCAGACTTACAGAACGCTCCGCTACCGCATGCACTTAAAGTGCACACCCGCAGTTTCGGTGTATGGCTTGAGCCCCGGTACATTTTCGGCGCGGAGACCCTTATTTAGACCAGTGAGCTGTTACGCTTTCTTTAAATGATGGCTGCTTCTAAGCCAACATCCTGGTTGTTTTGGGATCTCTACATCCTTTCCCACTTAGCCATAACTTAGGGACCTTAACTGGCGGTCAGGGTTGTTTCCCTCTCCACAATGGACGTTAGCACCCACTGTGTGTCTGCCGGATAGTACTTCTCGGTATTCGGAGTTTGGTTAGGATCAGTAAGGCGGTAAGCCCCCATAGCCCATCCAGTGCTCTACCCCCGAGAGTATTCATCCGACGCTCTACCTAAATAGATTTCGCGGAGAACCAGCTATTTCCGAGTTTGATTGGCCTTTCACCCCTAGCCACAGCTCATCCCCGACTTTTTCAACAGGCGTGGGTTCGGTCCTCCAGTGCGTGTTACCGCACCTTCAACCTGGCCATGGCTAGATCACTCGGTTTCGGGTCTAATCCAACGAACTAAAACGCCCTATTCAGACTCGCTTTCGCTACGCCTACACCTACCGGCTTAAGCTTGCTCGTTAAATTAAGTCGCTGACCCATTATACAAAAGGTACGCTGTCAGGCACAAAGCCCTCCAACTGTTTGTAGGCATCCGGTTTCAGGAACTGTTTCACTCCCCTCGTCGGGGTACTTTTCACCTTTCCCTCACGGTACTTGTTCGCTATCGGTCGACAAGGAGTACTTAGGCTTGGAGGGTGGTCCCCCCACGTTCAGACAGGATTTCACGTGTCCCGCCCTACTCGAGGACTATAGATCTTTCTACCTGTACGGGGCTATCACCCACTAAGGCCCGACTTTCCAGACGGTTCCAGTTCTTAATCTACAGCCACTGGCCTGGTCCGCGTTCGCTCGCCACTACTAGCGGAGTCTCGGTTGATGTCCTTTCCTCCGGGTACTTAGATGTTTCAGTTCCCCGGGTTTGCTCCCTTGCGGGTACTCCATACGGAGTGGGTTGCCCCATTCAGAAATCCATGGATCAAAGCTTATTCGCAGCTCCCCATAGCTTATCGCAGCGTATCACGTCTTTCATCGCCTCTTGTCGCCAAGGCATCCACCGAATGCCCTTAAGACACTTGATCACTCTCATTATCAATGTTCATCTTTTTCAAGAGCCTCAAAGGCTCTTAAAAAGATCATTTATTTGTGCGCTACCATGCTTCGCATTACTTGAGCGCGTTAAACACTCAACAAACACCAAAACAAACGGCACAAATACGTTTGATTCAAACCAGATCCAGCATGGGCCCCTTTGTAAAAACCCAAGCCTTCAAAGGCTCAAACACAAACAGATCTTGATAATTAAGACCAGTTTCACGAGATTTTTCCGACAGTCATGCGGTCAGGCCTGACTACCTACTTAATCGTAGATCCCTTTAAAGCACTCAAGTAGGCCAATGGCC
>NZ_OZ255700.1:2102500-2557500 GCF_965276855.1 Roseibium sp.
GGTCTCGTGATCCGTCTGTGCAGATATGTCCATTGTGCCCTGTTCCTGCTTGCATGCTCGAGACAGGGATGGCGTTTTTAAGCCCCATCGGTCAAGCCGCACTTTCTTGCGAGTTTTCAGAGCGGGTTAACTAGGGGAAGCCTCATAGACATCAACAGTGCGCATGACACCGCGCAATTCTGCAAGTCCGCGCAGACGCCCGATGGCCGGGTATCCAGGTGTCGATGTCTCTTTCAAATCTGAAAGCATACGATGGCCATGGTCGGGACGCATGGGAATGGCCTTACCCCATTTGCGCTCAAGCGTCCGCAATGCCCGTACGATTGCGACCATGTCGACGTCGCCCGCCAGATGGGCATCTTCATGAAAACTGCGCGGATCCGCTTCGCGTTTTGTGGCCCGCAGATGTGCGAAATGGATCCTGTCGTCCAGGGCGCCAATAATCGCCGGAAGATCATTGTCCGGATGAACGCCGAGAGAGCCAGAGCAGACCGTGAACCCATTGGCTTGAGATGTGTTCAGGCTCTTGATCCGGATGAGATCCTCGAGGGTACCGACGATTCGCGGCAAGCCGAAAAGCGACCGCGGCGGATCATCTGGATGAATGGCAAGCTTCACCCCTTCTTCCTCCGCCACTGGCACAACAATCTCCAGAAAGTTCGCGAGGTTCTGGAAGAGGCTCGCCCTGTCAATTGTTTTGTAGGCTGCCAGATGCTCCCGGAATGTGTCGAGCGTGTAACTTTCTTCAGATCCCGGCAATCCCGCAATGATGGTTCGAACCAGGCGGTCCTTGTCTTCGTCGGTCCGCTGATCAAGCCACGCTTCAGCAGCTGCAACATCGTTCTGACTGTAGTCGGCTTCAGCGCCCTCGCGTTTGAGGATAAAGAGATCAAATGCCGCGTAGGCAACGAATTCGAACCGCAGGGCCGTCGCCCCATCCGGCAATTCATAATCGAGATCCGTCCGGGTCCAGTCGAGCACCGGCATAAAGTTGTAGCAGATGGTGCGGATGTTCTCACGAGCCAGTGCCCGAACCGTTTCAGCCCAGTTTTCCGCCCAACGCTCCCAACCCGATGCCCCGGTCTTGATGTCCTCGTGGATCGGGATGCTTTCACACACTTCCCAAGTAAGACCCGCTGCCTCAATCATGCGACGGCGTTTTGCGATTTCTTCTTCCGGCCAATAGGTGCCGTTTGGAATTTGATGAAGCGCTGTGACGATACCGGTGGCGCCGGTCTGACGAACATCGCGCAGGGAAATGGGGTCATCCGGACCAAACCAGCGCCAGCATTCGATCATCGCATCTGTCTTTCTTTTTGTTTCATGCCGCCGAACACCCCCCAGTGCCTCCCGTGAACCAGAATAAACTATCCAGCCACGCTAATTCGAGACAGCCGCGGGCTTGTAAAGATACCCGTCAAATTCAGGATCTCCCACATCTGAGAGCTCCAGCAGCGTCAACCGCACATTCTCAAGGTGTTGCCACATGGCTTTACGCGCAGCGTCCGAATTGCGGTGCCGCAGGGCCTCAAGAATTTCAGCGTGATCATCAAGCCACTTGGCGCGGTAACTGAGATCAAATATCCGATCATGCAAGCGGGCCCACATCGGGCTGTTCTCGCGCTTGCTCCAAAGCTCCTCCACCTGTGCCACAAGGACACTGTTTTGGGTGGCTTCAGCAATCTGAAGATGGAATTGCCGATCAGCCAAATAGTCTTCTTCGCCGTTTGCGATAGCTTTCCGCTCCAGTTCAAGCGTGTCCCGCAGCTGAACGATGTCGCTCTTGGTGATCGTGCTCGCTGCAAATCCGGCAATGCTGCTTTCCAAAAGCTGGCGGGCCTGCAAGAGTTCAAAAGGACCAAAATCAGGTTTCGGATTGCTCAGAAAGAGCTTCTCGCCGGTGGCAACATAACTCCCGGACCCTTTGCGCACGTCAAGATAGCCCTCAATTTCCAGCATAATGAAGGCTTCACGAACCAAAGACCGGCTGATGCCAAGTTCCTCGGAAATCTGACGCTCTGTCGGAAACTTGTCGCCTGGCTTGTAACCGTCATGGGCGATCCGCCGCGCAAGGATCTGCGCGATTTCCTGATACCGGCGTTTGTGAGTGTCGCTGGTCATGATGCTTTCCTTGCATCCTCCTGACCGGCCGCGATCTGATGATAGTACTCGGCCAGGATATGAAATGCCTTCTTCTTGGTCTTCTTATCGGCGGCGATCAGGCCTTTATGATTGTAGCCATTTTGAAAGATGTTCTGACGCCGTTCCACGCGGAAATCATACAGGATCCACGGCGACATGCCTTTGACATACGCAAGGCGCCGCAGGGTGGCAATCTGTTTGGTGTAGACTTCCGCCATGTAGTCTTCGCTAAAAAGTCCTGTTTTCGGTCCATTGTCGCCAATAACACCATCAGCCCCGGTCTCGGAGATGACCACCGGGCGATCCGGATCAGAGTTCTCGCCGATTGCCGCCAAATCCTCGAAGTCTTCCTCGTACCAGCCGTAGTACTCGTTGAGACCGATGACATCGATGTGCTGCGCAAGACGGTCTTCAACCCGGTTCCGGGCATGATTGACGAGACAGGCTGCAGACGTCAGCCGTGTCGGGTCGAGCCGTTTCGCTGTCTCAGCGAGGTTCTTCATGAAGTCCAGACGTGCATCTGTGTCCGGGTTTTCATTGCCGACCGACCAAATGACAACGCTCGCCCGGTTACGGTCACGCTTGATCAATTCGCTCAATTGGTTTTCCGCATCCCGGTAGGTTGCCGGGTTTTCAAAATCGATCGCCCAATAGACCGGAATTTCCTCCCAAAGGAGAAAACCAAGTTCGTCGGCCAATTGCGCGGCCAACTCATGGTGCGGGTAGTGCGCAAGGCGCAAGTAGTTGCAACCGAGTTCGCGGGCGTGATCAAACCGGGCACGCAGATCGGCTTCGGTTGTCACCTTGCCCAGCGCAGCATCATCTTCATGCACGGAAATCCCGCGCAGGAACAAGGGTTCACCGTTCAAAACAATGTCGGTCCCGCGGCGTTCGATTTGACGGAAACCAATGCGATCACGGATCTTGTCACCGCCATAAACAACTTCCGCGTCATAAAGTACCGGTGTGTCCGGGCTCCACAATTGAGGGTTTGCTTCAAACTCAATCTTGCCGTTACTGGATGAATCGAGCGGTATTTCCAACTCCAAGCCAAGGCCCGGAATTGAAAGGCGCGCCGCTTCGCCGCTCGGGGGGCCATCAATGGTCACCTCGGCACAGAGTTTTTCGTAGCTTCCATCCGGCACCAGATAGAGAAAGAAATCCTTGATCAGGCTTTTTGGCGTCTGGAACAGACTGACTTCTCGGTAAATTCCACCGTAGTTGAACCAGTCCGTATTGCGCATTGGAACCCGGTCACGGGTACGGGTGTTGTTGACGCAAGCCATAATCCAGTTCCGGCCGGTTTTTAGCTTGCCGGTGAGTTCAACACAGAACGGGGTCGAGGCACCGTAATGGTTGCCTATGAACTCGCCGTTCAGAAAGATTTTACAGTCGTAAGCCGCCGCACCAAAGCGAAGAAACGTTCGCTTGGTCTCATCGACAACATCAATGTCCAGGGGGCGGGTGTACCAGGCACTGCCTTCGAAAAAATACCATTTTTCCTTCAGCATGGCCCAGTTGGACGGGACAGGAACGGTTTCCCCCATGTAGGGATCGTAGTCCCACGGTTCTGATCTGTTTTCCGGGGCTTCCGGCAGCATGGAAAACCACTTCTGCCGGAGGCCGGTGTCGAGGAGGTCGACGCAAAAGGTCCAATCTCCATCCAGACTTTCCGATGCCCGACCGCCCATGAAGATCAGGCCGTCATGGTTTAAAGACTGGGTGTTATACGGAACATCATAGTCTTCATCATGCAGTGCTTGCAGCGCATTGTCGGCCAAATGGGAACGTTCGAGCATCGGTCAGGTCCTGACTGCAAATTATTGAGGCGCGATCGCCTTGATGCGCTTGATGAGATCCGCAACTTTTTCAGACTTGGCAGCGGCTTCTTCATGCATCGGCAAGACAGCTTCGATGAACGGGCCCTTGTCGACTTCGATGAATTTCACACCAAGTTCGTTCTTCGCGGTTTCGATGCCTTCAGCGACCATGGCATCCCACTGCTCGCGGTGGAAATCCATGGACTCACGCGCTGCTTTGGTCAGTGCATCCTTGTGATCGTCGCTGAGTTCATTCCAGGACTTGGTGGAGATCATCACAACAGACGGGATCATGGTGTGACCGTCGTTTGAGTAGACCTTGCTTACTTCGCCGTGGCGGGCAGACGTCAATGCCAACGGGTTGTTCTCGGCGCCATCAACAACACCCTGCTGAAGTGCGCTGTAAAGTTCACCCCAAGCAATCGGGGTTGGGTTGCCACCAAGCAGTTCGACCATGCGGATCGCGGACGGGCTCGGCTGGACACGGATCTTCATACCCTGCAGGTCTGCCGGAGAATTGATTTCCTTGTTGGCGTAGAACGACCGGGCACCTTCAACATAGTAAGCAACGCCAATGAAGCCCTTGTCCTCTGAAGCCTTGAGGATATCGGCGCCAATGTCGCCTGACAGAACATCATAATAGTGATCATCGTTGACGAAGATGTAAGGCAGGTTCAAAGCGCCATAGGACTCTTCAAAGGCTTCCAGCTCCGAAGCATTGGAGCGGGCCATATCGAGCGCGCCGTTTTGCATCAGTTCCATGGATTCACGCTGCGTTCCAAGCTGCGCGTTTGCATAGATGCGGATTTTAAGATCACCGTTGGTCAACTCCTCCAAGCGATCCGCCATGAATTCCATGGACTTGTGCAGCGGATGGTCTTCCGGGTTGTTGTGATTTAGGCGTAGCGTCTTGGCGTTGGCAGCTGAGCCGAACGCGACGGCGCCCGCGGCCAAGAGAGCCGCAACCTTGATGAACTTCGACATGACTTCCTCCCAGGTGAGGGCTGGACCCGGCTCAGCTCCCTCATGGAACGTTCCGGTATACCCATTTCACGGCTTCAGGCGCCGTTGAGGTCGAATTGTTCGTCCAATTTCGAAAATCAGTCAACCTTTTTTGCAAAATTGGTTGACCAATTTTATTTCCTGGCGCAAATGTAAGGGTGCCAAGCGTGTAGGTGTCCAACTCGCCATGCACGCGATCGACAGGCTGGGAGGATCATCGTGACCGCTTTAACCCGAGGGGTGGATTTCGTTCTGCGCCTCGTCATCACATCGGCTTTCGCCGTCCTGGTTGTCTGTGTCGTTTGGCAGGTCTTCTCGCGATACGTTCTGGAAAGCCCGAGCACCGTGACCGACGAAATGGCACGGTTCCTGTTCATTTGGGTCGCCTTGCTGGGCGGCGCTTACACTCTGGGCCAACGGCGGCATCTGGCAATTGACCTTCTGCCCGTTGTAACGACTGGCAAAGCCAGATTCGCCGTCAACGCAGGCATCATCGGCGCAATTGCTCTTTTTGCTGGCCTTATCATGATTTACGGCGGCCTCGGATTGGTCAGCCGTACGCTTGAAACCGGTCAGGTTTCGCCAGCGCTCCGCATCCCGATGGGGTTCATCTACGTTGCAATCCCGTTTTCCGGATTTTGCATTCTTTATTACTGCCTGACGTTCCTAGCCGACCTCGTGCGCGATGGCCGCGGCCCCAACGAACAACTTGAACCGCCGGCCCCCGGCGGACCGCTGACCTAGGCCCTGAGGAGCTCATAAATGGATATCCAAGCCGTCGCGGTCCTGTTCGGGACCTTTGTGCTGCTCATGGTTTTGGGCGTTCCGATCGCCTTTTCTATCGGTCTTGCCGCCTTTGCGACTTTTCTCCTGTTCATGTCCTTCGACCAGTCGGTTTACATCGTCGCCCAGCAGGTGGCCTCGGGACTGGACAGCTTCACACTGCTCGCCATCCCGTTCTTTATTCTCGCCGGCAACATCATGAACCGGGGCGGCATTGCCCTGCGGCTAATCGAGTTTGCCAAGGTTCTGGGCGGGCGTTTGCCCGGCTCACTGGCGCACTGCAATGTTCTCGCCAACATGATGTTTGGGTCGATCTCCGGGTCGGCCGTGGCCTCCGCTGCAGCTGTTGGGGGCGTCATGTCGCCTTTGCAGAAAAAGGAAGGCTATGACCCGGCTTACAGCGCGGCTGTCAACATCGCCTCCTGCCCGACAGGCTTGCTTATTCCACCCAGCGCAACCTTCATTGTCTATTCATTGATCACCAACGGGACCTCGATCGCGGCACTGTTCGTGGCCGGTTATGTCCCGGGGATCCTAATGGGTCTCTGCCTCATGCTGGTTGCGGGCATCATTGCAAAGCGCCGCGGATATCCAATCGCGCCGCGGCCCAGCACCCGCGAAGTCATCGACAAAACCCTTGGCGCGGTCCTGCCGCTCGGTCTGATCGTCATCGTGATGGGCGGGATCATCGGCGGGATTTTCACTGCGACCGAAGCCTCAGCTGTTGCTGTCGTTTACACGCTCTTTCTGGCTGTCATCTGGTACCGCGAAATCACCTGGCGCCAGCTGCCCAGCATCATTCTGGAAAGCGCAGTTACCACATCTATCGTTCTTTTGATGATCGGCTGCTCCATAGCCATGTCGAAGGCCATGGCCTTTGCCGACATCCCATATGCAATCTCCGACATCCTTCTCGGGCTGTCAGACAATCCGCTCGTTCTTTTGTTGATCATCAACATCGCGTTGCTGATTGTCGGCACCTTCATGGATATGACCCCTGCCCTGCTGATCTTCACGCCGATCTTCCTGCCGGTTGTCACAGATCTTGGCATGGATCCGGTGCATTTCGGCGTCATGATGACCTTCAACCTGTGCATCGGGATCTGTACGCCACCGGTCGGGTCGGCTCTGTTTGTCGGGTGTTCCGTTGGCGGGGTCAAAATCGGGGATGTGATCAAGCCGATGCTTCCGTTTTACGCGGTGTTGGTCGGCCTGCTGCTGGTCGTCACCTACATCCCGCAAATCAGCCTGTTCCTGCCTCAATTGCTGCTCGGGTACTGAGTTCAGATATGAAAGCACTCAAACACTGGACACTGGCCGAGCAGACAGAAACTGGCATCGCGCTCCTCGTCGAAGACCGGCATGCGCTCGTGATCCGGGTTCTAGAACACGCCCTCATCCGGGTCTCGCTGCTCAGAGACGGGATTCACCGGCTGGACCGGACCTGGGCGATCGCCCCGAAGGACGATGTTCCCTGGGAAGGCCGATCTCGCGATGATCTCAGTGGATTCACCTGTCCGGAGTTCTCGCTCACACAGGACGACACCCAGCTGCAACTCACGACAGACTGTCTGCGTCTGACCGTCGAAACACCATTGGCTCTCGTCTGGGAGAGCCGGGAAACGCCAAACGCAGAATGGCAGGAAATTGCGCGAGACCGCCCGCAAGACGCCTACATGATAGGCCGCCGCGATCACCGCAAATGTCACTTCATGCGCAGGTTTGATGGCGAACGCTATTACGGCCTGGGTGAGAAAACCGGCTCCCTGGAAAGATCCCGGCGCCGCTTCGAGATGCGAAATCTCGATGCGATGGGATATGACGCCCGAACAACCGACCCGCTCTACAAGCACATCCCGTTCACAATCACGGACCGCGGCCCGCTCGGCGCCTATGGGCTTTACTACGACACGCTCGCCCATTGCTGGTTCGATCTTGGGAATGAGAAGGACAACTATCATCCTGCCTTCCGCGCATTCCGCGCTTCTGATGGTGAACTCGATTACTATTTTTCGTGGGCTCCAACGGTGCTTGAGATCGTTAAGCGCCACCACTGGCTCACCGGAGGCACTGCCTTCATGCCACGCTGGGGCTTGGGCTATTCCGGCTCTACGATGGCGTATACGGATTCTGAAAACGCCCAGGAACGTTTGGAAGGGTTTTTGGCAAAACTCGCCGAAGAAGACATGCCGTGCGACAGTTTTCAAATGTCCTCCGGCTACACCGCCATCAAGGAAAAGCGGTATGTCTTTCACTGGAACACGGATCGCTTTCCGAATGTTCGAGCCTTCACCAAAGCTTATGCCGACGCGGACATCAATCTGATCGCAAATATCAAGCCGGTACTTCTGGAAGACCATCCCCTTTTCCCGGAAGCCGAAAAGGCCGGTCTTTTCATCAAGAACAGCGAGACCGGCGCTCCAGAGCAATCGCCATTTTGGGACGGAACCGGGTCGCATCTCGATTTCACCAATCCAGCAGCCATTGCCTGGTGGCAGAAAAATCTGAAAGAAAAGCTGTTCGACAAAGGCATTTCCAGTACCTGGAACGACAACAACGAATATGAAGTCTGGGATGACGAGGCCATTTGCACCGGGTTTGGCAAAGAAATCCCCGTTGGA
Organism: Roseibium sp.; assembly: GCF_965276855.1. Taxonomy (GTDB): domain Bacteria; phylum Pseudomonadota; class Alphaproteobacteria; order Rhizobiales; family Stappiaceae; genus Roseibium. The sequence goes on from NZ_OZ255700.1 coordinate 2,110,869, forward strand.
CTAATACGCCCGTTGCACAGCCAGCTGATGACCCGCGCATCCTACGATGCGCAGGTTGCGGATCAGCCGGCAAAGCGCCCCTATCTGATTTCCCGTTGCGCCGCACCGGGCACACAGCGCTATGCCCAAACCTGGACCGGCGACAATTACACCAGCTGGGACACGCTCCGTTGGAACATTCCGATGGGCCTCGGGCTCAGCCTGTCGGGCTTTTACAACATCGGGCATGATGTTGGCGGTTTTGCCGGTCCGAAGCCGGAACCGGAGCTGTTTCTCCGCTGGGTGCAGAACGGCATCTTCCATCCACGCTTCACGATCCACTCCTGGAATGACGACGGCACTGCCAATGAAGCCTGGATGTATCCGGAGATCACCCCGCTGATCCGCAAGGCTCTCAAGTTTCGGGCCCAGCTGATTCCGTACCTCTACACACTTATATGCCGGGCCGTTACAGACGGCGAACCGATGTTGCGCCCCCTGTGGCTGGATTTTCCGGAAGACCAGCTGGCGCAAGCCTCCGAGTTCGAATTCCTTCTTGGGACCGATCTGCTCGTCGCAACAGTCATTGAAAAAGGCGCGAAGAGCCGCTCGGTTCCCCTGCCCGCCTGTCCGGAAGGTTGGTGGGACTTTGCAGGAACAACCTGGTATCCGGGCGGGCAGATGCTGGACGTGCCAGCCACTCAAGACACTATTCCGCTTTTCGTCCGTGGCGGCACGGTGTTACCGATGGCCGGTCCGAATGCGCGCAGCACGGCACAGACTGACAAGACACGAACGTGGCGCATATACCCGCAGAACCCAGGTGCCCCGGCGCGCGAGAGCTGTGCTTATGATGATGACGGTGTCTCTACCAATGCTCTTGTCTCAGACCATTGTCTGACACGTATGACCCTGTCACGAGACAGCACAACGGTTATGCTGAACTGGCATATGAGTGGCACTTACAAGCCAGCCTATGATCAAGTCGACCTCTGGCTTGCCGGGTCTTCTCCGCTGGTTGTCAACGGAGCTCCGACCAGCACGGAGACACCCCTTTTCTTTGTTTGAGCCTTTAAATTATGTCCGTAAACCTCTCCCTCCCCGACTATGATCGCAGCTTCCTTAAAACCCGCGTTTTTCATATCGGGTTTGGCGCCTTTGCCAAGGCGCATACTGCGATCTTTCAAGACGAGTTATTGCGCCAAAACAAAAGCGACTGGGGCATGGCGGTTGCCCGATTGAACTCGGGTGCAGACGAACTCTCCGCGCTTGATAAGGCGGACGGTTTGTTCACGGTCGGCGAAATGTCTGACGATACCCTTGCGCTCAGGCAAGTCGGCGCCGTGATCAAGACATTGCATCCCCATCGCGATGGTATCGGCGCACTGATTGCCCAGATCTGCGATCCGGATCTACGCGTGATCACTTTGACGATCACGGAAAAGGGCTACGGCCTCACCCGCGGGCACCTCGATCTTGAAAACGCTGGCATCGCGGTAGACCTCAAACAGCCAACCGATCCAAAGACGGCCATCGGCCTTTTGGTCGAGGGCTTGCGCCTGAGAAGCCAACAGGAGCTGCCCGGGCTTACAATTCTGTCCTGCGACAATCTCCCGTCAAACGGTAAACTCTGCAGAACGGCCGTTCTTGAGTTTGCCGAAAAACGGGATCCCGAGCTGAAAGACTGGATCTGTCAAAACTGCCGATTTCCCAGTTCCATGGTCGACCGTATTACCCCGGCCATGACCGAGTCGTCTTTTGAAAAACTGGCTGGTGCGCTCGGCGCGCCCGACCCCAACGGCATCCTGTGTGAACCGTTCAAACAGTGGGTGATTGAAGACAGTTTCGCCAGAGAAACACCAAATTGGGATCTGGCAGGGGCAAGTTTCGTCCCCGACGTCGAACCCTATGAAGAGATCAAGCTGCGCATGCTGAACGGCAGCCACTCGTTCCTGGCGTATCTTGGCGCTCTTGCCGGCAAGGAGACGATTGCCGATTGCATGGCTGATCCTGTCTTCAAAACCGCGGTCCGAAACCTCATGATGGGCGAACAAGCCCCAACATTGTCCGTTCCAGGTGGCTTCGATATCTCTGCTTACGGCGACGAACTGATCGCGCGTTTTTCCAATCAGGCCCTTCGCCACAAAACCACGCAAATTGCATCGGACGGCAGCCAGAAACTGCCGCAACGGCTTTTGGCGCCAATCAGACGTCATATGGAAGCAGACCGCCCCTGGCAGCTGTCTGCGTTGGCCGTCGCCGGCTGGATGCGGTACTGCCGGGGCACTTCAGAGACCGGCGCAAACCTGCCCGTCAACGACCCGCACGCCGGCCGCATCAAGGAACTTGTCGCGGGATCAGACGATGAGGATTATGTGCTGAACATGATGTTGCTGGCCGGTATTTTTGGGTCTGACCTTCCTGCCGAGCCAGAATTTGTAAAGCAGGTAACACACGCCTACAAGAAACTGAAACAAGACGGCGCGCGCGCAGCACTGGCAGCGTAGCTCCAAGGACCTTTTCATGACTGAACCCTTTCTCGGCCCGGACTATCTGCTTGATACCGCGGCCAGCCGTCGCCTCTACCATGACGTTGCCAAGCATCTTCCGATCGTCGACTTTCACAATCATCTGGATCCGGCAGCCATTGCGGAAAATAAATCCTGGCGGTCGATTGGAGAAATCTGGTTGGAGGGCGATCACTACAAGTGGCGCGCCATGCGTTGGAACGGGGTGCCCGAAGAGCTCGTGACAGGTACTGCGGACTATCGGGACAAATTCGATGCTTTCGCGCAAACCATCCCGCATTGCCTGGGCAATCCCCTCTATCACTGGACCCATCTGGAACTGCAGCGCTACTTTCAATGGGATGGCATTTTCGGGCCCGACACCGCGGATGAAGTCTGGGAGCTCGCCAATGCTGCCTTGGAGCAGCCAAGCCATAGTGCCCGGGGCCTATTGACCTCCATGAAGGTCGAATATGTGGGCACGACAGACGATCCGACAGACGACCTTGCCTCCCATGCCGCTCTACAATCCGATCCGAATTTTCCGTTTCCAGTGGCCCCGAGTTTCCGGCCAGACAAGGCGCTCGTTCCCACTGCGCCAGGATTTGCCGCTTATTGCCGCAAACTGGGTGAGACCAGCGGCATTGCAGTCGACAGTTTCGACACGTTGATTGCGGCTCTGCTCAACCGGCTCGACTTTTTTGTGTCTCTTGGCTGCAAGGCGGCGGATCACGGTCTCAACGATTTGCCGGCCTTTGAAAAACGCCCTCCCCGGGAACTCGATATCATCCTGCGGAGCGGGCAAAACGGCTGGCCCATGTCGGCACAAGATGCGGCCGACTTCAAAGCGGCGGTGCTGATTGAACTGGGTGAAGCTTATGCCGAGCGCGGCATCGTCATGCAGTACCACATCGGTGTATTGCGCAATCAGAACAGCCGTCTGTTCAGGGCTCTAGGACCTGATGTTGGAGGCGATTGCATGTCAGATGCCGGGATCGGTACGTCGCTCAATTCCGTGCTCGACCTGATCAATTCCCGAAAAGGCCTTCCGCGCACCATCCTTTATGCGCTCAACCCGATTCACAACGAGATGCTGGTGACGATTGCCGGTAACTTCCAGGATGGGTCTGAGCCGGGGAAAATCCAGGCAGGGCCAGGCTGGTGGTACAACGATCAGCTGGACGGGATGGAACGGCAACTCACGCAGGTCGCCCAGATGGGCCTACTCTCACGTTTTATCGGCATGCTGACCGATTCCCGGTCTTTCCTGTCGTTCCCACGGCACGAGTATTATCGTCGGCTGGTATGCCGGATGGTCGGCCGATGGGTCGAGGATGGATCTATTCCCGCGCATAATGAGCTGAGCGACGGCCTTATCCGCCGCATCTGCTACGAAAATGCCCGGGACTGGTTCTTGCCCGGAAGTTAGGCCCTTCACTCAATCTCAGCTGTCGCCTCGATCTCGACCAAGGCTTCGTCTTCGATCAGACCGGCGACCACGACCATCGACATTGCCGGAAAATGACGTCCCATGACCTTCCGGTAGGTCGCGCCAATTTCGCGCTGACGGGCGAGGTATTCCTTCTTGTCGGTCACAAACCAGGTCAAACGGACGATATCTTCGGCCTTACCGCCAGCTGCAAGAACAACATCAAGAATGTTCCTGAGTGCCTGTTCCATCTGACCAATGAAATCATGGGTTTCAAAAACCTGCTCGGCATTCCAGCCGATCTGACCGCCGATATGCAATACGCCCTTGCGGCTTAAGACACCGTTGGCATACCCCTTCGCCGGCGCCCAGCCGTCGGGATGAATGATTTTGTGGCTCATAATGCGTCTTTCTTATTTGCCCGGGACTTAAGAGACAAACTCCCTAGATCCCGAGATATTTTTCTCCGGTCTCCGCGTCCAAATCCGCCATCCGGCCTGACCAGACCGTTCGGCCCCGTTCCAGGATGACACCCTGATCGGCGACCTGCTGCAGCTCTTTCAAAGACTTGTCGACCAAGAGGATCGACAGTCCACTGCTGTTCTTCAGATGGCTGATGGCCGCCCAAATTTCCTGCCGAATGATCGGGGCAAGGCCTTCCGTCGCCTCATCCAGGATGACGAGGATCGGATTGGTCATCAGGGCCCGGCTGATCGCCAGCATTTGCTGTTCACCGCCAGACAGCGAGGCCGCCTTCTGGTTCCGGCGTTCAGCCAGACGCGGAAACAGCTCGGCGACCTTGGCGAAGTCCCAGGTGCCGGGACGAGCTGCAGCGGTCAGGTTCTCCTCAACCGACAGATCGGCAAAGCACCGCCGGCCCTCAGGCACCAGCCCCACACCAAGCCGCGCTACCTTGTGGCTCGGCATCCCGCCAATCACCTTGTCCTTGAACCGGATTTCTCCGCCGGACGGTAACATGCCGCAAATCGTCTTGACCGTTGTTGACTTGCCCATGCCGTTGCGGCCCATCAAGGCGACCACTTCGCCTTCGCCGATCGACAAAGACACGTCAAACAACGCCTGACTGGGACCATAACTGGCCGTGACATTGGAGAGAGTCAAAAGCGCACTCATGCTTCGTCTCCCAGATACGCATCGCGCACATCTTTGTTGGCGCGGATTTCCTCAACTGTGCCGGTTGCGATGACTTTGCCGTAGACCAGCACGCTGATCCGGTCGGCCAATGCAAAAACAGCGTCCATGTCATGTTCAACCAACAGGATCGGCGCCTGATGGCGAAGATCGCCAAGGAACTCGGTCAGCCGCTTGGAACCCTCCGTACCAAGGCCTGCCATGGGTTCATCCATCACAAAGGCTTTCGGTTTCAGTGTCAGGGCAACGGCCACTTCCAGCTGGCGTCTCTGACCGTGGCTGAGTTCTGCTGTGCGTGTCTTTGCATGATCTTGAAGACCGACGCGCTCCAATGCCTCCATGGCCGTGTCCAAAAGATCCTTGTCTTTCAGAATCGGCTTGAAAAAACGCCACGGATTTCCCTGACCACCCAGCGCACCCAGTACCGCATTCTGAAGAACTGTGTCTTCCATCGCGAGAGCCGAGATCTGGAAGGTGCGCCCAAGCCCGGCGCGGGCTCGCAGTTCCGTCGGCAGATCAGTGACATCCTCTCCCAACAGCTTGACTGTACCGGTGTCAGGCTTGAGACCGCCACAGATCTGCTTGATCAAGGTCGATTTCCCGGCCCCGTTTGGTCCGATGATCGCGTGGATTTCTCCCGCTATCAGATCAATTGAAACGTCGTCACTGGCCTTTAGCGCCCCGAAGCTCTTGGAGATGCCTTGTGTTGCGAGAATTGCCTCAGTCATGGGCCACCTCCCGGCCGAGCAGCATGCCGATGATGCCACCGCGTGCGAACAGCACGACGCCCAGCAACAGAACACCCAAATAGATGTGCCAATAGTCAGACAAGTCGCCAAGGATGTGCTCAAGCGCCACAAAGACAACCGCTCCGACAACCGGGCCATAGAGCCGGCCAAGCCCGCCAAGGATGATGAAAATGATCAACTCCCCGGACATCTGCCAGGAGAACATGGTCGGGCTGACAAACCGGTTGAGATCGGCAAAGAGAGCCCCGGCGAGACCCGTGATCGCACCGGACAACACAAACGCAACCAGACGCAAGCGCATCGGGTTCAGACCAACGGTTTCGACCCGGTCCGGCACCTGGCGCGCCGCGTTGAGCGCGAGGCCAAAAGGCGAACGTTGCAATCGTGCGGCAAAGAACATCACTGCAGCAAGGATAACAAAGCACAAGGCATAGAACTGGATCGGAACGAGCGTGTTCACGCCCGGAAAGCCATTGCGGACATAGATCGACAAGCCGTCTTCACCGCCATAGGCACTCCAGCTGATCGCGAAGAAAAAGAACATCTGTCCGAAGGCCAGCGTGATCATGATGAAGTAAACGCCGGAGGTCCTCAGTGACAGGAGGCCAATGAAATAGGCCACAACGGACGACAGAACCACGGCGACCAGCCAGATCACCGGCATGGATTTGGTGCCCTCGATAACGAACGGCCATTCCATCAATGGGGTGTAAGTCTGCGCATGATGGGCAAGGATACCCATCGCGTAGCCGCCAATCCCGAAAAAGACAGCGTGTCCAAGGCTGACAAGGCCGCCAAGACCCAGGGCGATGTGCAGACCGACCGCCGCCAGCGCAAGAATGACAGCGCGGGTGGCAAGGGTCACGGTGAACGGCTCACCGGAAAAATGCGCCCAGAGCGGAACGAGGGCCAGCGCCGCGAGCGCAGCCGAGTTGAACAGTGTTTCCCGGGTCATGCACGCGCTCCAAACAGACCGGTTGGGCGCAACACAAGGACTGCAGCCATCAGGATGTAGATGGACATTGAGGCGATCGAAGACCCGATGGAAGTGGCCGTTGCCGGGCTGAAGAAGAGTTTCATCAGCTCAGGCAGGAAGATGCCGCCGAGAGTATCTGTGAGACCGACCAGGATCGCGCCAATGAGCGCGCCCTTGATGGAGCCAATGCCGCCGATGACGATGACAACAAAAGCCAAAATCAGGACAGGCTCGCCCATGCCGACTTGAACCGACTGGATTGCTCCAACAAGCGCCCCGGCAAGACCGGCAAGCGCGGCCCCTAGCGCAAAGACGATGGTGTAGAGCTTGGCAATGTCGACACCAAGTGCTGCGATCATTTCCCGGTCGTTTTCCCCGGCCCGGATCTGGATCCCAAGGCGGGTGCGCGAAATCAGGAGGAACAAACCGGCTGCGACAAGCAATCCAACGATGATCAGCGTAAGGCGGTAAAGCGGATACTCAATACCGCCCGGAAGCGTCACCGGTCCGGACAGCGCATCGGGAATATCCAAAAAGAGCGGAAAAGAGCCGAACAGCCATCGTGTCCCTTCAGAAAAAATCAGGATCAGCGCGAAGGTCGCAAGCACTTGATCCAGGTGATCCTTCGTATAGAGCCGCCGGATGACGACAAGTTCGACAAGGGCTCCGGCTATGGCAGCCCCGGCCAGCGCCGCAATCAATCCCAGCAGGAATGATCCAGTCGCTCCAGCAACAGCTGCCGCGCAAAAGGCTCCGATCATGTAGAGCGATCCGTGGGCCAGATTGATCAGCCCCATCACCCCGAAGATTAGCGTCAGACCTGCGGCCATCAGGAACAACATGATCCCGAATTGGAGGCCGTTCAAAATCTGTTCTATCAGCAATATCAAAGACATGCAGTTCCACCCGAAAGCTGGCCCCGATCCAATGACCGAGGCCAAACATCACCTTACATGTTGCACTCGGACCAATAGGCATCTGAATGGCTGTTCAGCGCCTTGCCGATGATCTTGTTGGTGAAGACATCGCCTTCCTTGATGACTTCCCGCACGTAGATATCCTGAATCGGATGGTTGTTGGGGCCGAATTTGAATTCACCGCGCGTGCTCTTGAAATCAGCGTCTTGAAGCGCTGAACGGAAAGCCTCTCCGTCCTTCACATCGGCTTTTGCCATGGCGGACAGCAGCAGGTTGGCGGTGTCGAATCCTTGAGATGCGTAAAGCGACGGCAAACGACCGTATTCCGCTTGGAAGCTCTCGACGAATGCGTTGTTGACCGGCGTGTTGATGTCCTTGGACCACTGGCTGGTGTTGCGGACACCAAGCGCCGCATCGCCAACAGCCTGCAGGATGCCTTGGTCAAAGGAGAACGCCGGGCCAACAACCGGCAGATCAATACCGCTGCCGGCATACTGTTTCAGGAATGAAATGCCCATGCCGCCTGGAAGGAAAAAGTAGACGCTGTCTGCACCGGACGCGCGGATTTGCGCCAGTTCTGCCGCATAATCGGTTTGCCCAAGCTTGGTGTAGAGCTCGCCTGCCAAATCACCTTTGTAAAGACGCTTGTAGCCTGTAAGCGCATCTTTGCCGGCCGGATAGTTCGGCGCGAGAATGAAGCTGTTCTTGTAGCCTTCGACATTGGCGAACGCACCCGCGGCTTCATGCAGGTTGTCGTTCTGCCAAGCCACATTGAAGTAGTTCGGGTGACACCCCTTGCCGGCCAGCATGGACGGGCCAGCGTTCGGCGACAGATAGAACTTTCCCTGCGCCGTTACGGATGGGATCACCGCCATGGCAAGGTTCGACCAGATGAGACCGGTCAGAACGTCGACATTTTCGGCTTGTACAAGTTTGTCGGCAAGCTTCACAGCAACATCCGGCTTGCGCTGATCATCTTCAATGATGACTTCAATATCTTCATTGCCGGACTGCTTGACCGCCAGCATGAAGCCATCGCGAACATCGATGCCAAGACCGGCACCACCGCCGGACAAGGTGGTGATCATACCGACCTTCACCGGCTCTGCAGACGCCGCAGCAACGCCGAGGCTGAGTGCGGCAACCGCCGCAAGTAGTGTTTGTTTCATGTTGGTTCTCCTAAAGAATTTGACCTGCTGTTCCCGAGTTACGTAGCTCTGCGGCGTCTTTGACCGTCTAAAACCACGGGGCCATGTTTGATCCCCGGCGCTGCCCAAACGCCGGTTTATTCTGAGTACTGTCCTACAGCTCTTCCCGAAGCCGGAACCTTTGAACCTTCCCGGTCGCCGTTTTCGGCAATGTGTCTGTGAAAATGATGGAGCGCGGATATTTGTAAGGTGCGATGACCGCTTTCACGTGATCCTGCAACGCCTTGGTGAGATCGTCCGTTGGTTCATTGCCCTCAACAAGGACAATGTGCGCCTGAACGATGGACCCGCGATCCGCGTCCGGCACGCCGATGACGGCACACTCCAGAACCACATCATGCGCCAAAAGCGCGGCTTCCACCTCCGGTCCGGCGATGTTGTAACCGGCGGATATGATCATGTCGTCATTGCGCGCTGCAAAGTGCAAATGTCCGTCTTCGCTCATGGAGAAGCTGTCACCGGTGATGTTCCAGCCATCAACGACGTAGTTTTTCTGACGTTCATCCGCGAGATAGCGGCATCCGGTCGGACCGCGCACGGCCAACCGTCCGACTTCGCCAGGCGCGACAAGCTTTCCATCCTGACCAACGATCTTGACTTCGTAGCCCGAGACCGGTTTTCCGGTGCAGGCTGGCTTATGATCGTCAAACCGGTTGGAAACAAAAATATGCAGCATTTCGGTGGCCCCGATGCCGTCGAGCATCGGTTTCCCCGTCTTTGCCATCCAGGCGTCATAGACCGGTGCCGGAAGCGTTTCACCCGCTGAGACTGCCGCCCGCAGGGACGACAGGTCTGCGCCTTCTTCCATCGCCTGCAACATGACCCGGTAGGCTGTTGGCGCCGTAAAGCAGACCGTTGCCTTGTAGGTCTGGATGATCTCGATCATGTTTGGCGGAGAAGCGTTCTCCAAAAGCGTGGCTGCCGCGCCAAACCTCAGCGGGAAGACCGCCAGACCGCCAAGACCGAAGGTGAAGGCGAGCGGCGGAGACCCAACAAAAACATCATCCGGTGTGACGCCGAGCACTTCCTTGGCATAGCCATCCGCAATGATCAGGATGTCCCGGTGAAAATGCATTGTCGCCTTGGGCGATCCTGTGGACCCGGAAGTAAATCCTAGCAGGGCGACATCGTCCCGGCCAGTATTGACCGCGTCAAACCGGACGGATTTGGTCAGTGCAAGACGGTCGAGTTCGGCATCGTGGTTGGACGTGCCGTCAAAGCCGATGACTTTTTTGAGAAACGACGATGTCTTGGCGCAGGCGACCATCTCGTCCATCAACCGGGTATCACACAGTGCAAACTCGATTTCGGCCTTGTCGACGATCTTGGCAAGCTCCCCGGCGCGCAGCATTGGCATCGTGTTGACGACAACAGCCCCCGCCTTGGTCGCCGCCAGCCAGCAGGCCACCATCGCCGGATTGTTGGCCGAACGGATCAGAACACGGTTGCCCGGCTTCACACCCAGATCTTCCACCAGCGCATGGGCGAGGCGGTTGGTCCAGTCGGAGAGTTCCTTGTAGGTCCGGCGGCGGCCATTGCCGATCAGGGCCGTATGATCTCCAAAGCCTTTCTCGACCATTTTGTCGGTGAGTTCGACGCCGACGTTGATGTGATCGGGATAGTCAAATCCATCCAGAAGAAACTCCGGCCATTGGTCCTGAGGCGGAAGGTTGTCCCGAGCAAAGGTGTCGGTGTGAGCGGTGGGACCCAGCATTGGCTATCCTCCCTGATTGGCGCTGTCGGCGGCAAAAGCGCCAAGTGTCTGGCGTGCAATGACGATTTTCTGGACGTCCGTTGCGCCTTCATAAATGCGCAAGGCCCGAATTTCGCGATAGAGCTTTTCAACGGTCTCACCGGAGCGCACGCCGTCACCGCCATGCAGCTGAACGGCTTTGTCGATCACTTGCTGCGCTTGTTCGGTCGCGAAAAGCTTGGCCATCGCCGCTTCCCGGGTGACGCGCGGCGCGCCGCTGTCCTTGGCCCAGGCCGCTCTGTAAATCAGCAATGCCGCTGCATCCACATCCAACGCCATATCCGCGATATGCCCTTGCACCATCTGAAGATCGGCGAGCGGTGCGCCCTGGATCTGGCGTGCTGTTACCCGGTCAAGCGCCTCGTCCAGCGCCCGGCGGGCAAAGCCCAGCGCGGCGGCAGCGACTGTGGAACGGAAGATGTCGAGCACAGACATCGCGATCTTGAAACCATCGCCCGGATTGCCAATCAGGTCGGACTTTTTGACCCGGCAATCGGTTAAACGCAATGTTGCCAGCGGATGCGGGGCAATCGTGTCCAGACGTTCGGCAACTTCAAATCCTGGAAGATCCGGTGTTACGACAAAGGCCGACAATCCCTTGGCGCCGGGCGCTTCGCCGGTGCGGGCAAAAAGCGTATAGACATCGGCAATGCCCCCGTTGGAAATCCAGGTCTTTTCGCCATTCAGAACGTAACTGTCGCCATCATCCGTCGCGGTCATGGTCGAGTTGGCGACATCGGAACCGGATTGCGGTTCGGTGAGAGCAAACGCCGAAATTGCCTCGCCGGCCCGTGTTTTCGGCAACCAGGCAGCTTTTTGCTCTGCGGTTCCAAAAAGCGACAGGGCCCCAGTGCCAAGACCTTGCATGGCTAGGGCAAAATCGGCCAGCCCGTCATGACGCGCAAGAATTTCACGGGAGAGGCACAGGGTACGGACATCCAGCGGTGCACCGTCCTCGGAGGCTGTCGGCTGAAGCCACCCGGCGGCCCCCATTGCCTTGACGAGGGACCGGCACGCCTGGTCGGTGTCAGAGTGATCGACGTGAAGCCCTTTGGCAAAGGCCTCAAGGTCTTCGGCCAGTTTGCGATGCCGGTCTTGGAAAAACGGCCAGGAGAGAAAACTCTTGTCTGCCATCAGTTGCCCTCGAACACCGGTTTTTCCTTGTTGACGAAAGCGTTGTAGGCCCGCTCGAAATCACCGGTCTGCATGCAGATCGCCTGCGCCTGGGCTTCGGCTTCAATTGCCTGTTCGATGGACATGGACCATTCCTGAGCCAGCATGGTCTTGGTCATCATGTGCGCAAAATTCGGCCCGGCCACAATCCGTTCGGCAAAGGCGGCAGCTTCGCTTTCCAACGTATCTGCAGAGACGAGACGATTGAAGAAGCCCCAGCGTTCCCCTTCCTCTGCGCTCATGGAGCGGCCTGTGTAGAGCAGCTCCGCCGCCCGGCCCTGGCCGATGATCCGGGGCAGGATCGCGCAGGCGCCCATGTCACAGCCTGCAAGGCCTACACGGGTGAACAGGAAAGCTGTCTTGGCTTCTGGCGTCGCAAAGCGCAGGTCTGAAGCCATGGCGATGATCGCCCCGGCGCCAACACACACCCCATCGATAGCGGCAATAACCGGCTTGCCGCAATTGACGATCGCCTTGACCAGATCCCCCGTCATCCGCGTGAAGGCAAGCAGTTCCTTCATCGACATCTTTGTCAGCGGGCCGATGATGTCATGGACATCGCCGCCAGAGGAGAAATTGCCGCCATTCGGCAGGAACACCACAGCATGAATGTCGTCGCGATAGACCAGATCCCGGAACCAGTCGCGCAGCTCGGCATAGCTATCAAAGGTCAGCGGGTTTTTCCGCTCCGGCCGGTTGAGCGAGACCCGCGCGATGCCGCCGTCGACGGACAGATTGAAGTGTTTCGGGGCGTCGGTCATGGGCGGCCTGCCTTTTTCAGTGCTGTCTCCGGCTCGCCGGAAGATCCAAATTGTTCAAAAATCTCGTTGCAAGCTGCAATGGCACTGCGGTCGAGACCGCCCATCAGCTCATCGATCCAGCCCTCGTGCTTGGCGGCCAGATCTGCGAAAACCGCGTGCCCTTCGGACGTCAGCTTGACCCGGTTGGCGCGTTTGTCTCCCGGAACCGCCATGCGGACCGCATGACCGTCTTCGACCAGACGCTCAACGATGCCGGTGACATTGCCGTTGGAGACTTTCAAAAAGGCGGAAATCTCGCTCATTTTCAGCCCGTCTGGATAGCGCGATAGGGCCGACAGGACATCAAACCGCGGCAGCGTGGTGTCGCATTCATCGCGCAAACGCCGGCGAAGTTCGGTTTCAATTCCAGATGTTGCCTTGAGCAAGCGAAGCCAGAGACGCAGCCGGGATTTGGAGATTGGCTCTGGGGAGGTGTCGTGCGCAGCCATCAGATCTCGCCTCCCGAAAGACTGAGCGCGTGTCCGTTAACGCTGGCCGCTCCATCGGAGCACAGCCAAAGCGCCGTTTCGGCAACTTCGCGCGGCTGGACGAAGCGGTTCTGCGGATTGATCTTGCGCAGCGTTCCAGCGGCCACCTCGTGGTCCATTCCGGTCTTTTCCATGATGTTTTCAATGGAACGCTCCAGCATGGGCGTTTCGAGAAAGCCGGGGCAGATCGCATTGACGGTGATCCCGGTGCGCGCCAACTCGACAGAAAGCGACCGGGTCAGACCGACAACGCCGTGCTTGGCGGCGCAATAACCGGACACATAAGGATAGCCCTTGAGACCCGCCGTTGAGGCGATTGCGATCATCCGGCCCCAACCGGCATGCTTCATATCGTCCAACGCAGCCTGGAAGGAGAATGCAACGCCGGTCAAATTGACCGACAAATTGGCGTTGAAGGCCTCGGGCGACATCTTGGCAAACGGCACGCTTTCCGTTGCGCCCGCATTGGCGACAACGACTGAAATCGGACCTTGTTCCTGACGGGCAGCCTCGAAGGCAAGTTTGATCGCAGCCGGGTCCGAGACATCACATACCTGATAAGGCAGTTTCTGCGCGGCGAGCTTTTCCACATTCCGGCCCATGATGGTGACTTTGGCGCCAGCCGTCTCAAAGGCATGCGCGATTTCTGCGCCTGCCCCGGACCCGCCGCCCGTCACGACCACATGTTTGCCGGTAAGCGTCATACCTTGCCCACCGTTTCGGCGTTCTTGTCTGCAAGCCGCCACAATTGATCGCGGCCAGCGAGATACGGCAGCGGCCAATCAGGTGCCGCGCGGTCGCCGATCTTGGCGCCTTCATGCAGCGTCCAGTACGGATCGGTCAGATGCGGACGGCCAACGGCGACGAGATCCGCGCGGCCTGCCATCAGGATCGAATTGGCGTGATCGGCCTCGAAAATGTTGCCGACGGCCATGGTGGTCAGGCCCGCCTCATTCCGGATTCGGTCAGAGAATGGCGTCTGGAACATGCGGCCGTAGACCGGCTTGGCATCAACAGTCGTTTGACCGGCAGAAACATCGATCAGATCGGCCCCTGCGTCAGAGAACATGCGCGCGATCTGGATTGCCTCATCCGGCGTGACACCGTCTTCGCCAACCCAGTCGTTGGCGGATATGCGGACCGACATCGGTCTTTCTTCGGGCCAAACAGCGCGCATGGCTTTCAGGACTTCCAGCGGATAGCGCATCCGGTTTTCAAGGTTCCCGCCATAGCCATCGGTGCGAACATTCGAGACCGGCGAAATGAAGGACGACAACAGATAGCCGTGGGCTGCGTGCAGTTCGATCATGTCGAAACCGGCGCGGTTCGCCATTTCTGCCGAAGCAACAAACTGATCACGGATCTGGTCCATTTCCGCGCGGGTGATTTCGCGCGGGGTCGCATTGCGCGACGACCAGGGGATCGCGGACGCAGACACCAGATCCCAGTTGCCGTCTTCAAGCGGCAAATCCATGCCTTCCCAGCCGAGATTGGTCGAGCCCTTGCGGCCGGAATGACCGATCTGGCAGGCAATCTTTGCGTCCGTGTTTCCATGCACAAAGTCGGTGAGGCGCCGCCAGGCGGTCTCGTGCTCCGACGCATAAAGGCCCGGGCACCCAGGCGTGATGCGGCCTTCCGGGCTGACACAGGTCATTTCCACATAGACGAGCCCGGCGCCGCCTTTGGCCCGTTCCCCATAGTGGGTCAGGTGCCAATCGGTCGGGCAACCCTCCACGGCCTTGTACTGCGCCATCGGCGAAACGACGATCCGGCTTTTCAGCTCCATGCCGCGCAGCTTGAATGGCGCAAACATCGGCGCGCGCGCCGGCGTGTTTTCATTGTCTGCGACCGGCAGACCGGCGTCCTTGCGGGCCTCGCCCATGAACCAGCTTTCAGCGCTTGCGAGCCATTTCGGATCCCGCTCGCGCAGGTTCTCATGACTGATCCGCTGGGACCGGGTGAGCAGCGAATAGTTCAGCTGGACCGGATCGAGATGGAGGTAGCGCTCGACATTTTCGAACCACTCCAGTGAATTGCGCGCAGCAGACTGCAGGCGCAAGACTTCCAGGCGGCGCTGATCCTCATAGATCGCAAAGGCCGAGGCAAGGTCCGGCTCGCTGTGCAGCAGATCCGCCAGCGAGATGGCTGATTCCAAGGCCAGCTTGGAGCCGGACCCGATCGAGAAATGCGCCGTCGCGGCCGCATCGCCCATCAGGACAACGTTCTCGTGAGACCATTTCTCACACAGCACCCGCGGGAACTGGATCCAGGCGGAACCGCGAATGTGGTTGGCGTTGGTCATCAGGCTGTGACCGCCGAGGTGATTCTTGAAGATCTCTTCGCAGGTCTTGATGCTTTCCTGCTGGCTCATATCAGCGAAACCAAAGGCTTCGAAAGTTTCCGGCATGCATTCGACAATGAAAGTCGCCGTATCATCGTCGAACTGGTAGGCATGCGCCCAAACCCAGCCGTATTCAGTCTTTTCAAAAATAAACGTGAAGGCGTCGGAGAAGGTCTGATGGGTGCCGAGCCAGACGAAGTGGCATTTGCGCACATCGATGTCCGGCTTGAACGTGTCAGCGTAAAGCGTGCGGGTCCTGGAATTCAGACCATCGGCAGCAACGACCAGATCGTAGTCCTTGCGGTAATCTTCGGCGCTGCCGACTTCGGTTTCGAATTTCAATTCCACGCCGAGTTCACGGGCGCGCTCCTGCAGCAAGAGCAAGAGTTTCTTGCGGCCGATGCCGCAGAAGCCGTGGCCGCTGGACAGCTGTTTTTCCTGGCCGACCAACAGCGCGATGTCATCCCAATAGGCGAAATTCGCGCGGATTGTTTCCGCGCTGACCGGATCGTTGGCAGCCAGATTGTCGAGGGTTTCATCGGACAGAACCACGCCCCAGCCGAAGGTGTCGTCCGCCTTGTTGCGCTCAATCACGGCGATCTCGTGAGAGCTGTCCCGCAGCTTCATCGAAATGGCGAAGTAAAGACCGGCCGGCCCGCCTCCAAGACACACGATGCGCACGTTCATTCTCCCCGGATCTGATCTTAGCCAAAACGTCTGGGACTGATCCTGCGCTCGATTTTCAGATATTTCAAGTATGAAATTTTATATTTAAAATATATCGCGGCGCAGCATGCGCTGAATAGAGGAATTGTGGTGGGTTTCTATTTTTGAAGGTAGAGGCAATCACACAAACTCTGGCTTTGATCTCCGCGCCAAAGAACCAATGGTGAACGAAATCCTAACCGCGGCCAACTTGCCATTGGCCAAGAAAGAGTTCTCCAAATGAACCAATCCAGGCTATCCACTTCTCTGCAAAAAATGCATATGACTCGAGGCCCTATAAACACCGGAATTTATGAAAAAGATGGCCGACCAAATAGCGACACGGAATGGCCATAACTAACCGTGGTTGTACGCTGTAAAGTCATGATCAACCAAGAGGACATAAAAGACCCTGCCTTCGCGATATCCGATCATCGGACGGTGTCCATTATACCTTAGCGCAATAATTGTAGTATCTTCCGTGACTGAAGAAGGAAGGGGAGCTGACAACGATGTTCTTGCTTTGTCTCTGTCCCAAGACCATGTCGAGGTGCTTGACGAATGTCGCGCCACTTCATCTGAGAAAGTTTGAAAAGACGCTTCGATAATGCTGCTTGATTGTCAGTGTCACAACAATCAACACTGTACCCTGTATTGAGCGCCATTTTCTCAAAAGAAAACAGCGGCGGTTGGGTGTCTGGGTTTTCCTTTGCGCCAGCGCCAATCTTTTCTTTTTTGAAAGGTTTTTTGTGATCACGCCGATTACGCATGATAGGATTCTATATACTCATCCGTAATCTCTTGTGAAAAGTAATTCCGCAATTCAGCAGCACTAATGGTTTTGTCGACTCTGTCGTAGGCCTCTATCCATGGACGCTCTTCATGCGTCATGTTACGCAACTTCCACGCAGAATACTGACCATAAAAATTATAAACATCGTCAAGCACACTCTGATCCCGCTCTTCGAATTGTCCGAAGTCGAAACTCTCTAGTGGCGGAATATTTTCTGCCCGAAATTCGGAAAACCGGTGATATTGAGTTGGGACAACGGGACCGTGTTGCCAAGCCTCAATGCTATCATTGAACAAAGGACAATCATCATTATTGCGGACAGCAGCGATTATGCCTGCTGCGTAGTAGCAGAGTTTTTGAAGCTTTAAGTTTGAAAGGAGGTCGCCAAACTCTGGATTGGATCTAGCCAAAAAGAAATCAGCAACCTGATTTGCACCGTAAACGCGCATCGCTAATCCCCTATCGTTAAAGACGTATATAACGCAATCTGTTAAAAAACGGAATCGGGTAAGCAGAATTTATTTTCGATCTACCTTGTTTATGAAACTATGAAGCTTTTCTAAGCAGCGATAACGCATTTATCCGAACCGAAAACGAAGCCTCTCCCCTCAAATACACCGCCCACCATCAACTTCCATGGCAACGCCGGTAATCATCGAGGCTTCGTCCGAGCAGAGATAGCAGGCCGCGTTGCCGAGATCTTCGGGAGTGGAGAAGCGTCCAATCGGAATTGTGGAGAGGAATTTTGCCCGCATTTCAGGCGTGTCCTCTCCCATGAAGCTTTTCAGGAGCGGGGTTTCGCCGGCAACCGGGCAAAGCGCGTTAACGCGCACGCCCTTCGGTGCCAGTTCGACGGCCATCGTCTTCGTTGCGGTGATCATCCAGCCCTTGGAAGCATTGTACCAGTTGAGGTTCGGGCGCGGGCTGAGACCGGCCGTGGAGGCAACATTCAGGATCGCGCCGGAGCCACGTTCGATCATTCCGGGAACGAAGTGCTTCGCCATCAGGTAAACGGACTTGCAGTTGACCGCCATCACACGGTCGAATTCGTCCTCGGTCACATCCTGCATCGGCTTCGGCAGATGGGTGATCCCGGCGTTGTTGACCAGAATGTCGACACCGCCGAGCTGGGAGGCCGCAGTTTCAGCAAGCTCCACCACGCTGTCGTTGCTGGCCACATCGGCTTTTGTGGCAAAGCCACCAACATCCGCGGCGACTTCTTTAGCCAGATCGAGATTGAGATCCGCAATCAGAACTTTGGCGCCCTCAGTCGCGAATTTCCGCACGATGCCGGCCCCAAAGCCGGACGCACCGCCAGTAACAATCGCTGTTTTGCCCTGCAATCTCATGGGTCCAACTCCCTTAAATCATTTATCGTTTTGAAGATCAGCCATGATAGGCGGCGACCGTTTTCAGTGTGGTGAAGCCATATAGGGCTTCAAAGCCCTTTTCCCGGCCATGCCCGGACTTGCCCATGCCGCCGAAAGGAAGTTCCACGCCGCCGCCCGCGCCATAATTGTTGATGAAGACCTGACCAGAACGGATCTTCTTGGCAAGCCGCATTTGCCGGGCGCCGTCCCGGCTCCAAATGCTGGCAACGAGGCCATAGTCCGTGCCGTTGGAAATCGTGACCGCTTCGTCCTCATCATCAAAGGGGATGATCACCTGAACGGGGCCGAAAATCTCATCGCGCCCCAGAACATGATCCGGTTTGACCCCGGCAAAGAGCGTCGGGGTTACGTAGCTGCCGCCCTCTGGCGCATCCTGCAAGACGCCTTCAGCGGCTTTTTCCAGATCCGCGCCCCGGTCGATGAAGGTCGAGACAATGCCCTGCTGCTTTTTCGAGATCAGCGGTCCGACATCCAGATCGGAGAGCGCTGGTCCCACCTTCAGATCGCCGTACCGGCCTGCCATGCGTTCAACGACCTGATCATAAAGCCCGCGCTGAACCAGAATTCGGGAGGAGGCCGAACAGGTCTGACCCGCGTTCTGAATCCCGGCATTCACTAGGAACGGCAGGGCCGCGTCGAGGTCGGCGTCATCAAACACAAGCTGCGGTGATTTTCCGCCAAGCTCCAGGGTGACCGGAATGACGTTTTTGGCAGCTGCGGTTTGAATCTGCACGCCGGTCGCAACGGAACCGGTAAAGCTGACATGATGAATGCCCGGATGGGACGAAAGCGCTGCGCCCGCCTCCGACCCAAGCCCCGGCACGACGTTCAACACCCCGTCCGGCAAACCCGCTGCCTTGGCAAGGTCGGCAAGGGCAAGGGCGGTCAGGCAGGCGTCTTCCGCAGGCTTCAAGATACAGGCGTTGCCAGTCGCAAGCGCCGCGCCAATGGACCGGCCGATGATCTGCATCGGATAGTTCCACGGAACGATATGACCGGTAACGCCGTGCGGTTCGCGCAGGGTGTAAACCGTGTAGCCGTCGAGATAGGGAATGGTCTCGCCGTGGAGCTTGTCTGCGGCGCCACCATAGAATTCCAGATACCGGGCAAGGGCGATCGCGTCAGCGCGGGCCTGTTTGAGGGGCTTGCCGACATCAATCGCCTCGATACGCGCCAGATCTTCGACCTTCTCAAGAACCAGCTCGCGGAGCTTGAAGAGGATCCGTCCACGTTCGACCGCTGTCGTTTTGCCCCAAACGCCTTGGCGGGCGGCTTCGGCGGCTGCAACGGCGGCGTCAATGTCCTCCGATGTACCCCGGGCAATTGCACCGATCTCTTCCCCCGTTGAGGGATCGAAAATCGGCAGCGTGCCGCCGCCTGAAGGCGCGGTCCATTCACCGTTGATCAGGCACTTGGCCGGATCGAACCAGAGATCCAACTCCTTGCGCATCGTTCCTCCTCAGGCCGCGGTGATATCGGCCGGCAAAACCGGCGCGGCGGCGACCAATTGTTTTGTGTAATCGTGTTTGGGCGCGTCGAAGACGGCCCCGGTCGGACCTTCCTCAACGATCTCGCCAGATTTCATGACCAGCACCCGATCGGTGATCGAGCGGACCACGGACAGGTCATGGCTGATAAACAGATAGGTGAGATCGAGCCGGTCACTCAAATCCGCCAGCAAATCCAGAACCTGCTCGCGGACGGAAACATCGAGCGCGGACACCGCTTCATCCAGAATAATCAGATCCGGCTTGATGATGAGCGCCCGGGCAATTGCGATCCGTTGCCGCTGGCCACCACTGAACTCGTGGATATATTTGTGCCGGTCCTCAGCGGTGAGGCCGACGCTCTCCAGTGCCTCGGCAATTGCCCGGTCCCGCTCCGCCCCCTTCGGTGGGTTGTCCAACAAATGAAATGGCTCGGTGATCAGACGTTCAACCTTCCAGCGTGGATTGAAGCTGCCGTATGGATCCTGAAACACCACCTGCATTCTGCGGCGGACCGCAAGGTTGGCGTGGTGATGAGTGAAGACCGGTTGGCCATCGAACAGGATCTCGCCGCCCTGGACTTCTTCAAGGCCGAGGATGGCGCGTGTCAGAGTTGATTTTCCGCAGCCGGATTCCCCGACAAGACCAAGGCTTTCGCCCTTTTTGATTTCAAAGCTGACAGTGTTCACCGCCCGGAAGTGGGCGGTCTTGCCCCACCAGCCGTGGGTGTGTGTGACATAATCCCGGACAACATTCTTAACCTTCAGAAGTGGTTTCTCCTGTACGAGCCCCTCCCGGTCCGGCACATGACTTGAGGCGGCAAGCAAAGCCTTGGAATAGGGGTGCTGCATGGTGCGGAAGAGCATGTCTGCAGGCCCTGCTTCAACCACTTCACCGTTCTTCATGATCACCAGATCATCGGCAAGGTCTGCAACGACCGCCAGATCATGGCTGATCAGCATCAGACCCATGCTATCTTCCGACACAAGCTTTTTCAAAAGCTCCAGAATCTGAGCTTGGGTGGTGACGTCCAGCGCAGTCGTCGGCTCATCCGCGATTAAGAGCTTTGGCCGCAGGGCAATCGCCATCGCGATCACCACGCGCTGCCTTTGGCCTCCAGAGAGTTCATGCGGATAACGGCTCAAAGGAAACTTATCCTGGGGAAGTTCTGCCCGGCGCAGCGCTTCGGCGGCCCGGACCATCGCCTCGGATTTTGAAACGTTTTCGTGCACTAGAATGGTCTCAGCCACCTGTGCCCCGATGGTTTGCAGCGGGTTGAGCGCGGTCATGGGCTCCTGAAACACCATGCCGACGTCCCGCCCGCGAATGCGGCAGAGGTCCGGCTCCCTGAGGGTTAAAACATCTTGCCCGGCGAGCGAGATCTTGCCGGAGCAGGAAGTGCCATTTGGCAAAAGTTGCATGACGCTGAAAGCCGACATGGACTTGCCGGAGCCGCTTTCCCCAATCACGCCCAGGATCCGGCCCGGCGCAACCTGCATGGAAACATCTTTGAGAACCGGGATCCCGTGGATGGACAAGGAGAGGTTTTGGATATTCAGAAGGCTCATACGCGCGCCCTCCGCAGTTTCGGATCGAGAATATCCCGAAGGCCATCGCCCATCAGGTTGAGACCGAGCACGGTCAACAGGATCGCAAGGCCTGGAAACAGCGCTAGATGCGGGGCCAGTGAGATCATCGTCTGGCTGTCGGCGAGCATCCGCCCCCAGCTCGCCGTTGGCGGCTGAGCGCCGAGACCAACATAACTCAAGCCCGCTTCGGCCAGAATGCCGAGGGAAAACTGGATCGTGCCTTGCACGATCAGCAAGTTGGCAACGTTCGGCAGGATGTGTTCGATTGATATCCGGCCTGGTCCTTTGCCTGCAACACGGGCCGCCAGAATGTAGTCCCTGTTCCACAAGGACAGCGCCGCGCCACGCGTCAACCGGGCAAAGACCGGAATGTTGAAGATACCGATCGCAATGATGGCGTTAAGTGCGGATGCCCCGAAAACCGCGGTGATCATCACCGCAATCAAAAGGCTCGGGAAGGCAAACACCAGATCGTTTGCGCGCATGATGACTTCATCCAACCAGCCGCCTTTGCGCGCGGCGGCGGCCAGACCAAGAGGCACGCCGACAGACATGCCGATACCAACCGCGACCAGCGCGACGGCAATGGACGTGCGGGCACCGACCATGATCATGCTCAAGATGTCCCGGCCAAACTGATCCGTGCCCAGCCAATGCTCCCAACTTGGCAGTTTCATCCGGTTGGCGATGTTCAAGACGGTCGTGTCATACGGCACCCAGACAAGGCTGATCAGCGCAGCAGCAACGAACACAAGTGACAAAAACAGGCCCGGCAACAGGGTGCGGCTGTGAAAAAGGACACTCATCAGCGGCGCCTCCGCAGGCGCGGATCAACCCAGGCATAGGCCATGTCGACCGCGAAATTGACGACGATTACCGCGAACACCAGAAGCATCACCACGCTTTCAACGACAATGAGATCGCGGGCGCTGATCGACTGGAACACCAGACGGCCGAGGCCCGGCAAAAAGAAGACATTTTCTATGATGATCGCCCCGGCCAGCAGGAAGGAGAATTGCAAGCCGAGAATGGTGAGCACTGGAATCAAGGCGTTGCGCACAGCATGCCGCCAGAGCGCCTGCCCTTTTGTCAGCCCCTTTGCGCGTGCTGTCCGGATAAAATCCTCCCCAAGCGTGTCCAGCAAACTGGACCGCATCACACGCGTCAGGATGCTAGCCTGAGGCAGTGCCAGTGCGATCGCTGGAAGGGTCAAAGCCTTCATGCCTGCGAAAAACCCGGCGTCCCAGCCGGGAAAGCCGCCTGCGGAAAACCAACGCAGATTGATCGCGAAGACCAGCACCATCAGCATGGCAAACCAGAAGTTCGGGATCGCGACGCCAAGCTGGGTGACGCCCATGACAGACGCATCAGCTGCCGAGCCTCTGCGGGAAGCCGCCCAGATACCAGCCGGAAACGCAATCAGTGTACTAATCGTCAGAGCATAAAGCGCCAGCGGCAAAGAGACCCACAGCCGGTCACCGATCATCTCCGACACAGGCGTCCGGTAGGTATAGGAAACACCGAAGTCTCCAACCAGCAGCCCGCCAGCCCAGGACAGGTACCGTTGAAAGATAGAGCCCGTCAGTCCCAGTTCTTCGCGGAGCGCCTGGAGCGTATCTTCCTGCGCATTGAGGCCGAGCATGTAAGCTGCCGGATCGCCCGGCACGACTTCGAGCGCCAGAAAAATCACAATCGACGCGGCGACCAGGCTCAAGCTCAAAGACAACAGACGTTTTAGAAAATAATGGAGCATGGACTTTTTGTTCGGCAACCGGCAAAGGCCGCCCTTGCCATGGCGTTAACTTCGGCTTGGAACGCCGAGCCGGCGCTATGTCATCTGATTTCAATCTCTTCGCAAAACCAAGAGACTGAAGGCTCACCTTGAGGAAGCGTGGCACGGGTTTCTCTGTGCCAAGCCCCCTCAAGGTGACGCTTAACCCCGCGTTCCGGTGGGTTGAAACGCTTGAGGAGTTAAGGTCGAGTCGAGATCACTCCTCCCAATAGACAGCCGTCATATCTGCCGCAGGGGTTGGCTGGTTGACCCAAAGGCCCTGTATCTTCGCATTTGCCACCGTCGGGAAGGCAAGCTGGAACAGATAGCCGTTCACATAGTCCTTAGACAGCATTTCCTGAGCCTGTTTCAAAAGCTCGGACCGCTTTTCCGGATCGTTTTCGGCGGTGAGGTTGTCAAAGAGCTTCTGGAACTCGGGATTGTCGTACTGGAAATAATAATCCGGGCGAGCATAGATGCCGATATCCATCGGTTCTACGTGACTGACGATTGTCAGACCATAGTCCTTGCCACGGAACACTTGTTCCAGCCACTGCGCCCATTCCAGATTGGAGATCTCGGTTTCAATGCCGACAGCGCGCAGCTGCGCGGCAATGATTTCCCCGCCCCGGCGGGCATAGGAGGGCGGCGGAAGTTTCAGGGTCGTCGTAAATCCGTCCGGGTAGCCCGCTTCCGCCAGCAGCTTTTTGGAGAGTTCCGGGTCGTAGGCGCTGTTGGCGGTCAGATCGACATAGTCCGGATTGTGCGGGGCAAAGTGTGTGCCGATTGGCGTGCCATAGCCGAACATGGCACCATCAATAATTGCCTGACGGTCGATGGCATGCGCGATCGCCTCGCGTACCTTAACGTTGTCAAGCGGCGGCAGCTTGTTGTTGGTCGACAAGATCGTCTCGCCTTCGGTCGATCCAACCAACACCTGAAACCGCGGATCAGCCTCGAATTGCGGAAGGTTTTCAGGTGCAGGAAAACCAACAAAGGCATTGACGTCTTCCGCCATCACAGCGGCGAAAGCTGCGGTCGGATCGGAAATGAACTTGAAGGTTACATTGTCCAGTTTGGCTGGCGTGCCCCAATAGTCAGCGTTTTTCTCAAGATCGATCCGGTCACCCTGAACCCAATTCGAGAACCTGAATGCGCCCGTGCCGATCGGGTTGGTTTTGATGTTTTCAATGGATTCCGGAGCAACGATCACCGCATCACCCCAGGCCAAGTTAAACAACAGATTGCCATTTGGCGCTGAGAGCGTGACCGCCACGGTCTGCGGGTCGACAACTTCAACGGATTCAATGCCGGTGAACAACGCTTTTTGCGCATTCTGACTGTCATCAGATCGCGCGCGGTCCAGACTGAATTTCACGTCTTCGGCCGTCATATCGGTGCCATCGTGGAACTTGACGCCGGACTGCAATTTGAAAGTGTAGGTCTTGCCGTCTTCGGAAATCTCCCAGCTCTCTGCGAGGCCGGGCAAAATGGATCCGTCCGGTCCGAAGCGGGTCAGTCCTTCAAAAACATTTGAATAAAGGACCGAATCAATAGCGCCGGCAGCCGCACTGGTCGGGTCCAGGTGCGGTGGTTCCAGCTGCATGGCCACCGTGATATCGCTCTTTGCATGGGCCAACCCCATGCTGGCAGACAATGCCAAGGCACTGATCAGGCCTGTTCCAACTTTTCCCAAACGCATAGCTACTCCCCTTTTGCCGTCCCGCTTAGTGCAGCTTTACCAGCAGCTCGACCAACGAACGCGCGACCGCCTTCACTGAAACAAGCGTATCAATTACTCCGGCATCGTCGTCCGGCATTAGCGCCAACCCCAGAGTGCCAGGTCCATAGCCTACACAATTTTTGAGTTTGCCGGTCCGGTCAACATGCTTTTGATCATACATGCCGCCTCTGATGAGAGGTCTGGCCTGTTTGCCCGCGGTCATAGGGATCGCGCACTCCAATGCATCCGCCCACTGTGGCCTGCTTTCGGTCATGCCTGGGACAATCCGGTGAAAATCGCACACATCGTAGCAAGCTCATTGTTGGCAACTCAGCGATAAACTATGCTACGAACTACCTACGGTTCCTACACCGTACAATCACGGTGACTTATGCTTGAGCTCGACCAAATAGCCTACGACCATGCCCCGATGGGTCTTGTTCTGACCGAACATCGGGTTATCCGTACCTGCAACGACACATTTGCGCAGATGTTCGGATATGAGAAGGAAGATCTGATCGGCCAGAGCTTTCGGCTGCTCTACGGAACGGATCACGAGTTTCATCAGGTTCGAGACATCGGACTGGGACCCTTGCGACAGTCCTTACCGTATTCGGATGAGCGGCTGATGCGGTGTGCCGACGGAAACCGGATCTGGTGCCGGTTCCGCGCGCGGACGCTGAAACCTGAAGATCCACTTGCGCGGACCGTTCTGAGTTTTGCCTTGATAGAAACAAAGGACAGCGGCCCACAGCTCACCAAACGGGAGCGGGAAGTTGTCCTGTTGTTGTCTCAGGGCAAGACGAGCAAGGAAATCGCCCGCGACCTTGGCCTTTCGCCACGCACTGTCGAAGATGTACGCGCCCGGCTTCTGAAGAAATTCGAAGTCAAGAACGTTGCTGTTCTGCTCGCCCGTTTGGCAGGCCTGTCTGGGCTCTCAGGGCCTGGCTCTCCAATGAGTTAGAGGCGCTCGGCCTTCTCCGCTTCATAAAGCGAAAGGACGTCCGTCCGGCGGCAGAGTTCAGTGCCGGAGGTCAATGCCGTTGCAGCGCCAGCCGCCACCCCCAGCCGGAAGGCCTCCTCCATCGGGTGTCCTTCCTTCAACGACCAGACCAGCGCGCCAACAAAACTGTCGCCCGCACCAACGGCTGACTTTGCTGCAACATGCCGGGCCGGCACCCGCAAAACAGTATCCTTGTTGACAAGAAGCGCGCCTTTTGTGCCCAGCGTGACTGTGACGTTTTCTGCGGCGCCTTTGTCGACCAGTTCTTTCGCGAAATTCCGCACGCCGTCTTCATCAAGCGGCCGGCCTGCAAGCTTTTGAAGTTCGCCCAAACTTGGTTTGAACAAAAAGACGTTTCCATGATCCAGCGCAGCCTTCAAGGCAGCGCCGGACGTATCGATCACAAACCGTCCCCCGCGTTGGACGACTGGATCAATCATCTTCGCATAGGTGTCTTCCGGGACACCGCGCGGCAAGGATCCGCTGGCCACCACATAGTCCGCATCGGTTTCACCAAGGAGATCAATGATCGGCTGGAGCTCGCTGCTGGCCACCTCCGGTCCTTCCGGTACAAACCGGTATTCAATCCCCGAGGTTTCCTCGTGCACCGCAAACGCCATCCGGACCGGATTCGAAATAGGAAAACTGTGCAGGGCAATTCCGGTTTCAGCTAAAAAAGCATCTAGCAGAATTCCCGTTGCGCCGCCCGAAAGATAGGTCAGTTCCGGATTTCCACCGAGTTCGAAAATCACCCGCGCAACGTTGACACCGCCACCGCCCGGGTCCTGCCGCTGATTGGTGGTTCGCGTCTTGTGCATGGACTGCACCCGCTCTGCATCACAGGAAACATCGATGGTGGGATTGAGCGCGATGCAAAGAACTTTGGTCATGGGATCCGTTTCGCTGGTGTCCCACTTGTATTGCAAAAGTCTGAGGTCGTTCTCAAGTCCGGTGAACTGCGCAAAAGAAAACCCCTCTCCGATTGGGGGGAGAGGGGTTCGGGACTTTTGGCTTCACCTGTTGTTTCCCCGGCCGCGCGCCGGGGTTCAGGTTCGGTCAGGTCCCTGCTCACGGCCGGGACAGCACATACCCAATGGCTGAAAGCCAGTTATTACCCAGCCGCAGCCACAGCCCGTTTTGCCATGACCGTGACCAGATTGGCGCGGTAAGCCGCCGAACCATGCAGGTCGGACAAGAGATCATCCGCATTCGGCACAATACCGGAAACCGCGTCCGCCGACCAGTTGCTGCCAAGAGCGGCTTCCATGTCGTTCATACGGAAAACGCCATCTTGTCCTGCTCCAGTAACGGCAACCTTGACGGCCCCATCTGAGCCCTGTGCCACGAACACACCGGCCATGGCATAACGGGATGCCGGGTTCGGGTATTTGGCATATGCGCTCTTCTGGGCGCCCGGGAACTTCACGGACTGAACCACTTCGTCTTCGTCCAGAGCGGTCTCGAACATCCCGGTGAAGAAGTCTTCTGCGGAAAGTTCCCGCTTGTTGGTGACAACAGTCGCGCCCAGCGCCACAAGCGCGGACGGATAGTCAGCGGCCGGATCGTTGTTGGCGATGGAACCGCCGATCGTACCCATGTGACGGACCGCCGGGTCACCAATGCCGCCTGCCAGAGACGCAAGGCCCGGCAGTTTGGATTTGACGATGTCGTTGGACGCGACTTCCGCATGGGTGGTCGCCGCGCCGATGGCGACACCGTCGCCGTCAGCGCAGATGCCCTTCATTTCGGCGATCTGGGTCACATCCACAAGATCGGATGGCGCCGCGAGGCGCTGCTTCATGGTTGGCAGCAGGGTTTGGCCGCCGCCCAGGATCTTGCCGTCGTCAGCTTTTGCAAGCAGGTCGGCGGCTTCGGCAGCAGAACCGGCCCGGTGATAGGTTGTTTCATACATTTCAGGGTCTCCCCAAAATAACTTCTCGATTAGGCGGGCGGCGCGAACCGCCCGGAATGATGTTCGCCAACGGCCTTATTCGGCTGCCTGCTTCATGCCGGACTGCGCCAGCGCCCAGACCCGCTCCGGTGTTGCCGGCATGGTCAGGTCATTGGAGCCGAGTGCATCCGTGATCGCGTTGATCACTGCCGGCGGAGAGCCTATCGCGCCCGCCTCGCCACAGCCCTTCATGCCGAGCGGATTGCCCGGGCACTCCGTGACATGGGTGGAGAGCTGGTAGGACGGAACGTCGTCCGCGCGCGGCATGGTGTAGTCCATGTAGGATGCCGTCAAAAGCTGGCCGCCTTCGTCATAGGCCGCGTTTTCAAGCAGCGCCTGGCCAATGCCTTGCGTGATGCCGCCATGGACCTGCCCTTCAACAATCATCGGATTGATGATCTTGCCGAAGTCATCCGCAGCCGTGAAGTTGACGATTTCCGTCTTTCCGGTTTCCGGATCGATCTCGACCTCACAGACATACGTTCCTGCCGGGAAAGTGAAGTTGGTCGGGTCGTAGAATGCCCCTTCCTTCAGGCCCGGCTCCATGCCCTCCGGCAGGTTGTGCGCGGTATAAGCCGCAAGCGCGACCTCGGTGAAGGTCAGCTTCTTGTCGGTGCCAGCCACTTTCAGCTCGCCGCCCTCGATCTGGATGTCACCTTCGGCTGCTTCCATCAGGTGCGCTGCGATCTTCTTGGCCTTGGATTCGACCTTGTCGAGCGCCTTGACGATCGCGGACATGCCCACGGCTCCGGAGCGGGACCCATAGGTGCCCATGCCGAACTGCACCTTGTCGGTGTCGCCGTGGACTATGGAAACCGAATCGGTGTCGAGGCCAAATCGCTCACTGATCAGCTGGGCAAAAGTGGTTTCGTGCCCCTGACCGTGGCTGTGCGAGCCAGTCAGAACCTCAATGGTGCCGACCGGATTGACCCGGACTTCAGCCGATTCCCAAAGACCGACACCAGCACCGAGTGATCCGACCGCTGCAGACGGCGCAATGCCGCAAGCTTCAATGTAGCAGCTGAGGCCAATGCCGCGCAGCTTGCCACGGGACGCGGCTTCCGCCTTGCGTGCAGCAAAGCCGTCATAGTCTGCTGCCTTCAAGGCCGCATCCAGCGTCGCATCATAGTCGCCGGCGTCGTAGCACATGATCACCGGAGTCTGATGCGGGAAGGCCCGGATGAAGTTCTTCCGGCGGAACTCCGCCGGAGACAATCCGACCTCACGTGCCGCCGTTTCCATCATGCGCTCAACCAGATAGGTTGCTTCCGGACGTCCGGCGCCGCGATAGGCATCAACCGGGGTCGTGTTGGTATAAACCGCCTTCACGTTGGCGTGGATTGCCGGAATGTCGTACTGGCCCGACAGCAGCGTTGCGTAGAGATACGTCGGTACGGACGACGAGAACAGCGACATGTACGCGCCAATGTTCGCAACCGTTTTAACGCGGAAGCCAAGGATCTTGTTGTCGGCATCGAGCGCCAGTTCCGCCTCGGAGCGGTGATCACGGCCATGCGCATCGGTCAGGAACGCCTCGGTGCGATCCGAGACCCACTTGACCGGGCGCCCCACGCGCTTGGACGCCCACAGGCAGACCATTTCTTCCGGGTAGATATAGATCTTGGACCCGAAGCCTCCTCCGACATCCGGCGCGATCACCCGGAGTTTGTGTTCCGGCGCAACGGCGTAAAACGCGGACAGCACCAAACGGGCGACATGCGGGTTCTGTGATGTGGTGTAGAGCGTGTAGTGCTCTTCGGCATCATCATATCCGGCAAGCGCCGCGCGCGGCTCCATCGGGTTCGGCACCAGACGGTTGTTGTGGATCTCCATCTTGGTGACGTGAGCGGCCTTTTCAAAGGCTTCGTTCGTTGCAGCCTCGTCGCCAATTTCCCAATCGAAAATCAGGTTACCTTCGGCTTCCGGGTGGAGCTGCGGCGCGCCGTCTTTCAAGGCATCGAGCGGATCGACGACGGCGTCGAGCTCCTCGTAATCGACAACAACCGCATCCGCAGCATCGCGTGCCTGGGCTTGAGTATCGGCGATAACAACAGCAACAGCCTGACCGACATGACGGACGATTTCCGGCTCAAGGGCGCGCCAGCCGCCCATTTTCATCGGTGTGCCATCCTTGGAATGGATCATCCAGCCGCAGATCAGGTTGCCAATCCCGTCGCCAACCAGCTGATCGCCGGTCAGAACGGCATCAACACCCGGCATCGCCAAAGCGGCCTCGGCATCAATACCCGTTACTTTCGCATGTGCGTGCGGTGACCGCACAAAGGCGGCATAGCCCATGCCCGGCATGGTCATGTCATCGGTGTACTTGCCCTTGCCGGTGATAAAACGCTTGTCTTCTTTGCGCAGGGCGCGGGCGCCAATCCCTTCTACTGCCATCACTCTCTCCCTAAAACTGTGTGGCTTTGGCCTCTACCATCTGTGCTGCACCGTTCCTCCCGGCAGCACACGGACAGTCAGGCCGTGTATCCGTCCCATGCACCGCAGTGCATGCGAGATTGCTGCGAGTAACTGGTGTTACTCGGCGGCCTGGGCCATTCCGGCCATTTGGTCAGAAGCGGATTTGATCGCCTTGACGATGTTCTGATAACCGGTGCAGCGGCAGATGTTGCCTTCCAGCTCGTGGCGGATAGTTTTTTCATCCAGATTGCCAGCACCATGGCGGTTGATCATGTCGATCGCGCTCATGATCATCCCAGGCGTACAGAAGCCGCATTGCAAACCGTGATGCTCACGGAAAGCTGCCTGGACCGGATGAAGATTGTCCGCACTGCCAACGCCTTCAAGGGTCACAACCTCGGCACCATCGGCCTGAGCTGCCAGCATGGTGCAGGATTTCACGGCCTTGCCGTTTACATGCACCACACAAGCTCCGCACTGCGAGGTATCGCAGCCCACGTGGGTTCCGGTCAAACCGCGCACATCCCGGATGAACCCGACCAGAAGCGTGCGGTCCTCCACATCTGCCGAAACGGACTTGCCGTTCAGCACCATCGACACTTTTGCCATGAATTCTCCTCCCTCAGATACTTCCAGATCGGAACACCCGCGTCCAAAGGGTCTTCTGATCCAATTTCCTCCGGCTTAGCGCCGGTTGTTCGGCTTGTC
Organism: Roseibium sp.; assembly: GCF_965276855.1. Taxonomy (GTDB): domain Bacteria; phylum Pseudomonadota; class Alphaproteobacteria; order Rhizobiales; family Stappiaceae; genus Roseibium. Next base: position 2,141,880 of record NZ_OZ255700.1, read on the forward strand.
CGGTCCCGCTCCAATGTTCAGTCCCAGATCCTCCATCCAGAGACTTTCCAAAACACCGGACCAAACGTCAACTGCCGCCAAAAAGGCGGCAGTCAAATTCAGCTGGCCAATGCCAACACAACGATGAGCCCTGCCAAGGCAATCAACCCCCAAACCATAGGGCCGCCAAAGGCACCGCGACCGGCCGCCGCTTCAATGTTTTCTTCCGCCTTGTGCAGCTGGTCTTCCACGGCGTGTTCAGCTTCTTCCAGCGCATGAACGACCCCGGAAGGGGTGTCTTCAACGGCAAGCCGCTTGGCTTCTTCTGCAACGCCGGGGTCCAGTTCCTGCGCGTTTCCAGCAGACGCCTCTGCAACCGTTTCGGTGGTTTCTTCTGCTGCGGGTGCAGGACCGGCAACGGCTTCAGAGAACTTCGCGAAAAAGTCTTCCGCCATTTTCTTTGCAGTGGAGTCGATCAACCGGCTGCCTAGCTGCGCCAGCTTGCCGCCAACTTGCGCTTTGGCGGTGTATTCCAGCAACGTGCCGCCTTCGACTTCGGTCAGCTTCACGTCTGCGGAGCCTTTCGCGAACCCAGCGACGCCGCCCTTGCCTTCACCCACAATCGTATAGCTCTCCGGAGCTTTGATGTTCTCAAGGGTGACCGCACCTTTGAACTTGGCTTTCACCGGACCAATCTTTGAGGTCACGGCTGCCGTCATTTCGGTGTCGGATGTTTTTTCGAGGGATTCACAACCGGGAATGCTGGCTTTCAAAATCTCCGCATCATTCAGTGCGGCCCAGACAGCATCCCGCGATGCTGCAATCACCTGACTGCCCGATATGTCCATTGTGGTCCTCCAAAGCCGATTTTTTTCCAAAATCGTTGGTTCATAGAAAAGAACAGAGTGCTGTCCCTGTACACTGTACTTTAGGTCACGCCATCTAAATCCGATACCGCGACCAGAGCAGGAACCAGGCTCGCTTTACAAGTCTTCGTTTCAACAGCTACAAATTTATAGTGGTGACGGCAATCCCGGAGACAAGAGGCCGCTGTCATCCGGGAGGATACTTTGGACGCGAATGCCTGGACGCAATTCGGCTGCGGGGTCGTAGCTTTGACCGCTCGCCAGCCAGACGATGCTCGATTTTGGGCAGATCTGGAAGCCGCCGCTCAATCTTCGGCGTATTCCCTTGGATTGATCTTTTATTCCCAGGACAGTTTTCCGGCGGACCTGTTACGGTCGAAAATGGCTGAGTACGCTGTCGGTTTGCCCTATGCAGCGTGTTCAACAGCCGACGAAATTGGCGGTGTGGATGAGGGCGCCGGCCGGTGTCTGGCCATCTTGTTTCCGAAAGATCAGTTTGCGATCACGCCATTCAGGATCGACGGGATCCGATCCATCGGTTTTGACCGCATCGTTGCCCAGGTGAAACGCGAACGGCAGGCCTTTGAACACGACCCGGCACCATTTCCAGGCACGGAAGACAAAGGCGACACCTTTGCCCTGTGCCTGATCGACGGCCTTTCCGTTGTGGAGGAGATGGTCACCGCCGCCCTGCACTGGGCTTTGGAGGACATCCCTCTGCTGGGCGGCTCCGCTGGCGACAGCATGCATTTTTCAAAGACCTCCCTGATCCTCAACGGGGCAGCAGGGGATGATTGCGCCATCGTCCTTTTGTGCCGCAGCCGCATCCCTTTCAAGATCTTCAAGACCGACAACTTCATTCCGACCGACCGAAAACTGGTTGTCACCCGCTCTGATCCGGCACGCAGGATTATCTACGAATTCAACGCCGCTGAAGCCGCGTCCGAGTATGCCCTCGCTGTCGGGCTTGATCCTTCGTCGCTGTCTCCGCTGAGTTTTGCGTCCCATCCGCTCGTGGTCCGGGTAGGCGGTGAGTATTACTGCCGCTCGGTGCAGAAGGTAAACCCGGACGGGTCGCTCTCCTTCTTCTGTGCAATCGACGACGGGATTGTCCTGACCGTTGCCGAGCCCACGGGCATGAGCCGGTCAACGCGGGAAGCATTCGAGAGTGTCGATGCTGAAATCGGCGGCATCGATTTTGTGCTCGGGTTCGACTGCGCCCTTCGCCGGATTGATGCGCAAAATCGGCAGGCGACGCAGCGCATCAATGCGATCTATGACGCTTATAATGTGCTCGGCTTCAACACATACGGCGAGCAATATCTGTCGATGCATCTCAATCATACGTTCACCGGAATTGCCTTTGCGAAACCCCCAGCCGAACCGGAAACGCCATCATGAGCCTTTATGATATCGATGACCCGGTCCGGCTGAAAAAGATAAATGCAGCGCTGCTCAATCGCGTTGAGCAGGCGGTCGATCAACAGCGCAACGCGTTTTCGCTGTTTGAAACGGCCATTTCCCTTGAGGGTCAGATCCGGAAGCGAACCGATGAACTGACATCCGCCTTACGCCGCGTAGAAGAAATCAACGTCGAGCTCGCCCGCCAGAAAGACATCTCCGAGCGGGCCAACCGGTCGAAGACACAGTTTCTCGCGGCTGCCAGTCACGATATTCTGCAGCCGCTCAATGCAGCCCAGTTGACGATCTCGTCGCTTTACGACCTCCAGCAATCGGACAAGGCAATAGCCATGGTTGCGCAGGTTGAAAGGTCTCTCGACACGATGAATGAGCTCTTGCGTACGCTGCTTGATATTTCGCGTCTGGATGCCGGCGTGACGATGCCGCGGTTCACTTCCGTGCCGATTCCCCCAATTCTGGACAGTCTCCTGTCCGATCTTCGGCCCATGGCCGAAAAAAAGGGTCTGCGGCTGCGGGTGGCCGTGACAAATGACTATGTCTACACCGACCGGCTCATGCTGCGGCGCGCCCTTCAAAACCTGATCTCCAACGCCATTCATTATACGGACAAAGGCGGTGTCTTGATCGGCACCCGGCGGCAGGGAGACCGGATTTCAATTGAAGTGATCGATACGGGTCGCGGAATTCCGGAAGACCAGCAGGAGAAGATTTTTGAGGAATTTCATCGCGGACCACTATCAGAGGGAGCAGCAGATCAAGGAACCGGACTTGGCTTGGGCCTTGCCATCGTCAATCGTCTTGTGACCGCGCTCAATCATGAGGTCTCTGTTCAATCATCTCTCGGAAAAGGCAGCGTCTTCCGCATAAGTGCGCTCAGGGCCTCCACTCCCCCGGCATTGCAAACTGCAGAAGCCCAGCCGTTGGCTCCACCCGCAGCCAAGGGCAACCTTTCCGGTCGCAAGATATTGGTTCTGGAAAATGATCCGGCCGTTATTGAAGCAATGGAGGGGCTGCTTGCGAACTGGGGCTGCGAATTCAAGGTTGGGCGGTCCACACGGGACGCGCTGGAAGCATTGGAAAGCTTACGTTGGATCCCGGACCTGATCATCGCCGATCACCATCTGGATCATGGCACTCTCGGAACTGAAACACTGGCCCAGCTTTTCACCATCCTGCCAACCAAAGTGCCGGCAATCCTTGCGACGGCCGATGCCTCCGAAACTGTTGTTGAAGAAGCCAAGCGGCTTGGTGTTGAACACATGCCGAAGCCTGTGAAACCGGCGCAATTGCGGGCTCTGGCAACGCATCTGATCAACGGCGGCGAATAGTCTCTATCAGCTATTGGACCGATTAGGCGGGCGCTGCCGCTGTTGACAGCTCGAACGGACTGGCGGTGCCCAGCGCCTCAAGGCGATTGACCTCAATGACGGCCTGCGTCCGGCTGGAAACACTCAATTTGCGCAAGATTTCAGACACATGTGCCTTGACCGTGGTTTCGCCAACCGACAGCTCATAGGCAATCTGCTTGTTGAGAAGGCCATTGCAGATCATTTGCAACACACGGATCTGCTGAGGCGTCAGGCTGGACAGCCGTTCGATCATTTTGCGAGTATCATCGTCAATCGGGTCTTCCGCACTGTCTGCATAGGTTTCCGGCACATAAACTGCCCCGTTCATAACCTGTTGAATGGCATCGGCCAGCGTCGTCTTCTTCGAGGATTTCGGAATGAAACCGGCCGCACCATAAGCCAGCACTTGCGCAATGATCGGCGGATCCTCAGCCCCTGAGACGACCACGACCGGAAGGCGCGGATAATGGGTTCTCAAATGCAGCAGCCCGTCCATTCCCTTGACGCCGGGCATCGATAGATCCAGGAGCGCCAGATCAAAGCCAGCATCGTCCTGCAAGAGCTGGTTCGCCTCATCAAGTGAGGCTGCATCGAGCGTATCTGAGTTCGGATAGGCAAGCTCAACGGCACTGTGCAACGCTTCGCGAAACAGCGGGTGATCATCGATGATCAGAAATTTGCTGGCGTTGCCGGTCTCCATGGACATTGCTGCGGACCTCCCTTCCGCGTCTTGATATCTGCCGCCTCATGGCCACTATGCTTGTTATCTGGCCACGGTGCGAACAGATCACCAGTCTTTCGCGGTCCCTGTCCGAACTCAACTGTTCTTTAGATCAAGTACAATAACCGTGACGAATGCGTTGGCCTATAGGTCCGCGACCTTGATCACCGTCGTACCGATTTTGGTGCCAGCTTCCACAAAGGCATGGGCTTCGGCAGTCTGGTCCAGTGAGAACGTACGGGCAACTGGATGCTGCAATTCGTTGTTGGTCAGCCAGCCGGTGATGTCGACAACAGCAGCGGTTCGCGCGGCTTCGGGCAGGACATAGACCAGCACCATCCGCAAGGTCTGCCCGGCAAACATCATTGGGTAAAACGGAAGTTTCGGTTCCGGGTCCGCCATGGAGCCATAGGCAGCAACCGTTCCGTTCTGACCCAGCACCTTTTGTGTGACGGAGAGATTGCCTCCGAACTCCACCTCGACGATCCGGTCCACACCCTTTCCATCCGTTGCGTCCAAAATGGCTGCAGCAACATCTTCGGCGCGATAGTTCAAAACGACATCCGCGCCCATCTTCCGCGCATGCTCAGCCTTTTCCTCAGAGCTGACGGTGGTGAACACCCTGGCACCGCGCAGTTTGGCCATCTGGATGGCATAAGACCCCACAGTTCCCGCGCCGCCGGTCACCAAAATATGCTGGCCGTCGATTGGACCATCGGCAAAGAGGCAGCGGTGCGCGGTCATTGCAGGAATGCCGAGACAAGCGCCCGCCTCGAAACTTGCCTCCGGAGGCAGATAGACCGCCTGCTCCTCGTGCAGGGCGACCAGCGTGGCGTTCGATCCATGTGGCCGTTTCCAAGCCGCATTCCAAAGCCAGACCCGCTCGCCGATACGCTCTTCATTCACGCCCTCTCCAACAGCAGCGATACGGCCGGCACCATCGCTGTGCGGAATGATGCGCTCAAAAGCCAACGGCCCGCGCGCACCCGCCCGGGATTTCACATCCGAAGGGTTGGGAGCTGAAGTTGCCACCTGCACAAGAACTTCGCCTGGAGCCGGTTTGGGATCGTCCAGATCTCCAACGATAATCACCTCGGAGGCAGGTCCATTTTTTTCGTAGTACGCGGCTTTCATGTCTTTGTTCCTGCTTTTGGTTTTAGCGGGTGACCGGTTTGCGGGTCATTGAGCACCAATATGGTGTGCGAATGGGACCGAGCCCGAAAATAAATTTGTTTTCCCGGAATTTTCTGATTGCTCCGTCCATCACCGCTCCTTTCTTGGAGGAGATCCGAATTCAAGCCGGTAGGCGCGGGTCATGGCACTGGCGTTTTGGTATCCGCAGCGCACGGCGATCTCTGCAATGGTCAAATCCGTCGATTGAACCAAACGCCGCACTTCCCTGAGCCGGATTGATTTATAGACCGCCAACGGCGTCATTCCGAATTCAGATCGAAAGCGGGTTTCAAGAAAACGCTGATCAACCTTGAGCCTTCCTGCAACGGTGGGAATGGCAAGGGGACTTTCGATATTCCGCCGCATCAAGGCTGTTGCTTCGCGCATGAGGGCATCACCGGAGCGCACCGGCAACAGGTCTGGACGCTCGCCGCTGCTGCCATGCATGAACAGCGCAGCCACCTCCAGCGCAAAGAGGGAGCTGTGATCTTTCTTGATAATCTCCAGCATCAACTCGAATGTCGTGGACGCGCCGCCACAAGTAGCAATACGGTCTTCCAGCACAAACCTGTCTTCAACGACATCCACATCGGGAAAGGTTTCAGAAAAACTTGCAAACTCGTCCCAGTGAATGGTGACCCGAGCATTCTCCAGGACGCCGGCGGCCGCGAGCATCCATGCACCCGTGTCGAGACCTCCCAGCAGCTTGAACCGCGCCCGGGCCGCCCGGAGGATCTGATGCAGCTTTGGCGTTGAAAAGGCCTTGAAGCCGTAACTTGGCATAACAAACAGGTAGTCGCCGCCCGGCTGCACCTGCTGCCACCTGAGCGTTTCCACCGGCAAGCCGCTTGATGAGGTTACCGTACCGCCCTCTAAGCTGACATGCTGCCAGGAATAAAGCTGTTGGCGCGCAATGGTGTTTGCGGCCCGGAACGGCTCAACCGCGTTTGCAAGACAATGGTTGGAAAAGTTGTCGAACAGCAGCACGCAGATTGACCGCCCCTGCGGAATATTCTCGTTTTCAGTTTTTCTCAAAACCTGCACGATATCTTACCAAAACTGCACAGACAATCAGCTTGCTTTCTCTCACTCTCGATCAATCAAATCAAGAGGGGCGCTGGCGATGCATTTTGGCCTGACCGAAGAACAAGAAATGATCGTGTCCACGGTACGGTCTTTTGTTGAGAACGAAATCTACCCACACGAGGAGATGGTGGAGAAGACCGGTCAGGTGCCCAATGAGCTTGGAGAAGAACTCAAGCAAAAGTGCATCGATCTCGGATTTTACGCCTGCAACTTCCCGGAAAGCGTTGGCGGCGCTGGCCTCGGCCACCTCGATTTCACGCTTGTGGAGCGGGAGCTTGGCCGTGGGTCCATGGCGCTCAACCATTTCTTCGGCCGTCCGCAAAACATCCTGATGGCCTGTGAAGGCGAGCAAAAAGAGAAGTACCTGCTCCCGGCTGTGCGCGGCGAGAAAATGGACGCTTTGGCCATGACGGAGCCGGATGCAGGCTCGGATGTGCGGGGCATGAAATGCCAGGCCGTGCGTGATGGCGGGGATTGGGTGATAAACGGTTCCAAGCACTTCATTTCCGGTGCCGAGCATGCCGATTTCTTTATCGTCTTCGTGGCAACCGGCGTCGACGAAACACCAAAAGGACCGAAAAAACGGATCACCTGCTTTCTGGTGGATCGCGGCACGCCTGGTTTCGACGTACGCGACGGCTACAATTCCGTCAGCCACAAGGGCTACAAGAATTACATTCTGTACTTCGACCAGTGCCGTTTGCCGGATGCGCAAGTGCTGGGTGAAGTGGACGGCGGCTTTGAGGTCATGAACGAATGGCTTTACGCCACGCGGCTGACCGTTGCGGCGATGAGCGTTGGCCGCGCACGCCGCTGTTTCGACTACGCGGTGAACTACGCTGCCGAACGCAAGCAATTCGGCCAATCCATCGCCAAGTTTCAGGGTGTCAGCTTCCAGGTTGCCGACATGATCACGGAGATCGATGCGGCGGACTGGCTGACGCTTGCCGGGGCTTGGCGTCTCGACCAGGGCCTGCCCGCCAACCGGGAAATCGCAAGCGCCAAGGTTTATGCGACCGAAATGCTGGCCCGCGTGACCGACACCACCTTGCAGATCTTCGGTGGTATGGGCCTGATGGATGATTTCCCCATCGAACGTTTCTGGCGCGATGCGCGGGTTGAGCGGATCTGGGACGGCACGAGCGAAATTCAACGACACATCATCAGCCGGGACATTTTCCGTCCGCTGGGAGCATAAGGATGCGGTCCTTGAACCGGCTGCTGAACCCGCGCTCGATTGCAGTCGTGGGCGGGGGCACCTGGTGCGAAAGCGTACTCAATCAATGTCACGCCTTTGGCTACACGGGCCAATTGACGGCCGTTCATCCAAAACGCAGCGAGATCGCAGGTTTTCCGGCGGTCTCGTCCCTTGACCAGTTGAATGAGGTGCCGGATGCAATTTTCGTCGGCGTCAACCGCCATGCAACCATCGAGGTGATCCGGGAAGCTGCGCGATTGGGCGTAGGCGGTGCCGTTTGCTTTGCGTCCGGCTTCCGGGAAGCCGCGGCAGAACTGGAAGATGGCGCCAACCTCCAGGAAGAGCTGGTAACTGCTGCCGGTGACATGCCGATCCTCGGGCCCAATTGCTACGGGTTCATCAACGCGCTGGAGACCGCGTCGCTCTGGCCGGATCAGCACGGCCTTGCGAAAGTTTCCAGCGGCGTTGCCATTATCTCGCAAAGTTCCAACATCGCCCTGAACCTCACCATGCAGGCGCGCGGCCTGCCGATTGCCTACATCATGACAGTGGGTAATCAGGCACAGTCAGGTTTATCACACATCGGCGAAGCTTTGCTCGACGATGACCGGGTCACAGCGATAGGCCTTCATATTGAGGGGATCGATGATCTCAAGTCTTTTGAAGCCTTCGCGAGAAAGGCCTGGGCCTGCGGAAAACCGGTCGTGGCGCTGAAGACCGGCCGTTCCGACCAGGCTCAGGCCGCCACGGTCTCGCATACCGCCTCCATTGCCGGCTCGTCCGCAGGCGCAACCGCATTGTTCGACCGGCTTGGTATTGCTGAAGTCCGGTCTCTACCGGTGCTTCTGGAAACGCTCAAGCTCCTGCACGTGCATGGCCCTTTGGAATCTGCGCAGATCGCGTCGCTCTCCTGTTCCGGCGGCGAAGCCAGCCTCATGGCGGATCTCGGATTGGCCCATGATGTTGTTTTTCCGAACCTTACCCAAACCCAGTCAGACGGACTGAGAGACGCGCTCGGCCCCAAAGTCGCCCTCGCCAACCCGCTCGATTATCACACCTATATCTGGGGTGACTCGGATGCGATGACGGCCACGTTTGCCGCCATGATGGCCGGAGATCTGGCGCTTGGCCTCGTGGTCCTGGATTTCCCACGGGAAGACCGCTGCGATGGCGCCGAGTGGGAAAAGGTGATCGGCTCCATCGAAGCGGCCGCCAACCTGTCGAACAAGCCGATGGGCATTGTCAGCTCTTTGGTCGAAGCCTTGCCGGAAAACATTGCGGTAGACCTTATCGACCGCGGCTTGGTTCCCTTTTCAGGCATGGAAGAGGCCCTTGCAGCCATCGCCGCGGCTTCAAATATGAGCCCCCCTCCGGCTGATAACGTCTTCACCTCACCACCATTGACGAACCCTGAAACCCTGAGCGAACACGAAGCCAAGCGACAGCTTGAAGCTTTCGGGATCCGCGTCCCCAAAAGCGCTTCCGCAGCCTCCCCGCAGGAGGCGGCAGAAGTGGCCGAACATGTTGGTTTTCCCGTTGTTTTGAAAGGGCAAGGCATCGCGCACAAAAGCGAAGCCGGGGCGGTGGTTCTCGATCTCAATTCCCAGGAAGATCTTCAGTTGGCAGCGGAAAAAATGTCTGTCGGGACTTTTCTCGTGGAGGAAATGGTCACCGGCGCGCAGGCAGAGCTCCTGATCGGCATCGTGAGGGACCCTGGGCACGGCCATGTTCTCACCATCGCTGCCGGGGGCGTTTTGACCGAACTCCTGCAAGACGGCGTGTCCCTCACCGTTCCCGCAGGCCGTTCAGAAATTGAAAAAGCTCTCGGAAGACTGAAAATCTCAAAAGTGCTCGCCGGCTACCGCGGCCGGCCTGCTTGCGACCTTCCTAAGATTCTCGATACGATCATCGCTCTCCAAGACTACGTTCAATCCGGAACGGTCGAAGAGGCCGAGATAAATCCCCTCCTTTGCGGCCAGGACTTTGCGATTGCGGCCGATGCCCTCATCAGATGCGGACAAAACCATGACGGATAATCCAATCAAGACAAGCGTCACCGGCCATATTTTGGAGGTCACGCTGGACCGGCCAAAGGCCAATGCCATCGACCTCAAAACAAGCCGGATCATGGGAGATGTCTTCACTGACTTTCGCGACAACCCGGATCTGCGGGTGGCGATCGTAACAGGCGCCGGTGAAAAGTTCTTCTGCCCGGGCTGGGACCTGAAGGCTGCCGCCGACGGTGATGCGGTGGATGGTGATTACGGCAAAGGCGGCTTTGGCGGATTGCAGGAATTGCGCGGCCTCAACAAGCCGGTGATCGCGGCCGTCAATGGCATTTGCTGCGGCGGCGGACTTGAGCTCGCCCTGTCTGCCGACATCATCCTGGCTGCCGATCATGCGACGTTTGCTCTGCCGGAAATCCGCTCCGGCACTGTGGCCGATGCCGCCAGCATCAAGCTGCCCAAACGCATCCCGTATCACATTGCCATGGAAATGCTCCTGACCGGCCGCTGGATCGATGTCGAGGAAGCCGAACGTTGGGGATTGGTCAACCGCGTCCACCCGGCTGCTGACCTGATGACAGAGGCTCGGAAGATGGCAGAATTGCTCGCCTCCGGGCCACCGCTCGTCTACGCCGCGATCAAGGAAGTTGTCCGCGAAGCGGAAGACATGAAGTTCCAGGACGCCATGAACCGGATCACCAAGAGCCAGTTCGAAACCGTCGAACGCCTCTATAGATCGGACGATCAACTTGAGGGCGCCCGCGCCTTTGCAGAAAAACGCGACCCGGTCTGGAAAGGCCGATAAAAGGGGAAACCATGCCACTTCAAATGAACCGGGATGTCTTCATCACCTGTGCCGTCACTGGCTCCGGCTCAACCCAAGACAAATCGCCTCACGTTCCGCGAAGCCCGAAGGAAATCGCGGACAGCGCCATCGATGCAGCCAAGGCGGGTGCTGCAGTCGTTCACTGCCATGTCCGCGATCCGGAGACCGGTGCCCCCTCCCGCCGTCTGGACCTCTACCGTGAAGTCACGGACCGCATTCGCTCGGCCGACGTTGATGTGGTCCTCAATCTGACAGCGGGAATGGGCGGCGATATCGTTTTTGGATCAACCGAGGCGCCATTCCCTGTGAACGAGGCTGGCACAGACATGATAGGGGCGAGCGAGCGTATGGCGCATATCGCCGAGTGCCTCCCGGAAATCTGCACCCTTGACTGCGGCACCATGAATTTTGCCGAAGCCGATTATGTCATGACCAACACTCCGGGCATGCTCCGGGCCATGGGCGGCATGATGACCGAGCTCGGCGTCAAGCCGGAAATTGAAGCCTTTGACACCGGTCATCTCTGGTTTGCCAAACAGCTGGTCGAAGAAGGCACGTTGACATCCCCGGCCCTCGTTCAGCTGTGCATGGGCGTTCCCTGGGGCGCGCCAAACGATCTCAACACCTTCATGGCGATGGTGAATGCGGTGCCGCAAGACTGGACCTGGTCGGCCTTCAGCCTTGGCCGCGATCAAATGCCGTATGTCGCAGCTTCCGTTCTGGCAGGTGGCAATGTCCGGGTTGGCCTGGAAGATAATCTCTTCCTGGAAAAGGGCGTTCTTGCCACCAATGCCCAGCTTGTCGAAAAGGCGGTCGGCCTCATTGAAGGCATGGGCGCCCGAATAGCTGGCCCAGACGCCGTGCGAGAAACACTGGGTCTGACCAAGAGGGCACCCAAATGAAGGCGGCAATTATTGGCGGCGGCGTCATCGGTGGAGGTTGGGCCGCAAGGTTTCTCCTGAACGGTTGGGATGTTGCCGTTTTTGATCCTGACCCCGACGCGGAACGCAGGATCGGCGAAGTGATCGCCAATGCGCGGCGCAGTCTGCCCGCCCTCTATGACACGGCGCTGCCGGCCGAAGGGACCTTGAGTTTCCACTCCGCGATGGCAGATGCTGTCGGGAACGCAGACTGGATCCAGGAGAGCATTCCAGAGCGGCTGGACCTGAAACACAAGATCCTGGGAGACCTGAGCGCACTGGCGCCGGAGACCGCGGTCATCGGCTCATCAACATCCGGCTTCAAGCCATCGGAGCTGAACGAGAAAGGCGCGCGCGCAATCGTCGCCCACCCGTTCAATCCGGTTTATCTCCTGCCGCTCATTGAGCTGGTTGGAGATGCCAGGACCTGCGAGACGGCTGCGTCCATTCTCCGTTCGATCGGTATGTTCCCCCTGATGGTCCGCAAGGAAATCGACGCTCACATTGCCGACCGGTTTCTGGAAGCGGTCTGGCGCGAGGCCTTGTGGCTGGTCAAAGACGGCATAGCCACCACGGAAGAAATCGACGAGGCCATCCGGATGGGTTTTGGCATCCGATGGGCGCAGATGGGCCTCTTTGAGACCTACCGGGTTGCCGGTGGTGAAGCCGGCATGAAGCATTTCATGGCTCAATTCGGCCCTGCCCTGAAGTGGCCCTGGACAAAACTGATGGACGTCCCGGAGTTCACCGATGAGCTGGTTGATCTGATCGCAGGGCAATCGGATGCGCAATCCGGCCAAATGTCGATCCGTGAGCTGGAGCGTCTGCGGGACGACAATCTCGTCGGCATGATGCGGGCGCTCAAAAAGACCGGCAGTGGCGCCGGCGGCGTGATCCAGCGCCATGAGGCAGAATTGCCAAAACCTGACGCCACGGATTTGCCAATTACCGCCGACCGGCAAATTCCGGTCAGCTGGACAGACTACAACGGCCATATGAACGAGACCCACTATCTCGAGGCCGGGTCACTCGCGACAGACCGGTTCATGGAGCTGATCGGTGCGGACGCAGACTATATCGCGTCTGGCAAAAGCTATTTTACCATCGAAACCCATGTCCGTTATCTCAGCGAACTTCACGCCGGTGACCGGCTGACCATCCGCACCCAAGTGCTTGAGGGTAAGGGCAAGAAGCAGCACCTCTTCCACTTCCTTTACGGGCCGGACGACACGCTTGCAGCGACCGTTGAAACACTGTTGTTGCATGTGGACCTAACGACCCGCGCAAGTTCTCTGCCGGATCAAGCGGTTGCGGAGCAATTGCAGTCCTATCATCACGCCCATGCGGCGCTTGAACAGCCAGAAGGGGCCGGAAGGTCTGTCGGCAAGAAGAGTTAGCCCGAGAGGCCATAAATTGCGATAAAGGCGGTGGGGCATGCTCTCATGCCCTTGCTCCGATCTCACACGGCTTTCCAAGGTCTGCAGCAAGCCGCTTTCGTTTAAGAGTCGCTGTCGCGTACCACCGAGACTGCCATAAAGCCTCCAGATAGGCGGCAGGCTGTGGTTTCCGCGTCTTTGGGACTGTGGAGTCAAGCGTCCGGCACAAAAACTTGGTTCTGCGACCACGGCACGACTCCAAGTACAGTCTCGCCCCCAACCGGTATCGAGAAAACCTGCCCATGAACCGGGACCAGAACGTATGCTGGGATACCAGCAACCCCATCGGACAACACCGGACGCCGAATACGAAAAAAGCTCCGGAAACCGGAGCTTTTTCGAGAAGTTTCGGATCGAACTGGATGATCTGAAACGTATGATTGGTGCCCAGGAGAGGACTCGAACCTCCACGCCCGTAAGGGCACTAGCACCTGAAGCTAGCGCGTCTACCAGTTCCGCCACCTGGGCCGTGAGGGGGGCTTGTAAGGGGCAGCCCGCAGCTTGTCAATCGCCGTCTTATACTTTTTTCGATCCTTTTCCTCCAGCCCTTCACACACCGCACGCAACGGTCTAAGAGACTGTTGGAAAGTCCCGGCCTTTTTGCCGGGTAAAGCTTTTGGACGCGACAAAGGGCCTTCTCACGATGTCCACACCCCTTAACGGAAAACTCGTCACAGTCTTCGGTGGATCCGGCTTCCTCGGCCGGCATATCGTTCAGGCATTGTCTAAGCGCGGCTACCGTGTACGGGCGGCCGTGCGGCGGCCCGATCTCGCCAGCCATTTGCAACCACTCGGCGCACCCGGTCAAATCATGGCTGTGCAAGCCAACTTACGCCACCGCTGGTCAGTCGATCGCGCCGTTCAAGGGGCCCACGCTGTTGTCAATGCGGTCGGCATCCTCGCACCAACCGGGAAACAAAGTTTCGATGCTGTTCAGGCCTTCGGGCCCCGCGCCATTGCCGAGGCCGCCCGTGCGGCCGGACTGAACGGCATTACCCACATTTCAGCAATTGGCGCAGATCCTGAGAGCGCCTCTGCCTATGCCCGGTCCAAAGCTGTCGGCGAAGCCGGTGTTCTGGAAACCCTACCAGACAGCATTATCCTGCGGCCCTCGATCGTCTTTGGGCCGGAAGACAATTTCTTCAACCAGTTTGCCGGGATGGCCCGAATTTCGCCGGTCTTACCCCTGGTTGGCGGCGGGGAGACCAAGTTCCAGCCGGTCTATGTCTGTGACATCGCCGAAGCTGTTGCCCGTGCGGTTGACGGCACTCTTCAGCCCGGCTCGGTTTATGAACTCGGCGGACCAGAAATCAAGAGTTTCCGGGACTGCCTGGAAGACATGCTGGAGGTCACACAGCGCTCTCGCGTTCTGCTGCCGATCCCCTTCCCTGTTTCCGAAGTCATGGGCAAGGTCATGCAGTATCTGCCCGGGTCCCCGCTAACGGCGGATCAGGTGGAGTTGCTCAAGAAAGACAATGTGGTGTCTGAAGCGGCAATTTCTGAAGGCCGAACCCTTTCCGGCATTGGGATCGAACCGACGACCCTGGCTGCAATTCTACCGTCTTATCTCGACCGGTTCCGCGAACATGGCCAGTATGACGCCCACAAGGCCAACCGGACCTGAGGCCGGCCGGGCTTCAAGCATACGATCAGGCGGGCTTGGCCCGCCTTTTTTGTTCTCGGCTATGCCACAGCTCGACCTGAGGATGCAGGCGAAACCGGCCCGAGATCAAATCCCTGACACGGAAATCCGGCGCATAAGATAGCGCCGGACTTCTTGTTTCTTCAGTCATTCCAATAGCTCGCGCCGAGGCGGTCATGGTGCAGCTCGCGGTATCCCCGGTTCGTTCGCACAAGACCGATGTCGTCCAGTTCCTGATTGCTCAAACGTGCAAGAGCCCGCTCAGTTGACCTGCGGCGCAGATACAATTGAACACCTGCGGCCAGAGTACGAATGGCAGTGAGGAAAAGACTGCGGTTATGGGCACGGCGGCGGAAAACGGTATCAATCTCAAGGCTCATCTCTCTTCTCCGGGATCATTGTCACCCCGTCTTGTCCGGGGATGAAACCATTCTGGCAGGGCAATCCTGACAGCAGGGAGTCAGGTTTGATCTTGTTCTGTTCTCAGGATAAGATTTTTTTCGCTACAACTCTGAAGAGCCCTGTTTCATGAACCCGATCGAACGCGCACTTGGCATTTTGCTGCTGTTGACCGGCGGCAAACTCGTCCCCGCGACGGTTCTGGCAGACCGGTTTCACGTCTCCTTGAGAACAGTCTACCGGGATATCGACAGGCTGATCTCCCTTGGTGTGCCGATCGATGCAGAACGCGGGGCTGAAGGCGGTTACCGGCTGGCCAAGGGGTATCTGCAGCCGCCTGTCGCGCTTACCCGGAACGAGACTGCGGCTCTTCTCACAGCAATGGCTCTCGTCCGGTCAAGCAGAACAGTTCCGCTGGCGACCGACCTCTCCTCAGCGGAACAAAAACTTCTGGCGACACTTCCAAAGGCGGTCCACGGACTGCTGAAGGATGCCGAACGAATTGTCGGGATCGAACCGATCCCGCCCGATATCTTTCACTCCGGTACTAAAGCTGAAGCAACCGACGCATGGCAAAGCGCACTCGACGGCTTCATGACCGGCATCCTGGAGGCAAGACGGGTGCGGTTCGATCACGTCAATCCGTCGCGGCAAACCCGCAAGTCCCATGATGTCGAGCCACAAGGTGTCATGTTCGACCGGGATCTTTGGTATCTTGCCGGCCGGTGCGTCGACACGGATACCTTAAAAGTTTACCGCGCAGACCGTGTTCATGATCTCGAGGTCAGCGGTTTCCGGTTCCTCCCGCCAAAAGACTTTTCGATCCAGTCCCTCTTGGGTGGTGCTTGGTTGTCACATGCAATGCGCCGCTGGGAACAGGAAGACAAGATCAGCAAGATCCGTTTGACCGCAAGGCAGGCCAAACGGTTGAGTGCAGACTGGTATTATCGCCACGCGGTTTTCACACCAATTGCCAACGGAGAGATCCTGATCAGCATCCCGAGCGTCGACCCGGGACGCATCCTGCCACTTGTCCGTTGGTTGGGACCCGGAGCTGAACTGTTGGAACCGGCTTACCTGCGCGAGGAAATCGCATCGGAGTATGCGGCGCTTGCAAACGCGCACGGCTCACCCCGGCTTGAAAAATCAGCCTAGGAAATAAAGACCGGCAAAACCGGCCAGACCGACAAAAATGCGCCACCAGGCAAAAGGCGCAAAGCCATGACGGGAGACGAAATCGAGGAGCCCTTTGACTACAAAGAAACCCGCGATGAAGGAGGCGACAAATCCAATACTGATCAGGACGACATCGTCCGTCGAAATCACATTTCGGTTTTTATAAAGATCATAGGCAAAGGCCCCCGCCATAGTCGGCATGGCGAGAAAGAAGGAAAACTCGGCTGCGGACCGCTTGTCGGTGCCCATCAACAGCGACCCGGCGATGGTTGCGCCGGACCGAGAGACACCGGGGACCATGGCCAAGCACTGGCAGAACCCGATCTTCAGGCAAAGAGACAGCGGATAGTCCATCACGTTGGTGTATTTCGGTGAAAGCTCGAGGCGGTCGATCCACAACAAAATGATACCGCCAACCAACAATGTCGTGCAGACGAGTGCTGGAGTTTCAAACAGCACCTCTTTGATGAAGCCATGCGCCATGACCCCGATAATGGCGGCCGGAAGAAAGGCTATCAGGATGCCAAACACGAACCTGCGGCTGGCCGCATCACTGGGCAAGGACGTCGCAAGCTGCCACAGCCGTGCAGAATAAACCGACAGAATCGCCAGAATTGCTCCAAGCTGGATCAACACCTCAAACGTTTTGCCGGTGCTCTCAAACCCCAGAAAATGACCAATGAGGAGCAAATGCCCTGTTGAGGAGACCGGAATGAACTCGGTCAGCCCCTCAACCACTCCCAATATGAGAGCATTTACAATCGTTTGGCCATCCATTGTGTATCAGGTCTCCAAAAGCCTTGATGACAGGCGGGGTGATCCGCTAACTGTCGCGACGAATTCCGACCGCCTATTTGCCGGACCCGGAGACCTCCGTCAAACCCTTGATAACCAGTTCTGAGGCAAACTTCTCGTCTGCCACGGCCATCGGGCATAGTCTTGCCACAGTTCAGGCTCTATACGCTTTCATGCTGACCCTTTATCACCACCCGTTTTCACCTTCCTCCCGGTTTATTCGCCTGATCTTGAGCGAGTATGGTGCGGCTTTCGAGGAGCGGCATATCAACCCGTGGGAACGGCCTCAGGAATTGCTCATCCTGAACGCTGCAGGCACAATTCCGGTGATGGTCGAGAATGAAGGTCCGGCAATTTGTGGCCCTGGTCCGATCATGGAGTACCTTGATGAGACCCGCGGATATGCGATCGGCGATCGCAGACTGATGCCCGATCATCCCGATGCACGTGCGGAAACTCGCAGACTGGTGGATTGGGCACTGGCAAAATTTGACGTCGAAGTGATCGGTCATCTGGTTCGGGAGCGGATTTACAAACAGATCATGCCGAAATCCGCCGGTGGGGGCGAGCCGGATTCTGCGGCGCTACGGGTCGCCCGGGCCAACATCGACCACCATCTGAAGTACTTTGGCTACCTCGTTGCGTCCCGCCGCTGGCTTGCCGGCGACCGCCTCTCTTTTGCGGATTTTGCGCTGGCTGCGGCGCTATCTTGCGCAGACTATCTCGGCGAGGTGAAATGGCACAACGAAGAGGATATCAAGAACTGGTATGCGCGGGTAAAATCCCGCCCAAGCATGAGGCCTCTTCTGGGAGAAAAGGTTCTGGGCATGCCACCCGCATCGACCTATGCGGATCTCGATTTTTGAGCACCGTTGGGGCCAGTATTGGATACCAAGACGCAAAAACTTGTTGCAGCTCTCCAAGCAAAGGCAACCGCACTCGGCTTCGATGCCTTAAACATTGCAGCCGCGGACAGTATTCCGCACGCAAGAGACCGGCTGAATACGTTTCTTGAAAAAAATTATCACGGCTCGATGAGCTGGATGGCCGAAACTGCCGAACGCAGAGCGGCGCCGAAAGCGCTTTGGTCCGAGGTGAATTCCGTCATCATGCTGGCCATGAACTATAGCCCTGACGATGCCCCGGAGAACCACCCATTGGCGCATCTGAGCGACAAGGACGCTGGCGGCATTTCGGTTTATGCCCGGCATCGCGATTACCACGACATCATCAAAGGGCGCCTTAAGGAACTTGCCAGTTTTCTGATCTCGCGTGCGGGCGGAGATGTGAAGGTATTCGTCGATACAGCACCCGTCATGGAAAAACCTTTGGGTCA
The DNA here is from genome assembly GCF_965276855.1 of Roseibium sp. GTDB lineage: Bacteria > Pseudomonadota > Alphaproteobacteria > Rhizobiales > Stappiaceae > Roseibium. Next base: position 2,160,210 of record NZ_OZ255700.1, read on the forward strand.
GGCGGCCGGGCTTGGCTGGCAGGGAAAACACACCAACCTGGTTTCCCGGGAGCTCGGATCCTGGTTCTTCCTGGGCTCTATCTTCACGACACTGGAGTTGCCGGAAAGCGGCGCGGAGACCGATCACTGCGGGTCCTGCAAGGCCTGCCTCGATGCTTGTCCAACAGATGCCTTTCCAGCGCCTTACCAGCTGGACGCGCGGCGTTGTATTTCATATCTCACCATCGAGCATGCCGGTCCCATTCCAGATGAATTTCGAAAACCCATCGGCAACAGGATTTATGGTTGTGACGATTGCCTGGCGGCATGTCCCTGGAACAAATTCGCTCAAGCGGCAAGCGAGGCAAAACTGGTGGCCCGGGAGGATTTGAAGTCTCCCCGACTCGCCGACTTGTTGAAATTGGACGACCCAGCGTTCCGGAAACTCTTTTCCGGATCTCCGATCAAACGGATTGGCCGAAACCGGTTCCTGCGCAATGTTCTAATCGCAGCCGGGAATTCCGGAAAATCGGATCTCGTACACTCTGTTGAGCAGCTACTCGATGATCCGGATGAAACTGTGCGTGGTACGGCGGTTTGGGCCTGGCGCCAACTTGTTCCAACTGACTTGTTCAAACACAAGAGTCATTCCGCGCTGCCATCCGAAACCAGCGCTGAAGTCCGCAGCGAGTGGCAGAAGCAAGGATAATAAAGTGATCGCCAGCTTTGGGCCATCTTCTCGTGAGAATGGTCTATAGTTTATTGAAAGGTCATCACGGCAAGGGGTGTTTTTCCTCGGATATGCCGGACCACTATCCCGGATACCGGAGCCAAGATGTTGTATTTTTCCAGCCCTCTCTCCAAATGCCCCCGCCCCACCTACCTGGCGCCCATGAGAACGACCGTGCTTTCGGTCGGTTTTGCTCTTGCAATTACTCCTGGAATAGCCAGCGCGCAAACGACCGGGCTCGAAGCCTATAACGCTTATGTTGCCGGCCTGAGGGATCTCGGGTTTACAGTTGAGGACGGTGCGATCAACTATGACGGAACCACAGATACACTCACGATCTCGGGCGCCAGTCTCGGGTTCAAAGGCGTTATCACAGATCTTCCTGCCGAGGGATTTGACGGTGATGACGCTGACGCAGACGCCTCCGAAAACACGAACCTTTCCTACGACCTGTCCCTATCATCGGGCACGGTGACAATTGAAGGTTTGAGCGAAGACAACAACGTCTTTTCCGCAGACCGATGGTCATACTCGGACGACACAAGCCTCAGCATATCAGCCGCCATTGACGGTGAAGGCCGTTTTTTGGCTGACGCACGTCTGGCCGGAGCAAAAGCTGAAAACTACAGCTTCGCCATACCCGCTCTACCTGCCGAAGATCCGGATAAACAAGCCAGCCGATGGTTGCCGTTTTTCAAAACCCTCCTGCAAGCTTCCTATGATGAGGTTCGGGTCGATACGACAGCCATGACGCTGGAAGCATATGCAGACGAAGACGGCAACGAAGCCCAAGTCATGTCTGGAACCGTTCAACTGGACGGGTATCTCATGGCCGGGGCGGTCGACGGAAAAATCGCACGTTATTCGCTCGACAAGATGACCCAGATCCTCGAAACCCGTGATGAGTCCAGCGGGCAGACACTCACCCAATCCACTTCCCAGGGAAAGACTGTCTATGAGGACATGGATGCAAACGCCCTGATTGCGCTGCTCGATCCGGATGTTCCGGAGACCGGTGATCAAGTAACAGTTATCAGGACGGCTTCTGCGGTTGATTATTCCACTCGGCAGGATCTGGGCGACGGGACGACGATTGCCTTCAAGATCGACCGGAGCTCGATGGACGATCTGACCTTCGTAAAACGCGAAAATGATTTCCTCGATCTGATGGACAAGATGATTGCCGGAGAATTGCCGGAGCCTGTCGACATCATCACCAATGTTTTCCAGATCTACCGCTCCTTTGCGATCGCAGACGCGCGTGTTTCCGGAATTGACGTCAGCATTGAGCAAGCAGGCGTGGATACACCTGCGAAGGTAACCATCAAGGAGGCCGCACTGACAAATGTCAGTTCTGATGGCATCGGGGAAATGATGCTTGTTGGTGTTGCCGCCCCAGACCTGCCCGAGGGTGCAGCCATGTCTCTGGAATGGGCTGCACTTGGCGATATTGAATTCGCCGACTTCGCGCCGATGGAAAGCATGATCGCAACGTTGGTCGACAATCCCGATTATGGCGAGGATAACCCTTTGGACGTCCTTCGGGCCTTCATGCCGCGGTCCATTTCGTATGAAGTGGAGGGGCTTAAGGTCGCCGTGCCGGATGCTGGTGTCACCAGTGTGAACCGTGCTGAGATGCGAATGTCTTCAACGGTGCCGCCCATCCCTACAAGCTATTATGCCAAGAACGACGGCATTCAGATCCCTGCAAAGGCTTTGGGCGATCCGGAAGTGGAAGCATTTTTGGATGCGCTTGGGATCTCCGAGATCATCTGGTCTGATGAAACGCGTCTTTATTGGGACGAAGCCACAAAGGAACTCAACCTCGAACGGCTTACGTTCGAAATGGAAGGTGTTGGACGGGCGGAGGCTTCCGCGCGGTTCGGCAATGTCCCGAAGGAGCTTTTTGAAGATCCTGAGGGCCAGGGTCAGATGGCATTAATCGTTGCCCAGTTCATCGATGCCCGCATCCGGTTTGTCGACGACGGCGTTACCGAGAACGGTCTCGCTCACATCGCCAATGACCAGAACATACCGGTCAATGTGTTCCGCGAAGCTCTGACGGAGCAGGCAGCCGAAATGACGGCGCCAATCCAAAATACTGCTTTCACCGAGATGGTTCGATCAGCGGTTTCAAAGTTTCTCGAAAATCCAGGCGAGATCACTTTGAGCCTCAAGCCGCAAGCAGCTGTCCCGCTGGCGCAAATTGTCGGCAGCTTGGCGGCGCCTCAAACCCTGCCGGATCTCTTGAACATTCAGGTCAAGGCGAACTAAGACTTCGGGAAACGTAGAAACGAAAAGGGCGGCTGCCGGGCCGCCCTTTTTTGTTTAATGATCGGGAGATCTATTCCGCAGCTTCCTGGTGTTCGGCGGCTGAAATCCGGGCCGCGCAGAACTTGAACTCCGGGATCTTGCCGAACGGATCGAGCTGCGGATTTGTGAGGAAGTTCGCCGGCGCCTCATAAAAGCAGAAGGGCACAAACATCATCCCTGTCGAAACATCGCGGTCTGCACGGAGCATCAGGGTGATCGCTCCACGCCGCGTTTCCACAGTCACCTGCTGACCAATCTCCAGGCCTTGAAGTTTGATGTCGCGCGGGTTCATTGAAACAACCGGTTCCGGCTCGATCGCATCCAGGACCACCGCCCGGCGGGTCATGGCACCGGTATGCCAGTGTTCCAGCATCCGGCCTGTGGTCAGGACCATCGGGAAGTCCTCATCCGGCGTTTCGTCCGGTGGAACCAAGTCCGTTGGCACGATCTTGCCACGGCCATCAGCCGTCGGGAAGGACTGACCAAATAGGATCTCGTTGCCGGGCTTGTCCGGGCTGTCTGCCGGATAGGTCACCGTGCCGTCGCGCTCCAGACGTTCCCAGGAAATGTTCTGGATGGACGCCATGTGGGAGCGCATTTCCTCGTAGATCGCCGGTACGCCGTCATAGGACCAATCAAGCCCCAGCCGGTTGGCGAGTGCGATGATCAACTCCCAGTCGGCGCGGGCTTCGCCCGGCATCGGCACACAAGGACGGCCGATTTGAACCTGGCGGTTGGTGTTGGTGTAGGTGCCGAGCTTTTCCGCATGTGCTGAGGCCGGAAGAATCACATCTGCATGCCAGGCAGTTTCGGTCAAAAAGATGTCCTGAACCACCAGATGCTTCAGGCTGGAAAGGGCCTTTCGCGCATGGTTCTGGTCCGGATCGGACATTGCCGGGTTTTCGCCCTGAATGTACATGGCCTCAATGCCGCCCGCCAGAATGTCATCCATAATCTCCACGACAGTGAGCCCCCGGACGGGATCCAACGTACGCCCCCAAGCATCTTCATATTCTGCCCGGATATCGACATTTTCGACGGACCGGTAGTCCGGAAAGACCATCGGGATGAGGCCCGCATCGGAGGCGCCCTGCACGTTGTTCTGGCCGCGCAGCGGGTGGAGGCCGGTCCCCGGACGGCCGATCTGACCGGTTGTCAGTGCCATAGCGATCAGGCAGCGAACATTGTCGGTGCCATGAACGTGCTGGGAAACACCCATGCCCCAGTAAATGATCGAACGCGGGCTGGTTGCGTAAAGACGGGCAACCTCGCGCAAGATGCTGGCATCAATGCCGCAAACCGGCTCCATGGCTTCCGGAGTGAAGTCCTGGATCTTTTCCTTCAGGGCTTCAAAGCCATCCACATGTGCAGCGATATACTGCTCATCATATAGCTTTTCGCTCACGATGACGTTCAGGATGGCGTTGAGCATGGCAACATCCGTCCCGGGCTTGAACTTGAGCCCGTAATCGGCGTGGCGCATCAGCCCCTGCCCGCGCGGATCCATGACGATCAGCTTGGTGCCGTTCTTTGCCGCCTGCTTAATGTAGGTCGCAGCGACCGGGTGGTTCTGTTCGGGCCGCGCACCGATCACGATCATGCAGTCGGCATCTTCTGCCGCGTTGAACGGTGCAGTCACTGCCCCGGAGCCGATGCCTTCCATCAACGCTGCAACCGACGAGGCATGACAAAGCCGTGTGCAGTGATCGACGTTGTTCGTCTGGAACCCCTGACGGATCAGCTTCTGGAAAAGATAAGCTTCTTCGTTCGAGCCTTTTGCCGACCCAAACCCAGCAATACCCGCACCGCCCTTGTTTTCAAACGTCGCCTTCAAGCCGTTTGCCGCCCGATCCAGCGCTTCGTCCCAAGTCGCTTCGCGGAAGACCTCGAGATAGTTGTCGAGGGTTAGCGAGATGCCGGCATCCTTCGGCGCATCATCCCGGCGGATCAACGGTTTTGTCAGACGCTCAGGGCTTGATACATAGTCAAAACCGAAGCGGCCTTTGACGCACAACCGGTTTTCGTTGGCCGGGCCATCGCGGCCTTCAACGCTCACGACCTTGCCGTCCTTGACCGAAACGGATGTCAGACAGCCCACACCGCAGAACGGGCAGACACTGTCGATGGTTTCATCTGCATAGACTTCCCGGGTCTTTGCGTCTGCATCGAGAAGGCTCTTTTCCATCAGCGCGCCGGTCGGACAAGCCGAAACGCACTCGCCGCAAGCCACACAGGTGGACAGACCCATGGGGTCGGCAAGGTCAAAGACCGGAGCCGTGTGGGACCCGCGATCCGCCATGCCGATGACGTCGTTCACCTGGACTTCCCGGCAGGCTCGCTCGCACAAATTACAGGCGATACAAGCGTCGAGATTCACAGCAATTGCGGGATGGGACACATCCTGAGCCGGCTTTTCGCACGGCGCGAACCGGCTGGAGCTGACACCGATCGCATCGGACCATTTGAAAAAATCGCTCTCCGGGTCCGGGTGCTGATCGCGGCTCGGCTGGTCAGAGGCGAGCAGCTCGAACACCATCTCGCGCGCCTTGGAGGCTCGTTCCGTAGCCGTCTGGACAACCATGCCTTCGGCCGCTGTGCGGATACAAGAAGCCGCCAGCGTGCGCTCGCCCTCGATATCGACCATACAGGCTCGGCAGTTTCCATCAGACCGGTATCCCGGCGCATCCTTGTGGCAGAGATGCGGAATGGCGACGCCTTCGCGTTTCGCCACTTGCCAAATGGTTTCGCCGTCTTCGGCGCTCACGGTTTTCCCGTCGAGAGAGAAGGTGATGTTGCTCATACTTCAAACTCCTCAGAGAAGAATTTTAGCACGGACGCCACAGGGTTGCTGGCGGCTTGTCCAAGACCACAAATCGACGCTGAACGCATGACTGCGTCCAGATCAGCAATCTTGTCCTGATCCCAGTCGCCCTCAGCGAGCAACTTTTCCATTTTTTCAGTGCCAGACCGGCACGGTGTGCACTGACCGCAGCTCTCATGCTTGAAGAACCGCATCAAGTTGAGGGCCGCATCGCGCATGTCATCCTGATCGGAAAAGACGACAATCGCGTGGCTGCCAATGAAACAGCCGTGCTTGTCGAGCGTGCCGAAATCAAGCGGTTCATCTGCGAGCGAAGCCGGCAGGATGCCACCGGATGCGCCACCCGGCAGATAGCCCTTGAAGCTGTGGCCGTCTTCCATACCACCGCAATACTCTTCAAGCAGTTCGTTCATAGTGATTCCGGCCGGAGCCAGTTTCACACCCGGCTCCCTGACACGGCCAGATACCGAGAAAGACCGGAAACCCTTGTGCCCCCGACGCCCTTGCTCGGCAAACCACTCCGGCCCGTTTTCGACAATGTCGCGGATCCAGAAAAGCGTCTCAATATTGTGGTTGAGAGTTGGGCGGCCGAACAAACCGACTTGGGCAATGAACGGTGGGCGATGACGGGGCAAACCACGCTTGCCTTCGATCGACTCGATCATTGCGCTTTCTTCGCCGCAAATGTACGCGCCAGCTCCCCGGCGAATCTCGATATCGATCGATGTGATGATCCCGGCTGACCGCAGCGCCTCGATTTCCGTGTTCAAAATCTCCAGAACGGCAGGGTACTCGTCCCGCATGTAGAGATAGATCCGATCAGCGGAAATCGCATGGGCAGCAACAAGAGCACCTTCAAGGAGCCGGTGTGGATCGCTCTCCAGGTGATACCGGTCCTTGAACGTCCCCGGCTCGCCTTCGTCACCATTGATCGTCAGGTATTTCGGCCCCGGAAGATCGTGGACAATCTTCCATTTGGTGCCGGTCGGAAAACCAGCGCCACCCAGACCGCGCAGACCGGCGGCCAGTACAAGATCTGCCACAGATTCAGCGGTCAGCTCGCCAGACCTGACACGCTCCAGGACTTTGTAACCGCCTGATGTACGATAGGCCTCAAAACCTGTGTACTGTGGAATTTCCGGTGCAACTGTTCCTTCAAACAACAGAGAGCGGACAGACATCTCGTTTGCATGATCGACCGCCCGCTTGCCCACTTGAGCGGCCGGGGCAGCTGCGCACCGGCCGATGCAGGGCACTTTCTGTATGCGGACTTTGCTCGGGTCCACACCACTTTCCAGAGCCGCCGCCAAGGCATCCGCGCCTTTGAGCGAACACGTGATGCTGTCGCACACACGGACAGTCACCGGTGCCGGTTTTGCCTCGCCTTCACGGACAATATCAAAGTGGTGGTAGAAGCTTGCGACTTCATAGACCTCAGCCTGAGAAAGACGCATTTCCTCGGCCAATGCAAGCAGGTGGCGCGCCTCCAGACACCCAAATGCGTCTTGGATCTTATGCAGATGCTCAATCAACAGATCGCGGCGGCGCGGCTCATCTCCAAGCAGCGCCTGCACTTCTGTAAGTACCGCATCCTCCAATTGACGCCCTTTTGGCTGGGACGGCTTGCGTGAAAGCCCCTTGCCGAAAGACATTGGCGTTTACTCCCAGAATGATTTCGTTGGCCGGATGTTATCCAGCGATCTCAGGCCTGTCTGTTTGAAAAACGACAAGCGCGATCCCAAAGCTGACGCTTTGGAACAACAGACCCGACGAAACCTGGGCTCTGGGTTTATATCGTCAGATGCGAAAAGGCGGCGACAACCTTCTCGTAAACCGGGCGTTTGAAGGGGACGATCAATTCCGGCAGCCGGGATACATCTTCCCAGCGCCATTCCTCAAACTCGGCTGAATGACCATCGGGCGGGGTCAAGATGTTGATCTCGTCATCTGATCCTTCAAAGCGATAGGCAAGCCAGCGTTGGGCCTGCCCCCGGTACTTGCCCTTCCGGCTCGAACGGGCAATCTCGTCCGGGTAGTCATAGGCGAACCACTCCGGCGCTTCTTCCAACAGCGTCACCGACTGAATGGATGTTTCTTCATAGAGTTCCCGCCTGGCGGCCTTTTCCGGCGTTTCACCGGCATCGATCCCACCTTGGGGCATCTGCCACTTGTACTGGTAGCCATTTTTGTTGGCCTCCGGTGACCTGCTGCCGACCCAGACTTTTCCGTCCCGATTGATCAGCATGATCCCGACACAAGGGCGGTAGGGCAGGCCATCCACGCTTTCAGGATAACCCGGTCCAAGATCCAGTTTTGTCACCAGAAACCTCACTCAATACACAAAAGAAAACCGTGGATGCGACGCTGCCGTGTATATTATTCGTCGCGGTCGATGGTCGCACTGACAGGAACCAGCTGCAAGCCGCGTTGCTCGAGATCCTGCACCCATTCCTGCAACTGCCGGACGGTGACGGGCAGCGCAGACCCGGCAGCCACGGCATATCCGCGTGCACGGGCAACGCTCTCAAGCTGCAAAAGCTTTGCATCGATATTGCTTTCCCGCGGCACTTCATCGAGCACGACATCGACACCGCTGAACGGCATTCTGAGCTCGCCTGCGACCTCATCAGCGATGCTGCGCGAGGTTGTACCGTTGTCGACGAACATGAGACCTCGGGATTCAAGTTTTTCCAGAAGGTACTGCATGGACGGGCGGGTCGATGAGAAGCGGGCTCCCATTTCGCCAATCACACCGACATAGTTGGTTGCCCGAGTGAGCAAAAACGCCAGCCGGTCCAACAGCTCCGTGGGCTGAAGGCTGACAAGAAGTGTATGCGGACCGGGATCATTGTCCGGAAAATCAAATGGTTCCAAAGGCAGCTGGAGAAGCAGCTCGTGCCCTTTCATCCGGGCTTGCTGCATCCAGAGGTCCAGATCAGAGCCATAAGGCGCCAGCGCAAAAGTCACATCCGCCGGAAGACTGTCGATCGCATTTTGCGTCCCCGCCTCACTCAGCCCGAGACCAGTCACAATGACTGCGATCTTCGGAATAGACGTGAACTGCGTCACAATTGGCCGGGCGTAGGCATCCAGCGGTCGGACTCCAGCATCGCTGACCATCGGCAAGAAGCCGTAGTCGGAGCGTTCGCTTACCCGTGTATCCGGATTGATAGCCAATCCGGTCACTGGCGCCTCCGGCCCCAATCCGTCGGGGCGGATGATCATTTCATAACGCGGACCAAGGTAGTCACCGCTGGATTGTTGGCGGAGATTTGGGCCAAGATCATCGCCCACCGTCGGACGGATCTCAACGACTTCGATGTCCTGGGATGTGATCCCTTCAACAACCTCATCCAGTGGCAAGACAGCAAACGGTTCTCCGCCATACGGATCGTCTACCACCAGAATCCAAATAAGCGCCGTTGTAAAAACGACACTTATCAATCCTGCGCCAATGAGGCCAAACGGCAGCCTGACAAGCCGCCGCTTTCCCATTCCTAAGGGAGCTGTGAGATCTTCGCTCGACATATCGTCCAGTGCCTTTACGCCGGCAACGTGCCGGCATGATCATTGTTTTTTGGATACGCAGAACGAGTGGAAAAGGAGCGCCGTATCCGGCGCACCTTGGAGTTTTAGTTTTTCGGAACCGATGCTGTATCCGCAATCGGCGGAAACGCGCTGTTCACCTGAACGCCGCGCAGAAGATCAAGCGCCAGGTTCAACTGGGTGTCGTCTTCCGGATCCGGCGGGATGTAAGCCTGGCTTCCGGACTGTTCTTCACCCTCGGCTTCAAGGTGGCCGCGAAGGCCTGCCTCACCGCGGGTTTCAACACGGCCAACGAGTTCTTCTGGAAGTTCCTGAAGCGCTTCAATGTCCGGGACAATACCCTTGGCCTGTATCGAATTTCCTGATGGCGTGTAGTAGCGCGCCGTGGTCAAGCGGATTGCACCATTGGCACCCAGCGGAATGATCGTCTGAACGGAGCCTTTCCCGAAGGAGCGTGTTCCGAGGATTGTTGCCCGGCGGTGATCTTGCAAGGCACCTGCAACAATTTCAGACGCTGACGCGGAGCCACCATTGACCAGTACGATGACAGGCTTTCCTTCCGTAAGGTCACCAGCGCGCGCGTTGTAGCGCTGAGTTTCATCTGCTTCACGGCCTCGCGTGGAAACAATTTCACCCCGATCCAGGAACGCGTCGGACACAGCAATTGCCTGATCCAGAAGACCGCCCGGATTGTTCCGCAGATCAATCACGAAGCCCTTGAGCTTGTCGTCGCCAATGTTCTTGGCGGTTTCCTCAAGTCCCTTTTTCAAACCATCGAAGGTTTGCTCGTTGAACTGCGTTACACGAACATAGCCAACATCATCCTCTTCCCGCCAGCGGACGGACCGGATCCGGATGATGTCACGGGTAATCGTGATATCGAGCGGCTGTGTCTGGCCTTCGCGGCGAATGGTGACTACGATATCCGTGTTGACTGGGCCACGCATTTTTTCAACAGCTTCGTTGAGGGTCAGACCCTGAACTTGTTCACCGTCGATGTAAGTGATCAAATCACCAGCCAATACGCCAGCCTTGGCCGCAGGCGTGTCATCAATCGGCGAGACGACCTTCACAAGACCATCTTCCATGGTGACTTCAATGCCGAGGCCGCCAAACTCACCGCGGGTCTGAACCTGCATGTCGCGGAAGCTTTTGGGTGACATGTAGCTGGAATGCGGATCCAGTGATGTCAGCATGCCGTTGATGGCGCTTTCGATCAGCTGTGCATCGTCCGGAACTTCAACATAATCCGACCGGACCCTTTCAAACACGTCCCCAAAGAGATTGAGCTGCCGGTATGTATCGGTGGCCGCAGCATTTGCTGCGCCTGACACATGGAATGGCATTTGGGACAAGGTTGTCACAGCCGCGGCCCCCAAAAGGGCACCTGCCAGCAGCAAGGAAGCTTTCCGTATCATCCGCGAGCCTTTTCTTCTTCTGTGCGCGCCCACCATGGTGTGGGATCGACCGCACGGCCGTCCTTCCGAAATTCAACATATAATATCGGCTGGGTCGAGCCCATACCGAATGTTGATGCGCTTGCCCATTGGGTCGCGCCCATTACACCGACCGGTTCTCCGGCCAAAACAAATTGTCCGAGCTCCGCATCGATCCGGTCCATTCCGGCCAGGAGCACATGGTAGCCGTCACCCGTGTTCAGGATCAAGAGCTGGCCATACGACCTGAAAGGACCAGAATACACCACCCATCCATCTGCTGGCGATGTGACATTCGATCCGGGGCGTGTGGCGATTGACTGGCCTTCCGTCACACCGCCAAACTCATCTTCTTGACCGTAATCCTTCAGCACAGTGCCGGATACGGGTTGAGGAAGCCTTCCCCTGGCATCCTCAAAAGCAATCGCAGGCGCCAGGCGGCCAGGATCCGAAAACGGATCGTTATCTCGCGGCGTCCGGTTTTGATCCAAAGCAGCCTGCCGGGATTTCTCAGCGGCTTCCCGGGCGCTTTCGATCTCGGATTCCAAGTCTGCTATCAATTCCTTGAGCGAACCTGCCCTTGCCGCCAGTTCTGCCGCACGGCGCTTTTCATCCTCAAGGCTACGGACCGTTTCAGTATGTTCCAGCCTTTTGGCGCTCAAGAGAAGTTCCAGCCGTGACTTTTCCTCAGCCAATCGCATGGCATCACCGCGAAGCCGGCGTTCCTCATTTGCGATGACTGTCTTCAAACGCTGAAGCTCCTCCAAATCAGCGGCCAAGGCCTCCGTTTCCACCCGCAATTCCGGCATGACCGCATTCAAAAGAATCGCGCTGCGAACCGCCGACAGAGCGTCACTTGGGCGAACTGCCAATGCTGGTGGCGGCCGGCGGCCAATACGTTGAAGCGCCGCCAACACTTCAGCTAGGACATCGCGGCGCGCGATCAAGGACAAGCGAACAGCGTCTTCATTCTCGCCGAGACTGCGCAGCCGACGTTCAGTGTCCGTCAGCTCTGTTTCAAGCCTGCGAATCGTGTCTGCCGTGTTGATGATCTTTGCATTGAGGGTATCGCGGTCCCGGTCCAGGGACTGGATTTCTCGGGCAATCGCCGCTTGCCGATCCGACGAGACAGTGATGTCTGACGTGAGCGCGGCAAGCTCCTGCTCGCGCTTCGCCTTTTTCTCAATCGCAGCTTCAATTTCCGGTGAGCTAACCGCAACCTCGGACGGATCTACCGTATCGGAAACGTACCCTGGCACTGGCCACATAAACGCACAGGCAAAAAGGCCGCTTAGAAGTGCCGGCTGACCAGCTTTCTTCCACCGCCGTTTTCTAGTTCCCCTGCCCGGATCTGATCTCAAGTCGCGCGATCTCCAATACGCCATACGATCTGCGATACCGGCATGGCGTTAACGAAGTGTTTACCGTAGTGGCCAAACCGTTAACACCGCGCCCTTATCCACCAATCGCAGCACGACGAGCACTATCGGCAGAATGCGGCGATATGCTGGCGCTGCGTTTTATGATCGAGGATCAGTTGATCAAACGCGATGATAAGGATGGCCGGACTGGATCGTGATCGCTCGGTAGATCTGTTCCGCAAGAAGAATGCGGGCAATTTGATGCGGCCAGGTCATCGCGCCCAAGGCAAGTTTCAAATCGGCGCGGGCCAAAACCTCTTGACCATGCCCATCTGCACCACCGATGGCAAAGACGATGTCCGGCGCGCCGTCATCCTTCCACTTCTCCAACCGCTCCGAAAAGGCTGGGCTGGTCAGATTCTTGCCGTTTTCATCCAACACGACCAGCTTTGCGTCAGCCGGTAGAGACGTTAAAATCGCACGTGCTTCATCAGCCTTGCGATCTTCGGCACGCTGAGCACGGCTTTCCTGCATTTCTGAAAGACTGACATTGGTAACTCCGAGCGCGCGGCCAGACTTGCGCGCCCTGTCCATGTACCGGTCGAAAAGGTCTTTGTCCGCACCGGCCTTCATGCGGCCAACGCAGATAAGTGAGAAACGCATCAGATCCCCGCCGGACGAATATCCGGTGCCACTACTGCTTCGACAATATCACGGGGCTCCTGGACGGAACCCTCGTGCCAGGTTCAGCCGATGTACTGCGGTGCGTCGTCTTCTTCCGGGGCCCACATCTTTTCCAGATTGTAGAAACCACGGACTTCCGGACGGAAGATGTGAACGATCACATCACCGGCATCGATCAAGACCCAATCACAAGTGGTCTGCCCTTCAACGGTCGCATTGCCGTGTCCTGCAGTTTTCAGGTCACGCTGCAAATGATCCGCGATCGCCCCGACATGACGATGTGAACGGCCAGACACAATCACCATGTGATCGGCCAGGGAGCTTTTTCCTGCGATGTCGAGAGTAACAAGGTCCTCTGCCTTGGAGTCTTCCAGACTCGCGAGAACCGTATCGAGGAGGCCGGCCGTAAGGTCTGTACTTACGGAAGCCTTCATAGGAGTGGACATTTCTGTCCGCCCGCTTTCAAGGGACATGGTCAGGTGGAATGCCTTTCGCTGTCTTCAATGGCCTGTGTCCAACGTCGTCACGAACATGATTGTCCGACTTTGCACGTCACCCGTTTTGGCTACAGGCCGGTTGACCAATGTGCGGCCGCCCCTTTAGCAGCCACACCACATAATACCGCGTCTGACTTGGCAATTTCAAGACAACGGAGTTTTCACTAGGCTGTTTAGCTTATGCGTCACCCCTTGCGCCTCAGATCGGTGGATGAAGTCTGATCCAAGGGGGTGTGCAGAAACGTCCATACTGGAGGGTCCATATCGGGAAGGAGACCTGCATCCTCTTCTGGAAGCCGATATTTTTCATAGGCTTTTGCCATTGGCGACGACAACACCGACAGCGATGCGCCCGGTCTGTCGACGACTGCGACCGGCACGGTGCCAAGAATGCCTCGCCAATCCTGCCAACGATGGAACCCAGCCAAATTGTCAGCACCCATGACCCAAACGAATCGGACCGACGGGTTTCTGGACCGCAGGGCCTGCAGTGTCTTGGCCGTATAGGGCGTGCCCAGTATCTTCTCATAAGCAGTCACTTTCATCCGCGGATGATTGGACAACGCTCTGGTAAAATGAAGCCTCGTTTCGAGGGGCGCCAGCTCCGAATGGCTCTTCAGAGGATTGCCCGGTGTGACAAACCACCAAACTTGATCCAGTCCAAGGCGCTTCAGAACAGTGTCGGCAACCATCTTGTGACCGGAATGCGGAGGATTGAACGACCCGCCGAAAATTCCGATCCGGTTGCCCGCTTCACAATGGGGCAATTTCAACCAGTCCTGATGACGGTCCTGGCCGGGGGACAATTTGCTCATGGACGGATTTGGCCCGTCCCATGCACCTTGTATTTGAAGCTTGTCAACTGCTCGACGCCAACGGGCCCGCGCGCGTGCATCCGCCCAGTCGCTATGCCGATTTCAGCACCCATCCCAAATTCGCCACCGTCCGCAAACTGGGTCGAAGCGTTATGCAATACGATCGCCGAATCCACTTCCGCCTGGAACCGGTCCGCGGCAGCTTGATCTTCAGTGATGATGCAATCGGTGTGGTTGGACCCGTAGTTTGCTATATGCGCGATGGCAGCATCGAGATCCGGGACAATCATCGCAGAGAGGATCTTGTCCAGATACTCCGTTGACCAATCCTCTTCGCTTGCTTCCAAGACACCCGAGCCAATTTTCTGGACTTCGGCATCGCCGCGGATTTCGCAGTCTCCCGCGTTCAATGCGTCCAGAATTGCAGGCAGGTGGCTTTCAGCGACATCCTTATGAACCAGCAGCGTTTCCAAGGCGCCACAGATCCCAGTACGGCGGAGCTTGGAATTCTTTACGATCGCAACAGCCTTTTCGAGGTCTGCTGCTTTATCGACAAAGATGTGCACCAGACCTTCGAGGTGCGCAAAGACAGGCACACGCGCTTCGGTCTGAACGCGTTCGACCAGGCTGCGCCCGCCACGCGGAACGATCACATCGAGGTTTCCGTTCAATCCCCGCAGCATTTCACCAACTGCCGCCCGGTCGGTCATCGGCACGATCTGGATCGCATCTTCCGGCAAACCGGCCTCAATCAGACCTTTTTGCATCGCTGCGTGAATAGCCTTGTTAGAGTTCACGGTGTCAGATCCACCCCGGAGTATGACGGCATTGCCGGCCTTCAAGCACAGCGCGCCGGCATCTGCAGTTACATTCGGACGGCTTTCATAGATCACACCAATCACACCGAGCGGTGTGCGGACCCGTTCGATCTTGAGACCATTCGGCCGTTCCCATGCCGCTATCACGCTTCCAACCGGATCATCCAGCGCAACGATATCCTCTAGAGCTTTGGCAATCGCCTCGATACGCTCTTCGTTCAAGGTGCCACGATCTAGAAACGCTGCGGTCTGGCCATTGGCCTTCATGGCTTCGACGTCTTTGGCATTGCCTTCAAGGATTTCCGGCGTTGCGGCCCGGACCGCTTTCGCCATCGCCATGAGCGCATTGTTTTTTGCCTCGGTTGGGGCATTGGCAAGCACCCGGCCAGCCGCCCGCGCCCGCGTGCCGATCTCCGCCATCAAAGCTTCCGTCGACTGTGCCTCAACCTTGTCCAGCATTCCTTCAACTCCCGTTTGGCGCGTTCATCAGCGCCACCTTGAATTGGTGTTTTTAGCTTGTTCCGTTCAAAAAGCCATCTTCGAGCACAAGATCATCCCGGTGGATCATCTCGGCCCGGCCCGGATATCCGACAATTGCCTCGATTTCGCGGCTGTTGCGCCCGGCAATCAGCTGCGCCTCATCCATGTCATAGGCAATGAGACCGCGCCCGGCCACTGCACCGTCTGGCGCCAGGATCTTGACCGCGTCTCCACGGCTAAACTGACCGGATACGCTGGTGACCCCTGCCGGCAACAAGCTTTTTCCGGACTTAAGGGCACGAACGGCACCAGCGTCCAGAACGATTTCGCCGCGTGGCTCCAACGTGCCGCCAATCCAGGCTTTCCGGGCGCTTGCCGGTGTCGCCAATGCGGGGAACCAGGTGGCCCGTGCGCCCTTATCCAGCCGCTTGAGCGGGTTCAGTTCCTTGCCGGATGTAATCACCATTGACGTTCCTGCGGCTGTCGCGATTTTCCCGGCATCGATTTTGGTCTTCATGCCCCCGCGGGAAAGTTCGGACCCGGCACTTCCGGCCATCGCTTCAATCTCTGGCGTAATCCGCGAGACTTCCGGCAAGAACACCGCGGACGGATCCACATGCGGCGGCGCAGTGTAAAGTCCGTCGATATCCGACAGCAGTATAAGGCAATCGGCGCTCGCCATGGTCGCAACGCGTGCGGCCAGCCGATCGTTGTCGCCATACCGGATTTCGGACGTAGCAACGGAATCATTTTCATTGATGATTGGAACCGCACCGAGCTTTAACAGCGTTCCGATGGTGGCACGCGCATTGAGATATCGGCGCCGCTCTTCCGTATCTCCGAGGGTCAGGAGAATTTGACCGGCGCGCCGATTGTGCGCGTCCAGCGCCTCGGCATAGGCTTTGGCCAATGCGATCTGGCCTGTTGCAGCCGCCGCCTGGCTTTCTTCCAACTTGAGAGGCCCTTTTGGCAACCCAAGGATCCCACGGCCAAGCGCGATAGACCCGGACGACACCAGAAGCACCTCAGCGCCAGCATCCATCAGGTCAACCACGTCGGAGACCAGAGCCTCCAGCCAGTCTTTCCGAAGCGCGCCATTGCCAACAAGCAGTGCCGAGCCGATCTTGACCACGATCCGGCTATGGGTCTTGAGGATCCGCGGCGCCGACATCAGGGATGCCACCCCTCCTGCTGGGGAGACGGCACCTGATTGGCGGCTTCTTCCTTGTCGCGATCGATGGCCCGGACAATCATCCGCAGGGCGCGGTCAACATTCAGACCGCTGGCAGATGACAGGATCAAGGGTCTTTGACCACAGGCAGCCTCCAGGCTGGCCGACTTTTCTGCGATCAGATCTTCGGTCAAGGCATCGCATTTCGACAAGGCCACGATCTCGGGCTTATCCGTCAGACCAGCTCCATAGGCTTCCAGTTCTCCGCGGACGACCTTGTAGGCCTCGCCAGGATCTTCTTCACCCGATCCATCAACCAGATGCAGGAGAACGCGGGTCCGCTCCACGTGACCCAGAAAGCGGTCACCAAGGCCGGTACCTTCATGCGCCCCTTCAATCAGACCCGGGATATCAGCCATGGCAAAGCTGTTGCCGTCAATCTGCACGATTCCAAGGTTCGGGTGCAGGGTGGTGAAGGGATAATCCGCGATCTTCGGCTTCGCTGCCGATACGGTTGCCAGGAAGGTGGACTTGCCCGCATTCGGCAGACCGACCAGACCGGCATCCGCGATCAGTTTCAGCCGCAACCAAATCCATTTCTCTTCGCCTTCAAGACCCGGATTGGCGCGGCGCGGCGCCTGGTTTGTCGAAGACTTGAAATGCGCGTTGCCGAAACCGCCATTACCGCCCCTCATAAGGTGGACCTTTTGGCCGATTTCCGTCAGATCGGCGATGATGGTTTCGTTATCTTCTTCCAGGATCTGCGTCCCGACAGGCACTTTCAGAACAACATCGTCGCCATGCGCTCCGGTCCGGTTCTTACCCATCCCGTGAATGCCCGTTCCTGCTTTGAAGTGCTGTTGGTAGCGATAGTCGATCAGCGTATTGAGGCCATCAACGCATTCGACGATGACATCACCGCCCTTGCCGCCGTCGCCGCCATCCGGTCCGCCGTATTCAATATATTTCTCGCGGCGGAAGGAGACACAGCCCGCACCGCCGTTTCCTGATCGCACGTAGATCTTTGCCTGATCGAGGAATTTCATTTTCTTCTCTTTTCATCCTGGACCAGGACTTGATCTTTGTTTCGATCAATGACCGGTCATAAAATCTGCGCGCATCAATTCGGTTTGCAAGGCCGGCACTGGCCCGGAGCGCGCGGCACTGTCACAGAGGCTTTCTCCAACCTGGCGAAAGCCCATTTTATTCATAACCGCCAAGGACGCGGCGTTTGTCTTCATGGCTTCGCTGACAACCCGGTTGTGACCCGTTGTCCGGAAAAGCCATTGAAGCGCAGCCAGAACGGCTTCGCTCATAAACCCTTGCCCCCAATAGGGCTGTCCCAGCCAATAGCCGATCCGGGGCGTTTCCTGCAACTTCCGAAAACCCACCGCGCCGATCATTTGGCCATCATGGTCAATATGAAAGGGCAGTTCATCGGCCTGCTCCGGTGCCTTCCAACTCGCAGCCGCCCTGTCAAGAAATGCCCGTCCGCCCTCTAGATCATAAGGATACGGCACCCGGGACAACATCTTGACGACCTCGTAGTCTCCAAGAAGTGCAGCGCAGGCATTCAGGTCATCCCTTCGCGGCGGCCGGAGCACCAGCCGCCGGGTCCGGATCTCTGATGGGATCATGCCACTTGCCGTCTGGCTTCGTAGTCAGACCGCTCCAAGCAGACGACGACATTCGAGACCTTCCGGTCAAGCGCCTTGGCATACCGTTCGGTCATGGCATAGGGCTTGAACCCGAACTTGCGTAACAATCCGCGGGACCGGGTATTCTCTTCAAATGCCCGGGCACCAATCGCATCGGTTTTGTAAACGTCGAAACCCCACTCCAGAACGCTCTCAACAGCTTCCGAAGCATAGCCATGACCCTGGAAGGCCCGCCCGATCCAATACCCGATTGAAGGCGCATTCGGCAATTCATCGAGATCACCAGGCGCAATGATGCTGACAACACCGATGAAAACACCGCCGAGCGTGATCGCGAAGGCAGCTTCATGTGTGAGCGGATCGACCCCCACAACCGTTTCCAGATAGGCTTCCGTCTCGCCTTCCACAAACGGCCAGGATACAGCGCTCAGCCAGCGGACAATTTCAAAATCCTTACCGCCAAGCTGTGCAATTGCCGAAGCATCATCGGCGGTCAGCGGCCGCAGAACCAGACGGCGCGACTTCAATTCTGGCAACGTCATCATCGGCCTTGCCCCCATCCTTTCAGAGATTTCCAGACGGCTTTTTCAAGGGTGTACCGCTCGATCGGCACAGACCCGCCGGCCCCGAGCGACCGGATCATCGACTGATCGCGATACTGGAAACCCGATTTGATCAAAACCCTGCGCGAAGCCGGGTTGGTCACCCGGCAAGAGCCCTGCAATTCTTCGGCATCTGTATGCGTGAAGGCATGATCAACAAGCGCATGGACCGCCTCAGTCGCATAGCCCCGTCCCCAGAAGGGTTCGCCGAGCCAATAACCAATATGCAGAGGACCATCCGGCTCGACATTGGCGTAGCGGGTCAGACCGATGAGGCGGCCCGTGCTTTTCAACCGGATCGCAAACCCGGCGTTCAGCGCACGGTTGCGCTCAGCCTTTTCGATCAGCGCGCGGCCATCTTGCGCCGTGAAAGGATGCGGCATGGTGGACAGGTTCGCCGCCACCTGTTTGTTGTTCGCCAGGAACACCAAATCAGCCAAATCGTCCACACGCGGCGTGTCGAGCCGCACATGAACCGCTTCCTGCGGCAACGGGGCCGCGTACAAACTGCTTTCGTCTAAGAGACCATCGCTTTCAACAACCATTTTTTCCTCCAGCCAAAACAAATCAAGGGAAAGATGGTGCCCCATCTTCCCCTTGGATCTTTGACTGGTCTTGGATGCTGACCTGTCTCGAATTGCCGGGGTCTGGATGGGACACCGGCGCTTCGAAACGTCACGTCGGCTTTACTCCGCAGCTTCCGCCACTGGGACCACATTGATGAAAGTTCGTTTGTTGGCTTTCGCCTGAAACTCAACTTTGCCTTCAACGGTCGCAAAAATGGTGTGGTCCTTGCCCATGCCTACGCCGGTGCCAGGATGCCAGGTTGTGCCACGTTGACGAGCAATGATGTTGCCCGGGATTACGGCTTCGCCACCATACTTTTTGATGCCGAGACGGCGGCCAGCTGAGTCGCGGCCGTTGCGGGATGAACCGCCTGCCTTTTTATGTGCCATCGTTAGAACTCCTCGTTCTTCGAATACTTAAATGTCAGGTCTTAAGAAACAGCAGCTCAGTTGCCAGCCAGTTCTTTCGCCTGCTCAACCCAGTTACCGCGTTCGAACTTGCCCTTCAGGCCGGTCTCTTCTTCAACGCGAGCGATGTCGTCGGCGCTCATGGCTGCGATCTGAGCGAAGGTGGTGATGCCAGCTTCGTTCAGCTTTTTCACAGCAGCCGGGCCAGCGCCGTCCAGTTTCTTCAGGTCGTCTGCGCCAGCGTCTGCAGCCGGAGCGTCTTCCTTGGCTTCAGCCTTCGGCGCAGCCGCTTTCGGCGCTGCCTTCTTGGCCGGTTTTGCACCACCGGTCAGGATGTCGGTCACCTTAACGAGGGTGAACGCCTGACGATGGCCGTTGCGGCGGCGGGAATTCTGACGCCGGCGCTTTTTGAAGATGATAACTTTGCGGTTGCGGCCCTGATCGACCACTTCTGCAACAACGCTGGCACCGTCTACGGTCGGAGCGCCAACTGTGGTGTCTGTGTCGTTGCCAACCATCAGCACTTCGTCGAAAGTTACGGTGCTGCCAGCTTCGGCATCGAGTTTTTCGACCCGGAGCAGGTCGTCAGCGGCAACTTTATACTGTTTGCCACCAGTTTTGATCACTGCGAACATGTCTCGCACGTCCTTCTTTTCATTTTTGAACATGCCTCAGCGGTATTGCTGCGGCTGTCTTTAATATCGAACCTAGGCGCCTGCCCGGTCAGACCATTAGGCTGACAGGAACAAGGTCTTTGGTGCGGGGGTTGCTTGGTCAGCAGAAAAGCCCTGCAGGCCTTGAACGACAAAGAAAGCCCGAAAAACGGACTTTCTCGAGCTCGGCGGAATATACTCAGCAATGCCTCGGAGTCAACGCCTAATAGCGTTTATTGATGGAAGGCTTGCGTCAGCATCTTTGCAAGCTGCCGGTTCCACCCACATACACCCCTCCAGTCGAAGCGCATTCAGGTCCGTTTTGGGAAAAAAACGGACCTGTTCAAACTGCCCCTTGCGCATAAAGAACGGCTTGATTATGTTCCGCGCCACTTGAGCCCCGAGTAAACGTTCAAGTCCAGCGGAGAGGTGCCGGAGTGGTCGAACGGGGCGGTCTCGAAAACCGTTGAGCGCGCAAGCGTTCCGAGGGTTCGAATCCCTCTCTCTCCGCCATTTTCTATGTTGCCTTCACTAAAGACGCTGGCACCAGCGTGTGCAGGAGTTTTGTATTAGTCTTCAGGCCGGCCGGTTTATGCACCAACCATCAAGCCAAACTCGTCCGCGCTGATGAACTTTGGGGCACGCGGAGTTTCGGAGCTTACACGCACACAGTTTCCAAACAGCTGTAAGCCCGAACACTGCCGCGTGCCGGGCCCACGATCACTTTTATATCCGCCGTCCCCGCACCTAGAAAAATGCAAACGCGTCAGAGGTAAGATCATCTGTCGATGAAATGCCTTGAAGTGTAACGCTATCTTCGCCTACCGACAGCACAACATCGCCAGATTCGTTGATGGTTGCGGCCGCCAGGAGTTCCTCAAAGCTGGTAATACCAGAAGCGTCATCCAAGAACAGAACATCTTCTGCCACGTTGAAGTCGGTGATGAGATCGTTCCCGCCACCGACGTCCAGAACAAAAACGTCCGAGCCCGCGCCGCCGGTCAACACGTCATCGTCGGCGCCGCCATTGAGCAGGTCGATGCCATCACCGCCGTCGATCGTGTCGGAGCCGGCGCCACCGTTGAGCAAATTGTTTGCGACATCCCCGATCAACTCGTTGTCGGTGTCATCGCCCTCTAACGGCGTGTCAATTGGGCTTGGGGCACGCCCCTCGTCGGCCCCAAACGCCAAATAGTGATCGACGGCAGAGACACCTGCCGCTGCAACATCAGGGTTTTGCGCAAGGTAATAAGCCTCGTCGAACAAGGTTCCGTCTTCGAGCTCAATTACCCCCTCGTCGTCGGCTGTGGTTCCCTCCGCAGACGGTAGGCGTCCCTCATCAGCTCCGAAGTTCAAGTAATGATCCAGCGCCGATACACCGGCTGCCGCAACATCCGGATTCTGCTCTAGATAGTAAGACTCATCGAAGAGCGTACCGTCTTCCAGCAACAATAGGCTTGCGGTACCAGGTGCATCACCACCGTCATCTTCATCATCGCCGCCATCATCATCTTCTGACGGCCGGTTAGATTTGGTGTTCAACAACCCTGGCACGGCGCCACCCCATCCAGGCGGCAGGCTGCCCCCAAGGTGCGCAGGGAGCCCATCACGCAGGCCAGGCGGAATCCAAGTCGGCACATCATCGTTCCCGTCCGAGCCCCCGTCGTCCAGACCTTCGCCGTCTTCGAGCACGAACTCTTCATCAGTTTCCAGCTCGAGATCACTGCCGCTGTTTTTGCCTTTGCCCTGACCGATACCTTTGCCGTTGCTCATAGCGCCCTCTGCTTTTTTGATTGCTGCGATCCGGCAATGTGCGCCCATCAACCATCGGCACAATCACTGCATCACCTTGCGTCATTGAGATAAGCGCGAAGATAATAAGAAGATCTTAGAAGGAGGACTGGATTTATAATAAAAAGAAAATGGATTTTTATTTGTATTTTCGCAAATGAACTGATTTATACCTTGAGTTATAAATTGATAATACATCACCATTGGTTGATTGTAAATATTCGAGACGCAAAACGACATGTATAACACTTTTGCAGGCCCAGTGACGGGATCACCTTGATCATATTAGGATTTCTTGTGGCTCCTTATGAATCCGCAGCCTGATAGCTGCGTTCCAGCTCGACCAGTTTTTGTTTGCGCCAGAGGCCTCCGCCATAGCCCGTGAGGGATCCGTCAGCGCCCATGACCCTATGGCAGGGAACAACGACGGCGATCTGATTGGCGCCGTTTGCGCGCGCAACGGCCCGCACCGCGTCCGGCCGACCAAGGGCCTTTGCCACATCCGAATAGCTGCGAACACCACCTGCCGGGATTTTCAAAAGTTCGCGCCAGACATCCCGGGTGAAGGGCGTGCCGTGCAGCGCCAAGGGGGTTTCGAACACTGCTTTCCTGCCCTCAAAGAAACCCGTCAACTCATCCTGGATCTGGTCGATGATTTTCGTCCGGCCAAATCCAAGACTGCCGTTGGCATTGCGCTGCAGTTTCTTGACTTCCGATGGCAAGGCCTTTCGGTCCAAAAACTCCAAGAGATGCAGCTGGGAGTGATCCGCAATCGCGATCATGGGCCCGAGCGGCGTCGATACCCAGTCAGTTTTCAGTAGAGGATCAGTCGAAAACATACCGGGCGCCTGACCCAAGATCTTTGCAAACGCGTCCCGGAACGCGCTGGCAGAGTCAAATCCGGCCGAGACCTGCGCCTCAATCACCTTGCCGCCGTCCGCCAAGGCCGAAAACCCTTCCTGCAGCCGCCGCTGACGTGCCATTTCCAGGAAGGTCATGCCAAAGTGCCTTTTGAAGGTTCGGCGCACAGTCGACGGGTCCAGCCCCATCCGGCGCAAATCCGGTTCGCCCCAGCGATAGACCGGCCGTCTTTCAAGTTCGGTTATCAATGCCTTTATGACTGGATCGGCGCTCGCCTCCGGTGTCGTCGGCTTGCACCGCTTACAGGGCCGGAAACCGGCATCGATGCATTCTGCAACGGTAACATGAAATGTGCAGTTTTCCCGCTTGGGTTTGCGGGCCGGACAGGTCAACCGGCAGAAGATCCCTGTCGAGGCAACGCAAACAAACGCCCGCCCGTCATAGGACGGATCCCGGTTCAAGAGCGCCTCGTACAGTGTATCGAAATTAGGACTAATCTTCAGCATTCCGGCACCATAAGACGAAGCTTAGAGCAGTGCAGCCGGAAATCGGGCGTTTATTCGCCAGAGTTCAACATTCAAACAAACAGGACATTCCGGACATCAGCTTTCAAGTTCCCGACATCAGCCTGTATCGCTTTCTGATTTGCCTCAATCGAAGCAGCTTTGGTTGACAGGGCCGCAGTCCCGGTCGAGAGCGTTGAAATGTTGTTTTCGATCGCGGCCAACCGGCTTTCTGCGGCCGTACTCTCGGTGGAAACACCGCGCACCATGACCTCTCCGGTACACATGTTAATGTGCGTGTTTTTGAATTCCACATCGATCCCCACAACCCCGAGATTGAAGACGGACATGGAGAGACTTGCACTGATGTTTATGGCACCGAACAGGCCTGCGGTGATCAGCATATGAACGCCGGTGTTCAAGGTGAAGGTCCCAGCAAGGGTCACATCAAGCTTCCCGCCCAGGAAATAAGTTTCCGTGGCGCCATGATGGACCGCGCGGGTGGTGCCGGTCGTTTTCTTGAAATCATTGCCATTGATCTTCGTGGTGGATTCTTTGACGTTCAGATCGAAATCGCCCGTCCCATTACCTGCCGACACGCTCACATTTTTGTTCCGCCCGGACTTAATCTCGATCTGATCGTCGCTGTCGGCCGTCAGCTTGCCCGTCGCCTTGATATCGTATGTGCCCGATGCCTTGTGCCTGTACTTCTTGCTTTCCAGGTACATTTCCTCGCCAGCTTTGACGAGAATGCGCCCGTCACAAGCCAGCAGAATACCGTTGCTCGTCGAAGGCGCAGGACCGGCGGCGTGTTGCGCTGTTTCAGCGTTGCTGCCAGCTGCGTCACCTCTGTCTGAAAGATATCCTTCCGGAAAATATGATGTCGCGGTCTGGCTGGTGATCGAAGCTGTTTCAACGTCGGAATAGCCACCTAAACGCAAAAAGGCGCCAAGCCCAGAATCGTCCGCTGATGTGGCGGTCGACCCTTTGGCTGCCGGGACATAAAAATATGTGTAGCTCGTCTGGTAGTGCGTGCCCGTATCAGCTTCTTCGATCGCGGGCGTGTTCACCAACGCCTCCACACTCGCAACCCTTGCATCCAGGGCCGCTATGTCGGCGGCGTTTTGTGTCGCGTCTGCCATTTGCTTTCTCCAGCCAGCATAAATCTGCTTACCTAGAGTTTTCGCAAATGGCTCAATTTTCAATAGTTATTATTTTGCAACCGAAGTTTTCACACGTCCCGCAAGCCGCTTTGTATTCATTATTTTCCGTTCATCGGGATTATTCACGATGAATTTAGCACTAAAAACAAGAAATTACAGCCTTATCGCGCGTGATCTACAGAACCAGTAATGAAAATCGCTTTCATGGCACGAGAAAATCGATAAACAAACCCGCCGCTGAGCGGATATCTCACCCCGACTTATCGATATACTTGCTCTTCGGTCGGGAAGCTGCGGTCTTTCACCTCATCGGCATAGGATTTTACAGCCGCTTCGATCTGGTCACCCAGATTGCCATAGACCTTGACGAATTTCGGCGGCGCGGGATTGAGACCCAGCATGTCTTCAAGAACCAGGATCTGTCCGTCGCATTCGGCCGAGGCACCAATGCCGATGGTTGGTATCGGGATCTGCTTTGTGATCTTAGCTGCGAGCGGTTCGACCATGCCTTCCAGGACGAGCGCAAAGGCACCGGCCTCGGCCACCACTCTGGCGTCTTCTTCATGGATCGACCAGGTTTCTTCTTCGCGCCCTTGTGTCTTGAAGCCGCCCATGACGTTCACCGATTGAGGCGTCAACCCGATATGCGCCATGACCGGGATGCCGCGCTCGGTCAGGAAGCGGATCGTTTCGGCCATGCGCCTCCCGCCCTCCAGCTTGACGGCACCGCACTGGGTTTCTTTCATCACTCGAGCCGCATTGCGAAACGCCTCGGCCGGGCTTTCCTCGTAGGTGCCGAAGGGCATATCGACAACGACCAGCGCGCGCTGTGTGCCGCGTACGACTGCCTTGCCATGCATGATCATCAGGTCAAGCGAAACACCAACGGTGGACTCCATCCCGTGCATGACCATGCCGAGACTGTCGCCGACAAGAATGAAGTCTGCGTATTTGTCGACAATCGCCGCCGTATGTGCGTGGTAGGAGGTCAGAGAGACGATCGGCTCCACCCCTTTGCGCTTGGCGATCTGCGGTGCGGTGATGCGGCGGATTTGTTTTTGAGCGCTCATGGTCTGAGCTCCTTAGGAGTTATAACTAACGGCTGGATTTACGCAGCGGGTCTGACAACGCGTTGATCGATCAGAAGGACGGACCCGAAGCGGACGGCAAGTAGAATGACAGCAGGCTTGTTAAACGTGCCGCTCAGCTCGGCAAGGGTTTCGGCATCGCGAATGTCGATGCTTTCAATCTGTCCGGATGGCGCGTCCGACAGGACGCCACGGACGACCGCTTCCAGGTCATCAATCAACGGTGTAGTCTTTGCAAGTTGCTCGGCCTTATCCAGGGACCGGCTCAGCGCCACCGCCTCCGTACGTTGATCTTCCGTCAGCCGAACATTTCGAGAAGACATGGCGAGGCCATCGGCTTCCCGCACCGTTGGATGACCAAGTACCTCTAGGGGCGCATCGAGATCCCGCACCATTTGCTTGATCAGGGTCAGCTGCTGGTAGTCCTTTTCACCGAAGACGGCGATATCCGGCGTGACGATATTGAAGAGCTTGGAGACGACCGTTGAGACACCGCGAAAGTGTCCGGGCCTCAATGAACCCTGCAAGATGGCCGACAGACCAGGCACTTCGACATAAGTGTCACCACCAGCGCCGTACATTTCATCGACGCTCGGCATAAACACAGCGTCCACGGCTTCAGCGCGCAAGAGCGCCAGATCCCGTTCTTCGTCCCGCGGGTAACTCGCCAGATCCTCGTTCGGACCGAATTGGGTCGGATTGACGAAAATGGTTGTGACAACACGGTCCGCCACAGTTTTCGCCTTGCGAACAAGCGACAAATGACCGTCGTGCAGATATCCCATTGTTGGAACAACAGCGGTGGTTTCTCCGCTCTGTCTCCAGTCGCGCACGAGGGCACGCATATCCGCCTTGGTCCGGCAGATCCTCATTGGCTCTCCTCCCAGTCCCTTGTCGGGACTTTATTCTTTTCGCAGGTGCAGCATAGTCACCCTGCCTTGGAAGGTCCAGTATCCCTTCATTGTCCAAAAAGTTAGGTTGCGGGCCTAAAAAGCACCGTCATAAGATCGTTGCGCGATGCGGCACGCAAGCAGTGTGAAGCCATCCCGATCCAGGGCTGCGCCAGCTTCCTGACGCAAAACTTCCGCACTCTCGATCCAAACGCCATAGCCTCCGTAGGCCGCCGCGATACCCGGAAAGTCGGTTTCGCCAAAATCGACGCCGACATTCGGCCGCTGGCTGTTGCGCTGCTTGAGTTCGATGAGCGCAAGGCTGGTGTCCACCAGAACACAGATGATGACCGGGATTTTCAGGTCCCGAAGCGTAGAGAGTTCACCAAGGCACATCTCAAGCCCGGCATCGCCGACAAACGCGATCACCGGTGCCGTCTGGTCCACCAATCGATGGCCCATCGCCAGGGGAACGGCACAGCCCATGGTGCACAAGGCGGACGACTGGAGCATCTGCCTTGGACCAGAGCAGCGCCAGATCTGGCTGACCAAAATACGGTGTGCGCCACTGTCGGCCGTCGCAACGGTATTCTCAGGCATCACATCACGCAGCACGTGGAACGCTGTGCCTGGGCCCCAGCCTGTTTGTTCCGGCGCGAAGGCCTCTGCAAGATCCTTGCGGACTGCGACCGGCTCACCGCCTGACCAGGAAGAAGCGGTTGTGTCACGTGCTTCAGCCAGAAGGTTTAGCGCAGGTTCGACAGCGCTGCGCAGCGTTGCTGCAGCGTCGTGCATGCCGTGGGTTCTCAAAACCGGCGTAACGTCAATCACCGGCGCGTCGGACGGCCAGGGATTTCGCCAATTGATGCGCATTTCAATTGGGTCATAGCCAAGCGACAAAATGCAATCGCTTTGATTGATCAGCGGCAGAAGGTGGCCGTCGGCCTTTGGCGACAGGCCCGCGCCGCCCAGCGCGAGCAAGTCATTCTCATGGAGAAGCCCCTTGCCCTTGTAGCTTGTTACGAGCGGGATTTTATAGGTGCGGCAAAACTCAGTGATGGCTTGCGAAGCGCCCTCATTCACGGCATCCACCCCGGCAATGGCGATGGGCCGCTCCGCCTTTGCAAACAACTCAAGTGCGGTGTCCAAATCGGAACCGGACGCAGGTGCGGAGGCGGCGAGGCTTGAGCGGAACTTTGAAGACCAAGCTTCCGAAGTTACTGTTTCGGCGACCTTGATCGGGACGTCGATGTGAACAGGACCGGGCTGACCGTCGAGCGCGATGGCCAAAGCCTTCTCCATCATCACATCAAGCGCTCCGAGGCGTGCGGAAAAGCTGGCCTTCACGATTGGGCGCAGCAACTGCTGATGATCAAAGACCTGGTGCGTATAGCTTTCAGCCTCGGCTTGATCGACGCAGCCTGTCAGAAAGATGAGCGGCACACGATCCTGCCAGGCATTGGCGACGACATTGATGGCATTGGCTGCGCCCGGCCCAAGTGTGGCGAGGAGCACTCCTGGTGCGCCGTCGGCATGCCAACCGCCTTCGGCCATGAACCCACCGGCATTTTCGTGCTTCACCAACACGAACTTCAGACCTGCTTCATCAAGCGCCTGCATCAGTGCCAGCACCTCGCCTCCAGGAATTCCGAAGGCATGACGGCAACCTGCGCCGTGAAGCTTCTGTGCAATAATATCAGCGCCGGTGGTCATGGTTACTTAGTTTCCTTTTGCCGGTGTGGCTTTGCCAAGATCAAGGATGCCGCGCTCTACCAGCTCTGCGATCTCGCTGTCACTCAATTCCAAATGCCTTTGCAAGACATCTTGCGTATCCACCCCGAGCATCGGTGGTGCTTTGCGATAATCAACCGGCGTCTTCTCCATTTTGATCGGAGACCCAATCAAGTCCACAGATCCGCTGACCGGGTGCGGCAAGGTAATCATCATCTCCCGCGCCAGAACCTGAGGATCTGTAAAGACCTGCCCCAGATCGTTCACCGGGCCGCAGGGGACACCAGCCGCTTCAAGATCCCGTATCCAATCTGCAGCCTCGCGTTCGATGGTTAGACGTCGGATTTTTGGCACCAGTGTCTTCCGGTTTCGAACCCGGTCTGCGTTTTTTGAAAAGAGCGGATCTGTGGCCAGGTCCGGTGCACCAGCAACGTCACAAAACTTTTGAAACTGACTGTCGTTTCCAACCGCGAGAATGAACGGGCCATCGGCACCCGGAAACGTCTCATAGGGCACAATGGTGGGGTGCCCGTTGCCGAGCCGCCCAGGGACTTCACCGGAGACCAGATGCGCAACACCCTGATTGATGAGCCAGGAGACCTGAGCATCCAACAGCGAGATATCGATGTATTGCCCCTCGCCGGTCTGATGCCGATGATGAACTGCGGCGAGGATCGATACGGTCGCATACATGCCGCACATAACATCCGCGATCCCGACCCCGCACTTGGTTTGCGTTCCACCCTCCTCATCGTCAAAGCCGGTGAGCGACATAATCCCGCCCATGCCCTGGATCAGAAAATCATAACCGGCACGATGTGAATAAGGTCCGGTCTGGCCGAACCCGGATATCGAACAGTAGATCAGTTTTGGGTTGGTCGCCTTCAGGGTCTCGTAGTCGAGCCCGCGCCGCTTGAGATCGCCGACCTTAAAATTCTCGACCAGAATATCGGCCTTTGCAGCCAGCTTCCGGATTAGATCCTGACCTTCCTCGCTTGCCAGATCTACGGCCACCGACTCCTTGTTGCGGTTGGAAGAGAGATAGTAGGCGCTCTCAGAGGTTTCTTCGCCATCCACATTCTTCAGGAACGGGGGGCCCCATCCACGGGTATCGTCGCCCCGGCCCGGCCGTTCGATTTTGATAACTTCAGCCCCAAGATCACCAAGGATTTGGGTGCAGGTCGGTCCTGCTAGAATGCGGGAAAGATCAAGGACAAGGAGCCCTGAAAGTGCTCCCTTCGATGGAACGGTGTGCTGCACGGATCACCCTGTTGCTGATACTTTCGCGAAAAGGGCATGAGAGGCAGGCCGCCGTCAACTCCGGTGGTCTTGTCATCAGATCGCTTTGTCTCAATTTCCCGTCACCGCCAAGTGATGCGATAAGCTCATCTCAGCTTTCCCATCCGCGCATGTTTGACAAGAGCGACCAGGCACGCTCGATCCACTCCGCACGCACACTGTGGCCGCCATCATGAAGACACAACTCCAGCAGTCCAGTGACTGGTTTCCATCTTTCGCAAGACAAGGCCCCGTCTATCAGGGTCTCCGGTGCAGTCTCGGATAGGCCAGTCTGTTTGCGCCAGATATCGAAGCTTTCAAAAACATCCCCCTGTTTCCATTGCCCGCCGCCGAGCCAACGCCCTTCCAGCGGAACAACAGTGTCGGTGGTGCCATGGACATGAAACAGGTACGGGGGATCTGTTGGGCAGTCTTTCGGAAGCGGCTCCCAAAAGGCGCCAGCAATCGGCGCATAGCCTGAAAACCTGTCCGATTGTTCGCAGGCCAAATACCAGGTCATGAAACCGCCGGAGGAAAAGCCGGTGAGCATGGTGCGACCCCGATCGACACCAAAACGCTCCGATAGATCTTCCAGGACGCTGTCGAAAAAAACTGGCTCATCCCTGAGATTTCGCGGTGCAGTCGGAAAGGACCAGGTTCCGTTCACGCCTTGAACAGCGACGAATGCAACGCCCAAGTCATCCGCCATGCGCTTGAAGCTTTCGTTTTTCAACGCATTGACTGCTTTGCCGCGATGCCCGTGGAGATAAAGGATCGCACCGAGCGGTTTTGACGGGTCGCGCTCTCCCGGCACATGGATGTAATACGTGCCCTCGGCGACCGAGCACGGTATCTGCGCCCCGCAGCTCGTCTCTGAGGCAAAAGAAGACGGGCCCATCGCTGCGGCGACTGCAAGGCCCAGGACCCATTTTCGTTTCTGCGTCATGCGTGCGCTCCCGGCGGTGTTGGTTATTGCCAACAGGAGAGTGACCCAACGCCCGCAGATTTCCAGCACCTGACGGATCACAAGCACGCGATTGCGGGCGGTCCAGGGCTGGCGTTCTAGTCCCACGTCCCTTCTGTCGGAATGTTCAGCATGCGTCCACAATGCTTGCAGTGCACAGCATCCGGATCATGGCGGCTCAACCCGCAATCGGGACATGGCAGATTGACCTTCGAAGGACGGAAAATGGTTTGGACCAGCCGCAGAAACAAAGCGACACCAAAAATCATGATCAGGACCGTCAGCAAGCGTCCGACCGTATCGGTCATGGTGATGTCGCCGAACCCGGTCGTCGTCAGCGTTGTGACGGTGAAGTAGAGCGCATCCAGATAGTTGTTGATGTTCTCGTTCCGATCATGCTCCAGCACAAAAACGATCGCTGTGATGACAAAGATGAAAACAAAGAGATTGACTGTCGACTGGAGGATTTCTTCATTGCGGCGGAACCATTTCGACGTGTCGCGCAGCTCCTTCAAGAGGTGATAGGACCGCAGCAAGCGCAACATGCGGATGACTCTCAAAAAGGCGAAATTCTCAAAAAACGCCGGAATGATCAGCGAGATCACCACCACAATATCCGCCAAGGAGGTAAAACTTGCCAGGTATCGCCAGCGGGAACCTGCTGCAATCAGGCGTGCCATGAAGTCCAATGCGAGGACCACCGCGATAGCGTAATCCACTTCATGGTGGTGTCGGTCCGGGTCAACAATCGCGGACACGATGAAATACGCAATCGTGATGATATCGAAAGCCAAAAGGACATAGCGGAAAATCCGCGCGCTGTTGGAATGGCCAAAATAGAGTTGCCGTAAACGCGATTGCAGATCCGATTTTTCTGCCATTCCCTCAACCTGCCAACCTATTCCAAAACCACACATTCACCCGACAAGAGCGCAGATGAAATGTCAATTGAGCGGGTGACTTAACACAGGATTTTCCCAATTGATGAAGATTTTGCACGGCATCCATGACGCGAGATGGTTTATTCCGCGCCCGCCGCGCATTAGGGTCACCTTCAACAAAAACCTGCCCTTTGCGGCGACACAAAACTGAGGTTCATGAATGTTCGATCTGAAAGGTAAAGTTGCCCTTGTAACCGGTGCGAGCCGCGGGATTGGTGAAGCTGGTGCCCGCAGCCTTGCGAAATACGGCGCCAAGGTTGTTCTCGCGGCGCGGTCCAGCGGCAACATCACAAAGATCGCGGGTGACATCCGCTCCGATGGTGGTGAGGCTTTAGCTGTCACTTGCGACGTTGCGGACTACGCTGACGTCGAAAAAGCCGTTCAAACCGCGATCGACACGTACGGTGGGATCGACATTCTGGTGAACAATGCTGGTGTTATTGAGCCGATCAGCCGTATCGAAAGCTCCGACCCGGAGGCCTGGGGTCAGGTGATCGACATCAATGTGAAAGGCGTCTACCACGGCATTCGCGCTGTTGCGCCGCATATGCTCGCAAAAGGATCCGGCACAATTGTCAATATCAGCTCCGGCGCCGCTGTCAGCGCATTGGAGGGCTGGAGCCAGTACTGCTCGTCCAAGGCGGCCGCACTTTCCCTGACCCGATGCAGCGACAAGGAATTTGGCGAAAAGGGTATCCGAGTGGTGGGCCTGAGCCCAGGGACCGTTGCCACACAAATGCAGGTCGATATCAAAGCATCAGGGATCAACCCGGTCAGCCAGCTTGATCCATCCGTTCATATTCCAGCCGAATGGGTTGGCGAAACGATCTGCTGGCTCTGCACCCCGGCGGGAGATACGTACCGCGGTATTGACTGCTCCTTGCGCGACGAAGATGTGCGCAAAGCGGTTGGCCTGATTTAGGCAGTCAGAATCAAAAGAGGGCCGCTGTGCGGCCCTCCCATGAGATCGTTTGACCTTTGTTCCGGATTACATCCCGGCGAAACCGTTCGATACCAGAGGCTGCTCCACCACCGTTCCATTTCGCCCAGCTACAAGGGCCAAATTCCGATACTCACTAGACATGGGCACACCTCCTTTCTCACGTTGAAGACAGGAAGATTGTTCTTGAGAATCAGCGGCGTGACAAGCACAAAAACTGGTCATGCCTGCCTTCTAAACACGCAATTCCACAGACCGTTACTGAGCTGCAACAGCCGCATCAGCAATGCTTTGGAAGACGCCATCGAGCTCCGCTGCCAAGCCAGCGAGTTTTTCGCCGCCTTCATTCATATACGGCGCGAAGACGAAACTCGGTTTTTTCCATGACAGGGTCGCAGTCTTGTCCGCATTCTCGGTAACATAGAACCGGATGGGGGCCTCAATTCCGGCAGCGACAGACGCCTCCAACATGCGGATCGCATAATCGTTCCGATAAACACCCAAGACTCGATTGCCCGGGATTGTCAGCCCCCTACCCTTGGCTCCGGCCGAGGCGCTTGCCTGCGTGACAAGCAGCATACCGGCCTCTTTAACTGCCGCTTTAAGGTCGTCGACCAGCTCTTGGTAGGACTGGGATGTTGGTCGGACCTGCCATCCCTCACTAGGCGCAATACTGTCAGCTTGAACGGGACCGAGCCCTAGGAATACCGTCAGCAAGATAGGAAACATAAAACGCAAGGAATGATCCTCCACTGGAAAACATCGAGTAGATCGAACAATAGCGAGTGGCTCTTTCACGCACGTCTCACAATCGGGTGTGAGTTACGTGGTGCTCCAATCAGCCCATGCCGAGTTTCAGGCGCAATCGGACGCCGACCATCGACCCCATAAAACCGAACAGCAGCCACAGCCACCCGTGCAGGGAGCCGGACACCAGCCCGCCAAGATAGGCTCCAATGTTACAGCCATAGGCGAGCCTTGCCCCATATCCCATCAACAAACCACCGGCGATCGCCGTCAAGACGTCGCGGCGGGTAAGCTTCCAGAGCGGCGCATATTTTCCAGCCAAGGCGGCCGCGGCCATCGCCCCGAAAATGATCCCGAAATTCATGACCGATGTCGTGTCTCTCAGGACACTGTTTTCAAGCGCGCCTTTCTGCCAGGTCCAATACGGCCAGGTCTCCACAGGGATCCCGATGAATTGAAATGCCTTCGCGCCCCAAAGGGCAAAGGCCGACGTGATGCCCCATGGCCGGCCAACCACAATAAAGGTCGCAATGCCGACAACCGCCAGCATCACCGCACCGAACATCGGTGACCATGGGCCTTGCAGAACGGATTCGGTTTTACGGGCCGGCGCGATATCCCCATGCGCGCGGCGTTCCAGCCAGACGGTCAAGAGCGCAATAAACCCGAGCACCAAAGCGGTCAGCAAAAACGCCCCTTGCGGACCAAACTCGCGGATCAGCGAAACCGGCTGAAGCTTTGGCAATTGCCCCCACAAATGGAGATGCGCGGTCGCAAACACGGACCCGAGAATAAAGGCGGCCAACGTAATCATCATGCGCGTCGATCCACCGCCCGCAGTGAAGAGTGTCCCCGACCCGCAGCCGCCACCAAGCTGCATACCTGCGCCAAACATGAAAGCTCCGATGGCGGCAGCGACGCCAAACGGAAAGACGAAACCGCCCGCCGGCCATCCAAGGGTATCGCCCCATGCGATCAACGGAAAGGAAACGGCGCTTGTCAGCAGGATGAGGACGAACTGCGTCCGCAAACCGCCGCCCCGTTTCTCCGTCACAATGCGCCGCCAAGCGGCGGTAAACCCGAAGCTCGCATGATAGAGCGAAATGCCGGCAAGCCCGCCAATCAGGACAGCCATGCCCTGGCGAGGACCAGCCGCTGCATATGCGCCGATCGAGATCAGCCCGATGATGCCGAAAGCAATGGCCGCAATCGCGGTTTGAGGACTTTTCAGTAACACCGCCATGGTCGCTATCTCTTCAAATTTCAGGGCAACTGTTCAAAATCAAGCACACACTCAGTATCTCCCAAAACCGCGCAAGAAAAGCCCCGCCGTGGTAACACGCCGCCAACACCATTTTGTGTTTTGCAGTTCATGGCGCAGCTGCGGATCTTGGGTTCAATAGCGTTCATTCCCGTTGAGGCGCAGTGCTGCCACGTTTTCTTGCAAACATCAGTGCGGCCAATGGGACAGCAACAAAGGCTCAGCATGCGTCTTAGCGATCAATTTGGATACGATCTCACCTTGACCAGCCCTGCAGCCGCAGAAGCATGGGACAAGACGGTTCTGGCGTTTCTGGCCCATGGCAAGACAACGCCCGCCCATTTGGAAACATGCTTGACCGAAGAGCCCAATTTTGCTCTCGGCCATGCGACACGCGGACTATTTTGTCTCCTGCTCGGCCGTAAGGAATTGGTTGAGACTGCGCGGGAATGCCTATCGATTGCCCGATCGTCTGCTGCAGATAGTTCCGTGACCGAGCGTGAAACCGCGGTGATTGAAGCGTTGGCTGCCTGGCTCAACGGATTCCCGAGCCGGTCCGCAGATCTCCTGGACGCCGCCCTTTCGAAGGCGCCGCGCGATGCGCTGCTCTTGAAACTCGTGCATGCAATCCGGTTTGTGCTCGGCGATGCCACGGGGATGCGGTCCTCAATCGACGGCGTTTTTGATGCCTATGACCCGCAAAATCCGGCCTATGGCTACGTTCTTGGATGCCGCGCCTTTTCGCTTGAAGAAACGGGCGAATACCGGCTCGCTGAAGCTGCCGGCCGGCTCGGTCTCGAACACGCCCGCGACGATGCATGGGGACTTCACGCTGTCGCGCATGTTCATGACATGACAGGCCGCACCGAAGAGGGCGCCGGCTGGCTTGAAAACCATCCG
The DNA here is from genome assembly GCF_965276855.1 of Roseibium sp. Taxonomy (GTDB): domain Bacteria; phylum Pseudomonadota; class Alphaproteobacteria; order Rhizobiales; family Stappiaceae; genus Roseibium. The sequence continues at coordinate 2,195,806 of NZ_OZ255700.1, forward strand.
GACGGCTGGGCGCATTGCAACAACTTCGGCTATCACGTTTGGTGGCATCTGGCGCTCATGTATCTCGATCAGGGTCAGGCCGATAAAGCCTTGATGCTGTATGACCGCGACATTCGGAAAGACAAAACAGACGACTATCGCGACATTTCGAACGCCGCTTCGCTTCTGGTGCGCCTTGAGCTGGAGGGGATCGACATCGGCAGCCGTTGGGATGAGCTTGCGCTGATTTCCGACAAACGCGCCGAAGATGGCTGTAACGTGTTTGCAGACTTGCACTACCTCATGGCTCTGTTGAACGGAGGCCGCCGCATGGGTGCCGACCGGCTCATCGCCGGACTGAAGCAGCGCGCAGACCAGGAGACCGACATCGGGAATGTGTCATCTGAGGCTGGCCTGCCGGCCGGGCTCGGCCTGGAACAGTATCGAAAAGGCAATTACGCCTCGGCGTTTACTCTGCTCACATCGGCCAGAAGCAATATGCCCCGGATTGGCGGCTCGCACGCCCAGCGCGATGTTTTTGAGCGTATAACCATTGATGCCGCCTTGCGTGCCGGATTGTCTGTAGAAGCAGAGACCCTTATCAAGGACCGGTCCCGCAAACGCGGTGCGCTCGACCGGTTCGCGGAACAACGCCTTGAAACTTGCCAGAAAATGCGGCGCGCAGAAAAGGTGATGCAGGCCGACAGTCTGCGTGCAACGAACAGCTACTGACGGTTCGCCGGTGATCCGGCGGACGATTTCATTTACACTTGCCATGTGACAAACGTGACTTCCCAGCCTCATACCAAACGCCCCCGGGACCCACGGCTCGACTTTTTCCGCGGGATAGGGATGTTCATCATCTATATCGCCCATGTTCCCTGGAACTGGTGGACGCTTTGGATTCCGGCGCGATTCGGCTTTTCCGATGCGACCGAAATGTTCGTATTCTGCTCCGGGATGGCCTCGGCTCTCGCGTTTGGCAAGATCTTCGATATCCACGGCTTGGGGATTGGCGCTGCCCGCATTCTTCACAGGATGTGGCAAGTCTACTGGGCGCATATAGGCCAGTTTCTGGTGATTGCGGTTGGCTTGGTGATGGTGCACGAAAGCGGCTATTTGGAGAGCTGCTGCGGCCTCACTCAGGACTATGTCGTCTCCTTGAACCTGTGGCATCTGTTCAACAATACCGCTGTCGCATTGCCCGGCATTCTGACACTCACTTGGGTGCCGAACTACTTCGATATCCTGCCCATGTACATCGTGATCCTGGCGCTCATCCCGGTGATCATGCTGGCGTCGCGGATTTCGGTGAAGGCTGCATTTGCTGTATCGATCAGTCTTTGGCTGGCATCACAGTTTGATTTTCTGAGTCTGCCTGCTGAACCCTGGTCAGAACGGGATTGGTTCTTCAACCCATTTGCCTGGCAACTTCTGTTCTTTACTGGATTTGCGTTCATGCGCGGCTGGATACCGGCCCCTCCAGTGAATGCAAAGCTGCTGATCCTATGCACGGTGATTGTACTGGCAACGGTGCCCTTCGCGTATTTCCGCGTATATGGCGAAGCGCACCTTAACTGGGTGTGGGCGCGGGAAGTCCGTGAATTCATCAAGCCCCTCTGGATCAAGACCGAATTCGGTGTGCTGCGGTACATTCATTTCCTAGCACTTGCCTATCTTGCCTGGGCGGCGGCCGGCGAACATGGCAAATATCTTCTGGGTCATGGCAAACTTTGGGGCGGATTTGTGCGGGTCGTCCAAAAAGTCGGACAGCAGTCCCTCGCCGTCTTCATGGCTAGCCTCGTCGTCGCTCAAGCAGCTGCAATCCTGCGCGATATGGTCTGGGGCCGGGGCGAATGGATCCCCCAGATCCTTTCCAATCTCCTTGGATTTGCGGCCCTCATCGCCGTCGCCTATGTGGTGTCCTGGTATAAGAGCGAGCCCTGGCGCAAACCTCCGGGAAAAGCGACACTCCAACCAGAGTTTACGCGCCGGCCAAACCAGCCTGCGGCTACCGGAGACGGGCCTCATAAGGCGAAGGATGCGGACAAGGTACTCAACTGAAAAGAAAAACCCGGAAGCAAGCTCCCGGGTTTTTCTTGATCAGGACGTGACGCCCAACAGGCCTCAGTTCAACGAGACCATTTCGAGTTCCTGCTCAAAAGCATTGGCAAGTGCCGCAGCGCGGCTGTCAGCCAAGAGGATCGGAGTTCCATCTGCATTGAGGAGCGCATAAAGCGTCATGTCATCCTCTAATGGCGGAACATCCGGGAACATCTCTTTCAAGTCTCCGGCTGTCACCGGCTTGATGTAAGCCACATCACCGGTACCAAGTTCGCTCAGTTCGTCCACTGTCATAACTTCGGCGATGTCGTTTTCGTCAGCCCAGAAGGGTGAATTCGTGTTGTGCATCAGTGTTTCTCCATTTTGGTTTTGTAGCGAGGGTCATTCACCGCTGGAGATTTCTATTTTTCTTATGACACGTTCCGGTTCCGGTCGTGCCAAGTCGATGGACAGCAAGCCATCTTTCAAGTCCGCACCGAGTATCTCGATCCCCTCGGCGAGAACAAACGCCCGTTGAAACTGACGGGCGGCGATACCGCGATGGAGATACTGACGTGTCTTGTCGTCAATCTGCCGGCCACGGATAACGAGCTGGCTTTCTTCCACCGAGACATCAAGCTGATCACGGGTAAACCCGGCCACAGCCAACGTAATTCTAATCACATCGCCCTGGCTGTCGGTTTTCGGCAACCGTTCAATGTTGTAGGGCGGATAGCCGTCATTCGCGGCCTTAGACACACGATCAAGCACACGCTCGATATCATCAAACCCGAGCATAAACGGGCTGGAAAACGCTGACATGCGCGACATCCTCAAAGTCCTTGTCGAAGCGACCTTGCATCCGGGCCCTTTTCGTAAGGCACCCGGACAGGAGCATCTTGCTCCCTTCACTATTAAATATGGAGACATGTTAAATTTGATTCAAGGATGCCGCCGAAATCGGGGGGTTTTGCCATGTTATCCAACGCCCATGCACAGGTTGGCGGGGATGTGAACAAAACTGGGAGCCCCGATCCTTCGATGCGGCAATCGATTAATAACCAAATGGGCAAAGGTTCAACCCATACCAGTGCCGACACGGCTTTGTGTCGTCTATCATCATCGCAACAACACGAATGCTTGTTCTGATTTCCCTTTTTCACCTTTGCGGTATGCGTTATCACTTTCTCCACATTTGCTTTTTCTCTTAGTGACAGTCAGTTCTCATGAACCGGAATGAATTTGACGCCTATTGCAAGGCTTTGCCTGCAACCACGAACGTCGTCCAGTGGGGCAATGCGTCCGTCTGGAAGGTTGGCGGCAAGATTTTCGCCATTTGCTCCGGCTGGGGCGAAGGCACCCACGAGAAATTCAGCTTCAAGTGTTCGGACATTTCCTATTCCCTGTTGATCCAACAGAACGGCGTCATTCCCGCCCCGTATCTTGCGCGGGCCAAGTGGGTTCAGCGAGAAGACGACAGCAGTATTTCGGACGATGATCTGAAAGCATACATTTCGGCAGCTCACGAAATCGTAGTGCGTAAGCTCTCCAAAAAACTCCAGAAAGATCTTGGCCTTGCAGATTGATGTCGCCGCCAAGTGGCGGTCTCTCGGCCTTCTCATGATTGCCGAGATTGCAGCCATGAGCCTTTGGTTCATGTCTGCAGCCATCTTGCCGGATTTGACTCGCGAATACCCGATTTCCGAGTTCCGGCAGGCCGCTCTATCAAGTGCGGTGCAGATCGGCTTTGTTGTCGGGGCGCTGGCCTCGGCCCTTTTGGGACTTGCCGACCGCATTGATCCCCGCCGGTTTTTTGCGTTCTGCGCGATTACCGCCGCTCTTTTTAACGCCAGCCTGCTTGTCTCCGAACCAGGTGGAGTTGTTTCCATCTTGGCCCGATTTGCTACAGGAGCCTTGCTAGCAGGTGTTTATCCCGTGGGTATGAAAATCGCTGTTGGCTGGGGTCAAAAGGACCGCGGATTTCTGGTGGGAACCCTCGTCGGCGCCCTCACCTTCGGTTCCGCGGCACCACATCTCTTGGCGCTCCTTGGGGGAACCGACTGGCGCTGGAGCCTGACGGTCGCCTCAATCGCTTCGGCACTCGGCGGACTTTTGTGCCTTGCGACCACGCTTGGGCCGTTTCATGGCACAGCCCCGAAAATGGACATCAAGGCTGTGTTTTCTGCCTGGACGAACCGCAAGATCCGGTACGCCTACCTCGGCTATCTCGGTCACATGTGGGAGCTCTACGCGATGTGGGCCTGGATTGGGATCGCGCTGACCGTTTCCTTTTCTGCGCATATGGCAGCCGAGGATGCGGTTTCGCTTGCCCGTTTAATCGCTTTCCTTGCGATCGCAGCGGGCGGTATCGCTTGCATTGCCGCCGGTGTTCTTGCAGACAAGGTCGGAAAGGCCAACATCGCGATCCTTGCGATGGCAATCAGCGGTACGGCTGCCCTTTTGAGCGCCATTACCTTTGGCGGCCCGGTCTGGCTGACAGTCTTCTGCGTCTTGATCTGGGGCGCGGCCATTTTGCCCGATTCCGCCCAGTTTTCAGCCCTCGTCGCGGATTTTGCACCGGCCGAACAGGCCGGAAGCCTGATGACCTTCCAGACTGCACTTGGCTTTGCGTTGACCTTCTTCACAGTCCAAGTCACGCCCATGCTTGCGAATGGTATTGGTTGGCCCGCAGTTTTTGCGATCATGGCAATCGGACCGGCGATTGGCATTGCCGGTATGCTGAGACTGAAACGGCTCTCACCGGAAAGTTAAGCCTTTCCTCACAACACCGCCTGTGCCGCGTCTCTCACTTCGTAGGCAACAGACGGAGTGTGACGCATGGACACGACAGGTGGACGGGGCATCGACGTTTCCCATTACCAAGGGACCGTCAATTGGGCAGGTGTTGCTGCGGACGGAACTGAGTTTGCCATGATCAAGGCCAGTGAAGGAGAGAGCTCACCGGATCCGATGTTCTTGTCGAATTGGGCCGGGTGTAAAAACAACAAGGTGCAGTGCGGCGCTTACCACTACTTTCTTCCGACCGACTGCTTCTTGAAACAAACAGATCTCTTAATCAAGCAGCTGAGATCCGCGGGCTACGATCCAACTGCCGACTTGCCGCCAGCGATAGACTGTGAGGATATGGAAGGCGTCTCTGCGTCCACATATGTCTATGCCTTGAAAGAGCTTCTCCAAAGCCTGAAGACGCAACTCAAATGTACCCCGATGATCTATGTCTCCCCGGCATTTTGGCAGGGGTTGGGCAGTCCCGACTTCTCCGATTATCCGTTGTGGGTTGCAAACTACACAACGGCGAGTGCGCCCGAAATTCCGTCCCCCTGGAAAACCTATGCCATCTGGCAGTACTCAGACGACGGCACGGTGGGTGGCATTGCAGGGGATGTCGATCTCGATCTCAGCAATCCAGGGGCTGGTGTTTCAGCAGAACCAAAACTGAACTGGTTCTAGGGACCTAATTGGAACCGTCAGCCATCCGGCATTTCAAGATCGAACTCTTGATACCCAAAATCCTGACCGTTGATACGCAAGCTCACGGCCTGTGTACCGCCGTAGTAGGTCCGTGTCGTGATCGGTCGGATCGGATGAAAACGGGAAAGCCTATGAACGGTGCCGGGGTCCAATGTGGCTTTCGTCCACTTGAATACTTTCGGCGCCAGTTTGCCGTTGGCCTTTTGAAAGTGCAGCACGTAATCAATGATCAGATCCTGAGGCCTCATTGCTGTCGATTTCAACGCAGCCGAAAAGGACAACGAGCTGCCGAAGCGGACATTCACCGTTTCAATGCTCAAATCTTCGAGTTGAATTTCTGGCGCGTTGAGACCAAAAGCACGCAAGGCCGGTTCATATCCACTTTTAATCAAAGACCGGCAGGCATGCCGAACTAACTTCTCCCGCTGTGGCGTAGCATCTTTGAGCCAGTTAGCCGCGATGTCGCTCACCAATGCCGGATGATCCTTTGCGATATCGTTCAGATGGTTAGCGACAGACCGGCGCACATACTCTTCCGGGTCGTCTTTCAAGGCCTCCAGCAACGGCAAGGTCGGTGTTGGATCCTCAATCAACTGATTTAGCCGCATGCCCCAGGGCAATCGAGGACGTGTGCCCTCAGAGACCAGACGGCGGACATGCACGTTGGGATCCTCTGTCCAAGGGGTCATGATGGAGAGCGCTCTTTCCTGGTCTTTTGCCAAAAGGGCCGGACATCGAATTCGGCAGTCGCCCGTTTGGTCATTTCCTTCATGAGATCGAACGAAGCGTCAAAGTCATTCAGGCCGGTGTCAGAAACAATCATACCCAGCGGCATCATGCCCCAGCCGCAGATCCCGTTCTCGTCGCTGTCCCGATCGACCGCGCCCTCCGGATCGGAATGAAGAAGCGAGCGCAAGATCGAAAACCGGCTCTCGAGCGCGTCAGGCAAATGCTTCGTGGTGACATCCGCAATGAGCCGGGCTCTCTGCTTCAGTTCAAGTTGCTGCAGTTGGCCCAGAATTTCCCTTTCAAAGGCCGTTTTTTGAAACCCAACAATGGTCTGGTCAAGATGGCTGGCCAGACACTGAACAAACTCCGGTGAGATTTTGTTTTTGAAGGGTTCCAAGTGCAGCTCCTGTTCTTCTGAGGAGCCTACATCGCATGATTGCCTGTGATTGTTCCAGCCGACACTCCAGGGCTCCTGACAAGTACCGTCAGGAGGCCCCTTTTCTGGTTCATTCGCCGCCAGATGGTGATCGCTCAAAGCTTTCAGCCCGCACGCGCTGTTATCCTTACCATCATCCATTTACACAATAACAATTCCGGTCTGGCTCACTTATGTTGGGTAACAGAGCAGCAGGTTGCGCACACCGAACCAGCTGAACAGCGTCAACAATCGAGATGGCGTCTATCTTTCGCCAAGCACAGAACCATGTCGGCCAATTTTAAATTTTTGCCAGTCTCAATCCTGAAGGCCGCGTTCCTGGCTTTGTCGGTTTTGATCACCGCTGTTTGGGTGACCGGAGTAGCGCAAGCCGACCCCATTACAATCTTCACGACCGAGCTGGACGGACACCACCAACCGGATGCGCGTGGCCGGTATGATCAGATTGTTTTGTCCGCCGCCCGGCAGCAAAACCTGCAAGTCGACTTCCGCTTCATGCCGCCGGCCCGCGCGATCCTCCAGTTCTCCAGATGTGAAGACTGCTGCGTCAGTCCTTGCAATCAAGACCCCGAGATCAGCCATTGCCCCGGCGCAACACTCTCGGACGTGTGGGACAAAGTGGAGCTTCACGCCTTTTCACTAAGACCTGACGCTCCCGATCTCGCAATCGACAATCTCAAAACTCTTGATGTCGGGGCTATTCAGGGAATGCCGCTGGGGACCAGGGTCGAAACCAACCTGACTGATATTCGGCGGGTCGACACACCCCGCGCAGCGGTCAACATGCTGACACTTGGCAGACTTGATGTGTTTTTGGGGTGGATACCTGAAACACTTGTCTACTTTAGGGTCAACGACATACCGGTGCCGAACTACGACGCAAAGAACCCTTTGAAGAGCGTCCCGATCGGTATTGCCTGTAAGGGATCGCAATCCCTTCGGCTGATTGACGCCGTCAACACCTACCTGCGCCAGGCGCCGCAGACCTCCGGGACCGAACCAATCAGTTCCTCAAATCCGGACGGGTAGAAAACCTGACATTCCTTTGTTGTGCCGTGCTACCGGAACCTCGACAGCAACGGAGTGCCAAATAAAAAACCACCCCGATTGCTCGGGGTGGTTTACTCGAGGCAGGCCGACCCTCGTATTGCCGCCTGCCTCAAAAACGGTTCGATTTAGTCGATCCGTTTGCCGGTCTCAGCGTCAAAGAAATGAACGTTTTCCGGAGCTGCCGCGAGATACATGGTCTCGCCCGGTTCATGACGCGCATGGCTGGAGACGCGGATCACGATTTCCGGTCCGCCATCTTCGAAGCTCGCATAGACATAGCTTTCGGCGCCAACCGGCTCCAACACGTTTACTTTGACTTCAAGTCCAATGCCGTCACCGGAATGCGGACCTTCTACAACGGTGAGATGCTCCGGACGGATACCGATCTTGTAGGCGTCCTTGCCTTTGTTGTTCGCGCCCGAAAGACCGGAACCCGCTTTCAAGGCCAAACCTGATCCGTTTGCTGCAACGTCCAAGAGGTTCATCGCGGGCGAGCCGATGAAGCTCGCCACAAATGTGGACGCAGGCTTGTCATAAACGTCGATCGGAGCTCCGATCTGTTCGATGTTGCCACCGTTCAACACCACCAGCCGATCCGCCAAAGTCATGGCTTCGAGCTGGTCGTGGGTCACATAGACGCTGGTGGTGCCGAGCGACCGCTGCAGACGCTTGATTTCAACACGCATCTGGACACGCAACTTGGCGTCCAGATTGGAAAGCGGCTCGTCAAACAGGAAAGCGGCCGGTTCGCGGACGATCGCCCGGCCCATGGCCACGCGCTGACGCTGGCCGCCGGACAGAGCCCGCGGCTTGCGATCCAGATAGTCGCCGATCTCAAGGATCCGTGCGGCTTCCTTTACCCGGCGGTCGATTTCCGCCTTGTCCATACCCCGGTTCTTAAGGCCATAGGCAAGGTTGTTGTAGACCGACATGTGCGGATAGAGCGCATAGTTCTGGAACACCATGGCAATGTCACGGTCAGCCGGATCGACATTGTTGACCAGCCGATCGCCGATCTTGATTTCACCGGTGGTGATGTCCTCAAGACCGGCAACCATGCGCAATAAGGTAGACTTGCCGCAGCCGGACGGACCGACAAGCACGATGAACTCGCCATCGGCGATGTCGATGGAAACGCCCTTAACCGCTTCCACATTGCCCGCATAGACCTTACGGACAGTGTCGAGAGTAATCGTTGACATTTAAAACCTCACTTATCGCTCTCGACGAGCCCTTTGACGAACCAGCTCTGGAAGATCACCACGATGAGAACGGGCGGCACGATGGCCAGGATGGCAAGTGCCATCGCCTCATTCAGCGCCGGGATCTGAGCGCCAACCCAGACCTGCATGATCTGTTTGATGCCGCGAACCAGCGTGAACAGGGATTCCTCTGTGGTGATCAAGGTCGGCCAGAGATACTGGTTCCAGCCATATACGAACATGATGATGAAGATGGCCGCGATCATTGTTTGTGACAGCGGCACAAGGATATCCTTGAAGAACTTCCAGGGACCTGCGCCATCGATCCGGGCCGCCTCCAAAAGCTCGTCGGGGACGGACATGAAGAACTGACGGAAGAAGAAGGTGCCAGTCGCAGATGCGATCAACGGAACAATCAGGCCGGTGTACGTGTTCACCAGACCCAGCGACTGAACGATCTCGTAAGACGGCAAGATGCGCACTTCCAGAGGAAGCAGCAGCGTCGCGAAAATGATCCAGAAGCAGAAAGTTGCCATTGGAAACCGGAAGTATACGATCGCATAGGCCGCGATCATCGAAATGATGATCTTGCCGATGGCAAAGCCGAACCCAAGGATCATCGAGTTCATCAGCATGACAAACCCGTCGACTTCCTTGGTAAACCCGCCGGCGCGGAACAGAACCGTCTCGTAGTTCTCCAGGAACTTGTCACCCGGAAGGAACTGGATGCCTTCCTTGTAAATGGTGATTGCGTCGTGCGTACTGGTCATGAATGCAAGCGCAACGGGCGTTACCATGAAGAAGACACCCAAGAGCAGGATCACGTGATCCAGAATTTGAACTTTTTTCATCTCTCGCCCCTCAGGTGTAGTGAACGCGGCGCTCGATCAGCCTGAACTGAACAACGGTAAGTATGAAAACCAGCACCATCAGAATGACCGACTGCGCGGACGACCCGCCAAGGTCATTGCCCCGGAAACCATCAAGGAAGACCTTGTAGACGAGGGTTACAGGGTTGTTGCCCGGCTCCTGTTTCACAATGATGTCGACGATACCGAACGTGTCGAAGAACGCGTAGGTGATGTTGATGATCAACAGGAAGAAACCGGTCGGCGCGAGCAGCGGGAACGTGACGGTCCAGAACCGGCGGAAACTGGACCGGCAGTCAATGCTGGCAGCCTCTTGGACCGACTTGGAAATGCCTTGAAGGCCAGATAGGAAGAAGATGAAGTTGACCGGAACCTGTTTCCAGACCGCTGTTACGGTCATGGCGAAGCTCGTGTCGAAGTAGTCGACCCCGATCTGCATTTCCCAACCGAAAAGCGCAAAAAACTCCACGATCGGTCCCACGTGCTGGTCGAACAGCATCACGCCGATCAGACCCGCAACCGGAGGCGCAACCGCGTACACCCACATCAGAAGCGTCTTATACGAGGAGCCTCCCCGCAAGACCTTGTCGGCCTTCACGGCTAGAAGCAACGCGATTCCGAGGGAGAGGAAGGTTACAAAGAAGGTAAAGACAGCCGTGAAACGCGCCACACGGCCATAATCCGTTGAGGTTACGGTATCGACGAAATTGTCGAAGCCGACAAATGTTGCGCCGAAGCCAAAGGGGTCTTCCAGATAGAAGGAAGACTGCACGGCTTCTGCGGCCGGCCAGAGGAAGAAGACTGTTACGATTACCAGCTGCGGTAAAAGCAGCATGTAGGGAACCCATCCAGTCTGAAATTGAACTTTTTTCATCACGTCACCGCAACGGAGAAAGCGGGTCTCCAGAAATCTGTCGACCCGCCATCAGCCCTAAAGAACGGGGACGCGTGTTCTGCGTCCCCGCATAGTTTCGTCAGCCTTAGTTGCTGGTGGTCTTGGCGAAACGCTCAAGAAGCTTGTTGCCGTCGGCTTCAATGTTCTTGAAGGCGTCTTCAACAGTCGTTTCACCGGCGAGGATCTTGCCGTATTCGCGGTTCATGATGTCGCGGATCTGGACGTAGAAGCCCATACGGTAGCCTTTAGTCCACTCACCACCTGGGAGGGTCAGCTGCTTAATACCAACTTCAGCGGCCGGGTTGCGGTCGTAGTGACCGTCTTTCTTGGCGAGGTCGTATGCGGCATTGGTGATCGGCACATAACCGGTTTCACGGTGCCACATGTACTGGACTTCCGGTGAAGTCAGGTACTCGAAGAAGGAAGCAACACACTTGTTTTCTTCTTCCGGCTTGCCGGCCATTGCGAACAGAGCGCCGCCGCCGATGAACGTGCCGGTGCCTGCGCCTTCAACTGCATCCCAGTAAGGCAGGTATGTCGCGGAGAACGGGAACTCAACGGTCTTCTGGATACCACCGAAGGAGCCCGAAGAACCGAGCCACATGGCGACTTTGCCTTCGTTGAACGGTGTCTGGTTGTCGCCCCAGCCTGTGCCGTAGTAACCGAACAGACCATCGTCGAGCCAGCCTTTGACAGCTGTGAAGTGGTTCTTGATCGGCTCACCGAACACCAGTTGAGTGCCTTCAGCACCATCAAAACCGTTGTTGTTCGTTGCGAACTGCAGGTTATGGCGGGACTTGAAGTTCTCTGTGAAGATCCACGGCAGGTGAGACTGAGCGAGCGGCACGTAGCCAGCTTCTTTCAGCTTCGGTGCGATTTCCTGGAATTCTTCCCAAGTCTTCGGAGCTTCAACACCGGCTTTTTCGAGAGCTTCTTCGTTCACGTACAGGATCGGCGTGGACGAGTTGAACGGCATGCCGATCATCTTGCCTTCGCTGTCTGCGTAGAAGTTACGGACGCCTTCGATGTAGTCTTCGCTGTTGAACTCAACACCGGCGTTTTCCAGGATGTCCTGTGCCGGAACGACAGCACCCTTAGCGCCGATGATCGTTGCTGCACCAGCATCGAACACCTGCAGGATGTTCGGCTGCTCACCTGCGCGGAACGCGGCGATGCCGGAGGTCAAGGTCTCTTCATAAGTGCCCTTGAAGACCGGAGTGATCTGACAAGCATCCTGAGAAGCGTTGTAGTTTTCACCGATTTGGTTGACCACTTCACCGAGATGGCCGCCATGGGCAAACCACCAGGAGATTTCGGTCGCCGCGTACGACGCGGAAGAGGTACCCAGAAGGGCCGCAGCAGCTACGAGGCTGGCGACTGTCTTACGGTAAGCCATATTGTTTGCTCCCATCTAGCAGGGCTGGCCGCCCTGATCAGCAGTTGGTTTGTCATGGCGCTGACGGCTTCTTCAACGCCAAAAGGATAACGCCTGCGTTTCGTATTGTTTTCATATGAACGTTATATGACGCTCATATGAACATTAAACGACGGCTTGAGACCTGCTGCAAGAGGGAAGTGCTCAGAAACGACAATTCTTGCGACGCCTAAGCTTTCGGTTGTATTGATCAAAAACCACGCCTCATGGCGTAGTAATGGAAAGCGGCGGCTCCCCGCAGAGGTCTCGCCGTTTCAAGCCGTCAGATTTTCTGCGCAAATATAGGGAGTTATACGTAGATTGCCGAAGACCTTAATTAGGGGCTTCGAAACAATTGCGATCTCAACAGCCCGCTGTTGAGCAACCACGCTACTGTTGCAGGGACTGCTGATTTATTTGCTGGCAAACGACTGAATCAACCGACATCACAAAGAGTTTGATTTCAATCGCCATCAGACGATCAGATGAACTGAAGAGCAATCGCGGCAACCACGATGTACCGGACCGTTTTCGCTATCGCCACCAACAAAAAGAATCGCCACAGGGGCTCCCTGAACACACCAGCGACGAGCGTCACCGGGTCTCCAACAAGAGGCGCCCAACTGATCAACAAACTCCAGTAGCCATACTTCTCATACCAGTGCTGCGCTTTGGCATACCATTTCGACGCCTTCCCGGAATGCTCTGCGGGACGGGCAAACCGGATCAGTCCCAGACCGATGGCCCAATTCACAACCGATCCAAGGGTGTTACCAACACTGGCAACTGCAATCAGAGCCACCAGGTCTTCCGGGTAGTTGGTCACCAGATAGACGAGCCCCAACTCCGATTGAGCCGGAAAAAACGTTGCAGCAAGAAAAGAAGATAGTAACAGCGCAATCATCTTGCGCCGCGATATAAGCCACTTCGCTTCAGAAGCAACCGTTCAACGGGGTCAAGTAGTATCATATGGAAGAGAAGATGGTGGAGCCTAGGGGAATCGAACCCCTGACCTCTTCGCTGCCAGCGAAGCGCTCTCCCAGCTGAGCTAAGGCCCCATTTATGTCCGGAAACGTTGGGATCGCTCCGGCTGATGGAGGCGGAACATAGTCGCACCTCCTGGCAAGATCAAGCGGAAATTTGAATGATTTCAGCCTGCCCTTGTGGAAAAGGCCGGGAGCGCAAAAAACACTTCCCGGCCAGTCACTTAACGATCAGGGTCGTCGTCTACTTCAACCCGGATACCCGGAACAGCTTCATCGTCTTCATCGTCTTCATCAATAAAGACGTCATCATCGGCGCTGTCGTCATCATCAAGTTCAACATCATCGCCATCGATGTCCGGCACATCATCATCGCCGCCTTCGGCTTCCGCGTCGGCTTCTTCCAGCGTTACGATTTCCGGAGCCGCTGCATCGTCTTCGTCTTCATCATCTTCCGGCTTTTCTTCAACCTTGGCGGCTTTCGCCGCGCGAGAGGTCATTACAGCCTCGAAGATCGTCCCGCATTTCGGGCAGGTAATAGGATCGCGGTTAAGATCGTAATATTTGGCGCCGCAGCCCGGGCACAGCCGCTTTGTGCCAAGTTCAGGTTTTGCCACTGTGCTCACCCTTCATAGCTTGGATGGTCGATTTGGAAATTTGAGTTCGCCGCCCTTAACGCTAACTCAGGGCCGATGTCAAAGCCAAATCGCCGTTTTTTCTTTTCGGTTCCACTTTTCTGCACGATGCGTGGCAAATTTCAAGCAGGCTCACTGCATCAATACACATAAAGGATTGTTGTCTGGCGCTAATGGATGACGCCGCCGCCCTTGCGTGATAGGACGTGGCACCTTTTGACAACCTAACAAGCTTGCGGACAAACATAATGTCACACACTTCCGCACCTGTTCCGCTCACTTCAGCGGCAGGCAGCCCGCTGAAAGGCACCATTCGCGTGCCTGGCGACAAATCCATCTCTCACCGGTCCTTGATGTTTGGTGCCCTTGCCGTTGGCCGCACCACCGTTCAAGGCCTGTTGGAATCTGAAGACGTCCTTGCCACCGCCGATGCCATGCGGGCCGTCGGTGCCAAGATCGAAAAACAGGACGACGGCTCCTACACCGTCGACGGGATCGGTCTCGGCAGCCTTATGGAGCCAGAAGGCGTTATTGATTTCGGCAATGCCGGGACTGGCGTGCGCCTGACGATGGGCATTTTCGGAAGCCACAACATTGCAGCGACCTTTGTTGGCGATGCGTCTCTCTCAAAACGTCCGATGGGGCGTGTTCTTGATCCGCTGCGTGAGATGGGGACGAACGTAATTGCCCGCGATGGCGATCGCCTCCCAGCCTCGATCCGCGGTGCGGAACAAGCTCTGCCGATTACATACCGCGTTCCAATGCCTTCAGCTCAGGTGAAATCCGCTGTGCTTCTAGCCGGTCTCAATGCGCCAGGCGTCACAACGGTCATTGAACCGATTGCAACACGGGATCACACGGAAAAAATGCTGAAAGGCTTCGGCGCAGACATTTCCGTGTCTTTGAATGAAGCCGGAGAGCGGGTAATCAAGCTCACCGGGCAGCCGGAACTGAAGCCACAGGACATCGATGTTCCGGCTGATCCGTCATCCGCCGCATTCCCGATTGTTGCCGCTTTGATCGTACCGGGCTCTGATGTCACGATCGAGAATGTCATGCTGAATGAACACCGCACCGGCATCATCACAACGCTGATCGAAATGGGCGGTGATATCGAGCTCCTCAACAAGCGCAGCGCTGGCGGCGAAGAGGTCGCCGATATCCGCGTCAAGCACAGCCTGCTGAAGGGAATTACAGTTCCTGCCAAACGCGCACCGTCCATGATCGATGAGTATCCGGTTTTGGCAATTGCTGCTGCGTTTGCTGAAGGCGACACCTTCATGCTGGGTCTTGAGGAGCTGCGTGTAAAGGAATCCGACCGTCTGGCCGCTGTTGCCCGTGGCTTGGAGGCCAACGGCATACCTTGCGTTGAAACCGAAGACACTTTGACTGTCACTGGCGGTGCTTCCGATATCGGCGGAGGTACGGTTGTAACCCATCTTGACCACCGGATCGCCATGTCGTTCCTGATCCTCGGTATTGCAGCACATAAACCTGTGACGGTGGATGACGGCGCGGTGATTGCGACCAGTTTCCCGACCTTCACGTCGTTGTTTGAAGAGCTTGGCGCAAAGATCTCTGCAAACTCGAGTGAGGCCGCATGATTATTGCAATCGACGGTCCGGCCGCCTCAGGAAAGGGCACCCTTGCACGGCGGCTCGCCGAACATTTCGAGCTGCGCCATCTGGATACGGGCCTGACGTACCGGGCCGTGGCTGCCGCACTCTTGGCGAAGGGGTTGCCTCTGGGGGATGAGAGTGTTGCGATTGAAATCGCGCAACATCTCGATCTTGCTCAGATGGACAAGTCGGTTCTGTCCGCTCATGAAATCGGCGAAGCAGCATCCCGGATAGCCGTCCTCGGTGGCTTGCGGGAGGAGTTGGTCAACCTGCAGCGCAAGTTTGCCGAAACTCCTCCGGGGGCCGTTCTGGACGGTCGGGATATCGGCACGGTCGTCTGCCCAAATGCAACCGTAAAGCTGTTTGTCACGGCCAGCCCGGAAGCAAGGGCGCGGCGCCGGACACACGAAATGATCTCCAAAGGCAATGAGGCAAATTATGCCTCAGTCCTGGACGATCTGAAGCGCCGCGACGAACGGGACAGCCAAAGAACCGTAGCTCCGATGAAACAAGCGGACGATGCGGTCTTGCTTGATACGACGGAAATGGATATAGAAGCAGCGTTCCAGGCGGCAGTGGACATCGTTTCCAAAGCTGCATAGGCATCAAATGGTGCGGGGCTCACTCCAGAGTGCGCCCCTTTTTGCGCATCTTGGCCGGAACCCGCCCTCAGGGCCCTTTGTTCAGAAATGGACACAATTCTTCGGCAGGACACGCGTGTGGCCTGAGACGAGACCGGATTTTCTGTTTCTCGCCCCGCCGGCCCGCTTGATTAAAGCGGCAGAACCAGACGAAACGTCGGTTCCGGGAGGCAGAAGCTCCGGAGTGCAACACCAACCCGCCGGCGGCGCGCCAAAAGGCGCTAGGAGTATCTATGTCTGATTTTAATCCCTCCATGGAAGACTTTGCGGCTCTTCTCGAAGAGTCCTTCGTCCAGAACGACCTCTACGAAGGTGCGGTTGTCAAAGGCACCGTCGTCGCTATCGAAAAAGACCTGGCCGTTATTGACGTTGGTCTGAAAGTTGAAGGCCGCGTGCCGCTGAAGGAATTCGGTGCCAAAGGCCGTGATGGCGAAATGAACGTCGGCGACGAAGTCGAAGTTTACCTGGAGCGTGTCGAAAACGCCCTCGGTGAAGCTGTTCTGTCGCGCGAAAAAGCGCGCCGCGAAGAGAGCTGGGTTCGCCTGGAAGTGGCTTTCGAAGCCAACGAAAAAGTCAACGGCCAGATCTTCAACCAGGTCAAAGGCGGCTTCACCGTCGATCTGGATGGCGCTGTTGCCTTCCTGCCGCGTTCGCAAGTGGACATCCGTCCGGTTCGCGACGTCACTCCGCTGATGCACACACCGCAGCCGTTCCAGATCCTGAAGATGGACAAGCGCCGCGGCAACATCGTTGTGTCCCGCCGTGTCGTGCTGGAAGAAACCCGCGCCGAGCAGCGTTCGGAACTGGTCCAGAGCCTGGAAGAAGGTCACACAGTCGAGGGTGTCGTCAAGAACATCACCGACTACGGTGCGTTCGTCGATCTCGGCGGCATCGATGGCCTGCTGCACGTCACCGACATTGCGTGGCGCCGCATCAACCATCCGTCCGAAGTCCTCACGATTGGTCAGACCGTTAAGGTTCAGATCATCCGCGTCAACCAGGACACACACCGCATCAGCCTTGGCATGAAGCAGCTTGAAGCTGATCCGTGGGATGGCATCGAAGCGAAGTACCCGATCGAAGCCAAGTTCAACGGCCGCGTGACCAACATCACCGACTACGGTGCATTTGTCGAACTGGAGCCGGGCATCGAAGGCCTGATCCACGTTTCCGAAATGTCCTGGACCAAGAAGAACGTCCATCCGGGCAAGATCGTTTCCACTTCTCAGGAAGTCGAAGTGATGATCCTGGAAGTCGATCCGGTCAAGCGCCGCATCTCTCTCGGCCTCAAGCAAACCCTACAGAACCCGTGGGATGCGTTCGCTGAGCAGTTCCCGATCAACACCGAAGTTGAAGGCGAAGTGAAGAACAAGACCGAATTCGGTCTCTTCATCGGTCTCGACGGCGACGTTGACGGCATGGTTCACCTGTCCGATCTGGACTGGAACCGTCCGGGCGAGCAGGTCATCGAAGAGTACAAAAAGGGCGACATGGTCAAGGCCATCGTTCTTGACGTTGACGTTGAGAAAGAGCGCATCTCTCTCGGCATCAAGCAGCTCTCTGGCGACCCGATGGAATCCGGTGCTGCTGGCGAAATCCGCAAGAACTCGATTGTCACCTGTGAAGTCATCGAGATCAAAGACGGTGGCCTGGATGTGAAAATCGCAGACAGCGACCTGACTGCATTCGTTCGCCGTGCTGACCTTTCCCGTGACCGGGACGAGCAGCGTCCGGAGAAATTCTCTGTCGGCGACAAGTTCGATGCACGCATCACGCAGTTCGACAAGAAGACCCGCCGCGTTTCCGCCTCTATCAAGGCGCTGGAAATCGCAGAAGAGAAGGAAGCTGTCGCGCAGTACGGTTCTTCCGACTCCGGCGCGTCCCTCGGCGACATCCTGGGTGCTGCTTTGAAGCAGCAGGGTGACGACTAAGTTTCCTGCTTCTTTCCCAGAAGCTAAAACGCGAAAGCCCGGCAGCGATGCCGGGCTTTTTGTTTTCGTTCGTATGATCAGCTAAAGACACGCCTCACCAAAATGGATCATTGAACGATCGTCAGACGACCATCCTTCTTTGCGCCGGTCTCCGGGCCAACGGTTCCAGTCTTGCGAATGTGGGAGATCACTTCGTTCCGGTAAACGAGGCCGGTGTGCTCAAACGGCAGCTGACGCACGTCAAAGCTCGCAATATCGCCCGGAACATCCGCACCGATCGGCTTGCCGTTCCAGGTTTCACCGAAGGCGCCCAGAGCGATATAGGTGTTGAAAGCGACCCGGAAGGTTTTGTCCAACTGCTCATCCAATGGCTTGCCCTGGACCGTGATATCAACAGCCCGCGCATCCGCTGCCGTCGCTCCAAGTGCGATCTTGTAGCGCAGATCCTTAGAGAAATGCAGGAAGCCGCGCGACACAAAGCCCTTCATATCAACGTTTTCCGCTTCTTCAGGGCGCAGAAGACGCTTGGCATTGTTGTTGAGCATTTCCTTCAGCTGAGCGCCGGTCATGGTCGCAACATGCACCGCATCCGCATACGGCATGACGTCATACCAGCCTCTGAAGGTCAGATCGCCCTCGGCGATGCCGGCTGACAATCCGGTTGCATTAAAGATTGCAAGATCCACCGGGCCACCAGGGAAGGCCTTGGACGCCTCAACCAGCGCATCGTTCATGTAGTTCGCAAGCGCGACTTCACCAACATAGCGGTCAGCAAACGTTTCTTCCGAGGTCAGGCCCTTATCGTCAGACACCCGTCCAATGACTTCCGCCAGTTTGGTATCGAGCGCCTTGATCATCGGGGCGATATGCGCTTCTTCAAACGCCTGATCATAGTCCTCCGGCCGTTCCAAAGATGCAAACTTTGGATCGTTTGCCGCCACACGCTGGTCGCGCTTCTTGGTCGGGTGCAAACCGACGGATGTGAACCAGCCTTTGCGCCCCTGATCCGCTGCGATCGACATGGCGACATCGCCCAGAAACTTGCCATGGGCATTGGCCTGGGTGATCAGGACGCCGTTGACAACATTGTCGGTGTTGATGCCACTCTCGTTCAGCGTTGTGTGGGAATGACCGCCAATCAGGACCACCGGCTTGTCAGTCAGCGGACCAACGGCATCCGCAATTGCAAAGTCTCCTTCGCCGATTGTGCGGGATGTTGCAGCTTTACCGCTCTTGTGTTGATCGCCGCCATAACCGCAATGCGACAACACAACGATGACATCACAAACTTCCGACAGTGCCGGGGTCAGGTTGCGCGCGGCCTCCACCGGGCTGGCAACCGCCAGATCCGGGTCGGCCGGCTGGCCAACGCGGGTATCGACCGCTGTTGTCAAACCAATGAAACCCACACGAAGGCCTTTTACTTCAGCAATGGCCGCAGCCACGTAGTCTTCGTCACGCGCAATGTGTCTGGAGCCATGAATGTTGGCCGACAGAACGGGAAAGTCGGCATCGGTATCGATACCCAACTTCAGAAGTTCCGCACCCCGGTCAAACTCGTGATTGCCAAGGACGGCGATGTCGACACCGGCAGCGGAATTCGCCCGGTAACCCGCATCGGCAACAAACTCCTCTGGGGCCCACCCCATCAGTTCATCAAAGATCGAACCGGTGTGGTCGTCGCCGGCAGACACGAAAAGAACGATCTCGTCCTCTTTTGCCGCGCCGCGGATGTCTTTGACCATCTTCACGATTTGCGAGAACCGGTGCGTGTCTCCGCGCTTGCCGTGCATCTCTGTCAGATGATTGTGCATGTCGTTGAAGTGAAGAACCCGGAGCACGCGCCGCTCGCCGTCTTCAAGCGTTGGCATCGGGACAGGATTGCCCTCTTCGGTCACGATCTTACCGATAGGCCCTGCAAGCGGATCGCCTTTCAAAAGAAACAAGCGCTCGAATTCCCCGTTCGGGTTTGGCTGAGCTGGAACCATGGCGAGTTCACCAGGCCCAGCCTTGGCATGGGCACGGAAGGAAACAATGGACGGGACAAGCGCCGTGCCAGCAACGACAGCCCCAGTTTTCAAAAATGAACGGCGCGACAGCCCAGATGAAACCGGGTTCGACATAATAACCTCCTTGGCCGGATAGGCAGAATGGATTGGAAAGGACGCGTGTCCTCTTCCACGGCCAAGTGTCAGCAAAATGAATAGCCTGATAAGAACTTAGACAATCCAAGCCGCCCCTGGGTCTTTGCCCGGGATAGCGGGTTTCGTTTTATTGCTCAGTACAGTAGGCTGAACAGCGAGAAACGAGCACCTGCAGCAAACTGCGGCCTCGAAACCCACCCCAAGACAGAATTGCGATACGCCTCATGACCGAAGCCAAACAAGGCGATACGGTGCAACTTCACTACAAGGGAACTCTGGACGACGGTTCCGTTTTCGACAGTTCAGAAGGCCGCGAGCCACTCGAATTCACCGTTGGTTCCGGCCAGATCATTACAGGGCTCGACCGCGAGATACCGGGTATGAAGGTCGGTGATGAAAAAACCGTTACGATCGCAGCCGAAGATGCGTACGGGCCACACAATCCGGATGCCCAACAAACCGTGCCGCGGACGCAGATCCCGGAAAATGTTCCACTGGAAGTCGGAATGCAGTTGCAAGGCCAGACTGCGGACGGCCAGGTGATGAGTGTTGTGGTCGTGTCGTTTGATGACGAAAACGTTGTGCTGGATGCAAACCATCCGCTTGCTGGCAAAAACCTCACGTTCGCGATCCAGCTGACCGGCATCAATTGAGATCAGGCAGTAAATTCGCCTTATTCAACCCCTACGTATTGATCCAGTGTTTGCAATTTGGGTGCCTCGGGCCTAGGGTCCGAGGCACTTGAATTGTGATGATAAATTTGGAGTTTTTCGCGCAATGGCGATGGATGTCGATGCATTGGTTGATCGCAGGCGTTTGCGGCGGAAGGTGACATTCTGGCGGGTCGCAACGTTTCTTGTCGCCGCCTTGGTTCTGATCGGCGGCCTGGCGTATTTTGCAGGCGCTGCGAACATGTCGAAACGGTCTGCCCACATTGCGCGTATCCCCATCGAAGGCATGATCCTGGAAAACCGTAAAACTCTGGAGATGCTGGAGAAGATCGGTAAATCCGACGCTGTGAAGGGCGTGATTGTCTCGATCAATTCGCCCGGCGGCAGCACAACCGGCGGCGAAGCGATCTACAACGCCTTGCGCAAACTCTCGGAGAAAAAGCCCGTTGTCGCCGAAATGCGGACAATCGGGACCTCCGCAGGGTACCTGATCGCAATGTCTGCTGATCATATTGTCGCCCGTTACAACACCATCACCGGCTCGATCGGTGTGCTGTTCCAGTTCGGAAACTTTGAAAAGCTGCTGGAAACCGTCGGCGTTTCCATGGAAGCGATCAAAAGCGCGCCACTCAAAGCCGAACCTGACTTCTATTCCCCTGCGACACCGGAAGCCAAAGCGATGTTGCAGGCAATGGTGACCGATTCCTACAATTGGTTTGTCGACATTCTCGCTGAGCGCCGGGATCTGGACAAATCGAAAGCCCTGGAACTTGCCGACGGCCGTGTTTTGTTGGGTCAACGAGCCCTTCAGGAGAAGCTCGTAGACGCCATTGGCGGTGAGGAAACGGCGGTATCCTGGCTCGAAACGGAAAAAGGTGTTGCCAAAGACCTTCCGGTCATCACCTGGACAACAACAGAGAGCATCGAAGAACTGCCATTTGCGTCCCGGGTCTCCCGGGAAGTCGGCAAAGGTTTCGGTTTGGCTGTCCTGGAGCCACTAAATGAGGCTAAAGGGCTGATTTCTCGGGACCTTATGCTTGACGGGCTCGTGTCGGTTTGGCAGGCTCCAGTAGCGGCAGACAAAAAACCGTAATCGAGGGGGCTCTTCATGATCAAATCAGAGCTTGTTCAGCATATTGCCGAACAAAATCCACATCTCTATCAGCGGGATGTCGAAAACATCGTCAATGCGATTCTTGATGAGATCACTGAAGCGCTGATGCGCGGAGACCGCGTTGAACTCAGAGGTTTTGGGGCCTTTTCGGTCAAAAACCGCCCCGCCCGGATCGGGCGTAATCCACGAACCGGCCAAAAGGTGGAAGTGGATGAAAAACATGTTCCGTTCTTCAAAACCGGCAAAGAAATGCGTATACGGTTGAACGATGGTGTCGACCACGGGGACGACTGAGTCCTCTCAAGGTTGCCTCATCGCCGCAATTGCGTTTTGCTCAGACCGTCAGGGAGACTGCTTTGACCCGCTTTATCAAGAACTTGATCTTGCTCGCCATTGCAGTTGTTCTCGTTCCCTTATCCGTTGCCAATCGGCATACGGTCTCCCTGGCCCTCAATCCGTTCGATCCACAGGATCCACGCTTGACCATCCCGGACATCCCCCTGTTCTGGATCATCTTTGCAAGCCTCGGCTGCGGCATTATCGTCGGTGGCATCGGGGCCTGGGCAAAGCAAGGCCGCTGGCGCAAGGAAGCCCGTGTTAAACGCCGCGAAGCGGACAAGTGGCACAAGGAAGCCGATCAGCTGCGCGAACTGACCACAGACGGACAGGGCAGCTCTGCGGCCGCAAGCCTGCCGCGGCCGGGCAACCGCACCGCCGCATAACCGCTTTCCAATGCGGATCATTTCCAGCAGCACCATTGACCTGTGCCTGAGCGATCGGGACGCAATTGAGATCCTGCGCCAAGGTTACCGGTCCTCAGCTCAGGTCAGCGCACCACTGACGGCCAGCATTCCCCGCCCTGATATGCAGGTTGGACATTTGGCCGTGCGGGCTGCGTGGTCCGACTTTGCCGGACAGGGACACATAGATCGCGGCTACGTCGGTTGTTCTTTATCGCTGGCACTACCAGAACAATTCGGCGACCCTTCCGGTCTCTACGTGTTGTTTTCCGGCAAAGGCGGACAACCAATCGCACTTTTGGACGGGATTCGCCTCGCCACCTGGCGCGACGCCGGTTTACATGCGCTGGCTGCAGCTTATCTTTCGCGAGAAGATGCCCACCGTTTGCTCGTGATTGGCAGCGACCCGCGCCTGCCACGCCTGATATCCGCCTATTCAGCTGTCCGAAACATCACCTCGATCCTTTTTGCAGGAACGGACAAGGAGATCCGTCGGAGGATCGCTGGGATTTCACAGCTCTCTCACGTTTCGGCAGGTGTCACAGACGACACTTCCAGCGCGCTTGAGGGCGCAGACATTGTGTGCCTGGCGGGACCGGAGGCCGGATCTGATGACTGGATGGATCTATCCAAGTTCGATCCTCCGGCTGGATGCCACGTAGATGCTTTGATGGCCAATCCACCCCTCACGGACACGCTTTGGCAAGAAGCACGTCTCTTCACCACAAATCTGAAATCAGCGCCGCGAACCGACTTTGAATGGACGGCTGGTCTGGAAGAATTGGCGCGCGGTGAACGCGCCGGACGGCGGTATTATGGACAAAGAACACTTTTCGTTCCGTGCCCAGACACTGGGCTCGCCGATTTCGTTCTGGCTGCACACGTTTTCTTGAAGGCCTGACGTCTGGATTTCAGACGGCGGCCATCCCATTTCATTTGCTATCCGGGGGCGTCCATAAGAACAAAAAGCCGCCGCTCGCGCACATCTGCATGTGCATGGGCACCGATGTCGCACAATGTCGTTTTGCAAAGGAGCAGGACATGCTGACGACACTTGCCTATTCAGCAAGTCTACCGGCAATCACGATCGGTTTGATCGTGATCGTCGCAACAACCTACGGGCTTGTTTTCTAAGATGAAGGCGCGAAGCCGGTTCCACGAGAGCCGGCTTTTTTGCTTTCAAAATGCCGCGCTACGCAGGGGTCATCCAGCCCTGTGCGGCGCCGCCTGCATCTTTGAGCAATGCGATCCGGCCAATACCCGGCACATCGAAGGGCGGCCGTGTGACCGTGGCACCGTGGGCTTTTGCAAGTTCAAGACGTTCATCGATGTTATCGACCGCGATGTAAGAAAACCAGTGTTCGGGCAGTCCGTCGAAATCCGGACCTCTCATCTCGAAAATCCCGCCCGCCGGTTTGTCACCGAGATTGGCAACCCAATAGGTACCGCCTCCGTCCACGGGCATCTCAGAAAAGGTCCATCCAAGCGTGCTGCCATAAAACACTTTTGCCTTTTCAACATCCCGGGTCATCAGTTCATTCCACCAAAACTGACCGTGTTCCCACATGTCACTCTCCTGACTACTCAACCGGAGGAGAAGACATAACAGCTTTTGATTGTAGTTGCATATGGCGACCCGAAGCCTCCGCGTGATGGTCACGGCCGGTGCCGATGGCCATAACCCGGCAAGCTCCATCCATGGAGAATTGCGCCGCCTCGCAGAATCATCGCAACGCTTCCTGCAAGAATTGCCGCCGCCCATGGAACAACACCAACCTGGGCCAGCAAAACATAGCTGCCAGCACCTGCAAACGCGGCACTGACATAAATCTCCGATTTGACGATCGAAGAGGGTTCTTGTGCAAGCGTATCCCGCAAGACACCACCGAAAGTCGCGGTTGAGACGCCCATCAAAACAGCAACCAACAAAGTGTCGCCAACGTTTAGGGCCTTTGCCGCGCCCATCACGGAATAGGCTGAAACGCCAACAGCATCTGCCCAGCGCAAGGGTTTGTTGAAGCGTTCGATCCAATGGGCGAAGAACCAGAGAAACACGCTGACAACAAGGCAGACGACAAGGTAGGCTTCGTTGACCACCCAGAAGACCGGCACACCCAGAAGAAGATCGCGGAGCGTGCCGCCCCCAATGCCGGTCAGCGTTGCGAAAAACAGAAAGGCTATGAAGTCCAGTTGCTTGCGGGAGGCAACGATGCCCCCGGTCACGGCGAACACGGCAACCCCCAGATAGTCAAGCAACTGCAACAGCATTCCTGCCCCCAAAAACAAAGCCGCCCGGTCCGTGTGGAAGGGCGGCCTGCTTCAATCCATTGATCTTAGGGCGCTTCAGGCGCTTTTATCAACCGTTTCGCCGGGCTCTGCTCCGGCGTCTGCTTTCGGAGCCTCTTTCGGGCCGCCTTTGGAGACGCCCACCATGGCCGGGCGCAGAACGCGCTCGCCGATCACATAACCAGCCTGCACGACCTGAACGACGGTGTTGTTCGGAACCTCGGTGTTCGGTACCTCAAACATGGCCTGGTGGAAATTCGGATCGAACTTCTGCCCTTCCGGCTCCAGCTTGCGCACGCCATTTTTCTCAAGCTGGTTCAACAGATCCCGCTCGATCATCTCCACGCCCTCGATGAGGGAGGCAACGCCGGCATCTGCATTCTTGCGATCGTCTTCCGGCAGGGCCTCCAGCGCACGGCTGAGGTTGTCGGAAACAGTCAGCATGTCACGGGCAAAGCCAGATACTGCATATTGGCGCGCGTCCTTGACTTCTTTTTCCGTGCGGCGGCGGAGATTTTCCATTTCCGCCATGGTGCGCAGGGCCCGATCCTTCAGCTCCGCGTTTTCGGCCATAAGAGCTTCCACCGGGTCGACCGCGCTCTCTTCAGCGGCCGCTGCGGCCTCATTGACAGCTTCAGCTTCCGGATTCAGCCCGTCCGGCTGATTTTCCGGGGATTTGTTTTCTTCACTCATTGGTGTTCCGTTTGGCTCAGACACATCTGGCGTTGCTTATACGTCCGGGGACGGCAAAATCAAAGAGAAACGGCGGATAAGCGTCATCCTTACCCGCCGTTCTGCAAAGCTCGCCTGCAGCGCCCGGCGGCAACCACAGCAATTCAAGGTCTTAAAGGGCGCTCTTGATCCAGTCGGAAAGTTTGCCTTTCGGTGCAGCACCAACCTGAGTGGCCATCGGCTCACCGCCCTTGAAGAGGATCAACATCGGGATGGACCGGACGCCATATTTCATGGCCATGTCCTGGTTTTCATCGATGTTGAGCTTGGTGATTTTGACCTGACCGTTCATTTCTTCGGAGATTTCCTCCAAAGCCGGCGCAATCATCTTACACGGGCCACACCATTCGGCCCAAAAGTCTACAACGACCGGCTCGTCGGAATTCAAAACATCAGCTTCAAAGGAAGCATCGGTGACTTGGGTGGTAGCCATTACAACATCTCGTGGTTCAGTGGTTCACACATACCCAGTTTAGGTACGTTAGTTGGTTGAAACGTAGGTAGCCGAAGCGGCTGCGTCAAGCAGGCCGGACCTCTGGAGCCAATCCGGAAAAAGTTTCATCAAGAAGTTCGCCCGGAATCTCCATCAGCGATGGCCCTGTAGTCCAAAGCAGATGGCATCGGACAGTCTTTGCCGGATAGATCTGCCGCAGCAACTCCTTGTAAACACTGAGCTGCGCCCGATATTCCAACGGCACTTGATCGAGTGTCTCCGGCGGTTTGAGATTGGTCTTGTAATCCACAATCACAACTTCGTTGCCGTCCACAATCAGGCGGTCAATCTGCCCCGACACCTCAACGTCCGTGCCATTTGCAGAACGAATCGTTCCGGTCAGAGCCACTTCCGCCCGGCCATTTTCTGAGAACACCGGCCGGAACTCTGGTTCTTTCAGGACCTGCTCAAGCTCTTTCAGCAAAGTGTCTTTGAAAGGCGCGAAGACGGGCTTCAGCGCCTGGTTCAGAAATGCCTCCGCAGCCGCCATCCGGGACACTGCCGGCAAGTCGGGCAGCAATTCCAAGAGCCTGTGGACCAACCGGCCCCGTTCCAACGGCCAAGAGTCCGGCTGGCGTCCAGCTGCAAGGCGCGCCACAGCCGGAACCGGTTCAATACCGTCCTTGTCTTCCATATCTTCAAACGCCTTTGACGGTTGAAGCCGGATTTTTCTGGAAACAGGTGTGACAGGTTGGTGTGCCCAGTCAGGCAGCGTGAGGTCGTCACCAGGTACACTCGCATCCGTTCGAGGATGACCGGGTGACGGTGCGCTGCCGGAACTCGCATTGGGGTCCTTTTGCCAACGCCACCCGACAACATCACCATTGGCATCGTGCAGTTCTTTGGCTTGTGGTTTCAAGGCAGCGGAAACAAGTGAATACCAGCAATCGTCATGCGCGCCGCGTTTCGGCTCCCAGCCGCAAACAACCAATCGGTCTTCGGCACGTGTGAGCGCGACATAAAGAAGTCGGCGGTATTCTTCTTCCTGACCCTTCCGGAGCGTCTCTACTGCTTCGTCATGCCAGCTGATGCGATCCGTTTTCGGAGGCAGCCAGACAAGAGCAGGCGGTGATAACTCGTTTCCGGGACGCGGCCGCGGCAAGAAGCTTGGATCGTGAATTGCACTTACCGGCGCGCCACCTGGATCAACCAGAATGACAATCCGCGCTTCCAGTCCCTTGGAGCCGTGGACCGTCATGATGCGCACCATGCCCTTGGTGTTCGTCAACTCGCGCTTGATCTCCGTCGGGGCGGCCGCCATCCAGGCAAGAAACCCCTCAAGGCCGGGCGTTCCGGCCTGCTCATAAGCAATGGTCAGTGCTAGGAATTCATCGAGGACATCATCAACCTCAACGCCTAGGCGGCGGCGGAACGCCTGACGTCCTCCGTCGGCCCCAAGCAGTCGAGCATAGAACTCATAGGGCGGAACAAAATCCGCCCGTGCCCGCCAATCCTCAAGCTGCCGGCGAACCTCCTGCCATTTTGTAGAGGCCTCAGATCGCTTAACCAGCATCTGCCAGAGCGTGCCGGGGCGGATTTTTTCATCTGTTTCGCGTGCGACTTCCAGAAGATCCATATCGTCCAGGCCGAACAGCGGGCTTTTCAAAACAGCCGCCAGAGAAAGATCGTCTTCCGGCAAGAGAAGAAAACGCCCGAGAGCTGCGAGATCCTGAACAGCGATGTGATCAGTGAGGATCAGCCTGTCTGAGCCGGCCGCAGGGATGTTGAGATTTTTCAGCTCCCGGTTCAGCGCCTCCACGAACGGACCACGCTTGCGGACCAGGATCATGACATCACCCGGCTCTGCGGTCCCGTCCCGCATCCAGCCTTTGATGGTTGCCGCGATCCGCTTGGCGACCTTCAACATCGGGCTGCCTGAGCCGACATGATCGACCGGCAACCGCCAGTCATCCGGTTCGCTCACCTCAGCCTCAGCCTCCAGCGGCCAAAGATCAACGATCCCGGGGTCCAGCCGGATCGCCTCATGAACCGGGGCCACGCCCTCTTGCGATAACCCTTGATAAGCCCTGGCGTCTTTGAAGACCTCATCGACCGCCCCCAAGACATCCGGTGTCGAGCGGAACGAGAGCTGAAGGTTTACGGAGTGAAACTCCTGCTCCGCGCTTTGTGCCTGCTTGGAAAAGGCACGGCGCATTTGGTCGAAATAAGCCGGAACAGCGCCTTGAAAGGAATAGATCGACTGTTTCTCGTCCCCCACCGCAAAGAGGGTCCGAACCTTTTCACGCCCGCTGTCACCGACGAAGAACTCGGCGGCCAAAGCGTTGACCACCTCCCACTGGCGCGGGCTCGTGTCCTGTGCCTCGTCAACGAGGATATGATCCAAGCCCTGATCGAGCTTGTATTGCACCCACTGAGCCGCATCTGATTTGGCAAGCAACGTTGCCGTCTTGACCACCAGATCCTCAAAATCCAGGTAGCCTTTGGCCGTCTTTGCCCGTTCGTAATACGTGATCACAGCATCCGCCAGCCGTAAAAGCGCGACGGTGCCCGCATAGGTCACGACCTTTCGGCGTCCATCCAGAAGCTCCAAAAGCCGGGCTTGTTCAGCAAACAGCGCATCGACCATGTCCGGAAACGCTTCCGTGACTTTCTTGGTCGCCAGCGATTTCCGTGCGTCCAGCTTGCCGGTCAGGAAGACCGGAAGCCAAGCCTCGCGGAAAAGGCCTGGATCGGTCTGGCGGATCGCCGCAACAAGCACCTCTGCCTTGCCCTGATCCGTTTTCGCGCCCGTGTTCAACGCTTCTGCGTAGCTGAGGCAAGTGTTCAGATCGAAGGGACATTCGGCACGAAAGCGGCGGTCAAAATCGGATAGCTGCTGAGCCGGGTCAATTTCAAGATCGCCCGCCAGGGCCTGTAATGCTGGTTCCAAACCACCCGCATCGACCGTCCAGCGTCGGAACGCATCGCGGTTCTGAATGAGTTCATCCAGAGCCTTTTGCGCACCGCCATCGCTCATCAGATCGATAACAGATGCAAGCGCCCGGCCGAACGGACTTTCCGGCTCCATCTCTGCCTTGTGCAAGACGCTGGCGCGCGCTTCCGCCATCAACTCTGCGGCGATACGGTCATCCAGAACGTTGAAGTGACCGGCGACATTGGCCTCGAGCGGGAACTGATGGAGAAGTGCTTCGCAAAAGCCATGGATGGTCTGGATCTTAAGGCCGCCCGGTGTTTCGAGCGCGCGCGCAAACAGACGCCGGGCCATCGCGATCCGGGCGGCATCCGGATGACGTCCCTCAATCTCAAAGAGCTCTTTTGCAAGATCCGCATCGTCCATCGTCACCCAGGTGCCGAGTATCTTGAAGACGCGGGTCGCCATTTCAGCGGCCGCAGCTTTAGTGAAGGTCAGCGCCAGGATGCGGGATGGATCGGTGCCATCCAGCAGCAGCCGGACAACCCGGCGCGACAGGACAAAGGTCTTCCCTGACCCAGCGTTTGCACTCACCCAGGCGGACGCACGGGGGCGCGATGCTAGGTCTTGACGCTGCCGCGTGAGGTCGGGGATCTGGAAGCCGCTCATGCCGGGTCCTCCCCGCCAAGGGCCCATTCTTGCGCGCGTGCCAGATGGTCATAAGGACCATCGATCTGACGGCCCTGCATGACGCGGGCCCGGGAGAGATAGCCGGTCTCTTCCTTGGCATAATGGGCGATCAGTTGTTCGAGACGCTGCCAGGCATCCTCGATGAGCTCTTCCAATGCCGCGTCTTTCGGGTTTCGGCCGACTTCGAGCACGGCGTCAGTCCCGCCTTTCAGCTGCAGGTAAAGCAATTCACCGACCGGGTCACCAGCTGGCACATCCTTGAAACCACCGCGCTGGATCATCGCAGCTTCCAGTGGCAGCTGTGGCGATAACAAAGCATCCACCTGTTTTTGCGACGGCACCTGGCCAGTCTTGTAGTCAATGACGGAAAGAGAGCCGGAGTTCATCAGGTCGATGCGGTCCGCGCGCCCGCGCAGGCGGAACTCCAGACCGGGCAGTTTCAGCTCGACACCGCCGCCGATCTCCAGGAACCGTTTTTCGACGTGCAAAGATCTCTTGGCCTCAAACGCGACAAACCCTTCAGCAATCCGCTGGAACCGCGGCCACCAGAGCGCCCGGATTGCCGGGAACGCATCCAGCGGTTCGAACAGCTCTTCTCCGATCTCAAGCAAAGCCGTCACCGCCGTTTCGTCAAACGGTCCGGTCCAGGTCGACAAAAACTCTGCAAGTGCATCGTGAATGAGATTGCCTTTGTCGGCGGCTCCCGGTTCCCCGCCGATTGGATCAACCGGCTGCAACTCCAACGAATGCCGGGCAAAGATCGCGTAGGGATCCCGCACAAGCCGTTCGATTTCGGTCACCGAAAGCGTTTTAGGCCGCGCTGCCAATGGAGGTTTCGGGGCAGGCCGGTCTGCGGGACGCACATCGCCCGCCTGGCGATCCAAAAGCGCTGCGAGTTGCGAATACCGGTTGCCCCGCGCCTCCATCGCAGCTGCGATCTCCGGTCCGGCCAAGGTGGTCAGACGCTGAAGCCATCTTGATGCAACGGTTGGAGCCCCATCAGCCCTTGCGGCACGGGAAAGAAGGACCCGCTTGGCACCCATCCCTTGTGCAAAATCATGGGCGGCCGCTCCCAGGCGCCGCTCAGGGGGTTCCAGCCCCATATCCCGTTTCATTGGACGATTGAGCCAGGGATCGTTGCGGGTACGCTGCGGCCACGTGCCCTCGTTGAGACCGCCGAGAATGACAAAATCGAATGCTTGCAGGCGTGCTTCCATTGGCCCGAGGATTTGCACCCGCGGATCCCCCGGCAAGCGCCGGCGCACGGCTTCCCCCGACATCAATGCCGACAGAACGGATGGCCACTCGTGCGGCGGAACAGCCAGACCGCTAGATTCGGCCTCCAACAGCCCGGACCAGAACGCCGCCAGGGCCTCGCCAGCCTCGGCCGCATAAAGTTCATCCGCGGCCCCTGTCTCATCTGCTGAGATCGCCTGCATGACATCAACATGCGCCTGAACGAGGTGCTCCACCGGTACCGGGTCCCGATCTCCAGCCATGTTTTCCAGCGGCGTGAGAGCTTGCTGCAAGCGTGCCGCAAGGTCTGCGATCACATCCCAATCGCCCTCGTGCACCTTCTTCCAGCGCGGCGTGTGTGCATTCTCTGCCGCGGCTCTGCAGGCCTCTACCGCCATGATCAAACCACTCGTACCAGGGCGAGGCCGCTCGCCGCGGATCACCCCACGCTCCAAGGCTCGAGCCGCCGCACGGATGTCCTTGATGGGCAGACCGAGCCGCGCCAGCGGATGTTTCAGAAGCGCCAGAAGATCAATCGGCTCACAGCCATTGAGCGCAAGCTTTGCGGCCAGGATCGCCAGGATGGCGGGTGCGGTCTGATCGAGCGGCCGGCCGGCACTGTCGTCAGCCTGGATGTTCCAGCGCGCAAGCTCCGCCGCCACGCGGCGGGTGAGCATCCGGTCAGGGGAGATCAATGCTGCGGCCTCGCCGAGTTCGATTGCCTCCCGCAAGGCAATTGCCAGGCTCAGTGCTTCGTCTGCCTCGTTGCGGGCTGTCATGAGACCGACATTGCCGAGTGCAGCGGCTCGGACTTCGATCGGCGTCGCATCCAGATACCTTGTCCAGCCGTCGGAGGTGTCCGCTGGCCGCAATGCCTCCGAGACCAGTTTCTGACGTTGGCGCTGCACATCATCAGCTTCACCAAGCTCGCAAACATCCGCCCGCGTGACACCAAGCCGATCAAGCAGCTGTTTCAGGGAATACTGCGGATGAGAGGACAAGGGCGGAGGTGTTTTTGTCCCGCTTCCATGCCGTGTGCCGGGTACAAACCGCTTGCCAAGCGCCTCCCAGGACCGGTCATCAAGGTCCAGATCCAGCCCGGGCAGCACAATCACTCCCTGCTCCAACCCGGCAACGGCTTTCAGAAGTTCAGCCGTTGCCGGCACTGACCCGGTTACGCCTGCCACGATGACCGGGCCTTTCGGCAACGTCGTGGAAATGCGTTGGGCTTCGCGCCGGATCAGCGCGGACCGGCGGGCCTTCGGGTCCATCTTGCCGAGTTCAGCCAAATGCGCCGGCCAGGCCTCTTGAACAATCTGCAGAAAGTCCAGCGTGATCTGCCAATAGCGAGCATGATCGTCCGGCACCAGCCCGGCAAGTTCGCTCCAGTCCGCCTCTTCCGTTTCCACTTCATCCATCAGGGTCAGGAGATCGCCTGCCAGCCATGCTGCATCGGCGGTCGAAGCGGGAAGCCCAAGCGGCTCATCGGACCGCAGAGCCAGAGCTTCGCGCCGCAATGCGCCTTTCCAGGCCATAACCAACCGGGTCATGGCCAGATGCCGGTCGATCAGCGGCATTGCCGGCGGCAGCGGTTCGAGGTCAGGGCCGGAACTTAGAGATTGGATGTCCTCGTCGGCATCGCCGACGGGCCGGATGATAGGCAGAAGCACAGGCTTGCCGTCAAAAGCCTTTTGGAACAGGTCTGGCAGCTGGCGTGCGGCGCGGCGCGTCGGGAGGTAGAGCGTCGCTGACGACAACAGCAATGGATCATCGAGCGGCCGGAACCCTGGAACGAGTTGCCCGTCAACAAGCTTGGCTACAAAGGTCTCAAGAAAGGATACGGCGGGCGGGACTGTAAAAAGACGGGGCTGGTCCGGCATCTCTTAGGCAGCGCTTTCGCGGACTGCATATTCGGCGGCCCGGATTGCTTCCGGCGTCCCAATGTGCAGCCAGACACCTTCCATCTGGACACCAAACAACCGGCCGTTTTCGATTGCACGGTCGAACAAGACATTCATCGAGAATGGGCCATTCGGAGCGTCTTCAAACAAACGGGGATGCAAGATCGCAGCACCCGCATATGCAAATGGGGTAACACCTTTTTCCGGTCTTCGGCTGAGCGAGCCATCACGTGCCATTTCGAAATCGCCGCGCCCTGCATAAGCCACAGCCTTCACCGTTTCAGCGACCAGTAGCAATGCGTCCATGCGGCTGTCGTCCCAGGCATCGATCATGTGTTCGAGATTCGGCTTGACGCCCTCAACCCAGTAGCAAGTGTCCGAATTCAGCTGGAAAAAAGGATCGCTTCCGAGCAGCGGCAGCGCATTCTTGATCCCTCCACCGGTTTCCAGAAGCTGGGCGCGCTCATCTGAAATTACGATGTCCATGTCCTGCCGCCGCCGGACATGAACCTCAACCAAGTCAGCAAGGTAATGAACGTTGACCACGCATTTTTTCACGCCTGCAGCCGCCAGCCGGTCCATTCCATGATCGACCAGAGCTTGACCATTTACCTCAATGAGCGGTTTAGGTGTGGTTGCAGTTAGCGGGCGCATCCGCTTGCCAAGGCCGGCGGCCAGGATCATGGCATTGGTTGGGCGAAAGCGCGTGTCTGTCATCGTCATACTCGGTTGTCTAATCAGCTCTTCAGCGTCCGGTCAGTATCATCCAATATGTCTTTGATACCAATCTTTTAAATCGAACAATATGGGTGCCGTCATCACCCGGTCGAGGTACCCTTCCATCCTTGGCAAGTGCTCAAGATAAGCAGGCTTATTGTCCCGCCTTGCAAGGCGGACGAAGATGCCGAGGATCTTGGAAATCCTCTGCGCCCCCATAACGACATAAGCCTGTTTGAACGCCTCCAGATCGACTTCTTGGCCAAGCCCCTTCCGCTTTTGGAGATAAGCATCAAAAAGGGCATTTTCCAGTTCAGGGTTGATGTCCGTTCGCGCGTCCAACAGCAAGGAAGCAACATCATAAGCGACTGGTCCGATCAACGTGTCCTGAAAATCAATCAGGCCAATGCGATCAGTGCCTGATGCCCCGACCTGCCAAAGCAGGTTCGGAGAGTGAAAGTCTCTAAGGACCCAACCGCTTTGGGCCTCTGATATTCCATCCAGCAAACCTCGCCAAAGCGCCTCAAATTCCGCTCTGGTTTGATCGCTCGCTTCAGTTCCGGTTTTCTCTGGCAGATACCAGTCCAGCAAGAGATTCGCTTCAGAGACCAGTGCGTCAGCGGAGTACGCCGAAACCTGGTAGGTTTCACCCGTGTCCAGATCCACTGTTTCCGGAAACTTCCGGGCATGCATGGCCGCAAGGACATCGACGGCGGCGAAGTACCGCTCCGCGACAGGCTTGCCGTCAACGACGATCGTTTCGCTGCCGAGAAACTCAGACAGGATCAGCCCCTTGTCGAAATCCGTTTTCTTTATGGCCGGTGCGCGGAGGCCACTCTTGCGCAGTTCGCCGCCAATTGCAGCAACCGCACGGCAGTCCTTCGCAAGGTGCACCTTGTCCATGTAGGACCGAATATCCACGGGCAGTGTTGCATCAGAGAAGGGCCATCGCATGAGAACTAGATGCTCGTCACCGGCCTCGATTTTCTCAAACGTACGAAGAGACGCATCGCCAGCCAGATGCTGCCGTTTGATCTGCCCTATGTTCAGCGCGGCCTTCAAGAACGCGCGAACCTCAAGTGTCGCGGTAATCCGGTTTTCCCATTCCGGATCCTCGGAGTAGAACTCAACCTGGCGGGTGTCCTCATCCCCCACATGGCGGAACTGAAGCCAAAGCGCTGACTTGGGCAAGAGGTCTTCCGCCATCTCCGGCCACTCAATCAGAGCGGCACTGTCCTCCAGGATTTCTTCCAGGCCCAGCTCCTCAAGTTCTTCCGGCTCTTCCAGCCGATACAGATCGAAATGGGCAAGTGGAAGCCTTGGCAAATCGTAAGGCTGAACCAATGTGAAGGTTGGACTCGGAACTTCCAAATCGGGATCGCCGGCGATATTTCGGATCAGCGCACGACTGAAGGTGGATTTACCAGCTCCGAGATCCCCGGAAAGACACAACAGGTCTCCTGGTTTCAGGATGGCGCCGAGGTCTTCGGCGAGTTGACGCGTTTCGCTTTCGTCTATCAGCAGTAGGGAAAAGAAGGGTGTGGGGAGATCGCGCAGCTGGTGAGACGCCATGTGGACGCAAACCTTATTCGGCCGCAGCCTGATCAGCCAGATCCGGATGCGCTGGGAAGACGCAGGTCACAGTCGTGCCTTTGCCAACGATGCTGTCGATATCGACGGTTCCCCCGTGCAGCTCGACAAAGCTCTTGACGATGGCAAGACCAAGGCCTGCGCCCTGACGGCGGGCCCCAGTGTCATGACCGACAAAACGGTTAAAGACCTGTGTCAGTATTTCCGCAGGGATACCGAGACCGTGATCCTGAACAACAAAGGTCACCTTGTCGTCATCCCGGTCGCAGCTGATGTCGACAATGCCGTCGGGCTCGGAATAGCGCACGGCATTCGAAATGAGATTGAACAAGACCTGACGCAGGCGTTTTTCGTCCGCGATCATGTTGCCAATGTTATCGGGGACCTGGGTCCTGAGATTTATGCGAGCTTCGGCAATCCGGTCTTTGAGCCCTTCGACCGCAGCTTCAACGGTGCTGGCGAGATCCACTTCGCCCAGATCCAGCTCCATGATCCCGGCGTCAAGCGTGGCAAGGTCCAAAATGTCGTTGATGATGGCCAGAAGGGCCGAAGACGAAGATTGGATGTAATCGGCGTATTCGCCTTGCTTTTCGCTGAGGTCCCCAAACTTCGGATCAGCCAGAAGCTGGGCGAACCCGATAATGTTGGTCAAAGGCGACCGCAGCTCGTAGGACACGTGCTGGATGAAAGCGTTCTTGATCTGATCGGCCTGCTCGAGGGCGTCATTCTTTTCAAGAAGAGCCCGCTCGACATTCACGCTGTCGGTCACATCAACGAAGGTGACCAAGGTCCCGCCATCCGGCAGCGGCACCGTTGCATAGTCCAGCACAGCGCCATTGTGGCGCTCAAGCCGGCTGACATTCTGGGTTCTATTGTCGAGAAGGCCGGTGACGTTGCTCGCAAGTTGCTCCCAAGCTGTCGCCTCATGATCGTTCAGAGCGCACGAACTGACCACTTCATTGACATGTGGGAACCTGGACAGCTGCTCTTCTTCGAGGTCCCAAATCCGGCCAAAAGCCGGGTTCCAGAGCCGCAATTTGCCATCAGACCCGAACACCGCGACGGCTTCGGACAAATTGTCCAGCGTTTCACCCTGAACACGCGTCAGGGCGTTATAACGGCTTTCAAGATCCAGCTGCTCAGTGACGTTCTCATAAATATAGGTCACACCACCTTGCGGATGCGGGTTTGCGATCACCCGTAGGGTGCGACCGTCCGGCAAATGCCACCAGCTCTCACGTGCTTCGAGCGACTGATAGCCCTCCAGCATCTTGTTGCGCCAGCCGCGGTAATCCGCCTGTTCGGGCAGTTTCCGGGCAGCCCGCAAAGCGTCGAGGACCGCGCCATCTTCCGGGTGGCTTTCCAGAAAGGCCGGATCAAGGTCCCAAAGCTGACGGAAGGCAGCATTATAGAACTGTAGCTTCCTGTCGCCGCTATAAATGGCAACGGCTGCAGCCAATTGATCGAGCGTCCGGCCATGAAACTCTTCTGCACGGCCCAGTTCTTTTTGCGCCTGTTCCAGTTCGCTGATGTCCACGGCAATCCCGGCACCGCCGACATTCGCGTTGACATCGGTGATTTCGAACACCCGGCGCTGACCGGAAGCCACAATTGGAATGCGTGCGCTAAAGCAGCCATCTTCGTTTCGCTGAACGGCCATTGCAGTGCGCGCCGCGGCATCGAGGAAGGTCGCCCCTTCTTTGACGGCCGCTTGTGCATCAGGCATCTCGACAGCTTCTGCATAAGCGTCGTTTGCCCAGATTACGTTGCCCTCGGCATCCCGTTGCCAAGCAGGGGCCGGCATGGCGTCGAGGAGCGCGTGCAACATGTGCAACTCACCAGAAATCTTTGCGTTGCGGGTTTGAAGTTCGGCCTGCGCCTGGCGTTCACCCGTGAGATCCCGGAGCCGTAATACCACCGCACCACCCGTCGTGCGGCCCAGCGCTTCCACGTAACTGCCAGTGCGGGTCTTGAGTGTAGTGTTGAACGTTTCGCCTGTGCGGAACAGAAGGTCCAGATGACGCTCAAGATCGCCTGCGCATTTTGCCGTCAGCCAACTGCCGAAAGCCAGCAGCTGAGCCGGAGGACGCGGAACACCAGACTTTTCCGGAAGAATGCCCCAGATCTGTGGCATCGCGCCATTGCCCGTCCAGACGATGACGCGCTGTTCATCTGTATTCAGCATGGCTTCAAGGCGGTCGACGCGGAACTTGAGATCGCGCTTTTCCTGTTCAAGCGCCTCTGTCAATTGGGCGGATTGGGCGCGGTGGCGCACCAACGTAACAGCAGCAGTGACTGCAAAGGCACACATGCCGCCAAGGGCGCCCAACATGACCATTGTGTCGGGATTGATTGCCGCAAGTGTACCGGACAGAAAATCTGCGGCCGCAGCAGGGCTGCCAGACAGAGCCATCGCCAATCCCGACACACTGCCGAGTTTGATCGTTTTAAGACTCCAATCCTGCCACGTCGTGCGGCCTCGCACGCCGTTTCCGCTGCCTTCCGGCATTCCAAGATCCCCTTACACCGCCTTCGCCCGCTAATTCCAACGGGATGCAGCCCCCGATTATTGGGAGCAAATCAAAGACATCCGCCTTCTGGCCTCTGATTCGCTAAAACCATAACCTTTTTGAGAATCGCGCAGAAGAGTCCCTTGCTGAAAAGTTAACAGGACCCTTCAAATTGAAGGGTCCTGCATTTTTTTGTTCACAATGCCGAATCAAAGCCTTCACCATATCTAGTATGGAGAAGCGCAGAAATCAGTATTTGTAGTGTTCCGACTTGAACGGACCGGACTTGTTAATCCCCAGATAATCCGCTTGGTCGTCACTCAATTCGGTTAACGTCACACCAAGCTTTGCCAGGTGCAGACGGGCAACCTTTTCATCGAGGTGCTTCGGAAGCACATAAACTTCGTTCTTGTACTGATCGCCCTTGGTGAAGAGTTCGATCTGCGCCAGCACCTGGTTGGTGAAGCTTGCAGACATAACGAAGCTCGGGTGCCCTGTCGCATTGCCGAGGTTTACCAGACGCCCCTGAGACAACAGGATCATTCGCTTGCCATCCGGGAACTCGTACATGTCGACCTGGTCCTTGACCGGACGCAGTTTGGTGTTTTTCAGAGCGGCAACCTGAATTTCATTGTCGAAGTGACCGATGTTACAGACGATCGCCATGTCCTTCATGCCACGCATGTGGTCGAAGGTGATGATGTCCTTGTTGCCGGTCGCGGTGACATAAATGTCGCCTTCCGGCAGAACCTGTTCCATGGTCTTGACTTCGAAGCCGTCCATGGATGCCTGAAGTGCGCAGATCGGGTCGA
Source organism: Roseibium sp. (assembly GCF_965276855.1). GTDB lineage: Bacteria > Pseudomonadota > Alphaproteobacteria > Rhizobiales > Stappiaceae > Roseibium. The sequence continues at coordinate 2,234,232 of NZ_OZ255700.1, forward strand.
TCTCTGTAACGATGACCCGGGCGCCAGCGCCTGCGAGAGATTGCGCCGAGCCCTTGCCGACATCTCCATAGCCGCACACAACAGCGACCTTGCCGGACATCATAACGTCGGTGCCGCGGCGAATGCCATCTACCAGAGATTCGCGGCAGCCATAGCGGTTGTCGAACTTGGACTTGGTGACGCTATCATTGACGTTGATCGCCGGGAACGGCAGCTTGCCGTTTTTCTGCATTTCATAAAGGCGCAGAACACCAGTGGTGGTTTCTTCCGTGACGCCCTGCAGCATGTCGCGCTGCTTGGTGAACCAACCCGGATTGGCCGCTGCGCGCTTCTTGATCTGCGCGAAGAGAGCTTCCTCTTCTTCGGACTTCGGATTTTCGATCAAATCCGTTTCACCTGCCTCAACGCGGGCGCCGAGCAAGATGTAAAGAGTGGCGTCGCCACCATCGTCAAGGATCATGTTGGCGCCGTCTTCGAAATCGAAGATCTTGTCGGCGTAGTCCCAGTACTCCTCTAGGGTCTCGCCTTTGACGGCGAAAACCGGCACGCCGGATGCGGCAATGGCGGCGGCGGCCTGATCCTGGGTGGAGTAGATGTTGCAGGACGCCCAACGGACCTCCGCGCCCAGCGCGACCAGCGTTTCAATCAGAACCGCTGTCTGAATGGTCATGTGCAAGGAGCCAGCAATCCGGGCACCTTTAAGCGGCTTGCTCTCACCGAACTCTTCCCGGCACGCCATCAGGCCCGGCATTTCGTGTTCCGCGATTTCGATTTCGGTGCGGCCCCAGTCTGCGAGTCCGATATCCTTGACGATGTAATCAGCCATGAAAGTTTCCTGCTGTTTGCGCCAGCCTCTGTTGCCGGGCCAACTCGATTTTGCGCCGCGTTCTGTCGGAAAACAGATCCAGTCGATTGACTGCTGCGCGGCAAGTGGCCGGATTGCGAGCAACGCCACAATCCATTGCCGGGGTTATACCCCCGCACCGCATGTCATGCAATAAAGATATAAAGAATTCTTTATATGATTAAGTCATCGTTAGGATGGGGCTTCGAGACATGGGTTCGGCTGAGCTCCAAATCGCCAATACCGTCTAGCTCCGGTAAAGATCTTCACGTGTCGGCGGCATAGACGACGGGCCCTTTGTGCGTTTGGTCGACACAGTCTGGAAGATGTTGATCGTGCCGCGCTGGAAGCCAAGGGAGACACCCGTCAAATAAGCCAGCCACAAGCGATATTTTTCTTCCCCCACTTCAGTAATGGCTGCCTCTTTGGCGCGCATCAGGTTCTCAGCCCACAGTCGGGTTGTGCGTGCATAGTGCTCCCGCCAACCTTCGACGTCGTGCACTTCAAAACCGTAGGATTCCAGATTGGTAAGGGTCCATCCGATGTGGTCAACCTCGCCGCCAGGAAAAATGTATCTGACGAGCGCCTTATACTCCGCACGCTTGCGCCGGAAGTTCTTGAGGCTCTTTTTGCCCCGACGCGTGATCGCATGGTGGAGATAGATCCCACGCGGTCGCAGAAGACGATGAACGGCCTGATAGTATTCCTCGTGATGATCCAGGCCGACATGCTCAAACATCCCTATTGAGGAAATCTTGTCGAACTCGCCCTCCATCTCACGGAAGTCCTTAAGCTCGACAGAAACATTACCTTCCAGGCCCTTGGCCTTGATCCGCTCGCGGGCGAGAACGGCCTGTTCTTCCGACAAAGTCACGCCTGTTGCCGTCACACCATAATGCTCGGCCGCGTAACAAATCAGAGCCCCCCAGCCGCACCCGATGTCGAGCATTCGGTCCCCCGGCTTCAGGCGCAGCTTCCGGCAGATCATCTCCAGCTTGTCTTTCTGTGCGGTCGCAAGATCTGTGTCCCATGACTTAAAATATGCGCAGGTGTAGAGCATCTCCGGATCCAGAAAGAGCCGATAGAACTCATTGGAGACATTGTAGTGAAAGGCAATGTCGGTCTGACCGCTCCCGGATTGCTGAGCCGTGTTGCCGCCATCCAGCTGCGCCTGTTGTGTGCCGGACGCGCGCGGTGCAAAGAACAACTTCAACGCTGATCCGACGACAAGGCGCTTGTTCAAACGCTTCAAAAGTACCTTCGATTTGATGGATGGACGCTTGTCAGCAAAATCAAACAACGAACCGCCGCGCGGCTCGACTTCGCCGCGCGCATAAAGCTCAAGAATCGTCTTCAAACTGGGACGCCGCAAAAACGCGGGGATCGCGGTGTCGGAAATGAATAGGCGGAGTTCGCTCTCCTGGCCATTTACCGGAATAACCGTTCCATCTGGAAGCTCAAAAGAAAAATCGGCCCCCAAAGCATCATGAACATGGGCCAGCAGGTCTTTCGTTACCTGCATATTCCGATCCACAACCGCGTCCAACTTGCCCTCCAACCCAATGGTCAAACCTTGCGGTGTGTCGAGACCGTCAGTCTTCTTCCCCGAAGCCGCTTTCGACCAAATCCGTGATGGCCTCCAGCGCGGGTTCAGCTTGCGCGCCGCTCGTGCGGACCTTGATGCAGCAGCCAGGGCTGGCAGCCAACATCATGAGCCCCATGATCGAGGTGCCGCCCACTGTCTGGCCATCTCTTGAAACTTCCACGTCGGCGTCAAAGGTCTCAACCAGCTTTACCAATTTTGCCGATGCCCGGGCGTGCAAGCCGCGCCGGTTTACAATCGTCAGGTCTTTTTCCAACACGCTTTTCGCGTCCTGTTCTTGTTAATTCTGTCCCGACAGCACCTGGCTCGCGACGGAGATATATTTTTGTCCGGCCTGCCGCGCCTCGTCAACAGCCTGCGGAAGCTCGCGATCAGCACGAACGCTGGCCAATTTGATTAGCATCGGCAGGTTTACACCTGCAACGACTTCAACGGACTTGCTGTCCATAACCGAGATAGCAAGGTTGGACGGTGTGCCACCGAACATGTCTGTCAGAAGAACCACACCTTTGCCTGTATTTGCGGCATCGACCGCCGCCAAAATGTCCTGCCGGCGCTGTTCCATATCGTCATCCGGGCCAATGGAGATGGTCTCGACCTGCTCCTGTGGGCCAACAACATGTTCCAGTGCTGCCTTGAATTCCTCGGCGAGGCGCCCGTGAGTGACGAGGACAAGTCCAATCATACGTATAAAAACCCGATCATCGAGATTTGCTTCAGCTCATTTGAGAGCCGGGCGTTTACCAGCCTGCTGCACTCTCGGCAACCGTATCGCCAGTTGCAAGCAAAAAAGGAAAGGTCCGCCTCAAAAATAGTCAGGGCTGTTTGGGTAGAGATGCCTGAAGGCCCAGCGGATCAATCGTATACTCGAAAAAGCATCGTCTTCGGGGCAACGAAGGAGCGGGCACGCTACGCCCAAAACGGTTTCCTTTTTGCAAGGCTCCTCCGGGAGGCGTTCCAACGCTTCCCACTGACACAAATCAACAATCAGGTGAACTTGCGCATGGGGCAAAAATTCTGCTCTGACGATACCGGCGCCGCGTACTTCCATAAGGCCTTGGAGCGCCTCCGGCGGCTCCGCAAGCAATCGCCCGGTATCCGCGCTCAAGAGCACGCGATCATCTGCAACGAGCACCGCGTATTGTCCGCGCAAGTGCGCCGCTTCGAGAAGGGTATCACTCAAAGCAGACTTGCCACTTCCCGAGTCTCCGCGGATCAGGATTCCCTTGGTTCCGACAACAATGCAGTTTGCGTGGATGTTATCGGCCGTCACTTCTTGCGGCCCACGGGCAAGATGATCGTAAAGCGGGCGCCCGCTATCCGGTCCTTCCCGTCTTTTCCAACTTCAATACGGTTGGTCGCAGAAATCGACCCGCCGTGTGCATTTATGATCTGCCTTGAGATGGAAAGACCAAGACCGGAGTTGTTGCCAAAGCCTTCGCCGTCCGGCCTGTCGGTATAAAACCGCTCGAAAATCCGCTCAGTGTTTTCAGCCCGGATCCCGGGACCATCATCGTCCACAGTAATCTTGATTTCCCGGGCATCGCGACCAAGATCCACCCGGACGGAGCCCTTTTTGGGTGAAAACGAACGGGCATTATCGAGAAGATTGCTGATCACCTGACCGAGCCGAATGTCATGGCCCTGGACTTCGTAAGGTTTGGTGCCGGGCGCGTCGGCAACGGTCAGTTTAACTCGCGGGTCCCCCTTGTCGGACCGCTCATTGGCTGCATCCGCCATGTTCCGAAGAAGTTCGGCAAGGTCGATGGTTTCCGATTGTGTCCGGGCAAGTTCCGCATCCAGACGGGACGCATCGGAGATGTCACTGATCAACCGGTCAAGACGGCGGACGTCATGCTGGATGACTTCCATCAAGCGATTGCGCGAGTCCTCGTTTCTGGCAAGCGGCAAGGTCTCTACCGCGCTTCTGAGAGAAGTCAGCGGGTTTTTGAGTTCATGTGCAACGTCAGCTGCAAAACGCTCGATCGCATCAATCTTGTCATAGAGCGCGTTGGTCATTTCCCGGAACGAACGCGCCAGGTGACCAATCTCGTCCTGCCGGTCTGAGAACTCCGGGATTTCTTCACGCGACGTCGTTGATCCGGTCCTCACGCGATCCGCTGCGGCTGCAAGACGGCGCACAGGTCCTGCAATGGTCCCGGCCAGAAGGATCGACAAAAGGATCGTGACCGTTGCAGCAAACAAGAAAACACGGATGATCGCGATGCGCTCGGCCCGAACAATGGCATCAATATCACCGCCCTGCGTTGACAAGAGCAAAGTGCCTAGCACGGCACGAAACCGCTGGATCGGAACCGCCACGGAGACAATCAGTTCACCACGCTGGGATATCCGGGTCACACTGGCCGGAGATCCTGCAAGGGCCGCCTCCACTTCAGGATAAGCGCGGCCGTCGCCTGCACCAACCTCCTGATAGATCGGCAGGTCGCCCTGCTGCATCCAGCGTTTGCTCCACTGCCAGAGTGTGTCCCAAAAGCCTTCTTCCTCGACATTGGGCGGCGGAAGATCAAAGCGCAAAATCTGCGCACTGGAATAAAGGTGCCGGGAGTCCAGGATAAGAATCCCCTCCGGATCGTAGATCCGCGCACGGGTTTTTGTCGGAGATATCAGCCGGCGAAGAACAGGGCCGACACGTTCAGGATTGATTGGAAAGTCGAGGCTTTCAAGGTCATCACCAGCCGTCGGCGTGATGCTCTCACCTGCCTGAAGCTGCAACAAACGTTCCGGATCGACCGTAATCGTTCCAGTATCGACGGTCGCCGATGCCGCAATTGCACCGGCAATGATCTCCCCTTGCGTGAGGAGGCTCTGCACCCGTGCATCAATGAGACCGGCACGGAACTGATTGAGGTAGAGGATCCCGATCACGAGAGCGATAAGCCCAACCAGATTGATCGCAATAATCCGGCGCGTCAGGGAAGACAGCACGTATGTCCCGAAGACCCGGCCCACACGGTTCAAGAGCCGACGGCGAACGCGCTTCTTGCTCAAACGGCGCAGCTTGGAGCGCTCCGAACCGCCTTCCGGTTCAGAGATCTGCAGGTCGTCCAGATGTTCGCTTTCCACCGCCATTCAGGCCCACCTTCAGGTCTGTGGCCTCCAGCTCAAACCTCTCTGAACCGGTACCCAACACCATAAAGGGTTTCGATCATGTCGAAATCGTCGTCAACCACTTTGAACTTCTTGCGCAGACGTTTGATGTGACTGTCGATGGTGCGGTCGTCAACATAGACCTGATCATCGTAGGCCGCATCCATCAACGCATTCCGGCTTTTGACGACCCCTGGACGCTGGGCCAGGGCGGATAGAATAAGGAACTCGGTGACGGTCAACGTAACTGGCTTGTTGTTCCAGGTGCAGGTATGCCGCTCCTGATCCATGACCAGTTGCCCGCGCTCCAGCAACTTGTCTGCATCATCCCTTGGTGCAGATGCATCGCGCGGTTGGGCACGGCGCAACACCGCGCGGACACGCTCAACCAGCAAACGCTGGGAGAACGGCTTCCGGATGAAGTCGTCGGCGCCCATCTTGAGACCGAACAGCTCATCGATTTCATCGTCTTTGGACGTCAGAAAAATGACCGGGAGATCAGATGTCTGGCGCAACCGGCGCAGCAATTCCATGCCATCCATTCGCGGCATCTTGATATCGAAGATCGCCAGTTCGGGCGGATCGCTTTGCAGGCCGTCAAGCGCGGAGGTTCCATCCGTGTAGCTCTGGACCCGATATCCTTCCGCCTCCAATGCAATTGATACGGAGGTCAGGATATTGCGGTCGTCATCAACCAGGGCAATCGTTGGCATATTTGTCTTCGTCCACTTCCGGAAACGCACCGACGGCACGCGTCGATCAAAGAGTAACACAAAGCCTTTGGCCTGCTAAATGCGCAAAAATTAAGGCGATCGGGCCATTTACAATCTGCAGAACGAGGTGCGCAAAGCCACTGCAAGCCTTCTAAGGCGCCAAAACTGTGCTCCAGATGGCGGGGATAGCGCAGCGTTACAAGCCCAATTCCGAAAGCTTGCAACAATACGCCGAAACACATTCAGCTGTTGTCCGAGCTCCAAACTCAAATGCTGCCAAATTCATCGGTTACTACTGTTCTGCGATCGGGATCTCTTACTACCCCGCCTGCCGCTGCGGGAACAAACTGATAGGCGGCAACACACCGCTTAAAACGAATTTTGCGTGCGCTTCCGATCTCTATGCTCTGCCGCAGCGTTCTCAAATAAGGCGAGAATGAGATCGCCCCCTTTCGGCTCAATCACGTCACAGACCGAAAAAGCGCGCTTCAGCCGCATATACTTTCGCCTCAGCAGACAAGTCGAAGAATTCGAAAGTTTCGTTTTTTTGTTTGCCGCCCAAATTAATTAAGCGGTATTTATTCGCGTATTTTAATCGATTAAACAAACACATAGCCCTTTGGCCGCCTTGCTGCATTTCTGCGCATCCACTAGGTTCGCAGCCCTTAAGATCGGGTTCAGTATTTGTTAACACTGCCCGGCCGCTAACAAATAGCTCCCACAACAAGGATCTCGGGATCATGCAGGAAGTAGGCGATAGGAATTCAGCCATTGGCAGCGAAACGTTCGGCTTCAAAGGACTGAAAGCGCTCTATTGGAACCAGAGCGAACCTGCGCTTTATGAGTATTCCCTGAACCGAGGTGAAAGCCAGCTGGCCGCTGGCGGCGCTCTGGTCGCAGAAACCGGCGTACACACCGGCCGCTCGCCGAAGGACAAGTTTGTGGTTGTCGATGACCAGACCAAGGATGCCGTCTGGTGGGACAACAATGCGCAAATGTCCCGGGAGCAATTTGATCTCCTGATGAGTGATTTCCTGGCACATGCTGAAGGAATGGAGCTTTTTGCACAGGACCTTTACGGCGGAGCAGATTCCGACCACCGCCTGCCGGTCCGCGTCTACACAGAATACGCATGGCATTCTCTTTTCATCCGCAATCTGCTGCTGCGCCCGGAGCGCAGCGACCTCGCAGATTTTGCGCCGGAAATGACGATTGTCGATTTGCCGAGTTTTACGGCCGACCCGGCCCGCCACGGCTGTCGCAGCCAGACCGTGATTGCCGTTGATCTGACACGCAAGATCGTTCTAATCGGCGGCACATCCTATGCCGGTGAAATGAAGAAGTCGGTATTTACCGTTCTTAATCACCTGCTTCCGGAAAAAGGCATCATGCCGATGCACTGCTCGGCAAACGTGGGTGACAGCGGCGATACAGCCGTCTTCTTCGGCCTGTCCGGCACCGGCAAAACAACCTTGTCCGCTGACCCGTCACGCACTCTGATCGGCGATGACGAGCACGGCTGGAGCGAAAACGGCGTCTTCAACTTTGAAGGTGGCTGCTACGCAAAGACCATCAAACTGTCCGCGGAGGCAGAGCCGGAAATCTATTCCACCACTCAGCGGTTCGGCACGGTTCTGGAGAATGTTGTGCTGGACGCAGATCGGGTTCCGGATTTCGACGATGGTTCGAAAACAGAAAACACCCGTGCCGCCTACCCGATCCACTTCATTTCCAATGCCAGCGACACTGGCTGTGCGCCGGTCCCGAAGACGATCATCATGCTGACGGCAGATGCATTTGGCGTCATGCCTCCAATCGCTCGGCTCACCCCGGCCCAGGCAATGTATCACTTCCTATCCGGTTACACGGCGAAGGTGGCGGGCACCGAAAAGGGTGTGACCGAGCCGCAAGCGACGTTCTCAACCTGTTTCGGTGCGCCGTTCTTGCCGCGCCATCCGTCCGAATACGGAAATCTTCTCAAGGATCTGATCGCCAAGCACAATGTTGATTGCTGGCTGGTGAACACCGGCTGGACCGGCGGCGCGCATGGTGTCGGCCACCGGATGCCGATCAAGGCGACCCGAACCCTTTTGCAGGCTGCACTCTCCGGTGATCTTTCGAACGCAGAATTCCGGACAGATGCAAACTTCGGCTTCGAAGTTCCTGTTGAAGTTGCCGGTGTCGATACCGAGATCCTGACGCCGCGCGACACTTGGTCCGACAAAGAGGCTTATGACGCACAAGCTGCAAAACTGGTCGACATGTTCGTAAACAACTTTGAGACCTTCGAACCGCATGTCGACAACTCTGTTCGCAGCGCAGCCCCATCTGTCAGGCTTGCTGCAGAATAATCATCCGCTGACAAGTGGACCAATTGAGGAGCACCTGCCAACTGGCAGGTGCTTTTTCTTTGGCAGCTTCTTCTTTCATCCGTTTGCGGACCCGCTATATTTACGAATGGATCCAAGGAGATTGAACCATGCAGGATGGCAACAGCCGCTCCGCTCCCGACATTTTGGCAACCACCCAAACCTGGAAAGAAGCCGGCCGCTCGGTCGCCTTGGCAACGGTCGTTGAGACCTGGGGATCCGCGCCCCGTCCAACAGGGTCGCATTTGGTGATTGATGCCGATGGAAATTTTGAAGGCTCGGTGTCTGGTGGCTGCGTCGAAGGCGCCGTCGTTGCGGAAGCCTTTGATGTGATCGAGACAGGTAAACCAGCGATGCTTGAATTTGGCGTTGCCGATGAAACAGCTTGGCGGGTTGGTCTGTCTTGTGGCGGCCGCATTCGCGTTTATGTAGAGCCGGTTAACTGATTGAGTATTGTCTATGCCACCTATTGAGACGTTATTGGCCTTTTTCGCCGCGACTGCCCTTTTTGCTTACATGCCAGGCCCTGCCCTGCTTTACACCGCCGCTCAAACGATCGCGCGGGGACGTCGCGCCGGCTTTCTTGCAGCTCTCGGCATTCACATGGGTTGTTACGTGCATGTCTTTGCAGCGGCTCTCGGGCTCTCCGCGATCTTTTCTGTCGTTCCGAGTCTTTACTTCGCGCTGAAAATCATTGGCGGCGCCTATCTGATTTTTCTCGGCGTTCAGATGATCCGCGCACGGGCGGAAAGCGGTGCAATGCCGGATTTGCCGCAGAAAAGCGGACGGCGGGCCATGGTGGACAGCTTCCTCGTAGAAGTCCTCAATCCGAAGGTCGCCGTCTTTTTCATTGCGTTTCTGCCACAGTTCGTTAGCCCGGAAGCGGCCCTTCCGGTCTGGGCACAGTTCCTCATTCTCGGGACGATCGTCAATTTTGCGTTCACGTCCGCTGATATCGTCACCGTGCTCTTTGCATCAGAAGTCAAAAAGCGTTTCACGCGTCAATCCAGAATGCAGGCAATCACCAGGTGGGCCGGCGGCTCACTGCTTGTTGGGCTTGGCCTGAAGCTGGCAACGGATCGCAGTTAACATGGAACTCTCACTTCTCAGCCAACTGAACACAGAACGGGCTGCCCGCCGAGCCGCTATTCTGGTCACAGATATGACCGCTGGCAGCCAACGGTTGATCAAGAGGGACATTGCCTACCGTGACGACCCTCTGGCTGAAGAATTCGACAAGCGCTTCCTGTCCGGCAAATCCGGCCTTGTCAAAACCGATGCCGGCGAGGCCTTTCTGACTGTCTCTGTGCCCTCACCCCGACTTGTCCTCATCGGCGCCGTACACATCAGCCAGGCACTGGTTCCCATGGCTGAAATTGCAGGCCTCAATGTCAGCGTGATTGATCCACGCACGGCCTTTGCGACAGAAGACCGGTTTCCTGGGTCCAGCTTGTTGGCTGAGTGGCCGGAAGATGTTCTGAAAGCCCAGCCATTTGACCCTTACACCGCCGTCGCGGCGCTCACCCATGACCCCAAGATTGATGATTACCCACTCATGGAAGCGCTCAAGACCGGGTGCTTCTATGTGGGTGCTCTAGGCAGCAAAAAGACCCATGGCAAGCGCCTGGAGCGGTTTCGGGAAGCGGGCTTGTCAGAGGATGTAATGAGCCGGATGGAAGCGCCAATCGGTCTCGACATTGGTGCAGCCTCCCCTCAAGAAATTGCAGTTGCAGTCCTCGCCTCCGTGATCAAGGCCTTACGAAAACCCGATGGGGTTACGCAATGAAGAGGGGCCTGGAATGAAGTTTGGCCCCGTTGCGCCGATGGAAGCTGAGGGATGTGTGCTCGCCCACTCGACCAAACTGCCTGGCCTCATCCTCAAGAAAGGGCATCGCTTAACAAAAACCGACTGCGCTCTTTTGAGCGAGGCCGGCTTGGAGACGATTGTTGTTGCGCGCCTTGAAGCCGGAGACCTGGACGAAGACGCAGCGGCAGCCCGACTAGGAGGCGCTGCCAAAGGTGCCGGCCTGTACACGGACGCGCCGTTTACGGGCCGGATGAACCTGTTTTCAGACACCGACGGTGTTCTGGTTATTGATGAGGCCGCGGTCACAGATGCCAATAGAATAGATCCGGCGATTACCTTTGCAACGCTCGCAAATCATACTCGGGTCACGCCGGGCCGGATGGTCGCAACAGCCAAAATCATACCCTTTGCGGTATCGGATAATTTAATCGGCAAGGCCGAAAGAGCGATCAAAGGCGCGGTCCGCGTCGCGCCGTTTTCTGCCCATAAGGTCGGCTTGATCGCAACATCCTTGCCCCATTTGAAACCTTCCACGATGGATAAGACCCGCCGGATACTCGAAGACCGGCTTCGGGCAAGCGGCAGTCATATCGCGGCTGAATTGCGCGTCGACCATACCGAAGAGGCTGTTTCTGCTGCCATCTCCCAAATGAATACCAGCTGCGTGGACTTGCTGATCCTGTTCGGTGCGTCCGCTGTTGTTGACCGGGAAGATGTTCTTCCTGCAGCGTTGGAAAGAGCTGGCGGCGACGTTCGACACCTCGGCATGCCGGTGGACCCGGGCAACCTTCTCATGCTGGGCGATTTCAACGCAACGCCTGTGATCGGCGCACCTGGGTGCGCCCGCAGCCCAAAGGAAAACGGCTTTGACTGGATCCTTGATCGCCTGCTCGCCGGATTGGAAGTTTCAACCCACGACATCACCGGCATGGGCGTTGGAGGCCTCTTGATGGAGATCGGAACACGGCCGCAACCAAGAGCCCCAAAGCCCCCCAGGTCGAAGCCGAAGATCGCAGCGATCATTCTGGGCGCCGGTAAATCCTCCCGCATGGGTGAACCGAACAAGCTGCTGGCGCAACTGGATGGCAAGTCGTTGATACGTCACGCTGCAGAAACGGCTTGCGGTGTTGATTTGATCGAAACCGTTCTGGTCACTGGTCATCTTGCTGAGCGGGTCGAAGCCGAGGTGGATGATCTTGATTTGACGATCACGTATAATCCCGATTATGCGGATGGTATGGCAGGCTCGATACGCGCTGGTATGAATGCTCTAAAAACGGAGCCGGAAGCCGTCATTATCCTTCTCGGAGACATGCCGCGCATTACGCCGGAGGCCTTGAACCGCCTCATTGGGGCCTATCGGGAAAGCTCCAGCAACCTGATTGTCGCAGCGACTGCGGACGGGAAACGCGGCAATCCGGTACTCTGGGACCAGCGATTTTTCGACGCGCTCAAATCCTTGACCGGTGACATTGGCGCTCGCCATGTTATTGCTGAGAATCCAGGCTTCGTAGCGGAAGTCGAGCTTGGTGATGCGGCCCGGCTCGACTTGGACACACCCCAAGCACTGTTTGCAGCCGGTGGGCAGCTCCCGCCAGATGACCAGCAATAAAGCGCTAAACAACGGAAGTTGTTAAGCTTTCTGAGCAAAGGTAAACTAGGCTTAACCGGCTATGCAGGAAATGCAAGGCCGACATGCCTGCTATTCTATTGCAATTTTGTGACATCCGACCTATGTACTCGATGCGCTTGCTGAAGGGCTCTCTGCTTGCAGAGGTGGGCCATGAAAAATGTCCCGGGCGTCTGCTAAATCCGATTTATTTCAAAGGCTGTTCGGATCCTCACTTGAGGAGGATGCTCGAGCGCTTTTGTTGTGTGCGTATAGAATAAAGGAAACTGTCATGGCTGACTTGTCTCTCCCGCGCCCGGGCTGCTGTAAATGGGCAGAAGGCGACGCTGGAAATTACACCTTTCCGTGCTCCAACCGGGTCGAGCCGGGCGTGTCTTACTGTGACGACCACCGCTCCATCGTTTACATCCCACCGGAAGAGCGTCGCCGCAACCGTTCTGGTGGTGGCATGAGCTTGTCCTTCCGTCGCGCGGCTTAAAACTACAGCTGCTTGTAAATAAAAGCAGTTCTCCGTGGATCATCCACGCGCCTCAAACCCGGCCCCAGGCCGGGTTTTTTGTCGGCGCCCCTAGCACTTTTGACGACCAACCTTCGCGCCAATACGCTCCAATTTCCGTATATTTTACCTATTCATTTAATTTACCCTGCGTTCTTCTCCCCCTATTTACTGCTACCTCAAAGCTTTTGTTGTTTCATTTTTAGATATTTTTTATTCAATTATTGTGGCCAGTTAAGACTTTGTTTTTAACCGACCGGTACTTTTTCCCGTACTAGATTTGTTGCAAAGCAACCTAGACGACGGGCAGGATGGGTATACACCTGGTTGAAAATGAGAAGGAACGCCTGGACGCGCTGCACGCACTGCAGATCGTGGGCTCTGAGCGTTTGCCGGAATATGATGCGGTGGTGGAAGCCGTTGCAGCCATCTTCGATTGCCCCATCGCATTGATTTCTCTGGTAGATGAACGGGTTCAATGGTTCAAAGCCGCCTGCGGCGTTGATATCGAAGGCACTGCGAGAGAAGTTTCCATCTGCCAACATGCCCTTTCAGCTGATGATCTGTTTGTCGTTCCAGATACGCTGAGCGATGAAAGGTTCTGCAACAATCCGTTGGTCATGGGCGAGCCGAATATCCGTTTCTATGCCGGTTGTCCTCTAAGTCTGGATGGAAAAAACAGGCTCGGCACTCTCTGTGTCATCGACCAAAGACCACGCAAGCCGGCCCGGCAGCAATTGGATCAGCTACGACGTATGGGCCGGGTGGTCGAGGGGCTTCTGAAATCTCATCAGGCAAATGTAGAAAAAGAAGCAGCGCTCGCGCGTGCAGAAGCGGAACATGAAGAGGCCGTGGGCAAAGGCCGGCTGCTTGAGGAAATAGCCGCCGTATCGGGCGTTGGCGGCTGGGAGTTGTGCATGAACTCTCAAAAGCTGACATGGACGCGGAAGACCCACGAGATCCATGACGTATCTGATGACTATGTCCCGAACGTCGAAACAGCCATTGACTTCTATGCGCCAGAAGCCCGGGGGACAATCACCAAGGCGGTTGCGCGTGGTATTGAGCAAGGTCGCGGCTGGGATGCTGAACTGCCCCTGGTAACCGCCAAAGGTCGCCAAATATGGGTTCGCGCTGTAGGCCGCCCAATCGAAAAGGACGGCGAAACCATCAAGCTTGTTGGCGCATTTCAGGACGTAACTGAGCGGAAACAAGTTGAACAAGCGGTCCGCGAATCCGAAGCCGCACACCGGACGACGCTTGAGACGCTCAGTGAAGGTGTCTTGGTGCTGACCCGGGCCGGCATCATACAGTCCTGCAATCCGGCAGGCGCGAAACTGCTTGATTCTACGACCGAGCGTCTCGTCGGCCGAAACGTCAAAGATCTCACAGTCGCTGTTATTTGCGACCTCGGGGTTACACACCAAGAGGTTAATACGCTCGAACTTGCGGCAAAAGATCCGCTCCTCGTCTGCGATGCCACGGCTGAACTCAAACACAGTGGAAAAGCGGCGTCGCGATGGTTGCGTGTCAATGCAAGACCCATTGCACAAGGCGGCGATTACGCCCTTGATGGGGTCGTCGTTTCACTGACCGACATCACGGAAACCAAACGCCAGGCGAATACGCTCCAAGGCATTTTCGACAATTTCCCGGGCGGTGTGGCGCACTACAGCGACAACTTCCAGCTCGCATCTTACAATGACGAATTCGGCAAACTGCTCGGTTATCCCGCCGATATGTTACGGCAGAAATTGCATATTCTAGATTACCTCAAGTTTTCAGCCGAAAGAGGTGATTATGGGCCCGGAGACCCGGAGAAACTTGCTCTGGAGAAGTTCAGGCTAAACTCTCCCTCCAAAGCCTACAGCTACGAGCGTCAGAACGCTGATGGGCGATACCTCGAAGTTCGCTACACTCCGTTGCCGGCGGGCGGTTCCATTTTCAATTTCTTTGACGTGACTGATCGCAAAGAAATGGAAAAAACGCTGGCCGAAAGCGAACGTCTGGCACGAGACCGGTTGGCGGAGCTCGAAGCCGTCCTCGGCAACATGCGCCAGGGCGTGAGCGTATTCGACAAGGACGGCAAGCTCATCTTGTGGAACCAGCAATACCTGGACATCTTCCGGAAGCCCTATGGCGAGGTGCGCGAAGGTGTCAGCCTTATTGATTTGCTTCAGGCAGAAAAAGACCGCGGTGATTTCGATGGCGACGTCGAAGAACACTATAAATCGCTCTATGAAAAACTGTCCCGCGGCGAAGTCGTCCGTTCTAAATTCACACATCCCGACGGCAAGGTGATCGGAGTGGTCCATGCCCCATTGCCGGACGGCGGATGGATCGGGACTCACGAAGACATCACTTTGCGCGAAGAAGCCGCAGCGCGCATTACCCACGCGGCCCACCACGATGACCTGACGGGTCTCGCCAATCGCGCGCTCTTCACGGCACGCCTTCAAGAAGCCCTGCTCGATGCCCAGATGCAAGGAACGGGCGGACATCTGTTATTGCTGGATCTAGATCGCTTCAAACCCGTCAACGACACCTACGGCCACGATGTCGGGGACGAGCTGCTCTGTCAGGTTGCGCAGAGGTTCAAAGAGTGCGTACGTGCAACCGACCTTGTTGCGCGAATTGGCGGGGACGAATTTGCGATCATCCTTCAAGGTGGAGGGCCAGGCGAGCCCTGGGTGACCGAAATCGCGGAGCGGCTGGTAGCAGCACTCAATGAGCCCTTTGATGTCTTTGCCCATAATGTTTCGATCGGGATCAGCCTCGGGATTTCTTATATTGGTGCAGACGCCGCATCGATCGAATCCCTTCAGAAAAAAGCCGACATCGCGCTCTATGAAGTCAAGCAGAATGGGCGGAATGGCTTCCGGTTCTACGAAGCTGGGCGCGCCCATAAGGTTATCCGTGGCGGTGCGGCCTGAACGAAACTTCGCAAAAGTTTCTTCTCAAGAAAAAAGCAAAAAACGCGATCCAATCCGGACCGCGTTTTTAAAAATACGTTTCTGAGCGTAAGCTGATTAGGCAGCCTTGAGAGCTTCTGCGACGTCCTTCAGCTGAGACAGGGTCATTTCTGCCTTCTGCTTGGTGTCGTCGTCTTTCGCGTCAGCAACATCCTCTTCGGCGTTCTTTATCGCCTGAGCCAGTTGGTCTTCGCTGATTTCAGACACCGGGATCGCCTGTTCGGCCAAGATGGTCAGACCACCTGGAGCAATGTCAGCAAACCCGCCGCGCACGAAATACTCATCCCAGGATCCAGCATCTGTGCGGACTTTCAGGATGCCCGGCTTGATGGTGGACATGAACGGGCTGTGGTTCTTCAGAACGCCAAACTCGCCTTCGGTGCCCGGTACAACGACCTCGGCAACCTGTTCGGACAGGAGCTGGCGCTCCGGCGAGACCAACTCAAACTGGAAAAGTTCAGCCATTTGGCGTCTTCCTTGTCAGTCATCGGTTCAGATGGCAGGCAGAAGGCCGGACCATCAAACAAGAGAAAACCGGACGCCGTTTTCCGGCGTCCGATCCAATGCCTTAAGCGGCTTCTGCAGCCAGCTTTTGAGCTTTCTCGATGGCTTCCTCGATGGAACCAACCATGTAGAAAGCAGCTTCCGGCAGATGGTCGTATTCACCGTCAACAAGGCCTTTGAAGCCCTTGATGGTGTCTTCCAGAGCAACCAGCTTGCCCGGAGAACCGGTGAAGACCTCAGCCACGAAGAACGGCTGCGACAGGAAGCGCTCGATCTTACGGGCACGTGCCACGGTGAGCTTATCTTCTTCAGACAGTTCGTCCATGCCGAGGATGGCGATGATGTCCTGAAGAGCCTTGTAGCGCTGCAGAGTACCCTGAACAGCACGGGCTGTTTCGTAGTGCTCTTCACCAATGATACGGGCATCCAGCATGCGAGATGAGGAATCCAGCGGATCCACAGCCGGGTAGATGCCTTTTTCAGCGATGGCGCGGTTCAGAACCGTGGTCGCATCCAAGTGAGCAAAGGTCGAAGCCGGTGCCGGGTCGGTCAAGTCATCGGCAGGAACGTAAACGGCCTGAACCGAGGTGATCGAGCCCTTGTTCGTGGTGGTGATCCGCTCCTGCATGCCGCCCATGTCGGTGGCAAGTGTCGGCTGGTAACCCACAGCAGACGGGATACGACCGAGAAGCGCAGACACCTCAGAACCAGCCTGGGTGAAGCGGAAGATGTTGTCCACGAAGAACAGAACGTCCTGACCTTCATCACGGAAGTGCTCGGCGACTGTCAGACCAGTCAAAGCAACACGGGCACGCGCTCCGGGAGGCTCGTTCATCTGACCGTAAACGAGGGCCGCTTTGGAGCCTTCTCCGCCGCCTTCCTTGTTCACGTTGGATTCGATCATTTCCCAGTAAAGATCGTTACCCTCACGGGTGCGTTCACCAACACCAGCGAATACGGAGTAACCGCCGTGCGCCTTAGCGATGTTGTTGATCAGTTCCATGATGAGAACGGTTTTGCCAACGCCGGCGCCGCCGAACAGACCGATTTTACCGCCCTTCGCGTAAGGTGCGAGAAGGTCAACGACCTTAATGCCCGTCACAAGGATTTCAGCTTCGGTGGACTGCTCGATGAATTCCGGGGCTTCCTGGTGAATGCCACGCTTCGCTTCGTGCTTGATTTCGCCAGCGTCGTCTACCGGTTCGCCAATCACGTTCATGATGCGGCCGAGCGTGCCGTCACCAACCGGAACCATGATGGCAGAACCGGTGTCGACAACTTCCTGACCGCGGACCAGACCCTCGGTGGAGTCCATCGCGATGGTACGTACTGTGTTCTCGCCCAGGTGCTGAGCGACTTCGAGCACCAAGCGGTTGCCCTGGTTGTCCGCTTCAAGAGCGTTCAGGATCAACGGCAGATGGTCATCGAACTTGACGTCGACAACGGCGCCGATGACCTGGGTGACCCGTCCGACTTTTTTGTCAGCCATATCCCTAATCCTCGTCTCGATCCCGTTACAGCGCTTCAGCGCCTGAGATAATTTCAATCAATTCGGTCGTAATCTGAGCCTGGCGCTGGCGGTTGTAGTTGATCGTCAGCTTGTCGATCATGTCGCCGGCGTTGCGCGTCGCGTTGTCCATTGCGGACATACGAGCGCCCTGCTCAGATGCAGCGTTTTCCAGAAGCGCCCGGAAAACCTGGATGGAGATGTTCCGCGGCAGAAGATCAGCAAGGATCTCAGCCTCATCCGGCTCATACTCATAGACCGCGCTTGCACCACCTTCGTCCGTGCCTTCGCTTGCCTCAAAATGGGCCGGGATCAACTGCTGGGCAGTCGGAACCTGAGCGATAACGGATTGGAAGGTCGCATAGAACAATGTGCAAACGTCAAACTCTCCATTTTCATACATGGAGAGAACCTTGCGCCCGATTTCATCCGCATTGGAAAAACCGACGTTTTTGACGCCGCGCAGCTCGATGGTCTCGATCACGTGCTGGCCAAGGTCGCGTTTGATCGCGTCGAACCCTTTTTTGCCAACACACAGGATCTTGACCGTCTTGCCTTGGCCGATCAGGCTTTTGGCCTTTTCGCGTGCCAGTTTAGCGATGTTCGTGTTGAAGCCCCCGCACAAACCGCGTTCGGCCGTTGCAACGACCAGGAGATGAACCTGGTCATTGCCCGTACCGGACATCAGCTTCGGAGCGTCGTCGCGGCCTTCGAAAGCCACGGCGAGGTTGGCCAGCACGCTCTCCATGCGTTCCGCATAGGGACGCGCGGCCTCCGCAGCTTCCTGGGCACGACGCAGTTTCGCCGCGGCCACCATCTGCATGGCCTTGGTGATTTTCTGCGTCGCCTTCACGGAAGCGATGCGGTTTCGTAAGTCCTTCAGGCTCGGCATGGCCGCCCCTGCTCCTTATCCCGGCGTGTGGTCTTAGGCGAAGTTCTTAGCGAACGCGTCAAGCGCAGCTTTCAGCTTGCCAGTGAGGTCGTCGTCGAGGGCTTTCTTTTCCCAGATCGCGTCGAGCAGTTCTTTATGCTCACCACGCAGGAACAGAAGCAGGCCTTCTTCGAATTCCTTCACACGATCAACCGGATGGTTGTCGAGGTATCCGTTCACGCCAGCATAGATCACGGCGACCTGCTCTTCAGTCTTCAGCGGCGAGAATTGCGGCTGCTTCAGAAGTTCGGTCAAACGTGCACCGCGGTTCAACAGGCGCTGAGTGGTGGCGTCAAGGTCGGAGCCGAACTGCGCGAACGCAGCCATTTCACGGTACTGAGCCAACTCACCCTTAATCGGGCCAGCAACCTGCTTCATCGCCTTGATCTGAGCGGATGACCCCACGCGGGAAACCGACAGACCAACGTTAACAGCCGGGCGGATACCCTGGTAGAACAAGTCCGTTTCCAGGAAGATCTGACCGTCGGTGATCGAAATCACGTTGGTCGGAATAAACGCGGACACGTCGTTGCCTTGGGTTTCAATGACCGGAAGTGCGGTCAAAGAGCCCTTGCCGTGGTCTTCGTTCAACTTCGCAGCACGCTCCAGCAGACGGGAGTGCAGGTAGAAAACGTCACCCGGGAACGCTTCACGTCCCGGCGGGCGGCGCAGAAGCAAAGACATCTGGCGGTAAGCAACAGCCTGCTTGGTCAGATCGTCGTAACCGATCACGGCGTGCATGCCGTTGTCGCGGAAGAACTCACCCATTGCACAACCGGCAAACGGCGCCAGGAACTGCAGCGGGGCAGCTTCGGATGCGGTCGCGGCGATAACGATGGAGTATTCCAGAGCGCCGTTGTCTTCCAGTGTCTTGACGAACTGGGCAACGGTAGAACGCTTCTGACCAACCGCAACGTAGATGCAGTACAGTTTTGCATCTTCGTCGTCGCCGGCATGAAGCGGCTTCTGGTTGAGGAATGTGTCAAGGATGATCGCGGTCTTACCGGTCTGACGGTCACCAATGACGAGCTCGCGCTGACCACGGCCAACCGGGATCAGGGCGTCAATGGCTTTCAGGCCAGTAGACATAGGCTCGTGCACGGACTTACGCGGCAGGATGCCCGGCGCTTTAACGTCCACACGGCGCTTTTCAGTAGCTTCGATCGGGCCTTTGCCATCAATCGGGTTGCCGAGAGGATCGACAACGCGGCCAAGAAGACCTTTACCAACCGGAACTTCCACGATGGCGCCGGTCCGCTTAACGGTGTCGCCTTCTTTAATGTCACGGTCAGAACCGAAGATAACGACACCGACGTTGTCGGATTCCAGGTTCAGGGCCATACCCTTGATACCACCCGGGAATTCGACCATCTCACCAGCCTGAACTTTGTCCAGACCATAAACACGGGCGATACCGTCACCGACGGAGAGCACCTGACCAACTTCAGAAACTTCGGCTTCCTGGCCAAAGCTCTTGATCTGGTCCTTGAGGATTGCGGAGATTTCCGCGGCCCGAATATCCATCAGCCGACCTCTTTCATCGCGAACTTGAGTGAATTGAGCTTGGTACGCAGCGACGTATCGATCATGCGGGACCCGACTTTGACCACAAGGCCGCCGATCAGGGCAGGATCAACCTTAGCTGCGATGTTTACAGATTTGCCCGTGGAAGCAGAGAGCGCTTCTTTCAGGGCAGCGACATGTTCGTCGGACAGAGCAGCGGCAGACACCACTTCAGCTGTTTCTTCGCCGCGCTTTTCTGCAAGCAGGGCGCGGAAAGACTTGATCATGTCAGGAAGGACGAAGAGGCGCCGGTTACGGGCTGCCAGCTTCACGAAATTTGCGGCCAGGCCTTTAATGCCAGCCTTGTCGAGAAGTGCTGTGAGCGCTGCGAGCTGCTCTTCAGCACTAAATGCCGGGCTTTTCACAAGACGGACGAGATCTTCGCTTTCGGAAAGCATGCTTTCAAAAGCGGTCAGATCCCGTTCCACGTCAGCCGTTACGCCGTCGCCTTCAGCAAGGTCGAGAAGGGCGGACGCATAACGCTGTGCCACGCCGGATACGAGAGATACGTTGTCAGTCACCAGGTCCGTGCTCTCTGACGTTTTTCATGTCCGCAAAACAGCTAGCGTCCGCAAGACATTGAAAAAATGAATGATTTCAAGGTCAGAAGGTATGACGGTTAAACCGTTCCCCCAAAGCCGCGCCTCAATTAGCACAGGGTTTCCCAGTGTGCAACGCCGCGGGAACCCTGTTCTTGCCGATTCATTGGTGTTTTTTACCCAACCGCGACAAAAAGCCTTGCGGATCAATGCGTCACGAGCCGTATAAACCTTTAGACGGTGGCCGTTTTTGAATCCGTGTCTGCAGTTCCAAGACTTGCGGTTCTACCACGAAAGACCAACACATCCTGCAACGGCTGAGCCACTGGAACCCGTTTGCACCACCGAAGCCCATCCGTTTTGGCCTATGCGGCAGCGCTACAGAAAGTGCTGCGGATCAATATCGATCTGAACACGAAGACCCTTCGTCGGCTTCGGGCCGTTTGAAAGCCAGCCCCTTATATAAGACTGCAGGTCATATTGTTTCGGCGCCATTGCCAGAAGGCGAAAGCGGTAGCGCCCCCGAACCATGGCCAGCGCAGCTTCTGCTGGTCCGAGCAGCGTAACGGCCTGATCCGGAGGCGCCACCCGTGCAAGCTGTCGGGCAAAACCTTCTGCAAAATTCTTGTCGGGCCCTGAGATCACAACAGCTGCCAACCGGCCAAATGGCGGCAGCCCAGCGGCACGGCGCGCTTCGATCTCCGCCTGGTAAAACGCGTGCTTATCGTTTGAGAGCAGCGCCTTGATGACGGGATGGTCTGCGCTATAGGTCTGCAAAAAGCCTTTGCCGCCGCCGGTGACGCGGCCCGCTCGGCCCGTGACCTGGGCAAGCAGTTGGAAGGTCTTTTCGGCGGCACGCGGATCGCCATGCGCAAGGCCGAGATCTGCATCAACCACGCCAACCAGCTTTAGTTTTGGGAAATTGTGGCCTTTGGCGACCAACTGCGTTCCGATGATGATATCAGCGCCGCCCTCTTCGACGACTTTCATTTCCCGCTTCAATCGCTCAGGCCCGCCAGGCAGATCAGACGACAGAACCAACGTCCGCGCCTGCGGGAAGAGATCGCTCACTTCTTCTGCAATCCGCTCTACACCAGGGCCGCAGGCAACCAGCGTATTGGTGCTTTGGCATGACGGGCAGCTTTCCGGCACGCGTTCGTTATGTCCGCACTGGTGACAAACCAGTTTCTTTTGAAACCTGTGCTCAACCAGCCACGTGCTGCAATGCGGGCATTGGAACCTGTGACCGCAGGTGCGGCATAATGTCAGAGGGGCATACCCGCGCCGGTTCAGGAACAACAGCGCCTGATCCCCGTTGGCGTAAGTCTCCTTGATTGCGCCCACCAAACCCGGTGCCAGCCAACGCCCCTGTTCCGGTCCGTCCAGGCGCATATCAATGGCCGATAGATCGGGAAGTGCAGCGCCGGAAGCCCGGTCAGGCAATTCGATCAGACCATACCGGCCCTGCTCAGCATTGACCCGGCTCTCGATCGACGGTGTCGCGGAAGCAAGGACTACCGGGAAGCGTGAAATATGCCCGCGCACGACGGCCATGTCCCGTGCGCTATAGGGCACACGGTCATCCTGCTTGAAGGCAGCGTCATGCTCTTCGTCGACGATTATCAGCCCGAGTTCCTTGAATGGCAGAAAGAGAGAGGAGCGTGCACCGATCACCACACGGACGTCGCCAGAAGCCACGCCGCGCCAAACCCTCGCCCGGTTCTTCGGTGTAATTTCAGAGTGCCATTCGGCCGGGTAAACACCGAATCGTTGCTCAAACCGGCGCAGGAACTGTTCTGTCAGCGCAATTTCCGGCAACAACACCAGCGCCTGCTTGTCCCGCCGCAAGGCTTCCGCGATCGCTTCGAAATAGACCTCGGTCTTGCCCGACCCGGTCACTCCATCAATCAAGGTTACTGCAGCACTCTTGTCGAAACTCTCTGTGAGCGTTTCTGCGGCGGCTTGCTGGGCCGGTGTCAGATCCTTTTGTGCATAGTCGATCTGTGGACGTGGCGGTGGGGGTGCCGCCGGCATGGAGACAATCTCCAGCACCTCTTGTTGCACCAGCCCGTCAATGACGGATGTGCTGACGCCGGCCGCGTGTGCGAGGCCGCTTTTTGTCCAGGCAAATCCGTCTTCCATCGTTTCGAGAACACGGCGGCGGGCAGGTGTCATCCGTTCTGGCTCTGCGCCTTCGATCCGCCGGACACCCGGGACCGGGGCTTCCGGTTCGAGTGCCTCTTCAGACCGTAGCACCATGCGCACAACCATGCCCGGCGCGCCAAGCGTCCAACCGGCCACCCAGTCAACAAACCGGCGGAGATCTTTGTCGAGCGGCGGCGTGGTGTCGTAAACGTGGGAAATCGATTTGAGTTTGTTGGGATTGATCGCCGCATCCGGCTCACCGTCCCAGACCGCACCGATGACCTCGCGCGTTCCCAACGGCACCCGGACGATTGTGCCAGGCACAACCGATTGTCCAGCTGGAACCTTATAGGTGTAGGCAACCGGCACAGCGACAGGCACCAGCACGCTGGCAATCGTGTCTTTGGGCTCCAAATCGTTAAACAGCACGGCGAATCACACGTTTTGGCTTTGCATTTTATTGTCCGGACACCCGAACAGGCCCTGGAACTCTGTTAGCGGAGATCGCCCGGATCCCAGTTTCATTCAAGCGGAATAATTTCTGAGGTACGTACCGCAAAAAGGCTTTCACCAGAGAATCAGGGCTTCTGTTGGACAGCATCCTAGGCTAAAGAGAGCGCGGCTGACCATTCATTCGTTCGCTTGCCGACGGAGGCAGGCCGCAGAGGCGCATTCGCAAGCGCCATTGGGAGAAATCATTCATGAAGTTTTTCGTCGACACCGCGGATACCGCGGAGATCCAGGAACTTGAAGCCACTGGCCTCTTGGACGGCGTCACCACAAACCCGTCTCTGATTGCCAAATCCGGCAAGGATTTCAAAGACGTGATTGCCGAGATCTGCAAGATCACCAACGGTGACGTCTCAGCCGAAGTTGCTGCCACGGACTTCGACACCATGATCAAGGAAGCCCATGTCCTGCGTGCGATCGCAGACAACGTGGTTATCAAGCTGCCGCTGACATTTGACGGCCTGAAAGCCTGTAAGCAGCTGACAAGCGAAGGCACGAAGACCAACGTCACTCTGTGCTTCTCGGCCAACCAGGCCCTGCTCGCAGCAAAGGCCGGCGCGACCTACATTTCGCCGTTCATTGGCCGCCTCGACGACATCAATCTTGATGGTATGGAACTGATCCGCGAAATCCGCGTCATTTATGACAACTATGGCTTTGACACCGAGATCCTCGCTGCGTCCATCCGCACATCCAATCACGTCAAGGACTCTGCGATCATCGGCGCTGATGTGGTCACCGTTCCGCCGGCAACGCTGAAGTCCCTGGTCAAGCACCCGCTGACCGACAAGGGCCTTGATGCGTTTTTGAGCGACTGGGCGAAGACCGGTCAGAGCATTCTGTAAGGTCATTCTGCTTCGGTGCAGCACGCACTGCATTCCGGTTCGCTTGAGAAACAAGATCAGAGGCTCCGGTTCATCCGGGGCCTTACTTTTGTGTTGCTAAGCCGACGATCAAAAAGCGGTGGCACTCGGCTCTTCATTTTTCTATTTTGAGCCGCGGTTCCGGCAATTGACGGCCGGACAACCCAGCCATTCAGGCAAATCCCGAACCCAAGTGGCCAGAAGCCGGTGACAGACGGAAAAGCTCAGGGTATTCGTGGATTTGAAAACAGACAGCAAGAGCGCGGGTTGAAGCGCTGAAGGATAGGAAACACACAATGACGGGTTCGAGAATCGTCTTGATTGACCGCCACCCCGGCCGGTCCGCGCAAACCATTGGCGTGGCGCGGGAATTGGGCACCGACCCCGATCTCATCCATGAACCGTCAGTCGGCGTGGTTGGCACGAAAGGCGACAGCCAGTGCTATCTGGGCGTGGCGCGCAAGGTCGATGCCATTCATGAGCACCTAAAATCGCGCATCGGCAGTGGTGAGGGCCAGCTGAAATACCGGCTTGTCCAGCCGGAATACACGATCGCAACGTCCGATGGCATCCGCAACGGCACACGCGAAATGCGCTATTCGCTCATCGGCCGCGAAGTCACCAACGACGGTTTGTGCGAGCACCTTGAAGCCTCCGGTCTGGCTGGCACGATCGCCGTCGTCGCCTGTGACAAGCCACCGGTCGGCACTATGGCCGCAGTTCTTGAGCGTAATGAACCGGCGATCATCATGTCCGATGGCACAATCCGCCCGGGCAAGGATCCGGAAACCGGCGAGATGCTGGATATTGTCAGCGCTTATCAGGTGGCCGGACACCCAGACAAAGCCGTACGTGACCGCATCGCCTGTAACGCATGTCCGGGCATTGGCAGCTGCGGCGGCATGTTCACCTACAATACCATGCAGACCTTCATTGGTGTTGTCGGCCTGCAGCCGCTGCATATGGTTGCCCCACCATCCGACGATCCGCGCCGCCTCGAAGAATTCCCGCAACAGCTCGTTTCCTATCTCGCCGACATGATGGAAAAGGGCCTGAAGCCGCGCGACATCGTCAAACGCGATTCGCTGCGGAATGCGATCATCGTCGCCATGGCTATCGGCGGATCCACCAACGTTGTATTGCACGTACCGGAGATCGCCCGCGCAGCAGGCTATGAGCACTTCTGGCGCGATGTAATGACGCCGGAAGAGTTCAATCACCTCTCCCAGCATGTGGTCCCGGTTCTGACCAACGCCCGGCCGTACGGCAAATACTCCATGCTCGACATCGACCGTGTCGGCGGGGTTCAGGTGATCGTCAAGGAACTGCTGGATGCCGGGCTTCTGAATGGCGACATGATGACCTGCACGGGCCGCACGCTGGCCGAACAAGTCGCGGACCTCAACGCCGCTGCGCCCGACGGCGACGTGATTCATTCCGTTGCCGAGCCGTTCAAGCCGACGGGCGGCCTTCGCATGCTCGGCGGCAACCTGTCTCCGGATTTCTCGGCCATCCTGAAGCTTGCCGGCGTTGAAGGCGGTCTGGAAGACAATCTTTTCAAGGGCCGTGCGCGTGTGTTCGAACGCGAAGCCGGTCTCATCCAGGCACTTGACGAAGCGCCGGACAGCTTCCAGGACCATGACATGGTCATCGTCCGCTATGACGGTCCAAGTGGCGGTCCGGGCATGCCGGAGATGCTTGATCCGACATCCCGCATCACGACGCTGTGCCGGGAGCGCGGCATCGTGATCGCCCTAATGACAGACGCCCGCTTCTCCGGCGGCTCGGTCGGTCTGGTGATTGGCCACGTGGGGCCGGAAGCTGCCCTTGGCGGTCCGATTGCCTTTGTCGAGGACGGGGATGAAATCATCGTTGACCTCAACACCAACACCCTGAATTGCCCGGCGCTGGACGATGCGGCGACGCTCGCAGCGCGCAAGGCCGTCTGGGACAAGGCTGTTGCAGACAACGGCGGCATTCATCCGAACTGCGGTATCGCGGACACCCGTCTTCTGCACCGGGCCCGTCATACAGCAGTTCCGGCCGTCCGAGGCGGGGGCCTGCATCCGAACCGGGAAGTCTGGGTGCGCGATCCACGCCTGGCTGAGAAATCCGGTTTTGAACCGCGCAACCGCCACCGGAGCGCCTAAACGCTCTAGCATCAGCGTCGAAAACAATAGAACGCCCCGGCCAGATCAGGCCGGGGCGTTTTTTTGGGATCCACGCTTCAATCCGACGGTCCGAGAAATCTGGAGATCCGTGCCCAAACAGCATCAATATCTGCATGCATGTTGGCTGCGACTTGCCGGACCCAAGGTTCCCCCTTTATGGCGGTGCGTGATGCAACCGGACCAAGTTCGGAAATCATCGTCTCAGTGTCGCGCAGCAGCGGCCGCCAATTCACTACTCCGGTTTCAGGGAATTGCTTCAATTCCGTGCGGCGATCCTCCTGCAGCCGTCTGGCCAGCTCTTCGGACTGCGCCATGCCGGTCTCTATCCGCTTTGCCAACCCCTCCTGCCCCCAAGCAAGCAGCGTTCCAAGAAGCGCGATACCGGCAGCGCTCCGGGAGCCCTGAATACCGATATTTGGAGTTACCAAATAAGAACTGCCGAAAGCGATTGCCTCCTGGGCAGTCGGGTCAGCAAAAAAGACCAGCGCAGAGTCCTTTGGTTGAAACAGCCACTTGTGCGCTGAAACGGCAATACTGTCAGCACGCTCGATGCCCGACAACCGATCCGCATATGTGGTCAAACGCAGCGGGCCGCCCCACGCCGCATCCACATGGACCCACATTGGATGGGCGGCACTGCCAACCTTGAGTTTGGCAATGTCCAACTCATCTATCACGCCGCGCCCGGTGGTTCCGGCGGTCAGGACAAGCACTGCTCTGGAAAGCTCGCGCAGCGCGTCGATTGTCATCCGGCCATTTTCGGCGACGGGTACCGATTCGAAGGGAAGACCCAATATCTGCGCACATTTTGGCACGGATACATGGGCATCGGCAGAAGCAATTACCCGTGTTGCTCCATGCTCTCGCGCGCACCAAAGCGCCGCCAGATTGGAAAGGGTCGAACCACAACACATGTGGCCTGTGGTCATGCCGAAATAAGGTGCAAGCCAAGCAATGACCCGGGCTTCGGCTTCTATCGCGAACGGGCTGAGATCCGGATGAAGAAGGTTTTGATTGTATTCCGCATTCAAACCAACAAGGCGTGCAGCGATTCCCGCCGGAGCTGGATCCATATGGGCAAAGGCGTCCGGTGCACCCAGGTCTGCGGACCGCGTTCGCACTTGCTCGGCCAGCACTGAAAACGCTTCCTCATCGCCAAGTCCTTTGGCCGGCAATTGATCGGTCAAATCGGACACGTCAGCCATTTCTCAATCGCACTCCCGGATCTGTTTCGAAACGGCAGACCGCCAAACAACGAAATTGCCTTTTCGCAGTATGGCACATCAGAGAACTGATGGCAGGTTCGTCGCTTCTCGTCCGGAATGACTAATTGCGCCCTGGCAAAAACAGAGATAGCTTCGATTATGAAAGCTATTTCCAGAACGCCGGAGGGAGCCGGTCGCCTGCGAAATATGGCATGGACAACGGAGGACCCTTTCATGAAAACGCGGATTACCGAGCTCTTTGGCATTGAACATCCGATCATTCAGGGCGGCATGCACTATGTCGGTTTTGCAGAGCTCGCGGCGGCTGTTTCAAATGCTGGCGGGCTTGGAACGATCACGGGTCTAACTCAAAAGACACCGGAAGCCCTTGCCAACGAGATCGCCAAATGCCGGGATCTCACCGACAAGCCGTTTGCGGTGAACCTGACCTTTTTGCCGACGGTGAACGCACCTGACTATCCAGGCTATGTGAAGGCGATCATTCAAGGCGGGGTCAAGGTGGTGGAAACCGCTGGCCGCAATCCGCAACAGGTGATGCCCTACCTGAAAGACGCGGGCATCAAGGTGATCCACAAATGCACCTCCGTACGGCATTCCCTGAAAGCCCAGTCCATTGGCTGTGATGCGGTCTCGGTGGATGGCTTTGAGTGCGGCGGCCACCCGGGCGAAGACGACATTCCGAACATGATCCTTTTGCCGCGCGCCGCAGATGAGCTGGAAATCCCCTTTGTGTCCTCCGGCGGCATGGCCGATGCCCGCAGTCTTGTCGCCTCGCTCGCCATGGGTGCGGAAGGCATGAACATGGGCACGCGCTTCATCGCCACGAAGGAAGCGCCGGTGCATCAAAGGGTCAAGGACGCGATTGTGGCCGCCTCCGAACTCGACACCCGTCTGGTCATGCGCCCGCTGCGCAACACGGAACGCGTCCTCAACAATGCCGCAGTGGAGCGTTTGCTGGAGAAGGAAAAGAGCCTCGGCGACGATCTGAAATTCGAGGACATCATCGAGGAAGTCGCGGGCGTCTATCCGAAGATCATGATGGACGGCGACATGGATGCCGGAGCCTGGTCCTGCGGGATGGTGGCCGGTCTGATAGATGACATTCCGACCTGCAAGGAGCTGATCGACCGGATCATGAGTGAAGCCGATGCCCTCATCCGCCAGCGGCTGGAAGGCATGGTGGGCAGCGTTGCCGTCGCAGCTGAATAAGCGTCAGGGAGAAAGAGATGGACTATCAAACGATCCTCTGGAGCCACGAAAACGGCGTTGTCGAGATCACCATGAACCGGCCAGACAACGCCAATGCGCTGAGTGCCCGCATGTCGGATGAACTCTTCGATGCGGCTTGCCGGTGCGAGGCAGAGGGTGCGCGCGCGGTCATCCTCACCGGATCCGGCCGTATGTTCAACGCGGGCGGCGACTTGCAGGAATTTGATTACGCAGAGGACAAGGCCGATCATGTCACCCGCATGGCGACAATCCTACATGCGGCCCTTTCCAGGTTCTCGCATATGGACGCACCGGTGATCACGGCGGTGAACGGTTCGGCCGGTGGCGGCGGATTTTCCATCGCGATTTCCGGCGATATCATTCTGGCCTCCGAAAAGGCCAAGTTCGTCTCCGCCTACACGGCCTCCGCGCTGACACCCGACGGGTCGTCGTCCTATTACCTTGCCAAGCACATTGGTTTGCTGCGGGCGAAGGAGCTGATGCTGACCAACCGGGTTCTGACCGCCAAGGAAGCCTGCGAGTGGGGGCTGGTGACACGTGTGGTCGCCCCGGATGATTTGATGGCAGAAGCGCGCAAGCTCGCCGCCGACTTTGCCAAGGGACCGACTAAGGCCTATGGCGGCGTCAAACGCCTTCTACAAACCGCGTATTCCGAAGGGCTGGAAACCCAGCTCGACAAGGAAAGCCGGTCGATTGCCGCCATGATGAAAACCCATGACGGCGCGCATGGGATCGCCTCGTTCCTTGCCAAGAAAACACCAGAGTACAAGGGCAAATGAGCCGCGCTCCGATTGAAGACGACTGCGGCATTGGCCAGGCGCTGAACATTGTTGGCGAATGGCGCACGCTGCTCGTCCTGCGCAATCTCTTCAACGGCATGCGCACCTTTGATGCCATGCAGTCGCACCTCGGAATTTCGTCGAGCGTGCTGGCGGCCCGCCTCAAGACCTTGAGCGAAGCGGGCATCGTGGAGAAGCGCCCCTTGCCGGAGGATGGCCGGTCCCATGAATACCGGCTGACGGACAAGGGACTGGACCTTTATCCGGTCCTCGTTGCCTTGCTGCATTGGGGGGAGAAATGGACCCCCAACGGCCGGGGACCGCGCATGACGCTCACAGAACGGGCAACCGGTCTGCCGGTCCGCGACATGGCGGTGACGGCCCAGGACGGGCGGCCGCTTGGGCCCCGGGAGGTCACACCCGTGCCGGGCCCCGGCGCGAGCGACTATACCCGCGTCCTGACGGCCCGCTGGGCAAACAAGAGGTAGGAAACCGCATGACATCCGACTGGGCAGCTGCAAAGAAAAAGATCAGCGTCGAAGGCCATGACATGGCCTATGTGGAGCGCGGGCAAGGGCGGCCGATTGTCTTTCTCCATGGCAATCCGACTTCCTCCGTTCTGTGGCGGGACGTAATCCCGGCATGCGAACATCTCGGGCGCTGCATTGCGCCGGATCTGATCGGCATGGGCGACAGCGCCAAACTGCCGAACCCAGGACCAGACACCTACACTTTCCAGACCCACCGGCGTTTTCTGGAAGGGTTTCTGGCAGCCGTCGGTGTCGACAAGAACGCCATTTTCGTTATTCACGACTGGGGCTCTGCGCTCGGCTTCGACTGGGCGAACAGGCACCGGGATGCGGTTGCGGGCATCGCCTACATGGAAGGCATCGTGAAGCCGCTGGCGGATTGGTCTGAGTTCAATCCGGACGCGGCGCCGATCTTTCAAGGATTTCGATCCGAAAAAGGTGAAGAGCTGATTCTCGAGCGCAATCTTTTCGTCGACCGTGTTCTGCCCGGCTCGATCCTGCGCGACTTGAGCGCCGACGAACAAGCCGAATACCGGCGGCCGTTTCAAAACCGGGACGACCGCTGGCCGACCCTGACATGGCCACGCCAAATCCCGATAGGCGGCGAGCCGGCAGACGTTTCCCAAATCGCTTCGAACTATGCAGCCTGGATGGCGGAGAATGATTTGCCCAAACTGTTCATCAATGCAGATCCCGGCGCAATCCTGATCGGTGCCCCACGCGACTTCTGCCGGACCTGGAAAAACCAGCAAGAGGTGACTGTCAAGGGAAGCCACTTCATCCAGGAAGACAGTGGTGCAGAAATTGGCCGCGCTGTCGCGGGTTGGCTTGAAGATGCTGTTGGCTCGTAGCCTTACATCGAAGATCCAACAATTTCCTGTTCACGGTTGCGAGTATCCCGCATTCTTCGACTCTCCTGGATCAGTTTGGGGTAGACCATGAAAATATTGGTTTTTCTGGGGTCAGTGCGACAGAGCACGCCGCCAAGGCCAGCGCGGCTTGGTGAGCGGGTGGCCGAAGCCTGCGGGGCGCATCTTGAGCGGGCCGGGATCGACGTCGAGATCATTGATCCGCTTAACCTCGCGCCTCAATCGGTGTTCAAGCCCCATTTCGCCTATGCGGCCGGGCGGGCGCCCGAAGCGCTTGAAGCCCTGTCGGACAAGATCAAGGACGCGGACGGCTATGTGATGGTCTCGCCGGAATACAATCATTCCATGAGCCCGGCGCTTGCGGATCTTCTCAATCATTTCGGTAGTTCCAGTTTTTCTTTCAAGCCGAGCGCAATCGCGACGTATTCCGCGGGTCAATGGGGCGGCGCTCGGGCGGCCGTCAACATGCGCACCTATTTGAGCGAGCTCGGCTGTCTTCCGGTTTCCGCCATGATCCATGTGCCGAAAGCGCAGGATGTATTTGATGAAAAAGGCCGCTACCTTGAAGGTGTCGATGCCGACCAATGGGACGGGTACATTGGCCGCACCCTTCGCCAGCTGACCTGGTGGGCGGAGGCCGCGAATCGCCAACGCCAGCAGGCGATAGCAACAGAGGCGTTTGATAGGGATCCGTCGCAGCGCAACGCGCCCTGATTTTCAGGTGGAACCGGCTGGGCTTGGCGCGTCACGCGCCTATATGGCGGTTAGGAAGGGCTTCCAACACCATTACCTAAGTTAATTTCAGGAGATCGGCATGCTGCCCGCACTTCCCTATCTGGACTGGTCGGAAACGAAGGATACGCTGCATCTCTTCTTGCAGATGATCGGAAAGATCCGCCTGAAGGTCCATCCGAAACTGAATCACTGGTGGCATGTGACGCTCTATCCGCATGTGCGCGGCCTGACCACCGGGCGCATTCCATATGGCACCAGCGGCTTTGAAATTCTCTATGACATGCTTGATCACACAGTGACCATCAGCCGGAACGATGGCGAAAGCGCATGGTTTTCAGCTCCAGGTCTCACTGTTGCTGAATTTTATGAAGCGCTTTTCTCCCGGCTTGAGCAGCTGGGCATCTCAGTGAAGATCGTTGCCGTTCCCTACGACAACAAATCTAAGGTGCCCTTTCCGGAGGACACCGCGCCGCGCGCTTACGACCGAAAGGCCGTTTCCAATTTCTGGCGCGTGCTCTGCTCGATCTCCAGCGTCTTTGAAACTTACCGCTCGGGATTTGTCGGCAAACAGACACCGGTTCAGCTCTACTGGCATTCCTTCGACCTGGTCGTAACCCGGTTCTCCGGGCGGGCACATCCTTTGGAAGGCGGCACACAGTCCGATCGCGAGGCCTACTCCCACGAGGTGATTTCAATCGGGTTCTGGCCCGGAGATGATAGCTTTCCCGAAGCCGCGTTTTATGGCTATGCCTATCCGGAACCGCAGGGCATGAACCAGATTAACCTGCAACCAGCTGACGCCTTCTGGGCTGAAAAGAACGGTGGTGCACTGGCGATCCTGAAATATGAGGATGCCCGCGCGGCCGCCGATCCGGCAGCGGCGATCCTGTCATTCCTCAACAGTGTCTATGACGGTGCGGCAGTCAAGGCCGATTGGCCTGTTGAGGATCTCACCCATCAGCACAGCTGATTTCTTCGCGATCACTTGTGATCTGACAAACACAGATCATGATCGCCGAAGGCTTTCAAAATGTTGCAATCGGCGGCCGGGTGCTCGCCGGTGCAGCTTCCGCTGATCCGGGCTAGTTCCTTTTCCAGTTTTTTCAAATGCGCAATGCGCGCGCGGATGGCTTGGAGTTGCTCAGCCGCAATTCGGTTTGCGTTGCTGCAAGGCTGGTCCGGATGCAGGCTGAGGTCAATCAGTTCCCGGATGGCCTCCATCGGCAAACCAAGATCCCGGCAGTGTTTTAAGAACCGAAGCCGGTCGAGATCCCGCTCCTGGTAGCGTCGCTGATTGCCCTCTGTGCGTATCGGGGCCTCGATGAGCCCTTCTTTTTCGTAGTAGCGGATTGTCGGAACCTTCACGCCTGTCGCCTTTGACAGTTCTCCAATTGAAAAATCCATAAAACCCTCTTGAACCTCTAGCCGCTATAGGGATTACACAGAACCAAGAGATAAAAATCAAGGAGTTCAGTTCAATGGCCGGATGTTGCGGATCGAACGCAAAATTCGACGGGGTGTCCCAGGATTACAAACGGCGGCTGTGGTTGGTGATCGCCCTGAATGCCACCATGTTTGTCGTGGAGATGGCCGCCGGACATGCGGCGCGGTCTCAGGCGCTACAGGCCGATGCGCTCGACTTTTTCGGTGATGCGATCACCTATGGGATTTCGCTGGCCGTCATCGGGGCGTCCTTGAAGACCCGCGCGATCGCTGCCCTGTTCAAGGGGGGAAGTTTGTTGCTGATGGGCCTTTGGGTCGGCGGATCGACCGCTTATCAGTTTCTTGTCCTTGGAACTCCAAAAGCTGAAATCA
This sequence comes from Roseibium sp., assembly GCF_965276855.1. Lineage (GTDB taxonomy): Bacteria > Pseudomonadota > Alphaproteobacteria > Rhizobiales > Stappiaceae > Roseibium. The sequence continues at coordinate 2,267,694 of NZ_OZ255700.1, forward strand.
TGGGGGCCATTGGGTTCCTGGCCCTGGCTGTAAACCTGATCAGTGTTCTGGTCCTGGTACGCTACAAGGATGGTGATGCAAATGTCCGCTCAGTCTGGCTCTGCTCCCGCAACGATGCGATCGGCAACGTCGCAGTCATGCTGGCGGCGCTTGGGGTCTGGGGAACGGCGACCGGTTGGCCGGATCTCATCGTCGCCGGGCTGATGGCGAGCCTCTTCATCAATTCCGCGGTGCAAATCCTCAAACAGGCGGTTGCAGAGTACAGGCACACGGACATTGAGACCGGCTCGGACCACGAACATGGCAATGCACCTGACGGTGTTGTCCGCTAACCATAAAAAAACCCGCTGCCATGGCAGCGGGTGCTTTGGAGCATTGAGTGCTGTCGTTTATTCCGCTGGTTCCTCAGTCTCAGCTTCCGGAACTGTCATTTCCTGAAGGACTTGATCGCTGAGGTCATTTGTAGCGATCGAGATATCGGTGTCGATCTCAGGTGCCACAGTCGTTTCGGCAACGGTCATGTCTTTCGCTTTTGCGGTCTTGCCCCAAGAGCAGGCATGGGCCGGGGCAAGTGCGAAAGTGCTGACCGCAAGGGCCGCGATACCAGTAGTTAATAGACGCATAGTCTGTTCCCTCTGTTTGCTCGTGCAATCCCTTTACGTAACCTAGCGTAACTCAGATCGAAGTGATGACCAAGAAAAACCTTCCAGCTGTTTATGCCAGAGTTAAGATCCAAACTATTTGCGGCGGAGATTGTAAACTTTTGTTTCGTTTGGCTCAGACAAGTCATTCAGGATATTGACAACACGGACGTCGAGCAAATCCCCAAAGGCTTTTAAAGTCATATCCTTACTACTCAAAAACCCGATCAACAGGACCCGCACGGCACCATCGGAGCGGAGTTCCCCCTTGGTCCATCCCCACTTGCAGTCACGGGGGATACAGGAGGTAAACGCCCGAGCGCGAACAAATACCTGTTCATTTTCGCATCGGCTTTCTACCTCAACCCGGCTGATTTCCTTGGGAGCCGCGTCCGGATTGACCCACACACCGTCCTCCGGAATCGGACAGTAAATTCTTTCGGTTCCTGATCCCGTTTGTGCCTGTGCAGGCAAAGATAAGACCGCCAATCCGGCCACGAAAGCGACGGCTAAAAGCGTTCCTTGCATCCTGCTCCTCCGCTCCATGATGCGTTGCGCTTGCTTCAGTGCAAGACGGTGTTTATCACAACGGCCTTGTCCGAAACGTTTCCAGTCATTCCGTTTCGCCCCACTCCATGATGCCGGGTCTGGCCTGCCAATCAAGTGGAATGCCATGCACAGTCTTAAAAGCCCGCGTTTTTTATTGCGGCCACCGTCTGCCGACGATCTGCCTGTCTACCAAGAGTTCTTTTTTGACCGAAAAGCTTCCAGCTTTTACGGCGGTCCTCTGCGCGCCGACCAAATCTGGCGGGTCTTGGCCAGTCATCTTGGGCATTGGCTCTTGCGCGATTACGGCATTTGGATGATTGCACCCCGTGAGGGTGGATCAGCTTTTGGCGGATGCGGTTTTGTCTGGCCGGAAGGCTGGCCCCGCCGAGAACTCACTTGGTGGCTTTTGCCTAAGGCACGAGGTCAAGGCGTGGCCATCGAAGCCTCACATGCTGCAATCCGGCATGCCTACCTCGGCTATGGTTGGCCCCTTGTGGAAACGCACATGGACGACGACAATTTCGCGGCCCGGAAATTGGTTGCAAAACTTGGTGGAGAGATCATAGCTCGCGAAGCGTTTCCGGATGGCAAGTCCCGCAATGTTTATCGTTTGCCTCAACCAACGGAATAGCACGGGATCACCGCCGCGGATGCGCCTTGTCATAGGCCGCCAGCAAATGAGCGCTGTCGATCTCGGTATAGATCTGGGTGGACGCCAGGCTCGCGTGACCGAGCAGTTCCTGAATGGTCCGTAAATCTCCCCCACCTGCGAGAAGATGGGTCGCGAACGAATGCCGAAGGGCGTGAGGTGTGGCGGATTCAGGAAGACCAAGTGCGCCGCGCAGTTTGGCCATGGACAACTGGATCATCCGCGGATTGAGCGGACCGCCGCGCGCCCCGAGAAACAACGTACCGTCTGGTGAGATCGCATAAGGGCAGAGCTTTATGTAGTGAGCCACCGCCTCACACACAGCCGGCAGGATTGGCACGATCCGCTCTTTACGGCCCTTGCCGACAATTCGCATAGACTTCGTACCTGGCTGCGGGGCCATCTTGCCGGTCAGTGACAGTGCTTCGGAAATACGCAGTCCGCATCCATACAACAGCGTCAGAACAGCTGCATTGCGCGCCTCCACCCAAGCCTCTGTTTCCATCGCGAGATCACCGCTGGTGATGTCGATGGCATCCTTTGCAGACACCGGTTTGGGCAAGGAACGCGATTGACGTGGTGGCCGGACGGCATCCGAGGCGGCTGCGTTGATCTCCCCCCGGCGTTCCAGGAATTTCAGGAACGAGCGGATGCCAGCCAGGCCGCGTGCCAGCGAGCGGCTTTGGACCTTGTTGCGGCGGCGCTGTGCCAAAAATCCGCGAAAATCTGCCGGACGCAAGTCAGCAATATCTTTAGTGCCCGGCGCACCACCCAAATGATCTGTCAGAAATCGCAAGAACTGGCGGAGATCGCGCTCATAAGCGATCAAAGTCTTGTCGGACAAGCGCCGCTCGTCTGACAAATGGTCCAGCCACTTGGCGATCCGGTCATTCAGATCCGGTTTGGCCGTGACAAGCAGAGAATCGGATGCACTGTGAGACATGTACCCAGACTAGTGAAAACTCCCGATCGTTTCGTTAATCCGGCAGCGGGCTGCCCGGCTTAGTTGAAGAATATCCTTTAGAACCAATCGCCGGTCCGCCGCAGATGTTCCAACTCCTTCAAAAACGCCTGCACTTTCGCCGAGCGGTGCAGATCGACATGGGTGACCATCCACATCATCGAGAGCCAATCCGGATCCGGGGGAACAATTTCGACCAGGTCCCCGCGTTCAAGAGCGGCCAAACGTGGCAGAAACCCAATTCCATTACCGCAGAGAACAGCTTCCGCCAGTGTGCCCATCGAGTTGGAACGGAATGCAATACACTCAGCCGGGACATTTTCGTGCAGCCAACGCTGGAACCCTGCCCTCGTGTTCGGATCCACGGTTCCGGCGAACCGGTGCTTTGGGAAGTCAGTTGCCCCGTTGGGCAGGCCATACCGGTCAATGTAGATTTGATGGGCGAACAGACCGATTTCAATTCGTTCAAACTCCCGAACCACATTGTCCGGGTTTTCCGGCCGGCCGCCTGCACGAAACGCGACATGGGCCTCGCCATACTCCAAGCGCAGGAGGCTGTCGCTAACCATGAACCGGATGGTAAGGCCCGGGTGCTTGTCGCCAAAGGCCCGTAAGATCGGCATCAGTGTTGGCGCATAGGTCGCGATGGACGTCACGATGAAGTCGCCCCTCAGCGCATCTCCCTGCCCTTGCGCCTTGCGATGTAATTCCTCGAACTGCTCGTCAGCGGTATCGGCAATGCGAAGCAGTTCGCGCCCGAGATCGGTTGGCGTAAAGCCCTTTGCATGGCGCTGAAACAGTTTGCCACCAAGCGCTGCCTCTAGAGTGTCGACGTGGCGGTTGATGGTCGCCCGGTGAACGCCGAGCGATTCGGCGGCAGCGCTTACGGTCCCCAAACGCGCAACACGCGCGGCTGTTCGAATCTCGGTCCAGTGCTGCATGATCTTATGTCACATTTTCGCGCATTAGATGCGGATCTCGATATCTTCAAAGCAAATATACAACATACTAGATTGGGTTCAACACGATGACAGTGGGACATCACCAAAGAGGTTGAGCCATGAAAATCCTAGCATTCGCAGCAACAAACAGCCGCCAATCCATCAACAAGCAGGTGGTTCAAGCCGCAAGCAACATCATCACCTCTGATCTGGATCCAAATGCGGAGATCGAGATCATCGATCTGAACGACTACGAGATGCCGATTTATAGCATTGACCGGGAAACCGAGGGCGGCATTCCAGAAGAAGCCAAACAGTTCCATGAAAAGATCGGTGCTGCAGATGCTCTGATTGTTTCTTACGCCGAACACAACGGCACATATACCGCCGCCTTCAAGAACGTGTTCGACTGGGCCTCCCGCATCAACATGAAGGTCTTTCAGGACAAGCCGCAAGTTGCTTTGTCCGCGTCCATGGGGCCGGGCGGTGCTGCCAGCGTCCTGAAATCAGCGGTCGGGTCGGCGGGCTTCTTTGGAGCCGACATTCGGGGCAGCCTCTCGATCGGGCCGTTCACCGAGAAGTTCGACACTGAAGCGGGTAAACTGGCCGATGAGAACCTGGAGCACTCCTTGCGCGAAATCCTGTCGGATCTGGTATCTGCTGCGCAAGGCGCCAAGCGCGCCGCCTAAACATCGTCAAGACAAAACCTTAAAAAAAACCCGGGCGCTTGCCCGGGCTTTTTGATTTCAAACTTTCCAGACCTCTTAGGAATGGATCGGCTTGGCGAATGCCCCCATGGCGGCTTCCTTGACGGCTTCCGACATGGTCGGGTGCGCATGACACGTACGGCCGAGGTCTTCCGCGGACCCGCCGAATTCCATGACAACGCAGGCTTCGTGGATCATTTCACCGGCACCAAAGCCGACGATGTGCACACCGAGCACCTGATCGGTTTTTGCGTCGGACAGAACCTTGGCAAAGCCGTCGGTCGCGTTCATGGCTCGCGCGCGGCCATTGGCCGTAAAGTTGAACTTGCCGGTCTTGTACTCAACACCAGCCGCCTTCAACTCCTCTTCCGTCTTGCCGACAGAGGCGACTTCCGGCTGGGTGTAAACAACACCCGGAATGACGTCGTAGTTCACATGGCCAGCCTGGCCTGCGAGGATCTCGGCAACCGCAACACCTTCATCCTCGGCCTTGTGCGCGAGCATCGGTCCGACGACCACATCGCCGATTGCGTAGATGCCGTCGACATTGGTCTTGTAATGATTGTCGATCTGAACCCGGCCACGGTCATCGACAACAACGCCGGCCTGATCAAGACCAAGACCTTCCGTGTACGCGCGGCGGCCAATGGCAACCAGGACGATATCGGCTTCAAGAACTTCCGCATCGCCGCCAGCTGCGGGCTCAACGGAAACCGCAAGGCCTTTGCCCTTCTTCTCAACGCCCGTGACCTTGGAAGACAGCTTGAACGCCATGCCTTGTTTTTTCAAGATCCGCTGGAAGTTCTTGGAAATGTCGCCATCCATGGGCCCAAGGATTTTCGGCATGAATTCGACAACGGTGACTTCAGCGCCGAGGCGGTTCCAGACGGACCCGAGTTCCAGCCCGATTACACCGCCGCCGACAACAATCATCTTGCCCGGAACTTTTTCAAGGTCCAGCGCACCGGTGGAGGAGACTATCTGCTTCTCGTCGATTTCCACACCCGGCAGCGGCATCACATCGGAGCCAGTGGCAATCACGATATTCTTCGTTTCGATAACCGATGCCTTGCCGTCGTTGTCGGTGACTTCGACTTTGCCGGCACCCAAGATCTTGCCCATTCCTGTGTGGACGTCGATCTTGTTTTTCTTCATTAGGAAAGAAATGCCGCTGACATTTGCATCAACAACGTCGCTCTTGTGTTTCATCATGCCCGGCAGATCGAGCTTCGGCTTGGCAACCTTGATGCCGAGCTTCTCGAACCCGTGGCCCGCTTCATGGAACATCTCTGATGCATGCAGCAGCGCCTTGGACGGGATACAACCGATGTTTAGGCAGGTACCGCCAAGGGTCGCTTCTTTTTCGACAACGGCTGTCTTCAGGCCGAGCTGAGCCGCCTTGATTGCGCAAACATAGCCGCCCGGGCCGGTTCCAATGACGACAAGATCATATTGGGACATTTGGGTCGCCTTAGCCTCTTTCTCTCTATCCCTTACGGACACTTTTAAAACCGGTTGTCAGAACAGAAACCGGAGAATGAAATTCGAAGGTCTTTCAAAGACCTCATCACTGCTCTGCAAGCGCAAGGCGCAAGCCGAAACCTGCAAAGGCTGTCGCAACAGCGCGGCGCATCCAAAGCATGACCGTATCGCTGCGCAGCACCTTCTCCCCGACGAGTGCCGCAAACATGCCGTAGACGATGAACACCGCGAAGGTCATCGCCATGAACACACCGCCAAGCAAAGCCATATCCAGAGTTGGATTGGCTGCTTGCGGGCTGACAAACTGCGGCAGGAAGGCCAGGAAAAACACGGTTAGCTTCGGGTTCAAGATGTTGATTAAAAACCCTGTGCGAACCGTTGCGATCATGCTTTTACGGTTGGACTTGTCCGCCTTCAACTCCAGCGGACCGCTGTCTTTCAGCGTTTGCCAGGCAAGATAAAGCAGGTACGCCACGCCAGCGTATTTGACCGCCGTAAAGACCAGCGCGCTGGTGTGCATCAGCGCGGCCAGTCCAATGACAGACGCCAGGATTGCCGGAATAATACCCAGCGTGCAGCCGAAGGCGGCAGCGATTGCCGCCTGCCGGCCTTTGCCCAGACCGACCGCCACCGTGTAGACGACCCCGGTTCCAGGGACCAGCACCACGATCAAAGCAGTGATCAAAAACTCCAGGCTCATTGTCCGGCTCCTTTGAGCGTGACAGGAAGACTGGTCCGGATCAGAGATCCAGAACCAGACGCTGCGGATCTTCCAGGCTTTCCTTGACGCGCACCAGGAAGGTCACGGCTTCTTTGCCGTCGACAATCCGGTGGTCATAGGACAGCGCCAGATACATCATCGGGCGGATCACCACTTGACCGTTCACCGCCATCGGGCGCTCCTGGATCTTGTGCATGCCCAGAATACCGGACTGCGGCGCATTCAGGATCGGCGAAGACATCAGCGAACCGTAGACACCGCCGTTGGAGATGGTGAAGGTGCCGCCGGTCATATCGGCCATGCCGAGCTTGCCGTCCCGCGCCTTGCGGCCGAGGTTGCCGATTTCCTGTTCGATCTCGGCAATTGACATCTGGTCCGCATCCCGGACAACCGGAACTACGAGGCCCTTGTCCGTGCCGACGGCAACGCCGATGTGGGCAAAGTTCTTGTAGATGATGTCCGTGCCATCGATCTCGGCATTCACAGCCGGGATCTCTTTCAGCGCATGGGTTACAGCTTTTGTGAAGAAGCCCATGAAGCCGAGCTTCACGCCGTGTTTCTTCTCAAACAGATCCTTGTACTGCTTGCGCAGTTCCATGACCGGGCCCATGTCCACCTCGTTGTAGGTGGTCAGCATGGCTGCGGTGTTTTGGGCGTCCTTCAGGCGGCGCGCGATGGTCTGGCGCAGCTTGGTCATGCGCACGCGCTCTTCGCGGACTTCGTCTTCGGCTGCAACCGGGCCACGGGCAACAGCTGCCGGCGCCGGAGCAGAGGCCGATGTCGCGCCGGAGGCGATGGCGTTGATGACGTCGCCCTTCAGGACCTGACCGCGTTTGCCAGAGCCGGCAACCTGATCACCAGAGAGATTGTTTTCCGCCATCATCTTGGCAGCAGACGGGGCCGGCGGCATGGAGGTGCCAGTGCTCTGTGCTGGAGCGGCAGCTGCCGGAGCCGGAGCACTTGCTGCAGCCGGCGCGGCGGCGGCAGCGCCCGCACCGGACGGATCGATCTGACAGAGCAGAACGCCCGGCTCGACGGTTGCGCCGGTTTCAGCCGCGATCTTGACAACGGTGCCTGCGACTGGAGCTGGAACTTCCTGAGCGGCCTTGTCGGTTTCCAGTTCGACAAGCGTGTCGTCCGCCTTGACGGTATCGCCAACCTTGACGCTCCATTCGCCAACTTCAGCTTCGGTCACGCTCTCGCCCGCGCTTGGGGTGACAACGTCAACGAGCTCAGCTTTGGCCGCCGGAGCTTCTGTCTTGGCAGGAGCCGGCGCGGAAGCCGCCGGTGCGGCAGCTGCAGCGCCTGCACCTTCTGCGATTTGACCAAGCAGAGCGCCAACCTCAACGGTGTCGCCTTCCTTGACCACGATGGATTCCAGTGTGCCGGATGCCGGTGCTGGAACTTCAACGGTTACCTTGTCCGTCTCCAGCTCGACCAGCGGCTCATCCTGATTGATGGCGTCGCCCGGTTTCTTGAACCACTGAGCAATGGTTGCCTCAGATACGGATTCCCCAAGCGTTGGGACGCGAATTTCGGTTGCCATGGTTGCCTTCTCTTAAATTTCCCAGGCCAATTTCGATGAAGGGGGCCACCGCCCCCTTCGTGATCAGTTTCCGAGTGCCTCTTCGAGGAATGCCTGCAGCTGGGCCAAATGCGCGGACATCAAACCCGTAGCCGTGGACGCCATTGCGGCACGGCCTGCATAACGCGGGCGCTTGTGCTTGGCATCGATCTGTTCCAGAACCCACTCGATGTAAGGCTCGACGAAGAACCAGCTGCCCATGTTCTTGGGTTCTTCCTGGCACCAGATCATTTCCGCTTGCGGGAAACGGGCCAGCTCCATCATCAGAGCCTTTTTCGGGAACGGATAGAGCTGCTCGACACGGATCAAGTAGACATCATCGATGCCACGCTTTTCGCGTTCTTCGTAAAGATCGTAGTAAACCTTACCGGAACACATCACGACACGTTTGATCTTGTCGTCAGACACCAGCTTGGTTTCTGCCGCCGGGTTGGATTCCGCATCGTCCCACAGCAAACGGTGGAAGGTGCTGTCCGGCCCAAGTTCCTCGATCTTCGACACCGCTTTCTTGTGACGCAGAAGCGATTTCGGCGTCATAAGGATCAGCGGCTTACGAATATCGCGGCACAGCTGACGGCGCAGGATGTGGAAGTAGTTCGCCGGTGTCGAACAGTTCGCCACCTGCATGTTGTCTTCCGCACACAGCTGTAAGAACCGCTCAAGCCGCGCCGATGAGTGCTCAGGCCCCTGACCTTCGTAGCCATGAGGCAACAGGCAGACCAAACCCGACATACGCAGCCATTTGCGCTCACCAGACGAGATGAACTGATCGAACAGGACCTGCGCACCGTTGGCGAAGTCACCAAACTGTGCTTCCCACAAAGTGAGGGCACGCGGTTCAGCGAGCGAGTAGCCGTATTCAAAACCGAGCACCGCTTCTTCGGAGAGCATCGAGTTGATGACCTCGTAGCGCTGCTGGCCTTCCCCGACATGGTTCAGCGGAATGTAGCGGTTTTCGTTCTCCTGATCATAGAGCACGGAATGCCGTTGCGAGAACGTGCCGCGCTCACAATCCTGACCAGACAAACGAATTGGATGGCCTTCCTTGAGCAAGGTCGCAAATGCCAATGCTTCCGCGGTTGCCCAATCGATGCCCTCACCCGTCTCGATCATCCGCTCACGATTGTTCATGAACCGTGCGATCGTGCGGTGCGCGTTGAAGTCGTCCGGGATTTTGGTCAGTTTGCGGCCGATGTCTTTCAGCTCATCGATCGCAACACCGGTTTCACCACGGCGCGGATCTTCTTCGTCATCCGCCCGTTTTAGTCCGGCCCATTTGCCGTCGAGCCAGTCGGCCTTGTTGGGCTTGAAGGCCTGACCGGAGTCAAACTCAGTGTCCAGATGCGTACGCCAAGCCGCTTTCATGCGGTCGACGTCTTCCTGGCTCATCACACCTTCCTTGATCAGCCGGTCGGAATACAGCTGCAAGGTTGTCTGATGTTTGCGGATCTTGCGGTACATGATCGGCTGCGTGAACGCCGGTTCGTCGCCTTCGTTGTGGCCAAAGCGGCGATAGCAGATCATGTCGATCACAACCGGCCGGCCGAAAGTCTGCCGATATTCGATTGCAATCTTGGCTGCAAAAACAACGGCTTCCGGATCATCCGCATTCACGTGGAAGATCGGTGCCTCGATCACCTTCGCCATATCGGACGGATACGGCGAAGAACGCGAGAAACGCGGGTTCGTCGTAAAGCCGATCTGGTTGTTGATGATCACATGGATCGAACCGCCCGTGCGGTGACCACGCAGTGCGGACAGGCCGAAACACTCGGCAACCACACCCTGACCGGCAAAGGCCGCATCACCGTGAAGCAGAAGCGGCAGAACGGTGCTGCGTTCGACTTCTGTTGTTTCAACAAACGTGCCGTCTTCCTTCGCCGCCAGCTGATCCTGCTTCGCCCGCGCCTTACCAAGAACGACCGGGTTCACGATCTCGAGATGAGACGGGTTGGCTGTCAATGACAAGTGGACGTTGTTGCCATCAAAGTCGCGATCCGAAGATGCGCCAAGGTGATATTTCACATCACCCGACCCTTCCACGTCGTCCGGCGCGTAAGAGCCGCCCTTGAACTCGTGGAACACGGCGCGGTGCGGTTTGCCCATCACCTGGGTCAGCACGTTGAGGCGTCCGCGGTGGGCCATCCCCAGTACGATGTCCTTGAGGCCCATCTGACCGCCGCGCTTGATGATCTGTTCAAGCGCCGGGATCAGTGCTTCACCGCCATCGAGGCCGAAACGTTTGGTGCCGGTGTATTTGACGTCCAGAAACTTTTCGAAACCTTCAGCTTCAACAAGTTTGTTGAGAATCGCCTTCTTGCCTTCAGAGGTGAAAGCAACTTGCTTGTCCGGACCCTCAATGCGCTCCTGCAACCACGACTTTGCCGCCGGATCAGAAATATGCATGAACTCAACGCCCAGCGTCGAGCAATAGGTCCGCTTCAGGATGTCCAGCATCTCGCGGATGGTGGCGTATTCCAGCCCCAGAACATGGTCGATGAAGATCCTGCGGTCCCAATCGGCTTCGGTGAAGCCGTAGGATGAGGGGTGCAGCTCTTCGTGATCCCCGGGCGTCGCAAGTTGCAGCGGATCGAGATCTGCGTGCAAGTGACCGCGCATGCGGTATGCCCGGATCATCATCAGCGCACGGACGGAGTCGCGTGTTGCCTGATGAACTTCGGCATCCGACATTGGTGTGCCGGTCGTATCCGCTTTCTGCTTGAGCTTGGTTTCGAGCTTCTGCTCGATTGGCGCCCAATTGCCGTCAAACGCGTTGACGAGGTCGCCACTGGCTTGCAGCGGCCAGTCTTTCCGTTTCCAGGGCGCGCCGCGGGCTTCTTTCAAAACCGCGTCTTTTTCATCCTGGAATGCCGCGAAGAAATCCCGCCACTCCGGATCAACCGAATTGGGATCAGTCTTATAGCTGGCGTAGAGGTCTTCGATATAGGCTGCGTTGGCGCCGTAAAGCAACGACGTCAGTGCGAATACGTTGTTCGCTTCCTGCCGTGCCATGTTCACTCAGCGGAGGGCTTCTCCGCCCTTATTCTTTGGCGAGCCAAAAAACTGGCCCGCGGCCGGTTCCCTACAAAGACCGATGCGCACCACCGGCCCCTCGAAATATTGGGTGTTTACCCAAAGGTCACGGCACGTTGCCGCGCCGTAACCTATCCTTTCACCATGCAGCAGGAAACGTAAACAGTTTCCGTAATCCGCAGTGGATTTTCTTTTGTATTTAGCCCTTCAACACTTCGAGAAGTGTTTCACCGAGCTTCGCCGGGGACGGAGACACCTTGATACCGGCCTCTTCCATCGCAGCGATCTTGTCTTCAGCGCCGCCTTTACCACCGGAGATCACAGCACCTGCGTGACCCATGGTGCGGCCCGGAGGCGCCGTGCGGCCCGCAATGAAGCCAGCCATCGGCTTCTTGCGGCCTTTCTTGGCTTCGTCCTTCAGGAACTGAGCCGCTTCTTCTTCCGCAGAACCACCGATTTCACCGATCATAATGATCGACTGTGTTTCGTCGTCGGCCAGGAACATTTCCAGGACGTCGATGAATTCGGTGCCTTTGACCGGGTCTCCGCCGATGCCGACAGCCGTTGTCTGGCCGAGGCCTGCGTTAGAGGTCTGGAAGACCGCCTCGTAGGTAAGTGTGCCGGAGCGCGATACAACACCCACGGAACCCTTCTTGAAGATGGAGCCCGGCATGATGCCGATCTTGCACTCTTCAGGGGTCAGGATACCCGGGCAGTTCGGGCCGAGAAGACGGGACTTGGATTTCTCCAGCTTCGCCTTGACCTTGACCATGTCGGCAACCGGAATGCCTTCGGTGATGCAGACGATGAATGGGACTTCCGCATCGATCGCTTCGATGATCGCGGCGCCCGCGCCAGCCGGTGGAACGTAGATCACGGAGGCGTCAGCACCGGTTGCTTCCTTTGCCTCACCTACGGAAGCAAAGATCGGCAGCTCTGCGGCGCCTTCGACGCCGGCAGACCATTTTTCACCACCCTTTTTCGGGTGCACACCGGCCACCATCTTGGTGCCGTAGTACTCAAGAGCCTGTTCTGTGTGGAACGTGCCGGTCTTGCCGGTCAGGCCCTGAACGATAACTTTCGTGTCTTTATTGACGAGGATCGACATTTACGCGCCCCCCTTAACGGCTTTCACGATTTTCTGGGCGGCGTCGTCGAGATCGTCAGCAGCGATCACATTCATTCCGCTTTCGGAAATGATCTTTTTGCCGAGTTCAACGTTCGTACCTTCAAGGCGCACAACGAGAGGCACCTGAAGACCGACTTCAGTGACAGCAGCCAGAACGCCCTCCGCGATGATGTCGCAGCGCATGATGCCGCCGAAGATGTTGACAAGGATACCTTTGACGTTCGGATCAGAGGTGATGATCTTGAATGCAGCCGTCACCTTCTCCTTGGTTGCACCACCACCAACATCGAGGAAGTTGGCAGGCTCTGCACCGTAGAGCTTGATGATATCCATGGTTGCCATGGCAAGGCCGGCGCCGTTGACCATGCAGCCAATGTCACCGTCGAGAGCAACGTATGCGAGATCGTATTTGGACGCTTCAATTTCCTTGGCGTCTTCTTCGGTCTCATCGCGGAGGGCCATGATGTCGTCGTGGCGGAACAGGGCGTTGCCGTCGAAGGACACTTTGGCATCGAGAACGCGCAGGTGGCCGTCTTTCATGACGATCAGCGGGTTAACTTCCAGCAGTGCCATGTCTTTTTCGACAAACGCCTTGTGCAGGATCGGGAAGAGCTTGAAGCCGTCTTCGCGAGCCGCGCCGGTCAATTCGAGAGCATCGCAAAGCTTGGCAGCATCCGCCTCAGTGACACCCGTGTCCGGATCAATCGGAAGCGTGATGATCTTTTCCGGGGTGTCTTCGGCGACAGCTTCAATGTCCATACCGCCTTCGGTGGACACAACGAATGCCGGACGGCCGACGGTGCGGTCAACAAGGATGGAGAGGTAAAGCTCACGCTCAATGTCCGCGCCATCTTCGATGTAGAGACGGTTGACAACCTTGCCAGCTTCCCCGGTCTGGGCTGTCACCAGCGTGTTGCCAAGCATTTCTGCTGCATGCGCTTTAACTTCATCCAAAGAAAAGGCGAGGCGGACACCGCCCTTGGCATCTGCATCCAATTCCTTGAACTTGCCCTTGCCACGGCCACCAGCGTGGATCTGGGATTTGACGACCCAAAGCGGGCCCGGCAGGCTTTTGGCAGCGGCTTCTGCTTCATCGGCAGAAAAGATCGCAACGCCCTCGGCCACTGGTGCACCGAATTCCTTCAGCACGGCCTTGGCCTGGTATTCATGAATGTTCATGTGTTTCCCCCGTTGTCGGAGGACCGCCCCAACACGGGGCGGCCGCTAAAACTCGTCGGCAGGCGCTGATCTTATGCGAGCGCCGGCTGGATCTTTTTGCAGGCCTCAACCAGGCCATCGACAGACGCGACCGACTTTTCAAAGCCCGCTTTTTCGTCGCCCTGCAGGTCGATTTCAATGATGCGCTCAACACCCTCTGCGCCGATCACAACCGGAACACCGACATAGGTATCTTTGAGGCCATACTGACCGTCGAGGGCAGCTGCACATGGCAGAACGCGTTTCTTGTCCTTCAGGTAGCTTTCGGCCATCTGGATCGCGGATGCTGCCGGTGCGTAGAAAGCCGAACCGGTTTTCAGGAGACCAACGATCTCTGCGCCGCCGTCACGGGTGCGCTGAACGATTTCTTCGAGACGCTCAGCTGTGCACCAGCCCATTTTCACCAGATCGGTGAGCGGGATGCCTGCAACAGTAGAATAACGGGTCAGCGGCACCATGGTGTCGCCGTGGCCGCCAAGGACGAATGCGGTAACGTCTTCAACGGAAACATTGAACTCGTCAGCCAGGAAGTAACGGAAGCGGGCGCTGTCCAGAACGCCAGCCATGCCAACGACTTTGTTTTTCGGCAGGCCGGAGAATTTCTGCAGAGCCCAGACCATTGCGTCGAGCGGGTTGGTGATGCAGATGACAAACGCGTTCGGAGCGTATTTGGCAATACCTGCGCCGACCTGCTCCATGACCTTCAGGTTAATTTCCAGAAGATCGTCGCGGCTCATACCCGGCTTGCGCGGCACGCCTGCGGTAACGATGACAACGTCGGAGCCTTCGATGGCTTCGTAGGTGTTGGTTCCTGCCAGCTTGGCATCAAAGCCGTCGACCGGAGAGGACTCTGCTAGATCGAGAGCCTTGCCTTGCGGCATGCCTTCCGCGATGTCGAAGAGAACGATGTCCCCCAGTTCCTTCAAGCCTGCCAGGTGAGCGAGCGTGCCGCCAATCTGACCCGAGCCGATCAAGGCAATCTTGTTCCGCGCCATATCGAAAGTTTCCCTTTACGTAAGATGGAACTCCATGCCATCCGCCGATGACTGACGATGGCACTACTCCCTTTGTTCCGCCCGCGCAACCTCGCCAGAAGTATATTGCGCCAGCAAAACCAAATTTTTTCATTTATTCCCGCACACATTCCTCCCCTATAGGGAATGCATACCTATGCGTGTCTTTCCCGCCGTTCACCCGCCAGATAGGCTTCTGAACGCATCTCGATCAGCCGCGAGGCCGTCCGGTCGAATTCAAAGGCCTCCGTTCCGTCTGTCGACACGTAAAGATCGGCCGGTTCAGCCGCAGCGGAGATGATCAGTTTGATGCCGTTATCGTAAAGCGTATCAATAAGTGTGATAAATCGCTTGGCTTCATTGCGCCGGGCTTTCGACAGCACCGGCACATCGTCCAGAAAAAGCGTGCTGTAGGCATGCGCAATACGCAGATAATCACTTGCCCCAAGCGGCTGCATACACAAATCGTCGAATGTAAACCGTGCCGCACCGGCTGCCGTGCAGGGAACGGGGATCTTCCGGCCCTTATTTTCGAGCTCTTCCTTGTGCGTCGGCATACCGTGAGTCAGACGTTGCCAGAGATCGTCCATCTGAGCGCGCGCCTCATCCCCAAGCGGCGTCAAATAGACGGGAGATCCTGCAAGTTTTTCAAGCCGGTAATCGGTCGGTGAATCCAGGTGCAACACGCTGACCTTGGACTTCAACAGTCCGATAAACGGCGTGAAAAGCTGCCGGTTCAAACCGTCCTTGTAGAGAAGATCCGGGTCCACATTCGAGGTGGCGACAACGATCACCCCCAACTCGAACAGCTGGGTGAACAGTCGCCCCAGGATCATCGCATCGGCGATGTCGGTGACGGAAAATTCATCGAAGAGAAGCAGCCGGGTCTCTTCGGCGATTTGCGCCGCCACGGGCGGGATCGGATCGTCACCCTTGACTTCGCCCCGCTTGTGCGCCTGCCGGTGCGCATGGATCCGTTCATGCACATCGGCCATGAATTCATGAAAATGCACACGCCGTTTGCGCCGGATCACGGTGACCTCATAGAAGAGGTCCATCAGCATGGTTTTGCCCCGACCGACTCCGCCCCACATATATAGCCCCTGAACGGAGGCCCAGAGCTGGTTCTTTTTCTTGGCAAACAGCCAGCCAAGCGAGCTCTTCTTAGAAGCCAGTCGTGTCTCGCCAAGACGGGTGTTGAGAAGATCAAGATGCCGGACTGCCTCGCGCTGAACCGGGTCTTCAGAAATATCACCGGATGCGACAAGCGCATCGTAGCGGGCGCCCAAGGCGCGGTTGACCGGCAATTCCAGCTTCAAGTGCTGAGCTCCATCCTGCAAGTCCATGGAGGGTAAGGCGTGACCTTTTGGGGGCGGGGATACTGTCAAAACGTCGCAGATGCAAGCTATCAAAAAGCGTTACGGCTCTTCTGACATGACATGTTTGCGGGACTGCCAGTTGGAACCACGCGAAGTGAGTTTTGCCTTTAAATCAATTAAAACTCCCGATCTCTGGCATTCGTCAGCCAACGACTTGAGAGAGAAACAAAAAATCCTCTCCAGCGGGCGCTGGAGAGGACCACCCTGAGAAATTTTGGAGGACATGATCAGGGTGCGGCGGCCCCGTCAAACCTGCAAAAGCTTGCTCGTCCGGCCGGATTGAAGCTCTTGCACGTAAAGGAGTTGCGCCACGAGATGACATTCTGTCTTGTCATCCATTTTGGCTTTGCGGCCACGCCCATCGGTGAGCAGCCAAGCATTTCCAGATTTCACAACATCGCATTCAATGGGCTGCTTCGGGTCAAAGCCGGACTTGTTGATGAGTTTGAGTGCCGGCAAATCTTCATCAGACCCGGACATGCCCTTCATCTCCAAACGAAGAGCGCGGTAGAGTTTGTGGATCGATTGCGTTGCAATGATCACTGTCCTGACCTCTTCCCCATCCATGGCGGCGAAACGGACAACGCCCGCATCCCTCGGGATCGTTGAATTTGAACAGGGTGTCTTTTGAACGTCACCAAGTGTCGTCCACTCGGTCCGCAGGGTCACGGTCGCCGGCTGCCGCAAGGAAGCCATTTCCCGGGTCAACCGCTTTTCGGCAACGCGCTGAGGGTTTCGAACATCCTTTTGCGCGCGTTGGCTCTGGGCCGCGATGTTGGTTCCCCCGATCCGGAGGCGCCGGAAAATGATGACGTCCCGGTTCAGGTCCGTCCGCTCGACACGCCATCCAGCATCCAGCCAAGCATTTTGATGCACCAGACTACCGCCGGAATTGGCCCACCAGGTGCGATGCTCTCTGGCGCTGCGCGGCAGGTTTGATCCGATGATCTCCTCGACCTCGTCCAGCTTCGCGGCCCACACCACGTCGTCCATTCTGGCCAAGTGCTCCCGCAACGGTTCATATTTTGACATTTGCACAGTCCTTAGTTGACCACGCAAAAATACACGCATTACGAGCATTGTCCAGAAAAAATACCGAGGGCTGTTAACGGTAAAGAGAGACCGGCACTCCAGTTGCCGTCTGGCCGTCAAACCGCCCGGATTGGCTTGAGTAGAGCTGCGCAACAGTTTGCCCGCTCCCATCCTTCAAGACCACCTGATTGCCATTCAGATCCCATGCGGAAATTCCGGTCAGCACCGGCGTCGCACAACCTCTAGTATTTGCACGGTAGCCACCAGACCAGGTCGTCAAGGTCATGAATGCCATGCAATTGTCGGCGCCAGAGGCCAGTTTCCAGCCGCCGAGGAGGTCGGTACGGCCCACTTGTTGAGCGTTTGCAGGAGGTGTCACGGCTGCCACGGCACCGTCGGTTGTGGGTGCGGTTCCATCAAGCCCGGCTGTCGCGGTTTCAGTTCCCGGGACTGCAGGGTCAAGCGGCTGCAAAGCACCGGAGTTGACCGGCGTCGTCGGCGTGGCGGGCAGCGGTGCAGCATAATTCGGTCCGCCGGAAAGCCTCTGGCATCCCGCAGCGAGAATCACCAACCCCACAACCAAACCCAAGTTTGCCGCACGCTTCATAACGAATCAGTCCCTGAATGACGTCCCAATATGCCGCCACTCTTAGCCTACAATTTGGCGAAAATCCAAAGGCTCCCGCGGAAACTCTACAAATTTCCGTCAGGCAACCTTGTTGCTGGTGGAAAGTTCCGATGGGACGGACGGATCAATCAGGCCGTCAATCGCTTGCCGGATACGTTTAAGGTAAGCAGAACAAGCTGCAAGATCATCGCTCAAGGCGCCGCCATCCGTCACACTCCACCAATGGCTTGATGTTGTCCCCTTCCAGGACGACGGTTGAAGGATCGCCTTTACGTCGCTCAGATAAATGATCCGATCCGGCACGATCGCATATGGCATCAAAAACACATCAATGGATTTCGGAGAAAGGCCTTGCGCGCTCACGCCATGTTCCGACAAAAGGCGGCTGACATTCTTGCTGATCTGCGCCGCAGGCTTAAGGCCTGCAGAGAAAGCCCTCATGAGGCCGCTGCCTCTGGCATTGAGGCAGGCCTCGGCCATCGGCCCGAGCAAACTGTTGTCGGGGCACACAAACAACACGGTGGTTTTTGGCACAGGGGATCCTCTTGCGACGCAGGGGCATGTTTCCCAATTTCGCGGAAGCCATAGCCAAAGGTTCAGACCCTATTATGACAGTTTAAGGCCGTGCCCAAAATTCTGAGCGGATAAACAGCCAATCTTCTGAATACTACTTAGGGTCTTGGGCCTCGGACGCCCCGTGTCCGGAAAAAGCATCGAATGCCGCCAGCGCTTCAGCTCCATAGATTATCGACGGGCCGCCGCCCATATAAACCGCGACACCGATCGTTTCCATGATCTCGTCCCGGCTTGCACCATATTTTGCGGCCGCCTTGGAGTGGTAGGCAAGGCAACCGTCGCAGCGCGCCGCAATTCCAATCGCAAGAGCAATCAATTCTTTGGTCTTCGAATCCAAAGCACCCGGACTGATGGCCGAGCGAGCAACGTCGTGAAACCCTTTGGTGACACCGGGGATGCCACTTCGAAGATCTGCCATTCTCTTGTCGGTCTGTAAGATAAAAGACTGCCAATCGCTGACGGACATGTTCACGCCTCCGTTTCTTTTCTTCCGGACAGATACTTAATGACGCACGATCCCGTTTGACGTTGATATCACTCAATTTGCATGCGAATGAAGGCGTACCCCACTCCTGATGTCATGGAGACAACTGTGCCGCTTGCCATTTGGTGCATCCTTGCCGCTGCCATTCTGCCGATCCTTTCGGCATTTCCGGCAAAACTGAACAAGGACTTTGATAACGCCAATCCGCGCGATCCTGACTATTGGCGCGAGGGGTTCCGGGCACGGGCACAAGCAGCCCAAGCCAACGGCTTTGAGGCTTTTCCTCTTTTTGCCATCTCTGTCATCGTCGGAATGGGTCAAGGCGGGTCCGACTACTGGATCAACCAGCTGGCTGTCCTATTTGTGATGCTGCGGGTGATCTATGTGTTCTGCTACTGGACGGATCGATCAAACCCACGCTCACTGGCCTGGACCGCAGGCTTCCTGACCTGCGTCGCAATATTCACAAGCCCCGTGTGGAGCTAAAACGCAACAGCCTGACATTTAAAAACCCAATTCTATTTTGAACATTTGCATGGCCGGACTGCTTTCGCTAACCATGGCAGTGTGGATCGAGCATCGAAACCGGCAGGGGTTAAAGAGTGCGGACGACAGACCAGACGACCACCACGCTTCCCACCCGTCATGAAAATGAAACGGTGGCAACGCGCCTTCCCGCCGATCCTCATATAGTGGATGTGCTGATCGCAGAACGCGGCAAACAGGTGATGGCGAGCCCGTGGTGGCCCCTCATTCGTCCCTTTGCCTTCAAAATCCTGCGCTATCGGTCAGCCGTCGAAATGGCCAACACCATCGATCACATGAGCGCGGTGGACGTTTTCCGGCACCTCAGCGATTTGTTGCAATTGAACGTCACGACCCTCGGCTTGGACCGCGTTCCAACGGACGGTCCAGTCGTCCTGGTCTCGAACCACCCCACAGGTATTGCCGATGGTGTTGTGTTGTTCGATGCCATCAAGGAGCGGCGTGAAGACCTGGCAATCTTCGCCAATCGGGACGCGATCCGCATCAATCCGCAGCTTGCGGACATGATCATTCCGGTTGAGTGGCGGGCAGACTTCAAAAGCCGTGAAAAGTCGAAGGAAACGCTTAAAATTGCGTCATCCGCCTTCTCCAAGGAGCGCGTCGTTGTCCTGTTCCCCTCCGGACGTCTTGCCTATTGGCATGAGGGCAAGCTGACCGAGCGCCCATGGATGACGTCTGCGTTGGCTCTTGCGCGCAAGAACAAGGCGCCGATCATTCCCATGCATATGGGCGGGCGGAATTCCGGGCTGTTTTATTTCCTGGCGCGGGTCTCGACAGAACTGCGCGACATGACCGTTTTCAACGAACTGTTGAACAAAAAAAACGCCGAGTTCCGGGTGCACTTCGGCAAGCCGATCCGCCCGGAACGGCTGGACGGCGACCTGACAGAGCTGACCGAGCAAATGCGCATCCATTGCGCAGAAACCCTGGCGAGTGACCCGGACGCGGAATTTTAGGTTTTCCGCAGTCAACGCCCGGTCATCCACAGGCAGGGCAATTGCCCTGAAGCGGCGAATAAGACATGGTGCGATGAGTTCAGGAGAATCATTCGAACATGTCCGCTTCACCTGCGCCCGCCGCAGAGGAACCCAATACGATTCAGGCCACGCTTGCACCGCCGGTGACCGGCGAGGCGCGCCCTTTGGCTGTGCTGCAGAAAATCTTCGGCTTCAGTGATTTCCGGGGAAAGCAACAGGCGGTTATCCAGTCGCTTGTCGATGGCCGGGACGCGGTCGTACTGTTTCCGACAGGAGCCGGCAAATCGCTGTGCTATCAAATCCCGGCGCTTTGCCGCCGCGGTGTCGGGATCGTTGTCTCCCCGCTCATTGCGCTGATGAAGGACCAGGTCGGCGCGTTGACAGCCGCCGGTGTCAACGCAGCAGCCATGAACTCCACGCTAACGCCTGGCGAACAAGCAGATTTACGTCTGGAACTGCAACGTGGACAAATTGATCTCTTGTACGTTACGCCGGAACGGCTCAGCAGTGAGAGCTTTCGCAAGCTCCTTGATACGCTCGACATTGCGCTCTTTGCCATTGACGAGGCGCATTGCGTGAGCCAATGGGGCCACGATTTCCGCCCTGAATATTTAAGCCTCTCCACCCTGGCGGAACGCTATCCGGGCGTGCCCCGGGTAGCACTCACAGCAACAGCCGATCCGCACACCCAGAAAGACATTCAGGCACGGCTGAAGCTGGATGAGGCGGAAGTTTTTTCGACCAGTTTCGACCGACCCAACATCCGTTATGAGATCGTTGAACGGACCAACCAGCGCCAGCAGCTTCTGGATTTCCTGAAGAAGCACAAGGGCGAATGCGGCATCGTCTATTGCCTCTCCCGGGCGAAGGTCGAGGACATTGCCGAGTGGCTAAATGCCAAGGGCATTCGTGCACTGCCCTATCATGCGGGTTTGCCTGCAGAGCAGCGGGCCGCCAATCAGGATGCGTTTTTGCTGGAGGAGGATCTTTGCCTGGTGGCAACGGTGGCCTTCGGCATGGGGATCGACAAGCCGGATGTGCGCTACGTCGCCCACTTGGACCTGCCTTCATCTGTCGAAGCCTATTATCAGGAGACAGGCCGCGCCGGACGGGATGGTGCTCCGTCGGAAGCCTTCATGGCGTATGGTATGGCGGATCTCGTGCAACGCCGGCGAATGATCGCGGAGGGCGATGCCCCGGACGAGGTCAAACGCGCGGAAAATGCCAAGCTCAACGCACTCCTCGGGATTTGCGAAACGGCGGGCTGCCGACGCCAGGCCTTGCTCGCCCATTTCGGCGAGACCTATCCAGAACCTTGCGGAAACTGCGACACCTGTCTATCGCCCGTGGAAACATGGGATGGCACGGAACCTGCTCAAAAACTCATGTCGGCGATCTACCGGACCGGCCAGCGCTTCGGCACTGGACATGTGATCGATGTTTTAATGGGCAAGACCAGCGAGAAGTCCGTCCGCTTCGGCCACGACAGCCTCTCCGTGTTCGGCATCGGCCAGGATCACCCGCTCAAAACATGGCAGTCGATCACACGGCAGATCGTTGCTGCCGGATATGTGGACGTTGACCACGCGCAATACGGCGCATTGGTCTTGACCGAAAAGGCGCGGCCGGTTCTGCGGGGCGAAGAGAGGATTCGTCTGCGCAAGGACCGCAGCGCCTCTGGCCTCAAGAACACCCGGACATCGCGAGCTGCCTCTCTGGCGGATGAGCTGGACCAGGAAGACCGGTTGCTGTTTGATCGGCTCCGCCGGTTGCGCACCCAAATAGCCCGGGATCAGAGCGTGCCGCCTTATGTGGTGTTTCCCGACGCCACTCTTGCCGGGATCGCTGCGGCGCGCCCGGTCACGCCCGACAGCCTTCTATCGGTCTCCGGCATTGGCCAATCAAAACTGGACAAGTATGGCGAAGCAGTTCTGGATCTGGTGGAGGCCTTCGAGGCCGGCGTTTAAGCCAGCCTCAAAGTTTGAGCAGATCGTGGTTTGATCAGGATCCGGCTTGCGGGAGCCCCTTGAAGGCTTCCGAACCCCACACTTGCTTTACACGCGCATCCCGGCCACAGGCCTTTCGGTAGCCTTTGTAGGCATCGGCACGGGTTACATAGCCGAACCGGGTCAAGGTTCGTTGACTGCTCTTGTAATAGCCCTGGTGATAGTCCTCGGCCGGCCAGAAGATCGCAGCGTCTTCAATCGGGGTAACCACTTTGCGGCCCAGCGCCTTTTCCGCTTTTGCGATTTCCTGTTTGGCCGCTTTTTCCTGCGCGTCGTTCAAAGGATGGATGGCAGTCGAATACCCGAAACCCCGGTCACAAAACTGCCCGCCGCTGTCGGTCACATCAACCGTTCTCAGAAAAATCGCCAAGAGCTCGCCATAGCTAATCTTGGTCTCGTCAAAATCAACCTGAACAACTTCGCGGTGGCCGCCACGTTCGTAGTTCTTGTAAGTCGGGTTTTGTGTGGTTCCACCGCCATAGCCTGACACCACATCGCGCACGCCCGGAAGCTGTTCCAGATCTGATTCCACACACCAGAAACACCCGCCGGCAAACACCGCCGTCTCGGCGTTCGCCGGAACCGTATAGGCGGCGCCGGTCATAAGAATTGCAAGGGCAAGCGGGGCAAGACGCTTCATGAGAAATCCTCCGTATGTAGGTATCAGAGCTAACGCATCTGCAGCTGGAGGCAACTCAACTCCAGTGTCATTCCCGCACAAGCCCGTGAGGGACGTGTGACCCGAGGTCTTTCAAGACCCCCAAATTTCCCTGCCAGGTGGGTAGCCACTTCACCTGACAGGCACTGCGTTTTTCTTGCTAGGCAGTTTGTCTGCGTGCTTGCGGGCGCGGTGCGTCCAGCCCCGACCAGTCGATCCTCTGCGTTACGAACATGGTCACGGCAAGAGCTGCAAATGCGATCACAGATCCGATCAGCAAGGCGTAGTCCTGTTCCCGCATCAAAGCATAAAGGGTCGCAAAGATACCGGTCAGGACAGCTGCGATAACAAATCCTGCAATTCGGCTTTTCAGCGAGGTCCCAACGTAGATGGCGTTCAACAGCGTCGCCGAACCTGCAGCGACCAGGTAGGCCGGCCCGTAACCAATATGCTCAGAGAAGGCCAACAGCATCACGTAGAAGATGATTAGCGCACAACCAACCAACCCATATTGAATCCAGTGAAATTGCCAGCCCGATCGCATCTCCAAAACGAAAACTGCCAGAAAGGTCAGGCTGATGAAACCGATGGCATATTTCAATGACCTCGAAATCGTCTGATAGAAGTTCACCGGCTCGACAAACTTCACACCCATCAGTTTGCCGGACAGCGGCAAACTGTCGATCTCCATCGTCTTGGGAATGCCCCGGGCCAGATAAGGGATGGTCCAGTTTGCGGTAAACCCACTTTCCGTGATTGAACGCTGTTCAGGCAGGAAAGCTCCTGTAAACCCTGGATGCGGCCAATCGGACTGGAGCGTGACCAGCGTCGTCTGCCCGGCCGGTGCTGCAAAAAGGGCTGATGAGCCGTTCAGGTGCATGGCCAGATCAAAGGAAAAGCCTCTTTGCCAGATATCAGCTGAGATCGGAGCATTGATACCGGACCCACCATGCTTGGCCAGCACACCAAGGCCTGGCTCAAACTGCACCGTTTTTGCCGTGTTGAGCCGGATCGCGACTTCGCTTCGGAGCGCGCGGACATCCGATATGCCAACGACAACCATGGCCTTGTCTGTTGCGATCTCGATCGTACCGCCGTCTTTCGGTTCGAAGAGGCCGGAGGGCGGCACGGCAAACCGGCCTTCCATGGACATCTGACCGCTATAGACCGGTAAAGAGTAGATGGACTTGCGGCGCTCTTCCACACCGATATCACCGTTCAGTTCCAGACGTTCAGGAAACAAGACCACTGTTCGATGATGGACGGTCCGCTGCCGCTTCTCGCCTTCTCCGGAAACAACGGTCTCCGTGAAAGGAATGGCCAGATAAGGACCATTGATCGACTGCGTCCCACCCCAGGACCGCGCGATATCCGCCGCCACGCCCTTGGCGCGGTCGGCACGCTCTTCCACGAGCAACCAAACAAACGTCGTTGGTATGAGAAGAAGAACGGTCAGGAAGCCGATCAGGAAAACCTTGACCGCGGGCGATTTCGGAACTGCTGGTAGTTTCGGTGACTGTCGGTTCTGGGGAGATCCGTTTTCGTCGTCTGCGGTTGGTGCCGATGTTGTGTTCGCCATTTTCTGCAATCCTCTGCCAAAGGGTTGCCCACGACCGCAATCAAACATTCACAATCGGCACAGAATACGAACAACAGATGGAATTTCAGCGGAAGAAATATGGCTTGAATATGCCACTTACCTGTAAATTTAGGCAGTATCGCCCGTGCATTTTCGCTCACTGCGCCGGTTTGCATGGAAAACAGGCCTCGGCAAAACACTTTTTTGCTGCATATTTGTCCTTGTAAATATTACTTAAAACTTGAATACTTTTTACCTGTTTCGGAAATCAAACCCCGGGATTGGCGATCACTCCTCACAAGATCTGTTGTGAACAAGCTGTGGATCCACTGTTGGCAACGGATTGAACCCAACTGAGAATTCGCTCGGATTTTCAGTGTACTATTCAGGATAACAACTCAGAGCAATCGATTTATCGCGAGAGCGGCTTAACCATGAATCCGGTTTATACCAAGATTTTTGGCAACCCCTGCTTGTGCTTTTCTGGATGGGCGGTTCTTAATAATTCGTTAACAAAGGACACGTTGTGAATGACACCGTTAAACAACATGGCTCTTGGCGCCAGCGCTGATTATATGCGCCGGGCGAATTACCTTCCGGCGCTGGTCGAACGCCTCGACCTGTGCCAGGCAGAATCGCATCGCTTCATGCTGGTCGCGCATCTGTTCGACGACACCATGCGGATGATTGATGCCTTGGCTGGGATCATGGATTTCGATGCCATCATCGGTATTCCATATTCCTCCGGCAGCGATGCGACACGCACGAAATGGCAATCGCGTTACGGCTCTATCGTCCATTGCCCGAAGACCGAGGACGATTTCAAAGAAGTGCTTGCTGCGGCCATCCAGAAAAGTTTTCTGCAGTGCCGCTCATCTGGCCAGAAACTGGTGATCCAGGAAGTTGGCGGATATGTCGTTGAACTGCTTCATGAACGTTTTGCCGATCAGTTGGACCTTGTTGAGGGCGTCGTCGAGATCACCAAACAAGGTGTGTGGCGGGCTGAACAGCTCAACTTGAAAGTACCAGTGCTGCATTGCGCCGACAGCGAACTGAAGCGGCTGGAAGCCAAACGGTGTGGTGAAACCATCGTACGTTGCCTGGACGGCCTGTCCAGGGATCTAGGCAACTCCCTTGCGGGACGGCACGCGGCCGTTTTTGGAGCGGGATGGATCGGCTCCGGTGTTGCCCATGCGTTCCGCCGCCTTGATGTCATTCCGATGGTAATCGACACCGACCCGCTCAAGGTGGCAGAAGCGCGCCTCTCCGGTCTTCAGGCACACATGTCACCAAGGGAATTGGACAAGTGCGATCTGATTGTCGGTGCCGCTGGCAGATTGTCGATCACGGAACCGGTGCTTCGCCAATTGCGCAGCGGCTGTATGGTTGCAAGCGCCAGCTCCCGGCGCATCGAGATTGATGTCGACTATCTGCAAACCGCGCCAAGCGCCGATATTCATCCATCGATCCGGGCCTTCCATTTCCAGAACGACAATGGCCACGGCGAGCGTCAGATTTGCCTCGTCAACGACGGCTATCCAGCAAACTTCATTCCGGGATCTGGCAGCGTCGCCGATGAGATCGTCGAACTCATTCTGGGCGAACTGATCGTCCTGATGTCGGACATTACCTTTTATCCGTACGAGCCGGGAATTCATCGCATCACGCCAGCCAGCGAGGCGTTGTGTACACAGCTGTGGATTGAGCAGAGGGACCAGCTATGACCGATACAACCAATGAGATGACAGTACACTCACAGTACCTTGTGAAGAAGCTGTCGAACTCAAAGCAAAATCTCTACGGGACCGTGAAATTCGATACGGTTTCGCGGAAAATCAAATCCTGGGCCAAAGGCCGCACGGACACACCAAAGATCCTGGATATCGGCTGCTCGACTTCGATCTCCAAGGAATATCTGGCCGCAACTGGGCTGGAGTTTGAATATTGCGGCGCCGACTACGAAGCCGCTTTCCAACCGGACATCGTGCTCGATGCCACGAAGCTGTCCGAGCACAAGGAAGACCTGCCCTGGCGCCCGGATGTCATTACCCTGCTGGATGTATTGGAGCATCTTCCGGGGAAAGCCGAGGCGATTGAATCGACCATGCGCCAATGCTGCGAAGTGGTCGCACCGGGTGGTCTGGTGCTTGCGGTCGTACCGCAACTCTACCGGCTCGACCGGCTGAAATTCGGCCACCTGCACTATCCGGAGCACCATGTCCGCTTCACACTGAAAGAATGGATGAATATCGTCGACAAGGCCGCCGATATCGAAGAAGTCCATGGCATCGGTTACCTCAGCGTTCTGCCTTACACCCCCATGTTCAGCCCCTGGTACAAGGAACAAAACCGGCATGGAAAACTCTTCCATCACCTGCGTTCCAAGACCTTCGAGTGGGGTCCACTGAAACCGGCGGAAATCGGATTGACCCGGACCCTTGGTCGCTTGCCGGGCCTGCGTGGCTGGTGCAACAGCACCCTGTTGGTCTGCAAGGCCAAAGGCTGACCCAGGCTAGCTGCTAACCGAGAAATTCCTCTGCTCATTCAAGCGCCCCGGGAAGCTGCCCGGGGCGTTTTCTATTTTGTATCGATGTACATTTCGCGGCGGCTACCGCTGAATGGCACACTTGTGACGCGGGTCACAGGACAGCATGCACTGCCCAGGGTAGGCATTGCACATGATCTGAATTCTATGGTCGTATGGGGCATCCATCACACGCCTGTATTCACAGGGAGGTTTCCAGTGGCATTGCATCAATCCAAACCCGGCCGGCGGGACGACGTTTTTGACCTTTATGCCCGCGATTTGTCCGAACAGCCGTTGCCGAAGTTCCGAATGCCGGAGAACTCTTCGCTCCCCGATACGGTTTACAATCTGATCCACGACGAATTGCTTCTTGATGGCAATTCTCGCCAAAACCTGGCGACCTTCTGCACAACCTATGTGCCCCCACAAGCCCAGCAGCTCATGCAGGACTGCGTCGACAAGAATATGATCGACCAGGACGAGTACCCGCAGACCGCCGAGATCGAGCACCGCTGCGTCCACATTCTTGCCGATCTGTGGAACGCCCCGGATGCAAAAACGACGCTTGGATGTTCAACGACCGGGTCCTCTGAAGCGGCGATGCTAGGCGGCCTTGCTCTCAAGTGGAAATGGCGCAAGCGCCAGGAAGCCGCCGGCAAACCGGCCGACAAACCCAACTTGATCTGTGGGCCGGTACAAATCTGCTGGCACAAATTTGCGCGTTACTTCGATGTCGAATTGCGGGAACTCCCGATCCTTGACGGCGAGCTTTGCATGACTGCTGCACAAGTGGCTGAGGCAGTTGATGAAAACACCATCGGCGTTGTGCCAACCCTGGGCGTGACCTTTACCGGCGTTTATGAGCCAGTCGAAGAAATCTCGAAAGAACTCGACCGGATCGAAGCTGAACGCGGCCTTGATATCCCGATCCATGTAGATGCAGCCTCTGGCGGGTTCATTGCACCGTTCCTGCACGAAGATGTTGTTTGGGATTTCCGTTTGCCGCGCGTGAAATCAATCAATGCATCCGGCCACAAATATGGCTTGTCCCCGCTCGGCGTCGGCTGGGCCATTTGGCGAGAACCGGAAGACTTGCCGGAAGAACTGATTTTCAACGTCGACTATCTGGGCGGCCAGGTGCCAACATTTGCGCTCAACTTTTCGCGGCCCGCTGGCGAGATCGTGGCGCAATACTACCAGTTCCTGCGCCTTGGCCGGAAAGGGTATACCGAAGTACAAGGCGCCTGTGCCGACACAGCTCAGTATTTGGCCGCTGAGCTGGAAAAGACCGGGCATTTCGACATGCTCTACAATGGCGATGGTGGTCTGCCGGCTGTTTGTTATTCCCTGAAGAACAGCGCCGACCGCGGCTACACACTCTACGACGTGTCGGAGCGGTTGCGCATGCGCGGTTGGCAAATTGCCTCTTATCCGCTTCCAGAAAACCGGCATGATCTCATTGTTCAGCGGGTCATGGTTCGCCATGGGATCGGCCGCGATCTTATGGAACTGTTGATTGAGGATATGAGCCGGACTATCGAATTTCTCGATCGGAATCCGATGAGCAACCGGGAAGCCAAAGCCTCCTTCCACCACGGACGATAGACCGATGTCAGATCCCGCTCAGGCTGCCACGGAGCGCCCGACCAAGGACAGCTCAGCGACCGGAAAAATCACCGTTCTCGGCCTTGCCATGATGACAGTCGCTGCCGTGGTCAGCCTGCGCGGCCTGCCATTGATGGCCGTTGAAGGTACGACGCTGCTGTTCTACATCGGCTTCGCCGCATTCATTTTCCTGATACCAGCCGCTTTGGTCGCTGCCGAACTGGGCGGCATGTTCGCCCATTCAACCGGCGGGATCTACGATTGGGTGAAAGCCCCGTTTGGCGCCCGGGCGGGTTTTGTCGCCATCTGGCTGCAATGGATCCAGAACGTGGTCTGGTACCCGACCGTACTTGCTTTCGCAGCGGCGTCCCTTGCCTATGTCATCGGGCGGCCAGAGCTTGCCGATGATGGCATCTATACCGGGTCGGTCATCATCGCGGCCTATTGGTTTGCAACCTTAGTTGCCCTGACCGGAACCAGCGCTGCGGCGCGGTTCACCTCGGCCGGGTTTCTACTCGGGACCGTGATCCCTGGACTTCTGATCATCGCTCTCGGTGCGGCCTGGATTGCGGATGGGCAAACGATGGCCTTTCTGGACAGCACGTCGGTGACCGGCGGCGATGCCCATTTGAGGTTCTTTCCTCATATCACCGGCCTGTCATCCCTGGCTTTTCTCGGAGGCATTGTGCTCCTGTTTGCCGGTGTTGAGGTTCATGCCGTTCACGCCAACGAACTCAAGAACCCGGCGCGGGACTTCCCGAAAGCCATACTCCTGTCTGTCGTGATCATCGTTGCACTGTTCCTCTTGGGCTCGCTGGCGCTTGCATCCATTGTTCCCGCAAATGAGATTGCCCTCGACCAAGGTCCGATGCAGGCCTTGCAGATCGCGCTTAAAGAATTCAGCCTCGGCTGGCTGGTGCCTATCCTTGCCCTGTTGATCGCTCTTGGCGCGCTTGCAGGAGTGATGTCTTGGATCACCGGCCCAAGCCGCGGTCTTCTCCGAACCGCCCGTGACGGCGAGTTGCCGCCTTTCCTTGCGCGGACCAACAGGAACGGAGTGCAGGTAACGATTCTGCTCATTCAAGGTGGCATCGTCACTGTTTTGGCACTGCTCTACTTTGTCTTGAAAAATGTCTCCGTCGCCTTCTTTCTGCTGTCGGCAATGACGATCACGCTATACTTGGTGATGTATATGATGATGTACGCGGCCGCGGTTCGCTTGCGGCTAACGCGGCCGGACGCAGAGCGAAGTTACAAAGTGCCCGGCGGCCTCGGCGGATTGATCGCTGTGGCCGGGATCGGCTTTGCCGGAGTGGCCTTTGCGTTTGTCACCTCGTTCTTCCCGCCAACCCAGCTCCCAGTGGGCAGCCCGGCGACCTATGTCGGTGTGGTAACGGCAGGGTTTGTTGTTTTCATTGGCCTGCCGATCCTGATCCACGCTTTGAAGCGCCCGTCCTGGGTCCAAGATCAGGCCAAAACAGACAAACAAACCTGACGATTATGGGCCGGTAGCGTCATTTGAAGGTCTAAGCAGCTTCACGGCTGCTCACGCACCTGTCATGGCAGGTGATGCACACCTTGGAAATCCGGGCTGCCGTGGAGCGGCCTCACATAAGACACATTGATATTTTGAGGGAAATCAGGTCACGGAAGCGTGGCACACCTTGATTTCAATGCCAACGATCCGGCTCCCACATGTGGTCTATCGCAATCGGATTTGGGAGCGCAGAAATCATGACGACACTAACAGCAGATAGACACCTGACCGCGGCCGCACCGGCTGTTTCGGTCAGCACCGTAGGCCTGATGTTCATATCAGGCTTTTTCGCCACCATTGCTTTTGATCTTTGGGGGCAAGTCATCAGCCCGGGATTGGGTTTTGCAAATCTTTCACCTCACGGCTTGGCACAAAGCCTTCTGGCAAGTCTCGGCCTGCCCAGCAACGCCTTTGCCGGGTATTTTGTTCACTTCTATTTGGTGGGTCTTGTCGGCTATCCGATCGGCTGGATGTACGTTTTCGCACCGATCTGGCAACGTGTTGTCGGCGACACGCATTGGCTCTTGCCAGCCGCGATCTACGGCGTTGGTCTTTGGGTCTTTGCTATTGGCGGTATCACGGCAATCGCCGGTTTGCCGTTCTTCCTGAACTTCACCGGCATCACCTGGGTCGCCCTTATCGGCCACGTGCTTTATGCCGTCGTGTTGGTCGGTGTTCTTGATGTCATTGAGCGTCAAAAACAAGCCTAAGCTTTCTGATACGCCTTAAAAAGAAAACCGCTGCGACACCTTCGGAGCGGTTTCTTTTTTTCAATCAGACCAACAAAATGTCAGATCAACTGAACTAGTCAGCGAAGATGCCGTATTCCGGGATGGGGTCCAGTTCGATCTGAGCCAGCAGAGCCCCTTCGACGATCGCCTGTATGCTGACGTTCTTTCCCATGATCGGATAAAAGCGGCTTTCAACCGCCCGGCCTTGAGGTTTACCGAATTCCGTATGAGACGCATTTCCAAGTGTTTCAAACTGTGACGCTGTTTGAGACATGACCACTCTTTCCCCTGCAGTACCATCGCCAACTGTGTGGCGTTAAAGGCACCCTAGGGACAATTCCCAAAATTGGCGCTAAGGGCTTTAGGCAAATTGTTTCTGCTCTGGGCGCAAATTATTAACTACGCCATATTGCGAGCTCTTTTCCCATGTGAAGATCTGACAAAGACTGGATTGAACAATCACGCGATCCATATTGACGTTGAACGCGAGTGGTTTGCCTGTGGGCATTTCATAATACTCGCACAATAGGTGCCGCTGATGTCCGAACACTCGACAGACATTGCTATCATCGGGGCAGGTCTCTGCGGATTGGCCACGGCAGCTCTGCTTTCGAACTTGGGCGTCGACGCAAGGGTGTTTGAAGCAAGCAAGACGGCTGGTGGACGCATCCGGTCCCTGCCCGGACCCTCGTCTCCTGATCTGCGCTATGATCTCGGCCCCGCATGGATCTGGCCGCATAATCAAAGAATGCTTCAGTTGGCGGAGCAACTGGATTTACCCCTGATGCGTCAGCACTCAGCCGGGAACCTCATATTCCAGGATCAGACAGGCAGCATCCGCCGCGATCTCGCTTTTGCAACGATGGGGGATGCTTTACGGATACCTGGCGGTCTGACACGCATTACAGACGGCTTGGCTGCACGGCTTCCTGACGGCACAATTGCCTATCAGCACGCCGTCACCGCAATTGAACAGGACACCTCTGGCCTGACAGTGTCGGGAAAGACACCTGAAGGTCCCTTCCGCGTTTCCTGCCGGCAAATCATTCTTGCCTTACCTCCGCGATTGGCCGCTGCACGTATCGCCTTTTTGCCGGATCTTGTCGCCGAAACGAAACAGGACATGTCTGCTGTTCCAACCTGGATGGCCGGACATGCAAAACTTGTTGCTGTTTATGATCGACCCTTCTGGCGCACACATGGCTTTTCCGGCGATGCCATCAGCCATGTCGGCCCCTTGGTCGAAATCCACGACGCCTCGGCAGAAGAAGACCCTCAGGGGGAGGCAGCGTTGTTCGGCTTCGTCGCCCCACAGGAAGTTCAGAACACGACAGACCGCGAGGCGTTTGTGTCCCGGGCACTCTTGCAGTTGAAAGAGCTCTTTGGGCCCGAAGCTGGGCGGCCGGTAAAGGTCTTCTTGAAAATCTGGGCAGCAGACCCGTTGGTGGCCACGAATCGAGATCAGGAGATTCTTTCGAGCCACCCGCAGTACGGACCCTTGCCGATTGTGGAATCCTGGCATGACCGGCTGTTTTTGTCGGGTACGGAAACCGCGCCGGAAAACGGTGGTTTTCTTGAAGGAGCCCTGGAATCGGCGGAACGCGCCGTTGCGTGGGCTCAAAAAGTCACTGCACAAAATAGTACAGGATCAAATCAGGCTTGATGGCCACCCGCCATTGAACGGGCAGCAAAATTTTCCCTGTCGCAAAAAGGCTGTATGGTCAGCGCAACTGACAGGAAAAATGATTCAGGAGCGGCCATGAGCGGTCTTCTCGCCCTACTAGACGATGTGGCAGCGATTGCCAAGGTGGCCGCAGCGTCCGTGGATGACGTGATTGGTCAAGCGGCCAAGGCTGGGTCCAAGGCGGCCGGGGCTGTCATTGACGATGCAGCGGTGACGCCGAAATATGTTGCCGGGTTTTCCCCGGCCCGCGAGTTGCCGATTGTCTGGCGCATTGCCAAAGGGTCGCTGAAGAACAAGCTGATCTTTCTGCTGCCTGTGGGCCTCCTGCTCAACACGTTTTTGCCCGGCATCATCACACCCTTGTTGATGCTCGGCGGAGCCTATCTGTGTTTCGAGGGGGCGGAGAAGGTCTATCACCTCTTTGTTCCCGGCCATCACGACGCGGACCAACCTAAAGACCTGGTGCAGGATCCAACCCATCTGGAAGAACAGAAGGTCTCCGGAGCAATCAAGACAGACTTCATTCTGTCCGCCGAAATCATGACCATTGCGCTGTCCGAAATCCCGGACAGCAATATCTGGATGGAGGCCTCCACACTGGCGGTGGTCGCGATCGGCATCACGGTCATGGTCTATGGCTCGGTTGCGCTGATCGTGAAGGCAGATGACTTTGGACTGCACTTGTCCAGCGAGGGGCGGTTCGGTGTGACCCGCGCAATTGGTATTGGCATCGTAAAAGCAATGCCCGGCGTCATGAAATTTCTTATGACGGTCGGAACGGCAGCCATGCTCTGGGTTGGTGGTTCCATTGTGATTCACGGTTTGAAAGAACTCGGCGTCAAAGGCCTCTACAACACCATTCACGACATTGCGCACGGTGTGGCCCACACCATCGGTACCGCGGAAGGTTTCCTCGGTTGGTTCGCGACAGCAACCATGGACGGCATTTTCGGGCTGATCCTCGGACTGATCCTGATTCCTATCGTCACGAAGGTCATCGAACCGGCCTGGCATATGGTGAAGGGCAAGAAAGAAGAAGCCAGCGGGCATTGAGCCGCGTAAGCATATAAAAAATCGGAAATTTCTGCGCCTTACACAAATGTAAACTTCGCTCAAGAGGCCTGCAAACTGGCTGTCCCATCTTTGTTTCATCGGAAGGCAGGGAGCCTTTCACACACAAAGATGGAGACGCATAATGAACATGAAAATCATCGCAGGCACGGTTGTCGCAGGTATGGTTCTGGCAACAGGCGCAGTTGGCGCAGTCGCTGCACAAACGGCAACATCACCAACTGCCTTGAGCGAAGCGCAAGCCATCGAAATCGCTCTGAAAGAGGTTCCGGGAACTGTTCAGGAAACCGAATTTGAGCGCGAAGACGGCAAAGAAATCTTTGAGATCGAAATCGTCACGGCCGACGGTGTTGAAATGGAAGTCGAAATCGACGCGGCGTCTGGCACGGTCCTGGAGATCGAACAGGACGATGATCACGACGACGATGATGATTACAAGAAAGGCGACAACAAACGCGCCGGGTAATCGGTGACAGAACGTGGTAGGGAACAGGCTGCCTGGGATGGCGGCCTTTTTCCTGTTTTGACGCCATCCAACGGGGTAAGGATTTGCAATGCGGATACTGCTTTTGGAAGATGACCGGCAACTCGGGCCGTGGGTGGCGGGCGGCCTGCGCGAAGAAGGCCACGTGGTCGACCATTTCACCGATGGCAAGGAAGCGCTTCTTGCTGCCATGGGCCAGGATTATGACGTTTTGATCCTCGACCGGATGGTATCCGGTCTCGACGGTCTCTCCGTGTTGAAATCTTTGCGCGCCTCCGAAGACACCACCCCAGCGCTGTTCCTGACCGCCCTTGGGGAAGTGGACGCACGGGTGGAGGGTTTTGACGCTGGCGGTGATGATTATCTCACCAAACCCTTTGCTTTTGCCGAGCTTTCGGCCCGCGTGAATGCTCTTGGCCGCCGACGGGACAGTAGCGGGACCAGCACTGCCGAACCCACGACCCTGCGCTATGGAGATCTCAGTCTGGACCTTTTGGCCCGCCGCTGCGAACGCCAGGGACAGGCGATCGACCTGATGGCCAAGGAATTCAAGCTGCTGGAATATTTCATGAGGCGCCCCGGCCGCCTCGTGACCCGCACCATGCTTTTGGAGCAGGTCTGGGACATGAGCTTTGATCCGACGACTTCGGTCGTGGAAACCCATATCAGCCGGCTGCGCTCCAAGATCGACAAACCGTTTGATGATGAGCTGATCCGCACCAGACGGGGCGAGGGTTATGTCTTCGGCAAGTAAGGTACTCGACACAGTTAGAGCCACGCTGACACGCAGCGTCCGATGGCTGCTCCGCTCCTCCACCTTGCGGCTATCGTTGCTGTTAACTGCCATTTTTGCCGTCGGCATGGCGGTTGCCATTCTTTTGGCACTGACCTTTGGCCGGGAAGCCGTTCTCAACCGCGTCGATACGGCCCTTGAAGGGTTGGCGGCGACAGTCGAGGCCGACGACACCGAAACAGATACGTTCTCCGTCATCATCCGCCCGCTTTCCGAAATCGGTGACTTGCCGAAGGAATTTGAGAAGGTCGTGCGCACAGGTGGCGGCACGGTTAGTCTCAAACGGGACTTCCGGCGCGCGGAAGACTGGCGGGTCCTGATTTCACTGGACAAGGAAGGGGAAGCGGTTCTGATCGCTGTTCCGCTTGATGCCAGCGAAGACGCCCTGGAGCTCCTGGGCAACGCGCTTTGGAGCACTGCCGGGGTGGTGCTCGTTCTGGTGCTCGTCATCGGGCTCGGCGCCGGTTTCCTTGTTCAGCGGCGGCTTGCCCGGATCACCGGGGTTCTGGACCGGTTGGCGACGGGAGATCTTGAAGCCCGCATCGGTGTTGCCAGCTCCAGTGATGATCTCGATGATCTTGCCGGGCAAATCGACCGAACCGCACAAGAGCTGGAGCGCCTTGTCGCCCAGACCCGCAATCTCAGCGCCAGTATCGCGCATGACCTGCGCACGCCCCTTGCTCGCCTTCGTGCCCAACTTGAAAGCCTGCCGGCCGGCGAGGAGCGCGGGGCAGCGCTGGAGGAAGCCGAACGGCTTTCCGGCATCTTTGACACCATCATGCGGGTTGCCCGGATCGAGGCGGCCCACGGAACGGAAGGCTTCGAACAAGTCGATCTGAACGCCCTCATTGACGAAGTCGCGGAGATTTATGGCCCGGTCGTTGAGGACTCGGGCAAATCGCTTGTCCATTCGGCAATATCCGGTGGAAGCGTTCTGGCAGACAGGAGCATGCTGATCCAGGCGCTTGCGAACCTTATTCAGAACGCCTTGGTCCATGGTGGTCCAGACATCACCTTGTTCGCATGTGGTTCGGAAATCGGCGTATCGGACAATGGACCAGGCGTTAACCCCAATCTCTTTGACGAGATCATCAAGCCTATGGTGCGTCTGGAGGCTGCCAGGGAAAGCGAGGGCACAGGCCTTGGCCTTGCGCTGGTGCGGGCGGTCGCCGACCGGCACAACGCCAAGCTGGAACTATCTTCAAACAAGCCCTCGGGGTTACGCGTCGCGCTTAACTTTACAAAAATGTAAAGTCCGGCGGAGCGGAACGTAAAACCGGGTCTCCATATCCAGTTTATCGAAACGACAGGACGAACTGGAGATACGTAAAATGAAATCCATTATTGAAAAAACTTCTGCCACCTTTGCCGGCGCGATTGTTGTTCTGGTTGGCTGCGTGATGGCCGGCCTTGGCTTCACCGTGATCGCATTTTTGGCAATGTTTGCGCTGGCCGCCTATGGACTGGCCTTGATCGCAGCCCCTTTCCTGGCCATGGCACAGAAACAGGCTGAACAATCCGAGCCGCAGGACATCGATATGCCATCAGATGCTCAAACGGCCGCGTAAGGGGAGCGGGGCAAGCCAATTGAAGTATCCTAAAGGGCGCAGGTATCCGGTTCGGCCGGTATCCTCGCGCCCTTTGTGTTTTAAGAGCATAGACAAACAGAAACCCCGGCCAAAGTGACCGGGGTTTTCGCTAAAGGCCAAAGGCCGATCAGGTGACCGGAGCGCGCCAGTCGTCGGACGCGGACGTACCGGCCTTCTCGTGGGTCCACTCGGCCTTGCGGTACGTGAAGGACCACTGTTCCTGATCGCCGCGGGATGCGTTCGCATCATCGAACACGTCCGGCAAGATGGTCTTGCCTTCAACCAGAACGGCGTCGGTGTACTTGATCGTGTAGTAGTGCTCCTGAACGCCAGAAGTGGACGTGCGCCAGAAATTGATGGTGATCTCCAATGATTCACCGGTGGCCAATGCCTGCCACATCAACGGAGACGCCTTGTCCAACGGCTTGATGATGGTGGTCGGCTGGTGGCGGCGGGTGCCGATGGCGGTGCCGGAGTTCGGGTCACGCGGAACAATTGCGTTGCTCTCGAACTTGTAGACCAGGGATTCACCCTCATGGCCTTCCTGCCAGTTGTTGCCGATAGAGTCTGCCGTTGTAGCATCGGAGGTGATTTCACCTTGGGTGGACCCGCTGATGGTCATGTATGCAACGTTTGCCATTTTTCCGTCTCCTGCTCTTAAAGCGGTTGGTCTGTAACTTTCGAAGTCTGGGGCGCCGTATGATTTCCGTTCGGTGCCGATGCCAACAACTTTGCAACGGGTGTGCCAGTTTCGGGAAGTTTCCTTATCTCACTGTTTTATATGGTGATTACCGATTCGGGCCGGGGTTAACGATTTTACCAACTGTGCAGATTTCTGCACACTCTCCCGACGGGCGCGCAGGAACGTGCACACAGGCCGTGTGATGAGAATCACAAAATGCGCGCAAGATGATCCCGGTTCCGGATTTGGCCCGTCGAATTGAGGGCTGTTTCCGTTTCATGAAGCCTCTAACACGGGGCGGGGTGTACGAAAACTGCGCAGTTTGGAAAGCCAAGCGGGCTGAGTTCGGTTGCATCAGCTCCGTGATGATGCCGTATCGGAGTCAACACCCCATCGTCCTACCTATCCAGGATCCATTCAGGGAGGACCGAGGCGCGTGTGGAATGGCGCTTTGCCATAAATCGTCAATTGCTTGCTCGAATGAAGGTCCCGTTATGTTATTCAATATTCCTGAGCGAACGTTCCCGGAAAAACTGATCCTGCGCTCAAGCCTTATTTTCTGATTTCCGCGATCGCATTGCTCGGATTGAAGCCATTTGAACGGCTGGCGAAGCAGTCGGTTCATACAGCTAACCTGACATTAAGCAACGCAATCCTAGATTGTTCACGATGCTAAGAAACCCACCAATTTCGTTTGCCTTTTTTTATGCAACAGTTGCGTTATTCCTGCTTCAGGCCTTTCCCCCGACCGGCGTTTTCCTCATGTTTTTCGGTGCGGCTTACTGGTCGGCAGCGCTGATCAATATCGGTATGATGGGAACTGTCATTGAGGTTATATCTAGAAGTAGATCTCGATCGTATCTACTTGTACCTATTGCCTTTTACACTTTTGGCGCAGGTGTCTTTATTCAGGAAATTGTCAACCGGGCTATTTTGGAATCTGAGATTAATGCCCACAACGACCAAGTGGTTATTTCTTTCGATCCAACAAAGCAGAATTTAGTCTTCGAGAATTATTACCCCGCGCTAACACTTGTTAGGGAGTTTGGACTGCAGAGCTTTTTTGCCGGCGGTTTCCGAGCAAGTGACAAGATTAGATTTTTTCAACTCGTTCCAAAACAGATATGCGAAGACCTGCAGATTTCTTCTGCTGATGAAAACACTGACCTCCAGATTTTCGACAAACCATTCAGGAATTACTCGCCTAAAGACTCCGATGAGACAGCGAAGGGGCGTTGCCTGCTCAGCATACCCGCACGCCCCGAAAAGTCTGTCATTCATGTATCCAGTTCTGACCGGACGTCCAACAAGCAGATTGGAACCCTCCCGGTCCGGCAAACGCAAATCTCAGTTAGGACTGCCGAAGGGGAGTCCTTTGGCATTCGGGCAGCGGAAGCTTCTCTGATTTACCCGGTTCCACTACCCTACATGGGATGTTTTCTGAGTTCTGCTACGCCAGGATGGGAGTGCTTATCTGGGTTTCTTAGAGGAGATTGGAAAGCGGTTAGCCATCAGCTGGGTGGCAGGAAAGGCGATCTCCTCTCTCTCGCAAAAGCACTTGGGTTGAGGAAGCAGGCTCCAGCCGAAGTTCCCACCGAAGGTATTGCCAAATTCATGGAGCTTATTCCCAACGGCAAACGATAGCGCCGTCGTACATATAAGCTCGATTTGTTTTCATCTTCCATTTCACCGGGGCGAACACTGAATCCCCGCTCATAGCGAGGATGACGATGGAGAGATTGTAAGGTGCAATCAAAAAACCGCCCCGAATTCCTCCGGAGCGGTTTTCCTATTTTCGATTCCCGAAGCAAACGCTTCGACAAAGTTAGACGCGGCGTTCGACCATCATCTTCTTGATTTCGGCGATGGCTTTCGCCGGGTTCAGACCTTTCGGGCAGGCCTGGGAGCAGTTCATGATGGTGTGGCACCGGTAGAGGCGGAACGGGTCTTCGAGGTTATCGAGACGCTCGCCGGTTGCTTCGTCCCGGCTGTCGATCAGCCAGCGGTAAGCCTGCAACAAGATAGCCGGACCGAGGTAGCGGTCGCCGTTCCACCAGTAGCTCGGGCAGGAGGTGGAGCAGCAGGCGCAGAGAATGCACTCGTAAAGGCCGTCCAGCTTCTGACGGTCCTCATGGGACTGGCGCCATTCCTTTTCCGGAGCCGGGGTCACCGTTTTCAGCCACGGCTCAATGGAGCGGTGCTGGGCATAAAACCGGGTCATGTCCGGAACCAGATCCTTGACCACCGGCATGTGCGGCAGCGGATAGATCTTGACCACATCGCCGGCGATCTCTTCCATGCCCTTGGTGCAGGCCAGGGTGTTGGTGCCGTCGATGTTCATCGCGCAGGAGCCACAAATTCCTTCGCGGCAGGACCGGCGGAACGTCAGGGTCGGGTCGATCTTGTTCTTGATGTAGATGAGACCATCCAGCACCATCGGACCGCAGTCGTCACGATCGACGAAGTAAGTGTCCACGCGCGGGTTTTTGCCCTCATCCGGGTTCCAGCGGTAGATCCGGTATTCGGTCAGGTTGGTTGCCCCTTCCGGCTTGTCCCAAACCTTGCCGTCCGTCACTTGTGAGTTCCGGGGTAGCGTCAGCTGAACCATCTTTTCAATGCTCCGCGTTGGGCCCTTGTTCGCGCCAGATAAGGCTGTCGGGCCAATTTCTTGAATTCACCGCTCAGGCGGCCAACTCAAAGATCATGTTGTCGTTCGTTCGGCCGGTGACCTTGTAGGACCGGTTTGCCAGTTCCGTCAGGCAATCCTCGGACCAGTAGGGCCGACAATTGGTTTCAAGCAGGATCACGCGCGGCCAAAGGCTCTTTTCCGCGTGACGCAGGAAGGGCAGAAGAACCCGGTCTTCAAAACCTTCCACATCGATTTTCAAAACGTCTATTTTCTTCACGCCCGCTTCATCAACGATGGTCGTCAGCGGACGCATCTTCACGGTCGAGGGTGCCCAGTCTCCACCCCATTCGCCGTTGGTGACCCGCTTGTCGAGCGTGCCAAAACCGCGATTGGAAGTTTCCGAATAAAGCTCAAGCACATCTTCGCGCGGACCGGCAGCGGTCGGCACAATGGTGACGTTCTGGAGCCCGTTGGCGTCAATGTTACACTGCAGCTTGTCGACCGAATGGGCGTTGGGCTCCAGCGCAATCACACGGGCCCCATGATGGGCGGCAAAGACCGTGTAGACCCCGATATTCGCGCCGACATCGACAAACACCGCATCATCGGACAGAAAAGGCTTGATAAGCTTGTGTTCCTCCACCTCAGGCAACCGGCCTTTGATCAGAACCTTGCGGTCATCGTAATTGTCGGAGGGGTACACCCGGAATTTCAGGCCATCGGCTTCCAAATCGTAGGGACCTGTGAAGATCTTGCCCAGAAACAGGCGCACATATCTGCGCAAGCCTTTCGGCAGCCTGGCCTGACTTGCCAGCCGCCATGCCGTCCGGACCAAGCCGATCGGCGGATAGGTGCCGAACGGGCTGCTGGTGTCGAGCACCATTGCGTCCCTCTTCATTCGGCGAACTCCTTTATTCCGGATGCCGGAGGCTGATCGCTTTCAGCCGGCACTTCAGTCAATTCCAGCATGATATTGGCACCGGTCGTTCCGATTTCCCGGTACCCGATCGCCGTCATTTCTGCGAGGCAATCCTCTTTCCACTCCGGCTGATGATCGACTTCGATCATCACCACGCGCGGCCAGTTGTGCCGTGGCTGCGTCCGGAAATATGGCAGGATCGCCTGATCTTCATAACCTTCGACATCCAGTTTCAGGACGTCCACCTTGTCCACACCGGCCTCCTGAAGGATTACCGCCAGCGGACTGACCCGGATCGACGTGGTCGTCCATTCAGACTTTTTCAGCGATGGCGCAAGGCCTTCTGACAATGTCGACAGGTTCAAATTGGACGGGCAAATCACCAGATCGAACGTGCCTTCTTCAGGACCAGCGGCAACTGACATGACTGAGACATTGTCGAGCTTGTTCAGTTCAACGTTGTAGGCCAGCTTTGCCGCGATATCCGGATTGGCTTCCACCGCAATTACCCGGCCGCAGAGTTCTGCTGCGGAGAGCGTATGAGTTCCGATGTTTGCACCCAAATCGACAAAAACAGCGTCCTTGTTGAAGTGTTGTGCCAGCATCTTGCGCTCGGCCTTCTCCGACAGCCGGTCCTTGGCAACGATCTTCCAGTCGTCCCGGTTGACACCAGGATAGATCCGGAATGTCAGACCCTCAGCGCTTGTGTCGTAGGGACCTGGAAACCGGCCGGCGACAAAATGGCGGATCTTGTAGCGCAGCCAGTCGGGCAGCCGATGTGCATCGGCTGCTCGCCAAGCAGCTTTGGCAAGCCAGCCGGCACGGTAAGTGCCGAATGGACTGCTTGTATCCAGGATTGCCGCCATTGGAGCCAACTTCGTTCCGATCAGTAGACGCGCGCTTTCGGCGCGATCTTCTTCGGATCAATGCCGCCGTTCTGGAACGGCGTCAGAGGCTCGGTCACAACCGGACGGTAGTCCAGCTTGACGTCACCGGCCTCGTTGACCCACGCCA
Organism: Roseibium sp.; assembly: GCF_965276855.1. Taxonomy (GTDB): domain Bacteria; phylum Pseudomonadota; class Alphaproteobacteria; order Rhizobiales; family Stappiaceae; genus Roseibium. The sequence goes on from NZ_OZ255700.1 coordinate 2,309,453, forward strand.
GTGTGTGCTTGCGCCAATCCGCGTCGTTCCGGCCGGCAAAGTCACCGTCCTTGTAGTCTTCGCGGGCATGCGCACCGCGGGACTCTTTCCGGGCCTCAGCGCCGTAAACGGTGGTGATCGCGTTCGCCATCAGGTTCTCCAGCTCTAGCGTTTCCACCAGATCGGAGTTCCAGATCATGGAGCGGTCAGAAACCTTCAGATCGCTCATGCCCTTCCAGATGTCATCGAGCCGCTTGCAGCCCTGCGCCAGCGTTTCCTGCGTCCGGAAAACGGCCGCATCTTCCTGCATGGCACGCTGCATCTGGTCGCGCAGCTCGGCTGTTGGTGTGGAACCACTGGCGTTTCGGAGCTTGTCGAAACGATCCATGATCCGCTCACAAGACGCTTCATTCGGCGATGGAACGGCTTCCTTCGGATCAACAACCTCACCGGCCTTGATCGCGGCCGCGCGGCCAAAGACAACCAAGTCAATCAGGGAGTTGGAGCCAAGGCGGTTGGCGCCATGAACAGACGCACAACCGGCTTCGCCGACAGCCATCAGGCCCGGCTGGATCCGGTCCGGATGATCGGAGTTGGCGTTGAGCACTTCGCCCCAATAGTTGGTCGGAATGCCGCCCATGTTGTAGTGCACCGTCGGGATAACCGGGATCGGCTCCTTGGTGACATCAACACCGGCAAAGATCTTCGCGCTTTCCGAGATCCCCGGGAGACGCTCGGCGAGAATCGCCGGATCCAGGTGATCCAGATGCAGGAAGATGTGATCCTTGTTCTTGCCGACGCCGCGGCCTTCGCGGATCTCCATGGTCATGCAGCGGGACACAACATCCCGCGATGCCAGATCTTTCGCGGACGGTGCATAGCGCTCCATGAAGCGCTCACCTTCGGAGTTGACCAGATAGCCGCCTTCGCCGCGGGCCCCTTCCGTGATCAGGCAGCCGGAGCCATAGATCCCGGTCGGGTGGAACTGGACGAATTCCATATCCTGAAGCGGCAGGCCTGCGCGGGCCACCATGCCGCCGCCATCACCGGTACAGGTGTGCGCGGAGGTGGCAGAGAAATAGGATCGGCCATATCCGCCGGTCGCCAACACAACCATCTTCGCCGCAAAGCGGTGGATGGTGCCATCGTCAAGGTTCCAAGCAATCACGCCCTGGCACACGCCATCTTCAGACATGATCAGGTCAAGTGCGAAATACTCGATGTAGAATTCCGCGTTGTGGCGCAGGGACTGGCCGTAGAGCGTGTGCAGGATCGCGTGACCGGTCCGGTCAGCAGCCGCGCAGGTGCGCTGTACTGGAGGACCTTCGCCGTAGTTCTGCATGTGACCGCCAAACGGGCGCTGATAGATGCGGCCGTCTTCGGTCCGGGAGAATGGCACGCCGTAGTGTTCCAGCTCATAAACCGCCTTCGGCGCTTCACGGGCGAGATACTCCATGGCGTCGGTGTCCCCGAGCCAGTCGGAGCCCTTGACCGTGTCGTACATGTGCCATTCCCAGCAGTCCGGCGTCATGTTAGTCAGGGATGCGGCGATGCCGCCCTGGGCAGCCACGGTGTGCGAGCGGGTCGGAAACACCTTGGTGATGCAAGCGGTGCGCAGTCCCTGCTCGGCCATGCCAAGCGTTGCGCGCAAGCCAGCACCACCGGCGCCAACAACAACCACGTCATATGTGTGGTCGACAAATTCGTAGGTCTTGGCCATACGGGTTAACCTCCAAAGCCAATCTTAAGCACTGCAAAGATGCAGCCGAAACCGATGAAGACACAGAAGAATGTGTTGGCCATTACTGTTAGGAACTTCAGGGCTTCGCCGTGAATGTAATCCTCGATGATGACCTGCATCCCGAGCTTCATGTGATAGACGCCGGACAGGATCACCAGCAAAAGGATGATGGAGACCAGCGGGTTCTGCAGGGTCTCGACAACATCGCCGTGCGAGGATCCTTGCATCGAAATCACCAGGATCACGAAGAAGGAGATCAGAAACACGTTTGCAACTGCAGTCAGGCGTTGTTTCCAGAAATGATCAGTACCGTCCTTGGCAGAACCGAGGCCGAGAACTTTGCCGAGGGGCGTGCGCATATCGCTCATGACGGTCTCCTTAGCGAACTGCGTAGCCGATGATCCAAAGGATCAGCGTCAGGGAAACGGAACCGATGATCGTCGCCTTGGCAAGCCACTCGCGTGCGCCTTTTTCAAACCCGGCACCCATATCCCAGATGAAGTGGCGGATACCGCCAAGCATGTGGTGGACCAGGGCCCAGGTGAAGCCGAACAGGATCAGCCGGCCGATGATTGAACCGTAGATCGCGTTGACGAAATCAAAATAGGCAGGGCCCGCAGCAGCGGCGATCAGCCACCAGGCCAGAAGAATGGTGCCGAAATACAGCGCCGCTCCGGTGATGCGGTGCAAGATCGACATGACCATCGTCAGAATGGGTTTATAAATCTGAAGATGGGGCGACAGCGGGCGGTTGCCCCGCAAATCGGCGTTCGACATGGATTTCCTCTCCCGTGCGACGCATTCTTACGTTTACGCAAACGTAAGCATTTCAAGGCGTTGTCTAGAGGGGTTCTAACGCCAACGCCGCCGTACGTCAAAATATCCTATAGGTCTATATCGCGAAAAACGACTTATGAATCGGTTTAATCGGATAGGGGGCTGCCAAAAAAGCGGAAATTGCGCCGGTTTGCCGCGCATATGCACCGTTTGAGACGCAGACAGGGAAGTATTTTTTCAGTCAGAGCAAGAAACGACTCACTGCAAGGAACGCCTTCCGTTTGCGTCATTGCATCTTCCGTGATCAAGCTTGTGGCGCGCCGAACACGGACCAACCGGTCTCATACGCGATCCGTTCCATTGCTTCCGTCCCGAGCTTGGAGTTGCCGTATTTGTTTAGTCCCGGCGACCACACCGCAATCGACGCCCGCCCCGGAGCGATCACCAAAATGCCGCCGCCAACGCCACTCTTTCCCGGCAGCCCCACACGGAACGCAAAGTCACCCGATCCGTCATAGTGACCGCAGGTCATCATCAACGCATTGATCCGCCGCCGCCGTTCGCTCGACACCAGCTTAGGCATATCTGGCGCTTCTAGCAGAAACCGGCCGGCAAGCGCGAGCTGCGTGCATGTCATTTCGACAGCGCATTGGTGGCAATAGGTCCCCAAAACCTTGTCGACCGATGCGCTCAGATTGCCGAATGACGCCAGATAATGCGCGAGCGAAAAGTTTCGATGCCCAGTGGCAAGTTCTGAGCGGGCGACACTCTCATTGATATGAATGCTGTCGTCATCCGTTGCCGCACGAATGAAGCGCACCAACTCGCCGAGAGCTTCTCGCGGGGACGACCCGGCAAGATAGGTGTCGGTCGCAACCAGCGCACCGGCATTGATAAACGGATTACGTGGGATACCCTCCTCTTTCTCCAAGAGCAGAATAGAGTTGAAGGAGAGACCTGACGGCTCACGTCCGACCCGGTGCCAGAGCTGATCCCCCACCCGGCCAAGAGCAAGGGCCAGGGCGAAAACCTTGGACACCGACTGGATGGAAAACGGGACATGCGCATCGCCAGCGGAAAAAACATCACCGTTGGTCAGCGCAATCGATATTCCGAATTGGTTGGGATCGATCTTGGCAAGCTCGGGGATGTAGGTCGCAACCTGTCCCTTGTCTTCCGACTTGAGCGCCGCGTCCGCGATGGTGGTCAGCAGGTCTTGCATGTTGCCCTCGTTTTGAGGGCAGACTAGGTCAGATCGCAGCCTTGGATGCAAGCCGCTTGTAAAGATGCATCATGAACAGGGTGGCGAAGATCGGTGTCACCAGGTTCAGGATCGGAACAGCCAACAGCCCGGCAATGACCAACCCGCCCAAAAAGACCGTGCCCCCGCGCGCCTTTCTGAACGCCCGCGCCTCCGCCGGTGGCATGAAGCGCATGGCTGCGAACTCGAAAAACTCACGGCCGAGCAGATACCCATTCACCAGGAAAAACGCCACGAGATTAACCCCCGGCACCAAAAGCAACACGAGCGCGAAGAGGTTGCCAAGGATCACAACACCAGTGAACTTGATCGTCTGAGGGATTGACTTGGAAAGCGGCAGAGCCTCGCCGGGTCGGTCTCCGGGATAATCTCGTGCCTCCACGATATCCGCGATCTCGTCCTGAAACAGACCGGCAAACAGCGCGGAAATCGGGGCAATCAGAAACCCAAGCGCGAAAATAGCCCCGATGCCGGTCAGAACAGACAGAGCCGTTTCCAGCCAAGGATAGGGCAGCGCGACGAACCCGGCGACCAACCCTTGCAACGCAATCCAAATGACCACGAGAACGGCGAGCGTAAAGCCAAGCATTTTCCAGAAAACAGCGCGAAACGGGCGCTCGAACACCTGGGACATGGCACGGCTGGCGGACTGGAACATTCTTGCCTTCAAGGGTTTGTGATCGACCGCCTCGACATAAGTGCCGTTCTGACCCTGCGCAAGTGGCCACAGAAAAGGATCACCTAGCCTCAAAAACAGCTCGGGGAAGAATGAGATCCGTCTGCTGCTCTGTCTTACCGGTAGCGCGATTGAAGTCCATACTGGTTCCAACCGGCATAAACCCCTTCTTCTTCAGCAGAACGTCCGAGGCGATGTTGCCGTCATAAAAAGATGCTCGAATCTCTTCGGCGCCGGTCAGCTGAAACAATTCCTTGAGGGCCGCATCCAGCGCTTCGCCCATGAACCCCTTGCCGTGAAATCTCGATGCCAGAAAGAAGCCGATGATCGGCGATTTTTCGCCATCCGCCCAGTTCGCCAGAATGAGGCCAATGGCTTTTTGTTTTTTGTCTGATTTTTTCGAAAGGATGAAACAGCGTTCGTGCGGCGGAAAGGTCAGAAACCGCTGAAACCGCTCAAGGGCAAATCCGGTCGGACACGGATGAGGGACATTGATCCAGCGGGCGACGTCAAAATCATTGTAGATCGGATCGATGTCGAACGCATCCTCAAGCTTCGGCGCCCTCAGACACAGCCTGCGGGTCATGATTGGCGCCGATGCTTGCAACGCTGCGTTCGGGAACATGAGCAACAATCCTTGAGCAACAAGCGGGGATACCTGCGTTCGTGTCATCATTCCTCAGTTCTCATATGGTGATCAAGGCTGCTTTCGTTCCTCCTGCGTAAAATATATCCGAGGATGCAAATTCTTACAAAACTCTCATAGATTGATTTTCCGCCAATGATCAACGCGCACAATCCAACTGCAACACCTGTCGCAACAGACCTGGATCCGGCAACCATTTTCGAAACCGACTGGCAGATTTACCGGACGTTGGTCGACAATAATCTACTCTTTCATCAGGAAGTTTCAGAGATCCTGGTTCAAGAAATGACGACGCGGTTTTCCGGTGGCTTCCGGTTTCTGGATCTTGCCTGCGGAGATGCGGATGTCATGTCCCGTGCTCTTCGAAAAACCGCCGTCAAATACTATCTCGGTGTTGACTTGTCGCCGCAGGCACTGGCAATCGCCGCAAAAAACATGGAAGACGCGCCCTTTGACGCACGGCTGGAGCAGATGGATATACTCACCGCGCTCTCTGAAAACCCGGGCTCATATGACGTGATCTGGTGCGGGCTGTGTTTGCATCATTTCCAGAGCAGTGAAGAAAAGACGCAGGTTTTCTCAGCCATCCGCTCTGCGCTGAGCTCCAACGGTGTGTTTTTCTCCTTCGAACCTGTCTTGCCGGAGGGCATATCCCTCGAAATCTTCAACCGGCAAAACAGACAGCAATTCCGAGAGCATTGGTCGCCGCCGCTCACCGATGAACAGTTCGAACGCCTGATGACCCATATCGAGACTTGTGATTTTCCGGAGACCGCACACGGCTGGCTTACAGCCGGTCGCGCAGCGGGTTTTTCAGCGGCGGAGGAATTGTTCTCGATCCCGAATGGCGGCTATTGCCGGTTGTTTCGGTTTGAGCAGTAGCACTTGAACTTAATGGGTTATTTTTGAACAGGCTGAGGATTTCGACTTAATCCGCTCGTTCAAAGCTGTAAGCATATCATTGCTACATCTTGGCCAATGCGCATCTTCGTATGTCATGCTCTCGAACTGCCTACATGCACGCCAAAACGGCAGTATGATTTCGCTTTCATCCCCAGCCGCCTCTAATAGTAATTCACGCTCAATTGTAGAAGAGCTGCCTCTTTCAGAATACTCAACAAGTAGAAGATATTTAGCATCTTCAAGTGGCGCAAACTGAATATAATATAATGAAGACTCTACATTTAATTGCACCTCTGCCTTCACGCCATCCATAGCGCCCAACATCGTCGATATAAGTACGTCTATGGAGTTTTCAGGAATGCAGGAAATGTTCGTCTGAAGCTGAAAGTCGTCAATAGTAATTTGAATTGGCAACCAACCAAAGTGAGGCGCTCCAAATTTACACTTCAAACCCATACCAACCATCTTTGATTTTAACTAGAATCGTGTCCTGGCCTTCAGCGCTTGGGCGAGCGTGCCCTCATCCAAATAATCGAGCTCACCGCCGACGGGTACGCCGTGGGCCAGCTTGGTGACATGAACATCCAGATGGCCGAGCTGGTCCATGATGTAATGGGCGGTTGTCTGGCCTTCGACGGTCGCGCTGATCGCAAGAATGACTTCCTGGATTTCCGGCGCGCCACAGCGGTCGATCAGGGAGGCAAGGTTCAGATCATCCGGGCCAACGCCATCCAGCGGGGATAGTGTTCCGCCGAGCACATGATAGCGGGCATTGACGGCACCTGCGCGTTCCAGCGCCCAGAGATCAGATACGTCTTCAACGACCACCAAAACACTCGGGTCCCGCTTGTCATCCGAACAAATCGTACAAGGATCGGACGTGTCGACCGTGCCGCAAACCGAACAGATGCCGATGTCGCGCACGGCAATGCCCATGGCCTCGGACAACGGGACGAGCAACTGGTCCTTTTTCTTGATGAGGTGCAAAGCGGCCCGGCGGGCCGACCGCGGACCCAACCCCGGCAGCTTTGCCAGCAACTGGATCAACCGCTCAATTTCCGGTCCCGCAACCTGCTTCTGCGCCATGTTTTTCCGATCCGATGTTATTGAAATCGAGGCGACACCCACCGTCGTCATTGCCGGACCTGATCCGGCAATCCATTCCGTGACTTATCCGCAATTCAGGTGTGCGCGGAGAGATAACGGCATGGATCCTCGGGTCAGGCCCGGGGATGACGGAATAGGCAAGAGCGCGGCGCTAGGCCCATTCTCAAAAACCTTAGAACGGCAATTTCATGCCGGCCGGAAGGCCGAGGCCGCCCATCATTTCCTGGGTCTTTTCCTGAATTGCCTGATCGATCTTCACCCGGCCGTCAGTGTGCGCAGCAATGATCAGATCTTCGAGGATCTCACCCTCGCCTTCTTTCATCAGAGACGGGTCGATTGTGAGGCTTTTGAGCTCGCCTTTGCCATTGAGGCGCACGGTGACCAGGCCAGCTCCGGAGGAACCTTCCGCTTCGATGTCCTCGATCTGTCCTTGCAAAGAGCCCATCTGCTCCTGCATTTCCTTGGCTTGCTTCATCATCTTGAGGAAGTCCATCGGGTCTCTCCTTGAAAACCTGGCCGGCGGTCACCGCCGTTTCTCACTATTTGGGGTCTGCGTTTAGAAGAACAATCAGTAAGGCGCAAGCATGCCGCTTGGAAAGGCAATCGGCTAGTCTTCGTCGTCGTTGCCCAGCGCTTCATTCAGCAAGGGATCGTTGACCAGAGGGTCGGCCATGGCGGCTTCATCTTCTTCCGACGCCTGCACTTTCACATCGATCACCTTGGCGCCTGGAAACTGGGCCAAAAGCGCTGCGACAGTCGGATGGGACTTGGCATCTGACAGAAGCTGCAGTTGGTTGGCTTCCTGCTCTTCGTGAATCGTGGGACGGCCCTGCGTCCGGGACACAACGACAAACCAGCGCTGGCCGGTCCATTCGGTCAGCTTGCGGCCGAATTCGCCGGCAATATCGGCAGGCGCATCATCTGTCGGCTGGATCTCGATCTTGCCCGGCTCGAATTTCACAAGCCGCATCTGGCGCTGGATCGCCACCTTCATTGGAATGTCGCGCTTTTCCGAGGCCAAGGCGACACAGTCATGCAGATTTTTTAGATTGTAAGCAGATTGCGGCTGAGCGGGCTCCGGGTCCGGTGCACTCTGCGGCGTTTTCTGTTGTGCAGGCGCTGTTTGCGGTATCCCACCCTGGATGGCAGAGAGCTGCGGTCGACCAGACGCCTGCATGACCGGGCCACCTTGTGGGGTGCCTTGTGGCATCGCCCGCGCGCCAACAGCCATTGCCTGTCCACCGCCTCCGGACGGAGCTGCACCACCGCCAGAAGCACCTGCCGGCGCCCCGCCGGATGCCGGCATCTGGCCATTCTGGATCTGCGCCATCAGTTCGCCCGGATCCGGCAGATCTGCCGCATAGGCAAGGCGCACCAGCACCATGTCGGCCGCGGCCAATGGCTTGGAGGCGGCCTGAACTTCCTGAACGCCTTTTAGCAGGATCTGCCAAACGCGTGACAGAAGCCGGACTGAGATCTTCTCGGCAAACTCTTGGCCTCGAGCGCGCTCAGCTTCCGTCACCGAGGCCTCGTCAGCCGATTTCGGCGCGACCTTCATACGTGTCACGAGGTGTGTGAAATCGGCAAGATCTGTCAGAATGATCGCCGGATCCGCACCAATTTCATATTGCGCCTGCAGCTCGGCTAGTGCGTCCTCGATCCGGCCGGCCATAAGGTGGCCGAAGAGATCAATCACCCGCGCGCGGTCCGCAAGTCCGAGCATCTGGCGCAAATCGTCAGCTTCGATAGCGCCGGAGCCATGGGCCATCGCTTGATCGAGCAGGGACAGCGAATCGCGCGCCGAACCCTCCCCTGCCCGTGCGATCAGCATCAGGGCCTCATCGGAGATCTGAATGCCCTCGGCATCGGAGATCCGCCGCAGCAAGCCAATCAGCTTGGATTGGTCGATCCGGCGCAAGTCAAAGCGCTGACAGCGCGACAGGACCGTGATCGGGACTTTCCGGATTTCTGTCGTCGCAAAAATGAACTTCACATGCTCGGGCGGCTCTTCCAGCGTCTTCAATAGCCCGTTGAAGGCCGCGTTGGAGAGCATGTGCACCTCATCGATAATGTAAACCTTGTACCGCGCCGTTGCCGGACGGTAGCGGGCTGCATCGATGATCTCGCGAATGTCATTAATGCCGGTGTGTGAGGCAGCGTCCATCTCGATCACATCGACATGGCGGCCTTCCATGATGGCCTTGCAGTGCGTGCCTTCCTGCGTGAGTTTCACGGTCGGCTTGTCCGCTTCGCCAGGGACCTCATAGTTGAGGCCTCGGGCGAGAATGCGGGCGGTCGTGGTTTTGCCAACCCCGCGCACACCGGTTAGCATCCAGGCTTGCGCGATCCGGCCGGTATCAAACGCATTTTCAAGCGTTTGAACCATGGGCTCCTGCCCCACCAAATCTTCAAAGGTTTTCGGGCGGTATTTGCGCGCCAATACACGGTAAGCGCCGCCCTCGGCCGCCCCGGGCGCTGTTCCTGTCCCGCCGGTCAGCCCAAGGCCGGTCTCAGTTTCGTCTTGCGGAAAGCCAGTGTCATCCATGAGCCGCACCATACCGATTTTTTTCAAAAGGTGGACAGGGTTTTATCGGTTTTCTTGGAATGGCCAACAGGCACTTCCCGGGAGCGGCCCGAAAATCAAAAAAGCACCGCGGAAATCTAGCGGTGCCTTATGATTATCCTTACACTGAAGGGTGGGAGGCTGGCACGGCGACCCGTGCCGAGGCTCGTTAGGGCTGCTTCCTTCCGGACCTGACCCGGTTGGCGAGTGGCTCGTCCACCACCAACCTCCCGAGCGCGTTATATCAGGACTCATGGGGTGGTTGGCAAGAGGCAAATCCGGGTTTTTCTTCGCCGGAAAAGTGCCAGCAGTTCGCAGACACTCCACCTCATTATCTTGTGACGCCATCCAAGATTGACATTTGAGGGAAATATCGCCAGCTATGATTTTTGTAGCGCCATGTGGCTCCCGCGTGAAAAGAGGTTTCTTTCGCATCTGCACTGGACGTATGGTGAGATAACAAATTCTAATTCAGTCTCTTCGCGCCCCGATGGCCTTTATCTGTATCGGTTTGACCTTATGACCTTTTTCGATCTCAATCCGCGCCTTGAAGGAGACAGTCTCCCAGTTCTGGATTTGCCGTTATCAACTGTTCGGCTGATGAAGGACGCCAATTATCCGTGGCTGCTGTTGGTGCCGCGCAAGCCGGATCTGGTTGAGATCATCGATTTGGAAGAATATGACCAGCTTCAGCTGATGCGGGAAATTGCGCTGGCCAGCCGAGTTTTGCGCTCGGCAAGTGAATGCGAGAAACTGAACGTTGGCGCTCTCGGTAACCAGGTCTCTCAACTCCATGTTCACGTCATTGCCCGCTTCCGAGATGACGCGGCTTGGCCCGGGCCGATTTGGGGGGTAGTTTCCCCCAAACCTTACGAAGACGCTGCGGATGAACACTTGATAAACCGCCTGCGGGACAGTTTTGCAGCGGAAACCGATTTCGACTGACCCGGCCCCTTACAAAACTTTCCCAATTCCAAGGATTACTTGATGCGTGCGCCTGATGCCGACTTGCCAGCGATGGAAATGAGTTTTCTCGGGAACACACTCGACCGCCAGTCAACGCGTCGCGGCGACCGCGCCTACTTAAGCGGGCTCCTGGATAGACCGGATACTGAAATTATTTTGTCGACGCCGCGGACGCTGGTCTTTCCGGCTGGGCCCCCTCCGCAGTTCGGACACACGCTCAAAGATGCTTTGACCTTAAAAGCGTCGCGCGAAGAAATGGTCTTCTTGGGATTGCGGCCTGAAACAGGCCGAGCCGTTTTTGCGACGACACTCGCCCAACAGGATGAAGAATTGGCGGAGATGCCAAGCCTGCATCTGCAGGATCTACGGCAGCTGGCCATCCAACGGACATTCCCTCCAGAAGAACTCGGCGCGTTGGCGCAAGCCCGCGCCCTGATCCACTGGCACCGAACGCATCGGCATTGCTCGCAATGCGGTGAAAAAACGGTCATGAGCGAAGGGGGATACCGCCGCGATTGCCCCGCTTGCGGAGCCCATCATTTTCCGCGCACAGATCCCTGCGTCATCATGCTGATCACAGACGGAGACCGGGCCCTGTTGGGGCGCCCGCCCCGGTTGCCGGAAGGGATCTACACGACACTTGCTGGGTTTATGGAGCCGGGAGAAACGATCGAACAGGCTGTGCGGCGGGAAACGCTGGAAGAATCCTGCATTGAGGTAGGAGAAGTCCGTTTGATTTCCAACCAACCCTGGCCTTTTCCGGCCAATTTGATGCTCGGCTGCATCGGTGATGCGTTGTCGACAGACATTGTCATCGAAGATGACGAACTCGAGGCCTGCAAGTGGTGCAGCCGCGACGAGGTCCGCCAAATGATTGAGGGCACCCATCCGGAGGGGCACATGATCCCGCCGTCCATTTCCATCGCATATGAACTCATTACCGGCTGGCTAGAGGAGACATCCTTATGACTTGGTGTGTTTATCTGACCCATCCGGAAGTCGAAATCGATCCGGATGTCCCTATTCAGGAGTGGCGGCTGTCCGAAATTGGCCGCGACCGCGCTGCCCTCGCCGCGGATCTGCCATTTGCCAAAGACTTTCAGCGCATTGTCTCCAGCGGCGAGGTCAAGGCCGTCGAAACCGCCGAAATCGTCGGAGGACACCTCGAGCTGAAGCCTCTGGTCTTGAAGGCGCTTCACGAAAATGACCGGTCCGCGACTGGTTATCTGGCCCGGGGAGAATTTGAGCGGACCGCAGATCAGTTTTTTGCCAACCCAGACGAATCCATCCGCGGCTGGGAGCGGGCGATTGACGCACAAATGCGCATTGTCACTGGCATCCGAGCCGTTCTGCGCTCAGTGAAAGAGGAAGATCCTGTTCTCTTCACCGGACATGGCGCGGTCGGCACGCTGTTGATGTGCCACCTAATGGGCGCACCTATCTCACGGGCACATGATCAGAAGCGTGGCGGCAGCTGGTACCGGTTTGATAAGGACTGGCTGACATCGCAGTCTGGCTCAAGTTTGGCTTGGACAGAACTCTAACAGCTGTCGGTTGACGCTTGTCTTCGTGATAGTCTCTGTACTCCCGATGTATGGAGACTAAGCCGTGTTTGCCAAAGCGCTGCGCCTTGCCACGCTCGCCCTCAGCCTTTCAATCTTACCATCAGGTCTGGCACTCGCCGGCCAGTACGACCAGCAATTCCGTCAGTTCATGGCTTCGGCCGTTGCCCCAGCGGCAAGACAAGCGGGCGTCTCACAAGCAACCTTGGACAGGGAACTGAGGGGCCTGACACCAGATACATCGCTGCCGGGCCTCGTTGGTCCGGGCGGCAAGGGTGCTCCTCCCAAGGTCAATTTCCAGGCTGAGTTCCGCTCGCCTGCGCGCTATTTCCGCGACAATCAGTTCAATGCACTCGTGCCCGGCGGCCGCCGGCTTATGCAAAAGCACGCGTCAACTCTTCAAAAAATAGAAGCGCGTTATGGTGTTCCGAAACGGATCATACTTGCGATCTGGGCCAGAGAATCTGGCTATGGCGGCGCCAAGATCCCACATGATGCCGTTCGTGTTCTGGCAACCCGGGCCTTCATGGGTCAGCGGGCTGATTTCTTCAAAGGCGAATTGATTGCTGCCTTGCAAATCCTGCAAACCGGCGACGTTTCCAGAAAAACCTTGCGCAGTTCCTGGGGTGGCGCCATGGGACAACCCCAGTTTTTGCCTTCATCGTATCTGAAATATGCCGTCGACTTTGACGGCGATGGACGGCGAAACATCTGGACGTCGGAAGTGGATACAATGGCGTCAATCGCAAACTACCTGGCCAAACATGGCTGGGTAAGCGGCCGGGACTGGGGCTATGAGGTCCGCTTGCCGAATACGGTCTCCTGCACCCGCGAAGGACCGGACAACCGGCAACCGATCTCAAGATTTGTAGCTGAAGGCGTCACACGGGTCAGTGGACGTCCGTTCCCAAATCACGAGATCAACCAACCGGGTAACATCTTGCTGCCGGCCGGCCGCTATGGTCCGGCTTTCATTGCCACTGAAAACTTCTATGTTATCAAGGAATACAACGAGAGCGACACCTACGCGCTGTTCGTCGGTCACCTTGCAGACCGGTATGGCTCGAACAAGAGCTTTGTGGGCGATTGGAAACCAATGAAGGACACCACCCGAGGTGCTGTGCGCAATCTTCAATTGCGCCTTGAAGGCGATGGGCATGACGTCGGCGGTGCCGATGGTCTCATCGGTTTCAAGACCCGCCGCTCCATCGGTAAAGATCAGGAGAAGAATGGTTTCTTTGCGACCTGCTGGGTAGGGTAATTCGCACCTAAATTAATTTTTCGATTTTATTTCTTATTGTTTTGCGATAATCATCATCCCGATTTTTCGGGAGATACTGATGTTTGCTCACAAAACGCCCGCTCTATCGGGAATTGCCAAGCTGGTTCTAGTCCTCCTGCTTGGCAGTTTGATGTCGGCGTGTGGCCACGTTCCTCTGGCAACCCTTGCAAAGCTCAGCCAATTCGACATGCTGGAAACGGACCCGGGTGCCTTGCGGCTGGCGGTTAAATACCCGGATGCAATCCGTATTCCCGAAGATGGGGCGACCATGGCCCTGACGATCAAACGCAAGGCAGATGGCACTGTCTTGATGGAAGAAAAGCTTGCCTTTGAGGAAACAGAATCCAAGGCGGACAAGGCTGAATTATCGCAGGAACTGCAGACAGGTTATCGCCTGGAAATCTATCAGATTCCGGAGGAAAACGTGCCGTTCTTCCGCAGTTTTCAAAAGCACATGGCCTCTATGTCCAAAAGCGACCGGGAGAAAGTTGAGGGCAGCTTGAGTATCGGTGTGACTGGCTGTCTTCTGGCCGATGAAAAGCCCTCTGAAATCCGTGTCAGCACCTTCTTGAAGGCTGCGGAATTGGGCGGGTTTATAACTCTCGTTCGCAATTTCGATCTGGAAGAGCAGATGGCGGAGATCGGCGGGGAAAACGGTCTGGAGCGCTGTCCGGACGCGGTTTGAGAACTGCCCTTCGAAAGGGTGTCTGTCTTTTAGACAAAGCCTTGATCTGGAGAGCCATCGCCTTCCACTTTGATACCAGCGTATCCCTTTTGCGCGGGCATCGGCCACTGGACGTCGACGCTATTTCGGATGTGCTGAAATTCAAGCACGGTATGATGGCGCTGGTAGATCCACGGACGGTTGATCAGCGCATCCGGATTTGGGTCCGGCGCTGTCTCGTTCTGTTTTCCCAGAAAATAGAGATCGAATCCGAGTTCCGGCAGCTGTTCGCGGACCAGGTAACGTAGGCCAAACTCTTCCTCACACTGCGCAAGGTCTGCCTCAATGTCGCTGGACCGAAGCGTGACCAACCCAATCTCCGCACCGCCGCCGAGCGGGCGTTCCAAATCCCCCGTTTCTGTTTTCGGGACACCCTCAAAAGTGTGCTGAAGCAACTCGATGATATGGCCTTCCGGATCTTCAAGATGGCTTAGATAGCCGACATCACGGAATTGATGCGGTGCAGATGCGGAAACGCCTTGTGCGGCCAAAACGGCATGTGCGCAGTCAAGGTCCGGCAATGTCACCCCGATTTTCCAGTAGCGGTCGGAGCGTTCGTGCCGATATCGGTCTGAGCCGTTTGATTGTTTCAGCAGAAGAACAGCACCATCGGCCCCATAACCAACAGCAACATGGCCATCCCGGTCAGATCGGATCATACCCAAAGTCCGGCAATAAAAACCTGCCAGTCTCGCCGGATCAGCGACGTTCAATTCAATAGCGGCGATGCGCGTGGTCATCCCACTGACCAAAGCGGTGTCAAAAGATCAGACACTGACGACACCTTCCGGTGCCGTCTCCAGCCGGAATGCTGCTGCCATAAGCGCTTTTGTGTAATCGGTTTCCGGCGCGTCGAAGATCTTTTCAGCCGGGCCGGATTCCACCACCTTGCCCTGCCGCATGACGACAACTTCGTTGGCGAGGGCCCGCACCACTTTCAAGTCATGAGATATGAAGAGGTATGCCAATCCATGCGCCTTTTGCAGGTCCCGCAAGAGATCGACCACCTGCGCCTGAACACTCATATCCAGTGCTGACGTCGGTTCGTCCAGCATAACAAACTTTGGCTCTAGCACCATTGCCCGGGCAATTGAGATGCGCTGGCGCTGACCACCTGAGAACTCATGCGGGTAGCGGTGACGCGTGGAGGCATCAAGGCCAACCTCTTCCAACGCGCCAGCAACTTTACGGTCCCGCTCTTCTGAAGAGATGCCCGGGAAGTGCACCTGAAGACCCTCTCCAACAATGTCTGCAACAGACATACGCGGGGAGAGCGCCCCAAAAGGGTCCTGAAACACGATCTGCATGTCGCGGCGCAAAGGCCGCATTTCCTTCCAGGAGTTTTCCTGAATGTCCTGACCATTGAAGGCGATGCGGCCGGTGGAGGAAATCATTCTCAAGATCGCAAGCCCAAGTGTGGTCTTACCTGACCCACTCTCGCCCACGATCCCGAGCGTTTGTCCCTCGCGTACGGTAACATCAATGCCGTCAACGGCCTTTACATGGTCAACGGTCCGGCGCAAGAACCCGCGCTTGATCGGGAACCAGACCTTCAGGTCGTCAGCCTGCACGACGATCGGCTTGGTCTTGTCCGTTTCCGGCGGGTTGCCCTTCGGCTCTGCGGCCAGAAGATGCTTGGTGTAATCGTGTTGCGGATTGTCGAAAATCTCGGCGACGGGGCCCTGCTCAACGATCTTTCCGCCGGTCATAACGCAGACCCGGTCCGCAAACTTGCGCACGATGCCGAGGTCATGGGTGATGAACAGCATGGCCATGCCCTGCTGGCGCTGCAGATCCTTCAAAAGTTCCAGGATCTGCGCTTGCACGGTCACGTCGAGCGCGGTTGTCGGTTCGTCAGCGATCAAAAGGTCCGGTTCGTTCGCAAGCGCCATCGCGATCATGACACGCTGCCGCTGCCCGCCAGAAAGCTGGTGCGGATAAGACCCAAGGCGGGATTCCGGATCCCGGATGCCGACCTGATTCATAAGCTCCAGAACCCGCGCGCGGGACAGGGTGTCGCTCATGCCCCGATGTACTTTCAAAATTTCGGAGATCTGACGCTCGACCGTATGCAGGGGGTTGAGCGAGGTCATCGGCTCCTGAAAGATCATCGAGATCTCGTTGCCGCGCACCTTGCGCATTTCATTCGGATTTGCCTGCAGGAGGTCAACGCCATCCTTGAGAATTTTGCCGGTCGGGTGAGTGGCAGCCGGGTACGGCAGTAGTTTCAGAACCGACAAAGCCGAGACCGATTTTCCGGACCCACTTTCGCCAACCAGCGCAACGGTTTCCCCCTTGTTGATGTCAAAGGAAATCCGGTCGACTGCAAGTGTTTCCCTGCCGCCTTGCGTGAAGGCAACCGAGAGATCCTGAATGGAGACGAGCGTGTCTTTGGTCATCTCTGCCTCTCTATGCCAGGCTCTTGCGCGGATCGAACGCATCGCGCACGGCTTCGCCAATGAAAATCAACAAACTCAGCATCAACGAGATCACCGAGAACCCGGTGATGCCAAGCCACGGCGCCTGAAGATTGTTCTTGCCCTGCGCGAGCAGTTCGCCAAGCGATGCAGACCCTGGCGGCAGACCAAAGCCGAGGAAGTCCAGCGCCGTCAACGTCGAGATGGATCCGTTCAGGATGAAGGGCATGAAGGTCAGAGTGGCCACCATCGCATTCGGCAACAGGTGCCGCCACATAATCACGCCGTTGGACACGCCCAGCGCGCGCGCCGCCGAGATGTATTCAAAGTTCCGACCACGCAGAAACTCTGCGCGCACGACGCCCACCAGTGCAACCCAGGAGAAAGCGAGCAGGATTGTGAAGAGTGTCCAGAACCCCGGAATGAGAACCGAGGACACAATCAGGATGAGATACAGCGTCGGAATGGCCGTCCAGATCTCAATAAAGCGCTGGAAGATAAGGTCCACCCAGCCGCCATAATAGCCCTGCACGGCTCCGGCCGCGATGCCGATCACCGAGGATGCCAGTGTCAGGGCAAGACCAAACAGGACCGAGATGCGGAAGCCGTAGACAAGACGGGCGAGGACATCGCGGCCTTGATCATCCGTGCCGAGCCAGTTCCAGTTGCCCATGACGCAGTTTGGATCGTCCGCACCCAGCGGGTAGCGCTGACAGCGCTCTTCCTTATCCAGCATCCACGATGGCGGTGCCGGAGCCGGCACTGGGATTTCATGGTTCACAGTCCGGTAGGAGTACCGCACCGGCGGCCAGAGCATCCAGCCGTTCGCCTCGATCTCTTCCTGGATGAACGGATCCCGATAGTCGGTTATCGCCAGAAAGCCGCCAAACTTTTCTTCCGGGTAATCGACAAAGACCGGCGCCAGTATCTCGCCGTTGTAGGAGACGAGGATTGGCCGGTCGTTGGTCAGGAACTCGGCGCCCATGGCGAGCACAAACAGTACCAGAAAAATCCAGAGCGACCAGTAACCCCGGCGATTGGCCTTGAAGTTGGCGAGGCGCCGCTGGTTGATCGGCGATAGCCTCATCTTTTTGGGCGGTGGTGCCGTTTCCTCCGTCAGCGGGTTCAACACATCGTAGCCGGCGTTTTCGAGGTCCTTGTTCAGACGACTGTCCATTGCCTCACACCTCCCGGCTTTCAAAATCGATCCGTGGATCGATCCAGGTGTAGGTGAGGTCAGAGATGAGGTTCACCAGAAGACCCATCAGCGAGAAAATGTACAGCGTTGCAAAGACCACCGCGTAATCGCGATTGATGATGGATTCAAAACCGAGCAGCCCGAGACCATCCAACGAGAAGATCGTCTCGATCAACAGGGAACCGGCAAAGAAGGACGAGATGAAAGCGCCGGGGAAACCAGCAACCACGATCAGCATCGCGTTCCGGAACACATGGCCGTAAAGAACCTGGCTTTCCGTCAACCCTTTTGCGCGCGCGGTAATCACATATTGCTTGCGGATCTCATCCAGGAAGGAATTTTTGGTGAGCAGCGTCGTTGTCGCAAAAGCCGACAGAACCATGGCTGTCAGTGGCAAGGCCAGGTGCCAGAAATAATCAAGGATCCGTTCCGGCCAGGACAGGCTCTCCCAATTGTCGGACACCAATCCCCTCAGCGGGAAGATGTCCCAGAAGGACCCACCGGCGAAGAGGACGATCAAGAGGACAGCAAACAAGAACCCGGGGATTGCATAGGCGACCACAATCACCCCGGAGGTCCAAACATCAAAGCGCGAGCCGTCGCTGACTGCCTTGCGGATGCCAAGCGGGATCGAGACCGCATAGGAAATCAGCGTCATCCACAGACCGAGCGAGATCGACACGGGCAGTTTTTCGGCGATCAGGTCGAGGATGCGAATGTCCCGGAAGTAACTCTCGCCGAAATCAAACCGCGCATAATTCCAGAGCATGTTCAAGAACCGTTCCAGCGGCGGCTTGTCGAAGCCGAATTGCGCTTCCAGCTCCTTAATGAATTCCGGATCCAGCCCCTGAGCGCCGCGATACTTGGACGTCACACTGTCGCCACCGCCTGCGCTTGCGCCGGACGATTCATTGCCGATGTTTCCCATATCGCTGCCGCCACCGCTGATGCGCGATGTCGCATCGACATCCGTGCCAGAGATCTGCGCAATGACGCGTTCAACCGGACCACCGGGTGCAAACTGGATGATGAAAAAATTGATTGCCATGATCCCGACAAGGGTCGGGATCATGAGCAACAAACGGCGGAGAATATAAGCGCCCATAGGGGTCTTTTTATCCCTTTGCATCTCAGCTCGAAAACCGAGCTCAGAGAGTGTCTGTTATTTTCTAACCGGCATCTTCGATGATTTTGGCTTTTTCCGGATCTATCCACCAAAGATCTTCCACGGGGAAGAAATACTTTGGCGGTTCCGGCGGAAAACCGAACATGTCCCAGATGGCAACCGAGTGGGTGTTCTTGTACCATTGCGGGATCCAATAGTAACCGGCACGCAAGACACGGTCGATTGCTCGGGCTGCGGTGACCATTTCCTCCTTGGACTGCGCAGCCAGGACTTTGTCGGTCAAGGCATCAATCACGGGATCGGAAATGCCGGCAAGATTACTGCTTCCCGGCACACTGGCTGAGCGGGTGGTCCAGTACTCCCGAATCGGATCAGACAATGTGGCACTGAAGGCAAACCGGCGGCTGGCTATGTCGAAGTCGAACTCGTTCAAGCGGGCCTGATACTGGGCTCCGTCCACGACCCGGAAAGTTGCGTCAACCCCAAGCCGCTTCAGGTTCTTGATGAATGGATTGACGATCCGTTCAAACGCCGTTGTGTTGTTCAAAAATTCAATGGTGAACGGTTTGCCATCTGGTCCGACAAGGTTTGATCCGTCGCGCGTATATCCTGCCTCCCGCAAAAGCTCATTGGCCCGGCGCAGCAGTCCACGGTCAAAACCCGACCCATCGCTGACCGGCGGCGTCACGGGCTCCCCAAAGACAGCTTCCGGCAGCTGATCCCGGTAAGGCTCCAACAAAGCCAGCTCCGCGCCCTGGGGCACGCCTTCGGCCTTCATCTCCGAGTTTTCGAAGTACGACTGCGTTCTTTGATAAAGATCGTAAAAGAGGTTCTTGTTGGACCATTCGAAGTCAAACGCGTAGCCAAGGGCTTCGCGCACACGCGGGTCCTTGAACTTTTCGCGGCGCGTGTTGAGAAACCAACCTTGCGCGCCGGAGGGACGGCCGTCCGGAAAGACCTTTGTCACCACCCTGCCATCTTCGACCGCCGGGAAATTGTATTCGGTCGCCCAGTTCTTTGACGAAAATTCCTCGCGGTAGCGGACGGTTCCTTTTTTAAAGGCCTCAAAAGCAACCTGGCGCTCTCGGAAGAACTCCACTCGCACGATCTGGAAGTTTTTCTGTCCGCGCAGCACGGGAAGGTCATTGGCCCAATAGTCATCGACCTTATGGTATTCGACAAAACGCCCGACAGCGTGTTTGCCAACCTTATAAGGGCCCGACGACAGCGGCGGGGTCAGCGTACTCTGCTCAAAGTCATAGGCCGTGTAGTAGCGTTTTGAAAAGATCGGGTAACCGGCGGCGACACCGAGCGGATAATTGCGGGACTGTGTGCCGTCAAACTGCAGAGCAACGCGATGGTCGTCGAGAACTTCCGCATCGGTCAGAACCCGCATCGGCTGACTGATGTTCGGATGGCCGTGCTCTTTGAGAAGCAGCATGGAGAAGGCAACGTCTTCGGCTGTCAGCTTTGAGCCATCATGAAACTTTGCTTCAGCCCGCAAATTAAAGATGAAGCGGTTGCCGTCTTCGGAGACCTCAACACTTTCTGCGACGAGCCCATAAACCGCATCCGGTTCATCATAGGCCCTGACCATGAGAGTGTCGAAACACAGCTCCATCCGCGGCGGTGCATCCCCTTTCAAAATGAAAGAATTGAAGGTGTTGTAAGTCAGAACATTCTGATTGAAGGACCAGTACGGCGCTTGAAAATTGAACGTTCCGCCTTTTGGCGCGTCCGGGTTTACGTAGTCAAAGTGCGTGAAGTCCGGCCCATATTTCAGGTCGCCAAACACCGAAAGGCCATGACGCGCACCTGTGCTCTCACCGGCTGCATATGCTGCGCGTGAGAGAAGCGGTCCGGATGCAGCCGCAAGTGCCGTTGCTGCGGAGAGCTTCAAGACCTGCCGTCGGTCCGGCCCCTGACGGTTCGTCATTGTACTGCTCCGGTTTTTGCTGCCTTTTCTTCGTCATACCACCAGATCTCCGGGAACCCGGTGCTGTATTCCGGCATGTTTTCAGGGTGAGAGAACCGGTCCCAACGCGCTGTCCGGGTCTCATCGACGTAGAACTGCGGCACCACGTAGTGGTTCCATAACAGGACACGGTCCAGGGCGTGGGTCGCAGCAACAAGGGTCTCACGATCTTCTGCGAAGATCACCTTGTCGATCAGGTGATCGATGGCCGGGTTTTTGATGCCTCCGTAGTTGGCCGAGCTCGCATTGTCGGCAGAAACAGACCCCCAATACTCCCGTTGCTCGTTCCCCGGTGACAGGGACTGCCCGATCGCCAAGGTCGTCGCATCGAAGTCGCGCGCTCGTACCCGATTGATGAACTGGGACGTATCCACAAGCCGCAAGACAGCGTTGATGCCGATGCTCTCCAGATTTTTTGCGTAGGGAAGTAGAGAACGCTCACTGGCCTTATCGCGGTAAAGGAACTCGATTGTGAGCTGCTCACCGGTTGCCTCGTCGACCATCTGGCGCCCTTCGAGTTTGTAACCGGCACCGCGCAGAAGCTTGACGGCCTCACGCAAATTCGCCCGGACGTTTTGCGGGGAACCGCCGACCGGGTTCTTGAATTCTTCGGTAAAGATTTCCGGCGGCACCTGATCGCGAACTTCTTCAAGAATTTCCAGTTCCTTTCCGGTCGGCAAACCGGAAGAGGCCAGTTCTGTGCCGGAGAAATAGGAGTTTACGCGTTTCAAAAGGTTGGCAGAGATGATCTCGTTGGTCGTTTCAAAATCATAGGCGTAGTTCAACGCTTGGCGCACATCGGGGTTCTTGAACTTGTCTCTTCTGAGGTTCAGGAAGTATCCCTGCATCACGCCGGTGGATCGGTCGGGAAAGATCTCTCGCACGACCCGCCCGTCGCGGAGTGCTGGAAAATCATACCGCTTTGCCCATTGGCTAGAGCTGCGTTCGGTATGAAAATCGTATTGATCACCTTTGAAGCCTTCGAACTGAACCGCATCGTCCAGAAAGATGACGTACCGGATCTCGTCAAAGTTTCCTGTTCCGGCCCGGATCGGCAAATCCCCACCCCAATAATCGTCGACCCGTTCGTAGATCACTTGCCGGTTGGCCGAAAAATCCTTGATCCGGTATTGACCGGATCCCAGGGGCGGCTCCAGCGAGCTCTTGGAGAGATCCCGAGGCTCGCCCTTGTCATTGGTTCCTTCCCACCAATGCTTTGGCAGAATCGTGAGCTGTCCCATGATCTTGGGAAGTTCCCGGTTGCCGGATGTGTCGAACGTGAACCGAACGATATTGCCGTCAACGATTTCGGCATCGGTGACGTTCTTGTAGTAAAACTTCCGTTGCGGATTGAGTTCGATTGATTTCTCAAACGACCAGATGACATCTTCGGCCGTCACCGGCTGCCCGTCATGCCATCTGGCGTTCGGGTTCATTCGGTATTCGACCCAAGAATAGTCGTCCGGATATCTGACGCCATCTGCCAGAACACCGTACTGCGCACTGATGTCGTCTTCATCGAGTGACGGTTCCATCAGGCTTTCGTAAATGTTCAGGATCCCCGGCGCAGGTTGGCCTTTGGGCGGCAGGAAGTTGAACGTGTCGAACCCACCGCGGGCTGCGAGGCGCACTGTGCCGCCTTTCGGCGCATCAGGGTTTACATAGTCAAAATGTTCGGCGTCAGGGCCATATTTCGGCGTGCCATTCAAAGCCGCAGCATGTTTCCACTGAGGATCTTGCGCCACTGCGGGATTGGCGATTGCAGCGACCAGCAACAAAACTCCTGTCAGTATTGCCGTCACCGCTGGTTTTTCGTTTGCACGCCAAGCGGCTCGCATCACTTGCTCCGTTGCTGTTGTCCGGGCCGCAGTTCGCGGTATGGAAACAGTTTAGGGAGCGGTGGCCAAAAAACCACCCATTAAGCGTGACATGACAGAAATTTAACCGGTTTGCGGAAGTTCGTTGCCGGAGACGGTTTCCGGTTTTTTCCGCCCCTTGGTCTTTTGGCTGTACATCCGGCTGTCGGCAACTCTGAGCAGATCGTCAATGGTGCCTGCATCGCTTGGAAAGCTTGCACTGCCGATACTGGCACTCACACCAATGCGTACACCTGAAAACTCAAATACCTCAGAAAGACGTTCCCCCAAGCGCTCCAGGAAAGCTTCCCGTTCCAGGCGGCGCATGTTTCCAGGAGTCAAAACGATGAACTCATCACCCCCCACACGGGCAACCGTATCTGTCTGCCGTGTTTGCTGCTGCAGGCGGTGTCCAATTTCGACCAGCAACTGATCACCGGCCGCATGGCCGTAGCTGTCGTTAACGGGCTTGAAGGCATCAAGGTCGACATAAAAAATTTCAAAGCCGGCCCCCGTCCGCTCAGACATGACCGCCAATTGGAGCATCCGGTCTTCCAGGAGCCGCCTGTTAGCCAGCCCGGTCAGCGGGTCGTGCAAGGCCATTGAGCGAACCTTGTAAACCTCACTGATCAGCAGGAACGCCATGGCGCCGAAAAGGAGCGAGATCAGACTTCCGACGAGCTGGGTGATCCAGATGCTGCGTTCGTTGCTGTTCCAACCGTTTTCTGGATAGCCCAGTACTTCCCATTTCAAACCACCGGGCAGGTTCAAAGGAAGACTTACGCTGTCAATATCCATCAGGCCAAAACTGCCGAATATATGCGCTTGTTCTGGCGTGGAAGCGGCCTTGTCGATGATGCCGATCCGAAGTTGCTTGACCATGTCCACAATACCGGCAGCTTGCATCAAGCCGGCCTGATCGACCACAAGAGACAGCACACCCCAATATGGTCGCTCTGCCATGGGTTGCCCGGGCTGCGATGGCGGAAAAACCGGTATTCGGACCAAAAGTGCCCGACCGCCCTGAACCAGTTCCAAGGGTCCCGCAATCACAATTTCACGTGAGAGCATGGCCTTTTTGATTGCCGGCCATTGGCTCGCATTCGTCCGGTAGTTCAACCCGATGGCCGACTGGTTGGGCTGGAGGGGGTAGACCGCCTGGAGAATGTTGTCCGGAGCAAGCCCTATCGACCTGATCACCGGGTTGCCATCAATCAAATCGGCCGCAACGGCATCATATCTACGGGCATCAAAAGGCTCATTTGCAGATTCAACGACGTTGGCGCGCAGTCCAATACCGTAGGCAACAGTCCGGCCGAATTCCCCTTCCAGCTTGGCGCGGACTTCCGAAAGACTGGCGACGGCTTCGCGCTTGTTTTGCGACATGATTTCACTGCGCACCGTGTATCCCACGTGCGCCGTCACTGCGATTCCTGCAATAAAGCAGATCACCGCTGTGAGCGAAGCAACCCAGGCTCCATTCCCATGTACAAAGAATTGACGCACCGCGTTCATGCTTGTCCAATCCAGTCGGATTGTCGTTCCTGACAATATGACTCAGAAACTACGTAACGTCACAAACATTAATTTTCTTCAAATACCAATAAAAAAGCCGGACACAGGCCCGGCTTTCTAAAAATATTTCTGCATCTCAGCAGTTGTTACCCGGTATTACTCTCCAGGCAGCGGCTGCGGCGTAGCAGCCTGTTCGCGCATGTAGGCAATCAGGTCAGCCCGTTCTTCAGACTTGCGGATACCTGCGAAGCCCATGGACGTTCCAGAAATGTAGTTCTTCGGGGATGCCAGGAAGTTGTAGAGACCCTCGTAGGTCCACTCCGGATTTTCCTCGCCATAGGCAACCATTGCGCTGGAGTAGTTGACGCCATCCAGGCCACCTGGCTTCCGCCCAACGATCTCCCAAAGGTTCGGACCGACCTTGTTCGCGCCGCCCTGTTCAAACGTATGACAGGCTGCACATTTCTTGGCAGCTTTCTCACCATCGCTGGCAGCAGCAGCCATGAGCAACTCGCCAATCGGCACAACATCCGGCTCCGGAGTAACCACTGACGTTGAATCTTCAGCAGATGCGACGACGATTTCATAACCCGGCTTGCCCGGGATCGTCGGCTTGAAAATTATGTCAGACACAATTCCCAGACCCATGGTCAGAATAAGCACCATAAGAACCGCACCTGCGGCCTTGTTCAGCGTGAAGGAATCCATTCTCTCCGGCTCCAAGCTCATACGCGTCCGAGCCCGTAACTTGAGGTCACGAACCCTATCAGCTCCTCGAATTTTGCCGGAACCTACAAATTTTTTGACCTCGCTGTCCATAGCTTTAAAAGGGCAACGTGTACGACATTCGGACGCGCCCCCGGAAAATCACAGTTTTCCGGCTCAAAATCGCGCCAAAGGAGACTGGATTGAGCTCTGCCATCGTTATTGTTCCGGCCCGGTTGGCCGCAACACGTCTGCCTCGGAAGCCACTGGCGGATATTTGCGGGAAACCAATGATTGTGCGTGTTCTGGAGCAGGCCCTCAACGCAGATATCGGACCCGTCGCCGTTGCGACTGACGACACGAGTATCGCAGAGGCGGTCCGGGATCATGGTGGAACCGCAGTCATGACCCGGGACGATCATGAATCTGGTTCGGACCGCATCTTTGAAGCTGCGCAGACCTTGGACCCCGACCAGCAGTACGACACTGTTTTGAATGTTCAGGGCGATGTACCTCTGATTGAGCCTGAAGCGATTCGAGCCGCCTTCGCGCCCCTTTCGGTCCCAGGGGTAGACATTGGCACCATCATGACCGAAATCCGGGATGAACGGTTCCGCGACGACCCGAACTTCGTCAAAGCAGTCACAACACCAAATGGGCATGGCCATCACCGTGCACTATATTTTACCCGTGCAACGGCACCTGACGGCGATGGGCCGCTATATCAGCACATCGGCATCTATGCCTATCGCCGTGCCGCACTGGCGCGTTTTGTGTCGCTGTCGCCGTCCCCACTAGAAAAGCGCGAGAAACTGGAACAATTGCGCGCGCTCGAGGCCGGTATGCGCATTGATGTATCGGAGATCGCCTCGGCTCCTATGGACGTGAACACACCTGAAGATCTAGAACGGGCTCGAACAGCCTATCAATCCTTATAAAACGCCGCACCAAAGCTGGACACATCAATGAGCAATGCGAAAAAAATCGTCTTCCAGGGCGAAACCGGCGCCAATTCCCATATGGCCTGCCGTGACGTTTATCCCGATTATGAAGCCATTCCCTGCGCGACGTTTGAAGACTGTTTTTCGGCAATGGCGGATGGTAAAGCCGATTTGGCAATGATCCCGATCGAGAACTCGGTCGCGGGCCGTGTCGCGGACATTCACCATCTTCTGCCTGGCTCCAATTTGCACATCATCGGCGAGTACTTCATGCCGATTAGGTTCCAGTTGATGGCTCCAAAAGGGACCAAGGTTGAAAACCTTACAACGGTACAAAGCCACGTCCATGCGCTTGGGCAATGCCGGAACATCATTCGGGAACTGGGTTTGAACGCCGTTGTTGGCGCTGACACCGCTGGCTCGGCTCGTCAGATTGCGGAGCTGGGCGATCCCACCCATGCAGCACTCGCCCCACGGATGGCCGCCGATATCTACGGTCTCGACATCCTGCGTGAGGACGTGGAAGACGAGGCACACAACACCACGCGGTTTGTGATCCTGTCCCGCGACAAGATGGAGGCAGCCCACAACGGCCAACCGGTGATCAGCACCTTCATTTTCCGGGTCCGCAACGTGCCGGCTGCTCTGTACAAGGCACTCGGCGGCTTTGCGACGAACAATGTGAACATGACCAAGCTGGAATCCTACCAGTTGGAGGGACAGTTCTTCGCGTCCATGTTCTACGCCGACATCGAAGGGCACCCCAACGATCCGCATGTTGCGCTGGCCTTGGAAGAGCTCGCTTTCTTCTGCGCGGAGCTGAAAATCGTTGGAGTTTACCGGGCAAGCCCGTTCCGCGACAAAATTCGTGAACCGGAAGCTAACCGGGCCTTAAGACCCAATCCGCAATCTTAAGGGCGACGCCCATTCTTTCAGGACCCTTAGAGGACCCAATGACCGAAATTCGTTTTGATGCCCTGTGCATCGGCAATGCTATTTGTGATGTATTTGCCCATGTCGAGGAAGACTTTCTTCTCCAGGAGGGCCTGGTCAAAGGGTCCATGCGGCTCATCGAGACAGATGAAGCTGTGGCCCTGTTCAACAAGATGGGCCAAACGGTCCGCATCTCCGGCGGCAGCGCAGGCAACACGGCGGCTGGAATTGCGTCTCTCGGAGGCCGTCCGGCTTATTTCGGCAAGGTGGCCGAAGACGAGCTCGGTGACAGCTACTATCACGACATGAACGGCACCGGTGTCTACTTCAACACTCCCCGCCTTCGTGAATGGAAGCCCACCGCACGGTCAATGATTCTGATCACGCCGGACGGCGAGCGCACAATGAACACCTATCTCGGTGCATGCACGGAATTCAGCCCGGTAGACGTTGATGAAGATGTTGTGGCCGCTTCCGCAGTCACCTACATGGAAGGTTATTTGTGGGATCCGGAAGAAGCGAAAAAGGCGTTTCTTGCCGCTGCCGAAATCGCACACAAACATGACCGCAAGGTTGCAATAACCCTGTCTGACTCCTTCTGTGTCGACCGCTACCGGGATGAATTTAAAGGCCTGCTGTCAGACGGTGTTGTTGACCTGATGTTCGCCAATGAGCATGAAATCAAGGCGCTCTATCAGACCGGCGACCTGGATACAGCGGTCTCTGCAGCCCGCCAGAGCGGTGCCATGACCGCTCTGACACTTGGCAAGGAAGGCGCGATGATCATCACATCTGAGGAGATCGTCAAGGTTCCGGCCCAGCAGGTTGACAATGTCGTTGATCTGACCGGCGCCGGCGATCTCTTTGCCTCCGGCTTCCTGTTTGGCCTTGCTAAAGATTACTCGCTCACCAACGCAGCTGAACTCGGCTGCATTTGCGCGTCCAGTGTCATCAAGCATGTCGGCGCCCGTCCGGAACGGCCGCTGAAAAACCTCGTTGCGCAAAGCGGGTTTGAAGTCTAAGCAAAAAGGGCGGCCTACCGGCCGCCTTTTCTCGTAAGTTTTGTAGTTCTCAGGCGGCCAGATCCTGGACGCTGATGACTTTTCCGTCCTCATCAAGGCGATAGATAATCGGCGTTCCGGTCCCGAGTTCCCGTTTGAGGATTTCTTCCGGGCTCAGCCCTTCCAATTCCATGATGAGCGACCGCAGCGAATTGCCGTGGGCTGCAACGATCGTGCGCTTGCCAGACAGGACGCGCGGCAATATCTCGGCTTTGTAGTACGGCAGAACACGTTCAGCGGTCATTTTGAGGCTCTCGCCGCCTGGGGGAGGAATGTCATAAGACCGGCGCCAGATGTGAACCTGTTCCTCGCCGAACTTTTCCCGGGCCTCATCTTTGTTCATACCGGTCAAATCGCCATAGTCACGCTCGTTCAGAGCCTGATCCTTGAAAGTTTCAAGGCCGGTTTGGTCAAGCTCATCGAGAATAATCCCGAGCGTTTTTTGGGCACGGGACAACACCGACGTAAAGGCCAGGTCGAAATTCAGTTTCAGATCCCGAAGCTGCTCGCCCGCCTTATGCGCTTCGGCAACGCCCTGGTCGGTCAGGCCCGGGTCTTTCCAACCTGTGAACAGGTTTTTAAGGTTCCATTCGCTCTGTCCGTGGCGGACGAGCACTAGCAGGCGTTCCATGCCGATCTCCTTGCGTGGATCATCTTGAGTTGATCAGGTGTCCAGGCCGAGCACGTCGGCCATGGAGTAAAATCCGGGTTTTTGGTCGAAGCCCCACAGAGCCGCCTTGACCGCCCCGCGTGCAAACAGCTGCCGGTCTTCAGCTCGGTGCGTCAGCTCGATCCGCTCCCCTTCACCGGCGAGAATCACGGAGTGCTCTCCGATGACCGATCCGCCCCGAAGGGTCGCAAAACCAATATCGCCTGTCCTGCGCGGATCCATAATGCCGTCGCGGCTGCGAACAGAGTGTGTCTGAAGATCGATGCCGCGGCCTTCCGCGGCCGCTTCGCCGAGAAGCAAAGCCGTACCGGAAGGCGCATCGACCTTGTGCTTGTGGTGCATCTCCAGAACTTCGATATCAAAGTCTGTGTCCAATGCCGCTGCCGCCTTGCGCACAAGGCTCGCCAGCAAGTTCACGCCAAGGCTCATGTTGCCGGATTTGATAATCCGTGCGTGCCTTGCGGCGGCGCGAAGAGGTGTTTCCTCGTCCGGTGTCCAACCAGTCGTTCCGATCACATGAACGATCCGCGCCTGGGCCGCCAACTCAGCAAACCAAATGCTCGCTTTCGGCGCTGTAAAATCCAAGACCCCGTCGGCTTTCGCAAATGCAGACAACGGATCGTCGGTTACAGGGACATTCAAAGCGCCGACGCTGGCAAGCTCCCCAACATCCTGACCTAGGAATGGCGATCCTTCTTGCTCAATGGCCGCAACCACGTCTGCTCCCGCAGCATCTGTGACGGCCCGGGTCAAGGCCCGCCCCATCCGGCCACCTGCACCAACCACGACCAAGCGCATTGAACCCATACCTTGTTCCCTTCAAAGATGGCAGCGGTATAGCAGGTTCGTAACTGCAGGCAAATGTCTGATGCAAGCGCAACAAACACAGGAGTTGCGATGTCTGGTCCATAATTGGAGACGAAAACAGAGCCAAACCGTAATTAACCGATCGACTCCAAAATCACCTAAATTGCCATGATAAAAACAAACAATAATTCGTTTAATTAAGTATTTGTTTGACCTCTTTTAATAGCGTTTCGATAAAGTGATCAGACACAACAACAAAAAGCGGCTATTTTGATTGCATCATATCAAACCACAATCACAATGAATGCCAATTGTTTCGGCTCAGTATTTCTGTCGAGTGGTTTCGTTATGAGCCAATTCAAAATTTTGCGCAAAGCCATCCGAAGGTCGTTACTTAAGTCTTTGGCAGTCTCTGTAGTTCTGAGCCTTGCATATATGAAGGCAGCTCCAGCTCAAGACACGAGCTTGGACGAATTCTGGTCGCTCACCGAATTTACCGCGCTGAATAAAAAACAACGGTCTGTTGCAGAAGGCTTTGCGCAGCGCGTCTCGGCGCCGGCGATCGCGCTGCAAACTGAAGTCAATCCGGTTAAAGTCGCAATCATTTATCCCGGCAGCCAGGTTTCAGATTACTGGCGCCGCAGTCTCGCGTCGTTTGAAGCGCGGATGGACGATATTGGCCTCCCTCACAGGATCGAATCTTATTTTTCCGGATCCTCATCGGATGCGGGCGGCCAGGCAGCGTTGATCACGCAGGCTCTGGCGAGCAATCCGGATTATCTGGTTTTCACTCTGGACGTTCTACGCCACAAGCCGATCGTTCAACGTCTCATTGCCCGAGGAAGACCTAAAGTTATCCTTCAAAACATTACGACGCCACTGAAAGTTTGGAGAGAACGGCAGCCCTTTCTTTACGTCGGTTTCGATCATGTGGCCGGTACCCAGCTTCTCATCGACTACTACAAGACCAAGCTCGGCCAAAAACAGAACTTCGCAATTCTGTTCGGGCCTCGCGGATACGTCAGCCGGGCACGGGGCAACACTTTCTTGCAGGCTTATTCAGATCCGGAAGCCATGAACCTCAAGGCCTCCTACTACGTTGGGTATGACCGGGAAAAATCGCGGCAGGCGACAGAAAGCATTCTTCAAGAACATCAAAACCTATCGTTCATCTATGCGTGCTCAACTGACATCGCTCTCGGGGTCATGGACGCCATCGCAGCAAGCGGCAACGAGAGGACCGTCATGACCAACGGATGGGGTGGAGGCGCCGCCGAACTGGATGCCATTCTTGAAGGAAAGCTGGATGTCACAGTAATGCGGATGAACGATGACAACGGTGTCGCCATGGCAGAGGCGATCGTGTTGGACCAGACAGGAAACAGTGACCAGATCCCAGTGGTGTTCTCCGGTGAGTTTGCGCTTGTCACCAAAGATCACTCCGCTGACGATATTCAAGAACTGAAGGCGCGGGCCTTCCGGTACTCAAAATGAAGACAAAAGGTGTGAAGTTCAGCTGGTTGGTCGGGGGTCTGTTTGTGGTCGGCCTCATGGCAACTGCTGTTGCGCTTTTTGGCATCACTTACCTTGGTAGTTTGTCCGTCGCTGAGTTGGAAGCTGAACGCAACGCAAAGCGCGAACAGTCGCTCACGACTTTGGTATTCGAGTCCTATTTGAAGGACATCGAAAGCCAGCTGCGTACGATTGCCCTGAATGATGATTTCATTCAGTCAGTCATTGATTACGATGCCGGGAAAGCTGCGCGGATCATGGAGGTCGTCGGCCAAAATGCATCGGCTGTCGTCCCTGACGTGCTTATACTCGATCATGAACGACAGATGGGATGGCTGAACTCCAGTCTCGCCCTTGTTAACGTCGGCTCCGTGCTACCGGGACAAACTCTGAGAACGATGCCACCAGATGTTTGGCGCTTCTACAGCGACGACAGCACCGAACCCGCAACGAACCTCACGGTTATCTCCATACCAGTGGTGGATCCTGAAACCGGTCGTGTCATTGCCCGGCTTATCGGTGGAACCCTTATCAACGACGCTTACGCGCTTCTCGACAACCTCTCAAGTGTCCTAGGCACAGGAGATATTGCGATCATCTCCGGGACCGCTTCGCTGGCCTCTTACGGCAAGTTTGCCAATAATGAAGAACTCTCGAACACGCTTGATGAGCTCGGCGGGCGGGCATTCCGCCTTCATGACGGCACACTGACATCCAGCGCTGTTCTCCTGGGCGAAATTGGTACAGACCCGATAAAGATTATCACGCAATCCAAAAGCGACATCGTCGAAAACATAGAAACCACATATGCGGATATCTTCTTTCCGTTTCTCCTCTACATCGGAATTGCATCGTTTTCAGCCGTGTTCCTGATCAATCAGTTTACCGCCGCAAATCTGAACGCTCTTGTGAGTTATGCTGGCGGACGGGTTGGGAAAGGGTCGGATGCAACGTTCGAACCCGGCCGGATTGCGGAATACAACCGTCTGGGCGCACTTTTTGACAGCGCTTTTGACGCCGTTCAAAAGACCAATGCCCAGTTTCGCGACCTTATCGATGGATCGCTGCAAGGGATTGTGATCCATTCCGATGCAAAGATCCTTTACGTCAATGATGCGTTGCTCAAAATCCTGGGATACGAACCAGGTGATGCGGACAGACTGATTGGTCACTCGATATGGGATATCTATGCTCCCCAAGAACATGAGCGCCTGCGAACCTACCGAAGGGTTCGGCAAGAGGGCGGATTGGCGCCTGCTGTGTATGAAGTGTTCGGACGGTCAAAGTCCGGAGACACGGTTTGGCTCGAGCAACATGTTCGTATGACGACTTGGAACGGCGTCACCGCTATTCACAGCACGATCACAGACATCACGGAGCGCAAGGAACAGGAACGGCTCATAGAGCAGCATGCGAACTATGATGCGCTCACCGGTCTTCCGAACCGTAATCTCTTTCTGGACCGGCTGCGCCAAAGTCTTGTCCACGGAGAAAGGACAGAAAAGGCCGGCGCGGTACTCGTTGTCGATTTAGACAGATTCAAGACAGTGAATGACCTCCATGGCCATGATCTCGGCGATCCGATCCTGCGTGAGGTTGGAAATCGTATTCGGGAAACCGTTGACCCCAGCAATACCGTATCACGCCTTGGCGGTGATGAGTTTGCCGTGCTCCTGACTGACACCGAAGATGACTGGGAGACAGAAGGGGTCGCCCAGAGAATTTTAGGCGCTGTTTCCAAAAGAATTGATGTCGGCAACGGGCAGGATGTGGTTTTGACAGCCAGTATCGGCATTTCTGTATTTCCGCTGGACGGCTTTACAGATATCGCGCTTTTGAAACAGGCCGAATCCGCCATGCGCCAAACGAAGACCGATGGCGGCAATGCTTTCCGGTTCTTCTCAAAGCAAACGAATGATCGAATGACGCGGGCACTGTTGCTCGAATCCGCTCTTCGAAAAGCCATCGAGAATGACGCGATTGAGATCTATATCCAACCGATTATCAACTGCGCCACTGGTACTGTGTCTGGTTGCGAAGCCCTCGCACGATGGACCGATCCTGAACTCGGCTTTGTGTCGCCGGGAGAGTTCATTCCCGTAGCTGAAGAAACGGGCTTGATTGTCCCTCTTGGAAAGCTTGTTCTGAAAAAGGCCTGCGCATTCTTTTCGGATTGCCGGGCGCGCGGACACAATCTTCAGAGTATCGGGGTAAACATATCGCCCCGCCAATGCCGGGAAGACGGCTTTGTTGACCTCGTGAAATCCACTGTCGACAACGCGGGAATGCGGCCTGACCAGCTGACACTGGAGATCACTGAGAGCGTTATGTTTGATGACAGCCAAATCGATCCGGTTGCCATCATGATGGCTATCAAGACCCTGGGCATCAAACTGTCACTTGATGATTTCGGGACTGGATACTCGTCCTTGAGCTATCTCAAGCGACTGCCGATCGACACCCTCAAAATCGACCGCTCCTTCATTAAGGATATTGAGACCGACATAAACGACCAGGCGCTGGTCAATGCAATTGTGACCATGGCAAATGCGTTGTCGATCGGTGTGGTCTGTGAGGGCGTAGAGACCCGCAAACAGAACACCGTTTTGATGCGCATGGGGTGCCGTCTGATTCAGGGCTTTTACTTCGGCAAACCAATGCCGAGAGAGGAATTTTTCCAATTCCTGGCTGAAGAACCGTTTAAGAACGAACTGCAGTTGAAGGTCAGTTAGACCCACGTCAACACGTAGACTTGTCCGCTTGGGGCGCAAAAAAACGCAGGTACCGACTGGCACCTGCGTTTTCTATCAAAGAAGTTTTTGAAGCTTATTCGGCGTCTTTCGGGATTTCCTGACCGGTTTCCTGGTCAACAACCTTCATGGACAGGCGGACTTTGCCGCGCTCATCAAAGCCCATGAGCTTGACCCAGACCTTGTCGCCTTCCTTGACCACATCGGTAACCTTGCCGACTTTCTTCGGAGCCAGCTGGGAGATGTGAACCAGGCCGTCTTTCGCGCCGAAGAAGTTGACGAATGCGCCGAAGTCAACGCACTTCACAACAGTGCCTTCGTAGATCACGCCAACTTCCGGCTCAGCCGCGATGGAGTTGATCCAGTTGACCGCTGCCTTGATGGCCTTGCCATCGGACGAAGCGATCTTAACGGTGCCGTCGTCTTCGATGTTGACCTTTGCGCCGGTCTTTTCAACGATTTCACGGATGACCTTGCCGCCCGAACCGATGACTTCACGGATCTTATCGACCGGAATTTTCATCATTTCGATGCGCGGGGCATGCTCACCAAGCTCGGAGCGTGCTTCGGTGATGGCATTTGCCATTTCGCCGAGGATATGGATCCGGCCGCCCTTGGCCTGCTCCAGAGCGACCTTCATGATCTCTTCGGTGATACCGTCGATCTTGATGTCCATCTGCAGCGCGGTGATGCCGTTCGCAGAACCAGCCACCTTGAAGTCCATGTCACCGAGGTGATCTTCATCACCCAGGATGTCGGACAGGACTGCGAAACGATCGCCTTCCTTGATCAGACCCATGGCGATACCGGCAACCGGTGACTTCAGCGGAACGCCTGCATCCATCAGCGACAGGGAGGTGCCGCAAACGGTTGCCATTGAGGACGATCCGTTGGATTCGGTGATCTCGGAGACAACCCGCAGGGTGTACGGGAACTCATGATGCGCCGGAAGCATCGGGTTGATTGCGCGCCACGCCAGCTTGCCATGACCGATTTCGCGGCGTCCCGGGGAGCCCATGCGGCCGGTTTCACCAACAGAATATGGCGGGAAGTTGTAGTGCAGCATGAAGTGGGACTTCACGGTGCCTTCCAGAAGATCGATGAACTGCTCATCTTCGCCGGTGCCGAGGGTCGCAACAACGAGGCCCTGTGTTTCACCGCGGGTGAAGAGAGAAGACCCGTGTGCACGCGGCAGGATGCCGACTTCAGACGAAATCTGGCGGACGGTAGACAGGTCACGGCCGTCGATACGGGTGCCGGTGTCCAGGATGCCCCCGCGAACGATTTCAGCTTCCAGCTTCTTGAACTGTTCGCCGAGAACGTTGCCTTCAACAGCTTCGCCTTCGGCAGCGTTGGTGATCAGGGCTTCGACAACCTTTGCCTTGGCCGCATCAACCGCGTTCTTGCGCTCGGTTTTTGCTGTGATCTTGTAAGCTGCAGCGAGATCGTCAGCCGCGATTGCCTTGACCTTGCCAAACAGTTCGGAATGGTCGGCCGCTGTAAATTCGCGCGGCTCTTTCGCACCAGCTTCAGCCAGCTTGATGATCGCGTCGATGACAGTCTGGAAGCCCTTGTGGCCGAACATGACGGCGCCGAGCATGGTCTCTTCGTCAAGTTCCTTGGCTTCGGACTCAACCATCAGAACCGCATCGGAGGTCCCTGCGACAACCAGATCCAGAGCGGATTCCGGCATGTCGTCGACCAGCGGGTTCAGAACATATTCGCCGTTGATATAACCAACGCGTGCGCCGCCAATCGGGCCCATGAACGGAACGCCAGAAAGGGTCAAGGCAGCAGAAGCTGCAACCATCGCCAGGATGTCCGGTGCATTTTCCATGTCATGCGACAGCACGGTGATCACGACCTGGGTGTCGTTCTTGTAACCGTCAGCAAACAGCGGACGGATCGGGCGGTCGATCAAGCGGGATGTCAGGGTCTCGTGCTCAGACGGACGGCCTTCGCGCTTGAAGTAGCCACCCGGGATCTTACCGGCGGCGAATGCCTTTTCCTGGTAGTTTACGGTGAGCGGGAAGAAATCCTGGCCCGGCTTCGGTTCCTTTGCGGATACAACGGTCGCAAGGACCTTGGTTTCGCCGTAGGTCGCCATAACGGACCCATCAGCCTGACGGGCAACCTTACCCGTTTCAAGAATGAGCGGACGTCCGCCCCAGTCAACTTCTACACGATGAATATCAAACATCATCTGTCCTTAACATAGACTGTTTACCCCGTCGCTATTCCTCAGCGATCCATCTGGGGCAAACACATTCCCGGTCGGCCCCGGATGGGCCGGTTACCGGCGGACAGGTCATGGGCAAGACGGCAAGTATCTTTTCAATGAAATCGAAAAGACGCTGGCAATCCTGCCCCATGACATGTCACGAGGTTTCTATAGAGCGTTTGCTGCCAAAAGGGAAACACTCAAAGGCCTTAGGAACTCAACAAAAAGCCCTTTGGTAAAAAGAAAAACGCGGCAGGCAAGCCCACCGCGTTGATCAAGTCTGAAACAAGCCTTAGCGGCGAATGCCAAGACGCTCGATCAGCGACTTGTAACGCTCTTCGCTTTTGCCACGCGTGTAGTCCAGAAGGGACCGGCGTGAGGCAACCATCTTCAAAAGACCGCGGCGGGAGTGGTTGTCCTTGCCATGCTCTTTGAAGTGTTCGGTCAGGTTGTTGATACGCTCGGTGAGGATCGCAACCTGGACTTCCGGAGAACCGGTGTCGCCTTCTTTGGTGGCGAATTCTTTCATGAGCTCAGCTTTGCGCTCTGCAGTGATCGACATCGCTCTTGTCCTTTCGAAGAGAAATGGCCCGTTGACCGGGCGCGTTGAACTGCCGGAAGACCGGCCTGATCCTGAAATCGCCAGAGCCGAGATGTCGGTCAGCAAAGGTTCTTAAAGGACGAATTGAGCCTCAATGCCCAATGGCGGCGGAATATGGCGGAAAACCTCGAGAAAATCCAGAAGATTCTCATGTCGGGTCGCCCATTCTCCAGCCTGGTGCGGTCGTTGAGCTCGCGGGTGGCCCGGTCGGTCCGCTTGCTATTCCGCCAATTCGTCTTCGATCAGGTTTGCAGCTGCGAGTCCGGTCAGGTATGCGCCGTGGGTCGTGGCATGAAAATCGAAGGTCGTGTGCTCACCGGCAAACAGGATGGTGTTGGCAACGGGCGTTGCAAAACGGTCAAAATCGGCTGGCGTGTTTCCGACGGCCGAATAGGAATACGCGCCGTACGTATGCGGGTCCTCTGACCAGCGGGTTGCCAGATGATTGATGGGTTCGGGAATGCCTTCGCCGAACATTTCCCGGAGCGCACCCATGCAATCTGCGATCATATCGGGATCGCTCATTGCCTCGGCAACGAACGGATAATCACCAACGCTCACCCCCAGCAGAATGTTTTCAGGGCTGAAGGTGCGGTAATTGAGAAAATAGTTCCAGCGCCCCTTTGGTTCGCTCATGTACCCGATATACTGTACATCTTCGGGCCAAAATGGCTGCTCAAACTTCAGCGCCAGTTTGGTGACACTCCCAAAGCCAATTTCGTTGATGCTTTTCTGATGCGCTTTGGGAAGGGGCGGGTCAAACGCGATCGTTCCTTTCTTGAGAACTCCAAGGGGCACGGTACAGATCACGAAATAGGATTCGAATGTTCCCTTTGACGTGTAGACCGCTGCGCCATCGCCTTCTTCGTATTCAATCGATTCGACAACCGTGTCCAAACGAATATCCAGACCGTCCGCAAGGCTCTTCGGGATCTGGTCATACCCCCTGGTCAGAATCACATCCGCCCCGTCATATTCATCGTCCTCGTCGAAATAGTAGGCGGACAGTTTTTCAATCGGACCACCGGTCGAGAACTCTGTGTAGGCACTCATCATCCACCGCAGCACCGGATCCTTCAGGCTATCCTTGGAGACACGGCGGATCGCCTCAGACAGCGGCTGATCATTGTCAAAGGTGTCGTCAACGCGCTTGTAGAGGCGCATCAGGTCACGATATTTGGAGTTGATCGTGGATCTCGAAACAGCAGCGCCATCTTGGGCAAAGACCTGATAGCTTTCGTCTGAGGTCACGTACGTCGGCGCGGCGATCGCACCTGCCAATTTTGAAACCGGGTTTCCGTCGGGCCTGTGGATCCAGCCGGCACCGACCTCAAATGGCGCACCCAAAGACCAGTCTGTCCGGATCCGCCCACCGATGGCAGACGCCGCCTCCAGGACAACAACCGCGTATCCAAGGTCCTTGAGGCGCCGGGCAGCGGCAAGACCTGCGATGCCCGCCCCAATCACAATGACATCGAAGTCGTCATTCTGGGCTGTCGCAGCACTTGCACTCAAAAAGGGCGCAGACAGTGCAACGACAGCGCCTGTTTTCAGGATATGGCGCCGCGTTGCCCGTCCACCATTGTCAGAAAAGACCTTCCGCCCACGCTTCATAATGCCCCCTGCCCAGTCGTTGCCGATTGGATCTGGGGATCATGCCACGGCTGGCTCAAAACGTCAGGTAGGGATCGCAAGTTTAGATTCAGAGATGAAACACCCGGCTCGGCTGAAAACGGCCCTTCTCAATCGCGCCGATGGCGACGGGAACGCTCGCGTGGCTGGCAAAGGCGACATCACAGTTCAGCGGGGCGTCCCGGCCACGCAGGAGCACAGCCATGCCCTTTTTGATCTTGGCGGCATCATCATCCGAGACAGTGACTTCGACCAACTCATCCATCGCCTCCCGTACCGGCAAGACAAATTCTTCGACCAGGTCATCGACACCCGCACCTTCTTCAAGCTCTTCTGCCATCTGAAGGATTTCGTCGAGCTCGATCAGATCCTCTTCGCCGAATGGCCCCACCAGCAAACGGCGCAGTTCTGTCACATGGCCGCGTGTGCCAAGACGCCGGCCGATGTCCCGAGCCAGCGCCCGCACATAGGTGCCTTTACCGCACTCCGCTTCAAAAACGGCGCGGTTTTCATCCGGACATTCTGCGAGGTCCAGCCGGTGCATATCAATCGGCCGTGCTTCCAATTCGACCTCTTCACCGTCACGGGCGAGATCATAGGCCCGCTCGCCTGCGACCTTGATCGCGGAAAACTTCGGCGGAACCTGCATGATTTCGCCGATGAATTCCGGGAGTACGGCTTTGATCGCGTCAGCATCCGGACGCACATCCGACGTCGCAACGACCTCGCCTTCGGTGTCGTCGGTGTTGGTTTCTGAGCCCCAGGTCACCTCGAACCGGTAGACCTTGCGCCCATCCATCACAAATGGAACAGTCTTCGTTGCTTCGCCGAAGGCGACCGGCAACAGGCCAGATGCCCGTGGATCAAGAGTTCCGGCATGACCGACCTTTTGCGGTGAAAAGATCCGCTTGATCTTGCCGAGAGCTTCGTTGGAGGTGATGCCATAGGGCTTATCCAGCACCAGCCAACCATTGATCGTGTTCTTTTTTCTTTTGAATTGCTGTTTGCGGGCCATTTTTTCTTCTTGTTCGTAACGCGCCTGTCCACCCTCTCAGAGACACCACTACCGAAAGTGACACCCCATGGGCTTTCTGAGCAATTCACTGATCTTCCTGTGGGCCATCCAAATCCCGGGCAACTTCCGGTGAATGCAGCAGAGTTTCGATCCGGTCGTCATCATCAAACCGGGTGTCGAGCACAAAGCGCAAGTCCGGCATGTATTTCATCGTCAGCCGGCGCGACACCTGACCACGCAGGTATTTGGCGCTGCGATTAAGTGCCTTTTCGACCTTTTCAGCATTCACACCGCCCAAGGGCATGACGAGACATGTTGCCAGACGCAGATCCGGCGTCATCCGCACTTCGGGAATGGTGATGATGACACCATCCAGATCCGGATCAGACATACGCCCGCGGGTCAGAATATCGGACAATTCTTTGCGCACCGTTTCGCCCACCTTCAACTGGCGCTGCGATGGTCCCTGACTGTCCTGCCCAGAATGTTTCGCCATTTCAAATCCTAACGAGCCGTCCAGGCTCCAAATGCAAGGGCGCCGGCGTGACCTTCAGGTCCCGCCGGCGCGCATCTCTGCCAATCTTTAACCGGCGATCAGAGCGAGCGCTTGATGTGCTCCACCCGGAAACACTCGATCACGTCGCCTGGACGCATGTCCTGGTACTTGGTGAAGTTCATGCCGCATTCCTGACCGGATTCGACAGACTTGACCTCGTCCTTGAAGCGCTTGAGTGTGCCCAGCTCGCCTTCGTGGATAACCACGTCGTCGCGGATGAGGCGGACTTGCGCACCGCGCTCCACAACACCTTCGGTAACCAGACAGCCTGCTACCTTGCCGACCTTGGAGATGTGGAAGATCTCTTTGATCTCCGCATTGCCAAGGAAGGTCTCGCGGCGCTCTGGAGACAGAAGACCGGACATGGCTGCCTTGATGTCGTCAACGAGATCATAGATCACATTGTAGTAGCGGATCTCGATGCCGTCGCGCTGAGCCGCTTCACGGGCCTGCTTGTTGGCACGCACGTTGAAGCCAAGGATTGGCGCCTTGGAAGCGGCAGCCAGCGTGATGTCGCTTTCCGTGATGCCGCCCACGCCGGACAACAGGATGCGTGCACCAACTTCGTCGGTCCCAAGTTCGTTCAACGCATGTGCGATGGCTTCCGCGGACCCCTGCACGTCGGCCTTGAGAACCAGCGGGAACTCCTTGCGACCAGTTTCCTGCAGACGGTTCATCATCTGCTCGAGAGAGCCACGTGAACCGGATGCAACGACAGATGCCTTTTCGCGGATCTGGCGCTGACGGTAGTCGGTGATCTCACGGGCACGAGCTTCGTTTTCAACCACTGCGACCATGTCACCGGCAGCCGGTGTTCCCTGGAAGCCGAGGACTTCAACCGGCTTCGCCGGGCCTGCTTCCTTCACCTGTTTGCCGTTTTCATCAAGCATTGCACGAACACGGCCCCACTCGGACCCGGCAACCAAAATGTCGCCCGGCTTGAGAGTACCCTTCTGCACAAGGACAGTCGCAACCGGACCACGGCCACGGTCAAGCTGTGCTTCGATGACGATGCCTTCTGCGGTCCGGTCCGGGTTGGCCTGAAGTTCGAGAACTTCGGACTGCAACAGGATCATTTCCAGAAGCTTGTCGAGGTTCTGACCGGATTTGGCCGAGACCTCAACGTCAATGACGTCGCCGCCCATAGATTCCGTAACGATTTCTTCACTTAGAAGCTCGGTACGAACCCGGTTCGGATCGGCATCCGGCTTGTCCATCTTGTTTATGGCGATGATGATCGGAACATCCGCGGCCTTGGCGTGCGCGATCGCTTCCTTGGTCTGCGGCATCACGCCATCATCGGCGGCGACCACCAGGATCACAATGTCAGTCGACTTCGCACCGCGGGCACGCATCTGGCTGAACGCCGCGTGGCCCGGAGTATCGATGAAGGTGATCTTGTTGCCGTCCTGTTCGACCTGATAGGCACCGATGTGCTGGGTAATACCACCTGCTTCACCGGTTGCCACTTTGGCCTTACGGACCGCATCCAGAAGCGACGTCTTACCGTGATCAACGTGACCCATGATGGTCACGACCGGCGGACGCGGCTGCAAGGTGCCCTCGTCATCATCCGAAGAGAAGAGACCTTCTTCAACATCCGCTTCAGAAACGCGTTTAACCGTATGGCCCATTTCTTCAGCGATGAGTTCAGCCGTGTCGGCATCGATTACATCGTTGATCTTGAGCATCTGGCCCTGCTTCATCAGAAGCTTGATCACGTCAACGGCCCGCTCCGACATACGGTTGGCGAGTTCCTGAATAGTGATCGCTTCCGGAAGGGTGACTTCACGCATGACTTTTTCGCGAACGACTTGCTGCTGACCGCGTTTCGCCTTCTCCTGGCGGCGGCGCATGGAAGCAAGTGACCGAGTGCGCTGACCGTCGTGGCCGCCGGTCGCAGCCGAAATCGTCAGCTTCGAACGACGCCGGTCATCACCGCCCTTCGGACGGGCAGGAGCCGGAGCCGGAGCCGCTTTGGGCCGTTTGACCGCACGCAGGTTTTTGTTGGCCGCTCCGCGATCATCAGCACTCGCAGCCGGACGCTCCTCCGGTTTCGCGCTGGCCGAAGCTTCCGGTGCCTTGCGGCGGCCCATGTCATTCAGATTGCGCGGTTTGCTGTCGTCGCGGCCCGGCGCTTTGCGCACTTCGCGGCGTTGAACCGGACGCTCTTCCGGCGCGGCCTTGGCAGCCGGTGCTGCCTTTGCAGCAGGCGCATCGGCCAGAGCTTTTTCAGCTTTCGGCGTTTCCGCAACCTTTGCCTGCTCGGCAGCTGCTTGCGCTTCTTCAGCTTCGCGTTTTTGGCGCTCTTCCGCCTCTGCCTTGGCGCGCGCTTCTTCTTCCAGCTTGCGCTGAGCTTCAGCGGCGGCGCGACGTTTGGCCTCTTCCTCGCGAAGCTTGGCTTCTTCGACCTCACGTTCCTTGGCCATCAGCAACGCTGCCTGACGGGCTTTAGCCTCTTCAGGGGTCAGCGTGCGCAACACATTGCCATTGCCTTTTTGCCGCTGCCCGCCACCCGGCTTGCGTCCCTGGCGGGCCGCAGGTGCGTCCGGCTTGCGCGGCGGCACTTCAGAAGGTGTGTCGAGGCGTTGCGTAACCGGTGCCGGAGCTTCAGGTTTCGGCTCCTGACCCGGCAAAACGACACGCTTGCGCTTTTTCTCCACGACGACGGCTTTCGACCGGCCATGCGAGAAGGACTGGCGAACCGTTCCTGAATCGCCACCACCGCTCTTGAGGCCAAGCGTTTTGCCACGCTCAACGCTGATTGTCTTGTCGCCTGGATTCTTCGTATCGCTCATATTGCCTTCAGTCCTGCGCAACCGCCCTGCTATGCGTTGCTCTTTTCGTCGTCTGCGACGGAATAGCCGCGAAATTGCTCCAAGTCACGTACCCGTGCCAAGAAATTTTCGCTGGCCTGCCCCGCAAGCAGTGCAGCATGTATCACATTTGACCGGCCCAATGCCAAATCCAATTGGTCCGAATTGAACAAACGGACGAATTGACACCCGTTTGCTACTTCATTTCTACCAGCAGCCACTGCCGCCAGCTTCCGTACCCCGTCTTCTGCAGCATCCGAGGCATGGATCAGTCCTGCGACGTTGTCCTGCCGCAAGGCTGCGTCAACTTTCGAATAACCGGTGATCAGCTCGCCGGCCTTGCGCGTCATGGAAAGCGCTTGAAGCGCATTCTTTTCCATGAGCGCATCAACACGCTCGGCCAATCCGGGCTCGACGTTGACTTCTGTCTTGAAGCCCCGGCCGAACACCTTCTTCCGGTCTTTCTCGGCAACAGAAACGACATCGCTCGACGCTGTTACCCACACACCGCGCCCCGGCAGAACCCTTTTCAGATCCGGAACAACCTGACCCTCTGGATCAAGCACAAACCGGATCAGCGAGCTGACGGGCTGAACCTCCCGGGTAACGGCACATTGCCGTTCGGTTGGTTCATTCTTCCTTGGCACGCTGCCACTCCTCTCGATCAACTGTGCGCCAGCGGTTCTAGCCGCGACACAAATAGCGTTGATCACTTTCAGTCTTGTTCGAGCGGTATTCACCAAGGCACTGCCGCTCTTTTGAGGCCCAAGGCCTCGCAAATCCAGCTTTCGGACTTACCCGTTCAGGATCACACCGGTCGGTGCTTCCTCAACGGCTTCCTCTTCAGCTTCGATCTCTTCCGCTTCCGCTTCCTCATCTGCCATTTGGGCAGCGAGTTCTTCTTCGGTCACCCAGCCGGCAGCCAAACGGGCTGCCATTACCATGTTTTCCGCATCAGCGCGGGAAACATCATAAGCGGAGAGCGCACCATCATAGCGCTTGGTCTCGCCATCCTTGCGCTCGGTCCAGCCAACCAGATCGTCGGCCGCGCAACCGGCAAGGTCTTCCATCGACTTGATGTCGTCTTTACCAAGGGCCACCAGCATAGCGCTTGTCAGGCCATCAATCGAGCGCAACTCGTCCGAAACGCCGAGTTCGATGCGCTCTTCATCGAGCTTTGCCTCCAGCTCGTTCAGGTAATCACGGGCACGTGCCTGAATTTCTACTGCCGTGTCGTCGTCAAAGCCTTCGATCATGGAGATCTCTTCGATCTCGACGTAGGCAACCTCTTCGACAGAAGTGAAGCCTTCGGTCGCCAACAACTGACCGACCATTTCGTCCACATTCAGGGCTTCCATGAACAGTTGAGACCGCTCCTGGAACTCCTTGCTGCGACGCTCGGATTCTTCCTGTTCTGTCATAATGTCGATCGCCCAGCCGGTCAGCTGGG
This sequence comes from Roseibium sp., assembly GCF_965276855.1. GTDB lineage: Bacteria > Pseudomonadota > Alphaproteobacteria > Rhizobiales > Stappiaceae > Roseibium. Next base: position 2,353,397 of record NZ_OZ255700.1, read on the forward strand.
ATGCCAGACGCACATTTTGACCGCGGCGCCCGATCGCAAGAGACAGTTGGTCATCCGGGACGACAACTTCAATACGCTCGGCGTCTTCATCAAGCACAACCTTGGCAACTTCAGCCGGTTGCAACGCATTGACGATAAAGGTCGCGGCTTCGTCATTCCACGGAATAATGTCGATCTTCTCGCCCTGCAGCTCACCGACAACAGCCTGGACACGAGACCCCCGCATACCCACACACGCACCAACTGGATCGATGGAGCTGTCTTTCGAGATCACAGCGATCTTTGCGCGCGATCCAGGGTCACGGGCAACGGATTTGATCTCGATGACACCGTCATAGATTTCCGGAACTTCCTGGGCAAACAGCTTTGCCATGAACTGCGGATGGGTCCGGGACAGGAAAATCTGCGGACCCCGCTGTTCGCGGCGCACATCGTAAATGATGGCCCGGATGCGATCGCCCGTACGGAAGATTTCACGCGGGATCAACTCATCGCGGCGAACGATACCTTCGCCCCGGCCGAGATCGACAATAACGTTGCCGTATTCGGCCCGCTTCACGACACCGTTGATGACTTCGCCGACACGATCCTTGAATTCGTCGTACTGACGATCGCGCTCGGCTTCACGAACCTTTTGGACGATGACCTGCTTTGCAGACTGGGCGGCAATCCGGCCGAAATCCAACGGCGGCAGCGGTTCAGCGATGAAGTCACCCAAGCCGGCTTCCGGATTGCGCGCCTTGGCATCATCCAGGGATATCTCGGTGGAGACATTCTCAACGGCTTCCACGACCTGGAGCAGACGCTGCAAACGGATATCGCCGGTTTTGGGATTGATCTCTGCGCGTACTTCCGTTTCGGAGCCATAACGCGAGCGGGCCGCTTTCTGGATGGCATCTTCCATAGCGTTGATGACGATCATCCGGTCGATCGACTTTTCCCGGGCAACTGCGTCCGCAATTTGCAGCAGTTCAAGCCGGTTTGCGCTGATTGCCATAATCCACTCCTCTTGCGCCAAGGGTCGGGTCGGGCGCGTTTATCAAAGTGCCAACGAGCTCAGGCTCAGTTCGGCGTGTTATCCTGTGTCAACTCATCGGCGCTCTCGCCGCGTGCGGCCAAGGCCGCTTTTTCCGCCTGAAGAGCTGCCGTAATCAAGTCATCTGTCAAGACCAGTTTGGCTTCGCCAATATCTTCCATCGGAAGCAGGACCGTATCCGTCTCGCCTTCCGGAGCATCCGGCAAACGCATTTTGGCCGATGCGCCTTCAACGCCGAGGAGAGTTCCACGGAACCGCTTGCGGCCGTCTTGCATGACATCCATCTCGACCTTCATTTCATGACCGGCCCAGCGGTCAAAATCACCGGCACGTACGAGCGGCCGATCAATGCCGGGAGACGACACCTCAAGGTGATAGGCCCGATTGATCGGATCCTCTACGTCCAGCGCAGGTGAAACTGCCCGGCTAATTGTTTCGCAATCGTCCACGGTCATTGTGCCATCGGGACGCTCGGCCATGATCTGCAGCGTGCAACCGTTTGCCGCGCTGATCCTGGTGCGCACGAGCCGATAGCCGAGGTCTTCGATAACCGGCTCCACAATTGCCGCAACGCGGGCATCAAGCCCTTGCTCGGTGACAATTCTCGGTTCGTTGTCGCTCAATACCCGGCTCCATTCTGCCGATTCAGGGCAGTTTTTCTTCATTTGGGCATCAAACTCTGAGATGAACTCAGGCTCTGCCCGGCAAGATCGCATTTTGTTTCCGGCATGGAGTTAAGCAAAAAAGAGCGGGTCCCCGGCGGGCCCACCCTCAAGAGCTCATATAAGCCGTTTGAGATGAAACACCGGCTGTATAACGCCAAACCCCCCTCAAAGGCAAGGGGGTTGGGGCGAATGCCGGAAAAGAGTCTGCCTGCGCCAAGAAATCACCCCACCTTCGAACGACGCACCGTTGCCGGCTTCACCGCCTCACGAAGGTCAGATACCGGCCGATACGGCCCTCTCGGATCGCCTTTGCTTCGTACCGCGTACCGGGCCACGCCTCCCATGGGGTTTTCCAGTCAGACGCCGTTTCCGCAGTCCATTCAAAAGCCGCATGATCGCGGCAATGACGCAGTGTCCAATCAATGTAGGTGTCGATGTCGCTGGCAAACCGAAATTCAGATCCAGACTTCAACGCGCGGGCGTACCGGTCGAGATTTTGCGCATTGATGAAGCGTCGTTTCCAGTGACGCTTCTTTGGCCAGGGGTCAGGATAAAGCTGGTAGGCGAGATCGAGCGAAGCTTCCGGCACCCAATCCAAAACATTGACTGCATCATCGTCATAAAGTCGGACATTTTTCAGGTTTTCATCCGTCACGGCAGCAACGGCTTTTGCCATGCTTCCAACAAACGGCTCAATGCCTATGAACCCGGTTTCCGGATTGGTCCGGGCCCGGTGCAACAAATGCTCACCACCGCCGAAGCCCACCTCCAAACAGACAGATGCTACCTTTGCCTTGAAGAGGTCCTTCAAGTCGGCAGGCGGCGGCGTTGTAAGATCCAGAGAAAGCTCCGGCAGAACATCTGCCATTAGTGCTTCCCGGCGCGGGGTGAGCGGCTTGCCTTTCCGGCGGCCAAAAAAAGAACCTTCGTATCGATCATTCATTGCTTCAAACCAAATCGCCGGCCCCAAAGGCCGGCGATCTTCAATCTGGTGAGTGGACCTTGCTGGGTCCGGCTTATCCTGCAAGCGGGCGCAGTTCGTCAACCAGGTCTGTTTTTTCCCAGCTAAACCCGCCATCGGCATCAGGTTGGCGGCCAAAGTGGCCATAGGCTGCCGTGCGCTCGTAAATCGGATTGTTCAACTTGAGATGCTCACGAATCCCGCGCGGACTGAGGCCCATCACGTCCCGCAGCGCTGTTTCCAGTTTAGCTTCGTCGCACCGGCCAGTGCCGTGGAAATCGACATAAACCGACAGAGGGTCGGAAACACCAATCGCGTAGGACAACTGAATCGTACACCGGTCTGCCAAATCAGCGGCAACAACGTTCTTGGCAAGGTAGCGTGCAGCGTAGGCGGCGGACCGATCCACCTTGGTCGGGTCCTTGCCTGAGAACGCACCGCCGCCATGAGGGGCGGCACCGCCATACGTGTCCACGATGATCTTGCGGCCTGTCAGACCGGCATCGCCGTCCGGACCACCAATGACAAACGCGCCCGTCGGGTTGACGTGCCAGACAGTTTCATCAGTGACCCAACCGTCCGGAAGGGAGGACAGGATGTAAGGCTCAACGATTGTTTTCACATCGGAGGAGGTGAGCGCAGGGTCAAGATGCTGCGTCGACAGGACGATGGACGTAACACCCACCGGTTTGCCGTTTTCGTACCGGACGGTGACCTGACTTTTCGCATCCGGGCCAAGCACCGGCTCTTTACCGGACTTGCGGGCTTCTGCCAGCGTCTTAAGGATCTTGTGCGAGAAAAGGATCGGAGCAGGCATCAGCTCTTCGGTCTCGCGGCACGCGTAACCGAACATAATGCCCTGATCGCCCGCGCCCTCATCCTTGTTGCCGCCAGCATCCACGCCTTGAGCAATGTGAGCGGACTGGGCATGCAAGTGCACGGCGATATCGCAGTTTTCCCAATGGAAGCCATCCTGCTCATAGCCAATGTCTTTAACGGCCATGCGGGCAAGATGCGCAATATATTCGTTGGTGATCGTCGCGGGCCCGCGGGTCTCGCCGGCAATCACGATCCGGTTGGTCGTCGCGAGCGTTTCCGCAGCAACGCGCGCTTCCGGCATTTCTCTAAGGTAAGCATCTACAACCGCGTCGGAAATGCGGTCGCAAACCTTGTCTGGATGGCCTTCGGAGACGGATTCAGACGTGAACAGGTAATTTTGACGTGCCATTGGCGATCGTCCTTCTGGGAATGAATACAAAGAAGCGGCGATCACGATCGCCGCTTCAGGTGCCATCAATCTAAGAAGTTTGGGGCCACGTCAAGAAGATGGTTGTTTTTATTATTCATCGCCAGCGAGAGATCTGACCAGATCAACAATGCGGCGGCGAACCTTCGGGTCTTCTATGCGCACAAATGCCTTGTTGAGGGACAGGCCTTCTGACGAGGAGAGAAAATCCACGACGTAAGACGTGGGTTGCGTTTCGCCAAAGCCTTCAGCTTCTTCCGGGGTTCCAGGCGCGTCTTCAAAAAAGAAGGAAACCGGGACTTTCAGAATCGTTGCAATATGCTGCAACCGGCTAGCGCCAATCCTATTGGTACCTTTTTCGTACTTCTGAATTTGCTGGAAAGTGATGCCAAGTGCTTCGCCAAGTTTTTCTTGGCTCATTCCGAGCATCATGCGGCGCAAACGCACGCGGCTTCCAACATGGATATCGATTGGATTAGGTGATTTCTTACTGGGCATTGGCGTTATTCTTTCTAAGTCATTCGGCTTTTTTGCAGCCGATATTTTTATCCAGCGCAAACCCCATTCAGGTTCCCACAAACCCAATAGGAAGAAAGCTTGCCCGCAACTTCCCGCTTACGCCTACGTTAGCTTTCAATCAGCTATGTCACGGTTGTATCACAATTCTTTCACTCAACTCAAACAAAAAATATCAATTTAGACGGGAATTTGGGTTGTAACGATGAATACTGGCCAAAATTACAATAATGATCGAAATGATTAGTATCGGCATATCCTGAAATATACGGTAAATTGTTTCTGATTCCCGCGTAGGTAGCCGAGCATCTATCACGCCCCGCTCAAATACCGGAAGTTTAGCCACCACACGCCCTAGTCCATCTATCATGCCGGATATTCCGGTGTTGGCAGCGCGAATAGTGGGCAGGCCCGTTTCAATGGAGCGTAACCGAACTTGCGCAAAATGCTGGTACGGACCCGGCGTTTGGCCAAACCACGCGTCATTGGTTAGATTGAGCAGAAATGCCGGCCTCGGTTCCAAGCTGGCGGTCTCCGACGGGAAAATGGCCTCATAGCAAATCAGCGGCAAGAACAGGTACTTGTTCATTGCTGACAAGGGACGCCGCACGTCTCCAGCCTCAAAACCTGCACCGGGACCCGCCAGATTGCTGATACCCATTTTGTCCAACAACGGCCGGAACGGAACATATTCGCCAAACGGCACGAGGCGCACCTTGTCGTATAGCCCGCGCACAGTCCCATCATTTCCGATCAAGTAGATGCTGTTGAAATAGACTGGGCCGGATTCGCCCGGCTCTGCCCTAACAGCGCCGACCGCCAGCTCTTTGCTTTGCCCGAGCGCCGCTGAAATCCGATGCAATGCACCCGGCTCTCTCGTTAGTAAAAACGGGACCGCAGATTCTGGCCAGACCACCAGCTGCGGCACTCCAACACGCGCATTCCCGCCAAGCGGGGCTTCCGTCAGATCAAGATAGGTTTGAAAAATTTCTTCCCGCAACTCGGGCCGCCATTTGTCCTGCTGGTTGATTGACGGCTGAACGATCCGGATATCCAGACCTTCATATTCAGAACCGCCAGGCACCAAACGGTAGGAACCGTAACCGGTCATCAGAACAAGAACAGCAACTCCAAGTGCAAAAGGAAAGGCACGCGCCAGGAGCGTCCGACTGTCTGCAAACACTGCCGGGGCTGCAAAGATGCTCCACGCCAGGAAGGTCAAACCGTAAATCCCGACTAGACTTGCGGATTGAGCAAGCGTCAAACTTTCAGAAAATGCATAGCCATAAGAATTCCAGGGAAATCCGGTCAGGATCGTTCCCTTGAGCCAGTCAGCAAGCGTCATAGCCGCAGCCAGGAGCAGAACCCGCACCCGGGTGTCCCCCCAAAATGCTGCAGCAATGGCACCAGAAAGGCCGGTGAACAGAGCCAAGCCAAGCGGCATGGCGACAACGGCAAACGGCATCAGCCAGGCGAACTGCTCCGCATCCACCAGAAAAGCCGAGCCGATCCACCAAAGCCCTGAAAGGTAGTATCCGAAGCCAAACAGCCAACCGAGCGCAAACCCGGTGCGCAGCCGCTTGAACACGCTGCTTCGGTTGGTTTCCAAGGCCCCATCTAGGAGCCAAACAAATCCGGGGCAGGCCAGAAAAAGAATTGGAAACAAACCGTATGGCGGTAATGCAAACGCAGCGGCAGCACCGCATAAGAAGCAGAGTAACCGCCGGGGCCATCCCCAGGCGAGTAGAAAGGTGTTTGGAATAACGGAAAGCTTCTGAAAAAGCGGGCTCATACGGATCCGATTCGCTGCAAAAACGTGGGCAGATTTGTCTGCTTGCAGCGGGCCGGTCAACCCTTGGTGCGGCTGAACACCCTGCTGAGGGTCACCGAGCTTAGTCCATCAGGGTCCCGAGCAATCAAGTGTTAGGACGCGATTGGCCGCTGTTCATTGTTTTCTGGCGCATCTTGATCGATCTCGGACGGATCAGTTTCAGGACGTTTCAAACGGCGCCTGACCTCCGGAGGGCGAACCTCGCCGCGCCTCCGGCGGATCTTCAACCGTTTGATCCGTCTCGGATCTGCATCCACGACTTCAAACTCGTACCCTGGAACATCATCCACCAGCACAAGTTCGCCGCGCACTGGCACCCGGCCGATGGTGACATAGAGCAACCCGCCGAGGGTATCGACATCTTCAGAGATTTCCCCGTCGCTCAAGCGCGTTCCCAAAGCCTCATCGAGATCCTCCAGAGGCAGTCTCGGATCCGCGACCCAGATACCGTCACCGGCATCTGCAAGCATCGCTTCCTCGTCCTCGTCGTGCTCATCCTCAATATCGCCCACGACTTCTTCGACAAGATCTTCAAGCGAGACCAGGCCGTCCGTACCGCCATATTCGTCAATCACAAGCGCCATCTGGATCCGGCCAGCCTGCATTTTCGCCATCAGATCCGTTGCCGGCATGGAAGGCGGAACAAAAAGCAGGTTCCGAATGAGGTTTGCATCCCGGAGCGAAATCGACAAATCGACCGACGACAGATCGAGATCTGAGGAATTATGACCAGGTGTTGGCGCCACGATGGTCAAGCGTTCGGTGTCCCCGGACTGGCCGAGCGTATCTGACCCGTTTACACTCGAACCTGCCCCTTGTTCGGCTATGAAGGCCATCAGGTCCTTGATGTGAACCATGCCGCGCGGATCGTCGAGCGTATCCTCGTAAACCGGCATGCGGGAGTGCCCGCTGTTTCGGAACAGCTCCATAACCCGGCTAAGGCTCGTGCCTAGGTCGACCGCTTCTATGTCAGCCCTTGGGATCATGACATCGTCAACACGCTTTTCACGCAAACGGAGGATGTTCCCAAGGAGCATACGCTCCTCAGGCGAAAATGCCGTATCCCCCGCCCCTTCGCGGGCGAGTTCATCTTCCAAATTTTCACGCAAGTTGGATGTGTCGCGCCCCAAGCGGAGAAGCCGTTTGAGCGAGGAGAAGAATGCCGCAGGTTTCTGCGGCCTGGTCTGTTGCGGGTCTTCCCCGTCCTGCGCCGTTCCGTGCTGGGCGGAATCCGCCTCGCCACCGGAACTGTTTGGTTCAACTGCGTTCATCATCTATCGTTTCAAGACCCTAAAGCAACGGGCCATACCCCTACTGTCCCTTTAATCGCCATCGGCTTCAAGTGGCCGGCCAGCATAAGGATCATCAATACCCAAACCGGCCAATATGACCGTTTCCAAGCTTTCCATCAGTTCAGCTTCGTCTTTCTCTTGATGATCATAATCAAAAAGATGAAGCAATCCATGAACAGTGAGATGGGTAAGGTGATTGTTAAATTCAATTCCCAGTTCTTCTGCTTCTTTGGCCACTGTCTCATAGCCAAAAACTATGTCGCCGAGTAGAGGGCCGAACACATCTTCATGGGGGTCGCTGCCGGGAAAGGACAAGACATTGGTCGGTTTGTCCTTGTCCCGCCACTGATGATTCAGTTTGCGGATCCCTTCATCATTTGTGAAGAGCAGTGACACCTCGGTTTCTTCCAGAACTTCCAGATCCGCGCCTTTAATTCCAGCAGCTATCGCGGTTTGCGCCAGTTTGATCAACGCGGCCTCATCCGGCCAGTCACCGGCCTCCACGGCGATATCAATCAAAACCTCTTCAGGCGCATGTTCAGCTTCGGTCACACAAGCCCCTTCAGGATGCGGCAGCGCTGCTGCGCGGCCGGCGATCCTGATCTTCGCTTTCGCCTTGGCGGGCCGCAAACTGGCGTTCACGTGCCTGTGCTTCTTCGCGCGAAGCATTATCGTAAGCCGTAACAATCCGGCCGACCAACTCATGGCGAACAACATCGGTTTCGTTGAACCGGATATGTGCAACCGCAGGAATATCGGTCAGCAGACCCAGAGCTTCGCGCAAGCCGGATTTCTGGCCCGAGGGCAAGTCGATCTGGCTCGGGTCGCCGGTCACGATCATCTTTGATCCCTCGCCCAGCCGGGTCAGAAACATTTTCATTTGCATCGACGTCGTGTTCTGCGCTTCATCGAGCAAAACAACGGCGTTAGACAAAGTACGCCCGCGCATGAACGCAAGTGGCGCGACCTCGATCATTCCGGATTGCAGTCCGCGATCAACTTTTTCAGCCGGCATCATTTCATAAAGCGCGTCATAAATCGGCCGGAGATACGGGTCGACCTTGTCTTTCATTTCTCCAGGCAGGAAGCCCAGACGCTCACCGGCCTCAACTGCAGGCCGGGACAGGATCAAACGCGCTACATCACCGCGTTCCAACAGCGCAGCCGCATAAGCAACCGCGAGGAACGTCTTACCAGTTCCAGCCGGGCCGGTACCGAAAATCAGATCCGCCCGATCCATGGACCGGATATAGGCATCCTGTGTTGGCGTGCGCGCAACGATGGTTTTCCGGCGCGTCGCGATTTGTGCAAACGCCAACCGAGATTTCGGCTCAAGTGTCGGCAATGGAAGCTGGGCTTCGTTGGTCGCCGCCATGCGCAAGGCCCCATCGACATCGCCTGGATGAATTTCCTGTCCTTGCAACAAGCGCTGATAAAGGGCTTCCAAAGCCGCCCGGGCTTGGGCACAGCCGGCTTGCGACCCCTTCAGCGTCACCTGATTGCCGCGGGCAATCGCGTCCACGCCGAGGCGTTGCTCAATTAAGGCAAGGTTCTGATCGAACTGGCCAAACAGATCGCCGATCAAACGGTTATCTTCAAAAGCGAGAACGATGTGGGTCATGTCGGAAGCCGAAGCGGCTTCATCAGCAAGCCTGCGGGAAGAAGATTGGCTGTCGCGCGTCAAATGACGTCTCCTTAGGCGGCCGGGGCCGGTATGGCACCGGATCCATCAGCAGCATCTTGCCCCGCAATCAGCCGTCCGAACAGCGAATTGCTTCCGATCTCAACGATTTCCACCGCTTGTACACTGCCGATCATAGACTCTGGTGCATCCAGCTGGACCGGCTGTAACCACGGAGACTTGCCAACAAGCTGTCCCGGGTTTCGGCCCTTCTTTTCCAAAAGCACCTCGCAGGTCATCCCTTTACGGGATGCATTGAAGGCTTTTTGTTGCTCGCTCAGAAGCGCTTGGAGTTCCTGCAGGCGCGCAGATTTGACGTCTTCCGGCACCTGATCTTCCATGGTCGCCCCAGGTGTGCCGGGGCGCTGGCTGTATTTGAACGAGAAGGCAGAGCCATATTCGACACGGCGGATCAGATCCATCGTGTCTTCAAAATCCTGATCCGTTTCGCCCGGGAAACCGACAATGAAGTCGCCGGAAAGGGCAATATCGGGCGCTGCTTCCCGAATCCGGTCGATCAGTCGGAAATACTCATCCCGCGTGTGCTTGCGGTTCATAGCCTTCAAGATCTTGTCAGACCCGGACTGCACCGGCAGATGAAGATAGGGCATCAGGCTCTTCAGTTCCCGGTGTGCTTCAATCAGATCATCGTCCATGTCGCGCGGGTGGCTGGTCGTGTAGCGGAGCCGATCCAGCCCATCGATTTCCGACAAGCGGCGCAAAAGCTTGCCCAACCCCCAGGTTGACCCATCCGCAGCTTCGCCGTGATAGGCATTGACGTTCTGGCCAAGCAGGGTCACCTCCCGCACACCAGAGGCTGCCATGCGCTGAGCTTCGGTAACGATCTGTTCCACGGACCGGGAGACTTCGGCACCGCGGGTATAAGGAACGACGCAGAAGGTACAGAACTTGTCGCAGCCTTCTTGAACTGTCAGGAATGCGGCCGGCGGGCGTCTCATGATCGGCTTTTCAGCCCGCTCAGACAAATGGTCAAACTTCGCGTCGATGTCGAACTCTGTTTCGACAACTTTCTGGCCTTGGCGCGCCTTGTCCAAAAGCGAGGGCAGCTGATGGTAGCTCTGCGGACCAACGACCATGTCGACGATCGGTGCCCGGCGAGAGATTTCCTCGCCTTCCGCCTGTGCCACACAGCCGGCCACACCAACCATCATGTCCTTGCCGGCTTTCGCCCGTTCTTCCTTGACCTTGCGGATCCGCCCAAGCTCTGAATAGACCTTTTCAGCGGCCTTTTCCCGGATGTGGCAGGTGTTCAGAATGACCAGATCGGCCTCTTCCATGTCTTCTGTCGTGGAATAGCCCTGTGGTGCCAGCACATCGGTCATGCGCTCACTGTCATAGACATTCATCTGGCAGCCGTAGGTGCGCACAAAAACCTTGCGCGTATTGTCACCTGATACGGTCTTTGTTTCCGCGGCTGCGGAGGTGTCCAGTTCTACTTCCGGGCGGCTCGTCATTCGCTCCTCATGGTCCCTTTGGGACGGACGGCATATCTCGTGGTGATCGTGCTTTTGGGCGAGGCTCTAGCCCACACCTGTGTCTGCCCGCGTTTAATCACGTCTAAGGCAGGCTGCACCTCAATTCAGGCGCCAGCTTTAGCGGTTTTTTCTTCATTTGAGAAGAACTCAGGAGCATCGATTTCATCGGAATCGAACCGTTCGACCGGTTTTTGGCGCAAGGCAGCCATGGTCAGGGCGCGCACCTCCCGCTCCAACTGCAGAGTCAGAGCTTTCCGGTCCGTTGCAGGATCGACCCGGACAGGCTCTCCCCATTGGACGGCAACATCGAGAGCACCATGCTTAAAGATGCCCCAAAGATGACCCGCAAGCTCCATATCCCCGTACCAGGCGACGTGCGGACGGTGCACACGCCCCATCGGCATTCCGAACAAGCCCTGATACGCTATCGACAACGGTTGGACCCAAACAGTAGTGTCTTGATCATTCCCCGCCGCCCGCGTTGCGGCCCCCAAGAGAGCCGAGCGGAACGGCAAAACGCAATTGCCGTCATTGGATGTCCCTTCCGCAAAGAGCACCATGGCATCGCCCTCTGCCATACGGCCTGCAATCGTGTCTGCGACTTCTGCCGTCTGCGACCGCCGTGTCCGATTGACGAAAACCGTTCTCTGAAGCTTTGCAAAGAGACCAAAGACCGGCCAGCCGGAAACTTCCGACTTGGCGATAAAGGACAGTGGCATCAAAGAACCGACAACGGTGATGTCCACCCAGGAAGCATGGTTGGCGGTAATCAACAAAGGACGCTCTGCCGCAGGCTGCCCTTCTTGGTGAATGCGAATACCAACGAGGCCGGTTGCAATCCTATGCCAGAGGTAAGGAAGGTGTTTCTGAATTGGGAGATTTAGCTTCACTGCAACCCATTGCAGTGGAATCAAGATCAGCGAGACGACCGTTAACACGAGGATCGTCAAAACCGCCTTGATTTCAGCCATCCGTGTCCCCGCCTTTTTTCGGATCGATCGGAACGCCATAAAGTTCCAATCGGTGATCCACCAGCTTGTAGCCCAGCTTCTTGGCAATGAATTCCTGCAAGGCCTCAATTTCCTCGTTCCGGAACTCAATCACCTGTCCGCTGCGCAGATCAATCAGATGGTCATGATGCTCATCCGGCACAGTTTCATAACGGGAACGGCCATCTCGAAAATCATGGCGCTCAACCATGCCAGCATCTTCAAAAAGTTTTACGGTGCGATAGACCGTAGAGATGGAGATTTTTGGATCAATCGCAACAGATCGGCGATAGAGTTCCTCTACGTCCGGATGCTCCTCGGAGGCCTGCTCGATCACGGAGGCAATCACGCGGCGCTGTTCGGTCATGCGCATGCCTTTTTGGACACAAAGTTCCGCCAGCGATGGTGTCCGCTCGTCCGTCATAAACTCCAATTGCCTTCCGCTTCCGGTTGGATCTCAAAGCGCTCTAACCAAGATCGACGCGCATGACAAGCGCTGTCCCGTCTCCTCCACTGTCGCTGTAGTATCCTTTTCGTTGGCCAACTTCCCGGAATCCAAGGGAGCGGTAGAGCAAAATGGCGGCTTCGTTTGCCGAGTCCACTTCCAGAAACAAGCTCTTGCACCGCTCACCATAGAGGCGGAACAATCCGGCCTCCATCAGCTTCTTTCCAATGCCGCGACCACGCTGGCGCGGATGTACAGCGATCGTGATGACTTCCGCTTCATCCGCGACTATTCTGAGGATCAAGAAGCCAAGTGGCCCTTGCGTTCCGTAAGGGCTGGCCCGCCGCGCGACCAGAATGGACGTTCCGGATTGCGCTTTCATACGGGCAAGCTCTTCCACGTCCCAGGCATGTTTGAATGAAGCTGCGTGGATTTCGGCGACCTTCAGCAGATCTTCGTCCAGCGCCTCTTCAACGACCGGCGGCTGGCTCCAGAACCACCAAAAACTCATTGCCGTTCAATCCTTCCCTTCGTCTGCGGCGTCGCATCCGGCGGCCGCAAATACAATGGGGAGGGAGACGCCCCTCGCGGATCCGTAATGAGACCAAGCTCGGCGACGGCCCGTATTCCTGGATACCCGCACCTGGAAACCACACGGGTGTTTTCCGCTCCCACTGCATCGTCAACACGGTCTGCCGCCGAACCGGCAAATCTTATGTCCTCAGGCAGTGTCCTTGCAAGATCTGACAGGGTTTGGACACCGGCAAAGTCAAGTGGTTCGCCATCGTGAGAAAAGAGCTGACAATAAACTTCGTCGCCTTTTCCGGTGAGGGCCACAAGGATCGGAGGTCCGTTGTCGCCAGGCGCACAGGACCGTGCGATCGCCGCCAAAGTGGTGACACCGACGACCGGCTTTTCCAGAACCAGGCCGAAGCCGCGGGCAACAGCCAACCCGACCCGAAGACCGGTGAAACTTCCCGGTCCGACTGTGACGGCAACGCGGTCGAGATCGGAAAAGGCCGTCGAGCTCTCAGCCATCACTGTTCCGATCATGTCCATGAGCTTTTCCGCATGGCCGCGGCCGATTTCCTCGCCGCAGGTTTCGAAACATGCTGAGGAGGTGCCATCGTCAAGAACGGCGGCAGCGCAATTGGCCAGTGCTGTATCGATTGCCAGAACACGCATGATAACTTGCCACTACCCCGGCTGCTTCGCAGAGTCGAGCCGGGCTTTGGATCTAGGTCCAATGGGGGGCTTGAAACCCACAGAGAAATACCAGCGGGAATAAAAAGGCCCGGCAAGCAGGCCGGGCCAATAAAACAATGCGGAAATTCGCTTCAGATTGGACGCACTTCCTCAACTTCCGGCACAAAGTGGCGCAAAAGATTCTGAATGCCGTGCTGAAGCGTTGCGGTCGAAGACGGGCATCCAGCACAGGCACCGCGCATGGAAAGGTAGACGATCCCTTCCTTGAAGCCCTTGAATGTGATGTCGCCGCCGTCCTGTGCGACAGCAGGACGCACCCGGGTTTCGAGCAGCTCTTTGATGGTCGCGACAGTTTCCTGATCGCCTTCCTCAAAGAACTCGCCTTCTTCGATGTCTTCGCTTTCACCAGCATTCATGACCGGCTGGCCGGACATAAACTGCTCCATGATAACCCCGAGAATTGCCGGCTTCATGTGCTGCCAGTCCGTATCATCCTTGGTTACGGTCACAAAATCATGGCCAAAGAAAACGGCTGCAACGCCCGGCACATCAAATAGCTTCTCCGCAAGCGGAGATGCGCCGGCATCGGCTTTGGACCGGAAATCATACGTTCCTTCCGGCAGGACAACCCGGCCTGGAAGAAACTTGAGGGTTGCCGGATTCGGTGTGGCTTCGGTTTGAATGAACATGTTTTCCGTCCTTGCGCTGTCCGCGCTGTGTCACCTGTGCGCCCAATTTGGCAAACGTGCTTGCGGCCTCTCCATCATCGCAAAACACCGATAGGATCTTCTAGCCGATCCTGCGTCAGTTTGGAACTGTTAAAAACTAGATAGGTTTTCGCCGCTGGGGATCAAGCCAGAGCCGCGATGGAATCATCATCCAGATTGCCCGGAACAATCGTCACCGGGATTGGAAAGGTTCCAGCGGACTTTCCAGCAATCGAGGAAACCAATGGTCCGGGACCATCCGCATTTGTGCTCGCCGCCAAAACCAAGATGGCAATGTCGGCGTCGGCTTCAATCAGTTCGAGGATTTCCTCACTCATAGTGCCTTCACGGACAACCGTTTCCGGTTCCGTACGGGCGACCGAGCGCACCCGTTGTGCAGCCTTTGCCAGGGTGGCTTCTGCCTCCTGGTGCGCTTCGGCACGCATTATGTCCTCGACACCCAGCCAATGCTGGAAGTCTCCGCGTGCGATGATGAACAGCAATGTGACCACACCACTGGTGCGCGCCGCCCGCTTGGCTGCATAGACAATTGCGCGATCACATTCCGGGGTGTCATCGACCACCACCAGAAATTTCCGGCGGTGACCTTCTTCGTTACTTTTTCGAATTGCTACCATGACCGCATGCTGCCACTGGTCCCGGCAAGCCGCAAGCGGCGAATTCGCCACGCGCGCTGCCAGACCGAATTACAGAATAAACTTGGACAGATCGACGTTCTTCGCCAGATCGCCAATGTTCTCGCGAACGAACTCTGCCGTGATTTCGACCTCTTCTCCCGACCGGTCCGGTGCGGTGAAGGAGATTTCATCCAGAATTCGTTCCATGACGGTCTGCAAACGCCGGGCCCCGATATTCTCAACCGATCCGTTCAGATCCACCGCAACTGAAGCGATTTCCTCAATGGAATCCTCGGCAAAGGACAGTGTCAGTCCCTCGGTTTTCATCAGGGCAACATATTGCTTGATCAAGCTCGCTTCAGGCTCGGTCAGGATCGCCCGGAAATCTTCCTTGGTCAGTGCCCGCAACTCAACCCGGATCGGCAGGCGGCCCTGCAATTCCGGCAAAAGATCCGAGGGCTTTGCAACATGGAACGCGCCAGACGCAATGAACAGAATGTGGTCGGTGCGCACCGGGCCGTGTTTGGTCGACACGACCGTGCCTTCGATGAGCGGCAGGAGATCGCGCTGAACACCCTCGCGGGAGACATCCCCACCGGCGCGGCCCTCCCGAGCGCAGATCTTGTCGATCTCATCGAGAAAAACGATGCCCGAATTCTCTACAAGCGAGATGGCTTCCTCGACGATCTTGTCTTCATCCAGAAGCTTGTCGGATTCCGCATTCACCAAAAGCTGATGAGAATCGCGCACACTTGTCCGCTTCGTTTTCGTTTGGCCGCCAAACGCCTTGCCGAGCAGATCCGAGACGTTCATTACACCGACGCTCGCCCCCGGCATGCCCGGCAAATCAAAGCTTGGCATTTGTGCCTGTGCCGGCACTTCAACCTCAATTTCCTTGTCGTCCATTTCACCGTCACGGAGCTTGGTGCGAAAGCTCTCCCGGGTGGCCGGGCTGGCATTTGAACCAACAAGCGCGTCCAGTACGCGCTCCTCCGCCAACACATGGGCCTTGGCTTTCACGGATTCCCGTTTTTCCTCGCGCACAAGCGAGATACCGGCTTCCACAAGGTCACGGACGATCTGCTCAACGTCCCGGCCCACGTAGCCAACTTCGGTGAACTTGGTGGCCTCAACCTTGGTAAAGGGAGCCCGTGCCAGTTTCGCCAAACGCCGGGAGATCTCTGTTTTGCCGACACCGGTCGGGCCGATCATGAGAATGTTCTTTGGCAGAACCTCTTCGCGCATCTGACCCTCAAGCTGCTGCCGGCGCCAGCGGTTGCGCAGGGCAATTGCCACCGCCCGTTTGGCGTCCTTCTGGCCAACGATGTAGCGATCGAGTTCAGATACAATTTCACGCGGAGAAAAATCAGTCATTCAGGGGTTTCACTCGCACAGAAGTAGATGGTCATTGCCGGTTATGTGGTCGCAGGAAGGTAACGCAGCAAGGGCTGACCTGAAAAGGGCGCCAAAAGCACGCGCCGCAACAGGCTCCAGCCGGAGCCAATAAGCAGAATAAAACCACCCAGCAACAACAGGGTTACGGCAAAGGCGGCGTCTTCCGAAACATTAGCTTCCAGGATGAGATACCCGATTGCAAACCCAAGATAGCTCATTGCGGAGACCAGAAGGGCCCGCCGGTCAACAACCAGCGCCACGATTGCGAGGATCATGAAGAGCGCAATGACAGCAATCGAGTAACCGACCGAACCTTGGCCGGAGTAGCTGGAGACCAGGGCAAGGATCGAATGCACGATAAACGGTGCGGCCATCAGATGAAGCCAAAAGGCCTTGTCGGAATTCAGCGTGACGCGGGCTGGATCCTTGATATCAAAGCTCATCGCCAAGGCAAATGTAACGAGCCCGAGAGCCAGGAAGAAACCAACGTGATACCGGTCGATCAGCCCGGGGGCCGCCATCTCGACAAGTACGGCCACGATGAACAGGCATCCGCCGGTGATCCCTGCAATCCCAACCGGAACCTTGAAGCGGAGGTAAAACAGCACCGCGCCTGCTAGGGCGACCAACGAGGTGGGGATTACCAGCCAAGTTTCATAGTTTTGCCGCCAGCCACCGAGACTCAAACCCGTCAGGTCCTGATCAACGACCAGCCCGAAACAGGCCATGAAGAAAAAGGGGGTGAATGCAAGGCTGAGCAGGAAAGACGGCAGAGCCAATCGCATTCGGCGGGAGAAAACTTCCGCCAGCCCCCAAATGGACACAGCGCCAACTGCGGAGATTGCCCAAGCCGGCAACAGATTCTGCAAACCATACACCAGCCCGACCATCAGTATCCCGATCCCAAGACTGATAAAAATGTCATGGAAGCCGCGCACGAACCGCACTTCTTCGATGTCCGCGTGCGGCAATGTTTCAGCCAATGGACTGGTAACGCCGCGGCGGGTCCAGAAATCGGTGAGCCGCTCAGCCTGGTCCTCAGTCAAAATGCCCTCGGAGACGGCGGCCGCCAACCGCGCTGAATCCAGCGGGCTCTCTTTGTTGTTCAATTTTTGGCTCGCCTCGCTCAAGAGATCCTCCGTCCGGCATGCAAAGAAGTCTATCAATCCGAATTTCCCAAGCTTCCGCCCGCCGGTCGTGCAAGCAATGCGGAAGCACAGCAATCAGTTTTTCGATTTCGCCTGATTGCTTGTGCCTTGCATTGATCTGGATCGTTCGGGGAGCCTGGAAGACCTGCTTATTCGGCGGTTTCGAGGACTTCGACCGTGATGCTCTCGTTGGTGTAGACGCAGATTTCAGCGGCCACGGCCATCGCCTTGCGAGCGATCGTCTCCGCGTCGAAATCTGTGTCAGCCAAGGCACGTCCAGCTGCAAGCGCATAGTTGCCACCAGAGCCGATTCCCATGATCCCGCCTTCCGGCTCCAAGACGTCGCCTGTCCCGGTCAGCACAAGGGATGTGTTCTTGTCTGCAACCAGCATCATGGCTTCCAGCTTGCGCAGATACCGGTCTGTCCGCCAATCCTTGGCCAGTTCGACACAGGCCCGCATCAACTGGCCCGGATACTGTTCAAGTTTGGATTCCAAACGCTCAAACAAGGTGAAGGCATCGGCCGTTGCCCCTGCAAATCCGGCAATCACCTCACCTTTCGCAAGCGGGCGGACCTTGCGGGCCGTGTGCTTGATAACAGTTTGTCCCAGCGATACCTGACCATCGCCCGCGATAACCACTTTGCCGCCCTTGCGGACCATCATGATGGTGGTGCCGTGCCAAACGGCCGGCTCACGCGATTCGCTCATCTAATCCTCATAACGTCTTTGGTGCGGCGCTGTATGTAAGCATCCCGCCACAGTTTGAAAAGCGACCAGAGCGAGGAGACTGCTTTCACTCGCCTATTTCAGTGAGATAGCTCTATCCGGGTCGCGCGCAAAAGTGCATCGACCATCTTGTCGAGATTGGCGGATGCCCGCTCATCGGTGAGATCCCCGCGCTCATTGAAGGACGCGCTTGCCTTTGCGACGGAAACCATCTGCGGCAAGACCATTGCGCCCAGCCCGACCTCGAGGATCGTTCGCATGCCGATCAGGCCACGCATGCCCCCAAAGCCGCCAGGTGATGCCGCGCCCACAGCGAAGACCTTGCCGCGATAGGCATCTCCTGGCCCTTTGACCCGGCTGATCCAATCGAGCGCGTTTTTTAGTAGCGGCGTAATACCTGCATTATACTCTGGGCAAGCGATAAAAACGCCGTCATGCTCCGCAAACAGCTTCTTTAGTGTTTCCGCGTTCTCCGGAACACCATCCACCTCTTCAAGATCCCCGTCATAGATGGGCAATGGATAGTCTTTCAGCGAGATACGCGTCACTTTCGCGTCCAGAATCGCCAGCTTCTTGGCAGCAAGAGCCGCAAGCTGGCTGTTGTAGGATCCAGCGCGTGCGGAACCGGACAATACGAGAATTTTTGGGTTTCGCATGAAGCCCTCTCCAAAGACATTCAATCTGCTAGGGAAGCTTTAAGCTACGGTCAGTTCGCCTTCCGGTAAACCCAAACGCGGGCCGGAGGCAAGTTCTTCCAGATCCATTCCGAACTGTAGACCGAAACACTCCGTGTGAGTGGCTTCACAGGGGCTGCCAGACCGTAGGAAAACTGAATCAGCGGCGCACCGGGCTTCAAAAGCTGAAGGGCTTCTTCAACGAACGCTCGGCGGTGAACGTCCGGCCTGTTGAGCAGCGGCAAAGACGACACGATACCGTCGAGAACATGATTGGCTTCTGCCGCTTCGTGCAAAAAGCCACCCGGTTTGGAAAGGGTTTGCCTCAAGGCATAAGCGTCACCTTGCAGGACGGGCAAGCCTGGATACCGTCCGCCAAGGTGTTCACAAAAGTCCGTGCTGTATTCAATGAGGTTCATATCGCGGTTCGAAAACCCAGCGTCGAAGAGTGCTTTTGTCACCACACCTGTTCCCGGGCCGAGCTCAACGATTTTTGAATGCGGCCGCGGGATCAAGAAAGAGACCATTTTCGAAGCAAGTTCGGGTCCGGAGGGCGCAACAGCCCCCGTGCGAAGCGGGTTTTGCGCCCAGGAGCGGATGAACTTGACCTCATCCATAACTTTCATGCGGACCGCATCCGCTTTTTCAAGTTTGCCCCGAATGGCTTCCCGCTTGATCCCGATCCGCTTCAAAATCCACCCTCACACCTGTCATGGAATTTACATATAGGCGTGTTCGGTCAGCGTTACCAGAAGCGGGGCGCGGCGGCTATGTGCTTAAATTGTCGATAAAATCCTTGACCTTGGAGAAAAAGCCAGCCGATGCCGGGTGGTTTTCGCCCGAGGATTCCTTCTCAAACTCCGCGAGAAGTTCCCGCTGGCGTTTGGTCAAATTGGTCGGTGTTTCAACGGTGACCTGAATGTACATATCACCGTGCTGGCTGGACCGCATGACCGGCATGCCCTTGCCTCGAAGGCGGAACTGTTTTCCGGTCTGTGTTCCTTCCGGCACTTTCACACGGCTCGTTGAACCGTCGACCGTTGGCACATCGAATTGACCGCCGAGGGTTGCCGTGGACATGGAAATCGGAACGCGGCAATAAAGGTCTGCCCCGTCGCGCTGGAACAGGTCATGCGGACGGATGGACAAGAAAATATAAAGATCGCCGGATGGGCCACCGCGCACACCGGCTTCGCCTTCACCCGCAAGACGGATCCTTGTGCCGTCTTCGATCCCGGCCGGAATATTGACGGAAAGGGTCCGTTCCTGAGTTTTGCGGCCCGAGCCGCCACACCCAGTACACGGATCAGAAATCACCTGTCCTTTGCCCTGACAGCTCGGACATGTGCGCTCCAACGTGAAGAAGCCCTGCGCAGCCCGCACACGGCCCGCGCCGCCGCAAGTCCGGCAGGTCGTCGGACTTGTGCCCGGTTTCGCGCCAGAGCCTGAACAGATGTCACAGGTGATGCTTGTTGGGACTTCGATCTCGACGGTCTTGCCGGTAAACGCATCTTCGAGAGTAACATCCAGATTGTAGCGCAGGTCTGCGCCGCGCTCGCGGCCACCGGATCTCCGGCCACCACCGCCCATTCCGAAGAATTCTTCGAAGATGTCCGACATTGTCGAAGAGAAGTCATGGGCGCCGGCACCGCCACCACCGCCAAACCCGCCGTTTTCAAAGGCTGCATGGCCGAACCGGTCGTAAGCTGCGCGTTTCTGGCCGTCTTTCAGCGTGTCGTAGGCCTCATTGACTTCCTTGAATTTCGCTTCAGCTTCCGCATCCCCTGGATTGCGGTCTGGGTGGAACTGCATCGCCATCTTGCGGTAAGCGCTTTTGAGCGCCTTTTCGTCCGCATCACGTGCAACTCCCAGAACTTCATAGAAATCACGTTTCGACATCAAGATCTCTCGGTCTTGTCCTGCCGGTGGCTGCCATTATCACTCAGCGCCATCACGGCAAAGGCGCAGGGCGCATGTGCCTTAAGTCAGGCAACTGCGCAACCGGCGCCGGAAATAAAGCAGCCAGCCGATAAACGGCTGGCTGCACAGGTTTTAAGTTATGCAGACTTCTTGTCGTCGTCGTCTTTGACTTCTTCAAAATCCGCATCAACGACATCATCGTCAGCCTTCTCGGCATCAGCGTCACCGCCTTCAGCATTCGCCTCGGCATCGGCCTGGGCTTGCTGATACATGGCTTCGCCAAGCTTCATGGACGCCTCGGCCAGAGCCTGTGTCTTGGCCTTGATGTCTTCAAGGTCTTCGCCTTCAAGCGCGGACTTCAGATCGCCAAGAGCGCTTTCGATCGCGGACTTGTCTTCTTCGGAAACCTTGTCGCCATAGTCGGCCAAGGACTTCTCAGTCGAATGAACGAGCGACTCGCCCTGGTTCTTGGCTTCGACAAGCTCTTTGCGCTTCTTGTCTTCGTCCGCATGCGCTTCCGCGTCCTTGACCATCTGATCGATGTCAGAGTCGGACAAACCACCAGATGCCTGAATGCGGATCTGCTGCTCTTTGCCCGTACCCTTATCTTTCGCGGATACGTTGACGATGCCGTTCGCATCAATGTCGAAGGTCACTTCGATCTGCGGAACGCCACGCGGTGCCGGCGGCAATCCGACCAGGTCGAACTGACCAAGGACCTTGTTGTCCGCGGCCATTTCACGCTCGCCCTGGAAGACGCGGATGGTCACAGCCGTCTGATTGTCCTCGGCGGTTGAGAACACTTGGCTCTTCTTCGTCGGGATCGTCGTGTTGCGATCGATCAGACGTGTGAAGACACCGCCAAGGGTTTCAATACCAAGAGACAGCGGAGTAACGTCGAGCAGAAGAACGTCTTTGACGTCGCCCTGCAGAACGCCGGCCTGGATGGCAGCACCCATGGCGACCACTTCGTCCGGGTTCACACCCTTGTGCGGCTCTTTGCCGAAGAACTTGTGAACGGTTTCCTGCACCTTCGGCATACGGGTCATGCCGCCGACCAGAACAACTTCGTCGATTTCACCAGCGGCCAGGCCTGCATCTTTCAATGCGGCTTCCATCGGCTTGACGGTGCGCTTGACGAGATCTTCAACCAGCGCTTCGAATTTCGCACGGGTCAACTTCAAGGTCAGGTGCTTCGGACCGGACGCATCTGCAGTGATGAACGGCAGGTTGATTTCGGTCTGAGACGAGGACGATAGTTCGATCTTCGCTTTTTCGGCAGCTTCTTTCAGACGCTGCAGAGCCAGCTTGTCGTTCTTCAGGTCAATGCCCTGTTCTTTTTTAAACTCGGCAGCCAGATAATCGACAAGAACCATGTCGAAGTCTTCACCACCGAGGAAGGTGTCGCCGTTGGTGGACTTCACTTCGAAGACGCCGTCGCCGATTTCCAGGATGGACACGTCGAACGTACCGCC
Organism: Roseibium sp.; assembly: GCF_965276855.1. Lineage (GTDB taxonomy): Bacteria > Pseudomonadota > Alphaproteobacteria > Rhizobiales > Stappiaceae > Roseibium. The sequence continues at coordinate 2,375,446 of NZ_OZ255700.1, forward strand.
ACCAAGGTCATAAACCGCTATGGTCTTGCCATCGTTCTTGTCGAGACCGTAGGCCAGTGCGGCAGCTGTCGGCTCGTTGATGATCCGCAGGACTTCAAGACCGGCAATCTTGCCGGCATCCTTGGTTGCCTGACGCTGAGCGTCGTTGAAGTAGGCCGGAACGGTGATGACCGCCTGCTCGACCTTCTCACCGAGATAGCTCTCAGCGGTTTCCTTCATTTTCTGCAGAATGAATGCAGAAACCTGGGACGGGGAGTACTTCTCGCCGTTGGCTTCTACCCACGCATCGCCGTTGTCGGCCTTGACGATGTCGAAGGGAACCAGCTTCTGATCCTTCGCGACGGTCGGATCATCGAACCGGCGGCCAATCAGGCGCTTGACTGCGAAAAGGGTGTTTGTCGGGTTTGTGACCGCCTGACGTTTTGCCGGCTGGCCAACAAGACGCTCACCGTCGTCCGAGAACGCCACCATGGATGGGGTGGTGCGGGCGCCTTCTGCGTTTTCAATAACTTTGGAATCTTTGCCGTCCATGACAGCGACGCACGAGTTCGTCGTGCCGAGGTCGATACCAATGACCTTTGCCATTTTTGCCTCTCTTTCTAGCAAACCGATGAGACCCTTAAAGGCGTCAAACCGGCTCCTCTTTGGGTTTCCGGGATCTTCCCGGATGCCGCGCCGGGGCAACTGCCCAGGATTTGGCGCGACGCTTGACCGCTATATAGGTGGATGAAACTTTGCCTGCAAGAGACCTTTTCACAGGCTTTTGCAGGCTTTGGGATATGTCGGCGATATTTCTTCCCAGAAGGTTACCGGGCTTAGCAGATCCCGAAGATAAATAGGTTTTTCGACATGTCTTGCTATCCCGCACTCAATGAGTTCAAACCAAATAATCCCAAAGGCAATCGGTATTCATATTCATTGCTGTTTTTAGAGAAAGAAAAATGGACGACGAAATTGTTCGCTTAATCATTGTCATCAGTATGTTCGCGGCATTTGGTATTTTTATGCTGAAGCTGCTCTCACCGGGAAAATCTAAAAATACACGGAATTATCGAGGCAATACCAAGGGCACAAGACTACCGGGCACTCGATTATTCGAGGTCACCCACAATGAAAACGCGGGTTCGTCTGATAGCTCCGGCGGATCTGGAGGAGCCGATTAGGAAACAGCACTATGCGCAATCCCGACCTCTGGCAACGGATATCGAAATGCCACCCGGATGATGTTGAGGCAACGTTCCCGTTTTCCCACCGTCTGGCCCGGGACAATGGATGGACCAGAAGTTTCGCAGCGCGTGTTATTTTTGAATATCAGCGGTTTGCCTATCTCAGTCAGATGAAGGCCGGGATGGTCACGCCCAGCGATGAAGTCGATCAGGCTTGGCACCTTCATCTGACCTACACGCGTCATTATTGGGGCCCCTTCAAAGAAGCCCTGGGAGCAGCGCTGCATCACATCCCGACCAAAGGCGGTGCGGACCAGGCTCTAACATTTCGTAGGGCCTATGAGGAGACGCTCGCTCTCTATCGCCAGGAATTTGGGGAACCGCCGCCCGACATCTGGCCACCTGCACATGTCCGATTTGGCAAGGCACTGCATTTTCTTCGGATCAATAAACAGGATTTCTGGGTTCTCCGTAAACCGGACTGGCTTTCGACAGTCAAAACCGCTGGCCACCGTTTGCGACGTGTTCCTGCATCTCTTCAGGGGGGCGCTGCGGTGCTGTTTGCGCTTTTCGCAGGCACCGGTTTGGCCCTCGCACACGGCACACCGGTGGGCGACACCTTGTTGGAACAGCTTCGCAACATGGTGTGGCACTGGGTTACACAGCATACGCTCTGGTTTTTTTTCGGGATTGTTGCAGTGGCGCTGGTCCTGATTGCATTGCTGAAGAAATCGACCAAAGAATCCGGCTGCGGTTCTGGTGGTTGCGGGTCTGATGGCGGTGGTGGCGGTGCTTCTGGGTGCGGCGGATGCGGTGACTGAGGTTTTGATCTATATCTACACCCATGCAGACCATCGCTATCAACGGCCTGACCGGCCTCAAATATCTGCCGGAATATTTTGGCAAAACGGCACAGGAAGCTCTTCTTGCCGACGTTCGGGAGGTCGTTGCCACAGCGCCGCTCTTTCTGCCCGTCATGCCGAAAACCGGCAAGCCGTTTTCCGTTAAAATGAGCAATTGCGGTCCGCTTGGCTGGGTGTCCGACATTAACGGCTACCGCTATCAGCCAAATCATCCAGTGTCCGGACAAATGTGGCCTGCCATTCCGGCGCATCTGTTAGAACTCTGGAAAGTGGTGGCTCCCGACGCTCCCGAACCGGAAGCCTGTCTCATCAACTTCTATGAACCCAGCGCCCGGATGGGCCTGCATCAAGACAGGGACGAAGCCATGTTTGATGCACCTGTTGTCTCTGTGTCGCTTGGGGACACCGCGACATTCCGCGTCGGCGGGACCAACCGCAAGGATCCGACCAAATCCTTTCGGCTGAGTTCCGGTGATGTGGTGGTGCTTGGCGGAGATGCACGCCTCGCCTTTCACGGCATTGACCGAATCCTCGGCGGCACGTCCAAACTCTTGAAAAACGGCGGTCGGATCAACCTGACCCTCCGGCGGGTAACCGCGCCATAGGTCTCAATCTGTTTTGTAACTCGCCTCAAAACGCACCGGAAAATTCACCGAGCGCGCAATGAAGCACACTTTATGGATCTCACCGTGGATGGCATCCGCGGCCGTCAGATCTGTGCCCTCCAGTACTGTAATTTTCGGCCTTAGCGTCGCGCTCAAGAAACTCCCAGCGCCGCCCCTCTCGGTTTCGCCCACGGCAAGCGGCGTATCTTCATAACCCATGACAGCAATCCCTGCATTGCTGGCCAGATGCAGATACCACAACATGTGGCAACTGGAGAGGGCGGAAAGCAAAAGATCTTCAGGGTTGTGCAGAGACGGATCGCCTCCCAAGACCGGATCATTCGAACATTGCACAGGCGGCTTTCCGGATGTTCGGATTTCCCAGGTTCGATCATAGCCTTTGTAGGTTTGTGTGCCCTGCCCGCGATTTCCCGTCCAAACGATGTTGGAGACATATTCATGGGTTTTGGTCATGCGTCCTCACAAAATGTATACATTTATACATTTTGAAATTGCACGGCTTTGTCAAGTGCCTTACTCAGTCATCAGACGGCCTTTTTCGGGGGAACGATGTCCGCAGAACACATCGCTGACAGCTTGCATGCAGATATCATCGCAGGGCGTTTCAAGCCCGGCGCGGAGTTGAAACAAGGGGAGATTGCTAAGCGGTTCAAGGTGAGCCGTATTCCCATCCGGGACGCCCTTCAGCTTCTGGCCGCCCGCGGCCTGATCGATCTTGTCCCAAACCGCAGAGCCCGTGTGATCTCGCTGACACGTGACGAAATCCGGGAAATCTATGACATCAGAATTCTTCTGGAATGCAATTGTCTTGCGGAAGCGATTGATCAGATCAGGGACACAGACCTGGAGCGGATTTCCGCAGCTTTCCGTCATTCATCCATCGATGCCGAAACCGCAAACTGGTCAGATGGAGACTGGGCCTTTCACAAGGCACTTTATTTGCCTTCCGGAAAAGCCCGCCAGATCGGAATGATCGACCAGCTTCGCCAAACCTGCCGCATCCATATTTCAGGATATGGCATCCTGCCAGACCAGACCGCTCAATGGCTTAAAGACCACCAAGGCATTGTGGACGCGTGCCATATGCGAGATCGAGACAAAGCCACCCGTGTTTTGAAGCTTCACATCGAAGCTGCGGGCAGGACATTACTGGGCGCCATACCGTGACAAACCGGTTTTAGTATCACAGGGTGACGTGAGCCGGAGCCCAAGAAACAAGTATCAACTGACCAGAAGTCCGATCTTTCCAGCATATCTCTTAGACAAAAACGCTTCTTGAGCCGCGACCATGTCTTTCAGCGGAAACGTTTTTGAGATCATGGGCCGGATTTCACCGCGCTCAATATATCCAATCAGGTCTTCAAACACTTTCGGATCCTGTCTGGTGCAGCCAAAAAATGCCAAGTCTTTGAGATAGAGCGTCCGCAAGTCCAACTCAACAATCGGACCTGCGATAGCCCCAGCAACTGCATACCGGCCACCATTTCTCAGACACTGAAGCAAATTCGGAAAGTTCGGCCCTCCAACAAGGTCAAGGACAACGTCATATGCCCCCTCAGGCAATGCATCCTCGCGGCCAAGGGTTTCGTCCGCCCCCATCTCTTTCAAGGCTTCGGACTTTTCCGGGGTCGTGACGGCCGTGACATGGGCGCCCCGGCGCTTGGCCAGCTGAATTGCAGCCGAACCAACTCCGCCCGAAGCTCCGGTAATGAGGACACGCTCCGCACCGAGGGAACTCTTTTGAATCATTCCTTCCGCTGTTGAATACGCGCAGGGAAAGGACGCCAGTTCCATATCGCTGAGCTTTGAGGAGACTGCCAGCGCGTCTTCAGAATTCGCAACGGCATAGTCAGCAAACCCACCGTCGAATTCAGAGCCGAAGGTCACCAGCGGGAGATGCGCATGCTCAGGTTTCTTGGGCACCTGCATTGGCCGAACTAAGACACGCTCTCCAATGCGACCAGTATCCACGCCTTCACCAACGGCAACGACCTGCCCACAGCAATCCGCGCCTTGCACCAAAGGAAAGTTCAGCGCTCCCGACCAGCCACCATCTGTATTCGTAGCCCCGCTAGATCCCTCCGACGCGGTCGCAGCAGTATCGCCTCGGACGCTCTTTGAATACCAGCCGATCCGGGTGTTGATGTCCGTGTTGTTAACGGCCGCCGCCCTGACCCTGATCAAGACCTGTCCCGGCTCCGGGACCGGCACGACAAGATCCTCCCGCCATTGCAAACACTCAAGCCCCCCATGGGCAGTGAGCACCATGCCACTCATGCGGTTCGGTAAATCGGGCATCGGATCTCCATGCAGATAACAAAACAACACTGCATGGGTAGAATGATCTTTCTACCTCGTCAACAATACGGGTGTTTCATCTCATGAACACGCACCGAATTTAAATGAGAGCGTCAACAGCAATCGCGCTCAGCGCAAGTGCGATCACCCACAGAGCGATGCGGCCAGACCGCGTATGCCGGGCTTCGGCTTTTCCGATGGATTCGGCTGTTTCTTCGCTGAACCGCAGGCCTTGTGTCGTCATCTTTTCAATTTCTTCCGACATGCGGCCAATCCGGTCGGCAAACAGCGGCATATCCGTTGCGATCCGGGCCAGCGCCGACAGCGCATCCCCCGCATCCCGCACCTTGCCAACAGGTCCAAGATGCTCCTTAATCCAGGTGCCAACCACCGGCTCCGCGGTCCGCCACATATCGAGCCGCGGGTTGAGAGAACGGGCAACCCCTTCCACAACGACCATGGTCTTCTGCAACATGATCAATTGTGTCTGTGTGCGCATCTCGAACAGTTCGGTCACTTCAAACAGTTGCGTCAGCAACCGGGCCATAGAGATTTCACTCGCATCGTGACCATGGATCGGCTCGCCAATCGCCCGTATGGCCTGCGCAAACAGATCGACATCCTGATCAGCGGGCACGTAGCCTGCTTCAAAGTGGACTTCCGCGACCCGCTTGTAGTTACGTGTAATGAACCCAAACAGGATTTCGGCCAAAAACCTCCGCTCGCGCTTGCTCAAGCGTCCCGTAATTCCGAAATCGACCGCGACCAAGGTGCCATCCGGCTCAACGAATAGGTTGCCCTGGTGCATGTCTGCATGAAAGTAGCCGTCCCGCAGTGTGTGGCGCAGGAAACTTTGGATGACTGCTGCACCGAGTGCTTCCAGATCCTGCCCATCTTCTGTGAGACCTTCAACGTCCGACATCTTGCGGCCGTCGATCCATTCCATCGTTAGGACGCCCTTGGCAGTCCGGATCCAATCGACTTGCGGCACGCGGAACCCTGGATCCTGCACGGTGTTCTCCGCCATTTCCGAGAGGCCCGCGGCCTCCAGGCGGAAATCCATTTCCATCGCGACGGATTGCGCAAGAGTGTCAACAACAGCAACCGGCCGGAGCCTGCGGGACGGCGCATGAAAGCGCTCAACCAACCGGGCGACCAGATAGTAGCTTTCAAGATCACGCTGGAACCGGCGTTGCACACCGGGCCGGAGAACCTTCACCGCAACCTTGCGCTCGGTACCGTCTTTATCGCGAACGATCGCGGGATGGACTTGTGCGATCGAGGCTGCAGCGACTGCCTCGCCAAACTCCACGAAGACATCTTCAATCGGCTGGTCCAGTTGTTCGGCGACCGCTGCCCGCGCTTCCTTGTGATCAAACGGGGCCAGCTGGTCCTGAAGCGCCGCGAGATCCTTTGCTGCCTCTTTGCCAACAACATCTTCGCGTGTTGCCAGAAACTGACCAAGTTTCACATAGGATGGGCCGAGACGGTTCATTGCATCTGAAAGACGCAGTTCTGCACTTTTGTCTTTGACCGCCCGGCGCTCCAGCAGCCGCGCCATACCGATCGCAAGCCGAGGCCCCGCCGGCAGGTCGGGCAAATGCGCAAGACCGAACACGCCTTCGCGTGCCATGACGTAACCAGCCCGCACAAGGCGGAAGAAAGGCATCACCGCAAATGCCATGGATCAGAGTTTCCAACCAGAATGCAATGCGGCGATCCCGCCGGAATAGTTGCGATATGTGACCCGCGCAAAACCGGCCTCACGGATCATTTCGGCAAAGCGTTCCTGGCTCGGAAACTTTCGGATCGATTCCACCAAATACTGATACGGTTCACCGTCGCCGGTCACCCATTTTCCCATGGCCGGGATCGCATTGAAGGAAAACGCGTCGTAGACCTTATCCAGTCCGGGAACGTCGACCTCCGAGAACTCAAGACACATGAAGCGGCCACCACGCTTCAAGACCCGATGCGCTTCACGCAGTGCCTTGGGAATGTCCGGCACATTCCGGATACCGAAAGCGATCGTATAGGCATCGAAACTTTTGTCCGGGAAGGGCAGGTCTTCAGCGTTGCCCTGCGAGAACGTGATCAGATCGGAGAGACCTGCTTTTTCGGCCCGGTCACGGCCAACATTGAGCATGGAATTGTTGATGTCGCAGACAACGGCCTTCGCAGACCGGTGAGACTTCTCAACCACCCGGGTCGAGATGTCACCTGTGCCACCCGCGACGTCCAGAAGACGCCAGCCGGATGCACTGGACTTTGGCGGGGCCAGATAGGAGACCATGGCGTCCTTCCAAACCCGGTGCAGACCGCCGGACATCAGATCATTCATCAGGTCATAGCGGGATGCGACCTTGTGGAAGACGTCGTCTACAAGGGCCTGCTTTTGCCCCGCGCCGACCTTTGTAAAGCCGAAACTGGTCGGCATATCTTCCGGTGTGCGGGTCTGGCTATTAGCCTGTTGCGTCATCTGCGCGGCTCCAAGCGTCATTCATTTCCAAAATTTGGCCGGACCATAGTACAAGCGCCTTCAGAGCGCTATGTTTGCCGGCCACGAAAACACCATATGCCGCAGGCCTATATCGCGCTGCCTTACCGGAGACCAGAGAATAAATGCCTGAATTGCCCGAAGTGGAAACGGTCAAACGTGGATTGGCGCCGACATTCGAAGGAGCACTCCTGACCAAGGTCGATCAGAACCGGCCGGACTTGCGGTTTCCATTTCCCGACGATTTCGTGGAGAGACTGACCGGCCGGACTGTCACAGCCCTGTCCCGAAGGTCCAAGTATCTGCTGGCGGACACGGATAGCGGTGATGTCTTGATCATGCATTTGGGCATGTCGGGGTCATTCCGCATCGAAAACGACATTGATCAGTCAACACCCGGGGCGTTTGCGCACGAGCGGAACAAGGATCCGAAACATGACCATGTTGTCTTCCATTTAAGCCTTCCGAACGACGGCAGCGCGCGCATCATCTACAATGACCCGCGCCGCTTTGGCTTCATGGGCCTTGTTCCACGCACAGACCTGTCCGCGCATCCATATTTTCGGGAACTTGGGCTGGAGCCACTCGGGAATGCACTGAGCGGTGAGGTCCTGGCGCGTCTTTTTGCAGGCCGTAAATCCCCGTTGAAGGCCGCGCTCCTGAACCAGAAGCTGATCGCCGGCCTTGGGAACATATATGTATGTGAGGCGCTCTGGCGTAGCGGGCTCAGTCCCAAACGAATGGCGAGCACGCTGGTAACAAAGGCAGGCATGCCGACGAAGAAAGCAGGCATCCTTGCCCAAAACATCCGCCAAACGCTTGAAGATGCCATCTTAGCTGGAGGGTCTTCTTTGCGGGACCACACACAAGCGGACGGCACGCTCGGATACTTCCAGCACTCTTTTGCCGTCTATGACCAAGAGGGTGCGCATTGCCGGACACCCAACTGCACCGGGACTGTTCGCCGTATCGTCCAGTCGAACAGGTCAACATTCTATTGCCCTATTTGCCAAAGATAGAACTCCATCTGAAACGGCAGCGATGCCTTGCCAGACACAGGCCCGGTCGGCTACCCATGGCGCACGCAATCGAGATATCCTGCCACGGGGAGCAGACACGATGGGATACAAGAACATCCGGGTTGAAAAACGCGGCAAGGTTGGGTTGATCACTCTCGATCGGCCAAAAGCACTGAATGCACTCAATTCAGAGTTGATCGCAGAGCTCGGCTCCGCGCTGGATACATACGACGCAGATGAGAAAATCGGCTGTGTGGTGATCACGGGATCGGAGAAGGCATTTGCAGCTGGCGCCGATATCAAGGAAATGCAGCCGCACACCTTCTCGACCGCTTATCAGACCGACCTGATCACCCCGTTTGACCGGGTGTCACAGAACCGCAAGCCAATCATCGCCGCAGTTGCTGGCTACGCCCTCGGCGGGGGCTGCGAGCTTGCTATGCTCTGCGATTTCATCATCGCGGCTGACACAGCAAAGTTTGGCCAGCCGGAAATCACCCTAGGCGTTATCCCGGGCGCAGGCGGCACCCAGCGTCTTACCCGGTTTGTCGGTAAGTCTAAAGCCATGGATATGGTGCTGACCGGGCGGATGATGGATGCGGAAGAAGCCGAGCGCAGCGGCCTTGTCAGCCGCATTGTGCCAGCCAATGACCTCCTAGAAGAAGCTTTGAAAGCCGCAGAAAAGATCGCAGACTTCTCGTTGCCGGTAGTTATGATGGCAAAAGAGAGTGTCGACCGGTCTTATGAAACAACTCTGTCCGAAGGGGTTCGCTTCGAACGCCGTGTTTTTCAAGCCATGTTTGCCCTGGAAGACCAGAAAGAAGGTATGTCGGCCTTCACTGAGAAACGCTCGCCGCAGTTCAACAACAAATAATCTTGGTTCACCAGCGACAAAGCCGTTGACGGCGGCCCAAGTCAGGATTATAAGCAGCGCCCAATCGGTGGCGGATTTCTGCCGCCGTTGTTTTTTGATCGGGTTCTATCGCTCATGCGCTCAAGTCCCGATCGTCACCGGACAAAAGTCCCAATATACCGATCAGGATTGAGCCCATGGCCAACACACCATCGGCCAAGAAGGCGGCCCGCAAGATTGCCCGCCGGACGGCCACGAACAAAGCTCGTCGGAGCCGGGTGCGCACCTATCTGCGCAAGGTTGAAGAAGCAATCGCTTCTGGCGACCAGGCTGCCGCAAACGATGCCTTCAAAGCAGCACAGCCGGAAATCATGCGCGCTGCCTCCAAAGGCACCATGCACGCCAATACGGCGTCGCGGAAGGTTTCCCGCCTTAATGCTCGGATCAAGGCTCTGAGCGCATAAATTCGTCCAAAATTGGACAATGAAAAAAACCCGGCCATCGCGCCGGGTTTTTTTAGCCGCGCAATTTTGTGGATTGCCAAAATCAGCCTTGGCACTCGGAGAGATTGTAAAAAATGCTTAACTTCTCTATAGCAACGAATACCAATATTTTTCAGTGTCTTAGAGATATGTAGGCTATTCAAAACCAGTTCAAACCGGATTCGATACGAGTCAAGGTATCAGTTCCGAAATTTTTTTTAAAAAAGTCCAAACCCGCCTTATCTGGGGGCGAAAATGGCAAAAAGTTATTGCAGTGAAAAGCGTTTGCAGCCTCACCCACAGATCACCCCCAATGTTGCATTTTGGGTTCACACGGGGCCGGAACCGATATTCCTTCGCAACGGCTGTTGAACCAAAAGGGCTGGCTGTATATTGTCTCAGTGCTGGCAGAGAAAAGACCGGCGCGACACGAAAAACAGTGCTTGGATCTAACAATGAAAAAGTCAAAATTCCACATCGCTAAGCACTTACCCAGTCGGGCTGAAAATGAATACATTACTGTATTCAGTACACGTCATTTTTAGGTACGCTCTGAACCTAATTTAGCTCTCATTCTACTGATTAAACTATAATTCAATGGCCAAATGGCCTTTGAAAGGGGACATTGTGTTTAGCGAAATGGGGTATGCGGGAAATATCGACGTTCAAGCAGCATTCACGGCTCTATCCGAGGATCCGAAAGCTGTCCTTGTCGATGTGCGCACGCAAGCTGAGTGGACGTTTGTTGGTGTGCCGGACCTGCGCGCATTGGGCAAGGAAACGGTTTTTGTCGAATGGCAGAGCTTCCCACCCAGCGGCCCTAATTTGGAGTTCGTTCAGGACCTTTCTGACCGCCTGAGCAAAAAAGAACTTGACCCGGAGACGCCAATCTATTTTCTGTGCCGCTCCGGCGCGCGCAGTCAAGCGGCTGCCCAGGCAATGACCCAAGCCGGCTACACAAATTGCTACAATGTATCTGAAGGTTTCGAAGGCGGGCTTGATGCACATGCCCACCGCGGGACGCAATCTGGTTGGAAGGCCGCCGGATTGCCTTGGGTACAGGGTTAAGAAATTCCCCTGGCGATCAGGGGAGATAACCGGGCTGTGCCCGGATTGTAATAAAATCGCCCCAAAAACGGGGCACATAAGCTGCTAAAGCGGCAAGGCGTTAGAACGAAGAACGGCTGTGGCGGACTGTTCTTCCCAGTACAGGAGGCAGATAACATGCAGGTTCAGGAGGCAGGCGGCTCCGAACAATGGACGCGGGTCAAAAAGCAACTCCGTGCGGAACTGGGGGACGACGTGTTCACCAGCTGGTTCGCCCGGGTTGATCTGGAGGAACATCAGGACGGCACTGTGCGGTTGTCCGTTCCAACCCGGTTCCTCAAGCAGTGGATCCAAAATAACTACAATGAACGTCTGATGGGGCTTTGGCAGCGCGAATGCGACAACGTCCATCGGATCGAATTGACTGTTCGTGGCGCCATTCGGCCACGTCAGGTGACGGCTGTTCAGCCGAGCCTGCCGGCAGGGGCAGCTGGTGTGCAGAACGCAGCCATCGACACACGCTCGGAAACCATTGGCGATGCGACGCATGTGACCCGCGCGCAAGCGGCAACAGCCGCCGTTGGCCGGGGTGACAGCGCATCTGACAGCGCCCGTGATGTATTGCAGGGCGCAGCGCTTGATCCGAAATATACTTTCGAGACGTTCGTTGAGGGCGATTCCAACAACCTTGCTCTGGCCGCTGCTCGTCAAGTCGCGGCTGGCGGAGCGGTAACGTTCAACCCGCTCTACCTGCATGCGTCCGTGGGACTGGGCAAAACCCATCTGATGCAGGCCGTTGCAGCGAAAGTGCGCAACAGCGGACGTAAAGTGCTCTACCTAACGGCAGAGCACTTCATGTACAAGTTCGTCGCAGCGCTGAAATCGCAGTCCGCCCTTGCCTTTAAAGACAACCTGCGCACCATTGATCTCCTCCTGATCGATGACATGCAGTTCCTTCATGGCAAGCAGGTTCAGCAGGAATTCTGCCACACACTCAACGCCTTGATCGACGGCGCTCGTCAGGTGATTGTTGCTGCGGATCGGGCTCCATCTGATCTCGACACGCTGGACGACCGCGTCCGGTCACGACTGTCCGGCGGCCTCGTTGTTGGCATCCAGGAACCGGATTTCGCTCTGCGCCGGAACATCCTGGTTTCCCGCGTTGAAGCGGCCCACAAATCCTACCCGCAATTTGATGTGCCGGACTCCGTGCTCGACTACATTGCGCGGCATGTCGCCTCATCTGGCCGTGATCTTGAAGGCGCATTGAACCGTCTGATCGCGCACAATCAGCTGACCAACCAGCCGATCACGCAAGAAATGGCGGAGATGACCTTGCGCGACCTGGTTCGCTCCAGCGAACCGCGCCGGGTAAAGATCGAAGACATTCAGCGCGTGGTCTCCAAGCACTACAATGTGACCAAGGCAGATTTGCTGTCGGCGCGCCGCACGCGTACCATCGTACGCCCGCGTCAGATCGCGATGTACCTGGCAAAGGTCATGACACCGCGCTCGCTGCCGGAAATCGGCCGTCGTTTTGGAAATCGGGATCACACGACAGTTTTGCACGCGGTACGCAAGATTGAAGAAATGGCCCGTGCCGACTATGCGCTCGCGCAGGAGATTGAACTCCTGAAGCGCATGCTGGACGCCTAAGACGAATAGACTGTCTTTTCAGCCAAAAAAGGGGGGCGTTCCAAGCGAGCGCCCCCTTGCTTTTGGAGCCGGTTGAGGGCAGTGTCTTTCCCCCGCTCCCTCACCGGAGCCCATAAGAATTCAGTCGACCGGACGTTCTGTCTGGTGTTTCACGAGTACGGATGCAGCGTATGAAAGCGACCCTCGAGCGGACCGACCTCCTCAAGTCCTTGACCCATGTGCACCGGGTGGTCGAACGCCGGAATACTATCCCGATCCTGTCCAACGTTTTGCTGCGCGCCGATGGTGGGGCCTTGAACCTGAAGGCCACTGACCTGGACCTTGAAATTGTCGAAACCGTGCCGGCCATGATCGAAATGCCAGGTGCCACGACAGTTCCTGCGCACATGTTCTATGACATTGTCAGAAAACTGCCGGAAGGGTCCCAGGTTGTTCTGGAAACAACCGGAGACGACACCACACTGGAAATCCGCGCCGGCCGTTCGAAATTCACCCTGCAGATGCTGCCGGAAACCGATTTCCCGGATCTGACCGCTGGTGATTTCAGCCACGGCTTCACATTGAGCGCGTCGGACATCCGCAAACTGATCGATACCACGCAGTTTGCGATTTCCACCGAGGAAACCCGGTACTATCTGAACGGGATCTATCTGCACACTGTCGACGCTGCCAACGGCCAGCAATTCCGAGCTGTTGCCACCGACGGCCACCGTCTGGCGCAGGCAGAGGTCGCCGCACCCTCCGGCTCCTCCGGCATGCCAGGCATTATTGTGCCGCGCAAGACAGTCGGCGAAATCCAGAAGCTCTTGGAAAATCCGGAAGCGGACGTACAAATTGAGTTGTCGGACACCAAGATCCGCATCACAACAGATACGGTTGTTCTGACATCGAAACTCATCGACGGCACCTTCCCGGATTATGGCCGTGTGATCCCGCAAGGGAATGACAAGGAAATGCGCGTTGACCGCGATGAATTCAAAGAAGCGGTTGATCGCGTCTCAACAATCTCATCCGAGCGCGGACGTGCTGTGAAGTTGGCACTTGGCGATGGACGTATGGTTTTAACCGTCAACAACCCGGATTCTGGCAGCGCAACGGAAGAGCTGGCCGTGGAGTACGACTCAGATCCGTTGGAAATCGGCTTTAACTCTCGCTACCTGCTCGACATTGCAAACCAGCTCAGCAGCGACACAGCCCTGTTCCGTCTGGCAGATTCCGGATCCCCGACCCTCATTCAGGACAATACAGTCGACGACTGTTTGTTTGTTCTGATGCCGATGCGGGTCTAATCGCGCCAACGGAAACCGGTCATGACTGCACCCCGGTCGGCACGGCTGACCCGTCTAACCCTGACCGGCTTCCGAAATTATGCCACCATGGGCATCGGCTTGTCGGCTGGCATGGTGGCCTTTGTCGGCGCAAATGGCGCTGGCAAAACAAATATCCTGGAAGCAATTTCCTTTCTGACGGCCGGGCGAGGATTGCGCCGGGCGGCTTTGACGGATATTGCCCGCGTTGGCGGCGATGGGACCTGGAGTGTCTCTGCCAAGATCCACCTTGATGATATGGAGACAAGTCTTGGGACCGGCGCAACTTCTGGCATTCCCGGGCGCAAGGTGCGGATCGATGGTCAGGACATGCGCTCCTCGGAGAGCCTGCTCGACTACATGCGGGTTCTTTGGCTGGTTCCGTCAATGGATGGACTGTTTACAGGTCCTGGATCCGACCGGCGCCGGTTTCTCGACCGCCTCACCCTTGCGATCGACCCCGCCCATGGACGCCGTGTGAGCGACTTTGAAAACGCCCTGCGGCAGCGCAACAAGCTGCTGGACCAGGGTGGGTCGGACGCTTACCTGAGCGCCCTCGAACTTCAAGTCGCAAGCCTCGGAACGGCCGTCTCCTTCGCCCGTCAGGAAACCGTTGGGCTGCTCAAGCAGATGATTGACGGGCAACCCATCGAAAACACGACCTTTCCGCAAGCAAGTCTCTCCCTTGAGGGCACGTTCGAAGCCGAGACGATCGGTATGACCGCTTCTGATCAGGAAGATCATTACCGGTACCTTCTCGAACAGGGACGCCATAGGGACCGCGCGGCCGGGCGCACTCTGACCGGACCGCATTTGAGTGACCTGAAAGTCCGCCATGCCGCCAAGGACATGCCGGCAGCCCAGTCCTCTACCGGAGAACAAAAAGCACTCCTGATTGGGCTTGTTTTGGCGCACGCTGAACTCACGGCAAAGGTGTCCGGAATGACGCCGGTTTTGCTGCTCGATGAAGTGGCAGCCCATCTTGATCCGGACCGCCGCGCAGCACTTTTTGAACGCCTTGATGCACTTGGCGGCCAGGTGTTCATGACCGGCACCGATGCCTCCCTCTTCGATGCTTTGCCGGTTCATTCCGAAGTGTTTGAAGTGGGCAACAACGAAGCCCGCCTAATCCGCGGAACCGAAGCCCATAAATCCGCCTGAATCTTATGGTTTTCCACTATATTCCCGCCCTGAACGGGCCTGCAGCCAGCGTGCAGTTGAACGCCGGTTGGAACACCGTATAACGTGGCCAAGAAACAAAAACCGATTGGTGAATGATTCGCATGAGCGATATGTCTACGCCCGAGCCTGGCGCCACTCCCGAAGCAGAAAATGGTGCCGAGTATGGCGCCGATTCCATCAAGGTTCTGAAGGGTCTGGACGCGGTCCGCAAACGCCCCGGCATGTATATCGGCGACACCGACGACGGTTCCGGCCTGCACCACATGGTCTACGAGGTTGTCGACAACGCGATCGATGAAGCCCTGGCAGGACATGCAGACCACGTCACCGTGACATTGAACCCGGATGGGTCGGTAACGGTTTCTGACAACGGCCGCGGCATTCCGACCGACCTTCACCCTGAAGAGGGCGTATCAGCGGCCGAGGTCATCATGACCCAGCTGCACGCCGGCGGTAAGTTCGACCAGAATTCCTACAAGGTCTCCGGTGGCTTGCATGGCGTGGGCGTCTCCGTGGTGAACGCGCTGTCCACAAAACTGGATCTGCGCATCTGGCGGAATGACCAGGAACACTTCATGACATTTGCCCATGGCGATGCCGTGGGCCCGCTTGAAGTTGTCGGACCAGCCAATGGAAAAAAAGGCACGGAAGTCACCTTTCTGCCGTCCCCAGAGACTTTCACCAAAACAGAGTTTGATTTTGCAACTTTGGAGCACCGCCTCCGGGAACTCGCTTTTTTGAACTCCGGTGCCCGCATTATCCTCACCGACAAGCGCGGCGTGGAAGATGTGGTTGAAGAACTGTTTTACGAAGGCGGCCTGGAAGCCTTTGTGCGCTACCTGGACAGGGCCAAACATCCGCTCATCGAAACACCGATCGCGGTGCGGGCGGAAAAGGACGGCATCACGGTCGAGGCCGCCATGTGGTGGAACGACAGCTACCACGAACAGGTTTTGTGTTTCACCAACAACATCCCGCAGCGGGATGGCGGTACACACTTGGCAGGCTTCCGCGGCGCTTTGACCCGTCAGGTCACCGGCTACGCCGAAGCGACCGGCCTGATGAAAAAGGAAAAGGTCTCGCTGTCCGGTGATGACTGCCGCGAGGGCCTGACCTGCGTCCTTTCGGTCAAGGTCCCGGATCCGAAGTTCTCGTCGCAGACCAAAGACAAGCTGGTTTCATCTGAAGTCCGGCCGGTCGTTGAAAACCTGATCTCCCAAACCTTGAGCGAATGGCTGGAAGAAAATCCGGCACCCGCGAAGACCATTGTCTCCAAGGTAGTTGAAGCAGCGTCTGCCCGTGAAGCTGCGCGAAAAGCCCGTGAACTCACACGGCGCAAGGGCGCACTGGATGTCGCGTCTTTGCCCGGGAAACTTGCAGACTGCCAGGAACGCGACGCGTCCAAGGCTGAGCTCTTCCTGGTGGAGGGTGATTCCGCGGGCGGCTCGGCCAAACAGGGTCGGCACCGGGAAAATCAGGCGGTTTTGCCTTTGCGCGGAAAAATCTTGAACGTGGAGCGGGCCCGCTTCGACAAGATGCTCTCGTCCAACGAGATCGGCACATTGATCACCGCTCTTGGCACCGGGATCGGCAAGGAAGAATTCAATATCGAGAAGCTGCGCTATCACAAGATCATCATCATGACCGATGCTGACGTGGACGGCGCGCACATCCGGACCCTGCTGTTGACCTTCTTCTTCCGTCAGATGCCGGAGCTGATCGAGAACGGCTATGTCTACATTGCCCAGCCGCCGCTCTATAAGGTGAAACGCGGCCAGTCGGAGCAATATCTGAAAGACCAGGAAGCGCTCGAGAACTATCTGATTGCGCAAGGATCGGACGACACCTCGTTGAAGCTTGCAAACGGCGAGGTTCGCACTGGTCAGGATTTGCGGCAGGTCGTTGAGACCGCACGGGCCATCTCTGACATCTTTGATGGCCTGCACTCACGCTACAACCGTGATGTGGTCGAACAGGCCGCTATTGCGGGCGCTCTCAACACCGAAATTCTGGAAGATCAAGGCAAGGCTGAAGAAGCTGCAGCCTACATCGCCCGTCGGATGGACATCCTTGCCGATGAGTTTGAGCGCGGCTGGACCGGAGAAGCCCGCGACGATGGCAGCCTGGTGTTCACCCGCACCGTCCGGGGCGTTCAGGAAGTTGCGACGATTGATGCAGCTTTGCTGGGCTCGGCGGATGCCCGCCGGCTTGCAGCCCATGCCGACCATCTCAACGAGGTGTATGGCAAGGCCGCAGTCTTGCAGCGCAAGGATGTTCCGACAGAGATCCGGGGGCCCCGCGCGCTCCTGCAGCACGTTTTTGCCTTCGGGCAAAAAGGCATTTCTCTGCAGCGGTACAAGGGTCTTGGAGAGATGAACCCGGATCAGCTCTGGGAAACAACGCTGGACCCGAATGTACGTTCGCTCCTGCAGGTCAAGGTGCGTGAGGCAGACGATGCTGACGATATCTTCACCAAGCTGATGGGCGATGAGGTCGACCCGCGCAGGGAGTTCATCCAGGACAACGCGCTGGCCGTTGCCAACCTGGACATCTGATCTACACTTCGGACATCAAAAAAGCGGCCCAGGCCGCTTTTTTTACGTATTCTCATCGCAATCGTTAACCGGCTTCCGGCCACAGCTCCGGACGGCCAAAGTAAAAACCCTGAGCCGCTTCGATATCCAACATGCGCAGCAAGTCTGCTTCAGCTTTGGTCTCGACGTGCTTTGCAATTGTCTTCAGCCCGAGTTCCCGGGCCGCACCGACCAAAGCCTTTAGCAGGCCCGCTTTTGCCGAATCGTCCAGCGCCTCTTGCGCGACCCCTGCCGCCAGTTTGACCCAGTCGACCCGCAATCCCGTTAACCGGGACAGCACCGGCCAGTGACCGGCAAAATCATCAATCGCGGTCTGACACCCCAGATCGGATACAAACTTGATGAAGTAGGAGATATCCGCCGGTTCGCGCAGAAAATCCTTCTCCGCGATCTCAAGGCACAGGCGGGAGGCGAGCAGCGGGTTGACCGAAAGCCGTTGATACAAGCTGTCCCGGAACCCCGCATCCCGTGCTGAATCAGCCGACACATTCATCGTCAGCGTGGTGCGGTTTACGGAGCGCTCTGCTGCGTCCAAAACCTTGTCCAAGGTCCAACTGTCGACCTGGGCAATAAAGCCCGACCGTTCCGCCGCGCTGATCCAGGCCTTTGATGACAAGCCTTGCGACCGATCACCCTGAAGACGCAATAATATCTCGGCGCCGCACTTCTTGTTCCGGCTCAAGCAGATAATCGGCATGGAATAGAGTGCCAGTTCGCCGGCCTGAAAACTGCCTGGCTCCGGCAAAACGCCGACGCCTTGTCCAACCGAAGGCCAGTCTTGCGGCCGCACCGTGTGTACCTGGACCGAATGCCCCCCGAAACGCTTGCCGCGCAGACACGCCCGGTCCGCCAATCCAAGAAGCGCGGCACCATCACAACCTTCAACCGCAAACCAATCCGCTGCATACGCTACGCCGACCGATCCACCGATTGTGAAAACCCGATCAGACACCTCAAGCCGGATCCTTGCAAAAGCGTCCAGTATTTCCCCGGCAACGGCCATCGCGGCCTCTTTATTGACCGCAGGGAGCATGCCGGCGAATTCGTCTCCACCAATTCGGGCAGCCGTGCCGAACTCGCCCAGGGTTAGAGCCAGACTTGACGCAACCCTTTGCAGCATATCGTCACCGGCGTCATGCCCGCCGAGATCGTTGACCTTCTTAAATTCATCAAGATCGATGTAGAACACAGCCAAGCCGCTGCTTTCATCACGCGCCAGTCGTTGTAGCTCGGTATCCAGCGCCCTTGTAAACGCCCGCCGGTTTGCCAGACTTGTAAGCGGATCCTGATAGGCCAGCCTGCGGTTCTCAGCGATTTCATGGGGGCAATCCACATTCCTGCGAATGATTGCCATCATGCCGGCATCATCACCGCCGACATCGGCTGGCAGAGGAACCAGCCTGATTTCGCACATCTTTCTGTCCGCATCGGTACCCGGCATGGGCCCGTTTTGCGGAATGTAGAGCGTCTGAACGACGTCAACCGAACACTCGCTCAGCTGAGCGGCAAGGTCTTCTGCGTTATAGCTGCCACCAATTGTCTCCAGTATCCGCGCAGCACGCACCTCAGCTGGATCCACGGCATCAAAGATCAGCACCTCGTCTGGGAAATGCTTCAATGCAACGCCATTGGGGAGAGAACCCTGCGCCTCCAAACCCGCCAATGAAGCCTTCACAGCTTTCAGATTGTCTGGCTTTTCACGCTCATCCGCGATGTCCTGCTCGAATTGAATGAGCACTGCCGGTTGGTTGTTTACGAAAGAGACGAAAGATGTGCAGAGGATCTTGCGGCAGAGCACGGTTCCGCAGCGAAATTCCAGTGTGCCGTTGGACTGGATCGGCACTCCACTCAAAGAGGTGGACAGCGCGACTTGAACCCGGCCCCATCCATCAGTTGTCATCATATCAGTTAAATACTGATAAGGACCTGGATCTGCCGCGGTCTCGCAAAGGTCCAGCAACTGGCTATTTTGTAGAATTATATGACCATCCAAGCCGACATAAGCGGCAGGGACCGGCATCACTTCCAGTAGATCAGCGTAAAGCGTCGTCTCGTCGAGCTTCTCTGAGGCCGTGACCTCCATGTTCGAAGCACGCATTAATCCTTGTCTGATCTGCACCAGATCATCCCTCTCAAACAAACAACTGAGGACGCGGAAACTGAAATACTAAGGCGTCAGATTCGATAGCCTTACCTAGCATAAGTATCCGGGGGATTTTCTCGCACTTTCGTTACCCACAGGACTTCGTATTAATATAGTTAATTTGATTTTACTATTTTGATATATATTTTTATTAAAATTTTACTCAATTGAGTGCCGATGTAGTATTTGCCACAGTTTCATCATGCCTTAGCGTTAAGAGGGCCGCTCATGTCGAAACGCGGCGGCACAGATCCGCCTGTTGATAGTACGGGATCAGTTCATGCCAAAACCAACCTCGCTCAAAGTGCGGAATTCCGTTTTTGCAACGCTAGTCCTCAGCAGTATCGCTTGGGCTGCTCCGGCAAAGGCAGAGGAAGCGTTTGTTCAATGCGGCAAGGCCTCTTGGTACAATCTGCGGGGAACCACCGCCAACGGAGAGCAGGCGGACCCAAACAAGCTGGCAGCTGCGCATCCAAGCCTGCCTTTCGGCACGCTCGCAACGGTCACCAATCTGAAAAACGGCAAATCGGTTGTGGTTCGCATCAACGACCGGGGCCCTTTTGTAAAAAGCCGGATCATCGACGTGACGCAGGCGGCCGCTCAAAAGCTCGGTTTCGTACAACAGGGGATTGCAAACGTGAAAGTGACCAGCGCTACACCTTTAGCTGGAAAAAACACTCCGAATAACTGCCAATAGAAACGCGAATAAGACGCAGACTGGCCATTCTAATGACGTTCCATTCACGTTTTTCGCAAGCCATAAGTCTCTAAAATAAATATCTATTTTAGATATTCACGCGCCATCCATCACAATCAAGAATGAATAACGATCAGTCGCATCTCGGTAAATCAAAAAATAAAATATTTTACGGTAATGACAATACCCCAGTATGCCGCTAGAGTTGCGCCCGTGGTCGATGGGGCCACGTGCACAGTAACTTTTTTCGCGCAGTCTTTAATGGCTGCGCGTTTTTTTTGGTCCCGGAAGATAGGCGTCAAATACTCCCTGCACGACACAAAGGTGATTAATAAATATTCACCATGCTATTTTTACTGATTACACAATTTCGCCAGCATCAAGCTTTTCAAGAAAAGCCTTCGCACTGCCCAAGTATTCCTGCTTCGTCTCATCCGACATCCGCCGCCAGGTCGCATAAGGCTGGACAAGCCGCGGGTTGGTTCCCAGCTCGTCTGCGTGCCGATCAAGGAAGTCCCAGTAAAGCGCGTTGAACGGACACGCCCCTTCCCCGGTCTTTTTCCGCACATTGTAGTCGCAGGTTTCGCAATAATTCGACATCTTGTTTATGTAATTGCCGCTGGAAATATAGGGCTTTGAGGCGAGCAATCCGCCGTCTGCAAACTGGCTCATGCCGAGCGTGTTTGGCAGTTCGACCCACTCATATGCGTCTGCGTAAACGGCCAGATACCATTCGTGGACCTCGACTGGATCAACACCTGCCAGAAGCGCGAAATTGCCAGTCACCATCAGCCTTTGAATATGATGGGCATATGCTTCTTCCAGGGTCTGCCCGACCGCCTCTTGAACACATTTCATGGACGTTTCTCCTGTCCAATAAAATGCTGGTAATGGACGCTTTCCTTTCAACGCGTTTTCGCGCGCATAGCCCGGCATCTTCAGCCAATAGATACCGCGAACATACTCACGCCACCCAAGGATTTGGCGAATGAAGCCTTCAGCTGCATTCAAAGGGCATTTGCCAGCATAATACGCCTCCTGGACTTTCCCGCAGACAGTTTTCGGGCTGAGAAGTCCGGCATTCAGGTAGGCCGAGATGACTGCGTGATACAGAAACTTTTCGCCCAGTAACATGGCGTCCTGGTAAGTCCCAAAGTTCTCAAGGGCTACCTTTAGAAAATGTTCAAACGCCTCTTCGGCCTGTGCGCGGGTAACTGCAAACCAGAAAGGTTCCAGATGGCCGTTGTGGTTCTCAAACCGATATTCGACCAGATCTAAGACCTCTTGGGTTATCGCATCCGGCTCAAACCGCAGAGGCGCCGGCATGAAGAGTTCTTGCTTGGCGGGTTTTCTGTTTTCCGCATCATAATTCCACTTGCCTCCGACGGGTTTGTCCCCATCCATCAGCAGCCCGGTTGACTTGCGCATCTCGCGATAGAAATTCTCCATGCGCAGCTGCTTGCGACCGTCCGCCCAGCCGCGAAAGGTACTGGCATCGCAGAAAAACCGGCTATCTGTATTGATCTCAACCGGCAGCCCCAGAACGTCTTGCCACTGCCTCATATTCTTAAGAACGCGCCATTCCCCGGGTTCTGTGACCACGACACGTTCCGGCGCAAGCCGTCTGACTGCCCGCCGCACCTCTCCTTCAAAGGACCCGGAATTGTCCGTGTCATCCAACTGTACGTATTCGACAGTCCAACCGGCATCCCGCAGCTCCTGCGCGAAGTGGCGCATGGCGGAAAACAGAAAAACGATTTTCTTCTTGTGATGCGGCACATAAGTGGCCTCGGCCATCACCTCTGCCATGAGAATGACGTCCGCCTCCGGGTTCGCCTGACGCAGACTTGAGATGTCGGCGGAAAGCTGATCTCCGAGGATCAAGATAAGATTGCGGCATGCCTTGGCGCTCATGTGGTCTCACGTCGCTCGTTGATGGTCCCTACCATACGCAGCAAACGCTTGAGCCTATCACCTTGGGCAGGCTTTTCTGCGCAAAGGGACGCTGACAGCTTTGGGCTTGGAGCACGGGATGAAGCTGTTGCTTTTTATCAAAAAGCCGTTGCCTCTTTTCGCGGTCTCTTGTATCAGGACCTTCTATCCGCCGCGCGGTAAACGCGCGCCTGACAAGCACCCGTAGCTCAGCTGGATAGAGCGCTGCCCTCCGAAGGCAGAGGCCAGAGGTTCGAATCCTCTCGGGTGCGCCATCTTAAGTAGCTGATTTAATTGTCAAATTAGCTCGACCCCAGATACAAAATTCCGATTGGACAAGCTGCTGGTCACACTATGGTCACAGCGGGTTTCATCATGTCCACAATTCGGAAGCACAGAGGTAAGTATCAGGTTCAAATTCGGAGGAAGGGTCACAGACCTATTTCAAAGACATTCCACCAACTGAGGGACGCTCAGGAATGGTCAAGGTTGATGGAGGTCCAAGCAGATCGAGGCGACTTACTGCCAACACAAACCAAACAAAAACATCTGTTGGCAGATTTGGTTGTTCGATACAAAACGGAGATCACTCCCGGCAAGAAAGGATCACGAGACGAAACGATTGTCCTGGATGCCTTTCTCAGAGATCCGATCTGTCAGAAAACCCTGTGCAGCTTAACGGTGACTGACTTTGCTGGATATAGGAACCGAAGGCTGAAAACTATTTCCAGTGCGACATTGAAACGTCAGCTCAATCCGATTTGTCACATGTTCAATGTAGCCAGAACCGAGTGGGGCATACCGATCAAGGAGAACCCGGTTGAAGGCTTGAGGCTGAAGGCACGGGACAATAGACGAGAGCGCCGCCTTCGAGATGGAGAACGGGAAAAGCTCCTAGAAGCAGCCAGAACACGACAAAGCCCGTACATTGAATGGATCGTCATATTCGCCATAGAAACGGCCATGAGGCGGGGTGAGATTCTTGGGCTACACTGGGATCAAGTGGACCTCAAACGGCGCTCAGTAACCATCCTAGAGTCAAAGAATGGCTATTCACGCACCATCCCCCTGACACCCACAGCTGTTGCGCTGTTGCAGGACATTTGGAGACAAGTCAGCCCTTCAGTCAGCAACAAAAAGACAACGAAGGTCTTTCCTATCACGGCAAATGCTCTTCGGATGGCTTGGGAACGGATGCTGAAGCCAACGGACATCGAAGACCTTCACTTCCATGACCTTAGACATGAGGCAATCTCAAGATTTTTCGAGATGAGGCTGACGGTGCCTGAGGTGGCTTCAATCTCGGGTCACAGGGACACGAAAATGCTTATGCGATATGCTCACGCAAGAATTGATTCCATTCAGATGAAATTTCCAAAAAGCATTTAGCAAAGCTAGGGTTAAGCGTGGCCACGGACAAACAAAAGCTGGGGACCTTTGGCGAGGAACAAATTCGGCTCGCAATTGATTGCCCCTCATGCAAACGAAACAAAACACTAAAAAGACTTCCTCCAAACTTCAAATGTGCAGACATCATATGTGACTTTTGTGGCTATCTGGCACAGGTGAAATCACGAACTACGGAAACACCGCATATCCTGCCAAAGACAATCCTCGGTGCAGCATGGGGACCACAAAGTGAACGGATGGAAGCAGGAATCTTTTTCCCTCTTTTCGTTGTTCAAACCAATAAAACCAGAACAAGGGTGAATGCATTCTATCTACCGTCAGATCTACAAACCCGTGATATGTTTGTTCCACGAAAACCACTCGGTCCCAAAGCTCGAAGAGCAGGCTGGCAAGGCTACTATATAAATCTCAGCGGAATATCTGATCGCTTCGTCAATTTGTTTTAACACTTATAAATAATCTTGGAATTTCAATGACTAATGCAAATCAGTCGATAACGGCAGAGACTGCCAATGACATACACTTTGGCATGTGGGCAGATTTATCCCTACAGCTCTCAGAAGCTTTCTCCCCTTTGATTGAAGGCTTAGTACTGAGAGTTCTGACAGAAGCGAACCTCACGGCTAATGTGACAAATATCAGAAATCATTCGAATGCTTTTTCCTTTATCCTATCAAATCTCATAATGGTTCACAGATTGAATCCTGATGCCTATTGCCTCCTTAGTCGAAGGAATAGTTCTTATTCTGTCTCCCCTTACAATCCGAATAAAGTTGGATCGAGAGCTCTTAGGAGATGTTTTGATTTTTTGAATGACAATGGGTTCATTGAGTTTCGTGGGGGAAATTATAATCACTCCGGTGAAGGTTCAGCCGGAGGATATGTCACCCGATGTCGCGCTCAGAAAAGCTTACTGCTGGCTCTCTCCACACCAGAAACCAGGGAAGATACAATCGGTGAATGTCTTTCTCCGGGTACTACTGGGAACACTAATTTATTCAACAATATCAATTCAATAGGGTTTCTAAATCTATTCAAGAATACCCCTGTGCCTATCATCAGAATGAGGGATGAAAATCGAAACCTAGTCTCTACTCCGGATCATCCTGACCTTGCTCAGATGACAGCCAATTTGGTTACGATAAACTCCTACCTTACGGATCATTGGATTGACCTTAGCATCCCTGACAATGAGCTATCTCAGGCACTCACCAATCGTGCTGAAGAAAATCTACCTGGTGAGAGATCCAGCCTCAGTTCCGTTTATAATCTAGCAAAACAAAGAACCCTGTACCGTGTCTTCAACAATGGGTCTTTTCAGAATGGTGGCCGATTCTATGGAGGGTGGTGGCAACAAATAAAAAGTGACTACCGCAAGTACATAACGATCAATTGGCACCCAGTCTCAGAAGTTGACTACTCGAGCATGCAACCAGCAATCCTTTATGCCATGGAAGGCTTAGATGCACCGGAGGATTCTTATGAGATCGAAGGTGTTCCGTCTGAGTATCGGGACCTATTGAAAAAGACTTTCCTGCAGGTAATCAACGCGCAGAACAACCGCATGCGGGCTCCGAGGCAAGACGAGCTTCCACCGGGAATGACCTTCGCTGATCTCAAGGAGGCCCTAAGGGCCAAACATGACCCAATCGCTAGACACTTCAACTCAGGAATTGGTATCGAAATTCAACGGATTGATTCAGATATTGCCGAGACTGTTATGCTTGGGATGATGGAACATGGACAACTTGCCCTACCGGTTCATGACAGCTTTATCGTGAGGTCTGGCAACGAAAACCTACTGGCAAACGTTATGTCCGAAGCCTGCACAAACCGAATTGGGCGATCCATCACCACAAAGACAGACCCGATTTGGCACTACGAGATCACTTCCTATGAGGACTGGGTAAACCATACGTTCGGGGCATCGGATGTTTCGGACGTTTACAGCAATCTGATCCATCAGCCGGAATACCGGGCGTTTATCCAAAGGCGTACTGATTTCCTCAATTACAAAGGCGAAGAATGGGGTCACACCCGAGAATGGTTCGCTGGATAGGGCCTAGGAATCAAATAAATGGCCACCGAGAGCCCTTCTTCAACCTTGACAGGCAACACGCAATTCACAGGAAAACCAGCCCTCAGAGGCGTTAAATAATTGATTTGATAAAGAATAATTTAGAGGCGCATCATGGTCCGAATTATCCCTTTTGACGAGCTAGCTGCCTCAGATCTCATCGTTGATGCCGTTTATGAAGGCCAGGCAAAGGGAAACGTTTCAGACGACCCTATTTCGAGGCTTCTTCCAGGCGTAGGAAACCAAGGCGGGTTTCGGGCTGCTGGAAAGAGAGGCGAAGAGAAATACGTCGTTCTTTATACCAGCGGTGCGGATGCAGATTGGCCGGACATTCTCGATCCAAGCACAGGAAAATTCTCATACTTTGGCGACAACAAAACGCCAGGCCACGAACTTCATGATACGACACGTGGTGGCAACCAGCTTCTCAGACGGGTCTTTGCTAATCTGCACGGCAACAGTGGTGAACGACAATCCACCCCTCCATTCTTCGTTTTTCAGAAATTCCCAACACAGAGGAGCAGCAGGTCTGTTCAGTTCAAAGGCCTAGCTGTTCCTGGTTACCCTGGTTTAACAGCCAACTCTGATCTGGTCGCTGTCTGGAGAACCTCAGGTGGAGAGCGCTTTCAGAATTACCAAGCCACATTTACGGTACTGGACTGTGCAACCATTTCTCGTAGATGGATCGACCGGCTAGCATCTCCGGCGCAAAGCCAAATGGGTGACGTCCCATTAGCCTGGCAGCAGTGGTCCAATTACGGAAAGACGAAACCGCTCCTATCTCCAACGACCACCAACATCCGATCCACGGCGGATCAGACTCCAGCAGACAAAAATGGCCAGGATATTCTGGCAACGATCTACGAGCATTTCCGAAAGTCTCCGAGGCTATTCGAGTTCTTTGCCGCGAGGGTCTTCCAGATGCATGACCAGCGGGTTTTGATCGATCAGATAACTCAGCAATCAAGCGATGGGGGGCGAGATGCTATTGGCAGATACCAGCTGGGGCTTGCGAGCGATCCAGTCTATGCAGAGTTTGCACTTGAGGCGAAGTGTTACAGACCACCGATCAACGGAGAAACTCCAACAACCGTAGGAGTGAAGGACGTGGCTCGATTGATCTCGCGAATTCGGCACCGTGAGTTTGGCGTTCTGGTCACGACCTCAGTCATTGCAAAGCAGGCCTATCAGGAAGTTCGTTCCGACCAGCACCCAATCATTTTTTTGGTTGGCAAGGACATCGTAGAGGTCCTGAAAAAGCATGGTTTCAACACTATCGCTTCTCTGCAGGAGCTACTTCGTCACGATTTCTAGGAGCCTCCTATGACACAAATTGACGACAGTGACAGGTTAATCCAGGAGGTTCTTTCTGAACTTGGTTGGGATGAGGATCCAGAAGAGATCGCAAATAAGGTCAGACGGCTCGATAAAGGGTTACCACTGGAAGACGAGTTTACCGCCATCTGTAGCTGGCTGGGCAAAACCCACCTAGTGCACAAACTTGATCAGCACCAAGCTCCAAGGAGTTCTCGTGACCATTTTCAAGTGCCCGACCTACTGGTCCAGTTTGAGCACGCGAGCCCTGTACTAATCGAAGTTAAGTCGAAAGCGAAGCCACAACTCTCGTTCAAACCAGACTACCTCAGACGTTTATATGCATACGCACAACTACTCAAATTGCCGCTACTCTTTGCCTGGAAGTATCAGAGCGTTTGGGTTCTTTTCGAAGCTCGGCACCTATGCAAGGCAAAATCCAACTTTAACATTAACTTTCAGGATGCAATTAAAGAAAACCTTCTCGGCATACTCGCAGGTGATGTGGCGTACGCGTTGGAACCGGGAGCCGGGATTCGGTTTCGTTGCAAAAAACAAAAACTAATATCCGAAGGACAGTCTAAAGATGGGTGTAAAATAAGCGAGTGGCAGCTTTTCATTGAAGAAGTCGGTTTTATGAAAACAGGAGGGCAGCCGGTAGACGAACTAGAACCTGAAGTCTCTGCTCTCTTTACCACTTGGGACCTCTCAGAGCAGCAAACTCACAGTGAGACGCACATTGAAATACATTTTGTCGTAGCGGATGATGAAGAAATTGTCTTTGGCCATACGGCTCTCACACACCTGTTGAATTGGCAGCTCCGAAAAGGTGATTCAATAAACTGGCGACACACGATCCGAAGTGACGCGATCGTGAGCAGCGTATCGAATCTACAAAAAGCTCTAAGGGTGGGCCGCGAAAGGGAAGTCGTACGACTAGTATACAATCAGGAGCCACAAACTTGGCCTTCTTTCTTAGCCCGACCATAACACCAAGTATGTTGTCTTGTTCGCCAGCCCCTCTTCAGATCATCTCGAGCTCAACACTGAATGTTCACAGACCAAGGGTCTTCGCCCATCTCTGCTTTGTTGCTAGCGAAGAACGATAGGGCATTTTAATCCCGCTTGTTGCACCCCAATTGAGACCCCAACCGTTGGCAATGTGAGCTGTTCTAAAAGCCTCCTAGGTTGTTGTTTATTTTAAATTGTTTTCTAAGTCATCGCAATCGACGCGAGAATCGACGTATAGCTAACCAATTCCTTCGTTTTAGGGTGCATTCATTGAAAGATATTGTGACAGTCTGGATTGTTTCGAAGCCTTGGTTTTGGAAACTCCGCTCGAAGATAGCCCGCTTGAAATTTTTTCTCGAGCGCTTTGTATATCAGAGGAACACCGCTTCAAACAAAGTGCGAGCTAAAGCGCAGATTTTAGGATCGTTTGCATGGGTAAGCGCAAAAAGCTTGGTTTGGGTAGCGATTTCGATATGGGCACTGACCTCCGCAGAAACCTACATCAAGTCAAAATACCAATGGCTTCCGCCACTTAGCTCTGGCGACAAAAAATATTTTGTTGAGCAACTCAGATTGTATGCGCAGTTGCTGACAGCAATTTTCTCAATCTACTTCGCTACGATCGGCATCATTCTAAGCGCAGGCTACACAAAGCTTCGCAGGGATATAATCCATATGCTCACCAACGAACAAGTTGGAAGTGTCTATTCTAGAGTAATTGTACAGTCTGCTATGTTTTGCTTAGCAGCAACTGCTCTGCCGTTTTCCGGCTATGAACCCGGTATGTTTGTATATTCTGTGGGCACAACTCTTACACTGGTAAGCGCATTAGCTTTGTTCCCGTTGGGCCAAAGACTGTTCAATTTTTTCGATTTAAATCACCTAGTTCGAAGCGAGCTGATACCAAAGATAGCCCGTCATATTGGAGGCGCAATTGATCAAAAAAGATCTGCTTCAATATCGTATCACCACTCGCAAGGAGCACGGCAGGCTCTTGAACAACTCACTTACATTGACAAGCGCGTTCGAGAGAACAGAGAGGGGTTGGAACACAATCTGACTGCATTGACTAACGACTATACCGGCTTGCTAGTCCATTACCTGCAGCGGAAGAACAACATTAGTCAGGATAGCTATTGGTTTCCAAAACGACACTCATATAAGGAATGGCTCTTCAGCGATGACACGTTGACCACGATTGCCCTTGAGTCGAGCAGTCAACAGATTCTTAGGAGTGAGAAACCTGATCACCAGTGGTTTGAAAGCCACATGACCGATCAGCTGATGGGGCACATCGAACTTGCTTTTGAAATCGGCAATTTTGAACTTGCAAATAAACTATTAGGCCGTTTTTCCAACAGGATACCAACGTATGCAGAGTGTTTCCAGTTTAGCGTTGGCATAGATGAACTGAACAAACAGAAAGAGATCATCGATAAGTCATTTCTGTCAAAAATCGCTGCCGATGAAACGACGTCTAACAGCGTCTTATATGTATCAGACACGTGGACTGCCCAGGGCAGCTACTTATGTCTGGAGACACTAAAACAAATGCTAACTTTCGAAAAACAGTTGGCTCTTTTTTTCACAACGGATGATTGGAGCGAAAAATCACTTCAACAATTACCTCCATTTATTCAGATGGAATTCGCATTCATTGCCAAACAAATTCGCTTTGAAGAAGAGATAGAGGGAAGGCGATTATCCAAGCCGAAATACGTGCAACAATTGGCAGTTAGAAAGCTACTTCTCCACTATGATCAAGTGCTGCCACAGATAGTCAACTTTTGTGCGGATGACGTACCAGAATTTGCAAGCAAGTTGACCAAAATGAGACTACCGCTGGCCGCGACACAGGTCATTCTTGCAAATTTGCATAGTCTTTGGAAATTGCAGCGTTGGTTCGAGGATATCTCTGATCTCTTGAACCGATACAATGATTACCAATCCTACCCGGAACCACCGTACCAGCTGCCGAAAATAAACATCGAGGTTATGTTAGAGCAACTCGCCTTAGCGCGTGAAGAAGCGATCTCCATGCTCGGTAGCCAAAGCGTTGTCGAACACGTCTTTAAATCGAAACACGATGACCAAATCCCGGACCACTTTGGACAGATCTACTTCGAGCTCTCTGATGCCTGTATCAAGGCCCTTGAGCAAAACAAGCAGAGCAAATTGGACAATGTACTTCCAATGTTTATTAAGCTGGCGTCCTTGGCAACAGCGACGAAGTTTTCTGATCCTTCGCTAAACGTGAACGATGAGTACCGCCTTCAGCTTATATCTGGAGTTATCAATGACTTAGCATCTGTTCTGGGTTTTGCCATCCTTTACGGTGCGTACCACAAAAACGAGAATCTGACGGAAAGCGCACTTAGTCAATTTGAAAGCCACTTACAGCTCAGTTCTGAAAAAGAAAAATACCTTATCGGATTACTACACCTTTCCAATCCCTTTAGTTTCAGGGCTGGTGCTGCACCACGAGCACTGATCAGAACCTCATGGAGGATCTCCTTCGAGCAGCGCGCTAGGCAGGATGGCTATGGAGACCGCCTAAGCATGGGAACAGGTATTCCGCACCCCGACAAAATAGTAAGAGAATTCCTCAAATCATCCTGTGATGCATCGCATTTGTTTTTTGCAAAATGGGTTGTTCCACAAATCGGACCGATTGACTTTGAGATTGATTTCCAGATCACGGATCTTGTCCGCCGGTTGAGTGAAGGCGAGACTTCGACATGAAGGTGATTAGAAGAGGTCCGGAACTCCATCAAACCAGATGGGAAACGCAACCAAGCATACTCGACAGGCTAGTAGTTGGAAAAAAACGAGAGCAGCCGGGCTTTTATCGCAGGATGTTTGACGAAGATTTCTCTCAGCTATTCAATTTGAGGCAAAGTTCAAACAACAAATGTTTCGAGGTCAAATCAAACGATTCAGCTCTGACAGAGCGACTGTTGAACAGCACAAGCGACCGACATACCGCACATAAACTGGATGACAAAATACGCGACCTGGTAGAAACGGTTGCTAGAACCCTGATCCGATTTGGAACGTCTTACTGTTTTGTACAAGACGACGGCGAAGGGTCTCCAATACGCCTTGTCTTTTTCCCGTCAACAGGAATGATAACTGCCTTCGGAGCGCTCTTGCAGTGGGTGCCAAAGGACATTGAAAATCCTTCGAATCCAAATGGGGCAACCGGAAGCAGAGAAATCCGAATAATCGACCAAAGCCGGGTGATGCGCTTCGTTCTTCCGAAACCAATAGAGCGTATGCTTTCAGCGCAAAACAGAATCCTCGCTGCTCTTGATAAGCACGATCTGTCAACAGCAACACTTCAATCTCAAGTAAGTTCCGCTCACGCAGATGGGGCGATGCTTTTCGATATGAGTGTTTGGGAACAGCAAAGAGAGAAGGCTTTGTTCCGAGCTACGAGAGATACGGGATGGAACGGTCGAGATCGCGGATCACCTGAGAGATCAGATTTCTTTGATTGTCACAGACTAATCCGCTTCAGGCGAAACCAACTCATTCTGAGAGATGATATTTTAGATCAAGCTGGTCGTGAGCTCACCAGAATTGGTGCGTCAATCCACCCCGATTATTCTATTTCAATTGCTGCAGCCAACGGGCAACCCAGCATCACCTGTTTAAACAGTCTTGAAGCCAAACTGTCGGCCGAAGAGGTAAGCTTCAATGAGATCATCGACTACTGCTTGAGGTGTTAGATAAATTGAGCGAACCAGTTTCCTAATTTTAATTTGTGGAATGGACAGTGTCTTAGCAGAAAAAATGTGTAGGGGTCATACACAGTCACCCGTACCCCCGGTATGCATCATCCCCCGCCCTTCTATAAATGAACAGAAGAAACTCTGTGATTCAAGCACGGCTGTTGGCTGTCCATTCCAGCGATCATCTCTGTTCTGGTCACACTATGGTCACAACGGTCACACTTTTTCTGCTGTTTTAACCCCGTTGCGAAGCGATGCAAAAAATCATAGACTGCTAAAAGCAGCTGAATTCATTCAGTTTTTTGTATCTAGCCTGATAAGGCGTTTTGGATAGAGCGCTGCCCTCCGAAGGCAGAGGCCAGAGGTTCGAATCCTCTCGGGTGCGCCAAATTTAAGCTGATACGTTTTTGATAAATGCGCTGACCGTAGGTGTGCCGCGCGGGTGTATCTATAAGCGCTCCGGAAAAACTTGTTCATCGGTCTATGCTGCGTGACTGTGTACATAGACTTTTTGTAAGTATGACGATTTGGTCGTCCATTTGTTTAAGCTAAGACCGAATAGCTTGCCCGAATATCATAACGCCACACCGGGCTCGCTATTTAAACCAACCGGGAGCCTGACGCGGAAAACTCCTGTTTGAAACAGTGCGTTTTTGAGGAGCAGAGCAGCTCAGCATTTTCTGACAACAATCATACCAACTGGCTGATATCAAGACACCGCATTCCGGCGTTCTCGGCAGCGAGAATGCCCTGAGGACTGTCTTCAAAAACAAGACAGTTTTCGGGCTCCACTCCCAAAACGTACGCTGCTTTCAAAAAAAGGTCTGGTGCCGGTTTCGCCTGCGCGACGTCTTCTATCGTGACGATCGCATCAAAACAGGATAGCAAGTTCACCGTTCTCAGGGACGGAACAACGATTGCCTGCGGTCCGCTGGAGGCCACGGCCATTGGTTTTGCGCCGGCATTCTGCCGTGCGATGGCGGCCACCTGACTGATTTCCCGCAACATATGAAGCCGGTCAATCACGCCCTGCCGCATGTCGTCGGTCACTTGGCGGCGATTAAAAGCCGCCCCGAATTGCTGCGAGAATTCATCCAGCAGTACCTGCTCTGACAGCCCGGCGCGCCGATGATACCAGCCCGGCTCCAAGGAATATCCGGCTTTTGAAAAGGCCTGCCGCCAACCTGCGGCATAAAGCTCCGGGCTCGCGACCAAGGTGCCGTCGAAATCGAATATCAGTGCTTCGGCACCCGCTATCAGGTCCTGCAAAAAAGGCGCCTTGTCAGAGAGTCTCTTTGGGTCTGTAGGTGACATCAAGCGTTTAGCCCCAGGCTCGACTGGCGTGTTATCAACTCAACACCAAAGCGCTGGGTATCCGGCGGCCGCTTGCCCTCGACTACCCAAGAAAGCATGGCTTCCGCCGCCTTTGTGCCAAACGCCTGGGTATCGCAGCGGACAGAACTCAAGCGGGGAAAGGATAAGGAACTTTCCTCAATATCATCAAAGCCTATCAAGCGAACGTCTTCGCCCACACGGACACCCGCTTCCGCAAACCCCGACAACATACCGAGCGCGACCAGGTCACTGAAGCAGATCACCGCATCAATTCGTGAGTGGTCGGCGGCAATGCGCCGTGCAATCTCCCGGCCATAGGTCCTGGAGGGTCTTTCGTAAAAGGCCGTGACAGGCAATCCGCGGGAGACCATGACCTGATAGTAACCGCTCATTCGCTCCATCGTAATCGGCCGGTCCTTGATACCGCCGACAAATGCAATCCTTTCAGAGCCCAAGTTCAGGAGATGCTCTGTGGCCAAGACGCCGCCAGCTGTGTAGTCGTGCGATGCGAAGGGAAACAAATCGGTTCGCAGATCAATTTGTCGCAAGACCTGCATGGTCGGGATGCCGGCACGCTGGATCCGGTCGAACGCACAAGAGTCTTCCTCGTACGTGGGGGAAATGACAAACGCCGAGACCCCATGTTCAATCATCGAATCTATCACCTGCGCCTGAATTTCCGGATCCTCATCGGTGTTCGCAATCACCGTTGAATATCCTTTCCGGGCAAATTCCATCTGAGCGCTGGCCGCAAACTCGGTAAAGAACGGATTTCGCAAGTCGTTGATGATCAGGCCGATCAAGCCGGACGGCGCCCCTCGAAGCCCGGCGGCGGACCGGTTATAGACGTATCCCAGTTCCTGGATGGCCTTGTTGACTTCGTCGCGCGTGGCTGCCTTGACCGATTGGGAGTTTTGAAGCACCAGCGACACGGTCGACTTGGACACCCGCGCCTGCTTGGCGACATCCAGTATGGTTGGTCTTTTCTTCATTCTCTCCCGGCCCTGGTCATCCTATGCCATGCAACTTCAGGAGAAGCTTCATCCGCTCGACCGCAACATCTGGCTTTGACAATACCCGGGCTTGATCTGCAAGCCGGAAAACTTCGGCGTAATGAATGATTTCCCGAGAGGACTGAAACCCGCCGGGCATGATGAAGTGGCTCTGCGCATCATTCAGCCAGGCAAGGAAGGCAACACCCGCCTTGTAGAACCGCGTCGGTGCTTTGAAGATCTCCCGACTGAGCGGAACGGTTGGCGCAAAAAGACCGTGATAGGTTTCATGGTCATCTTTCGCAAGCGCCTCGAGCGCCTGGCTGGCAGCCGGTGCGATCGCCGCGAAGGCCCCCAACAGCGCATGAGAATACCGCGTGCCGTCGCCTTCAATCAGATCCGCATAATTGAAATCATCTCCGGTATAGAGCCGGACGCCGTCCGGAAGACGTGCGCGGAACCGCTCCTCATGCGCCTTGTCCAAAAGCGAGATCTTGATGCCGTCGACCTTGTCCTGATGGCCGTTGATGATCCGAAGCACAGCATCGGACGCCACCTCGACATCCGTTGATCCCCAATAACCCTTGAGAGCCGGATCGAACATGTCGCCCAGCCAGTGCAGGACAACCGGCTCGGCCGCTTGCTCCAGCAAGGTGCCATATACCATTTCATAGTCTGCCGCCTGGGCACCCATGGCCGGAAACGCCTTAGAGGCCATCAGGATCACCTGGCCGCCAGCCGCCTCGATGGCCTCCATCTGCTCAGAATAGGCAGCGATGATGTCGGACGCGGTCTTTAAGTCATCTAAGTCCTTCTGATCCGTTCCGGCCCCACACGCCACACGTGGCTTTAGGGGATGCGCCTTGGCTTCCACCATAGTCCGCTCGATCAGCTCACTGGCCGTCGGCCAATCCACTCCCATGCCCCGCTGGGCGGTATCCATGGCTTCGGCGAGACCAAGACCCTGGTCCCAAAGCCAGTGACGGAACTGAAGCGTGTTTTCCCAATCAACCGCTGGCGCACCGTCCCAGGGATCACGCTCAGCCAGCGGATCGGAAACAACATGAGCCGCGGCAAATGCTGTTCGTGTCAGGGGAACACTCGGGGCGCGTGGCACCAAGGGTTCGCCGGTGAGCACGTAGGGCTCAAGGGTGTTGTTGTAAGTTGGCAGGGTCAGCATGACGGTCTCCAGACGGTAGCGCCGAGCACTCAGGCGGACACGGGAATGTCGAGCACAAGGATGCCGTCGAGACCGCCAACGGCGTTCGCGACGAGCTTTGCCCCGAGCGCCTTGTGGTCCGGGTGGTTCTGATAACTCTGAAGGGCATCCCAATCTTGAAAGTCGACCACGAAGCCGTGCATGTAGCCGCGTTCGATCTTTTCAGGGCTTTCGCTGCGCCCCGACTTGATGTCGAGGATGCCCGGCACCTGGGCTTCGATCTCCCGCAGCTCCTGGAAGAAAGCCGTGATTGTCTCCTCGGAGACCCCGGGTTGGAATTTGATCAGGACGATATGGCGGATCATGAGGAAGCCCCGTGGTCTTCGCGGATCATGTCGGAGGCTTTTTCACCGATCATGATGGCCGCGGCATTGGTATTGGACGAAATGACATTCGGCATGATGGACGCATCGACGACACGCAGGCCGTCGATCCCGTTGAAGCGGAGCCGCGGATCTACGACAGCACCATCATCGACACCCATCCGGCAGGTTCCCGCCGGGTGATGCGACGTCTTGGAATGTTCGCAAATGAACTGGAAGTACTCGTCATCTGTTTTCAGATCCGGTCCGGGCAGCCGCTGCGCCTTGATGAACGGCTTGAGTGGCGCCTGGGCCATGATTTCCTGGGTAAGCTTCAGACCGCGGATCGACATCTCACGATCACGCGGATCCTCAAGATAGTTCGGGTCGATGAGCGGTTCGGCCGCAGGATCGGCGCTTTTCAACCGAACCGATCCGCGCGACCGCGGCCGGAGATAGCAGGAGTTCAGCGTCACCCCGCCGTCTGGCATGGCCGCGACACCAGATTCAATCCCCGTGCCGAGCCCCAGATGAAACTGCAGATCGGGCGACCTCGCTTCGGGATCGGCATACCAGAAGCCCCCGGTTTCAAAGAGGCTGGACGAGACCGGCCCGCGCTTCGTCAAAAGGTATTGCAGACCGGCCAGAACCGATAGATGCGGCTTTGCAAACCGGTCGTAGGTGTGCGGCCCGCTGACTTCACTGATGCAATAGAGATCGAGATGGTCCTGCAGGTTGGTCCCGACATTCGGCTGATCCAGCTTCACATCAATACCAAGGGCCTTGAGATCGTCCCCCGGGCCGATCCCGGACAATTGCAATAGCCGCGGCGATCCGATGGCACCGGAGGAAAGAATGACTTCGGAAGTCGCCGTGAGCTGTTCGCCATCAACCAGTTCCAGACCGACGGCCCTGCCGTTCTCGACAATGATCCGGCGAACATTGGCACCGGTTCTGACATGCAGGTTCGGCCGGCTCCTGTTCGGTGCCAGATAGGCCATCGCGGCGGACGACCGGCGGGCATTGCGCTGGGTCAGTTGGTAATAGGCAACGCCATCCTGCTTTTCGCCTGTGACATCTTCATTCTTTGGGATTCCAAGCGCCGCAGCTGCTTCAAAGTAGGCTTCACAAATCGGCAGCGGGGCGCAGGGTTTGGACACGCCGAGCGGACCACCCTGACCGTGATACCTGTTGTCATACGTGTCGTTATCTTCGGCTTTCCTAAAGTAGGGAAGGACATCTTCATAACCCCAGCCCTCGCAGCCGAGCTGCCGCCATTCATCATAGTCAAGCGCATTACCACGTGTGTAAATCTGCGCGTTAATGGCCGATCCGCCACCGATGACCTTGGCCTGGGTATAGCGGAAAACACGGTTCTGCATGTGTCTTTGCGGCACCGTGTGCCAGCCCCAGGAGCCGATCCCCTTGGTCATTTTCGCAAAGCCGGCCGGCAGATGGTAGAACGGGTGCCAGTCACGCCCGCCCGCCTCCAGAAGCAGAACCTGTATATCCGGATTCTCGGTCAAGCGGGCCGCAACGACGGAACCCGCACTGCCGCCTCCAATGATGATGAAATCAAAGCCCTGGTTCATATCAGTCTCTCAAAGACGGGAAATTGACAGGCCGCCATCGACGGCAAGTGTTGAGCCGGTCGCAAAAGCCATCTGCCCCTCGACCAGCGGCAATACGGTTTCGGCGATGTCGGAGGGTTGGCCCCAGCGGGCAGCGGGGACCAGCCCGCCCTCGATTCGGGCGGTGTATTTGTCTTTCACGCCGGAGGTCATTGGCGTTTCTATGATGCCCGGCCGGATGTCGAAGACCCCGATGCCATGGGGTGCCAGCCGGACCGCAAACAACTGCGCCATCATCGCGGCCCCGGCCTTGGACAGGCAGTACTCGGCGCGTTCGACCGACACCATTGTTGCGCTCACCGAGGTCACGAAGATCATGGAACGGTAAGTGCCCTCATCAGGGCGCGATATCATGCGCCGTGCCACGTCCTGCGCCAGGAAAAACGCACCGCGCAGATTGACCCCCATGACGAAATCGTAGCTGTCGGAGCTCAACTCTAGCATGTCGCCGCGGATCTTGGCAGGCACCCCGGCATTGGAGACCAAAGTGGTGACCGGGCCGAGATCCTTTTCGATCCGATCGAGGACCGATGCGTGACCCTGGATATCCTGAAGGTCGTGGGAATAGTAGTCGGCGCTGTCACCAAGAGCTGACAGGGCGACTTGGACTTCAGCGTCATCCAACCCCACCTGAGCAACGATGGCGACCTTGTAACCAGATTGCGCAAGGGCCTTGGAGATGCCAAGCCCAATCCCGCGCTGCCCACCTGTAACCAGTGCAACTTTGGTCATGCCGCCAGCTCCTTGCGGATCGTGTCAGCCGTTCGAAGGGCAAGTGCGGCGACGGTCAGAGCTGGATTGACAGCTGCTGAAGTTGGCAGCGCGGCGGCATCGGTCACAAACAGGTTCGGATGGTCCCAGGACCGGCAATCCGGATCGAGAACGGACGTCTTGGGATCACTTCCCATACGCACGGTTCCACATTGGTGTGACGGAACCCGCCCATCAAACAGCCTGGACAACACCACCGGAAAGCCTGCCTTGCGCAATGTCTCTTTGGTCTTGCTGACCAGCTTCGTGTGGGCCGCCATGTTGGAACGCCGCCAGCACAGCTGAATTTGTCCATCTTTGAGCACGACGCGGCTATCCGGATCGGGAAGGTCTTCTGAAATCAGGTAAAGATCGAGCGCGTGACGGGAAATCCAGCTGGCGGCAAATTTCGGCAATTGCGGTACTTGGATTTTCAGAATATCTGGCGTGACCCGGCCCAAGAGCTGCACATTGCCGAGCGGCTTGCCGCCGTTTCCATCCGACAGATACCAGTCGTTGATCCCGAAGGTTTTCTGGTAGACGGAATCGTTCCGGAAGGTAGGATCGATCGCGATAACCGCTGTGGCATTGTGGTTCATGAAACAGCGGCCAACGTAGTCAGAACCGTTGGCTACGTTGGAACGCAGCAGCAACGCCGCCGTTTGGACAGCGCCAGCGCATACCGCCACCATTTTGGGCCTTAACGTGGTCTCCTCACCGTCCTTGCGATAGGTGAGCGACTTTATCCTTTTGGTTTTTGCATCGGTCATGAGATGCATAACCTCGGCACCGGAAACCAGATCGACATTGTCATACGCCAAGGCCTCGGAAAGTCCGCAGGTTTCGGCGTCCATCTTGCCGCAGCGCTGATCCGGATAACCATCCCATCCGGTCTGTCCCGCCTCTAACCAGCGGTCAATGTCGACGCCCAACGGCAGGGAAAACGGATGGACACCGGCATTCTCAAGGCGCTGCCGGGCGACCTTTATGGCTGGCTCATCTGGAACAGGCGGGAACGGATATGCGCCCTCATGCGCCGGTTCGCTTGCATCAGACGACACATCCCCGCGAACCTTGTAGAGCCTCTCCGCCTTCTCGTACCAGGGTGCCAGATCGGCGTACCGGATCGGCCAGGCTGGCGAAACACCGTCCTCATGCTCCATGGCGTCAAAATCCTCGGCGCGATAGCGGATCAGCACCGCACCGTAGAGCTTTGAATTGCCACCAATATTGTAGTAGTTGCCCGGTTCGAATTCCGTTCCATCGCCGTCGAGCCAGGTTTCGTCCGACCGGAAAGCACTGTTGGTGTAGATGCGCCAAGGGTCTCTTGCAGGTGCCGTGTCCGGAATTTGATGCCCGCGCTCCAGGATCGTGATCCGCGCACCGGACGGCGCAAGGCCGGCGGCAAGGCTCGCGCCACCCATACCGCTGCCGACAATCACAATGTCCGGTGAAGCGCTCATTGCTCAGGCAATCCGATCTTCTGTCTGCGGGTCGAATGCGACCGCCTTTTCCATGTTGAAGGCAAACGGAAACACGTCACCCGCATTGACGGAGACATCCGCACGGAAACGACCGGTCACGTCCTTGCCGCCAATCTGGGTCACGACAAAAGTGTCCGAACCAGCTGGTTCCGTGACTTCGACCGGAGCTTCCACAGTATGAACAGCCTTTGAATTCCGGTCCGCGCCATCTTTGTCGGTAATGGCTTCTGGCCGGATGCCGAGGACGATATCCCGGCCGACACTTCCCGCCAGCTTGTCGTTTGCAAAAGGAACAGCCGCGGTTTGTCCGTTGGCCAGGGCAATTTCCGCCGCCGGCCGGCCCTCGACAGTGACAACCTTGGCCGGGAAAAGGTTCATGGATGGAGACCCCATGAAACCGGCAACAAACATGTTTGCCGGGTTGTCATAGATTTCCTTTGGTGTCCCGAGTTGCTGGACATAACCGCCGAACATCACGGCAATTCTGGTCGACAATGTGAGCGCCTCGATCTGGTCGTGGGTCACATAGACGATCGTTGTGCCAAGCTTTTGGTGCAGCTTCTTGATTTCCGTGCGCATGTCGACGCGCAACTTGGCATCCAGGTTGGACAGCGGCTCGTCAAATAGGAAGACATCTGGCTCGCGCACAAGCGCCCGGCCCATGGCAACACGCTGGCGCTGACCGCCGGAAAGCTGACCGGGCTTCCGGTCGAGCAGGTGACTGATCTGCAAAAGCTCTGCCACCTGCGCGATCCGCTTCTCCCGTTCAGACTTTTCGATGCCATGCATCTCCATGCCGAAGGAAATGTTCCCTTTGACCGTCATGTTCGGATAGAGCGCGTAAGACTGGAACACCATTGCGATGTTCCGGTCCGCCGGTTTCACCCCGTTCATGCTGCGGTTCCGAATGGCAATCTCGCCAGACGTGATGTCTTCCAAACCCGCGATCATGTTCAGCAAGGTGGATTTTCCGCACCCGGATGGACCGACTAGAACAAGAAACTCGCCTTCCTCGATGGAAATGTTGGTTTCGTGCAGAACCTGAAGGGCGCCATAGGATTTGGTCGCCTGATTGATGTCTAGAAAGCCCATGGTCTTATCCTTTTACTGAGCCAGCCATCAGGCCGCGGACGAAATAGCGGCCAGCGACGATGTAAACGAGCAACGTTGGCAGTGCGGCCATGATCGCGCCTGCAAAGTGGACGTTGTATTCCTTCACCCCGGTGGACGATTGCACCAGGTTGTTGAGCGCCACCGTCATGGGCTGACTGTTGAAGTCCGAGAAGGAGGCGCCGAACAGGAAGTCGTTCCAGATGTTGGTGAATTGCCAGATGATGCAGACAACCGCGATCGGACCAGAAGACGGCAGCAAAATGCGCCAGAAAATCCGGAAGAATCCCGCGCCATCGATCTGTGCAGCTCGGACCAACTCGGTCGGGAAAGCTGCGTAGTAGTTGCGGAAGTAAAGGGTCGAAAACCCGATGCCGTAGACGAAGTGGACGAAGATCAGGCCCGGCAAAGAGCCTGCTAGCCCCATCAGGCCCAGCATCCGGGCCATCGGAATGAGCACCATCTGGAAGGGAATGAAACATCCGAACAAAAGCAGACCGAAGAGAATGGTTGCTCCGGGGAACGTCCATTTCGTCAGCACGTACCCGTTCAGCGCTCCGACCAGAGTCGAAAGGGCAACAGCCGGCACAACCATGATGATCGAGTTGATGAAGTAGGGACGCAGACCGGTGGCTTCGACGCCAACCTGGGCGCTCGACCAGGCACTGGCCCACGGAGCGATTGTCCAGTCACTTGGCAACGCCATCATGCCACCTGCCGTGATTTCGGACAGGGGTTTCAACGAGTTCACCACCATTACATAGAGTGGCAACAGGTAGTAGATGCAGAATACCGCCAGCAGGGCATACAGGATGATGCGGCCAGCTGTGAGGGATGATGATTTTGTCGTCGCAGACATCATTTCTTCTCCCTCAATTCCGACCAGAGATACGGCACGATGATTGCCGCAATGGTCATGAGCATGATCACAGCCGAAGCCGCACCGATGCCCATCTGGTTCCGGGAAAACGTGTAGGAATACATGAAGGTCGCGGGCAATTCGGTGGCCGTGCCCGGTCCCCCGCCAGTCAGGGCGATTACAAGGTCATAGGACTTGATTGCCATATGGGCGAGCACCACGAAGGCGGACATGAACGCCGGGCGCAATTGCGGGATGACAATCCGCCGGTAAAGCGCGAAGGTCGACGCTCCATCGATCTGGGCCGCTTTCATCATTTCGCTGTCAATACCGCGCAGCCCGGCCAGGAACATAGCCATGACAAAACCGGACGTCTGCCAGACCGCTGCGATAACAATCGTATAGATCGCCATTTCCCGGTCTTTGATCCAGTTGAATGTAAAGGTTTCCCAGCCCCATCCACGCACAACGGCTTCTACACCAATGCCAGGATCGAGGAACCACTTCCAGGCAACCCCGGTCACGATGAAGCTCAGCGCCATCGGATACAGATAAATGGTCCGGATAAAGCCTTCCGCGCGGATCCGCTGATCCAGCAAGATCGCCAAAAGCAGCCCAAGCGCACAGCAAATGGCGATGTATAAGACGCCGAACACCACCAGATTGGAAACGGCAATGTCCCAGGCCCGGATCTTGAACAGGTTTTCGTAGTTTTGCCAGCCGACCCAGCCGAAGGAAGGCAAAATGCGGCTATCTGTAAAAGACAGGTAGAGCGTGAAAAAAATGAAGCCGTAGACGAAGATCGCAACGATGGCGACCGTCGGACTGAGCACGAGTTTAGGTAAGGCGTCACGCAGTCTGTCAACAACAGAACCGCGCGGGCTCGCCGTTTCCGAGATGGACATGGTTTATCCCCGGTGGGTTGGGAGAACGGCGGCAGCCGCCGTTCTCTTTTGGGGTTTACTTGTTGATCTGAACTGCCGTCACCAGCTCATCGACCGCAGTGGCGCTGTCATACTCGCCGTTGAAATGCGCGGTGATGACGTCGTACATCGCGTTCTTGATCGAAGCCGGGTTTGCATGGCCATGCGCCATGGAGCCATAAAGATTGCCACTTCCAGCAGCCTTCTTCAGATCCGCCATACCCTTCTTGCCGCATGCATCAAACGCTTCATCAGATACGTCTGTGCGAGCCGGCACAGACCCTTTGACCACGTTGAAGGCGGACTGGAATGCTGGAGACAGGATCGCCGTTGCAAGCGCCGCCTGTTCCTTGCCAACTTCCGGACCTTGGGCGAACATAGCGAACTGATCCGCGTTAAAGGTCACTTGGTCCTGGGTGCCAGGGAACCGGAAGCAGAGGAAATCCTCATCCGGTGTCTTGCCGGCGTTCAGGAATTCACCCTTTGCCCAGTCGCCCATCATCTGAAAGGCGGCGTCGCCATTGATGACCATCGCTGTTGCAAGGTTCCAGTCACGGCCGGAGAAATTGTCATCCACATGCGAGCGGATCACAGCCATGCGGTCAAAGGCTTCCTTCATCGTGTCGGAGCCGAGTGCCTCCTCATCAAGATCGATGAAAGCAGCTTTGTAGAAATCAGGGCCGCCAGTCGACATGGCAACGGCATCAAAGACTGTGGCGTCCTGCCATGCCTGGCCACCATGGGCGATCGGCGTTTTTCCAGCAGCTTTGACTTTTTCAAGTGCAGCTACGAATTCGTCCCATGTGGTCGGCACAGCAATGCCAAGCTCATCGAGAACAGCCTTGTTTGCCCAGACCCAGTTCGTTGAGTGGACATTGACCGGGGCAGAGACCCACTTGCCATCATGCTTGGCGAAGGCCTGAAGGGCTTCCGGCACAACATCATCCCAGCCTTCCAGGCCGGCTTGAATGTTGAGATCGGCGAGTGCCCCCTCGTTTGCCCAGTCAAGAATGTCGAAGCCGAGCATTTGCACGGCAGTCGGCGGGTTTCCGGAGGTAACCCGCGCGCGCAGGACGGTCATCGCCTGCGTCCCGCCGCCGCCAGCAACCGGCATGTCCTGCCAGCCGATGCCCTGGCCTTCGAGGTCTTCCTTCAGGACATTCAGCGCTGCTGCCTCGCCGCCAGATGTCCACCAGTGCAGGACTTCAACATCTTCAGCTTTGACCGCTGTTCCGGCAGCAAGCAGGGCCGCCGCAGCTGTCATCATAGTTGTGAACTTACGCATAGATTTCCTCCCTAAGTGCGTAAAACCCTTCCAGACCCGAACCTATTTGGTTCGTGTTTCAACCCAAGGCGCCCGC
Source organism: Roseibium sp. (assembly GCF_965276855.1). GTDB lineage: Bacteria > Pseudomonadota > Alphaproteobacteria > Rhizobiales > Stappiaceae > Roseibium. Next base: position 2,419,320 of record NZ_OZ255700.1, read on the forward strand.
GTGCGGCCGATCCGCATCGTCACGGTTTTTGCCTCCAGGAATTCCTCCACTCCATACTTCCCCAATTCGCGGCCTTGTCCGCTTTCCTTGACACCGCCGAAGGGCAGTTCGGCAAACCCGTCCATCCACGTGTTTGTCCAAACAGTACCGGCCTGCGCCTTGCGCGCGAACTCAAGACAGGTGTGGACATTTTCACTCCAAACACCTGCAGACAGGCCATAGTCTGCATCATTGACCAATGCGATGGCTTCATCCAGCGTTTTAAATGTGAGAACCGAAAGAACCGGGCCGAAAACTTCTTCCCGCGCGATCGGCATTTCGGCCTTTACGTTGGAAATGACCGTGGGTTTGTAGAACTGGCCGCTCAATCCGGGCACCTGAAGCGGGCCGCCGCCCAGACGGATGTCCGCTCCGTCCTGACCAGCTTGCTGAACATACGCGTCGATTTTTTGTTGGTGATCGGGGGTGATGATCGCCCCGACCTTGGTTGACGGGTCCAACGGATCACCGAAAGGCACATCTTTCGACAGGGAAACTGTCCGCGCGATGAACTCTTCGACGATGTCTTCGTGCACAATAATTCTGGAGCCGGAATTGCAGCATTCTCCGGCATTGAAATAAACCCCGAATGCAACCGCATCGACCGCGCTATCAAGGTCTGCGTCCGGGAAGATGACTTGCGGATTTTTCCCGCCAAGCTCAAGGGATACCTTCTTCAAGGTTCCCGAAGCTGCTTTCACGATCCCTTTTCCAACTGCTGTGGATCCCGTAAACGTGACCATGTCGACCCGTTTGTCAGTCGTCATTGCGATCCCGACAGGATCCCCATAACCGAGCACAATGTTGACAACTCCGGCCGGGCAACCAGCCTCGATCAGCAGTTCGCCAAGAACAACAGTTGTCGCAGGCGTCATTTCTGAGGGCTTGATGACGACCGTGCATCCCGCTGCAAGAGCAAACGGGAGTTTTTGAGACACAATGAGAAAGGGGAAATTCCAGGGTGTAATGATCGACACCACCCCGATCGGCTCTTTCAGGACCAGACCAAGAAAGTCATCGCCCAGAGAGTTGTGGCTTTCGCCATGAATGTTTCGTGCGAGAGATGCTGCATAACGCCAGATGTCTGCAGCGCCTTCAATCTCTGCCCGGGCCTGGCTGATCGGCTTTCCGGATTCCAACGTTTCAAGCAATGCAATTTTCTCGCGGTCGCGATCGATCAGATCCGCCACCTTGAGAAGCAGAGTTGCGCGGTCCTTGCCACTTGTGCTCCGCCAAGCGTTGTCATCGAACGCAGCGCGCGCAGCTTGGAGTGCTGCATCCACGTCTTGAGCATTGCCCTTGGCGGCTCGTGTTACCAGTGCTCCATGGGATGGAGAGGTCCGCTCAAATGTTTCACCGCTGCAACTATCCCGCCATGAACCCGCGATGAGATGCCGCGCAACAAAGGGATCTAGCGGCAGCTTCGCTTCTGAGATGGCGACAACGTTCAATTCACTCATGGTCAAATTCCAGGAAAATTTGGTTTGCGTTTTTCGCGAAAGGCCGTCACGCCCTCTGTGCGGTCAGCTGTCGGGCCCATCATGCCAGCACCCAGAGCTTCAATCATGGCGTCGCGGTCTTCACCGACCGCCGCATGGATCATGTATTTGGCAACTTCGATGGAGCACGGTGATTTGGCCGACAAGGCCTCGGCAATTTCGAAGGCTTTCTGTTTTGGATCTTCAGAAATCTCGGCAGCAAATCCGGCGGCATAGGCACGTTCAGCCGAAATTCGGCGGCCGAATAGGGCCATTTCCTTTACAAGAGGCTCCCCAAGGAGCCGGATCATCCGTTGTGTCCCGGACCATCCGGGAACAATCCCAACAGCAGCTTCCGGCAGCGCCAGCGTCGCACGTGGCGCTATGACCCGGATGTCAGCCGTCGCGGCAAACTCAAGGCCACCACCAAAGGCGTGACCATTCAGGGCCGCAATCGTCGGCTTGGAAAGGCCGGCAACCCGGTCAAAAATCCGGTGGCCATAGCGCACCCAGTTGCGGGCAAATTCCCAAGGTTCAAGTTGCGACCAGGCCATGATGTCCGCGCCGGCACAAAAGGCCTTGCTATCTTCCGCCGTGATCACAAGCGCGCGGAGTGCCGGGTCCCGCTCTATTTCCGCGCAAGCAGGCTCAACAGCTTCGAGCATTTCAACCGTAAAGGCATTGAGCTTTGCCGGATTGTCCAGGCGCAACTCGGCGATCGTGCCGTGCCTTATGAGATGCAACCCGCTCACAGATGCAGCTCCATGGCTTCCTGGCGAAGAAGCGTCTTCGGCATTTCCGTCAGCGTGTTCGCGAGACGAACCCGCCCCTTGGACGCATCGACGATATCTCGCTGGGCATCGATGCCGGGCATGACTTCTGTTGCCATCAGCCCGCTGTCCGTTAGCTGGATCACACAACGTTCTGTCACATAGAGGACGTCCTGACCGAGCTCGCGGGCGCGGCGGCCGGAAAAGGTAACATGCTCAACTTCATCCACCATCTTGGTGAACTTGCCGGGCGCCCTGACGGTCAGCGCATCATCGGTCAGCTCGAGGTCCGCCCCGGCCTCAAACAAACCGGAAAACACGATCTTTCTTGCATTGGCCGTGATATCCACGAAGCCACCGCATCCAGCTGTCAGGTAAGGCTTTTTGCCGAGCTTGGAGACGTTGACATTGCCGTCCGGATCGATCTCTAGAAAAGACAGGAACGAGACGTCAAATCCGCCGCCCTGGAAATAGGTGAACTGCTGTGGCGACGGCATATAAGCATCCGCGTTTGAAGCGCAGCCAAACGCAAACCCGGTGAGCGGCATTCCGCCTGTGGCGCCTTGCTCAATCGCCCATGTGACGGCCTGTTCCTGCCCAGCTTCCAGCAAGACACGGGGTACCATCGCAGATACGCCGAAACCGAGATTGGCGGTCTGGCCTTTGCTCAGTTCCATGGCCGCGCGCCGGGCCACGACTTTTTCGATCCCGTGTTCAGCCAGGGAAAAACTCGACCAGGGGCGCATGATTTCTCCGGAAATCGCCGGGTCGTAGTCGGTTTCCGTGGTTTGTCGCTGATCTGGATCGACAACGATCAGATCAACCAAATGACCGGGCACTCGAACGTCATGCGGGCGCAGAGAACCGGACGCGGTGATCCGCTTGACCTGTGCGATCACCAAACCGCCATGGTTGCGCACCGCAATTGCCTGCTCCAGGCCTCCAAGATACGCACCTTCATGTTCATATGTCAGGTTGCCGCGTTCATCGGCCGTCGTTGCCCGAATAATCGCAACGTCTGGAATGATGTTTGGGAAGTGCAGCCACGTTTCACCGCCGAGTTCGATCCGGGAGACGATCGGCTTGCCGGCTGCAACATCGTTCATGGCACAACCTTGCCGGATCGGATCGACAAAGGTGTCCAGGCCTACTTTTGTCATGACACCCGGACGGCGTGCTGCCACGTCGCGGTGCATGTCAAACAGGATCCCGGACGGGACATTGTAGGCAGCGACCCGGTTGTCGACGAGCATCTGCCATATGTCCGGCATGGGCAGGGAAGATGGACCGGAGGGATAGGATCCGGCGATGATGGTGGAGAGCAGACCATCCTTTGCGATGTGATCAATTCCCTTGATACCGTACATATCGCCTGCCGCAATCGGGTGGATCGTGGTCAGGTTCCGCGGGTGACCTTCCTTTTCGAAGCGCTCCCCAATGGCTTCCAGGATCTTGTCAGGACAACCAAGACCCGAAGACGAGGAAACCGTTATGATTGCACTGTCCTGAATGCGGCCGGCAGCTTCGTCCATGGAAACGAGTTTGGAGGTCATCGCTTAGAACCCTCCGTAATCGACAGGGGTCGTTTCACCCGTTTGCGCCGCTGTGCGAACCGCAAGCGCAACAGCTAGGGATTTCACCCCATCAACACCATCTGCAGACGGCTTTCCATTGCCCGCCGCAGCAGCAACAAAAAGACCGAGGGCACGGTGATAAAGATTGTGCGTCTCGAACGGGACTTCGGCCTCACCGTCCGCTGTTACCAACCTGATCGAACCGATCGGCTGCTGGGTCATGACGTTGCGGGCGAAGATCGACCCTTCGGTCCCGTGAAATTCAATTCCTGTCCCGGCGAACCCGTGCGTAAAACTCTCGTGTGTCTGAACCATGGCGCCTGAAGGCATGGACCAGACCGACATCACGCTGTCCTCAACACCTTCGCCCATGCCAGACGTTCCGGATTTCGCAACGACATCCACCGGATCTTCGGAGAGATGAAAGCGGACCGTGTCCGCATCGTGGACCGTGATATCCGGTATGACACCACCGCCGGCGGACGCGTCATTGATCCGCCACCCGCGCAAATGCTCCGGCAAGTGCACAGCGTGGAACACCCTTGAACTCAAGACTTTGCCGATCCGGCCTGAAACAATGAGGTCCCGGATCGCAAGGTGAGACCCTGCATTGCGCAAATGGTGATTGGTCGCAAACGTCACACCTTTTTCTGCGGCCGCCTTTACCATCACGACGGCCTCGGCAAGCGTCATTGCAAGCGGTTTTTCACAGAGCACGTGTTTGCCCGCTGCAATCGCGGCCAGAGCCTGCGCGTGATGTTTTTCATTGGTCGTTGAAATGTAAACCGCATCAACGCTGTCATCGGAAAGCAGAACGTCCAGGTCTGTGTAGCTGTCCGGGATCTGATGCTCACCGGCAAACGCTTTGCCCCGCTCAACATCTGAACTGAGGACAGACTGAATGTCCGCCCCGTCCTGAACGCGGATGGCATCGATGACAAAACTGGACGCAATACGGCTCGCGCCTATCAGTCCCCACCGCATGAATTCCTCCCAAGAGACGATTATTTGGAACGTTCCAATTTTATGCTATCAAAACTGGAACGTTCCAATTTGTCAAGCTATCTTTCGCAGAGGCAACCCCGGGCGTGATGAGCGACCTGAGATCACGGATCTCCTCCAGCTCAGTGTAGACACCGTTTCAATCTGGAGAGGGCCGATTTTTGCAGCCACCTTCGACAAGTATAAGGCCAAGTTTGGCGGCATGGATGTATCGGATGCTCACAAGCTTAAGGTGTTTGAAGCCGAGAACGCGAGACTCAAGAAGCTTTTGGCTGAGAAAATGCTCGACAACGCCATGCTGAAGGATGTTGCTTCAAAAAACGGGAAGCAGTAACTCATCCGTGCGGAGCGCGCGGCGTGAGCCAGCGTCGGGTGTTACAGTCTTGGCAATTGACCGGTCAAGTGTTCGGTATCGAAGTCTTCGACCTGATGACGCCGATCTGCGCGAAGCGATTAAGGAGCGCGCCAGCACCTTGGCTACATGGGTATTCACCTGATGCTGGAACGCCACGGCAACAGAATGAACCAGCAGAAGCTAAGACGCTTGTATCGGGAAGAGTAACTTTAAGTCAACAAACGTGGTGGCCGGAAGCGGGCATTAGGCACCAAATGGCGATGGTGTTGCCAATCAGACCAGACAAGCGGTGGAGCCTGGATTTCGTGTCGGTTGCTTTCACGGACGGCCGCCGCTTTCGAGTTCTGGATGTGGTTGACGATTACAGCCGCGAGTGCCCAGCGCTGGCGGCTGATACGTCGTTCTCTTGCTTGCGGGTCGCAGGTAAACTCGATGCTCTCATTCGTCTACGTGGCAAGCCCAGTACTGAGATGTCTTATAACGGAACCGAACTGACCAGCATGGCCGTTCTCAAATGGTGTCAGGCGACCGGTGTCGACTGGCATTATATCCAACCCGTCAAGCCGATGCAGAACGGCTTCGTCGAAAGTTTCAACGGTAGTTTCAGGATGAATGCCTAAATGAAACGCTGTTTTCGGTGTTCGCCGAGGCCAGATCAAATACCAAAGCATGGAATAACGACTACAACCGAAACAGACTCCATACATCTTTGGCCAATCTAATGCCCTATAAATTCGCGTTGAAAATAACATTGCAATCACGGATTGTATAAGGCAAGAAAACTACTAGATTCCACGCAGAAATGAAAGAGTATCGGGTCTCAGATCATACAGGTTGGGAAAAAGATTTACATTAAAATACTCGCCCCGATAGCGCTCGTTGATGTTTTTTAATATAACGGTCTGCACGGGTAATCCCGGTACGATGTGGTGCCATTCAATACCGGCGTCCTGACACCAGGCCAATTCGGCATGTGAGGTCATTACCGTTACATTGTCAGAGACAATCATATCAAACTTACCGCGCTGCTTGATATCAATGCAAGATTCGCCGTCATCGCCACGCCAGACAATGCCCGGTCAACAATCGTTGCAAGAAACTTGGCAACAATTCGCAAGACGCGGAATCGCTGGCCGTCCGGCGGAGCATCAGAAACGCCGTCTTGGGTCCGCTGCGAGCGGCTCTCTCGTAAACCCGAATTTGCCGACGAGTGCAGAAATTCGCTTAAGCGGTCGTCTCCTCCTTATTGCAAAACTTGCTTTCGGATAGATCTGGAAGAGCTTCTTTTGATTCACTTCAGATCCCTTCTTGACCAGCAGGATGTCGAGGCGGCGAGCGCCAAACCATAAGAGTTCGTTCGCCAACTCCCACAGGCTTTGCTGCAAGCGCTCGTCACCCTAAACGTATTTTCGGTGTTGGAACGCTCAGCGCTCAAAAGCCGTAAAACGGCACGCACGGCAACCGTTCAGTCGAAGTCCGTTCACAATATCACGCAATGCACGGCACTCCACGTCAGGCGTCAGTAGACTTGTTGTAAATTGCTTGAGGCGGCATCGATTCGGCGAGCATATATTTCAACTTCGCAGCAGGCACGTTCATTGCGCTAAACTTGGGTTTGTAATAAGCTTTGTCACTGATACTTTGCTTCCAGTAAAAGCTCGAAGGTTTCAGACTTCGCTATCAATAGTTTCTTTACAACAAAAATGTTTGTGCTACTGGTGATCCGATGAGCAATTTTTAACATGACACTTCAGTGTCTGCTTGTCGATTTCGCTTATTCACACTATAGATCCGGACTAAGTTGTGGCAAATATTTTAGTAATTGGGAAATATTACTTCCCGTTTAAAGGCGGGATTGAAGAAAATACCAAAAATGTATGCGAAACACTGGCTGCGGAGCACTCGGTAACTGTCTTAGCATATGCACACAATAAAAATAGCTCAGAAGAAACAATAAATAACGTCCGGATCATCCGAAAGCCTGTACTTTTCAACCTCAAGGGTCAACCGATCTGCCTGTCTCTTTTCTCGGGGATTGATTTGAACCAGTACGACATTATCCACTTTCATTCCCCTAACCCCCTAGCCAGTGCTCAACTAGTATGGCGCTTCACTTTCACCAAAACGCCACCTTTGATCGTTACGCATCATATGGATATTCATGGTCGGAAATTTTTGAGATGGTTGTCCATGCCTTTCATCCACTCGCTTCTACGCAAGGCGGACAGAACGATCGTAACTTCAAAGAAAAATCTACATATTTCAAAGGATTTGCCTAAAGTACAGAACGTTTCAATCGTACCGTTGAGCATTGACCCAGACAATTACAAGATTGACGACGGCGTGCGTATGGCTGGCAAACTTTGGAGAAAAGAGATTTGTGGAGAGGCGCAGGTGGTAGGCTTTATAGGTCGACTTGCGCGGTACAAGGGCATTGTTCCGCTTATCAAAGCGGTGAAGCAAATTCCGGATCTACATGCGGTAATTGCAGGTGACGGAGCAATGCGAGAAGAAATCCGAACCCTAATTTCGGCGGAAGGTCTAGATGCGCGAATTCACCTGATCGGCAGTGTCACTCATGAAGACAAGCTTAAAGTACTTTCTTGTATAGACATTTTTGTATTTCCTTCAACTGAAATTACAGAAGCTTTTGGCATCTCCCAGCTTGAGGCGATGATTTGTAAAACGCCGGTTGTATCGAGCGATTTGCCGACGGGCGTAACAGATGTTGCAATACATGAGCAGACGGCCTTACTTGCGAAACCGGGCAGTGTGCCCAGCTTGGTAGCCCAGATAGAACGCCTTCTTGACGATCTGGCCTTGCGAGAAGAATTGCGGGAGCGCGCCTATCGCCATATCCGTAATCATATGACGAACAAGGTGGTTAGTCAGAAAATCAAGGACATTTTTACTGAGTGTTTGTCAAACGAAAAGGCTTCCTAGCAATACTGCCGTCGAACCTTCAGTAGCACAACAACGGTGTTTGACCTGGACCTGTTTGCGCCAGGATTCATGAACCATGACATACAATCAAATACATGAATTAACGGGCCAAGATTACCTTATGTTAAAATTTAGACACTAGGTTAATCTTGTATATCTAAGTTACTCAGCTAAGAATTTCGGAATGTCGAATTCCTTGGACACTATATCATGCATACGCAAAATATTATTGACCAAAGAGAGCCATATAATAACAAATTCTCGAATCTATTTGACGCAAAATACCTAATTGATCTTGTCGCATGCAATTTTAAAGTATTACTAACATCGAGTTTCGTTTTTGCAATTCTGGCGTATTTAGTTGCACAACTAATACCAAACTATTACTCAGCCACTACGCAAATCTTAACCGATCCGGAAGGATCGCGGGTGTTGGAATCTGATTTGGCCAACCAGACTGGGCAAGCCGTAGATGAACGTGTTGAGAACCAGCTTCATATTATTACATCATGGAAAGTCTTGTCCCCAGTTATTGAAGCGGAGAAACTCTTCGACGATCCTGAGTTTGGCGGGGGGACACCGTGGCTTGATGACCGCGAACGCCGCACGAAACTTGCATACGATCTACTCCTCAAGGCTTTGACAGTGAGTAGGACACGGGACAGTTTCATTGTTAATGTGACCATTGAATCCAAGTCGCCTGATCGTTCTGCCTCCCTATCGAACAAAATTTCTGCGTCCTATCTTCAGGTTCGCACCGAGATGAACGCGGGGATTATGCGAAAGACAAGCGGGGAACTTGCGCTGCAGTTGGACCAACTGAAACAGATCGTCGAAGAGGGAGATCGGGCGATCCAGAACTTTAAGGCTGCAAATAACATTACAACGGTCGAAGGTCAGACAGACATTTTGCAACAAATCAGCGAGACCAATACTGAGATTGGTAATCTGTCGGCACTGATTGCGGATAGTGAAGCCCAGCAGATCGAGTTGGAACGCGCAAGGTCTAACCCCACTTTTCTTCGCTCGCTCCCCGATGATGTTCTCAGCCCATCGATCGTTGTGCTCCGGACACGCTATTTGGAAAGTATTGAGGAGCAAAACGTTCTAGCTGCATCTTTCAGTGAACGACATCCAACATTGCGCGAAGCACGAACCCGCACAAATGCACTAGCCCAACAGCTTGATAGCCAAGTTCTCAATTTCATCGATGCCAATCGTAGCAAAGTCAACAAACTCAAAAAACAACTTCTCATCCTGCAAGAATCGGCGCAAAGACTGAAATCAACTTTAAATGATGAAGAAAAGAAGATGGTACGCCTACGCGAACTTGAACGTAAATACGAAAGTGACGCTGTAGTATACGAATCATTTCTTCTTCGGACACGGCAACTTTCCGAACAGGAGGTCGCGGCCTACGAGAATCCTATAATACTTACGAGAGCTCAGGCGCCTCTCAAGAAATCGGGGCCTAAACGTTCGTTGATAGCTTTGGCAGGCGCCTTTTCCAGCGGCACCATCTTGGGGGTTTTTCTTTTGCTCGGACCGGCACTAACCCCTAGGTTTCTAACACGAATCCTCCAGTGGCCCGAGGATTACACTGGAATTGAAGCGCCTCCTAACCCACCGGCGTCGACACGTGAACCCTTGTTTGGGCAGTCTAGCGCGCCATTCGACGCGTCTCCGGATCAGCTAATTCGTAGCCCAACAAGCAACCAAAATACGCCTGCTCGTATCAGGCTCCAAGAACGTCTGAATTCAGGTCGTGCGACGGGCGCAACACGCCCCCCTCCGGAAATCGACCTTGATCACTATGATCACCTTGTCCGCCATGTAGATTGGTTTTCGGAACAGGGCTCCATCATCATTGTGACAGCAGCAAGCGGACGAACCGAACTTCCAGACAAGTTAATGGAATTAGCCAATGAGGCAACAAGCCGTGGACGCAGTGTCTTGTTGATAGATGCAGATTTTGAAAAAGCCGCTTTGAGCGTCACGTTTGATTTGCTTGATCGTCCGGGATTCACCAACCTCGTTGATGGACAAAAAATTGATGACCAAGCTCTGATTGAAGTTCTCGGCTTTGAGGACATTTTTTTCATGCCTATTGGAACAAGTGAGCCAACGCTTGGTCGGCGGTATATCGATCACAATTCTGGGCTGCTTCGCTTCTTGTCTGATAGTATCGTCGATTTTGATTTGATTCTCATAGTGATTGGTCAAGCTAATAGGGCCGTATTGACATATGAACTCACTGCCATGAAGCCACCAACGATAATGATTGCTACTGGTGAGGGAAAAAAAGAAATCGCATCAGCGAGGTCGTCTCTTGATGAGCTTGGATTGCCCTTCATTCACACTCTTAAGATGAGCGAATAAATCACGTATACCGGTTTCAGTACATGGAACAACCCAGCACATTTCTCGGCAAATTAAGAAATGCTCAGCAAAGTCTCGAAGTGTCTGACCTTGCCGCGGCCTCGAATGTCTTGATGCGTTCTTCGAGTCTTGTGCTGCGTTTTTTGCTTTCAGTTTACATCATTAAGCAGATTGGATTGGAAGCAACAGGTACCTACGGATTAGTCCAGGCTCTCGTTACCGCAGCCCCTGCTTTGCTAGGCTTTGGCTTAAACTATTTCGTTATCAGAGATGTGGCGAGCCTGTCGCGCCTTTCTGCTGGTGTCTTGATAAAAACACGTCTAGCTTTGAGTGTGATCTGTCTGGCAGTGGCATCGGCTGTAGTGGCAGCGTTGATGGTCGGCGAATTTGTGCCCGTTCCACCACTTATCGGATTGGTCGTCCTAATTATCTGGCTGGAGACCGTTTCAGCCGACATTCAGGTGCCGCTCGTCGGTCGCGGCATGGTATTACAAGCAAACGCACTATTCTTTATACGTTCGGCTGGGTGGGTACCCTTTGCAATCGGCCTTGGTTTACTATTTCCCGCTTTGCGAACAATAGAAGTAGTTTTGATAGCTTGGCTCTGTGCCTATCCCGCAACATTTATTTTGCTTTTGTTTTTCCTGAAAGAGTGGCCCTTACGCGACATAGCGCTGGCCCCTTTCAAGTTCAGATGGGCGGGGCTACGGCTGAGGAAATGTTGGCTGATATTTGTCAGCGAGATATGTACCGCAGCGTCGGTTTACGGTGATCGCTATGTGGTTTTGTTTTTCCTCGGATTGTCGGCTACAGGTGTCTACACATTTTATCTTTCGTTGGCGACGGCCCTGCACACACTGATTTCCACCGCTGTTGTGCAAATCGCTGCGCCATCTCTCTTTAAGTCCTATCAGAGTGGTTCGCTAGGAAAATGGCGAGACGTGATGTCGAAACAATACGCAAAACTTACTATCGTCGGTTTGGGACTCGGATTTGCCGTTTTTGGAGCAGGACTGGTTTTGATTAATGCGATGGAAATTCGAGAGGTAAAGGATCATCAATTCGTATTTGCACTTTTGATTATTGCTGCAATCGTTCGGTCGCATGCCAGTCTCACCTACCTCGGCTTAAACAGTCTCCGAAAGGACAAACAAAATGCCCTGATAAAGCTAGCAGGATTAGCGGTCACGGTTTTGGCCTTGGTGGTATTCACGTCAAACTTCGGGATGACAGGCGCCGGCCTTGCTGGCGTGATCTCTTCGGGTCTGCTGGCATTGTATTCGTGTTACGTTCTGTATACTGAAGTTTCAAAAACAAAAAGATTTCACCAACTGGATTTTTCTCCGGCAAACACATTTCATCACGCGGCAAACGAGTTCTTTTCACCAATTAAATATATCTATAAGCAGATAGTTTCCACGGCCCCCCCAAGATTGGCAACTCACATACAGTATTTTAAATTCCATCGCCGTTTTGCGAATTTGAACCGGCCCACAACTTTTAATGAGAAACTGATTGCCCGTAAACTCAGCTGGCGAGAAACGGACCACGACCCAAGGTTTGTTGTATTAAGCGACAAAATCAAAGCTAAAGGGCATGCGAGCAAAGTTCTGGGGCCGGATTGGGTAACTCCGACTTTATGGCACGGAACGGACTTGGACCGATGCCCTGAATTGCCTTATCCTTTTGTTATAAAGCTAAACAATGCTTCAAATCGGAATATTTTCGTTTTTGGGCCGGATGATTTCGAACGCGCAAAGCATTCATGTCCTACTTGGCTGGGTGAACGATGGGAGAGACGGCTTTCGGAAGAGTGGTACAATCACATTGAACCGGAATTGATGATTGAACCTTTTTTGGGGGTCCAAAGTTCAAACGACGAGCTTTCCGTCCCCATCGATTACAAGTTCTTCTGCTTTCACCAGAAAATAGTATGTATCGAAGCTGTTGTCGGACGGTGTGAGGAAAATAGGCGTTCCTTTTTTGATACAAAGTGGGAAAAGTTGGACTTTAAATTCCGTTTTGCAAAAGAAGAAGTATTTCTTCCACCGCCACAGCATCTCATTGAAATGATTACGGCCGCCAAAAAACTCTCGATGGGTTTTGAATTTGTTCGCGTAGATTTATACGATCTACCTGATGGGCCAAGATTTGGCGAAATGACCTTTTGCCCCGGCTCCGGCTTCGGAGTGTTTCGGCCCCGTTCAGCCGATCATTGGCTAGGGTCACACTGGAAGCCGTTCAATACGTTCTGAATGCAATATTACCCTCAAGATTTTGAGCTCATTAATGCTCTTAAGTGAGGCACGCTAGGCCACTCCGAAAAGTTCGTTGAGCTTGTCTTATCAAAAAGATCAAAACATTAGATCTTTGTTTATTCTAAAAACGAGCATTCACGAAATTGTGTCGCGACTTAACCATATTTTAACATCTTTAAAAATTGCGGCGAATATATTGCATCAAAATCGAGCGATCTCTGCTAAGACGTAGGCGCTCTTTAAGAAAAGGCCTAGAACTTGAATAATAAACGTGTGGATTGGGTCGATACCGCTAAGGGTATCTGTATCGTTTTAGTTGTAATGCTGCATTCAGTCACTGGGGTTGAAGCGAACCGCGGCGACTTCGGCTGGATGCACGCGATAATTGAGTTTTGTGCTCCCTTCCGAATGCCGGACTTCTTTCTGATCTCAGGACTGTTCTTAGCAAGTGTGATTGATCGAGACTGGAAACTCTATATCGACCGAAAAGTTGTGCATTTCGCCTATTTCTACGTTCTATGGCTATCCATACAATTCATCATCAAGATGCCCAGCTTTACCAATGAAATGGGCTTTATGGGTACTGTCGAATTCTACTTGATGAGCTTTGTCGATCCATTTTCGATGCTGTGGTTCATATACATGCTTCCGATCTTCTTTGTAGTCAGCAAGCTTGCACATGATTGGAAGATCCCTTGGCAACTTGTCTTGGGCGCGGCCGCACTTCTACAGATCGCGCCCATACACACTGGCTGGCTTCTGATCGATTCGTTTGCATCGCGCTTCGTCTATTTCTATGCTGGCTTTGTCTTTGCTCCACACATATTTGCTTTGGCGGATTGGGCTCGCGAACGCGTATTTTTGAGCATTGGATTGCTCGTTACGTGGGGGCTTGTCAATGCGATTTTGGTTTTCAACGGCTTGTCAACATTGCCATTTTTGTCCTTGGCTCTTGGGGCAGCCGGAGCTGGAGCTATCATACTAACCAGTGCGTTGATCGTTAAAGTTGGCACACTAGACTATCTGCGCGTTTTTGGAGAGAATTCCATCGTAATCTATCTCTCGTTCTTCTTCCCTATGGCCGTGACCCGGGAAATCTTGTTGCGATTTGGCATGTTGGATACCGGTACAATATCTTTGATTGTCAATATTGTTGCTGTATCAGCACCAATGGTTCTGTTCTGGATGATCCGTAAAACAAATGTGGGCTGGTTCCTATTCAAGCGGCCTAAATGGGCTTACCTTAACGGTACCTATCTGAAGCAAGCAAGAGCTACTTCGACAATTCCGCTTACAGGCAAAAATTAGAAATATTCTAGCGCAGCCGGCTCTTCACTCCGCAGAGGCCTATTGCTCTAAGATTGCCGATAAAGAAGAATGTCGTTAGGTAATGCGCATTAGACACGCCGTTTTGCGTATCAAAATGGCGGCAGTTGGGGTAGAAAATCTATTGTCAAGTCGAGGACCGATGTCGAAACGTTTCATGGGAGGAAACTAGAATTTTTTCCAGATTTGCATAGTACTCTGTTTCTTCAGCAGTGCCCCTATAGCCTTTTATGCCGCTGAAATTAATGTCTCGTTGACTCCACCACTCCGTTTGACCAAATGTTAAAGCCCGCGCCATGAGTTCTTCAAGCTTTCCGGGTTGATTGGGATCGTAACACCATCCTGTATGGTTTTCTGAAACAACCTCTGGCAAGCCCCCAGTTTTGGCGGCAATAACTGGTATGCCGTACACAGCACTTTCAATTGCAACACGCGATTGCGGCTCATGCCAGCGCGATGGCACAACAATTACATCGGCAGAGCCATAAACTATATCCGGGTTAACGTAGCCCAAGAACTCTATAGGAGCGTCGCCTACTAGGGAGCGGAGATACGTTTCATACTTTTGTGCGCCGCGCCCGGCGATCACCAGTCTAGCCTCTTTTTTCTTATAAATCGCCCGAAATGCATTGATTAGATCTTCGACACCCTTTTCCTTTACCAGCCCCCCCAAATATCCGAAAGTAAAGCGTTGCGATTCGGACCCGCACCGCTTTTCAAGGGATTTAAAAAATTTTTTTTGACTGGTATTGGTGTTGTGAAGCACGTGCCATTTTGCGTTCTGAAGCAAGCCGTGTTTGAGATAGCGTTGGCGAACAAAATCGCTTATCGCAATTGCGGTCAAATTTCGTCCATCGCCAACACTTCGGCGCGCGCGATAAGTGAGCAACGAACAGCTCTGGCATGGCCGTGTGCAATTTGCCCCGTCGCGAAACATGCTCGTCCTAGGGCACAGCATCGCATAATCGCGCAGATGCAAGCATACAGGTAGGTCAAGATCTTGGGCAATCGCCAGCAAATCTGGCAGAAAGTAAATCGCATTTTGGACATACAAAATGTCAAACTCTTCTCGCTTCAAGAAGTTGGCCAACTGCTCTTTGTCAACACAACCGGTAGCCGCGCGCATATGCCAGGCACCGCGACCAAGAGCAGATACGGATGGCTTACGCGCTGTTGGCAAATAGAAATTACTCCAAGCTATGCGCACCAAGCGTAACCCATCATTTGTCCGTGACTCACCCGGAGTTGCCGAAGGATCTTTCTGGGAGCCCAGGGCCAACAGGCATACCTCGTGAGAAGTTCCGAGCGCCATAGCACCCATGCGAGCAGATATTTCTGCGCCGCCTTCGTATTGTGGTGCGAATGTTTGCGATGCGATGCAAATTTTCAAAAGAGATCCTTTACAAGTCCGACAAATCCGAACCTAAAGATATTTACTTGGATATATCGCAGGTTCGACAAATGAAACGCTACAGCTTTAAGACCAGATCACACAACTTTTCTGCACTAGCAGACCATGAAAATCGATTGGCACGAAGTCGCCCAACATAACTAAGCTTATCAAGCCTTTCAGGTGAGTAAATATGGCGTTTGATCGTTCTTGTGATGGATGTGGGGTCTTTTGGATCAAAGTAGGCCGCAGCGTCCGCGCACACCTCTCGGACTGGCTCAATATCCGACGCCAGAACTGGACACCCTACCGTCATAGCCTCCAATGGGGGGATCCCAAAGCCTTCATAAAGGCTTGGGAAAAGAAGTGCTCTGGCGTTTTGTAACAGGGCCACGATCTCAGCATCAGACAAGCGGCCTGTGAATACGACCTGCGCTGGGTCAGCGATCCGTCTGACGGGAGTTAGGGCCTGAAAAACATCGCCTCTTGAGGAGCCAACGATGACAAGAGTTAGGGCTTTATCACCCAACATTTGTATAGCTTCAATCGCGTTAGAGAGGTTTTTGTTCGGAGACGGCGAACCTATGAACAGCAGATAGGAACCGGTGTGCAATCCATGCTTAGATAGTATATGTATCTCAGGCTCTTCTCGGTTGAGATGGTCACAGCCATTGTAAAGGACTGGCACATCATTCAGGCCCAAAACCGATGACAATTCGCGCGCCGAAAAATGAGAAACAGTTGCAATTTGGCTGCGTTTTTTGAGGAAATACTGAAGCGTTCTATGAGTGCTGCGATACATTTTGGAATAATTCTCCGGTGTCCGAAAAACCATTGCATCGTGGATTACAGTTAGGCTTTTCGGATGAAGTATCGGACCACTATTGCACAGGTTGACAAGTTTTCCGCTGCGCGATGCCCAGAGCAACTCTGTTTGCTCCCAAAAATGACCGGCAAGCTGTCCAACGGTTTCCGACCGGATAGTTGACAACGGCAACTCAGGAGTGGCAGAGCGGGGCACCAATAACACCCACTCATCGGGATCAGGAA
Source organism: Roseibium sp. (assembly GCF_965276855.1). Taxonomy (GTDB): domain Bacteria; phylum Pseudomonadota; class Alphaproteobacteria; order Rhizobiales; family Stappiaceae; genus Roseibium. Next base: position 2,435,884 of record NZ_OZ255700.1, read on the forward strand.
CAGTCCGCAGATATTCGTCCAAAGCGCTTATTATTTGGCGAGCAAATCGCTGTACGCCGCTGGTGTTTTGGCTCAGAAAACGTCCGTTAATGAAATTCAGCATGAAACCAGATGTTTCTTCACAAAATAACTGAGGTTGTTTTGGATGACGAGAGCGAAGGGCGCAACAGTCTATATTGAATTTGTCAAAATATTCATCCCCAGTAGAATTTTGACATATGTATAGGTACTCTTAAAAATTAACACAATCATATCAATGTTATCTTAATATCATTCTAACTAAACCAGCATGATGTCCATATGTGAGCGTAACAACCATGCGTGACTGTGGTTTTCAGTCTAGCCAAAACTTAAAACACGGCCCTATAACTAACTTTCAGCATGTGGATTATGCGCATGTGTTCAGCACAATTGCTTTTATTGCATTCATAGTTCGCGACGGTTTTTCGGGCCCAATCAGATTTTATCTCTCCAAATCGGGATTAGGCGTATTAGCATTTACACCTGATGGCTTGGCAATCCTGGCTTTTTTCATCTTTATTTGGCTCCAAATTCTTAGAAGAAACTTTCTAGGCCTTTTTGTAGTTGTTTCGTTCTTGTTTTCTGTGGGCGTGAGCGTCGTTTTCATGAACGATAACCTTCAAAGCTTTTTTTCATCGACAAAGATGTTTATGCCGATTTTTGTCGGCTTTTGCTTTCTCCAGAATTCCTTCACTGAAAATTCGCGTGTACGCCTCGTGTTGACCTCGCTATTCATACTGTCGTGCACCGGGCTTATACTGGCACCACATGTCGCCTATCCTTGGCTGACAGAAACGGTAACTGCCTTCGGCATAGAAAAGGACCTGTCGCGCACTTGGTGGACAGGTGGAGAGATCCGGCCCAGCGGGTTTTCTAATGACAGCACAGCCGCCGCATTCGTGACTGTTTTCCTTTTCGCTCTAATATCTCCATATTTAAGCATCGTGAGCAATATTATGTTTGCGTCTCTTGCGTGGTACGCCGTCACCATATCCACTAGCAAAACTGCCCTCGGCGTACTTGGCATATATTTGGCCCTATATATCCTCTTTTCATTGTTCCGGGATAAAAAACGCCGAATTGATTTGCAGAAGCTCATGGCACGTCTGTCTTTTTTGACCCTTTTGGTGCCTGCAATGCTCATTTTTCTTTTTGCTGGCGTCGAACCGATGGATGTACCCACCCAATTTGCGAGCATGCTCGATAGGATTAACAATACTTGGCTACAACCTTTCATTTATTTGAAAGATAACTTTCCGGCCGGTCTGTTTATCGGCTGTGGTGTGGGATGTTTTGCTTACCCGATGGATTACACGGCGCTTGAGGAGTTTCGCGGTGCCTTGGACAATTTTTATCTAACGACGTTCGTTATGCTTGGCTATCCAGCGATCTTGATTATCATCATGCTGTTTGCCTCTATTCGCGTTTGTAACGACCCTATACGCCTGACGTTGATTGTGTTGTTCAACGTATATGCGATCACTATCCAAAGTTACGGTTTGTCCACGTGCCTAGTTTTCTTTGGCTATATGTTCAGTACAATGTTTACCATGCCCGTAGTTCAGGCGCGCAAAGATGCTGAAAAGGCGTCGGGTCGAGGCGGGTATTCGTCTTTGATGCGCTGATTGACCACATTTGAGGGCCCGTTTTAGTTACACCCGAGATGTCGACGGATTTTACGCCATTAACCATGTTTGATGGAGTGTGAAGCAAACGCGAATGTAAATTTCTGAACAATTTTGAGCTATGTCAGTATAGCCGCTGGTTCCAAAAACTGCCGAGCTGTACATCGAAGTCACCTGGGTCGAACACCTCGTAGCCGGCAGCCGGATATAGGGTAATTTCTCCAACATGGATCCACTCATCATTTGTATAGAGATCAACACGTGCGAAGTCGATCTCCTCGACGAGACTTTCCGCTAATTGGCACATCTCCTCATACCGCGCTGGCCTAGGTACATCATAAGGATAAGCTCTTGATTGCTCATCTTCACTACTTACTGATAGGCGATTCCAATCAGGCGAATAATAGCAATGATAGGCCAGCCCATCCAAACGCATGTCAATTTCGACCAACTTCACCTTCCCATCGAACACATAGAAACGGTAGTCCCAGGGGATTTCTTGGTCGATCAAGAGCATTTTTTCGATAATTATTTGACCTTCGATTTGGCTATATGCCCATTCTCGACCTACATCAAAATGATTTAGTCCAATCCACGATTCAGACGGATCATTGTCGAGAAGGTGCTCAATATCTTCTTCACCAAAAATAAAACGCCCCTTGGCGCTTGCATGTGTTGGTTTGACGACAGCGGGAAGTGGAATGCGCTCCCAGTGAACTTCCTGAAGATTTTTTCCCAGCCAATATGTCGGAATTATGTAACTTGGTCCTTGTTTTTCCATTATGTAATCTTTGACCGCCGCCTTATCCGACAAAATCGGATACAACGGATTCCGGTCATACAACTTACGCACCTGTACCTTTTCTGAAAAGCGGTTTGGCTTTTCGAAATCTGGCCAACGTCCAAAAGTTGAATAATACTGCAAAGAAACGCAAGCTTTGTCAGACATTCCTCGAGCCAGGTGCCACAAGGTACGTTGCAAATAACCAAACAGGGTTCGACGTTTATGATGCGGAATGACAAAAGAGGTTTTAGAACCCATAGGTACCGACCGAAGATCGCCAAAATCAAATTGAATGTGTTTTAACCCTTACAACAGAGCATAGAAGCAACCGTACAGCAAGGGAGTAATGAACTGAAACAACTGGTTTCGGCAACTGCGTTTAGTTTATTCGCCACGACAGTTTCTTTGATTGCAAGTCTTCTTGTTACCACCTTTACTGCTCGCACTTTGGGTCCTGACGGAGCAGGGATGATTGCCTTAATCATGTGGTTAGCGCTTTCACTAGCAACCGTTGGTGATCGTGGTATGCCGCAGGTTGTGCTGAAATTTTCTGGCGCGTTGATGACGGATCAGTCAAAAAAACTTGTTGCGGCTGCGTTACGGCGAAGCCTGTTAGGAATCGCCATAGTGATTGTAGTTGCAGGCGTGCTTGCAATCACTTTCAAGAACTTAGTCGAGTTTTCAGTCGAAATCTGGTCACTCGCTGCGCTCCTACTCATCTCAAATCACTTAACATCAATAATGTTGGCAGCCGCACGTGCCCGGGAGCACTTCAAAAAAGCCTCGATGGTTACAGTAACCGGGTCACTGTTATGCCTACCTATAGTCATGATGGGCTGCCTTATGTTTGGTGCTGTAGGTGCCTTGGTCGGCATGGTCGCTCGTAACCTTCCAGCGATCCTCGCCCTTTTCTCTTACGTAGACTGGTCTGCAAGATTTTCTAAACTGACGCGGCGAGAAAAAAGCTATGCCCATCAGCTTTGGATCTCAGACAGTATAGAAGCCCTCGCATTGTCTCGGGTCGAGTTGGTGATCTTGGGTATTTTCTGGACATTTTCTGAAACTGGGTATTTCGCAATTGCCAGCATGTTTATGGGATTGGTCTGCCAACTAGCGTTTCAGGCTTCCCCGGTTTTAGTTGTCGGTTTCTCTGGTATGGGAAGTCAGAAACGATCTGTTTTATATAGAGCGGCGTTCAGCTACATGGCTTTGTTTGCCTTGCCGATCTCATTCGGCGGTGCCGCAATATCACCCGTTCTCATGCCCTTAGTTTTTGGAGATAACTTTGAACCGGCTGTTGGATCGAGTATTATTTTAATGCTCGGAGCGGGGCCGGCAGCTTTGTCGGTCATTCCATGGGCATATCTGGCAGGCTGTGGTCACGGTAGGGCACTGCTATGGTTGTCGATTGTGACTATGTTCTCAAGCCTTTTAATCCTGTTGTTAGCAGTTCCTTCAGGGGGGGTACTAGCTGCAGCGGGAGTCAGGGCTGCACTGGAAGTGTTGGTTTTTCTCGCTTCTGCAGCAATTGTTGTCAAGGTCGGCGGTCCATCGATTCCATGGACCACTTTCGCGAAGACTTTAGCTGCACCGATACCTACTATTTTGTACGCGTGGGTCATCACGGAAAACTTCCCGAGTAACGGGGGGCTCGTGCTGGCTATCTTTGGCGGCGCTGTGATTTATTTGTTGGTCGTAAGGATGCTCAACATCGTTTCTTCTCGAGAAAGACGACACATTCGGACAATTATCATCCGCCGAGCACCAATGAATCTGCGACAGTCTTTAAGCCAGGTTCTCGGTGTATTCTTGGGCCCCTCATGATTATCATGAACTCTATTCTGCACATTAATTACCAATGATCGTACCAATTTGACGAGGAGGGGCTGATTTGGCTCGACCCAGCAGATTGACTGAATCCCGTTACTCCCATCAAGACGCCATCACCTAATAAGTTTTTCAATCCAATTACGTTTACGTGAGATAGAGTACACACCACCACTTATCGGATCAAGTTTTTCCATCAATTTCTTATATATTATTTGATTTTTACTATCCTCACAAATATTTCACACGTGTTTTTGTTCATTTTCAGAAAATCAGAAATTAAAAGAATGACTATCTACTTGTGTCACCACTGTTGGTCGCTTGATACTCTATTTTCCTTAGCAATCGACTTTCAGCGGATTAATGGAAGGGAATCAACCAGCTCCATACCATACGTTAATATGAAGATTTCACGGCTTTCTCTGTTAATTCAAATCTTTCCATACCCTTATTAAAGTCTGCGGGTTTCCAAATCACCGTAAAATGTTAGCTCGAATATTTTCCCGAAATAATATTATGTGCCCTCTACCCAAGCCTAGTGGAGTTATAGGTAACATGTAAAATAAACGCGTTTGACTCACAAGTAAAAGACAGAATTCAAATTGAACGATATAGAGCTGATGGGTTGGAAAATTTGATTTAGCGCTGCCTACTCCGCCACAACTTCCTGTCGCTGGGAGCCGAGGCCCTCAATGCCGAGCTCCACGACATCCCCGGCTTTCAGATAGCGCGGCGGCTTCATGCCCATGCCGACACCTGGAGGGGTCCCGGTAGAGATGATGTCGCCCGGATGCAGCGTCATGAACCGGCTGAGATAGGAAACCAGGTAAGCGACGGAATAGACCATCGTCCGGGTCGAGCCGTCCTGAACTTTTTCGCCATTCACTGTCAGCCACATGTCCAGGTCTTGCGGGTCAGCGACCTCGTCCCGCGTGATCAGCCACGGGCCAACCGGGCCAAAATTGTCGCAGGACTTGCCTTTGGTCCACTGGCCTGCCCGCTCAATCTGATAGCTGCGCTCCGATATGTCGTTGGCCACCGCATACCCGGCAACATAATCCATAGCATCTGCGTCATTGACGTATTTCGCGGTCTTTCCGATCACGACAGCCAGTTCAGCTTCCCAGTCCGTCTTTTCGCTGCCGCGCGGCAATAGTGTCGGATCATTCGGACCACAAATCGCACTTGTTGCCTTCATGAAAATAATCGGTTCGGGCGGCACATCCATGCCGGCTTCCTCCGCATGGTCTGCATAATTCAGACCGATGCAGATGAACTTGCCTGTTCCGGCAACACAGGGACCGAGACGCGTTCCGGGTGTGATTTCCGGAAGCTTCTCTACGTCAATGCCGCGGAGGGCCGACAGACCGGCATCTGACAAAACCGCACCCGCGATATCTGGTACAATGCCCGTCAGATCGCGGATTTTGCCGTCCTTGTCCAAAAGTCCCGGTTTTTCGGCACCTGGTGCCCCATGCCGCAACAACTTCATTGCTGAATCTCCCGTCCCGCAACAGCCTGTTTGGTATTGCCCAAGTGATTGCATGTTCACGCCGGCCCGGAAAGTGCCATAGTGCCGAAAAGGGTCTTCATTCGATATACAAAAAAGGCTCCAGGTTTCCCTGAAGCCTTCGTAGACTTTCGCATTCCGGACCGCTCAGGCGCCTGGAACTTTCATTGCAGAAAAATCGATCATGATGTTGTCCTGATAGGCTTTCCGCTCGCACAGCCGGTCATAATAGGCCCGAAGCTTCGGCAGATCCGCGCGATCGAAATCCAGCTCATAATACCGGTACAGAAGACCGCCCACCTGGTAATCGACGAGATTGAGTGCATCACCACCAAAATACGGGCCTTTGATATTAGCCTCGAAAATGCTCATCGACTGCTTCAGGGCAGCTTCTGCCTGAGCAACAGCAGCCCCGTTGCGATCTTCTGCAGTCACCCGGACCTTCTGGATGAAAATCGTTGGGATCAACGGCACATAGATGTGCTGACGGGACATGTCCGCCCATTTTTCGATCTGTGCGGCCGCCATCGGGTCGCTTGGATGCCCGCCAAAGCGGCGCATCAGATAGCGAAGGATGGTCACGGCTTCCGAGATTGCCTGACCATCTTCTTCCAGAACCGGAACAAGACCGAGCGGATTCATCCCCAGGAACTCTGGAGTATCCGTGCCACCGAACGGTCCCCCGACATCAAGGCGTTCGTAGTCGACACCCAGCTCGTCCAGACACCAGATCACGGGCTGCACGTTGGCCGATGTCTTGCGGCCATGAATCTTGATCATTTTCAACTGTCTCCCAAACTGGATGTCGCTTTTTGTTGCGGCTGGATAATGCCCGGTCATGCGCGTTGAGCCAATGGCTTCAAAATTCGAATTGCAGCACAATTCGTCCTGCATGGCCGCCGCCGGAACCCACGTTGTCCCAGCGGCTACCGCAACTATCGTTTCGGGATGATGTTGTGCTCCGGACCAAACGGGAAGCCGGTGATGTTCTCCGCACCATCTTCCGTCACGATCAGGATGTCATGCTCACGATATCCACCCGCACCCGTTTCGCCTTCCGGAATCATGATCATTGGCTCCATGGAGACAACCATTCCGGGTTCCAGGACGGTATCGACGTCTTCCCGCAATTCAACCGAAGCCTCACGGCCATAGTAGTGGCTCAACACCCCAAATGAGTGGCCATATCCAAAACTGCGATACTTCAGAAGGTCGTGGCTGCGGTAGATGTCATTCAGCTCCGCCGCGATGTCACGGCAGCGCGCACCCGGCTTGATGAGCTTCAGGCCTTCACGGTGGACGTGACAGTTCACTTCCCAAAACTTCAAATGGTCATCGGAAGCATGCTCGCAGAACAGCGTGCGCTCCAACGCCGTGTAGTAGCCAAAAATCATCGGGAAGCAGTTCAGGCTCAAGATGTCGCCGGCCTCCACCACCTTGTTGGTCACGGGGTTATGTGCGCCGTCCGTGTTGATACCGGACTGGAACCATGTCCACGTATCCATCAGCTCGACAAACGGGAAGGATTTTGCGATTTCGCGGATCATGGCATTGGTGGATGCGATCGCGACCTCGTGCTCGGTAACGCCCGCTTGAACGGCATCAACGAGCGCCGCTCCGCCGACGTCGCAGATGCGGGCCCCCTCCCGGATCAAGACATGCTCTTCCGCGCTCTTGATCGTCCGTTGGGTCATCGCGTCCGCTGCAATGTCCACCAGCTCGATCCCGGGCAAGGCCGCTTCCAGCTGCTTCATCAGGTCCAGAGACACGTGATCGAACTCGATGCCAACACGCTTCACAGAGGCATTGGGCAAGCCAAGCAACGACTGGATGGCGTAGAAATAATTGTCCCGGCGCCAGTCTGTGTAAATCACGGTGTCACCATGGGTCCGGCGCCATGGCTGGCCACCGTCGATCCCGGCTGCAATCGTGGTTGCCTTGTCCTGAGTAACCAGGAACCCGTATTTCCGGCCGAAGTAGCAATACAGGAAGCCCGAGTAGTAACAGATGTTGTGATACGAGGTGAACAGACAGGCGTCGATCCCCCGGTCTGCCATCAAGGTCCTGAGCTGAGCCTGCCTGCGGTCCATCTCCTGCGGTGAGAAAGGCGAAAATGCCTTTTCGCCATTGTTCATTTCGTAAATCCGGATCATGTCGTCGCTCATAGCGTCCTCCTGTGCGTCACCACCAAAAAGAGCCCTTGAAAAAAGAAAACGGGCCGGCTTCTGAAAAGAAGCCGGCCCGCCAGGCCCAAACCCAAATTGTCTTGCTGCCGGGACGGTTTTCCGTCCACCCGGTGACTGGCGTTCCGCCACCGGTCTTTTAGAAACAGCTCGGTTATTTCCTACTGCGCAAGCGTGCGCATGTCATGTTCAAAACCGTCACGTTCTGCGCAAATCCGGACAGATGGCGCAAGGTCTCTTATCCCGGCGTTAGGCCTCTCAAGCGTTCCGACCGGCGCCGCAACAGTTCCAGAACTGTCAGTAGCGCAATTGAAATCGCCACCATGAGGGAAGCGACCGCCAAAATCGTTGGTGAGATCTGTTCGCGCAAACCGGTGAACATTTGCCAGGGCAAAGTCTGCTGGCTGGCAGATCCGAGAAACAAGACCACCACCACTTCATCAAAGGACGTGATGAACGCAAACAAGGCTCCAGACACGACACCTGGAATGATGAGCGGCATCTGAACCTTGAAGAAGGTCGTAACCGGATCTGCTCCCATGCTCGCAGCTGCGCGGACGAGGCTTTTATCGAACCCGACCAGCGTTGCCGTCACCGTGATGATCACAAACGGGGTGCCAAGAGCCGCGTGTGCCAGAACGACCCCCCAATAGGTGCCTTGCAGACCAATCCGGGAATAGAAGAAGTACATGCCTGCAGCCGAGATGATCAACGGCACGATCATCGGCGAGATAAGGACCGCCATAATTGCCGACTTGTACGGTACATGACTTTGAGACAGACCGATCGCTGCAAGCGTCCCCAGGAACGTTGCAAGGATTGTTGCGGCCGGAGCAATCATCACCGAGTTGCGCAGGGCCTGCTGCCAGTCCGGGTTGGTGAAGAAGTCGTGGTAGTGCTTCAACGAATACCCGGCCGGATCAAGAGCCAGCATCTCTGGTGTGAACGTGAAAAAGTCCTGTGCGTTGAAGCTTAACGGCACGATCACCATGATCGGAAAGATCAGGAAGAAGAAAATCAATCCGCAGATGACCCGGAAGCTGTAATGCCAAGTCCTTTGAAGCGGGGAGGCGTATGGAGGTAAAGCGCTCATATTCGTCACCCCAGCTTCACGTTGTCGATGCCTACGATACGATCATAGACCATAAAGAGGAGCAGCACCGCGACGAGCAGCAAAGTGCCGAGTGCTGCGGCAAGACCCCAGTTTAACGAACTGGAAATGTGGAACGCAATCCGGTTGGAGATGAAGATACCGGATGTGCCGCCGACCAATTCTGGCGTGATGTAGTAACCGATCGACAGAATGAACACGAGAATCGCGCCAGCTCCGATGCCTGGGATCGATTGCGGGAAATAGACCCGCCAGAAAGCAGTCCAGTCATTCGCACCAAGGCTCTTGGCCGCGCGCACATAGGATGGCGAAATCGTCTTCATCACCGAATAAAGCGGCAGGATCATAAAGGGCAGCAGGATATGCGTCATGGCGATGATTGTGCCCGTCTGGTTGTTGATCATCACCAATCTGTTTGCGTCTCCTATTATCCCTATCCAGACAAGGAAATCGTTGATCACCCCTTGCTGCTGTAGAAGCACTTTCCAGGCGGACGTCCGAACGAGAAGCGATGTCCAGAACGGCAACAAGACCAGAATTAGAAGCAGGTTGGAGTACCTGAGTGGCAAGGCTGCCAGCAAGAACGCGATCGGATACCCCAATAGCAGGCACGACACCGTAATCATGATCGAAAGCAGCAACGTGCGATAGAACAGATAGAGGTAAATCCGTTCATCTTCCGGCTTCAACTCAACACCGGTTGGTGTCAACTGCGCATCAGCCGCAGACAGGAAATAGCCGGATGTAAATTTGGGGGCAAATGTCTTGATGACGGCCCAATTTTCAGCACTGCCCCAGTCATCATCTGCGTCGATAAACAACTCTTTGATGCTGACTGTTTCAAAGTTTGGCGCGGCAGCTGCGGCTTGGCCAACGAGTGTCGCCGTTTCTCCGGAAAACGCAGATGCGGCGTCCGGGTTTGCGATCAGGTCCTGATACAGCGCCTTATAGACAGGGACCCAGGGATCTTCCTCCATCGGGCTGTCGCTGTCTTCCGTCTGGATGAAGCGGGCGAATGCGCCGTACAGATCGGCCGTTACCGGCAAGGCATTGCGGGCAGCATCCGACACCACAAAAGCCGGTTCCGGGCCAGATGGATTTGCTGCCCAGGTTTCTTGCGCCGAAATCCACTCAGGCGTTCCAAACATGGTCGCCCAAGTCACTGGCTCTTTCCAGGCTGCATTCAGGTCGATCAGCTGATCGGCGTAAACTTCTCCGAAATCGTCGACCCGCCGTCCAGTCCGCCTGAACATGGACGAAAGACCCGTCTGTTCATAGTTGAGGCGGGTTCCAAGCTGCGTATGACGCTTGTTTTCTACGGCAATAATCAGATCGTACAGGAGCGCATTGTAGACGTCTTCGCCGGGTGCTTGTCCCGATGCCTCATCCCACTCCTCCAGCGCGACCACTGTCCGCGGCAGTGTCTCGGAAACGATCTCGTTTTCGACAGACCGGAACAACATATCGATGATCGGCGCGACGAAGGTGATCAGGACAAAGATCAAGAGGGGCGCGATCAATAGAAATGACCGCAGCTTTTCCCGCCGAAGCGCGCGCGCAAGCGCGGCTTTTAACGGTTTTCCGTCTTGCGTCGTCAACACCTGGTCAGAGGTGGTATCGCTCATGCAAACTGACTTCCGTGAAAAGAAAAGAAGAACGGACGGGGCGTACCCCGTCCGCAGGCCTCAAAAGGCCAATTATTGTGCGAGCCAGGCCTGGAACTTTGCGTCCAGGTCATCGCGGTAATCCGCCCACCACTCATAGTTATAGAGGAAGGTGTTTTTGGCGTTTTCCGGATCGGTCGGCATGTGCGGAGCCATGTCGATACCCAGCGATGCGTGCTGACCAACCAGCGGTGCGGACGACTTACGTGCCGGGCCGTAGGAGATGTATTTTGCCTGGTCGGCGAGACGCTGCGTATCGGTCGCGAACTTGACGAAGTCCTTGACACGCGCCAGGCGCTCTTCAGACAGACCGGTCGGGATGATCCAACCGTCAAGGTCGAACACCTGAGCGTCCCAGAGCATTTTCACCGGCTGCTTCTGCTCTTCGATCAGAGCAAAGAGACGGCCGTTGTAGGTAGAACCGATGACGACTTCGCTGTCAGCCAGAAGCTGCGGGGTTTCCGCACCAGCAGACCACCAGACAACGTTGTCCTTGATGGAATCAAGCTTGGCGAATGCACGGTCCTGACCTTCTTCTGTCTCCAGAACGTCATAGACGTCTTCCTTGGCAACACCGTCACACAGGAGTGCCCACTCCATGTTGTTGATCGGGCGCTTTTCGAGCGACCGCTTGCCCGGGAAAGCTTCGAGATCGAACACATCACAGATGTCATCCGGCTCCTTGCCACCCCAGTCGGCTACGTCAGAGCGATAGCCAAAGGTCGTTGAGTAAACGATCTGCGGGATGAAGCACTCGGAGACGAGAAGGTCGCCGAAGTCATCAGATGCAGAGGTGCCGTCCGGTGCCGCCGCAAGGTCGGTGTCCGGATCGATTTCCATTGCAAGGCCTTCGTCGCACAGACGGATGGCGTCAGATGCAACAACGTCTACGAGGTCCCAGGTGATGTTCCCGGCTTCGTTCATCGCGCGCAGCTTGGCAACAGCTTCTGCAGACGACTCGTCCCAAATGACATTCACTTCCGGATGCATTGCTACATAAGGATCAGCATAAGCAGCCTTTTGGGATGCTTGATAAGCACCGCCCCAGGATACCAGCGTCATGTCTTCCGCAGTTGCTGCGCCACCGGCCATAGCCAGGGCAGTTCCTGCAAGAACCAAAGTCTTGAGCTTCATGTTTGGTAGCTCCCTCTTTTAGGATTGAACGGTTTTCTTCCGTCGATCTCGCTAGCGGCCGGACACCGGCCGCCCTGCGACTTTAGACAACAGCGTCGAGCGCTTTACAGTCATTCAACGCCCAGCCCACAGGGACTGTTTCGCCGACATGCAGCTTGCGCTTCTCTCCGCGGTTGCGAACTTTTACAATGAACTCATCATTGCCAGCCACGTTCATGCGAACGCGGATGTGGTCACCCAGATAAATGAGTTCTTCGATCCGGCCATTGACAATATTGTCCATGCTGTCGTGAGTGTCGAACTCGACACGCTCAGGACGGAGCGACAATGTGGTCCTGTCGCCAACAGAGCTGACATTCACACGGTCGGCTTTGAGTTGCGTTCCGTCACCAAGCTCCACACGGCACTCCTCGCCCTGGATATCAATGACCTTGCCATTGAGCTTGTTGTTCTCGCCGATGAACTGCGCCACGAACGAATTTTGCGGATCTTCGTAGAGATCATCCGGCGTGGATAGTTGCTGAATGACACCATCATTGAACACGGCGACGCGATCCGACATCGTCAACGCTTCGGTCTGGTCGTGCGTCACGTAAACAACAGTCACGCCGAGATTTTCATGGATGTGCTTGATCTCGTACTGCATCTGCTCGCGCAACTGCTTGTCGAGCGCGCCGAGCGGCTCATCCATCAAAACGAGTTCCGGGTCGAACACCAAAGCACGGGCAACGGCCACACGCTGCTGCTGACCACCGGACAGCTGTGCTGGGCGCCGGTTTCCGAAGCTGCCAAGCTCCACCATATCGAGCGCGCGCTGAACCTTCTCTTCCTGCTCCGCTTTGCTGACGTTGCGGACCTGAAGCGGAAAGGCAAGGTTTTCAGACACTGTCATGTGCGGGAACAAGGCGTAGTTCTGAAAGACCATCCCGATCCCGCGCTTGTGCGGCGGGACATTGTTGATCGGCCGATCGTTAAGATAGATTTCGCCGTGCGTTGCCGGTTCGAAGCCTGCCAGCATCATCAGGCAGGTGGTTTTGCCAGACCCGGACGGACCAAGCATGGTCAGAAATTCGCCCGGCGGGATATCCAGATTGAGATTTTTTACGACAAGGCTTTCGCCGTCATAGCTTTTTTGAACGCTGTCATACTTAACAGCAGCGCCCCGATTATTCGCCATTTTGTCCCCAAGTCTGGTTTGTTTGTTTTTATCAGCCCCAGCGATTTCCGACCGCACCCCTCCGTGCCGCCTGTCTTCGTTTCAGCTGTGAGCGGTAGCAAAACAAAAATCAAAGCCCTTTGAAAGGGGGGGCATCAAAAAAAACTAATATTTTTTAATCACATGCTGATTGAATATTTTGCAGCGCGAAACAACTTCGGCAGAATTGCTGAGCCGAGCAATGATCAAAAAACACCTATTGCCCAACTGCATTTCCAGCGATCTAGAACGCTCTCAGGATCCATTAGCGGCAGAAAGACCAAACGTTTATGAGCGCGTTCAAAACATACTAGATCAATTTAAATTTGCGGCAATGCACAACAACACTGCCTGCCCCTGTTCCGTCTGTGTCATCGTCTTAATTCAGGTGAACTGATGTTCAGCACGGTCAACCCAGCTGATCTCCAGCCTAGCTCTTTCGGCCGCTGACACCCCTGTGCAAGTCTTTGAAACTCCGCTAAGTTCAGCTTCCATACATGGGGATTGAAGTGCCACAAAGCGCCGGACAGCAACCTGACTATTTGACGACCCGCGAGGTCGCCGACCTGTTGCGGGTCAAAGAGCGCAAGGTCTATGACCTCGCAGCTGCCGATGAAATCCCACACCGGCGCATCACGGGCAAACTCCTGTTTCCGGCTGCCGAAATCCGCGCCTGGATCGAAGGCTCTGGATCACTTGTACCGGAAGACCGGCCTGCGGTGATCACAGGGTCTCATGATCCTTTGCTCGACTGGGCCATCAGAGATTCCGGCTGCGGTCTTGCCACGCTTTTCAATGGCAGCCGGGAGGGTCTTACCTGTTTTGCCGATCACCGTGCTGCCCTGTCCGGCCTGCATATTCCCGAAAAAACAGGTTGGAACATCGGCTCAGCCTCCGAACTCGGCGTTACAGACGCTGTACTCATCGGCTGGGCCATCCGCAAACGCGGGCTTTTGGTCTCAAGCGACGCGGCCCAAGACATTCATTCGGTTGCCGATCTCAAAGGCAAGCGCATTGTGCGCCGTCAACCGGGCGCCGGTGCAGCAGCCCTTTTTACAAGGCTTCTGGAAGAGGCCGGATTGAGCCAAGAGGATCTTCAGGCTTTTAGCGGATTTGCCTATACGGAGAGTGAGGCGGCCGGGGCTGTTGCCAGCGGAGATGCGGACGCAGCACTTGGCGTTGAAGCCATGGCCAAACAGTACAAACTCGGGTTTGTCCCGCTAACCGATGAACACTTTGATCTTTTGATCGACCGGAAGTCCTATTTCACCGACCCTGTTCGGCGTCTCTTTGACTTCACCCGGACGCGACAGTTTCAGAACAAGGCCGCCAATATGGGCGGCTATAACCTCTCTCCGCTGGGCCGCGTCCGCTGGCTCTCTCCTTGAACGCAACAAACAGATCTCTATGACCGATATTCGCCCCCATGAAGTCTTCGTTCCAACGACGCCGCCTGAAGACGCGCAGCTGCGTTATATCGGACGGATCCACACGCCTTGGCTCGAGCGCAAGGAGTGTCCGCGGCGCGGCGATCCCGAAAACGGGCCAGACTGCCGGATTGAAGTGTTCGAGCCCTGGGTTCCGGCACTCAAGAACATAGAGACCTTCGACAGCGTCGAGGTGCTGTACTGGCTCGACCGCGCACGGCGGGATTTGGTGATCCAGAACCCGGCACATACCGGAGATGTCCGTGGCACCTTTGCACTGCGCTCGCCCAACCGGCCGAACCCCATTGGCACTTCATTGGTCAAACTGATCTCCGTCAACGGTCCGCTGCTGACCGTGCGCGGGCTCGACTGCCTCAACGGCACACCTCTGATCGACCTCAAACCCGACCGGTGCGCCTTTACGGACAAACCGCGGTCCGGCGCGTAGTGCAAACGCGCTTAACCCGTTGGGTGGCTTGACAGACGTTCGTCAAGATTGCCAATGCTTGTCGCAACAATCAAACGGGAGAAGCTCAATGGATACGCCGGTGCAATCCGCAGCCAGCAAAGTGAACGACGTGGTGTCCGTCGAAAAACACGGCAATGTAGCACTTGTCGCGCTCAACAATCCGCCGGTCAACGCTGCTTCCCATGCCTTGCGTCAGGGCATCCATCAAGCTGTTTCAGACTTGCAGAAAGACGCCGGGATCAAGGCCATTGGCCTCTACGGCGAAGGCCGTACCTTCATCGCAGGCGCGGATATCCGCGAGTTCGGCAAGCCTCCGCAAGACCCATGGTTGCCGGACCTATGCAATTTCCTTGAAAACTCGGAAACACCGATCGCTTGCATCATTCATGGCACGGCTCTCGGTGGCGGACTGGAAGTCGCCATGAGCTGCCATGCGCGCATTGCAGTTCCAAGTGCCAAGGTCGGGCTGCCAGAAGTGACACTTGGCATCCTGCCGGGCGCGGGCGGCACCCAGCGCGCGCCACGCCTTGCCGGCGTTGCTGCTTCTTTGGACATGATTACCAGCGGCAAGCCGGTTTCGGCGCAAAAGGCGCTGGAGTCCGGGCTGGTCGATGCCGTCGAAGAGGGCGCGCCACGTGACCTTGCGCTCAAAGCGGCTCAAGCGCTTGCCGACGGCACGTTGAGCCATCGCAAGACTGGCGAGCTGGAGACAGCCGCCGATCCGGATGCCATTGAGGTCTACCGGCAGAAACTGCAAAAGACACAACCGTTGCTGTTCTCGCCGCACAAGTGCGTGGATGCGGTTGAAGCCAGCACACTGCCGCTGATCGACGGCCTTCAAAAAGAGCGCAGCCTGTTTCAAGAGTGCATGGAAAGTCCGCAGCGCGCCGGTCTGATCCACGCCTTCTTTGCGGAGCGGGCAGTCTCGAAAATACCGGAAGCCAACGAAACGCCCCGCCAGATTGCAAAAATCGGAGTGATCGGTGGTGGCACCATGGGTTCCGGTATTGCAACCGCATGCCTCTTGGCCGGGTTCAATGTCACCTTGACCGAACGAGACCAGGGCGGGCTCGACCGGGGCCTGGCGACAATTGCCAAGAACCTGGACGGCGCCGTCAAACGCGGCAAACTCGCGGCCGACAAACGCGATCAGATCCTCTCCGGCAATCTGTCCTCTGCGGTCGAATTGGGAGCCTTGTCAGAAGCTGATCTCATCATTGAGGCCGTGTTCGAAGAGATGGATGTGAAGCGCAGCATCTTCACCGAACTCGACAAGGTGGCAAAGCCGGGCGCGGTGCTTGCCTCCAACACCTCTTATCTCGACATCAACGAAATCGCTTCCGTGACGAGCCGTCCGCAGGACGTCATTGGCCTGCATTTCTTCTCGCCGGCCCATGTCATGCGGCTTCTGGAAGTGGTCGTCGCTGACAAGACAGCACTGGACGCTGTGACGACCGGCTTTGCCCTTGCCAAAAAACTGAAAAAAGTCGCTGTCAGGGCTGGGGTCTGCGACGGCTTCATCGGCAACCGTATCCTCTCCTTCTACAAAAAGGCAGCGGATTACATGATGATGGACGGTGCTTCTCCAGAAGAAGTCGATACGGCCATGACCGATTTCGGGTTCGCCATGGGCCCTTATCAGGTTTACGACCTCGCCGGTCTCGATATCAGCTGGGCGACCAACAAGCGCCGCGCGGCCACCCGGCCAGCGGAAGAGCGCTACATCCCGATCCTCGACCGGATCTGCGAACAGGGCTGGTTTGGTCGCAAGACAGGCAAGGGTTTTTACATCTACGACGAGACTGGGGCCCGCCCGAATCCGGATGCCCTCAAAATCATTGAAGAAGAACGGGCCAAGGCCGGGATCACACCGCGCAAGTTCACGGCAGATGAAATCGTCAGCCGGTTCATGACCGCGATGATTTCCGAGGCAATCCGTGTTCTTGAAGACGGCATCGCGCTCCGGCCAATCGACATTGATGCGGTGTATCTCTTCGGCTACGGCTTCCCGCGGTTCCGTGGCGGGCCGATGCACACAGCAGACCAGATCGGCGCAGCGGATCTCGTCAAGCGCATCGAGGCCTTTGCTGAGGAAGACAGCTACTACTGGCAGGTTCCGGCTCTCCTGCGCCAAATGGCCGAGACCGGTGGAACGTTTGCTGAAAGGAACAACGGCTGACGTTGAGTCGTCTGAACCTTCTGGAACTGACCTGTCATCGTAAACATTTGTCATCCCGGGCGAAGCGCAAGCTGAGACCCGGGATCCAATCGTTCGCAGAGCCGCCAGAAAATTGCTCGATATCTGCGGCGAGCTGAAATGAG
The DNA here is from genome assembly GCF_965276855.1 of Roseibium sp. GTDB lineage: Bacteria > Pseudomonadota > Alphaproteobacteria > Rhizobiales > Stappiaceae > Roseibium. The sequence continues at coordinate 2,453,156 of NZ_OZ255700.1, forward strand.
AGTAGATCCCGGATCACGTCCGGGATGACCATTAAGGAAGGCTGGTCTTAATAATTTACACTGCGGTCAAGCCACCGTCGACCGGAATGGCCTGACCGTGGACGGCCGTGTTGTGCGGGTCTGCGAGCCAGAGCACAGCCGAGATCACTTCGTCAGAGCGGATGACACGGCCCATCGGGCTCCGTTTTGTGAAGGCCGCATCGATCTCGCTGGCCGGCCTGTTCTGGCTTTCCGCCAAAGCTTCGGAAAAGGTCTGGTACATCGCGGTTTGCGCAAAGGACGGGCAGACCGCGTTGATCCTGACGCCGCTGCGCCCCGTCTCGTCCGCAGCCGAGCGGGTCAGTCCAACCACGGCGTGCTTTGAAGCGGCATAGGCCGACAACATCCCGGCCCCGACAAGTCCCGCTGCCGAGGCCATGTTGACGATGGCGCCGCGCCCGGCCTTGGCCATCACCGGGATCTGATATTTCATGCCCAAAAAGACACCGCGCACATTCACCGCAAACATCCGATCAAGATCCTCGACTGAGAGTTGCGTCAACGGTTTGAGATCATGACAAATACCGGCGTTGTTGAGCGCAATATCAAGGGAGCCGAAACGCTCCAGGATTTGATCAATATGCGCTTTGGTCTGGTCCTCATTGCCGACATCATAGGCCTCGATCAGAACATCTGCGCCCGAATCCTGGAGCTCGGTGCGGATCCGTTCCAGCCCGCTTTCGTCCCGGTCCGACAGAGCCAACCGCGCACCGAACGCTGCAAATTTGCGGGCAGCTTCGGCACCAAAGCCACCGGCGGCCCCGGTGATCATGACCGTTTGGCCTGCAAACCGCTGATCAGCCATGCTGGATAGCCTCCAGGCCGCCCTTGGCAAAACCCGGGACCGCCTTCCCGAGTCTCAGCCCCTGCTCCGGGTTTGAGGCATTGCCGTCGAGCGCACGTTTTTTGACGCCTTGCAGGATCGCGCCCATCCGGAAGAAGCAGAACGCCAGATAAAACCCGAAATCCGGAATGCCGGAGATCCCCATGCGCTTACAATAGGCCTCCACAAAAGCTTGGTCCTCGGGAATGCCGAGCGTTTTGCGATCAACACCGGCAAGACCCCGGCCTTCGGCTCCCGGCGGGCAGCGCCATTGCATGATAAGGGCTGCGAGATCCGCAAAGGGATGGCCGAGTGTCGACAGTTCCCAGTCGAGCACCGCGACACACTCCGGACTGTCTTTCGCAAACAGCATGTTGTCGATCCGGTAATCGCCGTGGACCAGCGTGCGCCGGCCATCGTCTTCCGGAATGTTCTGGTCAAGCCATGCAATCAGCGCGTCCATGTCCGCAATCGTCCCGGTTTCGCTCGCCCGGTACTGTTTGGTCCAGCGGTCGATCTGGCGGCGGTAGTAGTTTCCGGCCGGGCCATAATCGGCCAGGCCAGCTGTCTCCAGATCCACGGAGTGAATCGCGGCGAGCACCCGGTTCATTTCGTCGTAGATAGCCGACCGGGTGGCCGTATCGACCTCCTGGATCCGGGGATCATCAAAGTTCCGCCCTTCGACCAGATCCATGATGTAAAAGGCCGAGCCAATCACATCATCGTCTTCACACAGAACATGCATCCGGGCGACCGGAACATCCGTTGCTGCGAGCGCCTTTTGAACCCGGAACTCCCGGTCAACGGCGTGGGCGGATTTCAAAAGCACACCCGGCGGCTTTCGCCGCAACACATAAGCACCTGAGGGCGCAGAGAGCCGGAACGTCGGGTTTGACTGACCCCGGTTGAATTTTTCCGCCGTCAAAGGCCCTTTGAACCCCGGCAGGTTTTGCTCCAGCCAGGATGCTAGTCGCTCAAGATCCAGTGCCGCAGTGGTCATTAAACGAACCTCACCCGGCGTTGGTGTATTTGCGAAGCTCGACCCGGGCGACCTGGCGCCGGTGGACCGCGTCCGGCCCGTCGGCAAAGCGCAGGGTCCTCAAATGCGCCCACATGCTGGCCAGCGGGAAATCCTGACTGATCCCGGCGGCCCCATGGACCTGCATCGCTTCGTCGACCACTTTCAGCGCCATCAGCGGTGCGATGACCTTGATCTTGCTGATCCAGGGCTGGGCTGCACGGGTGCCTTGCGTATCCATCATCCACGCCGCCTTTAGACAGAGCAGGCGCGCCATTTCAATTTCCATGCGCGCATTGGCGATGATGTCGTGGTTGGCCCCGAGATCCGCGAGTTTTTTGCCAAACGCTTCCCGGCTCAGCGCCCGCTTGCACAGGAGTTCGAGCGCCCGCTCCGCCTGGCCGATCGCCCGCATGCAGTGGTGGATCCGGCCCGGGCCGAGACGTCCTTGCGCCACTTCAAAGCCCCGCCCCTGACCCAGAACGAGATCAGCTTCCGGAACGCGCACATTGGTGAAGCGGATGTGCATATGGCCGTGCGGTGCATCATCAGTATTAAAAACATGCATCGGCCGCAGGACTTCCAGTCCATCAGCATCAGCCGGGATCAGGAACATGGAATGGCGGCTGTGCTTATGTGCGTCCGGGTCGGTGCGCGCCATTACAATATAAAGCTTGCAGCGGCTATCTCCTGCCCCGCTTGCCCACCATTTCTCACCGTTGAGCACCCATTCATCGCCGTCTTTCACGGCAGACAAAGCAATGTTGGTGGCATCCGAAGATGCTTCGTCCGGCTCCGTCATGAGGTACGCAGAGCGGATATCGCCGTTCAGAAGCGGTTTCAGCCAGCGGTCTTTGTGGGCTTGCGTGCCATAGCGCTCCAGAACCTCCATGTTGCCGGTGTCCGGAGCATTGCAGTTGAAGACTTCCGCCGCGATGCCGACCTTGCCCATTTCCTCGGCAAGATAGGCGTATTCTACAGTGGTCAGGCCAAAACCGCGCTCGCTGTCGGTCAACCAGAAATTCCAGAGCCCGCGTTCCTTGGCCTTGGCCTTCAGCCCTTCCAGGATTTCGATCTGCCGGTCGGTGTGCAAGAACCGGTCACCGGAGGGATGCTTGCCGACTTCCTCATGGTATTCGGCATCCAGCGGCGCGATTTCGGTTTCCACCATGCGACGCACCTGCTCAATCAGCGGGCGCACCCGGTCCGTTACTCCAAGATCCATAACCTATCCCTCAACAAATCTCGGCGCGCATCCGGGAGATGGCCGCCTTGTATTCCTGTTCCAAACGATTGACGACCTCGGCAGCCGGACCAACCGATTTCACCGCATTGATCCCTTGGCCGGCGCCCCAAATGTCCCGCCAGGCTTTCGGTAAATCATCGCCATCCGGCAGGATCGACGGCTTCCAGTCGGTCGGTAGATTGTCCGGGTCGAGGCCTTCCTTGGTGATTGATGACCTAAGGTATGTGGCCGGATGGCCGGTAAAAACAGCCGTCGTGATGACATCTTCCGCACTGCCGGCGACCATCATGTCCTTGTAGACATCGGCTGCATCCGCCTCATGCGTTGCAACGAACGGTGAGCCGACATAGCCGAAGTCTGCGCCGAGAACTCGCGCGGCCAGCAGCGCCTCACCGGTTGAAACCGCACCACCGGCAAGGACCGGGCCGTCGAACCATTCCCGGATTTCACGGATCAAGGCAAATGGCGATTGCGGTCCGCCATGGCCACCAGCGCCAGCGCACACGGCAATAAGACCGTCGGCCCCCTTTTCGATCGCCTTTTTGGCGTAGGTGTTGTTGATCACGTCATGAAGTGCGATGCCGCCACAGGAATGCGCAGCTTCATTGACATCCACCCGCGCGCCCATCGAGGTGATCCAGATCGGCACTTTCCAGCGGACACAGATTTCCATGTCACGTTCCAGGCGCTCATTTGTCTTGCGCACGATCTGGTTGACCGCAAAGGGCGCTGCAGGATTGTCCGGATTGGCCTGATTATGGCGGTCGAGTTCCTCGGTGATTTCCTGAAGCCAAGCTTCAAGCATGACCGGCCCGCCGTCTTCATCTCGTGCGTTGAGCGCCGGGAAACTCCCAATTACACCCGCTTTGCACTGGGCAATCACCAGCTTCGGGCAGGACACGATAAAGAGCGGCGCCGCGACGACCGGCAGCCGCAAATTCTGCAGAGCCTTTGGCAGCTCGCGTTTTTTAAGCATTTCGCCTCCCAACAAATGCCTCCCCAACTCGCACGGTTTAGTCTGCGCCAGTCTCCAGATAGAACCGGTTGAGCCAATCCGCCGACAGGGCCGGACGGCTCTCGCCCTCGATCTCCACGGTCGAGGCCCAGGTGATATCCAGTTCGCCAGGCTTTACCGCTCTGACGTCTTTCAAGACAAACCTACCCCGGATGCGGGATCCGGATTTCACCGGGCTCAAGAACCGGACCCGGTCAAATCCATAGTTAATGCCAATAGCCATGCCCCTGATTTTGGGCTGCGCCTCGAGGCCCATGGCGGACAAAAGAGACAGGGTGAGAAAGCCATGCGCGATCGTTCCGCCAAAGGGTGTCCTGGCAGCAGCCGCCGGGTCGACATGAATGTATTGATGATCCTTGGTGACATCCGCGAAGGCATCGATCATGGCCTGATCGATGAGATGCCACGATGACACGCCGACCTCCTTGCCGACGAGACCGCTCAAGGCCTCGACAGGCAAGTCAGTGTCATCCAGATCCGGGATCAACTATAGGCCTCCTGAAACAGGTCCGGACCGGTTTCCACATTGATGCCGCCGCTGACCGGAATGATCGCTCCGGTGATGTAGCCGCCGCCTGCCCCGCAGAGAAACTGCAGGATCGCTGCGATGTCTTCAGGTTTGCCAACACGGCCAAGTGGCACTTGCGCCCCCACCCGGCTGCGGGTGTCTTCGTCTGCAGTTGCAAAAGCCGTCATCTTGCTGACAAACGGTCCGGGAGCCAGAGCGTTGACGGTGATCCGCTTGTCCGCAAGTTCCTTAGCCAGGATCCGGGTCAAGTGATGAACAGCTGCCTTAGATGCGGCATAGCTGTAGGCCCGGTCGCCATGCGGGGTTTCGCCCATCACCGAACCGACATTGACCACCCGAGCTGGATCGGCATCCGATGCAGACGCTTCCAGCATCGGCAGCAGGCTTTGGGTCAGATGGAAGAGGCCGGTCACGTTCAGGCGCATCACCCGGTCCCAGGCTTCATAGGGGAATTGGCCGAGCGGCATGCCCCAACTGGTCCCGGCATTGTTCATCAGAATGTCGAGCTTATCGGTGCGCTTTCCGATCTCATCCGTCAGCGCGGCAATCCCGTCCTCGGTCGCGACATCCCCGCCGAACCCTTCCACTTTGCCAGAATAGCCCAGCGCGTTGAGATCCTCGGCTGCCCGCAGGCAAGCCTCCTCCTTGCGGCTGGCAATGAGGACCCGTGCGCCAGCTGCGCAGAGGCCCTCTGCGGCCATACGGCCGATGCCGGTTGCCCCACCTGTGACAAGGGCTGTCTTGCCAGCGAGAGCGAACAGTTTTTCAGGGGTCATGCTGCGCCTTCTGCGAAGTTTTTGCGGAGGGTGAGTTTGGATACTTTGCCGGTCGCCGTCAGCGGGAGCGCATCGACATAAACGACGTCATCCGGCAACTGCCATTTGGCAAAATGCTCGCCCAGCATCTCAAGAAGTTCGTCCTTTGGCGGCGGCGCATCGTCGTCTTTCGATTGAATGATTAGGAGCGGGCGCTCGTCCCACTTTGGATGCGGCACGGCAATCACGGCGCAATTGGCAACGCCGGAATGGGACATGACGATGTTTTCCAGATCGAGCGAGCTGATCCATTCCCCGCCGGACTTGATAAGGTCCTTCGACCGGTCGGTGATAACCAGAAAACCGTCGGATGTAATCGCAGCGATATCCCCGGTGCAGAACCAGCCTTCTTCGTCAAACACCAGTTTTGAGGCTTCCGGGTTCTCAAAATAGCCCGACGTAATCGAGTTCCCGCGCACATAAAGATGACCCGGCGTCTTGCCGTCATGCGGCAGGCGGTTGCCCTCATCGTCGACAATTTTGAGATCGACACCAAAAACCCGCCGCCCCTGGGATTGTTTGCGGTCAATCCGGTCCTTCATGCTCCAATCGTCCATGCGCGGCGGCAGATTGCCTTGCGTACCGAGCGGGCTCATTTCGGTCATGCCCCAGGCGTGGCAGACATTGACACCCTGCTTTTCAAATCCCTCGATCAGGGAGCGCGGCGCAGCAGATCCGCCGACGACGATATCGCCAAGACCGTCAGGCAGCCGGCCACGCTGGTTGATTTCATTCATGAGACCAAGCCAGACCGTCGGGACGCCCCAGGCGGAAAACACCTTCTCGCGCTCCATCAGGTCGTAGAGGGATTTGCCATCCAGCGCGCCACCCGGGAAGATCATGCTGGCGCCGGACAACGGCGCTGAATAGGGCAGACCCCAGGCGTTGACATGAAACAGCGGGACAACCGGCAGAATACGGCTGCCTTCCTGCAGAACCTTCGGGAGGGTCACGCACAAACTGTAGGCGTGCAGGACAGTGGACCGGTGAGAATACAAAGTCCCTTTTGGGTTGCCCGTTGTACCAGAGGTGTAGCAGAGCCCTGCGGCAGTCTCTTCCGGGAAGTCCGGCCAATCCATGTGATCCGGCTGACCGCCCAGGACCTCTTCATAGCACAGCACACCCTCCAGTGATGTTTCTGGCATGTGCGCCCGGTCGGTCATGATAACGACACGCAGATCAGCAGGCAGGTGTTCGCGCAACTTCTCTATGATCGGGACAAAGGTCAGATCAACAAAGAGCAAACGGTCCTTGGCGTGATTGATGATGTAGATCATCTGCTCCGCGGAGAGACGCGGGTTGATCGTATGGCAGACTGCCCCAATCCCGGAGATCCCGTAATATAGCTCAAAATGCCGGTAGCCGTTCCAGGCAAGGGTCGCGATGCGATCCCCGACTTCGATCCCCAGCCCCTGCAGGCCATGCGCCAGTTGCGCGATCCGTTTGGCGGTTTCGCCGTAAGTGGTTCGGTGAATATCACCTTCGGTTCGTACGGAAACGATTTCGCTGTCCGGAAAGGTATCAGCAGCAAAAGTGATGAGGTCCGCAATCTTCAGCGGACGATGCATCATCTGTCCCTTCATGTGTTTCCTCCCAAAAACACCAAAGTTGATTTCATGCGATCATAGGCAGGTTTTTCAGGCCAAGACAAACTTCTCATTGAGAAAAATGACCTTCCGCAACTGCAGCTTAGCTCTTTGCCGTGTGTCCTCGTGTCTGGAGCATGCCCTTTGGAACTCTTGGCCTGACTTGCGCCGAATATCTGTCCGAACGGCTGTCAATTGCATCGGTGCTTGATCGCCTCACATCCATCATTAAGGCCGATCAATCCGCACCGCACTGCTACTAAGGACCGTCTTGATTTTCACAGAAAGCCCGCTAACGGTTCGCTAGCGTATCATTTCAATTCGCGCCGGATGGGTCTCGATTTCCAGTTTGGAAGCGTGAAGAGGTTCGCCATCGAGGTTCACCTGCACATGATTGTCCGCCTCTATCTTGAGCGCCCGCACCCGGCGCATGACGGCAATCTCCTTTATCCGCTCCGGATCGCCTTCAAACAGGATCGACAAGAGTTCTGAAATCCGGCCACGATCGGGCATCGGCAATATAGTCAGGTCCAAAAAACCATCATCCAGTTTGGCCTTAGGGCACAATCTGATCCCACCTCCGGCGCGGCGGCCATTACCGATGGCAAGCGCCATGAATGCACCCTCCCATCTGAACCCTTCAGCCTCGATGCGTCCTTCACAGGCGGCAAGCTCTGAAAACCGATTGATCCCGGTGAAGAGATAGGCGGCCCCGCCCAACAACTTCTTCAGGTTCGGATCCGTTTCCGCGGTCACCCTCGTCCCAAAGCCGCCGGTCGCCATGTTCACGAAGACACGGCCATTCACAGTTCCAATGTCCGTTGGCTTGGGTTTGCCTCTTGCGGCAAAGCGGAAGGATGAGACGATGTCAGATGGGTCCAGCCGGATGTGATGGGCGAAGTCGTTGGCGGTTCCGAGCGGCAAAACCGCGAATGCAAACGGGGGCTTTTCCTCCGCCTCAAGTCCATCGAGAACACCGTCCACCACAGCATGAATTGTTCCGTCGCCGCCGCCGCTCACCAGAACATCTATCTTCTTGTCCTGATGCTCTTTCAGAGCCTCGAGAGCAAACCGCTCGGTATCTCCGGCCTCATAAGTCACGCGCACAGAGACTTCGTGACCCATGTTCCGAACCGCATCTACAGCAGCACGGACATCGGCCCGGCCTGCGGATTTACCGTTTAGAATCAGACGCAGGTGACGTTTGCTCAAAAGACCCTCCAATACAGTTGGCCAAGCTTACCCCGGCAACATGGTCTCCCGGTCGGTTCTCGCCGATCGGGCTTCTTCGGCCAGCCACTTGCGGAAAGCTGCAACAACCGGCCGCATCGTCCGGCCTTCCGGATAAACAAAGAAGTAAGCTGTTTCGTGCTCCGGCGGAACATCAAACAAACGCACAAGGCGCCCGGACGCAAGCTCCTGCTCGATAAAGAAGCGGGGTATGAGTGCGGCACCGGCGTGGTGGATCGCAGCTTCCGTGATCATGACGAACTGTTCGAACCGGGCGCCCTGGAAAGCCGTGTCCGTTTCCACGCCAGCACTTTCAAACCAGTGCCGCCAGGCCAGCGGCCGGGTCGCCAATTGCAAACGTGGCACCCGCGTCAAATCCTCCGGTACACGGATATTGTGCCGATCCCGAAAAACGCGAGAGGCGACCGGGATGACTTCTTCATCAAATAGATGTTCGGCAATTGCCCCCGCCCAGACGGGATCCCCATGGTGGATGGCTCCATCGAAAGGCTCTTCGTCGAAATCGAAAGGCTGCAGCCGAACGCTCAAATTCAAACCCGCGTCCGGATATCGGCGGATAAAGTCGGCAATACGCGGCGCCAGCCAACGAGTGCCGAATGTCGGCAAGACTGCGAGGTTGAGCACATCGGCACTGCCTGCAAACGACATCACTTGCCGCGTGGCGAGGGTCATTTGTTCCAAAGCGCCCCGGATATCGTGAAGGTAAAGCCGTCCGGCATCAGTCAGCACGATCCTCTGACGTACCCGGCGGAACAGCTCCACACCCAGCCGGTCTTCGAGCTGACGCACCTGTTTGGAGACAGCGCCTTGGGTCAGGTGCAACTCTTCCGCTGCACGGGTAAAGCTGAGATGGCGGGCCGCACACTCAAACGCGATGAGGGTGTCCGCGGGCGGCACAAATGCCCGTTTCATACCTTGCGAATTTCCTAGTTCATTCCATTTTGTAATGAATGATGGAGGAGAATTCGCTTTTCCGCAAACACAAATCAGGCAACTCTGTCTGAAACAGAATGATCTGCCTTGAACAAGGCGCCTTGAAACGATTGCGGCCAGCACCTGATTGGCCCGGGAGATCTGTTATGAATGCACCGGCAAATGTGAAATCAGCCCCAGCTGGCGGCGGCGTTTTCGACTGGCAAGACCCATTCCGTCTTCGCGATCAGCTGAAAGAGGACGAGCAGCTGATCATGGACACGGCCCGCTCCTACGCTCAGGAAAAGCTGCTGCCGCGGGTCATCGAGGCTTATCGCGAAGAAAAGACCGATCGCGAAATCTTCAACGAAATGGGTGAACTCGGCCTGCTGGGCGTTACCCTGCCGGAAGAATATGGCGGGGCAGGCGCCTCTTATGTCGCTTACGGTCTGGTTGCCCGGGAAGTTGAACGCGTTGACAGCGGCTACCGCTCCATGATGAGCGTTCAGTCCTCGCTGGTGATGTACCCGATCTACGCTTACGGATCTGAAGAGCAGCGGAACAAGTATCTGCCGAAACTCGCCAGCGGCGAATATGTCGGCTGTTTCGGCCTGACGGAACCGGACGCAGGATCTGATCCGGCCGGTATGCGCACGCGCGCTGAAAAGATCGACGGCGGCTACAAGCTGACCGGTTCCAAGATGTGGATCTCCAACTCGCCGATTGCGGACGTCTTCGTTGTTTGGGCAAAATCGGAAGCTCATGACGGCGCCATTCGCGGTTTCGTCCTGGAAAAAGGCATGAAGGGTCTGACTGCCCCGAAAGTTGGCGGCAAGCTCTCGCTGCGCGCTTCCATCACCGGCGAGATCGTCATGGACAACGTGGAAGTCGGCGAAGATGCGCTGCTGCCGAATGTATCAGGTCTGAAGGGCCCGTTTGGCTGCCTCAACCGGGCCCGCTACGGCATTTCCTGGGGCGCGATGGGCGCCGCTGAGGATTGCTGGACCCGCGCCCGTCAATATGGTCTCGACCGCGAACAGTTCGGCCGCCCGCTGGCACAAACACAGCTCTTCCAGAAGAAACTGGCCGACATGCAAACCGAAATTGCTCTTGGCCTTCAGGCCGCGCTTCGCGTCGGCCAGCTTTTCGACGCCGGTCAGATGGCTCCGGAAATGATTTCCATCGTCAAGCGCAACAACTGCGGCAAGGCCTTGGACATCGCCCGTCAGGCCCGCGACATGCATGGCGGCAATGGGATTTCCGAAGAATACCATGTCATGCGCCACGCCCAGAACCTGGAAACGGTCAACACCTATGAGGGAACGCATGATGTTCATGCGCTGATCCTTGGCCGTGCTCAGACCGGCTTGCAGGCATTTTTCTAAGAATTGACTTTTGAGGCGGGCCGTTTGGCCCGCTTCGTTCTTCTGGGGGCTATATGGCGCACCAAACCGCGGATGTCGTAATCCTTGGCGGAGCCGTCATGGGCTCTTCCGTTGCCTGTCATCTTGCCCAGCGCGAGGACTTTTCAGGACGCATTATCGTTGTTGAGGCAGATCCCTCATATGAGATTTGCGCCTCTGCGCGCTCGGCAGCTTCCATCCGCCAGCAATTCTCCAGCGCGATTAACATCGAGATCTCGCTCTACGGCATAGAGTTTCTCCGGGAGATCGGTACCCAGCTCGCGGTTGAGAGCGACCGCCCGGCGATTGATCTTCACGAGGGCGGGTATCTCTTTCTGGCAACGCCGGACAAGCAGCACATCCTCCAGGAAAACCACCAACTGCAACAAGAGCTGGGTGCAGACATCGGATATTATGATGCAGACGGCCTTGTAGGGAAATTTCCATGGCTCAACACGAGTGATCTGGCTGCAGGGAGTCATGGACTCACGGGTGAAGGCTGGTTCGACGGCTATGGCTTGATGCAGGCCTTCCGAAAGAAAGCCCGGTCTCTCGGCGTGGATTACTTCTCCGGAAAAGCGGCAATTGAGAGAGAGGGCGCTGGGTACTGGTCTGTGCGCCTCCCCGATGGGGCCACTGTCTCAACACCAATCGTGGTCAATTGCACCGGGGCCTCCGGCGGTGCGGACATATGCCGCCAGGCCGGGATTGATGTGCCGATCGTTCCGAAAAAACGGTGCGTGTTCACGTTCGAATGTCGGGATGACCTTGTGAAATTCCCGCTTCTCATCGACCCGACCGGGACCTATGTCCGTCCGGAGGGTACAGGCTATATCTGCGGATCCGCACCGCCCGAGGATCAAGATCCGGACGCGACTGACTTCGATGTCGATTACGGGCTCTTTGAAGAACACATCTGGCCCGTTCTCGCCAACCGCGTGCCCGCCTTTGAAGCGATCAAGCCCGGTGCTGCCTGGGCCGGCACCTACGATATGAACCTTTTTGATCACAATGCGTTTTTGGGCGGCGTTGCAGGCGTTGACGGGTTTTATATGGCGCTCGGTTTTTCAGGCCACGGGCTGCAGCAATCGCCTGCCGTCGGACGTGGCTTGTCGGAGCTGATTGCTACCGGCACCTATCAAACGCTGGATCTCACACCGCTGGCGTTCGACCGCCTGGCCGCCGATCGTCCGATTGTCGAGAAAAACGTCGTCTGAGATCTTCTCCCTGCGGACAATCAGCTTCTATTCGGCAACCTGGAGCATTGTGGGTGGCTGGCCAGGGCGTTCGCCTGCGGGCCCGTGGGTGTCATTGGCTGCTTCGCCTTCCGTCGGAGGGCTTACAGTTTCCTCCTGTTCTTGAGCAGCCGACGGATGGCTTGGATAAGACTGACTGTTCTCCATGCGCGCCCAGTCAATGGCCCGCGAGAAGGTGTCCTCAAGCAAGTTCCCCAAGCGCTGCACCCGGCTCTTGTCTGGCTCGAAGGGCGGGGATTCGTGGCGTAAATAGGCTCTCTGAGCAATCAAAAGCGACAAGGCGTGAAGGCCGCGCTCCGGCCGGCCATAGGTCCGCGTCAAATGACCGCCTTTCATAAGCTCATCGACACCGACCGTGTATCCCTGCTGGCTTTTGAAGGAACCGACAACCAGGTTCAGCAAATCGGGATCGCAAGACGTCCCTTCTGCACTACCAACACTGATGACCGGCAGGCCTTTGTCCGTCACCCCCTTGATATGAGATCGCATGGATTGGCAATCGATCACGATCACCTTGCGGTGCATCCTGGACAGCCTGGACACCTGCTGCTGCACAGCTTTTTCGAATGGCCTTGCAAACAAAAGGACCCGTTGTTCGACTTCGGTTGCTCCCGGCTCCTCTCCATCCAAATAGATGCGCTTGCCGTCGAGGGTGGTCACCGGACAAAGCGCAGTCTTCGGGTCTTCGGAAGCGCTCAGAGGAGTTTCCAAATCGCGATCAAGGTCAATGACATACCGGGAGATGGTTGAGCTGACAATTGTTGCATTGACATCGGAGGATAACCGCAGGACGCCCTCAAGACGCCAGGACAAGTCCGTCTGCAACCGACCAGTCGCATTCAGCCGTTTTCCGATCACTGCCGGCACATCTGTACCGGTATGCGGCAAACACAAAACGAGAGGGCTGGCCCCCTCTTCGACCACAATCATACTGCACCGCCCAGTTGACGATCTCGTCCAGAGACCAGCTTGTATAATTTCCTTTACGGAAACAAGACAGATTCCGAAGAAACAAGCCCTGAATTTGTCTTACGAAGCAATCACAGCCCTTCCGGCGAATGAACATTGGCACCTGCGCGACCAAAATTGCCACAAAAGGCTCGACTTTCATCTCCGGCATTCATCATTAGGTCTTTTTTTGCTCCCGACTTGCATCTATTCTTTCATTAAAGCAAGAAACATGCACTCTTGACCGAAGGCCTCTGGCGCGCAATTGTGAAGACTGACCCGCCCGGCCCGTCCGGCCGCACTCATTTCAGCTCATTCGGGGCTTTGCCCCTGTATTTTAAAAGGATGCCGCCATGCCGCTGCGATATGGCAAGGAGTTTTTGATGATTCCGGGACCGACCAATGTCCCTGAAGAAGTCTTGAGGGCCATGCATCGGCCAGCGATCGACATCTATGAAGGCCCCTTGCTGGAAACCACGGACGCTTGCCTTTCCGGCCTGAAACAGCTTTTCCGGACAGAAGGCAAGACGTACATTTACGCGGCCAACGGACACGGCGCCTGGGATGCCGCCCTCACCAACACACTCAACCGAGGCGACAAGATCCTGGCGCTTCATTCCGGTTTGTTTGCAGCCGGTTGGGGAGAGGCCTCAAAACTCCTGGATCTGAATGTCGAGGTTCTGCCCGGGACTTGGCGTACAGCGGTCGATCCGGACCAGCTGGAGGCGCGTTTGAAGGAGGATACCGGTCACGAGATCAAGGCAATCCTCGTTGTTCAAGTTGATACAGCCTCCGGGGTCTGGAATGACATTCGGGCTCTGCGAAGAGCGATTGATGCCGCCAAGCACCCTGCTCTTTTCATGGTCGACACCATCGCATCGCTCGGTTGCATTCCGTTCGAAATGGATGAATGGGGGATCGACGTCGCCTTGACCGGATCTCAGAAAGGATTGATGTCACCGCCAGGCCTTTCCTTTGTCGCCGCAGGGCCAAAGGCAGACAAGGCGCACGAAACCGCCAATCTACGGACCAATTATTTTGACTGGACTTTCCGGCAAGGTCCTGTTCATTACCAAAAATACTGCGGGACACCGCCGGAGCATCTGCTGTTCGGGTTCCGGAAAGCGCTCGATCTTGTATTCGACGAGGGCCTTGAGCAGGTTTGGAACCGCCATACGCTCCTGGCTGATGCGACCCGGGCAGCCGTAAGCCAGTGGGCCAAAGGCGGTGTTCTGGAATTCAACATCGAAGATCCGCGCCACCGCTCCGACAGTGTCACGGTGGTTCGGCTCAAGGATACGGATCCCGAGCCACTGCGCGACTTCACCAAGGAAGTTTGCGGCGTCACCATTGGAGGGACAATCGGAGAGCTTTCCAATGAAGGTATCCGGATTGCCCATATGGGTCACGTGAACGCTGTCATGACGCTCGGTACGCTGTCCGCGATCGAGCTCGGCCTTGCCAAGCTTGACATTCCTCATGAAAAGGGTGGCGCTCAGGCCGCGATCGACACTCTGGCCGGGGCTCTTTAGAGCGCCCTGCGACAATCCAGGCTCGGGCTCCAAACGAGCCCGGCCAAGTTTACAGGACTTCGTCCAAACGGTCGCAGATGGTCTTCAAAACCTTGACCCGCGCGTGTTTTTTGTTTTCTGCAGAAACCAACGTCCACGGTGCATAGTTGGTTGAAGTTCGGTCGACCATATCGCCGGCGGCAATGGCGTACTGGTCCCATTTAAGACGGTTGCGCCAATCCTCGTCAGTGATCTTGTGCTGCTTGTACACGGTTTCCTCGCGGGCCTTGAACCGCCGGAGCTGTTCTTCTTCGGAAATCGCCAGCCAGAATTTGCACACAGTGTATCCGAAGTCCGTGAGCTCCTGCTCGAACTCGTTGATCTCGTTGTAAGCGCGCAGCCAGTCATCGTGACCGGCAAAACCCTCGACACGCTCAACAAGAACCCGCTCGTACCAAGACCGGTCAAAGATCGCGAAATGTCCTTTTCGCGGTACGCGGCGCCAAAACCGCCAAAGATAAGGGCGTGCCTTTTCTTCATCGGTTGGCGCCGAAATCGAATGCACCTTGTAGATCCGTGGGTCTAGCGGCCGGATCAAACGCCGGATGGCGCCGCCTTTGCCAGCCGCATCATTGCCTTGGAAAACGAGGACAACACCGGTCTTCGACATCGACTTGCGGTCTGAGAGTTCGGAAAGCCGGTCCTGATACTTTTTCCTGAGCTCTTCGTATTCGGTCTTCTCCAGTGTCTCGGTCAAATCGATCGCGTCGACCGCGGTTTCCCGTTTCAGCCCACCCACTACAGGCGGCGCGGCGACCGACGTGGGCTCGCCATCTTCAAGTTTGAGCTGCATGGATCTTGCGACTGTCTGGCCAAGAGCTACGTCCCGGTACTCCGGATCTTGCGAGGGGATCACAAACCAGGGGGCAAACCCCATACTGGTCTCCAGGATAATCTTCTCACCGGTTTCACTGGCCTTCTTATGGTGCTTTAAGGCCGCCCAGTCTGCCAGGACATGCCGGCCGGCATTTTTCTTTTCGATCTTCTTCAAGCGTTCCTTTTGAACATCCTTGGGAAGGACAAACCAGAACTTGAGGATGAGAACGTCTTCGTTCGCCAGCATCTCTTCAAAACGCCGGATCCGAACCAGACCCTTCTCGAAAGCATCCTCGTCGATTTTTTTGTAAATGCGGTCGCGCAACAGGGACTGATACCAGCTGCCGAAAACAATCGCGGTTTCTCCCTTGGCCGGCAAATCCCGCCAATAACGCCACAAGGGCGGGCGCAACCGGGCCTCATCCATGGGTTCGCCATAAGCGTTGCAGACGAGATGCCGTGCATCCATCCAGCCATAAAGCCGGGCAACCGCCTCGCCCTTGCCCGCCCCATCAAGGCCATCAACCAGTATGAGTGTGGAGAACTGCTGCTTCTCAATCACCGGAAGCTGCGCCGCCAACAGCGCCTCCCGAAGTTCCGGTTCAAGTTTCTTGAAGGACTTTTTAGTCATTTTTTGCGGCATGCGGGCAGATTCGAACATTGCGTCCTCCGGTCACGAACCATGAAGCCACATTGTGAAACAGCACACTTGAAAAAACCACTCCGTCCATGAAGACGGGTATAATGCGGCAAGGGAAACTGCATTTTCCCTGTTGGAGGATGCGATCAGCACATATATGAAACCCTTCCCGCATCCGAATTTCACGATGCCGGGTTATAACAGTGCCAGCACTTTCTTAGAGACCGCCGGATTTCCGTGACAGACTTCCTTGATCCCATCCTGCATTTCATCGCCGAAAACCCGTCACTTGCCGGGTTGATCTGCTTTTTGGCAGCCATGGGCGAGGCATTGTTCCTGATCGGATTGTTTGTTCCAACCACTGTTGTTTTGGTGGGCGCTGGCACCCTTGTTGGCCTGGGCAAGCTTGATCTGATGCCGCTGCTCATCTGGACAACACTTGGCGCAACCGCAGGAGATGCGATCTCCTACTGGATTGGCTGGGCGTTCAAAGACAAGATCAAAAGCATGTGGCCGCTGAACAAGTACCGCAATGTGGTCGAAAGCGGCGAGGAGTTCTTCAAACAACATGGTGGCAAAAGCGTCTTTATCGGCCGGTTCGTTCCGGGTGTGAAGTCTGTCGTTCCGGGAATTGCCGGCATGGCCGGAATGAACTTCACCCGGTTTTCGGTGGTCAATTTCACCTCTGCGATTGCCTGGAGCGTGGCGCATATTGCTCCCGGCGTCATTGCCGGATCGGCGCTTCATGCAATTGGCCAGATCAGCGGCCGCCTTGCTCTGGTCCTGGGCGCGCTTCTGCTGGTGATCTTCCTTGCGGTCATGCTGGGCCGATGGTTGATCCTCATTATCTTGCCCCTGTTTCCAAACGCACACGGGGCCATCGCCCGTTGGTTTGCCCGGCGGCCTGACCGGATCTCGCAGTGGATTGGGCACAACTTCGATCCGGCTCACCCCCGTTCTGCGGGTATGCTGGCCTCGACAGTGCTCCTCCTTATCACGATGCCGGCTTTCTTCTGGCTGATCGGTGAGGTCGCCCCAAACGAACCGATGGTTCGCGCGGACCTTGCCATTCTGAACCTCTTTGACAGCCTCAGAACGCCCGTCGGCGACAAGATCATGGTCTTCATGACCACACTTGGGGACGGCATTGTGGTCACTGCGATTGCAATTGCCGTGGCGTCCTATCTGTTCTTCCGCAAGGCCTGGCGCCGCGGCATCGGGTTTGTCATAGCGATTGCCGGTACGGCCATTTTCGTGCCGTTGCTGAAATTGATGCTGCACCGCTCCCGGCCCATGGAGCTCTACACCGGAGCCGACTCTTTCAGCTTTCCGAGTGGCCATGCGACGCTCAACACCGTCCTGTTCGGCATCTGCGCAGTCCTGATCGCCCATGACCGCAGCCGCTGGGTGAAGGCAGGTATTTTCACGATCACCGTCGCCTATGTCATCACCATCGGGTTCTCACGGATCTATCTCGGGGCGCACTGGATGTCGGATGTGTTGGCGGGGCTGTTGTTCGGTACGGCCATTGTATCCGCCTTCGCCTTCGTGTTCGGCCCGATCCACAACGAGAAAATCGGCCGGTTGACGCTCACAGCGATCGTTTGCGGCATGCTGGCCGGGTTCGGTGGCTGGCATGTTGCCCGGTCCTTCGACGCCGGGCTGGTCACTTACGCGCCGCAAATTCACAAGGAAATCCTCCAGGCCAGCGACTGGAAAAGCGGAACCTGGCAAAGCCTTCCGGCACACCGGATCGGAATTGACGGGGAAACCGAGGAGCCGCTCGTCATTCAATACGCAGGCCCGCTTGCCGCTTTTGCTGACATAGCGGCGAAAGACGGCTGGATGCATCCGCCCAAATGGTCGTTGTCGACCGCGGGCGGCTTTGTGGAAGGTGAAACCCCACCAGACTCTCTCCCAATCCTGCCCCGCAGCCAGAATGGCCGCCAACCGGACCTGATCCTGATCCGGAACGATGCCGATGGCGCGAAGGGCGGACGCTGGGTCATGCGGCTATGGCCGAGCCGATACGAAGTTCTCGAGAACGGGACGCTGGAACCCCTTTATCTTGGCAGCGTCGTCCACGAGGACATTCTGAGGCCCATGGGTGAATTCTCCGGTCCGAAAATGGACCGGGAACTTCCCGGTATTGAAGTCAATCCGGCCCGTCTCATACCAGGTGCCGAGACCCGCCAGCGCGCGAACCTCTCGCATGTTGTGCTGGCGCGCCTGTCCGAACCTCCCCGTCTTTCCACGCCGGCCGCAGACTGAGCTATTGTGCCTGGTAGGCCAAAGGCCAGGTGTTGGGTTCGGACACCTTCCCATCACAGTCGATCTTCTCTCTATACTCGAGAAGTTCCAGCTCCAGGACTTCGCCTGGTCCATCAATCAGGCGAAACACTTGATAGACGCCGCAGTCGCCCGCGCCCCGGCCAAATTCGGTGGTTTCAATGTGGCCCGGCGGTCCCAACACCTTGGCGTTCATCGCAGAATAGTTCTGATTGCCCTCCAACCCAGGGGGATTTGGCAAGGTCAACAATTCGCCCCAGTCTTGCGGCGGGTTCTGGGTCACGGCAAAAACGCCCGATCCCTGATAGGCACCTTGAAAGCAGGGGATTTGCCACATCAGATAATAGTCGTTGATCACGTATCGCGCGCCGGACCAGGCGAACTGGCCATCGATATCGCAGGCATCGCTCGCGTAATCGCGCATTTGCCGGCGCAAAACAGCCGGGATTTCGGACATATCCGACAAGTACTTCTCATCGCCAATCGGAATGCCTGCAGGCAAATCTGAGACGGTCGAGGTCATGTGGGATTGCGATGCGGTTTTCGGGCAGCCGCTGACCCCTTTGGCATTCGCCGTGAAAGGCAGTTTGCCCTTCTGGATGACAGTGACCTTGGCTTTGTCGAAATAAAAGGCGTCATTTCGGAACGTGACGTCGAGAAGTTCGATCTGGACCTTTATATCCCGGTCATCGCTTGCAAACAGATATTGAGTGCCATGGCCTTCGATGGGTTCGCCGCCATAGACGAGCTCGTTTACGCTGTAGAACTTGTCTCCGATCTCCACCAATCCCGAACCCGTGAAACCATCGCTCTCCTGGTTGGCATGGAACAGATACGCATAATCGTCTGTCTCAGGGTCGCGGTTCTGCTGCCAGAACGACAAATGACACGGAGAAATTCCACCGACAATTTCGTCTTTGCCGAACAGCTTCAACGGTAGTTTGTAGGCATCCTCATCTGCATAGGCTTGCAACGACTGAAGACACGCGAACGTGGAAAACACTAATCCGACCAACAAGTTTTGCGTTTTCATAGCCCCTCCGGCGCTCAGTTTTCATCTGACCATGCCGGATTTTCCGGCCTTTGGCCAGCACCCGCTTTCCCCAAGGAAACTCTTGTCGTTTAATCAACTCAACGCTTGCATCTTTTGCTTTATATTCATATATTCGAAAATAACGTAATGAGGATCCCCATGACCGAATTCACACCCATACTCAGCTTCTCAGGCGGACTGCTGATTGGACTTGCCGCCGTCGCCCTTATGGCTGTTCATGGCCGCATTGCCGGGATCAATGGCATTGTCGGCGGGCTGCTGAGCCTGAACATCAATTCCGACTGGGCGTGGCGCGCAGCTTTTATCGCCGGGATGGTCACAAGCCCGCTGGTTCTGCTTGGCGCCACCGGGCAACTGCCAGAAATCAGCATCCCATCTTCGCCTGCGCTTTTGCTTGCCGGAGGGTTCTTGACAGGTGTCGGGACCACGCTCGGCTCGGGCTGCACCAGCGGACACGGCGTTTGCGGAATGTCCCGCCTGTCCGCCCGCTCTATCGTTGCGACCATGACCTTCATGGCAACCGGCGGCGTCACCGTTTTCCTCATCCGTCACGTGTTTGGAGGTTAATCATGATCCGGCTTCTTTCAGCATTCGC
Organism: Roseibium sp.; assembly: GCF_965276855.1. GTDB lineage: Bacteria > Pseudomonadota > Alphaproteobacteria > Rhizobiales > Stappiaceae > Roseibium. Next base: position 2,472,962 of record NZ_OZ255700.1, read on the forward strand.
GATTGGCCTTGTTTTTGGAACGGGCATTTTGATTTCCGGTATGGGCAATCCGGCCAAAGTTCTGAACTTCTTCGATGTTGCAGGGACTTGGGATCCGAGCCTGGCCTTCGTCATGGGCGGTGCCCTAACGGTTGCCGCAATTGGATACCGGCTTGCTTTCCGCATGAACGCTCCGGTCCTGGCCGCCGAGTTTTCGCTGCCTACAAAAACAGATCTGGATATGAAACTGATCGGCGGATCGGCTATCTTCGGCACAGGTTGGGGCATGAGCGGCTTCTGCCCAGGCGGACTGGTTCCGGTCCTCGGTCTTGGGCTGAGCGGTCCATTGCTGACAGGTGCAGCGATTGTCGCAGGGATTTTGGTGGCGCGCTGGATCACAACACTGGGTTCACGCCCCAGTCCGGCCCAAGCCTGAGAATAGAACTGGCGAAGCCAGACAACGGGAGACACACAATGAGTTCCTCGAACTATCCGGTCGATATGGCCATTATTCCAGAGGTCAAAGCGTTTTTTGACCCAGCCACAAACACGATCAGCTATGTGGTCAAGGATCCGGCGTCAAACGCCTGCGCGGTCGTCGACAGTGTGATGGACATCGACTACGCGGCCGGCCGCATCACATACGATCATGCTGATGAAATCATCGCCTACATTCAGGACAAAGACCTGGATCTTGAGTGGCTGATTGAAACGCATGTTCATGCCGATCACCTTTCCGGCGCGCCGTACATTCAGGAAAAACTCGGCGGCAAGCTCGGCATCGGTGAACAGATTACAGTTGTTCAGGAAACCTTCGGCAAGGTGTTCAACGAGGGCACCGAATTCCAGCGTGACGGCAGCCAGTTCGATCGCCTGTTCAAGGATGGCGACACGTATCAGATCGGCGAAATGACCGCCTTTGCCATGTATACACCCGGCCACACACCGGCCTGCATGGTGCATGTCATGGGCGATGCGGCGTTTGCGGGCGACACCTTGTTCATGCCGGATGGCGGATCTGCGCGCGCAGACTTTCCGGGCGGGGACGCCGGTACACTCTATGATTCCATCCAGAAGGTTCTCGCTCTTCCGGACGATATGCGCCTGTTCATGTGCCACGATTACGGCCCGAATGGCCGAGACATCGCCTGGGAAACCACGGTGGGCGATGAAAAAGCGCACAACATTCACGTCGGCGGCGGCAAGACACGGGAAGAGTTCGTCCGTTTCCGAACCGAGCGTGACGCCCAGTTGGATATGCCAAAGCTCATCATTCCGTCCCTTCAAGTGAACATGCGCGCCGGAAAACTGCCGCCCGCTGATGAGAGCGGAAAAACATTTCTGAAAGTGCCGGTTAACGGGCTCTGATTGACAAGAAACGGGAGGCGGCAGCCATGCAGGTGGCATCCATCGACAAGCAGATTTCGGTTTGCCCGCAGATCATGCCGGAGGACTTGCCGGACATTGCACAGCAAGGGTTCCGGTCAATCATCTGCAACCGGCCGGATGGAGAAGCCGCCGACCAGCCGACATTTGAGGAAATCGAGGCTGCGGCCAAGAAATTCGGCCTTGAAGTCCGGTACCAGCCGATTACGGCCGGCAAGGTGCAGGATGAAGATGCCGATGCCTTTGGCGCGCATCTGGCCTTGCTGCCGAAACCGGTTCTTGCCTACTGCCGAACCGGGACCCGCTCTGCAACGCTTTGGTCTCTGTCTCAGGCCAATGCCTTGCCGGTCGCCAGTATTCTGACAAAAACCAAAGCCGCTGGTTACGACATGGCGGGCGTTGTTCGCCGGATCGCAAATGGCGGGCGGACACCGACAGATACTGCCGAGGACGCCCGTTTCGATGTCGTCATCGTCGGAGGAGGAGCTGCAGGGATATCAGTTGCATCCAGCCTGCTGTCCCGGGACGCTGATCTCGATATCGCCGTGATCGACCCGGCCGATGTGCATTACTACCAGCCGGGCTGGACCATGGTCGGAGGCGGCATTTTTGATGCCTCCGACACGGCTAAGACCATGGCTTCGCTGATCCCCTCAGGCGTTCACTGGCTGAAATCTGCCGTGGCTGCATTTGAGCCGAAGGACAATGCGGTCATTCTGGATGGTTGCCGCGTGGTGAAATACGACCGGCTTGTGGTCTGCCCGGGTTTGAAACTGGATTGGCACGGCATTGAAGGTCTCGTCGACACGCTCGGCAAAAACGGCGTGACATCCAACTACCGGTATGACCTTGCGCCCTACACCTGGAAACTGGTGCAGGAGATGACGTCAGGCCGGGCCGTGTTCACCCAGCCGCCAATGCCGATCAAGTGTGCGGGCGCCCCTCAAAAGGCGATGTACCTTTCGGGGGACCACTGGACCAAATCAAGGCGCATTGAAAACATCGACATCCAGTTCATGAATGCTGGCGGGGTCCTCTTTGGCGTGAAGGACTATGTCCCCGCCCTCATGGACTACGTGGAGCGCTACGATGCGACCCTAAATTTCTTCCACAATCTGATCTCGATCGATGGCCCCGCCAGGAAAGCCCGGTTTGAGATCAAAGAACCTGGGACGGATCCGCTTCAGGTCGATGTTGAGTTCGACATGATCCATGTAACGCCACCGCAGACGGCGCCGGACTTTATTCGCGTCTCGCCGCTGGCCGATGCTGCCGGCTGGGTCGACGTGGATCAGGCAACATTACGTCACAAGACCTATGACAACATCTGGTCGCTTGGCGATGTGATGAACGCGCCCAATGCGAAGACCGCAGCAGCAGCGCGCAAGCAGGCACCGGTGGTGGCGGAAAACATTATCTCGGACATCAAAGGTCACAGCGCAACGGCGCAATACGACGGCTATGGCTCCTGTCCGCTCACCGTTGAGCGCGGAAAGATAGTTCTTGCAGAATTCGGCTATGGCGGAACGCTGTTGCCGAGCTTCCCGCGTTGGCTGGTGGACGGGACCAAGCCAACGCGGACCGCGTGGCTTTTGAAGGAACGGATTCTCCCTCCAATTTATTGGCGCGCCATGCTGCGCGGTAAGGAGTGGATGGCCAGACCGGAAAAAGTCACGGCAGCCTAACCAAAAAGGCTTGCCCCTAACTCTCTTTCGAGCCGGGAAACCGGCTCGATTTCTTTATGCAGTCTTCCCGGCGATGTGGCATGACCACGCCAGAGTTCTTGACACCATCAGGCAAAACATGAGCGGATTGAAGCGTTACTTCCCCATCCTCGAATGGGGCAAAACCTACGACAAGACGACGGCAACCAGCGACACGATCGCTGCGGTCATTGTCACCATCATGCTCATTCCACAATCGCTTGCCTACGCCTTGCTTGCAGGGTTACCTCCGGAAGTCGGTCTATATGCATCGATCGCGCCGCTGGCGGCCTATGCCGTATTCGGCACCAGCCGGGCACTCGCCGTTGGCCCTGTTGCCGTTGTTTCTCTGATGACAGCGTCTGCCGTCGGTCAATTCGCGGCTCAAGGGACCCCCGAATATCTCGGCGCTGCGATTGCCCTTGCCTTCATTTCCGGCTTGATGCTCGTCATTATGGGGCTGTTCCGGCTCGGGTTCCTTGCAAACCTTTTGAGCCACCCGGTGATCTCCGGTTTCATCACTGCATCAGGGCTTTTGATTGCCTCCAGCCAGTTGAAACATATCCTGGGTGTTCCCGCCCACGGTCATACACTTTACGAGATCCTGCTTTCGATCGCAGCACATCTCGATGAAGTGAACTGGATCACACTTGTCATTGGCGCTGGCGCGACCGCGTTCCTGTTCTGGGTGCGCAAAGGTCTGAAAAGACGGCTGCTCGGCCTTGGTTTCAAACCGTTTTTCGCCGATATCCTGACCAAGGCCGGTCCCGTCGCGGCTGTCGCTGTGACGACACTCGCCTCGGCAGTGTTCTCCCTTGGCGACAAGGGCGTCCGGATCGTCGGTGATATCCCATCCGGCCTGCCCATGCCGCAATTGCCCAGTTTCGACAGCGAGTTGTGGCTGGCGCTTGCGGGCCCAGCGCTTTTGATATCTGTGATCGGCTTTGTGGAATCCGTGTCCGTTGCACAAACCCTCGCGGCCAAGAAACGCCAAAGGATCGAACCGGATCAGGAGCTCATTGGTCTTGGCACATCGAACATCGCCTCAGCGCTGTTCGGCGGCTATCCGGTCACCGGAGGTTTTGCGCGGTCTGTGGTCAACTTCGATGCGGGTGCAGCCACGCCGGCGGCCGGCGCCTATACCGCCGTCGGCATCGCGCTCGCAACGCTTTTCTTAACGCCGCTCCTCACCCATCTTCCGCAAGCGACACTGGCCGCAACGATCATTGTTGCCGTGCTTTCCTTGGTCGATTTCGGTGCCGTAAAGCGGACATTCGCCTATTCGAAAAGCGATTTCACCGCGATGGCGGCAACCATCCTGATCACGCTGTTCTTCGGCGTGGAACAGGGCGTGGTCGCCGGGGTCGGACTGTCCATCGCGCTTTATCTTTACCGCAACAGCCGGCCGCATATGGCTATTGTTGGCGTGGTGCCCGGCACAGAGCATTTCCGGAATATCGATCGGCACAAGGTCGTGACCGGAGAGCGGGTCCTAACCTTACGGGTCGATGAAAGCCTGTTCTTTGCCAACAGCCGGTTCCTGGAAGACAAAATCTACGCTCTTGTCGCGGACCGGCCGAACATCGAGCACGTCGTGCTGATGTGCCCGGCGGTGAATGAAATTGACGCCAGCGCTCTCGAAAGTCTGGAAGAAATCAATCACCGGCTGTCCGATTCCGGCGTTTCCTTTCATCTGTCTGAGGTCAAGGGACCTGTTATGGACCGGCTGAAACGGACGGATTTCCTTGATCATCTGACGGGCCAAGTGTTCCTCAGCCAATATGATGCGCTGGTCACACTGGATCCTCTGACGACGCATATTTCAGAATCACGCACTCCAAAGAAAGCCGCTCGGTCCGATGTCTGGGCCGGACCGGAAATCTGAACCAAGTTTCTTCGATCTTGGCCGATCAGTTGTCGTTATTTTGGGCCGACTGCAGGACGGGCTGAATGGCTTCACAGAACCGGAAATGCACCGGAGCCCGCTCGCCCTCCTGCACGATGAGTCCATTGGTGCCACGCGGCTGTACGGTTACCAGTTCGATGGCCTCACCGCCATCATTCAAGAGGCAATTGATCGCCGCCCGCTGGGTGAACTGCTTGTCCTTTTCAGCCCCATAGACCTGACAAATGCGGCTTGGCGTTTCCAAAAGCCCGCGATAAATCGCGATGGCAGCGCCGGGGTCATTGCGGTCGATCCGGGGTGCCGGACAATTGCTTAAATCACGCACCCAGATGCCTTGCGCGAAATCTGCAAATCTCAGGTCCAGGGTCTTGCCCTTAAGCAGCGGTGCAGAGCGTGGAACAGACCTTTTGAGATCGCCCTTGCCAGCCATGGCCGGAGCGGCTGCCACAGCTGCGGCCGCACAAAAACACGCAGCGATCACCCAACGGTTCATAACCACTTCCCCTCCTAAAGAGCTGTTCCTCCGTCCGCGCAGCTCCCTTCGTAAGCATGATGGAGACAGTTTTCGTTTGCCACGTCAACTTCTGCGATTCCGCTGCTTGCATTTTTCGAACATAAATGGAACAAAAGTGGAATGAAAACCGATATTCGTTCAGAAGGCAGCCGAATAGAGCTCGATGATCCGCTCGCGGACGGGCGGCAATCGGAAACAGCACTGAAGGTATGGCGCGGCGCGGCGCGGCTGATGCGGCAACGCAAGTTTGCCTGCGCTGCGGAAGTCACGTTGGCTTCCGCACGCCGAGCGGACCTTTTGGCCCTTGGCCCGAAACACGAACTTTGGATTATCGAAGTGAAATCGTCGGTGGCCGACTTTCGCGCCGACCACAAATGGCCGGACTATCGTCAACACTGCGACCGGTTCTTCTTCGCTACCCATCCAGATGTTCCGTTGGATATTTTTCCTGAAGAAGCTGGTCTTATCGTCTCTGATGGATACGGCGCAGAGATCTTGCGCGATGCACCCGAACACAAGGTTGCTGCTGCAACTCGAAAAGCCGTCACGTTGCGTTTTGCCCAGCATACGGCACACAGGCTGCACGCTCTTGTCGATCCGGAGGTCCGCCACCTGAACGACGGACTTTAGGCTAGCCCTACAAATCCAGCATTCTGTTGCCACGTATAACTCCGGAAACAAATCACCTGGGTACCCGTGTTAGAACCAATCCACATCGCCTGGTTCAAGAAAGATCTGCGTGTTTTCGATCACGCGCCGCTGAAGCGTGCGAGCCTGCAGGGCCCTGTTCTGCCGCTTTACGTTATAGAGCCGGACCTGTGGCGCCTACCGGACATGTCGGCCCGCCACTATGCATTTTTGTCTGAATCGTTGCAGGAGCTGAACCAGGAGCTTTCGCGCCTTGGACAGCCCTTGATGCTTCGCACCGGCTCGGTGACAGATGTGCTGACGTCCCTTTCCCAGCGCTATCGGATCGCCGGTCTCTGGTCCCACGAAGAAACTGGCAACGGCTGGACGTTTCAACGGGATAGGGAGGTTGCTGCGTGGTGCCGGGCCAATGCTGTCCCCTGGACAGAGTGCCGCCAGACAGGCGTTATCCGGCGGTTGAAGTCGCGCAATGGCTGGGCCGGGCTATGGGACCGGTTTATGGCGGAGCAACCGATTGACCCACCCGCACTCAAACCCCTTTCCGACTTGTCTTCAGATCCGCTGCCCAACGCCGCTGACCTCAAACTTGCCGCGGATCCCTGCCCGGATCGGCAGATTGGGGGACGTGTGGCAGCTATGGAAACTCTGGAAAGCTTCTTGTTCACCCGCGGAAAACCCTACCGTGCGGCCATGGCAACACCGGTGAAGGCATTTGAAGCCTGCTCGCGCATGTCGCCTTACCTCACCTTCGGAACAGTCTCCATGCGGGAAGTGGCGCAGGCGACATGGGCGCGGCAAGCAGAGATAAAGCAGGCGGAATTCAAAGGCCGCAGCACATGGCAGGGGGCAATGCGCTCCTTCTCAGGCCGTTTGCACTGGCACTGCCATTTCATGCAGAAGCTTGAGGACGAGCCGTGCCTCGAATTTAAAAACCTGCATCGCGCCTATGACGGCTTGCGGCCTTCAACGCCCGATGCGGAGCGGCTTCAAGCCTGGCAACGCGGTGAGACCGGGCTTCCCTTTGTCGATGCCTGCATGCGTGCGCTGACCGCGACCGGTTGGATGAATTTCAGAATGCGCGCCATGCTGACAGCAGTCGCGAGCTATCACCTGTGGCTCGACTGGCGCCAACCCGGCCTGCATCTGGCACGCCTCTTCACCGACTATGAACCAGGCATTCACTGGTCCCAGATCCAGATGCAATCCGGCACCACCGGGATCAACACAATTCGGATCTACAATCCAGTGAAACAAGGCAAGGATCAGGATCCGGACGGCGTGTTCGTCAAACGCTGGGTCCCGGAACTTAACGACATCGATCCGGCCCATGTTCATGAACCCTGGAAAGCGGAAAACGCCGGCAAGGTCCTCGGCAGGACCTACCCGTTCCCCGTTGTCGATTATCTGTCGGCTGCCAAGGAGGCACGGGACAAGGTCTGGGCCGTGCGCAAGGGACAAGCATTTCGATCGGAAGCCTCGGGGATCCAGACCAAGCATGGCAGCCGCAAGAGCGGGATCCCGATGCGCGGGCAGGAAAAACCCGGTCGCCGCACCCGGAAACCCGCCGCCCATCCGGATCAGGCCGATCTTTTTGGGGGCGCGACATGAAAATGCGCTGCAAAGGCGATCTGCCACAGAAAATCTGCGCGGCCTGCGGGCGGCCATTTGCCTGGCGCAAGAAATGGGCGCGGGACTGGGATGAGGTCAAGTACTGTTCCGAGCGCTGCAAGCGCGACCGGAAGAAAGTGTGACACTCATTCCCTGAACGCTTTCCCGGCCCTGAGCCGGGATCATGGCGGTTTGGGTCCCGGCTCAAGGCCGGGACCCAAACGTCGTCTGGAAATTCAGACAAAAAGGTTTGCAAGGCTTTCCAGATATTCCTGTTTTCCGGACACCGGTTGCGGCTCAAGATCCTGTGCGTGTACCCGTTCGGCAAGCGCTTCAAGAGAGCTCCCGCCCTTCAGAACTTCCTGGTTCTCCGGCTTCTTCCAGCCCGCATAGCGATCCTCGACAAAACCTTTCATACGGCCATCTTCGATCATGGCAGCCGCCGCCTTGAGGCCACGCGCAATAGCGTCCGCCGAGCCCACATGTGCCTGAATCAGATCAACCGGGTCGAGGGATTGGCGCCGCAACTTGGCGTCAAAATTTGTACCGCCGGTCGTGAAGCCACCCGCCATCAAGATCTCATAATAGGCCAGTGCCAGCTCAGGCACATTCATTCCGAAATGATCGGTGTCCCAACCGCACTGGTAATCGTTCCGGTTCATGTCAACGGACCCGAAAATACCAAGTGAGCGGGCCATATGCAGCTCGTGCTCGAACGAATGGCCGGCAAGGATTGCGTGGCCCTGTTCGATATTCATCTTGACCTCATGTTCAAGGCCGTAAGCTTTCAGGAAGCCGTAAACGGTTGCAACATCATAGTCGTACTGGTGCTTGGAGGGCTCTTGCGGTTTGGGTTCGATCAGGATCGCGCCCTTGAAACCGATCTTGTGCTTGTATTCGACCACCATGTTGAGGAACCGGCCGAGCTGGTCCAGTTCCTGTTTGATATTCGTGTTCAAAAGGGTCTCATACCCCTCGCGCCCGCCCCATAGAACATAGTTCGCCCCGCCCAGGCGTTGGGTGACATCCATGGCGTTTTTGACCTGGGCTGCCGCATAGGCAAAGACATCCGGGTTCGGATTGGTCGCAGCGCCGGACATGTACCGGCGGTTGGAGAACATGTTGGCTGTTCCCCAAAGCAACTTCACCCCGGTCTCGGCCATCTTCGTTTCAAAGATGTCGGCAATCGCATTCACGTTGGCATTGCTTTCCGCCAGCGTCTTGCCTTCGGGCGCAATGTCGCGGTCATGGAAGGTAAAGAAAGGCATTCCGAGGATCTGAAACATCTCAAAGGCCACGTCGGCTTTGAGCCTTGCCTGTTCCATCGGGTCGCCGCCCGCTGCCATCCAGGTGCGGTTGAAGGTCTCGCCACCAAAAGGATCAGAACCCGGCCAGCAGAAATTGTGCCAGTAACACACCGCCAGCCGCAGGTGATCTTCCATCCGTTTTCCAAAGACGACTTCGTCCTTGTTATAGTGGCGGTAGGTCAATGGATCGCGGCTGTCGGGGCCAGTGAATTGGATCGGCTGCAGATCGCCGAAAAATCCAGTGCTCATGAAAGTATCTCCTTAAAAACCGGCCTGCTTGAATGCCGGATACAGTTTTTGCCAGCGCTGATAAGCATCGGCGTAAGCGGGAATAAGGGTTGGGTTGGGGTCAATGGTTGTTCGAAGTGCGGGTTTGCTGAAAACACCCTCTGTGGAACCAAGGGCCCCAGCCTGACCGAGCCTGGCAGCGCCAAGAGAGGCCCCGAAATCGCCGTCGATTGGGACATCGATCGGAACTTCCAGGAGGCTGGCGATGATCTCCAGCCAGACCTCAGATCTGGACCCGCCGCCAACAGCCAGCAAACGGTCAACTTTCGTGCCGGCAGAGGTCAACGCAAGGAGGCAGTCTTTCAAGGCGAAGGCCACCCCATCCAGAACGGCATGGGTCAGCTCAGTATCGCCCGTTTCATGGGAAATCCCGGCGAACCCGGCCCGGATCGCCACATCATTGTGAGGCGTCCGCTCGCCCCCGAGGTACGGAAGGAAAGAAACATTTGACGGCCCGGCTGCGCCCCCAAGCGCAGCCGTCAATTCCCCTGGAGCCTTCTTCAGCCGGCTTGCCAGCCAGTTGAGACTGTCGGTCGCCGACAGGATCACGCCCATCTGATGCCAGGTGTTCGGCACGGCATGACAAAAGGCATGGACAGCATTCTCCACATTCGGCGAGAAACGATCATTGGTGACAAAGAGCACCCCGGACGTGCCGAGCGAGACGAACCCGGAGCCCGGCTCCACCGCCCCGACCCCGCAGGCGGATGCCGCGTTGTCGCCACCGCCACCGGCAACAACCGGAGGCTTGTCAAATCCCCAGCGGACGCACAGATCCGACGTCACTTCACCTGAGACGTTCGAACCCTCCACGAGCCGTGGCATGTTCTGACGTGTGAGGCCCGTAGCGGCCAGAAGATCGTCGCTCCAGTCACGTTTGGCAACGTCCATCCAGAGTGTTCCGGCGCTGTCGGACATGTCCCCGGCATAGACCCCGGTGAGTTTAAATCGGACATAGTCCTTGGGCAGCAGAACCATGGCCGTCTTTGCGAAGACCTCAGGCTCGTTCTCACGCACCCACTGCAACTTTGGCGCCGTGAAACCGGGCATCACCCGATTGCCACCGAGGCTCAGGAACTTTGGCTCCGCTGCCTCAAGATCCGCGCATTGTTTTGCGGACCGGCCATCATTCCACAAGATGCAGGGGCGCAATGGCTTGCCATCCGCGTCCAGCAAAGTTGCCCCATGCATGTGACCGGACAATCCGATGCCTTTCACTGCGGCCATCTTTGAGGGCACTTGCTGCTTCAAACTGTCGAGGACCGTTTCGCAGGCGGTCCACCAGCTCTCCGGATCCTGCTCGGACCAACCCGGGTGCGGACGCTGCACCGTCAACTCCGCCGTTGCAGAGGCTACAAGCGCCTGGTTTTCATCCAGCAAAATCGCTTTGACCGAACTGGTACCAATATCAAGGCCAATAAACATGAGGTGCGTTCCTCATTTTGGTTTCAAAAGAATGCCGAAACCTCAACCTTGAGGCCCGGCATTGGCAAATCGTCCGAACTGACCCAAACAATGATTGCGGTCAATTCGAGGGATGGCCCGCACCATGGCGCGGGCCAAAAAGTCTATCCGACGACCGTGTCGTCAACAATCGCGCCAGGTCCGGGAGTTGCGCCTGGAGGACATTTGCCCAGGATGATCATGCCGAGGACATCATCATCCGTGACATCCCCGGTCTTTGCCGTTCCGACCAGCTGGCCGTTCTTCATGACGGCAATCCGGTCACATAGCTGGAAGACATCGTGGATGTCGTGGCTAATCAAGAAGATACCGAGTCCCTGCTTCTTCAGCTCTTGAATGAGCTCAGCCACCATCTGGGTTTCATGCACCCCGAGCGCGGCTGTCGGCTCATCCATGATCAGGATCTTCGCGTTGAAGTAAACGGCCCGGGCAATCGCAACGGACTGACGCTGACCACCAGACAAGGCTTTCACCGGCGCATGGAACTTTTTGAAGTTCGGGTTGAGACGGCCCATGATCTTGCGGGTTTCCGCCTCCATGGCATCGTCGTCGACGAACCCGAGCGGCGAGGTGAGCTCCCGGCCTAGAAATAGGTTCGACGCGGCATCGAGATTGTCTGCCAGCGCAAGCGTCTGGTAGATGGTCTCAATGTTTTGAGCCCGCGCATCACGCGGCGAATGAATATGGACTTCATTGCCATTGATGCGGATCTCACCGCTGTCGGCCTTGTAGGCCCCGGACAGGATTTTGATCAGCGTCGACTTGCCGGCACCATTGTGGCCAAGAAGACCGACCACTTCGCCGGGAAAAAGGTCAACAGAGACATGGTCCACTGCGCGCACCCCGCCAAAGGAGATGCACATGTCTTTCATTTCTACGAGAGGGGCGGTCATTGTTACTCTCCCGTGCGCTTGCGGTAGATGATGTCGACCAGAACGGCGAGCACAAGCACCGTACCGACAACAATATTCTGGAGCGGGGCATCCACCCCAACCATCGCCATGCCCGATTGCAATGACTGCATGATCAGAGCACCGAGAATTGCGCCGTAGATCGTACCGACACCACCGGCCAGCGCCGTTCCGCCGATAACCGCGGCTGCAATGACGCGAAGTTCGTCAAGCGTGCCGATGTCGTTGGTGGAGAACCCGAGACGGGCTGCGGCGACGGCTGCGGCCAGAGCACTGAGGCCGCCCATGATGGCAAACACCTTGACCGTCAGGAACCGTGTGTTGATGCCGGAGAGTTCCGCCGCATCCGGATTGCCGCCGGTCGCGAAGATGTAGCGGCCCAGCCGCGTGCGGCGGGCAACAACGGTCATGACCACTGCTACAACAATGAGAAGGACGACCGAATACGGAATCCCATAGCCCATGGTCAGGCCTTCCGGCAGTGTCTCGCCAGATGCCTCAAACATACGGCGCAAGCGGGCTTTCGGGATGTCGTATGCGTTCAGGATCGCAACAAACCCGAGAATGGCCGCGGTCGTGATTACGCCCATGGTGACTTCCGCCCAGACCGGTTTGACCGGGAACCCATGCGAGGACTTGCGGCGGCGCGAAGCGATCTGAAGCCAAAGGGCGGCAGCTACAGCCAGTATGCCGAAGATCCAGGACCCGGTTTCGCCCATCGTACCGCCGATGCCACCAATCATCGTGAAAGTGTCGTCGAGCGGCCCGATCGTCTGACCTGAGGTGATGAACCAGGCCACGTTCCGCCAAACGAGAAGCCCGCCAAGAGTGACGATAAAGGCAGGAATTCCAAGATAGCCGATCATCCAGCCCTGGAAACCGCCGATGATCACTCCGACGGCAACACCGGACAGGATGGCCAGCACCCAGATTATCGGGTGTCCGAGCCCCATGAATTGCGGCAGGATATCCGTTTGGACCACTGCCATCACGGCCGCCACGGTGGCGAGCACTGAGCCAACCGACAAATCAATGTGGCGTGTGACGATGACGAAGACCATGCCTGTTGCCATGATTGCAACGGAGACGGTCTGGATCGTCAGGTTGAAGATGTTGCGCGGGGTCAGGAACCGGCCTTCGGTGAACACATTGAACACCAGGCACAGCACGATGAACGCGCCAATCATGCCCAAAAGGCGCGTATCCAGCTGCAACGCGGTAAAGAAATTTCGTGCCGTCGGGCTCTTAGAGCCGGACAGTGCCGTATCGGACATTGCGGTTACTCCTGCTTGGAGACCATTTGCTTTTTCAAAAGCCGGGTGGCCAGCCCATGGGGACTGACCTTTCCGGCGCCCCGATCATGCGGTCCGGGCCCAGAGCCCGGACCGTTTCGTTGTTTTTCTTAGTTACAAGGAGCCGGGCCGTTTTCGACGCCCTGGCACAGATCGTCTTGGGAGATCCAGCCGGCATCAACAACAGCAGTCAGGTTGTCCTTGGTAATCGGCATCGGAGCCAGGAACTTCGCGGTCAGCTCGGTGCCGCCTGGTGAAGTCCAGCTGCTTGCGCCGTCCACCGAAGACATCTCACCGCCGTTGGCGAGCGCAACGGCGATTTCACCGGCGGCCTTGCCAAGATCCCGCGCATCTTTCCAAACGGACACGGTCTGCGTACCGCGGGCAACGCGGTTCAGGGCAGCATGATCGCCATCCTGACCGGAAACCGGGGTGCCTTCCATGCCTTGTGCAGTCAGTGCAGCAACTGCACCACCCGCAGTCCCGTCGTTGGACGCAACAACTGCATCAACGTTGTTGTCGTTGGCGGTCAGGATCTGCTCCATGTTGCGCTGAGCGTTCGCCGGCAACCAGCCATCAGTGTAGGCTTCACCAACAATCTTGATGTCGCCGCTGTCGATTGCTGCCTGAAGAACTTCCTGCTGACCACCGCGCAGGAAGTCTGCGTTCGGATCGGTCGGGGAGCCCTTGATCATCACATAGTTGCCCTTCGGCTGTACAGCCAGAACGGCAGCAGCCTGCATACGGCCAACTTCAACGTTGTCAAAGGTCAGGTAAAATGCCCGCGGATCCTCAATCAAACGGTCGTAACCAACAACCGGAATGCCTTCGTCCGCTGCCGCCTGAACGGCCGGGCCGATTGCCTGCGCGTCCTGTGCGAGGATGATCAGAGCGTTTGCGCCCTGTGCGATCAATGCCTCAACGTCGGACAGCTGCTTGGCAGATGAGCTCTGAGCGTCAGCGGAGATGTACTTCGCGCCCGCAGCGTCCAGAGCGGACTTGATCGCGGCTTCATCAGTTTTCCAGCGTTCTTCCTGAAAATTGGACCAGCTGACACCGACCACGATGTCTTCAGCGTGGGCAGCGGTCAGAGCAGTTGCGGACACAAGGGCGCCCGCCAGCAGTGTGGTGAACTTGCGCATCGTTATCATTCCTCCCATCGGTGCCGCATGATGTCGGAGCGCAGCACCTGAAACACGTTTGTTTGTGGCCGGACCGGATCCGGTAAAAAATGGGACAGCCTTATTGTTATTTTTTTTGGACCCCGAAAAAAAGTTGCTCTAAAGCGCGGCTCCTGTCAACATGGTTTTGCGAAACTTTGACTTCGAAGGGAGGACTTCGAAGGAAAAATCGCCAAAAAGCCCGGAAAACGCGGCGTAAGAAAATGATTTGGGAGCGAGCACAAACATCATGACACGCAAGGCGGACCGGGATCAGATCCGGCGGCAGAATAGAAGTATTGTTCTACAGGCACTTCGTCGGAATGGTCCAACAGCCCGGATCGATCTGGGTAAAATCACGCAGCTGAGCCCCGCAACGGTTACGGCAATCACCTCCGACCTGCTTGATCAGAAATTGATCATCAGCGTGGAGAGCGATGAACCGAAATCCCATCAGTCCCGTGGGCGACCAAGAACGCTATTGAGGCTCAATCCGGAAGCTGCCTACACGGTCTGTATCCGTCTCTCCGTGAACACGATGGATCTCTCGCTCGTTGATTTTGCGGGAACGATCGCATCGAGTTTGAGAACGCAGTATGACAGCGCCACCGCCGATGCAGACAGTTTTCCTCCGGTCCTGATTGCCGCCATCCGCCAATTCATTGCAGATGCTGGCATCTCCGAGGCGCAAGTTCAGGAAATTGGGGTGGCAGCACAGGGCGTTGTGGAAACCGAAGCGGGTTTGGTTGCCTGGAGCCCGGCGTTTTCGGGCCGCAAGATACCGGTGGTTGCCCCATTGCATCAGGCCTTTGGCGCGGACTGCTATATTTCCAACGATACCAACATGATCACCGAGGCCCTGCACTGGTCGGATCCGGAGCGGTACAGCGGGACTTTCACGGTGATCATGCTCGATTATGGCGTTGGTATGGGCCTTTACCTCGACAATCATCTTTTTTCGGGCGCCAGCGGCACAGCTGCAGAATTCGGACATGCCAATCACATTCCGGATGGCGCCTTGTGCCGGTGCGGGAAGAAAGGGTGCCTGGAGGCCTATCTTTCCGATTATGCGCTGGTGCGATCCGCATCGCAGCTGCCTGAAGATACAAACCCGGCGGATATCGAAGCGGGCGTAGAAGGCCTTGAAAAACTTATTGAAACTGCAGACTCAGGCGATGAGAACGCCCGCAAGGCATTTCACCATGCCGGCCGCGTTCTTGGATACGGACTCGCCCGGGTCATTGCCCTCATAGACCCGAAACGCATCGTGCTGACCGGCGCTGCGATGCGGGCCTACACGTTCATGGAAAAAGGCGTGTGGGAAGGCTTGAAAGATGCGCTTGTCGAGGACTTGCGCAACAACTTCACACTTGATGTGATGCCTTGGAACGAAGACTTCATCAGGACAGGTCTGGTGGCCCAATCGATGGAACGGCTCGATATGGATTTCTTGGGAGCGCAGGTGAAAGCGCCAAGGCAGGAAGCCTCATGACCCGGCGCAATTCTCTCCTGATCAGCCTAGCGGCTCTGGCAGCTTTCCCCGCACACGGGCTCGCTGATGAAACGCTGCCCCCGTGGAGCGAACGAACCATCCTGGAAGATGTTGATCTGAATGCTCTGGCGCAGTCCGGAAAAGATCCAATTCCTGTGCTGCAGCCGCTTGGCGAAACGCTTTTCGAAGCAAAGTTCACCAGCCTCGACGGAGCCGGACGACCGGATGCCACCGGTGCCATCGTGCCGACAAAAGTCCGGCGGCAGTCTCACCTCACTTTCCAGCGGCTGGCGGGCCCGGACGCCAACGCTTGCGCTTCTTGCCATAATGAACCGGTCATGGGCGGTGCAGGATCCTTTGCCGTCAATGTCTTCGTGTCCGAAGGTTTTGAAAGTGCAGACTTCGACACGATCGACCCGCAGTTTTCGAATGAGCGCAACACCAACGCCTTGCAGGGCGCGGGCCTGATCGAGTTGCTCGCCCGGGAAATGACGACGGATCTGCGCGCCCAGCGCAGCGCAGTCCTTAAAGACGCCAGGACAACCGGATCCACTGCAACAGTGGATCTAGAGACCAAAGGAATATCGTTTGGGCGCCTCACCGCACATCCGGACGGAACTCTCGATGTATCGGAGCTGGACGGCATTGACGACGATCTGACTCTTCGCCCCTTCGGTCAAAAGGGTGTCTTTGCGTCCCTTCGCCAATTCACCGTCAACGCGATGAACGACCATCACGGCATTCAGGCCGATGAACGGTTCGGTGCCCGCTGGACCGGGACAGATGATTTCGATGCAGACGGGTTCGTGCACGAATTCAGCGATGGGCAAATCTCGGCCCTTGTTGCCTGGCAGGCAACCCTGCCACCGCCCGGCAGAAAACAGGACATGCCGGAAATCTGGGAAAAGGCCGCTGCACGCGGTGAGCTGATCTTTGACGAGATCGGCTGTACCTCCTGCCATGTCCCAGCCTTGCCACTCGACAGTCTTGTCTTTCACGATCCGGGTCCATTCGACACAGCAGGCACTTTGCGTCAAAGCGATGTGAACCAACCGCTGGCCCTTGATCTGGCAACACTGGAGTGGGTGAAAACCCTGCCAAGGGATGACAGCGGGCGCGTTCTGGTCCCGCTTTTCGGCGACCTGAAACGCCACAAGATCGCTGACCCGGCCAATGACACACTCGGCAACGAGCTCCTGGCGCAGCGGTTCGTGGCACGGGATGTCTTCATCACGGCGGAACTCTGGGGGATCGGAAGCACGGCCCCTTATGGGCATCGCGGCGACCTGACGACCTTGAACGAGGTGATCCTTGCCCATGGCGGGGAGGCCTCCGACAGCCGCAAGGCCTATGCCAGTCTCGATGAAGGTGGCCGCCAGTCCATCATCGCCTTCCTGCGCAGTCTGGAGATCACCCAATGATTTTTAGACGGTCCGGACTGCTAGTCTGCATAGCAGGCGTTTGCACGGGTCTGACAAGTTCGGCCTTGGCAAACGGTCAGACCTCGCTCGCCCCTATCCCCTCCTTTGTCGAAGAAGCCGCGAATGCTGGCATTACGCACACCTACGACGGGGCATGGGAGTATTTCGTCGGCGGCGGGGTTGCGATTTTTGACTGCAACGGCGATCGCCGTCCCGACATGTTTCTGGCGGGCGGCAAAAACCCGGCCAAGCTTTACCGCAACCAAAGCCTCACGGGAGGAAAACTAAATTTCGAAACGGTTTCGGATTACGGTCCAAACGACAAGCAGCTCTCCAAGGTGCTCGGCGCCTACCCGCTGGATGTCGATAACGATGACATCCTTGATCTTGTTCTTTTGAGGCTGGGTGAAAACCTGATCCTGAAAGGCAAGGGCGACTGCACCTTCGACGTTGCCAACCGCGCGCTCGGCTTCGACGGCGGACGGGAATGGACAACAGCCTTTTCCGCAACCTTTGAGGACGGCAACGCCTACCCGACCCTCGCCTTCGGAAACTATGTCGATCGCTCGGCGCCCGGCTCGCCCTGGGGGACATGTCACGACAACTTCCTGTTCCGGCCGGAAGTATCTGCGGACGGCAGCGTCAGCTACCCGGAATCAACCCGCTTGTCACCCGGATATTGCAGCCTCTCGATCTTGTTTACAGACTGGAACCGTTCGGGCGAGCCGTCCCTGCGCGTATCCAATGACCGGCATTACTATCGCGGCGGCCAGGAACAGCTCTGGGCTGTTCCGCCGGGCCGGCCGCCACGCCCTTACCGCAAGCCGGACGGTTGGCAACATTTGAAAATCTGGGGAATGGGCATCGCCTCCATCGATTTAAATGTCGATGGTTTCCCGGAATATGCGCTGACCAGCATGGGCGACACCAAGCTTCAACAACTCGATGATGAGGCGGACGAAACCGTCCCCGTCTACCAGGACATCGCATTTGATCTTGGTGTGACAGCACACCGACCCTACACCGGCGATGATCTGAAGCCATCGACCGGCTGGCATTCCGAATTTCAGGACGTCAACAATGACGGGCTCTGGGATCTTTTCATTGCAAAAGGCAATGTGGAAGCGATGCCCGATTTTGCCGCGTTTGACCCGGACAACCTCTTGCTGGGACAGTGGAGCGGCAAGTTTTCGGAGGCCGGCAAAGACGCCGGTATCGCACTTGATCGGCGTGGCCGGGGGGCAGGTCTTGCAGACTTCAACTCCGACGGTCTTCTCGATCTCGTGGTGGTGAATCGTTCCGCCCCGGTCAGCCTGTTCCGCAATGCTGGCGCCGGATCCGCTGACACGCCACGCCCACTCGGCAATTGGCTCTCAATTGACGTCCGCCAACCCGGCAAAGCAAATGCCCGTGCTGTTGGTGCAAAAATCAGCGTTAAGACGGGCAATCGAACCGTCGTCAAAGACATAGAAGTCGGTGCGGGGCATGCCTCCGGACAACTCGGGTTTGTTCATTTTGGCCTCGGCGTTGCCGAACGGGCAAATGTGCGAATCAAATGGCCGGATGGCGATTGGAGCCACAGTTACCGCGTTTTCGCGAACTCCCACGTCATCATAGACCGGGGCGCGGAAAAGGCGCGCTTCTGGTATCCGGAGTGAACCTCGTTTAGCGGGCCGGGCGGCGCCGTCGGTAGAGGATACGGTTCATGCTCTCAACATGGCGCTCCGGCTGAAACCCGACCTTCTGCAGCAGTTTCTGGGATGCTACATTTTCCGGGTGCGCAAACGCTGACACCAGAGGCAATTCGATCTTGATATCGGCTACCTCAAGCGCTGCCAATGACAGTTCCGCGCCGTATCCTTGGCCCCAAGCTTTGGGATGAAAGAAAAACGCGAGCTCTGGCCCCCATCCTGGGTCGAACGGATCATCATACAATCCACCCCAACCGATAACTTCTGGCTGTCCCTTCACACGAACTGTCCAAGGAGCAAATCCGTCACGCCGGCGGCGCCACTCATGGACCGCAATCCGCCGTCGGCATGACGCCAGGTTCTTGTCAATTTGGGTGAACTGCATTGCCCGCGGATCCCCAAGAAAGCCGTAAAGCCCTGGCACCTCGGAAAGTTTGGGGCTCGTGAGCAGCAAGCGGTCAGTCTCGGCATTCCCGCTCAAGGGTATTTTCCTTTCAACAAGACACCACCTGACCGCCATGCGGTGTGTTTTTTCGATCCGAAAAACTGCCACAAATCGACATATCTGATTGAAAACACTCCAGCCGAACCGGCTTGTTTGGCACTATTTTGCCCTATGGCGCAAATTTAATCACGCCCAAATTATATACTAAACCACTGATGTTCCAGCAATATTATTGCTGAGTTTTACACTCTACTTTTTAATTGTTCTAAAAATATTTGACTAACTGTTCAAATTTTTGCCCAATACCCCAACGAGCAACCTCAAAAGAACGAAGGATGCCGTTCCCAAAAACGATCGCCAACCTTCCGGAGATCTTCATGACCCAGACCAAAGCCGGCCCCGATATTGCCGCCGGACGCTTGCCTCAGGAAGCATATGCTGAGAACTTCAGCGATCTGCATCCGCTGCTGGAACCGCACGAGGCACAGGTCGAGGCAGACCGGTGCTACTTCTGTTACGACGCACCTTGCATGCAAGCGTGCCCGACCAGCATCGACATTCCGCAATTCATCCGCCAGATCTCAACGGGCAATCCGACTGGATCTGCGAAGACCATCTTTGACCAGAACATTCTCGGCGGCATGTGCGCCCGGGTTTGCCCAACCGAGACCCTGTGCGAACAGGTCTGTGTGCGCGAAGTCGCGGAAGGCAAGCCGGTTCAGATCGGTCAGCTCCAGCGCTATGCCACTGATCACTACATGGCCGAAAATGAAACGCAGCCGTATCAACGGGCGGACAGCACTGGCAAAAAAATTGCCGTGGTCGGCGCCGGTCCGGCTGGTCTCGCCTGTGCACACCGTCTTGCAATGCACGGTCATGATGTGACCCTGTTCGACGCACGCGAAAAGGCGGGCGGCCTGAACGAGTTTGGCATTGCGTCCTATAAATCCGTCGACAACTTTGCGGCCCGTGAAGTCGAGTTTGTTCTCTCGATCGGCGGCATCGAGCTCAAGACCGGATCGCGTCTTGGCGATAATCTGAACCTCGCGGATCTGCGGGCGTCCTACGATGCCGTGTTCCTCGGCATTGGTCTTGGCGGCGTGAATGCGCTTGGCCTCGACGGCGAAGATAAAGGCGGCTCTCTGGATGCTGTCGACTACATCGCCAATCTGCGGCAGGCCGATGATCTCGGAAAACTTCCTGTTGGCCGGCGGGTGGTCGTTATTGGCGGCGGCATGACCGCGGTCGATATTGCGGTTCAGACCAAGCTGCTTGGTGCCGATGATGTCACCATTGCCTATCGGCGCGGTCAGGATCGCATGAACGCATCCGAATATGAGCAACACCTTGCGCAGACCAATGGCGTCAAGATCATGACTTGGGCACAGCCCAAGGCACTTGTGGCTGCAAACGGCTCGGTTACGGGGATTGAACTGGAACGGACACAGGATCAAGATGGATCCCTAACCGGAACCGGTGAGATCGTAACGCTTGAAGCTGATATGGTCTTCAAGGCCATCGGCCAGACCCTAGTGGACACGGATCTCGGTGGCGCCCTGACCCTCGAAAAGGGTCGGATTGTGGTGGACGCGGACCGCAAGACCAGCCTCGATGATGTGTGGGCGGGCGGCGACTGCGTTGCCGGCGGCGAAGACCTTACGGTTGCAGCCGTCGAAGACGGCAAGATCGCTGCGGAAGCCATCAACGCCGCGCTGAGCGCCTGAACGGCCGAGGGAGAGACACATGGCTGATCTGACGACAAATTTTATCGGCATCAAGTCGCCGAACCCGTTCTGGCTGGCCTCTGCGCCGCCGACGGACAAGGAATACAACGTTGTTCGCGCCTTCAAGGCGGGCTGGGGCGGCGTTGTCTGGAAAACGCTTGGCGACGGTGACCCAGTCGTCAACGTCAACGGGCCGCGCTACGGTGCCATTCACGGCAAGGACCGGCAGCTGATCGGGCTCAACAACATCGAGCTGATCACCGACCGACCGCTGGAGGTCAACCTTCGGGAAATCAAACAGGTTAAACGTGATTGGCCGGACCGTGCGCTGGTCGTGTCGCTGATGGTTCCCTGCGAAGAGCAAAACTGGATCGACATCCTGAAGGCCGTTGAAGACACCGAAGCAGACGGTGTGGAACTCAACTTCGGCTGCCCACACGGCATGAGCGAACGCGGTATGGGATCTGCTGTCGGTCAGGTGCCGGAATACATCGAGATGGTCACGCGCTGGGTGAAAAAGCACTCCCGCATGCCCTGCATCGTCAAACTGACGCCGAACATCACCGACATCCGCAAACCGGCGCAGGCCGCAAAAGCGGGCGGCGCAGACGCGGTTTCCCTGATCAACACGATCAACTCGATCGTTAGCGTTGATTTGGATGCCATGTCACCAGCTCCCATGGTCGACGGCAAGGGCGCTCACGGCGGCTATTGCGGCCCAGCCGTGAAACCGATCGCGCTGAACATGGTGGCCGAAATCGCCCGGGATCCGGAAACGCATGACCTACCGATCTCCGGCATTGGCGGCGTGACCACATGGCGCGATGCGGCAGAGTTTATGGCGCTTGGCGCCGGATCCGTTCAGGTCTGCACCGCGGCTATGACCTACGGCTTCAAGGTGGTTGAGGACATGATCGAAGGCCTCAGCGACTGGATGGACGAAAAGGGCTATACGTCGGTTGATCAGGTCGTCGGCCGGGCGGTTCCGAACGCCTCCGACTGGCAGCATCTGAACCTCAACTACATCGCCAAGGCCAAGATCAATCAGGATCTGTGCATTGAGTGCGGCCGCTGCCACATTGCCTGTGAGGACACCTCGCACCAAGCAATTACCAATATGGTCGACGGCGTGCGCAAGTTCGAGGTGATCGACGAGGAATGCGTCGGCTGTAACCTTTGCGTCAACGTTTGCCCGGTCGAGAACTGCATCACCATGGAGCAGATGGCCCCTGGGACGGTTGATCCGCGCACTAACAAGGTCGTGGAAGAGAAATACGCCAACTGGACAACCCATCCGAACAACCCGATGGCGGTGCCCGAAGCTGCGGAATAAACCCGACTGCAAAAATATGAAAACCAACGCAGGCAAGGCTTCCTTGCCTGCGTTGGTTTGTTTTGGGACGGTTGACCTACAACAATGCACCACAAGGCGTAATCGAAAGTGGTGCGTTGCCGTCCCGGCCTTGAGCCGGGATCGTATCTGAAAGGCCCCGGATCAAGTCCGGGGCGGCAAAGATCAAGTGGCCTGCGTTTTTGTTACCGCTTGCCGTAATAAAGCCCAACGACATGTTCCGCTTCGGCGAAGAACAACCAGCGCGAGGCAAACGTTCCGATCAGGAAGGCAATTCCTGCAAGGGCGACAACCGGCAGGCTGGCAGGCAACAGAGCGATCAGCACGATCGGCAGCACGCAATTGAGAGCGAACGCGATGATCCGCAGCTTCTGCGCATGCTTGCGGCCGACCGTGAACACCATTTCCTTCAAAAGGTAATTTGTCCCCGTATGAGGCGGCTCAAACAGGCGTACCTTGCCCCGCTCGCCGAGTCCGGTCGCGGTCTCCATTGTGTGTCCGTGCTCGGAAAAACGGCGGTCGCCAAAAATCCAATAAAGGCTCTGAATCAAACCGGCTATCCCAAGCAGCAGAACGGCACCCAATCCTTGCCCGGCAAGGATGGCACCACCCGCCAGGGATAGGGACACCAGATGCAGGGGTGTCAGCCAATGGTTCCAGCGCGGCACAGTGGCAAGCTGCGCATAGATCATCGCGGTGGCATACACTGTTGCAACACAAAGCAATGCACCAGTCACGCCAATCGGCGCCAGCGTTATGTCGAAGAAAACGGCTGCAAAGCCGTGGATCCCCATGAAGACAAGCGCAAGCACGGAAAGCCAGGCCTCACGCGACAGCCAGCTTGATCGCCACTGGGTGAAGGCCAGGAGACTGCGCTGCGGATTGCCGAGGTGAAAGGTTGCCGAAAGCAGCCCGCCGACAGCGAGCGCAAAGCCGATCAGATAAGCGAAAAACGCTGTCCAGCCGGTTACCGCCGGAAGACCAAGACCTAGCCAGGCAAGGAATCCGAATCCGAGCCCGGACAACACAGTGAAAATGATGACTGAGGGAGCAGGATGCATCAGAGCGCCTCCAATGCTTTGTCGAGCCAGCGCAAAAAGCCCTTTGGCGTTTCGGCAACTGGCTGCATCGTGTCCGAACCGGCCGATACTTCCGCGAGCTTATCCTTCGGTCGCGGGGGAAGATATTTGTTCACCGGCTTGGTTCCCTGTTCGGGCATCAAATCGAACCCACCGCGCTCGGCCACAAGGCGGGACACATCGCTGTCCGGATCGCCGAGATCCCCGAAATGCCGGGCGCCAGCGGGACAGGTTCTGACACAGGCCGGCACCCGGTCCACCTCTTCCAGGTTCTCGTTGTAGATCCGGTCAACGCAGAGGGTGCATTTCTTCATAACGCCCTCGGCCTGATCAAGCTCCCGGGCCCCGTAAGGACACGCCCAGGCACACAGGCCACAGCCAATGCAGGCGTCTTCATTGACGAGCACAATGCCATCTTCCCGGCGTTTGTAGCTGGCGCCTGTCGGGCACACGGTGACGCACGGCGCATCATCGCAATGCAGGCATGACTTTGGAAAGTGGATCGTCTGGGCCGGCCCGTTCTCCGGCTGAACCTCGAAGGAATGGATGCGGTTCAGAAACGACCCGACCGGGTCCTTGCCATAGGCGTCCATATCACTCAGAGGCGCGCCATAGTTTTCCGTATTCCAGCCCTTACAGGCGGTCACACAGGCATGACACCCGACGCAGGTGTCGAGATCGATAACGAGACCGAGCTTCTTGTCTGTTGTTTCCGGCAACTGGGTCATGAGCGCACCTGCTGTCGAACGGTATTCGGGCCTGTTCCAACCGGGGACTTGATGGGATCAAAAGCCGGTTGGCTTTCCGGGGGTGGCTCCGCACGCTCGATCCGTACCCGCAGATCGAACCAGGCAGCTTGTCCGGTAATCGGATCGGAGTTTGACCACCTGAGGCCATCGCCTTTCGGCGGCAACAGCTCGTGGATCAGATGATTGAGCAAGAAGCCTTTGGTTGCCTCCGGCGCATCCCCATCCAGCGCCCAAGCGCCTTTTCGTTTGCCGATGGCGTTCCATGTCCACACGGTGTTTTCATTGAGCGCTGCCATGTGAGTAACCGGCACAACAATCTCCCCATGGGGCGAGGTTACCTTTGCCCAATCACCTTCTGAGAAGCCATTTTCTTCCCAAATTCGGGTTGGCACATAAAGCGGGTTCCGGCCGTGGATCTGCCGGAGCCAGGCATTCTGACTGCCCCATGAATGATACATCGCCATTGGCCGCTGGGTAAGCGCATGAACCGGATAGGCGTCCGGGTCCGCAATGGTATCGCTGAGTGGTGGATACCAAACCGGCAACGGGTCGAAGGCTTGCCTGACTTGATCTCTCAAACGATCTGGCGGTTGCCGGTCGCCGTGCCCTTCTGCGGCCAGCTGGAACCGGCGCATGGGTTCGGAATAGATCTCAAAGAGATAGGGCTGCGGGCTGTCGAACAGACCCAAGCTCACCGCCCAGTCCTGATAGGCTGCATTCCAAGGCTTATAAAACGCGGCTTCCTTCGGGATATGCTCGACGAAGAAACTGCCGTTTTCGATGTAGCGGTCCAATTGGGCGGGATTGACCTCACCGCGGCCAGCTTGCTCGCCATTCCCACGGAAACCGGCAAGCGGGCCGATCCCCGGCCTTCGCTCGTGATTGACAATGTAATCGGCATAGTCGGCATATTTGGCACTGCCGTCTTCATTGACGAAACCGGGCAGGCCAAGCCGTGCGCCGAGATCCACCAGGACGGATTGGAAGCCACGCACGTCGCGGTCAGGCTCAATCACCGGCCAGCGGATTGCATCGGCTGCCGCATCCGCCTCGCAGATCGGTCGGTCCAGCAGGCTGATGCAGTCGTGCCGTTCCAGATACGTGGTGTCCGGCAGGATCAGATCCGCATAGGCGACCATCTCCGAGGAATAGGCGTCCGAATAGATGATCTTGGGGATCACATAGTCGCCGTTCTCATTTTTGTCCGTCAGCATCTCCATGACACCACGGGTGTTCATGGACGAATTCCAAGACATGTTCGCCATGTAGAGAAACAGCGTGTCGATCTTGTAAGGATCGCCCGCATGGGCGTTGGAAATCACCATATGCATGAGGCCATGGGCCGACATCGGGTTTTCCCAGGAAAACGCCTTGTCGATCCGCGCCGGCGTGCCGTCGTCTTTCAACGCCAGATCGTTCGGGCCGCGGACGAAGCCAAGATGCGGGCCATCCAGCGGACAATCCGGCTGGCTCTTGCAATGGGGCGTGGGATGCGCCGTGACCGGTTTTGGATAAGGCGGTTTGAACCTGAAACCACCCGGAACCTCGACTGTTCCCAGAAGGATCTGCAGCACATGCAGCGCCCGGCAGGTCTGGAACCCGTTGGAGTGGGCAGAAACCCCGCGCATGGCGTGGAAACTCACCGGCCGTCCCGGCATGGTCTGATGGGTTTCCCCGCGAAAATCGGTCCAGGGTTGGTCGATCTCGAATGCTTCTTCGAATGCCACGCGGGCAAGCTCTGCGGCAACAGCCCGGATCTTGCCGGCAGATACCCCGCACGCTTCGGCGACCGTCTCCGGGGCGTAGGCATCATCCAGATAGCGCTCCGCAAGATGCTGAAAGACTGTCCTGCAGGACACGCCATCTGCGTCATATTCTGCACCGAGATCCGGTCGGACACCTTTCTGGTCGAATGGTGCCGGTTTTCCGGTCACCCGGTCGATCACAAGGGATTTGCCGTCAGCATCTTTCAGCAGCAATCCGTGGTCGTCAGACCCTGGATTGTCGATCACCAAACAGGGGGCATTTGTGAAGCGGGCCAGATACTCAAGATCGATATGTCCAGTTCTCAAAAGCACATGGCAGAGAGACAAAATGAACAGTCCATCCGTGCCCGGGGTGATTCCAACCCACTCATCGGCAATGGCGTTGTAGCCGGACCGGACCGGGTTCACACCGATGACCTTACCGCCCCGCGCCTTCAGTTTGCCGAGGCCCATCTTGATCGGATTGGAGTCGTGATCCTCTGCCACACCGAACAGCATGAAGAGCTTCGTGCGATCCCAATCCGGCTGCCCAAATTCCCAAAAGGCGCCACCGATCGTGTAGATACCGCCGGCTGCCATGTTGACCGAGCAAAAGCCGCCATGAGCGGCATAGTTGGGGGTACCGAAGTTCTGTGCCCAGAAACTGGTGAAGCTCTGGGATTGGTCGCGACCGGTGAAAAATGCCAGCTTTTCAGGAGCGGTCTTGCGGATGGGCTCCAACCAGGAAACGGCTGTTTTCAGCGCTTCTTCCCAGCTGATTTCCTCAAATTCACCCGACCCACGCGGGCCTGATCTCCTGAGCGGTTTGCGCAATCTGGACGGTGCGGTGACCTGCATGATCCCGGATGCGCCCTTGGCGCAGAGCACGCCTTTATTCACCGGATGATCCCGATTGCCCTCGATGTATGCGACTTTCCCGCCCTTTAAATGGACGTTGATCCCACATCGGCAGGCACACATGTAACAGGTGGTTTTTCGTATTTCATCGGAGACAGCCGGAGACGTCTCCACCATCGGTTGACTATGATTGAGCACATCCCCTCCCAAGGCGTCTCTAGAAATCGCATCCTGCCAAACTGCGCCACAGCGAAATCTGAGTTTCATTTGGGCGTTTTTATGAGTACGGCTTTCCAACTGAAGACTTGAGTTGGCTTGACGTCAAGAGGGGCAGAACACTTCTGCGGTTGAAGTGCGCCCCTGTACATCTTCGCGCAATCAGAATGCTCGGGTGCGCTTCTGACGGCCTAGGCATGGATCACAAGATGGGCTAGCGTTCGCAAATTCTGTCCGGAGGCCCCATTGGATTCAAACCGCCTGCTTCTCACATGTTCCATTGGCCTTTGTGCCGTCGTCGGCTTGTGGGGTGTCATCGACCCGGAAGGCCTACAGGCCATCGCGCGCGAGATCGTTGATCAGTACTTCATAAGCCGCGGCTGGTTCGTGATGCTGTCTGTCACGATCATGCTGCTGTTTTGTCTTGGTCTGACCTTCAGTCGTTTTGGCGACATCCGCCTCGGTGCCGATGATGTCCGGCCGGAATATTCGACACCGACCTGGATCGCCATGCTGTTTGCCGCCGGCATGGGTGTCGGTCTGTTGTTTTGGGCGGTGGCGGAGCCCCTGACTCATTTTGCGTTCTTGAAAGACAAGACGTCAGTCCCGGAAGCTGCCGATTTCGCGCTGCTGGCGACAAACTTCAACTGGGGCATTCATGCCTGGGCGATTTATGGCACGACGGCGCTGGCGATTGCTTATTTCAGCTTCCGGCGGGGCACGCCGATGCTGGTCAGTGCGCCTATCAAAAGCCTGTTCCCGGGCGAGAAGTGGGCCAATCTTGTTGGCTGGTTTTCAGACTTCATGGCAATTGCTGCAATCGCGATCGGGGTTGGTGGATCGATTGCAATGGGTGTATTTCAGGTTGCCGATGGAGTATCGGTGCTTGCTGGCACCCAGACGGCGGCGCCGTGGCTTGTCGGCTTGATTTTTGTTGTCATGGTCATTGCATATATTCCGCCCCTGATGGTCGATCTCAGCACCGGCATGGCAAAGCTTTCCAACATCGCCATGAGCCTTGCGATCGCCCTAGTCGCTTACACAGTTATCATGGGCCCGAGCGAATTCCTGATGAATTCGGTGATCGGCGGTATTGGCATGTACATTGCCGATGTCATCCCCGCCGGCTTCCGCACCTTTACCTTTTACGGCGACGAGATCGGCCGGTGGTTTCAGGACTGGACACTCACCTACATGGTTTGGTGGATCGCTTGGGGTCCGTTCGTCGGGGTCTTTGTCGCGCGGATTTCCAAGGGCCGCACGATCCGTGAATTTGTTCTCGGCGTCCTGATCGGCCCGACCCTGTTCTCCACGATCTGGTTTGGCGCTTTTGGCGGTGTTGGTATCTTTGAGACCCTCAACGGCAAGGGCGAGTTACTGGCTTTGACACAGACCAACGTAGAGCGCATGACGTTCGCTCTCCTTGATCGCCTGCCCTTGGCCACCTTGACCACATTAGCAACCATTCTAGCAGCCTTCCTCTTCATTGTGACGAGCGTGGTGAGTGCCGCCTTCGTTCTCGGCATGTTTTCAACGGGCGGCAATCAAAACCCGAGCACAAAGATCAAGGTCATCTGGGGCGGCTTGCTGGGCATTCTCGGGGCAGCGATGATCCTCTCGGGATCCATGTCGGCCGTGAGGACACTTATCGCTCTCGGTGCGCTGCCTTTCGTGTTTATAACGATGCTGCTGCTGGTTTGCCTGATAAAAGCGCTCATCCTCGACAATCCCAAGGAGGCTTGAAAATGCTTATCGGTGATCCCGTCGATACACTTATGAACCTGGGAACTTTCGCGTTTATCGGCTTCCTTGCCTGGATCCTGATGCGCAAAACGCCAAAAAGTTAAACACTTGAAGACGGAATGCGTCAGCTGGCGCGTTTCAAACCGCTTTCGGCCAACGGCGCTGGCCGGTCGAACAAATAGCCTTGAAGATATTCGCAGCCCGCATTGACCAGAAACTCCCGCTGTTCTCGGGTTTCAACACCTTCGCCAATGGTTTTCATTCCCATGACCTTGGCAATGCCGAGAAGCGTGCGGACCAGCATGTCGTTTTCTTCACTGATCCCAATCCGTGCCACAAAGCTGCGGTCGATCTTCATCGTGTTGAAGGGGTATTTGTGCAGATAACTCAAGCTGGAATACCCGGTCCCGAAGTCGTCAATCGCCAGACCGATATTCATGTCACGGAGTTCAGCAAAGACCTTCTGGGTGCACTGGTCCTCCTCCAGCACCAGGTCTTCCGTGATCTCAAGCAGCAATTGGTCAGCAGACAAACCATAGGTCATCAAAAGATCAGCGACGTGCTCGGCAAACCCTTCTTTCTGGAACTGGCTTGAGCTCACGTTGACAGAAACACCGGTTCCGCCCCAATTGCTGGCGTCGCGGATCGCCCGCTCCAACACCCAATTGTCGATTTCGGATGTAAACCCAGCTTCCTTTGCAATGGGCAAAAACAACCCTGGAGAAACAAGCCCCCGTTCGGGATGGCGCCAGCGAATAAGAGCTTCAGCATGTGCTCGTTCGCCCGTCTCGGAAACCACGATCGACTGATAAAACAATTCAAACTGATCGTCCTGAAGGGCAGTCGCCAGCTCACTGCGGAGCTGTCGGCGTTCGCAGCGCTCCTCATCCATCCTATTGTCGAACAGCCTGTAAGACCGTTTGCCTTCGGCCTTACACCTTTGAAGAGCAACATCAGCGGATCGGATGATGTCGAGTATACCTCGGCCATGGTCCGGAAACCGCGCGATCCCTGCACTGCAGGATGCATCGATCAGGCGTCCTTCAAACTCAATTGGCTCGATCAGGTCATCAAACAATCCAACCAGATTGCTCGGGAAGTGGTCTTCCCCGACCCGGCCTTCTACCAGAATAACAAATTCGTCGCCACCGATCCGGCCGATCAGCGCATCCGGCCCAAGACGCTTTCGTATCCGGACTGCTTGGCTCATGATCAGCCAATCTCCAGCCATATGCCCATGGATGTCGTTGACTTCTTTCAAGTTATCCAGGTCCAGATAAACAAGACTGGCGCCGTTTATGCGCACGTCTTCGGATGACAAGCGCTTGCCGGCTTCCTTGTAAAATTGCGCACGTGTGGTGAACCCGGTCATGGAATCGTGAGACGCTGCCCGACGCGCTTCCTGCTCCTGCACCGCCAGTTCACTCTTGGCCTGTGTGATCTGACGTAAAGCCGCCAGAACCATGATCAAAATGGTTCCAAGAGATAAAAACAGCACCGGGATCGAAGACACGATAACCCCGGTTGCACGGCTGATCGGATTCCAAACAAGCAGAGCCACACTCGAACCCGCTGCATTCTTTAACGGAATTCCGATCATCCCTTCTGGAACTTCATCCAACAACTCAAGTTGTTCAACAGGCAGGATGGACAGCAGCTCAGCCAATCTGCGGTCGTTTAGCTTGAAAACAGATATCAGGATGTATGGCTCCTGATAGACCATCGGAATACCGCCAGGATCGGGGACGATCGCAAAAGCGGTTACAAGGCTTGGAATGCCGTTAATCCGGAATACATCCGATCCATTCAGATCAGCCAAATCACCGGCGAACAGAATATCCCCGGCTTCATTCGCGGTGAGTCCGGCGAGATAATTGTTACGTATCAGCTGCAACGCATTAGCAAAGTCACTGCTCAGGATATGCTGAAACACCGGTTGCGCCGGTTCGCCTGACCGGCTGGCAGAAAATGTCAGGCCATCACTCGGCTCTATCAGTCCCGAAAAGTCGGGTGAAAAGTCACCGACCATATCGACGCCAAACCGGTCTGATATCCAGTTCGCATCTGGTTTGGAAACAACATTGACGTAAGCGGCATTGGAGGCAGCGTACCGCTCCATCTCGTCGACGAGCGATTGCTGGTAGCTGTCAAAAATCCGAGAAACCGCCATGACTTCGCGCTGCGCGGTTTCCTTTTCGGCGATCCAGACCTTGATGAAGACTGCCCCGAAAACAACCAACACGATCGTGAATAAAACAGGCACGACAGCAACTGGCGCGACAAATAGCGTATTTATTCCAATGCGTCTTTTTACGATGCTTTCTCGGTTTTCACTTCCGTCACCATAGATCGTTTCGTCATTTTTATCGTCAATAATACCCATATTCTATCCAGATCTGGACGATATGAAGTAGTATTTAAAGGTAATTCTCTAATTTTCTCTCAATACGTGTAAAACAACAAAAAAGCCGGAGCGGATAACCCGCCCCGACTTCAGAACTATTTGAGCGATAGATGCTTCGCTTAGAGCTTGTCTGTCACTGCCGTTGAAGTCGCGCCCTCCGGCTCCTTGGTAATAACTGGATCAGACCCACCAGAAAGGAGAGACTTCACGGTCCGCTCATAGGCGGCCATGTCTAACTTGCCGTCAGACCCATCGACCAGCTTGTTGATCTCGCCAACCATCCGGATCTGATGCTTTTCAGTCTGAGCACCGGTGGCGTCGTTTTCCAGAACGATTTCAGCTGCTTCTTCCGGATTTTCGGCAGCATACGCCCAGCCCTTCATAGAGGCTTTTACAAAGCGCGCCAGCTTGTCGACCATTGCCGGGTCTTCCAGGCTGGACTCCAGGACATAGAGGCCATCTTCAAGGGTCGCGACGCCCTGGTCTTCATATTTGAAAACCACCAGCTCTTCCGCCGGGATGCCCGCGTCGATGACCTGCCAATACTCGTTGTAAGTCATCGTGGAAATGCAGTCGGCCTGCTTCTGTAGCAACGGATCCACATTGAAGCCCTGCTTGAGAACCGTCACGCCACCGTCACTACCGTCAGTCGGAATGCCAAGCTGGCTCATCCAGGACAGGAACGGATATTCATTGCCGAAGAACCAAACGCCAAGTGTCTTGCCGCGGAAGTCCTCCGGAGAAGAAATTCCGGTTTCCTTGCGGCATGTCAGCATCATCCCGGACTTCTGGAATGGCTGGGCGATGTTGACGAGCGGCACGCCCTTTTCGCGCGATGCCAAAGCTGACGGCATCCAGTCGATGATGACATCTGCACCGCCCCCGGCAATCACCTGCGGAGGCGCAATATCCGGACCGCCGGGTTTGATTGTGACATCAAGGTCTTCCTCTTCGTAGAAGCCTTTGTCTTTGGCGACGTAGTAACCTGCAAACTGGCCTTGCGTAACCCATTTCAACTGGAGCGTCAGCTCGTCGGCAGCCTGAGCACCGGTCGCAAACAGACCAGCGCCAAGGACCGAAGCCAGTGCCAGACTTTTGAGTGCCTTCATTGCCATTCCCCTATTGGTTATGGGCGTGCCTTGCTGGCTCCGCCCGTCTCTGGAAGTCAAACCTTGCCGGGAACAAAGGAATGAGCATCTCCCTCACGCTCTTGCACATTCCCCGCAATATGGC
This sequence comes from Roseibium sp., assembly GCF_965276855.1. Taxonomy (GTDB): domain Bacteria; phylum Pseudomonadota; class Alphaproteobacteria; order Rhizobiales; family Stappiaceae; genus Roseibium. The sequence continues at coordinate 2,505,279 of NZ_OZ255700.1, forward strand.
CGCGCTGCACTGTGCGGACGTTTCGCCTTCTTCACAGACAGCCTGACCAAATGGTCAAGAAAATCTAGAAAGCTGCCAGCTCTCTGGTCAAGACTATTTTTTAGTCATGCGGATTTTTAATTCTCAAAACCGGTTAATTCGCTCATATTGTTTCTATTTTCCGAAATCCACTCCTGCACGCATTGCCTTTACATTGGCAATTCCTGCAGTATCCATCACACTGGCTCTCGGTGGATTGCGGGCCGGCTTCATACTGATGGACAACCGCCAAGACGTGCAAGGTCTTTCCATGATCGACAAATCAACCCTCGTCTATACAGCCCTACCAATCCCCGACCGCCGGGCTTTTTCCGATAAAGACATGCGCCAGCGCGCCGACGAGTTTCTGGAAGATGTCCGTACACGCCATACGGTCCGCCAATTTTCCGACAAGCCAGTGGACCGCAGTGTGATCGAAACCTGCATACGGGCAGCTGGCACGGCTCCAAGCGGGGCAAACCATCAGCCCTGGCACTTTGTTGCCATCCGCAATCCGGCCCTCAAACGCCAAATTCGAGAGGCCGCCGAAGAAGAAGAGCGAAAGTTTTATGATGGCGGCGCGGGAGATGCCTGGATCAAGGCGCTGGAACCGATTGGGACCAATGCCCACAAACCGCATCTGGAAATCGCCCCATGGCTGATAGTGATCTTTGCACAGCGTTGGGGCACGTATGATGATGGCACACGCTACAAACACTACTATGTTCCTGAAAGCGTCGGGATCGCGACTGGTGTGCTGATCACGGCTTTGCACCATGCGGGTCTCAGCACCTTGACCCATACGCCCAATCCGATGCGGTTTTTAAATGATATCCTGGACCGCCCGGAAGCGGAAAAACCCGTCATGATCCTTGCCGTTGGCCACCCGTCAACCGATGCAACCGTTCCTGCCGCAGCAAAAATCAAAAAACCGCTTGAAGAGATCTTAAGCGTTTTTGATATGGAGTCTTAACAGCAAAACTGGCACTTCCAAATGCGACAGCCGACGACCAAAAGGCTAGGCGGTGCTTGTTCTTCGCTCAGCTGTCGTCTTCGTGGACAATCTCAGTTTTGAAGCGGGGACGTCGGACGTGAAAATCATTCAGACTGAAGTCACCGACAATCTCGCTGACGAACAAGGCTGAATGTTGCAGTGACAGCTGGACGACGATGACCGTGTCACCTTCTGCAAGCGTTGGAAAATCAAAATTATCCAAGTCATCATCTTTCAAAAGCGCGTTGTCATCATTGCTCTCCGACCAGTGGACCTCCAACTCGTCCTCATCATCGAACAAATTGCGGACACTCGAAACCGTCATGGTGAAATTGCTGTCGGTCGCGTAGTTTCCGAGGATCGACTCCGCCGTGGCTTGAATGAGATCGAAGTCATCCCTGGTGAACTCAGTACCAGTGAATCGTGTCACCAGATCTGTTGTCACGCTCGCTGCGCGTTCGAGCTGGCGAGAGGCCCGAAATCCGTCGAACAAACTGGCGGTGTTCAAGAAGATCAAAATCAACACGGGGAAAATAAGCGCAAACTCGACAGCTGCGGTTCCGTTTTTATCGGCTTGGAAAGTCCAGATCCGTTTGAGAAAGGTCCGCATCGCTAGAAAGGCTCGTTCATAAATGCCATTGACGATATCATCTCAAACCGATCGTTGTCGGTTTTCGAGAGCGCCAGACCAAATCCCAAACCGGGTGTGTAGACATCTGTCGTGACACAGGCACGCATGAACACAATGCTGTTAGCAGCGCCCGGGCTGAAATTCACGACAGGTTCGAAGTCGTCGCCTTCATCGCGGCAGACCGCATTTGTTGCCGGCAGGTCTACCAGGCTGGAAATCTCGGTGAGCTCGATCGTGATGTTGTCGGTGCAATTCGGGACGACAATGCCAACGACGTCGCAGATATCTTGCTCAAGATCGTCACTGGAAACCGTGTTGTTGGCCAAGCCTTGGGTAACCGCTCCGATGTAGACAGATTTCGACGTCGTATTTACAGCATGATCCAGCATCGCCATGCGGATGAACACCATACCCATCTCGAAACATGATAAAAACAGCGCGAAAAACGGCAGGCCGATCAACGCAAATTCGATCGCAGTCGCGCCGTCTTTCTTTTTCAATAATTTCCGGAACACACGCATTAAAATGCACCTAGCCGGAAATGCGGAGACTGTTGACCGAAGCAGCAATTGCTTCAAATGCGTCTTCGATGTTCAAACCTTCTACGAAGTAATAATTCGAAACACTAGATGCACAGTATTGGAGAAGTTTATCCGGCAAGGAACCGCTATTTATCTGAAAACCTATTGTATATACTTGGACGTTATTGTCGTTTAGATATTCACAAACGCGTTTAAAATAAGCAACAGAATCATCAGCTTTACTGGAAGCGGTGTTTATATTGCCCTTGGATACGATAGTTTGCTGAGTGCTGTTTTTGATTTTTCCAGTAGTTGTATAATCCCTTGGCCGAAACTGAGCAGTAATCGCGCCGTCTGTCATAATCACAGCGACCTTTAATGTGTCCTCATCGTTGAAATCGGCGGGTCTGTCTGGAAAGTTTCCGCCCAGCAGCCCCTTCATGTCACTGGACAGCACCTTCGCTCCCCAGAGTGTTCCAATGTCCATGCCGGTGCCATCAGACAAATCCATGTCGTCAATCAATGCCTTCAAGGCGGTTTCGTTATTTGAGTTCAACACCATTGCGGAATCTTCAGACGGGCACCAAGGATTGGTGGCCACCCACTTTGTGAAGTCCGGCACTTGCGGACGGCTGTTTGCCGGAATGGCCGTCAAGTCGAAATCATCATCGGTATACTCGATGCACCCCTTTCTCTCCGTAGAGAACATAAACTTTCCATAAGGACATTTTTGTTAACGTAGTACTCAGCAGGCAAAGGCGAGTCGATAACCCCTGCGGTCGATGCGTTGACAGCGTAGGAATCATAGAAATCCCCGATGTTAACGGTCCCTCCAAACGGTATGATGCTCAGGGACGTGTAATCCCGATCATCATCGTTCAACATTGTTTCAATAAATGATTTCGCGGCCGACCGCAGGTTGGTAATTTTTGAGCCGCCCATGGACGATGAAATATCAAGAACGACCGACACTTCGACATTTGTTGCCGCCTGCTGGGCCACTGAAGACGCAGCGACACTCGTCTTATCAATTCCGGCCAGCTTCAAGATCGTCATTTCGATATCAACGGTGGCAGTGATCTCGACGGACTTTGCGTTGAGGCTGTCCGTGACATTCCCCATCGTCAGGTTCAAAGTTGTCCAAGGCGCGGTGTCGGGCAGGTTGGCTCGGACATACTCGTCCACCGTATCTTCGATACTCGCGGTGTTGCTCAAAGAAGCGGCCGCTAGCGTCGCCGAGTCCAACGTGGATTGAAGTTTTGCCTGAGCGGTCGTCATACGGACCACGTCAAGGCTGCCAATCGTGATCAGCATGAGCGGCACAAACGCCAAAGCTGTCAAAATGGCGACATTACCGGACTGATCCGCCCCCAAGTTGGAAAAACGGGACGCAAGTTTTTGAAGAAGTGAGGGCAATTGCGAAATCCGTACTCTAGAAATGCCTTACAGCGGTGACACCAGTTTTCTCGCCCTGAACAGTTCACGGCTGATCAGTGGTCGGCACAGTATTTTTGAAATAACAATCCGACCACTTCTATAAAGTTAATCTGAATAAATAAATTAGATATGGTTACACTTGCCTGAACGCAGTTTTATTGCCTATTTTTTGTTCATAATACGTATTTTTGCCAATATCTATGTAGGGCGAGCTCCGAATTTGATCATTCGCATAAAAAAGCAACTTCCTTCTTTTCCAGATAAAAGTGCAATTGGCCGCAAAAAACTGTGATCACAAGTCTGTGTTTACGGAACGATAAGCACGCCCTCGCGTTCGTTCAGTTGATGAATGAAAGCAAAAAAGGACTTCCCTATGACAGCAGGCGACACCCGCACCATGTCTTTTTCGAAATCAAAAGCTTGTTCCGTTTGCGGAGCTCTAACGCTCTTGGGCGCGTCAGCCGCACTCGCTCAAGACGAGATCGTCATCGGTGGTAAAGCCGTACCTGTCGAGGAAGACTCTTACAAATGTGACATGACCGCTGAGGAAATCCCGGATGACCTGAGCATCAAACGGCTGGCAAACCTATTTCATCCGGGATCCGCGCTGAGTTTGCGCGACATGTACGTAGCCGAAAATGGCGAGGAAGTCTGGTACCGGATCTCCACATTAATCCCGAAAACGTTTCCCATGGAAGCAGACCACCGGCTGGTCCTGTCTCAGTGGCACGAGCGGCTGAGAGCAGGTGGCCATAGCCTGCGGCCCAACATTTCGCACCGGCTTTGGAACGGCCGATTTGTCGTGACCCTTTGGAGCGACGACGTCATCGAGCAGCTTGGCACTATCGAAGGAGACGGCCAGATCCTTTATTCGGAGCCACGGATCGACCAGGGCGTCTACCACGAATATGTCTACCGTGTTGTGTGGTCGCCAGAAAATGATGCCGGATCGACTCCTGGATGCGGCAGTGTCCGCCCCGGCGGGAGACCTGTGACAGCGATTGGCAGGACATGATTCAGTTTGAAGGCACAAACGGCTATTCCAACGACAAGGTAGACGGCTATTATTTCAAGTACGGGCTCTATACCGTGAGTGACTTCGACGTGCCGTTTACGGCGTTTCACAAGGATTACTGGAGCGGACCAACCGCTCAGAGCATCGGATTGTCCGATCCGATCTTCAAATGAGCCCGGCGAAAAATATGTCTTTCGGCTAACATGTTAACGCAGTCGGGAGGGCTATCCTCCCGATCGCGTTGCTCAGCAGCCACGATATCTAAAGCATCTGATGGGCGTAGCGCTCCAGATGGTGGTCCGTATCGCCGAACGCCTTTTCTGCAACCATGGCCCGTTTCACGTAATCCCCAAGCTCATATTCATCCGTCATGCCGATCCCGCCATGCATCTGGATCGCATTTTGACAGATCACCCGCCCCCGTTCACCAAGGTAGACCTTGGCGGCAGAGACCGCTTTCTTCCGAATTGGGGCGTCCGGGCTGTCGGCAGTCATGGCAGCTTCAAACACCAATGACTTGGCATGCTCGAAATCAATCATCATTTCGGCGAGTTGATGCTGAAGCGCCTGAAACTCGCCAATCGGACGGCCGAATTGGGTGCGGACCTTCAGATACTCTGTCGTCATGGCGATGATTTTCTCAAGCGCTCCCAAGGCTTCGGCGCACAGCGCTGCCGTCCCTAGATCTGCGATATGCTCAATGAGGTCTGCCGCCTTGTCTTTCGGACCAAGCATATCGGATGCAGCGACACGAACATTCTTAAGCACAATGTCCGCACCGGTCCGGCCATCTGCAAACCGGTAGGGTTTTATCTCCACACCGCTTGCGTCCGGCTGTACGAGGAACAAGGTGAGACCATCCGGATCAGACGCGGTTCCGGAGGTTTGGGCCGACACGATCAGAATATCCGCTGATGGAGCACCGATGACCGCTGTTTTCCGGCCGGAGAGCCGGTAACCATCGCCGTCCGGTTCTGCACGGGTCGCAACGCTTGAAAGGTCAAACCGACTTTCCGGTTCCAAAAACCCGACTGCGGCGCGTTTGGAGCCATCCGCAATGCCAGGCAGAAAAGCGTTTTTCTGATCTTCCGTTCCAGCCAATTGAAGGGCGCCACCGCCCAAAACAACGCTTGCCGTGAACGGCTCGAGCGAAAGGTGACGCCCAAACTCGACGGCTGCGACCATCGTGTCGACGGCGGTGCCGCCAACGCCCGCATAAGCCTCTGCGATGGGCAGGCCCAGCATTCCAAGCTCACTGAGCGCCCACCAGATCTCGGGATCATGGTCCTGATCACCGGCTATGAGAGACCGGCGCGCAGCCTGGCTGCATCCATCGCTCAACAGCTTGCCGAGACTGTCGGAAATCAGGGATTGTTCTTCAGAATAATTGAAATTCATGATGCCGGTCCGCTTAGCTCAGGAGTGTTTTTGAAATGATGTTCTTCTGAATCTCGGTCGAGCCGCCATAGATCGTTGCCTTTCGGCGATCGATATAGGCCGGCATGCGCGGGATTGCATAATCCGGCCCGACAGTGTCGCCGTTCCACGCCGGATCCATAGCCGCTTGCTGCCATGGCAAGGCATATGCTCCGACCGCATCCATCTGCAATTCAGCAATGCGCTGCTGCACCTCGGTGCCCTTGACCTTCAAAACGGACGGGAAGGCTCCGTTCAAACCCGTTCCATTGCCGCTCAACATCCGCATGTTGGTCAGTTCCAATGCCCTGAGGTCGATCTCGAGCCGCGCGATCTTCGCCGCAAACAGCGGATCCTCAATCAATGGTTTGCCGTTTTTTTTCTCTGTCCGGGCGATATCCAGAAGCTTTTCAAACTCGGCCTTGCAGCCGCCGACGCCCGCAATCCCGGTGCGTTCATGCCCGAGCAGGAATTTGGCATAGTCCCAGCCCTTGTTTTCTTCGCCGACCAGGTTTTCCGCCGGGACCCGGACATTTTCCAGAAAGACTTCATTGACCGAATGCATGCCGTCAAACGTGATGATCGGGCGGACGGTGATGCCGGGGGTTTTCATGTCGATCAGAAGGAACGAAATTCCCTGCTGTTTCTTGGCCGCATTGGGATCGGTTCGCACGAGGCAGAACATCCAATCGGAAAAATGCGCGTATGACGTCCAGATCTTTTGTCCATTGACGATATAGCTGTCACCGTCGCGAACGGCTGCCGTTTTTAAGGACGCCAGATCCGAGCCGGATCCGGGTTCGGAAAAGCCCTGGCACCACGGCACTTCACCGCGGGCAATCCCGGGCAAGTGACGGGCTTTCTGGTCCTCGCTGCCAAATTCGATGATCACCGGGCCGACCATGTTGACACCAAACGGCAGAACACGGGGTGCCCCGGCAAGGTAGGCTTCTTCATCGAAGATGTTCACTTGCATCGGTGTCCAGCCGCAGCCCCCATGTTCCTTGGGCCAGCGGGGTGCAAGCCAACCCTTTTGCCCAAGGATACGCTGCCAGCGCATGAAGTCCTCGCCGTCAAGTTTTTGTCCTGCCCTAACCTTGTCGCTCAAGCCTTTCGGCAGTTCCGCCTCCAGAAAGGTCTTTACCTCGGAACGGAAAACTTCGTCTTCCGGCGTATAATTGATGTCCATGCCTCACTCCCAATTTGATTTTTTTGCCTCTACGCGCCGGCCGCTCCCCCAGCGGCTTCGACGCCAATGGCTCTTACCGTCCCGCGATCAGCCGTTTGGCGGTATAGGTGATCACCGTTTCCCCATTTTGATTGACGATGTCGTTGCGCGTCGTCACCACAGCGCGGTTGCCCTTGCTGGTTTGACGCACCTCCAACACGTCCACGATGGCGTGAACGGTATCGCCGGCCGCGACGGGTGCCAGAACCTTCTTGTCGACCTCCAGGAGCGCCAAGCCGGTCGCCTGGATCAGGGTCTGGCACTGGATGCCCTCGATCAACGTGTAGGTCAGTGCTGCAGGTGCGACCCGCCCGCGAGCCGCGACACCCTGCCCAAAGGTTTGATCGGTAAACAGGACTTCGGTCATGCCGGTCACACCGACAAAGGCGATAATGTCTGCTTCCGTAATCGTGCGTGCCAATGTCCGGTACCGGTCACCAGCAGCAAAGTCCTGCCAGTAGAACCCCGGTCCGACGAGCCGTGGAGATTGGGTCATGCGTCCAAACACTCTCATAGGTGCGTGGCCGGGGTTCCGGAACACCCGATCACGTTTTCATAAGTATATTTATTATTATATTGCGAACTAATTCCCTGGCAAGCGTTTAAAGCGATCTAGCAGGCTCAACGCTCTTTGCAGGGTCAGTCAAAACAGAACACGAACAGACCGCTGGCTTTGAAAGCCAGCGCTTGGTTTCGATATTTCTTTGAAGAGTTAACTCAACCCGGCTTAAGCGCAAGATCCACTCAACCGGCCTTGAAGGTTCTGCCGTGCCTTGCGCAGGGTCGTGATCAGATGCTCAATGTCACTGTCATCGACACCCTCGAATGTGACTTCATTCATTTGGCGCATGCTTTCGCCGATTTTCTTCCAGACTTCCTGCATCTTCGGCGTCAGCCAAACACGTTTGGCCCGGCGATCCTTTTCATCCGGTCGGCGCTCCACATAGCCTTTGGCTTCCAACCGATCCACGAGACCGCTGATCGTGACCGTTCCGATATCCATCCGGGAAGCCAGATCCGTCTGCGTCAGTCCATCATCCTTGTGAAGATGATTGAGCAGAAACACCTGCACATGGGTCAGGTCGTACTCGGTTGCCAGCTGATCAAAAAGAATCCGGCGGAAACGGGCAATGTCGCTGAACAAAGTTCCGAGTTTGCGATCCAGGTCGTGCATGTGTGTCCAATTTCAGGTTTGCCAGAACCGATTTCATCAGCGGATTTTCTGCACCCGCTGCTTGCCATCGGACCGGCCAAAGTCTTTATCCCTGCCTTAACGGCGCGCGATCCTTAGCAAAATATATACATGCGAACAATCGTCTGTTGGTCGAGGGTAAACTTACGGAGCTGTTTCCAGGCAGTTTTCAATCTCTGACGCTGAGAACCCAAGTTCCGCCAGAACTTCGCGACTGTGCTGCCCAACCTGAAAGGGAGGCTCTGCATTTTGGCGTGGCCCGTCCTCGTTCGCGATGAAGGGCGCGCCAAGCAAGGTGACGGGGTCTGATGTGGTGTCCAGTTTCCCCGCCTGCACCAGCAGGCCGCGATGGTCAAGCTGCGGGTCGGACAGCGCCTGACCCAGATCACGAACGGCTTGGACCGGGACGCCATGCGCCTTCAGAATTTGCAGCCATTCCCGGGTGGTTCGGCCGCGCAAGACGGGCCGGATCAGCTCCCGGCCTTCTTCAAGATGTTTGTGGCGGGCGAGCTCGGAGGAAAAACGCGGGTCTTCCAATAGCTCCGCAAGACCGAGCGCCTTGAACGTCCCTTCCTGCTGATCTGAGGTCAAGGTTGCAAGCAGGATCATGCCGTCCGATGTTTCGAAGGTCCCGGTAGTCGGTTGGGTCATCGGGGATTCATTGCCCATCAGCGGTGGCAGGTGCCCTCGAACCAGATAGTCCGCCCCTTGGCAGCACATCAGCTGAAGGGCCGTGTCATACATGGCAACGTCCAGAAACTGACCTTTGCCGGTCATGGCCCGCCGGTAGAGCGCAGCGGCTATGGCATAGGCTGCCGAAACACCGGTTGTGACATCAACAAGCATGAAACCGATCCGGGTCGGCCCTGTCTCGGGGAACCCGGTCAGCGACATCATTCCAGAGTCTGCCTGTATCGCAGAATCATAAGCTTTTTCCGAAGCTCTTGGACCCGTTTGACCATACCCGCTGATGGAACAATAGATGACATCAGGGTTGGATTTTCGAACCATCTCGTAGTCGATGCCGAGTTTCTTCGCGGTTCCCGGCACGAAGTTTTCGATGACAACATCCGCGCCGGAAACCAATCGGCCAGCCGCCTCGCGTCCAATCTCCGATTTCAGATCAAGGGCAAGGCTGCGCTTTCGAAGATTGCCGGTAAGGAACGCCGGTGAGAGGCGTTGTGCCGCCATCTCAGGGCTGGCCAGCACCCCGCGCAGCTGGTCTCCGTCGCCGGGCGGCTCGACCTTGACGACATCTGCATCGAGCAACGCCAGCATTTGCGCGGCCATGGGCCCTGAAAGAGCGCGGGTGAAGTCAATGACGCGCAGTTCCTTGAATGCCCGCATGTCACTTTCCCGCCGGACGGTCGGCAAGCATGCTGGTCTGTGGGACAATGACCGCATCCAGGGCAACGGCGCCGTCCGGCAGAACCACAAACGGATTGATGTCGATTGATTCCAGCCGTTCAGCATTTTCGGCTGCAAAGACCGAGAGCCGGGACAGAGCCTGCGCCAACGTATCAATATCCGCAGGCGGTGCGCCGCGCACACCATCAAGTATCGCCCGTCCCTTGATCTCGCCGATCATGCGATGCGCTTCATCAACGCCAAACGGGGCCAGACGGAAAGTCACGTCCTTAATCACTTCAACGAAAACCCCGCCAAGACCGAACATCACCGCTGGACCAAGCGCCGGATCATTCGTCACGCCCAGAACCGTTTCAACACCGCCTGAGACCATTTCACAGACGAGCACACCCTCAATTGTGGCATCTGGTTGGGCTTCCCGCGCCCGGTTCAGGATGGCTTCAAATCCATCGGTGATCGCCATTTCATCGTTGAGACCGATCAAAACGCCGCCGATCTCTGTTTTATGCAGAATATCCGGCGAGGCGATTTTCAAGACCACCGGGCCGCCAATCGCGTGCCACGCCTTGACCGCTTCTTCGGCACTAGCCGTCAGGAAGTCACGCGTCACCGGAATTCCGGCACTTGCCAGAATGGTTTTTGCCCCGGCTTCCGACACGCGTTCATCCGGCGATTTTGCCACATCTGCCAAAAGAGCCGCAGGCGCATCAGGCTGGCCGCGCTGGAAGGTCTCGTGAAACTGGGCAAGGGCGGCCATGGCGCGGATCGCCATCACCGGATCCTCGTAACAGCCGATGTTGAGCGCTTCATACTCGGCAATGATTTCGGGTGTGGCGATCAAGCTGAGCGCCATCGGCGTTTCTGGGTGTTTTTCCCGCAAGTACTTGAAAGTCTGAAGGCAGAAGTCTCTAAGTCCCGGTGCCTGCGGAGCGCTCGCAAGATAGATTGCATAGGCATCACAACCGCTTTCGCGGATTGACAGATCGATGCCCTGACCGATGACCTCCGGCTGGTTGAGGACCTGCCCGGTAATGTCGATCGGATTGCGCACACCAGCGTAGGGGATCAGCCCCAGAAGTTTTTGCTGCAAGGCCTCCGGCATCGCCGGAACTTCCAAGCCGTTTTTGACAGACTCGTCAGCCATCTGAATGCCAATGCCGCCGGAGACGGTCTGAATGGCCATCTTCCGGCCCTTCGGGAAAAGCCCTGTCTGGCAGGCATAGGCGACATCAACCATCTCCTGGCAGCTGTGCGCCCGGTAAACGCCGTATTGTTTGAAAAGGGCATCATAAATTGCGTCATCACCAGCGAGACTGGCCGTGTGCGTGGCCGCAGCTTCTGCGCCCACATCCGTATCCCCGACCTTGATCATGATCACCGGCTTCTTCGCGGTGCGGGCATGATCAAGGGCCGCGCACATACGGTCTCTGTCCTTCACGCCTTCGGTATAGGCCATGATGGTCGAGACATCCGGATGATCGGCATAATAGGCAATGACTTCGGCCACATCGATGTCCGATTCATTGCCGGTGGTTACCCAGAGGTCGGTCGCAACACCGCGCCGCTGCGCCATGTAGAACATGTGGGCCCCATAGGCACCACTCTGGCTGACGATTGCCGTTTTCCCCGGAGCAAGGCGCAAGCTGGCCTGAACACTGGAAAACGTCCCGAACCAGCCGGCACTGACGCTGAACGCTCCGATACAATTCGGACCGATCAGCCGCATCCCGGTTTTCTGCGCCGCTGCCGCAATCCGTTGCTGTACTTCGGCGCCCCCTGCTCCGAGTTCTGCAAAACCGGAGCTGAAAATGATCGTGGACTTTGTGCCCATGGCGGCGCAGTCCGCAACCATCTTTTCAACGAGAGGCGCGGGAACGGCAACAATTGCGCAATCCACCGCTTCGGGCACTTCCGTGATTGACGGGTACGCCTTGAGACCCTGAACCGTTTGCCGCTTCGGGTTGACAGGATAGATCCGGCCCTTGAACCCGGCAGCGATCGTGCTGGAGACCGGCCGGCCGCCAATCCGGCTTGCATCATCCGAGGCGCCGATAATTGCTACAGATTGAGGCTTCAGGAGAACATCGAGGCTGGCGTTGGTGGTGGGCAAAAGATCGGCCATAAAATGTTCCTTATTCAAATCCGCCGGCCGGCATCGGCCCAAAAAGCATCCCGCAACTTGCGCTTGAAAACCTTGCCATTGTCGTCCCGCGGCAAGCTGTCCTGGATCAGGATCTTACGGGGGATCATGTAGCTGGCAATCCGGGACCGGAGGTAGTCCTGCAATTGACCGGTATCGATGGTGGTGTCCGGTTCCGGCTGAATGGCAACAGCGATGGCTTCGCCAAGCTCGGGATCGGGAATTCCAAAAACCGCGCAATCATGGACCTTATCATGGCCGAACATGGCGGCCTCGATCTCCGCCGGATAGATGTTGACCCCACCGGAGATGATCATGTCGCGCTTGCGGTCGGAGATGAACAGATAGCCATCGTCATCGAGGTAGCCAATGTCGCCAACGGTGAAGAGCCCGTCCCGCTCAACAGCGGCCCGATCCTCCGGCCGGCCCTCGTAGACGAAGTCCGGAAAGGAATGCAGACGGCAATAGATTTCGCCAGGTACATTCGGCGGGCACTCCGACCCATCTTCGGCAAAGATCTTGATGGTCGCGTCCTCAACGGCGCGGCCCACCGTGCCCGGTTTCTGAAGCGCCTCTTCGCTGGAACACAGCGTCACGGCACCGGTTTCCGTGCCGCCGTAATATTCATAGATCACGGGTCCCCACCAGTCGATCATCGCGCGTTTGATATCCGGGGGGAACGGTGCGCCGGCGGCAACAATGTGCCGCAGGGAGGATGTGTCATAGTGCCGACGCACCGCAGCCGGGAGTTTCAAGAGCCGGATAAACATGGTCGGTACCATGAAGGCCGTGGTGATCTGATGCTCCTCAATGATCTGAAGGATCTTTTCCGGATCGAAACGCGGAACAAGAACAAGATCGCCGCCCACATCAACGGTCAGCATGGCAAACCGGTTCGGGGCCGAGTGATACATCGGAGCCACCATCAGGGTCCGGCAATGTTCGGAAAAAATCCTGTTGTACCCGGTGCGAACCAAGGTGGGATTTGTCAGCCTGCGCACGCCCTTGGGGTGTCCGGTGGTCCCGGAGGTGTAGATCATCGCAGCCTGACCATGGGCGTCCGGTCCGTCCCAGACAGACTGTTCTTCGAGCCAGTCCCCCCAAACCGGGAAACCCTCCGGCACAGCACAGGCATCTGCTGAGAGGTCATAGCTTTGAGCAATGTCGACCGGGGTCGGCACGACGACAATCTGAAGCTGGTCAATAACATCTGCCGGGAGATCCTGGCCGATCTGGTTCCAAAGATCCGCGTGAATAACAAAAACCTTGGCCTTGCAGTCCTTCAGTATATAGGCGGCTTCCTCAGCCGTGAAACGCCAATTGACCGGAACAGCTGCTGCTTTCACAAGAGCGGCCGCCAGATCCATCGCCACCAGCGGAAAATCATTCCGCATCATGGTGGCGACTGTCCCGCCTTCCGTGACGCCGGCCTTCAGGAAACCGCTCGCCGCCCGTCGGGCAAGGGTACGTACATCGGATTGAGCCATGGACCGCGGCCCGCAAAACAGTGTCTTTGGCATAAGGTCGGTACTCTTCCCGTTTTAATGGCCCAGAAAATTGGGCTTACGGCTTTCACCGAAGGCACGGACGCCTTCTTCGAAATCCTGAGTGTTGAAGGCCTTGCTTTGACAGGCTGCTTCCAGACGCAGGGACTCGTCGAGGGTCGCCGATTGCGCGGCTGCGATCTCGCGCTTGATCAGTCCAAGCGCAACCGTCGGACCGGAAGCCAGGCGCTGCGCAAGTGCGGTTGCGGTATCTAAAAGGCTGCCATTTTCCGTAACCTCATGCACCAGGCCCCAGTCTTTTGCCGTTTCCGCGTCCATCGATCCGCCAAGCATGGCCAACGCCGTGGTGCGCGACGCGCCAATCCGGTGCGTCAGGAGCGACGACGCACCGCCGTCCAGAACCGCGCCGATCCGGGCAAAAGACAGGTGAAACTTCGCGGATTGGGCTGCAATGACGATGTCGGACGCCAGGACAATGGAAAACCCGGCACCGGCAGCTGGACCATTGACGGCGGCAATGACCGGAACCGGCAGGTCGCGCAAGGCCTGAACCACCCGGTTGATACCACCAAGGATCTGCGTCTCGATATACTGACGGCGCGCCAGGATTGTCTCAAGATCGAGATCGGCGCCACTGCAAAAACCACGGCCGGACCCCGTCACCAAAACAGCGCGCACACTCGGAGCATGCAGCTCTGAAAGAAGCTCCGACAAGATGCCCTCGCGCATGTCTGTTGACAGGGCGTTCAACCGGTCCGGACGGTTGAGGGTCAGGCTCAGCACACCGCTGTCCCGCTTTACAAGTAAATCGCTCAATTGCTCCTCCCCAGGATGCTTTTGCAGCCGGCACTTCTGCCGAACTGCTGTGACAAGGCCCGGCTAGGTATCAGTCACCGGGCCCTGCCATCGCGATGGCGGTGTTTATGCCCCCATCTTTCCGACGATTGCCAAAGAGCAGACGTTCTGGTGCGGGAAACCGCCCAGATTGTGAGTCATGCCGAAAACGGGTTCTTCCTTGCGCTGGCGGTCACCCGCACGGCCCTGAAGCTGCAGATACATTTCGTAAATCATCCGGAGACCCGACGCTCCGATCGGGTGGCCAAAGCATTTCAGACCGCCATCGATCTGGCAGGGGACCTTGCCGTCGGCATCATAAAAACCGTCCATGATGTCCTTCACAGCGCCGCCTTCCGGTGAGATAAACAAGTCTTCCATGGTCACCAGCTCGGTGATCGAAAAGCAGTCATGCACTTCAAACAGGCTGATCTGATCGCGCGGGTTGGTGATGCCGGCTTCCTTGTAAGCCCGCTCGGCGCATTTGCGCGTCGTCACGAAGTGGCTGCCGTCCCAGGAATTGTGCTGCGCTTCCAGTCCGTTCGACGCCGCAAGCTGCAAGGCCTTCACGGTAATGAGGTCATGTTTACCAAGGGACTTGGCGATTTCCGGTGTGGTCACGATGGCACAGGCCGAGCCGTCAGACACGCCGCAGCAATCGAACAGACCCAACGGCTCTGCGATCATCGGGGCATTGAGCACCTTGTCTTCATCAATCCGGTTGCGCAGGTGGGCCTTGGGATTGCGCGCGCCATTGTCGTGGCTTTTGACGGAGATATGAGCCATCGCGCGCTTCAGATCGCCGGCGTCAATACCATGTTTGGCGCGATACGCGGATGCGAGCTGTGCGAAGGATCCAGGCGCGGACACGTTCGCCCAGAAAAGATCATTCACCGAGCCGCGGTTGCGCTGAGGCAAACCGCCGTAACCAGTATCCTTCAGCTTCTCAACACCAAGAGCCAGCGCGATGTCGGCTGCCCCGGCTGCGACAGCATAAACGGCACCCCGGAAAGCCTCCGAGCCGGAGGCACAGTAGTTTTCAACGCGCGTGACCGGAATATTCGGCAAACGCAGCGCCATCGACAGGGGCACGGCGGACTTGCCGACATGCTGTTCCTCAATGGCCGTCCCGAGCCAGGCGGCATCGATCTGGTTTTTCTCAATGCCTGCGTCGCCGAGCGCCTCGGTGAACGCTTCGATCATCAGATCTTCGGCATTGTCGCTCCAGCGCTCGCCAAACTGCGAACAGCCCATGCCGAGAATGGCGACCTTGTCTCTAATTCCAGATGCCATGTTTTTTCCTCCCTATTCGGCCGCTTCGGCGGGCGCGCTGGCCTGATCATCATTGTCTGGCGTTGCCTTCCAGAAGTACCGCCGGAAACCACGGTTCCTGTCGTAGTCCTTCACCCGGAACATCAGCTTCATGGGCATACCGACGGCCAGTTCCTGGTCCGGATCAATGTCTGTGAAGTCGGCCATCAACCGGCCGCCGTCCTCGAACTGGATCATGCCGTAATAGGCGGGCGGGTCCGGAGAGAAGGTTAGCCGGTCGGCCGTGAAGGAATTCAACCGGGCCTTCTTGTCTGCAAATTCGTGGTCTTTCTGGGTCCCGATGGCACCGCAATTTGGATTGACGCAAACATTGCTTTTGGGGAACTGCAGTGTGCCGCATTCACTGCAGCACCCTCCGATCATGCGCTGTGCCATATCCCGGTTTCGATAATGGGTGGACAGGCCGGTCTGTTTATCGACCTCCGCCCTTATGCCCTTTTCCATCGTGACCAAGCCGTTGACGGTGAGAAAGCGGGCGTAGTTGGTGTCCGCCCGGCGGCGGGCCAGATGGCCGGAAACAGCGGTTCTCGGTGCAAGCTTTTCGATGGCGTCCGTCACTTCGAAAATCAAAGCATCGCACCCCTGGCCAAAGCCGGTCACTAGGATTTTGTCGCCCGGTCTTGCGGTTTCCAAAGCGTGCACCAACATAATGACAGGATGGGCGGCCCCCGCTTCCCCGCAAGTCGCTTGGAGATTGTCGGCAACGGCCTCGTCCGCAAGACCCGCCTTCTTTGCGAGCATGCTTGCGACCCGTTTCATGGCGGCCGGAAAACAGAACGTCGTGACATCGCTTGCCGCAATGCCCGTTTTATCAAGCACGGCTTTGATCGCGTCAGGCACGATTTTCAAATAGCCTTCATCCCGCAGCCAGCGCTCCTCCCAGGCATAGTCATACGCGTGACCGGATCCCCGGAAATGATCGACAAAGTCGGCAGATACGGTGTGCGCCCCGATGAATTTCGCAATCACTTCGCCAGTGCCCACCAGAACCGCCGCGGCACCATCGCCATAGGTCATCTCCTGCGGGCTCGCGGCCTTGGTTTTACGTTGTTCGGAGGCGGTAAAAAGAATTGGCCCTTCGGCACCAGAGGCCGCTTGCAAGGCGACTGACAATCCGGAACTGCCCGCGCGCTGAGAGGCTGCCAGATCGAGAGTCATCAGTTGGCTTTTGAGGTTCAGCGCGTCGGCAACCACTCCGGCATTCTGACGGTCATCGAACGGAAAGCTGGTCGACGCCATAAAGACTGCAGAAATCTCGGAACGATCGAGCCCGGTCAGGCAGTCCCTGGACGCTTCGACCGCCATGGTGATGGCGTCTTCATCCCAATTGGCGATGGTACGCTCGCCCTTTGCCAATCCTTTCAAGCCCGGGTTGTACCAGCCGTGCATCTTGCTGATCTCAGCACGTTGCAACCGGCTTTGCGGCAAGTAGCCGCCAAAGGCCAGAATTCCCAAGTCCATGATGCTGCTCCTCGCTCGCCTTTCAGCGCTTATGTTTTCGGCTTCCGGTCAAACAGCTTGAACGCGCCCGATGCGGTGGCGATCAGAGTGCCGTCCGGCAGCACAATTTCTCCTTCGGCAAAAAACACGGACCGCCCCCCGCCAATCCGGCGGCCATGTGCCCGCAGCAACCCTTTACGCATTGGCGCGACGAAATTCGTGTTTAATGTCAATGTCATGCAATAAAAACGCGGCTCCGGGGGCGGGCGATAACAGCCTGCCATGCCGCATGCGAAATCGAGCGCACTCACCAAAACACCGCCATGGGTCACACCCATGACATTGGTATGGTAGCTGTCGATCTCGACCTCGACACACGCATGATTGCGCTGCCATTCGGTCAGCTCAAACCCGACATGCTTGTTGAACTCCCCTATTGGCCCCGATGTCTCGGCAAGGGTCATGATTTCTCCCGCTCTTACAGCTCCGGCCTTCGCAACGATCCATGATGGCCGCTGTCCGAAGCATCGCCTTTCAGCCGGATATTATATGTCTTGATTATTATTCGCAAGCGTATTATTAATCTGCGATACAAATTTGGCGGCTTATCTTCTTACGCGCCGCAATTGCCCGATTTTGAGGCCAAAATACTGAGGGATGGGAATGTCTGACAAAGCTTTGCTGGATGGAAAAGTTGCAATTGTCACCGGCGCGGGCCGCGGTGTTGGCCGGGAGATTGCTCTTTTGATGGCTCAAAAGGGTGCCTGCGTTGTCGTCAATGACCTTGGCGGAACCGGCGGTGGTGAGGGCGAGGATGCGCTCCCGGCAACCGAGGTCGTCAACGAAATCACCGCCGCTGGCGGCAAGGCCGTTGCAAACTTCGACAGCGTCACGGATTCAGCAGCAGCTCAAGGCATGATCGATCAGGCAATCGAAAACTTCGGCAAGCTCGACATCGTGGTCAACAACGCCGGCATCGTCCGGGACGCAATCTTTCACAAGATGACGGAAGACGAGTGGGATCAGGTGATCGTCGTCCACTTGAAAGGTGCCTACAATGTCAGCCGCGCCGCCGCAACCGTGTTCCGAGAGCAGCAATCCGGCCGCATGATTCACATGACATCCACGTCCGGATTGATCGGTAACTTCGGTCAGGCCAACTATGCCGCCGCAAAACTCGGTATGGTCGGCCTGTCACGCTCCATCGCCCTTGATATGGCGCGCTACAATGTGACGTCCAACGCGATCGGGCCTTTCGCCTGGAGCCGCCTGATCGGCACCATCCCGATCAAGTCCGAAGAAGAGCGTATCCGGGTTGAGCGCCTGAAGAGCATGACACCGGCAAAGGTCGCGCCGCTGGTTGCAGCTCTTGCCTCCGATGCCGCCCAGAACGTCACCGGCCAGGTGTTTGTGTCCCGGGGCAGCGAGGTCATGCTGCTCAGCCAACCGCGGCCGATCCGGTCCATGGCGCGTCCCGACGGCTGGACGCCGGAATCCATTCTCGAACACGCATTCCCGGCTTTTTCCAGCACACTTGTGCCCCTTGAGCGCTCAGCCGACGTGTTCTGCTGGGATCCGGTCTGATGGCCATCGACTATGACAAGCTGATGGCCTGGCCCTTCGAGGAGGTTGAACAAACCTACTCAATCAAGGACAGCATCATCTATGCCCTTGGCGTCGGATATGGCCATGACCCGGTCGACGAGGGGCAATTGCCCTTCGTTTTCGAGGAAGCCGATTTCAAGGCTGTACCGACCCTGGCCGTTGTGCTGGCCGGGCCAGGTTTCTGGCTACGCAAGCCTGAGACCGGCATTGACTGGCGCAAGATCCTGCATGGCGAACAAGGCATCCGCTGGCACAAGCCTCTGCCGAAATCGGCAACTGTCACAGCCCGCACTCGCATCACCCGCATTCTCGACAAGGGGGCGGACAAGGGCGCGCTGATCTATTCCGAACGCGATCTCGTTGACAAAAGCACCGGCGACAAGCTCGCCACTTTGTCGTCAACCACCTTTGCGCGCGGGGATGGCGGTTTTGGCGGGGCACCGGGCCCACAGCCGCAACCGCACGAAGTACCTGAGCGCGCGCCCTGCGCTGTGTGTGACCTCCCCACAAGGCCGCATGCAGCGCTGCTTTACCGCTTGTCCGGCGATCCCAATCCGCTGCATGCCGACCCGAAGGTGGCCGCGGCAGCGGGGTTCAAAGCGCCGATCCTCCATGGCCTTTGTACTTTGGGGATCGCCGGACATGCGGTTCTGCGCAGCTTCTGCGGATATGACACGACCCGGCTGAAATCCCTGAAATTGCGGTTTTCAAGCCCGGTCTATCCAGGCGAAACCATCCGGACGGAGATGTGGCGGGATGGCGACGTAATCTCTTTCCGGTCAAAGGTTCTGGAGCGCGATACGGTGGTATTGAACAATGGATGCGTCGAACTGGGATAACAAAGAGGACGGACGCGAAATGGATGACACACTCGCGGCCTGCAAATCGATCTTTCAGGACATTGCCCGGTTTCGTGGCCTTCTGTTCGATCGCCTCATCGCTCCCTACGGACTGACCATGTCCCAGGCACGGGTGCTTTTGCACCTGCTTGCCGAAGACAAGCTGACCCAATCAGATATCGCGCGCCGCATGGATGTCGGAACGGTGACGGTCGGCGGCCTTGTCGACCGATTGGAAGCACGCGGTCTTGTTGAGCGCCGAGCCGATCCGGTCGACCGGCGCGCGAAGCGGGTTTGCCTAACGGACGAGGCCCGCCCTTTGGAAAAAATCATGGATGAATGCAGTTCAGAAGTTGATGGCGTGTCCTTCAAGGGGTTGCCGGAAACCAGCATTCACGTTTTGCTGTCGGACCTACAGGCGGTGCGGCAGAACCTGCTTGAAACACTTAACAAAGATGCCGGTTGAACGCGGCGATAACAAAGTCTGGGAGGACTTGGGATGGGGCCACTTCACGGTGTGAAGATCGTTGAATTTGCCGGTATTGGGCCCGGCCCTTACGGCTGCATGATGCTTGCCGATATGGGGGCCGAGATCCTGCGGATTGACCGGGAACCGACCGGAGCGCCGGATATTGAAGGCATTGACGAACAGCGGAAAAACAGTGTTGCCCGTGGCCGTAAATCCATCACGCTTGATTTGAAAGATCCTGTAGCCGTTGAAACCGCGCTCAAGCTGATCGAAAAGGCAGATGCTGTTGTCGAAGGCTTTCGCCCCGGTGTTATGGAGCGACTCGGCCTTGGCCCGGACGTATGTCTTGCCCGCAACCCGGCGCTTGTTTACGCCCGCATGACCGGCTGGGGCCAAACCGGCCCCTTGGCACATGCGGCCGGTCACGACATGAATTACATCTCGCTGTCCGGGGCCCTTTGGTCCTTTGGAGAGGAGGGGCGCGATCCGGTGCCACCGCTCAATCTCCTCGGAGATTATGGCGGCGGCGGCATGTTCCTCGCTTTTGGCATTGTGTGCGCCTTGCTGAGGGCTAGAACAACCGGTGAAGGCGATGTGATTGATGCCGCCATTTCAGACGGAACTGCGGCCCTGATGGCACCGGTTTACATGTGGCTTGCCAACAATCGCTGGCAAAACCGCCGGGCGAGCAACCGGTTGGACGGTACGGCGCCCTATTACGGTGTTTACAAATGCTCCGATGGCAAATGGGTGTCAATCGCACCGATCGAGGAAAAGTTCTGGCAGCTGTTCCTGCATTTGCTGAAGCTTAACGAAGCGGACATTGGCGACCGCCATGATACCCGCCAATGGCCGGACATCCGGCGCCGGTTTGAAAGCATCATCGGCGCACATCCACGCGATCATTGGTGTCAGCTGTTTGAAGGAACGGACATCTGTTTCGCGCCCATTCTGGACCTGGAAGAAGCGCCCGCTCATGCACATAATGCGGCGCGGGAGACCTTCGTGGAACGCGATGGCATTGTACAACCCGCTCCTGCCCCGCGTTTTCAGAATGCCAAAGCCACCTTGCCGTCCCGGCCGCCGCTTATCGGTGAACATAACGAGACTGTCTTGCAGGACTGGGGAGTGGCTGACGATGGCGTATCAGCTCTAAAGAAAAGCAGCGCAGTCTGACAACAGATACCACCCCGCAACGCCGGGCCGGGTGTCAGCCGCACTTGCGTAATTATATTATATGCGTATAATTCGTATACTTATAATAATAGAGCAATGTATTGAGTTGTAAGGGAGCACAACGCGGCGAACATACGCATGCCGCAAGGACCGGAACCTGTTTGACCCGGTCCGAACACGGGAGGAGGTAAAGATGATTTCCATAAAGTCGGCCCTTTTGGGTCTGGGCTTGACCGTCGCCATGGCCGGTGTGTCATCCGCTGAGACCATGCTGCGGTATTCCGAGGCCGGTCCAAACCGGGGTGCCAGAGCCAAGGCTCTGCAGTATTTCCTGGATGAAGCAAGCCGCATGACGGAAGGCCAGCTGACCTTCGACGTTCATTGGGGCGGTGCCCTTCTGAAATGGTCAGCCGTGCTGAACGGTGTTGCCGCCGGAGCGGCCGACATGGGAACCGTCATTGCACCCTATTCGCCCAAGCAGCTTCAAGGCCTTGCAATCGGCGACCTGCCCATTTCCTCATCCGATACCTGGGTCGGCCTGCGGGCGATGCACGAGCTGATGACCACGAACGCACAGCTTCAGGACTTTCTTGCCAAGGAAAACGTTGTCTTCCTCAGTAACTTCACCTCTACCGGCACCCAGTTTGAGTGCACCGGCGATCACAAGATCGAAACGGCTGATGACTTCAAGGGCCTCACGGTTCGGGCAACCGGAACGGTCGGCAAAGCGCTTAATGAGCTTGGTGCCAATGTCGTCAACATGACCTTCGACAAGGTGTATCAGGCACTGGATTCCGGTTTGGTCGACTGCGCTGCTGGCTACTACTACACCAACCGCGCATTCCGGCATTATGAGATTGTCGATCACATCACCGAGGCCAACTGGGGCCAGGTCGGCGGCTTTGCCCTGGTCATGAACAAGGATGTCTGGGAAGACCTGCCTGCAGAGTATCAGAACGCGATCATGACTGCCGGGTCCCAGATGATCGACGAGTTCGCACGTATTCAGATCGAGACCATCAACGATGTGAAAGCCGGCCTTGCCAGCGGCGAAATCGGCCGTCAGGTGCCCGTGGTTGCGCTGGACGACGCAGAGCGCGCGAAGTTGCTCGCCATGACGGACAAATATGTCCAGGAGTGGATTTCCGACATGACGGAACGGGGGTATGACGGCCAGGCGATCTGGGATCAGTATGCCGTTCTCGTCGACAAGTATGCGGATGAGCTGAACACCAAAGGCTATCCATGGGCAAGGTAACGCACGGTAAACCGGTCCCGCCTGGCAGCGGGCAGGGCCGGTTCTCCTCCCCCTTAAGACTTCTGGCGGGGCTGGAAACAGCGTTCATAGCAGTTGCCGCTGTCGCCATTTTGGGCATGTGTGTCTACATCACGCTTGGCATCGTCCTGCGCACGTTTGTCGGAATGCAGATCCCGGATGAAGTCGTGATTGTCGGAGACCTGATGATCGGTGCCTTGATCCTGCCACTGGCCTATGTGGCCGCGGATCGCGGCTTTATTGCCGTTGAAGTGATAACAGACCTGCTGCCGAAGGCTGCCCAAGTCTGGCTCAATGTGCTCGCGGCGATAATCGGACTGTGCGCGGTGATCCCGATCACTTATGCCGGATATCTTGCCATGATCCACGCGATCGAAAGCGGCAACTATTTCTTCGGCATTCTGGAAGTGCCTGAATGGCCGGGTCGGGTCGCCTTCTTTGCAGGCTACGCCCTGTTCTTCATCCGCCTGACTGTCTTGTTCCTTCAAGACGTCTGGACCGCCATAGGGTCCGGCGGCGGGGGGAATTCCAACAAGACACATGATCCAAGCTGGGAGGAGGCTGCCTGATTTCAGGCAGGCGGCCACCTCGTTCATAAATCACCTCGAACGAGAGACACTTTAGTGGACCCCTCAACAATTGGTATCTTCGGCTTTGTGGCAGCGCTCACACTGCTTATCCTGCGCGTTCCAATTGGATTTACGCTGGTCAGCGTTTCCTCTATCTGCGCTTTGGTCACATATGCCTGGCGCCCGGGCTCTGAGTTCAATTTCGACCGCGGCCTGCGTCCGGCGATGGCGCTGATTGAATCCAACGCCTTTGAGTTCATTCACTCGTATTCCCTGTCGATGGTGCCGCTGTTCATTGCAGCCGGTCACATCGCCTATCACACGCGCATTACAACGGATATTTACGATGCGGTCCGGGTCTGGATGTCCCGCCTCCCGGGCGGCTTGGCCGTTGCGTCGCTGATCGGCTGCGGCGGTTTCTCGGCGATCACAGGATCCAGCGTCGCCTGTGCCTCGTCCATGGGTCGGATTTGCGTTCCGGAGATGTTGCGCTACGGCTATGATAAGCAGCTGGCAAGCGCAAGTGTCGCCGCGGGTGGCACGCTTGGCGCACTCATCCCGCCAAGCGTACTGTTCATCCTATACGGCACCTTCACCGAGACATCGATCAGCCGGCTGTTCATGGCCGGTGTAGTACCTGGCCTCTTGAGCCTTGCCGGGTTCATCATTACCGTGCTGGTCTGGGTCAAACTCCGGCCGGAAGCGGCCCCCGTCCCCGAAGGTGACATCTCCGGAGACGACCGGTTTACCGCCGCGATCAAAGCCTGGCCGGCCGCCACGCTGATGATCATCATCATTGGCGGGATCTATGGCGGCATCTTCACCGCAACGGAAGCAGCTGCCGTCAGCCTGTCATTCGTGTTGATCTACGGAACAATTTCAGGCCGGTTGCGGTGGGCGGATTTCGTCCTGTCGATGCGCGAGACTGCCTATCAGACCGGGTCGTTGTTCTTCATTGCGGTCGGCGCAAAGATCTTCGTTTCCTTCGTCTCCCTGACCGGGGTGACAGGCGGCTTGGTCGATATCGTGTCGTCTTCGGGCCTGGAAACCTGGATGATCCTGTTGTGCATCGTCGCGATTTACCTGGTGATGGGCATGTTCCTGGATCCGATCGGCACCATGCTTTTGACCCTGCCCTTCACGGTCCCGCTCATTGAAGGCATGGGATTTGATCTCATCTGGTTTGGTGTCATCGTCGTCAAACTGCTGGAAATCGGTCTGATCACACCGCCGGTCGGCCTCAATGTCTTCGTCATCAATTCGGTGGTTGGACGGGAGATACAGGTTCACACGATCTTCTTCGGGATCATGAAGTTCCTGGTGCTGGACATTGTTGTCCTATTGGCACTTCTGGCCTTCCCGATCCTGTCACTCGGCCTGCCGAGCCTGATGTTCTGATCAACAAAAGGCGCTGCCCCGGCCTTGCGCCGGGGCCTGATTGCATTTGGTCCCGGCGCAAGGCCGGGACGGCTGACGATTTAACACTAGAGGCTCTAGAGCAGAGACTTCTCAAAATAGACGCGGTCGAAGCCGTCTTCCGTTTGGCGGCCAATCTCCGTGTAGCCGAGTTTCGGATAGATGCTGAGATTGGCGGTCATCTTTTCATTTGTGTAAAGGCGGATGGCGGAAAGACCGAGCGAACGGGCTTCCGCCTCGCAGTGGGATATCAGAGCCCTGCCGATGCCTCGACCGGCTGCGGCCGAGACAACAGCGACATTTTCCAGGAACATGTGGTCGGCCCTTGGGGAATAGACGATGAAGGCCAGGAAACTGCCGGTCTCATCTTCTGCAACATGAACCTGCCCAGCGCCGATCTGCGTCTCAAAATCAGCAACCATGGGCGCCGGCTTCCGGCCAATTGCCGCGATATAGGGCGCATAGGCCTTTTCCGCACAGGCTAGAACAGCCGATACATCGTCTGGCATGGCAGGCCGGATCTTCATCGCAGGGCACTCCGGATCAACTGATTTCTGCCCCATTCATTCCGGCAGAATAGGCATTTTGCAAGAAAAGACCCGGACGCTGTTCAAACGTCCGGGCAAGAAACACTCCGGTGATGTGCGCAGGGAGTATCGAGGGGACCGTATTGCGCGCTGCCTGTTATCTGGCCCGTTGGTTGAACCGGCGGCCGACAAGGGCACTTGCAATGTTGGTTTTCTGAATGTCGATGGACCCGCCGGCGATGCCCCAGCCCCAGCTGTCCCGCATCTTTTGTTCCATCGGGTATTCGCGTGAATACCCATAACCGCCCATCAGCTGCATGGCCTTGCCGGTGACTTCGCGGGTCATCTCATTGGCAAAACACTTGGCAATCGAGCTTTCCCCAACCGACGGAAGACCGCTTTCGGCATTCACGACAGCCCGGTAGAGCAGCAGGCGCGCTGCATCCAGTTTCATTTTCATGTCGGCGATTTGAAGCTGAACCGCCTGGAAATCGATGATCTGTTTGCCGAACTGCTCCCGCTCCTGAACATAATTCAGGACGTAGTCGAAGGCCGACTGCGCGCAGGCAAGGCTCATGGTGGTGTTGCCACAGCGTTCCAGATCAAACGCCTCCATGAGCTTCCGGAATCCACCGGCCGGGACAATGATGTTTTCGGCCGGAACGCTGACATCATCGAAATACATGTCTGCGCTGTGCACGCCGCGAAAACCCATATGGTGCTCCCGTTTGCCAAAGGTAAAGCCATCGGCCCCCTTTTCGACGAGAACAGCCCCGATTCCCTTCGCTCCGGGATCGTCGGACATACGGCAATAGACAACATAGGCATCCGAATGGCCGGCACCGGAACACCAGCGCTTTTGACCGTTGATGATCACCCTATCGCCCTCGACCCTAGCCTTCGTGGTGAGATCGGTCAGCGCTGATCCCGCACCCGGCTCGGACATGGAAACCGCAACGATCATGTCGCCGGAGCAGACCTTCGGCAGGACTTTCTGGCGCATCGCTTCCGGGGCAAAATTGGCGATCGCAAGTGCCGGGCCGAAGCAGGATTCAAAGATCGGAAAAGCAACGCCAATGGAGACCTTGGCAACTTCTTCCAGCACCAGAACCGCTTCGAAATGGCTCATGCCGCCGCCGCCATAGGCTTCCGGCAGGTTCACCCCTAAAAGTCCGAGCTCGGCGAACCGGTGCATGACATCCGGTCCAGGCGACTCATCCGTTTCTTCAACCTCACGGGCTATGTCCGGCAATTCCGTCTGGGCAAACCGGCGCACGGTTTCCTGGAGAGCGGTCTGTTCTTCTGAAAGGGTAAAATCCATTTGCGATGCTTTCACTTTTCCGCTGAAACGGCGACTGTTTTGTTTGGGTGTGGGATTGGGAATCAGCTGACCGCTTTTTCCCGAAAATCCTGCGTGGTTTCCCAATAGGGATCTCGGAGTTTGCGCTTGAAGATCTTGCCGGTGTCATCGCGCGGCAGAAGAGATTTGAATTCGATCCGGCGCGGCACCTTGAACCCGGCCAACCGGTTCTTCAGGTGGGCGATTATTTCATCTGCCGTAAGATCACTGGAGGGCTCTGGCTGCACAACCGCCATCAGCGCTTCACCATACTCCGCATCCGGCACACCAAAGACGGCACAATCGGCGACGCCTGGCATGGCATGAAGTTCCGCTTCAATCTCTGCCGGATAGATGTTGACCCCGCCCGAAATCACCATGTCCTTTGACCGGTCGCACAGGAACAAGTATCCGTCTTCGTCCAGATACCCGACATCGCCGGTGGTAATGAGGCCACCGACATCGAGATCCGCCCGCGCTTTCGGATTGTTGGCATAGGTGAATTCAGGGGCCGTATCGAGGCGGGAGACAATCTCGCCGGGTGTTCCGGCCGGCACGTCCTGACGGTCACCGTCCATGATCCGCAATGTCACGCCATCCAGCGCACGGCCGACCGTTCCGGGCTTGCGGAGGCTTTCTTCCGGGGTGCAAAAGGTCACATAGTTTTGTTCGGTGCCTGCGTAGAACTCATGGACCACCGGTCCAAACCAGGCCTGCATCGCCGTTTTAACCTCCGGCGGACAATGCGCTGCAGCCGTCACGACATATTTAAGCGACGAGACGTTATAACGGTCGCGGATTTCCGGAGGGAGTTTCAAGAGACGTGAAAACATGGTTGGGACCATGAAGGCCGTTGTGATCCGCTCCCGCTCCACTGTCGCAAGGAATTCCCGCGCATCGAAGCGCGGCATCAGGAACACCTTGTCGGCCACAGCGTAGGTGCGCATCCCGAAGGAATTCGGCGCCCCATGATAGAGCGGGCCGCAGATGAGCGCCCGAATGCCGGGCTTGATCCCGTAAATCCGGTCGCGGACCGCAAGAAACTCTTTCGCCAGCCCCGGCTCCTGCGGCAGCTTGATCACACCCTTGGGTTTTCCGGTAGTGCCGGAGGTGTAGGTCATCGTGTCGGTAAAGTCCCGGCACGGATCTGTCAGTGGCGGGTGTGTTTCAATGAAGTGCTCCCAGGCCACCGTTTCAACGGTTTTAACGCCATTCATGGACGGAAGCCGGTAGGCCACGCGCAGTTCCGGCGGGGTGTCCACCTCAAGAACAAGCATATCCTTTGGAATTACGCTGCCGAAGGTTTGCAGGAGATCTGAATGCGCGATCAGCGCTTTTGCGCCGGAATCCTGAAGAACATAGGCAATTTCCGGCGGCGCCAAATGCCAGTTGACCGCCACCGGGCTTGCGCCGAGCAATGTGGCCGCCCGCGCAGCTTCAAAAAAGGCAAAATCATTACGCAACAAAAGCCCAATGCTGTCACCGCGATTGATGCCATAGTCCCGCAGACCGGAGGCCGCGCGATGAGCGCGCCCTTCGCAGTCCGACCGCAAGGTTGAGCGTTCGCCGCTGTAAAGAGCCGTGTCAGACATGGCGGGCCTCTTCAGCGTGGTCGTTGGTCCCATTCATTGCTGGCACCTTGGCACCCACCAGTGTGCGGGCTGCGCCAAGAACAGCCTCAGTGTCTTCGCCAACATCTGGAACATGGGAGCCAACCGGCAGCGGAGCTCCGGAAAACTGAAATGGTAGATTGGTGACTTTAAAGGCCTCTGCGCCGGTTCCAACCGTGCTCATCAGGTCCCGCGTCGCGACCTGTTCGTCGCAGATTGCTTCGGCGACTGTCTGATACCGGGCACAAGGTATTCCAGCGCCCATGAAGGATGCTTCACAGTCAGCGGCGGTCCGCGATTGCGTCCAGTCCTCGACCAATGACATGAGGATCGGCCAGTTCTTTTCCCGTTCCAGCTGGGTGTTGAAGCGAGTGTCGTCTTTCCACTCCGGGTGACCCAAGAGATCGGCAAGCCGTTCGAAGATCCGGCCCGTGATCGGCACCGCGATCACATGCCCATCGGACGCCCTCACCGGTGTCGCCAGCCAGCGGTCAAAGGAACTTGGCGTCTGAGCTTCCTGCATTTCTAAGACGAGCAGATTGATCATGCTGTCCATCAAGGCAACATCGATGTACTGCCCAGCCCCGTGGCGGAGCTGCCCAATCAGGGCGGTCTGGATCGCGCTGAAAGCAAACAGGCCGCCAATCAAATCAGCGTACCAGATCCCGGTCCGGAAGGGCTTGCCTACATCCTCCGCATAGGACATCGCGGCAAGGTCATGACCGGAGAGCGCGTGCAGGATGGGTGCGTACGCCGGATGTCGGGAGCGTGGACCTTCTTGGCCAAAGCCAGAAATGGAGCAATAGACCAGATCTTCGCGGCCTTTGGAGAGGGTTGTGTGATCAAGCCCAAGGTTGCGGACGACGCCCGGGCGGAAATTCTCCACCACCACATCACAAGACGCGGCAAGATTGCGGATTGCCTCCAGATCGCGTTCCGAGCGG
The DNA here is from genome assembly GCF_965276855.1 of Roseibium sp. Classification (GTDB taxonomy): domain Bacteria; phylum Pseudomonadota; class Alphaproteobacteria; order Rhizobiales; family Stappiaceae; genus Roseibium. The sequence goes on from NZ_OZ255700.1 coordinate 2,534,120, forward strand.
AAGTCGATCTCAATGCTTTTTTTGCCGGCGTTGAAATGGCCGAAATACGTGCTCTTTCCGTCGCGCAGCGGTTCCTTGACCCGCATGTGTTCTCCGCCCATCGGCTCAATCTTGAAGACCTCTGCGCCGCAGTCGGCAAGGAGACGGGTGCAATAGGGGCCGGAGATGATCCGAGTCAGATCAAGGACCCGGATCCCATCCAGCGGTTTTTTGGTGTTCAGTGCCATGAAATGTTTTTCCCGCACGCGGTTACTGCGTCAGCACGTCGGTGGCCGTGTCGAGCGACACCGGCGTCCCCGACAAAAGCAGGTCGGTCGCCGCCTTTTCAAAGCCGGTTTCGCCCACTTTCAGCGGGTCTTGCGCCCGCAGCCGGTGGTCGATCACCATCCGGGCAAGCAGCAACCGCCGGGCATCGCGGCCAGCTGCGCCCAGCGCCGAGCCTTCGGTTGCGAGCAATGTGGCTGTCGCAGAATTGTAGACCGCACTGGAGGCCTTGCGGGCCAGTGTCTGGTTGCCGCTCATGGCAACGTCTTCAGCAAAATCGATGGCCTGCTGGACGGTGCTGCGCAGTTCGCCCTTGAACTGGCCCGGCATGTCGGAGCTGGTGTCGATCTGATCCATCAGCTCGTCTTTTAGATCCTTGTGCGCACCGACCTTGGCAATCGCACGTGTCGTTATGTCGAGCGAGTTGATGTTGGAGGTGCCCTCCCACAAGACACCCAGATGCGCATCGCGCACCAAACGGGCGTTGACGAAATCTTCGATGTAACCGTTGCCGCCGCGCACTTCCATCGCACCCGTTGCAACACGAACGTTGTCGCGGGCGGTCCGGTATTTGTGCGCCGGGGTCAGGATCCGGGTGATCATTTGGGCCCGCTCATCACCAGCTTCCGCCAGACTGATATGATTGCCGAGGTAGAGTGTAATCGACAACGCCTGTTCGGTCGGTACCATCAGTTTCATCAACTGGCGGCGCAGCAGCGGCTTGTCGATAATCTTTTCCTGAAACGCATGCCGGTTCTGGGCTGTGACCAGCGCCTCGTTGAGGCAGCGGCGCATCATGGCGGCGGCCCGGCACCCATGGGACAGGCGCGACAGGGACACCTGATCCATCATCATTTTCAGGCCCTTGTTTTCATGCGGGCCCACCTCACCGAGCGGATAGGCAACGGCGCCATCAAAGACGATCTCGCCGGACGCCATGGAGCGGCTACCAAGTTTGTTCTTCAACCGCACAATCCGGTAGGAATTCCGGCTGCCGTCGTCCCGGCGGCGCGGCAGGGCGAAGAGCCCCAGTCCCTTGTTGCCGGCAGGAGCACCTTGCGGGCGGGCAAGCAGAAGGGCGACATCGCCATCCGTGCAGGAGCAGAACCACTTTTCGCCGTAGAGCTTCCAGTTGCCATCTTCGAAGCGGGCTTCCAGCTGGATGTTGGAGACGTCCGATCCGCCGGTGCGCTCCGTCATGAACTGGGCACCCTTGAGCATGGTTTTGGTGTCTTGGCTTATCAGGCCATCGTAGAAGCGGGCCTTTGTGGCCTCGTCCCCATAATCCTTGATCAAGGTCGCCGTCGTTTCCGTGGCCGAAATCGGGCAGAGCTGACCGAATTCCGACTGGCCGAAGATGTATTGGAAAATGAATTTCACCGTGTGGGACATTGGCTTGTCCCAACCGAACACACCCGGCTTATGGATCATCGCGGCCAGGCCATAATCGCCCAGCGCAACGTCTTCCATGTTCCGGTAGGCCGGATGGAATTCGATCCAGTCTTCGAACCGTCCCCGCGGATCCCGGTGATGGAGGACCGGAATGTGCTTGTCCGCCATGCGGGACCAGTCATCAACCTCGTCGCCGACCAGCGCACCGAATGTCTCAAGATGCGGCTCAAGATGGGCCCGCAGATCTTCCGGCAGGTAGAGAGTAACGAGATCCTGAAGGCTCTTGTCGATGCTGTAAAAGTTCAATCCGTGGCAATCCGGCGCCACCAGGTTGGCAAGCTCTGGGGTTGGCAAAGTGTGGTGTTGCGGTTGAACATTCATTTTGAAATCCTCCCAATAGGGTCTTGGCCCCGGCAATCTCCGGCCGGCCTGTTGAATTGAAATTCAAAGAGATAAGGTCTGTTCAGCTGCCCCGATCGAAACCGGGGCGTCGCTCAAAAGAAGATCTGTTGCAGCTTTCTCGAAGGCGCTGCCGTCGCTGGACAGCGGATCTTGTGGCGACAAACGGTGGTCGATCACCATTCGCGCCAACAACAGCCTGCGCGCATCGCCACCATCTGCGCCAAGGCGTGCACCTTCGCAGGCCAAAAGAACGGCGGTCGCAGAATGGTAAACGGCACTGGCGGCCTGGCGGGCAAGTCTCTCCTCACCGGACCGGGCGATTTCTTCGGCGAGATCCAACGACTTGATCAGCGATGATTTCAAGATGCCGGCAAAGGAGTTAGGAAGCCTTGGACAGCCGTCGATCTGCGCCAGCAGTGCGGATTTCAGGTCCCTGTGAGTCTCTGTTCGCCCAACGGCCCGCGTTGTGATGTCCAGCGCATTAATGTTGGACGTTCCTTCCCACAGAAGGCCAACATGGGCATCCCGAACGAGACGGGCATTGACGAAGTCCTCGATGTACCCATTGCCGCCACGGACCTCCATCGCCCCCGTCGCCACGCGGATGTTGTCGCGCGCAGTGCGGTATTTGTGGGCCGGGGTGAGGATCCGGGCGACGCGCTCGGCATGGGTGTCGCCGTCACCGGCTGCGGTCAAAACAGTGCCGAGATGGAGCGTCATCGACAACGCCTGTTCGGTCGGCACCATCAGTTTCATCAGCTGCCGGCGCAGCAAGGGCTTGCCGATGATCTTTTCTTGGAAAGCACTGCGGGTTTTTGCAACCGTCATGGCCTCATTGAGACACCGGCGCATCATTGAAGCAGCACGGGCACCGTGAGACAGGCGGGACAAGGACACCTGGTTCATCATCATCTTGAGGCCGGGGTTTTCCTTTGCCCCGACATCCCCAAGCGGATAGGCAACCGCGCCCTCAAAAACCACCTCCCCAGACGCCATGGAGAGCGTGCCGAGTTTGTCTTTCAGACGGACAATCCGGTAAGCGTTCCGGCTGCCATCTTCCAGACGGCGCGGCAAAGCAAAAACCGCAAGGCCCTTGTTTCCTGCCGGGGCGCCTTGCGGGCGGCCAAGCACCAGGACGACATCGGCATCAGCGGCGGAACAGAACCACTTTTCACCATAGAGCCGCCATGTGCCGTTCTCATTCCGCGCCTCGACGGCGAGTTGCGACACATCTGACCCGCCATGGCGTTCGGTCATGAATTGTCCGCCAGCCATACGGGTCGCCGGATCCTGGCTGATCAACCGGTCATAAAACCGTTCTATAAGAGCCTTGTCGCCAAATTTCTTGATCATCGCAGCGGTGGTTTCAGTCATCGAAATCGGACACAGCTGACCGAACTCGGATTGCCCGAGCAAATACTGGAAGAGAAACTTGACCGTATGCGGCATCGGTTCGGGCCAACCGAACACCCCCGGTTTTCCAGTCATTCCAGCCATTGCGAAGTCACAGAACGTGATCTGCTCCATGCGTTTGTAGGCCGGATGAAACTCGATCCAGTCCTCGAACCGGCCACGCGGGTCACGGTGATGGAGAACCGGCACGTGCCGGTCGGCCGTTCTGGAAAGCGTATCAATTTCACCGCCGACCAAAGCCCCGAATTCTTGCAGTTTCGGCCAGAGATGAACGCGCAGGTCTTCAGGCAGGTACAACGTCAGCAGATCCTGAAGGCTGCGGTCGATCTCAAAGAAGTTCTGTCCATGGCAATCCGGCGCAACCAGTTCGGCGAGCTCGCCTTGAGGCAAGGGGGTGTGCTGGCCTGTGTGAATATTCATGAACGCAGTCTCCAAAATAAAAGGGCGCGGCAAAAAATCTGAACTCAATAGGACTTCGGCAGCTCCAGAACCCGTTCGGCGATATGGCAAAGGATGAGTTGTTGGCTAACCGGCGCCAGCCGGGGGATCATGGCCTCGCGCATATAGCGCTCGACATGATATTCCCGGGCATACCCGAACCCGCCATGGGTCATGACCGCCTGCTGGCAGGCCTCAAACCCGGCTTCCGAACCCAGATACTTCGTGGCATTGGCCGCCGGGCCGCAGGGCAGACCGGCGTCATACTGGCGGGCAGCTTCCAGCGCCATCAGCCAGGCGGATTCCAGCATCATCCAGTTGCGCGCGAGCGGGTGCTGGATGCCCTGGTTCTGACCGATCTGCCGGTCAAAGACGACACGCTCCTTGGCATAGGCGCAGGCTTTGCGCAGCGCCGCATGGCCCAGACCAATGGCTTCCGATCCGATCAGGATCCGTTCCGGGTTCATGCCGTGCAGGATCGCCCGGAACCCTTCGCCTTCCTCTCCAATGAGATTCTCTGCCGGAATCTCGAAATCCTCAAAGAAAAGTTCATTACAATCAACCGTCTTCCGGCCCATCTTGTCGATCTCCCGGACCGAAATCTGGTCACGGTTGAAATCGGTGTAGAACAGGCTGAGCCCTTGTGTCGGTTTTTCGACCTCTTCCAGCGGTGTTGTGCGGGCCAGAAGAAGGATTTTCTCCGCAACCTGCGCCGTGGAGATCCAAACCTTTTGACCATTGACGAGGTAACGGTCTCCCTGACGCCGGGCGGCCGTGTTCAGATGGGTCGTGTTCAAACCGGTGTTGGGCTCGGTTACGGCGAAGCACGTACGTTCCTGACCGGCGACGACCGGCGGCAACATGCGCCTCTTCTGCTCGTCGGTACCGAAAACAAGCACTGGCGAAAGACCGAAGATGTTCATATGCACGGCAGAAGCGCCGGAGAGCCCGGCCCCGGATTCGGCAATCGTGCGCATCATGATGGCAGCTTCAGTAATCCCAAGGCCTGCGCCGCCATAGGCTTCAGGGATACAAATGCCGAGCCAGCCAGCCTGGGCCAGGGCTTGAAAAAACTCGGTTGGAAAGCCGCCAGTCTTGTCTTTTTCGAGCCAGTAGGCGTCATCGAATTGGCTGCAAAGGCTTGCAACAGCATCCTGAATGGCCGTTCTGTCGGGGGAAAGCTGGATATCCATTGTCGCCTCAAGCTGGAACCGGTTCAGACGCCGGAGCGGAAACAATCCCCGACTGCAGCAATTCGTAGATCGTGTCTTCGCTGAGCCCGGTTTCCTTCAGAACTTCAACGGTATGCTCGCCAAGGTTTGGCGGTGGCCGGCGTTTGCTTGACGGTGTCCGGGACCATCTGGTCGGCACTTTCGTGCGCCGCATACGGCCTTCGCTTGGGTGATCGTACGTCTCGAAAAAGCCGACATCGTTGAGATGCGGGTCGTCCAGCAGGCTCTCAATAGAGTGCATCGGCATAACCGGGATGTCCGCGGTCTCAAGCAGAGCGAGCCATTCGCTGCTGGATTTCGTCTTGGTGACTTCACTGACAGCTTTACAGAGATCGTCAAAGTGCTCTTGCCGCCCGGTGAAAGAGGAGAACCTATTGTCAGCCGACAGAACGGCTGGCTTTCCGGTGACCTCCAGAAACCGGCCCCACTGCGCATCGGAGTAAAGAAGAAGGCAAATATAGCCGTCTTTCGTGCGCAACGGCCTGCGGGCTTTCGATGTGAGCCGGTGGTATCCGCCCGCATCTAGTGGTGGTTCAAAAGATAGGCCGCCCAGATGATCCCCGAGAACGAAATTTGCGACAGTCTCAAACATCGGAATGGCGATCTGCTGGCCTTCGCCTGTCCGGCCCTTGTGAACGAGCGCCGCAAGAATCGCGTTCGCAGCGGCCAAACCAAAAGCCCGGTCCGCAATCGCGTTCGGGAAATAACGCGGCACCCCGCCGCTCGCCTTGGCCTGAAGGAACGGCAGCCCAACAGCACCCTGGATCAGATCATCATAGGCAGGCCGGCCCGAATACCGGCCTCCTTCGTCGAACCCAAGCAGCGCCGTGTAGATGATGTCCGGTTTGAGCGCCTGAATCGTGTCGTAAGACAGGCCCAGGCGCATCATCGCTTTCGGGCGGCTGTTGGTGACAAAGATATCAGCGGTCCGGATCAGACCCAGCAAGACCTCGCGGCCGTCTTCCGTTTTCAAATCAAGGCAAACGGAGCGCTTGTTGTAATTGGCATTCATATAAAGCGGGCCCATGGCCGCCGACCGCATTGGTCCCACCTGGCGCAACATGTCACCTGCCGGGGATTCGATCTTGATGACGTCGGCGCCATAGTCGCCCAGCGTCTGCGTCGCAACCGGTCCGGCGAGCACCGCCGACATGTCTATGACACGTATGCCTTCCAAAGGGCCCATGCGAAAAAAACCTTGGCTTATGTCTACATATATGAATAATAAGTCCATATATTTAAACATTGTCAAGCCAATCGTCGATGATTGCTCGCGTTTTGTGGGAAAGCGCGATAGAAGACCGAGACCAGAAATGAAGACTTCGACAGGCTGCCCGGTTGCGCCGACACGCTGCGGAATCAACGCCTTGCAACAAAAGACCGTGCCCCATGGCTGTTAAACAGATCCAGAATGCACTCGATCTGATCGAGTATTTCGCCCGCACCAAAAAACCGGCCAGTCTGGCGGAACTTCAGCAGCATTTCGGATGGCCGCGATCGAGCGCCTACAATATTTTGAACACATTGGTGGAACGCGGCTACATGTATGAGCCTGCGCGGCGCGGCGGCTACTATCCAACGCCCCGGCTTGCCAGTGTTGCCGAAAGCATCATGTCGGCGGACCCTCTGAATGAACGGCTGGCAGAACTGTTGCGGAAACTTGCTGATGAAACCGGCGAAACGGCCATTCTGGCTGCGCCTGCAGGACGGTTTTCCGTTTATCTCGATGTCATCGAATCCGCGTCCCCTATCCGCTACGCAGCGCATGTGGGCATGCGGATCCCGATCCATGCCGGGGCTTCCGGGCGCGCGCTTTTATCTCTCTATTCAGAAGCCGAGCGCGCGGCCCTTTTGAGCAAGGTCTCCTTTGACCGGTATGGCGCAAACGCCCTGATGACAGCTGAAGACGTGGAAGCAGCACTTGAAAAATCCAGGGACCGCGGGTGGTATCAGAGTATTCGAGAATACAGTGCAGACCTTGCAGCAATTGCCATTCCAGTGATGGTCGATGACCGCAGATTTGCAGTTGTTGTTGCCGGCCCGCAGTACCGGCTTGAAGAGAAGTGCGCTGATGTTGCCGCGACCTTGCAAAGACTGACAGCAGAGTTCGGATTTGCCGGCAACGAGATCGCTTCGGACCGGATTGCGGCCAGCAATTAATCCAGGCGACTAACTTCAGATAGCAATCGCGTTCGAAGAACCTCGCGTTTGCCGCCTATGCAGCGCACCTGCGACTGCCATCACCCATATTGTCGGTTTGTCTTGGCGGCAGCGCTTTCGGGAGTTGTATCTCCCGAGTGTGTCCACGACTCCCTCCCACCATAACCTGTTATTTTTCTTTGTTTTTTTGTTCAAGACGGTTTCTCGCGGCCTCGAAGACCTTCCCATTCCGATGATCTGGACAGGCCGAAAAGGAAAAAGTTGGCTAGACTTGTGTCTCGATATATGATCATTTAGTCCATAAATGGGAACAAATTTAAAATGCCGCTCTTGTTAGACCGGCATCAGTCTTAGGGGAAGGCCAGCAGGGAAGAGAACGGGCGCTGAGCCCGGGCTGCGGCATGGGGCGGATCTCAATTGGGAGGAAAGACTATGAAACGCATTAAAAACGCGGTCTGTGGCGCTGTTGCTGCCGGTTTATTTGCAGGGCTCGTGTCGCAACCGGTCATGGCTGCAAATGTTGATGGCCCGCCAGTCTTCTGGAAATTCTCGGTTTGGGGCAAATCACGGGCTTTAACAGCCGGTCCGGAACACCTTGCCGCGCGGCTTGCCGAAGAAACTGGCGGAAAGTTCCAGCTCAAAATCTTTTATGGCGACCAGCTGTCCAAGGCGAAAGAGAACCTCGACGGCATGAGGGTCAATGCCTTTGAAGCTGCGATCGTCTGCAACTTCTACCATCCGGCAAAAACACCTGCCTTGATGGTCATGAGCCTGCCGTTCCTGCCGATCAAGGATTTCGACACATCGATCGCCGTGCGCGATGCGCTTTATCAGCATCCGGTTACCGTGTCCGATCTGGAGAAGTGGAACGCCATAAGCTATGCGTCGACGCACTTGCCCCAGTATGAGTTCATGGGAACTGGCGAACCGCCAAAAACACTGGAAGACTGGAACGGCTTGCGTGTTCGGGCCGGCGGCGGCGTCGGCCTTGCCATGGAGAAACTCGGCGCGGTCCGCCAGTCCATGCCAGCGACGGAAGTCTACACGGCGCTTCAGCGGGGTATTGCCGACGCGGTGTCCTTTCCCTTCACCTACGCACACGGTGCCTACAAACTGCAGGAAGTGGCGAGCTGGTTCACAGGAAATCTTCAGCCCGGCACTGCTGACTGCCCGATCGTACTGAACAAAACAGCTTATGAAAGTCTTCCAGATCAATACAAGGATCTGCTCGCGTCTCTGAAACCTGAAGTCGATGAAATCTACCGCGAGGTCTACGGCAAAGCGGACGAGAAATACCTCCCGATCTTCCAGAAAGCACTGACCGAAGTCACCTACGACCCTGCAACGCGGGAAGAATTCAAAAGTGTCGCCGGTGAACCGATCTGGCGCCAATGGGTTTCGGACAATCAGGAAAGCTTTGACGCCCAAAGCGTTCTCGACACGGTTCTGAATGCCGGCAGCGGCAGCTAACACACATTGAAAGGCACCGGTCCGAACCGGTGCCTTCCTTACAGTTTTCTATTCCTGCGTCCTGAGGCTCATCACAAGTACGCGGGAACAACCCCCTCCCGCAATCTGACCAGCTTCGGAACCTGATTTCCCATGACAGGAACACATGGCGGTGGCGCCTTTTTATTATCGATGAACCGCGGATTGAGTGCGGTTGAAGACACGCTCAATATCATCGCGGCTTTGACGATCTTCATCGTGATGCTGGTAACGACGTTTCAGATCTTCTGCCGGCTCGCGGGGTATCCGATCCCGGGTTTTCTGGAAGCATCCGAACAGGCAATCGCCGTTTTTGCGTTCCTCGGTGTGGCTTATGCACAGCGGTATGGCGCGCATATCCGTATGGACATGCTGGTGGGCGCTGCACACGGGCGCATGCGCTGGTTTCTGGAGGCGGTCGCCACCTTGCTCGGCATGATTCTCATTGCTGTTCTCATCCGCTACAGCTGGAGTTTTTTTTACAGCTCCTTTGAGGTTGGGGACGTTACGTACGACTACGGGATTCCAACGTGGCCATCGAAACTTCTGGTGCCGTTCGCCTTTTCTATCTGGTTCCTGCGGTTGACCCTGCAGTTTATCGGCTTTTTGCGCTTGTTCATCTGGCCCAAGGCGGATCCGGTCGCGGTGCCGGTCATCAAGACCGCTGCCGATCAGGCCCAGGATGAAACCTCCAGTGCTGGAAGCGGAAAATGAGTTTCCTTGAAACCCTCACAAGCGGTGCCCCCGGCGTTTTCTTCGGCATCGGCTACAGCAATCCTGCGCTCGTTGGCGTCATCTGCATGGGGCTTTTGCTGGTTTTTGTTCTGATCGGTGTCCGTGTCGTCTTCGCAGCCGGGCTGGTCGGATTGATCGGCCTTGTCGAACTCATCGGATGGCATGCGGCGGCCGGCAGTATCGGCTCCATCCCGCACTCAAAGTCCGTCAGTTTTGTTCTCGGGCTGATCCCGGTTTTCATCCTGATTGGGTATCTTGCGTTCCATGCCGGCATGACCGCGCAACTCTTTGCCGCCGCGCGGGCCTGGATTGGCTGGCTGCCGGGTGGTCTCGCCGTTGCAACCGTCTTTGCAACGGCAGGCTTTGCCGCCGTTTCCGGCGCTTCGACCGCCACGACAGCGGTGTTTGCCCGCGTCGCGATCCCGGAAATGCTCAAGGCTGGCTATGACCGTCCGCTCGCCGCCGGCGTTGTCGCAGCCGGGGGAACGCTCGCCTCCCTGATCCCGCCATCAGCGATCTTGGTCATCTATGCCATCATCGTTGAAGAATCGGTCGGAGCGCTATTGCTCGCGGGCTTCTTGCCTGGCTTGTTTTCCGCAGCGATTTATGCCGCGATAATCGCGCTCTGGGCCAAATTCCGCCCCGAAGCCGGCCCGTCCGTGCGCGGCGTAAGCTGGCGGGAACGGTTTCAATCCTTGCCGGGCGTGTTGCCGATCGCAGCTGTGGTCGGGATTATCGTCAGCGCGATCTACACCGGATGGGCTGCCCCCACCGAAGCCGGGGCTCTTGGGGCATTCGTGGTTCTGGTGATGGCCTGGATCAACGGGATGCGCTGGCCAAGCCTTAAGGCCGCCCTGATGGAAACGTCCAAGCTGGTGGTGATGATCTTCTCATTGATTTGGGGCGTCCTGATTTTTGGCCGATTTCTGGGTTTTTCCGGCCTCCCGGAAACGTTTGCCAACTGGATCCTGTCCTTTGCTGCCGATCCTTATCTGATCCTTGCCGCCATTTTGTTGGGATACGTGATCCTCGGCATGTTCATGGATGCCATCGGGCTTCTGCTTTTGACTTTGCCGGTCGTTTATCCCGCCGTTATGGCTCTGAATGGCGGGCCGGATGTCACCGCAGCCGATAGCGCCTTCGGCATGAGTGGGACGCAGGCCAGCATATGGTTCGGGATCATCGTGGTGAAAATGGCCGAGGTCTGCCTTATCACGCCTCCGATTGGCATCAATTGTTTTGTCGTCAACGGCGTGCGCCCGGATATCCCGCTCTCTGACGTCTTTCGCGGCATTTTCCTGTTTTTTGTTGCTGACGTCCTGACAATCGCAGGTCTCATCTTCTTTCCTCAGATCATCACCTGGCTTCCAAGCATGATGAACTAGGCCGCGTGGACCGATTGGAGCCTCAAGCATGTTGAAACGGCCAGATCCGGCCACACATGAAATGACAAGATCCGCAATCGCGGTTCTGGTCTTTTGTGCCGCAATGAATTTCTTTTCCCGCGGCGTCAGCGAGACGTTTGCCGTGTTCCTTTTGCCGGTCACCGCCGACCTTGGCTGGAGCCGGAGCACTTATGGAACCATCTACTTCGCCTATATGGCTACCATAGGGTTTTCTGCGCCCGTCATCGGCCTGTTGTTTGACCGTTTTGGGCCCCGTCCGGTCTACACATCCGGGGTTTGTCTGTTTGGTTTGGGCTTTTTGCTGGCAAGCACGATGGAGCATCTCTGGCAGGCCATTCTCGGCCTCGGCATCATGACCGGTATCGGCATTTCAGCAACTGGCATGACGGTCGCATCCGGCCTGGTGAGCCGTTGGTTTGCCCACCGGATTACATTGGCAAACGCCCTTGCCTACACCGGGATCCCTCTGGGAATGGTGGTCATCGTTCCCCTGACCCAGATACTGATTGAGGCGACAGACTGGCGAACGGCCTACGGAGTCTTGGGGTGGGTCAGCCTTGCAATGGTCGCCGTGATCTGGTTCTTGCCATGGCAAACAATGGGCGGCGGCGCTGACCATATACCGCCTCGCCGGGCAAACCGCAGCTTCAGTCTGGGCGCGGGTGTTTTGCGGCATCCTGCATTTTGGGGATTGTTTGCGACGTTGTTTTTGGCCTCGGTGACCGTGTGGTCGGTGATGCTGCAGGCTATCGCCTTTCTTATTTCAGCAGGGTTCAGCCCTGTTATGGCCGCCTTTGGCTATGGGGCTGTCGGCGCGATGTCTGTCGTCGGCCTTGTTTGTTTCGGATGGGCAAGTGACCGGTTTGGCCAGCGCAATTCCGTGACAGTCGGCTACATTCTCTCGGCGATCGGCGTGGCTCTGTTGTGGCAGCTCCAGGAAACACCAAGCCTACTTGTGTTAGCTGGGTTTGTTGCAGTTTTTGGTGCCGCAATGGGCTCGCGCGGTCCGGCCGTATCCGCCCTTGTTGCAAGGCTCTATCCCAACAATGTCGCCGCAATTTATGGCGCAACAACCATCGGGCTCGGTTTGGGCGGTGCCGTCGGCGGTTGGCTTTCCGCCGCGCTTTTTGACTGGACCGGCAATTACGGTGCCGGCTTCGCCCTGTCTATCGCCACCTCCCTGATCGGCATCACGCTTTTCTGGTTGATCAAGCCGCTCTCCATCGGGCGCTGGCCTGATCCAAATCCGGTTTCAGAGGTCCCCTGAAAGACCCGCAACAGGCTTTTTCCCGATGTTTCAACTCTCAATCGAAAGGATCCTCAATGGCAGATCAAGCGACCGCACCCGATTGGACCCCCGCCGATCATCGGCCGGGACCTTCGCTCTTTTTTGAAGACCTGGAGGTCGGCCGCCGCTACGGGCTGCCGTCCCGCACGCAAACCGATGCCCTGTTTGCTGCGTTTCAACTGGCGTCCGGAGACAATGATCCGATCCACTATGACCGGGTCTACTGCCAGTCAATCGGCCACAAGGACATGCTGGCGCATGGCATGCAGGTCCTCATCCAATCAGCCGCCGGTGCCGGTACGTTCCCCGAAGAGGTCGCCGATGCGTTGATCGGTTTCATCGGACTGGAGTGCAAGTTCATGAAACCGGTCTATGTCGGCGATACCCTCTATTCAGAACTGGTGATTTCCGAACTGATTGAACAAAACACAACCGGTGTTGTGGTCATGACCGCAACGATCCGCAACCAGGATGGCGTAATCGTTCTGACCGGCGAGCATCGATATCTTCTCCGGAAGCGGTCCTCCGTGGCCGGCTGATCAGCTTTGAAATGGCGTGTTCTTGATCAATGTCATATCCGCGTAATTGAAACTGAATTTAACTGATCTCCGGTTGAGATTCACCGGATCCAGGATAATCGCTGGACGGGTTCGACACATATCATCGTCGAATTTTGCCTTGCGAAAAGTCCTTGAAGTGGTTCAAGTTTGTTTCAACAACCACGGTTTGTCACTGGTCATCAGACGCGAGGATCCGCATGCTTGTCTCACACACCCGGATCGTTGACATCGTCGGAGACATCATCCGGATCATGGTGTCCTCGACGAAGAGTGAGGCCGAAGGCAGGCCCTGTCTCGGGGATTTGGCGATTGTGGAAACCGGCGAGGGCACGTCTTCGCTCGCTCAGGTGATCAACATCGACCAGGACATGGTGTCGCTGCAGGTCAACTCCGGCACCAAGGGTTTGGCCAACAATGCGTCTGTCCGGTTTCTCGGAGAACCGGCGAAAGTTACGTACTCCGACAACATCCTTGGCCGTGTGTTTGATGGTGCCGGCACCCCGATTGATCAAGGACCGGACCTTTCGACCGATCCAACTGTTCCAATCGGAGGCCCATCGGCGAACCCGATGAAACGGGTGCTCGCCTCGCGCATGATCCGTACGGACGTGCCGATGATCGACATTTTCAACTGCCTCGTCGAAAGCCAGAAGATCCCAATCTTCTCCGTCTCGGGCGAACCCTATAACGCGTTCCTGGCGCGCATCGGCATTCAGGCGGATGCGGATATCGTCGTCTTTGGCGGGCTCGGACTGATTTTTGACGACTACGCCTTTTTCCGGAAACAGTTTGAAGATGCGGGTGTTTTCCCGCGGACGGTGATGTTCATCAATCAGGCGTCTGATCCGGTTGTTGAACGCCTTCAGGTTCCGGACATGGCTCTCGCCGTTGCCGAAAAATTCGCAGTTGAGGAAGGCAAGCGCGTTCTGGTCCTCATGACCGATATGACCGCCTTCGCCGATGCCATGAAAGAAGTCTCGATCGCGATGGAACGGGTGCCGGCAAACCGCGGCTATCCGGGCGACCTCTATTCCCAACTTGCGCGGCGTTATGAAAAGGCCTGTGATTTTAAGGGCTCCGGGTCCGTCACGATCCTGACGGTGACGACCATGCCGGGCAATGACGTCACACATCCGGTGCCGGACAACACGGGCTACATCACGGAGGGGCAGTTCTACCTGCACAGCGGGATGCTTGATCCGTTCGGATCTCTCTCGCGCTTGAAGCAGCACGTTATCGGCAAGGTGACGCGCGAAGATCACAACCAGATCATGAACACCATGATCCGGTTCTATTCGGGGGCCCGGGACGCAGAACAGAAGCAGTCGATGGCCTTTGAGCTGTCCGATTATGACCACCGGCTCCTGAAATTTGGTGCGCTCTTCCGGAAGCGGTTCATGGATATCGAGGTGGCCATTCCCCTTGAGGAGGCACTGGACCTGTGCTGGCAAACACTCGCCGAGTGTTTCTTGCCCGAACAGCTTTTGATGAAACAGGGGTTGATCGACAAATATTTCCCTGGCGAGAAAGCTGCTTCAAAGGACGCGGCTAAAGATGGTGCGGACGGGGAGGCTGCCTGATGGCCAAGCTTGCGCTCAACAAGTCATCCCTTGCCCGGGAGAGCGCACATCTGTCTGAATACAAACGCTTCCTTCCGTCTTTGGAGCTGAAGCGTCTGCAGATCATGGCCGAGAGGGCGAAAGCAAAGGAGACCGCACTCAGGCTTGATGCGGAATATGAGCGCCGCTTTGACGAAATCGCAAAATCACTGCCGATGCTCGCGAACGAGCAGGTTCCTGTCGAAGGGATCGTGACCGTGAAATCGGTCGAGCGGGGCGAACAGAACCTGTCCGGCACCAGGCTGCCAACGCTTGAAAATATCGAAGTCGACGTCAAACCCTATTCTCTTCTCGCCCGGCCACACTGGGTGGATCCTGCGGTCAACGGGCTGAAAAAACTTTTGAAGCTCAACCTGGAACGCGAGGTTGCACGGGAGCGGATCGAAAAGCTGCTTGAAGCCGAAGCGGTGATCTCGCGGCGGGTCAACCTCTTTGAGAAGGTTCTCATCCCGCAAGCCCAGAAGAACATAAAAAAGATCCGCATGGCTCTGGCCGACGCCGAACGCGATGCCGTGGTCCGCGCTAAAATCTCCAAGCGCAAAACAGCGGCGCGAAGCGCAGTAAAGGGGATGGCTGAGCTATGAGCATTGTGCCCCTCACAAAAGTCAGCCTCATCGGCGTTCTGGAAGACAAGGAAAAGGTTCTGGAAGCCACACAGGCTTTTGGAGCGCTGCATCTCATTCCCCTGAGTGATGCGCAAAAGGAACTTGAAGCGGTGCCGGCCGGGACAGGCCGGGAAGCCGTGGAGGCTCTTCGCTGGCTGATGGATGCGCCTGTGCAGCGGTTGCAGGTCACAGACCCGAGCAGCTTTGACCTCAATGAAACTGTCAGCCGATCAGTCGAAAACCGGCAATTGATCAAAGACTGCGAAGATCGCTTGGCGCGGCTGAAGAAACGTATTCACGATGTCGAACCCTGGGGCGAGTTCAATTTCACCGACCTGGAGAACCTGAAAGGCAATCGCCTCTGGTTCTACGTTGTCCCCACAGGAAAGCTCAGAGAAATTGATCCGTCGGATAAGGTCCTGGAGGTCGTGCACGCCGATACTTACAGGGCCTATGTGGTGGTGTTGTCACCGGACGAGCCGGAGGTTGGCGACATGCCCGTCCCCCGGGTTCATGTCGGCGCGGTCTCTCTCTCAACACTCAAAAAACACTACGAAGAAGCTGCGATTGAACTGGAAGAGCTGCAGTTACAGCGGCAGGCGCTGACAAAGTGGCGGTTTTTGCTGGCATCAAACCTTGCAGCAGCGAGAGATCAAGCCGCACGTCATCGCGCAGGCCTCGAAACCGGAGATGCCGGACGGGTTTTTGTGCTCCAGGCTTGGGCACGGCAGGACCAAGTTGAAGAAATCGAGGACCTTTCTGGAGAGATCGGTGTTGCGGCTGTCTTTGACGACGTAACCGCAGAAGACCAGCCACCGACCTTGCTTGAAAACCGGCCGGGGTTAGCCGCGGGCGAGGATCTCGTTGAATTCTACCAGACACCGGGATATCGAGACTGGGATCCGTCTGTCATCGTCTACATATCGTTTGTCATCTTCTTCGGAATGATCATGACAGATGCTGGATATGGCCTATTGATCCTGGCACTGCTGTACCTCTTCCGAAACCGCTTCAGCAATTCTGAACAAAGCCGGCGGCTCTTACGCATGGCCATGTGGCTGATGGTCTCGACAGCCGCGTTCGGTGTCGCAACGGGCAGTTACTTTGGTGTTGCGCCGCCGGACGGCAGTTTCCTGGCGAAACTCAAGGTCCTGCATTTGAAAGACGTTGATACGATGATGAAGATCACGCTGACCATCGGTGTGGTGCACATTGTCCTGGCCAACCTTATGCGCAGCCTCAATGAAACAACCCCAAGCGGACGGTTTCAGCCGCTTGGCTGGTGCCTTGTCGCCCTGGGCGGGCTCGCGACATTCCTGGGACAAGGCACGGCCTTTGCCACACTTGGCCCCGGCGCCGTTGTTGCCGGGTTATTGACCGTCGGTTTCTTTGGAAGTGATCGGAAGGTCAATTCGCTGTCGTCCGGCGGGATGCGTGTTTTCGACGGGTTGGCCTCCCTTGCCCGGGTCGTGAATATCTTTTCCGATGTGCTCAGCTACATGCGGCTTTTTGCGTTGGGCCTGGCGGCCGCATCGCTCGCGGAAACCATCAACACCCTTTCCGGCCAGTTGAATGATGCGGTCCCTGGCGTTGGATTGCTGATTGCAATCCTCGTTCTGATAATTGGCCACTCCATCAACATCGGCCTTGGACTGATTGCGGGGTGCGTCCATGGCCTGCGCCTGAACGTGATTGAATTTTTTAATTGGGGTTTGAAAGACGAAGGCACGGCCTTTCGTCCATTCAAGAAAGAGGAGACACGCCTGTGAACGAATTCGTTGTGGCGCTCGGTTGGTTCGGGCTTTATGCGCCGGTGGCTCTGGGCGCGATCGGCAGTGCCTGGGGCTGTGCTCTGGGAGGCAGCGCCGCGATCGGCGCAATGCTCGACAGCGATGGCGGTTACGGCCGGTTCATCGGTGTTTCTCTCATGCCGTCCTCTCAGGTGATCTACGGCATCGTCATCATGTTCTCGCTCCAGCAAACAACCGTCGATGCAGCAAATGGCGCCGCCATGTTCGGCATCGGGGTACTGTCCGGCTTCACCATGCTGTTCACCGGCATTCGGCAGGGCGAGGTTCTGGCATCGGCCATTCACGCGTCCAAGGCAAAACCCGAAATTTTCGGCATTTCGCTCGCACCAGCAGCAGTTCTGGAGGGCTTTTCGGTCTTTGCTCTGGTCTTTGCACTGGTGCTCGCCGGAACAATGCCGAGCTAGGAGGCAAGCATGTCAGAAACCAAGACCGCCGGAGAGCTTGAAACTGCCGCAGGTGCTGGTGTTCAGGCGCTGATCGACCGGCTGAAAGCCGAAGGCGTTGAAGCTGGTCAGTCTGAAGCCGAAGCCATATTGGCAGACGCCAAAGCAAAGGCAGAGGCCCTGGTCGCAGAAGCTGAAAAAAAGGCAGCTGCACTTAAGGCAGCCGCCCGGGCAGAAGCTGCACAGGAGAAAGCTGCCACCGAAGATGGCCTGAAAGTAGCCGCCCGAGACCTTGTCCTCGATATGCGCAACGAACTCGGCGAACGCATTCAGCAGGAAGCCAAGCGATTGGTGGCCACAACGCTCGCCGATGAGGCCTTTTTGCAGAAGTTGATCCTTGCGATGGCGGCCAATGCCAAAGAGAGCGCCTCCGTGAGTGATGCTGAGCCAATGGAGATCGTGCTTCCGGAAAAGATTGTGACCTTTGAGGAGCTGAAACAGTCTCCGGAAGCGGTCGAACCAGGAACATTGACACATTTCGTCATTGCACTCGCCGGGGATGTCTTGCGGGAAGGCGTCACCTTCTCCACGGCTCCTGGGTTTGACGGTATCAAGATCAAGCTGACTGGGCGGGACGTTTCCATTGATCTGACCGAAGAGGCGATCGCAACGCTCCTAAAGCGCCACCTTCAGCCGAGGCTCAGAGCCGTCATGGAAGGGGTGTTGCGTTAAATCCATGTCCAATCCTCACCAGTACATCGCGCTGATCACCAGCCTGCCGCATCTTGGCAAATTGTTCAGCCGCAAGGAGGTGCCGATTTCGCAGTACCGGCTGCGCCAGCGCATGGCGATGCTGGAACCTGGGCATGCCCGCCTGCTGAAAGAAGTGGTTGAAGTGACGGCCTGGGCCGGCGTTGCACACATGCAGGAAGATGCCGATGTGATCCAACGGGCACGTGCGGTGATTGGTGATCTTTCCGAATACCCGGATCTCCAGAACCTGGTAACCGGTCGCATGGAAACGCGGACCCTTATTGCTGCACTTCGGCGGCGGCGGAACGGGCAAGATGCTGCTGGCGCGATAGAGGCTTGGGGATACGGCCGCTGGTGTTCGATGATCAAGGACAATTGGGCCGACCCGGCCTTTGGTCTGGGGCATTTCATGCCTTGGGTCGCAGACGCGCATCGATTGATCCGGGCAGAAGATTACATTGGCATGGAGCGATTGGTGCTGACCGAGGTGTTCCGCCAACTGGACCAATATTCGATTGCCCATGAATTCGATTTTGAAGCTGTTGCGATTTACGTGTTGCGTTGGATCATTGTGGAGCGCTGGTCACGTTACAACGCCGACCAGGCTCGCGATCGTCTGAAAGCCCTCGTCACAGAAGCCTTGAGCCCATCTGACACGGCAGCCGTGGTTCAATCCGTTTCTGCCGAACTTTTTACCGATACTTCTCCATCTCTTGAGGGAGTTCTCCCATGACCAGTCATGTTCAGCTTCCAGAGCCGACAGCTGAAATCATCGCCGTCCAGGACGACCTTGTGACATTGGCACCTCTCGGGGAGGCCCCTCTGATCAAGAACGAGGTTGTCTATATCATCCCGCACGGTCCGGAACGGGAAGGAAAGCCCCGCGAATACCTGAAAGCCGAAGTATTGCGGGTTCGCGGCAAATCAGCCGAAGCGCAGGTTTTTGAAAATACGGCCGGTGTCCGCGTTGGGGACAAGGTGATTCAAAGCGGCGAGATGTTGTCCGTTGCTCTGGGACCTGGCCTCTTGAGCACGGTCTTTGACGGTCTGCAGAATCCCCTGGCAGACATAGCCGCCGAACACGGGTTTTTTCTGCCGCGCGGCGTCTTGACCAATGCGCTTGACCACACCCGCAAATGGTCGTTTGAACCCAAAGTCACTTCGGGCGCTCCGGTCAATGCAGGCGACACGCTCGGCTTGGTTCCAGAAGGACGCTTCAATCACCGGATCATGGTGCCGTTTGGTCTTAAGGGAACCTGGACTGTTGAGCGGATCCGGGAAGGAACCTTCACAATCGAAGAGGTTGTCGTCACCTTGAAAGATGATCGCGGCAATACCCGCGATTTGACCATGGTGCAGCACTGGCCGGTACGCCGCGCAATCCCGGATGCTTTGGTAAAAGCGGGTCAAAGTGAGCGCCTCTATCCAAGCGAGCCTTTGATTACCACCTTGCGTCTGATCGACACGTTCTTCCCGATTGCCCGCGGCGGCATGGGCTGTATTCCAGGACCCTTCGGAGCTGGCAAAACGGTATTGCAGTCCCTGATTTCGAGATTCTCTGCGGTCAATATCGTCATCGTGGTGGCTTGCGGCGAACGCGCGGGCGAGGTGGTGGAAACCATCACCGAATTTCCCGATCAGCCGGACCCGTCTGGTGATGGCACCTTGATGGATCGCACAGTCATTATCTGTAACACGTCGTCCATGCCGGTCGCGGCGCGAGAAGCCTCGATCTACACCGGCATCACGCTCGGCGAATACTACCGCCAAATGGGCTATGACGTCCTCCTGATCGCGGACAGTACATCCCGCTGGGCTCAGGCCATGCGTGAAACATCGGGTCGATTGGAGGAAATTCCCGGCGAAGAAGCTTTCCCAGCCTATCTCGATTCCGCGATCAAGGGAATATATGAACGGGCTGGTGTCCTGAAAACCGCGACCGGTGATACGGGCAGTCTGACCATGATCGGCACGGTCTCGCCGGCTGGCGGAAACTTTGAAGA
The DNA here is from genome assembly GCF_965276855.1 of Roseibium sp. GTDB lineage: Bacteria > Pseudomonadota > Alphaproteobacteria > Rhizobiales > Stappiaceae > Roseibium. The sequence continues at coordinate 2,554,072 of NZ_OZ255700.1, forward strand.
GCCGGTGACACAATCAACGCTTGGGACTGTCAAAACCTTCCTTGGTCTCTCATCAGAGCGCGCCTACAAGCGGTTTTACCCCGCCGTGGATCCCCTGTTGTCCTGGTCCCGCTATCACACCCAATTGCGAGACTGGTATCATGAAAACATCGGGCCGGATTGGGTGCCGCGCGTTGAAGAAATGATCGATCTCCTCGCCAAGGGAGATGAAATCACGCGCATGATGCAAGTGACTGGTGAGGAGGGCGTGTCGACCGAAGATTTTGTTCTGCAACAAAAGGCCCTCTTTCTGGACATGGTCTATCTACAGCAGGATGCGTTTGACGACGTGGATGTCTCCGCGCCCTTGGCCCGCCAGCAGGAAACCTTTGATCTTGTCTACAAGATTGCCCGGACACCATTTGAATTCGAGGACAAAGATCCAGCTCGCAAGTTTTTCACCGAACAAACATCCCTGTTTAAAAACTTGAACTATGCGGAAGACGGCAGTCAAGAAAGGCAGCAGCTGCTCACGCGGATTGAGACGGGCGTGCACGCGGCTCCGCAGCGTCTAACAGATTGATATCGCGCGTAGGTTTTTAGGTTAGTTGACGCTAAGTGGCGGTAATTGCCGCGCAGCTTTTTCAAGACGCGCATATCCCCGCGAGTGCGAGGTTTTGTTTGTTTTGTGGGGATTTGGTTGCGGGAGTAGGATTTGAACCTACGACCTTCAGGTTATGAGCCTGACGAGCTACCGGACTGCTCCATCCCGCGTTATTCATTTGCGCTATCGCCCTTCGGGCTGCTTGAGCGCGTCCCGTTTCCATGTGGATACGGCACAGTAATTCAAGAAGACCGGGTTTTTGCGCCGATTTGGGACGTTAGTTCCGAAGCGCAGCTGAGGCAAGGCCAAGTGGCCGCCACCCGGTCAGGGGGCCCTCGCGGAGGTTAGGGCCTCTTGGCCCGCTCAACCGTGAGCGCTTTATCGTTTTGAAGATGTATTTATCTGCACTTTGCAGGCCTGGCAGCGACCTACTCTCCCACACCTTAAGATGCAGTACCATTAGCGCTGGGGAGTTTCACGGCCGAGTTCGGGATGGGATCGGGTGGGGGCTCCCCGCTAGAGCCACCAGGCCGGCGAAGGGCAGATAAATTGTAAAACTGGTCTTGTTGTTTAGCCCTCACGGCCGCACCGCGCATGACTGCGCTGGCCTGCGGGAACGCGGCCTGACCGGCCGGCGCACGCTTGTGCTTGCGAACCTTTCGGTTCGACGTCATTTCCCTTGAGAATCTAAACTGGTCTTATTTGTTTGGTCCTCACGGTTGAGCGGGCTGACGCCCTGACCTGCGGACGGCGCAGCCTGTCCGGCTGGCGCGCGTTGCGCTTGCGAACCTATTGGTTCGTGATCTTTTTCCATGAGAACTGGTCGTTTGATAAGTCAAAACGCACTCAAGTAGGCCGAAGGCCGTTAGTGCACTAAGACTTATCTTTTCAAAGCGCCTTTTGGCGCTTTTAAAACTCGTGCTCAAGTAGGCCGAAGGCCGGTAGCACAAGTAAAGATGAACATTGACTAATGAGAGGATCAAGCCGAACGAGCTATTAGTAAAGCTAAGCTTCATGCATTGCTGCACTTCCACACGCTTCCTATCGACGTGGTGGTCTTCCACGGCTCTTCAGGGAGAACTGGTTTTGAGGTGGGTTTCCCGCTTAGATGCTTTCAGCGGTTATCCCGTCCGTACATAGCTACCCTGCAATGCGGCTGGCGCCACAACAGGTCCACCAGAGGTACGTCCATCCCGGTCCTCTCGTACTAGGGACAGATCCTCTCAATTCTCCTACACCCACGGCAGATAGGGACCGAACTGTCTCGCGACGTTCTGAACCCAACTCACGTACCACTTTAATTGGCGAACAGCCAAACCCTTGGGACCTGCTCCAGCCCCAGGATGTGATGAGTCGACATCGAGGTGCCAAACAATGCCGTCGATATGGACTCTTGGGCATCATCAGCCTGTTATCCCCGGCGTACCTTTTATCCGTTGAGCGATGGCCCTTCCACGAGGGACCACCGGATCACTATGGCCGTCTTTCGACTCTGCTCGACTTGTCAGTCTCGCAGTCAGGCAGGCTTATGCCATTGCACTCAACGAGCGATTTCCGACCGCTCTGAGCCCACCTTCGCGCGCCTCCGTTACCATTTGGGAGGCGACCGCCCCAGTCAAACTACCCGCCACACACGGTCCCGGACGTTGTTGCGCCGCGGTTAGATATCCATAAGGACAAGGGTGGTATTTCAAGGATGACTCCACCTCTGCTGGCGCAAAGGCTTCAACGTCTACCACCTATCCTACACATGTCATTACGAATACCAGTGTGAAGCTGTAGTAAAGGTGCACGGGGTCTTTCCGTCTGACCGCAGGAACCCCGCATCTTCACGGGGAATTCAATTTCACTGAGTCTATGCTGGAGACAGCGGGGAAGTCGTTACGCCATTCGTGCAGGTCGGAACTTACCCGACAAGGAATTTCGCTACCTTAGGACCGTTATAGTTACGGCCGCCGTTTACTGGGGCTTCAATTCGGTGCTTGCACACCTCCTCTTAACCTTCCAGCACCGGGCAGGCGTCAGACCCTATACGTCGTCTTGCGACTTCGCAGAGCCCTGTGTTTTTGATAAACAGTCGCCACCCCCATTTCTGTGCCACCTATACCTGGTTGCCCAAGTACAGGTCTCCCTTCTCGCGAACTTACGGGAGCATTTTGCCGAGTTCCTTCAGCATAGTTCTCTCAAGCGCCTTGGTATACTCTACCAGTCCACCTGTGTCGGTTTCGGGTACGGTTTATACGGTGGAGCTATTTCCTGGAACACCTTCGCTGCACCCCCAATCCAATAAGGAGATACAACACACGGCATCCGTCACTACCACCAAGTACAGGAATATTAACCTGTTTCCCATCGACTACGCCTTTCGGCCTCGCCTTAGGGGCCGACTAACCCTGCTCCGATTAGCGTTGAGCAGGAACCCTTGGACTTTCGGCGAGGGAGTCTCTCACTCCCTTTATCGTTACTCATGTCAGCATTCGCACTTCTGATATCTCCAAGAGCCCTCACGGGTCTCCCTTCGCAGACTTACAGAACGCTCCGCTACCGCATGCACTTAAAGTGCACACCCGCAGTTTCGGTGTATGGCTTGAGCCCCGGTACATTTTCGGCGCGGAGACCCTTATTTAGACCAGTGAGCTGTTACGCTTTCTTTAAATGATGGCTGCTTCTAAGCCAACATCCTGGTTGTTTTGGGATCTCTACATCCTTTCCCACTTAGCCATAACTTAGGGACCTTAACTGGCGGTCAGGGTTGTTTCCCTCTCCACAATGGACGTTAGCACCCACTGTGTGTCTGCCGGATAGTACTTCTCGGTATTCGGAGTTTGGTTAGGATCAGTAAGGCG
>NZ_OZ255700.1:2562500-3145000 GCF_965276855.1 Roseibium sp.
GCCATCCGCGCCGGGTTCCCCCCTGCATAAAGCGCGTTTCCCAAAAGCACATGGTCGACCATGCCGCCCTCGATACCCTCATCGTCCAGTAGTTTGGAGAAGACAGGTGCCGCCAGTTCGTCGGCCTGGAGGTCTTTCAGCCCGCCGCCGCGTGGGGCCACCGGCGTCCGCCGGGCGGCGGCAATGACGGCCCGGCGCGTCATCCCTTCTTACCTTCCAGCGCCGCAACCGATTGCGTTTCCCGGCCGAACTCCCGTTTCAACGCCTGCAAATCCGGTTTGCCGCCCACGGTCAGGGGGAGTTCCTCTTTCATATGAAATCGTTTCGGACATTTTGCCCGTCCGGCAAATCTCCAGCAGTGATCTGTAAGGGTCTGCGCCGGGTCCTCAAGCTCACGGCGAAGCTCGACCACCGCTTCCAGGCGCTCGCCGCGCAGAGCGTCTGGAAACCCAAAAACCGCGGCGGCCTTGACCGCAGGATGGCTCATGAGAACGGTTTCGATTTCCTCAGGATAAACATTCAAGCCCGACGTGATCACCATCCGGTTCTGGCGGCCGGTTACAAACAGATATCCCGCATCATCGATATATCCATGATCCCCAAAGGTCAGCCAGTCTCCCTGCCAGACCGTATCCGGTGCTTGGCCACATATATACCGATTGAAGAGAAGTGGGCTTTTCACCCAGATCGGACCCGGCGTACCTGAGGGCAGCTGTTGATCCGGATTGCCGATGGCAACTGAAACGCCTGTAGGCGGCCGGCCAACAGACCCGGCCGGGGTCCCGTCACCCGATCGGGCAAAACTGATGAAACTTGTTTCTGACGCGCCATAGAATTCCACAAGGCGGGCCTTCGGGAAGACTTCGGCGAAGGCGGATTTCGCCCCCTCCGGCCATTTGGCGCCACTGGAGAAAACGAGGCGCAAGGCCTTGGAAGAACCGCTGCGCCGGGCCGCCTCCGCGATCAGTTGCAATTGGGTTGGGGTTGCATAGAGCGAAGCATTTCCCGCCTCCGCCTGAAGAACTTCCAACACCGCGCGCGGCTCGAACCGAGGCAAGACGGTGACAGGCGTCCCGCGATGAAGACCATGAACCGCCCCATATAGGTGCAGCGAATGGCTCAGCCCCCCGAAGATAATGATCTGGGTTGGCTCGAGGTCTTCAAAATCCGGTTCACTTAGACGAAAACTTTCCAACCAGGACCAATGAGACCGCACAAAGCCTTTTGGCATCCCCGTCGAGCCAGATGTGAACCCGGCATAAAACTCAGCGGTTTCCAAAGGCGGGTCGCTTGGGCGCAAGTCGAGTTCATCGTTTCGAGACGCCACAAATTGAGCGAGTTGGTCGCCGTCGAGACAAAAAGCCGGCTGCACGGCCTTGAGCACGGTTTCTATCTGATGCCGCGGCCAGGAAGGGTCCATGACGAGGGCAGTGCGGCCTGAGCGTGCGCAAGCAAAGAAGCTGACGAGGATGTCAGTGGGGTCGGCCAACAAGAGCGCAATCTGGGCACCTTCGGGAGAGTTATCCCGAAGCAGCTGCTCTCTTTCCTGAACAGATGACAGGAACTCTTCCCATGAGAGGACGCACCCGCCAGTTTGCAGCGCGGGTCCGGCCTTGCTGGCCCGCGCTTTTTTTTCCAGGTTTTCGCCGATGTAGCCCATGCGGCGTGAGATCCTGCTTCGACCGGATCAGGACCGGGACAAAACAGCGCCCGGCAGGCCGCGCGCTATCGTCTGGGCAATCAACGCTGCGATTGCGACCTTGATGAGGTCGCCTGGAATGTAAACTGCGCTGCCCATCGCCGCTTTCGGCAGAGAAAGGCCTGTCATGAAGGAAATACCGGGAATCCCGAAGGCGTAGACGACAAGAATTCCGCCAACTGCGCCAGCAACCGCCGCCGAAACAAGGACGCTGGCGTTGGTTGTCGCGCGCATGATCAGACCAGCGACAAAGGCGCCAACCGGCCAGCCAATCAGGAAACCGACAGATGGACCGGTGAATACGCCGAGACCGCCTCGGCCGCCGGAAAGGAACGGTGCGCCGAGCGCGACAAGGAACAGGAACAAGAGCACGGCGAGGCTGCCGCGGACCGGTCCGAGCATAATGCCCGCCAGCATCACACCAAGTGTCTGTGCTGTTATTGGAACCCCGCCCAGCGCCGGAATTGCGACTGGCGGCAGCAAACCTAGGACGGCGATGAGAGCTGCATAAAATGCAACGTGCACAAGGGAACGATCTGTCATGGGAGTCTATCCTTCTTTATCGTCGTTTTTTCTGGGACGTTTTCCGACCCGAGTCTATTGTTTGTCTTTATGGCTGCGGCGTCACCCGCCAGCCGGCCTTGCCGTATGTTGTCAAAGGCGCCCATTACTTCAGGGTCAGTCCTTGCGAGCCACCGCGCGCCGCCAGAGCTTCGGCAACATTGTCCGACATTTTAAGCGCCTGGAGCGCAAAGGGCGCAATCAGCCTCCAGGACGACTTTTTGCCCGTGCGCGCCTGGTATGCCTCCCGAAGGACGGCGAAGATCTCCATCAAATGCGGTGCAAACCGCAACACGAGTGTGACACCCAGCGCGGGCTTGCGCGCTGAAAAGCCAGCCCATTCCAGCGGTCGGAACAACGGCATCACGGCTGCTAGCATATCATCCATTCGCGTTGTCATCGAGACAAAGCTGGCGGCAAGGACCATTACACAAAGGCGCAGGATTGCGATAACACCGTCCATGACGGTTCCCGATAACCAATGCAGTGCCAGGATTGCTGCCAGAAAAATCGAAAGTCCCTTAAGGAGCCGCAAGCGCTGAACGGCTCCCCGGCCAAGAGAAACATAGGCTGCAAGCACCAGGGCCAAGCAAACAACAAAGACCCAGAGCGTTTCGGTCCTGAAAAGCAAAAGGCTGCCGATCGCAACTGCGAGCAGCTTGGCCCCGGCTGGCAGGCGATGCGCCCAGCTGTCGCCTGAGAGGTAGACCGATATCATATCGCAGCTGCTTCCATGACGGTTCCAGACCGGCGCTCAATGTCGTCCCGATAGGCTGCAATCACCTTTGCTGCCGGTCCGTCCATACGCAACTGCCCTTCCTCCAACCACAGCACCCGGTCGAACCCGGTCAGCAGATTCAAATCGTGACTGACCATGACGATCCGTTGCGGCAGCGACATGAGCTTGTCGAATATCAGCCGGGACGCCAGCGCATCCAGGCTCGTCATCGGCTCATCCAAAACCAACACAGCCGGACTCATCACCAGAACTGCCAGAATGCAGACTAGTTGCTTCTGCCCTCCCGACAATTCAGCAAAAGGTTTAGCGGCCAGGTCGCCGCAACAATGGAGGTCCAGAAACTCCAAGGCTTTGGAACGGCTTTCGTCTTTCGAGGCGCCCAACTGTGTCAAGCCAAAGGCGATTTCTTCCTCCACCGTCGGAAAAATCGCCTGGTGATCCGGGTTCTGGAAAACAAAACCGACATAACGCGGCAATTCCGCTTGGACGGAAGCCGCATCTGCGCCAAAGAGAGTGACGCGGCCTTCGTCAGCGAGATGAAGGCCGTTCAAGAGGCGTGCGAAGCTGCTTTTCCCAGATCCGTTCAGTCCGATCACGCCGATCCGGCGCTCTTCCAAATCCAGGCTGAGGCCTGACAGGACCTTTCGGCTGCCAAGGGTGAGACCGGCGTTTTCAAGCCGTGCATACGGCCTGATGTCCGGATTGCAGCCACCGATCTGTTCTTTGTCTTCTTTTTTGCGGGGCCAAAGCACCATGACGTCCTATCGCAGAGGTGCTGCGGCAGTGTTTTTCTGACGCAGCGTTTGCCCCGCTTATGATTTGGAACGGACTGCTTGTCAAAAAACAGTCAATGATGCCCACATGAAATCGCAGCGGCCTATCCAACCGGCCGTGTCAAATCCGGCGGCTCAGCAAAGGTTGAGATCGTGGTCTTGATGCGCTCGAGCGCCCAATCGAAGCGGTCTTCGTTTTCTTCGGATCCAAAGGTGAGCCGTATATACGGTGCCGGCTTCAGGCCTTTTGCCTGAAAGTACCTTGAGGACAGCACCGATATCCCCTGATGAGACAAGGCCGCCTGCAACGCATCTGGATCCACGTCTTCCGGTAAGGCCAGCCATCCAAACACCTTGTGGCTGCCACTTTGCAAAAAATAAGGCTCCAGGATTTTCCGGGCGCGATCAAATCTCAAGCTGTTGGCGCGCCGCTTGACCCGCAGTGCCTTACTGAGATGTCCCTCGCGCACCCACCCGGAAATCAGCTCCGCCGTGATGGGCGATGCCATCCATGTGCTTTCGCCAATTTTGTTGCGGATTGAGTCTTCGAAAGGTGCCGGAACATGAACAAAGCCGATCCGGCTGCCGGGCGAACACACCTTTGAGATACTGGCGATCGAGGCCGTCCGCTCTGGCGCAAGTGCGCCAAAGGCCGGCAAAGGGTCGGTGAGAAACGGCGTATAGGGATCGTCTTCAATGATCTTGAGGTCAAACTGACGGGCAACCTCAACAAGCCGTGTGCGCTCAATCATCGACATGGTGTGGGTGGTCGGGTTCTGCATGTTGGGCATCAGAAAAACGCCCTTCACGTGATGCATGCGAACCGCTTGGGCCAGTGCATCCGGATCCATTGCGCCCAGCCCTGCATCATCGCCGATGAGCGCCGGAACCGGCACAGCCTTCAGCCCTTGCGCGGCAAGCGAACTGAAGATCGAGGGGTACGTAAACTGATCCACCGCCACAGCATCGCCGGGTAGAAAAAGGGCCTGGCAGGTGACCTGGATGCCGTGCTGTGCACCGCAAGTCACCGCGACCCGGTCCGGATCCGCATCCAGTCCGTAGTCCTTGAACACCAGAACGCCTGTTTCCCTATGGGCCTTCAATCCTTCGGAGGGCACAAATCCGTTGAGGCGCTCAATTCCAGCCGTTTTGGCCATGCGAACCAGCCCATCGGAGAGACTGGGATTGAGAAACGGATAGGCAAAGTTTCGTGCCAGATCACACGTCTCTGGCTCCCCTTCCTTCGGGATCAGGGGAGAAACCTTCTGGCTTTCGGGTGCAACATAAGTTCCCCGCCCGGTTTCCCCTTTAACCAGACGACGGCGCTCCGCCTCCGCATAGGCTCGCGTCACCGTTCCGAGCGTTATGCCGAGCTGGTAGGCAAGCTCGCGTTGCGGCGGCAACCGGTCGCCCTGGGCGAGACTGCCGGCAAGAATATCAGCCTCCAGCGCATCTGCGATCGCAAGATAAATCGGCCCGGAAGCCGCCTCGATGTTCGGAACCCACATTGTCATGAGAACAATGTTATCATTGACCGATACAATATTTCAATACAGAGATTGTTCATACGCTTTTGTATCGATTGTATCGAAATTATACGAGGCACCCGAAATGGACACCGCCACACTGATGGCCTTCGCGGTCTTTGTGATCATCATGACCGGCACCCCAGGCCCCGGAAACCTGGCTTTCCTCGCGATCGGAGCAAGTTCCGGGTACCGGACGGCATTCCCAGTCATTATTGCCTCACAGATCGGCTCGCTGCCTTTGAACCTGGCAGTCGCCTACGGGCTTGGTCACATCATGGCGCAGGGTGGGATCATCGTATCGGTATTCAAGGCTTTGAGCCTGACTTATATGGCCTTTCTGGCCTGGCGGATCATTTCCCTCACCATCCGGCCTAAGGGTGAAGCAACCCTTCTGACTTTTTGGGAGGGGCTGTTGATCCACCCGCTGAGCCCCAAGACATGGGCCATGAGCCTCGTCGCGTTCTCGACCTTCTTCGCGGGGAACGGTCTGGATCTGCATGCCAACGCCGCCATCCTAGCAACAGGTTTCCTCTTGGGCGGAATGGTCTTTCATTCGCTTTGGGCGCTGGTCGGCGTATCTATTCTGGCTCTTATCGGCGAAGGCCGGTTGATGCGTTCCATCACAGTTGTGATGGCGCTCACCATGCTCGCCGCAACTGTCTGGGCTCTGATGCTGTAAATGCCCACCGGGCAACGGTCTTCGCGCTTCGCGGGCTATTGGCTTGAGAAGGGTGCAGATTAAAGAAAACTGCCAATAAAAAATTATATTTTTGTGTGGTCCCATACGGCCTCGTTCCGATGTTTCACGGAGGTCGTTTCCGGTGGCGATACGGTCCTGGCTCTGGGTTGCGCTGTTGGTGGTAGCTATATTCCCGATCGGACTGCCGACGCTTGGGCATCCGGCAGGGTCTGTGATCATATTGGCGACCGATTACCCGCCTTTTGATATCGCAGAACCCGAAGATGACCGCCTCGGATTTGACCACGAAGTTGCCGTTGAAGCCTTCAAGCGCAAAGGCATCACGGCAGAGGTTGTCTATGTCCCGTGGTCCCGAGCGGTCAGCGAGACCGAAGCTGGCAACTATCCCGGCCTTCTGACCTGCGCCCATACCGTTGAACGTGCTGAGCACTTTCTCTTCAGCGCGCCTATCAGCCAGGAAGCCTATGGCGTTTTCTACCGAACGGGGCATCCGGTCGAAAACATACGGAGTATTGCAGACCTTAGGGGCCAGCGGGTCGCCTCTGTTCTTGAATACGCCCCAAACGCGGAAATGGAGAGGCAAGGCGCGGAGTTGGTCAACATCGCCACGGATACGGCCGGCTTCAAGATGCTTGAACTGGGGCGTGTCGACTATTTTCACACCGGACAGGCGGCCGGTCAGCATCTCAAAAAGAAACTTGGCTATCGCAATGAATTTGGTTTCCGGTCCTTCGTTGTCTGGGACTACTTCTTGTGTTTTTCACGAAAGCACCCTGCCTCTGAAGAGTTGAGACAGGCATTCAATGAAGGCTTGGCGGAAATACGAGCTGACGGAACCTACGAAGGTATCCACGCCCGGTACAGGTAATGCTCTCTACGCTTAGCGGCGTTGCAACCTGTCGAACTCACTGCGCCAGTTTTCTTCAAGGCTTTGTGGGCTTGGCTGTATGTCGTCAAGGCCGATGTCCCGTTTCAATGCCGCTGGCAAATCAGAGAGAACAGCGCGTTTACGCCGATGGCCATACCATCCAGAAAGCAAGCCATGGATAAATTCAACTAATCCCAATTTAGAGCGCACACTCGATTTGGTACATTTACAATCGACAGAAGACATGAAAATCGCCCGAATTCACTGATGACTTTAGGATGTATCGCGTGTCGACTGTTGATTGACCAATGAAAAGACAATAGACATGCATAAGGAGTATTTATGCATGTCCGCCTCTTTACCCCCGCTGTCCGCTGTCCGGGCGTTCGATGCCGTTTCAAGGCACCTCAGCTTCACGAAAGCCGGTGACGAGCTTGGCATGACGCAGGCCGCGGTCAGCTACCAGATCAAACTTTTAGAAGAAAAACTCGGATTTTCACTGTTTGAGCGAAAGCCCCGGAAAATTGAGCTGACGCCGCGCGGCCAGCAGCTTGCAGATGGTGTGACTGACGCCTTTGACCGGCTTCGCGACACATTTCACGAAGTCCGGGAAGCAGAGTCTTCCGAACTGGTCATCAGCAGCAACACGACGTTTGCCGTCACCTGGCTGTCGTCCCGCCTGTTCGAATTTCAGATCCAAAACCCCACCATCGCCGTCCGGCTTGTTCCGTTCGGACCATGGGAGAAACCAGCATTTGCCGATGGTGATCTAACCATCACCGCTTGTTATCAACCGCCGAAAGGGTGCTGTTTTCACCGGCTCATCCAGGCCGAGTTCACCCCAATGGTTTCCCCGCAACTGGCAGAAAAAATAGGGGGGATCCAAAAACCCGCGGATCTTTTGAAACTGCCGATCATCGATCCGGAAGACCATTGGTGGCAGACGTGGTTTGCCGATGCCGGATTGCCGGAGGTTGATCTTAGCCGGAACCCGTCTAGCCGGATGGGCTCACAGGCGCTGGAAGCCAACCGGGCCATCGCCGGGCAGGGTGTTGCCATTCTCACCCCGTATTTCGTGCGGGATGCTCTTGCAAATGGCCAGCTGATTCAGCCCTTTGACATGGTTTCACGGATCGAAAGCGAATCCTGGAACCTGAGCTATCCGGTGCAAAGCAAAAACAGCCGGAAAATCCGGCTGTTTCGGGATTGGCTTTTCTCTGAGCTCGAAAAAGACGGCCGCACGCTGCCATTCGGGCGGGAGGCGGAAACCGTCTGATCTTCAAGGTTACGGTGTAAAGACGATCGTCTTGTTGCCGACAATCATCACCCGATTTTCAAGGTGGTATTTTACAGCGCGAGCAAGCACACGGGATTCAATGTCCCGACCGCGCGCCACAAAATCATCTGCCGACAAAGCGTGACTGACGCGCTCTGCGTCCTGCTCAATGATCGGGCCTTCGTCGAGGTCCGGCGTCACATAGTGCCCGGTCGCGCCAATCATCTTCACGCCCCGCGCATGGGCCTGATGATAGGGCTTTGCGCCCTTGAAACTCGGCAGGAACGAGTGGTGAATGTTGATCACCTTGCCGAAGAGCCGCTTGGACAGATTGTCGGACAGAACCTGCATGTAGCGCGCCAGCACCACCAGATCCGCGCCGGTTTCCTTGACCAGCTTCAGGAGTTTTTCTTCCTGTTCCGCCTTGTTTTCCTTGGTCACCGGCCAGTTATGGTAGGGAATGCCTTCATGATCCGCGGTGCGGGCGCTGTCCGGATGATTAGAGACGATGGCAACCACCTCGGCATCCAGCCAGCCGACCCGGATCTGGTAGAGAAGATGCAGCATCGCATGGTCAAACTTGGAGACCATGATGATCACTTTCGGCCGCTTGGCGGTATCGACCAGCTTGGCTTTCATGTCAAAGCGGGTAATCACCGGATCAAGTGCTTTTTGAACGCTATCCAGCGTCACACCTTCCGGCGCCAACATGGCAATCCGGAGGAAGAACTGACTGGTGGCCCGGTCCCAGAATTGATCGCTCTCCGCGATATTCGCGCCGAAATCGGCCAACTCCGTTGTAACGGCAGCGACAATTCCCGGCTTGTCCGCGCATGAAAGCGTCAGGACGTATTGGTGTTCCGCCATAATCTCAGTCTCTCCACTCTGTCGGGCGTCGCCCGGATGTGAACCGCCCTGAAGGCGGTCAAACCTTACAGAGCGGAGATGTTTTTTTCTTCCAGGGCCGACACCAGATCCCGGACCCGGTCAGCATTATCCTTCGCAACTGCACCATCGCGGTTCCAAAGGCCGTTCTCAAATCCGATCCGGGCCTTGCCACCGTTCTCGATGGCATGCACCAGGCATTCTGTTTCCCGGTGCCCAAAGGCACACACACCCCAGTCGATCTCGTAGTCGCCCCGGCGCGCTTTCAACCGGTCCAGAAAGGGCTGGAGATCTTCCGGCGCACTTTCCTGATTGTCGGCATAGCGGCCCAGCACCAGAAGCATATGATGCGAAACGCCAGGAATAGTGCCGTTTTCGACGAGGTCGAAGAACCGGTCGAGGTCCTCTGCACTGTAGAGGATGTGTTGAACAGATATTCCTTCCTTAAGGGCCCAGGAATAAAACTCCGCCGCCGCTGCTGTATCGCCGTCCGGCACCATCTCGCGCACCGCGATCGAAACCAGTGACGGCACTAGATCCTGAACCAGTTTACGCTGGTCGTCCGGTGTGTATTTTCCAACAGCTTCGGTGGTGATTTGAACCTGCATTTGCGGCAATGCAACATTCAATTCCGACAAGAGCGCCTGGTAGAGGTCCTTGTCCAGAACATGCGCGCCTGTTTCATCGCGGACATGTGCATGGATTGCGCCCGCGCCTGCTTCGAAACAAGCAACAGCTGCCTCCACCGTTTCAGCGATCGTCACCGGAAGGGCCGGATGATCCACCTTGGTGCGCCGTGCGCCGTTCGGCGCAACCATAATAAGTGGCAGCGCCTGAGGTTTGGTGTCAGGTGCCATGATCAGAAAACGGCCTTGAATGCAGTTTGAAGCTTGTCGGCAATCTCGGAGATGTGCTGATCTTCCATGATGAAGGGCGGTGCCAGCAGGATGTGATCGCCTTTTACCCCGTCAATCGTGCCACCCATCGGATAACAGATGAGCCCGGCTTCGAACGCCGCCTTTTTCAAGGCCTTGTTCACCCCGCGTTTGGTATCAAAGGGTGTCTTGCTTTCCCGGTCCTGAACAATTTCAATGCCGCGGAACAGGCCGCGTCCACGGATATCGCCAACATGGGGATGCTGTCCGAATGCCTCTCTCAGGGTTGCATCCAGTTTGTCGCCCAGAGGATGAACCTGATCGACCAGGCCGCAAGTGAGCTTTTTCAGGACGGCAAGAGAGGCCGCGCACGCCGTCGGATGTCCGATATATGTGTGGCCGTGCTGGAAGAAACCGGACCCGTTTTCGATGGCCTGATAGATCTCCGGCGTACACAGCATAGCCCCAATCGGCTGATAACCTGCGCCAAGGCCCTTTGCGATCGCAAGGATATCCGGCGCTATACCATCCTGCTCACAAGCAAACAGGCTGCCTGTGCGTCCCATGCCGCACATCACTTCATCCAAGATGAGCAAGATCCCGTAGTGATCACAGATTTCCCGGATCCGCTTGAAGTATCCTTCGACAGGCGGGACCGCACCTGCCGTTGCTCCGACGACCGGCTCGGCCACAAATGCCATCACGTTTTCCGCGCCAAGGCGCTGGATTTCGGTTTCGAGTTCATTGGCAACGCGTCGCCCGTATTCGACGGCCGTTTCATCGTCCGCCCGCCCGCGATACTCGTAACACGGTGAAATGTGGGAGGTTTCGATCATCAACGGCGCGAAGGGTTCACGGCGCCACTGATTGCCACCTGTCGCCAGCGCCCCGAGCGTGTTGCCGTGATAGCTTTGCCGGCGGGCAATGACCCGGTGTCGGGATGTTTCGCCTTTTTCCAAAAAATACTGACGCGCCAGTTTCAGTGCGGCTTCCATTGCCTCCGAACCGCCGGAGACGAAGTACACCCGGTCCAGATTGCCCGGTGCATGATCAATCAGAAGATCGGCCAGCTGCTCTGCAGGCTCTGAGGTAAAAAACCCGGTATGTGCGAAGGCAATCTGGTCGACCTGGCCCTTGATCGCCGCAGTCACGTCGGGGTCGCTGTGCCCAAGGCACGACACGGCCGCGCCGCCGGATCCATCAAAGTATTTTTTGCCTTTACTATCAATGATATAACATCCATCTCCACCAACAGCAACAGGGGTGGATGCTTTGGTATGACGCGGAAAAACGTGAGACATGAACACGAACCTCACCAAGGGTGTATCGCGCCGGAATGTGCGCTTGAGACATTTGTATCATGAATTTGCCACATGTGAAACAAGTGTTTCTTTGTCGCGTTAACCATCTCCTTCATTAAAATTTTAATCAAATTGCTGGCAGTTCTGGGGCGGGGGCAAACACTTAGAATTTGCAAGGCTGTTTGTTATGCGTCAGCGTTTTTTAGCCTGGATAATGTTTTTGGGATTGTCCGTTGTTCTGGTTGGATGTGGATCGGTTGCTGGTGTCACCGGCATGGGTTGGGCAACGGCATCGCACAGCGCAATTGACTACAACGACTCGTCCTGGTGCGTGCCGAGAAAACTCAAAAAAGTCCTGAACAAGGTCGCGAAACGGTACGGACCGGTGAAGGTCCATTCCACCAAACGCTGGTGGTTCGAAAATTGGCGCAAAGGCGGCGCCCGCAGTTCCTATCACCTGAATTGCCAGGCCGTTGACTTTTCCGTCGGTGGCAACCCGTCTTCCGTCTTGGCTTTCCTGAAGTCCCAGTCTGCGGTGGGTGGCTACAAGTACTATTCGTCAGGGTTTTACCACATTGACACCGGGCCGCGCCGCACCTGGTAACAAACAAAAGGCTCCGGGGATTGACGCCGGAGCCTTGGTTCTTTCGAAGATCAAGTGAGTGCGCTACTTCAGTTCACCCAACTCCAGCGCCATTTCCCAGGCAACAGCGTCAAACCCGATGAAATTCTTCTCCGCACCTTCCACGATCGGACGCTTAATAACGGATGGATTGTCGATCATGACGTCCAGCGCGCTTTTTGCATCGGTTACGCCGTCCTGAGTGGCTTCATCCAGCCGGCGCCAGGTCGTACCACGTTTGTTCAAAACCGCTTCCCAGCCAAATTCACCTACAAACTTGGCGAGCTTGTCGGCATCAACGCCATCTTTCTTGTAGTCGTGAAAACTGTACTCCACCCCGGCTTCATCCAGAAACTTCCGCGCTTTCTTGACCGTATCGCAATTCTTGATGCCGTAGACCTTCATGATGCCTCTTACCGGTTTGCACTTCATTTGGCGGCACAATTGCTTTTTGTCCTGAGTGTTTCAAGACCATCGTCCAACAATCCACGATCAGCCCGGTTCCGTCTTGACGCGGGCGCTTCAAGCTGCACTGTCGACAAATACGATCAGTCCACTTTTTCGCCAGGCGTTCAAACACTGTGACCGACCCCGCCATTCCATCAAAAGTGCCCGCAACCACTACAGATGCGGCATGGCCCAATCCCGGGCACGGAAACTGGCGCCAACGGCTGCGCCTGTTGAGCGGACTGGTTCTTTTCCTGTTTTGCCTCAGTCACTTTTCCAACCACGCGATGGGAATCATTTCCGTCAATGCGATGGAGAAAATGTCCCTTTGGCACTACTGGATCTGGCGCGGGCCGATCGGCGAAACCGTGTTGATCACGGCAGCTCTCACCCATGTCGCGCTGACGCTCTGGCGAACGTCCAAGAGACGCACATTGCGCATGCCGCCCTGGGAGTTCGCTCAGCTTGTGCTGGGGCTTTACATCCCGTGGACGCTCATTCCGCATGTCATCACAACGATGGGACTGGCGAAAGAGTTCGGTTTCATTCCGAACTACCATCAGATGCTGACGATCCTTTGGCCACAAAATGCGGTCATGCAGTCGATCCTTTTGCTGGTGGTCTGGACCCATGCGATGATCGGGCTGCATTTCTGGCTGCGGCTCTACCCGTTTTACCACCGCGTCAAATACATCGCTTTGGCGGCCGCCATAGCATGGCCTGTCATGGCGCTTTGGGGCTTCATTGAAGGAGCCCGGCGCCTGGCTCTGGCAACGGACGTGACGGTCAAGGTTTCGGACGATCAGTTGGCATGGCTCTACGCTCAAACCGACAACATCAGAGCCATCGTGTTCGGCCTGATAATCTTGAGCTTGTTTGTAATAGTCATCCGGTATCTCGCGAGCCGGATGTCCAGTGGCATCTCGATTTCCTATCCCGGCGGTTTGACCGTTCGGGCGCAGCCGGGTGCGTCTCTTCTTGAAATCAGCCGCATGAACGGAATACCTGTCGCTTCGGTTTGCGGTGGCCGTGCACGCTGTTCGACTTGCCGTGTCAAAGTTTTGAACGGACTGGACAGTCTGTCACAACCGAGCCCGGCCGAGACTATTGTGTTGAAGCGGATTGGTGTTCCGGAGGATGTCCGCCTGGCATGCCAGATCCGGCCGTCTGCAAACGTTGAAGTCCAACCGCTGGTGCCGGTGAAGGCCAACATGGTGCGGCAGGACCATGTTCAGGATGCCTATTACTGGGGTGTCGAGCAGGATGTTGTGGTCATGTTCGTCGACCTCCGGAATTTCACCAGCATGACCGAGGCCCAACTCGCCTACGATGTCGTCTTCCTCCTGAACCAATACCTTGACCGGGTTTCAGCCGTGATCCGGGCCGAAGGCGGTTATGTCGACAAGTTCATTGGTGATGGCATCATGGCCATCTTCGGGATGGAAACAGGCGCTGAGACCGGTGCGCGCCAAGCTTTGAAGGCCTGCCGGGGCATTGAGCAGGTCATGGAAGCGCTGAACGTCGAAAAGGGCCCTCAGTTCCGCGACACGATCCGTCTCGGTGTCGGCCTCCATCTCGGCCAAGCCATCCTGGGACGTATTGGCGCTGCTGGATCCGGCAAAACTGAAGGTGGACTCACCGCGCTTGGCGACGTCGTCAACACCGCCAGCCGGTTAGAAACTGAAAATAAATCGCGGAACAGCTTCCTCGTTGTTTCCAAAGACGTAATTGACGCGGCTCGCGCAACGGCACCCGATGAAACACTGTACGACGTCAGCGTGCGCGGCAAGGAAAAACCGTTACAAGCCTTTGCACTTAAGCAGATGAATGGTTTATTGCTCCCCGGGGAAACGGGGGTAAAAGACCCCGTGTAAATAGCCGGGGCGCACGTGCCAAACACCTATACACCGCAGGAAATGCTGACGAAACTCGTGTCCTTCAACACGGTGTCGGATCGCAGCAATCTCGAGCTTATTTCATTTGTTGAAGAGTATCTGTCCAGTCACGGCGTATCCGCCGTGCGTGTCCCGGACGCAACGGGTGAAAAGGCCGCTTTGTTTGCCACCGTCGGGCCAAATATCGATGGTGGTATCGTTTTGTCGGCACACACCGACGTGGTGCCCGTCGACGGGCAAGACTGGACGTCGGATCCGTTTTCGGCATGGGAGGATGGCGGCCGCCTTTATGGGCGCGGTACCGCTGACATGAAAGGGTTTGCCGCAACGGTTCTATCAAAAGTGCCTGATTTTCTAGGCGCAAGCCTTTCCAAACCGATCCACATCGCACTGTCTTACGATGAAGAAGTGGGCTGCTTCGGCGCGCCGCCGATGATCAAGGCAATGTTGGCCAAGGGGCCGCACCCGTCTGCGGTGATTGTTGGTGAACCGACCAACATGAAAGTGGTGACCGGGCACAAGGGAATCGCCGTCCTGAAAACGAAGATCCACGGACACCCAGTACATTCCAGCCAGCTGCACCGCGGGGTGTCTGCAATTTCCGCCGCAGTGAAACTGATTTCATGGCTAGACGGGCAGACCGAAGAGAACAAAGCCAAAGCAGATCCGGAGTGTCCGTTCGAACCGCCCTATACCACCTTGCATTGCGGAACAATCCAGGGCGGAAAGGCACACAACATCACGGCGCAAAGCTGCGAATTCATGACCGATATCCGGTTGCTGCCCGGCGAAGAGCTCCAGAACTGGATTACTGCCTACCGGACTTATGCTGCTGAACACGTGCTCCCGGACATGCAGGCGATCTCGAAAGACTGCCGGATCGATATTGATGTCCTTGCGATGGTTCCTGGCCTTGCGGAGGAAACCGATGGGACCGCAGAACAATTGGTCCGCCGTCTGACCGGGGACAACGGCCGCCATGTGGTGGTTTACGCGACTGAAGGCGGTCAGTTCCAGGAACACGGTCTGTCGACAGTCGTCTGTGGACCTGGTTCGATTGACCAGGCACACCAGGCGGACGAATTCATCGAAC
Organism: Roseibium sp.; assembly: GCF_965276855.1. Classification (GTDB taxonomy): domain Bacteria; phylum Pseudomonadota; class Alphaproteobacteria; order Rhizobiales; family Stappiaceae; genus Roseibium. The sequence continues at coordinate 2,577,764 of NZ_OZ255700.1, forward strand.
TGACCGAGCTTGATAAATGTGCCAATTTTCTTGATGACTTGTGCGAAAAAGTTTTGCGCTGATCGGAGAAATCCGATTTGATGCATTCCGCCAACGCTGTCATAATTGGCATAATTTACGATTTTCCGGTCGTAAAGAAAAATCGAACAACAACGAGTTCATGTAAGCGCTGAATAGCACTAAAGAGGGGACTATGAATACCAAAACCAAATTGATTGCTGCTGCTGTGGCAACGTTTGGCGTGGCATCCGCTGCGCAGGCGGAGACATTGAAGTTTGCGTTTCAGGGGACGTTGAACGCCCTTGACCCGTACAGCCTCAACGAAACCTTCACGCTGTCCGCACTTGGCAACACATATGAAGGTCTGACCCGCCGCGGTGCAGATCTGCAGATCGAGCCGAGCCTTGCCGAGCGCTGGGAAGTTGTCGAGCCGAACCGCTGGCGGTTCTACCTGCGCCAGGGCGTCAAGTTCCACAACGGCAACGACTTTACCGCTGAAGACGTTGCCTTTTCTGTCGACCGCGTCCGCTCTGAAGGTTCCGACCTCACCACCCGCGTTCCGGGTGATGCCAAGGTTGAGATCGTTGACGACTACACCGTCGACTTCGTACTCACCGGCCCGAACCCGATCCTGCATTATGAGTGGGATACGTTCTACATCATGGACAAGGAGTGGACCGAGGCCAACGACGCCGTCAAAGTCACCTCTGCTTCCGACACCACCCCGAACTACGCCGCACTGAACGCGAACGGCACCGGCCCGTTCAAATTGGTCAGCCACGAGCCGGGCGTAAAAACCGTCTATGAGAAAAACGATGGCTGGTGGGACACCGCGTCTCACAACCTGACCACGGTTGAATTTACGCCGATCGGATCCGATGCGACCCGTGTTGCAGCGCTTCTGTCCGGCGAGATGGATATGGTTTACCCGATCCCGATCCAGGACATCAAACGCATCAACGACAATAACGGCACTGTCGCACTGACCGGTCCGGAACTGCGTACCATCTTCCTTGGTATGGACCAGATGCGCGATGAGCTGCTCTATTCGGACGTCAAGGGCAAGAACCCGTTCAAGGACGAAAAAGTCCGCAAAGCGTTCTACCAGGCCATCAACATTGAGGCGATCAAACAGAAGGTAATGCGGAACCTCGCAACGCCGTCCGCGATCATGATCTCCCCGTTCCTGTTCTCCAAGTCTGACGAGTTTGAGCGGTATCCGTATGACCCTCAGGCTGCGATGGACCTTTTGGCAGAAGCTGGTTACCCGGACGGGTTCTCTGTCGGCATGGATTGCCCGAATGACCGCTACGTCAACGACGAAGCGATCTGTCAGGCCGTTGCTGCGATGCTCGCCCGCGTTGGTGTCAAGGTCGATCTGAACGCCCAGCCGAAAGCGAAATACTTCGCCAAGATCCTGGCTTCCGGTGGCTATGACACGTCGTTCTACCTTCTTGGCTGGACACCGGGTTCTTTCGACAGCTTCAACGTTCTGTCCAACCTGATGAACTGCCGCGATGAAGCTGGCAAAGGCTCTCCGTTCAACAACGGTGGCTGGTGTGATGCGAAAGTCGACGAACTGACTCAGCAGATCCTGGTTGAAAATGATCCGGCAAAACGCGACGAGATGATCGCGGAAGCCTACAAGATCTCCCACGACAACGCCTACTACATCCCGCTGCACCAGCAGGGTCTGGCATGGGGCGTTGCTGACGACGTTGAGCTCGTCCAGCGTGCGGACAACCAGTTCCACTTCCGCTTCGTCACCAAGAACTAAGCGGTCCTGATAAAAATTTAAGCGCCCCCGGTTCCGCCGGGGGCGCCTTTTCTTGAAAACGTAAAGAGCCGAAATGATAGGTTTTGCAACACGTCGTTTGATTCAAGCGATGATTGTCATGTTGGTGGTGGCGCTTCTTGCCTTCACCATGTTCCGTTTCGTCGGAGATCCGATCAACCAGATGGTCGGCATCGAGACATCTATTGAAGAACGTGAAGCGCTGCGCGAACGTTTGGGGTTGAACGATCCCATCCCGGTCCAGTTTGCCCGTTTCATCGGCAATGCGGTGCAGTTCGACTTCGGCACATCCTATCAGTTCAAACAACCCGTTTCCGAGCTGTTCGCCAAACGCATCCCGGCGACGCTGGAGCTCAGTTTCGCCTCCTTTATGTTTGCCCTGATTGTCGGCATACCGATGGGCATCTATGCCGGGCTTAACCGGGAATCGGCCATATCAAAACTGTTTCTCTCTGTGTCCCTTGTGGGCATATCCTTGCCCACCTTCTTCATCGGGATTTTGCTGATCTTCCTGTTCTCGGTCACGCTGCAATGGCTGCCAAGCTTTGGCCGCGGCGATGTCGTCCAGGTCGGCTCCTGGTGGACAACAGGCTTCCTGACAGCCTCCGGCCTGAAAGCGCTGATCCTACCAGCAGTCACGCTCGGCATGTACCAGATGACGCTGATTATGCGCCTGATCCGGGCGGAAATGCTGGAAGTCATCCGAACCGACTACATCAAGTTTGCCCGCGCACGCGGCTTGCCTGACCGGTTGGTCCACTTCAGGCACGCGCTGAAGAACACCATGGTTCCTGTAATCACGATCACCGGTCTTCAGCTCGGGTCGATCATCGCCTTTGCCACCATCACGGAGACCGTCTTCCAGTGGCCGGGCATGGGTCTGATGTTCCTGCAAGCTGTTCAGAACGTCGATATACCGATCATGTCGGCCTATCTGCTGCTGACTGCTTTCCTGTTTGTCGCGATCAATTTCATCGTCGATATCCTCTATTTCTTCATCGATCCGCGTCTGCGGGTCGGACGGCCATAAGGAGACTTGACCATGGCTGATGTCTCCACACCGAAAAGCGAGCCGAAAGGCCGCCTCGCACGCATCATCGACAGCGACCTGTTCCACTCCTTCCTGCGCTCCAAGGTCACCGTAGTTGCCGCAGTGATGACACTGATCCTGTTTCTGGTCGCATTCCTTGCGCCCTGGGTCGCGCCACACAATCCGTTTGATCTGGCGACGATTTCCATTCTGGACGCTCGCGTTCCACCAGTCTGGATGGAGTTTGCCGACCCCCGCTTCCTGCTCGGCACAGATGATCAGGGCCGGGATCTGTTGTCCGGCATCTTCTACGGCATGCGGATTTCGCTCATTGTCGGTTTCTGTTCGGTCATCGCTGCCGCGATCATCGGTATCACCGCCGGCTTGGTCGCCGGCTACATGGGCGGCCGCGTCGATGCGATCATTATGCGGATCGCCGATGTTCAGCTCACATTCCCGGCCATTTTGATCGCGCTTCTGATTGACGGTGTCGCCGCCGGCATCTTCGGCGGGATCGACCGAGAAGTCTTCGCCTTCTACATTCTGATCGTGGCGCTCGCCCTATCGTTCTGGGTGCAGTACGCCCGGACCGTTCGCGGGTCCACGATGGTGGAAAAGAACAAGGAATATGTTCAGGCAGCCCGCGTGATCGGCATTCCTTCGGTCATCATCATGGTGCGCCACATCCTGCCGAATGTCATGGGCCCGGTTCTCGTTATTGCGACCATCAACCTGGCACTGGCGATCGTCACAGAATCCAGCCTGTCATTCCTCGGTGTCGGTATGCCGCCCACCCAGCCGTCTCTCGGCACCTTGATCGCCATCGGCAACGACTTCCTCTATTCCGGGGAATGGTGGATCGCGATTTTCCCGGGCATTGCGCTGGCTCTGCTGGTTTTGAACGTCAACTTGTTGGGCGACTGGCTGCGTGACGCCCTCAACCCGAAACTGCGCTGAGGTGCCTTCCGTGAACGTCCTAGATATCAAAGACCTTCGGGTCGAGTTCCCGGGCCGCAAATCGGTTTTCGTTGCGGTTGAAGGGGTGAGCTTGAAAGTGGATGCCGGCAAGATCCTCGGCGTGGTCGGGGAATCGGGTGCTGGCAAGTCCACCGTCGGCAACGCCGTGATCGGACTTCTGCAGGAGCCCGGTCACATTGCAGGCGGTGAAGTCTATCTGCATGGCCAGCGGATCGATGAACTGCCCTACAAGAAAATGCGGCAGCTCAGGGGCCGGAAGATCGGCATGATCTTCCAGGATCCCCTGACCTCGCTGGATCCGTTGCAGACGGTCGAATCTCAGCTGGTGGAGACAATCCGCACGCACCTGCCCCTTTCTGCCAAGGAAGCACAGCAGCGGGCGATTGAATTGATCGACGCGGTCGGCATTCCCAATCCTGCTGAGCGGATCAAACAGTATCCGCACCAGTTCTCAGGTGGCATGCGCCAGCGCGTTGTAATCGCGCTCGCACTGTGCGCCGAGCCGGAGCTTGTGATTGCTGATGAGCCGACCACAGCGCTTGATGTGTCCATTCAGGCGCAAATCCTGGAGCTGATGAAAAAGCTCTGTGAAGAACGAAACGTTGCGATGCTCGTGATCACCCACGACATGGGCGTGATCGCGGACATTACCGACCATGTTGCGGTGATGTATCACGGTGAGTTGGTGGAGTATGGGGAAACCAACCAGGTCCTCGGTGCTCCGAAACATCCCTATACGCAGAGCCTGATTTCTGCCGTTCCCCGGCCGGATATCAAGGTTGAGCGGTTCCCGGTGGTCAACTACATCGAAAAGGCCGGCACGCCGCAAAAACATATCGACATCTCCACCCACTGGCTCGGCAAGTCCCGGGACTATGACAAAGTGACAGGGCCTCTGGTCCAGATCCGGGATCTCGAGATGCGCTTTGAGACCAAGGGATCGATTTTCCCCTCGAAGCGGGAATACTTCCATGCGGTCAAAAAGGTCAGTTTCGATATTCACGAAGGCGAGACCTTCGGTGTCGTCGGTGAGAGTGGCTCAGGTAAATCCACCATCGCACGTGTGATTACCGGGCTTTATCACCCGAGCGGCGGGTCAATTCTCTTCGGCAAGACGGAACTGACATCACTGAAGAACCAGAAAGAAATTCTGGCGATGCGCCGGCAGATGCAGATGATCTTCCAGGATCCCTATTCGTCGCTCAATGCGCGGATGCGGGTTAAAGACATCATTGCCGAGCCGATCAAGTTCCACAAACTGGCCTCCAGCAATTCTGAAGTCCGCCAGATCGTGGATGATCTGCTGGATCACGTCGGTTTGGGCGCGGCCGCGGGCCAGAAGTTCCCGCATGAGTTTTCCGGTGGTCAGCGCCAGCGGATCTCAATTGCGCGGGCCCTTGCGACCCGTCCGCGTTTCTTGATCTGTGATGAACCGACGTCCGCGTTGGACGTATCGATCCAGGCACAGATCCTCAATCTTCTGAAAGATCTGCAGGAAGAGCTCGGGCTGACTATGATGTTCATCAGTCACGACCTCGCGGTGATACGTCAGATGTGTAACCGGATCGGTGTCATGCGCAACGGTGAGCTCTGCGAAGTCGCAGACTGCGATCAGCTGTTTGAGAACCCGCAGCACGAATATACGCAGCAGCTTCTCAATCTGATGCCGTCAATGGAACTGCTGTCCCGAGCCAATCTGGAAACAGCCTGATACCTCAAAGCTTTGCACTGTCCCGCCTTCCGCGGGACAGTGTCCCAAACCAGCTAAGTGACTGTTTATGAGTCTTTTTTGAGATTCGCCTGAGTCGTCCACTTGACTCTGAAGACACCCCTGATTCCCGATTTGCCGCGCAGCGATAGTCACAGTGGACTCCGGACCCGGCAATTGTTGCCGCCCCTGTTTTCAAGTCTCTTCCATTTAGTGTTTTCGCCGATATTCAATTCCCAATCAATCGTAATTCCGATTCGTGAGAAATATCCTCGGTGTATTTCCGCTGATTATCAGTAAATAAAACAATCTCTTTTTCTCCGCCAAAATTCGTCACAATGAATTTTTATTTTATGGCATTAGAATTTATCTATTCTTATTTTCCATATTGATACATATAAACTCTATTTTATTTTTCCCTCCGGCATTGTGTTTCGATCCAATCGACCAAATCATCGATATTCCTGCCAAGAGGCGCAGCCGTTCCCCGTTGGAGCTATGTGACCGCCAGATTGAAGCACAGACCGCCTGTACTGCATTTTCAATCCGGAGCAACACCCGGCGTCACGCGACCGGGAAAGCACAGGGAACGGGGATCATCATGCAACAGGCCGCAAAAAAGCCGGCTCTCTCACTAGAAGTCATCAGCAGGGCGACACTGATCGCAATCGCATCAACTCTTCTCGCCGTAGCATCAGCGCATTCAGGCACAGAACCAAACACTGTGTCCGTTATCAGCCTCTGCGCGATGTCGGTTCTGTTCTCAGCCACCAGTCTGGCTTTCTGTCCGGAAGCCGCGGCTGGACGGAGCTTGAACTATGCAACGGCGCTCGTTTGCGGGGGACTGCTGATTGTAGATCCCTTCCTCCCATTCATCTCAGCCGGAGGCATCACCCCCCATGCCCCTGCGTTTTCCGCCGGCATCATGATGATCCTTCGCGCACTCGCTGTTTGGATCCTGCCACCACGTGGCGAACGGACCGGGCTCAAAGAAGCTTTTGCGTCCAGCCAACTCAGCCTTCTATGCGGCGCCCTTTGGCTTGGCATAAATCCCGATCAGGCACCGATTGCGGCTGTTGTCTGCCTGGTGCTCTCCTGGCCCTATCTCGTTGATGGCATCAACGCCTTTGCTGACAAGGTCTATTTGGAAGCGGCCAAGGCCGCCGGTGTTCGGAGCCTTGGGACTGCGGGATTCGCCAAGGTCGCGTCAGCCCGCGATATCGTTATCGACAAGGCCGCCGTCATGTCGGGACCAAACCTGGTGGTGACCAATGTCATGGCTTTCAATAATGAACCCAAAACACTGCTTGCCGTTGCCGCATCGGCTGAAAGCGGGAGCGATCATCCCGTCGCAGAAGCTTTGCGCCAACTGGCGGCGCAATGGCGTGTCGACATCAAGCGGCCCGATCGCTTTGAGCAAGCGCCTGGGCTAGGCGCAGTCGCCTTACTCGGCGGGCAAAGTGTCGTGATCGGCACGGCCAACCTGATGCAGAAGCACAAGATCGATAGCTTCACCGCCGACGCCATCGCCCGCTCACTTGAAGCGGACGGCAAAACGGTTCTCCGGGTTGCAGTTGGCGGCCGGGTTGTTGGTGTCCTCGGCCTTGAAGGCACTTTGCGTCAGGATGCAGGTGTTGCTGCCTATGCGCTGCGCGGGGAAGGTCTCGTGCCCTGGCTTTATAGCGGAGACAGTGAAAAGACGCGCGAAGCCCTTGCCAACATGCTCGGCCTGGAACCGATTGCAGACCCGCGTCCCGGCGAAAGCGCAGCGGAAGCAGCACACCGCTGTTTGGGCGATCAGCAACCTCTGGTGCTGACACTGTCGCAGGATCGCACCTCTTTGGAGTTGAGATCCGTCCATAAGACCATGGAGGATCACAGCACGCCGCAAACGGTGATCCTGGCTGTGAGCAACACCGAAGACATCGGCGCTTTTCCTGCACTTAAGGACCTTGCCATGCGACGCACGGCGCTCGCCGCCCACGCGCAACGGTTTTTGTCGGGCCTGTCGATTTTGTGCGGGGTTTGCGGTGGTTCGTTGCTGCTCCCCATGTCGGCGGCCCCTGTTCTATTCCTTGTCAGTCTCACCGTCCTCTGGGCTTTCGCGCGTTATTCTGTTGCGGATCGCAAACAGGAAACAAACGCAGGGAGACTGATCGCAGCGAGTTGATCTAATGCGCTTTACAAGCCTGTTCGAGCGGGTATTTATCGGCTCACACCCTCTGCCGTGAGGGGAACAGAGGGTAAGGCGCTGATGACACATACCAAGACACCGAATTTCCGTTCTGCCGCTTGGTTCAACAATCCAGACAACCCGGGGATGACGGCGCTTTACATCGAACGCTATCTGAATTTCGGGATTACCCGGGAAGAACTGCAGTCCGGAAAACCGATCATCGGCATCGCCCAGACAGGGTCGGATCTCTCACCGTGCAACCGCCACCACCTTGAGCTTGCCAAGCGTGTGCGCGAAGGCATTCGGGACGCTGGCGGGATCGCATTTGAATTCCCCGTCCATCCGATTCAGGAAACCGGACGGCGGCCAACCGCAACGCTCGACCGGAACCTTGCCTATCTCGGCCTTGTCGAATTGCTGCATGGATACCCGCTTGATGGGGTTGTCCTGACCATCGGCTGTGACAAGACCACACCGGCGTGCCTCATGGCCGCCGCGACGGTCAACATCCCGGCAATCGCCTTGTCAGTCGGCCCGATGCTCAACGGCTGGCACAAGGGTGAGCGTACAGGTTCGGGCACCATTGTCTGGAAAGCCCGGCAAATGCTGGCCGCGGGCGACATCGACTATGACGGCTTCATGGACCTTGTCGCCTCATCCGCCCCCTCTGTTGGCTATTGCAACACGATGGGCACGGCAACGACCATGAATTCTCTCGCCGAAGCTCTTGGTATGCAGCTTCCGGGCGCGGCCGCCATTCCAGCGCCTTACCGGGAACGCGGCGCCATCTCCTATGAAACCGGCCGCCGGGTCGTGGAAATGGCTTATGAGGACCTGAAACCGTCCGACATCATGACCCGGCAAGCCTTCGAAAACGCCATCGTCGTGAATTCGGCAATTGGCGGGTCCACAAACGCTCCAATTCATTTGAACGGCATCGCCCGGCATCTTGGGATTGAGCTCACGAATGACGATTGGCAGAAGATTGGTCATGACGTGCCGCTTCTGGTCAATCTTCAGCCTGCCGGCGCCTATTTGGGTGAAGACTACTTTCACGCGGGCGGTGTCCCGGCCGTTGTTGCCGAGCTACTCCGCCATCGACAAATTCCGCACCCAGACGCACTGACAGCAAACGGGAAAACGATTGAGGCAAACTGCGCCAGCGTTGTCACCGATCTGCCCGATGTCATCAAACCATTTGACGCGCCGATGCTGGAAAAGGCCGGGTTCTTGAACCTGAAGGGCAACCTCTTCGACAGCGCGATCATGAAAACCAGCGTTATCTCTGAAGAGTTCCGTAACCGCTACCTCTCTAATCCGAACGACCCGGATGCTTTTGAAGGCCGCGCAATCGTTTTCGAAGGACCGGAGGATTACCATCACCGGATTGACGATCCGGAACTGAAGATCGATGAAAACTGTATACTGTTCGTTCGCGGAACAGGTCCGATCGGTTACCCGGGCGGGGCTGAGGTGGTGAACATGCAGCCCCCGGCGGCACTTATCAAACAAGGGATCACGGCCCTGCCATGCATCGGCGACGGCCGGCAATCCGGCACATCAGGTTCTCCCTCAATCCTGAATGCAGCTCCCGAGGCCGCAGCAATGGGCGGATTGGCGGTGTTGCAGACCGGGGATCGTGTGCGAATCGATCTGAAAGCAGGATCAGCCAACATTCTGATTTCGGACGAAGAGTTGGCCCAGCGCCGCGCAAAGCTTGAAGAAAGCGGAGGGTTCCAAGTTGCCGAGAACCAAACGCCCTGGCAGGAAATCCAGCGCGGTATGGTGGCCCAGTTCGACAAGGGCATGGTTTTGGAGCCCGCGGTCAAATATCAGGATGTCGCGCACAAAGGTCTGCCCCGCGACAATCACTGAGCGACAAGATATCGGTGTGTGCTGAAAACTCCCGAGGAGACTTACATCCTCGGAAAAACTGCCAATGAAACGATTTTTCAAAGATTCCCGTGCACTGTGACCTAAACTGGGTCTTGTAGTGAGTAGGTTTCTTGGGCAGTTACACCAGCAAAACAGCGTCGTCTACCGAGATGGACGCCGCTCTGGACAAAGAGCAGCGCGCCATCGATCCGTCTGCTGAAGAGCAGGTCACCATCGCCGCGAATACCTGCGACATCGACCTCGACGGTGCTGTGGTCGACACCCGCGCGAAGCGGCCCAGCCGGACCACGTTCGATTTCGACGACATCCCGGAAGTTGGCCCCGGACGCCGAGCCACAGACATTCCGGTGGATGCGCCTGCCAAAGCGCTTCAGAACCTTGCAACGGTTGGGCTGGTCATCGCGTTGGCGGCCGCGCTTTATGTCGTCGCCGGAGAAGGCATCAACCGCTTTTTCGGGGTTGGACTGGCGTTTTTCGCAGGCGGACTAGCGGTATGGCGGTTGTTTGCCGATGACATGCAGCGCTCTATCCAGTCCCTGCAGCACAAGGACGAAAAGATCCGCCGCTTGATGGCGCGTTGTGAGGAATTGGAAGACCGGGCTTGGGAACTCGGTGAGTCCGACGAACGGCACGCCAGTATTCTTGGAACGCTCGGCGACGTGGTCATCCGGCGCGACCAAGCTGGCACGATCACCTACGCCAATTCCGCTGCGGATGATGTTTTTGGAAAAGACCATGAGCTGCAGCCCGGGCGGCTGATGCAGTTGCCGATCGCGAACAAGGCTGCAGGTGAGATATTCGATCTGGATGCACCGGCGGAAAACAACGGCGGCATTGGTTTTGGCGACCTTCGGCTGCGCACCGCCCAAGGCGAGCGCTGGTTTTCCCGGATCGATATTCCGGTCCGGGACACTGCCACCGACCGGCAGTTGGTCCAGACCGTCTTGCGCGATGTCACCGAGCGCCGCTTGATCGAAGAAGAGCTGCTCGCGGCCCGTCACTCTGCTGAAACCTCCAACGAAGCCAAATCCCGGTTCCTTGCGACGGTAAGCCACGAAATCCGCACGCCGCTGAACGGCGTTCTCGGCATGGCAGCCTTGCTGCGCGACACACGCCTGACCAAGGAACAGAGCGCCTACATCGAGGCACTGGAGACCTCTGGCGAGACCCTATTGCTTCTAATCGACGAAGTGCTCGATTTTTCAAAGGTTGAGGCAGGAAAGCTGGATATTCACGCCGCCCCAGTCAAGGTCGGTGCATTGGCTGAAAGCGTGGTCGAACTGCTGGCGCCTAAAGCCCATGCGAAGCACCTCGAAATTGGGACGCTGATCGATTCCCGCCTGCCGGAACATGTCACGCTCGACGCGACCCGGGTGCGGCAAATCCTCTTCAATCTGATCGGGAACGGCGTCAAGTTCACCGATGAAGGCGGTGTTGCTGTTGAGCTCCACGGCCGTCCGAACCTTGAAGGTGGCAGTTTCCTCGATTTGGTTGTGCGGGATACCGGCATCGGTTTTGCTGCCGACGAGGCGGAACGCCTGTTCCAGGAGTTTGAACAGGTCGATCATGGACCTGCCAGAAAGTTTGGCGGCACCGGACTTGGCTTGGCCATCGCGCAACGCCTGGCCCGCTTGATGGGCGGCGGCATCAGCGCGCGCCCCGCTTCAGAAGGTGGTGCACTTTTTGAAGTTTCCCTGCCAATCCCGGAAGACCTGACCGAAACCACAGACCCGCGCCTGGAGAAGTTTTCCGGCAGGAAGATCGTTTTCGTCACCTCCAGCCGGATCGAATGCCCCCTAATTGCCAAGCGGCTGGAACAGCATGACGCACAGGTCTCGGTTCTGGAACCCGGCACCGATGGCCTGGATGCGGCGCTCATGGCAGCTGACCTGCTTGTCGTTGACAATTCGGCGCTTTCAGACAGCGCCGGATGGCTGGCATCGGCGCACCTGAGCGGGTGCAAGGCGCCGGCTGTCGTCTTGATCTCACCGCCGGAGCGTGACCGCCTGGAGCATCTGAGAGAAGCCGGCTACGCGGCTTATCTGATCCGCCCTGTGCGCATTGACACACTTGTTCAAGTGTTTTCAGGCCTTTTGGACGCCGAGACCACCGACCATGCCTGGGACGTCAGTGCAGAACCCGTCCAAAACAGTTTCCTCTCCAACCGCGCCGCGGTACCCGGCCGGCCTCTGAAATTGCTCGTCGCAGAAGACAATGACATCAACCGCCTGCTCAGCGAGGCCATGCTGCGCAAGCTCGGCCACGTCCCGGTGATGGTCGTGGACGGCGAAAAGGCTGTCGTAGAAGCAGCAAGCGGTACATTTGATGCGATCCTCATGGACCTTCACATGCCGGGCCTTGATGGGATCAGCGCCGTCAAGCAAATCCGCCGCGACGAGCGTGATAGTGGACGCCCTGAAGTGCCGGTCCTTATTGTCACGGCTGATGTGATGCAGGAAGCCCGGGATCAGGCGGCCGACGTTGGAGCCGCGGGCTATCTCACGAAACCACTGTCGGTAGACGATATCTCAGACGCTCTTGCGGAAATTGGACGGATGAAAGCTGCCGGCTAACAGGCGGACTCCCGCCAGCGGTTTGCGGCCGGCAGATTTCCCAATAACCATCTTGTAATATAAGCTGGCCTTGAAAGACGCCGGGCTCAACCCAATGTCATGCGGATGTCGGAAAAGTATGGTCTACGGCTTTGTCAATCCAGAGCCAGCCTAGATTCGCAATCTGAGCCGGCATAGGAAGACTGGCGGAGATCCAAGCGGTCAATGCAATGATCCGGCCCGGTTTTCGACAAGAAACAGACGAAGGGTGGACCGTCCATGATGCGCCAGAACCTATTTTCTCCAAGAAAACTGGTGCGGAAATTTACGCCTGCGATGCGCCCGCTGCCAGCTGTCCCGCACGGGGCGGTTCAGATGCCGGTCAAAACCGGCGAAACTCTTGGACGTATCGGATCCCTCGAAGTGCGCATGGCGCGCAATTTCAAGGAAGTCAAAAAAGCCCAGCGCCTTCGCTATGAAGTGTTTTATGAAGAAATGTCCGCGGTTGCCGACGCACAGACTTTGGCGACACGGCGCGACGCCGATCCTTTCGATGCCTATTGCGACCATCTTCTGGTCGTGGATCACGCCTCTCTCAAGCGAAACAAGCTCGGCCGTTTGAAGCCCGAAATCGTCGGCACCTACCGCGTTTTGCGCCAGGATGTTGCGGACCGGCATGGCGGGTTCTACACATCCGCAGAATACGACATACAGTCATTGATCGATGCCAATCCCGGCAAACGGTTCATGGAGCTTGGCCGGTCCTGCGTTCTGAAACCTTACCGGAACAAGAAGACCATTGAGCTGCTCTGGCACGGTCTTTGGTCTTACATTTTGCGGCACAAGATCGACGTCATGCTGGGCTGTGCATCCATTGAAGGGACCAACCCCGACGCCATGGCCGATCAGTTGGGTTTTTTGCACCACAATTCACTTGCGCCGGAAGAGTGGCGGGTTCGTGCAGTCGAGAACCGCTTTGTGGACATGAATCGCAGGCCCGCTGCCGACATTAACCAGAAAGAAGCCCTCCGGGCGCTGCCACCGCTCATCAAAGGGTATCTCCGTCTGGGAGCCTTTGTCGGCGACGGTGCGGTGATTGACCATCAGTTCGGGACGACCGACGTGTTGATCGTGATGCCGGTTTCGGAACTGAACACGCGGTATGTAAACTACTATGGCGCCGACGCGAGCCGCTACGCCAGCTAATCGTCCGTTGTGGATCGAATCTCCATTCTGAAGCCCAATTTCTGAAAGGCTTAACGCCCCCTTAAATCGCCGCATTCTAGAATCATGACCGGGGAAAGCCGGGGTTTCCGGCAACTTGGTATGGGACGGAAATTGATGGCGCCACGGGCGAAACGCCAGGCACGGGTCGAGCCGACTTTCGGCGCATCCAGCAGCAGTCTGCTGGATCTGCGGCTGCGCCCGGATGACCGTCCGAGCGGCCCGTCGGGTAAGAAGCGCACGAAGGCCAAGACCACATCCAAATCGAAGCCCAAATCCAAAGCTGGCAGCACCCCGAAGTCAAAGAAACCCTCGTCTGCCAAGTCCACCTCCCAGCGCGGCAGTGCAAAATCGAGGTCCGGAAACTCGAAGGGCAGAGGCGGCCGGTCCGGCGCCAAGCGCCGCGGCCAGAAAAGAAAAGCCCGGTCATCGTTCATGCCCGCTCTGGGCAGGCTCTTGAAACGCGGACTATACTGGAGCGCGGTCTTTGGAATTTGGGCAGGCATCGCTGTCGTTTGTATTGTTGGCTACTATGCAGCTTACCTCCCACCGACATCCGAATGGCAGGTTCCCGCAAGGCCGCCGAACGTAAAAATCGTTGCTGCCAACGGCCAGCTGATCGCAAACAGAGGCGATACAGGCGGCGAAGCTGTGCGTCTCGAACAATTGCCACCTTATTTGCCCAATGCGGTGATCGCGATTGAGGATCGCCGCTACCGGTCCCATTTCGGCATTGACCCCATTGGCCTTGGCCGGGCGTTTGTCACAAACATAACAACAGGCCGGCTGGTGCAGGGCGGTTCGACGCTGACACAGCAGCTTGCCAAAAACCTGTTTCTGGAACCGGACCGGACGATCAAACGGAAAATCCAGGAGCTGGTCCTCGCGTTCTGGCTTGAGGCCGAATACTCCAAGGATGAAATCCTGGAGATGTATCTGAACCGGGTCTATCTTGGTTCGGGCGCTTACGGCGTTGATGCCGCCGCGCGCCGCTATTTCGGCAAATCCGCCCGGCTCATGACAATTGCAGAAGCGGCCACGATCGCCGGGCTCTTGAAAGCGCCGTCCCGTTTCTCTCCAGCGGTAAACCCGGATCTTGCAGAAGACCGGGCTCAGCTTGTGCTCGCTGCGATGCACGAAGAGGGATACATCACCTCAGATGAAGCCAAAAATGCCTTGGCCGCCCCGGCGAAGGTTGTCCGCCGTTACACAACCGCCAGCGAGAATTATGCCGCCGATTGGGTAATGGACGTCCTGCCCCATTTCGTCGGTTCCATAGACAGCGACATCATCGTTGACACGACGATCGACCCTGACATCCAGCAAGCTGCCGAAGCCGCACTTCGCGCTGCCATCTCGGAAAACCGGCAAGCTTTGGGCGTGTCGCAAGGCGCGATTGTGACGATGGATACGGCCGGCGCGGTCAAGGCGATGGTTGGCGGTGCCGATTACTCCAAGAGCCAGTTCAACCGGGCCGTCTATGCCAAACGTCAACCGGGATCTGCGTTCAAGCCGTTTGTTTATCTGGCTGCTCTTGAAAACGGCATGACGCCGCAAACCGTCCGCCAGGATCAGCCGATCACCATCGGTGGCTGGTCGCCGAAAAACTATACGAAACAATATTATGGTCCCGTTACACTGACACGCGCCTTGAGCCTGTCCCTCAACACTGTGGCCGCCCGGCTTGCTTATGAGGTCGGTGCGGGCAATGTCGCCTCAACGGCACGGCGTCTTGGAATCACATCGGATCTGAAAACAAACCTGTCTCTGTCGCTCGGCACGTCGGAAGTCACGCCCCTTGAAATAGCCGCCGCTTATGTCCCGTTTTCCAACGGCGGTTACGGGGTTCTGCCGCACATCATCCGGCGGATCAAAACCGTGGACGGCAAGACGATCTACTCTCGAACCGGCGATGGCCGGGGCCGCGTGGTTGACCGGCGCGATGTCGGCAACATGAACTTGATGATGTCGGAAACGCTTCTGACCGGAACCGGCCGGAAGGCCCGGCTGGAAGATGGCCGCCCGGCCGGCGGCAAAACCGGCACCAGTCAGGCGTTCCGCGATGCGTGGTTTATTGGCTACACCGGCAACATGACAACGGCTGTCTGGTTCGGCAATGACGACAATTCCCCGACCAAGAAGGCATCAGGGGGCAAGATTGCCGCCGAAGTCTGGAAATCGGTGATGGATTCCGCGCACAAGAGCCGTCCTGTGGCAGATCTGCCAGGCGTTCCAAGCCTGCCTGCGACCGTTTCTGCGCCCAAACGGCCGGTGGCTCCACCGTCCAGCGCCGGACCTGACAGCGGCCCTGTGCCTCCGGCTAGTGTTGGTGATACGGGTGAACGGAAAGGACCGCTCAACCTGTTGCGCAACCTCTTTGGCGGCGGAGGTTAGATCAGCGCGCATATTCCTGAACGCACGATGGTTCAGTGCCTCATCCGTAGCCGTGCAGCCGGATCCCGTGTTCTTTGAGCCAGACTCGGGCTTCAGGTGTTTGCGGGGCAAGCTCTTCGCACAAGCGCCAAAACCGGTCCGAGTGGTTCATTTCCTTCAAATGCGCCACCTCGTGGGCCGCGACATAATCCAGAATATCCGGTGGTGCCAGGATAAGGCGCCAGCAAAAGGACAATCGGCCGTTTGACGCGCATGAGCCCCAGCGGCTTTTTGTGTCGCGAACACTGATCGCGGCAATCTTCTTGCCGATCTTTGCCGCATGATCTTCGGCGCGTTCCGTTAAGTCAGCCTTCGCCTGCCCCTTCAACCAGGTGGTCACCTTCCTCGGCGCGTGCTCTTCAGCACCGGGCACGAGCAGTGCCGGGGTGCCGCACACAGCCTGTCCGGTAGAGACCAAGCCGCGAAGTTGACCAGTCGGGACGATCAAATGCTCTTCGCCCCGCACCGGCACGAGATCGCCAGGACGCAGCGCAACGTGGTCCGGCCGACCTTCAAGCCGCTCAAGGAGCCAATCGATGTGCTGGCGGGCAAACCGCTCGGCCCTTTGTAAATCACCACCTTTCGGCACCGTCAGAACTGGTCCGGAATGGTCCGCCGGCAAGCGCAGGAGATAGCGCTGCGCTCTTGAATTGGCGCGCAAGCGAATGCGCACCGGCGCGTCACCAGTGTCTATTTCGATGTGGTCCGGCAGTGCCGGTTTTCGGGCGCGCAGTTTCGCCCCTAAGGGCTTCAGTCGAATCATTGTGGGTAAATATTAGGCGAGAAAGCCGGTCGTTTAAACGGACGAAAGCGGCGCTTTTCAGGGCGCCGCTCTCGGTCTGACCGCCCGGGGATAGACGGCTCTGGGAGGAGGTATCAGACTTAGGCCGGGTTTGCTTCCGGCCCGGTGTTGGGACGGCCACGATTGGCCATAAAGCGATCGAACTCTTCCTGATCGCGCGCACGGCGCAATTCAGTCAGGAACTCATCGAATTCGTTGCGCATGGCATCGATCTTCGCCCGTTCTTCCTCAAGACGTTTCAGTTCACGCTCGCGATACTCATCGAACGCAACATTGCCGGTTCGGCTGTAAGAAGGCTTGTTCATGTTTTCAAATGCTCCTTTCAGCGGACTTCCACGCCATTGATCCCGCGCGTCGCGCGCCATTCCCTCAAATCTGTCGCCCCACAAAATGTAGGCCAACATGGCGAGGCCCAGCGGCCAGAACACCACGAACCCAAGCACCATCAGACCAATGGTCATCGGCGTCCAGGCAGGTTTAATCATGCAGCTTTTGGTCGTCGTCATTGTCCTATCCATTAAAGACATCCACGACCTTGAGGTGGGGATTGACGCAGCGCGCTTCAAGGATTTGTGATCCGGATTCAGGCGTTCCCGCACCCCAAACAATAAAATCCCCGCCGTTTCCAGCGGGGATTTTAATCTCGAAAATGCGAGCCCGGATTATTGCGTCAGCTTACCGTTTCAGACAGTTGACGCGCCTGCTCGATCCAATTGTCACGCGCCATTCGACCACGGAAATCCAGTTTGGAATCAAGTGCTTCAATCTGCTCATCAGTCAGCGACGCGATCTGCCAGTAATGGAAGATGCCTGCCTCGTTGAGCGCTGCTTGCAGTTTGGGACCGACACCGCTGATCGCGGTCAAATCGTCAGCGACACCTTTCGGCTTGGCCAACAGGATTTTTTCCAGCGGCGCCTTAGACGGCGCGGCCGCAGACGCGGCTTTGGCAGGTGCAGCAGCCGGTTTTGACGCTGCAGGTGTCGATTTCTTGCCGCGCATGTCGGCCCGATTCGAACGGATGAAATCCATCACACGCGGTGCGATCTCCGCCCGCCAGCGCGAGCCGTTGAAGACGCCGTAGTGGCCGACATTCGGTTGCTCGTAATGTGCCTTCATATCGTCTGCAAGGTTAGTGCAGAGCGCATGCGCGGCTTTCGTCTGACCCCGGCCTGTGATGTCGTCCTTCTCACCTTCGACTGTGAGAAGAGCCGTGCGGGTGATCTTGGTGCAATCCACCAAACGCCCATTGTGCATCATCGTGCCTTGCGGCAGCGAGTGGTCTATAAAAACCGTTTCGACCGTCTGAAGGTAGAACTCCGCCGTCAGATCCATGACCGCGAGATATTCGTCATAGAACTCCCGGTGTTTTTCCGCGCTGTCCCCGTCACCTTCCACAAGGTGCTGGAAGAAGTCCTTATGCGCGGTCACATGCCGGTCGAGGTTCATGCTCATGAAACCGGACAACTGCAGAAAACCTGGATAGACATCCCGCATGCAGCCCGGATGCGGGAAGGGCACCTTCATGATGACGTTGTTCTTGAACCAGTCGATTCCCTTGGAAACGGCAAGGTCATTCACAGCAGTCGGGGCGACCCGGGTATCGATCGGTCCGCCCATCAAGGTCATCGTGGACGGCACATACGGATCGTCCCGGTCTTCCATCACGGCAACGGCCGCAAGCACCGGAACCGAGGGTTGACAAACACCGAGCACGTGAGCGTCCGGGCCAAGGAAGTGCAACATCGAGATGATGTAGTCGATGTAGTCGTCCAGATCGAACTTGCCCTCCTGGATCGGCACCATCCGTGCATCGATCCAATCGGTGATGTAGACGTCGGCATTCGGCAGCAAAGCCTCGACGGTTCCCCGGAGCAGTGTTGCGTAGTGGCCGGACATCGGCGCGACAATCAGAACTTTCGGGTCATTGCGCTGTGTGGTGACGCCGCGCTCAAAGCGGATCAGATCACAGAACGGCCGGCTCCATACGGCAGTTTCCCGCACAGGAACCCGAACACCGCCGACAACCGTGTCGTCAATGCCGAATTCCGGCTTGCCATAGCGCCGTGTCGTCCGCTCCAAAACCTCACAGCTCGCAGCAATCTGCCGGCCTATGCTGGTATGGGTCATTGGATTCAGAGGATTTTGGAAATAAAGCCGAGTCATGTCAGCCACTGCGCGCAAGGGCGCCATAGCCGCATGGTTCAACTCGTAAAGATGATAAAAAGGCAAAGGGGCATCTCCTTTGTTCAGGTAGTTGCCACCCGCCGTTTTTATGAACTCGGAATACATGACGGTTGTTCCTGCACCACCTGTTGCATCGCAGCAGAATAGCCATGCGACTTGGTCCCGGCAATACTGGTAATTCGTAGGGTCCCGGCCGTTACAGTGCTTTTTTTGGTGAACAAATTATTTTGCCGCCAAATGATATATCTGCGGTTCGATAAAGTTAGCTATTTAAATCAATGTGATAAATGTAATGACTTGGACAAGAAAAAGGCATCAAGCGGCCAAATCTGCGACCACAGCGTCCAAAACAAAAAAACCTTCCCGCGTTGCGCGAACCCGGTTTTCCCCGAGTTGTTCCACCATTCCGTGTTCCAGAAGGTCGTTTAAACGCTTGGGATCGACGGATCGGTGCGCAAACGCCTCATAGCGCCTCAGATCTATGCCTTCAGTCAGCCGTAGTCCCATCAACAGAAACTCATCGCCCTGCTCTTCTTCGTTGAGACCGGAGAATTCGATCATGCCGTGACCGTTTTGTTCGACAGCTTCCAGCCAGGTCTCCGGATGCCGTTCGGTAGAGGTGGCCATCCGGTTGACCCCGACCGATAAGCGCCCATGGGCTCCGGGCCCGACGCCGACATAGTCGCCGTAACGCCAGTAAACCAGATTGTGACGGCACTCCGCGCCAGGCTTCGCATGGTTGGAAACCTCATAGGCCGGCAAGCCTTCTGCTTCCGTAACCTTCTGCGTCAAGTCATAAAACTCTGCGCCCAGATCCTGATCCGGCATGGTCAGCTTGCCAGCGTGATAGAGCGTGTAGAAGGGTGTGCCTTCCTCGATCGTCAGCTGGTAGAGCGACAGGTGATCAGCCGCGAGCGCAATCGCATCCTTCAGCTCGGCCTTCCACTGCGCCAAGGTCTGATTGGGCCGGGCATAAATCAGATCAAAGGACAACCGCGGGAAGGTCGCCCGGGCCGTTTCAATCGCCCGGCGGGCCGTCGCGGCGTCGTGCAAGCGGCCAAGCAGTTTCAGGTCTTCATCATGAAGCGACTGAACGCCCAAAGAGACGCGGTTCACGCCAGCTGCCCGATATCCCCTAAACCGCTCCGCCTCCACCGAAGTTGGATTGGCTTCCAAGGAAATCTCTACATTCGGGTCCAGTGACCAACGGTCTGAAATAGCAGTCAGAACACGTTCGACGGTCGCCGGATCCATAAGGGACGGGGTCCCACCGCCCAAAAACACCGACTGGACCACTTTGCCTTGGGTCATCTCGGCAAAATGGCTCAATTCGCGCTCGAATGCGGCCGCAAAGCGGGCTTGATCGACAGGCTGGTGGCGCACGTGCGAATTGAAATCACAATATGGGCACTTGGCCGCACAAAACGGCCAATGCACATAAATGCCAAATCCCGCATCGGACGCCTGGATCGGTGCCACGTCGATTATCCCTTCAAACAGGCCTTAGCGAAGAGCTCGAAGGCGCGCGAGCGGTGCGACAAGGCAGGTGTATCCGAACCCCAGCCGTGTTTTTCCTCCGACGTCATCTCGCCGAAGGTGCGCTCATGTCCGTCCGGCTGAAACACCGGATCGTAGCCAAAACCTTGAGTGCCGCGCGGCGGCCAAACAATTTGGCCGTCCACCTCACCACGGAAGAACTCCTTGTGCCCATCCGGCCAAGCCAGGCACAACACCGCGACAAACGAGCCGCGGCGGCGCTCCGGTGTCGTTGCCCCGGCCGATTGGAGTTTTTCTTCCACGGTGCGCATGGCCATGGCGAAGTCCTTGTCGGGCCCCGCCCAGCGCGCGGAATAAATACCGGGATCTCCGTTCAGTTCGGCAACACAAAAGCCGCTGTCATCGGCTAAGGCCGGCAGATTGGCCGCCGTTGCGGACGCCACAGCCTTGATTTCGGCATTCGCTTCAAACGTTGTTCCGGTCTCTTCCGGTTCGGGAAGACCCAGATCCCCCGCAGAGACCACCTCAAACCCGTAGGGCTGCAGGAGCTCATTGATCTCGCGCAGCTTGCCCTTGTTGTGGCTGGCAACAACCAGCTTTCCCGGTTCCAGTTTGCGGTGGCTCATGGTGGTCACGTCCTTACAGGATTGCCATTTTCTGAAGGTCGACCAAGCGTGTGATCCCTGCCTTTGCAAGGTTCATCAGCTGACCGAACTCGTCCTCGGAGAACGGCTTACCTTCTGCTGTGC
The DNA here is from genome assembly GCF_965276855.1 of Roseibium sp. Lineage (GTDB taxonomy): Bacteria > Pseudomonadota > Alphaproteobacteria > Rhizobiales > Stappiaceae > Roseibium. Next base: position 2,598,789 of record NZ_OZ255700.1, read on the forward strand.
CTTGGATCTCCACGATGCCACCAGATCCGGTCATGACGAAATTGGCGTCAGTCTCGGCCGTGCTGTCTTCATCATAGTCCAGATCAAGAACCGGTGTATTTTCGTAAATCCCGCAGGAAATCGCCGCAATGTGGTCGGTCAAAACGTCCCCGGACACCATGTCCCGGGCTTTCATCCATTCGACACAGTCCCGCAAAGCCACCCAGGCCCCGGTGATAGCAGCGGTTCGCGTGCCGCCATCAGCCTGGATAACGTCGCAATCGACGGAAATCTGGACTTCGCCCAGCGCCTGCAGATCCACAACGGCACGCAGGGAGCGGCCAATCAGGCGCTGGATTTCCTGTGTGCGGCCGGACTGTTTGCCAGCGCTCGCCTCACGGCGCATCCGGCTGCCGGTGGCACGTGGTAGCATGCCATATTCGGCGGTGACCCAGCCCTTGTTCTGGCCGCGCAGCCACGGTGGGACACGCTCTTCCAGGCTTGCGGTACACAGGACATGCGTATCGCCGAACTTCACCAGGCACGAGCCCTCGGCATGTTTGGATACGCCACGCTCCAGCGTGACGGCACGAAGTTCATCGGCAGCGCGTTTTGACGGACGCATGGCTCTCCCTTTCAGCCCGTTATCAAGGCAAAACCCAAAGGTTCGCCCCGTTTGTTCACGGCCTTTTAGACCCCATTTCCCGGCGCCGTAAAGGCCAAGCTTCACCATTGGACCGTTTTGCGCCTATATCTTGAAGAATGAGCGTTGGATCAACGCGTTTTTGGTGACCGTGACGGAGACAAACACCTTGAGCCTCAGCGACCTCGACAGAAGATCCCGGGAAATCTTCCGCTCGATCGTGGAATCCTATCTTGATACCGGAGAGCCGGTCGGCTCGCGCAACATCTCGCGCAATCCCAACATATCGCTATCGCCGGCCTCGATCCGCAATGTGATGTCGGATCTGGAGCACATGGGCCTCCTGCATTCGCCGCATACCAGCGCCGGACGCCTGCCAACAGAAATGGGCCTCAGGTTTTTTGTTGATGCGCTTCTTGAGGTCGGCGATTTGACCCAGGACGAGCGCCGCCAGATCGATGTTCAGGTCAAGGCCTCGCAACAGGCCAATTCCGCAGAACAGGTTCTGACAGAGGCGAGCCAATTGCTGTCAGGCCTGTCGATGGGCGCAGGTGTTGTGCTGACCCATAAGTCCGACATGCGGCTGAAGCACATTGAGTTTGTCCGCATTGAACCGCTGAAGGCCCTGGCCATCTTAGTTGGAGAAGATGGATCGGTCGAAAACCGGGTCGTTGAACTGCCGCCAAATCTGCCATCCTCCGCTCTTGTCGAGGCCTCGAATTATCTCAATTCCATGATCCAGGGGCGCACAATCAGCGAAATCCGGGCTGAGCTTGAAAAAGTGCGCGCGGCGGATCAGGCCGAGCTGGATCAACTCAGTCAAAAAGTCATTGATGCCGGCCTCGCCGTTTGGACCGGGGAAGACGGTGTCGCAGATCCCGGTACGCTGATCGTTCGCGGCCGGTCCAATCTGTTATCCGACCTGGATGCAGCGGAGGATCTGGAGCGGATCAAGCTTTTGTTCGACGATCTGGAGAACAAGAAGGATCTCATTCAGCTCCTGGGCCTGGCCGAAAAAGGCGAGGGTGTCCGGATATTCATTGGCTCGGAGAACAATCTCTTTTCCTTGTCTGGATCCTCTCTAGTGGTTTCGCCCTACCGGGACAGCAATCAGCGGATCGTCGGCGCGCTTGGTGTTATCGGGCCGACCCGGCTGAATTATTCAAGGGTCATTCCGATGGTCGACTATACAGCGCGGCTGGTCAGCCGGATCTTGGGCTGACGCTTGATCGAAACCATTATGTGCCCCCATCTAAGCAATGAAATCTCAGGACAGGCCTCCTCATTATGCAGTCATTGTCGCCCGCTGAACTGGAACGCTACGCCCGCCATATTGTCCTTCAGGACATCGGCGGAGCCGGGCAACAGAAACTGAAGGCCGCGAAGGTTCTGGTGATTGGCGCCGGAGGTTTGGGCGCGCCAGTCTTGCAGTACCTGGCCGCCGCCGGGATCGGGACGCTTGGCATCGTGGATGATGACGCCGTCTCGCTTTCCAACCTGCAGCGGCAGGTGATCCACGACACCAACCAGCTGGGCGAGCCGAAGGTCGCGAGCGCTGCCGAAGCAATTGCAAGGCTAAATCCGAATGTCGAGGTTAAGCCGTTTCCGTTCCGGATCACCGGTCAAAATGCTTTGCAGCTGATTTCCGCCTTTGATGTGGTGGTCGATGGGTCAGACAACTTCGACACGCGCTATCTTGTGTCGGACGCCTGTTTTTTTGCCAAGAAACCGCTGGTAACGGCGGCTGTCGGTCAATTTGATGGCTCTATTACCACCTTGCGGCCCTTCGAGAGTGGAGAAGACGGCACTCCCAATCCGACTTATCGCTGCCTCTTCCCGCAAAAGCCCCGGGCCGGATTGTTGCCGACTTGCGAACAGGCGGGCGTTCTTGGCGCACTAACCGGAATTCTCGGCACCATGCAGGCCATGGAAGTGTTGAAAGAACTCACCGGCACAGGCGAGGGGCTCACTGGCCGGCTGATGATGTTTGACGCGAAGGCCTTCCGGATGGAAACCATCCGCTACAAATGCTCGCCCAAAAACCCGCTCAATGGTGACAACCCGAAAACCTGGGCCGAGTTGCTGGAAGAGGGATAATTCCACCTGCCATCCACTTGATCAGCGCCGATCAGGCCCTTTGTCACGTAGTAGGCATTCAATCCAAGGATCCGGGCTCACCCATGCACCCAAAATTTGCTCCATACCTTTTCGGCGCCATGCTGTCCGGGTCCATGTCGTTCCTTGTGTCCGGCATCGCGACGTTCCGAGCGGTCGGACCGCATCCAGAATTTTTTAGTTTCTGGATTGAGTCCTGGTTGTTTGCCTGGGCAGTCGCATTTCCCGCTGTCCTCGTACTAGCGCCGATCGTGCGCAAAATTGTCGCGAAACTGGTAAAACAACCCGAAGAATGAAGGGCGGAGCGATCCTCCTTTTGACAAACCCTCCCGCAGCGGCGATACCTCGAAGCCATGTCGGATATCAAAGTTAAAATCTGCGGTCTGTCGACCGGAGACACCATGCAAGCGGCCCTTGATGCGGGCGCAGATATGGTCGGGCTGGTGTTTTTTCCCAAGAGCCCACGGCACGTAAACCTGTCTGATGCCTGCAAACTGGCGGATATGGCGCGCGGCAAAGCCGACATCGTCGCGCTGACAGTCAATATGGATCTGGACGGATTGTCGCGGATCAACGAGCTGGTCGCGCCGGACTATTTCCAGTTTCACGGCAGTGAAGCCCCGGAATCCCTGGCAGCCGCCAAGGTGATGCATGGCAAGAAGATCATGAAAGCGATCTCCGTTTCCGATAAATCGGATCTGGAACAGGCGCTTTACTACTCTATTGTAGCTGACCGGATCCTTTTTGACGCCAAACCGCCTGCGGGGTCAGACATCCCGGGTGGCAATGGTGTTTCGTTTGACTGGACACTTTTGAAAGATCTTGACCTGAAGAAGCCGTTCATGCTTTCGGGTGGATTGAACATGGACAACGTTGCCGAGGCAATCCGCCTGAGCGGAGCCAAGGAAATCGACCTGTCGTCCGGAGTAGAACGCGAACGCGGCGTCAAGGACCCGGCATTGATCCGATCCTTCCTGGCGAAGGTAAAGGACATTCAGGCGGAAGCGGTTAAGGAGTAAACGCGTGAACGATATGGCGAACAGCATCCGGACCGGTCCGGACGATCGCGGGCATTTCGGCATTTTTGGTGGCCGGTATGTCGCCGAGACCCTGATGCCGCTGATCCTGGATCTGGAAGAGCACTACAAGGCTGCCAAGAACGATCCGGACTTTCTGGCCGAAGTCAAAAGTCTCAACACCCATTACACCGGCCGGCCCTCTCCGCTGTATTTCGCAGAGCGGCTGACCGAGGAGCTGGGCGGTGCGAAGATCTATTTCAAGCGGGATGAGCTGAATCACACCGGCTCCCACAAGATCAACAACTGCCTCGGCCAGATCCTGCTTGCCAAGCGCATGGGCAAGACCCGGATCATCGCAGAAACCGGTGCCGGGCAGCATGGCGTTGCCACAGCCACCGTTTGTGCCCGTTTCGGCCTGCCCTGTGTCGTATACATGGGTGCAACCGACGTTGAACGGCAAAAACCGAACGTGTTCCGGATGAAGCTTTTGGGTGCGGAGATCGTTCCGGTCACGGCCGGTGCCGGCACGCTCAAGGACGCCATGAATGAGGCGCTCCGAGACTGGGTCACCAACGTTGACGATACCTATTACCTGATCGGGACGGCCGCTGGTCCGCACCCGTATCCGGAATTGGTGCGCGACTTCCAGTCCGTGATCGGAAAGGAACTGCGCGAACAGATGCTCGAAGCCGAAGGCCGTCTTCCGGACGTCCTCGTGGCTGCCGTTGGCGGCGGTTCCAATGCCATCGGCCTGTTCCATCCTTTCCTGGACGACAAAGACGTGAAAATCGTTGGCGTTGAAGCTGGAGGCCGTGGCCTGACCGGTGAAGAACACTGCGCTTCCTTGAATGCGGGCAAGCCCGGCGTCCTTCACGGAAACCGCACGTATCTGATGCAAGATGATGACGGCCAGATCCTCGAAGGTCACTCGATTTCTGCTGGTCTCGATTACCCCGGGATCGGTCCCGAGCACTCTTGGCTGAAAGAAATCGGCCGTGCCGAATACATCCCGATCATGGATGACGAAGCCTTGGCCGCTTTCCAGATGCTGACACGGGTTGAGGGCATCATCCCGGCGCTGGAACCGGCTCACGCCCTAGCACAGGTTGCAAAGATGGCTCCGCAGATGGACAAGGATCAGATCATCGTCATGAACCTGTGCGGCCGCGGCGACAAGGATGTTTTCGCAGTCGGTGAGATGCTTGGCTTCGACCTTTAATCTGCAACACCACAGCTAAAAAGAAGCCGCGCACCCGACGATGCGCGGCTTTTATTTTGCGGGCGTTTCTGCGTCGAAAACCGCTTCCAGCAGCAATTGTTGTCCACGCGCGTCCAGACGCTTGGCCTGGCGTACCAAACCGGGATCGGCCGGAAGTCGGGCCGCGATCCTTGGTATCCGCGCTGGCACATGGCCGCTGAGGTCGCGCACACGCCGCATGAGTTTCTCATGAAACGGCATTGGAGCCGGTTCGAAGAGGGAGTGGGCCATTTTTGGCTCCTTTTGTTCTTGGCTATGACGGAAATATAAGCGCACCAAGTGCACATTTCCAGTTCGAAAATTTAACGATGGGCTGGCTTGCATCGAATGCATGACGGCCTCGGCCACACAAAGCCGGCAACCAAGGTCCCCCAAATCGGAAATGCTGCAATGCAAAACCGGCGCTACTCACACCCATGCAATTGTTTACTTTGAAGGAAACAAATTCAGCTTCTCAAAGACCAAAAAGGATGTTCCGATGGCTTTTCGATCGGTTTCCAATTTTCTGGACCAAATCGGTCAGGCTCAACGCATGAGCGCCGACTACAATCGCTTGCGTCAAATGTCACCTGAAAGCCTGTCCCGGATGGGGGTTGAGCGCAACGACATCGCCAACCACCTCTACAACAAGTACTTCGGCAGCCGTTAAACGCGCCAAATGGTCCTCATTTGACGCCTCAAAGACCGTCGAGGCCCTTAGGAGGCCGCAAAGATCCGTTCTTTGATTGACATCCCCTTGCCCGCTCCCCTACATCGCTCTGATGATTGGCAGGCGGTGACAGCCTGCGTCTGTGGCAAGAGGACAGCTGAATGACGGAAACGCGTATCGATCGACGGTTCAAGGCATGTGCCGACGCAGGCCGACCGGCTCTGGTCACGTTCATAACCGCGGGCGATCCCGATCTCGAAACGTCACAAGCCATTCTCAATGCCCTTCCGGCAGCCGGAGCCGATGTGATCGAACTCGGCATGCCGTTTTCCGATCCGATGGCAGAAGGCATTCCGATCCAGCTTGCCAACCAGCGCGCACTTGCCGCCGGTCACACCATGGACAACACATTGGACATGGTGCGGACGTTCCGCAAACAGGATCAGGATACGCCGATCATTCTGATGGGCTACTTCAACCCGATCTACGTACGCGATCCGAAGAAATTCGTTCACGTCGCCAAGGAAGCAGGCGTAGACGGCTTTATCATTGTAGATGTACCGGCAGAAGCCGACGATGAATTCTGCATTCCGGCCCTGGAGGCCGGTTTGAACTTCATTCGCCTGGCCACGCCCACCACTGATGACAAACGCCTTCCGGCAGTTCTGGCCAATACCTCCGGTTTCGTCTATTACGTTTCCGTGACTGGTATTACCGGCGCGCAGATTGCCGATACCGGCCGTGTGACAGCGGCTGTCAACCGCATCAAGGGTCATACTGATCTGCCGGTTGCTGTCGGTTTTGGCGTGAAAACGGCCGATCAGGCTGCCGTCATCGGCAAGGACGCTGACGGTGTCGTCGTCGGCTCGGTGCTGGTGAACGCGGTCAAGGACAGCCTGGATGCTGACGGCAAGGCCACAGACAAGACCGTGCAAGCCGTTGCCGACGTGGTCGCAGATCTTGCATCAGGTTGCGCGCGGGCCCGGGCCGCTTAAAGGCAAGGCCTTAAAAATGTACGTTTTCCGGCGGACATATCGCTCCGCTGTTGTGTAACTCGAGTAGACGGACGCGTTTGACGTGAACTGGATCAACTCTATTGTGCGCCCAAAGATCAGCGGTCTTTGGAAGAAGCGCGAGGTTCCGGAAAATCTCTGGATCAAATGCCCTGAGACCGGTGAAATGGTTTTTCACCGCGATCTGGAAGCAAACCTTTGGGTCATCCCTAGCTCCGGCCACCATATGCGGATGCCGGCACGAAAGCGGCTCGAGTCCCTTTTTGACGAGGGCAACTACATTCGCCTCGAAGCCCCGGATGTCACCATCGATCCTCTGAAGTTCCGCGATAGCAAACGCTACACGGACCGCCTGAAGGACGCCCGGGCAAAGACCGGCGAGGAAGAAGCGATCCATGTTGCCCAGGGCAAGGTCAACGGCATGGACATGACCGCCGCAGTCCAGGACTTCGACTTTGTCGGCGGGTCCTTGGGCATGGCCGTTGGTGAGGCGATCCTTTCTGGCATGATGAAGGCCGTGGAAGCCAAAACACCCTTTGTCATGTTCACCGCATCCGGCGGAGCACGCATGCAGGAAGGCATCCTGTCTTTGATGCAAATGCCGCGCACCACCGTCGGCATCCAGATGCTTCGCGAAGCCGGGCTTCCCTACATCGTTGTCCTGACCAATCCGACTACGGGCGGCGTTTCCGCGTCCTATGCGATGCTTGGCGATGTGCACATTGCAGAGCCCGGCGCGATGATCGGTTTTGCCGGTCGCCGCGTGATTGAGCAAACCGTTCGCGAGAAGCTGCCGGACGATTTCCAGACAGCGGAGTACCTTCTCGATCATGGCATGGTCGACATGGTGGTACCGCGTCAGGAAATGAAGGACACCCTTGCGCGGGTCTGCGGCATCTTGATGAAACGCGAAGTCGAGTTGCCGGCAATGATCGCCGACGAGACCTCGACCGCAGAGGCTTCGGAGACCGAAGAGGCGACAACTTCAGACGCCCAGGAGCCGAAGAAACAGCCTGAAGTCGCTGAATAACCAGCAGAGTTGACTGGCTTATGTCGGAAATCGACCAAGGTCAGTCAGTTCCGGGCGGTCATGCACCCTCCTGACCCGCTATCTCCAACAGGCGGGCAGAGCCGCCAATGGACACACATGGGACCCTCCGGAGGGCGCCTTGGATCAAATCACTAGAATTCTCGACCGCCTTCTGGCCTTGCATCCGAAAGAGATTGATCTGTCTCTCGGACGCATGCACCGTTTGCTCGCAGCACTTGGATCACCCGAAAAGCGCTTGCCGCCGGTCATTCACATTGCCGGGACAAATGGCAAAGGTTCAGTGACCGCGACCCTGCGTGCAATTCTGGAGGCATCCGGAAAACGATGCCACGTCTATACATCGCCCCATCTCGTCTCCTTCAACGAACGCATCCGGCTCGGAAGTGACGGCAAGTTCGTCTCCGACCCGGAGCTCTTCGATGCGCTGCAACGCTGCGAGGAGGCCAATGGCGGCGAGGAAATCACCTTCTTCGAGATTACGACAGCGGCCGCTTTTCTGTTGTTTGCCGAACATCCCGCAGATGTCGTCTTGCTGGAGGTCGGCCTCGGCGGGCGTCTGGACGCTACCAATGTGATCGATGATCCGCTAGTTTCCGTCATTACGCCGATATCGATGGATCATGAGAAGTTCCTGGGCGATGACCTCAGCGTCATTGCCGCCGAAAAAGCCGGCATAATCAAACCCGGACGCCCGGTAGTTTCCGCTGAACAAGACCCTGCGGCCCAAAAGGTTATCGAGCGCCAGGCTGCACGATGCAGAGCAGCCCTTAAGGTGTGTGGTCAGGATTTTGTCGCGCACCCGGATCAGGGCCGCATGGCTTTTCAGGACGACGATGGTCTTTTGGATCTCGCGCAGCCAATTCTCGGAGGCGGCCATCAGTTTGCCAATTCCGCTCTTGCTCTGGCCGCTCTTAAAGCCGCTAACCTTCTGCCCGATGTCGCCTCCATCGATGCGGGATTGAAATCCGTGAACTGGCCAGGGCGTCTCCAACCGCTCACCCATGGTCCGTTGGTGGACATGTGCCCGGACGGATCGGAAATCTGGCTCGACGGCGGTCATAATCCGGGCGCGGGGGTCACCGTTGCTCAATTCATGGGAGAGCAGGAGGAGCGTGGACCGCGGCCGCTCTATCTGGTCGCCGGGATGCTGACAACGAAAGATCCTGTCGGCTTTTTCCGGCCCTTTGACGGACTTGTCCGTCATGTCGGCACGGTACCGATCGCGACCACCAACACGGCACGCACGCCGGAAGACCTTGCAGATCTCGCCCGGTGTGCCGGTCTTGAAGCGACACCCTTTCCATCACTGGACGCGGCCCTTGCCGATGTGGCAGCTTGTGCCGCAAAAGATGGAGAACCACCGCGCATTTTGATTTGCGGTTCGCTTTACTTGGCAGGTGAGGCACTGGCCCGAAACAACATGGCGCCAGACTGACCTCACTCCTGACACAGGTACTCTGGAGGTTTGTTGATGATGGTTTCAGATCTGGCACTCAAGCGGTTGGCAGCGTGCGCACTCTTTACCGGATTGCTCACCGGACCAGCTCTGAGCCTGTCTGACCAATATGAAACCGCACCGGAAGTGGCACCAGCCCAACTGCTTGACGGGAAAGAGGTTGGTCCGGGATATGCCGTGCTGCCGCCCGTCAGGAGCACGGGTTTTCTGCATGATTACGAGCTGCAAGCCGATCAGGGCATCGAAAAGGTCGTCGGCGACGGCCTTTTGAAAATGCGATTCTCGGAAATCAAGGCATTTGTCGCGCTGGAAAGCCTGAAGAATGACGCAAGCTTCCTGGACGGCTTGAAACAATCTGCGCAAAAACCCGTCGAGTTTGTCGAAAGCACCATTCAGGATCCAGTCGGGACCGCCAAGAGCACCGTTTCAGGTGTAGGCCGGGTTTTCAGCCGGCTGGGCAAGGGCGTGGAATCTGCGGTCACCGGACAGGGCGGGTCGGCCGCTGATATTGCCAAGTCCATCACCGGACAGGCGCAGGCGCGGCGCGAGCTGGCCGTTCAACTCGGTGTCGATCCTTACACGTTCGACAAGGCGCTGTCGGCAAAGCTCGACGAGACCGCGAGCGTTACATCTGCCGGAAGCTGGACAGTGACTGCGATAACGGCACTCATTCCCGGCGGCGTTTTCGTCAATGCCACTCGGGCCGCGGAAGATTTCCGGAACGTGATTGTCGACAGCACCGAAAGCGAACTGCGCGAGCGGACCCTTGATACCTTCCGAAAGGCAGGTATTTCGGAACGCAATATCATGAACATCGATGGCAATCCTCACTATACGGCCTCGGAAAAAGCCGTCATCGCCTACCAGATGGCGGCGATGCCAAGTTTGCAGGGGCTTGATCTGATTGCCGAAGATGCTGCTGGCGTGAAAGACAGGGGACTTGCCTATTTCCAGCTGCGCCGGATCGTGCTTTTGGAAACCTATCACCGCAAGATTTCCGGCTTGGGTCAAATCCGGGACGTGGCGGGGCTCTCAGTGGCCATGCGGCGCGACGGTATGGCCGCCATCGTTATGCCCTATGACACCGTCGCCTGGACAGAACCTGCTGCCAAAACGTTTTCGGATCTGCAGGAAGGCTTGAACCGGTTGCCTTTCCCGCCAACAGGCGTCGATTTTTTGATCACAGGAACTGTGACACAGCTGGCGGCCGAGCGAATGACCGCCTTTGGTTGGGAAATCACCGGAGATTATCCGATGCCAGAGGGCCCGGTGCACTAAACCGCACCCGGTTCTCTGCTACCTCGGCAGAGCCTCCCCGGCCTTGAGCCGGGGTCACCTATTGAGGTCCCGGCGCAAGGCCGGGACAGCAATACAGACCAAGTTCCCTCAAGAAAGAATGACAGGGGTTAATAACGGTCGGGCACTTATTAGCGTTTGGGTCAAACGCACTCCAGAACCGGGCCTGACAAGCCAGTTTCCCAGCCCAAAATGGCGCGTTTGCGGGTGAGGCCCCAGTGATAACCGCCGAGTTTTCCGCCTTTGGCCAAGACCCGGTGGCAGGGCACGACGAAGGAAATCGGATTGCGCCCCACAGCGGTCCCGACGGCCCGGGACGCTTTCGGTTTGCCAAGGCAGGCCGCAATATCCGAATAGGTGGTTGCCTTCCCCATCGGGATTTTCAAAAGGGTCTGCCAAACACGGATCTCAAAATCAGTCCCAATCATGACGATGTTGAGCGGTTGATCTTCCTGCCACTTCTGTGGGTCAAACACCCGGCCTGCATATTTGGCCGTTTCTTCCGGATCGTTGTGAAAGCTTGCCGCCGGCCAGCGCTCGCACATATCGCTGAGCGCGCTGTCCTCTTCCCCGGGATCCGCAAAGCCGAGACCGGCCAGGCCTTTGTCGGTGGCCATGATCAGCACCTGGCCGAAGGGCGAGGGATGAAATCCGTAGGCGATGTTCAAACCGGCACCGCGATTGCGGTAATCCCCCGGGGTCATCGCTTCATGGGTGACAAAGAGATCGTGCAACCGGGATGAGCCCGACAGACCAACCTCATAGGAAGCATCCAAAACGCTTGCCGTATCGCGCAGCAACGCTTTGGCGTGATCCAGTGTAATCGCCTGAAGAAACTGTTTCGGTGTCAGTCCGGCCCAGCGCGCAAACACCCGCTGCAACTGGATCGGCTGCAGTCCGGCTTCCTTCGCCAACAATTCAAGGGTCGGCTGATCCCGCCAGTCTTCTGTGATCCGTTTCAGCGTTTGGCGGACAACTGCATAGTTTTCAGCTGCTTCCTCACCGACAGAGATCGGCTTGGGGTCAGACGCCAATTGGGAAAGGTCGAGTGCCTTGGTCATGTCAAAACCATCGTTTCCTGTAATTCGACCAGACTATATCTCCCGCGAGTAGGGACTTCGACCCGATTTGCGAGCCATTCTCACCCAAGCGCATCCTTGAAGTGATCGGCCGAGACAGCAGGGCCCTTTCGCGTGCTCAAAAGGATGTTGGTTTCCGTTCCAGCAATCCCTTCAATCAGCCGGATGCGATGAAGGGCATCATCAAAAGCTTCCAGGTCTCTGGTGGCGATTTCCAGAACAAGGTCCCACTTGCCGTTCGTTGAGTGAATGGCGCGCACTTCGGTCATCGCCGCGAGTGCCTTGCTGACTGGATCGGTATTCCGCCCGTCAACATGAACAAGCGTCACGGCCCTGACCGGCAAGTCCCGCCAATCATCTCTGAGAACTGCCGTGAAACCCAGAATTTCGCCGGTTTCAATCAGTCTTTCCATGCGGGAGCGGACCGTTGCTCGGGAGACTTTCAAATCAATTGCCAAATCGGAAACCGACCTGCGGCCATCGTGGCGCAGGAGCGAGACCAAACGTGTATCAAGATTGTCCATACTATCATTCTGATAAATTATAGTTCTCAAAATGATAGATCTCAGCACTATTTTGATCAAGTCTCTGGATTTACTCCGCCGCGTCACATCCGCACTCTTTGCCCGAATAATTGTCATGGGTGCAGAGGCAGAAACCTTGAAGCAGAATATCGTTCTTGTCGGAGCTCCGGTCGAAGAAGGTACCGGGCGGCGTGGCTGCCTCATGGGCCCTGATGCCTACCGGACGGCGGGACTTGCCAACACCCTGGAAGCCCTTGGCCATCACGTCCGCGATGACGGCAATCTGCAACCGGAAACGGTGGATGATGTCCGACCTCCCAACGGGACCGTGAAGAATTTTGGCGCTTATGCCGGCTGGACACGATCGCTTTTCAAGAAAGCCTCCGACCTCGGAACCGGTGACAGTTTTCCGATCTATCTTGGCGGTGACCATTCCCTGGCCGCCGGAACCGTGGCCGGACAGGCTAAGGCTGCTGCTGAAAAGGGCCGGCCCCTGTTTGTGCTCTGGCTCGACGCCCACTCTGACTTTCACACGCTGGAAAGCACGGACAGCGGCAATCTGCATGGAACACCGCTTGCGTTCGCTTGTGGCTTGCCGGGATTTGATGCCGTGCTTGGCGCGCCCTTGACCCACCCGGTTTCGGCAGATCGGGTGGAAATCATGGGCGTGCGGTCCATTGATGAGGCTGAGCGAGACTTTCTTGTCCGGCATGGCGCCGGTGTGTCCGATATGCGCCGGATTGACGAAGAGGGGATCGGTAAACTCCTTCACCCTTTCTTGGAGCGCGTACGCGCCGAAAATGGCCTGCTGCACGTAAGCCTCGATGTGGATTTCCTGGATCCGGACATTGCTCCAGCCGTCGGCACCACCGTTCCGGGTGGAGCGACGTTCCGTGAAGCGCACCTGGTCATGGAAATGCTTCACGACAGCGGCCTCGTGACATCGCTCGACCTCGTTGAACTCAACCCCTTTTTGGATGACCGCGGCAAGACCGCCCGTTTGATGGTCGATCTGACCGGCAGCTTGTTCGGCCGCCGCGTCTTCGACCGTCCGACACGCAGCTATTGAGGACCCCATGACAAAGACCCTTCACAACCCGAACCCGTCCGATCTGGCTTACGTGCCTTTTGTCAGTGTCGACAACATGATGCGCAACGTCCGGGCCATTGGTGCCGAGACTTTCATGCGCGGCATCGCCGACTACATCGAGAAGGATTTCCGCCGTTGGGAGAGTTTCGACAAGAAACCCCGGATTCCGGCACATGCACCGCAAGGCGTGATCGAGTTGATGCCCGCGAGCGATGATGAGTATTTTGGATTCAAATACGTCAACGGACACCCGGGCAATACACGCACCGGCATGCAGACCGTAACCGGCTTTGGGGTGCTGTCGCGCATGTCGACCGGCTATCCGGTGCTGTTCACGGAAATGACGATCCTGACCGCGCTGCGAACAGCTGCCAATTCTGCGCTCGCGGCGAAATATCTGGCGCCAAAGAACTCAAAAACCATGGCGATCATCGGAAATGGCGCACAGTCTGATTTCCAGTGTCTGGCTTTCAAGGACATGCTCGGCATCACCGATATCCGCGCCTATGACATTGAACCGGCGGCCAGCCTGCGGCTTGCGCGAAACCTCGCGCACTCCGGACTGAATGTGACGATCTGCAAAACGCCGGAAGACGCTATTGAAGGCGCTGAAATCATCACAACGGTAACCGCCGACAAACGCTATGCCACGATCCTGACCGACAACATGGTGGGGTCTGGCGTCCATATCAATGCGATTGGCGGCGACTGCCCTGGTAAGACCGAACTGCACAAGGACATCCTGCTCCGGTCAGATATCTTCGTGGAACTGACCGAACAGACCCGAGAAGAGGGCGAACTCCAGCAACTTGATGCCGATCATCCGGTGACAGAACTCTGGAAGGTCTATTCAGGCCAAGCGGAGGGCAGAACCTCTGACACTCAGATCACGTTGTTCGACAGCGTCGGCTTTGCCATCGAGGACTTTTCCGCTCTGCGGTATGTCAACGATATGCTGCCAAGCACCGGTCACTTCGAAAAACTAGACCTTCTCGCAGACCCGGACGACCCGCGCGATCTCTACGGCATGGTTCTGCGCTCAGATGCCAGCAATGGCGACGACAGGGCAGCCTGATAAAGTCGCGAATATGGCCGTGCTGCTAGGAGATGAAACGTTAGGAAGCCTTGGGCCAATCCCACTGCTGTCCTGCTAAGGTTTCGGGCTCCTTTGCATCTCACCTCAAAGCGCTGAAGAAATTTCATCAACGACGGCTTCGGCGGCGGCTCTCGGGTCATCTGCCCTTGAAATCGGGCGGCCGATGACGAGATAATCGCTGCCGGCCTTGATCGCGTCGGCCGGTGTCATCACGCGACGCTGGTCACCTGCAGCGCTGCCCGCTGGCCGGATCCCGGGTGTGACAATGACCAGCTCATCGCCGAGAACCTTGCGCATTTCTGCAGATTCTGTCGGCGCGCACACAATCCCCCCCATTCCGGCAAGCTTGGCATCCCTTGCCCGCGCTTCGACAACACTTGCAATCGGACCTGTATATCCGGCGGCAACCAGATCGCCTTCATCCATCGACGTCAGCACCGTCACTCCAAGAATGCACAAATCCGGATTGCCCTCTTCCGCCAGACCCTTCAGCGCGGCGCGCATGGTTTTGGGATAGGCATGCACCGTCATGAAGGTCATGCCCATCTTTGCGACATTACGCACCGCTTTGGTGATTGTGTTGTCGATATCGTGGAGTTTCACGTCCAGAAAGATTTTATGGCCGCTCTCGGCAAGATCACGGGCAAACTCGAGACCGCCGGCAAACTGCAGTTCCATGCCGATCTTGTAGACACCGACCGTACCTTCCGTCTGTTTGACCAGCGTCTCCGCCTCAGCGACGGTCGGAACATCCAGCGGCAGCATCAAGCGCTCGAGCGCTGTTTTCGGGGCAAAGCGGCTTGTCGGCATTGGGAACTC
Source organism: Roseibium sp. (assembly GCF_965276855.1). Lineage (GTDB taxonomy): Bacteria > Pseudomonadota > Alphaproteobacteria > Rhizobiales > Stappiaceae > Roseibium. The sequence continues at coordinate 2,613,876 of NZ_OZ255700.1, forward strand.
CTCGAGGCGAATTTGCCCGTTCCTAACACCAAGGATATCGCCGCACTACCGAATATCGCAGGCCCCTTGTGAGCTCTTCTCACAAACGATGTTACAAACAACCAATACGGACCCACTTGCCGGCAGCGGACAAATGAAGCAAATGGTCTTGTTTTCAACTATTTTCTTAAATGGTTCAGGCTGCTACAACTGCGCCGCCGGTCAGCTTTGACGGCTCAAAAGGAGATAGCCCTTCATGCGCACAGCGAGCGTATCGCGCGACACCAAGGAAACCAAAATTTCGGTCGAGATCAATCTGGACGGAACGGGCACCTATGACGTCCAGACCGGTGTCGGGTTCTTCGACCATATGCTGGAACAACTGGCGCGCCATTCGCTGATCGACATTAAGGTCCGCGCGGACGGCGACACGCATATCGACTTTCACCACACGGTCGAGGACACCGGCATTGCCCTCGGTCAGGCCCTATCCAAGGCAATCGGAGACATGGCCGGAATTACGCGGTACGCGGACACGCATCTCGCCATGGACGAGGCCCTGACACGCTGCGCGCTGGATGTGTCCGGACGCCCTTTCCTTGTCTGGGACGTAACCTTTGATCGCGACAAGATCGGCGATTTCGACACGGAGCTGTTTGAAGAATTCTTCCGCGCATTTGCCATGAACGGCGGTCTGACGCTTCATATCGCCAATCTTTACGGATCAAACTGCCACCATATCGCAGAAACCTGCTTCAAGGCCGTGGCCCGGACGCTGCGCAAGGCGATTGAGATCGACCCGCGTCAGGCCGACCGCGTGCCGACCACCAAAGGTCAGCTCGGCGGTTGAGGCTAGAGCATCGGGCGTTTTGATTGAAACGCCCAAAGATGCTCGACCACTTAAAAGCGATCAGCTTTGGGCCGAAAATCGATTCTGATTTAACCCCCGCTGATCTAGCAACTTCGAAGAACGGATCGGCACATGACCAGTTACGTCGTGATGGCACCGCCCGAATTTGAATCGCTGAATGGCGACCGGGAAATCACCGGCCGGATGCAATTCGTGCCGGACAAGTTTTCGCCGCTTGCCTTCCTGTTTTCCATTCCGTGGATCCTTTATCATCGGATGTGGCTGGTGTTGCTTGGCTATTTGGCGGTCACCCTGGTCATTGAGATCGCCGCGCTGTCATTGGGCGGCGCTGCCATGGGCATCGCAGCCTTTGCGATTGCTATCCTCTTCGGGTTTGAGGCCCAGGCGCTGCGCTGCTGGTCCTTGGAGCGTAAGGGGTGGCAAATGGTCGGTGTTGCCGAAGGGAACGGCCGGGAAGAAGCTGAAATCCGGTTCTTCGCCAATCGCATGAACAAAGAACAGACCCCAATTACAAGAGACCAGCAGACCACGCGGCCCGCGACCAATCCGATCATCCCAAGGATCGGAAGCGAGCAGGTTGTCGGTCTGACCCTTGGTCCGGAGACCCGTCAATGACAATTGCGATCATCGATTACGGTTCGGGCAATTTGCGCTCGGCCGAAAAGGCGTTCGAGCGCGCGGCCCGCGCTCATGCCCATGTTCCCGACGTGATCGTCACCGCTGATCCTGACAGGGTGCGCAAGGCAGATCGGATCGTGCTGCCCGGTGTCGGAGCGTTCGCCGACTGTAAACGCGGCCTTTGGGCGGTTGACGGCATGCCGGACGCCCTTGAAGAGGCCGTTCACAAACAGGGCAAGCCGTTTTTCGGGATCTGCGTCGGCATGCAGTTGATGGCGAGCCGCGGCCTGGAATTTGAGACAATCGACGGTTTCGACTGGATCTCGGGCGATGTCACCGAGATGAAGCCAGCTGATCAAACCCTCAAGATCCCGCACATGGGCTGGAACACCATTAATGTGAAACCGGAAAGTCACCCGGTTTTCAAGGGGATCGAGACGGGACCAAACGGGCTGCACGCCTATTTCGTGCACTCTTATCATTTTTCCTGCGCCAACGACGCGGACCGGCTGGCAACTTTCGATTATGCCGGGACGTTTACGGCAATGGTCGCCAGAGACAACATGATCGGAACACAGTTCCACCCGGAAAAAAGTCAGCGGCTCGGTCTTGAGCTGATCGCCAATTTTCTGGACTGGACACCTTAAACAAGACGGGGAGAGAACAATGGCCAAAGGATATTGGGTTGCACGGGTCGACGTACGGGATCTGGATGGCTATCCGGCTTATGTGGAGACGGCAAAACCTGCGTTTGAACGCTTCGGCGCGAATTTCCTCGCCCGCGGCGGCAAAACCGACGCCATCGAAGGCCAGGGCCGTGCCCGGAACGTCATTATTGAATTTCCGAGCTTCCAACACGCGGTCGATTGCTATAACTCGCCGGAATATCAGGAAGCGGTCAAAATCCGCCAGAAAGTAGCCGATGGCGAGATCGTCATCGTGGAAGGAATGTAAGACAAGATGATCCTGTTTCCCGCCATCGACCTGAAAGACGGCCAGTGCGTGCGCCTCAAGCTCGGCGACATGGCTCAGGCGACCGTGTTCAATGACGACCCGGGCGCCCAGGCCAAGGCCTTTGAGGACCAAGGGTTCGAGTGGCTGCATGTTGTCGATCTGAACGGCGCCTTTGCCGGTGAAAGCGTCAACGGTGCTGCGGTCGATGCCATTCTGGCATCAACGAAAAACCCGGTTCAGCTGGGCGGCGGGATCCGGACCCTGGACCACATCGAAGCCTGGCTGGAAAAGGGTATCTCGCGGGTCATTCTCGGCACAGTCGCCGTGCGCGACCCGGACCTGGTGAAAGAAGCCTGCAAGAAGTATCCGGGCAAGGTTGCGGTCGGCATTGATGCCAAGGGTGGCTATGTCGCGGTCGAGGGCTGGGCAGAAACATCTGAACTGACCGCCGTTGATCTCGCCAAGCAGTTCGAAGATGCAGGTGTTTCTGCGATCATTTACACGGACATCGACCGGGACGGCATCTTGAAAGGCCTCAACATCCCGTCGACCCTGGAGCTTGCAAAAGCTGTCTCCATCCCGGTAATCGCCTCGGGTGGTCTTGCGTCGATCGACGACATTCACCGTCTTTTGGAACCGGATTGCGCCATTCTGGAAGGGGCGATCTCCGGCCGTGCACTCTATGACGGACGCCTCGATCCCAAGGAAGCGATGGATCTGATCCGCGCCAGCCGGAGCAAAAAATCATGACCCTCAAAGCCCGTGTCATTCCCTGCCTGGACGTGAAAGACGGCCGTGTCGTCAAGGGCGTCAATTTCGTGGATCTGGTTGATGCCGGAGACCCGGTGGAAGCGGCCAAGGCCTATGATGCAGCCGGAGCAGACGAGCTCTGTTTTCTGGACATCACCGCCAGCCATGAAGGCCGGGACACGATCTACGATGTTGTCCGCCGGACAGCCGAGGCGTGTTTCATGCCGGTGACAGTCGGCGGCGGTGTGCGCACCGTAGAAGACATCCGCAAGCTTCTGATTGCCGGGGCCGACAAGGTCTCGATCAACACAGCTGCGGTCAAAAATCCGGAATTCGTGAAAGAAGCCGCCGAGAAATTTGGCGCTCAGTGCATCGTTGTTTCGATTGACGCAAAGCAGGTCAACGAACCGGGTGAGCCGGACAAATTCGAGATCTTCACCCATGGAGGCCGCACCCCGACCGGGATCAATGCCATTGAGTTTGCCAAGAAGGTGGTTGCGCTCGGTGCAGGTGAGCTGCTGGTGACCTCAATGGACCGCGACGGTACCAAGTCCGGTTACAATCTGGCGCTGACCCGAGCGATTGCCGATGCGGTGCCGGTGCCGGTGATTGCTTCCGGCGGTGTCGGTACTCTGGATCACATGGTGGCGGGCATTCGGGACGGTCACGCGACTGCAGTGCTTGCTGCATCCATTTTCCATTTCGGCGAATACACGATCCACGAAGCCAAACAGCACATGACGGATGCCGGAATAGCTATGCGGATGGACGGCTGAATGCCGCATTTGAGCTGCCGCAAGGACATAGACCAATGACGAAGTTCACACTGGAAGACCTCGACGCCATTATTGCGGCGCGTGCGCAGAGCTCGGATGAGATGTCCTATACGCGCAAGCTGATCGGTAAGGGCGTTGCCAAATGCGCTCAAAAACTGGGGGAAGAAGCAGTGGAGGCGGCGATTGCGGCCGTCCAGGAAGACCGGAAGGAACTGACATCGGAAGCCGCAGATCTTCTCTATCATCTGCTGGTGGTTCTGAATGTCTTAAATGTTCCGCTGGATGATGTCATGGCAGAGCTTGCCGGGCGCACAGGACAAACCGGTCTTGAAGAAAAAGCATCCCGCCAACAGGAATAAATCCTGATAGGCTGATGCCGGCTGGCCACTGCAGCAGGGACGAAGGCACCATGGATCAGAAAGTCGCGACAGCGCTCGACATGGATTTGTCACCCTACCGGGTGTTTACCGAACGCCAGTGGTCGCGGCTGCGGGCCGATACGCCAATGACCCTGACCGCAAAGGAAGTCGCCCAGCTTCAGGGCCTCAACGCGCCGGTCTCCATGGAACAAGTGGAAGCGATCTATCTGCCGCTTTCGCGCCTTTTGGCCTTCTACGCTGAATCAACCGTTGGTCTGCACCAGGCAACCCAGGACTTTCTCGGCACACGGGATGGCAAAACCCCGTTTATCATCGGCGTCGCAGGCTCCGTATCGGTCGGAAAATCGACCACGAGCCGTGTCCTTCGGGAGCTTTTGGCCCGCTGGCCAGCCAGCCCCAAGGTCGACCTGATCACGACTGATGGCTTTCTGTTTCCGAATGCTATTTTGGAATCCGAAGGCCTGATGTCCAAAAAAGGATTCCCGGAGAGCTTCGACCGGCCCCGTCTTCTGAAATTCCTGTCCGACATCAAGGCCGGCAAGCGCCATGTTCGCGCGCCTGTTTATTCGCACTTCTATTACGATGTGATGCCAGGTCACACGGTGACCGTCGACAAACCGGACATTTTGATCGTCGAGGGTCTGAACGTCTTGCAGACGCGTGAGTTGCCGCGAGACGGTCGGGCTGTTCCTTTCGTCTCGGATTTCTTTGATTTCTCCGTCTATATGGACGCGGACGAAGAACTGTTGCGGCAATGGTACGTCGATCGCTTCATGCGCCTGAGGGAAACGGCCTTCCGCGATCCGGGATCCTATTTCCATAAGTTTTCGCGCATCACGGACAATGAAGCCGTGGAGACTGCAAACACGATCTGGTCGAACATCAACCTTGTGAACCTCCGGGAAAATATCCTGCCGACACGTCCAAGGGCCGATTTGATCCTGACCAAGAACGCCAGCCATCGGATCTCAAAAGTCGCGCTGCGCAAGATCTGATCAGCGATCTGGACAAATAGCCGAAGTCCAAAGGAAAAACCCGCGAGGCCAGTGCTCCGCGGGTTTCTAACTTTTTAGTTCGCCTGGCTTTATTAGGCCGCTGACCGCTTGCGGACTTCACTCAAGAACGTGGCAACCTGATCGCGCAACATGCTGGCGTTCTGCTCCAGCTGCTGTGCGGACGATTCCACATTTCCAGCCGTATCCCGCGTGTTTTCAGCGGCAGAAGCGACCGATTCAATGCTGGTCGTCACTTCCACAGTACTGCGGGAGGCTTCCGTTGCATTGGTCGCGATTTCCTGGGTTGCAGCGCCCTGTTCTTCGACAGACGACGAGATGGACGAGGCGATCTCGTTCATGTTGTTGATGATCTCAGTGACAGAAGAGATGGCGGTTGCCGCATGACCAGTCTCATCCTGAATTGCGGTGATCTGGCTTGAGATTTCTTCTGTCGCTTTCGAGGTCTGGGTCGCAAGCTCCTTCACCTCGGCTGCAACAACGGCGAAGCCTTTGCCCGCTTCGCCGGCCCGCGCTGCCTCGATGGTTGCGTTCAATGCAAGCAAGTTGGTTTGTTCGGCAATTGCCTGGATGAGGGTGACGACTTCACCGATGCGGCCCGCCGCTTCGGACAAACCGTTCATCCGCTGATTGGTTGCTTCCGCCTCATTGGCTGCCTTGGCCGCAATCTCGCTGGAGGATTGCACCTGACGGCGGATCTCGTTGACAGACGCCGACAGTTCTTCGGCGGCTGCCGCAACGGTTTCCACGTTGTGCGCGGCCTGGGAAGATGCGTTCGACACAAAACCGCTTTGCTCGGTCGTCTGAGCTGCTACACCGGTCATATCCGCAGACGCGGACTGCAGCCTTTGAACGGATGTGTCGATAATGTTCATCATCTCAGTGATCTGACGATCAAATTCCGCGCTAAGTTGCTGGATTTCCGCCCCTTTGCGCGCCGCATCTTCCTGGCTGACGTTCTGCTGTTCTTCCAGTTCACGGCGTTCGGCTTCATTCTTGACGAAGACCTCCATGGCTGCAGCCATTTGTCCGATCTCATCGCCCCGGTTAGCGCCGTCAATCGTGATGCCTACTTCACCATCGGCAAGACGGTTCATGTTGCCAGTCAGTTTGGTCAACGGAACGACTGTTGCACGCACGGCAAAGACGGCAATGCCCATTGCGATCAGCGCACCGACAACGGCAAGTGCGATGATCACAGTTGCTGCGCTCCAATAGGCAGCATCCAAGTCATCCATGTAGACGCCGGTGCCAAGCATCCAGCCCCATGGCTCAAACCCGGCACCCCAGCCGTATTTGGCAATCGCGACTTCGCTGTTTGCGCGTGGCCAATAGTAAAGCAGGGAACCGCCGCCGGCTTTCGCGGTCTTGATCAATTCAGCAACAATCTTCACCCCCGTCTTGTCGGTAAAGCCCATCATATTGGTACCGACCAATGACGTCTTTGGGTGGACGAGATTGTTGCCCGCATAGTCATAAACGAAGACGTAGTTGTCGCCTTCAAACCGCATGGCGCCGATAGCAGCCTTTGCGGTGGCCTGAGCATCTTCCCGGCTCATCGCGCCGGACGCTTCCTGCTCCTGGTAGTAGGCAGCGATCGTTGCTGCGCTGTTGGAAATGTCTTCAATCTTCGCGAGCTTCTGATCGAACATAGCCGAATAAAGGCTGTTCAAGCTGATGACACAGATCGCAATTGTGAAAAGAAGAATGGTGGCGATCGGTAGACTGATCTTCCAGGTGATTGGCCAGCGGGCGAATGACATTTCCGGTGATTCCCTCATTTAACTCCTGAGGGAAAGAAACATCGAACTGCTGACCAAAGGCTTAAAAGTTATGCGGTTTCGCAATCAAAAAAGGCATTTAGCCGTTATCTGGCAAAATTGGATCCAATAATTGCCTATAATCTATCTTTAGTTGCCTAAAGTAAAATCACTCGTTTTTGGATTTACCGTCTGGCGCAAAAAACATCCCGCAATCCTGGCCGCGACCAGCTGGCGTTCTGAAGCTGACCTTTCAGCACATGCCCCTGGGCCTCGAAGTAAAATGTATTTGCTCCGCCCTGACGTTGAAGAGTGACAGCGCCATAACCCATCTCAGCAACCGTTGCCGTCTGACCATCCGGCGAGAAGACGACATTGAGATCAATGCCCGCCGTGCACAGATAGTCCGCTACGTTGCCCCGCGCCGCCTGCTGCGGATAGGCCTGCGGAGAATTCAAACCGCCCACGCTTCCCGGGGGCACCGGACCACCCGGCAGTTGCCCTGGTTGACCACCGAACGTGTTTCCGAAGCCGCCAGGCACGGAGCCAGGAGCTCCTTGAACGACCACCTCGCGATAGGGTGTCCGGCTCACATAGATACCTCTGCATTGACCGTTTGCACCGCGCACGGTCCAAGCGTGGGAGACGTAGGTTTGCTGTTCCAGGATCTGCCCCGGCTCAAGGCGGGCATAGGGACGCTCACCGCCACGATAGTCGACCCAGTTCACCTCAATCACTTCTGCGCTTGAATTGCGGAAGATGATTTCGCCCGGCCTTTCAGCTTCCACAGAGCGGACACGGCCGAGTTCAGAACATGCGAGATCCGAACTCGGATCCTGACCCGGTGCAAGCCCGTTGTCGGACACGATCTGCTGCGGAATCGCGCATGTTGCGACAAACAGGCGGACAGGGTTCGCGCTTCCTCTCAAGGACACTGTGTAAGGCGGCAGACCTTCGACCGAGATTGACAGTTCCGATTGCTGGATCAACGCCTGCCACAAGGGATCAGTCATCTCCAGTGTCACTTGCGGGAGCGATACACCTGCTTCATTGGCATTGGAGGACCCGAAAGCGCTGTAGCTTGCGGAAAAATCACCGGCAACCAGCGAGACCGTCTGCGGCATACCTTCAATCAATCCGGCCGGGGCTTGCTGAAATGTCACCGCAGCAAAGCCGGACTGCGTGCTGCATTGCGCCCGGAAGTCCCGGTCATCGGTTTGCGGCACTGAGTGCTGAAGAACAGAAAGTGCCCCGGGTTGGCTGCCCGGCTCGGCAATCCACTCCCGTGTTTCGGATGGGGTCACAAGCACGGCCTGGGTATTGGCTTGTCCCGAATTGCCGGTCTGGTTGAGCCGGTCTTGCACCAGAGTTTCCAAGCCGCCCGGCAAAGCCGCGGTATCTGTCTGGCCGTCCGGCACCGAGATTGGTGTTTCAACCTGTTCCAGTGGCTTCAGACCACCAGCCAACGGTTCCAGGGACCCGGACGGACCCGTATCCACCGCCGACAGATCAACCGGATCCGGGGATCCAGTGTTCTGGTTCGACTGAGGTGTTTCCGACGTCGCTGTTATTTGCTGCTCAGGCGCACTGGTGCTCGGCCCGGCTGCCACACCGGATCCCGCGCCAACAACGCGTGCAACGGCACCCGGCTTTTCGTTGCTCGTCACATCGACAAGCAAAGTGTTTCCGCTGCAGATGTTGGCGTCCCTGTGAAGAACCCGGCTGTTTTCCAGCGTAATTTCGAGCTTGATATCGCAGGGAGGCAACGAATTGCTTCTGCCGATCGTGTCAATCACAACGCCCTTGTCGTCCCGATTGATAATCGGCCGGTAGCGCTTGTTGAGGGTGACGGACCGGATCCCTGGCTCAGCTGGCTCCACATTGATACGCAAGGTCTCCGGCGCAGATTGTGCGTTTACGTCTTCGATCGCGCCGAGCGCACCGAGACCAATAAAGGCCATGAGACCTGTGCGGAACAAAATTGACATATCAGTCCTGGCAGCCGAGCGCCGCATTGGCGATCTCCATGAGAGCGCGATGGGATAATCAGTTGCGATTACTTAGGCAAAGTGGCACCGAAAGGGCAAGCCTCCCGTGTTTCTAACAAACCTATCGATTGACCAGACCCTAGCGTGGAGCGCGCTTTGCCAAAATACGCTGCAACGTGCGCCGGTGCATGTTGAGCCGCCGCGCCGTTTCAGAAACGTTGCGATCACACAGTTCATAGACGCGCTGGATATGCTCCCAACGCACCCGGTCTGCCGACATTGGGTTTTCAGGCGGCTCGGCCTTATCTTCCGGTTTCCGTGCCAAAGCTGCAATGATGTCATCAGGGTCCGCAGGTTTTGCCAGATAGTCGATTGCGCCCATCTTCACCGCAGTCACCGCAGTCGCGATGTTTCCATATCCGGTTAGAATGATTGCACGGGCATCAGGGCGCCGGGCCCGGATTTGCTGGATGACATCCAGACCGTTTCCGTCTTCCAGGCGCATGTCGACAATAGCAAACGCCGGAGCATTCTGGCTGATTTTGACGACGGCATCCTGCAAACCGTCAGCTGTCTCCGTGCTGAAACCACGTTTTTCCATGGCCCGGGCCAGTCTTTGCTGGAAGGGCTTGTCGTCATCAACGATGAGGAGGCTCTTGTCCTCAAGGCTTTCAATCGAAACAATCGGATCTGTCATACCGCACAACCGTTTATTGCTTTACGCGGTTACCGCCTGTCTGGATGAAACTTGGGCAATTATTGCCAAGGCGGAACTGCATTTTCTCTGGTTATGGGGCTAATCGGTCGTTTCGTCCACTCCTTGATGCCGTTCAAAGACCTCTCGCGGCCAACTGACGCGGATCATGGCACCTCTGGACCCTGGTCCGAGATTGCCGAGCTGAACCCGGGCCCCTGTGCGCTCCAGCAGCGTTTTGGCAATAAATATCCCGAGCCCCAGGCCACCGGCCGTGCCCTTTCCCCGCGATTTTCCACCGCGAATTGACACATAAGGATCACCGATTTTGCTGAGGATCTCTTGGGCAAAGCCCGGTCCATCGTCTTCGATGGTCAGGCTCAGTGTCTTGTCGTCCCATGCGGCCGAAACGGTGACGCTGGATTTTGCAAAGTCGATCGCATTCTCAACCAGGTTTCCAAGGCCATAGCGGATTGCAGCGTTTCGCGTACCGATCGGTTCCGGGCCTTCTCCCTCCAGAACCGGGTGGATCGGCACGCCGGTACCACGATACGGATCGATCACGTCTTCAATCAGCTGCGACACCGGCATGCTCTGATAAGTCTTGTCCTCTTCGCTTGATAGGCTCGTCAGCTGTTTGAGGATCGTACGGCAGCGTTCTGCCTGTGATCGGATCAAAGCCACATCTTCGCCGCGGGGGTCACCGGTATCGAATTCATCGGAGAGTTCCTTGGCGACAAGATAGATCGTTGCCAAAGGCGTGCCGAGCTCGTGGGCTGCGGCTGTCGCCAACCCGTCCAGTGCATTCAAATGCTGCTCGCGCGCCAAGACAAGTTCTGTTGCCGCCAAAGCATCCGCCATCTGACGGGCTTCCTCGGCAACGCGAAAGGCATAGATCGCCATGAACACAAGCGTCAAAACGAGCGCGACCCAGATGCCGACGGAATAGACCACCGGCAAACGGAACTCATTGCCAACCGGCCAGGGCAATGGGAAATGGTAGACTGCAAGAATGCTCGCACACAGCGTTGCCAACGCGCCCAAAAGGACAGTGTGACGCGCCGACAAACCGGCAGCCGACACCATGACCGGCGCCATCAATAGGAACGCAAAGGGATTGCCCAGCCCTCCAGTTAAGAAAAGCAGTCCGCTCATCTGCAGGATGTCATAGCCGAGCTGGATCACACCGCCGCGCTCTGACAGACGCGTCACCGCAGGAGCTCTGATTTTCAGGAAGATATTGAGCCAAGCCGACATGGCGACGAGCGCAAAGGCAGGCACTGCCGGCAAGGGATACCCAAGTCCCACATGCACTGCGAGCAGCGCGATGGTTTGACCGCCGATCGCCAGCCAGCGAAGGCGAACGAGTGTATCGAGTTTCAGATGCCTGTGCTGCAGGAGGACGGTGGAAGTTGGATCATCAGCCATCTGTCCCTTTTGATACGGTTTTCCGGGACTGACAAGCCGCCATTCCCCACCCGGGCCTTGTATCTGGCCCCTCTAAATGGTAGCCAGCCGGGGAATGGTGGTTGTAGGCAGACGCGGACCTGCAGCCAGTTGGGGCGGCAACGCCCTTTACCTTGAAACAGCACCGCGCAACGGAATTATACAACGATGACCGACACCAATGACGGCGGCGCAGCCCCGCAGGCGGAAGGCGCCGATGCTGCACCGGGCATGAACATCCTTGGCCAGTACATCAAGGATCTTTCTTTCGAAAACCCGAATGCACCGCGCTCCCTAATCCAGGGTGAGCAGCCGAAGCTCGACATCAATGTCAATGTTGGCGCCCAACAGGTCGGCGACGACCAGTTCGAGGTGATCCTTACCCTGAACGCCAAGGCTGAACGCCCGGACATGGTCATGTTCAATGTTGAACTGGTCTATGCAGGCCTGTTCAAGATCTCTGGCGTTCCGGCGGATCACATGCACCCGTTCGTGATGATCGAATGCCCGCGCATGCTGTTCCCGTTCGCGCGCAACATTCTGTCTGAAGCAACCCGCAACGGTGGTTTCCCGCCGCTGATGCTAGACCCGATCGATTTTGCACAGCTGTACCGCCAGAACATGGCAAACCAGGCCGCAGATCAGCAGGCTGGCGAGCAAAAGCCGAATTAAGCTTTCCGCCATAAACGACAAAAACCCGCATCGGCCTAACCAATGCGGGTTTTTTGTTGCTCGGGTAATGACCCGTTCTACGTCACATTGAATGCTGCGATGGCGGCCATGTTGACGATGTCGCTGTCCTTGGCGCCAAGCGGAACAATCTGGATCGACTTGTCAAACCCGACCAGAAGCGGGCCGATCACCGTTGCGCCTCCAAGCTCCTGCAGCATCTTTGTCGAGATGGAGGCAGAGTGGAAAGCTGGCATCACGAGAACATTCGCCGGTCCGGACAAGCGGCAGAACGGATAAGCGGCCATACGGTCCATATCGAGCGCAACGTCGGCGGCCATTTCGCCGTCATATTCAAAGTCGACCCGGCGCCGGTCGAGGATCTTGACGGCCTCGATGACCTTTTCGGACCGTTCACCACGCGGGTGACCAAACGTGGAATAGGCAAGCATGGCAACACGCGGCTCATAGCCGAGCTTGCGGGCAACGTGCGCTGCTTCTTCAGCGATATCCGCCAGTTCTTCGGAATTCGGCATGTCGATCACAGCCGTATCGGCCACCAGAACGGTCCGTCCTCGGGCAAGCGCCAAAGACACCCCGATGACGCGGTGACCCGGCTTTGGATCAATGGTTGCCCGGACCGTGTCGAGCGCCACGGAGTAGTTCCGCGTCAGACCGGTCACCATGGCGTCGGCGTCACCCCGTGCCACCATGATCGCGCCCCAATAATTCCGGTCGTTGTTGACCATGCGCTGGCAGTCACGCAGCAAGTATCCGCGCCGCTGCATCCGGCCATAAAGGTATTGCGCATAATCAGCGTTTCGATCAGACAGCCGCGCATTTTGAATGCTGATGCCTGGACGGTTGATATCGATCCCGGCGCGCTCAGCCATGGACTGGATTTCGTCTTCCCGGCCAATGAGAATGGCTTCTCCGAGACCCTGACTGACGAAACTTGTGGCCGCCCGGATGGTCGGCTCCTCCTCACCTTCGGCAAACACGACCCGTTTTGGTTGCTGGCGCACCTTGGAGAAAATCCGCTGCAGGGTGCCGGCAACCGGGTCACGGCGCGCCGAAAGCTGATGCTTGTAGGCTTCCATATCGACGATCGGCCGCCGGGCAACACCTGAATCCATTGCCGCCTGGGCGACAGCTGGCGGAATTGCGTGAATAAGGCGCGGATCAAACGGAACTGGAATGATGTATTCCGGCCCGAACTTCGGTCGGTTGCCGCGATAGGCGGCTGCGACTTCATCCGGCACTTCCTCGCGCGCAAGCTCGGCAAGCGCGTTGGCGCAGGCGACCTTCATGTCGTCGTTGATCGTGATCGCCTGAACATCCAGCGCGCCCCGGAAGATGTACGGAAAGCCAAGGACGTTGTTCACCTGGTTTGGATAATCGGACCGGCCCGTCGCAACAATCGCATCATCGCGCACTTCTGCCGCTTCCTCCGGTGTGATTTCCGGATCCGGATTGGCCATGGCAAAGATGATCGGGTTCGGCGCCATCACGCGCAACATGTCTGGCGTCAGCGCGCCTTTCACCGACACGCCGAAGAACACATCCGCGCCTTTGAGGGCGTCGTACAGCGAACGGGCCTTGGTATCGACCGCATGAGCCGACTTCCATTGATTCATGCCCTCTTCCCGGCCCTTGTAGATCACACCCTTTGTATCGCAGAGCGTCACATTCTCATTCGGAATGCCCATCGCCTTGATCAACTCGATACAGGCGATACCGGCCGCACCTGCACCATTACAGACGACTTTCGTGTCCTTCATGTCCCGGCCGGTAAGGTGAAGCGCGTTGATTAGGCCGGCGGCGGCGATGATGGCCGTGCCGTGCTGGTCGTCATGGAAAACCGGAATGTCCATGAGTTCACGCAGGCGCTGCTCGATGATGAAACAGTCCGGTGCCTTGATGTCTTCCAGATTGATGCCGCCAAAAGAGGGACCCATGTAGCGCACGGAATTGATGAACTCATCGACATCCTGCGTGTCCAGCTCCAGATCGATCGAGTCAACATCGGCGAACCGCTTGAACAGAACCGACTTGCCCTCCATCACCGGCTTGGACGCCAGCGCGCCAAGATTTCCAAGGCCCAGAATTGCGGACCCGTTGGAGATCACCGCGACCAGATTGCCCTTGGTGGTGTAGTCGTAGGCTCGGCTCGGATCCTCCGCGATCGCCCGCACGGGAACCGCCACGCCCGGCGAGTAGGCGAGCGACAAATCACGCTGGGTCGCCATCGGCTTGGTCGGAGTGATTTCGAGTTTGCCGGGTCGGCCTTGCTGGTGAAACTGCAGGGCTTCCTGATCTGTGAAACTGACGGATGTTTTGGAGGAAGTCTTGTCGGCGGACATTTTGCAGGCGTTTCCTTAAATTATCGGCGCGCTTATCAGAGGCGGGGTATGACCTTATCGCCGGAGTATTGATGCCTCAACCCAGAGGATCTAATCCCTTATGCGGATCAAGGCTGACGGCCGTGTGAACGGTACGCCCAAGCGCCTATTCACAACAAACATCTCTTGCCGGCGGCCAATGACGCGGTTCCGCGCTTGCAGAGCTTTCCCTTCAAAGCGCGTTGTTTTAGGTATCGGGGATGACCCAGACGACCGCGCAAAAACCGGCTCCGGCGGACACCAAAGTCACGCCGATGATGGCCCAGTTCATCGAGATCAAAACCGCCAACCCGGATAGTCTTTTATTCTATCGGATGGGCGATTTTTATGAGCTTTTTTTTGAAGATGCTGAAGTCGCATCGCGGGCATTGGGCATCACGCTGACCAAACGCGGCAAGCATCAGGGCGAAGATATCCCGATGTGCGGCGTTCCGGTCCATGCCGCCGATGATTATTTGCAAAAGCTGATCGCGCTGGGCCATCGCGTCTCCGTATGCGAACAGACCGAAGATCCGGCGGAAGCCAAAAAACGCGGCTCGAAATCCGTCGTCCGGCGCGATGTGGTGCGTCTGGTGACACCCGGCACGCTGACGGAAGAACGGCTTCTCGATGCCGGGACCAACAATTACCTGATGGCGATGACACGCTTGAAAGGCGGATCGCTCGCGGGCGATGCGGTCTATGGTCTTGCCTGGATCGACATGTCGACCGGGTCGTTTCAGGTCTCAGAAACCGATCACCAACGCTTAGCCGCCGATCTTGCACAAGTTGCCCCGCGGGAGTTAATCCTTGCGGACAACCTCCTGCAGGAACAAGACGTTCGCCAGCTTGCCGAGCTCTCGGGCGGCGCGCTGTCGCCTGTGCCGCGGGCTTTTTTCGACGGATCGACGGCCGCCGACCGTCTGGCGCATTATTTTGGCGTCAAAACCCTCGACGGCTTCGGCACCTTCAGCCGGGCCGAACTTTCAGCGGCTGCGGGCATTCTCTCCTACATCGAAAAAACACAGCTCGGTGAACGGCCGCCGCTCGATCCACCGGTGCGCGAGGCCGGTGCGGGACGGATGCTCATCGACCCGGCAACCCGTGCCAACCTCGAACTCTCCCGCACACTGTCTGGTGAAAAGCAGGGATCGCTGCTGTCCACCATCGATCGGACCGTCACTGGCGGTGGGTCCCGCCTTTTGGCGAGCCGCTTGGCCGGACCACTGATCAATGTGGATGCCATTCAGCGGCGCCATGATGCGGTGGCATTCTTTCTCAACAACGAAATCATGCGCGAGGGCCTGCGCCAGACCTTAAAAGGCGCGCCGGATATGGCCCGCGCCTTGTCCCGGATTGCGCTGAATCGCGGAGGCCCGCGCGATATCCTGTCAATCGCGCAAGGGTTGGCCGCAGCCCGCGCTGTACTGGATCAGACCGGCACGACACCATCTGAGATCCCGGCAGAAATCGCAGCGGCGCGCTCGAGCCTCGATCAAGCGCCGCACGAGCTGGGAGCTGAGCTGGTGGCAGCCATCAAGGAAGAGCCACCGCTTTTGAAACGCGACGGCAACTTCGTTGCGACCGGCTACAACGCTGACCTCGATGAGTTGCGGGCGCTGCGCGATGAAAGCCGCAAGGTGATCGCCAAACTGCAGGCCGATTATGCGGAAGAGCTTGGCCTGCGCTCTTTAAAGATCAAACACAACAACGTGCTCGGCTGGTTCATCGAGGCGCCAACAGCACAAACCGAGAAGCTGACGGCAGATCCCGGCCGCTTCATTCACCGGCAGACCATGGCGGGTGCCATGCGCTTCACCACAACGGAGCTGGCGGATCTAGAATCCAAGATCGCCAGCGCCGGGGAACGGTCGCTTGCCATCGAACTGGAGATCTTCGACCGCCTATCCCAGGCTATCATCGATGCCGGCGATGCGATCAAGGCCGCCGCGCAGGGCCTCAGCATTCTGGATGTCTCCGCTGCCCTGGCCAAACTCGCCCAGGATGAAAACTATGCCCGTCCTCTTGTCGATGACAGCCGGGCCTTTGACATAAAAGCCGCCCGACATCCCGTCGTTGAACTGGCGCTCAAAAAAGCCGGCGGGGAAAGTTTCGTTGCCAATGATGCCAATCTCGGCCCAGAAGCAGATGACGACATCGGCCATATCTGGCTGATCACCGGTCCGAACATGGCCGGTAAATCAACCTTCCTGCGCCAGAACGCGCTGATCGCCGTCCTCGCCCAGATGGGCTCCTTCGTTCCGGCAGCCTCTGCGCATACCGGCATTGTCGACCGGCTGTTTTCCCGCGTCGGCGCGGCCGATGATCTGGCACGCGGGCGGTCGACCTTCATGGTCGAGATGGTGGAGACCGCCGCGATCCTTAATCAGGCGGGCGACCGCTCGCTGGTCATTCTGGATGAGATCGGCCGAGGCACGGCGACCTTCGACGGGCTTTCCATCGCCTGGGCGACCATCGAGCACCTGCATGAGGTCAACAAATCCCGGGCGTTGTTCGCGACCCACTATCACGAACTCACCGCGCTTTCGGCCAAACTGGAGCGGCTCTCAAACGCGACAGTATCGGTGAAGGAATGGAACGGCGAGGTGATTTTCCTGCACGAGATCGTGCCAGGTGCCGCCGACCGATCCTACGGCATTCAGGTCGCCAAGCTCGCCGGTCTTCCGGCAACGGTGGTTGAGCGCTCCAAGCAGGTTCTCTCGCAGCTGGAAGAACAGGACCGCAACGCACCTTCACAGAACCTGATCGACGAATTGCCGCTCTTTGCAACCCTCGCCCCACCGCCCAGCGCCCCGGCCACCACGCAAGAGGCAGATCCAATCCACGAAGCACTCGGCGATTTTGATCCCGACGACATGACGCCTCGGGAGGCTTTGGAAGCGCTCTACAAGCTAAAGGGAATGCAGGGCAAAGAGGGGTAAGTATCAAAGTGCCTGCAGCAACCTTCAATACTCGGGATTTGAAACCCCCATCTCCACTTTCCTGATACCCGAACTTGATCCACTAATGTTCGTTAAAGCCGAACAAAATCCTTTTTGGCAATACCTTACATCTTTCGCCCGTCTCCCCCCTTGAGGGGGAGATGTCTCCGTCAGGAGACAAAGGGGGTATGAGCCCATCAAATTTCATAGTGTTTGTTGTTTGGCGGAAGCGGTCACCCCCCTCTATCCGCAGTTGCGGACATCTCCCCCTCAAGGGGGGAGAAGGAAAGACGCAGCAACCTGCGTAAATACCGGAATCCTAAACCAATCAGGAATGAATCAAGTCCGGGCATGACGGCAGATGAGGTGGCGACGCCCAGCCTTTACATTTATATCCCCGGTAGATTTAAGAAAGTGAAATCAACCAAAGCGATTGCGATGTGTTTTCAAGACAAGCACCGGACAGGACCATGACGAAACAGAGCGAAGCCGACAACTGCATCTGGATGGTTGAGGGGCATGCAGCCGATGCAAACTCGCGTGGCTGGCAGCCCGCAGAGTTGTTCGAGGGTGACAAAAGACGTGTAGAAGAGATCCTCAAAGCCATCGGGCAAAGCAAAATTGGCTGGCAACTCTCGAAAGACCAGTTTCCGAAGGACAATTATCCCCGGCCGGATAACTATCCGGCTGCAGACAAACAATCCGTGCCACAGATTTTCTCCAGCGGGTTCACTTTCCTCTCCGAAGAGAGTGCGGAAGTTGTCGGCCAGTTCGACCTCGGAGAGGGCGCACTCTATCCTACCCGTCTTTGGCGCTCGGACCGAGTCTCGCCCATGCCCGGGAACTATTTCTATCTGAATGTCGCGAGTAAAAAAGATACATTTTTGCCGGAAAAATCGCTAGGCGCGAAAGACATTGGTCACGGTGAATGGCAGGTCCCGCGTCTCCCAAAGAACCTTGAACTTAAATTTTCAGAAGCTGCCTTGCAGGGTCCAGATCTCTGGTTTGAATGGAAGATCATTACAAACTTCTTCATCAGCAACCGGCTCAAACAGGCTCTGGATGCCCGAAAGCTGTCCAAAGACTGGATGCTCACGCGGTGTTCGGTTGTCGTTGATTGAGGAACTTGTTGATCCGGGTTGCTCAAGATTTTCTGGGAACCTCCAAAAAGTAAGATTGAGCACATAGTTGCAATACACGCGGATGTCATCCCCGGCGCAGCGCAGCGAAGACCGGGGATCCACTCGTTTGCAGAGCGCCCTTTAATTGCACTCAAAATCTGCGGCAGGTGGAAAAGCGAGTGGATCCTCGCTCGGGGGCGGGGATGACCACTGAAAAAACGGACACGGACGGTGGCTGATCCGATGGGCATGGCGGAAATATCAGAGACCGATCAAATGCAACAGGCGTCCTATCCCGCCTGAACCGCCGACATAATCTCCGCCAAAGCCTCCTCGTGGATCGGGACACCGTCTTCGCCCAGCGCCTCAAGTAAGGTCCAGTCGCCATTTCCAGAAACGGCAAGGCAGAGGGTGGCCGCCGGGTGGCCGTCCCAGTGATAGAAATAAAGATCTCCCGCCAGAACGTCCGGAACATACCGCGCGATGCCGTTGCGCATGCGGCGGTTTTCCTCCTCGATCGCGGAACATGTCTGTAGTGGAGACAACAGGGAGGTTGCCGGAATGGGCGGCGGAGGAACCTCCCGGCTTCGGCCCGCCAGCATTGTCCAGTGCGCCAGCCACCATTGCAGTTTCTGGGGCGAGGTAATCAGTTTTAACGCCTTCAAGGCACCGGCACACTCAGCCTCGGTCAGGTTCCTTAAACCCGACTGGACGATATGCAGAATGCGGGCGAATGAGAGACCCTGGTCCAGAAGCGCGCGGATCTGCAGCGTGTCCGGCCAATCGGTTTGTTTCAGGATCCTGTCCGTCATCTCGTCCTTCATCCGAACAAGATCTTTCAAGTCCAGGGTGTCGCTTTTCTGGTTGAACGCCGCCTTAAGGGCACGGTGTTCCAGAATGCCGGAACCGGGCGGAACTTGTTCCAGAAGCGCAAGAAGAGACGGTTCCGGCGTTTGGCCAAGATAGCGGGTGAGTACGACTTCACGCGTTGTCTCATCAAGGGCTGTTGCGAGTTGCTGGCGCTGCTGCGGGCGCGTGCGGCCTGCGGCGCAAAAGAGCTCGAGCGTCAGGGATAACGTTCCAAGCCGTCCCAGCCCGGTTTGCTGATGGACCTTGCGCCACAGGCCCGGCGCACGGCGGAAAAGATCCAAGAGCAGCCATTGCTGGGCCCCGAACGGCGCGGCGAGCTTTGTCAGGCTCAGCGGCAATGTCGCTATGTAGTCCTGAAACGCCTTGTCCACGCCCGGTCCGGCCGCAATCCCGGTTCCAAGGGTCTTGGGATGATGGGAGAGGACGCTTTTTTCCTTCGCTTTCCGGCCATAATCCGGGGCATCGAGAAACGGCCAGTTCGGCAGGAAATCCTCCGGTTCGCGGTTCTGGCGCTGGACCTTGCAGCCAAACGGCTGATCCCAATAGGTGTAGATGACCGCGTTTTCGCCCGACCGTTCCGCTAGACCTTCGCTAATCCAGTCGTAACTTGCATAGGTGGGCGGAAGCGTCCGCTCCGGTTTTTCATCCAACGCGAGCTGTTGCTGCTGGCCCGCCAAGTTGTCCATCATGGCCATGTTGCTCTCTCAAGCGCATCTGCACAGATGAGAACCTTGCGGAACCCTTCAAAAAACGGCAACGGACCGGCCGACCTCGTTTTCCGATATGCACAGGGCACCTGACGACTGGGCAAAATCTGCCGGGTCCTGACCCCCTTTCGTTCTACAACCTGAGAGCGTTTTTCCGGAATAGGTTTATCTAAAGAAGATGACACCAAAAGGTACCTGGGTTAGGGTGCCAAGGCTTGACCTAAGTCCCTTTCCCAACTGCCTTGTTTTCAAAAGGCGCTCTTGTGTTTGCTTTCAAACCTTTGCCGCGTCAGACCGCGCTGATTTTTGCGTTGCTTCTGACCAACAGCATGTGTGTCTCTTCGCTCATCCCGATGATGGGGCTGTTCATTGTGGAAGGCCTAGGCCAGGAGCCCTGGCAGATCGGCCTTTATACCGGGCTGGTGCTTCCCTTGACTATGCTCGCCAACCGGTGGTCCGGCGAACGTCTTGATCACGGAATGGCCGTGCGCAAGCTGCTGTTGATCTCGGTCAGCGCCTATTTGCTGCTGACAGCGATCCTGACACAAACCGCCGACTTCTATGTGCTTTTGGGTGCTGTCGCACCGCTGATGAGCCTGGCCAACATGGGCTCCGGGACGATCTTTACTTTCGGCCGCCTGCATGCGGAACAAAACAATCTGGACATTGCCAAAATCAATTCTTGGTTGCGTATGGCGGTCTCGCTTGCCTGGATGATTGGGCCGGCAGCCGCCTTCAGCCTGTCTGCCATATTCGGATTTTCAACAGCTTTCACCGCCTCCTTTGTTTTGGGCGTCTGCTACCTGCTTCTCTGGAACTTTGTTGTTCCGGCTGAGTTCAAGGCACCGCCAAGGCCGGAGAACAACACCCGCAAAGAGCCTATGAACTGGGGGCTTTTAATCGCCTCGACCATTTGTCTCGGATTCGTCATCACCAATTCCCTGTTCATGGCAGCGATGCCACTTTATTTCATTCAGGACACTGGTCTGCCCGGATCAACTCCTGGATTGGCGTTCTCGGTGAAGTGCTTGATAGAAGTGTTTGTCATTTTCGGCTCTGTCCGCCTGGCACAACGGATCGGCACCAGACCCGTATTGTTTCTGGCCGCGCTCCTGGCCGCACTCAGCATGATCCTGTTTTCCTATGCGACCAGTGTCTGGCAGGTGCTCGCCATTGCCGCTCTGGAGGGGACTTACTATGGTCTCTTCGCAGGTCTTGCGATCACTTTTGTCCAGAGCTTTGCACCAGACCGTCCTGGCCGGGCGACGGCCGTCTACATGAACAGCCTGTTTTTTGGCGGGTTCATTGGCAGCGTCTCCATGGGTTTCATCGCAAGTGCCACCAGCTTCCAGATGGTCTTATACGTTGCCGCCGCCGCGTCGCTTGTTTCCATGATTGTTCTTCTGGCAACAGCGCGGGTTCAGCCGACTTCACAAGCCAAACAGGTGTGAACATTATTCAGACAGCGCCTGCTTTTGCTGTGGCAAGAGCATTTGTCATGGCACCGGCAAAACTGGTGCGATCTTCCGGGTTCAGGAAATTACCGAGGTCCACGGTTTCCCCGCGGCTCGTGAGCGAGATCTTTGTCACACCCTCGTCTTCAATCTTGTCGACGGACAACCGCACCCACATGGGATTAAACCGGTATTCAAGGTTCCGTTTGCCCGGGCCAACCTTGCGGACAAGGATTTCATGACGGGATAGGCGGACTTCTTCAAACTGCCGCGCGGAGGCGTAATTCAACCGGAACGCCAGCCAGATCAAAGCCATGTCGAGGCCAAAAAACCCAAACACCGGCCAGGCGCCAATGCTCCAGAACACAGCACCGGCAACAAAACTGATAAGGCCCAAACAGAGCATGAGGATCAGGAACCCGTTCGGACCAAGCGACCGGTACGGCGTCAGAACAGCTGTAAAAAACGGCCGGTCTTCGCTTTCCGTATTGTCAAAACGGCTCTGATCTGAATTGTTCCCGCTCATGGGAGAGGATTATAGAGAGAAGATGACGCAAGCAAAGAGCCCAGCCACCGCCAAACCGGCAAAACGATCTGTCAAATCGGCGCAGGTCCGAAAGAAGGCTCCGTCGGTCGATAATCCAGGCAAAGTCCTGAAGCGGTCTCGATATACAAAAGCGGAGACCTACGAGATTTTTCAGCGGTTCCACGCAGACAATCCGGAGCCGGAAGGAGAACTCGACTACATCAACGCCTATACGTTGCTGGTCGCGGTTCTTTTGTCGGCCCAGGCCACGGATGTCGGCGTCAACCGGGCGACAAAACATCTGTTTCAGATCGCGGATACGCCGGAAAAGATGGTTGCGCTGGGCGAAGACAAGGTTCGCGAGGAAATCCGCACCATCGGCCTTTTCAAGACAAAGGCCAAAAACGTCATCTTGATGTCGGAACAGCTGATCCGCGATCACGGCGGAGACGTTCCGGAAGATCGGGAAGCTTTGGAAAAACTCCCGGGTGTTGGCCGGAAAACGGCCAATGTTGTGCTCAATATCTTTTTCGGCCATCCGACCATCGCGGTCGACACGCATTTGTTCCGGCTCGGGAACCGGATCGGCATAGCCCCAGGCAAGACCCCGCTTGATGTCGAGAAGTCGATGGAAAAGGCGGTGCCGAAGGAGTTCTCACTCCACGCCCACCACTGGCTGATCCTTCATGGACGGTATATCTGCAAGGCGCGCAAGCCAGGGTGCAAGCGCTGCGTGATCTATGATCTTTGCAAAAGCCCTGAAAAAGAAAAGTTCGACGCCGTGCCGGACATCGCGGTGCGGACCAAAGCCATCATCGAGCGCGAAAAGGCCAGTTCATGCTGAAACCAGATGACATGCCGCAAAGCCGACGACTTCGTTTTCGATTGCCGGAACTTTCTGACGCCGCCTTTTATCAATCGCTGATGAATGACCCGGACTACATTCGTTTCATCGCTGACCGCGGCATCACGGATTTGGACGCCGCGCGCGCTTACATCGACGAGAAAGTGCTACCGGGTTTTGATGAAAACGAAGGTGTCGGGCTTTGGATCGTCGAAGAGAAAGATAGCCATGCACCGGTTGGTCTGTGCGGCCTTGTTGTGCGGGATGGGCTGGAGATGCCCGACCTTGGCTATGCCTTCCACAAAGACCATCGAGGCAAGGGCTATGCGCTTGAAGCCGCTGAGGCCGTTGTCGAGTTTGCCCGCTCTGAGCTCGGTTTGGCGCAGCTCTGCGCAATCACGCATCCGGAAAACGCGCGGTCTTCCGCTCTTTTGATGAAAGTCGGGTTTCAGCCAAACGGCGAAAAGTCGCTGCCTAAGATCGAAGGGATTGCTGACTACTTCGTCGCTGAACTTTGAACACTGGATGGTTTAGGACTTTTTCCGTAAGCGCACGACAACATCCACGTGAACAACTTCCATCCCTTCAGGGATGGCAGGGAGTTCGCCGATGCCGACACCTTCACCTGGGATGTCGATCACCTTGTTCTCGCCTTCGATGAAGAAGTGATGGTGATCGGAGACCTTGGTGTCGAAGTAGGTTTTGTTGCCTTCGATCGCGACTTCTCGCAGAAGGCCAGCTTCGGTGAACTGGTGCAGCGTGTTGTAAACCGTTGCCAGGGACACCGGGACGTCGGCAGCAACAGCTTCTTCGTGCAGGAGTTCAGCAGACAGGTGCCGGTCGCCCTTGGAATATAGAAGCTCGGCCAGGGAGACACGTTGGCGGGTCGGCCGAAGGCCAGCGTCCCGCAGCATATCGGTCACGTCTTTCCCGGCTGTTTCAGTCACCATCTCTATTGCCATTCAGATCCGGTCCAAGTCTTTCTTGCCGTTTCACAGCGCATCAAATCCGCGCCATCAAGCTGTTCCAGGTGGGCCAAAAACCCAATCACTGGCCTATATCTGCCATTTCTTGCCCCTTATATGCAAGTTTTTAACGCAGAGCTACTTTCTCCGCCTCCTATAAAATTCGTGCAGCGCAGCATTCAATAAGTTCGAAAAACCGCAGAAAAAGGGGCAAACTTCACGCGTACGACATCTTTCGGTCATGGTTCCCCTGTGTTAGGAAGGCGCCACAATCGAAACGAAAACAAACCCATAACAAGGCTCTCTCCTAAAAGAGTCTTGGCCAAAAAGACGGAAAGTGAATGACCGAGCGCCGCTCCAGCTACGACTACGAAGCTCTTCTCGCCTGCGGCCGCGGCGAGCTGTTTGACCCCGGCAATGCACAATTGCCTCTCCCCCCGATGTTGATGTTCGACCGGATTACGGAGATTTCCGAAACCGGCGGCGAATATGACAAGGGCTACGTCCGGGCGGAATTCGATATCAAGCCGGATCTGTGGTTCTTTCCGTGCCACTTCCAAGGCAATCCGATCATGCCGGGTTGCCTGGGCCTCGACGCCCTGTGGCAGCTGACTGGTTTTCATCTGGGTTGGCAGGGATTGCCGGGCAAAGGCATGGCGCTCTCCACCGGTGAAATCAAGTTCAAGGGCATGGTCACACCGGAAACAAAGCTCGTGGAATATGGCGTTGATTTCAAACGCGTCATGAAAGGCCGGTTGGTCCTGGGCATTGCCGACGGCTGGCTGAAAGCTGACGGCGAGCAAATCTACAAGGCAAAGGATCTGCGCGTGGGCCTGTCCACCGCCTAAACTCCGGTTCTGCGGAGCCAGAAAAGTTCAAGCCGGCGCTCCTTAAAAGGGACGCGCCGGTTCATCCATTCTAAGGGCCGGACCGAAGAGTCGAAATAAAGCCCATCGAAACGTTAGGAGACCGCAATGAGACGCGTTGTCGTCACCGGGATCGGAATCGTGTCATCCATCGGTTCCAATGCACAAGAAGTTCTGGCAAGCCTCCGGGAAGGAAAATCCGGGATCAGCTTCGCCCCCGACTATGCAGAGCATGGCTTTCGCAGCCAGGTCCACGGCATGCCGAACGTCGACATTCCCGAGCTGATCGACAAGCGCCAGCTGCGGTTCATGGGCGATGGAGCGGCTTACAATTACATATCCATGCAGCAGGCAATTGCAGACAGCGGGTTGGAAGACAGTGATGTTTCCAACGAACGCACAGGCCTGATCATGGGCTCCGGCGGTCCGTCCACGAAGAACCTTTTCCAGGCGCACAAGATTGTCATCGAAAAAGGTTCACCGAAGCGCATGGGCCCGTTCATGGTGACGCGAGGCATGAGCTCAACCAACTCCGCCTGCCTTGCGACGCCATTCAAGATCAAGGGCATCAACTATTCCATCACCTCGGCCTGTTCGACGTCCGCGCACTGCATCGGTGCTGCAACGGAGCAGATCCAGTTCGGCAAGCAGGACGTGATGTTTGCAGGTGGCGGCGAGGAACTCGACTGGACCCTGTCCTGCCTCTTCGACGCCATGGGTGCCATGTCCTCCAAGTACAATGACACACCGGAAACGGCATCGCGCGCCTATGACGCGACCCGCGACGGCTTTGTCATCGCTGGCGGCGGTGGTGTTGTCGTTCTGGAAGAACTGGAACACGCCAAGGCCCGCGGCGCGAAAATCTACGCAGAAGTCACTGGTTACGCAGCCAACTCCGACGGTTACGACATGGTGGCTCCGTCTGGTGAGGGCGGTGAGCGCTGCATGCGGATCGCAACGAGCACGCTGGGCGACCGCAAGGTTGACTATATCAACTCTCACGGCACCTCGACACCGGTCGGTGATGTCGGTGAGATCGAGGCAATCCGCCGCGTGTTCGGTGAAAATCAACCGCCGGTTTCTTCGACCAAGTCCCTGACCGGCCACAGTCTTGGCGCGACCGGTGTTCAGGAAGCGATTTACTGCCTGCTCATGATGCAGAACGATTTCATCACGGCATCCGCCAACGTCAACGAACTCGACCCGGCTCTGAAGCCGGAAGAAATCGTGACGACCCGCGTCGACAATGCCGGTCTCGATACGGTCCTGTCCAACAGCTTCGGCTTCGGCGGCACCAACGCATCGCTCGCGATGTCGCGCTACCACGGCTGAGGAGCGGTACATGTCTGATTTGATGAAGGGCAAACGCGGCCTGATCATGGGCGTTGCCAACGATCACTCCATTGCCTGGGGTATAGCCAAGACATTGGCTGAACATGGCGCAGAGCTCGCGTTCACCTATCAGGGTGAAGCTTTTGGCCGGCGCACAAAACCGCTTGCTGAAAGCGTTGGCTCCACATTGATGCTTCCGTGCGATGTGGAAGACATCGACAGCGTGGACGCCGTCTTTGCCAAGCTTAAGGAAGAATGGGGTTCCATAGACTTCCTGGTCCACGCGATCGGCTTTTCCGACAAGAACGAACTAAAGGGCAAATACGCTGACACCACCCGGGACAATTTCTCCCGGACCATGGTGATCTCCTGCTTCTCCTTCACCGAGATCACGAAACGCGCAGCAGACTTGATGCCAGATGGCGGGTCCATCGTTACCCTGACCTATGGCGGTGCTACAAAGGTGATGCCGAACTACAACGTTATGGGCGTAGCCAAGGCTGCTTTGGAATCTTCCGTTCGCTACCTTGCGGCCGACTACGGACCTCAGAACATCCGCGTCAATGCCATTTCTGCCGGTCCTGTCCGGACCCTGGCAGGCTCTGGTGTGTCCGATGCCCGCCTGATGTTCAATTTCCAGAAGCGCAATTCTCCGCTGCAGCGGACTGTGTCTCTCGACGAAATCGGCGGCACAGGTCTCTACCTTCTGTCGGATCTTTCCGGGGGTGTAACCGGTGAAGTCCACTTCGTCGACAGCGGCTACAACATCATGTCAATGCCGCGTCTGGACGAGCTGAAAGTTCAGGAAAGCCGCGCTGACTGATTCGCGCTCCATCCAAAACAACAAAAGGCGGCCGATTGGCCGCCTTTTTTCTTACCAGATTGACGCTGACTTAATCCTCGATAAGTTCATCCGGATAAACACCAAACAGGCGGGTTTGATCGAGCCAGCCGTTGAACTCTTCACCGCTCACGCGGCACCAGCCTCCGGCACATTCTCCGACAGCGGCCAGAACAAACGGTTCCAGTTCGGCAACGATGTCTGCATCAGACTGTGAGCGGGCACGCAGCGGTGTCCGGTTGTCCTTCTCCCATGGTGTCACGAGAGCCGTCCGTCGTCCGGAAAGCAAAGAGTGGAACACCCAGCCCTGTTTGCCTTCCCAGTCGCGGATGCGCCGCCAGTTTTCAAATTCCTGAATGATTTCCACCGGCAGACCGGACTGAACGAAAGTCCACGCGATGTCATGTTCCCGGGACGGGCCGAGGCGGACATTCACCCGGTCAGACTTCAAACTGACAAAGCGGGGAACGGGCAATCCGGTTGCGCCTGTGGTTGTGCCTTGAGCAAAGGCAGGCGGCGCCACTGACGTGCCACCGGTCATCACCCCGAGAGTAAGCAGGAAAAACGCAATCGCGATCGAACGGGCCATATTGTCGGTAAGTCCAATTGTTATCGAACGGTTGTTTAAGGCACACCACTACAGAAAAGTGGACGCGAAAACCAGTAGGCCGGAATCAGCTTATCTGTTTGGCTGAGGAATGCACCCAATCCCTTGTTTCTGACGGATCATCTGGTAAGGAAAAGGGAGTGGTGTCATCCGCTTGCGCTCCGCGTAGCGTCAAGGTGAATCCGTTGGGGTTAAGGATTCCTCAACGAAGCCCGAAAGGCAGTTAGTATGGCGAAAAAGAAGCCTGTCGTCGTTGTGACCCGGAAACTTCCGGATGTGGTCGAAACCCGGATGCGCGAATTGTTTGAAACGCGCCTCAATGAAAGTGACAGGCCCTTTAGCCAGGCAGAACTTGTGGAAGCCGTGCGGACCGCCGATGTTTTGGTGCCGACGGTCACCGACCGGATCGACTCCTCCGTCCTGTCCCAGGCCGGCGAAAACCTCAAACTGATCGCCAACTTCGGTAATGGTGTCGACAACATCGACGTGGTCACGGCCAACAACCGCGGCATCAATGTCACCAACACGCCGGGTGTTCTGACCGAAGATACGGCCGACATGACGATGGCGTTGATGCTCGCCGTGCCGCGCCGTCTGTCAGCCGGGATTCACGCGCTGGAAAGCGGCGACTGGGCCGGTTGGTCGCCAACCTGGATGCTGGGCCACCGGATCTGGGGCAAACGCCTTGGAATCATCGGCATGGGCCGGATCGGTCAGGCTGTTGCCCGCCGCGCCAAGGCCTTCGGCATGTCCATCCATTATCACAACCGCCGCCGTGTTCCGGCAGCTGTTGAGGAAGAGCTTGAGGCAACCTACTGGGAGAGCCTCGATCAGATGTTGGCGCGCATGGATGTCGTTTCGGTTCACTGCCCGCACACACCCGGCACGTTCCACTTGCTCTCCGCCCGTCGCCTAAAGCTTTTGAAAAAAGACGCTTATGTGGTGAACACGGCACGTGGTGAGGTGATCGATGAAAACGCCCTGATCCGGATGCTGGAAGCAGGCGAGCTGGCGGGTGCAGGCCTCGATGTGTTCGAACACGAACCTGCGGTCAATCCGAAGCTCATCAAGCTCGATAACGTAGTCCTCTTGCCGCACATGGGCTCGGCCACGATCGAAGGCCGGATCGAAATGGGCGAGAAAGTCATCATCAACATCAAGACGTTCATGGATGGGCACCGCCCGCCGGATCGCGTTCTACCGTCGATGCTCTGAAGTCTTTGATTATATTATGATAAACCCCGGCCCAGCGCCGGGGTTTTTATTACAAAATCAAGGATACGTCAAATGCATGTGCCGTCCCCGGAATCATTGTACCAAGTGATATTCGGAGATGGTTTTTCATTTGCACGGAAATAGTCGAGTGCATCCAGTACTTGCTGACGCGAAACGGCCCATGACGCCGGATACCAATCTTGTTGACCGTTGGCCAATGTGTATCCGATCTCAGTATCGAGATCTCCGGTGTAATCGGGGTTTCTAGAACAAAATCCGATATCGCCGTTGTATCGGAGGTACATGAGCCAACCAACGGAACCATTAATCAGCGCGCAGATCGAGTTCCCGCCCGCGCCATACAACCAAACTTCTTGATGCTGCCCCACTTCGGCTCCCATTCACGACAGTAATGGCTCATCCGCCGTATCTCTTCCAGAGCGCGCCATCGCCCATGCCGTCCACAAAGGCCTTGTGAGCGGTGAATTCGTCGTCTCTCAAAAGAGCCGACAAAGGCACCGAACGGGGGCGAGCGTTGAAGGAGCCGAGTTCTCCAGGCTCTGATCCTGCGTCTCCAGACCCTCCAAGGCTATCTTCTTCATCCGGGTCCAGGATCAGCGCGCGCTGTTTGCCGCCGATCATCTCCAGATAGACTTCGGCTAGGATCTCCGCATCGAGCAACGCGCCGTGTTTGACACGTTTGGAATTGTCTATGCCGTACCTTGAGCAAAGCGCATCGAGCGAGTTCGGGCCAGTAGGGTGCTTCCGGCGGGCGATTTCGAGCGTATCGATCACCTGCGTGTTCGGGATGGTGCGCCGGCCAACCTTCTCGAGCTCGAAATTGATGAAGCCCATGTCAAAGGCCGCGTTGTGGATCACAAGCGTTGCATCGCCGACAAATTCCAGAAATTCATCTGCGACCTGCTCAAAGAGAGGTTTGTCGGACAAAAACTCTGCCGACAGCCCGTGAACCCGAAAGGCTTCCTCCGGCATGTCGCGCTGCGGATTGATATAGACGTGATAGGAGTTTCCCGTGGGAACGTGATTGATCAGTTCCACACCGCCAATTTCGACCAAACGGTCTCCGCCGCGCGGATTAAGACCTGTGGTTTCCGTATCGAATGAGATTTCCCGCATGGTACCGCCTGTTTTCCGCCTGTTCCATCTGCGCAAGCAGGTGGCCCTGACGCAAGACCAGCGTCAGGTTTTCCCCGGTCTTCAGCAGGAAAAGCAGTGCATACCGTCAGCCTATTGCGGCCGAGGCTTTCAACACAGCGGCGACCGACCGGCGTGCAGCGTCCATTCCCAACCCCGTATCAATGAGAAAATGCGCGCGCTTGCGCTTTTCAGCATCAGGCATTTGTTTTGAAAGGATCGCCTCGAATCGGTCTTCGGTCATCCCCGGCCGGGCTAGGACACGCTTTCTTTGAACATCTGCATCCGCCGTTACGACCACGACACCCTCGACCCGGTTGTCGCCACCGGTTTCAAACAACAGCGGAATGTCCAGCACCACCACCCGGTGGCGGTTGGCTTTAGCTTTTTCAAGAAACGCCAGTTCTTCTTCGCGCACCAAGGGGTGTACGATGGCTTCCAATCTCTTCATCGCTGCCGGTTTTCCAAGCACATGCGGGGACAGCAGGGTTCGATCGACGGTTCCGTCAACTACGGTTCCAGGAAAAGCCGCTTCGATGAGCGGTGCCGCGCGGCCCGAATAGAGCGCGTGCACTGTCGCGTCTGAATCGTGGACGGGCACGCCCAGTTCGGCAAACATCTTGGCGGTGGTCGATTTTCCCATGCCAATGGAACCGGTCAATCCAAGCTTGATCACGGTGTCACCCCGAGGTCCGCCAAAACCAGATCGCGCAATTCCTTATCGACCTCGGGCCGGACGCCAAACCAGCGCTCAAATCCGGGCACAGCCTGGTGAAGCAGCATGCCCAGGCCATCAACCGTTTTGTTGCCGCGTTTTTTGGCTTGTTTGAGGAGGTCGGTTTCCAGAGGTGCGTAGACGATATCGGTGACAAGCGCGGACACAGGCAATGGATCAAGATCAATTTCCAACGGTGCTTTACCCGTCATGCCAAGCGCCGTCGTGTTCACCAGGAGATCCGCTTCTCCAAGAAGTGTCCCTAACTTATCCCAAGCATGCGCCTTCGTTTTAGACCCAAATTGATCCTCAAGAGCCCTTGCTTTTTCGAAGGTTCGATTAACGATATGCACCGCTGTGAATCCACGAGAGAGCAAAGCCCATATGATGGCCCGCGCCGCGCCGCCGGCACCCAGAACAACAGCCGTTCCGCCAGATGCATCCCAACCGGGCGCCAATTGATCCAGATTTCCCAAAAAGCCAAGCCCGTCGGTGTTTGCGCCACACAAAGCCCCGCTCTCATCCAACCAAAGCGTGTTGGCAGCGCCCATGGCTTTGGCCGCATCATCCAGATGAGCGCAGGCTACAGCGGCAACCTCCTTGTGCGGTACGGTCACGTTCGCGCCGATCAATCCGGAGGCGGCAAAATCCTTGTAAAAGGCATCTGCTGTTTCCGGTGTGACCGGCAGCCGGCCATACTCTCCATCAAGACCGTGTTTCCTGAGCCAATATCCATGCACGAGCGGAGACCGGGATTGATCGACCGGATAACCCGTGATCGCGGCTTTTCTAATGCTTCCACTCATGCCTCGATCACTCCGAGTTCCCGCAGCTGCGCCAATAGCGGCAGCATCGGCAAACCGAGGATAGTGAAATAGTCACCATCAATCTTTTCAAAGAGTTGGAGACCCAACCCTTCCAGCTGATAGGCGCCGACACTCGACAAAACGTCGTCGCCCGCCTCAGCCAAATAGTGGCCGACAAATGCTGGCGACAAGGTCCGCATGGTCAAGCGGGCCGTTGAGACATGGCGCCAAATCGCTTCACCATCCTTGGAAATCACGACAGCCGACAGGAGTTCATGGGTTTTTCCAGAAAATGACAGCAACTGCCGGCGGGCCGCTTCCATATCGTCCGGTTTGGTCCGGCGCTCACCTTCAAACGCAAGGATCTGGTCCGCACCGATCACAAGATCACCCGAGCGGCGCGCACTGACGTCGTTTGCTTTTGCTTCCGCCAGAACACTGGCCAAATCTTCCGGTGGGAACCCGGCTTCCAGGAGCGGAGCCTCCACGGCGCGTTCGTCCACACTTGCTGGATCGACATCAATTGTCAGACCCGCATTTCTCATCAGTTCAGCGCGGATCTTGCTGCCGCTTGCCAAAACCAGTGCCATGATATCCTCTTGAAATGAAAAGTCCGGATTACTCCGATACTCCGTTTTCACGTGCTGTCTTGTAATCTTTGAACAAAGTCAGAATTTCCGCAGCCGTTTCTTCAATCGACCGGCGCGTCACGTCTATTAGCGGCCAATTGTGTTCCGAACACAGACGCCGGGTCATGTTGATCTCCCGGGAAATCTCCTTCCGGTCAACATACTGATCGTTATAACCCTCTGAATTTAATGATAAAACTCTGTTCCGGCGGATCTGTTGGATCCGTTCTGCGGAAGCGATCAATCCCACCACCATCGGGTTCTTCAAGGACTTGACGCTTTCGGGGAGCGGAATGTCCGGAACCAGCGGCACATTCGCCGCCTTGATGCCGCGGTTCGCCAGATAAATGCATGTCGGTGTTTTTGAGGTTCTTGAAATCCCAAGCAACACGATATCAGCGGACTCCAGATCGTCCCAAATCTGCCCGTCGTCATGCATCATGGTGTAGTTCAGCGCTTCCATCCGACTGAAATACTCGGCATCCATTTCATGCTGACCACCGATGCGGTGGGTTTGCGTGACATTCAAGTAGGACTGAAAGACCGCGAAGACCGGGTCCAGAATATTGACGAAGGGCGTTCCCAATTCACGGCATTTTTGTTCCAGCCTCTGAGCAATTTCCTCGTCCACCAATGTGTAGAGGACAATTCCAGGCGCTTTTTCAATTTCACTAATCACCCGGTCGAGCTGTTTGTGGGAGCGCACCAACGGGTAAACATGCTCAATCTCCTGAACATTTTCGTACTGAACCGTCGCGGCACGCGCGACCGTCATAAGAGTTTCGCCAGTGGAGTCCGAGACAAGATGCAGATGAAAGTAGTGTCTCGGATTATTCACGGTGTCATCCCCAGGGGTGTTGATGAGTTGGGAGTTGCTGTCATTGCTCTCTGCCTAGCACGGATTTATGCCCGCTCCGCCGATTTTATTAACAATGTCTAAACGCAGGGAAACTGAAACCGGAATGGTTGTGAGGTTTTGTGGATCAACATGAGGCCTGTGACATTTCGACAGGCTATCCACCAACGCCCAAATTCTTAACGAAAGGTAAACACTTTTCTAAATCGCTGTAATTGCCCGCGAAATTTTGTTATCGACTCCTGGGGAGGAGTTAACGCGTGTTTGCTGCTGGATTTTTCCCTAAACAGTTATTGGAGTGACGGATTGTGGATGAAAAAGGATCCCGGTAATCCACGCTCTAATATAAAAAACAGATTCAAATATAGAATCTTATTAGATTTGAAATGTGGGAAAGGCGCGACCGTATGAAGTCCAAAGACAGAGCCGTAATGCGGGTTCTCTCCGGAGAAAAGATCTGGCCACCTCCCATTTGGATGATGCGTCAAGCTGGCCGTTATCTCCCTGAGTATCGGGAAGTCAGAGCCAAAGCGAAAAACTTTCTCGACTTCTGCTATTCCCCGGATCTCGCAACCGAGGTCACTCTCCAACCGATCCGCCGCTATGGCTTTGATGCGAGTATTTTGTTCTCGGACATCTTCGTCGTGCCGGACGCCATCGGATATCCAGTGAGGTTTGAAGAAGGACGGGGACCAGTTCTGGAACCTCTATCATCAGAACTGATCGACCGTCTCGAACAGGACAAGGCCGAGGATCATCTCAAACCGGTCATAGAAACGGTTTCGCGCCTCAGAGCGGGTCTGCCTGAAGAAACGACGTTGCTCGGCTTCTGTGGCGCTCCCTGGACAGTTGCCTGTTATTCGGTTGCCGGTCACACGACACAGGATCAGGTGGCTGCCCGTGTTGGTGCTTACAAAGATCCGGATTTGATGCAGCGATTTATCGACGAGCTTATCACTGCGTCGATTGCCTATCTGATCCGCCAATTGGATGCAGGCGCTGATGCGCTTCAGATTTTTGACACCTGGGCTGGTGTTCTGGATGATGCCGGGTTTCAGCGGTGGAGTATTGAACCGACGCGCAAGATTGTCGACGGTGTGAAAGCAGCCCGGCCGGATGCCAAGATTATCGGTTTCCCGAAAGCCTCATCCGCTCGTATGGACGCCTACATCAAAGGAACGGGTGTGGATGCGGTTGGCTTCGATTGGACTGCGCCCGACCATTTGGCATTGGAGATCCAGAAACAGGTTCCAATCCAGGGCAATCTGGATCCGATGCGCCTGGTCGCCGGCGGCAAGGCATTGGAAGACGGTGTTCAGCACATCCTGAAGACGTTCGATAAAGGACCGTTTATCTTCAATCTCGGCCACGGTGTGACGCCGGACGCGGATCCGGACAACGTTGCGCGGATGGTTGAGATGGTGAAACAGGGATAATCGATGGATCTTTATCTCTGGGTGAAGTCCCTTCACGTAATTTCCATCATCGCGTGGATGGCGGGTTTGCTCTACCTGCCACGGCTGTTTGTTTACCACGTGGACGCAGAGGTTGGCTCCGTCCAATCTGAAACGTTCAAGGTGATGGAAAGGCGGCTGCTGAAAGCCATCATGACACCGGCCATGATTGCATCATGGGTGTTTGGTCTTTGGACAGCTTATGAATTGAATGCCTGGAGTGACGGCTGGTTTCACGCCAAGCTTCTCCTTGTGTTCATCATGTCCGGGTTTCACGGGCACCTGTCCAAATGCGTGAAGGCGTTTGCCGCGGATCAGAATACCCGGTCCACACGCTATTTCCGGATGATCAATGAGATACCGACGGTGATCATGATCATCGTTGTCATTTTGGTGATTGTGAAACCGTTCTGATTTCCAATTGAAAACTGACGTTAAGATAGGCGGCGTTCGAAAGGATGGCCGCCTTTTTTTGGTGCAACGCAACAATGCCCAAAGAACCGGCAGAATTCCCGTCTTGCGCTCGCCGACAAAACAACGTATCTTCCATCCACTTCGATTTGGTGACGCTGCGTAGCTTAACATCCCGCGTTCACCGGCAATCTGGACACAGTTAGACGTCTTTCAGATTTTTCCGGCCCTCCCATCTTCCTGGGTCCGGAACGACCTTCCAAACCAATATCCATATCAACGTTAAGACCCCAAACTCGATGCGGGAAATGAAACTCAAAGACCTAAAAGAAAAAACACCGACCGAGCTCCTGCAAAAAGCGGAAGAGCTTGAAGTCGAAAACGCCAGCACCATGCGCAAGCAGGAGCTGATGTTCGCAATCCTGAAGAACCTTGCTGCTCAAGACGTAGAGATCATCGGCGAAGGTGTTGTTGAAGTCCTGCAGGATGGTTTTGGCTTCCTGCGGTCGCCAGACGCCAACTACCTGCCAGGTCCGGACGACATCTATGTGTCTCCGTCTCAGATCCGGCGGTTCTCACTGCGGACAGGGGACACTGTCGAAGGCCAGATCCGGAGCCCGAAAGAGGGCGAACGGTATTTTGCGCTTTTGAAAGTCAACACGATCAATTTTGAAGACCCGGACAAGGCCCGGCACAAGGTTCACTTTGACAACCTGACGCCGCTCTATCCGGACGAAAAGTTCAAGATGGAAATCGAAGATCCGACGATTAAGGATCTGTCCTCCAGGGTCATCGATCTGGTTGCTCCGCTTGGCAAAGGCCAGCGTGCCTTGATCACGGCGCCGCCGCGGACCGGTAAGACCGTCTTCCTTCAGAACATTGCAAAGTCCATCACCAACAATCATCCGGAATGCTACTTGATCGTTCTTTTGATCGATGAGCGCCCGGAAGAAGTGACGGACATGCAACGGACGGTCGACGGTGAAGTGGTCTCGTCCACATTCGACGAACCGGCCTCCCGCCACGTTCAGGTCGCCGAGATGGTGATCGAGAAGGCAAAGCGCCTCACTGAGCATGGCCGTGACGTTGTTATCCTGCTGGATTCCATCACCCGCCTTGGCCGCGCCTATAATACGGTCGTGCCGTCTTCCGGTAAGGTTCTTACCGGTGGTGTCGATGCGAATGCGCTTCAGCGTCCGAAACGCTTCTTTGGTGCGGCTCGTAACATTGAAGAGGGTGGCTCCCTCACTATCATCGCAACGGCGCTGATCGATACCGGCAGCCGGATGGATGAAGTTATCTTCGAAGAGTTCAAGGGCACGGGTAACTCCGAAATCATCCTGGATCGGAAAATCTCCGACAAGCGTGTTTATCCGGCGATCGACATTCAACGGTCCGGTACGCGTAAGGAGGAATTGCTGGTTCCGCCGGAGCGTCTCAAAAAGACATTCGTTCTGCGCCGGATCCTCAATCCGATGGGGACAGTGGATGCGGTCGAATTCCTGCTCGACAAGCTCAAGCAAACAAAGTCGAACGACGACTTCTTCGACAGCATGAACACCTGATCGTTTCATCTCACGATCGTTGTTATCGGTGTAGGCGTGATCCAAATAGGGTCACGCCTTTACCTTTTGTTAAGACATGTTTCACGTGAATCCAGGTTTAGATTCGGACCCGTTTTATGACCCAAAACTTTCTCTTGGAAACAGAGCGGCTGATCTGCCGTAACTGGCAAGATGCCGATCTTGAACGGTTTGCCCAGATGTGCGCTGACCCAGAGGTCATGCGGTATTTTCCTGAGCCGCTCACCTTTGATCAAACCGCCGCTTTGATTGATAGGGCCAAGGCAAAGCAAGAACAGGATGGTTTTTGTTTTGTGCCGGTGGAAACCAAGGACACATATGAGTTTCTTGGGTTCGTTGGGTTGAGTATTCCTGCATACGCCAAGCCGCTTCCGTTTGGTCCATGCGTTGAAGTTGGCTGGCGGTTGAAGCGGTCAGCCTGGGGGAAGGGTTATGCGAGTGAAGCTGCAACAGCTTGGATACGATTCGGTTTTGAAACTATCGGTCTTGAGGAAATTGTCTCCTTCACAGCAGACACCAACACACCGTCTCAAAAGGTCATGACACGGATTGGTATGAGCCGGGATCCGGCGGATGACTTTCTTCATCCCATGCTTCCAGAAACTCATGCGCTTGCACCACATGTTCTGTATCGGCTGGACCGCAAGACTTGGGCTAGTCGTCAGATGTGATCAACGCAGCTCAGCTAAAAACTGGGTTTAGAGATTCACGTGAAACACCAATCCTTAATGTGGGGCGGTTTTTGGACACCGGATACCGGGATTAGCGATCCGAAAACTGTTTCACGTGAATCCGAATTGAATCGGGTACGGATTGTTTTTGCCGCCCAAGCTCCGCAATAGCGAGGACGGCGGTAAGAGCTTCATAATCTACGTACTCAGTTGCCGATCTTACTGACAGGCAATGCCGCTTGATTCACGTGAAACAGATATACCTATCCGTTATTCAAGGCGCCCAATTTGATTCGGCTGTGCAACGTCTCTTGGTCTAAAAACCGGAGATTTGATCTGGGCAGTGTTCCGACCATGGACCAGTGTCGCCAGCATCTTTCGAACATCCGTGCTTCTTGATAAAGAGGCAACTGGAAAGATCTCAAACGGAAAGTTACATGGCTGACACGATTTACGCGTTGTCGAGTGGTGCAGTGCCTTCTGGGGTCGCTGTTATCCGCGTCTCTGGTCCTGAAGTCAGAACGGTTACAGAGGCGCTTTGCGGCAAGACACCCGCGCCACGAAAAACCATGCTTTCTAAGCTTCGTGATCCGGCTTCCCTAGAAACTATTGATGAGGCTCTGGTCCTTTTCTTTGAAGGGCCTGCAAGTTTCACCGGTGAAGATGTTGTCGAGTTTCAGTGCCACGGTGGCCGGGCCGTTGTCGCAGCGATGCTTCGGATATTGAGCGAATTTCCAAACTGCCGCCCTGCCGAACCTGGTGAATTTACCCGCCGGGCCTTTGACCGGGGCCGGATGGACCTGACCGAGGTGGAGGGTCTCGCGGACCTGATTGCCGCTGAAACCGAAAGCCAGCGCAAACAGGCTGTCCGTCAAATGGGTGGCGCCCTCGGATCGCTCTATGAAGACTGGCGCAAGCGGCTCATACACATGCGGGCGATGATCGAAGCGGATTTCGATTTCGCCGATGAAGAAGATGTTCCCGGCAGCGTCGCTGATGAAGTCTGGAAGGAGGCTGCTGCGCTTCGAAAAGAAGTTGCCGATCACCTGGAAAGATCCCGGAGCGGCGAGCGTCTGCGGTCGGGTCTGCAAGTGGTTTTGATGGGGGCTCCCAATGCCGGTAAGTCGAGCTTGCTCAATGCAATCGCGGGCCGGGACGTTGCCATTGTGACTGAGGAAGCAGGAACGACTCGGGATGTGATCGAGGTGCATCTTGATCTCCGAGGTTATCCGGTCACTCTTGTCGACACTGCAGGTCTTCGGGAAACGGATGGTATTGTTGAGCGGGAAGGCATTCGCCGCGCGGAAGAGCGTGGAAGGCAGGCGGACCTCATTCTTTGGGCTGTTGAGCCAGGTGGCGTAGAAGCGGGGCATTCCCAAGCAGGTCTGCCAGAGGATGTCACCACTCAGGTTCCTGTCTGGACGGTGCGGACAAAGTCAGATCTTGAGACTCTTCCGGAACAAGACTCTTCCGGAACAACCAAGGAAATTCCTGCATCGAGTAAGTCTGATGAAGGGATGAAGGGCCTGTTTGATGCGCTGACACGTTTTGCGGAGGAAACGATTTCTGTCGGCGAGGCACCCCTGGCGACACGGGCAAGGCATCGACACTATTTGAACGATTGTCTGTCTGGCCTGGGTCAAGCCGTCTCGTCAGATCATTTGCCGACGGAGCTCCGGGCGGAAGATCTACGCCGGGCAGCAGACAGCCTCGGACGGATCACCGGCCGGATTGATGTCGAGGATCTTCTCGATGTGATCTTTCGGGATTTTTGTATCGGGAAGTAGGTTGTTTCACGTGAATCAATCCAGGGAAAGACAGGATCGATTCAGAACCGGAATGTGTTTCACGTGAATCATGTCCGCTTTTTTGAAGCGTGGAGCGACCCTAGCTTCAGCATGGCTGTCTCCCAGTCTCGAAATCTCTTTTGACCTAAGGGGCAGGTCCGGCGTATAAAGGCGGCAACAAGACCGGCTTTTGCCGTGTCTGACGCTCCGGCTCAGATCCGGATATGATCCCGAAATCAGAATGTGAATGGCCGGGCGCACGGCAAGAAGAGCGACCCGGGCAAGCGGTGAGACTATGAACGATCAGGTTCTATCGTTTGATGTTGTGGTAATTGGCGGTGGCCATGCTGGCTGCGAAGCGGCAGCTGCATCTGCGCGCATGGGCGCTAGGACTGCGCTCGTGACGCACAAGTTCGAGACTATTGGCGTGATGTCCTGTAACCCGGCGATCGGCGGATTGGGGAAGGGGCATCTCGTTCGTGAGATCGATGCGCTTGACGGTCTTATGGGTCGGGTCGCCGATCAGGGCGGTATCCAATTCCGAATGCTCAACCGGCGGAAGGGTCCCGCCGTCCGTGGGCCGAGGGCGCAGGCAGACCGGAAGCTATACCGGGAAGCCATGCAGCGTGAGATCGCCGCTATCGAAAACCTCACCGTTGTCGAGGGAGAAGCAGACCAGCTTCGGTTCTCTGGCGCTGATGCGGGATCTGTGACAGGCATCGTTCTTGGGTCTGGTCAGGTGATTGACTGCGGCGCAGTGGTTTTGACAAGCGGAACTTTCCTGCGCGGGTTGATCCATATCGGGGACAGAAAGATCCCGGCCGGGCGGTCTGGTGAGGCGCCTGCAATGGGGTTGTCTCAGTCGCTGGAACAGATTGGTTTTGACCTTGGTCGTTTGAAAACGGGCACGCCTGCGCGGTTGGATGGACGGACCATCCATTGGGACCGGCTGGAAGAGCAGCCGGGCGATGAAGAACCGATCCCGTTCTCAACGCTGACGGACAAGATTTCGATCCCACAGATCCCGTGTCATATCACGCGGACGACGCCGGAAACACATCAGATAATCCGCGACAATCTTGATCGCTCTGCAATGTATTCCGGTGAGATCAAGGGCCGCGGACCACGTTACTGCCCATCCATTGAGGACAAGATTGTTCGCTTTGGCGACCGGGATGGGCACCAGATTTTCCTGGAGCCCGAGGGTCTTGATGACCACACGGTTTATCCAAACGGGATTTCCACCTCGCTGCCGGAAGATGCGCAGATCGCGTTCTTGCGGACAATCCCAGGATTGGAGAATGTTGAAGTCATTCAGCCGGGATATGCCATCGAGTACGATCACGTCGACCCACGGGAATTGCGGGCAACCCTGGAAGCCAAGCGTTGTGCGGGGCTTTACCTCGCAGGTCAGATCAACGGAACGACCGGCTATGAAGAGGCAGGTGCCCAGGGTCTTGTGGCGGGTTTAAATGCCGCGTTGAAGGTCGCGGACAAGGCGCCGTTTATCGTGGACCGATCCCAAGGCTATATCGGCGTTATGATCGATGATCTCATCACCCGGGGAATTACAGAACCCTATCGCATGTTTACCTCACGGGCGGAGTACAGGCTGTCGCTCAGAGCAGACAATGCGGATCAACGTTTGACGCCTCTTGGAATTGAGATCGGTTGTGTGTCCTATGAGCGCCGTTCTGCCTATGAAGCGAAGATGGAGAAGATCTCGGCTGCGCGCGATTTGTTGCAGAACCTGACCGTAACTCCGAACGAAGCGACAAAGAAGGGTTTGCCTGTCAATCAGGATGGTGTCCGCCGCTCTGCCTTCGATCTCCTGTCGTATCCGAATGTCACGTTTGAAGGGCTTCAACTGGTGTGGCCGGAGCTTGGTCAAATTGATGCTGCAATTGTTGAGCAGGTGACAACAGATGCTCTTTATGCCGTTTACCTGGAACGGCAGACGGCTGACATCGAAGCTCTGAAGCGCGATGAAGCTTTGGGAATCCCAGATAGTTTCGATTACGAAGCGATTGTCGGGTTGTCCAATGAAGTCAAACAAAAGCTCGCGGACATTCGTCCCGCCACCTTGGGGCAGGCGTCGCGCATGGACGGAATGACCCCGGCTGCGCTGACGTTGATCCTTTCTCATTTGAAACGCCAGTCTCAGCGAGGGGCTGCCTGATGGGGCGCCCCGTAGTGTTGAACAGATCTGGAGAGGTTGTGCATAAGTTTGGGGATGTTTCACGTGAAACGTTGGATCGTCTCCAGATTTACGTGGACCTGGTTTTGAAGTGGCAACCCGCACAAAACCTTATCGCGCCTTCTACAATTCCGGACATTTGGACCCGCCATGTAGCAGATAGCTTGCAGACCCAGTGGAGTTATCCAGAGGCGAAGGTCTGGGTCGATATTGGAAGTGGGGGTGGGTTCCTAGGCGTTGTGACGGCGATCCTTCTGGCAGATGTGCCGGATGCTCATGTCCACATGATCGAGAGCAATCAGCGCAAGGCCGCGTTCCTTCGGACGGCTTTGAGGGAGACCGGATCGAAAGGGACTGTCCATGCGGGCCGGATCGAATCGGTTGCGGAAGGATGGACCCATGGCCCGGTGGATGCCGTTTCGGCGCGTGCCTTAGCCTCTTTGAACCTGCTTTTTGATCTTGCGGAGCCGTTTACCGCGCAAGGTGCAAAGGCTGTTTTCCACAAAGGTCAGGATTTTCGGCGCGAACTTGATGAAGTGTCTGACTCTTGGCAGTTCGATCTGGTAGAAAAGAAAAGTGTTGTTGATCCTTTGAGCCGGATGCTCCTTTTTTCAAACATTTCAGCCCGGTCAGAGTAACCAGGAAGGTGTGGTGGTAATGAACATGCTTCCCGAAATGCCGCGTGTGCTTGCGCTCGCAAACCAGAAGGGCGGGGTTGGGAAAACCACCACGGCCATCAATCTTGGTACCGCGCTTGCCGCAATCGGGGAGAAAGTCCTCGTTATCGATCTTGATCCGCAGGGCAACGCTTCGACGGGTCTTGGGATCGAGCACCGGGACCGTGGTCTGTCGACCTATGAAATCCTGAGCGGCGACTGCTCGATGGACGAAGCGATCCGTGAAACGGCGGTTCAACGCTTGTGGGTGGCCCCGTCCACCATGGACCTTCTTGGCCTCGAGCTCGAAATTGCGTCGACCAGCGACCGTGCTTTCCGTCTGCGCAATGCGATCGAAAACCTGACGCATTCCCGGCTCTTTAAGGAAATCGGCTTTACCTATGTCCTCGTAGATTGCCCGCCGTCCTTGAACCTGCTGACGATCAATGCACTGTCTGCAAGCCATTCGATCCTGGTTCCGCTGCAGTGTGAGTTCTTTGCGCTCGAAGGTCTGAGCCAGTTGCTGAGCACGGTCGAGCAGGTGAAATCAGCTTTGAACCCGGAGCTCAGCATTCACGGCATCGTTCTGACCATGTATGACAGCCGGAACAATCTCTCCAGTCAGGTCGTTGCGGATGTGCGCGAAACGATGGGCGATGCCGTGTATGACACGATCATTCCGCGCAACGTAAGGATCTCCGAAGCGCCGTCCTACGGCAAACCGGCACTGCTCTATGATCTGAAATGTGCCGGAAGCCAGGCGTATCTCCGCCTTGCTTCTGAAATCATTCAGCGGGAACGGCAGCTGCGCAGCGTTGCGGCCTAAGAACCGCTCGAATCGGGTCCGAATTGACATGTTAGTAGGATTGGTCAGGCCACATATCGACTGATCCTTCTTAACTTATTGAAATAAAAAGAAAAAGGTGCGGAATGGCGGACAAGGACGTCAAAAACAAGCGGCTGGGCCGCGGTCTTGCAGCTCTCATTGGCGATTCAGCGCCGGAGGCGTCGCCAGCACCTGAAAAAGTGGTTCGCGACAGTCGGAAGGTCCCAATCGAGCATTTGGAACCCAATCCGCGCAACCCGCGCAAGACTTTCACAGAGAAGGACTTGGCAGATCTCTCTGAATCTCTGAAAGCCAAGGGGATCGTGCAGCCGATCCTCGTTCGCCCGGCAGCTGGAAAAACAAACCGGTTTGAGATCATTGCTGGTGAGCGGCGCTGGAGGGCCGCTCAGCGGGCAGGGCTTCATGAAGCGCCGATCATCATCCGAGACGTCACGGATCAGGAAGCATTAGAGCTCGCAATCATCGAGAATGTGCAGCGGGCAGACCTCAATCCGATCGAAGAAGCGATGGGCTATGAGCAGCTGACTGCCGAATTCAGTTACAGCCAGGGTGAGTTGGCGAAGGTCATCGGTAAAAGCCGGAGCCATGTTGCCAACACCATGCGGTTGTTGAAACTGCCGAATTCGGTCAAAGACTATCTGGCTGAGGGGCTTTTGACGGCTGGTCATGCGCGTGCGCTGATTACGGTTGATGATCCTGCGGCCTTGGCCGAACTGATCGTCGAAAAAGGCCTTACGGTGCGCGACGCCGAGAAGCTTGCACAGGACCCGGACGCGTTGGCGAAGTTGAAGGGTGATAAAGTCCCGACTGAGAAGCCACAGAAAGATGCTGATACGAAAGCTCTGGAAAAGCGGCTGGCTGACACCTTGGGACTGAAGGTCACCGTCGGTCACAAGCCCGGAAAAGAGTCTGGCGATCTGAAGATTAAATACACGTCTTTGGAACAGCTCGATCAGATTTGCCGGCTTCTGGGCGTGGAAAACCGCTGAGAATTGGCGTGAGACAGACTTGATCAAGGCCGGGATTTCCCGGCCTTTTCTGTCAGCGGCGTTGACTGCGGGCGCGTGCGGCGCGGCCGACCGTCAGAAGGGCCTCTGAGAGGACCGGAACGCCCAAATTATCATTCAGGCGGGACACCCGTGTTGCCTCGCTCAAGATGCCCATGGCCCGTTCCAAATCCCTAATGGTCCAAATTCGCAGCTGCTGGCTGAATTTTGGCTTGCGGCTGAAGAAAATGGGCGGGCGCTGACCGTCGACGACTTGCTGGGCACTTTTCCCAGCGTCGATTTCGATTCGCATCCGATGCAAAGACTGGAAGTGTTTGAGTGCCTGGTTGGCAATAACCGATGCTTTGGATCCCGCATCCGTCAGGCGCTCCAGGCCATGATCAAGCGTCGATAGATCGCCGCCTGCGGCTGCATCGATCAACTCCGATGTCTCAAACGCCGATGCATCGCCGATGATGGCTTCCACGTCTTCGCTGTCAATTCGCTCTTTCTGCATGGCGTAGAGGCAAAGCTTCTTGAGTTCGCCCCGGCTGGCCATTCGGTCACCACCCAGGAGGCTGTGAAGGGCGGCGCGGGCCTCGCGGGAGATGGTGAGGCCGGCTTCGCGTGTTTCCTCATCAATCAAGTGGTCAATGCCACGGTCGTTGTCGGCATAACACGGTAGCGCGACGGCCCGTTTATGTGGCTCGATCAACTTGCGCAGGCCGACACCTTTTTTGATGTC
Organism: Roseibium sp.; assembly: GCF_965276855.1. Classification (GTDB taxonomy): domain Bacteria; phylum Pseudomonadota; class Alphaproteobacteria; order Rhizobiales; family Stappiaceae; genus Roseibium. The sequence continues at coordinate 2,657,943 of NZ_OZ255700.1, forward strand.
GCCGGCTTCCAGAACAACCAACGTTTGCCAATCATCCAGCTTCAAGACGGGATCGACTGATGGCACTAGGTTTTTACCACTGGCATCCTTTACCCACACGATGCGGCGGCCGCCAAACAGAGGAACGGTCAGTACTTCGTCGATCAGCCGATTGTTGTCCGAACTGAGTTCAGAGGCGTCTATTTTGATCAGGTTGAAGGGGTCGCTGTCGCCTTCGGAGGCCTTGGCTACAAGCCGGCTGGCGCGCTCGGATACCAGACCGGTATCCGGGCCGAACACGAGGACCACGCCGCCGCCATCCGGGGGATTGGCGACGAACCGGTCAATCTCCGCGGCCTTGAGCGTGGACACGTGTGTTTTGCCTTTTCTCTATGAGCCCTGATGCGTTGCGAAGTATCCGGCAATCCGGGCTGTGATGTCTTCCGCGACAGCCTTTGCCACACGCTCTTCTGCATCACGCTCTGCCCTCAGGTTCGCAAAACGCTGGCTGGAGAAGTCGTAAGAAGCGGATTGGAACGAACGGCCGGTCATCAGTGTCTTGTTGGTTTCAAGGTCACTCAGGACGAAAGACGCGTTCATGGTCAAGGTGTAGGCAGAGGGAACATCGGAGAACTGTTCAACTGCAACCGAGGCTGTGCTGGTGTCCTCCAATACCTTCAGGCGGTATTTCTTGGCGGGTGCATTTGTGCCGCGCTCGAAACTGAAAGTCAGTTCGTTGTAAAGCGTGCGGGCAGAGACATCGGTCCCGATGGAATCAATATCGATCGCTGCAAGATCGGACGACACGGTTTGTGTCCCGCCGAAGCCTGTTGCTGTGGTGCCATAGAGCGGGCGGATCTGACATCCGCCTGCCAATGCACCAAAGGCCAAAAGGCTCGCCAGAGCAAGGGTTTTGGTAATCCGACTCGATGTCAAAACCTGGTCAAACAACGACATTGACAATCCTTTGTGGCACAACGATCAGCTTCTTCGGTGACTTCCCGTCCAGCGCCTTTTGAACATAGTCCAGCGCCAAGGTAGCTGCTTCGACCTCCTCTTTGGAAGCCTCTTTTGAAATGCTCAGCTCGCCGCGTCGTTTGCTGTTGATCTGGATCGGATATGTTACTGTATCCTCGGCCAACAGCGACGGATCTGCTTCCGGCCAGGCCGCTTCGGAGATCAGGCTGTCATGACCCAACGTAGACCAGCATTCTTCGGCGAGGTGCGGCATCATTGGTGCCATCATCTGGACGAGATAATCAACTGTTTCCCGAACCGCGTATTCCTTGCCCTGATCTTCCAGGCCCTCGTTGAACGCCTTGCTCAACGTATTGACCAGCTCATAAAGGCGCGCAACGGCCCGGTTGAAACCGAGGCCTTCCAGATCATTTGAGACAGCAGCCAGGGTTTTGTGGGCCGCGCGGCGCAGATCTTCCGCTTTTTGAGACATGGCTGGAACAGAGGAATTGCGCGGCTCCGTCTTTTCGGCGATTTCACCGATCAAACGCCACACGCGTTGTACAAAGCGCCACGCGCCCTGGACACCATCTTCGGTCCAGATGACATCGCGCTCGGGCGGGCTGTCTGACAGCATGAACCAACGCGCAGTATCCGCGCCGTAAGTATCGATGATGTCCGTCGGATCAACCGTGTTCTTCTTCGATTTCGACATCTTCTCGATGGAGCCAATGGAAACGGCTTCACCGTTGTCCAGCATGGACGCAACGCGCCGACCGTCCTTTTCCTCGATCTTGATCTCGGCTGGCGAGACCCACTCGCCGGTAGATCCGTCACCAGCGCGCCGGTAGGTCTCGTGCGTGACCATCCCTTGCGTAAAGAGGCCCTTGAACGGCTCTTTCAGATCCAGTGCACCGACCTTCTGCATCGCCCGTGTGAAAAAGCGCGAATACAAAAGGTGCAGGATCGCGTGCTCAATACCACCGATATACTGATCGACCGGCAGCCAGTCGGTTGCAGCTTTCGGGTCGGTCGGCTGATCACAGTCTGGTGCGGTGAAACGCGCGAAATACCAGGAGGAGTCAACAAACGTGTCCATCGTGTCGGTTTCACGTTTGGCCGGCTTGCCGCAGTTCGGGCATGTGGTGTCACGCCATGTCGGATGACGGTCGAGCGGATTGCCGGGCTTGTCGAAATTGATGTCGTCCGGCAGCTGAACCGGAAGATTTTCGTCTTTTTCCGGAACAACGCCGCAGTCATCGCAATGGATGACCGGGATCGGACAGCCCCAGTAGCGCTGGCGGGAAATGCCCCAGTCGCGCAGACGGTAATTTACCTGGCGCTCGGCTTGGGGTCCGTCCTCCACCTTGATGGCTTCCAGCTTGTCTGCAACGGCGTTTTTCGCATCGGCAATCGTCATTCCGTTCATGAAGTCGGAATTGAAGATTGTGCCGTCGTCGGTGTAGGCCTCGTCGCCAATTTCGAAAGTTGCCGGATCGGCGTCTTTCGGCAGGACAACCGGTTTGACGGAAAGGCCATATTTGCGGGCGAAATCCAGGTCGCGCTGATCGTGCGCCGGACAGGCGAAGATGGCGCCTGTGCCGTAGTCCATCAGAATGAAATTGGCGACGTAAACCGGCAACTCGATGGAAGCGTCCAACGGGTGCTTGACCTTGAGACCGGTGTCGATGCCCTTCTTCTCAGCCTTTTCAATGGCTTCTTCTGATGTGCCGACGCGTCGGCACTCGTCGATGAAGCCTTTAAGCTCCGGATTGGTCTCCGCCAACTTCACCGAAATCGGATGATCCGGAGACAGGCCCATGAAGGATGCGCCAAACAAGGTGTCCGGGCGGGTGGTGAAGATTTCCAGTGACGTGTCGCCGGTCGGGGCGGCTTCGATAAACTCAAAGCGGACCCGCAGGCCCTCAGAGCGTCCGATCCAGTTCTTCTGCATCAGGCGCACTTTGTCCGGCCAGCGATCCAGCGTTTCGATAGCTTCCAACAGGTCTTCTGAGTAATCGGAAATCTTGAAGAACCATTGGGTCAATTCACGCTGCTCGACGAGTGCGCCGGAGCGCCAACCGCGGCCGTCGATCACCTGCTCGTTGGCAAGAACGGTCATGTCGACCGGGTCCCAGTTGACCTTTGCGTTTTTCCGATAGACCAGCCCGGCTTCAAGAAACTTCAGGAAGAGTGCTTGCTGCTGTTTGTAATAGGCAACATCACAGGTCGCAAATTCGCGGCTCCAGTCCAGAGACAGGCCCATGATCTTGAGTTGGTCGCGCATGGTGGCGATGTTTTCGTAGGTCCAGTCTTTCGGATGCACCTTGTTCTGCATCGCAGCGTTTTCAGCCGGCATGCCAAAGGCGTCCCAACCCATCGGATGAAGGACATTGAACCCCTTGGCGCGTTTGTAGCGGGCAACCACATCCCCCATGGCATAGTTGCGGACGTGGCCCATATGGATCCGGCCGGACGGGTACGGGAACATCTCAAGGACGTAGTATTTGTCGCGTGGATCGTCATTGTGGGTGACGAAGACGTCTTTGTCGTTCCAAGTCTTTTGCCAGCGCGCTTCTACTTCGCGCGCATTGTACCGTTCCGTTGCCATCAATTATGCCGTTTGCTTGCCGCCGGACCCGGCGGATTTCTTGAATGTCTGACTGCGGGACAGTCACCAGAATTCGCTGCCGCGGTCAACATGCCTTAAGTGAACTGTTTCTACCCTGCTGTTTAATGCGCAGAGCGGGGGCCGTAAAGCTATTGTGTTTGGGAATCTTGGCCGGAAACCGAGAGTTTTGTGATGCCTCTCTCCCAGATTTCCATGATCCGGGGTACATTGGGGTTATGGCGGCTGAACATGATGTAAACCGGTATTGTCCGGAAGGGGGCGCTGCGGTCGATGTCATCCATGTCGTTTCCAAGAAACTGCCGGCCTTGAATGTCGCCGGAAACATCATTTTCGATAAAGATATCGGCCCTGTTGTGGAGCAGCATTTTCCAGGCCTGTTCCTCGGTGGCAACTGTTTGAAACACAACACCGGCCTTGTTCAGAACTGTCTCATACCAGTACCCCTCCACGCCCACGACAGTGAGGGAGCGGGCTTTAAGCTCATCGAATGTAAGCGGCGGCAAACCGTTCGGAAAGCGGTCTTTGCGGTAGAAATAGACATCATTCAATTGATCGAGTGGATGCTTTGGATAGATGAAGTCGTCTTCCCGCTCCTCAAGATAGGACCAGGAATAGGTCGCCGGCAGTGTTCCGACCTTTGTCAATTCTAGAGACCGGCGCCAAGGATAGAATTCCAGCTTGATCGTATGGCCTTGAGATTCAAAGACTTCTGCGATCAGTTTACTATGAAGCCCATAACCTGGAGCATTGCTGGAGACGAAGGGAGGCCACTCACCGACAGCAAACGAAAACTCTTCCGAGAAAGCTGGAAGCGTCATAATAATAGACAATGTTGCCAATGTATAAGAAGAAAACCTTCTCCAAAACATCCGAAAACCTCAGCATATATTCACACCTTACTTAATATCTGGACTGCAAAGAAAAGGTAAAACACTGATCCATCATTGTTCTATTGACCTGAGTGAGTCCGAAACCAGGTTTAAGACAGAGCTGAACACTCTTTGCATGTTGCAGCAGTCTGGCCGTAGCGCTGGCTGGCTGAGTTTTTCGTGTCCGCCCTTGCTGTGGGTATGACCTGAGTATATGTCACTGAAAACGAGCAATCCCCTAAATCAGAGCAGTCTTCATGGCATCCGTTTCAGATCAGCTTTCCAGCGTTCTTTCAGACATTCGCAAAGCAGAAGCAGAGTATGGCCGGCCCGAAGGCTCTGTGACCTTGATTGCCGTGTCCAAGACGTTCGAGGCGGATGCCATCCGTCCGGCATTAGAGACCGGTCATCGCGTTTTTGGTGAAAACCGTGTCCAGGAAGCCATGGGAAAATGGCCGGAACTGCGTGGGTCCTATGACGGGGTCGAATTGCATCTGATTGGCCCGTTGCAGTCCAACAAAGCAAAAGAAGCCGTTGCGACATTCGATGTCGTTCACACGGTGGACCGCCAGAAAATCGCAAAAGCTCTCAAAGCTGAAATGGAGAAACAGGGCCGGGATCTGCCGTGCTTCATCCAGGTGAATACCGGAGAGGAACCGCAGAAAGCCGGGATCCCACCGAAAGACGTCGATCAGTTCGTAAAAGAATGCAAGGAGGCGGTCGGCTTGAACATCGTTGGATTGATGTGCATTCCGCCGGTGGATGAGGCCCCGGGGGAGCATTTTGCGCTTCTTCAGAAAATCGCTGCGCGCAACGGCTTGTCTCAGATCTCGATGGGCATGTCGTCTGACTATGAGACCGCCGTTGGGTTTGGGGCAACCCATGTGCGTGTCGGGTCCGCGATCTTTGGATCCCGGGAATACACCTAAGTCTCGGTCCGCCATATTGCGGTCCGAAATTGCTACTTTTGACAATATTTTGGCCAAGGCGTGACTGCTCCAGTTCAGCGGTCACAACAATGCCCCAACAGTTCCTTTGAGCGGCCTTTTGGCCGTCCCGATCTCAAATCAGTGTTCTCTCGCTCCGGTTCACCGGCCGCAGGGGTCTGGTTGAGCGACGGAGCACAAAGACCAAAACTGGAGGTCATATCATGTCCAAGTCTCTCGCAGCCGCCGTGCTTTTCGGTGCCGTTACCGCTTCTTCAGCGGTATTTGCTCAGGGCATGTCTTTTGATGTTGTCGACAGCGACCGGGACGGATTTGTCAGCTTTGATGAAGTCACTGCCGTCATGCCGGATGTAACAGAGGATGCCTTCAAGGCAGCCGATGCCAACCAGGACAACCTGCTCGATCCGGCAGAATTCTCGGCTGTTCAGCCGTAACCGGCTTGGGTGGATCGGTGCTTTCGAACCGCGGAAGGTGCACGGTCCGCCCAGCAGGGACCATCGCCGGGAGAGGTCACGCCGGCGATGGTTCTCTTCGTTCAGGCCTATTTTTTGGCAGATGTTGAGGTTCAAGGATAAAATATCAAAAACAATGGTTTAACTCTTTCTGTTTCGCAAGGCGAACCCTGTACTTTTGGCCAAGTGGTCAAGGATTTGTTGACCAAAAATTTTTCGTTTGCCAGACTGCCTCTCATAATTGGGAGGAAATCATGAAACCATTCACGTGGGCTCTTGGAGCCGCGATGGCGCTTGGCGTGACTGCCGGCTCATCTTTTGCAGCTGATACAACTCTGCGTATTTCTTTGCAGCTGCCGCTGACAAGCCACCTTGGTCAAAATCTTACCTTGTTCAAGGAAGAAGTGGAGAAGAACTCCAACGGTGATATCGCGGTAGAAATCTATGACTCCGCGCAGCTTTATAAAGACAAGGAAGTGCCGGCTGCCGTTGGGTCCGGCGCGATCGAGATGGGTGTAGCGTCCCTGACCCGGTATGTCGGTGACATTCCGGCTGTCGATATTTTCTATCAGCCATTTCTTTTTGATACCGAGGACAAGGTCCGCGCAGCTGTTGCTCCGGGATCTCCTGTCCGCGGACCGCTCGATGAGGCCATCAAGGACACTGGATCAACTGTCCTGTGGTGGCAGGCCTATGGTGGCGCAATCATGCTGTCTCAGGACGGACCGATCAAAACCCCTGAAGATATGAAGGGCAAAAAGGTCCGTGTCTTCGGCAAGACCCTTGGCGATTTCGTCACCGCAGCCGGGGGGGCTCCTACGCTTATTTCCGGATCCGAACAGTACCTCGCCTATCAGCGCGGCACGGTCGATATCGGTATGACCGGTGTTTCCGGGGTCAAGTCCCGGAAGCTTTGGGAAGTCATGGACACCATTACCGTGACCAACCACGCGGACATCGAGTTTATCGTTGTTGTGAACACGGATTTCTGGAACGGCCTGCCTGATGCTCACAAGGAAATCATTCAAGCTGCCGCTTTGACAGCCGAAAATGATGTTCGCGACCGTATGTCCCAGATCGAGGCGGAGGCGTATGCTGCTGCGGAAGAAAACGGAATGTCCGTTTACAAGCCGACAGCTGAGGAAATCTCTGCTTGGAGAGCGGTCAGCCAACCAGTTTACGACGCTTATGGCGAAAAAGCCGGCGACCTTGGCAAGCAAGTCATGGACGCGGCGCAGAAGCTTTAGGTCGTTTCGACGTGTATATCGTTGAAGCCTATGCGGCGGCCCTGATCCTCACGGTCGCCGCGCAAGCTGCGCCAGGTCCAAACTTGGTTGCCGTTGCAGCTGCCGCCTTGGGGCAAGGTCGCCGTGCGGCTGTTTACGTCACCCTCGGTGTGGCTTCCGGCGTTCTTGTCTGGGTTACGGCTGTTGCGTTCGGGCTGGCAGTCTTATTGGATCTTTTTCCGGCTGTGTTGACAGCCATGAAGATCCTCGGGGGCTGTTATCTTCTTTATGTGGCTGCCAAGGCGGTGCGTTCGGTTTTATGGCCATCGTCTGGTGGGACGATCCGGGCTGCGGGTCAGAAAGCGTCTGATTTCAGAAACTGGCGGTTCGGGTTGTTCGTTGTGCTGAGCAATCCCAAGGCCGGCTTGATGTGGATTGCTGTCGCATCCTTTCTGTTCGGTCAAGGTTTAGAAGCACCAACTGTCCTTGCTTTCGGGCCGCTTGGGGCCGTTTCAGCCTTCCTTGTCTATGGCGCTTACGCTCTGCTCTTTTCGACGGGCCGGATGACCCTGGCCTATCAAAAATTCCAACGGGGATTTGAGGCTGCATTTGCTGCTGCCTTCGGCGCAATGGGCGCTGCTCTCATTCTTTCAGGATTGCGCGAAGCGCATCGGTAACAAAATGACTGTTTTCTCGAAGCTGACCCTCGCTCTGGCTTGGGTATCGGCGCTTTTGTTTGTCCTTGCTGGCGGCATGCTGACCTTTGAGGTGACGGCCCGGTATCTCTTTGTCGCGCCGACCATTTGGGCTGCAGAGCTGTCCCAGCTGAGCCTCATTTGGGGCTCCATGATCGCCATGCCCTGGATCCTTGGCGCGGGGCGGCATATTGCCGTTGATGCGGTGACCAACCAGCTGGGGCCAACGGCGCAGCGGGTCTGTCAGGGCCTTGCAATGATCTTTGTGGCAGGCTTCAGCGCCATAGTGGCCTGGAAGGGCTTTGGAATTTTCTACGATTCCTTTGAGCGCGGCCGGACAACCGGGTCCATGCTGGATTTGCCCACATGGGTTACGGAACTCGCAATTCCTGTCGGCTTCGGACTTTTGTTCCTGCAGGCACTGATTGAATTTGGCAAAACGGCTAAGGGGCCGGTTTCTCTAAGTGGAGCCGGACATTGACAACGATCCTTATTCTCGCAGCCCTTTTCACGCTGCTGCTCATCCGTGTTCCCGTCGCCTTTACGCTTGGTGGACTTGGGTTGGCCCTGCTTTTGTTCGGCGGCTTCTCGCCCCTGATGGCGCCGCAAGCGATCCTATCGACACTCGACGGGTTCATTCTTCTCGCCGTGCCGTTGTTCCTGTTGATGTCCAACATTTTGCTAAAGGGCGGTGTCGGCAAGGATCTCTTCTCCGCCGTTCATGCCTGGGTCGGACATTGGCCGGGCGGCCTGGCAGTCGCCACCATCGTTTCCTGCGGCATCTTTGCAGCGATTTCCGGTTCGTCCGTGGCGACGGCGGCTACCATCGGCACGGTCGCGATCCCGGAGATGATCAGCCGAGGCTATGAGAAAAAATTCGTCTATGGGCTTCTCGCCGCTGGTGGCACGCTTGGAATCCTGATTCCGCCGTCAATCCCGATGATCGTATACGGCTTCGTCACGGAGCAGTCCGTGATTGCGCTCTTTCTGGCAGGAATTGGCCCGGGCCTGTTGCTCGTTGCGCTCTTCATTGCCTTTGCCATGATTTACGCCCGCTGGTTTGGCGGTTACACGCCGGAGCCACCGGCAAGTGCCAAGGAACGGATTTCGAGCACGATCCGTGCCCTGCCCTCCATGGTTCTGGCCGGCGTCGTGATCGGCGTCATCTATACCGGCATTGCAACGCCGACAGAGGCCGCGGCCATTGGTTTTGCTGTTGCTCTCCTGATCACTGGCTTCTACCTCCGGACTCTGACCTGGCAAGGTTTCAAGGAAGCAGCCTTTGAAAGCATGGTGACAACCGTTGCGATCCTCCTGATCGTTGCCGGTGCCAAGGTCTTCGGAAAAGCGATCACGCTTTACCGGATCCCTCAGGAAATCTCGATGTTCATCGGTCAGAACATCGATACGCCGCTGGCCTTCATTTTGGTGGTGTCGGTGGTTCTTCTGATCATGGGCCTCGTGTTCGAAGCGCTCTCCATGGTGTTGATCATGACCCCGGTTCTACTGCCGGCCGCGATGGCGCTTGGTTTTGATCCGATCTGGTTCGGGGTCTATATGGTGGTCATGGTGGAATGCGCGCTGATCACGCCGCCTGTCGGGCTCAATCTCTATGTCATTCAGTCGGTTGCGCGATCCAGTTTGGCGGATGTCTCACGTGGGGTTCTCCCCTTCCTGGCACTGATGCTGTTGAGCGTCGTCATACTGTACCTCTGGACTGATTTGGCCCTCTACATCCCGTTCAAACTCTAAGGACATTCCATGCCGTCTCAGGCTGACAAACTCCGCGCCCTCCTGGCGCAAGACAGACTCAATGTGATGCCGTGTTGTTTCGATGCGTTGTCGGCAAAGCTAATTGAACAAGCGGGTTTCGGGCTGACCTTCATGTCGGGTTTTGCCACGTCCGCGTCCCGCATTGGCCAGCCGGATCTGGGCTTGATGTCCTATGCCGAAGTTCTCGACCAGGCCCGCAACATCACCGATGCGATTGAGATCCCGTTAATTGCCGACGGGGATACAGGCTACGGCAATGCCATGAATGTGCGCCGTACTGTCACCGGATTTGCCAAGGCCGGCGCTGCCGCGGTCATGATCGAAGATCAGCTCGCGCCAAAACGGTGTGGTCACACGCCCGGAAAAGCCGTGGTATCCCGCGATGAAGCCTTTGATCGGATCCGCGCAGCGCAAGATGCCAAGGATGCGGGCGTCGACATCCTGATCCTTGCGCGGACGGACGCCCGGCATGATCACGGGCTCACCGAAGCGATCGACAGGGCTGCAAAGTTCAAGGAGCTCGGAGCCGACATCCTTTTTGTCGAGGCGCCGAAGACGGTGGAGGAGATGCAAACCATCTGCCGCGAACTCCCAGGCCCGAAAATGGCCAATATCGTGGAAGGGGGCGAAACGCCGGAGCTCTCCCACAAGGAATTGGAAGACATCGGATTTTCCATTGCCGCGTACCCCCTCACTTTGATGGCCAGTGCCATGCAGGCGATGGTGGGGACCTTGGCCAAGCTGAAATCGGATAAAGACCGCTCGCCCGATCTGATGAACTTTTCTGAACTCCGCGATCGCATTGGCTTCAATGACTATTACGAAGCCTCAGCGCACTACGAGACGTCCAAGCGGGATTAGCGTTTCGCGGGATGGCGAATGCAAAGCTACACATGGACCGGCTGTTTTGCGGGTTGGTTAGCCGTCTGGTTGCTCGATCAGGCGGGGTTGTGCGCATCTGCAATCAAACTCAGTTGAATTCAGCTCAACTCGGAATGCTTGACCTTGGCGCGGAGCTGCGCCATTCACTGGACAGAATTTGGCAGTAGCCCCATTCCGGGAGACAACTGTGAGAGAACGAAGGCTGGCGGCGCGGCTTGAAAACGCGAAAGGTCAGCCTGACTGAGGAGAGACCCATGGCCAAGGCACGGACGCTTTACGACAAGATTTGGGACGACCACGCGGTCGACATGCAGCCGGACGGAACCGGTCTGCTCTATATTGACCGGCACCTGGTGCATGAAGTGACCAGCCCGCAGGCGTTTGAAGGTCTGCGCATGACCGGCCGCAAGGTGCGCCAGCCGGGCAAGACCCTTGCCGTGGTTGACCACAATGTGCCGACCACCGACCGCCGTCATGGAATTGATGATCCGGAGTCCGCCCTCCAGGTGGAGACCTTGGCCAAAAATGCAGCTGAGTTCGGCGTCGAGTATTACTCGGAACTTGATATGCGTCAGGGCGTTGTCCATATCGTTGGCCCTGAGCAAGGCTTCACACTGCCTGGCATGACCATCGTGTGCGGCGACAGCCACACCTCCACTCACGGCGCTTTCGGTTCGCTTGCCCACGGTATCGGCACATCCGAGGTTGAGCACGTACTGGCCACCCAGACCCTGATCCAGAAAAAAGCCAAGAACATGCTGGTGAAGGTCAACGGCCAGATCCCGGCCGGTGTTACGGCCAAGGACATCGTTCTGGCGATTATCGGCAAGATCGGAACGGCCGGTGGCACAGGCTACGTGATCGAGTATGCCGGTGAAGCCATTGAGTCCTTGTCGATCGAAGGCCGTATGACGGTCTGCAACATGTCGATCGAGGGCGGCGCACGCGCAGGCCTGATCGCGCCTGACGAAAAGACCTTTGAGTACATCAAGGGCCGGCCGAAAGCGCCGAAAGGTGACGATTGGGACAAGGCGCTTGCCTATTGGAAGACCTTGCATTCCGATGCGGACGCATACTTTGACAAGGTTATCGAGCTGGACGCGGCCAATTTGCCGCCGATCGTGTCCTGGGGCTCGTCTCCGGAAGACGTCGTGTCCGTTGAAGGGGTTGTTCCGGATCCAAAGGAAATCGAAGACGAGAACCGCCGTCAATCAAAGTTCCGGGCGCTCGATTACATGGGCCTTGAACCAGGCACGAAGATCACGGATATCAAGATCGACCGGGCCTTTATCGGTTCTTGCACGAATGGCCGCATCGAAGACCTGCGCGCAGCCGCAGCTGTGATCGGCAACCACAAGGTCGCGTCGCACGTCAGCGCAATGGTTGTTCCAGGGTCCGGCCTCGTCAAAGAACAGGCGGAAGAAGAAGGCCTGGATGTGATCTTCAAGGAAGCCGGCTTTGAATGGCGTGAGCCGGGCTGCTCCATGTGTCTTGCAATGAATGCGGACAAGCTCGCACCGGGTGAGCGTTGTGCGTCGACATCCAACCGGAACTTCGAGGGCCGCCAAGGTCACAAGGGCCGCACACACCTTGTGTCGCCGGCGATGGCTGCAGCGGCCGCGATTGCCGGTCATTTCGTCGACATTCGAGACTGGACGGCCAACTGATTCGTCCTTGTCCGTTTAAGAAAACGTTAGGGGGCGCGTCAAAGCGCCCCTTTTTATTTGCAAGAAAAAACTGTCACGGCTCAGTGAATTCGTCGGCATTTCGCTAAGTGATTCAGAAAGTTGTCGTATTTATCTGCCGAGTTTTCGACACCACCCGGCAGGGTGAAGAAATGAAATCATTGGTCTTCACAAGACTGTCACCTCGGCACTACAATACTCCCATCGCAAAGGGACATGATCTGCTGTCCGCTTGACTGGACACCAGACGTTCTGATGAAGCGTAAGGAGTGGAAGGTGACGATAGCGGTATCGCCGGGAGCTCATCCGGCGTTGGTGCTCAATGCGGATTACCGGCCTTTGAGCTACTACCCCTTGTCCTTGTGGAGTTGGCAAGACACCATCAAGGCTGTGTTTCTGGACCGGGTGAACATCGTTGCGGAATATGACGCAGCGGTCCGAAGTCCGAGCTTCGAATTCAAACTGCCCAGCGTCGTCTCCTTAAAAACCTTCGTCAAACCCAGCCGGCACCCCGCCTTCACACGCTTCAACGTATTCCTTCGCGACAAGTTCCAGTGCCAATATTGCGGCAGCAAAGAGGAACTCACCTTCGATCACCTGATCCCGCGCTCCAAAGGGGGCCTGACAACCTGGGAGAACGTGATCACTGCCTGCTCCCCCTGCAACCTCCGCAAATCCAACAAGTCCTGCGAACAGCTCAACATGTGGCCCATGCACATGCCGTTCCGGCCGACCATTCAGGACCTGCACAACAACGGCCGCGGCTTCCCGCCAAACTATCTGCACGAAAGCTGGATGGATTTCCTCTACTGGGATACCGAGCTGGAGCCGTAAGGGTCTCCGGAGTCCGTCGGACAATACTCCTAAGACTGCTGTCATTTTCATGTGGGGGCGGGAGGCTTTCTGTTCCCGCTCAAACCGGACAGAGTTGATGCAGACAGATGTATTGTGTTTGCCGGACTTCAGTCAGGATCGCTTGTTAAGACCGTCTGATTCGTAAACGAACCGTAAAAACTATGAAAATTTGAGTTTCACTTTAATTGTTTAGGTACTTTTCTTTAGTAACTGTTCCGTATCATGCCCCAAGGGCATTTTGGGTAACGGGACAGCGCGGCTAGATGACTAAGGCCCTGATTTCAAAATTTCATAGGAATGACAATGGCTCCATCCTGCCAATTTTCGGGCTGATGGTGCTTCTGCTCGTCGTCATTGGCGGCGCAGCGATTGATGTTTCCCGGGCAGTGAATGCGCGGGAAAAACTGGCGTATGCCATTGATGCTGCTGCGCTCTCCGTTGCTGCGGATCTATCAACGTCGGTTCTCACCAATGCGCAAATCACCGAAAAAATCGAAAATTCGTTTCGCGCAAATCTGGTCGATGCGGAATTTCTGGATGAGGCGATTGAGAACCTGGACTTCGTGGTGGATAGCGACGCAGGAATTGTGACGGTGTCGTCTTCAGCCGGCCTAAACAACTATTTTTTGAATATACCCGGATTTGGCAAAGACGGCTTTGGTCCTGAAGTATTCAATTTCGGGACCAACGCACAGGTAAACTACTCTCGCTTTGATGTCGAGCTAGCGTTGGTAGTTGATGTCACCGGTTCTATGTCCGGTGATATGGCGACCTTGCGGACCGCCTCTGAGGGTATTGTTGACATTCTTCTGCCAGAGGATACGCCTGCCGAAGACACCAAAGTTAAAATTTCTCTCGTTCCGTATAGCGCTGGTGTTAATGTCGGATCTTCTTACGCAACGACTGTCTCCAACGGAGAGTCATCGCGTTGTGTGACCGAGAGAATGGGCACTCAAAAATATACGGATGATCCTTACGACTGGGATCCGAGCGCAGCCGCCAGTTCGTTTTTTGGTGGCGGGTCAACAAGTTGTTCTTCTGCGTCCCAACTCATCCCGTTGACGAACGATAGAGACACACTGGTTCCCGCTATTCGTGCTCTGCAAGCCAGTGGCATTACTGCGGGTCAGACTGGCACCGCGTGGGGCTGGTATACAATTTCGCCGAATTGGACGAACCTCTGGCCGTCAGAAAGCGCGCCTGCTGTTTATACTGATACGGAAGTTTTGAAGTTTGCCATTATCATGACTGACGGCAACAACAATCGGCACTATGATCGCAAACGGCGCTGTAGAAACGGCTCATGCTGGTGGTATTGGGATGTCGATAGCGATAGCGGCTATAGTGGGGATTCCTCTACAAGAGCGCGCCAAATCTGCACAAACATGAAGGCTGAGGGTATTACGATCTATGGCGTGTATTTTGGGACCAGCAGCACATCGACGGGCGCCCGAAACATGAAAGCTTGTGCGACAGATGAAGATACCACCTATTATCAGGCGACATCTGCTTCAGAACTGATCCAAGCGTTTTCCAACATCGCCAAACGGATCCAGCAGATCTATCTATCTCAGTAAAAATCCGACTTCCGGATAAAAAAGGCCCGTAGTTAAACGGGCCTTTTGTGTTTTCTGGGCACCGGGTTGAACGGGTTTACGCCCGGTTCTGGCGGTTGTCGATCAGGTCGTCGACCACGGCCGGATCTGCCAGTGTCGAGGTGTCGCCGAGATTGTCGAAGCTGTCCTCGGCGATCTTGCGCAGGATGCGGCGCATGATCTTGCCCGAGCGGGTCTTCGGCAGGCCTGGTGAGAACTGAATGAGGTCCGGTGAGGCGATGGGGCCGATTTCTGCCCGGACATGTTTGACGAGTTCTTTTTTCAGCTCATCCGTTGGTTCTTCACCTTCCATCAGCGTGACATAGGCGTAAATGCCCTGCCCCTTGATGTCGTGCGGATAACCGACCACGGCGGCCTCTGAGACCTTTTCGTGGGCAACAAGTGCGCTCTCCACTTCTGCAGTGCCCATGCGGTGGCCGGAAACGTTGATCACGTCATCGACACGGCCGGTGATCCAGTAGTAGCCGTCTTCGTCTCGGCGGCAGCCGTCACCAGTGAAGTAGAGGCCCTTGTATGTGGCAAAATACGTCTGCACGAAACGGTCATGGTCGCCGTAAACCGTGCGCATCTGGCCCGGCCAGCTGTCGGTGATGACCAGATTGCCTTCGGTCGCGCCTTCCAGGAAGTTGCCTTCTGCATCGACGACGGCCGGCTGCACGCCGAAGAACGGACGGGTTGCAGAGCCTGGCTTCAGGTCGGTCGCACCTGGGAGCGGTGTGATCAGGATGCCGCCGGTCTCCGTCTGCCACCAGGTATCTACAATCGGGCAGTTCTGCTTGCCGACGACGTTGTAATACCAGTTCCAGGCTTCCGGGTTGATCGGCTCACCTACCGAGCCGAGCAGGCGCAGTGACGACAGATCCGACTTGTTGACGAAATCATCGCCAGCTCCCATCAGGGCGCGGATTGCGGTGGGGGCTGTGTAAAAAATGTTGACCTTGTGCTTCTCGCACACCTGCCAGAATCGGCCGGCATCCGGATAGGTCGGCACGCCTTCGAACATCAGCGTGGTCGCGCCGTTGGCGAGCGGTCCATAGACGATGTAGCTGTGTCCGGTGACCCAGCCCACATCTGCCGTACACCAATAGATGTCGCCATCCTGATAGTCGAAGACATACTGGTGGGTCATCGAGGCGTAAACGAGATATCCGCCGGTTGTGTGGACCACACCCTTGGGCTGGCCCGTGGATCCGGACGTGTAGAGGATGAAGAGCGGATCTTCCGCATTCATTTCAACCGGATCGCAATGGTCGGACACGCGGTCTGCTTCGTCGTGGTACCAGACGTCCCGGCCGTCCTGCATGGAAATGTCGCCGCCGGTGCGTTTGACGACGATGACGCTGTCGACCGGTGCCTTTTCCGCAGCCTTGTCGACATTCAGCTTCAGCGGAACCTTGCGGCCGCCGCGCAGGCCTTCATCGGCCGTGATCACGCAGTTGCTCTTGCAGCTTTCGATGCGCTGGGCGAGGCTGTCCGGAGAAAACCCGCCGAAAACGATGGAGTGGATCGCGCCGATCCGAGAACAGGCCAGCATCGCGTAAGCGGCTTCGGGGATCATCGGCAGGTAGATCGTGACACGATCGCCTTTCTTCACGCCCTGGGCATGCAGAACGTTGGCGAACTTGTTCACCTCGTGGTGCAGCTCCTTGTAGGTGATCACCTTGCTTTCGGAAGGATCGTCACCTTCCCAGATGATGGCCGGTTGATCGCCGCGCGTTGCCAGATGGCGGTCGATGCAATTGGCAGAGACGTTCAATGTGCCGTCTTCAAACCATTTGATCGAGACATTGTGGTAGTCGTAAGAGGTGTTTTTCACCTTCGTGAAAGGCTTGATCCAATCGACACGCTTGCCGTGCTCGCCCCAGAAGCCATCCGGGTCGCTCACCGACTGCTGATACATTTCCAGATATTTCGCGTTATCGACATGCGCCCGTGCGGCTACTTCCGCTGGAACGGGAAAAACAGATGCGGACATTTAGGACCTCCCAGAAACCCCGATTTGAACCGGCGGTCGCATTTGCTCTCCTCCCGCCAGTCTTATTTGCCGGTGGCCATTATGCGTATGGCCTTCCCCAGCGTCCATAACTTAACTTTCGTACTTTCGTAGGCGCGACATTGGTCTAGTGCGTTCAAATACGTAAGGATTTACGCTTGCGTCAGGCAATGACAAAGGGCGATAGCAGCCCGATGACCACCGCCTGAACCAGCAGAACCAAGAGCCAGTGACCGCCGTCAATTGCAGTCAGGGCCCACGGCTGGCTCTGAAAGCGGTGGTTGATGATTTGGGTTGTCATCACGATCCCGATCCAGACCATGATGGCCGAGATGATGCCTGCACGGACCGTCACTTCGCCTGTGTGATAAATGATCCCGGCAAAAACGATGGCCATAACCACTTGGCACAAAAAGGCAATAACCATCGTGACCGGGTTCGGCCGTGTCTGTTCTTCGGTTAAACCAGCGGCTTTCATCCAGGCTTTTCCAAGAACGCCGTACCAGATCGCGCCGACGATAAATGAGGCAATTGCTGCACCTCCGGCGGCCAGCAAATTGATCCCGTCGAACATCATGTTTGGACTCTCCCTAACGCATTGCGATGCGCTCTTTTCGAATGGACAATGAAATCAATCAGGCCAGAGATCAAGCGCACTGGCTAGAAAAGTACCTGTCAAAAATGCGAGGCATCTGAAGCCAGAATCAAAGCTTTTGCCAGACCGTTAGGGTTCCAACATCCTCAAAACCGATCTGACGATAGACGGGCAAGAGTTCTGTGTCGGTCTCATAGGTGCAAACCGGCCGGTGCGGGAAAGGCTCCATGAGCGCATGGAGAGCCCCGTAGAGCCAGCTTTTGCGATGGAAGATGTTGGAAATGCCGACAACGTCCTTGCCAGCATGAGCTGGACCGGAGTTCAGAACAGCCCCGCCTTGGATCGCGTCGTCCCGAAGGATCGACACAAAATCTATGTCTGGCGATTTGAGAAGCTTTGCCGGAAACAAGGTGTGAAGGCTTTCCTTCTTGCTCCAGGCTTTGAGCCATTTTTGGAGCGCTTCCGATGTCTGGGCCTTTTGCCAATCTGGTGGGGACGCGGGTTTTCTGGTGGTTTCGGGTGACCGGAAGAGCCAGGTGCCGGTGAAAAGTTTCTCAAAACCGGACGCCCCCAGATCGAGGCAATTGAAACTGTCCTTGACCGCCGCCTTGGATGGCAGTGCGGACAGCGCTGCAGAAAGTTCCGAACTGTGCTCTGCGGTTAATGTGACGATGTTTGGAAACAGGGGCACTTGTTCGTTTGAGGCCCGCCAGTAGCCATGGTGAAAATCTGTTTTTGCGCCGGCGGCTCTCAGGACGGCATCGCACCAAAGCGCATTATTTCTTGCGCAAAGCTGAACAGTTTCTGCCGGTGTCACACCTAAAGACCGCCCTTTTCGACGATGAACTCCACGATCTTTTCTATACCATCTCCGGCTCGCATGTTGGCGAAAACAAACGGTCGGGCCTTGCGCATTTTGGCCGCGTCCCGGTCCATCACGTTTAGATCTGCGCCGACATAGGGGGCCAAATCCGTTTTGTTGATAACCAACAGGTCCGAGCGGGTGATGCCGGGACCGCCTTTTCGAGGAATTTCCTCACCCGCCGCTACATCGATGACATAGATCGTTAGATCCGCAAGCTCCGGTGAAAAAGTGGCCGCCAGATTATCGCCGCCCGATTCAATCAGGATCAGGTCGAGATCGGGGATTTTGTCATTGAGATCCTTGACCGCCGCCAGATTGATCGAGGCGTCTTCCCGAATGGCCGTATGCGGGCAGCCGCCGGTTTCCACGCCGCGGATCCGGTCGCTGGTCAGGGCCTGCGACCGCATCAGCGCTTCGGCATCTTCGCTGGTGTAGATGTCGTTGGTGATGACGGCGAGCGAATAGCGATCCCGCATCGCCTTGCACAGTTTGTCCGTCAGCGTCGTTTTACCCGCGCCAACCGGGCCGCCGATGCCAACGCGCAAGGGACCGTTTTGAGATTTCATGAGCGGAACAACCTCGAATATTGTGTTTCGTGCGCCATGGAGGCGATGTCGGCGAGAAAGGTGGAGGTGCCAAGGTCGTCAAGACCGGCACCCATCGCATCGGCAGCCATTTCTGAGATGACTGGTTCCAGTTCGGCCAGTACCCGTTGACCTTCGTTTTGCCCAAGCGGCACAGCGCGGACAGCCGCCGAGATGAGATTGGCCGTAAAGGAGTGGAGAAAGGCCGTCAAGCTTGCGTCTTCCGGCAGCGCATGGGCTGCGCAAATCAGACCCAACGCGACGGGATAGGGCCACTCGGTCAGACGCGTCTCACTGTTTTCAATGGTCAGGCTGCTGTAAACAGCCCCTGCTGTGGTTTGTGAGTCCGGCGGCCAGCTCGCAATCACAGTGTCAACAAATGCCGAGCCTTGAGCGGATGTTTCCAGATGCCGTTCCTTTGAAGGCTGGAGCGCGAGGCCAAGCTCTGCCAGTTCCCGGACGTCCTCGTGTGATCCGGCAAGCGCCGCCCGGTAGGTCTGGCTCATCAGGATTGCATCGCTCCGACCGGCTCCGTGGGTCAGTATGTCCTTGAGCCAGATCCGGAGTTCTTCGGCGGAGCTGACACCACCAGCGTCGATGACCTGTCCCAGCCCATGGGAATAGGTGAACGCCCCAATCGGAAAGGCCGGAGAGAGAAATGTCAGCAGCCGGTAGAGCGCGGATTGGGTGACGGACGCTGTCATACCAAAGCCCTTTCGCCGAGCATTGCCTCGGATGTCATCCCGGCCTCCGTGCCGGGATCCACTCGCCTATCCGCCTGCCGCAACTTGAGAAATTTCAGTGCAGTTTCTCCGCAAACGAGTGGATCCCCGCTCAAGGCGGGGATGACGCCCATATCATGAACTCGGAAAACATCAGTCATGAGAGTGCGTATGCCCATGATCATGGCTATGGCCGTGCGTCTGGCCGTGGCCGTAGGCGCCGCCCTCCGGATCGAACGGGGCGCTCAAGGCCGTCAGCTTTCCGCCGAGCTTTTTGACCATGTCCTCAATCACGTGATCACGCCGGATACGAAGGGTATCGCCCATCAGTTGGGTCGGCAAATGCCGGTTGCCGAGATGCCAGGCGATCTTCACAAGATGCGCGCCATCCGTTGCGCGGATTTCCACCAGGTCTTCGGGTTCAGCGCGGACCTCAACGATCCGGCCGTCGTCGAGAATCAGGCCGTCACCGTGATGCAGATGAACGGCATTTGCCTCATCCAAAAGGAATGACAGGCCGCCACTGGCCGTAAGCACGGCGCGGCGGCGATGCCGGTCTTCGCGGTCCAGCGTGATCGTATCGGCGGATTGGCCTGCCCATCCGCCGGCCGGTTTGATGCTGGCAACCCGGATCATACGGTCCTTCCAATCATGCAGCTGCAACCATCACCTTGGCCATCATTGCTTTATAGGCCGGACGGTTTCGCAGAGTTTTGAAGTAATCGTAGATGCGGCCTTCCTTTGGCAGGTCGAACTTGGCGGTAACCGCCCACCCGCCGCAATGACCGATGATGATGTCTGGCACAGTGAAAGTCTCACCCATGACATATGGCCCCTCGCCCATGCGCGCGTCGAGGATCCGTAAACCTTCAGCGAATTCCGCCTTGCAGACAGGCTTGATCTCTGGAACGCGAAGCTCTTTCGGGTGAATGAAGCTGTTCTTGGCCGCCGTCCAAAGCGCCCCTTCCAGAACGTCGACCGCCAGTTGGGTGAAGCTGTCCTGGATGGCGCGCTCTTTGGTGCCTGCCGGAAAGGTAAACTTTCCATGCTTGTCGGCAAGATATTGGCAGATGGCGATTGATTCCGGGAGCACCAGATCGCCGTCAATGAGCACTGGCACCTTTCCGGCCGGATTGACCTCGCGAATGCCCTTAGATTGGGGCATTGCCGGATCGATTTCATATGGTTCTCCCAATTCCTCCAAAAGCCACATGACGCGCATAGCCCGGGTCTGCGGATAGCCGACAATCTTGTACATTCGTTTCTCCCTTTGCGTGTTTTTTGGGAGATTAGAACAGGAAGTAGCGCTGTGCCATTGGCAAAACGTCCGCCGGTTCACAGGTCAGCAACTCGCCGTCGGCACGCACTTCATAAGTCTCCGGATGGACCTCAACGTGCGGGGTGGCGTCGTTCAGGACCATGGACTTCTTGGAGATGCCGCTGCGCACATTTTTGACGGGCAGAACCAGACTGTCGAGCCCTGCCTTGTCCTTTACGCCGTTGTCATAGGCGGCCTTGGAGACGAACGTCACCCGGCTCTGAGTCATGGCCTTGCCGAATGCGCCAAACATCGGCCTGTAATGCACCGGTTGCGGTGTCGGAATCGAGGCATTCGGATCGCCCATCGGGGCGGCGGCGATCGTGCCGAGTTTCATGACCATGTCTGGTTTAACGCCGAAAAATTTCGGGTCCCAAAGCACGAGATCTGCGAGTTTGCCGACTTCGATGGACCCAATGTGTTCGTCAAGACCGTGCGCAACTGCCGGATTGATGGTGATCTTGGACATGTAGCGTTTGACGCGGAAATTGTCGTTTTCGCCTGCTTCATCGGACAAACGGCCGCGCTGGACCTTCATCTTGTGGGCCGTCTGCAACGTGCGGATGATCACCTCGCCAACCCGACCCATCGCCTGGCTGTCCGAGGCGATGATCGAGAAGGCGCCCATGTCATGCAGAATGTCTTCCGCCGCAATCGTTTCCTTGCGGATCCGGCTTTCGGCAAAGGCAACATCTTCTGGGATTGAGCTGTCGAGGTGGTGGCAGACCATGAGCATGTCGAGATGCTCTTCCAGCGTGTTCACCGTATAGGGGCGAGTCGGGTTGGTCGAGGACGGAAGAACATTCGTTTCGCCGCAGACCTTGATGATGTCCGGGGCATGGCCGCCGCCGGCGCCTTCGGTATGGAAGGCGTGGATGGTGCGGTCCTTGAACGCGGCCTTGGTGTTTTCGACGAAGCCGGATTCGTTCAGCGTGTCCGTGTGGATCATCACCTGGACATCGTATTCGTCCGCAACGGAGAGACACGTGTCGATGGCTGCCGGGGTGGTGCCCCAGTCCTCATGGAGTTTCAACGCGGAAGCACCGGCGAGGATTTGTTCTTCGAGCGCTGCCGGCAAAGACGCGTTGCCTTTCCCAGCAAAGGCAAGGTTCATCGGGAAGCTGTCGGCCGATTGCAGCATCCGGGTGATGTGCCAGGGGCCCGGCGTGCAAGTAGTGGCGTTGGTGCCGGTTGCCGGCCCTGTGCCGCCGCCGAGCATGGTGGTCACGCCGGACATCAGCGCATCATCGATTTGCTGCGGGCAAATGAAGTGGATATGAACATCAAGCGCGCCGGCGGTCAGGATCTTGCCTTCCCCGGCAATGGCTTCCGTGCCTGGTCCGACGATAATATCGACGCCCGGCTGGACATCCGGATTGCCTGCTTTGCCGATGCCGACGATGCGGCCGTCCTTGAGGCCGACATCGGCTTTCACGATGCCCCAGTGATCAACAATCAGCGCATTGGTGATGACGGTATCGACCGCGCCTGCGGACCTCGGTGCCTGGCTCTGCCCCATGCCGTCACGGATCACCTTGCCGCCGCCGAATTTTACTTCTTCGCCGTAGGTCGTGAAATCCTTCTCCACCTCGATGATGAGATCGGTATCGGCCAGTCGCAACCGGTCCCCGGTGGTCGGTCCGAACATGTCCGCATAGGCGGCGCGGGGCATCTTATAAGCCATTCATGTCTCCAATCAGCGATCAGACCACAGTCTGTCAGCCGCCATAGTCCTCGACCATGGCGTTCAAATCATCGATGCGCTGCATGGTCATGACGATCATGCAGTTGCGGTAGAGTTCGTTGCCGCGAGTGCCGCCTCTGAAGGGAAAACTGTAAGCGGTGCAGTCCTTTTCGCGGAAATTGGTCCAGGCCTCTTGCGCAGCCTTTAGAGCCTCCGGGCTTCCCTTCAAATGCTCAGGCAGAGAGGCGTCGACCTCCGTCATCTTTTCCAGCGCGCGTTCATAAGCAGCCGTCAGATCTTGGTTTGCCTGATCCAGTGCCTTTTCTGCGCAGTATGTGCGTTCCGAATTGTTCAGCGGGTAACCGCAATCAATGTTGTCGTCGGCGAGGGCCGGCACGCAAAGGCCCAAGAGGACGGCTGGTAAGGCTGCTTGGCTCCAAAAACGCATCAATTCCCAAGCCCCTGTGTCAGGTCTTTCAGCTCGGATGTGCGTTGGCGTGTCAGATCCGCTCGGCATTGCAACACCAGCATCGGCTCCATGGATCCGCCGCGGGCCAGAAAGCCATAGGACTCACAGGCCTTGTCGCGGAACGGGATCCAGGCGCGCTGGGCCGCTTTCAGCGTTTCGGCGGCTCCCTTGAGGTCGCCCGAAAGGTAGCTGTCTGTCTGCTTCATTGCGGCCATGGCGGCCTTGTACGCCGCATTCAGCTCCACATCCGCTGCTTCCCAGTCCTTCTTGGCGCAAATGGTCATATCCAACTGCGTTTGCGGTTCTTTGCAATTAACATCTTGCGCTTGGACAGCAGGTGCAAATGCTCCACCAAAAACAATAACTGCCAAACTGAGAGTAAGGAAACGCACTTGGCTTACCCTCCCAGCTTGCCCATGACTTTCTGATTGAAGCCATAGACCGTACGGCCCCCGCGGTATGGCACCAGGGTCACGGACCGGGTTTGCCCCGGCTCAAATCGCACGGCGGTCCCGGCGGGAATGTCCAGGCGCATGCCCATGGCAACATCGCGGTCGAAGGACAGCCCGGGGTTGGTCTCCGCGAAATGATAGTGGCTGCCCACCTGGATCGGCCGATCGCCGGTATTTGATACTTCCAACGAAAGTGTCTCCAGTCCGGCATTCAGCTCAATCTCGCCCTTGGCTGCAAAGATTTCTCCCGGGATCATTGGTCCAGATCCTTTCTGCGCTTCATCCAGGCAAGCGTTGCGCCGATCGAGAGGCCGACGGCAAAAATGAGGAGCGTTTCAACCGTGAAATAGCTGGCCGCATCGGTGTGCGGGTGCGCGTGTTCCTGAATGCTGGGGTGAGCCAAGGCAGAGCCGGCAGAAACCACCAATGCAGACGCCGTTGCAAAAATCCTGGTCATTATCAAATCTCCTTTGGCCAATTCAGCGGATCGGTTCGTGAACCGTCACAAGTTTAGTTCCGTCGGGAAAGGTTGCCTCGACCTGAACATCATGGATCATTTCCGCGACCCCTTCCATAACCTGGTCGCGGGTGAGAACCTTGGCGCCTGCAGCCATCAGATCGGCGACGCTGCGCCCGTCACGGGCTCCTTCGACGACAAAATCCGTAATCAGGGCAATAGCTTCAGGGTGATTCAGCTTGACGCCGCGTTCAAGGCGCCGGCGGGCTACCATGGCTGCCATGGATATCAGCAGCTTGTCTTTTTCCCTTGGTGTCAGGTTCACGGAAGTCCTCCAGAATTAACAGTACCAAACGCGCGGCAGGCGGGCCGACCGATAGGTTTCAAGAAAGGCCATCAACGACAGTCGTAGAGCCCGGCTGTCGGTGGCAACAAAGCGTAGGATGAGATGTCCGTTCCAGGCACTTGCGGCTGCATGAACGGAGGCAGATGAGGTGCTTTCCAGACAGCCCCGGGCATGATCCAGCCTGTCTTCGGCATCGGGCGCGCAGTCCAACAGGGTTGCCATGGCTTTTGCGCCCTGACCGGTTGCCGGACCGGAAAAGAAGTCGTTTGGGTCACCGTTGAGACGCAGATCGTCGGCGAAGACAAGCTTGCCATCCCGGCGGATCCGCCAGCTGTCCTTGAAAAACACCTGGGTCAGCTGTTCGCCCATGGCGGCGCGGCCTAGAACAACACTTTCAAGGATGAGTAGCCGGGCGGAGCCGGTAAGCTCTGCAGTGATCCGGCGCGAAACGCTAGAGTTCTCAAACAGAATCGTTTCCTGAGGCAACCATTCCAACGTAGCTTCCGCACCAACAGACAGCTGACCTGTTACTTCTGCGGAGGTCCCAAGGCTGCGGTAAGCCCGCTCGGCGGTCTGGGTTGTCACGATTGCGTGAGAACCAGCGCAGATCGCCGCTTCGTAATCCATGCGATCGCCGCCGGTGAGACCGCCGGCTGTGTTGATCAGAACGGCGGTCGCGGGTTCACCATAGACCTTGGGGAGCCGGACTTTCGCGGAGCCGCTCTGGAAGAGATCTTTCAGACGTGTTTGACCGGCGGTATTTGCGAAGGCGACACGTGCAGTGCCGCGCACCCGCTGCATAGCAGGCGCGGTTGTTCCAATTTCCGATGCTGTTGCAGCATCATACATTCAGGAAGCCTCCCCGCTTCGGACCTGTCTCGTTTTTCTTTCTACCGTGCCCGCTCTGTGTTTGATTGTCCACGGTCAGGCGAAACCGGTATCTTGTCGTTTCCAGCAGTAGCAACAACCGGGCCAAGACGGGTCGTGTAGAATACTGACGGCAATTAGCCTTCAAAGTGCTGATAAATCGAAATAATTCTTGTTATCAGGAAGCTGATTTGCACAAAAAATAAGCGGGTGCTCAAAAGATTGCCGCTGGATGACTCCATCGCAAGGGTTGCTCTTGCGTCTATGATCCGGTTTTTTAATTGGAACTTTCCGCTAAGGTGCTTTTGATTTGAAGCAGTCGTGTTCGCCCATGGGAAGACAGCGAGGATTTCCGGTGTACGCAAGCTTATTCGGCCGTCGATCAGCCCTGCCCATTCTGGCGGCAACTCTCGGATTGTTTCTGATAGCTGCGCCAGCTCGAGCGGAAATCGGCACATACATCCTCGTGGATGCCCGCAATGGCGCCGTAGTCGACCAGAAAAACGCGACCCGCAAATGGTATCCGGCGTCCCTGACCAAGATGATGACCGCCTATGTGACCTTCAAGGCGATCCGCGAAGGACGGGTTGCCCTGGATTCCGCCGTTGTACAATCCAAAAACTCGGCAGCTGAACCGCCCAGCAAAATGGGCTTCAAGGTTGGCACGAAATTTACCATCGACACAGCGCTTAAGATCATCCTGATCAAATCGGCCAATGACGTCTCTGTCGCATTGGGCGAAGCAGTCTCCGGATCAGAAAGCGCCTTTCTTGCAGAGATGAATGCCGAAGCCCGCCGGTTGGGAATGACGAACACCCGCTTTACAAATCCCCATGGCCTTCCGGACAACCGCCAGGTCACGACAGCGCGAGATATGGCGATCCTTGCTATGGCTCTGCGCGCGGATTTTCCGGAGTCGCGAGAGTTTTACAAACATCCAGGCATCCGGTTCGGTAAAAAAACCTTGCGCTCGGCCAACCGGGAGTTCCTGCTCCGGGTTCCGGGCGCCAACGGAATGAAGACCGGCTATATCTGCAATTCCGGTTTTAATGTTGCGTCCTCGGTGACGCGCCGGGGGCGAACGCTCATTGCAATCATCATGGGCGCATCTTCGGGGCTTGAGCGGACAGCCTTTGCCAGGCAGTTGTTCGATGAAGGGTTCCGAAAGGGCAGCCGCGGCCAGAACGTGAAGAGTCTCAGCGGTTCGTCCGGCAATCCGCCCGCCGATGGTTATTGCCGCCGGAACAAGAAGCTGAGTTCCAAACAGTATATGGCCCGTTATGACATGCAGAATGAGCCCAGCGGCGGCGGGTTGCTGTTCTTCGGTAAACAAAAGAACCCGAAAGAGGCCAAGGTCGATACCAGCAGCTTTACCAAGTCGAACGGGAAGCCGGACTGGGCCAAGATCCTCGATCGAACTTTGGGACCACGCCGTGTTGCGTACAAGCCGTTGCCGGTTGGGCTCGGCAATCCGAAAGGCACACCGGTCATCAGTGCTTCGGTACCTGCCGAAGACATTCCTTTGCCGACGGCCAATCCGATCCGTTTGGCAGAAATCAAGATCCGCAATCAGTTGCAGACAGCCCAACCCATTGGAACAACTGGTACTCCGCAGACTGTACAGGCAGGTGCCGGATCAATCCCTCAAGTTGAGGCGACAGCGCAACGACCTGGATCTGCGGTGGATACGTCGCGGACGGCTCCCGGCTCGATCTTTAGAAAAGGACTTGATTTCACGGTGCCCGTTCCTGCGCCCAGTCCGTCGCGATCCAACTAGATCCCCTTGGTTTGACAGCTGGAACTTGATCACTCTCTGGTTTACTTAACTTATTTTTAACGCTGTTCTTTAACGATGCAGTAAGCGTCGATCGGAATTGAGGCCATTGCCTTGCCGGATCGTCAGCTGCAGCACAAGAGGTGCTGCTATAGGCGAAGAAACGCCGTGTTGATGAGGATCGAGAGATCACCGCATGATAGAACCGAGATCAACTGCCACAATCCGCGCCCTTGCGAGCCTTGCAGAATTGTCTGCAGACCAGCTGGAAGAAGGCACATCGGTCGAAGATGTTATCGCAACTTTACGAAAGGCTGCGGAAGCTGTCCGGATGGTGATCGACGAGACAGAAATGGAAGACGGTGCGCCGGAAGAAGCAGATCTGGCGCAAGACCTGACCCCGATGGATCTTTCCGGCGATGATGCCGCTGAGCTGTCGGACGACGATACCGAGACAAAGAGCGGCGAGATCCACGTTCTGAACGCTGGCTGATACTGTTTAGCTGGACCCCAATCATTCGACACCTCCAAGCATCAGGCTTTCTGCTTTGACGCTGCGCCCTCACAGATGCTAGCCATAGCCCCTTGTGGAGCACAGGCGGTTTTTTGGCGTCCGCCACACCTCATTTCATCAATGAGAGTATGCTCCGGGGTTCTATGGAGCGAAGTGCATGAGCGTTGCGGACGCATCCCCCGTATCTGAAAAACCGGCTAGAGGTCCCAAGCCGCCGATTCCTGTGTCCGTTCTGACCGGGTTTCTGGGTGCTGGAAAGACAACGCTACTGAACCGTATTCTTCAGGATCCGGCCATGGCCGATACGGCCGTCATCATCAATGAATTCGGTGAAATCGGCCTGGACCATCTGTTTGTCGATCAGGCAGGCGACGGCATCGTTGAGTTGTCGTCGGGGTGTTTGTGCTGCACGATCCGCGGCGATCTCGTAACCACGCTTGAAAATCTGCTGCGTCATCTGGACAACGGGCGGACCGAACGGTTGACCCGGGTGGTGATCGAAACCACAGGCCTCGCCGATCCTGCGCCGATCCTTCACACGATCATGCTGCACCCCTATCTGGTGATGCGCTACCGGCTGGACAGTGTCGTGACCCTGGTGGATGCCGTGAACGGGCTCTCCACGCTTGATGAGCATGAAGAAGCCAAAAAACAGGCCGCGGTTGCGGACCGGATCGTGCTCACCAAGACGGATCTGCTCAACAGTGAGGAGAGCCAGAGGAGCTTTTCGGATCTGAAATCCCGACTTCTCGCTTTGAACCCGGGCGCGAAGGTGCTCGATACCCAGGCCGGTGAAGCGACGCCGGAAACGCTTTTCAATGCCGGGCTCTACAATCCGGAGACCAAGATCCCGGATGTTGCCAACTGGCTGAACGCGGAAGCCTATGAGCCAAACCACCATGATCATTCTCATGATCATCATCATGACGGCGATCACCACCATGGGCACCATCATCACGGCCACGATCATGCGCATGACATAAACCGGCACAGCGACGCGATCCGGGCCTTCACCCTTTCGACCGACCGTCCGGTCTCGGCTTCCGCGCTGGAAATGTTTCTGGATTTGCTGCGCTCGGCGCACGGCCCAAAACTGCTGCGGGTCAAAGGCATTGTTCAGATCGCCGAGGACCCGGACCGGCCAGTCGTCATTCACGGCGTCCAACACGTCTTCCACCCACCTGCAACGCTGGACGCCTGGCCGGATGAGGACCGGCGGACCCGGATGGTATTCATCACCAAGGATTTGCCTGAAGGGTTCGTCCGCAAGATGTTCGAAGCCTTTTCCGGCGCACTACGGCCCGACACGCCGGATAGTGAGGCCATGCTGAACAACCCGCTTGCGGTGTCTGGATTTACGAGCCCGCCGCGTTAGTCTCCAGCCTTCATGGCAGAAAAAATACAGCCGGCAGTGCAGAGCTCCCTCTCCGATTGGGTGAGGTGACTTGCCATCTAAGGCGACTTTTCAGTGGTAATTCAGCCGCTGCTGACCACTCCGCGCCGCCCCGGCCTTGAGCCGGGGTCATATTGGTAGGTTCCGGTCCCAAGGCCGGGACGGCGGCTTACAAAGCAAACTCACTCAGCCTCTTTCTTCCGCAGCCGGATCAAGCCTTCCTGGGCCGTTGAGGCGATCAGCTTGCCGTCCTGGGTGTAGAGGAGGCCGCGGTTCATGCCGCGGGAGCCGGAGGAGCTGGTGCTGTCGGTCGCGTAAAGAAGCCACTTGTCCGCACGGAACGGGTGATGAAACCACATGGCGTGATCCAGGCTTGCGGCCTGGATTTTTGGGCTGAAAACCGACGTGCCGTGCGGGAACAACGAGGTGTCGAGCAATGTCATGTCGGAGGCATAGGCCAAAACACACTGGTGAATGCGCTCATCATCCGGCAAGGGATCGCTCGCGCGCACCCAGACATATTGTTGGGCCGGCAACGGTTTCTTGCTGAAATAGTGGGTCATGTCGACCGGGCGCATTTCAATCGGCCGTTCGCGCTCCCAGTAGCGCTTGACGTTTTCCGGGGCAAACGCAAGGAATTTTTCTTTCAGTTCCTGTTCGCTCGGCAGGTCGTCCGGTCCCGGCACATCCGGCATGTCGGCCTGATATTCCAACCCCTCTTCGCGCACCTGAAAGGAGGCGGACATGGAGAAAATCGCATGACCGTGCTGAATAGCTACCACCCGGCGTGTGGTGAAGCTTCCGCCATCACGGATCCGGTCGACTTCATAAATGATCGGCACCGACGGATCGCCCGGCCGCAAAAAATACCCATGTAGGGAGTGGACGTGGCGGTCTTCGACCACCGTGCGCGAGGCGGCTACCAGTGCCTGGCCAATCACCTGGCCGCCAAAAACACGCTGCCAGCCGACTTGGGGGCTGCGACCACGAAACAGATTGTGTTCCAGAGGTTCCAGGTCGAGAATGTGCAGAAGGTTATCAATGGCCGTATTCATCGGCGCGGTTCCTGTTAAATAGAACAATGGGGACAGTGGCCGGGTGAGCCGCCGGTTTGATGAAGTCTTGGACGTGTGTTGACGTTAAAGTCAAGATGCCCCTACGGAAACGAGGGGCGAGGAGTTTTAAAGCAATGGCAAGGTCCAAAAAGAGCGACGAGATGTTTGATGTCGTTATCGCAGGCGGCGGCTATGTCGGCCTGTCGCTGGCGCTCGCGCTGAAACAAGGGGATCCGGGCCTCAAATGCGCTGTTGTTGATCCAAAGCCGATGAATACCCTCGACAAGGATCCGCGCGCCTCGGCCATTGCAGCGGCCGCGTCACGAATGCTGACCCAGCTCGGCATCTGGGAGAAAATCTCCGATAAAGGCCAGCCGATCAACGAGATGATCGTCACGGACAGCAAGTTGCGCGATGCGGTGCGTCCTGTTTTTCTGACCTTTGACGGTGAAGCGACCGATGGCGAACCGTTTGCGACCATGATGCCCAACGGTGTCATGATGCCGGCACTCTACAAAGCAGCCAAAGCGCTCGGAACAGTGTTTTTTGCGCCCAACAGCGCGGCAACCTTCCGAAACAATCCGGATCACGTGGATCTGGAACTCAACGACGGCAAGGTTTTGAAAACCCGTCTCTTGATCGCTGCCGATGGTGTCCGTTCCAAATTGCGGGATCTCGCAGGCATCCGGACGGTCAATTGGGACTACAAGCAGTCGGGCATTGTGACGACGATCAAGCACGAGCGTCCACACAACGGCCGCGCCGAAGAACACTTTCTCCCCGCCGGACCCTTTGCCATTCTGCCGCTGCCGGGCAACCGCTCTTCTCTTGTCTGGACCGAAAAGACCTCCGATGCCGACCGCTTGGTCCGCTCCGATGATTTCACCTTCGAGCTGGAGCTGGAACGCCGTTTCGGCCATCACCTTGGGACTTTGGAAGTTGACGGTCCGCGCCAGGCCTATCCGCTTGGACTGAAACTGGCGCGGGAATTCGTGAAACCTCGGTTCGCCCTGATCGGTGATTCGGCCCACGGCATTCATCCCATCGCAGGCCAGGGACTGAACCTTGGGTTCAAGGACGTGGCAGCGCTTGCGGAAGTCATCATTGATGCCCGCCGTCTCGGCCAGGACATTGGCGCATTTGACGTTCTGGAGCGCTACCAGCGGTGGCGCCGGTTCGACACGTTCCAGATGGGTGTCGTGACGGATGTCCTTAACCGGTTGTTTTCAAACGATATTGACATCCTCCGGGCTGCGCGAGACTTCGGCCTTGGGCTGGTTGACCGGATGCCGAGCTTGAAAAGCCAGTTCATCAAGGAGGCATCCGGTTTTGCGGGGCCGGTGCCGAAATTGCTTTCAGGAGATCCGATCTGATAGGAGATGACGTCTCCGCTAGGTTTCCTGGGCAGCGCTTGCATGAACGATCAAAATTCCAGCTATCCGCAGCACCGGTCGATTTTGATGACCGGCTGCTCCTCCGGGATTGGCGAAACATCAGCCCGCCTTCTCCGCGGACGGAACTGGCGCGTCTTCGCAACCGCGCGCAAGTTGGAAGATGTTCAACGCCTGAAGGATGAAGGGTTTGAGTCCTTTCAACTCGATTATGAAGATCCGGATTCGATTCGTGTGACAGCTGATGCCGTTCTGGAAGCCACAAATGGCGAACTGGACGCCATCTTCAACAATGGCGCCTACGCGATCCCTGGGGCGCTGGAAGATCTGCCGACAGATGGTCTGAGAACCCTTTTCGAAGCCAATTTCATCGGGTGGCACGATTTGACGCGCCAGATCATTCCCGCAATGCGCGCCCAGAAGTCCGGACGGATTGTGCAGTGCTCGTCTGTTTTGGGCTTTGTGGCGCTCAAATACCGGGGTGCCTACACGGCTTCCAAATTTGCACTCGAGGCTTACACAGACACCTTGCGCCAGGAGCTTGCAGGCACGGGGATCCATGTGTCGCTTATTGAGCCCGGGCCGATCGACACTAGGTTCACGCAGAACACGATCGCAAACTTTGACCGGTGGATTGGCGAAGAGGGGGCCAAGCAGTCCGTTCACCGCGAGACTTACGAAAAGCGCCGGATCCGGATGGAAGCGGGAGAACCGGGGCCTTTCAAATTGCCGCCGGGCGCAGTCACCAAACCTCTAATCCATGCCATTGAGTCACATCGGCCAAAAGCGCGCTACCGTGTCACCATCCCGACCAAGGTGATGGCGATTGCAAAACGGCTGCTGCCGACGCGGGTCTTGGACAGGTTCTGCATCTGGGCGGCGGACGGCGAAGAATAAAACCCGGATCCGGCCGGAAAATCTGGTGCAGGCAAACGCGGGAAACGACAAGGACGTAATTGATGGAACAAATCTACGATATACTCATTTTTGTCGGCATGGCGGCTGTGGCGCTTGTGCTGCTTGCAGGGCTTTTGAACATGTTCCGCAACGGTCCGGCCAATCGCTCTCAAAAATTAATGCGCTGGCGGGTCGGATTGCAGTTCCTGGTGATTGTCCTTGTGATGGGTGGGCTCTACTTCTTCGGCAAAGGCTGACAAGCCAGCTGAAAACACGAACATTTCTGCGGGATGGGATTTCATGGTCGTACTGAACAAGATCTACACAAAAACCGGCGACAACGGCACGACCGCGCTGGGCTCCGGCGAACGGCGGCCAAAATATGATCTGAGGATCGACGCCTACGGCACCGTTGATGAAACCAATGCCATCGTTGGTATGGCCCGGTTGCATACCGCAAGCGTTGTTCCGGACATCGACGCCGTGCTGAACCGCATCCAGAATGATTTGTTCGACCTCGGTGCGGATCTCGCCACACCGGAAACCGATCAAGACCTGGGATACGAACCGCTCCGGATCACGGACGGCCAGGTTTCAGCAATTGAAGAAGCGATTGATACATTGAATGCCGATCTCTCGCCGCTGCGGTCCTTCGTTTTGCCGGGTGGCAGTGCGGCATCAGCCCATTTGCATCTGGCAAGAACGGTTTCCCGCCGTGCTGAACGCTTGATGGTCGAACTGGCTGACCGTGAAACCATCAATCAGGCGGGGATCCGGTACATGAACCGTCTGTCGGACTACTTCTTCGTCGCATCCCGTTATCTGAACAACAAGGGTGAAGAAGACGTGCTATGGGTTCCGGGCAAAAACCGCTAATCGGCTCATAATCTCAGGACTGTCGCCATGTTTCTCCCGCTGCATGATCACAATCGGCTGAAACATGTGCCGCGGCCTTATGTCAATCTTTCGCTGATTGCTGCCAATGTCCTGGTTTTCCTGCTGGTTCAGGGCGGCGGCGTATCTGAAGGGGCGAGTGCGTCGGTCTATTCCTACGGGCTCGTTCCGGCGGTCTTTTTCGATGTGCGTGATCTTGCCCCTCATCTCCAGGTGCTTCCGGAGTGGTCCGGGATCGTTACCTATGCCTTTTTGCATGGCGACTTCATGCATCTCTTGGGCAACATGCTGTTTCTTTGGGTGTTCGGCGACAATGTGGAAGATGCAGTCGGCCATATCGGTTACCTGGTCTTCTATCTCTTGTGTGCAGCTGCCGGTGGTTTTGCGTATGCCGCCCTGGATCCAGGTTCCGAAGTCCCGTTGATCGGCGCGTCAGGTGCCGTATCGGGTGTGGTGGCTGCCTATCTGATGCTCCACCCGCGCGTGCGCATTTGGGTGCTCGCGTTCGGCCGGATTCCGCTGCGGCTCCGTGCAATCTGGATCCTCGGAGCGTGGGTGATCTATCAGTTCGTCCAGATCGCGACATCGATCGATAGTCAAGTCGCCTGGATAGCCCATATCGGTGGCTTGGCGGCAGGCGCCATCCTTATCTTGTTCATGAGGCGCCGGGGTGTGGTGTTGTTCGACCGGGATCTCGCGTGAAGGTGATTGATTTAAACACGGGAACGAGAGCCTAAATCCTCACGCTGGATCTCAAGCAAGCAGCCATTTGCCGGATTTGTTGCGACATGCCGTGCCGTTGTCTTGTCGCCTGGTTCCGGACGCGAGCAGGATATTTTCCCGATAGGCCCGACAATAAACACCGCTTCGGGTTTTCCATGTGCGGACCGGGGTTACAGATCCGCTGGCGCCGGTTTCCTGGTTCCGCCAGGAACTGGTTTTTCCCGATAAGGATGTTTCTAGAGCATTTTGGAACGTTGCTTCGGCCATCGTTTGATCGGACCGCGCAAGACCGCTGCCGGTTCCAGGCCCGACAAGCGCCGAGGCTGTGCATCCGCTGATAGCTGTAACCAGTGTCAGGACCGGGAGTATACGTGCCGCCCTTATATCCACCCGAATTCGCAACGCTTAACCTCTCCCGCTATTGCCACCCTCGGTCGATCGCCTCTCTCTCCTCGCTGGCGGACAAAGGTTCGCCGCCAGGCGCGCTGTTTCCCTGGAACTGAGATCGACCTGGAACCAAACCCCTACTTTGGGAAGCGGGCGATTGTGCGGCAGGAGTAGGTGCAGGCGATTGCTCCGGCTGATTGTCGTCGTCATTGTCATTTGAAGGCGCCCGTCCACCATCAGCAGCATCTGAGCCTCCGCGATTGCCGCCGTCGTTGTCATTATCTCCGGAATCGCTCTGGGCTTCGCTTTCAGTGCCATTTCCGCCGCGATCACTTCCGCCTCGGTCGCTCCCACCGCGATCGCTGCCACCACGGTCGCTGCCACCACGGTCGCCACCGCCGCGTTCACCGCCGCCTCTTTCGCTGCCACCGCGGCCGCCATCGCCATCACTGTCGCCGTCGTTGTCTGCATCGGAGCCGCCGCGCTCACCGCCGCCACGTTCGCTGCCGCCGCGTTCGCCGCCTCTTTCACTACCACCGCGACCGCCATCACTGTCGTTGTCGCTGTCGTTATCTCCGTCGGAGCCACCCCGTTCACTGCCGCCCCGGCTACCGCCTCCGCGACCATTGCCGTCGTCGCCGCCCCGGTCACCCCTCTCGCTGCCACCGCGGCCTCCGCCACGGCCTTCACCGCCACCGCCGCCCCGGTCACCACCTCCGCGGTTGTCAGATTCCGCGACTGCGGCGATGGTCGTTTTCTGGTCAAACAAGGGGCTGAAGTAGACACAGGAAAAAACCAGCGCCGCAGCCACCACACCGGGCAGACGTCGGACCATCGCAGAGAGGCGGTCATGCAATGGCGTCTGGCGGGTGTGTTCCATGTAGTCGTTGTCTTTCAAGGCTTGCGCGCGCCTGACAATCCGAAGATTGTTTCGGCTTTCCCTTTTAGAACCCTCAAGTGGGTACATTCCTTCCTGCAATGTAGTCAAAAAATAGCCGGGATCAAAAGTCTAACTCCCGTGTTGTAGAGTTTGAGAGAGGCGTGGCGGAGAACTTCTTGGCCGATGAACCACTGAAAGCGGACATGATCCGCTTGATACCGAAACTGAGAAGTTTCGCGCTGCGGCTATGCCGGAATCCGGATCAGGCAGACGATCTGGTGCAAACAACGTGCGAGCGGGCCATTCGATCGCTGGATCAGTTTGATCCGGCAACCCGTCTGGACAGTTGGATGTTCCGGATTCTGCAGAACCTTTATTTCAACATGCAGCGGGACACCGCCAACCGCGCAAGACTGTTTGAGAAAGCGATGTTCGATTACGACGACACGTTCGACGGCCAGCGGGCGGCGGTTTCCAGCCTGGAATTGCAACAGGTTCGCCGGTTTATCGAGCAGTTGGACGACGACAACAGAACGGTCTTGATGATGATCGCCATAGATGGGCGCAGCTACAAGGACGTTGCCGAAGAGCTGCAGGTCCCGATCGGCACGGTCACGAGCCGGCTGGCCCGCGCACGGTTGAAATTGAGAGATTGGCTGGAAGCCAGAAAGTCGCCGGATGGCGCATCGCAATCGGCATCTACGGGGGTGGTGTCATGACGTTTGATGAAAAGAAAAGCCAAGTGGACCTGGCGCAGGATATCGGGCTGATCCTGGACAATGAAATGCCGCCCGAAGCGCGGGATGAATTGCTGATCCGTCTTCAAGCCGATGCCGATAGCGCAGAAATGATGCAGCAAATGGCGGCAGATCAGGCGCTGCTTCAAGAGGTGCTGCCGCCGTCTGTTCCGGATGCCACCATAAAGAGGATTGAGAGCGTCATTGAACGCGAATTCGACCGCCGGGCCCCGAAAGCCGGATCTGACAGGCACTGGAGCCGCGCCATCGTATATCTGGCGGCCTCTCTTGTTTTGGTGGCCGGAACATTTGCCGTCACGAATTTCTGGATGCAGTCCCGGATGGATCAGATTGTGGCCTCGCTTGCGGTCCATATGGAGACGGAGCGTCTCGCTCTTGCCCAGACCGTTCAGGAGGCCTTGGAAACAAAGGTCAGCGGAGAACCTGTCGCGATCGGACAGGATGGAGACTGGTCGGAAATCCTGACGCCAATCAAGACCTACAAGAGTAAGAGTGGGCATTGGTGCCGACAGTATTTGCGGGAAACCCGGTTTGGGAAACTGGACATGACCATTCGGGGCACGGCATGCCGTGATGAAAATGGTGTCTGGACCACGGTTTTTGCCGAGCCCGTGTCAGATAATTTCTCTCCACAAACCAACGGGATCTGATTTCTCCAATCACATGCTGGGCGCTGATTGCCTGCGCCTGCTGCATTTTGCCGCGCTGCCGCAATGTCATGTTTGCGACGCAACTTTTGCAAAGCACGGCAAATTGCACCTTTAGCCCTTTTGCTGTCATTGACAGGTGCCGCGCAGGTCAGTACCGTCCCGCGCCATGCGCCACGGTTGGCTTGTTTCCGCCGTTTGTGACGAAGCGTTACAGGGCGGGCGCAAGCCCTTTAATGCGGTGCGGTGAAAGCCGGCCCAGCAAGAGGTTGAGACCAAATGAAAATCCTCGTACCCGTAAAACGGGTCATCGATTACAACGTGAAAGTTCGCGTAAAAGCGGACGGTTCTGGAGTGGATCTTGCCAACGTCAAGATGTCCATGAACCCGTTTGACGAAATCTCCGTGGAAGAAGCCCTGCGCTTGAAAGAAGCCGGCAAGGCGACTGAAGTTGTTGTTGTTTCCGTTGGTCCGCAGCAGGCGACCGAAACACTCCGTACCGGCCTTGCCATGGGTGCCGACCGCGGCATTCTGGTCAAAACGGACGAAACAACCGAGCCGCTGGCTGTTGCCAAGATCCTGAAGGGCATTGTTGAAGCCGAAGAGCCGGGCCTTGTGATTGTTGGCAAGCAGGCAATTGATGATGACTGCAACCAGACCGGCCAAATGCTTTCCGCCCTTCTTGGCTGGAGCCAAGGCACGTTTGCATCCAAGGTTGATCTTGGTGACAGCACCGTTGATGTGACCCGCGAAGTCGACGGCGGCCTTCAGACCGTCAAGTTGAAGCTGCCTGCGATCGTTACGACCGATCTGCGTCTTAACGAGCCGCGCTATGCATCGTTGCCGAACATCATGAAGGCAAAAAAGAAGCCGATCGACGAGAAGACCCCGGACGATTATGGCGTCGACATCACACCGCGTCTGACGGTTGTCACCACGGCTGAGCCGGCTGCTCGTGAAGCTGGTATCAAGGTTGGCTCCGTGAGCGAACTGGTCGAAAAACTCAAGAACGAAGCTGGTGTCCTTTAAGGACCGTCGCAGGAGGAAAGAAAATGACAACACTTCTTGTGGCTGAACACGCTGGTGGCGCTCTGAACGATGCGACATCAAAGGCTATGTCCGCTGCTGCGGCTCTGGGCTCCGACGTCCATGTTCTGGTCGCCGGTAAAGGCGTTCAGGCTGTGGCTGAAGCTGCGGCGAAGCTCTCTGGCGCTGCCAAGGTTCTGGTTGCTGAAAGCGATGCACTCGAGCACCAGCTGGCCGAGCCGATGGCTGACCTGATTGTTGGCCTGGCTGGTGACTATGATGCGATCGTTGCTCCGGCAACCGCAAACGGCAAAAACACCTTGCCGCGCGTTGCAGCCCTGCTGGACGTCATGCAGATCTCTGACGTTACCGCAGTGATCGACGCTGAGACCTTCGAACGCCCAATCTACGCAGGCAACGCGATCCAAACTGTGAAATCCGGCGATGCGAAAAAAGTCATCACCGTGCGGACATCCACGTTCGCAGCAGCTGAAGAAGGCGGTTCTGCCGCCATCGAAACCGTTGCTGGCACAGATGGCTCCGGCCTGTCCGAATTCGTTGGCGAGGAACTTTCCAAGTCTGACCGTCCGGAACTGACGTCCGCCAAGATCATCATCTCTGGTGGTCGCGCGCTGGGCTCTGAAGAAAAGTTCCAGGAAGTCATCATGCCGGTTGCCGACGCCCTCGGCGCAGCGGTTGGTGCATCCCGTGCAGCTGTTGATGCCGGGTATGCCCCGAACGACTGGCAGGTCGGCCAGACAGGTAAGGTCGTGGCTCCGGATCTTTACATTGCCTGCGGCATCTCCGGTGCGATCCAGCACCTTGCCGGCATGAAGGATTCCAAGGTGATCGTTGCGATCAACAAGGACGAAGAAGCCCCGATCTTCCAGGTCGCGGATTACGGCCTGGTCGCCGACTTGTTTGACGTTCTGCCGGAATTGAAGGCGTCAGTCGAATAAGACCTGCGGCAAATTGATCACGG
This sequence comes from Roseibium sp., assembly GCF_965276855.1. Classification (GTDB taxonomy): domain Bacteria; phylum Pseudomonadota; class Alphaproteobacteria; order Rhizobiales; family Stappiaceae; genus Roseibium. Next base: position 2,696,184 of record NZ_OZ255700.1, read on the forward strand.
ACCCCGGGGTGAATGTCAGTTTTCGCCCCGGGGTTCTTGCTGTTCGGCGAAAGACTTGCCAAAAATAACGGCAATAAGCCCAGTCGGGCATTTTATTCAGATCGGATATTCAGATGGCAGTCGAAATCAAGAAAATCGGCGTGATTGGCGCGGGTCAGATGGGCAGCGGGATCGCACATGTGTGTGCGCTGGCCGGCTACGAAGTGGGATTGAGCGACATCTCAATGGAGCGCATCGAATCCGGCCTGGCATCAATCAACGGCAATATGGCCCGTCAGGTATCCAAGTCGATCATCACTGAAGAAGAGCGCACGGGCGCTCTGGCCCGCTTGAAGCCTGCCGAGGATGTGGATCTTCTGAGCGATGCGGATCTGGTGATTGAATCGGCTGTTGAAAACGAACAGGTCAAGCGCAAGATCTTCTCTCAGCTCTGCCCGATCCTGAAGCCGGAAGCCATCCTGGCGACCAATACATCCTCGATTTCCATCACGCGGCTTGCTGCCACAACCGACCGCCCGGAACGGTTCATCGGTATTCACTTCATGAATCCGGTGCCGATCATGGAGCTGGTGGAGCTGGTTCGTGGCATTGCGACCGAGGACGAGACGTTTGAGGCCTCCAAGAAGTTCTGCGACCGGCTGGGCAAGCAGATCGCTGTTGCTGAAGACTTCCCGGCCTTTATGGTCAACCGCATCTTGCTGCCGATGATTAACGAGGCGATCTACACGCTATATGAGGGCGTTGGCTCGGTTGAATCCATCGACAAGGCAATGAAACTTGGTGCCAACCACCCGATGGGGCCCCTGCAGCTGGCGGATTTCATCGGCCTCGACACCTGCCTGTCGATCATGCAGGTGCTCTATGAAGGTCTTGCCGACACCAAGTACCGTCCGTGTCCGCTTCTGGTGAAATATGTCGAAGCTGGCTGGCTTGGCCGCAAGACACAGCGCGGTTTCTACGACTACCGCGGTGAGGTTCCGGTCCCGACACGTTAATCGGTCCCGACGCTGTGAATCTCACCTGCTATTGCCTGACCAACGCAAGTCCCGATCCGGACAAGATCGCTCTGGAGGTCATCGGTGTTGCGGGCGAGCGTCTGGAAACCTGGACCTACGCAGATCTGACGCGATCAATCCTCGCGGTTGCCAATGGCTTGAGGCTTGAGGGCTTTGAGCGTGGCGACCGGGTTCTCTTGCGCATCGGACACTCCAGTGATTTTCCGCTGCTCTTTTTCGGGTCCATCGCGGCTGGCCTCGTTCCCGTTCCGACCTCCGCGCTTCTTACGAGCACCGAAACGGATACAATTCTCTCTGACTCTGGTGCTGCAGGTGTTGTCCATGACGGCAAAACGGCCTTACCGCAGGCCGGGACCGCGCGGGTCATTGGTCCCGAGCGGATCGCTCAGCTCAAACAATCTGATCCCGGAGAATTTGAAAACACCGCGGCTGATGACCCCGCGTTTCTGATCTACACGTCAGGCACCAGCGGAACTCCGAAAGGTGTCCTCCACGCGCAAAGGGCTGCTGCTGCCCGGGCGCCGATGTATAAGGGTTGGTATGGCATTCATGCTGACGACCGCTTGCTCCACGCCGGTGCCTTCAACTGGACTTACACGCTCGGTGTCGGGCTGATGGATCCATGGGCCAATGGCGCGACGAGTGTCGTTTATGATGGCCCGCGCGATCCTCAGATCTGGCCCGAAATTCTGACTGCGAGCAATGCGACTTTGTTTGCGGCGGTGCCTAGCCTTTATCGGCGGATCCTGAAGTATGGTGAGGTTTCTGAAGGATCTTTTCCAAACTTGCGTCATGGTCTGACAGCCGGTGAAGCCCTGCCGGCGGCGCTCTATCACGCATGGAAGGCGCGCACCGGACGCGAGCTTTATGAAGCGCTGGGCATGAGCGAAATCTCCACCTACCTCTCCAGCAGCCCAACCGTGCCAGTGAAGCCTGGTTCGCCCGGGCGGCCTCAGACCGGCCGGAAGGTTGCGATCCTCGATGAAACTGCAGAAGGCGACAAGTTTGCGGCGCCGAACACGGCCGGTCTTTTGGCGGTTCATCGGGACGAGCCCGGTTTGATGCTCGGGTACTGGAACCGGCCAGAGGAAACACAAGCCGCTTTCCGAGGCGATTGGTTTCTGACGGGTGACCGGGCGCGCGCCGATGCAGAGGGCTACTACTGGTATGAGGGCCGGGCCGACGACCTCATGAATGCGTTTGGCTATCGCGTTGCGCCGGAAGAAGTGGAACGCACCTTGGTCGCGCATCCGGCAGTTTCTGAAGTTGCCGTGACAACGGTTTCCTCCGGGTCCGGGGTCGACTTGATCACTGCTTTTGTTGTTCCAGCGGACCCGGAGCACTTCGATGAATCTGATCTTGCTACTTTCGCGGTCGACCGATTGGCGGACTACAAACGTCCAAAGGTTTACCGGATCATTTCCGAACTGCCGCGCACACCTTCGGGCAAAGTGCAGCGCAAGGCGCTTTCTAAAAATTAAACTCGGAAAAAATGCCGTAAGTTTTTGTTAACGTGTGTTTAAGGCGGCGCGGTTAGTGTTTGGCTATCACTAGGAGACCGAGATGGACAGCGTTGGGATTGCCAACACATTTGTAGCCATGACCCAGGCCCAGACCGGCCAGGCGCTTCAGGCTGAAATGATGAAGATGGCAGCCCAGCAAGACGCCAATCTCGTGGCGCTTCTTCAGCAGGGCGCTGAGAGCCTTCAGGCCGCCGCCCCGCCCCCGGGTCTTGGAACCCAGGTGGACGTCAGCGCCTGATCAATTCTTCATTGCAGCCTTGTCCGCGCGTCAGCGGTCATTCCTTAACATTTTTGAAGAAACTCCCCATTCGGAACCGGAACCATGCCGGTTGCGGTTCTTGAGTTCCTTATTTCCTGACACGTGTCGCCAACCACCGCATCTGATAAATGCAAATCAAGTCAGTTGCTTAAATCTGATAGCTAAAATTTTAATCAATTTGTCTTGGCTTTAGTAGGCCTTCATAAGGCCTCATGCCAAGTAACTTGTTGTATTTACTTTATTTTCTCTGATTTCGGCACAATATGAGCCGTTGTGTTTTACGTAACGAACGGTGCCGTCATGCCAGAGGGAGTTGGATATGGGGCGTCCCCGGCATTCCAGCCTTCGTTGGCGGTGCCGAGAGGCGACCAGCTTGCGCAGCAGGCACAACAAATCAACGCGCGGCAGTCTGCAGTCGTCGCAGAGACAGTGCAGCGGCAGGCGGATTTCAGTTCAAACCGGGCCGAAAGTCTTGCCCGGGTCGCTGAACAAATCGAGCAGCGCGCACAGACAGATGCCGGCCCAGGGGTCGGCGATGTTGTGGACATAACAGTTTAGAACGCAGAGCGTTCGCCCATACAACGCCAAAGGAGATCCGATATGGCGAGTGTATCAGACAGCACCTCTTCATCTGCCGCCTACAGCGCTGCCGCTGTCCGCAGTGAACTGGCAACCAACGCGGTTCGTGATCAGAACGAACAAGAGCGTCAGGTTGCGCAACAGTTGGAAGAGTCACAGGCAACGGACGAGCAGGATCGGCGCGAACAGCGCCAGATCCCAGGCCTCGGCGAAGCTGTCGACATCACTGTTTAAAGAAACAGGCGGGATCCACACCCCGCCGATATGATCATTTGGTCAGACCGGTGGCGGATCACGCCTCCGGTTTTGTCATGGACGCATTGATCAAGGCCTTGGCCTCGCCGGAGGCCCATTCCGCCGGACCGTACATGGTTCCAACCTCGCAGCCGTCCGGGCTGATGAGGATTGTTGTTGGAAGCCCCGTGGCACGGGCGACTTTGCGCAAGTCCTTCAAAAGACCATTTTTGGCATCGTGGTAGTAGGCCAGGTTGCCAACCCCGATTTCTTCCAAAAATGCTTTTGGCTTTTCAGGACCGCCGCGGTCAAGATTAACCGCCACCACTTCAAAATCCGCGTTACCGAGCTCGGCCTGCAACTCATCCAGAGCGGGCATTTCCTTGCGGCACGGCGCGCACCATGTGGCCCACAAATTTAGCAACACGGTACGGCCTTCAAAGTCCGCCATGGTAATGGGCTGGTCATCCGGGCTCAGGAACGTCAGGTTACTGAGGTCCAGTGGCTGACTGGCCGGAAGGAAGGCCGCCACCTCACCTTTGGCATGCGGGGCCACCGCTTCTGCAGAAACAAGGGCGGCCGAACAGCTTTCGCCGCCGCCAATATTGCCATTTTGGCCGTTGATCACGTATAGAGCCGCTACAGCAGCCACTGCACCTGCGAGCCCCGCGGCATAGAGTTTCCGATTGGAGGACTTGGCAGGTTCGGTTGGCTTCGTCATTCGTTCACACCTCGCAAGGGGCGCCTTTCAAAGGACAGGACATGAGCAATCGCATGTGGGGAGGCCGGTTCGCTGAGGGACCGGACGCCATCATGGAGGAAATCAACGCCTCCATCGACTACGACAAGAAGCTATATAAGCAAGACATTGACGGCTCAAAAGCCCATGTGCGCATGCTCGCGGAAAAAGACATTGTGACGCGGGACGATGCCGACAAGATCGTTCAAGGTCTAGACACAATCCTGTCAGAGATCGAAAATGGCGCGTTCAAGTTTTCGAGGGGCTTGGAAGATATTCATATGAATATCGAAGCCCGTTTGGCGGAGCTGATCGGTCCGGCTGCGGGCCGTTTGCACACTGCTCGCTCGCGCAACGACCAGGTTGCCACCGATTTCCGCCTTTGGGTCCGCGATACGCTTGACACGCTGGACGCTCAGCTCACGGAACTGATGCAGGTTTTGGCCGAAAAGGCTGAAATTCACGCTGGCGACGTCATGCCCGGTTTCACCCACCTGCAGTCCGCCCAACCGGTCACATTCGGCCACCATCTTCTGGCCTATGTCGAAATGTTTGCCCGGGACCGGGGCCGCGTCCGGGATGCGCGCAAACGGATGAACGAATGCCCCCTCGGGTCTGCTGCCCTTGCCGGCACGTCCTTTCCGATCGACCGGAAAATGACAGCGGAAGCGCTGGGGTTCGATCGTCCGACTGCAAATTCGCTCGATGCTGTTTCCGACCGGGATTTTGTGATTGAAGCACTGGGTGCGGCGTCCCTGACAGCCATGCACTTGTCGCGCTTGGCGGAAGAAATCGTCGTTTGGTGCTCGGCTCAGTTTGGCTTCGTGAAGCTGTCCGACAAGTTCTCGACCGGCTCCTCGATCATGCCGCAGAAAAAGAACCCGGATGCAGCTGAACTGGTGCGCGCCAAGACCGGCCGGATCTATGGGTCATTACAGGCGCTTCTCGTTATGATGAAGGGTCTTCCGTTGGCTTATTCCAAGGACATGCAGGAAGACAAGGAACAGGCTTTTGACGGGCTTGCCAGCATCTCCCTCGCTCTGGCGGCAATGACCGGCATGATGCGCGATCTGGAACCAGTCACGAAGGCCATGAAAAAGGCTGCCGGCTCCGGTTATTCCACGGCAACCGATCTGGCTGACTGGCTGGTCCGGGTTCTGGGCCTGCCGTTCCGGGACGCCCACCACGTGACCGGCGCAATTGTTGCGATTGCGGTCAGCAAAGGCATCGAACTGCATAAGGTTTCTCTGGAAGAGATGCAGGGTGTTGAACCTAAGATCACCCAAGAGGTCTTTTCGGTACTGTCGGTCGACAAGTCGGTCCGCAGCCGGGTGAGCTATGGCGGCACATCGCCGGTAAATGTGCGCAAACAAGCGCGCCGCTGGTTGAAAGAGCTGGCCAAGGGCTGAACCCTCTTTCCATTTGCCGCATGACAGCCAAGACTGGTCTTGCCCAATCGGGTCTGTCATGCGAGGAGAAAGCAACAGGAACTCTTCGCCAAAAGGGCTGTAATGGTGACCACGCGCCGCATGATGACTTTCGCGATGACAGGACTATGTCTTGGTCTGTTGCTCACCGGTTGCGGCCGCAAGGGCGCTTTGGAAACGCCTGCGGCCAAAGCTCAACCGAGTCCGGCGGAGATTCAAGCCGAAACACAAGGCATTTATACGCCTGAACAACCGGCACCGACGGCAAGCTCCGGTGGCTTTATTCTCGATCCGCTGATCGGGAATTGACGGCCATCACAAGCACTAAGTGAACACCAATCTGCACGAGTAAGATCCTTGCATCATTTTGATTATAAAGGCGGTGCCCTGTTCGCAGAGGACGTGGCCATCGAGGAAATCGCCCGGGAAGTCGGAACGCCGTTCTATGTCTATTCGACCGCAACTCTGACCCGGCACTATGAGGTGTTTTCGTCCGCCTTTGCCGACATCCCGTCGCTCGTCTGCTATGCGATGAAAGCCAACTCCAACCAGGCGGTTCTGGCAACACTGGCCCAATTGGGCGCAGGAATGGACGTTGTATCGGAAGGTGAACTGCGCCGGGCGCGGGCAGCAGGTGTTCCGGCGAAGAAGATTGTGTTCTCCGGCGTCGGCAAGACGGAAACCGAGCAGGCTTATGCGCTGACCGAGGACATCCTTTGTTTCAACGTGGAATCTGAGCCTGAACTGCATCAGCTCTCCCGCGTCGCAACCCAGATGGGCAAGACAGCCCGGGTCTCCATGCGCATCAACCCTGATGTGGACGCCAAGACCCACGCGAAGATTGCGACCGGCAAGGCGGAAAACAAATTCGGTATCCCATGGCAGCGTGCCCGCGAGGTTTATGCAACCGCTGCAAGCCTGCCGGGCCTGAAGGTCACAGGCATCGACATGCACATCGGTTCACAGATCACCGAGCTTGAGCCGTTTGACAGCGCTTTTGCACGTTTGGGCGAGTTGATCACGGATCTGCGTGGTCAGGGTCATGCCATCGACCATGTCGATCTCGGCGGCGGCCTGGGCATTCCGTATGTCACCGACAACGATCCGCCACCGCATCCGGATGCCTATGCGGAAGTCGTGAAGAAGCATGTGCGCGAACTCGACTGCAAGGTGATGTTTGAGCCGGGCCGCATGATTGCGGGCAATGCCGGGATCCTTGTCACGCAGGTCATCTATGTGAAGGAAGGTGCCGACAAGAACTTTGTTATTGTCGATGCGGGCATGAATGACCTGATCCGGCCGACCCTTTACGAAGCCTATCACGAGGTCCGCCCGGTATCAGAGCCGGATGTGAATGCTGATCGATTCACGGCAGATGTTGTCGGTCCGGTCTGTGAAACCGGCGATTTTCTGGCCCAGAATCGGGATATGCCCAAAGTAAACGCCGGTGACATGCTGGCTGTTTATTCTGCAGGGGCTTATGGATCGGTGCAATCGAGCACATACAATTCACGCCTTTTGGTGCCGGAAGTGCTCGTAAACGCTGATCAATTCGCGGTCATCCGTCCGCGACCGAGCTACGAAGAACTGCTCGATCTCGACAAAATTCCCGATTGGCTCAAGACTTCTTGACATAATTCTCCGGCAATTAGTTGTTTGAGCAACTTGCCGGAGCGCCCCTGATGCCTCACTCTTATAAGGGTGGACAAAAGCTAGGAGCAGCAGGACGCTATCCGGCGGCCTTGCTTCTGTGAGCATCTGGAGGTGCCTTTGCACACCAATGACGACAAGCCGGATCCGATCCGGAACGAGTCCGTGGAACATGCTGGCTGGCCTGCCCTGATCCGATCACGGCTGAACCGTCTTGTTCGGCACAGCACATGGGCGCTGTTTGCCGAGCGTTGCTGGCGGGCCCTGTTCCCTCTGTTGATCGTCGTTGTTTTGTTTGTCGGCGTCTCTTGGCTTGGGCTATGGCTGGTCCTGCCGGTCTGGATGGGGCCGATTGGCGTTGTCCTGTTCCTGGGGGCCGCCATTTGGGTGTCCGGTGATCTGTTCAAGATCTCCTGGCCGACCCGCGGCGAAGCTTTGACCCGGGTTGAACAATCCTCTGAATATCGTCACCGACCGCTGACCACGCTTGAGGATGAACTGTCAGTCGGTGCCGGCGATCGCCAGAGTGAAGCAATCTGGATGCTGCATCAGCGGCGCACGGCACAGGCGCTGGCCGACATCCGCTCCAAAGGCCCGCAGCCCAAAGCCTACCGCCGTGACCCTCTCGCCATTCGCGTTGTCGCGGTGTGCCTTGTTCTGATCGGCTTTTTTGCAGCCGGACCGCAATTGAATGAGCGCTTGGGGTCTGCGTTCCGCAACCCGTTTACGACCGTTGAACCGCCCAGCCGCCTGGATGCCTGGGTGACGCCGCCGCTCTATACCAGCGAGCCACCAATCTATCTGACTGGTGAAAGCGCGCAGTTGAGAGATCCGGGCGCCCCTATCTCGGTCCCTGAAGGCTCTGTTCTCGTTGTTCGCACACAAGGTGCGAAAGAGCTTGTAATGACCTTCTCGGAAGGGGCTGAGGGCGAACCCGAAGTCATTGATCCCGCAACGGATGGGCCTCAGTCGAGTGCGCAGGCGGGGATGCTGCTTCCAGAAGAACGCCGGTTGACGCTTGAGACGACCGGTATTGTCGATCTGAAGTCTGGTAACGATCCGTTCCTCACCTTTGTCTTTGCCGTCCGCCCGGATGATGCTCCGGTCATCCGCCTGACGGACGACCCGGAAGAGCAGCTGAGCGGGGCGCTGAAGTTTTCTTATCTCGTCAATGACGACTACGGCGTGGTTTCGGCAGAAGCCCGTATCACGCCGTTGCCGGATCCCAACCGGGCTGACGGCCATGTGCCGCGCCCGTTGGCGGATGCCCCTATTTTTCCGCTTTCCCTGCCTCCGCAGGCTGGGACCGCGAAAACAGGCGAAACAATCCGGGATCTGACATCTCACCCCTGGGCCGGGTCTGAAGTGGATTTGAACCTTCTGGCGCGTGATCAGGCTGGACAAGAAGGCATCTCACCACACTACCGGATCACGTTGCCGCAACGCCGGTTCAGCAAACCGCTTGCGCGTGCAGTTGTGGAACAGCGGCGCAATCTGGCTCTGGATGCGCAAAACCATCCGACGGTCATCACATCGTTTGACGCCTTGATGCTGGCCCCGGATGTCTTCGACGTCCAGGCGCGCACCTATCTCGGAATGGACTTCGCCTATCGCCAATTGATCAAGGCGAATACGGACGAGGAGCTCAAAGCGCTTTTGCCATTGTTGTGGGATCTGGCGCTGTCCATCGAAGACGGCGATCTTTCCATGGCTGAGCGGAAGCTGCGCGAAGCACAGGAGGCGTTGCGCAAGGCGTTGGAAGAAGGGGCGAGTGACGAGGAAATCGCGCGCCTGACCCAGGAACTGCGTCAGGCGCTGAGCGAGTATATGCAAGCGCTCGCCGAACAAATGCAGCGCAATCCGCAGGCCATGCAGCCCTTCAACGGTGACCAGCAGTCCCTCAGCCAGCAGGACTTGAGCGAGATGCTGGACCGCATTGAAGAACTCGCCCGCACCGGGTCACGGGATGCTGCCCGTGAACTTTTGGCTCAAATGCAGCAAATGCTGGAAAATCTGCAGGCCGGTCGGCCGCAGATGATGCCAAACAACATGTCCAGCGAAATGATGGAGATGCTCAATGAGCTTGGCGAGATGATCCAACGCCAGCAGCAGCTCATGGACGACACCCATCAGTTCAATCAGGACCAGCAGCAACAGCGTCAGGGTGAGCGCCAGCCCGGTCAGCAGGGTCAGCAACAACAAGGGCAGCAGCAACAGCTCACGCAAGAGCAACTACAGCAGATGCTGGATCAGCTTCAGCAGGGCCAGGGCGAATTGGCTCAAAAGCTCCAGGAACTCATGGAGCAGATGAACCAGAACGGCATGGGTCAGAACCAGGCGCTTGGCGAGGCTGGCGAATCGATGGGCCAGGCCCAGGAGTCGCTCGGCGAAGGTCAGGGCCAGCAAGCGCTTGGTCAGCAAGGTGATGCGCTGGATGCCTTGCGGCGCGGCGCGCAAGGCATGACCGAACAAATGATGGGCCAGGGCGAAGGGGCCGGAAATCCAAGCGGACCGTCGCCGATGGACGAAGATCCGCTCGGCCGTCCGCGCCGGACCGAGGGTCCTGACTTCAACAACCGGGTTCAGATCCCTGACGAGATTGATGTTCAGCGCGCTCGCCGGATTCTCGAAGAACTCCGCCGCCGGTTCTCAGATCCGTCCCGCCCGCAGCTTGAGCTGGATTATCTTGAGCGTCTGCTGAAACGGTACTGACTTGAGTTCGGTATAAAGTAAGGCACAAAAAACCCCGCTCCTGGCGGGGTTTTTTATTCGATCATTGCTGTAAACGTTTAGGCGTAACGGCGGTTCGCCTGTGGCTGCACACCTGAGATTGCACCACGAACCGCAGCGCGAATATCTGCAAGAGAAAACGGCTTTGTGACCACGTCATGCACGAGAGCATCGAGCCCGCTGGCGCGCTCCCGCTGGTCTGCAAAGCCTGTCATCAGGAGAATTGGAAGGTTTGGGTAGTCTCGCGCAGTGTGAAGCGCCAATGCGATCCCGTCCATCACAGGCATTTTGATGTCGGAAAGGAGCAGGTCGTAGCTACCCTTTTCTCTGGTCAGGATCTCCACAGCTTCGCCGCCGTCCTCTGCCGGGTCCACAGTGTGGCCGTCGAGTTCAAGCGCTCTTTTCACGAAGCTGCGCACTGCTTCATCATCTTCTGTAAGAAGAATGCGAGCCATGCTCACTCTCCCGTCTTGCCGTCCGTTGCCTCCGCCTCTGGCGGAATCACGTAACCAATGAAGGGCAATTGCCTCCAGGCGTGCCCCATATCCATACCGTATCCGACGACAAACTTATCAGGACAGGTAAAGCCAACGTAATCAGCAGATATGGCAGCTTTGCGGCGCTCAGGCTTGTCCAGCAAGGCTGCGATCTGTACCGATTTGGCGCCCCGATTGATCAATCGATCTTTCGCAAACGCCAGTGTCCGACCGGATTCCAGGATATCATCCACGAGAATTATGTCCCGGCCGTTAACGTCACTTTCGACATCGCGCAATATGCGGATGTCCTGGCTTTCGGTGCCAGCTCCATAAGAAGATAGATGGATGAACTCCATCTCCGGTTCAAGACCCACACGGTGCATTGCGCGCACCAAATCGGCTGCGAAGATAAAACTTCCCTTCAAAACGGCGACCACCAGCAAGCGGTCCGGATCGGCTTTGGTGATCTCCCCCGCGAGCGAGGCGACCCGCTCTGCAATGGTGTCTTCGTCATAAAGCGTGAAAATGTTGGCTGTCATGGTCACTCGAGAACGATATTGCGCTGGTCGCGATCAACGAACCGCACCTGAATGTCGGAAGCTCCGGCTGGCGGATCCGCCAGAATGGTTCTGAACCGGGTTTCATCAAGGGCGTTCAGGTTTTTGGTTCGGGGTTCGACGGTCCAGGCATAAACTTCCTGAAAGTCTGCGCTTCGTATGGACAACCGGACCGCGGGGACGCTGTTTCTTTCTTTCTGTAGGTTTCGAATGGAGCCTTCTACTACAAGAACACGCCGCCCGTCTTCTACTTCCATAAATGTTCTGAGATTTCTGAATTCCAATCCACGCAAGTTCACATCCAGGCCAACCATGCTGTACAGGCTCGCAAGGTCCGGGGATTGTTTGACCAACGTATCGCGCATCAAAACCAGCATTACAGTCATGGCAAGCGCTCCGCCGAGCAGCAAGACACCTCCAATGCGCCGGTAATTCCGCCGCAAGAGCCAATCAATGATTGCGCCAATTCTATTGGTCCGGAACTTGTCGGGATTGACTATGATCTTAGGCCGCTTTGCCAGTGTCTCGATATCTGCGGATTTGGGATCGACGTCTGGTGCCGCTTCTGCGGCTGATTTTTGAGAGCCGGCCTCAGCCTTGGACGGCGATGTGTCCTTTATCGGTGGCTTGACGTCCGCAACCGGCTCTGGGTCGTCCTCTGCGGCAAAGTCATCCTGATCGTCTACGCCAGCATCAGCATCCGCGGCCCAATCTTCTTCGTCCTTGGCGGTGTCTGTTTTGTTGTCAGCCGCCGGCTTGCCGGGGCTATCGTCTTCCGCGGCATCCGCTTCGAATGCGGCCGTGTCCTTGTCTTCATCTTTGGGAGACACAAACCACCGGTTGCCGCACTTGGCGCATTTCACACTGCGACCCTCTGGCCCAAGGGCTTCAGGTTTAATTCCATAGGAGGTATTGCAGTCCGGACAGGTGATCTTCATCTGAGAAGACCTTTCGCCATGGCATCTTCAAACTGTGTCACAGTGTAATCGATCAGCGTGGATTCCGGCATGAAATATTGGACAACGGCCAGTGCGTTCGATCACGGACTTTCCACCGCATAGTGGACCTTTATATGTTTAATGCTTCGTTAACGGCGCGCGGTTAGCGTGCAGCCCATCAACAGGAGTCGCGGGCGTGATCCGTTTCGAAAATGTCGGATTAAGATATGGCATGGGTCCGGAGATCCTGCAGGACCTCACATTTCAGATCGAGCCGCAATCCTTTCAGTTTCTGACCGGGCCGTCAGGTGCCGGAAAAACCAGCTTGATCCGGTTGCTATTCATGTCTTTGCGCCCGACGCGTGGGCTGATCAACGTGTTTGGCCGTGACATGAGTGTGATCAGCAAGCAGGAACTGCCAGCCCTCCGGCGCAAGGTTGGGGTGGTGTTTCAGGACTTCCGTTTGCTGGACCATCTGACAACTTACGAAAACGTCGCCTTGCCGCTTCGGGTTGCCGGAAAGGATGAAGCTGAATATCGCTCCGATGTGATCGACCTTCTAAAATGGGTTGGGCTTGGCGACAGAATGCATGTATTACCGCCAGTCTTGTCCGGCGGGGAGAAGCAGCGCGCCGCGATTGCCCGCGCCTTGATCACCCGTCCGGAAGTTCTGCTGGCCGATGAGCCGACCGGCAACGTTGACCCGCCCCTTGCCCGGCGTCTATTGCGCCTCTTTATCGAACTCAACAAACTTGGAACGTCCGTTGTCATTGCAACGCATGATATTGCACTCTTGGAACAGGTGGATGCCCGGCGGATGGTCCTTGCCGAGGGTCGACTTACCATTTTCGATTAGGCTGGCAATGGCAGGGTCTAAAAAACAAGACGGCAAAAAAGCTCCGGAAGTTTCAGTCCGGCCGCAGCGGCAGACGGGCCGGCCCAAGAAACCTGCCCGCAAGCCCGCGCCGAAATCAAAATCGGCCCCAAAAGGCGATGCTACAAAACTCCGTCCCTCCGCAGCGATTGTACCGCCGCAGTCTGTGGCAGGGCGCGCGCTCACGCTCGTTGTTGCGATCATGAGTTTCCTCGCCTGTCTGACAGTTGGTGCAGTATCGATCGTCTGGGATGCCGCCGACGCGTGGCAAAACGACCTCGTGCGCGAGATCACAATCCAGATCCGCCCGACGGAAGGCGTCGATATGCTGCGCGAGATCGACAAGGCGGTTGCGCTTGCACAAGAGTTCTCCGGAATTGATAGCGTGCGCGCGCTTTCAGATTCCGAAACAAAGGCACTCTTGGAGCCGTGGCTTGGCGATGGTCTGCAGCTCGACGGCTTGCCGGTGCCGCGGCTTATTCAGATTACCATTGCAGATCCATCCCTTTTGAATCTTGAGCAACTCCGGGCGACCATCCGCCAGAATGTGACGGGCGCGAGCGTGGATGACCATTCGGTCTGGACATCCAGGTTGTCTGCGATGGCTGGAACGGTCGTTGCTGGCGGCTTTGCGATCATGCTGCTCGTGTTGGGATCCATGGTCCTCAGTGTTGTCTTTGCAACGCAGGCAGCGATGGCCGGAAACAAGGATGTTGTCTCCGTGCTCCATTTTGTCGGCGCAGAAGACACCTTCATTGCGCGGGAATTCCAGCGGCATTTCCTTGTGCTGGGCCTGAAAGGTGGCGTTTCAGGGGGGCTGGCGTCGATCGTTTGCTTTGTGCTTTTGGATATGATGACCCGCCAGGGCACTGGACAGGCTGGTTCCGACCAGCTCTCCGCCCTATTTGGGACAGTATCTGTGAGTTTGCCGGGCTACTTTGGCGTCTTTGGTGTCGTGTTTCTGGTCGCCGTGTTGACGGCAATGACATCTGGCCTCGCGGTGAAGGCACATTTGGCGAAAGTGGATTGATTTTTGCGTGAAAATGCCGCGAAATTGGCCGAATCATCTTCTACGGTCTCCTTATGACACAGGCAGATCCCGCGATTGATGCGGGCGGCAAAAACGGGACAACCCTGCCGGTCACCCGGCTCGACCCTGGCGGACATGCACCGGGGAGTTCCGCTTCTTGCGCCTCTGTGACGGAAGATGCACGGGAAAAACGACGTTTTGCTTTGCGAACGTTTCTTGTGGCGTGTGTCACCGTTTTCATCGTTGGAACAACGATCCAATTTGCGAACTTTGCCAACAGGGTCTCAACGGCAACCGTTCCTTTGAGCCCGCAAGCTGATGCGATCGTTGTTTTGACCGGTGGTCAGGAACGTGTCAGTGAGGCCGTCCGCCTGCTGGAAGAAGGCCACGCTGGCCGCCTGCTTATTTCGGGCGTGCATCCGGGAACCACACGCAAACAGATCGCTGTCGTCACCGCATCAGCGAAACCGCTGGAAGAAGGCAGCGTGGAGCTGGACCGGGTTGCGCTGAATACAGCCGGTAACGCAACCGAGACCGCGAACTGGGTTCGAAAGAACGGGTTCGATTCTCTCCTTGTGGTCACAAGCGCGTATCATTTGCCGCGGGCCACTGCAGAACTCTCCGGTGCGCTGCCCGATGTGACGCTGATCGGATACCCGGTCTTTGCAAAGGATCTTCAACTTGAAGCCTGGCACACAAAGCCCGCCACGATCCGTCTTCTCATCCGCGAATATGTGAAGTATACCGTCGCACGACTTCGAATTGCCGTGCGCAGTATGAGCTGAGCTCTTATCTGCGGCGTTTCAGCGGCGGTTGATCCTTACAAGCTTCACAGGTCCCATGCTGGTACTGCGCTCAACGGTTTTTCAGATCCTGTTTTATTCAGTCACGCTGGTTCAGATGCTGTTGTATCTGCCGGTTCTTCTGTTGCCCCGCAAATGGGGCTGGTGGATCCCGCATGTCTGGTCCAAGTCACTGATCCTCTTGATGAAATATGTGGCGGGTCTGAATGTAGAGATCCGCGGCCGGGAAAACCTGCCGAGTGTTGGTTACATTGCGGCGATGAAACACCAGTCCGCGTGGGAAACCGTGGGTCTTATTCCGTTGTTTCCAAGGCCGGCATTCATCCTGAAGCGTGAACTCAACTGGCTGCCTTTCTTCGGCTGGTACACAATGAAGTTCGATCAGATCCCGATCAATCGCGGCAAACGCTCCGAAGCGCTCGCGGCAATGATGGAAGCCGCAAAAGAAAAGATCGCGGACAAGCGACAGATTCTGATTTTCCCGGAAGGCACGCGCCGTCCAGCTGGTGCGGAGCCGAAATACAAATTCGGGATTGCGCATCTTTACAAGAACCTGGGGTGTCCGGTTGTCCCGATCGCGCACAATGCCGGCGTCTATTGGCCGAGAGCATCCTTCATGGTTCACCCCGGAACGGTCATTGTCGAGATCTTGCCGCCCATCGAACCAGGCTTGGAGCCGCAAGCGCTCTATGACAAGATGATTGAAGAGATCGAGACTTCGAGCAATCGTCTGATCGAGGAAGCCCGCTTAGCTAGGAATCCGTCGCCAGTGTTGAAAGACATTCCGGTCTCGACAGGCTGATTAGCGATCCGTAACGGACTTAAGCTGCTCGGCCAGCCAAGTCAGGCCGGTATCGGTGATCTGCATTTCATCCAAGTGAGCGGCAGTATTGATGACATACTCCGGGTTCGGACCGGATTTCCCGACCGCTCCGTTGACGATTTCAAGCTGCTTTTCCAACGGCAACGCGCCGGCATATTGCGGATGGCCGTGATCAACCATGTAGACCAAGGCTTCCACTTTCTGGCCACTGTCCAGCGAGATGTTGTGCCAGTGTTCCTTGTAGACCATGGTCGTTTGCTCGCGGGCGCGAAGGTATTCGAGCGTTGTCGGCCAGTTCTCTGTTGCAACCTGATAGGCCATGCCCCGGCAGGTGCCGCCATTGTCGAGGCCGAAGACAAGCCCGGGCCGGGCTTCGGTGCCCCGGTGGACCCACGAATAAACGCATAAGGACCGATGGGCCCCATGCAGAAGAGCAGGTTCGGCATGCAAGTGGTCAAATCCCGGGTTCCACATCAATGACCCATAGCCAAACACCCAAAAATCGCTCATATCATCCTGTCTCTTCGCTTGCGCCCGGTCTCAAGCCATGTGGTTACGGACATGCCGGGATACCAAGCGTTGCCGGTCGTTTCAATGCTGCCGCGATTTGTTTGATGCCTGAAGGAGAATTCATTCGTGTCTTCTGATACTGCCGCTGGAAAAACACCAAGCAAACGTAAGTATCTTATTCTTATCGGGGTTATCGTCATCGTGGTTGCCGGTTGGTCTGGTGCCTGGGCTTACGGGCGTACTGTTCTGGCCGATCAGCTGGACATGCAATTTGGCCGGTTCTCCGAGCAAGGCACAGAAGTCACGTGCACTGACCTGACAATTGGCGGCTATCCATGGCGCTACGAAATCCGCTGTGATGATCTGAAATCACGTGATTTGTCCGGCAGCGAAGGTGCCATGGGCGGTCTGACCGCAGTCGCACTGGTCTACAATCCCTGGCATGTCATTCTGGAGGCCGCAACACCGGCAGCCGTATCGTTGCCCTTGGCGGGTGTTTCCGGTGAATTGACCTGGGAAACAGCTCGAGCCAGTGCCAGATATTCCACCGAAGCGCTCGGAAAGGTGGATGTCGTTGTCACCCGGCCGGACTTAAGAGTTCAAAATCCTGCCGCCGAGGCACGGATTTTGTCAGAGAAGGCCGAATTTCATTTGCGTCCCTCTCCAGAGACAATCGGTGCCGTCGATGGATTTTTCTCCATTGATGGCCTGACGGTGGATCAGCTGCCGTCACTGACCAATCGGGTGGATGCAAGGATGCATCTTCAGGTCCTCAATGGCGCGTCCTTGTTGTCTGGCGCGGATCTGCGCTCGCTTGTTCTGGCAAATGGCGGCGAATTGCCGGTTCGTTTGGTCTTGGCCGAAGTAGCTCTAGGCGCGAGCCGTTTTGGCGGCAGGGGCGATCTGACGGTGAACGGGGCCGGAGCCTTGTCCGGCACATTGACGCTTACCCTCGTTCAACCCGGCGACATGCTGAACTTCATCCGGCCACTCTTTCCGCCGAACAGCAATGAATTCAGTATTGTAGAAAGCCTGTTGTCCAGTCTTCAACCAACTGGAACTGACCATCACGGTGATCCCGCGATCGAGATACCGCTTTTAATCGACAACGGTCTGATGCGGATGGGAATTGTCACGCTTGGCCGGATCCCGCCCCTGTTTCAGACGGGATCCTGAAGCCGATGGATCAGTCGCCGGCAATCCGGTCGATCGGAATGACGTAGCTTTTGCGGTGATCCGGTTCGGCGATCTTTTCATAGAGCGCGACCGCTGGCGTGTTTTTGCCCGGGACAATCCAGCGCAGGTGCAGCCAGCCACGGCTTTGACCTTCACTCACCAGTGTTTCGATGAGTTTCCGGCCAATTCCCTGATTGCGATGATCGGGATGGACATAGATATCATCCAGCTGGCCGATCCGGAGGCCTGTGATCAGTTCCGGCAAGTCGAAATAGACTGCAAAACCGATCAGCGCATCGCCGTTGAACGCGCCAAGCACCTCTGCGGTTTTGTCGCCGAGGATCCGTTCGGCATAGAACTCGTCAGGCCGGCGCGGGGCGCCGCGTTTCAGGGCCTGTGCATTTTCGGCAATGAGCGGGGCAAGCTGATGGGCGTCATCCAGCCCGAGAGCCTTGATTTCCGTCTTGCTCATGAAATCTCCGGAGATGAGGAACAGAAGAGACGCCCAACATGTCCAAAAGGCGTTCGGTGATCAAGGACTTGAATCAAAATAGCCCATCGGACTTTCGATTTTTTGGCGATCATGGCATCACCCGCGTGCAGGATTGAATGGGAGCGAGCATGTCAGATATCAGCCGGGTCCGGGCGACGATGATCGGACTGAGCGCGGTGTTGATGTGGGCAACGCTGGGCCTGTTCGGGGCAGGCTCCGGTGCAGTGCCGCCCTTTTTGCTGAATGCCATGTGTTTCGGAATTTCCGGTCTGCTTGCGCTGTCCCTTGTCACGGCAATGGGAAAACTGGATCGGCTCAAACAGCCGCCAAGAGTTTGGGCTTTTGGGACACTCGGCCTCTTTGGCTTCCATTTTTTCTATTTCACGGCAATCCGAAATGCTTCCCCGGTCGATGCCAATCTGATCAACTATACCTGGCCGCTGCTGATCGTCGTGTTTTCCGCGTTTTTGCCAGGTGAACACCTGAGGGTGCACCATGTGATTGGCACGGTTCTAGGACTGATCGGCGCTGCATTACTGATCACGGGCGGTGACGGGATCAGCTTTTCCGGCGGGTCGGCGATTGGTTATGGGGCCGCCGTGTTGTCTTCGCTTTTTTGGTCGAGCTATTCCGTCTTGTCCCGGCGTCTCGGGCAGGTGCCGACCGAGGCTGTCGCCGGATTCTGCCTCATGACATCCCTTTTGTCCGTTGTGTGTCATCTTATCTGGGAAGAAACGGTCTGGCCCCAAGACATGCTGGAATGGGGATCTGTGATCGCTCTGGCCCTTTTCCCTGTCGGGCTTGCCTTCTTTACCTGGGACATCGGCGTAAAGCGCGGTGATATCCAGGTTCTGGGAGCTGCGGCATACTCCGCGCCGCTTCTGTCTACGTTGTTGCTCATTGCGTTTGGATTTGGCGCTCTGACGTTGCCTGTGATCATTGCCTGCGTTGCGATTACGGTGGGGGCGGTGATTGCGGCAAAGGACATGCTCTTCCAGAAATCCGCGCCGGGTACCGCAGCGGAGTGAGCCAAAAGGCGAGTGGATTCCGCGGATCGTTGCCGTTAGCTTGCTGCGCAGCAACAAAAACCACGGACGCCTTTCATGAGTGAGACCTTCAAACCCCGCCGCTCCGCGCTGTACATGCCGGGGTCAAATGCGCGCGCCCTCGAAAAAGCCAAGACCCTTGATGTGGACTGCCTGCTTCTGGATCTCGAAGATGCAGTGGCACCAGATGCAAAGGAAACGGCGCGTCAGCAGATCGTGACAGCGGTCTCGGAAGGCGGATATGGGGAGCGGGAAGTGGTCATCCGGATCAATGGTCTGGACACTGTCTGGGGCGATGACGATCTGAAGGCTGCCGTCAAAGCAAATCCGGATGCGATCCTCGTTCCCAAGGTGAATGGCCCGGCTGATCTGCAAAAAGTCGCGCATCTTTTGTCGATGCACGGTGCGTCGAGCTCAATCCAGCTCTGGGCGATGATGGAAACGCCGGAGGCCATGCTGAATGCTGGTGCGATTGGGGCCTGCGGACGGGATCCGGAAGTGCGCCTGTCCTGCTTTGTCATGGGCACCAATGATCTGGCCAAGGAAACCCGTGCGCGGTTGGCACCGGGCCGGGCGGTCATGATGCCGTGGCTGATGACCTGTGTCGCGGCTGCGCGTGCCGGGGGCATCGACATCCTCGATGGTGTGTACAACGCATTCCAGGACGAGGAAGGCTTTGCTGCAGAATGTGCGCAGGGCGCTGAAATGGGCATGGACGGAAAAACCTTGATCCATCCGAAACAGATCGGGTCTTGTCACGCGGCGTTCAGCCCGACAGAGGACGAAGTAGCCTGGGCACGTAAAATCAACGAGATATTTGACCTTCCTGAAAATGCATCGAAAGGCGCAATTCAGGTGGACGGAAAGATGGCCGAACGGCTACATGCGGACATGGGCAAGCGGGTGATTGCGATTGCAGACGCCATTGCGGCCCGCGCGTAGACAATTCAGAGAGTACCGCATGAAACTTTATCGCTTCATCACCAATGTCGACAGCAGCGAGTTTTGCCACCGGGTCACCGAAGCGCTCAACAAGGGCTGGGAACTCAGCGGATCCCCGTCCCTGACCTATGACGCGACCAAGGGTGAAACCATCTGCGGTCAGGCCGTCACGAAAGAAGTCGACGGCGAGTATTCCCGGGATATCAAGCTCGGCGACTACTAAGTGCTTTTGCCTGTGAGCGCGTCGAGGACGCGCTCATAAACACTTGTAACCTTAGCAAGTTCTTCCGCGCCTTGGGCGGCATACCGGTTGAGCCCGGGCGCTGCATTGACCTCCAGAACAGCGTAACGGCTTCCGGGCTTTTTTGGGTTTTCTGCGATCAAGTCGATGCCTGCATAGCGCAGGCCAAGGCTTCCGCAGATCGAGATTGCGGTCTCTTTCAGATCATCCGCAACGCTGTTCGTGATGTCCCTGGCTTTTGCTCCCGCGGACAGGTTTTTGTTCGGCAAAAGCTCGACAATTTGTCCTTTCTCCGGAATGGACGCGGGGCCAAGACCTTGCCGTGTGAGTTCAGGTTCAACGCGCGGATCGCGGAAATTCAGGCCGGCAACACCGAAGGCAAGTTGTTCGACCGTCCGTTCCCCGTCTCCTTCCACCTGCACTGGTTGGCGATCCAGCGCTAGCAGAATCTCGCCATCAAGGACCAGGATCCTGAGATCTGCACCCTCAACGCATCTCTGCGCGAGAAGTGACGAATGCCGCAGCAGGAGATTGGTCAAGGCGTGCTGAAGGCCTGCCTGATCGTCCAGGCGCAGCACGTCCTCTCCTTCCTGCCCACTGTTCGGCTTAACAAAAACAGGATATCCGACGGTTTCAGCGAACTGCAACGCGTCTTCGGCTGAGTGCATCTTCGCCGCAATCTCGGGTTTATGAACCCGCAGGCCGGCCAAGACGTCAAACCCATGAATGAGCATGCTCTCCGGGATAGTGAAGCCGTCCCGTTTCAAGAAACTGAGAGTATAAGCCTTGTCGTCCGCGATTTCCGCAGCGCCGAGCGGGTTGAGATCGAAGTGGGTTCCGCGAAAGAAGCGGCGGCGTCCGTCAGCAAGTTCAATATAGCCCGCCTGCCCGGATCCTTCGTCACAAATGAGCGACAAGCCATGCCGGTCGCAATAGTCGGCAAAGATCCTGCGGACCAAAGGAAGGGACGGTGTTTTATCCATTGTCCTGCAGGAATGCGTTTCGTTCGAGTTACTGGCGTGAATTTGCCAGGTAGTCGATCTTGAAGAGATCCGGATTGGTCGGACCGTTCGAGACGACATTGTAGACGGCAACCGACGTGTCATAGCCCTGCTGATCGGTCACGGTCCATTGCTTGAGCGCATAGTCTTTTGCGTCAAAGATCAGGGTCAGAGTTCCAGAGTTGAACTTGGTCTTGTCGAAAATGGTCACCGTGATGAGATCTTCCTCGACGAGCACATTCGTCACGTTGGTATCTTGTTGGAGATCAATGGAATCCGACAGAAGAAAGCGCAACGGCGTTTGTCCAAGCGGCCAGATATCCTGCGTGTTCAGCTTGCGGTCCCGCACCGATACCGACTTGCCGTCGGCCACAATGTCCAGAACGGACGGCTTGTTGTAATAGAACCTGACCTTTCCGGGGCGCGCCATATAGAACTTCCCATCCGACTGGCTGCCGTCCGGACCAAACTGGATGAAGTCGCCGTGCATGGTCTTCACGGAGTTGAAATACGCGTTCAGATCCTGAAGGGTCTGTTGCTCCTGATCGCTCAAGGCCATAGCCGGCACGGTCATGGCAGCGGCCATTACCAGAGCGACGACCGGCCGGATTGTTGACTTGGCGATGCGGGAAACGAAGCGTGTCAGCATGATTCAAAGTCCTAATCTGGTGCTAGGTTCAACCGTTTCATCTTAACTAGGAAGTGTCTATGGCAAACCTTGGGCGAACGAGGATCAGAAATCCTCATCCAACCCGTTTTGCACCAGAATTTCACGTTTACCGGCATGGTTAGCAGCGCTGATCAGGCCCTCCTGCTCCATGCGCTCGATGAGCGACGCAGCCCGGTTGTAGCCGATCGACAGACGCCGTTGGACATAGGACGTTGAGGCTTTCTTGTCCTTCAGAACAATTGCAACGGCCCGGTCATAAAGATCGTTGCTGTCTCCGCTGCCGGAGGCCGCGCCGCCATCATAAGGACTGTCGGCAGATTCATCTTCTTCCGTCACAGCTTCCAGATATTGCGGTGTGCCCTGAACCTTGAGGTGTTTGACCACCTCTTCCACTTCGTCGTCGGAGACGAAAGGCCCGTGAACACGCTGGATCCGGCCGCCACCGGCCATAAACAGCATGTCACCCATACCGAGCAGCTGTTCCGCGCCCATTTCACCCAGGATCGTGCGGCTGTCGATCTTCGAAGTGACCTGGAAGGAAATTCGGGTCGGGAAGTTCGCCTTGATGGTACCGGTGATGACGTCGACCGAGGGACGCTGTGTTGCCATGATCAGGTGGATGCCTGCGGCACGAGCCATCTGCGCAAGGCGCTGGATCGCGCCTTCAATGTCCTTGCCGGCCACCATCATCAGGTCGGCCATTTCATCGACGATGACCACGATATACGGCATTGCCTCCAGCGGCAGCTGTTCTTCCTCGTAGATCGGTTCTCCCGTATCCCGGTCAAATCCGGTCTGGACCGTACGGGTCATCTCTTCGCCCTTCTCCAGGGCCTGCTTGATCCGGGTGTTGTAGCCGTCGATGTTGCGGACGCCCATCTTGGACATCTTCTTGTAGCGGTCCTCCATCTCGCGGACAGTCCACTTCAGCGCAACAACGGCCTTTTTCGGGTCGGTCACGACCGGGGTCAGAAGGTGCGGAATGCCGTCATAGATCGACAATTCCAGCATCTTCGGATCGATCATGATCATCTTGCACTGATCCGGTGTCAGCCGGTACAGCAGCGACAGGATCATGGTGTTGATGGCGACCGACTTACCTGACCCGGTCGTACCGGCAACAAGCAAGTGCGGCATGCGGGCAAGATCGGCAACCACGCCTTCACCGTTGATCGTCTTGCCGAGGCCAAGTGCCAGCTTGGATTTCGATTTTTCAAAATCCTGAGCGGCGAGCATTTCGCGCAAATAAACGGTCTCACGGCGTGCATTCGGCAATTCGATGCCGATGGCGTTCTTACCGGGGATGACCGCAACACGGGCGGAAATCGCGCTCATGGAGCGGGCAATGTCATCTGCCAAACCAATGACCCGGGACGACTTGATACCGGGTGCGGGTTCGAGTTCGTAGAGTGTGACAACCGGACCCGGGCGGACTTCGATGATTTCGCCGCGCACACCAAAGTCTTCCAGAACCCCTTCCAGAATCCGGGCATTTTGTTCCAGAGCATCCGCAGAAAGACCTGGAACCTTGCCGGCGGCCTTGGCTTCTGCAAGCAGGCGCAGCGGCGGCAATTCGTACTCTTCCGGGGCACCGAGGAAAGAGGGCTGCGCTTCCTCAATCGCCCGTTTGCTCTGTTTCGGTTTTGGAGCCGGTGGAATGACACGGCCGGTCGGCGCGGGTTGCGCAGCTGCTCGTCCCGAAGGTGCTGGAGCTGGTTCAGGGGCTGCAATACCAACCGGTCTTGGTGTTTCACCCGGCAACGACTCGCCGGAGACCGGGCCTTTGTCGATCAGGAAATCGTCTGGACCAAAGTCCTCACCGTCCTCGCCGAAGGGGTCATCCAGATCATGGGCGTCAGGCTCAGTCATGTGACCGCGTTCGTAGAATTCGTCCAGACCGTCATCGTCTTCCGGCATCAAACGGCCGGTGAGAGCCCGGCGGAACGATTGCAGACGGCTCTTCTGAGCAGGTTCTTCCGGCTCGTAGTCATCGTGCTCGTCGATACCGTCCCATTCCTCCTCGTCTTCATGGACCGGCGTGCGCTTCAAGCCTGTCATCCGGCGGACCTGTGTCACCGCCAAAAGCCCGATGTGACTGATTTGTCCCGCAAAAGCCGTCGCCATCAGAGCCAAGCGGCTTTCGCCTTCCTCTGCGTCATCAAGGCCGAGATCGTCCTCGATGGATTTGCCATGCCCGGCCGGGGCCCTGCGTGGCTCGATATGCTCTAAAGGTTCACCTGCGCGGCCCAGCCAACCGGCCGAAGCAAGGAGGAGAAGACCGGCCGGAACACCGAGTCCAAGGCCTCCAATGATTGTTGCAGCGCCGCTCGTCAGGTTGCTGGTTAAAATAGCCGGGACACCGTGGATCATGTCTCCCAGAAACCCGCCAAGGCCTGTCGGCAACGGCCAGCTTTGCGGAACGGGCAGCGCCGCCAGCGCGCCAGCCGAAAGCCCGGATCCGAGAATCCAATAAAAGAGACGCTTGCGGCCGATGCCGAGGGCATGGCCGGTCAAGAGGCGCCAGCCCCATAACACCAGGGGAACGAGGAAAACAGCTGTTGCAAGGCCAATCGTCTGCATCAAGACGTCGGCAACGATCGCGCCTGGAGCACCAAGCGCATTGCGCACAGGTCCACCCGTCGCATGGTTCAGGCTCGGATCATTAACGGACCAGGTTGCAAGGGCGGCTGAGAGGGCCGCCGCAATGGAGATGATCCCGAGGCCAGCCGCACCGGTCAGGTTCCGTCTTAGAAAACGCTTGGCCGGACTCTCTGTGTCCAGAAGATCGACCGCGGACCGGCGGCCCGATCCGCGCACTGCACTGGCCCGTCTCATGCCTTGTCTCCCAACCAGTTTGCCACACGCTCAAGAGCGACTTCCGTCTGCGCAAGGGGCGCCACCAAACCCGCACGGATGTAATTCCGGCCCGGATTGCTGCCATCTGATTGATCAGATGCCAGATAGCTGCCCGGCAAGACCTTCACGCCTGTGTCCCGCCAAAGGGCCTGTGTGACGGAAACACCGTCTCCCCACTTTTCGACATTGAGCCAGAGAAAGAAGCCTGCCTCGGTTGTTACAGGGCCAAGGATTGAGCCAAGGAGGCGTTCTGCGGCTTCATATTTTTCGTTATAGAGCCGCCGGTTTTCCTCAACATGGGCTTCGTCGCGATATGCGCGGACCGCGACGGCCTGGGCCGGCAAGGGTACTTGCGGCGCTGCAAGGCCGCGGAACTTTGCCCATTTTTTCAGGAAAACAGGATCGCCGGCTGCAAATCCGCACCGTAGCCCGGCAAGATTGGAGCGCTTCGACAGGGAATTCAGAACAACGATGTTGGAAAAGTCCGTGCCCATGCGATGCGCGGCTTCCAGCACGCCTGGGGGCGGGGATGTCCGGTAGATTTCCGAATAGCACTCGTCTGCAAAGATCATGAAGCGGTGTTTGCGGGCCAAGCCGATCAACTTCTGCCAGTATTCCAGCGTCGCGACCGAGCCTTCCGGATTGGTAGGCGAGGCAACATAAAAGGCGACCGTCCGGTCCAGAAGCGCCGGTTCCAGGCCGTCCAGGTCCGGCAGGAACTGGTGCTCAGAGACAGCATCCAGAAGAACGGTCTCGCCATCTGCGACATGAGCTGCGGCCGCGTAGGTCTGATAGAAAGGGTTCGGCAGAATGACAGCCGGATGATCCAGTCCCTTGTCCAGCTGATCGCGGGCCGCAATTGCCCCAAATGACAGGCCTTCACGGGAGCCGTTCAGCGGCAGGACGCCAAAATCCGGGTCAATGGTGCCGTTCAGGCCATAGCGCTTGTCGAGCCAGTCCGCGATCGTGCTGCGGAACTCTGGCGTGCCGTTGATCGGCGGATAGCGGCGGAAATCAGCCATGTTTTCCGCCAGCACTTCAGCCGTGAAATCTGGTATCGGATGCTGGGGCTCACCGATCGTCATCATTATCGGTTCAAGGCCCGGAGTTTGCCCGTCAAGCAAGTCGGCAAGGCGTTGGAAAGGGTTGGAACCCGGCAGCGCGGCGCCGCGCTTGTAGGTGGTCTGGCTGGCAGTCATTTAAGATCCGGCAGTCGTTACGCAAAACGTTTGCCCGACCCTATCCCGTCCTTGGTAAATCTCTTATTAACCAAGCAGAATATCGCCGCCAATCTGCATGAGATTGCCACACTTTAAAGGATCCACTAGGGTCCAATGCTTGGATTTCACACGCGTGTCTATGGATTTGATATGTCGGGAAAAGATCCCCTCTCCGTCGTTTGTTTTGGTGATTCGCTCACCTGGGGGTTTGTGCCGGGAACAAAGACCCGCTACGGCCACGACGAGCGCTGGACACGCCTCCTGCAAAAGGAACTTGGCTCTGACTATTATGTCATCGAAGAGGGCGTAAACGGGCGGACAACTGTTTTTGAAGACCCTGCCCGCGGCGACAAGAACGGTCTTGAGCACTTGGCAACCGTGCGAAAGACGCACATGCCAATCGACATCCTGATCATCATGCTCGGAACGAATGATCTCCAGGACCGGTTTCAGATGAGCGCTGATGCGATCGGTCTTGCGATGGGCCGGCTGCTGTTCGCCGCCACGCAAGCGACCGATGATGTCGAGGGCCGCGCCCCAAAAGTACTTTTGATGTCGCCGCCGCCGCTTGGGGATTTTACGGGCAAGGAATATGCCGGCCTTTTCTCAGAAGACCACAGTGTGGCCCAGTCCAAGCTGCTGGCGGGCGTCTATGAGACGCTGGCGGAAACCTACGGCGTTGCCTTTTTCGATACGGGCAGCGTTGTGTCCGTGAGCGACGTGGACGCGGTTCATTTGGAAGCCGAACCGCAAAAAGGTCTGGCCAAGGCAATCGCTGCGGAAGTGCGGAAGCTGGCGAAGACTGCCGCCTAGAAATCGACCGTCAAACCCTTGATTTCCCAATCATCATAACGCGTTGGCTCCAGGCCGCCTCGGCCGTCAACCTCCGGTGCCATGGCATTGTGTTTGGCGTCGATTTCCTTGCGCCGGTCTTCGGCTTCCTTCAGGGCGCGCTGGGCCGCAGGCGGCAGGTCCTCGAATTTGCGTTTTGGAGCTTCGGCCACGTCTGTCTTCAGGGAGGGCACTTCGGTTGCCGTGAATTGCGCCGTTTCCGTATCTTTCGTGTCGGTCATGGTTTCCGCTGTCAGCCAGATTTCAAAACTTTCGCGTTATATAGGACAAACTTGCCAAGAATGGCAGGCATCCCCATCTTGAACGTTGAGAAAAGACTGCGGCAACTTTCGTCCGCAGCTTCAAACGGAAACGGATAAGGCACCGATGAATTACGTTCGCACAGCCATGTTGCTTGCAGGTATGACGGCGCTCTTCATGGGCCTTGGGTTCATGATCGGCGGTCAGTCGGGCATGTTGATCGCGCTCGCGATTGCGGCCGCGATGAACGTGTTCAGCTACTGGAATTCAGACAAGATGGTCCTGCGCATGCACCATGCACAGGAAGTCGATGAGCGCTCGGCGCCCGAGTATTACGGCATGGTTCGCCAACTGGCGCAAAATGCCGATCTGCCGATGCCCAAGGTCTATATCATCAACAACCCGCAGCCGAACGCCTTTGCGACCGGACGGAACCCGGAAAACGCAGCCGTTGCAGCGACCACCGGCTTGCTGGACATGCTAAGCAAGGCAGAAGTGGCCGGTGTGATGGCGCACGAGCTGGCGCATGTGAAGAACCACGACACCTTGATCATGACGATCACGGCGACCATCGCCGGTGCGATCTCGATGCTTGCGAACTTTGCCTTTCTCTTCGGGGGCAATCGCAACAATCCCCTGGGCTTTGTCGGCGTCATCTTGATGATGATCGTTGCGCCAATGGCGGCGATGATCGTGCAAATGGCGATTTCCCGGACCCGCGAATATGCCGCGGATCGCATGGGCGCGCAGATCTGCGGCGAACCTATGTGGCTGGCGTCTGCCCTGGCGAAGATATCCGGTGGTGTCGAGCGCATCCACAATCCGGATGCTGAGGCCAATCCGGCGACGGCGCACATGTTCATCATGAACCCGCTGTCCGGCGAGCGCATGGACAATCTGTTTTCCACGCACCCGAACACCCAGAATCGGATTGATGAGCTGCGCAAATTGTCGGAAGCCGGATTGGGCACCGCAGGACGCGGGACATTTGCCCAATCCCGCGCTCCGCAATCAGGCCCCTGGGGCGGCACAACTGGTGGCCGGTCCTATGATGAACCGCCGCGCCCAAAGGGCCCGTGGGGCTAAAGCTTGAAAACACCTTGGCGCCAGCCGGGGTTGGATCTAGAATGACCGTCAACGCGCCGCAGCCGGAAGCCCGGACTGCGGCGCTTGATTTTGACACCTGCTGAAGTGTGCAGGTCTGCCGATCAGGACAATTTCGTGAGCAAATCACCTAAAAAAAACAACAAGCCTTCGAAAGGCGCCCCGGCTGAAAAGTCAGAAAAGCCGGGTTTTGCGGCCCGCAAAGTCGCCGCCGATATCCTGGGAAATGTGGTGCACAAGAAGCGTCCCTTGGACGGTGAATTGGATATGGCATCCGGACACTCCGGTTTCCGGGCCTTAGCCGCCAATGACCGGGCCCTGGTGCGCGCCATCGCGGGCGCTGCCCTTCGCCACCGAGGTGAAATTTCGGAAATCCTGGGCCGGTTGCTGGATCGCGATATTCCGGAAAAAACCGGCCGGGTGCTCGACATTCTCCATGTCGCCATCGCGCAGATGCAGTTTTTGGATGTTCCAGACCGCGCTGCCGTTTCGCTCGCCGTTGATCATGCCTCCATGGATCGCCGGGCCCGGCCCTACAAAGGCCTGGTCAATGGTGTTCTGCGCCGTCTTGGGCGCGAGCGCGAAGAAATTGCGGCGGATCTCGATGCCCCCCGGCTTAACACTCCGGATTGGCTTTGGGAAAGTTGGCAGGAGGCTTATGGCGAGGAAGGTGCACGGGCAATCGCAAAGGCGCATGAGAGTGAGGCCGCGCTTGATTTGACTGTGAAAGCCGATCCAGCAGCATGGGCGGAAAAGCTCGATGGTGTGGTTGTCGGCGCTGGAAGTGTTCGGCTCACCAAAAAAGGTGCCGTAGATGCACTGGAAGGGTTCGAAGAGGGCGCATGGTGGGTGCAAGATGCCGCTGCTTCCCTTCCGGCCAAACTGCTGGGCGATATCTCGGGCAAGCAGGTTGCCGATCTTTGCGCAGCGCCCGGCGGAAAAACAGCACAGCTTGCAGCTAGCGGCGCCGAGGTAACGGCCATCGATATTTCAAAGGGCCGGCTCAAGCGGCTTGCGGAAAACATGACCCGTCTCGGACTATCTGTGAGGACTGTTGCAGCGGATTTGCGGGAGTATGAACCCGAGGCTTTGTTCGATGCGATCCTGCTCGATGCACCGTGCAGCGCAACGGGGACGATCCGGCGTCATCCCGATGTGCCCTGGATTAAAAAGCCTTACGACATTGAAAAGCTGAGCGAAATTCAGACAGCTCTCCTGGACCGCGTCATGTCTTGGCTCAAGCCGGGCGGCGTTCTGGTCTATTGCACCTGTTCCCTGGAGCGCGCCGAAGGCGAAGGCCAGGCAGAGGCGTTTTTTGAGCGGAACAAGGAGCGCGTGGCGTTGGTGCCGGTCGACGCAAGTGAAAT
This sequence comes from Roseibium sp., assembly GCF_965276855.1. Taxonomy (GTDB): domain Bacteria; phylum Pseudomonadota; class Alphaproteobacteria; order Rhizobiales; family Stappiaceae; genus Roseibium. Next base: position 2,725,563 of record NZ_OZ255700.1, read on the forward strand.
TGGCGGCCTTGGCGAAAGTGTCACGCCAGAGGGCTATCTTCGCTGCCGGCCGGATCAGTCTGCGGGGCTTGATTCCGGCCTTTTCGGCATGGATGGCTTTTTCGCCGCACGGTTCAGGATCTCTTAACGCAGAATAAACTCTTCAACTGTCATGATTCTATAAATGATTTGCTAACCTTAACGGCTGAGCCGGAGCTATGAACCCGGCAGCGTGAATGGAGATCGTTATAGACACGCATAGACCATCGATGTTGGAGATGGTCCGGTGAGCAATGCCACCCTCTCTGAGCGCGGGCGTATTTGGGGCCTGGTGGCGCTGTATATCTGGCAACGGACCCGGAAATGGATGCATGGCGGACCAATCTCCCGCTTGCAGCCATTTTCGGCCGTGCCCGAGCGCTTGCTGATTGCCCCACAAGATCTCAGAACGGCCGATGCAACAAACGCAGCCGATATTTATGGCGGGCGTTTTCTATTCTCTGGTCATCTCGTTGAGACACAAGGCCGGTCTCCGTTTGAGCTTCAGGCGGTGCATGAAGACTGGCAGCGTGAACTTCATGCCTTTGGATGGCTGAGGGATCTGCGGGCAGCCGACAGCCAGATCGCGCGGCAGAATGCCCGTGCTCTGGCGGAGGATTGGATCAAGTATTGTGGCCGCTGGCATCCGATCGGGTGGGAAGCGCCCATTGTCACGCGGCGTATCTTGTCCTGGCTTGCGCACTCTCCGTTCATCCTGCAAGACGGTGATCACAGTTTCTACCGGACCTTCATCAAGTCTCTGGCGCGCCAGGTGCAGTATCTCCGTCAGACGATCAATGAGACCGAAGATGGGGTTGAGCGGCTTCATGCAACGCTCGCTATCGCATCAGCCTGTATTTCCATGGCGGGACAAGGCCGTTTTGCGCGTCAAAGCATTCGCCGGCTCGATCAGGAGCTGTCACGACAGATCTTGCCAGATGGGGGGCATATCTCAAGAAATCCGCGGGCCTTGATCGACATCCTTGCCGATCTTTTGCCTGTGCGTCAGGCCTTTGTGGCGCAGGGACTCGAAGTCCCGGCGGCCATGGTCCAGTCGGTTGACCGGATGATGCCTCTGATGAAGTTTTTCCGCCACGGTGATGGAGCGCTAGCTCACTTTAATGGCATGGGTTCTACGCCGAGCGATCTGGTCGCAACCATCCTCGCTTATGATGATGCCCGCGGGGCGCCGCCCACCAATGCGCCGCATTCCGGATATCAACGCTTGAGCGGAGGATCATCGGTCGTCTTGGTCGACACCGGCCCTGCCCCGGACATTGCGCTGTCCGGAAACGCTCACGCCGGCTGCTTGTCGTTCGAGTTTTCTACCGGCGCCCATCGTATGGTGGTCAATTGCGGGGTTTCGTCAAAATCGAACCCGGTCTGGCGCAAAGTGAGCCGATCCACCGCCGCCCATTCGACCGCGTCGATCGACGATACCTCCTCATGCCGGTTTCTTTCGGAAAAGCCGTTCGGACATTTGCTCGGTGCCCCGATCCTGTCCGGGCCGCGGGTGATCGACATTTCCAGGGAAGATGACGCTGCGGGTTGCCGGGTGATCGCTTCTCACGACGGCTATGTGTCGGATTTCAATGTTCTGCATCAGCGGGATTTGCGGTTGTCGGCCGACGGAACCGTTCTCGACGGCATCGATACGTTCCAGGCGGTCAGCTCTGTCGATCCGGACACGCTTTACACCATCCGCTTCCATCTTCATCCGGCGATCAAGGCGTCTTTGATCCGGGCAGGGTCTGCCTTGTTGCTGGTATGCCGTGACGGCGAAGCGTGGGAATTCGAAGCTCCGGGTATTGAGATTGCTTTGGAAGAAAGTATCTATCTTTCAGATATTTATGGTCACAGAAAGTCCGAGCAGATCGTTCTGTCTGGCCCACTGGAAACAGCGCCCTCTGTCGGGTGGCAGTTCCGGCGGACGGCGACGGCCAAGTTGAGCCGGCGTGGAACCAGTGATTTTGATGAAACGGAAGAGCTGCCGCTCGAAGATCCGCCTGCCGACGCAATCGAAGAAGCTGAGGCGACTGCAGACGATGCGTCTTTGGACTGACATAGCAGCTTAGAACGATCTGAAACCTTCCGCTTTCCGGCCAGACGTGTTACGGGGCGCCACGCTTTCCCGCCCCGTTCCAGCTGAGAGGCAGTCTTTATGGCCATCGTGTCCAAAGCCGTACCCGTTCCAGAATTCGTCCCTATCAAACGTGCCCTTTTGTCTGTCTTTGACAAAACCGGTCTTGTCGACTTCGCAAAGGCGTTGGCGGACCGCGGCGTTGAGCTGGTGTCGACAGGCGGGTCCTACAAGGCTTTGAAAGACGCCGGGCTGGCCGTTCTTGATATCTCGGAAGTCACCAATTTTCCGGAAATCATGGATGGCCGGGTCAAAACGCTTCATCCAAGCGTCCACGGCGGACTCCTCTCGATCCGCGACGATGAAGACCATCAAAAGGCGATGGCCGATCATGGCATCACCGGCATCGATCTTTTTTGCGGCAATCTTTATCCGTTTGAAGAGGTTGTTGCGTCCGGTGCGGACTATGCAACGGGGATTGAAAACATCGATATTGGCGGGCCGGCCATGACCCGGGCGGCAGCGAAAAACCATGCCTATGTCACGGTGGTGACTGACCCGGCCGACTATGCCTCTGTTATCGAAGCGCTGGACGCCAATGACGGCAAGGCGCCGCTCGACTTAAGGAAGAAATTGGCGCTAAAGGCCTTTGCGCGGACGGCTGCCTATGATGCGGCGGTGTCGAACTGGATGGCCGATCAACTGGATGAGGCAACCCCGGCCCACAGAGCTGTCGGCGGCGCGCTCTCGGAAGTCATGCGCTACGGCGAGAACCCGCACCAAACAGCTGGCTTCTATAAAACGGGCGAAAAGCGGCCGGGCGTGGCAACTGCAACGCAGATACAGGGCAAGACCCTCTCCTACAACAACATCAACGACACCGATGCGGCTTTTGAGCTGGTCAGCGAGTTCGACCCTGCGCGCACGAGCGCAGTTGCGATCATCAAGCACGCCAATCCCTGCGGTGTTGCGGAAGGCGGCAACCTCAAGGAGGCTTACGAAAAAGCGCTCCGCTGTGACCCAGTTTCTGCCTTTGGTGGCATCGTTGCCCTGAACCAAAAACTGGATGCTGCGGCGGCTGAAGAGATCGTCAAGATCTTCACCGAAGTCATCATCGCACCGGATGCCGATGAGGCCGCCCGCGAGATCATTGCCTCGAAGAAAAACCTCCGACTTCTGGTCACGGGTGGGCTTGCCGACGCGCGCGCCAAGGGGCTTTTCGTGAAATCCGTGGCTGGGGGTCTGCTGGTCCAATCACGCGACAACGGCGTTGTCGATGATCTTGATCTGAAAGTCGTGACCAAGCGGGCACCAAGCGATCAGGAAATGCAGGATCTCAAGTTCGCCTTCCGGGTTGCCAAGCACGTCAAATCGAATGCTATCGTCTATGCCAAGGATGGAGCCACAGTTGGCGTCGGGGCTGGTCAGATGAGCCGGGTGGATTCGGCTCGGATTGCTGCCCGAAAGGCCTTGGATGCGACGGAAACTGCCGGATTGTCCGAACCACTTACCAAGGGCTGCGTCGTTGCGTCGGATGCTTTCTTCCCGTTCGCTGACGGATTGCTGTCGGCGGCAGAGGCGGGTGCGACGGCGGTCATTCAGCCGGGTGGGTCCATGCGCGACGATGATGTGATCAAAGCGGCTGATGAAGCCGGTCTTGCGATGGTCATGACCGGCATGCGTCACTTCCGGCACTAACCGGAAACTGCATCTTTTGCCGATGGTAGAAGATGCGTTTCCGCCAAAACCGCAATAATCCCTAGGCCTTTGAATACCTTGTTAATCTCCGCAGGCTAGTTTGTTCGCAGATGCAGCAGTTGGACTGCTGCAGCGAATCGATTGGCTAACGGAGAAGATCCGGTGTTTAAGAATGCGAAGGTCACTACAAAACTCGTAGGCGTTAGTGTTGCAACGCTTGCCTTGGCCTTGGTCGGTGGGATCGGGGTCATTGGCTGGCAAGCCTCACAGATGACGCAATCGCTTGCCGTTGCTCAAGCGGATGCTGTTGCTGAAGACCAGGCTGAATTGGTCCAGCGGACCATGGAAAACGGTCTTGTCACCGCTCAATCGCTTGCCGCGGCCCTGACAGGACTGAAGAGCACCGGCAATCAGGATCGCAATCAGTGGATGGCGATCGTTGAAGAGACGCTGCATAAAAACGTCGACTTCTCTGGAACCTGGGGTGCTATTCCTTTCGATGGGCTGGACGGTAAGGACGCAGAGTACGTCGGTGCCGAAAAGCACGATGACAGCGGCATGTGGCGCCCCTATTTCTTCCGGCTTGCCGACGGCAAGCTCGGGTACCGCCCGATGGGTGATCTGGAGATGGATCAGCCCGGCAAAAGCCTTTGGTTCAATGTCCCTTACGAAACCGGCAAGGATTACGTGACAGAGCCATACAGCTGGGAAGCTGATGGAAAGACTGTGACCGGCGTATCCTTCGGTATTCCGGTGAAAGAGGGCTCGAAAGTCATTGGTGTTGCCGGCGGTGACATCATGCTGACACCCTTGTCGAGTGCTTTGGGGGAACAACAACCACTTGGAACCGGATCGGTCCACCTGATTTCCCAGGATGGGTCTTGGATCGCCCATCCGGACGGTGCGCTCCTCGGTAAAAAGTGGAGCGAAGGGAGGTCCGATACCGATCTGGCGGTCAAGGATGAGTTGCTTGCAGCCGTAAAGAATGGCGAGAGCTATGTGTATGAAGGCTACTCAAACACACTCGGCACCGATGTTTTGCGAATTGTAAAACCGGTCAGCATTGGCCGGACCGACGCCAAAATGGCCGTGGTCGTCAACGTACCAGTATCGACTTTGAACGCAGCTTCAACGCAGATCATAACTATGATTGCGGTTGTTGGGCTTGTTCTGCTGCTCGTTGTGGCAACGTCGATCTATATTGTAGGTACGAACATTGTGCGTCGCCCGCTGGAGCGTGCAGTCGGCAGCATTCAGGCCTTGATTGACCGCCGCTATGAAGAGCCGATCCATGACACGGATCGTCAGGATGAAATCGGAGAGATCAGCAAGGCTCTGGAAGTCTTCCGCGACAAGGCACAGCAGGCGGAAGCCTTGGCAGCCGAACAGGAAGAAACTCAGCGGCAGCAGCTCGCCCGCGCTCAAAAGATCAGCGAAATTTCGCAAGACTTCGATCGGAAGATCACGGAACTGACCGCGACAGTCATGTCCCAGGTCGAGGATCTGAACGGCGCTTCCGTGACCCTGACCGCAGGTGCAGATGATACCAGCGAGAAGAGTACGACGGTGGCCGCTGCGTCCGAGGAAGCGTCGTCCAATGTGGAAACAGTTGCCTCTGCGGCTGAAGAGTTGATGGCGTCGGTTGGTGAGATTTCGCGTCAGATGACACAATCCACGGAGATCGCCTCGCATGCGGTCGATCAGGCGCAGGCAACCAACTCCAAAATTGAGGGTTTGGCCGAAGCAGCGCAGCGTATCAGCGAAGTTCTAAAGCTCATCACCGACATCGCAGAGCAGACCAACTTGCTGGCTTTGAACGCCACAATCGAAGCTGCGCGTGCTGGTGAAGCCGGCAAGGGCTTTGCGGTTGTTGCTGCTGAAGTCAAGGAACTTGCCAACCAGACGGCCAAGGCGACCGAAGAGATCTCCCTGCAGATCCAATCGGTCCAGTCCGAGACCGCAGGCTCTGTGGATGCGATCAAGGGCATCTCAGAAACGATCGAGAAAATGAACGAGATCTCCTCGAGCATTCAGTACTCTGTCGAACAACAGGGGCTGGCGACCGAAGAAATCGCGCGGAACATTCAGGAAGCCTCCAACGGTACGCAGGAAGTTGCCCAAAACATCGTCAAGGTGGCAGCGTCCGCGGACGATACTGGCAACGCGGCTCGTCAGGTCAGCCAGTCGGCCAACGTCCTGCAGAGCGAGGCTGTGCGCCTGAAACAAGAAGTCGACAACTTCCTCGTAGGTGTTCGCGACGTCGCTTAAGCCTCAGAATTTTTGGATTGATAAAACGCGCCGGGTCATTGCCCGGCGCGTTTTTCTTTGACCATCATCAGCAGACCAAGGCCCACAGCAAAGAAAACCAGAATGACGGACATACCAGCCCGCTGGCTATCAGCTGCAGCTGTCACAACCGCGACGGCGAGTGGTGCCAGAAAGCTGGTCACCTTTCCGGAGAGCGCCAGCAGACCAAAATACTGGGTCATCAGATCTTTCGGCGCCAACTGGATGAGAAGGCTCCGGCAGGACGCTTGCAGCGGGCCTGACACTGCGCCGATGATTGCACCAAGCGTGATGAAGATTTGTTCCGGCAGGGACGCGAACAACGCACCTTCCGGCGCGGCTGGTGTATGAAAGAAAAAGAACACCGTCGTTCTGTCGACGGATATCATGCCCAGCCCACAGATCATCAGAACGATCAGCGAAAAGGCGATGACGATCTTGGGCCCGAACCGGTCGTCCACCTTGCCACTGAGTAAGAGGCCAAGTGTTCCGGTGATCGTCAAGATGATACCGAAAGTGCCGATCTGGATGGATCCCCAGCCGAGCTGACCAGCCGCATATATCCCGCCAAAGGCAAACAAGGCGACCAAACCGTCTTTGAAGACCATGTTTGCGATCAGAAACATGAAGATATCGCGGTTTTCCCGTGCGTGCCGAAGGCTGTGCCGCAGATCACTGAGGCCTTTGGAAACAGCTGCTCCGATCTTTCCGCGTGATGGAGCGTCCGGAACGAACAGAAACATCGGTAAAGCGAAAATCACGTACCAGATCGCAGAAAACGGCCCGGATGCCCGGTCGCCTTCGTAGGTCGCAGCATCAAGGCCAAACAGGGGGGTGAACCCGAGCAGCGTGCGTCCGGTGTCAGGGTTCGCGGCTAAAAATCCAAGCACGATAACGAGCGTCACCAATCCGCTTGCATATCCGAGAGCCCAGCCAAAACTCGACAGACGGCCGATATGTGTCGATGGGACCAGCTGTGGCATCATTGCATTGTTGAAGACCGCTGCGATCTCGATCGACAGTGTTCCAATCGCAAAAGCAAGAAGCGCAATCATGACGCCATGTGGATTGCCCGGCGCGGCGTACCAAAAGGCCCAGCAACACACGAGAAAGGGGATTGAAAAGCAGAAGATCCAAACCTTTCGGCGGCCGGTTGCATCGGCAACGGAGCCAAGGATTGGGGCCAACAACGCAATTCCCAACCCTGCCGCAGCGGTGGCATATCCCCAAAGGCTCTGGCCTTGCGTGGGATTGTCGGCCAATGCGGACGCAAAATAGGGTGCAAACACAAAGGTGGTAATGAGGGTGAAAAAGGGCTGTGCGGCCCAGTCAAAGAAACCCCAGGCAACGATTGCGCGCCTGCCCGGACTTACAAATGCTGTATCAGATGCGGCGGTCATCAGATATTTGCTCTCCTGGGATCTCTGAGAACTTCAGCGTCAATCATGGCACGGCCCGGAGCCAAGCGCACTCATCAACCAAAAAGGCCGGTCGTGAAACTCCCGGCCTTTTTATCAGTTAGTCTGCCTCTGGTGCGGTTATGACCGCCCAGATCATGTCCGGTCGCTGATCTCAGCAAGAAGGCTTGCTGCGACAGAGAACTTGGACACGCTCAAACCGCCGTCGAGAATTTCGGCGACTGCCTGTGTGGTCCGGTTCACAACCGACTGCTTTTTCTCCAGCCAATTGGCAAAACCGTCCGCCTGAATGGCAGAGATGGCGATCGCGCGATGCGCCGATGCGAGCGTTGCCCGTGCGCGGTCGAGCGCAAGTCCATCATAGTAATCATGGACTTCCAGATCACCCGCCATTTCGCTCATCGCGCCGAGACGGAAATGATGCGCCACATCGAAGAATGCCACCGCGGCCTTATCGAGATCCGCTCCGGTTTCTTCCGCAACGATCACGATGTCCGGAATGGCACCTTCCACTGGTAGCCAGGCAATCCGGCGTGCCAGGTCTTCAGGCACCCCTTTCGAGACGTAGGTTTCCACGCGGCTTTTGAGCTCTGCCGCAGGTTCTTCGGGAAGCAAGCTCTCCAGCCGGTCGCGAAGGTCTGAAATACCAGCGTGGAACCGCTCTACAACGGCTGCCAGTCCTTGTTCAAAGGACACGTTCCTTTTGAACCAGACGACGCGTTCCAGAAGCAGGGATTGGACCTCCGAATAGAGTTCCAATTGCAACTCACCGTCGATTTTGGTGTCGAGACGGTCAATTTCTCCGTTGAGTTCGGTTAGTCCGTAGCTGTTGCGCACGGCAACGAACCCTTGGGCGATTTCCGTCGTTGTCGCGCCGGTCTGATCCATCAGGCGGGTGATAAAGGTCGCACCACCTCTGTTGACCATGGAGTTCGCGAGCATGGTGGAGATAATTTCCCGGCGCAGACGGTGGCCGTTGATTTCACCCTCGTAGTCGGCTGCCATTTCATCCGGGAAGTACCGGAACAGCTCGCGCGCCAAGTAGTCATCATCGGGGACCGAGCTCTCCAGGATCGCGTCGTACAGGGTGATCTTCGCGTATGCCAGCAGGACGCCGAGTTCGGCGCGGGTTAGCAGCTGCCCGGCATTGCGCAATTCATCGAGCTGGACATCATCTGGCAACTGCTCGACGACGCGGTCCAGAAGACCCTCACGCTCCAACTGGCGCATCATGCGAACCTGATAGCCGAAGTCTTCCATTCCCTGCAGATGCGTCATGGAAATCGCGAGCGTCTGCAAATAGTTGTTTCGCAAGACCAGATCGGCGACCTCATCGGTCATGTGTGCCAGCAGTTCATTGCGCTGCTCGATGTCGAGTTTGCCTGCCTTTACTGCGGCACCGAGGGCGATCTTGATATTGACCTCCATATCCGAGGAATTCACCCCGGCGGAGTTGTCGATCGCATCGGAGTTACAGCGGCCGCCACTCTTGTTGAATTCGATCCGGGCGAGCTGGGTCAGGCCAAGATTGGCGCCTTCGCCGATGACCTTTGCGCCAAGTTGCGGCGCGGTGATCCGGATATGATCGTTCGCCCGGTCGCCGGCGTCGGCATCTGTTTCAGTCGTCGCGCGTATGTAGGTGCCGATGCCGCCAAACCAGAGCAGGTCCACTTTCATTCTCAGGATTGCCATCATGACTTCCTGAGGCGTTGCCGTTGCCTTGTCGAGGTTGATTAGGGCGCGGATTTCTGGTGACAGCGGGATCGACTTCAGCTGCCGTGAGAAGATGCCGCCGCCCTTTGAAATCAGGCTCGTGTCGTAGTCTTTCCATGACGAGCGGCCCATATCGAACAGGCGTTTCCGCTCGTCCCATGTTTTCGCTGGATCCGGGTCCGGGTCGATGAAAATGTCCCGGTGGTCGAAGGCTGCGACCAGTTTTGTCGCCTTGGAGAGTAACATCCCGTTGCCGAAAACATCGCCGGACATGTCGCCAACACCGGCGGCTGTGAACGGCTCGGTCTGGATGTCCCGGTTCATCTCCCGGAAGTGCCGTTTGACGGCTTCCCAGGCACCCCGGGCGGTGATGCCCATTTTCTTGTGGTCATATCCGGCAGAACCGCCGGATGCGAACGCATCGCCAAGCCAGAAATCCCGGCCCTCGGAAATGGCGTTAGCCGTGTCGGAGGACGTTGCCGTCCCCTTGTCGGCCGCCACGACCAGATAAGGATCGTCGCCGTCAAATCGGGTAACCCGGTCCGGTGGCAGGATCTCGTCTTCATCCAGATTGTCGGTGACATCAAGAAGCGCATTAATGAAGATCTTGTAGCTCTCCGTACCCTCCTTGAACCAGGCCTCGCGGTCGCTCGCAGGTGGCAATTGCTTTGGAACAAAGCCGCCCTTTGCGCCGACGGGAACGATCACCGCGTTCTTGACCTGCTGCGCCTTTACGAGGCCCAGCACTTCGGTGCGGAAGTCCTGCGGTCTATCGGACCAGCGCAAACCGCCACGTGCAACCATGCCGAAGCGCAGGTGAACCCCTTCAACACGCGGGCTGTAAACGAAAATCTCGCGGAACGGACGCGGTTGCGGCAGCTCGTCAATCTTCCGGCTTTCGATCTTGAAGGCGAAGGTCGCCTTCGGCTGGCCGCCCTGATCAAGTTGATAGAAGTTCGTGCGCAGGATCGATTCAATCACATTCTTGAACCGCCGCAAGATGCGGTCGTCGTCCAGGCTGGAAACATCTTCCAAAGCTGCAGAGAACTCGCCTTCAAGCCGCTCCTCGCCCGCATCGCGGTCTTCTTTCGATGTGTTCGGGTTGAAGCGCAGATGGAACAAATCGACCAGAGTTGAGGCGATGGCTGGGTAGTTGTTCAGCGTCGACCACATGTAGTCTTCGGAGAACCGGATACCGGCCTGACGCAGATATTTTGACAGGGAGCGCAGGATCGCAACATCGCGCCATGCGAGACTGGCGCTCATGACAAGGCGGTTGTACCCGTCATCTTCGGCCCGTCCGGTCCAGACAGCCATGTACATGCTTTCCAGCCGGCTCTGCAGAGCATCGCTGAAATCGATGCTGTCCCCACTGTGCGCTTCAAGGGTCATCTCATGGAGGTATGAGAACGGTGCGTTGGTCGGTGTGATCCGGTATGTCCGCTCATTGATAACCTTGAAACCCATGTTCTCCAGCAGTGGAACACGGGCGGACAGCGGGATTGGCGCACCGCGGTGATAGACTTTGAGCGCCAGCCGGTTGTCTTTTGTGCCAACGGGACGGTGGAAAGTAATTGTGGTGCTGCGGGTGTCGCTCAGCGTTTCAAGCTGAACGATGTCGAACAGCGCGGACTGGGCGTTATAGACTTCCTTGTAGCCGCCATGGAACGCGAGCGCGTAGCGGTCGGCGAGCTGGCGGGCCTGGGCGGGTGCAAATTCTGCGGCAAGCGCACCGCGCACGGCATCCGGCCAATTTCGGACCATGTCCGCAACGGCGGCTTCCAGTTCTTCTTGTGGTGGAGTTGGCGTTTCTCCCTTGTCGCGGCCCACAATATAATGAACCCGCGCAAGCGGACCTTCCGGGTAAGTTACATACCAGGCAGACAGACGCCCCTCATAGACCGAGGCCAGATACGTGCCGACATTCAGCCGGACTTCGGTCGTGTAGCGGTCCCGCGGGACAAACACCAGGATCGACACGTAGCGATCAAACTTGTCCGGGCGTGACAGAACACGGATGCGCGGCCGTTCGTCCAGTTGAAGGATGGCTGTTGAGAAGTCAAAGAGACGGTCGCGGTCGATCTGGAAGAGCTCATCGCGCGGAAAAGCTTCCAGAACGTTTCTGAGTGCCCGTCCGGAATGGCTTTCCGAATGATATCCGGCTCGCGCCAATACACTCGCCACCTTACGGCGCAGGAAGGGGATGGTGCTAACCGGCTCTGTGTAGGCGGTTGATGCAAACAGGCCCACAATGCGGAGCTCTCCGATCATGTTGCCGTCGTCGTCGTAGAGCTTGGCCCCGACATAGTCCATGTGAACCCGGCGGTGCACCGTGCTCTTCACATTGGCTTTTGCAATGATCAGAGGTTCGGGTTTTTTCAGGAATTCGCGGATTTCCGGGGTGATCTGAACAAACTCGGAGCCGCGGCGCAGGACTCGGACATCGGGATCCGTGAGAAGGCCAAGGCCAGTTCCCTCGTGAGGAGAGAGTTCACCCTCTTCAACGCCGCCTTCGAATTTGTATTCCCGCATTCCCAGGAAGATGAAATTGTCCTTTTCCATCCATTCCAGGAAATGAATGGCTTCCCACAATTCATCGCTGCTGCCCCGGATTTGCGTTGTCTTGTAGGTATCAATCGCTTCGCCGAGCCGTTCCTGCATCGGTTTGAAATCGTGCACAACTGAGCGAACGTTGTTCAAGACCGTGTTGAGCCTTGTTTCCAGTGCTTCGCGCTGATCGGCATCGTCAATACGGGTGACGTGAATATGGATCAGGCTTTCCTGGCGATCCTTCCGCTTCGCCGGTTTCTTCCGGCCGATTGCAGAGATCAGAGCTCCCTTGTCATCCCGCTCAACGATGAAAATCGGATGCAGGACAAGGTGTACTTCCAGCTTGCTGTCCTGAAGCTCGTCCATCACCGAGTCGACCAGGAACGGCATGTTGTCGTTGACGATCTCGATAACGGTAAGGTTTTTGGTTTTACCGCTCTTCGTTTTGAAACTTGGATCGGAAATGCTCACCCTGTGGGTGCCCAAATCGTGCGATTGGAAGTCCTGCCATGCATCCATGGCGAACCCGGTCAGCTCCTCCGCCGAATAGGTCACCAGATCTTCGGCCGCGCCCCGGTCATAAAAGGCGTTCACGAATTCAGCGAGATTGGGATCTTTCTTGGAGAGTTTCTGGTGGACCGCGTCGATCAGCTTGAGTTTCTCGACGTCGTGCTTGTCGGGCATTTTTTTCCCCTTGGGCGGTCATTTGGTTTGGCTCAGCCGCGTGCTATCGTTTTATATTCGCGACACAATTGTTTCAGGACGGGAGGCCCGAATTGTCAAGTAAAGTCACTGCCTTGCAAATCGATTCAAATGTAACATTAAGTGAAAAAACGCAGGCCTATTTCGATTTGTGTCAGGAAAAGCTCGGCCTGGTTCCGAATGTGCTCCAGGCTTATGCCTTTGATGACGCCAAGCTGCGCGCTTTCACCGACATGTACAACGACCTCATGCTTGCGGACTGCGGACTGAGCAAGCTTGAGAGAGAGATGATTGCCGTTGCGGTATCCTCCGTCAATCGCTGTTTTTATTGCCTCACAGCTCATGGTGCGGCTGTGCGCGAGTTGTCCGGCGATCCGGTGCTCGGTGAGCTTATGGTGATGAACTATCGTGTCGCTGATTTGACAGACCGTCAGCGTGCCATGCTCGATTTTGCTGTTAAGTTGACTGAAAAGCCGGCGGAGATCCTGGAAAGCGACCGGCAGGGATTGCGGGATGCCGGGTTCAGTGACCGTGACATCTGGGATATTGCCTCCGTTGCCGCCTTCTTCAATATGACCAACCGGGTTGCTGCTGCCAGCGACATGCGCCCGAATGATGAGTATCACTCAATGGCCCGTTGAGGTCTTGGGGCGCGCCAAACCGGTGACAAATCCCACGATTGGGTGTATGACCCACTCGTTTTTCAATTCTCGAACTTGAGGAGAGGAGCGGGTCATGACCGCGCGCGTATTTATTGATGGTGAAGCTGGCACGACGGGTTTGCAAATCCGCGAGCGTCTCGCCATGCGCCGCGACCTCGAGCTGCTCTCCATTCCGGAAGACAGCCGGAAAGATCCGGCTGCCCGGAAAGACTACCTGAACAAGGCAGATGTTGCGATCCTGTGCCTGCCGGATGCGGCGGCAAAGGAAAGTGTGGCGCTCATCGAGAATAACACGACACGTGTGATTGATGCATCCAGCGCCCATCGGGTCGCCGATGGCTGGGCCTATGGTTTTGCGGAAATGGACGCCGACCAGGCTGACATCATTGCGGCTGCCATGCGAGTCGCCAATCCGGGCTGCTGGCCGCAGGGGCTTATTGCTGCAGTGCGCCCGCTGATTGCCGCTGGCCTGCTTCCGGCGGACTTTCCGGTCACCGTGAACGGGATTTCCGGCTATTCGGGCGGCGGTAAGGGCATGATCGCGGATTATGACGCGAAAGGCGCCAGCGCTAACATGTTTGCCCCGTATGCGCTGGGCTTCAACCACAAGCACCTGCCGGAAATGACCGAATACGGCCTTTTGGACAGCGCGCCGCTGTTCACTCCGGCTGTTGGCAACTACTACAAGGGCATGCTGACCGTGGTGCCGCTCAATCTCGCACGTCTGGACAAAGTCCCGACAGGCGAGCAGATCCACGCCGCATTGGCCGATCACTTCGCAGCTGCGCCTGGCGGTTTTGTCGATGTTGCACCACTGGATGGACTGGAGCGCTCTGATGATCTGGATCCGCAGGCTTTGAACGATACCAACCGGCTGCGGCTGCACGTTTTTGCAAATGACGCGCGCGCACAGGCCGCCATCATTGCCGTTTACGACAATCTCGGCAAAGGCGCGTCGGGCGCAGCCGTCCAGAACCTCAATCTCATGCTCGGTGTTGATCAGACCACAAGTCTTGCTGCTTGAGGTGATCGGGCCGGAACCCGTTTTCAGGAGAGGAAACCATGGAAAAATTCGAGACCCTCACCGGGGTCGCAGCTCCGATGCCGATCGTCAACATCGATACGGATATGATCATCCCGAAGCAGTTCTTGAAGACGATCAAGCGGACCGGTCTCGGCACCGCGCTGTTTCATGAAATGCGCACCAATGACGACGGGTCCGAAAACGTCGACTTCGTTTTGAACAAGGCAGCGTACCGTGATGCCAATATCCTGATCGCCGGCGACAACTTCGGTTGCGGCTCATCGCGGGAGCACGCTCCATGGGCGCTGCTGGATTTCGGTATCCGCTGCGTGATCTCCACGTCCTTTGCCGACATTTTCTACAACAACTGCTTCAAGAACGGCATTCTGCCGATACAGGTCTCTGAAGACGAACTGGAAACGTTGCTGCATGCCGCAGAGCGCGGCGCCAACTTCACCCTGACGATCGATCTGGAAAACCAGGAGATCAAGGGTCTGGAGAGCGGCGACATTGCCTTCAAAATCGACCACTTCCGCAAGCATTGCTTGATCAACGGTCTCGATGACATTGGCTTGACCATGGAAAAGGCCGGCCAGATCGACACTTTTGAAGACAAGATGGGTGAGAGCCGCCCCTGGGTCTAAGCGTCATCTCGTCTACTTAAATCCATAAGCCCGGTGCCCTGCGCCGGGCTTTTTTGTTGGAGTGAGCAGTGCTCTAACCCCGCACCTCCATGCGGCAGCCTCGAGAGACCTTCGACAGGATGAGCCGCATATGCTGCGGAGAGACCGCGACACAACCTTCCGTCGGCAGGTAGTCTTCCCGGGCGATATGGAAGAAGATGGCGCTGCCCTTGCCTTTGACCGGCGGGTACATGTTGCAATCCAGAACGACGACGATGTCGTACAGCCTGTCATCACGCCACATTTTCTCGTGACTGGCCTGAAACGGCAAATCCACCAGACGGTTGTAGCGGGGATGACCCGGATCATCACACCAGCCGAGTTGGGGCTTCAAAACTTCAAGTGGTAGAACCGTTTGCGGCCTTTGGCTTCTGTCTGCACGATAGTAGACCTGCAGAAGCTCGAACGTCCCGGTCGGGGTCGCTCCGTCCCCTTCCCGCTTGCGGGTGATGATGCCGGACCGGCCCAATGCACACGGAACCGTGATCGATCCACATCGCAGAATTCCTTTGGTCCGGTCACGCGGCAACGCGTGAACCTCAAGGATATCTGCCGGTTTTGTGCTCTCCTGCATGGTTGACCCTGCTTGTTTGTTCGGTGCCGCAAAAGGTCTTGATAAACCGGAGCTAAAGCCCGCGTGAAGAAGAATTGACGGGACCCTGCTTGTAAGGCGACACTTTCCCGCGCACATAGAGACGGCAACGCGCTTGTGTAGATTGCACAAACCCGCGTGAACACTGAAGATTTTTGGCGAGGACCCGACAAGATGACCGCCCGCACCATTTTGATTGTCGATGATGATACTGAACTGCGCGAAGCGCTTGTCGAACAATTGTCCCTTTACGACGAGTTTGAAACCCTTCAGGCGGACACGGCGACCTCCGGAATTGGCATGGCCAAGGAAGAACACATCGACCTTCTCTTGATGGATGTCGGCTTGCCGGACATTGATGGCCGTGAAGCAGTGAAGCTCCTGCGCAAAAACGGGTTCAAGGCTCCGATCATCATGTTGACCGGCCACGACGGGGACAGTGATACGATCCTTGGCCTTGAGGCTGGCGCCAATGACTATGTCACCAAGCCGTTCAAGTTCGCCGTTCTGCTCGCCCGGGTCCGCGCCCATTTACGCCAGCACGAGCAAAGCGAAGATGCGACATTCGCCATTGGCCGCTATTCCTTCCGCCCGGCTGCAAAGGTCATGCAGGAAGACAACGGTTCAAAGGTGCGCCTGACAGAAAAGGAAACTTCGATCCTCAAGTTCCTGTACCGCGCCGGTGAAAAACCGGTTACGAGGGATGTGCTTTTACACGAAGTGTGGGGCTACAATTCCGGTGTCACGACCCACACTCTGGAAACGCATATCTATCGGTTGCGCCAGAAGATCGAGCGGGACCCGTCCAATGCCGAGCTTCTGGTGACTGAGGCGGGCGGCTATAAGCTCGTCCCTTGAGCCACAGACTTGTTTGTGAAGCGCATATTCGCTTGGACAGACACGATCAATCAGCGTAAATCTTGGGCATGAGCCTTGCCCAAGACATAGCGATTCTCAAAAAGATACCGATGTTTTCGGACTTTCAGGACGATCAGCTTCGCCTGCTCGCCTTTAGTGCCGAGAGCATGGATTACAGCGCCGGACTGCGCCTCTTCGATCAGGATGAGCGTGCAGACGGCGGGCTTGTGATCACCGATGGTCTGGTGACGCTGTCAACGCGCGGCGAAGACGGCTTTGAAGAAGTCGACAAGGTTGGTCCGGGAACCCTTTTGGGCGAAAGCGCGCTGCTGGTGGAAACCAAGCGTCCCTGCCGCGCAGAAGCTGCCGAACCTGTCCGCATCATCCGTATCCGCAGAGCTCTTTTCAAACGCATGGTGTCCGAATACCCGGAACTTGCGCAGCGTCTGTTCGATCAACGGGCCGCACGGTTCCGCACGACCATGGGCCGTCTGAAGCCCATAGGCGATAAAATGGCCGAACTGGAACAGCTCAATGCGGAGCGCCGGGCGAAAGAAGAGGGCTGAGCCCGCTTTTTTCTCCTGCCTTAAACCATCGCCATGACCCGGCTCGGGCCACCAGTGCCGCCACGGTTTTTCGGGGCGCCGACAATGAGTGTTGCGCCGCTCGGCGGCAACGCATCAAGATTGGCGATGCATTCCAGACCCCAGCGGCCGGATGGAAGCCAGGCGTAATGGACGGCAAAATCCTGCGAAATCCCATGATCGAGTGACAAGCTGTCAACGGCAAGCCCGGCAACGTCGGCTTCTTCCATCAGCATCTGAACCGCTTCTATATGAAAGCCGGGAAAATGCATGACACCATTGGCATCTGCATTGCGGAACATGTCTGAAGACGCATGTGCGCTCCAGCCAGAGTTCATCGCAACACACGCGCCTGCCGGAATGTCTCCGTTTGTCGAAATCCACGCCTTGAGATCGTCCGGCGTGACTTGCGCGTCCGGGTTTTCAGCGGCGCGTTCCTTGATGTCGATGATGCAGAGGGGCGTAACCAGTTTGTCGACGGGGATCTCGGCAACGGATTGCCCATCTGCGGAAAAATGCAGCGGTGCGTCGAGATGTGTGCCCGAATGCTCATCGATTGAAAGGCTGTAGAGATTGTACCCGTCCTTGGCGAAATCGAAGATTTTCTCTGCCCTGTATCCAGGCTCACCCCCAAATGTTGGAAAGTCCTCAGAGAGTTCGTGTGTGAGATCCAGGATTTGCGCTGGTATCTGCGCCATTGCCGGAAGAGCGCCTGCGACAGAGGTCGCCGCCGCAACACCGGCTCCGGCGGCTGCAGCCCTGAAAACATCGCGCCGTGACAGCATTTTGTCTTTCACCGACTTGATGACGCAAAGATCGCACATGGGTTTGTTCTCCGGTTCTGCGTTGGCTTCCCTGCCAGTGTGCGAGGCTTGCAGCTTTTCAGCAAGCGACATGTCCGAAAGATACCAATCGGCAGCGTGACTGACCCTCTGAGTACGTATCTTGCTCTCGCGTATAAATTGCAATATCGTTGGCATAACTTTAAAGGAGAATTTGATGGTCAGCCGCGTGACCACGGTGGCCTTCCAGGGCATTGAAGCGGTTCCGGTCGACGTGCAGGTGCATGTCGGCCCGGGCATGGTCGCCTTTACCATCGTGGGCTTGCCAGACAAGGCGGTTGCAGAAAGCCGGGAGCGGGTCCGCGCGGCTCTGTCCGCCTCGGGTCTCGCGCTTCCGGCCAAGCGCGTCACGGTCAATCTGGCGCCAGCGGACCTTCCAAAGGAGGGCTCCCATTACGATCTGCCGATAGCGCTCGGGGTGATGGCGGCCATCGGCGCAATTCCGGCAGAGTTCTTGGAAAACTACGTCATTCTGGGAGAATTGGCGCTGGATGGGACCCTGGCTCCCGTCGCTGGGGTTCTGCCAGCTGCCATGGGAGCGAATGCTCTGGAGAAAGGGTTGATCTGTCCGTTTGAGTGCGGGGGAGAAGCTGCTTGGGCGGACGGTGAGATGGACATTTTGGCGCCGCGGTCCTTGATCCAGCTCGCCAATCATTTCAAGGGAACGCAGGTCCTCTCCAGGCCCGCAGCCAAACTTCGGGGCGATCCGCAAGGCATTCCGGATCTTGCAGATGTGAAGGGCCAGGAAAGCGCAAAACGCGCTTTGGAGATCGCAGCGGCCGGTGGGCACAACTTGCTGATGGTCGGACCACCGGGATCCGGCAAGTCCATGCTCGCCAGCCGTTTGCCTTCCATTTTGCCGCCACTCACCCCGCGCGAACTTCTTGAAGTCTCCATGATTGCCTCGCTTGCAGGGGAACTTGCGGATGGCAAGCTGTCCGACCGCCGCCCGTTTCGCGCGCCGCACCACTCCGCTTCCATGGCAGCTCTTGTGGGCGGTGGTTTGCGCGCCAAACCCGGTGAAGTCTCGCTTGCCCACAACGGGGTTCTGTTTCTGGACGAGCTACCCGAGTTCAATCCCCAGGTGCTCGACAGCCTGCGTCAGCCGCTGGAAACGGGTGAAGCCATTATTGCCCGAGCCAATCACCGGGTGACCTACCCTGCGCGCATCCAGATGGTGGCGGCGATGAACCCCTGCCGGTGCGGTCATGCCGGGGAACCGGGGCACCAATGCCGGCGCGGAGAGCGGTGTGTGACCGAATATCAAGCCCGGATATCGGGGC
Source organism: Roseibium sp. (assembly GCF_965276855.1). Taxonomy (GTDB): domain Bacteria; phylum Pseudomonadota; class Alphaproteobacteria; order Rhizobiales; family Stappiaceae; genus Roseibium. Next base: position 2,744,556 of record NZ_OZ255700.1, read on the forward strand.
CGTTTCTGGACCGCATTGATCTGAGGATTGAGGTCCCCGCGGTTACGGCAGCCGATCTGATCGGTCCGGCAGAGAGTGAACCATCTTCGGAGGTCGCCAAGCGCGTTTTGGCGGCCCGCAAACTTCAGGAACAGCGTTTTTTTGATCTCGGGGTTGCAGCGCGGACCAACGCGCAAGCCCCGGCTTCCGTGGTTGAAAAAATGGCGCAACCTGATGACAAAGGCCTTGCATTCTTGCGGGAAGCCGCCGAGGCACTGCAGCTTTCGGCGCGTGGCTATCACCGGGTGCTGAAACTTGCCCGGACCCTTGCCGATCTGGACGGTCTTGCGACGGTTGCCCGCATCCATTTGGCTGAAGCGCTCAGTTATCGCGGTCAGGATCTGTCACGCCGCGCAGCGTAACCGAACCGGCTCACTTTCCTTGTATTCGTCCGGACGCCGTCCCATCTCATGTCTTGCATTCATATTCGGAGGATAACGCATGCTGGTGACGACAACGCCGACCATTCAGGGCAAGGATCTCGACTACAAGGGCCTGGTGACCGGCGAGGCCATCCTCGGCGCGAACTTGTTCAAGGACATTTTCGCCGGTATTCGTGACATCGTCGGTGGCCGGTCTGCAGCCTACGAAGAAGAGCTGGCCAAGGCCCGCCAGATTGCAGTTGAAGAGATGTGCCAACAGGCACAACGGCTTGGTGGCAACGCCGTGATCGGCGTTGATATCGATTATGAAACTGTGGGCCAGAACGGCTCCATGCTGATGGTGAGTGCAACTGGTACCGCTGTCACAATGCGCTGATGGCGGACCCCGTAGATCAACAGTTTCAGATTGTGTCCGGTTTTCCTGAAGATCAACGGGAGAAGGCTGCTGCCTTGTTCTGGGAAGCTTTTTCCGGAAAGCTCGGCAAGATCCTGGCTCCGGATGCCAAGGCGCTCTCGTTGATTAGCCGCCTGCTCGATCCTGCCTTCGCAATCAGCGCGCTGGATGAAGACGGCGGGCTTATCGGAATGGCAGGGTTCAAGACCAAGGAGGGCGCGCTGGTTGCTGGCAGCCTGTCCGACATGACAGCCGTCTATGGTCTGTTTGGCGGGCTGTGGCGCGGGATTGTGCTGGATCTCCTGGAGAGAGATCCAGAGCCCGGACTATTGTTGATGGACGGGATTTTTGTGAGTGCCGAAGCGCGCGGTCTTGGTGTCGGCACAGCCCTTTTGAATGCAATTTGCTCGGCTGCCGTTGCGCGCGGCTGCTCCAGGGTCCGGCTCGATGTGATCGACACCAACCCACGGGCAAGGGCGCTTTATGAGCGGTCGGGATTTGTCCCGGCAGGCACTGAGGAAACCGGACCGTTCAAATACATTTTCGGGTTTTCATCTGTGACGCGCATGGAAAAGCCGTTGCAAGCCGCTTGACGCCGCCAGATCCGCACGGGAAGCTCCGCGTGGAAAGACCAACCCGGAGCGCTTCATGACATCCCACGGATATGAAAGCGGGCGGCTCAACCTGCCCTTTGTCGGAATTTGCACGTTCGGAAAGTACCCTTACCAGCCGGACTGGGATGCCATTGACGCTGATGTTGCCGTTCTAGGCGCGCCGTTTGATTTCGGAACCCAATGGCGGTCGGGTGCGCGCATGGGGCCAAGGGCGATCCGGGAGGCGTCAACGCTGTTCTCCTTCGGCCATGCCGGGGCGTATGATTTCGAAGATGACATCACCTACCTGCCTGCGGAAACCACGCGGATCGTCGACATTGGTGATGCAGATATCGTGCACACCGACACGATCGAGAGCCACAAACGCATCGAGTTTGGCGTCCGCAAGATACTTGGGGCCGGGGCCTTGCCGGTTGTGCTGGGCGGAGATCATTCAATCAACATCCCTTGCATCAACGCGTTTGATGGCCAAGGGCCCATCCATGTTGTGCAGATTGATGCCCACCTCGATTTTGTCGATGAACGTCATGGAGTGCGCTATGGCCATGGCAATCCGATGCACCGGGCGGCTGAAAAGCCTTATGTGACGGGTCTCACCCAAATTGGTATCCGCAATGTCTCGTCAACGGCCCGCGACGGATACGAGGCTGCGCGTCAGATGGGGTCTGAAATCGTGTCGGTCCGCCAAGCCAGAAAGCTCGGCACAGACGCGCTTCTTGCCAAGATCCCGAAAGGCAAACGCTACTACCTGACGCTCGACATCGATGCTTTCGATCCTTCCATCGCGCCGGGCACGGGCACGCCGAGCCACGGTGGGTTTCTGTACTACGAAGTCCTGGAGCTGATCGATGGGCTGTCGCAGCAGGGAGACATTGTCGGAATGGACCTGGTCGAAGTTGCTCCGGACTATGATCCCGCTGGTGTTACCGGCATATTGGCGGCTCAAATCCTGATGAACACCATCGGCCGGATCCTGCACCATCGGCCCAAGTCATAAGAGCGTCCAATTCAACTCAGGATGGGTTCGGATGCAGACCAATTGTTGAATGGCGCATTAGGGTTGCAAAACATGCCGGGATTGCTGATTGGGTATGGAGCTGTTTGGCGACATCATGCGGATTTCCTTGATTATCCAACTGAGAGGTGCTTGAAAATCTTCAAGGGTAAATTCTTTATGTGAGGTCACCGTCCATGACTGACTTGGCAGCTGAGGCGCAACAAGGTGCCAAAGGCGTGGTCATCGGTCTGATCGTACCGGACATTACCAACCCGTTCTTTGCTCAGCTGGCAAAAAGCATCGAGATGGAAGTTGCGACCCGGGGCGGCATGGTGATGCTTGCAAACTCCCATGATGATCCGGACATTGAACTGAAGCAGGTTCGGGCCATGCACGATTGGCCGGTCACGGGGGTTATCGTGGTGGCCGGATCCGATGCCAGCCGGTCCTATTCAGCTAAGCTGCCGATCATATCCCTTGATCGCCGTTACGGCACATGTCCCCTGGTTGCGACCGATCAGCGGGATGGCGCGCGCAAGGTTGTCGATCACCTGCATGGTCTTGGCCACCGGATCATTGCCTATATTGCCGGGCCGGAAAATCTGGAAGTTGCCCGAGAAAGACGTGACGGCTTCATTGAGCGGGTCAATGAGCTTTCCACGTCGGATGATGAGATTGACCTGACCGTTCACACAGGTGAGTTTGATTTTGCATCCGGCGAGGCTGTTGCTCGAAACATTCTTTTGCAGCTGCGCAGGGGCTTTCGCATCACCGCCATAGCAACGGCAAGCGACCAGCAGGCAATCGGCGTTTTGCGGTGCGCGCGTGACCTTGGTGTACACGTTCCGCAGGATGTCTCCGTGATTGGCTTCGACGACATCACCTTGGCATCTCTCGTTGTCCCACGGCTCACGACCCTGCGTCAGCCGATCGAGGACATTGCTTCGGTTGCCGTTGATCGCATCGTCGCCAAGATAGACGCCCCCTCGGATCATGCCATCCGGGGCTCGCTGATCGTTCGGGAATCGACCGCACCTGCGAGCCGCTGGGATTGAACATTCTCGGTGAGGACAGATGGATTCAGGTCCAGTTGAAACTTTTTTATCGATTGACCCCGTACCAAATTGGTTCGGAACCATTGAAAAGACAGGCACCCCATGACTGCCAAGGCTGCCATTGAAGTTCAGGCCAATCTTCATCACCAGTACTTTCTTGGATTGCAGTTGATGGTTGCCGTGGAAGAAGGACGTGACGTGGTCGGGGACTGGATGTTCCGTCTTTTTCGACGTCAACACACGGACAAATTCCTCTCTAGCTTTGAAAAACTCGGTTTGAGCGATCTGCCGCATGCGGTTGCTTGCGCGAAATACCATGTCTTGTCGAATGGTGTCGGTGGGGTGCGTGTCGAGTACATGGAAGAGTCCGACCGCAAGGCCTGGGTGCGCTTCCGCTACCCGCGCTGGATGTATGATGGCCCGGCCATCTGCGGCATTCCAGTGGAGGCCAGTCGTGGCTTTTTGAAAGGATGGTATGCGCAGAACGGCGTTTCTTTGAACAATCCGCGTCTTGGATACGTCTGTGTTTCTGAAGATCTAACCGGTCAGTTCGGATTGTGCGGCTATTTTCAGGAATACGATCTTGATCTGGAGCCTGAAGAACGGCTCCGGTTTGCTCCAAATGAAATTCCGCCACCCTTTGATCCGGAAAAACAGCCGACGCCGCCCGATGAACACTGGAGCGAGGAACGCCTTGCCAAAGCGTCTCGAAATTATGCGATGGAGTACTGCCGTAATGGGATCCGCGAGCTCGTCGGTGTGATTGGCCGGGACAAGGCGGTGAAAATCGGGAAACGTGCCGCCCGGCTAACAGGTCTTCAACAGTATAGGCACATGGCGCAACAGCTTGGCTGTCAGGACGGCGACATCGGTGATGCTGCGCACTTCCTGTGTGCTGCCCTAGAAGGCATGGGAGACGCCGTAACGCTCAACTTGGCCTCTGATGGTCGGACCGCCACTCTATACCAAGGCGGTTTGCGGATTGTCCGCGGCATGAAGGAAACAGACCGCGGCGATATGCTTGCTTGCTGGACAGAACTCTGGCGCGGGGCCGTAGCGTCCCATCGCATTTTCCTGGATCTTGAGGTCGAAGATACCGGCGAGGCTTTGGTGTGGCGTTTGTCGCTCGGAAAACAAGACCGGGCCAGAACGGGCAAACAGCGTTAAAACGTCAGTATAAACAGACCAGGAAATTGGAAGGACGCCGGCTTATGGCGCTGACAGGAATACGGGTTGTTGAGATAGGACAGGCGTTCGCGGCGCCTTTTTCGGCGGAAATTCTGGCAAATCTTGGGGCCGACGTCGTGAAGGTCGAACGTCCTGGAACAGGCGACGAAACCCGTCGCTGGGGACCACCGTTCTGGGGTGAGGACGCCGCCGTATTTCATTCGATCAATGGCAACAAGAAGTCTGTTGCATTGGACTTGAAGAATCCGGGCGATCTGGAAGCCTGTAAGATACTGATCGGCGGTGCAGATGTTCTTATTCACAATATGCGGCCGGGTGCGCTCGATAAACTCGGACTTGGCGCAGACGATCTCAAAACGCTGTATCCCAAGCTCATCTTTGCTGAAATCAGCGCCTATGGTCATGTCGGCCCTTTGAAGGATTTCCCGGGGTATGAAATCCTGAGCCAGGCCTTTGGCGGCATCATGAGCATTACCGGTGAGCCTGATCGGGACCCTGTGCGGTGCGGTCCGTCCTTGTGTGATTTCGGGTCGGGAATGTGGCTGGCAATCGGGATTTTGGCTGCCTTGCATGAACGGGCGCGGACGGGAAAAGGCGGGCTTGTTCAAACATCCTTGTTGGAGACAGCTTTGTCCTGGACGACTGTTTCCGCGAGTACGTATCTTGCCTCCGGCGATGCACCGGTTCGTATGGGCGGCGGACATCACCTCATTGCGCCGTACGGATATTTTGAAACCCGGACACGGCCCATAATGCTCGCCTGTGCCAGCGATGCTCTTTTCAAGAAACTGGTCCATGCCCTCGGCCGTCCGGAGCTTGGTGACGACGAGCGGTTCAAGGATAACCCGAGCCGCGTCTTGCATAAGGCAACGATAGAGACCGTGATCGGGGACATTCTCAAGACAGAAAGCCTTGGTCATTGGTTCGACCTTCTCAACGAAGCCGGCGTGCCCTGCTCGCCTGTGAACACCATTCCCGAAGTGCTTGGTCATGCGCAAACTCAGGCACTTGGAATGGTGCAGACCGATCCTGCCCGCCCAGAGGTCAAAAGCGTTGCATTTCCGGTCAGCCTAGATGGCGTGCGGCCTGGCCTTAAAACGGGCGCTCCTATCCTGGGTTCGAGCACTGTTGATGCCTGGGATTAAAATGTTGCGGTCGATGCCAGCTCACAGGATTGTGGATTGAACGTTAGCTGCCAGCCAAACATCTCCTATTTAAGGAGCCATTTGGGAGACTCTTCATGATGAACCGACGCATATTTCTTGGCCTTGCAGCAGCCAGCGTTGCTGTGATCGCACTTCCGCAATCCCCTGCTTTCGCAAAAGGACCGTTAGCTCTTACTGGTTATGATCCGGTGTCTTATTTTTCGGGCCGGGCTCCGGTGAAGGGGTCTTCAAAGTTCACAGCAAAACATCGCGGCAAGACGTATCAGTTTTCCAGCGCTCAAAACCGGGATGCGTTTGCAGCCAATCCCAGCCGTTTCGCCCCGCAATATGATGGTTATTGCGCTTATGGTGTTGCCCGCGGCTATAAGGTGGGCGTCGACCCGCTGGCCTATAAGGTCGTCGATGGAAAGCTTTACGTGAACTACTCGCGCTCTGTGCAGCGAACCTGGAGCCGCGACGTGCCCGGATTTATTTCCAAGGCCAATCAGAACTGGCCGAGCCTGAATTGAAAAGGCGTCGTCCGGTCGGACTGATCGCGGAGAGTTGCCAAAGGAGACTGCAGCGGTACTTATGATTTGGCGACAAATTCGGTGCAGTAGACGAGGGGCTTTTGATGAAAATACGCGGAGCGCCTTTGGCGGTTTTGTTTGTCCTGGGATTGAACGGCGCAGCTTTCGCTGTGCCCTCCGACACTAAGGACCTGCCACCCAAGCCGACACAGACATCGACCGAATGTCCGGACGGGAAAGCTTGGGACAAAGAGAGCAAACGCTGCATTGATATCAAATCGGACCTCTTTGACGACGATGACCGGTTCCTAGCCGCGCGTGAACTCGCCTATGCAGGACGCCTAACAGCGTCTGCGCAGGCGTTGGATGCTATTCGGGAGCAAGATCGCCCGCATGTTCTCACCTATCGGGGATTTCTTGCACGGAAGGCCGGGGATTGGCCGCAAGCTGAGAAGTATTATCTCGCAGCGCTCGCGGCGGATCCGGACAGCCTGATGACGCGGTCCTACATGGGGATGGGGTTGTTTGAGCGCGGCGACAAAGCCGGAGCGGTCGACCAACTCCGCGAGATCCGGGCACGTGGGGGCCGGGGCGGATGGCCAGAAAGAGCATTACTCATGACGATGCGGGCTGGCGGTAAAACCAGCTATTGAGGTTCCGCGAGTTTTCTCAATTGCCGAGGAGATCTTAAGGCTTCAGCCAAGGCGGCGCCTTTCCGATTTTTTCAAGCAGAAAATCAATGAAAACGCGCACTTTTGCAGTCAGGACATTTGATTTCGGGTAAATCAGCCAGAGCATGGAAGGATCGTCGACGATGTGGTTCGGCAGTACCCGAATGAGTGTTCCTGTTTTCAGCTCCTGATGCACACTCCAGAGAGAATTGGCCGAAATACCGGCGCCGGCCAGAGTGGCGAGCTTTTGAGAGAGACCGTTGTCCATCGTTAACCGGGCGTTGGGACCCCGGGTATCGAACACGCCTTCCGGACCTGTTGGGCTCATCAGAGGTTTCACTGCGCGGGCGGCAAAACCGATCAGTTGGTGTTGCTGAAGCTCATCAGGCGCCGTGGGCACACCGTGCGATGCAAGATATCCCGGTGAGGCGCACAGAATACGTGTGTCATCCGCGAGCTTCCGGCCCTTCAGGCTGGTGTCTTCCATCGCCGAGTTTCGGAGTGCAAGATCGAAACTCCCGTCAATCAAATCATATTTGACGTCCGATAATCGCAGATCGAGACGGATGCCGGGATGCCTTTCCATGAACTCTGGCAACAGCGGAACGACGTAAAGTTGGGCAAAAGTGCTTGGTGCGGTGAAACGCAAGGTCCCGGTCGCCTCCGGTTTGCCATGCCCGAGTGCGGCACGTGCCGCGTCCTCCTGCGCCAAAATTTCCCGGGCATAGGGAAGAAACTCCGCACCTTCTTGCGATAGCGAGACTTTACGCGTGGAGCGGTGCAGGAGATCCGAACCGAGAGAGCGTTCCAGTTTTGCAAGCCGTGCACTTGCTATGGACGGGGCAAGCCCCAACGCCTTGCCGGCTGCACTGATGTTGCTTTTTTCGGCGGCCAAAACGAACAGGCGCAGGCATTCGGTGTCCATTTTATTATCCCGAAATTCAGAATAGTGAAGTCTCAAATATGCTGTTTATGGAGAGAATAAAAGAAATATCTTTAATTTGAACAAGCACTCCATGGGTGAGGATGCACGTCATGCTGAAACGCACCGCAGACGGCGGTTTTCAGTCGCTGAACACCGCCTACAATGCCACCTTCCGGCAGAACAGGATGAGCATCGGCCTCGTCGTGCCGATTGAAAACTATGCCAATAGCGCCGTGCCGACGATGCGGGATCATTTGGATCGGGTAGAGTTGGCGGAAAAACTGGGCTTTGCTGCTGTTTGGTTACGCGATGTACCGTTTGACGTCCCGTCTTTCGGGGATGCGGGGCAGACCTTTGACCCGTTTGTCTATCTGGGAACATTGGCGGCTGTCACAGACCGCATAGCGCTGGGCGTTTCGAGCATTATCTTGCCGCTTCGCCATCCGGCGCATGTTGCAAAGGCGGCGGCGACAGCGGATGTGCTCTCTGGTGGCCGTTTGCTGCTCGGGATTGCGTCCGGAGACAGGCCGACGGAATTCCCGGCGTTGAATGTCTCGTTTGAGGCCCGCGGCAATGCCTTTCGTGAAAGCTATGACTACATTCGCCGTATGGCTGATCCTGCTCCGGCTTTCAACAGCCCACTTGGCGCACCATCCGGAGGGATGGACATGCTGCCAAAACCGGTCGCGGGCCGTTTGCCAATGCTGATCACAGGTGGCAGCCAACAGGAGCCGGACTGGATTGCCCATAATGCAGATGGGTGGATGACCTACCCTCGAAACGTTTCGCACCAAGCCGAGGTGATCGAGGACTACCGGCGGCGCGTTGCCGCTGCGGGCTTGGCGGACAAACCGGTCATGCAACCGCTCTATGTCGACTTGCTTGAAGACAAGGACGCGCCACCCCAGCCGATCCATCTCGGCTTCCGGTCTGGGGTTCGGGCGCTGAATCGCTATCTAGGGTCCCTCGAAGAAATTGGTGTGAACCACGTGGCCCTGAATCTCCGGTTCAATCAAGCAAACATCGAAAACACCTTGGCCCGGCTCGCCGATGAGCTGCTGCCCAACTTTCACGCGTGAGGTTACTGATGCAAAAGACTATTCTTCTGACCGGGGCCACTGATGGCATTGGGCTGGAAACGGCAAAGCGGCTTGCCGCGGACGGTCACACGCTGTTGATCCATGGACGAAACCCGGACAAGCTGGCCAGGGTGAAAGCTGATCTGGAGGCTCTTCCGGGCGCCGGTGAGGTTGAGGCGTATTTGGCTGATTTTTCAGATCTGGCCGATGTGAACAATCTGGCCGATACCATTCGCAGCCACCACGATCATCTGGACGTTCTGATCAATAACGCCGGGATCCTTCGCACCCAGGATCCTTTGACCAAAGATGGTATGGATGTTCGCTTTGTGGTCAACACGATCGCGCCGTATCTCCTTACCCGGAAGCTGTTGCCGCTCATGGGCAATGCGGGCCGGGTGGTCAACCTGTCTTCTGCTGCTCAGGCGCCAGTCAATCTGAAGGCCTTGGCCGGTCAACAGCGGGCCTCTGATATGGAGGCTTATGCGCAGAGTAAGCTTGCCATCACCATGTGGACACGGGATTTGGCGCGCGAGCTGGGCACTGACGGGCCGGTCATCGTCGCCGTCAATCCAGCCTCCCTTCTTGGCACCAAGATGGTGAAAGAGGGGTTCGGTGTGTCCGGTAGTGACATCGGTGTCGGCGTTGACATCCTGATACGGGCCTCCATGTCTGAAGAGTTTGAAGGCCGGTCTGGAGCTTATTTTGATAATGATTCCGGACGCTTCGCAGACCCGCACCCGTCGGGCATGGATCCGCAGGCCTGCGCAGAAGTCGTTGCAACGATTCGCGATGTCCTTGCGCACGCCGGCCAGCCTGCGAATTAAAGCGCAGGTCGGTCAAGCCTGCCGATCGATTTCTTAAAGGGCCGCCGGACTAGCCGCGGCCCCGGTAAGGCTGTACGCCCTGCTCTGGGATCCAGACCCCCTCCGGGGCTGGGCCAGTTTGGTAAAATACGTCGATCGGAATCCCGCCGCGCGGATACCAGTATCCGCCGATCCGCAACCACTCAGGATCCAGCAGTTCAACAAGGCGCTTGCCGATTGAGACCGTGCAGTCTTCATGGAATGCGCCGTGATTGCGGAAAGACCCCAGGAAGAGTTTCAGCGACTTGCTCTCAACCAGGAAGTCCTTGGGTACATAGTCGATGACGAGATGCGCAAAATCCGGGGCGCTGGTCAAAGGGCACAGCGAGGTAAACTCTGGTGCCACAAAGCGCACCATGTATTTCGTGCCGGATTGCGGGTTTGGAACCTTTTCCAAAACAGCGTTTTCCGGGCTGTCGGGCAGCTCTGTTGATGCGCCAAGCTGGGTGAGGTTTTCGTATATGGATTTGTCGCTCATCTCAAACGCCTCTCAAGTTGCCCCAGATTAGGGTATGAAGCTGCGGCAGGACCGTTGGTGTGTACCACCGGTCACCAGCCACTTTGTCCACCAGCCAACGCATCCGGTCCATGATGCCGGGCATGTCGATCGGAGCATCTGCTGCGGCCGGTGACGGCGGCGTGTGGTTGCCGGGCTGCAGATAAAGCGGCAGCTCCGGATAGCGCGCAGCAAGATCCTTGGCATAGTCGTAGTCCGTGTCATCGAAGATCACGGTTTTCAAGACTGTCTTGGTGTCTGCTCCGGCCGCCTCGACACATTCCGCGAGTTTTTGCCAATCGGTGTCCATGCCGCTGGAGGGCGGCTTGGGGCTCAAGGTCAGGACATCGAGCGCCGCAAACCAGTCCTTGGCGATGCTCCCTTGTGTTTCCAGGGCAAAACGATAGCCTTCGCGTTTGCCGAGCTCGATCAACGATCCAAGTGGCTGGATCGCCGGATTGCCCCCGGACAGCGAGACCATCAAAGGCTTGCCACCGCTAAGGATTTCGATCTGCATCAAGATCGCCTGCGGCGTCATTGGGTGCCAGTCGTCCCGGTAGGCGCTGTCGACGGCGTGCAGTGTATCGCACCAGCTGCAGCGGTAATCGCAACCGCCCGTGCGCACAAACACCGTTGGCTGACCAATCAGGGCACCTTCACCCTGGATCGTCGGTCCGAAAATTTCATTGACCCGGATTTGTCCAATGCTCATTAGCGGGCCTCCACCGGAATATAGGTCAGCGGCCGGTACTCGGCGCATGTTTTGGGTGTTTCCTTGACCCGGACAGCTGTCGTCTCGGGCCATTTTTCCACGCACCAGTCGAAAAGATGCTTGGCGAGATGCTCCGCAGTGACACAGTCATCGCCAAGCACATCATTGAGATGCCGGTGATCGAGCGTGTCGTCGATATAGGTCTTCAGGGCTTTCAGCTCATTGTAGTCCCGGACAAAGCCGACCTGATTGAGCTCAGAAGATGCCAACTCGACATCAACCACGTAATTGTGGCCGTGAAACCGGGCGCAGGGATGATCGTCCGGAAGGCCAATCAGCTGGTGCGAAGCGGAGAAGTGAAATTCCTTGGTGATCCTATACATTGCAGGCCCCTTTCCAGAAGTCGGGGTCGGCATAGGTCGTCGGATCGTTCACGCCAGCCAGGTGGAAGGCTTCCCGACGCTCGACACAGGTGCCACAGCGTCCGCAATGGATCTCCCCGCCTTTGTAGCAAGACCAGGATTTGGTGTGGTCCACGCCAAGCTGTGCGCCCTCGGCTGCGATATCGGCTTTGCTGACACGCACATACGGTGTGTAGAGCTTGATCTCGCCCATACCTTCCAAAGCATGGCGCTGCATTTCTTCAAAGCTCTCGGTGAAGGCGGGCCGGCAATCCGGATAGATAAAATGATCGCCGCCATGAACGGCCGTTGCGACGGCCTCGGCGCCGCGTGCAGACGCAATTCCATAGGCGATGGTCAGCATGATCGCGTTGCGGTTGGGCACCACGGTGATCTTCATGGTGTCTTCGGCATAGTGGCCGTCGGGCACATCAATGTTGTCGGTCAGCGCCGAGCCGGTCAGCTGGCGGCCTATGTTCGTGATGTCGATCAGGATGTGCTCGGTCTTGAGCGCATCGGCACAGGCTTTGGCATAGTCCAGCTCCTTCTTGTGGCGCTGGCCATAGTCGAAGGAGATCAGGCCGATCAGCTCGTTTTCCTGCGCGATTTTGTGCGCAAGGGTGACGGAATCCATTCCGCCGGAACAGATGACAAGTGTTTTCAACGTATTGGTCCCTTGTTTTCGCTGTGGACGTTCGTTGAAACGCCCGTCACCGGGTAGGCTGCGACCGGTGGCCTGCCGTTGAAGCAAGCGGCGCGCCTTATAACAGGCTTGCGCAAAAAGGGAAGAGACTTTGAGGGTGCGTGCGTGTCAGGCCCAGATCACCATGCGCAAACCTTTGCCGTCACGCTGATACGTTTCGGGAAACGGTTCGGCCTGCCGGTTCAAAATCCGCTCTGCAATCAAACTGTTGGCCGCCGCATCAAGGAGATCATCCCTGCCGCATCCCTTTGGTGGTTTTTGATCCAGGAAGTCTTTGGGCAGGCCCTTGGAAACAAGAAGCTCGCGGCGCAGATCCAAGCCTTCCGGGTTGGCGCGGCTCTTGACCTTCTTCGGAAGGGGCATTTCGGCCTCTTCGTTCAGGCGCCAGAACGCGAGCTCTGGATGCACTTCATAGATCCGCTCTTCCAGTGCGGGTGTCATCAGGCCGTCGATCTCACGGATTTTGGGGAACAGATAAAAGCATTGTTTTGACACCTTGCGGGGTGGGCTTGAGGTTTTAAGCGACGTCTCACAAGACGCTCTGTAATCCTCCTCGTAGACAGCAGAGCGCGACGGCACGGAAAAGACCGAAGACTGACGCATTCCGAGGTGCTTTCTAGCCGCCTTTTCAGCCCCCCTGCCATCAGGTCCAAGGTGGTCCGGCAACCCGATCGGCATGTCGACCGCAATGATCGTCAACTCGGGCTGGAAGGAAAGAAGATCCGCAAAGTGTTCAAAAAGTTGAAGTTTGAGATCTTTGGGATCGCTCATGTTTCGGAAAACTGCGATCCAGCCAGCCCGGCAGCCGTCAACACCGGCGACCCAGGTCCCGGCGCTCTCAGGCACGGACCTTGGCTTCCATAACACGCCGGGAAGTGACCAGCGCCATGGCCCGGACCACGGACTGCTGTTCATCGGCAAAGAGGAGCTCATCCGCGCCTTTTTTGACGCTGCGCGCGACAAGTTCAAAAACAGAGGCTGAAGCGCGCTTTACGGCCTCCTCATCGTCCAATCCAGCGAGCCGGTTGATCAAAAGCAGACCGGCTATCAGATCACCCGTACCATGCGGCGGGTTGGCAATGGCTGCATGTTCAGCGGCAACGGCACCCTTTGGGCCGGCGAGCAGATTAGAGATCGCGTTGCGGCGCAAGGCCGGTGCCGAAGTCACAAGGACGCGCTCGGTGCCCAAATCCCGGGCCGCCGATAGAGCCTCCAGCTCGCTGGAGATTTCTCTGCCGGTTAACCAACCAAGTTCAAATCTGTTTGGGGTGACAATATCGGCCAGAGGAACCAGATGGTCCCGAATGGCTTCAGCAGTCGCTTCAGGAACGTAAAGCCCGCCACCTGAAGCAGATGTGTGATCGCCCATCACCGGATCGCACAGATAAGGCGCTTCTGGGTTGGCGGTTTTAACCGCCTTGATCAGATCCGCAATTACCGGAGCCTGGTCCGGGCTGCCGAGATACCCGGTGATTATACCCCCAATCTCGCTGAGCTTCGCCGATCCCGCCAGGTCGGAAGAGATTGCAGAAAATTCAGCGGTTGGCGGCACAATCCGCGTTCCCTTGCCGTGTCCCGGGTGCCAAGGCAGCAAGATGGTCGGAAGAAACCAGACATCATGACCGTTCCGCTCCAGTGCAAACGTCAGACCGCGGCCGGATATGCCGCCGCGCACCACTTGAGATGTGATGACAAGGATCGGTTTTGTTACCGGTTCAGATCCGGCAGGCGGCTGCGTCATAGGCGGCTTTCAACTGAGGGTTCGCCGGATTGGCGATCAGGCGGCATCGGTGCTGGTTGTTTTGCCGCCACCATAGCGCTTTTCGATGTATTCCAGCACCATTTGCTTGAACTCGTCCGCAATGCCCTCGCCGCGCAAGGTGGTGGCTTTCTCGCCATCGATAAAGACCGGTGCAGAGGGTGTTTCGCCCGTCCCGGGAAGCGAAATGCCGATATCGGCGTGCTTGGATTCGCCCGGGCCATTGACGATGCAGCCCATGACGGCAACGTTCAGGCTTTCAACACCTGGATACTGTTCGCGCCACTTCGGCATTGACACCCGAATGTGGTCCTGAATGTCCTGCGCAAGTTCCTGGAAGACCGTGGAGGTCGTGCGACCGCAACCCGGACAAGCTGCCACCACCGGCACGAATGCGCGGAACCCCATCACCTGCAGGAGTTCCTGCGCGACCTGGACCTCACGGGTCCGGTCACCGCCCGGCTCTGGTGTCAGGGACACGCGGATCGTGTCGCCGATACCTTGTTGCAGCAAAATTCCCATCGACGCTGCGGAGGACACAATGCCCTTGGTTCCCATGCCCGCCTCCGTCAGGCCGAGGTGCAAGGCGTAGTCACAGCGGCGGGCAAGGTCGGCATAAACGGCAATCAAGTCTTGCACCTGGCTCACCTTGGCCGACAACAGGATCTTGTCGCGGCCCATGCCAAGGTTTTCTGCGCGTTCCGCCGATAACAGTGCGGACTGGATAATGGCTTCACGCATAACGGCGTTTGCCGAGACGGGGGAAGCGCTATCTGCGTTCTCGTCCATCAGCTTTGTCAGAAGCTCTTGATCCAGCGAGCCCCAGTTGACGCCGATCCGCACCGGTTTGTCGTGCCTTTGGGCGATATCGATGATCTGGGAAAACTGCGTGTCGCGCTTGGCCTTGAACCCGACGTTGCCCGGGTTGATCCGGTACTTGTCGAGAGCTGCAGCGCAGTCTGGATAGTCGGTGAGGAGCTTGTGGCCGATATAGTGAAAATCGCCCACCAGAGGCACGTTCACACCAATGCGGTCGAGCCGTTCCTTGATATGCGGGACCTGGGCGGCTGCTTCTGCACGATCGACAGTGATCCGAACGACTTCCGAGCCTGCCCGCGCGAGCGCCGACACCTGCGCGACTGTTGAATCCGCGTCTGCGGTATCCGTGTTGGTCATGGACTGAACCACGATCGGCGCGCCGCCTCCGACCATCACTGAGCCGACTTTTACCCCAACTGATTTGCGGCGCGGTAGGGGAGTTGCGAAATCATCAATCATGGCAAGGCCAACCGGTTGTCGTTCATGCGTCCCATATGTGGGAGTGTGCCTGGGTTTTCCAGCGCATCAATAGGGTGTCTGCAAAAAAAGGGCAATGGCAGCGCGCTCGGTGGAGGCGGAACTTGCGCTTGTTGTCATTGCGTGCGTGCGGTTTGCCCCATATGACAAGCAAGATTTTGGCGGGGCATTGGTCCCAACAATAGTAACGTGGCGGGTTCGACAATGCTCAAACGGTTGCTGAGTGACGCGGCATCACTGGTCTTCGGACATCTTGAAACAGTCTTCAAGGTCTGCGGCGCCTGGTTTTTGATCCAGTTTTTGATTTCAATTCTGCTTCTGACTGCGACCGCCGGTGTTCCCGCCGATGCCGAAACATTGCCGCCAGCTGCAGGCTTGTTGTTGATGACAAGTACTCTTGTCGCGCTGATCTCATCTGCATCCATATCCGTTGCATGGCACCGGTTTGGCCTTCTTGGTGAAAGGGTCGGCAACATCTATCTGCGCTTTGGCAAAATCGAAATCCAGTTCATCTGGCGGATGCTTCTGATCGGCCTATTTGGGTTCCTCGTTTCTCTGCCCCTCGTTTTTGTTGCCTTCATGCCGTCCGACTCCGCATCTGGCCTGGCAATCGTTGCACTTGTTCTGGGGTTTGCGCTCGTCATCATGCCGTTTTTGATGCGACTCAATCTTGTGCTGCCGGCGACGGCGATCGAACGGCCGCTGGGATTTCGCGAAGCCCTGAGGATCGGCAAAGGGCTCGGATGGCGGATGCTATTGGCAATAGTGGTTCTGTCCCTGCCCTTTGTTCTTGCAACGATGGGGCTTCAGTGGGTCCTTTCAGTCGTGTCCATCGGGCTGCCTGCCTTGTTCATCCAGATCAAGGTCATGATCTTGAATGTATTGTTGCAGATTATCGTGACGGTGCTTGGGATCTCGGTCATCACTGCAGGATACCGTATGGCGATGGAAAGGCAGGCTCAAGCGCTGCAAAGCTAGCGGATCTCCCGAAATGACCTATCTTGGGTGAGAACTGGCATTTAAGGGGAACCCATGTTTATCACCGTTTTGGAACGGTCGCTTTCACTGGCGCAGCATAATATTGGTACGCTGTTCAAGACCGGCTGGGCCTACATTCTGGTGCTGGTCGCGCTCAACTTCGCGATCGGGTCTTCTTTGATGCCGAGCGGCGGGTTCAGCACCATTTCCTATATGACCGAACCGGTTGAGACGGTGGACGAGGGGGCACTGAGAGCACTTGCGGCCCTTGCGAACCTTTTGGTCGGGTTCTCGATTGCCATTGCCTATGTTCGCAAGATCCTGATTGATGCGCGCGACTTCCCTCTGTTTGTGGGGCCCAGAACGTTCAAGGTGATCATCAACATGATTGTTTTGAACCTGATCGGGTTCTTGTCTTTGATCCCGCTCGGGATTGCCGCCAGCATCCTCGCTGCGATTACAGGTGGATTGGGCGCAATCGCGTTTCTAGCGGCGCCCTTCATCGCGCTGATGGTGACCCAGAAGTTCTCTCTCGTTCTGCCGGCTGCTGCCGTTGATGATCCCCTTACTTTCAAGGAAAGCTGGCGCGCCACCAACGGGCTTGGTTGGCCGATGGCGTTTGCGGCGCTGGTGATGAGCTTGCTTGCTGCCGTTCTTGTCGCCGGCGTCGGCCTGGTCCTGAGCCTCATGGAGAACTTTCTTGCCGCCAATGTGTTCTGGCAGCAGATCCGGTCAGCCGCTTTTCCAATGGCGACGATGCTGATCACTGTATGGGTCTTCGCCAATCTTCATGCAACGTTTTATGGCATGGTCCGCGAGCGGTTTGCCGCCCGTCTTGGCCTGCGGGCCGAAGATCTGCAGCAGGTCGAAGAAACCCGCAGTGCCGCCAACGAAAAAACGCGGTCAAAGGCGCGCAAGGCTTTGGCGGGGGCGCAAAAAATGCGCCGCCGTTGAGTGGCGTGACGTGAAGCCGCCATTTCCGGCGCGAATTTTGATTCTCATGTTGCAGTGCGGCGATAACTGGTCAAAAGTCCCGCCAGACGTTTCATTCATTTCGGGAGGATTTTCTGATGCTCGCCAACAAGACAGCAGTTGTTACAGGGTCAACGTCCGGGATTGGCCTCGGATGTGCCCGCGCTTTCGCTGAAAAAGGCGCCAACGTGGTCATCAACGGTCTCGGCGACGCCGATGAAATTGAAAAGACCCGCGCTGCCATTGAAGCTGATTTTGGCGTGAAGTGTGTCTACTCATCGGCCAACATGCTGAAAGGCGATGAAATCGCAGGAATGATCTCTGACACTCAGAAGGAATTCGGGTCTGTCGACATCCTGGTGAACAACGCAGGCATCCAATATGTCTCCCCGGTTGATGAGTTCCCGATCGACAAATGGGACGCCATCATTGCGATCAATCTGTCTTCTGCCTTCCATGCGATCCGCGCGGCGGTGCCGGGAATGAAAGAAAACGGTTGGGGCCGGATCATCAATACAGCCTCCGCGCACGCTCTCGTCGCGTCCCCCTATAAATCTGCTTACGTTGCCGCCAAGCACGGCATTGCCGGCTTGACCAAGACCGTTGCGCTCGAAGTGGCCGAGCAAGGCATCACCGTTAACGCCATCTGCCCCGGTTATGTCTGGACGCCACTGGTTGAAGCCCAGATCCCGGACACGATGAAAGCACGGAACATGACCGAGGAAGAGGTCAAGAAAGATGTGCTCTTAAAGGCCCAGCCAACCAAGAAATTCGTCACCATCGAACAGGTCGCCGGATACGCTGTCTTCTTGTGCTCCGACACGGCGTCTTCGATTACCGGTGCCATCATGACGATGGATGGCGGCTGGACTGCTCAGTAAGTCAACAGACACAAGTCCGCAGGAGCGAAAAGAGCCATGTCAGATCCAAAAAAGATCAATCTGGCTTTGCAAGGGGGAGGCGCGCATGGTGCCTTCACCTGGGGTGTGCTCGATTGGTTCCTAGAAGACAGCCGGTTCGAGCTCGACGGGATCACCGGGACATCCGCCGGAGCAATGAATGCGGTTGTGTTGGCCAGCGGCATGGAAGCTGGCGGGGAAGAGGGTGCGCGTGCAACGCTGGAAGCCTTCTGGCGCGAAGTCAGCACCGAGGCGCGCACCAGTCCCATTCAGCGCTCGCCGCTGGATGTGCTCCTGGGCCATTGGAGCCTCGATTATTCGCCGAGTTATCTCTATTTCGATGTGCTCTCGCGGTTCGCTTCGCCGTATGAATTCAACCCGCTGAATTTCAATCCCCTCCGCGACATCGTGGAACGGACGGTCGATTTTGAAAAGGTGCACTGCTGCTCCGGTCTGAAGCTGTTCATCGCAGCCACCAATGTCTTTACAGGCAAGATCCGGGTCTTCAGCGAAAAGGAAGTGACGCTTGATGCGGTGATGGCCTCGGCGTGCCTGCCACAGCTCTACCAAGCGGTGGAGATCGATGGAGAACCCTATTGGGACGGTGGGTTCATGGGCAATCCGCCGCTCTATCCGCTCTTTTATGAAACCGAAACATCGGATGTCGTCCTCATTCAGATCAATCCGATCGAGCGGCGTGAAGTGCCCAGGACGGCTCGCGAAATCGTCAACCGTCTCAATGAGATCACCTTCAACTCCACGCTCTTGAGGGAACTCAGGGCAATCGACTTCGTCACCCGCCTGATCGAAGACGGCAAGCTGGACCGCAAGGAATACACTAAGGTGCATCTGCACCGGATTGCCGCCGAAGAACTCAAACCACTTCAGGCCTCGTCCAAGCTGAATGCTGAGTGGGATTTCCTGACGCACTTGCGTGACGTTGGGCGCCAGACGGCCAAGGAATGGCTCGACCGGCATTTTGACGACATAGGCGAGCGCTCCACCATTGATCTGCGCAAGGAATTCGCTTGATCGCTGGTTCGCCGGTGCGGTTGGTTTGTTAACCTCTCATTTAGAATGTTTGCAACTCGCCTTGCATATTGCAATGCGCGAGGCCTGAACAATATCTAAACAAATTCAGTATCTTGTGATTGCGGATACTGTAGATTCTAGATCTTGCGTGTTTGAATAAAGAAACCAATTGGCAAGCCTTTTGCTGCTTATTCGGCACGCTGATTGTCAGGTAGTGCGTCGTCAGCGACATTGTGAATGGAAGAAGCAGGCACCTGCGACCCCGCCTGTTTCTTCCGTTCCAACTTTTGCTCCCGTTCAGGGATGCAATTCGCACACAATCTTCATGGTTTTCGGTTTTAGTGATCTCAGCTTACGATCCGGTTTTGGAGATCGTGAAATTCTTGGCCTTTGAACCGCCGCAGATCGCACTTATGTCAAGAGTTATGAAAAAAGGATCGGTTATGAAAAAGTCGGTTTTCAGCTATTTGGCAGCGAGCGCGGTCATTGTCACCTTGGCACCGCACGTTAGCGCGATGGAGTTGGATCCGCGCGTTCCACAAATTCTCGAAGACGGCGGCTGCCCGCGGTGTAATCTATCTCTTGCGACTTTGCGTGGGATGGAGCTGGAGGGCGCTGACTTCCATCGGGCCAATCTGCGTGAGGTTGATCTCAAAGAGGCCGTCATGCCGCGATCGAACTTTGAACGATCCGATTTCCGGCGAACCGAGGCCGAACGGGCCGATTTTTCGGCGAGTGATTTTGCTGGTGCGTCGATGCGGGCCGTAGATCTGGAAAAATCAAACCTCAACAGTTCGATTTTCCGCGATGCAGATCTTCGCGATGCGGACTTGAATGCAGCTGTCATGACCGGCTCCACGTTCGAGGGTGCAGACCTGCGCAATGTGACGTTGATCCGTGCTGTTGCTCAGAACACATCGTTCAAATCTGCCAAACTGGACAACGCCAACTTGGAGCGGATGGATCTTCTGAATTCCGTCTTTCAGGGTGCTCGCATGCGTAATGTCAAGCTGGACCGTGCCCAGGCCGTCAATGCGGATTTTTCAGGAGCGGATTTGTCCGGGGCTCGCTTGGTCAGCACCAATTTGAGCGGCGCTAATCTGACAAACGTGGATTTCGACGGGGCCTTGTTGCGGCGGACGCGGCTGAAAGGTGCGGATTTGACGGGAGCTTCCAATCTCGACCCAAGCCGGATCATTGATGCTTGCGGCGATGAAAACACAAAGTTGCCAGACGGCATTACGCTGGAGCCGTGCTCCTACTGAGTTCTCCGCAGCGAGCGAAACCAAAAAAGGCCGGTGTTCGATGAGAACCCGGCCCTCTTCTTGAGTTCAGCTGGTTTTACCGGACATTCAGAAAACCAATGATCTTGCGGACGTCCTTCAAGACGGGCTCTGCAATCGCAGAAGCGTTTTCCGCACCTTCTTTCAAAATCGCATCGATCTGTACCGGATCGCCGGTCAGGCGGCGCATCTCGTCTGTCATCGGAGCAAGTTTTGCTACCGCGAGATCGGAAAGAGCCGGCTTGAATGCGGAGAACTGCTGGCCGCCATACTCTTTCAGGACTTCGTCCTTGGACATGCCGTTGAGTGCCGCATAGATGCCGACCAGGTTGTCTGCTTCCGGCCGGCCTTCCAGACCGTCGGTTTCACTCGGCAGTGCGTCCGGGTCGGTCTTTGCCTTTTTGATCTTTTTGGCGATCGCGTCCGCATCGTCCTTCAGGTTGATGCGCGAAAGATCCGATGGGTCGGATTTCGACATTTTTTTCGTACCGTCGCGCAATGACATAATCCGGGTGGCCGGACCGGCAATCATCGGCTCAGTCATCGGGAAATACAGCTCTTCCGGCAACTCAGGAGACGGTGTCGGGTTTGGAACGCCAATCCCCAGTTCCTTGATCCGCGCGCCAAAGTCATTGTTGAACTTTGCCGCGATGTCCCGGGTCAGTTCCAAGTGCTGTTTCTGGTCATCGCCTACCGGGACGTGGGTCGCGCGATAGGCCAGAATGTCCGCCGCCATCAAGTTCGGGTAGGCGAACAGGCCAACTGACGCGTTTTCCTTGTTCTTGCCCGCCTTTTCCTTGAACTGGGTCATGCGGTTGAGCCAGCCCATCCGGGCAACGCAGTTGAAGATCCAGGCCAGTTCCATGTGCTCACGGACCTGGGACTGGTTGAAGATGATCGACTTCTTCGGATCGATCCCGGCTGCCAGATAAGCTGCCGTTACTTCACGCGTTGCGTTTGTCAGTTCGCTCGGGTCCGGAAAACCTGCTGTGATCGCGTGGGAGTCCACGACACAGAAGATCGCAGGCATCTGGTCTTGCAGCGGAACCCAGCGCGACACGGCGCCAAGGTAGTTGCCAAGGTGGAGATTGCCTGTGGGCTGAACGCCGGAAAAGACACGGGGCTGGAACGCCGTCATTTCATATCCCTTATTGGTGCGGCCGGTTGGAAGGGCGCTGTGAATGTTTTGGGCGCGACGGGTTTAGGCCTCAGCGTGCTTCGATGCAAGCAAAGATGCCGTTCAGACAAGCGTTTGCGCGTCAGGTGTTGCGCCGCTTCAACGATTTCGCAAGACCAACCAGATCGCTGCCGCCGCTGATCTGCGCAAAAAGGGCAAATACGGCAATGCCGATCAGCACCAGGGCCCCAAGGCTGGCGACACGTACCAGCAGCCATCCATCCTTCAGGTAAGGCGCAAGGACATCTGCTGCGAAATGAATGACAAGACCCATCAAGAGGCTCGCCAGAAGCACCAGCATCAGTTTTCTCAAGACTGTGGTGTCTGGAGCGAAATGTCCCCGTTTCCAAAGCACGATGACCAGGAAGCCGGTGTTCACCCAACCGGCAATCGTGGTTGCCAGCGCGATCCCGACATGCTGCAGGAAGGGAAAGAAGGCGATCGACAACGCGACATTGACGACCATGCCAATCGCGGCGAACTTCATTGGAGTTTTAGTATCCTCGCGGGCAAAATAGCCGGGCGAGAACACCTTGTTCAGGACAAATGCGGGCAAGCCGAACGAAAATGCCATCAAGGCAGCTGCCGTTCCTTCAACGGCGGCCTCATCGAACCGGACTCTCTGAAACAAGACTGATACGATCTCGTCAGGAATAACTGCCAGCGCGACGGCTGCGGGCAAGGTCAGAACCAGAGAGAATTCCAGTGACCGGTTCAGGGTCTTTTGGTAGGCGGCTGTTTCGCCAGATCGGAGCTGCCGGGTCAAGCTTGGAAGAAGCACCACGCCGAATGCAATGCCGATGACGCCAAGCGGCAGCTGATACAGCCGGTCAGCGTAATAGAGCAAGGCATTTGCCCCGTCCTGCATCGAGGCAATCACCTGTCCGACCGCGATGTTGATCTGTGTAACGCCCCCCGCAATCACACCTGGAATGCCAAGCACCAGCAGGCGTTTGGCCGATTTTGTATAGCGCGGCCGGTAAACGGGAATGCGGAAGCCAAGACGCTTCAGATCAATCACCACCACGGTCAGCTGAACGATGCCGCCGAATGTGATGCCGAGTGTCAGGATGATGCCAAGAGTTGTGCTGTCTTCGACGCCCCAGAACAAAACACCGCCGAGGACCAGTCCCATGACCACATTCAGCATGACCGGTGCAAAAGCGGCAGCAGCAAAGCGCTGATATGTGTTCAAGATGCCGCCAATGAAGGCGAGCATCGACATGAAAATCAGATATGGAAAGGCGATCCGCGACATCAAAACTGTCAGATCGAACTTTTCCGGATCAGACACGAAGCCCGGGGCCAAAGCCCAGACAACAAAGGGCATGAAGATCTGGGCGAGTGCGGTCAAAGCCAGAAGGCAAAATAGCAAGGCCGAACCAATTTCACCTGCAAAACGCCGGGCACCTTCCTCGCCGTCTTCTTCGACAGTGCGCCCAAAAAGGGGAATGAACGCGGAGTTGAACGCGCCCTCGGCAAACAACCGGCGGAACAGGTTCGGCAGTCGGAAGGCGACCACGAAAGCATCGGCCACCGGGCCTGCGCCGACAGCGGCAGCAAGCAGTACATCCCGTACAAAACCGAGAACACGGCTCATCAGGGTGGCACCGCCGACAGTTGCGAAATTTCGAACCAGGTTCATGCCAGCGGGGCTCCAGACAACGGTATGTACTTCCTCATGGGATAGCCGCTCAGGATGCCTGGCGGCGGACTTTGCGTGCAACTGGTGCGGCCGGATCCAGCTCCACCTGGCCTTCGACGGCAGCTTCCAGGCGTTCCCGGATAATTTCCTGACGGCCGATATTAGCGATTTTCTGGCCTGTCAGATCGGTCACATAAAAAACGTCGACCACTTTTTCACCGAAGGTGGAAATATGCGCCGAACCTATGTTGAGATTGAGTGTCGCGATGGACCGGGTGAGGTCGTAAAGCAGGCCTGGACGGTCAAGGCCGGACACCTCCAGAACCGTGTAGTCATCGGACAAGGTGTTGTTCAACAGCACTTCACTGGCCACCTTGAAGGCCTTCATCCGACCTTTCACCGATCCTTTTTTCGCAACCGGTTCCGGGATTCTTTCATCACCGCGCAACGTTTTTTCGATCAATGCGGTGATGCGCTCGCCGCGGCGGCGTTCATCGTCGTCGCCCGGCAGCTCGCGGCCGATGAAAATCGTATCAAGCGCAAAACCGTCCGTTGTCGTATCGATCTGCGCATCAACGATATTGGCGCCTGTCGAATAACAAGCACCGGCAATCACCGAGAGGAGGCGCGGATGGTCCTGTGCCATGATTGTGAGCTCGGTGACCCCTTCAAAGGCCCGCGGTGTCACATCAAAAGAAAGCTGATCGCCGTTTTTGTCCGCCTTGTGCAACAGCTCTGCATGTGCGGTAAGCCGGTCCGGCTCCGTTCTCAGCCAATAAGCCGGATAATGGCGTTTCAAATAGGCCTTCCGGTCGCTATCGGTCCAATGTTCCAGCCGCGAAACCAGTTCTTCCTTAGCCTGAGAGATCGCCTGACCATGGGACATCTTGGAATGTCCGCCCGTCAAATGCGGTTCGGTGGCATAGTAAAGTGTCCTGAGCAGCTGCCCCTTCCAGCCATTGAAAACACCCGGTCCAACGGCGCGAATGTCCGCGACGGTCAGGATAAGGAGCAGTTTCAAACGCTCATGAGATTGGACCGTATGGGCAAAGTCGGTGATTGTCTTGCGGTCCGACAGATCGCGCGACTGGGCAATCGTGCTCATGT
This sequence comes from Roseibium sp., assembly GCF_965276855.1. GTDB lineage: Bacteria > Pseudomonadota > Alphaproteobacteria > Rhizobiales > Stappiaceae > Roseibium. The sequence continues at coordinate 2,768,902 of NZ_OZ255700.1, forward strand.
CGAGATGGTGTTCGATCAACCACGCAACGGTTTCGGTTTCCGCTTCGTTCAACCCAAACCGCGGGCAGAGCTTGCGTGCCACCTTTGCGCCGGCAATGGAGTGGTCCTCAGGGCGCCCCTTGGCGATGTCATGCAGGAACATCGTGACATAAAGCAGTTTGCGGTTCTGTAACGTGCGGATCAGGTCCGTGGACAGCGGATGATCTTCGCCGGAATCGCCACGCTCGATCTCGGCCAGAACGCCGATCGAGCGGATCAGGTGTTCGTCAACCGTGTAGTGGTGATACATGTTGAACTGCATCATCGCGACGACTTTGCCGAACTCGGGCACGAACCGGCCGAGGACGCCGGTCTCATTCATCTTTCGAAGAATCTTTTCCGGATGGTTGCGCGATGTGAGCACGGACAGGAACAGCCGGTTTGCTTCCGGGTCCTTGCGCACCTCATTGTTGATCAGTTTCAGCGAATGGCGGATCAGTCGCGTCAGGCGCGGGTGCAGGTTGTAATCATGCTTGTCCGCGAGCTGAAACACACGCAAGAGATTGACCGGGTCGGTCTCAAAGATGGTGTCCGCAGTCACACTCAACCGGTTGTTCTCTACAACGAACCCGGATGCGCCCTTGACCGGTTGCGGTGCATTGTTGTCCGACCGGCCCACACGAAAGCGCCGCATGATGCCTGAAATACCGCGTCCGCGCGGGTCCTTGACGTGTTCATCTTCCAGGGCGGCACACAGGATGCGCGTCAAGTCACCGACTTCCTTGGCGATCAGGAAGTAGTGTTTCATGAACCGCTCCACATCCTTCATACCCGGATGCTGGGTGTAGCCGAGCCGCACCGCAATCTCACGCTGGACATCAAACGACAGCCGTTCTTCCGGTCGACCGGTCAGGAAGTGCAAATGGCAACGGACGGCCCAAAGAAAGTCTTCCGCGCGCTTGAAACGGCTCGTTTCTGACCGGTTCAGAACTCCGATCTTTACCAGTTCTGACTGGCTCGACACCTGGTAATGGTATTTGGCAATCCAGAACAGGGTGTTCAGATCCCGAAGGCCGCCCTTGCCCTCCTTGATATTCGGCTCGACAAGATAGCGGGAGGTGCCTTGGCGGCGGTGCCGTTCGTCCCGTTCCTGCAGCTTGGCGGCAATAAACTCGGAACTGGTGCCTTCCACCACTTGCTTTTGGAAACGGGTGACGAGCTCATCAAACAACGCTTCGTCGCCCCAGATATGGCGGGCTTCCAGAATTGCCGTGCGGATCGTCATGTCCGCCTTTGAAAGCCGGATACACTCGTCGATGTTGCGCGTTGCATGACCGACCTTGAAACCAAGATCCCAGAGCATGTAGAGGATGTATTCGACGATCTGCTCACCCCAAGGGGTCTGCTTGTACGGCAGGACGAACAACAGATCGATATCGGAGCCAGGAGCCAGTGTGCCGCGTCCATATCCGCCAACGGCGACGACCGACATGCGTTCGGCTGCCGACGGGTTCTTGATCCGGTAGACGTGGTAAAGCGCGAAGTCGTAGATGACCCGGATGATTTCGTCCTGGATGAAAGACAGCCGCTGGGCACACAACAGTCCGCCACCATCATCTGCCAGTTTGTCTTCGGCGATTTTCCGGGCATCCCGAACTGCCGTTTTCAGCTCGCCCAGAACAGCGTTGCGGACCTTGGGATCAGACCCCTCACCATCGGTCGCCTCAGTCAGCGCTGTCAGGCGCGTCCGCAGCGCATCGGCATCGATCAATCCGGAGTGGTCGTCTTGGGTGGATGTCATACCGATCTCAAACTTCCAAAAGGTCATTGCCGGGCAGCGGCGCGCGCGGCTTTATAGCGCCTTGATAATAAGGACATGTAAACTTTGATGCACGTCAGATGTCGTCTTTTACGGCGGCAACGCGCAGTTGGTGCAGCAGCCCATCGAGGGAGGTATCGGAGAGGCCGCCAATTTTCAGGGCGAGTTGATTGGCGAGTTCCGTTGCCTTGGGGTTCATGCCGGCAGTGTCGATGGTGATGCGGGGATCGGAGAGCTCGGCAAGCCGTTGGATTTCCTCTGCCTCGTCCCAGATCACATTGAAATAGGCAATGATCCTTTGCACCAAAAACCAGGTCGGCTTGCCCCGCTTGCCATGTTCCAGTGCGGAGAGATAGGCGCTGGAGACGGACAGGGCCGCTGCCATTTCTTTCAAGGAAACGCCCTGTTTTGTTCTGAGTTCACGGATTTTAGCCCCAAGAGGTGTCACGTTCCTACCTGCGTCTTCTTATTCGCACATACAGCGCACCGGAGCCGCCGTGGGTTGTATGGGCTTCTTCGTAGCCCACGACAAGATGGCGCACATCCGGCATTGCCAGCCATTGCGGTACCATTCTGCGCAAAACTCCGCGTTCGTCCATATAGGCATAGCCGGGCCCGCCGCCCTTTCCGGTAATCACCAGCACGACCTTGTGCCCCCGTGCCTGGGCTTCATAGAGAAATCCGCGCAAGCGGTCATGGGCTTTGTCCTGCGTCAGGCCGTGCAGGTCGATCCGGGCGTCGATTTGTTTGACACCGCGCACCAGTTTCTTGCGGTAACGGTGCTCAAGCTGCCGCAAAGGTGGCGGCGCCACAGGTTTCGCCGGTTCTGGCGGATGGATTGCGGTTGATGTTTGGGGAGATTTTGCAGCCACCTTGGGTGTTGCATCTATGAACTGTTCCAGCTCTGCCATTTGAGCCTTTGCGCGCTCTGTATCAAGCGGTGTCGCTGTTTTGGCGACCTTGCCCCAGAGTTCCCGGTCTTCGGGAGACAGCATGCCCTTTCTGCCGCGCTTGCTCATGCCGTCAGTTCCCGAGGCCAGTTGAGCGCCTGGGCAGCAACACAGTAAAGGTGGCTCCATGCCGGATCTCACCGGCAATGCGTCCGGCGTCGTCTCCGGAGCCGACAAAGATGTCGCCTCGGGATTGACCCCTGATTGCAGAACCTGTGTCGTCGGCCACCATCAGGCGGCGGTATTGCTGACCGGGTTGCTGTGGATCTTCAAACTCCGCGGAAACAAAGACAGGAACCCCATACGGCATGGCGCTGTCGTCAATTGCCAGACTTCGACCGGGCACGAGAGGTAGCCTTGCTGCGCCGATCGGCCCTTCGTCTGGTGCCGCTTCAGTGACTTCTCGGAAAAAAATGTAGGACCGGTTTTCCTTGAAAAGCGGGTCCCGGTCATCCGGGTTTTGTTCCAGCCAGCGGCGCAAGCCGGACATCGTGAAATCTTCCGGAGTGCCTTCACCGCGCTGAACCAAAAGCCGGGCGATTCCGGTGTAGGGGTGCCCGGTTTTTCCCGCATACCCGACCCGCATCGTCGAGCCATCAACGAGTTTCAGGCGCGCCGAGCCCTGGACATGAATGAAGTAGGCGTCGATCGAACTGCGAAGCCAGACCAGTTCCAGCCCCTCACCGTCAAGGGCACCATCCATGATGGCCCCGCGGTCGGGCATTTCGGTCACCTGGTTGTTGATCCTGCGGCCATGTGTCAGGTGTGTTGGCCACCCAGAAGGACGGGCCTTTGCCGGCACGTGAACGAGCCCATCGGGTTTTTTCAGAAGGGGCACGTTGAATTCGGCCGTTTTTTCCCGGGATGCGGCCACCTCAGGTTCGAAATACCCGGTCACGAACCCCGGCTCTCGAACCTGAAATGGCTCGAAATGGGTTTCAAAAAACGAACGCGCATCCTTTGACGCTAGCGCCGCCTTGCACAGCGCTTGGCGATGGCCTTTGGAAAGCTGGAACGGTCCCCTGTTTGCAGCTGACGGTGCACCAGGCCCACAAAACCGCTTGAACGCAACGAGTGCGTCCGCGTGCTGATCTGTTGGCCAACCGCTGAGATCGGCGAATTGGACTGGTATAAGATCGGCAGATTGGATCGGGCCTTGCGCCATGGCAGTTAAAGGTCCTGCAACAAAAAGAGACGCGGCAAAAGCCGCGCCCTTAAATAGTATTGCCAAACCAGACGGCCGCGTTGATCCGCGCATGCCTGCCGGGGCACTCACGAATTTACTCGGCGGATTCGGTCGCGACCAGCTTCCAGTTCGGATCCCGCGTAGCGGTGTCACGGGCGAAGGTCCAGATATCAATGACTTCCGTCACTTTAGCGGGGTCACCGTCAACAACTTCGCCGCCTTTGTCGCGTGTTGCTGATATCAGCTGGCTATGGATCCGGACAGTAACCTGTGCGGTGGTGTCCTTGAGGGCCGCTTCCACGATTTCGGCCTTGTCGATGCCAACAAACGTGGATTCAATTGTCTCACCGCGTTTTTCACGATCGTCAATCGCAGCGCTAAAACCTTCAAACACGTCACGGGACAGAAGATTTTTGAGAGCCTTCTTGTCGCCATCGGCAAACGCCATCACGATCATTTCGTATGCGGCTTTTGCTCCTTGCAGGAAAGGTTCGGGCTCGAAGCTGCGATCAACGGACAGGATTTGCTTCAGCGCGTTGTTCAGTGCAGAGCCAGCCGGTGCGACCTTGTCGATGACGACTTCACCATCTTCTTCCTGCCGCGCCGGAGCCATGTCGTCGTAACCGTCCGGCGATTGTTGCCCCTGATGCGGCATCGGAATGACGTTGTCCTGGCCGTTGGCCTGACCATTTTGCTGCTCTGGCTTGGAGTACGGGTCAAACGGCGGGCGTTCCTCGCCGGTGCGTTTGCCGAGAACAGAGCGCAACCGGAACAAAATGAACACCGCCAGTCCAAGAAGCAGCAGATTTAGGGGATCAAAAATTTCATTCATCTTCTATTCCGGCTACCCTTTCAGAGGCTGGTAGGCTGCCTCTGACTTGTTTTGCAAGGCCCGTGCGACGCACGTTTAGGTCAGATATGTTCTATTTAGTGGGTTCTTCAACCAGCATCCAGACCCAAGAGCAAGACTGAATTTGATCGAAGTGAACATTCCTTGCGACCGGCCGCTCGCATTTTTGTGACAGAGTGTCTACATCTCTGGGTCAGATAGTACAGATTTCCACCCTACCAGACGATGGAGCCTCCGTGGGACTTTATATCATAGCAGGCATTATACTCCTGCCTCTGATCGAAATCTCGGTTTTCATTTGGGTTGGCGAGCTTCTTGGGGTTCTGCCGACGATCCTTTTGACCGTGCTGACAGCCATGGCCGGCACACTCATGCTGCGTCAGCAGGGGCTGTCGCTTTTGATGCGGATGCAGAAGGAACTCGATGGAGGACGGGCGCCGGGCAACGAGGTCATGCAAGGCGCTATGATTGTGCTGGCGAGTATCCTGCTTTTGATCCCAGGTTTTGTCACGGACGCCATTGGTTTGCTGCTGTTTATTCCGCCGGTCCGCGAAAGTCTTGCGAAGTTCATCATCGCGCGCTCCAATGTTGTGATCATGGAGGGTGGAACCATGCGTCCGCGGAACGAGGATGGTGTTGTGGATCTGGATGAGGAAGACTGGAAAGAAACCAACCATGGCCCGGAGGCCGGAAGCCAATCGTCCGGTCAGCCGCGCATCAGCCCATGGAACGACGGGTCGGAAAAACCGAACTCATAGACTGTTTGCCATTTCCGCAAAAAATCACCGAAACGTGACTTTGCTTTATGCGTAATTTTTACCAGTTGCGCGCTAGACCTGCCCGGATTGGAGATTTCCGCAGCAGGTAAACGGATATGGTACAGGCCCCGCGCGTCGATTGGGTAGATACGGCAAAAGGCATCTGCATCGTCTTTGTCGTCATGATGCACGCCGTTTTGGGCGTGGAGGCAGCGGCTGGAGAAACTGGCTGGATGCATGCGGTCATCGCCTTTGCCGCCCCCTTCCGGATGCCGGACTTCTTTCTGATCTCCGGTCTTTTCCTGTCAAATGTCATCACGCGGGATTGGAAGCTCTATCTCGACCGGAAAGTCGTTCATTTCGCTTACTTTTATGTCCTCTGGATGACCATTCAGTTCGCGGTGAAGGCACCGGTCTTCGCCGGTGAAATGGGCTGGGCCGGGGCGTTTCAGTTCTATCTGGTCAGCTTCTTCCAACCGTTTGGTACATTGTGGTTCATCTATATGCTGCCGATCTTCTTTGTCGTCTGCAAACTGGCGCATGACAAAGGCGTGCCCTGGCAAGTAATGCTCGGGATTGCTGCCCTTTTGCAGATCGCACCGATTCATACCGGCTGGCTCCTCGTCGACGAATTCGCCTCCCGCTTCGTCTATTTTTATGCCGGCTACATTTTCGCGCCAAAAATCTTTGAGCTTGCAGAGTGGGCGCGGAACCGGGTCAGCCTGAGCCTCGCGCTGCTACTCGTCTGGGGCGTCATCAACGGTGGTCTGGTCTTTATTGGCTGGTCTGAATTGCCGTTCGTGTCGCTGGCACTTGGAGCAGCCGGCGCGGGCGCGATCATTCTCACCAGTGCACTCATCGTCAAAGCAGGCAGCATGGATTTCCTGCGCCATTTCGGCGCGAACTCCATTGTGATCTATCTGGCGTTCTTCTTCCCGATGGGCCTCACGCGGGTGATCCTGCTGAAACTTGATATTCTTGACATCGGCACAGTGTCTTTGATCGTCAATGTCGTCGCCGTCGTCGCGCCGGTGATCCTGTTGTGGTTTATCCAGAAAACCGGAATTGGCTGGTTCCTGTTCAAACGGCCGGAATGGGCCTATCTCGGCGGCACCTACGGCCGGAAAGCGGCGCCCCAAGCGGCGGAGTGACAGGAGAATTTCCGCACCCTTCAAGCCTTGGACTTAGAGGCCTTGGCTCTCTCAAGCCTAGATGCCTTGCGATACGGGTGAAGGATAAAGTGTTCTAGAAAAATCAAGCAAACAAAAAGAAGCAAAGCGACAAGGCCGACCTTACTCATGAAATCATAGCTATCGCTCTTGATTGCCATGAACATAAAGATCGAAATTGCAAAAAATGCAGGCGGTAAAGCGCGGTATGAATACGCTTTAAGGAGAGATTTCCACTCCCGGTCAGACCCAGTTTCTTCTAGTTTTTCGATCATACCCGCGTACCTGTCGAACACGCGATATATTGCAATCCACAAAAGGGATAGGAGGAGAATGGTAAATGCTGTGGTGAATTCAAACGCTTTTATGTCCAGCAAGAAAACATAGACACCCGAAGCAATTAGGATAGAAAATCCAACATCGCTTTTTGATAAGGGCGCAGGAACTGATGCGGATTTAGCCATCAAATTTCGTCCATTGATTGTATTTATTAAACATACACTCATTCTGGAAATATAAAATAGACTATTGCTCAGCAGAGCGTTCAAGGGCATCGTCCGCGCCATGTCGACACAAGAAACTTCCGCCGCCCTGACTGCCGACGACCACCTGATCCTGGTTGATGGCTCCACTTTCATTTTCCGCGCCTATCACGCGCTGCCGCCTTTGACGCGCAAGCCGGATGGCTTGCCGGTTGGTGCTGTCTCCGGCTTCTGCAACATGCTGTGGAAGTTGCTGCAGGAAGGCCTTACGCCTGAAGAAGGCGACGAGCCCACCCATTTCGCGGTGATTTTCGACCATTCCGCCAAAACGTTCCGGTCCGACATTTATCCGGAATACAAGGCGCAGCGCCCGCCCCCGCCGGAAGACCTGGTGCCGCAATTCGGCCTGATTCGTGAGGCGACGCGCGCGTTTTCCACTCATTGCATCGAGCAGGAAGGCTTTGAGGCCGACGATCTGATCGCGACCTATGCCCGGCAAGCCGCCGAACAGGGCGCGCGCGTGACCATTGTATCCGGCGACAAGGACCTGATGCAGCTGATCGGCCCTAAGATCGGCATGATCGACACGATGAAAAACAAGACTTTTGGGGAAGCGGAAGTCTTTGAAAAGTTTGGCGTTGGCCCAGACAAGGTGATCGAGGTTCAGTCACTCGCCGGCGACAGCGTCGACAATGTGCCGGGCGTTCCGGGCATCGGCCTGAAAACCGCAGCGCTCCTGATCAATGAATTCGGCGATCTGGAAACGCTGCTGGAACAAGCCGAAACCATTAAGCAGAAGAAGCGCCGCGAAAACCTGATCGAGTTTGCCGATCAGGCCCGCGTCTCCAAACAGTTGGTGACGCTCAAGCAGGACGTGCCGGTCGAAATTCCTGTTGCAGATCTTTCAGTTTGTGACATCGACGGGCCGAAAGCCGTCGGCTTTTTGAAGGCGATGGGCTTTTCGACACTCACCAAACGCGTTGCGGAAGTGACCGGAGCGGATCTTACCAATGTAGAGGCATTGGACCTTGAGGTTCCTGGCTGGGATGTGCCGGACCACAAGGGCCGGATAATGGACCGCCCGGGCGGTATGTCCGCGCCTGATGCAGACAGCAGCAGTGCCAGCGGCAACACTGCGCCGGACGGACTGATGGTGCCGCAGACCGTGGCTGATGAACGGGCGGCCAGGATCGGCGCGATGCCGGTCGATTCCACTGCTTATGATACTGTCACAACTCTCGAACAGCTGCAGCCCTGGATCGATGCGGCCTATGAAAAGGGCTATGTCGCCTTCGACACGGAAACCACCTCGCTTGATGCCATGCAGGCCGAGCTGGTGGGGATCTCCTTAAGCTCCGAACCGGGCAAGGCCTGCTACATACCGCTGACCCACAAGGACGGCGAAGGCGATCTTCTCGGCGGTGGCGGACTTTTGCCAAACCAGATCCCGCTGGACGATGCGCTGAAAGCGCTGAAGCCAATGCTGGAGGACCGCGGCGTCCTGAAGATCGCGCAAAACCTCAAATACGACTGGCTGGTGATGACCCGCCACGGCGTTGACGTCGGCCCTTACGACGACACCATGCTGCTCTCCTACACCGTGGATGCGGGCAAAGGCGGCAATGGCATGGACGAGCTCTCGGAGCGCTGGCTCGGTCACAAGCCGATCCCGTTCAAGGAGGTCTGCGGCTCGGGCAAATCGATGATCACCTTCGACAAGGTGGCGATTGACAAGGCAACTGCTTATGCTGCCGAGGATGCTGATGTCACCTTGCGCTTGTGGCTGATCCTGAAACCGCGGCTTGCCAGCGATCACATGGCAACGGTCTATGAAACGCTGGAGCGGCCGATGGTGCCGGTGCTGGCGCGCATGGAAAGGCGCGGCATTTCCGTGGACCGCCAGATGCTCTCCCGCCTGTCCGGCGATTTCGCACAGGGCGCAGCCGCTCTGGAAAGCGAGATCTACGAACTTGCCGGCGAAACCTTCAACGTCGGTTCACCGAAACAGCTCGGCGATATTCTGTTCGGCAAGATGGGTCTTCCCGGCGGCAAGAAGACAAAGACCGGGGCCTGGTCGACCTCGGCGCAGGTTCTGGAGGATCTTGCAGCCGAAGGTCATCCGCTGCCGTCGAAAATCGTTGAGTGGCGGCAGCTGTCAAAGCTGAAATCCACCTACACAGACGCTCTGCCGGGCTACATCAACCCGGAAACAAAACGGGTGCACACGTCCTATTCGCTTGCGGCGACAACCACCGGACGGCTCTCTTCCTCCGAGCCGAACCTGCAGAACATACCTGTCAGAACGGAAGCGGGCCGCAAGATCCGCCAGGCCTTTATTGCGGAAAAGGGCCAGAAGCTGATCTCGGCCGACTACAGCCAGATCGAGTTGCGTGTGCTCGCCCATATGGCGGACATTCCGCAGCTGAAAAAGGCCTTCGAGGACGGGCTCGACATTCACGCGATGACGGCAAGCGAAATGTTCGGGACGCCGATTGAGGGCATGGACCCGATGGTCCGCCGGCAGGCGAAGGCCATCAACTTCGGTATTATCTATGGCATTTCGGCCTTCGGCCTTGCCAATCAGCTGGGCATCTCACGCGGCGAGGCGGGCGACTACATCAAGACCTATTTCGAACGGTTCCCGGGCATCAAGGAATATATGGAAGCGGTCAAGAAACAGGTGCATGCGGACGGCTATGTCACCACGATCTTTGGCCGCAAGGCGCATTATCCGGACGTGAACACCAAGAACCCGAACATGCGCAATTTCTATGAACGGGCGGCGATCAATGCGCCGATCCAGGGCTCGGCGGCCGATATCCTGCGCCGGGCCATGGTGCGCATGGAAGACCGTCTCACCGCCTCAAAGCTGGACGCGCAGATGTTGCTGCAGGTGCATGATGAACTGATTTTTGAAGTGCCGGAGGATCAGGTTGAGGCGACCATCCCGCTCATCAAGGACGTGATGGAAAACGCTTGCGATCCCGCGCTGAAATTGTCGGTGCCGCTCCAGGTCGATGCCCGCGCCGCCGACAACTGGGATGAGGCGCACTAAACAGACAGGACCATTCAGCAGCGCCATGCCGTCATTGCACACCTGCACTGCTAACCCTTTGGGTGGAGAGATCTGGTAATTTCTTCACAAATCCGCCATATAAGGCGGATTATGGCGATGAAATGCGCCTGGATCTCAACACCCAAAAGATAAAGTGCACCCGGTATGGCGTCTGAAACCAGACCCTTTTTGAAGATGAACGGCCTTGGCAATGACTTCGTAGTCTGGGACGCGCGGGATAAACCGCTGCGACTGACCAAGGATCAGATTGCCAAATTGGGCGATCGGGAGCATGGCATCGGCTTTGATCAAATGATCACGGTTGAGCGATCCACGTGCGGTGTTGATGCCTTCATGCGCATTCACAACAGTGATGGCGGTCAGGTCGACGCCTGTGGCAACGCCACGCGCTGTATTGGCCGTCTCCTGATGGAAGAAAACACCAAGGATCTCGTCACAATCGAGACCAATGCCGGTCTTCTGCATGCCTTTGACGCTGCTGGTCTGCGAAATGTGACCGTCGACATGGGCAAGCCGCGCCTCAATTGGGATCAGATCCCCTTGGCTGAAGAGTTTGCCGATACACGGGCGATCGAACTGCAAATCGGGCCGATCGATGAGCCCATCCTGCACACGCCGGCCGTGGTCAACATGGGCAATCCGCACGCGATCTTCTGGGTCAAGGACGTCGAGGCCTACGATCTTGCCCGGGTTGGTCCGCTTTTGGAGCGTCATCCGATCTTTCCGGAGGGCGCGAACATCTCGCTGGCGCATATTTTCGATGACGATCAGATCCGTGTGAAGGTCTGGGAACGCGGGGCCGGTCTGACACTGGCCTGCGGCACAGCTGCGTGTGCTGTCGGGGTTGCAGCTGCGCGAGACGACAAGACTGGACGTAAAACCACCATTCACCTGCCTGGCGGTCCGATCGGCATTGAATGGCGGGAAAGGGATGGTCATGTGCTGATGACCGGCCTGACGGAAGTCGAGTTCGAAGGCGAAGTCGATCTCGAGACGCTCACTTGGCGCAAGACGGCCGGCGGGGACGCGCCCCTGGAAGCTGGGGCTGCGTCATGACCATCGACGTTGTTACTTTTGGCTGCCGGCTCAATTCCTACGAGTCGGAGGTGATGAAGCGTGAAGCCGAGGCCGCGGGTCTCAAGAACGCCATCCTCATCAACACCTGCGCGGTGACGAATGAAGCCGTGCGCCAGGCGCGCCAGGCCGTGCGCAAGGCCAAGCGCGACAATCCGGACGCCAAGGTCATTGTTACCGGCTGTGCGGCGCAAACCGAAACCGATACGTTTTCGGAGATGAACGAGGTTGATCTGGTTCTCGGCAACACCGAGAAGCTGGAGCGTAAATCCTACGCCGATGTCGCAGCGTTCGGCATTTCAGAGACCGAGAAGGTGCGCGTCAACGACATCATGAGTGTCGAGGAAACCGCCGGTCACCTGATCGACGGTTTGACCGGCCGTGCCCGGGCATTCGTTCAGGTCCAGAACGGCTGCGATCACCGTTGCACCTTTTGCATTATTCCCTATGGTCGCGGCAATTCCCGTTCCGTGCCGATGGGCGTTGTGATCGATCAGATCAAACGGCTGGTCGACAACGGCTACAACGAAATTGTCCTGACCGGCGTCGATATCACGTCTTACGGCGCGGATCTGCCGGGTGAACCGAAGCTGGGCACCTTGACGGCAAAGATCCTGAAAATGGTGCCCGATCTCAAGCGGTTGCGCCTGTCCTCCATCGACTCCATCGAGGCGGATGAGGATCTGATGCAGGTGATTGCGGACGATCATCGCTTGATGCCGCATTTTCATCTGTCCCTGCAGGCGGGTGACGACATGATCCTGAAGCGGATGAAGCGCCGCCATTTGCGGGCGGATACGATCAAGTTCTGCGAAGATGTCCGCAAGATGCGCCCGGATGTGGTGTTCGGCGCGGATATTATCGCCGGGTTTCCGACAGAAACCGAAGAGATGTTTTTGAATTCGCTCAAGATCGTCGACGAGTGCGGCCTGACCCATCTCCATGTCTTTCCGTTTTCGCCGCGTCCGGGAACACCGGCGGCGCGGATGCCCCAGCTTGACCGGAGCATCATCAAGGAACGCGGCGCGCGTCTGCGCGAAAAAGGCGCGGAAGTTCTTGCACAGCATTTGGCGATGGAAGTCGGTAAGGTCCGACCCGTTCTCATAGAGAAAGAAGGCCTTGGCCGCACGGAACAGTTCACCCAGGTTGAACTTGCAGGCGGAACGGCCGGAGAGATTGTCGAAACGAGAATTATCGGCCATACCGGACGCCATCTGTTGGGCGAAGCCCTTTCCAAGGCGGCTTGAGCGGCGGCCGAGTTTTTAAGGCGGATTTATGAGCGAGAAGAAGCGCGGGTTTTTTGGGCGGCTCTTTGGCGGCAAGGATGCGCCGGACGAGCCTGAAACCCCAGCTGTTGATGCGCTAGAGGAAGCTTCTCCAGCCGCGGAAACGTCGGACGAGGCGCCGACGCCCGTTGAGATGGAAGTTGCGCCCGTTGCCGCACTGGGCAGCGAGCCAAGTGTCCTGTCTGCACAGACCGGCCCGGATTTGTCGCCGCAGATCGCTCCAACCGTTCCGCCTGTGCTGCCTGATGTCGATATTTCGGCTGATCTTGGTGCAGGTGAAAAAGAACCCGACCTCCCGGACGCGCCGGTTGAAAACCCCTCGGACGAAACAGCGACCGAAGAGGCACCGGAAGTTCTAGAACCAGTCGAGACGATCAAACAACCGGCGGAGATTGAGCCGGACGCAGAGCCATCTGCACCCGCCGTACCGGTCGTGGCAACGCCTGCACCGGCTCCCGTTGAAGAAGAAAAACTCTCCTGGTTCCAACGGCTGAAAAAGGGTCTCTCGCGGTCTTCTTCCGCATTGACGGACGGCATCTCGTCCATCTTCACCAAGCGCAAGCTTGATGCGGCGATGCTCGAAGAGCTGGAAGACATCCTGATTCAGGCGGATCTTGGTGTTGATACGGCGATGGCGATCACAGAGCGCCTGTCCGACGGCCGCTACGATAAGGAAATCTCCCCTGAAGAGGTCCGCGAAATCCTCTCAGAGGAAGTCGAGAAGGTTCTGGCACCTGTCGCCGAGCCGCTGGATCTGAATTCCGGCAAGAAACCTCATGTGGTTTTGATGGTCGGCGTCAATGGCACCGGCAAGACCACCACCATCGGCAAACTCTCCAAGAAGCTGCGCGAAGAGGGCAAGACGGTCATGCTGGCCGCTGGCGATACCTTCCGCGCGGCTGCTGTCGAACAGCTCAAGATCTGGGGTGAGCGCACCGGCGCTGAAGTCATTGCGCGCGATACCGGCGCAGATGCTGCCGGCCTTGCCTTTGACGCCATGAAGGAAGCGACCGAAAAACAAGTCGATGTTCTCTTGATCGATACCGCCGGTCGCCTTCAGAACAAGGCCGAGCTGATGGATGAGCTGGAAAAGGTCATCCGCGTGATCAAGAAACATGACCCGGACGCGCCGCACACCTGTCTCCTCACCCTGGATGCGACAACGGGTCAGAACGCGCTCAATCAGGTCGAGATATTCGGCAAGGTTGCTGGCGTTACCGGACTTGTCATGACCAAGCTCGACGGCACGGCGCGCGGCGGCATTCTGGTGGCCATTGCCGCCAAACACGGCCTGCCGGTCCATTTTATCGGGGTTGGCGAAGGCGTGGAAGATCTTGAACCGTTCTCCGCCAAGGATTTCGCCTCGGCAATTGCAGGGCTTGCTTAAAACACACTGACAAACCGCCCGGCAATGCCGGGCGGGGTTACTTTACACCGGTTTTGGGCCAACATATCGGGACGCCGGGCGGATCAGTTTTCCTGTTGTCTGCTGCTCCATGACATGCGCGCACCAGCCCGGCGTGCGTCCAACGGCAAAGAGTGGCGTAAACAGCGTGCGGTCTATTCCGATCGCATCAAGCAGGACCGCTGTATAAAACTCAACATTGGTGTCGAGTGCCCGGTCCGGTTTTGCCTTGCGCAGAGCGGTGAGTGCGGCTTCTTCGATCTTTTCGGCAAGGCTGACTTTTGGATTTCTAGCCTGAAGCGTTTTAAGACCCGCTTTTAGGACGTCCGCACGCGGGTCGCGCGTCCGGTAGATTCGGTGCCCAAACCCCATCAAACGCTCTTTGCGGTTCAAGGCTTCGGAAATCCAGTCTGCTGCGTTTTCCGGAGTTCCAATGGCATCAATCATATCGAGCACCGGTCCTGGCGCGCCGCCATGAAGCGGGCCGCTCAAGGCCCCCATGGCGCCAAGCACGGCTTGTTTCATGTCGGCTTCCGAAGAACCAATGACCCGGGCAGTGAACGTTGACGCATTCAATCCGTGATCCAGAATGGTGACCAGATACCGGTCAAGCGCGGCAATGTGTTCTGCGTCTGGCTCCTCGTCTCCCATCATGCGCAACAGGTCTTCTGCGGTCGTTAAATTCGGATCTGGTGCGATTGGGTGTTCGCTGTCAGAAATACGGCAGGCGGCGGCAAGAAACACCGGCAGGGCACCGCTGATAGCCACGGCTTGCGGGCGAGCCGGATCAAGCGGCAGGGCGATGAGGCCGAGCTGCATCCGTTCATAGATGCTGAGCTTGCTTGAGGAGGCCTCAATCAGCGGCACACTGGAAAACGCAGCCTGGCGTGCATCGCCCATGGCCTTTCTAAGTTCATCGGCATCACAAAAGACATAACTGTGCCAGAGATGAAGGATGGCATCTTCGAACCGGAGTTTGCCGGCGAGGTCTTCAATCCGTTTGCCGCGCAGGACCAGCTGGCCGTTCAGACCATCGACATCGCTCAAGCCTGTATGGGCCGCGACAATACCTTCCAGGCCAGAGGCTGGATCGGCGGTCAGGGTTCCGGGATCGGGTGCTTTTGTCATGATCATCTCCATTTTCTTGAAAGTACCTAAGGAGAAGTCATTGCATTGATCAATCTTGATAAATACAATCAATATATGAATACGCCAATCTATCTCTCTGCAAAAGAAGCGGCCGCTGAACTTGGCGTTCAGCCGGCCACCCTTTATGCCTATGTCAGCCGGGGGCTGATTGAGTCTGTTGCCGGACCCGGCAAACAAAGGCGCTATGATGCGGCTGACGTGCGTCGTCTTAAGGGGCGGAGAACGACGGAGGAGGTGTCCGGAAGCCGACCCTTAACTGGCGACCCGGTGCTGGAAACCGAGCTCACGATGATCTCCCAGGAGGGCGCGATTTACCGTGGGCGTCCGGCTGTTGATCTTGCAGAAAATGCCACACTGGAGAGCGTTGCCACGCTTCTTTGGGATTGCGACGATGATCCCTTTGCCGAACCTGCCCCCTCTGCGCCGCCCGAACTTCCTGATGGGCTGGGGCCGCTGGACAGGGTGATGATGGCGCTGGCAGCCTGGCCCCTGCAAGACCGGGCAGCCCATACGCAGGCCGTGAAACTGCTGCGGACAAAGGGGGCAGCGCTGCTGCGCTACGGTGTTGCCGCTCTTCTTGAAACCGAACCGCAAACCATCCCAGTTCACACCCAGATCGCACAAGCCTTTGACGTTTCGTCGCGCGCAAAGAACTTGATCCGGGCGGCGCTCGTTCTTTCTGCCGATCATGAGCTGAACACAAGCACCTTCGCTGCGCGCTGCGCAGCATCTACGCGGGCGCCTTTGCATGCGGCGCTCTTGTCCGGCCTGGGGGCGTTTACAGGACCTCGCCATGGTGCGGCGTCTGGCCGGGCAAATGCCTGGATGGCCGAAATCGATGCGGATACGGATGTCGAGGCCTTGATTGCCGACAGGCTGGGACGCGGTGAAACCCTTCCAGGGTTCGGCCATAAGATCTATGTCGACAAGGATCCGCGCGGCCACTGGCTGATCACCAATCTAATGGCTTCAGAACCGGATCATCCCTTCGTCCAGAAATTGCCGGCAATCCTGAAGGCAGGCCATGACCTCTTTGGCCTCTTTCCAAACATCGACTTTGCCCTCGCCGCCATGCAGAAGACATATGATCTGCCGAAAGACAGCGGCAAGATCATTTTCTGCGCCGGGCGGATGGCCGGTTGGATTGCGCACGCGCTGGAACAATATGGCGCGCAAGAACAGATCCGGCCGCGCGCTACGTATGTCGGAATTCGCGACAATTGATGGCTATTCGATTGAATAGGTACCTGCGACGCGGCTAAGCTTTTAAAATTGTTGGGTTCGCCGGAGCGGATGCTGTCTTGGACGTAATCTTCGGACATATCGTTACTGTCATGCTGCCCGTGCTTTTGTGCGTGCTGCTCGGATATGGCCTGGCGATTCTGAAAGCACCGTTTGACCGGAAAATGTTTGGCAGCCTTGTCGCCAATGTCGGCTACCCGGCCTTGATCCTGTCTCACCTTGCCAAAGACCACATCGAACTCGGCGCCTTTTTGAATGTGCTGCTGGCCGCTGCTTGCATGATATTGATTTTCGGTGTTCTAGGCTTCGGGATCCTGAAGCTGCTGGGTTTGCCGGTTCAGGCCTATTTATCTCCCATGATGCTGTCGAATGTCGGGAACATCGGTTTGCCGGTGACAACGCTGGCTTTCGGTGCAGAAGGCGCGGCGGTCGCTTTGGGCTTTGTCGTCGTGGTCCTTGCCGCGATCTTCACCATTGGGGTTGCGCTACCTATTGGCAAACCCGACTTCAAAACCCTTGCCAAGCAACCGGTGATTTATGCCGTCATGGTTGCTTTGTTTCTCATGGAGACGGATTGGAGCTTGCCCGGCCCGGTGGATCAGAGCCTCAGCATTCTCGCCGGGCTTGCCGTTCCCATCATGCTGTTGACGCTGGGCCACAGTCTTGCGACGCTGAAATTCGGCAATCTCGGCCGCGCAGCCACGTTATCCGTGATCCATATCTGCTTTTCTGTGGTTGCTGCTTTGGCGCTTACAAGCGTATTTCCGTTCAGTGGGGCACAGCAAAAAGCGGTCATTCTGCTCTGCTTCATGCCGCCATCTGTCGCAACCTACCTGGCGGTATCGCAACACCGTCCTGACGACGCACCTGCTGTCGCAGGCTTCATTTTTCTGTCGACGTTGATGACATTGCTGACGCTTCCGCTTGTACTGACCTATTGGGCAGAATAAGCGGAAAGATCAGGGCTTTGCCTTCATGAAGTCTTCGAAATTGACTGGCATTTCTGCACTTGGGTCCCGATCGAAGCAGCCGAACGAGCCGCCGTCCTTCATGTCTTCTGCCGCGGCCGTGAAGGCGCCATAAGCCAGCCGCGCCAGGCCAGCGCCAATCGAGATCCGGGCAACACCGAGATCTCCGAGTTCTTTGCGGGTGAGATGAAAATTCGGGCGGCCGGCCAGGATGTTCAATGGGGCATCGACGGTTTCCAGCACTTTGGTAATTTTTGCCTTGTCCTTGAGCATCGGTGCGTAAACGCAATCAGCGCCTGCATCTTTGAAGGCATTGAGACGTTTGATGGTCTGTTCCAGCTCATGCTCCGATTTTACCGGGCCTTCGCTGCGCGCCGTCAGAACAAACTCAGGCGCATTTTCCTTGACGTAGGCGTTGGCCGCCTTGATCCGTTCAACAGCCAAGTCCAGCGGGTAGAATGGGTTTTTGGGATTCTGGGAATAGTCCTCGATGGAGCATCCGGCAAGACCAACTTCGATCGCACCCTTGATGGTTTCAACCACGTCTTCTGGACTGTCACCAAACCCATTCTCAAGATCACCGTTGACCGGCAGGCTGGTCACCGAAATGATATCAGCAGCATGAGCCAGCGCATCATCCCGCCCAATCAGGCCTTCAGCGTCTCGAACACCCCGGGCCCAGGCAAACCCGGCACTGGAGGTTGCCAACGCATCAAAGCGCATGCCGTCCAGAATACGGGCGGAGCCGATGTCGAACGGGTTGGGCATCAAAAAGGCTTTGCCCTTTACATGAAGGGCCTTGAAGGCAGACCGGCGTTGCGCAGAAGTGACCATCAGTGTTCTCCCAAACCATTTTGAATCTGAGTATAGCCCAACGTCGGAAAAACGAACGTGACATCTGCCGGATTATCTAAATGCAACGCCGGTCATTGAGGGCCTATGCCTTTGGTTCGGGGCGGACAACGCGGGCCGCGAAACATCCGCGGCGTGCATAATGCAGATGGATGTAATCCACAGCGGTATTTTCGAAGAACTTCGCGATCACATCTTGGACCTCAGTTCCTTCGATTATTTCCGCGTCCACGATTTCGTGCGCTTCGTTAAATGCGCGAACCGACAAAAGGCGGCTTGTGATTGAGGCCGGGATAGTGCCCTGGTCCGGATGCGCTTCTTCGGCACCTTCTTTCACGAAGATCGCGTGCCGGGAGCGGTAGGGTGAATTTCCCGGCTGATGCTCGAAATTCAGAAGAAACACACGCTCGCCCGCCGTAACGTCCTCAAGGGACACATTAGGGATAAGTCCCAACACGGCGTGCCATACCCACAGACCGCGGTGCTGTTTCCTGAAAGCCAAAATTCTCATAGAGCTTGTTGGCCGGGACGTCCGCGATCAGGCTCATATAAGCCGACACTGGCAGTTCTAATTCAGCCCAGGACAGCAGGCTTTCCATGATCATCCGGCCCAGCCCTTTGCCCTGGTGCGCGGGCAGCACGGCGATATCGGTAACCTGAACAAACAGTCCGCCATCTCCGACAAGGCGCCCCATGCCGATTGGATCATCACCGTCAAACACCATCACGGCATGCAGACTGTTCTTCAGTCCAAGTTCTGCTGCTTTCAATTCATAACCACCAAGGCCGCAGTCATTGCGGAGTTGCAAATAGGTCTCAGGTTCTGGGACTTGGGTCTTGATCTCAAATGTCAAAATATGCCTCGGGAATCATGTGTTTGATTTGTTTGAAGAATGGGTCTCTTGCAGGTCGAACGGCAAGGCGTAGCGGGTTCAAGCGACATCAACAAAGATTGAAAATGCTGCTGTGTAACCGGCTTGAGACTGGCCTTGTTGTTTGCCCGGAGCCCTTTGTTTTTGCATATCCCAACAGGCGTTGAGCAGGATTAGACACGAAGGGCCCCTTCAGCTGAAAGCAGCCTGCAGCTTAGGTGGGACTTGTGAGAAATACGTAAACACGTGACGTTCGGCCTCTGCGCACTCAGGCCGCTTATGCCCTCTGGCTGACTTGACCAGTTGGTCCGACCGTGTCTCCATCATGCTCAAATAAAGGTGCGGGAGGAACGATGCGCGACCTGGGTGATTGGGATTATGTAATTGTTGGCGCGGGAACAGCCGGGTGTGTCCTGGCCAACCGTTTGTCAGAGGATCCAGGCGTCAAGGTTCTGCTTCTGGAAGCGGGAAAGCGTGACAATTACATCTGGGTCCACATTCCCGTTGGCTATCTCTATTGCATCGGCAATCCGCGCGTTGACTGGGGTTTCAAGACCGCACCCGACAAGGGGTTGAACGGCCGGTCACTGGTCTATCCGCGCGGCAAGGTGCTCGGCGGCAGTTCGTCCATCAACGGCATGATTTACATGCGCGGCCAGGCTTGGGATTATGACCATTGGCGCCAGCTTGGACTTGCCGGTTGGGGCTGGGATGACGTTCTGCCCTATTTCCGGAAATCGGAAGATCATTATGCGTGGAACGACGAGCTCCATGCTCAGGGCGGCAACTTGCGCGTTGAAGAGCAGCGCATTTCCTGGGAATTGCTTGATGCCTTTCGGGATGCCTGTGAAGAAAACGGCATTCCCAAGATCCGGGACTTCAACAAGGGTGACAATTTCGGATCTGCCTATTTTCAGGTGACTCAGAAATCAGGCATGCGCTGGAACGGTGTGAAAGCGTTTTTGAAGCCGGCCGCGAACCGGCCGAACCTCAACATCGTTACGGAAGCTCATGTGGCCCAGATCCGTTCCGAGAACGGCCGGGCCTCCGGTCTGGATCTGGAGATTGCGGGCGAACCGGCAACGGTAGCGATTTCCGGGGAGCTCTTGGTGGCTGCCGGCGCAATTGGATCACCGCAGCTTCTGGAGCTCTCAGGCATCGGTAATCCGGAGGTCCTGTCGAACGCAGGGATTGAAACACGATACGCGCTGCCGTCCATTGGCGAGAACCTGCAGGACCATTTGCAACTTCGTCCCGTGTTCAAGGTGAAGAACGCAAAATCCCTGAACAAGATGGCGAAGACCTGGACCGGCAAAGCGAAGATTGGTCTGGAATATCTCCTCAAGCGATCCGGGCCCATGTCGTCCGCGCCGAGCCAGCTTGGTGTGTTCGCCAAGACCGATCCATCGTTCGAGACGGCGAACGTGGAATATCACGTTCAGCCGCTGTCGCTGCCCAAGTTTGGCGAGCCGCTGCATGACTTCCCGGCGATGACGGCGAGTGTTTGCAACCTGCGCCCTGAAAGCCGGGGCCATGTGCACATTACGTCATCGGATAAAGGCGCGCAGCCGGAAATCCAGCCGAACTATCTCTCTGCAGAAGCCGATCGCCGGGTGGCTGCCGACAGTATCCGGCTCACGCGCAAACTCATGGCATCGCCTGCCATGGCACGGTTCGAGCCGGAGGAATATCTGCCGGGTCCCGATCTCACCAGCGAAGACGAGTTGATTAAAGCCGCGGGAGACATCGGCACCACGATTTTTCACCCCGTCAGCACTTGCCGGATGGGTGTCGATGAGAAGTCTGTGGTTGATGACCGCCTGCGTTTGCGTGGTTTTGAAAACATCCGGGTGATTGATGCATCCGTGATGCCAACGATCACCTCTGGCAACACAAATGCTCCGACTGTCATGATCGCGGAAAAGGGCGCGGACATGATCAAGGCCGACCGGCGGGCAGGATGATCTGTTTCTTGATCTGACCGGTTGGCAACGTACCTTGCAAAGGCTGTAAAGCGAAAGGACATTGCTGTGCGCTTGAGCCTCATTGTGGCTGCCGTTTTTGTGCTCGCTCAGACTACTGTTGCTGCTGCGGAAAGACCACTGACCGTCTTTGCAGCCTCGAGCATGAGCGAGGCGATGGCGGCGATCGGTGAGGCATTTGAAGCTGAAAGCGGTGTGCCGGTGACATTCTCATTTGCCGGCACTGGTACGCTTGCGCGTCAGATTGAGGCAGGCGCGCCCGCTGATGCCTTCGTTTCTGCCGACACGCTCTGGATGGGGTACTTGACGGACCGGGGTGCCGTTCAGACGGAAAGCGAAACGGTTATCGCTTCGAACCGGTTAGTCTTGGCTGGCGCGCTGGACAGCGAACCATTGGATCTGTCCGCTGACGCAGTTGCTGCGCGGCTGGGCGACGGACGGCTGGCAATTGCCGACCCGGATACTGTTCCTGCAGGGCGCTATGGCAAGGCCGGGCTGACAGCACTTGGGTTATGGCCCTCGGTGGAAAGCCGATTGGCGCCGATGGAAAACGTTCGCGTTGCGCTGGCCGCGGCGGCGCGCGGTGACACGCCTCTAGCGCTCGTCTATGCAACGGATGCTGCAATTGAGCCGAATGTTCAAGTGCTCGCGGAACTACCGGCGGATAGTCATCCAAAAATCGAATATCCAGCCGGGCTAACGACGGGTGCCAATCACCCGCAAGCGGCGGCCTTTCTGAACTTTCTGACTGGTCCCGAAGCTGTGAAGATCTTGCGTTCCTTTGGCTTTGTGACCCATAAGGAAGAATAGCCTTCCAGGAGGAAGGTCCAACGGCAAACCGATCTGAGCGCGCGTGGATTTTCTCACCCTTCAGCCCGCCGAATGGCAGGCGCTTCTTCTCACCTTGAAGGTTGCAGCAGCAGCCTTGCTTGTGGCCCTGCCGCTTGCAGTGATGGTTGCGTATGGCCTGGCCCGGTACAGATTTCCGGGTCATGGTGTTGTCAACGCACTGGTACATTTGCCGTTGGTCCTGCCACCGGTCGTCACCGGTTATGTTCTATTGCTTGCTTTTGGCCGGAATGGGCCGATTGGGTCCGTGCTGCAAGACACCTTCGGCATCACGTTTGCCTTCAACTGGACCGGGGCCGCGCTGGCCGCCGGGGTCATGGCCTTCCCCCTGATGGTCCGTCCGATCCGCCTGTCTTTTGAAGCTGTGGATCCCAAACTGGAGGATGCTGCCCGGTCCCTGGGTGCGCGGCGGCTGGTCAGTTTCTTGACCGTGACGTTGCCGCTTGCGCTCCCGGGCATTCTCGGAGGTGCCATTCTCGGCTTTGCCAAGGCCATGGGTGAGTTCGGCGCGACCATCACTTTCGTCTCCAACATTCCGGGGGAGACACGAACGCTCGCCTTGGCGCTCTACACAGCCACCCAAAGCCCAAGCGGTGACTTGGCGGCCTTTCGCCTCACCATCATCGCAACCATCGTCGCCTTCGGCGCCTTGATAGCCTCTGAACTGCTCGCTCGTCGTCTCCGGAAACGTCTTGGAGGCGCGGATGCTTGACGTTGATATCAAGGGCCAGGTCGGTGCGCTGCCGCTGACTGCACGGTTCAAAAGCGAGGGGGGCGTCACCTCCCTGTTTGGTCAGTCGGGCGCTGGGAAAACAAGCCTCACCAACATGATTGCCGGTCTTATCCGCCCGGTATCCGGCCGGATTACCGTCAACGGCACAACGCTTTTTGATGCAGACAAGAACATCAATCTTGCGGTTCAGGCCCGGCGGATCGGGCATGTTTTCCAGGATGCGCGCCTGTTTCCTCACATGAGTGTGCGCTCCAATCTGACCTATGCGCGCTGGGCCGGGCGCCGGAAAACGACACGCTCGATGGACGAGGTGGTGCAGCTATTGGGTTTGCAGCCGCTCTTGGCCCGCAAACCCACAACGCTGTCCGGCGGTGAGCGTCAGAGGGTCGCAATCGGACGGGCGCTGCTGTCGGATCCGCGGCTTTTGATCATGGATGAGCCCTTGGCCAATCTGGATCAGGCCCGGCGCAATGATATTCTTCCTTATTTGGATCGCCTTTGCGCGGAAGCCGGGATCCCGATCCTTTACGTCAGCCACTCGATCGAAGAGGTGGCTCGCCTGTCCCAGACCTTGGTGATCCTGTCCGATGGCCAGACACCGGCCTTTGGACCGGTTGCCGAGATGCTCGCCAGAACGGATCTTGGCAAGGCAACCGGCCGGCATGAGGCCGGGGCGCTCCTGGAAGGCACTGTGAGTTACACGGACAGCGAATGGGGGCTGACGCATATCGACATTGGCGGTGCGACCATTCAGATCCCTGATCTTGGAGCTGCGCCAGGCGAGCCAATCCGGTTGCGTATTCGGGCACGAGATGTCGCGCTGGCGACCGAATTTCCCAAAGGGCTTTCGATCCGAAACAGGCTGAAGGGAACGATCCGCAGCATTTCGGAAGAAAGCGGACCTTATGCAGAAATTCTCTGCGTCGTCGGCGAGCAGACGATCCGTGCCCGGATCACGCGGGCATCGGTTGCCGATCTTGGTCTGGTAGTTGGAAAAACGGTAACGGTCCTCATCAAGAGTGTCGCCATCGACAAACGCCAGCGCGCTCCGGTGCCGGGGTAAGAGGCTGAAATCTATGCGGTTTCATGTGAGGCGATGAAAAAAATTTAGAGCATGTCACAAGCGGCAAAGCTGGGTCGTCATTTGAGTATGGAACCAATTCAGGTTCTGAATGAGGAACTTCAAATGACTGCGACTACTGCACCTGTAAATCACCACCAGCAGATCCCTGGAATTGCACAGACCCTCGGCGGCGTTTCGGCGTCCTTTGCCAAGGAAGGACTGGATCCAAAGCTTCAACATTTGGTCGATCTGCGTGTTTCACAGATCAATCAATGCGCCTTTTGCGTGAAGATGCATATCAAGGAAGCACTGGCAGCCGGTGAATACAGTGAACGCCTGGAACGTCTGATCGTCTGGCGGCATGTGGATGATTTCAGCGAGAAAGAAAAGGCTGCTTTGGCGTATGCCGAAGCGCTGACTTACATGAAGTCGGAGCAAAGCTATGGACCGCTGCGCGCGGAACTCAGAAAACACTTTACCGAAGCGGAGATCAGCTTGTTGACCGCTGCGATCGGCATGATCAACCTCTGGAATCGGGTGCAGATCTCGAATTACTGATATGAGCGAGCAATCGAAACTCGAAACATTTGAGCAGGCCAGACCCCGTCTTTTGGGGCTGGCCTACCGCCTGCTCGGCTCTTGGGCGGATGCCGAAGATGCTGTGCAGGATACGTTTTTGCGGTGGCAGGGCACCGACGGTGCCGCGATCCTGAATCCGGATGGATGGTTGACGACCGCGTGCACCAACCGGTGTCTTGATTTGTTAAAATCCGCGCACAACAAGCGCGTCGATTATGTCGGCCCCTGGATCCCCGAGCCGCTTCATATTGAAGCCGGTGAAACACCGGAAGGCGATATTGAGCGGGCTGAATCCCTCACGATTGCATTCCTGCACATGATGGAACGTCTGTCGCCAAAAGAACGGGCTGCTTTCTTGCTACATTCGGTGTTCGGCCAATCGCACAGACAGGTCGCAGGTGTTCTCGGAATGAGTGAATCCGCCTCCCGTCAGCTCGTCTCCCGCGCAAGCCGTCATGTGCAGGGGCCGAGCGCGCGTTTTGTTCCGTCAGCGGAGCATCAGGAAAAGATGCTGACAGCCTTTCTTGATGCCGTGATGTCCGGTTCGACGGAACAGTTGGCCGGGCTGTTGTCTGAAGGTGTGCAATATCAGTCAGATGGTGGCGGCAAGGCGACGGCCCTCGGCAGGATCCTTTCGGGCAGCCGAGATGTCTCCAAATACGTTGCCAAGATCATGTCGCGGCTTTGGGTTGGCTCGTGCGGAACTCTGGAGCGCAGGATCATAAACGGGATCGAAGGTCTGGCGCTGTATGAAGGCGGGAAACTGGTCTCAGTCGTTAATTTTGGATACAGCGGGGACGGCTTGATTGATCAGATTTTCATTATGCGGAACCCGGATAAGCTGCGCGGGATGGCGCTGTCGATCCGGCACGACACCGGAAACGGTGCTCTTCAGCCGAACTGATCGCAGTTTCAACAAAGGGTTTTCCTTCCTGCGTGTTTAATGTTCGGCAAGAGGCGTTGGGTTAGGGTCGAGGCCGTTCGACACACGTAACGCCCATTCATGAACACCCGGGAGGAACTCATATGATAAAGATCGCCGGCCTTACCGCTGCGGTTTTGTCCTCCTTCTTGTTCAGCGCTGCGTATGCGTTAGGTGCCTGTGATGACGGCGAAATCGTTATCAAGTTCAGTCATGTCGTTGCGGCCGAAGGCCATCCGAAGGGCGAAATGGCAAGCGCATTGGCGGACCGGATAAACGCGGAAATGGACGGCACTGCATGTATGCAGGTGTTTCCATCATCGCAGCTCTTCGACGACAATCAGGTGATGGAGGCGCTTTTGTTGGGGGACGTCCAGCTGGCGGCCCCATCGCTTTCCAAATTCGAAGCCTACACCTTGAAATACCGGGTGTTCGATTTGCCGTTTGTTTTCTCCAACATGGATGCCGTGACCACCTTCACCGAAGGCAAAAAGGGGCAAGAGCTTCTTGGTGCGATGTCCGATTACGGATTTGTCGGTCTTGGATATATTTTCAATGGCCTCAAGCAGTTCTCCGCAAACCGGCCCTTGATTGCGCCAGATGATGCCAAAGGCTTGAGATTTCGTGTCCAACCGTCTGATGTTGCAGTGGCCATGATCGAAGCCATGGGTGGAAGTGCACGGAAACTGGCTTTCAAGGACGTTTTTGAAGCCCTTCAAACCGGTGTTGTCGACGGACAGGAAAACACCTGGTCCAACATCCAGACTCAGAAATTCTATGAAGTTCAGGACGGTACGACGGAAACCAATCACCAGCTTCTGACCTATCTCGCCGTGACATCTCAGGAGTGGTTGAACAGTCTGGACGAAGATGTGCACAGCCAGTTCATGACGATCTTTACCGAGGTCTCTGAGGACTACAACGCCCGTTCAAACGCGATCAACGAAGACAGCAAGCAAAGCATCATCGAAAACGGCGGAGTCGTACGGGAGTTGACCCCGGATCAGCGCGATGAATGGATCACCATCATGAAGCCGGTCTGGGACATGTTCCGGGACGATATTGGTGCCGATGTCATCGATGCCGCGATCGCATCCAACAAGGCCCGCTGATGCTGCTGTCCCATTCTTCCATCAAGGCGCCACAAACCATCGCAATTGTATTAAAAGCGGCGGGTAATACTGCTGTCTGGTCTGGTTGGGGTAGTTGCTGATGCCGTCTGATTCTGATCCGTTCGAAGCTCTTTCCGGGTTTATTGCCACTGCGGAAGAACTTGAGGCTGTTTGCGGACACCCTTTACCGCAGATCGCCGCAAAGGAGTTGCCGGCGCTCGATGAGATTTGTCAGGATTTCATTTCGAAAGCGCCGTTCTGCTTTATCGCATCTGCCAATCCGGATGGTCATGTCGATGTTTCGCCGAAAGGCGATCCGGCTGGTTTTGTGAAGGTTTTAACCCCAAGCCTTCTTGCGATCCCTGACCGGCCCGGAAACCGCCGCCTCGACACCTTCCATAACCTTTTGAAAGACCCGCGTATTGGTCTTGTGTTCCTGATCCCCGGGCGCGGAGAAACCCTGCGAATTCGGGGTGAAGGCCGGTTGACGACCGATCCAAAGCTGCTTGAGGACTTGTCTGTTGAGGGGCGTCCTCCCAAGCTGGCTCTTGCCGTTCACGTTCACGCAGCTTTCATGCACTGTCCGAAATGTGTTTTCCGGTCCGGGCTGTGGCAGCCGGAGGCCTGGCCGAATACCGAGGGCATGGCGGATATGAATGAAGCGATGGTCAAGCACGCCAAGATCGGGCTTAGTCCTGAGGAGTGGTTCCAATCGCTGAAAGAAAACGGTGAGCTTGATCTTTGGTGACGGCTCGCCATTTTGGGTGACCTCTATATAGGGCCAACAAAAAAACCGGCCTCCAAAGAGACCGGCTGCAAGGTATCTGCTTCTTAGGGAAGAGATGTAATCAGACGACGCTGCCAAGCTTCATGGCAACGCTCATGTCGCCTTCAACCTGCATCTTGCCGCCCATGAAAGCGGCCGTCGGGTTGAGATCGCCGGACAGCATGTCAGCCAGGTCTTCAGCGGACATCTTGATGGTGCAGTCGGCATCGCCATTGTCGTTGCTGACTTCAGAGCCCTGCAAAAAGATCGTGCCGTCATCGCCAAGGTCGAATTTGACGCTTTCTTCGATGCCGCCGCCAGAAACCTTGTCACGGATATCGTTGGTGAGTTGTTCCAAGGACATTGTGTTTTCTCCCATTGATTAAGGCCGAAGCCATCTGTTGACCCTTTGAAGCATGCCGTTTACGTAACCGTCAAGGTCAAATCAGTTCTCGTATGGATTCTTCAGCCGATTTTTGTTTCCTGTCGCCAAAAGAGCTTTCAGGAAGTTTCCCTTCTTTATGACGAAACAAAATACGGGGCCCGTGAGAGCCCCGTGTTGTCAAATCAGTACCAGCTTCTTGCCAACGTTACTTGAATACGTCGAACGCGAACCGGTATGTAAAGCCGAGCCCAATATTGAATTGGTTTTCGCTACCGACCTTTGCGATCGGGCTGTCAGCGGCATCGCCGACGAGGCGATCATACCCGCCCTGAAGGTGCAGGCGCACATCATCATTGAGATCGTAGCTGACACGTGCTGCCAGGCCGACTGACTTAAAGCCAGCACTCGGATTGTATTCACTCAGCTGGCCACCGCTCGCGGCTGCCTCAGAAGAGGTGACGCCGAAATAGGTGTCCATGTAGCTGCCAGAAGCAAAGTCAGCGCGAGGTCCGAAGCTCAACTCCCACTTCTCGCCCGGATAAAGGATTCCATCAAAACCGAATTGACCGACCTGACCATTGTGGCCGTTAATGCCCTGGCGGATCTCGCCAAATGCGCGCCAATGCTGGGTCCGGAAACCACCACCAAGTCCGAGCTCCAAGGCCCAATCAATCTTGTCGGTGCCAGTCAGATCAGTCGTATCGCTTGCTTTGCGTTCACCGACAAATCCGAAGGACGGATAGAAAAACACGCCAGTCCGTCCGCGGCCTTCAACGACCTGACCGAGGCCGGGAACATAGAAACGCCCCATCTGAATCAACGGGAAGGGATAAACAAGATAGGAATCGGAGGCCTCATAGCGCGGCTTCACCATAGCTCCGACGCCGAGGTCGATCACGAATTGCCGCGTCGCATCTTCAGCGGATAGGCTTCCGCCCTGCGCAAGTGCTGAACCTGGCAATGATCCGGCCAAGAGCGCCATTGCAGCGCGCAAAATGGTTTTTTTCATGAGACCCACATACGTATGGAAAATGTTGAGCGCGAAGATAGCACGAAGACCGGTAACGCAAAGGCTAATTGAGTCGGGTTTTGCCAGACTGTTGCATTTTCGCATCTGCGTAACCGGGGACTAGAGTCTCCTTGGTTGCCAACCGCCTGCGCACAGTGGGTTGCAGGCAGCGGTGCAGAAAGCTACATGAAGAACAACACCTGCTTCCAAAGGCAACGGACCGCACAATGACAGCCCTTTTCACAGTGATCCTCATCGCGCTGCAGCTCTATACCTATGTGGTGATCGCGAGCGCGATCTTTTCCTGGCTCTATGCCTTCAATATCGTCAATCCGAGAAACCAGATCATCGGCATGATCGGGCAGGTCCTTTACAACCTCACTGAACCCGTGTTGCGGCCCATCCGGCGTTTCATGCCGGACCTTGGTGGTGTCGACATTTCGCCTGTGGTTCTTCTGCTCGGTATCATTTTCATTCAGATGATCATTCAGAACAATTTGATGCCGATGTTCCGCGGCTTCTAGGCGCAGATACAAAAAACCCGGGTCTCAGCCCGGGTTTTTCAATTTCAGTCTTCGAGTTTTCTTGCCTCATCCGGCAGCATGATCGGAATTCCGTTTCGGATCGGATATGCCAGCTTGGCCGTCCGGGAGATCAGCTCTTGCGCTTCCGCATCATATTCCAATGTTGCCTTTGTCACGGGGCACACCAGTAGTTCCAATAGCTTCCGGTCGATAGGCCGGTCAGTTGTTTCGTTCATTGTCCAGTTTCCGCCAGTTCTGGCTTATTGAAGAGTTGCGCCGCCGTCATTGTCGTTCCTGGCGAGATCCATCTCGGTAATGGCAATCAGGGTTTCGGCGCGGGTCTTGAGGTCCTGCGCTTCCAAAAGTGCCTGTTTTTCCTGCGGACCGTAGGGGCACATCATGCACAACGCGTTTACCAGAACTTCCGTCTCGGCTTCTTTGACACTGTCCCAATCTGCTTCCAGATTGTTGGCGTCCAGATAAGCCCGCAAGGTTGTTAGAAGTCCGTTCCGATCGACGTCGTCTTCGCCTTGACCGCATCTGAGATCGGCAGCGAACGGAGCAAAATCGACTTCCGCCTGCCGAAAGCGCGTCAATGCGGTCAGTTCCTGCGCGACACGGAACCGTGTCACACCTTGGAGTGTGATGAGGTACCGGCCGTCGCCGGTTTCTTGGAACCCGGTCAAACGACCCGCACAGCCGACTCCTTCCAGCAAGGGTTGATCCGTGTCTTTCGTGTTCTGCCGTCCCGACGGTTGCACCATCCCAATGAGACGGTTGCCCGCCAAGGCGCTATCAATCATGTCGATGTAGCGCGGCTCAAAAATGTTCAGCGGAAGCTGCGTTCTGGGAAGCAGCAACGCGCCGGACAAGGGGAACACAGGCAAGACCGGAGGAAGATCAGCAATCGTCTCGTAAATGGCGTTACCAGCCTGCATGAGTGGGCCTTTGTGTTGTTGTTCTCGACCAACCGCTTTGTGCGGTTGTACCGCATAACTGGGTATGTGTGGCGCGAGTGGCCTATCGTCAAGAAAACAACACGGCAGACAGTTTGCGCCGGCCATAGGCACTTGCTTCATCCTTGAAACCCCAGGCCTCAAAGAACTGCAGCAATTGTTTGCGGGCGCCGTCTTCGTTCCATTCGCGGTCGCGGCGGACGATCTCTATGAGCTGGTCAACTGCCGCTGTTTTGGCACCCTTTGAATTCAGCCCGAGCGCAAGATCAAAGCGGGCCTGATGATCGTCCGGATTCTGGGCGATGCGCTCCTCAAAACCAGCCAAGTCTCCAAGGGATGCGGCTTGTTCGGCAAGGTCCACAGCAGCTTTGGCTGCCAAATAAGCTTCATCCGTGCGTTTTTCTTCCGGTGCGAGCTCCAGTGCCTGTTTGGCGCGTTCCAGGTCGTCGGCCCCGAGGTAGCACTGGGTCAGTCCCGCAATGGCCTGAACATTATCCGGTTCCGCCTGCATCAATGCCCCGAACAGCTGAGCGGCCTGCCCGTAATCCTTATCGGCCAATAACGCGTTCGCTTGTTCCAGGTAAGCTTCGGCAGGATTGGCAGGAGCCGGGCCGCCCAGCTTTTCGATGAACGCCTTGATTTGGCTTTCCGGCTGAGCGCCCATGAAGCCGTCGACCGGCTGACCGTCCTTAAAGGCAATCACGGCCGGGATGGATTGAATTCCCATCTGGCCGGCAATTTCCGGATGGTCGTCAATGTTCATCTTGGCAAGCTTCACCGTGCCGCCAGCTGCTTTCACAGCGGCCTCGATCAGCGGTGTCAGCTGCTTGCAAGGGCCGCACCAAGGCGCCCAGAAGTCCACGAGTATCGGCTGCTGGCGGGAGGCCTCCATCACATCAGCCATAAATGTCTGTGTGGTGACGTCGAAAATCAGGTCGCCATCCGGCGCGCCGCCAGAGCCGTTGCCACCACCGCCGCCGAAACCGCCGCCTTGGCCACCATATCCGCCACCCATGCTGGCGCCGAAACCGCCACCGACTTGACCGCCAATGCTGTAGTCGCCGTTGCTCATTAATCTGCCTCTTGCTGTTCGGCTGCTGTGAACGTTGGCCTTGTTGGCCGTCTCGCTGGAAAAACCGCACCTAACATGGCGCGGCTACAATCGGATTACAATTCTCAACCCTGCACTTCGCTTGCCTGTGCCTGCGCACTGACTGCCAGCACTTGCGGATCATGTCCGCAGGCCTTCGCGAACTTGATCAGGTCGCCGGAAGAAATCGCCGTTGTCGCATCATTCTTCAGCGGGTGATAGTTCAGGACGTCATGTGCCATCATCGCTGCATCAAAAACGGGCGTGACACGTTGTGCCTCCCGGTCATTTATCAGCGAAAAGGGGGTCACAGACCCGGGCTCAACGCCAAGCACTTCCATCAAAAGGTCAGCGTTGCCAAACGACACCCGTCCTTGAGCTCCGATCACCTGATGCACTTTCTTCAGATCAATGTCGGCATCGTGCAGGGTGGTTATAAGAAACAGCCGACCCTTCTTGTCTTTGACGAACAGGTTCTTGGTGTGGCCGCCTGGAATGCGGTCGTGCAGGTCGCCGGATTCGGCGACCGTGAACACCGGATCATGATCCACAGTGGTGACAGAGATCCCCAGATCCTGAAAGAAGCCCATGAGCTCGTCGCGGGTGGCTGGCATGACTTTTCCTGAAAAAATTTGACTGTTTCCAGCTCTCTAGCGTGTTTTGATGCTGATCCGCAAGGCGAGTGTTTCGCACGGAGCGGCTATTTTCTGCCGTTTTTGCGGGTGTCGAAGCTGTAAAATCCACAAAAAGACAGCTAAAAAAATTTCTGCATTTTCGGTGTTGCATTCTGTTTCGGCTTAGTTCATATACTGCGCCACCAACGACGAGGCAGCCGCCACCGAGTTGGCACACTATGCGGGTGTAGCTCAGGGGTAGAGCACAACCTTGCCAAGGTTGGGGTCGTGGGTTCGAATCCCATCGCCCGCTCCAATTTCACCGAACGGTGCTAAAAGCCAGTTGCAGAAAAGCAGCTGGCTTTTTTGTTGCGCTGATTGTTTGCGACAATTTTCCCTATGATTGAAACAAATAAGTCTTGCAACTTTATATTAGCGTTATTGCCCGGCCACTAATCTACATGTGCAAACTGCGGATGGCGAAATTGTCAGTATTTCGTCCCAAGACGCGATTGCGACTGCTTCAGTGACTTTTCCAGCGGGACCAACAGGTTCCGCTGTTTTTTTTGTGACTTTGTGCTCCTTTGAAAGGCACAGGAATTGTCACTTGCTATTTCAAATATCAATACATACCATAAAGTATGGTATGTAAATTCGAGGATTGAAATGAACGTTTATTTTGCGAGTGCTGGAGGACTGGCCGCCATTGTGTGCCTGATCCATACCTTCTTGGGAGGCAGGGCGATTGCCGAGCCGCTTTTGAACGCGCCCGGGCTGCATCCAGTTCCCAAACTTACGACCTACTATTGTTGGCACATCGTCACCATCACACTGGCAGTCATTGCCGGGATGTTCGGCTATGCGGCGCTCTATGCTGGCGGAACGGATCTCGGGTGGGTGGCAACCATACTGACATTCTGCTACTGCGTGCTCGGCCTAGCCGTCCCGGTCTTCAAGAACCAAGCATTTAAGGATATGCCGCAAGGGTGGTTGTTCCTGCCGATCGTCATTCTCGGTGTGTTGGGTGGGAGCCTATGAGCGAGAAGAAACGGTTCGGCAAAGAGGACTGGATCACGCTCGGATTTGGGCAACTCGTCAAAGAGGGCATCGGGGGGCTGACCCTCGATGCGTTGTGCCAGACGGCGTCACGGACCAAAGGCTCTTTTTACCATCACTTCAAGGATCATCAGGCTTTCCTGACCGCTTTGGCTCATGCCTGGAAGAAACAAAACACACTTGATGTTGCCGAAGAAACGCTTGCGAGTGCGCCCGAAGACCAGGCGCGCACGCTGGCACTGAAGGCGGCTCAACTCGATCATGACCTGGACCGTGCCATGCGCCAGTTTGCGCAGATCAACCAGACGGCCCGGCAAACCGTACGCGAGGTCGATGATCTCCGAACCCAGTTCATTGTTCAGTTGTATCTTGCGCAAGGGCTGGATGATGCCACTGCAAACAGCATTGCGAAAATTGAATACGCTGCCTTTGTCGGCGCTCAGATCATCTGGCCGGAAATGACTGCCGAAGAGCGCCTCAAACTAGATCAGCAATTTGCAGACCTTGTCTCTCGCGGCGCGAAACAGCCTCAGAAATAGATCGGTTTGTCTTCAGCGATCTTTGATAAGTGGATTTACGGACCGGTTTTGCGCGTTGAGTGTAACCAGTTTTCAAGGACTCGCCCTGTATGAATTGACGATAGTTCCGACATTCAAGACAGAAGATAGATATGGCTATTTTGCGCCAACCCGTTACCGCCGTCGTGATCGCTTTCTGGTTTTGCTTTTGGCTTCTGAACGGCCTCGATAAATTTTTTGCCCGTCAGGACATTGGGTTTGTCCATTGGTGGGGCAATCACCGCGTCGAAAAGTTCACCATGTATTTTGATCGCTTGGACATCGATCCAGGTTTCGTAACGGCGACGCTCATATTCGCGGGCATTGTCGAGTTTTTTGCGGCCGCTTTGTTTTTGGTGGCCGGGATCCGGCTTGTCAAAAACCAGCCGGGTGTTGCCTACCGGACCGACCTCGCGATTGCAGTGTCGATCGCCGTTTTTCTTGGGTTTGCAATCTTCGATGTGGTCGTTGGCGACAGGGCTGAGCTGTTGGAGCACTCGACTTATGTTGGCGTCCTGCTGGTTTCTTTCCTTGCGGTCGCAGCTGAAAGTTTCTTTCAGCACCTCAAGGATCTCGACAGCGACAGCACAATCAACCGCCGTTATCCACCAGAGCCGAATTAATTCCGCAGAAGCAGCTTGGACCGGAGCGATGAGACCGATGAAATGTCATCGGTCTCCGTCAACCCTGTTTCAGTGGCCAGCTGTCAGTGCGCCCTGCCGGCGTAGATCGGAAGCACCGGCTAGAAGACCGCCCACTTTCATGATTGATTGAGTTGAGCCCATCACGTTCTTGACCTCGACCTTGTGGCCACGCGCTTCCAAAAGCCGGATCGTGTCCGGGGACAAACCTTCTTCAATTCGAATTTCATCCGGAAACCATTGATGGTGGACGCGCGGTGCGGCCGTTGCCTCGGCGATGTTCATCTGGTGGTCGATCACATTCAGGATGACCTGCAACGTTGTCGTGATGATCCGGCTGCCGCCCGGCGAGCCGGTGACAAGGAACAGGTCGCCGTCCTTGAACACCAGTGTCGGGCTCATGGAAGATAGGGGCCGTTTGCCACCTTCGACCGCGTTCGCTGTTCCGCCAATCAACCCATAGGCATTCGGTGCGCCGGGTTTTGCGGAGAAATCGTCCAGCTCGTTGTTCAAAAGAACGCCGGTGCCGTCGGCGGTGAGACCAACGCCATAGGAAAAGTTTAGCGTGTAGGTGTTCGAAACTGCATTGCCGTCCTTGTCGACAACGGAATAATGCGTCGTTTCATTGCTTTCGTAGGGAATGAGGTTGCCAGGTGCAACGTCCTTTGAATCGGTGGCGGTCTCCATATTGATGGTTTCTGCGAGGCTTGCTGCATAGGCTGGATCGGTCAGGCCCTTTACCGGAACTTCAGCAAAATCCGGATCTCCGAGATATTTGGACCGGTCGGCGTAAGCGCGGCGCTTGGCTTCGGCCATGACATGAATTGCATCGGCAGAGTTGGGGCCGAAATCGGCCATCGGATAGGCCTCCAGCATGTTCAAGATTTGCACGATGTGAACGCCGCCGGAGGACGGAGGCGGCATGGAGGCGATCTCATATCCCCGATAGCTGCCGGTCACCGGATCCCGCCAGACGGGTTTGTAGTCGGCAAGGTCGGCAGCTGTCATGCTTCCACCGGCCGCCTGAACCTTTGCTGCGATCTTCTCTGCAACATCGCCCAGATAAAACCCCGCAGCGCCCTTGTCGGCGATCAAACGCAGCGTTGCTGCCAGATCGGTCTGTTTCAGTGTTTCGCCGGGCACATAAGGGATCAGACCGGCCTTGAAGAAGATGGCTGCCGTTGCCGGGTCTTTGCTCAGCCGGGCGATGCGGGCCGCCAGTGAGGCCGAGAGGTCCGGTGTTACTTCAATGCCGTCTTCTGCGAGCGCAATTGCAGGTGCAACCAGGTCTTCCCACGTCACATTTCCGCTGCCGTGTTTTTCAAATGCAGCCGCAAAGCCGGCCACCGTGCCTGGAACCCCAATGGCCAAGCCCGAAAAACGGGACTTGTCGTTGTCCGGTTCTCCGTCTGGTCCCAGGAACATGTCACGCGTTGCGCTCGCTGGCGCTTTTTCCCGATAATCCAGCGCTTCGGTTTCGCCGGTGTCAGCCTTGTGGATCATCATGAAGCCGCCACCACCAAGGTTGCCGGCACGCGGCAAGGTCACTGCCAGTGCAAAACCGGTCGCGATCGCTGCATCGACGGCGTTGCCGCCTTTTTCAAGAATGCTGACGCCTACCCGGGTGGCGACGGCTTCCTGGCTGGCCACCATGCCGTTGACGGCGGTCACAGGATGAAACCGGTCTTTTCCGGAGTAGATCGGCGTTTCTTGAGCAAGTGTCGGCGCGCCTGCGCCAATGGCCAGCGCAAAGCTCAGGCTCACTGCCGTTGCCGCACGGATCAGGCTTTGGTGAATCATCCGGATCTCCGATTGTTTTTATGTTTCCTCAACTCCAGACTGTGGACGAGGATGCCGGACGCGGCAATGGGGTTTTCTGAAAAGTTGCAGACAGGCTTATGAGCATGATTTGATGCAGGACAAGGAAGAGGCCGGTTCGGTCAGACAGACTGCGAACCGTGATTGAGATGTGGAGAGAGCGAAAATGGTTGAACGGTCCAAAATGTGGCGGAGAGGTTTTCGAGCGCTCGTTTTGGGCTTGAGCCTAGCGGTCGTCACTCCTCTGTCGTCGGCGTTCGCGGCCGATGTCGCTGCAGGAAAAGACTTGGCGCTTCAATGGTGTGCGTCCTGTCATCTCGTCTCCAACGATCAGGCAACGGCGTCCAGTGTGTCGTTGCCGAGTTTTTATGACATGGCCAAGGATCAGAGTTGGGATGCACAGAAACTGGCGACCTTTCTCGCCAACCCCCACC
Organism: Roseibium sp.; assembly: GCF_965276855.1. GTDB lineage: Bacteria > Pseudomonadota > Alphaproteobacteria > Rhizobiales > Stappiaceae > Roseibium. The sequence continues at coordinate 2,805,109 of NZ_OZ255700.1, forward strand.
CGCAAATGCCAAACATGACACTCGGCAACATCGAGATTGCCAATCTCGCCGGGTATATTCAGTCGTTGGCAAACGAATAACCGAACCTCTTACGACATGTCGAAGTCCACGCACATTGCAGCGTGGTAGGAGCCGGCATAATCCGGGTTGTCACCTTCAAGGATCTCATCCGGCAAAGCCGCATTGAACACCTTGATGTGCGCAACCCGGTCTGTCATTGAGCGGCTCGCGAGCACATGATCCAGGGTTTGGGCCCGGCCCTTGTGAAGCACGGTTTTCCGTTGCTCCAAAGGAAGGGCTGCGTCCAGTTGATAAAGTTGCCGGTAGCCAAGGTCCGGAACGCCGGTATCGTGTGGATCGGCGCGTAATAGCCGCAGCGCCCGGGTTTCGCCGGTCGCGTTGAAGTCGCCGGTCAGAATGATCTGGGCGTCCGGATCCTGATCGAACAAAGCCTCCGCCCCAAGACGAAGTTCAAGCGCTTGCGCAGTCTGTTTCAAGACCGAGAGATGATACCCCTCTGCCCAGGCAGAGACAGAGGCCCAATTGTGCTCCGCGTCTTTCCCGCCCCGGATTTGGGCCGCGATCGGGGCGCGCAGATGCACGTTGAACACGTGTAAGGGGCGTCCTGTGCCAATATCGATTTGAAGCTGCTGAACCGGCCGGTCGAAAGCGGTTGCCTGTGGCCCGTCATATCCAGGATTGGCGGTTCCAGGCCGCCACAATGGGGGCTCCGCATAACGATGGTAAAGGCTCTCTCCCAAAAGAACCGGATACCGCGAGAGCACAACAAGATTGTGCCGGTCGCCAGGCCCTTTGCCGGATGGACGCAAGCTGCCGGACAGGGAGAAGTCCTGATAAGGTGTGCCTTCAATCAGACGCTCCAGATCGTGAAACTGCCGGCTGGATTGGCCCTTGATTTTTTGGGCGTTGACTTCCTGAAGACACAAGATGTCAGCTTCGAGCTCCAGAAGCTTTGGCCTCAGAGCGTCGATCCGCCGCGCGAGCAGATCTTCATCCACTTTGTCTGTCCCAAAGGATTCCAGGTTAAACGTCGCAAGTTTCATTCCGCCGCCGCAGTTGATCTGATCAAGTTGGGAGCAGCATAGCGTCCTGTCACAGGCGGTGATAGAGACTGCAGCTGAGAGTGAGAACAGGAACGGAATTTGGACATGGCGGATACGGATTGCCCGTGTGGATCCGGAGCAGCATTTTCGACCTGTTGCGGTCCTTATCTGGAGGGACGCCAAGCCCCAAAGACCGCAGAAGCTTTGATGCGGTCGCGTTACACGGCTTATGTGCGTGAGGACATCGCGTATCTGAAAGAGACACTTTGGCCTAAGTATCAGGCAGGGTTCGATTTTGCGGCGACGGCCCGATGGGCGTCGGAAAACCACTGGACGGGCTTGAGCGTTCTTGAGACCGGCAAAGGAAGCGAAGTTGATCGCGACGGAACTGTGCTCTTCGAGGCGAAGTATCTATCCGGCGGCATGCTGCACACCCACCGGGAAAACAGCCGGTTCCGGAAAAAATCCGGCCGCTGGTATTATGTGGAAGCGATCTGAAAAACAGGGCCACCCGATTTGGGCGGCCCTTTGTGTTTCAGTTGACGCTTAGCACCGGCCGGCCATGACACCGCCGTCAACGTCCCAGATTGCTCCGGTCACCCAACCGGCCTGATCGGAGAGCAGAAAGTCTACGGTCGCGGCAACATCGTCCGCCGTGCCGATCCGTCCGATCGGATGGAAGGCGTCAAACCCGTCCTGCAGAGTTTGCGTGATCTGGTCCTCCGGGATAAACGCGCCATAAATCGGCGTTTCGACAACAGCCGGGGCAACTGCATTAACCCGGACCCCATAATCTCCAAGCTCCATGGCCAAATGCTGTGTGAGAGCGTGCAAGCCGGCCTTTGCCATGGAGTAGGCGGAAGACGGCGTCGCCTTCACAGCCTGGTGTGCCCACATCGAGCCGAGATTGACGATAGATCCGGCTGCCCGCTCCACCATTTTCCGCGCAACGGCCTGAGTGATCTGAAACGTGCCGCGGTTGAAGGCGTGATAGAGGTCGTAGTCCTCCGGTGAGTGATCGAGGAACGGTTTTGGGCTGAAGGCACCGGCTGCATTGACCAGATATCCGATCGGTGTTTGCAGATCTTCAATACGCTCAACAAGCTCAGCAACGTCGTTTTGATCGGTCACATCAGCTTGCCATGTTTGAACATTGACCTCGTATGCAGCTTCAATCTCTGCCTTTGCGGTTGAGAGTTTGTCCGCGTTCCGCCCGATGAGAACAAGAGGCGCGTTCCTGGCGGCCAGCCGTTTCGCAGTTGCAAGGCCCATGCCGGACGTTCCGCCTTGAATGATTGCTACGGTCTCTGTCATTTCAGCTTCTCCATGATATCTATCTACTGATAGGTAGAATACGATGACCGGGATATCGGGATTGCAGAAGCTTGTGTCAAGGCCTATCTACTGATTGATAGATACTGAGGGTGCTATGAGCCGGAATGCTGCCGAAACAGAAGGAAAAATTTTGGACCTCGCCGAGAGCCTCATTCGCAAGAATGGCTATAACGGTGTGAGTTTCCGCGACCTGGCGTCCGGCGTTGGGGTGAAGAGCTCAAGTGTCCATTATTATTTCCCGACGAAAGAAGATCTCGGCGCGAAGGTGGCGCGCCGCTATACGGACCGTTTCTTAAATGCGCTCGGTGATCCTGAAGACGGGCCAGTGACCGCGTCTGAAATAGTTAAAAAGCTTCACGGCCTGTTTGTCTCCGCGCTTGGTTCAGATGGGCAAATGTGTCTTTGCGGAATTCTGGCAGCAGAATCCGCGGGGCTTCCGGAAAGTGTTGTCTCTGAAGCCAAGTCGTTTTTTGACCGTGTTTCAGAGTGGATGACCGTGAGCCTGAGCAGAACCGAATGGGCCCAAAATCGGTCAGAAGAAGAGATTAAGGCAGAGGCCTTGTCAGCTCTGGCACTTCTTGAGGGAGGCATGATCATTGCGCGGGTTCGAAATGACCCGGCACTCCTGACAACGCTGAGACCGCAGCTCGCACGGTGATCCATTGAGATGGATGGCGTGCCTGCCTAGTAATTCCGTGGTGCTTCCTAAGTCGTTCATTTGACCGGTCTGCAAATGGGTGCAAGTCTAGGTTCAAGCCGCCAAACGGCAGGAGCCTGACTTCATGAAGTTTTTCGCCTCAGCTTTCGTTTTTTTTATTTTCGCAATTGGTTTAATCCCGGCTCACGCCGACGATCCGGCGCCTGCGGTTCTGGTGGAGCGGGCGTCCAACACCAAGCCTGGAATGGCCGATGTTTATGTTGGCCGCGTCGCAGCCGTGAGCACCGTCAAAGTGGAAGCGCGGGTCGAAGGCGTTCTGGAAAGCCAGAAATTCACCGATGGGGGGCTCGTCAAAAGGGGTGATGTGCTCTTCCAGATTGAAAAGGATCTCTATCAGGCAAGTGCCGACAAGGCAGAGGCGACGTTGGACGGGGCGAAGGCCACGGCCCTGAACGGCAAAATCAACCTCGACCGACAAAAACAGCTGCTGGATCGGGGCGATGTTTCGCAGGCGGTCTACGATTCAGCTGAAGCGGATTACAAGGGTGATCAAGCTGCAGTCGGAGAGGCTCAAGCAGATCTCGATACAGCCAAAATCAATCTGGGCTTCACGACCATCACCAGTCCGATCGATGGCCGGATCTCCGACTCGCCTGTCGATGTTGGCAACCTCATAACGTCGAACACTGGCGTTCTCGCGACGATCACCAGCATAGACCCGATCCATGTGAAGTTTTTTATCAGCGAGCGGGACCTGATCCTGAAGCGTCAGGAAGGTCTCGTTGCTGAAAATTCTTCGACACTTGATGTGAAATTGCAGCTCTCAGACGGCGCCAGTTACCCTGCTGCCGGGAAGATCGACTACATCAGCAACAAAGTCGAAACAGCCACAGACACGGTCGAAATGCGTGCCGCATTTAACAACAAGGATGCGCTTCTGGTGCCCGGCCAAGTGGTTACCGTGACATTCGAGGACCCGAATGCAAGCGAAGTTGTCGTTGTTCCGCAAACGGCAATTCAGCTCGATGCAAAGGGGCACTTTGTGTTTGTCGTTGGAAAAGACGATGTCGTTGAACGGCGGGATGTGACCCTAGGCAATCAGATCGGGCGGGATTGGGTTGTCAGCAAAGGCCTGAAGGCCGGAGATCCGGTGGTCATCCAGGGGCTGCAGAAGATCCATGAGGGCGTCAAAGTCAGCCCGACTGAAACGTAATCCTGAACCGGGGCGGTCCGATGCTTGCAAGATTCTTTATCGATCGGCCCAACTTTGCCATCGTCATCGCGGTCCTCACGGTCCTGGTTGGCGCACTCGCCATCCGGTTTGTGCCAATCGCCCAGTTTCCAAACATTGCGCCACCGCAAATTCAGGTGACTGCGAGTTTCCCGGGCGCCAACGCAGCCCTCATTCAAAATGCCGTCGCAACACCGATCGAGGAACAGGTGAATGGTGTCGACGGGATGATTTACATGTCGTCCCAATCGTCCAGTGAAGGCACCTATCAGCTGACCGTCACGTTCGAAATCGGCACGGACCCCGACATTGCCGCGGTCAATGTCCAGAACCGGGTGGCGCTCGCCACGCCTCTGCTGCCCGAAGCCGTCACAAAGCTCGGCATTTCCACGTCGAAGCAGAACAGCGACATGCTGCAGGTGATCAATCTGCTGTCACCGAACAGGACGTTCAGTCAGCTCTATTTGAGCAACTATGCAGCTGATTTCATTCAGGATCCGCTCAGCCGGATTGATGGTGTCGGGCTGGTCAATCAGTTTGGGCCGTTGAACTACAGCATGCGGGTGTGGCTGAACCCGGAAAAAATGGCGGCACTGAATTTGTCCGCGTCGGATGTCTCCTCGGCCATCGAGGCGCAAAATGTCGAAGCTGCCGCAGGTCAGATTGGCGCCCCACCTTTCAGCGACGCGCAGACGTCTTTTCAATTCACATTAGACGCTCAAGGGCTGCTGGAGACTGCAGAGCAGTTTGAGCAAATCATCCTCGGAGCGCAGGATGATGGTTCTTTCATCCGGCTAAAAGACATCGCGCGGGTGGAGCTTGGCGCTGAGAGTTATGCGGCGACATCGTTCTACAACGGCGAACCGTCTGCGATCATTGCGATTTTCGAGGAAAGCGGAGCAAACGCCCTGGATGTTGCGGACGCCGTCCGCTCCCAGATGGAGGAGCTTTCAAAACAGTTCCCCGAGGACATGGAATATGTCCTTGCCTATGACGTGACCACTGCGGTTCGAAAATCAATCGAAGAGATCGCATCGACCCTGGCGATAACGGCGGCCCTGGTCATCTCGGTCACCTTTTTCTTTCTCCTCAGTATCCGGGCAACCTTGATCCCGGCGATCGCAATTCCTGTCTCCCTGCTTGGGACCATGGCGCTCATCTATGTGATCGGGTTCAGCGCCAACATGATCACGCTCTTTGCCATCGTGCTTGCGATCACGCTGGTGGTCGATGATGCGATTGTTATCATCGAAAACACCGAACGGATCATGGAAGAGGATGGACTTGAGCCGCGCGAAGCCACGTTGAAAGCGATGAGCCAGGTGACGCGGCCGATCATCGCGACCACATTCGTTCTGGCGGCGGTGTTTGTCCCGGTGTGCTTCTTTCCCGGAATCACGGGCGAGATCTATCTCCAGTTCGCTTTGACGATCACATTTGCCTTCGCGCTGTCTGCCATCAATGCACTGACGCTTGGCCCGGTGCTCTGTTCGCTGTTCCTGTCGCGCCGGACCGGGCATCCGAAAGGTCTTTTCCGCCTAATCCCGATGCTGATCGACAAGCTTCGGGATGGCTACGTTGCCATTGTCCGGCTCATGCTCCGGTTTATTCCTGTCTCTTTGGCTGTGTTCGCGGGCGTTGTCGCTGCCACGATCTACATGTTTGAAACCACGCCGACCGGCTTCATTCCCCCGGAAGACAATGGCGTGTTGTTTGTTAGCATTGAACTGCCCGATGGTGCCTCGCTCCAGCGGACCCAAGAGGTGGTGCAAAACATCAGCGCACAGGTTCAAAAGCACCCGGGCGTAGGAGCCATTACGTCTGTCGCCGGGTTCAGTTTGCTCGCCGGCAACAGGTCGAACGTTGGAATTCTGGTGTTGTTGCTGGACCCTTGGGATCAACGCAAGACGCGCGACACCCAATGGTGGGCCATCATGATGTCCTTGAACCGGTCCCTGGCCGCGATCCCGGAAGCAACGTCCTTTGTGTTCCCATTGCCGACGATCCAGGGCGTTGGGTCAAGCGGCGGCTTGTCGGCGCAGCTCTTGGATTACAAGGCCAACAACATTGAGGATTTCGACGCTGTCAAAACAGCATTCCTGTCGGCGCTGATGAAGGAGCCGGAATTCCAGTCGGCCTTCAGCAGCTTTTCGGCCACGGCCCCCCAATACAGTTTGACGATCGACCGCGATCGCGCCGAAGCCCTGCAGGTCAAGGTCAGCGACATCTTTACGGCGCTGCAGGCGAGCTTTGGTTCTCTTTATGTGAACAATTTCGTCAAGGACGGCCGCGTCTACTGGGTGGTGATGTCGGCTGATGCGCAGTTCCGGCAGACTACCAGCCAGGTCCGGGGCATTTACGTAAAGAATGCGGCCGGTGAAGCGTTGCCGCTGCGGACCTTCATCACGGCGGAACCGGTGTTGGGCGCCCAGACGATCTACCGATACAATCTTTTTACATCGGCTTCGATCAACGCCCAGCTCCAACCGGGCTTCAGTTCCGGCACTGGCATTCAGAAATTCGCAGAGGTCGCCCAAACATCCTTGCCGGAAGGCTATGGTTTTGACTGGACGGACATCACGCTTCAGGAGGTCGATGCCGGTGGTTTGGTCACCTATATCCTGATCCTGGCGGTGATTTTCGCCTATCTCTGCTTGGTCGCCCAATATGAAAGCTGGGTGTTGCCTCTGTCTGTCATGGCATCGACCGTGTTTGCAGTGTTCGGCGCATTGATCCCGCTGCAATTTATCCCGAACCTGAACAACAACATCTACGCCCAGATCGGCATGGTGTTGCTGATCGGGTTGGCCGCGAAGAAGGCAATCATGGTGGTTGAGTTCGCCAAGAACCTTCGGGAAGAGGGGCACAGCATTCAAGAGGCTGCGATTCAGGGAGCTCACATGCGGTTCCGGCCTGTGACCATGACAGGGTTATGTTTCATTCTTGGTGTTCTCCCGCTGGTTCTGGCAAGCGGCGCAGGAGCTGCCGGGCGTGTGTCGATCGGCTTTCCCGTGTTCGTGGGGATGATCATCGACAGCACCCTCGGGCTTTTGATGATCCCGGTTCTTTATGTTGTCTTCCAGTCGATTAGTGAGCGGATCGCAGGATTTCGCGGCAAGCCTTCGATCAAAAAGGAACCAGCCTGATCTAGTGAAAATTCCGCCCGCCGGGCAGAGCTTTCACTGTTTGCCGCTCAAGGGCGGCGGCCTTGTGCGGTTTGATCTGTGCGACATCCTTTCGAAGTTCCGGAACATCGCGGATCAGCTGGACCAGGCGGCTGGCCGGCTTGATCTTTTCGGTCAATTCAATCACGGGGCGTTTGACCTCATCCGCGCGGGCAAGGCCGGCATCGTCCAGGGACTTGTCGGACAGATCGGACAGCAGCGCGGTGACGTCCTCGACATGATCTGCCACCACGTGAATGACCCCGGCTTCATTCTGGACGCGCCCTGAAACCTTCAAGAAGCGCGCTCCCATTACCAATGGCCGGTATTTTTCAAACACCTTCGGCCAAACAATAATGTTGGCGATGCCTCCTTCGTCCTCCAGCGTGAGAAAAATGACGCCCTTGGCCGAGCCGGGCCGTTGGCGGACCAGCACCAGTCCGGCCACGGAAATTTGGCGGCCCTGGCGGACATCCGGCAGGTTCATGCACGGAACAACGCGCTGACCAGCGAGCGCAGGCCGGGCAAAAGCAACCGGATGGGCTTTCAAGGACAGGCTCAGGCTTTGGTAGTCGGCCATGACATGGGCGCCCGGCAACATCGGCGGCAGGTCTGCGTCCGGTTCTGGCCGCAAGTCTCCAAAATCGGCAACATCAAACAGCGGCAGCCGGTCGCGCTGATTGCCAGCTTCCAGACCTTGCGCCGCCCAGACCGCCGCGCGCCGGTCAAGACCGAGTGAGCGGAACGCATCGGCCTCGGCAAGGCGCAGGATCACCGGGCGGCTGAGGCCGGATCTCAGCCAGAGATCCCGGATGCTGTCATAGCCATCACCGCGGTGTTCGATCAGCTTGTCCATATCGTCCTGTTTAAGGCCTTTGACTGTCCGGAAACCGAGCCGGATCGCATGATTGGTACGCACGATCTCCTTCATCTCCCGGTGACGGGGGTGGAGATGCCGGGCTGCCTGCCAGCCAGGTTCCAGTTTTGCGTCCCAGTCTGACAGGTTGATATCAACCTCGCGGACATCCACACCATGTTCGCGCGCATCGCGGACCAGTTGTCCGGGGGCATAAAACCCCATGGGCTGGGAATTCAAAAGCGCGGCGCAAAAGACATCCGGGTAATAGGCCTTGATCCAGGACGAGGCATAAACGAGCAGCGCAAAACTTGCTGCATGGCTTTCGGGAAACCCGTATTCGCCAAAGCCCTCAATCTGGCGGAAGCAGCGTTCGGCAAAGTCCCGGTCGTAGCCGTTTTTTGCCATGCCCTCGATCATCTTGGTTTGGAACGTGCCGATCGTGCCGACCCTTCGGAAGGTCGCCATGGCGCGGCGCAGCTTGTCGGCTTCGCCGGGTGTGAACCCGGCGGCTACAATGGCGATCTTCATCGCCTGTTCCTGAAACAGCGGCACACCCATGGTCTTGCCGAGGACGGCTTCCAGCTCCTTGCTCGGGTAACTGACACGCTCCTTGCCCTGACGGCGGCGCAGGTAAGGGTGGACCATGTCGCCCTGGATTGGGCCGGGTCGGACGATGGCAACCTCGATGACGAGATCGTAGAACGCCCTTGGTCTGAGCCTCGGCAGCATGGTCATCTGGGCCCGGCTTTCCACCTGGAAAACGCCGACGGAATCGGCCCGGCACAACATGTCATAGACGGGTGCCTCCTCAGCCGGGATGGTGGAGATGGTGAGATCCTGGCCATAGTTTTCCGACAGCATGGTGAGGGCCTTACGGATTGCGGTCAGCATGCCAAGTGCAAGGATGTCGATTTTCAGGATCCCGAGGGCATCCAGATCATCCTTGTCCCATTCCACCACGGTGCGGTCTTCCATGGCCGCGTTCTGGATCGGAATGACCTCGTCGAGCCGGCCACGGGTGATGACAAAGCCGCCAACATGCTGGGACAGGTGCCGGGGAAAACCGATCAGCGTGCGGGCCAGTTCCAGCATTTGTGTGATTAAGGGATCTGACGGATCCAGCCCGGCCTCGCGCACTTGGTCCTCTTCGGTTCCGGCCGACGCACGCCCCCAGACCGTCCCTGCAAGGGACGCTATCGCGTCTTCGGAAAGGCCGAACACCTTGCCGACTTCCCGAAGGGCGGAGCGGGACCTATAGGTGATGACAGTGGCCGCAAGCCCGGCGCGTTCGCGGCCGTATTTGGCATAAATGTACTGGATGACCTCTTCCCGCCGCTCGTGTTCGAAGTCGACATCAATGTCCGGCGGCTCGCGCCGTTCGGGTGAGATGAAACGCTCAAACAGGAGATCTGCCCTGGTTGGGTCAACCTCGGTGATGCCAAGGCAGAAGCAGACTACGGAGTTGGCGGCTGATCCCCGACCCTGGCACAGGATGCCGCGTGTGCGGGCAAACCGGACAATGTCGTAAACGGTCAAAAAATACGGCGCGTAGTCGAGGTCCGCGACCAGTTTCAGTTCATGATCAATGGTTGCTCGGATCTTGTCCGGAACGCCTTCCGGGTAGCGCCGTTTAGCACCTTCCAAGGTCAGCCGCTCCAGTTCGGCCTGCGGGCAGGCACTCTCCCCGGCCGGTTCTTCAGGGTACTCATAGCGAAGGTCATCCAGCGAGAACCGGACCTCTTGAAGGATCTTCAGGCTTTCATGCAAAGGCGCCGGATCGTTTTCAAAAAGCCGCAGGATTTCTTCTGCCGGCTTCAAATGACGTTCGGCATTTTGCTGCAGTTGGCGGCCGGCACTCTCCAGCCGCTCATGCAGGCGGATGCAGGTTAGAACATCCTGCAAGGGGCGCCGGTCCGGCGCATGGTAGAGCGTATCGTTGATGGCGAGCATCGGCACATCCGCCGTTTGCATGATGTTACGGGCAAGAGCGAGCCGCCGCCGGTCTTCCGCCTTGCGGTGGAGGGCGACGGCAAGCCGGAGCGTGCCTTCAAAGTGGATTTTCAGCTGTTCCAGCACCTTCAGGACCGGATCTGGATCCGGCAGGCCCGACGGCAGGATCAGTGCGGTTGGAGAGCCCGGGCAGAGCAGGTTCACATCATCCAGGGTCAGATGACAGGCACCCTTTTCCGCCCGCCGGTTGCCGATGGTCAGAAGCCGGGTCAACGTGCCATAGGCCTCACGGTCTTTCGGCCAGTAAAGAAGATCCGGCGTGCCGTCGAGAAACGCCAGACGGCAACCGGGCACGAACTTCAATCCGGTCTCTTTTGCTGCCATATGCGCCCGGACCACACCGGCCATGGAATTGCGGTCACAAATGCCAAGGGCGGCCAGTTGCAAGTGTGCGCCTTGAAGCGCCAGTTCTTCCGGATGGGAAGCGCCATGAAGAAAGGAAAAATTGGTCGCAGCGCACAGCTCCGCGTAAGCGGGCGGCTCCGTGATTGAAGGGCGCCATGTCATGCGAACAGACCCTGCAGATACCAGCGCGGGCGGCTGGTCTCGCGCTCATAAAGACCTTCCCGGTAGAGCCAAAACCGCCGACCTTCGGTGTCTTCAATGCGGAAATAATCCCGGGTCACGCCCTCCTTGGCCTCTGAGGGCCGGTCGTTCGCGCCAATCCACCAGGGCGGAGCAATGCGTTCCGGACCTTCAGAGCGGACGACCTGGTAGATGCTGCGGCGCCAGCGGAACCTTAACGGTGGCCCGTCCGGAACCATGGCCAGGGCCTCGACTTCTTCTGCCGGTTCGATCAGCCGCAAGGGACGTGTCATCAGGCCTTCCTGCCAGCTGGAGGTCTCTGTCCCGCCAGCCGGACGGGTGTCTTCAGCAAACCCGAGTTGAGGACTGGATGAGGGGTGCGCGCGGTGAAGATCGGGAGCGGCTACGCTTTTTGAAAATCCGGACCAGATGAGCGCGTCTTGTTGGGCGAAGGCTGCCGGTACATACCCGGTCTGGCTCTCCGGCAGATGCCGGTCGACCGGCAAAAGCCGAGTGATACGCTCAGGGCCCAAGCGGGCACCCAACCGGTCCACCAGATCGTCCAGGCTGGCATCGGCTTCTACTGCACCGTGTGCTGTGAGCGCCGATTGAACGGCCGGGACCTTGTCGGCGACCAAAACGTCCAGGCGGACAAGGTCGTAGCCAAAGCCGGCATCGATTGCCCCTTCATCAGCCTTCAGTTTTTCGGCAAACAGCCGGAGAACACGTTTGGGGTCGCGCAGTGGGCTGCTGGTGCCGACGCGGAATTTTTGAACCGCGCCATCGACCCGGAACAAGCTCAATTCAAAGACGCGGCCGCCTTCGACCCTGCGTTCCAGCGCCTTGGCGGCCTGACCAGCCAGGGAGAGCGCGACCGCCTTGACGTCCTCCAACTGTGAGATGGGATCGAAGAACCGCCGCTCTGCGGAAATCAGCGGAGCTTCGAACCGGGGAGAGATTGCCTCCCCCTGAAGCCCAAGTGCCTGATCAAGCCGGAGGATGAGGTCTGCGCCAAAGCGGTTTGTGAGCGGTGCACGCGGCCGGTCATACAGCTGACCAATGGTTTTCAATCCAACCTGGTTCAGGCCGGAGACAGCTTCAGGAGGCACCCGAAGAGCTGCAAGGGGCAAGGGGGCGAGGGCTTGCCGTTCTTGGCTGTCCGCCAAGACACCGCCGGAACCGAAGCGGGCAAGCGCCCAGGCCACCCCTGCGGTTCCAGCGATCGCACCGGCAACGCAAAACCCCTGCCGGTGAAGCCGTTCCAAGGCATCTTTCAAAAGGGCCTCTTCTCCGTTGAAGAGGTGCGCGCAGCCCGTGATGTCGAGAAACAGCCCGTCCTTGCCGTCGAGCGCCACCAAAGGCGTGTAGCGGGCGCACCAATCCGCGACAGCGCCCAGCAAGGCAGCATCTTTTTCCGGATCGGCGTCTTCACACAAAAGATGCGGGACCCGGGCCCGAGCATCGGCTTCCGCCTCGCCGAGACGCAAGCCGCAGGCCCTTGCGGTTTCATTCAAGGAGACAATCCGGCGGGCGCCCCGGATTTTTTCCAAAACGGCGAGCGGCGGTTCAGCCTGCCGGGCGGAGGGTGTGGAGCTGACCCGCAGCCGGCGCAGGATCCGGTCGCAGGGAAGATCCGCGATCCAGAGCGAGAGGATGCGCTGGTGCGGCAAATGTTTGTCTCGCATGGTCCCACTCCACGGTCAGGCGGCCGGGACGGCCCTCCCGGTTCCGCGTCAGGTCGATGTGCCATGCTGGCGCTCCCAGGCCCGCATGGGGTGCTTTTTTCAAGAACTCCGGAGCCTTTGAGGCGGCCGGAGAAATCTGCCAGCGGGTGACGGCTGCGGTCGGTTCCTGTGCTGCTCCATGACGGAGCAAGATGACCGGGACCGTGCTGCGGCTGGCCCGCAGGGAAATTCGGCGGCTTGCCGTGAGATCCACGAGACGCTCCCCGCCCTGGATTTCGCCGGCAACGGCGGCAAGGGCCCTGCAGGACGCGCCTTCCTCAAGGCACCACAGAACGTCTTCCAGCTTTTTCGCCCGCACCACGATCAACCGGGCCGGATCAATGCCGAAGTCCAGCAGCCCTGCGCCGTGAAACCGGCCGGATTCCTGAGTGGCCCGGATATCCTGGACCATCAGAACCGGCCCGGACCTTATGGCCAGAAGCCGTGCAAGAAGCGCAAGGCCGAAGCCACTGAGTGCCCCGGCATTGCGGCTTTCGGAGCTGACCACCTCATGCAAGGCCCCCAGTTTCAGTCCGCTGCCCGACAAGCTGCTGCCGGGTTGAAACAGCCGATCGAGTGTCTCCAGGCCCAAGGGGCACCGTGCGGCGAGATCGTCTGATCCGTCCTTTCCGGGCGGCTTAGCTTCGAAGCCCTCAGCCTGCGTCTTGCCGTCCGCCGGACGGTCTTTCAAAAAACTGTCCGGCCCCTGCGGGTTGGCGGCGGTCGCAGGGGCCGGACCAAACTGCGTCTTAAAGGGGAGGCGACCCTCAAGATCCGCAATGCGGCGACGCAGCTCGGCAAGAGATGTGCTATGTTCGGATGCGGCGGACATTGTGCACGTTGATTCCAATCACGCTGGTTTTTGTTCTCTATTTGTTCTTATTGATTCCGGAGAACGGCCAGAGAGTCAAGCAGCTTTTTGAAAAGCTGTGCGTGCCCTTTGACCCTGCGTTAGTTTGGGCCGTTCTTTTCTGAGGCCAGCTTAGAAAAGCTATTCAGGACTGTTGGTGTGGACATGCGTGACAACAGCTCGCTTGCGCGGCGAACGATTTCTGTTTGTGACCGGGTTCCGGTCTTTGAAGTGGTGCTGGCCAGCTGATTGCGGGCAGTGTGATAGGAAATCTCCAGCCGGTTTGCAGCATCGCGTAGCGACCCGCCGCGGATCAATTCCTGCAAAAGCCGGCTCTCACCGTCGGTAATTCCAAAGGCCATTTTTAAAGCTTTGTTTGACGAAAGCGGTGTATCGGACGGGTCAAAAACTGTCACCAGAAGTGGCATGGAGTGCCTCAGAAAGGGCGCAAGAGACGGGTGCATCTGATCCTGGAACCGAACCGGAATCACAAACAGGAGTGGACCGCCTTGTTTGCCGGATGTCAGGCTAATCGGCCCTATAGGCCTTTGCACGTCGTGCGCCTTGTGCAAACTTGCTTCAAGCACGCGTTGCGCCGAACGGTTTACGGTACACAGCCGAACGGACCGGTCGAGTTGGAGGTGGCGTGCGGCCTTGGTCATTTTGTTCGCATGGCTGTTCATTTGAAGAACCTTGTAGTCCGGGGTAACGGCAAAGGCTGCGGTCGGGATCTGCTCCAACCAGAAACCGCCAGTCTGAAGCTTTACTTCCCTTTGTTTGACCTCCATGAGAAGCCGGAAGGCCCCTTGCAGATGTGGCCGGAGCGTCTCAAACAGCCGCAAGATATGATCTTCTTCCCGTTGTTTCAGGCGTTTTGGCAAGTTGGCTGCGATAAAGGCAGAATCCTGACCTTGACGATGAAGAATGATACCTAAGGCCCGGTTTATTTCACCGTGCTTCCTCAAGTGCTCATCAAAGAAATCGCTCCGTTCGATGTCGTCCGGAGGTATGTGGTCGCTGGTCACAGCAACACGATTAAGCGAGCATTTTAGCGCTATCGGAGGGAACGGGTTTGGCGACTCCGCTGCGCTGATTTCTTCCAGTGCATTTGGGCCGTAATTAAAGACTGCGCCTTCATAGAGAGAATTCCGGAATACACATTGTGCTTGATAAGATAGAGGCAGATCTGGATAGGCTGCTCCAAGGTCTGACAAGACCCCAGTTAGCCCGCCATCCAAAAGCGATGCAGAATAAAGCCTGCTTAATAACGTATCCAGATTGGTTGCCATAATTCCGCATCCCCCTGAATATAAAAAACAGATCAATTAAACAAAATCATAGTGCAAATGCACCATAGATAGAATTTCCTGTAAATACGCTCCAAGCGTTTAATTGTGAGGCGCTGCGGAATGCCGCCGGTGTTCGAGTAACTTGCTGCTGTAATCGGCCTAATCGGCTCTTTCTGTGTTTTAGGAAATCTCAGAACAAATTGTATCAGTGAACTGACTTTGCCAAATAATGCCAGGCCGCAGACCTCTGCGGCCTGCCTCTGAGACAAACGGCAAGAATCCGCATGACAACGGCCCGAAAATCCTGTATACGCCCGCCCAAGTTGGATGAATGCTTGTCTTCCGGCAGGAAGCCTTGTGTTCTGGTCGATGCTTTTACCGGGCACCGAACTCCATAAAAATCCGGCGGATATGCAACATGGCCCAAAGCTGGTGAACCCGTTCTTGGCACCTTAGATCCCAAGGACGCTCTGACCGCTTTGTAATTGAAAAGGGAAACATGCCATGAATATCATCGAGCAGCTGAACGCTGAAGAAATGGCGAAAATCGAAGCTCAGCGTAAGCTTCCTGAATTTTCTCCGGGCGACACCGTCCGCGTTCTGGTGAAGGTCACCGAAGGCAACCGGACCCGTACACAGGCTTATGAAGGCGTATGCATTGCGCGTTCCGGTGGCGGCATCAACGAAAGCTTCACCGTCCGCAAGATTTCCTACGGCGAAGGCGTTGAGCGTGTGTTCCCGATTTACTCTCCGATGCTGGAAGGCGTAGAGGTTGTCCGCCGCGGTAAAGTCCGCCGTGCGAAGCTCTACTACCTGCGCGACCGTCGCGGTAAGTCTGCTCGTATCACAGAGAACACCAACGCCCGCTCCAAGCGTCTCAACGAAGACGCCCGCGCGGAAGCTGCTGCTGCAAAGGCAGCCAAGGCTGAAGCCAAAAAGGCCGAAGCAGAAGCAGCTGCTGCAGAGACCGCTGCCGAATAAGCAGCTCTCAAGCCCCGTTTCGCAAGGCGGCTTCTGGAGTGATCCAGGAGCCGTTTTGTTGTTTTGGAGCCATGGGGCGGTGTGTTGCGTGGGGTTTCTTTGTCCAGAGCAGCTTGATGCCGTAAAGGCAGACGGTGTCTGGCGCTGATAAAGACCAGAAATCCGCAGCCTTCCTTGACTCTCCTTTCTCTTTCCGGCATAAGCCCGCGAACTCCATATGAGTGACTGACATTTCAATCCGCCGACCGGGACCCGCAAAGGTGTAAAGAGATCCCGGAGGTTCACACCCGACAGCGCGATGCGCCCTCGGGTGCCAAACTGCTTTGCGCAGGTCAATTGGTTGGATTTGAGGGCCGGTTCCCCATATGGTTCGGGAGATTTCCCGAAACGAATTGAGCCAAGGACCCTTTGATGTTTGAAAGCCTGTCCGATCGACTAAGCGGTATTTTCGACAAGCTCACCGGCCGTGGTGCGCTGTCGGAAAACGACGTCAACGAAGCGCTGCGCGAAATCCGCCGCGCGCTGATCGAGGCCGACGTCGCCCTGCCGATCGTTCGCTCTTTCACCGACAAGGTCCGTCATCGTGCCGTTGGCGCAGAGGTCGTCAAATCCGTCACCCCGGGCCAGATGGTGGTGAAGATCGTTCACGACCAGCTTGTCGAGATGCTCGGCGAAGAAGGTCAGCCGATCGACCTGAACGCACCGGCTCCGGTCGCGATCATGATGGTCGGTCTGCAAGGCTCCGGTAAGACCACCACCACGGCCAAGATTGCCCGCCGTTTCACCCAGCGTGACAAGCGCAAGGTGCTGATGGCTTCGCTCGACACCCGCCGTCCGGCCGCGCAAGAGCAGCTGAAGGTGTTGGGTGAACAGAACGACGTTGACACCCTGCCGATCATCGAAGGCCAGGGCCCGGTCGAGATTGCCAACCGTGCCATGTCCGCGGCCAAACTAGGCGGGTATGATGTGGTTCTGCTCGATACTGCGGGCCGTATCCACATCGACGAACCGTTGATGGTGGAAATGGCCGAGGTCAAGGCCGCCGCCAACCCGCATGAAATCATTCTTGTTGCCGACAGTTTGACCGGTCAGGACGCCGTCAATCTGGCGCAAAGCTTTGACGAGCGCGTTGGCATCACCGGTATTGCTCTGACCCGTATGGACGGTGACGGGCGCGGCGGGGCTGCACTTTCCATGCAGGCGGTCACCGGAAAGCCGGTCAAGCTGATCGGTACGGGTGAAAAGTCCGACGCACTGGAAGACTTTTACCCGAAACGGATCGCCGACCGGATTCTCGGCATGGGCGACATTGTCTCGCTCGTTGAGAAAGCGGCCGAAGCCATTGATGCGGAACAGGCCGCAAAGATGGCGAAGAAGATGCAGAAGGGTCACTTCGACCTGGAAGATCTCGCCGAGCAGCTCAAACAGATGGAAAAGCTGGGCGGAATGTCCGGTATGATGGGCATGCTGCCGGGCGTCGGCAAAATGAAAAAGCAGATCGACGCCGCCGGTCTCGACGACAAGATGTTCAAGCGCCAGATTGCGATCATCCAGTCGATGACCCCGACCGAGCGCAAGAAGCCCGATCTCCTGAAAGCGAGCCGGAAGAAGCGCATCGCCGGCGGTTCCGGGGTTGAGGTGGCCGAGGTCAACAAGCTTTTGAAAATGCACCGCCAGATGGCGGACATGATGAAAAAGATGGGCAAGGGCAAAGGTATGCTCGGCAAGCTGATGGGCGGCATGGGCGGCGGCATGCCGGATGTCGATCCGAAGCAGCTGGAAGAAATGGCCAAGTCCGGCCAGATGCCAAGCGGCATGGATCTGCCAAAAGGATTGCCGGGCGGAATGCCGGGTCTCGGTGGTCCGGGCCTGCCGCCAGGAATGCCGGGTTTGCCAGGCCTTGGCGGTCCGAAAATGCCGGGTCTTCCCGGCATGGGGAAGGGTAAGAAACGATGAGCCAGGCTGAAACCCAACTGGGACAAAGCGCGGCTCTTGATGAGCTGAAGTCCTTGCGCGGTTCGATCGACAACATCGACGCAGCGCTCATTCACATGCTCGCAGAGCGTTTCAAGTGCACCCAGAAGGTTGGTGTCTTGAAAGCCACAAACGACCTGCCGCCGGCTGATCCGGCGCGGGAGAAAATTCAGATCGAGCGGCTGCGGACACTCGCAGCCGACGCCAATCTCGATCCTGACTTTGCCGAGAAATTTCTGAACTTCATCGTTCGCGAAGTGATCCGGCACCATGAAGCCATTGCCGCTGAAGCCGGCAACTGAAACATACTGGAGACATAAAATGGCTACGAAAATTCGCCTTGCACGTGGCGGTTCCAAGAAACGCCCGTACTACCGCATCGTTGTTGCTGACATCCGCGCTCCGCGTGATGGCCGTTTCATCGAAAAAGTCGGTTCCTACAACCCGATGCTGCCGAAGGATTCCGACGAGCGCGTTCAGCTGAACGTTGAGCGGATCCAGTACTGGCTCGGCAACGGCGCACAGCCGACCGACCGCGTACACCGCTTCCTCGACGCTGCCGGTCTCCTGAAGCGTGAGCCGCGCAACAACCCGAAGAAAGCCCAGCTCGGCCGTAAGGCGCAAGAGCGTCTCGACGAGAAGAAGGCTGCTGAAGAAGAAGCCGCTGCTGCTGCAGCTGCCGCTTCTGAAGAAGCTGCTGCTGAATAAGACCAACTGCGCCGCGTGGATATCCGGCTTGAGGGCCTTTTGAGATGAGCTCAAGAGAGACACAAAAGGTACTGATGGCCAAAATCGGCGCGGCGCATGGCGTTCGCGGGGAAGTGCGGGTCAAGCCGTTTGGCGATGACCCGCTTTCCTTCACCGACTACGGTGTGCTGACGACCAAGGACGGCAAACAGTCCTTCGAAGTGGTTAGTGCGCGGGTGCAGAAGACGGTTGTCGTCACGAAATTCAAGGAAGTGACAGACCGCAACAGGGCAGAGGAGCTTAACGGCACCGAGCTTTATATCGACCGGGACCAGCTGCCTGAGACAGACGAAGACGAGTTCTACTATTCCGACCTGAACGGGTTGGACGTGAAGGACCCGCAAGGTGAACCGCTCGGCAAGATCGTGGCGGTCCAGGACTTTGGCGCAGGCGATCTCCTGGAGATCCGCCCGAAGCGTGGCAAGACTTTCTACATCCCCTTTACCAAGGAATTCGTTCCGCAGATCAATCTGGAAAACGGCTTTGTGGTTGCCGATCTTCCGGAAGACTATTTGTCGGACGAAAAACCGGATCCGGGCTCGTCGACCGATTCCCCGGACAAATAACGGGTCGGTACGGGTTTCAAACCCATTTCCCCAAGATCAATGTCATCGGTTTCGTCACTCAAGGCCTGTCTGGTTTCTGAGCGGACCAGCGCGATCAGAGCGACCACGAGTGAGACGCCGATTGCGTTTGCAACGATGTCCGGCACCGACATTTGGTGATGCGGCAGCATGCCTTGAACGATTTCGCCCAAGATGCCAAGGCTCATTGCGATGAAAGCCGAGATCCGCAGCCGGCAGCAAAACAAGGCGTGGATTGAGAGCGTCAGAAGCGCGAAAAACGCGATATGCAGGATTTTGTCATAGGGGTGATCGACGCCGGTCTGGAACACCAACCCGACCAGAACGCCGAAGGTTACAAGCGCAGCAAGCGGCAGGACACGGCCCACAGACAACTCAATGAAATGCGGGTCTTCCCGAAGAAGAAAGATGTCTGGAAGCTTGAATTTTATCCTCGGAAAACGGCGCACGACAGACCACCTGATTGTTATCTCCTTGTCACTTAGCACAAGGACGATTAATCAGAGCTTTCAAACTCCTAAAACGGGCAAACAGCAACAGAATTACTAATTTACTTGGTAAATCGATCGTTAAGGCTGGTCCGGTGCAAACTTGACCCACTGCGGCAAACAGGCGGTGCTCCAATGGCCTTCAAGGCAACCATTCTGACGCTTTACCCTGACATGTTTCCAGGGCCTCTCGGGCAGAGCCTGTCCGGCCGTGCGTTGGAGAAGGGGCTGTGGGATCTTGAAATCAGCCAGATCCGCGATTTTGCAACGGACAAGCACCGGTCGGTCGATGATACACCGGCAGGCGGCGGCGCCGGCATGGTTCTCCGGGCGGACATTCTGGCCAAGGCGATTGACGCCGCAGCTCCCGCCGAAGATCCCCGCCCCCGCATCCTGATGAGCCCGCGCGGCAAGCCGCTGACGCAAGACCGCGCTCACGAGCTCGCGGAGGGCCCCGGGGCGATCATCGTCTGCGGCCGGTTTGAGGGCATTGATCAGCGTGTCATCGATACGCGGAACCTGGAGGAAATCTCAATCGGGGATTACATTCTGTCGGGAGGAGAGATCGGTGCTATCACAATGCTGGATGCGATCGTTCGCCTGATCCCGGGTGTGATGGGCAACATGGAAAGCGCGGATACGGAAAGCTTCGAAACCGGTCTTCTGGAGCATCCTCACTACACACGCCCGGCGGAGTTCGAGGGCCTGACCATCCCGGATGTCCTGACCTCCGGCAATCACAAGAAAATCCACGAATGGCGTCTCGCCGAAGCTGAGCGCTTGACCCGCGAACGGCGTCCGGATCTTTGGGATGCCTACATGTCTGACGATGACGACGTGGATTGAGTGGTGCTTCCACAGGTTAAGTCACCGGTGTCTGCCGATAGATACTACAAATGCCTTTGCGGTGTAGAAGCCCTTGTAATTCCATAATGAATATACATCTCCATCGGAAATGAGGTCCTGTTTCCTAAAAGGGTCTGCCGGGCGGAGATAATGCATTTTTGAACCCGTCTATTGCCCTGGGTGTTGCGCCTGTTCTGGTGAAATCGCTTGGAATTTTGTATAGGACTCTCGCAAGTTTCTTTGGGACAAGGATGGGGGAGAGGCTCTGTTCGCGTCCATTGCGGAACCTTCTGGGATGAAGTGTCTTTTCTTTCCGGGGTACCTGCAAAATGTGTAGACCGGCGGCCGGCAAAACGCGTCGAGGCTGCCACGGATGCGAAGGAGAGCGCACGTCGTGACCCAGTCCCTCGACAGTTTCAAGTGTAAGAAAACCCTCACCGCTGGTGGCAAGACCTACACCTACTTCTCCATTCCAGAGGCCGAGAAGAACGGCCTTGAGGGCGTCTCCAAACTACCGTTTTCACTGAAGGTTGTTCTGGAAAACCTGCTGCGTTTTGAAGACGGGCGCACGGTCACGAAAGACGACATTCTGGCCTGCGCGGAGTGGCTGAAGACGCGTACCTCCACGCAAGAGATTTCCTACCGCCCGGCCCGGGTCCTGATGCAGGACTTTACCGGCGTTCCGGCCGTGGTCGATCTTGCCGCCATGCGTGATGCAGCGGTGAAGCTTGGCGGCGATCCGCAGAAGGTGAACCCGCAGGTGCCGGTGGATCTCGTCATCGACCACTCGGTGATGGTCGACTACTTCGGGACCGGCGACGCGTTCCAAAAAAACGTCGAACTGGAATATGAGCGCAACGGCGAACGCTACGAGTTCCTGCGCTGGGGCCAATCCGCGTTTGACAATTTTCGCGCCGTGCCACCGGGCACCGGTATCTGCCACCAGGTGAACCTTGAATATCTCGCTCAGACCGTTTGGACCAAACAGGAAAACGGCGAGGAAATCGCCTATCCGGACACGCTGGTCGGCACGGACAGCCACACCACCATGGTCAACGGCCTTGCAGTCCTTGGCTGGGGCGTTGGCGGCATCGAGGCGGAAGCGGCCATGCTCGGCCAGCCGATCTCCATGCTGATCCCGGAAGTCATCGGGTTCAAGCTGACCGGTAAGCTGAACGAGGGAATTACCGCCACCGACCTGGTTCTGACCGTAGTACAGATGCTGCGCGCCAAGGGCGTGGTCGGTAAATTCGTGGAATTCTATGGTCCAGGCCTCGACAACTTGTCCCTCGAAGATGCAGCGACCATCGCCAACATGGCGCCGGAATACGGCGCGACCTGCGGCTTCTTCCCCGTGGACAGTGACACGCTGAAATATCTGGAAGCAACCGGCCGCGACAAGGACCGCGTCGCGCTGGTGGAAGAATACGCCAAAGCCCAAGGCATGTTCCGGGAAGGTTCGGAAGAACCGGCCTTCACGGACACCCTGGAGCTCGATATCTCTACCGTCGTGCCTTCGCTTGCCGGCCCGAAGCGTCCGCAAGACCGGGTAACTTTGTCTGAAGCCGCACCGGAGTTTGCCAAGGCGCTGAAAGACATAAAGAGCGCGACAGCAACTGCCGGTGATGTGGCTGTGCTGGACAAGCCGGGTCAGCGCTATGCAGTTGAAGGAAAGGATTTCGATCTCGGTGAGGGCGACGTAGTGATTGCCGCGATCACTTCTTGCACCAATACCTCCAACCCATCTGTTCTGATCGGTGCCGGGCTGGTTGCCCGAAAGGCGCTGGAAAAAGGTCTCAAGGTGAAGCCGTGGGTGAAAACCTCGCTGGCCCCGGGCTCGCAAGTGGTCACCGACTATCTGGAAAAGGCCGATGTCCAGAAGGACCTGGATGCGCTCGGCTTCAACCTGACCGGCTATGGCTGCACCACCTGTATTGGCAATTCCGGCCCACTCGATCCGGCGATTTCCAAGACCATCAACGACAATGACCTGGTCGCCTGTTCTGTTCTGTCCGGCAACCGCAACTTCGAGGGTCGGGTGAACCCGGATGTGCGCGCCAACTATCTGGCCTCGCCGCCGCTGGTGGTCGCCTACGCACTGGCCGGATCCATGCACATCAATGTGGTTGAGGACCCGCTCGGTGAAGACCGCGACGGCAACCCGGTCTATCTCAAGGATCTTTGGCCGACCACAGAAGAGATTACTGCATTGATCCGTTCGTCCATCACCGAAGAGATGTTCCGCGAACGCTACTCCGACGTCTTCAAGGGGGACGAGCACTGGCAGGCGATCAAGGTCGAAGGCGGCATGACTTATGGCTGGCCAGCCGGGTCCACCTATGTGCAGAACCCGCCTTATTTTGAAGGCATGACCATGGAGCCGAAGCCGCTTGAGGACATCGAGAACGCGGCGGTCATGGGGCTGTTCCTGGATTCGATTACCACCGACCACATCTCACCGGCCGGTGCCATCAAGGAAAACAGCCCGGCAGGTCAGTATCTTTCCGAGCATCAAGTCGCCCGCAAGGACTTCAACTCCTATGGCTCGCGCCGGGGCAACCATCAGGTCATGATGCGCGGCACCTTCGCCAATATCCGCATCAAGAACCAGATGGTTCCGGGCGTCGAAGGCGGCGTCACCATGAAGGACGGTCAGCAAAAGTGGATCTACGACGCCTGCATGGAATACCAGGAAGCGGGCCGTCCGCTGGTGGTGTTCGCCGGCAAGGAATACGGCACCGGTTCATCCCGCGACTGGGCCGCGAAAGGCACCAAGCTATTGGGTGTGCGTGCCGTCATCGCCCAGTCCTTTGAGCGCATTCACCGTTCCAACCTTGTCGGAATGGGCGTCATCCCGCTGACCTTCAAAGAGGGAGAAAGCTGGCAGTCGCACAACATCACCGGCAACGAAAGCGTGACCATCAAGGGCATAGCGGACATCCAGCCGCGTCAGATGATGGATGTGGAAGTGACCTATGAGGACGGCGCCACCAAAACCATTGAGTGCCTGTGCCGCGTCGATACCGAAGACGAGCTGGAATACATCAAGGCCGGCGGCATCCTGCACTATGTCCTGCGCAACCTGGTAACAAACTGAGATATCTGCATCCGGAGCGAGCTCAGGGGCGCTCCGGTTCTCATTAATCGGACATGAAAAAAACGGGCGCTTTTAAGCGCCCGTTTTATTTGTTGAGGGTTAATGCGTCAGAACCAGGCTTATTGGTCGATCAAACCGGCAGCATAGGCAATGGCGCGCTGGTAGTTGCCGCTGTCGTTCCAGGTTGAAAGAACCCGGAAATTGGCTGACCCGTCCGCGAAGGACCGTCCGGCCCGCCAACCGTTGCGGCGGAGCATATTTGCAGCTGTCGCAAGCGCG
The DNA here is from genome assembly GCF_965276855.1 of Roseibium sp. GTDB lineage: Bacteria > Pseudomonadota > Alphaproteobacteria > Rhizobiales > Stappiaceae > Roseibium. The sequence continues at coordinate 2,828,814 of NZ_OZ255700.1, forward strand.
TCGGCTGCATTGTTGGGATCTGAACGGCCGTCCCGATTACCGTCGACGGCAAAGCGCACCCAGTTGCCTGCGAGAAACTGCATATGCCCGAGTTCACCTGACGGTCCGCCGCGGCTGTTGCCGGTGATCAGGCCTCGGTCGACCAGTTGAAGAGCGGCGATGGCATCGTCTTCAAAGCGCGGATGACGGCGGCAATAGGACGCGAGCGTAACTGCGCCGCTGACAATGGGCGTGTTGCCGGTATACCCGCCCCAGTTGGTTTCATACCCCCAGATCGCCACCAGGATCGATCCGGGTACGCCATAGCGTTGCTCAATAGACTGGAACAGTCTGGCGTTTTGTTTGAGTTTGCGTTTGGCACCGGAAACAAACGTGTTCACGCTCGAGAAGCGGCTCTTGAGGAACTGTTCAGGGCTGCGGTAACGCATACTGGATTGTGACGCCGGATTTGATTCAAACCGCCATGTGATGCCGGACAGTTTTGCCTGTTGTAGCGCTTGAAGGCCGCGTTTCTTGACACCTGACGCGGCGGCCTGTTGCGCCAGCTGTTGTTTGTAGGCCCCAAATTGCCCCTTGCTGGTAATACAAGATGCGGCCAAGGCCGGTGTGGCTATCAAAGCAGCGGCAACAATCGCCACCATTCGCAGTGCGGCCCGTTTTGGTGTCATATCAATCTCCATCAATCCGAATGATCCAAAGTCAAACTGCCAAACACGCTTACGTCATCGCATAAATATCACTGATACCATACTTGAAGCTGACTTACCCAAGTCTGACAGGAGACAATTCGCGATCGATTGTTTGCGGTGTTCCTTGACCGTCGGAGAGCCGACGTATTTTTTCGGATTGTCGAGTTCGAAAATGCACCGATCTGTCCAGTGGATACAGATACTTAGGTGTCTTTCGCAACGTCGGGATGACGTTGGTTAAAATCGGCAGGAACTGTCCGGTGCCTGCCGGTTTTTGACCAGATCAGGGAACACATACTGCTGTTCACCCCGAGCAATACTCTAAAAGCTACGCGAATCAGATCGCGTTCTTCCAATCAGACTGACGCAGGAGCGGCTCGCAGGAGAGGTGAGAGTTTTTTGGTCGTAGCAGTTGTCCGTCCCTGTCCCGGCCTTGAGCCGGGACCAATTCAGGAGGGTTGCCGATCCCGGATCGGGTCCGGGACCGCAAAAGCACAGATTGTATGTGTTTAAAGGCTAAAACAACCGTCAGGCCGGTTCGCCAAGAAGGTCCAGCCGCTCCTGGCGGGAGTGCGCCATGCGCTTTCGTGCCTCGGCAATGATATTGGGTGCCGCTTCGTCCGGAGTGCCGGATGCAAATGGCGGGGCCGGGGCGTATTCAATTGCGAGCTGGACGGTGCGTGCCTCTTCTTCTCCGAGCAGCTCGGCAAGGATTTCCAGTCCGAAATCAATTCCGGAGGTGATACCGCCGGCCGTATAGAGGTTGCCGTCTTTCACCACCCGTTCCCGGACCGGGACGGCGCCCAGTTGTGGCAGGAAGTCGACGGCGTTCCAATGGCTTGTCGCGCGTTTGCCTTTCAAAAGCCCGGCCCGGCCAAGAACCAGCGATCCGGTGCAAACGGAGGTGATGTATCGCGCGTTTGCCGCCGCGCCGCGCACAAAGCCGAGCACCTCTTCGTCCTGCAGCAACGGATTGACGCCGCCGCCGCCCGGAATGCACAGGACATCAAGGTCCGGACACTCTGAAAACGTTGTATTTGCCCGGATTTCCATACCGCTGGTCGTTGTGACCGGGTCACAGTTTTTCCAGATCAGATGAACCTTCGCGCCCGGCACGGCTGCAAAAGCATCGTTTGGTCCCGCAACATCCAGCAACTGAACATTTGGAAAGATGAGAATTCCGAAAGACAGGGTCATGAGAACCTCCATATTGACAGGCCCGTGATAGCAGCCCACCATCTGGCGATCTGGACAATTACCCCAAGAATTAAGCCAAATGACACGCCGCATTGAAATTCTTGCTTATGACGCCGTCCAAGTGCTGGACATTACCGGGCCAATGCAGGTGTTTGCCTCGGCCAATGAACAGTTGATCGCAGCCGGAAAAACCGCTGCCTATGAGATCGAAACGGTTTCGACGGCTTCTCCTGTGAAGAGTTCCAGCGGGCTTGCCCTTCTCGCAAGTCCGTTGCCGAACGATGTCAGCGCCATCGATACGCTTCTGGTTCCAGGCGGATACGGGATCGACCGCCTATGTGAGGACGCGGATATTCTCTGCTGGCTGACCGCTCGGGCCGCGAATGCCCGGCGGATTGCTTCCGTGTGCAGCGGTGCGTTTCTGCTGGCGACAGCCGGATTTCTGGATGGCAAACAGGCCGCAACGCATTGGCAACGCTGCGCCGAATTCAAACGTAGGTTTCCGGAAGTCCGGCTGAAAGCCGATCCGATCTATGTTCAGGACGGCAGCATTTGGACGTCTGCGGGCGTGACGGCCGGAATAGATCTTGCCCTTGCTCTGGTGCAAGAAGATCTCGGCCGGGAACTGGCTCTACAGGTTGCCCGGCAGTTGGTCGTGTTTTTGAAACGTCCCGGCGGGCAATCCCAATTCAGTGCCGCGTTAACACTTCAAAACGACAGTGGCCGTTTCGATCAGCTGCATTCCTGGATGATCGAGAACCTTCAGAACCCAATTACCCTGAATGACATGGCCGAACAGGCGGTCATGAGCCCGCGCACACTGTCCCGTCACTACAAGAAGGAAACTGGCCGCAGCCCGATGCGCACACTGGAAGAGTTGCGGCTCGATCAGGCCCGTCAGCTGCTTGAGCAGGATCGCCCGGTTGCGCAAGCTGCAAGCCGCAGCGGATTCGGCACGGAAGAAACCTTACGGCAGGCGTTTCAGCGCCGCTTTGGCGTCAGTCCCCAGGCCTACCGGGAGCGTTTTTCGGGCTAAACAACCGGGACGCTTTGGCCACAACCTTGGAAACATGACCGGGCGAACTCGGGAAACACAAGGTTTTCCAACTTGGGAATCACTACCGGAAAATCGAAACGCAAAGTTTCAAGACGGGATTGATGTTTCCACCACAATCCCCGTTTTTCGCCTGAAATGTCCTAAATTTGATCAAGCTGTTAACTTTTTGAGAGCGGAAATGGCCGATTTCTGCGGACAAAAGGTTAACGCCTCGTTAAACTGGCACATGAGTTGCGAGGTCAGAGGGAGAGCCGCGGAAAGCGTGCCATTCTGACACAATGAGGCGTCAAAACGTGCGAGTGAACCCTGTTACATCAACCGGCCGTGCCAATGTGAGGCGCAAGCGTCCATCTGTCGGTGAGACGGAAAGTGAACGCAGAACGGCCTTTTCTGCGCATGTGCCGGTTCCGCTCGAGCCGGTTCTTGAACGCAAGCAGGATGCTTTTGCGGGCCGGTATCGCCCGAATTCGATTTTTCTCGCTCACTTGATCGCCACCCGCGATGGTGAGCTTCAGGCAAGGTCCGGCAGGCAGACAGAACCCCTCACCGGGGTCAACACCTACCGGGCGACCGCTGCCCTTCCCCGCCAGCGGGGGGCCGGTCACGTCCTGAAGACGGAGCGGTGAGGTTTGACGTTTCCAGACGTACCACTGGACACCTTGGCCCGGAGCTGTTGCTCCGGGCCTTTTTCGTTTCTGGGGCGCATGCAAGTGGATCCAAGCAGAACGGTAAACTGTGACTGAAAACACAGTTTCATTTCGGGACAGGGTCTATTGTGACCCTGGTTCCGGACAGAGCCCGGACCTCCGAACAGATTGGCCATGGACTGGCCCAAACCGGAGAAGATGCAAATGCAAGTTCAGCCGATCATTGCCATCCGGCCACCGAAAATCCGCCAGCGTCCAGCTGCGGATCTTCCCTCAGCCGGCGATAGCGAAACTCGCGCACAGCCGGAATTTGTTCCAACCAGCACAGAAGCTACGCCAGCGGCTGTTGCCACTCCAGTCGAAACCAGGCCCCATGCTTATTCCGAGCGCACGGCACACCTGCTGATTACCCATCAGGCATATGCCCAAACAGCGCTTGACCGGTCGAGCCAGTTGGAAAGCTATGCGGCTGCCAACCGCTCCGCGCGTTCGGTGCCAAGCGTCTCGTTTTCTGTCTGATGCTTTTCTGATCTAGTCTTCAATTCTCAAGAAGCCGGCAAGCCCGGTTTTCTGGTGTTCGATCACGTGGCAATGAAAGGCCCAGTCGCCGGGATTGTCCGCGACAAGCGCGACCTCCATCGTTTCTTCCTTAAGCAACAGAGCCGTGTCTGTGACGAGCGGCGGGAGTTTGCGTTTGTTGGATCGAAGCAGCTGAAACGAGACGCCGTGCAGGTGGATCGGATGCGCATTGGGCGATTCATTGCGCAACCGCAAGACATAGGATTTGCCGAGTTTCATCCGGGCCAACGGGTCTAGCGGCCCCGGCACATCGCCTGGCCAGGCCTCGCGGTTGATCGACCAGAAGGTATAGCCAAGAGACCCGCAAATGCTGGCTTGAGGGGCATCCCCTTCTGGCGACCAGCCAAAGACAAAATCGATCACCTCTGCATTGGCAAGGTCCGGTCTCGGAACCGGATTGGCTGGAAGAGCTTTGAGATCTGCCAGCTGGCGGTTGGCGCTTGTGCCCGTCGCTCTGAAACGTGCCAGTGCCTTGTCTCCATTTGGCCGGCGCAAGAACAGCGTGACGTCTTGTCCCTCCTCATCAGGTACCTTTAGGGCGACGTCGGCGCGCTGACCGGGAGATAACAGAATATTTTCTGCCGACATTGGTCCGGGGAGCGGATTGGAATCAATTGCGATCACGTGAGCCGCACCGCCTTCAACGCCGAACGTTCCGACCCGCGTGACATCGGTTACGGCCAACCTTAGCCGGACCAGACCACCCGCTGGTACCTCATAAAGCGGATCGATCTGCCAATTGACCGTGGAGACAGTGCCGTATGTGCCGCCGCGGGCGGCGTTGCGGGCCTTGAACATTTCAATGAATTGACCATCTCCGCCAAGACGGAAATCCCGGATATTGAGCGGAAGATCCAGATCGAACCCCGGGTCTTCGTCTTCTTCAACGATCAGGACACCGGTCAGGCCCCGGCCCATCTGCTCCAAAGTGTTGCAATGCGGGTGATACCAGAAGGTGCCTGCATCCGGCGGGGTAAACGCATATCGAAAGGACTGACCGGTTTCGATCGGATGCTGGGTAAGATACGGCACACCGTCCATTGCGTTGGCGATCCTGAGGCCGTGCCAATGCACGACGCTTGCCTCATCCAAAGTGTTCTGGACGTCAATGACGACCTTCTCGCCCCGTTTCATCCGCAGGACCGGCGGCGGACCGTCTGGAGCAAAACTCATCATGTCACGGGTGACGGTTCCCGGCAGAAAGCTGTGTTCATATGGGGAGATGGTCAGCGTGTGATCTGGGCTGTTGGCCGCGCGCGCTGCCAGTCCGCCGGTTGCAAAGGCTGCACCTGTTGCCGCTGATCCAAGCAGCAGCTCGCGCCGGGAAAGTCCCAACATCTCAAAATCTCCAAAAGTCATCGGCGCGTCCAAGTGCAGTTCTGCACCCGGACCGTGTTTTGCTCAAGGAGATTTACTGACGCAGGCCGTCCAGAGACATGCTTTGGATCAATACCCCGCCGCGTGGCCGTCTTTTCGTGGATCCGAGCCGGCCGTCAGGACATGGCGCGCCTTGTCGATCATGATAGCCTGGCAGCCGCCAATCGCGCTCGGAGCTGTGATCACGGAATGGCCAAGCCTCTAGAGGCCCTCGACCGTTGAGGCCGGTACCAGCCGTTCGGCCTGCAAGGCGTGGTTCTTCAGGCCAAAGATCATGCCCTCAATCTACCCACAGTCTCTCATCGGTACGCATAGCGGTCACAACTTCTTCGGCGCGCTTTATTGTAGTTTCTGAGAGACCCAAGCCCATATGCTCAGTTTCGATTTCTACCAAATATGAAACCACATCAGCCTCTGGAACACCATTCCTCAATCGGCCGGCGGCATTCGCAAGATATGGGTCATACTCATCCAGATAAGTGCAGTTTTCATCATCGTCCCAGCTTTTTACGTCTGGCCGCATTCCGATCGGATCCCAAATTGTCCAACCGATTGCCCTTAACTTGAGGCCGTCTAATTTCTTCCTAGAGTTGCGCAATGATTTTAATACCCTGCCGCGTGGCCGTCCTTGCGTGGATCGGATCCTGCTGTCAGGACATGGCGCGCCTTGTCGATCATGATCGCCTGACTGCCGCCAATGGCGCCCTGTGCCGGCACAACAGTATGTCCAAGCGCCTTCAGGCCCTCAATTGTGGAGGGCGGAACGAGCCTCTCGGCCTGCAAGGCATGAGTTTCCAGATCGAAGAACATCCGTGGGAAGTCGATTGCCGCCTGCACATCCATGCCGTAATCGATGATGTTGGTCAGCAAATGCGCATGACCGCAGGCTTGATAATGACCGCCCATGACGCCGAACGAGAGCCATGGAGCGCCGTTTTTCAAGGCCACGGCGGGAATGATCGTGTGCATCGGACGCTTGCCGCCAGCGATGGAGTTGGCAAAGCCTGGTTGCGCTTTGAACGAGCGGCCTCGGCAATGCAGAAGCACTCCGCTTTCCGGTGCGACGATGCCGCTGCCGAAATCGCTGAACAGGGAATTGATGAAGGAGACCGACAATCCGTCCTTGTCGACGATGCTGAGGTAGATCGTGTCGGTCTGCGGCGCGAGGCTGGTTTCGGCAATGTCGGTCTGCCGTTTGTCGATGGAAATGCGCTGCGCAAGCTGATCGATGTAGTCTTCGCCGATCAACCGGGTATGGCAGATGTCCATATAGCCTGGGTCGGTGACATAGTGATCACGGACCGCATAGGCGAGGCGGGCGGCTTCCATTTCCAGGTGGAAGCGCTCGGTCCCGAACGGGTCGAGACTTTCAAGATGAAAGCGCTCCAGAATGCCCAGCATGATCAGCGCAATGACGCCCTGCCCGTTGGGCGGCAGCTCTGCAATCGCATGGCCCTTGTACTCGCGGACAACCGGAGAAACGGCCGTTGTGTGGCAGGCAGCAAGATCATCGGTTGTCATGACACCGCCCTTGGCGGCAAGGGCGCCAACGATGTCTTCAGCAATCGCGCCGGAATAGAAGGCATCTGCCCCCTCGTCGCCGATGGCCTCCAGTGTTGCCGCGAGATGCGGGTATTTGAGAACCTGTCCAATTTCGGGCGCGGCTCCGTTGACCAGATACCGGGCTGCGGAGACCGGATCTGCTGCCAGTTTGTCAACGTTCTTTGCCCAGTCGCTTGCAACACGCGGCGCAACCGGAAAACCGTCCCGCGCGTAATCGATTGCACGCTTGAACAGGGATTTGAACTGGCGAGTGCCATGGGCTTTCAGGAGGGTTTCCCAAGCCCGGATTGCACCCGGTACCGTGACTGCATGCGGCGAGGTGTCGGTGATTTCAGAAACGCCCAGCTCTGCCAGTTTTTCAGGACTGGCGGCACGCGGCGCAGCGCCAGAACCGTTGAACCCGGTGAGCCGGCCGTCCGGCTCGGTGACGACTGCAAAGCAATCACCGCCAATGCCGGTCATATGTGGTTCAACAACAGCTTGTACGGCCGCAGCCGCAATGGCTGCATCAACGGCATTGCCACCATCTTGCAGCACTTCGATCGCGGCGCTTGTCGCCAGCGGATGGGAGGTCGCAACAGCAGCTTCTCGTGCAAATACCGGTGATCTGCCTGGTGCTTGAAAGTCCCGCTTCACTGAATTCCCCCCATGGCGGCTGGCGATTGTTTCCTATTGGCCGCAAATGCTTGTTGAATAATCACTCTATTCCATGCCGGGCTGCTCTGTTAGCAAGCTGGCAATCTTGGCCCGCACCTTAAGGAGAACGAGCTCAATGCGCAAACTCACACTTTCAACCGCAGAGACCATCATTTCTGCCGCATTCGAAAAAGCAGCAGAACTTAGCCTGAAACCATTGACGGTGGTGGTTCTCGATGCCGGCGGTCATGCGATTGCGCTGAAACGCCAGGACGGGTCTTCCATCATGCGTCCGCAGATCGCAACCGGCAAAGCGGTTGGTGCACTGGCGGTGGGCACAGGCACACGCTGGCTCAACGCCAACGCAGAAACCCGTCCGCATTTTGTGAATGCTCTGAACGGAGCTTCCGGCGGAGCGATCATTCCGGTGCCGGGTGGCGTGCTGGTGAAAAACGAAGAGGGCGAAACCCTCGGTGCCGTCGGCATCACCGGTGATACGTCTGAAAACGATGAAGCCTGTGCGGTCGCCGGCATTGAGGCCGTCAAACTCGTCGCAGACTGCGGCTGATCAGATAAGCAAAAAAGCGGCAGTCCCGATGGACCGCCGCTTTTTCGTATCAGAAAGACGTCCGATCAGGGCTTGTCAGTCAGTTTGCTGATCGTCTTCTGCATTTCTTCCAGCTGCCGTTTCATGTCGTCAAGGTCGCTGGATTCCGGCTGCGCGGGTTTCTTCTCAGAACCCGCCGCTGCAGCTGCCGAACCTTCACCGGTTGGGAACGGCATGAACATTTTCATCGCCCGCTCAAACATTTCCGTGTTGCGTTTGACCTGATCTTCAATGGCGTCGAAGGCGGTCGCGCCGAAAGCTTCACTCATCTGGGCGCGCAGTTTTTCCTGTTCCTTGGTCAGCGAAGTCATGGAGTATTCCAGATAGCTGGGCACGAGACCCTGCATGCTGTCTCCATAAAAGCCGATCAGCTGGCGAAGGAAGGACACGGGCAAAAGGTTCGTTCCTTTTGCTTCTTGCTCAAAAATGATCTGGGTCAGAACAGACCGGGTGATGTCGTCCCCGGACTTGGCATCATAAACGACAAAATCTTCCTCCCCCTTTACCATCACCGCGAGATCCTCAAGGGTCACATACGTGCTGGTGCCGGTGTTGTAGAGCCGCCGGTTGGCGTATTTCTTGATGATTGTCGGCTCGCTGGTCTTGGCCATCGGATGGTTCCGCCTTTCATTCCGCAGCTGCGCGCCTGCAGTGGCTGTTTATCTATTGACGACAAGGTCTTCGCAGACTTGTCATCTCCTCCGACTATGAGACTAAGCCAATCGTATTGTCTCGTGCCAGCCTTTTTATGTGCAGTGACGAAAGGATAATGCCGCAACAGCGAAAACAACGCCGTCATAGGGGTTGTCACGGTTGACACACTACCCGCTGCAAGTTCTAGTCCCTTCATCGTCACGGCTCAGGGAGGCCGTGAAAGAGGTCACCCATCCAAGGCCATCAGACGGCCAGAAGTTTGGAGAGTAATATGAGCGCTTCCACCGACGTTGTTATTGTCAGTGCGACCCGCACCCCGGTTGGGTCTTTCAACGGATCTTTCGCAAACACGCCAGCACATGAGCTTGGAGCTCACGTGATCAAGGCCGCTCTGGAGCAGGCCAAGGTCGACGGCAGCGATGTGGATGAAGTTGTGTTCGGACAGGTCTTGACCGCAGGGCAGGGCCAAAACCCGGCCCGGCAGGCTGCGATGGCGGCTGGCATTCCCGACAGCGCAACGGCATGGGGCCTCAATCAAGTGTGCGGTTCTGGTCTTCGCACCGTTGCGATTGCAGCGCAGCAAATCCAGACCGGTGATGCGTCTGTCATGATTGCAGGTGGTCAGGAGAACATGACCCAGTCGCCGCACTGTGCTCCTATGCGTGCCGGCTACAAGATGGGCGACTACAAGATGGTCGACACCATGATCAAGGACGGCCTGTGGGACGCGTTCAACGGCTACCACATGGGTCAGACCGCAGAGAACGTTGCCGAGAAATGGCAGATCACGCGTGAGCAGCAGGACGAGTTCGCCGTTGCCTCCCAAAACAAGGCGGAAGCTGCCCAGAAGGCCGGCAAGTTCAAGGACGAGATCACTCCGTTCACGGTGAAGACCCGCAAGGGCGATATCGTTGTCGAAGATGACGAGTACATCCGCCACGGGGCGACAATTGACGCCATGCAAAAGCTTCGCCCGGCCTTTAACAAGGAAGGCACTGTGACCGCTGCGAACGCGTCTGGCATCAATGACGGCGCGGCAGCGCTTGTTGTCATGAGTGCAGCAGAAGCTGAAAAGCGCGGCCTCACCCCGCTTGCTAAGATCGCCTCTTGGGCTACAGCCGGTGTTGACCCGACCATCATGGGCTCCGGTCCGATCCCGGCCTCGCGCAAAGCGCTGGAAAAAGCCGGCTGGTCCGCGGAAGAGCTTGATCTGGTGGAAGCCAATGAAGCGTTCGCTGCTCAGGCGTGCGCGGTCAACAAGGACATGGGCTGGAACCCGGACATCGTCAACGTCAACGGCGGTGCCATCGCGATCGGTCACCCGATCGGAGCGTCCGGTGCCCGCATTCTCTGCACCTTGCTGCACGAGATGGTTCGCCGCGACGCCAAGAAAGGCCTTGCCACGCTCTGCATCGGCGGCGGCATGGGCGTTGCCATGTGCCTGGAGCGCTAAGACGGCTTACCCGAAAGTCTGAAACCAAAGAGAGGTTTCTTTGACATTGGTCATGGTTGGGCAGGAGGCGCCCTGCCATGACTACATCCCGGAACAGACTTGTAATGAACTCAAACGTGCCGGAAAGGCCGTAGAGGGGAAACCAGGAGGGGAATACATGAGCAAGGTGGCATTGGTTACCGGAGGCACCCGCGGTATTGGCGAGGCAATCTCACGCGGATTGAAGGAAGCGGGTTACACCGTGGCGGCCACTTACGCCGGCAACACCGAGAAGGCTGAAGCCTTCAAGGCAGAGACCGGCATTCATGTTTACAAGTGGGACGTTTCCGATCCGGACGCTTGCGCTGCCGGCATTGCCCAGGTGGAAAGCGATCTCGGTCCAGTTGAAGTTCTGGTCAACAACGCCGGCATCACGCGTGACGGCATGTTCCACAAGATGGACTTCGATCAATGGCGGGCCGTAATGTCCACCAACCTTGATTCCATGTTCACCATGACGCACCCGGTGATCAACGGCATGCGCAGCCGGGGCTCTGGACGTATCATCAACATCTCGTCCATCAACGGCCAAAAGGGTCAGATGGGCCAGACCAACTACTCCGCCGCAAAAGCCGGTGTGATCGGCTTTACAAAGGCGCTGGCTCAGGAAAACGCCTTCAAAGGCATCACCGTCAACTGCGTGTGCCCGGGCTACATCGGCACCGATATGGTTGCTGCCATGCCTGAGAAGGTCCTGGAATCCATCGTCGGCGGTATCCCGGTTGGCCGGCTTGGCAAACCGGAAGAAATTGCAGAGACAGTTGTCTATCTGGCTTCCGACAAGGCCGGTTTCATGACCGGTGCGGTTATGACCATCAACGGTGGCCAGTACATGGCTTAATGCCTGACGGTTCGATCTACCGAAAAGGCGCCTACGGGCGCCTTTTTGCTGTTAAGGCTACCGTGTGAAGGAGCGGAAACCGCGATCTTCGACTTCCCTTTTTTGCGGCTCCAGCGTCCGGATATCGGTCACGTCCATGTCGAAGGATGCGGTGATCGTCACATCGCCATCCAGAAGATTGATCGTCTGTCTTGAGACACTCAGATCCAGGCGGCCTTGCAGAAGAACGGGTTTGTAGAGTTCGGCCTCCGCCCAATCTTCTTCGAGCCTGTAGAAGATGATCTGGTTGGGCGCAGGTGCCGGGACATGACTGCACATGCCATAGCCTGAGACGAGATAGCCGTATTTCGCAGCGCCCGTTTCATCCAGGACCGGGATCACGTAGCCGGTGATCGCAACATCTTTGCCTGCGAGATCCGAATTGCCCTTCAAACGCGCTTCGGCTCTTTTTTTCGCGACCTCATCGCGCTGGGCGAGAAGCTGATCGGTCTGGATTCCCGCTGCGGCAAGTTTGGCCTCCTCATCCTTCAGGCGGCGCTCCAGCTTGGCGCGCTCCTCAAGGGTCAGCCCATCGCTCTTCAGCGCTTTGCGGATCCTGTAAACTGCGGCAAGTGACCTGATTTCGGAAAGGTAGAGGTTTTCGAAAGGATCCTCATACCGGGCGGCAGCCGGGTCCTTGAGATCAGGCCAGTCAATCGGTGTGACGGCCGCTGCCGGACCGACCGCAATCGCAAAAGTCAGCGCCGCGTAGACAAAGGCAGTTGCAGCGCGGCGCAAACCTGTTGGCTTGCTCCAAGCCATAAGAACATAATCCCTTGCGCGCGCAACTCTCACTTGCAATGATCGCCTTATACGTTTTAAGGGCGGCGGTGATTTATGAAGTTCCTTGCGCAAGCTTACCAGAATGCAGACGCTTTTTCCGGTTCGGAGTTGGAAAATCTGGAAGGCCTCTTACACCTGATGGCAGCGCATCCAGGCTTTCAGGCCTACAAGGAGGTCTCGTATGGACTTTTGGAACTGTCGCCCGAGAGCCACGTCGCAGATGTGGCCTGTGGCCTTGGTTTCGACCTGCCGCACCTGAAAGCGCTGGTTCCAAGGGGGGCTGTGACAGGCTTTGACCTGAGCGCCAAGTTTCTTGCCTCGGCAAGGGCGCGCATTCAGGCCGCAGCAGGCGGCATCGATGCCTCTATCTACTTCCAGCAAAGCGACATCAAGGCCTTGGCCGCTGACACAGGTGCTTTTGATGCTGTTCGCATTGACCGGTCTCTGCAGCATATCCCGGAGCCCGGGGTGGCGATTGCAGAGATGCTCCGGATCGTCCGGCCGGGTGGGATCATTTGCGCGGCAGAGCCGGATTGGGGAAGTTTCGTGATTGCCTCAAGCTACCCGGAGATCGCAACAAAGATTGCCGCCGTTTATGCCTGTGCCCTCGTCAATCCGCGGATCGGCCGGGACCTTCTGGATTTGATCGGAACGCAAACGGAGTTGACCCACCACAGTGTGCATTCCCTGTTGTTCGAGAGTTTGGCCGACCTCAACCGCATGTGTGTCCTTGGCGATATTACGGCCCGCAGTGTCGAAGCAGGCGTCATCACGTCATCGGAAAACGCAAGGTTCTGGCAGGATCTTGAAGAGCGGGACCGTGCCGGCCGGTGTTTTGCCAACTTGAATATCCATTTGGTTTCCGGGCGAAAACCTTGACCATGGTGTCTTTCAGAACGGTTTGAGCGCTTTATCGCGCCCCAAGCCTTGACCGGCCGCCCCGGTTATCCCTATTTCCGGGACAGCTGAGCACCGGAGAGACTTTATGGAATTGGAACGCGCCCCGAATGACCCGTCCCGCAAGGAACTGTCGCCGCTCTTGAAGCTGGCCTTGGAGTTGGGACCGCTCGGCGTTTTCTTTCTCTTCAATTCCAGAGGTGAGCAAATTGCGGAGAGTTTTCCGGTCCTCAAAGCGGTGGGTGAACCGATCTTTCTGGCAACGGCCGCATTCATGGTGGCGATCACCATCTCGCTTGTTGCATCCCTCTATCTGACGAAGCGTTTGCCGATCATGCCGCTGGTCTCCGGCGTGGTCGTGATCGTGTTCGGCGCCTTGACCTTGTGGCTCCACGATGAGCTTTTCATCAAGTTGAAGCCGACCATCGTCAACAGCCTGTTCGGCGCCATCCTTCTCGGCGGTCTGTTCTTCGGCAAGGCCCTGCTCGGGTACGTGTTCGACAGCGCGTTCAAATTGACCGATGAAGGCTGGCGCAAGCTGACCTTCCGCTGGGGTGTCTTTTTCTTTGTGCTGGCGGCGATCAACGAGATCGTCTGGCGCAGTTTTTCGACCGACTTCTGGGTCAGCTTCAAGGTTTTCGGGGTCATGCCGATCACCCTGATTTTTACCCTCACCCAGCTTCCCCTGATCCAGAAACATGCAATCGTCGAGGACGAAGAGGGGGCTTGAGTTAAGTCTCATAGTTCAGAGTTGAATTCACTTGCTACGCGCTCAAAAAGTGCGGCCAAAGTCACCGTTTTATAAATCCCGGTTCAGCCGGCTTTGGAAGTTTGATTCTTAGAACCATTAATTTCGAGAATAGAGGCTTGTTTGCGATCCGTTGCAAAAATCACTGTCGTCTTAGTTCAGCTCACGGGGCTGATATTGTCCGTGGCACTGGTCTTTCTGACCTATTTGAACCCAAAACAAATCGAAGAGCGGTTGCAACAGTTTGTGGTTGCCGAAGTTCAAGCTGCTGCCGATGCTGCATGGTTTGCAGCTGGCCTGAATGGGGATAGCAGCAGTGTAGAGCGTCTAGGTGCATTATCTGACAAGTTGGGGGGCGCTGCACTCACCCTGGATCGGAAGAGAGAGCAAATTGTGCAAGCAATGCTTGCTCAGACACTTTCTGAAAATTGCACTGAAAACTGCGACTTTTGGAGCGAAGCGTCACGTTCCATAGATGAGGTTATGCTTGCACGGATTTACAAACTCCGTTTGGGACAAGCAATGCTCCAAGAATTCGTACTTGAGCGTTATGAAAAGTCTTTGGATGGATTTCTTCGGGATCTGCGCCGTTTCGGGCTTGTCAATGCTGTAGTTCTAGCGTTGATGATGGGCTTGGGACTGTTTCGTAATCAGTTGACTTGGCGCTTTTGGGCGTTCTCGATTGTCGTAACGGGTTATGTGGTATGGGCAGCTTACGGCTACATCTTCAACCAAAACTGGGCATTTTCTATACTTCTCCAGGACTGGGCCGCGCCTGCTTACCAGCTCGGAATGATGTTCGCTGCCTGTCTGTTTTCTGATTGGTTGTTCCTACGTGGAAGAGTGACACAAATGGTATCCAACTTGGTCGCCAGTATTCTTCCGGGATAGCCTGAACATCAAACCGGCCAGGTCACTGCCATTAATGCATCTCACCGTGGCCAAAAGCGACATCGCGGCGGGCGCCGGTGATGGAGATTGAAAAGCCTGCGATGACATCAATCAGGGCAATCACCATCAGGATGAAGAACACGGACGTTGCCGCCTGCGGAATGATCAGGAACTCCACCAGGAAGGCAACGAACACCAGTACGGACAGCATGTGATCGACAACCGCGGCCTTGCCGATCCGGGTGGCTTTCAGGATTTCGATAAACAAGAAGAACAGGCCCGCCGTGATCAGGAGATCGCTGGCGAGCAGCTGAAAGTCGGCACCGGAGACCATTGCGATTGAGAGGACCGGCGTTGACCAGAAATTCGGGTCCGCCGCGCCTGCAGTGAACGCAAAGCCGTTGTAGATCAAAAGGGCGAACAGCGTGAACGGAAGAGCGGACAATAGGCGCATCAGGCGGCTCCGGTGTGAAACAAGAAAATCCTTGCAGAAGGTCTAGCAACTTCGGCCCGGAAAGTCTCTGAGGAAGACTGCAGCCAACCGAGCCACTTATTCGAACCCAAAAAGAAAAAGGCCGACCTGTCGGAACAAGGTCAGCCTCAATCTTGTTTTGCCATACGGCGATCCAGCCTGATAACGGCTGCTTTCAGGACTAGCCCGAAAGCATGTCCGTCTTAGGCGTCGTCCTTAGCGGACAGGATCTGACGGCCCCGGTACATGCCAGTCTTCAGATCAACATGATGCGGGCGACGCAGTTCGCCCGAATCCTTGTCTTCGACATAGGTCGGCTGTTTCAGGGCGTCCGAAGAACGGCGAAAACCGCGCTTCATGCGCGAGGTTTTTCTCTTTGGAACGGCCATTTTGTTTTTCTCCGTGGTCCATACCCATGCGGCCCGGACCGGGAAAGCCCGGGGCGTGGCTGCACGCAGGTGTTCGAATGCGCGGCGTTATACAGGCAACGCCGGCGTTTTGCCACCCCATTGATGAAATTTTCTTTTGACCTGATAGGCGGGATACCGGCCAGCGGATAGGGGCTTGTGATTATTTCCCCAGAACACATTCGAAAATGGGCCCAGCACTGCGGACCCGGGCGACGTTCTTGGACGCAAGACGCTCGTGTCCGGCCGACGGTTTTGCCGGGTTCCGCCCGAGCGGATTGGGCAGAGCAGTTGCCAGCCGCGCTGCTTCCCGGTTGCTCAAGTCTTTGGCAGGTTTGCCAAACCAGGCGTGGGCGGCTGCTTCGGCCCCAAAAATGCCCTCACCCCACTCGGCGACATTCAAATAGATTTCCAGGATCCGTTTTTTGGTCAGGATCGCGTCCAGCATGAGCGCCAGCGGTATTTCCATACCCTTGCGGATGTAGGACCGGTCATTCCACAAGAAGAGGTTTTTGGCCGTCTGCATGGTGATGGTGCTGGCACCGCGTGGACGCTCGCCCTCACTCAGGGCTTCGACCTGTTCCCGCAAGGCACCCCAGTCCACACCGTGATTGAAACAAAAACCACCGTCCTCGGACCCGATGACCGAGCGGATCAGATTGGGCGAAATGTCTTCCAGCGGAACCCACTGGCGGTCTACCCAAAGGAACTGGACATAACGGGCGAGCATCAAGGTGCTGACCGGTGGCACGACAGAGTAGATCACTGTCAGGATCGGCGGCACCAACAGGAGAACCACGAGAAGCTGAACCAGCCGCTTGCGGAACCCCTTCCAGGTCAAGATCCCATGTTTGGACCTTCGGATCTTGTCCGTTTTGGCCTCAGCCCGTGGCATTCATTTCCCGTTCGTTGTCGACGATAAAGTCCCGGATGATCGGCACGGCGTTGCGCTCTTTGGACAATAGCAACTGCATCACCATGTTCGACCCGTGCAGGAACCCGAGCTCCGCCGCACATAGATAGAATTCCCACATCCGGCAGAAGCGTTCGTCATAAAGATCGGCTGCTTCCTGCCACTTGTCCAGGAACCGGCCCCGCCAGTCCCGGCAGGTGTAATAGTAGTGCAGGCGCAGGATTTCTGCGTCGCACACCCATAGCCCAAGGCGTTCGGTCGATGCAAAGACTTCCGAGAGCGCGGGCACATAGCCGCCGGGGAAAATGTACTTGCGGAAAAACGGGCCGGTGGTTCCTGGAGGGGTCATGCGGCCGATCGAGTGGATCACGGCAAAGCCATTATCGGTCAGGCACTCCTTCACCTTGGCGAAATACTCATCCTGATGACCGATCCCGACATGCTCCATCATGCCGACGGAAATCACCCGGTCGAACTGGCCTTCAAATTCCCGGTAATCCTTGAGGACAAATGTGACCTTGTCTTCAACGCCGGCTTCGCGAACGCGCTCTTCCGCGATTTTTACCTGTTCAGGCGATACGTTCAGCGAGGTGACCTTGGCCCCGGCCTTCGCCATTTGGATCGCGAGCGAGCCCCAGCCGCCGCCGATCTCGAGAACCTCCATGCCCGGTTTCAAGTCGAGTTTTGCGACCAGGTGGGTCAACTTGGCCGCCTGGGCGTCCTCAAGGCTGTCGTCCGGGCTGGTGTAATAGGCGCAGGAGTAATTCATCCCGTCATCAAGAAACAGGCGGTAGAGGTCGGTGGAGAGATCATAGTGATGCCGCGCCTGTTTCTTGGCTTTGTCGACGCTGTTGGCTTGCTGGCGGCGGCGGAAAGCCTTCCAGCCCTTGCGGAGGAGCCCCTGGACCGGATGCGCTCCCAAAGGTGCCCGGTTGATCGAAAACAAAAACAAGAAATCGTAGCAGGTCGACCCTTCTTCCATGGTGAGTGTGCCGTCCATGTAGGCTTCGCCCGCTGCCAGTTCCGGATTGAGAAACAGCGATGTGTAAAGCTTCTTGTCATGCAGCCTGATCGTGACAGTCGGTCCGTTCTCGCCGGACCCAAATTCATGCAACCCACCGGACACATCATAAACGCGCATCCGTCCGTTCTTGATGAAGGTGCGGAGCAAGCTGGACAGCAATTTCATATGTCAATTCTCCAAGGGATTACAGCCGGTGCGGCGGGTAGGCAAAAGCGGACTAATTCCAAAGACAAGTCTTGACGATACAGCGATTTCGCTTCAGGGAAACCCCATTGGCAAAGACTGTAAACCCGGCTCGGGAGCCCTTGTGTGACATTTGACCTGAAATCCCATCTGGCGGCACAGGCCGGACGTATCGAGACGGCTCTTACCAGCCTGCTTGAGAACCGCCCGAGCGATGGCGAAATTTCCCGTCCGGAGCGGTTGATCAATGCCATGCGTCATGGCGCGCTTAACGGCGGCAAACGTCTGCGCCCGGTGCTGGTCATGGATGCGGCAGGGCTTTTCGGCCGGGCAGATAACGGTGTGGTTCAGGCGGGCTGTGCCCTGGAACTCATCCATTGTTATTCGCTGGTTCATGATGACCTGCCAGCCATGGATGATGATGATCTGCGCCGTGGCCAGCCGACGGTGCACAAGGCCTATGATGATGCGACCGCCATTCTTGCAGGTGACGCTCTTTTGACGCTGGCTTTTGATGTCATCACCGATGAGGCGGTGCATCCGCAGGCAGGAACCCGGCTAAGATTATGCCGGGAGCTTGCCCGGGCGTCCGGCATTGGCGGCATGGCCGGGGGGCAAATGCTGGATTTGGAATCGGAGCACCGGGACCGGTCCGAGGCCGAGATCCGCCACCTTCAATCGATGAAGACCGGCGCGCTTTTGCGCTATGCCTGCCGGGCAGGTGCCATTCTGGGCGATGCTTCAGATGCCGATGTGGACCGCTTGACCCGCTTTGGAGAAGTCATCGGTCTCGCCTTTCAGCTGGCAGATGATCTTCTTGACGTCGAGGCAAGTCCGGAAGCCATGGGCAAGGCAACGGGCAAGGACGCAGAAGCGGGAAAGGCGACGCTTGTCGGTCTGATGGGCATAGAGAAGACCCGTGCAGAGCTGCAGGCGCTTCTTGAGGAAGCCAATGGTCTGATGGCGCCTTATGGGAACAAGGCCACTGCGCTTAACGCATTGGCGGACTACATCGTCACGCGCTCAAATTGATGGGTCCTGACCCTAAAGCCCAATCAGTCGCCTGAGTGGCGACCGAAGTCTGGTGCATCGGTTTCCTGACCTGCCTCGATGATTGAGCGGCGGATGCTGCGGGTCCGCTCAAACATATCGAACAACTTGTCGCCGTCGCCCCAGCGGATGGCCCTTTGCAGGGCCGACAGATCTTCCGAAAACCGTGCCAGCATCTCCAGGATGGCGTCCTTGTTGTTCAGACACACATCCCGCCACATGGTCGGGTCCGACGCGGCAAGACGGGTGAAGTCCCGGAAACCGGAGGCCGAATACTTGATTACCTCTGATTTCGTGACCGCTTCCAGATCGTCGGCCGTGCCAACGATGTTGTAGGCAATGACATGCGGCAGGTGAGACACGATCGCGAGCACGAGGTCGTGGTGCTTGGGATCCATCAGATCGACATCAGAACCGCAGCCCTGCCAGAAAGCCTTCAGCTTTTCCAGCGCGTCCGGGTCGGTGTTTTCCGGCGGTGTCAGAATGCACCAGCGCTGATCAAACAGGGTTGGAAAGCCGGCATCCGGACCGGACTGTTCAGTACCCGCGATCGGATGGCCCGGGATGAAATGCACACCTTCCGGCACATGCGGCGCGACCTGCTCGACAACAGACCCTTTGGTCGAGCCGGCGTCTGTAAGGATTGCCCCCTTTTTCAAGGCGGGAGCAATCCATTTTGCGATCGCTTCATTTGCCCCAACCGGCACGCAGAGGATCACAAGATCTGCACCTTCGACCGCAACAGCGGCATCGACCGAATAGCTGTCTCCAAGCCCCAACTCCTCAGCCCGCTGTAGCGTCGCTTCGGAGCGGGTGGAGATTGCGATTTCTTTCACAAGGCCGCGCTGGCGGGCAACCTGGGCAAGGGATGACCCGATCAGGCCAATCCCGATCAGGGCCATGCGCTCAAAAATGGGGGCGTTGGTCATAAGGTCTTTTTGTTTTTAGGCTTGCGCCAGAAAATCCTTCAGATGCGCAACCACGGTGCGGTTGGCCTCTTCGCTGCCAATGGTCATGCGAATTGCGTTCGGCAGGCCGTAATTGCCCACCAAGCGCAGAACACAGCCTCGCTCCAGAAGATAGGCATCCGCATCTGTGGCCCGTTTGCCGTCAACGTCCGGGAAATGGACCAGAACGAAGTTGCCGACACTCGGAGTAACGGTCAGGCCGAGTTTTTCCAATTCGGACGTCACCCACGGCAGCCATTTTTCATTGTGCTCGACTGATGCGGTCACGAAGGACCGGTCGCGGACAGCTGCGGTGCCTGCTGCAATCGCAACACCGGAGACGTTGAACGGCCCGCGGATGCGGTTCATGGCATCAATCACGTGCGCCGGGCCGAAGCCCCAACCGAGACGCAGGTTGGCAAGACCATAGATCTTCGAAAAGGTCCGGGTCATGACGACGTTGTCGGCTGTCGCGGCCAGCTCGATCCCGCTCTCATAATCGTTCCGGCGGACATATTCGCCATAAGCGGCATCTAGCACGAGCAGAACATGCGGCGGCAGAGCCTGGTGCAGGCGCTTGACTTCCTCAAACGGGATGTAAGTGCCGGTCGGATTGTTCGGATTGGCCAGGAAAACCATCTTTGTTTTGCCGGTCACCCGTTCCAGGATCGCGTCCACATCGGTGGTGAAGTCTTTTTCCGGCGCAACAACCGGTGTCGCCCCAGCGGCGCGGATGGCGATCTCGTAAACGAGGAACCCGTGCTCCGAATAGATCGCCTCATCACCTTCATCGAGATAGGTATTGGCGAGCATGCTCAGGATTTCATCCGAACCTGCACCGCAAATGATGCGATCCGGATTGAGGCCGTAAACATCCCCGATCGCGGCCCGCAATTCGGTCGCCCCGCCGTCCGGATAGAGCTCCAAAGACTTTGCAACGCCTTCGATTGCTGCGGACACCGCGTCACTGAAACCAAGCGGCGTTTCATTTGACGAGAGTTTATGAAGCGTCTTGCCATGAGAGCCCTTGGATTTGCCCGGAACATAGGGGGCAATATCCAACACGCCTTGTTTCGGCTGCGGGCGGCTCTGAACGGCCGTCTGATCGACTTCAGTCACTGCAATCGTCATGTCATTCATCCCAAGTCCCCTGCATCTGCAGGGTCAAACACATCATCTGGATCGCTGGCTCCGTCAATTGGCGCTGCATACCCGCCAACCGCTCGCAAGACGTCTGGTGCGGCGCCTGCTTCCAGGCAAGCTGCCAGGACAGCGTCCTCCGGCAGATCGCCGGAAACGGCAAGCAGTGCATCCACACCGGTCGCCGAGCGGTAGAAGCTTAGAACTTCGATCCCCTGGTCCATCAATTTGCCTGGCAAACGGTCAGACCAACGCGCGTCATAAACCGCAATTTCCGGCTTGTCGATGATCCTGTCGGATTTGGCAAGAACCAGCGCCGGCAAATCTGCCGGTCGTTCATCAACAAGAACGAGGGGCAAGCGCGCCCGGATCTGAGCACCGCTCTCATTCAGCCCGCGCCACCAAGGCAAATCCGCCCGGTCTGTCAAGGCCACAAGTCCGATGTCTGAGACGGCATCGCTTACAGCACCGGCAACATCCGCGGCATCGCTTCCTGGCACAAGGTCCGCCGAAAACCCGAAATAGTAACGGGCAAGATCCAGCATGCCCACGAGATCACCGCTGCCGTCCAGATGGATCGCGGACCCAGCGGGCGGGTTTAGGCTTGTTGAGAGGATTGCGCGCCAGATTTCTTCAAGGGCAACCAACGGCAATGCGCCTTGATTGAGCTCTGCCAATGACCGGATCAGGTCGGTGTCACGGTCAAAGTCTTGGGCTCGGGAGGAGGTGTCTGCGCCCTCTTGCAGAGCGGCGAGATTGGTCTCTGTTTGGTGACGTTCCACCAGCGCATCGTGAATGCGCGCATCGATTTCGGCGAGACGGGCGCGGGCGGTATCGATTGATGCGCCGTTATCCGGGCTCCGGGTCATTTAAAATTCCTCAAAACAAGCGTGTGCAAGCGCGGCCTAGTCATATGTATCCGGTCGCAAAAAGGCAAAAGAATTCCGGACCTGGCGCTACTGCTCCGACCGTTCCCGGCGCACCGGTTTCAACCCGGTCGCGGCGCCGTCTGGAATGAACACGGGACGCAGAACCCGGAGGCGGCTTTTCTTGCCATCCACCGGCAAACTGCGGAACACTAGTTTTTCTGCTTCGAGGATCAGGATGCCGGCGAATGCCGGCCAGAAACGGCGCCCTAGGTTCTCCCAGGTCCTCGCCGTTCGCTGGATGCTGACCGCCCGCGATGGCGGCATGAAGAGGGCTTCAGAATCGCTCAGGACATTGAACTGGCAATTCTTCATGAGTTCCTTCAGCTGGCTTCCCGAGTATGGCCGGCCGTAACCGAATGGGGAGAGTTCCGAACGGGCCCACAATCCGCGCCGGTTGGGCACAACAACGATCACGCGGCCACCCGGGGCGAGCACGCGCCACACTTCCCGGAGCATCGCCGATGGATCGGAACAATGATCCAGTGCGTGGACCAGCATGATCCGATCGAATGTCGCGTCGGAAAACGGCAGAGCCTCATCTTCGACCAGGGCGCAGGAATTGGCATGTTCTCGCGGCCAGTGAATGGCGCCTTGGGGGGCCGGCATGGCGGAGATCACCCGTTCGGCCGACCCATGATACCGGCGCATGAACGGACCGGCATACCCGAGACCCAATAGGCTTTGCCCTTGAATATCCGGCCACATCTGCGCGACCGGGGCGCCGATCAAGCCTCGCAGCAACTGCCCAAGTGGAAGATCATAAAAGGCCCGCAAATGAACGACGTCGAGATACATAAAATTCGCCTGATGGAAGCTCGGACGGCGATTGAACAGGGAACTGTTGTGGAGCGCAAGACTTGAAATCCCGCAAAGCGGATACACCTCAATGGCTTGCCCGCAGCGCCGGTCTTTGCCACTGTGGCGCGCATTCCGATCCCCGGCCGAGGAGCTTCTCATGTCTTTAAGCGACACCACCGAAATTCATCAGTTTGCCTGCCTGGACGACAATTTTGGTGTCCTCATACATGACCGCGAGAGCGGCACGACCGTGGCTGTCGATGTGCCTGATGCAGCCGCCTATGAGGCGGCCTTGGCGGAAACCGGCTGGAAACTCAGCCATATCCTGATCACCCACCATCATTGGGATCACGTGCAGGGGCTGGGGGAGCTGAAGACCAAAACCGGTGCGGAGGTTATCGGTCCGGAGCGCTCACGCCAAAAGATTTCGGAGCTCGACCGGACCGTAGAGGACGACGACGATGTTGTGTGCGGACCCTATGAGGTCAAGGCGATTGCAACGCCCGGTCACACGCTGGATCAGATCTCCTGGTACATTCCCTCAATCAAAGTCGCTCACACGGGCGACACGCTGTTTGCGCTGGGCTGCGGCCGGGTGTTTGAAGGCGACAAGGAGATGATGTGGGCCTCCCTGTCCCATCTGATGCACCGGTTGCCGGATGACACCACGATCTATTGCGGGCACGAATACACCGAGGCCAATGCGAAGTTCGCCTTGACCATCGAGCCGGGCAATGAAGCCTTGCAGGCGCGTGCGAAGGAGATCGCCGACATCCGCGCTCTGGGCAAGCCAACACTCCCGACGACAATGGCAGCGGAAAAGGCAACCAACCCGTTTCTTCGCGCAGGTGAAGCGTCGGTCGCGGGCGCGCTGGGCATGGCGGGGCAGCCGGCAGAGGCAGTGTTTTCTGAAATCCGCACGCGCAAAGACAATGCCTGATCGTGGTGCAGCGTCTTGACGCTGCATTCACCACCCGCCTGATGGTGCGGCTCGATCAAGAAACTTTGACCGGACCGCTAAAAACGCAGGCCAACCGCTCCTATATCCAAGTCGTTGTGATCCTGTAAGGGGCAGAAACCATGACGGCTGATAGGTCTTTAGACCCATCCGGACGGACTCCGGAACAACGCGCCCAGGATGTGGTGCAGAGAATTGCAAGCCAGGCCGAACCCATTCCACTCACCCACGGCGGTGGCCACCGCCTCGATATGCAAGTGCTCTACGAAGAAATCGTCGCCGCTCTCCGGGAAACCGTCGATGACATCGCGTTTTGCACTGAGTCCAAACCCAATCACTGACATTATTGTCCAACTCCCCACAAATCTCCGGCGCGGATTGGAAACACCTGCTATTCAGGTGTTCCAATTGCCTTAGACCATGGGACTGGTATGCCGGTTGATCCAACTCTTTCCGCCGACAACATCGTTGACCTCCTGAAGATGCAGCCGCATCCGGAGGGTGGGTTTTATGCTGAAACCTTTCGTGATGATGTCACGGACGCGCAAGGACGTGCGGCCTCCACGCTGATCTATTTCCTGTTGCCGGACGGCATCGTATCACGCTGGCATAAGGTGGACGCCGTGGAGACCTGGCATTGGTATGCCGGTGCGGCGTTGGAACTGTCCATCAGCTTGGATGGCAACGACAAGCAGGTGATCGTGCTTGGAAATGACTTGGTTGGCGGAGAGCGCCCGCAAGGAATCGTGCCGCGTGAGGCCTGGCAGCAAGCCCGCTCACTCGGAGAGTGGACGCTTGTAGGCTGCACCGTCGCTCCGGGATTTCAGTTCGAAGGATTTGAAATGGCACCAGAAGGCTGGGAGCCGGGGGCGTAACTCGCGTCCCGGATCCCCCACCGGCTGAAGGTCTCAACCGGCCATTTCCGCTTCGCGGACCGCCATTTCAATTTCCTGCACCAGACCCTCTTCGAGGCCAAGCCGGGCGGCCAGCATCTGAAGATAGGCTTTTTCCGCCGGATGGTCCGGGTCAATGGCGAGCCGGGACGCGGCGTAGATCTCCGCGGCCGTTTCCGGGCAAGTTGCGCTGGCGACGACCTTGTCGAGATCAAGCGGCGAACGCAGCTCATCCATCAGGAACGCCTTGGCTTCGCTGTCGAGACCGGCCTCATCAATCTTTTCAAAGATCCGGTCCTGCTCGTCCCGGTCGATATGACCGTCAGCCTTGGCGGCGGAAATCATGGCGGTGAGAAGGTTGACTGCGAACTGATTTTCGCCGCCCGGCTGCTGCGCCGGGTCAAAGGCGGTGCCGCGCGGGGCTTCCAGCGGGATGGGCGCGTCTTGCGGATAGTGCGGGCGTGGCGCGTTTTGCTTGTTGGCCTGATGGCCCTGATAAGCCTTGTAGGCAAGACCGGCTACCAGCGCCAAACCGCCATAGGTGACTGCCTTTTTGCCGATCTTCCGGCCGGACTTTGAGCCAAGCATCAAACCGGCAAGGCTGCCAAGTGCCAGGCCGCCACCTTGTGAGGACAGAAAATCCTTGCCCTGGGAGAGGAGATCACCGGATCCGCCACGCTGGTTTTGACCAGGATACTGGCCGCCTTGCCCGCCGGGGGCGCCGCCCTGGCTACCCAAAAACTGATCCAGCAAGGATTTTGCATCAAACATGTTTGGCTCCCTATGTCCGCCGAGGACGAAATCATCGTTCTTCAGATGGGATTTTTGCGCCCGGTCGCAAGGTTATGCCGTGATTCATGACGGTTTTTCATCAAACAGTTTGGGTAGCGACCGCCGTGCCTATATTCACGTCAAAGGCAGCAAATTGTCGTCCTTCAACGTGTCCATCGCAATGGAGGACTTCACGTGCTGGACAGCTTCTTGGGGCAAGAGCTCGTCGTTGACGATCCGGCTGAGAGCTTTCAGGTCCCGGACGACCACTTTCAGCATGTAATCGACGTCCCCGGTGAGCGTATGGGCCTCCTGAACTTCCGGCATGGCGGTGACCATGTTGCGGAATTTGCGGGCGTTCTCCCGGCTGTGGGCGCCCAAGGTCACCCCAACAAAGGCTGTCACGGTAAAGCCCAGGGCTTCGGGATCCAAAGCTGCCCGGTACCGGCGGATGATGCCGTTGTCCTCCAGCTTCTGCCGGCGCCGGGAGACCTGGCTGGCGGATAGGCCGATCGTTTCGCCAATCTCCGCATTTGTTGCAGCTGAGTTTTCCTGAAGGGCGGCGAGCAACTTCACATCAAAGCTGTCTAGTGCAATTTGCATGCTGATTTTTCTCTAACTGCGCACGAAACACGCATCACTATACGGCAAATCACGCAGATTGCACACACCCTGCGCGCGGTCCCGGGCATTCTAGACGTAAAGTTTGCACTTTCCAGGAGGATCCGCCATGGGACCGTTCCCGCATGATGCGCCGCCGGCGCAAATAACCCCGCAGAACCCGGCCGGCACGGATGGTTTCGAGTTTGTCGAGTTTGCCCATCCGGAACCGGAGAAGCTCGATGCCCTGTTCCGCAAGATGGGGTATGTGCCGGTCGCGAAACACAAGACCAAAGAGATCACGCTCTACCGGCAGGGTGACATTACCTATGTTCTGAATGCGGAGCCTGGCAGCCACGCCATGCGTTTCGTCGAAGATCACGGACCCTGTGCTCCTTCCATGGCTTGGCGGGTGGTCGATGCGCAAAAGGCTTATGACCACGCCATTGCAAAAGGGGCGGTGCCTTACGCCGACAATGACAAGACCCTAAACGTTCCCGCCATCAAGGGCATCGGCGGCTCGCTGCTGTATTTCATTGAAGCCTACGGCGACAAGGGGTCAGCCTATTCGGCGGAATTCGATTGGCTGGATGAAGTGGATCCGAAACCGGAAGGCGTCGGCTTCTATTACCTCGATCACCTGACGCACAACGTCTACCGCGGCAATATGGACAAGTGGTGGGATTTTTACCGCGACCTCTTCAACTTCAAACAGATCCATTTCTTCGACATCGACGGCCGGATCACCGGCCTTGTCAGCCGGGCGATTACTTCGCCGTGCGGCAAGATCCGCATTCCGCTGAACGAATCCAAGGATGATACCAGCCAGATCGAAGAGTACTTGCGCAAATACAAGGGCGAAGGCATTCAGCACATCGCGGTTGGCTCGGACGACATTTATACCAGCACGGACAAGCTGGCAGATAACGAGCTGAAGTTCATGCCGGGCCCGCCGGACACTTACTACGAGATGTCTCGTGACCGGGTGCACGGTCATGATGAACCGATCGAGCGGATGAAGCGTCACGGCATTCTGATCGATGGCGAAGGTGTCATCGATGGCGGCATGACCAAGATCCTTCTGCAGATTTTTTCCAAAACCGTCATCGGTCCTATCTTCTTTGAATTCATTCAAAGAAAAGGCGATGAAGGCTTCGGCGAAGGAAATTTCCGGGCGCTTTTTGAATCGATCGAGGAGGATCAGATCCGCCGGGGCGTGCTGGCAACAGACGCTGCCGAATAACGGCGGTACCTAAAGAAAAGCCCCCTCAGGCTGAGCGCCTGAGGGGGCTTCCTTGTCTGATATCCAATCAAAAACGGTAATTCACGCCGAGGCGGGCAAGAAAGCCTGTGTTGTCGGATTCTGCTGCGTAATCAATACCATCCAGCGCTCCGACCGATCGCACGGCCGCATTCCCGGTGGCTGTGACATTGCTGTCTGCCAGATCATAGTAGAGGCCATCGAGCTTCATTGAAATGTTGTCGGTGACTTTGACTTCCGCGCCGCCGCCAAGGGTCCAGCCGAATTTCAGCTCATCGTCGCTGCCATTCCACGCAAGTGCGGGTGCATCGACACCGTTGACGGACGTCTCGAGTTCAACCTGTCCCATGGCCAGACCGCCAGTGGCAAAGACCATAAAACGGTCAGACGCGGCGTAGCCGAGACGGCCGCGCACTGTGCTGAAGAAGCTCATCCGCTTCTTTGCGGATGTTGTCAGGCGGGTTCCGAGAACCGCAGCACCTGTAAACGAGCTGCTTTTGTTGATGTCGGCCCAGGAAATGTCGCCTTCAAGACCGGCCACAAAGCTGTTGATCTGATGATCATATCCAGCGGTCAGGCCACCCAGGAACCCATTTCCTGAGAGGTCGAGGGACGATGGAACAATCGTACTGCCGAGGGATTGAAAGCCGCTCGTGCCCGTTGTGGTCGCATCGTCATCGGACCATCCCCAGCCCAAGAACGCGCCAGCATAAAAGCCGGTCCAACTGCTGACAGGGCGTGCTTCGATAATCGGATCGAGTGTTGGCAGGTCTGCAGCTGCTGCGGTGAGTGGCAGTAGGGAGCCAATGCCGACGACTGCGGCGCTCATAACTTTCAAGGGATACTGGCTGGGCATGGTGCCTCCAATAGTCGGTGAATTCGGTGTCTCCCAAGCCAAAGAAATGTAAAACTTCCTTTGCGTTATTATTTCAAAAGACGCTACTTTTTCTTGGTTAACGAATTGCTATACGTCTGAGCGGAGCCGCAAGATTGGTCTTGAAAAGAAAATATCCTCAGTGATTTAATTGGTTAAGATTCGAATATGGTAATCAATTGTTAACCAATTTCTATTGGGTGCCTAAATAACGTTGAAGCTGTGGTTATTGTTTGAGACTACAGTTCTTGTCTTGAGGATTTCGGCGTATGTCACGCCAAATACCTTTTGCTCGCAGAGGAGGCTTGAAACTGTTTTTGAAGGTTTAGAATATTTTTTGAAGCGGTCGCGGAAGATTGGATCTATCCGGGTGTTTTAAACACAGAGGCTCCTGAACAGGCCCTCTATTGCATTGTCTAAGCACATACTTCAGCCCTCACACCTCGGTGTGAGGGTTTTTTTCTGGCTGCTGCAGCCGGACTGCAGTTCAGTCCTTGATTTTCTGCTCCAGGACATCCCAGACCTTTGCCGCGACATCGGGGCCGCCGAGGTTCTGGATGGCGCGGATGCCGGTTGGGGCTGTGACATTGATTTCTGTCAGCATGCCGTCGATCA
The DNA here is from genome assembly GCF_965276855.1 of Roseibium sp. Lineage (GTDB taxonomy): Bacteria > Pseudomonadota > Alphaproteobacteria > Rhizobiales > Stappiaceae > Roseibium. The sequence goes on from NZ_OZ255700.1 coordinate 2,857,346, forward strand.
CGTCGATGCCGACCAGGATCAGGCCTTTTTCGCGCAGGGACGGCCCGAGGCGGGCGCAGATTTCCCGTTCGCGCTCTGTCAGATCGCTGTCTGTCGGCGCGCCGCCACGCACCATGTTGGACCGCAGATCGCCAGCCGCCGGGACACGGTTCACCGCACCGGCAAACTCCCCGTTGACGAGGAGAATGCGTTTGTCGCCATGTTTCACGTTCGGCAGGAACTGCTGAACGACCCAGGGCTCGCGGAATGTGGCGGCAAAGAAGTCGTACAGCGATCCGTAGTTCAGATCATCTTTTGTGATCCGGAACACCGCCGCGCCGCCATGGCCGAAGAGCGGCTTCATGACGATATCGCCGTATTCTTCCCGGAAGAGATCGATCTCCGAACGGTCCTTGGTGATCAGGGTCGGCGGCATCAAATCCGGAAATTCGGTGACGAACAGTTTTTCCGGCGCGTTGCGCACTTCGGTTGGATCGTTCACCACCAGAGTGTCCGGGTGGATCTTGTCCAAGATGTGCGTCGCTGCGATGTAGGACAGATCGAACGGCGGGTCCTGCCGCATCAGCACCACATCGATCTCGCGCATGTTGGTGCGCGTCCGCTCACCGAGCGTGAAGTGGTTGCCCTTTTCATCCCGCACTGTGACAGGCTCAAGCGCGCAAAAGACCTCATCCCCACGCATTGCCAGCCGGTCCGGTGTGTAGTGATAGAGTTCGTGGCCGCGCTTTTGGGCCTCCAGCATCATTGCAAAGGCGCTGTCGCCGGCAATGTTGATGGATTCGATGTGGTCCATCTGGACCGCGACTTTTATCGGCATGAGGCCACTCCCGGCGGGGCGCCATCCGTTTGAAACGGTGCGCTTGGGGCAAAAGACTGTTCGCGGCAGATATGCGGTCCGCGACAGGGTTTGTCTAGAGGCCTGGTGTCAGTCTCTCGCCTCAAAGGCGTTCACGATCCGCTCAGGCAGGGCCCACGGGCGAATGATCATGACGTCGAACTGGAGTGTGAAAAAGCCTGCTTTCGGATGCTCTGCAACGAAGATCTTTGCGGCCCGGACGATCCGCTGTTGGCTGGCCGGGGTCACGGCTTCAAGCGCGGCTTGCCTGGATTTACGAGCCTTGACCTCGATAAAGGCGACGGTCTTGCGTTTCTTGGCGATCAAGTCGATTTCGCCCGCCTTCGTCTTGTAGCGTTGTTTCAGGATGCGCCAACCGGTCAGGCGCAAATACCAGGCCGCATAAGTCTCTGCGGAAAGGCCGCGGGAATGAGCCTTGCGGCGGTGTTCGGTAGTGCGGCCGTCGCCTTCTGCCATGGTCAGGTGCCAGCCTTGAGTTCGAGCGCCCGCTTGTAGACCTCGCTGCGATCCAGACCCGTTGCCTTGGAAACCTGTTTAGCGGCTGCGCTGACGGGCATATCCGAGAGCGCCTCCCGGAGCAGGGTGTCGAGGTCTTCCGCGTCTGCTTCCGGTTTTTCTTCTGGTGGCCCCACCAAAATAACGATCTCGCCCTTCACGGTTTGATCTGTGAACCGGTTGCCAAGCTCTTGCAGCGTTCCCCGCTCAAAGGTCTCAAAGCGTTTGGTGAGCTCGCGCGCGACCACCGCCTCTCGCGTTCCGCCGAAAACCGTTGCCATGAGTTCCAGAGTTGCCGCAGTCCGATGGGGCGATTCAAAGAAAATCAGTGTCGCCGGTGTTTTGGCAAGCTCTTCAAGACGCTTGGTCTTTGGGCCACCTTTTTGCGGCAGAAAACCGGCAAACAGAACCGTGTCGCTGGGGAGCCCGGACGCAACCAGACCTGCGAGGGGGGCGGAAGCGCCTGGGATCGGGAACACCTTGTATCCGGCGGCCACAACGTCCCGGACCAACCGGTAGCCGGGGTCCGACACCAGCGGCGTGCCGGCATCGGACACCAGGGCAACCGCGTTGCCAGCTTCAAGTTCTCCGAGAATTTTCGGTCGCTGCTTATCGGCGTTGTGCTCGTGGTAAGGAAGAAGCGGGGTCTTGAGGCCGAATTTCTGCGTAAGCGTCGACGTGATCCGCGTATCTTCGCACGCGATCATGCTCGCAGCCGCGAGTGTTTCCAGTGCCCGCACAGTGATGTCGCCGAGGTTTCCGATCGGCGTGGAGACAATGTACAGCGCCGGTTCCAAATTGGGCGCCGTGAAGGCGTGTTCCGACAAGCTGTAACGGTTTTTGGAACCTGTTTGTCCGCCGCCTGGCTCTGTCATCACGGATCCCTTCACCTCAATTCAAACACTCGGTTCCGATCTCAAGGATGTCCCGATTTTCTTGCGCTACCTGTCAGAAACACGCAATGCAAGGCAAATCCACCATTCATGCCGCGATGTGCGGCTGAAAACTGGACAGCGCATTCGTTAATCCTTAAGTCTGGAGCAAAGGGTGGATGGAAATCAGACACATGGACGAAACGGACGCCGTCGTTCGGCATCGCAGACGCACATTCTTGAAAACCGCTTTGGCCGGTGCCAGCACGCTGGCGCTCGGGGGCTGTTTGGGCTCATCCCTTGGAACGTTGCCCGGCGAACAGATCCAGCCGGGCGCCCAACCGCAGGTGACTGGAGAAACAATCGGCACGGGCGCGGTTCGGGTCGGACTTATGCTGCCTCTGTCCTCAAGTGGGGGCAATGCGTCGATTGGAACCGTTTTCAAAAACTCCGCTGCGCTGGCGCTTCAAAATTTTCCAAATTCGGATGTGCAGCTTCTGGTGAAAGACACCGGAGGGACAACGGAAGGTGGCCGTGCTGCCGCGCAGCAGGCGATCTCTGAGGGCGCCGAGCTAATTCTTGGTCCTGTCTTTGCGCCGGCAGTGTCGGGTGCCGGTTCCGCTGCACGGGCGGCGGGTGTTCCAGTGATAGCGTTTTCGACGGATACGTCAGTTGCCGCGCGCGGCATCTACCTGTTGAGCTTCCTTCCGGAAAGTGATGTGAAGCGCATCATTGGATATGCCAGCAGCCAGCAGAAACGATCTTACGCAGCGCTCCTGCCGAACGATTCTTATGGCAGTGTGGTTGAGGCGGCGTTCCGTCAGGAAGTTGGCCGCACCGGCGGACGCATTGCAACGATTCAGCGCTACAACGTGAGCGGTTCGGACACGTCCGACCTGGTTGCAAAGGCCAACGCCCTTCAGTCGTCTTTGACCAGCATTGACGCTCTCTTTGTCCCGGCAGGCGGACCTGTGCCTGGCCTGGTGATGCAGACCCTGATGGGACTGAATGCGGAGATCGGCAACATCAAACTGCTCGGTTCAGGGCAGTGGGATACGCCGCAGGTCAAGAACAACCCCACACTAACCGGATCCTGGTTCGCAGGACCCGAAGACAGCGGGTTCCGCGGGTTTGCGCAGCGCTATCAACAGACCTATGGCGCACCCCCGCCGCGCAATGCGAGCCTTGTCTATGACGGCGTTACATTGGCAGCCGGCCTGATCCGCTCCGCTGGACCTCAAAGGTTCCAACAGAGCATCCTGACCAACCGGGACGGGTTCCTTGGAATTGACGGCTTGTTCCGCTTCAAGCCGAATGGTCTTAATGAACGCGGACTTGCGGTGTATCAGGTGACAGGCTCCGGCAGTCAGGTTGTGTCCGCCGCTCCGCGGGATTTCCGTTCCGGTTTCTGACCGCCATCGCCTCCTGGGAGTATAGTTCCGATGCTTGCCGGCAAAGAGATTGTGCTGATCATTAGCGGCGGCATCGCCGCATACAAATCTCTGGACCTGATCCGGCGGCTCAAGGAACGGGGCGCACGGGTTGTCCCGGTCATGACGGATGGAGCGCAGGAGTTCGTGACGCCGCTTGCGGTGGGGGCCTTGAGCGCTGAAAAGGTGTTCACCAACCTGTTCGACCGGGAAGCGGAGCATGATGTCGGTCACATCCGCTTGGCGCGGGATCATGATCTGATCCTTGTCGCGCCTGCAACGGCCAATTTGTTGGCCAAGATAGCCCATGGCATTGCCGACGATCTTGCGACGGCCGTTTTACTTGCAACTGACAAACCGGTTTTGCTTGCCCCGGCGATGAACCCGAAGATGTGGCAAAACCCGGCAACACTAAAAAATGCCGATACCTTGCGGGAGCGCGGCATTGCGTTCATCGGCCCTGCCAGCGGTGAAATGGCCGAAAGAGGAGAAGCCGGGGTCGGCCGCATGAGCGAGCCTCTGGACATTGCCGCAGCAGCTGAGCTTCTGTTACGAGATCAGGCGATTGCAGCCGGGGAACTGCCGTTGGCGGGAAGGCATGTCCTGATCACATCCGGGCCGACACATGAGCCGATCGACCCGGTGCGCTACATCGCGAACCGTTCTTCGGGCAAGCAGGGCCATGCGCTTGCCGAAGCCGCATTCGCAGCTGGTGCGCGGGTGACACTGGTTTCAGGTCCTGTGACGATCTCCGACCCGGATCATGTTACGACGATCCACGTTGAATCCGCGGCAGAGATGATGGCAGCTGTTGAGCAAAACCTGCCTGCGGATATCGCATTCATGGCGGCAGCTGTTGCGGACTGGCGCGTTGTCTCGGAAGGCGATCAGAAGATCAAGAAAGACGGCAGTGGCAAACCGCCTGGCTTGGAACTCACTGAGAATCCGGACATTTTGAAGACCGTCGGGCACCACGAAACGCTGCGGCCATCACTTCTGATCGGCTTTGCCGCCGAAACCCAGGACCTTATCAAAAACGCGACCTCGAAGTTGGAGCGAAAACGGGCCGATTGGATCGTCGCCAACGATGTCAGCCCTGCAACGGGCATCATGGGCGGCGACGCCAACACAATCAGATTGGTCAGCGCCAACGGTGTGGAAGACTGGCCGGCGATGGACAAGAAAGACGTTGCTCGCCAGCTGATTGCCCGGGCTGCAGAAAAATTGGGCCGTGAACCAGACTGAGGGCGGCGGCAGCTCTATTCAAGAGCAGCTGCTTCGTGGGCGGATCACTGGAACCGATAGTAGCTCATACTAATCGAACCGTACTCGTAGCTCCGGTGCAGGAGCTCTGGTTTTTTTCCTTCGCCGGCAGCGCCAAACGGGAAGAACAGCGGCAAAAGATGTTCTTCTGTCGGGTGGTTTTGGCGAAAATCCGGCGCAGCTCCCAGGTTGTCAAAGTAGTTCAGCTGCCCAGCATCTAGTCCCTTGTCGAGCCAGGCGTCGAAACCCGTTGCCCAGGCGGGAACCTGCGATCCATCCGGCCCAATGGCTCTCAAATTGTGGGTGGTGCTGCCGGAACCGGCGATCAGGACACCTTTTTCGGACAATGGTGCCACGGCCGCTCCGAGCGCGTAGATCGTTTCCGGCGAACTGTCGTTTGGAAGCGAAATCTGAACAACCGGGATGTCTGCGTTCGGGAAGGCCAGTGACAAGGGCACCCAGGCCCCATGATCGAGACCCCATTCAGCGTCTTGCTCAGGCTCCAGTCCGGCAGTCTTTAGGACAGAAATCACCTCTTCGACCGCACTGGCGTCTGCCGAAGCGGGGTAGGAGATTTCATAAAGCTCGTCCGGAAAGCCTCGGAAATCGTGATAAGTGCGCAAGGGTCCTGGAGCCGAGATCTTGAGTCCTTCGGTTTCCCAATGCGCGGACAGGATCAAAATGAAGCGCGGCTGTTGCATGTTCTTGCCGAAACTCTTCAAGAAGCGGCTCGCCGGTGTGTCCCGCACGGCCAGTGTCGGCGCGCCATGGGCGAAGAAAACAGGAGGTATTGGCGTTTGATGATCCGGCATTGGTCTACTCCATGCTTACGGCCAAGTTGGCCTCATCATAGAAATAAACCGTTCGAGCCTTTTCTGAAGATCAGAGCTGCTTGACACATTGTTCAGTAAAATCAAACAACGACTGCAGAATAGATAATATTGGTTATATCAAGAGAGATAATTTGAAGTCTGAAAAGGAGGAGCGGGCGCTGAGCACCCGCACCACTATAACTTAGTTATAGCCCATATTGATGAGCTGAACTCGGCGGTTCACAGCCGCAAACGGGTCCGCCGGATCGCGTAATTGCTCTTCGCCAAGACCAACCGAGAAGAGGGTGGAGCCCGGTACCTGGAATGTCGTCACCAGGGCCTCACGAATGGCTTGGGCGCGCCGCTGAGACAGTTCCAGATTGTATGTCCGGTCCCCTTTGGCGTCGGTATGTCCGACGATGAAGAACGTCTGGCCTTGGAGATACGGCGTATGCAGTGCATCGGCGATCAAGCCAACGGCTTCATAGGATTCCGGCCGGATGCGCGCTGAGTCGAAATCAAACGTGATTTCGATGTTGAACTGACGCAAGGACGCGAGCTGCTGATACATCGGGATGGTTTGCGGCGAATCCGCACCCGGATACTTCTGGATGTTTTCCAGAGCGGCGCGTTGCAGCGCATCCGCGCTCACTTCCACCTTCTGTTGGGCGCCTTGAAGCGAGTTGATGATCTGATTGCGGCTCAGTTCAGTTTGAGCGCTGGCAAGTGTTGCCGAGAAGCAGAGTGCACATGCGGCCGCGCTGGCAAGAAACAGGTTTTTCATGAAAAATCTCCTTAACCCGGCTTAGCGGTATCCTGCGAGGTCAATCGCGGTGTTGCACTTCTCACTGACCGACGGTTGTGCCTTGAGCAGGCAGCGCAGGATGTGACCGGCACCAGGCTTGACGCCTTTGCAATACTGGGTGGCATCGCGTGCGCAAATTTTCGGAGCTGCGGCTTGAGCGGCCAGCCGTTCTGCAATAAGGCCGGCCACAACGGCCCGGTCTGCATTGCATTTTTGCGAGACCTTGGCCTGGTTCTGATCAAGGCACTGGCCAATACCGTTATTGGCGAGGGTCGCTGACTTGCAATACTTGTCGATGTCTGCACCGCAGCTGACGGCAAGGATCTTGATGGCATCGGCAAACCCAACGGTCTGCGCCTGTGCCGTCATGCCGGCGGCGAAAATCATTCCCGCGGCAATCGCGCTCAGCAAATACTTCATTCTTAGGATCTCCCAGCTCGAAAAACTTTCCGATACGGCAGATAGTTTCAGGACAGCGTGACGGCTGCAAGTAGCCTTTTGATATTTTTCGAATATCCGCTTCATGGCAAGGCTGTGGTTGACAGGTTCCCGCGAATGTCGTCAACCGTTCCCAAACGAAACGGGACGGCTTCATGACCATCAAGCTCGAATTCAAACGCCTCGACCATGGGCAGGATTTGCCCTTGCCGGCCTATCAAAGTGATTTGGCTGCGGGTTTCGATCTTCTTGCAGCTGTCGAAAACCCGCTGTGGCTGGAACCTGGCAGCCGGGCACTTGTGCCGACCGGCCTGGCGATGGCGTTGCCGGCCGGCTTTGAAGCCCAAGTTCGTCCCCGGTCCGGCCTTGCTGCAAAACATGGCGTAACGGTGCTCAATACGCCGGGGACGATTGATGCGGACTATCGCGGCGAAGTTAAGGTGATCCTGATAAATCACGGTAACACGGCCTTTGAGATTACCCGTGGCGATCGCATTGCCCAGATGGTGATTGCGCCTGTGCTGCAGGCTGAGATCGAGGAAGTCGAAATCCTGTCTGAAACAAGCCGGGGTACCGGTGGTTTTGGGTCGACTGGACAGCGCTAGGACTGGTACACAAGGGACTTCACCATGGATCCGAAACTCGTCATTTTCGATTGCGACGGTGTTCTGGTGGACACCGAGCGGATGGTGAATGCCAGTCTTGCGGACATGGTGACAGAACTTGGGTTTCCGATCACCGGTCCGGAGTGCCAGCAGCGCTTCATGGGCCGGACCCTGGAAAACGTCAAGGAGATGGTTGAGGCGTTGACTGGCCGGAGCCTGCCAGACGATTGGCCCGATCAGGTTCGGAAACGCGATCTGGAAGTGTTCGTGGCGGGCGTTCCCGCCATTGCGGGAATTGCAGAAGTTCTGGACGAGCTTGACCGGCGCAACCTGCCGTATTGTGTCGGCTCGTCCGGCAAATACGCCAAGATGAAGACAACGCTTGGCAGTTCGGGGCTTTTGCCCCGCCTTGAGGGCAAACTGTTTTCCGCAGAAGACTGCGCCAACGGCAAACCGGCGCCCGATGTGTTTCTTCTTGCGGCAAGCACGATGGGATATCCGCCGAAAGACTGTGTTGTCATAGAAGATAGTTTGCCGGGCGTGCAGGCGGCGCGGTCTGCCGGTATGGCTGTTTACGCGTATGTCGAGGATCCTGCCTGCGACCGTGAAGCGCTTTCAGAAGCCGGTGCGCATCTCTTCGACGACATGTCCGCACTCCCAGGTTTGCTGTTTTCTAAGCCGTGAGCTTTTCGTGAAAAGGCATTTTACGAAGGGCGCGCTCTCTAGGGGTTCTTCCCCTTATATCTCCCGCGGTGCCGTACTATCTTGAAGTCACAATTTAGAAAGGTGCGATTGGCACCGCATTCGCTTTAGCTGGGAGACTTCCATGACAATCAAGACGCACGGACGCGGTAAGATCTACTCCTCGATCACGGACACCATTGGTGACACACCATTGGTTCGTTTGGATCGTTTAGCGGATGCTCATGGTGTCAAGGCGACCCTTCTCGGTAAGCTGGAATTCTTCAATCCGATCGCCAGCGTGAAAGACCGTATTGGCGTTGCCATGATCGATGCCATGGAACGCGACGGCAAGATTGAAGCGGGCAAGACGACCCTTGTGGAGCCGACGTCCGGGAACACCGGGATCGCGCTCGCCTTTGTGGCGGCGGCCAAGGGATATCGCCTCATTCTCGTTATGCCGGAAACTATGTCCGTGGAACGCCGCAAGATGTTCAAGATCCTGGGTGCAGAGCTTGAATTGACGGAAGGGGCCAAGGGCATGAAGGGTGCGATCGCCCGGGCAGAAGAACTCTTGTCCGAGATCGATGGTGCCGTTATGCCGCAACAGTTCGAGAATCCGGCCAACCCGGAAATTCACCGCAACACCACGGCGGAAGAGATCTGGAACGACACCAGCGGTGCGGTTGATGTCTTTGTTTCCGGCATTGGGACCGGCGGCACCATTACCGGGGTTTCGCAGACCCTAAAAGAACGCAAGCCGGACCTTTATGTGGTGGCTGTCGAGCCGGAAGACAGCCCGATCCTCTCCGGAGGCCAGCCGGGTCCGCACAAGATCCAGGGCATCGGCGCGGGATTTGTGCCGGGTGTGCTGGATACAGGTGTCTTCGATGAGATCGCCAAGGTGAGTAATGAAGACGCCTTTGCCATGGCCCGTGAAGTTGCGAAAACCGAAGGCATTCCGGTCGGCATTTCTTCCGGCGCGGCCCTGTCTGCCGCGCTCAAGGTCGGTCAGCGGGACGATATGGCGGGCAAAACCATTGTCGTCATTATCCCCTCCTTTGCAGAACGATATCTATCAACTGCGCTTTTTGAAGGGCTTTGAGCGCAGTTCCCATTTAGCGTCATGTTCGGACGTGTTCCGAACATCCATAAGCTATCCGAAACATGGCTTCTCGGCCTTTAGCCGAGGACGACGCGGGAAGGAATGAAATTGATCCTCAAAACAAAAGCGCGGCCCCGAAAGACCGCGCTTTTTTTATTCTGTTTTAGTTCGACAGAACTTAAGCAGCCAGGGCGCCCTGAGCCTTGTCAACCAGTGCCTTGAAGGCATCCGGCTGGCTGATGGCGAGGTCGGACAGAACCTTGCGGTCGACTTCTACGCCAGCCTTGTTCAGGCCGTTGATGAAGTTGCCGTAGGTCATGCCGTGCTGGCGGGTTGCCGCGTTGATGCGCTGGATCCACAAAGAGCGGAAATTGCGCTTCTTGGCCTTACGGTCGCGATAAGCGTATTGACCCGCTTTCTCGACGGCCTGCTTGGCGACGCGGATGGTGTTCTTGCGGCGGCCGTAGTAACCCTTGGCTGCCTTCAAAACTTTTTTGTGACGAGCGTGGGCGGTAACGCCCCTTTTGACGCGTGACATCTAGGTGATCTCCTTAAAAGGCTGGCGTTAGGCGTATGGCAGGAACTGCTTCACGATCTTTGCATCCTGATCGCTCAGCGTGGTGGTACCACGGGCGTTCCGGATGAACTTGTTCGTGCGCTTGATCATGCCATGGCGCTTGCCGGCCTGCGCGGTTTTCACCTTGCCGGTTGCAGTCACCTTGAAGCGCTTTTTAGCGCCGGACTTCGTCTTCAACTTGGGCATTTTGCATCCTTTCTTTGGTGTGCCTGCAAGCAGACACTTCATTGTTGGTGCATTCAGAGCCGACACGGCATGCCCTTGGTTGTTTCGACCTGGCCTTACATCAAGATGCAAAAAGACAGCCCAAAACGAGCCGGACGACTCTGGACCGGGCGCTTATATGGGAGGTTTTAGGCAAAAGCAACCGGAATCCCGGCAGGTGCAATTGATTCCTGGCAATCCTGCCGGGTCGTGTGAATTATCCTTTGAGATCCATCACGCAGCTAACCGGGCAATCTCCTTGGCACTGTTCAATCGGTCTTCGACATCGCCAGGAGTGCTCGTTGCTGTGCCTTGAACATTTATGAACGCGACATCTTCAATTCCCAGAAACCCCAGCAGGAATGTCAGATAGGGCTGAACGAAGTTCGCAGCTTCGAACGGTTCACCAGAGAGGTAGCCTTCCGCACCGTATGTGCAGATGACAATCGCACGTCTTGCTGTCGCCAACCCCTGGAATCCGTTTTCGTCCATAGCAAATGTGTGTCCGATGCGGCAGATCTGGTCCACCCAAGCTTTGAGGGCTGCTGGAATGGTGAAGTTGTATATCGGAACCGCAAGCAACAGCGTATCCGATGCCTGAATTTCGGCGATCAGCTTATCAGACAAGGCTGTCGCCGCTTTTTGGTCTTCCGACAGATTTTCTTGAGGAGCATAGAACCCTTCTATGGTTGATTGTGCGATGAAGGGAATGGAGCCATCTGCGACATTTCTTGTGATGACAGTGCAGGCCAGATGTTTTGCGCGAAAACCGGCTTCAAATGCATCTGCTATCGCGGCTGAATGAGAACCGGCTAAGCGAGAACTGGAGTTGATGCGGAGCAACTGTGTCATGACTTTGCCTCCTTCTTGTTTGGCAAAGGAGACTTAGTTCCCTGCGCGAATTCGGAAAATAGTTCGCTGATCACTGAAGTCGTGCGTATTGTGCATGAATGGATCTTGCAGCTCTTAAGACCGCATTGCTCGTTCGGGACCTAGGCAGTTTTGCTGCCGCCGCCCGGATCTTGGATCTCGACGCCTCCAGCGTTTCTCGTGTCATTGCCCAGCTGGAACAGGATATTGGATTCCGTTTATTCCAACGCAGCACTCGCAGTCTCGCGGCAACAGGTGAGGGTGAACTCTACCTGAATCGGATCGCGCCACTGGTTGAAGAGTTGGAGGCAGCAGGCGATGAAGCTCGGACAACCACGGTGTCGCCACGTGGCACTTTGCGAATGACAGCAAGTATTTCGTTCGTACAAGAGTGCCTGGTGCCGGTTCTCCCGGAGTTTCGGGATAGATTTCCTGATATTGAGATCGAACTCCTGGCTTCTGACGCCAATCTGGATCTTCGGGCCGACAGTATTGATCTGGCCGTCCGGTTCGGATCCATGCCGAAGGGCGACTGGATTGTTAGCAAACTGATGACGACACGCTACCGGGTCGTTGCGTCTCCGGAATACCTGGAACGTGAGGGGCGCGTTGGTGATCCAAACGATCTCTCCGAGCGGGATTGTATTCGGTTCGCTATTCCCGGTTTCCGCACGTTGTGGCAATTCAAAAAAGGTGACCAAGAGCCGTTCAATGTGCCGGTTGGCGGCGCAACGGTGATCTCAAATGCCTTGTCGATTCGGTCTGCAGCACGTCTTGGAATGGGGGTCGCGTTGTTGCCGATCATGCTCGTTGAGAGAGATTTGAGGCGCGGGAGTTTAATCGATCTTTTTCCCGACTATGCTTGCGCGGCGGCATCTTTTGAAACCGCAGCTTGGTTGGTTTACCCGAGCCGCTCGTACCTGCCGCAAAAAGTTCGGGTGATGATCGACTTTCTAAGGGAGAAATACGGGCGGCTAGAAAGCTAGCCGCCCGATGTCTCTTAGGCGTTCACGTCGACAACCACGCGGCCTTTGACCTGACCTTTCAGGATGTCCTTGCCGAGGCCTGGCAGGTCTTCAAGGGTCGCCGGGTGGATCATTCCATGCAGCTTGTCGAGCGGCAGGTCCTTGGCGATCCGCTGCCAGGCGCGGACACGGTCATCATAAGGACGCATGACGCTGTCGATGCCGAGGAGGTTTACACCGCGCAGGATGAACGGGATAACGCTGGCCGGGAGGTTTGCCCCACCTGCAAGACCGATGGTGGCGACCGAGCAGCCGTATTTCATCTGACCGAGGATGCGGGCGAGCATGTCACCGCCAACGGCATCAATCGCGCCGGCCCAGACCTCTTTCTCCAATGGTCGCTTGATGGTTTCGGCGACATCATCCCGCGGAACAATGGCGCTGGCGCCGAGGGATTTCAGGTAGTCCCAGGTGCTTTCGCGGCCGGTAACGGCATGCACTTCATAGCCAAGGTTGGCCAAGATCGCGACCGCGACAGAGCCGACACCGCCCGCAGCACCCGTGACCAGAACCGGACCGTTTTCCGGCTTCAAGCCATGGTCTTCCAGCGCCATGACGGCAAGCATCGCGGTGAAACCGGCGGTGCCGACCGCCATTGCATCGCGGGTGGTGAGGCCATCCGGCAACGGCACCAGCCATTCGCCCTTGACGCTGGCCTTTTGCGCATAGCCGCCCCACCAGACTTCGCCGACACGCCAGCCGGTCAAAACGACCTTGTCGCCCGGCTTGTACCATTCGTCAGAGGACTCCTCGACAGTGCCGGCAAAATCGATGCCCGGGACATGCGGATAGTCCTTGACCAGTCCGCCGCCCGGTCCGACGCAAAGGCCGTCCTTGTAGTTTAAGGTCGAGTACTCAACGGCAACCGTGACATTGCCGTCCGGCAGTTGGTTCTCGTCGATTTCCTTGACGGCGGCGCTGGTTTTTCCGTCTTCGTTCTTGTCGACAACAAGTGCTTTGAAAGTCATGTGAAATATCCCTGTTATGCGGTTTCACTTGAGAGTGTCCGGGCCTCTTGCCGCAGGACGAATTTCTGGATTTTGCCGGTGGCCGTTTTCGGCAACTCGGTAAAGATGATTTTCTTCGGCCGCTTGAACCCGGCCATGTTCTCCCGGCAAAAGGCGATCAGGCTGTCTTCGGTTTCCTGGCTGCCTTCCTTAAGCTCGACAAAGGCGCAAGGGACTTCGCCCCACCTTTCGTCGGGCAGGGCGACAACAGCCGCAAGGACCACATCCGGATGGCGGTGCAGTACTCCTTCGACCTCGACGGACGAGATGTTTTCGCCCCCTGAAATGATGACATCCTTGAGCCGGTCGCGGATCTGCACATAGCCATTTTCGTGCCGTACGGCGGCATCGCCGGACTTGAAATGACCACTGGAAAAGGCCTCATCCGTCGCGTCCCGGTTCTTGTAGTAGCCCTTCATGACGGTGTTGCCGCGAATGACGATCTCGCCCTGCGTTTCCCCATCCCATGGCACTGGTTCGCCGGTCTCGCGATCAACGACATCGACGCTCTCGGTCATTGGGAAGCCAACGCCTTGCCAGGACTGAAGCTCGGCCTGTTCGTCGGAGGAAAGGTCGTCCCATTCCTCCCGCCACAGGCATTGGGCGACATGACCATAGGTTTCAGTAAGGCCATAAACCTGCATCACTTCAAAACCGAGCGCCTTGGTGGCGGCAAGAACAGCTGCCGGGGGTGGGGCACCTGCGGTCATGATCTTGACCTTGCCTGGCAAGGGTTTCCGGTCTGCCTCTGGTGTGTTGACCAGCATGGAGAGCACGATGGGCGCACCGCCCAAATGGCTCACTTGGTGCTTGGCGATCAGGTCGAAGACGGCAGCGCCAGTCACCTGCCGGATGCAAATGATCGTGCCGGCCATTAAGGTCATGGTCCAGGCATGGCACCAACCGTTGCAGTGGAACATCGGCACGGAATAGAGATAAACCGGATGGCGCGGCAGTTCCCATGCGATTGGCGTCCCCATCGCCATGAGATAAGCGCCGCGATGGTGGTAGACGACGCCTTTCGGTCGGCCTGACGTGCCGGATGTGTAGTTCAGCGTCAGCGCCTGCCATTCATCGGCCGGGCCTTGCCAGGGAAACTCCGGATCGCCCCTTTCGACCAAATCTTCGAATACCTTATCGCCGATCAATTCGCCGCCGGGGCCGTCGGGGTCGGCAATGTTGATGACCGGAAGAGTCTTGCCGTTGCTGTCGAACGCTTGAGAGATCACGCCGGAAAAGGCGGTGTCCGCGATCACCAGTTTGGCGTCGCTGTGCTCAAGGATGTAGGCGACCGTTTCCGGTTCGAGGCGGGTGTTGATTGTATTCAGCACCGCGCCGGTCAACGGGATCGCATAGTGAAGCTCAAACAGCTCCGGTGTGTTCGCCGCCATCACAGAGACTGTGTCGCCAAGCCCGATGCCGCGCTGCTTGAGGCTCGAAGCAATCCGGCGCACCCGCACCAGAACGTCGGACCAGGTGTAGCGGCGGTCGTTGTAGACAACAGCCAGCCGGTCCGGAAACAAAGCTGCTGTCCGCTCCAGAAAAGAGAGCGGTGACAACGGCACGTGGTTGGCGGTTTGCGGCGGCAGGGCGTCGTAATTGTCTTTCACGCTAGCCCCCCTGGTTGGAGAATGGGGTTTCCCAGACCGTCGCGCTGCGCATGCCGTGCGGTGTGTCGACTTGAACCTTCGTGCCGTCGTCCCAATGGGTCATGCGGACCATGCCGATGGCGACATTGGTTCTGAAATCCGGGGAATAGGCGGCCGAGCTGATGGTTCCAACCTGACGGCCTCCGCCGATGATCGGCCACAATTCGTCACAGGGCGGCACGGGATCGCCATCGATCGCGACACTGCGAATCTGGCGGACAGGCCCTTCGACCGCAACACGGAGCAGCGCGTCCCGGCCGACGCAGCCGATTGCCTGTTGTGTCTGACAGAACTTGCCAAGCCCGCACTCATGCGGTGTGTTGTTGCGGGTCATGTCATTGCCGTAGGACAGCAATTGCCCCTCTATCCGCTCGATCAGGTTGGGGCACCCGGCCCGGACATCCATGTCCGCTCCCGCGTCCATGAAGGCATCCCAGACAGGTTCGCCCCATTTGCTGCCATCGACATATAGCTCAAACCCGCCCTGCTTTGAGTAGCCAGAGCGCGCCAGCACCATGCGCTGCCCCTCAAACTCTACATAGTCATAGTGAAAGAACCGGATGGACCGAATGCGTTCTCCGAAGACCCGGGCGACAAGGTCCTCAGCCTTGGGTCCCTGAATGGCAAAAGGCGAAACGTCCGGCTCATCAACATCGACTTCCAGACGGAACGCGTGTGCAAGCCCCTTGATCCAGAAAAGCAAATCGCTGTCGGCAACCGAAACCCAGTACTTGTCTTCGGCGAGTTTCGTTGTGACCGGATCGTTCAGCATTCCCCCGGTCTCATCCACCATCGGCGTGTAGTAGCAGCGGTTGAGCGCCATGTCCGACAGGTCCCGCGGCGTCAGCATTTGCGCCAGACGTCCGGCATCCGGGCCCCAGAGTTCGACCTGGCGTTCGCAGGACACGTCCCAGATCTGAACTTTTGATTTCAGATGCTTATAGTCCTCTTCCACCGACTCAAAGACAGTCGGAAGAAGCATGTGGTTGTAGACGGTGTAGGCTTTGACACCGGCTTCCTGGACACGGCGCGAAAACGGTGTCTTGCGCGTGCGCCGGGAGATGGACAGAGACGGGACCTGCATGCCGGGTCCTCCCTATGCGGCCTGTTCGACGGCTGGGCCGGACCAGTCGATCTGACAGATTTCGGCGCTGCGGCCATCAAAATCCCAAACACGGCCATAGGCACGGACACGGCCCTGTGTGGCGGTTGCGACCGTGATGTCCGAGCCCATCCAGTACTCGGTGTTAGTGACCACGATATCCTGGTCCGGATCAGATCCGCCAACCGGAACGACTTCGCCCTTGATCGCCTTGCCAACAATCAGGCGGCGCTTCTTGCCTTCGTTTTCGTAAGTCACGGGCGCGCGTTCAGCGCCGAGGAATTCGCTCACCAGGACCTTGAAGAGACCTGTTGTGCCCTTGGCCTGACCGGAGAAGATCTTCAAAAGGCCATCATAGGCGGCTTCCGAGGCGCGTTCGTCGATATAGGCAGCGGCTTTCCAATTGCCGCGCGCCATCAGGCCCGGGATTTCGAGGACGAGACCGACATTCAAACCGGACAGGTCTTCGCCCATGTAATGACCTTCATCGATCCGGACACCGGCCCAGGCCTGGCAGTAACCCTCTGTCGGCGCGTGTTTGCCAAGCGAAACGACGCACGGGCAGAAAACGGTGCAGTTGCAGTTGAGGATCAATTCCCCACGGATGGCCCATCCAGTCATTTTTGTCTCCACTATAGATGTTTTATGAGTTCGATAATGAGGATCGCGGCGGCAGATCCCAGAAGTGCAAAACCGACAGGCACGGTCAGGTAACGTCCGAGCTGTGGGAGTTTTTCAAAGGTCATCAGCACCATCGCGAGGCCCATGAAGGCGAGGTTCATGGTGCCGGCAACAAAGGCGAGCAGCATGAGGGCCCAGCAACAGCCGAGGCAGATCGCGCCAAGGTGCAATCCCATCCGGAAAGCGCCCGAAAGCCCATCTTGCCATTTGCCCATGAAGAACATCAGCGGGCTCTGGCACTGGTTGAGACAGGCCTCTTTCAGCTTGCTGAACTGGTACGCTCCGGCAAGGGCCAGAAGACCGGCTGTCAGATAGACTTCGGAACTGCGGCCGAAGGGGTCCAACCAACCTTGTGTGTCCAGCGTTGCCTGCAGAAGAGCTGCCGGAACCGAAAAGCCGATCCACACGAGCAGGTAGCCGGTAAGCAGCGCCGAAAATCCGGCAATTGTGGCGCCTTGCGTGTGGGTGAGGTCGAGATACGTCTTGAGCGCGGGCGCAACGGTTGGCGCCATCATGGCAAGGGACATTAAGCCCCACATTGCGATCAATCCGGCAAGGCTTGTGTCTGCAGCCGGACGGCAGAGAGATGCCAGGTAATCCAGGCCAAGCGCTTGCCAGCCTGCAGGCAGATCGAGATCCGGTTGCATGAGGAAAAGAGCTGCCCACGCGCCGAGCACCGCGACAAAAAACGCGATCCAGGCGGCCTGGCGCCGGTCAACTAAGTGAAGGGCGATCTGCACCCAATGTCCTCCCATATCGTTGAGAAAAGGCTGAGCGCATCTGTTGCAAAAGTCAAATAATTAATTGTCTGACATTTAAAATAATTGCATTGACCCTGTTCCAGAGCCGGGCCTAGTCTTGTAGAGAGGCATCGGGGACGGGTGCGCGCAAAGGAGACACCATTGGCAATCGAATATCAGGCGATCCGCAAGGAGGGTTTGTCGACCCAGATTGCCAATGCGATCCGTAAGGCCATTCTCGATGGCGCGTTGAGCGTAGAAGAGCGTTTGCCGAGTGAAACAGAACTCGCTGATCGGTTCGGAGTGTCCAGGGCAACCGTACGCGAAGCGATGAAGCGTCTTGCGGCCCAGAACCTCATTCGCTCAGAAAGGGGCGCGTCCGGCGGCGCGTTCGTCAACCGTATTACGTTTGATGAAGCTCGGGGCGACCTGGTGGGCACGACCCGACTTCTCATCGGCATGAACAATATCCCGTTCGAAGATGCCATCGAAGCCCGTTACCTTCTGGAGTCTTCTTGTTTGGCACTCGCTTGCGAAAACCGCAGCGAAGGCGATCTGACGGGAATGGCCCGGGAGATCAGCCTTCAAAGCGGGGATCTGTCGGACGAAGACTTCTGCGATTCAGATGTCCGGTTTCACTCGGTCATTGCCAAGGCAACCGGAAACCCGTTGCTGATGTTTCAGGTCTCGGGCGCAATCGAGGCTATGCAGCCCTTGATGAACATGCTGGTCTACCGGCTTCGAGATAAAAAGCACATTGCCGGCCTTCATAACCGCCTTCGCGACGCGCTGGGCAATCGTGATAGTGTGGCGGCGCAGACGGTTTTGGAAGAAATCGCTGCCTATACCCGGCAACTGGCGGAGTTGCGGCGCGCTCCAAAGGAAGAGCCGGCAAACTGACCGGAATGCCCTTGACGACCATTGAGCCAGAGTTGGAAGTTCAGGGAACGGGGTGTGCCGCCGGCATGCCGATTTCCTGAAAGGACTTCCTCTTGGACAATGCGCATATTCCAATCATCGACCTGGGCGGTTTGGTGGACAGTGCGCCCGGCGGGCTTGAGCAAGCCGCACGAGAGATCGGCCAGGCGGCCCGGGAGACTGGGTTCTTCTATGTTAAGAACCATGGCATTGAAGCGGACCTGATTGCCGGGATCAATGTGGCTGCCCATGCCGTGTTTGCTTTGCCTGACGCCGATAAACTGGTGCTGACAAAGGACTTCCACAAGACCAACCGTGGCTATGTTCCGATAGAAGGCGAAAACCTTGATCCATCCAAACCGGCTGATCTGAAGGAAGCATTTAATGTCGGCCTTGAACTCGCGCCGGATGATCCGCGTATTTTGGCCGGAGAGCCTTTCCGGGCACTGAACCAATGGCCGCATATTCCGGGATGGCGGGACACGGTTCTCAAATACTTCAATGCTGTTTGGGGGCTTGGCCGGAGGATCCACAGGGCCATCGCGCTTGATCTGAAGGCAGCACCTGATTTTTTCGAAGACAAGCTAGACGCGCCAATGGCGACCCTACGCCTGCTTCACTATCCGCCCCAGCCTGCCGATGCGGCGTCCGGTCAAATTGGGGCCGGGACGCATACAGACTATGGCAACATCACCATTTTGCTCCCCGACGAGGTTGGCGGACTGGAGGTCCGGCGCCGGGACGGTGAATGGCTCCAAGCCCCGACAATCGACGGCACATTCATCTGCAATATTGGCGATTGCCTGATGCGCTGGACCAATGATGTCTATGTGTCCACGCCGCATCGCGTCGTGAACAGCAGCAGACGGGAGCGGTATTCGATCGCGTTTTTCCTGGACCCAAACCCGGATGCCGAAGTCTCCTGTCTTCCGGGGTGCGTCAGTGCAGACAGGCCGCCCCGGTACGCGCCGATCTCCGGGGCTGATTATCTCTGGTCTCGTCTGGATGCCACCTACGAACACACAAAAAAGACCAGCTGAGACGAAACCGCACAGATGGCGGTGCCCTTTGCCAATCCCAATCCATCCCGTTTTTCCGCTCGTAGACAGATCAGCCAGAAACAAGGAGTGGTTTGGTGATCTCGGTCTATTACGATGGAAAATGCGGCTTGTGCTCCAAGGAAATCAATTTCTTCAAGCGGCGGACCCCGAAGCACCCAATCTTGTGGCACGACATCGCCAACGATCCTGCGCAACTGGAAGGCACAGGCGTGTCCCAGGCAGAAGCCCTGATGTTCATGCATGTTCGCGATGCGGAGGGGGTGATGCGGACCGAAGTTGACGCTTTTATAGCACTTTGGCGTCAATTTTCGGGATGGTCACTGCTCAGCCGGTTTGTTTCCCTTCCGGGAATATACCAGCTTGCAGGCGTGCTTTACCGCATGTTTGCGAAAGTCCGCTTCAACCGTTACCCGCATTGTCAGGCGAGTTTGGAAAAAGCATGACCCGGGATCAGGAGCTTTGATCAGCTGGTAGCTGGTTGAGTTGCTTCTCGATTTCGGCCACGACCGCCTTTGACGTCGGTTTGGCCGGAGTTCCAAACCAGGACACCAAGGACCCATCCGGCCCGACAAGGTATTTGTGGAAGTTCCAGTTTGGCCGCGCAAGCGCGCCGAGTTCCTCAACGGCCCATAGATAGAACGGGTGGGCAGTTTCCCCGCGCACGGACGTCTTCGCAGTCATCTGGAAGGTTGCCCCGTATTTCGCTTCGCAATAGGCGGCAATTTCGCCGTCCTTGCGCGGTTCCTGACCGCCAAAGTCGTTCGATGGCACGCCGAGCACGACAAGGCCTTGATCAGCGTATCTCTCGTGCAGCTCTTGAAGTCCAGACAACTGGCCACTGAAACCGCAGGCCGTTGCCGTGTTGACCACAAGGACCACCTTGCCCTCGTATTCCTTCATCGGCAGGGATAGTCCGTTTGCGAGTTCAAAGCTGAAATTATGGGCGCTGCCCGTCTGTGTCGCAGGATCAGCCGCGACAGCTTGGCCGGTTGCAGCGAGGATACCGGAAATGACAACAGCGGCAGGGGCGAAACGCGGCATTACAGATCTCCGAAGCAATTTGCTTTTGTTACTTACGGAGGTGACCAATTACCAGTTCACTGTTCAGCGTGCCGGGCGGATGTAGCGGGCGCCTCAATCGCGAACCACAAAGACAGAACATCCGGCCCGACGAACCACGCGCGATGCGGTTGATCCGAGGAAATAGTCCTGTGCTGTCGGGTGATGCGATCCGACGATGATGAGATCGACACCATTGTCCTCGGCAAAGGCTGCAATCTGCACCCCCGGCTTCCCGCTCACGACCTTGCACTGAATGCTGTCATCGCCGCCTGTTGCCTCGCGCAGCTTGTTTTCGACTTTGGTTGTCAGATGATTGTCGACCTTCATGGTCACGAATTCAGAAACGAACCCCGGAATATTCTCAAGGACGGTCAAAAGCGTGATTTGCCCGCCGTCCACCAGCAGATGACGGGCGTTTTCCAGCTTTCGGGCGATCAATGTCTCATGATCAAGAGCGACCGGTATCAGGACATGCTTGTACATCGGATCGAAATCCTCCCTTTCTGAAACTTCTGCAGCCGTGCCTGACTTCGCCACTGGTCAGGGTTAGGCATTGTCTTCTGCAAGCTTTCGGACCGCATCGACATAGCGGGCCGGTACATCAATGCCTTCCGTTCTGGCCTTGGCGATGGCGGCAGCGCGGCGGCTGCCGGGCAGGCGCGCACCCTCCATTGTTTCAATTAGGCTGAGCAGAGCGTCGATGCGGGCAGCGAAATGTTCTGTATCCATCGGCTTCATGGCAATTAGGAACTGGCCGACACCGGGAGGCGGCCCGTCGGCGGAAAAGAACGAGGAGGCTTCGGTGCTTTTCGAGGCTCCCGTCATGACCGAGGCCAGAATTTCAACCATCAGCGCCAGCGCCGTGCCCTTGGCCTCGCCAATCGGCAGCATCGTGCCTTCGAGTGCGGCCTCGGCGTTCGTGGTCGGGTTGCCGTCCTTGTCGAGCGCCCATTCCTCCGGAATGTCCTTTCCGGCCTTGCGCGCATTCATCACCTTGCCGCGGGCGACCCGTGACAGGGATAGGTCCACGACAAGCGGATCCTTGCCCGGCCGGGGGGCGGCGAACGCGATCGGATTGGTTCCGAAAACGGGATCCTTCGCCCCGAACGGGGCCATCGCCGCCGGAGCATTGGCCACCATGATCGCCATCAGTCCCCTTTTGGCGAGTTTTTCGACCTGAACTGACAGGGCGCCGCAATGATGCGACCGCGTGATGCCCATCGTTGCGCAGCCATGGTCCAGCGCGATCTCGGCGCCTTTTTCAATGACAGCGTCCAGTGCGGGATAGGCAAAGCCAAAGCCTGCATCGGCCAAAAGGCTTGAGGCGCCTTTCTGGTGGATCATGACTTCCGCCGCGGCTGTAATTTTCCCGGATTGAACCTGTGCCGCATAGTCCTCGACGCGGGAGAACCCGTGCCCAACTTGACCTTCCGCTTCTGCGGCAACAAGCGCATTCGCAACGGACTGCGCGGCTATGTCAGGCACACCTACGGCCAGGAAGGCGGACTTGATCAAAAGTTCTGCGTTGCACAGGCTGAGGCGTTCAGTCGCTTCCATCGGTGTGTATGCTTTCAAAAAACAACAGATCGCCGACACTTATTGCAAATTTTAGGGCTTGGCGATGCCCTAGCCGTAAGGCTGAGAATCTGGTGGCTGGTTTCCAGCCACCAGACCAGTCGGTTTTAAGCGCTGCGGTAGAGTTTGGTCATCGAGAATTCCCGGTGACCCAGCGCTTCGGCAGCCGTGTTCCGGCCATTGGCGGTGCGGCAGATCATTTCAATCAACGCATCGCCGGCTTCATCGATGGTCATTTCCCGGCGCAAAATGCCGGACACATCAACGTCAACGTGTTCGCTCATGGTGCGAACCGTGCGCGGGTTGGCGGTGATCTTGATCACCGGCACGATCGGGTTACCGACCACATTGCCCTGCCCGGTCGGGAAGGTATGGATCACAGCCCCGCCCGCGGCCATCAGCGTCACGCACTCCGCAGCTGCGGACGATGAGTCCATGAAGTAGAGGCCATTGCCCGACTTCGGCGCCTCGGCAGGATCAAGAATGTCGATGTACTGCGAAGTGCGGCCGATCTTTTCCAGGTTCCCGAGGGCCTTTTCCTCAATTGTGGTCAGGCCGCCCTCGATGTTGCCCTTGGTCGGCTGGCTGTCGGAAAGGTCGTCCGTCTGGTGCGCGAAGATGACGTCGTCCGAATAGGCCTTCCACATCTTGTACCAGCGCTCGCCAACTTCCTCGTTGATCGCACGCTTCTGGCAGATGTGCTCCGCTCCTGTGATTTCCGAGGTCTCGCCGAAGAAGCCGGTGATGCCCTCCGGCAAGAGCTTGTCGTACATGTTGCCGACGGTCGGGCAGGATCCGAGACCGGTGGTGGTGTCGCTCTCGCCGCATTTGGTAGAGACCCAAAGCTCGGAGATAGAGCACTCTTCGCGCTGGTACTCGGACGACATATGGACGAATTCCTTCGCAGCCCAGGATGCCTGTCGGATCGTCTCGAAGTCCCCTTTCTGCTCAATGGAAAACTCGGCGACCGGCTTGCCGGTTTCGCGGATACCGTCGGCAATGCGTTTGGTCCAGCCCGGCTCGATGCCAATGACAACGACGGCGGCAACGTTGGGGTTGGCGCCGGTGCCGATTATGGTGCGGAAATGCAGTTCCAGATCTTCGCCAAACTGCAGACGGCCATAGGCATGGGGGACGGCCAGCGTGCCCTTGACATTGTTGGCAACGGCTTCACAGGCGGCGTTGGAGATATCGTCGACGGGCAGAATGAGCACGTGGTTGCGGACCCCGACCCGGCCGTTTTCGCGCCGGTAAGCCTTCACCGTCATATTGGAGTATTTGGTAGACATTTCGGGCGGCTCCTTACCAGCGCTTGGTTTTGCAATTGTGGGTGTGGACGTGGCCGCCCTTTGGAATGTCGGCAATGATTTTGCCGATGTCTTCGCCGTATTTGATGGCGGTATCGCCATCTGCGAGGTCTTTCAGCGCGATCTTGTGGCCAATCGGCACGTCCGCGCCGGCGGTCAGGCGGAAAGTGGAATTGTCGTGGGTGACACAGCACAGCATGTCGGTGCCGGCCGTCAGCCCTTCCACAACCACCACACCGACGTTGTCGGCATGTTCGTGGACGAGAAGATGGGGAATTTCAGACATAATTGTCTCCTCAATTATCGGGTGTGAGTAGTATTTTGGGAACAGCGACCGCGCCTTGGCGCAGGTCGGTGAAAGCTTTGAGGCCGTCGGACAACGGCCGGACTTCGGTCCAGTCGAGAGTGCCCAACCGGCCATCGAACATGGCCTTGGCGGTCTCGCGGAAGTCTTCGGCGGTGTAGGTGTAGGTGCCGATGAAGGTGATTTCCTGCAGCGTCATCCGCCGGATATCGAGACCGCCGTCAGACGACCCAAGCCCGATGTGACTGATGACCCCGCCTGCCTTGGCCAGTTTGGTTGCCGTTGCCCGTGTTGCGGCATAACCGACACCGTCGACGATCAGGTCATAATGCCCGCTCGTCTCAGCTTGATCCGGGGTCAAAACCTCGATTCCGCAGGATGACTTGAGAAACTGTGCCCGCTCCGCATTCGGTTCGATCAGTCGGACTTGAGTGATGCCCTGCGCCTTCAAGGATAGAGCTGCCCCAAGACCAATGGCGCCGCCGCCAATCACCAGCGCTTTTGCCTCTGACGGATCTGATATCAAGGCCCGTTTCGCGAGGCGCACGGCATGCCAGCCGCAGGCAATGGGTTCGGCCAGTGCCGCCTGGGAATCCGTGATGTTGTCTGGCACCACGACAAGGTTGCCTTCCGGCATAGCGAGGTAATCCGCAAACCCACCTTCGCGAGGCGGCATGGAGATGATCTGCCTGTCCGGGCAAAGATTGTCCCGGCCAGACTGGCAGGCCTCACAAATCCCACAAGTGACCAGCGGGTTGACGGTCACCCTTTTTCCTTCAAGCGGGCCCGATACAACGGTTCCGGCAACTTCATGTCCAAGAATGAGCGGTGCCGGGCGGCGTTCATCATGGCCAAG
This sequence comes from Roseibium sp., assembly GCF_965276855.1. Lineage (GTDB taxonomy): Bacteria > Pseudomonadota > Alphaproteobacteria > Rhizobiales > Stappiaceae > Roseibium. The sequence continues at coordinate 2,881,646 of NZ_OZ255700.1, forward strand.
AAAGGCATGCATGTCGGAGCCACAGATGCCGGTGTGGGCCACCTTGATAAGGGCTTCGCTTGCCGAAGGGGTCGGATCAGCAACATCCCGGTAAGCCTGCGTTTCCGGGCCTGTGTAGACAAGGGCTTTCATTTTGCGGTGAAACCCCCGTCGACCATCAGGACTTGGCCTGTGACGTATCGGGACGCATCCGAGCACAGAAAGAGGATTGGCCCGTCGATGTCGTCGAGCGCTCCGTTGCGGCCGATACAGGTCTGGGCGGCATTGCGCTGCGCCCGGTCTTCATCGCCGAAGACGGCCGCCGTCAGTTCGGTTGGGAAAAAGCCCGGGCCAATTGCATTTGCCGTGATGCCGTCTTTCGACCAGGCCTCGGCCATGGCTCGGGTCAATTGGCCAATGCCGCCCTTGGAAGCTCCGTAAGCAATGCCGCCCGGGAACGCCCGTGTTGTCTGAAGCGAGGCAAAATTGACGATCCGGCCCCAGCCTTTTTCCTTCATGGCGGGCGCAAGGGCCTTGCTCAGAAAAAACGGTACGGTGAGGTTGAGCATCATGGTGATGTCCCAACCGGCATCCGTCACATCATCGGCGGCTTCGCGGGTATTGATCCCAGCCGCATGGACCAGAATTTGAGGCGGGCCAAATGGTTCTGCAATGCTATCTGCAATCTGGGCAAGGCTCTCGCGATCACTCAAATCTGCCGCGACGGCTGCGGTCGAACCGCCGGTTTCCTGCCGCCACTTCTCAAGGTCAGCCGCACGCCGGGCAACGCCCACCACGGACGCGCCCGCCTGGGCGAGCACCGTCGCTGCGCGCCGGCCGAGACCCGAGCTGGCCCCGGTGACGCAAGCAACTTTTCCGGATACGTCAAACAGACCGGACATGGCCTTACTCTGCCGCCTCCGCGCTCAAGTCGAAGTTCTCACCTGGGAAGTACTTTCGCAGCCGGATGTCGGCGGTGCGGGCGTGCCCTTCCATGCCTTCGAGGCGTGAAATGCGCGCCGTTGCCTCGGCGACTGGCTTGGCGCCGTCGCGGGTGGCCCGTTGCCAGGTGACGATCTTCATGAATTTGTGGACCGACAAGCCGCCAGTATAGGACGCGGCGCCGGAAGTCGGCAACACATGGTTGGTGCCCGATGCCTTGTCGCCGAAGGCAACAGTGGTTTCTTCGCCGAGGAACAAGGATCCGTAGCAGGACAAACGGTCCAGCCACCAATCCAGATCTTCGGCCTGCACCGTCAGGTGTTCAGGAGCATAAGCATCAGACGTCGCCGCCATCTCCTCACGGGTATCGCACAGGATCACTTCGGCATAATCGCGCCAGGCGGCTGCAGCATTTTGGCTGTTCACCTCGGGCAGGTCATCAATGAGTTTTGGCACCAGCGCCATAACCTCTTCGGCCAGAGACCGTGTGTCGGTGACGAGCCAGACCGGTGAATTGTAACCGTGTTCCGCCTGTCCGACGAGATCGGCGGCAACCACTTCCGGATCCGCTGTCTTGTCGGCGAGGATCAAGCTGTCGGTCGGCCCTGCAAACATGTCGATCCCGACCCGGCCGAACAGGATCCGTTTAGCTTCGGCGACAAACTGGTTCCCGGGGCCAACAAGGATGTTGGCCTTTGGCAGACCAAACAGGCCGAAGGTCATGGCGGCCACACCCTGGACCCCACCCATGGCAACAATCTTGTCGGCGCCGCACACATGAGCTGCGTAAATGATCGCTGGGTTGATACCGATACCGGGCCGCGGCGGTGAACAGGCGACGATGTTTTCGCAGCCGGCCACCTTGGCGGTCGTAACCGTCATGATCGCGCTGGCGATGTGGCTGTAGCGTCCTCCGGGGATGTAGCAGCCCGCCGTGTTGACCGGGATGCTTTTCTGGCCGGCGATGAGGCCCGGGACAACCTCAACCTCAATGTTCTGGCAGGTCTCGCGCTGGGCCTCTGCAAAGCGCTTGACGTTGGCGTGGGCGAACTCGATGTCGCGTTTCAGTTTTTCCGGGACCTTGGCACTTGCGGCCTCGATCTCGGCATCGCTCAGGATGATTTCGCCGTCATACTTATCGAATTTGGCGGCATACTCCATCGCAGCGGCGTCGCCACCAGCTTCAATCGTATCGAGGATCTCCTGAACGATCTTTGTGGTCTCCGACGCATCGGTTTTTGAGGTGAGATCTGCTTTCTTCAGATATTCAACGGTCATGGCAGAGCCTACTTGTAAATTTCAGGCAGCAGCGTGGTTGAGATTGCCGGCACGTAGGCAATCAGCAAGGTCACGGCGAGCATGAAGAGGACGAAGGGAACGGCCCGGGCGGCGATTTTCAATATCGATTCACCTGTGAGGCCGGAGACGACGAACAGATTGAGACCGAGCGGTGGCGTGATGAACCCGACACCGAGTGCAGTGATCATCATGATGCAGAACTGGATCTCGTTCATGCCGATGTTGTCGGCGAGTGGTTTCAGAATTGGCGCCAGGATCACGATGTTTGGCGTGGTTTCCATGACGCAGCCCGCGGCGATCAAGACCAGGATCATCATCATGATGAGCACCCAGGGCTCGTCGCTGATGCCGGTGGCGACCGCCACAAAACCTTGCGGCACACCAATGATGGCAAGGGCCTCGGCAAGGGGGATGGAGAAGGCGATGATCGGAATGATCACACCATTGACCTTGGCCGAACTCACCAGCATGGCCGGGAAGTCCGAGAACCGCAGCGTTCCCAGGATAAAGCCCATGACGATGGTCACAACGACAGCAGTGGCGCCGGCTTCTGTTGGGGTCAAGCGGCCGGAAAAGATGCCGTAGAAAATGATCACCGGAACGATGAAGGCATACCAACCCGATTTGATGGCAACCCACAAACGGGAAAAATACTCATTCATGCTGATGTTGCCACCACCTTCCCAGCCATAGAGCCGGTTCATGATGATGTTGGTGGCAAGGATCGAGACCAGAATGGCAAGTCCCGGAATAACGGCTGCAAGGAACAGTGTTGATGCGGAGATACCCAGCACCAAACCGATGATGATGTAAGCGATGGATGGCGGGATCAGAATGCCGGTACAAGCACCGGCTGCGACCAGGGCACAGGCATAGGGGCGCGGGTAGCCGCTTTCCACCAGCCGGTCGATGGTCATGCGGCCCACAGCTGCCGCGCCGGCCGCGTCCGAGCCGGAAATGGCTGCAAACATGCCGCAGACAAGGACGGTGGCAGAGCCGAAGCCACCTTTTGCGAATTGCGTGAGCGCTTCTGCCACATCGAGAAATTTTCGACTGAGCCCGGTTCGGACCAATGCATCCCCGGTCAGGATGAACAGCGGTACCGCCGTCAATGCGAACGCATCGATGCCACTGAAAAGCTTTTCGCCGACCAGGGACAGGGGAAGTGCCCCGGACCAGACCAGCATAAGGCTCGCGGCGGCGCCGATGGCAGCCCAGACCGGTACCGCAAGCGCGACAAGCAGAACGAACAGGAGAACCGGACCGTAGAAATCCCAACCAAGTTCAATTGTTTGCGGTTGCATATGTTGCCAAAGCATAGCCGCCCCCTTTAGTCGAAGAGTTTGTCGCCTTCGTAGACGGGCTTGCCATCACGAAGGTCGCGGAAGTCGCGCAGGAACGACTGGGCGAGACGGAAAAGGATAAGGGCGAAGCCGAGAGGCACGGCGCTCAGGAACCAAACTTGCGAGATGCGCAAGCCGTGTGTCACCGATCCGAACTTTGCAGAGACAAGCACGGTTTCAAGCGACCAATAGAACGCAATGACCGCCACGATCGCCATGATAATGTCGCCAAAGATGTAGAGCGCAGCCTTCACCTTGGGGCTGACATACTGCATCAGGACGTCGATCCGGATATGACCACGCTCTTTGACCGCAGCCGCCGCCCCGATCCATGCGAGATAGATGAAGGAGTAACGGACAATTTCCTCGCCCCAGATCGACGAGAAAGAGAAGACTTCGCGCCGAACCACTTCAATGAACATGGTCAGCACCAGCATGACGTAGAACAGCAGAAGCAGCCAGCGCTCGCCGTTCTTGTCTACAGCTTGAAGGACAGATGACATTGGCACTCCTCGACCGTTCCCATCAGACGGCATGCCTGACGCGGTGGTCGCTTGAACAGGGAATTGGAAAGCGCACAGTGTGGACTGCCGGCGCTTTTTGGGCGCCGGCAGAAGTGTTCGTCCTTAGGCGTCGTGCACGTACAGACGGCCTTGTGTATTGGCAGCTTCTTCGAGGCGGCCGAAGGCTTCCATGGAACCGGCCAGCTCAACCTTGAACTGATCCCATTCCTCGCGCTGATATCCGCCTGCAGCCTTCCATTCGGCCAGCTGATCGTCTGTCAACGAGTGGAACTCAACGCCTGACTTGGCGAGTTCGGCCATCGCATAAGAGCGGGCAGCCGGGACCTTCGCAAGGTTCTGCTGAGCAGTGATTTCACCTGCAAACTCAATGCCTTGCTGGACATCAGCTGGCAAGGAGTTAAACCACTCGAGGTTCATGGAGTAGACCTGACTGTCCGGCACCGCCTGGGTGAACGTCACATGGCTCAGGATGTCTTTGAAGCCGAAGACGTAGAGTGCGCCGACGGATGGATCGAGTGCATCGGCAACGCCCTGCTTGATCGCGGAGGGTGTCTCACCCCAGGCAACCGGTGTCGGATTCGCGCCCACCATGCGGTAGTACTGCTGAAGCATGGCAGATCCCGGCACACGGAACTTCACGCCATCGAGGTCAGCTGGAGTGATGACTTTGTTGCCGCCCTTTCGAACCGCGACGACTCGCGGATCAATCACAACGTAGAAGAGTGCCTTGAAACCCGATGCTTCGATCTTCGGGTGGACTTCCTTCTTCCAGGCTTCGGATGTCACGAGGTTGGTGAAGCGCTGGTTGGAGCCGCAGAAATACGGCATGTTGATCAAGTCAACTGCGGATGCGAACGGAGCGAAGTTGGACAAGGAGTGCTGGGCTGCCTGGATGGTGCCGCCTTGAACCGCTTGGGCAAGTGCGCCGCCAGCGCCGAGCTGACCGCCCGGTGCGAGTTTGACGTAGACCTTGCCGTTTGTTGCGTTCTGGATGTTTTCTTTCAGGTCCAGCTGCATGATCGGGTAGCTGCGGGACGCCCCGAGGACATAGGCGGTGGCCAGTGTCATCGTGTGGTCGGCGGCCTGCTCCCGCTCGCGCTCCTCCTGCGCGGTTTGGGCGACAGCTTGGTCGGACCAGAGAGTACCTGCTGCACCAGCCACCACCGCAGCGGTGAATGCGCCAGCGCTGCTGAGCTTCAAGAAATTGCGGCGCTCATGCGAGGCCAAGTCTTCCGTCTTTTTCATGATTTCCTCCCAAGAAATCCTGTCTGAACCTGATGATGCCGGTTACTTGTCTGCTTCCTTCTTGAGCACAGCCGCGGTGAACGCCGCCGAGACAGCGAACAGACACAGCATTTCTCCGACATTTCCGAAAAACGGTGTTCCACCAAAGGAACCAATCGACACGTTGATCACGAAGACGGCAAAGAGACCGCCTGCCAAAGCTAAAAGCATGATCACCTCCCAACGATCAATTCTCCCGGCTGAAAAAAATGTAAGCGCTTACATTTTTCATTGCAAGCACAAAAATGGTTTTGTTTAATTCATAAGCCCTGTAAGGCGGGTCCAACGTTATGTGACAAACCGGTTTCCGAGCGGTTCGATCGATGGAAGAAATTTCAAAATCGCCTGACACTTCAGTGCCAACACTTGCTGATGTTGCAGCAAGAGCTGGCGTGTCGACGGCAACCGTTTCCAGATGTTTGAACACACCGGACCGCGTCACGGAAAAAACGCTCAAGACCGTCATGGACGCCGTCAATCATCTTGGCTATGCGCCGAATTACAGTGCGCGCGCGCTCGCTGCCGGACGGACAAACATGATTGGCGCCATCATTCCTACGATGGAAAACGCCATTTTTGCGCGCGGCATCCAGGCTTTTCAGGAAGAGCTACAAAAGAACGGTTGCACGCTTCTCGTTGCCAGCTCCTCCTACAGGCAGGATCTCGAAGAAGAGCAAATCCGGACACTGACCGCCCGCGGCGCGGATGCCTTGCTCTTGATTGGGTATCAGAGGGATCCGCAGATCTACGAGTTTTTGAAAAAGCGCAAAATCCCAGCGGTTCTGACCTGGGCATCGGAACCGTCGCAGGACTTTCTGTCCGTTGGCTTCGACAATCGCAAGGCCATGAAGGAGCTTGCCGCAGACGTCATTGGCAAGGGGCACCGGACACTCGGCTGTATATCGGCTGATACCGCGACAAACGACCGGGCACGGGAACGCGTGGAAGGCATTTGGGCGGCAATGCGGGATGCCGGCCTTGACCCGGATACTTTAAAGGTTGTCGAGACGTCTTATTCGATCGAAAACGGCGAGGCGGCCTTCCACCAGTTGATGTCCGGCGCAGGTGCGCCGACTGCCGTTATGTGCGGCAACGATGTTCTGGCCGTTGGCGCCTTGAGGGCCGCGGCCGAACTGGGTCTTCGGGTTCCGGATGATGTCGCCATTACAGGCTTTGACAATATCGAGTTGGCCTTTGTCGCGCCTGTCCCGCTGACCACTGTCCATGTTCCGCATCGGCGGATGGGTCAATTGGCGGCCCGCGCTCTGATCGAAGCATTAAATGGGCAGTCTCCGGAAAGTGTTGAGCTGCCAACAGAAGTCCGCCATCGCAACACCTTGTAAGTCCGGGCAGCTAATCTCATTTGTTTTTAATTAGATACGCTGACATTTGTAAAACCTTGCCTGCAGCCCTAACTGTCCAGTTTGTGTGTAGAACGTGCCGGCGCGTTGCAAACGGGATGGCTGTCAGTTTGGAGAACGTTGTTGAGCGATCCGAAGTCGCAGAAATCTGATTTGCTTCCCACTGTATTAGCCGGACCCATCATCCGGCGTATCCAGTCAGACCGTTTGGCAATCTGGCTTGCAGTTCCGGCGCAGGGCCCGGTCAAACTTGAGCTGTTCCCGCCAGAGATGGACGCGCGGATCTTCGAATTGGACCCAGCAGCACCAGAATTGTTGTGGCTAAGGGCAGGAGACCAACTCAGTTATCTTCTGATCGACCTCGTCCTGTCTGATCCCTTGCCGGAGGAGGTGTTGATACCCTATCGGCTAAGCCTTTTTGTAGAAAACCCAGTGGGCGACGGGCCCAGATGGGAAGACCACACGCATTGGGCGAAAGATCTTTGTTATCCGGGCCGCGAACTTCCGTTCATTCGGATCCCGAAGAAAGTCTCTTCGGTCATGCACGGCTCATGCAGGAAACCGCACAGCTCCTGTGCTGACGGACTGGTTGCTGCCGACCGGGCTGTTGAGCAGGCGATTTCCGACAACGAGGCGCAACACCCCATGCCGGAGTTGTTGGTCCTGAGTGGAGACCAGGTCTATGTGGACGATGCTGCTGGTCCGATGGTGCAGGCCATCACCGCGCTGGTCCACGCCCTGGGCCTGCCCGATGAAAACCTGCCCGGGATTGAGCCTGGGGCGCCGGCTAGTGGAACTGATCTGCGGGATCAAGGCGGCTTTTTGTACAAGCGGGACCAGCTTCTTCCGAAAATCGATCAGAATGCCTCGGTCTTCGATGTCCTGTTTGGTGGGACGCAAAAACCGATCTTCACATCCCTGCATGCCAGAAATCACCTGATGACCCTGGCTGAAATGCTGGCGATGTACCTGCTTGTCTGGTCACCGGCCTGCTGGGATGTGTTACCGGCGCGTGTCGCGCCAGAGGATCTCTCGGACAAAGACCGGCGGATGTATGACCGGGAAGTCCGGGATATTGGTGGATTTGTCAGCGGGCTTGCCAATGTTCGCCGGTTGCTGGCCCACATACCGACAGCCATGATTTTTGATGATCACGATGTCACCGACGACTGGAACCTCTCGCTGGCCTGGGAAGAGGCCGCTTACGGGCATCCGCTTGCCCGGCGGGTCATCGGCAATGCGCTCATTGCCTATGGCATCAATCAGGGGTGGGGAAACCGGCCGAAAACCATTCGGGCAGATCTGAAGACCGTATTCGAGGCGGCCCTGCAACGACCGGGAACCGAAGACCATGAAGCGGCGATTGACCACATTCTGGATTATGAGAAGTGGGATTTCGAATGGCCGACCGATCCGCCCTTGATCGCGCTGGATACGCGGACCCGCAGGTGGCGCTCTGAGCGCAACAGCCACTTTCCGTCCGGCCTTCTCGACTGGGAAGCTGCAACGGAATTACAGGCCCGGCTGCGGAACAAAGATGCTGTTTTGCTGGTTTCGGCTGCGCCGATCTTCGGAGTAAAGCTGATCGAGTCCGTCCAGAAACTGTTTACGCTCCTTGGCAAGCCGCTGATGGTGGATGCGGAATACTGGATGGCCCATCCAGGCACGGCGAGCGCGATCCTCAATATTTTTCAGCATCGGAACACGCCCAAACACTTCGTCATTCTGTCCGGAGACGTACACTACTCCTTTGTCTATGACGTGGAGTTGCGCAACGGGCGGCAGTCGCGCACCCGGCAAGCCGGTCAGAACCCGGAGATCTGGCAAGTCTGTTCCAGCGGCATCAAGAACAAATGGCCGGACCGGTTGCTCGCCGTTCTGGATCATGGAAACCGCTGGGCGTTTGCACCGCGCTCACCGCTCAACTGGCTGACAAAGCGCCGCGGCATGCGCATCATTCCGCGCAAGCCGGAAGGCACACCGCACGGACGCCGTATTTTGAACGCCCCGGGGATCGGTTTGGTTGAACTCAGTGACGATGGCGCGCCCGTACGGATCAGCCAGCTGGCTTCAACCGGCGAAATCTACGACTTTGAACGCCGGGAAGACGAAGCGCATTACAGCTGAGATCCCATGTATCGTCACAGTCACAAAGCTGGTATGCTATAAGTCATTGAAATAATTGGTGATCCCGACAGGATTCGAACCTGTGACCCTCAGATTAGGAACCGAATTTTACTTGTGCTATACTTTCATGTAATTTGCGATAAAATGCGATAATTCAATATATTAAGAATTTTTGTCTACGATGGCGTATTGACGATTTCGCTTCTATTTGATTACATCTGTTGACCATGTGCTTACCAGAATGGCCGGTAAGCCGCATTTGCGTAAAGTCTGAGGGCATAGGGTTCCATATAAATCCCGATCTGCCGTCAGAAGTCGTCAGGCCGTCTAAACGCGAAGCATTCCAGAAGGTTGCCGTTGTTTCAATGCGTTGCAGCCTACAGGAAAGCTGTGCCAGCTGTCAGGAGCTCGGAAGACAATGCCCAAGTTGTCCAAACGCCGGATCGATGCGGCAAAGCCGGGCGGAAAAAAGTACTTTCTCTGGGATGGCGATCTGAAGGGATTCGGCGTGGTTATTCTGCCAAGTGGCAAGAAAAACTTCATCGTGCAGTTCCGAACACTTGAAGGGAGGTCGCGCCGGTTGACGCTTGGTCTTTACGGGGCGCTTACACCGGATGAGGCGCGTAAACTGGCCATCAAGGCGTTGTCGGAGACCAAACATGGCCAAGACCCAATGGCGGACCGTCACAAGCTCCGGAGAGCGCCGACCGTCAACGACTTGATGGTCAAGTACATCTCCGAGTATGTTGAGTTGCACAACCGGCCAACGACGCTGAAACACGTCAAATGGATGTTCGAGACGGTCATTGGTCCCAAGCTTGGCTCGTTGAAAGTTGCAAGCGTAAAGCGAAAGGACATCCTGCAGGTTCATACCGGTCTTGCCAAAACACCGACCAAGGCCAATCACATGCTCGGATATTTGAGCAAGGCGTTCAATCTGGCCGAAATGTGGGAATGGCGTGCGGAGCAGACCAACCCGGTGCGCGGTGTCAAGAAATTCAAGGAGAATGCCCGCGACAGATATTTGACCAACGAAGAATTGACCCGTTTGGGGGTCGTGTTGGACGAAGCGGAAACCGAAGGTTTGCCGTGGATTGTGAAGGCGACGGGCCGGAATGCGCGGCACGTGGCAAAGAGCCCGGAACTCAAACGCGCGCCGGTCAACGAAATGGCAGTCAAGGCGCTACGGTTGCTCCTGATGACAGGGGCGCGCCTCAATGAAATCATTTCCCTGGAATGGCGGCACGTTGATTTTCATATCGGCACGGTTGCCCTACCAAGCCGCAAGGGTGATGGCCGTAGGCCACACCCTGTGAGCTCTGCCGTGATGGATATCCTTGCCGATCTAAGCAAGAACCGGCGCAGTCATTTCGTGTTGCCGCGCGACAACGATCCGGACGAACACGTGTCCCGCGAGGTCATGGAGAGCAGCTGGCGACGCATCCGGCATTTTGCAGAAATACCTGACGTTCGCATTCATGATTTGCGCCACACGGTCGGCACCTATGCCGCTCAAGCGGGCGGAAACGCATTTCTTATCAGTCACTTGTTGAGGCACAGCAATATTCAAGTTACCGATCGATATGTCTCTCAGGACTTCAATCCGATCCGGCTTTTGTCGGAAGCTATCGGGCAGCGGATTCTGGAAGGAATGGGAAAGTATCAGGCCACTGATGCTGACACTGTGAATGCGCCTGCGCAACTTCTGCCGCCTGCATACGAGGACAATGGAAATCAGGATTAGAGTCTAGATATTCAATCTATGCGCGAGTAATGTATGGAAAACAATCTGAATTCTGAGCGATAAATTGTCTGGTTTTCTTCGGTCCGAACTTTTGAACATCTCGGCTCTCACCTTTTCAGAGGTGTTTGAGACTTTGGTTTGGAGCTCTGCAGAGGTTCAAAGCGCTCTGGAACGCGTATCGCGTGAAAATGCCGAGAAAATTTCCGACCCAAACGCGTTTCTTTGCAGGTACGGAAGCTACAGAATAAATCTCTGTTTTGATGTCGAGGGGCAAACGTTCTGGATGACAAGCGGGCGGGTAATAATCGGAAAGACACAGCCTCTCTATGTCGATCCCCATGAACGGCGCTCGCGAAAACGCAAAGCCCCACGAATTAAAGTCGAAGACGATACCGTTATTTCAGCCTGGCCCGACAGGGACGCCGAAGCTGTCCGGAGTGTCTGGCAAAAGCTCGCTTCCATGTTCAAGCTTATTTCCGATGGCCGCGTCATTGTTTCAGCACGGAGCCAAAACGGGAACGCTGTAACATTGCTGGTGTCTGATTGGTCTACCCAACCTGAAACGCTGTGGTTCAACTGGAAGGAAAACTCGCTCAAGCGGTATCGGAAAAAGAAGCTGGTGCAAGTCTTCGAGTGCCTGGAGTTCAATCTAAGCACCAATGAGCAGGAACAATTGACCCGAAACGGCCCTATCTCTGAACCAAGGGTAGGTGCCTGGATGGCGGAAACATTTTTCGAGCGGAAAAGATTTGCGACAAGGAGACCGTCTGGGAGCTTGCGAAAGACAGATTTCCGAATCTGTCGCATCTCAAGTTTAAGGAGGTTTGGAAAAACACAGCCCCGAAAGACTGGAAAAGAGCAGGTAAATTTCCTGAAAAAGATAAGAATATCAATTTGATAAATCAAATCAGGCAAGCAATCTGAATTGCTTAACCTATTTTAGTCGGCACTTTTCGAAGAGCCTCAAACCATCGCGAACCCAAACGGAGACGATGGTTATGGAAAGACCTCAAGAGAACTCAAATTCCAATCTTTTGAACGAGACCAAGGCAGCCGAGTATCTCGGCCTTTCGGTTCGGACACTGCAGGCCTGGAGGGTCCGCGGTGGGGGGCCAACTTTCGTCAAGGCAGGAAGGGCGGTCCGGTATCGGCCGGATGATCTGAATGCCTGGATCAATGAGCGTATGGCGGCTTCCACCAGCGCTCTGGAGGTCCGCACATGAGACCTCCCAAATTAAGCATCTTTAGTCCGGCGCTTCAGCAGTTCATCCAGTTTGCCCAAGCGATCTGTGGCAAGGAATTGCCAGCTGCGGAGAGCATCCCAGCAACACTGTCAGGCTGTGGGGCGGTCGAAGTCTGGGCCATTCCAAAAGACCCGGAACCCGGTTTGGACCGGGTTCTCATTGCGCGGATCGAACTGGAGGTGCGGTCACCATGCCGGTAACTCCAAGTATCGACTTCGCCCGTATTGCCAGAACAGCGTTGATACATTCCGACAGTCTGTGCCGCCGCTGGCTTCCAGGTGGGTACCAGGATGGTAGGGAATGGATTGCGCGCAATCCGCGCCGGACCGATCGGCGACCTGGATCGTTCAAGGTCAATCTCTCCACCGGGCGGTGGGCCGACTTTGCGACGGGTGACAAGGGCGGCGACCTCGTCGGATTGGCCGCCTATATTTTCCGCATGCCCCAGAAAGACGCAGCGCTTCGGATTGCTGAGATGTTGCGTGTGTCTCCCTATGACAGCTGATCCCTTTGCGCCAATATTAGGCGGTGCGCAATCGAACCAAGGCACAAGGAACCGACGCTGCATTGTGCCCGTTCCGGAGACTGCACCGGAAGTCCCGTCCACGCATCCGAAGCTAGGTCACCCCTCGAAGGTTTGGCGCTACAAAGACCTGCGAGGAGACCTTCTCGGCTTTGTCTGCCGCTTTGAAGAAGAAAACGGGGCGAAGAGTTTCCGGCCGCTCACGCTCTATGAAGAACCGGGGGCGCTTCGATGGCGCTGGCAAGCCTGGCCCGACGATCGGCCTCTCTATGGATTGGACAAGCTGGCAGCCAAACCGGCGGCAACGGTTCTAGTGGCCGAAGGTGAAAAAGCCGCAGATGCCGCTCAGAAGCTTTTGCCGGAGTTTGTCACGATGACCGCCCCGGGCGGGTCAAACGGCGTTGCGAAGGTGGACTACTCACCCTTGAAGGGCCGCACCGTCATCATCTGGCCGGATGCCGATGAACCGGGCCAGAAATATGCCAAGGCGGTCTGCGCTCAAGCGATGAGTGCGGGTGCTGCTTCTGCAGTTGTCCTTTCACCGCCGAAAGACGTCTCACAGGGGTGGGACGCCGCCGACGCCTCGAAAGCGGGTTGGACATCCAAGCAAACGGCCGATTTTGTCCGCCAAGCAGAAGAAACAGAGACTTCAGAGCCTGAAATACCCAGCAAAACAACCGCGCGAAAATCACGGTCTGCACACAAGAAAAAGAAACGGGGGTCGATCCTGGATGCGGCCAAAGACGCGGAGCTCTGGCATTCCCCGCAGAAACAAGCCTACGCCACCGTGCCGGTCAACGGGCACGCCGAGCACTGGCCTTTGGACAGCAGGAGCTTCAAACGCTGGTTTTCGGCGCGGATCCACGAGTACTTTGTTCATATTCCCTCCGGCCAGTCCATCTCGGACGCCCTGCGCATTCTGGAAGTCAAGGCGCTGGAAGACGGCCCCTGTTTTCAGCCCTACGTCAGAACCGGATTTGATGGCGAGGCTTGTTGGCTGGATCTCGCGGACGATGGCTGGCGCGCTGTGCGCATTACCCGGCATGGATGGGAGGTGATTGACCAACCACCGGTGAAATTCCTGCGCACTGAAACCATGGAAAAGCTTCCAGAGCCGGAGAAGGCTGTGATGATCGAAGAGCTGCGGCCCTTCGTGAATGCCAGTGATGACGATTACAAGCTGATCGTTGCCTGGTTGGTCGCAAGCCTCTTCGGAAAAGCAAGAACCTATCCGGTTCTGGCGCTCGGGGGAGAGCAAGGCAGCGGCAAGTCCACCATGGCCAGATTGCTTCGCAGCCTGACCGATCCAAGCCATGTGTCGGCTCTTTCAACACCAAAGGATGAACGGGACCTGGTCGTGATGGCGCTGAACGCCCATGTTCTCTCCTTCGACAATGTTTCGAAGGTCGAGCCCTGGTTTTCCGACGCGATTTGCCGTCTCGCCACCGGGGCCGGGTTTATCACCCGCAAGCTTCATTCCGATGGCGATCCGTTCTGGTTTCAAGGGTCAAAGCCGGTCCTCTTAAACGGCATTCCAAGCCTAACGGAGCGGGCCGATCTTGCCGAACGGTCCTTGACCGTGCGGCTTCAGCGGATTGATGAAACGTCCCGCCAATCGGAAGACGCGTTCTGGACGGCATGGGAGACCATCCGGCCCGGCGTTCTGGGCGCGTTGCTCGACGCAGTCTCTGCCGCACTTCGGAATTGGGACACCACCGATCTTAAACAGAAACCGCGCATGGCGGACTTTGCGCACATGATGGCCGCGGCTGAACCGGGGCTTGGTTGGGAGGCGGGCGATTTCATGGAAGCCTATACGGCCAACAGGCAGGCCACAACAGAGGCGGTGTTTGAGTCCGATCCGGTCGCGGTCGCCATTCTGAAATTCATTCAGGAAGAACATCCCACCAATGGCTGGGAGGGGACCGCCACGGAGTTGCTCGGCCATCTCAATCGGATCGTTTCCGAAGACCTTCGCCGCTCCCGTTTTTGGCCTGCAAAGCCGAATGCACTTGGGAATGCCGTCGATCGGGCCGCCCCGCTCTTAAGACATCGCGGCATTCAGATGACGAAAAGGTCAACGGGAGCGAGACGATTGATCATCCTCTGCCTTGGACATGAGTGAAAAGGAGACTCTTACCATTTGGTATTGAGGCTATTAGCTCAGTTTGAGCTTTTTGATGAGCAGAGCGGGCACCTGTTGTGATGAGCATACGATTGGTTCGGCCTAATGACTACGCGCGAAAATCCTGCAATGGCGTTCGTTTGGCTCCTAAGAGCCATCAGTCGCAACTATGGAATCCTCAAGCATTAGTAATTCTGCTTGTACCGGCGCTGATAGTTGTCTGCTCTTCGCTTATCGATGGTGCGATTTCCAATGAAACCACCCAACAGTGACCCACCGATTATCGCGGCTGTCTTGCCGGTTCCAGATCCGAATGCACTGCCAACGACACCGCCAAGAACTGCCCCACCGACCGTTCCAACACCTGCCGGAGCACCGCCTTGGCACCCTGTCAAAATGAGGGCTGCCACTCCCACAGAAGCAATGCGCAATCCAGCCTTCTTCGGAGCGCTCATTGTTTGAACTCCAGTGCTTCCTTTAAGGTCAAATGTCCATCCTTGTCGCGGTCTGCCGCATTGAAGTCCGCAAGTTTTTCCTGCATCACCTCATCGAAGCTCAGCTTGCCATCCCTATTGCGGTCATTGTCGGTGATTTCCTCGGGATCCGGATTTGTCATCTCGTCTCGCTCGATGAAATCACTTTGATCGACATCTGCGGATATGAACAGATTGATCAACTCGGTTGCGAATTCATCGCGGGAGAGCTTTTGATCATTGTTGGTATCGTACAAACCGAAGATCGCAGTTCTCTCTTCCACGGTGCGTTCTTGAGCAAGGGACACCGTGCACAACAACAACGTGGCAGAGATAGCAAGCATGCCGGAAAGGGGTTTAGACTTGATCATATCTACTGTTCCTGTTGAGCCATTTCGCTTGGGTGTTGTGTCCTACGGTCGAGAACTGCCTCAAGCTTGTTTGTTTGGATGGATCTAAATCGACATCACAATCCGGCCATCGATCGTTCCAGCCTTCATTCGGTCGAAGATGCTGTTCACATCATCAAGGGTTTCTTCCGTGAAATGCGCCGCAACCTTGCCTTCCGCTGCAAATGCGAGGGACTCCGCCAAATCCAGCCGCGTCCCAACGATGGAGCCCCGGATTGTTTTGCGGTTGAGGACGGTATCGAAGATCGACAAAGGAAAGTCTTCCGGCGGCAAACCGACAAGGCTCATGGTGCCGCCGCGTGCAAGCATGCCCACACCCTGCTCAAAGGACTTGCCAGCCACGGCCGTGACAAGAACGCCTTCAGCGCCACCGCCTGCCTGCACTTCTGCGACGGGATCACATTTGAACGCATTGATGACCTGGTCTGCCCCCAGCTTGGTGGCCAGATCCAGTTTTTCGTCGGCGATATCGACGGCGATGACATGAAGCCCCATGGCCTTGGCATACTGCACCGCCATGTGCCCCAGACCGCCGATCCCGGAAATGACCACCGTCTGGCCCGGGCGGGTGTCGGTTTCCTTCAGACCCTTGTAGACGGTGACCCCGGCACATAGCACCGGCGCCGCGGGGGCATATCCAAGACCATTGGGCAGATGTCCCACATAATCCGGATCAGCGAGTACATAGTCTGCAAAACCGCCATTGACGCTGTAACCGGTGTTCTGCTGATCATTGCAAAGCGTCTCCCAACCGCCCATGCAATGCCTGCAGTGGCCACAGGCCGAATGCAGCCAGGGGATCCCGACGCGATCTCCTTCCTTGACAGAGGTGACGCCCTTGCCGACTTCCGCCACCACACCAACGCCTTCGTGACCGGGAATGAAGGGAGGCTGGGGTTTGACCGGCCAATCTCCATTCGCTGCGTGGAGATCCGTATGGCACACACCAGAGGCCATCACCTTGACGATAATTTTTCCGTCTTTGACCTCCGGCTTTTCGACCTCGCTGATGTCCAGCGGTGCACCGAACTCACGGACCACTGCCGCTTTCATTGTGGCCATATCTGATCTCCCTTCACGTTTCACAAAGTCCGCAGCCGACCCTAGCCCAAGCGTCAGACATGGTCAAGGGTCTTGCCATGATCAGCAGGATTCGCCGCCGTCGGCCATGTAGACGGCCCCGGTAATCCAGGAACTGGCATCGCTGCTCAAAAACAGCATGACCTCGGCGACTTCCTCCGGCTTGGCGAACCGGTGAAGCGGGATTTTGGCTTTCATGGCGTCGACGATTTCCTTGCCGCCGGGCGAGGCTTCCACCCGGTCCATCATCGGTGTGGCGACCGGTCCCGGATTGACCGTGTTGACGCGGATGTTCATCGGCGCCAACTGTTTGGCTGCCGAGCGCATCAGACCAGTCGCCGCATGTTTTGAGGTCGTGTAGGCAATCAACCCCCCTCTTGTCGCGGCAATGGAAGATGTGATCACGACACTGCCGCCGCCGCGGCTCTGCATGGACGGGGCGACCGCCCGGATGCCGTGGAACGGACCTTTGACATTGACCTCCCAGGGAAAATCAAACGCACCGTCGTCAATGTCCAGGATGTTGGCGTGATCACCTTCAACACCGGCATTGGCGACAAAAATATCGATCCCGCCATAGCGCTCTTCAGCCGCCTTTGCCATGGCAATGTTGTCTTCCGCTTTTGTGACATTGCCGGTCACGTAACTGACGTTTTCGGAGCCGATATCTTCGACCGCAGCCTTGCAGGCATCTTCGCTGAGATCTGCGATCAATACCTTCGCGCCTTCCTTGGCGAAGAGTTCTGCGGCGGCCTTGCCGATCCCGCTTGCGCCGCCTGTAATGATGGCGACCTTTCCGTCCAGTCTGCTCATTGTTTTCTCCTGCCGGACATTTCCGGCTTGATCTTTTCAGGTGAGTGTTGAACCCGCGTGGGTGCCGGGCCGGTGTCGTTATTTCAATCAGTAGGCGGAGAAGCCGCTGTCGGCGGTGATGATCGATCCGTTGACTACGCTCGATTCATCGCTTGCCAGGAACAAAGCAACCTGCGCGATCTCGATGGCTTGAGCTTGCCGCGGATTGATCGCCATCCCGGTAAAGACCCGGTCCTTGATGCGGTCAGAAACGGCCGACAGATCACCATAGGTCTCGCTGATATTGGTGGCGGTGGAGCCCGGTGCGATCATGTTGCAGCGAATGTTGTCCTTGGCATACATGTGAGCCGTATTGAGCGTCATGCCGACCATGGCATGTTTTGCCGCTGTGTAGGATGCACCCGCCCGGCCGCCCCGGATCCCGGCAATCGAGCCGTTGTTGACGATCACTCCGCCGCCCTGTTTGAGGAACTGCTGAACGGCAGACCGCATGCCATAGAAGTTCCCGTTGAGGTCAACATCCATGATCAGGTTCCAACCCTTGTCCTCGACATCGCCAATGGGCTGGAACTGGTCCATGATCCCGGCGTTGTTCACCAGAACGTCGAGCCGTCCGTAGGTGTCGACGGCTTTTTGAACCATTGTTTCCACCTGTGCCTTGTCTGCGATGTTGGCAATGGTCGTGGTCACCTCCTGGCCCTTTGCCTTCACTTCGCCTTCAAGTTCATCCAGGCGGTCCTGGTTGATGTCTGCGGCGACGACCTTTGCCCCTTCATCGAGAAACAGCAACGCCATTTCCTTGCCCATGCCTGACGCGGCACCAGTGATGATTGCGACTTTGTTGTCCATGCGGCCCATTTTGGATCTCCCTTGGTTGGATCTTTATCGAGTGTCGTTGATTGCTGGTGGAACTTTGCTCAAAAGGTGAACCGCGACCGGACGCCGAAAATGGCGATGTCGTTGTCTTTCGGATTGAGCAGTGGATTGTGGATGTACTGCGCGTTCGGCGTGATCATCAGGTTCTTGGAAAGGTAATAGTTGTAAAAGCTCTCGACAGTGAGCTGGCTGCCGAGGCCGATCGAGGACTGGCCGAGGTTGACCCCGATCCCGAAGAGGTCAGCGCCGTTTCGCATCTTCTTGGTGAAGCCGCCCATGATCGCAGCGTTGTAGCGCGGGGCGTCGCCGTCCGACCATCCGAGACGCACGAACGGATTGTAATCACCAAAGGTCCAGCTTGCAGACAAGACGACCCCGGCACCATCATCGATGTTCGCCTCATCCCGGGCGTCAACATGCCAGACCGTCAGGCTGATCTTTTTCTCAAAGCGCTCGGCCTGTGACGGCACCCAGCCAATCTCAGCCGCCTTCCAGAACTCCGGTCCATCCACGAAAGGTGTGACATCATCCGAGGCGTTGCCGTTGGCATCAAAGGCTCCGGCGACACCATAGATGTTGTCGGTAAAATAGTGCCCGACCAAGCCCCCCCAGCTGGAGGCGGGCAGTGCGATGGACGTGTTTTGTTGAAGCTCGTTGTTTTGGAAGCCTGTCCAGGGATTGGCGAAGCCGTGCGTGTAGAAATAATCATTGGGATCAATGCGCCCGACTACAAATCCGGTTTTGCCATCCCGAAACGGTTGAGCCCAGTAAAGGTGGACCAGGTCCCACTTGCTGTCCGACAAAATGACTGACGTCTGACCGACAAATCCGATTTGCTGGCTCAACTGGGTCGGCGTGACACCATTGCCGATTTTGTGACGATGATCGACGGTGACCGCCAGCCGTCCAGAATCCGGGTTGTCCCGGCCGAACGGGGTCCAGTTTCCGGTTACGCGCAGGAGACCGGCCGAGGAGTAATCCGGATCCTGGAGCACCGGATTGGCATGCTGATAAACGTAGTGATAGTGCCCACCGAATTTGACGTTGGCCGTCGTTTCAAGGCGTCCCTTGAAAGCGAACCAAGGCTGCATGATCCGGTCCAGGCTCTTCAGGACATAGTTTGGCTTAGTATCCTTTTCCCGCCGGTCGATATCTCCCAGAAACACCTCCGGTACATTGGGGCCGCCAAACGCCGGAAGGGTGGTAGCAGAAACCGGTGTGTCCTCGGCCATTGCGTTCGCGCCACCCAAACCGACCGCAAAAATCGCAAGAATGGCAACGGCTTGTGTTCGAAAGAGCCAGCCGCAGCGGTCAGATGGACCGCTGGACTCAGGTCGATCAGCGATGAACTTATAATGCGATCCACCCCAACATTTCAGAGAAGGGAGACAGCCGCTTGAAGATGGTTTGTCCATCGATACGCCACGTGCTTTCAGTAACGACGCGGACGGTAAGATTTTGAATTAAAGAGCGATATCCATATTCCGACAGGATGGTCGTAGAAAAACAATATACATCTTTTCCGGGAGGTGCCCGAATGCAGCAGCTCGTTGACCGTCAAGAGCCAATGCCCGCCAACGTGGCCTCTCTTCAGCGGTAGGGCAAAACCTGGCTTGGCAGGATCCCGAAATGCTCCCGGAAGATCGACGGGAACCGGCCGAGGTGTGAGAAACCGCTTTCAAGGGCCAAATCCGTTATGCGCCGGTTTGGCCCCTCCGACTGCACCAGTGCCTGGCGCACGTGTTCCAGTCTCAAGGCCTTCACATAGTCGCTCGGGGATAAGCCGGTTTCCGCATAAACGAGGCGCTGGAGCGACCTTTCGCTCAGGTCAAGGACATCACACATCGCATTGCTTTTGATCTGATGCGACAGGTTCTGAAGAATGTAATTCCGCAACCGGCCGAATTGCTGGCGACGGTTCAGCAAGGAGGCATTAAAATCAAGGGATCGTTGGGAATGTGCGACAAGGGCTTCGATGAAAAAATCGTCCAGCCTGTGGGTTAAGACAGCCTCGTCGTCCGAACCAAACTTGTCGAACAACTGGTTTGCACGTTCAATGTGCCGATCCGACACATCCAAGGGGCCGGCATGTCTTGGGATCGGCACGGTATCCCCCAGTCGATGTGCCCGAAGGATGTCACTTATTTTCGTTTGGGCGACAGACGCGGTGAGCATGAATGCGCCCGGTTGGGTAACAATTTCAACTTCCTGGTTCTGCGGGACGAAGTAGAGCGAGGCAGAGGATGCATCATGCCGGTGCAACCGGGTTTTGGACGGATCCTTGATCAGGATGAAACTGCACAATCCGGCCCCGGGGACTCCAATGCACTCCACCGATCCGAACACCGCTTTCCGGTTATACCCCCAGTCGTCACGATTGTGCTGGCAGACCGCGACCTGGAGATCGCCCCGGGTCAATTGGGTGTACTGCGCCTGGTATCCTGACCGGACCGCAAATTCATTCAGGATGTCAACGTCCCAAACCTTGTAGATTGCATTCCTGTTCGGCATTTCAGCTCCCAATCAACCCAGTCGGTGTCGTTTCGAACAACACGACGTTCATTGCGCTACGGACCAACTTTATGTTCTCATGGATCTAGAGCAGAGCAAGGCAAAGCCAACAAATCAGGGTTGGTCCGATTGCTGCCTTGAGCAGCCCAAGCGGGGAAACGGCGCCTCCAAAATAACCTTTGAGCAGGGACTGGCCAGCCGGATTGGGGGCGTTGGCAATCACCGTCAGCCCGCCTCCTGCGACCGCGCCCGCAACGACAGCGTATTTGAGATCGTCGGTGAAACCGGGCACAAGCGTGCTCAGATACGTGATGGCGGCGTTGTCGTTAAATGCCGTCAAGACCGTCGCGCCAACCATGAGCGGCACCTCGCTCAAACTTCCGAGTACGGGGGCGATCCACCATCCCTGCACCCCGCCATGGATCACCAGTCCAGCCAGAAAAAAGCCGACCAGGAGCGGGGCCTGAAGCTGGATGCGGTTCTGATATTGAGCCGTGACCTGGGCAAAGCCGAGAAAGAACAACAGCCCCAAAACAAACAAGGAGGCATGGTGGGCGTTAAAAATGGTCCAGGCCATGAACACGACATGAACGAGTGTCACCCACAGTGGCACTGCGTCTTCCCGCTTGTCCCAGTCCGGATCTTCAAACGGGGCACGCTGGTCCTCCGGTAAGGCTCCGGGTATCGACTTGCGGACCCGGTGGAGAACGACTTCATCAAACCGCTTGTCGAGTGCTTCCCTGATCAGCTCCTGATCGACCCCCTCGGATCTCAAGGACGGCAACACCTGTGCCTCAATCCGGTCCTTGACGCCCGCGAAAAACGCCCGGATCTTGGCCTCCAGAGCCGCACCGGTGTTTTGGACAGCATCCACCTCGTCTGCGGCCGTCCTGTACTCCTGCTCCATGAGGTCGCGTGGCACAAATCGGCGACTGATATCGTCTTTCAGGGCCTGAAGGGCGAACTTATCCTGAAGGGCAGTGAGTTCTTGCCGGAACAAGAGAAAGTAAGCCGCGTTGCTGAGAACGATGCCAATGATCGCCTTCCAGCCGAACGTCGTGATCATGAAGTTGAAATCCCAACCCCACGGCCCGGCCACCATCAAGATGGGCGGGGCTGCAAAATGCGTGAGCGTGCCGCCAATCGAGACATTGACAAACAACAACCCGAGCGTTGCGTATTTGAATGCGGCTGAAGGCTCCAGATCGTAGAACTTTTGTGCCAGCAGCACCGCGGTGATGGTCATTGCGGCAGGCTCGGTGATGACGGAGCCGAGAAGCGGTCCAATGGTCATCGCGGTCACCCAGAATGCCCCAAGAGTGCCGCCCAAGAACCTGGAGACCGCCAACATCAGGCTTTCTGCAAGTTTCAGAATTGGACGTGTTGACGCAAGCACCATGATAACGATGACGAATGCGGCTTCGGTCAGATTGACACCCTGATCAATATAAGAAACCGCAGTCGACCAATCATAGAAGGAGACAATGGCGATCAAGAGAGGGACCGTCCAAAGGCCGAAGACAACCTCTATCTCTCCCAGGAAATGAAACACGCCAGCCAGAATGTCGGAAGACGTCTCCCTGGCCTCTCCGCGTTTGATTCTTTCCTGGTGAGCATGGGCGCGGGCATGCGCCAGATCGAGAAACTTGCCGGCAAGAAATGTGTGAATGATTGCGGCAAAGAAGATCAGTGTTGCAATGAGATTAAACGGGGCCATTGCGATCCGGTTCGCAAGGATGGCACCAATGCTTTCAAGCTCGGCATCTCCATAACTTTCAAAGCTGGGCGGAAAATCCAGATCTCCGGCCGGTGCCGCAGCAAAAGAGGGTTCCGTCAGGATGGGCAGGAGACAAAACACACCCGCCAGCAGAACGCCGATCCACACAAAATTACGCATTCACTGTCCCGCCACCTTCATGAAAGGGTCTTTGGTCCTCAGCTTCGTCAGAGCGTGCTCAACAAGGTCGAGGAAATTGTAGGCAAAGACGACATAAAGCGTGGCCAACAGGATCATCCCGCCGCGGTCGATCAGCTTTCCGGTCGTCGTTACATCTTCACTTGCCAGCGCCGATCCGAGCAGCAGCAAAAGCGCGCTCAGGCCGGACCACCAGATCTGCCGGTGTCTTCCACCCTTCAATATTTGCGCGCCGAAGATGACACAGAGGGTCATGATCATGAGGCCAAGAAACGGCAGAAACGGCGCGGCTACCAGCAGCTCGTAGCACAGCAGCATCGTCGCACCTCCCAGAAGGACGTTGCCGATCAAGGACGTGATCCCCTGGGCTGCGCCACCTTGGCTGTTCATGCCCGTTGCGAACAAGACTGCGAAAATGAGTGTCAGCGCATTGGTCCATTCAAATACCAAAAAGGCCACGAACAAAGGCATGGCCACCCATGTCAGCCGCGCGGACAATCCGAGCGCGATCGCGAGTGGGATTGTTTTTGCAGATGGTGCCGTTGGGACGCTGCGAACGGGAAATAGCGCAAAGCTGACCCAGCTTATCATCATCGCCACACCCAAATCCACGACGATCCCGAGCGCGACACCAGCGGCAACATCTGGATGGACTCGCACAAGAACGGGCATGAGGAGACACCCGAGCAGTGCGCCGGTGATGCCGATAAAATGCGCACCTGACATCAGCAGATAGAGATACAGCCGGAACAGCAACAGGCCGAATGCAAGAATGAATATAATGGGGTAGGGTGTCAGACCTGTTGCAATCAGGTATCCGGCAAGGATGCTCATGACGGCCGTCACAAGCACCTTACCGGCGGTGCGCAACGCCAAGGGGGCCGGGTCGAGCAGCAAGAGGGCCGTGAGGACCGGGGTCACATAGGCCAATGGCCAGGCCAAAAGCTGTGCGATGAGGAACGCGCAGGAGACGCCGCAGGCAAACCGCAGCACCCGTTTCAGATCAATATCCTGTATCCCCGATGTCCCGGCCATGCTGCCCTGATGTGTGAATCATGCCTTAGTAAAGGTAAGAGAAAAACGACACGAGACGTATCCAGATTCCGCCAAGCGTGTTCCAAAGCGAATTGGATCCCGTGTAAACAATCACATCGACCTGGGAATTGAAGCGCACCCCGTTTTTGTCTTCCAGAGAGTAGGTGACATCGCTTGGGCCGATCAGCACCGGAAACCTTTGCGGATCCCGTAGCCACGCCGTGCTTTGTTGCGCCGTTGTGAGCGTTCCAGGCGCGTCTTCCGTGCCCGTGGCCACGCCCACAGGAAGAGACGTCACCTCGCCCTTGAATATCCGGCCCGGGTAGGCGTCAAAAGCAAGATCCACCTTGTCGCCCACTTTCATGTTTCCGAGATTGTTCTCAGTGAAATAGGCTTCGACCCATCCTTCTTCTGCGCTGATAAATGTCAGAAGTGGCTGTCCGGCGGTCGCATATGTGCCGACATCAATGTCGATGTTGGCGACATGTCCACGGCTTGGGGCGGACAAGACTGTTCTGGCCAGATCGAGCTGTGCTGTTTCCAGACTGGCGAGCGCCGCTCGGACTTTCGGGTTGTCTTCTCCAAGTGCGCCAAGTTGCTCTTTGCTGCGTTCAAGGTCCGCTGCGGCCTGGGCCACCAAAGCCTCTGACGTTGCGACCCTTGAGCGTGCTTCGTCGCCTTTTGCCTTTGCGTAGATCCCCTTTTTTTCCAGCGCAAAGACGCGCTCGGCCTGAACACGTGCCTCATCGAGTTCGGCTTGCGCCTTGACGAGAGACGCGGTCGCTCCTGCGACCGAGGCCGTATTTGCGCCCACCGATTGCCCCGCTTCCTCCAACGCGGCTTCTGCCGCACGTACGGCGACCTCAAACCGTTTCGGGTCCAACTGGAACAGCGGTTGCCCGGCTTCGACCAATTGATTCTGATCCACGTTGACACGACTGACATAGCCGGACACGTCGGGCGACAGGGCAACGACAAACGCCTGAACACGCCCGGCTGCCGTGTAAGGCGTTAGCCGGTCCGCCACCAGATACCAAGCAAATAGAAGCGCCATGAGGGCTAAGAGGATCAACGTGAGCCTGCGGACACGCCGTTGCGGATCGGTCTCCGCAGATGGTGCGGCTGTTTCTTCAGCCATTTTGGGCTCCTGTTAGCAAAGAAAATCTGGCAGGAGCATTCCTTAAGTTGGTAAAAAAGAAAAGATGGTGGGGGCAATGTCGCTTAAAATGCCAGTGTAGCTTTTGTTGGCGGTTGATACGTTTGATGATCATAGGCGTGGTTTAAAGTGACCAGTCGGGCGGCATCTGATGACGTTTTTAGTGTCGGCTAGTTAAACCATCCATCTAACGAAGGTGATCTACTTCTAGCGCGGGTCCTTTCAGAGCATTTGACGTCCTACGGGGTTATTCGCGACCGTGGGACTCAAAGGCACGCGGTGTTTTTGAAAACGTGTCATCTTCATGTTCATCATTATGTTTCGCCGTAGGATGGGCGCGCGGATGACGGCTGATGACAAGCGTTGACGGTGTCAGAGCTATTCGGATGTAGTTGGAATTTCGAAGCAAAGACAGCTTTTGACGGCTCTGACGGGCTTTTTCATTTTCTGAAAACTAGGGAAGGAAGACCGAGTAGCGGCATCGGATGCGTGTTCTGAACGGCTGCGGTCTGCTTACCCTGTGCTTACCAGAGCGCGGTTTTGGAGTGAAAAATTCACTGATGCATGCTATAAGTCATTGAAATAATTGGTGACCCCGACAGGATTCGAACCTGTGACCCTCAGATTAGGAATCTGATGCTCTATCCTGCTGAGCTACGGGGCCTATCGCTTGCTCGAGTATCATGAATTGTCCGGGATGGCGAGTGTTATGGCAGGTGGGTTCGGATCGGCAGATATTTCTACAGGAAATCCGTGTCTGTCTTAGGTGCGCCGTATTTCCCGCTTAGCCCGAAGGAAGGGCTCATCGGTAAGGAGCGCTATCAGAGTTTTCTGCCTATTTTCCAGGTCAGAAAACACGAGCGCGGAACTTAAGGGAACAAGGGAGGGCGTACCGTCGTGGCTTGCTGGCAACGACAATTGTGGACGGGTGCCGTGGTTGCCGCGTTCTCTGTCTTCCTTGCCACCAGCGCTCATGCCGAGCTTGGCTCCTGTGTCTCAGAAAACGTCGTGCCTGTCCCGGTCGTTGAGACCGTAGAAACTGGTGTATTTTCAGATGCTGCCGGGCAGCACTACTACGCCAGTGAAGTCTTGCTTGTTTTGGCGGGCGGGCATCAAAGTGTCGGACCGACCGCCAATGAGGCCAACTTTCAGGCATTGCCGATTGGTCCTAAAAACCGCTGGCAAATGACACCTGCGATGATCGTGAGGAATGCGAACTCAGCTCCGACGTTGTTTCAAAAAGAACTTCTGGCCGCGGGCGAGGCGATTTTCATGCCGCAAGCCTCCGGTGGTGCGTGTGCAAAACTTCTTCGCGAGAGTGAACAAGCTGCGCGCCGTGCCGGGCATGGTCTGTGGGGGCAGAACCGTGCTGCGCCGGTATACTGGACGGGCAATCCGGATCTGCTGCTGGAAGCAGCCGGAGACTATGTGATTGTCCAAGGCCGTATTGTTTCCCTTGGAAAAACCCGGCGCACCCGCTATCTGAATTTTGGAAGGTACTGGAAAACGGATTTCACCGTGACGATCGCGCGCAGCGAAGAGGACGCGATTGCCACGCATCTGTCTGAGATCGGATTGTCATTTGAGGACCTTGCTCAGAAGGCTGTCGAAATTCGCGGTGTTTTGGATGTGAAAGATGGGCCGCTCATGGCGTGGGATCATCCAGAGCAGCTGATTGTTGTCGAGCAAAAAAGGGCAGGTCGTGACGGCCAAAACCGGGACTGAAAACTTGGCTGATATACCAGCTTCTGTTCCAATGGGCAGCAGGCTTGGTAAGCGTTTGAAGGCGCGTTTGCGGATGGCTATCCTCGCCGGCGCAGCCCTTGCGCTTGCCGGATGCCAATTGCTTGGCGATGGAACATCGGTTGGAACTGTCGCGCCTGGCACTCTTCGCCCAAGCCTTGCAGCAGACATCGGGGCGCGGGAACACCCGCGGGTCGTGGCGACCTATGGCGGGGTCTACGAAGACCCCGGCGCTGAGCGCGCTGTTGCCAGCGTGGTTGGCCGTCTGGTTGCTGCTTCGCAGGATCCGTCGCAAAGCTACAAAATCACCATTTTGAACTCCCCGGCGATCAACGCCTTTGCGCTGCCGGGCGGATACCTTTATGTCACGCGCGGGCTCTTGGCCTTGGCCAATGACACGTCCGAAATGGCTGCGGTGCTGGCTCACGAAATGGCGCACGTGACCGCCAATCACGCCATCAAACGCCAGCAACGGGCAGAAGCGCGGGAACTTGCAGATCAAATCTTGACCGATGTGGTCCAAGATACGGAAGTGGCGCGCAAGGCCATTGTCTCCTCCCAACTGTCCTTCGCGCGTTTCAGCCAGGTCCAGGAGCTTGAGGCGGACGCTATTGGTGTCAAAACTCTGGCGAAAGCCGGGTTTGATCCTTACGCGGCGGCCCGCTTTCTGCGGTCCATGGCTAAATTTGCGCAATACCAAACGGCTGGAAAAGAAGGCAGTTCAGCACCCGATTTCCTATCTTCGCACCCGTCTACGCCCGAGCGGCTTCAGATCGCGGTGCGTTCTGCGCGCCAAATCGGGGCTCCTGGTATTGGTGAGCGGGATCGGACCCGGTACCTCAGCCAGATCGACGGCATGTTGTATGGAGATGACCCCCTTGAGGGGTTTGTGCGTGGAAGGTCCTTCCTGCACAAGGCGCTTGGCATAGGTTTCACGGTGCCGTCCGGATATATCCTGGAGAACTCGCCGGAAGCTGTCCTTGCAAGCAACGGGTCCGGTACGGCGATTCGTTTCGATGGAGCTGACGTCAGCACTTATTCCAGTCTTGCCGATTACATGACGTCCGGCTGGATCAATGGACTGTTGCCGCAAAGTGTGCGCGAAACAACAATCGGTGGTCTGCCGGCCGTGACAGGCGCTGCCATCACCCAAGGTTGGTCCTTCCGGATAGCTGTTGTCCGGATCGGCAAGACCGGATACCGGTTCATCTTTGCAAGCCGGTCTCCGTCGGATCAGTTTGACCAGGATTTCCGGAGAACGATTGAGAGCTTTCGACAATTAACGCCGACAGAACGTGCGCGCCTGCGATCTCTCAGGATCAAGGTGGTGACCACTCAGGCGGGCGATACGCCGCGGAAGCTCGCCGTAGGCATGAGCGGGGTCGAGCCGTCCCGGCGCCTGGAATTCTTCTCAATTCTGAATGATCTGAGCCCGAACGAGCCAATTCCGGCAGGGACTTCGGTCAAGTTGGTTGTGGACTGACCAGCTAGAAAAACATGATTAAAAAGCCCGGGCGATGACCCGGGCTTGTCTTACATCGAAATGGCGTAAACCGACTTGTCCGGTTGGTTTGCCAGCAGTGCAGACTTCAGCTTCTGAAGTGCACGGCTTTCGATCTGGCGCACGCGTTCCTTGGAAATGCCGAGTTTTTTGCCGAGCGACTCAAGTGTCGCACCGTCTTCAGACAAGCGCCGTTCGCGGACAATCTTGAGTTCCCGCTCGCTCAAGACGTCCAGCGCAGATGCGAGCCATGTGTTGCGCCGTTCTGCGTCGATGTTCTCTGTGACGATCTCATCCGGTTGCGGGGCATCAGAAACGAGGAAATCCTGACGGTCGGCGCTGGACCCTTCTGTGTCTGTTACCGGTGCGTTCAGCGACGTGTCGGGTCCGGACAAACGCGCATTCATAACAGCGACATCAGATTGCTTCACGCCAATGGCGTCTGCGATCTTTTGATGCAGCTCGCTGTCTGTCAGAGGTGTCTGATTGTTGGACAGCTTTGCGCGCAATCGGCGGAGGTTGAAGAACAACGCCTTTTGAGAAGAGGACGTGCCGCCCCGGACGATGGACCAGTTTCGAAGAATATAGTCTTGGATTGAGGCTCGGATCCACCACGTGGCGTATGTCGAAAAGCGAACCTCACGTTCCGGTTCGAACCTCGCTGCGGCCTCTAGTAGCCCTACGTGACCTTCCTGGATCAGGTCACCGAGGTTCAGGCCGAAGTTCTTGAACCGCGAGGCAACGGCAATGACCAAGCGCATATGGGACAGAGAAAGTTTCTCCAGAGCCTTTTCGTCTTTGTTGTCCCGCCACTGAATGGCGAGCTCCAGCTCCTCCTCGCGGGTCAAATACGGCGCTTTCATCGCCGCTTTCACCAAATGCCTTCTTTCACTCATAGACGTGGACATATGTAGCACTCCAGGCGTGACGTTAGTGATACTACGGACCCAAAGTCAGAATAGATCACTTCGAAAACGCACGGACGCACGAATACGCACAATGTCGTGACAGAAAGGTAGAGATTTGCTGCCGCCTAGATCAGCGGGCGTGAAAGCGTTTCGTCATAACGCCCGCTGATCTCGAAGAGGGTTGCTCGCCGTTGGTTATAAGAAAAAGGCCCGGATTTCTCCGGGCCTCTTCGCAAATGAAGGATCAGCGATCAGCAGCCTTTCAGGCGGCTTCTTCAGTGTCGTCGCCGTCTTCGTCATCTTCTGCCGCGGCGGCAGCTGCGGCGGCTGCTTTAATGCGGCTTGGTGACTTCGCGAGGTTTTGCTCGATTTCCTTGATTGCTTCGGTTTCCGAGCATTTGTTCACTGCGGCAATTTCGCGCGCCATACGATCCAGGGCAGCTTCGTAAAGCTGGCGTTCGGAGTAGGACTGCTCCGGCTGGCTCTCGGAGCGGAAAAGGTCCCGGACGACTTCCGAAATTGCAATCAGATCGCCGGAGTTGATTTTCGCTTCGTATTCCTGGGCACGGCGGCTCCACATTGTCCGCTTGATACGCGGACGTCCCTGGACTGTTTCGAGTGCCTTCTTGACAGCAGCCGGGTCGCCGAGCTTCCGCATTCCCACAGATGCGATTTTCGCGACCGGGACGCGAAGTGTCATCTTATCCTGTTCAAAAACGATGACGAGCAACTCCAAAGAGTGACCTGCTACGTTTTGTTCTTCAATGGCGGTAATCTGGCCCACGCCGTGAGCCGGGTAAACGATGTACTCGCCAGTCTTGAAACCTTGACGCTGCGCGGTCTTTTTGGTGTTTGTTGCCATACTCGTAGTTTCTCCTGCGCAGTTAGCGGTCTGTTGCAGACCAGAAATAGACCGCTGAAACGGTCCTTGTTTGTGCGGCACGCAATCGGTTTGACGTCCAAATCTTGGAACGCCTGTTGATATGCGGCGTGTCGGGCTGGTCAGTCGTCGAATTCCACTCTAGAACCTTGCTTGGATACATAAGCTGTCGGGATCACTCGCAGCCCGGAAGATCAAGATCACGGGACACGTAAGCACGACTCCGTTTTTGGGGTTATTCTCGTGGTTGGCGACTATCGAAACAACGTAACATACTCTTGTGGAAAATTAAAGAGGAACTCTTTCGCGGGCGCGAAACAGCATTAAGGCCCGAGCGAAGGTTCCGCTCAGGCAGCTGTAATCAATAGTATTTCGAATTTATCTCAGGTTGCGGAAATCGAAATTTACGAATTTATCGCAACTTCAGATAAGCGAATCATGCCGGCGGATTTGGAGAAAAGTACTTCTCCAGTTTGTTCTCCTGCCCATCAAATTTATCTGCATCGGGCAATGGATCTTTCTTTTCCGTAATGTTCGGCCATTTTTCCGAATATTCGGCGTTGATTTCGATCCACTTCTCGAGACCTGGTTCCGTATCCGGAAGAATTGCTTCAGCCGGACATTCCGGCTCGCAAACACCGCAGTCGATGCATTCGTCCGGGTTGATGACGAGGAAATTTTCGCCTTCATAGAAACAATCAACTGGACACACCTCAACGCAGTCGGTGTATTTGCACTTGATGCAGTTGTCTGTGACGACGTAGGTCATCGCAATCCTCTTTAGTCAGAGCATCGGGTACGAAAGCTGTAACCGGATGCAGTCATCTGGCGTCGGTTTGATGCGCAGGCTCTGACCTCTGCTGCCTTTATTATTGCAGTTGGGTATCGCTTTTGCGAGGCGGGTGCAAGCGTTCAACAGGTCGCATCGCAGCTCTGTTTGAGAAAGCTATTTCCTTTTTTTCAAGATTCATAAAACGGATCAGGCTCATAGAGCTTTTAGCGTTCATCCTCTTGCCTGAAAGCATCCATTTTGCGCCGGTCACGTTTTGTTGGGCGCCCGCTGCCGGGCTCCCGCTGACCGGGGGGCGGAGGTGGGGCTTCGGCCTTTGGCGGCGGTGGCGGAGACAGGTCTTCGTAGAGTTTTTTTGCTTCTTCGTAAGGTCCGCGCCGAGAGCCAAGTGCAACCACTTTCAAAACAAGAATGCGGCGTTCCAAGGCAATGGTTAAAACGTCGCCAGTTTTGATGGTCTTGCTGGCGGAGGAAATCTTGTCCTTGTTGATCCGGACATGTCCGCCTGCAGCGAGTTTCTGCGCAAGGGAACGGGATTTTGTGACCCTGGCGTACCAGAGCCACTTGTCGACACGCAGGCTGCCCTGATTTGAGGCGGCAGCCGACTTTTGTTCGTCGCCCGGAATTACTTCTTATCCTTGTCGCCCATGTTCTCCTTCAGCGCCATCAAGGCTGCAAAAGGCGAGTTCGGGTCAATCGGCTTGTCTTTCGGTGCTTTGTCGCGGCGGTTGCTCCCATCAAAGGACTTCTGACCTGCGCGCCCCTTGTTCGGGCCACTTTTGCCAGGTTTGCCGTGGCGACGTTCACCAGGAGCGCCTTTGGGACCTTGCTGCTTGCGATTGTCACCGCCCCGGCGTTGGTCCTGACGGCCGCGCGGGCGGCGGTCGTGACGGCCTGGGCGCCAGATTTCGATGGTAACAGTTTCCATTTCCGGTTCGCTGGCCGGTGTTGGTTCTGCCGTCTGGGCATCCTCGGTTTCTGGAGTTGGTGCCTCTGCGGACGTTTCAGCGTCGGCAGTCGCAGGCGCTTCTTCGGCAGCTTGTTCTACTGCAGAAGTGTCAGAGGCTTCAGCTGTTTCCGTTGCGGCAGCTTCGGTCTCAGCACTTTCGGCAGGCGCCTCTTCCTCAGTCGCAGGTGTGTCCTCAACTGCAGCGGGTTCGGCTGTGTTTGGCGTCACTTCTGTCGCGTCGGTTTTTGGTGCTGCCGGACGCTGCACTTCCTTGGTCTCAAGACGGTAGCCGAGGGACTTCAGAACAGCGGAAAAATCTTCGCCTGCGCAGCCCAGCAAAGACGTCATGGCAACCGTCACGGTAAAGCCGCCACCGGTTTCGATTGCCCCTTCTGGCGGAGCGACTTCGCTGTCGAGCGGTTTCCAGGCAATCAGCGGCCGAATGAGATCGGCAAGACGCTCCAGAATGTCAACGCGTACGGCCCGCGGGCCGCACACGCGGAACCCGACAACCTTGTAAAGTGCCGGTTGGATCTCCGGATTGACCGGTATGGATGTGCGGCCTGAGGCGGACAATTGCGGCAGTTCTTCCATGCCGTTCATGTCCAACTCGCCGTGCTTCAGCGCCCAAAGCTGGGCCAGCAACTGGCTTGGAGCCGGTTTCAGAAGTGCCGGAACAAAAATCGTGTAAGCGCCGAAGCGGACACCGTGCTTGCGCAAGGATGCGCGCATATCCTGGTCCAGCTGACGGATTTCATCGGATGCTTCCTGACGTTCCAGGATGCCGAGGCCTTCGACGATCCGGAATGCAATGCCGCGCGCGAGGCCCTCGAGCCCTTCACCGGATTTCAGGTCCATCAGCGGTTTCAAAAGAGTATCAACCTGGGCCTTGACCCAAAGATCAAGACGGTTCTGCACGGTGTCGCGCGCTGGACCGGTCAGGTGCTCGTCGGCCAAAAGCAGAGCTGCCGGGGCCAGAACGTCGTCGGTCGGGGACAGTTTTGCCACCGGTTCACCGCGCCAGCGGATGGCGCCATCCGATGTCAGGACAAAATCACTGTTCTCTGATTTGCCAAGCTTTTCCGCACGGGATTCGATTTCCGTGGTCAGGGCTTTTTGTGCGGCAGCACGGACCGTTTTTCCGTCCGGGCCTTCGGCCGCCGCATCAGGGGCAAACCGGAAGCCAAGCAGATTCCCGATGTGCTGACCTTCGACGAGCACATCCCCACTCGATGTAATTTCCGCTTCCAGCATTGCGTTCTCTCTCAAACGTCGCATCAATACACTTGTCCGCCGATCCACGAACCGCTGTGTCAGCCGGTCGTGAAGGGCGTCAGATAGTTTGTCTTCTATGCCGCGGGTCACGTCCTGCCAATGGGCCGGATCGGCCAGCCAGTTAGGGCGGTTCGCGACATATGTCCAGGTCCGGATGTGAGCGATCCGGTTCGCGAGTGTGTCGATATCACCATCTACACGGTCTGCGAAGGCTAATTGACGGGCGAACCAGTCATCTTCAATCGCATTGTGGCGCATCAGGTGATTGTAAATGGTTGCCAGAAGGTCCCCATGATTGGCTGGGGCTATCTTCCGGTAATCGGGGACCTGACACACATCCCATAGCAGTTCTACTGATTTTGCGCCCTTTGCCATGTCAGAAATTGCGCTATCGCGCAATAAATGTTCAAGCGCCGTGATGTCGTCGCCTGTAGGCGCGCGGGCCAAACCCTCTTCCCGAGGCGGCAAATCAAGGCTGCGGCGCAATGCATTGGTGGATGAAAAATCCAAAGCACTGTTGCGCCATTGCAGCACTTTCAGGCTGTCAAAATGGTGGCTTTCGATCTGTTCGATCAAATCATCGTCCAGCGGATCGACGCGGCCGGTGACCCCGAAGGTGCCGTCTTTAGTGTGGCGTCCGGCCCGTCCGGCGATCTGACCCATCTCCGAAGGCGTCAGTTGGCGGTACTGATACCCGTCATATTTCCGGTTGCCGGCAAAGGCGATGTGATGGACATCCAGATTAAGGCCCATGCCGATTGCGTCAGTGGCTACCAGATGATCGACATCGCCGTTCTGGAACAGGTCGACCTGGGCATTCCGGGTTCTTGGGCTCAGCGAGCCAAGGACCACCGCCGCCCCGCCCCGCTGGCGGCGCAAGAGTTCGGCGATCGAGTAAACCTCATCGGATGAAAATGCGACGATGGCTGACCGTGCAGGCAGGCGGGAGACCTTTTTCGAACCAGCATAAGAGAGGATCGACATGCGCGGACGGGTGACGACATTCAGGCCCGGGATCAGCTTTTCAAGAAGCGGGCGTGCTGTGGCAGACCCCAAAAGGAGTGTTTCAGAGCGGCCGCGCAAGTTCAGGATCCTGTCCGTGAAGACGTGGCCGCGGTCGAGATTTCCGGCCAGCTGCACTTCGTCGATGGCGACAAACTCGGTGTTCAGATCGAGCGGCATGGCCTCAACCGTGGACACCCAGAACCGCGGCTGTTTCGGAATGATCTTCTCTTCGCCGGTGATCAAGGCAACGGCGTCAGTCCCGGCGCGTTCAGCAATCCGTCCATAAACCTCCCGTGCCAAGAGCCGCAACGGCAGCCCGATCAAGCCCGACGGCTGCGCCAGCATGCGCTCGATCGCAAGGTGCGTCTTGCCGGTGTTGGTTGGCCCGAGCACGGCCGTAACCGTGCGTGAGCGGGCGCTCGGCGGTAATTGCAGGGTTTGGGGGCGGGACATAGAGGTGATGCGGTCAGAAATCTCAGTGTTTGGCGCGCCGTTCCGGCGGCCTGCTCTCCCAAGGCACGTGCCCTGAACTCGGATGCGCGTGTCTAGCATAGGCGTTGTGGCTCTGTCCTGCCCTTTTTCGACGCGCTCTCGCTATTCCTTTGTTGGATCAATGTGTATCCAGAAAGTTGTGGAGAACGACTCTGGAACAAACCGAAACCGAATCGCGGACTCTTGGGGATTCAGGATTTGTTCCCTACGAAATGTGGATTTGAATCCATCTTTTAGTACGAAATGCTGAGTCTGGTCAGGGATTTGCGCCAAATCACCCTGAGGCTGAAGTTCAGGGCAAAAAACCTGTCAATCTCCAAATCAAAAAAAGATTCGTTTTTCGGGCATGCTGCGCCTTTCGCCATTAACCATGGACACATGCAGAACGAATCGCTGACGAATCGGTGTTTTGATCATGTTTTTGATTTGTTCCTACCCGATCTGGTAGGTTGTCTTCTCGAAAGACCAATTGGGCGCCTAAAAAATTTCCCGTGTGTTTACGATTTTCCGCGTCGGTGACGGGAGAGTGTTTCAGATTGGGGCGTGGTTTGGCGTTCGCACTGCGAAGTGAAACGGGCCGACAGCAGAAAAATCTCCCATAAGTGCTCATCCCCTGGCGTAGGATTTGTGCCCATTTTTCCAAGGTTTATCGCCGTCAGAGCAAAAATATTTCACTTTCTGGAAAAAGGACAAGCATGCTGCCCCTTTTCAATTGGCTTCGACGTAAGTAGAAATCTTGCCGAAATGTGCCTTGCATGTTGCGGATTATTAGGGGGAGTGGGCGTTTGGCGATAAGAAAAATTCTCGTTGCGAACCGGTCTGAAATTGCAATCCGGGTTTTCCGGGCTGCCAACGAACTCGGTCTGAAGACCGTTGCGATCTATGCCGAGCAAGACAAACTGGCTCTGCATCGGTTCAAGGCTGATGAGGCGTATCAGGTCGGCAAGGGGCTTGGCCCGATCGAGGCCTATTTGTCCATCGACGAGATTATTCGTGTTGCCAAACATTCCAACGCTGATGCCATCCACCCGGGCTACGGCCTGTTATCGGAAAGCCCGGAATTCGTGGACGCCTGCGAAACGGCCGGGATCACCTTTATCGGACCGAAATCCGAGACAATGCGCCGTTTGGGCAACAAGGTGGCCGCACGGAACCTGGCAATTGAGGCTGGCGTACCCGTCATGCCGGCAACGGACCCGCTTCCTGATGATCTGAATGAGATCAAGAAGCAGGCTCTGGAGATCGGCTACCCGGTGATGTTGAAAGCGTCCTGGGGCGGCGGTGGCCGTGGCATGCGGGTCATTCCGGATGAAGCGACCCTTGAAAAGGAAGTGCTGGCTGCCAAGCGGGAAGCCAAGGCCGCCTTCGGCAAGGACGAGATTTATCTGGAGAAACTGGTTCAACGGGCGCGCCACGTCGAAGTCCAGATCCTTGGGGACGGTGAAACCGTTGTCCATCTCTTCGAGCGGGATTGCTCGATCCAGCGGCGCCACCAAAAGGTGGTCGAGCGGGCCCCGGCACCTTATCTCGATGAGGCCAAGCGCGCCGAGCTTTGCGAGTACGGTCTGAAAATCGGTCGGGCGGTGAACTATCGCGGCGCGGGCACTGTCGAGTTCTTGATGGATGCAGACACGGGCGCGATTTACTTCATCGAGGTCAACCCTCGGGTCCAGGTCGAGCACACGGTGACCGAAGAAGTCACCGGCATCGATATCGTCCAGGCACAGATCCACATCGCAGATGGAGAAAAGATCGGAACGCCGGAAAGCGGTGTGCCGGCGCAGGAGAACATCCGCCTTAACGGTCATGCGCTGCAATGCCGGATCACCACGGAAGATCCGGAGCAGAATTTCATTCCGGATTATGGCCGCATCACCGCGTATCGCGGCGCGACCGGTTTCGGTATTCGTCTCGATGGCGGGACCGCCTATTCAGGGGCGGTGATCACCCGGTTCTATGATCCGCTTCTTGAAAAAGTGACGGCCTGGGCGCCGACGGCCGAAGATGCGCGCAAACGCATGGACCGCGCCTTGCGCGAGTTCCGGATCCGCGGAGTTGCGACCAATCTGGTGTTTTTGGAAAACATCATCGATCATGCCGATTTCCGCGCCCAGACCTATACCACCCGCTTCATCGACGACACGCCCGCGCTGTTTGAACAGACAAAACGCCAGGATCGTGCAACCAAGCTGCTCACCTATATCGCCGATGTCTCGGTGAACGGGCATCCGGAAACCAAAGACCGGGTCCGTCCGCCGAAGGATGCTGCTGCGCCGGTCGTGCCGGATTTCGGTGATGAGAAACCGAAGGGAACGCGGCAGCTTCTGGATGAGCTCGGTCCGAAAGGTTTCGCTGACTGGATGAAGTCGGAAAAAAGAGCGCTTCTCACCGACACGACCATGCGTGACGGCCACCAGTCTTTGCTGGCGACCCGCATGCGCTCCCACGACATCGTCAACATCGCAGATGCTTATGCGACCGGTCTGCCGACGCTCTTTTCCCTGGAATGCTGGGGCGGTGCCACATTCGACGTGTCTATGCGTTTCTTGACGGAAAGCCCCTGGGAGCGGCTGCATCAGATCCGCGAGCGTGCGCCGAATATCCTGCTTCAGATGCTGTTGCGGGGCTCGAACGGGGTTGGTTACACCAACTATCCGGACAATGTGGTCAAGTTCTTCGTCCATCAGGCGGCCGAAAACGGCGTGGATCTTTTCCGCGTCTTTGACTGTCTGAACTGGGTTGAGAATATGCGCGTTTCCATGGATGCGGTCCAGGAAACCGGCAAACTCTGCGAGGGTGTGCTCTGCTACACCGGCGACATGCTGGATAGTGCGCGCCCGAAGTATGATCTGAAATACTACATCAATCTGGCCAAGGAACTGGAGGCAGCCGGTGCCCATATCCTTGGCATCAAGGACATGGCAGGGTTGTTGAAGCCGCAGGCTGCCAAGATCCTGGTGAAAGCACTGAAAGAAGAGGTCGGCCTGCCGATCCACTTCCACACCCATGACACCTCCGGCATTGCGGCCTCCACCATTTTGGCAGCCGTCGAAGCCGGGGTCGATGCAGTCGATGCGGCCATGGATGCCTTGTCCGGTCTGACGTCGCAGCCGTGCCTTGGATCTATTGTCGAGGCGCTGCGGGGCACGGACCGGGATACCGGACTTGATGCAGCGACAATCCGCCAGATTTCCTTCTATTGGGAAGCTGTTCGCGCGCAATACAGGGCCTTTGAGAGCGACCTTCGCTCAGGAGCCTCAGAGGTTTATTTGCACGAAATGCCGGGCGGCCAGTTCACCAACCTGAAGGAACAGGCGCGGTCCCTCGGTCTTGAAACCCGTTGGCACGAAGTTGCTCAGGCTTATGCCGATGCCAACCAGATGTTTGGCGACATCGTCAAAGTGACGCCGTCCTCCAAGGTGGTTGGCGATATGGCGCTGATGATGGTGAGTCAGGGTCTGAGCGTTGCCGATGTCGAAGATCCTGCCAAGGACGTTGCCTTCCCGGACAGCGTCGTGAAGATGCTGCACGGTGACCTCGGTCAGTCTCCTGGCGGATGGCCACAAGCGCTCCAGGACAAGGCGCTTAAAGGCGAAAAGCCGATTACGGTGCGGCCGGGCTCGTTGCTGGATGATTCAGACCTTGAAGCGGAACGGGCCGCTGCCGCTGCCGCGACGGGTCATGACATCGATGACGCTGAGCTCGCGTCCTATCTGATGTACCCGAAGGTCTTCACCGATTTCGACAAGGCGCAGCAGCAATATGGACCAACCTCCGTGCTGCCGACGCCGGTCTATTTCTACGGTCTCGAAGCAGGCGACGAGATTTTTGTTGACCTGGAACCCGGCAAGACACTCGTGGTGCGCTGTCAGGCGATTGGCGAAACCGATGAGAAGGGCGAGAAGAAGGTTTTCTTCGAGCTCAACGGTCAGCCGCGCAACGTCAAGGTTCCGGACCGGGCGCATGGTGCTGTCGGCGCCGCCGCCATGAGGAAGGCGGAAGACGGCAATGCGGCCCATGTTGGCGCGCCAATGCCGGGCGTTATCTCCACGGTTGCGATTGCTGCCGGACAGGAGGTCAAGGCCGGTGATGTGCTCGTCTCGATCGAAGCCATGAAGATGGAAACCGCCCTTCACGCCGAGCGCGACGGCAAGGTCTCCGAAGTGCTGGTAAGTCCGGGCGCCCAGATCGACGCCAAGGATCTTCTGGTGGTCTTCGAGGCATAAATAAAGGGCCGCGCAAGCGGCCCTTTTACTACACTAAGCGATGCAAAGAGCGGCTTACTCGGCTGCTTTCAAGCGGTTGTGCTGAACAGGGGCTTCGGCGGTGCCGATCCAAAGGTCCAGAAATCGGTCCAGCCAGGCACGAACCGCGGTGTCGTAGACGAACCGCCCGGCAAAATGATCGCGGCGCTGCTGCGCGCCGGGCAGTTCCATCCGCGGGGCACCCTTGGTGGTCCATTTCACCATCATCTGGTGGGTGAGTTCCGGGTGGAACTGGATCCCGTAAGCTGCCGGTCCAACGCGAATGGCCTGGTTGGGGTAGGTTGGGCTGGTTGCCAGCAAGTCCGCGCCCGACGGCAGATCGAACCCTTCCCGGTGCCACTGGTACACTTTCTTGGGCCAATCCATCAGGTCTTTGCCCGCATTGGTTGGTTTCAGCGGGTAATAGCCGATTTCGACCAGTTCATCCCTGTGGCCGGAAACTGTGCCGCCAAGCTGCTTCACCATCATCTGCGCCCCAAGGCAAATGCCGAGAAACGGCGCTTGTTCCTGGAGTGGCACCTTGATCCAGTCGATTTCCTTGTGAACGAAGCCGTCCGGGTCGTTGGCGCTCATCGGGCCGCCAAAGATAACGGCACCGGCATGGCCGCTCATGGTGTCCGGCAGGCTGTCACCGAAGCGGGGTTTGCGAATGTCGAGTGCAAAGCCGCGTTTCACCAGCTCGTGCCCCACCCGTCCGGGCGAGGAATGCTCCTGGTGAAGAACAATGAGCACTTTGGGGCGATACGTTCCGTGGTTCGAAGAAAAATCCATAGATCCAATATTAGCGAGCGGCTTGAAAAAATCGAGTCTCTTGCGCGGGTTGGTTGCGTCTCAATTGTGATAAAGCCTCAAGATTTCTGAGCATCAAGCCTCATCGGCTTCCGGCGCGGTTTTGGCCACCTTGTGGCGCAGTGTCATGCGGTCCCGGGACGAAACCCCCAACAGCTCGGCAACGCGCCAAATGGTGTTGTCTTCAAATTCATGAACATGACCGTCCGCATAAACGATTTCCCACATCATTTCGATAATGGCGAGGCGTTCTGCTTCGTCTGTCGTGCGTTTCAAAACGGACGTGAAGCCGTAAAGATCGACCGCCTCTTCATCGCGCTGTTTGGCCGCTGCGATTAACTCACTGGTCTCTTCGTCCGTGAGTTCGTAGCGCACCTGCAGGATATGCCGAAGTTTTTCGCTTTCGCTGTCTTCGATGATGCCGTCGATATCAACCAGGTGAAACAGCAGTGCAGCGGCTGCCAGCCGCTTGTCGTCCTCGGCGAATGTTTTCTTGCCACTGTCTCCGAATGTGATCTCCCGGACGAAGCTTTTCAGCGCGTTCAGCATACGGTCAGTCCCTATTGTTTGGCCGAAGGGTCAGCCATTTGGCAGTGCACTTAGGTGTACTACGTAGTCTCGAACTCTTCTCTTGCCCATTTAGGCTCATTCCATGTTTAGCATCAAACAGTTGGGAAGCGGTTTAAAACTTTTGAATAGTGCAGAAAAGTGGGTTTTGACCTTCAACTTTTTTGGAATCATTCTAATCAATTGATTTTTCTCAAGTTTATAACTTGACTTTTTTATTCATGAAATGTTTTTCACTGTCCGAGCGGCGCAGGATTGCGCTGCGGATTTTTCAAAAAAGCATGCAGATCGGGTCTCCGGCCGGCTGCATTGCCCCGGATTTAGGAACACTCCAATGAAATCCTTCACGCGCGCGCTTCTTGCGGCAACAACCCTTCTGGCAACGCCTGCAATGGCCGCAGCGCCTGCCGATGTTCTCGGCACATACAGCGATATTGCCTTTGCCAAGTATTCCGATTCTCTTGAAACAGCGAAAACGCTCCAGAGCGCAATCGACAAGCTGATTGCCGAACCGACCGACGCCAATCTAGCTGCGGCGCGCAAAGCGTGGATCGAGGCCCGTAACCCGTATCAACAGACAGAGGCCTACCGCTTCGGCAATGCCATTGTCGATGATTGGGAAGGCAAGGTGAACGCCTGGCCGCTGGATGAGGGACTGATCGATTATGTCGACGTTTCCTATGGCGAAGATTCCGAAGAGAACGCGTTTTATGCAGCCAACGTAATCGCCAATCCGACCCTGAAAGTCGGG
This sequence comes from Roseibium sp., assembly GCF_965276855.1. GTDB lineage: Bacteria > Pseudomonadota > Alphaproteobacteria > Rhizobiales > Stappiaceae > Roseibium. Next base: position 2,922,325 of record NZ_OZ255700.1, read on the forward strand.
GGTGAGACCATCGATGCCAGCGTGATCACGCCGGCTCTTCTGGCCGAATCCCTGCAGGAAGCAGGCGAAGTTGAAGCCAACGTGGCCACCGGTTACCACGCAATCGAATTCCTGCTTTGGGGACAAGATCTCAACGGTACGGATGCGGGTGCCGGCAATCGTCCGGCCAGTGATTTCGATGCAGCCAACTGCACGGGTGGCAATTGCGAGCGCCGGGCGCAATACCTCAAAGCTGCCACGGATCTTCTGATTACAGATCTTGAGGAAATGGTTGCTGCCTGGGCACCGGGCGGAGCTGCGCGCGAAGAACTGGGCGGCAAGGGGGAAGCCGGCGGTCTGGCGACCATCCTGACCGGAATGGGCTCTCTTTCTTATGGCGAGCTGGCGGGTGAGCGGATGAAGCTTGGCCTCATGCTTCATGATCCGGAGGAGGAGCATGATTGCTTCTCAGACAACACGCACATGTCTCACTACAACGATGTTGTCGGCATCCGGAACGTCTATTTCGGTGAGTACAAGAGCCCGCTCGGCAACGATGTGAAGGGCGCATCCCTTGCAGAGATGGTCGCCGCGAAAGATCCGGCTCTGGCCGAAGAAATGCAAACCAAGCTGGATGCCACGCTGGCCGCATTCGAGGCGATGAAAGCGCGCGCCGAAGCCGGTGAAGCGTATGACCAGATGATCGGCGAAGGCAACGACGAGGGCAACGCTGTTGTTCAGGCTGCTGTTGATGCGCTGGTTGACCAGACCACGTCGATCGAGCGTGTCGTCAAAACGCTTGAGCTCGACGAGATTGCTTTCGAAGGCTCCGACAGCCTTGACAATCCGTCCGCTGTTTTTGAGTAAGACCCATGTGGCGGGTGGCTCTGCTACCCGCCATTATTCCCCGCCGGAATTGGGGCTCGGGCGGGCGTAAATCAGGATGCGAACCTTATGACTGTCCCAGGACAAAGCGCCATTTTGGGCGCTGCTGTTTTATGTGCGGGCCTGATTGGCCAGACCGCCTTGGCCGATGGGCTGTTGAGCCATCGCGATGATCTGTCAGAGCAGGACCGGGCCAAGGTTGTAAGCGTCCTCCCGCTCGCCGATGATTTTTCCAAGGCAGAAACCTTTGAACAGATGCAGGGCGGTGCCGGTACGTCCCGCAAGCGCATCAACCGCGATGCTTTTTCTCATGCCACTGCAAATCTGACGTTCGAGCAAGAGCAAAATTTCAAGGTTGGCAACGGGCTTTTCAAGAAGCTCTGGGCCTCGTCGCCCGCATCCACCAAAGCGTCCGACGGGTTGGGCCCACTTTACAACGCACGCTCCTGCCAGGGGTGCCACCTGAAGGATGGCCGCGGGCGGCCGCCGCGTCCGGGCGATGAGGCGGTTTCTCTCTTCCTGCGCCTTTCCATTCCGCCACAATCGGACGAAGACCGGGCGGCCCTTCAGGACAAAAGACTGCTCCGCATTCCGGAGCCCACATATGGCGGGCAGTTTCAGGCATTTGCTGTCCCAGGCCTTGCAGGGGAAGGGCGTTTCGACATTGAACACGAAGAGATCGTGGTCCCGCTGAATGGCGGCGAGACGGTTATCTTGCAAAAGCCCGTCTACAAGATCCGGGATCTTGGATTTGGCGACATGCATCCCGAAGCCTTGATCTCGCCGCGGGTCGCACCGCCGATGATTGGTCTCGGATTGCTGCAGGCGATTCACCCCGGGGATATTGAAGCCTTGGCGGATCCGGATGATCTCAATGGCGACGGGATCTCCGGCAAAGTCAGCCGGGTCCGGGACGGCCGGACGGGTGAGCTGACCATCGGCCGGTTCGGCTGGAAGGCCTCCAACCCGAACATCCGCGATCAAACGGCCGGTGCCTTTTCCGGTGATATCGGCATCAGTTCACCGGACAAGCCGGACAATTATGGCGATTGCACACAACGCCAGACCGAATGCCGAGTCTTGCCGCACGGCGAACAGGCGCATCTTGGGGTGTCGGAAGCGCCTGATCCGGTCATGGAATTGGTAACATTCTATTCGGAGAACCTGGCAGTTCCAGCCCGGCGCGATGTATCTGATCCGCAAGTTCTGCGTGGCAAAAAGCTGTTTTACGAAGTGGGCTGCGCCAAGTGCCATCAGCCGAAGTTTGTCACGCGCCGGGATGCGGAAACTGAGGCGCATCAGTTTCAGCTGATCTGGCCCTATACGGATCTCTTGCTGCACGACATGGGCGAAGATCTGGCCGACAACCGCCCGGTTGGCGATGCGACCGGCCGCGAATGGCGGACCCCGCCGCTTTGGGGCATTGGCTTGACCGAAACGGTCAACAATCATACCCGTTTCCTGCACGATGGCCGGGCGAGCAATTTGCTCGAAGCGGTCCTGTGGCACGGCGGGGAAGCGAAAGCTGCCCGCAATCAGGTGGTCGCCATGGAGCCGGACGACCGCGTCTCTCTTATCCGGTTTCTGGAGTCCCTTTGATGAAGCGAATTCTTGTCTCCGCGGCTGCGGCCCTGATGACATGGCCGGCAGTTGCAGCTGATCTCACGCAGCCCGTCGAGAAGATGATTGCCGGTTACATTCAGCCTGAAACCAGAATTTTTGCTGATGTTGCAGCCCGCTTGCCTGAGGCGGTCAAAGAGGTCTGCCAAGAACCGACGGATGAGGCAAAGGCTGATTTCAGGGTTGTTTTCTCAGATGCTGTTGGTCAGTTTGCCCGCATCCATTTCCTGCGGCTTGGCCCCCTGATTGAAGAAGATCGCATCAGCCGTCTCGCTTTCCAGCCGGATCCACGTGGCATTGCACAAAGGCAGATCCGCAAGCTCTATGGGGCTCAAGATGAGAGCGTAAGGACGGCGGAAAGCCTGTCCGAAAAAAGTGTGGCTTTGCAAGGGCTGACAGCGCTTCAGTTGATTGCATTCGACAAGACCGGCGCCGTCGTGCTTGGCGAAGAGGGGGAGCGCGGGGACTTCACGTGTTCTTATGCGCTGGCGATCTCTGAGAATGTTGCCGGCATTGCCCGGGACGTCATGCGCTCCTGGCTCGATGCGGATGGTTTTTCGAAAACTCTTCTGGAAACAGGCGGCAACAACGTCCGTTATCAGACCGACCAGGAAGCCTTGGAAGATGTGTTTCAAACGCTGTCCACGGCGCTGATCGTCGTTCGGGACCAAAACATTGCGCCAGCGCTTGGAAGCTCGAAAGAGAAGGCGAGGCCAAACCGGATTCCGTTCTCCCGGTCCGGCAATGGCGTTGTATTTCTGACATCCGAAATGAACGGCATTCTGGACGCGATCCAGAGCATGGATCTCGAACCCATGATGCCGGAGGAACACGCCTGGCTGATCGGGTCGATGACCTTTGAGTTCGAAAACGCCTTGAAAACACTCAATCAGCTCCAGTCGCCTTTGCGGGAGACGTTTGAAGCATCTGGTGCCCATAGCCAGTTGTCGCTCTTGGTCATCTCTTTGAATTCCCTTCAGCGGCTTGTTGGTGAGCGGGTCGCGGGCGCGTTGGGACTGGCCGGAGGGTTCAATGCCCTTGATGGTGACTAGGCCGGTCGAGTTTACCAGGCGTGGGTTTTTGTCCGCGTTGGGCGGACTGGCTGCACTGCCGGCTTTTGCGGGATCCGGTCTCGGGGCGAGTTTGCTGAGCTCATCAGATGCACCGCTCTTTGCCAGCGCTTTCAAAAAGTCTGCAGGCGGATATGGCATAGCTGTGTTCGACGATCTGGGTCAGATCCAGGCGGAAATCACACTGCCCGGGCGCGGTCACGGCATTGCGGTATCCGATACGGGAGATTGCCTAGCCGCTTTTGCCCGCCGCCCGGGAACATTTGCGATCGTTGCCTGGCCATATTCCGGCAAGCCAATGCAGACCATCGTTGCCGCCCTCGGCCGGCATTTTTACGGGCACGGCTGTTTTTCAAAGGACGGGCGAATTCTCTTCGCGGTGGAGAATGATTTTGCGTCTGCTCGCGGTGTTGTCGGCGTCTATGACGTGAGTGGAGAGACCATCACCCGGCTGGGCGAACTCGACAGTCACGGCATCGGTCCGCATGAGGTTCTGTTGAGACCGGATGGCAATGTCCTGATCGTTGCGAACGGCGGGATTGAAACGCACCCCGATCACGGGCGGGAAAAGCTCAATCTGGAGACAATGTCGCCATCCGTGGTGTTCCTGGATGTCAAAACCGGAGACCTGCTGGCAGAGCATCGTTTGGATAAATCCCTGCACCAGTTGTCTTTGCGTCACATGGCTTTGGACGGGGCAGGCCGGGCCTGGGTTGGTGGGCAGTTTGAAGGCTCGAAGACAGACACTCCGCCGCTGGTTGCCGTCATTTCAAGGGATGAAACGCCGGTTTTGTTGGACCTGCCCGGGAAGCTTATGGGCCAGCTTGAAAACTATATCGGGTCTGTGACGGCCACCATAGATCAAAGTGTGATTGCAACGTCCGCGCCGCGTGGCGGCAAGACCTTGTTCTGGAATGCGGAGACCGGGGACTATCTTGACCACCAAAACATCTCTGATGGGTGCGGTGTTGCCCCTATTGATCAGGGAAGTTTTCTGATCTCCGACGGAAATGGTGGCGTTTCCTATCTCTCAGAGCCAGGAGAGCGGGCGGAAATACTGGCCCGACCCGCAGGTTTTGCGTGGGACAATCACATGACGGCTCTTCGGATCTAAGCTTACCAAATCGGTCCAGCCGAACTTGCCTTGCAACGGAAATTCCTGATAAACCGCCGTTTTTCCACCTTTTGTCAAAATCTACCGGCATGTTGCTGGTCGGTTTGGTCTACATTGTGGCGATTCGCCACGAGGAGACATTGATATGCAACGGCTTTTGATCGGTCTGGGCAGCTTCCTGTTTCTGGTTGTCACCGCTCTTCTTGTGGTTCCGTTTTTCCTGCCCAAGGATCAGATCAAGCAGCAGGTGGTCCAACAGATCGACAACCGCTTCGGTTGGCGTGTCCGGCTCGATGGCCCTGTTTCATTGTCACTGTTTCCCGGCTTTCAATTGACAGCTGAAGATATCGGTATCTCCGGTGCCGCTGGCGCGGACGGTATTGAGTTCGCCAAAGCCAAACGCATGGACTTCGGTCTTGCCTGGTCTGGGCTACTGTCGGGCAATGTGAAAGTTACCGGCATCGCACTCGACGAACCGCTGATCTATCTCGAGAAAAACGCAAACGGCGCCACCAGTTGGGCACCGCGCCGGTCATTGGAAGTTCTGACCGGCGAGGCAGAAGAAAGCAGCGCTCCGGCAGGTGATAGCGCGCAGTCCACGCCGGACAGCGGTGCAGATAACGCTGCGGCTGATGCCGGCGAGGGATACCTGGAGAGCATTGGTGTCGACAGTCTCCAGATCACCAACGGCGAGCTGACCTACATTGATGCCACAGCAGATCAGAACTTTGTCATTCAGGCCCTCAATCTGTCCCTGACTGCCCCGGATTTGACCGGAGATGTCCAGCTTACTTCCGATTTCCAATTTCAGGACGTTCCTCTCGAGGTTTCGGGCACGTTGTCCAACCCGCTGGGATTGGCATCCGGCGACCAGGTGCCCGTCGATTTGGCTCTGACTTCGTCAGAAAACTCCATCACGATCAAGGGGACCACAGGACTGGAGCCGGTCCGTGCTGAACTCGCGATCGCTGCGTCAGGACCGTCGTTAAAAACTCTAGCCGCGCTGGGCGGACAGTCGCTCGATGCAGATCCAGGCGCTTACCAGTTTGATGCACAAGTGCGGGGCTCTGAAGCAGCGGTCTCAGTGTCAGATCTCCATCTGGTATTGGGCCAACTTTCCCTTGGCGGTGCGGCCGATGCGGATCTCTCTGGGTTGGTGCCGGAAGTCTCCGGTCGGCTTGTCCTGAAAGACGGGTCGATTGCGGATTTGTTGCTTCTCGCCGGTCAGGAGCTGCCGGCAAGCGGGCTGTTGAGCGCCGATCTGGCATTTGAAACGGTTGGCCTGACAGGTGAAGAAATGCTGGCCGGACTAGACGTCAACGGATCGGTCAACATCTCCGAAGGTGAAATTGGCGGATTGGGCCTCGCAGATGCTGTCGGCGGCGACCCGGAAGCCGACCGGATTACCGGACTGTCTCTTGCTCTAGAGATGCAAGGACTTGAAGCCCCACTGTCTGCAAGCGGTGCACTGACCTGGCGCGGAGAACGGTTCAGTCTGACTGGTGAAGCCGATACGTCCGAACTGTTGGCAGGCCAATCCGGCGGAGTTTCTGTCTCTCTCAAGGGCAATCGGCTGAGCGTTGGATTTGATGGATCAGCTCAACTGCCAAGCACTGTGGATGGCGCAGCTCGGGTACAAACGGCCGACCTTCGAGGTTTGATGGCCTGGATGGGCCAACCCTTGGCCGCCGGTGGTGGCTTGGGTGCGTTTAGTGCCTCCGGGATTTTCGGGTTCCAGGGGGACACGATTTCGTTCGAGGAGACACGCTTCACGCTGGATGAAACCTCCGGCGAAGCCAATGGCCGTGTGACCCTGGGCGGTAAGCCGACGGTGACGGCGCGTCTTGATTTGCGCGAGCTCGTTTTGGATCCCTACCTTGCCGGCGGGCCATCCAGTCGCCAACCGGGCGGTCAGTCTGGAGGCGAGGGCGGTTCGGCTCCGGAAACAGTGGCGTCAGCTGCACCTCCTGCCGGCGGCACATTCTGGAGTGCAGCGCCAATCGACTTTTCGGGTCTTAGAGCTGCGAATGTCGACTTCAAGGCAACTGCAAACGAGATCCGTATGGACAAGATCCGGATTGGACAAAGCGCGCTCTCGGTTGCGATCCAGGATGGCGTTCTGACGGCGGATCTTGAGAAACTGTCGCTTTACGAAGGCACAGGCACGGGCTCCGTCAGGCTGAATGGCGCAGCTGCAACACCTGCAGTGTCGGCAAAGTTTGATCTCTCCGGCTTGAATGCCTATCCGCTTCTACGGGATGCGGCGGACTTCACCTGGATCGAAGGCAAAACGCTCATTGGCCTGGATGTAACAACGTCAGGAGCCAGCGAGCAGCAAATGGTTCAGAACCTCAAAGGCACCGCCAGCTACATGTTTGAAGACGGCGCAATCCGCGGGATCAATATTCCGCAGATGGTGCGCAGCCTCTCAGTTGAGACCTTGCTTGGATGGCAGGCGAGCCCCTCCGAGAAGACGGACTTTTCGTCGCTCGGGGCTTCTTTTCAGATCGAAAACGGAATTGCGACCACCAGTGACCTGTCTCTGATCGGGCCGTTGATCCGCATGAGCGGCGGCGGCACCACGGATATGCCCAATCAACGGCTGTCCTGGCGGGTGGAGCCGAGAATTGTGGCGACACTGGAAGGCCAGGCTCCGATGCCGCGCCCGAAAGGCACCGACAAGAAAATGGCCGGTCTGGGTGTACCTATTGTAGTGGATGGGTCCTGGAGTGATCCGCGTATCTATCCGGATATTGCAGGCATTCTGGAAAATCCGCAGGCGGCCTACGAGCAGCTTGAGCAAGTCGGTGGTGAACTAATTTCGATCCTGAAGGGCGAGGCGGATGTGCCGGAAAGCCTGACCGACACCGCCAATCAGGTGATCCAACGTGCCACTGGTGGTCAAACCCAGATCGACATCGAAAAGGTGATCGAAGGGGACGTCAACGACGAAGACGTCCTGAAGGCCGTGGAAGAGGGCTTTGGTTTGCCTCCTGGTTTGCTCGGCAACGTCTTTGGCCGCCAGAAGGCGCAAGAGCCGGAGCAAGCCCAGGACCAAAACTAACTCTGGATCAATTCCGCCTCCACAACCGCTACGCAACCTCCGATGAATATAGCGGATAGAACTAAACTATGATTAGAATTTCCCGGAAATCAACTTCTGGGGGAAAATTATATGACTAATCTCATAGTTTGTTGTGACGGTACCTGGAACACACCTGATGATGAGGCCGACGGCGTCCCAACACCAACAAATGTTGTCAAGATAGCCGGTTGTGTTGCTTCAGTAGATGCATCGGGAAAAGAGCAAAAGAAATACTACCACCCAGGTGTTGGAACAGACGGCGGAGTTATCGATAGTCTTGCTGGTGGTGGGTTGGGTGTTGGTCTGGGGGATAATGTAAAAAGCGCCTACAAATGGCTTTCCGTCAATTATCAACCAAACGATAAGATCTTCCTCTTCGGTTTTAGTAGAGGTGCATTCACTGTTCGAAGCTTGGCAGGCATGATTGGCGCATGTGGCTTGCTGGATCTAAGTAGCCCTCAATTGACAGAGGCGAAACTGTGGCGGCGGGTCGACAAGGTGTTTGCCAATTACCGCCGGAAAAAACCGGATCCGAGCAAATTGAAGGGAATGGACTTTCATAATGCCGGTTCTGATAGGATTGGAGCTGGGAAAACACCTATTCATTTTCTTGGGGTTTGGGATACCGTCGGAGCTTTAGGTATTCCGGATGAAGTGGCGTTTTTGAATCTGCTGGACAATCCGAAAAAACATGGTTTCCACGATACCAAACTCAGCAATCTGGTAATGCATGCTCGGCATGCGGTGGCGATGGATGAGCAGCGGCGGAGTTTTACACCGACCCTTTGGACAAACCAGACTGCACACAATGACATAAAGCAGATTTGGTTCCCAGGAGTACACTCTGATGTTGGGGGTGGCTACCCGCAAACCGGGCTTTCAGATGGTGCTTTGCTGTGGATGTTAAAGGAAGCGGAGGCTAGCGGTCTAGTTTTCCGGGAGGGAGCGGTAGCCCAAATTGATCCCAATCCTCTCGATGTCCTGCATGACTCATTGTCCGGCGCATTTAAAGCCCTGACAACACGGCCTCGCAGTGTTCCATGTATTAGTGGAGTTAAGGCACCGAAAAATTTTCATGTCTCGGCCTTGGAACGGCAGGCCAATCCCCCGCTTGCACAACCTGATTATTGGCCGTCGAAGACCCTTTCAGTCAGGGAAATGACGACGGTTGATGTTTTCGCTAGAGAAAAATGGAACTCGACAGGACTATACCTGGAAAAAGGAAAGACATACGAGTTTTCTGCACTTGGAGAGTGGGTCGACAGGTCGATCAAATGCGGACCGAGTGGAACGAAAGACGGCAAATTTTCACCGGGGGAAGTGTTCCACGTGGCGGGAGCAGCGCTTGGTTCGATCGAGACTATCTTTAAAAAGGTTACTGGGAATGATGAGGCCAACTTTTGGTTGACCCGGAGGTATGAGGACGTCGATTGGTTTGCTCTGGTAGGTGTGATTGCGAATGGAAAGGGAATTGGGAAAAACAGCAGGTTAATTGAGCATGAAGTTTTTGTTATAGGCAATGGCGTGACTTATACTCCGAAGTCGGGTGGATACCTGTATGCCTTCGCCAACGATGCTTGGCAGATGTATTTCAACAACAAGGGTAGTGTGAGGCTTTCCGTCAAACGGGCGTAAGCGAAAAGCCGGAGGATACTATGTCGGGCGTTTAAAGGTGCAAGGCAGTCATCATTGCGGAAACCGCCGTCTCTATGGTGCCGGTGTTTTCAATCCGGATGAGGTTCGGAACGTTCTGCGGTTCCAGATCCGCCCGTTTCAAACGGGCTTCGATGTCCTCGCGGGTTTCCCGGCCCCGGGCGGCGAGGCGTTCTGCTAAGATCTCGATCGGGGCGGTGATCAAAAGGACGATCGCCGTTTCATATTTGTCTGAGGCTTCTTGCAGCACCTTGCGGGAGCCGTTGGCGATGACCGTTTTGCCGTCCCGAATTACGCGGTCATATGATTGGGGCACAACATACCCCAATCCATGGGCTTCCCAGGAAAGGGCCACGTTTCCGGCCGAGACAAGGGTCTCGAAGTCCGACCGGCTCAGCGTGTCGTGATCTTCAGAACTGGCATCGGCATCCCGGGTGACCGCGCGCCGGGCAAAAACAACGCTGTCGTTGCCTTCCAGGCGGTCTTTCAAGGCGGCCATAAGCGTGTCTTTACCGGCCCCGCTGGGACCGACAACGAGAACCATCCGTCCCGGGCCGATTTTGTCCTGCGCATGCATTTGAGCGTCAGGCAACACGGCGGCCTTCGCGCCAGACACCGCGCACGATCGGTACATTGCCAACCAGCTTGACCTGAATGAGATCCGCCCGTTTGCCGGGCTCCAGTACACCGCGGTCGGAAAGACCAATGGCAGTTGCCGGTGTTGAAGTCACTGTTGAAACCGCCTTTGGCAGAGTGATGCCATCGATCTCGTCTGCAAGCTGGAACGCAGCCTGGAGGAGGGATGCCGGGATATAGTCCGACGACAGAACATCAAGGTATCCGGCTTCGGCGAGTTCACGGGCCGATACGTTGCCGGAGTGGGAGCCACCGCGCACGACGTTCGGTGCGCCCATCAAAACGGCCATGCCGGCCTCATGCGAGGCTTTGGCAGCTTCCACTGTGGTCGGGAATTCGGCAATCTTGGTGTTCAGCGCAATCGCTTCATCAACATGGGCAATGGTCGCGTCATCATGGCTGGCAATTGCGATTGTGTTTTTGTCCGCATGTGCGGCAATCGCCTCGCGGTTGCCCGGGGTGTTCTTGTCGGCCCTGGCTTTGCGCATTTCAATGAATTCGGCCATCTGCTCATCGGTGAAGCCGCGCTTGCCCTGATAGTAGCTGATGTAGGAATCGAGCGACACGAATTGGCGCTGACCGGGTGTGTGGTCCATCAGGGAGACGAGCCGGACGCGGTCATCCCCATCAAAGTAATTGTAGGCCCGGATGACATCCGGCGCGGAGACTTCGCAGCGCAGGTGGATATAGTGATCTGCGCGCAGTCGGTTTTCCTTTTGACCCGTTTCAATCGCATCTGCGAGGGCCCGCATGTCCGCGACCTTCATGGTGTCGTTGCTGTCGTCATCCTCATCCATGCCAACGCGAAGGGCGTCAAACACGGTTGTTATGCCGGCACAGGCGATCTGGGCATCATGTGCCTGAACGGCCGCAACAGGGTTCCACCGGACCTTTGGCCTTGGAGCATAATGAACTTCGAGGTGATCGGTGTGCAGCTCGATCAGGCCCGGTAGAAGGAAATCGCCTTCACAGTCGTGCCCCGCGGCCTCAGTTGCTGATCCGATATCGGAAATCAGGCCGTCAGGATCGACGGTCAGAGAGCCGTTGATCACGTCTTCCGCCAGAACCAGCTTGGCATTTTTGAAGAGTTTCGGATGCGTGCTCATGAGACTTCCTCGTTGGAGTTTGCCAGCGTGTTTTTAAGCGCAGCGGTAGGGCTTTGCGGGCCCGTCAGTTCAAATATGCGGTCGACGTCAAACGCGGCGCCGCGCTCTGGTTCGACATAAAGACCGAAGTAGCGGCAGGTAAGCGCTGAATTGGTGACGGCTTCAAAATGCGTTTCCGCGCTCCGAGCCAGGAGTGCAGCCTCTTCGTCGTCCTCCAGCTTGTTGGACAGCGTCATGTGGAAGCGGAACTCGTCGAAAACATATGGATAGCCCCAGGTCTCGACATATGCGTCCTGTTTGGGCGTGAGATTTGCCTGCCGGCGCCGGTCCAGATCCTTGGTACTCAAAGGCGCGCGGAACGGTTCAAACTGGCGCACGCAAAGAGACGCAAAGGCTTCCAGATCCGGCTCTGTCTGAGCCGGGGTCAGCGCGAGGAACTTGCCAAGTTGATTGACACTGAGTCCCTTCAGGTCGAAGGGAGACACTGTTTTTGCAAAACCGGTGCAGGCAGCGATGAAGGCTTCTTCGGTTGCATCGTTTGCAAGCGAGAATGGGGCTTTCAACGTGCCATGAAATCCGTACCGCCGGGGGCTGGTAGTCAAATCTTCAAAGCGAGCGGGATCCAGGCCCGGAATGGAAGGTTGCTGCAGGCGTGATCCGGTGAAGGGATCACGGCCCAACCAGGTGTTGCCCAGCTGCATGAGCGGTGCGTCAGCGTCGGCTGCGAAATAGATGGCGTAGCGCATGGAAAAAGTCGCGAATTAGGAGACCGGACTTGGCAGAAGCAAAGCCCATAACCAGAAGCGATGACTGTTCTGTGACATGCCACCGCTCCCGGCAAGTTATTTCGGTTAAGCAGCCACGTCGGCGCTGAAGCTGGTGACGTCGATGATGCGGTCGGCGATTTCCTGCCGGACATCCTCATCGTGCAAGATTCCTACCATGGCAACGCCTTTGGCTTTCTTCTCTTCCACCAGGCGAACGACAACAGCGCGGTTCGCGGCGTCCAGCGAGGCGGTGGGTTCGTCAAGGAGCAGGATCGGGTAGTGCGCGATGAAACCGCGGGCAATGTTCACCCGCTGTTGTTCACCGCCCGAAAAGGTTGCCGGTGGGAGCTTCCAGAGCCGCTCTGGAACATTCAGCCGGGAGAGCAGGCTGCGCGCCGTATCGAGTCCTTCGGCTTCGCTTGTGCCTTGGGCAATCAGTGGTTCAGCGACCACTTCCTCGGCAGACACACGCGGGATCGTGCGGAGGAACTGGCTGACATAACCGATTGTGTTGTCTCGTAGCTGCAAGACCTGGCGCGGCTCCGCATCTGCAACGTTGATGATCTCATCACCAACAGTTACCAGGATCTGACCCTGGTCGCAGCGGTAGTTGCCGTAAATCATTTTCAGGATTGAGCTCTTGCCCGCTCCTGACGGGCCGCCAAGGACCACGCATTCGCCGACCTCGACAGAGAATTCAACGTTTTCGACAACCGGGATCACCGTGCCGCCCTGAAGGTGCATGGTGAAGGACTTGCCGACACTGTTCAGATAAAGACGCACTGGCATGATCAGACCTGCAAAATTGAGGAGACAAGCAACTGGGTGTAAGGCTCGCGCGGATCGTCCAGCACCTGATCGGTCAATCCCGCTTCTATCACCCGGCCGTGGCGCATCACCATAATCCGGTGCGACAGCAGACGGGCGACCGCCAGATCGTGTGTCACGATCACGACTGACAAGCCGAGATCCGCCACAAGACGGCGCAGAAGATCGAGTAGACGCGCCTGGACCGAAACGTCCAGACCGCCGGTCGGTTCGTCCATGAAGACCAGCCGCGGATGGGTTACGAGATTTCGGGCAATTTGCAGCCGTTGCCGCATGCCGCCTGAGAACGAGCGCGGATCATCGTCGATCCGGTCACTGGCGATCTCAACCCGGCCCAGCCAATCATCTGCCGTCTCGCGGATCTTGCCGTAGTGCCGATCGCCGACCGCCATCAGCCGTTCGCCGACATTGGCGCCGGCAGAGACGTTCATGCGCAGGCCGTCTGCAGCATTTTGATGGACAAATCCCCAGTCTGTGCGCATCAGCAAGCGGCGTTCGGCTTCTGAAAGCTGATAGAGGTTGCGCATCGATCCATCGCGCATGCGGTATTCGATAGCGCCTGCAGTTGGGGCCAGGCGTGTCGACAGGCAGTTCAAAAGAGTTGTTTTGCCTGAACCGCTTTCCCCAACAATGGCCAGTACTTCGCCGGGCCAAAGATCGAAGGAGACGTCGGTACATCCGATCCGGTCTCCGTAATAGCGGGTTACATTATGGACCTGCAGCAGCGGGTCGTCAGCTTGAAAGACGTTCATCGGGACGCCTCCTCTGCGTTTGTGTCGTGTCCGCCGATTTGCTGGGCCGCCGGGTTTGCAGCCATCGGTCCGACATGCCCTGCGGCGCGCCGTTCTTCGCAATAGTCGCTGTCTGAGCAAACGAACATGCGCCCGCCCTTGTCATCGAGAATGACCTCGTCGAGATAGACATGCTCTGCGCCGCAAAGGCCGCACGGCTTGTCAAACTTCTGGACCTCGAACGGATAGTCCTCAAAGTCGAGGCTCTTTACCTTGGTGTAGGGCGGGATTGCGTAGATGCGTTTTTCCCGGCCCGCGCCATAGAGCTGCAGCGCGGCCATTTCGTCGATCTTCGGATTGTCGAATTTTGGTGTTGGCGAGGGGTCCATCACATACCGGTCATTGACCATCACCGGATAGGCGTATGTGGTGGCGATGTGGCCGTTCTTGGCGATGTCCTCGTAAAGCTTCACATGCATGAGACCGTAGTCTTCGAGGGCATGCATCTTGCGGGTTTCCGTTTCCCGCGGCTCCAGAAACCGGAGCGGTTCAGGGATCGGGACCTGGAACACCAAGACCTGGTCCTCGCGCAGTTTCTTTTCCGGGATCCTGTGGCGGGTCTGGATGACGGTTGCCTCAGACGTTTCGTAAGTCGTGCGCACATTTGCCGTCTTTTCGAAGAACCCGCGCAAGGAAACGGCGTTGGTCGTGTCATCAGAGCCTTGGTCGATCATCTTCAGGCAATCATCCTTGCCAAGGATCGAGGCGGTGACCTGAACCCCGCCGGTGCCCCAGCCGTAGGGCATCGGCATTTCTCGCGAGGCAAACGGTACCTGGTATCCCGGGATCGCGATGCCCTTCAGGATCGCGCGGCGGATCATGCGTTTGGTTTGTTCATCGAGATAGGCGAAATTGTATTCGCCCTGATCGAAAATCTGAGCCGTTGCGTTCATTGTGCGGCCCTCCGTTCATCGAGTATTTTGCGGTAGCTTTCGAGCCGCATCTCCAGTGTTCCGGTGTGCAGCTCGAACAAATGATTGTCGGCGTCGTAGAAGTAGATGGATCGGCCTTCGCCTTCGACGCGGTCGCGCGGCGGCTTAAACTCAAGGCCGAGGGACTTGATCGCGGCAAGCCGGGCCTCAAAGTCCTGTTCTTTGATCTTGAACGCAACGTGATTGTAGGTGCGCTCGGAAAGTGACGCGCCTTTCATGATCGCAATCCAGACATCACCGACCAGAAAGAACTTTTCCTCCGACAAGGAGAAGGTGTCCTGGCCGCTGTCATAGACTTCTTGCGCTTTCAAGACATCCGTCAGGATCCGGGTCATCTTGTCCAGATCACTGACGATGAAGGTCATATGGCTGAGGCCGCTGCTCATTCTGCAGCCTCTTTGGCAGCAGTTTCGGCGTCTTCGCGCGCCCGTTTTTCGAACCACTCGCCGCGCATGCGGCGCACCAGATCGAGTTCGGCCTGGAAGTCGACATAGTGCGGGAGTTTCAGGTGTTCGACGAAGCCGGTCGCCTGAATGTTGTCGGAATGGGAGAGAACGAACTCACCGTCCTGGGCCGGGGCAACCTGTTCTTCGCCGAGTTCTTCCCAGCGCAGAGACCGGTCAACCATGGCCATGGACATGGCCTTGCGTTCAACCTGTCCGAAGACGAGGCCGTAGCCGCGCGTAAAGGCGGGCGGAGCCTTCGCCGATCCAGCAAACTGGTTGATCATCTGGCACTCGGTCACCTTGATTGTGCCAAGGGTGACGGCAAAGCCGAGTTCTTCCGCGAAAAACTCCACTTCGACCTCACCGTACCGAATTTCACCGGCAAAAGGGTGCGTGCGGCCGTAACCGCGCTGCGTGGAGTACGCGAGCGCGAGCAAGAAGCCCTCGTCGCCCCGTGCGAGATTTTGCAGGCGCAGATCCCGGTCTGCCGGGAAAGACAGCGGGTCGCGGGTGAGATCGCCCACCGGAGCGTTTTCATCGGCTGCCGGGTCCGATTCAATGAGGCCTTCATCCCCAAGGAGATCGGTGACGCGCGGCATCGGTTCGTTTTCGACCGGAGCCGTTTCTGCATCAAGGTCCCCGCCTTCCCCTTCAGCGGCCAGCGCAAAATCCAGAAGCCTGTGGCTGTAGTCGAATGTCGGACCCAGCATTTGGCCGCCGGGCAAGTCCTTGTACGTCGCCGAGATCCGGCGTTCGACAAGCATCTTGGCCGTATCGACAGGCTGGCTGTAGCCGAACCGCGGCAGCGTTGTCCGGTAGGCGCGCATCAGGAAAGCGGCCTCGATCAGGTCGCCGCGCGATTGCTTGATTGCAAGAGCAGCGAGCGTTTCATCGTAGAGCGAACCCTCTCCCATCACCCGCGCCACCGCGTGTGACAGCTGTTCGGCGATTTGCTCCAATGTAAGTGCGGGAACGGAGGTATCACCGCGGCGCCGCTTGGCGGTTAGCTTGTGGGCATTGCGGATGGCCTTTTCGCCACCCTTTACAGCAACATACATGGGCTCAGGCCTCCTTTAGAGTGACTGAGGTGGAGCGGGGAAGGGCTGCAATGGTGTCTTTGCCTGCGAAGATCAGATCAACCCCGCGTGGGAATTGGGCGTTGTTGGAAATGACCTGATCCCAGAACACTTGCGGCACTGGACCTGTTTCAAAAGTCTGCGTGTCTTTTATGCCGGGTCCTTCGAGCACAACACCGTCTGTGTTGTTCAGGTTTTGGCCTGTCAGGATGAGTGTCGTGGACGTGTCCGGGTATTCCGCCGAGCCCTGATTGAAGCTTGCAAGCGGCAACATGTTGGCCGGATCTGCGATCAGGGCAAAGGCTGCCTCGACGGGCTCGCTGACAATTGGTGCGCCGGTGTGAAACCGAAGGAAGGCCTTTACGCTCTCGGATTGTGCAAGCTGTTTGTCGAGCCACACAGGTGTGTCATAGTCGAACAGGGTGAGCGCGATGGCCGCGGCTGCTGGTGTCAGCGGCGCTGGTGGTGTGAGATGGGTTTGACCAAGGACCTGAAGCGTTCCCGGTCGCGCCATAGCGTTCATAATGGTCCGGAAACACCCTTGTGCGTCGTGAACAGGATCTGCAAATCCGGCGGCAAGTGCAGCGGTTGCGGTCATCAGTTGTCTCCCCGCACCATCGTGAAGAAATTGACCCGCGTTGCTTCGGTTTCCTCGCGGACGGTGGTTTTGCGCTCTGTCTGGCTGTTCGAAAGTGGGCCGAGGATGTCCGCCTCGATTTGTGCCCGCGTCTCACCGCGCTGCCATAGGGCGTCAATGACGGCCGATTGCAGAGCCTTGGTTTTGTCGCGGCCAAGTGCGTAGGCGCTGCCGGTTTCTCCGCTGTCGAGGCGGACAACGCAGCGGGTCACGGTCACTTCTCCAAGGTTGAACGGGCTGCCGGTCCCGCCCATTCGGCCACGGACCATCACCAGACCCGTCTCCGGCTGGCGCACAAGTTCGTAAGATGGTGGCGTCAGGTTTTTGAACTTCTGGTCCAGGATTTCGGCTGGAGCCTGGGCGAGAATGGCAAGGTTCTTCTGCCGGGCGGCTTGGTCGCCGGCAATTGTGGAAGACGGTGTGGTCTCGGTCATGAACACGCCTTTGTGTTTGTTGGCCGCTTTGAGAGTTTGAGGCCGGTGCGTGAGCGGGTTGTAGACTCAATTTGTCTATTTGTATAGACAAATAAACTTATTGACTCTTGAGTAGCGAAATTTGATGACGGGCGCATGACAGGACAAAGCAAACTGGACCGGGCTGCAGGCATTGCCGTTTGGCGCCAGATCATGGAAATGCTGAAGGGCGAAATCGCCGCCGGTGGCTACGAGAAAGGCAGCCGCCTTCCACCGGAATCCGAGATAGCATCCCGGTTTGGAGTAAATCGGCATACGGTCCGCCGGGCCATCGCTGCGTTAACGGCGGAGGGTCTTTTGCGCGCCGATCAAGGCCGTGGAACGTTTGTGGCGAGCGCTCCGCTGAGCTACCCCATCAATGCCCGGACACGGTTTTCGGAGATTGTCTCCGGCCAGGACCGCTCGCCAAGCGGCCGCTTGATTGGATCAGAAATCGAAGATGCGGATGCGTTGTTGGCGCAGCACTTGGAGGTTCCGCTGGGAACACCGTTGATCCGCCTCAAGACCTTACGGGTTGCCGACAGTGTGCCAATGATGGTTGGAACCAGCTGGCTTCAGCAGGCCCGGGTTCCGAATTTGGTGGCCGACTACGCGGAATGCGGCACCATTACCGAAGCTTTGCGCCGGGGCGGCATCAAGGACTACAGCCGGCGGGAAAGCCGGATTTCGGCAGAACTGGTCGATACCGAAGATGCTCAGCAGCTTGGCATTGCCTTGGGGCAGCCGGTTGTGGTGATTGAGAGCGTCAATGTCGATCTCGATGGCCGACCGCTGCAATACACCCGCACGCGCGCCGCTGCTGACAGGATCCAGCTCGTTGTGAATTGGGGAATGATGTAAGCGGCTGGCCCGATCAAAAGCGAGACCGTTTTCGTATCGCACGCATCTTGGCCAGATAAAGCGGATAAGCTGCCGTTTCTCGAAGACAGGCATAGAGCCATCTGTTGAGTGGTGTATTTGAAACGGAACGTCCAGGGCCAGAACCTGCCGCTGAAAATCCGAGCGTTTTGAAACACAAAACCGCCCTGGGAAGATGATACCGGTCGGAGACGATCAGAATATTTTCAAGCTTCTCCCGCCGCAGGATACGTGCGGAAAAGACAGCATTTTCCAAGGTGGTTCGTGACCGGGTCTCGGTGCGGATCGCGCTTTCCGGAACACCCAAGGCGACCAACTCACGTTTCATGACCTCAGCTTCTGCCGGGGGATGGTTTCCAAGCCCGCCACATCCAACAATAATTGGCGCCGCGCCGGCGTGATAAAGCTCGGCTGCGTGTTTGATCCGCCTGAGAAGTGTCGGGCTGGGTCGCCCGCCTGTCCAGACCGCAGCTCCCAGCAGGACAATTGCGTCGGCTGGCGCCTGTCGATGTTGTCTTGGTTGCATCTTTGTTTGCTTACCTTGCTCGCAAACTATGGGCAATTATTTGCGAGCTCAGTCCGCTCACGCTCTTTCGTTTCCCTGATGTGAAGGGGCTGTTCGACTTTGGTTCACGAAACCGTGAGGCTCAGAAATGGCTCAAGTCTTGGCCGTGGCCTCGGAAATGTCCCGATCTGCATTATATCCTCCGGTAATGCGCTGCAACAAAGTGCAGCGTCCGACTTTTTCTGACCGATAGGAGGATGTTCATGGCAGTCGATTTCTCCCGCCGGACTATTCTTGCAGCTGGCGGTATGGCACTGGCGACCGGGGCTTCCGGGCTGATTGTTCCTGCGCAAGCGAAAGGCGTTGCACCGACCCCGTCGATGCGCGGCGGTGCCAACAACTACCGGCCTGGAGCACCGATCGTGAACCGGATCGGTGGTGGTGGTTTCTGGATGTCAGGCACTGTACGCCGGGCAGGTGACGGCGCGCCATTGGCCGGGCAACGGATTCAGATTTGGGCTCATACGACGGAAGGACACGAACGTGATCCGGAGAGCCACGGCGCGACCCTGACCGATGAGAATGGTGTGTTCCGGTTGGAAATGCCCCAGATCGTGCCGGCCTTTGGCCAGCCCCATGGGCACCTTGCCTATGACAGTGGCGACTTTGAAACCGTGTTTTTGCGCCCCGTGATGCCAAGCTCTCAAGACAAGAGCCTTGAAGCCCATTTCGTTTTGAACCCGGCATAAGCAGGTCGCGTTTGGAATGAGACCATCCCAAAAGGCCATTCTTTGGGGTCTCATCGGTGCGGTCGTGATTGCTCCACTGGTGGCGGCCGCTTTGAGCCCTTTGCTGGCATGGCGTGATCCCGTTTACATTGTCGCAGGTTTTGCCGGCATCCTGGCAATGGCCTTGATGGTTTTGCAGCCGCTCCTGGCAAGCGGATGGTTGCCAGGGGTGTCTCTTGCAAAGAGCAGGTCAGTCCATCGCTGGGTTGGCGGACTGCTGGTCTTGATGGTGGTCCTTCACGTTGGCGGATTATGGGTCACCAGCCCTCCAGATGTTGTCGATGCGCTTTTATTCAGATCCCCGACACCCTTTTCCGCATGGGGTGTCATCGCCATGTGGTGCATCTTTGCAGCCGCGCTCGTTGCGGTGCTGCGGCGGGGCCTTCGTTGGCGTCCGAAAACCTGGCAGAAGATCCATTCGACCCTTGCATTGGGTGTTGTGGTGGGCGGCTCGGCTCATGCGTTTCTGATTGAAGGGACCATGGAGCCCGTCACCAAGGCAATCCTCTGTGTTGCCGCGGTTGTCGCCACCCTCAAGGCAATCTGGGATCTCAGGATCTGGTCCGGGCGCGCGGTTGCCAATCCCAAGACACAGACCGGGCGCGTCAGATGATCCGGTAGAGCGTGTCGTCCTTGCGGATGACATGATGCATCAGGACTGCACCAATATGGACGGCGAACAATCCAAGCAGTATCCAGGCGCACCATTCGTGGACTGCTGAAAAGATTGGTGCGATATCCGGGCTTTTGCCGATCGGGCTCCATACCTCAACAATACCGAACCACTTCAGCGGAAAACCATGCGCATTGGTCGCAAGAAAACCCGACACCGGCATGAGGACCAAAAACAGATACAAGAGACTGTGGACCGCTTCGGCGGCATATTTCTCAAGCGGGGGAGCCTCGTGGCGCGGCGGTCTGTTCAGCCAGCGGTTTCCGACCCGGATCAGCATGAGCCACAGGACGATAAATCCGATGCTTTCGTGTAAGAGATAGAAATCGAGCACGACATCTTTCTTGGCAAACCCAATCATCAGCCCCAACGGCCAGGTCAACAGCACAAGCAGCGCGATTGCCCAGTGCAGCAACCTGGAGGGTGCCGCATAGCGGTTTTGGGTGCCAATGGCTGCCATGTTTCATCAATCCCGTGTTTTGAAAATGCCTATCAAGTCTGGTGTTTGCATATCAGGCCGAATGCAACACAAATGTGATAGACAACACGTTCACGGGACATGCCCGCCGATTTGCGGATGATACTCTACGACCAGAACTTCGGCACATCCTTGGTCGCATCCCAATAACCCCGGGCGTGCTGCCACATGGCTTGGCTCTGGGCTTCATGCCAGCCGATCGTGAATCCGATGGCTTGTCCGGCGGTCAACGCATCCTTGCCGGTCACATTGCTCATTTCGGGAAGGCGTTCTGCCATGGCGACATCATTGAGATAGCCGAAGATATCCTGTAGCCGTTTCATCCGCTTCAGAAGCGGTTTGACCGTATCTTTCGGGTAAAGGCTCCCGAAAAACTCAATGCCATAGCGCAGTTTTTTCATGGCCTTGCGCATCTCGTGACGCTCCGGGATGGTCAACTCGTCCAGACGCTTGCCGTACTTGTTGACCTTTTTCCATTGTTTGGCGAGGGCTTGAGCTGCAAAATCCTCGATTGGCTGCGCCAAGAGGCGGCTTTGGTCAAAGTTTTCCGGATCGAGCCATCCCCGGCCTTCTGTGTAAGCCGCCAGATCCAGCAGGAACGCGTTCACCTCCGCTGATTTCAGATGGGTCACCAGTGCGGTGCGGGTGTCCTTGCCGCGGGATGCATGAAGATCGGCGAGCAGGGCGTCGAAGGAAATGCTTTCCGGTGCTTTGTCCACGACCGGTTCGACGATCTCGTCAATCAGAACATCGAAATCGCGTAAGGCACCGGCTTCGGCCGCGATGGTTCTGGCCAGTTGGTCCAGCGGCGTCATGGTCGCCGGATTAAGGGCTGGCTTGAACAGCCGGAATGCACTGCGGAGCCGGCGCAGGCCAACCCTCAGCTGATGCGGCCCTTCCGGGTCTTCACTGGCGAGAACTGCTAGGCGGTTTTCTGCAATCTGAGTGAGGCAGGAGCGCAGCACATCTCGGAAGGCATGTTCCACGGTGATGCCTTGCTCAAAGACCACGTTTTCAGCAAAGAAGGGAACGGCTTTTCCGTCCGGTTGGCCTTCGGCGAACCGGTAGCCGCGTTCGGCCTTGCTGTAGGGTGAAAAGCGGAACGGCACATCATTTAGAAGCTGTTTGGCAACTTCGAAGAGCGCGGCGCTTGGTCCAGCCTTTAGTTCCATCTCCAGCTCGACCAGCGGATGGCTTTCCGGCCCGGCGAGAATGTTACCCGTGTCGAAGGCAAGTTCGATATGGGCACCGTCGGTTTCCCGCGTCAATTGCCGCGTGGTGCGCTTCATGACCGTTTCAAAGCACTCGGAAACACCGGCGTCGCCGATCGTCTCGACAAGTTTTGCGCGCACGTCAGCATCTTCAATGACAGAAAAATCGAGTGCACGTCCGGAAACGGCATGTTCGGCTTCTACTGGGGAGGACAGGCCACCCATGACACCGGTTCCAAGCTTAGCGGTTTGCACCCAGCTGCGCCCGGATTTACGCACACGCAAGGAGATCTTGGCCTGGCGGAGGGCCTGGTCCGGCGTATCGAAATAGATGGATTGCAGGGTCTTGGTGACCGATCGGGAGGCGGCAAAATCCTTGAGTGCGCCAGACCGCTTGATCTCGTCCTGCGCTGCCGGGTCCAGTTCGAGTTTGAGCTCGATTTCACGTACTGATTTGGTCATGGTGAAGATGTATCGAAAGCCAAAAAGCTTGTCTAGAAAAAGCGCACAATTTGCGCCTTTCTTCGCCGGCAAATTTTCTAGAGTTTTCTCAAGCCGATAACATTGCAGCGTTGACCTGCGCACTGCTGGATTACCTTGAGGCACATAATTGCGGTGCGAGTGCCAGCGTCAGAGCCTATGCTTATGTCTGCCTCCATATCGGATCTCCGCTGAAGCCTATCTTGTGCCCTTTCGCTTCAGATCTAAAGTTCAAACGGTGCACTGATGCCGCTGCCGGGCAGGTTACTGCTGACTTCAGACAGCCTGTCGAAATGATCGTGGATAGTTTGCGGATTTGAGGCGTATCTCTGCTTGCATCGGCACGGGGGCGGTGATATTCACGCACCTCGGTGTCAGTTGCCCCTCTGGCGGAACTGGTAGACGCGCGGGATTCAAAATCCCGTTCCTTCGGGAGTGCCGGTTCGATTCCGGCGGGGGGCACCACTTTTTTCTTTTAGCTTCTATTTCTTGAATAAGCCCGGGTGCCGTTAGGTTGATCTGACTGGATTGCAACAAACAACGGGTTTCGCCGAATCTCTACTCAGTCCTTGCCAAAAATGTATGGGCTAGCTGACAACCTTCTGAAGTGCCGTTCAGCCCCCTCTGGTGCCTTCTCGAGCCATGACGTGTGCAGCATTTTGCTGGTCCTCAACCAAAAAACGAAAAGGCCGGGCTGTGCCCGGCCTTTCCTGTTTGCAGCATCAAGGACCTATCAGAGGATAGATGTTCCATCGCTGAACCGCAGTTGTTTGATACCAATTAGGGTATCGTTGCCCTCATCACCTACAGTGTCCGTGATGGTTTGAAAGAGGCCCGAAAAAATACGGGCCTGTTTCTTGGTTGATGGTTCTACATTACGGCACTACTGGGGCTTCTGTGACCATGTTAATTGACACCACGTTCACGAGATCACCCCCGTCATAAGCAGACAGCTTAATGGTATAGATGCCCTCATCTGTTGGGTCGAACGTTGCAAGCGGATTGTCAGCACCGTCATTGAAGAACTCATAATTCCACGACTGCTGAGCGACGTTGTTTGCATCTATGAGCTGCTGATAAAGATCGGCGTCTATTACGGTTGCGACCCTTGCAGTTTGCCCAGCTCCGTTTCCTGTTGAATTGTCACCAATTGCATGATCAGCGCCCAGGTCGGTGATAATCGGATCGAAGGTCAGGAAGTTGGTGTCGATTGTAGGATCACTATCCAACTCCAACACGTATGTGTAGTCACTGAGTACTTTCCCTGACCCGCCATCAAGGTCAGTGTTTACAGCAAATTCAAAGTTCCAGACCGGTGTGGTCGGAGAATTAGCATCAAAACTAAACCCACCCGGGGCAATTGCCGCATCAAACGTAAAGGTGCCATCGCCATTGGAGTTGTAAATGCCAGCCGGTTGGTTGTTTGAATCAAATCGCAACTTCCCGCGAATCCCAAGCTCAAGGCTGTGGTCGGTATTGTCTACGATGGACGTGGTAAAGCTGCCATTTGCGTTCCCGCTTCCGAAAATAATCTCAGGTGTAACGTCCTGATCGTATCTGGTCAGCGCTTCCAGTTCCAAGTTGTACACTGCATCCGCAAAAACCAGGTTTTCAACGTCCGTCAGCGTATTGACACCGTTGGCGTCCTCGACATGAAAGTTGCCATTCGCTAGCAAATCGGTTGTGTAATCCTGAAAGTTCCCAGAAAAAACGGCAACGTCGATACCGACTCCACCGTTGAGTTGATTGTTTCCATCACCGCCAATCAGGATATCGTTTCCGTCGCCGCCGTTGAGGATATCGTTGCCTTCTTTGCCGTTCAGCTGGTCGCTGGACGACGTCCCGGTAATGGTTGAGTCAACAGTGCCCTGATTGGCAGACTTCTCGCCCTGGAATTCGGCGACAACGTCTGTCGTATTCGGGAACGTGATGCCATATGAAGAGCCGTCGATGTTAGTTTCTGTCACACCATCGATGTTGAACAGTTTCCATGAGGAAACCGCGCCAGAGAGATCCAGACCAGTGATCGACAGTCCATCGAGTTCACCAAAGTTGAAGATCGCAATCGGGTTCTTGTCATACTCGCCGCTGACGGACACACCGTTGAAGACAACAGTTCCAATGTCCGGAGAGCTTGCCGGAGCTGGATTTGCTGAGTTGGGAGCATTCAACCCGCCGATCAATTCGATCGCATTGTCTGGTCGAGACCCAATCACCGGACCTCCGGGGTGACCAACGATATTGATGTTTTCAAATGTGGCATTTCCGTTGAAGCCGAACAACTTGATATGAGCCGTATTCCCGCCGCCATCTCCATTGTCTGAGAGCGTCGAATTACTGACAACCAATGCGCCCATGGCCAGAAGATTTGTCGGGTCCGCATCGTCGGTCGAGAAGATGCCGCGTTCAGTGAACCCATTGATTTCACCATTGGTAAAGGTCAGCGTCCCAATATTTGCGCCCGGAGTGACATCGATACCTCGCGTGCTGGTGCCGTTGCCGACAAGATCCAATCCGTCGAGGGTCACGTCACCGTCCACACCGGTCGCAAAGGTAACCGCCACGCCGGATGCCGGGGCGATGTTGACGTCCCCACCGTTTAACGCTTTGATCGTGATCGCTTTGTCGATGACAAGATTTTCGGCGTATGATCCCGCAGCTACATAGATAGTGTCACCTGCGGTCGCGGCATTAATCGCAGCCTGGATCGAACCGCCATTAACTTCCGCTGCGTCTACAACGGTGACTGTGATTGCCGCCGTTGAAGTATTGCCGCTGGCGTCCTGAGCCTCAACCTCGACCTCATAGACGTTGTTTGAGCCTGCATCCTGAGGGATTTCAAAATCAGGAGCAGCCGCGAACGTCAGGTCACCGGTGTTGGCGTCTATCTGGAAAAGCGCCTGGTCAACGCCACCAACAAGCGAAAACGTCGACGCTTCGTTGGCTATTATCGTGCCTACGTCGGTCTCGTTTTCATTGATCTCGAAGGTTGATGAAGACGTGATCGTGGGTGGAGTAGTATCTGGCGCTCCGCCGCCGCCGACAGGCGCATCTGGATCCGCGGGCGAATCGTCCGGATTATCGCTCGGAGTGCCGCTGTTGTTGGGTTGATCGATCGGGTTGCCGGCGGCGTTTTGCGCGCCAGAACGGCCTTCGTCAAAGCCGAACAGCAGCCAATGCTCAAAACCGCTGGAAAGGGTGCCGTTCGCGACGGCATCAGCAATATCCGGGTTTGCGGCCAAATAGGCGGCTTCATCGAAACCTTCGCTGGTCTGTGAGGCGACGGATGCATTCGGAGACCGGCCTTCGCCGGCACCGTGATTGATGAAATGCAGGAACGGACTGATGCCGGATGCGGCGACGTCCGGGTTTTGTTCCAGATAATAGGTGGGATTGAAGATCGCGTTCGGGCTGCGGCCTTCCGTTTCACCAAACTGGTTGAAGTGGTTGAGCGGATTGATGCCGGCAGCAGCAACGTCCGGGTTTTGTTCCAGATAGAACGACGTGTCGAAGTATGGGTTTGGATCCCTGCCTTCTGAAAAGCCAAATTGATTGAAGTGTTGTTCCGCACTCTCAAATAAACCTGCCTCAATTGCTGCCGCAACGTCAGGATTTTGTGAGAGATAGTACGCAGGATCAAATGATGATGTAATAGAAAAAGCCATAAATACCCCCTACTAGCTTTCGCTTGCGTTTTAATCTCCGAATTAAGCGGGATGGTTGCGCATTGGGAAACCTAAATATTTTATTTAATTTATCAATAGGATTATTAACGTGAAGAAAATCGAAAATTCCCCGGAAATCTATAAGGTAATGAATTTAAAGCAATTAATTCTCATTAGTCTGCGAATTAATTGCTTGTAAAGGTTAACGCGGCGCCTCGATTAAGTCCAGTTTGGAAGTAAAGAATGTCAATTTTATCGGTAAAAGATACAATCCGATTGTTACAATAAAGCCTTATCTTATTACTTGGTTTTAAATGAATATAATTACCCGGCAAAGAAACCTCTATCTTTGGCTGCATAGACTGCCAAAATTCTCCTTTTGAATGCCTATAAAGCTGATGTCCTGAGAGAGGCAATATGAAGCGGAGCTCTTGCTTGCGCTTTGGATTGGTCCGGACGCAACCCGTTTCCCCAATGGTTGTCCGCCGGACGCAATTGCGCGCTCAACGACACGCCAAGACACTGAATTACAGGCAGCGTTGGTATGGCTGGCGATGGTTCTTTTGTTTTTCCGTGGGTCGAAGCCTGGCTAAAAACCTTCATGCCTGTCGGTTTGCTATGCCTAAGCAATCGTAAATGTAAATAACGAAATTTTAGTATTAATTTCAAGTTAATTGCATGTTCAAAAAATATTAATGACGTTCCAACAAACAAAAAATACTAGAATTTCGATTCAATAATTTTTACCACCTGCCGCGCATACTGCCCTCACAAGCAAATAACAAGCTAATGCGTCAAACATTCAAATAAACAGGGGCGGTGTATTCATTTCACCGAATGAAAACCTATGTGCGGACTTTGTCACAGTGCTCTTTGTGACGGGATTGAGCATGCCCAAGACGGTACATTTTCAGCCGCAGCTGCGTCGGGTCCCGGTGGCACCACATCCCTCAACTATATCATCGGGCAGTTGAACCGCGGCGACTACAGCTGGGGCGGCATTGCTGTTGTGACTTATTCTTTCGCCAAGGTCCTCCCAAGCTATGCGAAGGGCCTGGATGAGTACGACGGGTTCAACAGTTTCAACAGCCAGCAAATGGACATGGCGCGACTGGCCCTGGAGGCATGGTCTGATGTCGCCGACATCACTTTTCAGGAGAGCAATTCGTACTTTGCACCGATCCGCTTCTCCAACTCCGATACTTTGGCGGATTACTCCGCGGCGCATGCTTACCTGCCAGGCTTTTCATCTTGGGCAGGAGATGTCTGGGTCAACAGCAACTACGCGTACAACACTGCCCCGGACGTTGGAAACTATGGCTTCAAGGTTCTTGTTCATGAAATCGGCCATGCGATCGGCCAGCCGCATCCGGGCGACTACAACGCTGACGGCGGTAAGCTGAGCTATCAAAACAACGCCGCTTATGCCGAAGACAGCGCCCAGTATTCGATCATGTCATATTGGGATGAGAGCCATACGGGCGCTGATTTCGGCGATGCATATGCCCAGACCCCGATGCTTCACGATATCTTGGCCATCCAAGCAAAGTACGGCGTGAACATGTCGACGCGGACTGATGACACGGTTTATGGCTTCAATTCCAACACAAACTCACCGATCTACGATTTTGGTCTGAATACGACGCCGGTGTTTTCGATCTGGGATGCCGGCGGGACAGACACGATCGATTTCTCAGGATATGTCGTCAACACGGTCATCAATCTCAATGAAGGCGGTTTTTCCAGCGCGGCCGGCCTGACAAACAACATTTCAATCGCTTACGGTGCTGTCATCGAAAACGCAATCGGTGGTGCGGGCGATGATGTGGTCTTTGGCAATCAGTGGGACAACGTGATTGATGCGGGTGCCGGAAGTGATGTGTTCGCTGTTAATCAAAGCCGCACCGCCGCTGACACATACATCTTTGATAATGGCGAGACGATCGTGTTCAGCGCCCACGGGATCGATCGACTCACCAATGTCGAAACCATTGCTTATTCTGATGCCGATCTGCAGGTCTTGGCGCAAACACAGCTGTCAATCCTGGAGTATGCCGCGAGTTATCAGGACATCGAAGCTGCATTCGCCACGGATCAGGACTTGCTCTTTGACCACTTTGTCGAGTTTGGTTTGACCGAGGGCCGCACGATCGATTTCTCTGCGCTCGATTACATTGCCTCGCATCAGGACCTGATCGAGGTCTTCGGGGCAGATGCTGAAGCTGGCGCCCGGCACTACATTGAGTTTGGCCGTGCTGAAAACCGGGAAATCACCTTTGACAGCGCGGCGTTCCTTGAGGCGAACCCGGAGTTGGTTCAGCTTCAGGGGCAGGAGGTCAACGCAGCGAAAATGTTCATAGAGCTGTAATCACCAGACTGGTGCCGCAGTTGGCATTTGTTGAGATCCATAACGCAGCTCGCACCATGTCGGTGCTGGTTTGTTTACCCTTGATTTCGAACCCTTCGCGGACTGAATTTCGTTAGGTGACTTTTTGCGTTGCAACAGGTATGGAGGCGTCATGATCAGACGTCTCTATGACTGGACCCTGTCCCTTGCTGCCGGACCCCGTGCGCCAACTGCGCTCGGTTCGGTTTCGTTTGTCGAAAGCTCGTTCTTTCCGATCCCGCCGGACATCCTGTTGATCCCGATGGTCATCGCCCGGCGCGAGAAGGCCTGGTGGTATGCCCTGCTGTGCACGCTGACCTCTGTGGCCGGTGGTGTATTCGGCTATTTCATCGGAATGTTCCTCTTTGAACAGGTTGCACAGCCTGTGCTCGCCTTTTACGGCAAGCTCCATTACGTCGAGGAGTTCCGCCATATTTTCGCCGAGTGGGGCTGGTGGTTCGTGTTTATCGCAGGTGTGACCCCGTTTCCCTACAAGGTGATTACAGTTGCCTCCGGGGCTGCAGGCCTAAGCCTGCCGATCTTTATTCTTGCAAGCATTGTCTCCCGGGGGATCCGGTTCTTCATCGTCGCCGGGCTTTTGTATTTCTTTGGTCCGCCGATCAAGGACTTTATCGAAAAACGCCTCGGTCTTATGTTCACCCTGTTTGTGGTGCTTCTTGTCGGTGGTTTTGCGGCCCTGAAGTTTATCTAGGCAAAGAGGATCATATGTCCGCTGAAAAACTGGCTCAGTCGGTGACACTTCTTATATTGGCCGGTGGCCTTGTGGTGATTGGAACGGCTTGGGGGTTTCAGCTGATTGGCGGCTATGTTCCCTGCAAGCTGTGCCTGGAACAGCGCGTCCCTTATTACATCGGTCTGCCGATGGCTCTGGTGGCGTTGGGAGCCTTGGTGTCGGGGCGCAAAGGGTTGGCCGCGCTCATGTTGCTGGGTGTTGCGGTTGTGTTCGCATATGGAGCTGGTCTCGGGATCTATCAGGCCGGTGCGGAGTGGCAGTTCTGGGATGGCCCGAATGATTGCGGCGGGGGCACCGCGGCTCCGGCATCTGCTGCCAACATGCTGCAAGCGTTGCAGACGACACGGGTGGTCAGCTGCACGGAAGCCAGCTGGCGGATGCTGGGCCTGTCCTTTGCCGGGTGGAATGCTGTTGCATCTGCCGGGTTGGCCGGACTTGGGCTCCTTGCTGCCGGGATTTTGAAATTCCGGGTTCCCATGGCAAAGTCTCCGGCATGAGCACGTCAAAACACAAGGCCGATCAGGAAAGGCGCGACGAGGCGCTGAGAGCAATCGATCGCGCGCAAGCGGAAAGCGAAACGGTTGTTGGCTCGACCTTTGTTCGCATGGCCGATCGTGCGCGGGACCATATGAGCGCGGCCGATAAGGATGCCGATGACCACATCGAAGTCTGGGGTACGCGCATCGGCCGGTCGCTTGGGTTGATGTTTGCAATTGGTCTGGTGATTTACCTTGCCGTTACCTACCTCTAGGTAATCTTCCAACTGAGTTGGGAGGCTCGCGAAAAAGGAAATACAGCGCTCACTGGAGCCTGGAACAAAATATGGCGTCAATTCATCCAATCAGCCGAAGCCACTGGACCGACCTCAAAGCGCCGGACCTGAAAGACTTTGAGGCAATGGCCAGCGAGACTCTGGCCACCATGCCGGACGATCTGTTGCTTCGCTGTGGCAATTTGCAGATCACACTTGCCGAATATGCACCTGATGATGTTCTCGATGCACTGTCGATCGAAGATCCGCACGATCTGCTTGGATTGTTTGAAGGTGTCGGCTTGGACGAGGGCGAAGAGTTGTCCCATACCGGGCAAATGCCAAATCGTATCTGGCTCTTCCGCCGGCCCATTCTGGATTATTGGGCCGCAATGGACGAAACGCTCGGAGATGTGGTCGCCCATGTGCTTATCCATGAGATCGGTCACCATTTCGGTTTGAGCGATCAGGACATGGAGCGTCTCGAGGCCGCTGCCGACAGGTGATGCGGCGGCAGCCTCAAGGAAATTGGGCCTTAGCTTATTCGGCAGCTTCCGTCTTGGCGCGTTCGATGGATTCCACAATCATGCGTTTTGCAGCTTCTGCACCTTCAACACCCGTCACTTTTACCCATTTGCCAGGCTCCAGATCCTTGTAGTGCTCGAAGAAGTGCTTGACCTGATCGATCGTGATTTGCGGCAGATCGGTAATGTCCGAAACATTATCGTAGCGCTTGGTGATCTTGTGGCTCGGCACCGCAATGATCTTCTCATCCTGGCCGGACTCGTCTTCCATCAGGAGAACGCCAATCGGACGGCAGGTCATGATGGCGCCAGGTACAACAGGGCGCTGGTTGACGACAACCACGTCGATCGGATCGCCATCGCCGCAAAGTGTGTGCGGGACGAAGCCGTAGTTCCCCGGATAACGCATGGGCGTGTAGAGGAAGCGGTCGACATACATCGCGCCTGCTTCTTTATCCATCTCATACTTGATCGGTTCACCGCCAACGGGAACCTCAACAATCACGTTGATGTCTTCCGGCGGGTTTTTGCCAATCGGCACGGCGTCAATACGCATCTGTGAACTCCTGTTGGATCGTTGCGCCGTCTATCGCAATCCGACGGCAGAAGTTCAAGTCTTTAGTTTTGCATTGCACCTAATTGATTAATGGCCCGGAAGTGGCGCAGGCGCGCCAGATCCTTGTCTTGGAAGGCATAACGGTGAAGCTGTCAGAGCGTTTGCCTCGGCCAGATGTAGATGAGCAATTCGAGCCGTCTCCCGCCGATCCGGTGCCATGATTTCCCGGCGATTTGGCCTCCCACCGCACGATAGAACTCCCGGGCAGGCGTGTTGTCGCTGAGCACCTGGACGGCTAGCCCTGAGCCATGTTGCTCGAGGAATGATGCCCGGATGTCTTCAAAAAGCCTGCGGCCGAATCCCAGGCCCTGATATTCCGGTTTGAGATAAAGTTCATATATCTCGCCATCCATGCTGGTATTCGTTAACCGGCACGGGCCAAAGGTGGCATATCCGGCCGGAACATCAGCAACGGATAGGATCTTGATGTTGACGCCGCGCGCCAGAGCTCCGCGCCACCAGTTTTCACCCCGCCTTGAGACCATTCGCTGAAGGTCAAGGCCATGTAACACGCCGCGATAAGCGCCGAGCCAGGCTTCGCTATGGATGCTGGCGAGCGCTTCGCAGTCTGCCGGTCTCGCCGCACGAAGATCAATCAGGTCAAGAGTCATCTTGGGAAAAGAATACTACAAGGCGTTCGCAGGGGAAGCTTGAAACGTTTTCGGTTCGGGAAAACTGCCGGAATTCTTGAGACTGGCCGCCAAAGGTGTCCGGTAATGAAAAGGGCCGGCGTGTTGCCGGCCCTTCAGTTGCCCTGATGTTTGACTCAAAAAATCTGGTCGCTCTACATTCACCACGGGGGGCTGGGGGGCTATTGCATACCGCGGTGCCCGTAGACCGTTCCCATCAAGGTATGATGCTAATATGGGTGTGCTTTTTGGCTGGCCAAGGGCTGGAATGCGGCGAAAACATGAAAATTTTGGTATTCTTTCTTGAAAAGTTGCCCAAGCGTCAGTTTTTGATGTTTTTCGGTCACGATTGATGAATGAAAGCAACAGTTTCTCAGCTTTCTACCGGCCTGCACTTGCAATTCGCGGCGAACCACGACCATCATGACATCTGGATGACATGCGCCAAGCAAATGCTGACGGCAGCGCAAGGTGCAAGGCGGTTCAAGAGGGAGGCGGAATGAGCGAAGCCGATGATAGCGCATCTCAGCACAGCCGGAGCTTGAGCCTCAACGGACCTGGGCATAAAGCTCCTCCCTCCTTACCAGTGGTGTCCTTCAACCGCCGGGAACTCGATGTCATCCTCAGGCTCTATGGCCGCATGGTCGCCGATGGTGAGTGGCGGGACTATGCAATTGACATTCTGAATGACAGGGCTGTTTTCTCAATTTTCCGCCGCGCCTCTGAAATGCCTCTTTATCGCATCGAAAAGGATCCTAAACTTGCGCGGCGGCAGGGCGCATATTCGGTCGTCGCGACTGGTGGCATGATCCTGAAACGTGGCCACGATTTGGCGCAGGTCCTAAGGGTTCTGGAAAAGAAAAAGCATCTTCGGGTCGTCGACGCCTGACACAGGGCGCACGGATCGAAACCCGGAGGGGTCTCCACTTACCCGTTTTTCACGTGCTGACCATCTGAGATTTGGAAGCGACGTCTTTTGTTGGAAGACAACAAAAAGCCCGGCGCGATGGCCGGGCTTTCTACGTTTATGATGGCGCGCAGACTATTCGCGGTTGCCGAAAAGCTGCAGCAGCATCAGGAACATGTTGATGAAGTCGAGGTAGAGACGCAGAGCGCCCATCACGGACTTCTTGGTGGCAACTTCACCGGAGTCGCCCTCGTAGTACATTTCCTTGATCTGCTGCGTGTCGTAGGCAGTCAACCCAGCGAACACCAGAACACCAATCACGGAAATCGCGAACTGAAGTGCGGAAGATCCGAGGAAGATGTTCACCAGGGAGGCGATCACGATACCGATCAGGCCCATGAACAGGAACGAACCCCAAGCGGACAGGTCCTTCTTCGTGGTGTAGCCGAAGATGCTCAGCGCACCGAAGGACGCTGCGGTGATGAAGAACACGCGCGCGATCGATCCGCCGGTATAGACCATGAAGATCGAGGATAGGGATACACCCATCAGGGCGGAGTAGACGAGGAACATCGTCCGAGCGGTTGACGCGCTCATGGACTGGATCCGGAACGAGAGCCAAAGCACCATGCCGAGCGGCGCCAGCATGACCACCCATTTGAGCGGTGAGGCAAAGATGGCGTTGCCGAGCGGTGTCAATCCTACGATCGAGCCGGCGTCGTTGGTCACGACGGACATCATGTAGGTACCGATGGCAAAGAAACCGGTCAGCGCGAGGCCGAACGTCATGTAGTTGTATACGCCCAGCATGTAGGCGCGCAGGCCCTGATCGATGCCGGCCTCGGCACGAGCGCCGGCAACCGAGTAAGCGCCTTGAGATTGGCGATCAAAGGTCGACATGGTCTAAAGTTTCCCCTTCATTCAAAACTTGTGCGCGCAGGGATTCCTGCAGCACAGCTCCCTCAACATATGGGAGAATACGGACCCTAGCACAAGATGACTTTCCTGAAAAAATCGCAATCTTTCTGCTACGGCCCGTAATTCCGACCCTTATGATTAAGAAGGTTACTTATTTCATAGCCTTAAGACGGGATTCGATCTGCCTGTCGCAAGTGCCTTGTGGCCAGCGGAAAATCTCTTCTGCCTTGAAATCCATGACTTCTTTGGTGGTGTCGCGCATGACTTCCGGCGTTACGCCCGGCTTGAACCACTGAAGAACACCATAGTCGCCACCGGCATCTGTGAAAAACGCCAGCGGTTTGCCGTCTTCCATGATGCCGACGCGGCCCACGCGAACATCTTCGACGGTCACATTGCGCGCGTTTCCATCAATGGTCAGCTTGGATTTGGTCAGGCGGAGCTTTTTACCGGCAGATTGCGGTGTCCCGGTCCAGGTGCCGCCGGTCAGCCGGTTGCCCTTGTTTTCTACCGATAGGCAGGAATTCTTGTAGTTCGGGATCGACAAGCGGTTTGCGGAAACCTCAATCGGATCTTTGCCCTTTTCGGAGATGGTGTATTTCATCTCATGTTCACCGGTGCGGTAGACGCGGATGCCGACCGGCGTGAAACCGCTATCTCCGATAGAACGGGTGAAGAAGTCGAATTGGTTGGCGTCATTGGTTCCCGCGCGGCGGTAAAGCCAGCGCTTCGGCAGGCCGTCTTCCCAAACCAGCCAGTCACTGACAACGAGGCCGCGCTTGCCAGCCGGATCATTCAGCTGCCAAACGCCTGTGTGAAACGGGCTTTCAGCTTGAGCGGCCGGCACGGCTGACAGCATGGTCAAAGCCGCAATTGAGGCTGCTAGAGTGGTCTTAAACATGGATTTCAAACGATAGCCCGGCATTTCGGAGTGCCCCTTTAAGAAATAAATCTCTCTTCCGATATCCAAGATAACCGCATGACGCAAGGCGCGCCGGATGCAATCCGGCGCACATTTGCGGTATGTTTGATGGAATTTTTCTGACGGTTAACATCGTCTGTAGACGTATCAGAGGTTTCTAAGAACCGGTGCAGGCTTTTCCCCGAGAACGCGCCAGGTTCCGATCAGACCGAACCCGACAGTCAGGACAAGCGCGATTAGGGCAGCACTGAACGCCGTGACCGGCAGCAGCGTAAAGGTTCCGCCCATGATTGCAGTGATGACATACCAGGCAGCAATGCCGCCCGCCAAAACGGCAAACACTGCTGTGACAAGGCCAAGGATCGCATATTCGAGGCCATAGGCCAGGATCAGCCGCGTTCGTGTGGCGCCAATGGTCTTCAAGATGACAGCGTCATAGATGCGGCTGCGATGCCCGGCGGCGAGTGCGCCTGCCAAGACAAGAATGCTGGCAATCAGCGTGATGGAGGAGGCGCCGCGGATCGCCCATGCGAGCTGAGCCACGATGTTGTTCACCTGGGAGATCGCATCTTTCACGCGGACGCTAGTGACGGTCGGAAAGCTGCTGGAGACGGTCTTCAACAAGGCTAACTCGGTGTCTGTCTGGACGTTATCATCCCAGCCAAGAGTCATCAGATGCGCATGCGGCGCCCCGGCAAATGTGTTTGGCGAGAACACCATGACGAAATTGATGCCAAGCGACTGCCATTCCACGTCCCGCGTATTTGCAATCTCTGCAGAGATTTCGCGGCCAAGAACGTTCACAGAAACGGTGTCGCCAATCTTGAGGCCGAGGTCTGTTGCAGCCTCCGCGTCAAAGGAGACCAGTGGAGGCCCGGAATAGTCTTGCGGCCACCATTCACCGGTCGCCAGTTCCGAGTTCGGCGGGAGCGTAGCCTCGTAAGTGATGCCGCGGTCGCCGCGCAGGACCCAGTCGGACCCTTCTTGGGCGGGCACGAAATCATCGCTGCTGATGCCGTTGAGGCTGACAATCCGGCCGCGCAACATCGGCACACTTTGAAGGTCTGCCTTTGGAGCTTCTTCGCGTAGCAGGGTTTCAAATGCGTCCCGCTCATGGCTTTGAATGTCGACAAAGAAGAAGCTTGGCGCTTCACCTGCGATGGTCGCGGTGAGCTCCCGGCGGAGGTTTCCATCAATCAGGGTCAGGGCGACCAGCAGGGAGAGGCCCAAGCCAAGAGACAGAACGACAGATGGTGTGAGAGCACCAGGGCGGTGAATGTTGGCAATCGCCAGCCGCAGCTCGGTGGAGCGGACCGGAGGCAGGCGTTTGGCGAGCCACATGATGATCCGCGCCACAACCACCAAAAGCACAAAAGCCCCGGCGGACGCTGCGATATAGATCGTGGCAATTCGCTTGTCATAGGCCAGCAGGATGGCGATGGACGCAAGGACGACCACGGTGAGAGCCGTGGCGAACAAATAGCGTTTACGGGGCCATTTGGAGCCCGCCGCAACAATATCGCGGAACAGGGCGGTGGGTGGAACGTCATGAGCCCGGCCAAGCGGCCAAAGCGCGAAAGCCAGCGCGGTCAAAAGGCCGTACACGAGGCCTAGGCCCAGTTCGCTTGGATAGATGCCGACCGCAAGTTTGACCGGAAGAACATTGGATAGCGCAGCACCAGCGGCAAAAGGGATCATTGCTCCAATGACCAGCCCGATGCCAATCCCGATCAGGGCAAGCGCCAGCATCTGAACCAGATAAATCTGGAAGACAAATCCACCGGTTGCGCCCAGGCACTTGAAGCTTGCAATGACTTCCCGCTTCGTTTCCAGGAAGGCCCGGACCGCATTGGCAACGCCAACGCCGCCCACAACGAGAGCTGTGAGACCAACGAGCGTCAGAAACTGTGCAAACCGGTCGATGCTGCGCTGAAGGCCGGGAGACGCGTTGGCTCTGGAGCGCACCCGCCAACCGGCATCAGCTTCGGTTTGTTCCGCAACTTCCTCTATCTGTTTGAGCTCGCCGATGCTCGGCGCGGGATCCATACGCACCCGGTAATGCCAGCGCACCAAACTACCGGGCTGAACGAGATCAGTTGCGCCGATGGCCTCGGTGGAGATCATCAGGCGGGGGCCGAACTCCATTCCGCCCGCGAGTTTGTCGGGTTCAGTTTCAATGACGTCTGTGATTTCAACACTCGTGCGGCCAAGCTCAAGTGTGTCACCAACTTCAACATCAAGACGGGCCAGCAGGGCCAGTTCGGCCACAGCTCCCCAGCGCCCATTACGCTGTTCCAGTGCGTCCACAAGGCTTTGCCCTGATTGCAGCTCGAGCGCGCCATAGAGCGGATAAACATCATCGACCGCCTTAAGCTCTACAAGCGCCTGGTCCGCCGTGTCTGCGCGCCGGGCCATTGCGCGCAATGTCGCGACTTCCGAAACTGCACCGAGACTGTCGATGTAGCTCCGCTCGTCCTCATTCACTTGACGATGAACCAGACGGAAGGACAGATCGCCGCCCAAAATGGCTTGGCCTTCCTGCGAGATCCCTTCGGTCAAGGCTCGGGAAACCGAGGTCACACCGGAGATTGCGGCCACCCCAAGCGCAATACAGGCAATGAAAATGTAAAAGCCCTTCAAGCCGCCGCGCAGTTCGCGCAGGGCAAACCGGAGGGCGAGGCGGAAGGTCTGGTTGTTGCGGCCAAGCTCGCCGGACACAAATCCGCTCATGCGGACACCTGTTCTTGCGTTGCGGCCAGGTTCTGGGTGGTTTCTTCGATTTCGCCCGAGCGTACCCGGATGACCCGGTCACATTTTTCGGCAAGGGCCGGATCGTGCGTCACAAGAACCAGCGTGGTTTTGCGGTCGCGCTGCGCTGAGAACATCAGGTCGACGATCTGTGCGCCGGTGCTTTCGTCTAGGTTCCCTGTCGGCTCATCTGCAATCAGGATTTCCGGCTCCACGACGAGCGCGCGCGCAACGGCGACCCGTTGTTGCTCTCCGCCGGACATCTGAGCCGGATAGTGGTGCATGCGTTTTCCAAGACCAACAGCCTCAAGCTCTGCCTGGGCCTTCTTGAAGGCGTCCGCATCGCCGGCGAGTTCAAGCGGTACTGCGACGTTTTCCAGCGCCGTCATATTCGGGACAAGGTGAAATGACTGAAAGATGATGCCGACATTTCGGCCCCTGAACAGCGCCAGTTGGTCTTCCGATAATCCGCCGAGTTCTGATCCGGCAACAACAACGGATCCCTCATCGGCGCGTTCCAGTCCGGCCATCACCATTAGGAGGGTCGATTTGCCCGAGCCGGATGGTCCGACTAGGCCAACGGATGTGCTCTTTCCGATCTCCAGATCAATACCCTTCAGGATGTGAACCTGTCCGGCCCCTTCTCCAAGGGTCAAGTGGACATTTTTCAGGGCAATGGCTGGTGTCGTCGTCATCTTTGGGCCTTTATAACGGTCATATGTTGGCCGTTATGGCCATCACATGCCCTCGACAAGTGGTCACTTTGCGACCATATGGGCCTGTTGTGCCAAGTCTTCCAGTCAGGAAAGTGTATTAGAGTGTATCGTTTCTTTCTGTTTTTGATGCTGCCTCTGTTGTGGTTGGGAACCAGCACTGCAAATGCTGCTGATATCAAGCTCGTTGTGCTGGGAGACAGCTTGTCTGCCGGCTATCAGCTGCAGGCTGGAGACGGCTTTCCAGAACAACTGCAAAAAGCGCTCGATGCACGCGGGCATTCTGTGGAGGTCGTCAATGCCGGTGTTTCCGGTGACACCTCCTCCGGTGGACTGTCCAGGCTCGACTGGTCGGTAGGGAATGACGCTGACGCGGTCATCGTCGAGCTTGGCGCCAATGATGCCTTGCGTGGCATTCAGCCAGACCTGACACGCAACAACCTCACACAAATCGTGAAACGCCTGACCGACAAGGACATTGCGGTGCTTGTTGCGGGCATGCTCGCCCCACGCAATCTTGGCGAGGACTATGCTGCCTCTTTCGACCCGATCTACAAAGACATCGCCGAGGCGCATGGCGCATTGCTCTATCCCTTCTTTCTGGAAGGTGTTGCGCTGAACCCGGATCTCAATCTCGCCGATGGCATTCACCCGAATGCGGAAGGCGTTGGCGTTATTGTTGAAAACATTCTGCCGACGGTCGAAGAGTTGCTGGTACAAGCTTCCAAAAAATAGCATTCAGACATCTCTGATCCTGCCGAACACAATTTACCTGTAAACAAGGATATCCCTCATGGAACTGCGCACGCTTGGCCGCACGGATATAAAGGTCAGCGCATTGTGCCTTGGCACAATGACCTATGGCGAACAAAACACGGAAGCCGAAGGTCATGCTCAAATGGATTATGCCCTGGAGAAGGGGATCAATTTTTTCGATACAGCCGAGCTCTATGCAATTCCGCCAAAGAAGGAAACGCAGGGGCGGACGGAACGGATCATCGGCACATGGTTTCAAAAAACCGGCAACCGGGACAAAGTCGTTTTGGCGACCAAGGTTGTCGGCCGGACCGGCATGGATTGGTTCCGCGAGCACGGCAAAGGCGCCAGCCTGACACGTGCGGAAATCGAATTTGCGGTCGACCGGAGCCTGAAAAACCTTCAGACCGACTACATCGACCTTTACCAGATCCACTGGCCGGATCGGAACATGAGCAACTTCGGCGCCAATCCGGCGCGCTGGGCTCCGCCGGAGCTGCATGAAGACGAGAACAGCATCGAAAGCACACTGGAAGTGCTGGCGGACCTGGTGAAAAGCGGTAAAGTCCGCCACATCGGGATCTCCAATGAGAGCTCCTGGGGCACCATGCGCTATGTTGCGGCCTCCGAGCACCTTGGTTTGCCGCGGGTCGCCTCGATCCAGAACACTTATAATATGGTCAACCGCACTTTCGAAACCGGATTGGCAGAGATCGCGCAACGTGAAAACGTTGGTTTGCTTGGATACTCCGCGCTCGCGCAAGGCTATCTGACGGGCAAGTACAGGAATGGCGCAATGCCGGCAGGCTCCCGCAAAGTGCTGTTTGACCGCCTGCAACGCTATGAGCACCCGCGGTCGATCGAAGCCTATGACGCCTATTTCAATCTGGCAGATGAAGCCGGTCTCGATCCGGCGCAAATGGCGATTGCCTTTGCCAAGTCCCGTGACTTTATGACGTCCGTTATTCTTGGGGCAACGCGCATGGATCAGCTGGAGAATGACATTGCTGCTGCCGATGTGACGTTAAGCAGCGACGTCCTTGAGAAGATCGACGCGATTCATCAGGAATTCGGCAACACAGCGCCGTAACTGACGTTCACGTTTTCAAAAGAATCAAACGACAGTCTCCCCCTCGAGCCGGGCAAGGAATTGCCCGGCTCGAAATCTCTCTCCACACAAAAACTACACTGTCTTCAAAGTGTTGGTTTTTTGTCTTGCCAATTTCATCAAGTTGATTCCTGATGGGGACATCAGCGTTTGGCGGAGGGAACACCTATGCCGCGGCTTTTTACAGGCCTTGAGATTCCGTCTGAGACGGCCCTCATGTTGTCCATGCTCCGGGGAGGCCTTCGGGGCGCCCGCTGGATCGATCCGGAAAACTATCACATCACTCTGCGCTTCATTGGCGATATCGATGATCGCACGGCGGATGAAGTGGTTGATGCACTCGACCGGATCCGTCGCGATCCCATTGAGATCAGGCTTGATGGCCTTGGGTCCTTCGGCAACGGTAAGCCACACGCGGTCTGGGCCGGTGTGCAGCTGACATCGGCTTTGTCTGAGCTTCAAAGCGAGCAAGAGCGCATCCTGCAACGGCTTCACTTGCCGGCAGAGCGGCGCAAGTACGTGCCTCATGTCACTCTGGCCCGCTGTAAAACTTCCAATAATGAAGATGTTGCCAAGTGGTTGTGTGAGCGCGGTAACTTCCAGGCACCGCCATTTATTGCGGGCCGGTTCGTCTTGTTTTCCGCAAAATCAAGTGTTGGCGGAGGCCCATACTTGGTGGAAGAGGCTTACCCGCTTGCGGCCTGAGTGAACTCCAGAGCTGCCGTTTGTGGTTTGCGGATCTCATGTCAACAGGGAGCGTGAGGTTTTGCCTTGACCTTATGAGGTCGCATCAGTGGCAGAACTTCAGGAGGAGCGAATTGTGAGCGTCCGACAATTTCCTATGAGTCTCTGATTGATAATGTAGGTTTTTATTAGCCGACTTAGTATTTAACCGTATTTAATCATCCATGGGTTGTATTTCTCAAAAAAACTCAATCAAATTACCTTCAATTTTTAGGTTTTTTGATATCGGTTGTAAAAGAAAATTAATTCGTTTTGCTTCTTCTGTTCTTACTGTGCGTGAGTTGCGTAATGCATCTCTCGGTAAAAAAGAAGAGTCTGTGCAACCATGAAGTCACTCACCAATTTATCTATTGCCGCACGGGTAGGCAGCCTGTCGGCTATCACCGTTGTTGCAATCGTTATGCTGTTTTTCGTCGCGCGGCATAGTCAGCAGCTTGTCAGCGCCGAGAACGACCGTCTCGCTGAGTACTCCCAGATGGATTACTACGTGTCCCAGGTTCTGGCGAAAGCGCAAGACATGCGGCGATTGGAAAAGGACTTCCTGCTGACAAAGGATGAGACTCTCGTAACCACATATGACGAGAGGTATGGCGAAGCCGTCGAGTTCCTGAAGCTCACCGCAGAAAAGCCGGAAGCTGCCGATCAGATGCCGGTGATTGAAAGCCTGGAAAGCACTTTGGCGCAGCACAAGGCTGATTTCGCTACGATCGTGACTCAATCGACAGAGATGGGGTTGAACGAGAAGGCCGGCCTTAAGGGCGAACTTCGCGGCGCGGTACACAACGTTGAGGAGCGTCTAAAAGCAGCGAACCTCGATGCACTGACCGTCAAGATGTTGATGATGCGGCGTCACGAGAAGGACTTCATGCTGCGCGGTGCTGATAAATACATTGGCCGGATTGATGACCGGCGCAGTGAATTTGCAGAGATGCTGCCAGGCAGCGGTCTGCCGGAAGCAGAGCAAAAAGAAATCAGCGCATTGCTCGATGCCTACCAAGCCAGTTTCAAACTGTTCGCCGAGAAGTCCCAGTTCATCAATGCACAGATCGATGCGGCCGATGCAACATTCGAAAAGATCATGCCGGATTGGTCAAAGCTGTCCGAAGCCGCTTATCTTGGCAAACAGGCTGCAAGTGCCGGTCTCGAATCTGCCCGCAACTTCTCGAACAATCTCTTCCTGGTGATCGGAGCGATCAGCTTGGTTCTGGCAATCGGTCTTGGCTGGCTGATCGGGCGGAGCATCACGCGCCCGATCAACGACCTGACCGAGGTCATGAATGAGCTTGCGGGTGGCAACAATAATGTGACCGTCGCGTATGCGGACCGCAGCAATGAAATCGGCAGTATTGCGCGCGCCGTGGAAGTCTTCCGGGCAAACGCAATCCGGACGCAGGAGCTTGAGCAAGACCAGCAGGACCGGACTGCCCGCGCGGAAGAGGAAAAACGCGCGTTCATGGAGAACCTCGCAGGTCAGTTTGAAGCGTCCGTTGGCGCCATCGTTGAACGCGTTTCTACGACTGCGACAAACCTGGATCACAGCGCCCAGACTATGGCGCGTGTCTCGGAAAACACCAGCGAACGCGCTGAAGTGGCAGCGTCGGCCTCAGCGCAGACAACGGAAAATGTGTCTGTGGTTGCGTCCGCCGCGGAAGAAATGACCGCTTCAATCAGCGAGATCAACGAGCAGATTATCCGGGCGTCGGCTGCTTCAAAAAGTGCGGCGCAGGATGTGACCGGCACTGCAACGCAGATGGAAACGCTTGCCAACATGGCAGACCGGATCGGCGAAGTCGTTTCGATGATTTCCGATATCGCCGAACAGACCAATCTGCTCGCATTGAACGCAACCATCGAATCTGCCCGCGCTGGGGAGGCCGGGAAGGGCTTCGCGGTTGTTGCCAGTGAAGTGAAGGCACTCGCGAATGAAACCGCCAAGGCAACGG
Source organism: Roseibium sp. (assembly GCF_965276855.1). Classification (GTDB taxonomy): domain Bacteria; phylum Pseudomonadota; class Alphaproteobacteria; order Rhizobiales; family Stappiaceae; genus Roseibium. The sequence continues at coordinate 2,964,500 of NZ_OZ255700.1, forward strand.
AAAACATTTCGGAGCTGGTGACCGAAATTCAGGCGGAAACAAAAACAGCCGTCGGTTCCATTGCGAAGATCGGTGATGTCATGCGCGATCTCGAACAGTCCTCGACCGCGATCGCGTCTGCCATGGAAGAGCAAGGTGCAACAACCCAAAGCGTTGCGGAAAACGTTGCTCAGGCCGCGAATGGTACCCGGGACGTTTCGGACAGTATCAAGGTTGTGAAAGATGCATCTGTGGAATCAAGCCAAGCCACCCATGCGGTTCAGTCCAGCATCAACGAACTGACCGAGCAATCCGATCTGCTGCGTGATGAAGTGAACCGCTTCCTCGGTCAGATCAGGGCGGCTTAAACGGAACGGTCAGCGATCCAGCAGCTTGGCATAAACGGCTAGCGTCTTAGCGCACATCGTCTCGACAGTAAAATTTCGGCTCGCGTGGGTCAGGCCCCGGCCTGTCAGTGCGAGCCGGTCTTCTGCTGATAGTGCAAGCGCAGTCTTGATCGCCGAGGCCAGCGCATCGCTGTCACCAGGCGGAACGCGCCATCCGGTGCGGTCTTTTTCTGCAGCATCAGGCGGTGCCAGCACGGTTTCGGGCACGGCGCCAAGGTCAGAAACGATGACTGGAACACGGGCAGCTTGGGCTTCAACAGCGGCTCGGCCGAAGGCTTCCGGTTCAATCGAGGCAACAACAGCCAGATCAGATAGCGCCATGGCCGCCGGCACGTCCGCGCAATGGCCGACCAATCTGACCTGATCCTGCAGGTTCCAGTCTGCAATCAACTGCTTCAACTCAGCCACGTAGCCGTCCCGGCCTTGAGCGTCACCGGCAAGAATAGCGATTGGAGCAGTCATTCCTGACGCTTTGAGCGCGCCCATGGCCTCGATCAAAACCTTTTGGCCCTTCCAGCTGGTGAGACGGGCCATGTTCATGATGATCGGGCGGCCTGTGGGAACGCCCCAACTGTCTTTCAAAGCCTGGCGCCGTAGGGCACTAACGTTTTCCGGCGCGAGACCTTTCAAATCCGAGCCGCGATGGATCACTGTGATGCGATCTTTTGCAAACGGGTGCCGGTCGGTGATCAGATCGGCAATGTATTTGGAGTTCGCAATCACTGTGTCGCCGCGGGCCATGATTGAATTGTAAATGCCCTTGACCGCATTCGATTGACTGTAGCTGCCGTGATAGGTGGTGACGAACGGTATATGCATCCGGCGGGCTGCAAAGAGCGCAGACCAAGCTGGTGCCCGGCTCCGTGCGTGAATGATGTCAACGTTTTGCGCGCGGATGAGATTGCTCAACAGGCCAGCATTTTTCCAGAGCGTGATCGGGTTTTTTGATTTGACCGGCAGTGTGAAATGCTGGGCACCGATATCTTCCAGCTCGCGTACCATCTGCCCGCCCTGACTAGCTACGAGTGCGGTTCCACCTGCATCGATAAGAGCGCGGGCAATGTCGACAGTGGTGCGTTCCGCGCCCCCCGAGTTCAGGTCGGGGATCACTTGCAATACGGTTGGGGCGGTGGGCAGGGACACCAGCAAAGCTCCGGGCGGTCTTTCAAATGACGAATGGCTGTGCCAAAGGACACGAGCTGAAGAAACTGAAAGAGAGCCATAGTATGGGCGCGGCGGAACCGCAATTCATCGAGGTCGGAAAAAACGGTCAGAGGCGGAAAATCGCTGTCCGGAAAGATGCGGGAAGATCGCCCGGTCTCATGTGGCTGTCGGGTTTCAAGTCTGACATGAGCGGAACCAAGGCCGAGGCCCTGTCTGCATTTGCTCGGGAGCGAGGGCAGGAAGCGGTTCGCTTTGATTATTCCGGGCATGGACTTTCGGAAAGCGCATTTGAAGAGGCGTGCGTGTCCGATTGGCTGGAGGAAGCCGAGGCGGTGTTCGACACCTGCACGAGCGGCTATACGATTCTTGTCGGCTCGTCCATGGGCGGCTGGATTGCTCTTCTCCTGGCTCTCTCACGCAAGGAAACAAACCGGATAAAGGGGTTGATATTGATCGCGCCAGCGACTGACTTCACAGAAGAGCTGATGTGGAAAGAGCGGTTCTCGGACGACATTCGCGCGGCAATCCTGCAGGACGGACGCTGGGAGCAGCCGTCCGACTACAGCGATGATCCTTATGTCATCACCCGCAAGTTGATCGAAGACGGGCGGTCTCATTTGCTGTTCGGCAGCTCTCTTCAGATCGGGGTGCCGGTGACGATCCTGCAAGGTGCGCTGGACCGGGATGTTCCACTTGGTCATGCGGAACGGCTGGTGCAGGCTCTGCCGCAGGATGATGTGACGTTTACAGTCGTGCCGGATGGTGATCACCGTTTGTCGCGGCCAGAAGATATCGAGTTGCTGATCCGGTCTGCCGCCTCCATGAGTGGGTCCGTGTCCTCCTAAAGGCCCTTGGCAAGCGGCTTGCGGCTTCCGATTGGCTGCGCCTCAACGGCCTTGAATGACTTCCTTCTCGCAATCCAGAAGGTGAATGGTCATCTCTGTGTAGAGGCTGAACTCGCTCACCTTCGATGCACGCCCGCGCAGGAACATTTCAACATCATTGGACGCGTAGTTAGCCGCGGTGGTTTTTCGCAAGAAACAGCTGCAGCGGGGCGCGTCCATATCGCTTTTGCTCTCACATAAGTCGGTGTGTTCACTTGGCTGAACTGAGCCACCGGCCGTCCCATCTGTCGTGCAAATTTGACGCAGTTCATCCAACTTGGCGAGTGCCTGCGCAGACAGGCGGCCCGGTTCGTTGGCGTAGTAAAATGAGAGATCGACGTTGGAAAGATTTGTGTCCAGTGACTTGGTGAAAATGCAGCCGCATTGGTCTGCCGAAAGGCCCAGTTCAGTCTGGCAGGCGTTCGACATTCGTGCCCATCTGTTTTCAGATGCTGAGAGCGGTTCGCTGGCAAAAGCGGATGTCAGGACAAACCCAAATAGAATTGCGAAGAAACAGACAACAGTTCTCATTGCACCACCGAAATCTCACTAGAACCCTTGCCATGAAGCCTTAGCGCAGAAGTCTTTACGGGCGATGTATCCCAGATCGATGGTTTCCGATTAGACCGGCAGGGTTTCCTTGCCCTGTTTATGTACACGGTACCAGGCCCAGAACAGCCGTGCTGCGACGCCTCTGTTCGGTGCCCAATCCAAGGCAATCCGGTCCAGTGTTTTTACGTCCGGCTTTTCACTGAGTTCGAACGCGTCGCGAACAGCGATTTGAAGGGCAAGATCTCCGCTTGGAAAAATGTCCGGGTGACCTGCGCAAAAGAGAAGAAATATGTCGGCCGTCCATCGCCCGATCCCCTTTATTTCGCACAATTGGGTGTGCGCGTGTTCGGCCGGGGCAGTCGCCAGACCGGCCAAATCGAGGCCGTTCTCACAGGCTGTTGTTACGGCGCGCAGGGTCCGGATTTTGGGTTTGGACAAGCCAGCCGCGGCCAGATCTTCATCGCCAAAGCTGGACAGATTCTCAGCGGTCAATGGCGTGACCAAGGTCTGCAAGCGGGCAAAGATTGCGCTCGCGCTGGCAACGGAGACCTGCTGGCCGGTGATGATATGCGCCAGTCCTTCAAAGTCAGCTGGCCGACGGCGCAGCGGCAGGAGCCCTGCCTTTTCTGAGATGCTCTGTAAGCGCGGATTTGCGGCAAGGAGCTCCGAAAGCCCCCGGTTCAAGTCATCTTCTGTGTGAATTGGCTTCATCGCGGGACTTCGACGGTCTCCATGCTTGCGCAAGGGCTTCGGAATGATAGGAACGGTTAGCCGTAAAAGACCCGCAGCTTCCAATCAACCGTTCTCAAGCTTCATGACTGAGCCCGTCTTTCGTTTCGCGCCTTCTCCGAATGGACATCTGCATCTTGGCCATGCCTTGTCGGCCTTGCTCAATGCCCGGGCGGCTGTGGCGTTGCATGGCCGGTTCCTGGTGCGTGTCGAAGACATTGATCAGACCCGGTGCACGCCTGAGCTGGAACGGGATCTGTTTGAGGATCTGGCATGGCTTGGTGTGCCGCTTGATGAGCCGGTGCTGCGTCAGTCGGTAGCCTTTCCGCACTACCGGTCGGCGCTGGAAAAGCTTCAGGACCTCGGGCTGGTCTATCCGGCCTACCTGACGCGGGCCGAGATCAAGCGCTTCGTCGCGGGTCACGAAGAAAAGGGCAGCCCTTGGCCACGGGATCCGGATGGCGCGCCGCTTTATCCCGGAGACGATGCGGTCCTTAGCGAAGAGGAAATACAAGAACGGTCTCAGAGCGATGCGCCCTTTGCGCTTCGACTTGATATGACGGCTGCCCTTGACCGAATCGGAGAACCACTCACCTGGCAGGAGTTTGGCGCGGAAGGCCCGGCTTTGTTTGATGCGGATGAATCCATCGCCGTTGATGCCGCTGCCTGGGGCGATGTGGTTCTGGCCCGGAAAGACACGCCGACCAGCTATCACCTCTCCGTTGTCGTCGATGACGCGCGCCAGGGAATCACGGATGTGCTGCGTGGACGGGATCTCTATGCAGCAACGAGCGTCCACCGCGTGCTTCAGCACCTGTTGGACCTGCCGGAGCCCCGATACCGCCACCACCGGCTGATCCTTGGTAACGATGGCCGCAAGTTGTCCAAGTCAAACCAGGACACAAGCCTGCGATCCTTGCGGGACGCCGGCGTGACCCACGCGGATCTTCGCAAACGTATTGGGCTCTAACGCTCTGCCCTTTTCACTACATCCCGAGGACATATTCCAGGAACCAGATCCAGAGACTTGTCGTCAAAACGGCCAGCGCTGTGGTTACGGTGATCGCGTTCGCTGACATGGCGTGACCGGTGCCGTATTTGTTTGCAAAAACATAGGCGTTGATCCCGGTCGGGCAGGCTGCAGTCAGGGTGGAAACTGCCACCCACAGCGGCGGCAAGTTGAAGACGAAAAACCCCAGCGAGAATACAGCTGCCGGCATGATGACGATCTTGATGGCTGACAGGACCAGCCCGGGCAGTATGTTGCCGCGCATGCCATATTGAACAAGGCTCATACCCAGCGAAATCAGGGCGAGGGGCAATGCGGTTGCGCCGATCCGGTTCAGCAGGTCACTGGCCAAAGACGGCAGGTCAAACCCGGTCATGCGCCAGCAGAACGCGGCGATAATGGTGATCACCAGCGGATTGCGGATCAGGCTTTTCACGGCGCTTTTAATCAAGGTCAGTACCGGTGGGCTTTCCCCGCCGCTGTCATGGGCGGCGGCCCGCTCCATCACGATCGCCATCAAAACGGTCATGAAGGCCAGATGGATGGAAACGATGAGCAGCAAGGGGATCAGGCCGTCATCCCCGTAAACCGCTGCGACCAGCGGCAGGCCGACCAGAATTGTATTTGCAAAGGCCGCCGAGATCGCTCCGATCGCACCGGCACGGGCATCGCGCCCGAAGCCTTTGCGAATGACGAGAGTTCCAAGTGTCCAGGCGCACGCGATCCCGAGAAAGTAACTCGCCCAAAGCGCCCATGGCAGTCCTGCCGACAGATCTGCTGTTACAAGCGTCCGGAAAATCAGGATCGGAATGGCGACCACATAGACAAATTCGCCGAGCGCTTCGCTTACCTTCATGCTGAGGATTTTGGTTCGGGCCAGACCGTATCCAAAACCGATCAGCAGAAAGACAGGGGCAACGATTGTGAGTGTTTGAACAAACATGCCTTTGACGGGGCTTGAGCATGGCTGGTGGACACCGGCCAGCGGGGAAGGTAAGCAAGTCTGTCATACTGGTTCGCTGGAGATCGGGACGCAAGCCCCTGATGCCATCCGTTTTGAATTGGGGTCGCGCCGAATGGCTGAATACGATGAGGACAGTGTCAATCTTGCGCTTCTGGCGCATGATTTGCGCACGCCCTTGGGCGCCATGCGGCTGACAGCAGAACTGATTGAAACAGGGCCTTTGAACGACGCCCAATCAGAGCAACTGTCCGTGCTCATGAGGGCCATCGACTCTCTCGAGCAGATGACAACGGAATTGATTGCGGATGCAGCTCCCGGGAATGCGGGCGAAGATGCAGCCGTTTCAATATCATCCCTTGTTCACGATTGTGCAGATCTGTTCCGTGTGGCTGCCGAGAAAAAAGGCCTGAAACTCACGGTCCGGCTTCAGGACACGGCTGGCGCGTGCCAGACGGCTGCTGCGGGCCAACTCCGGCGCACTGTCTCCGCCTTGCTCGACAATGCAATCAAGTACACGGAGAGAGGCGGCATCAGTCTTGAGGTGATCTCTTGTCCGTTTCCTGAAAAGCAGCTTGGATCCTCCGAGCAGTCGAGTGCGAGTGCTGCAGACGCCTATTGGGTCAGTCTCTCAATTACTGATACAGGGCCCGGCATTGATCCAACGGAACGGGACGATCTGTTCCGTCCTTTTGTGAGAGGGCGCAGAGCTCAGGAAAAAACACCGGGCAGCGGTCTTGGCCTTTGGGGAATTGCCCAAACGGTTCGGCAAATGGGCGGCGTCTTGAACCACTCCTCCCCGGAGGCGGGCGGCAGCCGCTTCGAAGTGCAAATCCCTGTAGAGCCGGCCGCGCCCGGGATTAAAGGCGGTAAGACTGCTTCAAAGGCGGGCGCAGAAGACAATGAACTTCCTGACCATGTCCTGATCGTAGACGACAATGAAACCAATTGCCGCCTCTTGGCCGCCTTGTTGGAATCCTTTGGCGTGACCTCCGACATTGCTCATTCGGGCGAGGATGCGATTAGACTGGCTCTGGAAAAGGAATTCGGGGCCGTTCTCCTGGATCTTCATATGCCCGGCATGGGGGGTCTTGAAGTTGCCCAGGAGCTGCGCCGGATCCGACCGGCCGAGGAGTTGCCGCTCATAGCGGTTACTGCTGCTCTGGAAGCTTTTGGCGACAATTTGCTTCGAAAGGCTGGATTTATGGAGGGGTTGGGCAAGCCGCTGGCGCCGTCTGCTCTTTACGATGTCCTTGTAAGAGCGCAGCAACTCAAGAGTGTTCACTGGATCTAGTCAGTCGTCGAGACGGGCAGCGGGGTCGCAATTAGGCTGTTGCGATCTCTATTGCCATTTCGAGCGCATCGGCGAGGCGATCATCGCCCCAGAACAGTTCGCCATTTTGAAGCACGAAACTGGGTGCACCGAAAATACCTTTTTCTTCCGCTTCGCCGACAGATGCGCGCAAAGCGTCCTTTACTTCTGGCGATTTAGCAGCCTCGAGAACGTCCTTGGCAGGAGCGCCTGCCTCCAGGAGGAGGTGCGCCAAAAAGGCTTCATCGGAAATGTCCTCACCGCTGCCGAACTCGGCAACAAAAACGGCGCGCGTGAAGTCGCCGATCCAAGGCTGTGTCCGCCCTGCCTGAGCAATCCGCGCGGCCAGCAATCCGGCCTGAGGAAATGGATCCGGGATGGTCAATGGCAGGCCATAGCGGGCGCATTGGCGCTCCATATCCCGCCACATGTAACGGCCTTTGGCCGGATAGAGGTTGAACGGCGACGTGTCCCAGCCGCTTTTCTTGAAAATCGGGCCAAGCAGGAACGGTCTCCAAGACAAGCTGACACCGGCATCCCGCGCCTGTGTTTCAATCCGCATTGCGGACAAGTAGCTGTAAGTAGAGCCGAATTCGTACCAGAACTCGATCGATGGCTGCGTCGTTGCGTGTAGTTGGACGACGTTGGACTGGAGTTTTGGGTCAGTGGTCATGGAGCGATCGAGTTTTTCATGAAGCACGCCGGAGAAAACCGGCAGGAAAGGATTGGATGGGCAACAGGGATGCGCTAAACAGCGGCCATGATCGACACGCGTTTGACAAAGCATATCCAGAACATTGCCACAAGCAAAGCTGTTGCCTGGTGCATCGCACATCCGTTCTTGGCCACCATCGCCTATGTCGCGCTGGTGTCTGCGTTTTTTCTGGCCTTTCCCCAAACCGATTTGTGGGTAAGCGGTCTTTTCTACAGTCAAACGGATGGCTTTTGGGCGCAACACAATCCGTTCCTGCAAAAAGTCCGGCACCTTGGACCGTATCTGGTTCAAACGATCGCCATCTGTTCGGTGGCCATTTTGGTGATCAAGTTGTTGCTGCCAGGCCGGCCTCCAATCTTGCCGCTTCGAAAGCCGGTGTTTCTCATCTCCACATTGATCCTGGGACCGGGGATCTTGGTGAACTCGATCCTGAAGGATAACTGGGGCCGCCCACGGCCGCGCTCGATTGAAGAGTTTGGCGGGGAGTTGCCGTTTCAACCAGTCTGGAAAATGACTGATTATTGCGAACGGAATTGCTCGTTTACGTCCGGCGAAGGGGCTGCAGGTATCTGGCTTGTGACGATGGCGTTTCTGGTTCCAGCTTCTTGGCGGAAGGCGGTTCTTGCGTTTGTGCTGCCGCTGTGTCTGATCCTGTCAATCAATCGGGTTGCCTTTGGCGGGCATTTCTTCTCCGACACCATGTTGTCTTGGGGGCTGACGTTCCTTGTAATCCTGAGCGTCTATTGGCTGCTTTATTTGAAAAAACCGCCCCTCATGACGGATCAGGGGCTGGACGAATGGTTCACGCGAAACGGCCGGCGGCTGCATCGTTTGGCAAAACGGCTTCTTGTCCGGCTGCGGCAAGCCCTTCGCGGTTCCGGGAGCGCACAGTCAGAGAACTAAAGAACCTAACGGGTCACTTTTTTCTCGGCCGTGTGCGTTTGAGGATCCGGGCAAATCGTAATGGCGACCGGTCCTCCACCCAGGTGATCATGTCATTCAGTTGCGGTGCTGACTTGCGGCGTTTGCGCAAGTGGCGGGCGGCGCTCCGGCTTGTGCCGATGATGACCACACTGCCGAGCGCTAAGAGCGGCACGCCAGTCGGGATCGGCAACCATACGGTCGCCAGGCCGAGCAGGATGAGAACAGCGGCCAACGACCACCACAGGATTTTCATTTCAGCGCCAGAAATTGAAACGATCAACTTCTGATTAGCGCAGCGACTGAGACGGATTTATGAACCTCTTGGTTCGAACGTCACAAATGCGCCTTCAAAGCGGTCAGCAAGGATCGGCTGCCACCATCAATCATTTGGTAGACCCGTTCGAAACCATCATCGCCGCCATAATAAGGATCCGGCACATCGGTTGGTGGTGAGTTCAGGAACAGACGCAGGCCGGGATGGTCTTTCTTGGTGCGTGATTTCAATGTGCTCAGGTTGTTTGAGTCCATCGCCAAGATGAAATCAAACTGCGTGAAATCGCGATCGGTCACCTGACGGGCCCGTTGTGCGGTCAAGTCAATTCCGTGCCGTGCGGCGATCTCAATCGATCGGGGATCTGGCGGGTCTCCTGCGTGCCAAGCGCCCGTTCCGGCTGAATCGATTAAGAAGCGATCGCTCAATCCGGCATTTCCCACTGTGGCGCGAAAAACCCCTTCGGCGAGCGGTGAACGGCAGATGTTGCCAAGGCAGACGAAAAGTACTGAAGTCATAAGCCTATCAACCGGGCACTGACGCTGCTGTCAAGCGGATCGGCTGCGGTCCTGACATTTGCTGTCGGAAACACGTTTTGAAGAACATCCCTCAGAGTACAGGGTGGCGTTTTTTGTGCCACCGGCACAAAGATCGATAAGGGACAAAATGAAGGCGTCGGTTTTGCCGGTGATTGAAAGACTACGCAAGGTCAGGTGGCCCGTTTGGCTTAAGGGGCTGGCGTCTGCTGGCATCACGTCAACGGATCCCTATGTCCGGCGCCGGCAGATGGTCGTGAACGTTTCGGCGCTGGTTGGCATTGCCGACAACGTGTTTCATACGATCCAGAACCTGACCTATGCATTTCATGAACTGATGCCGCTCAGCATTTATGGGATCATCATGATCTGCCTGTTTGCCGCGACTTCGCGATTGCATCGCTTTGGCGACAACGTTGCGGCGATCTATTTCGTAGTGGTGATCGCGGCCGGAAACACGTTCGTCGTTTGGTCGCTGGGTTTGGAAAGCGGGACGCAGGCCTATTTTGCCTTGGGCGGAGCAGCGTTCATCTTCTTCGGAGTGGGCCACTGGCGCCTTTTTGCGGGCTGTTTCTGTCTTGCCCTGGCTCTTCTGGTCTCCGCGTATGTCTTTGCGCCGAACGTTGGGCCTGTAATGCCTCACGACCTTGCCTTTCGAAAGCAATTGGCAGCGCAGGTCATGGTCAATGTTCTGATCATCTCCAGCGTTTTGATTGTGTATGCTTTGACGGCGTTGCATCGCGCTGAGGCTGCCTTGGCAGCCGAACACGAGCGAGCTGAAACCTTGATCGAAACCATCATGCCCCGGCCAATCGCAGATCGGCTAAAAAAGGCGCCAGAAACACGAATTGCTGACCGGCATGAAGCTGTGACAGTGCTCTTTGCGGATCTCGTTGGGTTCACTCCGGCAGCGCGGAACCTTCAACCGGATGAGGTGGTCGGGTTTCTTGATGGCCTGTTTCGGGATTTCGATCATCTGGTCGAAGAGTTTGGCGTTGAAAAAATTAAAACGATCGGGGATGCGTACATGGTGGTTGGAGGGCTGCAGAGACCGCCCCACGAGGCTGCAGTCGCGGTCGGTCATCTGGCGCTCAAGATGATGAGTGTGATCCAGTCCAGTGAACCGCTCAGCGGCGTGCATTTGAACTTGCGGATTGGTATTCATACCGGTCCAGCCATTGCCGGTGTGATCGGAAAGCGGCGGTTTTCCTACGATGTCTGGGGAGATGCCGTGAACGTCGCGAGCCGCATGGAATCGCATTCTGTGGCTGGTGAGATCCAGGTGACAGACGCATTTCGTAGTATGGCCAAGACTAATTTCGACTTTCAAGAGCGAGGCGCTGTTGAAATCAAGGGTGTCGGCAAGATGCAGACAGCCTTTCTAAAGGGAGTGAAGCATGGTTGAAAAACTGACGCCGGAGGAGCGCACTGCTGGTTTGGAGAGCCTGGCGAATTGGCAACTCGTCAGTGGCCGGGATGCAATCACCGCGACTTTCAAATTCGGTGATTTTTTGGAAGCTTTTGGGTTCATGACCCAGGTTGCCCTAGCCGCAGAGAAGATGAACCACCATCCAGAGTGGGCGAACGTTTACAGCACCGTCGATATCACTTTGGCGACACATGACGTTGGTGGGCTAAGTGAGTTGGATCTGAAGCTCGCCAGGAAGATTGATCGGATTGCAGGAAAATAATCGCGCCGTGACGAATGTTCCGGAGTTCGGGTGCAGCCGAAGTGCCTGCTACGAACTCAGAGATTCGTTACTGTTCATCCAGTAAAACGGCTCAGCCTTTCCGGATCACGAAGCTGTGCCCCGTTTCGGTCTTTTCCTTGTTTACCAGTGTATGGCCCTGTTCCTGACAGAAGTGCGGGATGTCAATCTCTGCCATTGGATCCGTTGTTTGGACTGTGAGTTCCGCGCCAGTGTTCAGTCTTGAGAGTGCCTTTTTTGTTTTAAGAACCGGAAGCGGGCATTTCAGGCCCATCAAATCCAGGGTGTTTTCGGTCACGCGCAGAACTCCATTCACAGCATCTTGCTTTCCTTGCATATATATCCTGGAAACAGGCGCCGAGAATACCCTGGTGGTGCCGTGAAAAGAGGATCCTTTGATGAGCGACGGTCTGGTAAGTCCGATAGACGTCCTGGACTTTTGGTGGGAAGCGGGCGCGGAGAAATGGTTTGCGCGCGATGACGGTTTTGATGCGCGTTGCCGGGACACGTTCCTTGCTACGATCAAGGCGGCGCAACAGGGCGATCTGGATGAATGGGCTGAAACGCCGAGCGGCGCGCTGGCACTGATTCTTCTGCTGGACCAGTTCACCCGGAACGTCTTCCGGGGATCTGCGGAAGCATTTGCCGCTGATCCAAAAGCTGTTGCCATTGCAGAGGCGGCCGTCGCGCGCGGATATGACAAGGCCTTCCCGAAGCCGGTGCGGGTGTTCTTTTATCTGCCCTTTGAGCATGCTGAAGATATGCAGCTTCAGGAGCGTGCGGTGGATTTATGCCAGCCGCTTGGAAACATGGAGTTTTATCACTACGCTTTGATCCACATGGATGTCATCCGCCGTTTCGGCCGGTTCCCGCACCGAAATGACGTTCTGGGCCGGACATCGACGGACGCCGAGATCGCTTTCTTAAAGGGGGGGGGATTTTCCGCCTGACTCGGCTGCCTTCCAGGTTTTTCCGCGGCAGATCTTCGGGTCTGCCGTTTTTTTATGCTTGTGTGCGCCGCACAAAATAGTTGCCTATTTTTTCGACAAAAGTCAGGCATCTGTACAATTAATGTGCAATTCTATTGCCTGAAAAACCATCACCGTTCGGCTGGAGAGTCGGCTTCCTGCGGAGTGTTCGGCTCTGTAAACGCCGGAAAACAGCCGTTTCTCGAATCAAATCCTCAAGTTGGCACAGTCCTTGAAAAGGATGGGGCAACACCGGTTCGTGTGCCGATTGTCGGCGCCAGCAAGATCCAAGGCCCATCCAGAGGGGAACAACGGACAAACAGGCGGATCGGTTTCGGAGCTTCTTCGCCGGGAAGGGGCACTAAAGAGGGGAATGGAACGAGCAATGAAAATAGTGATGGCCATCATCAAGCCGTTCAAGCTCGACGAAGTGCGCGATGCCTTGACCGGCATCGGCATCCAGGGGCTCACGGTTACAGAAGTGAAGGGCTACGGCCGCCAAAAGGGTCATACCGAAATCTACCGCGGGACCGAATATGCGGTCAGCTTTCTTCCGAAGCTGAAGATCGAAGTCGCCGTAGACGGCGGATCTGTCGACAAAGTCGTCGAGGTCATCTCCGGGGCCGCCAAGACCGGTCAAATCGGGGACGGCAAGATCTTTGTCTACTCCATCGATCAAGTTGTTCGCATCCGCACCGGCGAAACCGACGCCGAAGCTCTCTGACATTCAGGTAAGGAAACGTACTCATGAAAAAACTTGTCGCTAAGGGCGCGGCATCGCTGGCTATTTTGAGCCTCTCCGCCTTGCCGGTATTGGCTCAGGACGCTGAAGCAGCTCCGGCCGTCACACCGGAAGTCGCCTACATCTTCAACACGCTGCTGTTCCTGATCGGTGGTTTCCTGGTCATGTGGATGGCCGCTGGTTTCGCCATGCTGGAAGCCGGCCTCGTCCGCTCCAAGAACGTCTCCATGCAGTGCCTGAAGAACATTTCCCTGTACTCCATCGCGGGTCTGATGTTCTGGATTACTGGCTACAACCTGATGTACACCGGCGTTGACGGTGGGTTCATGGGCTCCTTCGGTCCGTATTCCTTCGATCCGGTAGGCGGCGATGCGCTGGACACCGGTTACTCCACCGCATCTGACTGGTTCTTCCAGATGGTGTTTGTGGCAACCGCAGCGTCTATCGTCTCCGGTACTTTGGCTGAGCGCATCAAGCTGTGGCCGTTCCTGATCTTCACCGTTGTCCTGACCGGCTTCATCTACCCGATCGCAGGTTCCTGGCAGTGGGGCGCAGGCTGGTTGTCCGAGATGGGCTTCTCCGACTTCGCCGGTTCCACGCTGGTTCACTCCGTTGGTGGCTGGGCAGCTCTTGCTGGCGCGATCATCCTCGGTGCCCGTAAAGGCAAATACGGCACGGACGGCGCTGTTCACCCGATGCCGGGTTCTTCCATGCCGCTTGCAACACTGGGTACCTTCATCCTGTGGCTCGGCTGGTTCGGCTTCAACGGTGCATCCCAGCTCGCAATGGGCTCCATCGGTGACGTGACCGACATCTCCCGCATCTTTGCAAACACCAACATGGCTGCTGCTGCCGGTGTTGTTGCTGCGGTCATCCTGACCCAGGTCATGTACAAAAAAGTCGACGTCACAATGGCTCTGAACGGTGCTCTGGCTGGCCTCGTGTCCATCACAGCTGAGCCGCTGGCTCCGAGCGTATGGCAAGCCGTCTTCATCGGTGCCATCGGTGGTGTGATCGTTGTCTTCACTGTTCCGCTGCTCGACAAGCTGAAAATCGACGATGTTGTTGGCGCAATCCCGGTCCACCTGATAGCAGGTATCTGGGGCACGCTGATTGTACCGCTGTCCAACGACGGTGCATCCTACGGCACCCAGATCGTCGGTATCGTCTCCTACGGCGTGTTCACACTGGTCGCATCCGGCATCGTCTGGTTCATCCTGAAAGCTGCCATGGGTATCCGGGTCTCCGAAGAGGAAGAGGCTCTGGGTCTCGACAAGGTTGAGATCGGTGTCGAAGCCTATCCGGAATTCGGAACCGGCTCTCAGCGCATGTAAATCGCACTTTTGGACGGTCGCCAGAAATGGCGGCGGTCCGGCCCGGCGGGGTTTGGCTCAACATCTTTCCCCAGCCGGCCAACCGAAATCTCCCAGGCGGTCTATTGGCTCGGACCGCAAACTTGGACCCCCGGGGATTTTCCCCGGGGCTTTTTTTTACGCAGATCCAATACGGAGACTCGATCGAAGGGTTTCGCGTTTGCGTTTCTCTATAAATCAGAGCTGAATGGCCAATCCGCTAACTGAAGAATGCCTTCAAGGCTCTGGCCTTGCTGCGCACGGTATGTTCCAGTTTAAGATCCGCCGCAGCGAGACTTGCGAGCGAAGAGCCCCGAGCCCCCTTCGAAAGGATCAACGTTCCAATATCAACCCGGCCGCGCCAGAGCGGTTCGATCATGGAATGGCCGGGGACAGCCAGGGAGTCCGCTTCCAGGAAATCGGCGTTTTGCAGATTTTGCCTCATTGAAATCGCCGCAATCTGGGCCCCTGGAGACATGCGCGCAAAATTCTCGTTGAAGGCGATCTTCCAGGAGAAGACCTGAAATCCTTCAATGAAAAGAACGAGCGATGCTGCAAGGGTGTCTCCGGCCCAGAGCTGATCAATCCGAACGCCATTGTGTATAGAGCGGTTCTTGATCACATGTCTGGAAAAGGATGCAGTTTCCTCGTTGCTTGAGAGTGCAGTGCCTGCGCGTCCCTTCCATCCCTTGGCCTCGAGCTTTAGGAAGTCTTCAAAGCCTTCGAGTGCCTCCTCACCAAGAAGGTGGGCCGTGCGTATTGGGCCGTGATCTTCAAGCCGGCGCAGTTGTCGGCGCATTTCCTTTCTGCGCTTTCCCGACATGGCGGCGTTGTATTGGCCTTCTCCAAGCTCCCCGGAGCTGTGGCCTGCGCGGGAAAGGCTCTGGGCCCAGTTGCTTTCGAAGCCGGCGATTTCTTCAATCAGAGCCGCGACCCGGCTGTCGCAGGGCAGAAATGGTATGGCCATCAGATTTGCAGATCCGGACCCAGCTTCCAAGAAAGCGGTGATATCCCCCAGGCCGCTGGTGTCTCGCAGGAGCGGCGTTCCAAGAGGGGCGTAGTGGGAGGTCCAAGTGGTCGGGATGGGGACTGCAAACCCTGCCCGGCGGCGTCCGACGGGTGCGGCTATTCTCCAGAGTTCTGTATCCCGGTCCTGTATGACCAAGAGGCGCACTGCAGCCGATGGAAAAGCCCGCAAATAGGGCTGTAGAAACCCTGGTGTGAAGAAAGGGTTGGGATCAAGGCTGGTGTCCGCCAGGTCTTGCCATCTGTCCAACGGCACATCGGGCGAGTGCGGGTCAAGCCAGAGGACTTCCAGCTGCTCCTTCATGTCCGATGGATCGGTCAAGCGGCGGTTTTCCCCGTTTGAAACAACAATGGCAAAATAAACGTGGTGATATTGAGCTTTCGTTTGGCCGCGATAGCAAGGGCGGTTGTTTCAAATAAAATTGCGCAACTCGTGGCAACGGCGGCACCCATTAAGCCCAGCCACGGGATCAAAATGAGATTGAGAACGACGTTCATGACAAAAGTGGTTCCGTAGATAATCGCGCATGTTTTCTGCAGCCCGGTCATGGTCAAGAGTGCGTCCGCCGGACCAACGGAAGCCCGCGCAAGCACACCAATCATCAGCGCGGCGATCAGCGTGTAACCGTCAGAAAATCCGGATCCAAAGAGTTCCAGGAGCCATGGGGCAATGACCAGCAATCCGGCACCGGCTCCAACGGACGGCCAGAAGGTCCAGTGCACAGCCTGACGCACATAGGCGGCGAGCCCTTTCATGTCATCGCTGTGCAGATAGCGGGAAAAGCGATGCGCAGACGCAGCGCGCACTGCAAAATAAACAAAATGCACCAGAGCCAGCGTTTTGGAGGCTGCGAAGTAGATTGCCACCTGATCCGGTTCTTCAAAGAAGCTCACCATGATCACGTCAGCGCTGGTGATCAACTGCAAGAAACCGTCGACAATCAGCATTGGCAGGGAAATGAAGATCCAGAGCCGGATGTCGGTTTTTTTCGGTCCTTTGGGCAATACCGGGTTCAGGCGCTGGTTGAGTTGAACATGTTGATAGGCTGCGACGCCGAAAGCGGACAAGACAGCGGCGATTGCTGCTGTTGTGGCTGTTGCGCCACCTACAAATACCAGAAAAATCAAAAAGATAATAAGAAGTGCGGCCGGGCGCCAAATGTATGTCGGCAACATCGCAAGGAATGGCCAATCGTAGCTGCGCGCGATGCCATCTTGTGCCATGGCGTAGGAAAAGAACGGCAAGGCGAGAAGGGAGATCGACAACGGCACCACATAACTTGAATCGATCACCGGGCTGAGCATGGCAACCATCCCGATCCCGATTAGGCCAAGGGCGGCCCCCATCAGAAACACCAACTGGCGGCTGGTGCTGATGAAACCCCGCAGGCTGTCCGGATCACCAGTCTCCCGGTATTTTGGAATGAATTTGCTGGCAGAAGCGGAGAAGCCACCGCACGCCATGACGGCAAGAATAATCACAAATGTCCAGGCGACGGAGAAGATGCCATAATCGTAGGCGCCGAGCAGTCGGGCCAGAACGACTTGGGAAAGATAGGCAAGGGCCGCTCCGCCTATCCGAATTCCAAAGCTGGCGATGGCCATGCGTTGTGCGGCTTGATTGTCTGTTCCGTCAGCCCCCAAAAGGCTAAACACCCGCGTAGACAGCTGCTTGAGCCGCGCAGCAAGGTTCGAGTCCTGACCGGTTTTAGGCGCCGAATTGTCCGGAGACTGCACGAAAAAATCCTTTTGCGTATTCTTCCGTATTTATGACATGGGGACATTAACATTCCGTGGCTTGCTGCTGTTGCAAGGGCAAGGCGATAACTTAAAGATCACAATGCAGAGTGATTTGAGTTTCAGAGTGCGCTTGCCATTGCCCTCAAGAACGCACTAACAAGGCGGACGATCTGTACGACTTTCCGGAGCGGTGTCCTGACCCTTTTTGCTGAGAACCTGACCATTGATCGCGGTGGGCGCCGGGTGTTTCAAAACCTTTCTTTCACTCTCAGCCAAGGCACAGCTCTTGTAGTGACTGGTGCAAATGGCATCGGTAAGTCCTCGCTGCTGCGCACGCTGGCAGGTTTGGTTTCTCTGGCGGGTGGCACGATCCGGTTCGACGGTGGTGAAGACGACAGGCCTGCGCATGAACACGCGCATTATTTTGGCCATCAGGACGCGGTGAAACCGCCGTTGTCGGTGCTCGAAAACCTTGAATTCTGGCAGAGCTTTACAGCACCAACGAGCGCAACTGGTTTTGCCGGCGATCTGCGGGAGCCGATAGAGGCGTTGGAATTGCTCGGGATTGGTCATACCGCCCATCTACCCGCAGCTTACCTGTCTGCGGGTCAAAAACGGCGGTTGTCGCTGTCCCGGCTGTTGGTAACTGCGCGGCCGGTCTGGTTGATGGACGAGCCGACGTCAGCGCTGGACAAGAACTCCGAAGTCTTGTTGCTCAGTTTGATGAACGGCCACCTAGAATCCGGCGGTTTGATCGTGACGGCGACCCACACCGAGTTGGCTTTGGCCAAAACTCAGACATTGCATCTGGAAGCCGCGCAACCGGCGGAGCCGGTCCTTGAGGAGGGCTTCCTATGACGGGTTGGGCGATGGCATTGTTTCAACGGGACTTGAGGCTGTCGGTTCGGGTGGGCGGTAGCGCCTTGGTCGGCGTTTTGTTTTTCCTGGCCGTTGTGACGGTTATTCCCTTCGGTGTTGGCCCGGATCTCAATCTGCTCGCACGGATCGGTCCTGCAATCCTCTGGATCGGGGCCCTGCTGGCAACGCTGCTTGGATTGGATCGTCTGTTTCAGGCGGATCGCGATGACGGAACACTTGATCTCATGTTGATGGCGGGACGACCCCTGGAGCTGGTTGTTCTGATCAAGTGTCTGGCGCATTGGACCGCGACGGGTTTGCCCCTGGTGGTCGCCGCGCCGGTGCTCGGTATCTTCTTGAACCTAGATCCAGTCTCCATGGCGGCGGTCACTGCAACGCTGCTGGTTGGAACCCCGGCGCTTACGCTAATCGGCGCAATCGGCGCGTCGCTGACGGTCTCCCTGCGCCGTGGTGGCCTCCTGCTGGCCGTTCTGGTTGTACCGCTCGCGATACCCGTTCTGATTTTCGGCGTCAGTTCGGCTGATGCTGCGATCCGTGATCCTGTACCTTTCCTGACGCCTTTTCTGATCCTCTGTGCGCTGTCTCTCATTGCGGCCGTTGTTGGCCCGATAGCATCTGCCACGGCACTGCGATTTGCGTCAGACTAACGCTATATTGATAGCCCTCAATGCCTCCTGCGGCAGACTTGTCCATTGAAGCAGGCAAAGCTCTAGATTAGAACGGTTCCATGGCATTCTGGGATTACGCAAATCCGACGCGGTTTTTGAGGTTCGTGCAGGTGGTCCTCCCCTGGTTGACAGGGCTGTGTCTCCTGTTGTTCGCGGTCGGGCTTTACATGAGCTTCTTCGTCGCGCCGGAGGACTATCAGCAAGGGGACACGGTGCGGATCATGTACATCCATGTCCCTGCCGCCTGGCTGTGCATGATGTGCTACTCGGTGATGACCCTGTCGTCGATCGGAACCTTGGTCTGGAAGCATCCGCTGGCGGACGTTTCGGCGAAAAGTGCTGCTCCGATCGGTGCCGCCTTTACCTTTATGGCGCTCGTGACCGGCTCCTTGTGGGGCAAGCCCATGTGGGGCACCTACTGGGTCTGGGATGCCCGCCTGACGTCTGTCCTCGTCCTTTTCATCATGTATCTGGGCCTGATGACACTGTGGCGCACGATGGAAGACCCGATCAAGGCCGGGAAAGCTGCGGCTGTTCTGACGCTCGTCGGCGCCCTGAACCTGCCGATCATCAAATTTTCCGTCGATTGGTGGAACACACTTCATCAGCCGGCAAGTGTGATGCGGTTTGATGGCCCGACCATTCACCCGGATATCTTGTGGCCGCTGTTGGTGATGGCCGTTGCCTTCACGCTGATGTTCTTCGTTCTTCACTTGATGGCCATGCGCAATGAAATCCTGCGGCGGCGTGTCCGCGCTCTGCGGATGCGTGCAGCGAGTGCCGCACAGCCAGGTCCTGCCGGGGCCGCCCAACCTGCGGAGTGACGTCATGGATCTTGGACCACACGCCGGATTTATCCTCGCCTCTTATGGCCTGTGCCTATTAACGGTCCTGGTCCTGATCGCATGGGTGCGATTGGACAAGGCCGCGCAGGAAAAAGCTCTGAACGACCTCGCCGACCAAGGCATCAAACGCGCACGGCCGGAAGACAGGAGCACTCAGGCCTCATGAGCACACTTGAAAATGGTTCGGGATCTGAGCTCAAAAAACGTGGCTTTCCGGTCCTCGTTCTGCTGCCCTTGATTGTTTTTGCAGCGCTTGCCGGGCTGTTTCTGTTTCAGCTGACGCTCGGAGACGATCCGAGCAAGATCCCATCCGCGCTGATCAATAAACCTGCGCCGGAGTTTTCCTTAGAGCCGCTTGAGGGCTTGTCTGAAAACGGCGCTCCGATGCCCGGATTTTCGCGTGAAGACCTGATCGGTCAGGTTACCGTCGTGAACATCTTTGCGTCCTGGTGCGGCCCGTGCCGGCAGGAGCACCCGCTCCTGGAAGAATTGGCGAAGCTGGATGGGTTCCAGCTCCTGGGGATCAACTACAAGGACAAAGCCGCGAACGCGCGCCGGTTCCTTGGAAGTCTCGGCAACCCTTATGACCGCATCGGCGTCGATGACAGCGGACGGACAGCCATCAACTGGGGTGTCTACGGCGTTCCGGAAACCTTCATTGTCGATAAGACCGGCACCATCCGCTACAAGTTCATCGGCCCGCTCGATCCGCAAAGCTATGAGACCGGTTTCCTTCCGGAACTGCGGAAGATTATGGCCGAGGGGTGAAACCCTTGCGCTGATCACGGGCTGTCTTTCAATTTTCACAAACGTGCGAAAAATCAGTGGTGCGCGCGCTATCACCGGCACGTGACTCGCTCTTTACAAGGTGCCTGCCTATCTTACTGAAAACAGTTACGGGACAAGAGCCAATGGTGGGCATCCATACCCGGACAGCACGACACGCTGTCCGAGCGTGTTTTATTTTTGTTTGCGGATTATTTGCGGCGGGCATTTCCTCGAATGCTGCGAACGCGGGGCCGCAGAAGGTCGTCGAGCTCTTCACCAGCCAAGGCTGCTCCTCTTGCCCGCCGGCTGACCGGCTCGCCGAGCAGCTTGTGCAGGAAGAGGACGACATTCTGACGTTGGTATTGCCGGTCGATTACTGGGATTACCTTGGATGGAAAGACACGCTTGCGAGCCCGGTTCATTCGCAGCGCCAGCGCGCCTATGCACAAAAACGCGGCGACCGGTCGGTTTACACTCCGCAAATGGTGATCAACGGTGAGGAACATGTTGTCGGAAGCCGCGAGGCGGATGTCCGTGCCGCCTTGAAGCGCGCTGAGCCGCTTGCAACTGACGTGACGCTCAAAATCTCGGATATGGCCGTTGAGGCTAAAGTCAGCGGTGAGCTGCCTGCGGGTGCAAAAATGGCAACCGTCTATTTCTTGCGCGTGCAGGATGAAGCGACAGTGGACATTGGTCGCGGGGAAAATGCGGGGCGCGAAATCACCTATGTGAACGTCGTTCGGGATCTTATGCCGATGGGCATGTGGTCGGGCGGCGAAGAGACGTTCCGCATGGCAAAGACGAAGCTGAACCTGATCAGCGACGCCCGGTGCATTATCCTGATCCAGGTTGAGGATAATGAGGGGCCCGGCCAGATCATTGGCGCTGCGGCGATGGATTGGAAGAAGGGTTTTTAGGTGCTGCTGCCAGCCGGTCCGCACAAGTTCCGAGAACCTGCCAACCCACCAAAACACCCCGGCCAACAGGCGGGGATTTTTGCAAGGCTATCAGGCCAAGTGCTGTTTGAGCGTTGATCGGTTTTAGAGCAAGTCGCGTTCAAACGAATTCAGGTGCCCCTGCCACTCGGCTTTGTCTCGTACGCGAAACCTGAAGCAGCCTGAAATCAATGAAAAACGACACGCTATAAGTCTCCGTTTTTCACTTGATAGTCCCGATTGCCGGTTGTCTTGAGGGCAAAACCTGTTACCCCTTGCAGCGCTCAGAAAACCAGCGGGCCGCCGAGGCCTTAGGGGGTCTTAATGGCGGTTGGCTCGCAGCTCCGTATTGCCTTTTTCAGCATTGCAATCGGTCTTGTGGTCCTTGGCCTGAAATTCGGTGCCTACTGGCTGACCGGGTCTGTTGCGCTCTACTCCGACGCGCTTGAGACCATCGTCAACGTTGCCTCATCCTTCGCAGCTCTGATAGCCGTCTGGTTCGCGTCAAAACCTGCCGACAGCAATCATCCTTATGGTCATGACAAGGCAGAGTATTTCGCCGCCGTTCTTGTTGGCGTGATGATTGTGTTGGCCGCCTTGTCGATCTTCAGGGCCGCCTGGATGGGGCTTGTACACGGCGACAGTCCCGATTTTTCACCGCTTGGCATCGGGCTGAATGTTCTGGCCGCACTGATCAATGGGCTTTGGGCGGCTTATCTGATGCGGGTCGGCCGAAAAGTCCGGTCGCCGGCGCTTGTCGCCGATGGCAAGCACCTTTTCACCGATGTTGTCAGTTCCCTCGGTGTCCTCATTGGCGTGGTCCTCGTTCTTCTGACCGGTTGGGCGATCCTGGACTCGGTCTTGGCGATTTTGGTTGGCCTCACGGTCTTGTGGTCCGGTTGGGGACTGGTCAAAGAATCTGTCGGTGGCCTTATGGACGAGGCAGCTTCAGCCGATGTTCTCGAAAAGATCCGGCTGCAGATTTCCGAGCAAGGCGAAGGCGCGCTGGAAGCGCATGATCTGCGAACGCGTATCGCCGGAAAGACGACCTTCATTGATTTTCATCTCGTGGTTTCCGGCTCCATGACCGTTGAAGCAGCCCATGAGATCTGCGACCGGATCGAGGCAGCTATCAGTGAAGATGTGCCGGGCGCCCGGATTACCATACACGTGGAGCCGGAACACAAGGCAAAGCATTCGGGTATTGTCGTGCTCTAAGCCTTTTCAATTCGCTGCGAATGGGTCTACTCTCCGCGCTCTTTCTTGTTTTCCGGAACACTCCTGATGCCATCCTGGCGGCGTTTTCGCGCTCAATTTGTTGACCATGTCATTCTGATAACCGGCGCTTTGTTCATGAGCTTGCCGGTTTACGCCTTGTTTGCAGCAACCACGCATGCGCCTGGCACGCGGATCGCACCGCGCCTGGATATCGGGGCGCATGGTCTTGAGAACTACACCGCGTTTTTCACAACAAGTGCTGGCTTTTCCGGCGATGTGACGGCTGCCCTTATGCTTTGGAATTCTTTCGTTTTCGGGGCAGGATTTGCTGCGTTGAAAACCGTGGTCTCGCTTCTGGCTGCCTTTGCGCTTCTCTATTTCAGGGTCCGGTTTGCGACGTTTATCTTCTGGCTACTGCTGTTGACCTTGATGCTCCCATTGGAATCCCGGTTTCTCGCAACCTATGCCGTTGCCGTCGATCTGGGTCTCGTCAACACGCGCGCCGGACTGATCCTACCGCTCGCCGCATCCGGGCTGGGGACTTTGTTTTTCCGGCAATTCCTGATGACGGTACCCGATACGCTCCAGGAATCCGCACGGCTGGACGGGGCAGGGCCATTGCGGTTCCTGGCCGATATCCTGGCGCCCTTGTGCCTGCCCACAGCATCTGCGTTGTTTCTGGTGCTTTTCGTCACCGGCTGGAACCAGTACCTCTGGCCGGTCATGATCACATCCGATGAAGCGTCCTACACAGTTGTCAGGGGGATGCAGTTTTTCGGACAGAACAGCCTGTCCGGGGTCATGCTCGCGGTTGTCGCGGTTTTGCCTCCTGCCATCCTTGTCATCTTGTTTCAAAGACAGGTGGTTAAAGGTCTCTTCGACGGTTCACACTAACGAATTTGGAAACATATGACTTTTGAGGCAATTCTGTTCGACTGCGATGGCGTTCTGGTCGATTCTGAAAAAATTTATGTTGAGGTGGAGCGTGAACATCTCGCCCGGATCGGACTGAATTATAGCCTGGACGACTACATGAGCCGCTTTCAGGGGCTTGGAAGCGCTGATTTCTGGGTCAAACTAGACGATGATCACCGCGCGTTGGGCAAAGGGCCTCTGCCCGAAACGTTTGGTCCGGAACTCGATGCCGCCACCTTGGAGCGGATCAATTCCGAGCTTGCAGAAATCGCCGGGATCAAGACCTTGCTCGAAGCGCATGACGGTCCGCGAGCGGTTGCCTCATCGTCGCGCCTCCACCGTCTGATCCATAAGCTTCAACACACAGGACTTCACGACTATTTTGCGCCGCATATCTACTCCGGCGAACAAGTGACCAACGGCAAACCGGCACCGGACTTGTTTGTGTTTGCGGCTGAAAAACTGGGTGTTGCACCGGCAAACTGCCTGGTGATCGAGGACAGCTCCAATGGTGTTCAGGCCGGTCTGGCTGCCGGGATGACCGTTTGGGGATTTGTCGGCGGCGGGCACAGTCATGATGGTCACGCGGAGCAGCTTCAAAGTGCGGGCGCACACAAGGTGGTGGACAGCCATGCGGATCTCTCCGCCTTGCTGGCTGCCTGATCGTCCGGATTTAAGAGACGTTTTCTTTATGCGACTTCTTCGCGGGCCTGATTGCGCAAAATTCTGCGAATGACCTTGCCTGTCGTGGTCATGGGCAGGGAATCCACAAAACCAATTTCACGTGGGTATTCATGCGCCGATAATCGATCCCGAACGAACGAGCGAATGCTGTCTTCCAGGGCGGGTGTCGGCTGTTCCCCGGTTTTCAGTACCACATAGGCTTTGACGATTTCGGTGCGCAGCGGGTCCGGTTTTCCAACCGCTGCGGCCAGCGCAACGGCCGGATGTTTGATCAGGCAGTCTTCAATTTCCCCCGGACCGATCCGGTAACTGGCGGAGGTGATGAGGTCATCGTCACGGCCGACGAAATGGACATACCCGTCCTCATCCATCACTCCTTGATCGCCGGTGATCATCCAGTCGCCGATAAACTTGTCCTTCGTCGCCTCCGGTTTGTTCCAATACTCAAGGAACATCACGGGATCCGGACGCCTTACAGCGATTTGACCGAGCGTTTCTGCAGGCACAGGATTTCCGGCTTCATCAATGATGGCAACGTCATGGCCGGGCGTTGCCTTGCCGATTGCACCAGAGCGGGTAACGCCCAAGGCCGCGCTGGAGCCGAGGACTGCGTTGCTTTCGGTTTGGCCATAGAACTCGTTGACCTTGAAGCCGAATTCATCCGCGAACCAGTCGTAGGTTTCTTTGCCGAGCGATTCTCCGGCTGAGCCCACACTGCGCCAGTTTAACTTGAACCGGCTGGCCGGATTTTCGACCGCCCGCAGCATGCGCAATGCAGTTGGTGGGATGAAGGCGTTGCGGATCTTCTGTTGCTCCAAGAGCCGGAATGCGAATTCCGGATCGAACTTCCGTGAAGCGTGGCAGACAACGGGAACCCCGAGCGACAGAGCTGGGAAAAGGGCGTTCAGGAGACCGCCCGCCCAAGCCCAATCGGCCGGTGTCCAGAAGAGGTCGTCCGGTTGTCCCAGGAAGTTTTGCGAGAGTTCAATCCCTGGCATGTGCCCCATCAGCACCCGGTGGCCGTGGAGCACGCCTTTGGGTTGGCCCGTGGTGCCGGACGTATAGATCATCAAGGCCGGGTCATTCGGGCTGGTCTGAACTGTTTGAAATGTGTCTGAGGCGCGCTCCTGCAACTCAGAAAATGCTTCAACGCCTTGCTCTGCTCCATCAACGGAGATGACCAACTCCAGACCGGGGAGTTGATCCCGGACCTCGTTCAGCTTGGCAAGGCCTGCGGTGTCTGTCACCAAAGCCTTCGCCCCGGAATCAGACAGCCGGTAACTGAGGGCTTCCAAGCCGAACAGGGCGGCCAATGGAACCGCGATCGCACCGATTTTATACGTGGCAAGATGTGCAATGGCGGTTTGCGGGATTTGCGGCAGGAGCAGAGCGACCCGATCTCCGGGTTTTACTCCGAGTGCCTGTAAGGCGTTCGCAAAGCGGTTCGCAGCCCGGTTCAGTTCCAGGTGGCTCCAGTCTTCGGTCTGCCCGTCGTCAAACACACGCCGGATCGCTAGCCGGTCTGGTGTTGCGGCTGCCCATTGATCGCTGACAACCGAAGCTATGTTGTACGCCGTCGGCTGAGGCCACATGAAATTCCTGGTGAGCGTGTCGTAAGTGCTGGCGGGCTGCAGCATGTTTCCAAGTCCGGTGCTAAAATTTTAGGCAGCGGAGTGTAGGTGTTGCTTTGCTGCGGCGCAACAGAGGATTTGCGGCCTATTTCCGGGCAAGTGGATGGGCCGTTTCCACCAGTTCCCGCAGCCGCTCATCCAGCACATGGGTATATATTTGTGTGGTGGAAATGTCCGCGTGTCCAAGAAGTTGCTGGACCACGCGCAGGTCCGCTCCGTTTTGCAAGAGATGCGATGCAAAGGCATGCCTCAAGACGTGCGGGGAGACTTGCGACGGATCCAACCCTGCTGCAATCGTGAGATCTTTGAGGTCCCGACCGAAGTGTTGACGCGTCAAATGCCCGCTTCCCCCATGAGAGGGGAACAGCCACGGACTGTTTTCATAAGCGCCTTCCGCCGAACGCAGCCCAACATACATCTTCATGGCAGACTGTGCGGCATGAGACAAAGGAACTAGGCGCTCCTTGCCGCCCTTGCCCTTGATCTCAATCAGCCGTGCGTCCCTCAAGGCGGCGGTGACGGGTAGTGCTACCAGCTCGGAGACCCGGAGCCCGGTCGCATAAAGCACCTCGATGAGCGTGTACATGCGCTGCGCGCGCAAGGCGGCTGCTTTTGATTTGTGAGACGCTTCTGTTTGCAGACGTGCCGTTTCGATCAAGCGATCGACGTCGTCCATGGAGAGGACTTTTGGCAGGCTGCCGCGTTTCTTAGGTGCCGATAACGTCCGGGTCGGATCGTCCTGGCGGCTGCCTTCTGAATATAGGAACTTGTAGAACTGCTTGAGGGCCGATAGCCGCCGTGCCTGAGAACTTTCAGCGAAACCGCGGCGGGTGAGGTCGCTCATATAGGCTGATATGTGGTCCGAGTTTGCCTCAGCCAGTTTTGTCCGGCTGAGAAAACCGGAAAAGTCTTCCAGGTCCCGCCGATAACCTGCCAGCGTGTTTTCCGCCGCGCCCCGTTCTGCGGCGAGCATTTCCAGGAAATTCTCCAGATCGAACCCGGTTGCCATCAGCGGCCAAACCCATCCTTCTTGACCCGCACGGTGATCTCGCGTTCGCGTGGCTCCACGAATGTCGCCAGAGAATAGACCGCGCCGTAGCCGAGTGCGCCCAAAATCAGGAGCACGATCAAAAGGCGGGTGAGCGTTGGCACGTCGGTCTCCGTTGGTGTCGAATCAGACTTCTTGGCATGGTTCCCCAAGCTGTTGATTGTTGCAAGTTCGCTGCGCAGCACAAGCGCTGATGTTTCGCGCTGTGCCCTCGTGCGTTTTGCAGCGAATATGGTAAAACGCCGCCATGAAGAAACACGAAAACACCCAGATGTCCCAGAACCCAGCCAATGACAGGGAAGAGGACACGGTTGATCTGAAGACTCTCGTTGCTGCACTCGGCAACCGGTCGATTGTGCTGGTCGGCATTATGGGCTGCGGCAAATCAACGGTGGGCAAACGTCTTGCTCAGAGGCTCGGCCTGGAATTTGTGGACGCCGACAGCGAGATTGAACGCGCTGCGAATATGACCGTTTCGGAAATCTTCGCAGAACATGGCGAGCCCTACTTCCGCAGCGGCGAAGAGCGTGTGATTGCCCGGCTTCTGCAAGAAGGGCCGCAGGTTCTGGCCACCGGGGGCGGTGCTTTCATGAGCGATACGACCCGGTCGGAAATTGAGGCACATGGCCTGTCGATCTGGCTGAAGGTGGATTTTGAGACTGTCATGGCGCGGGTGCGCCGGCGATCAACGCGTCCGCTTCTGCGCAATCCAGATCCGGAAGGCACCATGCGCAAGCTGATGGCCGAACGCGAACCGGTCTACGCACAGGCAAAATTGACGGTGACCTCGAAAGACGTGCCGCACGAGGCCGTTGTTGACCAGATCGTCCTGACCCTCGCAGACCACCTTTATGGACAAGGCTGACGCAGCCTTTTCTGACAACCATTGCAGTTTGGAAATCAAGCAAATGGCAAATCTGGACGCCGCTGACGCCAACACGTCGCAAGCAATGCAAACCGTTCGGGTGGACCTCGGGGCGCGCAGTTACGATATCCGCATCGGACGGAATGTTCTGGAAACAGCAGGAGCGGAAATTGCCGCGGTTTTGCCGGGCGCCCGGCTGGCGGTCATTGCGGATGAAAATGTCGCCAGACTTCACCTTTCAGCTTTTGGGGCCAGCCTGGAGAAGGCGGGGATTGACTTCACGCCGATCACGGTGCCGGCCGGGGAGAGCACCAAGTGCTTTTCGCAGTTTGAGCGTTTGTGCGATGAAGTCCTGAACGCACGGCTTGAACGCAACGACGCAATCGTTGCTCTGGGCGGCGGTGTGGTTGGTGACTTGACCGGGTTTGTGGCGTCTGCGGTGCGCCGGGGCATGGCCTTCATCCAGGTGCCAACATCCTTGCTGGCGCAGGTCGACAGTTCCGTCGGCGGAAAAACCGGGATCAACTCGCGTCACGGCAAGAACCTGATTGGCGCGTTTCATCAGCCGGCGCTCGTATTGGCCGATACGGCAATTCTGGACACGCTCACTCCGCGCGATTTCCGGGCCGGTTACGCTGAAGTCGCGAAGTATGGCCTTCTTGGTGATGCGGACTTCTTTGCGTGGCTGGAAACCAACTGGCAGGGCATCTTTGCTGGCGGACAAGAACGGGACGATGCCGTTGCCCGGTCCTGCCAGGCAAAAGCCGATGTTGTTGCCGCCGACGAACTGGAATCCGGCCGCAGGGCGCTTCTGAATCTCGGCCATACATTTGGTCATGCGCTGGAGGGCGCAGTGTCCTATGAAACCGAGCGTCTTGTGCATGGTGAAGGTGTTTCCATCGGCATGATGTTGGCGCATGAGTTTTCTGAAAAACTCGGCCTGATTGGGGCAGACACTGTTGGCCGGGTTGAGAAGCACCTGACAGATGTCGGACTGCCGATCCGGATCACCGATATTCCGGGGCAACTGCCCGGTGTCGAAGTGTTCATGGATCTGATTGCGCAGGACAAAAAGGTGAGCCGGGGCGCATTGACGTTCGTTTTGACGAAGGGAATCGGGGAGGCCTTTGTCGAAAAGGGTGTTGATCCCTATCTGGTGTCAGAGTTCTTAAAGGAAAAACTGAACCCATGACCGAGACCGCACTCTGGCTCTCCATTGCCGCCATCTTTTTTCTTCTGTTTCTGTCCGGTTTCTTTTCCGGCTCCGAAACAGCGCTGACTGCTGCGTCGCGCGCAAGGGTGCACCAGCTTGAAAAAACCGGAGACTGGCGAGCCCGGGTTGCGGGGCGGTTGATTGCGTCGAGGGAACGCCTGATCGGCGCGCTCTTGCTGGGCAACAATCTGGTCAACATTCTTGCCTCAGCTCTGGCGACAACAGTTTTTCTGGCGCTGTTCGGCGAAGCCGGCGTGGCAATTGCGACTTTGGTCATGACCGCGCTCGTCCTGGTTTTTGCGGAAGTTCTTCCCAAAACCTGGGCGATTTCCAATCCCGAGCGGTTCGCGTTGACGGTGTCGCCGATCGTGCGCGTTGTTGTCGCGGTGTTCGGCCCGGTTGTGATTGGGGTCGAATGGATCGTGCGCATGCTCCTGAAGATGCTCGGCGTGAATATCGGAGACGATGCGTCAATCCTGTCCGCGCATGAGGAACTGCGTGGCGCCGTTGATTTGCAGCACATGGAAGGCGGTCTGGAAAAAGGCGAGCGTGACCGTATCGGCGGTTTGTTGGATCTGGCTGAGCTGGAAGTCTCCGATGTGATGGTCCACCGGACAAACATGGTGGCGCTCAACGCAGACGAAGACCCGGCCAATCTGGTTGAGGCAGCCCTTGCCTCGCCTCACACCCGCCTGCCGCTGTGGCGCGGGGAAAGTGACAACTTTGTTGGGGTCCTGCACGCCAAGGATCTGCTGCGCGCACTCAATTCCGCGAAGGGCGACACCTCCAAAATCAACATTTTGGAGATAGCCGCACCGGCCTGGTTTGTTCCGGACACGACCAGTCTGCAGGACCAGCTGAACGCCTTCCTGCGTCGGAAGGCGCACTTTGCTCTCGTCGTCGACGAATACGGCGAGGTGATGGGCCTCGTGACGCTGGAAGATATTCTTGAAGAGATCGTCGGCGAGATTGCGGACGAACATGATCTGGAGCTGGAAGGCTTGCGTCCGCAAGCGGACGGTTCCGTCATTGTTGATGGCTCTGTACCGATCCGGGATCTCAATCGCGCAGCGGATTGGAACTTGCCGGATGACGAGGCAACGACCATTGCCGGCCTGGTTATTCATGAGGCGCGGATGATCCCGGAAGAGCGTCAGATCTTCACGTTCCACGGGTTCCGCTTCACGGTTCTGCGGCGGGAGAAAAACCGGATCACACGGCTCCGGATCATGCCACTCAGCAAAATCCGGGCGGCGGCTTCTGCTTGATCCGATCGGTGCGCCCGAGAACTATTCGGCTTTTTTGACTTCGATGGCCAGCGCGTGAACGCTGCTGGCAAGTTCGTCTGCCAGAACGTCATTGATCGCGCGGTGCTGTCCGACGCGGGACATCGACTGAAAGGCGTCAGCGGCAATCTGAACCCGGAAATGGGTTTCGCCGCCCTCGCGCCACCCACCATGTCCGCGATGGTTTTCTGATTCGTCGATGACGTTGAGATGAGACGGTGCAAAAGCGGCCGTCAGTTTGTCGGTAATGGTCTGTTTCATGCTCATGTCCGGACTTTGGGGAGCACGGATTAAAAGTTCAAGTCTAGGCGTGTGCTGTACAGCCTGATATTGTCTCAGGCTGTTTGATTTCCTGCGCCGGGTTCATCGTCCAAAAGACTTTGGAAGACGGCCAAATACCACCGTCACCGGCTTGCCCGGTGGATACAAGATCCCATAATCGACCCAATGAAACTCGATTCAAAAATATTCGACAGCATCCGGGTGAAGCCGGACAAAGAGCGCAAGGAGCGGATGTCCGAGGACCGGCATCCCGTTTGTGAACACCCGGGGTGTAATCGCCCTGGTACACACAAGGCGCCAAAGGGCCGGGACCGCGAAGGCCAGTACTTTCACTTCTGCGTCGACCATGTTCGCGAATACAATAAGACGTATAACTACTTCAACGGTATGGGCGACGATGACGTCCGCAGTTACCAGAAGGACAGCCTGACCGGGCACCGCCCGACCTGGAAAATGGGCGTCAACCGGCAGGCGGCCGATGGACCTGACGGGTTTGACGCAAGGGCATCGATGCGCGGCAATGCGCAACGCCGGGCCGAACAAGTGCGCCGTCCGCGCGAAAGAAAGCTTTTGACGCTTGAAAAACGGTCGCTTGATGTGCTCAATCTGCCGTACACAGCACGTGGAAGCGAAATCAAAGCGCGCTATAAAGAACTTGTGAAATTAAACCATCCGGATGCCAATGGCGGGGATCGCTCTTCGGAAGACCGCCTGCGGGAAATCATTCAGGCGTACAACGTTCTGAAAAAGGCCGGTTTCCTCTAAGCTTGCAGGCCCCTGCTTGCTTTTCCCAAACGACCCATCCCGGCGCTCCGGGACTGCGGAGGACTGATGACTGAGACGACGACTGCGGCCATGGCGATGCCGGATACTGAAATTTCCGTCGAAGAGGTGTTTGGCTTCAAGTCGGACCTGAAGGTACCGGCCTTTTCCACGCCGTCAGAGCATGTGCCGGAACCGGATCCCGATTATCTTTTTGACCGGGCAACGACCCTCGCAATTCTGGCGGGTTTTGCGCACAATCGCCGCGTGATGGTGACCGGCTACCACGGGACGGGCAAATCGACGCACATCGAGCAGGTTGCCTCGCGTCTGAATTGGCCGTGTATCCGGGTCAACCTCGACAGTCACATCTCGCGTATCGATCTGGTCGGTAAAGACGCAATTGTTCTGAAGGACGGTCAGCAAGTTACCGAATTCAAGGACGGCATTCTGCCGTGGGCCTATCAGCACAATGTTGCGCTGGTGTTCGACGAATACGATGCAGGCCGTCCGGACGTGATGTTCGTAATCCAGCGGATTCTGGAGTCTTCGGGCCGTTTGACGCTTCTCGACCAGAGCCGGGTCATCCGCCCGCACGCCGCCTTCCGGTTGTTCGCAACTGCCAACACGGTCGGGCTCGGCGATACGTCCGGTCTTTATCACGGCACGCAGCAGATCAACCAGGCACAGATGGACCGCTGGTCGATCGTCACCACGCTGAACTATCTGCCGCACGACAACGAAGTCGACATTGTTCTGTCGAAGGCCAAGCACTTCCAGAACGATGAAGGCCGGAACACGGTGTCCAAGATGGTTCGTCTTGCGGACATGACCCGGAACGCATTCATCAACGGAGATCTCTCTACTGTGATGAGCCCGCGGACGGTCATCACCTGGGCGGAAAACGCGGAAATCTTTGGTGATGTCGGCTTCTCCTTCCGTCTGACCTTTCTGAACAAGTGCGACGACATGGAGCAGTCACTTGTGGCAGAGTTCTATCAACGCTGCTTCGGTGAGGATCTGCCGGAATCCGCTGTCAACGTTGTAATGAGCTGAGGTCCCGATGGCGCCGCGGCCAGGTAGCAACTCTCTTCCGGGCAACAAGCCCGCCCCGACGACGGAACCGCTGAAACAGTCCGTCGCAGGAACCATGCGGGCGATTTCGGGCGAGGCGGAGCTGGAAGTCACCTTCTCCGGCGACCGGCCGGGCTTGTCGGGTCTGTCTGCCCGCTTGCCTGAACCGTCCCGAAAGCTGAATGCGCATGAGGTCGCGGTCACACGCGGGCTCTCGGATTCCATGGCGCTCAAGATCGCGTGCCACGACAAGGCTGTTCACGCCAAAAACATGCCCCAGGGCATGGATGCGCGGGCGATCTTCGAGGCCGTTGAACAAGCACGCTGTGAAGCGGTCGGCGCCCGCCGGATGCAGGGGGTGGCCGACAACCTGGCCGTGATGCTCAACGACAAGTATCGCAAGTCCGGCGCGCCGGACATTGCGAGCCGGGAAGAAGCCCCGCTTCAAGACGCTCTGTCGCTGATCGTCCGTGAACGCCTGACCGGTGCCAAGCCGCCGGAAAGTGCGGCCAAGCTGGTCGACATGTGGCGCGACTGGGTGGAAAGCAAGGCCGGCGCGGAGCTTGACGGTCTCGAAGCCGAGGTCGAGGACCAAAACGGATTTGCCTCGCGTTTGCGCGACGTCCTTAAGTCCCTCGATATGGCGGATGAGCTGGGTGAGCAGGACGAGGACCTCGATCCCGATCAGAACGAAGACGCCGGCAACAACGACGAGGCCGAAACCGGGGAGGACACCGAAGACGACAGCGGTGAGCAGGAAGCTGCACCTCAGGAAATGGAACTTTCCGGGGAAGAGCAGGACGCCGGTGACACGGAAGCCTCTGAAGCCGACTTCGACCAGATGGTCGACCAGGATATGGCTGACGATTCTGAAGAAGCCGGCGAAAGCGACCGTCAGGATCATCCGTTCTCCAACAAGCCGCCTGAATCCGATTACCGGGTGTTCACGACCCAGTTCGATGAAACGATCACGGCTGAAGAACTGTGTGACACCGCCGAGCTGGACCGGCTTCGCGGTTTCCTCGACAAGCAGCTGACCCATCTGCAAGGGGCCGTGGCCCGCCTTGCCAACCGGTTACAGCGCAAGTTGATGGCCCAGCAGAACCGGGCCTGGGATTTTGACCTTGAAGAAGGTCTTCTGGACACTGCGCGCCTGACCCGAGCTGTGACCGACCCGATGGCACCTCTGGCGTTCAAGCAAGAGCGGGATACCAACTTCCGGGACACCGTCGTCACGCTGCTTCTGGACAACTCCGGCTCCATGCGCGGCCGGCCGATCACGGTGGCGGCCACCTGTGCCGACATTCTTGCGCGGACGCTGGAACGGTGCGGCGTGAAAGTCGAAATTCTCGGCTTCACCACGAAAGCCTGGAAGGGCGGTCAGTCGCGCGAAAGCTGGATTGGCGCGGGCAAACCGCCAACACCGGGCCGGCTGAATGATCTACGGCATATCATCTACAAGTCCGCTGATGCGCCCTGGCGGCGTGCCCGGCGCAATCTCGGCTTGATGATGCGCGAGGGCCTCCTGAAAGAGAACATCGATGGGGAGGCGCTGCTCTGGGCGCATGACCGGTTGATGGCCCGGCCGGAACAACGCCGCATCCTTATGATGATTTCCGATGGCGCACCGGTTGATGACACGACCTTATCGGTCAATCCGGGCAACTATCTGGAGCGTCACCTGCGCCATGTGATCGAGGACATTGAAACGCGCTCGCCGGTGGAGCTGATTGCTATCGGCATCGGCCACGACGTGACACGCTACTATCGCCGTGCTGTCACCATTGTCGATGCCGAGGAGCTTGCCGGGGCCATGACCGATCAGCTCGCCGACCTCTTTGACGACGAGGTCCAGATGGCGGCGCAATTCGGCAGAGGCCGCCAGCGCCGGGCTGGGCGCCGATGAGTGAGCGGTGAGGGCATGAGCGCTTTCTTCTCCAGGTTTATCGGAACCGCTGCAGCCGGACTGGCTGCAGCGGTTCTGTCGTTTTCCGCGCTCGTGTCGGCCGAAAGTCTCCTGGATGAGGCAAAACAGGTCCGGGTGAAGACACGGCCGATTGAGACCTTCCATATCGGCCATTCCAATACCGAGTTCGGGAAGCTGACGTTTCTGGGCGGATTTGAGATCCTGGCGTCCGACCGCAAGACCGGCGGATTGTCCGGGGTGATCAGTCTTGATAACGGAAATCGCCTGCTGGCGGTCACGGACAATGGCCATTGGGTTGCCGCAACGGTTGAGCAAACAGATGAAGGTGCTCCAACGGGTTTGGCAGATCTGCGCTATGCCGTTTTGTTGGGGGCGGACGGAAAATCACTCAGGGCCCGCTGGGGGCATGACACCGAGGCGCTGACCCTCAATGCCACTGGCCTTTACGTGTCTGCAGAGCGCAATCACGCGGTTTATCATTATGAGTGGCCGCTCCTGACCGGGGATGAAAGAATGCTCGGCCAGCTGGCCTTGCCGAAGGCGCTCGACAGATTGCCGCGCAACACGGGCATCGAAGCGCTGGCCGCAGGACCGGCAGGTGGCCCACTTGACGGCCAACTGATCGCGATCAGCGAAACAACACCCAGCGATGAACACAATTTCCTCGGGTTTGTCCTTGGCCCGGACGGTGCTGAAGAGTTCTCCATCAAACGCCATGACCGCTTTGATGTGACAGATGCTGCGTTCCTGCCCGACGGGGATCTTCTCCTGATGGAGCGGCGCTTCAACATGAAAGACCTGATTGGCCTCAGGTTGCGGCGGCTTCTTGGCAGCGATCTCAAGGCCGGGGCTGTCTTGGATGGGGAAATCCTTCTGGAGGCGGACTTCAATTACCAGATCGATAACATGGAAGCGCTGGCCGTTCACCAGAATGCAGCCGGTGAAACCATCCTGACACTTTTGTCCGACAACAACCGCTCGCTGTTGCAGCGTACGCTTTTGTTGCGGTTTCGGCTGGATAAGTAAAGTGTCTTAAGTAGTGGCGGCGGGGCCCTCAAGTTACCATCTTAGGTTTAACCAACCTGAGGCAACACTATCATGCGGCCGAGCATCATCAGTACCAAGGACAATCCAGAACTCGCGCAGATCACCGCTGCATGGCGATGGGATGCGTTTATGCAAGATAGCGTGTACACACGCGCTGACGCTGTGGACTTTGATGTGCAGAGTGCAAAAAGTGACGATCAGATACCGACCGTTCTTGTGCTGCTGGAAGAACAAACGCCTGCCGGGATGGTTACCCTTTGCCTGAATGACGTTGAACACAGGCCTGACCTTAATCCTTGGCTGGCCGGTTTGTATGTAGAGCCGCAATTCCGAGGAAAAGGATATGGATCCCGTCTGGTCGAGGAACTGGAGGCGCTGGCCCGAAGCGCAGGCATAAATCGGCTCTACCTCTATACGCCAAACGCAGAAGGCTTTTACCTGAAGGCAGGATGGGACACGTTTGAGACCTTTGAAGAGCAGAAGCGGCTGAATTTCATAATGCGGAAGGACTTATAGTCTGCGTGAATTGGGCGTAGGAATCCCCAAAAAAGGCGCTTCTTCGGATGTCCTTAAAGCTGTCGGCAAAAACCATTTGGGTCATCCCGGGCGAAGCGTATGCGGAGACCCGGGATCGGCGCGCCAGAGCCCGTTGGCACGAGTATTGTTGAAGTCGATAGATTTGTGGTGTCCCGATGCCGACTTGCGCTTTGTCTGGCCGGGATGACGACGGAACGTCAAGGGTTTGCCATCAAGCAAAAAGGCGCCGGAGCGGCGCCTTGATGATGCGTTCTAAGAGGTTTGAGCCTTTAGGCGACTGATCCGTTGGGCTGCGGCTGGAACATGTTCAGCACGATCCGGTACGGTGCAAGCAGTGCGACAGCGACCAGCATCTTGACCATGAAGTCACCCACAGCCAGCGAAGCCCATAGCGGGACCTGGAAGGCATCGGCAACCCCGAGGAACGGAACCGGGAACGCAAGCGAGCCGTCTTCCATGCCAAAGCTGACATCGATGAAGGCGAAGGCCGCAGCAAAGGCAATTCCGAAGAACAGCAGGGTGTCGATCATGGAGCCGATCAGAGACGAGGCGATCGGCGCTTTCCACCAGGTCAAGCGGCGGAGGCGGTCGAAAATCGTCACGTCGAGCAGTTGGGCAACGAGGAATGCTGTTCCTGAGGCGACGAGAATCCGCGGGGTCGTGAAGGCTTCGTTGAACGTCCAGAACACCATCGGAACGACGATCGCGATCACAAAGCCGGTCAGAACGACTTTCCGCGCTGCGGACGGGCCAAAGCGCCGGTTGGTCAGGTCGGTGACCAGAAATGCGATCGGATAGGTGAAGGCACCCCAGGTCAAGAGGTCCGCCAGGTTAACTCCGGCCAGCGTGTGCTCGACCGGGAACTGGACCAGAAAATTCGAGGCCACAACGACAATCGCCATCGCGAAGACCGCGATGGCGAGATCAGCCACGGAAAAACTCCGGGTTTTTTCCATTTTGTACCCCTTAAGGGTTAAGCAGCAGCAGCTTCTTCCTGCTTGCGCTTGATGCTGACTTTGATCTTGCGCGCATTGTCGGAAAGCTCAGCGTCGGAAGCTTTCATCAGGTACGCATCAAGGCCACCGCGGTGCTCAACGGAACGCAGAGCGTGGGCGCTGACTTTCAGCTTGAAGGTTTCGCCGAGCGTGTCGCTCATCAGGGACACGTTGCACAGGTTCGGCAGGAACCGGCGGCGGGATTTGTTGTTTGCGTGAGAGACGTTGTTGCCTGTCATCACGTCTTTGCCAGAGAGTTCGCAACGGCGAGCCATCATATCACCTTTTGTTTTTGTGGCTGGGCCGTTACAGGAACCCAGCAAGACCAACCGGAAGCGGCGCGGACCTGAGGTCCGGCGACATCGTCTCCGGCAATTCTCGGAAAAAAGTTGCCCCGCTATAAAGGGAGTGTGCGCGAACGTCAAGACATCTGCGCGCCTTTGATGCGATTCCTTACTTTTATTCCGCATTCGGCAATGCGTTAACCAGTGAGTTACCAAGATTTAGAAGAATTGACACGGTTCGCAAGGGTGATTTCATGTTATTGTTGACCTTGCGGAACATCCTTGGCGCGGGGGCGCGAACGCCGCCGGCAGTGCGGCGCGGAGGTTTTGAAGTGATTGGTATAAAGTCAATTGGACGGATGGCAGTTCTGCCGTTTCTGGCAGGAGCTCTTCTGATTGCTCCGGCGCACGCGAAGAAAAGCACCGTCGGGGGCGTCTATTCCATATCGATTGCCGGGTTCAAGGTCGCTCGGGGGACGCTCTCCCTGGTGATGCAGGGCAATGCCTATTCGGCCAAGGTCGCGATGGAACCTGCCGGAATCGGAACGTTGTTTTCGACCGGAAAGGGCGGTGCCGAAGCGTCGGGATGGCTCGTGGGTTCGAAGGTGGTCCCGTCCAAGTACCGGATGGCCTCTCATGCGGCCAATCTGGATTTCTTTGTCAACCTGAACCAGGGCTCGGGCA
The DNA here is from genome assembly GCF_965276855.1 of Roseibium sp. Lineage (GTDB taxonomy): Bacteria > Pseudomonadota > Alphaproteobacteria > Rhizobiales > Stappiaceae > Roseibium. The sequence goes on from NZ_OZ255700.1 coordinate 3,002,027, forward strand.
ACATCCGGTCCATGGAAGTAACGCCGAAGTTCAAACCGAATGCGGAACGTATCAAGGTAACCAAACGCCATCGCCGCAATGCGATGGATCCTTTGAGCGCGGCGTTGATGCCGGTCCGGCGGGCGAAAGACAGTCTTGGTCCGAAAGCCTGCTCGCGCAAATTGCCGATTTTTGACGGTTGGACCCGGTTTGACATCAAACTGTCCTATCAGGGCACAAAGGAAGTTTCCGGCCGCGGCTATGACGGCCCGGTTGTGGTGTGCAAAGCCAAATGGGTTCCGGTTGCCGGTCACCGTCCATCCAAGGCGTCCGTGAAATACATGGCGAAGGCACCCATGGAGATCTGGGTTGCGCCAATGGGCCGGGACAATGTTCTGGTGCCGTACCGGATTTCGATTGCAACGAAAAACGGCCGGTTGCTGGTTGAGGCTTCGAAACTCAACATTGATGGCAATGGCAGCGATCGGGCCGCACGATAGCTTTGTTACCGGAATCCAACCTCCTGCGTCCGATGGTCTTCTATTGAATGCCAAGCCAGTCTGTTGCAGAAGTTGATCAGGCTGGCGGGATCTGAGTTGCCGGGAAAGCTTGCACCACTTCCCGTCTCTTGATACAGCCCTCATAACCATGCCGGTGGGACACCTGTGCTGCCGGCTCTTGATTTTCGGCACCGTAAAAAGCTGCGGGTCCGACATGTTTCAGGTTAGCGAGTACATGCACAGCTATTTGGAATTCGAAAAGCCCGTCGCCGACATCGAAGGCAAGATCCAGGAATTGCGGGCACTGGCCGCAGAAGATGGTGAAGCTGTTCATGTTGAAAGCGAGATCGACCGGCTGAAAACGAAGTCCGCGCAGACGCTGAAAGACATCTACGCGAAGCTGACACCCTGGCAGAAAACACTGGTGGCCCGTCATCCGGACCGGCCGCATGCGATTGAATACATCACCGGGCTGATCGAGGATTTTACTCCGCTCGCAGGTGATCGGAACTTCGCTGAAGACCATGCGCTTGTGGCCGGTATCGGCCGGTTCCGTGGCCAGTCCGTTGCCGTGCTTGGCCAGGAAAAAGGTCACGACACAGAAACCCGGCTGAAACACAACTTCGGCATGGTGCGCCCGGAAGGCTACCGCAAGGCTGTGCGCGTCATGGAAATGGCTGAGCGTTTCGGCTTGCCGCTAATCTCGTTTGTGGACACATCCGGTGCTTATCCAGGCCGCGGTGCCGAAGAGCGTGGTCAATCCGAGGCAATCGCCCGGTCCACGGATGCCGGTCTTGGGCTTGGAACGCCGTCTGTTGCCGTGGTGATCGGTGAGGGCGGCTCAGGTGGCGCGATCGCAGTCGCCACGGCCAACAAGGTCTTGATGATGGAACATGCAATCTATTCGGTGATTTCGCCGGAAGGGGCGGCATCCATCTTGTGGCGCGACAGCGCCAAGGCTCAGGACGCAGCAACAGCTCTCAAGATCACAGCTCAAGATTTGAAACAGCTGGGCGTTATTGACGGCATAGTTGATGAACCGGTCGGCGGTGCGCATCGTGCCCGTGAAATCGTTATCGACACAGCTGGGTCCGCAATTGAAGAAGAGTTGAAGCAACTGGCGGGACTGAGCGCCGATCAGCTGCGCAAGCAGCGGCGCGAGAAGTTCATCGCTATTGGCCGGACTCTGTCCTGATCCGTCTTTTCTGACGAGATTTTGATGAAAGGCCGCCACTTGGCGGCTTTTCGCCATTGTGTGGCCAGATTCTGCCGTCACTGAGGCATAACTGCGAAAAGCGCCAGCGGAATAGCTGTGTTTATCACCGGATTGTGGTTCGCTGCCTTTCTGCAGGTACAGTAACGTATCATCAACCATCCTTGCCTAGCTTGGTCTTGGGGGCGAGATGGGAATTTTGATCAGCCTATACGCAATGGGCTGAACAAGATCCGATCAGTTTGGGACAGGTACATGATCTTCAGGCGTTTCTCGTCTTCAGCGGACAACCGGCCGGCGGACCACCAACGCATGCCTAAACGTGCGTATACCCGCGTTGCAGCCGTTCTTTTGGCCGGCGTGCTGGTTGGCTGCCAGGCAGACGACTTCGCCTCTGGGCCCAACAAGCACAAAGCCCCTGTGAGTGCGTCCATCAAGCGCAAGATGGCCGACCTCAACATGTCCTCCACGTCACCGATCATGATCCGGATCTTCAAGGAAGAATCCGAACTGGAGGTCTGGAAGCAAACGCGGACGGGCAAATTCAAGCTGCTGGAAGAGTTTGAGATCTGCAAATGGTCCGGCAAACTTGGTCCGAAATTCAAGGAAGGTGACCGGCAGGCTCCGGAAGGTTTTTATGAGGTGACACCGGCCTTGATGAACCCGAATTCAAGTTATCATCTGGCGTTCAACCTCGGGTTCCCGAACCGGTATGACCAGGCGCACGGACGGACTGGCTCACATCTGATGGTTCACGGCGCGTGTTCCTCGCGCGGCTGTTATGCCATGACAGATGAACAGGTGCAGGATATCTACGCGCTTGCCCGCGACAGCTTCAAGGGCGGGGCAAAGTCCTTCCAGGTGCAGGCCTTTCCTTTCCGCATGACGCCTGAAAACCTGGCAAAGCACAATGACAGTCAGCACTTGGCCTTCTGGAAGATGCTCAAGACCGGATATGATCATTTCGAGGTGACCAACACCCCTCCGGCAATTTCTGTTTGCGAAAAGAAATACGTCTTTGATGCGACAACACTGGTCGACGGTGTGCCGTTCCGCGCGCGTGGGAAGTGCCCGGCCTATGAAGTCAGCCCGCGCATTGCCATGGCGGTTGCGGCCAAGCAGAACCGCGACAACGAGAAATTCGAGACCATCGTCGCGCGGCTTGATGCCCGCGAAGAGCGTAAACAGCGTTGGGAAGACCGCCAAAGCCAGATTGCCGAGGTCCTGAGCTTCGGTGACGAGGGCACGGTAGAGTCTGTCTCAGCCGCATCTGAAGCTGCACCGGCCGAGACGCCATCCACGGCCGTTGCCAGCACTGAGTCTCCTGCAGAAACTCAACCGGTGGAAGCCGCTTTTGCAGCCAACAATGAAAGCCGTTCAAGCTCCACAGCCAACTTCTTCAAGCGCTGGGTGCCTTTCGGGCCAAAGGCTGCAGAAGCTGGTGTTGGTCCGATCGCGACCGATGTGGTGCCGGCCCAAAAGCCCTAAAGCCTTATGTCTTGTTTGAGAGCTCTGGCAGCCCGGTAGAGATGCCCTCACGGATGACCGCGGGATCATAGGCCTTGCGCCCAAAGACCTCGCGCACCATCGGCTCGAAAGTCTCCAACGGTTCGCTGTTGTAGTCCGGATCGAAGGACGCCTGATCCCAGCGCTCGCAGAAATCCGCGCACGCCTGAAAATGCGGGTGATCCTTGAACTGGTCGCGGGCGTTTTCATCCCAGTTGTAATGCTTTGCGTAGTAAAGCATCTGGAAGATGCCATGATGTTCAACCACCCAGGCAACCTCGTCGCGCACGAACGGGCGGATAACCTCGGCGGAAAACCGGTCGTGGTTCTGCGGTGCCAAACCATCACCGATGTCATGCAAGAGCGCGCCGACCACCCAGTCGATGTCGGCGCCTTCCCGGAGCGCACGGGTTGCCGATTGGAGGCCATGCTCCATCCGGGTGATCTTGTAACCCGTCATGGTGTCCTCGTCCTGCCGTTTCAGCTCGGCGAGGATCCGCTCTGCTGTTGCTGCATGAAACGGCTTTTCGGCCTCCGCCAGAAGATCGTAATCCGCCTTGGTGCCGTCCTTCATCTGTGTGAAAGATACCGTTTTCATCAGCTTGCCTCCAGTTGGTTTTTGAACCGGAACGCTCTCCGATTTGGTTTGGAAAGTCTATCCCGCTATTTCGGCATCAAGGCCCAGTAGTCGAAGTCGAGAATGACGCCGTCTTCGTACTTGCCGTCGGCATCCTTCAGCGGGTAATCGGCGCAGGCGCGGTTTTTCGTGGCGACGAGCCGCAGCCGCAAGGCGGCAACGTCCGACCGGCCATCGATCTCTGCCTTTTCCAGAACTTCCGACCAGGCATAGACGGTGTCGCCGGCGAAGAGCGGTGCCACATGCCGGCCGCCATTGATCCCGGCGACATGGAAGGCATTGGCAAGGCCGTTGAAGGACAGCGCCCGGGCCAGCGAAATCACATGGCCGCCATAGATCAGGCGTTTGCCGAAGCGGCTTTCCGCTTCCGTGTGCAGGTTGAAATGCACCTTGGCCGTGTTCTGGTATAGCCGGGTCGCCATCTGGTGCTCGGCCTCTTCCACGGTCATGCCGTCGACATGGTCGATTTTCTCGCCGACTTCGTAATCAGCCCAGCGGAAGGGCGATCCGGAGAGGTCATTTTCCCAGTGTACGGTATCAAGCAGCGGCACGGCGTTGCCGAGGGCTTGCGGGTCGATGGCGGCGGGCAGATCGGGTACCACAGCATCCGGGGGTGGACTTGTTACATCGCGCTTCTTCACCATGACCCAGCGCACATAATCCAGCACTTCCGTGCCGTCGTCCGAATAGCCGGTGGAGCGCACGTAAACGACGCCGGTCTTGCCGTTGGAGTTTTCCTTCTTGCCGATCACTTCGGAGACGGTCGACAGTGTGTCGCCTGGATAAACCGGCGCAAGGAACCGGCCACCGGCATAGCCAAGATTGGCAACGGCGTTCAGAGAGATGTCCGGAACGGTCTTGCCGAAGACCACATGGAACGTCAGGAGGTCGTCCACCGGAGCGTGGGCATAGCCGAGCGCGCGGGCGAAAGCATCGGAGGACTGGACCGCGAAACGGGAGCCGTAAAGCGCGGTGTACAGCGCCTGGTCGCCGGATGTGACAGTGCGCGGTGTGGCGTGTTTGATCACCTGACCGATTTGAAAGTCCTCGAAAAAATTACCCGCGTTCGTCTTGCTCACCCGTGCCTCCCGTGAAATTTGCATTGGCCGGATTAAACCTGTTTGCGGCGCACAAGAAAAGGCCCCTAAAAGGCGAAAGGGCGCCAAGTGTCAGTGACCGAGCGTCAGATTTTGGCAGCACGGGGTTTCCGGACCTGTCCAGGCGGTACGTGAAATACTCGTTTGAAGGCCCGGTTGAAGGCCGGTTCCGACTGGTAGCCGAGACTGGCCGATATGGCGGCGATGGGCTGGTTTGTCTCCAGGAGCCGTGCACGGGCAAGATGCATCCGCCAGACGGTCAGGTATTCGATTGCGGGCATCCCAACGAGTTCTGTGAAACGGGCGGAGAAGGCCGAACGCGACATGCCGGCAACGTCGGCCAGCGTTTCCAGCGTCCAGCTCACGGCCGGAGCCCTGTGAATTGCCAGCACCGCCCGGCCGATCTGTGGATCGCGGGCGGCTTTCAGCCAGCCTTTGTTAGCCTCCGGCGCCGTGTTGATCCAGCGGCGGATCGCTTCGATCACCACAACATCGGCAAGACGCGTGATCACGGTTTCGCCGCCCGGTCTGAGCTCGCGTGCTTCCCTTGCAATGAATTGCAGCGTGCCCTGCAACCAGCTGCCGGCATCTTCGGTCCAGGTGTCAATCTTCAGAACTTCAGGCAAGAGCTGCATCAACAGCCCGCTGGCAGCATGATCAAGGCGGACGATGCCATACATGATGCTGGTTTCCTCACCGCCGCCGCCAAATTCCAGCGTTTCATAAAGCTCGGTAACCTTTCGGATCGGCAACACATCAAGTGTCAGAAGCGGGGCATTCAGATCGCTCCGGAGGTTCAGCTCTGCGCCTTTGGTCATCAGCACCAGGTTGCCTTTTTCCACCTGAAACGGGTCACCGCCGCCTACCGTCATCCAGCAGCGCCCGCCGATGATCACGGCAAAGCTCATCACGTTCTCGAAGCCCGGGATCGCGACGCCCCAGGGCGCGGTGAGCCGGGACTGGCAATAAAATGTACCGGTGAGTTTTAGAAGGTGCAGGATTTCACCAAGCGGGTCGCCAAGCGGCTGGGCAATGGCATCCGGGTTCGGCACATGCGGGGTCGCGGTCATCATCATGTACATGACTGTGCCACGAAGTTTCCTGTTCGTCCATATTCTCTGGACGATCGGATAATAAGTGAAGACGTTTGAGAATTGTTCGTCTCTTTGAAATCCGTATTTTCGGGTCATCGCAACATTTGATCCGGAGAGGACCCATGGAAGACAAAACCATTCTCGTAATCGGCGCGACCGGCAAGACCGGCTCCCGCATCGCCAAATCGCTTGAAGACAAAGGTATTTCCGTTCGCCGCGGATCTCGCAGCGCGCCGGTGCCGTTTGATTGGGAGCAGCCGCAAACCTGGGGCCCGGCACTTCAGGACGTCTCGGCTGCTTATGTGTCTTACTTTCCCGACATTGCCGTACCCGGCGCTGTGGAGCAGGTCGAGGCTTTCACCAAAACTGCGAAGGATGCCGGTGTTGAAAAACTGGTGCTTTTGACCGGCCGCGGCGAGCATCACGCGGAACGCGCCGAAGAAGTTGTCCGCACGTCCGGACTTGCCTTCACCATTGTCCGTGCGGCCTGGTTTGCGCAGAATTGCTCGGAAGGCGCATTGTTTGAGCCCGTTATGGCCGGTGTGCTGCCGATGCCGGGCGGTGATATCCGCGAACCGATCGTCGATGTCGATGACATTGCAGCGGTGGCGGTCGCAGCGCTGACCGAGGACGGGCATGACGGTGAACTTTACGAGGTCACTGGCCCTCGCCTTTTGAGCTTTGCCGATATGGCGCAGGAACTTTCCACTGCGATCGGACGAACCGTTCAGCATCTGCCGATCTCCTTCGAAGAATTTCATGCAGAAGTTGCCCGCTCCAGCGGCGAGATGATCGCCGGTGTCATTACCGAGATCGCCCGCGAAACGCTGGATGGCCGCAACGCCCATCTTGCCGATGGGGTGCAGCGCGCTCTTGGCCGCCCGCCGAAAGATTTTGCGGATTATGCCCGGGATGCGGCGTGCTCCGGTGCTTGGTCGGCAGCTGCTTGAGGTCTGCGAAAAAGGAGATCGATTATGCAAATCTCATGGTTTGACAGAGCAATCCTTGGCGTCGCCGGTGTCACGGCGCTCGGCATCGGCCTTGCCATCACCGCCGTGCCGGCAGGCTTTTACGCCGCCTATGACATCGTCCTCGGCAGCAATCCGAGCCTTTTGAATGAGCTGCGCGCACCGGGCGCCAACCTGGCAGCGCTTGGGGCTCTCATTCTGGCCGGAGCGTTCCTATCCAAGGTGAGCCGGCTTTCCGCAGCGCTTGGTGCCACCGTATTTCTTGCCTATGCGTTTGGCCGGTTTGTCAGCCTGGGTCTGGATGGCGCACCGCACAGCGGGCTGGTGACGGCGCTGGTGGTTGAGCTGGTGATTGGCGGGCTGTGCCTCTTGAGTGTGGTCCGGCAGACCAATGCAGTCCGGATTTCAACGCTCACGCAAAGGACCGCCTGACCGGGAACTTCTCCCGCGGCCTTGGTCCCGGCTCAAAGGCCGGGATGGCACAAACAGACATGGCAAAAACAGGCACGGCGCAATCAGACTGCGCCAGAACCAAAAGCGCCGCGAGGACCTCCTCCGGCGTTTTTGCTGTATCGCCGCCCGTTTGAGACAGGAGTGGCGAGGCGCGCCAAGCATTGCCTTGCGCTACTTGTTTAAAGTGTTTCTTCGGCAAAAGCTGTCACGCCCCGCCCGGGCTGTTTCTCATGGCAATGGTGGATCCGCCTCACGAACAGACGCTTGGGTGTTGCCACCTCCGCACCGCTTCACCCGGGTCTACGGTCCCCGGGATCATTGACCACCGGACCTGCCAGGAAAGAACCGTTACCTTTTTCCCCCAGCCCCGCCCGGCCTGTTCCCTCCCAAGGGACGGTCCCCCGGAAAGCCCGTTGAACAGGCACGGAGAAGTATACGGGCAGGGGTCAGGGGCGTGGATAAGATTTTTGGACTCTCCGGCATCGCATGTGCGCTTGGCCGTCCCGGACTTGATCCGGGACCTGTCTGTCCGGTTTTGGTCCCGGCTCAGAGGCCGGGACGGCGCGGAGGGCAACAGCCTTTTTCGACACTCCGCCGTCATCCCATGGCTTGACCATGGAATGACCGGTTGGGGGAACAGCGTTTGTAAGACCCGCTGCGGTTGTTCTGGAGTTGATCCGGGAATTCTCGTTTCGAGAACGCCACGGAAAAAGTACAGCCCCACCAAAACCGCTGCGGTCATCCCCGCTTCATGCGGGGATCCACATCCCTCACTTCCAAACAGAGAGCTATCGGTTCAAGTCCTCATAGAGGTCCCGCCAATCTGGATTGGCCGCTTCGATTGTCTTGATCTTCCAGGCCCGTGGCCAGCGTTTCAGGCGCTTTTCGCGCCGGATGGCGTCTTCGGGTGTTTCAAAGACCTCATAGTGAACCAGCCGAGTTACGTCATAGCGGCGGGTGAAGCCTTCGGCCTGTTTTTCTCGGTGCTCATGAATGCGGCGTGCGAGGTTGTTGGTCACCCCGGTGTAAAACGTCCCGTTTTTGCGGCTCGCCAACAGGTAGACATAAAACGCCATAAGATAATGTGAGCGCGATTGGATCCCCGCACAAGGCGGGGATGACTACCGGAGGAAAAGGCAACGTCGCACCAGCCCGTTAGCCAACACGTCGCACTTGTTCCATGGCTCATGCGTTTCCAGAGCGGCAAAGATAGTCAGCAGTCAAAGCCCAACCCACTGGCGCCATCCCCGCCTCGTGCGGGGATCCATGGGTTTCTGACTGTTCAGGAGGAGGTGGCGTAGTTTTGGCGTTTGGAGCGGCCGCATTTCTCCAGCCGATGCTGCCCAGTGGATTGGATCCCCGCACACCTCCGCTTAGCGGGGCGGGGATGACCGGGTGCGGGGAATGGCGTTTGCCAAGCCCGCTGCGGTTGTCCTGGAGTTGATCCGGGGATTCTCGCTCCGAGAACGCCATGAAAAAATGTAAGGCCCCACCAAACCCATCGGCTGTCATCCCCGCCTTGTGCGGGGATCCATTGGCTCCGGAGTTATCTGGAACGGGCGGAGACGGTGGGGAGCCCATGATGGTCAAGCATGGGATGAAGGCAGGAGAGGTTGATAAAAACAAAAAACCCGGATCTTTCGACCCGGGCTTTTCAACTTGATACCACTTGGAAAATCAGAAAACTCAGGCGCTTTCTTTTTTCAGGGCGCGTTCCTGGCGCTTGCGCTCGTGCGGGTCGAGTTCGGCCTTGCGCAGGCGGATGCTGGATGGGGTGACTTCCACCAGCTCGTCATCTGCGATGTAGGAGAGCGCTGCTTCCAGCGTCAGGCGGATCGGGGTGGTGAGCTTCACCGCATCGTCCTTGCCGGCAGAGCGGATGTTGGTCAGCTGCTTGCCTTTCAGGACGTTGACTTCCAAGTCGTTGCCGCGGGTGTGCTCGCCCACGATCATGCCCGGATACACCTTGGTGCCCGGATCGATCATCATCAGGCCGCGGTCTTCCAGGTTGAACAGCGCGTAAGCCACTGCCTCGCCCGTGCCGTTGGACAGAAGAACGCCGGTGTGGCGGCCTGTGATCGGGCCCTTGTAGGCCTCATAGGCGTGGAACAACCGGTTGAAGATCGCAGAGCCGCGGGTGTCGGACATCAGTTCTGCCTGATAGCCGATGAGACCGCGGGTCGGGGCGTGGAACACCAGACGGGTGCGGCCGCCGCCGGACGGCTTCATTTCCAGAAGATCGGCTTTGCGTTCCTGAAGTTTTTGAACGACGGCGCCGGAGAATTCCTCATCAACATCGATGATGACTTCCTCGATCGGCTCCAGACGGTTGCCGGCCTCATCGAATTGATAAACGACGCGCGGACGGCCGACGCCGAGCTCAAAGCCTTCACGGCGCATGTTCTCAATCAGGATCGCCAGCAGAAGTTCGCCGCGGCCGGAAACGATGAAGGCATCCGGCTCGTCAGTGTCTTCCACTTTCAGTGCGACGTTGCCTTCGGCTTCCTTCATCAGGCGCTCGCGGATAACGCGGGATTGAACCTTGGAGCCTTCGGTGCCGGCGAGTGGGCTGTCGTTGACCCGGAAGGTCATGGAGAGGGTCGGCGGGTCGATCGGCTGGGCCTGGATCGGCTCGTCAACACCCGGCGCGCAGAGCGTGTCGGCAACGGTTGCCTTGGTCAGGCCCGCGATCGCGACGATGTCGCCGGCTTCACCTTTTTCAATCGGCTGACGTTCCAGGCCGCGGAAGGCGAGGATTTTCGAGACGCGGCCGGTCTCGATCTGCTTGCCGTCGCGCGACAGGGCCTTGATGGCCATGTTTGGCGTCGCCGTACCGGAAACGACACGGCCGGTCAGGATGCGTCCAAGGAACGGGTCGGATTCGATTGTTGTCGCCAGCAGCTTGAACTCGCCGTCTTCGGCTTCCGGCTCGGCGACCTTGTCGAGAACCATGTCGAACAGCGGATCCATGTTGTCCTGCGGTCCATCCGGCTCCAGCGCCATCCATTCCTGCTTGGCAGAGCCGTAAAGGACCGGAAAATCGAGCTGGTCTTCGTTGGCGTCGAGCGATGCGAAGAGGTCGAACACTTCGTCCAGAACTTCGTCGGCGCGCTGTTCCGGCTTGTCGATCTTGTTGATGGCAACGATCGGCTTCAGGCCGAGTTTCAGTGCTTTGCCAAGAACGAATTTCGTTTGCGGCATCGGGCCTTCGGCAGCGTCGACCAGCAGGATCACGCCGTCGACCATGTGCAGGATGCGCTCCACCTCGCCGCCGAAGTCGGCGTGGCCAGGGGTGTCGACGATGTTGATGCGGGTGTCTTTCCAGACCAGCGAAGTCACCTTCGCCAGGATGGTAATGCCACGCTCGCGCTCGATGTCGTTGGAGTCCATCATGCGTTCTTCGGTGCGCTGGTTGTCGCGGAACGCACCGGATTGCTTCAGGAGGACGTCGATCAGAGTGGTTTTGCCATGGTCGACGTGCGCGATGATGGCAATGTTACGCAGTTTCATGAGTAGGCTCCAAAAGACATGAAGCGGGTCCCATGGGAACCCGCAGCACATCTGGATATGAATTTCCGGGATCGGCTGCAGTCTGGTTCTGCCGGGCCGAATTTGGCGCCTTTATACGCGCAGTCCTTGAATTGTGCAATGCAGTGGTAGTTCTGCGCATTGACAGAAATGAACCTCCGCCCTAACTAGTAAGGTATCCTTATTAATTTGAGCTGTTCATGACACTACCTCCACCCAATATCGGTGTGACGATGCTGATTGTTGACCTGGCGCGCATGCTGCGCCGCCAGTTCGAGGCGGCCCTTGCCGATGTCGAGACAGGGTTGACCGTTGGCGAGGCGCGGACACTGTTTTACGTCTGGCGGATGCCGGGTCAACGGCAGGCGGTTTTGGCCGATGCGATGTACGTGGAACCGATGACCCTGGTGGGCTATCTCGACTCGCTCGAAAAGTCTGGCCTTATCAAGCGCCAACCCGATCCGTCCGACAAACGGGCGAAACTGGTGCTGCTGACCGAAGACGCCGACCCGCTGCTGGAGCGCATCAGCGTTGCTCTTGAGGGGGTTCGGGCGCGCGCGCTGGAAGGTGTGATGGGGGAAGACCGCAAGGTGCTGGAAACCCTTCTTCAAAACATGAAAGAGAGTCTTTTGCTGCTTTCGCCGAACGGGAAGGGCAAATGACAGCAACACCCGCCACTTTGATGAGTGCCCGCAGAACGGCACTGCTCGGCGCCGGTCTTGTGGCCGTCGGGCCCATATCCATGGCGCTTTATACACCGGCCATGCCGGCGCTGGTTGAGTTTTTCGGCACGACTGATGGTGCGGTGAAGCTGACCCTGACATCCTATTTTGCCGGATTTGCTGCCACCCAGCTGGTGTGCGGGCCATTGACCGACGCTTTCGGCCGCAAGCCGATCACAATCCTGTTTCTTGGCATCTATCTGATTTCCAGCGTGCTGGCGACATTCAGCCCCACTGTAGAGTTCATGGTGGCAGCCCGCGCCCTTCAAGGGGTTGGCGCAGCGATCGGCATTTCTGTCTCGCGTGCAATTGTGCGGGATCAATTCACCGGTCAGGCGTCCGCGCGGATTATGAACACCATTGCCATGATGCTGGCGCTTGGGCCCGCGCTTTCGCCAACGATCGGCGGGTTTGTCCTCGAGTTGTTCAGCTGGCGGGAAGTCTTCTGGTGCATGGTGATCTACGGCGTGGCGCTGATGGCGGCCGTGACCGTGTTTCAAGTGGAAACGAACCCGTCTCCGGGCAAACATCACCTGAACCCACGTCAGCTCGCCATCAACTACACTACGCTATTGAAAGATCCACGCTTTCTCGCACCGGCAATCCTAATCGGCTGTGGCCTGGGCAACATCTATGCCCTCGCAACTGTGCTGCCCTTCGTGCTGATCTACGAAGTCGGCCTGTCGCCCTCTATCTTCGGCCTCACCATGATCCTGCAGTCCGGGTCATTTATCCTCGGCACAGTGGTCACCGGTCAGCTGTTGAAAGTGACTGACGCGCACAAGCTGGTGCCCTTCGGATTGGTGATGCTGGTTGTTGCCTCTGTCTTGATGTGTGGCATGACATTGACACAAGCGCCCTCCGTTGCGTCCGTCATGGCACCCGTTGGCTTGTTTGTATTCGCCTTGGCGTTTGTTCTTCCGGCAAGTTTTACAGATTCCATGGCCCCGTTCCCGCACATTGCAGGCGCAGCTTCGTCCATGCTGGGGTTCCTTCAGTTTGGCGGCGGTGTGGCTGCGAGCCTGATCGTGGCCGTTGTCGGTGATCCTGTTCTCGGGCTTGCTTTTGTGCTTCCGGCAATGCCGGTGGTAGGCGTTGTCTGTTACCTGTTGCTCCGCGGCCAGGACACCCAGCACGCCGCAGCCGAATAACTACGTCTTGATTATCCCGTGTCCGCGGGATTCATTTGCTTGACCTGCCGTCAAGAGCGGGGCATCAGACGAGACTTCTGGTCCAATTGGTGGACGATGAAGGACGACTGATGGCCAAAGCTGCTGCCTACACCTTGCCGGAGAGCCGCGCCCATGTGATGGGCATTTTGAACGTGACTCCGGATTCCTTTTCTGATGGCGGGCGGTTCGACGCGGCGGACAAGGCGCTTGAGCATGCCCAGTCCATGATCGCCGATGGGGCCGACATTCTGGACATTGGCGCGGAAAGCACACGGCCCGGATCTGAACCGGTTGCGCTGGATGACGAATGGTCCCGGCTTGCACCGATTTTAGAACCCGTTTGCGAGCTTGGGTGTCCGGTCTCGATCGACACCTATAAGGCGGAGATCGCACGTCGGGCTGGTGCTGCAGGTGCCGCGCTCGTCAACGATGTCTGGGGCCTGCAAAAAGATCCGGCGATGGCCGACACGGTTGCCGAGCTCGGTGTGCCGGTCGTGATGATGCACAACCGTGATTATGCCGATGCCGACATCGACATCCTCGCTGACATCGACCGGTTCTTTGAGAGGTCCATGGCGTTGGCTGAGCGGGCTGGCATCGCGGAAAACAAGCAGATCCTCGACCCAGGATTTGGTTTTGGCAAAACCATTGATCAGAACTTTCTCATTTTGAACCGGCTGGAGACCTTGCATAAGCACGGCCTGCCCATTCTTGCCGGCGCGTCGCGGAAACGCATGATCGGCGCGGTTTTGGGCGTTGAGACCGAGGAACGGCTTTTTGGCTCCATCGCCGTGCATATGACAGCCGTTATGAAGGGTGCTTCAATAATAAGAGTTCATGACGTACGTCCACATGCCGATTGTGTGCGTATATCGGAGGCAACACGACTGGAACGGAACCCCGTATAAATGACCCTCCATCAAACAAACCTTGTTACGGCCGAAGTGGCTGCACCGACCCGATGTGCCCTCGGCCTCGGGTCGAACATAGGCGACACGGCCGCGCATTTGAAAAAAGCGCTGGAGCATCTGGACGCCAGTGAGGGAATTACGGTTGTCGCCAGATCGTCCGATTACCGCACACCGCCCTGGGGGCCGGTACCACAGGACGACTATCGGAACATTTGTGCAGTCGTCGATACCACCCTGTCGCCTCAGGACCTGTTGGCGCGGTGTCTTGCCATTGAAACCGAGCTGGGCCGGGTCCGCGACGTTCGCTGGGGGCCGCGGATCATAGATATTGATGTCCTGATTTACGGGACACGGACTGTGAATGAGCCCGATCTGGAGTTGCCGCACCCACGCATGGGAGACCGCGCCTTTGTTCTGATCCCGCTTGCCGAAATCTGGCCGGATGCGCCGTTGGCGGACGGTCAGACAGCCGCAGATGCCTTGACAACCTGCCCCGATCAGGACGGCGTGGTGAAGATATCCGGGTGATGACCGGCCAGAGCAGCGGTGGATTGCTTTATTGCCTGGGGCTGATCTCAGGCTAAACCTACAAAACTCTTCATGTGAAAACGGCCGTTCGTCGCGTCCGGTGCGTGGTCCTGGCCGACAGGGCAGGCTTTTCGGGCGTGGCATCCGGTCCAGCATCCGGCATCTGGTGTGCCGCCAAGATACTGAAGGCACCGTGGGACGTCATAGCCTGTCTCCAATTGAATGGCGTCGACCGGGCAGGCCGTCAGGCAGGGTTTTTCTTGGCATGTTATGCAAGGACCAGGAGTGTCTTCGCCAGTTGAGGTGTCCAGCTCATCGGTGGACAGAAAGGCGGCCCGGAGCCCGGCCCAAGGCCCGTATGTTGTGTGCGTGAGAAGTCCAAACGGGCTCTGGGAGAACCCTCCGCACTTCAAAGTCCATTTTTGAAACGGATGATAGGGCGGGCCGTCAAACGGAAAGAGCGGCAGGAATCCAAAGTCGTCCGCAAGATTGCTCAACACCCGCCGTGTATATCGATCCATCGGATCCGGTTTTCCGTCTTCAGCTTCCGGCGCCGCCTTGAAGGTTGGCCACAATCCAGGGCCGGTGCTGCCAATGATTAGCAGTGTCTTGGCCGCAGAGCCGCCGCCGATCTCCGGCACATGGTCTGTGCCGTCCGGTTGAAAACCGCCGACCAAAAGAAAACCCGCCGCAACAAGCTTTTCGGAAAAGCGGGTTGCGGCGGGTGTGTTCATGGCTCAGCCGATCCGGTTGCGCTTGGCAAGCGTGCGCAGGCGCAGAGCGTTCAACTTGATGAAACCGGCAGCGTCTTTTTGATCGTAGGCGCCGTGGTCGTCCTCGAAAGTCACCAGCTCTTCCGCATAGAGCGAATAGGGCGACGCACGGCCGACGACGATCACATTTCCTTTGTAGAGTTTCAGGCGAACAGTGCCGGTGACATGTTCCTGGCTTTTGTCGATCAGGGCCTGCAGCATTTCGCGCTCTGGGGAAAACCAGAAGCCGTTGTAAATCAGCTCGGCGTAGCGCGGCATCAACTCGTCCTTGAGATGGCCTGCTCCGCGATCGAGCGTGATGGACTCCATCGCCCGGTGGGCTTGCAGCAGGACCGTGCCGCCCGGGGTTTCATAGATGCCGCGGCTCTTCATGCCGACAAACCGGTTTTCAACCATGTCCAAGCGGCCGATGCCATTGTCGCGGCCATAGTCGTTGAGCTTTGCAAACAATGTGGCCGGGGACATTTTTTCGCCGTTCAGAGAAACCGCATCGCCCTTTTCAAAGCCGATCTCGATTTCTGTGACAACGTCCGGCGCCTCGGTCGGGTCAACGGTGCGCTGGAACACATAGTTCGGCGCTTCCTCGTTCGGGTCTTCCAGAACCTTCCCTTCAGAGGACGAGTGCAGCATGTTGGCGTCGACCGAGAACGGGGCTTCGCCGCGCTTGTCTTTCGGCACCGGGATCTGGTTTTTCTCGGCGAAGTCCAAAAGGTCGGTCCGGGATTTGAAGGTCCAGTCCCGCCACGGTGCGATCACCTTGATGTCCGGGTTGAGCGCATAGGCGGAGAGCTCGAAGCGAACCTGGTCATTGCCCTTGCCGGTCGCGCCATGGGCAACTGCATCGGCGCCGGTTTCTTCGGCGATCTCGATCAACCGCTTGGAGATCAGCGGACGGGCAATCGAGGTGCCGAGAAGGTAGACGCCTTCATAAACGGCGTTGGCCCGGAACATCGGGAAGACGAAGTCGCGAATGAATTCTTCGCGCAGGTCATCAATGTAGATTTCCTTGATGCCCATCATCTCGGCTTTTTTGCGCGCCGGCTCCAGCTCTTCTCCCTGACCGAGATCTGCCGTGAAGGTTACAACTTCGCAGCCGAGTTCGGTTTGCAGCCATTTCAGGATAATGGACGTGTCGAGGCCGCCGGAATAGGCCAGCACGACTTTCTTGATGTCACCATACGCCATTGAGGGAGGATCCAGTTCGTGAGTTGTGCGGAAAGGTCCGCTTCGTTGAAATTTTGCGGCAATTTAGCCGGTTCTATTCGCCGCGCAAGCCCCAGAAGTGTGCAAAGGACTGCCGTTTCAAAGATCCTGCGCTTGAAACACGCGTGGAGCGGGCTGCAAAGAGGCTTGCAATTGCGGGCCGGGCGTTTGAGGGTGTCGGAAGAGCGGGGCTTAACCATGTGAGGGCTGGTGTGGAGGACCGATGAACCTGATCGATTTCAAGCTCGACGGCTATGATTACCTGACCTTCTTGATCGGTGTTCTGGCGGTTATTGCCTTCTTCTATGTCATGATCACGTTGGGCGGTCTTCCGGGCAAACTTGCAGAGAAGCGCAAGCACCCGCATGCTGAATCTGTCAAATTGGGCGGTTGGATCGGCTTGTTTACAGTCTTTCCCTGGATCCACGCGTTGATGTGGTCCTATCACGACTCCCTGACAATCGACATCCGCAAGCTGCCAAAAGGCGCTGAAATCAAGACAAGCGAAGACGCTGGGTATGGAGAGGCGGATCAGCTGTCAGCGACGCCGGCGCTGTCCAGCGCCTCTGATGTCGGCGAGGCTCAGGTCAACGCGCAATCAGAAGAGCAGCCCAAGCCCGGAGGCGCGGCATGACGATTGCCCTTCTGATCCTCGGGGCCTATGGCATCTTTGCCTGGCTGGTTTTCTACAAGTTCAAGCTTCTGAAGTTCAACGTTGCCTGGGGGGTGGTGACCTTCTGGGTCGGCTTTCACGTCCTGTTTCTGTTGGTTGTCTTCCTACGCTTCTTCGCGCCTTACACGATTGACGGACATGTGATCCGCCAGACGATCCAGATCGCGCCCCGGCTGCCGCATCCGACCTTGTTGCAAGAGGTGTTCGTCACTCAGAACCAGCCGGTGAAGAAGGGCGACAAGCTCTACCAGTTTGAATCGACGCTCTATGACGCCCAGCTCGCAGAAGCGCAGGCGAATCTGGTCGAGGCCCAGCAAAATGCGTTGATCCTTCAAGAAGATGTCGTCTTGGCGCAGGATCAGTTGGCTCAGGCTGAGGCCAATGAGACTTTTGCCACTGAGCAGGTCAAGCGCTACACGGATCTTGTTCCGAAAGGTGGCGCCCGCCAGGAAACGCTGGATCAATGGACGGCACAATTGGCTGGGGCAAAAGCGCAAGTCGCCGAGGCAGAAGGGAATGTGACGAAAGCGCAGCTCGCTGTCGCAGCGCAAATCGATGGTGTGAATGCCCAGGTGGCCGCAGCTCAAGCCCAGGTCGACCAGGCGCAATATTATGTTGATCAGACAACCATCTATGCGCCCGAGGACGGCCGGATCATCAGCCAGCAAGCGCGGCCCGGACTTGTTGTCGGTGGCTTCCGGATCGCGTCAATCGCCGCCTTTGTTGCAGACGCAAATCCCTATTTTCTTGGAACCTTTTTTCAGGAACACCTGAAATTCGTGGAGCCCGGCCAGCCGGTTGAAGTTGCCCTGGATATTTATCCCGGTCAGGTGTTTACCGGAAAAGTGAAGGCGATTTGGGAAGGAACCGGGCAAGGTCAGATCAAACCGAGCGGAAATGTGCCCAACTTCCTCTTCATGCATCCGCAGGGGCGGTTCGCGGTTGAGATCGTGATGGATGAAGATCCGGCGCTGAAGCGATTTCCGGGCGGCGCTCATGGAGCTGCAGCGATCTATACGGGCGGTGGCGGAGAATGGGTGTCCGTGCTGCGCCGGGTTAATATGCGGTTGTATGCCTGGGTGAATTTCATCATCCCGTTTGATGTGTAGGTGATGTTGGTGAGTGTGTTTCGACAATTGGGTTTGATTGCCAGCGTTGCAGGCGCGGCTCTCCTGTCCGGGTGTATGGTCGGCCCGGATTTTGAGCGCCCAGAGGCGCCGGTGCTCGACAGCTGGAGCAAGGGCGCAAACCTCACCGTCGATCACCGCACCGGCTTCACCACCCGCAGCGCTGCCTCCGTGCCGTGGTGGCATGTTTTCAAGGATGAAACGCTGAATGGCCTGATCGCGGAGGCCTACCGCCAGAATGTAGAGCTACAGGCCGCCGGTGTCCGGGTTTACCAGGCGCGCGCTCAGCTCGGCATCGCGCGCGGCGAGCTGGTTCCTCAGGTCCAGCAGTTGAAAGGGAACTCGGAGAACATCCGGTTCAGCACGCAGGATCCGATCATCCGCGACCTTGAGCGCGCCGGGCTGGTGGACAGTCACATCTCGCGCGTCTCTGCAGGATTTGACGCGGCGTGGGAAATTGACATCTGGGGTAAGATCCGCCGGGACGTTCAATCCGCCAAGGCCAACTTGAACGCCAACCTGGCATCCTACGATGATGCGCTGGTGACGCTCACCGGGGATATTGCGGCCACATACGTCACCATCCGCGAGCTGCAGCAACTCGTTGCCTCGAGCCGGAAGAATGCTGCGCTTCAGAAAAAGTCTCTGAACCTCACGCAGCTCCGGCTGGAGAACGGTGTTGCATCCCAGTTGGATGTTCATGAAGCGACCGTTCTTTACAACAACACGCTTGCGGCCATTCCGGGCTATGAGGCTGAACTTGCGCAGGCCTACAACGCCATGAGCGTGCTGTTGAGTGAGCCGCCGGGTAAGATGAAAGCTCGTTTTTCCGGCCGGTCTGGCTTCCCGCGAGTGCCGGCGGAAGTCGCGATCGGCGTTCCGGCGGACATGCTGCGCCGCCGGCCCGACATTCGCCAGGCCGAGTACATTGCCGCCGCCCAATCGGCACAAATCGGTGTGGCCAAGGCAGATCTCTTCCCGGCATTCACCATTGCCGGAGCGATCGGTGTACGGGCAGATGATTTTTCAAATCTCTTCACGGGCGGGGCGACAACGGCCCTCTTCAACCCCGGTTTTTCCTGGAATTTCCTGAATTATGGCCGAATCCAGAACAATGTCCGGGTGCAAGACGCCAAGCTTCAGGAAGCCTTGCTGAACTACGAAAACACTGTGCTGTCCGCTTATGCGGAAGTGGAAAATGCGCTGACCGGGTTCCTGCGCTCCAAGCAGCAGGCGCTTTACCTTCGGCGGAGTTTGAGGGCGGCTCGCAGCTCTGTCGGCGAGGTGGAAGCCCAGTATGAAGACGGTACGGCGTCCTACAATCGCGTGGTTGATGCTCAAAAGAGCCTGCTTGTTGCCGAGGAGCGGCTGATTGCTGCGGAAGCGAACGTGCTCACCAACCTTGTCGCGGTTTACAAGGGGCTCGGTGGTGGCTGGGCGCCAGAGAATGTCCGCGGTCTCATATCCGATGAAACCCGGGCCCAAATGGCGGACCGCACACGCTGGGGACAGCTACTGGATAACCCTGTGGGACCTTCGGGGAAAAGTTAGGATCAGGACCCGATGGGCTGATCAAGCAGACTTTTTTGCGCCTTCAGTTTCTGGCGCAGCATATTGCGCCAGGAACAGATCAACACTCTCGTTGATGATCTTGTCCATCTCGTCGCGTTCAGCGACCCGATTGGCATAGATGTTCGGAAAAAAGCTGCGCGACTTGATAAGTCCCAGGAACTGTTCTGCTGCGACAGCAGGATCTTGAACCGACAAACGCCCATCCGATGTCGCCCGCTCCATGAATTCTGCGAAAATGCTGAGCTTGGTCATGCGGGCGTTCATGTCCGCCGCCAGTTCCGGATCCCGGATCGTTTCGCTCATGACCATGCGGGCAAGGTTCATGAAGCACGGAGAAACCATCAGCTCGCCCTCGGCCCAGCCGAGTTCGATCAAGGCATCGCGGATCGGTTTGTCCCGGTCATAAGGGACTTCAAGCGCTGAATTGACCTGGTCTGCCAGGCACTGGTTGATCGCTTTGAAAAGCGTCTCCTTGCTTTCAAAGTGATTGTAGACGGTGCGTTTGGAAACCTGCGCCCGTTCCGAAATCCGGTCCATGCTTGCACCGGCAAAACCTTTTTCCTGGAACTCGGCGATGGCCGCTTCGACG
Source organism: Roseibium sp. (assembly GCF_965276855.1). Taxonomy (GTDB): domain Bacteria; phylum Pseudomonadota; class Alphaproteobacteria; order Rhizobiales; family Stappiaceae; genus Roseibium. The sequence continues at coordinate 3,022,272 of NZ_OZ255700.1, forward strand.
ATTTGTTTCTTTTTCTGGTCGGATACCGACATTGTTAACCCAGCAATCTTTATCGCTCTTTAATCCCAAAAATTGAGCCCTATGTAAACTAGTGCGTTTACAGATGCAGATCTAGAGTTTACACTGCACAGTGTAGTTTACATCCTTCAGCCAGTCCAGACCAGCCAAGGGAGACGCCTCCTCATGTCTGTAACTTTGAAAATTAACGGGGAAACGCGCACGCTTGATGCGGATCCCGAGAGCCCTCTGCTGTGGGCTCTGCGCGACGAGCTCGGAATGACCGGAACCAAATTCGGGTGCGGCATCGCATCCTGCGGTGCTTGCACGGTCCACTGGGACGGTATGCCGATCCGCTCTTGCCAAACCATGGTCGGGGATCTTGAGGGCGCCGAAATCACCACAATCGAAGGCGTGAACGGAAAAGCCGCCAAGGCCGTCCAGGAAGCCTGGAACGAGCTGGACGTTCCGCAATGCGGGTACTGCCAGTCCGGTCAGATCATGGCAGCCACAGCGCTTCTGACCGACACTCCAAAACCAACCGACGAAGACATCGACGCAGCCATGGACGGGAACGTCTGCCGCTTTGCGACCTACGCCCGTATCCGCAAGGCAATCCATGCCGCAGCCGACAAGATGGAGGCCTAAGCCATGTTGCATCTCCTCCAAAAACCTCTTGAGGCTCCCAAGCCGAGCCGCCGGACATTCCTGAAAATGTCAGCCGGTGCAGTTGGTGGCCTGATCATCGCCGCCAAGATGCCAAACGCTGCGAAAGCCGCTGCGGATGGGGGTGAATTTGTTCAGCCGTTTGTGCACATCCGGCCGGACAACACGGTTGTTGTCTTGTCCAAGCACCTCGACAAGGGCCAAGGCACGGCAAACGGTCTGGCAACCCTGGTTGCCGATGAACTCGACGCGTCTCATGAGCAAATTGTGCTGGAGCTGGCCCCGTCCAACCCGCAGCTTTATGCCAACAGCCTGTTCGGCGTTCAGGGCACAGGTGGCTCCACCGCCATGCCGAACGCTTTCATGCAGTACCGCCAGGCGGGTGCCGCTGCCAAGGCAATGGTTGTCTCCGCAGCTGCCAAGGAATGGGGCGTGCCGGCAGGTGAAATCACCGTTTCCGCGGGTGTTGTGTTCCACTCTTCTGGCAAATCGGCAACGCTCGGTGAGCTTGCAGGTTTGGCAGCAAACGAAGATGTTCCGGCTGAACCGGCCCTGAAAACACCGGACCAGTGGGTCTATATCGGCAAGTCGTTCCCGCGCAAGGACGTCAAGAACAAAACGGTTGGTGCGCCGAACACCTACACCATCGACTTCAACCGTGAGGGCATGCTGACTGCAACGGTTGCGCGTTCACCGCGGTTTGGCGGCACGGTCAAGTCCTTCGATGCGACTGAAGCCAAGAAGGTCGCCGGTGTTGTCGACATCTTCCAGATCCCGAATGGCGTTGCCGTGGTTGCAGAAAGCACCTGGCCGGCCATCAAGGCGCGCGATCTTCTGCAGATCGAATGGGACGACAGTGCAGCTGAGACCCGCTCCACTGACGCAATGATGACCGAACTCAAGGACATGACCACCAAGCCGGGCCTCAAGGTTCGCGAAGATGGCGATGTCGACGCTGCTTTGGACACGTCGGCAAAGGTCATGGAAATCGACTACGATTTCCCGTTCCTGGCTCATGGAGCCATGGAGCCGCTGGATATTGTCGGTGAATTCGATGGTGAAACGGCACAGTTCTGGTTTGGCTCGCAAATCCCGACCATCGACCACAACGTTGCCTCCACCATCCTCGGCATTCCGTTCGAGAAGGTCAGCATCAACACATTGTGGGCCGGTGGATCCTTTGGGCGCCGGGCGCAAGGAGATGCACATCCTGTCTCGGAAATCTCCTTCCTGTTGAAGGCCATGCGGGAAGCCGGCATGGAGCCGCGTCCGGTGAAGATCGTTTGGACCCGTGAAGACGACATGGCCGGTGGTTACTACCGCCCAATGTCGGCGCACAAAGTGAAGGTTGGTCTCGACGGGGACGGCAACGTCACGGCGGTGAAATACAACATTGCGGCCAAGTCCATCATCAAGGGCACCGCCTTTGAGCCGATGCTGATGCCCAATGGTGTGGATCACAACATGACCGAAGGGGCATCCGACACCACCTATTCGTTCCCCATGATGAACATGGATCAGGCATTCCAGGAAACACCGGTGCCTGTTCTGTGGTGGCGGTCCGTGGGGCACACCCACACGGCCTATGTCATGGAAACGGTTGTCGACCGGATCGCCAAGGAAACCGGCAAGGATCCTGTGGCGCTGCGCCTTGAGCTTCTCAAGGACGATCCGCGCAAGACGAATGTGTTGAAGCTGGCTGCCGAGAAGGCTGGCTGGGACACGCCGTTGCCGGAAGGCCGCCATCGCGGCGTCGCCGTTCACAAGTCCTTCGGGTCTTATGTGGCGGAAGTCGTCGAGATCTCCTTCCGCGAGGATGGAACGGTCAAGGTGGAAAAGGTCACGGCAGCCGTCGACTGCGGTGTGCCGGTCAATCCGGATAACATCCGTGCTCAGGTTGAAGGCGGTATTGGCTACGGACTCGGCGCGATCCTGCGCAATCAGGTGACGCTCTCGGACGGGTATGTCGAAGAGACAAACTTTGACACCTACGAGTCGCTGCGCATTTCCGACATGCCCGAAATTGACGTGCATATCGTTGCCTCGACCGAATCTCCGACCGGCATCGGTGAACCGGGAACACCGCCAATCGGTCCGGCTGTTGCCAACGCAATTGCGGCCGCAAAGGACGAGTGGATAACAAGTCTGCCGTTCACGAAAGCCGGTCTGGTCTAGGACGGATCAGATGAAAAATGCGAAAGGCCGCCCTTGAGGCGGCCTTTTTGCTGCGGTGTCTTCAATGCGCGGCGTCACGCCCTGCGCAGGGCAACGATCCCGGCAACGGTGAGGCCGTACAGCAAGTGCCCGAAGAACGAAGCAAGCGCCAGATCTCCAAACCCCAGGAACGCTGGAAAACCGGCCACCAGATGCGCCATCACATACATGGCAAAGATCCAGAGACCGATGCCGAAACCAGCCCCTGTGAGTGACCAGGGAAACTCCACAGGCAGAAGCCGGGCGACCGGCTGTGCGATCAAGAGATATCCCAGCGGATAGATGATGAGGCCGGTTGCAATGTGGATCGTCTCGGCCAGAAAGCTGGAGGATATCCCGAAACTGGATTTTATTAGGCCGGCAGGATCCAAAGGTCCTCCGATCAGGAGAGGTGTCACGCCACGCGCCCAGACTTCCCAGACACCCGTCGCGACCAAACCTGCGAGGAGTAAAGTCACGGCTGTTGCCGGGGTGAGTGGGGGAAAGAGCTGCGGCGTACCTGTCTTGCGGCGGTGGGAGCCGCTGTAATCAATACTTGTCATGACGATCTCCGGGGAGTTTCTGTTCGGCAGAAAAAGCCGGGATCACCCCCGGCATCCCGGAAATGGGGATTGGCAGTGTCGCTTTCAATTCACAGCGCAGTTAGGAACTGATCGGTTTTTCGCCTGGTTTCTCAGACAGAAATCACCAACACCGTCATGATCCCAATCCGTAGCGTGCCAGGATCCGGTTTAGCGACCCATCGGCCCGCATAATCTCAAATGCCTCCCGGATTGGAGTAAGCACTTCTTCGGGTGTTTCGAGGGTTGCCGCGATGGAAACGTCGAAGCTGTCCAGAACTTCGCCCGGAACCAATCGCTTGGGATCGAACCCCTCTCGTTCCATTGACCAGAGCGCCAGCATTCTGAAGCTGATCATCGCGTTGGAATGGCCGTATGCCAACATTTTCACCATGGAAAAATTGTCTGGTGCAACGTCCAGATTTTGAAGCCCGAGTCTGACTCCGAGCTCTTCCATGGCGGAACCGCCCTGTACCGCGATACTTGGGATTTTGCGCGCGGCCTCGAGTGTCAGGATGGGGCCATCGTCAATGGTGTAAAGGCGGACTTCTTCGGTGAGGATCGGGACGACCCATTTGTAACGCGTCTCGCGGTCCGGTGTGCGCGCCAATGGTGCCATCAAGACATTTTCGCCTTGTTTCAGGGTCTCCATGGCTCTGCGCCAGGGCAGCGAAACGATTTCCAAAGGAGCGTCCAGACGCGATAAAAGTTCGCGCACCACGTCAATGACAAATCCGGTTCGGCCTTCCTCAGATGGAAGGGAGTAAGGCGGGACTTCTGCGGTTACAAATATGTATCGTTGGGCAGCAATCGACGTATTCAGCGGGCCTAAGCCCAAGCTTGAGCAAATCCCGAAAACCACCTGTCTGCGTGTAACTTGCCTTCCAGCCATTTTTCGCGTCCAGCAACCCTACATTGTTTGTAGTTGGTGCGCTGACGTTGGGTGGCAAGTCGAAAATTTATAGGACTGTGGACTAAGAGACCTCAGCAGGGCAGCAAGTTTTATGATTTGGCTATGCGTCATCTGCCATCAAGTGGCACTTAACATAAAGACCGTATGCAAGGCCGCCGGCGGCGCCGCCCGCATAGAGCCCCGGCTCAAGCATCAACCAGAAAGCTCCTCTGCCCCAAAACGTAAGGGCTGCAATAAAAACTGCGGAATAGGTTGTTGCTAATCCGCAGAACATAAAGAAGGGCAAAGAATTATAGTCAAGTTTTTTGCTGGCAAAGAGAGTGAGCCAATATCCTGGCCATGCCGTCACTGCTGTAATGAAAGTGCCATACAACATTATCCCGAGCAATTGGCCTGTGGATGCCACCAAGTCTCCCCGGCCAGCAAGCACATCGCCTGCAAACAAAAACACGACACACACAACACTAGCGACAAGAACGGCCAGCCCATAGCCGATGACCGGGTCGGCACGCTTTTGGTTCACTTAATAAACCGCAGCCTTTTTTGCCGCCAATGCATCCCGGTCCTTCTTGCGCATGCGCTCAGAGGCTGACTTCAGCTGCCCGCAGGCGGCAAAGATATCGCGTCCGCGCGGGGTGCGGATCGGAGAGGCGTAACCGGCCCGGTTGACGATGTCGGCGAATTCCTCGATCCGCTCCCAGTCCGAACAGGCATATTGGGAGCCCGGCCAGGGGTTGAACGGGATGAGATTGATTTTCGCCGGAATGCCCTTGAGCAGCCGGACCAGCTCCAGCGCGTCTTCGTTGCTGTCGTTTATGTCTTTCAGCATCACGTATTCAAAGGTGATGCGCTTGGCGTTCGACAGGCCTGGATATTTGCGGCAGGCGTCCAGAAGTTCCTTGATGTTCCACTTCTTGTTGATCGGCACCAGGATGTCGCGATCCTCGTCCCTAACGGCGTGGAGGGAAATTGCCAGCATGCAGCCGATCTCATCACCTGTGCGGAAGATCTCCGGGACAACGCCGGATGTCGACAGGGTGATGCGGCGTTTGGAGAGTGACAGTCCGTCGCCGTCTGAGGCGATCAGCAGGGCCTTTTTCACGTTCTCGAAATTGTAGAGCGGCTCGCCCATGCCCATCATGACGATGTTGGTGACCAGGCGGCCTTCGGACGGCACAATCGCACCTTGCGGCGTGTGCGCATCTGGAAAATCGCCAAGCCGGTCGCGGGCAATCAGGATCTGGGACAGGATTTCTTCAGAAGTCAGATTGCGGACCAGCTTCTGCGTGCCTGTATGGCAGAAGGTGCAGGTGAGGGTGCAGCCGACCTGAGATGACACACAAAGCGTGCCCCGGCCTTCTTCCGGAATGTAAACCGTTTCCACTTCGACAGGGTTTCCGGCCCCGCGCGGCGGAAACTGGAACAACCACTTGCGGGTTCCATCAACGGAGATCTGTTCCGACACGATCTTCGGGCGCGCGATGGTGAAAGCATCATCCAGCTTGGCGCGCAGATCCTTGGCGATGTTTGTCATTTCCGCAAAGTCGGAAACACCTCGCACATAGAGCCAATGCCACAGCTGCGACGACCGCATGCGCCACTGTTTTTGCGGCACGCCGATTGTTCCCAGAGCTTCACCGAGTTCCTCGCGAGACAGGCCAATCAGTGTCGGTTTGTCTTCGTCCGGCCCGGAATTTGGTGCAATGCCTGTAACTGTCTGCGCGTTGGGATTTTCCCGCGCGATGTCGAGCGTAACCGCCATTTTGTGATCCGTTTTTTGTCCGGCCACGAAGTCGTTCCGCTTGCCGAAGCAGCGTCGATGCCGGTTCACCTGTTTTTCTCAGGGAGATATTGACTGTCTCAAAACCACAAAGCGCCCGGAAAATCAAGTTTTCCGAGCGCAACGGAGTTATGCGTGGAGCCGCCTTTGAAGGTGACGGCAGCCGTTAGCGGCAGGCTTGTGCGGCGGTGTCGATCGCAGCCGTCACACCGGACAGCGAAAACTTGTAGGTTGTCCGTGTCCCCCGGCTGGATTCACCATTTACGGACATCTCACGGCCGGCCTTCATCGCTGCAACCAACTGAGCTTCCGTGGCCGCGTTTTCGACCCAGGCTCCGTCGTTGTTTGTGAACAGAGTGAAGCCCTTGCCGTCGACATCAACGCTGACAGAGGACTTGTCCTTGAAGGGATAGCCAACCAGCAGGCTCGGCTCAGAACTGACACCTTCCGCGGGACGGGACGTCACGAAGAAGAAGACATCGCCGTGGTTTCTGTCGCCTGGCAGCATGGTCGTTGGTTTGGTCAAAGCGTAGCAGACTTTTCCGCTGCCGCTTGTCAGCGCGTATGCCGCCCAGTCCTTATGCTGCTTCAAAAGCGTCGGGGTCTGCGCGAACGCTGCTGCACTCGAAACTGCTAAACCTGCTAGGGCCAGTACCAGCGTTATTGCTTTCATGATCTCCACACCGTTTGGTTTGGGGTTCCGGTCAAATTTAATTCAATTGCCGACACACATATAAACGTTGCTTTAATGATAACTTAAAGCGGGTTACGAAAGGGTTGAAGCCTTAATGTCGACAATTCTTTTTCTCCAGAGTGCAAGGGTGGGCCCGCACGGCTGTCCTCTATTGCCTCTCGCGAGAAAACAGGGCGACAGTGTGGCGATGTTGCTGTTCCCTCTTCCGAATTGCGACGAACCTGCTAAACAGGAGGAGTTGAAGTGGAGTTGAGTGGCCGTTGGTGCAAACGAAGTATTTTTCCGATCTGATTGTAAAGGTCGCAACAAGCCGAGACAAAGCGGCTTTTGTTGAGCTTTTCGATCATTTCGCACCGCGTCTGAAGGGCTACCTGATGAAACAGGGGGCCGATGACGCCGTGGCCGAAGAGGTCGCTCAGGACGTCATGGTGACCTTGTGGCGCAAGGCCGATCTTTTCGATCCGCAAAAATCATCTGCAAGCACCTGGTTGTTTCGGATTGCCCGGAACCGCCGGATTGACCGGCTGCGGCGGCAAAAAACCGCAGAGCTGGATCCCGAAGAACCCGCATTGCAGCCAACGCCGCTTCCCGATGTTGCTGATGAAATGGATGCCCGGCTCCGCGAAGAGCGCGTGAGGGCCGCCATGGCCTCGCTTCCCGACGAGCAAAAAGAAGTCGTGCGCCTTGCGTTTTTCATCGGGCTGTCGCACAGCGAGATTTCCGACCAGACAGGCTTGCCGCTTGGAACGGTAAAATCTCGTATTCGTCTCGCCTTTGGCCGGCTCCGTCAGTTGATCGAGGCTGACGAAGCTGTCGACGTGAACTGATCAATTTCCCGGAACAATCCGTCCGGTCCGGCTGATCGGGCCGCCGCTGACATGTTTGGGCCGTTCCACTGTCGGGGCACCTGACGATACGGCCCGGTCCGCATAACGGCCCATTGCCCTGTGCCGGTCATACATGACGATCGCGCCAGCCATGGCGACATTGATGCAGAACTTCGTCGGGATTTTCACCACGTGATCGCAACGTTCCAGCATTTGCGGTGACAATGAGCCGCGTTCCGGGCCAAGCACATAGGCGGCCTGCAAGGGGTGGCCAAAACTCGGCAGATCGATGGACTCGTCTGTCAATTCGATCCCGACCAGCTGGCAGCCGCGGGGAAGGTCCATGGTGTTCACACTGTCCCAGTCAAAAGTCGGCAAATGTCCCGGGCTTTTGGAAGTGTCCGATTTAGGGGCCCTGCGGATCTTCTGTTCGGCGTCCACGGTGAAGAAGAAGCTCGCACCAAAGGCATGAGCGGACCGCATCAGCGTTCCAAGGTTCATCCGTTTTGACAGGCCTTCGGCTCCGACCGCGAAATATCCGCGCATTTTTCTTCCGTTCTTCGTTCATTATGATGGATTTCCGGTCTCATACCCGAAAGCCGTCGCAGTTTGAACCTTTGCCGGCAGGATCAATTGCCGACCTTGCCAGCCGTTACGACTTTTGAGCCAGTTCCCCTGTCTTTCATGGCTTGCTAAGCATAGGGAACTTTACAGAATTCCAGATTGAGAGAGTGCCCCGTGAAAGCTTGTATTTGCCCGTCCTACGGCCCGCCATCAAATCTCGTCATCGAGGAACTCGCAGATCCGGTGGCCGCAGCTGGCGAAGTCGTTGTCGCCGTAAAGGCCTGTGCGCTCAACTTCTTCGACACCCTGATCATTCAGGGCAAATATCAGTTCAAGGCTGAGCCGCCGTTTTCTCCGAGCGCGGAATTCGCCGGGATTGTCGAACAAGTCGGCGACGGTGTCACAGAATTTGCCGCCGGTGACCGGGTAATGGGCTACATGGTTTTTGGAGCGGCGCGGGAAAAAGTGGTCATCACGCCGGATTCTCTGGTCAAAATGCCTGACGACATTTCGTTCGAGACCGCTGCCGGTCTTACGGTCACCTATGGCACGACCCTGCACGCATTCCGCGACCGGGCCGACCTCAAGGCAGGGGAAACGGTCGCGGTTCTCGGGGCATCCGGCGGTGTTGGTCAGGCCGCCGTCGAGATCGCATCGATCATGGGCGCCAAGGTGATCGCCTGTGCCTCGTCGGAAGAAAAACTCGCCTTTGCAAAATCTCTTGGGGCTGATGAGTTGGTCGATTACTCCAAGGCCTCCCTCAAGGACACCTTGAAGGAACTCACTGGCGGCGCCGGTGTCGATGTCGTCTATGATCCGGTTGGTGGAGATCTCGCCGAACAAGCGCTTCGGGCGACCGCTTGGGAAGGCCGCTTCCTGGTGATCGGTTTTGCCTCGGGAGATATTCCGAAAATCCCGCTTAACCTCACCCTTTTGAAAGGCTGCGACATCCGCGGCGTGTTCTGGGGCGCGGCGATCAAAAAAGATCCGGAAGGCCACAAGGCCAATATGCGCCAGCTGCTGGCCTGGGTGAGTGAAGGCAAGCTCAAGCCGCATATTCACGGCGTTTACCCGTTTGAGGAGATCGGCACGGCTCTCGATGAAATCGCGGCACGGAAGGTGTTTGGCAAGGTCATTCTGGTGCCGTAGTCTCGCCGAATCGCCTCTCATCTCACCGAAAGCTGTCCTCCATGTCTACTTCCGCCGATGTTCGGGTCACCGTCGCAGATCTTTCCAACGGTGCGGCGTGGATGGGCGGCAAGGTGATGCCGGTCGCAGAAGCTGCGCTGCCAGTTACCGATTGGGGGCTAATCCATTCGGACATCACCTATGATGTGGTCCCGGTACTGGACGGTGCATTCTTTCGCTTGCCCCATTATCTGGCCCGTTTTCGCCGCTCGATGGACGAACTGCGGCTGGACCCGAAGCTGAGCGATGAAGAGATAAAAGAAGTTCTTCAATCACTCGTAGCAGCGACGGGATTGCAAAAGGCCTATGTGGCCATGGTCACTTCCCGGGGCGTGAACCAGGTGTCGGGTTCACGAGACCCGAGGGACTGCAAGAACCACTTCTTTGCCTGGTGCGTGCCCTACATTCACGTCATCCGGCCAGAGATCGCGGAGAGAGGGGCCCATGTTCATATTGCCGAGACGGTGCGCCGGATTTCGCCCGCCAGCGTCAATCCGAAGGTCAAAAACTACCACTGGGGGGATTTCACCAAGGGGCTGTTTGAGGCCAAGGACAACGGCGCGGAGACCGTCATTTTGCTGGATGATAATGGCAACGTGACCGAAGGGCCGGGTTTCAATGTGTTTGCCGTGAAAGGTCGAACCCTGGTGACGGCCGAAAGCGGTGTTTTGGAAGGCATCAGCCGTCAGACGGTGCTGGATATCGCGGCAGAACAAGGTCTTGAGATTGAGATCCGGGCTTTGCCGCTCAGCGAGTTTTTCGAGTGCGACGAGGTTTTCATCACCACGTCAGGTGGCGGCGTCGCACCGGTCACCCGGGTGGATGACCGGATCTTTTCAAATGATGCGCCGGGCCCGATCACGGCAGCACTGCACAAGGCCTATTTTGAATGGGCCGCCCGTCCGGAAAACCGGACGGAGATTTCTTATTGGGATTAATTTTGGTTAGTTAGTTTTTTCTAGTGAGACACATGCCCCAAGGCCGCAGTGTAATCTGCTTCCTTGAAGCGACTTGCTTTTAGTTCTGATATTTGGGTAACCGATTCAGAAACTTCGTTTTGAGTGAAGTCAGTCCAATGATACGCAAAGTTGCTCCAGATGAAGCATCCTTTTGAATGGGTGACTTTCACCGATATGTAGCCACAGGCAAGGTCACGGCAGGGACAGACATAGAGTGGGATGTGGCCGTTCGCGGTGGTTCCTGCAACTTCACACAGAAGCAATTCACGCATTTGAGTGTCGACCAGATCCCGTTCGCTACCCAAGTTCGCAACCATGCCGCCGCGGCCAAGGCCTTTCAGCTCTTGAAGCAAAGACTTTCCTGAAACGAAAAAGTCATATTCGCCGCTGTGACGGTTGGAGATCTTCTCAATCGTAAGCTTTTTTATTGGAACCATCGAACCAGCATTAAGCCTCAAACACTGCAACAACCGGGGCGTGGTCGGATGGTTTTTCCCAGCCGCGGGCGTCGCGCAGGACTTCGGTGCTCTTGATGTGGGGGGCCGCAGGTTCAGACACCCAGACATGGTCCAAACGGCGGCCCTTGTCGGCAGCCGACCAGTCTTTCGCCCGGTAGCTCCACCAAGTGTAAAGCTTGTCTTTCATTGGGGTGAACTGGCGCATCGCGTCGAGCCAGCCGCCGCTCTCCCGGACTTTTTCAAAGAGGTCCGTTTCGATCGGTGTGTGCGAGACGACCTTCAAAAGCTTCTTGTGGGACCAGACATCGTGTTCGTAGGGCGCGACATTCAAATCCCCGACAAGGACAGCCGGGCGGGCTGTTTCCGGGCCCTTCAGCCAGTCCTGCATTTCGGCAAGAAAGTCGAGCTTGTGGCCGAACTTGTCGTTTTTTTCGCGGTCCGGCTCGTCGCCACCGGCCGGCACATAGAAATTGTGAACCCTCAAGGCTGTCCCGTTGAACGGCACATCGACTGCCACATGCCGGCTGTCGCCAACATTGCAGAAATCCCGCTTCTCGACATTGCTGAGCGGCAGCTTCGAGAGGGTCGCGACCCCGTGGTAGCCCTTCTGGCCATTGATCGCCATGTGCTCATAGCCGGCCGCGCGGAAGGCTTTTTCCGGAAAATTTGCGTCCGGACATTTGGTTTCCTGCAGGCAAATGACGTCCGGTGCGACTTCCTCGATCAATTGTTCGACAATCGGCATGCGCAGACGCACGGAATTGATGTTCCAGGTGACGAGTTTGAGCCGGTTTGTCATGAGGATCCTTGGGCTGATCAGCCTTGAATGAGAGTTTGGATGGAGCCGCGTATCGTGCAGCGGCGGGATCGTCAACAATAGTCTCCGCCTGGTCAACCCGATACCATCATCTCTCCTGACAAAGGAAACGGTCCCCTATGTCCGAAAGAGCGAAGGGAACCTTGCATGGATATGCAGTTTGATAGCCCTTCTGCCGACTTTGATCCGCCGCATTTCAGCCGTAGTCAGATGATCGTGAAGGTGTCTACGTAATTTTGCTTGGAAATTCGAGTTTCGTCCACGTTCCGTTAGGAACTCCATTGCATTTTAGCGGTCGAAAAAACCATTTCTTAACCCTGCCGAGGTTGCTGTGCTCGCAATGATCAAAACGGTTTGTTCTTTGGTCGGTTTCGCGTTTTTGAGCGCGTGTTCTGCCTATGATTTTCCAGATCCGACACCGGAGGACTTTGCGGTTCACGGGATCGATATCTCAAGATGGCAGGGGGATATTGATTGGGACCGGGTCCGCCAGTCCGGCGTTGCCTTTGCCTGGATCAAGGCCACCGAAGGTGGGGACCACGCCGATCCCCGGTTTGTCGACAACTGGATTGGGGCCCGGAAAGCCGGCGTGCGGCGCGGGGCTTATCACTTCTATTACTTCTGCCGTCCGGTCGAGGAACAGATCTCGTGGGTCAAGGAAGTTGTTCCGGTCGATCCGCAGGCTTTGCCGCTGGTTCTGGATATGGAGTGGAACGCGCACTCCAAGACCTGTACGACGCGTCCGCCTCGGGAGCGGATCCTTCCGGACATGAAGCTCTTTCTGGACGAGATGGAGCGCCACTATGGCAAGCGGCCGGTGATCTATTCTTCCGTGGACTTTCACCGGGATCGCCTTGTGGGGGCTTTCCTGGACGAACACTTCTGGCTGCGCTCAGTGGCGACCTATCCGAACAACATCTACGAACAGCGGGACGACTGGGTGTTCTGGCAATACACCGCAGAAGGCCGGATTCCGGGCATCAAGGGTGATGTCGACCGCAATGCTTTCTTCGGTACGAAGTCGCAATTTCGGGATTGGCTGAACGGCGAGCTGAAGCGCTAGGTCCTGACCCTGGTCCGGTCCGGGGCGGCTGGATCAGTTCACCTTGATCTGGTGGGTGACATCCTTGCCGTTGCTGACGGTGACTTGCTTGAAGCCGATTAGTTTGCAGAAATCGAGGAAGTTCAATTCCTGCGGCTGGTCGGTGCGGGCAAAGAGTTCGGTGCCCCTGGCCATGGAGGTCAGTGACGCCAAAAGGGCACGCATCCGGTAGAGCGTGTCGTACTGACCGTCGCCTGTGGCGACAATGATCAGTTTTTCCAGCTCCGCGCCCTTGGCGAACAGGTGGTAGCCGGGGGCATAAGCTTGTTTCGACTGCTGAGCGGCAAGCCCGATCACAAAGGCTGCTCTTGAACGCTTGTTTGCATCAAGGGCTGTTTCAACGTTTGAAATGTAGGGCTCACTTGTCTGAGGAGCTGGATAATAATAGCCCGCATGCGAATCGAAGGCACTGGACGGCAGCGTGCCCGCTGCCAAAACCGCCGCTATACATGCGCCCTGAAATGTCCGGCGTGCGCAGGCTTTTAGAATAGAATCGATCACGTTTTGAGCCCCCCTGAGGATAAGGCTCTATGAAGTCTGGTCTTCTGACCGAAATCAAGGGCGAACATGATACCGTCTGAAGGCGGAAACGCTTGAGGGTGCTATACTTTCGCCACGTTATCGGCTCACATGGTCGATGTCTGGGCAGATAAACAGGAGTTTTGAGGATGTTGAACCGCTTTGCGATGGCTCTGGCCGCTGCGGTCCTGACAATAACACCGGCTCTCGCCCAGTCCGGCGGCCCGGCAATCGCCTACACCACGGCCAATTTGAACATGCGCGCTGGGCCGGGAACCAACTATCCGGTTCTGACAACCTTGCCTCAGGGCGCCGGGGTCACCGTGTTCGGCTGTACCGCGGACTTTCAGTGGTGTGATGCGGCCTTCACCACGGTTAAAGGTTGGGTCTCGGGGAAATATCTCAGCTATGGCGTTCAGGGCCGGTATTATGGCCAGTCGATCCCGCGGTCCGGAATTTACGTGGGTGTGCCGCGTTATCAGCAGAACTACCCGGTCTATGGACGCGGTCCGGTAAGGGTTCAGCCGCTGCCCGGCTACCGCCGGTACTGACCCGACGATCGATCCGGAAAAGGAAGGAGCGCCCGTTTTTTTGCGGGCGCTTTCGTTGGCAGTGACTGCCATCCTCCCGCACCAAGCCGTTCTTCTGAGTGGTTTCAAACGTATATCGGAAGATATCGTTTCATTACTGTCTGTATTATATTTAATAATATCATTAAGTACTTGTGGGTCTTTCAGAAAACTGCGCTGGATTTGCGACATGAACCGTAGATGAATGGCTCTGTTGCAATTGGGCCATCTTAAATCTCCACATCACTGCCGTGTCATGGGTAGTTTTTGGAGAGAAGATCATGTTGAAGCAAGCAGCATTGGCGATGATGGCCGCAGGGTTTCTTGCGCAGCCAGCCATGTCCCAAGCAAATGCATCAGTCGCCTACACCACAAGCGGGCTGAATATGCGGGCCGGACCCGGAACCAGCTATCCTGTCATAACAACCCTGCCGCAAGGCGCGGCAGTCCAGATTTCGGGATGTACCGCCGGATATGGCTGGTGTGATGCGAGCTACGGGAACATGTCCGGATGGGTTTCGGGAAGCTATCTGGTCTACGGAACGCGTGGCAGTTACTACCGCCAGCCTATTCCAAGTGCGGGCGTTTATATCGGCGTGCCGATCATAAACCGAAACGTGACCATCTATAATCGGCCGGTGCGCCCGCGCGTTTATGCCCCGCCGCCCCGCGGCCCGCGTGGTCCTTATTATCAGCCGAGACCGCCGCGTGCTGTCGCACCAATACTTCCGGATCGCCCGCCGCAGGCCCAGGTCAGACCGCCTCGGCCGCACCAGCCTATGCAGCCACCGCGTGGTTCCAGGCGTTCCTGATTGGGTTTATTGAGTTGGAGCCGGAGCTGCCAGGACAAGTGACCAGAAGACCTTGTGCTTGGCATTAGCGGAATAGGCTGTCGCGATGCCAAGGCGGGTGGCGGAGTTTGCGAGAAGCACCTCGTTGTGTTTCGGAGATTCCCGCCATCCGGAAAAGGCTTCCGCAAAGGTGCGATAACCGGCACTCACATTTTCAGATGCCGCGGTTTTTGGCTCCCCGATCGCGGCCATGCGGGTTTCCAGTTGCAGATTGGACGCAAGCGATGCCTGAACCGTTCCGGCGGATGCCATGGCGTTGGCTTGGGTCTGCGCAATGGAGGTCAATCGCGGGTCGGGCGTGACGGCCGGTAAACCGTTGTTGATCCGGTATTGCGAGATCATCTGGGCGGCTGTTGCCGGATCAACCTGTCCATCCGTTTTTGCCAGATCCTGATAAAACGGCGGCGTCTGCAGGCGATCGCCCATGCAGGCGGACAGCCCCAAGGCCGCAAGCCCGATAGGGATCAACATGAGTCTGGAGAGGGATCGCCGGGCTGTCGCACGCATGTTCAATAAGCGCCTGTATCTGGAGTGCATCGTGATTCGATGCAGGAACAATGTCGGCGAATAGCAGCAGAATTGGGACTGGTTCGACAAGCCATGTGAGGAATGCTGAGAGGGCTGCCCACAGATGGCGAAAGTCTGACGGTGCCGGCCAACAAAAAAGCCAGCCCGAACATCGGGCTGGCAGGCTGCATCAGGCTCTAAGCCTTCGGGGAGAATGGTTGATTTAGCGTTTTCCAGCTTCAATCACATCTTCAAGGGTCCGCAGGCCCGTGGTCGGCGCACAAACAAGGACGGACATGTTGCCGGGGGCGTGTTCGTTCTTCCACATCTTGGTGTGCGCTTGCGGGATCTGATCCCACGGAAACACTTCAGACATGTAAGGATCGATCCGGCGTTCAATCATGAGCTTGTTGGCGGCCGATGCCTGCTTCAGATGCGCAAAGTGCGAGCCTTGCAGGCGCTTTTGGTGCATCCACATGTAGCGGACATCGAAGGTGCAGTTGAAGCCTGACGTACCGGCACAGATCACGACCATGCCGCCCTTTTTACAGACGAACGTTGAGACAGGGAACGTCGCTTCGCCCGGGTGCTCAAAGACGATATCGACGTTGTTGCCTTTGCCGGTGATGTCCCAGATCGCCTTGCCGAACTTGCGCACTTCCTTGAACCAGTCGGCGTATTCCGGTGAGCCGACCTTCGGCAGCTGGCCCCAGCAATTGAAGTCCTTGCGGTTCAGGACGCCTTTTGCACCCAGATCCATGACGAAGTCACGCTTGTCTTCGTCTGAAATGACACCAATGGCGTTGGCGCCCGCTGCCGTGATCAGCTGGATCGCATAGGACCCAAGTCCGCCAGAAGCGCCCCAAACCAGAACGTTCTGGCCCGGCTTCAGTTCGTGCGGGTGGTGACCGAAGAGCATCCGGTAAGCCGTTGCAAGGGTCAGCGTGTAACAGGCGCTTTCTTCCCAAGTCTGGTGTTTCGGACGCGGCATCAGCTGCTGCGCCTGAACCCGTGTGAACTGGGAGAAGGACCCGTCCGGGGTCTCATAGCCCCAAATGCGCTGGGAATTGGAGTACATCGGGTCGCCGCCGTTGCAATCTTCGTCGTCGCCGTCGTCCTGATTACAGTGGATAACGACCTCATCGCCGACTTTCCAGCGTTTGACCTTGTCACCAACGGCCCAAACGATCCCGGATGCATCTGACCCGGCGATGTGGAACGGCGCGCCGTGGCCGTCGAACGGGCTGATCGGCTCGCCAAGGCCGGCCCAAATGCCGTTGTAGTTGACACCGGCGGCCATCACGAGAACCAGAACCTCATGGCTGTCCAGTTCCCAGGTCGGCACGACCTCAAGCTTCATCGCGTCTTCCGGAGCGCCGTGACGTTCCCGGCGGATTGCCCACGCATACATGTTTTTAGGAACGTGACCGAGCGGCGGGATTTCACCGATTTCGTAGAGATCTTTCAACGGAGCGTCTCCCCGCGTTTGGTTGTCATTGGCTTGCGCTGTTGCTGTCACTCTCCCCTCCCAGGGCTGTCTTTGGCGCGATTTTCTTTCGCATGTGCAAAAGGCTCTATCGGGGCAAAACCCCAATTTGCGCAACTATTGTTCAAAAATAGATACGTATCTATACGACTATTGCTTAACTTGCGTTTTTTGGCCAGTCGTATTTTGCATTGCAAGAGAAGGGTTTCGCGCGCGCGCAAACTCCGGCACACTGTTGGTCTTGGGAGATAGACCGGTAAATCAGGTGCTACAGGGAAAAGAAGACTGGCAAAATAAGGCCTTAGGAGGAGAAGCGGCATGAGCGCAGCAGGCGATGGCAAGGTAGAGCGGGACCGTCCTTGGATCTTCCGCACCTATGCGGGGCATTCCACAGCCGCCGAATCCAACAAGTTGTACCGAGGGAATTTGGCCAAGGGGCAGACCGGACTGTCCGTGGCTTTCGATTTGCCCACACAAACCGGTTATGATCCGGATGATCTTTTGGCGCGCGGTGAAGTGGGAAAGGTCGGTGTGCCGGTTGCACATCTCGGCGATATGCGGACACTCTTCCATGAGATCCCGCTGGAGCGCATGAACACGTCCATGACGATCAACGCAACCGCGCCGTGGCTATTGTCTCTTTATATAGCAGCAGCTGATGAACAGGGCGCAGACCGCAAGCTGCTCTCCGGCACAACACAGAACGACATCATAAAGGAATACCTTTCCCGCGGCACTTATGTGTTCCCGCCGGCACCTTCGCTGAGTCTGACGACGGATGTCATTTCGTGGACCTATTCCAACATGCCGAAGTGGAACCCGATGAATGTCTGCTCCTACCATTTGCAGGAAGCAGGCGCGACGCCGGTCCAGGAATTGTCCTTTGCACTTGCGACCGCAGTGGCCATTCTCGACAGCATGAAGGCAAGTGGAGCGATACCGGAGGAAGATTTCCCGAAGGCGGTTGGCCGGATCTCCTTCTTCGTGAATGCAGGCATGCGTTTCGTCACTGAAATGTGCAAGATGCGCGCTTTCACAGAGCTTTGGGACGAGATTTGCCGCGAGCGCTACGGCGTGGAAGATGAGCGCTACCGCCGCTTCCGTTATGGCGTTCAGGTAAACTCCCTTGGCCTGACGGAGCCGCAGCCGGAAAACAACGTCTACCGCATTCTTGTTGAAATGCTGGCCGTGGTTTTGTCCAAGAACGCAAGGGCTCGCGCTGTCCAGCTTCCGGCCTGGAACGAGGCGCTGGGCCTGCCGCGTCCGTTCGATCAGCAATGGTCGCTCAGAATGCAGCAGATCCTCGCCTATGAGACCGACCTTCTGGAGTATGCGGACATCTTCGACGGGTCTGCGGAAATCACCCGCAAAGTGGAGGAGCTGAAAGCCGAAGCCCGCGAAGAACTCGCGCGCATTGACGCGATGGGCGGGGCAGTTGCGGCCGTTGAATCCAGCTACATGAAGCGCAAGCTTGTCGAGGCCAATTCGGCGCGCCTTGCCGGGATTGAAAGCGGTGATCAGGTTGTGGTTGGGGTCAACAAGTGGACCGAGACAGAGCCGTCCCCACTGGCAGCTGGCGAAGACGGCGGCATTCTGACAGTGCCTGAGCATGTCGAGGGCGAGGCCATCGAGAAAGTCAAAGCCTGGCGCGAGGCCCGCGAGCAGGCGGCCGTTGATGCGGCCATTTCCGAACTGCGAGCGGCAGCCCAGGAAGGCCGGAATATCATGGAACCGTCCATTGCTGCGGCTAAAGCTGGTGTGACGACCGGGGAATGGGGGCGCACCTTGCGGGAGGTCTTCGGTGAGTACCGGGCTCCGACGGGTGTTGGTCAATCCGTCAGCGACGACGCTGGTGATCTGGCCGCCGTGCGGGCGGATGTGGAAGCTGCGTCAGAAAAACTCGGCCGGCGTCTCAAGTTCCTCGTTGGAAAGCCGGGGCTGGACGGACATTCCAACGGCGCGGAACAGATTGCCGTGCGGGCGCGGGATTGCGGCATGGAGGTCGTTTATGAGGGCATTCGCCTGACCCCGGCCCAGATCGTCAATGCGGCGGTCGAAGAAGATGTTCACGTCATTGGCCTCTCCATTCTTTCTGGATCCCATTTGGCGCTGGTGCGCGATGTCATGGATCTCCTGAGAAGCTCGGGTGCGGATGACATTCCTGTTGTCGTCGGCGGCATCATCCCAGATGAAGATGCTGCGCAACTGAAAGCCATGGGAATTGCTGCGGTCTATACGCCCAAGGACTTCCAGCTGACGGATATCATGGCGGATGTCGTCAAGATCGTTGGTGGTGCCGCAGAAAAGGCTGCTTAGGTCGTAATAACCGGTCCTGTCTGATTTGCTGCTTCTGGAACAACGGGTTAACATACCGTAAAGATTCGTTAACTCTTTGTTGTGAAAATCAAAGAAGGTTTGCCAGAAGGCGAACTCTCTCTGATGGCCAGGAGGCCGAAATGGCGACGACGATTGAAAGGCCCATTGCGGCCCAGGTCGTGGCGCATGCGACAGAGTATCCAGCGGACCGGGACGGTGATGGCACCGGATATGGCCGCGAACAAAAGCGTACCGCAGAGCGCCAGGACCACGACACCGGACCTTCGAACGAAGACCCGGCTGTTGTGATTGATGAACATCACTCTGTAGACCACGTGCTGGACGGGATTGCCGCTTACAAGGCTGCCGCTCTTGAAGTCCTTGAACCGGGTGTTGACCACGGCCCGGTGCATCCGTTGCCCGGACCGGTCGACAAAGTGCCGCCGCAAAATGTCAGGCATGCCTATGAAGATCACCCGGACGGTGAAGAGCCACCGCACGCGGTAAATGTCGCGACTTGAGCTGCGTAAGGCTTAGTCAATCGGGTGCAATCAGGGCTATTTTTCCTTGAAATCCGCCGGGAAACGTCTCATACCGCGCGGCGTAGGTGATCCTACGTATTTTGAGCGTGCCGGTTGGCTCGCGAAAATCAGATCAAGCAGGGGCGGCCAGAGGTGATCGAAACAATTCTTGGATTGGCGGCGCAAAACCTTTTGTCGCCTATCATCTTGTTTTTTGCGCTTGGTTTGGGAGCGGCATTCGTCCGCTCCGACCTGACGATCCCGGAAGCGGCCGCCAAATCCCTGTCGATCTATCTGCTCTTTGCGATTGGCTTCAAGGGCGGGGTGAGCGTCAGTGCGCACGGGATTGATGCGACCCTGATCCTGTCCCTGATCGCTGGTCTGATCCTGTCCTTCGCGCTGCCGTTCCTGGCGTTCGCTCTTCTGCGTGGCATGACACGGTTGAGCACGGTGGATGCGGCTGCTGTCGCTGGCCACTACGGCTCAATCTCGATTGTTACATTTGTCGCGGCAACGTCCGTTCTGCAGAGCCAGGGCATTGCTAGTGAAGGCTATCTTGTGGCTGTTGCTGCTGTGATGGAAGCGCCGGCCATTTTGTCCGCGCTCTGGATCGTTGCGCGGTTCTCTTCAAGCGCGGAAGCCAAGGAACGTGAACAGGATACGCAGGGCCTGTGGCGCGAGATCTTGCTCAACGGCTCCATTGTGCTATTGGTCGGGTCGTTCCTGATCGGCTTCCTGACCGGCGAAGACGGCCTCAAGGAGATCGAAAGTTTCATTGTTTCGCCGTTCAAAGGCGTGCTCTGCCTGTTCCTTCTCGACATGGGGCTTGTTGCGGGCCGTGGTTTGCGGGCGAGCGCCCACCAATTGCGGCCGGGCCTGATCAGCTTCGGCATCCTGATGCCGGTGCTGGGATCGGCGGCCGGATTGATCGCCGCCAGCCTGATCGGTCTGTCGACCGGCGGGGCAGTCCTCTTGATGACCTTGAGCGCGTCTGCTTCCTATATCGCGGTGCCTGCAGCCATGCGTGTGGCCTTGCCCGAGGCCAATCCGTCTATTTATCTCACCATGTCGCTTGGAATAACCTTTCCATTCAACCTGACACTTGGCATACCGCTGTACTTAAGTGTCGCACAGGCAGTGGGGGGATAAGCCATGGAAATGAAACAGGCCAAGCGGGTCGAGATCACGATCGAAGCGCCGATGGAAACGCGTTTGACCAACGCGCTCGACCGGGCCGGGGTCACCGGCTACACAATTTTGCCGGTTTTGGGCGGTAGTGGCCGGTCTGGCCGGTGGAGCCGCGAGGGTCAGGTGTCCCGCGCCGGCGGCATGGTCTCCATCATTTGCATTATCCGTCCGGAACGCCTGGATGAGCTCCTGGAAGCTGCATTTGGCGTGGTTGAACGCCACATCGGCGTCGTCTGCGTGTCCGATTGTCAGGTCCTGCGCGCCGAGCGCTTCTAAGGTCCCAGCACTCCAGACTTTTAGCCACTTTTGCTGAGGGCGTGTACGTACTTCCCCTGATTGGGCGCGCTTGAGTGATCCCGTAAAACTGTTGGACTGCACTGCGTGCGCCAATGCTCAGGAGATCACGGCGATGGCTTTCCCATCCGAATTGCTCAACGGATACAGCCGTTATCTGCACAAGGGTTTCGTGCGCCATAAGGAAATCCAGGAACATCTTGCGATTTACGGGCAAACGCCGGAAGTCATGGTGGTGTCTTGCTGCGACAGCCGTGTGACCCCGGAAGGCATCTTCGGCGCAGGTCCGGGTGAGTTGTTTGTTGTCCGCAATGTTGCCAATCTCGTGCCGCCGTTCGAGGCCACCGAAGGTCAGCACGGCACAAGTGCGGCGATTGAATATGGCGTGACCGGTCTTCACGTGAAGCACATCGTGGTCATGGGCCACTGCAAGTGCGGAGGCATCCAAGCCTTCCGCGAAAGCGCCAATCAGGACCACGCGCAGAAGGGGTTCATTGGACGCTGGATCAAGCTTCTGGAGCCTGCAGCGATTTCAATGGCATGTATGCCGGTCGACAAGATCGAAGACCCGCAGCTGGCCATGGAATATGCTGGCGTACGGCAATCCCTTAAGAACTTGATGACCTTCCCATTCGTCAAAGAGGCTGTTGAGGCAGGGGAGTTGAAACTGCATGGCGCCTGGTTCGACATCGGGTCTGCGGAACTGCGGGTGATGGATCCGATCACAGAGCGTTTTGAAACCGCAGACGGCCCGGAAGCCATGCCGATCCCGACGGTCGCCGCTGAATAGGACGGGTTGCTTGAATGGGCCTAGCCGGCTGAGCTGTTTTTTGGCATCAAGCGGTTCCAATTCCGATACCTGTTCCAAGGCCTTCCCATGACAACTGAAATTGCGATTTACCAGCGTCTTGCCAAGTACAACACCTGGATGACGGAAAAAGCCTATGTGGCCGCGGACAAGATGAGCGATGCGGATCGCAGAGAGGACCGCGGGGCTTTCTTCAAATCCGTTCATTCCACGCTCAATCATCTGCTTTTCGGCGATCGCGCTTGGATGCGCCACTTCACGGGCCGTGATTACGAGGTCGGCGGCATGGGCGTTGATATCTTTGAGGATTATGATGGCCTCAAGGCCGCGCATTTCGAGATCTGCGCCGACATTGAAGAGTTTGCCGGTGGACTGACATCCGAATGGCTGGCCGGGACCTTGGAATGGACCAGCCGCAGTGACGGTCAGACCCGGATCCGGCCGCGCTGGTTGTGCCTGACACACATGTTCAATCACCAGACCCATCACCGGGGCCAGCTGTCGACGCTCTATATGCAGGCCGGGATCGACATCGGCAAAACAGATCTGCCGTTCATGCCGGATTTGTTACAGCTGGATGTTTCCGGCTAACTCGCAAACAGCAATCCGCTTCCCACAACAACCAGACCGGCACCGGCCCAGGCGCCAAGGGCCGGAATTTCTTTGGTCCGCCACCAGAGCATCGGGAGCATGAGGGCTGGGGTGGTGGCGGAGAGGGTTGCGATGATGCCGACTTCACCTCCGGACAGCGCGAACAGGATGAGCGTCATGCCGACGCCCATGCCGAGAAAACCGGAAAGCGCGATCAGGCCAACGAGGGATGGCGTGAACCGGCCTGCCGGTTTCACCCATGAGACCGGAAGGCGGGTTAATGCCAGAAGGCAGAGCGCAGCCATGCCGACGCGAAGGCTGGAGGCGGCGACCGGATCGGCACCGGTTTCCATCACGGGCCGGGCGATCAGCGAGCCGATCGACTGCGACAGGGCAGCGGCCAGTCCCAGAAAGACGCCAGCCCAAAGCGGCCCGCGAATGCTTTCCCACTGGTGCAGCTGGGATTTGCGTTTACCGAAGCGGATGGCCAGCAGCACGCCGCTGAAGGTGATGAGAATTCCGAGGATCTGTGTGACCGTTAGGTCTTCGTTCAAGAGCAGCCAGCCGAGGATTGCCGACATCGGCGCATTCAGCGAAAACAGCATCGCTGTGCGGCGCGGGCCCATGCGGTTCAGCGTCAGGAAAAGCGCCGTGTCGCCCATGAAGATCCCGATGACGCCGGAGAACATCAGAGGGACGACATGGTCGGTGCTGATCGATCCCCAACCGGTGGTGAGCGCCACCCAGGCAATCAGCATCAGTGCGACGAGCACCATGCGGGTGCAATTAAAGGCAATCGCACCTAAATGCTGCGCTGGCCCAGCCGATATCAAGCCGGTCAGCGCCCAAAGGGCGGCGGCACCAAGAGCAGCAGCTTCATAGACGAACATTCTCTTTAAGACCGCGCAGCAAGATCAGTCGGAAGAGCCGCTTCGCCGGTCCAGGCCGCGTCAAAAAATGCGGTTTCAAGCATACTCATGCGGGTAAAGATCACCGCCAGCCGCTCCTGTTCATCTGCGCCAAGCGCGCTGCCAACGGCATCCATCTCTTCGCGGATCCAGTTGACGAAACTCACAAAACCCTCGACCGCATGCAAATCGATCCATTCGGCGAGATAGAAGTGTTGCGGGCGTGGCTTTTGTGCTTCGCGCAAACCCCAGGTCAGATAGCACCACTCGGCGCACAGGAGGCAGGCCAGGCCCTCGGCATATGTGCCTTTGCCGGAGGAGGTCAGCAAAAGATCAGCAAAAGCCCGTGTGACTGGACCCTGAGCGGCTGTTTCATAGACGGAAGGAGATACGCCAAGCGCCTCAAACGAGCGCAGGAAATAGTCGTTTTCCTCCGATGTCAGCAAAGCCAGAAAACCCGACAACCGGGCCTTGGAACGCATGGAGGGCGCTTTGGCAACAAGATACCCGAGAGTCGAAGCCAGATCGGTGATGAAGGTATAGTCTTCAATCAGATACCGGGCATAGGCGTCATCCGGCATGCTGCCGTCGCCGATGGCCTTCGTGAAGGCATGACCGGTGGCGGCGCTCCAGTGCGGTTCGGCGCGGGCGGCAAGCCAGTCGGTAAATCGGGCATCGGGTGTGGTTGTCAGGAATTCCTGAAAAGAACCGGAAAAAGCCTCGGGCATGGCGCCGGGCTCCTTGTCTCAATAATATCTGGGAAGAGAAGAAAAAACGGGCGCCGGAGGGCGCCCGCTTGATAAGGATCAGGCTGCTGCCTTTTTCGGAGTGATCAGGCCTCGGTTCACCAGAACCTCGGCGATCTGCACCGTGTTGAGCGCTGCGCCCTTGCGCAGGTTGTCGGAGACAACCCACATGTTGAGGCCGTTCTCAATGGTTGCGTCTTCGCGGATGCGGGAGATGTAAGTCGCATCTTCACCGGCAGATTCATACGGCGTGATGTAGCCGCCGTCTTCGTGCTTGTCGATGACCAGGCAACCTGGGGCTTCGCGCAGAATGCTGCGGGCTTCTTCCGCCGTGATCTCGTTTTCGAACTCGATGTTGACGCTTTCGGAGTGGCCAATGAAGACTGGGACGCGTACCGCGGTGCAGGTCACCTTGATGGCCGGATCAAGCATCTTCTTGGTTTCGGCCAGCACCTTCCATTCTTCCTTGGTGTAGCCGTCTTCCATGAAGACATCGATGTGCGGAATGACGTTGAACGCGATCCGCTTGGTGAACTTTTCCGGCTCTATCGGATCGTTTACAAAAACGGCGCGGGTCTGGTTGAACAGCTCTTCCATGGCGTCCTTGCCACCGCCGGAAACCGATTGGTAGGTGGAAACGACCACGCGCTTGATCTTGGCATGATCGTGCAGCGGCTTCAGCGCAACGACGAGCTGTGCGGTGGAGCAGTTCGGGTTGGCGATGATGTTCTTCTTGGTGAAACCGGTGATGGCATCGGCATTCACTTCAGGAACGATCAATGGCACGTCCGCGTCGTAGCGCCAGGCGGACGAATTGTCGATCACAACGCAGCCCTTCGCGCCAATCCTCGGAGACCATTCCTTGGAAATGGTACCGCCAGCGGACATCAGGCAGATGTCGGTATCGGAGAAATCGTAATTCTCCATCGCCTGGACCTTCAGCATTTTGTCGCCGAAAGAAATATCCGTACCTTGGGAGCGGCGGGAGGCCAGCGCGACGACTTCGTCCGCCGGAAAGCCGCGCTCTGCGAGAATATCGAGCATCTCCCGGCCAACGTTTCCGGTTGCCCCAGCAATTGCGATCTTGAAACCCATGTGACTGTCCTTGTCCGTCTCCCCGCTTCACCAGCTGCCCAGGTCATCAGGCATGCCAGCTTCCTGGCGCCTCCCATCCCCGGGGAGGCGGGATGAGCGGCACCTTAAGCGGTGGTCTTGGTAGTTTTTGTCGTGTGCTTGAATGTGGTTTTGTCAGGCGTCATCGTCCCGCCGCGCATGAAGGTCACGCTGGCAAGGGCTTCAGACATTATATCCAGAATGTCGGCTTTCAGCCGGGTCATCGGAAACTCACATTCGACAAAATTCGAGACGGCGCTCTTTTTGCCCGGAAAACCTTGAGAGTCAATACGCAAAGCGCACCGGAACTACCGGAAATCTCACACCGTTGCAGAGAAGAAACGATCGGCGGTGTCAGCGGCATGTTGATGGATGGTTCGGCGGTTAATGCCCGCGGGATCGATCGCAATTTCGGGAACATCCTCGATGGCGTATTTGGTGGGCTCACTCAAAAAGACATAATGTCCAATGTCGCCATCCAGAATTTCAATCTGGAAAGACGGGTTTTTCGCGCCCAGCCAATTTGTGCAACTCTCGACTGGGCATTCCTGATCGGCGGCTCCGGTCTGGATGTAAATCGGCACTGTGATTTCGGCTAGACTGTCCGTGGTGAACCCGCGAACCGTCGGCGCGGGAGCCATTGCGAAAACGGCTTTGATCCGGGGATCATGATAGGAGTGCCCATGGCGGGTCATAGATGTCCGGAATGGCTCAGAGTTTTCCGTCAGCCGCTCCACGTGGTCGCCCAAATCCGGAAATTCGCGCGGCCCGTTTACGCCGGGTTGATCTGCAAGCCATGCGAGGAACTGATCTTTGGCGTAAACTGCGCCGGCACTCGCGATCACGGTGTGCCCGCCCAAAGAAAAACCAGCCGCGAAAATGCGTTTCTGATCAATGTGACCGCCGTACTTTGGGTCTCTGACAAATTTATCCAAGAGTGTGGAAAGATCCCGGCTGCGTTCCCACGCGCATAGAAACCCCTCCGGCTGATAGGGCTCAATCGCTGTGTTCCCATGATGGTTCGCTCCAACGACGATGTAACCTTTTTCAGCCAAGCGCCGGCCAAACCATCCCATGCCAAGAGCGGACCCACCTGTGCCGTGTGACATGACAATGAGCGGGTAAGTGCTTTGTCGACCACTTATGGCGGCGTTCAGGCTTACCGGACCGTTGGATAGATAAGGTCTGTCTTTGGCGCCGCCTAATTGTTCTTCGGTGGGTGAGTCCAGATCCGCCGGGTACCACATTGCCCATGAAATTGGTCTTGGCCCAGTGGCTTGCCAATTTGTGCGATCTGGATCCAGAAAGCGACCTAAAATGAAACCTGCCACATAGTCCACTTTCCCGCCTCCTGAGACTGCAATGCAGAGTGTTTGGCTCGAGCGCCTCGCTCGCCAAATGGTGGCATTTTTTATTCTTGGGATTCAAGGTTGATTAGGTGTTATTCGAACAGCCGGCCCGGTCCGCGCCCTTTGGTTTCAATCCCGGCCAACTCCATCATGTGCCAGGCAAGCGCCGAGTTGGAACTGATGACCGGTTTGCCGAGTTTTGCTTCGCAGGCCTCGATCACCGGGAAGGTCCGTAGATTGGTGCAAGAGGCGAATACGGCATCCACGTCCTGGTCCTTTCCGACCCTACAAATGGCATCCATCGTCGAGGCTGGTGAAATCCGGGCCACCACGGCTTCTTCGGATTGGCCAAACGAGCCCAGCTTCATAACAGTAAGACCACTGTCTTTAAGCAGAGAAACAACCGCTTCGGAAACTTCGGCGATATAGGGCGTGACCACTCCGATCTTTTTTGCGTTCAAGTGCTCAAGCGCGGCCAGCACAGCTGCAGCCGGGTTGGTTACTTTGGCGGTTGGATGAGCCTTTTGAACGGCTTTGGCAACTTCTTCCGAGCCAATAACGGTCGACGCCGAAGTGCAGGCATAGCCAATAATATCCAGCGCCCGGGCGTTCGGGAGAAGGGCAGCAGTCCCTGTCAGTTGCGCTTTCATCCGCATCAGGGTTTCGGAGGTGACTTCCGGGGCGCTTTCGATGCGGGTGTGATTTAAGGACACGCCGTCGATGTCGAACAGGGGCCGGAATTCGTTTTCGATCGTCTCGTCCGCCTGCAGAACGATCAGCCCAAGGGCGGCTTTGTGGGCAAGGCCGTTGTCTGTTTGGAAATTGAGGTCCATGGTATCGCTCTTGTTATTGAATGACCGGAATTTCCGGGTCTGCCGGGGTGCTCAGGAATTCCGGCGCACCATCCCGGATGACGATGTTTTCCTCGTGTACCATCATCTTGCCGTCACCAAGATCAAGGCCCGGTTCCAGGGTCAGAACCATACGCTCCTGAAGGACCGTTGTGTCGAATACAGTGAGCGATGGCGTTTCCGTCAGCTGAATGCCGAGGCCATGCCCCATTCGGCCGACATCTCCGTCTGTTTGTCCAAGCACATCGGTCATGGCATTGAAAAGATCCGCGCAAGTCTTGTCCGGCCGGGCAATGGCGGCCGCGGCATGCACTGCTTCGACAAGTTTGCGATGGGCCTGTCGGACAGCATTGCTGGCATGGCCGATCGCATAATTCCTGTCAAAGTCGCAAAAATAGCCGTTTTTAACCGCGCCCGTGTCGAGCATGAGCACATCACCTGCATTAAGTGGTGCATCGGTGGGCGGTGAAATCACATCGCCATACCCGCCCGGACCGGCGCCGCCGACAAGATACGGGACATCGTCTGCACCCTGCTCCAGAAGATCAATCTTGAACCTTCGAAAGGCGCTCGTCAGGCTTTGGCCTTCATGGAATAGGTGGGAGGCATTTTCAAAACTGCGCGAGGCAATCTGACAGATTTCGCGGTGTATCGCGATTTCTGCTTCCGACTTGATATGGCGGACCGACTGGACAAGCGCGCTGGCGTTCCGGATTTCGCTACCGTGAAGGTTTGCCTTGATCCGTTCGAAATCCATGAGCGGCATGCGCAGGGAACTCTCGCGGCCCATCGGCATCCCGACCACCGCGTAGGGTTTGAGCGCATTGCATAAGAGACTGACCCCCTCATCTGTGGGGTGGGGCGCTGCAAATGTCCGGATATCATCAACCCAAGTGCTGGCCATCAAATGCGCGCCGATTTGCGGGATGACTGCGATGGGTTTGCCGGTTCGGGGAAGTATACAGAACCAGGGCCGCGCCGGGCTTTGCCAGAAGAGCGTGCGAAACCCTGTAAAATACCTGATCTCGGCCTCGGTCGTGAACAAAAGCGCTTCGAGACCCTGTTCATGCATCAAGCGCTGAGCCCGATCAGCACGATCCTCATATTCTGTCACGGCAAAATCTGCTTCTGACATCGGCGCTTCTTTCGACTGTTTGTTTTTGCTGTCGAAGCAATGCGTTTGGTATCAACGCTTTGACTGTTCGATGGAATTGATCTCGATGCGGAGAGAGGATCAGTTCTTTTCAATCTACTCAAGCGATTTTTCCGACATCGGGCTGCCGGGACAGGGGCGAACAAGCCTGCAAAACGCCTTGCCAATCGCCAATAAATCAATATATCATGATTTATGGATATAAATTTCGCATTAGCGGCCTTCGGCGCTCTTAGTCAGAAAACACGATTGGACGTCTTCCGTCTTTTGATCAAGGCCGGGCCGGACGGGATGAGCTCGGGAGAAATTGGAGAGGTTTTGGGTGTCCGGCAAAACACCATGTCCGCGAATCTCAGCGTTCTGCTTCAGGCAGGGCTCGTGAAGAACGAACGGGAAGGCCGCAGCATCCGCTATTTCGCGAATATGGACCGGACGCGCGATCTTCTGACGTTTCTGCTGGCTGATTGTTGTGGTGGCCACCCGGATTTATGCGCGCAAGTCATGGAAATCGTGACCTGCCAAGCCGAGACAACGTCAAATGTAGACCATTGGGAAAGTTCGTAATGTCAGATAAAGCCTACAATGTTCTCTTTCTGTGTACGGGCAATTCCGCCCGCTCGATTATGGCCGAGGCGATCCTGAACCGCGACGGCAAGGGCCGTTTCAAGGCCTATTCCGCGGGCTCAACGCCCTCCGGATCTGTGCGGCCGGAAGTTTTGGCGCTCCTTGGAAAGATGAATTACAAAACTGAAGATGCCCGCTCAAAGAGCTGGGACGAATTCGCGACCCCGGACGCCCCGGAAATGGATTTTGTCTTTACGGTCTGTGACAATGCGGCCAAGGAAAGCTGCCCGGTTTGGCCTGGGCAGCCGATGAGTGCGCATTGGGGTGTGCCCGATCCTGTGGCGGTGGAAGGCAACGAGACCGAGCAGCAATTGGCTTTTGCCGAGGCTTTCCGGATGTTGAGCAACCGGATTTCGATTTTTACAAGCTTGCCATTGACGTCGCTCGATAATTTGTCCCTGCAGAAAAAGCTGGACGAGATCGGCAGCGCCACCTGAACCAAATTATTCGGCCGGGGCGTCTCCACGGTGTGCCGGCCGGAATGTTACAAGCGCAAGCGCCAGAGTGATGATCGCGCAAGCGGTGATCGCCCCCGTCAGCGGCAAGGCGGTTCGATCAAAAAACGGTGTGCAGAGGCCGATCATCACACCGCCGGCCACCATCTGCAGCGTGCCGCCGAGTGAGGATGCCATCCCGGCATGTTCGCCATGGTCTTCAAGAGCCATGACCATCGCAGGAGCAATAACCTGCCCCAGAAACGAGTTGGCAACGAAAAGCAGTGCCATCAGAACCGGAAGACCGTCTATTCCCGACCAGACCAGGATGAACAGTGTGGTTGTTGCCACAGTGAAACCGCCCACACCCACAAAGGCGACGCGTGTCATGCCGTAGCGTTCGCCCAAGGGGGCGGCGAATTGCGATGAGGCAAAGAAACCGACCGCATTGATGGCAAAGACGATGCTGAAACCGGTCGGTGTGAGCTCATACTGGGTCATGTAAACCAGCGGTGCGGCGGCAATGAACACAAAGAAGCTCGCCAATGCAAATCCGCCAATCAAAGTCAGTCCCAAAAAGCGGGCGTCACCGAAGAGATAAATCGTGCTGCGAACCAGGGCAGTTGCATCAATCTTGCTGCGCCGCTCGGGCGGCAGCGTTTCTGGCAGCTGGAAAAAGATCATCACCATCGATGCGAAAGCCAGAACGCCAAGGGTCAGAAATATCAGCCGCCAGCTGCCAAACGTGATGAGTAAACTGCCAGCCAGTGGTGCCAGCATCGGCGAGACGCTGAAGACCAGCATGACCAGCGCCATAAGCCGGGTTGCTTCGGTCCCGGTATGCAGATCGCGCACAACGGCACGGACGATCACCATAGGCGCGCCTGCTCCAATCGCCTGAACCAGCCGGCCGAGTGTCAAGGCGTCAACGTCGGCAGCCCAGGCGCACATCAAGGACCCGATAATATAGACGACAAGCCCGAGAAACACGGGCAGGCGGCGGCCATAGCAATCGGCAAGGGGGCCATAGATCAGCTGCGCCAAACCGAACGCGATGAAATACACGGTGAACGTAAACTGGACAGCAGCATCGTCCGTGTTCAGATCAGCCACGATCTGCGGCATGGCCGGCAGGTAAAGGTCAATGGCAAAGGGACCAACCACGGCCAAAAGGCCCAGCACAATGGCTGAGCGGACAAATCCAATAGACATGAAAATCCAATCTCAAAGTGCCTGGCAGAAAGATGATGGCCGGGAGCGCCAAGAAACACTTATACAATCCGCTTGTCGAGCAGTTTTCAGAAACGATGGTTTTGCGACCGGGAGTTCTGGACTTCGGCCGGGCTTCCGTCGATGCAATCGTAATTGGAATGAATCGTCTGTTTTTGCTGTAGCAGTGTACCGCTGGGCACTCCGGCGGCATTGAGTTTGTGAGGGTGGGGCACTAGGTTCAGCCTCACTCTGTCTAATGGGAAACCGTCAATGCTTTACGCCCTGATCTGCACCGACAAACCTGGTGCCCTGCAAACACGTCTCGATAACCGCGAAGCACATCTCGCTTTCTTGAAAGGCATGGGAAATGGCCTGAAGGCAGCTGGACCTTTTCTGGATGACGATGGCAACATGACCGGGTCCCTTGTGGTGATTGAAGCAGCCAACCGGGATGAAGCGCTTGCGATCTCCGAGGAAGACCCGTACGCAAAAGCCGGTTTGTTTGAGAGCGTTGAAATCCGACCCTGGAATTGGGTCGTGAAAAACCCGGAGAATGCATAAGTGCAGTACTGGTTGATCAAATCCGAACCGGACAAGTGGTCTTGGGAGCAGCAAAAAGCCAAGGGCGATGCCGGTGAACAATGGGACGGCATTCGCAATTATCAGGCGCGCAACAACATGCGCGCCATGGAGATTGGCGATAAAGCCTTCTTCTATCACTCCAATATCGGCAAGGAAGTCGTCGGTGTTGTTGAGGTCTGCAGCGAGATCCATCCAGACACAACAACGGATGATCCACGTTGGGAATGCGTGGACTTCAAGGCCGTGTGCGACATGCCGAACCCGGTGACACTGGCACAGGTAAAGGCGGAGCCGCGTTTGGAAAAAATGTCCCTGGTGACCTCCATGCGTCTGTCGGTTCAGCCCGTCACGGAAGAGGAATGGAAGATCGTCTGCGAAATGGGCGGAATGTCCAAGCCAGCCTGATCCGACACCCGGTTTTTGGAAACGCTTTTGGCCCGAATTACCGATCCTGAAAAGTTTATCCGGGAAGAAACCCGGATACGGCCCGTGCCGCATGCGGAAGAGATCTCTCTTCATGTTGCAGATGAGGCGATGGATCTTTGGCAAAAAACCGAAGAGGAGCTTGGCGAGCTTGGTCTTGATCCTCCCTTCTGGGCGTTTGCCTGGGCCGGAGGTCAAGGTCTTGCCCGCTATGTGCTCGATCATCCTGAAGTGGTTTATCAGAAGCGCGTGTTGGATTTTGCGTGCGGGTCTGGTCTTGTTGCCATTGCGGCAAAAATGGCAGGTGCGGGCACTTGTCAGGGGGTCGACATTGACCCATTTGCCATCGCGGCGTCCCGGATTAATGCGGACTTGAATGGCGTGGTTGCAACGTTCGCTGAGGGAGATATCACCCGGTCTTCCGTTCCGGATGTTGATGTCGTGTTTTGCGGGGACGTGTTTTACGACCGACACATGGCCGATCAGGTTATGACATTCTTGGACGCGCTGATTGAGGCCGGAATCGAGGTTTATGTCGGTGATCCGGGCCGGTCTTATCTGCCGAAGGAACGGCTCAAGGAGCTGGCGGATTACCAAGTGCTTGTTGTTGGCCAGCTGGAGGACAATGAAATAAAGAACACACACGTCTACAAGGTGGCGGAAAAACAATCCTGAAGTCCGGTCCCTGCACGGATATCCTTGCCAAACCGTTCGCATGTGTGACATTTTCCACCGGCTGACATTCTCTTCCGCTTTGGCTGCAGAACATGCGCTGTTGCGGACACCCCTACATAACTGAAGTTTTTCCAAGGAGTTCTTCATGCCCATCGTAAACCGTCTCGCAGATCTGGCTGACGAGATCACAGCGTGGCGCCGCGACTTTCACGAAAATCCGGAAATCCTCTACGAAACGGTCCGCACGTCCGGCAAGGTTGCCGAGCTCTTGGAAAGCTTCGGTCTGGATGAAGTCGTCACTGGCATCGGCAAAACCGGTGTTGTCGGCGTGATCAAGGGCAAGAATGGCGGTGCTGGCAAGACGATCGGACTGCGCGCAGACATGGATGCACTTCCGATCGAGGAAATCACCGGAAAACCCTACGCTTCCAAAGTCCCGGGCAAAATGCATGCGTGCGGTCATGATGGCCACACCGCGATGCTTCTGGGCGCTGCAAAGTATCTGTCAGAAACCCGCAATTTTGACGGCACGGTTGTTGTGATCTTTCAGCCGGCCGAAGAAGGCGGCGCCGGTGCAAAAGCCATGATCGATGATGGTCTGATGACCCGTTGGCCGATCGATGAAGTTTACGGCATGCACAATTTCCCGGGTATGCCGGTTGGCGAGTTCGCGATCCGCAAAGGACCGATCATGGCGGCGACCGATGAGTTCCGGATCGTCATCACGGGGCGTGGTGGTCATGCGGCCAAGCCACACGAAACCATCGATCCGATCGTGACCGGCACAAACATGGTCAACGCGCTGCAGACGATTGCAAGCCGGAACGCCAATCCGCTTGATTCCGTTGTGGTGTCGGTCACCGTGTTCAATGGCGGCAATGCTTTCAACGTGATCCCGCAGGAAGTCACCTTGCGCGGAACCGTAAGAACCTTGAGCCCGCAGATGCGGGATCTGGCAGAAGAGCGCATGAACAAGATTGTTGCTTCTGTTGCCGATGCATTTGGTGCCACCGCCGAGCTTACTTTCCTGCGCGGCTATCCGGTTACGGCCAACCATGATGAGCAGACAGATTTTGCTGCCGGCATTGCCGAGACGATCGCAGGAGAAGGCAAGGTCAATCGGTCCATCGACCCGATGATGGGCGGTGAGGATTTCTCATTCATGCTGGAAGAGCGTCCGGGGGCCTTTATCTTTGCTGGCAACGGCGACAGCGCCGGGCTTCATCATCCGGCCTATGATTTCAATGACGAACTCATCCCTGTTGGTTGTTCCTATTGGGTGAAGCTGGTTGAAACGGCGATGCCGCGCGCAGCCTGATCATATGTGCTAGAAAACGCCGGAGTTACTCCGGCGTTTTCATTTCAGGTTCCTGCCGTGTCCTTTCTGTCGTCTCGCCTGCCGATCATTCCGACCTACGTCCTTGTTGGCGCTATTGTCGGTGTTCTTGTCATTCACCCGCTCAATCTGGTGGTGGTTTGGTGGGAACTGGCGCGTTTTTCGGAAACGGCGCCTCTCCTCATTGAGTTCTTGAACGCCCGTTTGTGGTTTGTGCTTCTGCCCCGTCACTGGGATGTCGCAGTTGCCTACACACTTGTCGGAGCCATCGTTGGTCTCGCCTTCGGTGTCTTCACCCGCAATTACCTGCAGGCCAGCGAGGCCTACAAATCCCTACGCGAGGAACAAATCGCGCTTGTTCCGCAACTGATTGCGCAAGGTGAGACCGACCGGGTCGAGTTCAAGTCGTCGCTGCGGTGGGACGTTCAGGAAAACAGGATCAATCGCGGGCTGGAGAAGGTGATCGCCAAAACGATTGCCGGGTTTTTTAACGCAAAGGGCGGACATCTGATCGTTGGTGTCGATGATGATGGCAAACCGCTTGGCCTTGCCAAAGACCTGGCCACCCTTCGCAGCCCGGATCACGATGCCTTCGAGCGAACAGTCAACGATATCGTCTCGAAGAACCTTGGAGGTGATTTATGTCCCTATATTCATACGGTTTTTTCTAGTGTTGGCGGGGAAGATGTTGCGATGATCATCATCCGGCCGGCACCGCGCGCTGTGTACCTCGAAGAAGGCAAATCATCGATTTTTTATGTGCGCAGTGGCAACTCCACACGCCAGCTCGATGTTCGCGAGGCGCTTAATTACGCAAACACACGGTGGTCGTGACAGCGTGAGCCTGATTGATCTCCTCATTCCGCAAGACCTGTCTGCGCTTGCAACGCTGCTGCTGATCGCTTGCAGCTTCTTTACATCCGCTTTGACGGCTGCCGTCGGTTTGGGCGGGGGCATCGCTCTGATCGCAATCATGGCGCTGGTTATGCCTTTGAATGCCCTGGTTCCCGTGCACGGCGTTGTCCAGTTCGGTTCCAATGCAGGCCGGGCACTGGTTCAGATCAAACATGTCGATTGGCTGATTGCGGTTTGGTTCGCAATTGGAGCTGCGGCAGGCGCGGCACTGGGAGGCTCAATCGCAGTTCAGTTGCCGGCGGCTATCTTGAAAGCAGGGATCGCCCTGTTTGTCGTCTGGGTGGTTTGGGGCAAGCCGCCGAAGTTGGGCGGTATGAAAAAACGGGCCATGGCCGGTGCCGGTTTTGCCTCGACGTTCCTCTCCATGTTTTTCGGTGCCGCAGGGCCGATTGGCGGATCCGTGCTGTCCACACTCGGTCTCACCCGCCACCAATTCGTGGCGAATCAAGCGATCACGGCCATGATGATGCATGTCTTCAAGATCGTTGCATTCGGCCTTCTGGGATTCGCATTCGCACCCTGGCTGGGTCTGATTGTTGCGATGATCGCCAGCGGATTTCTCGGAACGCTTGCAGGCAGCCAACTGCTTGGGCGGATGAATGAGCAGGCCTTCAAAAAAGGGTTTCGATGGGTCATGACGGCTCTTGCGCTGAACCTGATGCTTCAAGCTGTAGGTGTTCTGTAATAGGCCGTTTTTGCGAACCCTGCTGCCTACGCTGATGGCCGTTACAGTCAAAAATTAACGGCGTGGAAACATCGCGTTCCAAAAAACGCATTCGCTTCGGAACTCAAACCGAATAGTGTCAATTTTAACAATCTCAACCTATTGGATTGAAATGCTTTTTTGTCGGCGTAACCAACTGATAACCAACAAGTAATTTCGCCGTCTAAGTTACACACTTTCGCTGAGACGCATGGATAAGCTTCGGTCGTCAACACCTTGAAAAACAAGGCTTACTTTATGACGGCACAACCGATGTTTGCCCCATTAATGAATGGATTTCCAAGCGTGCACGCGTTTCTTGAAAGCGCAGAGACGCTTCTGGATTATGCGTTTCAGCCCATTGTCGACGCGCATTCTGGCGATGGGTACGGGTTCGAAGCGTTGCTGCGCAACGTGGGGCAGCTCGGATTTCAAACGCCTTGCGATGTCTTTGACTTTGCAGCAGATACCGGGGTCCTGGTCGAGCTGGAGTGTCTTTTGAGGAAAAAGGCAATCCGGAAGTTCGTCGCCATGCCCAATCGAGGCAAGACCAAACTGTTCCTCAACGTCGATGCCCGCTTGTTGGATGTCGAGGGCTTTTTGTTCGAAGAGACCCGGCTTCTGCTGGACGAAGGTGATCTATCCGCCGCGCAGATTATCCTGGAGGTCAGTGAAACCGGGGACGTCAATGAGACGTGCCGGTTGAATGAGTTCACCAAACGCGGGCGCGAACTCGGGTTCGGTTTTGCCATCGACGACTATGGCCGCGGATACGCGCAGTTGAAATCCTTGTATGAGGTCGAGCCTGATATTCTCAAGGTGGACCGGTTCTTCATCCAGTCAATCAACACCGATTCGCGCAAGCGGTTGATGGTGAAAACCGTCGTCGATATCGCTCATGTCCTTGGTATGCGCGTGGTCGCAGAAGGTGTTGAGACCACGCAGGAACTCGCGGTTTGCAAGGCAATCGGCTGCGACTTGATCCAAGGGTATCTGGTGTCGCGGCCGTTCCAGGATCTGGAAGACGCCGAAATCCGTTATCCGGTTGTGGCCACAGCTGTGAAACGGACGCCAATGATGCCGCGGGACGACGCTGATCTGGTGGCCCGGGAGATCCGGCCGTTGGTGCCGCTTCAGGACAATGCACGGATGGAGGAAGTCCTCAATCTGTTGCGGGCCGGCCGGGCCAATCCTTTCATTCCAGTGATCAATTCGAGCGGCGAACCCCGCGGTCTGATCCGGGAAAAGGATATCAAGACGTTTGTTTACATGCCGTTTGGCCGGGATCTGCTGCTCAACCCGGTGATGAGCAACAGCCTGACAGCGTTTACGCACCGGTGTCCGGTGGCCAACGTCAATACGCCGCTTGATCAGCTCGTTGCGATGGTCGCGGATGAAGATGATGAGGCCGGCGGCATCATCATCACCAAGAATGGCAAATACAGCGGATTCCTGACAACGACATCCTTGCTGAAGATTTCAAATGAAGTCCGGATGCGGGCGGCGGAAAACCAGAACCCGCTGACCAAAATGCCGGGCAACGCGCTGATCATTCAGTATGTCCAGAACGATGCCCAGAGCCCGGATATTGAGCGGTCGTTTTGCTATCTCGATTTCGATAACTTCAAACCGTTCAACGATGCCTACGGCTTCACCCTTGGAGACCGGGCGCTGCTGCTGTTCTCCGAATTGATGAAGCGCATGGCAACCAGTGAGAACGTCTTTGCCGGCCATATTGGCGGGGACGACTTTTTCATTGGTGCCCGCGGGCGGACGTCGGAAGAAATGCGGCGCATGGTCTATGATCTGCAGGAAGAATTCCGCCACCAGGCGGAGAGCCTCTACGATCCGGCGGACCGGCTTCAGGGATACATCGAGGCGTCTGACCGTCATGGCATTCCCAGGAAGTTTCCGCTTCTGCGGTGTTCGGCGGCCATCTTGCACCTGCCGGTCGGCCTGAGTGTGGACCGTAAGGACATCTTGGGCCGCCAGATCGCAAGCCTGAAAAGCGAAGCGAAGGGCAATCCGGTCGGGATTGCCGAAGCAACGCTCGGACAACTAGTTGCGACGTCCGCACATTTATAATGCTGGTGCGGTTCCTAACGTGGAAGACCAATATGGGGAAGGCTGTCGAGCCGTCGCCAGATCTGTGACTTGCAGACAATTACGGCACAGCCTTTGACCTGTAATGTATCGAGATTAATCATCTGTATGTCACTGCGGAAGACCTGATTTTTTCCTGGGATTGCGATTTCTCCGCGCCGCCAGCCAGAGCCGTCAAACCGAAAGCCCCAAAGCATTTTCATGCCAAGATGTTGTTGGCTTTGTGGGCTCCAGATCCATATCAGCGTCCCGCATAACTCGGTTGGAGGTTGGTTACAAGAATGCAGTTTGACGACAGCACCATAACCTTCCGAGACCCAGGAACCGGAAAGGCGTTCTAGCTCCGCCGCGGATTGGTCAGCATCGGCGCTCGGGCTGGTGAGACATGCCGCTATCATCACTGCTGCGCCCAGGCCCAACCGTTTCAATATGGGTCGAGCGGTCGACTTTTCTCCAACAGTTTCTAACGAAGAAAGGGACGTTCTAGTAGCTGCAAAATGCTTCAGGTAATCCGGGTGTTCCGTACCCATCAATCGGTCCCAGAAGGTAAAGTAGAGGCCGAAATTCCAATTGGGTGACGCATGGTGGAGGTCATGGTGTGTCACCGTCGTTAGCCAATCGAAGAAGGGGCGCCCTGATTTTGCAGAAGGAAACAGTTCCACACCGCAATGACCTATCGTGTTCCGCACGATCATGTGGATGGAAAACAAGAACAACGCAAGATATGAAACCGGCAGCAGGAGGATTACTAGGGGCGTGTAAAGGCCATGGAGGGCTGCTTCGCCGATGTTAAACGCAAACGCAGTAAAGGGCGTCGGCTTGAAGCTTCGGTGATGGAGATGATGCCATCTCCGGTAAAGCCTCTTGTCGTGCAGCAGCCGGTGGATCCAGTAGAACCAAGTGTCGTGTCCAACAATAAGAATGGCAACGGAAAGAAAAAAGTAGGGCCACCCATAGGTATCGGGATCTTGGTGAACTTGAGCCCAGCCCATCTTGACCGCCCAGACCGCGGCCAGGCTGATGCCGGCAAAGACTAGGACCGACCGGGCCGAGGTCAGGATTTCCCGACGTATTTGTCCTTTTGGCGGCTGATCGGACCGGATCCTACGGCGCAGCGCAAGAGGCCTCAGACCGCTGTTGAGAAGAACGTGAAGCCCGGTAGCGGCGAGAATGTAGCGCATGAACTCTGTACTGGCGAGTTCGACGAATAGGGTGGAAGTTTGAAGAAACGTCTCAGACGATGGGAACATGATCGACCTCCGGTGAGTTTGTGATGGAGGTCGTGTGCTTGCTTCTATCAGTGCATTCGCGCCGGATTCGAAATCAGTTCATTTTTTTCGAAATCTGCATGGATTTTTCGGAAACGGCTAGCCCTGCGGCGCGGTAGTCGGTGGGTGTTACGCCAAATTTTGCCTTGAACGCTCGATTGAAAGGCCCGACGGATCCGTAGCCAAGGTCGAGCGCGATTTGTAGGATCTGGTCACGCGCATGATTTGGCGAATTCAGGATTTGCGCAGCCTGCGTTAGCCGGTAGCTGTTAAGGAAGGCGGAGAAATTTCGGTATCCCAAGCCCTTGTTTATAATTCGGCGTAGGCGATGTTCCGGAATGCCTAGTCGTTCGCCCAAGCGGCCCACGGTCAGATTTTCTTCTCGAAAACCGCCATCCTCCATGTGGCGATTTAGTTGTTCTAGCTCGATACGGTCTGCAGGTGATTGTAGGGCGTCTTCCGATGAACTTGGCAATGTTGATACGTGGTCGGACCGTCGGGAGCTCGTTGCGAACAGCGATATGTTCGCGGTCAACCCCCACAGCGCAAATCCGAAGGCCATTGAGCCCAAAATGAGAACCTGCAGATCCACCAGTACTCTAGGCAGTGGAAGCCAGATCTGTGAGATTTCGACCGTTGTTGTAACGAGAGAAATCACCGGAACAAGAGTGGTAATGGCTACTCGAAACGCACGCCGCTTGGATACGAGATCTCCTTGCCAGTCGCGGATTGCCAGGTAAACCACGTGGAATAGTGTGAAATAGATCGTGCCTGCATGAACCAGAGTGGCCGTATTGTGGATCAATCCATCTTTCAATGGGATCTTGATGACAAGGCAGGCCGCGATCAGAAACGCCGGTATTGCATCTTTAAGTTTTAGCCTAAAATTGTCGTCGAAAAGGGCTCGTGCGAACAGCCAAAACGCTACGGGACCAAATGAAGCGATAACCCCAAGCGCAAGCTGGCCGGGTCCAAAAAGAGCATGAGAACTGGGCGAAGAGGCCAGCGAGTAACACGCGGTTATGAGTACAAAAATGGCGCCGAGGCGAGCTGTTAAACTGTTATCGCGTAAGAGCCATAAAACGCCAAGCAAGAGGCAAATGGCAGAGGTTCCACCTCTCAGCGCAAATTCGATGGCGAGTGGCATGTCGGCTTCTGCGTTCCTTTACCGCGTGATAGTTTGCGCTTGACCTTTCCGTAGGCCTTGCTTGAGTTCTTTGCAACATCCCGTGCCTTGCCAGAGAGCGGCAAGCGCGGTAACCCAACGCCATCTGTTTCTATAATTTGCGGGATGGTACGCCAAATGGGCTCTCAAAACTTGCTGCTTTTGCCGGGTGACGGCATCGGCCCAGAAATCATGGTCGAAGTGAAAAAGGTCATTGCCTGGTTCAACGCCAAAGGCGGCATGACTTTTGAAACCGACGAAGGTCTTGTGGGCGGGTCCGCCTATGATGCACATGGTCAATCCATTTCCGAAGAAGACATGGCGAAGGCCATGGCAGTAGATGCTGTGATCTTCGGTGCGGTGGGCGGTCCGAAGTGGGACAATGTGGCTTATGATGTCCGCCCGGAAGCCGGTCTTCTGCGCCTGCGCAAGGACATGGAGCTGTTTGCCAACCTGCGCCCGGCGATCTGTTATCCGGCACTTGCCGATGCATCATCGCTCAAGAAGGACGTGATCGAAGGCCTGGACATCCTGATCGTTCGGGAACTGACCGGCGGCGTCTATTTCGGGGAGCCGAAGGAAATCACCGATCTCGGCAACGGTCAGAAACGCGGTGTCGATACGCAGGTGTATGACACCTACGAAATCGAGCGCATTTCCAAGGTCGCATTCGAGCTGGCACGCACCCGGGACAACAAAGTCACGTCCATGGAAAAGCGGAACGTGATGAAGTCCGGTGTCCTGTGGAACGAAGTCGTGACACAGACCCACAAGAACGGCTTTGAAGACGTCACTCTGGAGCACATGCTGGCGGATGCCGGTGGCATGCAGCTCGTGCGCTGGCCGAAGCAGTTCGACGTGATCGTCACTGATAACCTGTTC
The DNA here is from genome assembly GCF_965276855.1 of Roseibium sp. GTDB lineage: Bacteria > Pseudomonadota > Alphaproteobacteria > Rhizobiales > Stappiaceae > Roseibium. The sequence goes on from NZ_OZ255700.1 coordinate 3,063,103, forward strand.
GGCGACATGCTGTCAGATGTGGCGGCCATGTTGACCGGGTCCCTCGGTATGTTGCCGTCCGCATCTCTCGGGGCGCCGGATGCCAAGACCGGCAAGCGCAAGGCGCTTTATGAGCCGGTCCACGGCTCTGCTCCGGACATTGCCGGCACGGGCGCCGCCAACCCGATTGCGATGATCGCATCCTTCGGAATGGCTCTGCGCTATTCCTTTGAGGAGGTTGCAGCGGCTGATCTTCTGGATAAGGCCATCGCCAACGCTCTGGACAAAGGCCTTCGCACCAAGGACATCGCAGCTGAAGGTGAAGCGACCGTATCGACTGCCGAAATGGGCGATGCCATCGTAGCCGAACTGGACGCTCTTAAGGGCTAATCAAATCCCTGTTTGCACCCAAGGCCGTCACCGGGTATCCCGGTGGCGGCTTTTCCTTTGTTTGACCTGAGACTGTTATGATCGAAGACAAAATCGCTCCGTTTCTCGGTACCTGGATCCTTGATTCTGAGGCCAGCGAATTCGAGCAAGGCGATCCGCCCAAAAGTGCGACACTGAAGATCGAAGACAATTTCGGCATGGCGGTCTTCACCATGAACCAGGTTTCAGCTGATGGGGATGTCACCAACGACAGCTTTGAAGCCGTTCCCGATGGGCCCGAGGTCAAGCTCGGGAAAAGCGGTTTGGTCGATGCCATGCGGCTGGTCTTTGCAAATGACCGCAATTTGGTGTCCGAAGCCCGGCGCGGTGGCCTCACGATCATGAAGGCGGAGCGGGAGCTTTCCGAAGATGGGAGAACCCTCACCGTGACCCAGACCGTGCACCTCGTCGACGTCGCGAGCTTTACAAACGTGTCGATCTACCGCCGCGCGCAATAGGTTCCGGGAATCAGTTCCGGTGGTGGTCGATTGTTGCTTGCCTCCAATGTTTTCGGAATTCTTGGCGGACAATTTCAACTTACCCGAAATTATATCGACCTCGCTGAGGTCTTTCGGTTGCGTCTTTGCGGAAATATGCCTAGGTTGCATAAAAATTAGACGACACAATCAGTGATTTAATCACGTGTTAACTGTACTCACCAACCCTCGCGTGTAATTGAGGAGGGTTCCATGTGGGATCGGTTGTCCATTCGTTTAAAGATTCCAGCTGCAATAATGGGCTTTGCGCTGGCCGTTGGTGCGGGCATTGGCCTGAGCAGTTATTTTTCTGCATCCAGCGAAATTCAAGAGCTGACAAAGAATCGATTGGAGGCGATTGCCACCAACCGTGTCAGCGAGCTCACCGATTATCTGCACACCATCGAAACGGATCTGAAGCTCGTCAGCACTCTTCCCTTTGCACACGATGCCTTGTCGGCCTTTAACGATGCCTGGCAAGAGATTGAAGGGGATCATACGGAGATCCTGAAGGCCGCCTACATTCGCGACAATCCGCACCCGCTTGGAGAAAAACATCTCCTTGATTCAGCTGGTCGCGATACCGCCTATGATGCCGCCCACGGAGAGTTTCATCCCTGGTTCCGGAAATTTCTACTCGAACGCGGTTACTATGACGTCTTCCTGTTCAACACGAACGGCGACCTGATCTATACGGTCTTCAAGGAAGAAGATTACGCGACCAACTTCAAGGCGGGTGGTCCGTGGTCTGATACGGATCTTGGACGGGCATTCCATGCGGCAAATGATGGGCCGGCGGATGCGATTCACTTCTTTGACTTCGCTCCTTACGGACCAAGCCATGGCGCACCGGCCAGTTTCATCTCCATGCCGATGATCGAAGATGGAGAGAAAACCGGTGTTCTCGTTTTCCAAATGCCGATCGACCGGATCAATCAACTGATGAACCGGTCTGCCGGATTGGGGGACAGCGGCGAAACGCTGATTGTCGGAGCGAACGGGTTCCTGCGGAACAATTCCAGGTTCACGAATGAGAACGACATACTTGAAACCCAATTCCAAACCGAAGCGTCGGATGCGGCCTTGAATGGCCAGACGAAAGTCATGATCGGTCCGGCGCACCGGGATGGGCGTTTCATTCAAGTCGGCAAGTCTTTTGAGTACCAAGGTGTGACATGGGCGGTTTTGGCAATGCAGTCCGAAGCCGAAGCGATGACGCCATTGGCCGATCTCAAGTTCTGGATGGCGATTGCGGGTGTTGTCTTGTTCGTCTTTGCCGGAGTGGGCGGATATCTACTCGCGTTGACCTTCACGCGCCCGCTTGGACAATTGATCCGCAATATTCGTGACCTGATTGACGGTCGCCTCGACACCGTGATCGAAGATGACGACCGGGCGGACGAGCTCGGAGACATGAAACGGGCGATGAAGGTGTTTCGTGACAATGCCCTAGAGGTGAAGCGGAGCGAGACCGCTGCTGAGGAACGCCGGGCCCTTGAAGACGCCCGTAGGACAGAGATGGACCGGCTGGTCAATCGTTTCAAAACTCAGATCTCCGACATCCAGTCACAATTGACGCGGCAAACGGACGTGATGAGCACGACGTCGAAAACGCTGGTGGGGATCGCAGAGGCCTCTTCAGTATCTGCTGATGGAGCGCTCGCAGCGGCGCGGCTGTCTGATGATAGCGTGCAGTCGTCGGCTTCTGCTGCCGAGGAGCTCAGGATTTCCATTCAGGAGATCAATCAACACACGACCCGCGCATTGAGCATCACCCGCGGGGCTGCGGAGACGGCAAAATCGACGGATACCGATGTCAAGGAGCTCGCCGGAACGGCGGAAAAAATTGGCGACGTCATCAACATGATCCGGGACATTGCAGAGCAAACCAATCTTCTTGCGTTAAACGCGACGATAGAAGCCGCCCGTGCTGGTGAGGCCGGGAAAGGTTTTGCCGTTGTGGCGGCCGAGGTGAAGGAATTGTCGACACAAACCGCCAAGGCAACGGACGAAATTTCGTCGCAGGTTGCAGCTGTTCAGTCGTCCACCAACCGCGCGGTTGAAGCGATCCAGTCCATCGGACAACACATGGATACGGTTGAAGAGGTGACCGCGGGGATCGCCTCCGCGGTCGAGGAGCAAGGCGCCGCAACGGGTGAAATCAGTGAGGCCATGGCGCGTGCGGCCCAAAGCAGTCGAAGCGCCACTGAAAACGTCAATGTCCTGCAGGACGCCATCACGGAAACACGCGGCAGTTCCAATGAAGTTGAAGAGCTCAGCCGGGTCTTGGCGGATGTAAGCAGTTCCTTGAGTGAGGCGGTCAACGGTTTCTTGAACAACGACATCTGGGAGAACGGCCAAGACAAGGCAGCCTAATCCAGGCAGGCCGCAGCAGGTTAGGGGTGAGAACTCCTTTGGACGCTTGCAGATGCGGCGTTGGAAATGACTGTTGCCCGTGATAGCGGTGCGAGCCCCCGTAACCGCAGGATAGCGTCTTCATGAAACAGTTTCTCAGCGCCGTGTCACTTCTCGTACCGGACTATGACGAAGGTCTGGAGTTCTATGTCAATGTGCTCGGTTTTCAGTTGATTGAAGATACAGAATTGGAGCCTGGCAAGCGCTGGGTTCTCGTCGCTCCTCCTGGTAGCGCGGAAACGCGGCTTCTCCTGGCCAAGGCAGATGGGCCGGAGCAGCAGGCAGCCATCGGCAACCAGACCGGCGGGCGGGTGTTCATGTTTCTAGCGACCGATGACTTCGATCGGGATTACGCCGCTATGTCGAAGAAGGGTGTCCAGTTTCTGGAGGCCCCGCGACGCGAACCTTATGGCACAGTGGCGGTGTTTCAGGATCCATTCGGAAACAAATGGGATCTGATCCAGCCAGCGTGAGGCCTGGGTCTTCAGCCGGACTGCATTGAGGCAATTGCCCGGCGCATAAATTCCAGAAACTGCGCGGTTTCCTCTTCTGTTAAATCGTCCAACGCAACGGCGTTTTGAGCCATGGCGGCATCGATCGCATCGTCCTTGAGTGCACGCGCTTTAGGTGTCAGATGGATGCGCTGAACGCGGCCGTCTTCGTCACATGGTTTGCGTATGACGAGGCCGTCGCGCTCCATACGCGACAAGGTGTTTGCAAGCGTTGCCTGTTCAATGTCGAGCGCGGCGACCAGGTCTTTCTGCGTCTGGCCTTCCTTCTGCCAAAGAGCGAGAAGTGCTGGGAACTGGCCTGTCGCAAGCCCCAGCGGTTTGATCCGCCGTTGAAGGCCGGACGCAAACAGGCGCGCCATATGATTTGCCAGGTAGCCGGCTGAAGAATTTTTTTCAAATGCCATGCCTTGCATATACGATACATAGCATACTATATAAATAAATATAGCTTGCTATTTAATGGAGATCGCAAATGCTCAGTAAACGAACCAGACGCACTCTCGCCGCTGCCACATCGGCTCTTTCAATCTCTTCCCAAGCTCCAGCGCAGGAGATGCCGCCCGAAGAACCGGTCACACTCATCAACGCGTTTGAAGTGCCAGCGGACCAGGTGGAAACAACGATTGAAGGATGGAGGTCCGCACGAGCTTTCCTGGAGACACAGCCGGGTTACATCGAAACCCAGCTTCACAGATCAATCATGCCGAAAGCGAAATTCCAGCTTGTGAATGTTGCAAGGTGGGAGAGCGCCGATGACTACGCCGCGGCAATCAAAAAGTACCGTGAGAGCGGTGCTGCAGGCGCGCTCAAGGGAACTGTGTTTCATGCAGCTCTCTATGTGCCGATCGAACAGGAGGACGGGTCATGATGGTTCGAGCCGTTTCGAAAACCCGAACCCTTCACTGGTTGATTGCAGTGTTCGTGGCGTTGGCGCTTGCGACGGGCTACATGGCGCAGCAGATACCATCCATGAGCGGTGAGTTCCTAAGGATCCATCTCGCGGCTGGTTTGCTCGCCGGATTGTTGTCGTTGATGCGTTTAGCCGTCTGGCTGGTTGCAGGAGGACAGGCTTCGACGATTGGGCATCAATCAAAAGGGATAGATTGGGCCGGAAAGATGGTTCACGGCTTTCTGCGCGTTCTGCCCGTAATTCTTCTGGTGAGCGGGGTGGGCATATTGGTTTTGACAGGCGCTGCGCCCGAGATCCTGAGCGGCAATGTTCCCGACCCGGACCTTCTAGCCCAGGCTCCGCCGCAATCTTTGCATCATCGAGCGGCATTTGCCTTTTGTGTTTTGATAATGGGGCATGTTGCTGCAGCTCTTTGGCATAGACTTTCCCGGCAGGGCCGGAAACCGGAACAAGTGCCACAAAGTGCAATCTCTTGAAGACAAGGCTGCCGAGAAGGGCAGCCTTTTCATGCTGAAGTGTATCGCATTGCCCGGCGTCTCAGAAAAAGTCAGTCTCTGATTTCAGCGGCCGGGCCATGAGCGTATTCAATGCTTCGTCAATCGTCATATCTTCGCTGACCATCCGGGCGACGGTGGCACAAATGGGCACCTCAATCTCAAGCTTTTGAGCCAGTTTGACGGCGACCTGCGCCGAGTAAGCTCCTTCTGCCAGTTTGCCGCCGGCGGCGATCAGCTCCGAGGCCATAAAGCCTTCACCGAGCCGCATCCCGAATGAAAAGTTGCGCGACTGTGTGGACGAACAGGTCAGCACAAGGTCTCCCAGACCGGACAGGCCCGTCAGGGTTTCGCCCTGCGCCCCCATTGCGCTTCCAAGCCGGTTCAACTCAGCAAAGCCGCGGGCCGTCAATGCTGCTTGCGCACTGGCACCAAGTTTTCGTCCGGCCACTGCGCCGCAGGCGATGGCAAGGACGTTCTTGAGCGCGCCGCCAATTTGTGTGCCGAGGACATCGATGGAGGCATAGGGGCGGAAGCAGGGCGACTGCAACGCTTCGCAAAGACTGAGAGCGGTTTTTGCCGTGTGTGCTGCGACTGTGACCGCAGTCGGAAGGCCCTTAGCGACATCGTCAGCAAAACTCGGTCCGGACAAGACCCCTGGTTCTACGCCGGGTAGCTCTTCCTTCATCACTTGCGACAAAAGCTCACCGGTGGTCTGCTCGATGCCCTTTGCACATAAGACGACAGGCCCCCGCACAGCGCCGGTCTTTTTGAGAGCACTCAGGATGGCTCGGGTGGATTGAGCTGGCGTTACAAGAAGGATGGCATCTGCATCCGCGGCTTCTTTCAAAGACGAAGTCGCATTCAGATCTTCATCGAACGTAATCCCCGGCAGATACTTTGTATTCTGCTGCTTGGTTCTGATCTCAGAGACTGTTGCAGGATCCCGTGCCCAAAGGCGAACAGTTGTTCCAGCCCGAGCTGCAGTCAAAGCAAGCGCGGTGCCCCAGGCGCCGCCGCCGATGACGCCGATCGACTTAATGGCCCCCATTGACCTGCCCTTCCATGCGCGTCCGTAGTGCTTCAAGCTGTGCTCCAAACCCTTCAAAATAACGGGTCTCTGACGGCGCTTCGTTTGAGAACAAATCAACCCAGAACAGGCGGAACCGGATCGGTGCTCCGCCCGCGCTTGGCGTCATTTCAAAATGTTCCCATTCATCAGCGGGCTTCTTCAGAATTTTACCGTGAAAATGCCGTCTGCGATGAAGGCCATCGAGAATTCCGGGCACATTGTCGATGAAGTGATCCTGGTCGGCGAACGATTCGAGAGCGATATCCAAGGTTAGTCCGGTCTCCTCGGAAAATTCACGGATGGCACCCTGAAGGTAACTCTCACCTGGGTCCAGAGTGCCGCCAGGCACCTGAAGATCCGGCCGCGGATTGTCAGCCTCTTCGAACACCAAGAGCTCCGGCCCGCAGGTCAGATAGACATAGGCTTTGTGAAAGATCTTCATCGGAGGTTTCCGCTGCGCGCTGTGGTGCCTGTTTCGTATCAGTCCCGCACGGACAGAAAAAGACCAAGATACATATCTGTTTGATTTGATTGAAATAGTGACTAGGAAACATATTTCGAAATCAAAAATTATCGTAAAACAATAAAAAATAATTGATTTATTGTTTTGGGTCGACTAGGAGATCTCCCGCGGCAGGGGTCGTTCGACCCATTTTTTCGCTTAACGGAGCCCCACAGATGATTTTTGGCACACTTCTCCCGCGCCTTTCCGTAACTGCAGCACTGGTTGCAAGCCTCACGGCTTGCGGTCAAACTGGTTCCAACTACCGGCCGATTGTAGATGGTCCGATGGGTTACACCTACGAGAAGGACCTTGGAGACTGCAAAGGCCTTGCCGAACAGCGGCGTCTCTTCAATGACGAAACGAAGATGGCTGCCTTGGCCGGCGCTGCGATTGGTGGTGTGCTTGCGGCAGTTGAAGATGACGACGGCAAAAACGCTGCAGGAAATGCGGTTGCCGGGGCCTTGGCCGGAGGGGCGATCGGGGCCGGTGGCGGTGCTCTCAACGCGCATGGCGAACGCAAGCAAATCGTCATGAACTGCATGCGTGGCCGGGGACACCGAGTTGTCGGATAACACCGGGAGCCGGTTTGACCGGCTCTCCATTCGGTCTGATTATTGCCCCTAAATACTAGGTCAGGACTGATTATCAGCGCAATTCCTAACCGGAGATTAACCAGTCTAGCCTATCGCTGTTATGTCGAAAACCGCATTGGCGTAAACCATGGAAAACTTCGAAATTGCAGTCGCGTCTTTTGTGCGTTCTGTCATAGCGATTGGAGTTCCAGGCGAACGAATTTTTGTCCTTTATGCGTTCAGTACACTGGTGATTGTCTATCTGTTGTACCGCTACAGGAAGCCGGCGGCCGCGTTTTTAAAATACTGTTTTCCTAAAGAAGTTTATCTGCATCCGTCTGCAAAGCAGGATTATCTCTACTATTTCTGGATGGCATTGCTGAAGGGTGTTCTGGTTGCTGTTCCCTTGGCTTGGCTGGGAACGAGCATCCACGGCATTTGGGTTGAACCTGCAACGCTGCAAGCGGGCGAAGCATCGGACCATAGTTTTTGGTCCATTCTTGCCTTTTCTTTTCTGCTTCTGCTGGCCTTCGATTTCGCGGTTTTCTTCACGCACTACCTGCAGCACAAAGTCCCGATCCTTTGGGAGTTCCACAAGGTTCATCACTCTGCAGAGGTGTTGACACCGCTGACAGTTTTCAGGATGTCGCCCGTTGATCTGATCGTAACGGGCGCCGCAGTGATCATCTGTGAAGCGGGTGCCCGTGCGCTTTGGTTGATGTTTGTCGGGCCAGCGCCTGACATTCTGACCATTCTCGGGATTAATGCCGGGATCTTTCTTTTCTATTTGTTTGGCTACAACTTGCGTCATTCGCACATCTGGCTGTCGTATCCGGCCTGGTTGAGCGGGCATCTGGTCAGCCCGGCTATGCACCAGATCCACCACAGCAGCGAAGTCCGGCATTGGGACAAGAACATGGGGCTGGTCTTCTCCTGGTGGGACTGGCTGTTCGGGACGCTTTATATTCCGAAAGAAAAAGAGACCTTCAAATTCGGAATTGATGGGCATGAAGCCAATCCTTTTCACGCCTCCCACGAGATGTTGTGGAAGCCGTTTATTTGGGCCTGGCGGCGGATCAGCCGAAGGGTAAAGCAGGTCTTTTCGGTCATTGCAGCGTGCCTTTTGTGCCTTTTCGGGCCGACGCAGGACAGTGTGGCCGACGAGGGCTACAGCCCGCCCTCCCTGCACCTTGAGGACCTGACCTGGACAGAGGTCATGAAGGCGTTGGATGCTGGATATACTCAAGTGATCGTTCCCTCTGGTGGAACAGAGCAGAATGGTCCGCATATGGTGCTTGGCAAGCACAATATCGTGGTGCGATACACGGCTGGCGCATTGGCGTCGGGACTTGGTGAGACGCTGGTTGCTCCTGTTGTCACCTACGTCCCGGAAGGAGATATCGATCCGCCGACGGGACACATGCGCTTTCCGGGGACCTTGACGATATCGGAAGAGACTTTTGAGGACATCTTGGTGAGTACCGCGCAGAGCTTGCTGCAGCACGGATTCTCACGGGTCTATTTCATTGGTGATAGTGGCAGCACCCAACGTGGTCAGCAGGCCGCAGCCGACCGGATGCGCGGTGGTTGGTGGTCGTCCGCCCCGGCCCAGGTGTTTCAGATCAGTGACTACTATTTTCCTGAGGCAAACGGGCAAATCGCTGAGCTTCAAGAACAAGGGTTCAGCTTGGAGCAGATCGGGACGCATGCCGGCATAAGGGATACATCGGAAGTGTTGGCACTAAAAGCCGATGGCGTTCGCGCTCTCAACACCGCTGTTCCCGGCGTGCTGAACGCAACTGGCGAAACAGGTGTCATCGGAGAACCGTCCCTCGCCAGCGCGGACATCGGTTGGGTCATGCTCGATTTGAAAGTGCAAGCCGCCCTCGCGCAGATCCGTGCCTTGCCGGAACCCGGTCTCTGACGGCACCTAGACTTTCGCGCCTTTTTTTCCGGCCCCCAGGACACCGGCGTTGGACTGATCGAGTGGCCAGCGCGGACGGGGCGGCAGATTCATGTCATCAACGGGGCCTTCCAGTAGACGTTCTATTCCGGCCCAAGCAATCATGGCTGCATTGTCCGTGCAAAGCGCCATGGGGGGCGCAATGAAACGGGCACCAGCCTCGTCAGCAGCCGAGAGCAGGCTGCTGCGGATTTCCTGATTGGCAGCAACACCACCTGCCACGACGATGCTCGGTATTGTCTCCGGATAACGTTCTCGGAAGAGTTCCAAAGCCGATTTCGTGCGCGCAGCAAGTACGTCTGCGACCGCGCGCTGGAAGGCTGCGCACAAGTCCGCAACAGTCTGATCATCGACCGGTTCCAGCTTTTTTGCCTGCGTGCGAAGAGCGGTTTTCAAGCCGGCAAACGACATGTCCAGACCGGGCCGATCGAGCAGCGGACGCGGCAGTTTGAAGCGAGCTACGTCACCCTTTTTCGCCATTTTTTCAACATGCGGGCCGCCGGGATAGGGCAGGCCGAGAAGTTTTGCGGTCTTGTCGAACGCCTCGCCAATCGCATCGTCAATGGTCGTTCCGAGGCGGTCATAATTGCCAACCCCGCGTACGAGCAAAAATTGGCTGTGCCCGCCAGAAACAAGAAGTAGCAAAAACGGAAAGTCCAGATCATCTGTCAAGCGCGCAGTGAGCGCATGGCCTTCGAGATGATTCACTCCAACAAGAGGCTTGCCGGCGGCCATGGCAATTGCCTTGGCAGTCATGAAGCCCACGATCACACCGCCAATGAGCCCGGGGCCGGCCGTTGCGGCGACAGCATCAATGTCATCCCAGGAACATTTTGATTTCTGGAGCGCTTCGGCAACAATTTTGTCCAGGATCTCGATATGCGCCCGGGCCGCAATTTCCGGCACCACGCCGCCAAATTCCGTATGTTCGTCGATCTGCGACCGGATGACATTTGATAGAATGTTTTTGTCGAGCGGTCCGCGCACCACGGCAGCTGCTGTTTCATCGCAACTTGTTTCAATGCCCAGAACCGTTAATCGGGTGTCCGCTCGATTTTCATTGACGAAGGTCATTGGTCTTGCCGCAGTTATTTGTGCTAGGTCATATACCAGAAAGAACGAACAGACCCGGCGCGTCTTTAGCCGGGCGTAGCATTTGGACGGTAAACCTTGCAATCAAATCCTTTGCGCATCGGAACACGGGGCAGCGCGCTGGCTCTGGCTCAAGCCCATGAAACCCGCGCCCGGCTGATGGCTGCCCATGACCTTCCAGAGGACGCCTTCGAAATCGTGGTGATCAAGACCTCCGGAGACCAGATCCAGGACCGGCCCTTGTCTGAAGTCGGCGGGAAAGGCCTGTTCACCAAGGAAATTGAGGAGGCCATGCTGGATAGGCGTATTGATCTGGCCGTACACTCGTCCAAGGACATGCCGACCGTTCTGCCGGACGGTTTGGCTCTGACTGCCTTCCTGCCGCGTGAAGATGTTCGGGATGCATTTTTGTCTCCCAAAGCCAAAACCCTGATGGATTTGCCGCATGGCGCGGTGGTCGGATCCAGCTCGCTGCGCCGCCAGGCGATGATCAAACGCCTTCGCCCCGATATTGAAGTGGTGATGTACCGCGGCAACCTTCAGACCCGCCTGCGCAAGCTTGCAGAGGGCGAAGTGGACGCGACGCTGCTCGCCTATGCGGGCTTGCGCCGCCTTGGCCTTGAAGAGGAGGTGACCAGTCTTCTCGAAACCGAGGATTTTCTGCCGGCTGTCGGCCAGGGCGCGATCTGCATCGAAAGCCGTGAAGGCGACGAACGAACGCTTGAAATGCTGCAGGCAATCCATGATCGGGAGACCCAAATCCGTCTTGATGCGGAACGCGCGTTCCTTGCGGTTCTGGATGGATCCTGCAGAACCCCGATTGGCGGTCTGGCCCTGTTGAACGGCGACGAGTTGACCTTGAAAGGCACAGTTTTGAAACCGGACGGCTCTGAGGTTCATGATGAGGTGCGTTACGGACGCGCAGCTGATGCTGTTCAAATCGGCCAGGCAGCAGGTGAAGCCTTGAAAGCCAAGATGGGGCCCGGGTTCCTCTCGAACCACTGAGCCGATGCGTTTCCTTGTGACCCGTCCGCAACCTGACTGCAAGAGAACTGCCGATCGGTTGCGGGCCTTGGGACATGAGGCGGACGAGATGCCCCTGCTGCAATTTTGCCCCTGTCCGCCGCCAAGTTTTGATCTTACCGGTGTTGACGCTTTGGCGCTCACCAGTCGCCGTGCTGTTGATACTATCACTCATCACGCACAGCTGGCACAATTGATGTCTCTGCCTGCCTTCACGGTTGGAGACAAAACCGCTGCAGCCTGTCGGGCGTTGGGTTTTGAAGATGTTCGCTCAGCTGATTCCGATGTGGCGGGTCTGGCCAGCCTGATCTTGTCCTCGGCTGAATTTGACTTACGCAGGGTCCTCTATTTGTCCGCAGAACAGCGATCGGGCGATCTCGGGGGGCTTCTGGAAAAGGGTGGCATCACTTGCCAGACCCTTCCGGTTTACCGAATGGAGGCTGTTCCGGACCTGCCGAAGACTGTCTTCCCAGGGCTGGCAAATGAAGACTATGATGGTGTTTTGGTGTTTTCGCGCCGCACTGGCGAAATCCTCGCGAGGCTCCTCAGCGCCAATTTGCCAGAACACATTTTTTCCAATTTGCCGGTCTACGCAATTTCCGGTCAAGCAGCAGCAGGTCTCCAGGGCTTTAATGACGTTCATATCGCCAGCGCGCCGCGCGAAGATGCGCTCTTCGATCTGTTGTTAGCAGAGTGTTAACCCGAACCGGGGGAGTCGTTGTTTTGCAGCGCGCAAGACTCTTTGCCGCGGTGCTACCGCTTTGCAAAGAGACGTGTATAGTTAAGATCTTGGGACTGGCTGGGTGCGGGAGAGAGATAGATGGCAAGTGACAACAAAACTCCTGGCGGAACATCATCATCCGATGGCAAAGGATCCGGTTCATCCGCAAAATCGGGAAGCTCCGCCTCCAGTTCTGGGTCGTCCGGATCGAAGCGTCCGGTCACAATTGATCTGAAGCCGGAGAAGGTGAGCGACAAATCACCGTCTTCGACAGCATCCGGGACATCCGGATCGTCCAAGCCCGCCGAGTCGAAAACGTCCCCAACGACAAGTTCCTCAACATCTTCAACGCGTCCGTCAAGCGCCGCGTCATCTGCGACTTCGTCTTCGTCGACCGCTTCCAAGCCCGCTGGTTCGGCCGCAAGTAGCACGTCCTCTCAGTCCGCTTCGAAGCCGACGACATCAGCTACGGACACTGGAAAGAGCAGTTCGAGCAGCACATCGGCAAGTGCGGCGACGAGCAAACCGTCTTCCAGTTCGAGTAGTTCGGCGCAGAAACCCGCATCCGGATCTGCAAGTTTCTCCAATCCGCCCGCAGCTCAGGAAAGCAGCGGCGTTGGAGCGTTCGGTGTTCTGATCGCCGCGGTGATCGGCGGCGTCCTGGTGCTCGGCGGAGGCTTCGGTCTCTATCAGGCCGGCATCGTCAAGCTGACACCTGAGCAGGATCAGGAGATGTCCCGCGCGCTGACCGCAGCAGAACGGAAAATCTCGGATCTGGAAAGTCAGCTGAGCGCGCTCGGAACGACTGTCTCGGGACAAGACGTCAGCGGAGCTCTTTCGGATTTGGAGAGCAAAGTCTCTGCCGTGGAGCAGTCTTTGGCAGAAGCTGCACAGTCTGGTGGAGCTGATGTGTCTGGCGCCGTCGATGCGTTGAAGCAGGACTTTGATGCCTTGAAAGCCGATCTGGCTTCCGGTTCTGCAACGTCTGCAGACGGAACGCCTGTAAATCTGGCGCCGCTGGAAACCCGGCTGAGCAGCCTGGAAGACACGGTGAAATCCGCGGCGCCCGTTGATCTTGCCCCGATTGAGTCCCGACTTACCGAACTGGAAGGCGGCACAACGGCTGCATTGTCAGAGACGGAAAAACTGTCCGGTTCCGTGACGGACCTTGAAGGTCAGGTCAAAGGTTTTGAGACGCAGCTGACCGAGCTGCAGACGCGTCTGCAGAACACCGAGGCAACAGCAAAAGCTGCGCAAACGGCGGTGTCGACCTCAGATGTGTCCTTGAAGACCCTTGCGGACAGTCAGGCGCGGGCCACGGAAACGCTTTCGAGCCTCTCGGCAGACATTCAGTCCGTCGGTGCTGCCAACAATGCGGCGCTAGAAGACTTGCGGGCCGAACTCGACAGCTTGTCCAAGAGACTGGCACAAGTTGAATCAACCATGGGTGATGCAACAGCCCGGGAGACTGCGGCGCGGGCCTTGTCTGTGTCGGCATTGAAATCGGCGGTAGATTCGGGCCGTCCTTATGAGACAGAGCTTGCAGCCGTCAAAGCCGGCCTTCCGGCAGATATGGACCTGTCCGCGCTTGAAGCACACGCAAAGACCGGTGTGGAGCCAGTGTCTGTCCTGATCGCGCAGTTCCCGAATGTTGCGCGCAGCGTCTACCAGACCTTTGCGGAACCGGACGAGTCCGGTGACGTCCTCCAGAGTTTCCTGGCAAGTGCCCGGTCGCTTGTGGCGGTTCGCGGGCCGGGTAATGCAGATGGCACCGGACCGGATGCTGTCTTGCGGCGGATGGAAAATGCTGTCTCCAAGGGAGATTTGAGCGCGGCGCTTGCGGCCTCCAAGGATCTACCGCAAGCGGGCCAGGAGGCAGCGGCGGACTGGACAAACCGGGCAGAGGCACGGGTTGAAGTTGATGCGCTGACGGACAAGGCGTCTCAGGAAGTTCTGAGCGCGCTTGCGAAAAACGACAGCTGAGCCGGCGGCCGTTCAACGGCCGGCCGGAATTGAGTTTATTCTGCCGGGATGGTCCGGCGCACTTTGGGAGCGACACCGATGATCCGCGTCCTCATCTTTTTCGCCATGCTGTTTTTGGCTGCCCTCGGGTTTGCCTGGATGGCGGATTTGCCTGGAACGATATCGGTCAGCTGGAACGGCTATGTCTGGGAACAGCCGCCGGTGGTGGTTGCCCTGGTGGTGGGCCTTGTTCTCGTCGCGTTTCTTGTCGTTGTCGGTGTTATCCGCGCGATCCTGAAGTCGCCGCAAATCGCTGGCCGTTTCTTCAAGCAGCGCCGGAAGGACAAAGGTTACACAGCCTTGTCGCAAGGGTTGATTGCACTTGGCACGGGCAATGCCAAAATGGCACGCCGCTACGGTCTTGATGCAGACAAGCTGCTGAACGAAGAACCGGCGACAAAACTTCTTCTTGCGCAAACGGCGCAGCTTGCCGGCAAGGACGGCGAGGCGCGGCAGCGCTTTGAAGCCATGCTGGATGATCCGCAAACCAAAACGCTCGGTTTACATGGCCTGTTCGTCGAGGCAGAACGCCTGAAGGAACCGGTCGCCGCGCGCCATTACGCCGAAGAGGCCGCGAAATCCGCGCCGGGTCTTGAGTGGGCCGGGAAAGCCGTTCTCGGGTATCAGGCGGTTGCCCATCATTGGGATGAGGCGTTGAAAACCCTTGAGCGGAACTACACGTCCAAGCTCCTGGATAAAAAGGCCTATCGCCGTCAGCGCGCAGTCATCCTCACCGCGCTTGCCCACAAACTGGAGGACAACGATCCGGACCGGGCCTTCTCGCTGGCAAAAGAGGCGCACGGGTTGGCACTGGACTTGGTTCCAGCCGCTGTCATCACATCTCGGCTGGCGACCCGCCGGGGCGATATCCGCAAGGCGTCGAAAGTGATCGAGGCGACCTGGCGGTTGTCGCCGCACCCGGAGTTGGCCGAAACCTATTCCCATGTGCGCACGGGCGATTCAGCTGTTGACAGGCTGAAGCGTGCCAAAAACCTTGCGGCGCAACGCGCCAACACCGCAGAAGGGGCCATCGCGATCGCCAAGGCTGCATTGGAAGCGCGCGAATTTGAAGAGGCCCGCACACAGCTGAAGAAAGTGCTGCAATCCGAGCCGACCCGTGCGGCCTTCATCCTGATGGCCGAAGTGGAAGAGGCAGAGACCAGCGACAAAGGCCGGGTCCGCGATTGGCTTGCACGGGCGGTCAAGGCGCCGCTCGACAAGGTCTGGATCGCCGACGGCGTGGTGTCTTCTGAATGGCAGGCCGTGTCGCCTGTGACCGGGAAGCTGGATGCGTTCCAATGGTCCTCGCCGGGCAGCCTCAACGAGGAAGATAGTGTTCTGTTGGAAGACAGCCTGTTTGAGGCCCCTGTTCTGCCTGCGGCTGCACCAGCCCAGGCACCTGTTGCAGAGCCTGTCGAGCCGGCGGCGACCGCACCTTCGCAAACCAAAGAGGCGTCCGATGAAAAACCGGAAGAGGCTGCCGATGCCAAGGTCGTTGAGTTGAAGGCCGAGCCTCAAAGCGAGGAGCCGTCAAAAACGACCAATGAGGCGGAGCCTGCGCCAAACGCTAAATCCGACGCAAAAGCGACTGCTGCTCCGGTTAAGAAGGAAGGCTATGAGGGGACAACGGACGATGTGAAGTTCGCTCCGGCCCTCAAGGACTTGCCGGACGGTCCAGTAGCTTCAACTCCGTCGGATAAGGCTTCCGCTGCCGCGGCACCTGAAAAAGATGCCGATGCAGAAAAAGCCAAAACAGACGAGGCTGAAAAGGTTGTTTCAGACGCCAGACCAGACAAACAGGCAGCTGAACCTGCGTCCGCCGTTAATGGTACATCTGAGGACAGCAAGTCTGATGAGAAAAAGGCCAAAGACGAGGACTTAGATCGTCCGATTGAATTTCCTCTCTCGCGGATGCCGGATGATCCGGGCACGGATGATGACGAGGATGCGGACGACAAGAAGAAAGGTTCCCGCCCCCGGTTCTTTAACTAGGCTGGGGAGGGAAGCTTCAATCCGGAAAGTACCGACGACCTGAACGTGTGGTCATCATTTCCCGGACCCGGAAAAGCCCTTGCATCCGGATCGAAGCTCCGGTAATTAGCGGCCCACTCGGGCAGCGCCAGTTTTTGAGGACTGCCTTTGAGATCGTCTCTTGGAGTTGTTCAAGAGCTAAGCCGCTGTAGCTCAGTTGGTAGAGCACGTCATTCGTAATGATGGGGTCGTAGGTTCGAGTCCTATCAGCGGCACCACCATCTCTTATTGCGCTATCGGCCTTCGGCCTACTTGAACGCTTTTCTCATTTGCACCACTTCTTCAAAGGTTATGACAATCTATGAAGAGCGCGGCACCGCGATCCGCGGCGCATATGAATGCGCCACCACTTGGGCAGTATCCTGACAGCTCAGCGATAACTCGATGAATAGAATGTCAGTTCATTCGTGCATGGGTTGGCATCGCTCTGGATGGAGCCGTCCGGTCTGACGATCAATTCGATCAAGTTGCTGGTGATCGCCCGGTAGTAGCGGGTGCCGTCTCCATCAAAGGCCGTCAAATGCCATATGACGTAGGCTTTGCCGTTTTCCTTTGGCGTAATCTCGCAAACCGCCAAAGGTGCTGCCGCTTTGACCTTGGAAATGGCATCGTCAGCATGCGCGGCTGCACTGAAGCCGATCGCAAATGCCGCAACAGCAAAAACGCTCATCCGCGCTGACAGTTGGCTCATCATCCAGTTATCTCCTGTAGTGTTCTCATAAGAGGCTGCACCTCACTCTATGCGGCTCCCTCAACAGAGTACAGGCTGAGATGATGCCTCGGGGACTGGCTGGTGTTGATGCCACGGGTAATCGGCAGTTAGTTTCCAAAAAGGGAAATCAATTCCAACATTATGTCATTTTACATTACCAAGTGAATTAGTAAAAACTGAATTCGGGAGGAGACATGTCTCCTGTTTAATGGTGGGATAGGCTTCAATAGGGTGAAAATTTGTGTGCCAGCGGCACCTTGCACCCGATAAGCTTGGGCAACCAACAGCGCGAATGAGGCGCGGCCACAGCCGGACTGGTCTATTTCTTGTATTTCCGGCGTAGGAGGAGGAACGATCATGGATTTCAAGGCGGTTTTCGGCGCAGCCCTGTTGGCGCTCGGCGCAACATCAGTGCAGGCTGCAGATCACGAATTCAAGCTGCACCACTTCCTGGGCGAAAAGGCCCCGGCACACTCCAAGATGCTGGTGCCCTGGGCCAAGCAGGTGGAGGAAAACTCCGGTGGCAAGGTCTCCATCGAGATCTATCCGGCGATGACACTAGGCGGCCGTCCGCCGGAGCTGATCAACCAGGTTCGCGACGGTGTTGTCGATCTCGTCTGGACGGTCAACGGTTATACGCCCGGCCTGTTCCCGCGCTCTGAAGTCTTTGAGCTGCCGGGGGTTCACAAGAACGACACCGCGGCGACCAACCTGGCGCTCAAGGAACTCTTCGAGAGCGATCTGAAAGACGACTACAAGGGTGTTGAGGTCATGTTCCTCCATGTGCATGCCGGTCAGGGCATTCATATGCGCGACACGGAAGTGCGGTCAGTCGCAGACCTCAAGGACAAGAAAATCCGGATCCCGACACGCACGGGCGCCTGGGTGATTGAAGCGCTTGGCGCGTCCCCGGTTGCAATGCCGGTGCCGGAACTTCCACCTGCACTGCAGAAGGGTGTGATTGACGGGGCTATGATCCCTTGGGAAATCATTCCGCCGCTGAAGATCCAGGAGCAGACCAATTACCAGATCGAAGGTGCGGACAAGGAACGCTTTGGCACGACGGTGTTCCAGGTGTCCATGAATAAGGATCGCTGGGACAGCTTGCCGGAAGATGTCCAGAAAGCCTTCCGCGATGCATCCGATGCCGCATGGTCCAAGGAAGTCGGCGACATCTGGGCCGATGCGGATGATTTTGGCATCGGGCTCGCTGTGAAGGCAGGCAATACGCACATTACCTTGACGCCGGAAGAAACCGCGGAGTTCAACGCCGCGCTTGAGCCGGTTGTCGGCCGCTGGGTCGAAGAAGTCTCCAGCAAGGGCATTGACGGGAACGGGCTTGTCGACAAGGCCCGCGCCGCTGTCGCGAACAACGCGTCCAACTGATGCCGGCAGATCACCAAACAGGCAATTCCGGGTTCACCGGGATTGCTAGCCGGGCCATTACGGTGTGGGCTCTGCTCGGCGGCGGTGTTCTGTTGGCCGTCGTTGCGGTGAACATGATGTCCATCATCGGGTCCATGTTCGGTAAGCCTTTCCCCGGTGACTTTGAACTGACGGAAATGGGCGTTGCGATCGCAGTCTTTGCGTTCCTGCCCTATTGCCAGCTGACGGGCGCCAATGTGTCAGCGGATATTTTCACAGCTGGAGCCTCGAAGCGGTTGATCGCGTTCTTCACATTGCTGGGCTCACTGGTTGCGCTTGGGTTTGCGTCTCTGCTGATCTGGCGCATGTTCCACGGGATGCTCGACCAAAGAGAATACGGTTATACGACCACGATCTTGCAGATCCCGCACTGGTTGGCGTTTGTTCCGATCCTTGTTTCCCTTGTCTTACTGGCCCTTGCAGCGCTCGTCACTTTGATGCGTGACACATCAGCCCTGTCGAAAGGATAACGATACATGGCAGACGCTGTTGTTCTCGGCGTGGGCGGGCTCGTCGCGCTGATCATCCTGATTGCGATCCGGATGCCGATTGCCTACGCGATGATCCTGGTCGGCGGCGTCGGAACCATGCTGCTCAACGGTCCGGCGTTGGTCTTCAGCCAGTTGAAGACGTTGGCTTACGGCCAGTTCTCGATCTACGACCTGTCCGTCGTGCCGATGTTTGTGCTGATGGGGGCGATCGCCTCCAAGACGGGGCTCAGCCAGGCGCTGTTCCGTGGGGCAAATGCCTGGCTTGGATGGCTGCGCGGTGGCACGGCGATGGCGGCAATTGCCGGCTGTGCCGGTTTCGGGGCGGTGTGTGGTTCGTCCCTTGCGACGGCCTCCACCATGGGCAAGGTCGCATTGCCGGAACTGCGCCGCTACAAGTATTCCGGGGCCCTTGCCACCGGGACACTGGCGGCTGGCGGAGTACTCGGGATCCTGATCCCGCCTTCTGTAGTCCTGATCATTTACGCGATCATCGTTGAAGCGAACATCGTGACGATGTTCATGGCGGCGTTCCTGCCCGGCCTGCTGGCCGTCGTCCTCTTCTTGCTGACCATTGCCATCTATGTGGCGATCAAACCGGAGGCCGGCCCGAAAGGCGGGGTGCCGGACCGCCGGGAGTTCATCGAGGCAACGGCCGGAATGATCCCGGTTCTGCTGATCTTTGCTCTTGTGATCGGCGGTATCTATTTCGGCTTTTTCAACCCGACCCCGGCTGCTGCTGCCGGTGTGTTTCTCGTGCTGGTTTTCGGTCTCTTGCAGCGCAAGTTTTCCTGGCCGGACATGCTGGGCGCGCTCAAGGAAACAGCTGCGACCTCCGGTATGATTTATCTGATCATCCTTGGTGCGGAACTTCTAAAGATCTTCATGTCGCGGGTGCGCCTGCCTCAGGAAACAGCCGCCTGGATCGCCGGTTCGGGTCTTGAGCCGATGACCGTCCTGATCCTCCTGCTCGTTGCGCTTATCCTGCTCGGCTGCCTGATGGACAGTCTGTCGATGATCTTGCTGGTGATCCCGTTTTTCTGGCCGGTTCTGGTTGAGATCAATGGCGGGATCTATCAGGGCGCCGACGGCGCCGGGTTCGGAATGAGCACTGAAGATCTGAAAATCTGGTTCGGCATCCTCGCGCTTATAGTGGTGGAGTTGGGACTGATTACGCCACCCGTCGGGATGAACGTGTTCGTGATTTCCTCCCTGGCCCGCGACACGCCGATGATCGAGACGTTTAAAGGTGTTGCGCCCTTCTTTGGCGCGGAGCTGGTGCGTGTGGTGCTGCTTGTCAGTTTCCCGGCGCTGACGCTGTGGTTGCCGAGTGTGCTGAGTTAGCTCATATCGCGATTTGTTGGTTTGAAACCTGTCAAACTTCGCGTTCACCGCTAAGCGGGGAGGCTATCTCGACCGCCGGGCGAATATCTCGGTGGTCATTTCCTTGCAGGCCGGTATGACCGTTGCCGGATCAAGAACGGTGTCCCAGTCGATCCCGTTGGGCGCCAGTTCCTTCAAGGTTGATTTGAAGTCAGCCTGTGACGCGGCCTTGGCAACAATGTCTTTGGCCTCTGCCCTCGGAACGCCGTTCTTGGCAAGCGCGAAGCTTGCGGCCTCTGCCATGATTTCCGGATGGTTCTTCAAGCCAGAAGAGATTCGGTCCGGGTTCGCAGACATGCTGTCTGCAAGCGCTTGGGCGTGACGGAGGGCTGCGCCGGTTGCAATCAGCATCTGGGGCAAGAATGCCCATTCCAGTGGCCAGCGGGCGCCGTCACGTTCTTCTGCCGGACTGGCCGCTGCCGCAATCCCGCCTGCGGACGTTTGCACGATGGTGTTGAGCGTCAGAATGGCTTCGGCCTGAACTGGATTGGCCTTTTGCGGCATTGTCGAGGATCCGCCGCCTGTTCCCGACGAGACCTCCGCAATATCTGATCGGCTGAGGAGAAGAAGATCGCCGGCCATTTTGGCAAGACCTGCGGTGAGGGCTTGCAGCCAGGCGGACAGAGCAAGGATGTTCGACCGGTTCGTGTGCCAGGATGGCGAAAAATGGAGTTTGAGTTCCTTGGCAAGGGCTTCTGCGACACGCGCTCCATCTGGGACAATCGCGCTGTTAACACCGGAAGCCCCGCCGAACTGGACTTTCAGAACTTTCTTGCGAAGATCTGGCAGGTCGGCCTCAGCATCGATTGGGCCGTGTGCCCATTGTGCAATCCGGTATCCGAACGTGACAGGTGTTGAAATCTGCGACCGTGTCCGCCCAGCCAGAAGTTGATTGGCGTGCCGCACGCTTTCTGTTTCCAAAGTGTCGATCAGTCTGCCAAGGCGTTCTTCCAGCACATCGAGGCAGCTCTTTGCCTGGAGAACCAGTGCGGTGTCCATCACGTCCTGGCTGGTGGCTCCCCAGTGCAGCCAGCTGCCTGCGTCGTCACCGGCGATCTTTCTCAAAGAAGCCACAAGTGCGGGAACGGGAATTCCAGCAGACCGGGTGCCGCTACTCAAAGCATTCGGCTCAATCTCACTGGTTTCCAGCGCAGAGACGATCGTTGCAGCCGCACCTTCCGGAATGACGCCGAGGGCGCCTTGTACCTTTGCGAGAGCCTGCTCGTACCGGATCATATGAAGGAGATCGGCGTCCTCATCCAGCCGCAAAACCAGATCGGCGTCGGAGTAAAGATCGGAAAAAACCGGGCTGGAAAACAGGGAAACAGGCATGAAAACTGGGCTCAAACAAAGGGAGCTTGATCAAGAAACAACAAAGACTTGCCGTCAAGCGGCTTTGAGCGGAATCTGCAAGATCTCTCGGGCCTTTTGCCAGTCCGCAACCGGCCGCTCGTACTTCTCGCAGAGCTCAACCGCCCGTTTGACCAAAGCCGCATTGGACGGAGCAAGCCTGTCCTTGTCGAGGCGGATGTTGTCTTCCAGTCCAGTGCGGGTATGCCCTCCGGCCGCGATCGACCACTCGTTAATGGTCAGCTGGTGACGACCGATGCCGGCAGCACACCATTCGGCATCCGGCACAAGCCGTTCGACGGTCTTGATGTAATAGTCGAACACATCCTTATCGACGGGCATAGCGTTCTTCACACCCATGACGAACTGGACATAGAGACTGCCTGGTATGCGGCCGTCCTTGTTCATCGCCGCTGCCTGGTGAATGTGGCTGAGATCGAAAGCCTCGATCTCCGGCTTGATGGTGTAAGTCCGCATTTCTGCGGCCAGCCAATCCACAAGATTCGGCGGGTTTTCGTAAACCCGCGTCGGGAAGTTGTTCGAGCCAACGGAAAGGGAGGCCATGTCCGGCTCAAGCGGGAGCATACCGCCGCGTACCTTTCCTGCGCCTGAGCGCCCGCCCGTCGAGAACTGGATGATCATGCCGGGGCAGTGTTTTTCAAGACCTTCTTTCAATCGGGCAAATTTCTCCGGATCCGAAGACGGGCTTTGATCCTCCTTGCGCACATGGGCGTGGCAGATTGTGGCGCCGGCTTCAAAGGCCTCGTGCGTGCTTTCAACTTGTTCGGCGACCGTGACCGGCACAGCCGGATTGTTTTCTTTTGTCGGCAACGAACCGGTGATCGCAACACAGATGATGCAGGGTTTGCTCATGTCCGCCTCAAATGTCGAAAAAGACGGTTTCGTCTTCGCCTTGCAGCTTGATATCGAACCGGTAGACCGGCGTGCCGTCGCTGTCCGTCCGTTCTGCAATCAGCGTTGCGCGGCGGCGCTCCCACTCGATCAGATTGAGCACCGAATCGGCTGCATTGGCGGATGTCTCATCTGAAAAATAGAGCCGGGTTTGCAGGCCAACATTTATCCCGCGTGCCACGATCCAGAGGCTGATATGCGGAGCCATTTGACGGCCGTTCAGATCCGTGACCGCACCCGGCTTGACTGTCTCGAAAGTCCAGTAGCCGGTGTCGAAATCCGGAATGACCCGGCCCCAGCCCCTGAACCCGTCCTCAACTGCACCAGGATGTTCCGGATGGGCGTAGATGCCGTTTGCATTGGCCTGCCAGGCTTCCAGAAGCACGTCCTTGATCGGAGACCCCATGCCATCAATGACACGGCCCTCAACGCGAATGCGTTCGCCGCCGGCATTCGGCCCGGCAATGTCATGCCCGAGCTCCTGGGCGTAGATGTCAAAGCCGGCGGCTCCCGGCGCAAGGCCGATGTGGACATAAGGGCCCGCCGTCTGGGAGGGGGTTTCTTTCAAATAGCCCAGTGTCTGGCGCATGATTAGTTCCCCTCCAGCCGGTTTTCAAACAGCGTTGACCGGCGCCCGCGCAACACGATGTCGAACTTGTAGGCGATGGTGTCGAGGGGAATGGTGGCGTTGAGATCCAGCCGTGCGACCAGTTGATCAACCGCGTCCGGGTCCGGAATGGAGTTCACGATCGGGCATTTGGCGATCAGCGGGTCGCCTTCAAAGTAGCACTGCGTGATCAGGCGCTGGGCGAAAGCGGAACCGAAGATGGAGATATGGACATGGGCCGGCCGCCAGTTGTTGACCCAATTGCGCCAGGGATATGCGCCGGGCTTCACGGTTCTGAACGCGTAGTACCCGTTTTCGTCCGTTAGCGTGCGGCCACAGCCGCCGAAATTCGGGTCAATCGGCGCGAGATAGGTGTCCTTCTTGTGCCGGTAGCGGCCACCGGCATTGGCTTGCCAGATTTCGAGCAGTGTGTTCGGAACTGGCTTTGCATTCTCGTCAAGAACCCGTCCATGAAGGATGATACGCTCGCCAATGGGGCTTTCACCCGGTATTGCGTAGTTCGACAGGAGATCCTTGTCGATTGGGTCGATGTCGTTGTGTCCAAAGACGGGTCCGGTAATTTCGCTGACTGTCGTTTCCAGACTGATCATCGAATACTGAGGGGATCTGGAAACGCTGGTCTTGTAGTCCGGCGTCAGCGCGGGCGGCTGCCATTGCCGGTCACGCTGGTAATAGAGGCCTGGTTTCATTGTGGCGTTCCTCCCGGCCGGCGTTATTCGCCCGCCTCCTCCCGTTCCATGTTCGCGTAAGTGTCCTTGGCAATCTTGAGCGCCTGGTTGGCCCGCGGAACTCCAGCATAAATCGCGACATGCTGGAAGGCTTCCAGAACATCCTGCTTGCTAGCACCTGTCCGGGCCGTTGCCCGGATGTGCATGGCAATTTCCTCAAAATTCCCAAGAGCTGCCAATAGGGCCAGCGTCAACATGGAGCGCTCGCGCGGGCTGATGCCGCCAGATGCCCAGACCGTTCCCCAGGCCGCCTCGGTGATCAGTGTTTGAAAGGGCGCATCGAGATCCGTCTTGGATGCTTCGGCGCGATCAACATGGGTGTCGCCCAAAACGGAGCGGCGGACATCCAGACCCTGCTCATACCGGTCAGACATGAGCGCTCTCCTTCAAAAAATCCTGCAAATGGGCCGTAAAGACGTCGGCCTGCTCAACACAGGGCAGGTGACCGGCGGCTGCTATCTCGACAAACCGGCTGCCACGGATCAGGTCCGTGGTGGCCTTTACCTGTTCCGGAGGGCTGGCCAGATCCTCAGATCCGGCAATCCCCAAAACGGGAAGCGTCAATTCGGAGGTTGTCGCGGTGAGATCCGTTACGGCCAGGGCTTCACTGCAGCCGATATAACCCTCAGCTGGCGTCCGGCTCAGCATGTTACGCCAGGCAATGCATTCGTCAGAGTGCCGGAAAGGGCCGGAGAACCAGCGGTCCAGAACAGCGTCGGCGATACTTTCGACACCGCCTTTGCGGACTACGGCAATCCGGGTCTGCCACATGTCTTCTGTGCCCATTTTTGCCGCTGTGCAGGCCAGAACAAGACTCGTCATGCGATCCGGCTGGCGATGGGCCAGCAGTTGTCCAATCATCCCACCGATGGAAAGACCGACCAGCGAGAACTGAGATAAGCCGATATGGCCGAGCAATTCCTCCAGATCTACGACCAGATCCGTTATGGAGTAAACATCAGAGGGGCAGGAGGAGAGGCCGTGGCCGCGCTTGTCGAAGCGGATGTAGCGGAAGCCTTCTTCGGGAAGACGCTCGATGATCTTGTCCCAGAGCCGCAAATCGGTGCCGAGGGAATTTGCAAACACGACGGGCGTGCCGGCCGGGTCGCCGTCTTCGCGCCAGTGAATGTCCGCATTTGTGAGGCGTGCGATGTGCATCAGTAGGGCAGTCCCACATAGTTTTCGGCAAACCACTTTTGGGCGGTCGGATTGTAATGCAGAGATTCAATTTCGGCCCGCTGCATTTTCAGATCAAACTCGGATTGATCCGGGAACCGGTGCAGCAGATTGGTGGTCGCCCAGCTGAACCGCTCCGCCTTCCAGACCCGCGCCAGCGCCGTTTCCGAGTAGGTGTCGATGCCGGTGCTGTCCTTGTCGAGGTAATAGGCTGAAAGCGCGCGGTAGAGATAGTGAACATCTGACGCAGCAGTGTTGAGGCCCTTTGCCCCAGTCGGAGGCACGATGTGCGCAGCATCGCCGCAGAGGAACAATCGGCCCCAGCGCATCGGCTCACTCACGAAGGAGCGCAAAGGCGCGATTGATTTTTCAATCGACGGCCCAGTGACGAGCTTTTCCGCAATGTCTTCCGGTAGGCGGCGTTTGAGTTCTTCCCAGAACGCCTCATCGCTCCAGTCCTCGACCTTGTCGCTGAGCTCGCATTGGACGTAATAGCGGGACAGGTTTTCATTGCGCATGGAGCAGAGTGCAAATCCGCGGGTGGAGTTGGCGTAGATCAGCTCTTCGTGCACGGGCGGCGTTTCGGACAGGATACCCAGCCAGCCGAACGGAAAGACCTTCTCATAGTCTTTGCGGACAGTATCCGGAATGGTTTTCCGGCTGACTCCATGAAAGCCGTCGCACCCTGCCACGAAATCGCAGTCGATCCGGTGCTCGCTGCCATTCTTCATGTAAGTGACGTATGGTGCGTCCGTATCGGCGTCGTGGATTGCGGCACCCTCTGCTTCGAATATGGTCTTTGCACCAGAAGTTTCGCGGGCTTCATAGAGGTCGCGTGTCACCTCTGTTTGGCCGTATACGATGACGTTCTTGCCGATCAGGTCCTCGAAGTTGATCGAGAACATCTCGTTTTCATAGGAAATGCAGGTGCCTGTATGGACAAAACGCTCCTTGTCCATGCGCTCGGAAACGCCGGCTTCGCGCATCAGTTCAACCAGACCCGTTTCCAGAATACCGGCCCGGATCCGCGCAAGCACATAATCCTTGGTCCTGCGCTCCAGAACGACCGCGTCGATCCCCTTCAGGTGCAAAAGTTGCCCCAGTAGGAGCCCGGAGGGACCTCCTCCAACAATGACAACTTGAGTACGCATCTAGACCTCCCCGCGTTTTTGAGCATATTGTTTATCTGAAATGGTGAAGTAAAATGACAAATTAGGTCATTTGATTTCCAAAATGGGTAAGTAAATGATCGATCGGCGGATAAAATTCCGGCACATCCAATGTTTTGTCGAGATTGCGCAGGAACGCAGTCTGAAGCTCGCTGCCGACAAGCTGAACCTTACTCAACCGGCCATATCCAAGACCCTCAAGGAATTGGAGGAAACGATTGGCGCGACACTGATGACCCGCAGCCGCGCCGGCATATCGTTGACGCCGCAAGGCAAGATGTTCCTGCATTTTGCCCAAATTTCCCTAGCCAGCCTCCAGCAGGGGCTGGACGGTGTGGTCAACGCCGGTGAGGAAGCGCGGGCCAC
Source organism: Roseibium sp. (assembly GCF_965276855.1). Taxonomy (GTDB): domain Bacteria; phylum Pseudomonadota; class Alphaproteobacteria; order Rhizobiales; family Stappiaceae; genus Roseibium. Next base: position 3,089,656 of record NZ_OZ255700.1, read on the forward strand.
TTTGACCGTTGGAGCTTTGCCGAGTGTTTCGGGAAGCTTCTTGCCCGCTGCCATCCGTGAATTCCGGGATCTGGCGCCAACGGTTATGCTGAAGATCCTGGATGGTCCGCATGGATATCTCATCGAGCGGTTGCGGCTGGGTGAAATCGATCTGGTGATTGGCCGCCTCGGACGCCCGGTCACCATGGAAGGAGTTTCGTTCACGCAGCTTTATTCTGAGCGGGTCGAGTTCGTTGTCCGGGCTGGTCATCCGCTCCTGGAGGCGCCGGACATAAAACGTATTGTCGACTGGCCGGTGCTCTATCCGCCGGAAGGGTCGGCCATCCGCCCTTTGGTTGAGCGGTATCTGATCGCCAACGGCGTGGCGGAAATTCCGAACCGGATCGAAACCGTGTCCGGCGCATTCGGTCGTATTTATACGCGTCAGTCGGATGCTGTCTGGATTATTTCTTCCGGTGTGGTGCGCAATGAAACGGCTGATGGCGATTTGATCCGCTTACCCTTCGAAAGCGACATCACCAAAGGGCCGATCGGGTTGATGACGCGCCCCGATGCCCAGCCGAGCCCGGCCGAGCAGGTGTTCCGGCTGGCTGTTCAGACCGCCATTGAAGACTTGGAACTTTCCTCATGAGCAAGACTGCGACGACTTCTGCCAATAGCAATACTTCGCCTTCCAAAAGTGCGACAGAAGGTGTTGTATCCATCACATCCGGAGGGGCTCTGCTCAGCCGGATGAAGGCGATCGGCATTGACTATATTTTTGCAAATTCCGGAACGGATTTCCCGCCCGTGATCGAAGGTCTCGCCGAGGCTGATGCCAAGAACATCGATCTACCGGAAGCGATTGTCATCCCGCACGAAAGTGCGGCCATGGGCATGGCGCATGGTTATTACCTCGGTACCGGCAAAACAGCTGCAGTGATGGCGCATACGAATGTTGGTCTCGCCAACTGCGCGATTGGCGCGATCAACGCTTCCATCGAAAATATACCAATGATGCTCTTCTCCGGGAGAACCCCGACCACGGAACAAGGGCGGTTCGGATCGCGAACCGTTCCGATCGGCTGGGGACAGGAAATGCGCGATCAAACCGCTCTGGTGCGTGAAGCCTGCAAATGGGACTATGAGCTGCGCTTTCCCGAGCAGGCTGTCGAAACGGTTGACCGGGCGAAAGCGCTTGCCGAGACAACACCGCGCGGTCCGGTCTATGTGAGCTTGCCGCGCGAGGTCCTATGTGAGCCTTGCCCGGCAGACCAATTGGGCTCGCCGGCGATTATGGTCGCGCCGCAGCCGGGTATCGACCAAGGCGCCATTGCACGGGCAGCCGAACTTATTTCCCAAGCTGACAATCCAGTGATTTTCGCACAGCGCGGAGCCGGTGGCGCCGATGGCTTTGCAGCTCTTGCCGGGATGGCGGAGCGATGGGGCATGCCTGTCTGCCAATACTGGTCTGTGCGGCTTGCGATGGATCTCGATCATCCGATGGCTGCAGGCAACGATCCGGCAGTTCTTCTGGAAACCGCAGATGTCGTTCTCGTTATCGACAGTCTGGCTCCCTGGGCACCGGACAAACACAAGCTGAAGCCCGGATGCAAAGTCATACACCTTGGCCAGGACCCGCTCTTCAGCAAAGTGCCTGTGCGCAATTTCCAATGTGATCTGGCAATCGCATCGGACGTGCAGCCGGGAATCGTCGCTTTGAAGGCAGCTTTGGATGAGCTTGAACTGTGCGAAAAAGCAGCACCGAGACGAGCTCAATGGGCTGCGCGCAACAAAGCAAACCAGCAAGCTGTCTTGGCATCGGCTGAAGCCGATGGAGCGCGGGGCATCACCAAGAATTTGGTCAGTCTGTGCCTGTCCCGCGTATTGGGGGATCGTGAAGCGTCGGTGCTTTCAGAACTCGGCTGCCCTCCTGCGCCGATGAGTTTAAACCACTGGCAGGCCTGGTATCAGGAGCCCCATGCGGGCGGGCTCGGCTGGTGTTTTCCAGCCGCTCTTGGCATGAAGCTCGGCGCACCGGATCGCACCATTGTAGCGACCATGGGAGACGGGTCGTACATGTTTTCCAACCCGGTGGTCTGTCATCAAATTGCCGAAGCTCTCGACCTGCCGATCCTTGTGATCGTTTTGAACAATGCAGAGTGGGGTGCGGTGCGCCAGTCTGTACTGGATCATTATCCGGAGGGCTATGCGGCCCGAAGCAACAGGATGCCTTTGACCCAATTGTCGCCGGTGCCGGACTTTACGCATGTTGCCAAGGCCAGCCGCGCCTACGCTGCTCGTGTCGAGCAGGGGGGAGGCCTAGAAGAAGCGTTACGTAATGCGCTTGTGCATGTAGAACAAAAGAGGCAGCTAGCACTCTTGGACATCTCTGTAATGAGATAAACTTCGACTATTAGTTTGGCGTTAACCACGTTATTCCGATGGCGTATGAATAATCGAATTTTATCCTAACAATCGGATGATTTATTCTAAAATTAAGTTTGATGGTAACTTCTTCTATAGGACTTTTTGGGTATCAGTATTTGATTGGTTTTGAATTGGCGACATGCCTGTCTATGAGGGAAGTCTGCGTTGATACACAAAATGATCCGTGTCCTGATAGCGGACGACAGCGCCATAGCACGGGAAATCGTTGCAGAGGGTATTCAGCTCCATCGGGGCGAACGTTACATCGAAATCGAGACTGTTGATAATGGCCGGGCTGCCTTGGCGTATCTTCAGAAAAAGAAAGTCGATATCGCCTTCATTGATATTCACATGCCGGGGTTGAATGGCCCGGAAGTGGTCTCTGCAATGAAAGAAACGCAGTCAAACGAGTGTTTGACCGTCGCCATGTCCAGCAGTCTGGATGACCGTGCTGAAACAGTTCTCAAGAAGTTCGGTGCCTACCATTTTCTTCAAAAGCCATTCCAGCCGGGTGACGTTGGCGAAATCGTGGCAACGTTCCGCGTGATGACCCGGTCCTATCCGATACTTGTCGTGGATGATTCCGGGACCATGCGGAAACTGGCTCGGAAGGTTTTGGAAAGCAGCCGGTTTGAATTTGAAATCTCTGAAGCAGACAGTGCAGATGCCGCTTTGAAGGCGCTTGCGCGCGGCAAGTTTGAGCTCATTCTGACCGATTTTCACATGCCGGGGGTCGATGGCTTGGAACTGGCGGGCTCTATCCGGGATTTGTCCAGCAAGATTGGGATCTACATGATGTCAACAAACGACACGACTTATCTCGAACGATCCGCGGCGTTCATCGGCATTACCGGCTTCTTGAAGAAGCCATTCACCCCTGCCGATATCGACACGATGATGCACGAATTTCTGGAAATAGATAAACCGAAATTCGGAAAAGTGCGGGACATGTTCAGCTTCATGGAGCGGGAGCGGAAGGCTTCGTAGGCAAGCCCGGACACTGTTCCGGTCTCGAACCAATCGTTTTGCCGGGATTATATTCAAATTTTCCCGGTATTATTTGCCCTTTTCCTACAATCATTTTGGATAGTTCTCAGCCTGCCTTGATTACAAGCTGCCAAGTCGATTCAATGTAAGAATCAAAACTCCAGCGGGTTTGTAGCGATTTCGCCCCGACATCAAGGAGCGCAGCGTGGGCAAGACGGCACGGCTAGAATATCTCCGGCGCATCCTTCCCTTGTGCCTGGCAGTGCTGGGCATCGCGGGTTGGTTTTACTTCATGACGCTGCTCAGCAGCATCATGTGCCTGGTTGCCGCGGCTGCGATTTATCTTGCGCCGCCGCGCCCGCAGCCAGCATCCGGAGCGATCCGGCCAGAGTCGCGCCCGTCTGTTCTGACGCTGGATCTCATTGGTTTTGGGTTCGGGCTGTTTTTTCTGCCACCTGCAGTCCTCGGTCTCGCCTCGGCAACAGGGGCCTTGGCTGCCCTGGCTCTGCTTTGCTTGCTTCCGGCCAGCTTGTCTCTCGTTTTCTTCACCGTTGCCGTGCGCCAGGAAACGTCCTGGGTCCGGTTCTTCGGAAATGGTTTCGAGTTCACGCAATTCGGATTGCGGGTCCGTGTGCCCTATACAGCTCTTGAAAAGGTCAGCGTGAAGCAGTGGCATGCGTCCGGCCCGGTTGCATGGTTCCAGTCGACGGTCGGTTCCAGTGGCCGGAAAAAAGCCGTGCTCCTGAACGGTCAGGAAACAACCAAAACACTGGTCTTCCGGCGTGATGACGGGGCGACATTTACGATCTCATCAGAACTCATTCCGGATCTTCAACGGGTTCTGATAGGAATGGACCGTGCCGAAGTGGATCTGCCGGAGGGCATCAGCGAGTGGCAACGCAAGAAGATCCGGCGGCGGCGGGAAAAAATGTACCGCGTTGAGCAGCCTGCACCAAAATCCGAGCAACTTGATGTCGCCCGGATCGCAGCTTTGATCGAACACGCCCGCCGGAATGCGTGACGCTTGCGAACCCTAGTGGGTCCAGGCCGGTTTTCGCTTCTCAAAAAACGCTGACGTGCCCTCGTTGGCGTCCGGGGTTTCCCACGTATCAGCCAACCTCCGGATAGTGTCGTCGATGACGGCATCTGTAATGACCGGCCCAAGCGAGCGGGCCAGGGCCTTGGAGGCTGCAACCGCTGCCGGAGCGGCGCTCAAATAAGGTTTGATTTCCTTCTCAATGGCCGCATCGAGGTCATCGGCGCTCACCACCTTGGCGGCGAGATCAAGATCCCGGGCTTCTTCCGCACCGAAAATGCGCGCGGACATGAACACCCGGCGCGCCTTGCCTTCGCCCATCCGGGCCAGGACGTAGGGGCTGATGGTCGCCGGTATTAGGCCAAGCCGAACCTCGGTCAGGCCGAACTTCGCAGTTTCGACGGCAACGACAGTATCGCAGATGCTCATCATGCCGATGCCGCCGCCGAAGGCCTGTCCCTGGACCCGGCCAATCACAGGTTTTGGCAGTTCATTCAGTGCCTTCAGCATCATGGCGAGTTTGCGGGCTTCGGCCATGCGTGTGCCGCGGTCAGCCGCCATCTGCTCGCGCATCCATGCAAGATCGCCCCCGGCGCAAAAACTTTCACCTGCGCCTGTCAGGACAACGACACGAACCGAGCCATCAGACCCGAGTTGGTCTGCAGCTGCAGAGAGCTCATCGATCATTTTAGCCGACAGCGAGTTGTGCTTTTCCGGACGGTTCAAGGTCAGCGTGGCAACGCCGCGGTCATCCGTTTCAATCGTGATCGTCTCAAAACTCATGCGGTGTCACTCCGAAGGGATTTTGCGAATTCGGCAAGCTCGGCCAATTTTTCAAGTCTCAAACCGGTCTCAAAACCGCGGCGCTGCATGAGCTCCGCAACAGCTTCTGTCGCGACGTTGCCCTTGGCACCGGGGGCATAGGGACAGCCCCCCAGCCCGCCAATGGTGCTGTCGAACGTGCGCAGGCCTTTCTCAAGGCTGACCTCGATGTTTTCCAGCGCCCGGCCTTTGGTGTCGTGATAATGCCCGGCGACCTTTTCCGCCGGAACCACATCCAGAACGGCGTCGAGCATCCGGCCGATGGTTTCCGGCGTGCCGGCACCGATGGTGTCGCCAAGGGAAATCTCGTAGCAGCCAAGCTCGTATTGTATCTTTGCGACTTCGGCGACCTTTTCGGGCGGCGTGGGGCCGTCATAAGGGCAATCGGTGACGCAGGAGACATAGCCGCGCACCGGCATTTCGTCCTGACGGGCTTTTTCCAGCAGTGGCTTGAAACGTTCGATGCTTTCTGCGACCGAGCAGTTGATGTTCTTCTTTGAAAAGCCTTCAGATGCCGAGCCGAAGATTGCCACCTCGTCCGCAGAGACCTTCAGAGCGGCCGTGTAGCCTTTGACGTTCGGTGTCAGAACCGTATAGACGACAGCCGGATGGCGATAGATCCCTTCCATGACCTCTTGCGCATCGGCCATTTGTGGCACCCATTTGGGGCTGACAAAGCTGGTGACTTCGATCTTGCGAAACCCGCATTCTGAAAGACGGTCGACAAGCGCAATTTTGTCTTCCGTCGGGACAAACCGCTTTTCGTTTTGAAGCCCGTCGCGTGGACCCATTTCGAAGATGGTGACAAACTCGGACATGAGCGCTTTTTCCTTAATCAATCTCAGCCGCGCGGGCGCGGAGCTCACGCCGGATGACCTTGCCGGTGGTGGTCATCGGTAGAGCGTCAACGAACTCGATTTCACGCGGATATTCATGGGCGGCCAGCCGGATCTTGACGAAGTCGGCGATCTCCTTGGCCAAGGCATCGGACGGTTCGACATCCTGCTTCAGGATGATGTAGGCCTTGACGATCTCGGTGCGCTGGGCATCGGGTTTCCCGATGACACCGGCCATCGCAACAGCGGGGTGCTTGATCAGGCAGTCTTCGATCTCGCCGGGCCCGATCCGGTAGCCGGAGGAAGTAATGACATCATCGTCCCGGCCCACGAAACGGATCCAGCCGTCCCCATCCATCTCGCCCGTGTCCCCCGTCAGCAGCCAGTCACCGGCGAACTTCTTCTGCGTGGCGGCCTCGTTGTTCCAGTACTTCAAAAACATGACTGGGTCGGGCCGTTTGACGGCGATATTGCCGAAGGTACCGGAGGGCAGAACCTCACCAGCATCACTGACGATAGCCAGCTCGTGACCCGGAACCGTCTTGCCCATGATGCCGGGACGTGCGTTCATGATTTCAGAGCAGTTTGAAACGATCATGTTGCATTCGGTCTGGCCGTAGAACTCGTTGATTGTCCGGCCGAAGGTTTTGCGGCCCCAGTCAATGAGCTCGGCACCGAGGGTTTCGCCGCCGGAGGCGACGGTTCGCAAATTCAATTGCCAGCGGTCTTCCGGGGCATCGAGCTGGCGCATCATCTTCAACGCCGTTGGTGGGATGAAAGCGTTGCGGATGTTTTGGTCTTGTAGCAGCTGGAAGGCCGCTTCCGCAGTGAACTTCTTGAAACGGCAGGCGACCACCGGCACGCCAAGATAAAGCGCCGGCATCAGCACGTCCAGCAGGCCGCCAATCCAGGCCCAGTCCGCAGGTGTCCAGATCCGGTCCTCAGGCTGACCCAGAAAGTCATGGCTCATCTCAACGCCGGGGAGGTGCCCAAGCAAAACCCGGTGCCCGTGGAGTGCGCCCTTTGGCTGCCCGGTCGTGCCGGAGGTGTAGATGATGATGGCCGGGTCGTCTGGCTGCGTATCGACGGGTTCGAACGTCTCTTCGTGGCCATCCATTGCGGCCCAAAGATCATCAGCGCCATGGTGCGCGCCATCTGCGCAAAAGACGGTTGTCAGCTCGGGCAAGCTGCCATGGATCTTTTCCAGTTTTGCCGCTCCACTTTCGTCCGTAATGACGGCCTTGGCACCAGAATCCTTGAGCCGGTATTCCAGGGCTTCTTCGCCAAAGAGGACGAACAGCGGGATTGAAATCCCGCCGAGTTTCAGTGCTGCGATATGAGCAAAGGCTGTTTCCGGGCGTTGCGGCATCAAGATGCCGATCCGGTCACCCTGCTGAATACCCCGGCTCTTCAGAAGGTTGGCCAGCTGATTGGAAAGCCGTTTCAACGCGCCATAGGAATAGCTGTGAGCGGGTTGGCCTTCTTCGGCATAGACCAGAGCTTCGCGGCGCGGTTCCTTGTCGGCCCAGGCGTCACAAATCGCGACACCGATGTTGAACCGCTCCGGGATCTGCCACGAAAACCTCTCGGTCAGCTCCTTGTAGGTTTTTGCCTCAGGCAGCAGCATTGGTTTCCTCCGCCAGAACCAGAAGGATCGTTCCGTCGGTCACTTGTTCACCCTCATTGACCATCACTTCACCAATGACCCCATCGCGCGGGGCTTTCAGCGTGTGTTCCATTTTCATGGCTTCCAGAATGATCAAGGGCTGATCCTTGGTGACCGCATCGCCGGCCTTGGCGTTCAGCATTTTCACAAGGCCCGGCATTGGGGCAATCAGCTGATCGCCCGCACCGGCAGCTTCCTCATCAGAGCTCAGCGCGTCCGGCAGTCCAACCTTGAAGGCATGGCCGGACATGAAGACCGTGAGCCCTTTGCCATCGTGAACCACGGAACCGGAAGCCCGGTGGCCGTTGCTGTCATAGGTGATGGTGCTGTCATCCACCTGAACCAGAGTGAAATCTTTCGGACCGCTGCTGAGCTGCACGGTGAACTTGTTTTGACCTTGAGCGTGAACTTCAACATCCCTGCGCTCACCGGCAATTTCAAGAAGCGCGAACTGGCGGGAGGCACTCCAAATTCGCCATCCTGCAAGTGTGTCGAACGGATCGTTGCCCTCGGCTGGGCGGGTGAGGCCAAGCGCGGTCAGTGCAGCAAGCGCGATTGCGTCTTCCGGCATCTCCGGCTCGGCGATCAGGCTTTCCAGATCGCGGTCGATCAGGCCGGTGTCGACGTCCCCGTTGGCAAAGCCTTCGTGGCGGCAAAGCGCAGCCAGGAACCCGGCGTTGGTGACACAACCGGCAACTTCCGTCGCCTCCAGGCTGGCGAGCAACTTGCCAAGCGCGGCATCACGCGACGGACCGTGTACGATCACCTTCGCAATCATTGGATCATAGAAGGGGGAAATCTCGTCTCCTGCCCGGACACCGCTGTCGACGCGGGCCTGGGTTTCGGGAAGAACGAGGTGCTCCAGCGTACCAATCGCAGGCAAGAAGCCTTTCGGTGCATCTTCTGCATAAAGGCGGGCCTCAAAAGCCCAGCCGTTGATCGAGAGGTCTTCCTGCGCCTTCGGCAGAGGCTCTCCGGAGGCAACACGCAGCTGCCACTCGACGAGGTCCTGTCCCGTGATCAGCTCCGTTACCGGGTGCTCAACTTGCAGACGGGTGTTCATCTCCATGAAATAGAAGCGGTCGGCGCGCAGACCTTCGGAGACGTCAACGATGAACTCGATGGTGCCGGCACCGGAATAGTTGATCGCCTTGGCCGCCTTAACGGCCGCCTCACCCATGGCCGTGCGCATCTCTTCCGGCATGTCGGGAGCCGGAGCCTCCTCGATGACCTTCTGGTGACGCCTTTGCAGCGAGCAGTCGCGCTCAAACAGATGCACGGCATTGCCATGATTGTCGCCGAAGACCTGGATTTCGATGTGACGCGGTTTGGCGACATATTTTTCGATGAGGACCCGGCCGTCACCAAAGCTTGCCTCGCCTTCGCGCTGGGCGGACTTGAGCGCGGAGATAAAGTCTTCCGCCCGTTCAACCTTGCGCATGCCTTTGCCGCCGCCGCCAGCGCGCGCCTTGATCAGAACCGGATAGCCGATCTTGCCGGCCTGGATCTGCAGGAACCCGGGGTCCTGGGTCTCTCGGTGGTAGCCCGGCACGACCGGAACGCCAGCCTTTTCCATCAGTGCCTTGGCGGCGTCTTTCAGGCCCATGGCGCGGATGGCATCTGCGCTCGGGCCGATGAAGGTGATCCCGGCCGCGTCCAGCGCGTCAACGAAGTCTGGGTTTTCCGACAGGAAGCCGTATCCCGGGTGGACCGCCTCTGCGCCGCTTTGTTTGCAGACGTCGATGATCTTGGCGATCTGCAGATAGCTCTCGGAGACAGGAGCCGGGCCGATGCGGTACGCTTCGTCGGCCATCGCAACGTGTTTGGCGTTTGCATCGGCGTCGGAATAGACAGCCACGGTTTTAACGCCGAGTTCGCGGGCTGTTTCCATAACCCGGCAGGCGATTTCACCACGGTTGGCAATGAGGATTTTCTTAAACATTGTCAGATGCCTTCCGTCTTAAGGTCTTCAACCACTTTGAATCGTTCGCACACGAGCATCATTTCCGGATCAAAGCCGCCATTGCGCTCGAAATAGCTCTGGTGGTCTTTTTGCCAGCCTTCGAGTGTGTTGTTCTCACCTTCTGCAAGTGCAAAGTCCGCCAACACATCGCAAAAACGGGTTTGGGTCAGTTCGAGCGTTTCAACGACGAGGGCCGGAGACCCGTCCCAGTTGAGAACGATATCCGTGCGTCCGACTTCGGGCATCGCTTCGCCGCCGTCTGCAAAGTCGCGCAAAGCACCGCACGTCGCGGTCTTTTTACCTGCGCGGACCAAGCCGATCAGAAAACTGCTGAGTTCGGGTCCGTCGCCGAACTTGAAGGTTTCTGCCCCCGGATATTTCTTTTTGAGTTCTTCCAAGGTCATCACATCACATCCGGAACAGGCCAAATTTGGTGTCTTCGATCGGGGCGTTCAGGGACGCCGACAAAGAAAGACCCAGAATGTCGCGGGTTTTGCGTGGGTCTATGATGCCATCGTCCCAAAGCCGGGCTGACGCATAGAGCGGGTGACCCTGTTCCTCGAACTGGTTGATGATCGGCTGTTTGAATTCGGCTTCGTCTTCCTTGGACCAGCTGCCGCCCTTGCGCTCGATACCGTCGCGGCGAACGGTTGCCAGAACACCAGCGGCCTGCTCCCCACCCATGACGGAGATGCGCGAGTTGGGCCAGGTCCACAGGAACCGCGGCGAGTAGGCCCGGCCACACATGCCGTAGTTGCCGGCGCCAAAAGATCCGCCGACCAGCATGGTGATTTTCGGAACCTTCGTCGTGGCAACGGCGGTCACCAGCTTGGCGCCATCCTTCGCGATCCCGCCGCTTTCGTATTTCTGGCCGACCATGAAGCCGGTGATGTTCTGCAGGAATACCAGAGGCACCTTGCGCTGGGAGCAGAGTTCGACGAAATGCGCGCCCTTGACGGCGCTTTCGGAGAAGAGAACACCGTTGTTGGCGATGATGCCAACCGGCATGCCGTGAATATGGGCAAAGCCGCAGACCAGCGTTGTGCCGTAGCGGGCCTTGAACTCGTCAAACCTTGAGCCGTCGACCACGCGTGCAATGACTTCGCGAATGTCGTAGGGGGTCTTCAAATCCGCCGGGACGACGCCGAGAATTTCCTCCGGATCGTAGAGCGGATCTTCCGGTGTCTGCAGGGCAAGCTGCGAGGCCTTGGTACGGTTCAGGCTGGCGATGGACCGGCGAGCAATGGCAAGCGCATGGGCGTCATCGCGGGCAAGGTGATCGGCAACGCCGGACAGGCGGGTATGGACGTCACCGCCGCCAAGGTCCTCCGCGGACACTTCTTCCCCGGTGGCCGCTTTCACCAGTGGCGGACCGGCAAGGAAAATGGTGCCCTGGTTCTTGACGATAATGGTCTCGTCCGACATGGCCGGAACATAGGCACCGCCAGCCGTGCAGGAGCCCATCACGACCGCGATCTGGGCAATGCCTTTCGCCGACATGTTGGCCTGGTTGAAGAAGATCCGGCCGAAATGGTCACGGTCCGGAAAGACCTCGTCCTGATTGGGCAGGTTGGCACCGCCGCTGTCGACCAGATAGACGCATGGCAGGTTGTTCTGCTCGGCGATTTCCTGGGCGCGCAGGTGCTTCTTGACCGACAGCGGATAGTAGGTGCCGCCTTTGACGGTCGCGTCATTGGCCAGGATCATGACGTCCTGTCCTTCGACCCGGCCAATACCCGCAATCATGCCGGCCGACGGTGCTGCACCGTCATACATGTCGTGGGCGGCCAGCATGCCGACCTCCAGAAACGGCGAGCCCGGATCCAGCAAACGGGAGACACGTTCGCGCGGCAGGATCTTGCCACGGGAGACATGGCGTTCACGGGCGGTTTCCCCGCCGCCGTCCAGCGCTGTCTGTGCGGCGTCCTTGATTTGCGCCATGGCGTCTTCATGCGCGGCCTTGTTGGCGGTGAACTCGGCGCTCTTGGGCGAAAGGCTCGATTTGAGGATGCTCATGCCATCCGGTCTCCGGTGTCTGGATTGCCAGGATTATCGTTCGTTTCTGGGGTGATGCTTTTGCGCACCATGTTGAGGTAAAGCGTTTCGATCTCTTCTTTCGACAGATCGCCGCCGGGCCGGTACCAGGCCGGAATGCCGGTCAGCATGGCGATGATCGCACGTGTCGTCACTTTGGCGTTGTCGATGTGATAGCGGCCGCTTGCTGCGCCTTCGCTCAAGATCTCTGTCAGAATGGTTTCATAGCGCCGGCGCTCGGCCTCGACGATCGCGAAGTTCTCGGCGTCAAGGCTGCGCAACTCCATATAGGCGATGAAGACTTCATCTGCGCGTTCCAGGTGATACCGGATGTGAAATCGCACAAAGCGTTCGATCGGGTCGGTTTCATCCGGGAAATCTGCAGTGTCCCAAGCCGCCAGCAAGTCGGCCATGTGGCTCAGCATCAAGTCTTTCAAAATGTGCTGCTTGGTGGGGAAGTGATTGTAGAGCGCACCCGGCTGAACGCCGACCTGGGTTGCGATGTCCCGCATGGATACGGCTGCGTATCCTGACGCCGCAAAAAGCCGCAGGGCCGCTTTTCGAACCTTTTCTGCAGTTTCCAGGCCGCGTTGCCGCGGCTGCGGGCGTGCTGAAAGCGCCATTATGTCTCCTCCAATGCCGTCATATTAATGAACGTTCATTTATTTAGCAAGCGAATATCGAGGTGTGGACTTTGAGGGAGCGCATTGCGACGGTTCATTGACTGACGCTAGTGTCAAACTCCTGTCATGGATTTCGGGCTCTCAGTGCAGGTGAGACGCGTTTAAATTATGCATAAGGAACAGTCGGATGAGTGAGGACGCCAAGACCTGGGTGGAAAACGAGTGGGCCGACAGCATGGATGAAGAACTCGAGATGGAAATCGATGATTTCCTGATCGCCAAGGATCTTCAGTACATTGCTGACAAGAAGCACAAATCCCCCCTCGACCGGAAAACCTATTTCCACGAGCTGTTGATGCTCCAGGCAGAGCTGGTGAAACTGCAAGACTGGGTCCAGCACACGGGCGAAAAGATCGTCGTGATATTCGAAGGCCGGGATGCTGCTGGCAAAGGCGGTGTGATCAAGCGGATCATGCAGCGCCTTAATCCGCGGGTGGCTCGTGTCGTTGCCTTGCCCGCACCGTCAGACCGCGAAAAGAGCCAGTGGTACTTCCAGCGTTATGTGCCGCATCTGCCGGCGGCTGGTGAGATGGTGCTGTTCGATCGCTCCTGGTACAACCGGTCAGGCGTTGAACGCGTGATGGGGTTTGCGTCCGAAGATCAGGTCGAGGAATTTTTCAACGACGTGCCGGAATTTGAGCGCATGCTGGTCCGCTCCGGCATCCGGTTGATCAAATACTGGTTCTCCATCACCGATGAAGAGCAGCAGCTGCGCTTTTTGATGCGCATTCATGATCCGTTGAAGCAGTGGAAGCTGTCGCCGATGGATCTTGAATCCCGCGTGCGTTGGGAAGACTATACCAAGGCCAAGGAAGAGACGTTCGAGCGGACCAACATTCCTGAAGCGCCGTGGTTCATCGTGGAAGGAAATGACAAAAAGCAGGCCCGCCTCAACTGCATCAGCCATCTCTTGTCGATGCTGCCGTACGAAGACGTGCCGCATGATCCAATCACCCTGCCGGAACGCCGGTTTAACCCGGATTACGAGCGCAAAGTTCTTCCGGAACACCTTTACGTTCCTGATAAATACTGATTGTTTTGGTGGAAGAAATTGGCAATCCCGGCCATTGGCCGGGATTTTTGTTTGAGTTGCAGGAGACTAACATGAGTGGCACGAAGCAAATCCGGTGGGGCGTTCTGTCAACGGCAAAAATTGGCCGGGAGAAGGTCATTCCTGGGATAAAATCGTCCCAGACCGGACATGTTGCTGCTATTGCTTCCCGCGGCCTCGAGCGTGCCCAGGACGCGGCCGATCAGCTTGGAATTCCCAAAGCCTATGGGACCTACGAGGACCTTCTGGCCGATCCGGATATCGATGCGATCTACAATCCGCTTCCAAACCATCTGCATGTTCCGTTGACCCTGCCGGCGGCAGCTGCCGGAAAACATGTTCTGTGCGAGAAGCCGATCGCCCTCAACGCGGACGAGGCCCGTCAGCTTCTGCGTGTGCAGGAAGGCCGGTTGATTGGGGAAGCCTTTATGGTGCGGGCCCATCTGCAATGGATCCGTGCTCGTGATTTGGTCCGGTCCGGAGAATTGGGCGAGTTGAAAGCGATCCAGGGGTTCTTCAGCTATTTCAACGCGGATCCGGCGAACATCCGCAACAATGCCGACATAGGCGGTGGCGCGCTGCTCGATATCGGTTGCTACACGATGCTGGCCGGCCGGTATTTCTTTGACGCTGAGCCGCACCGTGTTGTTGCGCTGATCGACCGGGATCCGGAATTCGGAACCGACCGGACAACGAGTGCCATGCTGGACTTCGGGCAGGGCCGTCATTTGAGTTTCACCGTGTCCACCCAATTGACGCCGCACCAGCGTTTCCAGCTTGTTGGAACGAAGAAGCGGCTCGAACTTCTTATTCCCGTCAACGCGCCGCAAGGCGGGGCGACCGAATTGAGGCTCGATGACGGGTCAAAGCTCGGAGATGGGTCCGTGGTGACCGAGACCATCGCACCCTGCGATCAGTATGCCGAAATGGCAGATGTCTTCGGCCGTGCCATTCTTGGTGAAGTACCCCTTCCTTATGGAGTCGAGGACGCAATCCAGAACATGGCAGTTCTGGATGCGTTGTTTCAATCCGCAAAGGACGGTGGTTGGGTGTCCCTCAGCTAAAGCCCTAAGCCAAAGGCTTGAAATGGTATCCGCCGCTACCGGTTGCTGTCAGAGTGCCGAAGTCCGGGGCGTCAAGATGGGTTGCCGCGAAAGGGATCTGCTCGGCGGCGAGTTCTGCAAACAGAGTTTTCCGGGTTGCTGCCGCAGTCTCAGGAGCGCTGTCCAAAGCATAGTGGACGTCAGGATTTGTAAACTGCAGAGCGCCGGACACCAAGGCGTCCCCGAGCAGCATCGCTTGCTTGCCGCCGCTTGAGATCCTGACGATCTGATGGCCGGGCGTGTGTCCGGGAGCACCGGCGACGTGAACTCCATTCTCCAGGTCGGCGCTCCCGTCGTGAAGTCTGATTTGGGAGGCGATTGGGCGCGCCAAGGATTGGATCAGGTGGACGATGGGTTTTTTGTCCTCCGGCACGGCCTCTACAAGATTTTCGTCGGTCCAGAACGCCCACTCGCTGTTTTGGAGATGGACTGTTGCGTTTGGAAAGAGGCTTTGACCATCCGCAACCAGGCCGCCGATGTGGTCGGCGTGCATGTGAGTCAGAATGATGTCTGTAATGTCGTTGGCCGCGTTTATCAGGGATGAGCCCGCTGCCGTGATGCATCCGGTCTCGGGAAAACGCGCTTTTAGCCAAGTTCCGGACCCGGCATCAACGAGAACCTTTTTGTGTCCGGTTTCGATCAGCCAGCATGTTGCGCCAAATCGTGTGGTCGGACTGACCGCCTGGATCTCTTCATCGCTTGCATTGGAGAAATAGGCGGCGGGAATATCGAGGTGGCCATCTGAAAGTGGCGTGATTGCGATGTCGCCGATGTGCAGAGGACTTGTGGTGCTTGTAATTGACATGAGAGCTCCATGAATTTCCATTGCCCTCAAATGTACAGAGGGTGCCGATGAGTGCGATTGGCGCAAATGACAAATCTTGTGCTAGATACGCCAGATGGTTGCACGCTCCTACAGTTTGGCGATTTTGGCTTATCCGGGATGTCTTCAATCAGCCGTCCTGGGGCTTCAGGATGTGCTTGGGTATGCCGCAAGTATTTCGGAGCATTCGGTTGCCGTTGAAACGATCTCGACCTTTGAGCCGGGAGGCTGGTCGTTCGACGCACTGATCCTGCCGCCCTCTGCATCGGAGGTGCGTGCAGCCGATGTGCCGGAACTGCCAGGATACACAGCTTACCAGCACGGGAAGGGTGCGGTTGTCTGTTCCGCCTGCACCGGGGTTACCTTTGTCGCAGAAGCCGGAATTGCTGCCGGACGGCCGGTAACCACGCATTGGGGGCTGGAGCAGGGACTGTCCAAGCGCTACCCCGACATGTCCTTCAATACCGATCAATTGTTGATCGAATACAGCGACCTCATCACGGCCGGTGGTTTGATGGCCTGGGTTGATCTTGGTCTGGTGGTCATCGAACGATTTCTCGGGTACGGCGTGGCGGCGCGCACGGCTGGCTATTTCATCGTCGATATGCGCCGCCGGGACCAGCGCCGGTTCAGGCGGTTCTCACCGCATCTGCGGCATGGCGATGCGGCTATCTTAAAATCACAACACCTGATCGACGCGCGATATGCAGATGTCCTGAGCGTTAAGGAAATTGCCAGCGCTTCCGGGCTGCCGGATCGCACGTTTTTGCGCCGGTTCAAGGCTGCGACAGGGATGACGCCCAATGGATACTTGCAAGAGTTGCGCATAGAGCGGGCAAGGGGTTTGTTGATCGAAACGGGCCGGACTGTATCGGATATCTGCTTTGCCGTCGGTTATCAGGATCCACCGTCTTTTAGTCGGCTTTTCACAAAACTGACGGGGCTCACTCCAAACGCCTTTCGCAAACACTTTGCCCGCCACGATGGGCAACAAAAAACCCCGCCGATTGGCGGGGTTCTGTAACGTTTCTGGCGGGTCGCTTACTTCAGCGGTGCCAAGACCATCACCATCTGGCGGCCTTCCAGTTTCGGATGGGATTCCACCTTGGCAATTTCCGAGGTCTCATCACGAACCTTGTGCAAAAGCTTCATGCCGAGATCCTGGTGCGCCATTTCGCGGCCCCTGAAACGGAGCGTGACCTTCACCTTGTCGCCGTCGTTGAAGAAGCGCAGCATGTTTTTCATTTTCACCTCATAATCATGGGTGTCGATGTTCGGACGCATCTTGATCTCTTTGATCTCGACAGTCTTCTGCTTTTTGCGGGCTTCTGCAGCTTTCTTCTGTGCCTGATATTTGTATCGGCCGTAGTCCAGAATTTTGCAGACCGGCGGATTGGCATTCGGCTGGATTTCTACAAGATCCAGACCGGCATCCATGGCGATATCCATCGCCTCTTCGGTCGATATAACGCCGCGGTTGGCGCCTTCGTGGTCAATAAGCTGGACTTCGCGAACGCGAATTTCTTGGTTTGTGCGCGGGCCTTCCTTCGTGGGAGGCGGGGCGCGGAACGGACGGCGAATGGTCGCAAACTCCTCTGCGGTTTCAGTCTATTTGGCCTTCAAGCCGTTTCAGATACGCAAACAGCCCCGGAACGCTCGCTCCAAGGGTCTCGCCGCGTCTTCTTGAACGCCAGCTCCTAAGCTCGTGCCAAACGCCCAAAAAGTCAACAAAAAACACCGATCTTGGGCCTTTGACAGATCTTTTTTGAGCGGCGCGCGATCTTGTTACATTTTCAATCTTGCTCGACGCTGGGAATCAGTGGCGTCTTGCAATTGGATGGTCCGGGCGCCAATTTGACCCTCCATTGCCGAAGCAGGAGATCCGATTGAACGGAACGTTGTTCATCTGGCAGCTCATCAAAATCATCGTGGGCTTTGTCATAGCCGTTATCGCCTGCGGATTGTTTTTGTCCTGGGGGCTGTTTCAGCCTGGATCTCCGGAGACCGATCCCGCTGCGTTTGCGGCCATGATCGGAACGGCGTTTGTCACTGCGAGTGTCGTAGGTGCTGTTGCGTTCGTCCCTGCAGCTTGTGTCATACTGGTTTCCGAAATCGCGCGGTTGTCAGGGATTGTTTTTTATCTTGCAAGCGCCGGTGCCATCGCATTTCTACTCTGGACACTTGATGGGACAGCGGATGCTGGGTTAAGGCCCGGTAGTCCGGTTGTGCTGGCAGCGGGCTTCGTTTCCGGGGCTGTTTACTGGATCATTGCCGGACGGACCGCCGGGAGCTGGCACCCGCGGACAAAAGGTCTACCGCATGACGAGAAAGCAACGGACGAAGACTTATAGTTCTCCGTCCTCCAAAGCATCTCTGGCGGCCTGGTAATGGTCTGGCCGAATATGGGCCCGGATCATCGAAATCGCTGCCATCAGCACCGTTGCATCATCTCCAAACCCGACGCCCAGGATAAAATCCGGCACCACGTCGAGCGGTAAAACAAAATAGGCCAAAGCAGCAAGCAAGGTCCCGCGCACCTTTGTCGGCGTGGCAGGATCAAGCGCACAGTAGTACCCGGCGACAACATCTTCCATAAACGGAACTTGGCGCGCCGCCTTCCGGGCTGTTTTTAACAGTTTCTGACGGACCGTTTCATTTTGTTCCTCTTCCGGTCCGAGAATTTCCGGGTCGAATCCCAGATCTTCAAATGGGGATGAGGAGGTCATTTCAACGTAATTCCTGTTCGCGACATACAAGTGATATGGGCATGTGAGCCAGAATTACAAATAAAGTTTACCAAGCGTTCCTGGCGTGTTTGTGTGATTATTGTCACTTTCATCAGTGATGAGAAGCGTAATGCTTGGGCTGAGGGGCGTTTCTTTAACGGGAGGATCGTTATGAGATCATATTTTCAATCTTCTGCGATGGCTTTGTGCCTCGTCTTGCCATTAGCGGTTTCGGCAAATGCCGGTGAAACCCCATCCCCGGACGGTGCAAAGGTCTATTTCATCAATTTGAAGGACGGTGACAGTGTCAGAGGCCCGGTCTTTATCCAGTTCGGTTTGACCGGAATGGGCGTGGCGCCGGCCGGTGTTGAAAAAGAAAAAACCGGTCATCACCATTTGATTATCGATGAAACGATCGAAGGCGAAGAACTCAACGAGGCCATCCCGGCCGATGACAATCACAAACACTTTGGCGGCGGGCAGACCGAAACCACAGTTGAGTTGGCGCCCGGCGAACACACGCTGCAGCTGGTTTTGGGCGACTGGAGTCACATCCCACACAACCCGCCAGTAATGTCCGAGCGGATCACGATCACGGTTGAATAGAAAAAGGGCGCCTATTGGCGCCCTATTGTTTGATCATGCGTTGCCGCGGGTTTCCAGCAATCGGCGGGCGATAACTTGCGCCTGGATCTCGGCTGCACCTTCAAAGATGTTCAGGATCCTGGCATCGCACAGTACGCGGGAGATGGCGTATTCAAGAGCGAAGCCATTACCGCCATGGATCTGCAGTGCGTTGTCCGCAGCGGCCCACGCGACACGGGCCCCAAGCAGTTTGGCCATGCCAGCTTCCAGGTCGCAGCGCTTGCCGGAATCTTTCTGCCAGGCGGAGAAATACGTCAGCTGACGGGCAATCATGGTCTCGGTCGCCATGAGTGCGAGCTTGTCGGAAACGCGCGGGAAACTGATCAACGCCTTGCCGAACTGAACGCGATCCTCTGCGTAGCGCAGTCCGATATCCAGTGCGGATTGCGCAACACCAATGGCGCGGGCTGCGGTCTGGATTCGGGCGCCCTCAAATGTCTGCATTAGCTGCTTGAAGCCTTCGCCTTCAACCTGACCCAGCAGGTTTTCCGACTTTACTTCGAAATCATCGAAGGCGATCTCGTATTCCTTCATGCCGCGATAGCCAAGAACCTCGATCTCGCCGCCGGTCATGCCATCTGCCGGGAACGGATCTTCATCCGTTCCGCGCGGCTTTTCGGCAATAAACATCGACAAGCCCTTGTATCCGGGTTCAGCCGGATTGGTCCGGGCCAAGAGGGTCATGATGTCTGCGCGCACCGGATGGGTGATCCAGGTCTTATTGCCCGAAATCTTCCAGGTGTCGCCGTCCTTCACCGCCCGTGTCTTGAGCGAGGCGAGGTCTGAGCCGGTATTCGGTTCGGTAAAAACGGCGGTCGGCAGGATTTCACCGGAGGCGATTTTCGGAAGCCAATGTTCTTTCTGCTCCTGGGTGCCACCACACAGGATGAGTTCAGCGGCGATCTCCGACCGGGTGCCAAGCGAGCCAACACCGATATAGGCGCGGGAGAGTTCCTCGGAGACAACACACATTGCTTCCTTGCCAAGGCCGAGACCGCCGTATTCCTCTGGGATGGTCAGGCCGAAAACGCCGAGTTCCGACATCTGGCTGACGACTTCGAGCGGAATATACTCGTTTTTCAGATGCCATTCATGGGCATTGGGCACGACGGTGTCTTCAGCAAACTTCCGCATTTCGTTGCGGATCTGCTCCATGGTTTCATCAAGACCGCCATCACCGAAGGTCGACTGTCCTGCCTGAGCCCGGATCAGCTCCGTGAGTCCTTCGCGAACTTCAATGGTGTTGCCTGTCGCAATGACGGCATCCATGTCTGCGGTCCGGAACGAGCGGACCTCGTCATCGGAAATGCCAAGATCGGCGAGGCGGACGAATTCCCCCTGGTTCATCGGGATGCCGCCGAAGATCTGCGCCACGTATTCCGCGAAACCCAGCTGAACGATCTTGTCTTCCAAATCGCCGTAGCGGCCACTCTCCGTCAAACGCTGTGCGTAGGCATCGAGCTGGCGGAGTGCTTCGACATATGTTGCGAGCCACGCCAGCCCGTGTGTTGCACGTTGTTCTTCTTCCATCCGGCTGGAAGAAATCCGCCCGTCCACCGTAACGCGTTCGCGCACTCGCTGCGCTGCAAGATCCAGAAGACCGTCCAATTTATGGACGATCGCGCTGGTTCGCTCAGATAGAGTCGGCTGCATTTCTGCGGCCTTCACGGCTGCGGTGGACATTGGCATCTCCGTTTTCATTTGTTGCGCGCGCGCGCGTTTTCTTGAAGCTATGTTGCGTCGCACACCGGGCTTTGTCGAGCCAAAACTTGTTGGTCTTTCGAAGGGGGCTGTCATAACGAGAGCACAGACTTGACGACAGCTCCCGGCCAAGCAACATGAAACCTATGAGTCTTTACCTTTTTGCCAAGGCGTCTTTTGCTGTGCTGAAAGATGCAATCGGTCATTTTTCACGTGATGACGGCTTTGCTATGGCCAGCCATGTGGCGTTGTCCGGCCTGCTCGCGATTTTCCCTTTGCTTATCTTCATTGCGTCTCTTGCGGGTTTTTTTGGAATGGTCGGTGCGGCAGACACGGTGTCTGAACTTGTCTTCGACGCCTGGCCGAAAACTGTTGCGGCTCCTGTCGTCCGTGAAATCGAAAATGTACTGACAGTCCCGCGCAGTGATTTGCTCACCTTTGGTGCGGTGGCCGCATTGTGGTTTGCATCCAATGGGGTCGAGGCGCTGAGAACGGCGCTGAACCGGGCTTACCGGCAGGTTGAAAAGCGGTCATTTATCCTGTTGCGCATTCAATCGCTGGCTCTTGTGATCCTGGGCGCGGTGATCCTTCTGGCCTATACGTTTCTTGTCGTTCTTGCGCCGCTTGGGATCGAGGCTCTTAGAGGATTTGTGCCTCAGGTCGAAACATTTTTGTTGTCGATCAACATTGCCCGCTACACGCTGGCCGGGTCATTGTTGATTGTCGGGCTTTTCATGACGCACTGGTTGCTGCCCTCTGGAAAGCGGTCGTTTTCAGACATCTGGCCGGGTGTGATTGCCACCCTGCTCTTGTGGATCGTTTCAGGCAGTGCCTTCGGGGCGTATCTCGCCCGGTTTGCCAATTATGTCTCAACATATGGCGGCCTGGCGGGGATCATGACCGCGCTGATCTTCCTATATATCTGCTCGCTCGCCTTCATCTTGGGCGGCGAGCTCAATGCCGCGATCGCGCGGCAACGTGCCTTCCGCAATCGTCAATTGGGTCGGCAGCAGCAGGCTTAGGTCCGTTTAGGAGCCGCGCGGATCATCAAGACCGCGCCGACCACCAAAGCTATGCCAGCGATCTGGATCATTGAGAGGGTTTCTCCAAACAGGAAGTAACTCTCAATGGCTGTTGCGATCGGCACGAGGTAAAACAGGCTGGCCACCTGCGAAACCGCGCCCTGGCGGATGAGCAGCATCAACAACATGATTGCGCCGATCGAAAGCACCAAAACAAGCCAGGCAAGCGCTACGATCAACTCGCCCGACCACGTGATTTGCCAAGTCTCGAAAAGGCTGAGTGGTGTTGTGACCAAAAGGGCGCCGACATATTGCCAGAAGGTTGCTGCCAGAAGATCGGTGTTGGGTACGAAGCGCTTTTGATAAACCGTGCCAACACTGATTGCGATAACAGAAAAGAAGACAACACTGATCGTAACGAGTGTGATGCCAGACCCGGCTAGATCAAACTTGGGTCCAAGCACAAGACCGAGGCCGCTCAGGCCAATCGCCATACTGATCCAGTGTTTGCGACTGATCACTTCTCCGATCATACCAACTGCAAAAATAGCTGTCAGAACCGGCTGCAATCCGACGATAATCGCTGAAGCTCCAGCAGGCATCCCTTGCTTGATGGCCCAGAAAACGCCGCCCAGGTAGATCCCGTGGACCAGCATGCCGGTCACGATGCAGTGGCCAATTGCCTTTTTGTCCTTCGGCCAGGATTTCACCCAAAACAGACCGAGAAGGAACAAAATGGGCAAGACCGCAGCGAACCGGACCGTCAGGAAAGCCATTGGTTCGATGTACGGCGCGCCCAGCTTTGAACCGATAAAACCGGTTGACCATAGAAGAACAAAAAGCGCAGGGGCAATTTTGGCCAGATATGCCAAGTCAATCTCCGGGGGTGGTTCGCCAAACCAGCAAAGTGGTCGATGAGGGGAAATGAAAAAGAATGATTTTCAGATTAACCGGAAATTGGCAATTTTAGCTAACTCTGAGGAAACACTATTTCTCTCAGGGGACATAAGCCAGTGGCAATCGGTGCGCAATCAACTTTTGGAGTTTTGTCCAAACTCTCGGTCAAAGTGCGGGTTATGGCGCTCAGCCTTGTGACAGTCGTTGGCCTCGTCATTATCGGCGGGGTTTATTTCTGGAGCCAGGGCGAGCTGAATTCGGCTTTTAGCAGGATGAACCAAAGTGCCGATCTGGCCGAAGAAGTGGCTGCGCTCTCTGAGACGGCAGCACGGCTGCAGA
Organism: Roseibium sp.; assembly: GCF_965276855.1. Taxonomy (GTDB): domain Bacteria; phylum Pseudomonadota; class Alphaproteobacteria; order Rhizobiales; family Stappiaceae; genus Roseibium. The sequence goes on from NZ_OZ255700.1 coordinate 3,112,399, forward strand.
TTATTGAAAATCAATACTTTGCAGCGCCCTCTGCCGAAGCGTTTCAAAGATTTACCACCGAAATGATTGTCGCGACGAATTTGGTTGCCAAGCTGGAAAACAATCCTGCCGCGGCGAGCTACGCCGCCCAGGTTGCCGATGTGAAAGATACGCTAGAGGGCACAAGCGGCGCGTTCGAGATGCTGGACAGCGTCCGGCAACAAATCGGATATACGAACCAGGATGGGCAGCTGGCACGCCTCGATTCGCTCACTGGTGCAGTGAAAGATCGTTTGTTTGAAGAAATGAAGTTTGGCGGCGGCCCGGACTTTGAAAAGCTGGCGCGCGCTATTCTCGCTGTGCAGCTCGCGGAAAAGGAATTCACCCTCAACAGCACGCCCGAAGCAATCGGCGTCTTCGATGAGCAGTTTGCGGCGTTCGAAAAACTGCTGAAGAGGGTCTACATTCAAGATGCGATCAAGAAAGAGCTCGCCGATAACATGACGGCGTATCAGGAGACGTTTGCCCAGTATACGGCAGCGGTTGAGCAGGAGACGAGCAGCACCGCCCTCCTGGAAAACCTTTTCCAACTGGTGCCGCCACACATCGACGCCCTGAATGCCGCTGCAAAAGACTTGCAGGCGCAGGCTGCCACTCAACTCGAGACAGCCCGGTCGATCGCAACATATGCAATTGGTGGAACCATTCTTGGTTTGCTGATCTTGTTGCCCGCAATCGCATTTTTAGTTGGTCAATCGGTAGCCGGACCGTTGGCGCATCTCCAGAAAGCCATGGAAGCTCTGGCGGGTGGTCAGACAGACATCGCCTTGCCGGAAGCAAAGGGGAAAACTGAGCTTGCTGCCATTGCAGGGACGGTTTTGGTCTTCCGGGACAATGCTGTCGAGAGATCGCAGCTTGCAGCAGCCCAGGAACAGGAAAACAAGGCCCGTGAAGAACGTGTCGCCCGTCTGGAAGACATTATCGGCCGGTTTGAAGGCACGGTAACTGACGCGCTCGGCAGCCTGGACCGGGCCAATGACGAATTGCGCCAGACATCCCAATCAATGGAACAGGCGGCCGACGATGTGGCGGATCAATCGTCTGGTGCAACGGGTGCGGTGAGAACAGCTGCGGAAAATGTCACATCGGCAGCCCAGTCTGCGGACGAATTGGCAGCCTCGATTGCCGAGATCTCAAATCAGGCAACCCGGTCTACGGAAGTTGCTCAGCAAGCCGTTTTAAGTGCCTCCACAACGGTTTCGACCATGCAGGAGCTCTCCAGCGCGGCAGAACGGATCGGCGAAGTCATGAGCCTGATCCGGGACATTGCAAGTCAAACCAATCTGCTCGCTCTGAACGCAACCATTGAAGCCGCGCGTGCAGGTGAAGCGGGTAAGGGCTTTGCGGTTGTTGCAGCCGAGGTCAAGCAATTGGCTGATCAGACATCGAAAGCGACGGAAGAGATCGCGATCCAGATTGAAGCCATCCAGGGATCGTCCGGTCACGCTGTGCAGGCCATTGAGGATGTCAGCAAAATTATCTCCGACATGGAAAACCTGGCATCTTCGGTTGCAGATTCCGTTCAGCACCAGGATCAGGCGGTCCGAGAGATTTCCGACAACGTTTCCAGTGCGTCTCAGCGGTCTGATGAAGCAGCCGATCGTATGACGAGCGTGGGATCCGCTGCAGAACTCGCCCGAACCAATGGTGCTGAGGTCGATAAACTGGCGCAATCCCTGTCTCAGCAGGGCGGGCTGATCCGTCAGGAAATCGCGACATTCCTGCAAGGTGTTCGCAGCGCCTAACGCATAGGCGAGAAGTTTCAAAAGCCGCTTTGCCAACCGGGACTTAATGCCCCGCTGGCGGGCGGCTTTTCTTCGTGCTAGGGACGAGTCTGATTGCACGAAGAAGGTGAAACGGGATGCAGGACGAGATCGTCATAGTCGGGGCTGGTCAAGCTGGTGCCCAGGTCGCTCAATCGCTTCGTCAAGGCGGTTTTGAAGGCGCGTTGCGGCTCATTGGCGACGAAGCTCATCCACCTTATCAACGCCCGCCACTGTCCAAAAAATTCCTGGCTGGTGAAATTGGCGCCGAGGGGCTTTGGCTCCGGCCGCCGGCGTTCTACACGACCAACACTATCGACCACATCCCAAACACAAGTGTCGTTGGGATCGATCGTTCGGCAAAACGTGTTCAGCTGGAAAACGGCGACACCATATCTTACGGAAAACTGGTCCTTGCGACGGGAACCAAAGCGCGCCTCCTTCCAATCAAAGGCTCTGAAAAAGACGGCGTGGTCACATTGCGCTCCATTGGCGATGTTGATGCGATCCGTGACCGTTTGTCGAAGAGCCAGAACCTCGTCATCATCGGTGCCGGTTACATCGGTCTGGAGGTCGCTGCAGTGGCCCGCGCGCTCGGCAAGGATGTCTGCGTGATTGAAGCTCAGGACCGGCCGATGAAGCGGGTCGTGAGCGAAACTGTGTCGGGCTTTTTCGCGAAACTGCATTCCGATAATGGCGTTCAACTGCGTTTGAACACAGGCATTGAAGCGCTTGAGGGTGGAGAGGCGGTCGAATCCATCAAGCTGAGCAATGGGGACAGTGTCCCGGCCGACCTTGTGCTTGTCGCCGTTGGCGCCGAGCCAAATGATCAACTGGCCGCAGATGCGGGGCTGGATACAGACAACGGTGTTCTTGTTGATGGTGCAGCTCAGACAAGCGATCCGGACATATACGCCGTTGGCGATTGCACCCGGTTTTATTCTGGGCGGTATTCACGCTCTGTGCGGATGGAAAGCGTCCAAAATGCGATTGATCAGGCCAAAGTCGCGGCCCAGGCGTTGCTGGGGCAGGACGTCGATTATGATCCCTTGCCGTGGTTCTGGTCGGATCAGTATGAAATCAAGCTGCAGATCGCGGGCCTGTCGGAAGGGTATGACAAGACAATCGTTGTCGGCGACCTAGCCGCTAAAAAGTTCTACGTTGCGTATCTGAAAGAAAATGCACTTATTGCGGTCGACAGCATCAATTCACCGCGCTCGCACATGATGGCGCGGCGGGTGATCGGCGAGATCTGGCGGGACGATTTGCTCCCGGACGCATAGACGATCAGCTATTGAATACAGGAGCGTTAGCGTTGAAAATCGATAACGCTCCTGCAAAGACCCCTCAGCATGTCGGCTGGCCGAGCGCCTTATTCTGCAGCCGCGTTTTGAAGAATGAGGCGGGTGGTTTCTTTTGGTATTTCCAGATGCACCATGTGACCAACGCGCTCAAAGATGTGCGTGGCAACAATGCCAGGCAGCTTGTGCGCCTGCCGTGTCGGTAGAACACGGTCCTGAGTTCCCCAAAGCACCTTGATCGGCATTGGAAGCGCTGCCATGTCGTCCCGCGGCAAAGTCTTTTGCACGGAGCCGTCGATGATTTCGTCGGCGATCGCCGACAGAGTTGCCGCGCCTCCTGGTCGGGCCCGGCTTTCTGCAGCGGTTTTTGCGAGGAATTTGGGAAGCTTGAATTCCCAGCCGAAGAACTGCTCGAGAAGAACTTCCATTTCCGCGGTCTCGGAGGCAACCGCATAGCGCCGCAAAAGCCGATGATTGATTTCCGGCCCAAATCCACCGGGCGCCAAAAGCGTAAGACTGGCAACCAGCTCCGGTGCACGCAGGGCAACCAATGCGGCAACAGCGCCGCCCATGGAGTGGCCAACCAGATGCACGCGCTTCATTTCCAGCGCTTCAAGGGATTGTGTGACGGCCTTTGCCGAAATCCCAGCGTGACCGACCTTGGGCCAATCCAAAGCGTCACCGTGCCCCGGCAGATCAAACGCCAGAGAGCGTTTGCGGCTGGCAAGGCCAGTTTGAATGTTCACCCAGGTTTGGCGGTCGCCTCCAAAGCCATGGAGCAGGATGACAGGTGCACCATCATCTCCGGTCTCGCAGACTTGTTCGCGAAAGGGCAGGGTCGTGCGGGGATTTGGGCGAAGGTCTGTCATGGGTATCCGTTTGGTATCAAGAAATTGAGATCAGGAGTGTGGTGCGCCGGGAACGGGCAGAGGTTCAAGTGAAAAAAGCGGTTGGCGGTCGGTAAAGCCGTCCAGCTCATAGGCTCCAGTATTCTGTGCGCGATCGCCCGCAAATTCAGCGATTTCACTGGTCATGAGAACGTCGGACTTGATCCGCTTGGTCAGATGTTCGATCCGCGCAGCGGCGTGAACCGTTTGACCAATAACCGAGAAGGTCAGCCGGTTTGCAACGCCGATATTGCCGAACATGACACGGCCGGTCGAAAGAGCGATGCCTGCGTTCATTGTGTGATCGCTGGAGACGGTTTTGTTGATGTCATGGAGCCTCCGCCGGGTCTCATCCGCCGCCGCAATGGCCCTTTGGACCGCTTCTGAGAGTGATCCCTTTTGTGTTGGGAAGACACCCAGAACCGCATCGCCGATAAAGTCGAGGACTTCGCCGCCCTGCTGGAGAACCGCGCCAGCAGTTGCTTCAAAATATGTATTCAGCCACTTGAGATAATCTTCGGGACCCAGGGCATCTGCAATAGCCGTGGAATTGCGCATGTCACTGTAATAAATCACCGCGTCGATGGTCTCGCCATCTCCATGGCGGATTTGTCCATTCAGTACTTTGGTTCCTGCGATGCTGCCGAGGTATGTTTCGGCGATGATTTTTGTTATGTGGCCTTGAAGCACGGCCCTTGCAGCGAGGGCTAGCCGTTTCTGGATATAGTGTATCGCGTTGAGGGCATCTTCAGAAAACCCGTCTTCTTCCCGAGTTGCCCAGCTTAGGATGATCCCGGTGTTTGGATACTCACCTTTGATCGCAGGTATCTCCATGTGGGTCGGTATAACCAGGTAATCCGTGTAACCCTCCGAGGCCAGACGGTTCAGGAGCGGAAATTCGGTTTGTGCATTGGCATTGGTCAACCGCCGGCGAAGCATCGGCTCTTCATTGATCAAAACTGCCCGAATGGGGCTTTGCAGCCAGTCTTCCGTATCTTCTTCGGAGTGCTCGATCTTTTCATGGTAGACCTCGCCGCCGTTTTCCCAAAAGGCGATTTCCGCCTCAATCATGGGGTGAAGCGTCGACCAGACAAGAATTGCGCGATCGACTGGAACGTGGCATTGGCGCAGGCGCTCGCATAACTCGGCAAAAAGAGGTGTCATCTCGGGGTCGCCGAGGGCCTCGCCGATCAGCCAGTCCTCGATGCCATCGATTTCCATCATGTCGATCATGCGGGGAGGTTAGACCCTTTTCGTGCTGTTGCCATCAGGCTTTCTAATCGGTGCGTTCTTCGTCTACAGATGTGGCGACGCTTCCCGGCGGTACAATGATCCAATTGAGGATGAGGTCGGGAAAGGTGCCATAAGAGTGGAACGGCATCGTGTGTTGGCCCTGGCCGCTGGCGTTTGGATAGAGTTCCAAAATCCGGCCTGCAGGTCCTGAGTTTTCGCCGCGCCAAAGGATCATCACCCCTTTTTTCTGGACATCATCCAAGTCGATCCACGGGCTCAATGTTGTGTTGTGCTCCAAAAACATTGAAGGCCGCGATGGGGCATGAAGGGTTACATTGGCTGTCGTCCACTCATCTCCGGCGACATACGCCAGTTCCGTACCTGTTTCCTTTTCCCAGACGTCAGACAGGAATTCCGCGGTTGCCTTGCCCGGATAATGAATACGGGACTGTTTGGTCTTCCAGAGGGGCTCCAGAACAGCCTGCCCAAAGAGGACACCAAGAAAAATGGCCTGAATGACGAGAGTGCCTGCAAATGCGCGTTTCGGTGCTGACCAAAGAGCAGGAATATGGAGGTACCGGACAGCCATCAGTCCGGACAGAACGAAAAGAGGTGTGCCCCACATGTGTTTGAATTCACTGCCGGTCACGGCAGAGGCCAGAAGCACCACGGCAAGAGGTACAAGGGAAAACCAGAGAAGAAACCTATCGGCATGTGCAGTCAGATCTGCGTCGTTGCTCGTGGACCAAGATATTTTTGCCGATTTTAGCGTTTGCCAGCTGAACCCCAGGAGAGCGACCAGAAACAATCCGGCGTGATTGGCCAGCTGCGCCACGAAGAAGTTAGCCGGGTTGTAGACGTGGTCGACCCATGATCCCGCCGCGTTGCTGCGGCCGATGGCATAGCGGAAAGTCAGGAAGTCTGTCTCATACAGCCAATATAGATGCGGCCCCACCACGAAAAGAAACGAAAGTGTGCAAATCCAGGGCCCCGTGGTTGCGAGATATCTGCGGCCATCAGCGTAAACAAGGGCGTAAAGGCCGATTGTGCCGATCAACAGGAAGACAAAATATTTGGTGTAGAAGCCAACGGCGGCGAGTGCCCCCAGAAGGATCCAGTATCGCGCTGCGCCTGAGTTCAAAGCGCGCAAAAAGAGATAAACCATTCCCGCCCAGATCGGTATCTGGAGGATATTGGGGTTGAACTCCGGTACCGGGAGGGTGAAGTAAAAAGTCACGCTCGTCAGGACGATAGCCCAAAACCCTTGTCTTTCGGAAAATCCAAGTTCCCGGGCAATCAGCCAGATGAACCAGAACCCCACACCGATGCTGAGTGCGCTCAACCAATAGGCCCCATAGGCGTGCCCGCCGGTCAGGTGATAGCTGAGTTCAAGGAGCCAGGCCTGCATCGGTGGGTGTTTGGTGTAGCCAAGCTGAATATCTCTTCCCCAGGCAAATCCCTCAACGACATCCAGTGGTGGATTTGGAAAGGTCAAGCTCGGCAGGAGCGCATAGAGTAGGCACAAGACCCCCGTATATAGAAGCGCAGCGCGGCTGGCGGTCATCAACAATCTCCAATCCCGTTACGGACCGACTTGGGGATACGAAAAGGCCCAGAAACGGGCCGCTATAAACGTGAGACCTGGAACAATGGCGATTGAAACCATCAATCCAAGCAGATCCGGCCACGGTGTGAGCTTCAACCAAAGCGCCAGAACACTGGAGTTCAATGCAAAACCGGCGCCTGCGATGAGGAAAAAACGCAACATCGCTTTCAAAGCGGATTTCTTCTGGCGCAGATGCGAAAAGCTCCAGTAAAAATGACCGGCAAAAGAGACGCCAAAGGCAACGATGAACCCGGCGAGATTCGCCAGCATTGCTTGAAGTAACCCGCTTTCCAGTAGAAAGCCCGCAACAACAGCATGTGTCAGCGTTGCCGCAATGCCGACAAGCGCGAATTTTCCAGCAGCATTTGCTTCCGTTTTCAAGGTTTGCCGGTTTGGATTAGCTGTCATTGGCATTTTTTTTTGCGGCTGAGGCCTGCCTGCTTTCGATGACGTCTTGAAGTAGATAGACAGGCCGCTGTTTGGACTCGTTGAACAGCCGAGTGACATACTCACCAATCATACCGATCGAAAGCAGCTGCATGCCTGAGAAAAACAGGACTGCGACCATGAGAGATGTATAACCGGGGACGTCGATGCCGAAAATCATCACTTTCACGGTCAGATAGATGGCATATGCGAAAGCGAGGATTGACACCAGAGCGCCTCCATAGAACCACATCCGCAGTGGCATGGTTGTGAAGCCCGTGATGCCGTCGAGCGCAAAGTTCCAGAGTTTCCAGTAGTTGAACTTGCCGTCGCCTGCCTTCCGCGGGGGGCGTTCATAAGGAACAGCCATGGCGGGAAAACCCACCCAGGCAAACAGACCTTTCATAAATCGGTTTCGTTCCGGCAACTGAAGCAGCGCATCAATTACCGCCCTGTCGATCAGGCGGAAATCACCGGCGTTCGGAGGCATGTCAATGTTCGAAAGCTTGTTGAAGACCTTGTAGAACATGCCTGCAGTCGACCGCTTCATCAGTGTGTCTGATGTTCGATCCACCCGCAGGCCATAAACCACATCATAGCCGGCCCGCCAGCCATCAATCATTTGGTGGATCAATTCGGGTGGGTCTTGAAGATCTGCATCAATGATGACGCCGATGTCGCCTTTGGCGGCCTCCAAACCGGCAGAAAGGGCCGCCTCCTTGCCGAAGTTCCGAGAGAGGCCGAGCAGCCGTCCGGGTAAGCCGTTGGCAAGCCTATCCGTCAGTATGTCAGCCGTGGCATCCCGGCTGCCGTCGTCGATAAAAACATATTCGTATTGCAGCCCTGTTTCCTCAAGAACGCGTTTGGTCTCCTCCAGAAAGTGACCGATAACGTCTTCTTCGTTGTAGACCGGCACGATGACGCTGATCATCGGGTTTACTGGCCGGGCATCCTTCCGGCGGGAGACGTAGATTCTTGGGGCTTGGTTCGGCTGCATTGATACGATGGCTGTTTGGATCTTGGCGGCAACCTGCCGGAAAAGATGAAGAAACACCAGCTTTTTGGAGCGCGCGGCTGCAAATTTGGCAAACAAAAAAAGCCGGTGTCCAAAACTGAACACCGGCAGTTTGGTTAATCGGGAGTTTGCGCCGACTTAGACAAGCGCACCGTGGCAATGCTTGTACTTCTTGCCAGATCCGCAAGGGCAGGCCTCATTGCGGCCGACTTTTCCCCAAGTCGCAGGATCGTTCGGATCGCGTTCCCGGCTTGCTTGCGGTTGACCTCTTGTTTGCGCCATTTCGTCTTCACCGGTCAGCGGGTTGATGTGATGCTCATGCATCTCCGGCATCTGCGGCATTTCCGGCGGCTGCTCTGTTACCAACTCCACGCGGAGGAGCTGTGCCGTCGTGACCTGACGAAGTTGAGCCAGCATGGATTCAAACAGAGTGAAAGACTCGGTTTTGTATTCCTGTAGCGGGTCGCGCTGACCATATCCGCGGAAGCCGACGACAGAGCGAAGATGATCCAGGTTGGCCAGATGCTCCCGCCAAAGATTATCAAGCGTTTGAAGTAGGATCGCCTTTTCGACCCGGCGCATGACTTCCGGCGTGTACTTGGCGACTTTTTGGGCCATGGCCTCGTCAGCCGTCCGTGTCAGCCGTTCCTTGACCTCTTCATCCGCGATACCTTCTTCCGCCGCCCAGTCCTTGATCGGCAAATCAAGATTCAGATACTTGCGGACTTCTTCCTGAAGTCCTTCGGTGTCCCATTGTTCTGGATAAGCACGTTCTGGAATGTGGCTCGCGACCAGGTCGTCGATCACGTCGTGCCGCATATCCGTCACGGCATCTTGGATCGCGTCGCTGTCCATCAGGTCGATACGTTGATCGAAGACGACCTTGCGCTGGTCGTTCATAACGTCGTCGAATTTCAGGAGGTTTTTCCGGATATCGAAGTTTCGCGCCTCGACCTTTTGCTGCGCCTTTTCAAGAGCTTTGTTAATCCACGGATGGATGATCGCTTCGCCTTCTTCAAGACCGAGCTTCTGGAGCATGGAGTCCATGCGCTCGGAACCGAAGATCCGCATAAGGTCGTCTTCAAGCGACAGGAAAAACTTGGAGTGGCCCGGATCACCCTGACGGCCGGACCGGCCACGCAGCTGATTGTCGATGCGGCGGCTCTCATGCCGTTCGGTGCCGATCACATAAAGACCACCAGCAGACAGCGCTTCTTGCTTGAGCTCTTCGACTTCGGCGCGAATGGCAGCTTCCTTCGCAGCGCGTTCTTCCCCTTCCGGCATATCGCCGAGGGTCATGTCGATCTGCATGTCGGCGTTGCCGCCAAGCTGAATGTCTGTGCCACGGCCGGCCATGTTGGTTGCGATTGTGACCGCACCTGGTAAACCAGCCTGAGCAACGATAAAGGCTTCCTGCTCGTGATAGCGTGCGTTTAGAACTGCAAAGACCTTCGCCTTGCCGCCGTCCTTTTTTTGCGCAGCCGCGAAGGCGGCCGGATCGCTCAAATCGATCTGTTTGTAGCCATGTTGCTTCAAAAGCTCGGCGAGGATCTCTGACTTTTCAATTGAGGTCGTGCCAACAAGAATCGGCTGCCGTCGTTCCTTGCATTCATCGATCAGTTTGACGATCGCGTTGAATTTTTCTTTGAAGGTCCGGTAGACCTCATCGTCATCATCAGCTCGCTTAACGGCGACATTGGTCGGAATTTCAACGACTTCCAGCTTATAAATGTCGGCAAATTCGTCCGCTTCGGTTGAAGCCGTGCCGGTCATGCCGGCAAGCTTGCCGTACATGCGGAAATAATTCTGGAACGTGATTGATGCGAGCGTCTGGTTTTCAGGTTGAATGCGAACTTTTTCGCGCGCTTCCAGCGCCTGATGCAATCCTTCGGAGAACCGGCGGCCCGGCATCATGCGGCCCGTAAACTCATCAATGATGACAACCTCGCCGTTGCGGACGATGTAGTCTTTGTCCCGTTGGAAGAGTTTGTGAGCTTTCAGAGCTTGCTGCAGATGGTGAACGATCGAGACGTTCTCCACGTCATACAGCGAATCGCCTTTCAGAAGGTCTGCTTCTGCGAGCAGGCCCTCGAGCTTCTCGTTGCCGGCTTCGGTAAATGTTGCTGACCGGGCCTTCTCGTCGAGCTCATAGTCTTCTTCGACAAGGTTTGGGATAAAAGCATCTACGGTGTTGTAGAATTCAGACCGGTCTTCCAGGGGACCGGAGATAATCAACGGTGTTCGCGCTTCATCGATCAGGATTGAATCGACTTCGTCAACAATGGCGTAGGCATGACCGCGCTGAACCATCGAGGCACGGTCGTGTTTCATGTTGTCGCGAAGATAGTCGAAACCGAACTCGTTGTTCGTTCCATAGGTGACATCAGCCGCATAGGCCGCGCGGCGTTCTTCATCCGACAGGCCATGGGTGATGCAACCAACAGACAGTCCCAGAAACTTGTAGACCTGTCCCATCCATTCACTGTCACGCTGGGCAAGGTAGTCGTTCACGGTGACGACGTGCACACCTTCTCCCAGTAGGGCGTTCAGGTAGACAGGGGCCGTTGCCACAAGGGTCTTACCTTCACCCGTTCGCATTTCCGCGATTTGACCGGAGTTCAAAACCATGCCGCCGATCAGCTGGACATCGTAATGGCGCTGGCCGAGGGCCCGTTTGGCCGCTTCTCGGACTGTCGCAAAAGCAGGCGCAAGGATATCGTCCAGGGACACGCCGTTTTTCAGCTGGTCACGGAATTTCTCCGTCTGGCCGCGAAGGTCCTCGTCCGACAAAGCCTGGATCTCAGCTTCCAGAGCGTTGATTTGCTCAACTCTCGCCCGGAATGACTTCACTTTCCGGTCATTTGAAGATCCGAATAACTTACGTGCTATTGCGCCGAGGCCAGCCATGTGGCGGTCCTTCCTTTACGGTCGGTGTCACTGGCAATCTGACACCTGCCCATGAAATCGTCTCAATTTGTTGTACACGTTGCACACGTAGCGCAGCGCGCTGGCCAACTCATGCGGCCGAAAAGATGCCATCCCAGCCTCGCAGCAGGGCCGCCCGAGAGATAAGAGGGGGGTGAATGCTTGTCAACGCTGCTGGAATAGGCAATGTACCCGAGCCCTCGTGTTTCGAGGGATAAAAGAGATATGTTCCCATAGGTAAAGGTTTTCTCATGCTCCGAAATTCGATGCGCAGGCCAGTCCAGGCTCTTGCCATTTCCTTCATGGCGCTGACGCTCGGATCGGCTTCCTTGTCGGCGGCCGAACCGGACGATGTCGTTGCCAAGGTAGGCGATGCGGTCATTACGGAAGCCGATATTGCGTTTGCCGCTCAGGACTTGGGTCAAGAGCTGCAACGTTTTCCGCCGGCGCAATGGCGCCAGTTGCTGCTCGACGTCATGATTGACATGGAGCTGCTGGCTCTGGCTGCGAAGAACGATGGACTGGATCAGGATCCGGAATTCAAGAAACAGCTCGAATTCCTCGAACTGCGCGCATTGCGCAATGCCTATCTCGGCCAGAAGATCAATGCTGCTATCACCGATGAGGACGTTAAGGCCGCCTATGAAAGGGAATTTGCTGATTTCGTAGGTCCGGAAGAAATCAATGCCCGTCATATTCTGGTCGAGGACAAAGCTGCAGCCGAGGCCCTGATCGAAGAACTCGATGGCGGCGCGGATTTCGCGGAATTGGCCAAAGAGAAATCGACGGGCCCTTCAGGACCGAACGGTGGTGATCTTGGCTACTTTGGAAAAGGTCAGATGGTACCGCCATTTGAAGAGGCAGCTTTCGCTTTGGAGCCGGGTGCCTACACCAAAGAGCCTGTTGAAACCCAATTTGGATGGCACGTCATCAAGGTGGAAGACAAGCGCCAGCAGGAAAAGCCGGCTTTGGAAGCCGTTGAGGCAAACTTGCGTCAGCAGCTTGCGCGTGAGCGTTATGAAGCGCGCATGATTGAGCTGAAGGACGAATTTGCCATCGAGATCCTGGATGAGCAGCTTGCCAATGCAGAATCTGAGAAACCAGCTGCTGAGTAACCGGAGCTGTGTTTCAGAAATCCCCGGTGGCCTTGCGGCTGCCGGGTTTTTTACTTGGTGAAGAAGACATCTTTTTTGAAAAGACTTGCAGACCCGTCTGCCTCTAGCTAGGGACAACAAAAGCCCGTTTACGCAGTCTGGAGCCGATCCCATGTCGACCACCGTTTCTCCCCTTGCGCCCAAATCCTATCCGGATATGCCGGACATCGAGGGGGTCACTTTCGCAACTGTGGAAGCGGGCATCAAGTATTCCGGCCGAACGGACGTTTTACTCGCGTCGCTGGTAGAAGGGACTGCTGTTGCGGGCGTTTTCACCAAATCCAAATGTTCGTCTGCACCCGTTGACTGGTGCAAGGAGATCCTGAGTAATGGGCAAGCCCGGGCCTTGTTGGTCAATTCAGGAAACGCCAATGCCTTCACTGGAAAAAAAGGGGCGGCTGCCGTTGAACTGTCCGCTGATATTGTCTCAAAGGCGGTTGGGTGTCCGCGCCACAGCATTTACCTCGCGTCGACCGGTGTGATTGGCGAACCGCTTCCTGCGGAGAAGTTCGAAGGCGTCGCAGATGGTCTGGTGGCAGCGCAAGGGCAGGCCAGCTGGCTGGATGCAGCGCAAGCCATAATGACGACGGACACCTATCCGAAACTGGCAACAGCCACCGTCGATCTGGATGGCGAGACCGTGTCGATCAACGGGATTGCAAAAGGGGCGGGCATGATCGCCCCGGATATGGCGACTATGCTGTCCTTTGTCTTCACGGACGCGGCCATTGCGCCTGGCGTCCTTCAGGCAATGCTCGGGCAAAACACAGAAACTTCCTTCAATGCCATTACGGTCGACAGCGACACGTCGACCTCTGACACTGTTCTGTTCTTTGCGACCGGCGCTGCAGAAAAGCGGGGTGTGGCTGCCATTGCGGAGGTCGATGATCCAAGGGCCGAAGTGATCCGGGCAGTGCTTGCCGATGTGATGACGGATTTGGCTCACCAGATCGTCAGGGACGGCGAGGGCGCTCGCAAATTTGTCGAGATTGCTGTTGAAGGCGCGGAAACCGATCAGTCCGCCAAGCAAGTTGCCCTTTCGATCGCCAATTCCCCGCTCGTGAAAACAGCCGTAGCTGGTGAAGACGCCAATTGGGGAAGGGTTGTTATGGCAGTTGGCAAGGCAGGTGAACCGGCGGATCGCGACCGGCTGGCTATTTGGTTTGGGGATGTACGTGTTGCTGTTGGGGGCGAGCGCGACCCTTCTTACAGCGAGGAGGCTGCCTCTGCTGTGATGAAAGAAGAGAACATTCCGATACGCGTAGATCTTGGCCTTGGGACAGGCGAAGCCGTCGTGTGGACATGCGATCTGACCAAGCAATATGTGGAAATAAACGGCGACTACAGAAGTTGATCGTCGATTAATTTTTTTGCGATGGCTTTATCAATTGCCGTCGCAGTTGTGTCAAAATCGGACAAAGAACAATGACCAAGATCGTGCTTGTCGCAGCTTGTGCGCTTGTCGACGTTGATGGACGTATTCTGCTTGCGCAGCGTCCTGAGGGTAAATCGATGGCGGGTTTGTGGGAGTTTCCGGGTGGAAAGGTCGAATCTGGCGAGCGCCCGGAGGAGACTTTGATCCGTGAACTGCGCGAAGAACTCGGAATCGAGGTTAATGAAGCGTGTCTCGCCCCTTTGACTTTCGCGAGCCACACTTATGACGACTTTCATCTTCTCATGCCATTGTACATCTGCCGCAGGTGGGAGGGTATTCCGCGCGGTCAGGAGAACCAGGCGCTCAAATGGGTTCGTGCTGTGAGGTTGCGGGACTATCCGATGCCAGCTGCAGATGAGCCCCTTATTCCGCACTTAATGGATGCGGTGAGCATATAAGTGTTGGCAGGGCGGTCTGAATGATCTGGAAGTTATTGCATATTCTGAGTTTCAAAATCGCCGATTTGCTGGAGGACCGCAGCGGGGCCACCATGGTCGAGTATGGGCTGATGGTCGCTACAGTCGGTGTGGCCATCTTGATTACCTTTATCGGCTTAGGTGAAACGATCCGGGACGATGTATTTTTGGCTATCTCCAATGCCATGCAATCTGGCAGCAGCAACGCGTCTCAACCATAAATTCCCTGCGTGCTAAGTTGTTATTGATCTGACAACTTGGTCTCAATTGATCCCAACGCATCCGCCAAACGGGTCTTGGCTGACCCGGGTTTGAGCGGTTTTTGCTGGCTGGAATGTGGTGTCCATCCGAGCAGGGTGACCATGTTGAAGGTTGCGCGGACCCGCCCATCGGGGTCGGCATAATCTTGGGCATACATTTGCGCTGCCCTGAAAAACACTGATTTTGCCAACGGTTTTTTGCTGCGATCCTTGAGGATGTTTGTTGCTCCCATCGCCCTCAAATCAGCCATCAAATCAAACATGGAATTGTAGCGGACAGTGAGCGGATCCATGTCGGTGACTGGCAATGCGAAACCGGCACGTTGCAATAGTCCGCCCAAATCGCGAGTGTCTGCGAAGGGCATGACACGTGCTGCTGCACCGCCCTTGAGCTCCAGTTCGGCGCGGGTCAGGCAATCCCTTAATTCCGTCAATGTGCCGGCACCTGCAAGGGTTGCCAAAAACAGTCCATCAGGCCGCAATGCTCTGCGGATCTGAATGAGGGTTCCTGGCAGGTCGTTGACGAATTGCAATGAAAGTGCAGACACGATGAGATCGGCGGACTGATCTTTTAGAGCCAGCACCGCATCATCTGCGACAAATGCGGGAGCTGCAAGCTGCGGGTCCGGTTGCCAGAGATCAGCCCTATAGAGTGTTTTTGCTTTGCCGGTCGCTCGAAGCAATGCCTCGACATGCCCACAATGTCCCCCGAGATCAATCGCCGTTTCGAAGGTTCGGGTAATCGCTGACAGCCGCTCGCCGAGATCTTCGGCAACCACTTTCAACAAAAAGTCAGAACCGGGCTTCGCGTTCTTTAGGGCTTTTTGGCGCCTGATGCGCAGCAGTTCGCGATCAAACAATTCGGGTTGCGCGGTCACGGATTTCGCCTTCCTGTGCTTCGTTCCCGTCGACATAGGTCAATTGCAAACAGGCGTCAAAACCATCTGCCAGTCTCGGTAGTTTGATTGTATCTTGTGTTGTTGTGGGCCTCGTGCACACTCATTGAGTGTGTGAGGTGCGTATGACGTTCAAATCCGTTGTGACTTTGTCTGCGATCGCAGCCGGGGAGTACCTACTTGATGCCCTATTGCCGAGGCGCTGCCCCTGTTGTGAGCGTGGTGTTGCCAGCGGTCTCGGCTTGTGTGGCAGCTGCTGGCAAGAAGTCCGATTTTTGGAACGGCCATGGTGTCATAGATTGGGGACGCCGTTCACACACAACGTTGGTGAAGGCGCGCTTAGTCCCCGGGCGATTGCCGAGCCGCCCGAGTTCGATCGTTTGAGAGCCGTTGCTTACTACTCAGGTCCAGCGAAGGATCTGGTTCTGGGGTTGAAATTTGCGCGGCGCAGAGAACTGGCCGAGGCCATGGGGATATGGATGGCCCGGGCGGGCGCAGAATTTTTACGGGATAGCTTGATCATCCCGGTTCCACTGCATTGGACGCGCCTTTGGCAGCGCCGCTTTAATCAGGCGGGGGATCTTGCACGCGTCGTCGCGGAGGTCTCAGGGACGGAATATGCACCGTTCGTACTGAAACGGACGAAACGGACCCAGCAACAAGTTGGGCTGCCGGCCAAGGAGCGCAAGCGTAATGTCCGCCGGGCATTTCAAGTGCCGGGCGGGCAGCTGCAATCGCTGGCCGGGCGGAGTGTTGTTCTCGTCGATGATGTTTACACAACAGGGTCGACGGTCAGCGCTTGTACTAAAGTGCTGAAATCTGCAGGTGCAAGTACCGTTGACGTCCTGACTTTTGCATTGGCCGATCCAGTCAATCACGAAGACGTTGACCATCCTGATTAAGCGATCCGCCCCAAATTCTTGAGTTTTCGGGTTATCAAACGCATATACCGCTGCAAGCAATCTCCATGGCGCACTATGGAGACGATCTATTGTGCGGGAAAAGGAAACAAGGAATGACTGACGTCAAGATTTACACGCGGCAACTCTGCGGGTTCTGTACAGCTGCAAAACGCCTTTTGGAAAAGAAAGGTGTTTCTTTCACCGAGCACGATGCGACCTTCGATCCAAAACTTCGTCAGGAAATGGTCCAAAAGGCAAATGGCCGATCCACTTTCCCGCAAGTTTTCATCGGATCAAAACACGTTGGCGGCTGCGATGATTTGCATGACCTTGAACGTGCAGGCAAACTGGACCAGTTGCTCGCTTCGTAATTCCGAAGGAGCTCAAACCGATCTCCTTTTGAGGATGAAGTAATGGCCACCTTCAAAGCGGCGTGTATTCAACTGCGCAGCAGTAAATCCATTGAGCAAAATGCTCTTGTTGCGGAACAGTTGATCCGGCAAGCGGCCGAGGCTGGAGCGATCTACATCCAGACACCGGAAATGTCCAATGTTCTGGTCCGAAACCGCGAAGAGCTGATGGAGCGGATCGGGTCTGGCGTTGAAGACCCGTTCTTGAAAATGGCGCAACGGGTGGCATCCGAGCTCAACGTGTCTCTTCATCTCGGTTCGTTGGCTGTCATGAAAGACAGCGGCAAAGTCGCCAACCGGGCCTTTTTCATTGGCGCAGATGGCGCAATTCAAGCGTCTTATGACAAGATACACATGTTCGATGTGGATCTGCCGAATGGCGAGAGTTGGCGGGAGTCGGCAACCTATGACCCGGGTCAGGAAACGATCCTGACGGATGCACCCTTTGGGCGTGTCGGCATGGCTGTGTGTTACGATGTTCGCTTCCCAGCCGTCTTTCGAGAACAGGCAAGACGCGGTGCTGAGGTCCTGACAGCTCCGGCAGCTTTTACGCGGCAGACTGGTGAAGCCCATTGGCATGTGCTACAGCGCGCCCGCGCAATTGAAAACGGCGCCTATATGATCTCAGCAGCCCAAGGGGGAGTCCACGAAGACGGCCGCGAGACATACGGACACAGTCTGGTGGTCGATCCTTGGGGAGAGGTTATAGCCGAGCTGGATCATGATAAGCCGGGATTTGTTGTCGCGGCTATTGATACTGAGAATGTTGCCAAGGCAAGGGCGCGCATTCCCGCCATCGTCAACGAGCGGGCATTTGTGTCCCGTGTTGCTGATGGCCTAAAGGAGATGCCTGCGTGATCAAATACACGCTTGTTTGCGATACACCGCATACGTTTGAAGGCTGGTTCCGCAATTCGGAAGACTTCGACGTGCAATGTGGCCGAGGCCTGGTGACATGCCCGGTTTGCAACAGCACGGATATCAAGAAGGGCTTGATGGCGCCTGCTGTATCAACATCGCGGAAGAAAGACGCAATGGTGCTTCCTGATATCACCGAAACTGCGCCGCCTCCTCCTATCGCTGCGCCAGCATCCAGCCCACAGGTTCCAGCTTCTGCCAGTGACGTCAAACCGCAAGCTTCTGCGCTTATGCCCAATGATGTGCGTCAGAAAGAGATTGTAGAGGCATTGCGGCTGGTGCGTGCCAAAATGACAGAAAATTCTGAAAATGTTGGATCTTCTTTTGCCTCCGAGGCCCGCAAGATCCACTACGGCGAAGCGGAAGAACGAAATATCTACGGTGAAACCTCCCCGAAAGAAGCGATGGACCTTATCGACGAAGGAATTTCCGTTCTTCCTCTGCCTGAGCTGCCTGACGACAAGAATTGACAAAGCTGTCGGTCGCGGAACACAGTGGCCGTCAAAGGTGGAGAGGCAGCGGTGGCGCTGAACCTCTCCGTATCCTCTTTATGACGTCGCAGCCGTCTTCCGGCGTGCCTTCGGTTTCTCGACTTCCTGCATGCTTTCTTCGACCGCCTTGCTGAGTTCGCTTACGGTTTCCATCGCTGTTTCGTTCAGTTCTTCCGCAGCCGCAGCGTTCTCGGTAAAGCTCTCGCGCATCAAAGCGGCTTGCTTCTCAAAATGCGCCTGATACTCGCTGGTCATTTTTGAATAGAAAGCCTGCAGTGTGGCAAAGGTTTCCTCTGGCACCGTGCACTGGCTGAGTGATTTCGCACACTCAAAATCTTCGTGAAGCCGGTGGTTTACAAAATTCATATGGTCTTCGAATGCCTTTCCGGCATGTGTCCACATGGTTTCTCCCATTTTCTGGAAACTGGCGACGGCCTTGGCTTCCATACGGTCTTCGCGTTCGGCAAACGCCCAATTGGAAAATGCGGGCATTGGCCATTCCGGCATCATGCCGGTGAGATCGAAACTTGTCATATTACGTTTGGTTGGCATTGGACCCTCCGCTTGAAAATGGCTGTTCCGCGAACGCCGGCGGGGGGAATTTTTAAAGCCGGCGTCAGTTCCGGTTCGTGGACACTGCAATCTGCGCAGCGCCAAAACATTTTCTGACCTTACGGCAGATATGAGGCCTAACTTTGATGCAGGTCAATTTTTCACTGCGGCATTTTGGACACTAAGCAAAGGCTAGAACCGGTTCTCAAGCATTATTTAAGAAGCTGCGCAGTATGCCGGTCACTTCATCCGGTTTTTCCAACGTGGAGAGATGTCCGCTACCTTCGATAATGGCCAGACCGCTATTCGGAATGAGCGGGTGTATTTCTTGCGCTAGCTCAGGAGGCGTCAGGGTATCTCCATCTCCGACCAGAACGAGCGAAGGACAGGATATCTCATGAAGCCGTGGCCGTGCATCGGGCCGATGGATCAGCGCTGTCTGTTGGCGAATAAAGGCTTCTGGACCAGTGTCTGACGCCATTTCGACAACGATTTGTTTGAGATCATGGTCGTCGTGCCGACTCTCGTGGACAAATCCGGGAAAGAGCAGTTCAGGAACCTTTTCAAAGCTCCGTTCCCTGGTCAGTCTGATCAGGAACTCGCGCCGCTTTTTTTGTTCCGGAGTGTCAGCACGCGCATTCGTATCCAGTAACGCGAGCTTGCTAACCCGCTCCGGTGCCTCGCGCATGATTTCCATGGCGATATAACCGCCCATGGACAGGCCAATCAGAGAGAACCGGTCAGGCGCTTGTTTCAAGATGTCGGCCGCGATCGCTTCAATCCTGTCATGTTCGCGGTGATTGGCAACCATGATCGGGCGGTCCGCGAACGCAACAATTTGTGGTGCGTATAGGGCTTCGGTGCACAGAAGACCTGGGACAAACAGAATCGGATCGCTCATCAGGGCGTCTTGGGTCGTTCGGCGAGCAGCATGTAGTTGACGTCCATGTCGCGCGAACGGGCCCAGGCGTCGGTGATTGGGTTAAAACTCACACCGGACCGGTCAATGATGGTCAGGCCCGCTGCGTTGAGAGGAGATTCGATTTCGGACGGTTTGACCAGTTTTTCGTAGGAATGCGTGCCCTTCGGCAGCCAACGCAAAACGTACTCTGCCCCCACAATCGCCAGAGCATAAGCCTTTAAAGTCCGGTTGATTGTCGCAACGAACATGAGGCCACCTGGGCGGACCATCTGGCTCGTCGCGTTCAAGAAAAGCGGGACATCGGCGACGTGTTCAACGACTTCCATGTTCAGAACGACGTCGAATGTTTCGCCGGCCTCGGCCAGCGCTTCCGCTGTTTCGGCGCGGTAGTCGATGTCCAAGCCCGAGGATTGCATGTGGAGTTTTGCAACCTCAATGTTGGTTTCAGAGGCATCTGCGCCGACGACATCGGCTCCGAGCCGGGCCATCGGTTCGCTCAAGAGGCCTCCGCCACATCCGATGTCCAGAAACCTTAGGCCCTTAAACGCGTCCGGAGAGTTTGGATCTCGGTCGAATTGACGGCAGACCTCCTGTTTGATGTAGGACAGCCGTACCGGGTTGAATTTGTGCAGTGGTTTGAACTTGCCGGTCGGATCCCACCATTGATCGGCCAACGCTGAAAACCGGGCAACTTCATCACTGTCGATCGTTCCGTTGGTTTTTTGTGCCGTACTTGTCATCTGAAGACCCTTCATCGGAATGCCGGCGCGCGTCACTCCGTATATTTCAAAAGTGTTCTCTGTCGTTCCAAGGTCGCAGCCTATTTGTCAAGCCAACCTGTTGCAGCATCGCGACGCACCCTGTATGCATGTCCGCCGATCCAACAGGCGCGACCGGCGCCCCGGGAAGTCATAACTAGAATACGAGTGGTATGGCCCGACTGGTTTTAAAATTTGGCGGGACATCGGTTGCTGACCTCGATCGCATCCGCAATGTCGCACGCCACGTCAAACGGGAAGTGGACGCAGGTCACCAGGTCGCTGTTGTTGTTTCAGCAATGTCCGGGCAGACCAACAAGCTGGTTCAGTTCTGCCGTGACGCTTCACCGCTGCATGATGCCCGCGAGTATGACGCGGTCGTTGCTTCAGGCGAACAGGTGACTTCTGGCCTCCTGGCCATTGTCCTGCAGGACATGGGCGTCAATGCACGCTCTTGGCAGGGGTGGCAGGTGCCGATCAAGACGGACGAAAATCACGGTGCCGCGCGCATTCGTGAGATCGATGGTGCGTTCTTGACCGAGCGGCTTGAGCAAGGACAGGTGGCTGTTCTCGCCGGCTTTCAGGGCATTTCGCCGGACAATCGGATTTCGACGCTTGGCAGGGGCGGTTCCGACACCAGCGCGGTTGCGATCGCAGCGGCCATCAAGGCTGACAGGTGTGATATCTATACAGATGTTGACGGGGTCTACACCACCGACCCGCGGATCGTCCCGCAGGCACAACGCCTTGACCGCGTCTCGTTTGAAGAAATGCTAGAAATGGCGTCCCTTGGAGCGAAGGTTCTTCAGGTGCGGTCGGTTGAAATGGCTATGGTGCACGGCGTTCGCACCTTTGTGCGGTCAAGCTTTGATGACCCGGATGCGCCGCAGACTGGCCAGGACGGCCTTCCGGTAGGTACTCTTATTTGCGACGAGGATGAACTCGTGGAACAGCAGGTTGTCACCGGCATTGCATATGCCAAGGACGAAGCTCAGATCTCTATCCGTGACGTTGCGGACAAGCCGGGGGTCGCTCAATCCGTTTTCGGTCCGTTGGCGGATGCCAGCATCAACGTTGACATGATCGTTCAGAACATCTCTCCGGATGGCAAGACGACTGACATCACGTTCACGGTTCCTGAAGCGGATTTCGCTCGGGCGAAAAAAGTTTTGGAAGACAATCGCGATGAGATCGGTTTCCAAAACCTCGAGGGCGCAGCTGATGTGGTTAAAGTGTCCGTCATCGGCATTGGAATGCGGTCTCATGCCGGTGTCGCAGCCCAGTGCTTTAGCGGTTTGGCGAGCAAGGGCATCAACATCCGCGCGATCACGACCTCGGAAATCAAGATTTCCGTTCTTATCGATTCTGCCTATGCGGAACTTGCAGTCCGGACTCTCCATTCGCTATACGGTTTGGACGGATAAGAATCCGTGGGTCTGGTCTCGGCGTAGTCGAGACCGGGTTTTTGCTTAGCGGGATCACTCGGGGGCGGAATGCGCAGCAACCTAGCAGGACCGCGCCTATTGCTCCGCCGGCTCCGGGAAGTCATGGCGGAGCCCATCAAGGCGCAGGAGCGTCTCGACAAGATCGTTGTTTTGATCGCGTCGAACGTCGTCGCCGAAGTGTGTTCCGTTTATATCTTGCGCGCCGATGGGGTTCTTGAACTTTACGCCACCGAGGGCCTGAAGCGCGAAGCTGTCCACAATGCTTCTTTGCGCGTTGGGGAAGGCCTGGTTGGTCTGATTGCGGCAGAGGCCCGTCCCCTTAATCTCCCAAATGCAAGTGCGCATCCCGGCTTCGCCTATTTGCCGGAAACCGGGGAAGAGGCTTACAATTCCTTCCTCGGCGTACCGATCTTGCGGGCAGGGCGGACGCTTGGGGTTCTCGTTGTCCAGAACCAGTCTCACCGCACCTATCTCGAAGACGAGGTCGAAGCCCTTCAGACCACAGCCATGGTCATCGCGGAGATGGTTGCGGCCGGAGAGCTTGAAGCGATTTCACAGAAGGCAACCGGGTTGGATATGTCCCGGCCGATCGCCTCGTCAGGCGTTGGTTTGGCCGAAGGTGTCGGCTTGGGCCACGTTGTTCTCCATGAGCCCAGAGTTGTTGTCACCAATCTCATCTCAGAAGATGCCGACAAGGAAAAGCAACGGCTTGACGGTGCCATCAATCGTTTAAGGCTATCGATTGACGACCTCTTGGCCAGCGGCGAAATTGCTGCGACCGGCGAGCATCGCGAAGTGCTCGAAGCCTATCGGATGTTTGCATATGACCGCGGCTGGATCCGGAAGATTGAAGAAGCGATCAAAAACGGTCTGACGGCGGAAGCAGCGGTTGAAAAGGTGCAGAGCGACACGCGCGCCCGGATGTTGCGGCAGACGGACCCGTACCTGCGCGAGCGCCTGCATGATCTTGATGATCTTGCGCATCGGCTGATCCGTGAATTGATGGGCCGTGAGCATGGCCCCGGGATCGACGAGCTGCCGCAGGATGCCATCATCATCGGCCGGAATATGGGCGCTGCCGAGCTATTGGATTATGGCCGCGACCGGATTCGGGGACTCGTTCTTGAAGAGGGTGGTCCAACCAGCCACGTGACGATTGTCGCAAGAGCGCTCGGCATTCCAGCTGTCGGTTTGGTCGATGACATCGTCAGTCTCGCAGACGGCGGTGATGCAATCATTGTTGATGGGGACACGGGCGAGGTTCATCTGCGCCCGGCTGCGGATCTTGAAAATGCCTATGCAGAAAAAGTCCGCTTCCGCGCCCGGCGGCAGGCCCAGTACCGGCGTTTGCGCAACAAACCGTCGGTCACCAAAGATGGTGTTGAAGTCGCCCTTCAGATGAATGCGGGCCTTCTGGTGGATCTGCCGCATCTGGAAGAGGCCGGTGCAGCCGGAATTGGACTGTTCCGAACAGAACTCCAGTTCATGGTTGCATCGTCGTTTCCCAGGATGCGCGATCAGCAGGCGCAATATTCTCAAATTCTTGATGCGTCCGACGGCAAACCCGTAACATTCCGGTCGCTCGATATCGGTGGCGACAAGGTTCTTCCATACCTGCGCTCCATTCTGGAGGAAAACCCGGCCATGGGCTGGCGCGCCCTGCGGCTCGGCCTCGACCGGCCAGGCCTGCTACGCACGCAGATCCGGGCCCTTCTGCACGCGGCGGCTGGGCGCGATCTGAAACTGATGTTTCCAATGGTCGTGGAAGTCGAGGAATTCCTTCAGGCCCGCGGTTTGGTCGAGAAAGAACTGAAACACCTGCGCCGTCACGGGCACCCGGTGCCAGAAACCATCCGTCTTGGAGTGATGGTAGAAGTGCCATCCCTTCTGTTCCAGCTTGAAGAACTGCTGGGCCATGTGGATTTCATATCTGTCGGCTCCAACGATCTGTTCCAGTTCTTCTGTGCGGTGGACCGTGGCAACACCCGTGTCGCGGATCGTTTTGATCCCTTGAGCCCTCCGTTCTTGAGGGCCTTGAAACAAATTGTGGCTGCGGCAGATAAAGCCCACGTGCCGGTGACACTGTGTGGCGAAATGGCTGGTAATCCGTTGGCGGCCATGGCACTGATTGGGCTCGGATATCGAAACTTGTCGATGTCGCCCGCATCCCTGGGGCCTGTCAAAGCCATGCTTCGGACCTTGGATGCCGGCAGATTGAGCGCGCGGCTACTGTCAAGAATGGAGCCTGGGCATCGCGATAGCGATATTCGGGCATTTTTGACCCGATTTGCCGAAGAAATGGATGTTGCGCTTTAGCAGCTTGCCGAACCTAGTCACCCCATTTTGGGAATTCAGGAGACACAGCGCGTATGCTGGCGCGTCATAAACTCGATAACCTGCTTGATCGGTTTGCCGAACTTGAACACATGATGTCCGCAAATCCTGACCCGGCGTCTTATGTGAAACTGTCCCGTGAATATGCGGGGCTTGAGCCGCTGGTTTTGAAAATCCGGGCCTTGGTCAAGGCCGAGGAAGATCTTAAGGGCGCTGAGGATCTGATCGAAGATCCGGCGACCGATCCTGAGATGCGGGAACTTGCGGAACTTGAACGGGATGAACTCTTCGAGAACCTTGAGCGTTTGACACAGGATGTGCGCATCGGTTTGCTTCCCAAGGATGAAGCCGACACCAACGATGCGATTTTGGAAGTCCGTGCCGGTACCGGTGGTGATGAGGCCGCGCTTTTTGCCGGTGACCTCTTCCGCATGTATCAGCGCTATGCCGAACTGCGTGGGTGGAAAGTCGAAATTCTCTCCGCCAGCGAAGGCGAAGTCGGTGGCTTCAAGGAAGTCATTGCTTCTGTTTCCGGCGAGAATGTATTTGCCCGGCTGAAGTTCGAATCTGGGGTTCACCGTGTTCAACGGGTGCCTGCGACCGAATCCGGTGGGCGGATCCACACCTCCGCTGCTACTGTTGCGGTTCTTCCTCAAGCGGAAAACGTTGATATCGATGTTCAGGATAGCGATCTAAGGATCGATACCTTCCGGGCGTCCGGTGCGGGCGGCCAGCACGTCAACACGACGGATTCTGCAGTCCGCATAACGCACATCCCGACCGGGATCGTTGTCGCGGTTCAGGACGAACGTTCGCAGCACAAAAACAAGGCCCGGGCGATGCAGCTACTGCGCGCCCGGATCTATGATGAGGAGCGTGAGCGGGCTGCGAGCGAGCGCACCGAGGCACGCCGTTTGCAAGTTGGGTCCGGGGATCGGTCAGAGCGCATCCGTACCTACAATTTCCCGCAAGGCCGGGTCACCGATCACCGGATTGGATTGACGCTCTATAAGCTTGATCAGATCATCGCCGGAGAAAGCCTTGATGAGGTGATCGAAGCCTTGATCCTAGACTACCAGGCAAACCTTTTGGCGTCGGAAGAAGCCTGATTCAAGAAGGCAGCTCATGAAAACCGGGGCGCTTTATCGCCAGATCCGCGATCAGTTCCGTGGCGGCAAACTGGAAACACCGGAACTGGATGCGAAACTCTTGGTCAGCGCCGCTTTGCGGATATCTGTCTCAGAGTTGTTGCTCAGTGAAAGCGAGAAGGTCCCGGATGCAGCGGCTGGCATCGCGTTGGAATACGCAATGCAGCGGCTGAACGGAAAACCGGTTGGCCGGATACTTGGAGAACGTGAGTTCTATGGCCGGATCTTCCGGCTAAATCAT
Source organism: Roseibium sp. (assembly GCF_965276855.1). Classification (GTDB taxonomy): domain Bacteria; phylum Pseudomonadota; class Alphaproteobacteria; order Rhizobiales; family Stappiaceae; genus Roseibium. The sequence goes on from NZ_OZ255700.1 coordinate 3,137,876, forward strand.
GCGACCCTTGAGCCGCGCCCGGACACGGAAACCCTGATTGAAACTGTTCTGAAGGACTGTGATCCGGTCCGGCCGCTGACAATGTGTGACATTGGGACGGGAACAGGGGCCATCGCCGTGACGTTGCTTGCTAAGTTACAGGAAGCGATCATGGTTGCGGTCGACATCTCAGAAGATGCGCTGGGCTGTGCAGTGAGCAATGCCGATAATCATGGGGTTGGTGCCCGCTTTCTTCCCGTTCGTGGTGACTATGCAGCCGCGTTGCAGCACGGATTTGACTGGGTAATCAGCAATCCCCCGTATATCCGCACGCCGGTCTTGAGCGAACTTTCCAAGGACGTGCTGCAGCACGATCCGATTCTTGCCTTGGATGGCGGCGCGGACGGTCTGCAAGGCTATCGGCAGATCGTTTCGCAGGCGGCTTCCATTTTGGTGCCGGGTGGGCGAATAGCTTTGGAAATAGGCTATGATCAGGGCGAAGAGTTGAAAAACCAGCTGCGTCATCATGGCTTTGAGGCAATTGATATCATTCAGGATCTTGGCGGGCGTGACCGGGTTGCAACAGCTCGCCGGGTTTAATGATCATGATTTAATCTTGCTGCGAAAAAGCACTTGGAAATCGTAGCGGAACGGGGTACGTTCGGCTTGCCGAGACCGGAGATGTGATAAGCGTTTAAGCGGGGCATACGCATCCGGCAACTTCACAAAATGTGCTGACTTGCGCAGTGAATGTAGTTGTCAATCGGGCTAACCGGTTTTTGGACTGTCGGAGAAAAAGACATGGGCACTGGCTTTTAGCCGGGCTTCCAGCGTCTGACTTTTCATTGACAGCTGCAGGCCATCACGGGTTGGTTTCGGCGCGTATTTCGTATCGGTTTAAAGATATTCCGATGTTTGGTCGGCCATAGGCTGACCGCCGTTCCTTAAGAGAAAACGGCAGGATGAGACCAGGAAATCAAAGCAATAAGCGTATGCGCGGACGGGGCCGCAAGGGACCTAATCCGCTAACCCGGACTTACGAATCCAACGGTCCTGATGTGAAAATCCGCGGCACAGCTATGCATATTGCGGAGAAGTATCAGCAGCTTGCCCGCGATGCACAGGCATCGGGCGACCGGGTGATGTCCGAGAATTACAATCAGCATGCTGAGCACTATCTCCGTATTGTAGCGGCTGCACAGCCGCCGCAGCAGAACACGCAGCACACCGCGCGTCATGAGGCGGACGAAAACCAGGATCAGGCAGCCGTAAACGGCTCTGGCGGATCTCAAGGCAGTGACCAGCCGTCAAAGCAATCCGCAGATAACACCGTTGTTGATGGAGATGCTCCGCAGCCGTTTATCGACAACATGCCGGTGATTGACCAGGAAGGCCAGGTGAACGGGGCAGCTCAGGCGTCTGATGAAGCCGGCGAAGCTGAAGAGAAGCCGCGCCGCCGGACCCGGACGCCACGGACCCGTACCCCGCGCAAAGCTGCATCAGAGGCTGGGTCCGAAAATGAAGCACAAGCTGGTGCCGGCGGTCCTGAAGCTGCGGATGAAGGCGAAGAGCAACCAAAACCACGGCGCCGGACAACCCGGACACGCCGCACCAAAGCAACGGAAGATACACCTTCCGAAACGGCTGCAGCGGGTGAATGACGCCAGCGTCAAACAAGCTCTGAATGATAAGAAAACGGCGTCCATATGGGCGCCGTTTTTATTTTGCCCGGCAATCGGGCGGCAATTTGGTGCAGGGGTCTTTTGTGGTGAAAATGCAACACTATATTGGGTAAGCAGTGCTTTACGAGGCTGCGCAGATGCCCGCCAAGGGGTCTGAAACTCAAAAACGTTCCCCACGCTTCGGGTGGTGCGGACGGGAAGGGGATTGCACATGAACTTTGAAAAATATACCGAACGGGCCCGCGGATTCGTTCAATCTGCCCAGACATTTGCATTGGGCCGTGGCCACCAGCAGTTTACTCCGGAACATGTTCTGAAGGTCCTACTGGATGATACGGAAGGTATGGCGAGCGGTTTGATCAGCCGGGCTGGCGGCGATGCAAAAGCGCTCAAGGGAGATCTTGGAGGCATTCTCGACAAAATGCCGAAAGTCTCCGGTGGCTCTGGTCAACTTTACATGCACCAAGCAACCGCGCGGTTGTTTGATCAGGCAGAAAAGATAGCTGACAAGGCCGGCGACAGTTTCGTGACTGTCGAGCGTTTGTTGCTCGCTCTGGCCATGGATGCAGACAGCGAAGCTGGCAAGTTGTTCAAACGTCACGGCATCACGCCGAATGCCTTGAATGAAGCTGTCAATCAGTTGCGCCAAGGCCGCACGGCTGACAGTGCGACGGCTGAAAACCAGTATGAAGCTTTGAAAAAATATGCCCGGGACCTGACCGAGGTGGCACGGGACGGAAAACTTGATCCGGTAATTGGCCGCGACGAGGAAATCCGCCGCACGATCCAGGTCTTGTCACGGCGAACGAAAAACAACCCCGTTTTGATCGGGGAACCGGGCGTCGGCAAAACCGCGATTGCGGAAGGTTTGGCGCTCCGGATCGTCAACGGTGATGTTCCCGAGTCCTTGAAGGACAAACAGTTGCTGGCACTCGACATGGGCGCCCTGATCGCCGGTGCGAAGTACCGCGGCGAGTTTGAGGAGCGTTTGAAATCCGTCTTGTCTGAGGTTGAGGCCGCAGCGGGTGGGATTGTTCTCTTCATCGACGAAATGCACACGCTTGTGGGTGCCGGGAAGGCGGATGGTGCTATGGATGCATCGAATCTCCTGAAACCTGCGCTCGCACGCGGTGAGCTGCACTGTGTCGGGGCAACGACGCTCGATGAGTACCGCAAACACGTTGAAAAGGATGCAGCGCTTGCCCGCCGTTTCCAGCCGGTTTTCGTAACTGAACCGACAGTGGAGGACACGGTTTCAATCCTGCGCGGGATCAAAGAGAAGTATGAATTGCACCACGGTGTACGCATCACCGACTCGGCAATCGTTTCGGCGGCATCTCTGTCAAACCGTTACATCACGGATCGGTTTTTGCCGGACAAGGCAATTGATCTTGTCGATGAGGCGGCAAGCCGCTTGCGCATGCAGGTGGATTCCAAGCCGGAAGAACTCGACGAACTGGACCGGCGGATCATCCAGCTCAAGATCGAACGGGAAGCTTTGAAGACAGAAAGCGACGAAGCGGCCAAGGACCGCCTTGGAAAGCTTGAAAAGGAACTGACCGAACTGGAGGAGCAGTCCCAGACACTGACCAGCCGTTGGCTTGGGGAGAAGGAAAAACTGAACCTTGAGCAGAAGATCAAGGAGCAATTGGAACAGGCCCGGATCGATCTGGAGATTGCACAGCGTCAAGGTGATTTGGCGAAAGCCGGGGAACTGGCCTACGGTGTTGTCCCGGATCTGGAACGCAAACTGGCTGACGCTGAAGCGTCCGAGGACAGTGACGCGATGGTGGATGAGGCGGTCACTCCGTCACACATCGCCCAGGTCGTATCCAAATGGACGGGCATTCCGGTCGACAAGATGCTGGAGGGCGAGCGTGAAAAGCTGCTCCGGATGGAAGACGTTCTCGCTGGCCGGGTGATTGGTCAGGGCGAAGCGATCCATGCAGTGTCCACCGCAGTACGTCGCGCACGTGCGGGTCTTCAGGACCCGAACCGGCCAATCGGATCGTTCATGTTCCTTGGGCCGACCGGGGTTGGCAAAACCGAACTGACCAAGGCGCTTGCGAGCTTCCTGTTCGATGATGACAGCGCAATGGTCCGCATCGATATGTCGGAGTACATGGAGAAACACTCTGTTGCCCGGTTGATCGGTGCCCCTCCCGGCTACGTCGGATACGAGGAAGGTGGTGCTCTCACCGAAGCGGTTCGTCGGCGCCCGTATCAGGTCGTGCTCTTTGATGAAATCGAGAAAGCGCACTCCGATGTCTTTAACGTGCTGCTGCAGGTCCTCGATGATGGCCGTTTGACGGATGGTCAGGGCCGGACTGTGGACTTCAGGAACACGCTGATCATCATGACCTCGAACCTCGGATCAGAGTTCCTGGTCAACCAGCCTGAAGGCGAAGACAGTGACGCGGTACGCACTGAGGTGATGTCTGTGGTCCGCGGGCATTTCCGTCCGGAGTTCCTGAACCGGCTTGATGAGATTGTTCTCTTCCATCGGCTGCAGCGGTCTCAGATGTCGGCGATCGTTAAGATTCAGCTTGAGCGCTTGCGCGGTCTTTTGACTGACAGGAAGATTACGCTCAATCTGGACGATGGGGCCCTCGGCTGGTTGGCTCAAAAAGGGTACGATCCTGCTTATGGTGCGCGCCCGCTGAAGCGGGTGATCCAAAAGGATGTCCAGGATCCGTTGGCTGAGAAACTGCTCGCCGGTGATGTGCTGGATGGGCAGACAGTGAATGTGTCTGCGGGCACGGACCGCCTGCTGTTTCAGGTGGCAGGCGCTGATAGCCAAGCCGCATAACCGAAGCGTAGCTTGAGATAAGTTAAAGCCCGCGGAGCAGCTGCTTCGCGGGCTTTTCAATTTCTCCGATCTCTGCTCTTTACGCAGGCCGTTTTAATTCAATGATGCGATCCGGGAAGGCTTACGGGCTCTGTCGAGCAAGGTGTCGATCCGGTAGCGCTCCGCCTCAAAGGCTGTGCGCAGTTCGCCGTCCAAGGTTCTCCCCTTTGGCAATTTGATCCGCATTGGGTCCATAAAGCGGCCGTTGACGAGTACTTCGTAGTGCAGATGCGGACCAGTCGACAGGCCGGTGGAGCCGACATAACCGATAACGGTGCCTTGGTTGACCCTCGCCCCCTCTCGGATCCCTTTGGCGAATCCGGTCAAGTGACTGTAGGTGGTTACATAGCCGTTCGTATGCTGCAGCTCGATACGCCGCCCGTACCCGGAACTCCAACCGGCTTTCTTGATTGTCCCATTGCCAGCCGCGAAAATCGGGGTGCCACGTGGCGCTGCCCAGTCCACACCACGGTGCATCTTGGTATATCTGTGAATTGGGTGGCGGCGCATGCCGAAGCCAGACCTGAATTTGCCGCCGTTCAGCGGTTTCCGGATCAGGAACTTCTTCGCGCTCTGGCCAGAGTCGTCATAAAAATCGATGACATTGTCATCCGGCGTCCGGTAGCGGTAAAACTCGCGGCTTGTATTTCCGGTTTTCAAAGACGCATAAAGGATTTTCGGCGGGCCGCCGGCTTCGCTTTCCGTAAAGAACAGTTCAAGTGCGTCGCCAGGCTGGACGCGGGCATTGAAATCGACATCAAAGGAGAACATCCGGATGAGATCGTCGATGATTGCTTCCGGCATTTCCTGCTCGAGAGCCGTCTGATAGAGGCTGTCGTAAATTGCAGGCGTCGGACCACCGTAGGAAATACGGTCGGCCTCTTCAAACGCATTCGCCAAAAACGTGTCGGGTTCTTTGGCTTCGATGTAGGATCCGCTGTCGGAGCGGGCCACAGTCGCCTGATGTTCAGTATCGGTATAGAGGCTGATCCGTTCCGGACGCATCCGCTCCAGATTTTCCGGATCCGGTGCATACGCGATCCGCAGCCGTTGGCCGTCTACAATATCTGTTAAACCGAAAACATCGCGGAAGGCATCGTTGATGGTCGCAGCTTCGGTTTCGGTCGCCTCGTGATCCAGCAGCAAATCTCCTAGGTTTTGTCCGGAATTCAATGGGATGATCTTTTCATCCATTCCGGCAAAGCGGATTTCTTCTTCGCGTTTTGACACAAATGAGACGTTTTCCGGAGTAATGCGGACTGCGAACCGTTCGAGATCGGGCTGGAGGGCAAGGTTGAAGTCAAACCGACCGGGATCGACAAGCGTTTTTGCGGCCATCTCGACTGTGTCGATGGACACCGTCCGGGCGGTTTCACGGACCGCAAGTTCAATCTCGGTTTCCGATGGGGTCGCATCCAGAGCAATTGAGCCGCTGTCGGCCGGAAACGCCGTCAGACTGATGCTGACTTCACTCTCAAGTTTTGCCCCGTAACTGGAATCTGCCAAGAGCAAAGTTGTTTCAGATCCCGAAGCCCCGCCCTCATCGTTCAGATCCTGATTGTCCGAAAACATCGCCATCGGATTGAAATCGGGGATGAGGTGGACAAGTTCCGGATCGGACCGGGTAGCAAGGCTGGCACTGACGAAAACATGGGGTTGAACACGGATGTTTTCGCGTTCTCCGACCCGGGTTACAACATTTACGTCCAGAACTTGTTTGTTTGAATACTCCGTGGCGGTCTTCAGTACGCGGTCACCCTTTGAGCCACGCCCTCCAGACTCCAGATAACCGTTGCTGCCAAGATCAAACGACGGTGTCGCTGCAACACTGTATTGACCATCCAGTGCAGCTGTCAGCGCGCCGCCCATCAAGACCAGAGATGTCACGCCTGTCAGAACGGTTCCGGTCAACCATCTAAAAGACACCTGCCGGCGGTCCGGCAATCCCTGCCCGGCTTCATAGGAGCGAAGCGGCGGTTCATTCCCGAGGTCGATTTGCGATCGATGATGATTATGGAAGGGCCCAAAGTGCATTTGTAACCGGTCCGGTCCTTTCAATCGCTTCATGAAGCGGTGTTGCTAGTATAAAACGGTTCGCGTCCTGCAGGTGAATAGCCGATGCAGCTACATGCAGGTTTTCAGCAAAAACGTCAAATATTTTGCCGTCAATGAGTGCCGTAATCGCTCATCGCACCAACGCGTATGTCCGAAATCCGGCATTTATATGTTTCAAATGTTCGCCGCATCAGCCCTGGTATCCGGATAGTCCATGAGGCCGATATCTCATGACCTAAATAGACTTTTATATTAGGGGGCTGTGGGAGAGGAGATTTTCAGAGTATCCTGGTAGTTTGAACGATGCGCGGGCGGAACGCTCCAATCTGCGGCCTTTGTTTCGCATAAGATACTGTAAACAAATATATTTTTGGAGTTTTTGATTTTTGTGAATCTTTTTTGACAAACTGTGTTGACTCCAACTGGGGCGATGCGTATAACCGCCTCCATCGACGGCGGCGCTGCTGACGCGGCGCTCTTCACCGTCGGTTCTACCGAAAGAATTGATCCAAACGCCTCAACAAGGCCTCGGCTCTGTGTCTGTCGGTGTCGGCTCCAGGC
>NZ_OZ255700.1:3147500-5227017 GCF_965276855.1 Roseibium sp.
AAATAACCAAACTCGTTTTGAAGAGAGTATCCGTTTTGCGGTGATCGTGTGGATCATCGCCTGTTCTTGACATCGTTGAAGAGAAGATTTTTTGGACTTCTTTGAAGTGCACTATCGGCCATTGGCCTACTTGAGTGCTTTAAAGGGATCTACGATTAAGTAGGTAGTCAGGCCTGACCGCATGACTGTCGGAAAAATCTCGTGAAACTGGTCTTAATTATCAAGATCTGTTTGTGTTTGAGCCTTTGAAGGCTTGGGTTTTTACAAAGGGGCCCATGCTGGATCTGGTTTGAATCAAACGTATTTGTGCCGTTTGTTTTGGTGTTTGTTGAGTGTTTAACGCGCTCAAGTAATGCGAAGCATGGTAGCGCACAAATAAATGATCTTTTTAAGAGCCTTTGAGGCTCTTGAAAAAGATGAACATTGATAATGAGAGTGATCAAGTGTCTTAAGGGCATTCGGTGGATGCCTTGGCGACAAGAGGCGATGAAAGACGTGATACGCTGCGATAAGCTATGGGGAGCTGCGAATAAGCTTTGATCCATGGATTTCTGAATGGGGCAACCCACTCCGTATGGAGTACCCGCAAGGGAGCAAACCCGGGGAACTGAAACATCTAAGTACCCGGAGGAAAGGACATCAACCGAGACTCCGCTAGTAGTGGCGAGCGAACGCGGACCAGGCCAGTGGCTGTAGATTAAGAACTGGAACCGTCTGGAAAGTCGGGCCTTAGTGGGTGATAGCCCCGTACAGGTAGAAAGATCTATAGTCCTCGAGTAGGGCGGGACACGTGAAATCCTGTCTGAACGTGGGGGGACCACCCTCCAAGCCTAAGTACTCCTTGTCGACCGATAGCGAACAAGTACCGTGAGGGAAAGGTGAAAAGTACCCCGACGAGGGGAGTGAAACAGTTCCTGAAACCGGATGCCTACAAACAGTTGGAGGGCTTTGTGCCTGACAGCGTACCTTTTGTATAATGGGTCAGCGACTTAATTTAACGAGCAAGCTTAAGCCGGTAGGTGTAGGCGTAGCGAAAGCGAGTCTGAATAGGGCGTTTTAGTTCGTTGGATTAGACCCGAAACCGAGTGATCTAGCCATGGCCAGGTTGAAGGTGCGGTAACACGCACTGGAGGACCGAACCCACGCCTGTTGAAAAAGTCGGGGATGAGCTGTGGCTAGGGGTGAAAGGCCAATCAAACTCGGAAATAGCTGGTTCTCCGCGAAATCTATTTAGGTAGAGCGTCGGATGAATACTCTCGGGGGTAGAGCACTGGATGGGCTATGGGGGCTTACCGCCTTACTGATCCTAACCAAACTCCGAATACCGAGAAGTACTATCCGGCAGACACACAGTGGGTGCTAACGTCCATTGTGGAGAGGGAAACAACCCTGACCGCCAGTTAAGGTCCCTAAGTTATGGCTAAGTGGGAAAGGATGTAGAGATCCCAAAACAACCAGGATGTTGGCTTAGAAGCAGCCATCATTTAAAGAAAGCGTAACAGCTCACTGGTCTAAATAAGGGTCTCCGCGCCGAAAATGTACCGGGGCTCAAGCCATACACCGAAACTGCGGGTGTGCACTTTAAGTGCATGCGGTAGCGGAGCGTTCTGTAAGTCTGCGAAGGGAGACCCGTGAGGGCTCTTGGAGATATCAGAAGTGCGAATGCTGACATGAGTAACGATAAAGGGAGTGAGAGACTCCCTCGCCGAAAGTCCAAGGGTTCCTGCTCAACGCTAATCGGAGCAGGGTTAGTCGGCCCCTAAGGCGAGGCCGAAAGGCGTAGTCGATGGGAAACAGGTTAATATTCCTGTACTTGGTGGTAGTGACGGATGCCGTGTGTTGTATCTCCTTATTGGATTGGGGGTGCAGCGAAGGTGTTCCAGGAAATAGCTCCACCGTATAAACCGTACCCGAAACCGACACAGGTGGACTGGTAGAGTATACCAAGGCGCTTGAGAGAACTATGCTGAAGGAACTCGGCAAAATGCTCCCGTAAGTTCGCGAGAAGGGAGACCTGTACTTGGGCAACCAGGTATAGGTGGCACAGAAATGGGGGTGGCGACTGTTTATCAAAAACACAGGGCTCTGCGAAGTCGCAAGACGACGTATAGGGTCTGACGCCTGCCCGGTGCTGGAAGGTTAAGAGGAGGTGTGCAAGCACCGAATTGAAGCCCCAGTAAACGGCGGCCGTAACTATAACGGTCCTAAGGTAGCGAAATTCCTTGTCGGGTAAGTTCCGACCTGCACGAATGGCGTAACGACTTCCCCGCTGTCTCCAGCATAGACTCAGTGAAATTGAATTCCCCGTGAAGATGCGGGGTTCCTGCGGTCAGACGGAAAGACCCCGTGCACCTTTACTACAGCTTCACACTGGTATTCGTAATGACATGTGTAGGATAGGTGGTAGACGTTGAAGCCTTTGCGCCAGCAGAGGTGGAGTCATCCTTGAAATACCACCCTTGTCCTTATGGATATCTAACCGCGGCGCAACAACGTCCGGGACCGTGTGTGGCGGGTAGTTTGACTGGGGCGGTCGCCTCCCAAATGGTAACGGAGGCGCGCGAAGGTGGGCTCAGAGCGGTCGGAAATCGCTCGTTGAGTGCAATGGCATAAGCCTGCCTGACTGCGAGACTGACAAGTCGAGCAGAGTCGAAAGACGGCCATAGTGATCCGGTGGTCCCTCGTGGAAGGGCCATCGCTCAACGGATAAAAGGTACGCCGGGGATAACAGGCTGATGATGCCCAAGAGTCCATATCGACGGCATTGTTTGGCACCTCGATGTCGACTCATCACATCCTGGGGCTGGAGCAGGTCCCAAGGGTTTGGCTGTTCGCCAATTAAAGTGGTACGTGAGTTGGGTTCAGAACGTCGCGAGACAGTTCGGTCCCTATCTGCCGTGGGTGTAGGAGAATTGAGAGGATCTGTCCCTAGTACGAGAGGACCGGGATGGACGTACCTCTGGTGGACCTGTTGTGGCGCCAGCCGCATTGCAGGGTAGCTATGTACGGACGGGATAACCGCTGAAAGCATCTAAGCGGGAAACCCACCTCAAAACCAGTTCTCCCTGAAGAGCCGTGGAAGACCACCACGTCGATAGGAAGCGTGTGGAAGTGCAGCAATGCATGAAGCTTAGCTTTACTAATAGCTCGTTCGGCTTGATCCTCTCATTAGTCAATGTTCATCTTTACTTGTGCTACCGGCCTTCGGCCTACTTGAGCACGAGTTTTAAAAGCGCCAAAAGGCGCTTTGAAAAGATAAGTCTTAGTGCACTAACGGCCTTCGGCCTACTTGAGTGCGTTTTGACTTATCAAACGACCAGTTCTCATGGAAAAAGATCACGAACCAATAGGTTCGCAAGCGCAACGCGCGCCAGCCGGACAGGCTGCGCCGTCCGCAGGTCAGGGCGTCAGCCCGCTCAACCGTGAGGACCAAACAAATAAGACCAGTTTAGATTCTCAAGGGAAATGACGTCGAACCGAAAGGTTCGCAAGCACAAGCGTGCGCCGGCCGGTCAGGCCGCGTTCCCGCAGGCCAGCGCAGTCATGCGCGGTGCGGCCGTGAGGGCTAAACAACAAGACCAGTTTTACAATTTATCTGCCCTTCGCCGGCCTGGTGGCTCTAGCGGGGAGCCCCCACCCGATCCCATCCCGAACTCGGCCGTGAAACTCCCCAGCGCTAATGGTACTGCATCTTAAGGTGTGGGAGAGTAGGTCGCTGCCAGGCCTGCAAAGTGCAGATAAATACATCTTCAAAACGATAAAGCGCTCACGGTTGAGCGGGCCAAGAGGCCCTAACCTCCGCGAGGGCCCCCTGACCGGGTGGCGGCCACTTGGCCTTGCCTCAGCTGCGCTTCGGAACTAACGTCCCAAATCGGCGCAAAAACCCGGTCTTCTTGAATTACTGTGCCGTATCCACATGGAAACGGGACGCGCTCAAGCAGCCCGAAGGGCGATAGCGCAAATGAATAACGCGGGATGGAGCAGTCCGGTAGCTCGTCAGGCTCATAACCTGAAGGTCGTAGGTTCAAATCCTACTCCCGCAACCAAATACAAAAATGGCCGCCCAAAAGGGCGGCCTTTTGTGTATTCAGCCGCGGATATGGGGCACACCCTTAGCCAGCACCAGCACCAGCACCAGCACAGCTAGCAGGACTGCCCCAGACGCAAAAGGCAAAAAACACAAAGCCTCGCACGCGCGGGGCCACTTTCCTTTCGAAACCGATGATATCCAAACTCTTGTGCCAAATCCGCGCATAAATCCGCCGCGGTGAATTCCTAACCAAAACGAAGCCAAGGGCGCGGCCATTTGCATGAGGCGGCTGGGTGGTTTGAAAGTGGTTGTGACGTTACGGTAGTTTATCTCCTCTTATTTTATTCATTATGAAGTGAGGTCACATCTGGCGTACTTAGGAACTTGGCTTGATCATGGCAGATCGGATTTCGGCGATCGTCTCACTAAGGGTCGAACAAAACTCTTTTGCAACGATCGAAATCGGCCGGTGGGTCGGGGTGAGGATCGATATGTTGTTTTGGACCCGAGGCCGAAACGGCCTGAAGACAATGAGCGGTGGTCCAAAACCATGTCTGTAAATTTCTTGGGTCTTAAATGCTGTCACCATGTCGCAAATAAGCGCACAAAGTCCGGCTTCGACGAACTTCAAACCAGGTTTGGAAGTCTGTAGCTCAAATCTTTGATTTAATTGTATGCCTGTGTCGCGGAATCGGGCCAGTGTTTGCTTGTGGCTTCGATGTTCCGCATGCAGGAGCGCAAGCGGATAGCCATCGAGATCCGTGGGAGTGATCACTTCCTTGGACGCCAATGGGTCTGAAGAAGGGAGAGCGCACATGCACTCCAATTCGAAGTCTACCTGATCAAAAGAGCTTCTAACCTTAGGTGTTTCGGCAATGCCGATATCAAAGTGCTGGGCTGCTATTAACTCTTCGATTTCCGCGGAAGATTTGCTCGCAAGCGCGATATTCACTTTGGTTTTGTCGGTCAAAAAATTCGACAGAACATCGGGCAAAAAATCTTCCGCGACCTCCGGAATGCACGCGATGCGAAGTTGGCCTTGTTCCCGGTTTGCAAGGCCGCGCAAGGTCCGCTTGGAGAGTTCCAGACGTTTGAGGATTGCATCTGCTTCTTCAAGGAAGAAATCGGCCTCGGGTGTAGGAACAAGACGTCCTTGTTCCCTGACAAAAAGTTTGAGTTCGAGTTCGGTCTCCAGGCCTGATATCGTTGAACTGATGGCAGGTTGGGTTCGGCCAAGCGTTCGCGCGGCTTCGGATATTGATCCGCACCGCATGACTTCCCTAAAGGTCGCAAGTTGCCTGATTGAAAGGTTCATAGAGGCTCTATGTTACAATCCGCAAATTCCTTGACACTGTGGAACTGAATTTGACCATCGTCAACTGCTTGTCGTTGTTGGAATATTTCTGTTTGCAGAATATTCGTAGAGCCCATGTAAACATTCACAGTATGCATTGCGAAGCAAAGTAGGCCCTATTGAGCGGTTGTTTAAGTCAACGCCGCTTCAGCCGGTTTAAGTCATAGCTCTGCACGTCTTCAACGAGTTCGATGAAGGCTTTGGCCGCGTGGTCCAGTGATTTATGACCTTTTTCTGCGGTCGCCGCGGACGCGTTGCCCAAAGTGCCATCCGGATTTAGGTCTTGTGCTTTCCAGCCGAACTGAGCTTTTCCATGCCCTCTCAGATGCTTAAATTCCTTGAGGAATTTCTGCTGCTCTGATGCAAAATCCTGTGCAAGATCCATCCGCACCAGATCAGGCCGGAGTGCGAGCATAAGAGACGTTTCAATGTCACCGCCATGGATTCCGTAGATAAGTTCGTCCTCCGGAAAAAGACCTTCTGGCTGTCCAAAGCGGAGCCAGTTTGTTCCGAGCACAAACATGTTGTGTTTTATGCGCAATTCGCGGCTCACGATATCGATCACGGGAACATTGCCGCCATGGGAATTGATGATAACCAGTTTCCGTATTCCGGCGCGGGCGACAGATTCACCAATCTCGATCCAGCATTTGGTGATGGTGTCCCAGCTGAGCGTAAGTGTCCCGGAGTAATCGACATGTTCGTCCGACTTGCCAATGGTCTGTACTGGAAGGAATGTCATTGGGAGTTCATTGGGAGCCAGCTCTATCACTCGTTGGATTTGGCCTTCTGCGAGCGCGGTGTCCGTCGAGAGAGGCAAATGCGGCCCGTGCTGCTCAATGGCCGCCACAGGCAGGACTGCGATCCAGTCTTCGGTGCCGGCACTTTCGAAATCCTCTGTTGTCATCTCATGCCAGAAACGTTTGGGCAGCATTCTTGGTATCCTGATTCTACGTCCGATTATCTTGATACCCGAATTTCGCAAATCTGACGAAGGTGGGTGCCAAACTTTCCTCTCGAAGTTTTGATCGCAATTTCTTAATGCAAATTAACAAATTGGCGATGATTTTCGGCAATAAATGCTCCGATGATCGGCGCACTTTTATCCAATACGCCGGCGAACCTATTGAGAAGCAGCGGTGTCGCTGGCGATGCGGCGCCCGGTTCTGAGGGGACAGCCCAGAACCGGGACAGCTCCGCTGTGCGCGACAGTCAGGCGAGCCCAAGGGCTGTTGCCGTGCGGGCAGGAACAGCGCCCGTCTTAACGCCGCAAGCGATCCTTGCCTTGCAAGAAACCGATGAAACAGACGCCGCGGCACGTCGAAGATCACAAGCTGATCCGTCAGGCGACGGCCGCCAATCGTCTACAGAAAGTGATCAGCAACAAGCACAGCAGTCTGGCGAGGTGCAAAGCACTGTGGCAGCACAACCGGGTGGCACGCAATTGTCTGCCAACCCGGCGTCTTCCGCGGAAGATACTTCTCAACAGACAGAGACGGACGATGATGCAGATGGCGATGACCTGACCGAGGCAGAAGAAAAACAGGTTCAGGAACTAAAGCAACGGGACCGGGAAGTCCGAGCGCATGAGCAAGCTCATGCCCGGGTGGGTGGTGCCTATGCGAGTGCGCCGACCTACACGTTCCAGCAAGGTCCGGACGGCAAGCGCTATGCCGTTGGCGGTGAGGTCCAGATCGATACGTCGACAGAACGCACGCCTGAGGCAACGATCCGGAAAATGCGCGTGGTGATCAGTGCCGCCTTGGCTCCGGCCGAACCCTCCGGTCAGGACCTGAGGGTCGCACAACTGGCACGGTCACAATTGTCTGAGGCTCAGGCCGAGCTGCGTCAGCAAAAGCTGGAAGAGTTGCGCGGCGATGACACTGAAGAATCGTCAGAAGTTTCGGGTGCTGAGAACAGGTCTGTAGGCAGAACTGATCCTTCTGAGAATGGGACTGATGCGAATGAGGCGTCATCTTCAAGTGCTGCCGAATCCGGCGGTCAAGATGACGGTGGCAGTTCCTCGCGCAACAGGCCTGACACCAGCGCCATAGAGGCCTATCAAGCAGCTCTGGATCGGGTCAATGATTTGCAGCAAGCAGCGGGATCACTGTTTGCCTGAAGATACTTTCTTGAGCCGACGGTAATGCCAGCGCAACGCTAGAAAATCACACCGGCCGCAAGCCGGGCGGCCAACTCAAGACCATCTTCCGTGAGTGAGACAAGTCTCCGGCCTTTGCCAAATGGTGTTCGGTGAACGGCAAGATTGCGGTCGATCAATTTCGCGACGGCGTCTTCCACCTGGCTTCTTGAGATCCCGCAAGTTTTTCGCGCAGATCACGCTTGCGGGATGCAGAAGTTCAGACTGTCATTTGACGGTTAAATAACTTGGTTAGGTTTCCCCCGTTCAAGATGAACGATTTGAATGAATCTGCGTTCGGGGATCCCATAATGCCTTTCAACTACAAAAAGAGCATTACATTCCGGCTGTTACAGGCCGCCAAAGCACAGCGCGCCCGGTCGGGTGCGCATCTGATGCGGATTGGTTTGCATCCAGGGCAAGAGCTTGTTTTGAAGGTTTTGGCGGATGCCGACGGCCGGACGATGAGCCAGCTTGCTTTGGCCCTTGGGGTTCAGCCGCCGACGGTCACCAAAATGGTTACCCGGCTCTCCAGTCAGGGGTATGTCCGCCGTCAGGTGTCAGATTCAGACGGCCGCCTTGCACGTGTCTATCTGACAGAAACTGGCCGGGACCTGGTTGTCTCTGTCGATAAAGCCTGGAAGCGCTTGGAACGTGAGGCGATGGCGGGCATCGAAGACAAGGATCGTAAGAAACTGCGCAAGCTTTTGCGGCAGGTTGAAAAAAATCTGTCTGTCTCGGTTGATGATGACCCGGATCACGACGAAGATCTGGAACCCGACGAAGCGGACACATCGAGCAAAACCGATAAGGAGTTGACTGCCGCTTGATAGGGTGCGCTCAGCGCCACAATCTAAAACCAAGCGATTTTTAGCTGGTCAGCATTTTTGCGGCCAGACCGAGGACGGCCGTTGTTCCGATCACTGTGAACATTCCGCGCTTAGCCCAAAAAACAAGGACGGCGGCGGCAACGGCGATCAAAAAAAGGATCGTGTCTAAGCTGCCAGGGGTCGGTGCAATAACTGTCACGGGACCAATCGACGCGGTCTTTGTTTCAGTAAACAAGACATTGATTGCGAACCATACTGCAAGGTTCAAGACTGTGCCCGCAACGGCAGCAGTGATCGCTGACAGAGCGCTTGCCAAATACGCATTCCCATACAGCCGCTCCATCCAGGGGGCGCCGGCCAAAACGAACAAAAAGCTTGGCACAAACGTTACCCAGGTGGTCATTGCTGCTGCGAGTAACGCCATGGTTATCGGTGTGAGCGGTCCTGGGTTCTGCCAGCCTCCCAGGAACCCGACGAATTGCGTCACCAGAATGAGCGGGCCAGGAGTTGTTTCGGCAAGGCCGAGGCCGTCCAGCATTTGACCCGCAGTTAACCAGCCTTTTGTGTCAACAGCGACTTGGGCCATGTAACTGAGGAGGGCATAGGCTCCCCCAAAACTGACCACAGCAAGAGTTGCAAAGAACCCTGCAATATCAACGAGGACGGACTGGGGTGTCAGCAATAGAGCAGCCAGGAACGGCGGCGTCAGCCAAACAAATCCTCCGATTACGAGCGTCTTGAGCGTGTTGATGGCAGATGGATGAGTTTGCGATGTGTCTGCCGGCCGCTCTTTTTCTTCTTCCCGCTTGCCAAAGACAAGCCCGATCATTCCGGCCGATATGATGACCAATGGAAATGGGACCGCAAAGAAAAACAGGGCGCAAAACGAAAGACCGCAAAGTAGCCAGCTTAATCGGGTCTTTAGTGCCTTTGCGCCAATCCGGAACAACGCTTGCAGTACGATTGCCAGCACTCCGGCTTTGATGCCGTAGAACAGCGCGTTGATAATCTGGGTTTCGCCATATGCCGCATAGATGTAGCTCACCACAGCCATTGTGAGAGCTCCGGGCAGAATAAAGAGCAGGCCCGCGATCAGTCCGCCCAAAGTTTTGCCGGTCAACCAGCCGCAATAGGTCGCCAATTGCTGGGCTTCCGGACCGGGCAGAAGCATGCAGTAATTCAAGGCATGAAGAAAACGATCCTCGGAGAGCCATTTCCGCGTTTCGACAAACTCCTGGTGCATCACCGAGATTTGCGCCGCAGGGCCGCCAAAGGACAGAAGCCCAACTTTCGACGCGACTTTCGTCACCTCCATAAGAGACGGCAAGTTGTCATTGTGGTTTTCGTTGTTTTTGTTGGTGTCGGGACTGACTGACATGTGGGATCCGGTCACGCGCATTGGTGTTTCGGTTTCCTAGTGCGCATGTGTGACCCCAGCAAGACAGAATTCATTGTGCCAAAGATTACAAAACGCTCATTTGCAATTTTCTATAGTCGGCCCAAGTCAATAGCGAACGACTTGCATTCCAGGGAGAAAGAGATCGCAGTTATGTCCGGCCAGACACTCAACAATGACCGGGGCGCCAAACGGGCGGAGGATTTGCGCAAACGGTTCAACAAGGTCTCGACAGCTTCTTTGGGGCGCAACGGACCGCGAAATCCGTTTCGCATGGATCCAGGGCGACAGTCAGAAGCTTCCAGGTACAATCCTCCGAACAAAGCGTTGGGGTTTTGGCTTGTCGTTGCACTTTTGGTGATGGGTGCGGCGCTCTTTCTGTGATGCGCGCTCCGAAATGACGCTCAAAGCAAAAACGGAAAACCACCCTCGAGTTTGAGTAGTGCGATTTTTGTCTCCGTGCCGCCAGCGCCGGAATACCCGCCAAGACCGTTGGCAGATAGGATACGGTGGCATGGGATGATGACCGGGATCGGATTGGCGCCGCAGGCTTGACCGATCGGTTGCCCATAGGTGTCCAAGTCACGGGCCAGGTCGCCATATGTTCGGGTCTCGCCGTACGGGATCTCCAGCATGGCTTTGAATACGGCCTGGTGCAGATCACCGCCTTTGGGGCTCAGAGGCAAATCGAAGTTTTTCAAGTCTCCCTCCAAATAGGCTGACAACTGCCGGATTGTTTCTCGCAGAAGCGGCGTTTCCGCTTGGCTTGGCTCATCATTCCATTGTAGGTCGGTGATGGCGCCATCGGTTTCTGTCACGGTGAGGCAGCCCAGCCATGTTTCAATTCCTGCAACTGGCATCTTGTATCCTTGTGGCCCTGCACCTGTTTCCCTAAGCCGAGGCAGGGGTGTTATCTGCGTTTTGGTTGTCTTCAACGCCAACTGCAGCATTCTAAAAAGGTCAACTGGCGATGTCTGCAGTCTCGGGTCAAGGACAAAATGATGGCAGCAGTGGCGCCAATACCACGGCTCCAATTGCCGGGATCGGGCTGATCATTCTTGCTTGCCTGTGTTTCTCCGTTCTGGATGCGACCGCAAAGTACCTGTCCGCAAGTCTGCCAACTCTTCAAATTGTTTGGGTGCGGTTTGTCAGCCACGTGGTTCTCGCCCTGGTTCTGTTTCAGGTTTGGAAGTCACCGCAGTATTTGCGCACAGACCGCTGGGGGCTCCAAATCGTGCGTGCCTTCTGTTTGTTAGGGACGACGATCTTTAATTTCTTGGCGGTTCGCTATCTGCAGCTTGCCGAAACGATGTCAATCATGTTCGCAGCACCGTTTGTCATTACCGCTCTCGCCGGGCCGTTTCTTGGGGAGTGGGCAGGAATCCGGCGGTGGGCTGCCATTGTTGTAGGGTTCATTGGTGTACTCGTGGTGACACGCCCGGGGCTTGGAGGGCTCCATTGGGCCGTCTTCTATTCACTGGCCGCGATGACGTTTTATGCCGTTTATGCGCTCCTTACCCGGAAATTGGCTGCGACCGACAGTTCCGCCGGAATGCTGATCATTTCAGGTGTCGTTGCTGCGGTTGCGATGGCGCCGGTGGGCATTTCTGTGTGGCAAGCCCCCAATGGGCTTTGGGAGTGGACCTTGCTGGTTGCGACCGGTGCACTTGGCGGCGGAGGTCACTTTCTCTTCATTCTTGCACACCGTATGGCCCCAGCCCCTGTCCTTGCGCCCCTGATTTATGTTCAGATCGTTTGGATGATTATTCTTGGCTATCTGATTTTTGACGATGTTCCAACCGTGACGACGATCCTGGGAGCGTCGATTGTTGTCGCTTCCGGGCTTTACATCCTCTACCGGGAGCAAGTGAAGGCATCCTAGCCGCAATTCCGGTGCCTCCCCTGTTGACCCTGCGCTGGAGTTGACGGCTTAATAATCCCAGATGTGAAATGTCAGGTCTCAATTGGCTCTATTGCCTGGGAGGATCGGGATGGAATTTGATCGCCGGACGCTGCTGAAGGGTGCAACGGTTGTTGCCGGAAGCATGGCATTGCCCACAGCCGCGCGCGCAAGTGCTGCAGCCAATGCCTATTTTACCGGATACCAGGATGACAACGGGTATCGGTATCGCCGCACCAACTTCAAGAAGATTGATCCGGTCTGGCACCGTCAGATGGTCAAGTACTTCAGTCCGGAGCCTCCTGGCACGGTGGTGATCGATACAAACAACCATTTCCTTTATTGGGTCTGGGAAAACAATACTGCGCTCCGTTACGGGGTCGGTGTTGGCCGGGAAGGGTTCAAATGGTATGGACGCGCCCGTATTGACCGGAAGGCCTTGTGGCCGCGCTGGGTACCGCCACCCGAAATGCTGAAACGCCAGCCTGAACTGCCGCGCAAAGTAGAAGGCGGGGCGGCCAACAATCCCCTCGGTCCGCGGGCGCTTTATCTTTATCGTGACGGCGTTGATCTTGGATACCGTTTGCACAGCACCTTGGAGCCCTGGAGCATTGGTCATGATGTGTCGAGTGGCTGTATCCGTATGTTCCCGGAGGACGTGATCGATCTCTACCAGCGCTGTCCTAAGGGAACAGGTGTGCTGGTGCTGGAACATCTTGGGGCAAATGCCGGTTGAACCCGGTCATAAATGAAAAAACTATTGGGGGCGTTTTTGACTATTCGATTTGGCCGTACGACAGGCGGCATCTGTTTGGCTGTCGTTCTTGGCCTAGGGCTTGCCAGCTGCAATACGGCTTCTAACCTTGCTTCTCCGAACGTGACGAATGCTCCGGCGGCTGGTTTTGCCGAAATCCGTCCAGGATCTGAAGAAGAGTTCATCATCAATGTGGGCAGAAGGATCTATTTCGACAGAGGATCGGCGACGATCTCTGATGAAGCGAAAATGACCCTCGATAACCAGGCAAAATGGTTGAAGCAGAACAAGTCCTGGTTGGTGAAAGTACAGGGCCATGCCGATGATCCGGGCAGTGAAGCGGCCCAAAAAACATTGTCGACACAAAGGGCCACAGCGGTTTACAACGCGCTTGTTGCACGGGGTGTCGATGCCAAACGCATGTGGACCAAGGGTTATGGCGTGGAGCGTCCCGTAACCGATTGCGATGCGGTGACCTGTCAGTCGCAAAACCGCCGCGTCGTCGTGAATTTGCGAGAAGAATTCGACGCTTCCGCTCCCCAAAGTAACTGATCAGAGGATTGTTACGCGGTATCGTTCCAGCTGGCGCAGTGTTCCAAACTGCCGCCCGCTGCAACCGAACTTTGAGTGTACGGCATGCCCGACAGTGAAAATAACAAGTCCCGCGCACCGGAAGGGACGCAAAAACCCGGAAAACGCCTGACTCTTGGTCATATTGCCGACCAACTCGGGATCTCGACAGCGACAGTCTCTTTGGCCTTGCGGGACAGTCCGCTGGTTGCTGAAGAAACCCGGGAAAAGGTCAAGCAGACAGCTGAAGAGATCGGGTACATCTACAACCGGTCTGCGGCCTCGCTACGGACCTCGAGAAGCCAGATTGTCGGGGTGGCGGTCCATGACATCTTGAACCCGTTCTTTGCCGAAGTGTTCTCGGCTCTTGAGGATGTTCTGGAAGAGCAGGGGCAGATGATCTTCATCTGCAATCACAGGGACGACGTGAAGCGTCAAAAGGCATTTGTGAACACGCTGCTTCAACACCGTGCCGACGGTCTGATCCTGTGTCCCTCGGTTGGAACCTCAGCTGAGGAAATAAATCGCCTGGTCGATCAGGGCATTCCAGTCACGCTCGTTGCGCGGGAAGTGCCCGGGGTCTGGGCTCCCTGTGTCCGTGGCGACGATGAAGCCGGCATGTACCAGATCACAAAGCACCTGATTGATCAGGGGCACCGGCAAATTGCGATGCTGGGTGGACGCCGTGACAGCTCCACCGGGAGGTTCAGGCACACAGGCTGGCGGAAGGCCATGCTCGACGCCGGACTGGACCCGGATGCGCAAGTCGATATGCCTGAACTGATGACCCAAGCCGATGGCCGGTCGGCCGCTCCGGCGATTTTGGGAGCTGCTGACAGGCCGACAGCGGCAGTTTGTTTCAATGATCTGGTGGCCTTTGGCATGATGACCACGTTGCGGCGGGCCGGTGTCGAACCTGGACCGGAAATGGCGATCACCGGATATGACGACATTGATGGCGCCGATGCCCGCACACCGGCCCTGACGACCGTCGGCGCCCAGCCTGACAAGATCGGCCGGCTGGCAGCATTGACACTGCTCCGGCAAATCGCGGGTGATCGTGTTCCGAACACACCGATCGTCATCGAACCCCAACTGCGGGTTCGCGAAAGCTCGCCGCCGCCGGGAGTGCGTCTGGCGCCGCAGCTCCCTGATTGACATCAAGCATCAAAATGGGAGCCGAGCCCTTTGCTTAACCGGCAACGTCCGGCTCCAGTTCCGGCGTGAACTCGACGCAGCGGTTCCTGCCAGTTTCTTTTGCGGTGTAAAGGGCGGTGTCGGCGCGCTGCATGAGTGTTGAAAACTCAACGTCTTCACGCGCGATCGATGCAAGCCCCATGCTGCAGGTGATCGTCTGATCGACATTATCGAACTGACAATCGTTGACGATTTTTTCCCGCAGCCGCTGTGACACCAGCATGGCATCTTCCATGGTGGTGTTGTGCAGGATCATGCAGAACTCTTCGCCGCCCACGCGTCCGAAGACGTCCACTGCCCGCAGCGCTCCGCTGACGATGCTGGTGAACTTTTTCAACACCTCGTCACCGACCGCATGGCCGCATCGGTCATTGATCCGCTTGAAGTTGTCGATATCGATCATCACCGCCGTGAAGGGGCGTTTTGTCCGGCGGTAACGGGCCACTTCCGTGTTCGCTGCCTCCAGGAAAGCACGGCGGTTCATGATGCCGGTCAGATCGTCGATGCTCGCAATGCGCTCCAGATTGATCTTGGCTTGCATAAGTGCCTTGTGCGCACGGTCGCGGGCGATCTCATGACCGACCCAATCTGCGAATTGCCGGACAATCTGAACATCGGCCTCAGTGAAGGGACGTCTCCTGACCTCTTCGGAAGTGAAATTGATGGTTCCGTAAACTTCGCCATCCACCAGGAGAGGCGCGCCGATATAGGTTTCCAGACCGAAAACCCGATAACACGGATGTTTTGCGAACTCCGATTTTGAGGCCTCTGCGGTTGCGATCGGACCGTCGGCTTCCAGCGTTAGCGTGCAGTAGGTGTCCTCAAGTGGGAAGGACGACCCCGGCTCGACGACACAGCCTGGGCTGTGCGCATGGCTGATGGAATAGCGGTCGTCAATCACGTGACTGATGATCCCGCACGGCAGGTCAAGATGCTCGCAACCGAGTCGCAAAATCTCCGCGATCTTGTCTTCGTAGGTAAGCTCGTTGGTCGACGTGATCGCATAGAGTTCAGCCAGCGTGCGTTCCGTCTTTTTCTTGTCCGTGATGTCGACAATCATGACCACGAGGCCTGAGACCTCTCCTACCTCATCAAACCGGGGTGTTGCCTCGAATTGGCATTCGCGGGAAATGCCGTCCGGGAAGTGAAAAGGGATTTCTGCAGCGGACTTCTCGCCGGCGTAGGCTTTCTGGAATACTTGGCGAACCTGCTCGCGTTCTTTCCATGGGAGGCGTTCGCGCAGCCGGGTCCCAACAAGTTCTTCCGGCGTTCCATTGAACCATTCGCAACCGATCTTGTTGATGAAGACGCACCGGCCTTCAAGATCAACCTCGGTAATGGAGCAGGAAACGTTGTCGGCAATCAGGGAGAGGTTCCTGTAAGCGGCTTCGGCCTGAGCTTTAGCCGTTTTCATCTCCGTGATATCCGCCCGGATACCTGCGGTCCGGCCGCTCCGGGTTTTGGTCTCCGAAATACGAAGCCACCGGCCATCCGCCAGGGATTGTTCAATCACTTTGCCGTCGGCGGCTCTGTGGTTGGTCAGGCGATCCTCGAGCCATTCTTCTTTGGTCAGGCCTTTGGTGTCGTATTGATCCCGATCGAGACCATATCTCAGGATAGACTCAAATGAGTTGCCTGGTTTCATAGCGGGCGCCGAAGGCGCGTAGATTTCGCGGTAGGTGTTGTTGCAGACGACAAGAATGTCATCCGTGTCGTAGATCGCAAATCCTTCAGAAATCGCATCCAATGCGTCATCGAGAGTCTCGGCGATGTTTTTGGCTCGTTTCTCCAGCGCGATCTGTTCTGTTTTGTCCCTTGAGATGAACAGGATGCCGGTGAGTTCATGGTCGGCGTCAAACAGGGGCGCGCTCACGACCTCAAGCGGGACGATAGTTCCATCGCCAGTTCTAATGTCGAAAGTATAGGCTTTCCGGTGCCGCTGGTCGGTCGGCGTATCGTAGATCTCGCCGAGGTTTTCGAAATGCTTTTTGTCTGCGAAAAAGCGCTCGGTTGTTGTTCCTATAAGATCTTGCCGATCAACCTTGAGCAGGTTTTCCATCGCCTTGTTGACGAAAATGATTGTGCGGTCCCGTTGCGTGACCAGAACACATTCATGAAGCTCTTCAAAAGATTGCTCCAGATCCAAGGCAATATTTGTCGCCATCTCGTTTCCCACCATCGCGCCTATTTTAGCTTGAACGGCATTGAACGGCCTAAAGGTTTAATAAAACAATACGTAACAGAATTCGAATTTCCTTAAGGTAAATTATGTCTTATGCAGAAGTCTATTGAGTGAGGTGTTGGTAAATACTTGGATTTTTTGACCGGATAGAAAAATTTCCATCCTGTTTAGCGCTCTTTGGATGTTTTCGGACGAGTTTGCATAACTAAGACGGATGTAACCTTCGCCGAGAACGCCAAAATCCGGTCCTCCGATCACCGCAACGCCAGCTTCTTCCAGGAGTGCTGACGCCAGTTTTTTGGCCTGCCATCCGGTCTGTTTGATGTTCGGATAGGCATAGAATGCGCCGAGCGGTGTTTTGCAGGAAATCCCTTCTATTGCGTTCAAACCCTCAACGACGATTGTCCGGCGCTGATCAAACTCTCGAACCATCGCATGAACGGCGTCTTGTGGACCAGTCAGCGCGGCAAGTGCAGCATATTGGGCAGGGGCGTTGACGCAGGACCAGGCGTTGACCGCAAGCTTGCGTGCTTTGTCGATCAGCTGATCCGGCCACAAGGAAAACCCGAGCCGCCATCCGGTCATGGCATAGGTTTTCGACCAGCCGTCCAGCAAAATAAGGCGGTCCCGGATTTCCGGAAACGACAGCAACGACACATGCTCCATGCCGTCATATGTCATTTGAGAGTAGATCTCGTCAGAAAGAATGGCTGCCTCTGGAAAGGCAGCCAGACCTTTGACCAGGGTTTCGATTTCCGATCTCGGCGTGACACCACCGGTTGGATTTGCCGGCGAATTCAGGATGAGAAGACGGGACTTGTCCGTCATCAGCGACAAGGTTTCTTCAGCGGAAAACGCAAAATTGTTTTCTTCGCGAATGGGCACTGGAACCGGTCGGGCGCCCGTGAACTCTATCATCGACCGATAAATCGGAAAGCCTGGATCCGGGTAAAGAATATCCACGCCGGGTTCGCCAAACATCAAGATCGCCATGAACATGGTGACCTTCCCGCCTGGCACGATGACGACATTGTCCGGATTGCTGTCGACGTTGTGACGCTTGTGAAGATCTGCCGATACCGCTTCGCGCAACGGTGCGACGCCGGTCGCCGGTGTGTAACCGTGATGACCATCCCGGAGGGCCTTAATGGCCGCTTCCACGATGTGGTCCGGCGTTTGGAAATCCGGCTGACCGATTCCAAGATTGATGATGTCATGCCCTTCGGCCGCCAGCTGCGTGGCGCGCGCAAGAACCGCAAATGCATTTTCTTCGCCAATCCGATCGAATCCAGAAATGGTTTTCATGACGTCTCTTGTCCGCGTTGCTCTACTTTTCTGACTGTAGTTGATAGCATGCCGCATCGGCTCTTAAAGGCCGCTTGTGACGAAACCGGTTCGGGCTTGGTCATTTCCGCTCTGAACCTTCGCGGTTCAAAAATCGCGAACCGCTCTCCCAATTCGGTGCGTATGTGATTATATGGCGGCTAACCGGGGCTCAGATGAGCCCGCCTTTTTCAATTTTCCAGGAAGATACGCAATGTCTGCGACCCAGGAGACACCGGCTCAGATCCCGGTCACCGTTTTGACAGGTTATTTAGGAGCCGGGAAAACCACCTTGCTCAATCGGATCCTGACCGAAAATCATGGTCAGCGGTATGCCGTTATCGTCAATGAATTCGGAGAAGTCGGCATCGACAACGACCTGTTGGTCGAGTCGGATGAAGAAATCTTTGAAATGAACAATGGCTGTATTTGCTGCACGGTTCGTGGTGATTTGATCCGCACCGTTCAAAACCTGATGAAGCGCAAGGGCGCCTTCGATGCCATAATCGTGGAGACCACTGGCGTCGCCGATCCTGCGCCCGTCGCGCAGACTTTCTTTATGGATGACGATGTGCGGGCCGCGGCGAAGTTGGACGCGGTTGTGGCGGTCGTGGATGCGCGTCATATACTGCAACGTTTGGAAGATACCCAGGAAGCCGAAGATCAGGTTGCCTTTGCAGACGTTATCCTGATCAACAAGACTGACTTGGTATCTGCTGATGAATTGAGCGCAGTTGAAGCGCGTATCCGGTCCATCAATCCGTATGCGGTTCTCCATCATAGCGAACGATGCGGTGTCGATATCGCGAAGGTGCTCGATCGTGGTGCTTTTGATCTGGATCGGATCCTGTCGCTTGATCCGCATTTCCTGGAACACGGTCATCACGCCCACGAATGCAGCCCGGACTGTGATCATGACCACGACCATCATCATCATGACCACAGCCATGATCATGGTCACCACCATCATGGTCACGAAGAGACGCATTCCGTCAAAAGCATCTCACTGACCGCGGGTGATCTTGACCCCGAAATGTTCTTCCCTTGGATCAATCAGGTGACCCAGATCCAGGGACCGAACATTCTCCGAATGAAGGGGATCCTCGCATTCAAGGATGATCCCCAGCGTTACGTCATTCAGGGCGTTCATATGATCGTTGAGGGAGATCATCAGCGGGACTGGAAGAGAGACGAACCTCGTGAAAGCCGGCTTGTCTTTATTGGCCGGGATCTGAACTGGGATGTCCTGAAAGCAAACTTCAAGGCTTGTGCCGCGGAATAGGAGCGCAGGGTGCCAATTGTTGCTCCTATGGACGTGGACGGCTTCGTCGTGCGAGCCGGTTTTCTGGGTGATGCTGCGTATGTCGCGACCGGTGAGGGCGCCATACACTTCGTTGAAGTAGGCGAAACTCATCTGGCGCCGCATAAGAATGGTCTCTTGGCGGCGGAGCCATCGTTTGATGGCAAGTCCCTGATCACTTCGGGCGATGATGGTGTGATTTATGCCTCGTCGCCGGATGGATCGAGCGAGCTTCTGGCAGAACGTCCTCGCAAGTGGATTGATCTGATTGCCTGCGGGCCCAACGGCGCTGTTGCCTTTGCGAGCGGCCGGACAGCGTGGGTTCGCTTGTCGGATGGCCGGGAAAAAGAGTTTGCCCACGATCGGGCCGTTGGAGGTATTGCATTTGCGCCCAAGGGGCTGCGGTTAGCTGTTTCCCGGTACGACGGCGCCACATTGTGGTGGGCGGGCACCGAAGGCAAGCCGGTCAACCTGACCTGGAAAGGTGCCCATCTTGGAACAAGTTTTTCACCCGACGGCAAATACCTTGTGACGGCTATGCAGGAAAACGCGCTGCATGGCTGGCGTCTGTCTGACAATCAAGACATGCGCATGACGGGATATCCTGCGAAAGTGAAGTCTTTCAGCTGGTCGGTCAAAGGCAAGTATCTTGCAACCTCCGGTGCCAATGCCGCAATCGTTTGGCCGTTTTTTGGGAAAACCGGTCCCATGGGCCAATCGCCATTGCAGCTTGGGACACGGAGCGACGTCTTGGTTACGGCGGTTGCCTGTCATCCCAAGGAAGAGGTTGTCGCGCTGGGCTATCAGGACGGCATGGTCATGATGAGCCGGTTCGAAGATAATGCAGAAGTCCTGCTGCGGCGACCCGGAGGTCATCCAATCACAAGTCTCGGGTGGGATGACGCAGGCCTTCGGCTCGCTTTCGGCAGCGAAAAGAACGAAGCAGGCATTATCTCCCTTCAGGACGGGTAGATCTTTATAATCTGATCGTCTTGGCTGTGAACTAGGCTTGCACCATTTCATGGAGTGGCGGGGATGCTGCGAATCTTTACAGTTTTGACGATGCTAGCTAGCGGCACGCTGACATCACAGCTTCCGGAGTTCGCGCAACAATACCGGCAGCGCCTGGGTGGCGCGATCGATGCGTTGGAGCAGGTGATGGCGGACTTTCGGCGAGATGCGGCGGATTATGGTCTCACTGTTCCCGAGGCGATTGACCGGCAAAAGGCATCCGCAGATCCGTTCATTCAGGCGCGGGGTAGCAGCATCGAGCGGACGAGCCAGCGTCTTGTTCATCTCAAAGATCAAAGATCCGGTTTTGAAACGGCTAGCCCGTTTGAGCGGATCTTGATCCTCGTCGAGAGCCCGGACCGGGAATTGGCACAAGCCACCGCAGAAGACTATGTTCCAGCTATCCCGCTGACCCCGGTCGGTCTGGTGAGCGCTGGGGTTGGCGCTGCGGGTGGTTTCATTCTCATTTGGTGCTTGTCGGGACTTGTCCGCTTGACGCGCCGTCGCGCCCCCGCTTGAACTGTTGTGATGTGAACACCTCAGATTCGGTGGAGGCTTTGCCCTATGGATGCGCTGACGCGGATGCGTTGTTTTATTCAGGTCGTGGATTCCAAGGGGTTTTCCGCTGCCGCCAGGGATATGGGGCGGTCCAAGGCGCTTGTCTCCAAATACGTTAGCGAGTTGGAAGATGAACTGGGGGTCCGGTTGCTGAACCGGACAACCCGGCAAGTGTCCATGACCGAAGTTGGAGAGTCTTATTATAAGGAAGCCTCTGAAATCCTCCAGCGCATTGACGACCTCCAGGCATCAGTTCAGTCGTCTCATCAGGAGATCCGCGGGCGGCTGCGTGTGTCGGCGCCACGGTCTATGGGCGACAAGCTCTTGAATGCAGCCATGATGGAGTTTCTCGCGCAGCATCCTGATGTCGTTCTTGATCTCAGGCTTGAAGACCGGTTCGTGGACCTTGTGGAGGAGGGGTTCGACATCGCGGTGCGGGTGACGCAGCTCGAAGACTCAAGTCTGATTGCGAGAAAAATAGCGCCCTTTCGGACAGTGATTTGCGCCAGTCCGGACCTGCTGGCTAAAGTCGGTGTTCCAAATACACCGGCTGATCTTGCCGATCGTCCCTGCATCATCGATACCAATTACCGGTACAAGCAAAACTGGGCGTTTGGCAGCCAAGGCGAACGCCAGATGGTCACTGTAAAAGGGCCGGTTGAGGTCAACAGCGCTGAGGCGGTCTGTGAGGCCGCTCTTCAAGGGCTTGGCTTCATCCGGATGCCACTGTTTTTCGTCTCAGAGTACATTAATGAAGGCCGTATCAAGATTGTGCTGGCGGAACATGAGGAGCCGATGCGCGGGATATATGCCGTTTACCCGCACCGGCGCCATTTGACAGTAAAAGTCCGGGCGCTGGTTGATTTCCTTGTCAGCTGGTATGCGGCCCGATCAAGAGCGGAAGTGCACACGGGGGCTTAGCGCGAGGAATTTGAGTGACTTAGGGTAAATAAGACCCTGCACGGCGAAAATAAGCGTAATTTTTTCTTGAATAAAAAAAATACAGGCTCACAATCTGAACATGAGCGACTCCAAGGACGATATTGCCGCAGGCCTGGAACAGGTGTTCTGGAGCCGGGGTTTCGCGGAACCAAGCGTTCCCGTTTTGCGCGCCGGCGTCGGTGTCAGCATGCGGACCCTCTACCGGTATTTTCCCTCTCGTGAGGCGATGATCTTGGGCGCTTTGGAATTCCGGCATCAACGGTACATGCGGTACGTCACAGATGGTGTTGAAGAGCCTGGTCTGAGTGCAGCCGAACAGTTGTTTGACAAACTGGGTGGCTGGATGCGGATGACGGAGGGCAAAGAGTGCTTCTTCCGGCAAGCTCTTGCGGCGAACCCTGATAGTACAGACATCGCTGAGACCGTGAACCGGCATAAATCGGAGCTGCTGACGTTCTTTGGAAATCTCAGCGGCCAGATGCAGTTCGCTTCAACGCTCTATCTTCTCCACGAAGGTGTGACTGCCTCTTATGCGGAGCTGGGGGAACAGGCTGTAGAAGATGCCAAACGTTTGGTGCGTCAAATGTTCAAGAGTGCGAACGAGAGCAAATACTCTTGACGTCAGCACGCTAAAAACATGAAACGGCGGGACCAGGCCCGCCATTCCCAAGATCATTTACATAGGATTCAGATCGGCCGCGCGGCTGTCAGGCGTTCTTCGGCCATTCTGTCGGCAATCTGTTCCGGTGTTGCGTTCTCGCGGACCGCCCGGTCGTAGATCCGGGTCAGCGTATCGCCGATTGCAATTGTTTTTTCACGAACTCCCTGGTCGTTGCCGCCTGGCTTTGCCAGAGCGATCGATATAACGCCGCCTGCGTTGATCGCGTAGTCTGGTGCATAGAGAATGCCGCGGTTTTTGAGAGCCACGCCATCAGCCGGTGTCTGCAGTTGGTTATTCGCAGCACCCGCCACGATCCGCGCCTTGATTTCCGGAATGGTGCGGGCGTTGAGACCTGCGCCTAGAGCGCATGGTGCAAACACATCTGCCTCCACCTTGTGCGCGTCCGCCGGATCAACATTCTTTGCACCAAAGGCTTCGACAGCCTTCTCAACGGCCGGCTTGTGAATATCGGAAACGATCAGGTTGGCGCCGGCTTCATGAAGTTGACGGGCGACATCGAAGCCGACATGTCCAAGACCTTGAACCGAGACTGTTCGTCCGGACAAGGACGGATCACCGAAGACATGCGCAACGGAAGCTTTAATGCCCTCAAAGACACCGAGCGCGGTGTACGGAGAGGGGTCTCCCAGTCCTGTTGCCTGGGTGCCGCGCACGTGGTCCGTGTGGCGCGCAACCGCCTCCATATCTTCTGGTGAGACGCCGACGTCTTCAGCCGTGATGTAAGTGCCGGACAACCGCTCCACATGCCGTCCAAAGGCTTCCATCAAAGCTTCTGACTTATCCTTGCGCGGATCAGCGATGATGACCGCCTTACCGCCGCCAAGTTCAAGGCCTGCGAGTGAGTTCTTGTAAGTCATGCCTCGGGACAACCGGAGCGCATCGTTCAAAGCTTCGGACGGCGTGGCGTAAGGCCAGACGCGGCAGCCACCGAGAGCGGGGCCAAGCCGGGTGTCATGGACGGCGATGATCGCTTTCAGACCGGTATTCGCATCTTGAACGATCACGATGTTTTCGTGGTCTTCCATTTCCGGATGGTCAAAGACAGCGGTGTGATGGACAGTGGTATGGATGGCGTTCATGGTTGGCTCAATTCAAAATGATTGTTGTTGAGTATATTTTATTCAGGCATTCTGAAATTTGCTGCTTTTCTTACTCAATTGAATGCTAATAGGTGAAGGTTCTTTCCTGCTTCTCAGAGCTATTGTGAAAAATTTTTCATTTCGTTTTTGCGGCTGCGAACAGTTTGGGTCATCTTGTTGCCGCCTTCTGGGACAACAACCCGATTGCGCTATATTAAGGTTCAGGGATTCGAGCAGGAGCAACAAGTGCGTCAGCAAATCGTTCGCGCGTGGAACTTGATGAACGCCAGGGCAGTCTTGCTCCTTGCGGTATTTGGTTTTGCGATGTTTGGCGCGACCGGCGCTCAGGCGCACCCGCATGTCTTCGTGGAGGCGCGCTCTTCCCTTGTCTTCGATGACAACGGTGATGCTGTCGCCGTCCGGCATATCTTCCGCTTCGATGACGCGTTTTCAGCCTTTGCCATTCAGGGCTTCGATACCAATCAGGACGGCATCTATTCTCGGGAAGAGCTTGCCGAACTGGCTGACGTCAATGTCGAGAGTATGGCTGATTTCGGCTATTTCACGTTTGGCGACAACACGCGCATCGAATTGGATTTCGCAACGCCGACCGACTACTGGCTTGAGGTGAAGACTGTCGCACTCGAAGACTACTGGGTCATGAAGCCAGAGGACTTTGAGGCGATCGCCGAAGATATTCAGATGAACGGCGGCACAATGCCGGAGGATGTGAAGCTCCTTGAGCTGCATTTCACGTTGCCGCTGAAAGATCCGAGTGATGCGTCTGCACCAATCACGCTTGATGTCTATGATCCGACTTATTACGTCGATTTCCGGTTCGGCCAAGAGGATAGCGCACTCGGAACAGTAAATGCGCCTGGCGCGTGTCAGATCACGCGCAAGGAACCGCCGCCGCTTGATGATGCGACGGCATATGCTCTCGCTCAAATTGGACCGGATCAGAGAGACCTGCCGCCCGAGTTGCAATCTGCCGCCGCGACACAAGTCAACCAGATGATTGTCACCTGTGGGGCTACTGCTCAAGTAGCCGCCGCTCCCAACGCTTCAGAGCTTTCAGAACAACAACCTGCGGCAGGAGATGCTTCTCCAGAGACTGCGGCATCAGCAATTGAAAACGCAATCGCGCAAGGCCCGGGTACAGAGCCGATGTCCCGGGCTTCAGATGTTCTGCAAAAAACGCAGCAGACGATCACGATAGAGCCGGGTTTGATGGACCAGATTTTCGGATCGATTGCCCAGATGCAGAAGGACTTTTATCAAAAGCTGGTCGCGAGCTTGAGGTCTTTCCGGACCAATCCGAATGCGTTTTGGCTGCTCGTCGGCCTTTCCTTCGCCTATGGAATATTCCACGCGGCAGGTCCGGGGCATGGGAAGGCGATCATCACGTCTTATGTCGTCGCCAACAACGAAACCTTGAAGAAAGGTATTATACTTTCCTTCGCCTCCGCGTTCGCTCAAGCAGTTACCGCGATCGTTCTGGTGGGCGGGCTTGCCGTTGTGTTCAATCTCACCAGTATCGCTATTCAGGATACGGCGCGCTGGTTCGAGATCGGGTCTTATGTGCTGATTACAGCGCTGGGCGCCTGGCTCTTGTGGCAAAAGGCGGGAAAACCCGTTCTGGCAAGCATGGTGAACCGTCAGGCCCACGAGGGGCTTGCTTTTGCCGGTGCCCACGCTGGGGGGCATCATGGCCACGATCATCATCACCACCACCACGGTCATCACCATCATCACGACCATGACCATCACATCGGCCCGGATGGTGTGTGCTCCAGTTGTGGACATGCCCATGCACCGACACCGGATATGCTTCAGGGCAAGATCACGCTGTCCAAGGCCGTGTCCATCATCTTGGCCGTGGGCTTGCGGCCCTGCACCGGTGCGCTTGTCGTGCTGGTCTTTGCTTTGTCGCAAGGCATGATCGCTGCCGGGATTGCCTCAACGCTTGCGATGGCCGTCGGTACGGGGATTACCGTTGCGCTTCTGGCGGGGCTTGCCGTCTCGGCCAAGGATCTGGCCGTCCGCCTCTTCGGCGAAGGCAGCCCCATGGCGATCAGAGTGCACCGTACAATCGAGATACTGGGCGCCGCAGTGGTATTTTTGCTCGGGATTACCCTTTTGATCGCCGCTGTCGGCTGGGGATAGGGACTGATTTGTTCCGAAAGAAAGAGAATTCGGGCTGGCGCTTAGAGTGCCAGCCTTTTTTGCCTGTAAGTGCGAACGGCGTCTCCAAAAGCTGAAAACAATTTCTTGGAGGGCCCGTCGGTCATAACCCAGTACTCCGGGTGCCATTGGGTGGCCATTACATAGCCAGGCGCATCCTTGATGGTCATGGCTTCAATCGTGCCGTCTTCCGCTTTGGCTTCGATCACAAGCCCTTTGCCGAGTTCCCCGACCGCTTGCCGGTGGAGGGAGTTCACCTCAAACGGTTCCTCGCCCAGGACGGTTTCCAACGGGCCACCTGCGTTGATCTCGACGGTATGAGCAATACGGAAACGTTCGTCCTGACTGTCTGATGTCGGCGGCCGGTGGTCCTTACGCCCTTCAATCTCCTGAACCTCGGTCAATAGTGTCCCGCCAAAGGCTACATTCATCTCCTGCATACCGCGGCAAATCGCGAATACCGGAACGCCGCGTTCCACAGCCCTCTTGATGAGCGGCAATGTGGTCGCGTCGCGGTCCGGGTCATAAGGCCCGTTGGCTTCTGTCGGTTCTTGTCCATAGAGTTGCGGATTTACATTCGACCGCGATCCGGTCACCAGAACTCCATCTACGTTGTCCAGAGCCGCATCGATATCCAGGTCCGCTCCAAGAGCCGGCAGGATCATGGGTATGGCGTCTGCGCCTTTTAGAACCGCCTGCAAATAGGTGGAGATGGTTGCATGCCAGTTGAAGCCATCGATGGATTTGACATCGGCGGTCACGAGAACCAGCGGTTTGGACATGGTCTTGCCTTATCAGATTGTCTGGACAGAACGTTACGAGATCAGAAGAGAGTGATACTGCCTGCCGATCAATCGAGCAATCCAAGATCCTGTGCAACCTTGTAGAGCTGCGCTGCGTTCTTGTTGCCGACCTTCTCCCGCAAGTTTAGGCGATGGGACTCAACCGTCCGCACACTGATCCCGAGGCTCTTGGCAACTTCCTTGTTCGGCAGGCCTTTGGCAATTGCTGTGAGCACCTGGCGCTCGCGGTCAGTCAATCCATAGGGATCCTCAATCGGAGCGGAGGTTGCGGTGCCTACAAGTGTCGGCCCCACCGCAGAGGAGAAATAGTATCCGCCGGACGCCACACTCGAGATCGCAGTGATCATTTCAGGGGCCGAAATATCCTTCAGGATGTAACCGCGGGCACCGGCTTGAACAACGCCGCGCACATATTCAGAGTTGTCATAGATCGACAGGATCAGCACCGCGATTTCCGGGAAGGATTTGCGAACTTCCGCAGCGGCTTCAAGGCCGTTCATGACCGGCATCGAGACATCCATCAAGAGGACATCCGGCCGGAGTTCATGCGCCAGTTTAACAGCTTCCCGGCCATTCGTTGCTTCGCCCACAACTTCGATTTCCGGAACCTTGTTCAACCGGGCCCTTATCCCGTCGCGGACAAGGGCATGATCATCGGCCAGCAAAACCCGTATCGGTTTGGTCATTGGCTCAAGGTTAGGTGAGTGAACTGTCATGTTCATATCATGCAGCCATTGCAGTGGCGTTGTCGAGAGGCATTTCAACGTCGATTTGTGTGCCGCCGAACTTGCCGCGGCTCATGGATAATTTGCCGCCGTATGTTTCGATACGCTCGCGCATGTTCCGGAAACCCAGGCCACCAGTTTTTGGCAGCGGATAAGGCAGTCCAATCCCATCGTCTTCAACCCGCAGCTTAAGCGTGCGCGCGCCGACGGTCAGGGAGATGTTGACTTCCCCGGCTTCAGCGTGACGGGCCACATTTGTCATGCACTCCTGCACAACGCGATAAAGTGATGTCTTTGCGCCTTCTGACAAGCGGGCGTGGCATCGTTCTGCCTCGACGTTGACGGTGATGCCCGATTGGGCCTGGAACTCTTTGCCAAGACTCCCGAGCGCTGCGGCCAGCCCCATGTCGTCCAGAACACTTGGCCGCAGGTCCCGGGAGATACGGCGAACCTCGGTAATGGTTCCGTCGATGATGTTCAGGCATTTTGCAGCTTGGGCCTGAAGGTCCGCGTTTTGGTTGGCTTCGCTATGGATCAATTCAAGCCCATACCGCACGGAAACCAACAGCTGCGATATACTGTCATGAAGTTCGGTGGAAACGCGTTTGCGTTCTTGTTCCTGAACTTCAAGGATCCGGTTGGTCAAGGCCTTCAAACGCGTGTCGGCAAAGCGCTGCTCAGAGAATCTGACGGCTGCGATCAAGGTGCCAACGATTATGATCGCGGCCAGCGTAATCAAAAAAATCACGAAAAGTGTTTGACGGATGCTGCGGGCAAAATCGGCTCGTATGGCAGCAATTTCCTTCGCAATATCGTCGGTATAAAGACCGGTTCCGAGCATCCAGCCCCATTTGTCCAGCAGAATGGCGTAGCCGAGCTTTTCTTCTACCGTTCCGGTCGATGGCTTGTGCCAGACATATTGATGAAAGCCGCCGCCCTGTTGCGCAGCCTTGATCAGATTCTGGATGACAAAATCGCCCGTCTTATCCTGCAAGTCCCACCAATTGTTACCGACGAGCTGCGGTAATTTGGGGTGCACAACGTTGGTGCCGTCCAGCGTGTAGACGAAAAAATAGCCGTCATAATCAAAGGTCAGATTCTTCAAGATCTCCTTGACCTCAGCTTGAGCAGCCTGCCTTCCGTCCGGTTCGTTTTCATAGATCTGTTCAATCGACGTGAGCGCAAGGCTCACGTAATTCCGGATTTCCTGGCGTTTTGCGGCCAGGATCCGCGTTTCAACGGAACGGGTCTCTGCGTCAATCAGCGCGCTGGACTGATAATAGCTGACGCCGCCGATCAGCAACGAAACAGCGATCAGTGGCAGGATCGTGATCAGCAGCAATTTTGTCTTAAACGTCACCCACTTGTTCCTCATATTGCGCGAACCTGCGCCCTAATAGCACTCTCTTGCGTGGAATTCAGTAGTACTACTGAAAAGATGCGCAGAACCACGAATAGCATCAGTGCCGCTTGGTCAACTAGACATACGGCGAGATCGGTGCAAGGGTGTATTCCGGTCCGATATCAGGTCCGTTTAGGGAGGAAACTAATGGATCGTCGTTCGTTTATCAAAAAAGCTGGTCTTGGTGCTGGTGGTATCGCTGCAGGTTCTGCTCTTGCGGCTCCGGCCATCGCGCAGGGCACCAAGGACATGGTCATCGTGTCAACTTGGCCGCGGGACTTCCCGGGTCTTGGTATTCCGGCTCAGCGCCTCGCGGCTCGCATTGCAGAGCTGACCGAAGGCCGCATCAACGTTCAGTACTTCGCCGCTGGCGAACGCGTTGGTGCTTTCGACTCCTTCGATGAAGTTGCTTCCGGCAACGCGCAAGCTTACATCGGCGCAGACTACTACTGGAAAGGTAAGCACCCGGGTTGGGCTGCATTTACTGCTGTTCCGTTCGGTCTCACCTACACTGAAATGGACGCCTGGATTAAGTTCGGCGGCGGTCAGGAATTGTGGGATGAGCTTGCAGGTGAATTCGGCCTGAAGAACTTCGCCATGGGTAACACAGGCGTTCAGATGGGCGGCTGGTTCAACAAGGAAATCGAGACAGCTGACGACCTTAAAGGTCTGAAGATGCGTATTCCTGGCCAGGGCGGTGACGTCATGGCGAAACTCGGTGCATCTCCGGTTTCTCTTCCGGGTGGCCAGATCTACGAAAACCTGGTTTCAGGTGCAATTGATGCGACTGAGTGGGTTGGTCCGTTCAACGACTACTTCATGAAGTTCTACGAAGCTGCGAAGTACTACTACTATCCGGGTATGCACGAGCCGGGCGCACAGCTGGCCATGGGCATCAACAAGGCATGGTGGGATACACTTGACGCGACCGATCAGGCGATCATCGCGGCGGCTTGTAACGAAGAAAACGCCCTGACCATGGCTGAGACAAACGCCAACAACGGTGTTTACCTCAACCGTCTGATCAACGAGCACGGCGTTGAGCTGCGTGAATTCAACGACGAAATCTATGATGCGTTCGGTGAAGCAGCTCAGGAAGTTCTTGAAGAGGCAATGGACCATTCTCCGATGGCCAAGAAGATCTTCGAAAGCTTCATCAATGCCCGCAAGGACATCGGCAGCTGGATGGCGATTTCCGACGTTGCATACAGCAACAAGCGGAACCGCGTGCTGGGCATCCCTTCATAAGCGATGCTCTTCTACGGATAGGGGCGGGAAACTTCCCGTCCCTTCTTTTTATTGACACGATAAAAAAGGCTCCGCCACGATGACTGCCTTGGACAGTGTTCAAGACGGATCTCCAGCCATGAATACCGGCACGGGACCAACACCAGAAAGCGCGCGTTCTTTCCGCCTGTTCGGTTGGGGCGTACTGGCCATCATGGCCGCATATCTGTTGAACAATTACCTTACATATTGGCAAGACTTACCCGGCATTGCGCCCATCTATGGTGGTGCTGCAAACGGGTCGCTGCCGATCGTTTGGTCTTGGCTGCAGCTGGCTGTTTATGCCGGTTTTCTGGCGGCCGTGTTCGTTTATGTGATGCGGAGTACAACACCGCTGCGCGTCGACAGCGCGCGGATCAGCAACATCAATACCTTCATAATCCGGGCTGCATTTTTTGCGGTATTGATCGTTGGATTGGTGGACAGTGCAATCTCGTTTTTGCGGATCGAAGAATTGTTGCCGGGAATTGTTGGGCAGGATCTCGCAGATGAGCTTGGCAAGTCGCGGTTCCGCGGCGCCTACGTCCACATGCCGTTGATCGCCCTGTCGATCGTGATCGCCGCCTTTACAAGAACGCTTGGGTTTACTTGGCTCGCACTGCTGGTTGTTGTCGCCGAGCTTGCGATCGTGATCGGCCGTTTTGTGTTCTCCTACGAGCAGGCCTTCCTCGCAGACTTGGTGCGTTTCTGGTACGCAGCACTCTTCCTGTTCGCGAGTGCCTATACGCTGCTTGAAGAAGGGCACGTTCGAGTCGATGTGTTCTATGCCGGGATGTCACCGAAGACCAAAGGCTACGTCAACGCGATCGGGTCGGTTGTACTGGGCATGAGCCTTTGCACGACGATCCTTGTTCTTGGCATGGGCGGAAAACAGAACATCATCAACAGCCCGATCCTGGCCTACGAAGTGACACAGGCAGGATTTGGTCTTTACGTGAAATACCTCATGGCCGGTTTTCTGGGAGTGTTTGCCACCTCCATGATGATCCAATTCGTGGCCTATTTCCTGGACGCCATCGCCGACATTCGCGGCGAACCCGGCGGCCGGGATCACGAAAACCACCCTGTTAACTAGAGCCAGACGAGATCGTTTGATATGGAACTTTTCTTCCTTCTTCTTCTTGTCGTGATCATGGCGTTTGCGCTTGGCTGCGGTTTTCCGGTGGCATTCGCCCTTCCAGGCGCGGCAATCATCACAATCGGACTTGCAGCCGGTGCCGGCGCGCTCTTCGGCAGTGGGGCGGACGCGTTCTTCCACTCCGGCAGCGCCGCTCAGTGGCTAAGTGCCGGTGTTACCAACTTCCGGGGCATCTACTGGGAAGCGGAACGAGATACGCTCATAGCGATTCCGCTTTTCGTGTTCATGGGCATCATGCTCCAGCGGTCCAAGATCGCTGAGGATCTTCTCGTAACCATGGCCCGGCTGTTCGGTCCGGTTCCGGGCGGCCTCGGCATATCCGTTGTGTTCGTGGGCGCGCTGCTCGCGGCAACAACAGGCATCGTTGGTGCGACTGTTGTGGCGATGGGTCTGATCTCCTTGCCGGCAATGCTGCGGAACAATTATTCGGTGCCGCTGGCAACGGGTACGATCGCGGCTTCGGGTACGCTCGGACAGATCATCCCGCCATCCATCGTTTTGATCATTTTGGCTGACCAGCTCGCAAGTGCGGTCGACCAGGCCGGGTCGATCCGGCAGGCGCTTTACAAGGACAACACTGGCGAACTTTCGATGCCGTCCGACTTCTCGGTCGTGTCGACCAGTGCCGGCGAGATGTTCCTCGGCGCGTTCTTGCCAGGCCTCGTCCTTGTTGGGCTGTACATGCTGTTCATCCTTGGCTTCGCACTTCTGAAGCCAAGCGCTGCACCTGCAGTGCATGAGGAAGGCACGTTTACACGCCAGTTCGCAGTGAAGGTTTTCATTACCCTGGTTCCGCCGCTGGCCCTGATCTTCCTGGTTCTGGGTTCGATCATTGCGGGTATTGCGACTGTGAACCAGGCTGGCGCGATCGGTGCTGTCGGCGCCATGATCATGGCTGGGTACAGGCTGCGTGATGGTGAGAAGGGGGCATACACTCCTGCGATCATCGCGATCGTGGCGTTGCTGGCGATTGCCATTGTGATCAGCTTCATTGGTGCCGTGAACATCAAGTTGATCCAGACAAGCCAGGACCTTCTTGGGCTTGTGTTGGCTCTGATTGCCGTCTCGTTGCTGCTGATTGCGATCTTCTGGTCTGGTTGGCGCACATTGAAGTTGGAAGACACCCTCCGTGGTGTGATGGTCGAAACCGCGAAGACGACGTCGCTGGTCTTTATCATCTTGCTTGGTGCGGCGATGCTGACATCTGCGTTCCGGGCCTTCGGTGGTGAAGACCTTGTGAAGGACTTCCTGCAGGGGCTGCCTGGCGGCTTCTGGGCGCAATTCCTCATCGTCATGCTGGTGATCTTTATCCTCGGCTTCTTTCTCGACTTCATCGAGATTGCGGTTGTGGTCGTGCCGATTGTTGCACCGATCCTGCTTGCTGACCCGTCTGCAAACGTCACGGCTGTTTGGCTTGGTGTGATGATCGGTCTGAACATCCAGACCTCCTTCCTGACACCACCATTTGGATTTGCGCTGTTCTACTTGCGCGGGGTTGCGCCTGCGATCGTGAAGACGGTCGATATGTACAAGGGCGTGATCGCGTTCATTGCATTGCAGCTCGTCGCGCTCGCGATCGTGGGCTTCAATCCGCAGCTCGTGAACTATCTTCCGAACCGTTCGACTTTGTTGTCGGAGACTGCGCCGCCACCAAAGAACCCGCGTCTTCAATACTGCATGGAAAGAATCGTTCACGAGGATTTCCAGCAGAATGGTGATGGCATTCTTGCAACGATCCAGTCGACGGCAAACTTGGACATGAGCTATCTGCCGGAGGACCTGCGTGAAGACTTGGCCGAAGGCTTTGAAAAAGCGCAGAACGCACTCCCGCTGATGCAGGAGATCAAGGACGCAGAGGCGGCGGTAGCAGCAGCTGCGGGCGACTACCGCCCAATCCACGGCCTGGTTCGGGCTCTAGAGCGGGATGCCCGCCGCATCGACGAGACGATCGAAGAGCTTAAAGTGGTCGTCAGCCGGTCTGGTCCGGAAGGCATCTATACGGTAGAGCAAGGCGAACGGGCTCAGGCACGGATCGACACTCTCCAGGCTGAGCATGATGCGCTCCTGGCTCAGATCCCTGAGGAATGGGACGACACATACGCGACCTTCTCTCAGATCCAGAAGGCCGAGAACACAGCCCGCTTGACCTTCCGCCGCAATGCGGACCAGGCCTATGAGCCAGTGCTCGAGCTGAAGGCAATCCTGCGAGATGTCGACGTTGTCGCCAGTTTCGAAGCTGAACTTGAGGCTTTGAAAGAGCAGGTTACCCAGTTGGAACCGGAAGCCGCGGTGGAGGCAATTGCTGCGATGCGATCCAAGGTCGGGTCCGCTGAAGGCACAAGCGATATTCGCAAGGGCCTGACGGAAGCCCGCAAGATCATGCGGAGCCGGACACCCAACGCGGAAGAGGCGATTGCGGAGATCGACAAGTCGATTGCTGCTGTCCAAGCCGATCTTGCCTGGCGCCAACGTGCGG
The DNA here is from genome assembly GCF_965276855.1 of Roseibium sp. Taxonomy (GTDB): domain Bacteria; phylum Pseudomonadota; class Alphaproteobacteria; order Rhizobiales; family Stappiaceae; genus Roseibium. The sequence goes on from NZ_OZ255700.1 coordinate 3,180,764, forward strand.
CATCGGAGCTGTTGCCCCAACTGGAGGCGTATGACGCTGCGGTTGGCACCAACATCGGATTGCGTCAGCGGGACCGCTTGCCGGACGCAATGGCTCTGGAAGTCGCTGGATGTCTCTCCGATCACAGAGACATTTCGCTCAGCTTCTGAGTTAAACAGAAACGAAAAAAGCGGGGAGAGAAATCTCCCCGCTTTTTTGTTTGGATGGGCGGTTGCTCTGCGTTGGGGACTGAGCTCAATCCCACTTCACATCGCAGGTCAGCATGTAACCGGACCCGTAAATCGTCCGGATGTGCGCAGGGCCGTCTTTCCTGTTCAGTTTCTTGCGGATACGCGAAATGCGAACGTCGATGGACCGGTCGAGGCTTTCATCGCGGCCGCCGTGTTCAAGTAGGTAATCCCGGGTGAGTACCCGCTTTGGTGCTCGCAATAGTGCCTCCAGGAGTGTTGCTTCCCCGGTCGACAGAAAGGTTTCCTCCCCCTCCGGAGATGTTAGGCAGTGGGAAGACGGTATGTAACTCCAGTCTGCAAAGCACGCGGTTTCTTCTTTCTTGGCAGCGCGGATCGGTTCGCCCCCCAATCTTCGGAGAATGGACCGGATCCGTGCCACGACTTCCCTCGGGTCGAACGGTTTGACCACGTAGTCGTCCGCGCCGAGTTCCAAACCGAGGACCCGGTCCGTGGCATGTGCACGCGCGGACAAGACAATGATTGGCACGGACGAGTGCCGGCGAATCTCATTGATCAAGGCCATGCCCTCCATGTCCGGGAGGCCAAGGTCAACAATACAAGCGTCTGGTGTTTCTGCCTCAAGAGCGGCCAGCATCTGCGCTGCAGTTGAAAATACCTCACCTTCCATATCGAAGGGTTGCATCGCCTCAATCAACAGACGACCGATTTCCGGTTCGTCATCGACGATGAATGCGCGGGTCTTTCCCGTTGCCAAAGGCTTTGAGTGCGAAGAGCGTTCTGATGTCATGGTTGCAGTATTTTGCGGAGTGTTTCCGCGAGTTGGTAGTCGTTAAAAGGTTTAGCTAAAACAGGAAATTCGCAACTGCTGTTGTTGTCTGCGAGTGCCGACCAATCCGCATACCCAGTCATTAAAGCGATCCCCAACTCTGGCCGGTTCTGGCGTATTTCACGGGCAAGCTTCAAACCGTTGGTTTGCCCTGGCATGATGATGTCACTCAAAACTGCACGCAGCTCCGGCAGGTCCAGCGCGAGTTGACGGGCATCTTCCGCATTTTCCGCCTTCAATATCGCGAACCCGAGGTTCTGCAGCTGATCAGCGATGGTTTCGCTCACATCCGGATCATCCTCGATCAGCAGAAGCAGTTCTCCTGAGCCGTATTTTAGGGATGCTTTGTCTTCGCTTTCGCCGATGTCACCCGCGTCTTGCAGCCTGACAAGCGGCAAGTAGATTGTAAGTGCGGTGCCTTCTCCCAGCTTGCTGCGTACTTGAATCGCACCGCCGGACTGCTGAATGAAGCCATAAACCATTGATAGACCCAACCCGCTGCCAGTGCCGAAAGCCTTGGTCGTAAAAAAGGGTTCAAAGATTTTGAGTTGGCTGTCTTCATCCATACCGCTGCCTGTATCAGCAACGGTTATCGCGGCATATTCTCCCGCCGGCACCGACAATTCTTGAGCTTGTTGAGAACCCAGATCAGTTGCCTTTAAACCGATGGAGAGTGAGCCACCATTCGGCATCGCATCCCGCGCGTTGAAGGCCATATTGATGAACGTCGTTTCCATCTGGGTCGGATCGATCAATGCGCCAATGCTGCGATCTTCGGCATCTATGGTAAGTGAGATGGAAGATGGTAGGGAGCCTTCAAGCAGTCGCGCCGCTGACCCGATCACATCGGCGACCGGAACCCTTTGCGGATCGACCGGCTTGCCACGGCTGAAGGCCAATAGGCGCTGGATCAGGTCAGATCCACGTTTAGCGGCTTCCAGCATCGGGGTGACCTTGCTGTCGAGCGCTTCCTTACCAACAGGTGTTTCCATCCGGCCAAGCGTAAGAAGATTGCCCATCATAATGGCCAGGAGATTGTTGAAGTCGTGCGCCAATCCCCCGGTCAGTTTGCCGACGGCATCCATTCGCTGGGATTGGACCAGCGCCGCTTCCGCTGCTTTTTGATCGCTGGCATCAAGGGACAAAACGAATATTCCGAGAGTCCGCCCGTCAACAGTCATGTCGGGGATGAGCGTCGATCGCATATAGGCCATCGTGCCATCCAGGCGTTCCCTTTGATACTCATAGCTGACCGCATTGCCCTCAAAGGCGCGATTGATATGCGGTTCAAGCTCTGCAAACAGCTCGTCGCCCACAATATCCCGCGCTGGACGCCCAGCAATTGAGACGATGGAATGGCCGAACCAGTCCGCATATCTGCGGTTTGCAAACCTGAAAACCGGCCCTGGCGAAAGGTACGCAATGAGGGCCGGGATGTTGTCCGTCACAAGACGCAGCCAGTCCTCACTCTGCTGTAAGGCGTGCGTTCTTTCTTCGACAGTTCGTTCGAGTTTCTCCTGCCGCTGACGTTCTTCGGTGACATCCGAGTAAATCGTCACGAACCCGCCTTGGGGGAGGGGCGTCCCGGAAACCGCAATGATCTGACCGTTTGGGCGGATGCGTTCGAAATAATGCGGCTCGAAAAGCTTGGCGCGTTCGATCCGGCGTTCAATCTTGGCTTCGATGTCTCCCGGGCCATATTCGCCCCGTTCGGCATTTACGCGAATAAAATCTTGCAGGTGAGAACCGCGCCGCACAATGCTCTCCGGCATGTCCAGCATGTCGTACAATCCGCGGTTCCAAGCGACCAGGCGAAGGTCGCTGTCAAAGACGGTAAACCCCTGATTTATATGATCAAGAGCCGCCTGCAGCAGGTCGATCTGCGCTTTGAGTTGTTTGGTCTCCTCCATATCCGAACAGTAAGGTGCGATGGAGGCTTTGGCTACTGCCTTGTTTCGCACCCGCAGCGAACTTGCAACATTTCGATAAGATTTGAACATACTGCTGCAAACCACCCGAATTAGCGTGAAGGCGTTGGAAGTGGAACAAGCCTTTGTCCGTTCGACAAACCAGATTCTGGTTGAATGGGATGGCACTAGGTAGTTTCATATCCAGCATGAGAACGACCTCGGATAACCGGGGCGCCTTCTAAGGGAAGAAACATCTATGGTAGGGTCGGCCAGCGCTGGACAGCGCGCGGAGGACACCTTTCCGAAAATCCTTCTAAGCAATGGGAAGGTATTCGGATCTCGGACGGCGTTCCGGGAAAAAGATCGGGGGATCTGGCAAAGCTGGACCTGGTCTGAGGTGCTTGATGAAATCCGTGCTTTTTCAATCGGACTTCAGTCATTGGGTCTGAAACCCAAGGACAAGATCGCTATTGTCGGGGCCAACAGGCCGCGCCTGTACTGGTCGATGGTAGCCGCGCAGGCCCTCGGCGCGGTGCCAGTGCCGGTCTATTCCGATTCTGTTGCGGAAGAGATGGCATATGTCCTCGGCCACGCGGAAGTGCGGTTCGCGGTGGTCGAAGATCAGGAGCAAGTCGATAAGCTGCTCAGCATGGGCGATGAAGTTCCGTCGCTGGAGCATCTCATTTATGACGATCCTCGTGGCTTGCGCGACTATCAGCAGGATCATCTGCACTTCTTCGACACGGTTCAGGAAATCGGCCGGAAACAGTTGTCTGAGAACTCCGGCCTGGAAGCCGAATGGGTCAACGGGTTCTCAGGGTATCAAGGCAGCGACATTGCGGTGATGTTGTACACCTCCGGAACCACTGGGCGTCCGAAGGGGGTCATGCTTTCGTTTGACAACTTGGTAATATCGGCACGCAACGGAAATGCGTTCGATAACCTCGATGAGACGGAAGAGGTTCTGGCCTATCTACCGATGGCCTGGATTGGCGATCACGTGTTTTCGCTCGCGCAGGCATTTACGGCCGGATATTGCGTGAACTGCCCGGAAAGCATGGACACGATCGATACAGATCGCCTCGAAATCGCGCCAACATATTTCTTCGCCCCGCCGCGCGTCTATGAAAATCTGCTGACCCGGATCATGGTCCAGATGGAAGACGCCGGTAAATTCAAGAAAAAGATGTTTGACTATTTCATGGGTGTTGCCCGGAAAGTCGGCGAGAAAATCTTGAACGGTGAGCAGGTCTCGTTTGGCGACCGTCTTCTTTATAACATCGGCGAGTTCTGCGTTTACGGCCCTCTCAAAAACCGCATGGGTCTAACACGCTTGAAAGTTGGCTACACTGCAGGTGAAGCGATTGGTCCGGAGATCTTCCAGTTCTTCCGCTCACTGGGGCTGAACCTCAAGCAGCTTTATGGCCAGACCGAAGCCAGCGTTTACATCACCCTTCAGCCGGACGGTGAGATCTATGGTGACACGGTGGGTAAACCGGCACCGGATGTTGAGATCAAAATTGCCGACAACGGCGAAGTCATGTACCGCTCACCCGGCGTATTCGTCGGCTATTTCAAGAACGATGAGGCGACAGCCAGCACCAAGACACCAGACGGCTGGGTGCACACGGGCGACGCCGGCATTATTGCAGACAACGGACATCTCAAGATCATCGATCGGGCCAAGGACGTCGGCAAACTCAATGACGGAGCTTTGTTCGCTCCAAAATACATCGAGAACAAGCTGAAGTTCTTCCCGAACATCAAAGAGGCGGTTGCCTTCGGTCATGAGCGGGACATGGTGACGGTGTTCATCAACATCGATTTGACTTCGGTCGGGTCGTGGGCTGAACGGAACAACGTCAACTATGCGTCTTACCAGGAACTGGCGTCCAACCCTGAAGTCTATGCGATGATCGAAAGTCACGTAGATCAGGTCAACCGAGACCTTGCCGGCGAACCGATGATGGCGGGTGCTCAGATCAAGCGTTTCCTCGTCCTGCACAAGGAACTTGACGCTGATGATGGCGAATTGACACGGACGCAGAAGGTTCGCCGGTCGTTCATCGCAGACCGGTATGCCCCGTTGATCGAGGCGCTCTATGACGGGTCGACCAGCAAACACGTGCGTACAGAAGTCACCTTCGAAGACGGGCGCAAGGGCGCCATTGAGGCGACTGTCGAAATTCGCGACATGAAGATCTACGAGCCCGGAGCAGGGTTCCAGGAGGCAGCCGAATGAATGCTCTAGTCTCAGAGAAAGTACTTTCTCCGGCTGTCGCTGGAGCACCTGCTGCGGGTGAAGAGCTCCTGCGCGTGGACAACGTGTCCCTGTCGTTCGGCGGTGTGAAAGCGATCACCAACATCTCTTTCGACATCCTGAAAGGGGAAATCCGCGCCATCATCGGTCCGAACGGGGCCGGCAAGACCTCAATGTTGAACGTTATCAATGGGTTCTACCATCCCCAGGAAGGCACAATTACCTGGCAAGGCAAAGTGCGCCGGAAGATGAAACCGTATGAGGCGGCCAGCAATGGCATCGCCCGGACCTTCCAAAACGTTGCGCTGTTCAAAGGAATGACGACGCTGGACAACATCATGTCCGGCCGGTCCTTGAAGATGCACAAGAACTTCTTCTGGCAGATGCTCTGGCGAGGTCCGGCAGAAGCGGAAGAAATCGAGCACCGCAAGAAGGTCGAGGACATTATCGATTTCCTTGAGATCCAGGCGATCCGTAAAACCCCTGTCGGCCGTTTGCCATACGGCCTTCAAAAGCGGGTTGAGCTTGGCCGCGCGCTTGCCATGGAACCGGATCTTCTACTCCTGGACGAGCCGATGGCCGGCATGAACTTGGAAGAAAAAGAAGACATGAGCCGCTTCATCATCGATGTGAATCAGGAATTTGGAACAACCATCGCCCTGATTGAACACGATATGGGTGTTGTCATGGATCTCTCCGACCGTGTTGTCGTGCTCGACTACGGCAAGAAGATCGCGGACGGTCCTCCCGAGGAAGTTCAGGCCAGCCAGGCCGTTATCGACGCTTATCTCGGTGTGAGCCACTAACGGGGGGAACCAAATGCTCTACGATATTTTCATTGATCCCTTCGTCCAGATGTACCAGATGCCGAACTTTTTCCTGCAGGTGCTTTGGGAAGGATTTGTTGCCGGGATCCTGTATGCGCTTATTGCATTGGGTTTCGTATTGATCTTTAAGGCCTCCGGAGTATTCAACTTCGCCCAGGGTATCATGGTGGTGTTTGCCGGTCTGACACTCGTGGGGCTCCATGAAAATGGTGTTCCGGCGTATCTGGCGTTGTTGCTGACCATCGGTGTCATGGGTGTATTGGCCTATAGTGTGGAACGGGTCGTGATGCGCCCGCTCGTCAATCAGCCGGACATCATCTTGCTGATGGCGACCATTGGCCTGACCTACTTCCTGATTGGGTTTGGTGAATTTGTCTTCGGTGGTGAGCCGAAACAGATGATCACTCAGGAACTTGGCCTGCCAACCGGCTCAACGGCATTCGAATTTGGTGAACGCGGTCTGGTTATCCTGCAGCACATCGATATTGCGGCGGCCGTGATCGCGGTCATCATGGTGGCGTCGCTCGGGATCTTCTTCAACAAGACGCGTATTGGCCGGGCCTTGCGTGCTGTTGCCGATGATCACCAGGCAGCGCTTTCTGTCGGCATTTCGCTTAATCAAATTTGGGCAATTGTCTGGTTCGCAGCAGGCTTGGTTGCGCTAGCAACGGGGATCATGTGGGGCGCGCGCTCCGACGTCTCCTTCGCGCTTGAAATCGTCGCCTTCAAGGCCTTGCCGGTCTTGATCCTCGGGGGCTTTACCTCGATCCCGGGCGCGATTGTTGGCGGCCTTATCATCGGGTTCGGCGAAAAGATCGGTGAACTTTACTGGGGTGGTCTTGTCGGCGGCGGCATTGAGTCGTGGCTCGCCTACATCATCGCACTCATTTTCCTGCTGTTCCGGCCTCAAGGGCTGTTCGGCGAAAAGATCATCGAGCGGGTTTGACACCATGTTTTATCGCGAAGCTGGCCAATTCAAAACAAGTTACCAGGCGGACCAGGCGCTTATGCCGATCCGTCAGGACCGGATCGGTCTTGCGGCAATCCTGCTGATCGCATTTGTCGCCATTCCGTTCTTTGCCAACGACTTCTTTCTGACGTCCATCATGATCCCGTTCCTGGTGTTTTCGCTGGCGGCGATCGGGCTGAACGTTCTGACAGGGTTCTGTGGGCAGTTGTCACTCGGTACCGGGGCCTTCATGGGTGTCGGAGCCTATGCTGCCTACAAACTGACAACCATCTTCCCGGACGCCAACGTCATTTTGATGGTGTTGTTGTCCGGTGTGTTCTCCGCCGGGGTTGGCGCAATCTTTGGTCTTCCGAGCTTGCGTATCAAAGGCCTCTACTTGGCCGTGACCACACTGGCGGCCCAGTTCTTTCTGGAATGGTGCTTCATCCGCATTGGGTGGCTCTACAACTACAATGCGTCCGGAGCGATCGAAATCCCGCACCGTGAAGCCTTCGGTGTCGTTGTCTCAGGCGCGGAATCGTCTCCACTGGTGCGTTACTTCATCGTTCTGACAATCACCGTCGGCATTGCAATGTTGATGGCGAACGTCTTGCGCGGCCGGATCGGACGGTCCTGGATGATGATCCGCGACATGGACATCGCCGCGGAACTGATGGGCATCCGCCCCTTGCAAACCAAGCTGTGGCCTTTGCCGTGTCGTCTTACATCTGCGGTGTTGCAGGTGCGATGATGGTGTTCTTCTGGCTCAACGCGGCTGAGCCGTCATCCTACTCCATCCAGCTGTCCTTCCAGGTGCTGTTCATGGTGATCTTGGGTGGCTTGGGCAGCCTTGCAGGCGCCTTCATGGGCGCAGCGTTCATCTGGATCCTGCCGGTCTTCCTGAAGTTCATTCCGGGTGTTCTCGGATTTGACGTGGCAGCAGAAGCGGTCGAGCATGTCACCTTCATGATCGTCGGTGCATTGATCATCTTCTTCCTGATCGTCGAGCCGCACGGGTTTGCCCGGCTGTGGCAGATCGGGAAACAAAAGCTCAGGGTCTGGCCGTTCCCGTACTAAGGCGGCCAGCCTTATACCCGCCATCCGGACTTGGACCAGTCCGGGGAGGAATGGCGTCACTGGTCTGGCGGTACCGGATCGTCCGGTCCGCATGGGAGGAGTACAAAATGAACTTCAAGCAACTTGCTCTGGGAACAGCTGTTGCCGTCGGTGTGGGCTTGTCGGGTGCTATGACGCCTGTCGCCCAGGCCGAAGACACCAACTATGTTCCGCTGCTGACTTACCGGACCGGTCCGTTTGCAGCTTCAGGCATTCACATCGCCAACGGCATGCACGACTACCTGAAAATGCTCAATGAGCGCGATGGTGGTATCGGCGGTGTCAAGCTGGCCCTCGAAGAGTGCGAAACCGGCTACAACGCGCAAAAAGGCGTGGAGTGCTACGAAGCGACCAAAGGCAAAGGCGCGCTGGTCTATAACCCGTATTCAACGGGCATCACGCTCCAGCTGATCCCGAAGGCCAGCGTTGACAAGATTCCGGTTCTCTCCATGGGTTACGGTCTGTCTGCGGCCGCAGATGGCAACACATTCCCTTGGGTCTTCAATGTGCCGGACACATACTGGGACGGTGCTTCCGTGGTCATCAAATACATTGGTGAACAGGAAGGTGGGCTGGACAATCTGAACGGCAAAAAGATCGGTTACATCTTCCTGGATGCCGGCTACGGCCGTGAGCCGATCCCGCTTCTGGAACAGCTCGCAGAAAAGCATGGCTTTGAACTCCTGAAGTACCCGGTTGGTCTTAAGGAAATGCAGAACCAGTCCTCACAGTGGCTGAACGTGCGCCGTGACCGTCCGGACTACATGATCATGTGGGGCTGGGGCGCAATGAACCCGACCGCGATCAAGGAAGCCGTCAAGATACGTTACCCGATGGACAAGTTCATTGGTGTGTGGTGGTCCGCAGGCGATGACGATGCGGCTGCAGGCGGTCAGGACGCTAAAGGCTACAAGGCTCTGAACTTCTCTGGCGTTGGCCGTGACTTCCCGGCTCTGGATGACATTCAGAAGTATGTCATTGACGCAGGTCTGTCTTCCACGGACGGCGAGACACTGGGTCAGACGCTCTACAACCGTGGTGTCTTGAACTCCGTGATCGTTGCCGAAGGCATTCGTACTGCTCAGGAACTGACCGGCAAGAAAGTGATCACCGGTGAAGATATGCGGATGGGTCTGGAAGCCTTGAACCTTGACGAAGCTCGTCTTGCGGAACTTGGCCTTAAAGGTTTTGCACATCCGATGAAGGTGACCTGTGAAGACCACTCCGGAAGCCATCCTGTGTTCGTTCAAGAGTGGACCGGCACAAAGTGGCAGCAGGCATCTGGCTGGATTGAACCGATGACCGACGTCGTTCGTCCGCTTATCGAAGCTGCGGCCAAAGAATACGCAGAGAAAAACGCTCCGTGGCCTGCACGGACTGAACCCTGCCCGAACTGATTGGCAGCCCGCTCCGCCGCACCACTGCGGCGGAGCCTCTCAGGAGAGGACGGAATGGCTTTATTGGATGTAGAAACGCCGAACACGGAGGCTGCCGCTGAGCCGGCTGAAACGATCCTGTCGGTCAACAATATCGAAGTGATTTATGACCACGTGATCCTGGTGCTTAAGGGCGTGTCCCTGACTGTGCCGAAGGGTGGGATCGTGGCTCTGCTCGGGGCGAACGGCGCCGGCAAATCAACCACATTGAAGGCCATATCCAATCTGCTCGGCGCTGAGCGCGGAGATGTGACAAAGGGCAAGATCCTGTTTGAAGGGGAAGAAGTTCAAGCGCTGTCTCCAAATGATCTGGTCCGCCGCGGGTGCATTCAGGTCATGGAAGGCCGGCACTGCTTTGGTCACCTTTCAATTGAAGAAAACCTGCTGACAGGTGCTTACACCCGCAAGGACGGGCACGCTGCGGTCAAGGCAGATCTGGAGATGGTTTATGACTATTTCCCCCGTTTGAGAGAACGCCGCCAGAGCCAGGCGGGGTACACCTCAGGCGGTGAGCAGCAGATGTGCGCCATTGGCCGGGCCCTGATGAGCCGGCCGAAGATGATCCTGCTGGATGAACCGAGCATGGGCCTTGCGCCGCAGCTCGTGGAAGAGATTTTCGAAATTGTTCGCAAGCTCAACCAAAACGAAGGTGTTTCCTTCCTCTTGGCTGAGCAGAACACTAACGTTGCGCTCAAATACGCAACCTACGGCTATATTATGGAATCCGGACGGATTGTTCTTGATGGGGCTGGGAAATCCCTTCTGGAGAACGAAGACGTCAAGGAATTCTACCTTGGTGTTGGCGGCGAAGGACGCCGCTCCTTCAAGGACGTCAAACACTACAAACGAAGAAAGCGCTGGCTGGCCTAAACAAGGGCTTACAGGCGGAGACGACCATGAGCAATCAACCATATGAAGCGCGCGAGCAGCAAAGCCCTGCTCAGCGCGAACAGGAGCTCTTTGCCCGGCTACCGGAGCAACTGAGTGGCGCCATGCAGTCTGCCCCAGGGTGGGCGGCGCAATTGAATGGTGTCGATGCGCATTCCGTGACAGACCGTGCGGCGCTTGCAAAACTACCGGTCTTGCGCAAATCCGAGATGCTCGAGAAGCAGAAAGCGGCTCCTCCGTTTGGTGGCTTCCTATCGCAAAACGGTGTCACGGCCGCGCGCGTTTTCATGTCGCCTGGACCGATCTGGGAACCTCAAGCACCCGGTCTGGATCCGTGGAACGGGGCGCGGGCGTTGCACGCTGCAGGCTTCAAGATGGGTGATACCATTCTCAACGCCTTCTCTTACCATTTGACACCTGGCGGCTTCATCCTGGATCAGGCTGCGATTGCGATGGGCTGCTCTGTGTTTCCTGCCGGTGTTGGCAACACGGATATGCAAGTGGAAGCGATTGAAGTATTGAAGCCGACCGGTTTCACGGGAACACCAGACTACCTCAAGGTTCTCCTCGACCGTGGGGCAGAGCAGGGCCGGGACATGTCCTCCATCAAGGTTGCGCTGGTCTCCGGCGGAGCTTTGTTCCCGGCCTTGCGTGAGGAATATGCATCCAAAGGCATATCCGTTGCGCAGTGTTATGCGACGGCTGACCTTGGTGTCATTGCTTATGAGACCGAAGCGCGCGAAGGCATGGTGGTCAATGAGGACTATATTGTTGAGATCGTGCGCCCGGGAACCGGAGAGCCGGTTGCCGATGGCGAAGTCGGTGAGCTTGTGGTCACCAACTTCAACCCCCTCTACCCCTTGATCCGGTTTGGAACCGGGGACCTGTCGATGGTTATGCCTGGTCAGTCGCCCTGCGGGCGGACCAACATGCGGCTGGCCGGGTGGATGGGACGGGCCGATCAGCGGACCAAAATTAAAGGTATGTTCGTCGACCCGTCCCAAATCGCCCAAATCCTCAGTAGCCACCCGGAAGTCAAGAAAGCGCGCTTGTCTGTCAGCCGTGCAGGGGCCAGTGATGCCATGAAGCTGTCTGTCGAGACGGAGGTTATGGGCAACGGGCTTGCTGAGCGTGTTGCAGATACCCTGCGGGATGTAACCCGTTTGAAGGGAGATGTGGAACTTGTGTCTCCTGGGACGCTGCCGAACGACGGGAAGGTCATCGCTGACGAACGCGACTACGGCTAAGGCTGCCAGTCGCCTGGTGGGTCTCTGTTAAGAAAAGATCATCTGCGCCGGTGATGCCGCATTGGCCTTCCGCAGTCGTTGTCCTATGTATGGGCGAAAGTGACGCAAAGCGTAAGGGTAATAAAAGCAGATGAACGTTCAACCGACAGCTCCCATCCTCGATCAGGCGGCTGAGTTTCAAAAAGTCCGACTGCCTGAGGGACACCCGGATGTGAAAGCCGGTAAGGTCGGCGTCCTTCTTGTCAATCTCGGCACGCCGGATGCGACGGACTACTGGCCAATGCGCCGGTATCTTCGCGAGTTCTTGTCGGACAAACGCGTGATCGAATGGCCTAAGGCGATTTGGTATCCAATTCTCTATGGCATTGTTCTGATGACCCGCCCGGGGAAATCCGGCAAGGCCTATGAGGAAATCTGGAACCACGAAAAGAACGAGTCGCCCCTGCGCACCATTACCCGCAGCCAGTCGGACAAGCTCACTGAAATGCTGGGCGATGCCAATGGCCGGCTGAAAGTGGACTGGGCGATGCGCTATGGCCAGCCGTCAATCCCGGATAAGCTGAAAGCGCTGAAGGATACCGGCTGTGACCGGATTCTCGTGTTTCCGCTTTACCCGCAGTATTCGGCCACAACCACGGCCACTGTGAACGACGTTGTCTGCAAAACCCTGATCGACATGCGCTGGCAGCCGGCAATCCGAACTGTGCCACCCTATCATGATGATCCGATCTATGTGAACGCGCTGGCGAAATCGGTCGAGAGACATCTTGAAAGCCTGGATTTTGAGCCGGAAACGATCCTTACGTCCTACCACGGTATCCCGCAGTCCTATTTCAAGCGCGGCGATCCTTACCATTGCCACTGTATGAAAACGACGCGCCTGATGCGTGAGGTGCTGGGCATGGACGAAACGAAATTGCGAACCACGTTCCAGTCCCGTTTCGGGCCTGAAGAGTGGCTTCAACCCTACACCGACAAGACCGTAGAACAACTTGCCAAAGACGGCATGAAGAACATTGCGGTCATGAACCCTGGGTTCGTTTCGGATTGCCTTGAAACGCTCGAAGAAATCGCTGGCGAGGCTGGCGAGATCTTTGAAGAGGCCGGCGGCGAAAACTTCACTCATATCCCATGCCTCAACGACAGCGATCTGGGAATGGATGTTCTGAACACGATCGTTCGCCGCGAGCTCGGCGGTTGGATTTGATCTGAATTGGCAGTTGAAGTTCATCGGGCGTTGCGAACAGCAATGTCCGGTGTGTTGAGGCCGTCATAATCCAGCCAGGCTCAAGCGCCTAAGATCATTTTGAAGACAGTCACACCACGTTGACGCTGGGTGTTTCGTCTGGAACAACCCGACCTCACGTCGTAGTGTGTTGTCAGATAATGATTTTAGGAGGCTGAAATGCCTATTGCCGGATTTGATATTGTTTTGATCGGCGTACTTTTGCTGGTCATCCTTGTGTTCTTTGCCGGGGTCAAAACAGTCCCGCAAGGATACAATTACACGATTGAGCGTTTTGGACGGTACCGCAAGACACTGACCCCGGGACTGAACTTCATCATCCCGTTCATCGACCGGATCGGTCACAAGCTGAACATGATGGAGCAGGTCCTGGATGTTCCCTCGCAAGAGGTGATTACCCGCGACAACGCGACTGTTACAGCCGATGGTGTCACGTTTTATCAAGTCCTTGATGCCGCCCGGGCAGCCTATGAAGTTCTGGGTCTGCAGAACGCGATCCTCAACCTTACCATGACCAATATTCGGTCCGTCATGGGATCGATGGATCTTGATAATCTCCTTTCAAATCGTGATGAGATTAACGCGAAGATCTTGCGAGTGGTCGATGCCGCCGCTGAGCCATGGGGTGTGAAAATCACCCGCATCGAGATCAAGGACATCAACCCGCCGCGGGATCTGGTCGACGCGATGGCGCGGCAGATGAAGGCAGAACGTGACAAGCGGGCATCCATTCTTGAGGCTGAAGGTAAACGTCAGTCTGAAATCCTGAAGGCGGAAGGCGAGAAGCAATCGCTGATCCTTGAAGCCGAAGGCCGCCGGGAATCCGCGTTCCGGGATGCTGAAGCTCGCGAGCGGGAGGCGGAAGCCGAGGCCAAGGCGACGCAGATGGTCAGTGAGGCGATTGCAACAGGTGATGTGCAGGCGATCAACTACTTCGTTGCGAACAAATACGTTGAAGCCTTTACGGCACTGGCAACGTCCCGCAACCAAAAGACCCTCATCTTGCCAATGGAGGCAACATCTTTGCTCGGATCGTTGAGTGGCATTGGTGAGATCGCCAAGGAAGCTTTTGGTGATAGTCACAAGCCGCAACGGTCATCGTCACGGGTTCCGGTCACAGGAACAACGCCCGGAGAGGAGCAATGAGCCTCACTGAGAGCATCATCCAGGCTCTGGGGTCCTGGAGCTGGGTGGTCCTGGGGTTGATACTTCTGGGGCTGGAAATCCTGGCTCCAGGCACCGTCTTTCTATGGTTTGGACTGTCTGCAATTGTCGTGGGGGTTGTTGCGCTGCTGTTCGACTTCAGCTGGCAGGTGCATGTCGGCCTATTTGTCGTCCTCTCCATTGTCAGCTTGCTGATAGGGCGCAAGCTGATGTTAAAAGCGGCGTCTGAGACCGGAGATCCGGGGCTCAACAAGCGGGGCAGCCGCTACATCGGACGGGAATTCACGCTAACAACACCCTTGAGTGAAGGCGCCGGAAAGCTGTCAATTGATGATACGATTTGGCGGATCTCTGGCCCGGATATGCCCGCCGGAACCAAAGTCCGCGTCGAGGGGGTCGATGGTGCCCGTTTGGTCGTTTCCGATGTCAGCGAAGGAAAAGCGCTGTAATCGTAGTTGAAACCAGAAGATGTCTTAGAGCTTGTGACCGGGCGGAATTGGTGGTTCTTCGGCCATCAACAGAATGCCAACACGCCGGTTGGCCGCCAGATAAGGATCGTTCGGGAACAATGGTTCTGTATCCGACTTTCCAACCACCGAATAGAATTGCCCGTCTGGCACACCATACTCTGAGAGGATCTGACGGGCGACATTGGCGCGCTCCGTCGACAGGTCCCATCCGGTGTAACTGGGGTCAACCGTGGCTGCACCTGCCGTTGTGTGTCCGGTGATCTCGATCCGGTTGGGCATGCGGGCGAGCACGGGTGCCATCTTGGAAATCAGCCGGCGCGTTGTTTCGTAAGGATATTTCGACCCTTCACGGAACATGGACCGGCCATCCTGATCAACCAGCATGATGTTGAGACCCTCCTCGGTCTCTTCCAGAATGATGTTGGTTGAGACTTCCGTGATTTCCGGCATTTCCTGCCAGGCCTGCCGAAGGGAGGCCGCTGCGGTTGCGAATTGACGCGGCTTTTCGATTTCCGCTTCCATCGTGTCGTGCGTGTTGGCTTCCGGGCCTTGTTTGCGGCGCTTTTCGTGCCGCTCTTGCGCAAAGTCTGAATCCAGTTCCTGCTCTACCTGGCTGATGTCCTTCATGTAGTCGCGGATCGGAATACCCTCGACCTCGATTATCCCGGTACGGCGGGAGTTTTCCTTCACCCCGAAGGCCTCGCGCATGGAGCCCGCGACAACCTGCAGCTTTTCCTTGTCCTGAATGGAAAACGAAATGATCAGAACGAAGAAACACACAAGGAGCGACATCAGATCGGCGAACGTCACCAGCCAATCGGGTGCGCCTCCTCCTCCTTGTGGTTTTTTCCTGGCCATTGCTCGTTACTCGCCTCGATCGCTGTTAGGCTGCTTCGGCCAGATCGGCCCGGGCTTTTTCGGGCAGATAGGCGACGAGCATTTCTTTGATCAGTGCCGGGCTCTTGGATTCGCGGATTTGGCACACGCCGTCGATGATTAGGGTCTGGTTCAGTTCATCGACATCAAACTTCGCATCAAGCTTGTCCACCATTGGCAAACACAAGATGTTTGAAATCAATGCGCCATAGAGCGTTGTCAAAAGAGCAACCGCCATGGACGGGCCGATCGCGGCTGGATCGTCCATGTTCGCAAGCATCTGGACGAGACCGACCAGCGTACCGATCATGCCGAAGGCCGGTGCTGAATCGCCAAGAGCTTTCATCACACGTTTGCCCTCCGACAAACGCGTCAGTTGCAGATCGCGCTCGCGCTCCATCGCTTCCTTGATGAATTCCAGCTCGTATCCATCGGCGATGTATTGAACACCTTTGGCCAGGACCGGATCTGAAACGTCGACATTTTCCAGACCAAGCGGGCCGGACTTGCGGACAATTTCGCCCAAGTTCGTAATCTCAGAAATGAGGTCCCGGTGGCTGGCGCCTTTCCCGGACAGAGCAACCTTAAAGGCGGTTGCAAACGCCGCTGCGATATCCGAAACCTGAAAACGGATAAGGGTTGCGGCAAGGCCGCCTCCGATAACGATCAAGACAGATGGAATATCGACGAATTGTCCAAAACTACCGCCAAGAAAAATAGCGGTTATGACAATGGCAAACGCACCGACAATTCCAAGTAGGGTCGCGAGATCCATACTACACACACCAAGGTCTCGGGCGATAAGCCCAGTCAAACTTGGGCTCAGTGTAGGCGCGCTATGGCTAATCAAATGCTAATGCCGCCACTAAAAATTTGCAGCACATAGAAAATGTCAGAATCTGTGATCAGCTTGTGAACGTGCGGATTATCGTTAGGCTGCACCCGCGCGAAGCAGGTCGTGCATGTGAACAATTCCGACCGGCCGGCCGTCTTCAACGACAAACACAGTCGTGATCGATGAGCTGTTCAGTAGCTCCAGGATCGAGGCTGACAGCGCCCCCGGATAAACGGTCTTCGGTCCGCGTGTCATGATATCGCCAGCCGTCTTTTCAAGGAGATTGGACGCCACATGACGGCGCAAATCTCCGTCGGTGATGATGCCCATCAACTGGTTCAACTCGTCAACGACACCGAGGACACCAAAGCCCTTTTGTGACATCACGACAATACCGTCGGTCATTGGTGTGGATGCCGGGACCAGCGGAAGCGACACACCAGAATGCATGATGTCTTTCGCCGTCTTGAGGCTGGCGCCAAGGCGTCCACCAGGGTGAAAGACCTTGTAGTCGTGAACAGTAAACCCGCGCCCCTCAAGAAGTGCCACCGTCAAAGCATCACCAAGTGCAAGCTGTAACAGCGCGGATGTTGTTGGTGCCAAGCCGTGCGGGCAGGCCTCTGCCACGCTCGGAAGTTTCAGGACGATGTCTGCGGCCTTGCCGAGCGTGCTGTCCTGCCGCGATGTGATGGCAACCAATGGAACTTTAAAGCGCCGGGTGTACGCCACAAGGCTTGCAAGTTCCTGTGTTTCACCCGACCAGGACAGCGCCAGGACAACGTCGTTCTGCGTGATCATTCCGAGATCGCCGTGGCTTGCCTCTGTGGCATGGACAAAAAACGCAGGTGTCCCAGTGGAGGCAAGGCTAGCCGCTATCTTGGTGCCGATGTGACCGCTCTTGCCGATGCCCGAGACAATGACACGCCCGGAAATGCCTTGGATTAGGCTGCAGGCTTTTTGGAAAGGCGCCGCAAGTCCGTCTTTCAGAGCCGCGCGCAGCGCGCTCAGTCCAGCCATCTCCGTTTCCAGGGCCCGCTCAGCGGAAACGATATACTCCATGTGCAGCTCTGCGTTTTCCGAAGTGTTGGGGTCTTGAACTGGGCTGGTCATGGATCGCGGTCTTTCTTGCTTTTCGGCGCTAGCATTAGGCCACCGCAGGCTTTCGTTCAAGAACCTGTTTATTTTATGTCCATAACCCGCGGCTATGGTTAATCAGCTTTGGCATTTTGCAATATGGAAACGAAGCATTAACCATCCTTCGTCAGTTTGAGCGGGTATAACTTGACCGTTTTCTGGCTCTGAATGACCCGTTTATTGACATGCCTCACCTGCTTGGCGCTTACCCTGGCGCATGCTGAACCGCTGTTCGCTCAGACGGCGGTGTCCGGTCTGCGTGGTTCCGATGATCCTGGACGCGCAGGTGCTGCCGATGATGATGGCCGGGAAGAAGCAGAAACGCCTGCAGGTGTTAACCCGACGCAATCCAATGTTTTTGCCCTACGCCCCTCGGTCAATATCGCAGAGGAAGAGGATGGATCGACGGGCCTCGGCGCAGCCGGACGTGTTCAACCAGTGCGACCATTTTCTGACCGGATAACGGCCGTAACAAGGGCGGTTCCCCTTGCGCAGGGCGGGATCGACGATACCGTCTTCGGCGGCGATACGACGTTTGATGCGGCAGAGGGGATCCGGCTGGGCTCCTTCATTTTGACACCGCAATTGACCCTCACCGCCGGCTATACGGACAATACCTCAAGATCAGCTACAGGTCGGGCGGGTAGTCTTTACAGAATTGCACCGGACATAGCTCTGACATCGGATTGGGTGCGGCATCAGTTTGATGCTTCCTTGCGGGGCAGCTACATCGGTTATCCTGGCAATTCGGATGATGATGATGTTTTCGGGTCTGCCGCTGCAGGCCTGCGCCTCGACATTACAGAGGCAACTCGGGTTGATGCGGATATCAGCTACGGGATTAGCCGCGAGGAAGATGGGAGCGCCGAGTCGCTCGGCAACGATACGTTCATTCATGAAGGCAATATCGATCTGGGTGTTACGCGCAATGTGGGCCTTCTTGCAGCGACTGCAGCCGTCGGTGCAGACCGCACAGTTTACGATTCAGACAGCACCATAGAGAGCGGGCGTGACAACACCGTCTATTCAGCGAGTTTGAGGCTCGGCAGCAACACCGGAGGCATGTTGTCACCGTTTGCTCAGGGCTCGCTCCTTTTCCGCCGGTTCGACCAAACCTGCAGCGACAGTATCTGCGAAATCCGGGATGCAGACGGGTATGAGCTTCGTGGCGGTCTTGCCATTGCAGCCGGCCCGAAACTCGTCGGTGAAGTCAGCGCTGGTTGGCGTTTGGAAGACATTGAAGACAGCCGGTTGAAAAACCTGTCCGGGCTTGTGTTTGACGGATCATTGGTCTGGTCGCCAAGCCGCCTGACAACGCTCACAGCCGGTATTGGAACGAGTTTCGACGCAACGGATATCGACAATGCAAGCGGGTCCATTATCTACTCAGGGGATCTTCGTCTTGCGCATGCCTTCAGCGACCGGTGGGTAGGCGAGGCTGGGCTTGGTTACAGCTATCGGACATATGAAGGTGTTTCGATCGAGGAAAACACGCTGACCGGCTTTGGTGGAATGACATACGCGTTGACGCAAAACGTTGCGCTCACTGCAAATTACATTCATCGCCGCTTTGAGAGTTCCCAAGACGGTGGTGATTACACCGAAAACGCCATTGAAGCCGGCCTTCGTTTCCGGCATTAACTACACAGTAACCAAAAACAGATCATTTGGACGAGGTGGGGCGACACTACGGTTAGGGCATTAGGAGGCCCGTATGCGGAATATTTTTCGGCAATCGACACGTGTGATCGGCGGAATGCCTTCGGTTCTTTCCATCAAACCAATGCTGCGCAACAGCTTACGAGCGCTCGTCATCGCGGTTGGCAGTTTAAGTGCCAGTTCCGCCTTCGCTACGAACGGCGGGGCGTCCGATCCCGGTTTTACCCGCTTTATCAAGGATTTCTGGCCGACAGCCCGGTCTGCTGGCATCACCGCACAGACCTACAATGCGGTCTTCACGGGCATGCAGCCCGACAACGATACCATCCGCCTGATGAGCAAGCAGTCGGAGTTCGTAAAGCCGATTTGGGAATACCTCGATAGCGCAGTTTCCGATACCCGTGTCGAAAAGGGCCGTGAGCTTCTGATCGAGTACGATAGTGTCCTGCGCCAAATCGAAGCCCGCTACGGTGTCGACCGTGAGGCTGTGCTCGCCATTTGGGGCATGGAAACCAACTACGGCGGCTTCATGGGCCGCCACAACGTTATTCAGGCGCTTGCGACCCTGGCTTATGCCGCGCCGAGGCGGACAGACTTCTGGCGCAAAGAACTTGTAACGGCACTTGCGATCGTTCAGGCCGGACATGTGAAATTCTCTGAGATGGAAGGCTCCTGGGCAGGAGCAATGGGGCATACCCAGTTCATGCCGTCCAGCTGGAAAGCCTATTCGGCGGATTACAATGGCGATGGAAAGCGGGATATCTGGACCTCAATACCGGACGCTCTGGCGTCCACCGCCTACTATTTGAAACGCCATGGTTGGCAGACGGGCAAAACCTGGGGCTATGAAGTTCAGCTCCCGAACGGTTTTGACTACAATCTTGCAGATGGTGAGAAGACACTCACACTCGGTGAATGGCAGCGTTATGGCATCCGCCGGGTTAACGGCCGCGGGTTTCCCCGTCCATCCGACAACGGCATTCTTGTCCTGCCGGCCGGCGCCTCCGGCCCCGCCTTTCTGATGTTGCGCAATTTCTACGTGATCAAGCGGTATAACAATGCAACGGCTTATGCCCTGGCAGTTGGCCATCTGGCGGATCGTATTATTGGTGGTGGACCTCTGGCCGGAAACTGGTCGAAGGAACATCTTCCTCTGACACGGTCTGAAACGACAGAGTTGCAGGCGCTTTTAAATCAGAAGGGCTTTTCTGTTGGGGCTGCCGACGGCAAAGTTGGTCCGGCCACACGCCGGGGTATCCGGGCCTATCAGCGGTCAAAGGGGATGGTGCCGGATGGGCATCCGTCTGTTGTTTTGCTGGCGCACCTGAAAACAGGCCGCTAAACTGACCCCAACACGGATCGGTGTCGGGACGCGAACAGTGGCTTCCAAATCTTCACTTCGTCGTTTGACGCAGATGGCTCGGCCATCTGCGTTGTCGTTCGCACTTGCCCTGGCACTTCTTGTTAGTCCGGCTGAGCCAACTGGCTGGTTTCAAAGAGAGACCATAGCTGAAGAGCCGATAGTGCTTGCTCAGAACAATGGATTTCGGGGCTTCAACCCGTTCGCCCCAATTCAGCGTTTGTTTGGTGGTGGCCGTGAGAAAAAACGGCAAGCTCCAGTTCAGCAGGCTCCAAAAGTGGTTCGGCCTGCCGGCCTCCCGCCGCGTTTTGAGGAAGTGGAAAAAGACCCCGACGCCGGTCTGATCCTTGTGGTCGGAGACCGGATGGCACGGGGTGTGGCCGACGGTCTGCGATTTACGCTGGCGCAACAACCAAAAATCAAGGTTGAGGAAATCACCGAAGACCGGAAGGGTTTTGCAGGTGCAGAGCCGCCGGACTGGGCCACACGTACGCTCTCCCGTATTCGGGGCGCGGATGTTAAAGCTGTTGTCGTGATGATGGGCTGGCGCGACCGGAACGCAGAGTTTCCGGGTGAACCGCCAATTGAGTATATGACAGCGGAATGGCTTGAAACCTATCGAAACAAGGTGATGGCACTGGTTCGCAGTGTTCGGCAGGAGAAGCTTCCAATTGTCTGGGTGGGGTTGCCGCCCACCAATGATGAACTTCTCAATGGTGATTTCACCCAACTGAACTCTCTCTTTGCCGGGGCAGCGGAAGAGCGCCGTGTCCGATATGTTGATTTGTGGGATATCTTCCTCTCAGAGGATGGGGCATACACATCCTTCGGTCCCGATGTAGACGGTAAGAACACCCGCCTTCGGACCAATGACCGGATCGCATTTACCTGGGCCGGGTACCGGAAGGTTGCGTTTTTTGTCGAACGCGAGTTGTCGCGTCTTCTTGGCGGTTATGGTGGACTTGCGTTCGAAGGTGTCGAGGATGACCCCAATTTCATCGTCTTGACGGGCCGGACAACATCACCTGAAGGTTTTTTACTTGGCGGTGAGGACGATGCCGAAATTGACACCGGCAGCACGGCATACCGGTTCTTCGTTGAAGGCGAGCCACTTGAACCGGTCTCCGGTCGCGTTGATGATCCGCGAAGTTTCGGAAATGACAGCTTGTCTTCCTTGGTAGAGGCGGAAGCCGGAGATACATGAGTTTCTATTCCGCGTCAGATGTATGTTTCAACGCAACAAAAAAGCCGCCGGGCACCCGGCGGCTTTTGGACGTCGTTTGACGTGTTTCGATCAGCGCGGTAGGTCGCTTGATCCGGTCAAGTACTCGTCCACCGCGCGCGCTGCCTGGCGGCCCTCACGGATTGCCCAGACGACCAGCGACTGCCCTTTGCGAACATCTCCCGCTGCAAACACCTTGTCGATCGATGTTTTATAGTCATCGGTGTTGGCCTTGACGTTGGTGCGACCATCCAGTTCGAGTTTCTCACCGGCCTGTGCGATGTAGGTGTCCAGGCGTGGTCCGGAAAAACCGATCGCTGCAAAGACCAGATCGGCACGCAGGATGAATTCCGTGCCTTCAATCGGCTTGCGCTTCTCGTCAACACGGGCGCATTTCACACCGGTAACGACACCATCTTCGTCTGCGACCAGACCGAGCGTTGCAGCAGAAAACTCGCGCTCTGCCCCTTCCGCCTGAGAAGAAGACGTGCGGAACTTGGTTGGCCAGTAAGGCCAGATTGTCAGCTTGTCTTCTTTCAGAGGCGGGATCGGCCGAATGTCCAGCTGAGTAACCGACAGCGCACCCTGACGGAATGCAGTTCCAACACAGTCTGAGGCGGTATCGCCGCCGCCAATGACGACAACATGTTTGCCACCGGCCCAGATCGGAGCTTCATCGCCTTCCGGTTCGCCGCCAACGCGGCGGTTTTGTTGAACCAGGTAGTCCATCGCCCAATGGCAGCCCTGAAGGTCCATGCCTTCAACACCAGGATCGCGCGGACGTTCAGCACCGGCGCACAGGATCACAGCATCGTGGCGCTCGGTAAGCTCGTCCATGCTGACCGTGACGCCGACATCGACGTTGTAGTGGAAAGTGACACCCTCGCCCTCCATCTGTTTGACACGGCGGTCGATGAAGTGCTTTTCCATCTTGAAGTCCGGGATGCCGTAGCGCAGCAGACCGCCGGCCTTTGGCTCCCGTTCATAGACGTGGACCGTATGGCCTGCCCGGGCGAGTTGCTGGGCCGCGGCCATACCTGCGGGGCCTGAACCGATGATGGCAACAGCCTTGCCTGTCTTCGTGGCGGACGGTTCCGGGGCGATCCAACCTTCTTCCCAGCCTTTGTCAGCGATTGCCTGCTCAATACTCTTGATGTTGACCGGAATGTCTTCAAGGTTGAGCGTACACGCTTCTTCGCAAGGAGCGGGGCAAATGCGTCCGGTAAATTCCGGAAAGTTGTTGGTCGAGTGCAGGTTGCGCAGTGCGATGTCCCAGTCGCCCTGAAAGACCAGATCATTCCAGTCCGGGATCTGGTTGTTGACCGGACACCCGCTTGGTCCATGGCAGAACGGGATACCGCAGTCCATACAACGTGCCGCTTGGTTGGCGACTTCCTGATCGTTGAGCGGGATCGTGAATTCGCGGAAATGGCGAATGCGGTCAGAAGCTGGTTGGTACTTCTGTTCCTGACGATCGATTTCCAAAAAACCGGTTACCTTGCCCAAGGCGACCTCCTCAAATTTGTGCGTCCTCAAGGTGGCTGCAATCGGCCGCGACAGGCGACCGAGAGCCATGTTGTTCAGTGTGCCGGTTATTCCGCCGCGACCATGCCGAGGCGCTGTTCTTCCATCTCCCGCAGTGCGCGGCGGTACTCGACCGGCATGACCTTCACGAACTTCGGCCGGTAGGTGGCCCAGTCGTCCAGGATCGCAGCTGCTTTGGTTGAGCCGGTCAGCTCCTTGTGCTTGGTCAGCATCTGCCGTAGGCGCTCATCATCATGCCGGGTCATGTCGCAGGACAGGTCTACACGGCCTTTGTGCTCAATGTCACCGCCATGGTGATGGAGCTTCTCAAGCAGGTCATCTTCTTCGGTGACGGGCTCTAGTTCCACCATTGCCAGGTTGCAACGGGATCCGAAGGTTCCGTCTTCATCGAGAACGTAGGCGATGCCGCCGGACATACCAGCTGCGAAGTTACGCCCTGTCTGGCCGATTACAACAACGACACCACCGGTCATGTATTCACAGCCGTGATCGCCGACGCCTTCAACAACGGCGACTGCACCGGAGTTGCGGACTGCGAACCGCTCACCTGCAACGCCTCGGAAGTAGCATTCGCCCTCGGTTGCACCATAAAGCACGGTGTTGCCGACAATGATGGAGTCTTCGGCAACGATCCGGGTGTTTTCTGGCGGGCGGACAATGATCTTGCCGCCGGACAGACCTTTGCCGACATAATCGTTGGCATCGCCTTCCAGGTCCATTGTGACGCCTTTGGCGACGAATGCGCCAAACGCCTGACCCGCCGTGCCCGTGAGCTTGACTGTCAGCGTGTCCGGTTTTTTGAGGCCTTTGTTGCCGTAGCGCTTGGCAATCTCGCCGGACAGCATGGCGCCAACCGACCGGTCCACCGAACAGATGGT
The DNA here is from genome assembly GCF_965276855.1 of Roseibium sp. Taxonomy (GTDB): domain Bacteria; phylum Pseudomonadota; class Alphaproteobacteria; order Rhizobiales; family Stappiaceae; genus Roseibium. The sequence goes on from NZ_OZ255700.1 coordinate 3,204,803, forward strand.
CTCTTCGATCGTCGACGGTTCCTTGGTGTCCAGCGTGTGTTGGGCAGCTGCAATCAAGCGGCGGTCGAGAATGTCGATGATCGGGTGCTCTTGACGCTCAGTCCAGCGGGTCTCTTCCGGCTTTGCGTCCGGCTGGAAGAAGATCCGAGAGAAATCAAGGCCGTTGGCTTTCCAATGATCGAGCGCGGCTTCCTTGTCGAGGAAGTCGGAACGGCCAATGAGGTCATCGAGCTTTTCAACGCCGAGAGATGCCATCAGCTCACGGACTTCTTCAGCAACGAAGAAGAAGTAGTTGATGACGTGCTCCGGAGTGCCCTTGAAGCGCTTGCGCAGAACCGGATCCTGCGTCGCAATGCCAACCGGACAGGTGTTCAGGTGGCATTTGCGCATCATCAGACAGCCGGCCGCGATCAGAGGGGCAGTTGAGAAGCCGAATTCGTCCGCGCCCAGCAGAGCGCCGATGATCACGTCACGGCCCGTGCGAAGCCCGCCATCAACTTGCAGGGCAACGCGTGAGCGCAAGCCGTTCAGAACGAGGGTTTGCTGGGTCTCTGCAAGACCGATTTCCCACGGAGAACCGGCATGCTTGAGCGAGGTCAGCGGTGATGCGCCGGTGCCGCCGTCAAAGCCTGAAATCGTGATGTGGTCCGCCCGTGCCTTGGCAACGCCTGCGGCGACAGTCCCAACACCGACTTCTGACACCAGCTTGACCGAGATGTCCGCGACCGGATTTACGTTTTTCAGGTCGTAGATCAGTTGTGCCAGATCTTCGATGGAATAGATATCGTGGTGCGGGGGAGGCGAGATGAGGCCAACGCCCGGGGTCGAGTGGCGGACCTTTGCGATGACCGCGTCAACCTTGTGGCCCGGCAACTGACCGCCTTCGCCAGGTTTTGCACCCTGAGCAACCTTAATCTGGATCATGTCGGAGTTGACCAGATATTCGGTGGTCACGCCGAAACGTCCCGAGGCGACCTGCTTGATGGCAGACCGTTGCGGGTTCATGGTGCCATCGGGGAGCGGATTGAAGCGTTCTGGCTCTTCGCCACCTTCACCGGTGTTCGACTTGCCTCCAATCTTGTTCATGGCGATGGCAAGACTGGAATGGGCTTCTTTCGAAATCGATCCGAACGACATTGCCCCGGTGACGAACCGCTTGACGATGTTCTCAGCAGGTTCAACCTTGGAGATATCGATTTCGGAGTGGCCGATTTCGTCTGCATTTTTAATGCGGAAATGACCACGGATTGCAAAGCGCCCGCTTTCTTCGTTCACTTCCTTCGCAAATGTCCGGTACATATCAGGAAGCTTGGAGCGGACAGCGTGCTGCAAGTTGGCGATGGAGTCCGGTGTCCACATGTGGCTTTCGCCGCGGATCCGGTAGGCGTATTCGCCGCCGACATCCAGAGAACGGCGCAGGATAGCAACGTCTCCGAAAGCTTCGGAATGGCGCTGAACGGTCTCTTTGGCGACTTCACTCAGGCCAATGCCTTCGATCATGGTCGCTGTGCCGAAGAAGTACTTCTCGACAAATTCAGAAGATAAACCAACGGCGTCAAAAATCTGGGCACCGCAGTAGGACTGGTAGGTCGAGATGCCCATCTTGGACATGACCTTCAAGATGCCCTTGTCGATCGACTTGATGTAGCGCTCGACGACTTCGTACTGATCAACTTCTTCCGGGAAGTCCATCTCCATGTGCATGGAAAGAAGGGTTTCGAAGGCAAGATACGGGTTGATCGCTTCGGCACCAAAACCGGCAAGAACACAGAAATGGTGCACTTCACGGGCTTCACCGGTTTCAACCACCAAGCCGACAGATGTGCGAAGGCCCTTGCGGATCAGGTGGTGATGGACGGCAGCCGTTGCCAAAAGGGCAGGAATCGCAATCCGCGAGCGGTTGATCATGCGATCCGACAAGATGATGATGTTGTAGCCGTCGAGCACTGCTTTTTCTGCACGCTCGCAGAGTTCGGCCAATGCGCCTTCCATACCTTCAGCGTCTTTGTCGGCGTTGTAGGTGATGTCCAGCGTTTTCGCAGAGAACTGATTGTCGGCGATGTCGCCGATAACCCGTATTTTTTCCAGATCTTCGTTGGTTAGGATCGGTTGACGGACTTCCAGGCGTTTGGACGTCGACAGACCTTTCAGATCAAACAGGTTCGGGCGCGGTCCGATGAAGGAGACCAGGCTCATCACCAGTTCCTCGCGGATGGGGTCGATCGGCGGGTTGGTGACCTGAGCGAAGTTCTGTTTGAAATAGGTGTAAAGCAGCTTCGATTTGTCAGACAGCGCCGAGATTGGCGTGTCGGTGCCCATGGAACCAATGGCTTCCTGACCGACGGTTGCCATCGGGGTCATCAAAAGTTTGATGTCTTCCTGGGTGTAGCCAAAGGCTTGCTGGCGGTCGAGCAAACTTTCTCCTGCGACCGGAGCCATCTGGCGAACGCCCGGCAAGTCTTCCAGAACGATCTGTGTCTTGTGCAGCCAGTCTTTATATGGGTTGGCCGTAGACAACTGGCGCTTGATTTCATCGTCAGAAACGATCCGGCCTTCTTCCAGGTCGATAAGCAGCATCTTGCCGGGTTGCAGGCGCCATTTCTGAACGATCTTTCCTTCTTCAACAGGCAGAACGCCAACTTCGGAAGACATGATGACGAAGTCGTCTTCAGTCACGATGTAGCGGGCCGGGCGCAGACCGTTCCGGTCAAGCGTCGCACCGATCTGACGGCCATCGGTGAAGGCAACGGCGGCCGGGCCGTCCCACGGCTCCATCAGTGCCGCGTGGTACTCGTAAAAGGCACGGCGATTGTCGTCCATCAGCGGGTTGCCAGCCCAGGCTTCCGGGATCAGCATCATTGCAGCATGGGCGAGCGAGTAACCGCCCATCACCAGGAATTCGAGCGCATTGTCGAAACAGGCGGTGTCTGATTGTCCTTCATAGGAAATCGGCCAGAGCTTCGAAATGTCGTCTCCGAGCAGCGCGGATGAAACAGATGCCTGGCGGGCCGCCATCCAGTTGACGTTGCCGCGGAGCGTGTTGATTTCGCCGTTATGGGCGACCATCCGGTAGGGGTGGGAGAGGTCCCAGGACGGGAACGTGTTGGTCGAGAAGCGCTGGTGCACCAGTGCGAGAGCAGAGGTGAACCGCTCATCCTTCAGGTCGCTGTAGTAAGCCCCAAGCTGATAGGCGAGGAACATGCCCTTGTAGACAATGGTCTGGCTCGACAGCGAGACGATGTAGAAGCCTTTCGTGACCGCATCTGTTTCCGCGCGAACGGTATTGGAGATCACCTTGCGCAGAACATAAAGCCGGCGCTCGAACGCATCCTGATCGTCGCCATTCGAGCGTTTGATGAAGACCTGACGCGATACCGGCTCAGTGGCTGCAATGTCTGGAGCTTTGGAAAGGGACGCGTTGTCGACCGGCACATCGCGCCAGCCAATCAACTCTTGCCCTTCGGCTTTGATGACCCGCTCTACGATTTCTTCGCACTTGGCACGCAGGACATCGTCCTGTGGCAAGAATATAAAGCCTACGCCATAGCCACCGAATTCCGGAAGCGGTGTGCCAGCCGCGGACATCTCGGCTTCGAAGAACCCGTGGGGGATTTGCACCAACATGCCGGCGCCGTCGCCCATGAGCGGATCTGCACCAACTGCGCCGCGGTGTGTGAGGTTCTCCAGAACCTGCAGTCCATCTGCAACGATCTTGTGGGATTTTGCGCCCTTCATATGCGCAACAAAGCCAACACCGCAGGCATCGTGTTCGCGCGACGGATTGTAGAGCCCTTTGTCGGCGGCCGTGCCCAGTCGATCGGCAAGTGTTGTGGCTGTCACGGTGTTTGTCTCCGTCTGGCCTGCTTGCATGGCTGTGCTGGTCGTCAGCTCTGTCTTCGTCATGTGCGCCCTCACTGTTACCCCAGTGTTAGCCGTGGTTTGGAGCGTCGGGTTCCGTTCGGGTCGCATTCCATCAAGAGTGCGGCTCGGTGAACCCTGGCTTTTGCCCCGGCTCTGTCGATGTACTTACTGCAGCGGCTTGTTCTAGCAAACCGTCGCATTGCCGCAGCGCCAGTTAGCGCTGTTGAAACACAATTGCCTCATCTTGCTGGAGGCCCTCCCCGGACCGAGCAAGCGGCTGCTTGGATCTTACATTTATCACGACCGGCGGTCCGGTGGTGTTTCCCTTACCTCAAAAGGACAGTATGCCTGTCCTATTCCAAGCGGGCGGAACATGACAGATTTCATTGCAAGGAGCAAGTGTGTTTCTTTGTCGCTATTATAATTGTTTCGTACGTAAAGTGCCAATCGTCCGGAAACGTCGCGTTGAGTTGGGTTTGAGTAAGAATCTTTCGTTTAATAGTCTAAGGTAGGTGACAGCTCGCAGCAGTGTCACAGGCGTTTGATTTCCCATTGAACGCCAATCCGGCCATGTAACGGGTGTAGCAGCACTTATCCGGCATCGTGGTTGCTGCGCTGATTTTTTGACCAGAGGAGTTTGATATGAAAAACAAGGCTATGTCTGCAGCAGTTGTTGCTGGCGCCGTTGCCACAGCAATTGCAGGTCTTTCGGCGACCACTTCGACACCGGCCCATGCTCAAGCCAAAGAGAAATGCTATGGTGTTTCCCTGAAAGGCCAAAACGATTGTAAAGCCGGTCCGGGAACGACGTGTGCCGGTTCGTCAACCGTTGATTACCAAGGCAACGCTTGGACGCTGGTTCCGAAAGGCACATGCGTGTCCATGGAACTGCCGGACGGCCGGAAGGGGTCCTTGACGGAATTGTCTCGCGACCTTCCGGAAGCGTAATTGGAAGAACTCGAATCGGCCTATAACGGGCGATCATACGAACTCAGGCTGGCGGTTTGCGCCGCCCGCCTCACACCGTAGTTCAAGGTCTGGAGCTTGCCATGCGGTCCGACGAGCAACCCGTTTCTGCTTTTGGCACTCAGGCGGCCGTTCCGAACCGGCCCGGCGCTGGTTTGAAAGCGGAGCATGTCGCCGACATTCTTCAAAGCCACCCGGACATCGGTTTTTTCGAAGTTCACGCGGAAAACTATATGGGCGCCGGAGGGCGGCCGCATCAACAGCTCACGGCAATTCGCGACATCTATCCGCTATCGCTTCACGGTGTTGGTCTGTCCATTGGCGGCGAAAGCCCGCTCGACAAAGATCACCTGGCTCGGCTCGCGGAGTTGAACAAACGCTATGAGCCCGGTCTGTTCTCTGAACACCTGGCCTGGTCTACACACGAGACGACCTACTATAATGACCTCTTGCCGGTTCCATACGACCAGGCAACTCTTATACGCGTGTGCGATCACATCGATGAAGTTCAAGATGTGATGGGGCGGCAGATGCTTTTGGAGAACCCGTCCACTTACATTGCCTATGCTCAGAGCACCTTCAGTGAGTTGGATTTCCTAAAAGAGATCACTCGCCGGACAGGGTGTGGTTTGCTTCTCGACGTCAACAACATCTACGTGTCCTGTACTAACCAGGAACAGTCGCCGGCCGCTTACCTGGCCGAATTTCCCATGCAATATGTCGGTGAGATACATCTTGGAGGCCATGCTCCGGATATGGACGAGGCGGGACGTCCGCTGTTGATTGATGCGCATGACCGCGCCGTCGATGATGCTGTTTGGGCTCTCTACAAAGACGTGATTGGAATGCACGGCGCCCTGCCGACATTGATTGAATGGGACAATGATGTTCCAGCATGGCCCGTTTTGCTTCGTGAAGCAGATGCTGCGCAGGAAATCCTGCGTCGTGCCGAAGACGCAGACCTGAAGGCGGTCAGCTGACATGGCACAAGTGTTTGCACTGCCAAGGCTCTCCTCAGCTGACTTTGGCGACGCTCTCATGAATCCGGAGCTTGGGACGCCCGAAGGCGCTGTCGGACCGGACGGTCTTCCGGACGTTAAACGCTTCAATGTTTACAGGAACAATGTCATCGTCAGTCTTTGTGAGGCGCTGGGCGAGACCTATCCGTCTATCAAAGCGCTCCTCGGTGACGAATATTTTGCGGCTTTGGCCCGTGCGTTTGTCGCAGAGCATCAACCGTCAAACCCTGTCCTGATCTGGTATGGAGAAGAGTTTCCAAGTTTTCTTGCCGCATTCCCGCCGCTGAAGGCCTATCCTTATCTGGAAGATGTGGCGCGCCTGGAATGGGCTTGGCTTCAATCCTACCACGCGAAAGACTGTCAAGTTTTTGATCCGGCCACGCTTGCGACGATCCCGCCCACAGATCTTGGAGGCGTCAGATTTCGGCGTCATCCAGCGGCAACGATCATAGCTTCAGAGTGGCCAATCTGGGATCTCGTGAAGGTCAATCGGTTCAAAGATGGAGAGCAATCGCAGATCGATCTCTCTGTTGCCCAGCCCGTGCTGATCGTCCGGCCAGAGTTCGATGTCGATGTCCGGGTTTTGGAACCAAGCCATGCAGCCTTCGGGGGCGCAATTTTTTCCGGAGCGTCGTTGGGGGAAGCGGCTGAAACGGCACTTGAAGTAGACAGCGGATTTACACTGGCTGATTGTTTGTCGAACTTTCTTTCAAATGGGGCTCTTGCCGGTCTGCAGATCAAAGAACCCGCTTAAGCGGGGATCCGGCTAGAAACAACAAAAGAGGCTATGAAGCGGATGGTTATTGGTTTTTTTGTAAGGCTTTACACGTTGGTGTTCGGCGCAATTGAGCGGCTGACTGAAGGCTGGTTTTTGGGTCTTGCCTCCCGGCTTATTTTTGCTGCTGTGCTGTTCCAGTTTTTCTGGAACTCGGCGCTCACAAAGATCGGCGGCAATATCATGAACATCTTTACGCCGACGGCTGGTGCATATGCCCAAATGCTGCCGGCCATGATGGAGCAGGTCAGCTATGACACCAGCCAGATCGCCTTTTTTCCATATGGCCTGATTGTTCTCCTCGGAACTTGGGGCGAGTTCATCCTGCCAGTGCTTGTTGTTGTTGGTCTTTTCACCCGCGCGGCCAGCCTTGGCATGATTGTCTTCATTATAGTGATGACTTACGTCGACATCACCGGCCATGGAGCCGATGCCAAGACGATTGGAGCGCTCTTTGACGGAGATCCTTATGCGATTATTGCAGATGACCGGCTGCTGTGGATCTTCCTGCTTCTGGTGCCGACTTTGAAAGGGCCGGGACTGATTTCGCTCGACGCTCTACTTGGCGTGCAGTACCGCAAGCGGGAAATGTACTACTAGGAAATAGCGGTTGCCCGGTTGGGGCCGTGGTGATTTAACGGCCCCATGAATTTTGCCAGTGACAATTGGGCGGGTGCAGCTCCGGCGGTGATGTCGGCTCTGACCCGCCATAATAGTGGTCATGCGCCGGCCTACGGCGGTGACCCTCTCACCGAAAGCGTCTCCAACAAGTTCAACGAGCTGTTTGAACGGGAGGTGGCCGTTTTTTTTGTGGCAACAGGGACGGCTGCAAACTCTCTCGCGCTTGCGGCTTACGGCAAACCGGGTGGTGCCATTTTCTGCCACCGCGATTCGCACATTCAGGTCGATGAGTGCAATTGTCCGGAATTCATGACAAGCGGCGGCAAGCTGGTCAGTGTTCCTGGGGCGAATGGGAAGTTTACCGCAGGAGGCTTGGCCGAGGCCATGTCCGCTTTCCCCGATGGTGTGGTGCATCATGGTCAGGTTGCAAGTGTCTCCATCAGTCAGGCGACGGAAAGCGGCACAGTCTACACGTTGGAAGAGATTGCCGCGATTAAGGAGGCTGCGGCTTCCCGGTCTGTTCCTTTGCACATGGACGGCGCTCGCTTCGCAAATGCACTCGTAACGCTCGGATGTTCACCTGCCGACATGACGTGGAAGTCCGGCGTGGATGTGCTGTCCTTCGGTGCAACAAAAAACGGATGCTGGTGTGCGGAAGCGGTCGTCTTTTTCGACCTGGAAACTTCCAAGGGCTTTGAGTACTTCCGTAAGCGCGGCGGGCATCTTTTTTCCAAAAGCCGGTTTGTGGCCGCCCAGTTTGATGGATATCTCAGTGAAGACAGCTGGCTGGATACAGCAGCACACGCCAATGGGATGGCGCTGAAGCTTGCTGAAGGCATCCGGTCCGCTGGTGGAAGAACGGCGTGGCCGGTCGAAGCCAATGAGCTGTTTCCAATCCTGAAGCGTCGGCAGTTCGAGCAATTGGAAGCGAAGGGTGCAAAGATTTACGAATGGCCGGCGAAAGATCTGCCAGAGGGCCACGCGCCGGAGGCAGACGAAGTTTGCGTGCGCATGGTCTGCAGCTTCGCAACGACCGAAGACGACGTTGCGGCGTTCTTGAACGCGCTTTCCGAGGCGTGCTGATTCTGCCGTAGATACGAAGAGAGGCGCCTGTTTGACAGGCGCCTCCGCACCGCTTCAGCTCAGGGGAGAAGCTGCCGGTTAGTGAGCGGTGCTTTCAATCTGTTTGGTCCCGCCGGATGTGATCTCGATCTTGCGGGGTTTCATGGCCTCGGGCAGTTCACGGACCAAGTCGACGTGAAGGAGGCCATTTTCGAGGCTCGCACCGTCAACGCGGACGTATTCCGCGATCTGGAAGCGACGTTCGAACGTCCGGGATGCGATGCCGCGATACAGGATTTCGCGATCGGCAGCTTCTTCTGCTTTTTCACCCTTGATCGTCAGAACGTGTTCTTTTGCTTCAACGGAGAGTTCCGCATCGCTGAAGCCTGCAACAGCCATGGTGATCCTGTAGGAGTTTTCGCCGGTCCGCTCGATGTTGTACGGCGGATAGCTGGGAGCTTCATTGCCAGCTGCATCCAGCATGGAAAAAAGGCGGTCAAAACCGATTGTGGAACGGTGAAGTGGGGTAAAGTCGAAGTGACGCATAGTCTGTCCTCTCTTTGAGCAACTGTTACTTCTGATTTTTGCGATCTCCTGTCCCCCATCATTGGCGAGACTGGAACGCTGCGCAGACCCGTTTTGGCGCCTGCACTGATCGAGATGGGAATTCTGAATTTTGAATTCAAGAGGTCGTGGGCAAGCGGAAACATCGGCGATGAACTGAAGATGAATAGGGCCTTCCGGTCCCGTTCAAACGCTCTTCGGCATTCTCCGGGTATCGCCAGCACGGTGCTGGCGGAACAAGGAGATCACACAATGTCGATGTCACTCATGAAGCGCATTTCCACGAAAGCGTCTGCCCCGATTGCAGGAGCGGTTTTGCTCTTGGCCGCTGGTGCAGCAACGCAAGCGCAGGCTGTTCCTGTCTCAGGTTTGGGGGCAAAAGCACCGGTAGTCAGCGGCATGACGATGACAGTTGATCACCGCGGAGGGCCAGGACGCGGTTGGGACCGTGGGCACGGTCGGCATCAATACGAGTTGGGGCCGAGGCAAATTCGCCGCAGCTTACGCCATCGCGGGTTTCACCGGATCAAAATCATTGATCGCCGCGGCCCGATGTACATCATCAAAGCACGTGGCTGGCGTGGTTTTCCTGTCAGACTCGTCGTCGATTCCCGCAATGCAGATATCGTGCGCAGCCGCCCACTGGGCCCACGGTACAACTGGCACAGCCGGTGGTAATTCTGGTCACTTTTGGAGCCGGTCCTGCGGGGCCGGCTCAAAGTATGTTGAGAGCTGGAGCTCAGGCGGCTATCACTGATCGCTGCGACAAGCGAATCGGATCAAGATGAGCCTGATTGACACCAAGGATAATCCGATCCCGGATGGGGCCGTTTCCGGGTTTTTGGAGATGAATGGCCGGGTCAAGCTGCGCTATGCGCATTGGCCTGCTGCGCCAGGCAAGTCGTGTCGGGGCACTGTGACCATCCTCCAGGGACGCGCTGAGTTTATCGAAAAATACTATGAAGTTGTCTCCGACCTGCGTTCGCGAGGATATGCTGTTGTTGCGTTCGATTGGCGCGGGCAGGGCGGTTCGACGCGTTTGACCCGAAGCCCGGCGCGGGGACACGTCACGAACTTCAAAAGATATCAGCAGGATTTGCTGGCGATCTTGAAGAACGTTTCCCTTGCAACCTACCCGGGGCCGCATTTTGCGCTGGCGCACTCGACTGGTGGGCTGATTCTCATGTCATGTTCACAGCGGCTGCGAACAATGCTTGACCGTGCTGTGATTACTGCGCCGCTTCTGGCGATCGCACCAAGGGATTGGGAGAGCGATCTGACGGCGGGTTTGCGAAAGCTGCTCCGTATTTTGACTTTGGGGCTGTTTGGAAGACCTCAACTCAGGGCGACCCGCCCCTCCACTTCCCGGTTGACCGAGACACTCGGTTTCGGTCTCGCCCGTGTTTGCGCCTGGACCTTTTTGGGACGGCTTTATGTTCCCGGCGGAAATGGGAAGCTCACACTCCCATTCGAAGAAAACCGCCAGACAACTGACCGTCAGCGCTATCGCAGGTTTTCCAAGGTTCTGGAAGAGCACCCGGAAATCGGTATCGGATCGCCGACAATGAGTTGGCTGAACGCAGCCGCCACGGCCATGAAGTCGATGCGTCAGCGCCGCGCCGGACCTGAAATGCGCTTGCCATGCCTTATACTTGGCGCTGGTCGGGACAGAATTGTTTCCACGCCCGCAATTGAAGAGTTTGTCTCCCGTACAAAAAATGCATCGTATATCGAGATCTCGGGCGCGGAACACGAGCTGCTTATGGAAGCCGACAGATACCGGGACCAGGTCTGGGCGGCATTTGACGCCTTTATTCCGGGTTTGGAAGCAGATTTGGTGATGGACCAGGCGGGTGCTGATTGATCTTCAGTGATACGCCGCATGGTTGATCTTGCAGACGAGTATCAGACGGCAGCTTTCGCCAGTTCGGTCAGCAAGATGTCGTGGAGGCGTTTATCGCCGGATGCAACGATCTGGCCGCCATCTGCCGGTGAGCCGCCTGTCCATGTCGTTACAACGCCGCCGGCACCTTCAATAATCGGGACCAATGCGACGATGTCATAGGGCTGCAACCCGGACTCTATCACGGCGTCGCCATGGCCCGCTGCGACCATGCAATAGGCGTAACAATCCGTTCCGTATCTCGTAAGCTGTGCCTCTGCCTCCAGTCGATCAAAGACCGGCCGTTCGCTGGCGTTAAAAAGCGCGGGTGTTGTCGTAAATAGGGTCGCGCTGTCGAGCGAAGCGCAGGCCCGCGTTTTCAGATCTTTTTGGCCGAGAGGCCCATGATACCAGGCGCGTTCACAATCCCCGCTGTAGCGCTCGCCAATATAAGGCTGGACCATCATGCCAAGACTGGGTTTGCCATTTGACCGGAGACCGATCAGCGATCCCCAAGTTGGAAGGCCGGTAATAAAGGCTCGCGTGCCATCAATCGGGTCCAAGACCCAAACATGATCAGAATCAAGGTTCTCTGGTCCATGTTCTTCACCCAGGATGCCGTGGTCGGGGTAATGTTCGTTGATCAGAGCCCGCATGGCTGTTTCGCCGTTCTTGTCGGCGATTGTGACTGGGTCGAAACCGCTTTCCAACTTGTTGTCGACCGAGAAGCCTTGCCGGAAGTGCGGCATGATTGCAGCGCTGGAAGCGTCCGCCAGGCGATCGAGAAATGGAGCCAGCGGGTTTGCACTGGCAGCGAGCGGCATGGACATATGGCCTCCAGTCGGATGTGTCACTTTTCGGTCAGAACGACCGCAGGTGGCTGTCTTATAACCTGATTTGCAAAAAAAGAATTCGGAATACCTGAATTGATGCTCATATTTTGAGCATGAAACAATCGCTGCTGGGGTTGCATTTTGTGCGGTGCAGTGCGATCTTATTGCGGTGCGATAGAGCTTTCTGTCGTACCGCCCTCCTTGGGCGTTTCCTCCCTAGACTTCGGCCGCCTCGTTTGAGTGCGGCCTTTTTTTTTAATTCGATTTAATTCAGGGATTATTCGGCCGCGATAGAATCCGCGACGAGACCGGCGTCCGGCATTGCGGTCAACTCCCGGACGAAGTCTTTCAGATCGTGGAACAATTGTCCGAAATGGGCAGTTGGCTCATGAGTCGCTTCGTCCATGTAAAGGCCGCGATTGATTTCAATTTGAAGAGCATGCAGTCCGCTTGACGGCCGGCCGTAATGCTCCGTTATGAAGCCGCCTGCATACGGCTTATTGCGGCTCACGCTGTATCCCTTGCTCCGCAGTGTTTCGAACGCAAAGTCGGTAAGGTCGCTGTTGCAGCTGGTGCCGTAGCGATCACCCAGAATGAAATCGGGCCGTGTATCTGTGGTCTGACATTTTACGGTTGATGGCATTGAGTGGCAGTCAATCAAGACTGCATGCCCAAATGTCACGTGCGTTTGCGCCAGCAGACGCCTCAGTGTCGAGTGGTAGGGCTTATAGATCGTCTCGATGCGGTTGAGCGCTTCTTCAACAGGCAGCCTGTGCCGATAGATCTCGTGGTTTTCGCTTACAATGCGCGCGACGGTTCCAAGGCCACCAGCTACACGGATCGAGCGGATGTTTGCGTAAGACGGCAGCCGGCCATCATACATCTTCGGATCGAGCTCATAAGGTTCCCGGTTTACATCCAGATAAGCGCGCGGAAAGTGTGCCCGCAGCATGGGGGCACCAAGTGGCACCACATGCGAAAAGAGCTCGTCCACATAAGCATCTTCGGACCGCCGGATCGAGCGCGCATCAAGCCGTGAGGCAGCCAGGAAACTCTCTGGATACTGACGGCCCGAATGAGGAGAGTTGAAAACAAATGGCAGCCGTTGATCAGCAGGGGATAACACATCAAATGCAGGAAAGCCGTTGAAGTCGACTTCGAACTGGCTGTTTGGGGCGCTGGGCGTTGAACTTGTCAATATGTGTGTCCCGTTTGCGGCGATTGCCTATCGTGCCAAGGAATCAACACGCAGTCCACAGTCGAGCGCGCAAAAGCTTAGGAGAACCAATTCACCCTATCTTTCTGTTGATTTCGAGCTATAACCGGCGAAAGACTTGAACGCTCCGTAATGCGAAGGAAATTGGTTGCAAACTATGCCGCGTATCCTGCTTGCCGAAGACGATAACGACATGCGCCGGTTCCTGGCGAAGGCTCTGGAAAATGCCGGGTATGACGTAGTGTCATTTGATAACGGCAAAAGCGCGTATGAGAGACTGCGCGAAGAACCGTTTTCCCTGCTCCTGACCGATATTGTGATGCCGGAGATGGATGGCATTGAGCTCGCGCGGCGTGCAACGCAGCTCGACCCTGATCTGAAGGTGATGTTCATTACCGGATTTGCAGCTGTTGCGCTTAATCCAGAATCGGATGCGCCGAAGGATGCAAAGGTTCTTTCAAAGCCCTTCCACCTCAAGGACTTGGTGCAGGAAGTGGAGCGAATGCTCGCTGCCTGATCGTCACTTTCAACAGGCTGAAGAGCGAAAAAGGAATTTTTGACAGTTCGGTGAAAAGGGGGTTGCACAGACTTTGGATCCCCGCTATATCGCACCCCACCACGGCGTTGGGACGCCGATGGCCGAAGAAATTCGGGCGTGTAGCTCAGCGGGAGAGCACTTCGTTGACATCGAAGGGGTCACAGGTTCAATCCCTGTCACGCCCACCATTATTGCGCAGATCAAATTCGTGACGCGCTCTAGCTTGGAAGACTGGCGCAGATATCTGCAGCGACTTCCGGCAAAAATGAATGAGAAGAATGGGCGCCTTGGGCGCTCATTTGGTTTGAAGCTAAACAGACGACCCCACGGGGACAATGACATGAAGATCAAGAATTCGCTCAAAGCGTTGATGACCCGTCACCGGGAAAACCGCATGGTCCGCCGTAAGGGCCGTGTTTACATCATCAACAAGAAAAACCCGCGCTTCAAGGCACGTCAGGGCTAAGCGTTCTGACGCTGCTTTTGGCAGCGTCGCGCAACAGGCATTGTCAGGTGCGCGCCTTGGAAAGGCGGTGGGCCACAATGTACCCAATTCGCGTTTGTGTGAACGTGTGAGTTTTCGGGATTGACCGCCGCATTCAACGACCCATAATCGTTGTATGCGGATTTTTGTGTTTGCCACCTTTCTTTTTCTGTTTCCGGTCGTGGGTCTTGCCCAACCGGTGCCTGATCTCGGGCCTGAGACAGACACGCCCTCTATTGATGATTTTGATGCCTTGCCGGATGCAGAGCCGGACGAAGGCGGGCAGGTGGTTGTGGAAGAAACCGACCCTGGCGAAACTCTATCCAAGCTCGATAGTCTTTATGAAGATCTCGCAGGTGCCGAAGATCCGGCTGTGCGCCAACGCGTTGCACGCGACATCCGGCGCATTTGGATGGACTCGGGCTCTGATACTGTCGATCTGTTAATGGCGCGCGCTGGGCGCGCCATCCAGGCCGAGGATCACGGACTTGCGCTTGATCTTCTCGACGTCGTTGTCGTCCTTGAGCCGTCCTTTGCTGAAGGGTGGAACCGCAGGGCGACCGTGCATTACATGAAGGAAGACTTCGGCAAGTCACTTGTCGATATTGAGCGAACCCTGGCCTTGGAACCCCGGCATTGGGGTGCATTATCAGGCCTTGCGATCATCCAACGCCGATTGGGATTTGAAGAACAAGCGCTGTCCACGTTCCGGCGGGCATTGGAAATCCATCCAGGTCTTGAAAACGCAAGTGAAGCAGTCGAATCTCTGGAAAAGGAAGCGGAGGGCGAACCCGTTTGATGGAAACGCGCAAATCCTGCGCCAGTTAACCCGTATGACGCGTTCCAACTATAATACGGTTTCAGTCCTTCAACATGCTCTCAGTTCTGCTCGCAATCCTTGTTGTACTCGCATCGCTCGCCGGTTACTCGGCCTTGCGGTTTTACCAGATCAGACGCTCGATCCGACCTGATGGAGAAATGCGCACCGTGGACGGTGTCCAACTCCACTATCATTTTTACTCAGCGGAAAACGCGTGTCCGGATACGCCGACCTTGGTCTTCCTGCATGGTGCGAGCGGAAATGCCTATGATTCTCAACTCGCGTTTCTAAAGCCCCTGAAAGGGCGTTATCCGCTGCTTTTTGTGGACCGGCCCGGTTTGGGTTTTTCCGGTACGATCCCGGATGGAAAGAACTCGCCAGCTCGTCAGGCCGAGCTGATTGACGGACTGCTTCGTAAATTGGGCATTGATCGGTGTATTGCCATCGGTCACTCACTCGGCGCGTCTGTTACCGCTGCACTTGGTCTGAGGGCTCCGGACCGGATATGCGGTTTGGCGTTTTTGGCGCCTGCAACACATCCTTGGCCCGGCGGTGTCGCATGGTACAATCATGTGGCAGCGGCGCCGGTAATCGGGTGGTTGTTCTGCCGGATCTTGACGCTTCCCGTTGCCGAGTATTTGGCGCCACGGTCCATCCGGCACGTTTTTCATCCAGAGCCGCAGCCAGAGAACTATAATCAGGCAACACGGTTGCCATTACTCTTTTTGCCGGAGGCTTTCCGCTCAAATGCCACGGATATCGCTCGCTTGAAGCCTCACGTGATAGCGCAGTCCAAGGACTATGGTGATCTCGAGCAGCCCACTGTTATCTTAACCGGCACGGAAGACACGGTCGTGTGGCCATCTATTCACAGCGAAGGTTTGCTGCGCGATCTTCCAAATGCCGAGCTTGTGGTTTTGGAGGGGGCGGGGCACATGCCGCATCACACCCGAACTGATGCGATTGTCGAGGCTTTGGACCAGCTTGTTCTCCGGGTCGGTAAGGCAAGCGTATTGGATTGCCGGAGCAGCGCATAAAAAGGGCGGCCAGTTGCCGCCCTTCTGGAAATTTCAACCGATTAGATCGTCAAATGCCGCCCTGGCCGTCTGTGCCAACAAACGCAATCCGCAACATATTGGTGGATCCTGGTGTGCCGAACGGGACGCCGGCCGTGATGATGATCCGCTGACCCGGTTTTGCCCATCCTTCAGAATGAGAAATCCGGCAGGCGCGATCGATCATATCCTCTTCGTTGGCAGCGTCTTCGCTGACCACACAGTGGAGACCCCAACCGAGCGACAGCCGACGGGCCGTTGCCATGACGGGTGACAATACGATGATCGGGCTGGACGGGCGTTCCCGCGAAGCGCGCAAACCCGTGGCGCCGGATGTCGTGTAGCAAACCACTGCAGCCAGATTAAGCGTTTCCGCAATTTGGCGTGCCGCCGCAGAGATCGCATCGGAACCGGTCGCTTCCGGTTCGGTACGCTGGGCGTAGATGATGGTCCGGTAGTTCGGATCCTGTTCCACCTGTTGAGCGATCCGGTCCATTGTGGACACGGCCTCGATCGGAAAGTCGCCAGCAGCCGATTCCGCGGAGAGCATGACTGCGTCAGCGCCTTCAAAGACGGCGGTCGCCACGTCAGAAACCTCTGCACGGGTTGGCACCGGTGCGGTGATCATGGATTCAAGCATTTGAGTTGCGATAACCACCGGCTTTCCTGCACGCCGGCAGGCGCGTGTGATCCGCTTTTGCAGACCCGGAACCTGTTCCAGCGGCATTTCAACGCCAAGATCGCCACGAGCCACCATGATCGCGTCTGACAGCTCTATGATTTCATCAAGGCGACCGATCGCTTGCGGCTTTTCAATCTTTGCAAGTACACCGGCGCGGCCGCGGGTGATTTTGCGAACTTCTGCAAGATCGTCCGGGCGTTGAACGAAGGACAGGGCAACCCAGTCTACATTCTGCTCAAGCGCGGCAATCAGATCCTTATGGTCCTTTTCCGTCATCGCGCTGGTCGCGATTTCAGAGTCTGGGACGCTAACGCCTTTCCGGTCAGAGAGCTTACCGCCGACGATAACTTCGGTCTGAGCTTTCGTCGGAGACGATTCTGTCACGCGCAGCTGGATCTTGCCATCGTCAAGAAGCAGCCGGTGGCCGGGTTCCAGAGCCTTCAGGATTTCGGGGTGAGGAAGGTGGACACGATTGACATCGCCTGCCGATGTGTCTGCATCCAAAGTAAAGATTGCGCCGTTTTCAAGCATCACCGGGCCATCGCCGAATGTGCCTACGCGCAGTTTTGGTCCCTGTAAGTCGGCAAGAATCCCAATCGGTCTTCCTGTTACTTCCTCCACAGCACGGATGCGGCTGACCAGCATCTTGAGACGATCATGATCGGTATGGCTCATGTTGATGCGAAACACATCAGCACCGGCTACATACAATTTTTCGATGATGTCTTGTTCTGAGGAGGAGGGTCCGAGAGTTGCGAGAATTTTAACTCGTCGGTTTCGCCTCATCGCCCACCTGTCCCTTGTTGCACGGGTTCTGTGAGCTGGACTGTCCAGCTGCTTTGTTCTCCCGTGTCGATTTCAAAAAAGCCTGTCCGCTCGAATCCCCGAGCAACACAATCTTCAATTCCGCGAATAGTGAATTCTTTTTCCCGGGTGCACATGAATGCGCGACCGCCCCATTCGCCGAACTGATCGTAATCCACCGCATAGATGTAATAGTAGCGTGACACCAAAGCGCCCGGCACGAGTGTTTCACAGCTGTTGGACGCAAGGTTCCACCAACCTTCAGTGATCCAGTCGGACTTGTCCTTGTATCCAATAGCTACACCAACCTGGCTGTCCGTCTTGTTGCATAGACGGAGATCAGCGTGTGCGTTGTCGCTGAAAATGGTGTTCAGGAAGACGGCCAGACTTAAGGCGCAGAAGATCTGGATGGATGCACGCATCCACGTTTGCGACCAGCCCCGGTGCCGTTCCCCTACCTCTAACATACGCAGTCGTTCACTTTGCTGCTTTACAGACATTGGCTTTTTGCGTGGACAGAAGTGTCTTGTCAACGTCGTTAACAAGATATGTGCGGGAGGAAAACCCCTTGACATCCATCGCTTCCATCTCTTGGGCCCACCCAGATGAAACCAAGCTACCCTATGAAGTTATAATTGGGGCGGGAACATGACCGTACCTCCGTGGGTAGCCGTTAGCCGTCAAAAAAGGGTAACCAAACACTTTCATCCACATCAAAAACCTAGGTTGTTGATTGCTGGCGGCTGCGATCCTCTAGCGGGCTGATTTTTCACGATTCGGGCCCATATAAGCGGCTGTCATTGGAATTGGGCTTGGTTCCGCTGAGCCTTTGTCGTAAATCTGGCGCCCTGCCTCCTCAGCTGCATTAGAAATCAAGAAGACCACGATGACCGATCCTGTCCCGATGCCGGACACGTCTTTTCAGCCGTATGAATATGTTCATGGTGACGAGACCGCAGGCTTCCTGCTCTTGTGTGACCATGCGCGGAACACGGTCCCAGATGAATATGGTGATCTTGGGGTCCCTGCCGCTCAGTTCGAGCGGCATATTGGGTACGATATCGGAGCTCGGGCGGTGACGTTGGAGCTGGCGCGGCGTCTCAATGCTCCGGCTTGCTTGTCGACATTCTCAAGATTGTTGATTGATCCCAATCGGGGCGAAGATGACCCGACCCTAATCATGCGCTTGTCGGACGGTGCCATTATCCCTGGGAATGCGGCAGTTGATGCGACCGAGAGGCGGCGGCGGATTGATCTTTTTCACAAGCCATATCATGACCTGATCGATGCAACGCTGGATCGGATGATGGCGGTTGCGTCGGCGCCTGTGATCATTTCGATCCATAGTTTCACGCCAGTCTGGCGGGGTGTCCCGAGACCTTGGCATGTTACGGTGCTCTGGGACAGCGACCCGCGCGCTGTCGATCCCATGCTGGCAGGTTTGAGGGCACAAGCCGATCTGGTTGTCGGAGACAACGAGCCTTACGATGGTGCCCTTGAAAACGACACGATGTATCGGCACGCAACCAAGCGGGGCCTGTCTCAGGCTCTTCTAGAGATCCGGCAAGACCTTATCGGAGATACCCGGGGGGCGTTGGAGTGGGCCGATCGGTTGGAGCCTATACTGAAAGAACTCGCACAATCACCGGAATGCCGCCAGGTTCGGCACTATGTTTCGCGATGTGACAACAAATGACCGCTCGGTTTCAGGAGCAGACTTGAGGGAGATGAGTTGATGGATGATCAAACGAAAATTGAGCTGGAGGCTGCCGTTTTCCGTCGGTTGGTCGAGCACCTGCGTGGCCGGACCGATGTTCAGAACATTGACATGATGAACCTTGCAGGCTTTTGCCGCAATTGCCTGTCCAATTGGTATGCGGATGCGGCTGCCGAAAAGGACATGAACCTGGGCAAGGACGCAGCTCGCGAGATCGTTTACGGCATGCCCTACGGTGACTGGAAGGCAAAGTATCAAACCGAGGCCACAGCTGAGCAGAAAGCCGCTTTTGACAAAAACAAGCCTGAGCATTGAGGGCTTTGGTCTGGTCCGCTTGACGTGCGTCTTGAAGTCTGGCACGGCACCGGCCGGAATTAACGCGGACTGGTGTTGTGACATCATCCGTGACGTGAACGCAGAAGAAAAACACAACTAGCCAAGGAGAAACACTCGAATGTCCGATCCGGGTGGAGTGGCCGCAGACCAGCTGCGCGCCTTCATTGAACGTATTGAACGTCTGGAAGAAGAAAAGAAGGTCATCTCGGATGACATCAAGGACGTTTACGCCGAAGCCAAGGGCAATGGCTACGACGTCAAAATCCTGCGCAAGGTTGTCTCTCTTCGCAAGAAGCAGCCGCATGAGCGCGAGGAAGAGGAAGCTGTGCTCGACCTCTACCTGCATGCGCTCGGCATGGCAGGGCCTGGGCCTTCCGAGGGCTGAGCTGACTACCGAGACTAAAAACGCCGGGTATTTGGCCCGGCGTTTTCTTTGATGTCACTGCGTTCTGAAATGTCGCTATCTGGCAAACCGGACAGGCAGCACCACGATAGCGGGTCCGTCAAATCGGTCGGTGCGCAGATTGCCATAAGGATCTTGCTGGAAACTTGCAGCTACGAACCTGTTGCCCGGCTTCATGACATTGTTCAGTTGCCGCTGATTGGGATGGCTCAGCCACGCAAATGTTTGGTGGCGGGCTGTGCCTGCGCCAGTCAGCAGAAGTGGTTCGGACCGGTCCGGAAGGCTCGCGAATCCGGCAAGCGGATCAACAATCTGGTCTTTCGGAATGCGCCCGGATACCGATGGCCGCGCGGCGGCCGCTGCCGGTGCAGCCGTTGGACGTGGCGCTGCAGCTTGTTGGTTCGTGGCGGTGCCAGGCCGCAGTGACCGTGTCAACTCGGGCGGTGTCGGTGCCGCCGATGCATAGGCAAGTGTGGTATCTGAGCGGGGGGCAGGGGCTGGTGACGGGATTGCAGTTCCCGTTGCAGCAGCAATTGCCGCCACCGGATCGTCAACCGTTGTTCCCTCAGAGCCACCAATTCTCTCTGCTGCGGCTTGTGCAGCTGCTTGGAGGCTCGCTGCCGGCTTTTGTGCCGGCGCCCTTGCAATATGGAACCGTGCGTCGAGCGGTTCGCTTGCAACTGAAGGCTGGCCGGCATTCAAAGCTGCCCGCTGACCATCGAGTGTGTTGGGCGCGGGTGTAGGAACAGATGCCGCGCTTGCAATTTGAATCGGCTGTTCGTCGATTGGCTTCAACTCTGGAGCTGCACTTGCCACTGCAATGACTGGAGCCTCCTCAGGCGCGTCGACGATCTTGCGAGTAGGCACAGGAGGATTGGCTATGACCGGAGAGACTGTCTCAGCCTGTGATGCCGTCTGGCGACCGCCAACCGCGCCGGGCCGGGTTGCATCGGAGTTTCCAGTGCGCTCGCCGCCACCAAACAGGCTGGCAAACAAATTACCACCGCCCTCAGGCGCTTCACGCGTAACATTTGCCGGAGGCGTTGGTGCTGGTGTGCTGCGGGCACTCTGGTTCCGGGTCGTAAGCGTCCGTGCGCCTTGGTCCCGATCATTGATGTTCCGAGCAGCAGATGTGTCGTTTGATGCGACAATGGTCGGCCGTGTTGAACTCCGCCGGCCTGATTTGGATTCTGCAAGGGCGATCTTGTAGCCCTTCATCGGCTTGCCGTCGGAGGGGATATGCAAAGTCTTGCCGTTCGGGAACACCCGGGCAAGCTGCGATCGGCTCATCTTCGGCCAATGGCGAACGCTGCCTGTATCCAGATGGACAAATGGCGATCCCGAGCGCGGATAATACCCGACACCGCCAACTTGCTTGCGCAAGCCGGTTTCACGCAGCTTTCTGATGTTCACGCCAGGAATATAGAAATCCATGGCTTTGCCGAGCGTGTGCTGGCTGTTTCTTGCAACGCCCTTGGAGCGCTTGCGCAACATGTTGTTCGTTGCAGGCGACCGGTAGCTGGATACAACGTGAATGTAATCTCTGGCCCGTACCTTTTGGTAGACTTCCCAAACAAGGTCGAGCAGTTCCGGATCAATTTTTGTGATTTCGTTGCGCCGCCAGTCGCGCAGAAACCGATTGGCTTCCCGCAGACCGGACGGAATATACCGGCCGTTCTTCTTGAAAGTGATCGAAACACGCTCTTTGGTATGCGTGTTATATAGTTTCAAGGTTCTGGTTTCTGCTTGAACCGTGCCTGCAAATGTCATGGCAAACGCCACGATCGCTGCCGCTGAAATCGCGGCGCGTTTCATCCAGGCGACGGCGTCGAAACCAACAGACCGTTTACGCAATTTCTATCCCGCCGTTTTGTGGTGGCTTGCACCCATCCCGTGCTCCCCAGCAGAACCCGAGTTTTACATGCCGCAGGTTAAGAAGTTTTTACCCTAATCTCAGTTCTGCAGAAATCGTGGTAAAATTGCAACTTGTTGGGCGGTTATCCGCAACGGATTGCGCGCAATAACCCAAGGGGATCCCGTACCGCCCGAATGTGTCCAAAAATCGGCCAAATCCGAGTGGGCGCCTTAAAGTGTCCGGAAATTAGGCAGCTGCATCCGTGCCACCATCGTCCAAACCGTATTCTTTGAGCTTGCGATAGAGGGTGGAGCGGCCAATGCCCAGCCGCTTGGCAACTTCTGTCATACGCCCGGAATAGTGTTTGATGGCGGCCCTGATCAGCTCTTCCTCAATATCAGTCAGTTTTCTGACATGTCCTTCCGGGTCGAGGTTCCGCATGAAGCCAAAGGGTGCTGAGCCTTCAAATCCGGCCGGTGTTGAGGTGGTCGTTGCTGTCGGCGCACCTTGTTGGGCAGGTGGCGGCGGCGCACTAGCAGCCGTTTCTTGCAGAACTGCGGCAAATGGGGCTGAAGCGCTTGGGTGGACAACGCCGGACTGGCTGCCAGGGTGCTCGATTGCGGCCGCAACTTGCGGAAAATCGTCGATGGTCAGCTGGGCTCCATCACACAGAACAACGGCCCGGAAGACGGTGTTCTGTAATTGCCGAATGTTGCCGTGCCAAGCGTACTCCTGCAGCATGGCCAATGCGTCTTGGGCAACACCAGACACCTGGGGCTTACCTTCTTCAGCCGCAAAGCGTGCCAGGAAATGCCGGACGAGGGCTGGGATGTCTTCCCGACGGTCTCGCAATGGCGGGATCCAAATGGGGAAAACGTTCAGGCGGTAATAAAGGTCTTCACGGAACGCGCCGTCTTTGACTTGGTCAATGAGCCTGCGATTCGTTGCAGAGATAAGCCTGAAATCCACTTTGACCGGCCGGCGGGAGCCGATCGGATCAATCTCGTTTTCCTGTATGGCGCGGAGCAGCTTGACCTGCACATCTTGTGGCAATTCACCCACTTCATCTAGAAAAAGGGTGCCGCCATGTGCTTCCTGGAATTTGCCGACATGCTTGTCGACCGCGCCCGTGAAAGCGCCTTTCTCGTGGCCGAAAAGGATTGATTCCACCAGATTGTCGGGGATGGCACCGCAGTTGACCGTGATCAACGGTTTTGACTTGCGGTCACTGGATCCTTGGATCGCGCTTGCGATCATTTCCTTGCCAACACCGCTCTCGCCTTCGATTAGGATGGGAATGTTGGAGGCTGCAGCCCGCTTGCCCAGATTAATCACCCTCTCCATTGCCGGCGAATGGGTGATGATGTCGGCAAAGGTCAGGGTCCCGGAAGCCTTCTTCTGGATTCGGGTGATTTCACCTTCCAGGGCGGACGTTTTCAGGAGGTTGCGGATCGAGACATTCAGCCGCTCAGGTGCGACCGGCTTTACCGCAAAGTCCTGTGCTCCAGCATTCATCACCGAAACAACCGTGTCGATGCCGCCATGAGCTGTTTGAACGATCACGGGGGTGGAAATCTTGTCCGTGCGAAGGCGCTCCAGTACGCCGAGGCCGTCAAGTTCCGGCATCACCATATCGAGGATGATCAGATCGATTTCGCTGGCTTCTGGGCCGGTCATGATCCGCACAGCTTCCGCGCCGTTTTCGGCAGTTTTGGATCTGTAACCAAATTTGTGCACGGCTTCCTGCAGGAGCCGGCGCTGAATTGGATCGTCGTCAACAATGAGAATTTTGCCGCTGAGTGCTTGCATCAGGTGCCTTCGAACTCGTCAAGGTGTCTCGTTTCGGGCCATTCTGGTCGTAAAGCGGTAAACAAATTCTCCAGCCCAATTGAAAAAAGATGCTGTTTTTCGATTGCAGCTACAGGTGGCTAGGGCCTACAAATTCTCTAAGTATCCCATCGGAGCAACCAATCGTTCCGCCGTTTTCCGGAGTATGAAATGCCCTTTTTGAGCCCAAATTTTGCGCCTGCCGCCTCAGGAACAGCAGAGCTTGGCGAACTCCCCGTCTGGGATCTGACGGACCTCTATCCGTCCGTCGACGCACCCAAAGTCACCTCTGATCTAAAGGAAGCGCTCGATCGCGCAAAGACTTTCGAGGCGTCCTACAAGGGGCGGCTTGCCGATTTGGCGGCAAACAATGTTGCGGCTTTGGTGACGGCCATCCGCGCATATGAAGATCTGGAAGACCTCATGGGCCGCCTGATCTCTTTTGCCGGATTGGTCTATGCAGGCAACACAACAGACGCGGCTGCGCAAAAGTTCTATGGCGATGTTCAAGAGCAAATCACGACGGCAAGCTCGCATTTGCTGTTTTTCAGCCTGGAACTGAACCGGATTGAGGATGCTGCGGTCGATGCTGCGTTGGAGGATGCGCATCTCGCCCATTACCGGCCTTGGATCGAAGATCTTCGTAAGGACAAGCCGTACCAGCTGGAAGACCGGGTCGAGCAGCTGTTTCATGAAAAGTCGGTCACCGGCAGCAGTGCCTGGAACCGTCTGTTCGACGAGACGATGGCGCGGTTGACCTTCAACGTTGCAGGTGAAGAGCTTCCGGTCGAGCAGACGCTCAATCTGTTGACCGACCCTTCACCTGAAAAGCGGGAAGAAGCGTCAAAGGCGCTCACCGAAACATTTTCCAAGAACCTTAGCACCTTCGCACTGATCACAAACACCTTGGCCAAGGACAAGGAGATTTCCGACCGGTGGCGGAACTTCTCAGATATCGCCGATAGCCGGCACCTGGCCAATCGTGTCGAGCGTGAAGTGGTCGACGCAATGGTCTCCTCGGTCCGGGATGCTTATCCGCGCCTTTCGCACCGGTACTACAAACTCAAGGCCCAATGGCTAGGTGTTGATCAACTCAACACTTGGGATCGAAACGCTCCGCTTCCCGATGCCGATACGCGGATCATTCCTTGGGTTGAAGCCAAGGACACCGTGCTTTCTGCCTATAACACCTTCTCCCCGGACATGGCGGAGATTGCGAGCCGCTTCTTCGACAAAGGCTGGATCGATGCCCCTGCGCGGTCCGGCAAGGCGCCAGGTGCATTCGCCCATCCAACGGTGCCGAGCGCGCATCCCTATGTTCTTGTCAATTACCAGGGCAAAGTTCGGGACGTGATGACCTTGGCTCATGAACTCGGGCATGGCGTTCACCAGGTGCTGGCCGGTCCGAATGGTCCGCTCATGGCGCCGACGCCCCTGACACTTGCGGAAACCGCGAGTGTTTTTGGAGAGATGCTGACTTTCAAATCTCTCCTCGCGAAAGCGGAAGACCCGAAAACAAAAAAAGTCATGCTTGCCTCTAAGGCAGAGGACATGATCAACACGGTCGTCCGGCAAATCGCATTTTACACTTTTGAGCGGAAGGTTCACACGGAGCGGCGCAATGGTGAGTTGACCGCGGACAAGATCGGAGAACTCTGGCTGTCAGTGCAGGGTGAGAGCCTTGGCCCGGCCATCAAGCTCAATGAAGGGTATGAGACTTTCTGGACTTATATCCCGCATTTCATTCACTCACCGTTTTATGTCTATGCCTACGCCTTCGGGGATTGCCTCGTGAACTCGCTTTATGCGGTTTACGAGGAAGCTGAGACTGGGTTTCAGGAGAAGTATTTTGATCTCCTGAAAGCTGGAGGCACCAAGCATCATTCCGAACTGTTGAAGCCATTTGGTCTCGATGCAACCGATCCTGATTTCTGGAAGAAAGGTCTGTCCGTCATCGAACGTTTGATCGATGAGCTGGAAACTCTGGATCAGGCCTGAGCAACGGTCTGCTTTGATGTCCAAGGAAGATTTCCGGTTTCAGCATACTCCCTATGACGGCTCCAGCCATCCATTCACGGTCGGTCTAAAGCCGATCGACGAAGGGGAATGGCTCGAGCCGGATGCTTTCCTTGTTCCGCATCTGGCTGAGAAGGACCGTTTGGTATCCGAGCGCCATGATGCTGTTTTCCGCGCTGAGGACGGCACGGAAGAGGCGCAGCGGGAAGTGCTTGCGCTTATAGTTGAAAACCTGAAGCAGTATCACGGCAAGACCCACAAGTTTGAGGCTGGTCGTGTGGTGATTGCGGATCGGGGGCCGGTCGTCGACCTTTCCAACGAGCCAGCCCTTCTGACAGCCGCGCGCCTTGTCCAAGAAGACTTGGTTCTGATGCGTCAGGGGCCAGACGGCTACAGGTTGGCGGCGGCCAGCCTGAGTTTTCCATCTTCCTGGTCATTGGCCGAGAAGTTCTCGAAATCCATGAGTGCAATTCACGAGACGGTCCCGGGTTTTAACGGCGCGCGCATGGGCCTAATGGTCGCTCGCCTCTTCGAGAACCTGAAGGTGGGCCAATTTGTGTGCCGCTTCAACTGGTCGATTTACCCGGATGATGAGCTCTACAATCCAAAGCCCCATCGCATCGATATGCGGGATGGCGAGCCGGCCCTGTCGCGCCTCTTCCTGAGAGTTGAACGGCAAACTCTGCGCCGTTTGCCGGGAAGTGGGGACATTATCTTCACGATCAAAATCCATCATGATCCGTTGCGCGCATTGGAGGGACATCCAGAGCGGGGGCAGTTGGCCGGGCAACTCAGAACGCAGTTGATGGCGCTGGATCCGGACCAGCTGCAATACAAAGGTTTGGCCAATGCGCGGGATGAACTGGCGCGCGCGCTGTCCGAACTCTCCACTTCTGAAGCTGGAGTGATGTGACAGATCGTCGTTTCTGAGCCTCTGGACTGGAAGTTGGCGGGCAATTTTATATGTACCGGTCAATAGAAACGTTTCGTTCGGTAAGGAGCATCTGGGCACATGCCTCAGGACAAGGATCGGGAAAGCAACCGCTTTAGCGCACGTATGGGCCGATATGCACGTGTGGGCACGAACGTTGGCGGCATTGCTGCCAAAGTTGCCGGCGCGAAACTGCTGGGCATGGATCTCGACAATGGGAAGAACGCTTCCGAGCTGGCTGCTGCCTTGGGAGGGCTCAAAGGTCCGCTGATGAAGGTGGCGCAACTTCTATCGACTATACCCGATGCACTGCCACCGGAATACACCACCGAACTTGCCAAGCTCCAGGCCAGTGCGCCCCCTATGGGATGGGCGTTTGTCAAACGGCGCATGCGGGCTGAGCTTGGTGCTGGCTGGGAAAAACGTTTTGAAAGTTTTGAGCGCGAACCGGCTGCGGCCGCATCGCTTGGGCAAGTGCATCGCGCTGCTGGACACGACGGCCGTGTTCTGGCCTGTAAACTTCAGTATCCGGATATGGCATCCGCAGTGGAGGCTGATCTCAAGCAACTGCAAATGCTGTTTTCACTACACCGGCGTATGAAGCCGGCAATTGATACCAGTGAGATAGCGAAAGAAATCAGTGCCCGCGTTCGCGAGGAGCTCGACTATGGCCGCGAGGCCGGCCACATCGGGCTATATAAGCAGATCCTCGAGGATGCGCCGCATATCCGTGTTCCCGACGTCGTACCGGATCTGTCGACTAAGCGGCTCTTGACGATGAACTGGCTGCACGGGCGGCCATTACTTGATTTCAAAGAGCATGATCAAGAGGATCGAAATCGGTTGGCAAAGACGATGTTTCACGCATGGTGGCATCCTTTCAGCCATTACGGTGTGATCCATGGTGATCCACATTTGGGCAATTACACGGTGTTTGAGGAAGAGGGCGTGCCCTCCGGGATCAACCTTCTGGACTATGGCTGCATCCGGATCTTCCCTGAAGCTTTTGTCGAGGGCGTTGTTGAACTCTACAAAGGGCTTTTGGAAGAGGATAATGACCGTGTGGTTGCCGCATACGAACGCTGGGGATTTCAAAACCTGAAGAAGGAAGTCATTGAGGTCCTGAACATCTGGGCCCGCTTTATTTACGGTCCGCTTCTCACGGATCGTGTCCGGTCGATCGCAGATGGCGTTTCGGCGGCTGAATACGGCCGGAAGGAAGCGTTCAGGGTGCACTCTGCGCTGAAAGAACTCGGCCCTGTCACAGTGCCGCAGGAGTTCGTTTTCATGGATAGGGCCGCAATCGGCCTGGGTGGTGTCTTTTTGCACCTGCGGGCAGAGTTGAATTTCTTTCAACTGTTCAATGAGCAAATTGACGGATTTGAAGCGAGTACAGTTCGCAATCGGCAGGAAACTGCGCTTGAAGCTGCGGGCCTTCTTGAGCCTGGACGGGCTGCTTAGGCGTGGTCCCTATCACCTTTAGCCGGCAGGTTTAACTCGAAAGTCGGATATATATCCCGTTTACGTAAACGGAATTGCTGCTATGCTTCCTTCGAATTTGCAATGCAAAAGATTGCCGAGCGGCAAGGGTTTATTGTAAGGAAGACCACTGAATGAGGAATTTATTTGGGGGACTTTATGTCTGACGAAACTGCACCGGCAATGGACTACGAAACGCACGAGAGCACTTACGAGGGGTTCATCAACTTCTCCAAGATCGGCACCGTCGCGGTTTTGAACATTGTTCTTTGCCTGATCCTGTTTGCCTTCGGTGGCACCTCTGCTGTTGTCTTCGGTTGGTTGATGCTCATCGCGACGCTTGTGGCCTCTGGCATCGGCATGGCGCTGGGCGAAAAGGGATGGGTCCCGCCAACAGTCGTATTTGCTCTGACCGGCGTTCTGTGCATCCTGCTGGTCTAAGCCTTACCTGACATACGCTCTGGCCCCGGATCCCGGGGCCGCAAATCCTGGGGAGGGGTATATGAAAATTGCTGTACCGCGCGAAACCGACGCGGTTGAAACACGTGTGTCCGCCACGCCTGACACGATCAAGAAACTGATCGGCTTCGGCGCAACCGTGGTTGTTGAGAAGGACGCCGGCAAGCTTTCGCGTATTCCCGACCAGGATTACAAAGACGCTGGCGCGGAAGTCGCGGCCGACTATGCATCAACGGTTGGCGACGCCGACGTGGTGTTGAAAGTCCGCCGCCCTTCCGCAGATGAGCTCGGAGCCATGAAGAAAGGCGCGCTCGTTCTGGCGTCGATGGATCCTTATGGCAACGAGAAGGATGTGGAGGCCATGGCGAAAGCCGGTATCACCGCCTTCGCAATGGAATTCATGCCACGCATAACCCGTGCGCAGGTCATGGACGTCCTTTCCTCCCAAGCCAACCTGGCAGGTTATCAAGCCGTCGTTGAAGGAGCGGCCGAGTATGATCGCGCCATGCCGATGATGATGACCGCAGCAGGAACTGTTCCAGCGGCGCGTGTCTTCGTCATGGGTGCTGGCGTTGCTGGTCTTCAGGCGATTGCGACCGCGCGGCGCCTGGGTGCGGTCGTCACTGCAACAGATGTGCGGCCAGCTGCCAAGGAACAAGTTGAATCTCTCGGCGCAAAGTTTGTTGCCGTTGAAGACGAAGAGTTCAAGCAGGCGGAAACTGCTGGCGGATATGCGAAGCAGATGTCCGAAGAGTACCAGAAGAAGCAGGCTGAACTCGTTGCGTCTCATATCGCCAAGCAGGACATCGTGATCACCACAGCGTTGATCCCTGGGCGTCCGGCGCCGCAGTTGGTCAGCAAGGCGATGCTGGAGAGCATGCGTCCTGGCGCTGTCGTCGTTGATCTTGCTGTTGAGCGCGGCGGTAACGTGGAAGGCGCCAAACCCGGCAAGGTGGCAACGGTCGCGGGCGTGAAGGTGGTCGGTCACCTGAACATGGCAGGTCGCATCGGTGCGTCCGCCTCCGCCCTTTACGCCAAGAACCTGATCGCATTCCTTGAGACCATGATCGACAAGGAAGCCAAGGCCTTGAAACCTGATTTCGAGGACGAGCTGCTGCAGGCGACCGTATTGACCCGCGATGGCAAGGTGGTTCATCCCGCCTTCGCTCCTGCGGAAAGCTAAGGGGGAGAGTGATGAGCGACTTGTCTCAAACCGAAGCCTTGGAACGCGCAGAAGCGGCCGCGGAAGCAGCCAGGGAAGCCGCGTCCAATGCGCAGGAAGCTGCAACGGCAGCGCAAAGTTATGTGGACCAGATCGCAGGCGGAGCTGCCGATGTTGCCGTTCAAGCAGCATCAACGAGTGCAATCGAACCGTTTGTGTTTCTGTTTTCGGTATTCGTCCTGGCGATCTTTGTCGGATATTATGTGGTTTGGTCGGTGACACCGGCTCTGCACACGCCGCTTATGGCGGTAACCAACGCGATTTCATCGGTTATCGTCGTCGGTGCATTGCTGGCAGTTGGTGTTGACTTGACCCAAAGCGATGGCGCCTACATGGCGCGGGTCTTTGGGTTCCTGGCCCTTGTCCTTGCTAGCGTGAACATATTTGGCGGGTTCCTCGTGACCAGCCGAATGCTCGCTATGTACAAGAAAAAGCAGCGATAGGAGGCCGAACCCATGTCAGCTAATCTTACGGCGGTTCTCTACCTCATATCCGCAGTCTTGTTCATCATGGCCCTTCGCGGCCTGTCCAGCCCGGAGACCTCCCGTCAGGGCAACACTTACGGCATGGTCGGGATGGCCATCGCGGTTCTGACGACGTTGTTCGCAACGGGCCTGACCGCTGGATCGTTCTTCCTGATCGTGATCGGTGTCGGTGTCGGTGGCGGCCTCGGTGCCTACATCGCGCAGCGTATCCCGATGACGGCCATGCCGCAGCTTGTGGCAGCCTTTCACTCGCTGGTTGGTCTTGCGGCGGTGTTCGTTGCGGCCAGTGCGCTCTATGCGCCCGGCGCATTCGGGATCGGCGCGCCGGGTCAGATCTACACCTCGGCCATGGTTGAAGCGTCCATTGGCGCTGCAATCGGTGCGATCACCTTCACCGGCTCGGTGATCGCCTTCTTGAAGCTCGACGGCCGCATGTCCGGCAAGCCGATCATGCTGCCGATGCGCCATGCCATCAACATCGCGCTGGCAGTTGGAATGGTGGTTCTGACGATCATTCTGGTCGGCTCGGAAAGCATGACGGTCTTCTGGGCCTTGGTGATCGTAGCGTTCATCTTCGGTGTCCTGATCATTATCCCGATCGGCGGTGCGGACATGCCAGTGGTGGTGTCCATGCTGAACTCCTATTCCGGATGGGCCGCAGCCGGCATTGGTTTCACAGTGTCGAACATGGCGCTGATCATCACCGGTGCGTTGGTCGGATCTTCAGGTGCGATCCTGTCCTACATCATGTGTAAGGGCATGAACCGGTCGTTCATCTCCGTTATTCTTGGCGGCTTCGGCGGCGAAACAGCTGCCGCTGGCGGTGATGGCGGCGAAGAGCGTCCTGTCAAGCAGGGTGCTGCGGACGATGCAGCCTTCATCATGAAGAACGCGTCCAAGGTGATCATTGTTCCAGGTTACGGTATGGCCGTGGCTCAGGCGCAGCACTCGCTGCGCGAGTTGGCGGATCAGCTCAAGGAGGAGGGCGTTGAAGTCAAATACGCCATCCACCCTGTCGCGGGCCGCATGCCAGGTCACATGAACGTCCTTCTTGCCGAAGCGAACGTTCCGTATGATGAAGTGTTCGAGTTGGAAGACATCAACTCCGAATTTGCGCAGGCAGATGTTGTCTATGTGATCGGGGCGAACGATGTGACCAACCCGGCTGCTCGCGATGATCCGCAATCGCCGATTTACGGCATGCCGATCCTGGATGTTGACAAGGCGGGCACCGTCCTCTTCGTCAAGCGCGGCATGGCCTCCGGTTATGCGGGCATTCAGAACGAGCTCTTCTTCAACGACCGCACGATGATGCTGTTCGGCGATGCCAAGAAAATGACCGAGGAAATCGTCAAAGCACTTTGATCGGTTCCACCTGGTTTGGGGTCTGAAAGGCGCGGCACTTGCCGCGCCTTTTGTTTTTGGCAAAACCCGTTATAAGCCGGGCATGAACCAATCCGCCCCAGCTTCTTTTGTCTACGATCCGCCGAGAGAGCCGTTTTTGACCGTTCTCCACGTGGATGCGGATCTTTTGGTGGTTGATAAGCCAAGCGGACTGCTGAGTGTCCCAGGTAAGGCCCTGGAGCATTCTGATTGCATCGAGGCCCGCGCGCAGCAAACCTATGCAGAGGCGCGGATCGTCCATCGGCTGGATATGGATACCTCCGGTGTCATGGTGCTGGCCATGAATGCTCAGGCTCACCGACACCTTGGTCTTCAGTTTGAGCGGCGAAAAACGGAAAAGACCTACGTGGCAGAGGTCTGGGGTCAGATTGAGAAGGATGCTGGAGAAATCGATCTGCCGCTTATCTGTGACTGGCCGAACCGCCCAAAGCAAATGGTGAGCTTTGAACACGGCAAGCCGGCTTTGACCAGATGGCAGGTGATTGCGCGGAACGAGCGGACCACGCGTGTTCGGCTTTTCCCGTTTACAGGCCGATCTCATCAGCTGCGTGTTCACATGCTGTCACTCGGCCATCCGATTGTTGGTGACCGGTTTTATGCGACTGGCGATGCGCTTTCAGTTTCGCCGCGTTTGCGCTTGCATGCAGAAAGTTTGACCTTGCATCACCCAACCGGCGGAGAGCGTGTCACGTTCGACGCTTTCTGCGAGTTTTGAACTCCAAAATACCCTAGGCAGCTTTTTGTCCGAGGGTCCTCATTTTTCGTTTCCAGCTCGAGATTTTGGTGTCGTCTGCAGCTTCAACCATTCCGAATAGCGTTGACCTGACGTGCGAAAATCCGATGAAGCGAAAGATATTACGCTCCAGGCTTTTCAAACTATGGGCCCGGTACCACAGGCGGTAGAAGAGCGAGGGCATCCCCATCGTCACGACAATTCGTGCCGACTTTCCTTTCATTTTCCCTTTAGGCCAAGCGTCATCCGCACCGCTCTCAAAGGCGGTGTCGTAATGGAATATCTGCTCCAGGAAGGCTTTCGTGTAGGCTGGCAACGTGCCGAGCCACAGGGGATAAACCAGCACAACATGGTCCGCAGCCAGGAGGAGGTCTCTAGCAGGATGCAAGGGGACTGGTGTCGGCTGTTTTTGAAAGTCGGACGGTGTCTGGAGGATCGGGAAATCCAGATCGGCGATCCGAATTAACGTTGCATCGTGACCAGCTTCGACAGCGCCGTTTCGATAGCTTTCCGAAAGGGCGTGGCACAGATGGTTGGGGGCAGGGTCCGGGTGCCCGTCCAGAATCACGATACGTTTTGCGATAGCCATTGACCGCTCCGAATTCTATTGGAGACGGTGGCACTCTATTGTTTCTGCAATTGATCGCCTTGAGACCGGTCAATCAGATAGGAGCTAAGATGCGTCGGCCGGTTATGCGCCGCCAACCCGACGGAGTCCGTCCCGCGCGACCTGGTTCGAATTGTCAAGGGTCATGGCCCGGGTGAAATTGCGCCGCGCATCCTTTGGCTTATCAAGCATCTCCAAGGCAAGCCCCCGGTTTGCCCAGGCAACGGACGAATCGCGGTCCAGATTGACCGCCATGGACAAGTCAGAGAACGCTGCATTCGGATCGTTGACAGCGAGATAGGAAATGCCCCGGGCAATGTAAGGCGCGCTGGCTTTCGGGTTAAGGCCGATCGCTGTTGCGAAATCTTCGATGGCGCGCGGGTTCTGGTTCTGTGCCTGATAGATTAGCCCGCGGTTATAGAACGCTCGAGCATCACTGCTGTCTCGTGAAATCACGGAGTTGAAGTCGTTCAAAGCCGCTGTAAAGTTGCCCTGCTGACGGTAGATGTTCCCGCGGCCGACATAAGCGACGTCATAGTCCGGCTTGATGTTGATCGCCCGCGTGTAGTCGGAAATGGCCAGATCGTTCTGGCCCATCCGGCGGTACACCAGAGCGCGGTTGGCATAGGTCTGGTAGGACTGCGGATTAAGCTGTAGGGCGCGATTGAAATCTTCGATCGCGTTATCGAGTTTCCCCGCCTGGCCGTAGGCAATGCCACGTGTGCTGTAAGCGTTGGCATCGGACGGATTGGCTTCAATCACAGATGTCAGGGAGGCAATGTTCGTCGAAGACCCGGCAGACGAGTTCACCGGCACGCCTTGATACACTCCACTGCCCTGGCAGGCGCCCAAGAGCGTAACCATCCCCAAAAGGGCGGCGTGTGGCAGAAATCTTCTGATCCGGCGCATGGAACTCATTTCAGTGAAGCCAATGGACATGCCGTTAATCTGCCTCCAATTAGGCGGTAATATGGCTTTTAAGTCCGCTGCCATCCACGGCGGAGCGGGTATCCCCGACAAACGCCAAAAAGCCGACCGATCTCACGGCCGGCCTCTCGGCAGATATCATGTGCAGAAAGCTTGCTGCCAGCAGCACGCTCAAGCCGGTATTAGCGGCGAGCGGATTTGCCCGGCAGAAGACCTTCGCGCTGCGCCCGCTTGCGAGCCAGCTTGCGTGCGCGGCGGATAGCTTCAGCTTTCTCGCGCGCTTTTTTCTCAGACGGCTTTTCGAAGTGACCGCGAAGCTTCATTTCACGGAAGATGCCTTCGCGCTGCATCTTTTTCTTGAGCGCCTTCAGCGCTTGATCGACATTGTTGTCGCGAACCAGAACCTGCACGCGTTTTTTCCCGTTTTTAATATGCTACGGTCAATTCCGCAGCGAATTAAGACCATGATTGAAGCGAGGTTTCGTCAAACGATCTTGAGACTGCTCTGAACAACATGCAGTCAACGCAAGAGTGCATCCACTAGTGTACAGAAACCGGATCGCCGCTGACGCGTCGCTCACTTTGAGCCGGGTGTTTACCAGAGGCCGGGGATTGAGTCCACAGTGATTTGAAAAAGAAATGGCTCAAATCCGTGATTTGGTCATTTCCAAGCGCCCCGGCAAGGGCGGAAACGTGGTGGACACCGGTGAGTTAGACGAGTAGAGGTGGTTTTTCAATTCCCGCCCATACTTTGGAGTGACGAATGGCGCAGCGCGCTGCAGGGGCTCCTGATTCGACGACAAAACAATCCTTGTGGCAGAGCGATATTCTGCCAACCCTTTCGCTTGGGTTGCCCTTGGCCGGTGCGCAGTTGGCGCAAATGGCTATCAACACAACCGATGTATTGATGATCGGCCGTTTGGGCGCCGAAGAGCTGGCCGCGTCGGTATTGGCATTCAATATTTACATGCTGCTCTGGTTTTTCGGCATGGGGCTCCTTCAGGCGGTGATTCCCCTCGCAGCCCGTGCCCGGGGGCGGAGGCAACCGCGGGATCTTCGCCGCGCGGTCCGGATGGGATTTTGGGTTTCGGTTTTGTACTGCCTGCCGATCTGGGTGCTTCTTTTTTTTACTGAAGAATTGCTCCTGCTCTTCGGTCAGGATCCGGAACTTGCCCGGCTCGCTGGCATTTATATGGGCGTCTTGCAATGGACCATGTTGCCGGCGCTTCTGATCATGGCTGTTCGCGGCTTCTTGACCGTGATGGAACGTACACAAGTCGTCCTGTGGGCAACGATTGCCGGAGCCTTGGTCAATGCGGCCCTTGATTATGTTCTGATCTTTGGAGAGTTCGGCTTTCCGCGTTTGGAATTGATAGGTGCGGGTATTGCCTCCGTTTTCAGCGCAACGACAACGTTCCTGTTTCTACTCTTTTACGCGCTCTATCATCCGAGGCTGCGGCGGTATCACATCCTCGGCCGAATTTGGCGGTCGGACTGGCCCGTTTTCTTCCAGATCGTTCGGTTGGGAACGCCAATCGCGGTCACGATTGTGGCTGAAGGATCATTGTTCACTGCATCTGCAATCATGATCGGATGGCTGGGTACAATACCGCTTGCCGGTCATGGCATCGCGTTGCAGATCGCTTCCCTGACGTTCATGGTCCCAGTTGGCTTGTCTGTTGCTGCAATGACCCGGGTGAGCTTGGCTGATGGGCGCGGCGACAAAGAAGGTGTTGGCCGTGCCGGGTGGACGGCGCTCGGCGTGACGATGACCTTTATGGGGGCGTTTGCGGTATTGTTCTGGACCGTGCCGGAGACGCTTGTCGGGTTTTATCTGGACCTCAGCGACCCGCAGTCGCAAGAGGTGCTTGCCTACGGCGTGTCGTTCCTTCTCGTTGCGGCACTCTTCCAGCTGGCCGACGGCGGTCAGATCATAGGCGTCAACAACCTGCGTGGCCTGGGCGACACCACGATCCCGCTATTTTATGCCCTTTTCGGCTACTGGATCGTCGGGATCAGCCTCTCGCTTGGCCTCGGATTTTTGGCCGGCTGGGGCGGTGTCGGCGTCTGGTGCGGTCTTGCTGGCGGTCTCTTGTCGGTCGCGATCTTGTCCAACGTCCGCTTTGCCCACAGGGAAAGACTCGGATTGCTTCAGCGCAATTGATCAGCGGGTCTTTGGAGAGATCCGGTTCACATGCCCCATCTTGCGGCCATCCCTGATTTCGGCCTTGCCATAAAGGTGCAGTTGAGCCGCCGGATCTTTCAGGATGGCGTGCCAGTCTTCTGCATCGCGCCCGATAAGATTTTCCATGACGGCATCAGAATGCCGGTCTGCCGGACCGAGCGGCCAACCGGCAACCGCACGAATGTGTTGATCAAACTGGGACGTCAAACACGCGTCCTGGGTCCAATGACCCGAATTGTGAACGCGCGGCGCGATCTCGTTGACCAAAAGCTCTTCGGTATCGCCGTTGCGAACAAGGAACATCTCAACCCCCATCACGCCAACATAGTCGAGACTTGAAACGATCCGTTCGGCCATTTGCCGGGCTGCCGTCAGCGTTTGCTTAGAAACGCCAGCCGGAACCGTTGATGTCTTCAGAATGTGGTTTTCGTGATGGTTTCGGGCAATGTCATAACTTGCACTGTTGCCGTCCAAGTCTCGTGCGACGATCACCGAGACTTCACAGTCAAAGCCAATGAGGGCTTCTAGAACCGCAGGAGCGTTGCCGATCCGTTCGAATGCACCGCCAATGTCCTGAGGCAAACGGATCATGGTCTGGCCTTTACCGTCATATCCGAACCGCCTGGTTTTCAAGACGCCTTGGCCGCCAAAGTCTTGAACGGCTGTTTCGACATCCGCTTGCGAGGTGATTTCTGCAAAGTCAGCAATCGCCACACCTGAATTTTTCAGAAACTCTTTCTCAAACAGGCGATCCTGGGAAACTTCAAGAGCACGCACGCCAGGGCGAACCGGGACCTTGCTTGTAAGATACTGCGCGGTTGGGCCGGGGACATTTTCAAACTCATAGGTCACAACGGACACGGCGTTCGCAAATGCTTCCAGCGCAGCTGTGTCCTCATAAGCTGCGATCGTGTGTTGGGCGCTGACATCAAACGCAGGGCTGTTCTGGTCAGGACAGAAAATGTGTGTTTTGAGGCCCATGCTGGCAGCCGACTGAGCCAGCATGCGGCCCAACTGGCCGCCGCCAAGAATTCCGATCGTGTCACCGGGTTGAAGGCGAATGGAAGCGCTCATGGCGGCCTATCCTGCGTCTGGTGATTAATTGGTGTCGTCGACTGGGTATTCTGCGACTGCGGCAGTACGCCCGGCCCGGTACGTGTCGAGAGCTTCTTCGATATCAGAATTGTTGAGGGCCAGGACCGCGCCTGCCAACAATGCTGCGTTGGTCGCTCCGGCCTTGCCGATTGCCAATGTGCCAACCGGGATGCCGCCGGGCATCTGTACGATCGACAGGAGGCTATCCTCCCCGGAAAGCGCGCGGCTTTCAACCGGAACACCGAAAACGGGCAGAGGTGTTAAAGCTGCGGTCATGCCGGGCAGGTGAGCCGCACCGCCGGCGCCAGCGATGATAACCTTGAAACCTTCGGCCTTGGCGCCCTTGGCAAACTCATACATGCGGTCTGGCGTCCGGTGCGCGGAAACAATGCGCGCTTCGAAGGAGATGCCAAGCTCGGCAAGCGTATCGGCAGCGTGTTTCATGGTCGGCCAGTCGGACTGACTGCCCATAATAATTGCAACGTCTGCCTGCGCCATTCTCTACTCCAAGTGTTGTGGGAGGCCGGAAGAGCCGCGGAGTATAGGCACGGAGCGCTGCTTCGCAAGCATCAATGCAGACGAAACATCAGGGAGCTCTGTCACGCAGGGCTGTTTGGCACTGACGGGTCGAGATCACGCAATAATGTCGGGGCGCAGCTGATCTTCCAAAACCATGATCCGGTCCTTGATCAACAGTTTCTTTTTCTTCAAGCGCTGCAATTGAAGAGCGTCGTGATTGGACGTTGCCGCCAATGCCTCTACGGCGACGTCGAGATCCCTGTGTTCCTGACGGAGCTGCGCAAGCTCCACCCGCAAAGCCTCAGTATCCATTCGTGCCTTCAATCCCCCAGAACCGGTTCCTAGTCCTAGTCCATTTTTGGGTGTACGGGCAAGACAGCATAAGTTTTTGCTGTTTATTCACCGAAGGATTGGCCCCGGGCCCTTGGAACTACTTTTTCCTGTGTGCCGTAATTTATGAGATGGCAAATCTGTCATGATCAAAAACCGATAGTTTTTAGTGTCTTAAGTATGTGCCGGAATTTAGGAATTCTAAAGGATAGTGGCGAGAACCCATTCTACGACGGCAAAATGGTCCCGGTATGCAGAATCTGCAATCGACAACGCCTGAAAATGTGTGGCACGATGCTTTCGTTGAGCCAACAGACAGGAGGTTTATCCATGTCAATGCAGTCACATCTCGCAGAACTTGAGCGCCGCCATGCGGAAATGGAACGCAAGATCGAAGACGCTCTGTTACATCCGAGTACGGACTCCCTGAAATTGGCTGACATGAAACGGCAAAAACTCAAGATCAAGGATGAGATTGAGCGAATACGAAAAGATGTGACGATCCACTGATCGCACGGACTTTGGGAAATTCAACGCCGCGCCATCTGCGCGGCGTTTTTTATTCATGGAGATGAACTTCTTAGAGGGCTTTGGCTTGTTCCCGGAGGGCAAACTTCTGGATTTTCCCGGTCGATGTTTTAGGCAGGTCGCAGAAGACAATCGTCTTCGGAGATTTGAAGCTTGCCAGATGTTCTTTGCAGAAGGCCATCAGCTCGGTCTCCGTTGTATCCGAACCAGGCTTCAGCTCAACGAAGGCGCAAGGGGTCTCGCCCCATTTTTCGTCCGGACGGGCAACGACTGCCGCGGCCTGAACGTCCGGGTGTTTGTAAAGGACATCTTCGACCTCGATGGAGGAGATGTTTTCCCCGCCTGAAATAATGATGTCCTTGGACCGGTCCTTCAATTGAATATAGCCGTCCGGGTGCATCACACCGAGATCGCCGGAATGGAACCAGCCCCCCTTAAAGGCTTCATCCGTCGCCTCCGGGTTTTTCAGATACCCTTTCATCACGACATTGCCGCGGAACATTACCTCCCCAATGGTCTGCCCATCGGCGGGAACCGATTCCATGGTCTCCGGGTTGAGAACCGTCAGATCTTCCAGCGCAACGTAGCGAACACCTTGCCGCGCTTTCTTTTGAGCTTGTTGTTCCAGAGGCAGCGAATCCCATTCACCCTTCCAGTCATTGACCACCGCTGGGCCGTAGACCTCGGTCAATCCATAGAGATGGGTCACGTTGAACCCAGCGGTTTTCATCGCTGCCAGAACGCTTTCCGGCGGCGGCGCTGCGGCGGTGAAGAACTCGACCTCCCGGTCCAGATCCCGCTTGTCATCGCCAGCATTGAGCAGTGTCGACATGATAATCGGTGCACCGCACAGGTGGGTCACGCCTTCATCTGCGATCAGATCCCACATGGCTTTTGGCCGGACCCAGCGCAAACACACATGCGTTCCGGCGACAACGGATAGGGACCAGGGAAAGCACCAGCCATTGCAATGGAACATGGGCAATGTCCAAAGATAGACAGGATGCTTGGCCATCGAAGCGGTGATCACGTTTGCTTGGGCCAGCAGATAAGCGCCGCGGTGGTGGTACACGACACCTTTGGGATTTCCTGTGGTGCCGGATGTGTAGTTCAGCGTGATGGCATCCCATTCATCATCGGGGAGGGACCAGCTGAAATCCGGATCCCCGGATTGAAGGAAATCTTCATAATCCAGTGACCCCAAACGCTCGCCATCCTGCGGGAATTCGGGGTCTGAATAATCGATCACGGTCGGTTTGACGGTGGCCAGTTGGAGGGCTTCCTTGATCACGGGCGCATATTCGCGATCCGTAATCAGCACCTTGCAGTTGGCGTGATCGAGCTGGAACGCAATGATCGCTGCATCAAGCCGTGTGTTGAGGGAGTGCAAGACAGCTTTCGTCATCGGCACACCATAGTGAGCCTCAAGCATTGGCGGGACATTCGATAGCATTACGCTGACGGTGTCTTCCTTACCAATGCCGTGTTTGCTCAGTGCGGATGCCAGTTGTTTCGAGCGCTTGTAGAATGTCCGATAATCTGTCCGCTGTTTGCCATGAATGATCGCGGTGTGATCTGGAAACACATCTGCGGCCCGCGCCAAGAAGCTTAGCGGGCTCAGCGCTGCATAGTTAGCGTCAGTCTTGTCCAGTCCTTTGGCAAAGGGGCTAACTGTCGCGTCCATGATTTTCCTCCCAATCGTCTTTGCCCGGTATCAAAGCCGGAAAAGTCTTTGGGAGCAATGCAACAAAGGACGTTTGTGGTACTTCGGTCAGGCAAGCAGTCCGGTGAGACCATCGTAGGTCAGTTTTGCGCCGATTAGGCCCATGACGACATAGATGATGGTGTAGAACGTTTCTGCCTTGATGATGCGGACAAGCCGCACACCGGCCAGCGTGGCAACAAGTGCAACCGGGAACAGCACCGCCGATGTCGTGAGGTTCGTCGTATCAAATTGCCCCAGAAAGAAATAGGGAATGACCTTTACCGCGTTCACGGTGGCAAAGAAGATCACTGCCGTCCCTGCAAACAGCATCGGTGCGAGTTTCAGAGGCAGCGTATACATCTGAAATGGCGGGCCACCGGTGTGACTGATGAAACTGGTAAATCCCGCGACTGCTCCCCAGAAAGACCCTTTCGGTATGTTGTGGCCAAGGGCTGCGGCCTCTTTTCTGCGTTTGAAAACATAGTCGGCGACAAACGCCAGCGAGATCACCCCGATCATCAGCGTGACGAATGTATCATTCACGTAGGCAGCCGTGCCCCAGCCGATCCCGATCCCGACCATTGCTGCCGGAAGCAAAATAGCCAGGCTGCGCCGATCTGCTTTGCCTTTGTATGCCATCAACGCAACGGCATCCATCACCAGCAGGATCGGCAACATGATCCCGGCTGCCTGAAGCGGCGAAATCACCAACGACATGATGGGAACCCCAAGCATGGCGAACGTTCCACCGAACCCTCCCTTTGACAAGCCAACGCAGATGACGGCAGGGACAGCAGCTGCATAGAACCAGGGGTCGGTGATGAGAAGCATCAAAAATCACTGTTATGACGTGGGAAAAGGCGCTGCAAACAAGCACGACGGAGGGATTACGTAAAGGTCCGCTCATCGAATTGCTAAGTCAGTGACACTTGCTTTTCAAACCATACTTGCAACACACTCGCGAAAATCGATGAGTGCTGCTGTTTGGGAGGAAGACGATGGCAAGCCGGTATCATGACGTTTATCAAGGCTGGCATTCCGATCCGATGGGGTTTTGGAAAAATGCCGCTTCCGAGATTGACTGGATTAGCACGACAGACAAGGTCTTCGATCCCGATCAAGGTCAATTTGGCCGCTGGTTTCCGGATTGGGAATGCAACACCTGCTACAATTGCCTGGACCGTCATGTAGAGCGCGGCCGACCCG
Source organism: Roseibium sp. (assembly GCF_965276855.1). Lineage (GTDB taxonomy): Bacteria > Pseudomonadota > Alphaproteobacteria > Rhizobiales > Stappiaceae > Roseibium. Next base: position 3,245,954 of record NZ_OZ255700.1, read on the forward strand.
GCCAGCCGGCGCTGATCTACGACAGCCCGATCACTGGAGCTAAAGCAACCTACACCTACGCTGAGCTGCTCGAAGAGGTCGAGGCGTTGGCGGCTGTTCTTCAGGACAACGGACTAGAGAAGGGAGATCGGGCAATCATCTACATGCCGATGATCCCGCAAGCTGTCATGGCGATGCTGGCGTGCGCGCGTCTCGGCGTGATCCACTCTGTGGTGTTTGGTGGCTTTGCGGCCAATGAACTTGCCACCCGGATCAATGATGCGACCCCGAAAACGATTATCGCAGCGTCCTGCGGGATCGAGCCGGGAAGGGTCATTTCCTACAAGCCGCTGATCGACGACGCTATCGGGCTGTCCACACACAAGCCGGACAGTGTGTTCGTTTATCAACGTGAGGCAGAGATTGCTTCGCTGGTAGAGGGCAGGGACCATGATCTTGGCAAGCTGATGGAAGATGCGGTTGCCGCTGGCCGCCGTGTGCCGCCGGTGCCGGTCAAGGCGACCGATCCGCTCTATATTCTCTACACTTCAGGCACCACCGGGCAGCCGAAGGGTGTCGTCCGTGACAATGGCGGTCATATGGTCGCGCTCAAGTGGTCCATGTCGAACCTCTATGACATTCAGCCCGGCGAAGTTTTCTGGGCAGCGTCAGACGTGGGGTGGGTCGTCGGCCACAGTTACATCGCGTACGCACCGCTTCTTCACGGCTGCACCACGATTGTTTTTGAAGGCAAACCTGTGGGAACGCCGGATGCAGGTACCTTCTGGCGTGTGATCTCTGAACACAGCGTCGCGTCACTTTTCACAGCACCAACTGCGTTCCGCGCGATTCGTAAGGAAGACCCGAACGGTGAGCTGATCAAGAAATACGATCTGTCGACCTACCGCTCTTTGTTCCTTGCAGGAGAGCGCGCCGATCCGGAGACGGTGAACTGGGCGATTGATCAGTTGCAGGTGCCTGTCATTGACCACTGGTGGCAGACAGAGACGGGTTGGTGCATCGTTGGCAACCCGCTCGGGCTCGGGGCGCTTCCGGTCAAGCCGGGCTCACCCACCGTTCCCATGCCCGGATATGACGTCCAGATCCTGGATGATGCGGGACACCCTCTGGAAGCAAACACCCTCGGCAACATCGTTGTAAAGCTGCCGTTGCCTCCGGGCGCTCTGCCAACCCTTTGGAATGCGGACAAGCGTTTCTTTGATGCGTATCTGGCCGAATTCCCAGGGTACTACAAGACTGCGGATGCTGGTGTGATTGATGATGACGGGTATCTGTCAATCATGGCGCGGACTGACGACATCATCAACGTTGCTGGGCACCGCTTATCGACTGGCGGCATGGAAGAAGTGCTTGCCACCCATCAGGATGTTGCTGAATGTGCGGTGATCGGGATAGCCGACAAACTGAAAGGTCAGTTGCCGTGCGGCTTTGTTGTTCTGAAAGCCGGTGTCGATCGCGAGCATGCGGATATCGAAAAAGAACTGATCAAGCTGGTGCGCGAAAAAATCGGCCCTGTTGCGGCCTTCAAGATCGCCATCACGGTTGACCGATTGCCAAAGACGCGGTCTGGCAAGATCCTGCGCGGGACGATGCGTCAGATCGCCGACGGCGAAGAGTACAAGATGCCGGCGACGATTGATGACCCGGCGATCCTTGATGAAATCACCGATGCGCTGAAATCGCATGGGATTTCCGCATAAGCGGGAAAGGTGACGCAACTGGAGGTGTGCCAGAGGCATCGACAGACGTCATTTTCGGACTTATGGTCGGGCCGCCGCGAAGCGGCCCGTCGCATTTGCGGCGGTGTTTTGTTAGCACAGCCGTGAGGTTTTCCGTGTCTTTAGAAAATAAAGTCGCCATCGTAACTGGCGCAGCCCGAGGTATCGGTTTTGCTGTTGCCAAGCGTTTTGTCATGGACGGCGCAAAGGTTGTGATTGCCGACGTTGATGATGAGGCTGGCGAAGCGGCTGTTGAAGATCTCAGTGGCCTCGGCACTGCCATGTACATCCATTGCAATGTTGCGGAGCGGCTGGACGTCCGCAACATGGTTGCCGAAACGCTGAACGCCTATGGCGACATTGATGTTCTGGTCAACAATGCCGGCATTGTTGTCGGCGCCGAATTCCTTGACCTGGAAGAAGACGACTTTGACAAGGTCCTGTCGATCAACCTGAAAGGGGCCTTCCTGTGTTCGCAGGCTGTTGCCCGGCACATGGTTGAAAAGGTCGACAATGGCGGTGATCCAGGCTGTATAATCAACATGTCATCGATCAACTCTGTGGTCGCGATCCCGAACCAGATCCCATATTGCGTCTCCAAAGGCGGGATGACACAGCTGACCAAAACGACGGCTCTGTCTCTTGCGAAGTATGGCATCCGCGTCAATGCGATCGGGCCCGGCTCGATCATGACCGAGATGCTTGCCTCTGTGAACAGCGACCCGGCTGCGAAAAACCGGATCATGTCCCGCACGCCGATGCTGCGTATCGGGGAGCCATCAGAAATTGCAGGTGTGGCGGCCTTCCTTGCTTCTGAAGATGCCGGTTACGTCACGGGTCAGACAATTTTTGCTGACGGTGGCCGGATGCCGTTGAATTACACCGTGACCGTTCCAGAAGACGACTGATTATACCCCGTTGACTGGATCAGAATGAAAAGGGGTGGAAGCTAGACGGCTTCCGCCTCTTTTCCATTTCCAAACTGCAAGTCCGCAAGTTTGGCGTAAAGACCTCCGGCTGCACTCAACTGTTGATGGGTGCCTGTCTCAACGATCCGTCCTTCGTCCATCACAACGATCCGGTCTGCTTTCAGCACCGTAGCCAGCCGGTGTGCGATGATCAGGGTTGTCCGCCCTTCCATCAACTGATCCAATGCCTGTTGGACAAGTTGTTCGCTTTCAGCGTCCAGGGCGCTGGTTGCTTCGTCCAGCAACAATACTGGTGCCTGTTTCAATACGGCACGGGCAATGGCAATTCGTTGGCGTTGTCCGCCCGACAAAGTGATGCCACGTTCGCCAACCAGTGTGTCGTAGCCATTTGTCATCGTTTCGATGAAAGGGGAGGCAAGGGCGGCTGTGGCCGCTTTGATGATGTCCTCACGTGTTGCATCTGGAAGGCCATAGGCAATGTTCTCCGCAATGCTGGCGCCGAATACTGCGGTGTCTTGAGGCACTAGCGCAATATTGCGCCGAAGTTCGTCCGGATCGAGGTCACGCAGCTCCACGCCATTCATTCGAATGGCACCAGATGTCGGGTCATAAAAGCGCATCAGCAGACTAAAAAGCGTGCTTTTGCCGGCGCCCGAGGGGCCAACAACCGCAACTTTCTCACCCGGAGCAATGGTCAAGGCTAAATCCTGCACCACTGGGAGATTGTCCGCCGCCTGATAAGCAAACGACACATCTTCAAAGCGTATTTCACCCCGTAACGTATCGGGAAGGGGAACGGGATTGAGCGGGGCCCGGATTTCCGGGCTGATCTCCAGAAGTTCGGAGAGACGTTCGGCAGCACCAGCTGCCTGTGACAGCTCGCCCCAGACTTCGGACAATGCGGCCAATGAGCCCGCAGCAAGAATTGAATACAGAAGGAACTGGCTAAGTTCACCGCCGGTCATGCGTCCGGCAAATACGTCACTCGCGCCAATCCAGAGAACGGCAACGATGGAAGAGCCAATGACGAGGATGGCAAATCCCGTCAATGCGGCGCGGGCGGTGATGGCCTGGCGGGCTGCAGTAAACGCCATTTCCACGGCAGAGCGGTAAATTCCGGAGCTGCGGCTTTCGTGCGTAAAAGCTTGCAATGTCCTAACTGATCCGAGCATCTCCCCGGCATAGGCTGAGGCGTCTGCCAGCATATCTTGCGCAAAACGGGAGCGCTTTCTGACCTTCCGGCCAAACCCGATGATCGGGATGAGGATGACCGGGATCGCCGCGAGCACAATGACCGACAAGCGCGGACTGGTTACCACCATCATCACCGAGGCGCCGGTGAACATGATTGTGTTCCGCATTGCCAGGGATGCGCTTGCGCCAAAGGCTGCTTTGATCTGGGTTGTGTCTGCAGTCAGCCGGGACAGGATTTCGCCCGACTTTGCGCTGTCGTAAAATGAAGGGCTGAGCCGGGTCATGTGAGCAAACACATCGGCCCTGACCTCGGCCACGACCCGTTCTCCCAGCCACATGACAAGAAAGTACCGGACAGAACTGGCGCAGGCGAGGGCGCACACGACCCCGATCAGCACAGCGAAGTAGGAGTTGACCAGCGCCGGATCATCAGCGCCAAAGCCAAAGTCGATCATGCGCCGGACGGCGGCGGGCAGAACCAATGTGATGATCGCGGCGGAGAAGAGAGCAGCGAGTGCGGCTAGTACCATGCCTTTGTGCTTCAACAGGTACGGGAGCAACCGGGTCAATGGGCGCAAAGACCTTCTGGTGTCAGAGGGGGCATTTGTTGTCATGTGTTGCCTTGCGAAAACCGGTCTTCCAAAACTATGTCTCCGCCTACTTAATTGGACGGGTGCAGTATGCCAATCCCGTATTGGTCTAACCGGAGGTTTCTAAAGCCAGTTATGCGCTGAAATGCTGTAGTGGATTTGATTCCCGGAAATGTCCGGAATTGCGGGAAATTCGGTCTTGTCTTGTCCGCTGCCTTGGGGTATATCCCCGCCTCATGTTTCTAAGGGCGGCATCCGCAACTGGATCGGCGGCCCTTTATTTAGTTTGCGCTCCATAGCATTCTGACCAAAGATAGCTTGAAGGCGCTAGAAAGGACCGGTCATGAAAGCGGATATCCATCCCGACTACCACACCATCAAGGTCGTAATGACCGATGGTACCGAATTCACCACCCGCTCCACTTATGGCGCGGAAGGCGACACCCTGCAGCTCGACATCGACCCGACGTCTCACCCGGCTTGGACCGGTGGTGACCGTCAGTTGATGGACCGCGGCGGCCGCGTGTCCCGCTTCAAGAACAAGTTTGCTGGGTTCCTGGGTTCTTAAATCCAAGCCAACAGCGAGACTGTTTAAGACCCGGCCGGAAGGCCGGGTTTTTTGTTGCCTTGTGTTCTGGTTACAAAAAAAGCCGCCCGGAGGGCGGCTTAAAAGAAGAGAAACCTGAAGACGATCTATCAGCCGATTTTGCCGAAGGCGGCGTGCAGCTGGTTGATCTGAGATGCCACAGGGTTGTCGTTGTTCGCTTCTTCCTGCGGTGCGGCTTCTTCGGCTCTGTAGAGCATCTTGTCGAGATGAACGACGCGCTCCTGCAGCCGGGTCGAACGTTCTACAAGATTGCGTAAGCTTTCCGGCAGGTCGTCCCAGGCCGGGCCGCCCATTGCGCTGCTGAGTTTGTCTAGGCGGACCTTGTTCTTGTCGCTACCGGCTTGTTCGCGGGACATCTCGCCTTCGTTGACGGCGCGTTGTAGCAGCAGCCAGGAAGCCAGCTGCATAAGGCGCGTTGTCAGGCGCATGGATTCAGTTGCATAAGCCAGCGAGGCTGGGCGTGGTAGCTTCTTGGCTTCTTCGCGCCCATCGCCATCAAGATAAAGCGCTGTCTCTTCGACCAGAGACATGCCTTCCTGAAAAAGCGTCTGGAAGTTGTCGGAGCTGGCCAGGTGATGCGCGATGTGTACGGCATCAGAAGAGCGGTCCGTTGTCTTGATATCTTCCGTCATGAGCTTACTACGCCTCGGTTACTTATTCTGGTTGCCCGCGGTTGTTGTCCCGTTTGTGTCACCTTTGGTCAGGTGTGCACATTTGGAACAGTGCGAGCCCTTGTGCCTTTTACACAGCAATCCGTGTGCCAGATGCAGTCACTTGAGCCGCGTTAACCAGAACTACCGCAGAGTACTACGCTCGAACGGCAAAAAAAAGAGCCGCACGGTTGCGGCTCTAAGTCTTTAACAGGGAGGCGTCAAACAGAGTGGTCTGAACCACTCCTATCCAGATGACTGGATGCATAAATTTATAATTTGGAAAGATTAATGATTGGTAAATGAATAAAAATCTATTAAAGACGTTAAGGATAAAGGCTGTCGATTTCGAATAAATTCACAACTTTTGCAGATAGTTACAAGGTTACTTCTGAAAGAATGCGTCTGCAGCATTGCGAATAGTGCTGCGTTGCTCAAGCGCCTCTCTTGTACGGTTAACTTCCGCGGTTAATGCCTCGATCCGGTCCCGGAGTTCGTCCTCTGACAAGCGGCTTAGATCTTCGCCAACGGTAACCACATTCGGTTCCTGCTTTTTGGGGATATCATCGTCAAAGAGGCCCATGTCATATCTCCTGCCGGATCTACGCGAATGGCAATCTTGCTCACCCGTGTTTGATCCTCATAAACTCGGCCATTATTTACCATAGAACCGGGACAAGCGCAGCCGTATGTCCCAATTTGGATCATAAGGACAGTTCCATATGCAGAATTTGCCGGACACCATGACAGTTGTTGCGATTTCAGAACCAGGTGGACCTGAGGTTCTCATTTTGGAACAGCGCGCCCTGCCGGACGTGGGCGACGGAGATATCCTGATCCGTGTTGAGGCTGCTGGTGTGAACCGCCCCGATGTCCTTCAGCGAATGGGCGCTTATCCGCCTCCGAAGGGCGCATCGGACCTTCCAGGCCTTGAGGTTGCCGGAGAAGTGGTTGCTGTCGGGGCAGCCGTTCATGGGCACTCTGTCGGTGACAAGGTGACAGCTCTTTGCCCGGGCGGGGGCTATGCGGAGTATTGTAAGGTGCCAGCGGGTCATGCCTTGCCGGTGCCGGCTGGTATGACTGTGCCGGAAGCGGCTGCGCTGCCGGAAACATTCTTCACTGTATGGACCAACGTTTTCGACCGTTGCGGTCTACGGGAGGGCGAGCGCTTTCTGGTTCATGGTGGGGCGTCCGGAATTGGCACATGTGCCATTCAGTTGGCCAAGGCCTTCGGTGCTGAGGTGTTCACCACGGTCGGTTCATCAGAGAAGATCGAAGCGGTGAAAGCCCTTGGTGCGGATCACGTCATCAATTATCGGGAACAGGCGTTCGAAAAGGTCATCCTTGAGGTCACTGGCGGACAGGGTGTTGATGTCATCCTGGATATGGTTGGCGGAGATTATGTTGAGCGGAACTGGAAAGCTGCGGCCATTGAAGGCCGGATATGTCAGATCGCGACCCTGAACGGTGTGTCCCATGATGTGAATTTCTCGCGCCTCATGGTGAAACGGCTGACGCACACCGGTACAACGCTACGGCCGAGAGATGATGCGTTTAAGACTGCCATTGCCGATAGCCTCCGATCCAAGGTTTGGCCATTGATCGAATCAGGCCAGATCAAACCTTTGATCGATTCCACCTTTCCGTTGAGTGAGGCTGCCGAAGCTCATCGGCGCATGGAAAGCTCTGGCCACATTGGTAAAATCGTCATGTCGGTCGGATCCTAGAAGACCGACCGGACCTGGGCGCTGTGGTGGTTCGCAAGATCATTTGCGTTTCCGCCGCGTTCAGCCTATATTTGCGCCAATTCCCATTAAATTGAAATGGAACACCGCTCTTCCGACCTGCCGGCCGGGGGAGCAGACAAGAGGAATTTGACCGATGGCGAACACGCCGCTTATGCCGAAAGCAACTGCCGTCTGGCTCGTGGACAACACTGCGCTGAGCTTCACGCAGATCGCGACATTCTGCAAGCTGCATCCGCTTGAAGTGAAAGCCATTGCAGATGGTGAAGCGGCCCAGGGCATCAAGGGTTTGGATCCAGTTCTGACCGGCCAGTTGACGCGTGAAGAAGTCGAACGTGCTCAGAACGATCCGAACTACCAACTCAAGCTGCAAGGCTCAAAGGTTGTTGTCCCGGAAACCAAACGCAAAGGCCCACGCTACACGCCGGTTTCGCGCCGTCAGGACCGCCCGAATGCAATCCTCTGGCTGGTGCGCAATCACCCGGAGTTGAAAGACGCGCAGATCATGCGTCTCGTTGGAACCACCAAGCCGACGATTGCCGCCATTCGCGACCGGACCCACTGGAACTCGGCGAACCTGACACCATCCGATCCGGTAACGCTCGGTCTCTGCAGCCAGCTTGAGCTCGACATTGAAGTCGAAAAGGCTGCGAAGAATGCACCGCAGCCGATGGCAGGCGAACCAGCAGAAACGCTGATGTCGGTTGATGACAGCACCAGCGAAGATGCAATTGCTGCAGCGTTCTCGCTCGATCCGAACACCGCGCCGAAGCGCGAGGAAGAAGAAGAGATCGATGTCGACGCCGTGTTCGCCAATCTGAACTCTCCGAAAGACGCAGATGGCGACGACGAAACAGACGACGACAGCTCAACTAAGCTCTAAACGCCTGTCACAGTAACAGTTCTGGAGCCACCGGATGACGTGTCATCCGGTGGTTTTTTGTTTCACATGTCAATAGCGGGCACCAATCCGGCCTGGAGTCTGTCTCTCTTCCTAACCTTCGTAGAGGTGGAGGCGCCGGCTAAAATTTCTGGATCTGTAGGGCATCGTCGGTGATGTCATAGTAGTCACCTTTGTCTTTGACAAAGATGTGTTTGCCAATCTCCAGCCCCGTCGGGCTCTCCAGGCAACCGGCAGCTATTCCGATGCCTTCTTCGGTGTTCATGCGGTAAAACAGGCTGGATCCGCAGAATTTGCAAAAGCCGCGTTTGGCAAAATCAGAAGACTCATACCAAGTCAGGCCTTCGTCAGTTGTAAACTGCAATTCCTTGAAAGGGGCGTGGGTCGACGCCCAATTGTGCCCACTTGAGCGGCGGCATTGCCCGCAATGGCAGATCGTGACTGTTTTTCTAACCTCCGGGACTTCAAACCGGACTTTTCCGCAATCGCAGCGACCTTTGAGCAATACTGCCTCCTGAAATTATCCTTAAAGAACGGATTTCATAGATCGAGATGGGTCCGGCGGTTTAGCGCTCGGTTAATTTCAGCTCGATCCGGCGGTTTTTCGCCAAAGCATCCAGCGTTTCACCTTCTTCCAGAGGTTGGAACTCGCCAAAGCCCGCAGCTACAAGCCGTTTTGGGTCGACACCCTTCTCAATGAGATACCGGACAACCGAGATGGCACGGGCTGCCGACAGTTCCCAGTTGTTGCGCAGGCGCCCAGTGCCGGAAAGCGGTCGGGCATCGGTATGACCATCCACACGCAAGACCCAGTTGATCTCATCCGGGATCTGTCCGCTTAGTTCGAGGATTGCCTCCGCAAGCTTGTCCAGTTCCTGCTGGCCTTCCGGGTTGATGTCCTCAGAGCCTGAATCAAAGAGCACCTCCGACTGGAAGACAAAGCGGTCGCCGACTACCGAAATGTCGGAGCGTTGGGAAAGGATTTCTCGCAGTCGTCCGAAGAAGTCAGACCTGTAGCGCGAGAGCTCTTGAACCCGCTGTACCAGAGCGGCGTTCAGCCGTCTGCCAAGGCTCGCGATCTTTGCCTGGCTTTCGGCTTCCTTGGCTTCAGAGGCCTCAAGCGCGGCATTGGCTGCTGCAATTTGGCGGCGAAGAGCCGCAATCTGCTGGTTGAGCAGTTCGACCTGGGCCAAGGCCTCCTGGCTGACCTGACGCTCATCATCGAGGAGATTCTCAAGTTGTGCTGCTCTGCCGCCGGCTGCCTCGGCATCTCCCGAGCTGCTTTCCAAAAGGCCCAACAGGCGAGACTGTTCAGCTTCAGCGCTGCTGAGGCTGGCCTGAAGTCCAAGAATGGTGTCTTCCAGTTCGCCAGAGGAGGCCCTTTCCAGTGCAAGCAACTCAGTCAGTTCACTGATTTGAGCGTTCAGCCGGTTCAGAACCGTGTCGCGTCCGGACAGTTGCTGCGAGAGAAAAAACTGCGCGATCATGAAGATCGACAACAGGAAGATAATAACCAACAGGAGTGTGGCCATCGCATCGACGAAGCCGGGCCAGTAGTCGGTCTGTTGGGCGCGGCGGCGCGACCTGAGGCTGCCAGCCATCCGCGATTACTCCTTCGCCCGGTCGAATGCGGCGGAGATCGAGGCAAGTAGACCCTCGATCCGCTTTTGCTGTTCGCCTTGTGATTCCGCCCAGTCGCGCATCATCTGCTGTTCGGAGCGCACATGTTTGACCAGTCCCTGAATACCTTCAGCGAGGTTTGCCATGGCCTGGGAGGCGGTTTTACTGCCGCCTTCTTCAACGCTTTTTTGCAAGGCTGAGATCGAAGCCTGGATCTGTTCGACGCCCGGGGAATCTCCGGAGGCAAACATACCGTCTTCCGGATCTATGTCCGTGACGGTTGATAGCCAGTCTTCCAGTTCGTTGTAGAACCGGTTTTGCGCCTGACCTGCTTGCAGATCTAAAAACCCGAGGATCAAAGACCCTGTCAGACCGAAGAGGGATGATGAAAACGCAGTGCCCATGCCGGACAATGGGGCTTCCAAGCCGGCTTTTAGGTCCTCAAAGATGACATTCGCATCGCCAGAGCCGACATCCAAGGACTGGATCGTCGCGCCAACCGAACTCACTGTTTGCAAGAGGCCCCAAAACGTCCCGAGCAGCCCGAGAAAAACCAGCAGCCCGGTTAGGTAACGGGATATTTCCCGGGATTCTTCAAGGCGCATGCCAATGGAATCGAGAATGGAACGAGCAATCGTCGGGGTCAGCGCCATGTCGCCGGATTTGTTGCCGAGGAGGGCAGCCATTGGTGCGAGCAGAACGGGAGACCGGGTGTCGAGCGCAGGATCTCCGATACGGAAGCTGTTGACCCATGCAATTTCCGGAAACAAACGAATGACACGGCCAAATAGGAGGAGAACTCCAAAGGCACCAACAAACACAATTAGGCCGTTGAGGCCCGGGTTGCTCATGAAAGCTGTTGAGACTTGGGGAAACAGGATGAAGGCAATGAAAGCGACGATCACCAGAAAGATGATCATGAACGTCAGATAGGCCCTCGGGCTCGACAAGCTGTAGGGGTCAAATTCACGTGCCATGTTTGCTGTCAATCACCGTTCTGCAGAGGTCATTGATTGATAGCGTGATTTTTAACCTCTTGAAAACCGTGAATCGGCCCGGGAACCCCAATTATATTTGGAAAGCACAAAAACCAGCAGGCCTGATGAGGCTGCCGGTAAATGACATTTGCGGGTGAATGTGGGGTGTTATGCTTGTTGCGGGGCCGCTGCTTTCTTAAGCAAGCGCAGGAGGTGCTTGTGGGCATCCTCATTGCCGACCACAACATCGCCCGTCTCCAGCATCTTGGATTTGCCGTCCAGATCGCTGACGAAGCCGCCCGCTTCGCGGACCATCAAAAGGCCTGCTGCAATGTCCCAGGAATTAAGGTCGCGCTCCCAATAGCCGTCGAGCCGGCCGGATGCTGTCCAGGCCAGATCGAGCGCTGCGGCGCCAGCCCGGCGAATGCCAGCGACTTCCGGCATGATGTGGCGCAGCTCGCGCAACGTGCGGCCATGATCACCGCGTCCGATGAATGGCAGGCCGGTCCCGAACACCATCTCCGGCAGCTCTGTCCGTCCCGCAACACGAAGTCTGCGGTCGTTGAGAAAAGCGCCGCGGCCACGTTCGGCGGTGTACAGCTCGTCCATGACCGGATTGTAGATCACACCGGCAACGATCTCGCCGTTCCGCTCGAGCGCAATGGATGTAGCGAAAATCGGAATGCCATGCAGAAAGTTGGTCGTGCCGTCGAGAGGGTCAATGTGCCAGCGATGCTGACCGTCCGTTCCCTCAACTTCACCGCTTTCTTCCATAACGAGGCCAAAAGTCGGACGGGCCTTGGTCAGCTCGGACCGCACGATTTCCTCAGCTTTCCGGTCGGCAGCCGAGACAAAATCTCCAGGACCTTTTCGGGATACCTGCAGGTTTTCAACTTCACCGAAGTCACGGACGAGGCTGCGACCGGCTTTGGTCGCGGCTTGAACCATGACGTTGAGGATTGCTGTGCGGGCCATGTTGTTTCACTTGTTGTTGGGCGCAACGGCAGATCCGCTGCGCCAGATGTTCAGCTGGTTGAGGCGTCAGTCTGCGCGCTTCACGTATTCCAGCGTACCGGTGTCGACGATAATTTTTTCGCCAGCGGTGATGAACGGCGGCACCATCACGCGAACGCCATTTTCCATGAGCGCCGGCTTGTAGGATGAAGACTGGGTCTGGCCTTTCACGACCGCATCGGCTTCGCTGATTTCCAGCGTGACGTGTTGCGGCAGAGTGATACCGATCGGGCGCTCTTCATGAAGTTCCACGGTCACCATCATGCCGTCCTGCAGGAAGGCGGCACGATCGCCAACAAACTCTGTTTGCAATTCCAGCTGTTCGTAGGTCTCTGTGTCCATGAAGATCAGCATGTCGTCTTGCGTGTAAAGGTACTGGAAGTCCTTCTGCTCAAGACGGACGCGCTCGACTTTATCTTCAGACCGGAAGCGCTCATTGAGCTTGCGGCCGTCGAGCAGGTTTTTCATTTCGACCTGCGCAAACGCACCGCCCTTGCCAGGCTTTACGTGTTGAACCTTGACGACGGCCCACAGGGTTTCCTGATGCTGAAGCACGTTGCCCGGCTTGATTTCGTTACCGTTGATTTTCATGGAACGACCGATTTTTGATTTGTCTGGATCTTGTACGGCGCAAAAATCAGTTCAACAGACCGCGCCAACAATGGATTGCGCCTGTCCACCATAAATGCTCGCTTCTTTCAAGGAAAAAAGCGAGCTCCGGCTACAAACAGTCGGGCAATTGCCAGGATTACGGAGAGTTCAGGTACGATTCGTCCGATGGTGCCATCAAGGTCGCGGAATACTGCTCAGCCAGCTTTCTTGCGGCAGCAAGTGTCTCGTCGTCCAGCGTTCCGAATATGCCGTCCAGTGTCGGGTCGGAAACTCCAAGTGTCCGGGCAATAAGATGCCATCCGGCAGCCGCAGCATTGTCATGCTCGCGCCCGCGGCCATACGCATAGATCCGGGCAAGCCGGTTCATAGCGACAGGGTTTCCAGCAGTTGCTGCGCGTTCAAACCAATCTGCAGCTTCGCTTTCGTCGGGATCTACGCCGCGACCCTGAAACCGGAGAATGCCGTAGTAGACTTGCGCAAAGGTATGACCTCTGCGGGCGGCGCGCCCCATCCAGAAGGCACCTTTGCCAGGATCATTGAGGCCGTCACCGGATTCAAGATATGCCAAGGCGAGTGTGTATTGCGCTTCAGGATCGTTCAGTTGAGCAGCTTCTTCGAGAAGTTCCCGTGCCTTTTCCTCGTTGTAAGGCCGCCCCTCGCCCTCCTTGTAAAGGATCGCAAGATTATAGAGCGCGGAAGGGTTGTCCGCTTCGGCAGCTTGTTCGAAGAGTTCGGCTGCCTTGGCCTTGTCCTGCGGTATGGCATCGCCGAGCAGGTATAGTTGCGCGAGCTGAAGTGCAGACCCATTGTCGCCTTGTGCCGCTGCAAGACCATACCAGTCCGCAGCTTTTGCCTTGTCCTGTTTGATGCCAAGCCCTGCCTCATGGAGAACACCCAACAACGCTTGCGCGGATCGGTCGCCGTTCTCCGCTAGCGGCGTTGCCAAGGCCAAAGCGGTCAAATGCCAGCCGCGCTGGAAGGCGCTGTATGCTGTGTCCGAGGAAGCGGTTTCCCCGTCGGCCAGAGACGGGGGGCCGGAATCGATCAGGCTGGCAATGGTTTTGTCCCGCGTCGTGACATCGACAAGTGCAGGAAGTTTCGCAGTGCCTGGAGCTTCAACTGCCGAGATATTAGCCGCCGGTGTTTCCGTTTGTCCGGATGCGGCTAAGGGCAATCCAATCAAAGCTGCAGACACGAATGCTGCCGCTGCAGTTTGCCGAACCACGGGTGTGGTGATCAGTATAACCATGGCCGGTTTGAGACCTCTCATACGGCTGTCAGTCAACCTCCGGGAACGGATGCGCTTCAAGCACCGTGTTGGCATCTGAAATTGTCTTGGCGATGTCTTCAGAATGCCAGACAGCATCCTTCAGGGCAACGAAATCGGCGCCAGTGGCTGCCACCTCGGCAAGTGTTTCAAGTGTGTTGCCTGCTAGGGCGACACAGGGTGTCTCGAAAAGTTCCGCCCACCAATTGGCACCTGACAGGGTCTTGTCGTGGGCAGTTTCTTTTTCCGTCAGATCCAGCTTGCCGAAGAACAGGTAGTCGACGCCGGTCTCTGCCCATTCCATGGCATCATGTTTCGTTTTGGTTCCGCCTGTCCCGACGACGCGGTCTGGCTGGAAGCTCTCCACGGCGAGTTTCACATCCTCAAGGGACTTGTCGACATGGACACCGTCGGCGCCGGAGCGGCCAGCTGCCTGCGTGTCGCCGTAGACCAATGCGGCTGCGCCGCCTTCCTGAATGATCGGAACAAGGACTTCTGCTGCCGCTTGAATGTCCTTTGTTGATGCATCCGGCATGTAGATCATCACACACGCAATATCACCGCCCGTGAAAGCCTGTTTGAGCTGATCTGCGACCTTTACCGTATCAAATGCAGGCGGTGTCACAAGGAAAAGGCGGGGTCGGTTCACGAATGTCTGTCCTGATGTATCTTTAAATCTGGCAACTCATTGCCACTGTTTCTTGTCCCTAAAGACGGCGAAAGAGGGACGCAAGGTCCCTCTTTCAAGATTTTGATCTGACCAGCTTGCCAGATGCTGCCAGTTCTTAGGCGATCTTCGGATCCAGGCTGCCGTTCTCGTAGCGGGCTGCCATGTCGGACAGCGTAACGATTTTCTTGATCTTGGATGCTTGGCCTGCGGTGTTGAACGCTTCCAGACGGGCCACACAGAGCTTTTGCATAGCCTCACGTGCCGGCTTCAGATATTTGCGCGGATCGAATTCGCCATGGTTTTCCTGCAAGATCTTGCGGATCTGGCCCGTCATTGCCATGCGGTTGTCGGTATCGATGTTGACCTTGCGCACGCCGTTTTTGATCCCACGCAGGATTTCTTCAACCGGCACACCCCAGGTTTGCGGCATTTCTCCGCCGTACTGGTTGATGATGTCCTGCAGATCCTGAGGCACGGACGATGACCCGTGCATCACAAGATGTGTGTCCGGCAGGCGACGGTGGATCTCTTCGATCACATGCATGGCGAGGATATCACCATCTGGCTTGCGGGTGAATTTGTAGGCGCCGTGGCTCGTGCCCATGGCAATTGCCAGCACGTCCACCTTAGTTTCCTTGACGAATTTTACCGCTTCATCCGGATCGGTCAGGAGCTGATCTTCTGTTAGCTTGCCTTCCGCGCCGTGACCGTCTTCCTTGTCGCCCATGCCGGTTTCAAGGGAGCCAAGGACACCCAATTCACCTTCGACTGAGATGCCGCCGAGATGCGCCATGTCGGTCACGGTTTTTGTGACGCCGACGTTGTAATCCCACGACGCAGGAGTTTTGCCGTCTGCTTCCAGAGAGCCGTCCATCATGACGGATGTAAAGCCGGCCTGAATGGCCGTCATGCAGGTTTGAGCCGCATTGCCGTGGTCCAGGTGAACGCAAACTGGGATGTGCGGGTAGATTTCGACAACCGCGTCCATCATGTGCTTCAGCATAACATCATGTGCGTAGGCCCGGGCACCGCGGGAGGCCTGAATGATCACCGGAGAATCGGTCTCGTCAGCGGCGGACATGATGGCCAGCGCCTGTTCCATGTTGTTGATGTTGAATGCCGGCACGCCGTAATCGTTTTCGGCAGCGTGATCAAGCAGCTGGCGGAGTGTAATGCGGGCCATTTATGTCTCCCAAGAGCCGGTATCGCAGCTTCCACTTTGGGGTTGTTTTACGATCCGGGTGTTGCGGTGCGTCAATCTCCGGTGGTTCTATCAAGAATCCGGCAGAGGAAAAGGGGCGAGAGGTTTCTTAAATCAATTTAATTTCAAGGTGATGCCGGTTTCTACCCGGTTGTGATTAATTTGACCTGTGAATTAATTGAGGTGGTTTTTGTGAACTCAGCTGCCAGCCGGGATCAGTGAGCTCACATCAATCATTGTTCCTGATGGATCGCTCAAGATCATCCGGCGTTGTCCATATTGCATGTCGCGCGGCGCTTCGATGATGTTTGCACCCAACTCCAATGCTCTTTTGTGAACCGCATCGCAATCATCAACGACAAACGTCAAGATGATGCCTGCGGGTTGATGCCGAGCGGCCTCGGGCACAATCTCATGGCTTGCGAGAAGGATGCCGAGCTCCAAACCCGTTTGATCAGGGGCCTCCAGGTTTACAAACCAGTCAGAAGAGAACTTCGCCGTGTAACCAAAGAGCTTCTGATAAAAGGCCGCGGTGACCGCGACCTCTTCTGTCAGGATGTTTGTGAAAGCGCGTTGCATTTCAATCTCCCGAAGCGTTGTAGATCAGCTCTCCAAAGCCTTGACGCCCGGCAGTTCCTTGCCTTCAAGCCACTCAAGGAACGCGCCGCCTGCGGTCGATACATAAGAGAAATCGCTTGCAGCTCCTGCATGATTGAGGGCTGCCACCGTGTCACCGCCACCGGCAACAGAGTTCAATTTGCCGGATTTGGTGTTCTCGGCAGCGTGTTTGGCAGCCGCCACAGTCGCAGTATCAAACGGGGCGATTTCAAAGGCACCGAGGGGGCCATTCCAGACGAGGGTCTTGGCAGCGTCGATTTTCGACTTCACCACCTCAACGGACGCCGCGCCGACATCCAGGATCATACCATCCGCTGGTATAGCGTCTACCGACACAGTTTCGTTGTCCGCGCCTGCCTTGAACTCCTTGGCGACAACGGCATCAATCGGCAGCACGATTTCGCAGCCAGCGGTCTCCGCAGCAGCCATAATCGTCTTTGCCGTGTCCGCGAGGTCATGTTCGCACAGCGACTTGCCGACATTTACGCCTTTGGCGGCCAGGAAAGTGTTGGCCATGCCACCGCCAATCACCAGAATGTCCACTTTGGCAACGAGGTTCTCCAGAAGGTCGATTTTGGACGACACCTTAGCGCCGCCTACAACAGCCAGAACAGGGCGGACGGGTTCACCAAGCGCGGAGCCGAGTGCTACTAGCTCTGCCTGCATCGTGCGGCCTGCATATGCCGGAAGCAGCTGGGCGATGCCTTCCGTCGAACCATGCGCCCGGTGAGCAGCGGAAAACGCATCATTCACATAGATGTCGCCATTGGCGGCGAGCGCTTTTGCAAACTCCGGATCGTTCTTTTCTTCGCCTTTGTGGAAACGTGTGTTTTCCATCAAAAGAACCTGGCCGTTTTGCATGACCGCAACCGCGCCGGCCGCGGAGGGGCCGATGCAGTCTTCCGCGAAGCCAACGGTCTTGCCAAGCAAGTCAGAAACGGCTCGTGTTACCGGCGCAAGGGACATTTCCTTGACCTTTTCACCTTTTGGTCGGCCAAAATGCGCGAGCAGAATGACCTTGGCGCCTTTTTCGGAGAGTTCTTTGATTGTCGGCAGAACCCGTTCGATACGGGTTGTGTCGGTGACCTTGTAATTGTCCATCGGAACATTGAGGTCAACGCGAACAAGAACGCGTTTGCCGGTAAGATCGGTGATGTCGTCGAGTGTCTTGAAAGTCATAAGATCCACCTAGTTGTCAGGGGCGGGTTGAACTGGTTGTAACAGCGATGCCGATCCCGAAAAGGGTCAAGAGAACGCCGAAGGACCGTTCCATCCAGAGTTTTGCGCGGATGAATTGCTGGCGCACTGGCGGCAGCGTGAAGAAGAAAGTGACGAGCACGAACCAAAGGAATACGCCGCTTGCCATGATCACGCCATAGCTGACCTTGGTCCAAAGTGCTGTTTCCGGAGAGGTGACCTGCAGAAAGACGCTGAGAGCAAACATCGTCGCCTTCGGATTGGTCACGTTGGTGAAGAAACCCCAGCGCAGAGCCTTGAGCGGCGGCATACCGGCGAGCGCACTGTCGGCCGGCATTTCCCTTGAAGCTGTCCGGTACATGGTGACGCCCAGAAACACCAGATAGGCCGCGCCGATCAACTTGAGCGCGTTGAAGAGAAAAATGGATTGCGAGACGATCAGGCCAATTCCGGCGAGGGCGTAGGTAACGTGAACGCCCAGGGCGAGGCCGATGCCAAGTGCGGTCATAATACCGGCCAAACGGCCGCCGATGAGCGCGTTGCGAAGGACAACGGCGAAGTCAGGACCTGGAACGATGGCGACAACAATCGTCAGTGAAATTACTGTGAAAAGCTCGAGCAAGCGTGCCCCCGGGTTGGATGTTTTCGGGCAAACAAAAAGCGGATGCAGGAGACCTGCATCCGCCTATATGTCATAACAGATGGCTGTCCATCCAGACCATGTATTAGATCAGTTTTGCCATGGCAATCGCCGTGTCCGCCATCCGGTTGGAGAAGCCCCATTCATTGTCGTACCAGGACAGCACCGACACCATTGTCCCGTCCATGACCTTGGTCTGATCCATATGGAAGATCGACGAGTGCGGGTCGTGGTTGAAATCGACGGAGACGTTCTTGTCTTCAGTGTAGCCGAGCACGCCTTTGAGTGCTCCGCCCGCTGCCGCTTTGACTGCAGCATTGATTTCTTCAACAGTAGTGTCGCGTTTGGCGATGAACTTGAGGTCAACCACAGAAACATTTGGGGTTGGAACGCGCATTGCGAAGCCGTCCAGCTTACCGTTCAGTTCTGGCAAGACGAGACCGACAGCTTTCGCTGCACCGGTTGATGTCGGGATCATGGACATGGCTGCAGCGCGGGCGCGGTAAAGATCCTTATGCATCGTATCCAATGTCGGCTGGTCACCGGTGTAGGAGTGAATGGTCGTCATCATGCCTTTTTCGATGCCGACGGAATCGTGTAGGACCTTGGCGACCGGTGCCAGACAGTTGGTGGTGCAGGATGCGTTGGAAACGACAAGGTCATCAGCCGTCAGCGTGTCATGGTTGACGCCGTACACGATTGTCTTGTCGGCGCCAGCCGCAGGGGCAGATACGAGGACGCGTTTTGCGCCAGCATCGAGGTGCGCAGACGCTCTATCCTTCGAATTGAAGATCCCGGTGCACTCCATGGCAACGTCGACACCCAGTTCACCCCAAGGCAGGTCTTTTGGGTCGCGGATCGCAGTTACCTTGATCGGCTTGCCGTCATCGATCGAGATCGTGTCACCGTCAACTGTGACCGTTGCAGGAAATTTGCCGTGGACAGAATCGTAGCGCAGCAGGTGCGCGTTTGTCTCAACCGGGCCGAGGTCGTTAATGCCGACGACCTCAATGTCGGTGCGGCCAGATTCGACAATGGCACGCAGAACGTTGCGGCCGATGCGGCCAAAGCCGTTGATTGCTACCTTGGTTACCATAGTTTTCTCCCGCATTTGGGGCCAGCTTAGGCCCTGCGCCTATCAATAGGTTACTATATCTAATCGATTTAAAAGGCAAAATAATTACCAAAAAAGTCCCGGCAGTGTGCAGAGGCGCCGCACACTGCCGGGACACATTACATTAAACGTTGAGCTTTTCCTTGGCCGCCGCAACGACGGAATCCTTCGTGATGCCGAAGTGCTCGTAAAGTTCCTTGTAAGGCGCGCTGGCACCAAACCCGGTCATGCCAATGAACAGACCGTCATTGCCGATAAACCGGTCCCATCCCATGCGGATGCCGGCTTCGACGGCGATCTTGACCGGGCTGGAGCCGATGACGGCCTCTTTGTAGTCTGCAGATTGTGCTTCGAAGAGCTCAAAGCTCGGTACGGAAACGACGCGAGCCGCGATGCCTGCGTCCACCAGTTCCTTGTGGGCGTCGACGGCGATTTCGACTTCAGAGCCTGAAGCAAAGATCGTGACCGCAGCGTCATCTTCGCTTTCGATCAGAACATACGCGCCATTTGCGCTCAGGTTCTTCTCTTCGAAAGTCTTGCGCTGGGACCGCAGGTTTTGGCGTGTCAGGGCAAGAACGGAAGGTCCATCCTTGTTTTCCAGCGACAATTGCCAGCATTCCAGTGTCTCGGTGATATCAGCCGGACGGAAGAACGTTAGGTTCGGGATCGCCCGAAGCGCTGCGAAGTGTTCAACAGGCTGGTGGGTCGGGCCGTCTTCACCCAGACCGATGGAATCGTGCGTCATGACGTGAATGACGCGCTGGTTCATCAGGGCTGCAAGGCGGATCGACGGACGGCAGTAGTCGGAGAAAATCAGGAACCCGCCGGAATAGGGGATCAGGCCGCCATGCAGGGCCATGCCGTTCATCGCGGCTGCCATGCCGTGTTCGCGAATGCCGTAGTGGATGTATCGGCCTGAGAAGTCCTCCGGGGTGACCGGGTTAGTCTGGGCCGTTTTGGTGTTGTTGGACCCGGTCAGATCGGCAGAACCACCGATTGTTTCCGGGATAACGCCGTTGATGACTCCAAGAACAGCCTCGGACGCTTTGCGCGTTGCCATTGTCGGCTGTTCTTCAGCAAGCTTCTTCTTGTAGTCTAGGACCGCCTGCTCAAATCCTGCCGGAAGATCACCGCGATTGCGGCGTTCAAATTCGGCGCGGGTTTCGGTGTCCGCATCGTTGAAGCGTTTCTGCCAATCCTTGTGAGCGTGGGCTGAACGAAGGCCGGCAATTCGCCAGGCGTCCAGAATATCGCTTGGAACCTCAAACGGCTCATGCGGCCAGTTCAGTGTTTCGCGGGTACCTGCGATTTCCTCAGCACCGAGGGGAGCGCCGTGTACCTTGGCCGTACCGGCCTTTGTCGGGGCGCCGAAGCCGATGGTTGTTTTCGCTGCGATCAGTGTTGGTTTGTCGCTGGCCTGTGCCTGCCGGATTGCAGCCGCGATGCCATCAGGGTCGTGCCCGTCGACATTCAGCGTATTCCATCCAGAAGCAGCAAAACGGGCAACCTGATCCGTGGAGTCCGTGATGCTGACAGCGCCGTCGATCGAGATGCCGTTGTCGTCCCAGATTACGATCAGTTTGTTCAGTTTTAGGTGACCTGCGAGCGACAGGGCCTCCTGACTGATGCCTTCCATCAAGCAACCGTCGCCGGCCAGAACGTAGGTATAGTGATTGACGAGATCCTTGCCGAAACGCTCTTCTTGTAACCGCTCCGCGATCGCCATACCGACAGCGTTGCCAAGCCCCTGACCCAGTGGGCCTGTGGTCGTCTCGATACCCGCACCATGACCGAACTCCGGGTGACCAGCGGTCTTTGCGCCCAGCTGACGGAAGTTTTTCAATTCTTCCAGCGGGAAGTCTTCATAGCCGAGCAGATACAGCAGGCTGTAAAGCAGCATGGATCCGTGACCCGCCGACAGAACAAACCGGTCGCGGTCAGCCCAGTTCGGCGCGGTCGGGTCAAACTTCAGAAATTCTGTAAAAAGGACAGTGGCGATATCGGCCGCGCCCATTGGCAATCCGGGGTGTCCGGATTTGGCCTGTTCCACGGCATCAATGGCAAGAAAGCGGATTGCATTCGCCATGCGCTGGTGTTTTTCAAGATCGCTCATCTGTGTCCCGTCGCTTGCGTTGGAGCCCCTGCCGCCAGCGTGGACCGTCTGGCGTGGAGTTGTAAGGTGCGTTGTTTCTTTAAAGGCAACTGTTGTCAGTTCCGATCAGGCGCCAGACAAATATCAGGAACGGTCAGCGAGTCAATAAAGCCCTGAATAGCGAAAGAGGGAATAAATTCCGCATTTGGGGGTTATCGAATTGAGGAAACTAACAATGGTGCCATTGACGGGAAGAATATGGTGCACCTAATCTCAGCTGCCGGAGCCGGATTTACCTTTTTTGATTTATCAGGTTGCCAGGGAAAGCGCGAAACCCGCTGGTTGTTTGCGGACGCTGCTTTTTTTATGCGAAAAGCTACGCTGAGGGTAAGGCATAACACAAAGCGGCAAAAACCGCTCCAAGAGGGATTGAGGTGACGCTTTATATGGCGGATGTCGATGTCATGGAAAAGACGAGCCTGTCCGATGCCGTAAAGCGCCTTGAATCCGCCCTCGGCCAGTTGGAGACTGCCGTTCAGCGCCGTTTGGATGCAGACCGTTCTCTCAATTCCCTTCAGGACGACCTGCAGCGTATGGGGGAAGACAGGTCCCAGTTGGCTGCCTCTTTGGACGAAAGTGAAGCGCGTGCGTCCCGGCTTGAAGAAGCCAACAAAGATGTTTCCCGCCGGTTGGTAACGGCCATGGAAACGATCCGCAGCGTTTTGGACACCCACGGAGGCTGATGCGGTTTGGCTCAGATTAGCGTAACCATCAATGGCAAGTCCTTTCGGATGGCGTGTGATGATGGCGAAGAGCAGCGCCTCGAAGGGTTGGCTGCGCGGTTCGATGGCTGGATTGGCGAGCTCAAATCGGCCTTTGGTGAGATCGGTGATCAGCGACTGACTGTGATGGCCGGCATCATGGCAACTGATCAGTTGTCGGAACTGGAACGTAAAGTCACACGGCTTGAGCAGGAGTTGGCGGCAGCCAAAGATCAGCAAGTGGCTGCCCTCAATAATATGAGCCAGAATGAACAGGATCTTTCGAGAGCCGTAAATACCGCTGCGGCGCGCATCGAAAGCCTTGCCGACGGACTTACGAAGAGCCTGCGAACGGCCAATGACTGAGCGACCAAATCCGCCCTGCCCAAGACTTCGTTTGTGATCAACACGGTGCCGCACTGGTAATTGCGCAAGCTTGCCTCTATATGCGGTAGTCGTGGCTGCCCGATTTGTCAGGACACTTATCCCCGGGGCCTTACGCATTCCTTAGGGAGCTGTCCCTGCTTTGGGCCGTGGTCCGTTGCATACGGCGCCCACCTACTTTGTAGGTTCTCCGGGATTGCACATCCAACGGTCGGGTGGCTGCGCAGCTTGAACAAGTCTCGTTCAAGCCGGGCCGGTAAAAACAGATTATTGTGAGCGCCCATGACGACAGATCTCTCACTCGCAGACGAAAAACACCTGCTCCGCAAGGAAGCTCTGGCGCGCCGCAAGGCCATGCCCGAGGTTCTGCGGATCGAGAAAAGCTTGGCTCTTGCCGATCACGTTTCTGATCTCCCGATCCCAGAGGGGGCAATCGTCGCAGGCTTTTGGCCGATCCGGGACGAGATCGATCCGCGTCCGCTGCTCGACCGTCTTCGTCAAAACGGCCATACCCTGTGTTTGCCAGTTGTCGCAGAGCCTCATTTGATATTCCGGAAGCTGGACCGGGGATGTGCAATGGAAGATGCCGGTTTTGGCACAATGGCACCCGGTCCAGATGCAGAGGAGCTGCGGCCGGATGTTCTGTTGATGCCTCTTGCGGGGTTTGACCGGCAGGGCAATCGGATCGGGTACGGCAAAGGCCATTATGACACCACGATTTCTGCTCTTGAGAAATCAGGACCGCTTCTTTGTATTGGCCTTGCCTTTTCCTTGCAGGAGGTGGGGCTTGTTCCGGCAGAAAGACACGACAAACCCCTCGCCGGGATATTAACGGAAGACGGCTACCGATCGTTCTGCTAATTGATGGCCCGTTGGCGAAGTTGGTGTTCTGCGAGGATTAATGCGTATTCTTTTTCTGGGGGATTTGGTGGGCCGTGTCGGTCGAACGGCAGTGATTGAAAAACTGCCTAACCTGGTAGAAGAACAGCAACTCGATTTTGTTATCGTAAACGGTGAAAACTCAGCATCCGGTTTCGGCATCACCGAAGCGATCCTTCAAGACGTGCTTGATGCCGGTGCAGATGTGGTGACAACCGGCAACCATGTCTGGGACCAGCGGGATACACTGGTTTACATCGAGCGTCAGGACCGGTTGCTACGTCCGGTCAACTATCCGAGCGGCACGCCTGGCCGCGGAGCGCATCTCTTTACGGCGCGGAACGGGGCGCAGGTCATGGTCGCCAACGTCATGGGGCGTGTCTACATGGATGCTCTTGATGATCCGTTTGCGGCGATCGACAAGGTCGTCAACGATTGCCCGCTTGGAGATGTCGCAGATGCCATCATCATTGATGTTCATGCAGAAGCCACCAGCGAAAAACAGGCTATGGGCCACTTTCTGGACGGCCGTGTGAGTCTGGTGGTTGGCACCCACACGCATGTTCCGACCGCGGACCATCAGATTTTGGAAAACGGCACGGCCTACATGTCGGATGCCGGGATGTGCGGTGCTTATGACAGTGTTCTGGGCATGGACAAGGAAGAGCCGGTCAATCGCTTTCAGCGCAAGATCCCTGGCTCCAGATTCACGCCGGCGACAGGTGCCGCGACCATCTGCGGTGTGGCGATCGAAACAGATGACCGGACCGGACTGGCCCAAGCGATTGCGCCGGTCAGAATTGGCGGGCGTCTTGAGCCGGTCCTGCCGCCTTTCTGGGCCGCAAGCTAGTTCCAAATTTTCAGGAACTGGATTTTCCGCGCCAACTTGCCTATAAGCGGCGCAGTTTTCGTAAAAAGCAAATCCGACTGAGAGCCGAGAAGAGCCATGGCAGGCCATTCAAAATTCAAGAACATCATGCACCGCAAGGGACGTCAGGACGCCGTTCGTTCCAAGATGTTCTCCAAACTGTCCAAGGAAATTACTGTCGCAGCGAAGATGGGAGACCCTGATCCGGACTCCAACCCGCGCTTGCGCCTGGCGGTTAACAACGCCAAAGCTCAGTCCATGCCGAAAGACAACATTCAGCGCGCGATTAACAAGTCGCAAGCTGGCGATGCGGAAAGTTATGACGAAATCCGCTACGAGGGCTACGGTCCGGCCGGTGTTGCTGTCGTTGTTGAAGCCTTGACGGATAACCGCAACCGGTCTGCGTCGAATATTCGCTCCTACTTCACCAAGTGTGGAGGGTCTCTCGGGGAAACTGGCTCCGTGTCTTTCATGTTCGACCGCGTTGGCGAGATCATCTACAAGCCAGAGGCCGGTGAAGCAGATGCTGTCCTTGAAGCGGCCATCGAAGCTGGTGCCGACGACGTTCAATCCGATGAAAACGGACACACGATTTACACAGCATTTGAAGATCTGAACGATGTCGCAAAGGCATTGGAAGAGGCGCTTGGCGAAGCAGACTCCACAAAAATCATCTGGAAGCCTCAGAACCTGACACCAGTCGATGCTGACAAAGCCCAAACGCTGATGAAACTGATCGACATGCTGGAAGACGATGATGACGTCCAGAACGTCTACACCAACTTCGATGTCGATGAAGAAACCATGGCGCAACTGGCTTCCTAATTAGCCGGAACACTGTTTCTTAAACCCCGGGCTCCCCCGGGGTTTTTCTTTTTGATCATACACGCCAAAACGCAAAGAAATGTTTCAGATTTTCGAACTCACCCAAGCTGATCCGAAGTCACTGCTTGAGCGGACCTTGAAACTGTCTGAGGAGACTGGCGAGTTGGCTGAAGCTGTGCTGTCTGTGACTGATGCCCCGGGAAGTGGCTATAAGGCGCATACCCTTCTCGATGTGCGCGAGGAGGCCGCCGATGCAGCTCTGGTTGCCTTAAGTGTACTGGCCCAGACGTGCGAAACTTCCGCAGAATTCTCGGCGGAGCTAGAACGATTGATGCGAGAAAAGTCTGCCAAATGGCAGGCGAAACTATCGGAGTAAGGGATCAAGCAGGGGCAGGCTGGTAATGGCTGCTATGGCGATGAGTAGGTTTGCGATCCACCGGTAAGTCCGCTGGTTTGAACCTGTGAAGCCCTTGGAGCCGAGATAAAGCGCTATTGCGTATACCGGTATGGCCATGACCAGAAGCCGGGCGACCTCAACCGTGAAAAATCCATTCAGTATGTAGGCGACAAATGTTCCGATGCTTGCCAGCGGGAAAAACATAATGAGGTTGGCGCGGATGACAGGTGTGTCGTTCCTGCCGGAAAGCCAGAAAGCAGCAACCGGCGGTGCAGAGACCTGTGAGACACCGCCCAGAACTCCGGACGCTGCTCCAACGCCAAATGAAACCTGAGGTGTTGGGTGTTTCTGATAGCGCCAACCGGACACCACGAGCGCCAGAGTGCCTGCGACGACAGCACTTATTATCCAACGCAAGGTCAATACATCCATAGTCGCCAGAAGCCACGCTCCGGCATGGACAAATAGGACAGATCCAATCATTGCAGGAAGCACCGTCGACCAGTCACACAAATGGATCGCCCGGCGGACCAGAGGTAAGGAGACGATGCTGTCGATTAAGAGAAACGTGGCGGCCGCCGTTGAAGGGAGCATCACACTTGCGGCAACCGGCATGAAAATCATTCCTGCGCCAAATCCTGCAAATCCTCGGATATACCCGGCAACAAATAGGATCACCGCCAGAAAAATCAGCAACTGCGGGGAAAAAGACGCCAGAATGTCGAACATGCAATCTCGCAATTTGCGGAAAGGCGCTGTGGGAAATGTTCGTAAGCAGCGCTTTAGCTGGCGTCAATGGGCAAGTTTTGTTACCGATTTGTTCCATGACACATGCGATTCGATTGCTGGGCATTGACCCCGGCCTCCGGCGGACCGGGTGGGGCATGATCGAGGCGGCCGGAAACCGGCTCTCCTTCATTGCCTCAGGGACGGTGACTTCCGACAACAAGAAGAGCCTAGCAGAGCGCCTGGTCGAGTTGCATGACGGGTTGACCGCTGTTGTGCGTCAGCACAATCCGGCAGAGGCCGCCGTCGAGCACACCTTTGTCAACAAGGATGCAGGGGCAACTCTGAAGCTCGGTCAAGCGCGCGGCGTGGCGCTTCTTGTTCCTTCGCTGGCCGGGCTATCGGTCGCGGAATATGCTCCGAATCTGGTGAAGAAAACCGTGGTCGGGACCGGGCACGCGGAAAAAGAACAGATCCGGGCCATGGTTAAGGTCTTGATGCCACGGGCGACCTTCAATTCAGATGACGCAGCAGATGCACTTGCGATTGCCATCTGTCATGCCCAGCACCGGGCGAGCACAGCTGCGCAACTCAAAGCCTTGGGGGCTGCATGATCGGGAAACTGAAGGGAACAATCGACAGCTATGGAGAGGATCACGTGATCCTTGATGTTCATGGCGTTGGCTATCAGGTGCATTGCCCGTCGCGGATCCTTCAAGGACTGCCACGTGCAGGGGAAGCCGCCGTCCTGTTTATCGAGACGATTGTGCGTGAAGACATGATCCGACTTTATGGATTTGGGGCGGAAGCCGAACGGGAATGGTTCCGCATCCTGATGACGGTGCAAGGTGTCGGCGCGAAGGTTGCGCTGGGAATACTCGGGATCTTGAAAGCGAGTGAAGTTGCCAATGCCATCGCGCTGGGCGACAAGGCTACAATCTCACGTGCGCCAGGTGTGGGTAAACGGGTTGCAGAACGGATCCTGAGCGAGTTGAAAGACAAGGCACCTGGCCTTGCGAGCATTGATCAGGACACGATTTCTGTGTCTCAGACGGTGGCGGACAATGTCGCGGCCCGGCCGGTTGCAGAGGCCGTATCTGCCTTGACCAATCTTGGCTATGGGCAACCTCAAGCGAGTGCCGCTGTTGCCAAGGCGATGCAGTCTGCGGGCGAAGATGCGACAACGGAAACCTTGATACGTCTTGGGCTGAAGGAGCTCGCGGGATGATTGTTTTTACCTATGCCGTTATAGCAATTTCTTTCGTCGTGCTCGGTATCGGCGGGATCATGTATCTGGACCACCGGTTTTCTGTGACGGTTGGTGATCGGCCGTTCGCGATCAAGGGGCGCCGGATCGAGACAGATGATCCTTTTGTCCGGAAACAGTTCCGGAAATTCTATGCCATCCGAGTCGCCTACTCTCTGTTCCTACTCGTCTTGTTGTTCGTGGTGGTCAGCCATGTCGGATGACCAGCGCATCGTATCTCCGGAAATCCGGGGCGATGAGATCGACAGCACAATGCGCCCGCAAGCGCTTGATGACTTCGTCGGTCAGGCGCAAGCCCGTGCGAATCTGAAGGTCTTCATTGGTGCGGCCAAGGCGCGTGGGGAAGCGTTGGACCACGTCTTGTTCGTCGGGCCTCCCGGGCTCGGCAAAACAACCCTTGCCCAGATCATGGCGCGCGAACTTGGCGTGAACTTCCGGGCGACTTCCGGCCCGGTCATTGCGAAAGCGGGTGACCTCGCCGCTCTTCTCACAAATTTGGAAGAGCGCGACGTTCTTTTCATTGACGAGATCCACAGGCTCAATCCGGCTGTTGAAGAAGTCCTTTATCCTGCAATGGAAGACTATCAGCTGGATCTGATCATCGGCGAGGGGCCTGCTGCCCGGTCAGTGAAGATTGATCTTGCGAAATTCACACTGGTTGCAGCAACCACGCGTCTGGGTCTTCTCACAACGCCTCTGCGCGACCGGTTTGGTATTCCGGTTCGGCTGGAGTTTTATACGGTTCCGGAACTGGAGCACATCGTCAAACGCGGTGCGTCTATCCTTGGGATCGGCATGGCGGAAGACGGCGCGCATGAGATTGCAAAACGGTCCCGCGGAACGCCCCGGATTGCGGGACGCCTGCTGCGCCGGGTTCGGGATTTCGCTGTTTTTGAAGGTGCCGAGAAGGTCGACCGGGCCTTGGCAGATAAAGCCTTGCGGCAGCTGGAGGTGGATGGCGCTGGGCTTGATAGCCTGGATCGGCGCTATCTCAATCAGATCGCCGTCAACTTCGGCGGTGGCCCGGTAGGAATTGAGACGATTGCAGCCGCCTTGTCGGAGCCGCGCGATGCCATTGAAGAAATCGTGGAACCATATCTCATTCAAAATGGATTTCTGCAGCGGACACCGCGTGGACGCATATTGACGCCGACCGCATTCTCGCATCTTGGCCTTGCCGCCCCATCCCGTCCAGATGGGCCGCAAATGGGACTGTTCCTTGATCCGGATCAGTGACCCTTAAACCGAGCGTTCCTCGAGGTTTCGGCAGACATTTACACTGGAGCAAATGCTTCTAAAGATGTCTGCAGTTTTAACGGTAGGGATTTTTACTAGTTAACCAATAATTTCCAATTCTTTCCTAGGGTTCGCTCGAATTCTGGGGGGACCTATGCGTAAGCGGCTTTCAACTAAACTTGCTGTTATGTTCTTGGCCGGTGCACTCACAATGTGCATCGCGATTGTCACAGTTACATCGACGCTCTCGCGTGATGTGGCAAATGGTCAGGCGGATGCCGCTTTGCAAAGCGGAACAAAGGCGAAATTGAAAGTCGCCGAACTCGCTTTGGGTCAGGCAGCTGACAGCGCCAAATTTTTTGCATCGCTCGAAGATGCCAAGAACAGCCTGATGAAAACGCTGGTTGGCTGGAAGAACCTCAAAGAAGGCCAGAACGCGATCCTGCGCGGGATCTACGTCACCAACAACCCGCATTCTCCGGACGAGCGGCACTTGCTGATTGAGCCCGCGGAAGGGAACCAGTACACGAACAACCACAAAGTGGTGCACCCGATCTTCCAGGATCTGGTCAGCCAGGGCGTGTTCTCGGATGTGGCGCTGGCAACTCCGGATGGTGTAATTACCTATACTTATGCCAAAGGCGATGAGTTCGCGTTTCACATCGGCGATGCTGAGATCTCCGGGCACCCTGTGCAAATCGCATTCAGCCCACTGTTCGATGCGGTGGCGAATGAGACGATCGAAGCGGGTCAGATCTTTACATCAGGGTTCATGACCGGCGAAGACGGCAAAGTCTCCATGATCATCGCTACACCGGTTTTCTATCTCGACCGTTTTTTTGGTGCCGCGGCCTTCTCTGTGAACATGGCAAACTTCGCAAACCTGGTCAGCGGATCTGGTGAACTTGAAGATGGCGAAAAGGTATTCCTGATTGACACTGCCGGGCAGTTGGTCGGTCTGGACGCGGCAGGGGCTGCTGAAGTTGTCCACGACAAGCAAACGGTCTATGCGGGAAATGAAACACTTGTTTTGGATGGAAACGACTATCGGTATGCGGAAGCTGACGCCTCATTCGCAAATATGCCTTACGGGATTGTGGATGCTGTTCTCCAGACCAAGCTGTCTGCTGCTGCCGACCGGATTACCTATGGCGCGGTCATCTCCGGGTTCTTGTGCCTGGTCCCAATCGTTGGTGTCATCTGGTGGGTGACAGGCCGGATGTTTGCCCCGCTCCAAGGACTATCTGCGGCAGCGCGGCAAATTGCAGACGGTGATCTTGAAGTCCCTGTGCATGCGACCGAACGCTCGGATGAGATCGGCGAGATGGCGCGCTGTATTGAAGTCTTCAAAGACAACTCGGTGGAGCGGGAGAGGTTGGCTGCTGAACGGAAAGTTGGCCACATTGCTCGCGAAAAGCGCGAGAAACATATCGATGCGTTGATCAATGGTTTCCGCGCAGAAGCCCAAGGCGTTCTGGAGTTGGTGGAGGCCAATATCGGCCGGGTTGAGGCCGTCACAGCAGAATTGCGCGAGCGATCTGGAGCTGCAGCAGACGAAGGACAAACCGCTGTGGTGTCGTCCGAAAACGCGTCTGCAAATGTGCAGGCCGTTGCCTCTGCAACAGAAGAGCTCAATGCTTCGATTTCAGAAATCTCCCGCCAGGTCGAAACCACGGCTGGTATCGTGGCTCAAACAACCACTGCTGCGCAGGTATCTAATGGTAAAATTTCTGGGTTGGCTGAAGCTGCCAACCGGATTGGTGACGTTGTCTCCCTGATCTCCGAGATTGCCGAACAGACCAATCTGCTGGCACTCAATGCGACGATTGAGGCCGCACGCGCTGGTGAGGCGGGCCGCGGGTTTGCTGTTGTTGCTTCTGAAGTGAAGTCGCTTGCGGGGCAAACGGCCAAGGCGACCGAAGAGATTTCAACGCAGATTGCAGCCATTCAGGCGTCCACCACAGAGGCGGTCGCGGAAATCGCGCGTGTTTCGGAGTCCGTTGGTGAAGTCAATGAGTACACATCCACCATCCAGGATGCGGTTCAGCAACAGGGCGCTGCGACGAACGAAATCTCCAGAAACGTTGCCGAAGCTGCCGACGGGACCCGTTCTGTTGCTACCACGGTTGCGTCTCTCAACGACGGTGTGACCGAGAATTCTCGCGCGGTTGATGACATGTTGTCTGCGACGATCGAGATGAAACAACAGGCGGATCGCTTGAGAGGATCTGTCGAAAAATTCCTCAACGAGGTTGCAGCGGCCTGACCGTCTTCCTAGATCAATTGAGTTATGGGCTTTTCGGTCTCTTGATCGGGAAGCCCTTTTTGGATTTGTGGAGACACTATCGTGAGTGATTGGCCGGATCTCGCAGGCCGCTTGGACCAAAGCGGTCACGTTCTGCCCGTGCGCGTCTATTATGAGGACACCGATTTCACAGGGATCGTCTACCACGGTGCCTATGTCCGTTTCTTTGAGCGGGCCCGATCCGACTTTTTGAGACTGATCGGTATTCACCACAGTGAGTTGGCAGAAGGGGACGATGGCACATCGCTGGCTTTTGCCGTGCGCACAATGACCTTGGATTTCCAGAAACCTGCGAAGATCGATGATGTCCTGGAAGTGCAGACGTCTCTGGCTGAGTACAAAGGCGCCAGGATCAAGCTTGATCAACTCATTTACAGAGGTGATGAACTGCTTGTCTCGGCGGCAGTGACCGTTGCTGTCATTTCATCTGAAGGTCGGCCGACTCGTCTTCCGTCAGCCCTTTCGGAGAAGCTGCTAAAACACAAGCCTTCTGAGCAAGACTGACTTCGCTGTTTGCGGGCAAACGCTGACGCATAATTGAGCGCGCCAGCGGCAAAAATAAGCGGCGCGACCGGGTCGCGTTAATCTTGCAGTAACCTTAATTGATTCTTTTAGAAAAGCGCGCAATTGCGCGTAATAAGTCCCAGTTTTGACAAAATCAAACGTCAGAGAAGCGGTCGGCGAATAGGGGCGAATTCCCCCGTGATCGGTGCAATCGGGGCGCCGGTACTCTGAATGCAACACGCATCATTCGGCCGAGAGGTCATCGGGTTTATGGAAACACTAGTCGAAACGACATTGGCGGCGCCTAAGGGCGACCTTTCTTTCTATGGCTTGTTCTGGCAAGCGCACATTGTCGTACAGATCGTAATGTTGGGACTGCTTGCTGCATCGGTTTGGTGCTGGGCAATCATTGTCGACAAGATCATGATATTCGGAAAGACAAAACGGCAAATGAACCGGTTCGAAACCGTGTTCTGGTCCGGTCAGTCCTTGGAAGAGCTTTATGGAACGCTGCACAATCGCGTGAACCATTCCATGGCGGCGCTGTTTGTTGCGGCCATGCGGGAATGGAAGCGCAGTCATGAGGGCGCGCGCCCGGCGATTGGAAGTCTTCAGCAACGGATCGACCGCGTTATGGATGTTACGATCCAGCGCGAGCAGGAGCGGCTGGAAAACCGGTTGCTGATCCTGGCGACCGTTGGGTCATCTGCTCCGTTCATCGGACTGTTTGGAACCGTTTGGGGCATCATGACTGCATTCCAGGCGATCGCGGCGTCTGAGAGCACGAACCTTGCGGTCGTGGCTCCTGGTATCGCGGAAGCTCTGTTTGCGACGGCTCTGGGTCTTCTGGCCGCCATTCCTGCGGTTATCGCATACAACAAATTCTCCTCGGATGTCGGCCGGGCGGTTGCTCGTATGGAAGGCTTTGCTGACGAGTTCTCCGCGATCTTGTCGCGGCAGATCGACGAGAGGGCCTGATCCATGGGCATGCAGGCCGGTGGTGGACAAGCAGGTGGCGGCCGCCGGGGACGGCGCCGGCGGCGCAGTCTTCCGATAAGTGAGATCAACGTCACACCCTTCGTCGATGTGATGCTGGTGCTGCTCATCATTTTCATGGTCGCAGCACCTTTGTTGACGGTCGGTGTGCCGATTGACCTGCCGGAGACACGTGCGAAGGCCCTTGAAGGGGACACCGAGCCGATAACGATTTCCATCAATTCGGCAGGCGAAATTTTTATTCAGGATACTCCGATCCTCATTGATGAGGTCGTTCCCAAATTGGAGGCGATTGCGGCCAATGGGTACGAAGAACGCATCTACGTGCGTGGAGATCAGGATGCTGATTACGGCACCATGATGAAACTCATGGGCCGGATCAACGCGGCTGGCTTTAAACGGCTCGGCCTTGTCACTCTGGAAGAACGGGACTCGTAACGCAGAATGCGCGCAGGTCTCATTGCGTCTTTGACCGGTCACTCGGTTTTTTTGGTCTGGGGCTTGATAGCCTTTCCGGACGCAAAGAGTTTTTCCGTTCCTCAAGTCGAAACGCTGCCGGTGGATCTCGTTCCAATCGAGGAATTTACGCAGCTTCGCTTAGGTGAGAAAACGGCTGAAGTCCGGGACGTTGC
Organism: Roseibium sp.; assembly: GCF_965276855.1. Taxonomy (GTDB): domain Bacteria; phylum Pseudomonadota; class Alphaproteobacteria; order Rhizobiales; family Stappiaceae; genus Roseibium. The sequence goes on from NZ_OZ255700.1 coordinate 3,279,090, forward strand.
GGCGCTGCAGCCGAGCGATACACCGGCTGAAGAGACCCCGCAACCGGCCGACAAACCTGGTGACAGTCAAGTTCAGCAGCCCTCGCCTCCCACGCCGGCGCCAGCGCCAACTCCGACGCCGCCTGAACCGGAACCAGTCGCCGAGCCTGAAGATGCCCCGGAACCTGCACCTGCGCCCGAACCGGTACCAGCTGCTGAGCCAGAGCCGGCTCCTGAACCGGAGCCTGTACCTCAGGAGGAAGCCGCACCGGCTGTACAGCCGATTCTGACAAGCGTTGCACCAAGGACAAAACCGGCACCGCCACGGCCGCAGCGACAGGAGCCGCGGGATGAATCTATCGTCAACGACGTAGCGGCCCTTCTCAACAAGGTGGAGCCAGCCGGTCAGGCCGGGGGACAACCTGATACGCCTGCATCGCTGGGAACACGGCAAGGCGCGCCGAACATCCGCATGACCCAATCGGAGTTGGATGCGTTACGCTCCCAAGTTGCCATGTGTTGGAGCCCTCCTGTTGGGGCAGTGGGTGCGGAAGACCTGAATGTGCGGGTTCGTTTCAACCTGTCGCAGAACGGCGAAGTGTCCAATGGTCCGGAAGTCATGAATTCCAATGCAAATCCGGCCTTCCGCGCAGCAGCAAGCAGTGCGGTCCGTGCTGTGATGCGCTGCCAGCCATACAGCCTGCCAATTGCGAAATATGATGCGTGGCAGGAGGTGATTATCAATTTTGACCCGAGAGAGATGCTCGGGGGCTAAGCCGATTTCGCAGTCGGAACCCAAAGGTGAAGGAGCTGTATTGCTCATGCGTCAGATTTGGAAACATTTTTTAGGGTTCGTCGGGTCCTCGGCCCGCGTCCGCGGTGGGTTTGTTGCACTCCTAGCAGTACTCAGTCCGATCCCGGCCGCTGCGCTGGTTGAAATCGACATCACTCAAGGGAATGTCGAACCGCTGCCAATTGCCTTGCCGCAGTTCTCTGCAGAAGGTGGCGACAGCAAACTGGCCGCCGACATGACCGCGGTGATTGCGGCGGATCTCAAACGGTCCGGTCTCTTTAATCCTCTCGATCCAGCGAGCTTCATTCAGAAGAACATGAGCGTGAATTCCACCCCGCGCTTTGGGGATTGGCGTACGATCAGTGCACAGGCGCTTGTGACGGGAACCGTGACAAAGCAGGCGGATGGCCGCTTGCGCGCTGAATTCCGGCTTTGGGATGTCTTTGCGGCAGAGCAGATGCTTGGGCAACAGTTCTATACAACACCGGAAAACTGGCGGCGGCTCGCCCATATCATTGCGGATGCCGTTTACGAACGTCTCACCGGCGAAAAAGGCTATTTTGACACGCGCATCGTGTTTGTCGACGAGACGGGGCCGAAAGACAAGCGCGTAAAACGCTTGGCACTGATGGATCAGGACGGCGCGAACGTTCGGTACCTCACCCGGGGCGATGATCTGGTTTTGACACCGCGCTTTTCGCCGACGAGCCAGGAAATCACCTACATGTCTTATGCAGGTGCGGATCCAAGTGTGTACCTCTTGAACATCGAGACCGGGCAGCGCGAGATCGTGGGCAATTTTCCGGGGATGACCTTTGCGCCGCGGTTTTCACCCGATGGACAGAGCGTGGTCATGAGTTTGCAGCAGGGTGGCAACGCAAACATCTTCAAAATGGATTTGCGGTCGCGGCAGACGACCCGCTTGACCAACACAGCCGCCATTGATACGAGCCCGTCTTTCTCTCCGGATAGCGGCCGTATCGTTTTTGAATCCGATCGGGGCGGCTCACAGCAGCTTTATGTGATGAGTGCAGCTGGCGGCCAGGCTCAGCGGATTTCCTTCGGCCCGGGGCGCTACTCGACACCGGTCTGGTCTCCACGGGGCGACCTGATTGCCTTTACCAAGCAGCACCAGGGCCGGTTCATGATCGGTGTGATGCGGCCTGACGGAAAAGGCGAGCGGATTCTGACAGAGGGATATCACAACGAAGGACCAGCCTGGGCTCCGAATGGCCGGGTTCTGGTGTTCTTCCGTGATACGCCGGGCGCAAACGGAGGTCCGCAGGTCTGGACCGTCGATTTGACTGGCTACAATGAACAAAGGCTGGAAACACCGGCATTTGCATCAGATCCGTCTTGGTCGCCATTGATCGACTAAGGCAACGAATAACGAAGTGTTTACCAGCCTTATTGAGAGCGCATTAACCGACTTTGGCTAGAAAGCGTTTACCAAAATGTGGGGGCGCATTTGGATAGCCGGTTTAGCGGGCTGGGGTAAGGAGACAGGAATGTTCAATATGGTGAGTGCCTCCAACGGGGCGCGGTGGATTGCAGTCTGTTTTGCAGTCCTATTTGCCGCAGCGTGCGCGCAAACCAAGCCGGACGGGCTGGCGACCAACGTCAAGCCGGGGACCGGGCAGGATTTCGTGGTGAATGTCGGGGACCGGGTGTTCTTCGAAGAAGACCAATCCACCCTGAATTCGCAGGGGCAGGCCACGCTTGCCAACCAGGCAAAATGGCTTCAACGGTACTCGCAGTACACGATTACCGTTGAAGGCCATGCTGATGAGCGCGGTACGCGCCAATACAACATCGCACTTGGTGCAAGGCGTGCGCAGGCCGCACGCGATTACCTCGTATCCCAGGGTGTTTCTGCCTCCCGGATCAAAACGATTTCGTATGGCAAAGAACGGCCAGTTGCCGTTTGTAACGACAACAGCTGCTGGTCTCAGAACAGGCGGGCAGTGACCGTGCTGAACAACGCGACCAACTGATCAGTGTCCGAATAACGCTAAAAACGCCGGGTTCAGCCCGGCGTTTTTATTTGCCCGGAGCAAAAACACGCCCTTTCCCGGTTTGTTTGTCAAAATTTGGCCGAACTCGGAGCGCCATTTGCGCTAGAATTCAGCGTGTGGCCATACGGGTGAGAACCTCTCCCTGCCAATCAGATGGCTTTCCATTTATCGGTATTGGTATATGACAAGTGGCTGCACAGCGGAGGGACGAATGAAACAATTTTACAGGCTGATATGCCCTGTATTGGCCATAATGCTCATCTCAGTGGCAACGCCATCTCATGCGCAGCTTTTCGGAAAACGGAATGACGATTCCAGTGTCCGTATCGGTAAGTTGGAAGAACAAATTCGGGTCTTGACCGGTCAACTCGAGCAAATGGCGTTTCAAATGCGTGAATTGCAAGATCAAATGCGCCGGATGCAAGAAGACAACGAATACCGTTTTCAGCAGCTTGAAGGTGGGACCCCCGGCAAACGGTCGGACGCTTCTCCTGGGCTGGCGCCAGATGGCACACCTCAGTCTGGAAGCCTGGTCGCGCCCGGCGGTGGATTTGCAACCCTTCCTGCCGATGGCTCTGGGGACGGTGATTGGTCCCAATCGGGCGGATATGAAGCCGGTGCAGGCGTTCCTTCGAACGGACCGATTGATTTGTCGTCTCTGGCACAAGGTCAAGTCGTGCCACCCGGAGCAGCTTCAGACTCCACTCCCAGCCCTGAGTTTTCGACAGACGATGACCAGATTGCCGGTATAATTGGAAGTGGTGACCCGCGGACGGATTATGACCGCGCATATTCCATGGCAGTGAATGGAGATTATGCTGCGGCTGAGGCCGGATTTCGCACATTCTTGGAAAGTTATCCAGACAATCAGCTTGCGGCCAATGCGCAGTATTGGCTCGGCGAAAGCCTCCTGGCCCAGCAGAACTATCGCGAGGCTGCGGACGCGTTTTTGAAAACCTACCGGGATCATCCCGGCAATTCAAAAAGCCCGGACAGTTTGCTGAAACTCGGAGTTTCGCTGCGCGGGCTCGGTGAAACCGATGTTGCTTGCGCGACGTTTTCCGAACTCTTGAGCAAATTTCCAAATGCTGCGCCGGCGGTTTTGTCACAAGCGCGGGATGAACGCCAAAGTGCCCAGTGTTCGTAACCAGCCGGATCCCTATTCCGGGCTTACTGACCGGGAAATTGACCAACTATTTCATTCATTAAACAACTTTTCAAAGATTGCTCTTGCTGTCTCTGGCGGTGGAGACTCAGTTTGCCTGCTGATTGCCTTTTGTGAATGGCGATCGAGACAAAACTGGGAAGGTGCTTGCGAGGTGGTCGTTGTTGATCACAAGCTGCGTCCAGAAAGCTCTCAAGAAGCGTGCTTTGTTCGGGAATTGAGCGAACAATATGGTTTGCACTGCCACATTTTGAAATGGACGGATGACAAACCGGAAACTGGTGTCCAAGAGGCAGCGCGCGACGTGCGATACCAACTGATCGCAAAACAGACAGCTGTGTCGGGTTTTGAAACCGTTCTTCTCGCGCATCATCTCGACGACCAGGCTGAAACGTTTCTCGATCGTTTGACCCGGGGAAGTGGATTGAACGGACTTGCGGCCATGGCTTCAGATGAACCTGAAGGACCCGCCGGACTTCGTTTGCTGCGCCCATTTCTCGGTGTGCCCAAAAGCCGGCTTTTGGCAACCTTAAGAGAACGAGATCAAAAATGGTGTGAAGATCCTTCCAATAAGAGTCTGAAGTACAAGCGCAGCCGGTTGCGGTCGATTTCGAGCAGTCTCGCCGAAGAGGGTTTGTCGCCGGGCCGGATTGCCACAACAGCACGGCAGCTAAGACGTGCGCGCGAGGCTCTGGAAACGGTCCTCGCGGAGCTTTTTCGTCAGCATGTCGAGGAACATCCGGCAGGACCGGTCAAGACTTCGACGCTGATGTTTCGCGCTCAGTCAGAAGAATTCAGGCTGCGTTTGCTCATACTCATGATCGAGCGGGTGACCGGCCGGGATTATCAGCCGAAGTTGCGGAAGATCGAAGCCCTCGATCACTGGATTTTGAACAACAAGGCAGGGCGCCAAACATTGGGTGGAGCCGTTCTGGAAATGAAACGGGATACTCTATTTGTTTGGAAAGAAATCGGCCGATTACCGCCTGTGGTTCTTGAGAACCTCTGCGGAGAAGGGAAATGGGACGCCCGCTTTCTGTTCGATGTTCAGGCCGCCGAGGGGGCACCGCCAAACGGCATGTCAGTCAGTCTCGGCCCGCTGTTCAATGCGCCGGTCGATCGGCGGCAGATTTCCTGGCCAAATGGGTGGCCAAAGGAGGCGTTTGAAAGCGCGCCAGTGTTCTGGATCGGAAACGGGCCGGTGGGTGTTCGCTCTGCGGCCTCCTTGATTTGGCATGATGTGCTGCGCGGCGGGTACGAAATTTCACTTCAGCGGATCCCCGTTCCGGCAAAATTGGCCGGTAACTATAGGACCGATCTTGAGGGGTCTTAGGATTTCCGCTGTTTTCGCGGGCGCAAACATCTGTTAGGGGTGTCTCTTAAGAAAATAGTCAGTGTGCATGCGCAATATGGCGCACCACCTTGGCATAGGGCTATGGGCGACCTATCTTCGCTGAAAGAAATGTAACCGCGCGCATTCTAATAAAGTCGCGTCGGGCGGTTAAGGGATAGAAATGAACGCACATTTTCGCAACTTCGCGCTCTGGGTGATAATCGCCCTTCTGCTGATCGCTTTGTTCCAGCTGTTTCAGAGCCCAACACAGAACAGCGCAACGGACGAGATCGCTTTCTCCGAGTTCATGAATAAAGTCGATCGCGGCGATGTGCGATCGGTGACCATTCAGGAACAGAAGATCTCGGGCAGCTCGACCACAGGTCCGTTTCAGACGTACGCGCCCGAAGGTGCGCAATATGTCGAAGAACTTCGCACTAAAGGCGTGTTGATCAACGCGCGTCCGCCGGCCGAAAGTTCACCGCTCCTCGGCGCGCTATTCTCTTGGCTTCCGATGCTGATCATTCTTGGCATATGGATTTTCGTAATGCGGCAAATGCAGGGCTCTGGTGGCAAAGCCATGGGCTTCGGCAAGTCCAAAGCGAAACTGCTGACTGAAGCGCACGGCCGGGTCACATTCGAAGACGTTGCCGGCATCGACGAAGCTAAGGAAGATTTGCAGGAAATCGTCGAATTCTTGCGCGATCCGCAAAAATTCCAGCGGCTTGGCGGTCGTATTCCGCGCGGCGTGCTGCTGGTAGGTCCTCCGGGTACCGGTAAAACCCTGACCGCGCGTGCGGTTGCAGGTGAAGCAAACGTACCGTTCTTCACGATCTCCGGTTCTGACTTTGTGGAAATGTTTGTCGGCGTAGGCGCAAGCCGCGTCCGCGACATGTTCGAGCAAGCCAAGAAAAACGCACCTTGCATCATCTTTATCGATGAGATTGACGCCGTTGGCCGTCACCGCGGTGCAGGCCTTGGTGGTGGTAATGATGAGCGCGAGCAGACGCTCAACCAGCTTCTCGTCGAGATGGACGGCTTTGAGCCGAACGAAGGCATTATCATCATCGCGGCAACCAACCGTCCGGACGTTCTTGATCCTGCGCTTTTGCGCCCTGGTCGTTTCGACCGCCAGATTGTCGTTCCGAACCCAGATGTGACTGGCCGCGAAAAGATCCTCAAGGTTCACATGCGGAAAGTACCACTGGCTCCAGATGTCGATGTACGCACACTGGCACGCGGCACACCGGGCTTCTCGGGTGCAGATCTCATGAACCTTGTGAATGAGGCCGCCCTCCTTGCAGCACGCCGGTCCAAGCGATTGGTCACGATGGCCGAGTTCGAGGACGCCAAGGATAAGGTCATGATGGGTGCAGAGCGCCGCACCTTGGTGATGACTGAGGAAGAGAAAAAGCTGACGGCCTACCATGAAGCTGGTCATGCTCTGGTGGCTCTTCATCAGGAAGCTTCTGATCCCATCCATAAGGCGACAATCATCCCGCGCGGCCGCGCGCTTGGCATGGTCATGAGGTTGCCGGAAAAAGATCAGGTGTCCTTGACACGAGCCAAGTGTAAGGCCGACCTGGCCGTAGCGATGGGCGGACGCGTCGCCGAGGAAATGATCTTCGGATATGAGAAGGTAACCTCAGGTGCGTCTGGCGACATCCAGATGGCGACCAAACTTGCCCGCGCGATGGCGACCCAGTTCGGCATGTCCGACAAGCTCGGTCCGCTGCTCTACGGCGAAAACCAGGAAGAGGTTTTCCTCGGCCATTCCGTTGCGAAAAACCAGAGCGTAGCGGATGAGACCCAGAAGATCGTCGACGCTGAAATCAAATCCTTCGTTAACCAGGGATATGAGACAGCGAAGAAGATCCTTGGTGATCACGAGGACCAGTTGCACAGCATTGCGAAAGGTCTACTCGAATACGAAACGCTTTCAGGCGATGAGATCAAGGATCTTCTCGATGGCAAGCCGCCGGTGCGCGACACTGATGACGATCAGCCGATCGGTCGTTCCTCTGCGGTGCCGAAAGCGGGCGCAAAGCGCGGCGGTGATGAGCCGAGCGGTGGCATGGAGCCTCAGCCTCAGGCCTAAAACGCTCCTCTATTGAACAATTAAAGTGCCCGGTGTCTCACCGGGCATTTTTCATGTGTTTGGTTAGATATGAACTGGCCGCCGATGGTAACATTTGCTCATAAGATGTGACACACGGCGCCGGTAATCTCGGTTACAACGACAAAGATTCGAAAACGACAAGGTTTGGTTTATGCGCAAGTTCTTTGGCACCGACGGTATTCGCGGACAGGCGAATGCCTATCCTATGACCGCGGAAATGGCTCTTAAGATCGGCATGGCGGCGGGCCTGGTGTTTAAGAATGGCGGTCATCGCCATCGTGTTGTGATCGGAAAAGACACGAGACTGTCCGGTTACATGCTGGAAAACGCTCTGGTGGCAGGTTTCACATCGGTTGGTATGGATGTTTTCCTTCTCGGGCCTCTTCCAACCCCGGCCGTTGCGATGCTAACCCGATCCCTGCGCACGGATCTGGGCGTGATGATCTCCGCCTCTCACAATCCCTTCCAGGATAATGGCATCAAGTTCTTCGGACCTGATGGTTTCAAGCTGAGTGATGAAATCGAGAAGTCCATTGAGGAACTCGTCGAAAGCGATCTGACACCGCATCTTGCAGGCGCTCAGGAGCTTGGACGAGCCAAACGAATTGACGGGGCCCAAGAGCGCTACATTGAAACGGCCAAGCGCACCCTGCCGCGTAAGATGAGCCTTGAAGGCCTGCGGGTTGTCGTCGATTGCGCCAATGGCGCGGCCTATAAAGTTGCGCCGGATGCCCTTTTTGAGCTCGGAGCCGATGTAATCCGGATGGGCGTTTCTCCGGACGGGTTCAACATCAACAAAGACTGCGGGTCGACCTCCACAGATGCATTGTCCAAGAAAGTTCATGAAGTGCGCGCCGACATCGGCATCGCTCTTGATGGCGATGCGGACCGGGTGATTATCGTAGATGAAAACGGAAACGTCGTTGACGGTGACCAGTTGATGGCGGTGGTTGCCCAATCCTGGCAAGCCAATGGCCGCTTAGCAGGCAATGGCATCGTTGCAACTGTTATGTCCAATCTTGGGCTGGAACGGTATTTGGGGGATTTGGGGCTCGGTCTTGAGCGCACGAAAGTCGGCGACCGTTATGTGGTTGAACACATGCGTGCCAATGGCTTCAACGTGGGCGGGGAGCAGTCTGGCCATATTGTTCTGTCGGACTTCGCGACCACGGGTGACGGGCTGATCGCGGCACTTCAGATTATGGCTTGCATCAAGCAGCAGGATAAACCCGTGTCAGAAGTTTGCCGCCGGTTTGAACCTGTTCCGCAAATCCTGAAAAACGTCCGTTACAAAGGCGGCGCGCCGCTCCAGCATTCCGAGGTAAAATCCGCGATTGAGGACGGCGAAGCCCGTCTGGGTACATCCGGCCGTCTCGTGATCAGGGCTTCCGGGACAGAACCTTTGATTCGGGTTATGGCTGAAGGCGATGACGCGGATTTGGTTAAACAAGTTGTGAACGATATTGCCGGGGTTGTTGCGTCTTCCGCCGCGTAGCGCCTGCCTCCTCTGAGATTCACTTACGTTCTTAACAATAAAGCCAGCTGATTCAGCTGGCTTTTTTAATGTTTGGTAAAAAGCGAGGCGTAGGATTTACCAATCATTTACGTAAAAAAACTCGGTTAAAGAACACAGTTAAGTCAACCTTAATGAATACGCGTCATTTTTGGCCTCGAGATTGGTGTGTCGGCAATGAAATGCAGACGCTACATCGAAAGAGGACGAAGACATGGATAAATTTTTTAAACGTTTGTCTTTGACCGGCTTTGCTGTTGTGCTGTCCACTGCGGGTTTTGCAGCAGACTTGCCGACGCCGGTCATTGAACACGTTCCGGTCGCCCCTGCGGCCGTTGGCGGTTTCTACTTGCGCGGTGATATCGGCTACAAAGTTTACGGGGACCCCAGTGGCAGTTTCAGCAACGCGGCAATTGGCGATCTGCGTTATGAACGTGAGAGCCTGGACAACACCTGGATGATTGGCGCAGGTGTTGGTTATCAATTCAACCGTTACTTCAGAAGTGATGTCACGGTCGATTATGAAGCCAAAGCAACTGCAACCGGCTACGCACCATGCGGTGGCTGCGCAACTGCTGGCCAGTTTTCGACGGAGAAAGCTGACATCGACGTCTGGACCGTCATGCTGAACGGCTATGTTGATCTTGCGACCTGGAACCGTATCACACCTTATGTCGGTGCCGGTATCGGTGCGTCATACGTGAGCGCCAGCAACAAAACGTCCCTCAACCCGGACGGCACGACCTCCAGCTACGACGGCAGCAACGGCGATTGGAATTTTGCCTGGGCCTTGATGGCAGGTGCAGAATACGCTGTCACGCCGAATTGGAGCATCGATGCTGGTTACCGGTATAAGGACCTCGGCGAGGCGAAAACCGTTAAGCTCTACAACGTTGGCACCGGTGAATCCCGTGAAGTGTGGGAAGACCTGACCGCTCACGAATTCCGCATTGGTGCGCGCTACACATTCAACGCACCCGCAGCGGCTCCGGCATATTATCCAGCCGGGCCGATCACGAGTAATTTCTGATTACCCAACATACGTGTTGGCGAAAGGGCTGGTCATCGACCGGCCCTTTTTCTTGTCTTTCTCGCAATTGAATTGACGTAACTGCCGTTCGGCTTTATCCCCATAGGTGGGCCACCCCTCCCCAACGAGGGGCTCCTATCTGTGAGGGTAGACTTGAAATGAGCATAGTTATCTCCAAGCCGGACGTGCGTCCGGCCAATCCCAATTTTTCTTCTGGTCCCTGCTCCAAGCGCCCCGGCTGGTCGCTGGAAGCGCTTTCCGATGCGCCACTTGGACGGTCGCACCGCGCCAAGCCGGGCAAGGCCAAACTTGCGGAAGCCATTGAGCTGACACGCAAGGTGCTGAGCGTTCCAGAAGATTACCGCATTGGCATTGTTCCGGCCTCTGATACCGGCGCAGTTGAAATGGCCATGTGGTCGCTGCTTGGTGCCCGGGGCGTCGACATGCTTGCGTGGGAAAGCTTCGGATCCGGTTGGGTGACCGATGTGGTCAAACAGCTGCAGCTGCAAAATGTCCGCAAGATAGAAGCGCCTTATGGTGAGCTGCCAGACCTTTCGACGGTCGACTTTTCGAATGATGTCGTCTTTACATGGAACGGGACTACATCAGGCGTCCGTGTGCCGAACGGAGACTGGATACCGGCGAACCGCGAAGGTTTGACAATCTGCGATGCGACTTCGGCCGCATTCGCTCAGGAGCTGGATTTTGCCAAGCTCGATGTGGTGACGTTTTCCTGGCAAAAGGTGCTTGGCGGTGAAGCCGCCCATGGCATGCTGATCCTCAGCCCGCGCGCTGTCGAACGCCTGGAAACCTATTCTCCGGCTTGGCCCTTGCCGAAGATTTTCCGCCTGACCAAAGGCGGGAAGTTGATTGAAGGGATATTCCGCGGCGAGACGATCAATACCCCTTCTATGCTGTGCGTTGAAGATTATCTCGATGCTCTGAAATGGGCTGACGATCTCGGTGGTTTGGCCGGTCTTGTGGCGCGCGCTGACGGCAACCTTCAGGTTCTGGCTGACTGGGTTGATCAGACGTCTTGGGTCGATTTTCTGCCGAAGGATCCTGCCAACCGGTCCAACACGTCCGTTTGTCTGAGCGTGGTTGATCCGGACATTCTAGCCCTGTCAGATGAGCAGCAGGCCGCTTTCGCGAAGGGCATGGTTTCCCTGCTCGACGGTGAAGGCGTTGCCTATGACATCGGCGCTTACCGGGATGCACCTTCCGGTCTTCGAATCTGGGCAGGGGCAACCGTTGAGGCCAGCGATCTGAAATCGCTGACGTCTTGGCTGGATTGGGCCTTCCAAACCGAAAAAGCGAAACACGCTCAGGCCGCCTGAGCCTGTTCTTTGACCAGCTAAGTCCAATGCCGGGCGGTACGCTGCCCGGCCAGGTATTGATGTCAAGGAGAGGCTCATATGGCCCCGAAAGTATTGATTTCTGACAAGTTGTCTCCAGCTGCCGTGCAAATCTTCAAGGATCGCGGTGTGGAGGCGGATTTCCTGCCAGATGTTGGCAAGGACAAGGAAAAGCTGCGCGAGATCATCGGTCAGTATGATGGCCTGGCGATCCGCTCTGCCACGAAGGTGACCGAAAAAATCATCGCCGCGGCGGACAACCTGAAAGTTGTCGGCCGTGCAGGGATCGGCGTCGACAATGTCGACATTCCCAAGGCCACGGCACGCGGCATCATCGTGATGAACACGCCGTTCGGTAATGCCATCACGACGGCCGAACACGCGATTTCCATGATGATGGCGGTGGCCCGTCAAATACCGGCCGCAGATGCGTCGACTCAGGCCGGCAAATGGGAAAAGTCCCGGTTCATGGGACGCGAGATCACCGGCAAAACATTGGGCCTGATCGGCTGCGGAAACATTGGATCGATCGTTGCCGAGCGGGGTATCGGTCTCAAGATGAAAGTGATCGCTTTTGACCCGTTCCTGACGCCGGAACGGGCGCTTGCACTCGGCGTTGAGAAGGTGGAACTGGAAGGGCTTCTCTCCCGATCTGACTTCATCACGTTGCACACACCGCTCACTGATAAGACGCGGAACATCATTGATGCAGCCGCGATCGCCCAAATGCGGGACGGGGCTTACCTCATCAACTGTGCCCGCGGTGGTCTTGCTGATGAACAGGCTGTCCGTGATGCACTTGATAGCGGGAAACTTGCGGGCGCCGCTTTCGACGTCTTTGTTGATGAACCGGCCAAGGAGAATGTGCTTTTCGGTGCGCCGAACTTCGTGTCCACACCGCATCTTGGAGCCTCAACGGAGGAAGCCCAAGAGAACGTTGCTCTGCAGGTTGCCGAGCAAATGTGCGACTACCTCTTGAGCGGTGCTGTCCGGAATGCACTCAACATGCCGTCAATCACGGCGGAAGAAGCGCCTAAACTGGCGCCTTTTGTTCGGTTGGCCGAGCAGTTGGGGTCTTTCGCTGGACAGCTTACTGAAACCGGGATTGAGCGCGTTCGCCTGGAATATGCCGGTGCCGTCGCCGACATGAACGTTCAGGCACTGACGTCTGCTGCACTCACTGGTTTGCTGACACCGCTTTTGCAGACCGTCAACATGGTCTCTGCACCCATCCTGGCGAAGGAAAGGGGCATGCAGATCGAAGAGGTCCGGCGGGACAAGCAAGGGGCGTATGAGACCTACATCCGCCTGACTGTGGAAACCGAGCGCCAAAGCCGCTCCGTTGCCGGGACGGTGTTCGCCGACGGCAAGCCTCGGATCATCCAGGTGAAGGGCATCAATATGGAAGCTGAGCTCGGCGAGCACATGCTTTACATCACTAACGAAGACAAACCGGGCTTTATCGGTCACCTTGGGATGGAATTGGGCAACAACGAGGTAAATATTGCGACTTTCAACCTTGGCCGGACAGCGCCGGGAGAGGAAGCGATATGTCTCGTCGAAGTGGATGCTCCGGTCTCAAAAGAGGTCATGGCCAGATTGGAGACGGTCTCCCATGTGAAGCAAGTCAAGCCGCTTCGCTTTTGACACCAAGGGCGCCCGGATGAAAAGTCATCCGGGCGCTTGCTATTTTGCGGATGTGGATACTGGTTTGAAACTGGCGAAGAGCCGCCCATCAATAACGACCAGCCCACTTAACAAGAGTGCGAAACCGGCAAGTTGGATTGCCGACAATTCTTCGCCCAACAATAACCATCCAAAAAACAAGGCGCTGGCGGGCACCAGAAGCGTGACCAGCGACGCGTTGGTCGCGCCAGCTTCGGCCAGAAGCCGGAAGTACATCAGGTAAGCAAGCGCAGTCGCGAAAATCCCGAGCGCGAGAACATTGAGCCAGGCAATGACGCTTGGATCCGCCACACTCCATGAACCGGATGCGAACAGAGCGATCGGGGCCATGATCAGGGTTGATCCGGACAATTGACCGGTTGCCGAGATCAGGGGCGGGAGGCCTTTGAAGCGTTTTGCAAAGGTTGCTGCAAAGGCATAGGACAGCGCCGCTCCAAGACATGCAACCTGAGCCCATAAGGGGTCTGAGACTATGCCGGACAAACTGCCGGAAAGCATCGTTGCGACGCCGGCGATCCCGAGAACAATTCCGGCGATCTTGTGAATGCCGAGAGTTTCCTGGCGGAACAAGACACCTGCTACCAAAACGGTGAAGACCGGTGTCGTCGCGTTGAGGATAGACGCAAGACCTGCTCCGATCACAGTCTGTCCTGCAAAGAGCAGTGAAAACGGGATAACGTTGTTCAAGAGGCCCATTGCCAGAAACGAGGCCGCCATCTTGATAGGAAACTGCTTCAGGGTGCCTTGGGCCCAGAGCACAAGCCAAAGGGCGAGGCAGGCGGATGCGACGCGGAAAAACACCAGCGTCAGCGGAGGGATCTCGGCAACCGCAACCTTGGCAAAGATAAACGATCCGCCCCAAATCGCACCGAGACACATCAGCAAGATCCAATGCTGCAATTTCATGTGGGAGCTCCGACCAGGTGAATGTCTCCCGGGTACCATGTGTTTTCGGTTCCCGACACCCGAAAACCGAGCGAATGTTGGACGCGCAGGCTTGTCTTGCACAGCGATAAAACGAACAAGAACCGGAATTGGGGAGAGTTTGTTCGGTAGCTTGCGCAATTCTTCAATTAAATGGCTGGGAAGACTCGCGCGGCAAACCAATCCTGTCTATAGTCCGCGCCGTTTGCCCCGGGGCCTTGTCCGGGGCTTGTTGTGTTGGCGTCAAGGACGTCACGAACCTGCTTTAGGAGAGCAAAAGCTAGATGGCGAATGTGGTTGTTGTCGGTTCGCAATGGGGTGACGAAGGCAAAGGCAAGATTGTCGACTGGTTGTCGGAACAAGCCGATGTCATTGTAAGGTTCCAGGGCGGACACAACGCTGGACATACACTCGTTATTGACGGTGTGAGCTACAAGCTCTCCTTGCTGCCATCCGGTGTGGCCCGTCCAGGCAAATTGTCTGTGATCGGCAATGGTGTTGTGTTGGATCCACATGCGTTGGCCGAAGAGGTCAAACGGCTCGGCGAGCAAGGCGTCGTTGTGACTCCTGAAAGCCTGCGGGTGGCTGAGAACGCAACCTTGATCCTGTCTTTGCACCGGGAACTGGACGCTCTTCGTGAAAACTCCAACACCGGCACCAAAATCGGCACAACAAAACGCGGTATTGGTCCGGCATACGAAGATAAGGTCGGCCGCCGTGCGATCCGTCTGATGGATCTGAAAAACCTTACAACGCTTCCGGCGAAAATCGACCGGCTCTTGACCCACCACAACGCTTTGCGCCGGGGGCTTGGGCAGGACGAAATCTCAGCGGATGTCATTTTCGAAGAGCTGTCCAGCGTTGCAGATCAGGTTCTGCCTTACATGGACAAGGTCTGGTACCTGCTCGACGAGCAACGCCGCCAAGGCAAACGGATCCTCTTTGAAGGGGCTCAAGGCGCACTTCTCGACATCGACCATGGGACATACCCATTCGTGACATCGTCCAACACGGTCGCCGGGCAGGCTGCGACCGGCTGCGGCCTTGGGCCAGGGTCGGTTGACTATGTTCTCGGTATTACCAAGGCTTACACCACACGTGTGGGCGAGGGGCCTTTCCCAACCGAGCAGGAAAACGAAGTCGGTGAGTTTCTCGGGACCCGTGGTCACGAGTTCGGCACGGTGACCGGCCGTCGCCGCCGTTGCGGCTGGTTTGATGCGGTTCTTGTGCGTCAGACCGTTTGTACGTCCGGTATCAACGGGATCGCGCTGACCAAGCTTGATGTTCTGGATGGTCTTGAGGAAATCAAGATTTGCGTTGGCTACGAACTCGACGGTGAGCGCATCGACTATCTTCCAGCGTCACAAGGCGCCCAGGAACGGGTCAAGCCGATCTATGAGAGCATGCCGGGTTGGAAAGAATCCACTGAAGGTGCGCGGACTTGGGCTGAGCTTCCGGCGCAAGCGATCAAATACGTACGCCATGTTGAAGAGCTGATCGGTGCACCGGTCGCGATCTTGTCGACCAGTCCGGAACGCGATGACACAATTCTTGTGCAGAATCCTTTCCAAGACTGAGCGAATTGACGTAAACAAGACAATATCAAAGATGCTTAGAGTGCGTTTCGAATCGCTACGCACTCGGCAGCTTTTGAAGTCCGGGGTCTCCGGCATCAGAAGCAAGATGGAGCGACAATTGTGCGCGTCTCGCGCGATCTGATAGGCGAAAATCTCTTCGAAAGCTTGGTATAAGTCACGAAGAAGTCGCGAATCTGATCCAGGAGACGCAGGAGTGCAGTTGGCCGGTAGGCAGGAAGATGGCTGATTACTATTCGATATTAAAGAAAACAATCGCGTCCTTGCCCGAAAGCAACGGTGCAGCGCGGCGCAGCGTTTACAGCCGTGCGCGCAATGCCATCGTGAATCAGCTCAAGGCCTATGAGCCACCGCTGTCGCCATCGGAAATCACAGCAGAGCAACTTCGTCTGGAAGAGGCAATCCGTAAGGTCGAGGCGGAAGCTGCCAGAGAAAGCCTGGGATTGCAGCCATCTGCACCGCCGGCGCCTGCCACCCCAGCTGCACCGCAGGTCCGCGAGCCGGAACCGGCACCGTCTGTCCCTGCGGCCACCACGACTTCTCCAGTTGAGACCCCGGCGGCGCCTGCACCGCAGGTGACATCTCCGGAGCCGTCTGCCTATCCAGTCGAAGAGCCAGCAAGTGCTCCTTCGTCCGGTGCTTCATATGACAGCCAGCCACAAGCCGCGCCTCTATCAGGAACGACTGGTTCAAGTCTGGCTGAGCCCGAAGGTCCAGTATCCTCACCTGAGACACCTCCGGCCTATGACCCTGTTTCAGTCGAACCGGCTCCAGTCTCGGATGATCAAGTCTCTCAAACAGAACCGCTCTTTGAAGATGAGGTGGTTCAGCCGCAGACCGGAACAGCAGGCCTAACAGACGCCCCAGTATCGTCCCGCGCCAGCCGTTCAAGATCGTCTGCTTCAGCGGCGCTTCGCGGTTCGGACGAAAAAAGCCGGACAGTGCCGATTGTAACTGCTGCTGTGGTTGCCGTTCTGGTTCTTGGAGCCGCTGCCTATTTCTTCTTGTCTGGGCCGTCTGATGAGACTGTCACCGACGCCGCACCTGCTGTTTCACAAGAACCGGAGACAACGGCTGTTACCGAACCAGCGGCACCCGTCGGAGACACCGTGGCCGCATCCTCGGAAGATGCAGACGAGGCGAGCAAGAATACTGATCGTCTTTTGAATGAGACCGACGCAAATGTGGTTGCGCCTGACGCGCGCGCAGTGACAACAACGACCATCAACCCGCAAGAAACCGCACCGGGGACTGTTGCTCAGCCGTCGATAGTGACGAATGTGGAAAGCACCCCGTCTGCCGATGTTGATACGCCAGCTACGGATAGCGCCGAAGTAAGTCAGGGCGTTCAGCCGGATAGTCTTGCTGCAGTGAGCCCAGAGCAATCCGAACCGGCACCGGCAGCTCAGGTGCCGGCTTCCGGAGCGCAACGTTCCATCCTTTATGAGGAAGGGGCAGATGCCAGCTCTACCGGTACTGCGGCTCAAGGTGCCGTCATCTGGACACTTGGCGAAGAGACCGACCTTGGCGGTGAAGCGCAGTCTGTTCTCTCCGCTGCTGTCGAAATTCCGGAGCGGGATATCAAAGTCGATATCCGCATCAAGCCCAACGATGATACGTCCCTGCCGGCAAGCCACCTGGTTGAAATCAAATATGAGCTACCAGAAGGGTTTTCCGGTGGCGATATCGTCAATGTTCCCGGCTTGGTCATGAAGCCGACCGAGGAAGCGCGCGGTGATGCCTTGATCGGGGCATCCGTGAAGGTCTCTCCTGGTTTCTTCTGGATTGCCCTTTCCAGCCTGCCCAATGAGCAACAACGCAATTTGGCACTTCTTCGCGAGCGTGGCTGGATTGACATCCCGATGCTTTATGAGAATGGCAAACGCGGCATTCTTACGCTCGAGAAGGGCCCGATCGGCGAAGATGCCGTTGAAAAAGCAGTCACCGCCTGGCAAGCCGGCTAAGCAGATCCAGCATCTTGCATTTTTAGCGGGTGCTCCGCAGTTTCTCTTGCAATTTGTAAATTGGCGGGGCATTGTCCCGCTTGGTCCGAGGGGTGTTCCGGTTTCCGGAACTGAGATGGCATCGCGCCGAACCCTTAGAACCTGATCCGGGTCATGCCGGCGAAGGGACGGAAACCTTAGCCTCTTCCCGGATCTCCAGTGTCATTTTCGGCTTTGCCGAAGGCAGGAGATCCTTATGTCTGCTTATGCGCTAATGCGCGGGGCATACGCTGTACAACAGCTGTCTGCCCGTTACAGAATCACAAGACCATACGCCCTCCCGGCAGGGAGCGGCGATATATGACGGTTTTGGTTTTTTTGCTGAAACGCTGTGCCGGCGTCGCGGTCGCCGTTTTTATTTGGGCGTCCTTGGTCCGTTTCTTTGAAATCCCGCCGTATATGCTGCCTGGCCCTGAGCGCGTTTTTGTTGCGTTTCAGAATCAGGGTCTGTTTCTCCTGCACCACGCCAGCATCACCTTTTCCGAGACACTTCTTGGCTTCGTCTTTGGGGTCGCGGCAGGGTGCCTTTTGGCAATCCTGATTTGGGTCTTTCCCGTGGCCAAACGGGCGATCATGCCGACGATCCTCGTGACCCAGGCCCTGCCCGTTTTTGCGATCGCACCGATCCTCGTTTTATGGCTCGGATTTGGCCTTGCTTCCAAGATTGTCATGGCGGTTTTGGTGATCTTCTTTGCCGTGACCTCCACGTTCTATGATGGGCTGCGCCGCCTTGATCCCGGGCTTTCGGACCTCAGCCGCCTTTATCGTGTGTCCCGCCTCAAGGAACTATGGGTGTTTCGGCTGCCGTCTGCCATGCCTGCCTTGGCGTCCGGCTTGAGGATCGCGGCTGTTTTCGCGCCAATCGGTGCGATTGTCGGGGAGTGGGTCGGCGCGAAGGGCGGGCTCGCTTTCATCATGCTTCAAAGCAACGCACGGATGCAGACGGACGTGATGTTTGCCGCGCTGATCCTGCTGGCTCTCATGGTTCTGTCATTGCGGTTCGCCGTAGACCATTTCACCCGGTTTCTTGTTCCTTGGCAGGTTGAAGACTGATCTGCTTTTCCTTGGAGGATTGAATGAAAAAAACACTGCTCTCTGCCGCTTTCGCAGCCGCTCTGTTTGCGTCGGCACCGGTACAAGCAGCTGAAAAGCTGACGGTCTTGATGGATTGGTTCACCAATCCCGACCACGCACCGCTGATCACCGCTCAAGCGATGGGGTTCTTTGAAGCGGAGGGTCTGGATGTCGAATTGATAGAACCTGCCGACCCCGCCATGCCGCCGAAACTGGTCGCAGCAGGTCAGGGCGACATTGCGATTTCCTATCAGCCGACCTTGCACGCCCAGATCGAGGAAGGACTCCCGCTCAAATGGATCGGAACGCTTGTTGAGACACCATTGAACTCACTGATTGTCCTCAAAGATGGTCCGATCAAGGAATTGAAAGACCTTAAGGGAAAGAAGATCGGTTTTTCTGTGTCCGGGTTTGAAGACGCCATGCTCGGCCAGATGCTGCGGTCTGTCGATCTCAGTGTCGACGATGTCGAGCTGATCAACGTCAACTTTGCTTTGTCACCGTCGCTGATGTCCGGCCAAGTCGACGCGGTCATTGGTGCTTACCGGAATTTCGGGCTTACTCAGATCGAGATTGAAGGCAAGGAAGGCAAGGCGTTCTATCCGGAAGAGAACGGTGTACCGATTTTTGACGAGCTGATATACGTTGTTCACAAGGACAAGACGGATGATCCGCGCTACGCAAAATTCATGGCGGCCATCGAAGCGGCCACGATTTTCCTGACAAACCATCCGGACGAAGCCTGGAATGCGTTCATCGAAGCCTACCCGAACCTGAATGACGAGCTGAACAAACGCGCCTGGGCCGATACGCTCCCGCGTTTCGCAAAACGTCCTGCAGCCCTTGATGAAGGCCGCTATCAGCGTTTTGCGGAGTTCATGGCTGAAAATGACCTAATCTCTAAAGTGGTTCCTGTCGATACCTATGCGGTCGAGATCCGCTGATTACCACTAACTTCTCGAAACTCGGCAGCGCGGTGTCTCAGGATGCCGTGCTGCTTTCGTCTTGCGCGACGGGCAAGCTCGCAATCCGAGCGGCAAACGGGGCGTAAAAGCTGCTGAGCCGTGGGGCGGACTGCTGGGCGGTAGTGAGAGCACTATGTGCGTCAGTTACATTGCCTGCTTCGATCGCACTTATAAGTGAATCGTGATTTTGAGCGAGCCTCTGAAAGTCCTCGGATTTTGCGTAGTTCTCATCGCCCAACAGCGCAAACAGTGTGACGGTTTCGCTTTTGCCTTTGAGAGAAATCTCGCCGGCTTCCAGGAAGGCCAGCTCCGGTGCCTGCTTTCTTGTCTCTTCCGAGACGAGGAGATCTGCGCCCACTGCCTTGCAACTTGATTCAATCCTCGATGCCACGTTTACCGCATCGCCGATCACAGAATAATTGAACCGGTGCTCTGAGCCCATGTTGCCAACGCAGGCATCGCCGCTGTTCAGACCTATACCGATCTGAACCGTCTGTGCTTTTAATCCGCGCGCCTTGAAACCGAATGCATCTTTCTCGTTCAGTTCATCGACAATCTTAAGCATAGCGAGACTGGCCCGGCCTGCTTTTTCTGCGTGGTCCGGCACGGGTATTGGGGCATTCCAGAACGCCATGATGCTGTCACCGATATACTTGTCGATCGTTCCCCCTTCGGCCTGGATGGCATCGGACAGAGGAGAGAGCAGAGTATTGAGGAAGGTAACGAGCTCTGTCGGCGTCAGTTGCTCGGAGATTGGCGTGAAGCCGCGAATGTCCATGAACAGTATGGTCATTGGCCGTATCTCACCGCCCAATGTCAGTTGTTCGGGCGCCTTCTCCAGCTGATTCACGAGATCCGGCGAGAGATATTGACTGAATGCTTGCCGGACAAAACGCTTTTCACGTTCGGTTAGAAAATAGAGCATGACCGTTGCTGCTGCGAAGACAAGAAACACAGACAGGCTTGGGTATATCGGGTCGATGAGAAGCCCTTTCTCCAAAAAGAGGTAGAAAGAACCGCCGATCAGCACTGTGGCAACAATACCGCCAAGCAAGGCTGTTCCAAGGCTGCCAATGATTGGCAAGATGAGAATGAAAACCGCACCAACCAAAAACGTCGTAAGTGTCTCCAGGCCACTTGCCCAGTCCGGCCGGGTCAGAAACTGGCCGTTGATGATTTGCTCAAGTGCCTGAGCATGTACTGCCACACCTGGAACCAGTTCGCCGATTGCGGTTGCGCGGATATCACGGAGGCCTGCCGCAGACGTGCCGACCATCACAATTTGCCCTTCGATCAAAGGCGCAAGTTCGCCGTGTCTCTCTCGGTCAAAAAAGTCCATTGCTCGGACATATCGATCTGATCGGTCCGATGTGTAATGGACCCACATTTCCCCTGCAGCTGTTGTTGGAACTTCAAAAGCACCAATTTTGAGGTCGGTTATTGCTGGAGTGCCACTGTCCACTTCGCCGCTGGCACTGGTTGTTCGGACTATCAAGCCGCTGGCTCCTTGTGCCACCCGAAGGGCCTCTGTGATCAGGCCTGGATAAACGTTGGTTCCGTCGCTCGTAATCAACGGAATGCGGCGGATGACGCCATCGCGATCATCGAGGGAAACAGAAATCGATCCAATTCCGCTCGCTGTTTGTTGAAGTGCGTCGAGGCTGGGGACTGCGGCTGGGAAGGGCGGCAGGATCGTAACTGGATCTGCTCCCCCATAGGCAATGCCGGCTTTTTTCAACGGCGTTCGGCCGGTTAACTGATCCGAGATAGCGAAGCCGAGAACAACCGGTGCGCTGGCTATTGTCGCGGCGAAACGTTCATCATTGTCCGGCAGCTGTTGCAGAGCTTCCTGAACACTCGCTGGCGTCTCTGGGGGAAGGGCAGCACGAATTTGCGTTGGTGACGTTCGATCTGGTTCAGCGAAAACTACGTCGAATGCAATGGCCGCTGCGCCCATTTCAGTCAGGGTTTCGACCAGCTCGGCAACTTTGGTGCGTGGCCACGGCCATTGCCCGATTTCGGTGATGGAGGTCTCGTCAATGTCAACGATCCGAACTGGGGCGGGCATATACTCGCGCGGACTGAAACGTTGATAGTAATCGAATGTGAGCTCCCGAACAGCAACGAGAAAGTCCGGATTGGCAATCCGAAGCCCGGTCATGAGAATCAGGACGATGGTTGCGGTTAGCGCAACAAAACCGCGCCTTGAAAAAAAAGGGTCTATCCGAAACGCCATGGGTGCCTGATGTCTTGAAACTAACCAGCAGTGCTCCTGACCCTAGGGTGGTAAGGCGCCAAGGAGCAAGCTCAGACGGACCCGCAAACAAAAAACGCCGGGCGTTTTGCCCGGCGTTTCAGTAAATCCATGTTCCAGACGCTTACGCGGCTGGTTGTTGGTCAAGCGTGCGAGCACTGTTCCGGACCGCTTTTTGAACCTTTTCAAAAGCACGGACCTCGATTTGCCGGACACGCTCCCGGCTGACACCAAACTCTCCGGAAAGATCTTCCAGCGTCATTGGGTCCTCCGACAGCCGGCGGGCCTCAAAAATCCGGCGTTCCCGATCATTTAGAACGTCCATCGCGTCGCTGAGCATTTTGCGACGCATGTCGAGCTCTTCCTGATTGGCAAGCAAGGTTTCCTGGCTATCGCTTTCGTCGACGAGCCAATCCTGCCACTCGCCAGCATCTGCTTCCGCTCGGATCGGTGCGTTCAGGCTTGCGTCGCCGCCGAGGCGGCGGTTCATCGACACGACTTCTTCTTCCGAAACGCCGAGACGGGTTGCGATTTCCTGTACCTGGTGCGGCTTCAGATCGCCCTCTTCCAGCGCTTGTATCTTGCCCTTCAGGCGGCGCAGATTGAAGAAGAGGCGTTTCTGGTTGGCTGTCGTCCCCATTTTGACGAGTGACCAAGAACGGAGAATGTATTCCTGGATGGCAGCCTTGATCCACCACATGGCATAGGTCGCCAAACGGAACCCTTTGTCGGGCTCAAAACGTTTAACGGCTTGCATGAGGCCAACGTTGCCCTCGGACACGACCTCGCCAATCGGGAGACCATATCCGCGATAACCCATGGCGATCTTGGCAACGAGGCGCAGGTGTGAATTTACAAGGCGCTCTGCAGCTTCCGGGTCTTCGTGCTCCTTGTACCGCTTGGCGAGCATGTACTCCTCCTGCGGCTGAAGCATCGGAAACTTGCGAATCTCATCAAGGTAGCGGCTAAGTCCGCCTTCCCCTGCAGTGAGTGTCGGTAAGTTCTGGGCCATTGAATGCACCCCCTCTCGTCGAAATCACCCGGTTCCCCACTTTGCCCCGCAGAGCGCAGGCGTTTGGCTGAGGCAACCAAGTTACAATGCGTGCCCTATCGGCACACGCGAACCGCTAATATAGGTTGAATTTTGCCGATTGCATGGCTTCAATGCGAATTGGCTTTCTAAAATTTTTGTAATCCGGATAAAAGATTTGCAAAATCATCGGGATATGGGCTCTCAAAGCGCAGTGTCTCGCCTGAAACCGGATGCTCAAATGCCAACAGTCCAGCATGCAAAGCTTGCCGGGTGAAACCGCCGACAAGGCTCTTTAATGGCTCTTCCAACCGGTTGATTTTCGTCTTGAAGCCGGAGCCATAATCATCGTCGCCAAGCAATGGATGGCCAATATGGGCCATGTGGACCCGGATTTGATGAGTTCGGCCTGTCTCGAGTCTGCATTCCATGAGTGAGGCAAGGGGAGGCTGGTCCGCGGCGCCGAAACGTTCCTTGACCTGCCAATGCGTGATTGCATGACGTCCGCTCGTTTTCACAACCGCCATCTTCTGCCGGTTTGCCTGAGAACGGGCCAGGTTGGCATCAATCGTACCCTTGAGGCTGGACGGCGCGCCCCACACAAGCGCGGAATATGCGCGCTCCAGTGGTCCGGTGCGGCCATGATCTGCAAATTGTGCTGCTAGCCCTTGATGTGCCTGATCCGTTTTGGCGACGACTAGAAGCCCTGACGTGTCTTTGTCGATCCGGTGAACAATGCCGGGACGTTTCACCCCGCCTATTCCCGACAGGCTGTCACCGCAATGATGGATCAAGGCGTTGACCATTGTGCCGGTCCAGTTGCCGGCGCCGGGGTGAACGACCAACCCAGCCGGTTTGTCGATTACGATGACATGTGCATCTTCGAAAATCACACTCAGCGGAATGTCTTCGCCTTTGGGATCCGGATCCTCCGGTTCAGGAAGATGCAAAGTAATCTCGTCCCCTTCATTGACCCGGTATTTCGGCTCCCCTATTTTCGCGCCTCCGATGGAAACGTCACCCGCCTTGATCAGTGACTGAACTCTGTTCCGGCTCAATGTTTCCAAATGCGATGCAAGGACGGCGTCTATCCGCTTCCCGGCGTCCTCAGGATCAACCTTTAAAATGAAATCCGCGTCAAAGCTGGCCGGATCGTCTTGGGAATTGTCTGTCATGTCTCAACCTGATTTCCGGGATGAAGGTCCGGAAGATGCCCCTTTAGATCCTGCGACCGAACGCGTTCAGGCAAAATTGAAGCGCCTGTTGCTCGGATCGTCCCTGATCATGTTTGCCGGGTTTATCGCTGTCTTTGCAGCAATCCTATACAAGATCAACACTTATGAGGCCGATCCATCTGAGGCCGCAATCGTTGAAACCCTAAATGTCGGTGCTGATGCCGAAGTTCTGCAGGCAACGATATCAGAAGGGATTATGCTCGTTCTTGTGCGTGAAGGCACCACCACCGCCTTGCTCCGGTTTGATCCGCAAGATGGAACGCTGTTGGGCCGGACGGTTTTTATTGGCCGGTAATGGATATAAACAGGCTAACGTCAAAAAAATGAGAAAGGGGGCTTGCGTGTTGCTCTAACCCCCTTTATACGCACGGTCCTCGGCTTGAAACAAACACCTTCAAGCCCCGCGCGCCCATCGTCTAGCGGTCTAGGACGCCGCCCTTTCACGGCGGAAACACGGGTTCGAGTCCCGTTGGGCGTGCCAACTTTCTCTCGAGATCTAGGGCCTATTTTTAAACTGGTCACTAGTGGCTGGTTTCGAAAAGCCTTACCACTTGCCCGCTTCTAAATGGTCGGCAGGTTTTCAGTTTCGATAAGCTGCGTATCTGAGTCTTTTGCAATCGTCGCGAATTCCGGGCTCGGGCAACGGTCGGTTACAAGCGTCGTAACTTGCGAGAGGTGGCCAACCCGGACGGGCGCGGTGCGCTCAAACTTGGTGCTGTCCGCCGCCAGGATCACATGCCGAGCATTTTCCATGATCGTTTTGGTGACTTTGACTTCGCGATAATCGTAGTCGAGCAAAGACCCGTCCGGATCAATGGCGGATGCGCCTATCACCGCAAAATCCACCTTGAACTGGCGCATGAAATCAACTGCGGCTTCGCCGACAATGCCGCCGTCCGCGTGCCTTAAAACCCCGCCAGCAACGACAACTTCAATCTGGGAATAACCCCGCATCAAGCTGGCGACATTCAGGTTGTTGGTGATCACCATCAGTCCGTGGTGTTGTAACAGCGCCTGTGCGACCGCCTCAGTTGTCGTGCCGATATTGATGAAAATAGACGCATTGTCGGGAATGAGAGCGGCGACGCTGGAGCCGATGTCAGCCTTTTCCTTGCTGGAAATGATGCGTCTTGCTTCATAGCCGACGTTTTCAATACCAGATGAGAGCAAGGCTCCGCCGTGCGTGCGTGCGAGAAGTCGGCGCTCACACAGCTCATTCAAGTCTTTACGGATGGTCTGTG
Organism: Roseibium sp.; assembly: GCF_965276855.1. Classification (GTDB taxonomy): domain Bacteria; phylum Pseudomonadota; class Alphaproteobacteria; order Rhizobiales; family Stappiaceae; genus Roseibium. Next base: position 3,304,399 of record NZ_OZ255700.1, read on the forward strand.
GACTGACTTCGAATCTTTTCGCCAAGTCGTCCACGCTGACACGGCCCATCTGGCGGGCCAGTTCGAGAATGGCGTTATGGCGTTCGATAAGCATGAGGTATTGGTCCGGTAGGAAGTTAGTTCAATAATTCAAAACGCACACAAACTGACGCCTTCTGTCGCAGCAGAACTCTTGTCAGGCAGCCCCGGCGGTCCGCCGTTGTTTCGGCTTTTTCACAGTCGGCGGATCTGTCTTTTCAGGGGGCACTTGATCGTTGTCACTCGAGGGCTCTTTGTTTTTTCGGGTCGACGCAACAATCCGGCTAACAAGGGCTTCCGCCGCGTTGGCGATCTCTGTGGTGGACGAGCTTTCTGCGGCTTTGGGAGTTGTTGGAGGCGCTGTGTTTGGCTTTTCGGCACTGGCGGCAGCGCGGCGCGTTCTTTTCTTCGGTTTCATGTCACCAGCCGCATTTGATTCAGTTCTCGATTTCCCAGTTGCTTTCGGTGCTGACTTGGAAGCTGGCTTCTTTTTTTCAGCCGGTTCGGTGGACACTTGTTTGACCAGCTGCTGGAAGTCCTGACGGACTTGTGTGAGTGCAGATGTTGCTGCGAGATCCTGCCGAAGCTTCTTGATCTCCCCGGTTAGCCGATTGACCGTGCGGTCCTTGTTTTTTAGCTGAGAAAGTCTTTGCGAGTTTTCTGTTGCCAGCGCTTCCAACTGCTCGGTCAAATGCTTCTGAAGATCGCTGTCCTTAATGTCGGCTGCGTCCAGCTGCAGGGAAAGCCGGGTGACTTCCGCCTGCGCCGTTATAAATTTGGCCTCTGTATCCACGAGTTGAGCTTCTAGCTCTGCAAGGCGGGTCCGGGCAGTCTCTGATCGTTCAGCGTCGAGTTCTCCGGCAACAGACGGTTCCGCCTTGGCCAGGCGCGCTTTCAAGGTCGCAACTTCAGCTTCCAACCCCGTGATGGTCGCAAGCGCCATCGTGTCTGTGGCAGGCAGCCAATCGGAAGTGTCTTCGTCTTGCGCGCCTTTTGCGGTCACGTCTTCGCCGGTTTCCGGTTTCTGGGACCAGCTTTCCGCCAGAGCCTTCTCAGCTTCGGCGAGTTTTTGCTTTAGTTGTGCGACTTCCGAGGACAGCATGTCAGCTGATTTCTCATCGGAGGCTTTTGCAGAAAGCTCTTCTTTCAGTTTGGAAATCTCGCCTTCGTGGCTTTTTTCCAGCGCAGCCATTTCTGTTTTCAGCCGTGTCACATCCACGTGCCATTTTGCCGCCTTTTCCCGCTCCGCGTTCAGAGACTGTTCAACGCGGCGCAGATCGACGGCATGTTGTGCGCGTGCCTGGTCTTGCGCAGCTCGGACCTCTGCGTAACTGGATGGATTGACAGCCCGCAGAGCCTCTTCGGTCAGTCTCGCGGCACGGCGATAGAAAGCTGGCAGGATCGCAAGGCAAATCAGCCCGGCCGTGCAAAACCCTAGTGCCACATACATCGCCGCTTCTATCACATCAGGCTCCCGGTGGCCGTTCAAAGCATCAAGACGTTACATCATCATTAGAGGACATCGGTTTAATAGCCAAGTCTGGGCTCCAGTTGAGGCTGGACCCTGATAGTTTTTGCAGGTCTCTAGAAAGGATTCCAGGTCGGTTCTCTTGTGAATTTCAAGTAACCGAGATTCAACCCGAGGCGTGCGCCGACCCCGGCCTTGATCGGGACCACAAAGACTGAGTCTTTTGCAAGGACTGTCATGCCGACGCCGCCAACCAGATAGGCGGACCCATTGACGCCGCTGAATCGGTCGTAAACCCGGTCAATGCTCGGCAAATTGTAGATCAGCATCATGACGCGTGCGCCGTCAGCACCAAAGTCAAAACCGATAGATGGACCTTGCCAGAAGATTTTATGATTGCCGGCATTGCGGGTATAAAGCTGGCCTTCTCCATACCGGGCACCGGCAACAAATGCGCCAGACCCTTCCTCTCCGAGGATATAGCCGTTGGGTTCACCATAACTGGCAAACGCCTTTTCCACGACGGAGGCAAGACCTCCAGATACAGAGCCGAAAAACTGGTGCCCGGTCTGAAGTATCTGATCCTGATCATAGGTGTTGACTGGCGGCGTTTGTGTGTTGGACGAACTCTGAGCAAACCCTGGACTTGTGGCGAGGGCTATTAAAATAAATACCGCAACCGCTGGCAGAAAGGTCCAATTGCGCCTGAGCATGTCAGTCATCCTGTTTACTCCTTACCGCTGTTCAGGCGGCGTCTTTCTCTCTGCGTTGCGTCTCTGCGATGTTAAACTTAACGAATACACGAATGATTCGCAGTTGAATTGAAGAGAACCACGCAGGCCGAATCAATGAAACGTTGGCCCCCAAAAAAGACATGGATGTGTCTTTCCGCAATCCTTGTGATGGTTCTCTGTTTGTGGAGCGTCGATGGAAAGGCTCGGCCTCGGAGCTTTGTCCCCGATCCGATCACCGGATATGCCATCGGAGGCCACGATCCTGTCAGCTATTTTGTGGACGGTTATCCGCGAAAGGGAAGCAGGGAATACACATATAAGTGGGGCGGTACGGAATGGGTTTTCGTCAACAAAGGAAACATGGAGGCCTTTAAACTACATCCTAACGCTTATGCGCCGATGTTTGCAGCTTGCGGCGGATACGGGTTGTCGGAAGGCTTCGCGACTGCGGGCAATCCGTTCATCTATGCGGTCGTTGAGGGCCGGTTGATGTTTTTCTATTCGGTGGTCAATCGTTTCCTCTTCATTGTGAATGGAACCCAGAGACTGTCCGAAGCCCGTTCCTATGCCGATACCGTCGGATGCTTGCCCGAATAGCGTTGCTGACGTTTCAGCAGTCTCCGAATTCGACAGATTTGCTCGTATTGGTCCCATAGTCCCCCCAAAATAGCTTGGATGACGTGGAAATCGGCCATTCTGTCGCCTTGGCATGAGCTTTGTGGATGTGTAACGCTGGTTCAACGATCTGCGAATCAGGTTGTTTTGACAGGTTTTTCAAAAAGAGCAGCGTCGAGCTATGTCCGCACTTAAAGAGCTTTCATCCATGGATCTTGCGGCCCTGGTGGCAAGCCGGGTCTGTCACGACATTATTAGTCCGGTTGGTGCGATCACCAATGGATTGGAAGTGTTGGATGAGGAAGGGTCCGAGGACATGCGCGAATTCGCCATGGACCTCATCCGTAAGAGCGCCCGTCAGGCGTCGGCCAAGCTGCAGTTTGCACGTCTTGCTTTTGGTGCTGCCGGATCTGCTGGCGCGGAGATCGATCTCGGCGATGCCCAAGTGGTTGCCACCGGGTTTATGGAAAACGAAAAATCCAATCTGAATTGGCAACTGGAACGGCACTTGATGCCGAAAAATTTTGTGAAGTTGCTTCTCAATCTAATTCTGATTGCAAACCAATGTGTCCCGCGCGGTGGTGAAATCAAGGTCGAGATGTCCGGGACACCTCAAGCTCCTTCCTTTGAGTTGAATGCCGTCGGCCTCAATCCGCGCATTCCGCTCGGAATGAAGGAAACCTTGGGCGGAGAAGAGCCCGAGCGGGTCGATGCCCATTCTGTTCAGCCAATTTATTCGCTGCTCCTAGCGCGTGAATGCGGCATGGAGTTAACAATAGATAAAGAAGAAGACTGCGTAAAAATAACAGCTCTTCCGGTCGAATAACTTAGGCCCGAAAAGAATCCCTTTGCTTCAGCGTATCTTAACGCTTTGACGCCAACCTACTCTCATGGACTTCCCGGTCCAGACATCCTCTTCAGGGTGCGGAACCAGTAACAAGTCGGGTGAGAGCAGGCCATGGACGACCTCCTCAGGGAATTTATTACCGAGACCAATGAGAGTCTCGACGTTGTAGACGTGGAGCTCGTAAAATTCGAGCAAGAACCGAACAACGCTACAATTCTAGACAACATATTCCGTCTGGTACATACGATTAAGGGTACCTGTGGGTTCTTGGGCCTTCCCCGGCTTGAAGGAATTGCACACGCGGCCGAAACCCTTATGGGCAAATTCCGCGACGGGGCACCAGTGACCCAAGACGCGGTCTCTTTGATCCTGATCTCCATTGATCAGATCAAGGACATTCTGGGTGAGCTGGAAGCTGCTGAAGGCGAAGAACCGCAAGGCGATGACAGCGAGCTCATCGGGAAGCTGGAAGAGATGTCTGCAGCGGCTGATGCCGCGATGGCCGGCGGCGGCGCAGCCGATGAACCGGCGGCAGATGCTGAGCCGGAAGCTGAAGCTGCAACCGACAGCGACGACTTTACGCTTCCCGAGCAGACCATTGAACGGCCGTTGCGGCCGGGTGAAGTGTCGCTCGATGAGCTTGAGCGTGCCTTCCGCGAAACCGAGATTGAAGTCGAGGTTGCCGAAAGCGCTGAAGATGAAGCGCAGGACGAGCAGCCGGAAGAAGTTGAAGTCCCGGCCCCAGCGGTAGCAAAGACTCCAGAAAAGCCTGCTGAGGCGAAGCCGGCAGCAACGGCCAAGCCTGCTGCAGAAGGTGGCGAGAAAAAAGCCGCCGGCGGTGGTGTCTCAAATCAGAGCATCCGTGTTGCGGTGGATACGCTTGAACACCTTATGACGATGGTGTCTGAGCTGGTGTTGACCCGGAACCAGCTTCTGGAAATTGTCCGCCGTCATGAAGACAGTGAATTCAAGGTTCCGCTTCAGCGCCTGTCGAACGTGACAGCCGAGCTGCAAGAAGGCGTGATGGCGACCCGGATGCAGCCGATTGGCAATGCGTGGCAGAAGCTGCCTCGGATCGTTCGCGATCTGAGCCAGGAACTGGAAAAACCGATCGACTTGGAAATGATCGGTGCTGATACCGAACTGGATCGCCAGGTCCTTGAAATGATAAAGGATCCGCTGACGCACATGGTCCGGAACTCCGCCGACCATGGTTTGGAGCGACCTGAAGACCGCCGTGCGGCCGGTAAGCCCGAAAAGGGCATCATCACTCTCGCGGCTTACCATGAAGGCGGCCACATCATCATCGAAGTACGGGATGATGGTAAGGGGATCGACGTCGAGAAGGTGAAGGCCAAGATCATCGAGCGTGGTCTGGCGACCGAGGCCGAAGTCGAGAAGATGACCGATGCCCAGGTGCAGAAGTTCATTTTCCACGCAGGCTTCTCAACTGCAGCCGCAGTGACCAGCGTCTCTGGCCGCGGTGTTGGAATGGACGTTGTCCGCAACAACATCGAATTGATCGGTGGTACCGTCGATCTACGGTCCGTGTCGGGTAAGGGATCGAGCTTCATCATCAAGATCCCGCTAACCCTTGCGATCGTGTCTACGCTGATCGTTGAGGCCGGCGGTGACCGGTTTGCGATCCCGCAGTTGTCGGTCGTGGAATTGGTTCGTGTTCAGACGAACTCCGAGCATCGTATTGAACGCATCAAGGACACCCCGGTTCTGCGTTTGCGCAACAAGCTGTTGCCACTGGTTCACCTGTCCCAGCTCTTGGGCATTTATGAAGGTGAAAATGCAGACGAGGCGATTGATGCAGACAACGGCTTCATCGTTGTCATGCAGGTCGGCAGCCAAACATTTGGTGTTGTCGTAGACGGTGTCTTCCACACGGAAGAAATCGTGGTCAAACCGATGTCCACCATGCTGCGGAACTTGGATATGTTCTCCGGCAACACCATCCTCGGCGATGGTTCGGTGATCATGATCATCGACCCGAATGGCATCGCGGGTGCCATGGCCAGCCATGCATCCAGCGCTGTTGCTGAGCATGGTGAGGACGAACAAGAGGACTTGCAGCAAAAGGCCATGACCGGACAGAACGCAATTTCGCTTCTTCTGTTCCGCGCCGGTGCTCCAGAACCAAAGGCGGTTCCGCTCTCACTGGTCACGCGACTGGAAGAATTCGACATCTCCAAGATCGAGCGTTCGAATGGCCGCGACCTTGTGCAATACCGCGGCGCGCTCATGCCACTGGTTTATGTCAACGATGGCGACAGTCACAAGACCGAGGGCACGCAGCCGATGCTTGTGTTCTCCGATGCGGGCCGTTCTATGGGCCTTGTGGTCGACGAGATCGTCGACATTGTCGAGGACCGCATGAACATCGAAGTGGGCTCCGAACGACCAGGTGTTCTTGGTTCTGCGATTATCAAGGAACGTGCGACCGAGATCATCGATCTTGGCTTCTACCTGCCGCAGGCCTTTGAAGACTGGTTCATGCGCAAGGAAATGGACATTGAAGCACTGACGAAGAAGGTTCTCTTTGTCGATGACTCATCCTTCTTCCGCAACATGCTGACACCGGTATTGAAAGCCGCTGGTTATGACGTGACCACTTGTGTGGGCGCCTCGCAAGCCTTCGAGCTGCTGGAGAATGGCGATAAGTTCCACGCGATCGTAAGCGACATCGAAATGCCGGAGATCAACGGTTTCGAGTTCTGCGAAGCGATCCGGCGTGATCCGCGCTTCCGTCAGATGCCAATTCTGGCCCTGTCATCGCTTGTAACACCGGCGTCGATAGAACGTGGTCGCCAGGCTGGGTTTGATGACTACGTTGCGAAATTCGACCGCCCGGGTCTGATTGCTGCATTGAAAGATATCTTTGCCGGTGAGTATGGAGCTGCCGCATGAGTATGTTGGAGAACAAGGTTGCCGGTGACAAAAACGCGGGCAACGACATGATCCAATATGTGACCGTTGTGATTGGCGGTCAGCTGTTTGGATTGCCGATCTCTCAGGTTCACGACGTGTTTGTCCCTGAAAGCGTAACACGGGTCCCGATGTCCGCTCCGGAAGTGCAGGGCGTTTTAAACCTGCGCGGTCGTATCGTCACCGCGATCAACATGCGCCGCCGCTTGCATTTGCCGCCCCTACAGGACGAGCAAATGATGGCTGTCGGCATTGAATACAAGCATGAGAGCTATGGATTGGTCATCGATACGGTTGGCGAAGTCTTGACACTGCCATCCAGTTCAGCAGAGCCGAACCCGTCCAACCTGGACCGCCGTTGGGCGGAGATTGCCGGCGGCGTGCATCGGCTTGACGGCCAATTGATGGTAATCTTGGACGTGGACCGCTTGCTTGGCGCAATGTTCACCGAACCCATGGCAGCAGCATAAAAAGGCCTGCAAGAAGGTCGAAAGTGGAGTTACGCCCGATGAAACAGTGCCTTGTCGTCGATGACTCTAGCGTCATTCGAAAGGTCGCACGCCGGATCCTTGAAGATATGAACTTCGAGATTGTCGAGGCAGAAGACGGTCAGCAGGCGCTTGATGAATGCCGGAAGACAATGCCGGATGCCATCCTTCTGGACTGGAACATGCCAGTGATGGACGGTCTGGAGTTCCTGACCAGTCTCCGTGCAGAGGAAGGTGGCGAAAGTCCTGTGGTCGTATTTTGTACGACGGAAAATGATGTCGCGCATATCGCCCGGGCAATCCGTGCGGGTGCGAACGAATACATCATGAAGCCGTTTGATCGTGAGATCGTGGAAGCCAAGTTTCAAGAAGTTGGGCTTATCTAAGTACAGAGTTGGTCGATCAATATGGCATTTGCTCAACGAAATGTGACGGCAGGAGTCACGCCGGGTGCTGACCCGATTAAGGTCATGGTGGTCGATGACGCCGTCGTGATCCGTGGGCTTTTGACCAGGTGGCTTGGTGAAGACAAGGCACTCAAAGTTGTCAGCTCCCACCGGAACGGCAGGTTGGCCGTGGAAGATATCGAGAAAAGCAACCCAGACGTTGTGGTCCTCGATATTGAAATGCCGGAAATGGATGGGATGACTGCTTTGCCGCTGATGTTGGCAAAGAAACGCGATCTGGTCGTCATCATGGCATCGACATTGACGCGACGGAATGCGGAAGTCAGCCTTAAGGCTTTGTCTCTGGGGGCCGCAGACTACGTGCCAAAGCCGGAATCCACCTCCGAAGTTACGACATCCGTCGACTTCCGCCGGGAGCTTATCGACAAGGTCAAGGCGCTTGGTGCTCGAGCTATCCGGATGCGTACCCCGGTTCGGACAATGCGCGCGGAGACGCGTGCTGGCCAGACATCCCGGCCCTCTGCACCAACGTCTCCGGCTGCTCGCCCAGCTGTTGATACGCGTGCAAGCTTTCGCGGAGCTGGTCCACAAGGGGCAGCCGCAGCGCCGAAGTTCAAACTCCGTCCGTATTCCTCAGCGCGTCCACGGATCCTGGCAATCGGGTCGTCGACTGGCGGACCTCAGGCTTTGCAGGAGGTCATGAAGGAAATCGGCACGGCAATGAATGATGTGCCTGTGGTTATCACGCAGCACATGCCGCCGACCTTTACTGCCATCCTGGCCGAGCATATGGGCAAGGCTGCATTGCGCCCTTCAAAGGAAGGCGAGGACGGCGAGATATTGAAACCCGGAAACATCTATGTCGCTCCGGGTGGCAAGCACATGACAGTGGAAAAAGAGGGGGGAGCCGTAAAAATACGGCTTAACGACGGACCGCCTGTCAACTTCTGCAAGCCAGCTGTTGATCCGCTTTTTGACAGTGTGTCGAAAGCCTATGGATCAGCCTCCCTTGGTTTGATTTTGACCGGTATGGGCTCCGATGGGGCCAATGGTGTCCGGACAATTGCCGCAGGAGGCGGTAGCGTTATCACTCAGGATGAAGAAACAAGTGTTGTTTGGGGGATGCCAGGCGCAGCCGCCAGCACCGGCATGTGCTCTGAAGTTCTGCCGTTGAAGGCAATCGGCCCGAAAGTGTCCCGTGTCTTGAAGGGGAGCACACGATGACCCCTATGGAATTTGATTTTCTCAAGACATTCTTGAAAACGCGCTCCGGTCTCGTTCTGTCAAACGACAAGCAATATCTGGTGGAAAGCCGGCTGTTGCCGATCGCCCGCAGTTCCAAGTTGGAAACCTTGAGTGCGCTGATTCAGTCACTGCAAAAAGGTGGCAACCGGGCTTTGGAAACGGAAGTTGTCGAAGCGATGACGACAAATGAGTCGTTCTTCTTCCGCGACAAGACCCCGTTTGAGCATTTCAAAGAGACGATGCTTCCGGCAATGTTGCAAAACCGTGCAACTCGTAAGCAGATTAAAATCTGGTGCGCGGCGGCATCGACTGGCCAAGAACCGTATTCGCTCGCAATTTGCCTGAAAGAGGCGGCCGCAAAAGTCGGCGGTTGGCGCATTCGTATCCTTGGCACAGACCTCTCGCAGGAAGTGCTGGAAAAGGCGAAAACTGGACTTTATAGCCAGTTCGAGGTTCAACGCGGACTGCCGATCCAGCTTCTGTTGAAATACTTCGATCAAAAGGGCGACATGTGGCAGATTAATGCCGGATTGCGGGCCATGATCGAATGGAAGAAACTGAATCTTCTGGAGCAGTTCTCTCATATCGGGGAGTTCGATATCGTCTTCTGCCGGAACGTCTTGATCTACTTTGATCAACCGACGAAGACCGAGATCCTAGAGCGGATCGCCAAGGCTCTCCCAGATGATGGTTTCCTAGTTCTGGGCGCAGCTGAAACGGTGGTTGGCTTGACTGATGCCTTCAAACCGGTTCCTGGGAAACGCGGCCTTTTTCAGAAAAAGCAGGCTGCTCAGACGGCGACACGTCCTGCTTTGGCGGGGGCAACATCACGGCTGGCAGTTGGTGCAACAACGCTCCGTTAAGGTGTCGCTCCAAATTTCTGAAAAGCCCGCTGGTTTTCCCGAAAACTCAGCGGGCTTTTTCTTTTGATCCGGAACGATACAAGTGCAGGCGGAGGTCCGCTCCAGTTTGTCCTGACGGCCTAAGGTTCTATTTATCGATTTGAAATCCACCATCAGCTGACGGTTGTCGCAGATTTTGCTCTGCCCAAGCTCTTACCGTGCTGACATAGCGTCGGCTAACCGGGATTTGAGTTCCGTCGTTCAACACGAGCCGCGTATTGTTGCCCTCTTTCTGGACCTGCTGAATGGCCTCGTGGGCGATCCAATGGCTCCGGTGAACCTGCATGCCAGTGTTTTCCGGAAGCTCCCGGAGTATATCGCTGAACCTGTAGAGCACCATTTGTGTGTCATTCGGGCCGACCAACTTCACATAGTGCTCTTGGGCTTCTGCACGCAGAATGCGGTCGGTAAACGGCGGTGACAAGCTCTCCAGAAAAGATGTTTTTGTCGAGGTGTTCTCTGGTTCTTTTATTGCCGGGCCGGATGGTTCGGCGGCTGGCATTTCCGTTGAGCCAGAGTTTGCGCCGCTCAGTGGTTGAAGCTGTGCCGGTATCCAACACGCCTGGAGGACCATGGGAATGCTCAGCAACGCGCACAAAATGATATGGTTGTCCAAGAGATAGACAAGCTCATGCAGAAATGCCCCAAGCCGAATTGCGGATCCGGTTTCGCCCAATGCGGGCGCGTCGAGCTCAGGGAGTCCGAGAACAATGTCCAGTGCGGTTACAGAAAGGACAAAGGGAAAGTAGCTTGCGAGTGCGGCGAGGCAGATTGCCCAAAGGGTATGCTTGGCAATCCTGGGCAACAAGCTGAGCAGCTGCAAAAAGGCTATAAAGAGTGTGGCTTCAATTCCGATCCGGACCAACCAATAGCCATAGACGCCGATGACCGGCCATCCCTCCGGTCGCGCCTGTTGGTTCGCAGCCAGCAATCCCGCTGCGGCAAGGGTCAGCCCAAGCAGTGTTAGCGACCCGTGCCGCGTCATTCAAAATTCCTTCCATCGGACGGATTTCAGCATACCATTGATGATGCATGAATGGAAAACCTTAGCAAGCATCTGAAAAGATTGAAGTTATTTTTTCGCTTAAGAACTCACGAATTAATGAGGGCTCAATTGGTCCAAGGCGGTTTCCCGTCAGCTATTGTGTCCCAGTTATCCGAATGTGTTCGTTCACGGCTTCGTTGTATGGCGAGTTAAAAAGAGCCTTGGACCCAGTTTGATCAATCAGGGGAAATACACATGAGTGATATCCAAGTCCAACTGACGCGGCGCGCTGCGCTTCTCGGGGCAGGGGCTGCTGTAGTAGGAGCTGGAGTGGTGTCTTCTGGAGCAGTGCATGCTGCTGCCGAGAAGCAAGGCCCTATGGCTGCACCCGTCGCGCGGTACAATGTCGGCTCTTTTGAGGTCAACACGTTGCTGGATGGTGCCGTGACCGTTGGTGAGCCACAAAAGACCTTCGGTATGAACGTCGATGCAGACACATTTGCGGCAAAATCGTCAGAATCCTTTATCCCTGCGGATACTTTCAAAGCGTTCTTCACACCCACTCTGGTCAACACAGGCTCTGAGTTGGTTCTCTTTGACACCGGCGTTGGCGAAGGTGGACGCCCAGCGCGGGGCAACATGCGTGCTGCCCTTGAAAGCGCAGGCTACACTCCGGAACAGGTCGACGTCGTGGTCATCACCCATATGCATCCTGACCACATCGGTGGCCTGATGGAGGGCGGTGCGCCAGCTTTCCCGAACGCGCGTTACGTGATCGCTCAAAAAGAATATGATTTCTGGGCGGGAATGGATCCGGAAGCGAACGGTGTCACCAAACTGATGACCAAAAACGTCAAGCCGCTCGCGGACAAGATGACTTTCCTGGATGAAGGTGGCAGCGTTGCGGGTGGGATCACCGCAATGGCTGCCTACGGTCATACACCGGGTCATACACTTTATATGCTGGAAGATGGCGGTCAGCAGCTTCTTCTCGCTGCTGACCTGGCAAACCACTATGTCTGGTCATTGGCGCGCCCTGACTGGGAAGTTCGGTTTGATATGGACAAGGAAGCTGCGGCAGCAACCCGGAAATCTGTCCTAGGCATGCTCGCATCCGATCGCATCCCATTTGTCGGCTACCATATGCCATTCCCAGCAGTCGGATATGTAGCAACGGACGGTGACGGCTTCCGTTACGTACCAGCGTCCTATCAGTTTAGCCTCTAGTGCACAGGCCCCATCCCTGAAACTAGAGAGGCGGAAGCGGCTGGAGCTCGATCCAGCCGCTTCTATTTTGAGCAATAAAAAACCCGGCTATTTCAGCCGGGTTTTTCTCGATCTTATTGAAACGCGGGTTTATGCGGCGGCCTCAACATCCGGTTCGCGGAGAACATATCCACGGCCCCAAACTGTTTCGATGTAGTTCTTTCCAGACGTCGCAGCGGCCAATTTCTTGCGCAGCTTACAAATAAAGACGTCGATGATCTTCAGCTCGGGCTCGTCCATGCCGCCATAAAGGTGGTTCAGGAACATCTCCTTGGTCAGGGTCGTGCCCTTCCGAAGAGAGAGAAGTTCAAGCATCTGATATTCTTTGCCGGTCAGATGCACACGCTGTCCCCCGACCTCAACGGTCTTGGTGTCCAGATTGACCTTTAGATCGCCAGTGACGATGACGGACTGTGCATGACCTTTCGAGCGGCGCACGATCGCGTGGATGCGGGCCACAAGCTCGTCCTTGTGGAACGGCTTGGTCATGTAGTCGTCGGCGCCGAAGCCCAAGCCACGAACCTTGTCCTCGATGCCAGCGTTACCGGACAGGATCAAGATCGGTGTCTTAACTTTAGAGACCCGAAGTGTGCGGAGAACCTCGTACCCGGACATGTCCGGCAGGTTCAGATCCAACATAATGATGTCGTAATCGTACAGCTTGCCGAGGTCGATACCTTCCTCGCCAAGATCTGTCGTGTAGACGTTGAAGTTCTCGGACTTCAGCATCAATTCGATGCTTTGCGCTGTCGCGTTATCATCCTCAATCAACAATACACGCATGCCAAACCCCTTATTCTGCCTTTCCTGGGCAAGTCGCAACGGCTGTGTCGGCGCCTGCTACGAAGGACTGCTGTTAACCCCGACTCATTTGTTATCGGTTAATGGTTAACAAATTCTCTTTCATAGCGGCAAGGCTCGTTGGAACGTTTCTGTGAACAACACCCAACTAATTGAATCCCCGGAAAGAATCCCGATTCATCTTTCTTAAAGTGGTGCGTTAAGAAATCGGCGTAACCGATTCCGTTCAGATTCCTTTCAACAAAGCCAGATTAACTTAGAAATGACCCTCGCTCGTCTGCCTTTCAAAGGTTAAGATTAACCAGACTCGTAAACGATCGGTTACCAAAACCATTAATGGTTAGAGGATTCTTAGGTGAAGGCGCTTTTTGCGGAAATTGATTCGCTTATGGCTACGGAAATTTATGGCCGTGTAGCCGCCGTTCAGGGGCTGCTTGTCGAGATTGCCGGACCCATTCACGAAATGAGTGTCGGATCCCGTTTGTTGATCGACAGTGGTGAGGATAACCCGCAGGTTCCTGCAGAAGTTGTAGGTTTCCGGGAAGGGCACGCGCTGTGTATGCCGTTCTCCGGTCTTGAAGGAGTGCGGATGGGATGCAAGGCCGTAATCACCTCCCGGGAGAGCGTTGTTCATCCGAGTAATGCCTGGCTTGGCCGAGTGATTAATGCTCTTGGTGAACCGATTGATGGTAAAGGACCTCTTCCAAATGGCGGTCTGCCTCGCAAATTGCGAAGCGCACCTCCGCCGGCCTCTGAACGGGCCCGAGTGGGGCCGCCGCTGGATCTAGGTGTTCGGGCACTCAATACCTTCGTTACGTGCTGTGAAGGTCAGCGTATGGGTATCTTCGCCGGTTCTGGCGTTGGTAAATCTGTGCTTATGTCGATGCTGGCCCGAAACACCCAGTGCGACACGGCTGTGATCGGGTTGATCGGTGAACGTGGCCGGGAAGTACAAGAGTTCATTGAAGACGATCTTGGCGAAGAAGGTTTGGCCCGGTCGGTGGTTGTGGTCGCGACTTCCGACGAGAGTGTGTTGATGCGGCGGCAGGCAGCTTATCTTGCCATGACGGTCGCAGAACATTTTCGGGACGAGGGCGACAAAGTCCTGTGCATGATGGATTCGGTAACCCGATTCGCCATGGCGCAACGCGAAATCGGCCTTTCCATCGGGGAACCGCCGACATCAAAAGGATATACACCGACGGTCTTTACCGAATTGCCGCGCCTTCTGGAGCGGGCTGGCCCCGGAAAAACTGGATCAGGCTCGATTACGGGGCTCTTTACTGTTCTTGTGGAAGGCGACAATCACAACGAACCTGTTGCTGATGCTGTGCGCGGTATCCTGGACGGGCACGTTGTGATGGAGCGCGGGATCGCGGAACGGGGACGGTACCCGGCAATCAATGTCTTGAAATCGGTGTCGCGGACCATGCCGCGTTGTGTCCCTCCAGAGCAGCAACCTGTCTTGAGAAAGGCGAAGCAACTTCTCTCCACCTATACAGATATGGAAGAACTTATTCGGCTTGGTGCCTACAGACGGGGATCGGACCCGACTGTCGATGAGGCAATCTATCGTTTCGGGCCAATTGATGATTTCCTGAATCAGGGCAAGGACGAGTCTACAACAATTTTTGAAGGTTATGCGCAGCTTGCCAACCTTTTGGAAATGACTCAGGGATAGACTACCCGTGTAAGGGGAGTATTGAGTAATGAAAACCCGAGACAGTTTGATCCGTTTGAAGCGGTTTCAGGTTGACGAAAAACGGCGGCAGCTCGCCCAGATCGAGAGCATGATATCCGAGTTCAACCGGATGGCGGACGAGCTCGATGATCAGATTCGCACCGAGCAGGAGCGGACAGGGATTACCGACGTCAGTCATTTCGCCTACCCGACATTCGCAAAGGCCGCTGCCGATCGTAGAGACAATTTGCGCAATTCGGCCCATGAACTGGATGATCAGTTGCAGCGCGCTCAGGACGAGCTTAGCGAGGCTATTGAAGATCTTAAGAAGTTCGAACAGCTGGAAGAGCGGGACCAGCAGCGCGAACGCACCGCTCAGGAAGCCGCCGAGCAGGATCAACTCGATGAAGTTGCTGCGCGTGGACGGTCCAGGTACTGAGATCAAGAACGGTTTGTGAAACAGGCGCCGCGGCGATTTTGGCCACGGCGTGCATATTGTGTGACCAACTCGCCTTTATAAGATGTATTTGGAATACTATTCTTGCGACATAAATTGCGGGACGAAGTCGTCGTTTGAAATTGAATAAACCTTCTGCAGGAGCAACCAGTATGCGGTTGATGATTGCACTACTCCTGCCAATCGCAACTTTTTCGTTCACACTCGGCATTACCCTCCCGCTGATGCGGCTTGAAAAACTCTATTTTCTGGAGGAGCGTCCCTCCTTGCTTGAGGTCATACATGGATTGTGGCTGGAGGGAGACGGTGCGCTGGCGGCAATCATCGCGTTGTTTTCCGTCGTCTTTCCTGCGGCAAAGATCATCGTTGTACATGTCGCCGTGATAACAGGTGCACGGCTGAGATCGCTGGCGTTGCTGTCGACGCTCAGTAAGTGGTCCATGCTGGATGTGATGCTTGTCGCGCTGGTCCTCTTTGCGGCGAAAACCAGTGGTTTGGCGGCCGCCTCGATCCTGCCGGGGCTATGGTTTTATGCCAGCGCTACTCTTGCGACCGCACTTGCTGCAGCCTTGTGCCGGCGGGCGACCGGAGGATGATTACGCAAAAGCGAGCCTGCTAGAAACGGTCGCAGCTGCATCTGGTTTTCTGCCTTTGCGATTTGCCTGGAAGTCAGAGCACCGGCCCTCTTTTGAAGCCTCCAACTCTTTTAGGTGCGCAGTGTAAGCGCCGATCCAGCTCGAGCCCTTCTTGGAAGGAATCCGAAGGTGATCGCACCGAGCTTTCACGAACAATGCAAAAGTTTGAGGTTGAAGGCCGCAACGGGCCGCCGTCCGCATAACGGTTTCCAGCTTTCCGTTAAAAACGGCGTCCTTGAAGGCTTTTTGCGCGATCCTTCCGCGCAAGCTCATCAGCTCGATGACGTGGTTGAACCGCTGGTCCTGGAGCAAGAGTGTGATCAGCTCATCTGGTGTTGCACCAGCGCGTTGTGCGTCAGGCCACAACAAGCTCATGTCGTGGTTGTCCAAGGCATGCCCAAGTTCTCGTCTCAGTTTCTTGATCTTCGCAATCTGATCGAGCTGTTCCTGTGACAGAGCACCTTGAATGATTGACGTCAAACGTTTCTTTGCGTCGTCATTGACCATCGGCAGCAATTGCTGACAGATTGCTGGTGTCAGATCCGACCTATGCGACAAGCTTTCCCGAACTTTGGTGTCTTCGGCAGCAAGCCGTACAAGGCAAACCATGGCATCTCGGGACAATCGAATTTCCCGGTTTCCCGCAAGGATACGGTGGATCGGGGTATCACCCTTTTGCGCAAGCGCGTCGGAGACTTCAGAAGTGAGATCCGGACGGTGGGCAATGGCTTGCAGATGCGCATTGCTCAGTTCTTGAATGAACTGCAGAAGATCTTCCTGTGAGAAGACAGGAGAAGATGCCAGGAGGGGGGATGCAATTGGTGCATCATCTTCCGCGATTTTTTTGGCCAGCGTGTCGGGTATGTCTGGGCAATTCGACAGTTTCTGCGCGAGGCGCACGCGGTCGTCGGCCGTGGCGTCGCTGTAAAGCTTGAGCGTTACCTCTGCAAATATCGTGAGTTCCGGTGTGGTGCGCTGGTCCAGATCATCAGTAACGAGCCTGCAAAGCTCACCGAACAGCGCCGCCCGTGCGGAATCTGTACCTTCCTCGGCAAGTTTTAACAGCGTGACTGACATCTTTCCTCCTCTTAATACGGAAGGAAAGCTTCATACTGTTATTAATACGTTACCATTTAGTCCGAAAGTTAAAGATGACCTTGCGGAAATTTAGGATATTTCTTGATATTTTGCGACGTGTATCGTCATAAATCGCAATGTATTGACTGATCGGGAGCAGACATGGCTTCTGTTGAGCGAGCGGCTAAAGACACCGAACCGGGATTGCCGTGGGCCTACGTCACCTCTAGCATACTGTCTTTCCAACGATAATTCTGTGCTGGTGGAAGCCTTCATGACCGTCCTTATGCGTAGCCTTTGCCTGATCATTTTTCTCATGCTTGTTCCAGGTGCGGCAATCGCGCAAGACGCTGCTGATTCCACCCAGCAAGCAGACGATATCAGCCAGGCGCGTGATGCACTGATCAAGATTTTAGAGGATCCTGATACCCGCGCGGCACTCATCAAACAACTGAGCGAAGACCAGCAGACGGCGGATAACGGCAGTGATCAAACTGGCGCGCAGTCCGAGCCCGCTACGGCGACACCAGTAGAGGCCAATGAGAGCTTTGTTCTGAGGGTAGGGGAATACACCCGCAAGCTTGCAGATGAAGTTGGCATCTTCCTCGATAGAGCCGGGCATTCGCTGAATGGACTGTTTTTGATCCTCAAAGGGGATATTCCGATCAAGTGGGATCGTGTTCAGACGGTATTTGTGCAGGTTGCGGCGGTCTTGATTGCCGCATACTTGGCTTTCTGGTCAGGTCAGTTGGTTGCTCGAAAAGCGTATGCCGGGCTCGCTCTCAAGGCGCGGTATGGCGGCGGGCTGATGCGGACATCTATTCTGGTCTTGTCGACCGTGATTGACGGGATCACGGTCGCAATCGGTTTGGGCGTTGGCTATTTTGTTGCTCTTTTGGCGTATGGCGGGTTTGCAGCTGGCGTCACCATTCAGGAAAGTCTTGCGCTCAACGCGTTTTTCATAACTGGAATGGCCAATGTCGCGCTTCGGTTTGTGTTTGCGCCGCGCCGTCCGGAGTTGCGATTGCTTCCCTTCGACGACCAGAATGCCCTTTATTGGTACACAAGGCTTCGTCTGTATATGTACTGGAACAACTTCGGCATATTTCTGCTGGTTCCCGTTTCCAACATTGCTGTTTCGTTTGTTCTTGGGAATGCGCTTCGCTTTCTGATCGTGCTCAGCGGCATGATCTACTTGATGGTGCTGATTGTGCGGAACCGCGTCCGCGTGCGGGAGGGAACGCAAGGATATGCGGAAACGCTGCAGAGTAATCTGGCGCAAAGGGCTCTATCCAACCTTGGAAAGCTTTGGCATGTTGGCGCGCTCGGTTACATCATCGCGATCTTTGTTGTCTGGGTAACGCGACCGTTTGATGCAACAACCATCATCTTGCGGGCCACCGTCCTGTCGATTGTCACGATCATGGCAGGGATGGCGCTGTCGTTGATCGTTACACGAGCCATCAAGGGCGGAATACGACTGCCCGAAGACCTGAACACAAAGCTTCCAGCACTCCAACACCGGCTAAATGCCTTCGTTCCACGACTGCTCAAGTTGGTTCGATTCTTCGTCTTTATCGCAACTGTCTTGCTGCTCTTCGAGGTTTGGGGGCTCTTCAGCATTCTGGATTGGTTGTCGTCCGAAACCGGTAACCGTCTCGTGAGCAGCTACGGGTCCGCATTCCTTGTTGTTCTGGTTGGTTTCGCAATCTGGTTGGCGTTGATGTCTTGGGTTGACCTGCGCCTGCAATCGCGGCGCGGGCACATCGTTACCGCGCGCGAGCGAACACTTTTCCAACTGTTTCGGAATGCCGCGACCGTCGTCATTCTCGTGATGACAGTTTTGCTCGGACTGTCGGAAATCGGCATTGATATCGGCCCGCTGATTGCCGGT
The DNA here is from genome assembly GCF_965276855.1 of Roseibium sp. Taxonomy (GTDB): domain Bacteria; phylum Pseudomonadota; class Alphaproteobacteria; order Rhizobiales; family Stappiaceae; genus Roseibium. The sequence goes on from NZ_OZ255700.1 coordinate 3,322,853, forward strand.
GCGGGTGTGGTGGGTCTTGCGATTTCATTTGGCGCGCAGACCCTGGTTAAAGACATCATCACGGGCGCCTTCATTCAGATTGAGAATGCAATCAACCAGGGAGATGTTGTGACCGTCGCAGGCATCACCGGCACTGTTGAAGGCATTACCGTGAGATCTGTCCGGATTCGCGATCTGAATGGGACGACACACATCATTCCGTTCTCGTCTGTGGACATGGTGTCCAATTTCATGCGCGGTTTCTCGTATCACGTGGCCTTGATTGGGGTGTCTTACGACACAGATATCGCCGAGGCAAAAGAGGCGATGCAGGAAGCATTCCGGCGTCTCAAGGCGACCGACTACGGTTCCAAGATATATGAAGATCTTGAAATGCACGGGGTCACAAACTTCGGCGCAAGTTCTATCGACATTCGTGCCCGGATCAAAACCACGCCAGGTGATCAATGGTCGGTCGGCCGGGCTTATAACGAGTATGTCAAACAGGTTTTTGACGAGCGCAATATCGAAATTCCGTTCCCGCAAGTGACCTATCATGCAGCAACGCCAGCTTATGCGCAGGACGATGTGCCAAAGGTCACGCAAGCCAAGGCCACCAAGAAACCGAAACCGCTCGCCGACGACGCGCCGGCGGAGGATGGCGACCGCTAGCCGCACACTTCTCATTTGCATTTTCTGAGCCTCTGCTGGCTGGCTTGTCCTCTGGCAGGGGCTTTTCTTATGCGTGAATGAATTGTGATTGATTTTCGACTGGTTTCGAATTATTTTCGTTTTAGAAATCGCGCGAAATATACGGAGCCTTAGAGGACCATGGCGGCGGACTACGATCTTTTGGTAATTGGTGGCGGGATCAATGGTGCAGGAATCGCCCGTGATGCTGTCGGTCGGGGCGCGTCGGTTATGCTTGTTGAGATGGGGGATCTTGCGGGAGCAACCTCGTCTGCATCTACCAAGCTTATCCATGGCGGCTTGCGCTACCTTGAGTATTACGAGTTCGACTTGGTGCGCAAAGCGCTGAAGGAGCGTGAGGTCCTTTGGAAGCTGGCGCCGCATATCGCCTGGCCACTGCGTTTCATCCTGCCCCATCACAAGGACCTGCGCCCGGCGTGGCTGCTGCGGCTCGGCTTGTTCATGTATGACCATCTCGGCGGCCGCAAACTTCTTCCGGCGACAAAAACCGTGCCCCTGGATCAAGGGACCTACAGCAAGGGTTTGAAGAAGCTTTTCAAGAAGGGGTTTGAATACTCCGATTGCTGGGTCGACGATGCGCGTTTAGTGGTACTGAATGCCCGCGATGCTGCCGATCGCGGGGCTGAAGTCCTGACCCGTACAAAATGCGTCAGCGCCCGGCGGGACGGCGATCATTGGAGCGTTGTCCTGAAAGATTTGTCGTCGGGCGTCGAGAGGACTGTGACAGCATCCGTCTTGGTGAACGCTGCTGGGCCCTGGGTTGCAGAAATGTTGCGCGGAGTCGTCGGAGCGAACAATTCCTCTGCCATCCGCCTCGTTAAAGGCAGCCACATCATCGTGCCGCGTCAGTTCGAGCATGACCGGTGCTTCATTTTCCAGAACGGTGATGGCCGAATCGTATTTGCGATCCCGTATGAAAATGACTTTACGCTCATCGGGACCACCGACGTTGATTACCAGGATGATCTGAGCAAGGTCCAGATTTCGCAGGACGAGATCGAATATCTTTGTAAAGCGGTGAGCGAATATCTCGAGACGTCGGTCACACCCGAAGATGTCGTTCATACCTATTCAGGTGTGCGCCCGCTTTATGATGACGGCGCGAAGGATGCGAAGGCTGCGACGCGCGACTATGTTCTGGAGTTGGATGCCGGGGACAAGAAACCGGCTGTTCTGTCTGTGTTTGGTGGAAAAATCACCACGTACCGCAAATTGTCGGAGCATGTTCTGGAAAAACTGAAACCACACCTGCCATTCAAACGCGGCGAGTGGACGGATCAGGACGTGTTGCCAGGCGGAAACTTCAACGTTCTCGCTTTTGAGGAGGAAGTCTCAGCACTGCAGGCTCATTACCCTTTCCTCGACAAGGCCTTCGCCACGCGTCTCATACGCCTTTACGGCACGGGCGCCCGGTCTATCCTGGGCACGGCAGCGCAGCTTTCTGATCTTGGTCAGCTGTTTGGCTACAATCTCTATGAAGCCGAAGTGAAATGGCTCGTCAGCCGCGAATGGGCCCGGACCGCAGAAGATGTCTTATGGCGGCGGACAAAATTGGGTTTGCGTTTGAGCGAAGTGGAAACAGCCGCGCTCGACAACTACCTCTCTGCTCATCTTGCGGAGTTGGTTGGCACTGCTGCATAGTACTGTCAAAACCTGACCGAGCCGCCGGGAGCCGCCGGCGGTTTTTTAAAAAACAACAAGCATGAAATTTGGGAGGAGCGCCATGGCCGGATGTGTGTTGGCGATTGACCAGGGCACTACGTCAAGCCGTGCCATTGTCTTTGGTGAGGATTTTCAGCCGGTAAGTGTCGGGCAGCAGGAGTTTCCGCAACACTTTCCAAAGTCTGGTTGGGTTGAGCACTCACCATCCGATATATGGACCAGCACGCTCCGTGTTTGCCGCGAGGCGATGGAAAAAGCACCGGGCAACGGTGCCGATGTTGCAGCGATCGGGATTACAAACCAGCGTGAAACAACGCTCGTCTGGGATCGCAAAACCGGTGAGCCGGTCTACAATGCGATCGTGTGGCAGGACCGCCGGACCGCCGACTTTTGCGCAAAACTCCGCGCAGACGGTCTAGAGGCAAAATTCACAGCCAAGACTGGCTTGCTGCTTGATCCCTATTTCTCCGGGACAAAAATCGCCTGGATCTTGGACAATGTCGACGGCGTTCGTGCACGCGCGGAACGCGGCGAACTTGCGTTCGGAACGGTTGATAGCTGGCTGATCTGGCATTTGACCGAAGGCGAGGTGCACGCTACTGACGCCACCAATGCATCCCGGACACTAATTTATAACATCCATTACAATTCCTGGGATTCCGAGCTTTGCGAGCTATTGAAAATCCCAATGAGTCTTCTACCCGACGTCAAAGACAGCGCGGATGATTTCGGGGTGGCCAAGGCGGATCTCTTCGGGCGGGAGCTGCCGATCCTTGGCGTCGCCGGGGACCAGCAGGCTGCCACTGTGGGACAGGCGTGTTTTGAACCGGGCATGGTGAAGTCGACCTACGGCACAGGCTGTTTTGCCTTGATGAATACGGATACGAAGCCGGTCGCCTCCGCAAATCGGATGTTGACGACGATCGCTTACCGGCTGAATGGGGAAACAACATATGCGCTCGAGGGGTCGATTTTCATTGCAGGTGCCGCGGTCCAATGGCTCCGTGATGGCCTCGGCCTCATTGAAAATGCGGCCGACTCTCAGGCTCTTGCCGAACAAGCGGACTCAAACCAGGACGTCTATCTGGTCCCGGCCTTCGTCGGTCTCGGTGCGCCATACTGGGACGCGGATGCGCGTGGCGCGATGTTCGGGTTGACCCGGAACACCGGGCCAAAGGAAATCGCCCGTTCGGTTCTGCAAAGTGTCGGATATCAGACCAGTGATCTTATCTCTGCAATGCAGTCTGATTGGCCGGATGCGCATTCGCCCGTGTTGCGGGTCGACGGGGGCATGACGGCGTCCGACTGGACGATGCAGTTCCTGTCCGACATCCTTGGTGCGCCGGTGGATCGTCCGACCGTTGCTGAGACCACAGCCCTCGGCGCTGCCTGGCTTGCAGGAAGTCGGGCCGGGATTTGGCCTGGCCAGAAGGAATTCTCAGCCAAATGGAAACTGGAAAAACGGTTTGAACCCAATCTTGACCAAGTTCGGCGGGATCAGCTTCTGGCCGGTTGGAAAGACGCGGTCAGAAGAACGCGCTCCAATCTGGACTAGTAGACAGTAGGGCCCCGGCATTGCCGGGGCTTTTTTGTAATTACGCATTTCCAACATATCGAATCTGTTTATCTTTCGGTCCGTTGCATCCTGTTTCCTGTTGGCTCAAGTTCTACTCATAGAGAACGCTCCAATGGTTGAGGGCTACGCTTTTTTACTAGGGAAGAGATGCGCTTGATGACTGTTTCGAGAACTTTGAAGCCCGCGGTCTTGGGTGTTTGCTTGGTGGTGGCCGCCGCTTCGGGATCGGAAGCAAAGACACTGGTGTTTTGCTCGGAAGGCTCACCGGAAGGTTTTGATCCGGCACTTCATACCTCAACGATCACGTTCGACGCGTCTTCCAAGCCTCTCTACAATCGTTTGGTCGAATTCAAATCCGGAACAACTGAAGTCGAACCTGGTTTGGCCGAGGGCTGGGACGTGTCTGATGATGGGCGGGAAGTCACGTTCTATCTCCGCAAAGGCGTTACATTCCACGACACCCCATTTTTTACGCCAAGCCGTGAGTTGAATGCTGACGACGTGCTGTTCTCTTTCGAGCGCCAGCGTAAGAAAAGCCATTCCTGGCACGCCTACATGCCTGGCACTGCTTGGGAGTTTTTCGATGCTATGTCCATGCCGGAGTTCATCAAGGACATCGTCAAGATCGACGACCACACAGTGAAATTTGTGCTGACGCGCCCGGAAGCTCCGATTTTGGCAAACCTTGCGATGGATTTCGCGTCCATTTTGTCAGCTGAATATGCTGACCAGCTTGAGGATGCGGGCGCAAAAGAGCAGTTGAACGTCCAGCCGGTTGGCACGGGGCCTTTCGCCTTTGTTGGCTACCAGGAAGACGCGATCGTTCGCTTCTCCGCGCATTCCGATTACTGGGATGGCAAGCAAGCCATCGACAACCTGACTTTCGCAATCACCCCGAATGCGGCAGTCCGGCTTCAAAAACTCAAGGGGGGGGAGTGTCATGTGATGTCACGCCCGGCTCCGGCAGATGTCGACGATATTCGCTCGGACGGCGATCTGACTTTGATGGAGCAGCCAGCCTTGAACGTCGGCTATCTGGCGTACAATACCAAAGCGCCTCCATTCGATCGCAAGGAGGTTCGCAAGGCTCTGTATCACGCCATCAACAAGCAGGAGATACTTAGGGCGGTTTACCAGGGAGCTGGTCAAGTTGCGAGAAATCCGTTCCCGCCGACAGTCTGGTCCTACAACACGGCGATCGAAGACGATGCCTATGACCCGGACCTCGCTAGGGAAATGCTTGCCGCAGCCGGCATAGACAATCTTTCCTTGACGATCTGGGCGATGCCGGTTTCGCGGTCGTACAATCCGAATGCGCGTTTGATGGCTGAATACATCAAAGCTGACTTGGAGAAGGTTGGTGTGCGTGTTGAGATCATTTCCCACAAATGGGGCAAGTACCTGTCGTTGTCGAAAGACGTTAATCGGCAGGGTGCTGTGCTGTTCGGATGGACCGGTCGCAATGGTGATCCGGACAACTTCTTGAGCGAACTTTTGAGTTGTGAGCGTGTCGGGGGTTCCAACAGAGCGCAATGGTGTAACAACGCATTTGAAGAGCTGATCAAGAAGGCTCGAACTACATTTGACACTGCAGAACGCGCAAGGCTTTATGAAGAGGCTCAGCGGATCTTCCAGGAGGAAGCCCCTTGGGTGACCATCGCGCACTCTATGGCTTATGTTCCGATGTCCGCGAAGGTCACCGGATACGTTATGGATCCGCTCGGTGGTCATTCGTTTAAGGGCGTAGACCTGACCGATTAAGCGCAAACGCCATTAAAGACAGTTAGCCCCATCAGGGTTTGGGAGGGCATGGCGGCTGGCCGGTTTTTGATCAGTTCTTTATTGGCGTTTGGTCTCCAAACCAAACTCTTCCATCTTCCATTGGTATGTTGGGCGGCTTTCTCCGTTTGAGGTTCTCTTTTGGCGGGAGTTTGGGTTGAACTTTTCCATAATTCGAGTATTCTCGAAATATGGAAAAAGATGATGCCTTGAGAGCATTGGCGGCCTTGGGTCAGGAAACCCGCCTCGACGTCTTTCGCCTGTTGGTGAAAGCGGGAAAAGAAGGCATGGCAGCGGGCGCTATTTCAGATGCTCTCAGCGTGCGTCCGAATACCCTATCGACCCACTTGAGCGCCCTGTCCCGCTCCGGCCTTGTGCACGCCGAACGGGACGGGCGCTCAATCCATTACCGTGCGGATCTCTCCGCCATGGGCGCGCTCACAACGTATCTGCTGCAAGATTGTTGCGGCGGAAACCCGGAGATGTGCGCCCCGATCATGACCATGCTCGGCGATAGTGTGAGCGTTGAAAAGGACCGGTGTTAGAACCGGAAAAAGTGGGGCTTCATAATATGCGTAACGCCTTGTTTGTTTGCACGGCCAATTCTGCGCGCTCGGTTTTAGGCGAAGCGATCCTGCGCCATATGGGCGAGGGTAAATTCAACACCTATTCAGCGGGTTCGACACCGCGGGGCATGGTCAATCCGGACGCAATCTCCTGCCTGGAGCGCAAGAACCTGCCGACAGACGGTTTTAGATCGAAGAGCTGGGAAGAGTTTGCCGGTGCGGATGCACCTAAAATGGATCTGATCATCACTGTTTGTGACAGTGCAGCCGGAGAGGCCTGCCCGGTTTGGCCGGGGCATCCGTTTGTCGTGCATTGGGGTATTGCCGATCCGGCCTCCGTTGAGGGTGATGATGCGACCCGCGCTGAGGCTTTCGACCTTGCTTATGACCGTCTTGAGCGCCGCATCGGTGCGATGCTCGCGCTTGGCGATGATGTCTTCTCCGCAGCTGACGGAAAAAACCAACTCTCCGCTATCGGCGCCTCGGCCGACGACTAGGATTACACCTCATGTCAGAATTCTCTCTCTCACGGCGTCTCGTCGCTGAAGCGCTTGGAACCGCGATGCTGGTTGGAACCGTTGTCGGCTCCGGCATCATGGCAGACAATTTGTCCGAGGATGTTGCGGTCTCCCTTCTGGGCAACACGATCCCGACCGGTGCGATCTTGGTGGTCCTGATCACCTTGTTCGGGCCAATTTCGGGGGCGCACTTCAATCCGGCGGTCACGTTTGTGTTTTGGTTGAAGCGTGAACTGACAATCCCGGTGGCAGCGGCCTATGTCGCTGTTCAGATCCTCGGCGGCATTTGCGGGTCGCTGATCGCGCATGTGATGTTTGAATTGCCGGTCTGGCAGGCATCGACCACGGTTCGAACCGGCGGTGCCCAATGGGTCGCAGAGGTGGTCGCCACATTTGGCCTGCTTGCAAGTATCTTGGCGGGTATCCGGTTCCGCGCTGATGCGGTGCCGTGGCTGGTAGGGCTCTACATCACCGCAGCTTACTGGTTCACCGCTTCCACATCCTTCGCCAATCCGGCGGTCGCGATCTCCCGTGCGTTTACCGATACCTTTGCAGGCATCCGGCCGGTTGATGTGCCTGGGTTTATTGTTGCCCAGCTGATCGGGGCGGCGCTTGCCCTTGCGGTGTTCTCTTGGCTCCTGCAATCAAAAACGCCGGAGAAGGAAGCCCTGAAACCCTCTGAGGCTTAACCGGTAACGCGCGCTTTAAACCCGATACTTGGCTTGCAAAATACGATTTGGGTTGATTGAAGGGATGCATGAGCAAACCTGACGTCACCATCGTCGGAGCCGGCATCATTGGGCTGGCGACGGCGGCAAATCTCCTGCAACGCGGATACCGTGTCACAATCCTCGATCGCGAAGGACCAGCGGCTGGCGCGAGCCAGGGCAATGCCGGTGCGATTGCCTGGACTGATGTCGCCCCGCTCGCGAGTCCCGGCCTTTGGAAACAGGCGATCAAATGGTTGATGGATCCGCTTGGGCCGCTGACTGTTCGCCCGGCTTACGCCGTCAAGATCTTGCCATGGATGCTCCGTTTCATGGCGGCCTCCAATCACAGCCAGATGAAACGCAGCACTGAGGCTTTGGCCGCACTCAATGCGGAAGCCTGGCCGTCGTGGGAGCGTTTGTGGCGGGTTTCCGGAACGCACAATCAAGTGCGCAAGGATGGTTGTCTGGAGCTGTTCGACACCGTCAGTTCACTAAAAGATGCGCATTCGGGATGGGAGGAACAGCGCGCCTTTGGCATCGATGTTCAGGAGCTCGATCTGGCGACGATCAGAGATATGGAGCCGGCGTTATCCGATCGCTTGGTGGGCGGGGCCCTCGTGCCCGAGTGGGCGCAGGTGGATGACCCGAAACTGTTGTGCCTGTCTCTGGCCGATTGGTTGAAAAGCCAGGGCGTTTCTTTCGATGTCGGGGATGTCGTGAACGTTCAGTCCGGGTCTTCAGGCCCGGAATTGATGCTTGCCGATGGCCGAACCACTCATCCGGATCGGTTGGTCATCGCTTGTGGTGCCTGGTCCAAAAAACTTGCGGCACAACTTGGTGACAAGATCCCATTGGATACAGAGCGGGGCTACAACATCACGATCCCGGAGCCCGGTGTTGCCGTCAACCGGTTCATCATGTTGCCGGGACACGGCTTTGTCCTGTCGCCTCTGTCCACGGGATTGCGGGTCGGCGGAGCCGTCGAGTTCGGCGGATTGGACCTGCGGGAAAACTGGAAGCGGGTTGATGCCATGGTTGCCAAGGCGCGGCGCTTCTTTCCTGATCTCAAAACTGAAGGGGGGAAGCGCTGGATGGGCTTCCGCCCCTCCATTCCGGACAGTCTGCCTGTCATTGGTCCAGCGCTACAGGCTGATGGGGTCTTTTATGCCTTCGGTCATGCCCATCATGGTCTGACGGAAGCCGCAGTGACCGGGGAGATGATCACCGACATGATCGACGGTGCAACGCCATCGGTGGATCCGGCTCCGTTCCGCGCTGACCGGTTTTGACAAGAATCGAAACAGTTACTTCCGCTTCTTGTTCATGGCCGCTGCAAGTGCTGCGGCCATGGCGTTGTTTCCGCCGTCATTGCCGGAAGATTTTTGAGGGTTGCCCTTGCCGCCGCGTGGGGCATTGCCTGGGCCCCGGCCACCACCTGAACCTTTGCCGTCTACACCACCCGGCCGGTTCTGCGCATTGCGCTCCTTTTGCCCCTGATAATCGGCCTGTGACTTCATTGTCATTGAAATGCGTTTGCGCGGAATGTCGACTTCCAGAATGGTGACCTTTACGATGTCACCGGCTTTCACGACCGTGTGCGGGTCGTCGACGAACCGGTCAGCCAGCTGTGAGACATGGACAAGCCCGTCCTGGTGTACCCCGACGTCGACGAACGCGCCGAAGTTCGTGACGTTGGTCACTGTGCCTTCCAGTTTCATGCCCGGTTTCAGATCCGAGATTTCCTCGACACCGTCCTGAAGCGCTGCGGTCTTGAATTCGGGGCGCGGATCACGGCCCGGCTTTTCAAGTTCGGACAGGATGTCCTTGACCGTCGGCAATCCGAATTTCTCGTCGATGAAGTCTTTGGGTTCCAGATTCTGGAGAATGCCGCTGTCGCCCATCAACTGGCGGACATCCCGGCCACAGGCTTTCACGATACGCTTGGCGAGCGGATAGGCTTCCGGGTGAACCGAGGAAGAATCGAGAGGTTCGGCACCGTCCGTGATGCGCAGGAAGCCGGCACAGAGTTCAAACGCCTTTGCGCCCAGACGCGGCACGTCCTTCAATTGCGAGCGCTTGTCAAACCGGCCAATTGTATCGCGGTGTTCAACCACAGCTTTTGCAAGACTATCGGACAGACCGGAAATCCTGGACAGAAGGGCCGGGGAGGCGGTGTTGAGATCAACACCAACCGCGTTCACCGCGTCTTCGACAACTGCATCCAGGGCGCGGGCAAGTTTCGTCTGGTTGACGTCATGCTGATACTGGCCAACACCAATGGACTTCGGCTCGATCTTGACGAGTTCTGCCAAAGGATCCTGAAGGCGCCGGGCAATTGACGCGGCACCGCGCAGGGACACGTCGACGTCCGGCATTTCCTTGGCGGCCAATTCCGACGCGGAATAGACCGACGCACCTGCCTCGTTGACGATCACCTTTACCGGTCGCTGAGCCGCCGGAACATCGGCAAGGACGTCGCCGGTCAGCTTGTCGGTCTCCCGGCTCGCCGTACCGTTGCCGATGGCGATCAGGCCAACCTTGTGCTTTGCGATCAGTGCGAGAAGCGTGTTGCGGGATCCGGCAAGATCATTGCGCGGCTGGAACGGATAGATCGTTGCGGTGTCGACCAGCTTGCCGGTTTCGTCGACCACGGCAACCTTGACCCCGGTCCGGATGCCCGGGTCCAGGCCGAGCGTTGCTTTTGAGCCGGCAGGAGCGGCAAGCAACAGATCCTTGAGGTTCCTGGCAAACACCTGAATGGCTTCTTCCTCGGCCTTGTCCCGCAGAACACCCATCAGGTCGAGTTCCAGATGAAGGGCCAGTTTGACCTTCCAGGCAAAGCGGGCGACATCCATCAGCCATTTGTCGGCGGGGCGGCCGCGATCGGCGATGCCGTAGGTGTCCGCAACCATCTTCACCGCTGGCAGGATTGGGGCCGGATCGTCGGCATCGACCGTGAGATCGACAGACAGAATGCCTTCATTGCGGCCACGGAAAAGGGCAAGGGCCCGATGGCTCGGTATCTTGGACCAGCTCTCCGAGTAGTCGAAATAATCGGCGAACTTTGCGCCCTTGTCACCCATGCCGTCGATCAGCTTCGACTGCACCACGCCGCGCTCTTCCATATACCGGCGCAGCCGTCCGACGAGCTCCGCATTTTCGGCAAACCGTTCCATGAGGATCTGCCGCGCGCCATCAAGGGCAGCTTTCGTATCCGCAACGTCCTTGGCATCGTCGATGAAACCTGAAGCTTCGGTTTCCGGTGTTTTTCCAGGATCGGCCAGCAGCAGGTCCGCGAGCGGTTCCAGTCCCGCTTCCCGCGCAATCTGGGCTTTGGTGCGGCGCTTCTTTTTGAAGGGCAGGTAGATATCTTCGAGCTGCGACTTGGTCTCGGCTGCCTGAATGCCGGCTGCCAGAGCGTCGGTCATTTTGCCCTGTTCATCGATGGACCGGGTGATTGCACCGCGCCGGTCTTCAAGTTCGCGCAGGTAAATCAGCCGCTCCTCGAGCTTGCGCAGTTGGCTGTCGTCCAGTCCGCCAGTGGCCTCTTTCCGGTACCGGGCGATGAACGGCACTGTCGATCCTTCGTCCAGCAGCTGAACAGTTGCATTCACCTGACCGGCCTGGCAGCCGATTTCGTCTGCAATTCTTCTTGCGATCCGCAGTGCCGTTTCTGCGGGGAGGGAATTTGCTGACTTCTGGGATGTCGGGACTGGAGCAGCGACGCTTGTCATCTGGGTCTACACTTTCAGGACTGGAAACGAGACAGGGACGATAATTCGGACACTCTCCGCGCAAAAGAGGTCCGATCTATGATCCACTGGCAATTCTCGATATCTGGTGAGTCTATCGCCATGCGCTTCCAAATTTGAAACCATTGAACGCCCAGCAACAGACCTGGACCGCAAAAACTTAAGATGGATATTTGGTAAAAATCGCGTATAGAGTGCAGTTTTGTTCGGCGATTGGTCGGTAATATTGCGTAAAATTTCAACAATCGAACGATTTGCTTAGTTTTGCGTATTCTTGCGCCACTGTTATTTGGTAGTTTCAACGGTGCTGAATAGCGAATAATGGTGCTTTGCGCGTTGGAAAACAAAGTGCGTTCGAAGAGAGTTGGTTCTTTGGGCTCATCGTTGGTTTGGGCGCTGACGTTGTGAGCAGACATTGGCAAACGAGGAATTGGGTGTGACAAGAGGCCGACCAAGGAAAACGGAAACGCAGGACGCCTTGCATGGCATCATGCGCGCCTTTTGGCAGAACGGCTACAAGGCGACATCCATGAACGATCTTGTCGATGCGTCAGGGATGGCGAAGCCCAGTCTTTATGCTGCGTTCGGTGACAAGGAAGCGATGTTTGAAAAATCGCTTCTGCACTATTTCGACTGTTATGGAGATATGGTTTTTGGTCCGCTTACTGCGGCAGAACATCACTACCTTTTGGATTTTCAAGAGTTGATCAGAACCGTAGGGTACCTGGCGGCTGATGAATCCACGCCAATGGGCTGCTTTCTATTTAATTCGCAAGTTGAGGTCGCTTACGGCTCTGAGCGCCATAAGGCATTGCTTGCGGATCTTGGTCAGGCTCGTTTCAATGCGATCAAAACCCGCGTTTTGAAGGCAATTGATGCCGGACAGGTTCCTGAAGAGCAAGATCCGGATACACTCGCGACCTTTATTGACGGACAGTTAGCCGCAGTTTCCATATTGGCGCGCTCAGGTGGCACCAAGACTCAAATCGACACATTTGTTGAAACAGCGATGCGCGCATTGCCGTCTTATGGAAGCGTTGATCTAGAGATCTCCGACAGCTTCACTTTACGACAGTAATGCGTTCTGCAGCGCGGGTCACGGCCGTGTAAAGCCAGCGGTCCCGGTGCTCACGGAAAGCCCAGCTTTCGTCAAACAGGACGACATCGTCCCATTGTGACCCTTGCGCCTTGTGAACCGTCAAGGCGTAGCCATAATCGAACTCATCCGCCTTGCGCCGGATGGCGTATGGAATGCTATCAGCCCCGTCTTCGAACATGGCCGGGAGAACCTTGACCTTCACCGCCGTTTTGATGAGCTCGTCCTCCGAAACCACATCAAACCGCAAGGTGTTTCCGCGCGGCTGCCGTAGGCGTTTCACCGTCCAGAGGCCGCCATTCAGCAAACCTTTGGTTTTGTCGTTGCGCAAGCAAACCAGTTTGTCGCCAACGGCCGGCATCGGCGTAGTGAAGTCCTTCAGTTCACGAATGCGGCTGTTGTAGAGCCGACGCGTCTTGTTCGTCCCGACCAAAACCTGATCGGCGGTAAGGATCTGATCCTTGTCGATCTGGCGGCGGTTGATCACTTTGCTCTCGCCGAAATCACCGTAGTCCAATTTGCCGCCGTCGCGGATGGTCATCGACATGCGAACAATGGGATTGTCCTGCGCCTGGCGATGGACTTCCGTCAACATGATGTCCGGCTCGGCCTCCGTGAAAAAGCCTCCGCCCTTAACTGGTGGGAGCTGCGCCGGGTCGCCTAGAACCAGAACAGGCGTGCCGAACGACAGAAGATCGCGGCCAAGCTCCTCGTCGACCATAGAGCATTCATCGATAACGATCAGCCGGGCCGTGGCCGCCGCACTGTCCCGCTTGATGGCAAACTGCGGGCCGGCGTCTTCCTCATCGTCATCGACGGCTTCTTCTTCCTTGGCGGAACGGGGGCGATAGATCAGGGAATGAATGGTGCCGGCATCTTCACAGCCTTTTTGGCGCAAAACATGTGCTGCTTTGCCTGTGAAAGCCCCGAAGCAGACGTCTCCGTCAATGTCCTCAGCCAGATGCCGCGCTAGCGTGGTTTTTCCGGTGCCTGCAAACCCGAACAGCCTGAATACCTGCCTGTCGCCGCGTTTCAGCCAGGCTGCGGCGTCCTTCAAGGCGGTATCTTGTTGAGGCGACCAAGCCAAATCGTATCTCCGGGATCTTCAAACGAGCTGCCTCCATAACCTGATTTGGCAGTGCGCGCCAAGGGAAAGCGGTCGATGATGTATTACCCGAGCACCGAGAATGAACTGTCCTTATTGACCGGACGCTTTCTGGAGAAAGTCGCCGTGTTGATCGTGTAACCGATGTTTGGCAATTGAAACTGCAAAGGGGCCTCATCGTGAGCATTGCCGGTTTCGCAATAGCCGATCAGTTCGGCCATCAGCTGACCGGCCACAGGGGCATTCTTGAATTGATTGCCACTGGTTCCGATCGCAAGATAGTAGCCTCCAACATCGGTGCAGTCGTAAATGGGCAGCCAGTCGTCCGTCGCGTCGTACAGATCGGCAATGCCGACCGGGTGTTGTGAGACACCCAAGCTCGGCAGTCTTTGGGAATAACGGTAAGCGTAGGTGAGAGCTCGATCGCTCAGGTCTCTGGAGAAATCGTCCGGATCGACTTCATGCGGTGCATCGCAGGCCGGGTTTTCACTGCCGATCATCAGCTGGCCGCCGCTTCCGGGCTTTATGTAGCAGGCAATGTCGTTGTCGGATACGATCAGACCTTCCCGCGAATAGCCCAGATCGCCGGGTGGAGATATTTGAACCACTTCTTGCCGAAGGGGGCGGGTCCGGATTGTCATGCCGGGATCGATTGGCAGCAGGGAATTCACCTTACCGGAATGCGGGCCGGCAGCATTCACAACGATTGGCGCGGAGATTTGTTGTCCAGTTTCCAATTCAATGCCAGTCACGCGATTTTCTACGACCAATATCTCGGTCACCGCAGTCTTGAACATGAAGGTGGCACCGTGTTTTTCAGCCGCATCCTTCAGATTACGGGCAGAGAGCTGCGGGTCGTCGACATACCCTCCAAACGGGAAATAAACTCCGCCTGAAATCTCGCCGCCAGCTGGCTGGCCGAACGTGTCGTCTTCCATAGACTTGGCTGGCGCAAAGCGCTGAAGGTCATAGCCCGGCATCGCGTATCGGATCTGATCGGCAGTCCAATGCTCATAGGAAATGCCCAGCTGATCTGCACTTTTGAGAACCTTTGCCAAATATCCGTTGGCTTCGGTCTTCATGACCAGTGTGCCGGTTTCGATAAACTTGGCAAGGTCGGAGGCATCATCGCTTTCCAGATAAGCGGGCCAGTCTTTCCAGGTGTGGTAGCCCTCATAGGCCATCGCTGACCCATCAAGGGTCGAATAGTACGTCCGGATAACGGCTGCAGAACTGGATGTAGAGCCGTAGCCAGCGGCGGGCAATTTGTCGACGTTCAGCGTACGATAGCCACGTTTGGCGAGATTGAATGCGATTGCGCAACCGATGACCCCGGCTCCGATGATAACGGCATCGAACTGCAGAGCTTTGCCGGCGTTTGATTGGGCGTCCATGATGGTCTCCTGTACAGCGATGACAGGATCATGACCTGTGGCTTGATTTGTCCAGAAAGAAATCCGGCCACGACTGTCGCTTTTCGGTCATCACAGACGTGTTGATGTGGCAAAGAGGCAGATATTATTCAGCGATAGTGATTAAAATCGTCAGTTCATTTTAAAAATTACACTTTGTAGACTTTGTTCCCAAGTCTCTCGTTGAATGCAAATTACCAACTCCGCATCCTCCGCAAACCATTTCGGTTTTTCAGAATGTATCAGATTTTTGGGGGAAAGCGTGCCGCTTGGGAAATCCTGCGAGTGGCCGACGTTGGCGCTGATTATGGCCACAACGGCGGCTTGGACTTTGGTCATTTCGTTTTATTCGGACTGGGGCGGCTGGATCGTTTGTCCGCTGGCTGCCCTGCTTGTGACGCTTCAATCTTCCGTTCAGCATGAAGTCCTGCATGGTCATCCGACCCGAAATGCAGGTTTGAATGAGACCCTGATCTATTGTTCGTTTGGGCTGTTTATCCCGTATCGGCGGTTCAAGACCTTGCACCTGCGGCACCACAATGATGACCGGTTGACAGATCCCTATGACGATCCGGAAAGTTTTTATCTCGCTTGGGGGGACTGGCAAAATATGCCAAAGATCCTGCAAGCTGTTCTGACAGTGAATAATACGCTTGCCGGGCGATTACTGATTGGCCCGGCAGTCTCACTGATCGGGTTCTATGGAGCGGAAATTCGCGCGGTAACGTCTGGAGACAGGCTTGTTGCAAGAGCCTGGGCGCACCATTTGGCTGGCCTTGTTCCGGTGGTTGCTTTTGTGTCCTTGGCAGGAGGGATGCCCGTCTGGCTATACATTCTTGCGGTGGCTTATCCCGGTATGAGCTTGTTGATGCTGCGCACTTACGCAGAGCACAGGGCTCACGAAAATGCAGAGGCGCGATCCGTGATCGTTGAGTTTTGCCCTCTGTTTTCCTTGCTGTTCCTGAACAACAATCTGCATATCGTGCACCATTCGCATCCGCGGGCGGCCTGGTACACTCTCCCGAAACTGTACCGTGACGCTCGTGACGATTGGCAGGCACGCAATCAGGGGTATGTGTTTAAGAGTTATATGGAAATGGCCAAAGCGTTTCTTTTCAAGGTTAAGGAACCGGTTCCGCATCCTCTTGTTCGGAAGGTGGACGCTGATCGAGCACTGCCGCGATCATGACACCTGGACAATTCCGGCCGGTACGGTTGCCGATGTACGATTGGCCCGAAGTTGCCGAAGAAACACGGGAACTGGAGGAAGCGCTGACGGATGAAATCTGCAGCGTTCTCTCCATTGCCTCCACTCGATTGGATCCTTGGGATCCAGGAGTTGGTCTTTACGATTTATGGACCGATCCGGCTTTGCTTCTGGGGCAGACCTGCGGGTACCCACTTACCCACGAACTGGCTGGCAAGGTTCATCTTCTGGGGGCGCCGAATTACAAGGCTCCTGGATGCAATGGTTCACGGTATTGTAGCCAGATCGTGGTTGCGGAGAACAGCCCATTTCATGCGTTGGCCGATCTGAAGGGCGTCCGCGCTGTCTTCAACAGTCCGGACAGTCAATCTGGGATGAATGCCCTTCGGGACACGATCGCACCAATAGCGGGTGGAGGGGGCTTTTTTCAGAGCGTTTCGGAGAGCGGTGGTCATTTGGCGTCGATGGACGCTGTTGCCGACGGGCGGGCAGACGTTGCTGCAATTGATGCGGTGTGCTGGGCGCTCGCTCAACAAGAAAAACCGTCCCTTGCCAAACGGCTGCGCGTCCTTGCTCAAACCGCGCAAGCTCCAAGTCTGCCGTTCGTAACTTCGGTGCAATTGGGTGGAAGAGCACATGAAGAGGTCTGTGCAGCTGTCTCGCGCGTTCTTTCAAACCCGCAGACAAAAAAAAGCCGCAAACGCCTTCGCATTTGCGGCTTTTCAAAACTTGTTCAAGATGACTACAAAATCATCCTGGAGATGGAAACCAATGCAAGGCGTTGGGGTTATCCTGTCCTTACATAAGGTTCAATCGGCTATCAGCGGCCGACTTTCCGGGACTTTGCAGCCGCGCTCATCCGCAGAGTAGAATTCATGCGGGCGAGTTCAGCAGCGGAGTGGCCGGAAACAACACCCATGAGGTTGGTGCCGAGGGCTTGTGCAAGATAGGTCATGGTCTTCCCAATCCTGAATACGGTTCGCAGTGTTTGTGTAAAAGTTGCGGTCCGCTGCCTAATTAACGGGCCGCTTGATTGCTATATGGGCATAACTTGTCGTTCAATCAATCGAATAGTATTCATCGATTAGTTCAAAAAAATTGAACTGAAAATGAGCGGAACTCGTCTATGGAAAAATTACCAGGTACTGGCACCGAGCTGATCGATATGGAACTTTACCGAACGTTCCTTGTGATCGCGGAAACATCAAGTTTTTCAAAGGCATCAGATCTGATCGGGCGGACCCCATCTGCAGTTTCTATGCAGATTAAGAAGCTGGAAACCATTCTGGGCGTTGCAGTTTTTGCAAGGGAGGGTCGCGCTGTGCGCTTAACTCCAGAAGGCGAAGCCCTGCTTGGATACGCTCGCCGGATCCTGATGTTGAACGAAGAGGCCGTGAGCCTGTTTGTTTCGCCATCCGTGGAAGGCGAGGTTCGTTTCGGGGCACCTGCCGATTTCGGCACTCGATTCTTGCCGAATATCCTGTCCCGCTTTGCCCGGTCCCATCCGGGTGTGAACGTGGATGTGCATCTGGACGGCAGTCCAGTACTTGACGAAAAGATCCGCAACAAAGATCTCGATTTGATCTTGTCCACAGTGCGTCCCGGAGCCCCGATGCCAACGGGGACCGATGTTGTCTTTTCCGAACCCCTTGTTTGGGTGGGTTTGGAGGGTGGGATTGCCTATGACCGTGACCCGCTTCCATTGGCCGTGTCGACCCCTGGGTGTCCATGGCGGCGTGCGGCCCGGATTGCGCTGGATGGGGCCCAGAAACCCTATCGCATCTCATACACAAGCTTTCATAGCGCGGGGCAGGAGGCGGCATTGTTGGCGGATCTCGCAGTTGCACCGTTTCCGGCCAGTGTTGTAGAGCCACCTCTGCAAGTGCTGGATGATCGTCACGGGCTGCCAAAGATTGGCGACTATCATATCGTCATGAAGCAGCGTCCGCGCGCTGGGCGCGCGACCCATGCCTTTGCCGAGCATGTGGAGGAGTGTTTCAAGGAGATCACGCTTGGCGGTGCGCTCGCATCCGGATGACATTAACCATAAAGTTAACAATCCGTAAAAACGGATCGCCACATGGTTAACAAAGAGTTACTCTTTCGCGAATTGCAAAGGTGTGTTCAGCGAAGAGGCGCTCAAATGAATATCCTGACAAAAGCTATTGTCGCTGTGGCGGCGATCGTTGTTGCCGGATCGGCTTATGCGGGCGACACAACCCGTATCCTTCATGACGAGCCGTACGGCGCCATTGTGACCAAGGAAGCGGGCGTGTTGGTTTTCCGCGGTCTGCCGCCAACCCGCAAAGTGATCATCAATCCAGGTGGCAAGACGCCGCTGGAGCTCCGGCAAACAGAAATAAATGAGACCAATGTGGTCGTCATGAGCCAAGATGATTACGTGCGTGGCCTTGGTGCCAAGATTGTCCGTCTGAAATAGTGTTGGTTGGAATAGGCCGTCAGATCTGACGGCCCATCAATCGGTCATCGTATGGATACGTGCTGAGGCGTTCATAGCCAGTTTCTGTGATGAGCAGTTGTTCCTCCAGCTTTACGCCTTCATGTCCGCCGTGGCGGCCAACATAGCTTTCCACACAGACCACCATTCCAGGTACTAGTACCCCATCGTATCCACCGCTCGCCCAATCAGCCGGGTAGGGGACTGCTGGGTATTCATCACACAGGCCGACACCGTGAAATAGAACGGAGTATCGATTCGCCTGATAGTCTTCCGGTAGGTTTTTGGCGCTGTGTGAAAGCTCAAAAAAGCTGCGTCCTGGTGCGAGCATTTCTATGTTGGCTTCAATCTGATCGACCGCCATCTGATAGAGCGACCTCTGCTCGTTGGTCGGTTGTCCATCGCCGCACAGCCACGTGCGGGAAATATCGCAGCACATGCCGTAGGGCCCAACGAGATCGGTGTCGAAGGCGACCAACTCACCGGATTGGATTTCACGCGCTGAGGCTTCTTGAAACCAGGGATTTGTGCGTGGGCCGGAAGCGAGCAGATGTGTTTCAATCCACTCGCCGCCGCGTCGAATATTTCCTGCATGCAGCAGCGCCCAAAGATCCCATTCCGTCATGCCTGGCCGGAGGGCCGCTTCCATTTCCGACATTGCAGCTTCACAGGCAGCAATGGACCGGCGCATCGCCTTGATTTCGTCGGAGCATTTAACGGCACGGGCAAGTTCCATCACCTCTTCACCGTCATGCAGCGTCAAACCATGGCCTTGAAGTGCTGCAACGCCTTCCCGGCGGCATTTGTCGACGGCGATTCGAGCGTTTGGGCCACAATAAGTCTTGATCAGATCGGCCAGCTCATCAGCCCACTTCTGCGCAAGTTCCGCAGACCGCGGTCCGGATTCAAAATAGAACCAGGGCACACCGTGGCGGACTTCATCAACGAGCATGTTATGCGCGGACAGGTGTTCGCAGTTGTGAAAGTCGAAGGCGATGACCGGGCCGTTCAGCGTCACAAGCGTGTAGCGCACTGCATTATGAGTGCTCCAGACCTGCATGTTGGTGCTGTCGGTCGCATACCGAATGTTCAGCGGGTCACACAGTATGGCTGCGCTTAAATCGAAGGCCTGGAGCTGTTGGCGAATCCGTTGAAGCCGGTATTCGCGAACGGCATCCAGGTCAGGTGCGGCAAGGCCAAGCGCTGACCACTCGGTTTCTGCAAGCTCACCATATCCAAGAACATGACGGTTGAGTGCAGAGGCTTTTTCGGTCGCGTAGGCTGACAGCGCCTCGTATCCTGCTGCATCGCCAGGATGATCGGGCAAGACGGCCGGCATAATTTTTCGCCGGTGCCGGCCAAAGTGTTCCGTATTCATGACCGCCTGCTCTCCTCCGCCAATTGGTCAATCCCGTAAATGCCGTGTCCCGCCTACATCCGCATACGTTCCGCTTTGGGATCGAACAATGGATCCGTGATGAGGGTGGCCTTGCGGCGCTCTCCGAGAATTTCGATCTCGAAGGCTCCGTCATCCGTGTTTGCCGCAAACTCACTGGGGACATAGCCCTGAGCCAAAGACCTCTCGACGTGGTGTGCGTAGCCGCCCGACGTGATCCAGCCGATCACATCATTCTCGTGCCAGATTGGTTCATCGCCCATCACATCGGCATCGAGTGCATCTACGACGAAGGACACCCTGGATCGTTTCGGCCCATCCTCGAATTCCCGGCGCGCGGCTTCCTGGCCAATAAAGTTGTTCTTGCCTAGTTTCACAAAGCGTCCAAGGTCTGCCTCAAAGGGGCCGTAGATCGGGCGGAACTCCCGGAACCAGGTTCCGAAGTTCTTTTCCAGGCGCATGGCGAGCAGCGCCCGCATGCCAAAGTTTTGGATGCCGAATTCCGCCCCCGCCTCCATTAGAGCCATGTAGACCTGACGCTCGTATTCCGGTGTCATCCAGATCTCGTAGCCAAGGTCACCGGTGTAGCTGATCCGATTGACCTTGCAGGGCGCATTCGCGACGTCCATTTCACGGAAGTCCATGAACCGGAAAGCGTCATTGGAGACATCGTCCCCGGCGACTTTCGCAAGGACATCGCGGGCCTTCGGACCTGCAATGGAAAGACCCACCCAGCCAAGATTGATGGCCTCAATTGCAACGCTGCCATCATCCGGCAAATGCTTCTCAAACCACCGCATATGATAGACTTCGGCTTGACTTGACCCGAACATGTAGAACGTCTCGTCACTGGCGCGGGCGATGGTGAAGTCGCCGATCAGCTTGCCGGCTTCGTTCAGCATCGGCGTCAGCACAATCCGTCCCACCTTCGGCATGGTGTTGGTCATCAGGTAGGACAGGTAGTCCTCGGCTCCTGCGCCGGTGATCTTGTACTTGGCGAAGTTGGCGATTTCGGTAATACCAACCCCTGTTCGTACCGCCCGGCATTCCGCTCCAATCGCTTCAAAGTCGTTGGATCGCCGGAACGAGACGACGTCTTCAGCTGTCTCGCCATCTGGAGCAAACCAGAGGGGAGTTTCGAGCCCCCAGCTGTCGCCCATGACAGCCCCTTGCGCAAGCATCTTGTCGTAGAGCGGTGTTGTCTGGTGCGGACGCCCGGCGGGCAATTCCTCATTCGGAAAGCGAATGCGGAACCGGCGGCTGTAGTTCTCCTGAACTTTCTTGTTCGTGTAGGCAAGTGTCGCCCAGTCGCCGTACCGGGCGACATCCATGCCCCAGATGTCGTAGCCCGGATCGCCGTCAATCATCCAGTTGGCAAGTGTCAACCCGACACCGCCGCCCTGACTGAAGCCGGCCATGACCCCGCAAGCAACCCAGTAGTTTTTGAGACCCCGCACAGGGCCAACCAATGGATTGCCGTCCGGGGCAAAGGTGAACGGGCCGTTGATGATCTGCTTGATGCCGGCGTTTTGCAGGGCCGGGAAATGCTCAAAGCCGACTTCGAGTTCCGGAGAGATCCGGTCAAGGTCCGGTGCCAACAGCTCGTGCCCGAAATCCCATGGCGTTTCTTTTGGGCTCCAGGGGCGACAATTTTGCTCGTAGGTGCCGAGCAGCATGCCCTTGCCTTCTTGTCGGGTGTAGATTTCACCGCCAAAATCAAGGACGCCAATCAGCTCCTTGCCGGTTGCCTCGTTATGCGCGACGACTTCGGGCATTTCATCGGTAAGCAGGTACATATGCTCCATGGCGAGCACCGGCAATTCGATCCCGACCATGCGGCCACATTCGCGGGCCCAGAGACCACCTGCGTTGACGACATGTTCAGCCCGGATGGTGCCTTTTTCCGTGATGACATCCCAGGTACCTTCCGGGGTCTGCACCATCTCCTCGACCTTGGTGTGCCGATAGATCTCTGCGCCATTGATCCGCGCGGCCTTTGCGTAGGCGTGGGTGGTGCCGGACGGATCGAGATGCCCTTCGATCGGATCCCATAAAGCGCCGATGAAGTATTTCTCATCCAGAATTGGGAACATTTTCTTGGCTTCGGAGACCGAGATCAGTTCCAGATCCATACCGAGATACCGGCCCTTGGCCTGGGCGAGGCGCAAAAAATCCATCCGCTCGGGAGTGTCTGCCAGCATCACGCCACCGGTCAGATGCAAACTGCAGGACTGGCCCGAGATCTCTTCCAGTTCCTTATAGAGATCGACCGTGTAGCTTTGGAGCTGGGAGACGTTCGGGTCACCGTTGAGGGTGTGAAAGCCACCCGCCGCGTGCCAAGAGGAACCTGATGTGAGTTCGCTCCGCTCGACAAGGACCACGTCCTTCCAGCCAAGCTTGGTCAAGTGATAGAGCACACTGCAGCCAACGACACCGCCACCAATCACGACGACCTGAGTATGGGACTTCATTCTCAATTGCTCCAAAAAGTCAGTTTCATCCGCTTAAAGCGCGGCATGCCAAAATTCGCTCGTTAGAAGTCGGTTGGCGCGCCGCCTTCTTCCTTGCGCTTGGCCACAAAGGCGGAGAGTTCTTCATCAATTGCAGGATCGAGTGCCGGGGCTTCGTAGGCCTCAAGTGCCTTCTTGTAGAGCGTGTTCGCCTTGTCGTAGGCGACCGGGCTCCCCGCTTCCTGCCATGTTTCATAGTTGCGCCAATCGGACACGATCGGAGCGTAGAATGCATCCTTGTACCGGGCCTGAGTGTGCTCGGTTCCAAAGAAGTGTCCTGCCGGGCCCACGTCGCGGATGGCCTCGATGGCAAGCGCCTCTTCTGACACATCGAGGGGCGTCAGATATTCGGCCAGCATCTGGAGGAGGTCGATATCCGTGATGAATTTCTCAAACCCGGCCGATAGGCCACCTTCGAGCCATCCGGCGGCATGTTTGATCAGGTTGCCGCCGCCATTGATCGCACCCCATTCTGACAATGTCGTTTCAAGTGCAGCTTGATAGTCGACCGTATTGGCTGCGCACACGCCGGAGGTGCGGAAGGGAAGGCCGTAGCGCCGGGCAAGCTGTCCGCTGACGAGGGCGGCCTTGATGTATTCCGGCGTTCCGAAGGCCGGTGCGCCGGATTTCATGTCCACATTCGAGGTAAAACCGCCATAGACCATCGGCGCGCCGGGATTGACCATCTGGGTGAAGGCGATGCCGGCGAGTGCTTCGGCATTTTGGAGTGTCAATGCTCCCGCGACCGTTACAGGAGCCATTGCGCCCGCCAACGTGAACGGCGTCAGAACGCTCACTTGTCCGGCCCGTGCCATTTCGATGAGGCCTTGGAGCATCGGCGTATCGAGCCGAAGCGGGGAGGAAGAATTGATGATTGTGATAACGCTCGGGGTCTTGCGGAACTCTTCTTCCGATAACCCCATCGCGATGCGGGTCATCTCCAGACCATCGCGATTCCGTTCCTTGCCGAGCGAATAGATGTGAAACACCTTGTCCATCAGGCGGATCATGTCGGACACACAATCCAGATGCCGAACAGAGGCGTGAATGTCGACCGGTTCGACCGGATACCCCATGACGCAGTGAATGATGTTGAAGAACTGCGCAAGCTTCAGGAAATTGCGATAGTCCGCCTGGTTTCCGGGGCGACGCCCACCCTCGCGGTCGACAGCATTCGGTGCACTTGCGACACAGGAGAATGCAATATGGTCGCCGCCAAGGGTCAAATTATGCGCCGGATTTCTGGCATGAACCGTAAACTGTTCCGGCGTTTTTCCGACGAGCTCTTCAACCATAGCCCGGTCCATGCGAACCCGGTCTGATCCCGGTGTTACATCCGCTCCAGCTGCCTTCAAGATTTCCTTTGCTTCCTCATGAAGGAAGTCGATGCCGATGTCTTCGAGCACCCGCATTGAAGCTTCGTGAATGGACTCCAGCTCATCAGCGGAGACAGCCTCCACAGGCTTGTAGATGTGGCGGGGTTGTTTGAATGGCTTTTGAGGGAAGAGCTCCGGGCCCGCTTTGTCTCCACCGCCGCGCCGGCGGCGGCCACGCCTTGCTGGCGCCGCTTCCGTGGTCTCAACAAGATCGAGCTGACTGGACATGGCGAGACACCTTTCCGAGGCCGTATACGCAGAGCGTGAAAGATTTTGGGGCCGTGAGCAGATCTCTGCCCAAACCTGTCGTTCAACCTTAATCGAGAGGGTTATTTTTCTACGGCGTCTCAGAACGACGGCGGTTGCCACTTTCGCGACATTTCCAGATCCGGCGGTCAATCGGGTCTGCTCGGCTATTGACGAAGCTTGACGTCTGCGATGCAAAGGCTTCAAAAAAATGAAGTGAATTTTGAAGGTGTTGCGTGACTGACAGGATGACCGACGCTGAATTGCTGGACTTTTTGCAAGGCCGCTATCCGTTCGGGGATCTGAGCGGAGCGCGGCTACGACCTCTTCCGAGTTCCTACACACACCGGTTTTGGCGTCTCCAAACGCGCGAGCGCGATTATGTCATCAAGGAGTATTTTCCGGGCCTTGAGAACAATCCGCTCTACCCTACGCTGCCCCAGGAAGAAGCGACTGCTCTGACCTTGTTGGAGCGTCATCGATTGGCGCCGCGTTTGGAGTGTTTTCTGGACAGTCCAGCTGGGTCGCCTTTGGTGATTTATGGATATGAACGCGGCTCGGAAGCTGAAATTGATGTGCGTGATGCGGCTCTGCTGCTTGGGCGCTTTGCAGCTCTGGAGCTTGCACCAGAGGAAGTCAGAATGGTGCCATCCGGGTATCACCAGGTGCTCGCTCATGCTGATGCTATTCTGGAAAAGATTCCGGATAGCCGCCGGGCTGCCAATTTGAAACGTCTCAGGCCACATGACAGTTCAAACGAGGTGTCTGCGGTACCCCAACACATCCTGATTCACAGGTCCCTTTGCCTCGGCACAGTGCAAATGACAGCGGCAGGACCCACTTTGATCGATTGGCAATATGCTGGTCTCGGAGATCCCGTTGAAGACATCGCTTGTTTTCTCTCCCCCGGTCTCCTCACGCTTTATGGCCTGAAGCCACTCGTCCTTTATGCCGAGGACCTGTTTTTGGAGCATTATCCGGACCGCGCGATTGTTGATCGTTTTTTGGCTGAAAGATCCGCCTACCATTGGCGATTGGCCGCATATTGTCTGTTTCGGCAGGAAACCCTGACCCACGAAAACGCACCCGCCTCACGTGCCTATGCACGTGCCTTGGAAGAAGAGGTCGACCTTCTCCTCAGACTGCGCTGAAAGTGAATGGAGCGACCATGGACGGGTGTAATCCGGCTGTCATAGGAAGCCGGTAACGGGGTCATATGTCTATTGAAATTGCGTCCGTTACCAAGTCGTTCGGGTTACACAAAGCTCTAAAGGACGTATCCATTTCGATCCCGGAGGGCACATTTTTTGTGGTGCTTGGTCCTTCGGGCTGCGGCAAGTCCACACTGTTGCGTACGATCGCCGGACTGGCGCCCATCGACAGTGGAGAAATCGCGCTGGGCGGCACAACAGTCGCTCGAGACGGCTACCATATGGAGCCGGAACGGAGGCAAACCGGCGTCGTATTCCAGTCCTACGCTCTCTGGCCACACATGAGTGTTGCTGAAAATGTCGCCTTTCCGATGGAAACGTCTGGCTTGAAAAAGTCCGACATCAAAACACGCACCAATGAACACCTTGCCACGGTGGAATTGTCGGCATTTCGCGACCGGAAACCGGCTGATCTTTCCGGCGGGCAGCGCCAGCGGGTCGCGCTCGCACGCTGTTTGGCGCAAGGGGCAAAAACAGTGTTGATGGACGAGCCGCTTGCAAACCTTGATCCGCACTTGCGCGGTGCCATGGAGGAAGAGCTTGCAGCATTCCATAAGGCCAGTGGCGCAACGACCCTGTTCATCACCCATGATCAGCGCGAAGCGATGGCACTCGCCGACCGGGTAGCGGTTATGTGGGACGGAGAGATCTTGCAGGTTGCCGAGCCGGATGTGCTTTACCGTCGGCCGACTTCGCGGCGGGTTGCCAGTTTTATTGGGCGTAGCAGTCTGGTTCGCGTTGAGGTCAACCATGTCGAAGCCGGGCACGCGAATATTACACTTGCCGGGCACCGGGTCGACGTGGACTGCCCTGTTGGTACCAGAACCGGTTCAGCAACGCTGATTCTGCGGCCCGAACACCTGGTTCCATCTGTTGGTGGGCACGGTCTTAAAGCAACCGTTGAAAGAACGATTTACCGTGGCGGTTTCTGGGAAGTTTTTGTAGCCCTCGATGGGCTCTCAATGCCGTTGTTGATGACCCTCAATCGCCCGGCTGTGACCGGTGAAACCCTGTTTCTGGACATTCTCCGCGGATGGATATTGCCGGAGTAGTTGGCCTGCTCAAGTCAGCGCTTTGCGTATGGCGCAGCGTTGTTCGGGCATAGGCAATCCGCGGCCGAGTTCTTCTGTGAGGATGCTGCCAAGCCGCGCATCACATTCTTCCAACTTCAGGATCTGGAACCCCAGTCTTTCATAAAACGGCGCATTCCAGGGCACGTGCCTGAACGTCGTTAATGTCATTTCCAACAGTCCGAGCACTCTTGCATGGGCTTCAGCGTGTTTGATCAGCGCTTTGCCGATTCCCTGTTTCTGGTAATCAGAATGAACGGAAATCTCATAGACATGAAGTGCGGCGTCTTCCGGGATCGCGGCCAGAAAGCCGACCTGTTGTCCGCCATCTGTTTCCGCGGTCCAGCTTGTGCCTGGTTCGATTGCAGACATATGCTGTTCCGCTGTCGCGCAACTGCCATCTGCGAAGGTTTCCAATCCTTCGATTTCTAGAAAGGCTTTGCTAGCGGAAATCTCCACGGCCTGAAGAGCTGAGATGTCGCTTTTGCGTGTTTGTCTGATCTTCAAATCTCACACTCTCTAAGACTGATACTAGTCCTTCCAGGGGATCGTTCCAGAAGGCACGCGTTTTGCCAGACCGTTCATGCCGAGCATGACCAAAATTGTTGCCAGAACAACTACCACAGACATGGCTGCTGCGAGTGTGGTGTAACCACCATCCTCGTAATTGAAAATGGTGGTTCCGATTGTCTCGTTTCCCGTCGACCACAGAAGTGCCGAGACAGTGACCTCGTTGTAGGCAGTGAGGAACACGAGAATCGCACCGGAAGCTGCAGACGGCGCAACAAGCGGCGCAAATACACGCCGGATGCGCCGGAAAAATCCCGCACCGGATACACGGGCAGCGTCTTCGAGCGATCTATCCATCTGCACAAAGGCAGCGGCAACGGGTTTTAATCCGACCGCGAGAAAAGCGGAGATATAAGCAATCAAAATGATCCAAAGCGTGTTGTAGAGCGAGATGTTCAAGAACGGCAGGGGATGGATGAACGCCAGAATAAAGGCGATGGACATGACCAGACCCGGTACGGCAAAGGCGATCTCTGCCTGTGCGGCCGTTGCGGTCCCCGTACGGCGATAAACTTTATGCCGGTGACAGAGGAAGTAGCCCAAGAAGATGCCGATGATCGCGATAACGCTTGCTGCAATTGCGGCAATCAACGTCGAATTCGCAAAGGCTCTTAGCGTCACAGACTGGCGCCAGAGAACTTCTGCGAAGTTGTCCAGATTCACGGTGCTTGCTGAAAGCGGGAGCCCGTATGTCTTCACCAAGGAAGTCGCCAGAAGCGATGCAGCGGGAAGCAACAGAACCAGGCCAACAAAACTCCAAAGACCTGTTTCTATCCATTTGCGTTTTGAGCCAAGCGAGATTGCAAGCGGGTCCTGCGGCAGGCCAATGAGGCTGGCGCGCATGCGTCGTTGCAACACCCCCTGTATGAGGAGGGCTACAAGAGCGACCATCGCCAGGATGACCGAAATGATTGCGACATTCGGGAGGACATCCGGCCCGAAACTCGCCAGTCTTCGCCAAATCAGAACCGGAAGCGTCGTGTAGCGTGCCGGAACGCCGATCAGCGCGTTGATGCCGAAGTTTCCAAGCGCTGCGATAAATGCAAGAGCAAATCCGGCGAGCAAAGCCGGCGCGAGGAGTGGCAGCGTAATTCTTGTCAAAAGGCGGAATGCCCCTGCGCCGGACACGCGCGCAGCATCAGACAATTCCCTCGGAAAGGACCGGAGCGCTGCCCGAACCAGCAGGAACACCAATGGGCTGTGCTGGAGTGTCAGAAGAAGAACAAGACCCTCGCGTGAATAAAGCGGATGCGTTGACCCGATTTCGGGTGCCAGCCCAATCCATCGAAGCACCGGACTTGCCGGCCCCAGTGCCTGAATCCAGGCAATTGCCGTGACATGCGGCGGGATCATCATCGGTAGGAGAATCAAAAAGACGAGCAGTCCCTTGGCGCGAATATCTGTCAGTCCGACAATCAGGGCCAGAACTGTTCCCAAGACTGTTGCCGCGAGCGCCGACAAGAGGCTGCTCTCCATGGAGTGCCAGAGCGCCCTTTGAACAGACCGGCTGGATAGGGCTTCTGCCAGCGGCGCAAAAGCAAGCGCGCCGTCCTGGGTCAATCCGATCTTGAAAAGGAGGAGGAGCGGCAATCCGCACAGGAGCGTCGCGCAGAGAACCAAAATGGCGAGAGAGATCCTCTCGCCATTGAGCAGTTTTGAATTCTGGGCTTGCGCCATCAAGTCTTAGCCACCGAAGATCTCGGTGAACTTGATCTTGTTTGCTTGATCCTGCTCGAGGGCCTGTGCTGGATCGAAGTCCATCAGCTTGATCTGGTCACGAGCCGGGAAACCTTCCGGTGCTGCAACAGCCGGATGGGCTGGCAGATATCCTTGAGACGACGCCAGTTTCTGGCCTTCTTCGGAAAGAAGGAAGTCAACAAAAGCCTTGGCCGCGTCAGGGTTCTGGGCCGTAGAGAGGATCGCAACCGGTTCGGTGACAGCAGAAACACCCTCTTCAGGGAACACGAACTCGACCGGAGCACCTTTCAGTTTTTCGCGGATCGGAAGGAAATCCACGACGAAACCATAGAGTTTTTCTCCGCCGGCGATGGCCTTGTAGGTGCCACCGTTGCCACCTTTTGGATTGGCGCCCTGATCAGCAAGGCCTTCGTAAAAGGCCCAGCCGAGATCCGGATTGGAGGTCAGAGCTGCCATGTGGATGGTGGCTGCACCGGATGTCAGCGGAGACGGCATGGCCAATTTGTCTTTGGCCTCCGGCTTCAGGAGATCCTTGTAGGAGGACGGCTTCATCGGCGCATTGGTGTTGTAGACGATGCCGCTGGTGATCAGCTTGGTGGAGAAGTAGGTCTTGTCATCATCCATCAGAGCCGGATCATAGGCAGACACGTCAGCGCCTGCGTGGGCCATCAAACGGCCTTCCTGCTTCAGCCCTTCCATGGTGACCATGTCTGCAATCAAGAGAACGTCCGGCTTCGGCGCGCCTGCTTCAAATTCCGTGCGCAGCTTGGCCATCATTTTTGTGGTGCCGTCGCGCACCCATTCGACTTCAACGCCCGGGTGTTTGGCGGTGAACGCGTCGACCGTTGCCTGGGCGTCCTGGTTCGGCTGGGAGGTATAAAGAACCAGTTTGCCGGAAACGTTTCCGGCAAATGCGGATGCGGTTGCACCGGCAAGAATGCCGGCAGCCATCAGGAACTTTTTCATGTCACGGATCCTTTGCGAAAGGCCACTGGTGGTTAACAGATGGCTTTGGCTATCAGGCTTGTGTGACAGATTTTTTTGGCTGTTAGGTAAAATTACGTGATTGGGGCTTCCGTCCTATTGGCGGACGATTAAGAAAACACGCTTCCCCAATACTGACGATGACACCAGGCAATTGCCGATTGTCATGAGGTCGGCTATCACCACGTCAAATCGATTTAAAGAAAACTTACGGGCACATTGCATGACAACTGACGGCGCTAAAGCGGAAATCGGCCTGATCGGCCTTGGAACGATGGGCGGAAATCTGGCGCTCAATATTGCCGAAAACGGTTTTCGGATTGCCGTGTTCAACCGGACATCGGAAAAAACCGATCAGTTCATGGAAAAGTCTGGTCCGCTGGCTGAGAAACTCGTGCCAAGCAAGGCCCTTGAGGACTTCGTTGCGTCGATCGCTTCACCGCGCGCAATCATTTTGATGGTGCCGGCCGGGGAGGCCGTTGACGCGCAGATCGCGGCTCTTCGTCCGCTTCTGGATGCGGATGATCTCATCATCGATGCGGGCAACGCCAACTACCACGACACCAATCGGCGGGCGGAAGAAGCCGATGAAAAGGGGCCGCGGTTCATGGGCATCGGAGTGTCTGGCGGTGAGGAAGGGGCCCGGTTTGGTCCGTCCATCATGGGTGGGGGCGACAAATCCGCCTGGGACCGCGTGGGGCATATTCTGGAGGCGATCTCGGCCAAGTATGAGGACGAGCCGTGTGCCGCATTCCTTGGCGCTGCCGGTGCCGGTCACCTGGTCAAGACGGTGCACAATGGCATTGAATATGCCGACATGCAGATGATCGCCGAGGTCTATGGTGTGATGCGTGATGGCTTCAGCATGAGCGCAGCCGAAGTGGGTGAGGTTCTTGAACGCTGGAATGGCGGGATACTGCAGTCGTACCTGATCGAAATCTCAGGGAAGGTCGCCAAGACGGCAGATCCGGAAACCGGCAAGCCGATGCTGGATATCATTTTGGACACCGCGGGTCAGAAGGGCACGGGCCGCTGGACAGCGATCGAGGCGTTGATGCTTGGCACGCCTGCCAGTGCAATCGAGGCTGCCGTTGCCGCGCGCAATATGTCCGCGAGACTTGAAGAGCGTGATAAGGGCGAACAGGTGTTCGGCGCAGCGCCTCAGCGTATGGACAAGGACCTTATCGGAATTGACGCTCTGGAATCTGCGCTCGTTGCTGGAAAGATCATCTGTTACGCGCAGGGTTTCGGTCTCATTCTGGAAGCAGCAAAACAGTATGGCTGGGACATGCCACTGCCGGAGATCGCGAAGATCTGGCGCAACGGCTGTATCATTCGCTCTGCCATGTTGAACGACATGTCGTCTGCACTGTCGGACGATGCGAACCGCAACCTGATGCTGGCCCCGTTCTTTACCGGAAAGCTGAAAGAAACCGAGGCGAGCCTGCGCCAGGTTGTGGCACAGGCCATGCTTCACGGTTTGCCGGTTCCGGCCCTATCGGCAGCGCTGTCGTATTTCGACATAATGCGGACCCAACGTTCGACTGCAAACATGCTTCAAGGACAGCGTGACTTCTTTGGAGCCCACGGATTTGCGCGTACGGACAAGGAGGGTGGTGGCTATCACGGTCCCTGGGCGATGGGTTAAGGGCGGATCATAAAGCCAGACCCGGCGGGGGCATTTTGAGCGCGCCGAGTGGCGCGCTCGAGAATTTTCCGTCTTGTTAGCCCGGCAGATATGTCTGACCAACAAACTGTGCCGTTGCATCGGGCGCTGCGAGGAATTGCTCATACAATTGCGTTGATGTAGGGTCTGGGAAGACATTCTCTTCTCCCTTATCCAAGGCATCAAGGATCTGCCGGACGACCTCCTGAGGCGAGGTTTTATCGGTTTCAAACTTCTCGGCCATATCAGTGTCCACCGGTCCAGGGTAGACGCCGACAACTTGCGTTCCTTGTGCTGCGAGCTCCGCTCGAAGGCCCTGTGTCAGCGAGTGTACGGCCGCTTTCGAGGCGCTATAGGTCCCCAAGACCGGGAAATTCACGTGCGAGGCGATCGATCCGAGGTTGATGATCGCGCCTCCGCCGTTGGCTTTCAGGATCGGGGCAAAGGCTTGGGACACACTCAAAGTGCCGAAATAGTTGGTCTCCATTTCAAAGCGCCCGCGATCAACGGCATCCGGATTCGTGAAGCTTGAGAAACCGGCGGTGCCCGCGTTGTTGATCACAAGTGCTACGTCCTTGTGTTTTGCCGCGGCCGCAATGTCTTCCGGTTCAGTTACATCCAGCTTGACTGGAACCACCTTGCCATTGTTCTGCGCAACAACATCACTCAGTGTTTCTGGCTGGCGCGCGGCTGCGTAGACTTTTGCGGCACCGCGTTCCAGAAGCGCAGTGACAAACGCCCGTCCGATGCCCCGGTTCGCGCCAGTGACCAAGACGGCTTTTCCTTCAATTTTCGACATTTGCAGACGTCCTCTCTTGTGGTCGATCAAATAAAATACGATACGGTATTTTAATAAGTGCTTGAAAGCGAGTTTCAAGATAATAAAATACGAATTGGTATTTTAATTTGCGATCAAGCAGGGCAACCAGCACATGCCGAGAGGCCGGCCGAGAAAAATTGATCCGAAGGATGCGCTTAAAACCGCTATGCACACTTTGTGGGAGCGGGGCTATGATCGCACGTCAATGGCGGATCTTGTGTCCGCTACGGGAATGGCCAAGCCGGGCCTTTATGCCAACCTTGGTGACAAGGACGAGATTTTCCAAAAGGCTTTGCGACTCTACCAGGAAGAGATTGGTGCGCCTCTTGTCAACGATCTTGTGAACTCACCTGAACCTCTGAAACAGAGCTTGCGAACCGCTTTGCGGGGTGTTCTGCACGCGAAAGAAGGGAGCGGACTGCCCGAGGGCTGTTTCATCGTCAACAACAGTTTCGTCTGTTCGGCCCAAAGTCAGCAATTGAAACAGGCGCTGCAAGACCTCAATTTTGAGCGGCGGGACGCCTTTCTTCTCCGCTTAAGGCGGGCCGAGACCGAAGGCGAGTTGTCGAACAGTACCGATATCAATGCACTTGCAGACTTCTTCGCGGGACAAGCGGCTGCCATTTCGTCCATGGCCCAAGCTGGGCTTTCTCTGACTGAGTTGGACAAGATGATCGAGGTCAGTTTGTCGGTGCTGCCAGTAGACCCTCCGGGCGGGGGCGCTCAGGGATAAAATCCATGCCCCGGAGACTTCTCAGTTGAAAGCAATATCTGTTTGATCTGTAATTGCCGTTCACATTCAGATCCCCCGGCGGGGGGCTGCAAGAGAAGCGGTCTCCAAAGTGGCAACAGAAACCCCGAAAGTGGCGGTTCGGCCGACCATCAGAATAGTCCGGCGTGTCTTCGCCGGCTGTGTGGTTGGTCTGTTGGTATTGGCTGCTCTTATGGTCTCGGCTCTAACACTTGGAGTCTTCGAGCCACTCCGGCAAACCATCGCAAGCCGCATTCTGACGGTTCAGCTCGATCGGTCGGCAGAGGTGCAAGGTCCTGTCCGTATCGAATTCGGGTCTCAGATCGTTGTGCGGATGGAGGATGCCGTCGTCGAGCGGTACAGCCAGCCAAAAGGCGGCACCGGAAGGTTTTTTGACTATGTCCGGTTTGATGCACCTTACAGGCTTCTTCTAGGTGACTTATCCGGTATCTCAAATTTTGAAATGGCTGGTGCTGACATTGAATTGCTGGCGTCCCCGGGGGAGACCACTGACGAGGAACTGTCCTATTACCGGCTGGCGTCTGAGGTTATCAATCTGCCGGTGTTTGAAGCACTGAAACTGACCGACGTTACCTTACATTATCTGGGCGTCCAAAGTGGATGGAATGAGCGAGTAAATATCCGTTCGCTCAACATTGCTCCGTCAGAAGAAACGGACACGCTCGATATTGAACTGGATGCCGACTTGAACGGAACTCCGCTTCAAATATCGGGTGGAATTGCTCGGCCACCGCAAAATGGGCCACTGCAAAATGGCGCATTTGAACTCGCGCTGGCGTTTCCCGGCATAAACTCCAAAATTTCCGGCAGGATCAACACCTCGACAGCCTATGCCGGTGTTGAGGGTGAGCTGGAATTGTCTTCAGGCTCGTTGGCTCAGGCATTGACCTCTGGCGGATTGACCAGTGAAGTCGATGGCCAAGTCGATGCGTCTTGGAAGTTTTCCGGAACGCTTGAGTCGTTATCGATTTCCAACATTGAGATCAACTTCACAAGCAGGCACTCCGACAAGGTGACGATAACGGGTGCGGTTGAAAACGCCAGCCTGGATCCGTCTTTGGATCTTTCGTTCAACGCGCTTCTAGCGCCGTTCGCGTCAGCGGACAATGAACTGGCAATTGAAATTTTGGCGCTGGCCGGCGAAATCTACGGCCCATTGAATGATCTGGCGATCCGCAATGCGCAAGTCAGAACCAATGCCGCCATCTTGGATATTGAGACCATTGGTCCAATCTCCGTGGGCCACATTGTAAAGTCCGAAGACGGCCGGGTAGGCCTGCAGGAGCTGACTATCAATAATGGGACCGATGGCGGTCCAAACCTCAAACTGGCTGGTCAGATAGATGATGTGATCGCATTGGACGGGATAACGCTTGCCGGACGTTTTGAATATCCGGTGTCCTTCTTTCTCAACTCGAACAGAGAACCACGACCGGATCTTGGAACGCTTGTCGGGCAGATTGAACTCAGCGATTCCGATAGCTGGTTTGCTCTCAACACCTTCAAGGGGGCGGTGGAAGGCACCGATCTGCTGGATTTCAGTTTTGACCTGACCGTGCCTGAGTTGCGCCGCGTTGATGAGCTTAGCTTCACAACCGAATTTGCAATTCCGGACCCTGCAGCAATCGTAGAGCTCGTTTCGGGGGCAGCTCCAGAACCATTGCCAGATATCACTTTCTCAGGTCAAAGCAGCCTGCAAGCGGGCGAACTCGGGATTTCTGGAGAGTTTGTTTCTAGCAGCAGTGCCATCAAGGCTGATCTGAATATCGGTCCAAAGCCTGAGACTTCTAACTGGCTCTTGAGCGGTGATATTCGCTCTGAAGCTTTGAACCTCTCGGAGTTATCAGGTCTCGCGCAGCTTGCCGAGCTTGGGTTTGAAGGACCGGAGACCGGACTTGAGATTACTGACAGTGACGCATCCCAGTTTGCGGCCAGCATTCATGTCGCAGCGAAAAGCCTAATCGCTGGCAAAAAGAAAGCAGGTGACATCTCGGCGCATGTTCAATTCGAGGACGAGGTTTTGAGCATTGCAGAGTTGGCGTTGGCATATATCGGCGGACGGGTGAGCGGTGATCTCGGTTTTAACTTCAAAACAGAACCGCCGGTGGCCTCAATCAAGGGGCGGATGGAAAAGTTTCCGCTGAAAAGCCTGATGAATGAGCTTGGCCTCACGGCTCCGATCAGCAGCACTGTCTACGCCAGTCTCGATCTCCACGGAGAGACCGGCTCTCTTGATGCTTTTTTGGATACGTTGAACGGCAAAGTGACAACATCCTTGTGGGGAGGACGTTTTCCGGACCGTTTGATCGAGCTCAGCGGTTTGAGTGTTTTCACTTGGCTGATGTCCGGTAACTCGGAACAGGGCGCCAAGCTGGTCTGTGCGGTTCTGCCACTCCGGTTCAAATCCGGTAGAGCTTCAGGCAATTCCCTGGTTGTCGAAACCGAAAATGTTCAGATTATCGGAGGCGGCTCAGTCAACTTCAAAAGCGGCAATCTGGACCTGGCCTTTTTGCCGCGCGCTAAGAAAAAGCAACTTGTTGAGATTGTGTCTCCATTTGAGATCAAGGGTAGCCTGTCGGACCCGGAACTCATTGTGAAAGACGGTGGAGCTGGCCGAGCCATGGGAGAGGTCTTGTCACTTCCGATCAATGTCCTCGGTCACATCTTTTCCGGATCAGGCGCCATCGATAAAGACGCCCGCCCGTGCGTCATTCCCAAAAACACAGGTCCAAAATAGATCGCCGATTGTCTATTGGGCGAGCCCTAGAGCTTCCATGTTGGCAATTGAGGCGGGTAGCCCGGAAACGTCCCGCAGTTCAACGATCAACCGCGGGTCGCTGTCCAGTTTTCCAAGTTCTGCAAACACGCTCGGCCAGTTGATGGTGCCTTCTCCTAACGTCCAGTGACGGTCCGCATAGCCATCGGCATCCTGAAGATGAATGTGCCGTAGGTTGTTGCCCGCAGTCTTGATGAAATAGTCGACCGGCGGTGCGCCTGTGGACCCGTGGGCGTAGTGGGCATGACCCGTGTCGATGGATATCTTTACAGCTTGCGAACCGAAACTCTCGGCAAGTTCGATACGCGCGTAAGGGTCCTTGTCTTCAATGTTCTCAAGCACCAGTTCGCAACCGATATCTTCTGCGCGCTTGACCGCTTCTCTCATCGTGAGGTGACAGAGTTCGATCTTTGTTGCCCGACCGGTATCGTAGTTGTCGAGATTGTTGTAATCCCAAGTCGAATAGGGGCTGTGCACGACCATGTGTGTGCCACCAATGGCTTCGCAAACCTCAAGCCCTTGCAACAGACGTTTCTTGACGATCTCTCGTATGTCAGGGTCCTTTGCATCAATAGTAAAGCCCCAGAACGGGCCATGAATGCCAACCCGACCTTTATGTCCATCCAGCAGTTTCTTGGCGTGGTCCGCAACGGGCGCCCAGTCTCCGTTTAGGACTTCCCCGGTTACAAAATCCTGTAGTTCCAAGTCCCGCTGTTTTTCAAGCATGAGATCCCGGTGGCGTTCGAAAGACGACAGCGACATGGCAGCGCCAAGGATAGGAAGACTGGACATATACGGCTCTGAAAAATTGAATATCAATGTCCGCCTCTTAGGCGGTAACCGGTGACAGTTTTGCGACGGCCGTTGACGGTACTGGCGTGGGGCGTACCTTAATAGCCCCTTTGACGATCAACGGTTGGCGGGATGCTGCCAGTTTCCAGATACTGTTTGATGTTTTGAGCAACAATCGCAGATGCAGTGCTGGTGATTGTTGGCGCGGAGATATGAGGGAGGACTGTCACTTCAGGGTGGGACCAGAAGGGATGCTCCTTGGCCAAGGGTTCCTGGTCAAAAACATCCAGCACGGCATGCCCGACACGGCCGTCGTCAAGCGCGGCAAGGAGCGCGTTGGTGTCTACGATCGGCCCCCTGGCGAAGTTGATCAGCTTTGCACCCGGTTTCACCGCAGCCAGTGACTGCTTGCCGATCAGACCGCGTGTGTCGCCTGTCAAAGGCATCAGCAGCACAAGGATGTCGGATCGGGCCAGGACTGTGTCGAGTTCTTCTGCTCCGGCAAATGTCTCGATGCCATTGAGTGTTTTGCGGGACCGGCTCCACCCAAGCACGTTGAAGCCATTGGCTTTCAGGCGCAGTGCCGAAGCTGATCCGAGTTCTCCAATTCCCAGCACACCGATCGTTACCTCCTGAGGCGTTTTCAGGAGATGGTGTTGCCAGACATGGTCCCGCTGCTGCCGCATATATGACGGCATGTTACGGTGGAGATAGAGAGACCAGGCAAGGACCGCTTCCGACATGGTTTCCGCCATTTGCGGATCCGCGAGGCGTACGATCTGGGGACCCGTGTCCGGCAGTTCGGCGACCAGACGCTCAACGCCGGCCCATAAGCTTTGAACCCAAACAAGGTTGGGAAGTGAGGCCACTTTTGTCGGGTCTGGATTTGCGACGATAGCGACGGTGGCTTTTTCTCGTTCAACCTGTGTCAGATCATCGAACGCCTTGACTTGCGCAATCCCGCTCAGGGCTTCCGGCAGTGCATCTTTCCAGGCTTTCCGTTCCACACCGCCGACTTCGGAAACGAAAGGTATTACGGGCATCATGCAGCGAAAACTCCCGTTTCATCGGCAAATCCCTTGATCTCGATCGGATTGCCGGAAGGGTCCCGAAAAAACATGGTGCTTTGCTCCCCTGGTCGCCCTTCGAAACGGATGGTAGGCGGGATAACAAATTCGACGCCCGCGCTCGTAAGCCGGTCCGCCACTTTTTTCCAAGTGTCCATGTCAAGCACCGCGCCCATATGCGGCATCGGAACCATGTGCTCGCCAACTTTTCCGGTATTGGTGGTCTCGAAAGGATTCCCGATATGCAGCGAAAGCTGGTGTCCAAAAAAATTGTAGTCGACCCATGTGTCGGTGCTGCGTCCTTCTTGGCAGCCCAACAGTTCACCGTAGAAGGCGCGGGCGTCATCAAGATTGGTCACGTGAAAAGCGAGGTGAAAGCAGGGCTGCATATGTCGTCTCCAATTGAGGTCGTTGTTTCATAGCAGAACCTGAGAAAAAGAATTACTATGTTTTTTCTTTTCTTAGCATAGGAAAAATTTTGGATACGCGATTTTTGGAAAGCCTCCTTGCTGTGGTCGAGACAGGGTCCATTGCTGCGGCTGCGCGCCAACAAGGCTTAACCGCTGCTGCTATCAGTCAGCGGATCAAAGTGCTCGAAACCGAGCTGAACTGCGCGCTCTTGGTCCGTTCAGCAAAAAGGGTAAAGCCAACGGCGGCATGCCAGCGGCTCCTTCCTGCAGCAAGCGCGCTGGTGCGAGATGCGAACCGTTTGTCGTTAGAGGTGTCAGAGCATCGTCTGAGTGGGCCCTATCGAATTGGTTCTATCTCTACGGCGTTGCTCGACGTTTTGCCTAGCGTTGTGCGCGAGTTCCGAGCAAAGGCCCCAGACGTTCAGCTCACGGTCCGGCCAGGCAGTTCCCAATCGTTGTATGAAGATTTGTTGAGCGAAACCGTTGATGCAGTGATTTGCGTCCAGCCTCCTTTTGCGTTGCCAAAGGGAATTCAGAGTTTCCAGATTGTAGAAGAGCCGTTTTTGCATATCCGGCCTGTTACACACTTGAGGACCTTTGAGAACGGCGATCTTCCATGGATTATCTATGACCGGTCATCCTGGGGTGGGCGGTTGGCGAGCCCTTATCTGGATCACGCTCTTGCGCAGATGCCTGTTCTGTGTGAGCTGGATTCTCCTGAAACCATTGCGGCGATGGTCCAGGAAGGCCTTGGGCAAGCGGCAATACCGCGATGGGCAGGCCTTGAAGTTCAGTATTCAGACATGTGTACTTCCGCTACTCCTATTCCCTCGATCGTTCATCGTTCAATTGTCTTGCTGCAGCGGAGCATGTCCAGTCTTGTTGAGATGGATTTGCTCTTGAAGAACACTGCGTTAGAGATCTCCTGTAAGGTCAAAAAAAGGCAATAAATATTCAATCATAAATTGCAATATATATTTAAATCAATAAATAAGTGCATTAAAATGCGTGCCTGAAAGTCATATTGTTATCTTCTTTGGCGTTTATTGGCAGGAAAATGTCGCTGTTTGGCTAGTCTGGGAAATAAAAGGAACGATCCGCAAAAGAAGTGCAGGTCAACTGTTGTGCTGGCCGTCGCATAATGCAATGGTATTGAGAGTGAGCCCAAGAGCTTGGTCGAAATACCTGTTTCGACCTCGTGCGGCCCAATGGGCTCATGCTGAAGATTAGGGAGCAGGGTCGAAGTAGATGCTACGAGTAAAGGCAGTCGAGGAGATCCTAGATCTTCCCGCCTTTTTGTGTGATTTGATCCACATTCCCAATTTACATGATCAATTGATGCGCCGGGAGGTGAATACTAGAGTTCTAGTATTCTCAGGATGCGCCAATGGAAAACTCAACAAACAGACTGCATAGGAGTACCCCATGAAAAAGTTGTTTGTCACAGTCGCTGCGACTGCGCTCGTCGGGATGGCGTCTTCCGCCATGGCCGAAGAATGCGGAACAGTCACTGTTGCGGAAATGAACTGGGCATCTGCCGGCGCGATTGCGCACATCGACAAGATCATTCTTGAGAATGGATACGGCTGTAATGTTGAGCTGGTCACTGGCGACACCATGCCGACCTTCACGTCCATGAACGAGAAGGGTGAGCCGGACATGGCTCCGGAGCTCTGGATTAATGCTGTGCGTGAGCCGCTTGATAAGGCCGTCGCTGAAGGATCTCTGATTATCGGTGGTGAAATTCTGAACGAAGGTGGTGTTGAAGGCTTTTGGGTTCCGACCGCTATCGCGGAAGAGCATGACATCTACACCGTAGCTGCCGCCAAAGAGCGCCCAGATCTCTTCAAAGGTGCCGAGGACGACAGCAAGGGTGGCTTCTTCACCTGTCCGACCGGTTGGAACTGCCGCATCACGACAGGTAACCTCTTCCGCGCAAACGGTTTCGACGAAGCTGGTTTCGAACTCGTAGATCCGGGTTCTGCTGCCGGTCTTGACGGATCTCTGGCACGTGCAAACGAGCGCGGTGAAGGCTGGCTCGGCTATTATTGGGCACCGACGGCTATCCTCGGCAAGTACGACATGACGCTCCTTGACTTTGAAGTCGAGCACGACAAGGCCGAGTGGGACAAGTGTACTGTTGTTGAAGACTGCCCGGATCCGAAGCCGAACTCCTGGGTTAAGTCCGAGGTGTTCACTGTTGTCACTGACGATTTCGCCAAAAAAGCTGGTCCGACCATGGACTACGTGAAGGGCCGGACTTGGGACAACCGGACGGCTGGTAAGGTCTTGGCTTGGATGACCGACAATCAGGCGACCAACGAAGACGGCGCATACTACTTCCTGGAAAACTTTGAAGATGTGTGGACCCAGTGGGTTAGCCCGGAAGTCGCCGAAAAAGTGAAAGCTTCTCTGTAAGCCGTTGAAGAGAAAAGGAGCCCGCATCGCGATGCGGGCTCTTCCATGAGGGGCAAAGAAACGGGACGAGAGTGATGGAGTGGCTACAAGAATTCCCCGCAATGAGCAGGGGTGGCTTGCGCGAAATGCGCCAAACAATTGATGGGGCCTTTAAGGATTTTACGCGTGCCTACGGGGACGCCATTGAAAGTGCGTTTGATCCGATCAAGGACTTCCTGATCTTTTTGGAACAACTGCTCATCAACTCGCCTTGGCCGATCATCCTGGCCGTGCTTGTCGGGATTGTTTATCTCATGAGCCGGAATACCAGGATCACGATCGGCTCCCTGGTTGCGTTGTGCGTCATCGGTTATCTCGGAATGTGGGAAGACACCATGCGCACCATCGCGATGGTGACCGTCTGCACCATGATGGCGATCGTGCTGGGGATCCCGCTTGGAATTTTGATGGCTCGCTCAGATCGAATTCAGAGCGTCATCAATCCAGTGCTTGACCTCATGCAGACGATGCCCAGCTTCGTTTATCTCATTCCGGTGGTCATGATTTTCGGCCTTGGCAAAGTGCCGGGAATGATTGCGGTGGTTATCTACGCGATCCCGCCGATGATCCGACTGACCAACCTCGGTATTCGTCTTGTTGACCAAGACGTTCTTGAGGCAGCCGACGCCTTCGGGTCCAGTTCTTGGCAGAAGTTGACCAATGTTCAGCTGCCACTTGCGTTGCCAACGATCATGGCTGGCGTGAACCAGACCATCATGATGGCACTTGCGATGGTTGTTGTTGCGGCTCTTATCGGCGTGAAAGGCCTCGGTCAGCCGGTTCTGAACGCCATTGCGAACCAGTATTTGACGATGGGCGTCATGAATGGTCTCGCGATCGTTGCGATTGCCATTATTTTCGACCGCGCGACCCAGGCCTACGGCAAGCGCCTTCAGAAACACTCGGAGGTGATCCATGGGTGAGGCGACAGGCATTGAGATTAAAAATCTTTACAAGATTTTTGGTCCAAACGGCAAAGACATGGTGCAGCTCGTCAAAGACGGCATGTCCAAAGCCGAGCTCAACGAAAAGCATAATCACGTCTTAGGCTTGAACAACATCAACATCTCTATGCCTGGCGGTAAGATCGAGGTGGTGATGGGATTGTCCGGGTCGGGGAAATCAACCTTGATTCGGCACATCAACCGACTGATCGATCCGACAGACGGAGAAGTGCTCTACGGTGATGAAGACGTCTGTAAGATGTCTCAGAGTGAGCTGAGGGAATTCCGTCGCCACAAAACAGCGATGGTTTTTCAGAAGTTTGCGCTTCTGCCCCACCGGACGGTGATGAAAAACACCGTTTACGGCCTGGAAATTCAGGGCGTCTCCATGAAGGAGGCAGAAGAGCGGGCTGCCCGCTGGATCGCCCGTGTTGGCTTGGAAGGTTTTGAAGACCATTATCCGAACCAGTTGTCGGGCGGTATGCAGCAGCGTGTCGGTCTTGCCCGTGCTTTGACAAACGATGCCGACATTTTGCTTATGGACGAAGCGTTCTCAGCGCTTGATCCGTTGATCCGTATGGATATGCAGACCGTTCTTCTCGACCTTCAGGAAGAGCTGCACAAGACAATCGTCTTCATCACCCACGACCTTGATGAAGCGCTGCGCCTCGGCGACAAGATCGCGATCCTCCGGGACGGAGCCGTTATCCAGCAGGGAAGTGGGCAAGATATCGTCCTTAATCCAGCAGATGCGTATATCGCTGACTTTGTGAAGGAAGTGAATCGTGGGCGGGTGATCCTGGTCGACACGGTCATGGACAAAACAAAGACCCTCGAAGGGGGCCTGACCGTTCAAAGCGGCATCATGCTGGAAGAGGCTGCAAAGAAGTTCGCCGAAACAGGGCTTGGTGAATGTTGTGTTGTCAATGGCGATGGCAAGCCGGTTGGTGTTCTGAATGTCCAGGATACGATCAGTGCAATGGTCACGCCGGCGACTCACTGAAGCGGAAAGCCTGACAAAAAGAAAACCCCGGTCGATCGACCGGGGTTTTTTTGTTTGATACGTCTTTGAGGCTTAACGTTCGGAGAACACCGTGCGCATTGCTCGGGTCACCGGGTTGAGCAGATAGGCGAGAACCGATTTGGAGCCCGTCACAATCTGGGCATTCACTTGCATGCCCGGCCGCACAGGGCTGGTTACATTTCCCGTGCCGATTGTGTTTCCCGCAAAGCCGAGATCAGCCTTGAAGTAGTATTCGCCATATTCGTCCTGGAAACTGGAGGCTGAGATGGTTTCCACCTCCGCAACAATCGTTCCATAGATGTTTGGGTCATAGCTGGTGATCGTGATTTCAGCCTTGTCGCCGACATTGATGTGACCGATGTCGCGCGGATTGACTTTCACCTCAGCAACCATGCTCTCGGTTTGCGGAACGATTTCCGCGATCATGTCCCCGGGATTCACAACGGCACCACGTCCGGTTTGGCCCAACGTTTTAATGTATCCATCAACTGGCGCCCTGACAAACAAGCGTTCCTGCCGGTCTTTCAGTTTCGCAATCTCCTGAGCCAATTCCGCCCGTTCCTGGGCAATCCGGGCGCGCTCATCAGCCACGTCGCGGTTCACTTCAGCGCCAGCCTGGTTCAGGCTCGCCTGAGCCTCCGTCAGCATTTCTCGGGCTTGCGCCAGATTGCCGACCAGCTGTTCCAGCGTCACTTGGGACCGCTGATATTCACCTTTTGATTCAAGATACCGGCGGCGGGATGTATAGCCGTCTTTCAGAAGGGTTTCCTGGATCTGGAATTTTTCCTTTTCCAGTTCCACTTGAGACCGCTGCAAAACGACTTGCGCTTCCAGGCTTGCGACTTCCGCACGTTTTTGAGCGACCCGTGCCGTATAAGCGTCCTGCTCGTCTGCGACAGCCTTGCGGTTGGCCGTTAAGGCCGCGCGCTGTTGTGTGCTGAGACCATTGACGGCCGGGTCTAGCCGAAGTCCAACCGTGTTCGGATCGCTGAACTCTTGTGCTCTGAGGCGTTCTTCTTCGAGTTCCAGATAGCTCAGCCGGCTTTGGATGCGACCAAGTTCGGCTGTCGTATCCTCTTTCTCGAGACGCGCGATCGGATCTCCGGCCATCACAAGCTGGCCTTCCTCGACCAGGATCTCGTTAACAATACCGCCCTCTAGATGTTCAACGGCAAGGATCTGACCTGCAGGCGTGATTTCACCGATCGTGTTGGCAACTTCCCGGATCTGACCAATTGCCGCCCACAACAGAAGCACCACTGTCGCGATGGTGAGCCCTATCAGCAATCGGGTGTAGAAGGCGGGCGGAACACCGTCTTCCAATTCGAGTGGCAAGCCAACTCGGCCGTAAACGGCTTTGCGAAGCGGATCAGAGGTGTCTTTTGTTGCCATCGGTTTTTCCTCGGCGGTTGTCAAGAGATGCGGCTTGGGTCAGCGCACGCTCCGATTACTTTGATTGCTGTTTCAGGACGTCGTCCAAAATCTCTGACGGCGGGCCGGCCATGGTGACCATTCCGTTTTGCATGTAGACCAGCTGGTCGGCGATCCGCATATGGCTGGGGCGATAAGTCGTTAGAATAACGGTTGATTTACCCCGCACCTGCTCGATCTTTTTCATCAGC
This sequence comes from Roseibium sp., assembly GCF_965276855.1. Lineage (GTDB taxonomy): Bacteria > Pseudomonadota > Alphaproteobacteria > Rhizobiales > Stappiaceae > Roseibium. The sequence continues at coordinate 3,366,795 of NZ_OZ255700.1, forward strand.
AGCTTGTCACCATCGAAATCGAGGTTCCCGGCCGGATCGTCGAGAACGTAGATTGAAGCTGGACGCACAAAGGCCCGTGCAAGCAGGATCCGTTGTTTCACGTTGTCCGGAAGGACCTGCAATAGCTGGCCAGTGAGACGTGTCTCAACGCCGTGCGGAAGCAGATCTGCGTAGTTGTTGAGGCCGAAGTCCTCGAACGCTCCGCGGACCTGATCGTTGTCCGCTTGAGGGTTTGCCATCCTGAAATTCTGAGCGATGGTTCCGTAGAAGAAATCATAGTGTTCCGGCGCATAACCAATCGCATGGCGCCATTCACCCGGGTCCAGCTGGCGGATGTCGAGGTCGTCAACCAGGATCGCCCCCATCTGCGGCCGGTAAAGCCCGAGTGTTGCCCGCACCAGAGAGGTCTTCCCGGATCCACTTGGACCGGTGATGGCGGCAACGGCGCCTTTTTCAACTTGCAGGGAGAAATTCCGCAATGCCGGCTCCTGCCGCGCCGGATAGCGCAAGACGACATTGGAGTACCGGACGGTGCCTTGGAACTGGCGATGGAGGCTCGGAAGTTTGCCCGGTTGCCGTTCCATATCGATTTTCAGAAGACCGTTGATCCGCTCGATTGTCTGTTGTGCCTGGCCAAGCTGGGAAAAGCTCAGGAACGCTTGGTGCATCGGGTTCAACGCACGCCAGGACAAAGCCATGACCGCGATGAGCGCGCCCTGCGTGAGGCTTTGGTTCATCACCATGATGGCGCCGAAACCGAGGACCCCGATGCCGCACAGGGTCATCATCATCTGCGAGACGACCTGCATTATTTGGGAAAGGTGTTTTGTTTTCAGGTTCTTTTGGGCGAAGTCCGCGGACAAGGCCCGGAACTTGTCGATCCAAACATCATCCGCAGACAAATTCTGGATGGAGTCCCGCTTGGACAGAATTTCAACTGTAATGTTTTGAACGCGGGATTTGGCTTCCCCGGCCAAGTTGATCGCGCGCTTCATGCGCGGAACGATGAGCAGGGCGGCAATGATGTAAAGCCCCAAAAGGCCGAGCGGCAACAAGGCAAGGGGCCCGCCGATCAGCGAGAGCACGACCACGAACAGTGCGGAGAATGGTAGATCAATCAGCGCATTGGCGAGGTTTCCGTGAAATATCTCGCGTACCCCGTCGAATTGCTTCAGACGGGTGATCTGCGCGCCAATTGGCGCCGATGTCGTGAGCGGTAAAGGCAAATGCAGGAAATGCCGGAAGGTGGTGTTTGCGACCACCGCATCAAGCCGGGCACCAAGATAGGCCTGGAGGTGGGATTTGGTTCCCTTCACAAGCCAGTCCATACACAGGATCACCCCGATGCCCACCATCAGTGTAACAAGTACGGAAACTGACTTCGCCCCGATTGCCTTGTCATAAACGTTCATCACAAACAAAGGCAGGCCAAGTGCGAGCAGGTTGGCGAGAAAACCGATCGCCATAATCGAAGCTAGTGTGCCGCGAAACCTGTGAAACAGCCTCGAAGACCAGTGTTTGAAGCCGGAAGTGGCTGTTGGATCATCTTCTGCAATCAAGAAAAGTTCGGCGTCCTTGAGGGCCGAGTAATCAAGATTTACTGTTTGCTGGGCTTCCCCGCTGAAAACACGAAGCCGGCCGTCCCCACTTGGTCCAAGGCCGACACAGACATTTTGTCCGACCTTCAACAAGCACGGGAATTGTTCTGGTGTCAGTTGTTTAAGCGGGCGTGAAGAAGCCGTGACCCGATAGTTCAATCTGGTCAAGACAGCCCGCAGATCAAAAATGCCGCCAATCCCCTCAAGATGAGGGAGCGCTTCAAAAAGATGGCGCTCCATGCCGTCCCAGCCGAGAGCCTCCAGCATTGGCAAAAGGCATGCTTCAGCAGCCGTATTCCGGTCTATGTGCGCTCCGGCTTGCTGGCGGACTTTGCTCGCCAGATTGAGGCGCCTGGCCGACGGATCTCCACCGTGAACATAAGAAGACGTGTTTTCGAACGCTGCCAGGGACATGTCAGGCTCCTTGGCTCATTTTGGCGGTTTCATTGCGCACGCGCGGCTGAAGCTTGTATTTTTTCGGCGTGGCGGGTTTTGCTTGCACTGCCTTCAACTTCCCGTCCTCTACCAGGTATTGTTTGTCCGCGATCGCCCGGAAGGATGGGCGATGGCTGACAATGATCATGGTCAGTTGGCCTTTGACACGTTTCAAACCCTCCGCAAGCTCCGCCTCACTGCGGTGATCAAGGGCGCCGTTTGCATCATCTAGGATCAAGACCTTGGGCTCGCGGGCCAGTGCGCGTGCAATTGCGATGCGCTGGATCATCGAATCCGTAAGGTTCTCTTCAATCGCATTGCCCAGCTGTGTGTCGTAACCCAGCGGGAGCAAATGAATGTCCTTTTCCAAACCGATAAGGTCTGCGGCCATTCGTGCCGTGTGGGGTGTCGATTGAGAGCCGAACAAGGTCAGGTTTTGCAGGATCGTCCCGGCGAACATCTCAGAGTCATTGCCAACATAGGCAATGTGTTTTCGAAGACTTCGATGATCTTCACCGTACAGATCATGACCGTCGAGCATGACAGATCCCGAGGTTGGCTCCAGGCTACCGGAAATTAAGCGGGAGAGTGTTGAGCGCCCGCTGCCATCTTTGCCTTCGAAGGCAATTGTCTCGCCAGCATTGACCGACAAGTTCAGGCCATGGATCGGGACGATCACCTCGTGCCTGGAATCAAAACCTGCATTGTGGAGCTGGATGTTCCCGATGACCGGAATATCCCGTGACTGCTGCTTGCTCTGCATCGGAAGATCGAACAGGGATTGAGCGGCGCGATAGTCGTGTTTAACGCGCTGCATCTCTGTCCAGTGATTGATGCCCCGCAAGAGGGGCTGGACAACCTGACCTGCAAGCAGCGTACACGCGGCAACTGCGCCAATGCTGATGAAGCCGCCCATCACCAGAAGTGCCCCCGCGGACACGACGCAAACGGTGGTCAAAACGGTAAAAAAGCCGCTGCTGTTCCGCGCCTTGTTATTCAGGTCGATCTGATCATAGCCGAGGCGAGAGACCTGGGTTTGCAGTCGTTCAAATCGCCTCAGGATCACCGGCTCCAGCGCCATTGCCTTGATCGTGTTTAATCCGGACAAAACCTCAAAAATGAAGTCATACTTGCGTTCATCCTGGGTAGCGCGTTTTTCGACGAGCGCAGTAAGTTTCGAATTCAGGTGCGCGGTTCGCAATACAAAAATCAGCAGCAGGATCGGCGGAATGAAGCCGATTGGACCGCCAATCAGAAACAGAACAACAAGAAATATGAGGCTTGCTGGAAGGTCAATCGCCAAAAGACGTGCGGGGCCGCCGTACTGGTCTCCCAGGGATTGGAGCGATTTGAGCGAATCCAGATGCTTGGACACACTGGCATCCGTCACCGCGTCTGAACGGGAGCAGAGCAGCCGATGGGTGGCCTCCATGTTGGCCTTGTGTGTGAAAGACGCCGCAGACCACCCGACAACAAAAGACCGTGCTATTTTTAGAACCGCATCTACGGCCAGAACGATTCCAAGACCTACAATCAGCACCACAAGTGTATCGGTCGCATGGTTCGGAAGAATTCGATCATAGACTTGGAGAATTGTGAGGGGCATCGCCAAGCCCAATACATTAATCAGTATCGAGGCTATTACCACAGGGCGTGGTAAATTTGGTGCCTTAACTAGCTCCCCTGTCTCAGATGAATGAAATTTCAGCTGAGGTAACGTAGTGTTAGCTAATGCATTGCTGATAAAATTGACCATACTTGGCGCCTCCTATCTCTATTAAGGCGCGCAAGTGTTTCAAAAGCGTTTACCAAGAACTATGGAAGTCGCTAATTTACATCAAGATATAGTGGTATTTCACAGGTTGTAGTTGGTTTTTGTTAAGACAAGCCTGCGCGAATGGCTCCATGATCTAATGGAGCTTGTGCGAGCATGGCTGATACCGACACCACGAAAACATCTGGCAAACCGACCGAAGGCGCGGGCGCAGAAGCGGCAGCGCGAACCAATTCTGGTGCGAATTCGCCAAATACTGCCCGTGCGGAAGCTCAGGCTGGTGACCCGTATAAGCCAGAGGATGGAACTGACTACTCCTTGTCAATCAACCCGGAGGACACGGGAGAGGCGACTGTTGCGAACCTGTTCCAAGCCGTTCCTCTTGAATATGAAGGCAGCGGAGGCGCGCTCCATGACGGTGAAGGTCTGTCAGGTGATGGCGGTCTGAACGGTGCAGCGGGCGGGGATGGTCCGCGCAATGGTCTGGGTTTGCAGCGCAACGACAATGTGCCGCTCCCCGATGGGCTGCAAGATGTTGCAGAAACGTCCGATGGCGGCTTGGGCGATGTCGGTGGAATTGGAAACGGCGAAGTTCCAGAAGCTCGTGGTCTGGACGCAGGACTTTCCCAATTCAACCTCGGTGGTCAAGGCATTCCGACAAGCGACGACGGCATTGGTGATGGTATTGGCGGCGGCGGCGGCGGAGGCGGCGCCGGTGATGGTGGCACCACGATCTTGGCCGATGACGATGGTGACGATGATGGGGATGACGGCGGCAATGACGTCGGCGGCGATGGCGGCGGTGGTGATGATGATCCCGGTAGCCCAATCGGCCCGTTGACCGACATCAACCTCGACACGAACTTCGTTGAGGAAAATGCCGATCCAGGAACAACTGTTGGAGTGGTCGCGTTTGCAGAGGATCCGGACGGAGATGATGTCACATACTCCATCATCGGGGATTCTCCTTTCGTGATCGACCCGGAAACCGGTGTGATTTCTGTTGGTCCTGGAGCTGTCATTGATCGTGAAGAAACGTCATCCATCAGTGTGACGGTTCAGGCAACATCCAGCGATGGGTCCTCCGTTGTCGAGACCTTTATCATCCAGATTGGGGACGACAACACAGAGTTTGAGATCGGTCCTGTGGTCGATACCGATACGACCGATAACTTCATTCTGGAAAATTCCGACCCGGGCACCGTTGTCGGTGTTACGGCATTTGCCGAAGATCCGGACGCAACCGATACGGTGACTTATGAAATCATAGGCGACACGCCGTTCGTCATTGACCCGGTTACGGGTGTCATCAGTGTTGCCCCAGGTGCTGAAATCGACCGTGAAACCACGCCGTTCTTTGATGTAACCGTTCAGGCGACATCGACAGATGGGTCAACATCTCAGGAAACGTTCCGGATCACCGTCGGTGACGACAACTCCGAATTCCCGATCGGTCCGGTGATCGATACAGACGAAGATGCGAACTTTGTCCAGGAAAACGCTATCGGTGGAACCGGCATCGACGTGACGGCCTTTGCGGAGGACGAAGACGCGACCGATACGGTCACCTATGAAATTGTAGGTGATAGCCCTTTTGTGATCGATCCGGTCACAGGCGTTCTGACGGTGAAAGATGGCGCGGTGATCGATCGGGAAGAGACCCCATTCATCGACGTCACAGTGCAGGCAACATCGACCGACGGGTCGACCTCTTCCCAGACCTTCCGGGTGCAGGTGGGTGACGAAAACGAGTTCGAGATCGGCCCGGTTACCGATGTCGACGATGAGACGAACTTTGTCGAAGAAAACTCCGATGGGGGCACCGTCGTTGGCGTCACTGCGTTTGCTGAAGATCCGGATGCCACAGATACGGTTACCTATGAGATCATTGGTGACTCGCCATTTGTCATCGATCCAACGACCGGTGTGATCACTGTTGCCCCCGGTGCCGACATCGACCGTGAAACCACGCCGTTTATCGATGTGACAGTTCAGGCAACATCCACTGACGGATCAACCTCTCAGGAGACTTTCCGTGTCACCGTAGGCGATGCCAACGAGTTTGGTATCGGGCCGGTTACCGATACCGACACAGAACAAAACTTCGTCGTGGAGAATTCCGATCCGGGCACGGTCGTTGGTGTGACGGCTTTTGCAGAAGATCCAGACACATCAGACACAGTGACGTACGAGATCGTAGGCGACTCGCCGTTTGTGATTGATCCGGTAAGCGGTCTTATCACCGTCGGTCCTGACGCGCAGATAGATCGGGAGGCCACGCCGTTTATTGATGTGACAGTCAAAGCCACGTCCACAGACGGCTCGACGTCGCAAAATACCTTCCGGGTCAAGGTCGGAGACGAGAACGAGGGTGATATTGGACCGGTCGTTGATACCGACAAGTCGAACAATGACTTGAACGCGGTTGCGGAAAACGGCACGGGCGGTGAAGAGGTCGGTATTACCGCCTTCGCCGAGGATCCGGATGCATCGGACACGGTGACCTATTCGACCGACGACCCGCGGTTCGATATCGATCCGGATACCGGTGTTCTGACGGTCAAGCCGGGCGTCAGCTTTGATTACGAGCAGACCAAGTCTGTTGATGTTGAGATCACTGCGACCTCGTCCGATGGCTCGTCTTCAACCGGGACGTTCACGGTCGAGATCCTGGATGTGAACGAAGCGCCTGATCTCACCTTCGAGACCGGCGATGTGGATGGCGTCAGTGCCACCATTACCTTTACATCTGAAGCGGCGGGCTACAGCAACTCCTTCGGTGTGTTCGTCATGGACGCCAACGGGGATCCTGTTGCCGGCCAGATCGTCTGGACCAACGGCAACGAGCTGACCCCTGGCGAGACGGCGACTGTGTCCTTTCCGAACGTGGATGCAGCCAACATCGGTTATTTCCTGATCCCGGACGGCGCCGACAAGAACCCGGGCATCGCCGCCGGCGACATGGTCACGTTCCAGAAGGACGGAGATGGCAATTGGCAGGCCGTTGCACAGGACGGCACGCCGTTGACCGGGCAAGATGCCAATGTCTACTTCTCCGGTGACGCAAGCCTCAATCCCGATGGCGTGGATCACACGGTTGAAAGCGGCGTTACAATCGGCTTCGAAGACCTGGTCAACAATGGCGATGAAGACTTTGATGATTTTGTCTTCCAGACACAAACAACCGACTTTGAGTATCGGACAACGATCGTTGAGGAAGTCGAAGGTGCGGAAGCTGCTCCTCTGTCCGTAATTGATCCGGATGAGGGCGACACACACACCTTCACAGTGTCCGACGAGCGGTTCGAGGTTGTTGTTGCTGGGGACAAGTATGTCCTGAAGCTGAAGGACGACCAGGCGCTCGACTATGAGACTGAAACGCAGGTGAGCGTTACCGTGACGGCCACCGACAGCGGCGGATTGTCCGACACGGAAACCATCATCATCGATGTGATTGATGTCGATGAGAGCAAAGAGCCGATTGGCCCGCTGTCCGACAGCGACAACAGTGACAACCTGGTTGCGGAAAACTCCGATGCTGGCACCGTTGTTGGCGTGACGGCGTTTGCGACCGATCCGGATACTGTTGACACCGTCACCTATGAGATTGTTGATCAGACCTCACCGTTCGTGATCGATCCGACCTCTGGTGTGATCTCGGTTGCACCAGGTGCGGATATCGACCGTGAAACCACGCCGTCGATTGACGTCACGGTCAAGGCGACGTCCACAGACGGGACGTCCACAACGAAGACCTTCACGGTTGAAGTTGGCGATGAAGACGAGTTCGACATCGGTCCGGTCACGGATGTTGATACAAGCGACAACACCATCTCCGAAACCGCGGATGGCGGCGAAGACACCGGCATCACGGCCTTTGCCGAGGACGAAGATGCGACCGATACGGTCACCTATGAGCTGACCGGTGGCGGTGACCGCTTTGAGATCAATGAGACCACGGGTGTCATCAAGGTCAAGGACGGTGCGCAGTTTGACGCAGAGATCGAGCCAACTGTCGATGTGACCGTGAAAGCGACCTCCACGGATGGATCGTCGTCCAGCAAGACCTTCTCGATCGACGTCACCGACGGCAACGAGCCGCCGGATCTCATCGTTGAGTATGGCGACATAGGCACCAACCTTATCAAGAACGGCTCGTTCGAGTCCTTCGACGTTGCCACTGGAAAATGGAGCCAGTTTTCTGAAGACAGTTCTGGTGCCTGGACCAGCAATGGCAAAATGGAGGTTTGGGACAACTTCGGCGGTATCAAGGCCACCGAGGGTGAGCAGCATCTCGAGCTCGATTCTGAAAAGAACGTCAACTCCATCTCGCAGACTGTCGAGACGTCGGTGGGGCAGGTTTATGATCTTTCCTTCGACGTCCAGGCGCGGCGGGATGATGCTTCCAACACAGTTGAGATCTACTGGAATGGTGAGTTGGTCTCTACGGTCGATCCGGCATTCGGCTACTGGGAAACAGTTGAGTTCCAGGTTGTTGGCACAGGGGGCAATGACGTCCTGGAATTCCGCGAAACCAGTGAAGACAACAACACCTATGGTGCGTTCATCGATAATGTTGAACTGACCGGCACGAACCGGATCGGCGTTTATGAAGAATTGGAAGGCGCCAAGGTTGTTCCGCTTTCCGTCATCGACCCGGATGTGGGCGACACGCATACGTTCACGGTGTCCGATGACCGCTTCGAGGTGGTTGCCGCCGACGGAAAGTATCTGCTGAAGCTGAAAGACGATCAGGCGCTCGATTATGAGACCGAGCAACAGGTGACTGTCCAGATCACCGCAACCGACACCGGTGGTCTGTCTGACACGGAAACGGTTGTGATCGATGTCATCGACATTGACGAGGGTGCGGAACCGATTGGCCCGCTGTCCGACAGCGACAACAGTGACAACCTGGTTGCGGAAAACTCCGATGCTGGCACCGTTGTTGGCGTGACGGCGTTTGCGACCGATCCGGATACTGTTGACACCGTCACCTATGAGATCGTTGATCAGACCTCACCGTTCGTGATCGATCCGACCTCTGGTGTGATCTCGGTTGCACCAGGTGCGGATATCGACCGTGAAACCACGCCGTCGATTGACGTCACGGTCAAGGCGACGTCCACAGACGGGACGTCCACAACGAAGACCTTCACGGTTGAAGTTGGCGATGAAGACGAGTTCGACATCGGTCCGGTCACGGATGTTGATACAAGCGACAACATCATCTCCGAAACCGCGGATGGCGGCGAAGACACCGGCATCACGGCCTTTGCCGAGGACGAAGATGCGACCGATACGGTCACCTATGAGCTGACCGGTGGCGGTGACCGCTTTGAGATCAATGAGACCACGGGTGTCATCAAGGTCAAGGACGGTGCGCAGTTTGACGCCGAGACCGAGCCAACTGTCGATGTGACCGTGAAAGCGACCTCCACGGATGGATCGTCGTCCAGCAAGACCTTCTCGATCGACGTCACCGACGGCAACGAGCCGCCGGATCTCATCGTTGAACTGGAGAATGCGTCCAACGAGTTGGTGATCAATGGTGGTTTCGAGAATTTCTCCGGAACCTTGAGTGGCACAGATGGCACCGGTTGGTACGACACACCGGATACCATTGAGGGCTGGACCTACAATGATGTCGATATTCACCAGTCTGCGCGTCACGGCGAAGGCACAACGGACGGTGCGCATCGTCTCGACCTGACAGCCGACGACAACGGCACGATCTCCCAGACGATCGAAGGTCAGTTGGACGGACATGTTTACACGCTGTCCTTCAACATGAACTCGCGTGGCAACAAGTCCGGTGAAGGCGTTGCCGAGGTCTACTGGAATGGTGAGCTCATCGACACTATTGATCCGACCGATGGTGGCGGTGGTTGGCAAAGCTACAGCTATGATATCGTTGGTGGGTCGGGTGACGGCACCAACACGCTGACCTTTGTCGAAAAAGGCTCTGACAACAGCCATGGCACCTACATCGACACCGTGTCGATCAAAGCTGATGGCCGCATTGCGATCCTGGAAGAGTTCAAGGGCGCGGAAGTCGCGCCGCTTTCCGTCATCGACCCGGATGTTGGCGATACGCACACATTCACCGTGTCCGATGACCGGTTCGAGGTTGTGGCCGCAGATGGCAAGTATCTGCTGAAGCTGAAAGATGACCAAGCGCTCGACTATGAGACCGAGCAACAGGTTACCGTTCAGGTTACCGCAACTGACAGCGGTGGTCTTTCTGACACTGAAACAGTCATTGTCGATGTAATTGATATCGACGAGAACGAGGGTGATATTGGACCGGTCGTTGATACCGACAAGTCGAACAATGACTTGAACGCGGTTGCGGAAAACGGCACGGGCGGTGAAGAGGTCGGTATTACCGCCTTCGCCGAGGATCCGGATGCATCGGACACGGTGACCTATTCGACCGACGACCCGCGGTTCGATATCGATCCGGATACCGGTGTTCTGACGGTCAAGCCGGGCGTCAGCTTTGATTACGAGCAGACCAAGTCTGTTGATGTTGAGATCACTGCGACCTCGTCCGATGGCTCGTCTTCAACCGGGACGTTCACGGTCGAGATCCTGGATGTGAACGAAGCGCCTGATCTCACCTTCGAGACCGGCGATGTGGATGGCGTCAGTGCCACCATTACCTTTACATCTGAAGCGGCGGGCTACAGCAACTCCTTCGGTGTGTTCGTCATGGACGCCAACGGGGATCCTGTTGCCGGCCAGATCGTCTGGACCAACGGCAACGAGCTGACCCCTGGCGAGACGGCGACTGTGTCCTTTCCGAACGTGGATGCAGCCAACATCGGTTATTTCCTGATCCCGGACGGCGCCGACAAGAACCCGGGCATCGCCGCCGGCGACATGGTCACGTTCCAGAAGGACGGAGATGGCAATTGGCAGGCCGTTGCACAGGACGGCACGCCATTGACCGGGCAAGATGCCAATGTCTACTTCTCCGGTGACGCAAGCCTCAATCCCGATGGCGTGGATCACACGGTTGAAAGCGGCGTTACAATCGGCTTCGAAGACCTGGTCAACAATGGCGATGAAGACTTTGATGATTTTGTCTTCCAGACACAAACAACCGACTTTGAGTATCGGACAACGATCGTTGAGGAAGTCGAAGGTGCGGAAGCTGCTCCTCTGTCCGTAATTGATCCGGATGAGGGCGACACACACACCTTCACAGTGTCCGACGAGCGGTTCGAGGTTGTTGTTGCTGGGGACAAGTATGTCCTGAAGCTGAAGGACGACCAGGCGCTCGACTATGAGACTGAAACGCAGGTGAGCGTTACCGTGACGGCCACCGACAGCGGCGGATTGTCCGACACGGAAACCATCATCATCGATGTGATTGATGTCGATGAGAGCAAAGAGCCGATTGGCCCGCTGTCCGACAGCGACAACAGTGACAACCTGGTTGCGGAAAACTCCGATGCTGGCACCGTTGTTGGCGTGACGGCGTTTGCGACCGATCCGGATACTGTTGACACCGTCACCTATGAGATTGTTGATCAGACCTCACCGTTCGTGATCGATCCGACCTCTGGTGTGATCTCGGTTGCACCAGGTGCGGATATCGACCGTGAAACCACGCCGTCGATTGACGTCACGGTCAAGGCGACGTCCACAGACGGGACGTCCACAACGAAGACCTTCACGGTTGAAGTTGGCGATGAAGACGAGTTCGACATCGGTCCGGTCACGGATGTTGATACAAGCGACAACACCATCTCCGAAACCGCGGATGGCGGCGAAGACACCGGCATCACGGCCTTTGCCGAGGACGAAGATGCGACCGATACGGTCACCTATGAGCTGACCGGTGGCGGTGACCGCTTTGAGATCAATGAGACCACGGGTGTCATCAAGGTCAAGGACGGTGCGCAGTTTGACGCAGAGATCGAGCCAACTGTCGATGTGACCGTGAAAGCGACCTCCACGGATGGATCGTCGTCCAGCAAGACCTTCTCGATCGACGTCACCGACGGCAACGAGCCGCCGGATCTCATCGTTGAACTGGAAACTGGTTCGAAGCAGTTCATCGTGAACGGCAGCTTTGAGGACTTTGATGGACAGTTGGGCGGTTCGGATGGGTCCGGTTGGTACCAGGATCCGAACTCGATCGACGGCTGGTCCTATGACAACGTTGATGTGCATCAGGCGGGCCACAACAATTTCGGCGCTACTGATGGCAATCACCATCTGGATTTGGCTTCGGTCACGAACGGATGGGCATCGCAGCAGATCGAAGGCCAGATGGAAGGTCAGGTCTACGAGCTTCAGTTTGATATGAAGTCCCGTGGCGGTGTTGGTCAGAGTGTTGCCGAGGTTTACTGGAATGGCGAGCTGATCGACACGATTGATCCGGCGACCACTGGAACCGGTTGGCAGACCTACAACTACAACATTGTCGGTGGATCCGGTGATGGTTCCAACACGCTGACCTTTGTTGAAATCGGTTCTGACAACAACGGTGGTGCGTTGATCGACAGTGTTTCCATTGTCTCCGACAACCGGACTGCTGTTGTTGAAGAATTCTTCGGTGCGGAAATCGCCCCGTTGTCGGTCATCGACCCGGATATTGGGGACACCCACACGTTCACGGTGTCTGATGACCGGTTCGAGGTTGTTGTTGCAGGGGACAAGTATGTCCTGAAGCTGAAGGACAATCAGGCGCTCGATTATGAGACTGAAACGCAGGTTACTCTGGAAGTAACTGCGACTGATCAGGGCGGTCTTTCCGACACGGAAGTCGTGGTGATCGATGTCATTGACATCGATGAGACCAACACTCCGCTCACTGATCTCATTGATAGCGACACATCGGATAATGTGATCGCCGAGGGCGCAACGGCCGGCACTGTTGTTGGTTTGACGGCGTTCGCAAATGAGCCGGATGTCGGGGACAGCGTGACCTACGCGATCACGGATGCCCGTTTTGAAATCGACCCGGACACTGGTGTGGTAACGGTTGCGGACAATGCCAGCTTTGATGCAGAGCAGACACCGTTTATCGATCTGGACGTCACCGCGACTTCCACAGATGGATCAAGTGTCACTGAGACCTTCCGGATTGATGTCACGGAGTTTGATGAGCCGCCGGTGGCAAATGACGATGCGGCGACAGTCGGGTTGACCAAGACATCGTTCTATTACAGCGATGACGACGGAGAAATCCATCTCATCAGTTCTGACGGATCGGACGTCGTGATTGGCTCGACCGGTGTTGGTGCGATGACGGACATCGCTTTGGACAACTCCGGAAACCTCTACGGTATCACGTTCAACAAGCTCTACTCTGTTGATCCAGATACTGGCGAGGCGTCGCTCATTTCAACCTCTCGGTTCGGAACGTCGATGAACGCTTTGGAGTTCGGGCCGGATGGTACGCTCTACGCTGCGGATACTTCCGGGAAACTGTACTCAGTCGACGTGAACGATGGCAGTCTGACCAAGATCGGTCAGATGGAGTATGGCTCTGCGGGCGACTTGGCCTTCTCTGGCGACAAACTGTACTTGTCGGCGTCGAACGGCAAAATTGTCGAAATCGATCCGGATACCGGGGCGACCATTGATGTAGTTGCGACGTTGCCAGTGTCGAACGCCTTTGGTTTGGTCGGCGACGAAGGCGGCCAGCTCTATGCCTTCACCAATGGCGGGCGTGTCTATCAGATCGACCCGGAGACAGGGACTGTTTCCATCCCGGATGCCTATGTCATGAACGACAGCGGATGGGGCGCAACGGAAACGGCCGACTCTTCCGGTCAGACCGCGAAGGTGGAAGGCAATGTTCTTACCAATGACACGGATGCGGAAGGTGCTCTGACGGTCACGAATGTCTCCTTCGACGGCCAGGACTATGCGCCAGGCTCGACCATCCAGGGTGACTACGGATCGCTGCTGATCAACTCGGACGGTACGTATACATACATCCTTGATCCCGACAGCCCGGCCGCGCAGGCACTTGGCCAAGGGGATTTTGATGTCGAGGTGTTCACCTACACGGTCACGGATAGTGCCGGTAACACGGACACTGCAAATCTGAAGATCACGGTCAACGGAGATGATTATGGACCGGCAGTGCCGAACACAGATATCGGCCCGGTTCAGGATGCCGATTCTTCCAAGAACCTTATTGCCGCTTCTGTTGCTGCTGGTGCACTGGTCGGATTGACCGCGCTGGCAGAAGATGTGGATGCCGCAGACACGGTGACCTACACGATCGACGACAGCCGGTTTGACATTGATGAAGACACCGGAGTTGTGACCGTGGCTGATGGCGCAACCCTGACCCCGGGTGAAACCATCGATGTTGTGATTACCGCAACGTCCAGCGACGGGTCGCAATCGTCGGCGACGTTCCCGATTGAGGTAACGGATGGTGACGGAGGCGGTAATACTGCGCCCGATCTCATCGTGGGTGACGCTGTCTATAAAGGCAAAGGCGGTCATACAGATGATCATCATGATGACCATCACGGTCATATCAAAGATGGCCCGAAAGGCTCGCATGATCACGATGATGACGACGAGGACGGTAAGCCACATGGTCACACCGACGACGACGGCATTTATGTCGCCGAGAACTCTTCTGGTGCTGGTGTTGTGGCTTTGTCAGTCGTTGATCCCGACGCAGACGACACGCATACATTTACGGTTTCTGATGACCGGTTCGAAGTGGTGTCCGATGGCAGCGGTTACATGCTCAAGCTCAAGGATGGTGTCTCGCTGGACTTTGAAGAAGAGCAGAGCATCACGCTCGATGTAACGGCGACCGACAGCGGTGGACTTTCGGATACGGAGACCATCACGCTGGATGTCATCGATGTTGACGATAGCAGCGATGATACCCCACTCGTTAGCCAAGCCGACGATGATGATGATCGTGATGACGATGATGATTACGGCGATGATGACAACTATGAGCTCGCTGCCTCATCAGTCAGCAGCACCAGCAATGATGAGGACGGCAATGATGATGACGAGAGCGACGATGAAGACAGCAATGTCATCGAACTCCCGACATTCCAGGTCGGCACGGAAGATGACGATGAGCTGATTGGTGAAGGTGCCAATGACGCCTTGTTCGGCAAGGGTGGCGACGACACCTTGAGCGGGGAGGGAGGCAATGACGCCCTCTTTGGCGGCCCGGGTGATGACGCGCTCGATGGTGGTTCCGGCGACGACAGCATGAACGGCGGTGACGGTTCTGACGTCTTTGCCTACATGCTGGGCGACGGCAACGATTCCATCTATGGCGGTGCCGGTGAAAACTGGATTGATATCATTGATCTCGGTGATGGCGCCGATGGTACCCAAATCGGTGAATATGGGACCGACTGGTCGGTGACCGTGACCGATGGCAGCATTGAGAACGTCGATCCGCTCAACGGAGAGGTGTCCTTGTCTCAAGACTCCGGAGGTCATATCGATCTTGCGGATGGCGGCCGCGTCGACTTTGCCGAGATCGAGGGTATCCAATACTCCTGATCCTGATGACCTGAACAACATGAAAAAGCGGGCTTTGGAGCCCGCTTTTTGATTCTCAAATAGCTTTTGATTATTGGATCGGCGGAAGTGCTTCTGCCTGAACGATCAGCGGTTCGGTGTCTGCGATTTCAATAACGCCAGATTGATACGGGTCGTTTTCCGTTGGCCCTAGGCGCAAGTCCCAAGTATTGAACTCGGGGATAATCCGGGATGGCGGTGCGGGCCGCTCTTCGATAATCGCAAAGTGCTGCGGTGCCAGCCGGCCGATATTGGCCAATAGGAAGAAATCCGCAATCTTGGCATCATACTGGGCCCGGACGTAGTCGACCTGGCTCAACAGCAGCTCACGTTCGCCATCCAGAACGTTGAGCAATGTACGCTGTCCGCTTTCAAACTCAACCTGCAGGCCCTTGACTGCGCGTTTGTTGGCCTCGATTGCCCGAACCCCGGCCTTTGCGCGAAGCCGCGCTGCCGCCCGCTGTTTCATGGCCCGAATGACATTCTCACGGATGATCTGTTGTGTATCGTCCAGCTCATACTCTTCCTGTGCCGCGGTGTACTTCGCGCGCTTTACGGACGCGATGTTCCTGCCGCCGGTAAAGAAGGGAGCCGTGACCCGAATGCCAAGCCGGTAGTCTTCCCGGTCGCGGTCGCTGAAGTCCCGGCGGTAGCCGTTTGACCATTCTCCTTCCAAGGAGACCCGGGGCAACATATCGCCCACAGAGGCTCGGGCTGCATAGCGTGCTGCCCGAGCGTCATTCATCGCGGCGCGGATGGATGGGTTGTTTTGGAAGGCGACTGTGATTGCATCGTCAAGGCCTGCCGGTTCAATGGTCTTGGGGATGCCCGGCCAGCCAATTTTACCGGGTTTTTGACCGGTCAGCCGCTCATAAAGCGCTTCAGAGGCTTCCAGATCGCCTACGGCCTGATCTTTGTTTCCTTGAGCTTCAGCGAGGCGGGCAAGAGCCTGTTCGATGTCGGTACGCGTGGCATCGCCAGATTTGTAGCGTGCTCGTGCAGCATTCACCTCACGCTGCACAACATTCGTGTAAGACTTTAAATACGCCAGTACGCCGCGGTCCCGGACCACGCGCAAATAGGCATCCGCTGTGTTGAACAACAGCGTCTGTTCGGCACCGATGAGCTGGTTGCGGCCGGATTGGGCTTCTTCATGGGCCTGATTGAGACGGTTTACACCGGCAAAACCCTGGAAGAGCGTCTGCGACATGGAGACGCCGAGTTCGTGAAAATACTCCCGGTCGCTGGACAATGTGTCTCGCGTATTCCGAAACGAATTGTGTTCTCCGACATAGCTGCCTGTAACCGTTGGCAGAAACTCAGACCGTGCTGTCCAGACGCCTTGATTTGTCGCCTGGTATCTTGAGCGTTCGGCTTTCAGTCCGGGGTTCAACGCATATGCTGCGCCCATCGCCTCTTCAAGTGATTGCGAATATGAAGACGTTCCTGACATTACGACACCCACCAAGGCAACGCTCACCATCAGCAATCGCGAGAGCGTTTGCCGGTTGTTGCGCCTACCAATATCGGCTTTCAAGGATGCGTTCAGGTTTGTCATAGCAGCACCAAATTCGTTATCTGCTACCAAGGTAAAGTTTTATAGTTAATCAAAAGTAAGTGTAATCAAGTGTTTATGGTTAATATTTGTAAACTAAATGGTAGTTTTCATACTGTGATAATTTGCGATAATATTAATAACTAAGCTGGTGTTGTTAATTATTTAGCTTGGTTGTCCGATGTGGGGGCTTGTGAATCACTAACCGACTTGTCTGTTCTCGTCTTCACGGCCTGATTTGATTTGGGACGGAAGCAAGTGCTTGCCAAAGAAGAAGCCCTGTACTTCCTGACAGCCCATCTCCTTCAAAAAATCCAACTGCTTTTCTGTTTCGACGCCTTCCGCAATTACGGGAATGCCGAAACTGTGCCCAAGCAGGATCGCAGATCGAAGGATTGCTCTGGCTTGCGGGCTTTGCTCAAGGGACTGGGTAAAAACGCGATCGACCTTCAATTTATCGAAGGGGAATGCCTGCAATGTGTTGAGCGAGGAATAACCCGTCCCATAGTCATCCATGGCGACCCGGACTCCCATTTCCTGCAGCGACACGATCGTCTGGAGCACCCGTTCATGGTCTTCAATGGGAGTGCTCTCGGTAAGTTCGATTTCAAGGCGCTCGGCTTTCAAGCCTGTTTCCAGCAAGACGGTCGAGACCAGTCCGCTGAAGTCGCTACGAGTGAACTGTGAGGGTGAGGCGTTGACCGACACGCTGACCGGATCCCGCCAATCCGCGGCTGCGCGGCAGGCCTCACGCAGGACCCATGCTCCGATATCGAGGATGATGCCGGAGCGTTCAGCGATCGGAATGAAATCTTCCGGAGGGATTTGGCCTTTTTCTGCGTGGCGCCAGCGCACCAGAGCTTCGTAGCCGATCAATTGTCCTGTTTTTGTTTCGTTTTGTCTTTGAAACAGAAGGTTCAGCTGATTGTCGAGCGTCGCATAGCGGAGATCTGCTGCCAGCGCAGCTTCCCAACGGTTGTTTTCCTCCATGCCGGTTACATAGGGCTGAATGGAGTTCCCGCCGATGGATTTTGCCTGTTTCGCAGCAAGATTTGCCCGCTGAACCAATTGCGCCAAGTTCTGTCCATCCCTGGGCGATACAGCGACGCCGATGCTGCATTGAACGGAAAGCCGGTAGGTTTCTGTTTGTATAGGCCGTCTTGCCAAATCCCGGACCTGACGGGCCAGGTGTGTGGCCTCGTCAAGGGTATTTGCCGAGGGATTGATGATCAGAAATTCGTCGCCATAAAATCGCGAAATAACAACCGGTTCAGAGAACTGAGCCCGGAAGAGAATAGACATCTGCTTGAGCACGGCATCGCCGGTCGCGTAGCCGTGTAATTCGTTTACCGCTTTGAACTGGTCCAGGCTGACAAGAACAACGGCGCACATCTTCTCATTTTGCTCAGCATCCTTTAGAAGTCGTTCTGCAATGTTTTCGACGTACCGGCGGGTGGGCAAATGGGTGAGCGGATCCTGCAGTGCCAGGTGCCTATAGGCCCTGCGTGACTGGTGTTTATAATGGTGATCGAGAGCATCTCCAGATGCTGCAAATACGGCGCAGAGAACAGGCAGCAAAACCGCAATGACGAGGGTTTGTGACACCGGCAGCAGGTTCATTCCCGGCGGAAACCAGTATGGTATCTCCGGTGAGGCGGTTACCGGTGCGACAAGTAGGGCGGCGATCGCGGGAACGGAAAAAAAGCTCGCGGCTAACGCCACTCTATTTCTTGACGCGAGGTTGAGTGCAAGGGGAAACAGCGCGGCTCCAAACAGTGCTCCAAGCACCAGTGGTCCCCCTCCTGCGGATGCCGTTCCTGCCTGCATCCCGGCAACTTTGAAAGACACTGCGACTGCAAGAAAAGTAACGGCGTTGACCATGCCAAAGACGGTGCCGCTGATTGCCAACATCAATCGATTGTTGATGAATTGCGAAAGCCAAAAGCTTGCGTAAGTGCCGGCAACCGCAAAAAATAGACTGGCAAACAAAGTGGTAGATTGAAATCCGGTCTGTGATGTTGGAATGGGTGCGGCTGCGGCAAACACGCCGGCAGCCCAAAGAGTTATCCCGAATACTAAAGAGCCCCAAATCAGTCTAATGGTACGTGCCTTGCCGACGCTCTGGTTTAACTTGCCGATCAGTTGAACAGAAAAAACCGCTCCGGCGATACAAAGCGCCAGCGAAAAAAATAACAGTACAGAATTGTAGTTTGACGATAATAAAGCTGTCGTCAAGTTCATAAAAGCCCCCACGCACTGGGTTAAATCTTATGCTAAAAGTAATAACAAACAGTTTTTGTTTGATTATTGCGTATTGTCTATTTCTCTATTGTAATAAATTCTGATGTAAATGTTGGGTCGTGTATTTTCTCGGCTTTGGTCGCTAGCTCTGGCAATAGCTTAAACCGTGTGTGTGATATCCATCCGCGAGTTCTGAGAAGGTCAAAGCAACAACCGTTCCCGCTGGTGTGTGTGGTTGACCGGGATTTTAGGTGAAGTTGTTGTTTTCTGGCAGAAGGTTTTCGCCAATCTTCCAGCGTCTATCCGCATGTCATATTGGCAGTTTTACGAATTATTTTATGTTGAGTGTATTTCAAATTTATTTTTTAATAACAATATCTTATTTCGAATGTGGTATTATCTATTCCGTTACGTAACGTGTTTAAATAAAATCTTAATGATAAAATTTACATGCCAGAATGAATTTGGCCTCAGAACCGTCCCTCAACAAACTCGTTTGATGCAATTCTGCTGCTTCTCGTATGCCAATGAGACGGCCAGGAGCGGTAGCGTCTGTCCAAAGCGGGTTTTGTGCCGTGCCACAAGAACCAGGTTCGCCCGCCAATGCTTGCTCGTTTCAAAGAGACCCGCGTTAACAACGCATATGAAAAACTTAAAACAGATATACTTAGCGGTGAACTTGCGCCCGGATTTCAGGCGCCCGAACCAGAGATAGCTGCCCGTCTTGAAATGAGCCGCACGCCAGTCCGCGAAGCGTTGATCCGTTTGGAGGCAGAAGGGTTGGTGTCGTTGATCCCGCGGCGGGGGGCGAAGGTGTTGTCCATCCAGCTTCAGGACCTTATAGAGGTGATGGAAATCCTCGCAGCGCTTGAGGGGCTGGCGGCCTCAATTCTTGCTCGACTTGAAAACAAAACCGATGCGCTTGCCGAGTTGGAGTGTGCGTCGACTGCAGCGTTGCTTGCGCGGGAACAGAACGATCTGAACGGATGGATTGATCAAGACGACCGCTTTCACAGAATAATTGCCAAATACAGCAATGCACGCCTTGAGCGGGAAATCGGTTTGAATCTGGATCAGATCCATCGGGCGGTCCGTGTTCTCACACGAATGAACGGCGCTCCTGTTGAGGCGGATGCAGATCATCGCTCTTTAATAGAGGCTTTCTCAGGTGGTAATGAGAATGCAGCAAGCGAAATAGCCCAGGCTCATAGATTGAGTGCCTTGCAAGCACTGAGATCTGTTTTCGAACGTAGCGGCGTTTCGCAATTGTAATTTTTTCCAGCAGCTTATCGATAACTCGATGTTTTTTTGATTGACAAGGGTTCCGGCGCGGATCCGATCTCTACAAAACGGGCACCGCTGACTTGCGAGGAAGCCTCCAGAGCGCAATTGATTTCCGTTTCTGAGAGGCGACGGTAGCCAGACACTCGCTCGGCGTTTTGCGACAATTTTCAAACTCACGGCTGAAACTGTCATAGCATTTTCATATGAGCGTCGAATAAGGTTCATATGAAAATGATTGATTGTTGGGAACAGCCGCTGAGCGGTTCGATCCGGATTTGTTTGTACCTGGTCGGACGAGATATGGCAGCGGCGGCAGGAATGTTGGGTGCGTCGTATGCTCGGGCAAATTGATATCACAAAACGGCAGGCAGAGATTGCTGATCTGGTTCAAAAAGCCGGATTTGCTTCAGTTGATGAATTGGCCGAGCGGTTTGAAGTGACAACCCAGACAATTCGCCGCGATGTAAACGGACTTTGTGAACTCGGAATTCTGCGCCGGACCCACGGTGGCGTCGAGCCACCGGCGCGCGCTGCCAACATCCACTACTCCACCCGGCAGATTCTGAACCTTCCTGGCAAGCAGGATATCGCCCGTCAGGTCGCAGCTCGGGTTGAAAACAATCAGTCCATAGCTTTTTCCATTGGTACAACGCCTGAGATCGTAATGCAGGCTTTGACCGGCCACGAGAATCTGGCGGTCTTCACCAACAATTTGAACGTAGCGTTCAGTGCATCAAGCAATCCGTCTTTTCAGGTCACGATTGCGGGTGGTCGGCTGCGCTACGGCGACAGGGATGTTCTTGGGTCATCTGCCCAGTCGTTTTTTGCGAACTACAAGGTGGATATCGGCATCTTTGGTGTTGCCGGCGTCGATGAAGACGGCACGTTGCTTGACTTCCATGAAGACGAGGTCGCGGCCCGTCAGGCTATTCTGGCCAATTGCCGGACTTCCTATCTTGTTCTCGACAACAGTAAGTTTGGCCGGAGTGCCCACGTTCGGGGCGGCCACTTGAGCGACGTCACAGATATTTTCACCGACAAGCCTGTGCCTCAGGCCTTTCTGGAGAGTTTGAAAGATGCACAGACCATTGTTCATCTCCCCGGATCGGCGGAGGGTGAACAATGACAGACCTGTCCAGTGCCGGTAAGCCGATCGTTCTGGAGAACATCTCCCGGGTCTGGGGGGAGACGGTGGCCGTCGATAACCTCAGCATCACAATGCCCGCGGGGTCTTTTACAGCTCTGTTGGGGCCATCCGGTTGTGGCAAATCCACGACCTTGAGGATGATCGCCGGACTGGAAAGCGTTTCGTCGGGGAGCATCAAGATTGGTGAAAGCGATGTGACCCACACACCGTCGTCCAAGCGAGACTTGTCGATGGTGTTTCAGTCCTATGCGTTGTTCCCGCACTTGTCGGTCGCAGAGAACATCGTCTTTGGTTTGAAGGTACGCCGCGTTGGCCGCGCGGAACGCGATGAGCGCTTGCGGAAGGTCGCTGACCTTCTGGGCTTGTCCCAGCTTCTGGAGCGGAAACCCGGCCAGCTTTCCGGCGGTCAGCAGCAGCGGGTTGCGCTGGGCCGGGCGATTATCGGCGAGAAGCCGATCTGTTTGATGGACGAGCCGCTGTCCAATCTTGATGCTAAACTTCGCCACGAAATGCGGGTGGAAATCCGGGCGCTGCAACGGCAACTCGGTTTTACCATGGTCTATGTCACCCATGATCAGGTTGAAGCCATCACAATGGCAGACCAGGTTGTCCTGTTAAACAAGGGACAATTGGTTCAGGCCGCAGGCCCGCGTACGCTTTATGATCGGCCGGCCACACCCTTTGCAGCCCGGTTTATCGGCACGCCGCCGATGAACTTGTTCCCGGCAGCGGCCTTTCGAAAACTTGAAAATGCGCCATCGCACAAGTTGGGTGTTCGCCCGGAAGCCATGCGCCGCCAGGTGGGTGGCCCACTGGAGGCGACGATCCGTACTGTTGAATATCTTGGAGCGGACATTCTCGCCGACTGCGTTGTTGCTGATACGGCGTTTCAAGTTCGGTTGGCGACCGCAGATCCGGTTACACCTGGTCAGTCCATTGAACTCGGCTTTGAGCCGGATGCCTTGCACGTCTTTGATGCGCAGTCCGGTGCGCGCCGGGATGATCTTGTTTCTGAAATTGGGGCGCAGTTGCGCTCCTGACAGTCTACGTGGGCCCGCGTGGAAACCCCGCCCTGTGCGGATGTTCAAACCCTAGGAAGTCATTAGCCTTAGGAAGAAAACGAATGTTGAAGTCCACTTTCCTGAAGGCCGTTGCTGCAACGGCTTTGACATTCAGCACCTGGGCGTCCGCTCAGGCTGTTGATCTTCAGTTCTATTTCCCGGTTGCTGTCGGCGGCAAAGCAGCTGACACCATTCAAGAGTTGACCGCTGAATACGTCGCTCAAAACCCGGATGTGAACATAGACGCGGTCTACGCTGGTTCCTATCAGGACACAGTTGCCAAGGCGATCACTGCTTCGCGTGGTGGCAACCCGCCGCAACTCAGCGTGATACTGTCCGTCGACATGTACACACTGATCGACGAAGACCTCATTGTGCCGTTCGATGACTACCTCACCACCGAGGAAGACAAGAAATGGCTGGAAGGTTTCTATCCTGCGTTCATGGAAAACAGCCAGACTGGTGGCAAGACCTACGGCATTCCGTTCCAGCGCTCCACGCCGGTTCTTTACTGGAACAAGGAAGCTTTCAAGGAAGCTGGTCTTGACCCGGAAGTTGCTCCTGAGACCTGGGAAGAAATGGTCGAGTTCGGCAAGAAGCTGACCAAAAAAGACGCGTCCGGTAATGCAACGCAATGGGGTGTGCGCATCCCGTCTTCCGGATTCCCATACTGGCTGTTCCAAGGCCTCGCCATCGCGAATGGTGCAGAGCTTGTGAATGCGGAAGGCAACAAAACCAACTTCGATGATCCGAAGGTTGTTCAGGCACTGCAATACCTTGTTGACCTGAGCACCAAGCACGAAGTGATGGCTCCGGGCATCATTGAGTGGGGCGCGACACCGAAGGCTTTCTTCGAAGGTCAGACGGCAATGATGTGGACCTCCACCGGCAACCTGACCAATGTGCGTGACAATGCGCCGTTTGATTTCGGTGTTGCAATGCTGCCTGCAAAAGTGACCCGCGGCGCGCCGACAGGTGGCGGCAACTTCTATCTGTTCAAGGGTGCGTCCGATGAGCAGAACAAGGCCGCTGTCGAGTTCGTTCAGTGGATCACTGCGCCGGAACAGTCTGCAAAGTGGACCATCGCAACCGGCTACGTCGCGCCGCGCGCCGAGACCTGGGAAACCGAAGAGATGAAAGCCTACACGGCTGACTTCGCTCCGGCTCTGGTTGCCCGCGATCAGCTTGAGTTTGCCAAGGCCGAGCTGTCCACCTACCAGAACCAGCGCGTCACCGGCATCTTCAATGACGCCCTGGCAGCTGTCATCACTGGTCAGAAAGACGCTGAGGCGGCTTTGAAAGAAGCGCAGGCACAAGCTGACGAGATCCTGGCGGAATACCGCTAAGGAGGGTCGGGGAGCAGCGCACCGGACCACGGCCCAGTGCGCTGCTTCTCATTTTTGTTGACGGCTATTGAAAATCGGGCCGGGAATAGATTTCCGGGTTGTGACGCGCATGCAGACGTTGAGACTGAAACGTGACTGGATCTATGGCTGGCTCTTGTTGCTGCCCGCACTCGTGTTCCTCTTTGCTTTTACGCATATCCCGGCTGTCACGACGCTCTTGAACAGCTTCTTTTCCACGCCCCGTGGCCGCCGTCCGGCGAAATTCATTGGGCTCGATAATTACGAGCGCATGCTCAACGACGCGGTCTTTTGGAAGGTGCTGTGGAACAATCTATGGTTTGCCATCGGCACCATCCCGGTCTCCGTGGCGCTGGCTATTGTCATGGCTCTTTGGGTCAACGACAAGCTGGCCGGTCGCAGCTTTGTCCGCATGGCCTATTTTACACCAACCGTTCTGCCGCTCATTGCCGTTGCAAACATCTGGCTGTTTTTCTACACGCCCGGCTTTGGCCTGTTTGATCAGGTCACCGGCTTTCTGTTCGGCTGGCCGGCATCTAACTACCTCGGCAAACCGGACACTGCCCTCAACGCCATCATTGTGGTGACTGTCTGGAAAGAAGCCGGGTTCTTCATGATCTTTTATCTGGCGGCGCTCCAGGCCATCCCCGTTTCCTTGAAGGAGGCGGCGCAGATTGAAGGCGCGGGGCGCTGGACCGTCTTCTGGCGGATCACGTTCCCTCTCTTGATGCCAACGACCCTGTTCGTTTGTGTCAATGCGGTAATCAACTCGTTCCGGCTCGTTGATCACATCTTCATTCTGACTGATGGTGGTCCGGACAATGCTTCGGCACTTTTGCTGTTTTACATCTATGAGGTTGCTTTCCGGTTCTGGGAAACCGCCTACGGTGCAACACTCACCGTCGCTCTGTTGGTTTTGTTGTCGCTCCTTGCCATTGGCCAGTTCTTCTTCTTCGACCGCAAGGTGCATTACAAATGAGCCGCGCCTCCGACATGTTTGATCGCTTTTTGAATACCTTTGCTGCTTGGGCGCTGGCGCTTCTGTGGATCCTGCCACTCGCCTATGCGGTTTGGACTGCTATTCATCCATCGGCGTATGAAGCCAACTTCGATCTCTTTGCGCCGCTGACGACGGAGAACTTTGTAAAGGCGTGGGAGGCTGCGCCGTTTCACCGCTACTTCCTCAACACTTTCATTCTGGTGACGATGATCCTGGCGGGGCAGTTCCTCCTGTGCACCTTGGCCGCCTTCGCCTTCGCACGGTTTGAGTTCCCCGGGCGCAATGTCCTGTTTGCGTTGGTGCTCCTTCAGTTGCTGGTCATGCCGGACATTCTGATGGTGGAAAACTATCAGACCATGCGGTTGCTGAATCTGGTCGACACCATTCCCGCAATTGCGCTGCCGTACATTGCTTCCGGCTTCGGAATCTTTCTGCTGCGCCAGACCTTCATGACCATCCCGAAGGAACTGGACGAGGCGGCCCGGATTGAAGGAGCTTCGGTTCTGGGCGTCTTATGGAAAGTCTACATTCCGCTCGCAAAACCAACCTACCTCGCCTACGGACTGGTGTCCGTCAGTCACCACTGGAACAACTTTCTTTGGCCCTTGATTGTGACGAACTCGGTCGAAACACGTCCGGTGACCGTTGGCCTTAGTGTGTTTTCTGCCATCGACAGCGGGATCGAATGGTCGGTGATCAATGCAGCGACGCTCATGACGTCCGGTCCTCTTTTGATCGCATTCCTTTTGTTTCAGCGCCAGTTTGTGCAGAGCTTCATGCGCGCTGGGATCAAGTAACAGCTACAGGTGTTGAACAAGGCAAAGCCTTTGCGATCGGGCGTAGACAACCGTGTCTGTCAAGTTGACCCCTTCCGCAGTTGACCTGTTTCGTGCTAATGGATTTAAGCCGCAGATTTCTGCGGCTTTTTCGTGCTCTTTTGCTGCCCCGGAGGAAGGTTCGTGCCATCAAATTTTCTGGCAATTGGTGAGTGCATGGTGGAAATGGCGCCGACCGGCGGGGGCACTTTCGCAAAGGGCTTTGCTGGAGACACGCTGAACACTGCCTGGTATGTGCGCAAGTCCTTAAGCCAAGATTGGACCGTTTCCTATCTCACCGCAGTTGGCAACGATCAGATCTCAGAAGAGATGGTTGCGTTTCTTGATGGGGCGGGGCTCGCAACCGATCATATTCAGCGCCTGAAGGACCGCACCATAGGTCTCTACCTGATTCAGCTGAAGGACGGCGAACGGAGTTTTGCCTACTGGCGGTCACAGTCGGCCGCCCGATGCCTTGCAGATAACGCAGCTGCCTTGTCAGCAGCGATGGCTACGGCAGGGCTAATTTATTTCAGCGGCATTACGCTCGCGATCCTTTCACCGGAAGGTCGCCAGACATTTCTGTCGTCACTTGCAGCCGCACGGCGGACAGGGGCCAAGGCCGCCTTTGATCCCAATCTTCGGCCGCGCCTTTGGGAAGATGCGCAAACCATGCGGGATTGCGTTACCGAGGCGGCGGGCCTGTGTGATTTCCTGATGCCGTCCTTTGAGGACGAAGAAGCGTACTTTGGCGATGCCACGCCGTCCGTGAGCGCGGATCGTTATCTCAAGGCCGGTGCCAAAATGATCGTCGTCAAAAATGGGCCGCAAGAGGTGATTGTGGCAACCGAAAACGACCGCAAGTCGTTCCGTCCGGAACCCGTCCGCAAGGTGGTCGACACGACGGCCGCCGGCGACAGTTTCAATGCGGCTTTCCTTGCTGAATATCTCGTTTCTGGTGATGTGGACGCGAGCGTCGCCGCAGGCGCACGTCTCGCCGGAGCCGTTATCCAGCACCGGGGTGCCTTGGTAGACTGTCTGGAGCCGGCGTGATTCTGGTGTGATCCATTTATGGTAGAGGCACCATTTGATGCCGCTTTTCCGCAATCACTGTTTTGAGGTGATTTTCGCCATTTCTGCCATCGGGCCATTGCCGATACCGAACAGAATGCGATTGTTTCTCAAATCCAGCTTGACCGAGACGTTTCTGCTGCGGTCGAGCAAAAAGACAGAGTGCTGGTCGCGATTGGTTTCCTGGTATCCATACTGAACGGCTCCATTCGGTCCGGTTTGATGCCAGCGGCCATTGGTCTTCATGATAAATCTGCCGCCAGGATAACCCGCACGGGACAGTGTAAACCCGTTCGTTCCGGTTGGAGGGCCGCCGACTTCCGGATTTCGGATGATGTTCGGGTTGGCGGCCATGTTGACGATGTCGTAGATCGGCGTGTTGGGGGCGCTGGCGAGGCCAATCAATATCTTTCTGCGGTGTAGGTCCAGCTGGATCGACACATTGCGGGAGGCATCATGGAGATAGACGGACCACTGGTCGCGTGATTTTTCGATAAATGAGTAGCGGACCTGGCCGCGTGGTCCGGTTTCATTCCACTCGCGATAGCCGACCTGTTTGAAAACACCGCCCGGATAACTCACGCTGGCGACATTTTTACCCGTCACATTCGGATCTCCGACAATTGTCAAACCATTGCCGGGACCTGTGGCCGGATCGGGTTGACCGAGGTTAGTGCAGGTTTTGTAGATCGTCGGATAAGGGATCTGCGAGCACATCAGTCCGCCCCATTGAAAGCCGGTGCGGCCATTCCGGTCGCGGATTTGAAACCACTCATAACCATTCATCATCACACCGGTGCTGCCTAGAATACGAATTCTGTCGCCGTCGCGCAGGCTGCCGATCTGACCGTATTGCAGTCCAGGACCAGCGCGGACTTTGCCACCGTAAGACATGCCCTGTTGGGGAAATACATTTTGAGCCGAAGCTGTCGTCGCTGGGACGTAGAGAACCACACTCATCAAAATCATAAAGAACAGGCGGCGCATAAGGGCTCCTTTCAAAAATACTGCTACAAGCAAACTGTTCGTCATCTTCAAAAAGTAGTCTTAAAAATTGCTACGCTATTTACGATGAACCGAAAATGAACGTTACAGTTAGTTTTATTAATTGCCCGGAGAGTGGTTTCTTGAGACCGCTTTTCTGAAAGACTGGACCGAGACACGAAAAAGAGCGCCGGTGGTGCTCGAATAATTTCATGGTTGTCTTATCGATCAATCGGCGTCCCGCCGGGCGATCCAGTCGTGTTCCGGATGGTTGTCTGCATCGTTCCGGTGTGTCGGAAAGGACGACCAGCTGCCATCAAGCTGTCGGCCATATCGTCGATACCGTAGAAGGACAAAGCGGTCATTTCCCCAGTCCGGGTTCAGCTATAGACCAGTTGGTCCTGGGGCAGGTTTTCGGACCAAATCCGGAGTTCATCCAGAAACTTCAGAGCGGTCGCGCCAAACTCGGTGATTTCGTATTCGACGGAAACGGGAGCGGTTTGAAGAACCGTCCGGGTGACAAGACCGCGCTCTTCCAGTTGTTTGAGACGTTCCGCAATCATTTTCTTGCTGGCACCTCCCAGCATCCGCGATAGGTCGTTAAAGCGGACGGGGCCGTCCTTCAGGTGCCACAGAAGCGAGCCTGTCCACTTGCCGCCGAGAATGCGCATACCGCGCTCAATGGGACAGGGTTCCGTGCAGGCTTCCAGCACGACCCGGCGTTTGCCAACAGTCTCCAGCCGACCGGCCATCTCATGATCCTCTTTTATAAATTAGGTTACAAAAAGTATACTGGTTGATCTTTGTAACTTAATTGCTCATCTCAGGACTGAAATCAAGTAGCACCGTCGTGGTCCGGCGGTATGTCAGCTCAAAGGGTGTTTGCACATGGCGCGAATTTTGATCATCAACGGGCATCAGCCTTATCCATTTGCCGAGGGGAGGCTAAACGCTGCGCTGGTCGAGCGTGCCAAGGCGTTTTTTGAAGATCGTGGCGACGAAGTCCGTGTCGTTGAGACTGCCAAGGACTATGACCCAGAAGTCGAGGTGGGAAATCACCAGTGGGCCGACACGATTGTCATGCAGTTTCCGGTCAACTGGATGGGTGTGCCTTGGTCTTTCAAGAAGTATCAGGATGATGTCTACACGGCCGGAATGGATGGGCGTCTTTGTGCTGGCGATGGACGCACAGCAGAAGCACCGAAAGAAAACTATGGTGCTGGCGGCAGTCTCATCGGCAAAACCTACATGTTGTCCCTGACATTCAATGCGCCGCGCGAGGCTTTCGATGACGCGCAGGAATTCCTCTTTCAGGGCCGATCCGTCGATGATTTGATGATGCCGATGCATATGAACGCACGGTTCTTTGGCCTTGAGAAACTGCCGACGTTTGCTGCCTACGATGTCATGAAAAACCCGGATATCGAAAACGATTTTGTCCGCTTCGATGCGCATCTGACCGAAATTTTCAAAGAGGACACGTCCCATGCCGCAGCCTGATATTCATCTTTACACCGCAGCGACCATGAACGGCTACAAGCCGGTGATCTTTCTCGAGGAAGCCGGTGTTCCCTACGATCTGACCTTTATTGATTTTTCCAAAAAGGAGCAGAAGGCCCCGGATTATGTGAAGCTTAATCCGAACGGGCGGATCCCGACCATTGTCGACCGCAGCAATGGCGACTTCGCCGTTTTCGAAAGCGGTGCGATCCTGTGGTATTTGGCTGAGAAATACGGCGTGTTTCTGCCTGAGGAGGCCAAGGCCCGTTCAGAAACACACCAGTGGCTGATGTTCCAGATGGCCGGGGTTGGGCCCATGATGGGACAGGCCATGTACTTCCAGCGCATCGCCGCGCCGAACGGACACGAAGAACCGTTTTCCATCAAACGCTATGTCGATGAAACGCGTCGTCTTCTGGAGGTTTTGAACACACGGCTTGAGGGCCGTGCGTGGCTCGCCGGGGACGCGTATTCGATTGCCGATATCGCCACTTACCCCTGGGCGCGGGCATACCCTTGGGCAAAGGTTTCGATAGATGGACTGGACCATCTAAAGGCCTGGTTCGACCGGATCGATGCCCGTCCAGCGGTTCAAAAAGCCCTGACGATTCCGAAGGCTCAGCCGGCTTTCTGGGGCGATGCGGATGAAAGCGCATTTCTAAAAGAAAATGCGGCGCGTTTTGCAGCTGACGTAAAGAAAGCGTAGCATTTCAAAAATTGGTTCAGCCGCAGCAGCTTGAACTCACCGTGTTGGCGGGCGGTCCTGAACGGCTGGCCGCCTTCCTCGCTTACCGGAGTGTCCTTTGGCAAAAGTTCTTGTTCTTTACGCCCATCCCCGACCTGACCGGTCGGAGATCAACCAGCCCCTGTTTGAAACCGCAAAGGGCGTCCAGGGGGTGACAGCGGTTGATCTTTATGCCGAATACCCGGACTTCGATATTCGCGTTGATGTGGAGCAAGAGCGGCTGCGGAGCCATGACATCATCATCTTTCAACACCCGTTCTATTGGTATTCGGCGCCGTCAATCATGAAGGAATGGCAGGATCTGGTGCTTGAGCACGGCTTCGCCTATGGCCTCCATGGTAAAGCGCTCGTCGGAAAAAGCTTCATGAATGTGACGACAGCCGGTGCCAAACCGGAAGCCTATTCAGCCGATGGTCTGAACCATTCCGATATCCGCAGTTTGCTGGCTCCGTTCGAGAAGACAGCGGACCTATGCGGCATGCGTTTTCTGGCACCGTTTATCATGTTCGGTGCCGGAAGAGCCTTGGAAGAAAACCGGTTGAATGTGCACCGCAATGCCTATGATGATCTTTTGAAGGCGATGGTCGCGGACCGGTTCGATCTCGAAAAGGCTGCCAAGGCAAAACAGATCTCGGATGTTCTCGACGACTTCATTCTCAAAGGGGAGGCGGTCTGATGGATCTTCTCAGTGACGCCTTTGTCTATCTCTGTGCAGCTGTCATTGCAGTGCCAATCGCGAACCGTCTGGGGCTTGGATCCGTTCTCGGTTATCTCATTGCAGGCGTGGTGATTGGTCCGGTTCTTGGGATCGTTGGGTCTGAGACGACCGAAGTGCAGCATTTCGCCGAGTTCGGCGTGGTTATGATGCTGTTTCTGGTTGGCCTTGAGCTGCAGCCTGCCATGCTTTGGAAAATGCGCAAGCAGCTTATCGGGCTGGGCGGGCTTCAGGTTCTTGGAACCACAGCCGTCTTTGCAGGTGCGGGGTTGGCATTCGGCCTTGTCTGGCAAAGCGCGGTCGCGCTGGGCATGATCCTCGCGCTGTCTTCAACTGCAATCGTCTTGCAAACCCTCAATGAAAAAGGCTGGCTGAAGACGGAAGGCGGGCAGAGTTCTTTCTCGGTTCTCCTGACCCAGGACATCGCCGTTATTCCCATGCTAGCCATCCTGCCGCTTCTAGCGGTTGGCCATGGCGGTGGCAGCCAGGGGGATTCCCACGGCGCAGGGCATGGCGGCGGACATGGTGATGGGGCTGCGCATGGCGGCGAGGCGTTGGCAAGCCTGCCCGACTGGTTGCAGGCAGTGGTCATCCTCGCCGTTATTGCGGCCATCATTGTGGCTGGACGTCATTTGATGCGGCCCGTTTTCCGGTTTATCGCCGAATCGCACCTGCGGGAGATTTTTACAGCGACCGCACTGCTGTTGGTGACTGGCATCGCCCTTTTGATGGACTTCGTTGGCCTGTCGCCGGCCCTCGGGACGTTTCTTGCCGGCGTGGTTCTGTCCGATAGCGACTACCGGCACGAGCTTGAAAGTGACATTGAACCGTTCAAGGGCCTGCTTCTGGGGTTGTTTTTCCTGACAGTTGGGGCCGGGATAGACTTCAACCTCTTGTTCGGCGCGCCTGTTACCATTTTTGGTCTGGCAATTGGCTTGATCGTTACCAAGTTCGTCCTTCTCTTCGGGTTGGGGACAATTTTCAAACTGAAAGGCGCTGACAAATGGCTCTTCGCTTTAGGGCTTGCCCAAGCGGGGGAGTTCGCATTTGTCCTGTTCGGGTTTGCTTTGAGCGCGGGTGTTCTGGAGCCAGCCCTGCTTCAGACACTGACGCTGGTCGTTGCGATTTCCATGTTGCTGACACCGGCCCTATTCATTCTCTATGAAAAGGTCATTGCCCCCAGAGCCGTAACCCAATCGAACAGACCGGCTGACGAAATCGATCGAAAAGGGCGCATTGTTATTGCGGGGATGGGTCGGTTCGGCCAGATCGTCGGGCGGCTCCTGATTACAAGCGGTTATGATGTCGTGATCCTTGATCACGATCCGCAAACGGTTGAAAATCTTGGGAAAGTCGGCCTGAAGACCTTTTATGGTGATGCAACGCGGCCGGATTTGCTGCACGGAGCTGGTTTGCAAGATGCAGACCTCTTCATTGCGGCATTGGATGACCGGGAAAAGCAGACAATGGTTGTTGAGCATGTTGCGAAGACATACCCGAAAGTGCGGATCCTTGCGCGAGCACGGGACCGCCACCATGTCTACGAACTCGAACAAGCGGGGGCCCATCATGCCGAACGTGAAGTCTTTGAAGGCGCGATGACAATGGGGCGCCGCGCCCTAATCGATCTTGGCATGCACCCGTTTCGGGCGCGCAGCAAAGCGAAGGACTTTTGGCATCACGATCGTGCGATGCTGGACGACCTTCGGGAAAACTATAACGACGGCGGCGTCGACAAGTCTTATATTGATGCGATGCGCGCGCACTCGCAAACTCTGTTTGAAATCATGCGGACTGATCACGGTGATGAAAAACATGAGCGCACGGAGCGGGGTTGGAACCCGCCGCCAAAGGGCGATGCCACACTTTGAATACCCGCTGTGCACGGGGCAGAAAGGACCAAGCCAATGACCGACATGACAGATCTCGACATGGAAGAACTGCTCCAGATCGACATCGTGTCCGATGTTGTATGCCCTTGGTGCATCGTCGGTTTCAAGCAACTGGAACAAGCGATCGAAAAAACCGGGGTTTCTGTTGCCATCAAGTGGCACCCGTTTGAACTCAACCCGGATATGGCGGGGGATGGTGAAAACCTGCGTGAGCACATCATGCGGAAATACGGCTCGACCGCTGAGCAGTCACAGGCTGCACGCGACAGATTGACAGAGCTCGGCAAGGAGCTCGGATTTGAATTCCAGTTTTCCGATGAGAGCCGAATGGTCAATACGTTCAAGGCGCATCAGCTCATTCATTGGGCCGGCCCGCAGGGACAGGAACACCCTTTGAAAATGGCACTTTTTGAAGCTTACTTCCGGGACGGGAAAGATCTGAACGACAATGCTGTTCTGGTAAAGATTGCCGGCAGTGTTGGGCTGGATGAAACTGAGGCGCAGAAGGTCCTGGAAGATGGGCGGTACGCCGGTCCGGTGAAACAAGAAGAGAAGTTTTGGATACAAAATGGGATTCAAGGTGTTCCGGCCGTTGTGTTCGACCGGCGGCACCTAATCACCGGCGCCCAAGGCGTTGACAACTATGCAGCTATTTTGAAGCAGCTGGTCGAGGGCGAAGCCGCTTGAACTGCTTTCAACGAACGAACAGGTCGTTTGCGTCTCTTTCGCGCTGATGAAGTCGAGCCCCTACCAGCGCAAAAGCGATGGATCTCAAGAATAGAAACAATGAGCTCGGCAGTTAGAGCGGCGGGAATCGTTGAGCCTAATTCAGCTCACCCTTTTCCGGACCAATCAGGTTATCGAATGCCCCCGTGGCAACAACGGTCTTATAGGCTGCGTCAAACCTGTCAACGATATCGTCCGGTGTATTCAGATTGAAGGCAAAGCTGACATGCGAGCTGTCGGCCAGGAATGTCCTTTCGTAATTTCCCAAGTCGGCTCCCGCATTTTTCGCTTCGACTTCGAATGCAGTCCAGCCCGTGACAACGAAATCAATCCTGTCAGCTTCCAGCATTTTCATATTTATGTCTGCGCGACTGTTGAATGTCAGATTTTGTTCTGGAATCGCATGACGTCTTGCAAACATTGCACTGGCGTCGCCAATGATGACTCCAACCCTGTGTCCATGAAGGTCACTTGATTTCTGGATGTCGTAGCGGCGGTCTTTCTTGCCAATGAAATAGGTGTCGTTTTTAAGAATCGGACCAACCCATTTGAAAAGGTTTTCGCGTTCTGGTGTTCGGGTTGTTGAAAACAAAACGGTA
The DNA here is from genome assembly GCF_965276855.1 of Roseibium sp. Lineage (GTDB taxonomy): Bacteria > Pseudomonadota > Alphaproteobacteria > Rhizobiales > Stappiaceae > Roseibium. Next base: position 3,400,836 of record NZ_OZ255700.1, read on the forward strand.
TTTGGTTCGCGTTGGACCTTCAGATACGCCCGTGCCCACGGCAGCACCTGGACATCTTCAGGCCCTAATTCTGATCCGGCTTCTTTCAATATCGCAGTAAGCAGCCTAACGGTCTTGCCCTTGAGCTCTCCGTTTTCAGTGTACTGAAATGGGGACCATTCTTCGGTGAGAATTTGAAGGTTTGGAAAAGGCTCCTCCGCCTTTGCATCCGAATTTGTCAGTGTCAGCGCAACAAGACAGATACCCAACGCCAGGGGAGTGAACATCAGCCCCGGCGCAAGAGTGAATATGATTTTTCTTAGGCGCCTTTGAAAAACCACCGCAAACTCCCTATCGATTTCTACAGGTACATAGAATTGTTTAAGTGGGAATGAAGCCTGTTGTTTTGGCGGATCCTTCGTTCACAGTGTGCAGACGTTTATCGAGGTCTTGCGTCCGCGCAGTTTTACGGACTGTTGTTCAGAGAAGTCTGCGAGATTGGGCTGCGGGGTATCCTCAGAATATCCTGCTTTCTTAATCAGGTCTTCGCTCACCACGCATCTGCATCCAAGGTCGCGAGTGGCTGCCTCAAGCCGGCTTGCAACATTCACTGTGTCACCAACGACGGCAAACTCCAGCCGGCGTGACGGTCCGATATCCCCTAAGATCACCGGGCCAAAATGAACTCCAACCGAAATCTGGATCGGGTCCAGGCCAAGGTCCGCCTGTCCTTTGTTGAAGGCTTCGTTTTCTTCGAGAAGCTGGGTTGCTGCCTTGAGCGCATTTGCAGCGTCTCCGGGCTTTGTTTCAGGCGTGCCAAAGGTCGCCATCACCCCGTCGCCAAGATACTTGTCGAGTGTGCCTCCATTCTGGAATATTACCCGCTCAACCATGGCATGGTACTGCCTGAGCAAGGTCATCACCTGTTCAGGTTTGTGCCGTTCGGCGAATTCGGTAAAGCCAACGATATCCGTGAAAAGAACAGCGACGTCCTGTGTTCGGACAGCGCCGATATCGCGGTCTGAAGAGGCTAGAACATCCACCAGACTCGAAGGAAAATAACGAGACAGATTGGCCCGTTCTGCTGCTATGTCCGCCTGGCGCATGAGAAGCTGGTTTGACCGCCATCCTTTCAATGCCAATATCGCCGCGACCATAAAGAAGACGACGATTTCCTGGATCCTGACACCGGGCTGCACGCTGTTTGGATCCAGTTCACCCGCCACTATCGGATTGGATGCAAAAGCTTGAGCAGCCAAGGCGCCGAGCTCTGGAACCTCGTGGCCGAACAATGAGACACGGATCATGCCGAGCATCCAGAGAATGGCAACCCAAGTCCCGATTGCCCAAACCGTGCGCCATGAATAGGCAAGCGTGCCAACGGCCAGAATGATGAAGAAATAGATGAAATTGTCGAAGCGGTAGGTGATTGCGGTCGGTATGTCCTCGCTTACGAAAGGATTGGCTGTCGTAAAGAGTGCGGTGAGCAGAAAAAGGTCCAGGAAAATCAGCAGGAGTTCCGCTCTGGAGTATCCGACGCTCGCCAGGCGGAGTTGCAACCATCCAAGTGCAATGAAAACCAAGACCCAAGCCTGGTAATAAAGGGCACTGAGCGTGGGGTTCAAAAAAGGGATCAGGAGAATGACCAGACCAAGCGCGACCGTTCGGGCAATGACGGCAAGGCGGTGGCCCTCCATTTTCTCCTTTTCAAGCGCCTGAGACAAAAACAGGTTGGACTGTGCTTGTTTGCGTTCTTCGTCCCGCAGTTCGCGAAGCCTTGCGAAGATACGGAATGGGTTTGTAAGTTTGAGAGCCGACATTTTTGCTCCGTCGCATTGCGGTAACCAGGACAATTATCAAACATTTTTGTTTAAATAAAAAACGCGCGAATGCGTCTTTCTCATCTGCCTACCTGCCGATACGGAAAGAGGTCCAAGAGACCCTGCAAGAGGCTTTGTTCTCGGGATTGGTTCTTGACATGAATACTGATTCAGGTTTCATATATTGCAGCCGCAGGACGGACCTTCACAAACTGGCTGTGAGACTAGCGCCGGCCCCGTTTGGTGTCCGATACTGCGCAAACGGGAGGAAATTTTTATGACGATCCGTGTTTCACGCTGGGCCGCTCCGCTTGCGGCCGGGCTCGGACTACTGGCGGCCAGCACCTTTGGTGCGGCGGCCGAGGACATCAAAATCGCCCATGTTTACGGCAAGACCGGGGCTCTTGAGGCCTATGCGAAGCAGTCGCATACAGGGCTTATGATGGGTCTTGAGTACGCCACTGACGGGACTATGGAAATCGATGGCCGCAAGATCGTGGTGATCGAAAAAGACACCCAGCTGAAGCCGGATATTGCCAAGGGGGCACTGGCGGAAGCTTATGGCGATGATGAGGTGGATATCGCTGTTGGCCCGGTGTCCTCCGGTGTAGCGCTTGCCATGCTGCCGGTTGCTGAAGAGTACGAGAAGATCCTGATCGTGGAACCGGCCGTTGCCGATTCCATTACTGGTGCGAACTGGAACCGCTATATCTTCCGGACTTCCCGGAATTCGTCCCAGGATGCAATTGCCAATGCGGTTGCTCTTGGTCAGGAAGGCGTCTCCATCGCAACCCTTGCACAAGACTATGCCTTCGGCCGTGATGGCGTTGCAGCGTTCAAGGAGGCCCTTGAGGGCAGCGGCGCTAATCTGGTCTTTGAAGAATATGCTCCGACCGATACCAAGGACTTTACCGCCAATGCACAGCGGATCTTTGATGCCTTGAAAGACGAGCCGGGCCGTAAATTCCTATTCGTCATCTGGGCCGGGGGCGGCAACCCGATCTCCAAGATCAAGGCGATGGAGCCGGAGCGCTTCGGGGTTGAGATCGCAACGGGTGGCAACATCCTGGCGGCCATGAAAGCCTATAAGGAACTTCCGGGCATGGAAGGTGCGACCTATTACTACCATGAGATCCCGCAAAACCCGGTGAATGACTGGCTGGTGGCCGAGCACCAGAAGCGTTTCAACTCGCCGCCGGATTTCTTCACCGCCGGCGGCATGACAGCTGGCCTTGCAATCGTCGAAGCAATCAAGAAGGCCGGATCTACCGACACCGAAGAGCTGATTGCGGCAATGGAAGGCATGGAATTCGAAACGCCGAAGGGCAAGATGATGTTTCGCCCGGAAGACCATCAGGCGCTGCAGTCCATGTACCACTTCAAGATCAAGGTGGATCCGGACGTCGAATGGGGCATTCCGGAGCTGGTCCGCGAGCTGACGATCGAGGACATGAACATTCCGATCCGCAACCAGTGATCTTATCGGATCAAGGCGGGTTGCAGCCTGCCTTGATCCCTGTTTCCTTTCTTTCCCCGCTAGAGTTTTAATGGCTGAAACCCAAGCGTTTCAGTTGATCTGATCCTTTTGTCCTTGAGCTCGGAAGTCCTCGAACCGTGACCAAAGAACATCCCATTCTCGAAACGAAAGACCTAACCATTCGCTTCGGCGGGCACGTTGCTGTCGATCGTGTGTCTTGTGCCTTTGACCGTGGCACTTTAACCGCCATCGTCGGGCCGAATGGAGCGGGCAAGACCACCTATTTCAATCTGATGTCCGGGCAGCTCAATGCGACCAGCGGTACGGTGCTTCTGAATGGTGAGAACATCACACGGATGTCGGTTCCCGAGCGGACGGACAAGGGCATCGGTCGGGCGTTTCAGCTGACCAACTTGTTTCCAACGCTGACCGTTCGCGAAAATGTACGTCTGGTGGCGCAGGCCAAGGCGCGCCAGGGCTTCGATCTGTTTTCCATTGCCGAAAGTCATATCGAACTCATCGAGCGCGCAGATCATGTGCTGAACGAGGTCCGGCTGATTGATCAGGCCGATCAGACCGTATCGGCTCTGCCGCATGGTGATCAGCGGAAGCTGGAAGTCGCCATGCTGATCGCCCTTGGGCCGCAGGTTCTAATGTTTGATGAGCCGACAGCGGGGATGAGTGTTGATGAAGTCCCGATCATCCTGGAGTTAATCGGCAAGCTGAAGGCCGATATGGATCGGACCATCCTGCTTGTTGAACACAAGATGGATGTCATTCGCTCCCTCGCCGACCGGATTATCGTCCTGCACAACGGTGCGCTGGTGGCGGATGGCGACCCTGCAGAAGTGATTGCCCTGCCGGTGGTGCAGGAAGCCTATCTTGGCAAGACACCGGAGGCCGCATGATGACAGACACGCTTTTGTCCCTGTCTGATGTGCACACGCATATCGGTCCCTATCATATCCTCCAGGGTGTTGACCTGACTGTCCCCGAAGGCGGTGTCACCGTTCTGCTCGGCCGCAACGGCGCTGGCAAGACCACGACCTTGCGCACCATCATGGGGCTCTGGACGGCCAGTCAGGGTGAGATCCATTTCGACGATCACGACATCACGAAGCTGGACACACCGGCGATCGCGGGCCGGGGCATTGCCTTTGTTCCCGAAGACATGGGGATCTTCACCGATCTGACGGTGGAGGAGAACATGATCCTGGCTGCGGCGAATGGGACAATGGACCCTAAGCGGCTGTCCTGGATCAAGGAGCTGTTTCCCCCGATCGGCAGTTTCTGGAATTCGTCCGCCGGAACGCTCTCGGGCGGGCAGAAGCAGATGCTGTCTGTCGCCCGCGCCATCATTGAGCCGCGCCGCCTGATCCTGATCGATGAGCCGACCAAAGGACTTGCGCCAGCAATCATCAATGCGATGACAGATGCCTTGCGCGAGCTGAAGAACACCGACACCACAATCTTGCTGGTGGAACAGAATTTCTCCATGGCCTCGAGCATCGGTGACACCGTCGCTGTCATGGATGATGGCCGGATCATTCACTCCGGAGACATGGCGGTATTGGCCGCCAATGCGGACATGCAGGAACGATTGATGGGATTGAGCCTGGAGGCGCACCAATGAGCGACACGACGATCAAACCGCGCATCGAGAAGGTTCCAGCCGCTGAGCAGCTGTTGCACAAGCTGCCGGTCCTGCTTGTTCCGATTCTGGCGCTGGCCGGTCTGCTGGCGATCGGCAACCCGTCCACCTGGCTGACCCTGACCGTGGCCGGTCTTGCGATGGGCATGATGATATTCATCATGGCGTCTGGACTGACCGTCGTTTTCGGCCTGATGGACGTGATCAATTTCGGTCACGGGGCGTTTGTCACCGTCGGTGCCTTTGTCGGATTTACTGTCCTTGCATGGCTCGCCGGCTGGACCGCCTCACCCAGCGTGCTCCTCAACCTCAGCGCTCTACTGGTGGCCATTCTTTCCGCGATGCTGATCACCGGCGGTCTCGGCTATGCCTTCGAACGGGTAATTGTGAAACCCGTTTACGGTGAACACCTCAAACAGATCCTTGTCACCATGGGCGGATTGATCGTGGCCCAGCAGATGATCCACGTCGTCTGGGGGCCGGACGAGATGCACCTGTCGCGGCCCGAAGCGCTGCAGGGCTCGATTGTCCTTGGCGATGCGGCCATTGAGAAGTACCGCCTCGTCGCGGTTGCCATCGGCCTCGCGTTGTTTCTCGGCATGCGCCACATCTTGAAGAACACGAAGATTGGCCTGCTTGTCCGCGCCGGTGTTGAAAACGGTGAGATGGTCGAGTCGCTCGGCTACCGGATCCGGCGCTTGTTCCTGATCGTCTTCATGACGGGCTCCGCGCTCGCAGGTCTTGGCGGTGTCATGTGGGGCCTCTACCAGGAGACCATCACCGCGCATATGGGCTCTGAAATCATGGTGCTTGTTTTCATCGTGGTGATCATCGGCGGTCTAGGGTCCGTTGAAGGCTGTTTCATTGGCGCGCTGCTTGTCGGGTTGCTGGCCAACTACACGGCCTTCCTGGCGCCAAAGGTCGCGCTCATTTCAACCATCGCGTTGATGGTGGCGGTGCTCATGTGGCGACCGCAGGGGCTTTATCCCGTCGTCAAGGCGAAGTGAGGAACTGCAGATGCTGATCAAACTTCTTTCAGGCGATACGCCGCGCAGCGGTCTGCTTGCAGTGCTTCTGCTTGTCATCCTGATTTCGCTGGCCTTTGCGCCGTTCCTGTTCCCCGGCACCCGCTCCCTGGAAACGGCGGCAAAGATCTGCATCTTCATCGTTCTGGTGGCAAGTTATGACCTGCTTCTGGGTTATGCCGGCATCGTCTCCTTCGCGCACACCATGTTTTTCGGGATCGGTGCCTACGGCACGGCACTGGCCTTGTCGACGACCGGCCCGACCTACGGGTCCATGATCTGGGGCACGGCTGCTGGGGCCATCGCCGCAGCGGTGTTCGCGCTCGCGATCGGGCTGTTTTCCTTGCGGGTCAAGGCCATCTTCTTCGCCATGGTCACCCTTGCCGTTGCCAGCGCCTTCGCCGTTCTGGTGTCGCAACTTTCGTGGCTCACCGGCGGTGAAGACGGTTTGAACTACAGCATCCCGCGTGAGTTCAAGCCGGCCTTCAAACTTGTCGATGAAAAGATTTTCGACGTGCGCATCAATGGCAAGCTGCTGCTCTATTATCTTGTCTTCTTCGCCTCGCTGATCCTCTTTTTGACCATGCTGCGGATCGTGAATTCACCTTTTGGCCGGACGCTCAAAGCCGTGCGAGACAATGCCTTCCGGGCGGAAGCCATCGGCTATCGTGTCGTCTGGTACCGGACCACCGCAACGGTCCTGTCGGCAGTCATGGCGGCGCTGGCGGGATCGTTGCTCGCAATCTGGTTGCGGTACACAGGCCCGGCGACGACGTTGTCGATGGAAATCATGATCGACATCCTGCTGATGGTTGTGATCGGTGGCATGGGAACGCTCTATGGGGCCGTCATTGGAGCCACGATCTTCATCCTGGCGCAGACCTATTTGCAGAACCTCATGGGTGTCGCTGCAGAGGCCACCAGTGCGCTTCCGCTTGTCTCCACACTCGTCGCGCCAGAACGATGGTTGCTGTGGCTCGGCGTTTTGTTCATTCTGTCCGTCTATTTCTTCCCGTCCGGAATTGTGGGGCGCTTGAGGGCAGGGCGTACGTGACGGCATCAGCACTTTACATTCGCGACGAGGGTGCCGGCCGGCCGATTGTTTTTGTTCATGGCTGGTCCTGCCCCGGCATGTTCTTCGATCGCCAGGTTGCGGACTTGAAAGACCATGCCCGTTGCATAGTTCCGGATCTTCCCGGGCATGGGGCAACGGGGGATCGTTTACCGCGCACGATTGAGGCTGCGGCAGACGCCATCAACGTCTACTTGAATGAACAGGATCTTCAAGACGTTGTCTTGTGCGGCTGGTCCATGGGAGCACTCGTTTCCTATGCGCTTATCGAGCGGCACGGCGCGGCGAGGATCGGCTCGGTCATTGCCATCGACATGTCGCCGAAGGTTCTGAACGATGAAAACTGGCAAAACGGGACGCGGAGCGGTTTGACGGCCGGTCAGAACGCCCTTTTCATCAACACGATCACCGCCGACTGGCAGCGCCTGCCGCGCCGGATCGCACGGCGCATGTTTGCAGCTGACAGCGAACCGTGCCCGGGCTTGCTGGACTATGCCAGCAGGGAAATCGCAAAAGCCAATCCGATCTGGCTCAAGGACATGTGGATGTCTCTGACAGCCCTCGATTTCCGGGACCTGCTCAGGGCCTTTCCCGTCCCGTTTCATCTGGCGGCCGGGGCAAAAAGTCAGCTTTACAGTCCGGATGTCCATAAGTGGCATTGCGAAAACGTCCCGGACTTTCAGCTCACCCTCTTCGACCACTCCGGCCACGCGCCGCATCTGGAAGAACCGGAGAAGTTCAAGGCTTTGGTTCTTGGTGAGGTGACCCGGTAACGCGGCATCAGCGGTCATCTCCGCATGGCACGGGGATGATGCCGGTGGGGAGACTTTGGCTCCGCTTTTTCCCCGGCGCTCTGGAAACGAGTAAGGCCCCGGACCGTGTCCGGGGTGATGTTCGTGATTGTAGCAAAGACGTTGCTTCCCGTCAGCGGTCACCCCCGACCTATGCGGTGATCCAATCAACCAATCCGCATCGGCTATGGTAAAGTCTGAACTCGCAGCCAGACTGCTTGCGGCAAAGTCCTGGCATCACGGAGTGAATAGTAGCAATCACTCCTTGCCCACATCCTCGACATAGACCAGGGCGCGGCCTTGGCAGATGCGGGTGCCGTCGGCGGTCTCGCAAACGGTTTCAAGGTCTACCAAATGCTTTTCAGGGCGCAGGCGGGTAATGGTGACGGATGCGGTGAGTTCTTCACCAATCGGCGCGGGCGTCAAGAACTCCAGGCTCTGCTTGAGATAATTCGTGCCCCGTCCAGGCAGTTTAACGCCGAGAAGATAGGAAAACAGACCGCCGATCAGAGGGCCGGGAACTGTCTCGGGTGCCATTGCTTTTGGGCCTGCAAGGGCTGCAAAATCGGCCATATCGGTAACCGTGTAGGACCGTTTGATCTCGTCGCGTTGACCGACTTCAAACATCACGCGCCTCCGTCAGTTCGCAGCTTCCGGACAGGGTGACAGCCCCATCTGATGTTCTTGAGATTTCAATCCGGATCGCTCCAGGTATGCTGGCAGTTTCGGAAAACCGCAGCGTCAGTTCTTCACCGGCATAGGACGGGTTGGGGAACATCAGATTTTGCACCGCGTGCGCGCGCTCCGGGTAGAGCTCCTGCAAATACCCGAATACGCGGGTATAGAGCAGCATGCCGTGTGAGACCGTTCTGCCGAACCGCGTACGCGCCGAAAACTCCGGATCAACATGGATCGGGTTGTCGTCACCGGAGAGCTTGGCGAAGGCATCGAATTCGGCCTGGGTTGGCGTCCAGGTGAATGTTGCCGTTACCGGTGCTTCGTCAATCAGGCTCATCGTTCAGGCCTCCTCGGGCAATTTTTGAAGCAAACTGTCTTTGAGAATGTTTTTGCGGACCTTGCCGGCAGCCGTGCGCGGCAAATCGTCAGAAACGGTAAAGGTTTTCGGGATCTTGTAAGGGGCAAGATGATCCCGGCACCAGCCGGGCAGAGTTGCTGTGTCGATCTCTTCGCCAGGGCGCGGTACCAGGAACGCTGCGCCAACTTCGCCCCATTTTTCGTCCGGAACGCCGATTACGACAGCTTCCAGAATGGCCGGGTGAGCGTCCAGAACCTTTTCGACCTCAGCAGGGTAAACGTTTTCGCCGCCGGAGATGTACATGTCCTTGATCCGGTCGACGATGTAGTAATAGCCGTCTTCATCCCTGCGGGCGATGTCACCTGACTTCAGCCAGCCATCGACGGTGAAGGTCGCAAGGGTTGCTTCCTTGTTGTCCATGTAGCCGGGTGTAATATTGGGACCGCGAAACTGAACCTCGCCTTCGCCCGCACCGTTAATGACTGCGCCATCAGAAGACTGCAGGCGAACATCGGTCATAATCTGGGCCTTGCCCACGGAGCCGATCTTGTCGGCAGCATTGTCCTTGTCCATCAGGAAGACGGTTGGACCGGTTTCCGTCATGCCCATGCCGTTGCAGATCGTGACACCACGTTTTTGGAAGTCGACCAGAAGGTGTTTTGGAACAGGTGCGCCGCCGCAGCCCAGTGAGCGGACTTTTGAAAAATCCGTTGTGCTGAGGGTGTTGGAGAGTGCGAGAGCCTGGTAAATCGCTGGAACGCCGAAGAATGCGGTGACCTTGCCCGCATTGACCAAATCCAGCACCACATCGGGGTCAAACTTGCGCAGCACCGTCGAAGACCCGCCGTTCAAAAAAATCGGCAAGGTCGGCAGATTGATCCCGGCCGTATGAAACAGCGGCAGGAAGTTGACGCCAGTTTCGTGCGTGCTGAGGCCGGTCGCCTGGCAGTAGTTGATCATGTTGGCAGTGGCCATGCCGGCAGTTTGGATAACCGCTTTGGGCATTCCGGTCGTGCCAGACGTGTAAAGCAGATACCAAGGCGTACTTGCCTTGATGCCGGCAGTGTTGGGCGCGGAAAGTGTGGAGCCCTCAAGGTATAGGTTGAGCGCGCTCTTGCCACCATCAATCGCGCCGATCGGAACCAGCTCCAGACCAGTTTCTGCTGCAAGTAATTTTGCGGCCTCGGTGAACGCCTCGTCGTGAAACAGGACCTTGGACCGGGAGGCTTGCAAAATGGGCTCGAGCTCGGCCACGGGCTGACGCCAGTTGAGCGGCACCAACAATACTCCGGACTTCTGAGCGGCAAACAGCAGAACAAAGAAATCAGGATGATTGTGACAAAGCACGGCCATCCGGTCTCCGTGAGACAGACCACCTTCGATCAGCCGGTTTGCCAGCTGATTTGCCCGGACATTGATATCGGCAAATGTATAAAGAAGCCCCGTGTCATAATCTGCGAAGGCCACAGCGTCAGGTGTTAGTTCCGCCCGCTTGGCGGCCATATCGGTCAAGAACTCCATGTGTCCTCCCAACACTTGGATCCTGGTCAGCTCTAGTGCTGATGCTCAGGCGCTTTGTTTTGTAAATTCTTGCATGCCGGCGAGCGTTTCCGGTCTGGAGATCAGGTCGAGGAATCGTGCCTTTTCCCGATCAAGCCGCTCCTTCACCTGTTGCCGGCGCGGTTCATCCCAAACGTTTTGACGCGTCGCGATATGGGTCTGCGCAAATCGGCAGGAAATCCCGGTGACCCATTCTGCTATCTTCTGTTCAATATCGGATGAGGCGCAAACGTGGGTCGCCAGTCCGAAACGCTGTGCCTCGTCTGCCGAGATCCGCGTGTTGAGGTACTGAATTTCCAGTGCTTTGGCGGTGCCGATTTTTTCGGGCAGCAAAGCTGTCCAACCGCCATCCGGGGCAAAACCGACTTCAGAATAGTATGGCTGAATGAATGCGGTGTTCGACAGCGCGACCATGTCTGCCGTCAGCACCAAGCCGGTTGAACCTCCGGTAACAGGGCCGTTCACGGCTGCCAGAACCGGTGATGGAAAAGCAAGAAGAGACAGGATCACATCATGCAGGGCGCCAACCAGCTGATCCGCGTAGGACAGCAGCCGGTCTTGTGATCCTGCCTGGTCGAGAAAACCGCCGATATCTCCGCCGGTCGAAAAACTGCGGCCTCTTGCAGAGAGCACGAGCGCCGTAGGTTTCTTTGCTTCAGCCAGTTTAATTGCTGTAAAAAGCTCTTCCAACAGCGGCTGAGTTAGTGCGTTGTGGCGCGCAGGCCGGTTCAGATAGAGCCATATGGCACCATCTTTGTGCTCGGTATCAACCAGTGTCATGGCTTCAGGCCGTTGGCGATCAAATCATGGGCGCTGTCGACAAGCTCGGGAATGGTTTTCTGAGTATTGAAGACCACCAGTTGCTCTCCGAGCGCGCGGGCAATTCCCATCAGAGCCCACGCCCGCGTTTCCGCATCACCCTCAGAAATTTGCCCCTTTTTGACTGCGGCTGTCAGGCCAACCCGATATCCGGAAGCGAATTTCGCGTAGTACTCGCGGTATGCGGCTGGATCAACGAACAGGGCTTCCTGAACGATCTTATAAAGGTTTGGATGGGCTCGCACGAACCTCAAGAACGCGGTCAGGCCGGCCTTTTCGACATCCAGGTGGTCCGTCAGCGTTGACGTCGATTCGGAAATCGAGTGACGGACGAGCCGGCCCATTTCCAAGACCAGTTCCGAGAAGACCTGCTCCTTGGTTTTGAAATAGATGTAAAAGGTGCCTTGGGCGACACCAGCCTCGCTGGTAATGTGACCGATGGAAGCGTCGTTGTATCCCTTTTCTCCAATGACCCGTTCTGCTGCCGCCAGTATGGCGCGCCTTGTAGCTTCACCGCGTGCCGTTTTAGGCTGCGGTGTCGCAGCTTTTGCGCTCGTTTTCGCGGACGCGTGCTTGTTCGGTGCGGCGGTAGTTCCCATGGATCAATTCCAGTTTCTTCAAACATGAACCAGTATTCATGTTTTGCGGTGATCTGCAAGCGATAATCTCAGGGAGCATGCATACGTGGGTTGGGCTCGTCGGCGATCTTCGGCCTATGGCGTATCGCCGCAGAGCCGTTTTTGATTTTTGTCATGGAACTAAGTTTGATATTTAGTTTTGAATGAATATAAGGTGAGGCTCTGGCCTAAACGAGCCGGATCGCCTTTTTGAAGAGCGAACGCGCAGCCCAGACGCAGGCTGTTGTGGAAATGAATGAGCAGCCGGGCTGGACCTGGCGGATTGAGGGAGCCGCACCATGGACGTGAATGCGTACCTGGAAGATCGACTGAGCAAACTCCATGATAATGGCAATTACCGCGTATTTGCGGATTTGGAGCGGCATTCAGGCGATTTCCCGAAGGCAACGCGTTACCGCGAAGATGGGTCAACCCAAGAAGTGACCGTCTGGTGCTCAAATGACTACCTTGGCATGGGGCAGCACGAGAAGGTGACAAACGCCATGCAGGACGTGCTTTCAAAGTGCGGCGCTGGCGCAGGTGGGACCCGAAACATTTCCGGCACCAATCACTATCACGTCTTGTTGGAAAAAGAGCTGGCGGACCTTCATGCAAAGGACGCGGCGCTAATTTTCACATCAGGCTATGTGTCGAACTGGGCAGCGCTCGGAACGCTGGCATCAGAAGTTCCAGGAATGATCGTCTATTCCGACGCTCTTAATCATGCGTCTATGATCGAAGGCATTCGCCACGCCCGTTGCGAAAAGCGGATCTTCAAGCACAATGATGTCGCCGACCTTGAGCGTCTGATGGCAGCTGATGACCCGAATGCACCGAAGCTTGTGGCATTCGAGAGCGTCTATTCCATGGATGGTGATATCGCTCCGATCAAGGAAATCTGCGACGTCGCCGACAGGTTCGGCGCCATGACCTACCTTGATGAAGTTCATGCCGTCGGCATGTACGGCCCGCGCGGAGGTGGTGTTGCCGAACAAGAAGGCCTCATGGACCGGTTGACCATCATCGAGGGCACCCTCGGCAAGGCTTTCGGTGTCATGGGTGGTTACATCACCGGTTCCAAGACCGTGGTTGATTTCATTCGCTCGTTTGCATCCGGCTTCATTTTTACAACGGCTTTGCCGCCGGCCCTTGCGGCCGGCGCCGCTGCTTCGATCAAACACCTGAAAGCCAGCCCGTTTGAACGCAAGGCGCACAAAGACAGGGTGGCTCAAGTTCGCGCAGCGCTGGACAAAAGCGGCATCCCGCACATGGACAACCCGAGCCATATCGTCCCGGTGATGGTGGGTGATGCGAAGAAGTGCAAGTGGATCTCGGACATCTTGCTGGATACCTATGGCATTTACGTTCAGCCGATCAACTATCCAACCGTGCCGGTCGGCACGGAACGGCTGCGCTTTACCCCGACGCCATTGCACACGGCAGATGACATTGACCGTCTTGTCAATGCGATCAACGACCTTTGGTCACAGTGTGCTCTGGCCCGCGCGGTCGCCTGATCTCAGGACTTTTTTAGTCGACATAGAACCTATTTGGAATTTCTCAAGAATGGCGCGGTTTGACCCGCGAGGTTCTTGAGAAAACCGTTGGCTATGCCTATTTGCCGCCGCGCTTTGCCTGACCGGAAGCTGGCAACATAAACCAGCAGTTTGCCGAGAATTTTGAAAAACGTAATCCAGCGGTTTCCAAGCTGCATTTTGTCCATCAAATAGCCCCACGACCAGCCGAAGGAAATGTCCTTGATCCGGTTGGCCGAGACGGTATTTCCTGAAGACCCATCTCCAATATGCTTGGCGCTGGCGTCAGCCACAAAGCGCATGGGTTGATTGAGTTTTCGAAATCGCAGCGAAAGTTCATCATCTTCAAAATACAAAAAGATATTCGTGTCGAAGCCGCCGTATTGAATGAATGGCTTTCTCCGCACCAGCAATACTGCGCCGCTGACGGTATCCACGTTCTGATCTGTTGATGGGGGAACGCGGTCTCGCACACGCGGATCAAACCTGGTTTCGTAGCGAAAGAACTCGCTGCCGTCCGGCTTGAAGATTCTCGGAATGAAAAGACTGCAATCAGAGTTTCGTGCAGCTGCGTCCAAGAGTGCTTGCACGGCCTTTGTTGAAATCTGCACATCAGGATTGGCGATCAGTGCGAATTCGGTCTCGATTTTTTCAAGGCCGGCCATGATCGCGTTGGCGTATCCGACGTTCTGTTCGAGGTTCAGTACATCATAGCCAAGAGTTTGAGCCTCGGTGGGTGTGTTATCACTGCTGGCATTGTCGACAGCGAGTGTCGCAAGCTCGTGCGCCGGGATACGTGAGTACTCAAGCACGTCCGCGCTGTTAAAGGTCACGATCAAACGTGTGACGGTCGAGAGGTCTTGCGGTGACGCCATCAGATTGGTTTACATTTCTTTTCAGGTGACCCCGCACGGGGTTAAGTGCAGCAAGCGCCAGTGTATCTGGACTATGATTTCTTATGTTTGAACCTGTGCCAGCATGTCGTCGAACATTTTTTCCAGTTCGACCAGATCGACTTCAGTGCTGGCGGTAAACGTCCGGCCTTCCGGGTTCTTCGTGAGCGTCGAGCGATAGCAGAAGCCAAACTCGCGAGCCATCATTGCATAATGCGGAGAGCCCATGCTCGGACTGAAGAGCTCGATTATGCCTGTCGGTTTTCCTGCGCGGAAAATCATATTGGTCAAGGCTGCCCCGTGAGCACCGGCAATGACAGGAGCCTGCACAAACCGGATCGCTTGCTCTTTCAAACTCATCGTCGCCGGATCCAGAACCTCGAAGCCAGTACTCTCGGCAAGGCGGGACACCTCTTTCTGGTTCCGGAACAGGCGGCCGTTTGGGGCCGTGCTGCTCCTGATAGCGAAGACGGGTTTTGCAGTTTTGTTCGACGTGTCCCCCCTGAACACATCCGCCGTCCACGTCATCGTTTCGCCGTCGCAGAAAAACGGAAGCGCCAGGTAAGGCTGGTCGACTTTCACGATCTCACGTCGTCCTTGGATGATGACATTGCGTCCAAAAAACGCGCCCATGGCTTCAGCCTGACGAAAGAACGGTGTGTTGGCCGAGGCTTCATTCACAAGGAAAGGGATGGAACGCGGCAAGCCGAACTGCTCAACAAGCCAAACCTTGTTCATGATGAACATGAAAAAATGAAAGTAGTTATCTCCGAACACATGATGAAGCAGGATGGCTTCCGGAATATGGCGGGCCGCCGATTTTCTATGGGCTAGAAAGAGTGGACTGCGCTCGCGTTCCGGCAAGTCACTGGTTCCCCAAAGGACACGGCCATCGTGAAACAGCACACCGATCTTTGGATCAACCGAACAAGGAACGTTCGCCTTGTAAAGACCTTCCGTCTCTATCTTGCCTTTCCGATCGTCGGCCCACGCTTTGGCTTGGTCCGGCATTGGAGCATCTGTTTCAAATCTGAAAGGGCCTTTTGTCCGTTCAAGCAAAGGTTCCAGAAAATCGGCGCGCGGGTGTGCCGGTAGAAGTGAATCGCGCAGCCGCATCAATGGTTTTCTTATGCGATGATACTGATCACGAAACGGATAGTGCATTCTGCCATCTTTTTATGTGGCGGTGTTTGAGAAGGAAATCGGCGCAGATTTCTTCTGTTCTTGTCGGCAGATTGCCAAGGTGCCGACAACAGCACTGTCGGTAACACACCGCCAAACAGGTGACAATTTCTTTTGCCCAAGTCCTGCCTGATCGGCTTTGGCCTGCAAAAAGGCGGTGTCAGTGGTCTTACTGGTGGAACTTGCGCATTAGTTACCTTCAGTACACCTCACTTTGTCTGGCCAAAATGCGAAGTGGTTTGCGAGCTGCACGCTCATTTTCAAGGGAGTTTTATAAACCCAACCGATCTCATCACCGTCAAAGGTGATGTAGCTCGCATCTCCCTTAATCGGGCAATGCGTTGATTTGTCCAGGTGAGTGAAGCCGAGGGTGAGATCCTGCTCCGGGACATAAATCACCGGATCATAGATACGGCGCCCGACCTCAATAACGCGAAGGGCGTCTATTGTGTCTGCAAGAAGGGTCTCGCCGGCAAAAACGCGGACCTTGCGCGTGACCGGTTTGATGACCATCAGGTGATTAGGATCTTCCGGATTTCGAATGGCCCCCACAAAGGCGGGAGATTGAAATACTGGATCTACGGTCATGAAAACTCCTTTGATGAGAGGGTCTGTGGCGCTGAAACAGGCGTTTTCAAACGAGACTGGAACTCTGAACTCCACTGAGATTTAAGCGACAGCGCGACCGAAGTGGTCATTTTCGAGCCAAGTACAGCTTGCAATTTATCGGGCTTTTGCGCTCAAAAGAACTCCAAACCCTTTCGTCTTGGAGACAAAATATGGCCGTCAGCCCCCAGGAGTTGTTACGTGCTCTTTTCGATCGTGCGGTCGAAGTCGCAGACCCAATGAAGAGCCTTGCGAGCCATTTGCCTGAAAAACCTGATGGCAGGGTTGTTGTGATCGGTGCTGGAAAAGCGTCCGCACGAATGGCAGAGGCCTTAGAGGCAGACTGGGGGCCTTGTGAAGGGCTGATCATCACCCGCTACGGCTATGGGCGGCCCACAAAGGGCATTGAGATTGTCGAGGCTGCGCACCCGGTGCCGGACAAGGCCGGACAGGACGCGACGAAACGCATGCTGGAGTTGCTATCCAATCTTGACGGGGATGATTGCGTTCTTGCCCTCATTTCCGGTGGTGCATCGGCTCTTTTGACCGCACCGGCAGGAGCCATTAGTCTTGAAGAGAAACAGGCGGTCAATCAGGCGCTGCTCGCATCCGGCGCGCCGATCGGCCAAATGAACGTTGTTCGCAAGCACCTGAGCCGGGTGAAGGGGGGGCAGCTTGCGGCCGCTGCTTATCCGGCAAAGATGGTGGCATTGCTTTTGTCCGATGTTCCAGGAGATGACCCGGCTGAGATCGGGTCCGGGCCAACGGTCGGGGATGGCAGTACTCCAGCAGACGCCCGTCAAATCCTTTCCCGATGGAATATTAAAGTACCAGGCTCGGTATCTGAGGTTCTTTCGGGGCAGACCGGAGTTTTGCCGCCAGACCATGAACGTCTGGGCCGCGTGACAAACACTATTTTTGCCGCGCCGTCGCAGTCATTGGAAGCTGCGAGAAGCCTTGCAGAGGAGGCTGGATGCGACGTCGAGATCCTTGGTGATGCCTTGGAAGGTGAGGCGCGAGATGTTGCCGCAACACATGCGGACCTTGCCCTGCAAAGGCAAAAAGAGCGGGGAGCATCAGAGCGGCCTTTGATCCTGTTGTCGGGTGGAGAATTGACTGTTACGCGGCGCGGCGATGGGGTCGGCGGTCCCAATGCAGAATATGCACTTGCTTTAGCAAATTCGCTCAAAGGCGCAGCGGGTGTCTGTGCGATTGCTTGCGATACAGACGGTGTCGATGGTGCAGCCGAAGTGGCCGGCGCGAATATCGGTCCTGACACCCCTTCCAGGGCCACTGCGAGGGGTGTGTCGATGAGTGACGCGCTTGACCGGAATGATGCTCATGAGTTTTTCAGAGCAATTGGTGATCAGGTCGTGACAGGTCCAACACTGACGAATGTGAATGATTTTCGAGCAATTTACATCGCTGGACTGTGAGAGGTGTTGCAACACTGTGTTTTGATGTCGTCTGGGTTTCAAACGATCTCTCACTCCACGGTGAACCAATAACGCTGATTTCGTTGCTTGCCGATAGGCTGTCTTGAGTGTTTTCAGTGCCGAATGGTCCGTCCCTGGATCTGGATACTCAATCCGTATCTAAGTCATAGGGAGGTAACTCCTTTTTGCTATTGTCGCGGAATAAGACAGCAATCATCTCGGAAGATCAGGCCAAAGGAAGCTGTGTGTCAGAAGTCACCATTACCCGGGCAGTGCGAATGCCGGACCAATTCCGTATTGCGCGGTTTTTGTCCAATCCAAAGCTGGGGCCGCGGCTTTTGTTCTTCAGTGGTGGCTCCGCGTTGAATGATGTTTCAAGGTGCCTGAAAAGGTACACGCACAATTCCATTCACCTGGTGACGCCTTTTGATTCCGGAGGCAGTTCACAGGGGCTGCGGATTGCCTTCAACATGCCGGCGATCGGTGATCTCAGAAGCCGCTTGATGGCACTCGCCGATGAAACGGTTCTCGGTCAACCTGATGTGTTCCGGCTCTTTACGCATCGGTTCTCCAAGGAATTCGGACAAGAGGAATTGGCTGGTGAGCTGGAGGCGATGATTGCCGGCATCCACCCGCTCGTTGCGGTCGTTGAGCAGCCGATGCGAACACTCATTCAAAACCAGCTGCGGACCTTTCTTGCGGAGAGCCCGTCAACGTTTGATTTGCGGGGGGCAAGCATCGGCAATCTCATTCTCGCCGGTGGCTATCTCAACCAGAACAAACAGCTGGAACCGATTATTTTTCTGGTCGCAAAACTGGTTGGCGTCCTCGGCCATGTTAAGGCTGTATCCGATGACAATCTGCATCTGGCGGCCAAGCTCGAAACCGGCGACATTGTCGTCGGACAGCACCTTCTGACAGGCAAAGAACAAGCGCCACTGACGTCGCCGATTGAGGAGATATTCCTGAACAGAAGCTTGCAAACACGGGAACCGGCGGTGTCCGTGTTCCCGGAGCGCAATACGGCTTTGGTGCAGTCTGCGGATCTCATCTGCTATTCCCCCGGCAGCCTGTACACAAGCCTGATTGCCAGCCTTTTGCCTCGGGGTGTTGGCCGAGCAGTTGCCAGCCGCACTGTTCCCAAAGTGTATGTGCCCAGTTTGGGTCATGATCCCGAAGCGCCCGGAATGACGCTTGAGGATCGCGTTCAGGCATTGCTTGCTTATCTTCGAAAAGATGCCGGTAGCGATTGCCCGGTCGAACGGCTGTTGAATTTTGTCGTAACGGATCAACGCACGGAAGAAGATGATATCGGGTCAGTGGAGCAACTTGGCATTACCGTTTTGCAGCTGGATCTGATATCCAGCAAATCAGATCCTTATTACGATCCAGTCCCGCTTTGCGAGGCGCTGGTTTCCCTGACTTGACCGATAAAGGATGCGAAGGAAACGCCCATGAAACGGACCCCGATGCTGAATCGGCACATGAGTACGCTGATCGCCTCCCTCGGGCACATGGATGAAATCGTCGTTGCAGACGCTGGTCTGCCGGTGCCGCCAGGCGTCGATGTCATTGACTTGGCTGTTTCGCCTGGCGTGCCCGGCTTCTTTGATGTCCTGGATGTTCTGACGAGTGAATTGGTAGTCGAGAAAGCTGTTTTTGCCGAAGAGGCAAGTGCGGAACTCGCGACCGAGATCGAAGTTCGGTTGGCCCATTGGGCCGCGGAAACCGGCAAGCCGATCGAGCATGACCGGGTGCCTCACGAGGATTTCAAAACTCGGACGAGGCAGGCGCGTGCCGTTATTCGCACGGGCGAATGCACACCTTATGCGAATGTCATTCTGGTCTCGGGTGTACCGTTCTAACGGCCTGTTTTACAGATTTGCCAACATCGAGCCCGCGCCCTTTCTGCGCGGGCTTAATTGTTTTGTATGAAGTACTGGTCGACCAGCTGCGGGCGAGTGCTCCTCTGATTTGCCGATAGAGGCATACTCTCAGGGGAGAGTGTGCGTGGTAACACTGCCAAGCTGGCGTAGCTGGCGCTGTTTGGATCTGTTCCGAAACCTTTCCGATTGAAGTTTCGTTTATCTGCCAAAGCCTTCCCGTTCTGCAAAAACGAATTTTTGAGTTTCCAAAACCGATTTTGTTGACTTCCGAAATCGGTTTTGGAACCATAATTGAAATAAATCGCCTTCGATCACCTGAGCCGTAGGCAGAAAGAATTTGGGCCGCTCGGCCTTTGGGAGGAAAAATGTCGGGTCACCGCGGGTCAGTGACGATTGACGACGTTGCGCGCCATGTGGGTGTCGCGAAGGGAACCGTTTCGCGGGTCCTCAACAACTACACCGACATTTCCCAAGCCACCCGCGAGCGCATCCTGAAAGCCGTCAAGGATCTTGGTTACCAGCCGTCGGCGACTGCCCGTAACTTGAAACGGGGCCGGCAGGATACCCTCGGCATTGTTATACCCGTTGGGCATGGCAATGGCGCTGATCCATTTCTTTCTGAGTTTATCGATGGAATTGCACGAGCTTTGGATGAACTCGGGATTGATCTCCTGGTGACAACCGCCCACTCGCGGGATCACATGATCGAGACGCTTCAGCGTCTTATTGCCCGGCGGAAGGTCGATGGTTTTATTCTCACCAGAACCGAAGTTGAAGATCCGCGTATTGCGTTCTTGAGCGAACAGGGCTTTCCCTTTGTCACGCACGGCCGGTCGCATCTTCCCGATACCCATGCGTGGTTCGACATCGACAATGAAAAAACTTTTGCTGATGGCGTGCGGCATATCTACAGCCTCGGACACAGCCGCATCGGATTCATAGGCGGATCGCTAGAGCTGAATTTCGCGCTCCAGCGGAGGGATGGCTACCGTGCCGGTCTCGAGGCGCTGGGCGTGCCTTTTGATCCCGCTCTTGAAACGATCGTGGACCTTGACGAAGAAGGCGGGCTTGCTGGGGCAGAACGGCTTCTTGCGGGCAACGATCTGCCGCCCACCGCCTTGTTGTGCGTGACAGACGCACTTGCGATTGGCGCTATTCAATATTGCCGGAAACATGGTCTGACCGTCGGTTCTGATGTCACGATTATCGGCTATGACGGACTGCCCTTTGGTGACTATCTGGAGCCGCCGCTTACCACCTTTTCGCAAAGTGCATCGGAAGCAGGCAGCCGCGTCGCCCGGATGTTGATCGATGTTTTGGATGGCAAAGATCCGAAGACCCTCAAGGCACTTTCAGAAGCAACTTTAATCCGGCGCGCATCAGACGGCGCGCCGCATAAGACACCGGAGGCACTGGCAGAAGTGCTCCGGTCCCGGCTGAACCAACAGCCATGACCTGGCAGTAAGGGAGACTGACATGATTGGGAGGAGCACTTTCCTGACCTCGACCATTGCGGGCGTACTCGCATTGGGCATTACGGTGGCTCAGGCAGAAACCCTGCGTTTCTGGACGACGGAAGAGCAGCCGGAGCGGCTGGCGAAACAGGAAGAACTGGCTGCGGCCTTTAAAGAAAAAACCGGCATCGAGGTTGATGTCATTCCAGTCACGGAATCCGATCTTGGAACCCGTGCCACCGCAGCTTTCGCTGCCGGTGATCTGCCGGATGTGATTTATCACACCCTGCAGTATGCGCTGCCATGGGCAGAGGCCGGTATCCTGGATACCGAAGCTGCGACAGAGGTTCTGGAGAACCTGGGAACCGATACATTTGCGCCTGGCGCAGTGGCAATGGCCGCGGTCGAAGGTGGGATCGCTTCTGTGCCGGTTGATGGCTGGACGCAAATGGTTGTCTATCGCAAGGATCTTTTCGATGCGAATGGCCTCGCAGCTCCTGACAGCTACGAGAACATTTTGGCAGCGGTTGAGAAACTGCATAACCCGCCGGAAATGTTTGCATTCGTCGCAGCCACCAAGGTTGATGAGAACTTCATGAGCCAGGTGCTCGAGCATGTTCTTTTGGCCAATGGCGTCAGCCCGGTTGGCAATGACGGCTTCAAGCCGCTGGACGAAAACAAGACGATTGAAGCACTCGAATTCTATAAGGCAATCGCCGAGGCTTCTCCTCCAGGAGATCTGTTCTGGAAGCAGTCTCGCGAGCTATACTTTGCCGGCAAAGCGGCCATGATCATCTGGTCTCCGTTCATTCTCGATGAGCTCGCCGGTCTTCGCGACAGTGCCCCGCCAACCATTTCCGATGACCCGACATCCAAAGAACTGGCGTCAAAAACCGGTATCGTGACAACCTTGAAGGGCCCGTCAAATCCGGATGGCGCTGCCTGGGGGGATGTGCGTTACTTCGGCATCACAAACGATGCAGACACGGACGCTGCCATGCAGTTTGTAGAGTTCTCCATGGATGACGGTTACATGTCGACCCTGTCGATCGCACCGGAAGGCAAGTTCCCGATCCGCCGAGGCACCAAAGACAATCCGACAGCGTTTGTTGAAGGCTGGTCCAAGTTGCCGGTTGGTGTGGACCGCAAGGCACCGTTGACCGATCTTTATGATGCCGAAACCATCAGCACCATTGTTTCCGGTCTCGATACGGCTGCGCGTTGGGGCGTCAAGGAAGGACAGTTGTCTCTGGCCTCCAAAATCATCAACAGCCAGGCGATCAACCGGCTTGTCCGGGAATACATTGATGGCGAACGGGACGCAGCACAGACCGTTGCTCAGATGAACGAAGAACTGGCCAAGATCCAGTAACTGCGAAATGGCCCGTGTTTTCGAACACGGGCCAACCCCATCGGCCACCACCCCTCATTTAAAGAGGGCCTTTGCACTATGAAGTTTCGACGGGTCGAACCGTCGAGGCACAGGGACTTTTTTACCCTATCTTTGTCCAATTGAAACTTGAGCAGGAAACCATGACCGCGCAGGACAAGACCATCGCCGAGCGCCGGCCGCCGAAAGGCATTGGACCGATGCAACGACGGGAGATGCGGCTCGCCTACCTGATGTTGGCGCCAACATTCCTGATCATTCTCGCCATTGTTGCCGGTCCTTTGCTTGCCAATTTCTGGATCAGCTTCAAGCCGGTTCAACTCGCGGACCTCCGGCCCCCAAGTGTGCTGGTAAACGAACGCATGCGCGGCAATCCGGAAAGTGCAGGCGATGCGGCGACACTCGAATACCGGATGCGCAATTCCTCGCAGGACAAGGAAATCCGGGATGTTGTTTTGCGGGACACCCTACCTGATGGGTTCGTCGTAACGAGCGTGCCTGAGGTTTGCGCGCTTCAGGGCGCGTTGATCACATGTGACATCGGCACTGTTCCGCCAAAATGGCGTGAGCGGCTGCGTTTTGAGGGAACGGTAACCGCGGCCTATTTGGCAGCTGACCGCCCCGAGCGGGCAAGCATCCCCGAGGTGTCGGGCGATGCAGACAATGTCCTGACAAACCTCGACTTCACCTTCGACAACTTCGTCCGGATTTTTGATGCAGATGAATTTTGGTCGGTGCTGCGAGTGACGTTCTATTACACGATCTTCGGTACTGCCGGAGCATTGGTGCTCGGGCTGTTTGCTGCTCAACTTTTGAATACGACGTTCAAGGGGCGCGGGTTTCTGCGCGGACTGTTCCTCTTTCCTTACGTCTCGCCGGTGATTGCCGTTGCCTTCACCTGGGTGGTTCTGTTCGACCCGTTTTCCGGAACATTAAACGCGCTTTTGACCAAAATGGGTGTCGTTGCGGACCCGATCAATTTCTTTGGTCAGCGGGCCGTGGAGTTTTCATTCTTCGGGATCCCAATGGAGTTTCCTCTGGCGCTTTCGACGGTGATCGCGTTTGAGGCCTGGCGCTATTTCCCCTTGTCTTTCCTGTTCATTCTCGCGCGCATGCAGTCGCTCAACACAGATATCTATGAAGCGGCTGAAATGGACGGTGCAACACCGCTACAGCAGTTCTGGTACCTGTCCTTGCCGCAGTTGATGGGCATCCTGTCGGTCCTGTTCCTTCTCCGCTTCATTTGGACCTTCAACAAGTTCGATGACATCTTCCTTCTGACTGGCGGCAACGCCGGAACGAGAACGTTGACAGTTGATGTTTATGAACAAGGTTTTGCGCTGTCCAACCTTGGAGCTGGTGCTGCGGTAGCCGTGGTGATCTTTGTCGTCCTCGTTACTTTCGCGACACTCTTCCTGCACTTCTCACCCAAGGAGGAAGGCCTATGAGACCCGGCAGCATTCTTCTGATAGCCATCACGGGCCTTATCTGGGGCGTGACCGCCATGGTGGTGATTGGGGTCACCTTGACTCTTATCACTGGCGAAGTTGCTCTGCCTCAGGCGACTGCCGCCGGAGTGGCCGGCTTGATCGGAGCGCTGGTTCTGGTCTGGCGGCAGACTGCGGACATAAAAGGGATGCCTGCCTGGGTGTTATCCGCGGTCGTCCTGACGCTGGTTCTGCTGTTGGGTACGTTCGCAGCACCTTTCACTTTGCCTCTAAACAACGTTCCCCTTTGGCAATTGGCCGGACTGCTCGCCTTTGTTGCCAGCGTCACGGCGGCCAACCATGTGAGCCTCAATGGCGCAACGCTCGGGTCGATGTCGCGGTACGAACGCGAGGTGATCTACATCCGGATCTTCAAGGGAATTGGTTTCGTCGTTTTCACGATTATTGTCGCGCTGCCCTTTTATGTGATGGTCATGACATCGCTGAAAAGTCAGCAGGCGTTGCTCGCCAATCCGCTTGATTTGTCGATCGACTTCTCGCAAGGATTTGACGGTCTCTTCCGTTCCTATGTCGAGCTCTTCACGCAGTTCAATTTCGGTCGCTATCTGATGGTCTCGGCCATTGTGTCGGTGGGTACCGTGATCCTGACGCTGCTGTTCTCGGTGCCGGGCGCTTATGCAGTCTCCCGTTTGCGGTTTCCGGGGCAGGCGCTTTTGTCCCGTTCGGTGCTCCTGATCTACATGGTTCCGGCGATTGTTCTTGTCATCCCGCTTTATGCCGTCTTCTCACAGCTGGGGCTGCGCAACACGTTGACCGGTTTGTTGATTGTCTATCCAGCAACAACAATTCCGGTCGCGCTCTACATGTTGCAGGGTTACTTCCGGGGGCTTCCGTCCGAATTGGAAGAAGCTGGCCTGATGGACGGATTGTCCAGGCTTGGGGTGATCATGAAGATCACGCTGCCGTTGTCATTGCCGGCATTGGCCTCTGTATCGCTCTATGTGTTCATGATTGCCTGGAACGAGTTCCTGTTCGCTTTCATGTTCCTCGATGACCCGGACATTTTCACCCTTTCGCGCGGTGTGGTTTCGCTGAACTCCTCGGAGGTCCCGCGCCAGCACCTTATGGCAGGCGCAGTGATCGCGACCGTTCCGGTTCTCTTCATCTTTCTTTGGTTCGAACGCTTCCTTGTCCAGGGCCTGACGGCCGGCAGTGTGAAGGGCTAACCAACTCATCAAAGAGCTCACAAGAAGCTCAAGGAGATATTCGTGTCACAGATTGAGTTAGACCAAGTCGCCCGGAAAATCCTGACCGACAACGATCAGGGCGGATACACGGTGCCGACCAAGGGGCTTTACCCCTATCAATGGAATTGGGATTCGGTCTTTGTTGCCCGAGGTTTTGCAACCTTCGACACTGACCGGGCCTGGCGGGAGATAGAGCTTCTCTTCGAAGGGCAATGGCGAGACGGGATGGTTCCGCATATCCTGTTTCGGAAGGACGATCCGAGTTATTTCCCCGGTCCATCCGTTTGGGGAACAGATGGCGGACCCATTCCAAGTTCAGGCCACTCTCAGCCTCCAGTCGCCGCAACCATCGTCCGGGACTTGCTGGAACTTGATGCCTCTGACGCCGCTCTGGATCGGGCGAAGTTGCTTTTCCCAAAAATCCTTCAATGGCACCGTTGGTTCATGGCTTACCGGGATCCAGACAATCTCGGCGTGATTGCCGTTATTCATCCTTGGGAATCAGGACGGGACAATCTTCCGGACTGGGATGACGCCTTGCGTGGTGTCGAAATCAAGGATGTCGCTCCATATGAGCGGAAAGACACCTCTCATGTCGATCCGGCCATGCGCCCGCACAAAGTGGACTATGACCGCTACCTTTCTATCGTTGCGGCTTGCCGGAAAGTGGGTTGGGATCCCGAGAAGGTTGCCCGAACCTGTCCGTTTTTCGTGGCTGACCCAGGTATCACCTTCATTCTCTTGAGAGCTTGCCGCGATCTTCTGGTACTCGCAGACCGTCTTGGAGAAACGGGTGCCGTGTCAGAAATTGAGGGATGGATCAGCCGGATGGAAACGGGCGCAGCGCGCCTTTGGAATGCAGAGCTCAAGGCTCACGTCGCCATGAACCTGCGAACCGGGAAACAAACCGACGGTGTTTCAAGTGCGTCTTTCCTTGCGCCCTATGCAGGCCTTGCTGATTCTGAGGTGTTAAAGCCGCTTCAGGATCATTTCGACCGGATCAGCGCAAAGGTGCGATATCTGATGCCGTCCTACGACCCGGAGCATCAAGCCTATGAGCATTTGCGGTATTGGCGTGGCCCTGTCTGGGCGATGGTCAATTTCATGATTGCTCGCGGTTTCGCGGAAGTTGGTGACCCAGGCCGGTCTGACAGGCTTCGGCGTGACACGGCTGCGCTCATTCAAACCGGCGGATTTGCGGAATATTTCAGCCCGGAAACGGCAGAAGCTGCCGGTGGCGGATCATTCTCTTGGACAGCGGCGATCTGGCTTGCCTGGGCAAGACCATCGCAAGCAGATCAAGCGGCTTAAGGGGGCAGCAGATATGGGTGCAATCCAGCTCAAGAGTGTCGAGAAGTGGTTCGGTGACCTGCAAGTCATCAAGGGAATTGATCTCGATATCCAGGACGGTGAATTCGTTATCTTTGTCGGCCCATCCGGGTGCGGTAAGTCCACATTGCTGCGACTGATTTCCGGACTTGAAGAATCGAGCCGCGGCGCAATCGAGATTGACGGCAAGGACGTCACCGCATTGCCGCCCTCTGGGCGAGGTCTTTCAATGGTGTTTCAGTCCTATGCGCTTTATCCGCATATGTCCGTTCGGGAAAATGTGGGGTTTGGCCTAAAGACTGCAGGCGTGCCAAAAGCGGAGATCGACCGGAAGGTGAACGCGGCCGCGGAAATCCTGAAGCTCGATGATTACCTTGAGCGCCGGCCCAAAGCTTTGTCAGGTGGTCAGCGCCAACGTGTTGCCATCGGCCGGGCCATTGTTCGCGAACCAAGCGCTTTCTTGTTTGATGAGCCGTTATCGAACTTGGATGCCGCGCTGCGTGTTGAAATGCGGTTCGAAGTTGCCCGGCTTCACAAGAGCCTTGGAACGACCATGATTTACGTCACCCATGATCAAGTCGAGGCGATGACACTTGCGGACAAAATCGTTGTCCTGCAGGCTGGCGAGATCGAGCAAGTCGGCTCTCCGCGCGAACTCTATGAACGGCCCGACAATCTTTTCGTTGCCCAGTTTATCGGGTCTCCGAAGATGAATGTTCTGCCCTGTTCAGTAACAGGGGATTCGTTCTCGCTCGACGGACATGGCGGTGGCCATTACCCGCACAGTGGTGCATCCGGAGCTCCTGTCAAACTGGGCATCCGGCCTGAACACATGCTGGTTGTTGCGCCGGACGAGGGGCACTGTTCGGGCACCGTTGAGGTTGCCGAATATCTCGGGGCTGACACGTTCCTTTATGTCGCGCTTGATGGCCTTGATACTGTCCTGGTGCGGATCAGCGGGAGTGAAGAAATCGCAGAAGGGGCACGCATCGGACTGAAGTTCGATGAAAGCCGCATGCACTTCTTTGACAAGGACGACCGAGCGATCCGCAGTGGTTGATGAGGTGTTTTTACAACGTATACAATGCGGAAGGTCGGTAATAAGATAAATCATCGGTCGCGAACACTTCAATTGTGAAGGGGGCGGTGCTTATCATGACTATCCTGTGCAGCATCCTGCTGGCCTTGGGTGTTCTCGTGAGTGCTTGCGCGGTCAATGTTCATGCCGCTGGCTTCCGTGTCACATTCATCAATCCAGGTGGGGACAGTGGGTTTTGGGGCCATGTTTCAAAGACCATGCAGGCGGCAGCTGCAGACTTTGATGTCGATCTTGAAATTTTGAATGCCGACCGGCAACCCTATTATATGGAGAAGCTCTTACAGGAGCGTCTCAGCAAGGGAGAGCTTCCTGATTATTTCATCTTGGTGAATGAGCTTCAGGAAGGTGCCCGGCTTATGCAGCTGCTCGATGGGCAGCCGGTTGATACAGTATTTCTTCTAAACACGTTGACCCAATCCCAGTACGGAGTTTTGAACGAGCGCGTTCAGTCCTCAATCATCGGGTCCATTACCCCAAACAATGAGTGGGCCGGCTATGAGATGGCGCAGTCCCTAGTCTCCTTCGGAAAATCCGGAGGTGCAGCCGACGGCGGCCTGAGGATGTTGGCCCTCACCGGCGACGATAGCACGCCGGCGGCTCTCGACCGGCAAAGGGGTATGGAACAGGCTGCGGCTGACAGCGGTGTCGATCTAATCGGCGCAGTTCCGGTGAATTGGAACGAAGAGACTGCTTATGAGGGGGCAAAGTCGTTTTTGAATCGGACGAAGGTTGATGCCATCTGGGGCGCGAATGACGCCATTGCCCTCGGAGCAAAACGGGCCGCAATCGAGCTTGGTATGAAGCCCGGTGAGAACATTGCCTTTGCTGGATTGAATTGGTCAAAAGCGGGGATGGAAGCGGTCAAGAACGGACAGTTGACCATGACGCATGGCGGTCATTTTTTCGCCGGAGCCTGGGTCATCGTGATGCTCTATGATTACCACAACCGGCCCGCACCCAAGAGTGCACTTGATAATGTGTCTTTCCAGATGTCTGCGATCACCCGGGATAACGTCAATCTCTTCCTCGAACGGTTGGGTGATCAGAACTGGGCCAAGATCGATTTTCTCGGTTTCAGCCAGGCTATGACCGGCTTGTCGCAGTACGATTTTTCAGCAACTGCGATCTTGAATGCTGCAAAGAATTGAAGCCGCAGCGTGAGGTTTGAGACTTAAATGTCGCCGGTCGTTTGTTCTTGCCTTGATTGAGTGAAGCTGAAACCTTCCCCGATGATTCTGGAGGTGAGGTGTTTCATGAACAACAAGAACGAAACTCAGTCTGGTGGCTATAATCCCGAGACTGAAGGCGCGGAAATGGCGTTTTCCGGCAAAATGTCATACGGCGATTACCTCGGCCTTGAGACTATCCTGAGCTCGCAAGCTCCGCTGTCGGATGCTCCGGATGAGCTTCTGTTCATAATTCAACATCAAACGTCCGAGCTTTGGATGAAGTTGATGCTTCACGAGTTGGAAGGGGCACGGACAGCCATTGCCGAAGATCACATGCCGGAAGCGATGAAGCTGCTTGCACGCGTAAGCCGGATCATGGAGCAACTGAATTCTGCGTGGGACGTGCTTCGGACCATGACGCCAAGCGATTACACCCAGTTCCGGGATTCGCTCGGTTTGTCGTCCGGGTTCCAGTCCCTGCAATACCGCCTGATCGAATATGCTCTTGGAAACCGCAATCTTGCGATGATCCGTCCGCATGAACATGTCCCCGAAAACGTCGATCTGCTGCAGCAGGAACTTGCCAAGCCAAGCCTTTATCAGGTGGTGCTGTCATTTGCGCAGCGGCAAGGACTGGACGTTCCTGTGCATGTGATCGCAAAACCATCGGACAAACCGCATGGCGAGGTGCCAGAAATCGTGGACCTTTGGCAGAAGGTTTATCGTGATCCTGCACAATACTGGGCGCTTTATGAAGTGGGTGAAAAGCTGGTCGACCTGGAAGACTACTTCCGGCGTTGGCGGTTCAATCACGTCACCACGGTGGAACGTGTCATCGGTTTCAAGCGAGGCACCGGCGGCACGGGAGGTGTGACCTATCTGAAGCGCATGCTGGAGGTCGAACTGTTCCCCGAACTGTGGCATGTCCGAACGGAACTCTGAGCGCACCTGGCAAGATTTACGGTCAAGCAGAAGAAGCATTGCCAATTCCGATCCTCGAGTTAAGCTGCTGATCAAGGACCTGAAAAACAAGGTCCGGGAGCAGTTGAACAGAGGGGAAGTTCTAATGTTGAAGAGACTTGCGGCAACAGCAAGTGTGCTGGCCATGCTGAGCGGAGCCGCCGTGGCGGAGCCGGTCAAAGTTGGCATGATCACCACGTTGTCCGGTGGCGGCGCCGGGCTTGGTATTGATGTGCGGGATGGTTTCCTGCTTGCTGTGAAACAGGCAGGCAACTCCGACCTGGAAGTGATCGTTGAAGACGATCAACGCAAACCGGATGTGGCTGTGAAGCTGGCGGACAAGTTGGTGCAGTCGGAAAATGTTGACGTTCTGACCGGCATTATCTGGTCAAATCTTGCTATGGCCGTCGTGCCATCTGTGACCGCCCAGGGCAAATTCTATCTGTCGCCAAATGCGGGGCCATCTGCTCTGGCAGGTAAAGGCTGCCACCCGAACTACTTCAATGTGGCCTGGCAGAACGACAATTTGCACGAAGCAGCCGGTGCCTACGCCAAGGACCAAGGCTACAAGAACAGCTTCATTCTCGCGCCGAACTACCCGGCCGGCAAAGACGCGCTGACAGGTTATAAGCGTTTTTATGGTGGGGAGCTGGCTGGCGAGCTTTATACCAAGCTCGGCCAGACTGACTACGCCGCAGAGCTTGCTCAGATCCGGGCCTCCGGCGCAGATAGCGTGTTCTTTTTCCTGCCAGGGGGCATGGGGATTTCCTTCCTTAAGCAGTACGCGGACAGTGGAATCGACCTTCCGGTCGTCGGGCCGGCGTTCTCTTTCGACCAAGGCATTCTGCAAGCTGTCGGCGATGCGGCGATGGGCGTGAAAAACACCAGCCAGTGGTCAAAGGACATCGACAATCCGGCCAACAAGGCCTTCGTCGAAAGCTTCCAGGCTGAATATGGCCGCCTGCCGTCGCTCTATGCGTCCCAAGGCTTTGACACTGCGAATCTTCTGCTGTCGGCGATGGCCAAGGCGGATGTGAAGGATGCTGATGCATTCCGCGCGGCACTCAAGGAAGCTGATTTCGCATCGACCCGTGGTGACTTCAAGTTTGGCGACAACCACCACCCGATCCAGGACATCTATGTCCGCGAAGTCATCAAGGAAGGCGATGTCTATACCAACAAGATCATTGCCACCGGCTTGAGCGATCATGCGGATGCCTACGCTGGTGAGTGCAGCATGTAAAATCGACCATCAACGGTTATCAAAAGCCCGGGCACATTGCCTGGGCTTTTTTGTTGGCGCTGTATTCGGGCTCAGGCCGAGCCGTTTGGTCGCGGTCCGTTGATATTACTCAAAGACGTGTCAGGCCATCTCTGGAACGGTGTGGGCTACGGAGTTTTGCCAGTGATGCGGCGAACCTCAGGTCCGGGTGTGTCGCCTTACGGAGCAAAAAGGCTGCATCCGGGTCCTGCCGGACCTTGGGAGAAAATCATGGATAACGGTCAGCAGGCTGGCAACGGAGTATCGAAGGCGGCTTGCAGCGTGACCCCGGTACCGGACGGTGCGATTGCCGAGATCTGCGAACGGTTCGGCAATGACAAGCACCGGATGCTGGATATCCTGCGCGAGGTTCAGGACCGTTTCCAATGCATCGCACCAGCGACCATGGACCAGATCGCCGAAGAAACTGGCCTGACCCGGATCGAGGTCGAAGGGGTCGCGAGCTTTTATTCTTTCCTGTCCCTAAAGCCGAAAGGCCGGATTACCATCCGTCTGTGCGACGATATTGTCGATCGGTATGCCGGGCTGGAATCCGTCAGAGCCGCTTTCGAAGATGCGCTCGGGGTCAAGATTGGCGAAACATCCGCAGATGGGGCCGTGTCCCTTGAATACACCCCTTGCATTGGTATGTGCGACCAGGCACCTGCAGCGATGGTCAACGATATTGTCCTGACCAATCTGACAGCTCAATCTGCGCGGGAAGTGGCCCTGACGATTAAAGCAGGCGGAAGCCCAGAAGATCTTGTCAGCGACCGGTTTGCCACTCTCTCACCGCATGACCGTGCAGTGCGCATGGTGGACAACAACATCCGCCATGCCGGTGCTGTGCTTCTTGGGCCGGTGCCCGAAGATGCAGGCCTTTCCAAAGCGGTCAGCATCACCTCCTCCCAGATTATCTCGATGATTGAAGAAAGCGGCTTGCGCGGTTGTGGGGGGGCTGGATTTACTACGGGGCGCAAATGGCGATTTGCGGCAGCTGAGCGCGCTGAGCGGTCCTTTGTGATCTGCAATGCAGATGAGGGCGAACCTGGCACCTTCAAGGACCGCGTTCTTCTCACAGAGCGGCCGCATCTTCTGATCGAAGGTATGACAATAGCCGCCCGTGCGGTTGGGGCGAAGGAAGGGATCCTTTATCTGCGCGGCGAGTATGTCTACCTGCGCGAACTTTTGGAACAAGTGCTAGAGGAGCGCCGCCGGCGCGGACTGCTTGGGAAAGCGATCCTTGGCACCAAGCGCTTCGACTTTGATATCCGTATCCAGATGGGCGCGGGCGCTTATATCTGCGGCGAAGAAGGTGCCCTGATCAGTTCTTGTGAAGGGTTGCCGGGTGAGCCGAAAACCCGCCCACCGTTCCCGGTCAATCGCGGGTATCTCGGCTACCCGACCGTGGTCAACAATGTGGAGACCTTCTGCCATGCCGCACGCATTCTGGACCAGGGTGCGAAGTGGTTCCATGGCATGGGCACAGAAGGCAGTCACGGAACCAAGCTGTTCTCGGTCTGCGGTGACTGTTTAAACCCTGGGATCTACGAGCTTCCTTACGGTCATTCGATCTGGGAGCTTCTGGAAATGGTCGGCGGTCAGGATGCTGCGGCGGTTCAGGTTGGCGGGCCGAGCGGTGCAATGATCGCCCGGGATAGTTTTCACCGAAAGCTCACATTCGACGATCTCGCGACCGGTGGCGCGATCATCGTCTTTAACGGTCAGCGGAACATTCTTGAAATCGTTGACTACTACATGTCGTTCTTCGTGCATGAAAGCTGCGGTTATTGCACGCCTTGCCGGGTCGGCAATGTCTTCTTGCAAAAGGCAATCCAGAAGTTCCGCAAAGGGCTCGCCAATCCAGAGGACATCGACTACCTCAAGGATCTCTCCGGCACCATCATTGAGACCAGCCGCTGCGGCCTTGGCATGACATCACCCAATCCGGTGTTGTCGACCTTGGCGAACTTCCCGCTTGTCTATTCAGCCATGAACAAGCCGAGCAAGGACGGGATCCGCGACACCTTCGATATTCAGTCGGCGATTGAGGGTGCTCGGAAGATCGCCAAGCGCCGTTCATACATCTTCGACAGGGATTTCACACAATGAGCGGCACAAAGAAGGAAACCGGGTTCAGTTTCACGATCGATGGTGTCGAGGTCACGGCCTATGCCGGGCAAACCATCATGGAAGCTGCCGATGAGGCCGGTGTCTACATCCCTCGTTTGTGCGACCATGAAGGGTTGCGCCATCAGGGCAGTTGTAGGGTTTGTACCGTGAAAGCAGGCGGCCGGAGCGTATCCGCCTGCACCCAGCCAGCTGCTCCAGGCCAAGCGGTCGAAAACGAAACACCACATCTCAACAAGATGCGCCGTGATCTCGTGGAAATGTTGTTTCACGAGGGCAATCACTTGTGCCCAATTTGTGAGGCAAGCGGCAATTGCGAGCTTCAGGCGATGGCCTACCGGCTCGATATGACTGAGGCGACCAAATTTCCGTATCTGGAACCTTGCCGGGCTCTTGATGCCTCTCACCCTGACATTGCACTCGACACCAACCGGTGCATCAGCTGTGGACGGTGTATCCGGGCGTCTCAGGATGTCGATGGCAAGGGCGTCTTTGGTTATGTCGGCCGGGGCATTCACCGGCGTGTCGCTGTGAACGGCGAGAACCTCGCCGACACAGATGCAGCTATAACCGACAATGCAATCTCCGCGGAAGTCTGTCCGGTCGGCTGCATCATCCGCAAACGGGTCGGTTTTGTAACTCCGATTGGCGAGCGGGAGTTCGACAAAGGGCTGATCGGTCATGACATTGAGGAGAAGCGCAAATGAGTGAGAGATCTCAGGCCGAGCTTCCCAAGGCCCGGATCGCGACAGCTTCGCTGGCCGGTTGTTTCGGCTGTCACATGGCAATCCTCGATGTCGATGAGCGCCTGATCGATCTGATGAAGCTCGTCGAGATCGACCGGTCTCCCTTGACCGACAAGAAGCGCTTCACCCAGCGCTGCGACATCGGTATCATTGAAGGCGGTTGCTGCAACGAGGAAAACGTTCATGTCCTGCAAGATTTCCGCCGCAACTGCGATGTTCTGATTGCTCTTGGGCAATGCGCGATCATGGGCGGACTTCCAGCCATGCGCAACGCAATCATGCACTCCGATGAACCCTTACGCGAATGCCTGGACGAGGCCTACATCACCGGCCGCTATATCCGGAACACGACCCACAATGTGCCCAATGATCAGGCTTTGCCGCTGCTGCTCGATGAGGTGTATCCGTGCGCGCAGGTAGTGGAGATCGATTATCAGATCCCCGGCTGCGCGCCGGAAGGGGACATTATTTTTGACACGCTCTCAAAGCTGCTCACCGGGAAATTTCGGGGCTTTGAGCGCGAAATGATCAAGTTCGACTGATCGGGAGGGAGTTTATGGGCGAACCCAGACTGATTGAAATCTCACCGGTCACCCGTGTCGAAGGGCATGGGAAAGTTACCATTCACCTCAACTCGGAAAACGAAGTGGATGAGGCCAGGCTGCATATTGTCGAATTCCGTGGCTTCGAACGCTTCATTCGCGGGCGCCTCATGTGGGAAGTTCCGGTCATCGTGCAACGCCTGTGTGGTATTTGCCCGGTCAGCCATCATCTGGCAGCCGCCAAGGCCATGGACATGATCGTGGGCGTCGATCAGTTGACGCCAACCGCTGAGAAAATGCGGCGGTTGATGCACTACGGGCAGGTCATGCAGAGCCACGTACTGCATTTCTTCCATTTGGCGGCGCCAGACCTGTTGTTCGGGTTTGGGGCTCCTGCCGAGAAACGCAACATCTTCGAAGTGATCAGGGAACAGCCAGAGCTCGGCAAACGCGCCGTCCTGATGCGCAAATACGGTCAGGAGATCATCGAGGCGACGGCGGGCAAGAAGATCCATGGAACCGGCGCTATCCCTGGGGGCATCAACCGCAATCTTCCGATCGAAAGACGCGATCATTTTCTGAGCACGATTGATGAGATGCTCGAATGGGCACAGGACGCGGTCAAGCTTGCCAGAGACTACACGCTCCAACATGAGGATCTGGTCGCCAAGTTCGGATCATTTCCGTCGAACTACATGTCTCTCGTACGAGAGGAAGATGGTGCGCTTGATCTCTACCATGGCAACCTCCGCGCATTGAATTCGACCGGGGACGAGATCTTCGATCAACTACCCTATACGCAGTATCATGAGCGTCTGATCGAGGATGTGCGGTCCTGGTCCTATATGAAGTTTCCCTTCATCAAGGAATTAGGGCCGGACGTTGGATGGTACCGGGTCGGTCCGCTGGCACGTATGAATACGGCGAGCTTCATAGATACGCCAATTGCCAACGCGGCACTGGACGAGCTTAAAGCTGTCACGGATGGCCACCCAAACAATTCGACGCTCGCAAATCACTGGGCCCGGATGATCGAGGTCGTGCATTGCGTTGAGAAGATCCGCGAACTGCTCAACGACCCAGACCTTCAAGGAGACGACTTGGTTGTGACCGGGGACCGGCGCGGCGAGGGGATTGGCGTCATCGAAGCACCGCGCGGAAACCTTATTCATCATTATCAAGTCGATGAAAACGATCAGGTCACCTATTGCAATCTGATCGTGTCAACGACACACAACAACGAGGGCATGAATAGGGCGGTCAAGGATGTCGCCGTCAAACACTTAAGTGGTCATGACCAGATCACAGAGGGCATGCTCAACCATGTCGAAGTTGCGATCCGGGCTTATGATCCGTGCCTCTCCTGTGCCACTCATGCACTGGGCCAGATGCCGTTGCAGGTGGAGCTGTTCAACGCGGACGGGGAGCTGGTCGATAGCAAGGCGCAGTCGGTATGAGGGCGCTGGGATGTTGTTGATTGGGTACGGCAATCCGGGTCGGGGAGACGATGGGCTCGGGCCTGCGTTTTCTGAAGGCATGGCAGCGCGTGACCTGACGTCCTGGACGATCGATACCGATTACCAGCTCGTCGCAGAGCACGCCTTTGATGTCTCTGGACATGAGCTTGTCGTGTTTGCAGACGCAGAGATTGGGAGCTCGGAGCCCTTTTCGTTCCGCGAGATCAAACCTGGTGCGCCGGAAGTTCTGGGCAGCCACAGTCTGGTTCCCGAAACCGTCCTATCCTTGTGTGAAACCCTTTATGGCGCGGTGCCGACCGCCTTTGTACTTGGGATAACCGGTGTGGAATACGGTGAGGTGAAGGAAGGCCTTTCAGATCAGGCTGCCGCCAACCTCACGAAGGCACAGGCATTTTTTCTGGACTGGGCCGGAAAGCTTTCTACACCTTAGACTTTAGATGTCCGGTGTATCGGTCCGGCTCTCAGTTGCGGGGTCATGGGAATTGCGAAGTGCCTCCAGGGCGCGCATCCGTTCTTCTGCTTTGTCCTGATTTTCCCGCGTCACCCCGGCAATCAACACTTCGGCAATAGCCATCAGCGCCAGGGATGAATCCCATGGCGAGGGAACTGCGACACGGGCTGGCAACACGTAGGAAGCTATTCGGCCAATGGGGGACATCCAGCTGTCTGTGACCAGCGCAACGGTCGCCCCTTGTTTGGCCGCATCTTCTGCAAACTGAATGATCTCTGCCTGGTACCGGCGGATGTCGAAGACCAGCACAACATCTTTCGGGCCAATCCCAAGCAACTGGTCGAGCCAGTTCCCGTGCTGTCCGGCCACATGAACGACGTTCGGCCGCACGATACGCAAGTGCGCTGCCATATACCTTGCAAGGCCGTCAGTGAACCGCCCACCGATCAGGTGAACAGTCTTGCGGTCGTCGGCCAATAGTTTGACAAGACCGTCAAGTTCGCCTTTTGGTAGATGGTCGAATGTCTCACGGATGTTCTCGATCAGTTGCCCGACATGCGGGTCGCCCGTTGTATCCTTCGCAAGACTGGTGCTTCGCGCGAGCGGGGAGTTCAGCTGATTGGCGAGTTCGCTGCGCAGCTTTTTCTGGAATTCCGCGAAGCCTGGAAACCCCAGCCGGGCCACAAACCTGAGGATGGTCGGAGCGCTCACCCCGGCGGCTTTTGCAAACTCCGCAACAGTCCCCAATCCCTGCACGGGATAATTTGCCATCAAGGCATGCGCCGCTTTCTTTTCGGTCGCGGTAAACTCGTCGAGCCGATCACGTATGTCGTCCAAAAGTGGGCGTTCCATGGGCTGCTGCCTCAATTTTTGGCGGAGCTATCAAAACTGTTTGACAGAACCGCATTTCGTGTATCAGATATTACAGAGTTTGAATTTGTCGGCAATACTGTAACAAACATTACAGAAACAAGCAGGCGCTTTTCCGGGGGGATGAATGGGATCAAACCACCAAAACGGCGGAATGTCCCGTGCTGTAGAGGTTGTAAATGCAGAAGGTGCCGGTGAGCTGGTCCTTTTGTGTGATCATGCTTCGAATCATTTTCCTGCTCCCTATGATCAGTGCCTTGGTGTGTCGGATGAAGAGAAATCCGCGCACATTTCATGGGATCCGGGCGCGCTCGGCGTCGCGATGGCGTTGTCGAAGGCGCTTGATGCGCCTTTGATCTATACAACGGTTTCCCGTCTGGTCATTGACTGCAATCGCGAAGAGACTCGCGAAGATCTGACGCCGTGCTTGAGTGAGCTGACAGAGATCTCCGGAAACAAGAATTTATCCGATGAAGAGCGGACATTCCGGATCAATCTGGTTCATCGCCCGTTTCACGATGCGATCGACAAAGTGCTTGCGCTTCGGGCGGACAAGGGGCTGCCGTCTGCAGTGGTGTCCATCCACACCTATACACCGGTTTACAAAGGCAAATCTCGGCCCTGGGAAATCGGTTTGATTTCCGAAAACGACCGCCGCCTGGCCGACCCTGTGTTGGCCGGGTTGAAGGCACGTGGCGATCTGACAGTTGGCGACAATGAGCCCTATGCCCCCTCCGATGGGGTCTATTACACCGTCAGGCGGCATGGCGAAGACAAGTCGCTGCCATGCCTGATGATCGAAATCCGGAACGACGAAGTGCGCACGCCAAATGAGGAGCTGCACTGGGCGGACATCTTGGGACCTTTGTTGAAATCCGCTGCCAAAACGGTGTTGCGGAAGGAGGTTGCCGATCATGCCTAGGATCGCCCATTGGTATGTTCACGCGGTTGACGGTTTCAATCGCGGTCTGGGCAAAGTCATCATGTGGGGTGTCTTTGTCATGGCGGGGATCCTGTTGTGGTCCTCAATCTCCAAGACGTTTTTCAATCCGTCGCTTTGGACCCTGGAAGTGGCGCAGTTTGCAATGGTCGCCTACTACGTTCTGGGCGGACCCTATTCTGTTCAGCTTGGGTCGAATGTCCGCATGGACCTGTTTTATGCGGAGTGGAGCATCAAGAAAAAGGCCTGGTTCGATGCCTTCACCGTGCTTCTTCTGATCTTCTATCTTGGTGTTCTCCTTTATGGGGCGCTTGGGTCTACAGCCTATTCTCTCGGTTATTTCGGCCGGGAGTTTCCGGAGTTCTACTGGGAGCTGGTCGTCGCCTTCTTTACCGGCGGGCCTGCTGCCGCCGGAGAGGTCATGGGCTATATCGAACGCAGTCCGACGGCGTGGCGGCCAGTTCTCTGGCCAATCAAGGTGACCATGTGTATCGGCTTTTTCCTAATGCTTTTGCAGACCATTTCTGAGCTGATCAAGGATATTGCGACCATCCGGGGAGAGACCATCTGATGTCTTACGAGATGATCGCCCTTTTGATGTTCTCATCGATGATGCTCATGCTGCTCACCGGGCAGAGGGTGTTCGGAGCCATTGGCGGTATTGCAGCCATTGCAGCCATCAGCCTGTGGGGTGTCGGCGGTCAGGATATACCGTTTTCCGCGGCGATGAAGCTTATGAAATGGTATCCGCTGCTGACGCTGCCGATGTTCATTTTCATGGGCTATGTCCTGTCCGAAACAAAGATCGCCGACGATCTTTACAAAATGTTCCACGTTTGGATGGGCCCGCTCAATGGTGGCCTTGCCATCGGGACGATCCTGCTCATGGTTCTGATTTCAGCCATGAACGGATTGTCGGTTGCGGGCATGGCGATTGGGGCGACCATTGCGCTGCCGGAACTCCTGAAACGAGGGTACGACAAGCGCATGGTCACGGGGGTGATCCAGGCAGGGTCATCGTTGGGCATTCTGGTGCCGCCCTCCGTTGTCCTCGTGCTTTATGCAATGATCGCACGGGCACCTGTCGGACAGCTCTGGCTTGCCGGTATCATCCCAGGGCTAATGATGGCGGCCATGTTCATTGTCTACATCGCAGTCCGCTGCAAGCTTCAGCCCAATCTTGGCCCCGCCCTCACAGTAGAAGAGCGGGAGGCCTCCAAGGAAGAGAAGTATCGGCTGTTACTTGCCGGCCTGCTTCCGCTCATCATTTTCGCGGTGATGATGGTGCCGTTCGTCAACGGCTGGACTAGCCTGGTTGAAAGCTCTGCAATCGGGGCTCTGGCGGCCTTGCTTGCATCGATCATCAAACGCCGCATGACCATGGACATTCTGATCCTTTGCCTGCGAAACACGCTCGGCATCTCCTGCATGTTCATGTGGATCATTCTGGCGGCTCTTGGCTTTGGTGCCGTCTTTGACGGGCTCGGCGCAGTCAAAGCGATCGAGAACCTTTTCACCGAACAGCTTGGCCTGTCTCCCTGGATGATCTTAATCCTAATGCAGCTGTCGTTCTTGGTGATGGGAACGTTTCTGGACGACACGGCAATGCTGGTGATCGTGGCTCCGCTTTATGTGCCTCTGGTGGCAACGCTGGATCTGGGCATGCCGGTCGGGCAGGTGCTGATCTGGTACGGAGTGCTTTACACGATCACGACACAGATCGCCTACATGACGCCACCGTTTGGCTACAACCTCTTCCTGATGCGGGCAATGGCGCCCAAGGACATCACCATGCGGGACATTTACGGGTCGATCACCCCGTTTGTCCTGGTGATGGCTCTTGCGCTGGCCCTTGTCATGGCTTTCCCGCAAATCGCTCTTTGGCTGCCTGAACTGGTTTACAGCCGATGATGCGCGGAGCGGGACAAAAACAATATATCCGGAGGAAACGGATTTGAATGTGCGGTTAAATGAGATCCGGCAAACGGACGGACCGCTTGACCTTGGAACCGAAAATTAGGGGAACAGTAATGACGAACAGACGTGATTTTCTCAAAAAAGCCGGGACAGGTACCGTTGCAGCCGCAGGTGCCGTAACGCTGGCCGCACCGGCCGTTCACGGCCAGACGCCAATCAAGTGGCGCCTTCAGACCTACGCAGGCCCGGCGCTGGCCGAGCACGTGATCAAACCGCACATCGACGCTTTCAACAAGGCGGCGAATGGTGAAATGGAGATCGAACTCTACACCGCCGACCAGCTGGTCCCAACGGGTGAACTCTTCCGTGCCATGCAACAGGGAACAATCGATGCGGTGCAGTCTGACGATGACTCCATGGCATCTCCGACCGAAGTCACTGTCTTCGGGGGTTATTTCCCGTTTGCGTCCCGGTATTCCCTGGATGTGCCGGTGCTCTTCAATCAGTACGGCCTGAAAGAGATCTGGGAAGAAGAATACGCCAAGGTTGGCGTCAAGCACATCTCTGCCGGCGCTTGGGACCCGTGCCACTTTGCCACCAAAGACCCAATCCGCTCGCTGGAAGATCTGAAAGGCAAGCGCGTCTTCACGTTCCCGACGGCCGGCCGCTTCATGGCACAGTTCGGCGTTGTTCCGGTAACCCTGCCTTGGGAAGATATTGAAGTTGCGGTTCAGACCGGTGAGCTCGACGGTATTGCCTGGTCCGGCATCACCGAAGACTACACGGTCGGTTGGGCTGACGTTACCAATTACTTCCTGACCAACAACATCTCTGGCGCTTGGGCAGGCTCGTTCTTTGCCAACCAAGAGCGTTGGAATGAGCTTCCGGATCACCTGAAAACGATGCTGCAGCTCGCCATGGATGCATCGCACTACTATCGCCAATGGTGGTATTGGGGCGGTGAAGCGAATCTGCGGGTCAACGGCACCAAGATGGAACTGACATCCATTCCGGACGAAGAGTGGGCAACAGTTGAAGCCGCTGCCATGGTCTTCTGGGATGAGATCGCTGCAGAGTCTCCGACAAAGGCGAAAGTTGTCGAGATCTTCAAGAAGTACAATCAGGACATGCAGAAAGCTGGACGTCCTTACCGCTACACCTAATGCAAGCCCTGGAGCCGGCCATCTCACCCTTCGGGGTGGCCGGTTCTTGCAACTACCGGTCCGGAAAAATAGAACCCTCCGGACCGGGAATTTTTTTGAATAAGAGCGCTCGTAAACCGCCAAATAGGGACCAGACAACATGCCGGGAAATCTGACCTTTGATGCCCTGAAATCACTCGTGACATCGGGTGAGATCGACACAGTACTTGCTTGCATCGTCGATATGCAGGGACGGTTGATGGGCAAACGCTTTCTGGCCCAGCATTTCGTGGACAGCGCTTACGAAGAAACCCATTGCTGCAATTACCTGCTGGCAACGGACCTAGAGATGTACACCGTGGAGGGTTATGCCGCGACCAGTTGGTCGGGCGGCTATGGCGACTACGTCATGAAGCCGGATCTCTCCACGATCCGCCGCATCCCGTGGCTCGAAGGCACGGCCATGGTGATCTGTGATGTTCTTGATCACCACACTCACAAGGAAGTTCCGCACTCGCCGCGCGCGATGCTCAAGACCCAGGTTGCGCGCATGAACGCCCTGGGCCTTACACCTATCATGGCAACCGAACTTGAGTTCTTCCTTTTCGAGAAGAGCTTCGATGAGCTGCGCAAGAGCGGTTACCGGGATATGGAGCCGATCTCCGGCTACAACGAAGACTACCACATCCTTCAAACAACGAAGGAAGAGGACGTGATGCGGCCGATCCGCAACGGTCTCTATGCCGCTGGAATTCCGGTGGAGAATACCAAGGGTGAGGCCGAAGCCGGTCAGGAAGAGCTCAATATCAAGTACGCACCGGCTCTTGATACCGCCGAGTATCATACGATCTCAAAGCACGCGGTAAAGGAAATCGCATGGGCAAAGGGTCGGTCAGCGACGTTCCTGCCGAAATGGGCGAGCGACAAGGTTGGCTCTTCATCTCACGTGCACCAGTCGCTGTTCGACAAAGACGGCAACAACGTGTTTTGCGATCCCGACGGCGAATACGGAATGTCGGAGGTGATGCAGCATTATCTGGCGGGCCTCATCAAATACGCGCCCGACTACACCTACTTCCTGGCACCTTACATCAACAGCTACAAACGCTTCCAAAAAGGGACTTTCGCGCCGACCAAGATGGTCTGGTCTGTCGACAACCGCACCGCCGGGTTCCGCTTGTGTGGCGAGGGGACCAAAGCGCTGCGCATCGAGTGCCGCATTGGCGGTTCGGATCTGAACCCATATTTGGCGCTTGCAGTTCAGATCGCAGCCGGCCTTAAGGGAATTGAGGATGAACTGCCGCTCGATAAGCCGACATCCGGCGACGTCTATGAAGCAAAAAAAGCCAAGGAAATCCCACACACCTTGCGGGATGCGCGCGAAACACTGCGCAAATCAAAATTCCTGCGGGAAGCTTTCTCCGACGCGGTCATTGACCACTATGCCCGCGCAGCGGAATGGGAAATCGAAGAGTTCGACCGGGCTGTCACCGATTATGAAATCGCCCGGGGTTTTGAAAGAGCCTAAACATGACAAGCAAAGTAACCTGTATTTCTCCGATTGACGGTTCGGTCTATGCGGAGCGCCCTGTCTTGTCCGCCGACGACGCCCGCGAGGCTGTCGCGCGGGCAAGATCCGCTCAGATCGCCTGGCAAGCACGTCCGCTGGAAGACCGGATCTCTCTTGTTCTCGCCGGAGTTGCCAAGGTCGGTGAGATGAACGACGAGATCGTTCCCGAACTCGCCCATCAGATGGGCCGTCCCGTCCGCTACGGTGGTGAGTTTGGCGGCTTTACAGAGCGTGCCTCTTACATGGCGGAGATTGCTGCCGAGGCACTGGCGCCGATCGAAGTTGCCGATGATGCGGCATTCAAGCGGATGATCAAGCGCGTTCCCCATGGCGTGGTGCTTGTCGTGGCTCCTTGGAATTACCCTTATATGACCGCGATCAATACGGTCGCACCCGCGTTGATCGCAGGGAACTCTGTTGTTCTGAAACATGCCTCTCAAACGCTGTTGGTTGGCGAGCGCATGGCGAAGGCTTTCCACGAAGCAGGCGTTCCGGAAGACGTATTCCAGAATGTATTTCTGGATCACGCTACAACCTCTGCGCTGATTGCTGAAAAGTCCTTTGGTTTCGTGAATTTCACGGGCTCAGTAGGGGGCGGTCAGGCGATGGAAAAGGCCGCAGCTGGAACGTTTACCGGGGTTGGTCTTGAGCTCGGCGGCAAAGACCCGGGCTACGTCATGGAAGATGCGGATCTTGATGCAGCGGTCGATACACTGATCGATGGTGCCATGTTCAATGCCGGTCAATGCTGCTGCGGCATTGAGCGGATCTATGTGGTGGAGAGCCTCTATGACGCCTTTGTCGAAAAGGCGGTAAAGATTGTCGAAGGCTACAAGCTCGGCAATCCGCTTGACCCCGAAACGACCCTTGGTCCGATGGCCCATGCCCGCTTCGCGGCAGAAGTCCGTGCCCAGACGCAAGAAGCCATTGCAGATGGGGCCAAGGCCCTGATCGATCCTGCAAAGTTCCCGGAAGATGATGGCGGCGCCTACTTGATGCCGCAAATCCTCGTCGATGTGGATCATTCCATGCGCGTTATGCGCGATGAGAGCTTCGGCCCCGTTGTCGGCATCGTGAAAGTCAAAGACGATGCGGAAGCTATCCGGCTGATGAACGACAGCAATTTCGGTCTGACAGCATCGCTCTGGACCCGGGATGTTGCCCGCGCGGAAGCCATCGGCGATCAGATCGAGACCGGAACCGTCTTCCTCAATCGTGCAGATTACCTGGATCCGGCGCTGTGCTGGACAGGTTGCAAGGACACCGGCCGCGGCGGCGGTCTGTCCATTATCGGCTATCACAATCTGACACGTCCGAAATCCTATCACCTCAAGAAAGCTCAATAAGATGGTGCTGACTGCCAATTGGTCATATCCAACCGCCATGCGCTTCGGCGCGGGACGTATTTCGGAAATCGCCGATGCCTGTAAGGCGTCCGGTATCTCCAAGCCGCTGCTTGTTACGGACAAAGGTCTGGCAAGCATGGACATCACCACCAAGACCCTGGACCTGCTGGATGCTGCCGGTCTGGGCCGGGGCCTGTTTTCCGAAGTCGACCCGAACCCAACGGATCTGAACGCCGCAGAAGGCGTTAAGGTTTACCAGGATGGTGGGTATGACGGGGTTGTTGCTTTTGGCGGCGGCTCTGGGCTCGATCTTGCTAAGGTGATTGCCTTCATGGCGGGGCAGACCCGTCCGCTTTGGGATTTTGAAGACATAGGGGACTGGTGGACCCGGGCAAACGCCGATGCGATTGCGCCTATCGTTGCGGTTCCGACAACCGCCGGGACCGGATCCGAAGTTGGCCGCGCCAGCATCATCACCAAGGTCGATACGGCGGAAAAGAAAATCATCTTCCATCCGAAGATGCTGCCGTCCGTGGTGATCTGCGATCCGGAACTGACGGTCGGAATGCCGAAGTTCCTGACCGCTGGAACGGGCCTTGATGCCTTTGCCCACTGTGTGGAAGCCTATTCCAGCCCGCACTACCATCCGATGAGCCAGGGCATTGCGCTGGAAGGCATGCGTCTGGTTGTGGACTACCTGCCTCGAGCCTACGCCGATGGCACGGATCTGGAAGCACGCGGACACATGATGTCTGCCGCGGCCATGGGCGCGACCGCGTTCCAGAAGGGCCTCGGCGCCATTCACGCCCTCAGTCATCCGATCGGCGCGGTGCACCACACCCACCATGGCACGACCAACGCTGTGTGCATGCCGGCCGTTCTTCAGTTCAACAAATCCGCAATTGCGGACCGGTTCGACAAGGCAGCAGGCTATCTCGGTATCTCAGGCGGTTTTGACGGCTTCTGCGCGTTCGTGGATGAGTTCAACGCTTCGATGAACATTCCGAAGACCTTGACCGAGCTCGGCGTCAAGGATCCGAATA
Source organism: Roseibium sp. (assembly GCF_965276855.1). Taxonomy (GTDB): domain Bacteria; phylum Pseudomonadota; class Alphaproteobacteria; order Rhizobiales; family Stappiaceae; genus Roseibium. Next base: position 3,445,753 of record NZ_OZ255700.1, read on the forward strand.
TCGAGGAACTGACCGCGGCGGCTCTTCGTGACCCGAGCACTGGTGGTAATCCGATCGAGATGACCGCCGAAAACACGCGAGCGCTTTTCGAAGAGATCATGTGATCTCAACATAAGCGAACGATCAGCACGTAAAGGGCGCCAACCGGCGCCCTTTTCTATTTTTAAACTGTAGAGAACTTAGTGCCCGCCCATGTCTCCATGCACGGCGACCATGTCGAGCTCTGCCGCCTGGGGCTTGATTGCCGAGAAGCCCTCCCGGAGGCCTTCGTCCGAGAGTTCACGCTGGACGGCGAGGAGCGTGTTATCGTCGTGCTCTGCGCACATGGAGGCCATGTAGGACAGCTCTTCGGACGCAACGCCCCTTGCTGCCTCGACAGACGGGGCGCCATAGATGTCGACAAAGTGTTGTGCCAGCCGGTCCACCAGTTGGTTGAACTCTGGCTCCTCAATCGGAGTAACTGCCACAAATGTCACCCGGCCGAAGGTTTCCAACCCGAGCCAGCCGTTGACGAAGGCCTGTCTGGCCTTGCCGGTCAGCTCCGCCTCCGTCCAGTCCGAGAACTCAAAGCCGCCGGATAGGCACCATTCGCCCGTCCTTGCTGGCGAAAAATAAACGTTCTGGTCGCTCTCATCGAGATGGATCGCGCGGGCAAGCTTCATTTTGATCCCTCAAGTTGGGTAGACAGCGGAATAAGCTTTGTTTCACCATCCCTCCGCATCAGCATACCGAAAAACTCATCAACGCCAACAAATGTCCCGGTTTCACCGTTGAAATCGATGTCTTCACCGAGGTTTTTTGCAAGGCCGCGCCATTCTGCATGCACCGGACGAGGCCCGTCTTCCTGCCATCGGTTGATCCAGTAAAGCGTGTGGCGAACCCAGCTTTCCAGAAGCCGTTCGGGTTCAACTTCGCCGCAACCCTCTTCAATCAAGGAGGTCCGGTCTGGATCGTTGCCTGGATTTCCCTCAAGGGTTTGAACATTGAGCTCCAGGCCGATAATCAACCAGTCCGGTGTTTCGGCCGGGTTCGCTCCTGAAGCGCGTGCGCGAAAACGCCCGCAGGTGGCCCCGTTTACCCGAATGCCGCCAGCCCAATCCAAATGAACCGCGACCTCGGGCGGGGCGAGGGCGCCGAGAGCTGCCTGAAAACCGAGGCCGCAGACCGGCAGCATGCTCATCGCTTCTTCCAGCGGAACTTCCGGAGCGAAGATCAGGCTTGCCCTTAACGTGCCACCTCCAAGGTTATAAACAACAGTTCCGGGATCTGTACCCGCAACAGCAAGGGCGATTGCGCGGTCGAATGGGTCAGCCGTACCGGTGACCGCTTCTCCCTGGAAGAGCGGCGGGAATTGGAGATCGTTCACGCCGAGCTCTCCTGAGCGGCAAGCTGTTCTGTCACTGCTGTTGCCAGCTTCTTGAAGGCTGCCGATTCCGGCGCATCTGGCGCCTTGATCACGGCTGGTGTATCGCCATCTGCCGCAGTGCGGATGTTGAGGTGCAAGGGTATCTCCGCAAGCACTGGAACCTGCAGGTTTGCGGCCTCCTTGGCGACGCCGCCATGACCGAAGATATGCTCCTCGTTTCCGCATTTCGAACAGATATGCGTCGACATGTTCTCCACCATGCCAAGGATCGGCACTTTCATTTCCTGGAACATGTCGATGCCCTTGCGCGCATCCAGCAAGGCAATGTCCTGCGGAGTGGAGACAATCACTGCGCCGTCGACAATGAACTTCTGCGACAATGTCATCTGGACGTCGCCGGTTCCCGGTGGCAGATCGACAATCAGGACATCCAGGGCGCCCCATTGAACCTGGGTCATCATCTGTTGCAAAGCGCCCATCAGCATGGGCCCCCGCCAGACAACAGCCTTGTCGCCAGATGTCATCAGGCCGATCGACATCAGTGTCACGCCGTGATTCCGCAATGGCAAAATGGTCTGGCCATCCGGTGAAGACGGTCGTCCTTTGATGCCGAGCATTTCAGGTTGTGACGGACCATAAACATCCGCATCCAGAAGACCGACCTTCAAGCCCTGGGCCGCCAGAGCACAGGCAAGGTTAGAGGCAACAGTCGACTTTCCGACACCGCCCTTGCCGGACGCAATCGCGATGATCTTCTTGATACCCGGCACATGCTGCGGTCCGGAAGTGCCAGGTGCTGCCGGGATCGGTTTGATCGGCTTCAGCTCTCCAGGACCTGCCTTAGGGATTGGGGCAGCAGGTGCTGCCGGTGCTGGCGTGGTGGGTTGGTCAGAGTGCGATGTCAGGATCACCTGCGCAGACGAGCAGTCCGGCAAGGCTTCAAGCCGCTGGACGGCGTCCTCACGGAGCCGTTCCATCTCATCAACCCGAGTTTGATCGATCTGAAGGACGAACCGCACAGTCCCATCAGCAACCTTGAGGCCGCGGATCATGCCTGTTGCCGGAAGGTCTTCCCCCGTCACCGGATCCACGATCGCCTTGAGTGTTTCAATAACAGTTTCGCGTGAAAGGGACACGTCCGCCTTACCCCTTGATTTCGCCTTCAACGACATGCTCAAGGCCGAGTTCCTCGATCACGATCACGGCCTTTACGTTAAAGCTTTTGCCCTCGGGTGCGCCAGCTTCGCGTACTGCGTTTTCAATGGCTTGTTGGGATGTGACACCAACCTGTTTCAGGAATTTGCGCATGGACATGTTAAAGTCGTCGTTCATTTGGACCTCCCCGTTGTTTTGACATGCATTGACGTATCGGCATTTTCGCTTCTACGCTTATAGCCTGATGTCAGCTGCGTGAAGGAGGAGCGCGTGGCCTGCCGGAAACTTTTGATATTCGTGTTTGCGTGCATTTGGATGAGCGCGTCAGTTAATGCTGTGCGTTCTGCGGAGCCGTTTCGGCTCAGCGTGCCGCAAGATCTCAACGACAGCGGTTTCCTGAAATACCTGCTGCCCCGGTTTTCCTTGAAAACGAATACGCGGATCGAACTGGTTTCGCCTGAGGATCCAGCCGAAGTGCGGCTATTGGATGAGGAAGGCGGAACACCAGTATTCGAAGGATTGGACCGCACATGGTACGCATTTGTCGAACAGGAAACGGGCGGTACCAAAAGATTTATGGAGTGGCTTACCGGCGATGTCGGCCGGCGGACCATTGATGGTTTTCCGGCTAAGGATGGCTTTGCATTTACCGCTGCAGCTCCTATCGCAAAGGAAGTCGACGACGGACTGATCGCCGGAGATGCGGGAAAAGGCGAAAAGCTCGCCGTGGTGCATTGCGGGCGGTGCCACCGGGTTAATGCCGCAACGCGCATGGCGGGCATCGGCTCTACTCCGTCTTTCGCGATTCTTCGAACGCTCGCGGACTGGAAGCCGCGTTTCGAGGCGTTTTTCGCGCTCAATCCGCATCCGTCATTTACGCTGATCGAAGACGTAACGGAGCCGTTCGATGAAACACGGCCGCCGCCCATTGTTCCGGTCGAAATGACGCTGGACGATCTGGATGCCATCCTCGCCTTTGTCTCACGCATCCCGCCTGCCGATTTGGGCGCGCCGCTCCAGTACCAGTGATCCTGATCAGGCACGGTCAATGGTCGCGCCTGATGTAATCGTCGGTGGTTCGAACCCGCGGGCGTTCGTTGGATTCAAACGGATTGTTCTCGCTGTGGTAAGCCGCATTGACCCGGCAATCGTCACACATCTGAATCATCCGGGCGGCCCCGCCATCTTTGAACATGGAATGCTTGCCGGCGAGCTGCCCCATGATCCGTTCGACAGTTGAGCGAACCCCAAACGGTTTGCCGCATTCGATGCACTCAAACGGTTCTTCTTCTTTCAGCACAATCGGTGTCAAAGCCGCGTCGGTCAAGTTCAGCTGCGGAACAAGGGAAAGAGCGCTTTCCGGGCAGATGTTTGTGCAGATGCCGCATTGCAAGCAGGCGTCTTCCTGGAAGCGAAGTTGCGGTTGATCAGGGTTTTCCTTAAGGGCACCAGAGGGGCACAAGGACACGCACGAAAGGCACAATGTGCAAGCGTCTTCGTTTATGGCAACGGCGCCGTAAGGGGCTCCGGCAGGAAGTTCCAGCACGGCGTCCGGTGCATTCAAGGTCTTCGCGGCAAGGCGCGTCACCTGTCGGCGGGATCCAAGCGGAAGGATTGGGGCCTCGTTTTCTGTCCGTTCCGCCTCTTCATAGAGCGCGGCTTCCAAATCATCCGGATCCGTTGGTTCGAGCAATCGAATCTGGTTGTTTCCGGAAATGGAGTTTGCGAGATCGACCTGGAAGGGGAGACCATCCTGTTCTGTTTGGGGTGACACTAGGATGTCGACTGCGGCGAATCCGCATCCAAGGGCTGCAAGAGCCTCTGCGTGGCCGAAAGCGGCCAATGCCGATACTTCCAGCGGAATAACGTCAGTCGGCAGGCCTTTGCCGTATCGGGCCGACAGTTTGATGATTTCAAGACCGTAGGCCGCATCATGGACTAGCAGGCGTGGAGGCTCGTTTGACGCCTTCCGCCAGGTCGTTGAAAGCGTCTCAATCCGCTTGAAGACATGTTGCGGTGTCGGAGCGTCATAGGAAACAGCGCCGGATGGACACACCGCTGAGCACATCCCGCATCCTGCGCAGACCATCGGGTCGATGGTGATGTGATCTCCAGCGGGAGTAATTGCACCGGTTGGGCAAAGGTTCAGGCAGCGGTTGCAGCCGGTTTTCTGTGCTCTGGAGTGCGCACAAAGGTCTTCGTTGACCTTTACGTAGATTGGTTTTTCAAACGTCCCGATGAGTTGAGAAGCTTCCAGGATAACCTTCGAATAAGCATCCTTGTTGCCGGGATCCGCGCGAAGATACCCCTCGCGCTTATCAGCGGCGGGAAACAACGGTGCATCCCTGCGCAGGTCTACGATGATGTCACACGCGCTCTGGCCGCCGCCTTTCGGTTCTGTCCAGTTGAATGCGCCCCGGCCTCCTGGAATGCGTTCCTGCAGAGCATCGAAAGCGACTTGAAATCCGCCGAGGGCACCGGTTGCCGATTTGATGTGACCGCGCACGACATCAAAGCGGCGATCGTCAGTAACCGGTAACTCGACATCGGGGGTGACCAGAACAGTCACACTCAGTGTGTCACAAAGAAGCTTGGCCGCATCAAACGCGATGTCCGGTTCACCAAGTAGCAGGCAAGTTCCTTCGGAGGAAACGTCGACGACGCGCTCACCTGGGTCCGGCAACATGGCCTCAGCAATGAGCGCCGCCATTTTTGCCGTTGGTTCAACATCGTTCGAGGTCCACCCCGCACGGTCGCGGATATCGATAAAATGCGGGTCATTAATTTCAAGATCTTGCGCGAGCTCTTCGAAAAACGTTCGTTCTTGAGCGCAGGCAATGACGACGTCGCCGCTCTGCAACTCTGATTCGGCCACTGCAGCTTCCGTGTGACACAGGGCTGTGTGGACTTTCGAGCAAGCCAGCCCAGTATATTTTTCAATCTCTTCTGCGTTAATCGACTGGCTTTTCAAGCAGTCGCACAGCAGCAACTTCGCTTCTGTCATCGAGCGCGCGTCCTCTCCCCCATGATGCCATTTCAGCGTCTCCCGCGCAGGAAATTGGCTCATCAGTTTCTAATCAAGGGCGAAGGTGTCTTTCCGTCAAGTGGCCTTTGTAAGGACTTGAAATTTCCAGATGTTGCGTCAGCATGGGCAAAAATAAAATTTCCGGCCGGACCGGATATCTGGAGGATGCGCGCCTGTGAATACGGAAAGAAGCCGTTCGATGCCGGTTGGTGTTGTCGTGCGCCGCTTGCCCGGCGTGACGCGCTGGCAGAAATGGTCGTGGCGTGCTGTATCGCTTTTGCCAGGCGCAGGTGATGCAGACTGGCAAGTGCTGCGCAAGGAAGGAGACGCAGTTGAGTACCATGCGGCCACCCTTCCGCTTGAGCTGCACCGCGCCGAAACCGAGGCCTATCTCACCGCGCTCTCTGACAAAACGCCCTCGCTTTATGTCGTGATGCGGCCCGCCGAAGAGCTGGACCGGGACGTCCCCATGGAGGTGATGCTGATCACTGCTTCAGCTTACGAAGGGCAAGACTATGCGGATACGAGCGACGTTCTCGTTGAAAAGGTTCCGATGCCGCCGGGCCTGATCGCATGGGTGCGAGAGTTTGCCGAGACCCATCATGAGGACGAAATCTTTATCAAGCGCCGTCGGGATAAAAAGCGGGTCGATCTGCAAGAAGAAGGAATTGGCGACCCCCGTATTCGCCAGATGACGGATGTCTACCGCTCTCCGCGGCGCAAGCCAAAGGACACCTTGCAATGACCGGCGATGAAAAAGCGGGTATGGATTTCTGGTCGCGGCGAAAAGCGGCAGTGCAGCGGTCCGAAGAGCTGGAACGTGTTCAGGTAGAAGAAGCGGAGGTCGCAAAGGAACGGGCCGAGCTTGAAACCAAAAGCGATGCTGAGATCCTCGAAGAACTCAACCTTCCGGACCCCGATACGCTCACCGAAAAAGATGACTTTAGCCAATTTTTGTCAGCTGCGGTTCCTGAGCGGCTTAAGCGGCGTGCGCTGCGCAGACTCTGGGGCCTCAATCCGGTTCTCGCCAACCTGGATGGCTTGGTTGATTACGCAGATGACTTCACTGATGCCGCAACAGTCGTCTCCAACCTCCAGACCGTCTATCAAGTCGGTAAAGGGATGGTGGAACGGTTTGTAGAAGGCGAGGAAGACGAGATCGCCGAAGAGGTGGCAGATGCGATCGTCGAGCCAGACGAAGCAAACCAAAGAATTGCTGCAGTGCAAGATGATGAAAATACTGCAGAGCAGCATAATTGTGGCGAAAATGAAGAAGCACTTGTGCAATTGACGCAAGGAGAAGCCTTGTTGCAAGATATGCCAATACGCAACGAGTTTGAGTCTTCGGCGGGTGATACAGCCAATGTCGAGGCAGAGCCGCCTCAACGCCCTCGCCGAATGAGGTTCGACTATTCGTGAATATCGAACCCGACTTGTGGGAGCTAAACTCTTTGCGTTTGAGGGAGGTGACGGCGCATGGCCGCTGTTGTTACGGAATATGTGATCGACCCGGAAGACCAGGCGAGAGCAGACTTATATAATTTTCTGGGGGTGCTGCTGGCAAGGCCGGCTGACAATGGCCTCCTTAAGCAAATTGCTGCGCTTTCAGGCGACGACACCCCGCTGGGCACGACCCTCAAAACCCTTGCAAAACTTGCTTCGGTGACATCGTAGCAGGACGCCGAGCGCGAGTTCAACGCGTTGTTCATCGGCCTTGGACGCGGCGAGCTCTTGCCTTACGCGAGCCATTACCTGACAGGGTTTTTGAATGAAAAGCCTCTTGCAAACCTACGGCAAGAGATGGCTGAGCGCGGTATTCAGCGCGCAGAGGGCAAAAAAGAGCCGGAGGACAACATTGCATCGCTCATGGAAATCATGGGTGGGTTGATCGTTGGACGCTTCGGTAAGGTCACTTCGGTCGCAGACCAGAAGTCCTTTTTCAACGCACATGTGGGCCCTTGGGCCGTGCACTTCTTCAGTGACTTGGAGGCCTCAAGGACGTCGGTCCTTTATTCGGCCGTCGGGTCGCTCGGGCGGCAGTTTATGGAGATCGAAGCAGAAGCATTCGAGATGCTGCCCAATTAGATTTTCCGGCATGACGCGATGCCGGAAAATCTAACATTCACGTTGGCAATTAAGGCGGCGCCGCCGCCTGGAATGAGAGGAGGATTGCAACGATGAAACGACCCGAACAGTCGGGCGCAGGCCTTGAGGCCGGACGCCGTGACTTCCTGAAACTGGCGGCCATTTCGGCCCCGGCCGCAGCTGCTGTGGTCGCGACTGGAACAGCTGCGCAAGCCGCTGAGCCGGATCTTGCTTCTGAGAAGATGCAAGACACCGTGCACACCCGCGCCTATTACGACAGCGCCCGGTTCTAACTGGACCCTGTGAACACACCGGCCGATGGTTGCGTGACGCCCGATGGCCGGTTCACTGACACACCCAGCCGTACCCAAATGGGGTATCAGCAAGGTAGGGCAAAATGCTTAGGAAAAAGACCAATGGGGTTGCGCGACGCCCCCAAGGTGCAAGTATCCTTAGAGACACTGCACATAAATCTGTAGACCGCCGGACATTCCTTAAGGGTTCCGGTGTCGCAGCTGGCGGATTGGCCGCCATTTCCGCCATGGGCGGTTCTGTAACACAAGCCAAAGCACAAGCTGGCGCCGGTGCCGTGAAGAACGTGAAAACGGTCTGCACACACTGTTCCGTCGGTTGTACAGTTGTGGCTGAAGTTTCCAACGGGGTCTGGGTCGGCCAGGAACCGGGTTGGGACAGCCCATTCAACCTCGGTGCACACTGCGCCAAGGGTGCTGCCGTTCGTGAGCATGCGCACGGCGAACGCCGCCTGAAATATCCGATGAAAAAGGAAGGCGGTGAGTGGAAGAAGATCAGCTGGGAGCAGGCGATCAACGAGATCGGCGACCAGATGATGCAAATCCGCGAAGAAAGCGGTCCGGACAGTGTTTATTGGCTCGGTTCGGCCAAGCACAACAATGAGCAGGCTTATCTGTTCCGGAAATTCGCGGCCTACTGGGGAACCAACAACGTTGACCACCAGGCGCGTATTTGTCACTCGACCACGGTTGCCGGCGTAGCAAACACATGGGGCTACGGCGCCATGACAAACAGCTACAACGACATCCACAATTCTCGTGCGATCTTCATCATTGGCGGTAACCCGGCTGAGGCGCACCCTGTGTCTTTGCTGCACGTCTTGCGCGCCAAGGAGCAGAACAACGCACCGCTGATCGTTTGTGACCCGCGCTTCACCCGTACCGCTGCTCATGCAGACGAGTATGTCCGTTTCCGTCCAGGTTCGGACGTGGCGCTCATCTGGGGCATCCTCTGGCATATCTTCGACAATGGCTGGGAGGACAAAGAGTTCATCCGGACCCGTGTCTGGGGCATGGACCAGATCAAGGAAGAGGTCGCTAGGTGGACGCCGGACGAAGTCGAGCGTGTCACCGGCACTCCGGGCAGCCAGCTGAAACGCGTGGCGCGGACGCTTGCAAACAACCGTCCAGGCACCGTGATCTGGTGTATGGGTGGAACACAGCACACCAACGGTAACAACAACACGCGCGCTTACTGCGTGCTGCAGTTGGCTCTTGGCAACATGGGCACAACCGGTGGCGGCACCAACATCTTCCGCGGTCACGACAACGTCCAGGGCGCAACCGACCTTGGCGTTCTGTCACACACCCTGCCTGGCTACTATGGCCTAAGCGCGGGTGCTTGGGGGCACTGGTCCCGTGTCTGGGGTGAGGATCTTGATTGGCTGAAAGGGCAGTTCGCAAAGACGACCGGCGCTGACGGCAAAGAAAAGAACCTCATGAACCTTACCGGTATTCCGGTCAGCCGTTGGATCGACGGGGTTCTGGAAGATCCGGCGAACACCGATCAGCCGGCCGAAGTTCGGGCCATGGTACTTTGGGGCCACGCTCCAAACTCCCAGACCCGCATGACGGAAATGAAAACCGCGATGGAGAAACTGGATACGCTGGTCGTCATTGACCCGTTCCCGACCGTCTCTGCCGTGCTTCATGACCGGACGGATGGTGTCTACCTGCTCCCGGCAACGACACAGTTCGAAACCTATGGATCTGTCACCGCCTCAAACCGCTCCATCCAGTGGCGCGACCAGGTGATTGAGCCGTTGTTCGAATCCAAGACCGACCACGAAATCATTGGCCTGTTTGCCAAGAAGTTCGGTTTCCATGACCGGATCTTCCGCAACATTGCCCTTGAGGATGACGGCATCACGCCGAACATCGAGGACACAACCCGCGAGTTTAACCGCGGTATGTGGACGGTCGGATACACTGGTCAGTCTCCGGAGCGGATCAAGCTGCACATGGCCAACCAGCACACGTTCGACAGGACGACGCTGCAGGCAAATGGCGGTCCCGCGGATGGCGACTACTACGGTATGCCGTGGCCGTGCTGGGGTACTGCAGAAATGAAACACCCGGGCACACCGAACCTTTACGACATGTCCAAGCCGGTCGCCGAAGGGGGCTTGAGCTTCAGGGCACGTTTCGGTGTCGAGCGCGATGGTCAGAACCTCCTGGCCGAAGGTGTCTCAAATCCAGGTGCGGAAATTCAGGACGGCTATCCGGAATTCACCATGCAGATGCTGATGGATCTTGGATGGGACGGTGACCTGACCGATGAAGAGCGTGCAGCGATTGATGCTGTCGCCGGACCAAAAACCAACTGGAAGACCGACCTTTCCGGCGGTATCCAGCGGGTGGCCATCAAGCACGGCTGCTCACCGTTCGGCAACGCGAAGGCTCGTGCTGTTGTATGGACCTTCCCGGACCCGGTTCCGCTTCACCGCGAGCCGCTCTACACCAATCGCAGGGATCTCGTGGCGGATTACCCGACTTACGAAGACCGCAAGTTCTATCGTCTGCCGACGCTTTACGCGTCGATCCAGAAGCAGGACTTCTCCCGCGATTACCCGATCATCCTGACCTCCGGTCGTCTGGTCGAGTATGAAGGCGGTGGTGATGAGACACGGTCGAACCCGTGGCTTGCCGAACTTCAGCAGGACATGTTCGTCGAAATTAATCCACGTGATGCCAACAACATTGGTATTCGGGACGGCGCGCAGGTCTGGGTAGAAGGTCCGGAAGGCGGCAAGGTCAAGGTCATGGCAATGGTGACCGAGCGGGTCGGCGAAGGCGTTGCCTTCATGCCGTTCCACTTCGGTGGTCATTATCAAGGCGAAGACCAGCGGTCGAAATATCCAAAAGGGGCCGACCCGTATGTTCTCGGCGAGAGCACGAATACGGCTCAAACCTACGGCTACGACTCCGTTACCCAGATGCAGGAGACCAAAGCCACTCTCTGCAAGATCTCGGCAGCGTAAGGAGGAAACGCAATGGCACTTGGTGGACAAGCGAGGGCTAAGTTCCTCTGTGACGCTGAGCGTTGCATTGAATGCAATGCCTGTGTGACCGCCTGTAAAAACGAGCATGAGGTGCCGTGGGGCATCAACCGCCGCCGGGTTGTGACCATCAATGATGGTAAGCCGGGAGAACGGTCGATCTCCGTTGCCTGCATGCACTGTTCGGACGCACCATGTATGGCGGTGTGCCCGGTCGACTGCTTCTACCAGAACGAAGAAGGTGTGGTCCTTCACTCGAAAGACCTCTGCATTGGCTGCGGCTATTGCTTCTATGCCTGTCCGTTCGGCGCACCGCAGTTCCCGCAAGCGGGCAACTTTGGTTCGCGCGGCAAGATGGACAAGTGTACCTTCTGTGCTGGTGGCCCTGAAGAGAACCATTCCACAGCGGAATTCGCGAAATACGGCCGCAACCGTATTGCGGAAGGCAAGCTGCCGATCTGCGCGGAAATGTGTTCAACCAAAGCCCTGCTCGCAGGTGATGGCGACGTTGTCGCCAACATTTACCGCGAGCGCGTGGTTGCCCGTGGCTTCGGCTCCGGTGCCTGGGGTTGGGGCTCTGCATACGGCCAAAACGGCGGTTAAGGCCACATTGGTCAAAGCCGGCTCAGAGCTGCCTCTGGGCCGGTGGATCAAACGCCCTATCTGAAAATAGCAAAAAGAGTGGGGCGGCGATTTGCCGCCTCACCCGTATCTACAAGAACAATTGGGTGAGGAACCAGAGATGAATCGCTTCGTGCTGGCATTTGCCGTTCTGTTTGCTTTCATGATGCAGGCCTTTGCGCAGGACACAGCGGCACCAAGTGCTGACGCCGACCGTTCCGCGACAGGTGGCGCACAAACTCTGGAAGACATCCTGAAGCGCCAGCGCGGTGAGAAGGTCGACTATGATTTCCGCAGGAATGCGACGGGCGACCCCGACTCAGCGGCTAGCATGAGCTCTCAACTCGGGACACTCGGTGGAGCATCGGACCCGGAGCTTTGGCGGGCGCTGCGCTACGGATCTGCCGATGTAACCGTCTCATCTGGTGGTCAGGTAGCATCTGTTCTCATGCAGGATGGCGGCATGCGGTGGCTGCTGTTCCGCCAGGGGCCGCTCGCCACCTATGGCGGCTATCTTCTGCTTGGAACTCTCGGGTTCCTCGCTTTGTTCTATTTGCTTCGCGGCCGGATCCGCATCGACGGTGAGAAAACTGGCCGGACAATCACCCGATTCAAGGCAGTCGAGCGGTTTGGCCATTGGCTACTGGCCGGCTCTTTCATCCTGCTCGGCATCACCGGGCTGATCACACTGTTCGGTCGGATGGCGATCATTCCATTGATCGGCCATGAGGCATTTGCGCCAATCGCGCAGGCCTCTAAGTGGATCCACAACAATGTGTCCTGGGCATTCATGCTGGCACTGGTGATGGTGTTCGTGATGTGGGTGGTGCACAACATTCCTAACAAGACCGATCTGAAGTGGATTGCCGTGGGAGGTGGTCTTTTGAAAAAAGGTGTGCACCCACCGGCCAAGAAATTCAATTTCGGTCAGAAGATGATTTTCTGGAGCGTCATTGTTCTGGGTGCGTCTATTTCAGCGTCCGGTATTTCACTGCTCTTCCCGTTTGAATATCCAATGTTTGCGGCGACATTCAACGTGCTGAACTCTACGGGCTTGCCACAACTCATTGGATTTGGAGACTTGCCGACCCAGCTCGCGCCGCATGAGGAAATGCAGTACGCCCAGCTTTGGCACTCCATTGTCGCATTCCTGATGATGGCAATCATTCTGGCGCACATCTATATCGGTTCAATTGGCATGGAAGGTGCCTACGACGCCATGGGCTCGGGAGAGGTCGAGCTGCAGTGGGCGAAGGAGCACCACGGACTTTGGGTTGCGGAAGTCGAAGCCGCCGAAAAAGACCGGGAAGCCAAAAACGCTGTTCCTGCTGAATAGTCTTTCAGGCGATCAGTTCGATGTGCGCGTCCCTCATCCAAAGGTCATTCGCGGCGGTTGGGCAAACAACCGTCGTGGCACTTATGATTTACGTGTGCTGTTCGGTATGGGCAGTTGCACCGGCTCTGGCGACCGAATTCCAGACCCTCAAAGGACACGGCGGTCCGGTGATGGACATTGCGGTGGAACCCGAGACCGGTGCTGTCGCAACCGCCAGTTTCGATAATTCTGTCGGGCTTTGGTCAGGGCGAGACCCGACTTGGCTCGACGGGCATGAAGCTGCGGTGAAGGTTGTCCAGTTCATAGATACTGACCATCTTGTGTCAGCGGGCGACGACAATGATCTGATCCTCTGGGACCGTGTTGCAGGAACACAACAAAGACTGGAAGGCCATACCGCCAAAGTTCAGGGGCTTGCTGTGTCGCCGGACAAGAGCCTCATTGCCAGCGCCAGCTGGGACGCTCGGGTCGGGCTCTGGCCGGTTGATGGAGGGGAGCCGATTTTCCTGAGCGGGCACAATGCGGGCGTGAATGCGGTTGCTTTTACCAAAGACGGCAAATCTCTTTATTCGGCCTCTATGGATGGTTCGATCATTCTCTGGGATGTTGAAGAACGCACTGAAAAGCGGGTTGTCGATCGCAATGGGTTCGGGATTAACGTTCTGAAGCTCGGGGGGGCGGCAGACGGACCCGAGACGTGGCTTGCTTACGGCGCGCAAGATGGCGTAACACGGATCCTCGATCTTGAAACAGGGGACCGGCTTTATGAGTTTTCCCTCGAACGTCGGCCGATTTTAGGGCTTGATGTCAGTCCCGATGGTACACGGCTCGCAACAGGGGATGGTCAGGGTTACATCACTGTGTTCGAGACGGGGTCTTGGGGGATTGAAACCGATTTTCGCGCCGCGCTCAAAGGTCCCATCTGGGCCTTGGCTTTCTCAAATGACGGGTCGGTTCTGCATGCTGCCGGCATTGAGAATATTGTTTATTCTTGGCCGGTTGCCGACCTTTCCAGTTTTGATCCAATGGCAACCGAAACACCCGAGTTCTTGCGCAAACCAGAAGAAATGTCCAACGGTGAGCGGCAGTTCGCGCGCAAGTGCTCCATTTGCCATTCGGTGACCGATGATGGTGTGCGGCGGGCAGGGCCGACGCTCTACAAGGTGTTTGGGCGAAAGGCCGGTGCTCTGCCGGGTTACAGCTATTCTGCAACCTTGGACGGATCTGATATCATCTGGTCAGAAGAGACGATCGACCAATTGTTTCTGGACGGTCCGGACCATTATATTCCTGGTTCCAAAATGCCGATGCAGGTCATTGCCTTGCCGGAAGACCGTAAAGATCTAGTTGACTATCTTAAGGTGGCAACCGCGCCAAAAGAAGCGGAGGGAGGACAACAATGAAAGCCATGCTGACGGCCTTTGCAGCCATCATCGTGCTGACCATCGGAGCAAGTCAGGTATTGGATCGGGCAGGGTTCTCAAGCGCTGAGCAGGGTAGCAGCTCGTCAGTCCGTCTTGGCAACTAAGGCTAGGGGCACCTAAAGGCCGGTCTTAGACGCGTGACTTCCGGTCGAAAACCGCGTGGTCGCCCAGAGACGGGGTTTCGTCTCCGTTCGCAAGCTTTTTATAAAACCCGAAAAGCGTGTCTTTTCCAAACGAAGGTGTGGCGTCGGCGTCATAGAGGCCGGTCTTCGGATTGATTACCAGCATCGATTCAGTTGCATAATAACGGCCGATGCGGGCCAGCTCCGCCTTGTCCCGGTATTTCGGCCCAAACCGGCCGGCAAACTCAAGTGCTCTGATAATCAAGTCCATCAGTGCAACAGGCACCTTGCGGAACCGCGGCTCCAGCCCAAAGCTTTGAAACAAGTACGTGCCCTGTGCGCGGGGAGTTATCGCCTCACCCGGGCCGCCAATCGGCAGGACCTTGTTTTTCATCGCCGGGTTCTCCAAGCATTCGGCAATAAAGGCCGCGACATCATGATCGCTGATCGGCTTGCAGGATGTTAGCGTTCCATCCCCAAAGATGAGGAACGGTTTGCCGGCTTTCACACGTTCCACTTGCCCGGATAGCGATTTGAAGAAAGCAGTCGGCCGAATGATCGAATAATGCAGGCCTGAGGCTTGGAGCTCTGCTTCGAATGCCAGTTTGGCGTGCTGAAATGCAAGTCTCGGTTTTTGTACGCATATTGCCGATAGTAATATGAAATGCGGCTTCCCGGTTTCTCTCGCGATTTGAAGGATATCGCTGTTCGCCTGATGATCGATTTTCCAGGCGTCGTCGGGAACACCCGTTCGGGAGGACAGGCAGGAAATCACAGCATCAAACTGATCGCCCCGGAAAGCATCCTGGCGGATCGACTTTGGATTGGTGACATAACCAGTTCGAACAACTGTCTCTGGCGCGACACGTTGTATCTTCGCAGCTGTCTGTGG
The DNA here is from genome assembly GCF_965276855.1 of Roseibium sp. Classification (GTDB taxonomy): domain Bacteria; phylum Pseudomonadota; class Alphaproteobacteria; order Rhizobiales; family Stappiaceae; genus Roseibium. Next base: position 3,461,089 of record NZ_OZ255700.1, read on the forward strand.
ACGGACGAAACAAACGACGTGATGACCTTGGCTCAGCAACTCGGTCAGCGTGGCGCGTCCGATGGTTCCGGTTGCGCCAAACAACAGTATTCGTTTCGCTCTCGCGTCCCCGTTCGGCTCAATTGGGTTCGTAGAGCCTATCGTCTCTGGACCCCGGGCCTCCACGGTCTGTCTCCTTCCCCATGTTTCTGCAGTCAAACTGCCCGGAAGCGGGCGATCATGTCAATTCTGCGTAGGGACTATGACTTCGGATCTCTTCAGGACTGCGGTGCAATTTTGCGCATCTTTACGGCTTAGCTTGGACCGGATCCGGCATTCGGGAAGAACAGTTGCTGCCCGTCCACCTTATAGTCTGCGATTGCCGCCTGGCCTTCTGGCGAGAGAAGCCAGTCGATAAACATTTGTGCCATGTCAGCCTTGACGTGCGGATGTGCTTCAGGATTCACCAGGATGACACCATACTGGTTAAACATCCTGGCATCTCCCTCAACAACGATTTGATGCGTGCCTTTGTTGCCGAAGGCGATCCAGGTTGCCCGGTCGGTCATCACATACGCGCCCATACCGGTTCCTGTATTAAGGGTTGCCCCCATCCCGGAGCCGGTTTCGCGATACCAGGTTCCGGAGGCTTCTGACGGATCGATCCCTGCGCTCTTCCAAAGTCGGAGCTCTGCTTTGTGGGTGCCGCTGTCATCCCCGCGGGACGCGAATATCGATTTGCTCGCGGCGATTTTGGTGAGGGCTTCTGCAACGTTCTTTGTGCCCGCGACGCCAGCTGGGTCGTTGGCTGGACCAACAATCACAAAATCGTTGTACATGACATCAGCGCGGGAGACGCCCAATCCGTCTGAAACGAATTTTTCTTCCGATGGTTTGGAGTGCACAAACAGAACATCGCCGTCGCCATTTGCTGCGTTGCGGATGGCTTGTCCGGTTCCGACTGCAACCACGCGGACGTCAATGCCAGTCTTGGCGGTGAACTTCGGTAGCAAGTTGTCAAACAGGCCGGAATTCTGGGTCGAGGTGGTTGATTGAACGATTATAAACGGGTTTTCCGCCTGGGCGGATTGAAGGAGGCCGGTTGTGAGAACCGCGGCAGCAATGATTTTCAAAAAAGCTCGTCTGATCATGTTTTCCTCCAAAAGTGCTTTTGTTTTAACTCTTTACGAAAAGCTGTCCGTCCCGAAGAGCACGTGCAGGCGCGCTTTGTGGGATCTTTAACACCCGTTGCGCAGGGCCGGTTTCAGCGATTTCTCCATCTTGTAGGAAAATCAATTCCTGCCCCAGGCGGCCCGCCTGTCCTGCATCGTGGGTCACAAGTACGATGGTGATACCGTTTGCATTCGCTTCCAGGATGAGCTGCTCAATGGCCGCAGTGGAGGCCGGATCGAGGCTTGCCGTCGGCTCATCCAGAAACAGAATATCCGGTTGGCAAGCGAGCGCGCGGACGGTGGCAAGGCGCTGTTGTTCGCCGCCTGACAGGACGCGCGCTGGACGGTTCGCAAGATGGCTGAGCCCGGCTACCACCAAGGCTTTTTGGATCAAGCCATTGCGCTTTTCGCCCTTCTCGCCGCGAACCCCAAGCGCGAATTTCAGGTTCGCCTTTGCAGATCGCCGGAGCAGTACAGGCCGCTGGAAGACCATGGCCTGGTTCTTCCAGGCGGCTTTGTCCAGCGCGTGGCCGCGCCATAGAACGTCACCGTGTGTCGGCGAAATCAGGCCGTGCATCAGTCGCAGAAGCAGGCTTTTGCCGGCGCCGTTCGGCCCCATGATTACTGTGCGCGAACCGCGCCGTATCTGAAGGTTAATATCAGTGAGCAAGCGGTGCCCATTGGTTTCAAATCCGAGCCCGCGGGTTTCAAGAAGAATCTCTCGCGCATCGGGCATTGCTGTTATGGATGGAGCAGACGGGGTGTCTTGCACAAGATTACGCATAAGCAGCCCTCACAGCGGACGCGCGCAGGGTCATAACAAGAGCATTGACCGCAAACGCAATCGCCAGAAGGATCACCCCGAGCGCCAAAGCAAGCTCAAGATTGCCCTTGGAAGTTTCCAGAGCAATCGTTGTGGTCATGACCCGAGTGACATGGTTGATGTTGCCGCCGACAATGATCACTGCGCCAACTTCAGCGACAGCACGGCCAAACCCGGCTAACGCGACAGTGAGCAGGCTGTAACGGGCATCCCAAAGGAGTGCCATGACGCGGTCGAGTGGTCCGACGCCGAGCGAAGTAAACTGCTCGCCATATTCCTGGTAGAGGTCTTCCACCACCTGCTTGGTCAATGCCGCAACGATTGGGGTCACCAGAACCGTCTGGGCGATGATCATGGCAGTTGGGGTGTAGAGAAGTCCCAGTGGTCCGAGCGGGCCCGAAGCCGACAACATGAGGTATACCAAAAGCCCGACGACGACAGGTGGTAGTCCCATCAAGGCATTGAGGACAATCGATAATAAGGTTCGGCCGGGGAACCGGAAGGCACCTGCGATTGCGCCGAGTGGAAAGCCGATCAGGCATGCGATTGCGACAGCACTCAAGGTGACCTGCATTGACAGGCCAACAATCTCCATGAGGTCTGGATCAAACGCGAAAACAAGGCCAATGGCACTTGCCAGCACGTTCCAGAAACTGTCCATATGCGCTTTTCCTCCCAACTCTTGGGAGAAAATAACACAAAAAACATAAAAGTGCATAGCATGAAAAGTTGCCGTTCGGAGTATGACGGCCATTCAATTCCACGTCTGCTATAAAAAAGAGCCCTGCTTCGGAAAAAGCAGGGCTCTAAGGTTGGCCGGAGTAGGTAAAGCGGTCCGGCCAAAGGGATGCCTGTCAGTCGGAGTTGGAGCCTTCGTCGTAGGTCCAGCGGTAATGCGGTGGGGTCGGACCTTTGTTGCGTCCACCTTGTTCAGACTGTTCCCACGCGTGCGCCAGGATGCCGACTGATCGGGACAATCCGAAGAAGCCGCGGGCAAGGGGAGCTGGACAGCCAAGTTCGGCATAAATCACTGCGGTCGCGCCATCAATGTTCATCGGCACCGGCTTGCCGCGTTCAGTGGCCAGATGCGCCTCGATGGCTCGACCGATCTGAGCGTATACCCCGGAGACCTCGCTAGCGGCTGCAGCTTCATCGACCAGCCCGAGCAGGCGCGGTGCCCTTGGGTCGACAGGTTTGTGGAAGCGATGTCCAAAGCCGGGAATGAAACGCCCGTTAGCTTGCCGCCATGTATCAAGCGTTGTGCCGAGTTCATCAATTCCGGCGGTCTCTATTGCCCGGTAAAGCTCCACCGCCTGTTCGCCCGCGCCACCGTGAACGTCGCCGAGCATATTGAGACCGGTCGCCATGGCCGATTGCAAACCGATGCCACAGGTCGTCGCCATCCGTGCTGCCGCGATAGACGGGGCTTGAGGTCCATGATCAACGGCGGCAACGAGGGCCGCTTCAAAAAGATTGGCTCGTTTCCCGGATATTTCCTTGCCGGTGACCATCAGCCAGATCATCTGGGCAAAACCCTGGTTACCGATCAGGTCTTCGACCGGGTGTCCGCGAAGAGCGATGCGGCCGGGTTCCATGTCAATGATCGAGGTGCGCCACCAATCGGCGACATCCATGTTCTCGCTCACACCACGTTCTCCTTGCGCAAGGTCTCAATGTCGTCTGCTGCGTATCCAAGGGCTGTCAAAATACGGTCGGTGTCCGCACCGAGGGCTGGAGGCGGGGTGTCCACAGATGGGCGTGTGCCGTCAATCATGGCGCCAATCCGCAAGAGATCGACGGGTTTTCCAACCCCTGGCGTTTCATCGAAGCGTGCCAGAAAATCGCGGTCCCTGATCTGGGGATGGTCAAGAACTTCAGGCACGCTCAGGACCGCGCCAGCAGGCACGCCCAGCTTGTTGAGCTCGCGTGCCCATTCCCGCGCAGGCCTTGTGGTGAGAACGGTTTCCAATTCTGCCTTAAGCCGTAGCCTGTTGCGTTTCCGGTCTTCCCGAGAGGCAAAATCAGCGTGTCCAACAAGGTCTTCCCGGCCAAGGTGTTTGGCCAGAAGGTCCCACTGCTCATCCTTATTGGCCGCTATGTTGATCAGGCCGTCCGAGCATTGAAACGCACCGGATGGCGCAGACGTTGGGTTTTCATTGCCGTTGGGTGTTGGGGCGACGCCGCCGATCAGATGATTTGAGACGACCCAGCCCATGGTGGCCAGAACCGACTCCAGCATGGATACATCAATGAAAGCACCGCGCTTTTCGGCATTGAGCGCACCGCAAATCGCCATCGCAGCTGTCAGACCACCCACAGTATCTGCCAGCGGATACCCGACGCGCAAAGGAGCACTGTCAGCATCGCCAGTGATCGACATGACGCCCGAAGCTCCTTGGACAATCTGATCGTAGGCGGGGCGGTGAGCCCAGGGGCCATCTTGTCCAAAGCCGGAGATTGCGCAGTAGATGAGGTTTGGAGCTTCCGCTTTCAGAACTTCATAACTGAGCCCCAGACGATCCATGACCCCTGGGCGAAAGTTCTCAACGAGCACATCCGCTCCGGCGACAAGACGCTTCAAGACGTCTTTACCGCGTGGATCCTTGAGATTGAGGGTGAGGGATTTCTTGCCGGCATTCTGGGCAAGGAAGCTAATGCCCATGCCCTTTGCCGAGAGGTCCGGATCTGCGCCGAGATTGCGCGCAAGATCGCCCCGCTCAACGGCTTCAACCTTGATGACTTCTGCACCGAGATGAGCCAACTGGTGGCAGGCGAAAGGCCCAGCAAGCACATTCGTCAGGTCGAGAACCCGGATTCCATCAAGGGGTTTTGTCATATCCGGGTCCTCGTTTCGTTTCGTCTCAATCGCCGTCAGCCACGCCTTCTGCCCGCGCACGCGCCCGGCGGGCACGATAGCTCGGCAGGACAACGAGGATAACGGCCAGGATCAAGAGGCCCATCGTCATTGGCCGCTCAAGGATGAAACCGATCCCGTCATAAAGCTGCATGGAACGGGAGAAGTTGTCTTCCAGCATCCGGCCCAAGATGAAACCGATCAGTAGCGGTGCCAGCGGGTAGTCGGCAAAGCGGAGAACGGTCGCGCAAATCCCGAAGCCTGCCAGGATCAGAAGTTCGGTCGAATTGTTCTGCCCGATGTAAGCGCCCATCAAGGTGAAGAACAGGATGAAGGGGATCAGGAAGTTGCGTGGAACCGCGAGGATCTTTGCAATGTACGGGATCAGCGGCAGGTTCAGGATCAGCAGGATCACGTTGCCGAGATACATGGAGATAATCACCGCCCAGAAGATCTCCGGCTGATCGACCATCAAACGTGGGCCTGGAGATACGTTGAGGGCGATCAGTGCACCAAGCAAAATGGCCGTTGTGCCGGATCCGGGAATGCCAAGGGTCAGGAGCGGAACGAAGGAGCCTGTGCAGGCGGCGTTGTTGGCACTTTCCGGCGCGGCCAAACCTTTGACGGAGCCTTTGCCGAACTGCTCTTGTTCTTCCTTTGTTGCGATGTTGCGCTCCACCGCGTAGCCGAGGAAGGATGCGATCGTTGCCCCAGCACCTGGCAGGACGCCGATCAGGAACCCCTGGATGGACTGGCGTCCAATAACCGGAGTGATGGCCTTGGCTTCTTCTTTGGTGATCCTGAGGTCCTTGATCTCGTTGTTGCCGCTCTCGGTTTTAGAGCGGTTCGGATCGAGAACGAGGTAGAGGGCCTCGGGCAGCGCAAACATCGCCATCGCGAGCGTGATGAAGCCGAAGCCGGATTGCAGATCCATCAAACCCATGGTGAATCGCGGCATGTTAAAGAGCGCACCTTCACCGACCGTCGCCATGATGACTCCAAGGATGGTCATCAGAAGTGCCTTGATAACCTGGCCAGTTCCGGCAAAAGCTGCGATCGCAGAAAGACCGACGACCATCAGCGCGAAATATTCGGCTGAATGGAATAGAAGTGCGACGGTTGCAAGAGCCGGAGCGAAGATCATCAGAAGAACCGCACCGATGGAGCCGCCAGCAAATGACGAGATGGCTGCAACGGTCAATGCCTTGCCGGCCTTGCCCTGTCTTGCCAGGGGATAGCCGTCGAAACTCGTTGCAACGGTCGAGGCCACGCCGGGCGCATTGATGAGGATAGAAGACGTTGAGCCGCCGAAAATCGCCCCGTAGTAAACACCGGCAAGCAGAATGAGGGCGGCAGATGGATCGCCAATTGAAATGGCAACCGGGATCATGATGGCAATGATCGACATCGGCCCTAGGCCCGGGAGCATGCCAATGAATGTGCCGATCAAACAGCCGCCGACAACCATCAGCAAATTGGTGACAGAAAAGGCTGTGCTCAGCCCGATCAGGATTCCTTCGAGCATGTCAGCCTCCGTTAGCCATGAAGACGGGCATCGGGCTCAGGAAGATCCCGAGGACCCGATCGACCAGATACCAGACGACACCTGCCGCGATTGCGGATGCGAGCGCCATGACAATGTACTTGCGCTCGCCGAGGATGAACGACCCTATGAACAAGAAGCCGAACGTGGAAAGCAGGAAACCTGCCGGCCGTAGGAGCAGAGCATAAGCAACCATCAACCCCAGCAAGGCGATTGCCTGTCCGAGTTTGTAATCGGTCAATCGCCGATAGTTGATTTCGCTCGGCTTCGGTTCGCCACTGCTCTTCTCAAATCCAAGCAAGATCAGCAAAGAGCATATGATCGCCATGACCGAGAGGATTTTGGGAAAGGTCGACGGCCAGATCGGATTGCGCCGCATGAAAGGCGCGAGCGCCTCATCCATCGTAAAGAATGCCGCATAGCCATATGCGAGACAGATCAACAAAATGATCATGGCGATCCATCGATCGAGCGCCATGGCCTCCTCCCCAAGTCTTTGTTTGTTTCGTTAGATGTCCGCTCGTGCGGCGGATGAGATCATCTTCAAATGCAAAGACGGCGCAGACTGGGTCTGCGCCGTCATATCGCTCAGATCAGAGGAAGCCCAGCTTCTTCATCAGATCGCCGATGACCTGTTCCTGGTTTTCCAGGAAGGCGCGGAAGTCATCACCATTGTTGTGAATGTTGACCCAGCCGTTGCGGGCACGAACTTCTTCCCACTCCGGAGTGTCATACATCTTGGTCAGTGCAGTCTGGTAAGCAACCAGCTGCTCTTCCGGCAGGCCCGGTGCTGCAAAGAAACCGCGCCAGTTGACGAAGGTGGTGTCGATGCCCTGTTCCTTCATGGTCGGAGCGTCTTTATAGGCATCAACGCGCTCATCAGACGTCACGCCGATGATCTTGACTTCGCCGGCGTTGGCAAGGTCCACAGCTTCGGAGAAACCAGTCGACAGAGCAGCAATTTCGCCGGAAAGCAGCGCGGCCATTGCTTTGCCGCCAGCATCATACGGGATGTATTTGAAAGCGGTCGGATCTTCGCCAGCGGCTTCCATTGCCATGGCTGCAACCAGGTGGTCCATGCCGCCCGGAACGGAGCCACCACCAATAGCGGTGCCGGACGGATCAGCCTTGTAGGCTGCGATGAGGTCGGTCATGGAATTGATCGGGCTGTCCTTGCCAACCACCAGAGCTGCATAGTCGCCGATCGTTCCTGCGACGAGCGTCAGGTCACGGAAGTTTTGCGGAAAGACGCCGGTCAGAGAACGGATCACGATCGGGGTCGAGTTGACCATAATCGTGCCGTGGTTTGACGCAGCATTCTCGATCAGGTAGCCAATCGCCTTGCCGCCGCCACCGCCGGACATGTTTTCGTAAGATGCAGTGCCAACCAACCCTGCTTTGGTGAGCGCTTCGCCAGTGCCGCGTGCCGTGCCGTCCCAGCCACCGCCAGCACCGCCCGGGATCAGGAAGTGAATTGAATCGACAACCTTGTGGCCGTCCGCGAGCACTGGGCTGGCGAATGTCATAGAAGCTGCAGCTGCAGCCAGAACGACCCGGCGGGTCATTTTCATGAATGTCATGTTTTCCTCCACATAAACCGGCTCATTGCATGAGCCTATTCAGCCTCAGGTCCGCATCGCGGAGCCTCCCTTTGGGCTTGAATTCAACCTAGCGGCAAACCCTGTCACCAACCTGTCACCGGCGGTCTATGCGCTTGCAAGAAGTGATGAGGGCAGGCAAGAGTGAGGGTAGGAGGACCAAGTTTTGCGGCTATTGCTCGTTGAAGACACCTTTGACATGGCTGAAGCCATCATGATCCGGCTGGACCGGAGCGGTATAGCCTGCGATCTTGCCAAGACACTCGAGGAAGCGCGATCGCTTCTGGATGTTCAGCGGTATGATGTCATTGTTCTGGATCTGAATTTACCGGACGGGCTTGGAACCGATCTTTTGAAAGAGTTGCGGCAAAAATCCGATCGCACGCCGGTGTTGGTGCTGACCGCAGAGTTCTCCGTGGATGATCGCGTGTCGACGCTCAACTCCGGTGCAGACGATTATCTGGTGAAGCCCTTTGATCATCGCGAGCTGGAGGCGCGCATTCAGGCGCTCTACAGACGTGAGCAGGGTGACAAAGCAGAAGAATTGACGATAGGGGATCTGACCTTTAATGCGACGGCCCGCGTTGTTCGGTTGAAGGAGGCACCGGTCAACCTGACACGGCGGGAATTCTCACTGCTGGAATTGTTCATTCGGAATCGGGGAAAAGTTCTGAGCAAGGAACGGCTTTTTGAGGGCATTTTCAGCTTTCAGGACACGGATGTCAGCATGAATGCGCTGGAGCTTTATGTTGCGCGCCTGCGTAAAAAACTCTCCGGAAGTTCTGTTGTGATCGAGACGCAAAGAGGGCTTGGATACAAGCTTGAGGTCCATGACTAGCTTGCTCAGCCGGTTTGGTGCGACATCTCTCACAGCGCGTGTGGCGTTGGGCGTCACGTTCCTTTTGACGTTTGGTGGGATTATCGTTTCGATCGCAGCCTTTGCATATGGCCGCGAAGCTGCCCGCTCGGCTTATGACCGCTTGCTGGTAGGGGCGGCCAATGACATTGCCTCGGCAATCACCGTGGTGGATGGCAATCCGGTTCTTGAGTTGCCGCATTCTGCATTTGAGCTTCTGGCGCTCGCGCCTGACGACCGGATCGGGTACCGGATCGTTGGGCCTAACGGCCAAACCCTGACCGGTTACGATGAAATTGCTCTTCCTGCCGGGCTGACAGGATACAACGACGTCTTCTTCGATGGCGCATTTTTTGGCGAAGCGGCCAGATATGTTGTTGTCTCCCGGCGATTTGCCGAACGCACTTGGAGCGGGACCATCCGGGTTGTTGTGGGGCAGACCCTGAAGGCGCGGAACGCCATGGCCGTGGATATCACGCGCAAAGCGCTCTACGTGCTGGCGGCGTCCGGTCTGGCGATGATGCTGTTGGCCGTTCTGGTGGTGCGTGCTGTTTTCAATCCGCTAAAGCGGATCGCGGGAGGATTGGCAGAACGTGATCCTCATGATCTGACACCCCTCGATACAGATGTGCCGAGGGAAACCGCCATGATGATCCAGGCGTTGAATGCCTTTATGGGGCGGCTGGATCGGCAGATGGATTCCATGCGGCATCTGATTTCGGACACGGCTCACCAATTGAGAACACCCGTCGCGGCGCTCAGGGCACAAGCAGATCTCTTTTCAGATGAGGAGGATCCCGAGCGCAAAGATCGCATTGTTGAACGTATTCAGACCCGGTCCGCGAGTCTCGGCCGGCTGCTCGACCAAATGCTGAGCCAGGCGTTGGTGATCCATCGTGGCGACAGTGTCCGCCGGGAAAAAATCGATCTGCGGGATGTTGTGCTGGACGTTTTCGAGGAGGGCGATCATGCAGTTCTGCGGCCGGATATTTCAGTCGTTCCGCAATTGGCAGACCAACCGGTTCACGTGCTTGCGGATACGACGTCCCTTCAAGAAGCGGTCAAGAACCTTCTGAGCAATGCCTTGAAATATGGACGGGCACCGGTGCGCATTGGTGCTACGACCGAAAACGGTGTTGCCTCTATCTGGGTGGAAGATGATGGCGGTGGGCCCGATCCGGAAATCCTTTCCGCCCTGGGAACACGCTTCAATCAATCTGGTTTGTCCCGTCAGAACAGTTCCGGTCTTGGGCTCGCCATTGCGCATGCTGTTGCCCGGTCTTTTGAAGGACAGTTGGTTTTGGAAACACACGGCAACAGGACCTTTCGCGCAGCTCTGTGTTTTCCGGAAATCAAGGCGGAGGCTGCATGAAGGATACTCAGTGCAGGTTACTTGGTATTAGCCTTTGGTTGTTGGCTGCCGTCATTGTCCCTGCAACTGCGGCAGAACCTGAGTTGGTCGAACAATATGGGGGTGCTGATGCCGAACAGACCCTCATTGTGCGCTCGACTGCCGACATCTCGGTTTTTGCGCCCGTTGTCGAGGCTTTTTTGGAAACACGGTCCGATCTGACACTCATCTATGAGCAGTGGGGATCGAACGACCTCTACACCCAATCCCGCACGGAATGTAGGGAAGGGGCACCGGTTGCCGATGTCGTTATCAGTTCCGGCGTCCACCAAATGGTCAAGCTGGTCAACGAAGCCTGTGCCCAAAGCCATGTGTCTCGGGAGACTGAGCAGTTGCCAGCTGCGCTGCGGTGGCGCGATGAATTGTGGGGCATTTCCAGAGAACCCGCTGTCGTAATCTATAATCAGGACTTGGTACCGCCCGCTGAGGTGCCAAAGTCGCGGTTTGATCTCCTGGATTTGCTCCGGCCAGCCAACACCCCTTACGCCGGACGCGTTGCCACCTATGACATCGAGCGCTCCGGCCTCGGATATCTTTTTGCTTTTGTCGACGCACAAGAGGCATCGACCTTTGGCGCATTGCAGGAAGCCTTTGTGCGCACCCAAGCCGTCCGGTCGTGCTGTTCCTCCGATATCATCCGGAGCGTGGCCGATGGCCGCTACCTGATCGCTTACAATGTGCTGGGATCTTACGCCCAAGGATATCAGCAGCAAGATGATCGGATCGGGATCGTTTTGCCAACCGATTACACATTGGTGCTGTCCCGTGCCCTAATGATCCCGAAAGGGGCAGACAACGGTGCTGCGGCTACTGATTTTCTGGACTTTTTGTTGTCGCCTGAGGGGCGCAGGGTCTTGCGTCAAGCGTTGCTCATCAGCCCGCTTCTTGAGACAGAAGAGGGGGCTGAGGGAGAGACCTTAAGCTCGACAGCGCTTCGCCCGATCGGTTTGTCTCCGGCGCTCATGGTTGCGCGGGATCAGCTGACCCGGGAAACTTTCTTGAAACGCTGGCGCGTGACATTTCCTGGGCCGTGAATGCAGAAAATCAATTCGTAAATTCTTTTGGAAACGCGCGTCGGGCGTGGATACTCGCCCCTTGCAAGCCGCCGGTCTTGGAGAACACGCCACGCACCACAAGTGGTTCGGTGTAATTCGCAAGTGTTGTTGCGCGGGTCTTGCGATCAATTTCTGCCAGAAGCCGGTCGTCGGCGCTTAAGCCTCCGCTCACCGGGATTACATCCGGCCCGAGCAGATTGACCACCATGCTGAGCGCTCGAGCCAGAATAGTTGTAAAGGCGTCGATGGTTCTTGCCGCTTGCGGCTTTCCGGCGCGCCAAGCGGTCGTTACTTCAATGCTTGAGTATGATGTGTTGTGAAGAGCGGCGTGTATTTTCTCCAGACCTCGCGCCGAACCGTAAGCATCCAGGCAACCGATTTGACTGCACCCGCATTGAAAATGCGGAATGCCTGAAATCGTCCCACCCGCGGTTGGATCGACAACCGGACCGTGCCCCCACTCTCCGGCGATCCCGCCACGCCCGGAAACAAGGCTGCCCTTGTGAACCAAACCGCCGCCGACTCCTGAGCCAAGAATGATGGCAAAGACAGTCTCTTTGCCAGAGCCCGATCCCTCAACAGCTTCTGCCAGAGCAAAGGCATCTGCATCATTGATGATCGCGACCGGGGTGCCGAGTTCTCTCGTCAGATCCGAAGCGATCGGGCGGCCGTTCAGACAGGGAATGTTGGCGACGTCTGCGATGCCGGTTTGTGCATCGAAGGCCCCTGCGAGGGATATAACAGCCGGGCCGCGGGTCTCTGGAAGACACTTACGGAGTGCTTCGACAAACTCAGACCACGAGTGCAACGGTGTTGGAACCCGCCCAGCCTCTTGCACCGGACCATGCGCATCGGGATGCGCGTAGCGTATAAAGCTGCCGCCGATGTCGAACGAGGTCACCATCCTGAAATTGCGTCTTTCCAAAGTGGTCGTGGAACCTTGTCTCACTAAACCGCAACATGCCGCTTGCACAGAGTTTTTTCGGCAGAATGAAGGTGCCGTTGCCTCGAATAATACGTCCAGCTTTTATATGCGGCTACGCATTCGGTAGCCTGGAGCAAAGATGAGTTTTACATGTGTGATCGGCGCATCGCCGGTCCAAGTTATGCGCTCCATGGCAAACAATGCTGTCCCCAGTGTGCAATCAAGGATCCGGGCGGTGTCTTCGTTGGCGTTGAGAGCGGAAAACGACAGATCCCCCCGGCTGTAGGGCGCATTATGGACCAGCCATTCGTTCGCGCTTGAGACCTCGAACTTGCGTTGGCGCGCCTCGGGCACGGTATCAAGATTGATGTAACGCTCTTCAAACGCATAAGGGCGGTCGTCCGCAAAGTGGAGCGTTTTTAGATAGAGCACGTCATCACCGAGCGATGCGTGAAATACTCCGTGCAGCATTGGTGGAACCGGTTGGTAGGCCCGTTCCAGAAGACTGTGCCGGTAGGTCTTGCCGAGCGCTTCCACCTCTTCCCGGATGATCGGAATCGTTAGCGTGGCCCGCTGCGGCGGATTGAGTGCAACACGCGTGCCCGCACGGCGTTTGCGGATGACCAGCCCGCTTTCGGCCAGGTCCCTGAGCGCTCTATTGACGGTCGTGCGCGCGCAACCGAATTCTTCTGCCAGATCCGCTTCGTGCGGGATCTGCGCGCCCGGTTCCCAGACGCGGTCATGGATCCGGCGAAGAAGTTCTTCGCGAATGCCAGTCCAGGAGTTCGTATCGGTCAGGGCCACAGGTGATCGGTTCCTTGTTCAGATTCGGCCGCGCAACGCTTTCATCGTCGCCCGGTAGCGGACGCGGATTTCCTCGCCTTTTACATGGATTCCCGCGGTAACAACATGGCGGCCTGCCGACCAGACATCTTGGATCATTCTGTCATCGCCCGCGAAGATGTAGGCATCCAGGATCTCGTCGCCTTTGCGGTCTTCAAGGTCGATGGCATTTGCGTCTAGGGCGACCATGTCGGCAAGGTGACCGGCAGCGATCTGTCCAGCACGGCGTCCACATGCTTGCGCACTTCCGGAAACCGCTCCATCAAACAACACGCGGCCCGTCGAGTTTTCCGGATTTGCCACCGACGCCCGGCATTTGTCGCGAAGGCGCTGTGAGTACTCGAGCGTGCGCAACTCTTCTGACAAGGAAATCCGGATGTTGGAGTCGGAGCCAATTCCGAACCGCCCGCCGGCATCCAGATACCGGACGCCGTCGAAGATCCCGTCTCCGAGGCTCGATTCGGTGATTGGACAAAGCCCGGCAACCGCGCCGGTCTGAGCCAGTCCAACGGTCTCTTCAGGTGTCATCTGCGTGCAGTGAATGAGGCACCAGTTTTTCGATACATCATGATTGTCCAAAAGCCAGTCGACTGGCCGCTTGCCCGTCGCTTCCAGAACTTCTTCGACTTCGGCGACTTGTTCTGCCAAGTGCATGTGCAAAGGCATCTGCCTCGCGAGTACGACAGCGTTTTTCAACGCGTCCGAATCGACTGCGCGCAACGAGTGGGGCGCGATGCCCAAAACGCTATCATTACCGAGGGACTGCAGGGCGTGACCCGCTTGGTCATGGAGTTTTTGGAACCGGTCGAAATCATTGCCGAAGCGGATTTGTCCCGGTGCCAGCGGGCGCTTGTCGCAGCCACCGTGGGTGTAAAGCACCGGCAGCAAGGTCAACCCAATGCCGGTCTTGCTGGCAGCTGCCACAATCCGCTCGGACATTTCGCCGAGATTGTCAAAAGGCGCGCCGCCAGGCTGATGATGCAGGTAGTGGAATTCTCCGACGGCTGCATACCCGGCCTCAAGCATTTCCATCTGAACAAAGGCGGCAATTGCTTCGACATCATCTGGTGTGAGCGTGTCGAGAAAACGGAACATGATCTGCCGCCAGGTCCAGAAGCTGTCGCGGCTCTCCTGACCCCGGCGTTCGCTCATTCCGGCCATCGCGCGCTGAAACGCATGGCTGTGGAGATTGGATGGTGCAGGTAACAGGATCCCGACCCGGTGCGTTTCTCCGACCGGTGACAGAGCGTTAGTTTCAACCGCAGAAATCTCACCGCCCGCCAAGAAGTCAACGCGGACGTTTTCGGCCCAGCCACTGGGAAGCAGCGCCTTGTCTGCGAAAATGGTGCTGTCTTGCGCCGTAGGCATGCCGGTTTCTTTCCCTCGTTGACACGTTAATATGTGCATGCATATTATCTTTTATCGCAATCTAATCAAGCGGGAGATGTCCGGTGCCACAGCGGCTGCTGACAAATGCCAAATTGGTCACACTCACGGAGACGGGAGAACCGTACGGCTTGATTGAAGACGGTGTTCTTGCCATTGACGGCGAGGCGATTGGTTATGCTGGTCCGGCAGCAGATCTGCCGGAAGCATTCTCGGCCTATCCGAATGAGAACTTGAACGGGCGTCTGGTGACGCCGGGGCTTATCGATTGCCACACCCATGTTGTCTTTGGCGGTGACCGGGCCCGCGAATTCGAAATGCGGCTCGAAGGCGCGTCCTACGAAGAGGTTGCACGCGCAGGTGGGGGCATCGTCTCGACCGTCAAGGCAACGCGGTTAGCCAGTGAAGACGAATTGCTTGAAGGTGCGCTATCCCGCGTGGATGCGCTGATTGCCGAAGGTGTCACGGGGATCGAGATCAAGTCGGGTTATGGCCTCGATCAGGAAACCGAACTCAAGATGCTGAGAGTTGCCCGCAAGGTCGGCAGCCTGCGCTCAATCTCAGTAAGCACGACATTCCTCGGCGCGCACGCTGTTCCGGCAGACTATAAAGACCGCGCGGACGCTTACCTCTTTGAGGTTTGCCTGCCCACGTTGGAAGCCGCCCATGCCGAGGGTCTTGTCGATGCGGTCGACGGCTTCTGTGAAGGCATTGCCTTTTCGCCAAAACAAATCGCAACAGTGTTCGATAAGGCGAAGGAACTTGGCCTGCCGGTCAAACTCCACGCCGAGCAATTGTCAAACCTGGGCGGAGCTGCCCTTGCGGCCTCTTATGGCGCATTATCCGCAGATCACCTGGAATATCTGGATGAAGCTGGCGTCGAAGCCATGGCCAGAAGCGGCACGGTTGCTGTCATCCTGCCCGGCGCGTTTTACACTTTACGCGAAACGCAGTCCCCGCCGGTTGACCTTTTGCGCCGACATAATGTGCCCATGGCGCTGGCGACAGATTGCAATCCAGGGTCTTCGCCGCTCGCTTCTCTCCTTCTCACAATGAACATGGGCTGCACTTTATTCCGCATGACACCGGAAGAAGCGCTTGCCGGTGTGACCCGCGAGGCGGCCAAGGCACTCAGGTTAACGGACCGCGGTGCGCTGGAGGCCGGAAAACGCGCCGATCTCGCCATCTGGAACGTTCGGCATCCGGCAGAACTCAGCTATCGCATCGGCTTTAACGCCCTAGAAAAACGCATTTTTGGAGGAGCCGAATGAGCGCTCTTGTTGTGTCTCCAGGCGCTGTTCGCCTTGCCGATCTGGAACGCGTCTACCGTGAAAGCCTTCCCGTCCGGGTCGACCGGGCTGCGGAAGCTGCAATCCGGTTGGCTGCGGAGCGGGTCGGGAAAGCCGCACGCGGTGAAGAAGCCGTTTATGGTGTCAACACAGGGTTCGGCAAGCTGGCGAGTGTGAAGATTGCCGCTGAAGACACAGAGACACTTCAACGTAATCTGATCCTGTCGCATTGCTGCGGTGTTGGAGAGCCACTCGACACGGCGACAACCCGTTTGATGATGGTTCTAAAGCTTCTCTCCCTCGGGCGCGGGGCGTCCGGGGTTCGTCTCGAAGTGCTGGAGCTGATCGAGGCTTCCCTGGAAAAAGGTGTTACGCCGATCACGCCATCTCAAGGTTCTGTTGGAGCGTCCGGTGATTTGGCACCCTTGGCCCACATGGCCGCTGTCCTCATCGGCGAAGGCGAAGCGGAATTCGGCGGCGAGCGGATGTCAGGTGGAGCCGCGCTCGAAAGGGCCGGGTTGAAGCCCGTCGTTTTAGGACCCAAGGAAGGCCTCGGCCTTATCAACGGAACACAGTTTTCGACGGCGTGCGCGCTTGTCGGTCTCTTTGAAGCCTGGCGTCTGGCCGAAGCAACGGTATTGACCGCAAGCATGTCGACCGATGCCATCATGGGCTCAACCGCGCCACTTCTTCCGGAGATCCATGCACTGCGTGGCCATCGTGGTCAGATCGAAGTGGCTGCCGCAATGCGCGCCGTCATGGAGGGGTCTGAAATCCGTGAGAGCCACCGGGAAGGCGACACCCGTGTTCAGGATCCCTACTGTATACGCTGCCAACCGCAAGTTACGGGTGCCTGCATTGACCTTCTACGCATGGCCGCCAGCACACTTGAGATTGAGGCGAATGCGGCAACCGACAACCCTCTGGTGCTGATTGAAGAAGACCGGATTGTTTCTGGTGGCAACTTTCACGCGGAACCTGTTGCTTTTGCCGCAGACCAGATTGCGCTCGCGATTGCCGAGCTCGGGGCGATTGCCCAGCGGCGTATCGCCTTGATGGTTGATCCGGCTTTGTCCTTTGATTTACCTCCGTTTCTTGCGTGCGATCCGGGTTTGAATTCCGGGCTTATGATCGCCGAAGTGACAACGGCTGCATTGATGAGCGAAAACAAACATCTCGCCAATCCGTGCTCGACAGACTCCACCCCGACAAGCGCCAATCAGGAAGATCACGTTTCTATGGCCGCGCATGGCGCGCGCCGTTTGGCTCGAATGAACGCAAATCTGGCTCATATTTTGGGTGTTGAGCTGCTTTGTGCTGCCGAAGGGATTGAACATCGCGCACCACTCAAAACCAGCGCGCCGCTGCAAAATGCGTTGGAACAGCTTCGGCAAAACGTGCCCGCACTGGATAAGGACCGGTACCTGGCTCCGGACCTGGAGACGGCGGCGGATTTGATCAAGTCCCGCAGCTTGGTTGCGTTTCTTGATGACAATGCCGCCTTGGTCCTTGGAGGTGTCCATGCAGCCGGTTGAGGTCTTTCACGGAGACGGGCCGGTGGTGCTTGGGGTGCCGCATGCCGGAACGTATGTGCCACCTGAGATTTGGTCCTGCCTGAATGAAGTGGGTCAAAAGCTTGCCGATACCGATTGGCACGTTCACCAACTCTATTCTGACCTCCTGCCAGGCGCGACAATGGTGAAGGCAAACTTCCACCGCTATGTCATTGATGCCAACCGGGACCCTGAGGGCGTCAGCCTTTATCCAGGTCAAAACACGACAACGCTCTGTCCAACAACGGACTTTGACGGACGCCGGATTTATCTGGACGGCAGCGAGCCGGATCCCGAAGACATCGAAAAGCGGCGGCTGGCTTGGCACGCGCCTTATCACGCTGCACTGAAGGCCGAACTGGAGCGTGTCCACGCGAAACACGGCATCGCAATTCTCTACGACTGCCATTCGATCCGTTCCGTCGTGCCCTACTTGTTTGAGGGCACGCTGCCGGATTTCAACACCGGAACCAATGGCGGCGCCACATGCGCACCCGAGATCGAGAAGGCCGTTGTCGATCTCACAGCAAAAGCTGAGGGCTACACATCGATCCTGAACGGCCGCTTCAAGGGCGGCTGGACCACCCGCCACTACGGCCAGCCGGCACGCGGCTTCCATGCCATCCAGATGGAGCTGGCTCAGTCTACGCATCTTTTGAGCGAAGACACGCCGTTTGCTTATGACGAGTCGAAAGCCGGGCGTTTGCGGGTCCATCTGAAAGAAATTCTTAGCGCACTGGCTGATCTCGCGCCCGCGCTCGTCCAACACACAAAAAATTCCGAGGGAGCCAACCATGGTTGACCGCCGCCACAATGCACGTGACGTTTTCCCGCCGACGGGAACAGAGCTCAATACCAAGTCCTGGTTGACGGAAGCTCCGTTGCGGATGCTCATGAACAACCTGCATCCAGATGTAGCGGAAAACCCCCACGAGCTGGTTGTTTATGGCGGCATCGGCCGTGCTGCGCGCACTTGGGATGATTTCGACCAAATCGTTGCGAGTTTGAAGTCACTGGAAGACGATGAAACCTTGATGGTTCAATCGGGCAAACCGGTAGGCGTGTTCAAGACCCATAAGGATGCACCGCGGGTTCTGATCGCGAATTCCAATTTGGTGCCGAACTGGGCGAACTGGGACCACTTCCACGAGCTCGATAAAAAGGGTCTGGCGATGTACGGCCAGATGACCGCGGGCTCTTGGATCTATATCGGAACCCAGGGCATCGTTCAGGGTACCTACGAGACCTTCATGGAAGCCGGCCGCCAGCATTATGAGGGTAACCTGAAAGGCCGCTGGATCCTCACCGGTGGTCTTGGTGGCATGGGCGGTGCGCAACCGCTTGCTGCCGTCATGGCCGGAGCCTGCTGTCTCGCGGTCGAGTGCGATGAAAAGAGCGCCGATTTCCGCCTGCGTACAAAATACGTCGATGAAAAGACGCATTCTCTCGACGAAGCGCTGGAGATGATCGAGGGCTGGACGAAGGCTGGTGACGCGAAATCCGTCGCCCTCATCGGCAACGCTGCAGATGTTTTTGCTGAACTCGTCAAACGTGGTGTCAAACCGGATATCGTCACCGACCAGACGTCAGCGCATGACCCGGTGAATGGGTATCTGCCGCAAGGCTGGACCGTTGCCGAATGGCGTTCAAAGGCTGAGACAGATCCGAAAGCGGTTGAGAAAGCCGCGCGGGCTTCGATGAAAGTTCACGTGCAGGCAATGGTCGATTTCTGGAATGCCGGTGTTCCAACGCTGGATTACGGCAACAACATCCGCCAGGTGGCCTTGGAAGAGGGATTTGAAAACGCTTTCGCGTTCCCGGGCTTCGTGCCTGCCTATATCCGGCCGCTCTTCTGCCGCGGGATCGGGCCCTTCCGCTGGTGCGCGCTTTCCGGTGATCCGGAGGATATCTACAAGACCGACGCCAAGGTGAAGGAACTCATTCCAGATGATGAGCATCTACACAACTGGCTCGACATGGCCAAGGAACGGATTTCGTTCCAGGGTTTGCCTGCCCGGATTTGCTGGGTGGGTCTTGGTCAACGCCACCGGTTGGGTCTTGCCTTTAACGAAATGGTCCGCAACGGTGAGCTCAAGGCCCCGGTCGTCATCGGCCGCGATCACCTTGATAGTGGGTCCGTGGCGTCTCCGAACCGGGAAACGGAATCCATGAAAGATGGCTCGGACGCGGTGTCAGATTGGCCGCTTCTGAACGCTCTCTTGAACACGGCGTCTGGCGCAACCTGGGTGTCTTTGCACCATGGCGGCGGCGTCGGTATGGGCTTCTCACAGCATTCGGGCATGGTCATTTGCTGCGATGGAACCGATGATGCTGCACGCCGGATTGAGCGTGTGCTTTGGAATGATCCCGCAACCGGTGTGATGCGGCACGCTGATGCGGGCTACGAAATTGCGCTGGATTGCGCAAAAGAACAGGGATTGAACCTGCCGGGTATCCTTGGGAGATAACAACAATGGCGGACAGCCCTCCAATCACCTTTGACAAAGAGGATAAGATGAAAAGACGTGACTTTTTGAAAGCCGGTGCAATCGGCGCAACGGGCGCAGCAGCGACAACGCTTGCAGCGCCTGCCATTGCTCAAGATGTCCGCCAGTGGCGCATGGTAACGGCCTGGCCGAAGAACCTGCCAGGACCAGGCGTCGCTGCGCAAATGCTCGCGGACCGCATCACGACCCTGTCGGGCGGGCGCATCGAAGTGAAGCTGTTTGCGGCCGGCGAAATCGTTCCGGGCAATGGTGTTTTCGATGCCGTCGGGCAGGGCACTGCTGAGCTTTATCATGCGGTCCCGGCCTACTGGGGTTCCAAGTCCAAGGGTATCCTGCTGTTTGGGTCCCAGCCGTTTGGTCTGACAGCTCCCGAACAAGCCGGCTGGTTGATCCACGGTGGTGGCCAGGCGCTTTATGATGAAATGTACGGCCGCTTCAATCTGAAGCCGTTCTTGTGCGGCAACTCAGGTCCGCAATGGGCCGGCTGGTTCCGCAACGAGATCAACAGCGTTGACGATCTCAAGGGCTTGAAGTTCCGCTCAACGGGTCTCGCATCCGAAATGTGCTCCAAGCTCGGCATGGCAGTACAGGCCATGAGCGGCCCGGCAATGTTCCAGGCGCTGCAGTCTGGTGCTCTTGATGCTGGCGAGTTCATCGGCCCGTGGACCGACAGCGCGCTCGGCTACTACCAGATCGCCAAGAACTACTATTGGCCGGGTGTTGGTGAGCCGTCTTCCGCTGAAGAATGCGCGGTTAATCTGGATGCCTACAACGAACTTCCGGATGATCTTAAAGAGGCCGTCACGCAAGCCTGTTCCAGCCTCTACAACGATGTCCTGACCGAGTACAACACCAAGCACGCGCAAGCTCTGACGGGTCTCGTCAACGATCATGGCGTGATGGTGCGCAAGCTCCCGGACGATGTGATCGTGGCCATGGGAAATGCTGCCGGTGAAGTGATCGCTGACCTGCGTGCAGACAGCGACGATCTGGTCAAGCAGATCACGGAGAGCTTCCTCGGCTACCGCAAACTGATGCGCGAGTACATGCCTTACGCTGACAACGGTCAGATGAACGCCCGGCTGCTGGACTACAAATACGACTGATCGTCGGAAATGTAAGGCACAGCCTGCCTTTGGCGATCGGGGAAGTGGAAACGCCTCTCCGGTCGCTACAGCATGACTTGACCATCTGGTCCAACTCCGCACGATGAGGGTGTGACCTTGTGAGACAAAAACAGGAACCCACCGCGATGGAAAAGCTTGCGGGTGTGCTGGAGCGCGTGAATTCGATAATAGGCAACACCTTGTGCTGGGCAGCGCTGGGCATGCTGATGTTGCAGTTCGTGATTGTGCTACTGCGCTATGTTTTCGGCTACAGCTTCATCTTTCTCGATGAAGGTGTTTTGTATTTCCATGCAGCCATCTTCATGCTGGGCGCAGGGTACACGTTTCTGGTCAATGCCCATGTGCGTGTGGACATTTTTTATGCCAAGGCAACTGAGCGTGCACAGGCTTGGATCGACATCTTTGGCCATCTGTTTCTGCTGACGCCAGCGTTGCTTATTCTGTTGTGGTTCTCCTGGCCGACTGTGCGCAGCAGCTGGGCAATACTCGAGGGGCCTATTTCGGTCGGCGGGATCCCGGCATCTTTTCTTCTGAAAACCCTTATCCCGGCCTACTGCATTCTTTTGCTCGTTCAAGGCGCCGCTGCCTTGATCCGTGATATTTCCCGCTTGAAAGCCACCGCTGTATGAGCCTTCCTCTTGATTTGATGATGTTCGGGGCGCTGATCGCCTTCATTCTGCTGGGATATCCGGTGGCCTTCACGATAGCAGGCGTCGCAACCGGCTTCGCGCTCCTGGGATGGATGCTTGGAGATTTCAACATTCAGCTTATGGGGGCGATGGGCCAGCGGTTCTTTGGAGTGCTGACCAACCCGGTGCTCACCGCCATCCCACTCTTCGTGTTGATGGGGGTGATCCTGGAAAAAAGCCGGATTGCCGAGGACCTTCTTGAAACGATGGGCCGGCTGTTTGGCAAGATGAATGGCGGCCTTGGTGTTTCCGTCGTTCTGGTGGGCGCCCTTCTGGCTGCGTCGACCGGTATCGTCGGCGCAACGGTCGTTGCAATGGGCTTGATTGCCCTGCCGACCATGTTGCGCAACGGGTATGATCCGAAATTGGCCTCCGGGATGGTCTGCACAGCTGGCACTCTTGGGCAGATCATCCCGCCCTCGACCCTTTTGATCATCCTTGCCGATGTCATGTCGAATGCGTTTCAGCAGGCGCAATATGCACAAGGCAAGTTCACAATCGAAACCATCTCGGTCGGGCAGACCTTTGCGGCCGCGATGGTGCCGGGACTTCTGCTGGTTGCCGTCTATTGCGTCTACATCATCGGCCGCGCGAAACTTTTTCCGGGTGACGCTCCGGCAATGAAGGAGAGTGTTGAGCCACCAAGCGGCGTAGAAATCGCGTCTGCGATCGTGCCACCAATCCTTTTGATTATTGCCGTCTTGGGCTCGATCCTCGGCGGGGTCGCATCTCCGAACGAAGCAGCTTCTGTTGGTGCCGTTGGAGCTATTTTGCTGGCCGGTCGGCGGTTGGGCGTTCCGGTCAAACTCATCATTCTGGCGACCATTGCTTTGCTGGTAGTTGCAGTGTCGGCTGCGGCCTTCCCCGTGCGGCTCCAGAGATCCGATGTGACGATCGGTGGCTATGTGCTTGCCGCAATCTATGCCGGGCTTGCTCTCTTTGCGCTGGCCGTTGTTCTGAGAATTTTGCGCGCAGCATTTGCCGACGGGCTATTGAAGTCGTCGTTGCTCTCCACCCTGACCGTCACATCAATGATCTTTGCAACCATCCTGATGGCGAGTTTTTTCAGTCTGGTATTTGTGGGCCTGGGTGGGGAAGACCGTGTTCATGAGCTCTTGAAGGAAATGCCTGGGGGCGCGACGGGCGCACTGATCTTTGCAATGCTGTTCGTCTTCGTGTTGGGCTTTTTCCTCGACTTTGTTGAGATCTCGGTGATTCTGTTGCCCGTTTTGATCCCGCCGCTCATCCTGATGGGTATTGATCCGATCTGGCTCACAGTCCTGATCGCAATCAATCTTCAGACATCGTTTCTGACGCCGCCGTTCGGATTTTCGCTATTCTATCTGCGCGGCGCTGCGCCAAAGGAAATCACCACCGGACAGATCTATCGCGGTGTGGTTCCGTTCATCGGATTGCAAATCGCTGCCGTCGCGATCCTGTGGATGTTCCCGATTATCGCAACGTGGCTTCCGCGCTGGCTTTATTAGGCCGTCTAGGATGACCGGGCGGTCGAAACCGCCCAGTGTCTGGATCTATTTCTTCCGGGAAGGGCCTTCGCGCTCAGACGAGGCCGCCCAAAGATTGATGTTGGCGTCCTTGGCTGTCGCATCGATTTCCTGAAGCTCCGCTTCAGTGAACTCGAGATTATTAAGCGCGCCGACACAGTCTATCACTTGGGCTGCTCGGCTTGCCCCAATGAGGGCCGTGGTGACGCGGCCGCCTCTCAAGACCCATGCAAGTGCCATCTGCGCCAGTGTCTGCCCGCGCCGCTCGGCAATGGCGTTGAGTGCCCGGATGGTTGCAAGGTTCTCATCACTGAGGAATTGGTTCTGCAGGGATTTGCCCTGTGTGGCCCGGCTGCCTTCCGGAATGTCCTTCAGATACTTGTTTGTCAGCATGCCTTGGGCGAGTGGGGAAAAGGCGATGGAACCAATGCCGAGATCGTCTAAGGTGTCGAGAAGGCCGTCTTCTTCCACCCAACGGTTGATCATGGAATAGCTCGGCTGATGGATCAGACAGGGAGTGCCGAGCTCCTTCAGGATTGCTGCTGCTTCTCGTGTCCTATTCGTATTGTAAGAGGAAATACCGACGTATAGGGCCCGTCCGGAGCGGACGATGTGGTCCAGCGCCATCATGGTCTCTTCCAACGGCGTTTCCGGGTCGAACCTGTGTGAATAGAAGATGTCGACATAGTCGAGACCCATGCGCCTAAGCGATTGGTCGCAGGACGCAATCAGGTATTTGCGGCTGCCCCACTCGCCATAAGGACCAGGCCACATGTCGTACCCGGCCTTGGACGAAATGATCATCTCGTCCCGATACGGTGCAAAGTCGGTGCGCAGGAGTTCGCCGAATGCGCTCTCCGCGGAGCCCTTTGCCGGACCATAATTGTTGGCAAGGTCGAAGTGGGTGATGCCGAGATCAAAAGCGGTCCGCGCAATTTCCTGTTTGCGTTGGTGCGGGGTGTCATCGCCGAAATTGTGCCAAAGTCCCAGAGAAATGAGCGGCAGTTTCAATCCGGACTTACCACAGCGGCGGTAGTCCATGCTGGTGTAACGGTCGGGCGATGCGGTCCAGGTCATTGCGTCTCCATTTGGCTGGTTTTTCCAAGCAACACTGTTTCAGAATGTCGATGGAGGGGGACGCTGTCTTCGCACTAATGACGGGTGATGTGAAGTATGGACTGAAGTTCTGGTGAAAAAGAGGCTTGCGGCAGCCGGCGCCACCGCAAGCAAGGTGGGGGAGGAATTAGGCGCCGAACATGTCGGTGGTGATGCCTTTGTACCAGCCGATCGACTCTTCATAGGTCGCCTGACGGAGGCCTGCATCTTCACCGGTCTGGCTAATGAATTTCGAGGTGGACGCGATTTTTTCTTCGGTCGGGGCGTATTGTGCGCCGACTTTTACGCCGTCGTTGGTCTCGATCAGGCTCCAGCAGGTGTTGGAGTATTTTGCTGGGAAAACACGGGACCCGGTGAGGTCTCCGCGAATGGCCATGGCTGCCACTTTGGCCTGGCTGTTCGCCGAGAAACCGGACTTCGGCATGTCTCCGGCGATGCAGGCATCTCCGATGACAAAGATGGAATCGTCTTTCTTGGAGCGCATGGAAGCCGGATCAATGGCACAGAACCCGCTGTCGTTGGTAAGTGCGGCCTTAGAGGCGATCATGCCCGCCTTTTGCGCCGGGATAACGTTCACCAAATCGCCTTGGAAGGTGTCCAGGTCTGTTTCGACCTCCCCGGTCGACGCATCGACCTTGACGATACCGCCATGCACATCCGGTCCATACCACTCGATCATGCCCGGATAGTGCTTGTCCCAGCCTTCCTGGAATAGGGCTTGTTTGGAGAACTTCGGCTTGGGATCAATGATGACGATCTTGCTGTCGTTCAGTCCCTTGGATTTGAGAATATGCGCCATCATTGACACACGCTCGTACGGTCCCGGAGGGCACCGATATGGGTTCGGCGGGGCCACCATGACGATTTGCTGGCCGTTTTCGATAGCATCCAGTTTGGCTTTCAGAAGCTGGGTCTGAGGGCCCGCCTTCCACGAATGCGGCATGATTTCAGCCGCTTCTTCTGAGTAACCGGGCACACTATCGTAGATGAGATCAATGCCCGGGGACACGACCAGACGGTCGTAAGGCACTTTGGAACCGTCCGCCATGACAACCATTTTGGCATCCCGATCAACCGCATCTGCCATGCCGTTTACAACGGTGATGCCGTAGTTCGAAGACAGCGTATCGTAGCCGTGTGTGATGGAATTGAAATCGCGGAACCCGCCGAGGTATAGGTTGGAGAAGAAGCAGGTTGTGTAGGCCGGGTTGGCTTCGATCAGAGTAACGTCAAGATCCTCACCAGCATCCTTGGCCATATACCGGGCGGCTGTGGCGCCTCCAGCGCCGCCGCCGATGACGACGACATTAGGTTTCCCCTGCGCCCGGGCGTAGTACGGCAGTGCCAGGGATGTCGCCCCGGCGCCAACCAGAAGCCCAAAACTACGGCGTGTGAGATTTGGCATGTCATTTCCTCCCAAGTATGCAGTTTGGCCCCTGCATTTGACAAAACCTCATTGCGGATCGATGGACCCGAAATAGGCGGCCAAGGCTGCGATTTCCTCGTTGCCGAGGTTGACTGTCATGTTCTGCATGACCTGATGACTGCGGACATTTGTCTTGTACTCAAAGAGTGCCCGGATGAACGGTTTCTTAGGCCAGCCGATAATGGATGGGATGCCATCGGCCCGGCCGGAGACCTGATGACAGGTGACACATTCACTCGAAAGATACTCGCCATAGGCCATGTCGCCGTCGATCTGCATAGCAACGGCACCCATTTCCGGCGTCACAGTTTCCGCCTCCGGTTCTGACGCCGGTTCGGATTTGGAAAGCTCTCTCAAGTAGGCGATGATGTGGGTGCGATCCTGACGGTTTGGCATGCCGCGATAGGACATTCGGGTTCCGGGTACATATTCCCGCGGCTTTTCGAGATAAAGGTCCAACGAAAACTCGTTCCAGACCATCCCGTCACTGCCAAGTTTCTTCATCGCACTGGAATACTTGAACCCTTCCAGGGTCCCGGCCGGGCGTTCAAAAAGGCCGTCGAGATGAGGACCAACGCCATTACGTGCATTGGCTCCAACTTGGTGGCATGCTTTGCAGGCTTTAAACAGCTTTTCGCCTTTTATTGGATCGCCGTCCGATGCCATGGCCGGCGCCGCCAGTAAAAACGCTGCGCCTGCGATCCATTTTCTTGCTCGGGCCCATGCCGCATTTCTCCATGTCGGAAAATCGGCATAAGGCCGTTCAGCCTTTTCCTGCTTCTGGTCCATACCGGTTCCTCCCGTGACCCGGTATGGATCAGTCTACCGCGCCGACACCGGCGTTGTCATCGCCGCCGTCGTCGGGCGTCACATCCAGAATGCGCGCGCGCATGGTAATCTCAACAGGACCGGGCTTGCAGTCGGTCATGCATGGTTCGCTCTTTTGTGCGTAATGCGCTTCTTCGGGCCGGTCATCCGCAATGAAGTTCTCCTCATTGGGCAGGCGGATATCGAGGAAGTTGTCCTTGGAGAGTTCAAACTCCTCATCGTCCACAAGATCGTTCAGGTAAAGGAGATACGCGGTGATTGCGTAGACCTCATCGTCGGACAAAGATCTGGCATTGCCAAAAGGCATTGCCCGGCGGACATAGTCATAGACTGTCGACAAGTAGGGCCAGTAGGAACCGATTGTCTTTTCTGGGCGATCGTCGGTCAGGGTGTCATGGCCACCTGCGAGAACCGGCCAGCGGTCTACTGCCTCGCCAAAATCACCGTGACACATGGCGCAGTTGTCTGTGTAAAGAACTTCTCCGTCGGCAACAGTTCCCGATCCTTCGGGAAGCCCTTGCCCATCTGGACGGACGTCGATGTCCCACGCAGCCACTTCCTCAGCCAAGGCAACACGGCCAAGGCCGAAGACACCACCGTCTCTTGTACTAGAGGCAGCGGCGGCAACGGGTTCTGTTGAGGCAGAAGCGGCGGCGACTTGAGCTCCGCTATCTTGTAAAATTGCTTTGGATTGTTCTGAACCGTTGTCTGCGTTTTCAGAGTAAGTCGCAAGGTATGCGAGAATGTTGTCGAGATCTGCATCCTTGCGGAGCCCAGCAAAGGCCATCTTGGTGCCTTTGATCATGGCTTTCGGTTTGGCGAGATAAGTGCGGGTGGTTTCCATGTCCCACACCAGCCCGTCCTCACCTGCCTTGAGCATCGCTTTTGAGTATTTGTAGCCATCGATCTCGCCGGCCGTGCGCCCAAACAGGTCGTTTAGATGCGGACCAACCTTGTTTTTGGCCCCATCACCTACTGCATGGCAGGCTTGGCATTTCTTGAAGACCTTCTCGCCCTTGGCCGCATCGCCCGCGGTGGCGGTGGAGGCAAGCGCGACGAGAACGGTGCCGAGCGAAAGCGCTTTAAGAGACTTCAACATTTTCAACCGCCCCGTTCTTTTGGACATACCAGGTCTGAATGCCGTTGTTGTGGTAGATGGAGTTTTCCCCGCGGGCGGCGCGCAGCTCGTTTTTGGTTGGCTGGTAAAACCCGTGTTCATCCATTGCGCGGGATTGGATCAGCATTTCCGAGCCGTCCCAATCAATGTCGAGGTAGAAACGGTGCAGAGACTTCGACAGGCTCGGCCCGTCGATCCGTGCCTTCTTCCAGTTCCGGCCGCCGTCGAGCGATACGTCTACTCGAGTGATGCGGCCGTTGCCGGACCAGGCGAGGCCTGAGATCACCATCGGGCCTTTGCCGTGCGAAACCGGCATTTGCGGGCTTGGGCTGGTGATGACGGACTTGGGATCCATCACCCAGGTAAAGCGCCTGGCTTTTCCTGTTTCCAGGAGATCTGTGTATTTGGATGTTTCCTCGCGGTGGTGCCACGGTTGATCGCCGACTTCCAGCCGCCGCAACCACTTGACCCACATGTTGCCTTCCCAGCCCGGAACAACGAGACGCAGCGGATAGCCCTGTTCAGCGCGCAGGGCTTCGCCGTTCATTTTCCAGGCAACCAAGCAGTCATCCAGCGCCTTTTCCATCGGGATGGAGCGGGTCATGTGGGCAGCGTCTGCGCCTTCGGGAAGCACCCATTTGCCGTTGGTCTTGACGCCGGCTTCTTCCAGCAATGTCTTAAGCTTCACGCCGGTGTACATCACGTTGTGCACCATGCCGTGGGTGAACTGGCAGCCATTGAGCTGAGACCCGCGCCACTCCATGCCGCCATTGGCCGCGCATTCCAGGAAGTAGACGTGGTTTTCGCGCGGGAAGCGCTTCAGGTCTTCCATGGTGAAAACCAGAGGAGTGTCAACCAGGCCGTTAATCATCAGACGGTGATCCTGCGGTCGGATATGCGCGACACCGCCATGGTGGCGCTCAAAACACAACCCGTTCGGCGTGATGATCCCGTCCAATTCATGGAGTGGTGTGAAATTGATTGAGGCGACGGCATCAGCGGTCAGCCAGGGCACGTTGCGCCGGACCACTTCCGACTCGAACTCTGACGGCATGCCATAGGGGGCGGCATCGACACCGTCGCCAAGATACCGGTTCCAGTCCTGAATTTCCGTGATCAATGGGTCACCTGCTGCGCGCGCTGCACCTGCAGCTCCGGCGGCACCTGCGGCAACACCACTCGCGAGGCCGGCCTTGAGAAGGGACCGCCGAGAGAGGGAGGGAGTGCCCTTGTCCTTTGTCTCAGTCATGTTTCTGTCCTCAGGTCTTAAACAAATCTAGACACCGATCACCTTCACGGACTCATTGTCCGGAAGCTTCACGGTCGGATTTTTGGTGATGTGGTTTTCAACGACGTCCCAGATCGCCGGGCCCTCGGTGTCTTCATTGACCGAAGCCCAGCCGGCAACGACGTAGTCTTTCGCAGGGTCGATCGGCTCACCGGTTGAAAGAAGCGTCATGTCGGAGATGCGTTCGCCGATCTCCATTTTGGGGTCGATCGTGTACCCCATGCCGCCAACGCGGACCATGTCGCCGCCTTGCTGGTAATACGGGTCCTTGTTGAAGAGGTTGTCGCCAACGTCTTCAAGAATGTCCTTGAGCATTTGGCCGTTCATGGTGGAGCGATAAGCGGCCGGATAGGTCATGGCACAGGCGTTGTGGAGGTCTTCGAAGGTAATGTCTTGACCGGGCAGGAGGCTGGTGCCCCAGCGGAAGCCGGGCGACAGTGCAATCTGGGCGTCGCGTTCTTCCAGAAGCGCCTGACAAATCAGGTCATCGAAAGTGCCGTTGAAGTTGCCGCGCCGGTAAAGGAGGCTTTCAGTCCTGCCGAGAACCCGCGAAAGGTCTGCCTCAAAGGGCGCGCGGACCTCATCGATCAGCGCACTCATTTCTGCATCCGGCGTAATCACGTCAGAGAAGATCGGGATCAAACGGTATTTGTAGCCAACAACCGCGCCGTCTTTCACATCCAGATCAACGCGGGAGACGAACTTGCCGTTCGAGCCAGATGCAATCACCAGCGTGTCATTGACAATCACCGGCTCGGGGAGAGCATCGTGCGTGTGGCCGGTCAAGATGACGTCGATGCCAGCTACGTTGGAGGCAAGCTTCCGGTCAACGTCGAACCCATTGTGAGAGAGTAGGACAATGACTTCTGCGCCTTCGCCGCGGGCCTCTTCGACGTGTTTGGCAATGTCTTCCTCGCGGATGCCGAAGGACCAACCCGGGATCATCCAGCGTGGATTGGCGATCGGCGTGTAGGGGAAGGCCTGCCCGATGACCGCAACCTTCGACCCGCCACGCTCAAACATCTTCCAGGCTTCGAACGCCGGCTCATCCCACTCGTTGTCGTAAATGTTTGAGCCCAGGAAGGCGAAGGGGAGGTCGTCGATGATCTCCTGAACCCGGTCCGTGCCGTAGGTGAATTCCCAGTGGCCGGTCATGGCATCCGGTTTCAAGGCGTTCATGACCGTTACCATGTCCTGGCCAAGCGTTTGATTGGACGTGTAACTGCCCTGCCAGGTGTCGCCCCCGTCCAGTAGCAGGACGTTGTCATCGCCGCGCTCGGCGCGAATGCGCTTGATCACGGTTGCCACCCGGTCCATGCCGCCCATCTTGCCGTAGGATTTAGCCAGTGAAGCGAAGTCCTCTGATGTGAGTGCGTAGGCGTCCGGCGAACCGGCTTCGATGTTATAGAGCTTCAGAAAATCTGCTCCGGTCACATGCGGTGGTTTGCCGTTGACATCGCCAATGCCGAGATTGATGGACGGCTCTCGGAAGTAGATCGGCTTCAGCTGGGCATGAATGTCGGTAATGTGGACCAGCGTCAGGGATCCCGCCGGCTCCATCGCTAGGAGTTGGTCTTCGCTCAACGCCTGTTGTGCCATCAGCTTTGACCACGACCCGGTCATGCCGGAGCCGAGCAGGGCGCTGGTTGCGGTTGCCGCCATCAAGAACTCGCGTCTTGAAAACATTCACTTAACTCCTGAATCCTGGTGAGGCCGAAGCCTCCAAATAGCCAATGGCAAAAGGCATAGTTTTTCCGTTGGCGCGTAAAAGCTTACGCACCTTGATCGTATTATCGACCGGTGTTGATTTGATCCGTCGCCGGCGCTGTGGCCGGAGTTTGGGAAGCGGCAGTCCACCGCCGCTTCCAGAGTTTTTAATGCCGTCTTACTGGCGCACGTCCGGTGTTTCGACCGACAGGCCGGAGCCGCGCCAGGCGAGGTACAATTCAAGCGATGTGAATTCATCCGAACCGCGTTTGAACGGCGTTGCGCGGATGTTGTCCATGCAGCCTTTGAACCGTCGGTGCGTCGATCCAAGCCCTTGCCATTTCAAGCGATAGGTCGGGAAGCCGTTGATTTGACCCTGGCTCAGATGGTCGGCACGGATCATGTTGCCATAGTTGTCCTCATGACAATTGGAACATGACATGTCGAGCTGACCGACACGTGTGTAGTAAAGGTCCTTGCCCTTGTTGAACCACTCTTCGGCTGGGCCGTCGATCTTCACATTGACCGGCATGCCGCGGGATTGAAGACCAAGAAACGCCGTCATCGCGAGCATTTCGGCACTTTCCCATTTCCACGGATCGGCGCCCTGGTGTTCCTTCCGCGACCAATTGATGTGGTCTTCAAGGGTCATCAGGGTGTTCTCGCCGTCGTGCCACTTGGGCATGGAGGCTCGCAAACCCTTCATGCTTTCCGAGGCATCTCCGTGGCAAGACGCACACGATTTCCCAGAAGTGCCGGCATCTGTCTCCCAGAGTTCTGAACCGTAGTCGACTGCTGCAAATGCCGGGTTTTCAAAGTCGTCTGTCTGCAGGGCTTGAGTTTCATCAGAGCGGAACCGCCATCCAGAAAGAAGTTCATCCAACGGGTGACCTTCCGGTGCCGCCACTTTTGTAACGAGCTGTTCGCCTTCGACGATCAATTCCGCATTTTCATCCGCAACGGCTTGGTTGGACATTCCGATTACCAAACCTGTCGCAAGGATTGCAGCGGCAGAGCGTCCTGTATTTTTCGTCATGGTCAAATCGTCTCCTCCCGATTTGTGCGACCGTGATGGCTTTAGACCCTATTCGACCGTTATTTTCTTTTCGGTCTCATAGACGCTGCCGTTGTCGTCCACCCAGGTGAACTTGAAGGTTCCGCTGTTGTCGACCTTTGCGCTGAACTGAAGGTATGGGTTAGCCGATACCGCAGGGTCCAGATCACAGGAGAACACGACTTGGCCGTCGAACTCGCAGGTGAACTTGTTGATGATCTGCCGGGGGATCAACTCGCCGGTTTTCTTGTCTTTGCGCTGACCTGATTCCATCGGATGGCTGATCAGTGTTTTGATGGTGATGACTTCACCCTTTTCGGCCTTCTTTGGCACTTTTACGCGGGGTTTTGGGGATGCCATTTTTCGTTTCCTCTCGTCCGGTCGTTGCCGATTAGCCGCCGCAGCCGCCGATGGTGACCTTGACTTCCTTGGTGTCCATGAAGGTTGAACCGTCGCTCATTTTGGCGACGGCGATGACGTTTTGTGTCTTCGCCAGCCGGATCCGGGTCTTGGCCTCGGCCGCACCGCTCATGGCTGAAAAGTGGAACGTCGCAACAGCTGGGTTCGGGTTTCCGTCTGCCAGAATGAGAACCGATTCAACGTAACTGTCCGAAGTCATCGGGCTATCGACAGTCACACCGACGGGCACTGTGTTGCCGTTTTCAGCGATTTCCGGCGTATCCAATGAGACTGTGCCCTCGGTCGGGGTCGCTCCTCCGGTAAACGCCTTGATAGCAGCGTCCGTGTCAGGTGTTGCCGCGAAAGAAATTCGCGGGGCGAATGTCAGGAAGGCGGCTGCGCCTGCAGTCAAGCCCAAAGCCTGGCGTCTTGTTATGGTCATCTCTTGCTCCTTGAAACCGGAGATCAGTTTTCTTTGAGTGTCAGCAGATAAGCGACCACATCCTCAACTTCCTGAGCGGAAAGGATCGTCTTATCGGTGAATTTGTCGGCAATGCGCGCGCCAAGTGCCGTCGTGTAGAATCCGGGCATAATGGTCTGGTCCCCGAACACCTGCTTGCTGTTGATCACGATGGCGCGCAATTGCTCTGTGCTCCACCGATCACCAACGCCGTCCAGTTCCGGGCCTACCTCGCCGTGGAACAGAAGTTCGCCCAGGTCCGCGTTGGCGTGACAGGCGAGGCAGTTGCCCTTCTTCCGGTCAGCGAAAGTGTCCCGGCCTGCAACGGGGTCACCGGCCCTTCCGGTGAGCGATGATTTGGCCTCCATGTCGACAATCTCGACAGCCGTTGGAGCGATGGTTTCCGCATGCAATGCGCCGACCGATAGTGTCCCGGCCAGGCATGTCGCAAAAGCAGCGCCCCATAGTCTTGCGCCCTTTGTCATATTATCGGCTTTCCTCCTCAGTGTGGGCACGCTCCACCGTGCCCAAGATGGACTCATTTCCACGGTCCATCTGTTCTCCTCACATTAAAAGATATGATTTTTTGCATATGTTATGCAATACGCCTTTTTGCGGACTTTCAAATTTGTGCAAGTTTTAGTCCCCTCCGAGACGGCCCTGGTCACGTAACTCATTGATTATACGAGCGTGATATTTCTGAAAGTGTTCGTCACTTTCGTAGCCTTTTTCGTTCACCCAGCGGAACATATTCAGAAATGTCCACTTGCCGAATGATCCTGGCATTGTCGCAACCGCCGAATCCGCGACCGTTCCATCTTCCGGTATTTCGTCTGGAAGAAAGACGATTGTCGGTGTGAACACATAGCCCCATTTTCGGGCGGCGGTCTTCTCGGTCAGCTCTTCTCCGTCAATGTCGATGACTTCTTCGTCGCCGAACATGTTGTATTGCACGACCATGAAGTGCTCTTTGATGTAGTCCGTCACTTCCGGGTCGCTCAGGAGCTTCTCATGCATCGCCTTGCAGTAGATGCATCCGCGTTGCTCGAACACCAAGGCGAGACGTTTTCCCTCGTCGGATGCTGTTTCAATGTCTTCTGCGATATCCTTGAAAGTGATGGTGAACCAGGGCTGTTTGTGGAGCCCGTCTTCGCCGAGGGTCGCTGAAAGGCCGGCAGTGTGGCCCAGTGTCAAGCAGACCGCTGCCGCTGCGATTGATTTGATGATCTGATGCATGTCGTGCTCCTCCCAGATACGCTCAGCCGATTTGTGAAAAAACCGGAAATGTTTCCAACAGCCAGAAGGCAATGGCTGACATCTGGCCGGTGATGAACAGAACTCCGGTCAAGACCAAGAACCCGCCCATGATTTTTTCGATGGTGCCCATATGTTTGCGGAAGCGGCTGGCCCAGCCTAAAAACTGGCTGGCAAAGGCGGCTGCTAGAATGAACGGAATACCAATGCCTAAGGCGTAGACGGCCAGAAGGCCTGCGCCATGCCAGGTCGTTTGCGAGGATCCGGCAACAAACAAGATTGCAGCCAGCACTGGCCCGACGCAAGGCGTCCAGCCAAATGCGAAGGCGAGCCCCATGATGAATGCACCGACCAGGCCTGCCGGTTTGGTCTCCACGTGAACTCTTGCCTCCCGGAACAATAGACCGATCCGGAAAATGCCGAGGAAGTGCAGACCCATGATAATGATGATCGTGCCGGCGATGTAGGACAGAACATCGTAATAGCGCGCGATAGATTGACCGATCACGCTCGCGGTTGCTCCAAGCGCCACGAACACGGCAGAGAAGCCGAGCACGAATGCAATTGCGGCCAGGACCACCCGGCGTCCGGTGGCGGCCGTTGCCGCATCACCCTTCAACTCGTCCACGCTCACTCCGGCGAGGTAACACAAATACGGTGGTACGATTGGCAAGACGCAGGGCGACACAAAGGACAGCAATCCCGCCAGAAACGCCGCGCCCCACGAAACCTCGAGCATAAAGTGTCCTCCCAGACATGACGACTTTGTGTTTTGTTTAAAATATTCAAAAAGTCATATATATTGCAATCACAGAAAACACGGAGAATGGCAAGTGCGTCGTTTGAATGTTGTGAGAGCGCTGGTTGCGAGCGCCTTTTTTGCCGGACTTGCTGCGTTTCCGAGGCCCGGGATTGCAGCGGAATTGATCATGGTTGAACAACCGGGTTGTTCCTGGTGCATGATCTGGAATGAAGAGATCGGCGTTGCCTATGCGAAAACCGATGAGGGCAAACGTGCTCCCTTACGCCGTGTGGATATCACAGACGGCTGGCCGGAAGATCTGGGAAACGTTCAACGGGAACGGCTGACACCGACTTTCATTCTTGTTGAAGATGGCAAGGAGATCGCACGGCTCCGCGGGTATCCCGGTGAGCATTTTTTCTGGCCACTGCTCGGCGATATGCTCGACAAACTGGAGGAGCACAGAAAAAGCGGCAGTTGATTATTGCTGCCACTTGCATCATCTACCCGAATGAGCGCAGAATTGCTGCGCTGCAATAGTTTCGCTGAACCTGTACGGATACTGAAACGTTCGATGAACCTGCCCGTCTTCAACAAGGATATGAGCGCCGAAGACTTTGACCAGTTGATGGGTCAGGCGCGCAAGGCAAGTGATCTTTTGAAAGCACTGTCGCATGAAGTGCGTCTTGTAATCCTGTGCCTACTGTCTGAAGGCGAGAAATCTGTTTCAGAACTGGAAGATATCCTGACGGTGCCACAGGCTGCCGTTTCACAACAACTTGCTCGATTGCGGCTCGAAGGTCTTGTGCAGACGAGGCGTGAAGGGCGGATGATTTATTACAGACTGGTCGATGATGAGGTGAGCTCAATCATCTCCACCTTGTATGATCTTTTCTGCAAGGACGTGCGTCCGCAGCCCAGCGATAATCATTAAGCTTGGACTATGCTGCCGCGTGCATTGCAGCACGCTTGAGCGTTGAAGAGCCTTATCCCCCTTGTTACTCTCTAAAAAGAGCCACCGGAGAGTGGCCTTTGTGGGGACGCGACAAGGGGCCGGCAACGGCAGCCAAAAAAATGCCTGAATTAGACCTGACGCTTATATTGCCTGTATTTGGCGTTCTTGCCGGATGCGTGTTGGGGTTCGTCGGCCGAGCTTCACACTTTTGCACTCTGTCCGCGCTGGAGCGGCACTGGTATGCCGGAGACAGTTCCGGCCTCAGAACCTGGGTGCTTGCAGCCGTGGTTGCCTTGATTGGAACGCAGGGTCTTGTCGCATTCGGTCTCGCCGACACTGGAGCTTCCTTTTATCTCGATCCGGGGTTTCCTTGGACCGGCGCGATTCTCGGTGGGGCAATGTTTGGCCTCGGCACGGCTCTGGTCGGCACGTGCGGGTTTGGCGCCGTGCTGCGCCTTGGTGGCGGCAGTCTGAGAGCTCTGGTGGTTCTGACAGTCATAGGACTGGCCGCATTGGCCGCGCAGCGCGGGATCATCGGCATCATTCGGGTGCCATTGGTTGATGATCAAATGATTACCTTCGCAACCGCCGGCAGTCAGTCCATAGGCGATATTGTCTCCAGTCTGGCTGGTTTTGACCTGCGGTGGCTGGTCGCGCTTTTTATGATTGCAGTTGGTTTGGGCTGGATATTCAAGGACACAGCCTATCGTGGTGCCCGTACAAAAATTGCCTCTGCCGTAGCAATCGGTCTGGTCATCCCCTTCGGCTGGTGGGCCACAACTTACGTAGCCGCAAATTCCTTTGACCCGGTGCAGATCGAGGCAGGATCCTTCGTTGTGCCTGTTGGAGACAGTATTCTGCAGCTTATCACCTACACCGGTGTTTGGCCCGATTATGGTGTCGGACTTATTGCGGGCACGCTCACTGGTGCGGTTCTCGCAGCTCTCTGGAAACGCGATATCCGTTGGGAAGCCTGTGATGATGCCCGGGAACTCGGGCGTCACATTCTTGGCGGAACCCTCATGGGTATTGGCGGTGTTTTCGCGATGGGCTGCACCGTTGGGCAGGGCATTACGGGTTTCTCGACCATGGCGATCTCGGCACCGATCGTGATGCTGTCCATGGCATTCGGCGCTCGGGTTGGTCTGGCGTGGCTCGTCGAAGGCTCCGCCCTCGCGGCTTTCCGGCGGAGTGACGGCGCCGATCATCGTCATCCAGCGGAATAGCGGCAGCAGAGTTCTAAGGACAGTGCAGTCCCGGCCTTGAGCCGGGACCACTATTGAGGCCCCGGCTCAAGGCCGAGGTGGCTGCGCAGCTTTAGCCCGCCACGAACTTGTAAGCAGACCCGGCACGCTCGACGCGGCCGATGCCCATGTTCGGCAGATGAAAGCCGATCAATTGCGTTTGGTCCGTGGCCAGTCGATCCAGAAGAGCCTTTCGGGTTTGGATACCCTTTTGCGGGTCCTGATCCGATCCGGACACCCAGTCGGGCTTCTCGAAGGATATCACTGAATTGGTGATTGCATCCCCCACGACCAGAACGGATTCGCCATCTCCATGGATCGTGTAGGACGTGTGACCCGGTGTATGACCGGACGTGTCGACAGCTTCAACACCGGGTACGACTTCCATGCCGGGCGTGACCATCTGCACCTGGTCTTCGATGGCCGCAAAGCGTGCCTGCGCCCCGACGACGAAGCTTTTACGGGCTTCCGGTGTCTTCGCCAGCGTGTCATCGGCGCGCCAATAGTCCCATTCTGTTTGTGGCACCCAGAGTGTCGCTTCTGAATAAAGCACGTCGTCAAAGTCATCGAGAATACCCCAGAGATGATCCGGATGCGCATGGGTGAAGATCACATCGGTCACGTCTGAAGGATCAATGCCGGCCTCTTCGAGACCGGACAACAGCTCGCCTGCGCTGGGCTGGAAGTTGGCTCCGGCGCCTGCATCGAACAGAACCAGCCGGTCGTCATGGCGCAGGAGGGTGATGTTGCAATCCGGCGATGCTGTATCGGTTGGCAAACCATGAGGTTTGAAAAGGGCCTCAATCTCCTCCGGGCTTTGCTCAGGCAGAAGGAAATTCATCGGTAGGCTCAAGTTGCCGTCAGAAAAGACGCTGACCTCATTGCCGCCGAGTTTTATGGGGGCCGAGGCTGCAAAGGAAGGGCGGAGGCCCGTGATCGCAGCGGCTCCTATGCCGAGTCCGGCCTTTAGCAAAAAGCGGCGCGAGGGGTGTTCTTTCAAGGCAACCGGCATGAGTAGTCCTCCACATATTCAAATTTATGAATTTATCTATGTTTCCTTGAGAAACGTCAATGCAGATGGGGAAAGAGGAAGGCAAGTGTTGCTGATCCAACACCGGCTAATCGGTAGACAGCGATGGATTTGACCTACTTTCTGGATCGATTTTCAGAACCTGCGATATTGACTGCGGGCGGCTTTCTGTCCGGTGCATTGTTTGGTGGGTTCGCACAGCAAAGCCGGTTTTGTTTGAGGGCCGCAGCGCTTGACTTTGCGCACGGTGTTTTTGGTGTTCGCTTATCAATCTGGCTGTTTGCGTTCTCCGCAGCACTTCTTGGAACTCAGCTGCTTGTTGGCTTCGGCGAAGTGCCATCGCAAGAAGCCCGTCAACTCGCTTCTCCGCAAAGTCTCTCCGGCGCAGCGTTAGGCGGCGTGATGTTTGGCATTGGAATGGTTTTGGCAAGGGGGTGCGCCAGCCGGCTTCTCGTCCTCTCTGCGACCGGCAACTTGCGGGCGCTTCTGTCCGGACTGGTCTTTGCGGTGATTGCCCAAGCCAGCCTCAGGGGGATCTTGAAACCCTTGCGCGAATGGGCGGCCGGGCTCTGGACAACGGCGGACATCGGCGGGAATGATTTGATTGCACATTTAGGGCTGTCGCAGGCAGTCGTACTTGGTTTTGCATTGCTTTGGTTGGGCGCCGGAATTGCGATTGCGATCAAGGCCAAAACACCCCTTTGGCAAGCAATTGCAGCGTGCGGAGCGGGGCTCGCCGTACCGCTCGCATGGTGGTTCACAGCTTCTGTTGCCAGTCAGGCGTTTGAGCCGGTGCAGATCGAGGGCATCACCTTTACCGGCCCCTCGGCTGATACGCTGATGCTGTTCTTGTCGCCCGCGCAGTCTGCGCTCGATTTTGGTATCGGACTTGTCCCCGGCGTTTTTGCCGGCTCGTTCCTCGCTGCACTTTTTTCCCGCGAACTGGAGCTTCAAGGCTTTGAAGGTGGCCGGTCCATGGCCCGCTATGGAACGGGTGCGGCGCTGATGGGCTTTGGCGGCATGCTGGCAGGCGGCTGTGCCGTTGGCGCGGGTATCACCGGGGCCTCTGTTTTCGCGGTGACTGCCTGGATTACGCTCTCGGCGATCTGGCTATCTGCGGGGTTGACCGACTTTGCATTGAATGGTCGTCCGGCGAAGACCGGATCAGCGCAGCCGGTCGTCGGAGCGTCCTAAGCAAGGCTATGTGAGGATCGATCTCAGCCAGTCTTTCACCGTCTCCACCTCGGGACGTGTTCTTGCTGAATGATCCCGTTCCACAAGGTAGTGGTCTTGTCCGAGTGGAATACGAATGTCCAAGGGAATCTTGAGCCGCCCGGCCTCTTCCAGCCGGATCGCAGCCCGCTCCAGGATGAGAGCGACTCCAGCACCTGCTGCTGCCAGCTCAACAGCTGCAAGCGTGGTGTCTACAGTAACACGCCGCTGCCCCTTCGGACGTTCCAGGTCGCATTCTTCAAAGTATCGGTCCCAGTGATCTTCAAAACCTAGAATGTGGATGAGCGGTGTCGTCAGAAGCGCTGCGGGCGTGTCTATGTCTTCGGCAAGCAAGGGGGCGCATACGGGAATGATCGTGTCTCTTGCCAGAAGGTCTGCGTGGCCGTCTGGCCATTTTCCGATACCAAGCCGAATGTCGATATCGACTTCGGTCTCCAAAACCGTCTCTGCCCAGATGGCAGACAGGAGGCGAACCTTGATTGTCGGATGTTGCTCCAAAAATCTGGGCAGTTGTGGCGCGATCACCAGAACCGTTGTGGAGATTGGTGCCCGCAGGGTGACAGTCCCTGACTGGCGCGCCCCGAAAAGACCTGCCGTTGACAAGGATAGCTCGTCAATTGCCTTGCGTACGGAGGGCAAATAGGCCTTTCCGATTTCGGTCAGAGCGAGTCTGCGCGTTGAGCGGAGAAACAGGGCATGCCCAAGCTGGCTCTCCAGATTGCGGATATGTGTGCTGACGGCGGCCTGGGTGAGGCCCAGGTCTTCGGCGGCCGCTGTGAAACTGCCGAGCCGGGCGGCCGTCTCGAAGCTTCTGAGCCACATCAGATTTGGAAGACTGGACATCTTCTTATTGATAAAAAAATTGAACTAATGTCCATCTATTTATTCGTTTTTCTTTTCGTAAGGAGTCAGGGATCCTCTTCGCCACCTGAATTGGCCTTGTAACTTCGGAGAGGCGGACATGCATGTAGGTTTTATCGGTCTTGGTAATGTTGGCGGCAAACTGGCTGGCAGCATCTTGCGCAATGGTTTTGATCTCACGGTCCTCGATCTCGACGAAAACCTCATGGCGAAGTTCGCCGAACTTGGCGCCAAAAAGGGGCACAGTCCGAGACAGTTGGCTGAAGACTGCGATGTGGTGATTACCTGTCTGCCGAGCCCGGCCGCCTGTGCTGCAGTTGTCGAAGGAACAGATGGCATTCTTGAAGGCATTGGTCCGGGCACCATTTGGGCGGAAATGTCTACAACGGACGCCAGCGAAGTCAAACGGCTTGCTGGATTGGTTGCAGAAAAGGGCGGTGAGGCCATTGAATGTCCGGTTTCCGGCGGCTGCCACCGGGCGGCAACCGGCAATATTTCGATCTTTGCCGGGTGCAGCCGCGAGACCTTTGAAAACGCCCTGCCTTTCCTGACCGTGCTGGGGCGCCGGGTCTTGCACACGGGCGACATCGGTTCGGCCTCGGTTTTGAAAGTGGTGACCAACTATCTGGCCACCGCGAACCTTGTCTCCGTCTGTGAAGCCCTGACCACCTGCAAGGCAGCCGGGATGGATCTCAACACCGCCTATGAGGCGATCAAGATCTCGTCTGGAACCTCCTTTGTTCATGAAACCGAAGGCCAGGTGATCCTCAACGGGTCCCGGGATATTTCATTCACGATGGATCTGGTTGCCAAGGATATCGGATTGTTTCAGTCGATTGCCGAGGAGCACAGCGTCCCGCTCGAGCTGTCACCCATGTTGAACCAGATCTTCGCCGATGGCATTTCCCGCTACGGTCCACGTGAGCTGTCGCCAAACATCATCAAGCGGCTCGAGGACGCGACAGGCCTCACGGTCCTCGGAGATGGCTTTCCGGCTGAAATGGAAGATGACGAACCGGAAGAACCGGGGTACGAAGTCAGACCAAATGCTGCGGTTGCCATCGCGGCGGAATGACTCTGGAGTGATCTGACCGAAATGCTTGATAAACGCCAATTTTATATCAATGGGCAATGGGTTGCGCCAACTGAAGCCAAAGACTTCGATGTCGTCAATCCGGCAACGGAGCAGCCGGTTGCGGTCATCTCTTTGGGGGGAGAGGCAGACCTGAACAAGGCAGTCGATGCCGCAAAAGCAGCGTTTCAAACCTGGGGCGAGAGCTCGGTTGAAGAGCGTGTTGCTCTCTTTGAACGGATCATCGAAATCTACAATCGCCGGTCCGCTGAAATGGATGAAGCGATCCGCCTTGAAATGGGGGCTCCAGCCAAGTTTGCCCGCGAGCAGCAAACTCCCTCAGGATCTGGTCATTTCGAGGCAACGCTTGAAGCGCTCAAATCCCATCAATGGGAGCGGCCAAGCCCGCGCGGTGGCAGTACCTTGCGGGATGAGCCGATCGGTATTTGCGGTCTCATTACGCCTTGGAACTGGCCGATCAATCAGATAGCCGCAAAGGTCGCGCCAGCACTTGCCGCTGGATGCACTATGGTCCTGAAACCGAGCGAAATTGCGCCGCTCTCGGCGATGCTGTTTGCCGAGATCCTGCACGAGGCCGGCTGCCCCAAAGGTGTCTTCAATCTGGTCAACGGGGATGGTCCCGGGATCGGGGTGCCAATGTCGTCACACCCCGATATCGACATGGTATCGTTTACCGGGTCGACCCGTGCCGGGACGTCCGTCTCCCAAAATGCAGCAGCGACCGTCAAACGTGTCGCTTTGGAACTCGGTGGCAAGTCGGCCAATATTCTCTTTGCCGATGCTGACCTAGAAACAGCCGTCCGGTTTTCGGTCGAAGGTTGTTTTGCCAACTCCGGCCAGTCTTGCGATGCTCCGACCCGGCTACTGGTCGAGCGTTCTGTCTACGATGAGGTCCTCGCGCTGGCCAAACGATTTGCCGGCGAAACGGCTGTCGGCGATCCGGAGCAGGATGGAGACCATATTGGGCCGGTCGTAAGTCAGCTGCAATATGAGCGGATCCAGGGACATATCGAGGCTGGCATCAAGGAAGGCACCAAACTGCTTACCGGCGGTGCGGGAAAGCCCGAAGGGCTGGAAACCGGCTACTACGTCCAGCCAACCATATTCGCAGACGTCTCCAACGACATGCATGTCGCGCGGGAAGAAATCTTTGGGCCGGTGCTTGCGATCTTGCCGTTTGAGACCGAAGAAGACGCAATCCGCATCGCCAACGACACACCTTATGGTCTGGCAGCCTATATCCAGACCGGCGATCCGGAGCGGGCTGGTAGGGTGGCCCGAAAACTGCGTGCCGGAAACGTTTATATCAACGGCGCGGGCATTGACTACGACGTTCCTTTCGGTGGGTACAAGCAGTCCGGCAACGGCCGCGAATTCGGTCAATTTGGTTTGGAAGATTTTCTGGAACTCAAGGCGATTACGGCCTGAGGCCAAGTATACAGAAATCAGCCGTATGCGCTGCCCCGGCCTTGAGCCGGGGTCTCTGCGTTGCATCAATTGGTCCCGGCTCGGGACCGGGAATGCCAATCGTGAGTTCTGGGTGATTGAACCTACATAGCTCTTTGAAGGCCAGTCACCCCGCCGAAGAGCAGATCTGCAGAAGCGCGGCCATTGGCGGTGTTGCAAGGCCGAGGCAGCAGGCGTGAACGGTTGCCAGAAACGCGGTCAGCGTTGCGCCGGTACCAAGTGCAAGCATCAAAGATAGATCTCGCCGGACTTCCTCCACGGCGGCCTTCCAGTTCAAGGTGTGTGCGGTCATCAACTCACTCCTTTCGAGTTCCAGAGGTTCACATTGGGTGACATTCACCAGGCCGGTTACTCGGCTGCTTCGTGGGGTGTTTCTTCGGTTTTCTTTCCGCCAAACAGCCCGCCGAGCCAGCCTTTCTTTTCTTTAGACGCGTCTGCGTCACCGGCAGCATCTGCACTTTCTTCAGCCTCTTCGGGTGCGCTCGGGGCGACTTGTTCTGCAAATGCGGTGAAAAATTCACCAGCTAGGCGCTTGGCCGTGGAGTCGATCAGGCGAGCGCCGAGCTGCGCGAGCTTGCCGCCGACTTTGGCGTCGACCTCGTAGTGCAAAATTGTGGCGTCCGGCCCATCTGCTTCCAGCTGGACCTTCGCGCCGCCGCGTGCAAACCCGGCCACACCGCCGGACCCTTCGCCCTCAATGCGATATCCGTTCGGCGGATCGAGATCGAGCAGTTCCACCTTGCCGCCGAACGTTGCCTTCACAGGGCCGACCTTCAGCTTCACTTTGGCTTCCAGCTCGGTGTCGGAGTGCTTGATCAACTCCTCGCAGCCGGGGATCGATGCCTTGAGAACTTCCGGGTCATTCAGCGCCGCCCAAACCGTTTCGCGGGGCGCCTCGATCCGTTGGCTGTCGGTCATTTGCATGGAATTATACTCCGTCTGTAACTTCAAATGTGATGAACGTC
The DNA here is from genome assembly GCF_965276855.1 of Roseibium sp. Taxonomy (GTDB): domain Bacteria; phylum Pseudomonadota; class Alphaproteobacteria; order Rhizobiales; family Stappiaceae; genus Roseibium. The sequence goes on from NZ_OZ255700.1 coordinate 3,504,443, forward strand.
GGTTCCGCGTTGGCCCTTGCGGCGGACCATCAAGAGTTCGGCAAGGATCGAAAGGGCGATTTCTTCTGGCGTGATCGCACCAAGGTCGAGCCCGGCAGGACCATCTATCCGGTTAAGGCTCTCCTCGCGGATCCCCTTTTCGCGCAGCTTGGACTTCAGATGGGCGATTTTCCTGTGGCTGCCGACAAAGGCGATGTGTTTCGAGTTCGCAGCAAGGGCGGACTCAAGCGCCGCCAAATCACCGCGCCCTTGCGTGGAGACCACGAGGTAGCGCTCTGCGTTACTATTTTCTGGGACGATAAAACCGTCTTTGAGATCGCAAAACTCCGGGAATGCACTCAGGTCTTCGAGCGGGGCATGAGCAATACACTCAAAGCCGATGTTCGGCCCCTGCTGTGCAAGGGCGGCGGCCACCGGACTGGCACCCAAGATAAGCAGCTTGGGGCGTGGCAACACCGGTTCGACGAAGATGTCCATCGTGCCCTGGCTTGGGCACATGTTCTTCGCAAACTTTACGCCTTGCCGGTTGTCTCCGGCTTTAACGCCAAGTTCCGCGAGCAGATCTTCGGGCTGAATGGAAATCAGCTTTGTCTCGCCGTCTTCAATGGCAGCCTTCGCAGCCTTGATGACGGCGGACCGGGCACAGCCGCCACCGATCCACCCCCCTGCGATGCTGCCGTCTGCGGCAATAACGGCCTTTGCGCCGGCTTTCGCGGCAGTCACCGAAATGGTTCGGACGACTGTCGCCAGTGCATAGGGTTCTGCATCTTTCCGCAGTTGCTCCGCCAAAGCGGAAACATCGGTTGCCGAGGCTTGCTGTACAGCGCTCAGTGTTTCAGGGGCAGAGTGTTTCATCGGTGTCTCTCCCATCGCATCACAGGCGTTCAAGATAAGGTTCGAGGGCGGCCAGGCTGTCGAGATTATGGGCTGGCGCAAACAGATCGACATGGGGCAGGGCGGCCTGCATCCCGCCGGTCACCGGCTCGTATCCATCCCAACCGATCATGGGGTTGAGCCAGACGATCCGCTTGCAGCGTTTGCGAAGCCGGGCCATCTCTTCGGCGAGCTGGTCCGGCGTGCCCGTGTCATAGCCGTCGGAAAGGATCATCACGCAGGTCCGTGAGTGGATGACGCGGGCAGCGTGGGACCTGTTGAAGTCCGACAGCGCCTCACCGATCTTCGTCCCGCCGCCGATGCCCTGGGCCATCAGGCCCATCCGGTCGATCGCTCGCGTTGCGTCGCGTTCTGAAAGAGCGGATGAGACATGGACAAGCCGGGTGTGGAACAGGAACGCTTCGGCTTCCCGGAAATTGCCGAGGAGGCCGTGCACGAACCGTGTGAAGACCCCGGTGTAGTTGCTCATCGACCCGGAAGCATCGAGAAGGATCACCAGACGGAGCTGGCGCGCGCGCGGGCCCTTGCGGATCAATTCGATAGGCGTGCCGCCATGGGCGATCGAGTGACGGATCGTCTTGCGCAAGTCGAGCCGGGGACCCTTGCGCTTTTGTTTGTCCCGGCGCGTGAGGCGGATCCGCATGGCTCTGGCAAGTTTTTCCGCCAGTTCATGTGCCTTGGCCATTTGTTCCGGGTCATGGATATTGCGGAAGTCGGTCTTGCCGAGGTGGTCGGCAATGCTGGCACCCTCCCGGCGTCCCGACGGTGCCTCGTCGCTGGGTTCGTCCTCTTCGCCCGGAACCCGGTCAACATCACCTGCGATGGTGTCCTGACGCGGGCCTTGGGCATCAACCATCTCGCGGATGGTTTTCATGGTCTTCCTGGAACTGCTGCCGGAGACCTTGATACCGGATTTCACACCGCGTCCGAGCCAATAGGCATCGAACACGTCATCGAATTTGGTCCAGTCCGACAAGCGGCCGCAAAAAAGGGCCCGGAACGCTTCCTTCAGCCTCTGGGGACGTTTGATGACATCGGAGCGAAGCAGCCGGATTGCATCTTCCGTCTCACCAAGACCTACCTTGTACCCGCTGTCGCGCAAGGAACGCACGAACCCGGCAAGGCGCACCCGGACTGCAGCGCCGAGTTCGTCATGGCTGTCAAGATGAACGGAAGTCATGGCTCAGGCCACCTTTCCAAGAAGCCGATCGGTGACTTCCGGAGTAATGCGGGCCTGGTCTTCGCGTGTCTTCAGAACGCAGACCAGCGTTTCGAAAACCGTCTCACGCTGCTCATGCAGATTTTTTGTGCCAAGGCCGACAAGGGCAGCCGCCCAGTCAATGGTTTCTGCAACGCCCGGCACCTTCGTCAGGTCTTCCTTGCGCAACTTTCCCATCAGTTCGGCGATTTGCAGGGCAAGGGCAGTGTCCAGTCCCTCCACCCGGCTCAAAAGGATATGCGCTTCGCGGCTGGTGTCCGGGTAATCGACATAGTGATAAAGGCACCGGCGGCGCAATGCATCGGACAGCTCCCGTGTTCCGTTCGAGGTCAGGATCACCCGGGGGATGCTTTTGGCTTCAATCGTGCCTAGTTCGGGAATTGAGACCTGAAAGTCAGACAGGAGTTCCAACAGGAACGCCTCGAATTCTTCGTCGGCCCGGTCAACTTCATCGATCAGAAGGACCGGTTCCTTGTCCTGGCGGATCGCAGCCAGAAGAGGACGCTCCAAAAGGTATTTCTCGGAAAACACTGCCTCTTCAACGGTTTCAGCGTCGTCATCGGCACCTTCCCGTGCCTTGATTGCGAGGAGTTGGCGTTGATAGTTCCACTCGTATATGGCGTCGGAGCGGTCCAGACCCTCGTAGCATTGCAAACGGATCAGGTTAGTGTCGTCCAGTTTTGCGAGCGCTTTTGCGACCTCCGTTTTGCCGACCCCGGCTTCCCCTTCCAGAAGCAGAGGCCGGTTCAGCATCTCGGTGAGGAGAAGGGCCATGGCAAGGCCATCATCGGCAACATATCCGGTGGCAGCGAGCGCTTTGGCGAGAGTGTCTTTTGTATGGGTTGTCATGGTGGTTAGGCCGGGCCAATCAGCTGGACACCAGCGCCTTTTCGGATTTTTCGTTGGCCGGTTTCGGCCAGACTAAAAGACCGTTCGCGACTGCGATTTCGAACACACGCCTGGAAGACGTGTTGATTGGGACAAGCTGATCCTCGGTCTGCAGCGCATTTGTCAGTGTCATGAAGTCTTCCTTCAATTGTCTCCCTCCCGGTCCCGGGAGGGAGATCCTTCGCTCGCTCTTAGCCGTGCGCGCCAAGATCCTTGGCCGCCTGCCAGACACGCCACGCATCATGCGGCATCTGGATATGCGTGGAGCCCATGAACTGGAACGCATCGTTGACCGCATTGGAGAAGGCAGGAACGCCGCCGACGTTCGGGCTTTCACCGACCCCCTTGGCCCCAATCGGGTGATGCGGGCTCGGGGTGACCGTGTGATCGGTTTCCCAATGTGGCGTTTCCACGGCTGTCGGCAGGAAGAAGTCCATGAACGATGCGCCCATGACATTGCCGGTTTCGTCGTAGCGGATTTCCTGGCCCATCGCGATGGCGAAGGCCTCAGTCAGACCGCCATGCACCTGACCCTCGATGATCATCGGGTTGATGCGGGTGCCGCAATCGTCCAGCGCGTAGAACCGCCGTGTCTTGGCAACGCCCGTGTCGACATCGATGTCCATGACACAGAAGTACGCGCCGAATGGATATGTCATGTTGGGCGGGTCATAGTAGCTGACAGCTTCCAGACCTGGCTCCATGTTCGGCGGTGGAGCATTGTAGGCTGCCCAGGCGATTTCCTTCATCGACTTGCGGGCCTGCGGATTGCCTTTCACCTGGAACCCGTCGATGTCCCACTCCAGGTCGTACTCGGAGACTTCCAGCATGTGTGCCGCGATCATCTGGGCCTTGTTGCGGATCTTCCGCGCAGCTAGCGCGATAGCAGCACCTGCGACCGGCGTCGACCGCGAGCCGTAGGTCCCGAGACCATAAGGCGCTGTATCCGTGTTGCCTTCCTCGACCATGATATCGTCGGCCGGGATGCCGATCTCGGTCGCGATGATCTGGGCCCAGGTGGTCTCATGGCCCTGGCCTTGGGACTTGGTGCCCATGCGCGAAATCACCGAGCCTGTCGGGTGGACACGGATTTCCGCACTATCAAACATGGCAACACCGAGGATGTCACAGTTCTTTGAGGGGCCGGCGCCGACAATTTCGGTGAAGAACGAAATGCCGATGCCCATGATTTCGCGTGTTTCTCCGCGTTTAAAGGCGTCTTGTTTGGCTTTTTGTTCTTCGCGCAGCTGGCGGTAGCCGATGGTGTCCATCGCCTTTTGCATGGCCGTGTGATAGTCGCCGCTGTCATACTCCCAGCCGAGTGCCGACTGATATGGGAACTGTTCCTGCTTGACGAAATTCTTCATACGAAGATCGGCTGGGTCCATCTCCAGCTTCTGTGCCAGGATGTCCATGGCCCGTTCAATGCAGTAGGCCGCTTCCGTCACCCGGAAGGAACAGCGGTAGGCAACCCCGCCCGGTGCCTTGTTGGTGTAGACCCCGTCGACCTCAAGATGGGCGGTTGGGAAATCATAGGAGCCGGTGACGATGTTGAAGAACCCGGCGGGCCATTTGGACGGGTCGGCGCAGGCATCAAAACCGCCATGGTCGGCGAGCACGTGCACTTTCAGTCCGGTCACGGTGCCGTCATTCTTTGCGGCGATTTCCGTGGTCATGTGATAGTCGCGGGCAAAGGATGTGGTGGAGAGGTTCTCCATCCGGTCTTCGACCCACTTCACCGGAACCCCTGTGACGATCGACGCAACAATCGAGCAGATGTAGCCCGGGTAAGCGCCAACTTTGTTGCCGAAGCCACCGCCGATATCCGGCGCGATCACGTGGATCTTGTGCTCCGGAATGGTGGACAGCAGCGAGGCAACCGTTCGAATGACATGTGGCGCCTGGAAGGTTCCCCAGACCGTCAGCTCTCCCTTCACCTTGTCCATGGAGGCCACGCACTGGCAGGTCTCCAGCGGTGACGGGTGCGTGCGGTGATAGGAGATCATCTCCTTGATGGTGACGTCGGCGTCGGAAAATGCCTTGGCGGTTTCGTCCTTGTCGCCCACTTGCCATTTGAAGATGTGGTTGTGGTGATCCCGCGGTCCGTGTGCGCCTTCTGTCTTGCCTTCAAGATCGGGCCGCAGGACGGGTGCGTCCGGGTCCATGGCCTTGAACGGATCGACCAGTACCGGCAGCTCTTCGTATTCGACTTCAACAAGCTGGATGGCATCATCCGCAATATAGCGGTTTTCCGCGACAACGAACGCGACTTCCTGGTTCTGGTAGAGCACCTTGCCATCGGCCAGAACCATCTGGACGTCACCAGCTAGTGTCGGCATCCAGGCAAGGTTCACACCCTTCAGGTCTTCCGCCGTCAAAACGGCAATCACGCCTGGGATTTTAAGCGCTTCTGAAGCATCGATCTTGGCGATCTTTGCGTGCGGATAGGGCGAGCGCACGAAATCACCGAACACCATGCCCGGCAGTTTCAGATCGTCCACATACTGGCCTTGGCCTTGCGTGAAGCGGATGTCTTCAACGCGTTTGCGCTTGCAGCCCATGCCTTCAAGGGCTGCTTCCCGCTGTTCCCGTGTCGGGGTCATGTCGTTCATTCTGCAGCCTCCTGGAAATCAGTGCCGTTGAGCTTGGCAGCGGCATATTGGATGGCTTTGACGATGTTCTGGTATCCGGTGCACCGGCACAGGTTGCCGGCGATCCCCATGCGGATTTCGTCTTCTGTTGGATTGGGGTTTTCCTTCAATAGTACGTGTGCCCGCATGATCATGCCCGGCGTGCAGTAGCCGCACTGGAGACCGTGCATCTGGCGGAAACCTTCCTGCAAGGCGGAGAGTGTCCCGTCAGCATTCGCCATGCCTTCGACGGTCGTGAGGTCTGCGCCGTTGGCTTGCGCTGCGAACATCGTGCAGGCCTTGACCGACATGCCGTTCATTTCGATGGTGCAGGCCCCACAGTGGGATGTTTCGCAACCAATATGCGGACCGGTGATGTCGAGATCTTCCCGCAGGAAGTGGATCAGAAGCGTGCGCGGCTCCACGAAGCGCTGCACTTTCTTTCCGTTGACGGTCAGGGTGACCGGGATTTGTTCAATATCGCTCATTCTTGTCTCTCCCTCGTCCCCGGTCAGCTGCTTGCGCGCTCTGCTGCGCGGGCAAGTGCGCGTTCCAGCATCACGCCCGCCATTCTCGTGCGGTATTCGGCTGGACCGCGTCCATCGGATGCCGGTTCGGTTATGGCCTCTGCGGCTGCGACAGCTTTCTTCACGGTCTCTGCGTCCAAAGCAGACCCGGTCAGGATCTCGCCTGCCTCAGCGGCAAAAAGCGGAGTGTCGGCCACATTTGTGAGGGCTATGGAACAGGATGCGACGGTTCCGCCATTCATCGTGAGGAGAACCGCTGCGGCGGCGGTGGCGTAGTCACCCACCTTGCGCTTCAGTTTTTCATAAGCATAACCATGGCCCGTCGCCGGTGTCGGGATCCGAACAGCGGTCAGAATTTCTTCCGGCGCCAGTGCCGTGAAATAGGCGGCCTCGTAAAACTCGCGCGCAGCGACTTCGCGGTCGCCGTCCGGGCCGGTCAGCACATAATTTGCGTTAAGGCATTGCATCAGGGCGGGCATGTCGTTGCCCGGATCGCCGTTAGCGACGTTGCCACCGAGTGTACCGAGATACCGGATTTGAGGATCGGCGATCAGCAGGGCTGTCTCGCGAATGATGGGAAGTTTTGCGGCAAGGAGATCCGACTGGATCATCTCATGTTGGGTCGTCATTGCTCCTATGATGATCGTGCCGCCGTCTTCCGAGATGCCCTTGAGGTTATCGACACCGGCGAGATCTATCAGATGTTCCGGTGCCGCCATGCGCAGCTTCATCATTGGGATCAGGCTGTGGCCCCCGGATAGCGGCCGGGCTTCATCGCCGTGTTCGGCCAGGATCGCCACTGCTTCTTTGACAGTCGCTGGCCGGTGATATGTGAATTCACCTGGGATCACGTCTTTCTCCTCCCTCATGCAGCTTAAACGGTTGGGCGGTGGTCCTCCGAGATCTGGACAGGCCCTTTCGTTTGAGTACGGCGCTCTCCCACGCGCCTCCTTTGACAATAAGCGTCGCAGTTGCTGCAGCGCACTCTCAAGGAAACCTGCACAAATGACCTAGTAGTATGCACGGAATACGTTTATTCCATCACGAATTACGTCATCATTGCTGACGTTTTTTGTGAAAAAATCGATATTTCTGACTTTGGTGTGGAGATAAATTTATTCGAAATGTCAGTAATTTAAGGATATCGAATTTCCAATTGACCTGTGGCTGTGCAGCGAAAGGCCAGAAAAGCGATCTGGTTCACGAAATGCGGCCTTTGCACGCGTATGTTGCACTGCGTGCTGGGCGTTTTGCCGAAGGAAACCGATAGTACGATGCTAGTGAGCGGGAGCCGGGTCGGGCTCTGGAGCGTTGGTCGCCGACATTGTCGTGAGCTGGGATTTGACACGGCTCCAGCGAGAGCGGCTAACTGGTACAGACTGCCCTCCTTCACCCTGCAGGATCAGTAGGCCACCATCACCGGATCTCTTGAACGAAGCGACACATGCAAGGTTCACGATGTGGCTCCGGTGCACCCGGTTGAAAGTTTTGCTGTCCAGCTGACGCTCGGCTTCGCTTATGGATAAGGGACAGAAATACTCCCGCGATCCGTCGAACAGCTTCGTGTAATGCGCATCTGCATGGATGGCCACGATCTCCGTTGTGGCGATCTGAGTTTTTTGACCGTCATGTTCGATCGGCAGCATCCTTTTTGCCGTCAATTTCTGCGCTTGGATCGGAGTGGCGGCGGACTGTAAGCCATGGGCAGTGCGTTTGGAGGTCTGCTCCGGTTTGGCAGAAGACGAACCTCCGGAATTCGCTTCCGCAACCGCAGGGCTCGCTGGTGTTGCCGCTTGCAAAGCAAGCTCATCATCGAAGTGGGGAGCCTCATTCCCTTCAAGAGGCTGTTCCGGGACAAGCTTGAGCAAAAAAAGACCGGAGACAAGAAAAGCCACACAGGACACCAAAATGGCGAGAGTTCCGGGGTCTAGGGCCGGAGCAAGCGAGGGTGTTGGCGATACAAGCGGTTCAACGGTCAAGCCGGCCATCGCAATGTAATGCATTGCGGAGATCGCAAGCGCCATCACGACCGCAGAGACAAACATCGGCGGTCGTCGTCCGGGGCCGAATAAGAGCCAGAGCGCAAGGCCTGAGGCGTTAAAGGCGATCAAGAAACTGGCAAATACATAGGCCGTGTCATGAGACAGACTTAACGAGAGATGCAACGCGTACATGCCTAGATAGTGCATCGTGCATATCCCGGCCCCCATGACAAAGGCTGCGATCCCAAGGCGAACGGGCGTCAGTTGGCGATTGCTGGCCGCAAACACGCCGATACCGACGACCAGTACACAGACGAGAAAGGAAAGAAGGGTCGGCAATACGAGAAAGTTTGTCAGGACGGGCAGGCGGGCGGCGAGCATGCCGACAAAATGCATCGACCAAATCGCAAGTGCGAGTGTGAGCGCGGCTCCGGCCAACAGCAAGCGCCGACGGGGTTCAGTCGACGTGCGGACTTGGACAGCCAAACCCAAACCAACAAAGCTGCCCTGAAACGCCATTATCAGGGAAAGCGCCACGAGCCAGGGCTCGTGCGTCACTGTCATTGTGAGCGTCCTCCCACTCAACATCATTCTCAGAACGAAGCAGTGTTCTGGATTCAGGATAAGTGAAGAAGTGGCTCAGGCCAAGTTTCCAGTTTTTAATGCAACTCATTCGCAATAAGCTTGACACTTGCGAATGAGTTGCAATATCACTTGCATCAGGATCAACCGCTTCGTGTGTGAGGTTTCAGTGAAGAAGACTGCTTTATTTGCTGCTGTGGCAGCGGTCGCGATGATGTCCGGGCAGAGCGCTTGGGCAGAAGATAAGATGAAGGTCGTTACGACCTTTACCGTCATTGCCGACATGGCCTCAAATGTTGCCGGTGATGCGGCTGAGGTGGTGTCCATCACCAAGCCAGGCGCTGAAATTCATGGGTATGAACCGACGCCGCAGGACATCGTACGGGCCTCCGATGCCGACCTAATTCTGTGGAACGGTATGAACCTGGAGCTTTGGTTTGAACAGTTCCTGGCAAACCTCGGAGACATCCCGTCGGCGACACTGACAGACGGCATTGATCCGATCTCCATCAGAAGCGGCTCCTACGAGGGTAAGCCCAATCCCCACGCCTGGATGGGCCTCAACAATGCGCAGGTCTACATCGACAACATTGCAGCTGCCTTTTCTGCTCAAGATCCGACCAACGCGGACGTCTACAAACAGAATGCGGAAGCTTACAAAGAGCAGTTGCGCGGCGTGATCGAACCGCTTCGTGAGACAATCGCACAAGTTCCGGAAGACAAGCGTTGGCTTGTGACTTGTGAAGGTGCGTTTAGTTATCTTGCGCGCGATTTCGGCATGAAGGAGCTTTATCTTTGGCCGATGAATGCTGATCAGGTTGGGACACCGCAACAGGTCCGCTCGGTTATTGACGGCGTAAAAGAAAACAACATCCCGGTGGTCTTTTGTGAAAGCACGGTCAATATAGCGCCTGCTGAACAGGTCGCCCGGGAGACTGGCGCGAGTTATGGCGGGGTGCTTTATGTCGATTCACTCAGCGAGGCCGACGGGCAGGTTCCGACCTATCTCGACCTTCTGCGGGTGACCTCAACAACGGTCGCCAAAGGGCTCGAAAGCGCGACCAATTGATTTTTCCGCGGCGCCTTTCGGTGCCGCGGCTCTTCCCCGGCCGACCGGATTTTGTAATGATTGGATTTGTTGAATGTTGAAGGTCATCGAGGAGCCGGAGTTGGCATCGACAAACATGGTGTCAGATATCGGGATCTCCGCAGAGGACGTGACCGTAACCTACCGCAATGGCCATACCGCGCTTTGGAACGCCAGTTTTGAGATCCCGCGTGGCACAGTCACCGCACTCGTCGGCGTCAACGGGGCCGGTAAATCAACACTCTTCAAGGCTATCATGGGCTTTGTGCCAGCTGCGAAGGGAACCATTCAACTTCTGGGCATGAGCGTCAAAGAAGCGCTTCGCAAAAACCTCGTCGCCTACGTACCGCAGTCGGAAGAAGTAGACTGGTCGTTTCCGGTGCTGGTTGAAGACGTCGTCATGATGGGCCGGTATGGCCACATGGGGTTCTTGCGCCGTCCCAAACAGTCCGATCACGATGCTGTTGCCGAAGCGCTCAGCCGGGTCAACATGCAGGATTACCGGAAGCGCCAGATCGGGGAACTGTCTGGTGGTCAGCGCAAACGTGTGTTCCTTGCGCGAGCATTAGCACAAGACGGCCAAGTCATTCTGCTCGATGAACCGTTCACGGGCGTCGACGTCAAAACCGAGGAACAGATTATCGAACTCCTTGGAGAATTGCGGGCCGAAGGACGTGTGATGCTGGTCTCCACACACAACCTCGGATCTGTACCGGAATTCTGTGATCGCACTGTGCTCGTCAAGGGAACGGTGCTGGCCTTTGGCCCGACCGAAACGACGTTCACCCGTGAGAACCTGGAGCAGGCCTTTGGCGGCGTTCTCCGGCATTTCACCATCAGCGATCAGACGTTGCACACGGATGGGGATGAGCGGAAGGTGACTATCCTGACCGATGATGAACGCCCATTTGTTCAATATGGAGATGAGACGCAAACGGCCGAGAAACGGCCATGATTGCCACTCTGCTTGAGCCTTTCAATTACGCCTATATGACCAACGCCATGTGGGTGTCGGCACTTGTCGGCGGCGTTTGTGCGTTCCTTTCTGCCTATCTCATGCTCAAGGGCTGGTCTTTGATTGGCGATGCTCTTTCGCACTCTGTCGTGCCGGGTGTCGCCGGCGCCTATATTCTCGGTTTGCCGTTTGCTCTTGGGGCTTTCATTGCCGGCGGGCTCGCTGCCGGAGCCATGTTGTTCCTGTCGGAACGGTCCGGATTGAAAGTCGATGTGATCATCGGATTGATCTTCACCTCATTTTTCGGACTGGGCCTCTTCATTGTGTCGGTCAATCCGATGTCAGTGTCGATCCAGACCATTACCATGGGCAACATTCTGGCTATCACACCGGAAGACACGTTTCAGCTTGCGATTATCGGGTTTGTGTCGCTGGGCGTGCTGCTGCTCAAGTGGAAGGACCTTATGGTCACTTTCTTTGACGAGAACCACGCGCGCACCATTGGTCTGCGACCAGGACTCCTGAAGGCTGTTTTTTTCATACTTCTTTCTGCCTCCGTTGTGGCGGCCATGCAGACGGTCGGTGCGTTTCTTGTGATCGCTATGGTGGTCACGCCGGGTGCAACGGCATATCTTCTTTGTGACAGGTTCCCAAGACTGATCGCACTGTCTGTTGTGATTGGATCGGTCACCAGTTTTTCCGGTGCCTACATCAGCTACTTTCTGGATGGAGCGACCGGCGGGATCATCGTGGTGCTGCAGACCCTAATCTTTCTTGTTGCCTTTGTCTTTGCGCCAAAACACGGCCTTTTGGCCGCGCGCCGGAAAGCATCTGAAGCGCTTCGCCATGGGCCTTCTGATACCGTGTTGCCAGGACAGCCCGGCGGAGGGCCGCAGTGATGGATCTCGATTTTCTTCTTCTGCCGTTCAAATTCCCATTCATGCAGAACGCGTTCCTGATCTGCGTTCTGGTTTCGATTCCGACCGCGCTGTTGTCCTGTTTTTTGGTCATGAAAGGATGGGCGCTGATGGGTGACGCTGTCAGTCATGCCGTTCTTCCCGGCATTGTGCTGGCCTACATCGTCGGCCTTCCCTTGATTGTGGGTGCCTTTGCCGCCGGCATGGTGTGCGCTGTGGCAACTGGGTATCTCTCGACCAACAGCCGGGTAAAGCAGGACACCGTCATGGGTGTTGTTTTCTCAGGCATGTTCGGTCTTGGGATCGTGCTCTATGTGGCAGTCGAAACCAACGCTCACCTTGACCACATTCTGTTTGGAAACATGCTGGGTGTTGGCAATCAGGACCTCTGGACCGCCGGCATTATCTCACTTGTTGTTGCAGGTGGTCTGGTTTTGAAATGGAAGGATCTCGTCCTTCACAGCTTTGATGCTGCGCAGGCACAGGCCTCAGGGCTGCCGGTCAATTTGCTTCACTATGGCCTGCTTACTGCACTTTCATTGACGATCGTTGCGATCCTCTCGGCGACCGGGCTGATCCTTGCCATTGGTTTGGTGATTGCACCGGGCGCGATCGCATTCTTGCTTGTGCGGAAATTCAGCACGATGCTCTGGGTGTCCGTGGTTGTCTGCATGCTCTCCATGCTTGCCGGTACGTATTTGAGCTTTTTCATCGACAGTGCGCCGGCACCGACCATTGTCTTGATCCTGACAGCAGCGTTCATTGCAGCCTTCATCCGTCGGCAAATTGTTACTCGGCAGATGTCTTTGCGCAGGGTTGAGGATGACAGGACCCTCAAAGAGGTGTAAATTTTACAAAGTCTGTTTCCTTTGAAATCCTTCAGGAACAGTGACGAAAAAAGCCGCCCCGAAGCGTTCGGGACGGCGTTTTCGTTTTGGACTTTTGACCGGGTCAGTTTTTGACCGGAAGTGTCAACGAGACAAGATCCTGGCCGACAATCGTGGTGCCGTCAAAGCCGCTTTCGGCCACGGCTCCGGTATAGTCCTCGTTGGTCAATGCGCCTTCAGGGAGTTTGTAGGGGCCTTGGCGCGGGGCGCCGACCGGCGGAATCAGATGGGTAAGCATCAAGTGTTTTACCCCGGCCCTGCGGGCAAGATGACCAAGGTCCGTGGCATTGCTTTGACGGAAATAAATCGGTGGTGGGAAGCCTGTGCCACCGTCTGGCCCCATGACCGGGTGGATCGTGGAATGCACGACAATGTCCGCACCTTGTGCCAGCTTTTCGACCTGGCCTGATGTAGATGTCTCTCGCGGCGGCTTGCGCACATCATTGCCTGCATCACCGCCGATCACCACGCTGCCGGCAGGGGTATCCACCCGATAGGAGGCATGTCCTGGGATGTGTGTTGACCGGATGGCGCTGACTGTTACGTCGCCTTTTGACCAGACTTCCTGGGCCTCATCTTGAGGTTTGAAGTCCTTGACATTGATCAGCTCGGCCGGGCCACCGGGAAGGCGTTTTTTGTTTTCAGCTAGCCGTTGGGCGATTTCACCGGAGTTGATCAAGGCATCTCCGATATGTGTGGCAAAGCGCTCGCAGCTTAGGGAGAAGCCAAGCGGAGATTTGGTTTCCTCACTGCACACCAGATCAACCTTTGGCCCGCCAGAATTAAAGTGCCAGCGCAGCTGCATCATGTCTGCAAGGCCCTCGGTGTGATCGGAATGCAGATGGCTCAGAAAAATCGCATCGATTTTGCCGACCGGCACACCGGCCTGGGACAGGCGCTGTGTGGTTCCTCGGCCGGTATCGAACTGCAAGCGCATGTCGTTGCATTTGTTTTCTTCCGAGCCGTACTGCACAAGAGTACCGGCACCCGCCTGTCCTTGAAAGACAGGTGGTCCGCCTTGGGTGCCGGTTAAGGTGACTTTGAGACAATTTTCTGCCAGTGCGGGCGGCGCCATCAAGGTGCCTGCGCTGAGCAGTAATCCAGAAATCAGTGTCCGAAACATCGTTTCCTCCCAATGGTTTCGTTTCTTCCTTCTTTGAGTCCCGTTTTTCTTGAGCCTTAGGACGCTGCTGCGTGCTTTGCGCGGCGCCGGCCGATATTTGCTTACGAGAAACTCGTTTTTTTCGCCGAAAGACCGACCGACAGCGTGAAACTGCCTTCATTGATCATCCAGCGCCGGAGTGTGTAGCTGCGAACCCCGCGCGCATGCATTGGGTCGTCATTAGCAAGTGCTCGAGCTTCTTCCAGAGACGTCGCTCGATAGATGATCATGCCTTCGCCCTGCATTTCTTCGCCGGTTTCATCGGAGACCGGACCAGCAAAGGCGAGACTGCCGGATGCTTCCAACTGCGCCTGGTATGCGAGGTGATCAGGGAGGGTCCCGGGAATGTCCGCGTCCGGTCCGACAGGTTTTGTGTTGACGACATAAAGCTCCAAAGCAAGCGCACCGCGCTCTTTGGCGATCTGCTTATATTCCTGCCATTTGGGCATTTTTATCCTCCAATTTTGAAGCAGTATAAAAAAATCGATATTATTTGACAAACTAAAAAAACGTCGTCAAAGTGAAGCGGTATTCGTTAACACCGAGGAAATCATGCGCTTCATTGTGGGAACCGGGCCTGGAGGACAGGGCGTTTATCTGGTCGAAGGTCAAAAGGCTTGGAACTTGACGGCTCTGGACCGCAAAGTTGGCCATGATCTGATGGGTTTGATTTCCGGCGCAGCGGATCTTTCCGAACTGGTGGCCCAAAAAGACGAAGGTGCCAGTTTTGATCTGTCCGCGATAACGCCGGAATTGCCGGTGGCGGCACCCGGCAAGATCATTTGCCTTGGGTTGAATTACGTCGATCATATCAAGGAAGGCGGATACGATGTGCCGACCTATCCAGCGCTCTTCATGCGGTCGATGACGTCAATGATCCCCGCCGGGGCTCCGATGGTGCGTCCTTCCTGTTCCGAGCAGCTTGATTATGAGGCCGAACTTATGGTGATCATCGGCAAAGGCGGCCGCCATATCAGTGAAGACAGCGCGTTGGATCACGTCTTCGGTTACACCCTTTTCAACGATGGTTCCGTTCGCGAATATCAGCGCAAAACCCATCAATGGACGCCTGGCAAGAACTTTGACGGCACAGGTCCCGTGGGTCCAGTTGTTGTGACGCCAGACGAGCTGCCAAAGGGCGCTGAAGGCTTGAAGATCGAAAGCCGGGTCGGCAGCGAAATTTTGCAAAGCGCGACCACGTCCGACATGCTGTGGAGCGTGGCCCGTACGATCTCCACCATCTCTGAATATACAACCCTGGAGCCGGGTGATTACCTTGCCATGGGGACACCCCCTGGCGTGGGGCACGCGAAGACGCCTCAGCGCTGGCTGCGGCCGGGTGAAGTGGTTGAAGTCGAAATCGAAGGCATCGGTATTTGTGCAAATCCGATTGTCGCTGAAGAAGACATGCGCGCGACGGAGGCCGCCGAATGACAATGGCAGCGTCGCAAGCACCGGTTGGAGAAGCTCTAGCAACATTGCGTGCTGAGGCCCAGGATGTGGTCCGGTCCCTACGCGAACGGGTTACGAAACTTGATGATGACGGCATTGATCTGATCCTGCGCCAGGCGCGTTCGCATTATGCCTGGCAGGACAAGCCGGTGTCCCGTGACACGCTTGAATTGCTTTACGAGATCACCGCTGCAGGTCCAACGAGTATGAACACCTGTCCGGCGCGGTTCTTCTTCATCGAGAGCCAGGCTGCAAAAGAGCGGCTGGCCAAGTCGCTCAAGGACAAGAATATCGACAAGATGATGTCGGCACCGGTGGCTGTGATCATTGCCCATGATCTGGACTTCTGGAAAGAGCTGCCATTCCTATTTCCGCACGAGGACCGGCGGCCGCATTTTGAAGGCAAGCCCGAACATTCCGAGACGACCGCATTCCGGAACGGGACGTTGCAAGGCGCATATTTCATGATCGCTGCTCGGGCCCTTGGTCTTGATGTGGGAGCCATGTCCGGCTTTTCAAACAAGATAGTCGATGAGGAGTTTTTTGCCGGCACGACGTTGAAATCAAACTTCTTGTGTAATCTTGGATATGCGGATGAGAGTGCGTTGTTCCAAAAACTGCCGCGGTTGCCGTTTGAGACCGCCTGCAAGTTCTTGTGAGGCCGCATGCCGAGCTTGAGAGAAAAAACAGTCGTCAAGCTTCGTGCCAAAGGGCTGGGCATCAGCCATTCACGGACAGACGTTTCCATACGCGACTTGACCTTTCAGATCGATGAACCGGAGGCGCGGGGTGGCACAAATCTGGGACCGGCGCCAACAGAAGCTGCATTGGCCGCACTGGCGGGTTGTACAAATGTAATCGGGCACAAGTGTGCCCGCAAACTGGGGGCCGACATCGGTCACCTGACAATCGAAATTACCTGCGAATTCGATCGCCGGGGCGTCACTCTTGAGGAGGAGATCGATGTTCCCTTTGTCGCGTTGCGGCAGGTGGTGACCAGCGATGGTACGGTCTCGCAAGAGGAGCTCGACCGCGTCGGATCTGAAGTCGCCAAGTACTGTCCCCTGTCCAAACTGTTTGAACAGTCGGGGACCTCAATGGAGACAACTTGGGCCAAGGCCTGAAGTCTCTGATGTTTTGGGAGGAAATGTGATGATCGGAAAACTGACCAGACGGAGCGTAATCGCTCTTGCCGCGTTAAGCGCAACTGCAATGCCGTCTTTTGCGACCGAAACCATCAAGGCGGTTGTGATTGATGGCTATCCGGCCCGTGCGATGTGGGTCAAGGAGTTCACAAACTTCTTTATTCCTGAAGTCGACAAACGCCTTGCTGAAAAAGGCAACTACAAGATCGACTGGCAAGAGAGCTATGGTGGGTCAATCGTCAAACCGAAAGGTGTTCTTGAGGGCGTTAAGCTCGGCCTGGGCGACATCGGGATTGTCACCACGATCTTCCATTCATCCAAGCTGCCAAGTCAGGCTTTGTCCGCCGTGACACCGTTCATTGCGCCGGATGCCCGGGCTGTTGCCAAAGCGGTCGACGAAATCGCCAAGGAATACCCGACCATGCAGAAGGAGTTTGAGGCTCAAAACCAGGTCTATCTGGCAACGGGCGTGGTGCTCGACACCTACCAGATGTTTTCCAAGGAGCCGATCAACTCCCTGTCCGACTTGAGCGGATCAAAGGTTGCTGGTGCAGGCATGAACCTGCGGTACCTGGAAGGTCTCGACAATGCCGCTGGTGTGCGCGGTGGTCTGACGGACTTCTACAATATGTTGCAGACCGGACTGGTTGACAACGCGATGCTGTGGCCGGAAGCTGCCAAAACCTTCAAGATCGCTGAAGTGGCACCGTATATGCTCAAAGCGGACCTCGGCGCGGTGAATTCCAAAACAATCACCGTGAACAAGGACTACTGGGACAAGCTCCCGGATGAAGTCAAAGAGGTGCTGCAGGACGTGGCTGTTGCCTACCGCGATCACGTGGCCGGTGTTGCCATGGACCGCGCGGAAGCAAGCCGTGCCGCTTATGTGGAATCCGGCGGTACGATCGTCGAGATGGACCCGGCTGAACGTGCACAATGGGCCGCAAACATGCCGAATATCGCGGTCGAATGGGCTGCAGATCTCGACACAAAAGGCGAGCCAGGCAGTGACATGCTGAAGTCCTATACGGCCAAACTGAAGGAAGCTGGCCATACCCCGGTCCGGGACTGGTCCGCGGAACTGACGCAGTAAGCTGCAGGCTTGAGTACAGGATTAGCTCTATGCTGCGTCTTCTGGACACCGGCCTCAAGGCCTTGGCAACAGCAGCCAACTGGGTAGCGATCGGCGCTAACGCAGTTGGCACCCTGATCGTCCTCGGTCTGGTTCTGGTGGTCAATTACGATGTGGTGGCGCGTGGTTTCTTCAACGCGCCATTCCGGGGTGCCGTCGAAGTCGTTCAGTTCTCGATGGTTCTGATCGTCTTCTTGCAGTTACCTGATGTTGTCCGGATGAGCCGGCTCACACGTTCCGATGGATTTCTGACGATCCTGGGAACAACCCGGCCAAAACTGGCTGACACGATCCGCAGGGTTATCGACTTTGCTTCGGCGGTGTTCATGGCTTTGGTTGCTTATGCAATTTGGCCTGAGTTCGTCGAAATGTATGAGACAAAAGACTTCTTCGGTGTTCCCGGTATCTTCACGGCCCCCTGGTGGCCGATCAAACTGGCCATCTATCTTAGTGCGTTCCTCTGTGCCGTGCTGTTTGTTTTGAGGGTTCTCAAACGTGATCAGGGCTTTGGCCAGACACGTTTGCCGGACGAGGCAAAGGACAAGACGTGACCCCTTTTGAAATCGGTACCCTGTCCGTCGTCGCGATCGTCGTTCTCGTCTATCTCGGCGTCTATATCCCGATCGCGCTCGGTCTGGTGTCTTTTGTTTCCATCATCCTGATGCGGGACAACTTCGATCTCGCGATCAATCTTCTGAAAATAGCCATTGGCGACAGTGTGATGGAATACACTTTCGCCACCGTGCCACTCTTCACATTCATGGGTTTGATCGTCTCCAAAGCAGGGCTTGGGGCCGATATCTATCAGGTCATGAATTCCGGATTCCGGAGGGTCAAGGGCGGAATCGGCATGGCGACCGTCGGTGCCAATGCGGTCTTCGCTGCGGTGACCGGATCTTCCATTGCCTCTGCTTCGGTCTTCTCCAAGGTTTCCGTGCCGCAAATGCTGGCGTTCAACTACAACCCGCGTTTCGCAGTAGGGGTGGTGGCAGGGTCGTCGGTCCTTGGGATGATCATTCCGCCATCGGCAATGTTGATCATCTATTCCTTCGTTGCGGAGCAAAGCGTCGGCGATATGTTCCTTGCCGGTGTTGTTCCGGGCTTGATGTTGGCAGCAGCTTACGTTGTTGCGATCTTCTTGATGGGACGTTTCACGCCAAAGTATGTCGGTGGTCGTACGTCGGATGAAACAGAGTGGATGAGCCCTCTGGAAATTGCGGACAAAACCATTCCAACGCTGTTGTTGATCGTTGCGGTTCTCGGCGGGATATACACTGGATGGCTAACCCCGGTTGAAGCAGGTGCTGCAGGATCTCTTCTTGGATTGCTGATCGCTGCGTTCCGCAAAAAGCTGACATTGCAGTCGCTGTGGCAGGCGCTTTTGGAAACCGGTCACATCACGGCGTCTATTCTGTTCTTGATCACTGCCGCATCGATCTACAGCCGGATGCTCGGTCTCGCAGGCCTGCCAAATGAGCTCGGAGATCTCCTGACGGAAACGCAAATGACCTTCTTCTGGGTCATGGTGATCTATGTGCTGATGATGATTTTCCTTGGCACCATTCTCGACACTGCGTCGATCATTCTCATCGTTGTGCCCTTGTTCCTGCCGCTGGTCGAACCGATGGGCATGTCCCTTGTCTGGTTCGGCATTGTGACGGTGGTCGGCGCGGAAATCGGGCTTCTAACTCCGCCACTCGGAATTTCGTGTTTTGTGATCAAGGCAACGCTCAACGACCCTAGGATTTCTTTGAAGGATGTGTTCATCGGCGCGTTTCCCTTCGCGCTTGTGATGCTGATCGTTCTGATCGCGCTGATCCGCTGGCCGTCCTTGAGCCTTGCTATTTTGAACTGAGGGAACACTCATGCGTAGCGTCACCAAAGACAACATAACAGACGTCTTCATGAACTATTTCGGGCCGGATACCGATCCGCGCCTTCGGGAGATATTGCAGAGCCTTGTCACCCATCTGCACAACTTTGCCCGGGAGACGAACCTTACCCATGCCGAATGGCGAAAGGGTATCGAGTTCCTTGAATGGGCGGGCGATATCTCGGACAAGGAACGCCACGAGTTCGTTCTACTATCCGATGTGCTGGGATTGTCCTCTCTGGTCGATATGCTGCATTCGCATCCGGAGGGAACATCTTCCAGTGTGCTTGGCCCCTTCCACATCACGGGATCGCCACCGCTGCCGATTGGCGGAGATCTCCGTGGTGATTTCAAGGAGGACGTGTTGTTGGCTCAGGGCATTGTGCGGGATATGGAGGGTAATCCCATCGAGGGTGCCGAACTTGATATCTGGCAGACGGCACCGAATGGTCTGTACTCCAGTCAGGACCCAGATCAGGACACTTACTCCTTCCACGGAATCCAAACCACGGGCGCAGATGGCCGTTATGCATTCACGTCTGTAAAGCCGGTGAGTTACACGGTTCCAAGTGACGGCCCGGTTGGCGATATTCTTCGGGCCAGCGGACGCCATCCGTGGCGCCCCTCACACCTTCATTACATTGTTACGGCTCCGGGGTTCCGTCCGCTCGTAACCGAGATTTTCCCGGATGATGATCCGTATCTGGATGAGGACACCGTGTTCGGGGTGCGTGAAGATCTCGTAATGACCTATGTCGAGAAGCCAGCTGGGAGCTTCCCGGCAGACGGTTTTGAACTCTCCGGTAAGGTGGACGGGCCCTATCTTCTGGCGGACTTCGACCTGGTTCTGGTTCGGGAGTAAGGTCAACAGCCAGGCAATACAACGGCGGGTCTTTTGGCCCGCCTCTTTTTTGCAGCTGATCCACTTTATGAAAGATGCTCTGCTGCTTTATTCGGCAGCTTCTGAGGTGAAGAGCCTCTCCAAAAAAGCACCAGTGCGCTGGTAGTGGTCGAGCAATAGATGGCATGCGGTTTCTGTGTCGCGGTCGACAGCTGCATTCATGATCGCAGTGTGTTCACTGCCGATATCACGGGTCGAGTAGTCCAATGCCTTTCCGGCCAGATAGCGGTACCGGATATTGAGATCATAGAGCTGATTGCAGAACTTCAGGAGAACCTTCGAGGTGCAGGCTGCGAGAAGGTTCATATGGAACGTCTTGTGCAAGTCCTCGAACCGCTCAACATTGTTGCGTGGTTCGCGCATCATCCGGTGGTGGCTGATGACCAGGTTGTCTTCCCAAACCTGATCAGCATGGGTAATGCTTTCCCGCAGCGCCATCTCTTCCAGATGGCACCGGAGTTTCAGGATTTCGGCAAAGTTTTCCCGGCCAACCTCCGCACTCCGAAAGCCACGTTGATCCAGTCTTTCGACTAGAAGGTCCGATACAAGCAAGGTCAGAGCCTCGCGGATCGGTGAACCGCCCATATCCAGCTTCTTGCGCAGGTTTTCGATTTTCAGTTTTTCGCCGGGCGGGATTTCTCCGGTGAGAATCATCTGCCGTATCGCGAGATAGGCGCGCTGGGTGGCAGACGGTTCTTGAGCCGGGTCGATATGAGGCTGAATATTCATGAGTGTGATAATATCGATTTTTTTGCAAAAATGCCAGTTATTTCTTGCTTAATCCTACGTGCTTATACGTAAATCATCAGTCAAATTCCCGAGAGTTCTGCCGCATAACGTGGTTCGGTGCCACAGTCGTATCTGGACGCCCGTCCAAACCGTTCTGTGAGCCGTACCGAACAGATCGGTTTTTGATTTAAGTGGCTGAAAGACAGTTATAAAATTCAAAGTATCACATTTTTTTCAAAAAACAGTTCTAAGTGTGATGCTTTGGTGGTATACAATGCTGACCGATCGGTCGGCGAATGCCTGATAGATCGCGAAATGGGAGAGACAAATGCCAAATGCCTTCATCTGCGACGCCGTGCGCACGCCTATCGGCCGGTATGGCGGAGCCCTGTCTCCAGTACGTGCAGATGATCTGGCAGCGATTCCTCTCCAGGCCCTGAAGGAGCGCAACCCTAATGTCGATTGGGAGGCTGTTGCTGATGTGATCCTCGGCTGTGCCAATCAGGCTGGCGAAGACAACCGCAATGTTGCCCGTATGGCTGTGCTTTTGTCCGGGTTGCCGGTCTCCGTTCCTGGCACAACAGTGAACCGGCTTTGTGGATCCGGGATGGATGCCATCGGCATGGCCGCCCGCGCGATCCGGGCAGGAGATGCTGAGTTGATGCTTGCGGGCGGTGTTGAAAGCATGAGCCGGGCACCGTTTGTTGTCGGCAAAGCGACGACAGCGTTTTCGCGCAATGCCGAGATGTATGACACCACTATTGGCTGGCGCTTTAAGAGCAAGAAACTGGAAAAGGCTTTCGGCACGCATTCAATGCCGGAGACGGCGGACAATGTTGCCGAGGACTACGAGATCTCCCGCGAGGATCAGGATAAGTTTGCAGCGGAAAGCCAACGCCGATGGGCCGCAGCGCAGGAAGCTGGGGTTTTTAAAGATGAAATCGTTCCGGTTTCGATCCCGCAACGCAAAGGCGATCCGATTGTCGTTGATACGGATGAACATCCGCGACCGGGTACGGGTGTCGAGGCCTTGGCAAAACTGCGTGGCGTAAACGCGCCTGATTTGACGGTTACGGCTGGAAATGCGTCCGGGGTCAACGATGGATCTGCTGCAGCGCTGATCGCTTCGGAAGAAGCCGCAAGTGCGAATGGGCTGACGCCCAAGGCTCGCATTGTTGCCATGGCAGCAGCCGGCGTTCCGCCGCGTGTCATGGGCATAGGTCCGGTGCCGGCGACGCAAAAGGTCTTGGGGCTCGCGGGTCTGACGCTTGAGCAGATGGACGTGATCGAGCTCAATGAGGCCTTTGCATCCCAATCGCTTGCAGTTTTGCGTGAGCTTGGTTTGCCTGACAATGCGCCCCACGTGAATGCCAACGGCGGGGCCATTGCCATTGGCCATCCACTCGGCATGAGCGGATCGCGGCTGGTCCTGCACGCCGCCAATCAGCTACAGCGGACCGGCGGGCAGTATGCGCTTTGCACCATGTGTGTCGGTGTTGGTCAGGGGATCGCGCTCGTTCTAGAGCGGGTGTAAATTGGATTTGAAGGGCCCGGGACGGTGCCGGTTGCTTTGAAAGCAGGCGGTCGCTTTGAGGAAAGCCCAATCGGAACGCGCTGGATTTAAGTCCGGCACAGTTGGAGGAAGTGGCATGTACGCACAGCTTGTGAAATCTGACGCTCTGAAGTCCCGCGAGGAAATGTCGCCCGAAGAGCAGGCTTTCCAGGAGCGGATCGACAACGGTGAAAAGATTGAGCCGAAGGACTGGATGCCGGAAGGCTACCGCAAGACCTTGATCCGTCAGATTGGTCAGCATGCGCATTCCGAAATCGTTGGCCAGCTGCCGGAAGGCAACTGGATCACCCGTGCACCGACCCTTGAGCGCAAGGCCATTCTCCTTGCAAAGGTGCAGGACGAAGCCGGGCATGGGCTTTATCTCTATTCAGCGGCCGAGACACTGGGCGTCAGCCGGGACGAGCTCTTTGAGGCTCTTCATTCCGGCAAAATGAAATACTCGTCGATCTTCAACTACCCAACACTGAACTGGGCCGATATGGGCGCGGTTGGATGGTTGGTCGATGGCGCTGCGATCATGAACCAGGTGCCGCTGCAGCGGACATCCTTCGGGCCCTATTCCCGCGCGATGATCCGGATCTGCAAGGAGGAAAGTTTCCATCAGCGTCAGGGCTATTCGATCATGATGAAGATGGCTTTCGGCACACCGGAGCAGAAGGAAATGGCGCAGGATGCCCTGAATCGGTTTTGGTACCCGTCGCTGATGATGTTTGGACCGTCCGACAAAGATTCCGTCCACTCCGCCCAATCGATGGCCTGGAAGATCAAAATCAACACCAACGACGAATTGCGCCAGAAGTTCGTTAACGAGACCGTGCCGCAGGCCGAGTATCTCGGGCTGACCGTTCCGGACGAAACACTCGCCTGGAACGAGGAGAAGCAGGGCTACGACTTCGCCGAGCCGGATTGGAACGAGTTCTTTGAAGTGATCAAGGGCAATGGTCCGTGCAACCGCGAGCGCCTGGAAGCCCGGGTCAAGGCCTGGGATGACGGCGAGTGGTTCCGCGATGGCTTGAACGCTTATGCCGACAAGGCGGCAGACCGCCGTCAGGCTGCCTCCGTGGCCGCAGAATAACCGACAAGACGATTGAGGGAGAGACAGTCATGAGCAAGAAAGAGTGGCCGCTCTGGGAAGTGTTTATCCGCGGTCAGCATGGCCTGAACCACCGTCATGTCGGTAGCCTGCATGCACCGGATGCGGAGATGGCGATCAACCACGCCCGGGATGTCTACACCCGCCGCAAGGAAGGTGTTTCCATCTGGGTGGTGCCGTCCAAAGAGATCACAGCGTCCAGCCCGTCCGAAAAAGGCCCGCTGTTTGATCCGGCAGAAAGCAAGACATACCGCCATCCGACCTTCTTCGATATTCCGGAAGAAGTGGGGAAAATGTGATGAGCGATCAAATTGCAGTTTCCGGTGCCACTCAGGATCCGTTCGTTTCCGATGCTGAGCTGAAACCGGCCTTCTTTGAATGGCTCTGCCGCATGGGCGACAACGCTCTGGTTCTTGGTCACCGGACGTCTGAATGGTGCGGTCATGGCCCGGTTCTGGAAGAAGACATCGCCCTTGCCAACACAGCGCTCGACCTCATCGGCCACACGCAGATGTGGCTTGGTCTTGCAGGCGAGGTTGAAGGTGAGGGGCGCGACGCGGACAAGCTCGCCTATCTGCGCGATGCCTTCAAGTTCCGCAATGTCTTGCTCGTTGAGCTTCCGAAGGGGGACATGGCCGTCACGGTGATGCGGGAGTTCCTGTTCGACGCCTATCATCATCTTTTACTCTCCTGGCTTGCAGAAAACTCCAAGAGCCCGCGCGTTGCCGAAATTGCCGCAAAAGCTTTGAAAGAAGTGAGCTATCACCTGGAGCGGGCATCTGATCTTGTTGTGCGCCTGGGCGACGGGACGCCGGAAAGCCATCGCAAAATGCAGGACGCCCTGGACCTCTTGTGGCCTTACACGGGCGAGATGTTTGAAGGTGATGCACTGGATGCGGCTGTAGCTGAAGCCGGTATTGCGCCGAAACCAGAGGATCTGAAAGCGGACTGGGAAACTTCCGTGCGCGAGATCCTGGATGAGGCGACGCTGAAAGCGCCCGAGACAGCTGGTTTCGTTCATAAGGGCGGCAAGCAGGGCCGGCATACTGAGCATCTTGGGTACATCCTTGCGGAGATGCAGTTCCTGCAACGCGCCTACCCGGGCGCGAGCTGGTAGGAAAGTCCGCCATGCCCGCACCTCAAACCACCTCGGCTGAGCAGGTCTGGGACTGGCTTGCCGAAGTCCCGGATCCGGAGATCCCCGTTGTCTCGGTCACCGAGCTCGGTATTGTCCGCGATGTTCGTTATGACGGCGATACTCTCGTGGTGGCGGTCACCCCGACGTATTCGGGATGTCCTGCAACGGCTGTCATCGATCTGATGATCGAGGACAAGCTGCGCGAAAAGGGCATGACGAATGTGCGCCTGGAACGCCGGCTCTCACCGCCCTGGACAACGGACTGGGTGACGCCTGAAGCGCGCGAGAAACTGATACAATTTGGCATTGCGCCGCCGATCGACGGAACCGCTGCCGATGGCATGGGCGCGAAGGCGGCCCGCTTGTCCGGCCAGACAAATCTCGTGGTTCCCTGCCCAAGATGCGGCTCAGCTCACACCGAGCGGGTCAGCCAGTTCGGGTCGACACCGTGCAAGGCCGCCTGGCGCTGCAAGGACTGTCTGGAACCGTTCGATTATTTCAAGTGCATTTGACACCCAGGAGGAGGGTTTCGCCTATGGCACGATTTCACGCGCTACAAGTTACCGATATCCGCCGCGATACCCGCGATGCCGTTGTGGTCACGCTGAAGCCCGACGCCGCAGATCAAGACGCTTTTGACTTCATTCAGGGGCAGTACCTGACGTTTCGCCGCGACTTCGACGGTGAGGAGTTGCGCCGATCCTATTCGATCTGCGCGGGCAAGGATGACGGATGCCTGAAGGTCGGGATCAAACGGGTTGAGGGCGGAGCGTTTTCGACCTGGGCCAATGAAGAGCTGAAAGTTGGCGACCGCCTTGATGTCATGCCCCCAATGGGCCGATTCTTTACCGAACTGGAGCCGGAGAAAGCCAAAAGCTATCTCGGCTTTGCCGGTGGGTCAGGCATCACACCGGTCCTCTCGATCATCAAGACGGTTCTGGCGCGCGAGCCGAAGAGCACATTTACCCTGATTTACGCCAATCGCCAGACCAGCTCAATCATGTTCCGCGAGGAACTGGAAGATCTAAAGAACACCTATCTTGGCCGTTTCTCGGTGATCCATATTCTGGAAACGGAAACCCAGGACATCGATCTCTTCACCGGCCGGATCGATGGGGAAAAGATGGACCTTCTGTTCCGTCTGTGGGTCGACGCCGAGGAGGTCGATACGGCTTTTATCTGCGGCCCGGAGCCGATGATGCTGACCATTGCGGACAGCCTGCGCAAACACGGCCTTGCCGACGAACAGATACGGTTCGAACTGTTTGCCTCTTCCCAGCCCGGCCGGGCAAAAGCGCGCGCCCTGTCGCAAGCAGCTGCGGCAGGTGCCGGGACATGCGGGGTCTCGGTCACTCTCGATGGCAGCACGCGGAATTTCCAGATGGAGAAAAACGGCAACTCAGTGCTTGAGGCGGCCATCGCGAATTCAATGGACGCGCCCTATTCTTGCAAGGCCGGGGTGTGCTCCACCTGCCGGGCAAAGGTCATAGAAGGCGAGGTGGAGATGGAAGTGAACCATGCGCTGGAGGACTATGAAGTCCGCGCAGGTTACGTGCTCTCCTGCCAATGCATCCCGGTCTCGGACAAGGTGGTGATCAGCTATGACGAATGAAGCCGTTCTGGACGAAGACACCATGCCCTTGGCCGATTACCTCGCCCGGGGCGGCAAGTTGACGTCGCCAAACAACGTCCCGCCGCGCTACCGCGCCGAACTCCTGCGTTTGATGTCGTCTTTTGTCGACAGTGAACTTGCCGGGTCTGCCGGGTTTGCCGACGCCATCAATTGGGCGCCGGGCTTGAAAGAGCGGATTGCGGCAAGCCGGATCACGCTGGAAAAGGTCGACCACGCCGAACAGGTTCTGGACCTGATGAGCGACTTTGGGACCGACAAGGCGCTCTATAACAAGGCGCACTCGTGGTCCGCCCGTCAGCCGCGGGATGCACAGGTGGATGCAAAACGCCAGGGCGGAGATATGCGCCTGTCGGTGTTTCATTACCCGCTGCAAGGCTGGACAGACGCTGTTGTCATGAACTTCCTGATGGGGTTGGCGACCGTCCACCAGCTCAAGGACCTCAGCCAAACCTCTTACCAGCCACTTGGAGAAGTGTTCCGCAAGATCTTGCCGCGGGAACAGCGTCACATGGAACTCGGCCTGGAGGGGCTTCAGGTTCTGGCTGCCGACGAGGCAACGCGCGATGAAGCGCTGTCGTCTGTTGCCTATTGGTTGCCCAAGGTTTCTGAAACAATTGGTCCGGCCAAGTCGCAGCGGTTTGACCGGCTTAAGCAGATGGGGCTGCGCCAGACAGATAACGAGACGCTTCGAGCCGCATGGCAAGCTGACGCAAACCAGCGGCTTATCGAATTGAAGCTCACCAGATAAAAAAACATAAAGGGAAATCCAGAATGGCCATGGGGACGACGGCGCGCCGTTTGGAAAGCTATGTGGAAGGCGCTTGGCGCCGCGGGGACGGTGAAGGTCAACCGGTCTTGAATGCCGCTACAGGAAACGTTCACGCGCTGATCGGGACCGAGGGGCTCGATTTCAAGGCGGCACTTGCCTGGGGGCGGGCCAAAGGTGGACCTGCGCTGAGAGCCATGACGCTCCACGAACGGGCTTTGATGCTGAAGGCCGTCGGTCTGAAGCTGATGGAACTCAAGGAAGAGTTCTATCTGGAAAACTTTGCGACCGGTGCAACGCGCCGGGACGGCTGGATCGACATTGAAGGAGGCATCGGCACGATGCTGACCTTCGCCTCCAAGGCCCGCCGCGAACTGCCGAACACCAGGGTTCTAACAGAAGGACCGGTGGAAGTCCTGTCCCGTGATGGATCCTTTGTGGCCCAGCACATTCTCTCGCCTTTCATCGGCGTTGCCGTGCACATCAATGCCTACAACTTCCCGGTCTGGGGAATGTTGGAAAAGATCGCACCGTCCCTGATCGCCGGCATGCCGTGCATCGTCAAACCGGCCTCGCAAACCGCCTATCTGACAGAATTGGTGGTTCGGCGGATGCTGGAAACCGGCGTCTTGCCAGAAGGCGCGCTGCAGATCGTGACCGGGTCAGCCGGTGATCTTCTGGATCATGTCAATGAACAGGATGTGGTCACCTTCACCGGCTCCGCATCCACCGGCCAAAAGCTGAAATCTAGTTCCGCGATCCTAAAGCATTCTGTTCGCTTTACAATGGAAGCCGACAGTCTGAACGCGTCCATTCTGGGCTCGGATGCCGGTCCCGGCACGGACGAGTTTGATCTTTTTGTCCGCGAAGTCGCAAATGAGATGACTGTCAAGGCGGGCCAAAAGTGCACAGCCATTCGCCGGATCATCGTTCCGAAGATACACGAGCAGGCGGCGGTCGAAGCAATTTCCGCCCGGCTTTCCAAGACGAAAGTCGGTTTGCCGGATGATGAAGCTGTGCGCATGGGCGCAATCGTCTCCCTGAAGGATCGCGACGGCGTCAAGGCAAAGGTTGCCGAACTGGCGACGGAGGCGGAGATTGTGTCCGGATCGCTTGACACGGTTGATCTGATTTCCGGCGAAGCAGATCGCGGTGCCTTCATGGCGCCGCTACTGCTTCACTGCGCCAAGCCGCTCGACGCTGAGATCGTCCACTCCGTTGAGGCTTTCGGACCGGTTGCGACCATTATGTCCTACGAAGACAATCAGGAAGCTGTGGAACTAGCCCGCAAAGGCCGGGGCTCGCTTGCATCCTCATTGTTTTCCAATGATGGGGCGCTGGTTCATGACGTGGTCACTGGTCTTGCGCCGTTCCACGGCCGTGTGTTGATCGGCAATCGCGGATCCGCGAAATCCTCTACAGGGCACGGCTCACCATTGGCACCGCTTGTTCACGGCGGGCCGGGCCGGGCAGGTGGCGGCGAAGAAATGGGCGGTATGCGCGGCGTGAAGCATTTCATGCAGCGCTCCGCGATCCAGGGCACACCGGAAATGCTGTCCGCAGTGACCGGGCAATGGGTCGATGGAGCATCTGTGCGCACCGACGTCCATCCGTTCCGCAAGTCATTGGCCGAGCTCAAGATTGGCGATCAGATTGCCACAAAGGCACGCGAAGTAACGCTGGAAGACGTCGAACATTTCGCAGAGTTTACCGGTGACACCTTCTACGCGCATATGGACAGCCAAGCGGCTAAGGCAAATCCGTTCTTTGAGGATCGGGTCGCCCACGGGTATCTGATCGCGTCCTTTGCGGCGGGTTTGTTCGTGGATCCGGAGCCGGGTCCGGTTCTCGCCAACTATGGCGTCGACAATCTCCGGTTCCTGACACCGGTCTACTTCGGTGACAGCCTGAAAGTCCGGCTTACATGCAAGGAAATCAATCCGCGCGAGAACGCCGATCACGGCGAGGTGCGCTGGGACTGCCAGGTGACCAACCAGAAGGGAGAAGTCGTCGCGCAATACGACGTCCTGACCATGGTCGCCAAGACCTGGCCGCAGGCGGCATAAAAACCATGTGGTGTTGCCGGTCAGCTGGTGAAGCGTGACCGGCAAGCCATTCAGCGGACGGCCTTGACGCCTTCCAGGATCAAAGTGGTGGCTACCTTGGCGTAGTCTTCGCGCGAGATCGGCCCACCTTCTTTGAACCACATGTAGACCCAGTTCATCATGCCGAAGAGCGACATTGTCACGGGCATCAGGAGGGGCCGGTCCGGTGTGTCGAGGTGCGGATGGATGTCTTTCAAGGCATTTGAAAAGTGCCGGACAATGCGCCGCTCTATTGCGACGATTTCACTCTTTTGTTCGTCCGACAACGCTGGGCCGGCATTTAGCTGCACCTTATGCTGATCGTCTGCTCCCCGGTAGGAATCAAGGACGGTCATCACCAGAGTTTGCAGCCGGTCTTCTGGTGGAAGGGTCGGATCGTCTGCTTCCTCCAGAGCCTTGTCGAGGATTGCCAAGTGAGAATGGATGATCTCGAAAATCAGCGCGTCTTTCGACGGGTAGTAGTGATAGAGCAGGGATTTTGAAACGCCGGCTTCCTGAGCGATCTGCGCCATGGAGGCCTTTTCCATGCCTTGTGTTGCAAAGACATTCGCTGCCGTCAGCAGAAGGCCATGCTGTTTTTCCTCAAAATCATTGGCGCGGGTTCTCGCCATGTGTTTGGAGCTCCATTTCTTGACACGGTGCCGCCATAGCAACCCAATGCCTTTTTTAAGTCAACGTAAAGCGAAGCCGACCAATGCCTGGCCGGCTTCAACTCATTGGGGATAGAAAAGCGACGACTGATTCAGTCTTTGGGCCGGTTGTCGATAACTCGCTTGGCTTTGCCTTCTGAGCGCTGCAGTTTTTCTGGTTCGTGGATCTCGATTTTTGAAGAAATCCCGATCGTTGATTTGATGTGGTGCGCGAGCTCTTTGGCCGACGCTTCCCGCGCCTCGCTGCTGCTGGCATCCGGCATCGCTTCTCCATGAACGATCATCGCATCCATGCGGCCAGAACGGACGAGCTCGATATGGAAATGCGCCGCAAGACCCGCACACTTAAGGATCTGCTCCTCGATCTGGGTCGGGAAAACATTGACTCCGCGCAGGATGATCATGTCGTCGCTGCGGCCGGTAATTTTTTCAATTCTGCGCATGGAGCGGGCAGTTCCCGGCAGAATGCGGGTCAGGTCGCGGGTCCGGTAGCGGACCATCGGCAGGCCTTCCTTGGTCAGTGTCGTGAAGACCAGTTCACCCATCTCACCGTCTGGCAGGACCTCTTCCGTCACAGGGTCGATGATTTCCGGATAGAAATGGTCTTCCCAAACATGGAGGCCGTCCTTGGTTTCAACGCATTCCTGCGCAACACCGGGCCCCATGATTTCCGAGAGGCCGTAAATGTCGACGGCATGCATGTCGAAGGCCTGTTCGATTTCCTGACGCATGGCATTTGTCCAGGGTTCTGCGCCGAAAATGCCGACCTTCAGCGAGCTTTGCCGGGCGTCGAGGCCACGGCGCCGGTACTCGTCCAAAATGGACAGCATGTAGGATGGCGTC
This sequence comes from Roseibium sp., assembly GCF_965276855.1. Taxonomy (GTDB): domain Bacteria; phylum Pseudomonadota; class Alphaproteobacteria; order Rhizobiales; family Stappiaceae; genus Roseibium. The sequence goes on from NZ_OZ255700.1 coordinate 3,535,206, forward strand.
ACCATGATGACGTCCGGCTTGAAGTCTTCGATCAGGGTGACCTGACGCTCTGTCATACCGCCGGAAATCGGTACGACCGTGCAGCCAAGCTTTTCCGCACCATAGTGGGCGCCAAGCCCGCCGGTGAAGAGGCCATAACCATAGGCATTGTGCAGGATGTTGCCTTTGCGTCCGCCCGCTGCGCGGATGGAGCGGGCAATCAGATCTGACCAGTTGGAAATGTCATTGGCGGTGTATCCGACCACCGTGGGTTTGCCTGTGGTGCCGGAGGAACCATGGATCCGGACGAGGTCTTCACGCGGTGTCGCGAACATGCCGAACGGATAGGTGTCGCGCAGATCCTGTTTCACGGTAAAGGGAAATTTCGCCATGTCTGCCAGCGTTTTGAAATCACCCGGATGCGCGCCGTATTCATCAAAGCGCTTCTTGAAGAAAGCAGAGTTGTCGTAGGCGTGGGATAGCGTCCAGGCGAGGCGCTTTTCCTGAAGGGCTGCAATCTCGTCTCGGCTTGCAATTTCGATAGGGTCCAGAGTGGCGCGATCCGGTGTGAGATCGATCATGTGTTTCCTCCACAAGGTGCTGGTCAGGCCGGCAGTTATTCTGTTGGCAAAAAGGTGCGATTGATAGTGCGGGAGTGGCCGCGAAATTCAGCGATCACGGTCCCGTCGTCGCGGGCAACGCTGATGTCGTAAATACCGGAGCGCCCGGTACGGGAGACCTCGCGTGCTGAAGCGGTCAGGAAATCGTCCAGGCCGCCCGGTGCGATGTAGGTGACCGAACAATGCTGCGCGACGGTGACTTGATTGTACGTGTTGCAGGCAAAAGCGAAGGCGCTGTCGGCCAACGCAAAGATATAGCCGCCGTGACAGTTGCCATGGCCGTTGGTCATGTCCTTCGTCACGGTCATGGAGATATCTGCTTCGCCTGGCGCCACGTGAAGCAGTTTCATGCCGAGCTTCTGAGAGGCGTTGTCCTCCTCCCACATCAGGTTGGCGCAGGTTTCTGCCAGCTGCTGCGGGCTGAGTTCAGATATGTGTTTCATGTCATTCACCGCGGAACCGTGCAGGGCGTTTTTCCAAAAACGCAATTACACCTTCAGCATAATCGTCGGTGAAGCCTGCTGTCTGCTGGCAATCCCGCTCCATGTCGAGATGCGTGTCGAGATCCTGGTCGGCGGCGGCCTGGATGAGACGTTTGGTGAGGCCCAGTCCGACGGTGGGGCCAGCAGCGAGTTTCTCAGCCAGTACTGTCGCCTCTTCTAGGAGAGCAGCATCATCGACCGCTTTCCAGATCAGGCCCCAGCTTTCGGCCTGTTCGGCCAGTAGCGGTTCCCCAAGGAGGGCGAGCGCTTTAGCACGTGGTTCTCCTAGAATGCGGGGCAGAGACCAGCTGCCGCCGGCATCCGGGATCAGTCCTATCTTAGAAAAGGCCTGGATAAACTTTGCCGAGCGTGCCGCCAGAACGATGTCACAGGCAAGGGCGATGTTTGCGCCCGCACCGGCCGCCACGCCATTCACCGCGCAGACGATTGGTTTTTCCAGGCTGCGGATCAGACGCAGGGTCGGATTGTAAAAGGTCTCGATCGTATGTCCGAGATCAGAGCGCTCGCCGCCTTTTCTTGGGTCCCGGTCGCCCAGATCCTGCCCGGCACAAAAGCCCCTCCCGGATCCTGTCAACAACACCGAGCGGACTGCTTTTTCGGAATGCGCGCGCTCAATTTCTGCGCGAAATGACAGGTGCATTTCCTCGTTAAACGAGTTGAGTTTGTCCGGACGATTGAGGGTTAGCTTCAAAACGCCGTTGTTTATTTCCGAAATAACAGTCTGAATTTTCGACATTTTTCTCTCCCTGACACCATTTTCTCACGATGCCGACAAAACAAATCGTTGCATAAACCGTCCGGTCGGTCAATTATAAGAACTGAGGCGTAACGCTCGTTACGGACTTGGGAGGAGACATTATGCCAAAACTGCTTGGCCGGCATTACAGAATGTTGAGCGCTGCGTTCTCGGTGATCGCGGACCAGAGCGTGCGAATGTTGGTTTCAGTGTTTTCTAAACCGGCAAACCGACACAGCATTGCGCTGCCCCGCCCGGCAAAACCCAGGTCACCCGGCGTCTCCAATTCGATCCGCAATGATCAGCAAAGCGTGGCCGGCAGAGCGTTTACTCACCACAGCCGTCTTCGTCGCATCAGTGACCTGGGCACTCACACCCGCTGACCCCGGCTGCCCGTCACTTCGAAATTTTCACACTCTGGGAGGAAACCATGAAAGTTACCAATACAGCTCTCGCCACCTTGTTGGTTCTGGGAACAGTCACAGGCGCCGCCGCCGACATCAAGTTGGGTGCAAGCCTGTCCGCGTCCGGTCCTGCTGCATTCCTTGGCGACCCGGAAGCAAAGACCCTTTACATGCTCGTTGATGATCTAAACGCCAAGGGCGGGATCAACGGCGAGAAGATCGAGCTGGTGATTTACGATGATGGTGGCGATCCGAACAAGGCGCGCACCTTTGCAACGCGTCTGGTTGAAGATGATGAAGTCGTCGCGATCATCGGTGGGTCCACGACGGGCACGACCATGTCCATCCTGTCGGTTGCCGAAGATGAGGGTATTCCGTTCATCTCACTCGCTGGTGCAATCCAAATCATTGATCCGGTGCGCGAGTATGTCTTCAAGACACCGCATACCGACCGCATGGCCTGTGAGAAGATCTTCACGGATATGCAGAAGAACGGCATCACCAAGATCGGAATGATTTCCGGTACCGGCGGATTTGGCGCGTCGATGGAAGCCCAATGCGTCGACGTTTCTGGCAATTACGGTGTCGAGATCCTGGTGCAAGAGACCTACTCCCGTCAGGACGCTGACATGACCCCGCAGCTTACCAAGATCAAGTCTACCGATGGTGTTGAGGCCGTTCTGAATCCGGGCTTCGGTCAGGGGCCGGCCATCGTCACCCGGAACTATGCCCAGCTTGGGATTGATCTGCCGCTTTACCAAAGCCATGGAGTTGCTTCTGATGGTTTCATTGAGCTGGCTGGAAAGGAGGCTGCTGAAGGTGTGCGTCTTCCAGGCACCGCGCTACTCATTGCAGACATCATGGAAGAGGGGGATCCGCAGAAGGAAGTGGTGATCGCCTACAAGACCGCATACGAGGAAGAGTACGGCGAAGCCGTTTCGACATTTGGTGGCTATGCGCATGATGCCTTCCGGCTGATGACGGATGCTATGGCCCGTGCAGGCAGCTCGGACCCGAGTGCCATCCGCGATGCTCTAGAAGCAACCAGCGGCATGGTCGGTACGACCGGCACTTATACCTTCAGCCCGGACGATCACCTGGGGCTCGATCTCAGTGCGTTCCGCATGCTGGAAATTCGCGATGGCAAGTGGACCTCGATCGACTGACGCCATTTCGGAAGCCGGGCGACAAGTCCGGCTTCCAACCTTGCACCCAATATCCCGCTTAGGAGACGTCGATGGACGCATTGATGCAGTTCGTCTTTTCCGGCTTGACCGTCGGCGCGGTCTACGCCCTTGTCGCGCTCGGCTTTACCATCATCTACAACGCCTCTGATGTGGTGAACTTCGCACAAGGCGAATTCGTCATGCTCGGCGGCATGATCACCGTTTTCGCCTTCGATTCGGGTCTGCCGTTGCCCTTGGCGGCTTTGATTGCAATCGTGGCAACAGCAGCCATTGGTGTGGCGCTGAACAAGTTTGCGATCGAGCCTGCGCGGGGCGCGCCGGTCGTCTCCCTGATCATCATTACCATCGGCGCTTCGATCCTGATCCGCGGTGCGACACAGGTCCTGTTCGACAAGCAGTTGCACCGTCTGCCAGCGTTCTCCGGGGATGATCCGATCCACCTTCTCGGCGCGACGCTGCTGCCGCAGAGCCTTTGGGTGATTGGCGGAGCCATTGCGATTTTCATAGCGCTATGGCTGTTTTTCACGCGTACGCTTTTGGGCAAAGCTGTTCTGGCAACGGCGAACAATCGGCTGGCCGCACAGCTCGTCGGCATCAACACCGGTTTTGTCATGACCTTGTCTTTTGCCTTGTCAGCGGCCATCGGCGCGCTGGCCGGTGTTCTGGTCACACCAATCACCCTGGTGAGCTATGACGTCGGTGTCGGCCTCGCCCTCAAAGGGTTTGCGGCTGCAATGCTCGGCGGCATGGGAAATCCGAAAGGGGCTTTGGTCGGCGGGTTGCTGCTCGGCCTGTTTGAAGCCCTAACGGCTGGATACATCTCCTCCCAGTACAAGGAAGCGGTCGCCTTTGTCGTGATCCTTGCTGTGCTTTTTGTCATGCCACAGGGCCTTTTCGGTCAAAAGACGACAGAAAGGGTCTAGGTGATGACACTCAAAAACAAATGGATTCAACTGGCCATTCTGGCTGCAATCATCGTCATCCTGCCAGCCTTTTTCCCTTCCGGTTACTACTACCGTGTCGGTGCGCTTGTGTTCGTGAATGCCTTGTCCGTGGTCGGCCTGGTGATCCTGATCGGTTACGCCGGACAGATCAGTCTGGGGCACGCAGGATTCGCCGGGATTGGTGCTTACGCCTGCGCATTGGCACCCGTCCATCTCGGTATCCCGCCCGTCCTGGCCATTCTGCTCGGCGCTGCGATTTCTGCCGTGCTCGCCCTTCTGATCGGCCGCCCAATTCTGCGCTTGAAGGGCTACTATCTCGGCGTTGCAACGCTTGGATTTGGCATTCTGGTCTCCATGGTTCTCTCCAATGAACGCGGATTGACAGGTGGCCCGGATGGAATGGCGGTTTCAAGTCTTGGTTTGCGTCCAATCCTCAGGGACATGGGGCTTCGGCTGTCCGGCGGTGAATTCTGGTACATCTTCAATGCGGCCGCGCTTTTGATCGGGATCTGGATTGCACTCAATCTCTACCAGAGCGCGACCGGGCGGGCGATGCGGGCCTTGCATGGTTCGGAAACCGCAGCGCAAACCGTCGGCATTGATGTCGCGCGTTTCAAGCTGCAAGCCTTTATCATTTCAGCTGTTTATGCATCGGTCGGCGGCTCGCTTCTGGCCTTGCAGAACGGTTTCATCACACCGGATGTCGCGGGTTTCATGCACTCGGTGGAAATGGTTACCATGGCTGTTCTCGGAGGTGTCGGCTCGGTCCTCGGTGCCACATTCGGCGCGGCTGTCCTGACGCTCCTGCCGCAGATCCTGACCGTGTTCCACGACTATGAGCATCTGGTGCTTGGCCTCGTCATGATCCTGGTGATGATCTTCCTGCCGCTTGGCCTTTTGCCGTCCCTTGCAGCGCGTATCAGATGGAGGGGTGTCTGATGAGCATTCTCGAAATCAGCGGCCTTGGCATCAGTTTCGGCGGGCTCCGGGCGGTGAACGATGTCGGGTTTTCGGTCAAACCGGGTGAAATCGTATCGGTCATCGGTCCGAACGGGGCTGGCAAAACAACCCTCTTCAACATGATCTCCGGTGTCTATTTGCCGGATGCGGGGTACGTGAAACTAAACGGGGAAGACGTGACCGCTAAGGCCCCGCATATCCTGGCGAAAAAGGGCCTGACGCGGACCTTTCAGAACCTGCAGATCTTCCAGGAAATGACGGTTCTGGAAAATGTGGTTGCCGGATTTCATCTGACGGAAAATCCGTCCGTCTGGGCTGATCTGATGTCGCTGCCGTCTGCCCGGCGCCGGTCTGCGGAAGTGCGCGAGCAAGCGTTGCAGCTTCTTGAAAAGGTGCATCTGTCAAAGGCTGCCGAGGAAGAGGCCGGGAACCTTTCTTATGGTGCGCTCAAGCGCCTTGAGATCGCGCGTGCCCTGGCCGTTGGGCCGCAGGTTCTTCTGCTGGATGAACCGGCTGCTGGCTGCAATGCGGTCGAGACGGAAGAGATCGATGAGCTGATTGCGGAGCTCGCCAAGTCCGGCATCGCGATCCTGCTCGTGGAGCACGATATGAAAATGGTGATGCGGATCTCCAATCACATCGTGGTGCTGGATCACGGCGAAAAGATCGCCGAGGGGACGCCCCAGGATGTCTCCAGGAACCCGGATGTGATTGCCGCCTATCTCGGCACGGAAGAGGAGCCCGCCCATGTTGACGGTTGAGGGCCTGCGATCGGCCTATGGTCATATCGAGGTGCTGCACGGGATCGATCTGGAGGTGACATCCAGAGAGATCGTGACTGTGGTCGGCGCCAATGGAGCGGGCAAAACCACCTTGCTGAAATGCTTGTCCGGGACGCAGTCCGTCACCGGCGGAGACATCCGGTTTCGCGGCGATGCGCTGACAACCGTGCCCGCCTACAAGCGTTTGAAACGTGGATTGTCGCAATCGCCGGAGGGGCGCCAGATTTTCACGAACATCACGGTTGAAGAAAATCTGCGTCTCGGCGCGTTTCTATTTACGGATGATCGGGTCGAAAAGGACATGGAAGACGCCTTCCAGATGTTCCCAATTCTCAGGGAAAAGCGGAACCTGGCAGCGGGTGGCCTTTCAGGTGGGCAACAACAGATGCTGGCGATTGCCCGTGCCTTGATGGGGCGGCCACATTGCCTGTTGCTGGATGAACCTTCAATGGGCCTGGCGCCACTTCTGGTCGCGCAGATCTTCGATGTGGTCAAGTCCTTGAGGGAAAAGGAAGTGACCGTTCTTCTGGTTGAACAGAACGCCTTTGGCGCTCTCAAAATCGCCGATCGAGGCTATGTCATGGAAACCGGCCGGATCACGCTTTCTGGGCCCTCGGATGAACTGATCGCCGATCCGCGTATCCGTGAAGCCTATCTAGGGATCTAAACTGATCAGTTAAGGGCTGCCGTCGATTCCCGCACAACAAGGTCACCGGGGATCTCTTCATCTCCGGTGGCGTCTGCGGGTTCGAAGATCCGATCAATTGCTGTGCGTGCCAAAGCGGCGGTCGGCTGGCGGATAGTCGTCAGCCTGGGGACGACAAGAGCTGCCAGCGAGATGTCATCGAAACCTGTAACGGAGAGATCTCCAGGAACGTCCAGTTTCAAGTCTCGAGCTGCGCGCAAGACCCCAATCGCCTGCTGGTCACTGGCCGCGGCAATTGCGGTCGGGCGATCACCGCTGTCCGCAGTTTCTGCAAGTATCTCCCGGCAAACCTCTTCGCCGGAATCATAATCGAATTGGCCTGGGTGGATAGTTAGTTCGATTGGATCATCAGGCGTTGAAAGTGTCTTTATCCGGGTCACGAACCCTTCGCGGCGGCGGCGGGCCACATCCATGGTGTCCGGTCCAGCGATGTAGGCGATCCGCCGATGGCCAAGCTGATGGAGATGGTCGGCAATCTGAGCTGATCCGTCGAAATGGTTCGTGCTGACCAGCGCATGATCACCAAGACGGCGGTCAAGCGACACGATTGGAACATCTGCTTCGTAAGGATGGTTGCTGTCTGATGTTGCAACAACGATGACACCGCGCACGGAGCGGTCCAGCAGGGCCGCGATCTGAATCTTTTCGGTTTCCAGGTCGTCATCCGAATTTGCCAGCATAACAGAGTGGCTGCGGCTGGCCGCTTCTTTTTCGATGTCCTTGGCCAGTTGCGCAAAAAACGGGTTGGTAATATCTGGAACCACCAGCCCTACGACATCGATACTGTTTGTGCGCAGCGCGCGGGCTGCCAGGTTGGGCTTGTAGCCAAGTTCGTCCATGGCCGCCTGCACCCGCAGCTTGAGCGGCAGTTTGACCGTATCGTTTTTCGCGAGGACCCTTGAAACCGTCCCGACCGACACATCGGCTTTGCGCGCGACATCCTTTATGGTCGGCATAGACAGGCTTCTCCCTAAATACAGTAGTTGCAGCCAACTGCGGGCTGCTGTTCTTTTTACTGCCTCTTTTATGCCAGCGCTATACCAGGTCGGGCGCGTAGAACCGGTCGACCTCGATTCGGGTCGGCAGAGAAGCCGATGCACCCTTTCGGGTGGTTGCAAGGGCCGCAGCATGCATAGCAAATCGTATCGCGGACCGCATTGAGGCACCTTCTGAGAGCGCAGTTGCCAGCGCGCCGTTAAAGCAATCCCCGGCAGCCACCGTGTCAATTGCGGTTACATTCGGAGCAGGTTCTACACCGTCTTCATCTCCAAAGGACCAGGCGACGCCTTTTTCCCCGAGCGTGATGATCGCACCACTCAGTCCGAAAGAGCGCAGGTGCTGTGCGCCGTCTCGGGCTTCGTCCAGCGTTTCTGGTGTTTTTCCCAAGATGGCACCAGCCTCACTTGCGTTCGGGGTCAGCACATCAAAGGCGGCAATCACATCCTTGGTCCAGGCCGGGTGAGGGGCTGGAGCTGGATCCATAATCACCAGCGCGCCACCAGCGCGTGCGAGTTCCGCGGCTTTCAATGACGTTTCCAGGTTGATTTCGTTTTGAAGGAGGACGACACCGCTGTGGCTCAGGTGGCCCGAATGCTGCTTAAGGTCTTCGGGGCGTATCTGACCATTGGCACCACTTGCCAACCGGATGATGTTATCGCCGTCCGGCCCGACATCTATAAATGCCATACCCGTTCCGGAATCGCGTTTTTCAATCAGCTCGGCAGTCACATTGAAAGCCGCCAGCTGATCTGCGGCAACGCGGCCAAAACCGTCTTCACCAACCGCGCCGATCATCGTCGCATTGGCGCCGAGCTTGGTTGCTGCAACCGCCTGATTGGCGCCTTTGCCACCAAGGGTGTTGGACGATTCCCGGACCATCACGGTTTCACCGATGTTCGGCCAGCGATCGAGGTAGCTGAAGAGATCGACATTGATGCTGCCAACGACAGTAACCGGCTTCAAAATTGCGCTCCGAACATCAGTGAGGGTCTGTGTATACCGTATTACTTTGCCTCAGCGGAAGATGTCTTCGCTGAGGCATTTAATATAGGCGATCAGGTGGCGGCGTATTTGGCGCGGTAATGATCAAGGACGACTGCAAAGATGATGACCACACCGGTAATCATCTGGCGCATGAAGTCGCTTAAGCCGATCAGGATCAAGCCGTTTGCGAGCACACCAATAATGAAAGCGCCGAGCAGAGTCCCGATTACCGAACCTCGGCCGCCACTCAAACTGGTGCCGCCGATGATCACTGCAGCGATCGCATTGAGTTCAAAACCGATCCCGGCGATCGGGCTGGAGATGTTGAGGCGGGCCATATAGACAACGGCCGCGATACCGGCTGTGAAGCCGCATATGGTGAAGGCTGCAATCTTGTAGCGACGCACCGAATGTCCAGCCAGGCGGACGGCTTCCTCGTTGTTGCCAATGCCGTAGAGCAGACGCCCAAAGACCGTGAAGTTCAGGACGAACCAGGCCACGAACACCAGGAGCAGCGCCACCAGGAATACGACAGGCACGCCATAGATCATGGCAGACCCGAATTCCTCAAAGGCATAGGGGAAGGAGTAGATTGTTTGCGCATCGGAGACCTGTAATGCCGCACCGCGGGCAATGTTCAACATGCCAAGAGTGATGATGAACGACGGCAGCGCCCAATAAGCACTGATGGCGCCGTTGATGAACCCGCACAGGACACCGGTCAGCGTTGCGGCAATAACTGCAAGCGCGATTGCTTCTGCCGGTCCAAATCCGGGAAGGGTGATGGCTTTACCGGCTACGACCGCTGCAAACGCCATCACCGACCCGACCGACAGGTCAATGCCGCCGATCAGAATGACAAAGGTCATGCCGACAGCGAGGACCAGATTGATGGTGATCTGGGTCAATATGTTGGTGATGTTGTTCGGCGTCAGAAAGTGTTCGGTGAACACGGAAAAGAAAATGATCAGAGCCAGCAAGGCGAGGCCGATGCCTGCATTTTGCAAGACGGTTCGGACGGAAAATCTGGACGGAGCCGGAAGCGTGTCGGTTGTTGTCTGGAGTGTCATTGGCTGTTTCCTCCGGCCAGTTCAGTTCGCCCGTAGGCCAGTTTCAGGATGTTTTCTTCAGAGAAATCGGCGCGCTGAAGCGTGCCCTGGATCTGGTGTTCGGCAAGAACGAGAATGCGATCTGCCAGCGTCATGAGTTCCGGCATTTCGGACGAGACCACCAACAGGGCGACGCCGTTGCGGGCCAGATCCTTCAGGATCGCGTAGATTTCGGCTTTTGCGCCGACATCAACGCCTCTGGTGGGCTCATCCAGCAACAGGACCTTTGGGTCCCGTGCGAGCCACTTGGCCAGCACGACCTTTTGCTGGTTTCCGCCAGACAGGCTTGAGGCAGGGTCGGCTGTCTTGCCGTATTTAAGTTTCAGTTTTTCGCCGGCCTCCATGGCCTGTCGCCGCTCAGCTGCGAATTTGAGGAGACCGGATTGCGACACGGCCTTCATATTCGCGAGCGAGACGTTGGCCGAGATCGGCATATCCAGGATCAGGCCTTCGTCCTTACGGTCCTCGGTTACGAAGCCAATCCCGGCAGCTATGGCGTCACCTGGACCGGAAAAACGGGCAGTCTTGCCATCCCGTTGCACTTGTCCGGACCGGATCGGATCAATTCCGAAAATTCCGCGCAGGATTTCAGTGCGGCCCGCCCCGACCAGCCCAGCGATCCCGAGGATCTCGCCATAGCGCAAGTCAAAAGACACGCCCGTTTCGGTCGGATTGGCCTGAGTGCAGACATCTTGGACACTCAAGGCGACGTCGCCGAACTCTTTATGTTCATCGCCAGAAACCATCTCCCCGGCGAGCTGGCGGCCGACCATTCTTTGGACAATACCTTCCGGTGTGGTCTCGGTGATCAGGTCAGTTGCGATTGTGCGGCCGTTGCGAAACACCGTGACCCGATCACAGATTTCGAAGACTTCATCGAGGTGATGTGACACGAAAACGACTGTCACGCCGTCTGCCTTGATCCGCGAGACAAGTTCGAAGAGACGCTTGGTTTCACGCTCCGTCAGTGTAGCGGTCGGTTCATCAAGGATCAGGATTTGGCTTTCGGACTGTAGAGCCCTTGCGATTTCAACAAGCTGCCGGTGGGCGATGCCAAGGGTGCTCACAGGAGCTTTGACATCGATATCAGTTAACCCGATGGCGTCCAGCGCCTTGCGGGCACGAGAGTTGAGTTCTTGCCGGTCCAGGAGCCCAAACCGGTTGCGTGGCAACTTCTCGATCGAGACGTTTTCCGCAATTGTTAGATGCTCAAGGAGATTGAATTCCTGATGAACGACCTGAACACCGCGTTCCTTGGCCTCATGTGGCGACTGCGGGCGGTATATCTGCCCGTCCAAGGAGATCGCACCGTGGTCATGAGGGAACACGCCAGACAGGATCTTAATCAAGGTGGACTTGCCAGCGCCATTTTCACCGACCAGCGCATGCACTTCTCCTTGTTCGAGGAAAAAGCTCACGCCGTCGAGGGCCTTCACACCGCCGAAGTATTTCTTCAGTCCTTCAACCGATAGAAACGGCGAGGAATGCGCAGGGGCCTGCGCCGCGGTTTGCGTCGCTGCTACCATGGTGCGTCCAGTCATATCGTAATTGGAAGAGTTTGATTTGCCCCCGCTCAAGGCTGACCAAGCGGGGGCACATGGGGCCGATTATTGAGCGGCCACCAATTCGATTGGGGTTTTGACCCAACCTTTGAGTTCGTCACCGCCGCCGACGACTTCGAGCGCCAGATCAATGGCGTTTGCGGCCATGTCGGTTCCGAATTGGTCGACAGTTGCTAGCATCCGGCCGTCCTCGATCATCGGGCTTACTGCCGGAATGTTATCGAAACCGACAACCATAATGTCGGTGCGGCCAGCGCTTTCCAGCGCCTTAACCACGCCGATGGCCATGGAATCGTTGGCAGCCATAACGCCCTGGATGTCCGGGTGTGCCGTCAACATGTTGGAGAAGACGGTGTTGGCTTCTTCTGTTTCCCAATGCGCGGTGCGGCTGTCGAGAAGGTCGAGCTTGTATTCGGCGACTGAGTCTTCAAAGCCCATGCGGCGCTGGTTGGCATTGTCCGCGCCCGGGTTGCCCTCGATGATGACGACCTTGCCGCCTTCGCCAAGTTTTTTGCCCAATGCATCACCGGCAAGTTTCGCACCACCGCGGTTGTCCGGGCCGACAAACGCCAGCTCGATGCCCTGCTGTTTCTTGGCATCTTCATCGAGCGCGACGTCGAAGTTGACCACGACAATGCCCGCTTCCATCGCCTTCTTCAGCGGGCGCACCATGGCACGGCTGTCAGCAGGAGCTACCACGATTGCGTCCACGCCCTGCGTGATGAAGTTTTCGACGGCGTTGATCTGGCTCTCGAAGTCGGTTTCGTTCTGCATGCCGACGGCCAGAAGTTCATAGTCGCCACGCTTTTCCTGGTGGGCTTCGGCACCTGCCATCATGTTTTGAAAGAACTCGTTTGCGAGCGATTTCATGATGAGGCCGACTTTCGGCTTCTCATCTGCCATGGCGGTGCCAGCAAGCAAAGCGAGACCGGTCGCTGCGGCGGCAGCGAGCTTGAATATCTTCATTATTTCCTCCCAAAGAAGACTGCCGTCCCTCTATCCAGACTGGCAGGTGAACAGGCTCATAAGTGAAACCATGACTCCCGAAACAGATCAATATGAAACGTTTCATTTTTTTGAATGCATTCAAAAAAAGACGCCATTTTTCATTTTTGAGGCTTTCCTCAATCGTGTATAAGTCTTTGATACAACGAATGAAAATTGATTTCCCAAATTGGCTCGGTGTCGGTTGTGAAACCTTGAAAAATAGAATGTTTTACGGCTAAACAATTAGGGATTTTCCCTGTTGTGCAGTTCAGTGATCAACAGAGCCGCACAAAAAACGAGCGCGGATTTTTGCCGTTTGTTCAAAAAAATTGCTCTTGTTGGCTCTGCTTAACTTGTGGGCACGCCGGATTTGTGATCATCTTTTGGAGTTAAAAAGCACTCCAGGGGTTTCCAGATGTTCACCGTTAAACCGTTTTCAAAGGTCCGCCGGGGCCTTTTGGCGGCTGCAATGACTGTCACAGCCGTTGCCGCCATGCCGATGTCAGCTGCACAAGCGGCGGATCCAATCAAAGTTGCTGCGATCTATACCGTGCCGGTCGAGCAGCAATGGGTGAGCCGTATTGATAAGGCGCTGAAAGCTGCCGAAGAGCGTGGCGATATCACTTATACCTTCTCTGAAAACGTCGCGAACACCGACTACGAGCGGGTGATGCGCGAGTACGCAGAGCAGGGCATGGATCTTGTTGTCGGGGAAGCATTCGCTGTAGAGCGGGCCGCACGCAAGGTCGCCGCAGAGTATCCGGACACAGCGTTCCTTATGGGGTCTTCTTTCGGCCCGGGAAAACCAAACTTTGCCGTTTTCGACAACTGGATCCATGAGCCGAGCTATCTGTCCGGCATGATCGCGGGCGCGACCACCGAATCCAACATCATCGGCATGGTCGGCGGGTATGCCATTCCGGAAGTGAACCGTCTGATGCACGCGTTCATGGACGGGGCAACATCCGTTAACCCGGACGTGAAGTTCCTCGTGACCTTCATTAACTCTTGGTACGATCCGCCCAAGGCCAAAGAAGCTGCATTTGCGATGATCGATAAGGGCGCTGACATCATGTACGCAGAGCGCTTTGGTGTTTCGGATGCGGCCAAGGAGAAAGGTCTTCTTGCCATCGGCAACGTCATCGACACATCAGCCGATTATCCGGGCACGATCCTTTCCTCGGCACTTTGGCATATGGAGCCGACCATTGATCGTGCACTGGAGCAGGTGAAGTCAGGCACTTTCGAACCGGCCGATTTTGGCCGTTATAGCTTCATGAGCTATGGCGGTGGCAGCTTCATTGTCGATGAAGGCCTTGCTCCGGCTGATGCCGTTGCTGCCGCAAAAGAAAAAGAAAAGGAAATTCTCGATGGCCTGTTCCGCGTCAATGTGAACGACAGCGAACCGAAATCCACGATGTAAGCAGCGCCTGCTGTTTTATCTGGCGGTCATTGGGTTCGACACCTGTGACCGCCAGTGACCTGCCGATGTTCTCCCTTGTCGGCCAAGAATTCAAAAACCACCGGAGGTTGGCATGGCGCCGCCAGCAATTGATGTCCCCGTCCTGTTGCGGCTTGAAGGCATCACCAAGCGCTTTGGCGCGTTGACAGCCAATGGCGATGTGTCGCTGGACCTGAGACAAGGGGAAATTCTTGCACTTCTCGGAGAAAACGGCGCCGGCAAGACCACGCTGATGAACATCCTTTTCGGTCACTATGTGGCCGATGAAGGACAGGTGCTTGTGTTGGGGTCGCATGGCGCCCTTGAAGAGTTGGAGCCAGGCTCTCCCCATGCTGCACTGGATGCTGGCATCGGGATGGTGCATCAGCACTTTACGCTCGCAGAAAACCTGAGCGCCTTCGACAATATTCTTTTGGGCACAGAACCTCTGTCCGCCATCAAGTCCGCCCGACTGCCGGCGCGCAAGAAACTGGACGAGCTGATGGAAAGATCCGGATTGGCGGTCAATCTGGACACGCGCATTTCCAATCTCTCCGTCGGGGAAAAACAGCGCGTTGAGATCCTGAAAGCGCTTTATCGGGATGCGAGGGTTCTTGTCCTTGACGAACCGACGGCTGTTTTGACACCGCAGGAATCCGAAACCCTGTTTGCCACGTTGACGAAGCTTGCAGGCGATGGGCTCGGGATCATTTTCATTTCGCACAAGCTGGCAGAAGTGATGGCATCCTCCCACCGCGTTGCGGTCTTGCGCGGAGGCCGGAAAGTGGCGGACCTGCCGACTGAAGGCAGCTCGCAACGCCAATTGGCCGAGCTGATGGTCGGGCACGAGATTTCCGAAACCGTACGTGAGCCCGGTGCTCCGGGTGCGCCGCTTTTTGTCCTGACCGACGTTGCGGCGGGACATGGTCGGGACGCAATCTCCGATGTTTCGCTGGACTTACGAGCCGGTGAAATCCTTGGCATAGCCGGGGTGTCTGGCAATGGCCAAACCACGCTGGCACGGGTTATTTCCGGTCTAGAGACGGTGTCGGCTGGCAAATTGGTGCTGGAAGGCGATGAGCTCGGGCAAGTTTCTGCGCGTCAAATGATTGACATCGGTCTGGCGCGCATACCTGAAGATCGTCATCACGATGGCATTGTGGGCGCGATGACCGTGTCTGAGAACTTGGCGATTGAAGCGATCCGCAAACCAGAAAACCAGCGCTTCGGGATGCTCCGGTTTTCGGCGATGCGGGACCGGGCGAAGGGTCTTATCGAGGCCTATGATATTCGCTGCCAAAGTGAGGCAAGTCCGGCCAGGTTGCTGTCTGGCGGTAATATCCAGAAAATCGTTTTGGCCAGAACGCTTGAAACGGAGCCCAAGGTCGTGCTCGCCGCCCAGCCCTCGCGCGGGCTTGATGTCGGTGCCACATCCGACGTTCACAAACGTCTGCTTGCAGCACGCGCTCGCGGGGCAGGCGTCATTCTTATTTCTGAAGATCTGGATGAACTCATGCGTCTTTCCGACCGCATCGCCGTCATTCATCGCGGCCATCTCTCACAAGCAGAACCGACGGAAGACCTTGACCGCGGCAAGCTCGGTCTGCGCATGGCCGGGCACGATGGGGAAGAAGCTGCATGATCCGTTTTGAACCCAGAGGTCCGGTTGCCGTTTCCAAAGTCATTAGCGTGACCGTCGCAGCCGCTGTTGCCGCCCTCGTTCTGGCGGCTGTCCCGATGCTGTTCGCAGGTCTGCCAGTTTTTGAAGCCTATGGCCTTATGATCAAGGGCGCATTTGGGTCAGCCTTTGCCTTTACAGAAATGCTGACCCGCGCAACGCCATTGATCCTGACGGGACTTGCCGCCGCCGTTGCTTTCCGGGCAAAGCTTTGGAACATCGGTGCCGAAGGTCAGCTGTATGCCGGAGCGTTGGCCGCAGTTGCGGTCGGTACCGGGCTGATCTCCGGGCCTTCCTTCGTGCTTATTCCGGCCGTTGTTCTCGCCGGGGCCCTGATGGGCGGGCTGGTCATGTTGGGACCGACCCTATTGAAAACCCGACTCGGCGTGGATGAAGTGGTGACGACGCTTCTCCTGAATTTCGTCATTCTGCTGTTTGTGCAGATGATGCTGGAAGGCCCCATGAAGGACCCGATGGGGATGGGATGGCCGCAATCGGAACCCATTCTGGATGAAGCCGCGTTGCCCAAGCTGATGGACCGGATGCGCATCCATTGGGGTCTCATCATCGCGCTGATTTCCGCGCTTGGCGTTTATTTTCTTTTGAAACGCACGGTCTGGGGTTTTGAAATCAGGGCAGTCGGAGAGAACGCGTCCGCAGCCCGTCATGCCGGTATCCCGGTCACGGCAACCTTCATTCGGGTTGGATTGCTCTCCGGTGCGCTGGCGGGCCTTGCCGGTGTTGGCGAAGTCGCAGGACTGAAGGGATATCTGACAGCAGACCTGTCACCGGGTTTCGGATACTCCGGTATCGTTGTTGCCATGCTGGCGGGACTGTCGCCGATTGGCGTTGTCTTTGCCGCGCTCTTTATTGCAAGCATCTTTGTCGGGGCAGATTCCATGTCCCGCGCCACCGGTGTGTCCAATTATCTGGCTGATCTGATCGTTGCGATGGCGCTTTTATGCGTTCTCGTTTCCGGCTTGTTCTTGAGGTTCAAGATCCGCTTTGTCGGCGCGCCGCATGCCAAGGAGGCCACGAAATGATCGAGATCCTCGATATTCTTGTCTCCGAAAACTTCTGGGCGGCCTCTCTACGGATTGCCACGCCGCTGATTTTCGGTGTCATCGGCGCGCTCATCTGCGAGCGGGCAGGGGTGCTCAATCTTGGGATCGAAGGCATCTTTACCGCGGGTGCCATGGCTGGCTGGATGGCGGTCTGGCTCGGAGCAGGGCTTTGGGGCGGAGTGCTTGTCGCCGCATTGGCCGGTGGGCTGTTCGGGTTGCTTCACGCCATTCTAACGGTGCCGCTCGGGTTGTCTCAGCATGTCTCGGGGATCGGCGTCACTCTGTTCGCGACATCGCTCAGTTACTTTATTTATCGGACCGCTCTGCCGGATGTGTCGTCGCCGCCGCGGATTGAAGCTTTTCAGCCGCTGGATATCCCGATCCTGTCCGATCTGCCGTTTATTGGTCCTGCATTGTTCCAGCAAACCTCGCTGACGTTTCTTGCACTGATCCTGGTGCTTGCGACAGGCTATGTGCTTTATCGCACGCCGCTCGGTCTTGCGATTCAGGCTGTGGGCGACAATCCGTCGGCTGTCGAATCGCAAGGGCTCTCGGTCTACGGACTGCGCATGGGCGCAGTCGTTGTCGGCTCGTCGATCATGGCGCTGGGCGGGGCGTTTTTGACCATGTCGGCCTTTGATGCTTTCTTCTTCGGCATGGTCAATGGCCGCGGCTGGATCTGCATCGCCTTGACCGTCTTCGCGTCCTGGCGGCCTGGAAAAGCGCTGATTGGCGCGTTGTTGTTTGGCGCGTTTGACGCGTTCCAGGTTCGACTTCAGACAGAAGTCGGCAGTTTCATCCCTGGACAGGTCTTCCTGATGATGCCGTATATCCTATCCATCATCGCGTTAATCGTGGTGGCCAGGAAAGCTGATTATCCGCGCGCACTGCTTGTTCCTTATTTCCGCGGCCAACGCTGACAGGTGTTCTTCGATGTCCTTCGATCTACTCGTTAAAAACGCAAACTTGCCGGATGGCCAGACCGGAATGGACATTGCCTGTAAGGACGGTCGGATTGCGGCCGTCGAGGCCGGAATTACTGCGTACGCGGGTAAGGTGATCGATGCCACTGGTAAGCTGGTGTCTCCGCCCTTCGTCGACAGTCATTTTCACATGGATGCGACCTTGTCTCTTGGTCTGCCGCGCATGAACCAGAGCGGCACACTTTTGGAAGGCATTGCGCTCTGGGGCGAGCTGAAAGAAATCCTGACCGTCGACGCCGTGGTCGAACGGGCATTGAGATACTGCGATCTCGCTGTGTCTCAGGGACTGCTTGCCATCCGCACCCATGTCGATGTGTGTGATGACAAGCTCACCGGCGTTCAAGGCCTGTTGGAAGTGCGCGAAAAAGTTAAGGACTACATCGATCTTCAGCTGGTCGCCTTCCCGCAGGATGGCCTTTACCGCTCACCGAGTGCTGAAACAAACCTTCTGAAAGCGCTCGACATGGGCGTTGATATCGTTGGTGGCATTCCGCATTTCGAGCGGACTATGGACGATGGAGCGAAGTCGGTGCGCCGTCTTTGCGAAATTGCGGCCGAGCGGGGCTTGATGGTCGACATGCATTGCGACGAGACCGATGACCCGATGTCCCGGCACATCGAGACGCTCGCCTATGAAACGCAGAGACTGGGTTTGAAGGGCAAGGTGGCCGGCTCGCATCTGACCTCGATGCATTCCATGGACAATTACTATGTCTCAAAACTTTTGCCGTTGATCGCTGAGGCTGAGGTGCATGCGATCGCGAACCCGCTGATCAACATCACGCTTCAGGGAAGGCATGACACCTATCCGAAACGGCGGGGCCAGACGCGCGTTCCGGAAATGCGCTCCTATGGCATCAACGTCGCCTTTGGTCATGACTGCGTGATGGACCCTTGGTACTCTATGGGTTCTGGAGACATGCTGGAAGTCGCGAGTATGGGCCTGCACGTGGCTCAGATGACCAGCCGTGAGGCGATCCGCTATTGTTATGACTGTGTGACCAGCCATCCAGCAAAAGCGATGGGGCTAAAAGGGTACGGTCTGGAGAAGGGCTGCAAGGCAGATTTTGTGCTTCTGCAAGCGCGCGATACAATTGAGGCGATCCGGCTCAAGGCCGCCCGGTTGGCAGTTGTCAAATTCGGCAAGGTGATCGCAACATCCGAACCCCGTCAGACACGTCTTGCGATTGATGGCCGGCCGAGGCTTGTCGATCCGGCAGACTACGCTCCCAAAGAACACTAGGCCTTGCCAAATGTTCCGGCTGTGGTTGACACACGGCGTCACTTCCGATGCCGTCGCTTTGATTGGTCCAAGACAGGGGTGGCGCGATGAGACTGTTGGTCAAAGTAAGCGGTGAAGCACTGGCCGAAGGATCCGCAGGTGTCTTTTCGGACGCTGCGATCACCAGAGTGTGTTCTCACCTCGTTGCGCTCGCTGAAAGTGGTCACGAAGTTGCGGTTGTTGTCGGTGGCGGAAACATATTCCGGGGCACCAGCTCCTCAGATTGGAACATTGAGCATGTCGAAGCGGACAATGTTGGCATGCTCGGGACCATCGCGAATGGCATTCTTCTTCGGGCAAAGGTGGAAGCAACATCGGACATCGAAGTCCGGCTGATGTCGGCCGTCGATATACCGGCAATTGGCGAGAAATACATCCGCCGGCGGGCTCTGCGGCATCTGGAAAAAGGCCGGCTCGTGATCCTGAGTGGTGGGATCGGACAGCCTTTCGTGACCACAGATTATCCGTCAGTCCAGCGTGCAGTGGAGCTGGAATGTGCCAGTGTTCTCTGTCTGAAAAATGGGATTGATGGGGTCTACGACAGCGATCCGAAGACTAACCCGGACGCAAAACGATATCGGACACTCTCTATTGAAACCGCGATCACCAACTCCTTGGGGTTCATGGATCGTTCGGCTTTAGTCTTGGCCAAACAGCACAATGTTCATGTGCATGTCATTGGTGTTGATACGGGCATAGAAGTTGTCGACGCGGTTGCCAGTGATGCTGTTGGTACGCGTGTGTCCCGCGATGCTGAAAGCAAATTTTACTGAGTCCCAGTTTCGTGTGTCACTGCCAACCGGATAAGCGCCAAGTTATGGTTGCAGCTTGTGTGATCAAAGGGATGTTCTTACCCTTGCCGGAAAGCGACGCCGGGTCGCAGGTGTATTTGATGGGTGGATTGCGAATGCCAAACACAGTTTTTCTGAGGTTTCAGCTGATTTGGACCCGGCTTGCCGGTGTTTTTGTCTCTTTGTTTTGTGCAGCCGGTGGTGTGTTGGCGGCTCAAGAAGAGGTGGTGATCGAAGGTGTTCCGGTCGTGGTCACCGAGGAATCCATCAAATGCGATATTGACCCCGCAGACGTTCCCAAGGACATCAGCGTCAAGCGGCTGGTGGACTGCAATTCTGCGGAACTTGTCGAAATTGACCTGCCCGGAGAAAGCATCGCGGCCATCAAGTTTACGATATCTCCTGATGATAAAAAGATTTCATCCGGTACCCGAGCTGAACTGCGCGACATGCATGTTGCCAAAAACGGGGATGAAACCTGGTACCGGTTCTCAACGCTGCTGCCCGGTGATTTTCCAATGGAGGCAAAGCACCGATTGGTGATGGCGCAATGGCACGAGCGGGTGAATGAAGGTCAGGAAAGCCTGCGGCCGCCCTTGTCCCATCGCCTCTGGGATGGCCGGTTTGTTGTCACCTTATGGAACGGTGAGCGCATCAATAAACTTGGAACCAAGAAGGGTGACGGTGAGATCCTTCATTCGCAGCCGGAATTGCAGCGCGAGGTGTTTCACGAATACGCTTACAAAGTCGTCTGGTCGCCTCAAGATGATGGTGAAATTGTCGGTTGGCGGCGTCAGTGCCAACCCATCGATTTGGCTTGCACAAATGGCGTCTGGGAAGAGTTCATCCGCTACAACGGACCGACTGGCTATACCGACCAAGAGGTCAACGGCTATTACTTCAAGATCGGGCTTTACACCGTTCGGGAATTTGATGTGCCCTTCACCGCTTACCACAATGGGTATGGCAGAGGCGCTTCTGCGGCAGACATCGGGCTCAACGACCCGATGTTTCAATGAGCGGTTCTCCGCCGAGTGCTGATGTCAGCCGCCCTGCTGCACTCATGACAGCGGAGCCAAAGCTCTGGATTTTGTCCTCTGTTACCCGGCTTGTTGGTCCCGAGATCGACAAGCCGGCCGCGATCTCGCCATAGTGGTTGAAGACCGGCGCTGCAATGCAGCGCATGCCGAGGTTTTTCTCCTCCCCGTCAATCGAATAGCCGCGTGTTTGCGTTTGGGCCAGATCGGCTTTCAGGAGCGGTGCGTCGCATAATGTGTACCTGGTAAACCTATCCCGCTTGGAGCTCTTCAGGATCTTCTCACACTGAGTTCCAGGCATGAAGGCGAGAAGGGCCTTGCCAATCCCGGACGCATGCAGTGGAGACAAGGAGCCCGGCGGAAAGAAGGCCCGGATGCTGGCATGCGTTTCCACCTGACTAACGAACAGCACCTGATCTCCTTTTTGTATGCCGAGATTGGCGGTTTCGCCTGTCTCTTCCATGAGCTCCCGCAGGATTGGCCGCGCCCGCTCAACAAGACTGGTGCGGCGTAGGAAGCGGGCCCCCACGATAAAGGCCGCGGGCCCGATGTGCCAGAGTTGCTGGGCCTGGTCGAACTCGACCAACCCACGCGTTTCAAGCGTAAACAGGATCCGGTAGAGCGTCGCAGTAGATTCTCCGGTCTGGTCGGAGAGCGCCGACAAGGAGACACCGGACTGGGTGCTTAAGTGCTCGAAAACCGCCATTGCCCGATCGAGTGATTTGATGGTGTTCTGACCGCTCTTGTCGTCCCAGGCGCGCGGCCGGCCCCGTGCCTTTCTCCCGGTGATCAAGTCGTTTTCGCGTTCCAGCATGAGACTGTCTCAACATATTATTGAAAAACTAATTCATCATATGAAAAATTTATCTATCTGACAATATTGATGTTTCGTTGGAATTTGACTTTTAAAAAAGTTTTTTAAAAAAATTGCACGCTCTAGCTGCACTCCGGTACCGTTTTATGAAACCGTGAGAGGAAACGGCCATGAGCTTTCAAAATCCTGTTTTTATTCCAGGTCCGACGAATATGCCCGAAGCGCTTCGCAAGGCGTGCGATATGCCGACACTGGATCACCGATCACCGCTGTTTGGCGAAATACTCCAGCCGGCACTGTCGGGTGTAAAAAAGATACTCAAAAGCGAACTTGCAGAGGTTTTCATCTTTCCATCGACCGGTACCGGTGGATGGGAAACGGTGATCACGAACACACTGAGCCCGGGTGACAAGATCTTGGCTGCTCGCAACGGCATGTTTTCGCACCGCTGGATCGACCTTTGTCAGCGTCACGGGCTGGATGTTGTGATTGTTGATGCGCCGTGGGGAACCGGTTTGCCAGCGGATCGCTATGAAGAAATCCTGGCTGCAGACACGCATCATGAAATCAAGGCAGTGCTTGCGACGCATAATGAGACGGCAACGGGCGTTAAATCGGACATTGCGGCTGTCCGCCGGGCGCTCAATAATGCCAAGCATCCGGCGCTGCTTTATGTCGACGGCGTCAGCTCCATCGCGTCTATGGACTTCCGCATGGATGAATGGGGCGTCGATGCCGCTGTCGCGGGATCGCAGAAGGGTTTCATGCTGCCGGCAGGCCTGGCAATCGTCGGATTGTCACCCAAGGCGCAGGCGGCTGTCGACAAGGCGAAGCTGCCGCGAACTTTCTTCGATATTCGCGACATGCGGAAGTCTTATGCGGTCGATGCCTACCCCTATACACCAGCAGTCGGACTGCTCAACGGCCTGAAAACCAGCTGTGGCATGCTGTTATCCGAAGGACTGGATAATGTGTTTGCCCGGCACCATAGGATCGCAGAAGGCGTGCGCGCGGCTGTCCATGCCTGGGGGCTTCAGCTTTGTGCGGGATCCCGTGATGTCTATTCCGACACGGTCAGCGCCATTCGAACCCCCGAGGGCTTCAACGCCACCGACATCGTCACCCATGCAGCCGGGAAATACGGTGTAGCGTTTGGCGTTGGCCTCGGGGAAGTGGCCGGCAAGGTCTTCCGGATCGGGCACCTCGGCAGCCTAACCGACGTCATGACTCTCTCTGGTTTGGCAACAGCGGAAATGGTCATGGCAGATCTGGGTCTTTCCATCAAACTGGGCTCAGGCGTTGCCGCGGCTCAAGACTATTACCGCACCGAGGAGGCCGTTTCCTCAAAGGAGGCCGCATGAAAACCGACGCTCTGAACTCCTGCATTCCAACCCTGGAAGACATGCTGGTTGCACATGAACGGATCAAGCCGCACGTGCATTGCACCCCGGTTCTGACGTCGTCGTTTTTGAACGACCTGACCGGCGCCGAGCTGTTCTTCAAGTGTGAAAATTTTCAGAAAGCCGGTGCCTTTAAGGTTCGCGGCGCGTCCAACGCGGTCTTCGGCCTCGATGAAGAGACGGCGAAAGCGGGTGTTGCCACACATAGCTCTGGCAATCATGCGCTAAGCCTATCTTATGCGGCGGGTCGCCGGGGTATTCCGTGCCATGTGGTCATGCCGCGCACAGCGCCGCAGGCCAAGAAGGATGCCGTTCGCGGCTATGGCGGCATCATCACCGAATGCGAACCGTCGACCTCCAGCCGGGAAGCCGTTTTCGCCGAAGTGGAGAAAAAGACCGGCGCTGAATTCGTGCATCCCTACAATGACCACCGTGTGATCGCGGGGCAGGGAACCTGTTCCAAGGAACTGATGGAACAGACTGACGGTCTCGACATGGTGATCGCGCCGATTGGTGGCGGTGGCATGGTGTCTGGTACATGCCTGACCCTGTCGAACCTAGCGCCGGAGGTAAAGATCTTCGCAGCTGAGCCGGAACAGGCGGACGATGCAGCGCGCAGCTTTCGCGCCGGTCACATCATCGCGGATGATGCTCCAAGCACGGTTGCAGACGGCCTGAAAGTACCGCTGAAAGATCTGACTTGGCACTTTGTCTCCAACGACGTCTCGGACGTCTTGACGGCGTCGGAGCAGGAGATTGTTGAGGCCATGCGGCTGACCTGGGCGCGCATGAAAATTGTCATGGAGCCGTCCTCCGCGGTGCCGCTCGCGACAATCTTGAAGAATAGGCACATCTTCGCGGGCAAGCGCGTTGGTGTCATCATCACCGGCGGCAACGTCGACCTGAACAAACTCCCTTGGACCCTCTAAAGCCTTCTCGGAGAAAAAAATGAACGCTGTTACTGGATTTGAAAAACTTGAGGTTGGGTACGACGTTCCGGCTGTCCCGGGTATGGACGAAGCGGACATCCAAACGCCATGCCTGGTGCTCGATTTGGATGCACTGGAGCGCAACATCAAGAAGATGGGCGACTACGCCAAGGCGCATGGTATGCGCCACCGGGTCCACGGCAAGATGCACAAGTCCGTCGATGTCGCCAAATTGCAGGAACGCCTGGGCGGAGCCGTCGGCGTTTGCTGCCAGAAGGTGAGCGAAGCCGAGGTTTTTGCACGCGGCGGCATCAAGGATGTTCTCGTGTCCAACCAGGTGCGCGACCCGGCGAAGATTAAGCGCTTGGCGCAGTTGCCGAAGCTCGGTGCCCGCACTTTGGTTTGTGTCGATGATATCGACAACGTTGCCGAACTCTCGGCAGCAGCAGTCGAGGCTGGGACGACGCTGGAAGTCTTCATTGAAATCGACTGCGGTGCCGGCCGCTGCGGTGTGACGACGACAGAGGCGGTTGTTGAAATCGCAAAGGCCGTTGATGCAGCTCAAGGGCTGAAATTCACCGGCATTCAGGCCTATCAGGGGGCCATGCAGCATCTCGATACATACGAGGCGCGCAAGGAGAAGCTCGACGTTGCCATTGCCATGGTCAAGCATGCAGTCGCAGGATTGAAAGCGGCCGGTCTGGAGCCGGAACTGGTCTCCGGTGGCGGCACGGGGTCCTACTATTTTGAATCCAATTCAGGTGTCTACAACGAGCTGCAGTGCGGGTCGTATGCTTTCATGGATGCGGACTATGGCCGGATCCTGGACAAGGAGGGCAACCGCATTGACCAGGGCGAGTGGGAGAATGCGTTCTTCATTCTCACCCAGGTGATGAGCCACGCAAAGGCCGACAAGGCGATCTGCGATGCCGGTTTGAAAGCCCAGTCGGTCGACAGTGGTCTGCCCTTCATTTTCGGTAGATCTGATGTTGAATACGTCAAATGCTCGGACGAGCATGGGGTGATTGCCGATCCAGATGGTGTCTTGAAGGTTGGCGAGAAGCTGAAGCTTGTCCCGGGCCACTGCGACCCGACGGCCAATGTCCATGATTGGTACGTTGGGGTCCGCAATGGCAAGGTTGAGACGGTCTGGCCGGTCTCCGCCCGCGGCAAGGCTTACTGATCCATCACGTTGTTCGATATGGCTGAGCCCCGAGCGGGCTCGGCTTATTTGTGGAGACACCTATGATCATTGTTCCTGAAAAGGAAATACCAGCCCTTCTGGGGCGGGCCGAAGCTTTTGAGGCAGTCGAAAGCGTATTCGCTGCCATGTCGAGCGGCGCTGCATATAACTTTCCGGTCATCCGCGAAGCCATCGGGCATGCGGATGCACTTTATGGTTTCAAATCCGGCTTTGACCGGTCCTCGCTGGCATTGGGCCTGAAATCCGGCGGGTATTGGCCGGGCAATGCCGACAAGGGCCTAACCAACCACCAATCAACGGTGTTTTTGTTTGATGCGGACACCGGCAAGGCCAAAGCGGTTGTCGGCGGCAATCTGTTGACGGCACTGCGCACGGCGGCTGCTTCTGCCGTCTCGATCAAGCACTTGGCGCGCAAGGAGGCCAAGGTTCTTGGTATGATCGGCGCAGGTCACCAATCCGCGTTTCAAATGCGGGCGGCTGCCGAACAGCGTACATTTGAAAAGGTGATCGGCTGGAACCTGCATCCTGAAATGCTGTCCCGGTTGGAAGAGACGGCGGCTGAACTTGATTTGCCATTCGAGGCCGTGGATCTTGATCGTCTGGGGGCGGAAGCCGATGTGGTCATTTCCATCACATCCAGCTTCGACCCGATCCTTAAAGCAGCGCAGGTCACATCCGGAACGCATCTTGCGTGCATGGGGACAGACACCAAAGGCAAACAGGAAGTCGAAGCTGAACTGGTGGCCACGGCCACCGTTTTCACGGATGAAGTCGCCCAGTCCTCGACCATCGGCGAGTGCCAGCATGCAGTTGCAAGCGGGTTGATATCGCAGAGTGACATCAACGAGATTGGCGCTGTCATCAATGGCAATCATAAAGGCCGGACGTCAGAGGATGAAATCACCCTGTTCGACGGTACGGGTGTTGGTTTGCAGGACTTGGCTGTTGCTTCAGCGGTTGTCGACCTAGCGATCGAAAAGGGTGTCGCGATCAACGTTGATTTCTAACAGGGGTCGGCCAAATCAATTTTCCAAGAACCTCGCCTGGGGCCAGCGGAAACGCTGGCCCTCTTTTTTGTTGGTGCGGATTTCATTGGTGATGCTTTCAGTCTGGCGCCTCCCCGGACTTGATCCCGGGCCAAAGTGAATGATCAAGAAGAATAGGGCTGATCACAAGGGCAGCCGAATTTACTGAGATACTGAGTGCCAAAAAGAAAAGGGCCGCAGAAGCGGCCCAATCGATTTCGTGGGTTCTTACGCACTCGGATTACTCCGCCGGCAGAGAACCTTTGCCATGGCCGGCCATGCCGCCGGAAACTTCTTCGGTCGCTTCTTCGGACAGTTCATCTGGAAGGATCAGATTAAGGACAATGGCGATCGCTGCTGCGGGTAGAAGCCCCGTTGTCAGCAAGATCCGGGCTGTATCCGGCATATGCTGCAGCGCGCCCGGTTCCAGCTTAAGACCCAGTCCAATTGTCAGTGCAATCGCGAAGATTACCATATTGCGGCGATTCCAGTTTACATCTGAGAGCATTGAGACACCCGCAGCGACAACCATTCCGAACATGACGATAACGCCGCCGCCAAGAACCTCAATCGGGACTGTGCGGATCAAACCGCCGACCTTCGGCACCAGCCCGCAGATGATCAGGAAAATGGCGCCGCATGTTACGACATGCCGGCTCATGACACCGGTCATGGCGATCAGGCCGACGTTCTGGCTGAAGGATGTGTTCGGAAACCCGCCGAACAAGCCGGCGACGGTGCTGCCCAGACCATCGGCGTAGGTCGCACCGGAAATTTCCTTGTCCGTTGCGTCGCGGCCTGCACCGCCTTTTGTAATCCCGGTGACGTCGCCTACGGTTTCGATTGCCGAAACAAAGCCCATGAGACAGAAGCCGATGACCGCAGCTGCAGAGATTTCAAACCCGTATTTGAAAGGTTGCGGCAGGGCGAATGCGCTGGCATTTGACCAGGAAGACGCAATGGTGTCCACAGTCAGCATCCCGGTCATCAGGGCATAAATGTAACCTGCAATCAGGCCCAGCAGCACTGCAGAAACCGACAACATACCTCTGGCATAGAACTTGAGCCCAAGGGTGACGAAGATGACCACCAGCGCCGCAGACCAGTTGAGCAAAGACCCGTATTCCGGAGTGCCGATGGCCGGTACACCGCCGGCGGCA
Source organism: Roseibium sp. (assembly GCF_965276855.1). Lineage (GTDB taxonomy): Bacteria > Pseudomonadota > Alphaproteobacteria > Rhizobiales > Stappiaceae > Roseibium. The sequence goes on from NZ_OZ255700.1 coordinate 3,562,476, forward strand.
TATTGGATCCCGACCTTTACCAGCGACAGACCGATCATCGTAACGACCAATCCTGTGACAAGCGGCGGCAGGGCAAAGCGGATTTTGCCGATAAACATACCCAGTACCGCATGGAACATGCCGCCGATGATGACCCCGCCAAAGACGGCGGCGAGCCCGTCAACGCCTTTGCCGGCGACAAGCGGGATCATGATCGGCAGGAAGGCAAAGGATGTGCCTTGTACAATTGGCAGCCCTGCGCCGACCGGACCCAAGGTAATGGTCTGGAGCAGTGTCGCCACGCCGGCAAACAGCATCGACATCTGGATCAGATAGAGAAGCTCGGGAAAATCAGGTGAATTCGACCCAAAACCGAACCCGGCGGCTCCCGCCACGATGATCGCGGGGGTGACGTTTGAAACAAACATGGCCAGGACGTGTTGGATCCCGAGCGGAATTGCCTTTGCCAAAGGCGGAGTATAGTTGGGATCGCGCAATTGCTCCGGCGATCCGATCGATGTGTTACTCATGGTTTCTCCTCTGAAGGTCGATTGGATGTCCCTGTCTCGTTTGATGGACCGGGATCATCCTTTTTGTGAATCTCAAACCAGTTCTGGTGTTATCCCCACGGATGTGACTGCCAGCCCTCTCGGCACGGCAGGTTTTGAAAAGGTGAGCAGCCTGCTTCGCGCATAGCGTGAGAGAACCGTGCGCAGGTCTTTTCTGGTCGTTGCAGTGAAGGTCGATGGGGACAGCACGCTGCAAGGCGTTGATCTACTTGCACCCGCAGGATCGGAGCCGGTTGCCGGATTATCGGCGACCGGAGCCTGTAGTTTCCGTCCGGAAAAGTGATCCGGGGATCCAGGCATGTTCTCTGACCCGTCTAACAATTGCTATTATTTTTCTTATAAAGCAAAATAATCTTCTGACTTTCTTGTAAAATCAGAAGGTGCTTTTGGATATCGGCTGGTGCAAAACAAGGCCTGTGCTCAGCATGATTGGCGGCAACAATGATTATTCAGGAGAGCCTTATGGCCGGATATCTAACCACCCATGTTCTCGACACCGCCCAAGGCTGTCCCGGCAAGGGGATCAAGATCGACCTTTACCGGATCTCCGGTGACAGCCGTATTTTCGTTCGTAGCCTCGTGACGAATAGTGATGGCAGGACAGACAGCCACATACTTCCGGCCGATGAATTCGAAACCGGCACTTATGAACTCGAGTTTCATGTGGGCGCATATTTCGATGAAGCTGGAACATCCCTGCCGGACCCAAAGTTCTTGGACGTCGTCCCGTTGCGCTTCGGCATGTCGGAGGAAGCGCATTATCACGTCCCGCTCCTCGTCTCGCCATTTAGCTATTCGACTTACCGCGGGAGCTGATTGACCGGATATTGTTTTCAGCTTTGAGGAAGCCAGAGGCAGGGGACCTGCCTCTGGTTTTATTCTGCTGCTGTGGCGCGATCGCTGAGATCGGCATGCTTGATAACAAAGTCGACAAAGTGCCGGATTTTGGGATCCTGCAAACGGCGGTGCGGATAAAGGCAGCCGAAAATTGTCGGCGGTGGTGGCGTGTCGGACAAGATCTCCACGAGATCTCCCCTCCGCAAGTGCTCGGCAACATCGAACCGGGGTTTGTTGACGATGCCGTATCCGCTGAGGGCCCAATCCGTCAGGACGTCGCTGTGATCGGCGTCGAACTTTCCGGAGACTTGCAGTTTTCGCGGTCCTTCTTTGGTCTCCAGAACCCAAAAATATTCCGGGGAATGCGGATAGCGCAGCAAAAGGCAGTTGTGTGCGCCGTTCAAAAGATCATCCGGTGATTGGGGTGTACCGTGCTTTTCGAGATATCCTGGAGCAGCGCATAGAACGCGCGGACAATCGGCGATCTTCCGCAGTTTCAAGTTGGAATCTTCAGGCGTGCCAATAAAGAAAGCAACGTCCAAACCGTCCGACATGATGTCGACTTTACGGTCGGATAAACGCATGTGAACTTCTGTTGCTGGAAACTGTTCAACAAATTTGGGCACAAGCGGCGAGATGATCCGGCGTCCTGCACCGAGCGGCGCTGTGACCCGTAAAACACCCCGCGGCATATCGGAGAAACTCGCAACCGCCGCCTCTGCATCATTTATGGATTCCAGAGCTTTGACAGCATGTTCGTAGAAAACCTTGCCGACTTCTGTCGGCGTCAGGGACCGGGTCGTTCTGTTGAACAACCGGGCACCAAGATGCTTCTCCAACTCCTTGATCCGCTTGCTGGCAACAGCTGGTGTCATCCGCAAATCCCGGCCGCCCGCTGTTATGCTGCCGAGCTCAACCACCCGCGTGAAGACCCGCAGGCTTTCCAGATAGGCCATCAGCAGTCCTCCCTCGTTCAGCTGTGTCCGGTCGCGATCATTCTTCCGAACCGCACCATTGGTCCAATGGCGTGGTTCTAGCCCGATTATCGCACAGGCATTTTCAATGGATTGTTGAAAGAATTTCCGGTTTAGCCAGATTTTTTAGAGGCGAACGCGGCCGTACGGTCCATGGCGAGATGAGAGCTTGCCGAGGACGCAATGAACCACCGCAATGAAATCCGGTTTCTTCTGAACGGCCGTAACGTCGCCATCAAGGATGTTGAAGCCGACGCGACCCTACTCGATTTTCTGCGTCTGAATCGCCGGCTGACGGGAACCAAGGAAGGTTGCGCGGAAGGCGATTGTGGCGCATGCACGGTTCTGGTCGGCAGACTGCAAGATGGGCAGTTGATCTACGAGACCGTCAATGCCTGCATCCGCTTCATGGCGTCGCTTAACGGTTGTCACGTGGTTTCCATCGAGCATCTGCGCGGCGAAAACGGCCAATTGCATCCAATCCAACAGGCCATGGTCGACTATCACGGCAGCCAGTGCGGCTTCTGCACACCGGGCTTTGTGATGTCCCTTTATGCGCTGTGGATGGGAAATCCGGAGCCCACGGAAGCAGAGGTTGAAACCGCGATCCAGGGGAACCTCTGTCGCTGTACCGGTTATCAGCCGATCATCGCCGCTGCCATGGCTGCCAATCGGTATGGCACACCGGCGAATGATTTTCTGACAAAAGAACGCGAGGCAATTACGGATCGGCTCACAGCCTTGCGGGATGGCCGCAGGGTGGTTTGCGGGCCGGAAGATAACCGTGCCGTTGTTCCTTCTAGCGTTGACGATCTCGCTGACGTCCTTGCTGAAATTCCCCAGGCGACGATTGTAGCTGGTTCAACGGATGTCGGGCTGTGGGTCACCAAGTTCATGCGCCCCATAGGCCCGGCTGTCTTCATTGCACACCTTGAAGAGCTCAAGTCCATCATGGTGACTGAGAACGCTCTGCAGATCGGGGCAGGTGTGACATACACCGAAGCGCAGGAGAGCTTCTGCAAGGATTTCCCGCATCTTGAAGCTTACTGGGACCGGATTGCCGGTCAGCAAGTCCGCAATATGGGAACGATTGGTGGCAACATTGCCAATGGGTCACCGATCGGGGATATGCCGCCAGTCCTGATTGCACTTGGGGCTGAGGTTAAGCTGCGCAAAGGTAGCGTTACACGCTGGTTGCCGCTGGAAGACTTCTTCATCGAATACGGCAAGCAGGATCGTGCACCAGGTGAGTTTGTCGAAAGCATCTCGATCCCGCGTGCATCTGAACTTCAGCGTCACGGCGCCTACAAGATCTCCAAGCGACGCGACGAGGATATTTCTTCTGTCGCGGCCGGGATCAGTGTGACGGTGGAAAGCGGTGTGATTACCGAATGCCGGCTGGCGTTTGGCGGCATGGCCGGTACTCCGAAACGCGCAGCTGCGGCGGAAGCCGCGCTGACCGGTCAGCCATGGGGACGAGCCGCTTTCACAGCCGCAGGCAAGGCGCTTGAGGCCGATTTCCAGCCGCTGTCCGATTGGCGGGCGTCCGCCGAATACCGGATCACCGTCGCTCGCAATCTCTTGCAGCGCTTCTTCCTTGCCCATGACGATCAGTCTGCCGAAGCGGCCGATCTTCTGTCCGCTTGATGACGAGAGTTCCATGAAACACGACACAATCACCAAAGCGACCCAAACCGTCAGCGGCACAGTTCACACCAACCGGCACCATGACAGCGCGGAAAAGCATGTCACGGGCCGCGCCGAATACTGTGATGACATCGGCGAGCCGCAGGGGACATTGCATGCCTATTTGGGCGTCTCTTCGGTTGCGCATGGCATGATCAAATCCATGGACTTTTCGGCTGTGTTGGCGGCTCCCGGCGTGGTCGGGGTCCTGACGGCAGACGACATTCCGGGCGTGAACGACATCAGCCCGACGGGCCTAAAAGACGAGCCGGTTTTCCCGACGGAAAAAACCGAATTCCACGGCCAGCCCCTCTTTGCAGTCGTTGCCGAAAGCCGGAACGCAGCGCGCCGGGCAGCAGAGCTGGCCAAGATCGAATACGAAATCTTGCCGCATGCGCTTGATCCGTTGGAAGCGCAGGAAGCAGGCCACCCGTTTGTAACATCACCGCTCAAATTGGAGCGCGGTGAAATCGAACAAGGTTTTTCTGGCGCAGACCACCGGATCAAGGGTCAGATCAAGATCGGCGGCCAGGATCACATGTATCTGGAGGGGCATATCGCCTTCGCCATTCCGGGAGAAGATGACGATGTTGTCGTGCATTGCTCGACCCAGCACCCGAGCGAGGCCCAGCACATGGTCGCGCATGTTCTTGGCGTGCCCTCCAATGCGGTAACAGTGAACGTCCGGCGCATGGGCGGCGGGTTCGGTGGCAAGGAAAGCCAGATGAACCTCTTTGCCGCTGTTGCCGCGGTCGCGGCCAAGAAATGGAATTGCCCGGTCAAAATCCGGCCCGACCGGGATCAGGATATGACCGCGACTGGCAAGCGCCACGACTTCGTGGTCGATTATGATGTCGCGTTCGATGAGTGCGGCCGCATCCAGGCCGTCGACGGTGTTTTTGCCGCGCGCTGCGGCTACTCGGCGGACCTGTCAGGTCCGGTCACCGACCGCGCGCTGTTTCATGCCGACAATGCCTATTTCTTTCCGCATGTCCGCTTGCGCAGCCGTCCGATGAAAACCAATACGGTTTCGAACACGGCGTTCCGCGGCTTTGGCGGTCCACAAGGCGTTGTCGCAGCAGAACGGATGATTGAGGAAATCGCCTACGCGCTTGGCAGGGATCCTCTGGAAGTCCGCAAGGCGAATTTTTATGGAGCGGCTGGGGATGGGCGGACACTCACGCCGTATCATCAGGAGGTCGAAGACAACATCCTGCCGCGGCTGATTTCCGAGCTTGAGGAAACGGCTGAATATCAGGCGCGCCGGAACGCAATCCTCGCCTTCAACAAGACCTCAAAAGTTATCAAGAAGGGGATCGCCCTGACGCCGGTTAAGTTCGGCATCTCCTTCACTGCCACCTGGTACAATCAGGCCGGCGCGCTGATCCACATCTACAATGACGGCTCGATCCACCTGAACCACGGTGGAACGGAAATGGGCCAGGGGCTCAATACCAAGGTCGCGCAGGTGGTGGCCGATGCCTTGCAAGTCGATTTTGAGCGCATCAAGATCACAAAGACCACCACTGAAAAAGTTCCCAATACCTCTGCGACGGCTGCGTCCTCCGGGACTGATCTCAACGGAATGGCGGCCCTCGATGCGGCTGAGCAGCTCAAAGCGCGGTTGACCGACTTTGCCGCTGAACATTGGTCCGTCGAGCCAGAGGCGGTCATCTTCCGCAACAACATGGTGCAGGTCGGTCAAGACGTCGTATCCTTCAGCGCCCTGGTTCGCAAAGCCTATATGGCCCGCGTGCACTTGTCGGCTGCCGGGTTCTACAAGACACCGAAGATCCATTGGGACCGCGCGGCCGGCAAGGGACGTCCGTTCTATTACTACGCCTATGGCGCCTCCTGCTCGGAAGTCTCCATCGATACGCTGACCGGGGAATACCGGGTGGAGCGGTCCGACATCTTGCATGATGTCGGCCGGTCTCTGAACCCTGTCCTCGACAAGGGGCAGGTAGAAGGTGCGTTCATTCAGGGAATGGGCTGGCTCACGACCGAGGAGCTGTGGTGGGACAAAGTCGGGCGCCTGCGCACCCATGCGCCGTCCACTTACAAGATCCCACTGGCTTCCGACCGGCCGCGTGTTTTCAACGTCAATCTGGCCGACTGGTCCGAGAACCGGGAACTGACCATCAAACGGTCCAAGGCTGTTGGCGAGCCGCCGTTCATGCTCGGCGTGTCCGTGTTTGAAGCTCTATCGATGGCGGTCGCCAGCGTTACCGATTACCGGGAATGCCCGCGTCTCGATGCGCCCGCCACCCCGGAACGGGTTTTGCTGGCCGTCGAACGGCTGAAAGCAGGGGGTTGATGTCATGACCGCGCTTTCTGCCAATGCGGCCGCGTTTTTTGATGCAGAAAGCGCGATCATTCGCGTCGAGGTGACTGAAGTCCGTGGATCTTCTCCACGGGAAGCAGGAACGGAGATGTTCGTCGGGGCAAAGATGCTCCAGGGGACCATTGGCGGCGGGCGGCTGGAGCAAATTGCGATCGACCGTGGCAGAGAGATGTTGGAGACCCGCCAGCTCTGCGACACGCTGGAAGTGCCGCTTGGGCCGGAAATCGGCCAATGCTGCGGCGGGCATGTTCGCCTTCGTTTGAGCTGGATGAGCCGGGCGGATCGCAAGGAAGCGCTCTACCGGATCCGAAAGGAGAAGACCGGGCAGCCGCACGTTTACATTATGGGTGCGGGGCATGTCGGACGCGCGATCGCTGATCTTCTTCAGCATGCTCCGGTGACATGTGTTTTGGTCGACATGCGCCAGGAGGAGCTGCAGAAGTGTGAGGCCACGGTCGACAAACGGTTGCGCGCACTGCCTGAGGTGGATGTGTTCAACGCGCCGCCCAAAAGCGCCTTCATCGTGCTCACCCACGACCATGGCCTCGACTTTCTTTTGACATCTGCGGCTCTGGAATTGGGGCACGCCGCATACGTTGGAATGATTGGATCGGCCACCAAACGCGCGAAACTGCGCTCCTGGTGTCGGACCCATTGCGACGGCCTGACGATCGACCAGCTGACCTGCCCGATTGGGGCAACAGCCAGTCGGGACAAACGGCCGGAAATTATCGCTGCATTTGTGGCTGCCGAAGTGCTGACCGTCCTGACGACGGTTCAGCACCTCTCGGATAGCGGGGAGGAGGCTGCGCTGCTCGAAGCCGCGCAGTGAACCAATGGGCTTGCCGCGCCTGAGGAGAGGCGAGGTGTGCCTTTTTGACTGAAAGGAGACCCGGTATGCGGGTTGGGAGTTCCGACTACAAACTGTTTTCAAGAGGCGATTTCAGCGCCTTTTGGGCACTGTTCACCGACAACCTTGTCAATCTGATGGTGCTTGCGGGCATCTGTCAGTTCGTCTTTCAAATGCCGGCAGAGATCGTTTATGGCCGGATCATTCCGGGTGCAGCTGTGGCGATTCTTGCCGGAGTTGCGGTCTATGTCCTGTTGGCCCGGCGAGCCGCTGCGGAACACGGACGGGATGTGACGGCTCTGCCCTACGGTATCTCGACACCGGTGATGTTCGTCTATCTCTTCGGCGTGATTGGTCCGATTTACTGGTCGACCAACGACCCGGTTCTCGCCTGGCAGGTTGGTATCGGCGCCGGTTTCCTTGGTGGTATCGTCGCTGCGCTGGGCGCCATCATCGGTCCATGGCTCAAAAAGGTGACACCGCGCGCAGGCATGCTCGGCACCTTGTGCGGCATTGCCCTGGTGTTCATCGGTTCGGTTCCGCTGGCGACGATCTTTGAGAACCCGTTCATCGGCTTCGCGTCGATGATTATCATCCTGTGGGGCCTGGTTGGCCGGTTCCGCCTGCCATTCAATATTCCGGCAGGGTTGTTGGCTCTGATCATCGGAACGGTCGTTGCTCTCTTGATCGGGCAATCCTCGATCAGCTTTGAAGGCGTGGGATTCTATCCGCCGCTGCCTTACTTTGGCGACCTGATTGCTGGGATCCAGCATCTCTTCGCAAACCCGGAACTGTTCCTGGTTCTGGTGCCGGTGCAGATCTACAACTTCATCGAAACGATGAACAACGTGGAAAGCGCGGAAGCAGCCGGGGATCACTATCCGGTCGCAGCCTGTCAGATCACAGATGGCGCTGGCACCATGGTGGGTGCGCTGTTCGGTTCGCCGTTCCCGACCACCGCCTATATTGGACACCCGGCCTACAAGCGGATGGGGGCTCATTCCGGTTACATCATCGGTGTCGGCATTGTCATTCCGCTGGCGGCCATGTTTGGGTTCCTCGCCTTCTTGAGCAATCTGATCCCAGTTGCCGCAGCTGCGCCGGTTCTGGTGTTCGTTGCCCTCAGCCTCATCACCAACACCGCGCATGCCGTCAAGGTTGAGCATATGGCGGCCGTCACGATCGCGATGATGCCGCATGTCTCCGCGTTTCTGGTGGTGAAATGGGGTTCCTTGATGGGCGCGCTGAACGCAACTGGAGCTCAGGATGTTCTGCCGCTGGGCTCGCCGGAGCTGACGGCTGCACTGATGCAACAAGGCGCGCATTACGCTGGGCATTTGGCCCTGAGCCAGGGCGCGATCCTGACTGGACTAATCTGGGGCGCAATCGTTGCAAGCGTCATTGATGGCAAGTTCCGCATTGCTGCTGGTTTTGCCTTTGCAGCCTTCGCGATGGCCTCGCTCGGCGTGATCCATTCGGCGACCTTGCATCTGCCCGAGTTTGGCGCCGTCAGCCTCGGCTATCTGATCGCAGCAGCCTTCCTGGTCATCTATCCGATCTTCCATAAGGAAGAAGCGATTGTGCCGGAAGCAGAAGGACTGCCCCGCCCGCAAGCCGCACCGGGCGAGTAATCCAAACTGAAAAAAACGCCGGGGCAGGCACTCTGCCCCGACATCCAAACCTTCAGAAAGATGTGACCATGCAATCTGATCGCCTGATGCTCCGGGGACGCCTTTTGACGTTTAATGCGGAGCCTTTCGGAGCCGAAGACACGTCCGCCTACGATTACATCGAAGACGGTGCATTGCTGATGGAAAACGGAATGATCCGGGCGAGAGGCGAGTTCAGCGATCTGATCGGCGATGCCAGTGGGGCGGAGATCGTCGACCATCGCCCGCATCTGCTGATGGCCGGGTTTATCGACACCCACATCCATTTTCCGCAGGTTCAGGTGATCGCATCCTGGGGCGCACAGCTGCTCGACTGGCTGAATACATACACCTTCCCGGAAGAGACGCGGTTTTCCGATGATGACCATGCGGCGGCCATGGCCTGCCGGTTTTTCGACCTGCTTACGAACCATGGAACCACCACTGCCGTTGCCTATTGTTCCGTTCACAAGGGCTCTGCGGAAGCCTATTTCGAAGAGGCCGCACAGCGTAACATGCGTGTTATTGGCGGTAAGGTGCTGATGGACCGGAACGCACCTGACGGGCTGCGTGACACACCGCAAAGCGGCTATGATGACACCAAGGATCTGATCGCCAAATGGCACGGCAAGGGGCGGGCGAGCTATGCGATTACGCCCCGGTTTGCGATCACCTCAACGCCGGAGCAAATGGACATGGCGCGGGCCTTGGTGCATGAACATCCGGATTGTTTCGTGCAGACGCATCTGTCTGAGAATAAAAACGAGATTGCCTACACACTGGAGCTTTATCCGGAGGCGCGGGACTATCTCGATATCTATCAGAGATATGGTCTGCTGAGCGACAAGATGTTGCTCGGTCACTCGATCCATCTGGAGCCGCGCGAGGTTGCCGTGATGGCTGAAACCGGATCGCGCCCGGTGTTCTGTCCGACCTCAAACCTCTTTCTTGGCAGTGGTCTCTTCGATGAAGAACGGATGCGCCAGAAGGGGATCGTCAGTGCCATTGCAACAGATATTGGCGCCGGAACCAGTTATTCCATGCTTCAGACGCTGAATGAAGGCTACAAGATCCTGCAGCTGCAAGACCAGAAACTTCATCCACTTCGTGCCTTCCATTGGATAACCCGTGGCAATGCTGTGGCGCTTGGCATGGAAGACAAGATCGGAACCCTGGATGCGGGTACGGAAGCCGATGTGGTCGTGCTGAATTCCAAAGCCACAGATGCGATGGCTCTGCGTATGGAACGTGCATCAAACCTCTCTGAAGAGCTGTTTATCCTGCAAATGCTTGGCGATGATCGCGTCGTTGAGGAGGTCTATGTTGCTGGGCAACCTCAAAAATCCGGGCGCCGAGCAATGGCGATACCTGAGTTTGAACGTGTTCTGGAGCTTGCCTGATCATTCAGGAGGAAAGCTGCTTCGGCGAACTCACTAGTGTTCGCCGGGGCTGCCTTGGTCTCCAAGGAAGGCGATGACCGCTCTCCGCGAATGATTTCTCTGGCGCTTAAGCCCCCCAGGTGTCGCTGAGGCGGTAACCGGTGGGCCAGGGATCATCCGGATCCAGCATGTGCTGGTGGATCCCGGTGATCCATCCGCGGCCGCTGATCTCGGGGAGAATGGCAGCCTTTCCGCCAACCGATGTTTCTTCGGAAATATTTCCCGTGAATGTCGAGCCGATGATGGATGTCGCTTCAAAGGTCTGCCCGGCTTTCATGTGACCGCGGGAATGGAGCAGAGCCATCCGCGCGGATACGGCTGTTCCGGTGGGTGAACGGTCGACTTTGCCCGGTTGAATGGCAACAGCGGACCGAGCCGCAAGGCCTGTTGGGGTTTCCGACAGGCTTCCTGCAAACGCGCAAAAGGAAATGTGGGACCAGTCCGGCATCTTGGGATGCTTGAACCCCAGTTGTTCATTGGCGGCATTGGTGATGCGGACGCCGAGATGGGCGATGTCTTTCGCCTCGCTCTCTGTAATTTCAAATCCGAGTGACGCTGCATCGACAACCACGAAACTGTCGCCGCCAAAGGCCGTATCGACCGTCAACGTGCCAAGTCCCTCGACTTCCAGTGGGACGGACAGCTTGTCGGCAAAGCTGGCAACGTTCCGGACATGGATACGCTCAGCCTTGCCATTTCGGCAGTCGGCCCGCACGCGCACCAGCCCGCCCGGTGCTTCCAGAGTGAGCTCGGTGACCGGCTCTTTCATTTCGATGATGCCGCTGTCCAAAAGGACCGTCGAGACGCAGATCGAATTGGAGCCGGACATGGGGGGCGTATCTTCCGGCTCCATGATGATGAAAGCTGCATCGGCATCCGGATGTTTCGGGGGCACCAGAAGATTAACATGCCGGAAGACACCGCCTCGCGGCTCGTTCAAGACGAAGTTTCGAAGGGTCTGATCCTGCGCGATGAAGCTGCGCTGATCCCAGAGAGTTTCACCAGGGGGCGGCGCGACACCGCCAACAATCACATCTCCGACTTCACCCTCGGCATGGCAGGAAATCACGTGCACGGTTTTCAAGCTGCGCATATGGATACCTCACGAATAGGAGGCGACGGGATCGCCAAGCGCGTCGAAGATCGGTGTGATGCCGAGGCCTGGCCGGTTTGAAGCGGTCATTCGGCCGTTCTCGCGTTTTGGTGCCCCCTCAGCGATATCGACTGTGCCATAGCTGTTGAAGTCGGTCGCGGAGAACGAGAACTCCACTGGCGTCGACCGGGCCAGATGGGCGATCGTCGCCGTGGTGATGTCGCCGCCCCATGTGTCTTCGATGGTCATCGGGATGCCGTGCACAACACACAAATCCCGCATCAGCTTGGCCTTCGTCAGGCCGCCGACCTTCGAAATCTTCAAATTGATGCAATCCATGGTATCTTCGGCGAGGCCGCGGACCAGCATGTTCGGCCCGTCGATGACTTCATCCAGAATGAACGGCAGGGCCGTGCGGCGCCTGATGGACACGCTCTCTTCGTATGTCAGGCAGGGTTGCTCGATATAGACATCCAGCGCAGAGACCGCGCCAACAACACGTGCCGCCTCATGCCGGGTCCAGCCTGTGTTTGCGTCTGCGACCAAAATGTCGGAGGGTTTCAAGACCGCTCGTGTGGCTCGAATGCGCTCGATATCGTCATTGGCGTCGCCGCCGACTTTCAGCTGGAACTTGGTGTAGCCTTCTGCCGCATAGCCTTCGATCTTGGCGGCCATGGTTTCGGGTGCTTCCTGGCTGATCGCCCGGTAGAGCACAACATCGTCCTGCGCTGCGCCACCCAGCAGCGTATAGACCGGTTGGCCGGTTGCCTTGCCCAGGAGATCCCAGCAGGCGATGTCGATTGGCGCTTTTGCGTAAGGATGACCGCGCAAGGCTACGTCCATAACGCGATTGACTTCGCCGATATTGAGTGGATCCAGGCCGATCAGATGCGGTGCCAGCTCCTGGATACCTGAGCGCACGCCAAGGGCATAACTTGGCAGATAGGCTGATCCGAGCGGACAGCATTCCGCATAGCCTTTGAGGCCATCATCGGTCAAAAGCTCAACAACCGTGCTGTCGAAGACATCAATGTAATTGCCGTTCGACCAGCTGTACCGGCCCTCCTTTAGGGGAAGATCCACCTGGTAGACATTGATCGCGGTAATTTTCATGGTGTTCCTCCGATGAAGGGGTTCAAAAGCGGTCTGGCGAATACGCCGCAATATCGATTGGTGGTCGTGTTTTGTTTGCAAGCGCACGGACCAGTTCGGCGGTGCCGGCTGATTGGGTCAGTCCGAGATGGCCGTGCCCGAAGGCGTAGATGATCCGTTTGTCTTTCGATGAGGGCCCGATCACCGGAAGGCTGTCCGGTAAGGAAGGGCGAAAACCCATCCATTGGTGTCCGGTTTTCTTATCGAGCTCGGGTAAAAAGGATCTTGCCTTCTTAAGAAGGATCTCGGCCCGCTTGTAGTTGGCGGGAAGCTTCAAGCCGCCCAATTCAACTGCCCCGCCGACCCGGATGCCGTCGTTAGTGCGGGTGACGACAAAGCCATGGCCCGGGAAGGTGAGGTGCGTCTTCAGATCGAAGTCAGTTGCCGGAAGTGTTGTGTTGTAACCGCGCTCGGTTTCCAGCGGGATTGTGTCGCCGAGCGTCTTGGCCAATTGGTGCGACCAGGCACCGGCAGCAACAATCACCTGCGACGCGAAGTGGGTCCCATTTACTGATTGGATCTCAACCCCGTTGCCCGTTGACCGGAGCTGCGTTGCATTTGCTTCGATCACGTTTCCGCCGCGCGAGCGGAAGGCAGCCGTCAAATGGGAAAGCCAGGCCGCTGGATCACAGGTGTTGATCCAATCCGGCGTGAAGCCGGCGAAAGAAAAGCGACTATCGATGCCGGGCTGAATGTCCGCGATCTCTTCCGCGGACTTTAGAAGCGTGAAATTGACCCCATGTTTCCGGCGCAACTCCCAATCGGGCAAACTAGCCTGAAACTCCTGTTCACTCTCGTAAAGCTGCAACTGGCCGTCTCTGCGGATCAGCTCGTCAGCTGAAGTGTCGCTGATCAGTCTTTCCAGCGCGCTCTGCGACAGCTTCATCAAACTGGCCTGTGCCGCGAGGCTTTTCTTATACCTGTCGGGCATGCTGGCCCGCCAGAAGCGAACCAGCCAGGGAAGGATATTGAACGCATAAGCAGGGGGAACGGACAAAGGTCCCAAGGGATCCAGTAGCCACTTGGGCGCCTTGCGCATGATGCCAGGCGCGGCAAGCGGCATGATGTCCGCAAAGGCAAAAGCACCGGCGTTCATGTCCGAGGCTCTTGGACTGCTGTCTTGCCGGTCGAGGACGGTCACCTTGCAGCCGTCCGCCTGAAGGGCGAGGGCTGCGGAGATGCCGATAACGCCGGCTCCGATGACAATCACGTCTTGCACGTTGGGATCCACTTGAAACTTGAGTGGCTGTCCCGCCGGGCGGTCATTGGCGGGACAGGAACAGGCTTATGGGAGGGTGTACGCAGTCTTAACCGTCGTATAGAATTCCGCGGCGTAGCGTCCCTGCTCGCGGGAGCCAAAGCTGGAGCCTTTCGTTCCGCCAAACGGAACGTGGTAGTCGACGCCAGCGGTTGGAAGATTGACCATCACCATTCCGGCTTGGGCATTCCTTTTGAAATGTTGCGCGTGTTTCAGCGAGGTGGTGCAGATGCCTGCGCTGAGACCGAATTCCGTATCATTGGCGGTGGCAAGGGCTTCGTCATAGTCCTTGACCCTGATGACGGACGCGACCGGCCCAAACACTTCCTCACGGTTGATCCGCATGGCGTTGGTGGTTTCCGTGATCAAGGCCGGAGCCATAAAGAAACCACTTGTGGCGAGCTTCAGTTGTTGGCCGCCCAGAACCTTGCCACCTTCGTTGCCCGCGATGTCGACATAGGAAAGGTTCTGCTCGAGCTGACGTTGATCGACCACGGGGCCCATCTGTATGCCGGATTCTAAGGCATGACCGACCTTGAGCGCCATCATCCGATCGTAGAGCGTTGCCACAAACTGATCGTGGATCTTCTCCGTTACGATCAACCGGGAGCCAGCGGTGCAGCGCTGACCAGTGGAGAAGAAAGCACCATTCAAGCAGGCATCGACGGCAAGTTCCAAATCTGCGTCGTCTAGAACCACCATCGGGTTCTTGCCACCCATTTCCAGCTGAACCTTTTTTAGGTTTGCTCCGCAGGCCGCAGCGATCCCGCGGCCCGTCGGCACCGAGCCGGTGAAGGAAATCGCGTTGACCTTGTCGCTGTCGATCATGCGCGGGCCGAGTTCCGAGCCCCGGCCCATGACCAAGTTTACGACACCAACTGGCAAGCCGGATCGGGAAATGATCTCGACCAGCGCATGGGCGCATCCAGGCACCAGTTCCGCCGGTTTCAAGATGACGGTGTTGCCGTAGCAAAGCGCCGGTGCGAGCTTCCAGGCTGGAATGGCGATCGGAAAATTCCATGGTGTGATCAATCCGATGACGCCGACCGGTGCGCGGGTGATATCGATCTCCACGCCAGGCCGGACAGAATCGAGCCGGTCACCCGTTTGGCGAAGCGCTTCGCCGGCAAAGAACTTGAAGATCTGGCCCGCACGCGCGGCTTCACCAATACCCTCTGGCAGTGTCTTGCCTTCCTCCCTGGAAAGCAACGTGCCGAGCTCTTCCTTGCGCGCCAGAATTTCCGTTCCGATGAAATCGAGCACGTCGAAACGTTGCTGTGGCGTGGACGCAGCCCACTCTGGAGCTGCTGCATGCGCTGCGCCGATGGCCTTGTCGAGATCCGCCACAGTCCCCTTCGCTGCATGGCCAAGAATGTCGGTCGTGTCCGACGGGTTCACGTTGGGAGTGCTCTCGGCTGTCGCTAGCCATGCTCCACCGATAAAGTTATTATAATCCATGAGGTTGTCCAATTTTAGGGCCGGATCCCGAAGCGGTAGGGATCGGCAGGATTGAAAATCAGGTGCGCGTCGGAGGTGACAAAGGCCTGTCCGGTGATCGTTGGAATGACGCCTTTGCTGGTGCCCGGTTGGTAGCTGATCCGGTAAGTGCTGCCGATGACACTTTCCTGAATCCAGTCTTCTCCAGGTGCAAGCACACCGTCTTCTGCAAGACAGGCAAGTTTGGCAGAACATCCCGTGCCGCAGGGGGAGCGGTCATAAGCACCGCCGGGGCACAGCACGAAATTTCTGCTCTGTGCGGTTGGACCTTTCGGTGGTCCGAAGAGTTCGATGTGATCAATCCAGGCACCACCCGTACCTGTTACGCCCGCATTTTCGAGCGCTTGCCGGATGCTCTTTGTGTAGGCCGTCAGGGCCGAAACGTTGTCCAGTGTGAGCTCAATCGGGCTGTCCTTGACGAGAAAGAACCAGTTCCCGCCCCAGGCAACATCTCCGGTAACTTTGCCCTGGCCCGGAACGTCAACCGAAATGCCCTTGTGAAGGCGATAGCTTTCAACGTTCACCACGGACACGGTGTTGGCGTCCTGGAGATCCACGTCCACGATGCCAACCGGTGTCTCAAACTTGTGCCGGCCGGGTGCAATCCGGCCCATGTGCGCCAGTGTTGCCGCAAGGCCAATGGTCGCGTGTCCGCACATGCCAAGGTTTTGCAGGTTGTTGAAATAGATCACGGCCGCGGTGCAATCCGGCTGGCTCGGCGGCAGTAGCAAGGCGCCAATGATCGCATCATGGCCGCGCGGCTCGAGCACGATGGAAGCGCAGAAATCCATATGCTCGGCTTCCAGCCGGGCAGCCTTTTCGGTCAGGGAACCGGACCCAAGATCCGGACCTCCATCCACCACCAGCCGGGTTGGTTCGCCTGCGGTATGGCTGTCGATTACGCGCATTCCGCTAGCACTCCGCCTTGTCCACACCAGTCGGCATACCAGGCTTTGAAAAGCTGATATTGTGCTTCGATGTAACCGCGTTGTGCATCCGTCAGAGCGTCGGTTTCATTGAAATGCAGCCGGTATTCGTCTTCGCCGTTCAGCACCATCAGGTGCTTGTAGTAGAGCACAAGATCCGGCCCTTCATCGAAGCTGGAAAGGACACCAAGCGCTTCTTCCAGTTCTTTCGCGCGGGTCCGCGCTTCGGCGTTTCCTTCCGCTGCTTTTTTGCAGAGAGCCACAAGATGCAGAACGGCATCCGGAAGGGCATTGCCAATGCCGGTGATGGCTCCGGTTGCACCGCAATTGACGAAGCCGTGGTAGACAGCTGTGTCGACCCCCACCATCAAAGTTACATCAGCGTCCTGGGACGTGATGTTTTCCGCCGCATAGCGCAGGTCATCGTGACCGCCGAATTCCTTGAAGCCGATCAGGCTCGGGAACTCCTTGCGCAATTCAAAGAACAGATCGGCGCGGGTCGCAAAACCATAATAGGGGCTGTTGTAGATGACGGCCGGAAGGTTTGGCGCAGCAGACAAGATAGCGCTGAAATGGTTGCGCTGGGCAATCGGAGAAATGCCGCGGGACAGGACCCGTGGGATCACCATCAAGCCATGGGCCCCGACCTTTGCCGCGTGGGCCGCATGGGCCACTGCGGATTTGGTGTTGACCGCACCTGTTCCGACGATTGTCGGTACGCCGGCCTTGACGAGGCGCTCAACGCCTTCCATCCGTTCTACATCAGTCAAAAGCGGCCAATCGCCCATGGAGCCGCAGTAAACGACTGCTGACATGCCCTTTGTAATTAGTTCTTGTCCCTTTTTGACCAAGGCATCGAAGTCCGGTGTCCGGTCTGCGTTGCAAGGGGTCATCAGTGCGGGAATGGTGCCTGAAAAGATGTTTGAGGACATTGCCTTCTCCTTTGGAGTCGAGCCGGACGGCCGCCGGAAATTCTGAGCGTAAACCGTTGGGGCCGAATTTTGAAACAGTGCTGTTTAGCGGACGTTGGACAGGAACTTGCGCGTGTGCTCGGACTGCGGATCACCAAAGACCTGACCTGGAGGGCCAATCTCTTCCATGACGCCGTGATGAAAATAGGCGACCCGATCGGAGACATCACGCGCGAAGCCCATTTCGTGGGTCACGCAGATCATCGTCATGCCTTCTTCGGCGAGCAGGCGCATGGTATCGAGAACTTCGCCAACCAGTTCCGGATCGAGTGCCGATGTAGCCTCATCGAACAACATGTAGGTTGGTTCCATCGCAAGGGCGCGTGCGATGGCGAGCCGCTGCTGCTGCCCGCCCGATAATGCATTCGGATAGACATTGAGCTTGTCTGCCAATCCAACATGTTTAAGCTGCTGTTCGGCAATTCCTTGGGCATCCGTCCGCGACTTGCCTTTTACAATCCGAGGCGACAGAGCGACATTTTCCAGCGCTGTTAGATGCGGGAAGCTGTTCCATTGCTGAAACACCATGCCGAGTTTCTGGCGCAGTTTGTTGATGTCGGTCGCTTTGTCATGGACATCGGTTCCGTCGACAACAACAGATCCTTTTTGGATTGGTTCGAGGCCATTGATGCAATAGAGCAGCGTCGATTTGCCGGAGCCTGATGCTCCAATGACAGACAAAACTTCGCCCTTTGCAACGTCAATGTCGATGCCTTTGAGGACCTGAAGCGCGCCGAAGTATTTCTCAAGACCGCGAATCTCGATCATTGGGCCCACCTTTTTTCCAGTTGTGCGGCATAGCGCGAGATCGGATAGGACAGCGCGAAGTAGAACGCGCCAGCGATAGCGAGGATCAGGAAGGGTTCCTGTGTCCTTGTGATGAGGATCTGGCTGGCTTTCAGGAGTTCGACATAGCCAAGGACAGAGACCAACGCGCTGTCCTTCATCACACCGAGAGCAACACCTACCCACGAGGGGAAAACGGCACGGCCACCGATCGGGAGAACCACATGGCGCATGTCCTGCCAGTAGCTCATGCCGAGTGAACGGGCCGCCCGGCGCATCGGTTTTCCGACGGCCTCGATGCCGCCGCGGGCAACGTTCGCAACAAGCGACGCCGTGTAGATCGTCAACACGGCAACGCCGGAACCGAACGGACCAAAATCCAGTCCGATGATCGGAGCGAAATTGTAGAAGAGAACCAGCTGGATGATCAGTGGAATGGAGCGGAAGATATCAAGAACCGGGGCGAGGGTGACAGCGCCGAGGAATTTCGTCTCGTAGAGGATCCAGCCGAAGAGAATTCCAAGAACCGTGCCGGCGGATATCGAGACTGCGGAAATCCAGAGGGTCCGGAGGGCTGCTTCGCCCAGGAACCACAGGTCGTTGATACCAAAACCACTGAAGAAACTTATGGATTGTTGCATATCAGCCTCCTCAGTACCGGAACAAACGCCAGGCGAGGAGCCGGGATGCCCCGAGGATGACCTTGACGATCAAGTAGTAGATGATCGCGGTCACGGCGAAATATTCGAAGATGCGGAAGGTCCGGCTGGCGAAGAATTGGGTTTCGCCGCTTAGCTCACGAAAACCGACAAGCATGCCGAGCGAAGACATCAACACAGCCCAGACCAGCTGGTTGGTGAGCGGGTGGTACACGATGCGGAACACTTGCGGGATGATGATCCGGGTGTAGGCCTGCCAAGCGGACATGCCGAGACTGCGCGCCGCGCGCAGTTGCGTGTCGGGGACCGACTGAAACCCGCCGCGAAAATTCTCAGCAAGGTATCCGGCGCAATTGAAGCTGAGACCGGCCAGAACGATGGTGAACGGCGACAGGTGCAAACCGAACGCGCCAAGCCCGAACCCGAAAAAGAACAGTTGGAACAGGGCAGGGGTGTTGCGGGCCAACTCGATCCACGCCGATGCGAACCAATGAAGCGGTCCGTGCAAGTGCAGGCGAATGAGCGCCAAGGCAAGGCCGATGATGATGCCGATGATCATCGAAAGCGTGGCGACTTGCAGCGTGAGCAGGCCCGCTTCCAGAAGATCGGGCAGGCTTTTCATCACCGGCCGCCAATGGAAATTGTAGTCAAACATTCTCAGGATGCTCCGGCAGAACCAGCGCAAAGTGGGCTGGTGTTCTGCGGATTGAGGTTTTGCGAAGCGATCGGGTCAAAGGCCGCGAGTGCTTTCTGGAACAAGGTTGCAGGGCATGCCGCGGTGGGAGAGGCGGTATGCCCTACAGGGCGTCAGTACATGACGCCCGGGATGCGCAGTTCAGGCGCTTCACCGCCGACATATTTGCCCCAGAGCTCCTCATAACGGCCGGAGCGGACTTGGTGCGTGACAAAGAGGTTGAGGAAGTTCAGCCAGGTCACGTCTTCGCGCTTGCCGACAACCGATGTGTAGTCTGTGGTCCAGGGCATGCGCGGCCCCGCAAGAACGGTGTCATATTGTTCGGTGATTGGCTTTACGGCCGTATTTGTCGTGATGCCAATGTCAGCCTTGCCCTGTGCGACGGCGAGGAAGACTTCGTTTTCGGACTGATAGCCCTGGTAGAGGTGCTCTTCACCCCATTCCTCTGCGATTTTCAGCCATTCTTGTTCCGGGACGGTGCCGATGGCACCCGCAACACGCTTGCCACGGATATCTTCAAAGGATTCGATGCCGCTGTCAGTGTTGACGACGCCTTGCGCGTAGTAGATCGCGTAGGGAATTGTGAAGCCAACGGTGCGTGCGCGCGCCAAACTGTCGGATGTTGCCCCAAAGACAACATCGGCCCGGCCCGTCACGATAACTGGCAGGCGCTCGGCCCAGGTGACCGGATAAATGGTTGCCTCGACCTCTAGCGCGGCGGCGAGGTCTTTGCAGTAGTCGACGTCAAAGCCAGCTGGTTCGTTGTTTGCGTCCCGATACCCGATTGGCGGAAAGTCGAGCACAACGCCGCAGCGCAGCTCCCCGCGATCGACGACATCATCGAGCGTATCTGCCTGGGTTGGAAGCGCGGCTGCGAGTGAGAACAGCGCGGCGGCCGTGAAATTCCTGAACATGATTTTCCCCTCTTCTTTTCGAAGATTTTTGGTCAGCGCCAAATTGATAATCCAAATTGGATCCAATATTCAATATAAAATATTCAAAAAAGTTCCTGCTGTACCGGGCCGGGGCGTTCGATTAAAAAAGGCAGGGAATGGAGAGGCGTTGGTATGAAACTGAAATCAATGGATATTTCCGCCACAGCATCGGCCTCGTCGATTGTCTTTGATGCTTTGCGGAATGCCATTATCGAAGGGCAGCTCGAAGAGGGTGAACCCCTTCGCCAGGATGAAATCGCGCGCCTTTTCAACACGAGCCGGATCCCTGTCCGCGAAGCGATCTCACGTCTTGAGGAACAGGGCCTGGTCAAAACGCAGCGCTACAAAGGTGCGGTGGTGGCTGGTTTGTCGCCGGAGGAGGTCGAAGAAATCTTCAACCTTCGAGCACTTGTGGAACCCGAGATCATCAAGAACGCTGTGCCGAGGATGTCCAAAGAAGTGCTGGACCAAGCGCGCGCGAAGTGTTCCGCATTTTCAGAGTCCAAAGACCCGATGGAATGGGGCAACCTGAACAGAGATTTTCATGAGACGCTCTATAGCGCGAGCAATCTCAGTTACTTCCTGGAAGTTGCCGGAAATGCGATCGATCGGGTTGAGCGGCAGATCCGGGCTCAACTTGTCATGAGCAATGGGATGGAGCGAGCCGGCCGGGAGCATTTCGCCATTCTTGATGCTTGTGAGAGCGGTGAGGCTGACACGGCGGCCGAGTTGACCAAGGCTCATATCGAGGGTGCGAAAAAGTCGCTGCTTCAGTTTTTGCCGAAAGCTTGAAGCCATCTCATTGTTCTGTTTGTCTTCCCGCTTACATAGGCGTAACACAGAGCGGCCTCAGCCCCGTCTCGCTGATGGCTATGTTTTAGTTTTCTGCTGAAAGGACACCTTTGTCATGTCACTTCGTATCAATGATGTTGTTCCGAATTTCACCGCTGAAACGGATCAGGGGCAAATCACATTTCACGACTGGATTGGCGACAGCTGGGCTATCCTTTTCAGCCACCCGAAAGACTTTACACCGGTTTGCACCACTGAATTTGGTGCTGTAGCGCAGCTGGCGGCTGAGTGGGAAAAGCGTGGCACGAAGGTCATCGGTGTTTCCGTGGACAGTGCGGAAGATCACAAGAAATGGAAGACGGATATTGAGAAAGTCGGCGGCGCGGCCGCCGGCTTCCCGATTATTGCCGATGAAGGTCTGGCAGTCTCGAAAGCGTTCGATATGCTGCCGGCTGAAGCTTACCTGCCGGATGGCCGGACACCGGCTGACAGCGCAACTGTGCGCTCCGTTTTCATTATCGGTCCGGACAAGCAGTTGAAGCTGTCCATGACCTATCCGATGACTGTCGGCCGGAACTTTGCCGAAGTTCTGCGCGCGCTCGACGCGCTACAAACGTCTGCGAAAGGTGTTGCTACGCCGGCGAATTGGGAAGTTGGCCAGGATGTAATCATTCCGCCGAGCGTGAGCGATGAAGACGCGAAGGCAAAGTTCGGTACGTTTGATGCGGTTCTGCCTTACCTGCGTAAAATTAAAATGCCGGCCTAAGCCGGTTCGAAAGCTCTGACAGAATCGAGAGCTTGTTCATTCGACAGATCAGCCTCGCGGGACTTGACGTCCCCGCGAGGCCTTTTTCAAGAGCGTTAGCCGACGATCAGCTGCTTGAGCTGAAGTGATTCGTACTCAAGTTCCTGCAGCCGGTAATTGACCACATCGCCGATCGTCACGATCCCGACGACAATATCGCCGTTGACCACCGGCATGTGCCGGAATTTGCCTTTGGTCATGGTTTGAAGAACTGAAATCAATCGGTCTTCCGGGGAGCAGGTTTTTACGTCCCGGGTCATGATGTCTTCGACTTTCTGCGAAAGTGTTTGACCGGGTGTCTCTGCAAGACGCCGCACGATGTCCCGTTCAGACAAGATGCCTTGGAGCTTTCCGGCAGCATCTTTGACGATCAAGGCGCCAATCCGCTTTTCTTTCAGCTGTACAACAGCTTCATGAAGTGTGTTTTGGGGCCTCAGGGAAAATACGTCCTTGCCTTTGGACTCCAAAATCTTGCCGACGGTCGCGGTTTCTGCCGACGCATTGGTTACAGGGGTCTGGCTGTGTGTCTTTTCTTGAATCTTGTCTTTTCGGCTCGGGGCCTGATAAGAGCTCGGCATGAATATCGCTCCCTGTTGCTATGTCCAAGTATGACATGGACGAACAGCTTACCCGAAACTCAGCGGTTTAAGGAACTCTAGAAATTGGCTGACTTCACGCTTACGCCGCTGGTCGCGACGATCATCTTCGTCATCGCGTGCTTTTCCGGGTACCAATATCGGCGGGTTTGGGTGAAGGAAGGACCGAGCTGGCAGTTGTGGGCCTACGGTCTTGCTGCCGGTGGATGTTTGGCGTTGGTCGCCTTTATTCCGGTACAGTAGATCATGGGCACCGGCGGAATCTGCCGGTTAGCCTTCCATTTCAGCAAGTTGCTTGCGCGCGCGTGGGCACTGCAGGCGGTCGCGGAGCGGGCTATCCGGATCGATTTCCTTTTTGCAGACCATGCAATGGTCTGCGCCGGAAATTGCATTCAATCCACCGCAGCTTCCCTTGATTGTTCTGCCAGAAAAAATCACGCCTATCGCCATACCAAGGATGATGGTCAAGAACAGCGCGAAAGCCAGAACAAACGTTTCCACGATGGACACCCTTTGATTCGGTTATCAGGCCTGAAGTTGCTTGAACTTGTCGCTGGCGACTGAGGCGAAGCCGTTTTCCGCATCGGTGCTGCGATCAATGAACAGAACAGCAATATCACGTTGATTCGCGATTTCCAAACCACGCTCGGTTCCGAGCACCAACATGGCGGTGGACCAGGCGTCCGCAAGCATTGTGTTTTCAGCAAGTACCGTTGCGGATGCCGTCTTGTGGGTGATCGGTGCTCCGGTGTGCGCATCGATGATGTGGGAGAACCGCTCGCCGTCGCGTTCAAAATAGTTTCTGTAGTCGCCGGATGTCGCCATGCCCATGTTGGTGACGCTGGCTACCTGGTATGCGGAACGGGTGTAAGCGGTCGGCGTTTCGATTCCGATTTGCCAATCCATGCTGTCAGCGTTGCGCCCGGAAACATAGAGGTCGCCGCCGATTTCGACCATGAAATCGCTGATGCCAAAGGAGGCAACAACCTTGGCCATCTGGTCGACGCCGAACCCCTTGCCGATGGATGGCAGGTAGATTTCGGCTTCCGGATGGCTCTTGCTGATTTGCGTTCCGTCAACTTTGAGGCCATCTGTTTGGCCGGAAACTTTGCGCGCGGCTGCCAAAGCGTTTGCTTCAGCTGTTGCCGGGCGGCCTCCGCCTTTGGAACCAAATCCCCAGGCTTCGATTACTGGGCCAAGTGTGATGTCGAACTGGCCGGCACTGGCAGCGTTGATCTCACGAGAAACGCGGACAACTTCCGCAAATCCTTCGGAGACTGTGACCGGCGCGGTGGAGCGAAACGCATTGAAGCGTGAAACTTCCGAGGATGCGTCCCAGTTGGACATTTGGGCATTGACCTGAGCCAAGCTTGCCTCCAACGCTTTCTTAAGCGCTGCCGGGTCAACATTCCGATTATGATCAACCCCGGTAACTGTGTAGTTGGTTCCCATCGTGGAGCCGGAAAGCTCAACGACATCCGATCCACCTTTACAGGCCGCCAAGGTCAGCGACATCAGGATGAAGCTGCGCCGGGAAAATACGATATTGTTTGGCACGGTATGCATCTCCGATTGATCATGTGCGAAAAGTGTCGCGCGTTCTGCGGCGCTTTTCATTGGTTTTCAGGACCGATTCAACAAAAAAATGGACGACTAGGGCAAAAAAATGCTTTTTCAACTCGTGAAAACATAGCATATGGCGCCCTAACGAATTCTGGAGGCCGGATGCGTGCAAAGTTTTAAGCTGAAAAAAGGTCTTGATCTACCCATCACGGGAGCGCCGGTTCAAGAAATTGACGCAAAGGACAAGATCCAGAACGCTGCAGTCATTGCGGCAGACTATATCGGATTGAAGCCTCGTCTGCTCGTTCAAGAAGGTGACGCGGTCGGGGCGGGTGCGCCTGTTTTCTTCCACAAGGACACGCCTGACGTCATGGTCACGGCTCCGGTTTCTGGCCGGGTGAAGGCAGTTAACCGCGGTGCACGCCGTATTCTCATCAGCGTCGAAATCGAAGTTGATGAGACAGCTGCCGGTCCGGTTGACTTCTCAGACATTGGTGATGCCGCAACGCCGGAAGGTCTGACAGAACGTCTGTGTGCATCCGGGCTTTGGACATCATTCCGCACGCGTCCCTATTCGAAAGTTCCTGACCCGGAATCGCGTCCTGCTGCCATTTTCGTGACAGCCATGGACACGGAGCCATTGACCGCCGATCCGACGATCGTGATCGCGGACCAGGCTGAAGCGTTTGAAAAAGGCCTTGCCGCGGTTGCAACGTTAAGTTCGGGCAAGACCTATCTGTGCTGTGAAACCGGAGCCAACATTCCGGGCCTCACGATGCCAGGCATCGAAGTCGCCGGGTTTTCCGGCCCGCATCCCGCCGGACTTGCAGGAACGCATATTCACTTCTTGGACACGGCAAGCGCAGAAAAGACGGTCTGGACCATTGGATACCAGGACGTCATCGCGATCGGACGTCTTCTGGAAACCGGTAAGCTGGACTCCTCCAGAATCATTGCCTTGTCGGGACCGCTGTGCACCAGGCCACGTTTGATCCGCACTATCTCCGGTGCTTCAATGACCGAATTGAGTAACGGTGAAATTTCAGGCGATGTTCCGGTTCGAATGATCTCCGGATCGGTGCTGAGCGGCCGACTGGGGGAGGGCGTAAGTGCCTATCTAGGACGCTATACACGGCAGATGACCCTGATTGAGGAAGATCACAAACAGATCCCGATGGGCTGGATCCGGCCAATGCCGTCCAAGTTTGCACTCCAACCTGTCTTGGGCTCAGCTTTCTCAAAGAAACTCTACGCATTGACGTCCAATTTGAACGGTGGACGGCGCGCTATGGTGCCCATTGGCACCTTTGAGGAATTGATGCCGCAGGATTTTCTACCCACCCAGCTTTTGCGTTCCCTGCTGGTTATGGATACAGATCAGGCACAGGCCCTTGGGGCGCTGGAACTGGATGAAGAAGATTTGGGTCTGGTGGGCTTTGCTTGTCCAGCCAAGTATGAATATGGCATGGCGCTTCGCGATTGCCTCACCAAAATCGAAAAGGAGGGCTAGGCCTTGGGTCTGCGCAACTTCTTCGACCGCATCGAGCCAAATTTCGTCAAGGGCGGCAAGTACGAGAAATTCTTCCCCATTTATGAAATGGTAGAGAGCTTTCTCTATACCCCAAAGACCGTAACGACAGCCGCGCCGCACGCGCGCTCCTACATCGATATGAAGCGGATCATGACCTACGTGGTCATCGCGACGATCCCTTGTATTCTGGTGGGTCTTTACAACGTCGGCTTCCAGGTCAATTCAGCAATTGCCACATATGGGGCATCTGGCTGGCGTGCATGGATCATTGAGGCGCTGGGGATCGGGTTCAACCCTGCCAACCCGCTTGCCAATATCCTGCATGGGGCACTCTATTTCCTCCCGATTTACATTACGACGCTGGTCGTCGGCGGCATTTGCGAAGTGATCTTTGCAACGGTGCGCGGTCACGAAGTGAACGAGGGATTCCTCGTGACTTCCATGCTTTATGCGCTGATCTTGCCGCCGTCTGCACCGCTGTGGCAGGTCGCACTGGGCATCGCCTTTGGTGTTGTGATCGGCAAAGAGGTTTTCGGTGGAACAGGCAAGAACTTTCTGAACCCGGCGCTGACAGGCCGCGCATTCCTGTACTTTGCGTACCCGGCGCAAATGTCCGGCGACACCATCTGGACACCGGTTGATGGGTTCTCGGGTGCGACCGCTTTGTCGGTTGGTGCATCGGACGGTTACCAGCAGTTGGCAGCTCACGGGGTGAGCTGGATGGATGCGTTCCTCGGCACGATACAGGGCAGCATCGGTGAGGTCTCGGCATTGGCGTGCTTCATCGGACTTGGCTTCCTTTTGATCACAAAGATCGCCAACTGGCGGTTGGTGGTCGGCTGCCTGGTTGGTATGATCGCATTCTCGACGCTGCTCAATCTGATTGGCTCCGACACCAACCCGATGTTTGCAATGCCTTGGTATTGGCATCTGGTGATTGGCGGCTACGCGTTTGGTTTGGCCTTCATGGTCACAGAGCCGGTTTCAGCGTCGCACACCAATCTTGGCCGCTACATCTATGGTGCCTTGATCGGTGTGATGGTTGTGATGATCCGCGTTATCAATCCAGCCTTCCCGGAAGGAATGATGCTGGCGATTTTGTTCGGTAACGTTTTTGCACCGCTGATCGATTATTTCGTAGTGCAGGCAAACATCAAGCGCAGGGCGAAGCGACATGCCTGAAGATAAAGAAAACAAAGGCTTCATCCGCCGGTTCCTTGATCTGCCGGTGGATTCTGTCCCGAAGACCATCTTCGTGGCCGTGTCGATCTGTCTGGTGGCGTCCATGGTGGTGTCTGCGGCGGCTGTCTCTCTGCGCCCTCTGCAGGAAGTCAACAAACTGAAGGATAAGCAGATCAATATCCTTCAGGTTGCCGGTCTTTACGAACCCGGGTCGAATGTCGCTGAGGCATTTGAGGTGTTTGAGCCGCAGGTTCTTGAGATTGCGACCGGAAAATTCACCGACAAGTTTGATCCGGCAACCTTCGATGATCGCGCTGCAGCAGATGATCCGGAAACCTCGATTGCTTTGACGGACGACCCGGCTTCCATTGGACGGCAATCAAAATACGTCACTGTTTATCTGCTGCGGAATGACGATGGCAGTCTCGACAAAGTCATTCTGCCGATCCATGGCTACGGACTTTGGTCTACGCTCTACGGGTTCATTGCCCTGGAAGAAAACGGCAATGACATCTTTGGTCTCCAGTTCTACAGCCACGGTGAGACCCCGGGCCTCGGAGCCGAGGTTGATAACCCGCGCTGGAAATCGCAGTGGAACGGCAAGAAACTTTCCGATGACAGTGGAGATCTGCTGATCACTGTCGCCAAGACCGTTCCGCCACAAGGCGAAGAGTATCATGTCGATGCGCTGGCAGGCGCAACTCTGACGACGGTTGGTGTCGACAACCTGGTACGGTTCTGGATGGGCGAGGCCGGATTTGCACCCTTCCTGGAAAATCTGAAAGCAGGAGAGATCTGATGGCGCAAACCAAGAGAAGCATGCTTATCGATCCGCTGGTCGATAACAACCCGATTACCCTTCAGGTTCTCGGGATCTGCTCAGCCCTTGCTGTGACATCTTCGTTGCAGGTGGCGTTTGTCATGTCACTTGCGGTGATATTCGTTACGGCATTCTCCTCAATGTTCATCTCGATGCTGCGCAATCACATTCCAGGAGCCATCCGGATCATTGTGCAGATGGTCATCATTGCATCTCTCGTGATTCTCGTTGATCAGGTGCTGAAGGCGTATCTCTACGAGATTTCGAAAACTCTCTCGGTCTTCGTGGGCCTGATCATCACCAACTGTATTGTGATGGGCCGTGCAGAGGCGTTTGCCATGAAGAACCCGCCGATTGCCTCCTTCATTGACGGTGCAGGCAATGGTCTCGGATATGGCCTTATCCTGATGCTGGTTGGTGTTATTCGCGAGCTGTTCGGTGCCGGCAGCCTGTTTGGGATCACGATTTTCGAGACCGTCAACAACGGTGGTTGGTATGTCCCGAACGGCATGCTGCTTCTGCCGCCATCCGCTTTCTTCATTATCGGCCTTATCATCTGGGCGTTCCGGTCCTGGAAGCCAGAGCAGGTTGAAGAGCGCGAGTACAAGATCCAAACGGTGGATGCGCACTGATGGAACATATGCTTTCACTCGCCGTAAAGGCCATCTTTGTTGAGAACCTGGCGCTGTCCTTCTTCCTGGGCATGTGCACCTTCATCGCTGTTTCGAAGAAGATCTCAACTGCGATTGGCCTTGGAATTTCGGTCATGATCGTTCAGGCGATCACAGTGCCGGCAAACAACCTGATCCTGACCTATCTCCTGGCCCCCGGCGCCTTGGCTTGGGCCGGTTTTAGCAATGTAGATCTGACCTTCCTTGGGCTCATTTCATACATCGGCGTGATTGCAGCTCTGGTTCAGATCCTGGAGATGGTGCTCGATAAGTACTTTCCGCCGCTCTACAACGCGCTTGGCGTCTTCCTGCCGTTGATCACGGTGAACTGTGCGATCCTAGGCGGATCCCTGTTCATGGTGGAGCGGGACTACAATTTCGGCGAATCCGTGACCTACGGTTTGTCTTCCGGCTTTGGCTGGGCTTTGGCGATTACGGCCATGGCTGGTGTGCGGGAGAAGCTGAAATACTCCGATATCCCGGACGGCCTGCAGGGCCTGGGCATCACATTTATCACCGCTGGCTTGATGGCGCTTGCTTTCATGTCCTTCAGCGGCGTCAAACTGTAACGGGAGCGCCCTGTGGCCACATTTGGACTAGGCATACTTCTCTTTACCCTGATCGTTCTGGCGCTGGTCACGATCATTCTCGCCGCCCGCTCGAGGCTGGTGTCGATGGGCAATGTCAACATTTCCATCAACGGCGAGAAGACGATTTCGGTGCCAGCGGGTGGCAAGTTGCTACAGACACTTGCCGAACAAAAACTCTTTGTTCCGTCTGCGTGCGGCGGCGGTGGTACCTGTGCCCAGTGCCGGGTGAAGATCTTTTCCGGCGGCGGTTCAATCCTCCCAACGGAAGAAGGCCACATCACCAAGCGGGAAGCGGCTTGCGGTGACCGCTTGTCCTGTCAGGTTGCCGTCAAGCAGGACATGGAAATCGAGGTTCCTGAAGAGGTCTTCGGCGTCAAAAAATGGCGCTGCAAGGTGCGCTCGAACGACAACGTGGCGACCTTTATCAAGGAACTGGTCCTGGAACTGCCAGAAGGCGAGGACGTTAACTTCCGCGCCGGTGGTTATATCCAAATAGAATGCCCGCCTTATGAGCTTTCCTACAAGGAGTTCGATGTCGGCGAAGAGTACCATGAGGATTGGGACCGCTTCAAAATTTGGGACGTA
Source organism: Roseibium sp. (assembly GCF_965276855.1). Classification (GTDB taxonomy): domain Bacteria; phylum Pseudomonadota; class Alphaproteobacteria; order Rhizobiales; family Stappiaceae; genus Roseibium. The sequence goes on from NZ_OZ255700.1 coordinate 3,591,909, forward strand.
AGCTCGAAAGTTGCCGAGCCGGTTGAGCGGGCCTACTCCATGGCCAACTATCCGGAAGAAAAGGGCATCGTGATGCTCAACGTCCGGATTGCGTCGCCACCTCCCGGGTCCCAGGGAATTCCAGCCGGCAAGATGTCTTCGTACATCTTCAACTTGAAGCCGGGCGACGAAGTCACGATCTCAGGCCCGTTTGGTGAGTTCTTTGCGCGCGACACCAAGAAGGAAATGGTTTTCGTTGGCGGTGGTGCCGGCATGGCGCCGATGCGCTCGCATATTTTCGATCAACTGCGCCGGATCAAAACTAATCGAAAGGTCACTTTCTGGTACGGCGCGCGCTCCAAGCGTGAAATGTTTTATGTCGAAGACTTCGACATGTTGGAACGTGAGAACGAGAACTTTGAGTGGCATGTGGCACTGTCTGACGCGTTGCCGGAAGACGACTGGAAAGGCTACACCGGGTTCATTCACAATGTGCTCTACGACGAGTACCTGAAAGACCACCCGGCGCCTGAGGACTGTGAGTTCTACATGTGTGGTCCTCCCATCATGAACCAGTCTGTCATCAACATGCTGCTCGATCTTGGCGTTGATCGCGAAGACATCATGTTGGACGATTTCGGCGGTTAACCCGTCAGAAAACCAAGATTTACTTCGGGCCCTGTTTCGGTGTGCGGCATGGATCGCACTCACTGAAGCAGGGCTCGATGCTTTTTTGCTCAGAAGGTGTTGGACAATTGCCGCTTTGATGACAGTCTGTCGGTCCAGTTGATATCTACAATGGATCCAGACGTGGCGATCAAATCCGAACAGTTTCATTTGGACCCCAAGTTTGAAGGCACCCTCCAGCAACAGATCCAGCACCTGGTCAGCCAAGGCGTGTTGTCGGGCCGGTTCCTTCCCGGTGAACGTATGCCGTCCAGCCGGAAGCTGGCTGAGTGGCTCGGGGTCAGCCGCATCACGGTCACCCTGGCCTATGCTGAATTGGTCGCCAACGACTACCTGACATCGAGGGGGCGATCGGGTTACTTCGTTTCTGAGAGCGCGCCACCACCACCGATGCTCAATCAGTCGGAGGGAGATCGGCAGGACGCGGTGGCCTGGGACGAAATGGTCAGCTCCCGGTATTCCTACCGCTCCAGCCTGGTGCGTCCATCGGATTGGCGCGATTACCCGTACCCCTTCATTTATGGCCAGCCGGATGCGCGCCTGTTCGATCATGATAACTGGCGCCGGTGTGCATTGGAGGCGTTGGGCCGGAAGAACTTTGAGAGCATGACGGCCGATCCGTATGAACAGGACGACCCCAAACTGATCGAATACATCGTGAGAAACATTTTGCCGCGCCGCGGGATTTCCGCGCAGCAAGATGAAATCCTTGTGACGATGGGGGCGCAGAATGCGCTGTGGCTTTGTGCTCAGGTCTTGTTGAACAAGGATCGCGTCGCGGCCATCGAAAACCCATGTTATCCGGGACTACGCGACATTCTCGATCAAACAGGTTGCCAGATTACGGAGGTGCGGGTCGATGACGATGGTCTCCCTCCGGATGACATTCCTGGTAATTGCCAAGTGGTTTTCACCACGGCCAGCCACCAATGCCCGACTAATACAACCATGCCGATTGACCGCCGCCGCGCCTTGCTGAACCGCTCCGTGGAAGAAGGGTTTGTGATCGTAGAGGATGACTACGAATTCGAAATGGCATTCCAAAAAGCGCCGACGCCTGCGCTCAAGTCCCTCGACCGGGCGGGGAGCGTTATTTACGTGGGCTCGTTTTCAAAGTCTTTGTTCCCGGGATTGCGCCTTGGGTATATCGTCGCCGCCAAACCCTTGATCCAGGAAGCACGGTCGCTGCGGGCGTTGGTGCTCAGGCATCCACCCGGTCACATTCAGAGGACGACGGCTTACTTTCTGTCTCTTGGATATCATGATGCCATGGTGAACCGGATGGGGCAGGCTTACCGGCGCAGACGCTCCGTCATGGATAAAGCAATTCGGGACCACGGCCTGCAAATTGCCAGCGGTGGCAGTCATGGTGGATCAAGCTTCTGGATGCGCGCGCCTGAGGGCGTCAACACCAGCGAGTTGGCACTCAAACTTCGCAAGAGTGGGGTCGTGATCGATCAGGGTAGAGCGTTTTTCGGACGCGAAGACGACAATCATCAGTTTTATCGTCTCGCTTATTCATCCATTCCCTCCGCGCGCATTCCGGAGGGGATTCAACGGATCGCGGATGTAATCCGGTAGGGCGATGTCATCGCCTTAGTATCTGGATATACCGAGTGAATTAATCTGGCCCTAAGACCTCTCATCGCAGCGCGGCATGAAATCATTTCCAGTTAATCGTGTACCTGTATAGCGAGCGGGTGAGGGAGTGCGTTTCAAATGAAAATGACGACAGAGGAAGCCTTCGTAAAAGTCCTGCAACGGCATGGGATTGAGCATGCTTTCGGGATTATCGGCTCTGCTTTCATGCCAATCTCCGACCTGTTTCCAAAGGCGGGGATTACGTTCTGGGATTGCGCGCACGAAGGCTCGGGCGGGATGATGGCCGATGGCTATACCCGGGCGACAGGCAAACTCAGCATGATGATTGCCCAGAACGGACCGGGTATCACAAACTTCGTAACGGCAGTGAAAACTGCCTACTGGAACCACACGCCCTTGCTTCTTGTTACGCCGCAGGCCGCCAATAAGACTTTGGGGCAGGGCGGCTTTCAGGAAGTTGAGCAGATGGCTCTGTTCAAGGACATGGTCGCCTATCAAGAAGAGGTCCGCGACGCATCCCGCGTTGCCGAAGTTCTGAACCGTGTCATCCTTCAGGCAAAACGTGCCAGCGCGCCGGCCCAGATCAACATGCCGCGCGATTTCTGGACGCAGGTGATCGATATTGACCTTCCGCCGATTGTGGATTTTGAGCGCCCATCCGGTGGTGATACAGCCATTCAGGAAGCCGCGGACCTGCTCAGCAGCGCCAAGCATCCGGTCATCCTCAACGGTGCCGGCGTTGTTCTGGCCGATGCAATCGACGATACGATCGCACTTGCGGAACGCCTGGATGCGCCTGTGTGTTGCGGCTATCAGCACAATGATGCGTTCCCCGGCTCGCACCGCCTGTTTGCCGGACCACTCGGGTACAACGGTTCAAAGGCCGGCATGGAACTGATCGCCAAGGCCGATGTCGTTCTAGCCCTTGGTACGCGCCTCAATCCGTTCTCGACCTTGCCGGGTTATGGCATCGACTACTGGCCGAAAAATGCCAAGATCATTCAGGTGGATATCAATCCCGATCGGATTGGTCTGACCAAGCCGGTGAGCGTTGGTATTGTCGGAGATGCAAAGAAAGTCTCCCAGTCCCTCCTTTCAAAGCTGGCTCCCAACGCAGGTGATGCCGGGCGGGAGGAGCGCAAGCACGAGATTGCGCAGACGAAATCCCGCTGGGCGCAGCAGCTGTCGTCCATGGACCATGAGGACGACGATCCGGGTACGAGCTGGAACGAGCGCGCTCGTGCCGCAAAGCCGGATTGGCTCAGCCCGCGCAAGGCGTGGCGGGCCATTCAGTCCGCTTTGCCGCGTCAAGCGATCATCAGCTCTGATATTGGCAATAACTGCGCCATCGGTAATGCGTACCCAAGTTTTGAGGAGGGCCGGAAATACCTTGCGCCCGGGTTGTTCGGTCCCTGCGGTTACGGCCTTCCGGCGATCGTTGGTGCAAAAATTGGCTGTCCGGATACCCCGGTGGTTGGGTTTGCGGGCGACGGAGCCTTTGGCATTGCTGTTACAGAGTTGACCGCCATTGGCCGCAGCGAATGGCCGGCAATCACCATGGTTGTCTTCCGCAACTACCAGTGGGGGGCGGAGAAGCGGAACTCCACGCTTTGGTATGACGACAATTTCGTCGGCACCGAACTCGACGACAATGTCAGCTATGCAGCCATTGCAAAGGCGTGCGGCCTTCAAGGTGAAGTTGCCCGCACCATGGACGAGCTGACCGAAAAGCTCGATGCGGCGGTCAAAGACCAGATGGAAAACGGCAAGACCACGCTGGTTGAAGTTCTGATCAATCAGGAACTTGGCGAGCCATTCCGGCGCGATGCCATGAAGAAACCGGTTGTTGTTGCCGGAATCGATCCGGCAGATATGCGGCCGCAGTAAAGTCCTTGGAAGGGAATTGATTGATGGGCGGTATCCTTGTTCTGAACTCCGGATCCTCGTCCATCAAGTTCGCTCTCTTCGATGAAAGCCTGGATGAAACGCTCTCGGGAAGCGCCACTGAAATCGGTGGCGTTTCGCGTTTGAAAGTCTCATCCAAGACATCGAAATCTGAAGAGACAACGGCAGTCCTGCCGGATCATAACGCTGCGCTCAGCGCGATCTTGGATGTCATCCGGTCCGCTGGAGTTGACATTGCGGACCTCACCGGTGCTGGTCACCGCGTTGTCCATGGCGGTCCGGTGCTTCAATCGGCTATCCGTGTAGATGGGCAAGTCATTGCCGAGATCGAGCGTTGCAATGATCTGGCCCCCTTACACAATCCGCATAATCTGGCTGCCATCCTAGCCCTCAAAGATTTGGCGCCGGACCTGGTGCAAGTAGCCTGTTTCGATACGGCATTTCATGCGTCAAACCCGGATGTGGCCCGCCGATATGCCTTGCCCGATCGGCCGGAGCTGGAAACACTAAGGCGTTACGGTTTTCACGGCATTTCCTATCAGGGGCTTGTCAGGACACTGGCTAAAGACGTGCATGTCGATGCGCCGAACCGACTGCTGGCCTTTCACCTTGGCAACGGTGCAAGCCTGTGTGCGATCAAGTCCGGACAATCCGTGGCAACGACGATGGGGTATTCGCCTCTGGAAGGTCTCACCATGGGCACCCGGACCGGGAGTGTTGATGGCAATCTGGTCTTGCGGTTGGCCGAAGAAAACGGAATTGAAGACACTAAAGAGCTCTTGAACAAAAAGAGCGGTCTCTTAGGTCTTGGGGGATCGTCCGACATGCGCGCCCTGCATGCGGCAGAGACAGACGCGTCTCGTTTTGCGGTCGAGCATTTCTGCTATTGGGCTGTTCGCCATGCCGGATCGATGATTGCGGCAATGGGCGGATTGGATGGAATTGCGTTCACCGGTGGCATTGGTGAAAACGATGCTGTTGTGCGCCAGAAGATCATTTCTGGATTGGGATTTCTTGGTGCGACCTGCGATCCGCAGTCCAATCAGAGCAACAGGTCCCGCATTGATGTGTCTGGCTCAGCCGTTCCGATCTGGATCGTAAAGGCCGAAGAAGAGAAAACGATCGCAGCCGAGACGCAAAAACTCATCGCATAGCGAATGTTTGTTCTCTCAAACTCATTGACATGTCGCAATTCGACAACAGATGTCGTGAAAAAAACTTTCCTTTTTTCATTTTCTGTGTGAAATTTTCAGAAATTATTTCACGCTGGCGAGGCGGTCATGGCCAATTTGGGTGCGGATTTACGCGCACTTCGCAAGACAAAAGGGTTGACGTTAGCAGAACTTGCCGAACGGCTCGGTAAGTCGGTCGGCTGGCTCAGTCAGATCGAACGCGGCATTTCGAAACTGTCGAGCGAAGATATTGATCGCATGGCCGGCGTGTTTGACGTGCCGCCGTCGCTTTTGGGCGCAAGACAGGGACCAAACCCCAAGGAAGATGGCAAAATCGTTCGCGCATCCGATCGCCGGATGATCGGTGAGCGGGTTCCCGGACTTGTTGAGCAATTGCTGTCCCCGGACCTGACCGACAGTTTTGAAGTTATCCATTCCACATTTCTTCCAGGGTCTGAACGCAACGACGAAATCATGCGGCCAACTCAGGAACTCGCGTTTCTGGTGTCTGGCAAGCTGAAAATCTGGCTCGAGGGCGAACCATTTCTCATTCGAAAGGGCGATTCCTTCCGCATTCGCGGCAACAAGTACCGCTGGGCAAACCCTTATTCTGAACCGGCGATCGCCGTCTGGATCATCTCACCGCCCGTTTATTGACCCTTGAATCTAACCCTTTGAAGCCAGGCCCTAATCGAGCCTCTACCCCTAATCAAACCGGAGCCAACAATGTCGGACCTTCCCACTACAGCTCGTGTCGTGATCATCGGTGGAGGCGCGGTCGGCGCCTCGGTTCTCTATCATCTCGGGCTAGCCGGTTGGACCGATTGTGTCCTTCTGGAGAAGAATGAGCTCACCGCTGGCAGCACATGGCACGCTGCTGGGAACATCCCGACGTTTTCGTCCTCCTGGGCGGTCATGAACATGCAGCGCTATTCCACCGAGCTTTACCGGCGCTTGGGTGATGAGGTGGACTATCCGATCAATTATCACGTGACCGGATCTGTCCGGCTGGCGCATTCAAAAAACCGCATGATGGAGTTTGAGCGGGCGAACTCCATGGCCCGCCGGCAAGGCATCGAAACTAACATGATGTCGGTCGCGGATCTGAAGGACGCCTATCCCTTCATGGAGACGCACGATCTTGAGGGTGGCTTCTGGGACCCGACTGATGGCGACATGGATCCTGCACAGCTTACACAGGCGTTCGCAAAGGGCGCGCGCTCCATGGGCCAGAAGGTGGTGCGGTTTACACCTGCGACAGGTGTCCGGCGCGAAAACGGTGAGTGGATCGTTGAAACTGAAAAGGGGGAGATCCGCTGCGAATATGTTGTCAATGCAGCAGGGTATTACGCTCAGCGTGTCGGGGAGTGGTTCAAACCCTATGGCGGGCGTACTGTACCGATGATGGTGATGAGCCACCAGTATTTGTTGACCGAACAGATGGACGAGCTTGCAGCCTGGAGCAAGGAGCACGGCAGGAAACTGCCGCTGCTCCGGGATGTGGATTCGTCCTACTACCTGCGTCAGGAAAATACCGGACTGAACCTTGGGCCCTATGAAAGGAACTGCAAGGCGCATTGGGTTACGCCGGATGATCCGATGCCGGATGACTTCAGCTTCCAGCTTTATCCCGACGATCTTGATCGGCTGGAGTGGTATATCGAAGACGCCATGGCCCGTGTTCCGCTGCTCGGCATGTCGGGAATCTCAAAGGTCATCAACGGCCCAATCCCCTATGCACCGGATGGCATCCCGCTAATTGGCCCGATGCCGGGTGTGAAAAATGCCTTTGAAGCCTGTGTCTTCACGTTCGGAATTGCTCAGGCCGGTGGCGCTGGCAAGATCCTGACCGAGTGGATCACCGAAGGCGAAACCGAATGGGATTGCTGGGGCCTCGATCCACGCCGTTTCACCGACTATACCGACCACGATTATTGCGTTGCCAAGGGCATGGAGGTCTACGGCCATGAATACGCAATGCATTACCCTCATTATGAGTGGCCGGAAGGGCGAGACAAGAAGCTGTCCCCGGTGCATGAAAAACTAAAAGCTTCCGGTGCCCAATTTGGCGTTTACAACGGTTGGGAACGTGCCAACTGGTTTGCAAAAGACGGCGACGACACATCGATTGAAGCGACAGAAAGCTGGATGCGCAAAGGCCCTTGGTTCGAGCGTGTGCGCGAAGAAGCATTGGCCGTTCGCGATGGTGTTGGCGTTTTGGATCTTCCGGGATTTTCGAGGTTCAAACTGTCAGGTGCGGGTGCTGCCGATTGGTTGCGTGGCCGTATCTCTGGCGGACTGCCGAAAGTTGGAAGGATGACGCTTGCTTATTTTCCAACGTCCAAGGGCCGGGTGCACACGGAGATGTCGATCATCCGGAAGGGCGAGGACGACTTTGTTCTGATCACCGCAGCATCCGCTCAGTGGCACGATTTTGAAATTCTGGCTGCACATTTGCCAGACAGTCTTGAGCTGTCCGACATCACTTCGGAGCTTTCGACCCTGATCGTAACCGGGCCGAAATCCCTGGACCTTTTCGAGAAAATCGGAACAACAGCCGACCTGGACTTGCCTTGGCTCAGCGTTCAAACGACTGAGGTTGCAGGGACACACTGCGAGCTTTACCGGGTGAGTTTTGCCGGGGAGCTGGGCTGGGAAATTCACGCACCAATGGCCAGTATCCCAACGCTTTACAATGCGGTTGTCAGCGCGGGTGCAAAGCCCTTTGGGATGTATGCCCTCAACAGCTTGCGGATTGAAAAAGGTTACCGAGCCTGGAAAGGCGATTTGAGCACGGATTATACCCTGCTGGAATCCGGCCTCGATCGGTTCGTGAAGCTGGATAAGGCGGAAGACTTTCCGGGCAAAGTCGCGCTCTTGAACGAAAAACAGCAAGGTCCAAAACAGCGCTTTGTCACTATCCTTGTCGACAGCGAGGAAATCGACCCGCCCTACATGTCGAACATCTGGATGAACGGCAGCATCGTCGGCGAAACCACGTCTTCGGCTTTCGGATTCCGTGTGGATGCCTGCGTGGCATTGGGCATGGTCCGGGCGGATCTGGCCCAAGCGGGCACGGATCTTGAAGTCGAAGTCTATGGACAAAGATTTCCCGTCACGGTGCAGCCGGATGGCCCACTCTGGGATCCGCAGAATCTCAGGCTAAAAGCGTGAATTTCACTCTTTCAAAGCGTTAGTTTTTTCAATCCAGATTTGGACGATAAGTCATGGCCATTCCTTCAAAAGCCCGCGTTGTCATTATTGGTGGCGGGGTCATCGGGTGTTCAGTTGCCTACCACCTGGCCAAGCAAGGCTGGAGCGATATCCTGCTTCTGGAACGCAAGCAGCTCACCAGCGGTACGACCTGGCACGCAGCCGGCCTGATTGCGCAGCTTCGGGCAACCCAGAATATGACCCGTCTCGCCAAATACAGCCAGGAGCTCTACGGCTCTCTCGAAGATGAGACGGGGCTGTCGACCGGCTTCAAAAGGTGTGGATCGATTACCATGGCGCTCACCGCGGAACGCCGGGAGGAAATCCTCCGTCAGGCCTCCATGGCACGGGCGTTTGGGGTAGAGGTTGAAGAGATTTCACTGGGCGACGTCCAGAAGCGCTATCCGCATGTCAACACAAGTGGCGCGACCGCAGCAGTTTACCTGCCGCTCGATGGTCAGGGCGACCCGGCAAACATCGCATTGGCCTTGGCGAAGGGCGCGCGCCAAAAAGGCGCAAGGATCCTGGAGCGGGTCAAAGTGACCGGAATAGAGGTCAAAGACCGGAGAGCCACCGGCGTCAGTTGGGAGCAAGACGGTGAAGCCGGATTTGTCGAAGCCGAGATGGTGGTCAATTGCGGCGGCATGTGGGGGCATGAGGTTGGCCGGATGGCAGGGGTCAACGTTCCGCTGCATGCTTGTGAGCACTTCTACATCGTGACCGAGCAGATCGACGGCCTTGGGCAACTGCCGGTCCTTCGGGTTCCGGACGAGTGTGCCTACTACAAGGAAGACGCCGGCAAGATGCTGCTCGGTGCATTTGAGCCGAATGCCAAGCCCTGGGGTATGACCGGTATCCCGGATCAATTCGAATTCGATCAGTTGCCGGAAGACTTTGATCATTTCGAACCGATCCTTGCAGCCGCGGTCGAACGCATGCCTATGCTGGCAGAGGCGGGGATCCATACCTTCTTCAATGGGCCTGAGAGTTTTACGCCGGACGATGCCTACCATCTGGGTCTTGCCCCGGAACTGGAAAATTTCTGGGTCGCGGCAGGCTTTAATTCCATCGGGATCCAGTCCGCAGGTGGCGCTGGTATGGCGTTGGCCGCCTGGATGGAAAGCGGCGAGAAACCATTTGATCTCGGGGATGTCGATATCTCCCGGATGCAACCGTTTCAGGGCAACAGGACCTATCTGTATGAACGATCGAAGGAAACACTTGGGCTATTGTACGCCGATCATTTCCCTTACCGGCAAAAGGCGACCGCGCGGGGGATCCGGCGCACTCCGCTCCATGGGCATTTGTTGGAGCACGGTGCGGTGATGGGCGAACTGGCCGGATGGGAACGTGCGAATTGGTTTGCAGACAAAGGACAGGATCGCGCGTATCAGTATTCCTGGAAACGCCAGAACTGGTTTGAGAACAGCGCCCGCGAACACATGGCGATCCGGGAAAGCGCCGGACTATACGACATGAGTTCCTTCGGAAAGATCCGCATCGAAGGTCCGGATGCCGAGCGTTTCCTCAATCACGTTTGCGGTGCCGACATGAGCGTACCGGCTGGCCGAATCGTGTACACACAGATGCTCAATGCCGCTGGCGGTATCGAGGCCGATGTCACAGTAACGCGGTTGAGCGAAACCGCATATCTGATGGTCACGCCGGCTGCCACCCGATTGGCGGACCAGACGTGGCTCCGGCGTCATATGGGGGATCACCAGGTGGTGCTGACCGATGTGACATCCGGTGAAGCGGTTTTGGCTTTGATGGGACCGAAGTCACGGGAGCTGCTTGGCCGGATTTCTCCAAACGACTTTACAAACGAAACCAATCCGTTCGGGACAGCCCAGGATATTGAAATCGGCATGGCACTCGCCCGCGCCCACCGGGTGAGCTATGTCGGTGAACTTGGTTGGGAGATCTATGTGCCCACCGAATTTGCTGCGCATGTCTTCGAAACACTTTGGGAGGCCGGCCGGGATGAGAGGCTGAAACTGTGCGGCCTTCATGCCATGGACAGCTGCCGGATAGAGAAGGCCTTCCGGCACTTTGGCCATGACATCACCTGCGAAGATCATGTCATTGATGCCGGTCTTGGCTTTGCTGCCAAAACCTCCAAGCCTGGTTTCATTGGACGGGAGGCCGTTTTAGAGCGCAAGGAAACTGGTCCAAAAAGCCGATTGGTACAGTTCCAGCTACAGGATCCGGAGCCGATGCTCTACCACGCCGAACCGATCCTTCGTGAAGGCGAGGTCTGCGGGTACCTGTCATCCGGTGCTTATGGACACGCACTCGGCGCCGCAATTGGTCTTGGTTACGTGCCATGTGATGGGGAAAGCGCTGCCGATGTTCTAGGCTCGGCCTATGAGATCGAGATTGCGGGCACTCGCGTGCCAGCAACCGCGAGCCTCAAGCCGCTCTATGACCCGACCAGCAGCCGCATGAAGGTCTAAATGAAGATCCATTCATCCACGAAAAACCCTGGACAGAAGCCGGGGTTTTTGCCCTTTAACCAGCTGGGATAACCCGCGCTGGATTGGCCGGGTTCCGTTCCTTAACTGAACACCGCTGTAAGTGCCTCATCAATCGAGCTTGTGAGGTGGTCGATGTCATCGGCAGTCGCGATTAATGCCGGTGCGAGACACAAGGTGTTGTTGAAGCCAGGAAGCGCCCGATTGGTCATGCCGATGATAACACCCTGAGCCATACAGTGCCCTGCGACCGCCTGAACCTTAGCTTCATCGGCCGGTTCCTTCGTCTCACGATCGGACACAAGTTCGACGCCTGCAAACAATCCTCGGCCACGCACGTCGCCAACTACGGCGTGTTTCTCCTTCAGGCCTTCCAGGTTTTCCATCAGGCGTGCGCCCATCGACAGCGTGTTTTCCAGAAGGCCTTCGTCTTCGATGATGCGCATGTTTTCAAGCGCTGCAGCGGGACCTGCGGCACAGCCAGCGTAAGTGGATATGTCCCGGAAATAACTCAGAGGGTCGCCGGACGCATCCTTGAACATGTCAAAGACTTCTTCTGTGGTCACGGTGCAGGAGATTGCGGCATATCCGGAGGCCACGCCCTTTGCCATTGTAACGAAGTCAGGTTTGATGCCGAACTGTTGGTATCCGAACCAGGTTCCAAGGCGTCCGACACCGCAGACGACTTCATCGAGATGGATCAGGATTTGGTGCCGCTTGCAGATCTCCTGAACGCGCTCCCAATAACCCTCCGGCGGTACGATGACACCGCCGCCCGCTGTCATGGTTTCAAGGCAGATCGCGCCGATCGTGTCCGGTCCTTCGCGGAGGATGACTTCTTCGATGGCGTCAGCAGCGCGCTCACCATAAGCTTCCGCGCTGTCATATTGGTTCCGGTATTCTAGGCAGTGTGGAACTGCGACAAATCCAGGCGTGAACGGCCCGTAGTGAGCCGAACGCTCGCCCTGACCACCAGCGGACAGGGCCGTAATTGTGGTGCCGTGGTAGTCGCGGTCACGATAGAGGATTTTCGATTTTTTGCCGCCATGGTGCTGCTTGGAAATCTGGCGGACCATCTTGAAGACTTTCTCGTTCGCCTCCGAGCCCGAGTTCGAATAAAACACTCGGCTCATGCCCGGCATCTTGGAGATTAGCCTTTCAGCAAAAAGGGCCCCTGGAACAGATCCAAGCGTATTTGCGAAGAAGTTCATCTTCACAAGCTGGTCGCGGACGGCGTCAGCAATCGTCTCCCGACCGTAACCGACGTTTACGGTCCAGACACCGCCGGAGACCCCGTCTAGGTGCTCTTTGCCAGCGGCATCCCAAACGCGCAGTCCCTTGCCTTCAACGATGATGCGCGGGTCTACGGTCTCGAACGTCTTGTGCTGAATGAGATGATGCCAAACATGCGCCTTGTCGGCGGCAATGACGTCGGAATTGTCGTTTTTTGCAAGAACAGCATCCATGGCCACATCCCCAGAGTTGATTGGAAAACCTGCCGGTATCCGGCTGAAAACGTGCGCTTGTGGTTCGCCGCCGAAACAGTGAGGGCAACCCATCGCAATGCACAATCATGCGCCACTGTGCACAGCCACCAATCACGCAATAGGGCCAGTGATTTGCCAGCTATAGGTCCAGACGGATTCCGTTGCTTGTCAGCTGAAATCGCAGCTCATACGCTTTTTCCGGAAACAAAAGGCAGCGGCAGAACTGTCTGAAACCCAGTGGAATGAGACGGTCACCAAATGCCAGCGCGCTTGTGAGCAATACCTGTTGTTAGCGCTTGGCAGACCCACAAACATAACGGAGTGGAACCATGGCGTTGAAATCGAAACTTGGTGGTGCAGTTGGGCTTCTGGCCCTGATGGGGGCGTTCCAGCCTGCAGCAGCAGAGGAACTGACAGTTGCATATTTTCTAGAATGGCCGATGCCATTCCAGTACGCCAAGGCAAAGGGGCTCTATGACGAAGCGCTGGGCATGAAGGTGAACTGGGTTTCCTTCGACACAGGCACCGCGATGTCGGCAGCGATGGCTTCCGGAGATGTTCAGATCGCAGTCAGCCAGGGTGTGCCGCCTTTCGTCGTCGCGACGTCCGCTGGTCAGGACCTGCAAATCGTCGATGTGGCTGTGAGCTATTCAGAGAACGACAACTGCGTCGTTGCTGAAAAGCTTGAAATCGATAAGGACAGCGCCAGCGAGCTCGCGGGCAAAAAGGTCGGTGTTCCGATCGGTACGGCAGCTCACTATGGCTTCTTGAAGCAGATGGAGCATTTCGGCGTCGATATCGGCACAATGGATATTGTCGACATGGCACCGCCTGATGGCGCTGCGGCTTTTGCCCAGGGTAGCCTCGACATGGTCTGTGGGTGGGGCGGTGCGCTTCGCCGCATGAAAGAGCATGGCAATGTCCTGCTTACAGGTGCGGAGAAGGAAGAGCTCGGCATTCTGGTCTTTGATGTGACATCTGCGCCTGCAGACTTTATCGCAGAGGAAAGTGACACCCTCGCCAAGTTCCTCAAAGTGACGGCCGATGCCAATGCAATGTGGAACTCTGGCGACAACACCGCTGAAATGCTTCCTGTGATCGCAAAAGACGCAGGTATGTCCGAAGATGACACCTCGAGCACCATGGCAACCTTTGTGTTTCCGAGCGTTGAAGATCAGCTTAGCGCCAAGTGGCTCGGCGGCGGATCGCAGGAATTCATGAAGGGCGTTGCGGAAGTGTTCGTGAATGCCGGCAGCATCCCGTCTGCTCGGGATTCCTATGACGGCGCGGTCGACACGTCTGCGCTCGGTGCAGCCGCCAACATGTAAACTGCGGTTTCGCGAAAACGGTGCAGCGGGCGGGAAGCCCGCTGCCCATCCAGGCTGGGCAACCGGGAGAGTGAAGTGCCGCTTTTATTAGACAATATTTCCATGCGCTTTGACCTGCCAAATGGCAGTTCGATCCAGGCGCTTAAAGATGTTTCCCTCACTCTGAACGACGGTGAATTGCTCTCCGTGCTTGGTCCTTCCGGGTGCGGTAAGACAACGCTTTTGAATATCATCGCTGGTTTTCTGGCACCAACAGACGGTCAGGTTGTTCTGAATGGCGAGACGGTAACAGGGCCGGCGCCTGAACGCGGCATGGTCTTTCAAAAAGGCGCTTTGTTTGAATGGATGAACGTGCGCCATAATGTCGATTTCGGCCCCCGAATGAAGGGAATGGCGAAGAAGGAAAGAGATGAGATTACAGATCATCTCCTGGAAATCGTCGGTCTGCAGGATTTCAAGGAAAAAGCGGTTTATGAACTCTCTGGCGGGATGCAGCAGCGGGTTGCGCTCGCAAGGTGTCTGGCCAACGAACCCGATGTCATTTTGATGGATGAGCCACTTGGAGCACTGGACGCGTTGACACGCGAGAAGATGCAGGGGCTCGTTCTGAAGCTTTGGAAGGAAACCGGCAAAACCGTGATCCTGATTACTCACTCTGTTGAGGAGGCCCTTTTGCTGGGTGAACGCCTGCTGGTGATGGCGCCAAGGCCCGGACGGATACACAAGGAGTATCAGCTTCCCTTCGCAGACAGTGCCGTGAATGCGGATCTTCGTGAGGTGAAGCGGGAAAAGGGCTTTTCTGAAACACGCGATGAAATCCTCAACATGATTTGGGAAATGGAAGAGGAAATCATGGGCCGTGCGGAGGCTGCCCAATGACCATTCTCATTGCTTATATCGCGATTTTTGCGGCCGCCTTTTTCATCGTTCATTTTTTCACGCTCAGGATTGTTCACCGGAACGATTTTACAAGCTTGAAGACCGTGACTTTTGGGGACGAGAGTGCCGTTAAGGCAAACCGGATCGCCTCCGTTATCTCAGTCCTTGCGGTCTTCTTTATCTGGGGTGCCTTCACAGGCTCCAAATTGACCCCAATCCATGTGCCTGGACCATATATGGGCACCACGGAGTTTACCTACACCGCTGAAAATGCGGCCGGAGAGACCGACAGCGCGACTGTGACCGTGGTGGTGCACAAGCTCGGGGAAGATGTGGAGCTGCCTGAACCAGCCCCGAGCAGTGGGTTCGCGCAGAACGATGTCGATAGTGTTGCCGCGTGGCGGAGTGGTCTGATCAGGGTCAACCGCAACGATGAGGGTCGTGAGGGCGAAGGCTTCAAGATCACCGCCATCGATGGTCAGCCAATTGCTGTTGGGTCACCGGTTTCTGTGGCAAATGGTTCGGTCGCGCTGACAGCAAAGGGATCGCTGAACTTCACACCGGACAAGGGCATGCAGATGGAGCCCATATGGCTTCCATCACCAGAGGCTGTCTGGCACCGGTATGTTGAGATCTTCGGGGATGGCTATCAGGGCATTACCTTGCTTGACCACTTGGGCTGGTCCCTGTTGCGCGTGTGTGCTGGTTTCCTTCTCGGAAGCCTGATCGGGATCCCGCTTGGGTATGCCATGGGACTGTCGGGCTGGTTCCGGGGATGGTTCGATCCGATCGTTGAATTCATGCGGCCCGTGCCGCCCCTGGCCCTGATCCCGCTGGTGATTATCTGGTTCGGGATCGGCGAGTCCGGCAAGATCATCCTCCTGTTCCTTGCTGCTCTTTGGATCATGACCATTGCCGCGCGTGCCGGGGTTTCAGGTGTCAACATATCCAAGGTTCATGCTGCTTACTCCCTCGGAGCGTCCAAATCGCAGATCCTGTGGCACGTGATCGTGCCGAATTCATTGCCCGAGATTTTCACCGGAGCACGGGTTGCGATGGGCGTTTGTTGGGGGACGGTGGTTGCTGCTGAACTGGTGGCTGCTGAAAAGGGCGCCGGCAAGATGATCGTCGCAGCCAGCAAGTTTCAGCTGACCGATATTGTGATCATGGGGATCATATTGATCGGTGTGATTGGGTTTGCCATTGATGTCTTGATGCGCCGCGCTGAAAACTGGCTCGTTCCGTGGAAAGGCCGCAGCTGATGCTGCGGTCAAACCAGGACATCAGCTGAATTTTGGCATCAGTTTCTTCAAAGACTTGCGGAACGGTCCGCGGGACTGATAGGCGGTGAGTGCCAATTGGCCAATCGGGCCTGCTGTGACTGTGACATTTGTAAGGGGGATTTTCTCTGCCCCAAAGGAGAGCTTGTAGGGCTCGTCACCGATTGTGAAATCGAAAATCGTGGTCCCCAAATCGGCTTCATGCCGGATCTTTTCATTAAGGCCGAGCAGCCCAAGCGAGTAACGCTTCATGTCCTCATCATCGACAAAAGCTGCCAGCAAAAACAGGAAACGGCCCTTGTGACGGACGCCGAAATCGATCGACATGATCCGATTTTCGAGTTTGCCGACAAAGGTTGAAGTCATGCCGGTTTGAGCGCCCTTGACCGCAAGGTTCCGGTAGAAAGCGAAATACTCCGGTCTTGAAAACAAGTCTGTTTCGTAGCGGCCAGCGCGAAGATCCCGCATGATCTCGAATGCGTTCTCGATGTCAACCTGATTGGAGAGTTCGCTGTATTCAAGCGGGCCGTGGTCTTTCTGGAACCCACTCAGTTTTCGCCTCAATCCTTTGCGCATGTTTTTGGAGACATGCGTCTTCAGCCAATGTTCGTGCGTCTGTTCGATTTCGACTTCATAGGAGCTGCTGATGTTCGGGGTTTTTCTTGCTTTGGAAAACAACTTCGACGCGTCAAAGGTGGACGGTGGCTGCTTGCGGAAGAGCAGAATATGATACGGCTTCATTGCCGTGAGGATTTTGCTCGCGAGCCCAGAAACAGCACAGACGTCTTCCAGGCTTTTTGGCGATCCGATGACCGCATTGTAATCGGCCACTCCAAGATCAGCCGGTTGAATGATCTGAATTCCAAAATACGTTTCTCGCACTAGTGGCAGAATTACCTCTGGTTGCTCTTGGCCCTCGCGATAGATCTTGATGATTATCGGTTCTGCGCCGGAACCAGGGACAAGGGTTTTGTAGAATTCATGAAGCCAAAGCGGACTTTGAAAGGCCGTTGCCGCCGCGCTATCGAATAGAGCTGAATACTCATTGGATAAAAAATCGTATTCCTTACAGACTTCGATCCGGTAGCCGGAATGAACACTGATGTTCTGATGATCCATGACAGCGTTTCCTAGTCGGCTCTTCGAGAAGCCGGACGGTGGAGCAGGGCATTTATCGCGTCCTCGTCCAATGTTTGCGTACGCGGGTCGACAATGCCGAACCCATCCGAATAATCCCAGTGCGTCCAGCCGATACAACGGGCTTCGGCTTCCGTTGTAACCGCCTGCAGCCAATAGAGGCGATCGTTTCGCGGGGCATCGTAAGAAAGTACCCCAAACTCATTTATGACAACAGGAAGCCCATACTTCTGCGACCAGTTTTCAATTGTCGAAAAGGCGTTCTGGACGTCTTTTTCCGTCCATGGTTCTTCGAAAACCCGGTGAATTTCCTCAGCGGCGTGGTCATGCCCTTCCGCCTGGAGCTGGGAGACCAGCGATCTGATCCGAGCATCGTTTTCTTTGGTTGGAAAAGGCACGCCAATGGCAAGGCGTGCCGTATCGTCCGGCGGGTGCCATTCGGCGCCCTGATGGGTAAAAATGAATGGATCGTAGAAGTGAATTGCGTAAATGGTGTTCGCGTCGGTCAGTGGCGGAAAGTTGACCAGACTTTCGTGGCGCATGGGGCCGTGTGGGCCAACAACGAACGTATGATTTGGAAGCCAGTCCCGTAGTTGTCTGGAGAGCCGCCGGGTGTGGTCCTCCCAAATTTCTTGCGATGTATCCGGTTCATTTAGAAACTCAACGGCGACCTTTGCGGGATTGGTGCTTTCCAGAACTGATGAAAGATAACGCCAACTGTCTTCGAGACGTCGGTATCCTTCGTCAGGTGCCGTTCGATAGAGGTGGTTGAACGTCCCGTCCGGGTGTAAATCGATCGTCACCGTAAACCCGATGGCGAGCAGGTTTTGCACCATAGCTTGGAGTTCGTCGGAGTACTTGGAAAGATCCTCGGATGCCCAGCCGCCCGTATTGAACGCTTCATGAAAAACAGGGAGGCGGATATGCGTGAAGCCTTTTTCATAAAGTCGCTGGAGGGTATTCAAATCAGGACGATAAACAATGGCTTCAGCATCCCAATTGGGCAGGTTCACACCGCGCGCCATCGTTTCGAGAAGCGCAGGATTTTCAAATGCCGGAAAGGCCTGAGCGGAAAAACAATTATCGGCATTTTGCGGACTGGCGTGTGCACCTCCGACGGCAGCCATTGCCAGGCATGCGGGCAGCACGAACCGTGCGAGAATACGTACCCACATATGGTTAATCTCTCAGCATGATAAAGAATGCCTTGTGATTGGTTTGAAGATAGCGGGGCCCGAGGCGGCTTGGCTCCTGCAGCGTTCTGTAGAGCCACTCCAGACCAAGGTTTTGCAACCATTCCGGCGCGCGGGGGTTCTTGAGTGACAGAAAATCGAAGAGTCCGCCCGAGGTCTTTATGACACCGACATTCGTTAATTTCTTTAGGTTCCGAGATACGAACTGCTGCTCTCGGGGAACTCCCATTCCGATCCATAAAATATCTGGTGCGAGGTCGTTGATCTCTGAGACAATTGCATCTTCTTCGTTCGCGCCAAAATAGCCGTTTCGCCGGCCAACGACATGTAGATCGGGATAGAATTTCTGGGTGTTGCTGACTGCCGCCGCGTTGGATTTTTCATCGGCGCCGAGCAAATAAAACGAAGCGCCGACATCTTGAGCCACGAGTGCAACGTCGTGATAAAGGTCGGTCGTTGCAACACGTTCGATGTTCTGAAATCCATGTTTTATCCGCGCGATCCAAACCATCGGCATCCCATCGGCAAGGATCTGATCTGCTTGGAGGAATTCCTGGCGCACGGCATCGTCCTCGTTGCACATGACGATGACTTGTCCATTTGCAGACGTGGAATAATAGGGCTCTTCGGCTGAACCCCGCTTGGCGAGCGCTTGCGCGATCAGCGTCTCGGCCGCGGTTTTTCGATCCGTCCATGTGATTGGAAGCCCTCCAAGAACCTCAACGACATGATAGGATTGGGCAAGCTGTGCGAGCTGCCGGGCGTCCCACTGACCATGTTTTATTTGGTCACTCTGAGTATGTCGTGGACGCTGCGGACTCATTATTTATTCGCCAGGCTCAGGAATTTTCGCAGTGTACAAGATAACGTGAGTGAATTAACGTTCAGCAAACAGAAATACGGTGCGGCTGAATTGAACTACAGCGACACCCACCGCAGCTTTTGGACCACCTCTGACGATATTCCAGAGAGAATGTCGTCGTTCATTGGATCGGGCTCGAGCTCGTCCTCTACAACGACAAACAAATCTGCGAATTCCGAGAGGCGTTGGACCTGCTTGCCGTTCTGGACGGGCGGAGCATCAACGATCATGCAAGTGTCCCGCGCTGCGCTGCTGACTGAAAATCCCTCGACAATCTCCAGGATTGAATGCCGGTTTCGGAAGTGGGTTGCCGCGATCTCTCCCGGATCAACGATTGAAAGTGAGTGCGTTTCTGGAAGGCGTAACGCGCCCGGTGTTTTCCGATGAGCGTCTATCAGGTTCTGGTTCTCAGTCAGCAGCAACACAGGAAGCCCTCGTTGTCCTGCAAGCGCTGCAATCCCGAGAACGGCGTCACTCGGATCTAGGTTCGGCTCAAGTGAGCTTACGACCACGACTGCCCCTCTGCTTTGGAGGGTTTTCACGTCACGCCGCAGCGGACCGCGTTTCAGATACTGCGCAGTTTCCTTTGGATCGAACAGTGCAGGAGATTGGGTCTGAAGCCGGTGATGGCGCATACGGGCATGCCTTTGCGCGCGGATAGGGCGGTCGGGGACTTCCTGGAAACCCATCTTCTGAATGGTCTCATTCAATCTGCCAACCGGTTCTGATAGGCGGTCACGGCCTTCTCTAAATTTTTTACCGATTTGCTTGCGGCGTCTGAAGTCAAACAGCGATTTGGGCGCCTTCTGTGATGCAGGCTTCTTCTCAACAGGAACGCCTGCCATCTCGCGGACAAACACATACAAAGTTGTACAGCCACCAAAAAGCACCAGAAAGACAAGCGCAGCAAGAACCCGGCCTGGCCGGTTTGGTTTCAGCGGAGGTAAGGCAGGGGATGCGATCCGAGCCTGACCAAGTTCCAGACCACTTTGTTTTTCCGTTGCCTTGAACCGGGCGAGAAATTCTTCATACAACTGCCGGTTTGCGGTGGCTTCGCGCTCCAGACTTGCCAACTGTACCATGGCTCTCTCTGTCCGAAGCGCAGTTTGTTTCCGCTGGTTAAGTTCGTTTGTCAAAGCTTGAAGGGTGGAATTTGCGCTCTCAAGCCGCTCTTTTTGGATCGCAAGAAGCCTGCTTTGTTCAAGAGAGATCTGCCGGTCAATTCCGGCCAATTTGCTGCGCTCGGACGTGACGCGTGGATGGCGGTCGCCATATACCCTGCCGAACTCGGACAGGTTTTGGAGGATCTGACCTCGTTCACGGCGTAACTCTGCGAGCTGTGCAGCGTCAGATTGTTCGGTCGTAGATGGAAGGCCAGCTCCGGTGCTGATCTTTTCAACGCTTGAACGGATGGCCTCTGTCTGTGCCTTAGCGGCGACTATCTGCTCGTTCAGTGTGATCAGCTCCCGCTGCAACAAAGTGCTGTCCTGAGTGACGCCAATGATGCCGTTTTCTGCTTTGTAACTGGCGACGGCTTTTTCTGACGCCTCAAGGTTTGATCGTAGGTCGTTTAGTCGTTCTTCCAGAGACGAGGCTGCTGAAGCATTTGCTGTCACCAAAGCATCTGTTTGGCTGTCTACGAAGGCTTGCGCGACAGCATTTGCATAAAGCGCGGATTTGTCGGGGTCGTTGGATGAGAACGATATTTCAACAATGAAGGTCGCGCCCACCCGATTGACTTGTAAACGCCGCTTGAAGGCTGCGAGCAGTTCACGGTCGTCAGGACCTACAGAACGCGCAAAAAACGGATCGGTCTTTGCGTCCAGGTCTTCCAATACGGGACGAAGAAACCCATCGGAATGAACGATTTGCACGATACTTTCCAGAAACGCGGCATCTGATCCGATGCCTGGCAAAACGTTTTCTGTGAGTGTTACTCTGCGTTCGCGAGGATCAACTAGAACAAGTGCAGTCGCTTTGTATGGGAACGGATATAGCGAGAACAGGACAAGCGCGATCGCTGTTAAAACAGCCGTGATGATTGTAATGCGCACCAGGTTCCGGCGGAAGAAGCCGATAATTTGCGAGAATTCAATCAAACCCTGGTTGAATGCGCCGTATTGCTGTTTTCCGTCTTGTGAAAACGGACCTTCCGGAGTCTCTTGGTTCCAAGCTCCACCTGGAATGGCGGTCATGTCAAGGCGCTCCAGTCGTATCGAAAAGCACTCTAATCAAAACAAGGCTTGGCGAAGCGGTTCTAATGCGGGTTCGTCGGTTCGGAAAAACTTAGCAATCAATCAATAACTATCCGTTAAACATAAACGTCTTCGGCGTGACGGAATGCTCAGGACGACAGCCCCGAAGAGCTTGGTATTTGCGTGAGAACTGTCGATAAAAATCAACCCTATGGCCTGGTTTCTGAGGGGTCTGACTGGAGCCGCGAGCCCTTGGGCTCTATAGCTGCAGTGATTTCCGGCTTTTTCCTGATCGGACTACCGGTCGCGGTGCATATTTTTTCTCCGGTAATTGCCGTGCCGATGGTCATGGTTTTGAGCGTTTTTCTGGCAAACTATGCGCCCCGCTTAGCGCTTGTCAGCGTCATGATTGCGCTGCTGTTCCAGAATTTCTTTGTTTCATTGGTTTCGTCTAATCTCAGTGGGCCTGATGAATTCAAGATCATTCGCGGATACAACTTTGTAATATTGGTCTCGATTTGGTCCACCTTTTTCGTCAGTTACTGGACACGGTTTCGTGGGCAAAACGCATCAATTGATCTGATCATGAACCTGACGTTTGGCGTTGTTGCGCTAGTCATTTTTTATTTTTTGACAGGCTTCGTTCAAAACCCGACCCCGGCTGTCATCTACCTTCGGAACATTCTGACGCCGATACTCATCTTGCAGATCGCCTTGATAACGTCTTGGCGGTTCGAATTCAGTCTGAACACACCGCTTTTCATCATTAGTGCGATATTCCTTCTGATGGGATACATCGAACTGATTTTTCGGGAGGATTGGCTCTACTTCACCGGCGGTAAGAGTTACTGGGAACTGGACACGCGTTCTGCACGCTTGTCTCTTGCTTGGGACCAAGATGCGCGGGAGACCGGTTATGTCATGCTGGGCTTTCTTGATGCTTTCAAGGTTGATTTGTTCAATACACCCTTGCTGGACGGATTGGATCTGCGGGTAATTCGCCTCATGGGCCCAAATATGCACGCGATCAGCTATTCCTATGCAGTGGTGTTCCTGCTGGTATTCGCACTGTTTCGCGGCTCCTTTATCATGGCGGTGCTGCTCTTCCCCTTGCTGGTCTTTGCCAATGCAAAAGGCGCTTTAATTCTCTTCATTTTGGTGCTCGGAGCATGGTTTGCATTCAAACTCTTCGGCGCGCGGCTGAGCCTTTGGGTCACAGGATTTGTACTGGCACTCTATGCCGTCGCGGGAATTGTGGTCGGGCTTCAGATCGGCGACTTTCACGTGCTTGGCTTCATGGGGGGGCTATATAGTTTTTTTGGTTTCCCGTTCGGACATGGCATCGGTGTGGGAGGCAACCTCGGCACCGACTTTACCCAGTTGGACTGGCCAGCCTACCAGGCCGCAGGGCGCACGCCGGTCGCAATCGAGAGCGCGGTTGGAGTTTTGCTCTATCAAATGGGACCAGCTGCGTTTTTTCTACTTGGGGTATACATCTGGCTTGGGTGCCAAACACTTAGGGTGGCTTCCTTTACAGGTGCATCTCTTCACATTGCCGCGAGTTTTGCTTTGTTAACCGTTCTTGTGAACGGAATTTTTCAGGAAGAGGCTTTATTCTCCCCGCTCGCCCTCGGGCTTTTGATTACTATTAATGGCATGGTGCTCGGCCAGGCCATCCGAAAGGGCTTCGTTCCATAGGCATGAAAAACCTGTTCGCCTCTCTGGCATCGTTCGCACTTAGGGCTGAAACGCGGGGTGTGATCATCTCGATGATGGTCAAAGCTGCCTCTATCCTGTCGGCCTTCACTCTCTTCACCTTGAGTGCACGCGTGTTGGGCGAGGAGCAGTTCGGCCAGTTTGCGCTGTTTTTCAGTGCGGCTTCCATGGCAGCTGTTGCCGCAGCTTTCGGCCAGGAAATGCTGATCATCCGGATCTGGAACGAAAATGTTGCCGCCGGGCGAATTTCGGTTGCCAAAGGCGGGATCGTGTTTGGGCTGTTGATTTCAGCCCTAGGCGCAACTCTAGGCGCTGTAGTGATGGCGGGGATTGTCTATTTCTACGGCAATGGAGCGGCAGCCTTGAGCGCCGGATTATTTGTTACTGCTGCTGTCTTTCTGCTGTTCTTCTCAAGCTTGGCCCGGTCGATTGTCAGCATATTGGTCGGTGATGGTCAGAGAGAGTTGACAGCGTTGCTGTTTGCAAACGTTGTGCTCATCATCTGTCTCGTCTTTGACCGGAGCTCATCCGTCACATCTGTTGTCAATTTGATTGTCCTCGGAAAAGTCGTTGCGATTGCCGTTCAGGTTTTTTTCCTAACCCGGGTCCTGCGCCGAACACATCCGAAGATATTTGTGGCCAAACCGGAGTTCGCCATTCGGCGTTGGTTGCCATCATCCACGCGGCTCTGGTTTGCCAGTATTTTGGAAGCCTCCAACCAATATCTCGATGTCGTTCTGGTTGGCTATTTGCTCGATCCGATGGCCGCGGGGGCCTATTTTGTCACAACCCGGCTTGCCAACGGATTTGCGTCTGTTGCGGACGCGTTCAACATGTTTGCCATGCGGCAATTTCCAGAGCTTTACTACAAAGCGGATGAGGGCGGGCTGCTTCGGTTGTTGCAGACCCTTGCAATTCTGACGGCGCTTGCAGTTCTTGGCGGTCTATTTGTTGTTGGCGTCGCCGGTCACTGGCTGCTCATGATCTTTGGCTCAGAGTATATGGCTTACTATCATGTTCTGGTGATCCTATGTGTCGGCAGTGCCGCAATGGCAGCAACAGGCCCGGCGGCGCCCGTGTTGATGTTGACCGGGCATGAGGGGGCTTATTTACGGATCGTCGCTCTCAGCGTTTTCTTACGCGTGGCTGGTTTCTTTCTGATTGTTCCAATGTTCGGAATAACCGGCGCAGCTGCTGCCACGACGGTATCGCTTGTCGCAATGGCTGTTCTGGTGAGCATCCGGTCACGCGCTGCCACAGGGTACAATGTGACGGCAACCCGTATCCTGGGCGGACTGGCACCGGATCGCATGGACACGAAGGAATCGTGAGCATGAGTGGGCAACGCATTCTCTTTATCCAAACGCAGGCGGAAAATGCCGGTGCTCAGGAAGTCTCCCGTCTCCTCGGTGAACACTTAACAAACCGTGGTCACACAGTCCGGCATCTTTTCTTTTACAAGAAGTCGGAAGATTTTTCGGCGCCTTCGGACACAGTTATCGTGTGTCAAACACGGCCGTCCAAGTGGCGTTTCTTTTCTTTCATCGGAGAATTCTACAAGGCCATTCGGGACTTCAAGCCGGACTGTGTTTTTTGCTTTCAGCATTTTGGGAATGTAATCGGTGCGCCGGTCGCCAGGCTTGCAGGCTGTCCTGTCGTCATTGCCAATCAGGTGACAGCCCCCAGCTTGATCAATCCTTTGGTCGCCCTTCTCGACAAGGGGCTCGGGATCGCCGGGATCTACGACCGGGTCACTGTGAATTCCAACTTTCTGCTCGATACCTATGGCCGATACCCAAAACGTTATGTGTCGAGACTGGGTTTGATACCGCAAGGGTTTGAGACCAAAGACTATGCGATGGACAAAGCCTCGGCCCGAAAGAAACTTGGGCTGCCGCAAGGTGTGCCGCTTCTTGGTGTTTCCGCGCGACTGAACCCGGCCAAGCAAATTGACAAGGTTTTCACACTTCTCGCAGATCAGCCGGAATGGCACTTTGCGATTGCGGGTCAGGGCCCGGATTTTGAGCGTCTGCAAAATGAAGCCGGCAAACTCGAAATAGCATCCCGTGTTCACTTCCTGGGTGAATTTGCCCCCAGCCAGATCGGTGAATTTCTCGCCAGTCTGGACGTGTTCACATTTCCATCTGCTGCAGAAAGTTTCGGGCTTGCGGCCATCGAAGCAGCACAGGCGGGTGTTCCCGTGGTGGCCAATGATTTGCCGGTTTTGCGGGAAGTGCTTCAAGCCAATGGCAAACCATGTGCTCTGTTCGTTGACGTTATGGACCCCGAAGCGTTCGCGAGTGCCATTGCCACGGTCTTGAAAGATTCGAAAGTGGCGCAGACATTTCGTGACCGAAGCGGTGATTTGAAAGAGCGGTATTCGCTGAATGCCATGGTGGATGCGTATGAAGCCCTTGCGACTGGCAAAGACCTCTCCACGGACAAGCATCAGGTTATGGCGGTCTCATGAAGATCGGGATCGTTGTTGAAACAGACCGGTGCCGACGCTGGTTGTTGCATCTAGCAGAGCTTATCAAAACGTCACAGTCAGCTGAGGTGGTCTATCAGCTGAAAGAACCGTCAGCGTCTGTATCCAGGGAACTCAAAACGGCCCTTCAACTTGAGGGTCGCATTCTCGGCACTGATCCGACCTCAGGAATGAGCGATCTGGACCGTTCGAACCTGCCTCAGATCGGCGGAAAGGAAACCGAACTTGTGTTCGACCTCACCGCTAGTGGAAGTGGCAGTACCGGCTCCAAGACTTTTGAGGTCCGATACAACGGTGTCCGCGGAGAGGAAGCCCTGTTCGCTGCCTTGATGACCAAAGGTACACCATTCATAGAAATAGTTGATCTGCAAACCGGCACTGTTGCGGCTTCCGGAACCGCCTCGTTCGAAGCCGCAAAAGGACTTCGTGGCGCAATGGACGCCGTCTTTTCACGGGTTGCGGTTCTGATCAAAAAGGTCGTGGAAGGATCTCACGCGCACGGCACGCCAATGAAAACAGAGGTATCTCAAGCGGTCACGCAGAAACAGGTTCTGAGCCGGATGTTGCGGGAGGCTGCTGTCACCCTGATACGATCTGTCTACAGAGCGTTTTTCTTCACGTCCCATTGGCGGGTGGGCTGGAGATTTGTTGACGGTGAGGGCGTTGCGGGCACCCGTGACCTGAGCGGAGAGCCTTGGCACGTTCTCAAAAGCCCGCACAACACGTTCTTCGCCGATCCTTTTCCAATTGAGAAGGATGGTCGCTTTTTTTTGTTTTTCGAAGCCTTGCCACACGACACCCAAAAGGGTGTCATCTCAATGGTGGAGATGACAAAAGATGGTCCGGTTGGCGAAGCATCGACGGTTCTGGAAGAACCGTGGCATCTTTCTTATCCCTTTGTTTTTGAACGGGATGGAGAGTTCTGGATGATCCCGGAAAGCTCCACAAATAAGGAAGTCGTGCTTTACCGGGCAGCAAGATTTCCCGGCCAATGGGAGCGGCACACTGTCCTGCTGTCTGGTGTGGAGGCGGCAGATGCGACCATCATTGAGTATGAGGGGCGGTTCTGGATGTTTGCCGTCACCCGAAACGGTGTCGGCGGGTATTCCGACTGTTTGAGCCTCTATTATGCAGATGACATGTTCGGCCCTTGGCAAGCCCACCAGAAAAATCCTGTCCTCGTTGATGACCGTGCCGCTCGGCCGGCAGGACGGTTCTTTTCGCAGGGCGGAGATTTGTGGCGTCCGGTCCAGGATTGCCGAAACGGCTATGGAGCGGCACTCGCCTTTGCCCGCGTCGACGAATTAAGTCCGACAACGTTTCAGCAGTCGGTTCATGAAACGCTGACACCAGGGCCGTTGTGGCCTGGACGCAAATTGCATACTCTGAACAAGGTGGGTGATCTGGAGGTTATTGACGGGTGCACTTACCATCCAAAATCAGAACTCGCTGCGAAAACAAAAGCCTTTTTCAATAGATAGAGCCCTGAGATAAAAGCATGAGCTGTCGGCTCAACACAGTTGGCGGGTCGGTTGACGTCGAATTTTAAAAAGGTCGGGCACTGTAGACGCCTACAATTGACGTTACGTTCTTTCTCATATCAAATTATCGGAACATATCCGTCAACGGAGGCGTGAGATGGCCCTGACATTGCCGGGAAGTCTTTTCAAAAACACCATGTTTCTGGCGTTTGTGCTTATTCTGACCATATGCGGTTCTGCAGTTGGAAGTGAGCGGCACGCCTTAGTCATTGGTAATGCCGATTATGACAGTAAGACACTGACTGCGTTGAAAAACCCGGCAAACGATGCCGCGCTGGTTGCAGACAGTCTCAGATCCGCCGGGTTTACGGTAGAGCTCGTGTTGAACGCCAACTTGCGCACCATGAAACGCTCGGTCCGGGACTTCTCCGACAAACTGAAAGCAGCGCCGAAGGGCTCCTTGTCGGCGTTCTACTATTCTGGGCACGGGTTTGAAGCGGGTGGAAAGAACTATCTAGCGCCGCTTGAAGCGGATTTGCGGGATGAAGTTGATGCTGAGTTCGAGGCTCTTTCGGTCGACTGGGTGCTCACCGCAGTTGAGAGCTCACATGAAGGCGCAAACATCGTCATCCTGGATGCGTGCCGCAACACAGCTCTGACACGCTCTGCGGGCGGGACCGCCGGTGGTTTTTCCCTTCTGACCAGCACACCGCGCGGAAGCTTCATTTCCTTTGCGACAGCCCCTGGCAGCACCGCGACAGACGGAGCTGGATTGAACAGCCCTTACACCGCTGCAATTGCCCGTGAAATGCTTGTTCCTGGCGCGTCGATTGAAACGGTCTTCAAGCGCGTTCGCCAGCAAGTGGTCGAGGCAACGGGCGGCGAACAGGTGCCGTGGGACCACTCCTCTTTGACACAGGATATCGTGCTGCTGCCTGGCGGAACAACGCAGGACACCGGAGCACAATCGGCAGCGCCGCTCAGTGCTGATGCCATTCAGGTCGAACTGCAGTTCTGGAACGATGTGAAGGACTCCGATGATCGCCAGCAGATCCAGGCCTATCTGGACCGGTTCCCCCAAGGGGCGTTCTCTGAACTTGCCAAGGCAAGGCTTGCCCAAATCGGCTCAGGGGCTTCTGGAGACATCGAACAGCTTTTCGCCAAGATCCAGAGCCGGTCGTTGCTGGTCGAAAATCCGCAGCGACCGCATGAGTTTTACGCCAATGCGCGTCTGCGTGAGATCAAAGGCGATTATCCCAAAGCACGTCAGGATTATCTGAAATACTTCGCCTTCGGAGAACCGCAAGTCGATCCGCATGTCCGGTTCCAATCGGTGCTGAAAATCCAGGAGGGGCGGGCAGGCGCGCGCGAAGTCTATAATGCCTTTTCGCAAGGCCGGCGCGATCCAACAACACTCTTCGCCGAGATCTTGCTGGAAGAGCGCGAGGAACGCGTTCGCCGCATGGCTGCGTTCATTGATGCATATCCGGATTTCACACCGGCTTATTACGCTCTGAGCCAGGATTTTTCTGCGGCGCGGGTTGGGCAGCAATCCCTTGCCGACAAGACCCAGGAACTGGAGCTGTTGCAGAAATTCCAGCAGCGCGTCGATGAAGGACGGTTCCTGAGATACTTCATCGACCAGCAGATGGCCGCCCAATGGCAGGAAGATGCCAAGACACGGTTGGCGGCCTTATCGGTCATGAACACCGCTGCCCTCAGCAATCCGGTCAAAATCAATGCCATGC
This sequence comes from Roseibium sp., assembly GCF_965276855.1. Lineage (GTDB taxonomy): Bacteria > Pseudomonadota > Alphaproteobacteria > Rhizobiales > Stappiaceae > Roseibium. Next base: position 3,620,735 of record NZ_OZ255700.1, read on the forward strand.
GTAGCAATCAGGGTTGGATGATCAATCTGGCGATCGCCGACCGCACGCAAGAGATCTTCGTCAAACTGCCGGATCAGGATTTCAAGTCGACCGGTTTCATGGCGAATTCCATGGATCCAACGACTGGCCGGCCGATCGCTTATCCGATGATCGAGCTCCCCGGGAACGCTGGCGAAATGGATATTGCGGTCAAATACACCGACATTCGCGGCGAAGAACAGGGACCGTTCCAGATCAAGTTCAGTCCGGGCCTGGCCCTCATCGCAGGGCAAAAAGATATCTTGGAAAGGATGCCGAATGGCTGGCTCAGCTACCGGGACTATGACGGCAAGCGGCTGGTCTATTTCACCCATTTGATCAGTTACCGGTGCGCCATTGATGAAGTGCGTTATGGATTGGATACGGATGCGCCGGATCAGACGTTTGAGATCGGTGCCTGCGATCCCGACAATCCGCATGCAATCCCTTCCAGCGGGCCTGGGTCGACCGTTCATGCGACCATTCCGAAGCCGACGCAGTTCATATCTGTGCAGTTGACTTATGCCGATGGCACGCAATCAGAAGTCCAACGATTTGATGCACCGAACTAAGGTGTTCTCAGCTGTCGACTGGCAAAACACATTTGGCAGCCCGCGATGACAACCTCGTCGCCGCCCGGCAGACCTGAAACCAGTTTTCTGGGGCGCTGGGGCAGTGCGGTTTGCGCAGCGCTGTTTGCAGTGCTGATTGCGATACCGGTTGCCAGCCGACTTGACCCGATCGTTGGCGACCTTGGCGTCTTGGAGTTCATGCCCAGCGAGCAAGTCTCCGACGCGGATATTGTGATCGTTACGATCACAGAAGATACGTTGGCTTCTTTCCCTTACCGCTCGCCGATTGACCGCGGGTTTTTGGCTGAACTTTTGGTCACACTCGACGCGGCCAAACCGGCAGGGATCGGTGTTGATGTATTGCTGGACAGTCCGAGTGAACCTGAAAAAGACGCCCGGATGTTTCAGGTTCTCGATGATTTGGCGACCCCTGTTGTACTGGCGACCGTTCCCGCCAGTCTTCTGACGGAAAAACAAACTGCTTATTTGGGGTCCGTGGTGGAACGCCGGCAACCGGGGTCTGTGATTTTGCAAAGAGACGATGCAGATGGCATTCTGCGGCATCTGCCCGTCAATGATGGCGAGACACCGCTATTCACCGAAGCGCTTGCAAATCAGCGTTTTGAAAAGACGCCTTTTGACAGCCGGATCCTGTACCCCGGGCTTTCGGCTGATGAGGCGGGGCCGTTCCCGCGCTACCCCGCCCATACCGTCGCCTTTCTTCCTCAAGACTGGTTTACCGGCAAATATATTCTGATTGGAACGGATCTTCCGGGCACGGACCGCCATGCGACGCCTTTAGCCTCCGTTCAGGGTGTCGAGGCTGGGGACCTGCCAGGCATAGAGATCCATGCTCATGTGCTGGCGCAGTTGTTGTCCGGACGCTCGCTTGCAGTTCCAACCTTTGCCCAGTCAATTGGGTTGCTTATCCTCTTCGCCGCCGTTTCGGCCGTTGTCTTTACGATCTTCCGGCAGCCAAAGGTGTTTTTCACCGGTTTCGTGATTTGCCTCGGTCTTTATGGGGGGATGGCTTGGGGATTAATGCAGGCGGGGACCGCTTTGCTCCCGGTTCTCGGCCCTGTGACCGCAGCATCGGCAAGTGTTTTTCTGCTGGCTCTTGTGCGATGGCGGCAGGACCGGCTGGAGCGTGCGTTCGTGGTGTCGGCTTTTGAAAAATACGTTAGTCCGGAAGTCGTCAGAAGGTTGGCAACGGGTGAAGTTGAACTTGCGCTGGGCGGAGAGAAGCGCTTGGTCACGTATGTTTTTACCGACCTGGCTGGGTTCACGACCCTTTCTGAGGGGTTGCCGCCGGATCGCGTCGCAGAAATCCTGAATGGATATCTGGATGAAGTCTGTGACGTGGTTTTCCGTCATGGGGCAACGCTCGACAAGCTGATCGGCGACGCGGTGGTCTGTTTCCTGGGGGCACCCGAAGATGATCCGGGGCAAGCAACGAAGGCGGTCGCCCTCGCTGTAGAGCTGGATCAGACCGCGGAGCGGTATCGGAAATCCTTGTTGGACCAGGGTGTGTCGCTGGGCGTGACCCGCATCGGGGCGCATTGCGGCGATGCGGTGATCGGGAATTTCGGTGGTCACCGTTTCTTCGATTACACCGGTATTGGAGATACGGTGAACACAGCGGCACGATTGGAAGGTGCCAACAAATATATTGGCTCTCGCATCTGCGTTAGTCAGACTGTTCTGGACCGGCTTGAAGGGAATACTGATTTTGTCTTCCGGCCCCTCGGCGAAGTTGTTCTGAAGGGGCGGCAGCAGACCCTTGGCTGTTTCGAACCAAGTCCCAAAAGCGTCTCCGAGGAAACCTGGTTTCAGGATTACATCGCTGCTTACGATCAGCTGAACGAAGATTCAGAGGTTGCAAAAACCCTTTTTGAACGGGTTTTGACTATCAAGTCAGATGACGGGCCATCCCGGTTTCATTTGGCCCGGCTGGAAAAAGGGCTGTCTGGCACGAAGGTTGTCTTGTCGGAGAAGTGACGCTTCACCAGCGCCTGAGGAGTGAAGATGGCGAAAAGACTTTGGATTTGCCTGTCAGCATTGGCGGTGATGTTGCTGCCAGCGCATGCGGAGATCGTCGTTGTCGCGGTCAGCGGTACAGACGAAATCGCGCCGGGAACGAGATTGGTAACCGGGCAGTCGATCAACTTGCCGGAGGGCGCCAAACTCACTCTCCTATCCCAAAGCGGTGAAATGCAAGTCCTCGAGGGGCCGTACTTTGGTGAACCGGCGGCTAATAATGAGGCCTCAACTCAAAAAACTGACGCTGCGGGTTGGTCGGCGGTCCTTGCACTTGTCGGTGATCCGGACGCGCGATCCGATGTCATGGGCGCATCTAGGGTCACTGATGGTGCGTTCATGGTGCCGCCGAGCATCTGGCATGTCAGCGTCGACAGTTCCGGTCCACGGTGCACCTTGCCGGATACTGTGGCCTTATGGCGCCGGGATGCCGGACAGGGCACAGGTATCTCTATCCGCAGCAGCGCGGGTCGGCTGACGGATGTCGCTTGGCCGGCGGACGAACACGTGATGGCGCTGCCGAACGAATTCGCGGCGGATGGCCGAATGATGGTTTCCATTAACGGTCAACTCCGGGACTTGGCTTTGATCGTTGCGCCTGACGAATTGCCGCAAGCCGGGCCCGGTGCCGTGTTTACGTGGTTGATGGAACACAAATGCCAACGCCAAGCCTTGGCGTTGATTGAACGGGTCCATGCGGGGTTGAACCTGACGGATTGATCTGGTCGGGCATTAGGGAGCATGCAGATGAACAGGGACGGACTGCTCGAAAGCGTGCTTTCAAGCATGATCCAGGGCGTTGCTGTGTTCGGTGAGGACCTGAAGCTTCTCGCCTGGAACCAGAAGTTCCGCGACATGCGCCATTACCCCGACGAGCTGGTCTTCGAAGGCCAAAGCGTCGAAGCCCTCATTCGTTTTGACGCCGAGCACGGTGAGTTCGGGCCTGGAGATGTGGACGAGATCGTCCAGGGCTTGATGCAGAAAGTTCGGTGTTTCGAAGAACACGCCTTTGAACGCGCGCGCCCGGACGGCACCTACATGGAGGTCAAAGGCGGGCCGTTGCCGGGCGGCGGGTTTGTCAGCACCTATTCCGACATCACGGAACGGGTTACGGCGCGCCATCAGCTGCTTCGGCAAATGGAAGAACTGAAGGAGGCGCGTCAGGCCACACTGGACATGATGGAAAAGGCCGAGGCGAACCGCAAGCGAGCTGAGGAGCTTCGGGAAAAGGCCGAAAGTGCCACAAAGGCCAAGGATATGTTTCTGGCTGCCATGAGCCATGAAATCCGTACGCCGATGAATGGTGTAGTCGGCATGATTGATCTGTTGACTCATACCGATCTGGACGACGATCAGAGGCAAATGGCCTCGACCATCCGGGACTCTGCCTTTGCCCTTCTGACCATCATCAACGACATCCTTGATTTTTCCAAGATTGAGGCTGGCAAGTTGGACCTGGAGATGATCCCGATGTCCATTCTTGATGTCGCGGAGGGCGTCGGTGAAACCATGGGGCCGAACGCCTGTGCCAAAGGCCTCGATTTCATCGCCTATAGCGATCCAAGGATTCCGGCAGAAGTTGCAGGAGACCAAGTTCGGCTGCGCCAGATCTTGTTCAACCTTCTTGGCAACGCAGTGAAATTCACTGAGACCGGCCAGGTCACGCTTCGGGTGGATCTGCATGAGATTTCAGAAGGCCAAGCTACCGTCCGGTATCAGGTGCAAGATCACGGGATCGGTATGACCCCGGAACAGACGGCAATGCTCTTCCAACCATTTCAGCAGGCCGATGTGTCCACCACCCGCCGGTTTGGCGGCACGGGTCTGGGGCTCACCATTGTGCGGCGCTTGGTTGACATGATGGGTGGAACAATCGACGTGGAAAGTAGTCCAGGTGTCGGCAGCACCTTTATAGTCACATTGACACACGAGATCGTTGAAGAGGCAGGTGTCGAAACCGGCCATGAGCTGGCGGGTGTGAAGGTTCTGGCACTTGTGCCCGATGACCCGATACGGAGGACTCTTGTTGAGACCTACCTTGGTTGCTCGGGCATTTCCGTTGACCTTGTGAGCGAGCCGGAGCTTCTTTTTCAAACAGCAACTGAGGCGCATGAAAAGTCGGCTCCATACGACACTGTCCTGTTAGGTCTCGGGTATGAGGAAACGGCAAGATCGGATCTACGGGAGCGTTTCCGCGCCGATGGGGATCTTCAGAAAACACGATTTGTCATCGAACGCCGGATGGCCGATCTTGGAACGCCGCTGGAGTTGCCGGATACGACAGTTGTGCCAGCCACACCGCTCACGCGCCGAAACTTGCTGAATGCTCTCTGTGTTGCGATGGGACGGGCTTCACCCCGCGCTATTAGACAGGCTCCCTCGGTCGAGGCGGACGGGTACGTTGCACCGAACGCAGAAGCGGCCGTGGCCAATGGTGAATTGGTTCTGGTGATAGAGGACAACAAAACAAACCAGGATGTCATTCAGCGGCAGTTGCGTCTTCTAGGGTATCAATGCGAGATCGCGGAAGATGGTGAAGCCGGGCTGGCAGCGATGCGATCCGGCCGCTTTGGCGTTGTTCTGTCGGACGTGCACATGCCGAAGTTGGACGGGTTGGAAATGGCGCGCCAATTCCGTTTGTACGAGACCAACGGTTCACCCCGGCTTCCGATCATCGCGATAACCGCAAATGCGCTTCAAGGCGAAGCCGACCGGTGTCTTGAAGCGGGCATGGATGATTTTCTGCCGAAACCCCTTGAGATGAAAAAGCTCAAGGAAATGCTGAAGCGCTGGCTGCCGCATGCAGCGGTCAATTGTGTTGATTTGCCTACCGAAACTAGCCGTCAAGATGGAAGCGCAACCGCCGTCGGTTCACCAATGAACACCGCTGAACATGCGCCGATTGATCTGTCGCCCTTGGAAGAGATCTTTGGAGATGATCGAGAGACCATCCATGAGGTTCTGACTGATTTTGTTGATCCTGCATGGCATGTTGTTGGAGAAATTGCAGACGCCGTTGAAGCACAAGATGCGGCCGCAGTTGGCGCGGCGGGTCATAAACTCAAGTCCTCGGCGCGGGCTGTCGGCGCGAATGAACTCGCTGATCTCAGTTTGAGTCTGGAGAAGGCTGGAAAAGCAGACGATTGGGCTGCCATTAACGTGGAGTTTCCAAAGCTTCGGCCAATAATGCAACAGATTGCGTCCCACATTGCTGACCTTTGACGAGAACTGGACCCTTGATATGGGCATGGCCAAGGTGTTGATCGTGGATGATGACCCGTTCATCACGACCTTAACGACCAAGATACTGACCAGAATTGGATATGACACGGTCCTGTCGGCGGAGGACGGTGCCAAGGGCCTGGACGCTGTGGAGGCCCATGCGCCCGATGTCATTCTCTGCGACCTAAACATGCCGGGCATGGACGGTCTAGAGTTTCTGCGCCACCTTGCCGAGCGGGATGCGCCCTGCGCGATTATCCTGGTGAGCGGCGAGGACAAGCGGATCCTGCAAACAGCAACGCAGCTTGCCGAGGCGCATCGGCTAAAAGTCCTTGGGGCTATTCAAAAGCCGATCAAACCCGATCCGCTTAAGGTCTTGCTCGACAAGCACGTTGCCCAACAAACAGCTGCGAGACGCGGACCGATTGAAAGTCTTCCGCTTGAGACAATCAAAGCTGGGTTGGAGAGCGGAGCGATAGATGTCTTTTTCCAGCCGAAGGTCGCAGTACCGGACCGGAAATTGATCGGGGTTGAAGCATTGGTCCGCTGGCGCGGCGAAGATGGCAAGTTGATCCCACCAATCGCCTTTGTGCCAGTGATTGAAGAAAACGGTCTGATCGACGAAATGACGCGTCAGGTGTTTGAGAAATCGATGGCCACATCAGCTGGATGGCAGAGCGAAGGTCTCGACATCAAGGTGGCGGTGAATTTCTCCGTAGATTCCTTAACGCGTTACGAGGTGTTCGATCTGGTTATTGCGGCGATCGCAAAGGAAGCCATCGATCCGCATTCCGTGATCATCGAGGTAACCGAAAGCCGGATCATGGAGGATGTTGCAGCGCCGCTCGAGATCCTTACGCGTTTACGGATGAAGGGCGTCGGACTTGCCATTGACGACTACGGCACCGGCGCTTCGTCGATGCAGCAGCTGAAACGCATCCCGTTCACCGAGCTGAAGATCGATCGGGCGTTCGTCGATGGCGCACCCCAAGACGATGAAGCCCGCGCAATGCTGGAGTCCAGCGTATCGTTGGCCAAAAAACTGGGCCTTTCCACAGTCGCTGAAGGTGTCGAAACACAGGCGGAATGGGATCTCATCGCCGAGTTGGGAGTTGATGTGGTGCAGGGCTATTTCATCGCCAAGCCAATGCCATCTGACGAGCTTTTGGTATGGGCACGCCAGAATGGCGATCTCGCCAGCTGATGCGTTGTCCCGATCTCAGGCCTTGCGAACACCGTTCGCATCGAAGTAGCGGGCCTTCTCTTGCGCAAACCCGAGTGCGACCTGCTGGCCTGCGGGTATGTCATGCTGTCCAAAGAACCGTGCGGTGATCTGTTTGTCGCCAGTCATGGCGATGACATTGGTGTCTCCGCCGAGATGCTCGACATGCTGAACCGTCGCCTTGATCGGGCCTTCTGCGGACAGAACCAGATCTTCCGGCCGTATCCCGAGCGTCCGGGTGTCACCGGGTGTCACGGTTTCTGCTGGCAGGAAGTTCATTGACGGAGACCCAAGGAAACCTGCCACGAACTGGTTGACCGGATTGTTGTAGAGCTCCATTGGGCTGCCGATCTGTTCCACGCGCCCGGCCCGGAGAACGACAATCTTGTCGGCCAGCGTCATTGCTTCGGTCTGGTCGTGCGTCACATAGACGATGGAGGTTCCGAGCTGTTGGTGCAGATTGGCAATCTCCAGCCGCGTGTTCATACGCAGTGCCGCATCAAGGTTCGAGAGTGGTTCATCAAACAAGAACAGCTTCGGCTGGCGGACAATCGCCCGGCCGATCGCCACCCGTTGACGCTGGCCGCCGGAAAGCTCCGACGGATACCGGTCGAGATAGTCTTCCAGATTGAGCATCCGGCTGGCTTCCGTGATGCGGCTCGCGATCTCTGCCTTGCTATGGCCTTCCTGCTTCAACGCAAGAGACATGTTCCCGCGCACGTTGAGGTGCGGATAAAGCGCATAACTCTGGAACACCATGGCGATGCCGCGCTTCGAGGGCGGGGTGGTGTTGACGACATTCCCGCCGATGTTCACCTCGCCTGAGCTGGCGTCTTCCAATCCGGCGATAATCCGCAGCAACGTGGATTTGCCGCAGCCGGATGGACCGACAAAAACAACAAACTCGCCTTCTTCAACCTCAATGTTGATGTCCTTGAGAACCTCAACAGCGCCAAAGGATTTGTAGACATTTTTGAGAGAAAGAGCGGTCATTGCGCTGTTCCTAAGGTGATCGGTTGGCCCGTGCGGATGCTTTCGTCCGCCGCTAGGCAAATGGCGAGGGATTGAACGGCGTCCTGCATATGGCGCGTCAGATCAATATTTTCGGTAATGGCGCGCACCATATAGGTTTGCTCTGCATCGCAAAGCTCCTGGTGGCCGGGCTCATCCGGCATGTCAATGGACACATCCCCGTCTGGCCGGTGGACGAGAATACTGCCGACCTTGGTGTGGCCGTCGATATCTGCGGAAGCGCCCTTGTTGCCATCGGTAATGGAGACCGAGCCGTTAGGCGAGACGATGTCTTTCACAAAGAAGGCGGTTTCCGACATCATTGGTCCCCAACCAGCTTCATACCAGCCAACAGATCCGTCGTCGAAAACCACCTGAAACTGCCCGTAATTGTACATGTCCTCGGCGATTTCATTGGAGAGCCTTACGCCCATGCCATGGACACGAAGCGGTTTGCCGTCGGTGATCTGGCACATGACATCGACATAATGCACACCGCAATCCACGATCGGACTTGTGGTCCGCATCAAGGCCTTGTGCGTTTCCCATTCCGCGCCAGACGACTGCTGATTGAGATTGAGCCGGAAGACGAACGGACCACCGAGATTACGGGCTTCCTCGATTAGCCGGATCCAGGACGGATGGTGACGCAGGATATAACCAACCACCAGTTTGCGGCCTGTCTCTTTCGCCTTGGCAACAACCCGCTCGGCATCGGATACCGTTGTGGCCAAAGGTTTTTCTACGAACACATGCGCCCCGGCTTCCATGGCCGCACAGGCATAGTCTGCGTGACTGTCGGAGTAGGTGGCGATCACGACGAGATCCGGTTTTAGTTCCAGTCCTTCTGAGAAGCTTTTGAGGCGCGGGTAGGGCTGCAGCTCCTCAGGAAGCTCGACCTCAGAGCGGTTTACGAGGCCAACGATTTCCACGCCAGGAAGTTTGTGAAGAGCGAGCGCATGGGACAATCCCATGTTGCCGAGGCCCGCAATGACAGCTCGGATCATTTGACTGCTCCTGAGGTTAGGCCGCGGATCAACTGTCGCGAGAAGATCACATAGAGGATCAGTACCGGAAGGATTGCCATGGAAAGAGCGGAGAGAACCGCGTTCCAGTCGGTTACGAACTGCCCGATGAATACCTGGCTGCCGAGTGTTAGCGTCTTGGTCTCTTCCGCAGGTGCCAAGATCAATGGGAACCAGAGATCATTCCAGATCGGGATCATGTTGAAGACGGCGACCGTTGCCAAGGCCGGCCGGACGAGTGGCAGCACCAGCCGGAAGAAGATCGTGTATTCGCTGAGGCCGTCGACGCGGGCAGCATTTTTCAGATCGTCCGAGACCTGACGCATGAACTCGGTCAGAATGAAGACCGCGAGTGGCAGACCTTGGGCCGTATAAACGAGGATCAGCGCCCAGAGCGTGTTGACCAGCCCGGTGGAGACCATCATTTCAAGGATTGCGACAGTGCCGATCCGGATCGGCACCATGATGCCGAGCGCCAGATAGAGGCCAAGGATCATGTTGCCGCGAAACCGATACTCGCTGAGGGCAAACGCGGCCATCGCACCGAAGAGCAAAATGAAGAACAGCGATGCCACGGTGACGATCATCGAGTTCTGAAAGTAGAGAAAGAAATCTCCCTGTTTCATGACCGTCTGGTAGCCGATCATTGAAAAGCTCTCGGCGTTTGGCAAGGCCAGAGGCTCCCGGAAGATGAATTTCCGGCTTTTGAAGCTGTTGATCAGGATAATGAATACTGGGAAGAGCGCGATCAGCGTGTAGAGGATCAACGCGCCGTGCATGGCTACAGAATTGAAGGGATTTGTGCGGGCCTGGCTCATGGTCTTGACCTCACAGCTGATACCGGCGGAGCCGGGTCTGAATGCCGAACAGGTAGATACAGACTCCGACGAGAATGATGGCGAACATGGCACTCGCAACGGCTGCACCCATATGCGGATCGCCGAGCTGAAGCTGGAAGCCGAAGAAAGTCCGGTAGAAGAATGTGCCGAGGATATCGGTCGAGAAATCCGGGCCGGCGAGGGCACCTTGCGAGGCGTAGATCAAGTCGAACGCGTTGAAATTGCCGACAAATGTGAGGATTGAGATGATCCCGATCGATGGCAAGATCAATGGCAGCTTGATTTTCCAAAAGGCGTTCATTCCCGTGATGCCGTCAATCTCACCAGCTTCCAGAATCTCTTCCGGGATGGTTAGAAGCGCTGCGTAGATCAGCATCATGGGGATGCCGACAAACTGCCAGACCGAGATCAGCGACAGGGTTGTCAGCGCATACTCTTCCTTGCCGAGCCAAGGTTGGTACAAGAAACCGAGACCGACAGAACTCAGCATTGTCGGGGCGATGCCCCAAATCGGAGACAGAATGAGTTTCCATGCGAAACCGACAATCACGAATGACAGGATGGTCGGGATAAAAATCGCGGATCGGTAAAGCGCTGCAAATCGGAGTTTGGGATGAGACAGCAATGCTGCAAGTGCAATCCCGATCGGGTTTTGCACCAGCATGTGGATCACGAAGAACCAGACATTGTTGCCGAGGGCGTTCCAGAACTGGTCCGCCCAGACCGGGTCGCCGAACAACGTCATGAAATTTTGCAGGCCGACGAAAATCCGCTCCTGATCTATCCGGCTGTAGAGCGCCAGACGCAGGGTGTTGAACAGCGGCAAGATCATGATTGTCGTATAGACCAGCACGGCGGGTGCCAGGAAAACGGCAATATGCCAGCGTATGCGGGGGCGGTTCATGCGGCCTCCGGTTCCGATCCGGGTAGCTAGATGGCTACCCGGATTGTTTGTTTAGAAGGGACAGGCTTATTGGTGCGGTGCGTACCAGCTAGATAGGCCTTCCTGAAGCTTCGCTCCTAGCGCCTCTGGTGTCTCGGTCCCCTTGATAGCAGCCACGCTTGCGCCCCAGGTTTCGTTTTCCAGGTTTGGCGTCCCGCGCGATAGGATCTGGTAAGTCGACCGGATGGTGGACTCACATTCCCCGCGCCAGCTGGCAAACTCTTGCGCAAGCGGGTCTTCCAGTTCGACAGGTGTTTTCGACAAGGGGAAGAAACCCGGTAGAGCGTTGCCGAAGATCGATGCGAATTCGGGGCTGGCAACCCAAGCCAGGAACGTCTTTGCGGCATCGGCATTCGGACTTGCTGCATTGAGACCAATTCCGATGTCCGTGTGATCCGAGATGTAGCAGGTATCGCCGTCAGCTTTCACAGGTGCCTTGAACGCGCCCATTTCAAAATCAGCCTGTGTGTTGAAGCCTGCAATTTCCCAGCTGCCGGCAGGGTAAATCGCTGCGCGGCCCAGAGTGAACAGGTTTTGGCTGTCGGGGTAGGTTTGTGCCTCGTAGCCGAACCCAAGATAAGGTTGCCATTTGGCAAGCGTTGCGTATGGGGCAACCCATTGCTCATCGGTCAGTTTCTGCTCGCCCTTGATCAGTGCGAGACGGCCTTCTTCGCCCTTCCAATAGTTTGGGCCAATGTTGTTGTAGCCCATGGTGGCTGCTTCCCACTGGTCATTCGTACCCATGGCCATCGGGATATAGCTGCCGTCGTCCTTGATCTTATCCAGAACCCCGAAAAACTCGGCTTCCGTGGTTGGAACCTCAAGGCCAAGCTCTTCAAAAGCATCCTTGTTGTAGATGAACCCGTGAATGACGGAGGCCATCGGAACGCAGAACGACGCAGAGGCGTCGTCAGTCTGCCAGGCGGACTTTGCAACATCGGAGAAGTTGGACATGGCCTCCATGTCATCAAGCGCAGAGAGGTGACCGGCTTCGTAAAGTGCGAGGGAGGCATCAAATGGGCGGCAGGTGATAAGGTCACCCGCGCTGCCGGCTTCCAGTTTTGAATTCAGCGCCGCGTTGTATTCGGTCGGAGCCGTCGGAGAGAAGACGACTTTGATGCCAGGATTGTCTTTTTCAAAGGCCGGGATGATCTTGTCCTGCCACAGCGTCAGATCGTCCGTCCGCCAGCTTTCAATTGTCAGCGTGACATCGTCAGCCATTGCGGCAGTCGTCAAAAGTGCGGTGCTTGCAAGAGCAATGCCCAGGGTTCTCAATTTCATGATGCTTTCCCCTCTGTTTGAAGAAATGGTTTTTTCTTCCGGGTCTCCGCCCGGATTTGTTCCAGCGCTGGGCGCAGATGCCCGCGAGTGTTTTCCAAAAGACTGATTGCCTGCTCGATCGAACTCGCGCCAGCGGCCAAAAGGCAGGCTGTCTTGACATTGCCATCCGCTGACTTGAGTGCACCGGTGGCATCTCCATCAGAAACTCCGGTGATCGTTGCCACCATCCGCTCGGCACGATCCCGGAGTTTGATGTTGTCAGCGCGCAAATTCACCATCATGCCGTCGTAGATGTGCCCCAGGTTCAGGGCCATCAGTGTCGAAAGCGCATTCAAAGCGATTTTTTGGGCCGTACCTGCTCCCATGCGGGTCGAACCGGAGACGACTTCGGGCGCGGTTGGCAGATAAATGGCGTGCTTGCTCATTGCAAAAAGCGGCGCATTCGGGTTGTTTGCGATTGCGATGACCGTCGCGCCGGCTTCTTTTCCAAGACGTGCTGCCTCAAGGGTGTATGGTGTGGAGCCACTGGCTGAGACCACAATAATCGTGTCGTTTTTCGAAAGTGTTGCGAGATCTGCTGCCAAGCTGGTCGTCGCATCTTCCGTGTCGCCCGGCATATGCGCGGATGTGGGAATACCGCCTGCCATAAGGATTTGGACCTGATGCTCCGGAATGCCGAATGTGCCGCCAAGCTCCATTGCATCAGCCGCTGCCATCAAGCCTGACGAGCCTGCGGCGATATAGTAGAGGGCCCCGCCGGTGCTTATTGAAGTGGCCATGTCGTCGGCAGCTGCGGCGATGAGTTCCGTTGCTGTAGAAGTTGCCTGAGCGGCCGAGACCTGACCATCAATAAGGATCGCTGCGACGTCCTCTAAAGGACGTGAATCCAATCCAGAAGCAAGATTGTGCAGTTTTTCCGTGGCTGCCTCAGGCACGCGATCCTCCGTAAATTTTCGCTATAATACCTTTGTAATACCATTTGTCCAGATGTTAATCGAAATTTGTGGATAGGCAAACGAATCTATATCCAATTAGGAGTTTGGTATCTCTTTTCTGTTGATTTTATCAAAAGGTATTATATAGGTATTATATGATTGATTTCTCGGATCAGTGGGTTTTGGCGGTTGATGGCGGCGGTACGCGCTGCCGTTTGGCGTTGAGTTCGCCAGCTGCGGATATCCGTGTCGAAGTCGGCTCTGCCAATGTGACAACGGACATTTATGCAGCTCTCTCGGAGATCAACGTTGGATTGAAGGCTCTCGCAGGCAAAGCAGATCTTGCTCAGGGCGAACTCGCACGCGTTCCCGCCTATTTTGCCCTGGCTGGCTATCAGGCAGACCGAGACCGCGAACAGTTGCTAGACGGTGTTCCGCTTAGGCGCATAAAGGTTGAAGATGACCGGCCGGCGGCATTGCTCGGGGCTCTTGGGTGCAAAGATGGAGCCTTGATCCATAGCGGTACAGGGTCGTTCTTTGGTGTTCAGGTTGATGCGACGACGAGGTTTTCCGGTGGCTGGGGGGCGGTTCTTGGTGACTTCGGCTCAGCAGCCTGGTTTGGCAAATCCGCTTTGGCTCTTGTCCTTGATGCCGAAGATGGTCTGTTTCCTCGAACTGTCTTGGCCGAAGCGTTAAATGACCGCTTTGGCGGAGTTGCGGGAATACTGGCGTTTGCAATCACCGCGGCGCCAGCAGATTTTGGCGCTCTGGCGCCAGAAATTCTGTCTCAATCCGATGATCCCATTTCGCAGCAGCTAATAGGGCAAGCTGTATCGCATTTTGACGAAAACCTTCGGCATCTCGGATGGTCGGCGGGGATGCCAGTTTGTTTGACGGGTGGTCTTGCACCTCACCTGGCGCCATTTCTCACCGAACCTGTTCGCAAGAATCTACGCTCAGCAGCCGGGTCGCCGATCGATGGTGCAATTGCCATCGCGCGGGAGTTTGCAAAAGAGGTGCAGGTCGCATGCTGAATGATTTCCTGATGCCTGATCAGTGGTTTTCTCAAAATGCCGGGCCGAGATACGTGCAGCTTCGGCATCGACTTGAAGAAGCTATCGAAACCGGGCTGCTTCCGGCCAACAGTTCGTTGCCTCCAGAGCGGGAAATCGCAGAACTAACAGGTTTTTCACGGGTGACGGTGCGCAAGGCCATTCAGGAAATGGTTAAGGATGGGGCGATCGAGCAGCGTCAGGGCTCTGGCTCTTTTGTTCGGGAAACAACGCAACGGGTGGAGCAGTCGCTGTCCCATCTAACCTCCTTCACTGAGGACATGGCCAACCGCGGCATGCAAACGACTTCCAGATGGCTGGAGCGCGGTGTTTTCATGCCAAATGCGGAAGAGATTGAGACTTTGGCCTTAACGCCGGACGATCAAGTGGCGCGCATTTACCGCCTTCGGGAGGCGGGTGGTCAGCCGATGGCACTGGAGCGCGCAGCTCTTCCTTTGGACATACTGCCCAATCCGCTCGAAGTTGTGACGTCGCTTTACGAAGTGCTTGCAAAACATGGCCATCGTCCTGTTCGTGCCGTCCAGAAAATCGCCGCCGTCAACCTTGAACCTGCCGACGCCCACCTCTTGAGTGTTCCTGAAGGTACTGCAGGTCTTCGGATCCAGCGCATTTCTTACCTGGAAAGCGGACGGGTCGCGGAATTCACACAATCCATCTATCGCGGAGACGCCTATGACTTTGTTGCAGAGCTCCGGCTGTCTGATCGATGAGGGCCCTTCAGTGATATCTCCTCCTACAAAAATGAAACAGGAGATTGCGGAAATTCCTGCCGCGGTCGATCGCTTACTGACATCTGGGGATGTGGATATAAAGCGAATTTCTTCAGAGTTGCGGGACAGCGACCTGCGTTGCCTTTTATCTGTTGCGCGGGGGTCTTCCGATCATGCTTGCACATATCTGAAGTATGCTGCCGAGTTGCTTTTGGGTCTGCCAATGGCATCTGTCGGGCCATCACTTGCTTCTGTCTACGGATCCAGTCTTAAGGCAGACGGCATGCTGTGTTTTTCGGTGTCTCAGTCCGGCAAAAGCCCGGACATCACCCGAATGACCCGGTCTTTGGCCAAGTCCGGCGCAACCACGCTGGCCATCACCAACCATCCGGGGTCACCCTTGAGTGAAGCAGCAAGCGCGACTGTTCCGATCCACGCCGGGCCGGAACTGTCAGTCGCTGCGACCAAGACGTTTGTCACATCGTTGGTTGCCGGCCTGTGGTTGCTCGCTGAGCTGAAGGCGGACACGGGTCTCTTGGCTGCAATCCGGAACTTGCCAGCGCATTTGAAGGACGCTGTTGCTTGCGATTGGCGTGAAGCTGCACCGGAAAATGACATCGGATCATTGTTCACGTTGGGGCGCGGCCCCTCATGGGCTGTTTCCAATGAGGCGGCTCTGAAGTTCAAGGAAACTTGCCAGATCCATGCTGAGAGCTATTCCTCTGCAGAAGTCTTGCATGGCCCTGTTTCCATTGTATCCCATGGTTTTCCGGTCATTGTGTTTGCCGCCGCCGATGCCGCCGAGCAAGCGGTTGTTGATGTTGCTGATCAACTGTCGCAAATGGGAGCGGCTGTCTTCGTCAACAGTGAAAAAGCGCAGCGGGCAAATGTGTTGCCGATCGTCCGCACGGATCATTGGCTGACCGATCCGATCGCCTCGATTGTGTCGTTCTATGGTTTGGTAGAACATGTTGCGGGGCTCCAGGGCATCAACCCGGATGCCCCACGGCATTTGAACAAGGTCACGGAAACCGTATGACACAGGCCATCGTTTTCAAGGCGGCCGCGGTTTTTGACGGGGTCAAACTTCATGAGGGCGCCGCTGTCCGGTTCGGCGCGAGTGGAGTTGAAACATTTGGCGCCGGCGTTGAGATTTTCAGCGGCGCTGAAGTCATTGATCTTGGCGGTGAGATCATCTCTCCGGGATTCGTTGATCTTCAGGTGAATGGCGGTGGCGGCGTCATGCTCAACGATGATCCAAGTGTTGAGACCGTTCGCCGGATTGCCGAAGCCCATTGGTCTTTGGGAACCCGGGCTTTTCTACCGACCTTGATCACGGACACGCGGGAAAAAACCAAGGCGGCAATTGCAGCGGTAACTCAGGCTACCGAGAAATGCGTTCCTGGGGTGGCTGGATTGCATTTGGAAGGGCCGCATTTGTCTGTTGCTCGAAAAGGGGCGCATGACGCCGCCTATATCCGGCCGATGGACGATGAGGACATTGACTTCCTCTTGGTGGCAGCCCGTTCGCTCCCAGCTCTGCTTTTGACCGTTGCACCGGAAAACACAACTCTCGAGCAGGTTCGGCAGCTGAGCCAGGCGGGAGCGCTCGTTTCAATTGGTCATTCGGATGCTGATTACGCGACTGTTCAAGACTATGCGGCGGCTGGCGCCAAAAGCGTCACACATCTCTTCAATGCGATGAGCCAAATGAGCAACCGGGAGCCCGGTGTCGTCGGAGCCGCCCTTGGGACGGGCGCCTTGTCCGCCGGTCTTATTGCTGACGGGATCCATGTTCATCCGGAAATGATGCGGATTGCATTATCCGCAAAAAGCGGTCCTGGAGAGGTGTTTCTGGTCAGCGATGCCATGGCGGTTGCCGGAACATCTATGACCTCGTTCGAGCTGGATGGACGAAAAATTCTCCGATCAGACGGGAGGCTGACCCTAGAGGACGGCACGTTGGCAGGTGCGGATCTGGATCTATTGACCGCTGTCAGGGTTTTGGTTGACCAGGTTGACATTCCGCTGGCCGATGCCCTGCGTGCCGCTACAAAAACGCCGGCGGAGCTGTTTGATGGAAAGCCATTCAACCTTTTGGGCAGGTCTAAAGACAACTTTATACGCATCTCCAAGGATCTTCACTCTCTCAGTCCATTGGCCGAAACCGGATAAGCAGATCGCATGTTGCTCGAAGTCTGTGTTGATACGATGGAAGGCGCCTGGGCTGCTGTTCGTGGTGGTGCCGGGCGTATCGAACTCTGCTCTGCTTTGTCTGAAGGCGGACTGACGCCATCCGCAGGACTGATGCGAGCCGCCGCCCAATTACCTGTTCCGGTCTATGCCATGATCCGTCCGCGCGCCGGTCTCTTTCATTTTTCTGAAACGGAAAAAGAGATCATGGCAAGTGATATTAAGCTGGCAAAGGATTTGGGTCTTGCTGGTGTTGTTCTGGGTGCGCAGCGCGGAGATCGTACACTGGACCGGGAGCTGCTGGCCCGTTTGTCAGACCGGGCATCCGGCATGGGCCGGACGCTCCACCGTGTGATCGATGTTGTACCGGACCCGTTTGCCGCGCTGGAAACGGCGATTGATCTCGGGTTCGAGCGTGTTCTCACATCGGGAGGTCAAGCCACGGCTGAGGCTGGGCAAGCTGTAATTCGTGAGATGGCCACAGCGGCCATAGGCCGGATCAGTGTCATGCCGGGTGCAGGCGTTACGCCCGAGAACGTAACTAAGATCATCCAGAGGGCAGCCGTTCACGAGATTCATGCGTCATGCTCTGTGCAGGTTTCTGAAAATGACGCAGTTGCCGACTTCTCGCCCTGCGGTGGCCTTCGCCAGACATCCGAATTAAGGGTAAGAGAGTTGGTGACCAGTTTGAGTGCTATCTAGGTTGAGCGGTTCGCTCAGCTCTTGGAATGATCGGCAGAAAATCTCGGCAGGACTCGGAGGCCGTTTTCGTCATCCCTAGTGACGGCGAGCGGTATCTCGAAGGCTGGGGTGAGGGTCTTTTCCAAAAAGACACTCTCCAACGGGCCGTGCTGCACCTTCAACCCGTTTTTCATGACAAGGATCTTATCTGCAAAGGCGGCCGTCAGGTTCAGGTCATGCATCACCGCGACCACACCGCCTCCGCGCCGGGCATAGTCTTTAGCAAGTTTCATGATCTGATACTGATGCTTGATGTCGAGGCTCGACACCGGCTCGTCCAGAAACAGCCAGCGCGGTGTTCCATTTGCCGCGACCGGTTCCCAAACCTGGCAGAGTACACGGGCTAATTGCGACCGTTGCTGTTCACCGCCAGACAAGTCCTGATATGTGCGGCCTTCGAAACCTGATAGGCCCACAAGGGCCAAGGCTTCTGCAATACGGTGCGCTCGCGCAAGGCGGCCTTGCCTTCGGTCAAGAATGCCAAGGCCAATAACTTCCGAAACGGTGAGCGGAAACGACAAGTGGCTCGCTTGGGGCAAGACGCCCCGTGCCAACGCTTGAGCTTCCGGTGAAAGGCTCGCAATCTCATATCCGCCCAGCTGAATGCTGCCGGAGTAAGGCCGTTCTCCTGTGATGGCCTTTAACAGTGTGGTCTTGCCCGACCCGCTGGGTCCGATGATGGCCAACAGCTCTCCAGCGTGCGCACTGAAGGACATATCGTTTACAATGCAGCTGCTACCCAAGGTGATCTGCACGTCCCTGATGTCCAAGGCTTGGGCAGAGGTGAGTAATTCTTCAGCGAGGATTGAAGTGTTGGTCATAAGCCCGTCAATCCTCTGTTCCGCAGCAAGATCCAAAGGAAGAATGGTGCGCCTACAAAGGCGGTGATGATTCCGATCGGCAGTTCAGCTGGGGCAACGATTGTCCGCGCCAGAGTGTCTGCGCCAATTAGCAGGATAGCTCCAAGCAGCGCGGCTGCGGGCAGGAGGAATTTGTGATCCGGACCAATCGATAGCCGCAACAGATGTGGCACGACGATCCCGATAAATCCGATCCCGCCGCTCACAGCGACCGATGCACCGGTCGCCGCTGCGACCAGAATAATGCTGATGTTTTTCAGCCGCTGAACCCGGATACCAATGTGAGCGGCGGCTGCTTCGCCCAGTGTCAGCGCATTGAGGCCTTTGGCAAGGAAGGGGGTCGCCAAGAGCATGGTCAGGATAATCGGCGCAGCTGATGCCACTTTTTCCCAGTTTGCTCCGGCAAGCGAGCCAAGCCCCCAAAATTGCAAGTCGCGCAGCTGATTGTCGTCGGCCACATAGACGAGAAGGCCGGTGATCGCACCGGTCAATGCGCCAAGAGCGATGCCGGCGAGCAGGAGTGTGGCAACGGACGTAAAGCCGCCCCTTGTGCCAATCCGGTAGAGCAGCAAAGTGTTGATCAGGCCGCCTGCAAACGCGGCAAACGGGATTGCATAGATGCCGAGGACCACCATGGCTGGTGCCAGCACGGCATTGCCCAAAACGATGAACAGAGCAGCGCCTAAACCAGCCCCTGCAGACACGCCGACAATTCCCGGATCTGCTAACGGATTGCGAAACAATCCCTGCATCACTGCGCCGGAGACCGCGAGCGCCGCACCGATCAGCGCGCCGAGCGTGATCCTTGGCAAACGGATGTCCATCACAACGATCCAATCCCGTAGGGAAACCGTCTCCGGCAGCGGCGCGGACGGATCCGCCAGATGGCTCGGGATATGAGGTAAAAGGTCGAATACCGGAACCAAGATGGGCCCTGTCGCCAAGCTGCCGATCATCGTTGCGATCAACAGAGCAGCGAGTGCTGCAATCACCCAACGGGCAACGCTTGCCCGGTCTCCGTGTTTCAAGGCCGTGAGCCCAAAAATGGTGGCCAGTCCACCCTCTTGCCGCGGCAAAGACGCATCGGTCATCCCGCCTAACTCCGTATTTCAGAAAGGTTCTGAGCAAGATCCTGAATGGCATTTGCGGTGCGTGGTCCGAAGCCGAGAAGGTAGTCTCCAGGCATCTTTAAGAGACGGTTGGCCTTGCCCGCAGGTGTTTGCGCAAGAGCTGGGTGAGAGAAGAGGTCAACTGCCGATGCGCTGTGATCACCTTCCCGATCCATCATCAAGACGACGTCCGGCATCGCGCTCAGGATCGCCTCGTCGCTGAGCTGTTTGTAGCCGGAGAATTCGTTGACTGCGTTCATTGCGCCGGCCAGGGTGATAATCCCGTTGGCCGCTGTATCAGCTCCACCTGCCATGATCCGCCCACCGCGCGTCGACAAAACAAACAGGACGCGGACGTTTTCATTCCGGCCGGCGGCATGTTCTTGCGCAGTTTGGAGGTCGGCTTCAGTCTTCTGAGCGAGGACGTTTGCTTTATCCGGAACGCCAAGGACCGCACCAACAGTCCGTATTTTGGCTACGATACCTTCTGGCGTGAATTCGTTCGGAATTTTGGCAATTACGATCCCTGATTTCTCCAAAACGTCGACCGCCTCCTGCGGGCCGCTGCCATCCAGCATCAATAGAAGATCGGGATTAACCGAAAGAACTCCTTCTGGAGACAGGGCGCGGATATAGCCAATGTCTGGCAAGTCATGGGCTTCTTGCGGATGAACACTGGTTGAGTCTCTTGCGACGAGGCGGTGCTGCTCTTCGAGTGCAAACACCACTTCGGTTACAGATCCACCAACGGCCACGATACGATTCGAAGCCTCTCCTGCTGAGAGTGGATGCAGTGTTAGGACAAGTGCGGTCGCAGTAAGGAGCGTCGCGGCCAGGCACTCAAGGTAAAGGGAACGAAGTCTGGTGATCATTCGGCGGCTCCTAGCGTGATAGCGTGATCGAGTTTTGGGAGGTTTTCGGCAAGCCCGCGCCAGTCGGATCGTTCGGCATTTCCTTCGCCGCGCACTCCGAAGAACTGAATGATTTGCTGGCCGTCGCTGTCATAAGCTTCAATTGACGTTACATGCCCGACATCTGCGGGTTTTCGAACGGCCCAGACATCATGAATGTGGTCGGTTCGAAGATGCAGATGGAACGTCTGGTCCATGATGTTGATCCATGGTCCCTTTTCCAGGACATTTGCGATTTGGCCCGAGTGGATCTGGATGCATCCGCGGTTGCCAACGAAGCACATGATCGGGATTTGCTCTGAGGCTGCCAGGCGCAGAAGAGCTGGAACTGAACCTTTATCGAGTGGCCATGCCCAGCTTTCACCGGCAAGTTCAAAGGCACTTAACCGGTCCAGTTCGAGGTCTTTCAAAATACCATGGAACTGGTGGGGATCTGTCATGGATTGCCAGCGGTCGCGGAGTTGCATCTCGGCGTGAACAGTCGGCAATTTTCGTGAAAAGACCGGAGCCGGTGTTACATCCGGCAAGATCTCTGGCTGTTGATCTGGAAGCGTTAGAAGCGCGACGAGTTGATCCCAAGCGTCTTTGTTTGTCTCTGGCCGAGCATGGATTTTTTGGACCGCATCGCCATGGGCATCAAAGAATTGCAGGGAGCGACGGACATCCTCGCCCTCTCTTTTTTCAACGGCAAATCCGTGGACCCAATTTGCAGGAAACATACGCGTGTCGATTTGCTCTCCCAGTATGAGTGCGGCGCGCTTCCCATTTATGAATTTTTCAAACTCGCCGATCTTCTCATGCACGGCGCTTTTGTTCCGCGTGAGAGCCATAACGGGCCCAACATTTTGAAGCCCGGCAAAAAGATCGTCGAACTTTGGATCAATCCGACTGGTGCCATGACCAACGAAGCTCGCAACCAGTTCAGCTTCGGAAATGCCAATTGTCCGCGCCAGATCCCTTTCCCGCATTTTGGGTGCGTGCGCACGGGCTTTTCTGATCTCGGCTGCAGTGGGTCGAGAGGCGCTTTCTAAGCCATCTGCCGTCATCTGAATTTCCTCTTCCTTTGCCATAGACGTTCGATCCATCGGGCCCGTCTTGATTGTGGTGGCATCACTAAGTGTTTGTCTCTGTTTCAAAAATTAGAACCTTTCCAAAGAAGTTCTTTTTCGATTCAGGCTCAGACTCATACTTGACTCCACTACTCATGTTTTATAGTGAACGCAATACCTGAGTCACTGACTCAAGTTAAAAATGCTGTTTGGCAGACAGCATAAAAGGACGCGAAAACGCGCACTCTTGGAGAAATTTATGGGGCTCAGAAATACCCTTCGCGCCGATCTATTGGGCGGTGTTGCACTGTGGATGTTTGCTTTTGGTGGGGCGGCGTTTGCACAAGATGAAGTGGCAACGCCACTCCAGCGTATCGTTCTTGGAACAGGTGTTGAGAAAGTTGCAATTGATACACCGCAAGCGGTGACGGTTCTGGATCAGGACGCGATTGACAACGAACAGGCAGCGACGATCGGCGAGTTGTTCCGGGACATTCCGGGCGTGACGGTCATCGGCAGTGATCGCATCGGCGGGCAGTCTTTCAACATTCGCGGGATCGGCGATCTCGCGTCGTCCGATGAGTCCAAAATCATTGTGACCGTGGATGGTGCGACCAAGTTTTACGAGCAATATCGGCTCGGGTCCTTCTTCTCCGACCCAGAGCTCTACAAGCAGGTTGAGGTGTTGCGAGGTCCGGCTTCATCGACGCTTTACGGTGCGGGTGCTCTGGGTGGCGTGATCAACTTCACCACCAAGGATCCGAGCGACTTTCTGAAAGCGGAAGATACAGCTGTCTTGCGGCTGAAGGGCATGTACGACTCCAACAAGTGGGGCTTCATGACCTCGGCTGTTGGCGCGGTGCGCCTTTCAGAAAACACTGAGTTTCTGGTGAATGGCCTCTTCCGCAAGTCGAATGACATTGAGGATGGACACGGGATTGAAATCCCCGGATCAGCATTTTCTTCGTTCTCTGGTCTAGCCAAGGTTGTGCACCATTTCGGCGAGGACAAGGAACAGGCTGTTCGCCTGTCTTACCAACGCTGGCAAAGCGACGCCGACGATACCCAATACTCACAAACCAACACTGCAGGTTTCGGTACTATCGATCGGGATATCACCGACCAGACTGTGGTCCTGAATTATGAAAATCCGGCGAGCGACAATCCCTATCTCGACCTGGCCGTAAACCTGTCCTTTTCGGATACACAAGTTGAGCAGAAAAACTCGTCGCTCGGGGCGTTTTCACCATCTCAGCTCTTTGAAGATGGAAAGTACGGTTATCGTACTTGGCAGGGAAAGGTCGAGAACACATTTGAGCATTCCGGATCAGCTTTTGAGAACTTCCTGACTGTCGGGACCCAGCTCTCTTATCAAGAGCGCACGGCACAGACGAGAAGCGGTGCCATCGGATTTCATCCGGAAGGCACAGATACCAAGATTGGGGTTTACGTACAGGACGAATTCATTTGGCAGGACCGGTTGACCCTCATTCCTGGTGTGCGTGTGGATTCGATCAATCTATCGCCAGACAGTATGATTGTAGGCGCGTCGGATCAGTCCGAGGTTGCTTTCTCGCCAAAACTTGCTGCGCTCTACAAGTTCAACGACACGTTCTCCATTTTCGGATCGGTTGCCCATACCGAACGTGCCCCGACTTTGGATGAGATGTTCTCCACATCCGGTGCCACAAGCACGTATCCGGGCGGCCGGCTTGCGAGTCTGAATCTTGACAAGGAACAGTCGAACGCCGTTGAAGCCGGGTTTTCCGTATCAGCCTATGATCTTGTTCAGGACGGCGACGGTCTGCAGCTGAAGACCACGGCCTTCTACAACGACCTGAAAGACCTGATTTCGACCAATCCCGACCGGGGCCAGACCACGCCGGTCCGCTACTACGTCAATATCGATGAGGCGGAGATCTATGGTGTCGAGATGGAGGCAGCTTATAACTCCGAGTACGTTTACAGCACCGTCGCCTTCAGCATTGTCCGGGGCGAAGACAAGGCTACCGGCGAAACGCTGACGTCCATTCCGGCAGACACGCTTGCCGTGACGCTGGGCGGACGTGTGCCCCAGTATGATCTTGATTTTGGATGGCGCGGCCTCTTTGCAGCCAGCATCGACACTGGCGCGACCGCAGGGCCCTTTGCCGGCTATGCCGTTCACGATGTCTTCGCCAGCTGGAAGCCCCAGGAAGGTCACTTTGCCGGCATGGAGCTGCGGGCGGCGGTCGAGAACATCTTTGACAAGTCATACCAAAACAATCTGGCCGGCGACAGAGGCCGCGGCCGGACCTTCAAACTCACCCTGAACAAGGAAATCAGCTGGTGAGGTAACTGTTGGCCAGCTCAGCATTTCCGGTCGACGAATTGTTGCTGAAGATGTTGAGCTGGGCTCACTCTAGAAAGGTTGAAGGCATGATCTCAGAGCTAACTCATCAAATCGCATCGTTTCTTCAGCTTGGCGGGCCCGTGGTTACCGTCATTGCTGGATTGTCAGTGATCGCTTTGGCTTTAATCCTGGTCAAAGCGTTTGAGTTTTTGGTTTTGGGTGTCGGGTCGAGCCGCCGTGCCAAGGCAGGGGTAAAGCTTTGGTTGGCACACAGGCCAGGGGACGCACTCGCGGCGATCGGTGTGCCGAAAAGTGCGGCTGACAAGGCCGTCCTGACTGCCTGCAAGCTCCTAGAAAGCCGGAACACCAAATCGGAAATAGAGGAGCGGGTCGGGGTCCAGGCGGCCGGTGACTTGCACCACTTTGCAAAGGGTGTTCGTGCCCTTGAGGCCATTGCACAAGTCGCACCACTCATTGGTCTATTCGGGACGGTGCTTGGCATGATCGAGGCCTTTCAAGCATTGCAATCTGCGGGTAGCAACGTTGACCCATCCGCGCTTGCCGGTGGAATTTGGGTTGCCCTCATGACCACGGCAGCCGGGCTCGCCGTTGCAATGCCTGTGTCGCTGGTGGTGACCTGGCTGGAGGGGCGGCTTGAAGCAGAACGGGTCGCGATTGAGACACTGACATCCGCCTTGCTTCTGCCCTCCATAGATCGCGGTATTGAGCAATCGGAAGGTCTGCCGGCAGGAGCTGCGCTCTCCCATGCGCGTTGAACAACTTCCCAAAAAACATCGTGCAATCTCACTCACTCCCTTGGTGGACGTGATTTTCCTCTTGCTGTTGTTCTTCATGCTGTCATCGACGTTCACGCAGTTTGGGCAAGTGGAAGTTGGTGCGCCTGCAGCTGCAGGCGGATCGAAGGCCTTGCCAAAGGCGATTTTGATGGTCGAGCCAGATCGTTTGCGTCTCAATGGGACAATTGTCGCGCAAGACGACCTTGCAGCTGAAGTCTCTGCTCTCACTGAGACCGGTAACGACAGCCTTTTTGTTTACATTCAAGGATCGAGCAGTACGCAGCGGCTTGTGACAGTCATGTCGGATCTAAAATCTGTGTCCGGGCTGAACATCACTGTTGCAGGGCCCAAATGATCACTTTGCCCCGGAAATCCGAGAAGCGGCCGCTTGAGACCACGATCTCATTGATCAACATCGTGTTCTTGATGCTGATCTTCTTCCTGGTCGCCGGACAATTGGCTCCGCCTTTGGACGGACAGGTCGACCTGTCAAAGTCTGAGGAGGCACCGCCTTTGCCGCCGCCTGATGCGCTTTACGCTCGGGCCGATGGAACCCTGGTCTATCGAGACGACGAGATTAGTGCAGAAGCATTTCTGGAGCTCCAGGCCCCGACCAGAGATGGGATTGTGCTTTTGGGCGCAGATGCAGCATTGCCAGCCGATAAACTGCTAAACCGTGTCACGGCGCTCTACGCGGCGGGGGCGGTCAAGGTGCTGATTGTCACCCGCAAGGCAGACCCATGAGCTCCATTCGAAACGCGCTCGGGATTGCGATCTGTGCGTCCCTGGCAATTCATGTCGGCGCGGTCGCCCTGACTCTCAAGGCCAAACCCGAATTAGAGGTTGCCGGGGCAGGCGAGACGATCACGATCACGCTTGGGAACGCCCTCTTTAGCACAATCTCAGCAGGTTCAAAGCCGCAGGTCGAAGCCTCTCCAACGGCCGAACCAGCAGTCGAAAAGGCAGCTCCGGTTCAGTCTGTCCCCGTAGCTGAGGTCGTACCACCGCCTGAACCTTTTTCCGCGACGACGGTGGCTTCAGCACCACCGGCTGACAGTGTGCCGGCGGTACAGGCAGTTCCGATCGCAGAGGTAAATGGCAACTTTCAAGCGGTGACCGAACAGAAACCAGTTGCTGAAATCACCGAGGCGACCGTTCTCGAAAATTCGCCGGCCGATGCTGTGGCCCCGGAGGTAGCGCCGCCACAGAACCATGTTGCAACGGGTCCAAAGGACTCTGTCAAAGCAGTCCCGGCAAACGACACGCAGACCATAAAAGAAGTTGATCCGGTACTCGAGGTGGTAACTCCGGCGGAACTGGCAAAGCCGGTTGAGCCCTCTGAAACCGTTGTTGCATCGCCCCGCCGGAAACCTTCGCCGCCAAAGACGCAGGTTGCCAAGGGACAGAAAATTCCTGCAAAGCAAACAGCAGAAAGATCTACGAAAAAGAAAAAGGAAAAGGCGCATACGGCACGCCGTGCAGGTGCGGGGGGGCAATCCAATCGAACGGCGCAAGAGGGGGGATCAGCGCGCAAAGGGAAAGCAAAGGCCGCCGGGAATTCCGAGGTCACCAACTATCCGGCCAAGGTCCATCGCAAGGTGCTGCGCTCCGTACGCACGCCGCGCAGCCTTGGGCGGTTGGCCAAGGACGCACACGTCCGTTTCACGGTTAAAGCCAATGGCGGTGTAACTGGCGTGCGTCTTGTCAGATCTTCTGGAAACAAAACCTTCGACCAGGCAGCCCTCAAGTCCGTGCAACGTGCTGCGCCTTATCCCGCGATCCCGGCGGCCGCCAAAAAAGCCTCTTGGACGTTCACCTTGCCAATTGGAGCGCGTTGAGCCACGTCAGCTATCGGGCCTGCAGTTTTTGATCCATTTCACGGATGAGCGCTCGCGCCTCATCGCCTTCCGGGATCGGACGGCCGCTATCACGCCAGTCTATGGCCGCCTTGAAACCTTCTGTTTGTGCGTAGCGGCGGAACCACAGGCCTTCCGGATTGTGCCGGGTGATGCCGTCAAAGATCGTTGCCGACATCTGAGCTTGTTCAAGTCCCATGGTCAGCATGATCTGATTGACGACCATTTTGTGCATGGCGAGGTGGCCGGCTGGAACACCTGCGATCCGCGCCGCGAGCACGTTTGTTTTTTCATCCACCTCATCCGCCGGACAAGAAATGTTTGCCAGTCCCCATTCTGCAGCCGTCGTACCTGTGATCAGGTCACCGGTGAACATCAGTTGCTTGGCCCGTGCAGGGCCAAGGCGGTATGTCCACATTGCAGTGGTCGGGCATCCCCAGACGCGGGTCGGCATATAGCCGATGCGCGCATCCTCTGCCATGACAAGCAAATCGCAGCACAACGCAATGTCACTGCCACCGGCAACGGCGGCGCCGTGGACTTTGGCAATCGTGGGTTTTCTGCAACGCCAGAGGGACATGAAGTCTTCGGTGTTCCGCTTCATCACCGCATAATCGACCATCGGATCCCAGGGATCGCTTTCCTGTTGGCACGGATGGTCCGCGTCACTTTCGGCATAGTGTGTCAGGTCGTAACCACCGCAAAAGCCTTTGCCCGCGCCCTCGACAATGATGACATGGACGTCGCTGTTGTTTTCAGCCCACTCGACAGCTGCGCGGATTTCCCGGGGGGTGTTATCGTTGATTGCATTGAACCGCTCCGGCCGGTTCAACAGCAGCCTGGCAACACGTTCATTTCCCGGACACAGGTCAATACTCAGTGTTGAAAACGCGGGCATGTGATCCTCCTCCCAAGACCGTAGAGCAGGTTTCATATTTGCAACTGAGATAAAAACAGTCAACGTTGACCGTTTATTTCAGTTTTGGATCTAACCGGCTATGTGCGATCTGTTGCCAGCAGGTTTCTGAGGGTCTCAATCCAGTCTTCGATCAATTGATTTCGGAGGGTTTGGTCATTCCTCAGCAGAGAGGAAATGGTGAGGCCCCGGATAAATTCGATCGTCAAACCGATTGCCTTCTCGGCTCCAGGCTGATCAAGCAGACCCTCAAAAAGCTGTGTGAGGACGCGATCGCGGTCTGCGATGGCATCTTGTTCTGCAGATCTGAGAGCGGTGCGGAGCGCTGGGTCCGCGCGGGCGGCAATCCAGAGTTCAAGTTCTGCAACAAAGGAAGGGTGTGCGTAGGCGTTGGCCAGGGTGCGTACAGATCTTGTGAGTGGGTCGGCTATATCTTTGAGCTTTTCAGCTTCGCTCCAGACCGCGTTCTCATTGAATTCAATCAACCGGCTGATCGTCATGGACAACAGATCGGCGTGTGTGGGGAAATGGTGCAGAAGCGCGCCACGACTGACACCAGCGCGTTTCTGGACTTCCAGGGTTGTAGTTTTCGGCAAACCCTTTTCGACAAGAATCTCTACGGCAGACGACAGGATAATGCCGCGCGTCCGGTTACTTTTCGTCTGTTGCGCTGTTTTGTTTGCGTTGTTTTGTTTGGTCGCGATATCGGCCCCCATCAACTCACTCGACGGGACGCTATTGAAATCTCAGCAAAGCCTCAAGGCTGGCATGTGCCTTCTTTTTGCAAATAACGCTGAAGCGTGTGCCGAACCCCGACTTCCCAAACCATGCTCACGGCTTCCTTGAAAGCATTTTGAAAGTGAGTGTGTTGGCTTAATGGGCCAAAAACTTCTGTCAATTGAAGGAAGGCCATCGGGTCTGATCGTGTTTTGAGGGCGGCCTCTTGAAGTTGGGCACAGCGTTCATCTTCAAGTGGGATTGAAAGCGTGCCGTCGGCCGTCGCCGCGCAGTAACGGCACCAGAACGCAACTTCCAGAGCAAGACCGTTTATGGGGCGTCCGACGCGCAGTGCGTCCGTAATAGATGGCAAAACGAACTTCGGTTGCCGGTTCGATCCATCAAGGCAGAGGCGGTTGATGCGGTCGTCTACAGCGTGATTGGAAAAGCGGCCAACACAAGTCTGGAGATAAACGTCCAGGTCGACCCCAGGCGGTGGCGGGACAATCGGGATTACATTGGTCCGCATAAGTGTGGTGAGCCAACCGGAAATATCCGGGTCGGCCATGGCTTGGTGGACGGCCTCATGCCCTAAAAGAGCTGAAGGATAGGCGATAGCCGCATGGCCGCCGTTGAGGATCCGCAGCTTCATCAATTCGAAGGGCGCGACATCTTCCACAAATTCGACGCCAACCTCTTCCAGCCTGGGCCGGCCTGCAGAAAAGTCATCCTCCATCACCCATTGCCGGAAGGGCTCGCAGGCCACAGGAGCTTGATCCACAATGCAAAATTCGTCTTTGACAAGTGCTTTCATCTGGTCCGTAGTCGCAGGTGTAATGCAATCCACCATGCTGCTCGGAAAGGCGACATTTGCCTTGATCCAATCAACGAGCTCAGGGGCAAGTTCTTGCGCCAGTCCAACCACAGCCTGTTTTGCGACCTTTCCGTTTTCCGGAAGGTTGTCGCAGGACATAATAGTGAACGGCGCCAGGCCGCCATCTTTGCGCAACCTGAGAGCGCTGATAAGGAGCCCAAAAATCGTCTCAGGTGTGCCCAAGTTATTTATGTCATTCTTGATGTCCGGGTGCTTGACGTCGAACCCACCGGTCTGCGCATCAACATAATAACCGCCTTCGGTGATGGTCAGTGACACGATCCTTATCTCCGGCCGGATCAGCACTGCTAAAAGAGCTTCGGGTTCGATCTTAGCAAAATCGATCATGGCACCTGTAACACGGGCCTCAAAACCTTCAGGGTCGAGTTCAATGATCGTTGAATACCAGTCCTGATCGGCGAGCTTTTTCCGCATCGCAGCGTCATACGGCTTGATGCCGGCCCCGATGATCGCCCAGTCGTGATCCACTCCCTTGTCAAATAGCCGATCCAGATAGACAGCCTGATGAGCTCTATGGAAATTGCCAACGCCGACGTGGACAATTCCAGGTGTCAGGGCAGAGCGATCGTATCCTGGCTTGGTGACCTTGGACGGTATCGCAGTCAACGTCGCATCTGAAAGAGGGATCAGCTCATCCATTGACCGCCATCCACATTGTAGGTCTGCGCGAGGATGTAGTTGGCGTCATCACTGGCAAGAAACACGGCCATGCCGGTCAGGTCGTCTGCCGTTCCCATCCGGCCATAGGGGACAGCTTCGCCAACTTCCTTTTTCTTTTGGCCGGGCGCCTTGTTCTCATATTTGGCGAAAAACGCATCGACGCCATCCCAGTGCTCGCCGTCGACAACACCCGGCGCGATCGCGTTCACATTGATGCCATGCTCGATCAGATTGAGGGCCGCGGACTGGGTTAGGCTGATGATGGCGGCTTTGCTCGCACAGTAAACCGCGACCAGCGGCTCGCCCCGGCGGCCTGCCTGGCTCGCCATATTGATAATCTTGCCACCGCCGCCGCGCTCAATCATATGCCTGGCCACCGCCTGCAGCGTGAACAGGGTTCCGGCGACATTGATGTCAAAAACGCTAGCGAAGTCAGCGCGATCAATGTCGACGACGGGCGCCGCTGAGAAAATCGCAGCGTTGTTGATCAAGATATCGATTTGGCCGAGTTGCGACACAGTCTCGCTGACAGCCGTATCGATACTTTCCTGCCGGGTAACATCCATTTCTACGGCGATGGCTGCCGGTCCCAGGTCGGCTGCCGCCTGATGGGCTCGGGCGCTGTCAATGTCCGCAATGGCCACCTTCGCGCCTTCAGCGACATAGGCCTTTGCAAAGGCGAGCCCGATGCCGCGGGCGGCGCCGGTGATCAGTGCGGTTTTTCCAACGAGCCGCTTCATGGGAGCCTCAAACCGCTAGCATCAAACCTGTGAATGACATCGTCGCGTGGGGTCATATGGATCCGGTCTCCATGACGGAATCCGACTTCTCCATCGGCCCGCACCGTTATGCTGTCCGCCAGTCCGGTATTGTGAACATGAAAGAAGGTATCGGAGCCGAGATGTTCCGAGACACTCACAACGCCGGACCACATGCCTTCAGTCTCGGAAACCGAAATATGTTCCGGCCGAATGCCAATGGTGTGGGCACCGTGTTTGGCGGCCTCTTCGCCTTCAATGAAGTTCATTTTCGGTGAGCCGATGAACCCGGCTACAAACTGGTTGCGCGGATTTTTGTAAAGCTCAAGCGGAGATCCGACCTGCTCGATGTTCCCGGCGCGCAAAACAACTATCTTGTCCGCCATGGTCATGGCTTCGACCTGATCGTGGGTGACGTAAATCATCGTCGTCTTGAGACGTTCGTGCAGTTCGGAGATTTCCAGCCGCATGCCAACCCGCAGGGCCGCATCAAGGTTCGACAAGGGTTCGTCAAAGAGGAAAGCGGATGGTTCGCGGACAATTGCCCGGCCGATTGCAACGCGCTGGCGCTGCCCGCCGGAGAGTTGTCCGGGACGCCGGTCAAGATAATCGGTAAGGTTCAGGACTGCGGCGGCCTGTTCGACCCTGCGGTCTTGTTCGGCCTTGTCGAGCTTTGCCATGCGCAGGGGAAACGCAATGTTCTTGCGGACCGACATATGCGGATAAAGCGCATAGGATTGGAAGACCATCGCCAGACCCCGCTTCGCCGGTGGGACGCTGGTCGCATCCTGCCCGTCGATCAGGATCTGTCCGGAGGTGATGTCTTCCAGACCGGCAATCAGCCGGAGCAATGTGGACTTGCCGCATCCGGATGGGCCGACAAAGACCGTGAATTCTCCATCCCCGATTTCGAGATCGAGCGAGGGAATGACTTCGACGTTGCCGAACCTCTTGGTCACCTGCTTGAGTGTGATTTGTCCCATGACAGTGTTCCCTACTTAACCGCGCCGAAAGTCAGGCCGCGAACGAGTTGTTTTTGGCTGAACCAGCCAAGGATCAGGATGGGGGCGATCGCCATGGTCGAGGCCGCGCTGAGTTTGGCGAAAAACAGGCCCTCGGGGCTCGAATAGCTGGCGATAAACGCCGTCAAAGGTGCCGCATTGACGGCCGTCAGGTTCAGCGTCCAGAAGGCTTCGTTCCAGGCCAGGATGAAGTTCAACAACATGGTCGAAGCGATGCCTGGTATGGCCATCGGGGTGAGAATGTAGAGGAGTTCTTCCTTCAGTCCCGCGCCATCCATCCGGGCGGCTTCCAGGATCTCGCCCGGGATTTCCTTGAAATACGTGTAAAGCATCCAGACTATGATCGGCAGGTTGATCAGCATCAGGACGATCGTCAGTCCGATGCGGCTGTCAAGAAGACCCAACTGGATGAAGAGCAGGTAGATCGGGTAAAGCACGCCAACTGCCGGCAACATCTTGGTGGACAGCATCCACAACAAGATGTCCTTGGTGCGTTTCGACGGCACGAAGGCCATCGACCAAGCCGCCGGAACTGCAATGATAAGCCCCAAAATCGTGGAGCCGCCCGCCAGGAATATGGAGTTCCAGAGGAAACGCATATAGTTCGAGCGCTCCTGTACCACCGAATAGTTCTCCAAGGTCCAATCAAAGAACAAAAATATCGGCGGATCGGCGATTGCTTGCGCTTCAGTCTTGAAGCTGGTGAGGATCGTCCAGAGGATCGGAAAGAAAATCAGCAAACCTATCAACCAGGCGACGGCTGTGTTGATCATTTTCCGGTTTGTTGTAACTGCGCGGGCCATTTGATTACTCCTCACGCGTCAAGGTTTTTGCCGACGATGCGCATCAGGAAGATCGCAACGATATTGGCGAGGATAATGGCGTAGACACCACCTGCAGAGCCGAGACCAACGTTCTGGCTTTCCAGTACCCGCTGGAAGATCAGGTAAGACAAAGTCTTGGTGCCAAAGGCACCGCCCGTGGTGACGAAGATTTCCGCGAAAATCGCCAGCAAAAAGATGGTCTGGATCAAGGTCACGATGGTGATCGCCCGCGCCAGATGCGGAAGAACGATGAAAAAGAAGCGTTTGTGGACTGGGGCGCCGTCCATTTCAGCGGCCTCTAGCTGCTCGCTATCGAGAGACTGAATAGCAGTCAGCAAGATCAGCGTCGCGAATGGCAGCCACTGCCAGGAGACGATCATGATCAGCGATGGCAGGGACGCCTGGCTCAACCATTGTATCGGTTCGGCGCCAAAAAACTTCCAGAGATGTGCAAGGATGCCGTTGACCGGATCCATGAACATGTTTTTCCAGACCAGCGCGGATACGGTCGGCATCACGAAGAAGGGCGCAATAACCAGAATTCGGACAACGCCCTGACCCCACATTGGCTGATCCAGCAAGATCGCCAATGCAATTCCCAAGGCAATTGTTATGACTAGAACGCCTCCGACAATGATCAACGTGGTCTGAATGCTGGGCCAAAACGAGCTTGAACTCACGAACCTTACATAGTTGGTAAATCCGACCCACTCCAACCCGTTGGCCATGGAGTCACCGCGCAGTGGCAGGTATTTCTTGAAGGAAAAGAACAGCGTCATGCACAACGGGATCAGCATCCAGCCCAAGAGCAGAACGACTGCTGGTGCCATCATCATCCGGGCGGCAGAACGTGATTGCTGAGTGGCCATGACACATCTCCTCTGTTGACGGACGCGGGTCCGTCTCGAAATATATCTTCAAAATGAAATGGCAGAAGGAGGCCGAAGGACGGGCGAACCCGCCCTCCGGAACTGGAAGTTAGTGCGAGCTTATCGGTAGCCGGCGGCTTCCATTGCATCGTTGGTCAGAGCTTGAGCTTTGGCCAATGCCTCTTCGACGGTCTGTTGACCTGCATAGGCAGCCGAGAACTCCTGGCTCACTTCAGTCGCGATACCGGCAAACTCCGGGATTGCGGCGAACTGGATGCCAACGTATGGGCTCGGTTCGACGGTCGAGTTGTTCGGATCAGCTGACAGGATTGAGTCCAGGGTCATCTTGGCGAACGGTACGGCCTGATACTCTGGGGTCTCGTACAGAGACGTCCGTGCACCTGGAGGAACGTTGGCCCAACCTTCTTTGGCAGCTACGAGTTCAATGTAGGATTTGGACGTAGCCCATTCGATGAACTCTTTTGCAGCTGCTTCCTTTTGAGTCCCGGCAGGAATTGCCAGCGCCCAGGCCCACAGCCAGTTCGAACGTTTGCCAAGCCCTGTATCAGGGGCCAAAGCGAAGCCGACAGAGTCAGCCACGGTCGAGTCGTTCGGATTTGTTACAAAGGATGCTGCCACCGTGGCATCAATCCACATGCCGCATTTGCCCTGCTGGAAGAGCGACAGGTTTTCATTAAAGCCGTTGGTCGCATAGCCTGGAGGACCGGAGGCATCCATCATGTCTTTGTAAAAGTTCAGCGTATTGGCCCATTGTTCGGTATCGAACTGAGCGTTCCAGTCCATGTCAAACCAAC
This sequence comes from Roseibium sp., assembly GCF_965276855.1. Lineage (GTDB taxonomy): Bacteria > Pseudomonadota > Alphaproteobacteria > Rhizobiales > Stappiaceae > Roseibium. Next base: position 3,654,947 of record NZ_OZ255700.1, read on the forward strand.
GTGCACCGAACGAGTTCGACATCGCAGTGATGAAAGCGCCGCCTTCACCCCAACCAGCCTTGCCGCGAAGGCAGATGCCGTTGATTTCGTTGTCACGGTCGGTCATAGCCGCAGCCGCTTCTCTAACGAAATCCCAAGTCGGCGCGTCTGGCATTTCCAGACCGGCTTTGGCCATCAGGTCTGTACGGTACATGATCATGGAGCTTTCGCCATAAAACGGAGCGGCATAAAGCGTTCCGTCGTGGCTCAGACCACCAGCCATGGCGGGCAGGATGTCAGCGGCATCATATTCTTCGGAGAGATCGTCGAGTGGAACGAGCCAGCCGTTGGCACCCCAGATTGGCGTTTCGTACATGCCAATGGTCATGATGTCGAAAGCGCCGCCCTTTGTTGAAATGTCCGTGGTCACGCGCTGACGCAGTACGTTTTCCTCCAAAGTGACCCACTCGACGGTATGGCCAGTCTTTGCAGTGAAATCGTCAGTGTAACCCTGCATGCGGATCATGTCACCGTTGTTCACAGTAGCGATGGTGAGTGTTTCTGCTTGCGCTGCAGCTGCGGTCAAAACGACAAGCGCAGTCGTCGCACAAAGTGCGTTCTTTATGTACATCCGATCTCCTCCCTTGGCTGGATGTTGGCCCAACCCTAAGCGCTACCGTAACGGCGAGTCAATAAAAAATTTACGCGCGTAAAATTCCTGCTATGCAGAACTGCGTAAGACCAAGCGCGCTGAAAAGACGGTTTCTTCACGGCTGGCAAACCGCCCGCCAGCTTCTATGAGATTGTTGAGGGTTTTAAAGGCATGGTCCGAAACGCTGTCGTAATCATGGGCGGCCGTCGTTAAGGACGGGCAGGTGAACTTTGAAAATGGGTGGTCGTCATGAGAGGCGACCCTCATGGCGCAGCCAGCGCCGCGCCCGACCCGCAAGCCTTTCTCATAACAGGCGGACAGCAAGCCGATCGCCAACCGGTCATTGCTGCACAACACGGTGTTTGTCGGAAACCCGCCGGTTTCCAAAATGCGAAGCGCACCATCGCGCCCGATTTGTTCAAACGCCCAGCCCTCACCCTCGATCTTCAGAATGCGCGGTTCGAGATTGCGCTCGGCCATCAGCTGTTCATATGCCGCCCGCCGTTTGTTGGCGTTCGGGTTGGCCGGTGTGCGCATTTCAAAGAAACTTGGTGGCTCACCCGTTCGGGTAAGATAGTCGACAGTCTGGGAGACAAAGCTGAAATTGTCAGATCCCACAAAGGCTTCTCCGATGCCTTCGATGTTGCTGTCGAACAGAACTGTCGGAACATCCTGGCAGAATTTTTCAACGGACAGCTTGTCTGACGCCCGGCCGAGCGGTGCGAGTAGGACCCCGGCCGGTTTCAAAGATCGAAGGCTATCAAGGATTTCATTCTCAAGCTGCTGTTGGCCGTGGGCACTATAAAGGGTTGGGTGAAACCCGGCCTCTAGACAGCGTTGCTCCAACTTCCTTGCTATTTCCGTGAAGAACGGGTCGGCAAGGAAAGGGACCACAATACCGACATTTTTGGTTAGCTTGCGGTTCTGGTTCATCGCGAAAATGTTTGGCCGATAATCATAGACCTCAAGCGCTTCTTCGATCCGGTTGCGTGTTGAAGCGCGTACGCTATCCGGATCGTGGAAGAACTTGGACAGCGTCGGTCGCGAGATGCCGCTAACCGCCGCGAATTCCTCCATGTTCCGTATTTTTTTCTCGCCCATTCCCGTTTCCCGGCATTGGTAGTGTTTTCGTTTGCTTAAGCGATTTTAATCACGAAATTTTCGCGCGTAAAAGTACTTTGCAATACTTCGCATTGCTCTTGCCGCTCGAGAAGAGAAGTTGGATAGCTTTCCTGGGTGGGATGCCGGCGTGTTTGAGGAAGTAAGCTGGTGATTGACAATCCTGCCCAAGCACCAGCGTTTCAATGCCGTCTCCCCCGGGGCGCATATCGTACGCTGCCCGGGAATACGCTCACGCCGCACCGCGTTTGCAGCCGGCAAACCGGCGTGAACGTGAGGATTAAGCGGTGCAGAGGTGGCAGGCGACTTTGGCCTTGCCATTGTCGAAGGCGCGGACCGCCGGACGTTCCTGGCGGCAGCGGTCTTCGGTCAATGTGCACCGGGGATGGAAGCTGCAGCCTGAAGGTTTGTTGATCGGATCCGGGATTTCACCGGACACGATTTCCGCAGTCCGCCCAAATGCGTCGATGTGCGGTGCGGCATCCATAAGCATGCGCGTGTAGGGATGACGCGGGTTTTCGAACAGCGAGTCTCGATCCGCGACTTCGACCAGCCGGCCGAGATACAAGACACCGATTTCATCGGCCATATAGCGGATCACGGAAAGATCGTGACTGATGAAGAGGTAAGTCAGGCCGAGTTCCCGCTGCAGTGTCTTCATCAGGTTCAAGACCTGACTTTGCACCGATACGTCGAGCGCAGATGTGGGCTCGTCGCAGACGATAAATTCGGGGTTGGATGCAAGTGCACGGGCAATTGCGATCCGCTGACGCTGGCCGCCGGAAAACTCGTGCGGGAACTTCTCGCCATCCGATTTCGCGAGACCCACCTGATCAAGCAGCTCTGCGACCCGCTTGTCGACTTCACCTGCAGGCATCAGCTCAAAGGCCCGGATCGGTTCGCCGATGATATGACGGACACGCCAGCGCGGGTTGAGCGAGGCGTACGGGCTCTGGAAGATCATCTGGATGCGGCGGCGCATGGACAACTTGCGCTTTTGGTCCTTGATGGCGAAGAAATCTTCTCCGTCGATCAGGACCTGACCGCTGGTCGGCTTTTGAAGACCAACGATCATCCGGCCGATGGTTGATTTGCCTGATCCACTTTCACCCACCAGAGCAAACGTTTTGCCCTTCGGAATGTCGAAATCCACGGTGTCGACTGCTGTCAGAAATCGCTTGGATTCCATAGCCAGCATGCGGTTCAGCCATGGCTTGGACACGTCAAAAACTGCGCCCAGGCTCCGCGCACTGATCAAAGGGGTCTCGCCGGTCATTCGGACGCTCCGGAGATTTCTTTTTCGATTTGTTTGTAGGCCGGGTCGTAGAGCCAGCAGGCGACTTCACTGCCATTCACAGGTTCGAGAACCGGAATGTCATTGAAACAGGCCGAAATGGCTTTGGTGCACCGCTGATTGAATGCACAACCTTTCGGAATGGCCCGAAGGTTCGGCATGGAACCGGGGATTTGGCTGAGCGTCTGCAACGATCCGGTCGTTGATGGTGTCGAGGCCATCAAACCGACAGTGTAGGGATGCGACGGCGTGCTCAAAACATTCCGGGTCGGCCCGATTTCCGCAATCCGGACCGCATAAAGCACAGCAACGCGATCGGTTGTTTCCGCGATCACACCCATGTCGTGGGTGATCAGAATAACCGCAGTCCCGCGTTCGCGGCAAAGGCGTTTCAATAGGGCCATGATCTGGGCTTGAACGGACACATCTAGCGCTGTCGTTGGTTCGTCAGCGATAATGAGTTCCGGTTCCGCTGCCAGAGCCAGTGAGATCACCACCCGCTGGCGCATACCACCGGAGAATTGGTGCGGGTAAGCGTCAATCCGGGTGGCTGCTGCCGGTATACCCACTTCTTCAAGCAGCGCAATGGCCTTTGCGCGCGCATCGTTTTGAGAGAGGGGAAGGTGGGTCCGGATGGTTTGGATCAGCTGTTGGCCCACAGTCATCAACGGATTGAGGCTGGTCAGCGGGTCCTGGAAGACCATCGCAATTTTCTTGCCCCTGATGCGGCGCATGCGCTCTTCGGGAAGATTGTCGATGCGCTCACCATCAAGGTGAATTTCACCGCCGCTGATCCGGCCAGGACGATCTATCAGGCCGATGATCGCAGAGCCGCACATGGATTTGCCGGCACCGCTCTCACCAACGAGACCGAGGATCTCACCGGCCCGGACTTCGAACCCAACCCGGTCAACGGGTCGCAACACACCATTGCGGGTCGGAAACTCGACGATGAGGTCTGAGACTTTAAGAAGTGGAGTATCTGACACTGGATTATCGCAATTTCGGGTTCAACACATCGCGCAGCCAGTCGCCGAAAAGGTTCACGGAAAGCGCAAGGGCCAGAAGGGTGAGAGACGGGAACAGCAGGATCCACCATTCACCAGAGAGAATGTACTGCCGGCCGACATTGATCAGCGTGCCAAGAGATGGCTGAGTTTTCGGCGCGCCCACTCCAAGGAAGCTTAGAGTCGCTTCGGCAATGATTGCCAATGCCAGGCTAATCGTTGCGATCACGAGGATCGGTCCGGTGACATTCGGCAGAATGTGGCGGACCATGATGCTCCAGCGCTTGAGGCCAATGAGGTGACCTGCCTGAACATATTCCTTCTGCCGCTCCACCATGGTGGCACCGCGGACGGTCCGGGCAAACTGTACCCATTCAGAAAGACCAATGGAGATGATCAAGACCCAAATGGCCATTTCATCCCGCAGGTCTGGCGGGATCAGGCCCTTGCCGATGCCATAAAGTAGCATGGCAACCATGATGGACGGGAAAGTCATCTGAATGTCGGCAACACGCATGATGATGCCGTCTACCCATCAGCCGACATATCCGGACAAAAGGCCGAGAATGACACCGAGGGTCATCGCGAACAGGACCGCGACCAGGCCCACGAACAGGGAAATGCGCAGACCAAAGAGAATGGTCGAGAAGACGTCGCGCCCTTGGTCATCGGTTCCAAGAAAGAAGTAGTCACCGGTGAAATCGTTCGCTGAGAAGGGCTTGGTAAAGCCATTCATCAGGTTAAGACTGGATGGGTCAAACGGGGTATAGGGTGACAAAAGCGGAGAGAAGATTGCTCCAAGTACAAGCGTAATAAACACGAGTGACGAAACGACGATCACCGGTTTGGACTTGTAGGAATGCCAGATATCGGAATCCAGCCAACGTTGCCAAGTCGATGTGGCGACCGTTTCCTTGAATTCCGGGCGGGCACTGGCGCCCTTGGGAGTTTGGGTTTCCATGGTACCTCTTGTCCTCAGTTGCTGCCCACACTGAGACGCGGGTCGATGGTGAAATAGAGCAGGTCGACGATCAGGTTGATGGTCACGAAAATGACCGCAACGAGCAGCAGATATGCTGACATGATCGGGATATCGACAAAGTTCACCGCATTGATGAAGAGAAGGCCAACGCCTGGCCACTGGAAGACGCTTTCCGTGATGATCGCAAACGCGACAATTGAGCCGAATTGAAGACCGGTCACGGTAATAACCGGAACCATGGTGTTCTTCATGGCATGACCGAAATTGACCGTCTTCTGGCTCAGGCCGCGGGCCCGTGCGAAGCGAATGTAATCGGTTCTCAAAACTTCGAGCATTTCGGAGCGCACCAGACGCATGATCAAGGTCATCTGATAAAGACCAAGCGTGATCGCCGGCAGGATCATCGACTTAAGCCCGTCGACAGTCAGAATTGCGAGTTCCACACCGAACAGGCTGCGGGTATCACCGCGCCCGAAGGACGGCAGCCAGCCGAGATTAACGGCAAACAACCAGATCAGAAAAACGCCGATCAAAAAGGTTGGAAGCGAAACCCCGATGAGCGAAGCCGTCATGATGAAGTTAGCGACATAGCCATCTCGTCGGATGGCCGTATAGACCCCTAACATGAAGCCGAGTGAAATCGCTATGACACCTGAGAGAAAGGCCAACTCGAGCGTCGCGGGCAGACGCTCCAGGATCACCTCTCCGACTGGCAGGCCCACGCGGTAGGAAACACCGAAATCGCCGGACAAGGCTCTTTGGAAGTAGCGGACATATTGGACGATGATGGGATCATTCAGTCCGAGCCGCTCCTCAAGTTCCGCGCGGTCGGCAGCTGTTGCTTCCTGACCGAGCATGTTCTCCACGGGGTCGCCCATGAATTTGAACATGGCAAATGAAACAAAACCGACGGCCATCAGGACTAGAAGTGCCTGGCCGAGGCGGCGAATGATGAATGCGAGCATTTTTCAAGCCAATCGAGAGACTGTGGCGTCCGCGACAGTCTGCTAAGTCTTCCGATAAGGACGTGCTTATACTTGCGCTATGCGCAGAGTCTACCGTTTTTCCAATGTTTCAACAGTGGTGCTGGCGGAGAAAACCGTAAAGCTCATTTGGCTGACAAGCTTAAAACATCGCCACCGTACCGGATGAACTTCACTCGGTACGGTGGCGAAAGCGTGAGACTTAGTTAAAAGTCAGGAACTTAAAGTGCGGCTGATCTTCCGGCTGTACTGCGAAGTTGACCTTGTCAGCCATGCCCCAGTTCAGAACCTGGTTGTGGATCGGCAGGTACAGGTTTTCAGACTTCACCGTATCCCAGATTTCAGCAATCGTGGCGTTACGGACTTCCTGATCCGTTTCAGATGCGAGGCTTGCAATTTTCGCATCCAGTTCCGGGTTGGAATAGCCGGTTGCGTTCCAAGAGCCGAGCTTATCGGTCGTGGTGTGTGCCAGGAAGTTGAAGATGTACTCAGAGTCGAAGGTCGGAACGCCCCAGCCGAGCATGTAGAAGTCGGTGGTCTTGTTCTGGATCAGCGGGAAGTGCTGCGCCTTCGGCTTTGCGTCGAGGTTAACCTTGACACCGATCTGGCCGAGCATACCGACGGCAGCCTGACAAATTCCTTCGTCGTTGACATAACGGTCGTTCGGGCAGTTCAGCGTGATGCCGAACCCGTCACCGTAACCGGCCTCTTCCATCAATGCCTTTGCTTTCGCAACGTCGTATTCCGGATATGCGTCAAGCGCTTCGGTCCAGCCGTTGACGAACGGAGGCATGATCACACCGGTCGGTGCGGACTGATCGCGCATGACGATCTTCTTGATCGCATCGCGGTTCAGCGCAATGTTCATCGCTTCACGAACGCGGTTGTCAGCAAGCGGGTTTTTGCCGTCGACTGTGTCGCTTGTGAGATCATCTGCGCCCTGGTTCATACCGAAGAAAATCGTCCGGTTCTGAGCCGCGGTGTTGAGCTTCAGGCCATCGGTCCGCTCGACAATCGGCAAATCCTGAACCGGAACGTCCTGAATCAAGTCCACTTCACCGGACAGAAGAGCCGACACGCGGGTCGCGCCTTCCTGAATCGGGGTGTAAATGATTTCTGTGACTTCCAGCGGAAACTCGCCTTTGCCCCAGTAGTTCGGATTCTGTTTCAGGATTGTTTCGGAATCCTGCTTGCGGCTTTCCAGGGTAAATGCGCCGGTTCCGTTCACTGCGCGAACGCACGGGTTGTCGCCGCCATTGGCGATGTCTTGCGGTGCTTCACAGCCGTTGTCGGTCGCCCATCCGGAATCCATGATGAAAAGGTTCGTCATGTTGTTCGGCAGCAGCGGGTTCGGGCCGTTTGTTTCGAAATGGACCGTGTAGTCGTCGACCTTGCGAACGTCCTTGATGGAGTTCAGCAATTCCTTCATTGCCGATGTCGGCATCATGGCGCGCTTGAATGAGAAGACAACGTCATCAGCTGTGAAGTCTTCGCCGCCATGGAATTTTACGCCTTCACGGAGTTTGAATTCCCAAACTGTCGGATCTTCAGTCGGCTCCCAGCTGGTTGCGAGCGCCGGAATGATCTTTGCTTCCATGTCACGCTGAAGAAGCGGCTCGTACATCTGGTGTGCGAGAGCGTGGGTTGGGCCTTCGTTTTGAGCGTGCGGGTCCAAGGTCAGTGAATCACCGGCGCGTGCCCAGCGAAGTGTTTCAGCGTTTGCTGCACTCAGCCCGGCACAAATGGCCACGCTTGCAGCGGTCAGTTTCAGGAAAGTCTTCGTCATTATTTTCCCCTTCGGTTGTTACTGGGGCCGTTTCCCGGCGCGATCTTATGGTGATCCCCAGTTTGCCTGTAAGGATATATTCGCAAGGCTGTTTTTCGGATGGCATACACGCCATCCACCCTGCGGCATCCTGGCGGTAACAGACCCTCATGGCTTATGGGAGTCAAGAGTTAAGTAGATCTACGAAGTGGTTCAAATTATGCATTTTCCGACATGACGCAGCGTCTTTAGTGTTTCCATTGCTGCTTTGGCGGAGAGTGTGAGAGGGCTACTTGCGCGTGAACCGCGAATGCGGTTGAGTGCATGCAAGTCATTCCGCACTCTTCGGTTACTTCTTGAGCTGCCTTAGCGTTTCGTCATCGCGTTGGCAGCGTTCTTGGTGAGGTTGGCTTCCAGTTGTTTGGAGACTTTGGCTGCCCCGAAAAACTTGCGGACATCGTTACCAATAGCCAGCAATACCGGAATGAGTATCAGGGTTATCAGCGTTGCGAAAATCTCTCCGTAGGCCAGGGAAACTGCAGCGGGGATCAAATAGCGTGCCTGTTCGGACGTTTCGCTCATCAGTGGGATGAGGCCCACAACCGTTGTTGCGGTGGTGAGGAAAATGGCTTGAAATCGGGCCACGCCACAAATGAAGACAGCATCTTCATGCTCGGCTCCTTCCTCGCGCGCCTGCACGTAGTGGGTCATCATAACTAGAGAATCGTTGACCACGACCCCAATCAAGGCGAGCACGCCAAAAAACGACAGCAATGAAAAGGGCAGATCCATCACTGCGTGCCCGATTACGGCACCAACGAAACCAAACGGAATAACGGACATGATGATGACCGGCTTCCAGTAGGATTTCAGCGGCACTGCCATCAAAATGTAGATCAGCAAACCCGCGATCAGAAAAGCGCGCAAAAGGCCGCCGCGCATCTCGCCGATTTCTTCCAACTCTCCGCCCGCATCGATCTTCAGGCCTGGGTATTTGGATTCAAGTTTTTGGGAGAACTCACCAAAGATGATTTCCGCGACCTCTTCAGGCGCCGCGATGTTCCGGTTAATGTCCGCCATGACGGTCGTGATCAAGGAGCCGTTGCGCCTTATGATTTGGTCCGGAACATAGCTGGGCCTGATCTCAGCGACGGTCGAGAGAGAGATCCACTGGCCTTTGGTGCTTTTGAGCTGCATCTCCATCAGGTCTTCAATGCGATCCCGCGCGGTCAATGCGTTGCGGACGACCACACGGACTTCGGCATCACCCCTTTGGATCCGTTGAGCTTCTCCGCCGCCGAAAGCATATCCGATCTGACGCGCGAGGCTCTCGGACGTAAAACCCAGCGACTTTGCCTCTGGCCTTAGGCGTAACCGCAGCTCCGGCTGGCCGGTGAGCAGACTGTCCCGGGTGTTGGAAACTCCGCTGATTCGATCAAGCCGGTCACGGACCTCCTGACTTGCGGCCTCCAGCACCTGCTTATCCTTTGCCATAAGGCGGATCTGGAAACCGCCACCAAAGTCTTCAGATGCCGAAAAGGTGATTTCCGAGACCCCTTCCAAAGGGCCTACCCTCGATTTCCATGCTTCCAGGATGTCGCTGGTGGTCAGGTCAGGGCGGTCGGCAGACGGTATCACTTCCATGTAGAGCTCAGCCGTTGTCGCGCCGGTGACAAACGCAAACACATGCGCGACGGCTCCACTGTCATTGGCCGTAATCAGCTCCGGATCCTGGTTGAGCGCCACAGCAGCTTCTTCCAGGATCGCGACGTTTTTACGGGTGAGTTGGGTTGGCGCTCTCTGATCCATTTGAAGCGAAACCGAGATCACTTGGCCCGGCACGTTCGGGAAGAAAACAGACTTGATCTGACCTTTCGCCATGAGCCCGAAAACCAAGGCCGCGGCGGCAACAAATGTGATGAAAACAGCGTAACGATTTACAAGTGCCCATTTCAGGATCGGCGCGTAGATACGATCCCGGAAGCCCAGCAATCCGGACCTGGCACCTTTTTGAAGCCAGCCCCAACTGCGTGTAATCCATCCGCTTTTATCATTGGGTACTGGATTTATGTGAGCCAGGTGCGCCGGCAGGATGAGCTTGCTTTCAACAAGGGAAAACAGCAGCGCCAGAATGACAACGCCTGCAAATCCCGCAAGAACCTTACCCAAAGGACTGGTAATGAGAAGGAGCGGAAAAAACGCGGCAACTGTAGTCAGCACACCGAAGACAGTTGCAACGGACACTTTTTCCACACCGGCAGCTGTGCCCTTGATCGGATCGGCGAATTTTCTCCGCTGCTCGTGCACACTTTCGCCAACAACCACAGCGTCGTCGACCAAGATACCGAGAACTATGATAAAGCCGAAAGTCGTGATGTCATTGAGGGAATAGTCGACCCACCCGCCTGTAGAGACCGCAAAGGCACCAGCCAAGGAAATCGGAATGCCCATTGCGACCCAGAAGGCAAGCTGAACGTTCAGGAACAGCGCGAGCATCAATCCTACTAAAATCAATCCCTGGACAGCGCTGCTGGATAACAGTTGAAGCCGGTCAGATATGTAGTCGCGTGAGTTGCCCCAGATCGCAATCTGGACATTGTCTGGCAAGCTTTTCTGCGTTGCGGCGACAATGGCCTCTGCAGCATCCGAAACTCGCAAAAGATTGTCCTTGCGCCCAATCAGAACCTCCATCCCGACAGAGGGTTTTTGATTGAAGCGTGTCTCGATTGGAGCCTCGTCAAAACCGTCTGTGATGGTTGCCAGTTCACCGAGGCGGGTGGTCGTGCCATCCGGCCAAGTTGCAACGGGGATCTTCTCGAAGTCGCGAACAGAATAAGCCTGACTGTCTGCGCGCAGGGTAATGTCACCGCCCTCTGTTCTCAGCGTTCCGCCTTGGAAGAAAAGAGACGAGTGTTGAATGCGTTCCATGACGTCCGAAATCGTCAAATCATGACGTTGCAACGTGCCCGGCGTGAATTCGATCGAGATTTCCTGCGTCCGCAGCCCCCAATCATTGACCCTGGTAATTTCAGGGCTTGCCAAGAGATCGGCGCGCAGGTCGCGGGCAATCTTTTGGAGGGATTTAAGGTCAATGTCTCCGTAGATCTGGATGTAGAGCGCGGGAAGGTCGAAGTCGTTCGTTTCGATCACGGGGCGCCGGGCGTCCTTTGGCAAATCGTAGATGCCATCGACTTTCAACCGAACGTCGTCGAGAAGTTTGGTAAGCTTTGTGCCGTCGGTTTTCTGGATCGATATCACTGAGAGGCCGGGTTGAGATTGAGACCTGATCGATTTCACCCCCTCCAGGCCCTCGACAGCCTTCTCAACCTTGCGCGTGATCTGCTCATCCACCTGCTCGGTATGGGCATTTGGTAAGGATGTTGCCACCGTAACCGCGTCAGCCGGGATCTTCGGGAAACCCTCAATCCGAACGGTGAAGACAGATGTGATGCCGGCAAAAAGGATGAACACCATCAAGAGATTGGCGGCGACGGGGTTACGAATGAACCAGTTTGTAAGCCAAGTCATTTGCTTTGCTCCAGGTCCATCGGTGCAACCTTTCGCCCGGGCAAAAACACGCTCATCGGAAACGCAACGATCCGGAGGCCGGTTTCTTGCGCGAGCGCTTCGGGCACTGCAATCACGATGTCTCCTGAATCGCGGAAAAGAGGCTGTGCCGCGAAGCGTTGCAGCCGATTGCCGCGATCAACATGCCAAACGAAACCATTCTGGGTGAGAGCGCTTTCGGGAATCCGCAGAGTGTTCCCGATAGGGCGGACGGGCAGGTGCAGCTCCACAAAAGATCCAGGTAGAATGCGCCCTTCTTCCAAAGGCTTTACTTCCAGAAAAAGCTGGTGTTTCCGCGATTGCGGATCCAGGAAGCTGCCGCTTTCTCGAACTCCTGCAGTGCCGATTTTTACGCCACGCTCATCAAAGACGCCCACGGTCAAGTCAGACCAGTCCTTGGACAACAGTGCCCACTCATGTGCGCCCACCGATGCTTGAGTGTCCAGCAGGTCGTCGTCCAGGATCTGAAAGAGAACATCCCCTTCATTGACCGTTGCACCGGGGCTGACGTTGCGCCGGGTCACGATACCGTCAAAGGGGGCTCGCAGTGTGGTGGAGCGCAGGTCATATTCGGATGCTGCGACGCGCGCTTCCGTTGCTTTCAAGGCGCGTTCTGCAACATGAACTTGCGGAAGGTGAACGGCCATTTCCGGGGGTGTTTCTCCGGGTTTGGCAGCCGTCCAGTCCTTAATGGCGATGCGGTGCTTGTTTTGTGCCTTTCGAAGATCAAGTTTCGAGCTTTCGTAAGCCGATCGTGCATCCGCTACGTTGGCCACGTAAGGGGCATCTTCCAATTGCAGGAGGACGTCCCCCTTTGATACCCGGGATCCGGCGAGAGCGGGGGGCGTTTGATTGCTGACAACACCTGATATGCGGGATCGCAGATCGACTTGCCAGCGCGGAGCAACCTCTGCGAACACCGTAACCGCCCCGGTATGAGTGCCAATTTCAGCATCCACCACGGTCACTGGAGGGAGCGGTTGCGGGGCTGATGTTAATTTGACATCAGCTGTGTCTTCCAGCTCGCTTAACACCCCGGCTACGGCAAGCAGTGCCATGAAGGCGAGTGCAATCCAGATGCCTTTTCTCATGATTTGCTGGCCTTTTTTAACGCAATTTTCGCGACCGGCTGCGTTGGCATTTTGATAGCTTGGCAGCGCCCGGCCTCCTCGCAGGTGCCAATGCCTGGTGGGGATTGAAACGGGAACTCAGCCAAGGGAAAGGTCTCCGTTTGAGTTGATCCTGCGCGTGATTTCGCTCAATCGGGACCAGCTTTGCAGAGCGATTGGAAGGGTGAGGGCCGCTTCCACAAATTCCCAGGAGTAGCTTGCGATTGAAAAGATGCGTCCTGCGGTGATGCCGGCCAGCCCTGCTGCCTGGTAGAGATTGAAAACGATGAAACCGACCTGAAGCAGGAAAATGCCGCCATAAACAAAAGCCTCGGTATCCGAAATTGCGACTTCATGGCGGCGCAGGGCGCGCAGGTGACGGAAGATGCCGAGCCGCTCGCCCCGTGTGAGGACATCCACTTGCTGTTCGCGCTGCTCGTTGAGTTGCCGGTTGACGTTGTAGAAGCGCCTGTGAAAGCAGGCGTAAACCAGAAGCATCCCGGCCAGCACCAACAGCGATGAGAGACCGAGCGACATATCGAAATAAGTCAAAATGGTCAGGCTCACGCCCAGTTGTATGAGCGCTGCGATCAGTTGCGGTGCTTCATGCTCCAAAAAGTCGACCAGTTCGCGGGACATGTCGATCCGGGCATTTCGTCTCGAAACGTGCAGCGAGGAGCATCGCTGATGGAGTTCGTCTCCAAGATGCAGTCGTATTGTGCCGTAGGTACGGGTGTCGTAAATCCGGCGTCCGACAGCCAGGAAACAAAGGCCACACAATACGGCCATCATCCAGCCGAGTTCGGAAACCCGGCCCGCAAGCAAGCCGTCAATCGATAGACCGATCAACAACGGGATCAGGGCAATCAGGCAGTTTTCGGCAAATACAATTGTCCAAGTGATTGCGATTTTCGCCCTGAACATCTGGAAGATATAAGCTAGATCAATCGCCATCCGCATTTTACGGTCATTTCCCAAACGGTGCTCGAATTCAGATTTGAGAGGTCGCTAACAAACAAGTCTGTTTCGAATTAAAATCGAGTGAACGTTCGTTCGTTGAGTTACATAATCGGATTTTGAAGAAATGCAATGGAGCCCATACAGGAATGAGTGAAAAACCGACCCGGGAAGAGACGACAAATGCGCGGCGGAAACACATCGTGGAGGTCGCAGCTGCGTGTTTTATTGCGAAAGGGTTTCACCAAACCAGCATTCGGGACATTGCCCGCAGCGCGGGGGTTTCCTTAGGAAATATCTACAATCACTTCCCTGGAAAGACTGAGATCATTGCTGAAATTGCTAGCCTCGAAGCGGCGCAAATCGATGCCTTTGGATCGATGTTTGAGAAAAACGGCAAGGATCCGCACAAGGCGCTTGATCAATTCTTGAAAGCATACTTGAAGACCTGCAGTGCCCCCAGCCATGCCGCGTTGACGCTTGAAATTCTAGCAGAAGCCATCCGGCAGCCGGAGATAACGGTCGGTTTCATGGAAAACCGTGTGAAGCTTCTGGCAGGTTTGGAGGGCCTGATCGGCCAGCTTAGAAACAGCGAGAGGGCTGAGAGTAATCTTTCGGATCGTGATGCAGCTGAGTTTGTCTTGGATCTGATTGAAGGTGTCGGGATGCGGGTGTTCTTTGAAGAGCGGAAACCTGCAAAGCGGGATCACCAGAAGCTGCATCTGGCAATCAGCAAGCTGTGTAGCTGAGATGTTGAAGGTCTGACCTTAATCAAAATGCGCCAAGTCAAAGGCATGCACGTCCTGCAACAGTTCAACAAACCCTCTTGCAGCGTGATCCAGCGAGGCCTTGCCCTTTTCTGCGGTCGCGATTGAGGCGTCCCCAACTGTTCCAGCCGGATTGAGGTCCTGAGCCTTCCAGCCAAAAGCATGAGGACCGTGCGCTCGAAGGTGCTTGAACTTGGAGGCAAAGTCCTCCTGTGCAGATCTAAAGTTCTGAGCCTTTTCCATGTTTACGAGGTCAGGCCGGAGGTGCAGCATGATTGAAGTCTCGACGTCTCCGCCATGGATACCGAAGGTCAGTTCGTGATCTGAAAACACGCCGTCGGGTTGGCCAAAAGCTGCCCAGGCTGTTCCGACGGCCAGCATATTGTGCCGGACACGCAATTCGCGCGTTAGAATGCCAATCAGGGGAACGTTGCCGCCGTGGGAGTTGACCACAACAACCTTGCGCACGCCGGCTCTGAGGATGCTGTCGCCGAGCTCAAGCCACGCCTGCAAGGCCGTTTCCCAGGTCATTGTCAGTGTGCCGGCGGACGAAATGTGTTCATTGGATTTGCCGACCGCCTGGACCGGCAAGAAGCTGGCCGGAATATCAGTTGGAAGCAGTTCTATGACTCGGCTAATCTGCCCTTCCGCAATCGCGGTGTCGGTATAGGCTGGGAGGTGAGGCCCGTGCTGCTCGATTGCTGCGACTGGCAGAACGGCGATCCAATCCTTGACGTCAGGACGATCGAAATCCGTTGTCGTCATATCTTGCCAATAGGGTTTCGGCAACATTGTTCATCTTCCCAATAACTTATGTTTGCAATCTATGCCTAGTCGGCTGCGGCAACGACTTCAATCTCAACCACGAACTCTTCGCGTGCGAATCCGGACACAATCATGAGCGTGGAAGCCGGTGGCGGGGCAGTGATGAATTGGTCTCTGGTTTTCATATAGCCCGGCAAATGCTCCCGGCCGGTTACATAGGCGTTGATGCGCACAATATCTGCCAAGGCCATGCCAGCTGATACCAGAATTGCCCGAATGTTTTCAAAACAGAGCGCTGTTTGGCCCTCAACGTCGCTCGGTATGTGGTCCTCGGCATCAATGCCGAGTTGGCCAGAGGCAAACAGAAGGCGTTGCCCAGGTGGCACTTCCACCGCATGGCTGTAGCGTGCAAACGGCGGCCGAATGTCCGGCGGTGTGTGTGTCTTTTTCAATATAATGCTCCTTGAAGAATTGCGCAGGAGCCTATCCCGCGGCTCGGGCAGAGGCAATTTCCCGCTCTGCGTAATTTGCAAGCTTCTGCATAAATTGAAAGCATGTCTATTTTTTGAGCTGACAGGCTGTGGGATATATGCAAGTGTGTTTTTGCAGCCGGGAGCAAATTTCCTGGTAGCAATTTAAGCGGGCCATGATCTTAATATAAAGGCTCACTTCTTGCCTGTTCCGCTCTCAGGGCTTTCGAGCACAGCGGCAGAGCATTCGGCCTGTGGTGGGCGGATTGACCTGCGTGGTGTGTGATGAAAACGGGGAACGCGGAAATGGATTTGTCTCGGAAAATTGGACTTGCAACACTCGCCGTCATGGCGTCGACAAGTGCGCATGCGCTTGAGAAGGTGACATTCGGTACCAACTGGGTCGCTCAGGCCGAGCACGGCGGATACTATCAGGCTGTTGCCGATGGCACTTACGAAGCCTGCGGGATCGAAGTGGAAATCAAGCCCGGCGGACCTCAGGCAAACAATCGGATTTTGTTGCCTGTCGGCAAGATCGATTTCCTGATGGGCGGCAATATGCTGCAAGCGTTCTCAGCTGTTGAGCAGGGCATTCCGACGACTGTGGTGGCTGCGCACTTCCAAAAAGAGCCGCAAATTCTGATGACCCACCCGGATCAGGGCCTCGACACCTGGGAAAGCCTAAAAGATATCAATCTCCTCATCGGTAAGGGTGGCCTCAATTCCTATTTTCAATGGATGAAAGCTGAGTTCGGCTTCAAGGATGAGCAGGTTCGGCCCTATACCTATAACTCTGCGCCGTTCCTTGCAGACAAGAAGCTCGGCCAACAGGGCTACATCACCTCTGAGCCCTATGCGATCGAGACCGAAGGCGGGTTTGAACCCAACATTTTCCTGATCGCGGACTATGGGTACGACACCTATTCCACCACCGTTGAGACCCGGCTCGACCTCATCGAGACCAAGCCAGAGGTTGTGAAGTGTTTCGTCGATGGTTCTGCCATCGGTTGGGTCAATTTCCTTTATGGAGATAACTCCAAAGCCTTGGAGCTGATCAAGAAAGACAATCCGGGTATGACTGACGGACAGCTGGCGTTCTCCATCGACAAGCTGAAGTCTTACGGCATCGTGGACAGCGGGGATGCGCTCACCATGGGGATTGGTGCGATGACAGACGAGCGCAACAAATCCTTCTTTGAGAAGATGGTCGCTGCCGGTGTGGTGAATGGAGATGTCGATTACACCAAGTCGTACACGCTTCAGTTCGTCAACCAAGGGGTCGGAGTGGACCTCAAGAAAGAACTTGCTGGAAACTGAGGCGGACCTGTTTCGTGTTTCATAGGAATGTTGCAACCATGGCCGGAGATTGATGCAATGACGGCCATGGTAAATACAAATATGCAATCAGATATCGTTTCGAGTTCGCCGATCGTTTCGTTGAAGGGCATTTCAAAAACCTTCTCCAACGGAACGGTCGCGCTCAACAACATGTCGCTCGACATACGCCAAGGGGAATTCGTTTCGCTGCTCGGGCCCTCCGGATGCGGAAAGTCGACGGCCTTGCGGATCATTACCAGCTTGACCAGTCCAACAACCGGCCGGGTCGAATGGCCGCTCGAAGAAAGCAAGCAAAAGGAACATGAGCTAAGTTTCGTGTTCCAGGAACCGACGCTGATGCCATGGGCAACGGTTTTCGGCAACGTCTGGCTGCCCCTCCGCTTGAAGGGTGTTTCCAAAAAAGCGGCGCATGACCGGGTTATGGAGGCTTTGCAGGGGGTCGGGTTAGAGCAATTCGCCGACAGCTACCCGCGCGAGCTGTCCGGCGGCATGAAAATGCGGGTCTCCATCGCCCGTGCGCTTGTCACGAAGCCCAAGTTGCTCTTGATGGATGAGCCCTTTGCTGCGCTCGACGAGATTACACGCTTTAAGCTGAACAACGATCTTTTGCGCCTTTGGGAAACCTTTGGATGGACCGTCATCTTCGTTACGCACTCGGTATTTGAGTCCGTCTATCTGTCCAACCGGATCGTGGTGATGGCGGCGCGGCCCGGCCGTGTGGTCGACGACATGGCAATCGACGCGCCGTATCCGAGGGATGAAGCCTTCCGGACATCTTCCGTTTATGCAGGCTTTTGCCGGGATGTTTCGGATGCGCTGCATAAGGCAATGATTGTGGGAGACCATCTTTGATGTGTCTGTCCCGATACATACTGAACAAAGGCGGTAGCAGATCATGACACTCGAGATCGCCGACAAGCACGCCATTGCACCTGCCCCGCAGTCTGTTCCACTTGATGCGGAGGAGCTCAAACGGGCGCGCGCGGCACGGCGGGAGGCTGTTGGCCGTTGGGTCCTGCCGATCGTTATCCTCGTTTTTTCGGTATATTTTTGGGACAGGCTGTGTGTCTGGAATGAGATACCCCACTATATCCTGCCGCGCCCGGGGCTTGTTTTTGAAACGCTTCTTGCTGATTGGGGCATCTTGAGCATTGCTTTGATCAACACGCTCAAGATCACGTTTGGTGCGCTTTTGATCGCCACGCTCGGTGGGCTTGGTTTGGCAGTCCTCTTCACTCAGTCCAAGTGGATCGAGATTTCGTTTTTTCCGTTTGCGGTCATTTTGCAGGTCACACCGATCATCGCGATTGCGCCTTTGATTCTCATCTACGTGGATTCAATTACCGCGGGGCTTTTGATCTGCGCGTGGATTGTTGCGTTTTTTCCGATCCTTTCCAACACGACTTTGGGCTTGAACTCAGCCGATCATAATCTTCAAAACCTGTTCCGCCTTTATGGCGCGAGCCGGTGGCAAACACTGCGCTTTTTGAGATTGCCTGCATCCATGCCTTACTTTTTGGGCGGTTTGAAAATTGCCGGTGGCTTGTCCTTGATCGGAGCCATTGTTGCCGAATTTGTCGCCGGGTCAGCGGGGTCAGGATCCGGTCTTGCCAACCAAATCCTTGAGGCGAGCTATCGGCTCAACATGCCGCGTATGTTTGCTGCGCTGATCCTGATTTCCGTGACCGGTATATTGATATTCCTTTCCATGAACCTTTTGTCGCATCTGCTTCTGCGCAAGTGGCACGAAAGCGCGTTGAAGCGGGAGATGTAGATGAAGCCGGGGTGGGGCGCCGGGTTTAAAGGGACCGGCATCATCAGAAATGCGACTGTGCCCGTTTGTCTTCTAGAGGGTGTGCAGCAAACCTCGGTCTCGGAGCTGACGGTTCGTGATATCGTGTTCGAGAATGGGAAGCTCACAAAGATTGCTTCAGCTGGGACGCTGCCGGAAGGCGCGGGCGGCCTTGATCTCGATGGCGGGCTTATCCTGCCGACACTCGTGGATGTGCATACACATCTGGACAAGGGGCATATCTGGCCGCGCGAGCCCAATCCCGACGGGACCTTTCAAGGTGCACTTCAAGCGGTGGGACGAGACCGGACCGCGTATTGGTGCGCCGAGGATGTCAGGGCCCGGATGGATTTCTCACTAAAGTGTGCCTACGCCCATGGGACGGGCGCGATCCGCACCCACCTAGACAGTCTTCCTCCACAAGATGACATCACGTGGCCGGTCTTTGAGGAAATACGCTCTGAGTGGGCCGGACGAATTGAGCTTCAAGGTGTGTGCCTGTTCGGCATTGACCGGCTGGCCGAGGACAATGGGTACCTTCACAGCATTGCCGATCGTGTTTCAGCTGCCGGCGGGGTCTTGGGGGCTGTTACATATATGGTGCCGGATGTGGATCAGCATCTGGAATCCGTTTTTAAAGCGGCAATGGATCGCGGGCTGGATCTTGATTTTCATGTCGATGAAACGCTTGATCCAGTGGCGGACACTTTACGCCGGATCGCCGAAGTCGCGCTGCGCTTGGGGTTTGATGGCAGGATCCTGTGTGGTCACTGCTGCTCTTTGTCGGTGCATTGCGATGACGACATTTCCAGAACTCTGGACTTGGTCGCAGATGCTGGGATTTCAGTCGTCTCGCTGCCGATGTGCAACATGTATTTGCAGGACCGCATGCAAGGACGGACACCACGCAAGCGCGGCGTGACACTTTTGCATGAAATGCGCGCGCGCGGCATTCAAGTGTGTGTCGCCTCGGACAACACGCGCGATCCCTTTTATGCCTATGGCGATATGGATCTTGTCGAGGTGTACACCCAGGCAACCCGGATCCTGCATCTTGATCATCCTGTTGGCGATTGGATCCGTGCGGTTACGGCAACGCCCGCGCATATCATGGGATTGCCCATGGGCCAGATAGCGGTCGGTGGGGCCGCCGATCTTCTGCTTTTCAATGCGCGGAACTGGAATGAGCTTCTGTCCCGCCCTGCCGGCCCGCGCCGCGTGCTGAGAGCAGGGTGCAGCATTGATCAGACCTTGCCCGACTATCGTGAACTCGATCGACTTCTTCAGAAAGGGACCTCCTGACCATGAGCGCCATTGCCGCTTTGATAGCTGATCTCGATGGGATCAAGATCGAGGACAACCCGCAAATTGTAAAGCAGAAGAGCCGGGACTTTTTCTGGTATTCGCCGGTTTTGAAAGCTCAGCTTGAAAACGTGACGGGCGACCTGATCGTGACTCCGAAATCCGAGGACGAGGTTATCCGGATTCTCAAGGCGTGTTTTGCGGCTGATGTGCCTGTTACGACACGCGGTGCCGGGACTGGAAACTATGGTCAAGCGATGCCGTTGTCGGGTGGGGTCGTTCTCAACCTTGCGGAAATGACCGCGGTAAAGGAAGTGCGCACCGGATCTGTCGTTGCCGAGGCTGGTGCCATAATTGCAGATATTGATGCGGTCACCCGAGCCAGGACTGGTCAGGAGTTGCGGATGCATCCATCAACCTACCGGACCGCGACGATCGGTGGGTTTATCGCGGGCGGGTCCGGCGGCGTTGGGTCGATCAACTGGGGTGGCTTGAGGGATCTCGGAAACGTCATTCGTTTGCGCGTAGTCACGATGGAGGCTGAGCCGCAGGTTCTTGAAATGACGGGCGATGAACTGCAGAAAGTGATGCACGCCTATGGCACGAACGGCATTATCACCGAAGTCGAGATGCCTTTGACCGCCAGTTACGACTGGGTGGATGTTTTGGTCGGCTTTGACGACTTTATTGATGCTGTGCGGTTTTCAGATGAACTGGCCAATCTGGATGGTTTGCTGACGAAGAACATTGCGCCGATCGCTGCGCCAGTTCCTCATGACTATTTCCTCCGGCACCAGAAATTCATCCGCAAGGACCAGTCCGTTGCTGTCTTGATGGTCGCCCCTTTCGCGATGGCTGCATTCGATGCGTTCATGGAGCGGCAGCCCAAGGGGGAGTTGCTCTATCGGTCGGACAAAGCGTCCGATGAAGATCTGAAACGGCTCCCGCCTGCTTACGAGCTTTCGTGGAACCACACGACCTTGCGGGGGCTCAGGGTGGATCCCTCAATCACCTATCTCCAGGTTCTTTATCCATTTCCCAATCAGGTCGAGCTGGTTGGCAAGATGCATGAG
Source organism: Roseibium sp. (assembly GCF_965276855.1). GTDB lineage: Bacteria > Pseudomonadota > Alphaproteobacteria > Rhizobiales > Stappiaceae > Roseibium. Next base: position 3,675,868 of record NZ_OZ255700.1, read on the forward strand.
ATGTTTGGAGATGAGGTTCCGGGTCATCTTGAATACGTGCGGTTTGATGGCAACGTCACATGCTTTGGCCTGCCGATTGTCCGCTACTCCACCGAGGCCCGGCTTGAAGAAATCATCCGTCTTCACGAAGACAATGGCTGTCCGATTTTTAATCCACACCGGTATACGCTTGAAGAGGGGGGGATGAAGCAGACGGATGCAGTCCAACTCGCTTTCAAAAAGCAAGCCGATCCGAAGGGTCTGCTCAATCCGGGCAAAATGATTGCCTGGGAAAATCCGGATTATGATTTTGAAAGCGGTCAGGTGTTCCTGTTTCCGGGTCTGCAACGGGCCTGATACCAAGTTTCAGTTCAAGTGCCGGCCCTGCTCCGGCGACAAGCGATGTAAAAGGCCTAACGCATGCGCGTTCTCGTGGTTTTCTGTCACCCTTGCGAAGAAAGTTTCAATGCGGCGCTGTGCAAAGCTGTTGTCGAGACGCTCCGGGCGGGCGGTCATGACATCCGGTTGACGGATCTTTATGCCAAAGGCTTTGATCCTGTCATGAGCGCGCAGGAACGGCGCGGCTATCACACACCTCAGGCCAACACAATCCCCGTCGCCGATGATCTGGCAGACATCAAGTGGTGTGAAGCAATTGTCTTTGTCTATCCGACTTGGTGGTTCGGTTTGCCCGCCATGTTGAAAGGGTGGCTGGAGCGGGTCTGGGTGCCGCATGAAACCTTCATCATGCCAACGGACACAAAGGGGTTGCAGCCCAACATGCAGAACATTTCCCACATCGCGATCGTAACAACTTGTGGGGCAAGTAGGTGGGTGTCCAAGCTGGTCGGCGAGCCTGGGCGCAAGACGATCATGCGCGGCATCAAGTTGCTTGCCAAGCCGGGATGCAAGACCCGGTACATGGCACACTACAAAATGGACAGCTCTACACTGGAAAGCCGCAAAAAATATATTGAGACGGTCAAAGAAAAGGTGGCCGCTTTTCTGAAGTGATGCGTTTGCGTGCCGGTCTCTTCTGCCTGTTTCTCGCTCATTGGTGCCTGATTTTTAACCGTGCATATGATTTTAGCATTTAATCCATTGAGGCGATGTGATCTGTTGTCCGTCTAATGCGTTGTATTTGTTTGCAGATCTTAAATTTTACCGCACTTGGCACCGCCCTTGCTTTAATCATGCTGTGCAGCGCGCCTAGGGATCCGGTCAGATGACGCAGGACCGAGAGGCGCAAGCCGGGCAAGCAGATCGCGATGATCTTATATAGCCCGGTGACACGGCGGGACAAAAACCCGGGAGACAACTGCACGAGGTTTCGCGCGCGCGAACCTTCCTCCCGGACGTGCGCAAAAAGCCTCATGACGGAAGCCCTCGGGATCTCCAAGGGCCCAAGACAGGAGACGCGCACAGATGCTGAAATCAATCGCCAAGGCTTCCCTGCTCGCTGCAGCGCTTTCAATGCCCCTCTCATTTTCCGCGCAAGCGGAAGTCAAGACTGACTTCAAAGTCTGTTGGTCGATCTATGTTGGCTGGATGCCCTGGGGCTATCTGCAGGACAGCGGCATCATGAAGAAGTGGGCCGATAAATACGGAATTGATGTCGAGATCGTGCAGATCAACGACTATGTGGAATCCATCAACCAATATACTGCGGGTGAATATGATGGCTGTTCCATGACGAACATGGACGCGCTGTCTATCCCGGCAGGCGGTGGCGTTGACACAACGGCGCTGATTGTCGGTGACTACTCCAACGGCAATGATGGGATCATCCTGAAGGACAAGACCGAGCTTGCCGAGATCAAGGGTCAGACGGTCAACCTTGTCGAGCTTTCAGTTTCCCACTATCTGCTCGCACGGGCGCTTGACACCGTCGGGCTAACCGAGCGGGATCTGACCGTCGTTAACACCTCCGACGCTGACATGATCGCAGCTTATGCAACGCCGGATGTGACGTCTGTTGTCACCTGGAACCCGCTTTTGTCTGAGATCGAAGCGCAGCCCAACGCAACCAAGGTGTTCGACAGTGCCGGGATCCCGGGCGAAATCATAGACATCATGATGGTCAACACGGAAACATTGGCCGACAATCCCGCCTTTGGCAAAGCACTCACCGGTGCTTGGTACGAAGTGATGGATCTCATGGCAGAGGGCGATGAAGCAGCCTTGACCGCGATGGCCGAAGCTTCCGGGACCGACCTTGCGGGCTACAAGGCGCAACTGGCTACAACGAAGATGTTCTACACGCCTGCCGAAGCTGTGGAGTTCTCGAAGTCAGCTGAGCTGCCAAAGACAATGAAATTCGTCGCCGAATTCCTGTTTGACAAGGGCATCCTGGGCGAGGGGGCTCCAAGCCCGGAGTTTGTCGGTGTCTCCTTTGCCGACGGTTCGGTTTATGGCGACAGCAACAACGTGAAACTCCGCTTCGATCCGAGCTTCATGGAAATGGCTGCAAGCGGCTCGCTCTAAGGCCGTCTAAACCTGTCCCGGTTTTTGCCGGGACAGGTTCTCAAATTCCTCCGTCCGGCTTCGAGACCCTTCATGCGCCTCATAAACCGAACTCCGTCGCGGTTTACCGCTGTTGCCTTGGGACTTCTTCCCTTTGTGGCGACGATTGTGACTTACGCGATTGCCAGTCACTACAGGCGGCTCGATAATCCAGCCGATAAGCTTTTGCCCTCTCTTGAAAGCATGGGGCAGGCGTTCTGGCGGATGGCTGCTGTTCCAGATCGGCGCTCTGGCGACCTGCTGTTGTGGATCGACACCTTCGACAGTCTGATGCGCCTTGGAACCGGAATGGCGGTCTCCACGCTCCTGGCAATCCTCTTCGGGATAGGGATCGGGTTCATTCCGCACATACGAAGTGCCCTTGCCCCTTACCTCGCCACGTTTTCACTCATTCCGCCGATCACCATCCTGCCTATCCTTTTCATCACGTTTGGACTTGGAGAGGTGTCGAAGATTGCTCTGATCGTGATCGGGACTGCGCCGGTGATGATCCGTGCGACGGCGCAAGCGGTGCTCGACATCCCCCGTGAAATGATCATCAAGGCCGAGACCCTTGGCGCTTCGGTTTGGCAGATGATTACCCGGCTGGTGTTGCCGCAAGTCCTTCCAAAACTGATCACCGCCTTGCGCCTCGGGCTCGTGCCGGCCTGGATCTTCCTCATTTCTGCAGAGGCGATCGCGTCCACCACGGGCCTTGGCTACCGCATTTTCCTGGTCCGGCGCTATCTCGCGATGGATGTCATCCTTCCATATGTCGTCTGGATCACGCTGCTGGCATTCATACTGGACCGGCTGCTGCTCCTTCTGTCAAAGCGGGCCTTCCGCTGGAACCACATGGGAGGTGCCGCGCTATGACCGCCCCTGCAAAACTCTCCGTTCAAGGGTTGTCGAAATACTATGACGGCAATCCCGTTCTGGAGCGGATCGCGCTTGAGGTGGATGCCGGATCGTTTTGCACAATCGTGGGCGCGTCCGGGTGCGGCAAATCCACGTTCTTGAGGATGTTGCTTTCTCAGGAGCATCCGACCCATGGAGAAATCCTGCTCGACGGGACGCTGCTGCCCAAGGAGCCAACCCCGGATCGCGGGATCGTTTTCCAAAAATACTCGGTCTTTACCCACCTGACTGTCGTTGAAAACCTGATCCTGGCTCAGGAGTTCGAGCAGGCACCGCGCCTTGGCAAACTGTTTGGTGCCCGCCGGAAGTTGGCCATTGAGCAGATTGAAGATGTCCTTGAGCGGATTGGTCTGGCCGCAGCGAGAGACAAGTATCCGGCGCAGCTGTCCGGGGGAATGCAGCAACGCCTCGCCATTGCGCAGGCCTTGATCAAGAAGCCTTCGATTTTGCTGTTGGATGAGCCGTTCGGCGCGCTCGACCCCGGCATCCGCCTCGACATGCACGAACTTCTGATTGGTCTTTGGAAAGAGACAGGCATGACGATCTTCATGGTGACCCACGACATCCATGAAGCCTTCAAACTCGGCACACGGCTGCTCGTTTTCGACAAAATCCGGCATGACCCGCAAGCGCCAGAGGCCTACGGGGCAACCATCACCTACGACCTTCCACTCTCCGACCAATCCGGCGGCGAGAAAAACGCACCGGCTGATATCGCGAGCACCATCCGATCGGCCCCGAAACCCGACATACAGATTTCACAAAAGACGCATTGAGGAACGCCATGAGCATCTTTCGTCCAGATGGGCCGTCTACCCGGCAACGCGCAGCCGGAGTATTGGAACGAGCCAAAACCGAACGCCACCACCATCCTGATTTCGACAAGCTCCAGCTGCGCGGCTGGAAGGCGGCGGAAAAAGAGGGAATGCTGCCCTCAGCTGCCTGGGAAAAGGAAAAGGCATGGGCATTGCGCATGGGTCTGACCGGCTCAGACAGTCTCACAGACAAGTCCATTCCAACGTTTGCACGGGGGGAGCTGCCTCACTATGCAGGCATCAACACATTCCTGAAGGCACCTTACATCGAAGACGTCACGCAGGTTGGTGCCTATGATGCCGCGGTCATCGGAATTCCGTTTGATGGCGGGACCACCTACCGGCCGGGAACCCGGTTTGGCCCGCAAGGCGTCCGTAAAATCTCTGCGCTCTACACGCCTTACAATTACGAGATGGGTGTCGATCTCCGCGAGCAAATGACGCTGTGCGACGTCGGCGATATCTTCACGATCCCCGCCAATATCGAGAAAACCTTCGACCAGATCACCCGGGCCGTGTCGCACGTTGCCTCCTCGGGGGCGTTGCCGATCATGATTGGCGGCGATCATTCCATCGGCTTCCCGTGTGTTCGAGGCATTGCCCAGTGCACCTCCAAGCGTATCGGCATTGTCCACTTTGACCGGCATATTGATATCCAGGAAAAGGATCTGGATGAACGCATGCACACCACGCCTTGGTTCCATGCAACGGATCTCGTCAATGTGCCTGCGGTCAATCTTGTCCAGATCGGTATCGGCGGCTGGCAAGTCCCGCGTGAAGGTGTCGAAGTTGCCCGCGACCGCAACACCAACATCTTCACGATGCGCGATGTCGAGGAACTTGGTTTGGCGGAAACCGCAGCAAGGGCTTTGGAGCTCGCCTGGAAAGATGCGGATGCCGTCTACATTTCCTTTGATATCGACAGTGTCGACTGCGGGTTCGTTCCCGGTACCGGCTGGCCGGAACCGGGCGGTTTCCTGCCGCGGGAGGCGCTTGAACTGGTTTCGCTCGTTGCCAAGGAAGGCATTTGCGGGCTTGAGGTGGTTGAAGTCTCGCCGCCTTACGATTGCTCCGACATCACCGCTCTTTTGGCAACGCGCGTAATCGTCGATGTCCTCGGCACACTCGTCTCCCATGGCAAGATGGGGTCGCATAAATCCATCATCGACAAGCCGGTTTCGATCCCGGCCGGACCGGACGTGGAGTAACGACATGGGTCACAGCCATTCACACCACGGCCATCACCACCACCATGATCACGATCATACGCATCCGCACGATCATAATCATGGGGGCCCGGATCATCTGCATTCCCATGTCCACGGGACGTCTGCGTCTGAACGCGCTGAGGAATTGCAAACGCTGTCAGCGAGTTTCATCGACGGGTTCCGTCAAGCCGAGGACAAGACCAGTTATCTCAGGATTGCCGGCATCCCGTTTCAAAAAGAAGGTGCTGACGGCTTAGTACAGCATCTTGTCGATGCTCAGATCGTCAGCAATTGGCAGATCGGCACGGCTTCGCCTGCCTTCGCGTCGCGCGAACTGGTCTACATGCCGTTTCCCGGTACCATGGTCGAGCAGCGTGAAACCATGACATTCACGTATGTCTCGCTGACCGAACGGGCGGACATCGAACTGCTGACGTTGTTGTCCCATCGTCTTGAAGCTGAAGCTGGCGAGTAGGCCTTGGTGCAAGATCCGAATTGAGGCCGGTCTCGTGTTCGCCAGAACTCAAGTGATTGCATGATATTGACAAGCAATTCTGCAATCACTTGGGTGAAGCCCGTTCTAGAGTGCTGGTCTCGTTTGCTCTCCAGCCAAATGACACCAGCATCTGACATCCAAGCAGTTTGCCAGTCACTCTGAACCATTTGTGCCCCACGGTTAATGCCGATTATTCATCTATTATTTCAGAAAACTTGACTCGCAGGCTCCGGATAATAAAGTGATCCTATAACCTGAAGGCAAAACTCAGATTATAGAGTCCTCAGACATGCTTGTTTGCAGTTGCAATGTTATCTCAAAGTCGGCCGTTGAAAGTGTCATCCAAAGCTTGCTTGATGAGGATCAGTGGCAATTGATCACGCCAGGCAGCGTCTATCACGCCATGAAGAAGCGCGGACAATGCTGCAGCTGTTTCCCGAACATCATCAATATCATCGTTGCCGAAACTGAGAAGTATCATCGTCAGGCTGAGACACCTGAAGCGGAAATTATCCCGTTTATTGCCAAGATCCGGTTTGAATACGATCGTACCCAGGCGGTTCGGAACCAACACTCAGATGCGCGCGGCCTGAGACGCGCTTAACTCAGGTCAAGTGGTTTTTGCTTTTTCCATGTTGTTGACGGGGGTTGAAAGAGGTTCCGCAGCCTGACCGGCTTTGGCTCGGGCTTGGGCCCACTCTGAAGACCCGGCAGGTGGGTAATCGAGTGTGTCCCGCAACGCGCTTACACGCTCAGGAGACAGCCGAGGGAACGGCAGTCTGCCCTCATCTCGCCAGCCGGCAACCTCTGCATCCACCTTGGAGGTCAGTTCCTCGTTCAGGCCATCGTCCTTCGCCATGTAAAGTGTTTGCGATGGGAAAGCGAAACCAGTGCCAGAACCTTCGACAATTTCTTTGATCCGGAGAAATACGTCTTCTTTGATGGCATAAAACTCGTTCCAGTCGCGGGTGTAGGCATACACCCGCATCGCAATGTCGAGAGACGACGGGCCATAGTCCGTGAAACGGACCCGGATCGTTTCGCCATCAATTTTCGGGTGCGCGTGAAGCATTTCCCGGACCTTCACAAGGACGAAGCGCAGCTGATCTTCACTTGTTTCGTAGCGCAGACCGATGACGCCGCTGATCAGCATCTTGTCGCAGCGTGCCCAATTGATGATTTCCATATCGACAAACTTTGCATTTGGTACGGATATCAGTGTCCTGTCGCTGGCGCGGATTTGCGTTGAGCGAATGCCCACATCCTCCACGGTGCCGCTCATATCACCAAAGGTACAAAAATCGCCGACGCGCACCGGTTTGTCGCTGAACAGAATGAGGCCGCCGATCAGGTTTTCCAGGGTGGGACGGATCGCCAGTGCCACCGCCAGACCACCAACACCAAGGCCCGCAAGCAGCGGTACGATGTCAACGCCAAGCCGCTCCAGCCCATAGGCTGCGACGGCAACACTCGCGATGACAGCCAGGATGCCGGAGAGGAGGCGGACCAGGCTGGCGTCAAAGCCACGGCCAGACATGAACGACGAGGCTAGAATGGTGCTGCCGATCGCGTTAAAGAGCCGCCAAACCGCCCAAACATAAAGAGCAAGCTCAAGAAAGCCGGAACCGAAAAGAAGGTAGCCAAGTTCCGCTCCAGTGAAGTTGATATCGTTGTCCACGAAATCCGTCGCCACGCGAACATAAAACGCGGCAAGGAGTGGAGCAGAGATCGAGAACCAGGCAAAAAATGGGTTCTCATGACCGAACGTCACCCTGTCGACAGCTTTGAAGGTCACCCAGCATGTCCCGGCAAGGACGGCCAATGTCAGGAACAAACCCAACCATTGCCATAGGGTCTGGCCGGAAATGAGCACCAAGCTCCAGGCTGGAAGCAGTTCAACAAGCTGACCAAGCGTATGGGTGCTGGGCACCAAGTAACCCGGCGTCGATATGTAGAACTCATAGAACCCGGGTGTCACTTTCGCCGACCGGAAGTCCGAGAGGTTCAGGGCGGTTTCACTCCGGTAAGGGAGGTCCTTAAGGGCTTGATAGCTCGCTAGAAGAATGGAAACGGAGTTGCTGTCGAACAGGAAATTGCCGGCATTTGGTCCAGACTGCATGCGCTCAATTTCAATCCGCGTTCCGGGCAAGCGCCAGCGGTAGGCTTCGCCAGGCTCTAGTCCCGCGAGATCAGCCGCGTCCGGCACGGCGTCAAGACGGGGCAGCGGCATTCGGTCCAATATTTCTTTCAGCAAAAACGCCGATTCTACACCGCTGTCCCGGCGAATGACGCTTGGGATCTGTGATAAGTCAAAAACATCAACGGCCTGAAAGAGATGATCATCGGCGATCATCTGTTGAGCAAGGGCATCCTTGATGCTGATTTCAGGCGGAATGGCATCAAGTGCGGCCTCCGCCCTGACAGCGGTTTCATAGGCCGCGTTCATGTTGAACATGAATGCTTCAAGCGTATCGCGAGGACTGGTTGTGCGGACACCGCGCAACCGTGTTGCAATGATGTCTTCCGTGATACCGAATTTCTCTTCCCGAGCCATGTAAAGCTGATAGGCATCTTCTGCTCCATCAAGCCGGGGAAGATCCCGGGCGCGCCGGTAGTCGAGTTCCAACTCTTCAATCGTGATCGGGTCAAACTTGAAATCGCCAATATCTCGCCCGTTCGCTGTCCGCGCCATGCGCAGGTCGGTTCCGGGTACGGTCCAGCTGGTGAGGCCTGTCGCTTGCACCTCCGCAAAGTCCGGGATGCTGTCAGGGTCTGGGAGAGGGGTTCTGGCTATGATTTCGCGCGCAAGCAATATCCGCTCGATCTGTTCTGAGGTCGAGGGAGCGTAAGGTGTGGTTTCGAAGTCAAAACTTTCAACGGCTGCCCGGAGGTAGAGTTTTTGCTCTCGAACAGGTGCTTGTGCCCGCCACAGCGCAATCAAAGCGTCGGTGTTCTGCAGAAAATTGTAAAAGGAGGCGCGCGGACTTGCATTGTCGGCGGGGCTGAGCGGCGATGGCGCCGAAACCGCGAGCGGGGACCGAGTGTCTTGAGCAACTGCAAGAGGCGTCGTCATCGTAACGAAAGCTGCCGCAATCAAAGCGATAGAACCCGCAGGCAGCCCAAGTGCCAGACGCTTGACGATAGAAATCATGAGGTTGCCCGTTTCGGCCAAGGGAAAGTCTTGTCCGGACTATCGACCAAATTTATTTAACAAAGGCTTAGAACCCGGCCGATCACAGTACTCGATTTCATGGCTGCCACACGCCGCCTTATAGATCATGAGATCCACGTTTGACGAAAACGCTGATCAAGATGGATTACTATCTTCAAGAAGAAAATCGGGCAATCGGCGGTATGTCTATCGAAACCAGACAATACTCGGCTTGGCGAACGAAAGATGAATGACGGCCGGAGATCTCAGGGTCTTTGTTTTAGTCCCCCAAATTTCCCTAACGTCATGAGTGCTTGAGGCTTTTTTAAGCGGAAGCGAAGGCCCGAAGCAGGCCACTTTGATACACAAAGTTAACGATTGATGGGCCACTTTGGTGGCCGTCTGCGGCGTTTGTATTCGTAGGTTGCGCAATTTGGAAAGGCGTCATTTGTTCCCTGGCGCTTGCTCCGGTTGTTTTTTGTTTCCCGGATTTGTTTTAGATATTGGAAGACGTTTCATGAACTGTTTTAAGCACTCGTCGACAAACACTTCTCTCCCGTTTCTTGTCTTGCTTTTATCGTCGACATCGATGGCTCCAGCATACGCGAGTTGCAGTTCAGACGGCTCCACACTGACTTGTTCTGGTGACGTCCAGCCTATTTCGATTGGCGGAAACACGGTCCATGTTGTTGTCGAAAAACTGACGTCGGATATGTCCGGTGAAACATCTGGTAAGATGTACATCGACGTTGAATCCAAATCCGGGGTTCACGGTTACGACGATGATTTTAAAGCGCCTGACCGTGGGAGTGGCAGCCACACCTATGGAAAGGGCGGCAGCGGCTACGACGCTTTGAATCAGTCCACGACTCTGTCCTTAGGCGACGGCTTCAATCTTCTGAGCAGCGACGGTGGAATTCAACATCAGTCGACCGGGGCCAACGGACAAAATGGCGAAGATCATTCCGGTGCTGGTGCTCACACTCATCGCGGTGGCTATGGCGGCGATGGCGGAAAAGCCGGAACCATAGACGTCACGGCATCCGGTTCTCTTCAGAATGGAAAGGGCGCTGCCATTTCCGCTGGTAGCGACGCGGTTCTTTATCTTCAATCGTTTGGTGGCGCGGGCGGCAATGGTGGTGAAGGCCACAGTGAAGGTGGCTTCAATGACGGATATGGTGGCTACGGAGGTGAAGGTGGGGACGGTGGCGCGATAACTGTCACCCTCGAGGATGACACGTATTTCACTTCCGCGATCAGCGACGGGGCGACTGCGCCAGCTGGAATTTATATCGTCTCCGCCGGCGGCAATGGTGGCAAAGGCGGTGAAGGCGACGGACGCGGCGCGACCGGCGGATATGGCGGATATGGCGGTAGTGGAGGGGATGGCGGCGCTATCACCCTTACTGCGAATTCCACCAACAACAAGATAAATGCGTCCAATGCCCATGGCATTGTGCTGACATCCCGTGCGGGCAGTGGAGGCGATGGTGGAAGGGGGACAGGCGGCGGTTCCCACCCCGGTGACGGTGCCGGAGGTGGCGACGGCGGCAAGGTAACCGCCAGACTTTCCGGAACAGTGACCACAACTGGGAAAGAGTTTCATGCCGTTGTCTTGCAATCGGCTGGTGGCGCCAGCGGGGACGCGGGGTCTGAGGGCCGCGGCGTAAGTCACCCTGGCAACCCTGGGGACCCAGGTGAAGGCGGAGACGTTTCTGGAACCTTTTCTGGGTTCTCAGCGACGACCGACGATGAGGGGGCCGTTGGGATCCTTGCTCATAGTGTGGGTGGTTTTGCACCCAACGCTCCAGCTAGCAGCGGTCTTTCCAGCTACGGCGCCAGTGGCGGCAGCGGAGGCGCGGGAGGTGCCATTGAGCTGACGCTTATTAACGGGAGCCAAGTGACAACAAAGGGTGACTATGCCATCGCAGTGAACGCACATAGCGTTGGCGGCGGCGGTGGAGCTGGGGGCGACGCGTCCGGCATTACGGCCCTCGGTGGAACTGGTGGCGCTGGTGGTCAGGCTGGCGATGTGTCTGTTACCCTGACTGGTTCCGGGCTCGAAACGCACGGTGTTGCATCTATTGGCTTGGCAGCTTTGAGCGTTGGCGGTGGCGGTGGGGCCGGCGGCAGCGCGAAAGGGATTACGACGCACGGCGGTGACGGAGGCGCGGGCGGTAACGGCGAAAGCGTGACTGTTGCGTTCGATGGCGCCACCGTTACCACGAAGAAAGACAGTGCGCTTGGCGTAATCGCAGCCAGTATTGGCGGTGGCGGCGGTGTGTCTCACAGTCCTTCAGGTATCATTGCGCACGGTGGCTCTGGCGGCGATGGTGGGTCCGGTGGGAAAATCAGCTACGCATCCAAAAATGGCGGGCTCACTGTGACGACCAATGGGGCCAATGCCGATGGTGTTGCACTGATTTCGGTGGGAGGCGGCGGCGGTCATGGCGGTAGCACTCATGCTGTCACGCTATTTGATACCCATGCTATGGGGGGTAAGGGAGGCGACGGTGGAGCCGGTGGCGACATAACCCTTTCCGGTTCCGGTAAGGACACCATCTCAACAACTGGCAACACGGCAGCGGGCTATGCCGTTGTTACCGTCGGTGGCGGCGGCGGCCGAAGTGGCAGCTCGACGACTTTTAACCTCGTCGGCGCGGCGGCCAGCGACCAGCGTAACCCCGGGATTAACTTCGATCTTGGAATGTCTAAAGGCGGCGGCGGAGGTGCCGGCAACAACGGCGGAACTATTTCCGGAAACCTAGCGGGTAAAGTCACAACGTCGGGACATGCGGCTCCAGGTGTCCTGCTCGTGAGCACCGGGCGCGGTGGCGGTTCGGCGGGAAACTATTCGGATACGACGATCGGTTTGAGCTTTTCCCATACGCTCGGTGCAAGCGGAGGTAGCGGCGGGGACGGTGGCGAAATCTCTGTCACCTTAAACAATGACATCACCACCTCCGGCGCGGACGCAGATGCGATTGTTGCCGTGTCCGTTGGTGGGGGCGGCGGTCACAGCAGCAATGTGGTCAACACATCTGTGGGTGTAGATCTTGCCTTCACCACAAGTCATGGAGCGTCTGGCGGGGACGCCGGAAAAGGCGGTGACGTGACCCTGACCTCAAACGGTACGTTAACAACAAAAGGTCATCAAGCAGCAGGTATTTTGGCGGTCAGTTCAGCAAAAGGCGGCGGAAAATCAGGCAATTCGGTGATTGCTGGCGTAGATGCCGTTTCAATCTCGAATATGACCGCCGGTCCGGGTGGCGCAGGCGGGACCGGCGGCACGGTTTCCGTTACCAACAATGGGGTTATCAATACGGCAGGCGGTCTCGGGTACGGTATTCTTGCAACCTCGGTCGGCGGCGGGGGGGGAGTTTCCGGAACCTCTGCAAGTGGTAAGATCTCTGCGCTAAATCTTGGCGGGGACACTGCCGGGGACGGTGGGGCCGGCGGCACCGGCGGTACAGTTACTGTGACAACCAAGACCGGTTCGCAAATCACCACGACCGGCGACAAGGCTGTAGGCATTCTGGCACTCAGCGTAGGCGGGAGCGGCGGCGCTGGAGGGTCCGTGTATTCTGGATCCCTCAGCGTGGTAAACGGAAGTGCGAGTGTCGGCGGTACCGGCGGGGATGGTGGCACCGGTGGAACCGCTACTGCTCAAAACCAGGGACAAATCAGTACAAAAGGAAATGCCGCGCCGGGTATCGCTGTGATGAGCCTCGGCGGGCACGGCGGAACGGGTGGTCTTGCCGTCAGCGGTGATTTGTCAGTTGCGCCACCCGATGTTCCGGACATCAATATCGGCTTTACAATCGGTGGTGATGGCGGTGCAGGCGGCAACGCTGGAAAGGCCAGCGTAGACAACACTGGAAAAATCGACACGGCTGGATTCAAATCGGACGGCATTTCCGCTCTTTCCGTTGGCGGCAGCGGAGGGACCGGAGGGGTTGTGTATTCCGGAAACCTGGATGTCTCCTTCTCGGGAACGGTCAACATGAGCGTGGATGTTGGCGGCAGCGGGGGCGGAGGGGGCTCTTCGGGGGAAAGTGACGTAACCAACTCGAGCTCTGTCACAACCTCCGGTCACAAGTCATCTGCAATCTACGCTCAAGCGATCGGCGGCAATGGCGGCAGCGGCTCCAACAGTTACCTGGCATCCGTCAATGCTGGATCACCGGAAGGTATGACAGCAACCGTATCGGTCGGGGGCAGTGGCGGAAATGGTGCCAATGGTGGCGACATCTCCGTGACGAATAAAGGATCACTCTCGACCACCGGAGGTGATGCCCACGGCATTTTTGCCCATTCCATCGGCGGAAACGGCGGAGACGGCGGCTCCGGTATCGGTTTTGTCGGCAACTTTGTTTTGAGTGGAGAAAATTACACCAAAGCTGAATTTAATACCCGTGTTGGCGGCAGCGGCGGCAGCTCAATGGACGCCGGCAAGGTTACTGTCGTCAACGATGGCTCCATCAACACGCAAAATGACACTTCCTATGGCATCTTCGCACAATCAGTCGGTGGCGGCGGTGGCTACGGTGGCGGTGCCGGATCATATTTCTTCGGCTACACCAAAAAGCCTGACGGAGGAGAACTTCCGGAAAACAAGGGTTTCAGTCTCGACGTGAACCTCGGCGGCAGCGGCGGCGCAGGTGGCGATGGGGACGATGTCACCGTTACCAACAACCATTCGATCAAAACGTCCGGCGACACGTCCTATGGCATCTTCGCGCAATCTGTCGGCGGCGGTGGAGGACATGGTGGCAGCGGTGAGCCGGGTCTGGAGGGTTGGCTGGCCGACGTCTATGACACAGTTGAAAAAGTCAGCACCGTCAAGGAAGTCGCTGAGGAATTTGAGAAGATTTACAAGAAGGAATGGCATGAGCTTTTCCTTGAAGGCTTCACCGTTGATGTCGGCGGCAGCGAAGGCGCAAACGGGAGCGGCGGTGATGTTAGCGTAACCAATGCCGGAACGCTGACGACAACCGGAAAGTCCGCCACCGCGATTTACGCACAGTCTGTTGGCGGCGGCGGTGGAAGCGGTGGCGACGGTTCCCAAGGACTGCTTACGTCAATCACGGTGGCCGGGAAAGCAAGCGGCGGCGGAGACGGCGGCACCATCACAATTGCAAATTCTGGGAAGATCAACACCAGTGGTGATGGTGCGCTCGGTATCTTTGCTCAATCCGTCGGCGGCGGTGGTGGCGACGCGGGCGAAATCGAAAGCTCCATCGTAAAAGAAATAGGAAATCTGCCGCAAACCCTTGGCGCCCAAGCATTTGGTGATGCGGATGGCGGTAAGGGCGGCAATGGAGGTGCCATCACGATTACGTCTGACGGTTCGATTACGACGTCCGGTGCAGCGGCTCATGGCATTTTTGCCCATTCTGTCGGCGGCGGCGGAGGTAGTGCAGGTGAGTTGACAGTCTCCGTTGGACAAGGACGTATTGGCAGCGAGGGGGGAACCGGTTCGGGCGGCCGTGTCGACGTGAGTGTCAAAGGGACGGTAAGCGTTACCGGAGAGGGATCCCACGGTATCTTTGCGCAGAGCGTTGCAGGCCGTGAGAGCCTTTCGGACGGTGTCTCTGTCACTGTGTCCGGACTGGTCGAGGCCAAGGGCAAAAACGGCCGCGCAATCCTGGTTCAGGCTGATGAAGCCGGCACGAGTTCATCTTCCAGCGGCGGTGTTTCTTCCGTAACGGTGGATGCTGGCGGCAAGGTCCAGAAAGTTGGTTCTGAAGACGACTATGCAGCGATTGCTTTCCTTTCCGGCCGGACAACGACAGATAGTTCCGGCGCAATTGCGCATTCTAACCTTCTGACCAACCACGGCGAGATCTATAGTCCCGCTTTCGTAGTAGAGAGCGACGGTCAGAGCGGTCTTCGCATTCAGAACTATGGTACGATGTACGGCCGCCTGAGGCTGGGAGGGGCAGCACAGACCGAGGTGACTGTCGAGGCGGGCGGCAAGTTTTATCTCGGAAACTCGGATCTCGGGACGGCTTCCAACAGCCTTTTTGCAAACTCGGGAACGATCAAGCCGGGCTGGACGGACGACTTGAGTACAATCACGCTCAAATCCTCGGGGAGTTTTCAGCAATATAAAAGTGGGACGATCCTGTTTGATGCGCAAACCGGCGACAACGCGGCGAACGGAAAGCTGGTTCTGGATATTAAAAACGTATCTCTGGACGGCACAGTTCGGCAGAATTTCATCAACAATCCGGACTTTGCCAGTGGAGAGAAAGGCTCCTTCATCGATGTCATCCAGTATACTGGCAAGGGAAGTATCGACAAAAGCGGGCTGTCCGCTCCTTCCGGGACGGCCATGGCCTACACGCTCAACTGGAGCGATGAAAACAAATTGTCGATTGACTACGAAGTCGACTACTCGGGTGCCAAATCCGGTGCCACGATTAGCGATAACGCTGCCCGTTATGGCTCGTTCTTCAATCGGGCAATGCAGGCACACCATGGATCGGCTTTGCCGACCGATACCGGCCAGGCTGTCTCGAACTTGGGCCGCCGGATCCTAAATGCTGCCAGTTCGGACGAGCTTCAGACCATCTACGAAGAACACATGCTCGACGAAGCAGGTGTTGGCGCAACACGGGCGCTGCAAGCATCATATTCGGTTCAAAATCTGCTGCGCAGCTGCCCGGAGCTCGATCCGTCTGACCCGAACCGCTTCTATCGTCAGCAGGAGTGTTTCTGGGGTAAGGCGATTGGTGGTTTCATTAATCAGGACCGTTCTGACACGTCCTCAGCCTACAACGAATCCGTGGCCGGGTTTGCTGTCGGTGCACAGCGGGAAATTGCCGATCATGTCTTTTTGGAAGCAGTCGGACAATATGAACAGGCCTGGGTCAACGGAACAACCTTTGCTAAGGAAGGTCATCAGGTTAGTGCCGGTGTCGCTCTGAAGCGAGAAGTCGGAAATCTGGAGTTGTCCGGAACTGCGTCTGGAGGGATCTATACCTATGACCATCAGCGGACCTATTCCACGACATCCACAACGCACCAGGCAACAAGCGATGTTGATGGGCGGTTTGCGTCCGTTGAAGCCCGGATCGCCGGAGTGTTTCAGGCTTTTAATACCTATATCAAGCCGAGTGCCTCGGTCGGTGTCACCCAGATCTGGCAGGATGGCTTCTCGGAGTCCGGCGAAGGACCGCTGAACTGGAAAGTAGGCGATATTGAACATACGGCTGTCTATGTCCGGCCTATGTTGGAAGTTGGTCGGGCGTTCGACTTGTCAGGAGCTCCGGCCATTGCGTTTGTTCGTGCCGGGCTGACACACCAGTTTTCTGATAACGGTATTGCCATGAGCACAGAGCTGGTTGATGGAGGGTCAGCGTTGTCCGGACTGAACCTGGTTGCTGGGGGCGATCAAACGCAGCTTGAGTTTGAAGCCGGTTTCAATGCAGAAATGGGTGAGCGATTTACCTTTTCGGTGCTCGCAGCAACAGCCCTATCGGAAAGCCGTCAGGCTTGGGGCGGGCAGGCGAAGCTAAGTTATCGTTTTTAACTGTCGAGCATGTTCAAAAAAGAAGGCCGGGCGTTTGCCCGGCCTTCGCATTTGGTCGCGAGGTGACTATAGCAAGTCGCGTTTAGACGGATTCAGGTTTCGCTGCCTCTCGGTAGCGCCTAGAACGCGAAACCTGAAACGTTCTGAACTCAATTACACGCGACAGGCTCTAGTTCTGGAGATCTTTCAAAGGCACGAATGGAGGCCGTTCCGGGAGTTTGTATGAAATAATCTCTTTGTTGCCCGCGTCAAAGTCTTCAAAACTCACCGAACTAAAAGCCATCGCATCATGGGACCTGACGTAGTAGGAGCCGTTCTTGATGTCTGCCATAACGGACCATTGGGTGTAGTCGTCCGCGCTGTCTTCTCCGCCTTGTTGGGCCGCGCCGGGCTGGATCCATCCGGCAGGAATGTCGAAATTGTTCAGAACATGTTTTGTTGCCCGGAGTGCGTCGTCAGCGGTTTCTCCGGTCTTGACGCTGGCAACGAAGCTGGCCGCGCGGATAAACCGCGAAGGTGGTGTGGGGTCCCCTGGTAGACCGAGCCAGCCGGAGCCTTGACCGAAGGAATTGACTGTTTCCTCCAACGCTTCCGCGCTGTCCTTATTGACCGGGGAAAGGTTCACATAGTTGCGCAGATTGGTGATGTGCCATTCGAAGCCCGGCGAGTTGGTCATGATGCCGGTCGGATTGTCGAAAACCTTCAGCTCACCTTCAACTGGCTCAACGACAATGGAATTCCCGTTTTTGTCATGCAGCGTATAATGGAACGGCGGGACTGCACCCAGCGCCTCCAGCTTGACGCCGATTACGGTTACTTCACCTGCTGCAATCGCCTGCTTTACTTCCGCCACGGTCTGGAAGTTGGAAAGTGCCCAATACAAAAAGTCGCCGGGGGCAATTTCAGTCTTTGCTGTTTCCGCTGAGCTTTCAGCGTAGTCCGCATACCCGGGGAAATAGAGAATGCCGCCGGCAAGACCGGCATCATTCATACCATCCGAAACCAATTCCGGGTCGTCGAAGGCACTCATGGCGATCACATTGTGTTTTGCGGTCCAGCTCATCGGAGAGGTTGCGCCGGTGGCGGCCGTGTAGGCGTAACCAGCAGGAATGAGTGAAACGCCTGATTTCGTTTCGACGCCGAATTCCATCGTGCGGCCGTAAATTGGCGATCCATCCCCGGATTGCAGCACGAAGCTGGTGCATGCCTGGGCTGAACCGGGTGCCGCCAGCATTGTCGCAGCAAGGCAGGTTGACGCCAAAAACCGACGCAAGCGGGGCTTCTCAATAAATATCATTTCCATTTTCCTGTCGGAGCTAAAGCAGATGTTGATGCTATAAGGTGGTATCCGGTCTGGCCTTACCGAATGGTGTATCTTCAGTCCGTTATTGTAAAAATATATTTATAAAATAATGACTTAAAAGGTCTGGATGGAAGGCCGTCAGATGAAGTTGATCCGGGTCTGAACTGGCCGGTGCTTTGAGGACGCCATAAGGTGTCTTCGGATCGGTTGACCTTACGATCGCACTTGAACGTGATACAGGCGGCCAGTGTTGGCTTGTCGCAGGATAATCGTCATCCATCGGCAGTCATATCGAGATGGCGGCCGGTACCAGGCTGTGTAAGGATTTCACCATTTTGAACCACGATTTCGCCACGTCGTAAGACTGTCTCTGGATATCCCTTGAGAACCTCGCCGGCAAAGGGGTTGTAGCCAACGTTGTCATGAAGCGCGTCGGGGAGTTTGTGCTTCCTTTCCGCGTCCCAAATAACAAGATCAGCGTCTTTGCCGATGCCAAGCGAGCCTTTAGTTTTGAGACCAAAAACCCTCGCGGGCGCTGCCGCAGTGAGTTCGACAAACCTGGCCAAACCACCCCGGCCGTTTGAGACCATGGCGTCGAACAAGAGAGGCAAACGAAGTTCCAATCCCGGCTGGCCGTTTGCGATTTTGGGGAAAGGAGCATCCGGCCCGTGCCGGAACTTTCCATTTTCATCCATCCGGTAAGGGGCGTGATCGGAGGTCACGAGCTCGAGTTCTTGGCCGAGTGCGGCCCAAAGGGCGTCCTGATCTTCTTTCTGTCTTTGCGGCGGGCTGCAGAGGAATTTTGCGCTGTCCGGCCGATCAAGAATCTCTTCCGTTTGAAAGAGGTAATGCGTGCAGGTTTCTGCGTGGATGTTGGCACCGCGTGCTTTTGCCTTGCGGACGATTTCGACACCTTCTTGTGTTGAGATGTGGAAAATCATCACCCGCGCGCCGGTGAATTCCGAGAACCGGCACATGCGCTCGATTGCCTCGATTTCCGCAAGCCGCGGGTGAGACTGGGCGTGGTATCGCGGCGCGGTCTTGCCTTCCGCCAGGAGGGTGACTGTGGCATCCCGGATCATGGCGTCGTTTTCCGCATGCACACACACCAGCGCGCCCGCATCCTTTGCAGTGCGCAATGTGGTCAGGATTTCGCTATCCTGAAGGCGGACCTTGTCATAGGTGGTGAAGATCTTGATAGACCGATGCCCGTGAGCGATGGCTGTCTTCAGATCGCTAACGTTCTCGCCGGACGTGTCCGCAACAATCATGTGAAAGGCGTAATCCGTCATTGCGCCAGCAGCGGCAAGTTTGCTGTAGTCGGCCAAGACATCGCGAATGCGCATGCCCGGGTGCTGTGCGGCAAAGGACACTGTGGTTGTTGTGCCGCCATGGAGAGCCGACCGGGTTGCTGTTTCGAAGGTGTCGGCATTCATCACGCCGGCTCCGGACATCTGTTCGATATGGCAGTGGGTATCCACGCCACCAGGCAAGACAATGCGCCCCCGGGCGTCGATTTCCGTGTTTCCTTTGGGTAAGTTGAGGCCGGTTGCTGCAATGCGCCCATTCACAATGGCAATATCACCCTCGGCGTGCCCTAGTGAATCTCCAAGAACGCCATTGCGGATCACTGTGTCGTAAACGGGTGGGGTCATGCATCGCTCCTCTTTGCAAAATCAGAATACGCTTGGTATACCAAAGATGCAAACGCGACCTGTAAAAGGCGCTATTTAGGTGTAGGAAACTCATGCCGGTACAACAGGCAGCAGAGCCAAATTTAACAGAGCATACCTTGGAGCGGCTTCGCAAGATGATCCTTTGCGGTGATCTCGCGGCTGGTACGCCTTTGCAAGAGCGCGCCTTTGCGGAGCGTCTCGGTGTGTCGCGGACACCTCTTCGGGAAGCAATAACCCGATTGATCACGGAAGGTCTCGTCACTCGAAGTGCGCGGGGGACGCCGACTGTTTCCCGGATTTCGGTGTCCGAAATCGTTGAGATATTGCATGTGCGACGTTTGTTGGAATGCGAGGCGGCGCGGCAGGCAGCCAGCGTCAACTCTGCCCCCGAGGATTGGTTGAACTTCAAGGCTACGATTGAGAAATTCCTTGCAAATGATCGGCCGGACGCTGTTACCCATGCCGATTTTGATTTTGATTTACACATGCATATTGCCAAAACCGCCGGATCCAAACTGCTGGCAGAGATGATCCAGGGCCTGAAGCTTAAAACCCGTATTTTCGATCAGGGGGAAATCCCGTCGCGTTTTGAGCCTGGTGCCCGTGAGCACCTTGAAATCATAGACGCAATTCTTGCCCGCGACCCGGATGCAGCCGAAGCTGCCATGCGCCGGCATATCGAAAATGCCCGCGAAGCGATCCTGGCACACATTCATCGGCTCTCCTGACTAAATATTAGTCAAACCCAATTTTTAACCCGCGCAAGTCTCTTGCGCGGGTTTTTGCTGCATTGACACCTGGAGTTCCGTTGGTATACCAATGGTGTTCGAGAGGATTTCTTATGTCGATTGCCCTTGAGATGCCGGCCGCGCCGGAGCTTCAAATCACGTTCTTGTATTTCCATGATGTGCCACGCGCTCAAGAGTTCTATGAGCGTGTGCTGGGCGCAAGGCTTGCCATCGATCAAGGCTGGTCAAAGATTTATCAGCTGGCCGGCGCAGCGCATGTTGGTCTGGTCGATCAATCGCGCGGTGCCAAGCGGGCAAGCGTCGACAAGCCGGTGCAGCTTTGCCTTCGGGTTCCTGATGTTGATGCCTGGCATGATTGGGCGCGGGCCCAAAAGGTTGCGGCATTGACTGATCCGCGTGACAGCGCAGAGCTCGGGATCCGAGCGTTCGTTTTCGATGATCCGGAAGGCTATCAGATTGAGATTCAGTCCGTCCTCAAGAGGACGGCTGCATAACCAGAAGGGCGGTCAACGCCTGTCACCCTACCAGAACCCAAAGGGGACAAAGATATGTCTACAATTAATACTGCGCTTCGGGCGTTGGCGGCGTCCGTGTGTTTAGCGGCTCTTACAGTTGGGGCGGCCTCGGCCGAAAAGAGCCTGACAATTGGCTTGACCTCGGATGCGACCCACATGGATCCGCAGGCCGGGGAGGAGCTCTCCTCCAACATCATGTTTTATCATATTTACGACCCGCTCGTCCGCCGCACGCCGGATCTGACCTTTGAGCCCGGCCTGGCCGAAAGCTGGGAGCTGATTGACGACACGACCTGGCATTTCAAGTTGCGCGACGGCGTCAAGTTCCACGATGGCGACGAGCTGAAGGCCTCTGATGTCGTCTACACGCTCAACCGCCTCAAGGAATCCCTGATGGTCAATCTTGCGGCCAATATCGAGAGCTTCAAAGCGATTGACGATCGCACCGTCGAGATCAAGACGCCTGCGCCTTATGCGGCGCTTCCCAATGACCTTGCCGCGATTTTGATCCTGTCCGAAGACCATGTGAACAAGGTCGGCAACGATGGTCTGGAACAGAACCCGATGGGAACCGGGCCGTACAAACTCGTCGATTGGGTCCGGGAGGACAAGGTCGAACTCGAGGCCTTTGACGACTACTACATGGGTGAGGCCGAGATCGAGAACGTGACGTTCCGCCCGATAACTAATCCGGCGACCCGGACTGCAGCTCTGCTGACCGGTGAAGTCGATATCGTACAGGATTTGGCAGTTCGGGATGTCGAGCGCGTGAAAGGCGAAGGCGGTTTCGAAGTGGTCACGCGTCCCTCACTCTTGAACCTCGTCCTTGCGCTCGACATGCGGGAAAAAAGCCCGACCATTGACGGTAAAAACCCGATGACAGATCGGCGGGTTCGTGAGGCCATGGCTCGTGCAATCGATGTCACCGCTCTTCAGCGTGCGATCATGGGCGGCCTGTCCACGCCTTCCGAACAGTATGTTCCATCCAGTCATGTGGGGTTTGTCGATGGCCTGAACTTCCGCGAGATGTACCCCTATGACCTTGAAAAGGCTAAGGAGTTGATGGCGGAGGCCGGTGTTGATGGCTTCACCCTGACGCTGGACGCAACCAACAACCGTTATGTCAATGATGCCCAAATTGCCCAGGCACTTGCGGGCATGCTCGCCAAAATCGGTGTCAATGTAGAGCTCAACGTGATGCCGAAATCCAACTTCTGGGGCTACATCCGCGTTCCAACTGAAAATTCCAGCTTCATCATGTCCGGCTGGGACGTGCCTTCCGGAGATGCGGGTTCCATGTACGGCGCGCTTTTCTACAGCCGGGACAAGCGCGAGGGCTATGGTCAGGTCAATCGCGGCAGCTACTCCAATGCGGAAGTTGATGCTCTGATCGACAAGGCAGACAGCACGGCCAAGGTCGAAGAGCGGGACGCGCATCTTCAAGAGGCCACGAAGATCCTCATGCGCGACATTCCGATGATCCCGGTTCACTACGAACAGGACATTTACGGTGCGCGCGACGGAATCGAGTTCACTCCGCGCACGGACAAATTCCTGTGGGCCTACGACATGGACGTGGCCCAATAAAACGCAGCTGCGGGGTGCTTGTTGCATCCCGCATCTTCTTGAGGGGAATTGGGGAGGTCCGCCAACGTGCTGGGCTATATCATCAAGCGGCTCATTCAGATGCTGATAGTGCTCTGGGCCGTGTCTATCATCGTGTTTTTGATGATGAGTTTCACCGGTGATCCGGTGTTCATGGTTGTGCCGATTGACGCGACCGATGCCGAGATCGAACAGGCCCGCCGCATTCTCGGGCTCGATCGCTCGCTGCCGGAACAGTATCTTATTTTTGTGCAGAACATGCTGCAGGGAGACTTCGGTCGCTCGTACGTCTTTCGCGAACCGGCTCTCGACCTGATTCTGGAACGCTTACCCGCGACCCTCGAATTGGTGCTCGTTGCCATGGCGATGTCAGCGCTTGTCGCCATCCCGCTTGGCGTTTATGCCGGGGCGAATCCGGGCCGGTTTTCCAGCCGGTCAATTATGTCTGGGTCGCTGCTCGGGATTTCCTTGCCGAGCTTCTGGGTCGGCATGATGCTGATCTTCCTGTTTGCGGTGAAATGGCGGATTTTCCCATCTTCCGGGCGCGGTGACACTGAAGCGTTCCTTGGTGTGCAATGGTCCATTCTGACTGCTGATGGGTGGAGCCATGTGATCTTGCCGTCTTTGACGCTGTCTTTTGCGACTATGGCAATGCTGTTGCGCATCACCCGTGCCGGGATGATGGAAGTGACCCGTCAGGACTACATGAAATTCGCAAGGGCCAAGGGTGTCTCCCGGCGTGGTGTTCTCTATGGGCACGGTCTGCGCAATGCTCTGATCCCGGTGGTGACGATATTCGGGATTCAGCTGGGCGATCTGATTGCCTTTGCCACCATCACGGAGACCATTTTTGCCTGGCCGGGTCTCGGCAAACTCCTGATCGATTCCATCTACCGTGCGGATCGTCCGGTAATCGTTGTCTACCTGATGCTGGTGGCGGTGATCTTCGTGGTGATCAATCTCATTGTCGACATCGTTTACACGCTGATCGACCCGCGCATCACGGTGAAATGACATGATGACCGCGTTTTTCTCCTCCGAGTTTTTCTCAAATTACCGCCGCAACGCATCGGCAATCGCTGGAAGCCTGATCCTTGTCTGCTTCGTTGTCATTGTCCTGTTCGGACCGTTTCTGGTGGCGCAGGATCCTTATGATATCGCAGCTCTGGATCTGATGGACAGTTACAAACCCCCGGCCTGGTTGTCGGGCGGAGATCCACGTTTCCTGCTCGGCACGGATGGCCAGGGAAGGGACGTTCTAGCGGCGATCTTCTACGGCACACGCATCTCCGTGATGATTGGTGTCACCGCGATGGTGTGTTCGCTGATGCTCGGGACGTTGGTTGGCCTGTTGGCCGGCTATTTTGGCGGACGCGTGGATGCTTTCATGATGCGGGTGGCCGACATACAGCTGTCCTTTCCGTCCATGCTGATCGCCTTGTTCCTGATGTCCGCATTCGGCACCGGCATCGACAAGGTCCTGATCGCCCTGACGGCGGTTGGCTGGGTTGTCTATGCACGGACGGTTCGTGGGCAAACCCTCTCGGAAGTTGGCCGCGAATATGTCCAAGCCGCCCGTGTGTCCGGACTGCGCGACGGCAAGATCATTGGCCGTCATATTCTCCCAAACGTGACGACGCCTTTAATTGTTGTTGCCACCGTTCAGGTCGGCACATTCATCCTGATTGAAGCGAGCCTGTCGTTTCTGGGGGTCGGCGTACCCATTACACAGCCGTCCCTCGGCCTCCTGATCAAGAACGGTTTTGATGTGCTGTTTTCCGGGCTCTGGTGGGTATCCGTATTCCCCGGCCTGTTTATCATGGCTCTGGTGTTCGGCATCAACCTGTTCGGCGACTTTCTGCGTGACGAACTCAATCCAAGGCTGAAGTGATGGAACACACGCAAGAACCACTTCTCAAGGTCGCGGATCTGCGGACGCACTTCCACACCTTTGCCGGAACGGTGAAGGCCGTTGACGGCGTTTCTTTCCAGATCGGCAAGGGCGAAATCATGGGTCTCGTCGGCGAATCTGGTGGCGGCAAATCCGTGGTCGGGTTTTCCATACTCGGTCTGATTGATCCGCCTGGCCGGATCGAAGGCGGGCAGATCGCGTTTGACGGCGAAAATCTGGCGGGGGCTTCTGAAGACCGGCTGCGTCAGATCCGGGGCAAGGAGATCGCAATGATCTTCCAGGATCCGATGACGTCGCTCAATCCGCTGCACACCATCGGGCGGCAAATGGACGAAATGCTGCGCCTTCATACGGACCTGGACAAGGCCGCGCGCCGCAAGCGCTGCATTCAGATGCTCGAGGATGTGGGGATCAATCAGGCCGCCGACCGCCTGTCGTCCTATCCGCATCAGTTTTCAGGTGGCATGCGCCAGCGCGTGGTGATCGCGATTGCCATGCTCGCCGAACCGCGTCTTATCGTTGCCGACGAGCCAACGACTGCGCTGGATGTCACCATACAGGCCCAAATCCTGAAGTTGATCAAGCGACAGGTGCGCGAGCATGGGGCATCGATGATCCTTGTGACCCACGATCTGGCCGTTGTTGCCGAAATGGCGGACCACATCACGGTGCTTTATTGCGGCAAGGTCGTGGAACGCGGCCCGACACGCGTGGTCATCGATACGCCGCGGCACCCGTATACAGCAGGCCTGATTGCGTCGATCCCGGATCCATCGGATCGCAAGCACCGGCTGGATCAGATCCCGGGAGCCGTTCCCGACATTCGCAAACTGCCGAAAGGCTGCAATTTTCAGGACCGATGTCCTCGGGCACAGGCGCGCTGCGCAGAGATCGAGCCGGTTTTGGCAGAGCAGGACACAGGCCGGTTAACCGCCTGTCATTTTCCAGTCGAAGAGGAACCGGCATGACGGCGATGTTACAGGTCAAATGCCTTGAACAGCGGTTCGACATTGGCGGCGGACTTCTGGACCGGCTGAAATTTGAAAAGGGCCGGTTGCGTGCGCCCAAGCGGGTGGTTCATGCGGTCAATGGCGTGTCTTTTGAAGTGAAGGAAGGCGAGGTGCTTGCTCTTGTCGGGGAGTCTGGGTGTGGCAAGTCGACGGTCGCAAAGACCATCGCCCGCATTCATAACCCGACAGCTGGAACCGTCAGTATTGAAGGCGAAGACATCCAGGACTTGTCGCCAAAGGAGCTGCTGCCGGTCCGCTCGAAAATGCAGATGATCTTCCAGGATCCCTATGCGTCCTTGAACCCGCGGCAGAAGGTGCGCGACATCGTGGCAGAGCCGCTGGCCGAGCAAACCGGCAGCTGGGCCCAAGCGCATGCTCGAACGCAAGAGCTGTTGGCGCGTGTGGGGCTCAACACCGAGCATGCAGGACGCTATCCTCACCAATTCTCCGGCGGTCAGCGCCAGCGGATTGGCATTGCCCGGGCTCTGTCGGTTAACCCGAAGCTGATTATTGCGGATGAACCCGTTTCCGCACTCGATGTGTCCATCCAGGCGCAGATCCTTAACTTGATGATGGACCTCCGGGATGAATTTGGCCTGGCCTATCTGTTCATCAGTCACGACCTGAGTGTCGTCCATCACATCGCCGACAGGGTCGCGGTGATGTATCTGGGATTCATTGTCGAAACAGCACCCCGCGACCGGATTTTTTCAGCTCCCCGTCATCCCTATACGCGCGCGCTCCTGTCGGCGGCACCATCTCTGGATCCGGCTAAAAAATCGACCCAGCTGGATCTGAAAGGGGAAGTGCCGTCGGCCCTGTCTCTGCCGTCCGGATGCTGCTTTCGTACGCGCTGTCCGTTTACCTGGGAGCGGTGTGCTGTCGAACGCCCGGTGTTGAAGGAAAATGGTGTCGGGCAGCAGATCGCCTGTCATCTGATTGATGAGCCGGCGCGGGACGTGGCATGAGCGTGACAATTCTCCAGGCCCGCACACCCTTGGGTGATCCGCACGACTGTACCGATGCGGCAGATGAACTCAGCGTGCTTGGCGCAATTTACGACACCTTGGTGCGGCTTGAGGGAACAAAGTTCGTTCCCGGCCTTGCCGAGTGCTGGCAAGTGTCCGGCGGCGGACGCATCTGGCGGTTTTTCCTTCGCAGCGGCGTGACCTTCCACGATGGAACGGAATGCGATGCCGCCGCTGTTCAGGCCTCGCTTGAACGGATGGCGCGGGAGGACAAGGGCTACACGCTCGGCTCACCAGCCGTTTGGCGCCAGTATCTTGAAGGGGCGGTGTATGCAGCGTCTGGTCTTGCACTGACCGTCACACTTGCTGAACCCATGGCCGACTTTTGTGATGTCTTGGTTCAAGCGTTTGTTGTTGCCCCAAGTGCATTTGAGGCATTGGATGCCGGCGACCGAAGCGCCCATTGCGGCACGGGGCCTTTCCGGCTTGCGGGTCGCTCGGAAGACACGCTGGTGCTGGAGGCATCTGGCGTGCGTCACTGGCCCAAGCCGAAAAACACATCCCTTCGCATCGCCCGCGAGCCCGACGCCGACAAGCGTTTGGCGGCTGTTGCGGCGGGCGAGGCACTGATGGCCGCAGCCATCCCCCCTCATGCAGAAAGGCACGGTGTTGCGCTTCACACCTACCGGGCGCCGGTCGCGATCATCTATCTCTTGAATGTTGACAAGGGACCCTTGCGCGATCCGAGAGTGCGCAAGGCACTGAGCCTTGCGGTTGACCGGGACGCTGTCGTTCAGGGCGTGCTTGGAGGCGCGGGCGAAATTCTCCATGGGTTTGTCAGTCCCGCGCACTTTGGAGCGGATGCTGCACAGCGTGTGCCGCACGACCCCGATACCGCCCGACAGCTGCTCCGCGACGCCGGATACAAAGATGGATTGGAGCTTGCCGTTGATTGTCCGACACGCCTGCCGGATGAGGCGCAGCACTTGACGGATGTGTTGGCCAAACAGCTCGCCAATATCGGGATCCGGTTGTCCGTTCAAATCCACGAAGATCGTGAAGCTTATGCACACATGGTTCGGCGCAAAGAGATCCGGGATCTGTGCGTGTTCGATTCCAGTCCGATGTCCACCTTCCGGGTGCTCTACGAGAAGATCGACAGTCGGATTGCCGGGGCCTGGTGGCAGGGATACTGCAACACCGCCGTTGAAGCTTTGATCGACCGGGGACGCGAGACCGACAATTCTGCAGAACGTGAGGCGATTTACCGGGAGGCGTACCGTCTTCTTCAACAAGACCCGGCGTGGCTGACACTCTACAATCCACTGCGTGCCGTTGCATTTTCCAGAGATATCACGGGGTTTTCCATGCCGGTTGATGGTGTTCCTAACTTGCGCGCACTTCCCGATTTGACAGGAGCCGCGCATGGCTGACCTCTTAATCCTTGGCGGTACCGTAATCCCAGTCGACTCAGAGCGCCGGATCATTGATAACGGCGCCATTGCCATTGAGGACGGCAAGATCCTCAAAGTCGGTACACATGATGAGGTTACCGCAGAACACGATGCTCCCCGCCGGATCGACGCAACAGGAAAGGTGATCATTCCCGGCTTGATTGACGTCCATGCACACGCTGGACATGCGCTTATCAAGACCATGTCCATGCATGACGGCGATGCCTGGGAAGCACTGTGCGGTGAAGTTTACACGACCGGATCAACACCGGACTACTGGAATGCCGAAGCGCGCCTTGCCGCACTGGAACGCATCCGTTTTGGGGTAACCTGCGGTTTGTCACTTCTCGGCGGCGGCGATACGATCATGCGGACCGACACGCAAGAGTATGGTGATGCCCATATGGAAGGCGTGCGCGCACTCGGCGGGCGCACGGTCATGGCTGTCGGCCCAACCCGTGCGCCGCACCCGTTGGTGTATTCCGATGGCGGCAAAGATCCGCATCCGGTGGATTTTGATACGCAGTTTGGAACCAGCCTCGACCTGCTGTCGCGATGGCACGACGCAGACAACGGGCGGCTCAATGTCGCGCTGCTTTATCCGGTACTGCGGGACGAACACGAACACACAATGCCGGTTGATGTTTATGTGACGGCCTGCAAACAATCGCAGCGCGTTGCACAGGCTGCTCGGGAAGTTGATGTCGTCTTTACACAGGACGGGCATCAGGGCGGGTCCATCCGAAGGGCTCAAAAACTCGGGCTTTTGGCTGAGAATGCGCTGCTGTCCCACGCAGTCAACCTACATGACGACGAGATTGTTCTATGTGCGGACACCGGAACAAAAATCGCCCATAATCCATCGGCCGTTGCCTCCATCATGGGCCGGTGTCCGGCGATCGAATTGATGGATCAAGGTGTGACCGTCGCGCTGGGCTCTGACGCAACCGCGCCGGACCGGTCCTCGGACATGTTCCGCCACATGCAACAGGCCATGCACTATCATCGCCGCCATTTCCGCGACCCAAGTGTGCTTCCACCGGGCCGGGCACTAGAAATGGCAACGATAGAAGGCGCGCGGGCGCTTGGACTGGAAGACCGGATCGGATCGCTGGAACCGGGTAAGGATGCCGATATCGTGCTGGTGGATATCCGCCGTCCGCACCTTTACCCGCCGAATATGCCGGCGCATCGGCTGGTCTGTTTTGCAAACGGCAACGACGTCGACACAGTACTTGTGCAGGGCGAGGTCGTTGTTGAAGGTGGCAAGGCCACCAAGGCTTGCGAGGAGGCGATCTTGCGGGATGCTGCCCTTGAGGCCGAGCGTATGATCGACCGGACAAACAGCACATCCGCGCTGACTGTCCCGAAGGGCTTTTGGTCCTCACAACGCTACGGAGCAAGCGCATGAACGTGACGGTTATCCGCAAGGCTTCTTGGGTGGTTCGGTGGGAAGGTGGCAAGCATGTCTACGGGCGGGACCTGGACGTTGCTTTTGACAACAGCGGGATCCTGCATGTGGGGGCTGCGTGGCAAGGCATTGCGGATCTTGAAGTGGACGGGCGCAACCGGCTGATCATGCCGGGATTGGTCAATATACATTGCCATTCCGGAGACGAGCCGCTTGCCAAGGGGCTCTTCGATGACACCGGAACACCGCAGCTTTGGGGCAATGCCCTATATGAGTTTTCGACGCTGATCGATTCTGATGCCGATGCGAAGGCCGCCTGCCAAACCTTGATGTTGTCGGAACTTCTCGCCTCGGGCGTGACCTCCTGCCTCGATATAGCGGGTGATCACCCGCGTTGGCTCGGCATTGCCGCCGAAAGCGGCCTCAGGGTTTGGCTTGCCCCAGGTTTCCGCCAGGCCCGCTGGCGGCTAACAGAAGGAAAGGCACTGGACTATGAGTGGGATGAGGCCGCAGGAGACACTGCGCGCGATGAAGCCCTATCGGTTCTCGATCGGTTGGCGGTTGATGGCAGTGGCCGGTTGACCGGCGTGGTGGCACCGTCCCAGATCGATACGTGCCATCCGGATTTTCTGGTCCGGGCTCTGGATGAAGCCAGATCCCGCAAATTGCGGCTGACGGTTCACGCTGCCCAAACGATGGCGGAGGTCACGGAACTCTATCGCCGCCATGGCAAGGGGCCCGTTTCCTTGCTGCAGGAAATCGGTGTTCTTGGCCCAGATGTGATCTTGGGGCATGGCATCTGTCTGGATCATCACCCCTTAACCCGTGCGCGGACAGCAAAGGACCTTGAAACGCTGGCCGCAACAGGGACAAATATTGCTCATTGCCCCGTGACTTTCGCACGCTCCGGACAAGGTATGGAAAGTCTCGGCCGGTACTTAAGAGCAGGAGTCAATGTGGGGATTGGAACCGACACCATTCCTTTCAACATGCTCGAGGAAATGCGCGAGGCCATAATTCAGTCTCGGTGCCGGTCCGGCGATTTCGCAGACATCAATACGGCCGAGGTTTTTCATGCAGCGACCGTTCGCGGTGCACAGGCGCTGGGTCGCAGTGATCTTGGCCGTTTGTTCCCCGGGGCTGCGGCTGATGTTGTTTCCGTCGACCTGACGGCCCCATCCATGCGACCGGTGCACGATCCCTTGCGCAGCCTGATTTATGCAGCGGCTGAACGTGCAGTTCGGGATGTCTGGGTTGCCGGCCGGCATGTGCTGGACAATGGTAAGCCCATAGGGCTCGATACTGCCGGAGCATTGGCCGAGATTGATGCGGCACAGGCGCGGGCGATCAGGGTCGCGGAGAATACAAAAGGGTGCAGTTTTAATGCTATCGCGCCCCGCTGCCTGGAGATGCCTGCATGACCATCTATGTGATCAATCCCAACAGTTCAGAACATGTCACAGACGGGATTGATGATGCCATTGCTCCAATGCGTCAGATATCACCGGTTCCGATTTCCTGCCTCACCCTCAAGGAGGGGCCTGCGGGGATTGAAACGCAGGCACATGTCGATGGCGTTGTTGGTCCCCTCCTGAAGCTTGCCAGCGGCTTGCAAGAAGATGCCTCTGCTTTTGTGGTTGCTTGTTTCTCAGACCCAGGTCTGGCGGCGCTTCGGGAGGCGCAGACCGTACCGGTTCTCGGCATTGCGGAAAGCGCCTACCTCCAGGCCATGATGCTGGGTCAACGTTTTGGGATCTTGTCTTTGGGCCGCGCTTCCATTCAGCGGCATATACGGTATCTCGGGGCTCTTGGTATTCGGGACCGGCTGGCCGCGGATCTGCCGCTCGGGCTCGGTGTTCTGGATCTCGCGGATGCGGACAGGACCGTCGCCCGATTGGCAGAGGTTGGCGAAACGCTGAGAGATCAATTTGGCGCCGATGTCCTCATCACGGGATGTGCGGGGATGGCGCAATATCGAACACTGCTTGAAGAAAAGACAGGTTTGCCGGTTGTCGATCCGTGTCAGGCAGCAACAGCTGCCGCGATCGGTCAACTGGCGCTGAGAACCTGCGGATAACAAAGGGAGAATCGGGTATGACCCGACTGACGGAAGAGGCGCAGGGCGTCTACGTGATCGCTGTGACGCCGTTCAACGATAATGGCGCTCTCGATATGGAGAGTGTCGACCGGATGGTGGATTTCTATCTGGAGGCCGGTGCGACCGGTTTAACGGCGCTGGGCATGATGGGAGAGGCTCCCAAGCTGACAACGGCGGAGTCGCTTGAGGTCGTTAAAAGGATCCTTGCCCGATTGAACGGGCGTATTCCCTTGGTCGTGGGCGTTTCAGCACCGGGGTTCGCTCAGATGGCGGAACTCAGCAAAGCGTCGATGGATGCTGGCGCAGGCGGGGTGATGATTGCACCGCCCGGCAACCTGAAGACCGATGCTCAGGTCGTCACTTATTACACACAGGCGGCTGAGTTCATTGGCGATGTGCCGTTTGTCTTGCAGGATTTCCCGTTGGCAACGGGGGTGCATATTCCGGTAAGCGCCATTGCCAGGATCGTTGAAGACGTCCCGACCTGTGTATGCCTCAAACATGAGGACTGGCCGGGCCTTGAAAAGATCTCTGCACTGCGGGCAGAGGGGGCGCTTGCCCGAAGAATCTCGATCCTGTGCGGCAATGGCGGTTTGTTCCTGCCGGAGGAAATGGACCGTGGAGCAGACGGTGCGATGACTGGTTTTTGTTACCCGGAAATGATGCGGGATGTTGTGCGTTATTCGAACGCTGGTGACGCTGCGCGGGCGCGCGACCTTTTCAACGCTTATTTGCCGCTGGCCCGCTACGAGCAGCAGCCGGGTCTCGGATTGGCTGTCCGGAAATATGTGCTTGCCAAACGGGGTGTGATCGGCAGTGCTGCCTTGCGGCGGCCAGGTGCCGGGCTCACCAAAGCGGCGCAGGCCGAAGTCGATGCGCTCTTGGCGCGTCAAGAAGAAAGACTGAAGGAACTAAACTGATGGATCTTGGGATCAAAGGAAAACGGGCGCTTGTTCTTGGTGCTAGCCGTGGTTTGGGGGCCGCCATTGCGAAGAGCCTGGCGGCAGAAGGCGCCGATGTGATCGCCGCGGCCCGGAATGCGGATGCGATCACAGAGTGGGCAAAGACGACAGATGGCTCTGTCACGGCTCAAAAGCTGGACGTGTCGAATGCCGCTGAAGTCGATGCGGTACTGGACAGCCTGCTGGAAGCTGGAAACATAGATATTCTGGTGAATAATGCGGGTGGCCCACCTCCGGGACGCAGCACGGATCCGGCGCGTGCCGACTGGATGGCACATTTCGAGACCATGGTCGCCAACCTGATCCATATTGCCAACCGTTGTCTGCCGGGCATGGAAGAAGCCGGCTGGGGCCGGATCGTGACAATCTCCTCGTCCGGTGTTGAGCAGCCCATCCCGAACCTGGCCCTGTCCAATGGCCTTCGGTCGGCGCTTGTCGGCTGGTCCAAGACACTGTCCACCGAAGTCGCGTCGAAAGGGATCACCGTCAATATCGCAATGCCCGGGCGCATTCATACGACCCGTGTCGATGAATTGGATGCAGCGGCGGCCAAACGCCTTGGCAAGAGCGTCGAGGACGTTGCAACACAGTCGGCAGCCGCCATACCGGCAGGGCGTTATGGCCGGCCGGATGAATTTGCGGATGTCGTCACCTTCCTCTGTTCAGAGCGTGCGTCCTATGTGACGGGCAGCAAGATCCGGATTGACGGCGGCAGCATTCGCGGGATTTAGAACGTTTGGTTATTGGTTGATATCTTAGTTGCCCGCGGCTGATTGGGAGCGCATTTAGGTACGCGTTCCCAATGTCAGCTGCGGGGACGAAAACTTCAGCTCCAGTTGCGGCTTGCTGAAGACACCTTGCAGATCTCCAGAAGCGAAACGCCAGACCGTGCCTTAGTCACCCAGTGGCTGTGGTCCGGTGCGGCCGTGATAGGCGGTGAGGGAGGCGCGGATGCGGCGGAGGTTTTCTTTCGTCGTGTCCGCAGATTCCTGCGCCACTGCGGTCGCCAATGCATCGATCACCACCAGATGTACATATCGTGAGGCTGTCGGTTTAAAGATCGCCCGGTCTTCGGGGACGTCGATCAGGACCGGAACTTTGGCTGCGGCTGCAAGCCTGGTTCCCGGTTTTGTGATGCAAATCGTGGTCGCGCCATAACCATTTGCAATTTCCGCAGCGCCTACGATTGCATCTGCTTCACCGCTGGCCGAGACCAGAAAGAGCGTATCTCCGGGCCCGAGCGTTGCGGCCCGCATCTGGAGCAGATAGCTGTCACTTACATGGAATGACGGTATACCAAGCCGGAAAAACCGGTTTGCCGCTTCTTGAGTGATCATGGACGAGCCGCCGCCGATACCGGCAAAGAGGATTTGCCGTGTATTCAGGATAACGTCCTTGGCTGCATCCAGCATGTCCGTCTCGACTTGCTTCCGAAGAGTGTCGACCGAGGCATAAAGCGCGCCGATCACCTGATCGATGGCCGTGTTGGTGTCTGGAACGTCGGGTATTGTGTTCGCGCTCATGTATTGTGCGCTCACAGCCAGGTTCTGCACCAGGCGCAGCTTGAAGTCCCGGAAACCTGAACATCCCAAACTGCGGCAGAACCGGATAACCGTCGGTTTGCTGACCTCACAGTGATCGGCCAAATCACCGATTGTCATGTTGCTGATCGCATCAAGGTGGTTCTTGACATAGGTCGCGACCCTTTGCTCCTGCGCAGCAAAGTTCCCATCCAGATTGTTCAGTGCGGACAGCACGTCAAAAACACCCGGTCCGCCTTTTTGAGGTGGCCGCATGGGAGTGCCTGCCGCATCAGGTGTTTCAGTTTCAAATGTAACTTCAGGGTCATTTGCCATGAAACTAAGTTACATATCTCTGTCTAAACAATCAAGAAACTCCGAATAATCAAGCGAAACGAAACTAAATTTGTAACTAAATTTCATACTGGCGTTGATCTTAAGGTCGTTTGATGTCATAAACGTAACTGAGTTACAGGCCGCATTCTGGGAGGAAGATGTTGGTTCAGGATTGGGCAGCCATAACAAGCGAGCGGGTGAACAAGGTCGTCGAGTTCGTTGTTGCGGGCTTAATGCTCGCCCTTGTGCTCGATGTCTGGCTTGGCGTCGTCGACCGCTACTACTTCCGTTGGCAGTTGCCCTGGCCGGAAACGCTGGCACGCTATCTGATGATATGGGCAGCCATGCTCGCTGTGTCCTCCGGTATCGCCCGGCGCGATCATATTGGGCTCACGGCCTTTGTCATGATCTTTCCGGTTTCCGTCAGGCGAATATTGCTGATCGCGGTTGATCTGCTGTCGCTGGCGCTCTTCCTCTATGTCGCCTGGTATGGAATTGCTTTTGCCCAAAGCGGTGCGCCTCGGCACGCCATGATCTTCGGCATGAGTCTGGCGCCCTTCTATGCGGCGATTCCCGTCTCCGCGGCGCTGTGTTCGGTTCAGCTTGTTCTCGTGCTGTTGCGGGACCTCGGTGGTTACCTCGACAAACCCGTCTTCTCCGAACCTGTAGTGGAGGACGGCCAATGATCGTCGCCATCTCATTTGTCGTTCTGATCCTTTTTGGCATGCCGATCGGATTTGCCATCGGTCTTGCCGGTGTCATCGGTCTGATCGATATGGGCGGCGGCTCGTTCCTAGCGATAGGACCGAGCAAAATCTTCAACGGACTGAACATCTTTCCGTTCCTTGCCATGCCGTTTTTCATTCTGGCCGGTGAGATCATGAACGGGACGGGCATAACAACCCGTTTGGTGAAACTCGCTCAGGTCCTGGTTGGTCGCTTTCGCGGTGGTCTTGCCCACACGAACATGCTGGCATCCGTCTTCTTTGCCGGTCTGACCGGATCTGCAACCGCTGATGCTGCAGCGTTCGGGCGGACACTGGTTCCGGCCATGGTCAAGGAAGGCTACAAGCGGGACTACGCCTGCGCTGTCACAGCCGCCGGCTCGATCATTGGCCCAACCATTCCGCCATCCGGTCTGATGGTGGTCTATGGTTCCCTTATGGGGGTCTCGATCGCGGGGCTGTTTGCGGCTGGCATCCTTCCGGGCCTCGTGATCTGCGCCGTATGCATGGGCGTCATCGTAGTCGGGGGCAAGCGGGAAAACCTGCCGCAAGCCTTGCGCGGGGCCAGCCTCAAGGAAGTCTGGCAGACATTCGTCTCCTCCCTGACGGCACTTGCCATGCCGGTTATCATCCTTGGCGGAATTCTTGGCGGTATCGTTACGCCGACAGAGGCAGCTTCCATTGCCGTTGCCTATGCGCTCTTCATTGGCGCTGTCGTCTACCGCACGCTGACCTTCAAGA
Organism: Roseibium sp.; assembly: GCF_965276855.1. Lineage (GTDB taxonomy): Bacteria > Pseudomonadota > Alphaproteobacteria > Rhizobiales > Stappiaceae > Roseibium. The sequence continues at coordinate 3,711,459 of NZ_OZ255700.1, forward strand.
ACTTCTATTCCATGCTGGTCCGCACTGCACGGATCACCGGGGTCATCTTCGTCATCATTGCCTTTGCCAGCGTGCTGGGCTGGTGGATGAGCTTTGAACGTATTCCGCAGCTCATGGCGGAGACGGTCCTGAGCCTTTCCGACAACCGGTATGCCGTCATCGCCATCATCATCGGCCTTTTGCTGGTTGTCGGCATGGTCATGGATATCACCGCAATCCTGATCATCCTTGCGCCAGTGCTTGTGCCTTTGACCGAGCAGGTTGGTCTTGAGCCGATCCACGCCGGAATCATCTTCGTCCTTGCGCTGAACATTTCGCTGATGACGCCGCCTGTCGGGGCCTGTCTGTTTGTTCTTTCCTCCGTGACCGGAGAACGCCTGGAACGCATCTCGGTGAAGTTGATGCCGTTCCTGATCGCCGAGGTCGCCATTCTCTTCATCTTCGCTTTCTGGGAGGACGCCGCCCTGCTCCTGCCCAGACTCCTTGGCTTTGCCAGCTAACCAAAACAAACACCAGAGAGGGTAATCACATGAAACGGACTGCACTATCTGCGGCGCTTGCCGCCACCTTGATCGCCAGCACCGCCTATGCGGACGGAGGCGTCATTCGCTTCGGTCACGACAACAAGACCGACCCGTTTGAAAATCCGGCTCATGCTTGCACTGCCGTCTTTGACAACCTCGTCACCTCCGGCACCAACGGCAGTGTTTCTGTCGAAGTCTTCGGCTCCAACCAGCTTGGTTCAGCGGCAGAACATGTTCAGCAGGTGCGTGATGGCCTGCTTCAGGCGACGCTGACGTCTACCGGCGCGCTTGCAAGCTATTATCCGCGCATTGATGTTCTGAACCTGCCGTTCGCCTTCAACGGAAATGCCGCCACCTATGAAGTCTTCGATGGAGATTTCGGTAAGGCGCTTGCCGCAGACATTGAGGCTGAACTTGGTGATGTTGTTGTGCTCGGGTTCCCGGACACGGGCGGGTTCTTTGCCGTCACGAACTCGCAGCGCGAGATTGCCAACCTGGCCGACTTTGACGGTATTCGCATTCGCACGATGACCCTTCCGTCTCACCAAACGATCGTGAAAGCCCTTGGAGCAGAAGCTTATCCGCTCTCTTGGGGCGAGGTTTATTCTGGCCTGCAAACCGGCGTGATTGATGGTCAGATGAACCCGGTTCCGATCATTTCCTTTGCCAATTTCGCAGAGGTCCAGGAATATCTGACGCTGACCAATCACCTGTTCTCACCGTACACGTTATTGATGAACCGTGCCTTCTACGAGGGCCTGTCCGACAGCGAAAAAGCCACCGTGCACACTGCAGCCGAGAACTGTGTTGCAGCCAGCCGGGGTCTTTCTCGCATCATTGAAGCTTCCGACCGCGGTCTTGCAGGGCTCGCCGATGACATCAAGGTCACCGCGCTCAGCGATGACCAGCGGGCGGAGATGGCAGCAGCCACTCAACCTGCCTTCGAAACGCATGTTGCGGAAAACCTCGACCCGAAGGCCAACGAACTTCTGGTGAAGTTCCGCGATGCAGTCAACAAAGCAAACGAAGCCTCCTATCTGAACTGATCGGCACGGCCGGATGGCCGTCTGAAGAACTTGCCGGAGGCCGCCAAATGGTCTCCGGCATATAACAATAACCCGGACAGGACCCAATCCATGCGGATCTTCTGTGCATCGCTCGCCACAGAGACAAATACGTTTTCGCCCCTGCGAACGGATTTTTCTGACTTCAAGCAGAGTTTTTATGCAGCTCCCGGCGCTCATCCGGAAACGCCAACTCTGTGCAGCGGTGTTTTTCCAGCGCTTCGCAGGGCATCTCAGGACCTTGATTTCGACCTTATCGAGGGGACTGCTACCTGGGCGGAGCCTGGGGGGCTTTTGAACGCCGGGACTTGGGTCTACTTGCGTGACGAGATCCTGGAACAGGTTCGTGAGGCCTTGCCGTTGGATGCCGTCGTTCTGGGTTTACATGGCGCGATGATCGCCGACGGCTGTACCGATTGCGAAGGCGCCCTTCTGGAAGCGGTTCGGGATATCGTCGGACCAGAGACGGTCATTGGCGTTACCTTTGATCCGCACAGTCACCTCAGTCAGAAGCGGGTCGACAATGCGGACATCATCACGGTTTTCAAGGAGTTTCCGCATACGGATTTTGCTGAAACGGGCGAAGCATGCGTTACGCTGGTCTTGCGGGCCTTGAGGGGCGAAATCAAACCGGTCGTATCCGCCTATGATGTGCGCATGATCGATATCCTGCCGACCAGTCAGGCTCCAATGCGCGGTTTTGTCGACCGCATGAAAGCGTTGGAAGAAGATGGAACCGTCCTTTCCGTGTCGGCCATTCATGGGTTCATGGCCGGAGATTCTCCGGACCTCGGAGCCAAGATCGTTGTTGTGACCGACAATGACCGGCCCAAGGGAAATGAGATCGCGGCACGTTTGGGCGAGGAACTCTTTTCCTTCCGGGGGCAGACGAAACCTCAGTTTTTGACAGCATCGGATGCCTTGGCCAAGGCTGCCAGAGCGGACAAGGGCCCGGTGGTCGTTGCGGATGTCTGGGACAATCCAGGTGGCGGTGTAGCCGGGGATTCCACCTTGATACTGCGGGAAGCCATAACCCAGGATCTCAAATCTGCAGCGTTTGGAACCATTTGGGACCCCATGGCGGTGCGGCTCTGTCATGCGGCCGGGGAGGGGGCGCGTCTCAACCTGCGCTTCGGCGGTAAGACGTCCTCGACCGCTGGCTATCCGGTCGACGCGACCGTGACCGTTCTGAAAAATCAGCGGGAGGCGGTGCAAAGCTTCGGCACATCGATTGTTCCGCTGGGCGACTGTTCTGTTATCCGGCTTGGCGGCATCGATGTGGTGCTGAACTCCAATCGCAGCCAGGCATTTTCGCCCGACCTCTTTACCAATCTCGGCATCGACATCTCGGCCAAAAAAGTTCTGGTGGTGAAGTCGACCAACCACTTCTACGGTGCATTTTCAAAGATTGCGGCGGAGGTACTTTATGCCTCTGTTGACGGTCCTTACCCCAATGACCCGAAAACGACGCCCTATACCCGTTTGACGCGCCCGCTGTGGCCGATCGTCTCCAACCCGTTCGAAATGGCCCTTGCATGAGTTTTGAAGATATCCAAACGCCGGCAGTACTCGTTGATCTCGACATCGCCGAGGCAAACATCGACGCTTATCAGGCCTATTGTATGAAACATGGTCTTGCCTTGCGCCCGCATATCAAGACCCACAAACTGCCGTTTCTGGCAAAGCGTCAGCTTGACGCCGGAGCAATTGGTATCACCTGCCAAAAGATCAGCGAAGCTGAAGCGATGATCACGGACGGTGGCATCGATGATGTCCTGATCACCTTCAATGTCCTTGGGGCGGAGAAGCTGGAACGGCTCAAGGCGCTGGCCGGGAAGGTCCGCTTGAGTGTCGTTGCGGATAACACCTCAACCGTGAAGGGTTTGTCGGACGCTTTTTCTGACACCGCCAGCCGGCTCACCGTGCTGGTTGAATGCGACACCGGCGCGGAGCGGTGCGGTGTCACCAGTCCGGAAGCGGCGCGAGACCTGGCGCAAATCATAAACCAGAGCCCCGGCCTCACCTTCGGCGGGCTGATGACCTATCCGCCAGCTGGTAGGGAAGCAGAGGTGCAGGACTGGCTCACCAAAGCCCGGGACATGATCGTGGCTGATGGTCTGGAGGTCGCTGTGATCTCGAACGGTGGATCACCTGGAATGTGGCAGGCGGAAGAAGTACCGGTTGCGACCGAATACCGGATCGGCACATACGTCTACAATGACCGCTCCTTGGTGAGCCGGGGTGTTTGTGACTGGGGCGACTGCGCTTTGACGGTACTTACAACGGTTGTCTCTGTGCCAGCTCCAGACCGGGCCGTCATTGATGCCGGTACCAAGGTCCTGACCTCGGATCTCCTCGGACTGAACGGTCATGGCCTCGTTCTCGGCCGCCCGGACATAACCGTTGATGCCTTGTCGGAAGAGCACGGCGTGCTGCGCGCCGAAACCATTGGCCTTGAGGTGGGTGACCGGATCCGGATCGTGCCCAATCACGTCTGCGTGGTCAGCAATATGGTTGATGAAGTCCAGCTTATCCGGGGTGAACAAGCGTTAGGGCCGTCGCCCGTATCTGCCCGTGGCAAGGTGGTCTGATCCATGGTCGACATACTGTGTATCGGGGAACCGCTCTATGAGCTCAACGAGCAGCCCGACGGCTCTTTCTTGCCCGGTTGCGGTGGCGACGTCTCCAATGTTTGTATCGCAGCGGCACGCCAGCAGGCTTATGTCGGATTGATCGCCAATATCGGCGCAGACACCTTTGGCGAAAATCTTCAGGAAACGTGGCAACGAGAAGGCGTGTCCACAAAGTACGTGACGTCAAAGCCGGGTGAGGATACCGGGATTTATTTTGTCCAGCATGATGCGAGCGGGCACAAGTTTCTCTATCGCCGCAAGGGCTCGGCTGCGTCCCGGATGACCCGGAAGGATATCCCTCAATCAGCCATCGCGGACGCATCGCTGGTTTATGCCTCAGGTATCAGCCTGGCTGTATCAGGTGAATTGCGGGACGCCACACGCCACGCGATTGAAGTCGCTGTCGCAAACGGCCGGACAGTGGCCTTTGATCCGAATTTAAGGACCACGCTCTGGTCGCTGGACGAAGCCCGCGCGGTGACGCATGAGGTCATGAAACACTGCGATATCGCCTTGCCGGGCCTTGAAGATGCCCGTGCGCTGACCGGGCACACAAGCCCGGAAGAGATCGTCCGGTTCTACCACACTCTTGGAGCGCGCGTTGTTGCCTTGACGCTCGGTGCCGATGGTGTTGCCGTCTCTTGCGGGGACGGAGTTAAGACGATCCCGGGTGAAGCCGTGGAGACGGTAGACGCGACCGGTGCCGGAGACTGTTTCAACGGTGTCTTCATGGCCGCGTGGCTGCGCTCTGGCAATGCAGTCGAAGCTGCGGCCACTGCCAATCGTGCCGCCGCGCGTTCGACCACTGCCTACGGCGCGATTACCGCGCCCCATATGACCCTCTCCTCTTAAAAACCAAAAAGGATGCTTGAACATGAGCCAAGCCACGATCGAACGATTCGGCGGCGGTAAAACCGGTGCCGGCGGACAACCTCTTCCCTTTGCAACAGCCGTACGCGCTGGGGACTTTGTTTTCATTTCCGGCCAGGTCGCCATGAAGGAAAATGGCGAGATCGAACCGGGCGGCGTGGAAAGCCAAACCAAACGCACAATGGAAAACGTCATCGCAGCGCTCGCCCTTGCGGACTGCACGCTCGATGACGTTGTGAAGGTCGGCGTCTGGCTGGACGATACACGGGACTTCTGGACCTTCAACAAGGTGTACGCCAGCTATTTCCCGAATGGTGGTCCTGCCCGCTCAACGGTGCGTTCCCAGCTAATGGTCGATGCAAAGGTCGAGATCGATGCGGTGGCGTACAAACCCCTCCCAAAAGCGGACTGATTTAAGAGTGGAGACCGGGACAATCAGGTCCCGGTCTCTCATAAGAATTAAAGATCGCGAGAAAACGCAGGTCTTCAAACGCGTTTATGCGGCGTTCTCAGAGATCCGCTTCTTCCAACACCTTCTTGGCCACCCGGAAGCACTCCAGGGCCTGAGGTACGCCACAATAGATGCCGATCACGTGGATGATGGCGCGGATCTCCTCCTTGGAAACGCCATTTGTAACGGCACCGCGGCAATGGGTTTCCCATTCGGTCATCTTGCCGAGCGCCCCGATCATGGCGAGGTTCATCATGGAACGGGTCTTGGCGTCGATCACATCATCGCCCCAGCCAAAGCCCCAGCACCATGCCGTCATTGCTTCCTGAAACGGCCGCGTAAAGTCATCGGCGGCGGCAAGGTTCTTCTCCACATACTCCGCGCCGAGGGTTGCCTTGCGTTGAGCAAGTCCTTTTTCAAACAGATCCTGGTCCATCAGCCTATCCTGATTGCAATGTTTTTGGTCTGAACGTAATTGAGCAGAGCCTCACGGCCCTTTTCCCGGCCATAGCCGGATTTACCAAAGCCGCCGAACGGCGTTTCGACCCCGCCAGCGTACCATTCATTGACGAACACCTGACCTGCCCGGAGTTGCCGGGAGGCGCGCATGGCTCGGTCGACATTGGCGGTGAAGACCCCAGCCACCAGGCCGTAGGGTGTGCCGTTGGCGATCTCGAGCGCTTCACGTTCATCGCGTGCCTTTAGAACCGACAGCACCGGACCGAAAACTTCATCGCTCGCAATTGTCATATCAGGGGCGACGCCGGTCAAAACTGTTGGTTCGAGAAAGTAACCTGGGCGGTTCATGCGGCGGCCGCCGGTCGCAACCCGGGCTCCTTCGCGTTCAGCTTGAGAGACCATGCCTGCCGCCCGCTGGCATTGGCCTTCAGAGATCATCGGGCCCATGTTATTGCCAAATTCCGGAAACTCGAGACCCGCACCGACCTTGAGGCCTTCCGCCATACCGACAATGCCGTCCACCAGCTTGTCATGGATGGCTTCATGGGCGATGACGCGGGACATGGCCGAACACACTTGGCCTGCGTTGAAGTAGATGCCCCAGCGTACATCCGAAAGGAACGCGTCGAGATCGGCGTCATCGTAGACGATCGCAGCCGATTTCCCTCCAAGTTCAAGTACACAGGGCACGACGTTCCGGGCCGCTGACGTTGCGATTGCCGAGCCTGTAGCAACAGACCCGGTAAAGACGATCTGATTGACGTCGGGATGGGCGGACAAAGCTGCTCCTGCCTCCTTGCCAAGACCGCAGAGGATGTTCAATACGCCTGCCGGCAGGCCGCAGGCGCGGGCCGCATCCGCGAAGTATTTATTCGTGAGCGGGTCAAGTTCCGGCGTCTTGACAACGACAGCACATCCCACCGCAAGCGCGGCCGAGACCGAGCGAGCCGTCATCTCCATCGGATAGTTCCACGGAATGATCTGGGCGGAAACGGCAAAAGGCTCGTGGACGGTAAAGTCGAAATACCCGCCGCCCAAAGGGATCGACCGGCCTTCCATAGTTTCGGCTTGGTTGCCGTAGTATTCGAAATACCGGGCTGCGCCCTCGATTTCGAGCTTCGCTTCCCAGAGTGGCTTTCCTGCTTCCCGGGTCAGGATTGGGGCGATTTCATCGATGCGATCCAGAAGGTAATCACCCATTTTGCGGACAATCCGGCCCCGCTCTACAGGGCGAAGATCCATCCACGTGCGGCTATCGCTGACCCGTTTGGCAGCCTTGACCGCGCGGTCTACATCAGCGGCATCCGCCAGCGCCTGCTCGGCAAGTTTCTCTCCGGTGCCCGGATCGAGCACGTCGAGACGTCCTCCGCCACCGTCCACAAACGCGCCGTCGATGAAATTTTGCCAGTAAGCTGGTACTTGGGTCACGAGGGTATAATCCTGTTGGCATAGAGCCGATCGTAATGCGGCTTCATACGTTTGTGGACGTGCTGGACCCTTGCAGGAGCGTCTGCAATGTCCACGTATTTCCGCTTTTGGGGTGTCAGGCCCGTGGACCGCTTCAGGTTTTCATGAAACGACCCGCCATCCCACCAGCTGTATTGTCCGGTGTCGGCACCAGGCTCCCAAGACAACGCTTCCTTTATGAACGGAATGCCGACGGCTTCACAAAAGGCTTCGATCGTTTTCTCCGGCGTTTCAAGCAAGTCATTGCTGTCAATCACCGGCGGAGGTGTGCCGTTCAAGGCCGTGAGCAGATCGTAGAGGGCCCGTTGTTCTGGAAACCCGACTTCGGCGGCATCGAAATCCGGCCACTTGTCATACATCGAGGTGATGGTGAGGGCTGGATCGCGGATCAGGAAGGCATGGGTGAAGTTGGAAAGAAACTCTGCATCCCACATATGGTTCACATAATGGGGGAAGTCCTTGATGAATACCGGGCCTTTGGCAGCGCGCTGTTGAATGTCCTGCCAAACACTTTGCAGAGTAAGCCCCGCCGTTGTCTTGTTGCCAGGTGTCCACCTCGGCCAAAACGGGTCTTCTCCCTGATACCAGGCCTCGCCAAAGGGTTCGTGGAGACACTCCAGATCTCCTCTTTGGCGCATCATCCATTCAAAGGCAGTGGAGGTCGAGCGTGGCACAGCCCATAGCGCGATAATCTTATGCATTCAGAGACCTCAAGAGTTGCCCGTTCTCGCCAGCCGGAGCCAGCCCCAGCGATTTGAAAATCCGCCAGTAAAGTGCCGTGTCATGCGCGATCACCGGTTTGCCGAGGCGGTCTTCAAGCATACTTGTGAGGTGCAGCATCCGTTGCGGTTGCTGGTTGGGACCTGTGCGGAAATTGACCATCCCGTTGGCAAGGTAGGCATCTGCCTGCGGGGCCTTTTTGGCAACGTAATCGAAGCTTTTTGCTGCAAGATCACCTTCAAAGATCCAGCGTTGTTTGTTGATGTCGTCCTGAGTGGAAAACCAGCCCTGGTCCACGAAATTGCCTGCCCAAAGCACATCGAACCCGGCTTCTTTCAAGAACCCGACCGTGCCCTGCCACCACTTTGGCCAGTGATAGACTGCGTTCAAGGCCACCTTTTCAACGTTCATGGCACGCAAGGCTTCAACCATCGCATAGCCAGCCATGTGAAACGCGAGACCATGTCTATCGCTCATCTTTTTGCAGAAGTCTGAGATACCCTCAACGCCCAGGCCGGAGGCGTGCACCCAGTTGGAACCCACCTGACCGCACACGTCCGCACCATTGTTTGCCATCAGCGCGGCAAATTCCTCCAGCATCGCAAAGTTCTGCTTTCGCTGGTCGAGTTGGTGCCCGTAGTCGGGCGCATGGAGCATCCATCCGTGTACTCCAACTGAGGGGGGCGCGATGCGCAAGAAATCTGATGGGGCAGCATCCCAGTCACGAGGTGGACAGGTAAACCCGACCTGATGCGGAAACAGCTTCTGATCAGCCGTCCAGACGTCCGGCATGTGCCAGGAAGCCTTGGGCGCTGGTTCGCTCGTCATGCTTCGCGCATCCAGCTTTGCAGCGCCTGTACCGAATGTTCAGAATGCACTCCGCAGGCTGGGTCCAGCACCAGCGGACCGGGCTTGTATCCGCGGCTTCTCAGTCCGCGCTGTACCGATTCCACCAGGTAGATGTCTTCTTCGACCGTGGTTGAGCGGTCCTGCACGGCAAGACGGCGCACCACTTCACTGTCGACACCGTCGATGGTGTACCAGCCGCGCCAGACAACGACGTGATCCACATCGACCGCGCGCCAATGATAAGTGTTCAGGATGTTGCCCGGGTAGACCTGGAACGAGAACAACGGCCACAAGAACCAGGAGGAATAGTCTCCTGCATGCTCGTTGGAATCGAGATCAATCTCATAGGTCATGCGCTCCAGATTTTGACATTCTGTTGTGTGGCGCAGGCAATACCCTTGCGGCTGGATGTCATAGGTTTCTGGCTTGATGACACCGGTCGCGAAAGTCGGGTGGTTGATGGGGCAGTGATAACACTCGGAATAGTTTTCGACCGAGACTTTCCAATTGCAGTTTTCTTCAATTTCCACCCATTCGAGCGGCTGCAGCCGGTCGATATGCGGAACAAAGGATCTCAGCTCTTCCCGGACATTTGGAAACCACTCGTCCATGGGCCTGGCATTGGGATCCAGGTTTACAAACAGGAAGCCGCAGAAATCTTCAATTTGGACGGTGCTCAGGCAAATCTGGTTGCGGTCGAACCCCGGGACGGACTTGACATTTGGTCCGGATCGCAGACCGCCCGTGAGTTCATAAGTCCAGCTGTGATAAGGGCACACCAACAGCTTGGTGTTGCCTTCGCCTTGAACCAGCTGATGGGCCCTGTGCTGACAAACGTTGAAATAGGCGCGCAGCACACCCTCGCGATCCTTCAGGCAGACAATACTTTCACCTGCGATGTCGATCGTGAAATAATCGCCTGGTTTTTGCAGCAAAGACGCATGTCCTGCAAATTGCCACGTTCGTGCCAGCAGGCCGTCCTTCTCCCGCTCAAAGTGAGCAGGGTCAGTGTAGTACCGCGCTTCGAGCGAATGGATCAGCTGGCTGTGAACGTTCATGAGCGGTCCTTCCATTCTTCCTGATAGAGCCCCATGGCATGGCGGCGGGTGTGGAACTTCTCAATGTTTGCAACGACATCGGGTGGTGCGTCGGCAATGACAAAGGCAAGCAGCGTTTCCAACAACGCGATCGTTGACACGGACGAGGGAAAAAACTGCGGGGTTTCGGCGTCGATGATGAAGGCGTGATCGCTGCCGACCACGATGGGAGAAGCCGGGCTGTCAGAGATTGCGATGATTGTCAGGCCCTGTTCGCGGGCAACCTCAACGGCTTCAATCACGTCGGTCCGATACGGTTTGCAGGTCATTGCGAGCAACACATCGCGTTTGTCTGCCCGGGCCAAGTCGTCGGTTGCGACGGACCCCATGCGCGGGATCGTCCAGATCGTGTCAACGGCCATGTCTGCAAGGTAGGTGAAGTTGCGGGCGTTGGAGTTGTTGACGCCAACGCCGAGCACATAGGTGTGCCGCGCATTCACGATCGCATCGGCGGCCGCTTTCATGGCATTCGCATCGGTTGCCGCAAAAGTGTTCTCGATGTTCGAGATTGCACAGGCCGCCATTTCGGCAAAGAGCTCACCCAATTGGCCGCCTTTGGATAGGGACTGCAGCCAACGCGCCCTGTCCGGAAAATCTGTACCTCTGCTGCGGATCGCTTCGCGGAACGGCTGCCGGAAGTCCTCATAGCCTTCAAAACCTACAGACCGTGCCATGCGCACAAATGTGTTGGGTTTTACCCCGGCAGCATCTGCGATCTCGCGGATTGAGCTGACGCCGACATCATTCGGATTTTCAAGCACATAGCTTGCCGCCTTGCGCAGCTCTGGGGTCAATACCTCAAGCTCGGCAGCCAGGTCGTCCAGCACCGTCTGCGGTGCCTTCAAATCAGATTTTGGTACATTCATATCATTCATGATTGACGAGAGTACATTTGTACAATTACGCTGTCCATCGAAAAATCACGGTCCATGGAGATGTGACGTGTCAGAACTTGGAGCTACGAAACTGCCGTCTTCGGCACGTGTTGTCATTGTTGGCGGCGGTATTATGGGATGCGGGCTTGCCTACCATCTGGCGCATGAGGGATGGTCGGATGTTGTGCTTTTGGAAAAAGCAGAATTGACATCCGGGTCGACCTGGCACGCGGCCGGCCAGATCACGCATTCCACTTCCAGCTTCGGCCTTGGAAAATGTGTCGGCTACAACATTGATCTTTATTCCGGGCAGCTGGAAGAAGAGACAGGCCAATCCGTAACCTGGCATGGTTGCGGGTCTTTCCGTCTCGCCTATACGGAAGACGAAATGGATTGGCTGCGCCACACTATGAGCGTTGGCCGGGCGCTTCAGTTTCCGATGGAACTTGTGGGGCCGGACCGGATCCGGGAGTTGCATCCCTACTATAATCTCGACGGCGTTCTCGGCGCGCTCCACACGCCGGATGACGGGCACGCGGATCCGTCCGGTGTGACCCAGGCGCTGGCAATCGGTGCGCGGAAGTTGGGTGTGAAGATCATTCGCCGCTGCCGGGCGAAGGACATCAAGCAGCTGCCGACGGGCGAGTGGAAGGTGTTTACCGAGCTTGGCGACATCACCTGCGAACATGTGGTGAATGCAGGTGGCACCTATGCGCGCCAGATGGGCGAATGGAGTGGCCTGCAATTGCCGATGACCTCCATGACCCACCACTACATCGTCACCGACACGGTTCCGGAGTTCCTGGAGTTAGATAAAGAACTTCCAGTCATTCGCGACGACAAGCTGGTCTCCGGCTATATCCGCATGGAGCAGAAGTCCGGCCTGATCGGAATTTACGAGAAGGAAAACCCGAACACGGTCTGGGAGGATCATTGCCCCTGGGAAGCGGAAAACGAGCTGTTTGACGCCGACTACGATCGGATCATGCCCTGGCTGGAAAACGCCATGGACCGGATGCCGATTTTTGCAGAGCTCGGTATCAAGCGCGAAGTCCACGGCGCAATTTCACACCCGCCGGACGGCAATCCGCTGATTGGCCCAGCTCCCGGCGTCAAGAATTACTGGTGCTGCTGTGGCACCCAGATCGGCATCGGTTGGGGCCCGGGTCTGACACGCGAACTGGCCAGATGGATGGTGCATGGCGCCGCCGACATTTCCATGCGCGAGTTTGATCCACGCCGGTTCGGCGACTATGCCGACAAGGACTGGCAGGTGATCAAGGCCAAGGAAGACTATTGCCTGCGCCACGAAATTCCGTTCCCGCACTTCAACCGCCTGGAAGGCCGGCCGATCAAACCCAGCCCGCTTTATGAGCGTTTGAAAGACAAGGGTGCGGTTTACGAAGAAGTCTATGGTCATGAACGGCCGCGCTGGTTCGCAAAGGACGGTCTGGAGCAGCGCGATTATTATTCCTTCAACCGGCCTGAGTGGCATGGCGTCGTGGCGAAGGAAATGAAGGCAGTGCGGGACACTGCCGGCATCATGGATATCTCGGCTTTCACCAAAATCGAAGTGTCCGGTCCGGACGCAGAAGCCTATCTCGATCGTCTGGCTGCCAACAAGCTTCCCAAAAAGGTTGGCGGCATCGCCTTGACCCATATGCTCAACCGGCGTGGCCGGATTGAGCTGGAGCTGACCGTGGTGCGGCTTGGCCCGGACCGGTTCTATCTCGTCTGCGCGGCGTTCTTCGAGCAGCGTCTGCTTGATCACTTGGCCCAACATCTTGACGGTGAAACGGTAACGGTCCGAAACCTCTCGACCGACTGGGGGGCGATGGCGCTGAACGGGCCGCGGGCCCGCGATATTCTGGCTCCCAATACCCCGGCCGCTCTGGACAATGCGTCGTTCCGGTGGTTGACGGCACAGGAAATCGAAGTGGCAGGCCGCAAACTGTGGGCATTCCGCATGTCCTATGCAGGCGAGCTTGGTTGGGAATTCCACGTTCCCCGGGAAGACATGCTGGCGGTGTACGACGCACTTTGGGCGACCGGGGAAAGTCTGGGTCTCGTGGACTACGGGTCCTTTGCGATGAATGCCCTGCGGCTCGAAAAAGGCTTCAAAGGCGCTGGTGAACTGACAAACGAAGTCACTTTGCCGGAAGCGGATGTGATGCGCTTCGTCAAACTGGACAAGGGTGACTTCCTCGGTCGTGAAGAAACCGCAAAGAGCGCGGAAAGCGCACTTCCCTGGGTCTGTGTTTATCTTGAAGTGGAGCCGGATGGCGTTGCTGATGGCCATGGCGGAGAAGCTGTACTAATGGACGGGAAGGTCGTCGGGGCAACAAGCTCGATTGCCTACGGTCATTCAGTCGGCAAGATCCTGGCTTTTGCCTACGTCAAACCGGAGGCTGCGAACGCGGGGACCGAGTTGGAAGTCGTCGTCATGAATGGGTCGCGATCAGCGCGGGTTCTTGATGTCCCAGCGTACGATCCGGATAGCATTTTACCGCGCACAGACGCACCGGTCGGGGTGGCCGCGGAATGAGCATTCCCGCCACAATGAAAGCGATGGTTCTTGAGGGACATGGTGGCCTGGACAAGATCGTCTGGCACGAACACTGGCCGACACCCGAACCGGGCGCCGGGCAAGTCCTCATCAAGGTCGGAGCTTGCGGCCTCAACAACACCGACGTGAACACCCGCTCCGGCTGGTATTCGAAGACGGTTTCCGAGGCGACCACAGGCGGGGCCTATCAGGAGGTTGCCGAGGAAGACCCGACGTGGGGCGGGAGGCCTATTACCTTCCCACGTATCCAGGGTGCCGATACGGTTGGCACGGTTGTCGCGTTGGGAGATGGAGTTTCTGAAGACCTCTTGAACAAGCGCGTCATGGTCGACTGCTGGCTGCGGGACTGGTCCGATCCGGACAACATGGACAAGACCGGCTATTTCGGCTCCGAGTGCAATGGCGGGTTTGCCGAATATACGGTTGTCGACGCGCGGAATGTCGGAACCATCGACAGCACACTATCTGATGCAGAACTGGCAACATTTTCCTGTTCGTACACAACCGCGGAAGGGATGCTCAGCCGCGCCAATGTCAATGCAGACGATACGGTTCTTGTGACTGGCGCGTCGGGCGGTGTCGGGTCGGCTCTCGTCCAACTTGCCAAACGCCGGGGCGCGACTGTTATTGCTCTGGCGTCGCCCGCCAAACATGCAGACGTGAAGGCGCTCGGCGCGGATCACGTTCTTGAACGGGCACCGGCAGACCTTAAAGCCGTCTTGAAATCAGCAATGGGTAAAGACACGGTCTCGGTCGTCGCGGACATCGTCGGAGGATCCTACTGGGGCACTTTGATCGATGTTCTGAAACGCGGTGGTCGGTATACGTGCTCCGGCGCAATCGCGGGTCCGATCGTGGAACTCGATCTGAGAACCTTCTACCTGCGCGACCTGACATTTACCGGCTCGACCGTTATTGCTCCCCATATTTTCTCGGACGTTGTCGGGTACATTGAACGCGATGAAATCAGGCCGGCTTTGGCCGCGACCTACCCACTCAAAGATTTTCACGCGGCACAAACCGCGTTCATTGAGAAGAAGCACACGGGCAACATTGTGGTGACCCCATGAAGATCACCCGCATCCGTGTATACAAGACAGATCTTCCCTATGTCGATGGCGCATACGGCTGGGGAGCGGGCAATGCCATTACGGTGGCAAAGGCCTCGGTTGTCGTGATTGATACGGATGCGGGTGTGCAAGGCTGCGGCGAGTTCACGCCTTGCGGCGAGAACTACATGGTCGCCCATTCTGAAGGGGTTGAAGCGCTCGCGCGGTTGGTCGCGCCGGTTCTGATCGGAGAAGATCCGAGGCAGGTGGCCCGGATCGAGCAGATCCTCGATCATACCATTCAAGGCCACGGTTATGCCAAGGCCCCTTTCGACGCCGCCTGCTGGGATATCTTTGGAAAGTCTCTGGAAGTGCCGGTTTGGCTTCTTCTCGGCGGAAAACTCACGGACGGCGCGCCCATGTACCGTGTCGCGCCGCATAGAGGAACCGAAGAGACGATCGCCGAGCTGGACCGGCATCGGGCTGCAGGATACCGGCAATTCCAGATCAAGGTCGGTGCGGACTGGTCCAGCGACATAGACCGCATCCGCGCAACCGTTCCGCTTCTGAAACCCGGCGAAAAAGCGATGGCCGATGCCAATCAGGGCTGGCGCGTCGACAATGCGCTCCGGGTGGCCCGTGCAACACGGGATCTCGACTTCATCTTCGAACAGCCCTGCAGGACTTATGAGGAGTGCCTTCAGGTGCGCCGGCGGATCGATCTGCCAATGAAGCTCGACGAATGCGTGACCGGCATGCGAGCCGCACAACGGATTGTTGCCGATCAGGGTGCGGATCTGGTGTGCCTGAAAATATCGAATCTTGGAGGCTTGTCGAAGGCTCGGCGGGTTCGGGACTTTTTCCTCGACAACCGGATCCCGGTCGTTGCCGAAGACACATGGGGCGGCGAAATCGCAACCGCAACGCTTGCCCATTTTGCAGCGTCCACTCCAGAGGATTATCTGCAAAACACAACAGACCTTTGCAATTACAATACCCGCTCGACAGGAACACCTGCCCCAAAGACGGGGGGTGGAAAGCTCTTTGCCTCTGACACACCGGGGCTCGGGGTTGCTCCGGATTTTACCTCTCTTGGAGAACCTGTGGCCACCTATGGAGAGGCCGCATGAAGATCACAAAGATCTCGGTCTGGCAGATCGATCTGCCGCTCTCCAAACCCTACTGGCTTTCCGGTGGGCGGCTGAAATTCGAGAGGCTCGACAGCACCTTCGTGCGCATTGAAACCGACGAAGGTTTCACCGGCTGGGGGGAAGGGTGCCCGTGGGGTCATACTTACCTGCCGGCCCATGGTTCGGGTTTGCGCGCAGCTCTTAAGCTCTTGGCACCTGCCTTGATCGGCAAGGACCCGCGGGCTCTGGAGTCCGTCAATCGCGCGATGGATCTGCAATTGCCCGGACACCCCTACGCAAAAGCACCTTTGGACATTGCCTGCTGGGACATCCTTGGCAAATCAAGCGGCTCCCCTCTTTGGCGGCTCTTTGGTGCGGAAAATCCAGCAGAGGTCGCGATCAATTCGTCAATTTCAACTGGTACGCCAGACGAAATGATCGCGGATATTCAGTCTGCCAGTGCCAAGGGCTACAAGACCCACTCAGCCAAGGCCGGTGGCAGCAATTTCAAGGCCGACATCGAACGCATTGAGGCAATCTCAGCGGCCTTAGCGCCGGACGAACAGGTGACCTTCGATGTGAACCGGGCCTGGACACCAGGTGTCGCTCTACAGGTGCTAAACTCGGTTGCAGCCCGCGACTGGATCGAGCAGCCGTGTGAAACGCTTGCGGAGTGTGCGCTTGTGGCCGCCAAAGTGCCTCAGCCGATCATGCTGGATGAGTGTCTGCATTCATTTGCAGATCATCTTGATGCCTGGAAGGCAGGCATCTGCCAGGGCGTCAAGGTCAAGCCGAACCGGGTCGGTGGACTGACCAAGGCGAAACAGATCCGGGATTTCGGCATCTCGGTCGGTTGGCAGATGCACATAGAAGACACGGGCGGAACCGCGTTCGCGGACACAGCCGCCTTGCATCTGGCGGCTGCAACGCCGGAGGCCAACAGACTGGCAAGCTGGCTGTGCCATGCGCATCTTGCTGTTGATCCAGTTCCCGGTCAGGGCGCGCGCAATGTCGAAGGCTCGGTTCATTTCGACCAGAGCCCTGGCATCGGTGTCGAACCTGATCCTGAAATTCTTGGCGACCCGATCGCGGTATATGGAGACGCCGCATGAGAAACGTACCCGATCTTGAAATCTCGAGTCTCTCCCTGTGGCGGGTTCCACTGACTAGCCACGAGACCTACTACATGGCATCCGGCAAGGCCTGTGCCACCGTGGACAGCATGGTTGTGCGCATCGAGACCAAACAAGGCGTCTCCGGTTGGGGCGAAGTCTGCCCGATTCCTCATTATTTGCCCGCCTATGCCAACGGTGTTGCTCCGGCCCTTGAAGAACTCGCGCCCGTTCTGATTGGGCGGAGCCCGATTGGCGCAGAGGCTGCGATGGCGGCCTGCAACAAGCACCTGATCGGTCATGTCTATGCAAAATCTGCCATCGACATTGCGCTATGGGATTTGACCGGAAAGGCCTGCGGGCTGCCGATCTACACCCTACTTGGCGGATTGCAGACAGATGAACTCCCGCTCTATCACTCCATCACCTGTATCGCGCCGGATGATATGGTTCGGATCGCAAAAGACGCGATTGCAGCCGGCATGACCCAGATCCAGGTCAAACTTGGCGCGGACGATGATTGGCAAGCAGACGTTGCCCGCTTGCGGCTAGTTCGCGAAGCAGTGGGTCCTGGCCCGATCGTCTATGGCGACTGGAATTGCGGTGCGACCCGGATGGACGCAACCCGTGTCGGGCGTGCCGTTGCCGACCTCGACATCATGCTGGAACAACCGTGCCAAACTCTAGAAGAGTGCGCTGCAGTCAGAGCAGCCACAGGTTTGCCGATGAAGCTCGATGAAAACGCCCATGACACCACCAGCCTTTTGAAGGCCTATGAACTTGGCTGCATGGATGCGGTGGCTCTGAAACTGTCCAAATTCGGTGGCATTACCGAACTCCGGAAGGCCCGGGATCTGTGTCTTTATGCCGGCGCGCGCATGTGTGTTGAGGATACCTGGGGTTCGGATATCGCAACAGCTGCAGCGCTTCATGTCGCGGCCGCGACACCGCGCCAGGGCATCATGAATGTCTGTGATTTGTCCGGATATGTTGCACCCAGAATTGATCCCGCTGCGCCATCGCGGACCGGTGGTTTCATTTCTCCTCCAAGTGGTCCGGGATTGGGTGTGTCACCCGATCCGGATGTGCTCGGAGATCCCATTCTCGACCTAGTGGCATAAGGCCAGCCTGGGAGGCGCCCCCATGAAAACGAATATCTCGCAATCCGATTGGAAAGACCGTGCAGGCGAAGTCCTGCCTGCGGCCGGGTTTGGAAATTTCGATCCGTCTTTGATCTTGCGCGAAGGCAAGGGCTCGCGGGTTTGGGACGAGGATGGCAAAGAGTACATCGACTATCTTATCGGGTCCGGCCCAATGATCCTGGGCCACGGCCATCCGGAAGTCCTGGACGCGGTGCAAGAACAGCTTGGCAAGGGCATGACGTTCTTCACCAACAATGCAGCCGGTATTGAACTTGCTGAAGTCTTGGTCGAGGCCATGGCCTGCGCCGAGCAGATCCGTTACGTGTCGACGGGCGGAGAAGCGGACATGTACGCCATGCGGCTTGCCCGCGCCTTTACGGGGAAAGACAAAATCCTCAAATTCGAGGGCGGTTACCACGGAATGTCCGGCGAAGCCTTGATGAGCCTTGCGCCCAAGACGCTCGTCAATTACCCGCAAGCTGTTCCAGATTCCGCCGGCATTCCGGAAAGTGTGCGCGACAAGATGCTGATTGCGCCGTTCAACGACGCAGATTTCGTGACGTCTCTGGTTGAGGAATATGCCGGCGAAATCGCCTGTATCATTGTGGAGCCTTTGCAACGGTTGATCCCGCCTGCACCGGGTTTCCTGCAGACCTTGCGGGATCTGGCAACCAAGCATGAAATCGTTCTGATCTTTGATGAAGTGGTGACCGGCTTCCGGTTCGCTTATGGCGGTGCGCAGGAGTACTACGGCGTCGTGCCGGACCTGTGCACGCTCGGCAAAATCATTGGCGGCGGTTTTCCGCTCGCCGCGATTGCGGGCAGATCTGAGATTATGGCCCATTTCGACAAGGCCGTTGTCGGCGACAAGAGTTTTACGTTTCAGATCGGAACACTAAGCGGCAACCCCGTTGCCAGTGTGGCGGGCTTGAAGACGCTGGAAGTCCTGCGCCGTCCGGGCGCCTACGAGGAGATTAAGAAAAACGGTGAGCGGTTGATGCAAAGTTACGCGACGCATCTTTCGACCGCAGGCGTTCCTCACCAGATCGTTGGCGAACCCATGTTGTTCGATGTCGTCTTTACCGAAGACCCGGTGCGCGACTACCGTGATACGCTGAAGAACAACGCGGCGCAGGCCAAGGCGTTCAACGCATCGCTGCGCCAAAGCGGGATCTTGAAACCCGACAGCAAGCTCTACGCACACCTGGCGCTTTCAGCTGAGGACTTACAGCAAACCGACGAAGCAATCGCCACCGCAGCAGGGCAACTGTAAATACCTGGGCACCGCATTCTGATGATTGCGCGGCCGAGATCGAATGTTAGAAAGAGCGGCGTTCCTTATGCCGCTCTTTTTCCCCGCAAGAGCCAAACAAAGAAGACGCCCCCGACCAGACCAGTGACAATGCCGATGGGCATGTCTTCCGGTGCCATGACGGTCCTGGCTGCAATGTCGGCCCAAAGAAGAAAGACCGCGCCAATCAGCGCGGAGCCCGGCAAAACACGGCGATAGTCGCCGCCGACAACCAGTCTGACAACATGCGGGACCATCAGGCCGACAAAGCCGATGATGCCGGAGAACGCAACCATCACGCCCGTGATTAAAGCTCCCACAACGAACACGATGAGACGGAAGCGGGCAACCGGAATACCTAGAGTGGAGGCTGTCTCGTCGCCAACCGTCATGGCATTCAGAGCTGCCGCCTGCGACATCAACCAGGTGCCGCATGCAAGCAGGATTATGAGCGGGTAGACAAGCTGGCTCCACTGGGCGAGTCCCAGACCTCCCAGCATCCAGAACACAACCGTGTGGGTTGCGCGAGGATCGCCTAGGAAAATCAACCCGTTTGCCGCTGCCATGACAATGAAGGACACGGCCACACCTGCGAGCACCAAACGGTCCGCGCTTGTCGCATCGGCAAAACGCGAAACACCCAGCACAACGGCGGTAGCTGCGAGAGCACCCAGAAATGCAAATAGCGGGACCGTCAATAAACCAATGAACAAACCGGTATGAAGCAGGGCCAGAATTGCGCCAAAAGCGCCGCCGGAAGAAATTCCCAAGAGGTGAGGGTCCGCCAACGGATTGCGGGTCACCGCCTGAAGACTTGCACCGACGATGGCCAGCCCCGCGCCCACCATCATGGCAAGCAGGGCTCTTGGAAAACGGATTTCCCAGACAATCGCTTCACGGCCTTGCGACCAAGTCTGTTCAATCATTCCAGGAGACAGTTTGTTGAGGAATACGCCCCAAACGGTTCCAAGTTCGATCTGAACAGCGCCTACCGAAACCGCGAAAGAGAGCGAGACAAGGAGCAGCACAAGCCCGCCAAGACCGGCAATCAGCTTGTTTCCAGACAATAGCGATTTTATTTGAACAGTCCTCGTCTCGCTCACGGGTTCACTCGCTCCAGAAGGCTTCGGCGAGTGTTTTGATCGCTCTGATGTTGCGCGGTCCCGGCGTTGCCTCGACATACTCCAACGTTACAAAGCGGTCGTTCTTGACGGCATCGAGATCTGCAAAAGCTGGATTTGACATCATGAACGCACGTTTCTGGTCTGCAGTGACTTCGCCGTAGTTGACGATCACGACGACTTCCGGGTTGCGTTCAACCACTTCTTCCCATGTGACGGTGGCCCAGCTTTTTTCAAAATCATCCATGATGTTCTTGCCGCCCGCAGCTTCGATGAGCGCGGTCGGCATGGCGTAGCGCCCGGCGGTAAACGGCGTGTCTTCGCCGCTGTCATAAACAAACACCCGCAGCGGTTCGCCTGTTTTGAGGTCCTGCTTGAACGCGGCAAGGTCCGAGCGGTAACCCTCTACGAGGTCTTCGGCACGCTCTTCAACGTCAAAGATACGTCCCAAATTCAACAGGTCAGCATACATGTCCTCGATGCTGGCTTTGTCCTTGTCCATGATGTGGGTGCACGATTCGGTGAGCTCATAAACCTTCACGCCAAAAGGTTCGAGCGTCTTTGGGGTGACCTCACCACCGACTTTCATTCCGTAGTTCCAACCGGCAAAGTAGAAGTCGGCATCCGCTCCAATGATCACTTCCTTGGACGGATATTTGGAGGACAGTTCCGGAAGTTCCTGAACACCTGCCCGCATTTCTTCATCTAGCGTTTTCCAGCCTGAGATCCCGGTATAGCCCACCATTCGGTCCTCAAGACCGAGGACCAGCATCATCTCTGTTAGATTTACGTCGTTGGATATGGCGCGTTGCGGTGGCGCATCGAAGGTCACCACACGGTCGCAGCTCTGCACGCTGGTTTCCGCGGTTGCAATGCCTGCGGAAAGAGCAAGTGCCAGGCCGGTCAACAATGTTTTCTTCATGAGTTAAATTCCCTGTTTTTGAATATGAAAAGTCAGATGATCATTGTTGCTGGGGGTGAGGCGCTCGCGCCGGGCGTCAACCTGGAAAGCCTGGGAAACAGCCGTTTCCGTCAAAACATGGGCAGGTGATCCGAACCCGAGTTGACGGCCCGATTGGAGGAGCACAACATCGTCGCATAACCCAGAAGCAAGGTTCAGATCGTGCAGCGAGGTGACGATCGTCAGGGGCAAACTGCGGATAAGGTCCAGAACTTCCAGCTGATGACGGATGTCGAGGTGGTTTGTTGGTTCATCCAGGATCAACAGCCGCGGTTCTTGCGCCAAGGCGCGGGCCACCATGACACGCTGGCGCTCTCCGCCCGAGAGGGTTCCAAGTTGGCGGCCTGCCAGTCCGTGCAAGTCCAGCCGGTCCAAGGCGCTCTCGATGATATTCCGGTCATGGGAGCCTGTCGTCCCAGCAAACCCGCGCCGGTGCGGTGTCCGCCCAAGTGCCACGATCTCACCGACAGTGAGTGCAAAGTCACTTGGTTGTTCCTGCAAGACGGCGGCAATCCGCTGTGCAGTCTCGCGCGCGGAGAGACTCCAGATGTCCTCACCGTCAAGCAGAACCTGACCTGTGACCGGTCGATAAAATCGGTAAAGCAGTCTGAGCAGGGTTGTTTTGCCGGCACCGTTCGGTCCAACAATTCCGAGTACACGGCCCGCTTCAAGATGGAAGCTGGTCGATCGCAGCAGGATGTCACCATGGTGCTTTGGCGACCAAGACAGGTCTTTGGCGGTGAGGGTTGCTGCGGTCACGAAGCGCGCGCTTTCTGCTCTTCGAATGCCGCGCCGGTGGCGGGTATCCGCGCCAGCGTAGACTTCCGCAACTTGCCTGGACGGTCGACAGACGAACACCATCCGTCGCCGAGATAGGCGTATTGTTTTGCAAACGCGACGAGATCATCGACATCGGTCTCTGGATCAATGTCCCCGAAAAGGTAGGAGGCCTTGCTCGTGCCGTGATAGGCGATCGTACACGGCCGATCGCACCCCGCCATGCAGGCGACACCTGAAACGTCGAAGGTTTCGGGCATTGTGTCGTCAGCAGCAAGTAAGGCGTTTCGGAGCCGTTCAATCAGCTCAAAACCCGGACGTGTTTCCGTGCCCCTTCGCCGGCAGGATGTGCAAACAGTTATACGATGGTTCATTTGGCCCTCCGCCACAAAGAAGGGCGCGCCAAACAAAACGAAGTGGTGGCGGTGGTGACCGCTTTGCCATCATATGCTCCGAGCCGGGCGCCCCGCCCGCGTCAAGTTGAAGATCCGGCGCAGCATCTGCACCGGTGATGGCAGGTCTCCTGACTCGCGGGTCGTAACTCTCCCGAACCTTCCCGGACGAAGTGTCCAGTGGTGTTTTACGGGGTCGCTCACCGCTCACAGTTGCGGGGGCAGTCACGGATTTGGTGCCTACTGGCTACGCCGCACCGTGTTCCCTTTTCATCTCGTCGGCCTTTGGCGTCTGAGAACCATCATCGCTAAAAAAGCCGATGGCCGTCGGCCGGTCAACTTAAAATGATTGACTTGAAGCTTGTGATCACAAGCAAATTTTCAGTTTGACGCCTCGGCGTTAAAACCACTGCCTATTGGCGTCTTCCATCAGAAAATTCGCAGAGCGCAAAACTTGCACTCAACGGAGCCGTTGTTCGGTCTTGGCATCGAAGAAAAAGGCGTTGGCTGGATCGAACGTGATTGCAACGGTGCTGTCCGGTCTCGGGACGTCTTCGCCCTTTGTTTCTATGATGACGCGTTCTCCCGTTTGGCAAACAAGATAGGAGTACGCGACACCGCCGAGTTGTTCGGAAAGATCAACCCTCGCGCCCTCGTCCGTCTCGCTGATCACCAGATGCTGCGGGCGGAGGCCGACCAGAACCTTTTCGCCATTTTTGGGAAGTGCAACGGATGGCTCGATCGTTAAACCACCAAATGCCGGAATGGCAACGCTGCCATCTTGGACGGTCCCCTCAATGAAATTCATCGACGGTGAGCCAATAAAACCGGCGACGAACTTGTTGTCCGGATCGGAATAGAGCGTCATTGGGGAGCCGACCTGCTCGATCCGCCCGGCGCGCAGAACCACGATCTTGTCGGCCAAGGTCATGGCCTCGACCTGGTCGTGGGTCACATAAATCATGGTGGCGCCGATGTCCTTGTGCAGCCGGGCAATCTCGACCCGCATATCAACGCGCAGCTCCGCATCTAGGTTCGACAGCGGCTCATCGAACAGGAAGACTTCCGGTCCGCGAACAATGGCGCGTCCGATGGCAACACGCTGGCGTTGGCCGCCTGAAAGGGCCTTTGGTTTGCGCGCCAAATAAGGCTCGAGTTTCAAGATACGCGCCGCTTCGCCGACCTTCTCCTTGATCTCGGCCTTCGGGTGCCCGTTCATTTTGAGGCCGAAGCCCATGTTTTCCTCGACCGTCATGTGCGGATAAAGGGCGTAGGTCTGGAACACCATCGCGACACCGCGTTCGGCCGGATCTGATTTGGTCACGTCTCTCTTGCCGATGGAAATTTTTCCGCCGGTGGTTTCCTCAAGGCCTGCAATCATGCGCAAGAGCGTGGATTTTCCACAGCCGGACGGTCCGACAAATACACAGAACTCACCGTGTTCAATCTGAAGATCGACACCGTGAATGACCTGAACCTCACCGTATTTTTTAACGGCTCCGTCTAAGGTGACACCAGACATGAAGTTCTTCTCCCCTCCCTGGGAACAATTATCCTGGAAACTGCCAGTCCGAGACAGCTGCGGCAATTTCAGATGCAGCCTTCAAGAGCGCAGGCTTTGCTTCTTTCAATTCATCAAGGCTTTTGCGCCGGGTTGATGTTGTCACCGAAAGCGCGCCAATCGGACGGCCCTTTGGTGACAAGATCGGTGCTGCGATACAGATGATTTCCGGTTCATGCTCTTCCCGGTCGTAAGCAATTCCCTCTTGGCGGATAGTGTCCAAATCAGCGCGCAGAGAGGCTTCGTCGGCCAGCGTTGCCGGGGTGTAGCGATAGAAGGATTGTTTGGCGATCACCTGATCGAGTTCACCTGGCTCGAGAAACGCCATCAGGGCCTTGCCGACCCCCGTGCAGTATCCCGGGCCAACCTTTCCCGCCTGGGAATACATGTCTATGGGATCTTTTGCGTTGCGTTTGTCGACATAAAGAACTTGTCCGTTGTCCAGTTGTGCCAGGTGCACCGTCTCGCCGACGGTCTCTGACAAAGCGGAAACAATGGGCCGCGCGATTGGTGCAATGGAACTTTGGCGCCAGGCCTGATGGGCGAGCCGGACAAGGCGGATACCCAACGCATAGGTCTGCTGCTCATCGCCGTAAGAGAGCATGCCTTGGCTCACCAGGGTCTGCAGCAGCCGGTAGAGCGTTGCCTTGGGCAGGGGGCTTTCATTGAGCAATTCGGAGAACCGGACCGGCCGCCCCTTGGCTGACACCATCTCCAGCACATCAAGTGCTTTGCCGACCGTCCCATCTCCGGTGGCGTGTTTGTTCATGTGAGCTCTCCTCCTGACCCGTTTCTTATCGCCGAGCCTGTTGACAACGTAACCGCTCACCCGCAAGGTATCAATATACAAAACTAAGTTTCAAATAATGGAACCTTAAGGGAGGAAACCATGCGTTCCATGTTGAAGACGTCCGCGGCGGCTCTTGCATTTTTTGCAACGGCGACCGGCGGCGCATTTGCTGACGGCCTGACCGGTGATCTCAAGATCTTTCTGGACACATCCAACCCGGCTCCCCGGGCGACGATGGAAAAGATGATTGCCGATTTTCAGGCAGACAATCCGGATCTCAAGATTGAGACCACAGTGATTGACCGGGAAGCTTACAAGACCCAGATCCGCAACTTCCTGACGGCGAACGCTCCGGATGTTGCGACCTGGTATGCGGCCAACCGGATGCGTCCCTATGTCGAAGCTGGGCTGTTCGAAGATGTTTCCGATCTGTGGGACGGCACCGAAATCGGTGAAAATCTTGCATCCACAAAAGGTGCGCTGACCATTGATGGCAAGCAGTGGGGTGTGCCTTACACCTATTATCAATGGGGTGTTTACTACCGGAAAGACATCTTCGACGAGCTGGGCCTTACTGAGCCGACCACTTGGGAAGAGGAGAAAGCCAACTGCCAGAAGATCATTGATGCTGGCAAAAAGTGCTACACGATCGGCACCAAGTTCCTTTGGACGGCCGGTGGCTGGTTCGACTACCTGAACATGCGCACCAATGGCTTCGATTTCCACATGGACCTGCTGCAGGGCAAGGAAAAGTGGGATTCTGATAAGGTCCGGGCGACATTCGCCAATTGGCGCGAGCTCATCGACATGGGCGCCTTCATCGACAATCATCAGACCTACAGCTGGCAGGAAGCGCTGCCGTTCATGGTTCAGGGCGATGCTGCAGCCTACCTGATGGGCAACTTCGCCGTTGCACCGCTGCGCGATGCTGGCCTCACTGATGATCAGCTGGATTTTTACCAGTTTGTCGAAATCACGCCGGGTATTGAAAAGGCTGAAGATGCGCCAACCGATACCTTCCACATTCCGGCCAATGCGCAGAACAAAGAAAATGCCCGCGAGTTCCTGAAGTATGTGGTGTCTCCGGACGTCCAAACATGGATCAACGACGGCAAGAACCTTGGGCAGCTTCCGGTGAACGCCAAATCCTCTGTCGATCAGGACAAGTTCCTGGAGCAGGGATTTGAAATGCTGTCGACAAACTCGCCAGGCGGTGTCGCGCAGTTCTTCGATCGGGATGCTCCGGCTGAAATGGCAAAAGTTGCCATGGAGGGCATGCAGGAGTTCATGGTCAAGCCGGACAATCTGGACAAGATCCTGGCCCGTTTGGACCGGTCGGCCAAGCGCATCTACAAGGACTAACTCCGATCTGATGAAACGGGCAGGGTGTTTCGGCACCCTGCCTTAAACTCCTGTTCTGCCAGCCGGCAGAGCCAGAGACGATTTCTTCCAACGAGTTTCCGAATGGCCTACACGACAGACGGCCACCAGACATCGTGGTGGCACAGGAACCAGCAACAGTTGACGCCTTGGCTCTTTCTGGCCCCGGGAATCCTGTTTTTCCTGTTTTACGTCATCTTTCCAATCTTCCAGTCCTTCAACTTGTCGCTTTACGAGTGGGATGGACTTGGAGAAGCGGAGTTTGTTGGTCTTTACAATTACGAAGAGCTCTATTGGGATGACGCGTTTTATACGTCCCTCAAGAACAATGTTATTTGGCTCGTTCTCTATCTGGCCGCGATCCCTGCCGGCCTTTTCATTGCGTTGTTTTTGAACCAGACAGTGACTGGTATCCGGCTTTACAAGTCGCTGTTTTTCTTTCCCTTCGTGATTTCTCAAGTGGTCGTCGGACTGGTCTTCACTTGGTTCTACGACCCAACCTTCGGCATCTTGAACGTTTTGCTCGGTTCCGTCGGTCTCCCGCCGATCAATGTTCTGGGGGACGAGAATTGGGTGACCATTGGGATCATCGTTGCCGGGCTCTGGCCACAGACGGCGTATTGCATGATCCTGTATCTGACGGGATTGAATGCTGTTGATCCGGAACAGATTGAGGCGGGGCGTCTCGATGGTGCCAAAGGCTGGCGGATGCTTTGGTACATCATCATTCCGCAGCTTCGTCCGGCAACCTTCATTGCCTTCGTCGTGACCATTATCGGTGCGCTCCGGTCCTTCGACCTGATCTCGATCATGACCAACGGCGGACCGTTTGGCGCAAGCCGCGTGCTCAGCTTCTACATGTTCGAGGTTGCCCTGTCTGAATACGGTTTCCGGATGGGATATGGCGCGGCAATTGCGGTTGTCCTTTTCCTGATCATGCTGATGTTCATCGCCTACTTCCTATGGTCGATGTACAAGGAAGAAAAGGCGCGCTGAGATGTTTCCGACACCCATCGAACGCACACCGCGCTCTTGGCAGATTACCTATCAGACCTTGTTGCCGCTTGCGCTGATCCTCTGGCTGCTGCCCCTGATCGCCGTCGCCATTTTCTCGGTCAAACCTGACGCTGATTTTGCGAATGCCAACTATTGGGGCTGGCCGTCATCTTTTGAGGGGTTCACTAATTACGGTCTGGTTTTCACCGGATCGGACATGCCGCAATATCTCCTGAACTCGTTCAAGATCACGATCCCGACTGTGATCGGTGCGGTCGCGCTGTCCTGCATGACCGGCTTCGCGCTCGGTATCTATAAGTTCAGAGCCAACATCTGGATCTTCTTCATGTTCGTCGCCGGCAACTTTGTGCCGTTCCAGATCCTCATGGTCCCGGTCCGCGATCTCACGCTGCAGTTGGGGCTCTACAACACGATCACCGGCTTGGTTCTGTTCCACATCGCTTTCCAGACCGGATTCTGTACGCTTTTCATGCGCAATTTCATCCGCGCCCTGCCGTTTGAGTTGATCGAAGCAGCAAGGGTGGAAGGCGTAGCAGAATGGCGGATCTTCTGGTTTGTCGTCCTGCCCCTGATGAAGCCCGCTATCGCCGCGCTCTCAGTGCTGATCTTCACCTTCATTTGGAACGATTACTTCTGGGCGATTGTGCTGACCCAAGGCGTTGAAAGCCAGCCGGTCACCGCGGGGATCACCTCGTTCAATGCCCAATACCGGGCCGCCTATCACCTGATGAGCGCGGGCTCCATCGTCGCAGCTCTGCCCCCGGTTGCCATGTTCTTCATGATGCAAAAGCATTTCATCGCCGGTTTGACGCTTGGGGCCGTGAAATGATTAAGACCTGGCATCTTGGCGACCAGCATCAGAGTCTGGTCCTGGCATGCCGTAATGCTGGTCTACCGGAGGTTGTCTACTGGGGTCCGGCCCTGCCGGAGAGCGAAAACCTGCAGGTTCTGGCGGAAGCTGCTGTCATGGATGTGACCGGCGGCATGGTGGATGAAAATGCGCCAATCAGTTTGAACCCGGAAGCTTCAAGAACCTTTCCCGGACAGACAGGGCTTGCGGCACGAGACGCTGCTGGGAAGGTTCTGGCCCCACGTTTCAGCTTTCAATCGGAAGAGCAGTCCGGCAATGAGTTGTCACTGGTTTACTCTGATGAAGACTGCGGTCTGTTGCTGACATTTGCTCTCAGCCTGACGGCCGACACCTCGCTCCTGAAACTGCAATGCCATCTTCGCAGCAATGACGACATTGTTGTCGACTGGCTGGCAGCGCCTGTCCTGCCGGTTCCGGTGTACACCAACGAGATGATCGAGTTTTCCGGCCGCTGGTGCTCGGAATTCCTGACCAACCGCCTGCCCTTTGCCCCCGGCGCACGCGTTCGTGACAACCGGACGGGCCGGACCGATCATGCCCACTTTCCGGGCTTGATCGTGTGTAATTCTGGAACCTCCAATACCACTGGGGACGCCTATGCTTTTCACTATGGCTGGTCCGGAGGCCATAAAATGGTCGCAGAGGAATTGGCGGATGGCAGGCGGCAGATCCAGTTCGGACACGCGTCGGCCAGCCTTCGCAAGGGCACATCGTTTGCGACCGCGCCGCTTTATGCCACCTATTCCGCCGATGGCTTCAATGGGGCTGCGGTCCGGTTTCAGCGGCATGTCCGCACGCAAATCGTAAAGGACGCGCGGACGCCGCGCCCCGTGCACTACAACTGTTGGGAAGCCGTCTATTTCGACCATAAACTCGATGAGCTGAAAGCCATCGCTGACCGGGCTGCGGAGCTTGGTGCGGAACGCTTCGTTCTTGACGACGGCTGGTTCGGCAAACGCGACGATGACACGTCCTCTCTTGGGGACTGGACGATTGATCCGCGCAAATACCCGGAGGGCCTCACTCCGCTCATTGACCATATCACGTCTTTGGGCATGGAATTCGGCATCTGGTACGAGCCGGAAATGGTCAATGAGGACAGCGATCTCTACCGCGCCCATCCGGACTGGATCCTGGGACTTGAAGACCAGACACGCGGCCGCCAGCAGCTCGTGCTCGACATGGGCCGGCAGGACGTTCGCAAATATCTCTTTGACCAGATGTCGGCAGTTCTTGGCAGCCATGCCGTTGGCTATGTCAAATGGGATCACAACCGGGTTCTGCCCGTTGTCGATGCGGCACAGACTGAGGGTGTTTACGCCCTGTTCGATCAGCTGCGCACGGCCTTCCCACATGTTGAATTTGAGAGCTGCTCGTCCGGCGGAGGCCGGATCGATTTTGGCATTTTGGAACGCACGCAGCGGGTCTGGCTATCCGACAGCAACGACGCGCTGGAGCGTCAACGTATTCAGCACGATGCAGCGCTTTTCCTACCCGCGTCCGTGACCGGATCGCATGTCGGTCCACGTCACTGCCACACTTCAGGCCGGGTGATCTGCATGTCGATGCGCGCCTGGACCGCAGCCCAGCGGCACATGGGGTTTGAAATGGATCCGCGCGAGTTGACGGATGACGAAGCGCGGACGTTGAAGGCCGTGACCGACTGGTGGAAGGCCAACCGGGACTGGTTGATGGAGGCGGACATCCTGCGTCTCGATACGACCGATCCGGCAACCATCGCGGAGATACAGGTAGCGGAAACCGGGGACCGGTTTGCAGTTTTCGCCGCCCTGACCCGGCCTTCCGACCAGATCCTGCCGCACCCGATCCGTTTGACGGGTTTGGACCCAGATGCTGTCTATAAGATCACGCTGACGAACCGGGACGAGACGCCCGGCTTGTCTCGTGGCGCGCCGCTTTTGAAACATCAAGATCTCACGGTCAGCGGTCGGTATTTGATGTCGCACGGTCTGACACTGCCCTGGCGGTTCCCGGACACAATCTGGGTTATCGAAGGCCAGCGTCTGCCAAATTGAGCAAATCACTTTGGCATTTTGAGCCACAAACACAGGGGACCCACTGATGTACGCGAATTTTCCGGATCTCAAAGACAGCTCGGTTTTCATCACCGGCGGTGGGTCCGGCATCGGCGCCTCTCTGACGGATGGTTTCTTGGCGCAAGGGGCCAAGGTCGCCTTCGTGCAGCGGTCCGATGCGACTGCTTTTTGCGATGAAATGGAAGAAAAACATGGCAACCGGCCGGTGTTTTTGCCGTGCGATATCACCGACATGAGTGCGCTCAAGGCCTCAATGGATGCGGCCGTGAAGGCGAACGGGCCGATCTCGGTCCTTGTCAACAACGCGGCCAATGACAAGCGCCACACCACGGAAGAGGTTGATGAGGGCTTTTGGGATTGGTCCCAGGCGATCAACCTGAAGGCCTATTTCTTTGCGTGCCAGCACGTCGTCGACGGCATGCGAGCAGCGGGCGGCGGATCGATCATCAATTTCACATCGATTTCCTACATGATGGGCAACGCTGGATACCCGGCCTATACCACAGCCAACTCCGGCATCAACGGATTGACCCGGAGCCTGGCGCGGGAGTTTGGCCCGGACCGTATTCGCGTCAATGCTGTAGCTCCCGGCTGGGTTCTCACCCAAAAGCAAAAGGATATGTGGGTAACGCCGGAAGGCCTTGCTGCTCATATCGATCGCCAGTGCCTCAAGGAGGAGTTGGTGCCTGAAGACATGGTCGACCCGGTGCTGTTCCTTGCCTCAAAAGCCAGCAAGGCAATGACCGGTCAATCTCTCGTAGTCGATGGCGGGGTTGTGGTAACCGGATGAGTGGAGAGGATGACATTGCCTGGATCGCCGCTGATTGGGGAACGACCAATCTGCGGATTTGGGCGCTCGACGCTGCAAATCATACGGTTTTGCACAAAGCGTCGGCCAGAGGAATGAGTACACTCGCGCCGGAAGACTTTGAAGGCGCTCTTCTGGAGCTGATCTGCGAGTGCTTGCCCGAGAACCGAACAATTCCGGTCATAATTTGCGGTATGGCCGGGTCGCGGCAAGGTTGGCGGGAAGCGCCTTATAGGGAGACACCTTGCGCGCCTCCCGGTGTCAGCAACGCGACAATCGTGGAGCCGGTCGATCCACGGCTCTCGGTCTATATCCTTCCAGGCATCAAACAGATGGCACCGGCAGATGTGATGCGCGGCGAAGAAACCCAGATTGCCGGGTTTCTGTCTGACCATCCCTCATTTACCGGTCTGATCTGCCTGCCTGGGACCCATACCAAGTGGGTGGTATTGGAGGAGGGGACCATCACCAGGTTTCGCACGTGTATGACGGGCGAAGTCTTCGCCCTTTTGAAAGACAAATCCGTCCTGCAGCATAGCCTGGCGCAAGAGGGGTTTTGCAACACAAGTTTTGAGGTGGCAGTCAAAGAGATCACCAGGTCTCCGGAACGTCTGACCAGTGAGCTCTTCGGCATTCGCGCCTCCAGTCTGATTGCAGGGCAAACTCCCGAAGCCGCGACTGGTCGCCTTTCAGGTCTGCTTATCGGAGCTGAACTTGCCGCAGTCGCATCAGAGTTTGATCTAAAGACAACAGCAATCTTGGGCAAGGATCAGCTCTCGCGAGTTTATAGAGCAGCGCTTGGTATCCTCGGGCACCAGAGCGCGTTGCTCGACGCTGAAAGTTATACGGTCAAGGGTCTAAGCTTGGCCTATGAAGCACACCTGAAAGAAACAAAATGAGCCGACACATCATCGCGATCCTGCGGGGACTAACGCCTTCTGAGGCCTTGCCGGTTACAGAGGTTTTGATAGAGGCTGGCATCACCAAGATTGAGGTTCCCCTCAATTCACCGGAGCCGCTCAAGAGTATTGAGGCCATGGCGAAAGCCTATTCCGAGCGAGCTGAAATCGGTGCTGGAACTGTTCTGGAAGCTGAGCAGGTTCATCAGGTTAAAACCGCTGGTGGCAAATTGATTGTCTCGCCGGATTGCAATCCGGACGTCATCCGCATCACAAAGGCGGAGGGAATGTCATCCTTTCCGGGTGTGATGACACCCACCGAATGTTTCAGCGCGCTCCGCAACGGAGCTGATGGTTTGAAGTTTTTTCCTGCCACGCTCATCGGTCCTGATAGGCTTAAGGCCATGCTTGCCGTATTACCGAAGGGAACGAAGACCTACGCAGTTGGTGGAGCCGGGCCGGACAATTTCGATCATTGGCTGAAAGCTGGCGCAACAGGTTTTGGTATTGGGACGGCACTGTTCAAGCCGGGATATACGGTTGATGAGATCAAAGCCCGGGCTGGGGCCATTGTCACTGCCTATGATGCTGCCGTAACATCGAATGGGTCGTAAGATGGCAACGATCTACGATCATA
The DNA here is from genome assembly GCF_965276855.1 of Roseibium sp. Taxonomy (GTDB): domain Bacteria; phylum Pseudomonadota; class Alphaproteobacteria; order Rhizobiales; family Stappiaceae; genus Roseibium. The sequence goes on from NZ_OZ255700.1 coordinate 3,744,029, forward strand.
GGCAATGCCTTTTGGGGGAAGGGCCGATCTGGCACCCTCAGCGCCAGCAGTTGTTTTGGTTCGACATTCTCAACAAAAAACTGCTGAGCCGGAGAGGCGATGAAGACCTCTCGTGGCAATTTCCGGAACATGTTTCTGCCGCGGGGTGGATCAGTGAACATGCCCTGGTGATCGCCAGTGAGAGTAAGCTCTTTTTGTTCGACCTGGAAACTGGGGCCGAGCAGATGTTGTGCCCGCTGGAGGCAGACAATCCGATCACCCGCTCCAATGACGGACGCGCCGACCCGTACGGCGGCTTCTGGATCGGGACCATGGGAAAACGTGCTGAAACTGGTGCAGGCAGTATCTACCGGTACTTTCGCGGAGAGCTGCGTCAGTTGTTTTCCGGTCTGACGATTACCAATTCGATCTGCTTTTCTCCGGACGGTGAGACCGCCTATTTCACTGATACGCCAACGGGTATCATTCAGAAAACCGCACTCGACCCGTATGGTTGGCCGATGGGCGAGCCAACCGTCTTTGCTGATCTTACAACCGAAGGTCTGAACCCCGACGGTTCGGTCGTCGATGCGGACGGATACCTCTGGAATGCACAATGGGGCGCCCACCGGGTCGCTCGTTATGCGCAGGATGGATCCTTCATCGAAGCAATTGATTTTCCCGCTGAACAGATTTCTTGCCCGGCCTTTGGTGGTGCCGATCTGAAAACTCTTTTCGTAACAACCGCGACCGAAGGCGGGCTGACTGGCGATAGCGACGGCAAGACCTTTGTCGCTGAGACATCGACCAGGGGTCAAGCGGAACACCGTGTCCGGCTTTAGAGCAAATCATGAAACGCACACTTGGCACTTGTTATTATCTGGAACACTGGCCTGAGGAAATCTGGGAGGCCGATGCCCGCCGGATGAAGGACGTCGGCCTGACGTGGGTTCGCATTGGTGAATTTGCCTGGTCGCGTCTGGAGCCCACGCCGGGGGACCTTCAGTTCGACTGGCTGGACAGGGCCATCGACACTCTCGGAACCGCCGGTCTGAAGGTCGTTCTAGGCACGCCGACCGCGACCCCGCCGCGCTGGGTTATCGACAAGCATCCGGACATGATCGCCGTTGATGCAAGCGGTCAGCCGCGCAAGTTCGGCTCCCGCCGCCATTATTGTTTTTCCCATGAGGGCTTCCGGGCCGAAAGCGACCGCATCGTCACACTGATTGCAGAGCGCTACGGTCGGAACCCGCGGGTCGCCGCCTGGCAAACCGACAATGAATACGGCTGTCACGATACCACCATTTCCTATTCCGCTGCCGCCCGTGATGCATTCCGGGTGTGGCTGGAGCTACGGTACGGCACTATCGGTGCGCTCAACCGCGCCTGGGGCAATGTCTTCTGGTCGATGGAGTACCGCACCTTTGCCGAAATTGATCTGCCCAACCTGACGGTCACCGAACCGAACCCGTCTCACACGCTCGCATTCCGGCGGTTTTCGTCAGACCAGGTGGTCAGTTTCAACAAGCGGCAGGTCGAGATCATCCGGGCGAATTCCGATGCTCCGATCAGCCACAACTACATGGGCAGGATCACGGATTTCGATCACTTCAAGGTGGGCGACGATCTGGAAATCGCCACCTGGGACAGTTACCCGCTCGGGTTCCTTGAGGACCGGGTCGGGGCATCGGCCGAGCATCAGCGCGCCTATGCCCGTCAGGGAGATCCCGACTTTCAGGCCTTCCATCACGACCTTTACCGCGCCGTCGGCGAGGGCCGCTGGTGGGTCATGGAACAGCAGCCGGGACCGGTCAATTGGGCGCCTTACAATCCGGCACCGCTGCCGGGCATGATGCGGCTTTGGGCCTGGGAGGCCTATGCCCATGGGGCGGAGGCTGTCTGTTACTTCCGCTGGCGGCAGGCCCCGTTTGCCCAGGAGCAGATGCATGCAGGTATGTTGCGGTCGGACAATGCCGATGCCCCCGCCCTGATCGAGGCCCGGCAGGTCGCGGACGAATTGCGTGCCGTACCGGATGTGTCAGCTCCGCAAACCCCTGTTGCCCTGATCTTCGACTATGACGCCGACTTTGCCTGGGCCACCCAGCCACACGGTGCCGGGCTCAGCTATTTCCAGCTGGTGTTCGACGCCTACAAGGCACTGCGCAAGCTCGGGCTGTCCATAGATATTCTGCGTCCTGAAACCCGCGATTTCACCGGCTACAAAGTCGTCGCCGCACCCGGCATGATCACCATGCCGAACGATCTGAAGACCGCCCTGGCAGAGTGTGACGCGGAAGTGGTTCTCGGTCCCCGGACAGCAGCACGAGACGCGGACATGGTCATACCCGTCCCACTGCCCCCGGACATGCCGGGACTGGATGTCACCGTTGCACGGGTGGAAAGCTTGCGTCCGGACATGCCAATGCCCCTCAAGGGCGGCGGGGCCTTTACCGGGTACCGCGAGGAACTGGAAAGCGCTGCCGAAACGCTGTTCGAACTGGACACCGGAGAACCGGCTGCTGTCAGCTCTGATCATCTCACATACGTTGGCGGGTGGTGTGATGATGTGGCCTGGCGCCGGCTTTTTGAGCACCTTTGCGCAAAGGCGGATATGCCGACCTTCGATTTGAAAGATGGGGTCCGGTGCCGTGACACCGAAGGCATGCGCATCTGGATCAACTATGGTTCAAAGGCTGCTGAAACGCCCGCGGGCCCAATCGCGGCGGCAGGGGTTCTGTTTGAAAAACTCTAGCAAACTAAAGTTGGCAGCCGATCGCTAACCCGACCGTCGAGAGATTGCCAATACAATCAAGCCTTGGTGGGTACCGCGCCTGGAAATACAATTTCGACGCTAGAGAGTGGCCAGCAGCCAGCATTGTATTCGATTGGGGTACCGGTTGGATCGCAATTGATCGCAACCACTTCCAGAATGGGTGTGCGCGGACTGAGGTTCAGCCCCTCCGCTTGCCGCGCCGTTGCAAATCCGCCCGCAATTCTTGTTTCGGCGCGCTCGTAGCGTTCGACACCGTGCGCTTTGTAGACCTCTGTCACTGAGCCCGTTTTGTTGTAGACGGCTTGGAAGTCCGGAAACCTCGCTGCCGGGAACTCTTTGGCGGTCAGATAAATTGGCTCGCCATCCAGAATCCGGCGCCTGAGCAGCTTAATGACTTGGGTTCCGGTTGGCAGTGCAAGAGCAACTCCGCCTTCAAACGAAACATCGCCGCGAGTGAGGTTCAATGTCTCGGTGGTCACCCGATCGCGGGCGACCTTGAAACCGTCGGCAAACCTCATGTTGCTTTCAACTTCATACCGTTCAGGTCTCTGACGGACGAAAACGCCAACACCTTTTCTGGCGTGAAGATGACCTTCCTGCTGCAACTTGGAGAGCGCCCGGCGAATGGTGATCCGGCTGACTTGAAAGACTTCGGCGAGATGAACTTCTCCGGGAAGCTTGATGCCAGGTGCCAGCTCGCCATTTTCATACGCGAACTGAAGACGGTCACATATCTGTAGCCAGATGGCTTTTTCGCCTTTGGCTCGATAGGGTTCGCGCGCGAGAGTTCGAAACAATTCCAGATCGGTCACATCACACCTGGTGGCTTTGATTTCCTGAATTGAAGGTATATTTCACCTGGCCGTTGGCAATCACCATCCGGATGCTGCGGGTCTTTTTATCCACCAGAATGCAATCCGCCCGCAGTCCTTCTGCTATCTCGCCACGATCTGCCAGTTTTGCCGCCGCTGCCGCGTTTTTGGAGATGAGGTTCCATGCCTTTTCTAGCGGAAGAACACCGTCATCAACCAGTTTGAACGCAGCGATCAATGGAGCTGGGTAGTAGTAGTCCGATGCCAGAACGGTGCAGTGGCCGGACGCCACACTTTCCCTTGCATCGATGGCGTTGTTCTGGGAGCCGCCGCGCACGATGTTGGGGGCGCCCAAGACCACGTGTTCACCTTCTTCGGCCGCGCTTTTGGCGGTTGCGATGGTCATAGGGAACTCGGACACGGAGACGCCCAAGCGGCGGTGTTCCGTGCGGGTTTCCGGGGTTAACTCGTCATGTGCGAAGACGGAGCAGCCCGTATCCCGAGCTCCTGCGCAGATGGCTTCGATCGCAGCTGAGACCTCGTTGCGCCGTTCCCAGACCTGCTCGATAAGGGTCTTGCACTGGTCTTCTGAAAGGCCGGATCTGCCAGCCATCCGGCTGATCTTCGATGAGGTTTTCGGCAGGTCGAGATAGGCGGTCGTGTGATCGTTGAGAGACAGAATGGACTTGGGGTCGTCCTGAACCCAATCAATCATATCGCGGACATGGTTCAGCGCGAATGTCTCCCACCGGATGTTCAGATGCATGTCTGAGGCAAACTTCGCCCGCAGGGCTTTCAGGTGCATTCGGAAATTGGCGGCAGCCTCATAGCTGCGCAAGCCCGGTTCCCAGGAAACAGTCAGCCCATGATAAGCGGTGGTAATGCCATTGGAGATCAATTGCCGGTCAACATCCGCCAGCGCAATTGGAAGCGGGAAGTCGACATTCGGGCGCGGTTGTATTGACCTCTCAAAAGCATCCCCGTGTACATCTATGATACCCGGGAGGATATAGCAGTCCGCTGCGTCAATTGTTTCGCTAAATCTCTTTGATGAATCAACAAAAACGCCTGAGTGAATGTTAACCGGCTCACGAATGAATTCATCATTTTTCAGAGCGTCGCCGCCAAAAATACTTATGGAAGTCAATTTCTAGCCCTCGAATATTTTAAGAATGGTGCGGCTACGTCATGAAACCGTTATCGACGGAGATCTATAGGGAGGCTGTATGACACTCCTGTGTACACAGGAATAGCCATTGGAGAATTCAACATGCTTCGTTCTGCCATTGCTGCAGCTGCAATGATTTTCGCGCTCCCTGTTGCCGCTGAACCTGTTCGTTTTGCGGTCACCGATATCGAAGGCTTGGAAGCGCTGCAGCAGGAATTTTCGGCCTTTGAAAAGGCTCTGGAAGACACAACAGGTTTGGACATTGAACTGTTTCCGGTCAGCTCCCGGACGTCCGCCGTTGAGTCCATGAATCAGAATAAGGTCGATCTGGTCCTGACAGGTCCGGCCGAATATGTCGTAATGAAGGAACTGACCAACGCGGAAATCGTGGTTGCTTGGCAGCGCCCAAACTACTTCGCCCAGATCGTGGTGATGGCAGAAGGTGAGATTGATGGGCCACAGGACCTCAAGGGCAAGACCGTGACTTTCGGTAGTGTCGGCTCAACATCTCAGCACCTTGGCCCGGCGCAGGTTCTCGCTGACTTCGGTCTTGCTTACGGCACCGATTACACGCCGCAGATTATTTCCCGGAACGTGGCCATCGAAGCTCTGATCCGCGGCGATGTGCAGGCTGTTGGCATGAACGACAGCCACTTGCGCCGCATTCGCGACGCGTTTCCTGGCGAAGCTTTCAAGGTCATTGCCCGGGGCCGTGATCTTCCGAACGACATTCTGGTCGCTCGCCCGGACATGGATCGTGATGCTTTGGAAAAAATCAAGACTGCGTTTCTGGAAAACAGCGGAGCGCTGATGGCTGCTGTTCTGAAGGGCGAAGACAACCAAAAGTATGGTGGTGGCTTCTTCCTGACCGGCGTGAACGATGAGAACTACAACTACGTTCGCGACATGTACCAGACCATTGGTGTCGACACCTCTTCATTCGTTGGTGACTAACCTCCTCTTGAAGATAGCGGGAGCGCGGGCGATCGCGCTCCTTTCCGGTGCTGTCGCTGTGTCTTGCACCGAAAATTGACACGAAGAATCCTGAGGACCGCGCGGTGCTTCACACGCCTCTCGCCGATACCAAAGATGTTGCGATTGCAACGTCGGCACTTAAGAAACAGTACAAGAATGGCCAGTTTCCGGTCCTGAAGGGCGTCAACTTGACCATCCGCCACGGCGAGCGTGTCGCATTGATCGGCTCCAATGGCAGCGGCAAATCGACTTTGTTGAAGTGCCTTATCGGGCTGCATGCTGTCAACGAGGGATCAGTCCAGACACTGGGTGAAACCTTTGGCTCCATGCCGACCGCTGCGCAGCGCGCACAGTTGCGCAAGCAGACAGGTTTTGTTTTTCAAAAACACTGTCTGGTGAAACGGCATTCGGTTTTAAGCAATGTTGTCCACGGCATGCTGGGTTTGCCTGGCAGTTGGCGCGCTTTCACTCAGGCGACAGCGCCTTCTAGGTGGCGTGCGAAGGCCATGTCTGCGCTTGAGGATGTTAATCTGGCCGACAGGGCGCGGAGCCGGGCTGATGCGTTGTCTGGAGGGCAGCAACAGCGCGTTGCAATTGCGCGCGCCATCGTGCGTGGGCCGCGGCTGATCATTGCCGATGAGCCGGCCGCCAGCCTTGATCCGGTGTCCGGTGCAGAGGTCATGCGCCTATTTTCCGAACTTGCTCAAGCGCACGGAATTACCTTGCTCTTCACCAGCCACGACATGGAACACGCTGCGGCTTATTCCGATCGGATCGTGGCTCTGAAGAATGGGCAGATCCTGTTCGACAAGGCCTCGCGCGCGGTCTCTGACCAAGACCTTCGGGACACATTCCAATGAGTGGCGTGTCCCCGGACCTCCGGTCCCGTTTTTCGGGAATGTCATCGATCAACTTCGTGCTGATCCTTGTTGTTGCCGCGATTGTTCTAAGTTCCATCAACTCTGTTGCGCCATCCGTTGGCCAATTGGCGGATGGGTTGCCGAGTATGATCAACCTGCTTGACCGCATGTGGCCGCCCAACACGGAAGCAAATTTTCTTGCGCGGGTGGGAATGCGCCTCGTCGAGACATTTCAAATTGCCTTGGCGGGCGCCGCGATCGGGATCGCTCTCAGTCTGCCGATTGGATGGCTGGCTGCGAAAAAAGTGTCTCCCATCGGTCCGGCATCCTGGCTGGTGAAAGCTATCATTTCTCTACTTCGGACCATCCCCGATCTGGTTTGGGCGCTTTTGTTTGTGGTGACTGTCGGGCTTGGGGCCGTTGCGGGCACCATGACGATCGTTGTCGACACAATCGGGTTTTGCGGCCGGTTTTTCGCGGAAGCCATGGAAGACGCCGACAAGGAGCCGCAGGAAGCGCTCGCAGCGATCGGTGCCAACAAGGTGTCCATCCTCATGGGTGGAATATTGCCGGATGCCGCACCATCAATGATCAACACAGCCCTGTTTGCGTTGGAAAAGGCTGTCCGGTCGTCTGTCGTTTTGGGGCTTGTCGGTGCTGGCGGGATCGGTCAGGAATTGAAGGCGGCCTTCGATCTCTTCCAGTACAAGAACGCGTCCGCGATTATTTTGGTGATCTTTGTGATTGTGCTCGTAATGGAGTTCATCACCGACTGGCTGCGCAGCAAACTGCAATAGATCCGCCGTTCTTCTGAGGCGTTCCAACACATATTGAATGCCAAGCGCAAACTGCTCGTAAGCATGAACCAGCTGTTAGATACCCCATCTAGTGAGATTGATCTGCCCGGCGGTTTTTTGATTGTGGCTGGCCGGACGTGTTTCGCATAAAAACACGACAATTTCCGGCCAGCGCACTTGGATATCTGTTTGCACCTACTGGTTGCTCATGGCTTTCAGGGGAGGGGCAACCTCTTCCGGGATCGGGCAGGCATAGGGGTCTTTGGCCAGCGTCGCCTTGTGCGCATCAATGGCCTGGTTCAAAACACCAGCGTCCTCAAAGAGATCGACGGCCGTGCCTGCCATGATCTTTGCAGCGTGGACCATCCCCTTGTGTGCTGCCGGTGCCTTTCCTTGTGCGGTCAGCTGCCATGTGTGGAACGGCGTGCCCACTGCACAGGTGGCAACGCGTGCCTGAACCGTCGGAACGGCCCAGCTGACATCGCCAACATCGGTTGAGCCTTCCCCGCCCTCGCTTTGGCGATCCAGCGGTGCCACAAAATCGCACAGCGCAAGATCCGGATCGACCTCCGCGCCAATCCTGCGGAAGGAAACCGTGATGTTGTCCGCACTCAATGTCTTGCGGATTTTGTTTGCAAAGATGCGGTCCGTTTCGTCGAAATCAGGGGCACCCAGCCGGTCCAGATTGCGCTGCATGGTTTCTTCCAATGGGCGGTTGCCGAGCAGATTGGACACCCCGCTGACAACACTGCTCTCGACTGTTGTCTCAGTCATGAGCGCTGCGCCCTCGGCAATCTTCTGCACCCGCCCGATCAGGTCGCGCAGTTCTTTCAGGTTCCGCGCCCGCACCAGCTGGCGCACGGTTGCCTTGGACTGGACGACATTCGGCGCAATCCCGCCGGCATCCAGATAGGCATAATGCACCCTGGCGTCGTCCGGCATGTGTTCGCGCATGTAATTTACGCCCACATTCATGAGTTCGATTGCATCGAGAGCGCTGCGGCCGAGTTCGGGAGCGCCGGCGGCATGGGCTGCCAAGCCATGGAAGGTGAAATCGATCCGCGTGTTCGCAAGAGACTTGGCTTCGTTTACGCCGGTGAAGGTTGCCGGATGCCAGGAGATCGCTGCATCGACGTCGTCGAACAGGCCTTCACGAACCATGAAGGTCTTGGCCGCGCCGCCTTCTTCAGCGGGGCAGCCGTAATAGCGCACGCGCCCCTTGAGGCCGCGTTCTGCCAGATAATCCTTCACGGCGGACGCCGCCATCAAAGCTGCGGAGCCGAGAAGATTGTGCCCGCATCCATGCCCGGGACCGCCAGCCTCGACGGGTTGATGTTCGGCAGCGCCAGCAACCTGACCAAGTTCTGGAAGGGCATCGAACTCACCGAGAATGGCAATGACGGGGCCTTCATCCCCGGCTTCGCCGACAATCGCGGTCGGTATACCCGCAACACCTTCAGTGATCCTAAAACCTTCCTGTTCCAGCATTTTCTTATGCTCAGCAACGGACTTGAATTCGGTATAGGCAATTTCCGGCAGGTCAAAGACACGATCGGAGAGGCCGATATAGTCTTCCCGGCGGCTGTCGACCAGATCCCAGACGCGATCCGTATTTTTCATTGTGTCCTCCCAAAAGGTCAGCAGAACCCCGTCGCGCCGCAGATATGCGGCACGGGGCAAGTCTTCATGTTGGCGATCCCGACTGCCGGGATCAGAGCGTTTTCCAGTAGTGGCAGGCGACCGAATGGCCGTCGCCGAAAGTCTCAAGGCCGGGCTGCTCCTGGCGGCAGAGGTCCTGTGCATGCGGGCAGCGGGGATTGAAGAAACAGCCCTTCGGCGGATCCAGAGGAGACGGAATTTCGCCTTCGATTGGCGCAAAGTCCCGTTTTCGTTGATCCAGCCGGGGTGCTTCTGCAAGCAGGGCCTTTGTATAGGGGTGTTTCGGCGCGCTGAAGATCTCTTCGGTCGAGGCGCTTTCGACAATCCTGCCGAGATACATGATCGCGACCCGGTCCGCGATGTGTTCGACAACGCTGAGATCGTGGCTGATGAAGAGATAGGTCAGACCAAACTCCTCGCGCAGATCCATGAAGAGGTTGATGACCTGAGCCTGGATCGACACGTCGAGGGCCGCAATCGCTTCGTCGCAGACGAGGAATTTCGGTTTGACCGCAAGTGCCCGCGCGATGCCGATGCGCTGACGCTGGCCTCCAGAAAACTGGTGCGCGTATCGCCGTTTCAAAGATGGATCCAGGCCGACCTTTTTCATGATGTCGTCGACATAGTCAGAGGCTTCTGACCTTGAAACGACACCGTGGACTTGCGGCGCTTCGCCAATGATGTCTTCTACCCGCATGCGCGGATTGAGACTGGCGAAGGGGTCCTGAAAAATCATCTGGATGGCGAGTGTTGCCGCTTTCTTGTCAGCGCGTGACATCGTGGCGACGTCCTTGCCCTGAAACAGCAGTTGCCCGGAGCTTGGGGCATGGATGCCTGCAACAACACGGCCAAGCGTGGATTTGCCGCAGCCAGATTCGCCCACAAGACCCAGCACTTCACCTTCCTTGACGGTGAGGTTCACTTCATCGACGGCGTGGACGATTTCTTCCCGGATGCCAGCGCCCAGTTTTTGCGCGACTTTTTCGGCAATATCCAGGCGTTTGGCAAAACGTTTCGAAACGTCTTTGATCTCAACAAGTGGCGCGTTCATTCGGCTGCAGCCTGTGCCTGAGGATTAAAACAGCGGATATCCCGGTTCGCGACATGGGTGATCGGCGGCGGGGCTTTGCAGGCTGAACTTGCCGATCTGCACCGCGGCGCAAAGGCACAGCCTTCGGGGAGCGCCAGCATGTTTGGCGTCATACCTTCAATCTGGAACAATCGTTCGCCGCGTTTGTTTGCGGTCGGGACAGATCCGAGCAGCCCAACCGTGTAGGGATGGAGTGGATGGTCGATGACATCGTCAGTCAGACCCTGCTCCACGATCCGGCCCGCGTACATCACAGAGATCCGGTCGGCGAGGCCTGCGACGACGGCGAGATCGTGGGTGATCCAGATCATCGCAGTGCCTGTCTGGCGCGTCAGCTTTTGTGCTTCGTGGATGATCTGTGCCTGGATTGTGACATCCAGTGCCGTCGTCGGTTCATCGGCGATGATCAGGTCCGGTTTGTTGAGGAATGCGATCGCAATCGATACCCGTTGGCGCATGCCGCCGGACAACTGGTGAGGATAGGCTTTCAATCGCTCTTCAGGGGAGGGGATGCCGACAAGGCCCAGTGCATCCCGCGACCGTTCCCAGGCTTCTTTCTTAGACACTTTTTCATGGGCGAAGATCGCTTCCATCATCTGGGAATCGATGCGCAGAACCGGGTTCAGCGTCATCATCGGATCCTGAAAGATCATCGATATCCGATTGCCACGGATGGATTTCAGCGTCTCCTCCGGTGCATTGGCAATCTCATCGCCATTGAAGCGGATCGAGCCTTCGACGATCCGTCCCGGCTGATCAATCAGGCCAAGGATTGAGAAGCCGGTGATGGACTTGCCAGATCCCGATTCCCCGACAAGGCCCATAACCTCGCCCTTGTTGACGGTGAAATCAACGCCATCCACGGCTTTGACGACACCCGCGTGGGTGAAGAAATGCGTCTTCAGCCCAGCTACTTCGAGAACCGCCGTCATTTCTTCATCCTCGGATTGAGAACGTCGCGCAGCTGATCGCCCACAAGATTGATCGAGGCAACGGTCAGGAGAAGCGCAATCCCGGGAAAGACAGAGATCCAGTAACGGCCCGACAGCATGTACTCAAAGCCATTGGCGATCAGAACGCCAAGTGACGGTTCGGTTTGCGGTAGCCCCACGCCAAGGAATGAGAGCGTTGCCTCGAGCGAAACCGCATGCGCTGTCTGCACTGTCCCAACCACGATCAGAGGGGCGAGGCAGTTCGGCAGGATGTGGCGGAAGACAACGTGTCTTGGAAAGCCCGAGACATTGGGCTGCTTCGACGTACTCCTTGCCGCGTTCAACAAGCGCGGTGGCCCGAACAGTCCGTGCATAATAGGCCCATTGCGCAACAACGAGCGCAAGGATGATCTTGTCGATGCCCTTGCCCAATGCTGCCACCAGCATCAGGGCCACCAAGGCTGCAGGGAACGACAATTGAAGGTCGACAACCCGCATGATGACGGCTTCTGTCCTACCGCCAGCGTAAGCGGCGATCAGGCCAACGACCATCCCGACAAACAAAGCTATCACGCCGGACGCCAAGCCCACAGAAATAGAAATCCTGAGCCCGTAAAGAATGGCCGAATAAAGATCCCGACCCGCGCCATCGGAGCCCAGCCACATGGTATATCCGGCGAATGCTTCCGATCCGGGCGGCAGCCGTCCGTCCAGAACATCGACCTGCGCCAAGTCATAGGGGTTTTGCGGCGTGATCCAGGGCGCAAGTACGGCCAGGGCCATGATGATCACGAGGACGAAGAACGCCGTTGCCGCAATTCGGCTTTCGAAAAACTCAGCCCTGAACCGTTGAAACGGTGTCTCAACCTTAACTTTGGCAGGCGCTGGAGATTGCAGTGTGGTGTCTGTCATGCGCCCTGATCCTGCAAACGGACACGCGGGTCCAGAATTGAATAGAGGATGTCAACGACCAGGTTGATGACCACGAAGAACAGCACCATAATCATCAGGTAGGCGACGACGACGGGCCGGTCGAGTTGAAGAATGGCGTCGATCAGCAACTTGCCCATTCCTGGCCAGGCAAAGATCGTTTCTGTCACAACAGAGAATCCGATAAGGCTGCCGAACTCCAGGCCCATGACTGTCACGACAGGGATCATGATGTTCTTCATCACATGAACAAAGATGATCCGCCTGGTCGAAATGCCTTTGGCCCTTGCGTATTTTACATAGTCCTGGCTCATCGCTTCCCGCACACCGGCCCGCGTCAAGCGGATGGCAAGCGAGATTTTCAGAAGTGCCAGATTAAGCGCGGGCAAGAAAATATGCCTTAAGCCGTCCCAGGTCGCCAGACTGGTCTCAATGCCGAAGATTGTGGCCGTATCACCCCTCCCGGTTGACGGAAGCCATCCGAGTTCAACGGCAAACAGCAATATGAGCATCAAGCCGACCCAAAATGTCGGCAGGGAAAACCCGAGAATGGATCCGGCCATTATGCCCTTCGAAATCGGGTTGTCCGGATAGAGACCAGAAAAAAGGCCAAGCGGAATGCCGATGACAATGGCAAGCATCAATGCACTGAACGCAAGCTCCAGCGTCGCCGGCATATGGTGCAGGATCAGTTTCAGGGCCGGTTCACCGAAGATGAAGGAATCGCCCAGATTGCCCTGCGCTGCCCCCTTCAGGAACAGCAGATATTGATCCCAGATCGGACGGTCGAGACCAAGCCGGCGGATTGCGGCCTCGATGTCGGCCTGATCGGCATCGGGGCTGACCAGCATATAGACCGGGTCGCCAACAATGTTCACACCGAAGAAGACGATCACCGACATGAGAAACACGACGAGGAACGCCTGCATCAGCCGGCGGATGACAAAAACAGACATAAGGAGTTCTCGGTTCAGGGACGTTCCGGGCCGCTGAGATCAGCGGCCCGGAAATCGCTGGTTATTCCTTCACGACACCCATGGCGAGCGTGTACTCGTCGGTGCGGGGAATATATTTCAGGCCCTTCTTGGCCGCCCAGGTGTTGACCTGGAAGTGTGTCGGGATGATCGCGACATCCCCGATTGCCATTTCTGTGGCTTCCGCGAGCAGGTCCTGCCGCTTTTCATCATCGACGGTGCGCAGTGCTTCTTCGATTTTGGCGTCGATCTCCGCATTGGAGTGGCGCCCACGGTTCGAAGATCCGAAGCCCTTGTCCTTGTCGTAGGTGTGGATCAGGGACTTAAGCGGAGACGACGCTTCACCCGACCCAGCACCCCAGCCGACAAGGATAAAGCTGAACTCCGGCTGACCATCGGCACCACCACGGGACGCGCGGCCGAAGTAGACGGAGCGCGGCATGGTCTCGACCGCCGTCTTGATACCAACACGTGTCAGCATCTGACCGATCGCTTCAGCGATTTTCGCATCGTTGATATAGCGGTCGTTCGGGCCATGAATGGTCAGTTGGAAACCGTCCGGGTATCCGGCTTCTGCCAGCAGTTCCTTTGCACCGTTCGGGTCGTAATCAATCGGTTGCAAGTTCTCCGAAACTCCGAAGAAACCCTCCGGCAACAGCTGGCCGGCCGGCAGTGCAACGCCTTCCATCACCCGGTCGACAATTGCATTCCGGTTGATCGCCTTGGAGATCGCCAGACGAACGCGCTGGTCCAGAAGCGGATTTTTGATGTCGCTACCGTCAGTACCCTTCACAAAAGGAGAGTTCTCACGGAACTGGTCCAAGTGGAGATAGATAACACGGTTGGAAACACCCTGGCTCAGCTGGATCTCGTCCTTGCTTTCAAGCACCCCGATATCTGTTGTCGGAACGCTTGCGATCATGTCGACATCACCTGCAAGGAGTGCCGCGACACGGCTCGGACCTGACTTGATCGGGCGGAAGTCGACTTCACTCCAGATCGGGGCGTCGCCCCAGTAGTCATCGTTGCGCACCATGGTGATGCTCTCACCCGGCTTGTAGCTTCCGAACTTGAACGGACCGGTGCCAATAGCAGCGGTCCCAGTGTTGAAGTCTTCTGTCGCGGCGCCACATCCGGCGCTGTCGGAAATCACCGGGATCGTCGAAATGTCGTTCGCCATCAACGGATACGGTGTCTCAGTGGTGATGTGGACCGTGTAGTCGTCGATTTTCTTGAAGGTTTTGCCCTTCAAATAGGTGCCGAATCCAGATGGCGAGTTCGGGACATCAGGAGCCCGCTCCATGGTGCAAATGACGTCGTCGGCAGTGAAGTCGCTGCCATCATGGAATTTCACGCCTTCGCGCAGTTTGAATTCCCATGTCAGCTCGTCGATCGGTTGCCACGAAACGGCAAGGCCCGGCGACAAACGTTGCTTTTCGTCTTGTGCAATCAGGCGATCAAACAGGTGATACGAGATTGCGTTGTTCGGACCAAGATTGTGGAAATGAGGATCCATAGCTGTTGGTTCGGAGGCCAACCCAATGGTCAGTTTTTCTGCGGATGCTGCCCCGGTCAACAAGGCAAACACGCTTACAGACACCGCGGCTGCGGCAGTAAGTTTTCTCATAACAAAGTAACTCCCTCGGAAGGCGCGGTGTCCTTTTGCCGGACCTTTTTGCCGCACGCTGAAAAGGATGGTAGCTTGCAGAAAATTCATTGCCAACAGAGAATTTAATCCATTTTTGCATAGGTTAATTCACCTTGTAGGCATGATCATTTATAAGGCAGATCTCAACCTATGGCAGAGCCACGGCACCGACTGAGGGAAATGGAAGCGCTCCGTGCGCTGGTGACCACCGGCACAACCATTGGCGCCGCCCGGCGGCTCGGTGTTTCGCAATCCTCCGTTAGCCGCGCGTTGGGGCAATTGGAGCAGCGGGTTGGCCGAACTTTGTTTTTGCGGCGCGCCGGCAAAATCGAACCGACCGCCGCGGCGCTCAGGCTCAACGAGCAGCTTGATCCGCTTTTTGAAACGCTCGCTCTGATTGAAGGCGCGGAATGGGCGGAGGCAGATGAAGAGCCCCTGCGCCTCATTGTTCCGCCCACACTTGCCCATAACTTCATCATCACAAGAGTGGCTGCGTTTTTGAAACAGAACCCGGGCAAGAACCTGCAGCTGGATATTCAGGCAACGGATGTGCTGGTCTCCGGTATCCTGGATCTGCGTTATGACCTTGGACTGACCAGCGCGATGATCCAGCGCTCTGGTGTCACTCTCGTGCCGTGGCTCCGCTCTCATGTGGTTTGCGCAATGCCCAAAGGACATCCGCTTGAAGCGAAGGAAATCGTCACTCCCGCCGATCTGGAAGGCGTGGAGTTGATCGAGTTTCTAAGGCGGCTCGGCACCCGGGCGATCACCGAACAGTTGTTTGCCCGCTCTGGTGTCAAACCCCGGACGGTTGCGGAAACGGCGACGAACATGGCCGCACTGGAGCTTGTCCGTGAAGGACTGGGTGTGACCGTACTCAATCCCTTTCCCGTACTTTCTGTTGGTGTACCGAACATCTCTGTCCGGCCATTCGATGCACCGATCACTTATGATACCAGCTTCGTGTTGCCCGCGGGGCGCCAACCGTCAGAGCTTGCCCAGCAGTTTATGGAGTACATCAAATCGACCACACCGGCCGATGACTATTCAGAGGCCGTTTAACCAGCGATCAGCCACGACGAACAATTGCAAACAAAGAGATACAGACAAGGGATTAGGCATGACACAACGCAATGCAGCGATTGGGGCGGCGGCGAAGAGTTTCGAAGACGGCAGTTTTCAAAAAGAACTAACTGCGCTGGTCGCTATCCAAACATCCAGCCGGGAGGAGGAGCACCGACCTGACCTAATGCATTATCTGGATGCTGAGATGCGCAAGCGATTTGAGGCTATGGGATTTGCGGTCGATATTCACCCAAATGGAATGCTCGACCGGGCGCCTTTTCTTGTTGCCAAGAGGATCGAAGACCCGAACCTGCCCACACTGTTTTGCTACGGGCATGGGGACACGGTTCCTGGGGAAGAAGGCCGTTGGAGCGAGGACCGGGATCCCTGGACGCTGGATGTTGCGCAAACCCCGTCCGGCCCCCGCTGGTATGGCCGCGGCACTGCCGACAACAAGGCGCAGCATGCCATCAATATGGAAGCCATGCGCAATGTGATCGAAACGCGTGGTCGTCTTGGCTACAACGCCACATTTCTGATCGAGATGGCAGAAGAAATGGGCTCGCCAGGGCTCTATGAATTTTGCCGGGACAACCGGGACATGCTGGCGGCCGATCTGCTGATTGCATCGGACGGTCCGCGGTTTTCGGCAGACGCTCCGGATATCAAGCTTGGTACGCGAGGCGGTCTGAACCTGAGGTTTCGTCTGGAATACCGGGAAGGTGGACACCATTCCGGCAACTGGGGCGGACTGCTGGCCAATCCAGCCATTGTGCTCATGCATGCGCTCACGACCCTGGTCAGTCGAAACGGCGAGATCCTTCATCCCGGCCTGAAACCTGCCCATATCAAGAATTCCGTGCGCGATGCACTTGCCAAGGTGACAGTCACATCCGGGCCGGATGATCCGGAGATTGATCCCTGGTGGGGAGAGCCAGGCCTAAGTGGCGCGGAAAAAGTCTTCGGCTGGAACACGTTTGAAGTCCTCTCCTTCATTGCAGGGGATCCGGAGAAACCTCAAAACGCTGTTCCCCCCTTTGCCGAAGCCATCTGCCAGATCCGCTTTGTGGTGGATACGGACCCCGACACCTTCCTGCCTTTGATCCGCCAGCATCTGAAGGACCAAGGGTTTGTTGGCATCTCGGTTGAACCGGCCCGGATGTCGATGCTGCGTGCTTCACGGCTCGATCCGGAACATCCGGCTGTAGCCTGGGCTGTCACTTCAATTGAAAAGACGACTGGAAAACCGGTCACAGTCATCCCGAATGCCGGAGGCTCCCTGCCAAACGACATCTTTCTCAACACCATCGGCATGCCAACGCTCTGGGTTCCACACAGCTACACCGGCTGTTCCCAGCACGCCCCCAACGAACACGTCCTGCCTCATCTGATGAAAGAAGGGCTGGAGATGATGACAGGCTTGTTCTGGGATCTGGGAGACGGGTTCCCCTAACGTTCAGACGTCATCCTAGCTTCACCCAGACTGTATTTCTGGCTGACGATCTTACGCATGCGTCGACAAATTCCACGCCTGCGAGGCCTTCCTTGATCCCGGGCAGCAGTGTTTGCGTGCTCTTGCCCTCCCTGTGTGCCCTGATTGCGTCGGCAGCTTCCCGGTAGAGGTTGGCAAAGCCTTCCAGATAGCCTTCCGGATGTCCGGGCGGGATCCGTGTGGTGGGCGCGATGCTCTCCAGCATGCCCGCGCCGCCTCTTGTCAGGCGCTTTGCTGGTTCTCCGAACGGCGAGTACTGCAGATAGTTCGGATTTTCCTGATGCCATTCAATTCCGGCCTTGTCGCCATAGACCCGGAGCTTGAGATTGTTCTCATTGCCCGGTGCGACCTGTGAACACCAGAGCATGCCGCGCGCCCCGCCGTCAAAGCGCAGCATGACGTGGCCGTTGTCATCAACCTGCCGGCCCGGAACAAAGGACTGCAAATCGGCGGCAAGGCTTTCAGCCCGCAGGCCGGTCACAAAGCAGGCCAGATTGTAGGCATGCGTTCCAATGTCACCAGTTGCACCCCCTGCACCTGACCGGGCAGGATCCGTACGCCAGTCGGCTTGCTTGTTGTGCTGTTCGACCGTCAGCCAATCCTGCGGGTACTCGACCTGTATGACCCGGATTGTTCCAAGTTCGCCGTTTTTAACCATCTCCCGCGCCTGGCGGATCATCGGATAGCCGGTGTAATTGTGCGTGAGAATAAATAGAGCTGGTGAGGCTGCGGCCGCCTTGGCCAGCTTTTTGGCGTCTGCCAGCGTCGAGGTCATCGGCTTGTCGCAGATCACGTGAATGCCGCGCTTCAAGAATGCCTTGGCAGCCGGATAGTGAACATGGTTCGGCGTCACGATGGCAACGGCCTCGATCCCGTCCTTCAGCCGGGCCTCCCGTTTGGCCATGTCTTCAAAGGAACTATAGATCCGGTCTTCCTTGAGGCCGAGAGCCTGCCCGGACGCGATGGCCTTGTCCGGTGTTGAGGACAAGGCGCCTGCGACCAGTTCAAAACTGTTGTCCAGCCGTGCTGCGATCCGGTGAACTGCGCCGATGAACGCATCCTTGCCGCCGCCGACCATGCCGAGGCGGATTGGGCGCTGGAATGTGACTTCTGTTCCTTCAATGGCCATGTCGTGCTCCTATTCAATGCCCAGCATCTTGCGGTTGGCCGCGTCATCGGTCCCGCCGTCGGCAAAGTCATCAAAGGCTTTTTCAGTGACGCGGATGATATGGTCGGCAACAAATTGCGCGCCTTCCCGGGCACCGTCTTCCGGGTGCTTCAGGCAACATTCCCATTCGACGACCGCCCAGCCGTCGAAGTCATTGGCTGCCATCTTGGAAAAGATGGCGCCGAAGTCGACCTGCCCGTCGCCCAAGGAGCGGAACCGCCCAGCCCGGTCAACCCAGGGCTGATAGCCGCTGTAAACGCCCTGGCGGCCGGTCGGATTGAACTCGGCGTCCTTAACGTGGAACATGCCGATCCGGTCCTTGTAGATGTCGATGTTGTCGAGATAGTCGAGACACTGAAGCACGTAGTGCGACGGGTCGTAGAGCATCTTCGCGCGGGCATGATTGTCAACGCGTTCCAGGAACATCTCATACGTTGCGCCATCATGAAGATCCTCGCCCGGATGGATCTCGTAGCAAACATCGACGCCCATATCGTCCGCATAATCCAGAATTGGCCGCCAGCGCTTGGCAAGTTCGTCAAATGCGGTCTGTACCAGGCCTGCTGGTCGCTGTGGCCAGGGATAGATGTAAGGCCACGCCAGAGCGCCGGAAAACGTCGCATGCGCGGTGATTCCAAGATTGCGGCTGGCGGTCAGGGCTTGCTTGACCTGATCCACTGCCCAGGCCTGGCGCGCGGCCGGATTGCCGCGGACTTCCGGAGCTGCAAAACCGTCAAAGGCTGCATCATAGGCAGGGTGGACGGCCACGAGCTGGCCTTGCAGATGGGTTGAAAGCTCGGTGACCTCAACGCCGTTCTCTCGGGCTTGTCCGGCAAAGTCGTCGCAGTATCCCTTCGAGCTGGCGGCTTTTTCCAGATCAATGAGCCGGCCGTCCCAACTTGGGACCTGTACCCCCTTGTATCCGCAATCGGCGGCCCACTTCGTAATTGCGTCCCAGGAATGGAACGGCGCCTCATCTCCCGCAAACTGCGCTAGAAAAAGCGCTGGACCCTTTATCGTTTTCATGACGACCTCTTGAATGAAATAGAGTGTTTGAGGGCCGGGGTACGTGACTGAACCCCGGCCCACACAAAGCGACGTCTTAGAAAGGCGACTCTGGGAAGTAGTAGCTTTCTGCGTTTTCACGGGTGATCAGTGTCGCCCCGAGAATGTACCGGCCGGCCACAGGGCCATTCGACTTGAAAGCGTTGACCGTTGCATCCATCGCGGTTGCAATCATTGCCGGTGGGTAAAGGACGTTTACAGGGATCAGCTCATCGCCATCCATGATGCCTTTGATGATTTCCTTCATGCCAGCACCTCCAACAACAAACATGCCGTTGCCGTCACGGCCTGCCTGTTTCAATGCTGCGACCACGCCGATCGCGATATCATCGTCTTGTGCCCACACCGCATCAATGTCCGGGAATCGGGACAGGAAATCCTGCATGACTTCAAAACCGTCATCGCGGTTCCAGTTGGCATGCTTGTGATCCAGAACGTTGATACCCGAGCCTTCGATTTCCGCCATGAACGCATCAAAGCGTTCGTTGTCGATCACGGTTGGGATGCCGCGCAAAACAACGATGTTGTCGCCGTCCTTAAGGCGGCCCTTCATGTACTGGGCAGACACGCGGCCAAGCTCAGGGTTGTTGCCAGCAACATAGAGGTCTTCAATGCCCGGTTGGCTGAGACCACGATCGACAACGGTGATCCAGGCTCCGGATTTCTTGACGTTCAGGACCGGATCGGTGAGCGGTTCGGACTCAAACGGTAGAACAACAAGTGCGTCGATCTGATGGACCGATACGAGATCTTCCAGCGCACTTGCCTGTGCTCCTGGATCCGGAGAGTTCACGAGGATCAGGTCCACGTCCGGATAAAGAGCCTCCAGACGTTTTTCGGCCTGCTCGGCATGCCAGTTCATCCCGGCAGCCCAGGCGTGGGTCGGTGTTGGGTAGCTGACACCGATCTTGATTTTTTCTTCTGCCGCTGCCGTCCCGCTGAGGGCGATCAGCCCCGTCAGTGCCATCGCACCCAGTGTTTTTCTTCCTAGCATTGTTTCCTCCTCCGATGCTGTCTTCAAGGCGCACCTCTCCCGTCCGGTGCGAACCGGTTCAAATTGGGGACGGGTCCCTATTCCGTGGATTTAATGGGCCGTGCTCAGCCGTTCTTTTTGAGTTTCCAGTCACTGCGCTGCAGCAGCACAGCAACGATGATGATCAACCCCTGCATGGTTCCATTGAGGTAGTTTGAGATCATGTCCGTGAAGTTCAGGATATTGCCGATCGTGGTAAGAATGAGCGCGCCCAGGATCGTGCCGCCAATCCGTCCGTAACCGCCCTTCAGGACCGTTCCGCCAATGATCACGGCCGCGATGGCTTCCAGCTCCCATAACACGCCGGTTGATGCTGAGGCAGAACCAAGGCGGGGGACATAAATGATGGTCGCGAAGGACACACACAGACCTTGGATGATGTATGTCAGCGTCTTGACCCGATCGACATTGATTGCCGAGTACTTGGCGACGGCTTCATTTGATCCGATAGCCGTGCAGTAGCGTCCGAACGCTGTCCGGTTCAAGAGCAGCCAGCCACAGATGGCGACCGCGATGAAGACCCAGACCGGGATCGGCAGTCCCAGAAAACTGTCATAGTAGACCGGCCGGTACGTGCCCCGAATATCGAAGTTGAGCGACAGGGTGCCGCCGTCCGCGAAATAGGTCACCAAAGACCGATAGATCCCCATGGTACCCAGCGTCACGATAAACGCCTCGATCTTCCCCTTGGTGGTCAGCGCACCGTTGATCCAGCCTGCGCCGATGCCGAGGAGGATCGCCAAGCCACACCCAAACAGGACAGTTGGCACACCGGTCCCGAGCGTTTCAACGGCATTGTTCATGACAATGATCATCACGCCGGAAATGGCCGCTGCCATTGAGCCCACCGACAAGTCGATCCCGCCAGCGGTGATGACGAAGGTCGCGCCCACCGCAATAATGCCGATAAACGCTGACCGCGTCAGCAAGTTGGTCAGGTTGCCTTCACTCACGAAGGCGGGGTTGAGTAGGAAACCAATCACGCACAGCAGGAGAAGAGCCAATGCTGGCCCCAGCGTCTTGAAGTCAATCGAGATGCGCTTGGATGTCTTTTCCGCGTTGTTTTCCGATACGCTCGACATGGTCAATGGAGTTCCTCCCGTTTTAGCCCGGCGGCATAGCGCATGATTTCGTTTTCGTTGATGTGATCTCCGGTCAGTACTCCGGTGATCTGGCCTTCCCGCATGACCACAACACGGTGGCAAATTCCGATAATTTCCGGCATCTCCGAGGAGATCACCACGACGGAAACACCTTCCGCTGCCAGCGCAGCGATGAAATGATAGATCTGTTGTTTGGTGCCGACATCGATCCCGCGGGTGGGTTCATCTATGACAACGATCTTCGGATCGCATTCCATGATTTTCGCGAGCAGCAATTTCTGCTGATTGCCACCGGAGAGCTTTCCGACAACGATCTCCTGGTCCCGTGCCCGGACATCGAAGCGCCGGATAGCGCGCTCGAGCGCATTGGCTTCAGCGGTGCTGTCGAGCGTGAAGTTTTTGATGAATTTCGGCAAGGCAAACAGGGTCAGATTGGGCTGCATCTTCTTGTCCAGAAGCAACCCTTTCTCCTTCCGGTCCTTCGTCAGGTAGGCAAGCCCTGCGTCTCTTGCTGCGGCAACGGACAGGGCGCTTACTTCGGTTCCAAAGAGCCGGATCCGGCCGCCCTCGACAGGCGCTAAGCCGCATATGGCTTCAAAGACCGCTGTTCGGCCTGACCCGATCAATCCCGAAAACCCCAGGATTTCACCCTTACGCAGGTTGAAGCTGACATTGTGTGCGCCGGGCGTTGAAAGATTTTGAACCTCCAGGACCAAGTCTGCGTCCACATCCGCTTCGTGCATCGGCGGATAAAGGTCAGAGAGTTCCCGGCCGACCATCATCTGGGCCATGGCATCTGGGGTCAGTTCGTTCGCCAGGCGCGTGTCGATCCATTGGCCATCGCGCAAGACGGTCACCCGGTCCGCAATCGCTTTAACTTCATTCAGCTTGTGCGACACGAACACAATGCCGACACCAGTTTGTTTCAACTTCTGAACTTGCCGGAAGAAGATTTCCGTTTCCTCTTCCGTCAGAACGGCGGTCGGCTCGTCCATAATGAGGATGCGTGCGTTTCTGCTGACAGCTTTGACGATTTCAACCATTTGCTTTTGTGCAATTGTGAGATCTGAAATTCGGTCAGAAGGGGAGATGTCAAGACCGACATCATCCAGGTACTTTTGGACAAGAGATCTCATGCCCGCCCGGTCCAGAAATCCTCTTGATTTCAGTTCCCGGCCGAGAAAGACGTTCTCTTCGACCGTCATCTGTTCTGCAAGATTGAGTTCCTGGTGGATCAGAACGATGCCAAGTTTTTCTGCAGCGCCATTGGGAGGGAGTTCGGTCGTTGTGCCGTCGAGCTTGATGTGACCGGTTGTCGGGTCGTGGAAGCCGGACAAGATCTTCATCAAGGTCGACTTGCCCGCGCCATTCTCGCCAATCAGCGCATGAACCTCGCCCGCCCGGATGTCCATGCTGACGCTGAACAGCACTGGCACCGGCCCAAAGGATTTGCTGATGTTGACGGCTTCAATCACCGCCTCCATCGGGGGCGAATGGTGTTGCATCTCAGAATTCCTCCCAGACAGCCGTATTCTTTTTTGCCTCGCTGTCATGAGGTTATGTAAACGTTTTCAGTTGTGATGTAAACCTTTACATTTTGGATTGTAAACCTTTTCAAAGGGCATGGAAGAACCTATACAGCGTAGAGAGGTGTGGAATTTCATGAGGTTATTGAAACGCCGCACCGCAACAAAACCGGGGTAAAATAATGGATGATCCGGGCAGCCGGCCTGCGACCATAGAAGACGTCGCAAAGCTTGCGGGCGTGTCTATCGCGACTGTCAGCCGTGCGCTCCGGTCCCCGGAAAAGGTTGCCGAGAGTACCCGGAAAAAAGTAACGGCGGCCATTGCAAGAACCGGTTACACCGCCAACGCGATGGCGCAGAACCTTCGGATGCAGCGCTCCCAGATGGTCCTGGTGCTGGCTTCTGCGATTGCCGATCCAAACTTCGCCGGCATTCTCACAGGCTTGGAAAAAGCAGCCAATGACAGAGGGTACGGAGTGCTTATCGGTAACACCGAAGGAACTACGGGTCTTGAGCAAAACTATCTGCGGTTCCTGTCAACAGGCATGGCAGACGGTCTCATTCTGTTGACGGGACATATTCCCGTTGCTGGTGAACCGCAAACACCTTTGACAGCTCTTCCGCCGATTGTCGCGACTGAACGGCCAGTTGACCGGGGCGATATCAGTTATGTCGGTGTTGACGACGTCGCCAGTGCAAAGATGGCGACCGAATACCTGATTTCTCTCGGCCACCGCCGGATTGTTTTCATTTCCGGTGGTCCTGCCGATGTGCGCAGCGATCTCAGGCATTCCGGTTATCAGAAGGGCTTGAGGGAATCCGCCGTTTCCTTACGAGATTGGCGCCTGGAGGGGGACGGGTCAGCGGAAAGTGGCCGGGCAGCTGTCGAGCGCTTGTTCATTAAGGATGACCTTCCGACGGCGTTTTTCTGTTTCAACGACAATACGGCCATCGGTGTGATTTCAGCACTGCAGATGCGCGGATACCGCGTCCCGGAGGACTTTTCAGTTCTGGGGTTCGACGACATTCCTTTTGCCAACAATTTCACGCCGGGTCTCACAACGATACGCCAACCCCGCCAGCACATTGGCGAAAAGGCAATGTCCCTCTTGCTAGATCGATTGGCCAATCGCACCCTCTCAGCTCAGACACATCTCCTTCACGGCGATCTCATCGTTCGAGAAAGCTGCGCTGGCGTTCGAAAACTTCCGTGATTTTCGAAGCGCGGCGTTAATGGTGTGTTGGCGTCCCTGATCAATCCGATCTTCGCATAGGTGGTTCAGGCGGCGCGGTGGGCCGCCAATGCAAAAGGTTATCAGCGCATTCTGGCCTGTCCGGAGTACGACGACGACCTTGAGCTGAAAGCAGTGAGCTAAGCAGCGACCTACCAGAGCCGGCCAGCAATAAGTGAGTTGCGTTTTTGAAAGGTCATGTCAGACGGTGCTCGTTGCATCTTGTTGACATTGGAAACGCGTGTTCAGGTTTCCGAACATGCGCCTCGAAATGGTGTTCGGAAGCCTGAACGTCGCTAACAGCGGTCGATGCATAACTGATTGAATTTTCAAAATAAGACTGAATGGCACTGCAATTGCAGACGTCGGAGAGACGATCAATTGAGGTGCCAACATGTTTTCAAACACGCTTGATAGCTCTGCTATCGCCAGCTGGATGCCCGGAGAGGCCATTCCAAGCTTGCTGGTGATCGCTTTTCTAGGTGCTGCGCTCAGCTTCCTGGTTCTGCCGCGGCTCGGCAAGTCTGCCGGCCCCGTCGCCGCACTGTTGCCAGCAGGCCTGTTTGTGGCCTTCATGACCTACGTGCCTGTCATGGCGTATGGCGAGGGCGTTCCGACAATCCTCCAAACGGTGCAATGGGTTCCATCGCTTGGCATCAACTTCGATGTGCGGCTGGACGGGTTTTCCCTGTTGTTCGCCTTGATGATCACAGGCATCGGATCCCTGGTGGTTCTCTATGCGGGGTCCTATTTTGCGGAAAAACCCGCGGACGACAGGGGGCGCTTCCTCAGCTACATCCTGATGTTCATGGCCGCGATGCTCGGTACCGTTCTGTCCGACAATGTGATCGTGATGTTCGTCTTCTGGGAAATGACGAGCCTCTTGTCCTTCCTGCTCATCGGCTTCAATTCCACCTCGATTGAAGCGCGCAAGGCAGCACTGCAGTCACTGGTGATCACCGCCGGTGGCGGTTTGGCGCTGTTCGGCGGTCTGCTCATCATGGGTATGGAAGCCGGCACCTTCTCGCTGCTTGAAATCACAAGCAATCCAGGTCTGGTGACCAACAGCACATGGTTCGGTGTGATTGCCGCCCTGGTCCTGATCGGTGCCTTCACCAAGTCCGCGCAGTTCCCGTTCCATTTCTGGCTGCCGAATGCAATGCAGGCGCCGACACCGGCCTCCGCTTATCTCCATTCTGCAACAATGGTGAAGCTGGGCATCTTCTTGCTGGCCCGGTTCGACCCGATCTTGAGCGCCTCGCCGACCGTGATCGTAATCATGGTTGCCGTTGGCCTGACCACGATGCTGGTTGCTGCACTGATGGCGCTTCGGCTGATGGTTTGAAAGCCATTCTTGCGTATTCGACAGTGGCCTCCCTCGGCCTCTTGGTAACGCTTATTGGTCTTCAGGGCCCCGGAAGCTCGATCGGGATCGCAGGGTTTATTCTCGCCCACTCGCTCTACAAAGCCGCGCTATTTTTCTGTGCAGGCATTGTCATTCACGCGACCGGAGCGACGCGGGTGCGGGATCTTGGTGCACTCTTCGGCCTGCTGCCACTGACCGCAATCGCGGCAATTCTCGCCAGCTTGTCCATGGCCGGCCTGCCCCCGTTCGTTGGGTTCATCGCCAAGGAATATGTCTTCGAGGCCAAACTTGACTCGTCCTTTGCGGCTGTTGTGACGTTTGTTGCGGTTCTGGTGAACTCAGTCCTGGTCGCAATTGCAGGTATCTTCGCGCTTCGTCCGTTCTTCGGCAAAGCCACGGCCTACACTGAAAAACCGAAACATGGCGAAACGATCGGGATGACAACCGGACCGGTTGTCCTGGCAGCCCTCGGCGTATTCTTCGGCCTGTTCGCAGATATCCCGCAGTACTTCATTGTCGGGCCGGCGGCTGTCGCCCTGCAGGGTGCTCCCTTCTACGTCTCCTTCGAGCTGTGGCATGGCATTACACCGATGCTTGGCCTGTCCGCTCTGGTCGTTCTGATTGGCGGCCTTCTCGTCTGGAAATGGACACCGATCCATGAGGCCATGCTGCGCCTGTCGTTCATCGATCGCTTTTCCTTCGAGAAGGGCTATGACGCGATCTTCGGCGGTCTCCTCAGCCTTGCGCAGAGCACAACGCGCACAATCCAGAATGGTCAGATGCGGACCTATGTCGCTGTGACCATTGCCGTGGTGACGGGTGCTCTGGCCTACGCAGTGCTCGCCGGTGAAACCTTTGCCGGAGCCGCGGGCCTCACACTGCCGCCACTCGCTGCGGATGAAATCCGGCCGTACCTCTTGATCGTTTGTACGCTCATCGCACTTGGGGGTATCGTTGCGGCGATCTCCCGTTCGATGGTCGTCTCACTCGTCGGCGTGGGGCTTTCGGGCTATGGCATTGCATTGGTCTTCTTGAAGAACGGCGCACCTGACCTGGCTCTGACACAGTTCCTTGTCGAGACACTTCTGGTCGTCATTGTCTCTGCGGTCCTGGTCAAGATGCCAGCGATTGCCGATGGCCTTCGCAGCTATTCCAAGTTTGACCTGCGGACAGGGGACGCGCTGTTGTCGACCGTCTTTGCCGGTGCGTTGTTTGTCGTGCTCCTGTCAATTGCGGCCAAGCCGTTCAATCCGACGGTTACCGAATACTACGCCGTCACCAGCCTGTCTGAAGCGTTTGGCCGCAACGTGGTCAACGTGATCCTGGTCGACTTCCGGGCTCTGGATACGCTTGGAGAGATTGCCGTTGTCGCATTCGCGGCCATCGCAGCCTGGGCGGTCCTGACCGGCGGCAATCCACCATCGAAAACCGCAAAGGCGGGCGTTGCTACAAACCGCGCCGTGCCATCTTTGATCTTCGAGACGACGGCACGGATGTTCTTCTTCCTGATGCTCATTGTATCCGTGTGGGTTCTGTTCCGCGGTCACAACGAGCCGGGCGGCGGGTTCATTGGTGGTTTGATAGCCTCAGCAGGGTTTGCAGTGCTTGCACTGGCCTTGGGCGTCGACTTCGCACGCCGGAGACTGCTCCTGCATCCAGTCGCATGGATGGGTATCGGTCTGACCCTGGCCATCTTGTCCGGCGTCCCGGGCGCGATCATCAACGAGTCCTTCCTCACACACCAATGGGTCAACCTGAACCTCGGCGTGACCTCGTTGAAGCTTGGCACCACCTATCTTTTCGACATTGGTGTCTACCTGACAGTGATCGGCGGCGTTCTCGCCTTCCTCATTCGGGTTCAACAACAAAACAGTGGCAGCGATGACGCCACCACTGCTGCTGACGATGTCACGAAATCCAACATCTCAACTCAAGGAGCGTCGGCATGATCTACGTTTATGCGGCCACCATCGCCATCGTTGCAGGAGCTGGGATCTACATGATCCTTGCACAGAACATCGTGCGGATCATTTTGGGCGTCGCCCTGCTCGCCGCCTCAGCCAACCTGCTGATCTTCCTGTCCGGCCGGCTTGGCTCGGTCACCCCGCCGATCATCCGGCAAGATGCGGAAGTGTTGGGCAGTTACGCCGCCAATCCACTGCCGCAAGCGCTGGTACTGACGGCGATCGTGATTGGCTTTGCTCTCACCGCCTATGCCGTCGCGCTCGCCGTGAAAGGCTACAAGTCGCTGGGCACCATGGATACGAGCCAGATGCATGACGCAGAGGATCTCGGATCGCCGTTCGCAGCAAAATCAGCTCCAAAACAAGGCTGAGGTAAATGACAGAAACATCATACAATCTGCTTGTTCTCGCCTTTCCGGTGCTGGTTCCGCTGACACTTGCAGCGATCACAGCAATCCTCTGGCGCAATATTCAGGCCCAGCGCGTTGTCGCGATTGCCGGCCTTGGCGTTATCGTGGTCTGCTCGGCCCTGCTCACGATGGCTGTGCTCCGCTACGACATCCTTGCCGTTGAGTTCGGCTCGTGGGCCGTGCCATTTGGTATCTCCTTCGTGGCAGACCGCTTTGCAGCGGCACTGGTCATGATCACCGGCGTTCTCGCGTTCTGCGTTGGCATCTTCAGCCTTCGGGATATGCGCCAGATCCACATGCGTGCAGGTTTCTACCCGCTCTTCTTCGGCATGGTCGCCGGGGTGAACGGGGCGTTCCTGACCGGAGATCTGTTCAATCTCTATGTCTGGTTCGAGGTGATGCTCATTACGTCCCTCGGCCTGCTGGTGATTGGCCGCACGAAAGCGCAGATCGACGGTGCGATCAAATACGCGCTGCTGAACCTCCTCGGCACGGTCTTGTTCCTGATGGCCATCGGCTTGCTCTATGGGGCTGCCGGCACGTTGGCATTCGCCGACCTTGCGCGGGTCCTGCCAACGCTTGAACCGACACCTGGCCTGGTTGGAGCGGCAATCCTGTTCTTGTGTGCCTTTGGCATCAAGGCAGGCGTGTTTCCGCTGTTTTTCTGGCTTCCGGCCAGCTACCACACAGCACCGTTCACGATTTCCGCGATCTTTGCAGGTCTCCTGACCAAGGTCGGCGTCTACGCGGCTTTCCGCGTGTTCACGCTGCTTTTCACGGTGGAGGAATCCGGGATCCGCGAAATCGTCGCCGTTGTTGCAGCGCTCACCATGGTGACCGGGGTGTTCGGTGCTGCAGTCCAGTGGAACATCCGCCGGATCCTGTCGTTCCACATCATCTCGCAGATTGGCTACATCCTGATGGGCCTTGCAATCGCCACACCTTTGGCCATCGCAGGTGCGGTGTTCTACATCGTTCACCACATCATCGTGAAAGCCAATTTGTTCCTGCTGGCCGGTGCTATTCGTCAGGCAAGCGGGACGGACGACCTGAAGAAATCTGGCGGCCTCCTGAAAAGCCACCCGTGGCTGGCGGTGCTCTTTCTTATTCCTGCCCTGTCGCTGGCAGGGTTGCCGCCACTGTCGGGTTTCTGGGCCAAGTTCCTCGTCGTTGACGCCTCGTTCAAGGGCGACATGGCGTGGCTGGCAGCCGTTGCCCTGTTTACGGGTCTGTTGACGCTCTACTCCATGACAAAGATCTGGATGGAAGCGTTCTGGAAAGCACCGGGCATTGAGCGTTCTCAAACGCGTCCGGTCCCTGTTCTGATGATCGCTCCAATCGCCGTTCTTGGTGCGATAACGCTCACGATTGGCTTTTACGCCGAACCGTTCGTTCAGTTCGCGGAGAAAGCCTCCATCACACTCACGCAACCGGATGTCTACATCGCGGCCTTCTTCGGTGAAGAGACCCAGGTTGGTGAAGCTGCTCTTGAAAGGATCGACCAATGATCAGCATTGCAAAGCGTTTGGGCGCCTTCGGCCTTCTGTGCGGCGTCTTTATCATCGAGCTGGTAAAAGCCTCAGTGGACGTGACGGTCGCCGTCTTGTCCAACAAGCAGAAATTGAAGCCGGCCATTGTTGCGGTCCCGCTCGACCTGCGGACAGACATGGGGATCACCACCCTTGCAAACATCGTGAGCCTGACACCAGGAACCACCTCGCTGCACATCTCAGATGATCGCAAGACGCTCTATGTTCATGTCCTTGACCGGGAAAGCGACGAGGATGTGATCCGTTCCATCAAAGACACGTTCGAAACCCGCGTTCGCGCCGTCGAGGGACCGGCTCCCCGCGAAACTGTAGCCAAGAAAGGAGCCGTCGCATGAGCACTGAAAGCATTTTGGGTATTTCTGAGACCCTCAACACGGTTCTGGTACTGTTGATCATCGGCGCTTTCGCGCTCACCGCCTTGCGGCTCATGAAAGGCCCGAGCTATGCGGACCGGTTTGTCGCCATTGATATGCTGACGGGTCTTGCCGTGGCCGCATGCGCCTTGACCGCGCTGACCACCGGCCGGTCCGAATTCCTCGATGTGGCATTTGCGCTGGCCCTGATCGCCTTTGTCGCAACGGCAGCATTTGCAGCTTTCCTGGAACGCAAGGTCGCAGTCACCGATGGCCGCTTCCGGGACAATGGCAAACAAAAAGCCAACAAAGCCGCGCAGCAGGAGGCATCGTGATGGTTGATCTTATTGCCCTTTTGGTGAAATTTGTTGGCGTTGGCTTCTTGCTGATCGCAACGATCGGATTGCTGCGCTTTGAGGATCCTTTCCAGCGGATGCACGCCGCAACGAAAGCAGGCACGTTGGGTGCTGGTCTGGTCCTGATCGGGACCATGCTCAGCAAATCCAGCTTGGATTCAACGATGATGGGCGGCATGACCCTGTTGTTCCTGATCCTGACAATTCCCGTCGCAAGTCATTTGCTGGCACGGGCGGCGTACCTGTCCGGCGCTGAGCTGGCCGGGATCGGAGATGCGGACAATGCCTTGCGTGACGTTTTGAAACGGCCAGAGCAGCCGATTGAAAAGCAGGCTGAACGCTTGGATCTGCAAGGAATGGCGGCTGAGGCAGACATTGAAAAAGAAGTGCCGGTGTCAGCGGATCCTGTGCTCTGCGATGCTGAAAGATCGGGTTTCGTATCCCTCAAGGATGTTGTTGCGCCTGAGCGCGTCCGTTTTGCGGCAGTTGGCGATGCCGCGCCGAAACTCGCGCGCCGCGCAGCAGAATTTGCAGCACGCACAGACCTCCCGCTCATCGCTGTTGTCGCTGTGGACACTGGATATGTGGATGCAACAGACAACAGCACCGAGACGATGCGGTTGATCCGCGACAAGGTCGGTCATTGGCTGCCTGATCTGCGCTCGCTCTCAGACGATCTCGGCGTTTCAGTAGAGCTCGTCTACGAGGAAGGTGATGCGGCTGCATCAATGGCCGGTGTCGGCGACGTGCGTGAGTTTCTGGTTCTGCCGACGGACGGATGGGCAGACCACGGTGTCGGCGTTGCAACGCCGCATGCCACCAAGCAACCCGACGGATTGCTGCGTGTTGCCAGCATGCACCCCGGGCCGACGCTTTACGCGGTCGATGTCCCCCGAGCCGGTCCCGTCACTGTGTTGTTCGATGGATCTTATGATGTCTGGCGCGCCCTTGACCTGGCGCTGGTTGAGCGGCTGTGGACGGCCACAGAACTCCGGGTGTTTGGGTACGTTGATGCCGCCAGCCGGGCGGAAATTGAGCAACGTGCTGCTGATGCCAACACACTGGTTGTCTTCGCAGACCCGGAACTGACCGCACCGGATGATGCCTTGTTGCCGGAACAAATGGTCTCTGATGCTGTCGCGGTGATCCTTCCGGACCTTCCAAGACCTTTGCGGACCCGTTGGTACGGAACCTTCTGGCAGGACAAGATCTCGCCAAATTGGCGGGGAGACGTTCTGGTTTGGACCTAGCCCAAGGCGGTCCTTGGCATTAGGATGCTCAACGTTCTTGAAAAACATCAAGGGGATGGCGGCAGCGCCATCCCTGTTCTTTAGCTGGACCCCATATGCCATCTGACGCACCTTCGGAAAACCAAAAGAAAACCGGCCTAGCCGGACCGGGTGCAAAAAAACTGAGATCCTGGCCGTTGGTTTGGCGGCTGCCGGTGGCCATGGCGTCGGTGGTTATGCTGTTTGCGGTTGTTCTGACCATTTTTGGTTTGCAAGAGCTGGAACGCAGGGAAGCCGAGCTCCGCGTCGAAGTTGGCGGGTCATTTCTCGACACCTTGGCCGGGCTGATCACACCAGCGTTTGTCACCGGTGGTCCGCTATCGGAAATTGAAGGCTTGCTGGCGGCCTCTGCCCGGTTCAAACCCTCTTTGCGCAACGAAGCTGTTGCCGTTTGTTGTCTGGTGGACGGCTCAATTTTGATAACATCCTCTTACCCGGATGATACCGCAAATGGTGCCAAACCGCGAACAACTGAGCTGGCTCTTGAAGACTGGCTCAACGCCAATCGCAGTCTGGCGCCAAACGAAGCCGCAATCCAAATTGTCGATGAGACAAACAAACAACTGATTGTGCAGTCTTTTCCCGTGCGCGATGGCTCAACGATCCAGCTTGGCGCGGCCTTTGATCTCGAATGGCAACGCGCCGAGCAAGAAGAACGGCGCCGTGTCGCTCTTGCCGTGGATGTCGCGTTTTCTGTCCTCGCGGCGATCCTGACGTTTTTTATCGCGCAATACAGCCTGCGCCCCATTGATGATCTCACCAAGGCTCTCGACGACGATTCTTACGATGCAAATACTGAGATTGATCCAGTGTCCGCGAACACGGAAATCGGCCGTCTGCAAAATGCACTGAGAACCCGGGCCGAGCTTCAAGCACGAGCTGACGCGATCGCAAAAACTGAAAACAAACATGCGCGGGAGGCAACGCTGGCCCGCCTTGCAGCAGGGCTCGCGCATGAGGTGCGCAATCCGCTTGCCGGGATGAGCGCGGCCACATCGACACTGCGCCGGTTCGGAGATGACAAAGCTGTACGGGAACAGACGATTGACCTGATTGACCGGGGCCTACAAAGCATTGATCATGTGGCGGCCAGCATGTTGTCGACCTACCGGCCACCGGAAGGCAACAGAGATCTCAAGCCCGACGATCTCAATGACTTGCGGACCTTGATCAACCCGAAAGTGCGCGCCAAACAGGTGGACTTGAGTTTTAAATCGGAGCTCGCGGAAACCTACCCGGCCAGCGCGGAAGCCGTGCGCCAGATCGTGCTCAACTTGCTCTTGAATGCCATAGACGCCACTCCGGTTGGCAGTTCCGTTGCCTTTGAGTCCAAGCTGATCGAAGAGCAACTCACCATCAAGGTCTCCGACAGCGGCCCCGGTCTACCTGGAGAAGCCCTGAATGTCCTAACCGGCGGAACCACTCCGGAGAAGCCACAAACGCGGCGCCTTGGACTTTGGCTGGTTCACCAACTGATTGATGATGTGAATGGCCGGCTGGCGATTTCAACACGCCCGCAAAGCGGCACGGTAATCACCATCACCATTCCAAAACGCACCGACGAGGCGGAAAATGTCTGAGCTGATTTTGTTGGTGGAAGACGATCCGGTCCTTGGACCCTCCTTGCAACAACGGCTTGTGCTGGAAGGGTTTTCTGTCGTTCATGCCACCACATTGGCAGCCGCCCGCGAGTTTCTTGGCAAACGGGTTCCGAGCTTTGTTTTGTCGGACATTCGGTTGCCGGACGGGTCCGGTGCTGATTTGCTGCGGGAGGTGCTCAGCCAGCACGGTGCGGTACCGATTGTCTACATGACGGCCTATGGCTCTGTCGATCAGGCCGTGGAACTCGTGCGCGATGGCGCCAGGGATTACCTAGCGAAACCCTTCAACCTGGATGAGCTTGTCAGCCGCATTCAGGAGCTTCTGCTTCGCCCGCTTGCGCCGCAACTGGATGACCCGTTTTCAACCTTTGGACTTTCGGCCTCCATGCGCGGCGTGCGGTCCATGCTGGACCGCCTGGCGGGGATTGATTTGCCCGTTTTGCTGATTGGAGAAACCGGCACCGGCAAAGAAATTGCAGCACGGTATCTGCACGCCAAGAACGCGGCACAATCGCGCCCCTTCGAGGCCGTGAACTGCGGGCAACTCTCGCCGGAGCTGGCAGATTCGACGCTCTTCGGGCACGAGAAAGGCGCCTTCACCAGCGCACATGACAGGCGGATCGGCGTTTTGGAAAGTGTTGGCGAAGGGACGCTGCTTCTTGACGAAATCGGTGATACGGGACCGGAACTTCAATTAAAGCTTCTGCGCGTGTTGCAGGAGCGACAGTTCAGGCGGCTGGGCGCAACACAGGATCTTGCCTTCAAAGGCCGGCTCGTGTGCGCAACGAACCGTGATCTGGAGGAGGCGGTCAGAGACGGCGTGTTCCGCGAGGATCTCCTGTTTCGCATCAACGTTGTGACGATCCGCATTCCGCCTTTGCGCGAGCGTCTGGAAGAAGTGGCGCCGCTCCTCACAGCCTTTGCCGCAAACGCTGCGCAGCGCATGGGAATTGCTCCAAAACCTGCCACGGCTGCTGCAGTATCAGCGGCCGAGCAGCATGATTGGCCCGGGAACGTTCGCGAACTCCGGAACCGCGTTGAACGCGCCGTTGCACTAGCGGGCGGCGCTGAGCTGACGCCATTCGATTTGTTTCCGGAAAACACCGCGCACATCCTCCAGCCTGCAAGCCATGCGTCTAGTGGCCCAACAACTGCTCAGCCACGCAGCTCTCTCGGATTCCCCTCATTGGCCGAAGTCAGGGATCAGGCAGAACGAACCCACATCTTGCGGGCCCTTGATGAAACCGATGGCCGGTTGCAGGACGCTGCCAAGCTTCTGGGTGTCTCACGAACAACCTTGTGGGAACGCATGCGCCGCCACGGCATCGACAGACGTGTGGAAGGCTAGCTTTGAGCTTCGGACCTGCCGGCGTTTGTATTGGGTCAATAAGGTCCGCCTACGTCTGAAAAACCATCGTCGTGAAACAAGACTGGCAAAAATCGGTAACGGGGGCGGGAAGCGTGCCGTTGTAAGCAAGCTTCTTGTCCCAATGAAATGGTGTCTGGCCCTTTTGAGCGACCAACTGTTTGGTCACTATTTGCTTAAAAGCCGCTCTCAGACACCCAATCCTGATGCGCAGGCGCGAAACTCACGGACTTCGGGGGCTGCGCCATCTAGCGGTATCTGGACGGCCTGATCGCCCAGCATGGCGGTGGCAATGGCGTTGAATTCCAATCCATCCAACACATTGCCAAAGCCCCGATCGGTAACGGTGAGCGTTCCTCCACCGGCGTGATGACGTGCCGGTCGGTGGCGATGGTGTTTGAGAGTGGTCCATCAAAGCGCATGGAAAAAACCGGGCCGGGCATCCAGGGGCGGTTCGGTGTGATTGCGATGAAGTACTCCGGGACAGCTGGGTCGAAGACAACCCGAACGGACGCGGTCTCATCCTTGTGAAGCAATTCGCAAACACGGCTGGCGCGGAACTCCCAAGCTAATGCCGTGGAGGTGAAAAGCACGAGAAGTAAGACAGACAGAGCCCGCAACATGAATTTCCCCTTGATGTTTTAAACAGCTCTGGCTGTCGAAGATCTGAAGGGTATCTTGCTATGGAGACTGCCGGGACCGCAAATGCTTTCCTGTCGCACGTTTTGGGCACGTTGGTGACACCATCAATTTACGGCTGTTGGTCCGCAACGCAAAAGAGTGGCCGTTTAACTTCAGCAAGACAAACGGCCGCTGGTACTATTTCTCTTGGTTAGGCGCGCTAACGGACCATGGTTAGGCGATCCCAGTCTGCGTAATCGGGAGACCCTTCTCGGCGAACGGTGCCCTCATATCCATATTCGATCATGTGGATCATGGTGGAAGTTTCCTCTGCGAGGACGACCGCATAACTCTCCGGCAGGTCCGATCCTGCGAGGTTGCCCTTATTGGCAAAGTCCGGCCATCCGGCATGGTTGGTACCGCGCGGTGCACTAAAGGGAACTCCGTGCAGAGAACCGGCCAGAGGCAGATGGCAATGCCCATGGAAAATATGCCGGATCTTGGCCGCATGCCGGGAAACGACTTTGCCAAACCCGTCTGCGTCCTGGAGCATGATCTTGTCCATGGGCGCAATGCCGATCGGGACAGGGTTGTGGTGCATGAACAGGAAAACCGGGGCCGTGGCGTTGGAAAGCTCCCGATCGAGCCAGTCTTGCCGTTTGGAGCAATAAAAACCGGCATGGGTATCCGGTCCCCAGGTGTCCAACAGAATTGCCGTGCCTTCACTCAGTGGAACAACTCTTTGAACAAAGTCGTTTTCGTCCGCGCCTTCCGGAAAAACAGATAAAAAAACGTCCCGCTCGTCGTGATTGCCAATGCATAAATGAATAGGGAGAGGGCATTCGGCGATTTCTGCTTTCAGGCGCAGATAATCGTCTTTGTCGCCCCAGTCAGAGAGGTCGCCGGTGATGAAAATGGCTTCAGCGTCGGGATGATGGGATATGGCATGACGAAGGGCTTTCCGGAAGTTCTCATTCGGATCTCGTCCGGCAATCGTGTCCCCCGGTTTGGTCAAATGAATGTCCGTCAGTTGGAGAAGTTTCATGTCTTCCTCCTTGGATTGTTTTTGTGATGAAAAACGCCGCCCGGTAGACCGGGCGGCGCAAGAAGGAAGGTTGATCAGTTGGACGGCAGAAGATCTGAAACTTCTTCGTCCAGCTGTTCTTGCAGCTCGGCCATGTCGTCGAATTCGCCGGTCACAATGCCTTCGATCCCGTCGTAGATGACCTGAGTAATCGCCAAGCCGTTATCACCCGGGTAAGCCTGCCAGTCGCGCAGCAGTGGCAGCTGGCGGACAGCGGTCTCTTTGTTCGGGTTCTGTTGGTAGAAACCCGCCAAGATGACTTCGTTGGCAGCCTTGTTCGGCGGCATGTAACCTGTTGTCCGGGCAACATCGGCAGCGCCTTCACCGGAGGTGATGAACTTGAGCCATTCCCAGGCAGCGTTCAGCACCTTCGGATCTTCAGAAGAAGATACCAGCATGGCCGCGTTGCCGCCGGCTGGCAGACCTTTCGGGCCAGATGCTTCGATGCCCGGATATTCGTTGGTCTTCAGCTCAAAATCGCCTTTGGCACGCTCAACGGCACCGAGTGCAGATGTCGACCAGAACATCATGCCGATTTCACCAGCGGAAAAGGACGCAAGAGCCGCCTTCCACTCAATGTTCTGCATGTCACAGCCGCGGAAGATGCCTTTCATGGTTTCCAGTGACTTCAGACCTTCGTCGGAAGAAATCTGGAACGCATTGCCTTCCATTGTGGCTTTGTCCTGCGACCACATCAGAGCCTGCAGGAACCAGTTGCCGGTGATGTTCCAGCCCCAGAACATCGGATTTTTGACGCCTGCCTCATGGAGTTTGCCGCAAACCTCAACAACTTCATCCCAGGACTTCGGCAGGTCGGCTGCAGACGTAATCCCGGCTTTCGCCATGACATCCATGTTGTAGTAACCGACGGGCAGGGAGACAGAAAACGGCAGGCCGTAGATGTCATCGTTGAACGTGCCGAGCTTCAGCATGGCATCATGGTAGCCGTCTTTTTCGAACGT
The DNA here is from genome assembly GCF_965276855.1 of Roseibium sp. GTDB lineage: Bacteria > Pseudomonadota > Alphaproteobacteria > Rhizobiales > Stappiaceae > Roseibium. The sequence continues at coordinate 3,781,232 of NZ_OZ255700.1, forward strand.
CTCTTCCTTGAGGATGAAAGGCTCGAGCGACTTGGCAATGCCCTTTTCGACCAGGATTGCCTGACGGTTCAGACCCTGCATGGTGACGTCCGGGAGCGTGCCGGCAACCGCTTCACGCAAGATGGTGTTGGTGCCGTCTTCGTAAGATTCGTATGTTGCCCGGATCTTCACTTCGATGTTCGGAAACTGTTCGTTGAACTTCGGCAGGATTTTCTCGTAGGTCACATCAAAAAGATGGGAATACGGGTAAGCGAATTCGATCGTTACTTTGTCGTCTGCATGCGCAGCGGAGGCTGCCAGCAGTAGTGCTATTGCGGTGAGGGTCTTTTTCATGGAACTCTCCGTCTGTTGCCGTGGGAGTGGCTGGTCGCCAAACTCGTCCGCTCCCGGTTGATCCCCTCGCGGGATTTCGGTGATGGGGCTGCCCTTGGGCGGCCCCGCATGTTTTTGAGCTCTTTGGTCTATTTCATCCCGCTGAGCGTGATGCCTTCGATGAAACGGCGCTGAGCAATCAGGAAGGCCACGATCAGCGGCGCCACGATGATCGTGGCGGTCGCCATCATCGGGCCGAAGTTGTCGCCGTCCGCGTCGCCCTTGAATTCGCGCAAGCCAAGCGGTGGGGTGAACAGAGATCTGTCGCCGGTGATGACAATCCGTGGCCAGAAGTAATCGTTCCAATGCGCAACGACCGAGAAGATCGCAAAGGCCAAGAGGGCAGGGATCGCGGTTGGCAACATGACGTTCCAGATGATCGAGAACTCGTTCATTCCGTCCATCCTGGCGGCGTCGATCAGATCATCGGGGACGGTCATGAAGAACTGGCGCATCAGGAAAATGCCGAACACGGAAATGGTCCAGGGAATGACCAGCGCGGCATAGGTGTTGGTCAGCCCCACTTTGGCCAGCATGATGTAGAGCGGCAGCGCGATGGCATGGACTGGAATAAGCAGGCAGAACAGAACCAGTCCGAAGACAGCTTCGCGCCCCCAGAATCTGAGTTTCGCCAGCGCATAGGCGCAGGGCAGTGCAACAAGGACCTGAATGAAAAAGATGGACGCCGTAACGATCACGCCGTTGAGGAGGTACCGGATGAGCGGTGCTTTCTCAAAAGCTGTGGTGTAGTTGTAAATGATCGGGGTCACCATGCAGTCGGCGACATCCTTGCCGAGCTTGATGCAGTAGTCGTCGCGGAACGCTTCTTGCGCGCCGAAGAACCCACCGATGTTTTGCATGATTTCAGCCGGACTTTTAAAGCTGTAACTGACCATCACGTAGAAGGGCAGCAGCACGATCAGGCTGCCGAAGATCAGGACCACATGCTTCAGGGTTTCTGTTGCTGAAAACCGGAAGGCCGGCAGGCCAAGCGTGGTGGAAGAGGAAAGAGCTGCGTCGCTCATGTGTAATGGACCCTTCTTTCCACCAGCCAGCGCTGGATGAGTGTCAGAAACATGACGAAAGCCAGGAAGACGACGGTAATGGCGGCGCCTATTCCCATGAGGTTTTGCTGGATCGCTTTTTCGTAGATGGCAAACATCATCACGTAGACCGATTTCGACGGTCCGCCGCCTTGCGGGTAAAACGCCTCGACTGTGTCGAAGACCTGGAATGAGCGGATGAACGAAATGGTGACGACAAAGACCGTGGTCGGGCCAAGCATCGGCCATGTGACAAGCCGGAACCGGTCCCAGGCCGACTTTGCGCCATCCATTTCGGCCGCTTGGTAAAGCTCACGCGGCACAGAGGTCAGACCCGCGAGGTAGAGCACCATATTGAAGCCAAAGCCTTGCCAGACCCCAATGAAGGCGACTGTCCAGATGGCATAGTCGCGGTCTGTCAGCCAGAGCGGGAAGCCACGCTCACACCCGTGTGCGTACCAACCCCAGACTTCCAGAACAGTTCCGCAACCGCGCTCCAATGTGGAATTGACGATCCCGATGGTCGGGTGAAAGGCGAACTCCCAAACGATGGCCATCGCAATCAGCGCAGCCATCACGGGCAGGAAGTAGATGGTCTTGTAAAGATCACCGAACCGCTTGGTCGAATTGATGAGGAGCGCGGCGCCGAGCCCCAGTCCAACGGAAAGCGGAACAACCACAAAGACATAGCGGAAGGTTGCGCCAAACATCTTTTCATAGGTGGAACGGGTGAAGATCTTCTCGTAATTTTCAAGTCCAACAAATTCAGCGCCGGAATTGCCCAGGCTGTAATTCGTAAAGCTCATGATGGATGCGATGCCAATCGGCAGAAGCAAAATGACAAACATCAGGAAAAGGGCAGGGCCGACAAACCAATAGTGCGCCTTGGAGCGGGGCATTACGCCACCTCCGCAACGGTGGTGCCGGCGTTGTTATCAAGGCCGATACGTTTGCCGCCGGCTGCAAAGATCATGGCGGCACCGTGTTGCCGTTTGAAGGCAACGTCCTGACCAATGGACACGGCAACACCATCTACGGGCGCCGCGCGGACCACGAGACGATGCGCGCCATCTTTCATACTTATATGTAGGTAGATATCGGCGCCGAGGTTTTCCTTGTGAACCACTCGGCCTTTCAAAGCCTCCGGATCCGTGTCGTCACAGAGGCTCAAATGTTCCGGGCGCAGTCCGATCGTAATTTTGTCTGAGGAGGTTGCTGCGACCCGCGTCAAGACAACATCGCCGCAGCGGGCGTGGCCATTGCTGTCCAGGTGCCCGGGCAAGAGGTTGATCTTCGGCGCTCCAACAAACTCTGCAACCCGGATGTCCTTCGGATTGTTGTAAATCTCGTCTGGCGTGCCGAGCTGCAGGATGTTGCCATCCATCATAACTGCCATCCGATCTGACATCGTCAGAGCTTCGGCCTGGTCATGCGTGACGTAAACGAAGGTCGTTGCAAGGGATCGATGAAGTTCGGCCAGTTCTGAGCGCATGTGAATGCGCAGCGCCGCGTCCAGATTGGATAGAGGTTCGTCCATTAGGAAGCCGGCCGGTTTGCGAACCATCGCCCGGCCCAGAGCTGCACGTTGTCTTTGACCGCCTGAGAGTTGGCCGGGTTTGCGATCGAGAAGATGATCGATCTGTAAAATTTTCGCCGTCTCGGCCACCTGCGCCCAAAGCGTCTTGTACTTGGACTTTGCGAGCAGCGGGCCGGCGAAAGGAAGCCGTTCGGCAAACGATAAGTCCCGGAGCCGCAAGGGCGTCATCATGTTCTGGCCGACGGTCAAATGCGGATAGAGTGCATAGGACTGGAAGACCATCGCTAGGTTCCTGTCAGCGGGACGTACCTGGTTGACTTTCCGGCCGTCGATCAGAACGTCACCAGAACTTGGTGCTTCCAGTCCGGCCAAAATCCGGAGCAAGGTCGACTTCCCGCATCCAGATGGTCCGACAAGCGTCAGGAACTCTCCCGGTGCGATGTCGAGATTGATCCCTTCAAGAACCGACGTGTCGCCGAAACTCTTTTCGATCGCTTTTAAGGAAATGGCCGCCATATGATCGCCCCTCTAGTTGCGATCACCGTAGCGAGCGTGATTGAACCATCTGTGACGTAATATTAGCGTTGCTAATGGGCGCTATCGTGTTTCATGCAGACAACATGGAACTGTCATGAACGCTTCGCCCAGTCCCTACCAAATCAAGGCTTTTACCTATGTTGCGCGGGAACGCAGTTTCTCCCGCGCTGCGCGCGCGCTCAATGTGACGCAGTCGTCTATAACCCAGCATGTGGCCAAACTGGAAAACCTGATGGGGACCCAGCTGTTTATTCGGCGCCGCGACGGTCTGGAGCTGACGCGTGCGGGCATAGAGCTGTTTTCAATCACCGACCGATTGGCGACGCTGGACCAACTGGTGACGGAAAAAGTGAACGACTACAGCGCTCTAACGGACGGCAGTATTCGATTGATCGCCAACGCACCACGGCCTGCGATGCCCATTATTGCCCGGTATGCAGAGCTCTATCCCAAGGTTCAGATCGATTTCACGCTCTATGACTGGACCACGGCCATGACGCTGTTGAACGAGCGTCAGGTGGATATGGCGATTGTCACCGAACCTCAGGAAAACCCGGCACTTGTGACCCATGAGCTTAGGCGATCCAAATACATGGTACACATGCGGGCTGATCACCGGCTGGCGAAAAAGCAGGTTCTTTCGCTTGTTGACCTTCAAACGGAAACACTTGTCTTGCCCGAGGACGGATCGCTGACACAGCGAATTGCCAATCGAAAGATCAAAAAGCACGGTCTGACGTTCCAGCGCATCCTGAAAACCACGACTTTTCCCATGGTCAAGGAAGCTTTGCTGCATGGTCTTGGCGTCGGACTCCTTCTGGAAAACAGCCTCTATCCATCAGACAATCTGGTCGCCATACCAGTGCAGGAAATGCCGGAAGAATACCGGGATTGTGTCGTTATCCCCCGGGACAAAAAAGACCTGCGGCTCATCCAGAGTTTTTTGGGTGTCTGTGTCGACGGGACGGACTTGCCGACAAAGGCACTTGCTTAAGATCCAATGCGGACCAGAGTGGAGCGCGGGGGCAGGCCCTTTGAAAGAGTTTCTTGCAGGTAGTTTTATTTCTTGGTTGATTGTTCCTCGTGCCGACCTTGATCGCCAAGCGCCTCGGGCTTGGCATATTGGCCCTGTTTGACCGGTCCGTAAATCTGGTCACGCTGAGTTTAATCTCGTTCCCAGAGTTCCTTGTCGCCTACATTCTGATTGTGCTTTTGGCAGAAACATGCATGTTTCCGTCGATGGTAAATCTGAAGCTTGGAATTTACCTTGGTGAGAAATTGTACCGGACCTTTCTTCCAGCTCTGAAACTGACGCTGGTGGTGATCACTCACATGAGGCAAATGACCAGGGTCGCCATTATCAATGGAGTGAACTGGATCTGGCTTACATGTTCATCACCAATGACTTGGCAGCGCCAAAAGCAATTGCCGTTGACGGCCACACGGAAAACCCGGATCCGAAGATCCCATGATGCAACATGCGGCACAATTTCGGTCTTTATTGCTGGCTTTTGATTGATGCCATGGGTCGGCAGTCAGTTCGCCAGGCGGTAGAAGGGGGCTTCCATAGGACCAAGTCGAGCGGTTCACGGGCGATTTATCAGATCGCCTCAATGAATGAGGTTGAAACTCATACCTGACCGCGACCGCGTGAAAGATACTTACCGTATCCCTTGTCCATCATGAGCTCGCCCTTCTCCATTGCGAGTTTGCCACGCAAAAGGGTACGTACCGGCCAGCCGGTGATCTCCATGCCTTCATAGGGTGTATAATCCGCACCGTGTTTCAGGTCGTCATTCGTGATGGTGCGTTTAAGTTCAGGGTCCCACAATGTAAGATCGGCGTCCGATCCAATCGCAATCGTCCCCTTTTGCGGATACATCCCGTAGAGTTTTGCGTGGTTGGTCGACGTCAGTGCAACGAACCGGTTGAGATCAATCCGGCCCGATTTTACGCCTTCGGAAAACAGGATCGGCAGCCGCGTTGCTACACCTGGAATACCGTTCGGGATCCAGCGGAATGACTGTTGTCCTTTTGCATTCATCTTGCCTGCCGGGTCATCGAACCGGAAGGGGCAGTGGTCGGAGGAAAACAGGTCGAACACACCTGTTTCCAGACCGGTCCAGCATGCCTCCTGGCTCTGTCTGTCACGCGGCGGTGGGGAACAAACGTATTTTGCGCCCTCAAAGTCGTCCAGGTCGAGATCATCAGCCGTAAGCACCAGATATTGTGGGCAAGTCTCACCGGCGATTTTCTGCCCGCGTGCCCGTGCCCTTGAGATCTCCTCCATGGCTTGCCGGTTCGAGACATGAACGATGACGATGGGCACATCGACGATTTCCGCGAGGGAGAGGGCGCGATGGGTGGCCTCACGCTCGGCCGCAATCGGTCTGGAGGTGGCATGATGATAAGGTGCCGTATCCCCGTCGGCCTCACGCCTGCCAATCAGATATCGGATTGCATCTTCGTTTTCACAATGAACAAGAACGATCTGGCCGGACCGTTTGGCTGCATCAAGGGTCGCCAGGATTTCATCATCTCTCAACCGGAGCCCCTCATAGGTCATGAAGACCTTGATGGATGTATAGCCTTCTTCGGCTAGTGCTGGCATCTCCTGACCCAGAACCTGAGGGGTCGGGTCGGATACGATGATGTGAAAGCTGACGTCCGTATAACAGTGCCCATCCGCCAAGTCGTGATAGGCGCTGAGTGCTTGCCGGAGCGAAATACCTTTCTCCTGCAAGCAAAACGGCATGACGGTGGTGTTGCCGCCGAGCAAGGCAGATCTGGTTCCGCTTTCAAAGTCGTCGGCCATGACGATGCCGTCGCCGGACGGTTGGGAGATATGGACGTGACTGTCGATCCCCCCAGGCATGACCAATAACCCGGTGGCATCGATCTCGGTTTCACCTCTTGGCAAATCCGCCCCGATGGCCGCGATCACCCCACCGTCGATCCCGATATCGGCTTTATACGTATCGGCAGCCGTAACGATTGTGCCACCCCGGACGATCGTGTCGAACGTGAATTCTTTCATGCGGACACCTTCTGATCAGCCGCAGTTGTCGCTCCTGCGTCTAAGACAGCGTCAAGGGCATCCGTCAGCCGCTCAATTTCGTCTAGCGTGTTGTAATGGACCATGGAGACACGAACGACCCCGCCGGATTTTGAAAGGTCAAGCTCTTCGATCAAGCGCCGGGAATGGAAATCTCCATGCCGGATCGCAATCCGCGCGTGGTCTATCTCCCGGCAAATGCCCTCTGGAGACCAACCCGCGACTGTAAATGCGATTGTCGGGATGCGGGTGCCGCAATCAATGGTCTCACGTCCGATTATCTTGATCTCTGAGCGGCCGCGGGCCCAGCTCAAGAACCTTTCTGTGAGTGCGTTTTCATGAGCTGCCATCGCCGCCATCGCGGCTTCCATCTTCGCCCGCGGCGTGCTGTTTTCACGCGCTGCGCATTTTTCGCCCAGTTCCTGCAGATAGGAAACGATGCCGGTCAGCGAGTAGGCGAGCTCATAATTCGGGTTGCCGGCCTCGAGTTTTCCAGGGACTTTCTCTTTGCCGTAGAAGTAGTGGTAGAGCGTGTCGAGCTCCAAAAGGAGATCGTATTTGCCATACATCACCGCGGTATGGGGGCCGTAAGTCTTGTAGAGGCTAAAGATATAATAGTCGGCATCGAATGCCTGCACGTCAATAGCCCGGTGCGGCGCATAAGCGACGGCATCGACACAGAGCCGGGCCCCCCGCTCATGAACGAAATCAGCTATTTCGCGCACCGGATTGATTTCGCCCAATATGTTTGAGACATGATGAACCGCGACGAGACGGGTGCGGTTCCCCATCAGTTTATCAAGATCTTCCAGGCGAAGGGTCAAACTGGCGGGATCGATTTCCCAAACCTTGATGACAACGCCAAACTCCTCCAGCCGGCGCCACGGGCCGATGTTGGATTCGTGATCTGCGTTGGTGACAATCACCTCGTCTCCTGGGGCGAGTTGCCGGCGCATGGCTTCGACGAGGTTTTGCACCAAAACAGTAGTGGAATGGCCGAAGACGATTTCTTCCGGGCGTGCGGCGTTGACGAGCAACTGTCCGGCTTTGCGGGCATCCATAAGTGCAGCCGCAGCGGCTTGGGATCTCTCGTAACTCCCACCAATTTGGACGTTTTTTTGATACAGGAACTCGTTTATCCGGTCGACCGCCGGTTTCAGGATTTGCGATCCGCCGGCGTTGTCAAAAAAGACCCAATCCGAACGTAGCGCGGGAAACTGTTCCCGCACCCAGGCAATGTCCAGTGGTTGGTTGGTATGCATGTGTGGCTCCAGCATGAGGCTGCTTCTATCAGTGGTTCAAGACTGCGCTCAGAAAGTCGCGCGTCCTTTCTTCTTTTGGGGCGTCAAAGATCTGTTCAGGTGTTCCCGCTTCAACAATCTGGCCACCGTTCATGAAAATCACCCGGTCCGCGACCTGGCGGGCAAATCCCATTTCATGTGTCACCACGATCATGGTGACACCGGTGCCTGCCAAGGTGCGCATGACATCCAGCACTTCACCGACCATTTCCGGATCCAGGGCAGAGGTTGGTTCATCAAACAGCAAAACCCGTGGCTCCATGGCAAGCGCCCGGGCAATCGCCACACGCTGCTGCTGGCCACCAGATAATTGACCGGGGAACTTGTCTGCCTGCTCGGAAATCCCGACACGCTTGAGGAGGTCCAGTGCCTTGGCTTTTGCGTCCTTCGGCGAAGACTTGCGGACCCGCATCGGTGCCAGCATGACGTTTTTCAAGACACTCATATGCGGGAAAAGATTGAAGGATTGGAACACCATGCCGACTTCCGCCCGGACCTGGTCAAGGTTTGGACCCACCTCTACCGGTATTCCATCCACGCGTATCGTGCCGCCCTCCGCATAGGTCTCCAGAAGGTTGATGCAGCGAATTAGAGTAGACTTACCCGAACCCGAGGGGCCGATAACACAAACAACCTCGCCCTCGGTGATGTTCAGGTCGATGTCGGTCAGCGCAGCGAAATCGCCATAAAACTTCGCAACGTTCTCAATTTCGATGATGTTTCGCATCAGGCGCCCCTCTGATTGAGCCGGTTTTCAAAGCGCGACACGAGGGTGACAAGCGGCCACAGGAACGCCAAGTAAATTATAGCTGCGCCGATCAACGGCGTTGGATTTGCCGCAAGTGCCTGCGCTTGGGTGGCTTGTTTCAAAAGATCCGGCATGGCGACCACAGATGCCAACGCTGTATCTTTCATCACGTTGATGCAATTGTTGGTCAGCGGCGGAATGACGATCTTGATTGCTTGAGGCAAAACGACGTCAACCATCATGTCCTTGTACGACAGACCCAGCGCCCGCGAGGCTTCGAATTGGCCTTTCGGAATGGCCTGAATCCCAGCCCTGAAGATTTCTGCAGTGTATGCACCGGAGACAAGGGTCAGTGCGACGACCGCAGACAGGAAGGGCGACAAGCGGATCCCGATGAACGGCAAGGCATAATAAACAATGATCAGAAGAACCAATAGCGGGATGGACCGAAAAATGTCGATGTAGATCATGACCGGCAGACGCAGTGCTGCGGGTGCATACATACGCACAAGAGCCAGGCCCAAACCAAGAACCAGGCCAGATACAATGCTGGTTATTCCAATTTGTAGTGTCACGATGAGGCCGCTTATGAGAAGCGGAAATGTTCGAACGAGCACGGGAACATTAAAAAACGTCTCGAAGAGATCCATGAGTTTTCCGAGATAAGATTCAAGAACACTTGATGTCAGGTTTGGGCGGCCCGTTTCGCGCCGCCCATCTGCGTAGCGCTTAGAGTTTCGGCATTTCCAGGACTGAAACTGTGGACGTGGTTTCTTCAGGCTGGGCGCCAAACCACTTCTCATGAAGGCCGGAGATGTACCCCTCTTTCTTGAGCTCGGTCAAAACGTCATTGACCTGGGTTGCGAGCTCTGCGTCCTTTGCAAACATCATGGAGTACTGTTCACCGGTGGTGATCCGCTCCACAACGGCGAGATTGGGTTTGTCCTTGGTGTAGTAGAGCAGGGCCGGAATGTCGCTGATGTAGCCGTCAATTCGGCCTGCGGTCAGGTCCAGCATTGCGGGTGCAAGGCCCTCATAACGGCGGATTTCGGCGAAACCATATTTGTCGGAGTTTTCCGTCGCCCAGATGTCTCCGGTGGACCCTGTGTCGACACCGATAACCTTGCCGTTCATGTCGTCGACAGTCTTGAGGCCGCTGCTTGCCGCCACGGTCAATGATTGATCACTATCGTAGTAAGGCTGTGCGAAAGAGACTGATTCCAAACGTTTCTTGGTGATGGTGATCGAAGAAACCGCCATGTCGATCCGGCCGGACTGAACCGCCGAGAAAAGGCCGTTAAAGGGAATGTTTTCGAAAGCAATCGTTTTGCCGAGACGATCGGCCACTTCAGTCGCGAGATCCACCTCAAAACCCACCGTTTTCCCGGTTTCATCCTGAAACTCCCACGGCACATTGCCGATGTTTGCGCCGACCGTGAGATCTGCAGCTGAAGCGGATGTCATGGAAGAGGTCGCTACAAGCCCCGCGATCGCCGCGGCCTTAAAAATTGAGTGAAATGACATTTGATTTCCCCTGGAAGGTGTTTATTGGTCTAACTGGTCTGACCAGTTAGACCAATAAACAATTCGATCCATTTCTGCGCAAGCCCAAAAATGATGCTGAATGCACAATTGGCAGCAAAAAGACGACAAAGACGGCTTAGAAACCGCTAGAGTCCGATCAGAGACAAAACGAAAGCACTTATGTTTACACGTACGCCCGTTCCGCAGAGCATAGCCCGTAAACTGCAGGAAATGATCCTCAGCGGAGACTTGAAAAGCGGAGAGAAAATCCCATCCCAACGGGAATTGTCGGAAAAATTCGGCATCAGCCGCGCGTCGTTGCGGGAAGCCTTGCTCACATTGGAAACAATAGGCCTGATCAAGACGGAAGCCGGACGAGGCACCTTTGTGGTCGGGGCTGGGGCCAACAGAACCATGTCTGAGTGGAAGTTCTCCGACGAACATTCTCTGCAAGAGGTTTTTGAAACGAGGTTGGTTTTGGAAGGTGAAATCGCTGCATTCGCGGCTGGCCGCCTTTCGCGTGATGAGTTGGCGCAATTAAATGAGCTGACCAGCCGAATGGAGCAGGCTTGGTCGGGCAGAGACTTTCTCAGCAACGTGGAGGCCGATCTGGAGTTTCACGACTTAATCGCTCAAAAATGCAAGAACCGAATGATTGCAGGACTTTATAACCAGGTTCGCGAACTCGTTACTGAAACCCAACGCCAGCCGATCCCAATCACCGACCCGGCCCGAATGCGCGCATCCTTGTCAGAACACCGCGCTATTGTAGCTGCGCTGGAAGCTGGAGACGCCGAAGCCTCTCGGCTGGCGATGCGTCAGCATGTGACCAATACAGCCAGCTGCGCTGGGTACGATGTGGCGTGAAGCGAACACAGCAGAGGTTCGTTCTTGTCTGCACGCGAACGAACGTCCTAGAGGCCAGGCACCCTTCAGGTTCAACTGCGCCTCTTGACCGGGCTGCCTGTTCAAGAGGTTGTTGACGGACACACGGATCTGCAAACACAAGTCCGTGGTTTATCTTAACCAAGTGCGCGACTTGGCAGCCCTGCCGGCCGGATTTGCCCACACCGGATCCGCCCGCCACTTGGGTTCGGTCACGTTGTTGGAAACCTATTGCCGGGTTTCCATGTTGAGATTCAGCGGTTCAAGTCTGCTTTCGCGGTATCCAGGTTGCCTCAAGCATCATCGTGATGCCGGTGTTCGCGATCATCTGTCACGTTGCCACCAAGCTGCAATAGTTCAGACAGTCTTTTCAGTACTTTCGCCCGGCGAGACTCCGGGTGTTGCACGATGCCCAATCCGCGGTGAATTGGCGTCGCGCCAAATGGGAACCATTTAAGTGAACTTGTTTGAAGACCACGCAATGCCGCATAGGGTACAATGGCGAAGCCCAATCCGGCCTGAACACAGCCGACGACCGCCGACATCGTATTGACCGACATGACTTGCTGAACCGTTATCCCGAGCCGGGCGATTTCGGTATCGATTTGGCGGGCCAGGGGCACTCGTATCCCGTATCTGACAAAGGGCATGTCACGCGCAAGTTCCTCAAGGTTTTTGCCTGGGTAACCACAGGGCAAGAGGATCACCAACGGTTCTGTGAATACCAATGTCCATTGGAGACCCGGTGGTACGGCAACATTGTCAGCCACCAAGGCAGCATCCAGCTGGCCGGAGACGACGTCCGCCATCAAGTCTTCAGACTGACCAATCGCCAATCTGAACCTCAAGTCGGGGTAGCTGTCTTTGAGCTGCGATAGCGCTTGCGGCAGAATGTTGGTTCCGCATGTTCTGAGAGCTCCAAGGGCCAGCGTCCCTCCAACGTCTTCCCCTTCAATCGCTGCCTTTGTGTCTGCAACGATCCGCAGTATCGAGCGCGCCGCCGCCTGAACTTCACGGCCTTTGGTGGTGAGGGCCGGAGGGCGCCGGGAACGGTCAAACAAAGCAGTGCCGAGATCTGTTTCCAATGCGGAAATCTGTTGGCTGACAGCGGATGCGGTGAGGTTGACTTCTTTGGCGGCTGCCGCGAACCCACCGCGTTGAATTATTGCGAGAAACGTCTCGAGTTGACGGGTATCCATTCGATTAAAATAAGAAAAACTGAATTTAAAAGCAATAATTATCCTCTTTGATCGCAAAAAACTTATGATACGGTCTTTAGACGCATAAAAATTCAGAATTACCGACCAACCAGGGAACTCACTCATGAAACTCATCAAGGGCCTCGCAGCTCTCCTTACTGCTGCCATGTTGGCTGCCCCAGCCGTTGCTGAAGACTACCCGGAGCGTCCGGTTGAATTCATTGTGCCGTGGTCGCCAGGTGGTGGTTCCGACACTTTGATGCGTCTGGTTTCTGCCAACATCGAACCTCACCTTGGTGTGGAATTGCCAATCATCAACATGCCTGGCGTCGGCGGAACAGTTGGGCTGCGCGAAGCGTCGCGGCGCAATGCTGATGGCTACACAGTTTCACAGGTCCACGAAGGCCTGTTGATGGCGAGTTTGACTGGCCTGACGGAGTTGACCTGGGAAGATTTTGAGCCGATCGCTCTGATGACCGCTTCACCGCAATTCCTGATCACGAAACCGACCGATGACTACTCCAATTTCGACGAGTTTGTTGCTTACGCCAAGGAGCGCCCGAATGAACTCACGATGGGCGTCACGCTCGGCGGCTTGCCACATCTTTTCGCGGCGATGATCGAGCAGGCTTACGACCTGAAGTTCAAGTATGTGGGTTATGAAGGCACTGGTGAGCGTGTTCGTGCGGTCGTCGGTGGCAATCTGGATCTGATCATCGGTGACGTGGCCTCCTCGCTCGAGTTCGCCAAAAACGGCGACCTGGAATTTTTGGTCGCCGGATCTGCAGAACGTCACCCGGCCTTGCCCGAAATTCCAACATTTCGCGAAAAAGGCGAAGACATTCTTCTGACTGTTACACGCGGAATCGTCATGCCCAAAGGTACGCCGGAGGAAGTCCGGAATGTCATGGAGGCCGCTCTGCAAAATCTGGCTCAGGATGAAACCTATATCGAACAAACAAACAATGCTGGTTCTCAGGTGACCTTCATGGGGCAGGAAGAGTATCGCGCCTATTTGGCAAAGCTTGATGCCACGGTGAAATCCCTAGCATCGGTTGTCGTCCAGTGAGTGAAAACGACAAACAACAAAGTATGGAAGCGGGCGAAATCGCCCGCTTCTTGAGTTACATCGTATTGCTTTTAGCGTCGGTTGCCCTGTTTGTTTCTGCCGGGCACATCCCGAGCTCAATGTTTGAAACGCTCGGAGCAGGGGCGTTTCCCCGGTTTGTTTTCGGAACCATCATTTTGGTCGCGTTCATCGCGGTGATTGATAGCTTGCGTAAGATACCGCGCGATGCCTGGAGCCGGTTTGGTGCCAGTACCCGTCATTGGATCAAAACACGTTTCCTGGTCATTCTTTGTTTCGGCATCTTTGTCTCATATCTCGTTGTGTTGCCGATACTGGGCTTCTCCGTCGCCAGTTTCGTATTCGTATTGGCTATACAGTTGCTCCTGATGCCGCGCAGTCCGATCACGATATTGATTGCGGTTTTCGTGGCGCTTGCATTTTCATTTGGATTGAATGCGCTCTTTGCTGACGTGTTCAACGTCTTTTTGCCACGCGGAGATTTGTTCCATGGATAGTCTCCTGTCTGCGCTTTCCCAGATCTTTGCCCTGAGCACGCTGACGTTCATGCTGGTTGGTACCGTTGCCGGTATCATTGCTGCAGCTATTCCCGGCTTTACGGTGACGATGGCAATCGTCTTGACGCTGCCTTTGACGTTCAACATGGATCCCTTGCAGGGTGTTGCCGTTATGTTGTCGGTGTATGTCGGCGGTCTGACAGGTGGTTTGATCTCGGCCGCTTTACTCGGAATTCCGGGGACCCCATCGTCCGTCGCGACCACATTCGACGCCTTTCCGATGGCCCGAAAAGGAGATCCGGGCCGCGCTTTGTCGCTTGGCGTCTGGGCTTCCTTTTTTGGGACGTTGATATCGACCGCAGTTTTGGTGGTTGCGGCCCCGCCGCTCGCGATTTTCGCAGTCAAGCTCGGGCCATGGGAATATTTCTCCCTGATTGTCTTTGCCTTGACGATTGTCGCAAGCCTTGTCGGTGCTTCCGTGCTCCGTGGCCTGCTTGCCGGGCTGATCGGCCTTGCAATTTCTACGGTCGGTGCTGACCCTATCCTCGGCCGGCCAAGGTTCGATTTCGGTTTCGAAATGCTTGAAACCGGGCTTCCGTTCCTGGTGGTGTTGATCGGCATTTTCGCAATCTCCCAACTTCTCAGCGAAGTTGAAGATGCCCGGACTGTAAGATCCGGTGCTTCGCTGGTCACAGGAGCGATAGATTTCAAGACCTTCAAGGTCATGAAGGAAGTCTTGATGAGTCCGGTCAACCTGGCCAGATCGTCAGTGATTGGCGTGCTGATCGGGGCATTGCCGGGTGCCGGGGGATCCATTTCCAATCTGGTTGCCTATGACCAGGCCAAGCGGGCTTCAAAGACGCCGGAAAAGTTCGGGAATGGCACACCAGACGGTGTCATTGCTTCGGAATCCGGCAACTCTGCCACGGCGGGTGGAGGACTTATTCCATTGATTGGACTTGGAATTCCAGGGTCCGCCGTAGATGCCATCCTGATGGCGTCGCTGATGGTTCACGGCATATCAGTTGGGCCAAGGCTGGTGCTGGATCATAGTGACCTCGTCTACGGAATGTTCATTGCCATGGCGGTGGCATCATTCATGATGCTGATTGTGTCGGTGTTGTCCATGCGGCTGTTTCTCCGGGTCGCAGCGGTGCCCAAATGGCTGATTGTGCCAACAGTGCTCGTGTGTTGTGTGGTCGGGGCGTTTGCGCTTAACAACCGGGTTACGGACCTATATCTGCTGGGCTTCGTTGGTCTGGTTGGATACGCGCTGCGTTCTCTTGGGTACCCTTTGGCCCCTCTCGTACTCGGGGTCATTCTTGGTCCAATTGCGGAGACAAATCTGCGGCGCGCCTTGATGACGGATGGCGATCCAACGCTTTTTCTGACAAGGCCGATCAGTCTGATCTTCTTGATTGCCGCGGTGCTGGCCATTGCATGGGCCGTCCGGAACCACATCAAAACAAACAAAAAAAATGGGAAGAACGCTCAAGATGCGTCATGATCCAATATATCCGTCTCGACGGTCCCCCGTTCTTGCGGACAATGTCGTTGCGACGTCCCAGCCTCTGGCTGCGCAAGCTGGCTTGAGCATCTTGCAACAAGGCGGTAACGCGGTTGACGCTGCGATTGCGACAGCTGCTGCACTGACAGTGGTTGAGCCATCGGGAAATGGGCTCGGCTCGGATGCTTTCTGCATTCTTTGGGACGGCAAGGAATTGCATGGCCTCAACGCTTCCGGCCGGTCTCCTGCTGCTTGGACTCTGGACCGTTTCCCCGAGGGGATGCCGAACCTCGGCGTGGACACTGTAACAGTTCCGGGCGCTGTCAGCGCTTGGGTCAGTTTGTCTGAACGTTTCGGTCAACTGGATCTTAAAACCGTTCTGGCCCCGGCTGTGCGTTACGCTGAACAGGGCTTCATTGTCTCGCCCGTCATTGCGAAACTGTGGTCCAACGCTGCGGATTCACTCGGTGATCAGCCAGGTTTTGCCGACACGTTTCTACCCGGAGGCCGCGCGCCAAAGGCCGGAGAGCGCTTTCGAAACCCGGGTGTTGCTGAAACGCTTCGCGAAATCGGACGAACCCGCGGAGAATCTTTCTATAAAGGTGCGCTGGCGGAGAAAATCGTCGATTTCCTAAAAGCCAACGGTGGGGCAATGACCCTGGAGGACATGTCTTCTCACGAAGCCGAGTGGTGTGGCACGCTCAAACAGCAATTTGATGACGTGGACCTGCATGAAATTCCCCCAAATGGACAGGGTATTGCCGCGCTTATGGCTCTTGGGATCCTGGACCACACCGGCATTCGTGACTATGGGCCTGATGATGTGCAATCGCTTCACCTGCAAATCGAGGCCATAAAACTGGCGTATCGGGATCTGCATGCTTTTGTCGCCGATCGGACGGCAATGAAGACTGTCGGCGAGCGCGATCTGCTCGACGCCGCCTACCTCAAGTCTCGTGCCCAATTGATCGATCCGAACCGGGCAGTTGATCATGGCGTCGGTGCCCCTAAGCGTGGCGGAACGGTCCTCCTGAATACCGGCGACGCCTCAGGTATGATGGTCAGCTTCATACAGTCGAATTATGCCGGCTTCGGTTCCGGTGTGGTCGTACCCGGCATTGGCGTTTCCCTTCAAAACCGCGGTGCCGGGTTCAACACAATTCCGGGGCACCCAAATTGTGTTGCTGGCAGAAAGCGCCCCATGCACACGATCATTCCCGGTTTTGCCATGAAAAACGGCAAGCCTTTGATGGCTTTCGGCATGATGGGAGGACCCATCCAGGCGCAGGGTCATGTTCAGCTCTTGCTGCGGACGCAGATCTGGGATCAGGACGTTCAGACCGCGGCCTGTGCACCGCGCTGGCGTATGATAGAGGGCCTCAAGGTTGCCTGTGAACTGACAATGTCAGCTCAAGTACGCGAGGGCTTGAGCGCTTTGGGGCATCAAATTTCTGTCGAGAGCCCTGATAATGCATTTGGGTTTGGTGGTGCTCAACTCGTTCATCGCTTGCCAGATGGTGGATACGTTGCAGGCTCTGATCCTCGAAAGGACGGGCAAGCGGTGGGGTATTAGGGTGCAGCAAACGTGTGTTGGCTGGACACGCCGTTCAGCCTTTCGCTCTTGGGCGGCGGGTAACAACTTGTGATGCGCTGGCAAAAAGCGGCCGGAAGTGTTCTGTGATGTGTCAATGGCACAGGAAGCCATTGTGTGGCGTTAATACCAAGATAGAGGAGGTACTTGACCGGTCGGGCAGTCTGGACGACGCTGCGTAAGTCGCCTGCAATTCAAAGATAATCGAAAGCCGGCATTGATGAATGACTTTACGGAGCACTCGGGGCCATCGACCGTTCCTCGTTCTATGCCAGTTGGAAAGCCGCCGGAATTTAACGCTCCTTTTGATGTGGCAAGGCGTTTGACCCAAGCCATTTGGGTCTATGACATCGACCACTGCCGGGTCATTTTGGCCAATGCAGCTGCGTTACGTCTCTGGAAAGCAGAAACTGAGCCAGAACTTGCGGCCCGCGATTTATCAAAAGACATGTCGACTACGGTCGCGAAGAGGCTGAAGCAATATCAAGCCGGGTTTATTGAGAGCGATGCCGTCTTCAGTGAGCTTTGGACCCTATACCCCCACGGTGAGCCGGTCTCTGTCGATGTGATTTATAGCGGATACCGGCTACCGGACGGCAGAATCGCGATGATGTGCGAAGCGACCCGTATTGCCGAAGACGCGCCGGAAACCTTGAGAAGCGCTGAAGCCCTTTTGCATACCGATGTGATGATCTCCCTGTTTGCAACAACAGGCCGAGAGCTTTACATGAACCCGGCAGCCCGAAATACTTGGCGCTCCGAGACAACGCATCTGCCGGACATTTTTGTCAATTCATCAGATCTGGACACAATCCTCAGCGAAGTGGAATTGCGCGGTGACGCCCGCCGGGTGATGCGGATCAGAACAGATGCTGGTTTGGTCTGGCATGATATGTCCTTCAAGAGTTGCAGTGATGCGGCCACTGGTGCGCCCGCCACGCTGGTGACATCGATTGACGTGACCGAACTCAAACATGCGCGGGATCGTGCGTCTTATCTTGCGGACAAGGATCAACTCACCGATTGTTACAATCGGGCCTATTTTCAGCGGCACCTGGAAGAACTTGGAGCTGGAAATACAGCTGCGCCAATAGCGTTGCTTTATCTTGATCTCGATAAATTCAAACAAACAAACGACAAATATGGTCATGAAGCGGGTGACAAACTGCTGATCGCCACCGCGGAGCGGATCAAGGCCTGCCTAACTGAGGACGACCTTCTGGCTCGTATTGGCGGTGATGAGTTTGTCATTTTGCTCTCTGGCGCTGATACGCCTGAACATGTGAAACACCGCATCGACCATATTCGGACGACTGTCTGCCAGCCGTTTTTTTACAAGAACAAGAAGATTGAAGTGACTACGAGCATTGGCGTGTCGGTCATGCCGGGCCATGACCGGGACTGCGAGAAATATGTCCGGCAGGCTGATGTTGCGCTTTATGAGTCCAAACGTCTGGGCCGGAACAGATCGTCACTTTATACAGACCATATGGGGCGTCTTGCCGATGAACTGCTTCAGACCGAGGCCGAATTGGCCTCGGCATTCGAGCGCGGAGAAATCGAACTCTTTGCTCAGCCCTGTGTGGATCTGAGTTCGGGAAAGGTCATTGGCGCAGAAGCCCTTGCCAGATGGCGGCATCCCAATCGAGGCCTCATAATGCCTGCGGACTTCATCACTGTCTGCGAGGACAGCGGGCTGATTGAAGTGCTGGATCATTACGTTTTGGACCAGAGCTGTGCGCTGGTGAAGCAGTGGCACAAATCGGGTTTGGACATTGGGATATCGCTGAACGTATCACCGCGACAGTTTCTGGACGACGGCTTTATGTCTGCGTTGTCTTCACATGCGCAGCATCCGGATTTGAAGACCGGATCCGTGCAACTGGAAATCACGGAATCCGTATTGGCCGATGACCAGGACCAGGTTGCAGAGCGGCTTCGAAGCATGACTGCGCTTGGCTACAAGGTCGCGGTGGATGATTTCGGTACAGGTTATTCCAACCTCGCATACATTTCGAAGTTCCCGATCAGCTGCATCAAGATCGACAAGTCCTTTATCGACACGATGCCAACTTCCGTGCCGGTGGTCCGATTGATCCAGCGGTTGTCGGAGGAGATCGGCGCGCAAACGGTCGCGGAAGGGATAGAGGACACGGATGCCTTAATGACGATTTCCAAGATTGGATGTCGTTGGATCCAGGGCAACTACTTCTCGGCGCCTGTTCCGGTCGATGATATCCACGCAACAGTGCATCTGCTTGAGACGCAGTTCGAGGCTGGTGCCTTAGAAAGGTGACGTTTCGGAATTCCAGGTTGCCGTCCTGAATTGGGCTTATCAGGTCCAAATTCGTCTGCTGTGAACCCTGCTCGTCAACCGGGTAATATAAAACATGACCTGCCTGAAAGACCTCCGTAAAACTCAAACGCAATAGGTTCGCAAGCCTCATGGGTCTCTGCGGTACACCGGCGCGGGATCAATGAAGACGACGATTTTGGCGATCACGACTGGCAGGGTGCTCTGTCCTTCCTGACGGGTATCATTATTCTAACGCATCAGAGATTTCGGCCTGCATTTCTTCAACGGCAGTATGGATGTCGGCAATGAACGCTTGCCCGACAATGGATTGCGTCGCGAACGCGGGCGTCAGGATTGAGACGCTGTTGGAAACTCTTGGCCGAAAACGGCGGATGACCAGCCGGTCACCCTCGGGGATTTGCATGAGGTGGCTATAGGCGGTGATCATGTCGCAAACCATCGTGCAAACGCCGGCCGCAACGAACTGCAGGCCCGGCAGGAAGGTCCGCAGCTCCAGCCGTTTGTTTAAGTGGCGGCCGGCGTCGCGAAACGCCGCTTCGGTCTGTGCGGCCGTTCCATGCTCATCGAACAGGACGGCCATCGGGCGGCCGTCGAGATCATCCGGCGTCACAACCTCCAACGCGGCAAGTGGATCTCCGGCGGGCAGGATGCACACGCATTCCAAATCGTAGTCGATTTGCCGGATCGAGGCGCGCGGCTGCGGTGTCTCCGCGAACCCGACATCGAACTGCTGCGACGCGATCAGGTCCTCGATCATGCCGGAGGACCGCATGATCAGCGAGACCTCCAAGTCCTCCTTGTCTTTCATGAATTGCGTCATGAGCCGGGGCAGAAAGGTGCTGGAGGCGGCCGGATGACAGGCGACCCGCAACTTGCCCGCCCGCAGCGAGCCGATGCGCTCCAGCGTGCGTTCGGTGCGTTCGACCCGGCCGAGGATGTCCTCGCATTCCTCAAGGAAGAAATGCGCTTCCGGTGTTGGGCTCAACTTACCTTGCCGTCGGACGAACAGTGCTATCCCGAGTTGATCCTCTAGCGTGCTCATCATGGTCGAAACAGCTGGCTGGGTCCTGCCGACTGCGCGCGCGGCCTGGCTGATGGAGCCTGTGCGCATGACTTCGCGAAAGGTCGTGAGTTGCCGGAGTGAGAGATCCATAAGATATAAACATCATTGATGAACATAAAGAGATTATTAAATTGATTTTATAGATAGTGTCCAGTTTTGTGTTGTCCATAACCACACGGAAAACCGTGGGAGGGGGCATATGGACATTTTCTCCAAATATCTGCTGACGGGGCTGATCTGCATTGTTGCTCTGGGGCAGTTCGTGCAGGTCATCACACGTTATGTGCTGCAAGTGCCGGTGATGGGGCTTGAGGAGACGATGCTCTACCCCACTGTCTGGCTCTATATTCTGGGGTCGGTCAACGCTTCGCGCGAGAACAGCCATATCCGGGCGAATGTCCTCGAAATCTTCATCAAGACGCCGCGCGGCCACGCGATCCTGGCCGTCATCGGCGAGATCATCAGCCTGGTCGTCGGTCTCTGGCTGCTGTCCTGGGCGTGGGACTACACGCGCTATGCTTGGCGGGTGTGGCGCGAGAGCCCGACGCTGTACATCCCGACCTTCTATTCCGACATCGCGCTGCTGATCGGCCTCGGGCTGATGATGGTCTACACCGCCTGGCACCTGTTCCGTCACATTCACAGCCTACGCACCGGAGAGCCAGCATGATCGAGATCGCGCTCATCGCCATCGCCATTCTGGTGATCACCCTGACGCTCGGTGTGCCTTTGCCCTACTGTTTCGGTGCGGCGCTCATGGTTATGTACTTTCTGGGCGATGTGACGATGAAGGGCATGATGTTGTGGGGTTTTCAGCAACTCGGCAACCCGGTCCTGCTCGCCATTCCGCTGTTTGTGCTGGCGGGAACGATCATGTCGGAGAGCGGCATCGCTGCCTCGCTCCTACGCTTCGTCAACGCCTTCATCGGGCACGTGCGCGGCGGGCTTGGTGTCGTCGCTGCTGTTTCCTGCGCGGTCATCGGAGCCATCTCCGGCTCCGGCCTGACAGGCATCGCCGCCATTGGCCCCCTGCTTATCCCGGAGATGGAAAAGCGTGGTTATCCGCGCGAATATGCCACCGCGCTGATCGCCAATTCCTCGATCCTTGGTCTGCTGATCCCGCCATCGGTGACAATGATCGTTTACGGCTGGGTGACGGATACTTCTATCCTTGCCTGCTTCCTTGCAACGCTCGGGCCCGGTCTTCTGATCATGGTGGCGTTCTCGGTGATCAACCTGTTCATGTCCCGCAAGTTCAATCTGCACCTCGACGAGAAGCCGACCTTTTCGGAGCTGTCCGGCGAGGCTGCCCGCCGCGGGTTGCATGCCTTCCCCGCACTGCTGATGCCGGTGATCATCCTCGGTGGCATCTACGGCGGCATCATGACGCCGACCGAGGCGGCCGCTGTCGCGGTGATCTATGCGGTCCCGGTCGGGTTCCTGATCTACAAGGGATTAAAGTGGCCGAACTTCCTGTCCGCCGGAAAGGAAGCGGCCACGGCTGTTGGCGCGATCATGATGATGATCCTGTTCTCCATGATCCTTAGCCAGATGTTCGTCTACGAGAGCATTCCGCAGCAGTTGGTGCAGGGCATCTTCTCGATCACGGAAAACAAGGTGCTGCTGCTCATCCTGATCAACATCTTGCTGTTCCTGGTGGGCATGGTCGTCAACGATGTGACCGCGATCATCCTGATCGCTCCGTTGCTCCTGCCACTGATGACCGCAATCGGCGTGAGCCCTGTACAGTTTGCCGCCATCATGGGCGTCAACACAGCCATGGGCGGAGTGACACCTCCTTATGCCTCGATCCTCTATCTCGGGGCCCGGATCGGCAAGGTGAAGGTGACCAAGGTTATTCCGCCGGCCATGATTCTCATTCTGTTTGGCTATGTGCCGGTGGTCTTCCTGACTTCGCTCTGGCCGGACCTGTCTCTCTTCCTGCCGCGCGTCTTCGGCTACGACGTCGCGCCTTGAACACACCAATTTCTGCAACTCGAATAGGAGGACTTCGAAAATGAAAACTGCATTCCTGACCACGGCCGCAGCCGCTATGATGGCACTTGGCACATACGCGCAGGCGCAGGATCTCAAAATGAGCCACGTGCGTCCGCAAGATACCACCATCGACATGGAACTGCGGGCCTTTTCGGACGCTGTCGCTGAGGCAACCGGCGGCGACGTGAGCGTTAACATCTTCCCTGCGTCCGCCTTGGGCGATTACACCACTGTGCAGGAACGCATCAGTGTCGGTGCCATCGACATGGCAACCCAGCCGGCCGCCACAGCCGCCGACCGCCGCATGCAGATCAGCTCGTTCCCGTATCTCGCCGGCAACTGGGAACAGGCCCGCGCGGTTTATGGCCCGGGCGGCGTGGTTCGCGAGGTTATGGATGGACTTTACGCCGAGCAGGACATCACCATGCTGGCGGCCTATCCGGTCTATTTCGGCGGCATCTCGCTGAATGTCGACAATCCGAACGCTGGCTCGGTCGAGCCCAACGGCATCAAGGTCCGCGTTCCCGGCATCAAGAGCTTCCAATTGACCGGCGAGGCGCTGGGCTACATTCCGGCTCCCATCCCGTTTTCGGAAGCCTTCACCGCCGTTCAGACCGGCGTTGTCGACGGCGTGATCGGCTCGGGCGCGGAAGGCTACTATGCCTCGTTCCGCGATGTGACGCGTACCTACATCCCCGCAAACACCCACTTCGAAGTTTGGTACATGATCATTTCCAACGAGAGCCTTGCGGAATTGTCGGAAGAGGATCAGGCCGCGCTCAAGGAGCAGGCCGCTGCCTTCGAAGAGACCCGCTGGGGCGTTGCGGAGGCTGATCAGACGCGCAACGAGCAGCGTCTTGTCAATGAACTGGACGCAACTGTCGTCGAACTGAGCGATGCCCAACTCGCCGCGATGGCACAGAAGGTGCGCACCGATGTCTGGCCTGCCGTGCTGGAAGATGTGGGTGCCGACTGGGGTCAGGCAATCCTCGACAAGGTCGCTTCAGCCAGCAAGTGATTACGGTCGGGGCAGGGCGGATCCTCCGTCCTGCCCCAGCCAACAACAGCGGAATGCTCGCATGGACACCGACTACACGATTATAGGCGGCGGCGTCGTCGGCCTCTCTGTTGCATGGGGCCTGCTCCGGCGTGGGCTGACAGTTACTGTTCTCGATGGTGACGACGGTTCGTTCCGGGCGAGCCGCGGCAATTTCGGTCTGGTCTGGGTCCAATCAAAGGGTATGAAACAGCCCCGCTATGCGCGCTGGTCGCAACAATCCGCGGCGATCTGGGCGGACTTCGCGGAAGAACTCGGCGCCAATACCGGGCAGGCAGTTCCGTTGGAGCAGAGGGGCGGTTACGATTTGCATTTCTCGGAAGAGACCTTGCAGGCGACTGTCGAGAAATATGAGATATTAAAGGCGCAGCTGGACGGCGATTATCCCTATGAGGTGCTCGGTCATAACGCGCTGCGTAAGGAAGAGCCGCATATCGGCCCCAAGGTGGTCGGCGCGATCCTGCATCACCAGGACGGCCATGCAAACCCTCTCATGCTTCTGAAAGCTCTGGCCGCCGATGTGCGCCGGCTTGGTGGCCGGGTGTTGACGGGCAAAACGGTCATCGATGTGACCAGGTCCGATGGATTTCGCGTCATCTGCGACGACGGGACCACCGTTGGGTCCGGCAAGGTGGTGCTTTCAGCCGGACTGGGCGCGACGCTGCTTGGCCCGAAATTGGGCTTCAAGGCGCCGGTCCGGCCGCAGCGCGGGCAGGTGCTTATTACTGAGAAACTGCCGAAAATCATCAACCGGCCATCGCTCATCGCGCGGCAGGTCGACGAAGGCGGCATCCAGATTGGCGCTACAAACGAAGAGGTTGGCCTCGATGACCGGGTAACGCAGCCCGGGCTGTCCGGTCTCGCCACCGAGGCCGTCGCAGCCTACCCCGCCCTGGCCAGAGCGCACCTGGTCCGCAGCTGGGGCGCGCTACGTGTGCTCTCGCCGGACGGATTGCCCATCTATCAGGAAAGCGCCGAGATGCCCGGCGCTTATCTGGTCACCTGTCATAGCGGCATCACGCTTGCTGCCGCTCACGCGCGAATCCTGCCCGATTGGCTTGAAGGGACTGGAGCAGCGCCGGATCTGGAGGTCTTCAGTGAAGCCCGCTTCGCCGTTTCTTGAACTTGACGAGAGCCCGCGGGTCGAGGTGACCTTCGACGGCGTGCCCCTCAGCCTGCCCGAAGGGGCAAACCTTGCCGCTGCGCTGCTCGCAGCCGGGGTTGGTACATTCCGGCACACACCGGCGTCGGGGGCGCCGCGCGCCCCTTTTTGCATGATGGGAGCCTGCTTCGATTGTCTCGTGGAGATCGATGGCGTTGTCAGGCAGGCCTGCATGATTGAGGTCAGGGGCGGCTTGCGGATCGCCCGGCCGCATGAGGCGGGAGGCGAGGATGCATCAGCGTGATCTTGTGATTATCGGTGCCGGCCCGGCCGGCATGGCCGCTGCGGCAGAAGCTGCTGCACTGGGTCTCAGCGTGACGGTTCTGGACGAGCAACCGCGCGCTGGTGGCCAGATCTATCGGGACGTCGACACGGTTGCGGAGCGCCGCGGAGATATCCTGGGCAAGGACTACACACACGGCGCGACGTTGACCGCGGGGCTGCGCGGCGAAGGCATCGAGCACCTGTGCGGCGCTGTCGTCTGGACGATCGAGGAAGGGTTCCGCGTTTCGTACACAAGAGACGGGCGCGCGGCGCAGCTTGTCGCCGGTCGGGTGCTTTTGGCAACAGGAGCGCTGGAACGGCCCATGCCCCTGCCGGGGTGGACCTTGCCAGGCGTCATGACAGCGGGAGCCGGGCAGATCCTGCTTAAGCAATCGGGCGTGCTGGCGCGTAACGCCGTGCTCGTGGGCTCTGGCCCGCTGCTCTATCTTATCGCGGCGCAAATGGTGCGCGCGGGCACACCGCCACGGGCAATGATCGAGACCCAGACCCAAGGTGATCGGCTCCGTGGCATGCGGCACATTGGCGGTGCCTTGCGTGGCTGGTCTTATCTGCTCAAGGGTATGAAGATGCTCTCCGAGATCGGGCGTGCGCGGGTTCCGCGGTACACTGGCGCGACGAGCATCGCGATCGAGGGAATTTGCAAGGCGGAAGCCGTGACTTTCACCAGCCAGGGCCGCACCCGCCGGATTGACTGTGAGACCGTCTTTCTACACCACGGGGTGGTGCCAAACACACAGGCTGCGCGGGCGTTGGGCGTTTCCCATTCTTGGAACGCGGCCCAAGGTTGTTTTGTCCCGGCTGTTGACGACTGGGGACACAGCGATGTCCAGGGCATCTACATCGCCGGGGACGGGGCGGGGATCGGCGGGGCCAGGGCGGCCGAGTTCACTGGAAGGTTGGCGGTGCTGAAGATCGCGGAAGAGACAGGCCGCCTGGCTCAGCCTGAGTGCAACAAGCGCGCTGCTCCTTTGCGGGCCGCACTGTCCCGTGAACTGGCCGCGCGGCCTTTTTTGGATGCGGCCTATCCGCCGTGCGCCGAGGCGCTTGCGCCTGAGGACAGCACGACGATCTGCCGGTGCGAAGAGGTTACCGCCGGACAGATCCGCGAATATGCGAAACTCGGCTGCCTCGGTCCCAACCAGACAAAAGCTTTCGGACGTCCGGGCATGGGACCTTGCCAGGGGCGCTATTGCGGGTTGACCGTGACGGCGTTACTAGCAGAGGCGAATGGCCAGACGCCGGATGAAACAGGCTACTACCGCATTCGCCCGCCGCTGAAACCGGTGACCCTCGGCGAATTGGCGGCAATGGAAACAACCGCGCACGATGCGGCGGAATAGGAGATAGACATGATTGAACGGTTCGATACCGGTCAGCGGATGAGCAAGATTGTCAAGCACAACGGCGTGGCCTATCTATGCGGGCAGGTGGGCGACGGGGAAACGGTGGCCGAACAGACCCGCGATTGCCTTTCACGCGTCGATGCCCTCTTGGAAAAGGCTGGGTCATCCCGCGAAAAGATGCTGCAAGTCGTGATCTGGCTCGCCGACATGTCCGATTTCGCCGAGATGAATGCCGTCTGGGACACATGGGTGCCCGAGGGGCATGCGCCAGCGCGTGCCTGTGGCGAGGCCAAATTGGCGCGCGCGGAGCTTAAGGTCGAAGTCATTGTGACAGCAGCCTATTGAACGGCGGGGCTTCGCAATCGGTTTGTCCGCTCGTCGCTCCGAAGAATGGGCAGCGCCCAATACATCCTTTGCTAAGCGGCAAAACGAGTGACGTGAGTGCAGACAATTGTGGCGCGAGGCACAGTCCTGATTCAACGGCAAACCTCAGAAAAGCCGGCTTGTCGATATCTGCGCCAATACTACCAAGGATGCCTAAGACGAACTGGATGAGGAAGGCGTTGACGGCATCTTTAAGGCTCCAGAGGAAGTGGTTGGTGTAGGCAAAGCTGGTGGTCGGGTCGCATCCTCTGCGGCCAGTGTCTTCCGTCGGAGATCTTTTCCTGTGAAGACAACTGCCAACGGCAAGGCGGCGCTGTCCCTTATGGAGGATGACTCCTTGGTGGCTCCGGCAAGCCCGGAGGTCAAACTTGCCGACGATGGAGCTCGCCCCCTCTCAGATTTTCTGAAGGAGATCGAGCAAATTCGCCAGACTTCGATCGCCTGGGACATCAACGAGCATACAGACGGTATCTCCGCTGCAGGATTTGCACTTAAAGATCCAATCGGTCAGATATACGCCGTTTCCGTGCCGGTCCCATCTCACCGTTTCATAACGATAAAAGACTGTCTCGTGGATTTGCTTCTTCAGGCACGCAAATCGATAGTGCTGCTGCTTTGAATTGGGGCGGAAGCAGAAATTGACCTCAGAAGGCAGACGCTTCGTTTGACTATCTGGATGTGCCCATTTTGAATCATTATGAGCGCTCGCGACGAGAGTTGATTGCGATTTCTGTCGTCGGTTTCAAGAAGTCAGGAAATCCAGATGGGAGCAACCACGGCTTTAGTGGCAGCCATTAGAAGACAAAAAGTCATCCAAGCTTCCGTGCAACGCTCGCCCTGCATGTGTGGGATTGCTCGTAAATCGTTGCGATGACCGGTCATCCCGCTTTTGAGAGAGCGCTACCAACCGGCCGAGTTTGCCGCCCTTAGTTATCTCTAAAAGTCTATTTCAACTCATTCCGGCGTTTTCAGAAATGAAACGCCTGACAAGGCAATTAAAGAGCTTGGGTTCCTCAAGATGAACAGCGTGCGCGCAGCCGGGAACAACAGCCAGACTGCTTTCGGGTACCGATTGCCAAAGGGTCTGTATTTGCGGCCAGGGATAAGTGCGGTCCTGATCACCCCAGATGATCAGCGTTGGGGCTCTTATGGAGCTTAGAAAATCAACTCCTGACCAGTCCCGCATGGCTTCAAGGCCTGCCTGGATCGCGTTGGGGCTGCTGCATTCGGCGATTGCCGCGCATGCGGGATAGGCATTGGCGTTTTCGCGGTGAAGGAACCAGGTTGCAGAAATCCGGCGCGCCGTTGCTTTGGCTCCGTCATCTTTTGCCCGTTGCATGGACGTTTCGATCGGCTCAAACCGGCCCGGCAATAGACCAAGGGCGCCGGTGCTGTAAAGCACCAACCGCGCGATGCGATCTGGTGCCTGCCGGATCATCTCCTGAACCACCATGCCTCCCATGGAATGCCCGAGCAGTAGAAATCGCTCGACGCCCTGGTCCCTCAGCTCGTTCAGAACCCAGCGCGCCAATTCCTCAATGGAGTTTATTGGGGTGAGGTGCGCGTTTTTGCCGAAGCCGGGAAGATCGACTGCGATCAACGGAACCGCGTTCTTCAACGGGGACTGCGGTTCCCATTGATCACTCCCGCCCATGAAACCATGGACAAGAACCAAAGGGATCATTTGCGGGCCCCTTGTACAATGCGGTCCAGGATCATGGCGCAAAATAGGATGGAGAAACCGGCCAAAATACCTTGGCCGACGTTTGCGTATTGCAACGCTTCCAGAACGTCTTCACCAAGACCCTTGGCGCCGATCAGAGATGCAACCACCACCATTGCCAGGGACAGCATGATCGTCTGGTTTATGCCAGCCCGGATCGAGGGGCTTGCCAAGGGAAGGTCCACTTTCGTCAGCAAGTACCACTTGTTGGCGCCAAAGGCGATCGCCGCCTCACGCACACTTTCCGGAACGCCGCGCAGACCCAGCACGGTCAAACGAACAACCGGCGTGCCGCCGAAGATCATGGTGGTGACGACGGCCGCCGGTTTGCCTGTTCCAAAGAAAGCGATAACCGGGATCATGAACACAAAGGCCGGCATGGTCTGCATGAAATCCATGATCGGCTGGATCACGGCATAAAACCGCGGCCGGCGCGCCGCGAACATCCCGAGCGGGATCCCGATCGCAATAGACAGGCAGGCCGCAGTGCCGAGCAAGGCCAGTGTGGTCATCGCCTTGTCCCAAAATCCGAGCAGGCCCATGTAGGCAAGGAACGCGCCGGACCAGATGGCGGTGCGGACGCCCGCTGTGAGCCATGTGAGGAGGATGATCAGGCTGGCGACAACAATCCAGGGAGTGCTGACAAAGACAAGTTCAAGGGTGTCAAGCAGTAGCCGGATACCATAGGTGATGGCGTCAAAGAGGGCCTCCCCGTTAGCAACACAAAAGGCAAAGAACCTTTCCACGGCATCAATGCTGACAAGGCGAATATCCGGGTCGGTCGGGAAGGCGGATAAAAGTGAAAAGCGATCCGGAAAACTGTAGTGCAGGACAGACGCCAGCACGATGACAAACATGAAGACAGCGCTGAACGCGATCTGCGAGCCGGGCATCCCGGACCGGATCGTACTGTCAGACAGCCATTCGGAAAATCTTGACTCCAATGCCGAGTTCGCGACCACGGCTTCGACGGCCTTCACCAGAATGAGAAGTACCACGCCAGCGAGGGCGATCCAGATCCCTTGATCTGCCAATGCCTGGGCCTCCGCCCGAATGCCGCCGATATTGGCTTCCAGAGATGCGACTGTACGCTGATAGACTTCGGCCTTGTCAGAACCGCTTTCGATCGCCGCAGCAAGCTGTTTGCGGCGCAGTTCCAGAGTGCCTTCGATAGAGGCGATCCGTGCCATCGCCTCGGCGGCAAGGTCTCCGAAGAGTCCCCGCGCGATTTGAACGATCGCAACCGTTTCAAGGATCAGAAAGGGCAGCGCCCAGGACCACAGCCCGCGAGCGCCAAACCAGACCGGGCCAAACAACCCTGCCATAAGGTTCAAGGTCGGGGTGAAGCGGGATCGGGCGCCGATCCGGTTGAAATTCTCTATGTAATAGTCAGGGTTGGTGCGAACGAACTTGGCAATGTTCTGTCGCCGTTCTTCATCGTAGATCCGGGCCGCTTCGGCTTCGGCATCTTCTATCGAGGTGTTGAGCTGATCCATCATGATACCTCTGTCCCCTCGATCACCGTCCGCAGAATGTCGGCTCGGGTGATTGCTCCAACAAGTGTGCCTTGGTCCTCAACCAGAATCGCATCGCCCGTATCGATAGCCATGTTGATCAGCGTACTGAGGGTCTCTCCCTCATCAACGCGCGGTGCGTCTTCCGGCACGGGCCCGTGATCGGCCTCGTACTCTGAGATTGGTCGCATCACCGCGTGCGCGCGGACCACTTTCAGCCTTGAAATGCCGGCGACAAAGTCGGCCACATAATCATCGGCCGGATGCATCACAATGTCCTCGGCTGTGCCCATTTGCACGACGCGGCCGTCCCGCATGATCGCAATTCGGTCCCCGATGCGCACGGCTTCATCCAAGTCATGGGTGATGAACACCGTCGTTTTCTTCAAGATCTTGCTCAGCCGGATGAATTCGTCTTGCAGTTGCCGCCGTATAAGTGGATCCAGGGCACTGAACGGCTCATCCATCAGAAGCACATCCGGATTTGCCGCCAGGGCCCGCGCCAGTCCTACCCGCTGTTGCATTCCTCCTGAGAGCTCATGGGCATATTTTGCGCCCCAGGCACCGAGCTCAACGATATCAAGAAAGGAAGCTGCCTGGCGCATCCGTTCGTTCTTTGAAACACCGCGGATTTCAAGCGGCATGGCAACATTATCGAGTACTGAGCGGTGCGGCATCAGGGCAAAGTTTTGAAACACCATGCCGATCTTCCTGTTACGGAACGACTGCAGGTCTGCCGGTCCAAGCCCAACGACATCTGTTCCCTCGATCAGTATTTTCCCATCGGTCGGTTCCAGAAGGCGATTGAAGTGCCGAACCAGGGTTGACTTGCCGCTGCCCGACAAACCCATGATGCAGAAAATCTCACCCCGATTGACCGACAGGCTGACATCCGCGACACCCACAACCGCGTTCCACCGATCCAAAACCTCGGCTTTGGATAATCCTTCATCGCGGACCGCAGACAGGGCGGCATCCGAGTTCGCGCCGAAGATTTTCCAGACATTGGAGATTTCAATGACGGTGTCGCCGTTCATATCTGGTCAGGTCCTGAATTGTTGACGCCAATTGCGATGCTAGAAAGCAGATGGTGCCGGCTCAGCCGACACCATGAATATCAAGTTTAGCGGTTCAAAGACCCAGCCACTCATCTACCCGGTCCGGGTTTGCCTCGACCCATTCCTTAGCAACTTCTGCTGGCTCCCGGCCCTTGCCGCTGATCTCATATGCGAAATTGCTGACATCATCGGCATTCAAGGAGAAGTTTGCAAAAAACTCGGCTATCGCCGGGGATCTGTCCGCCAGGGAGTTCGACCAGGCAATTTGGACCTTCTTCAAGGCATCTTTGGTGGCCACATTCGACTTGCTGAACCAGTCCGCGTCATCGGAGGGTTGAACCATGACATATTTCGCCGGGTCGTAAGCCGGCTCTGTCAGCATCTTAACGTCAAACATGTACCAGATGGCGTGTGGCTTATAGCAATAGAAAGCATAGCCTTCGCCCTTTGCAATGGAGTCCTTGACCCGTGCAGTCTTGACGCTCTCTTCTGCTCTGATTGGCTCGATGAAGTCCATCAGGCCATAGTCGCGCACCTTGACTTCATTCACATTCGCAGAAGCCCAGCCGGGCGCGCCGATCCACATTTCTCCCTTGCCGTTGCCATCACTGTCCATCATTGCTGCAACGTCTGGGCGGCCAAGGTCGGCAATATCCGTGATGTTGTTGGCCTCACCAAAATCCTTGGAAACGCAGAAGCCCTGATTGCCTTCGTAAGGGTTTGAAGAAAGGGTCACTGTTCCCGCTTCATCGACATATTTCTTGGTAAAGCTCTCCTGATTTGGCAGCCAGACATCCGGGTGAACGTCAATGTCTCCCTTGCCCTGGTCCA
Source organism: Roseibium sp. (assembly GCF_965276855.1). Lineage (GTDB taxonomy): Bacteria > Pseudomonadota > Alphaproteobacteria > Rhizobiales > Stappiaceae > Roseibium. The sequence goes on from NZ_OZ255700.1 coordinate 3,812,850, forward strand.
TAGCCTGGAAAATGGTCGCATTGTTGCCTGGGACCATTTCAGCCTTACCGCCAATCCGCATCTCCACCACAGCGCCCAAAAGGTGCGCTATCGCTTGAGCTCCGGTCCAGCTCGGGACACCAATCTTTACTTCCTCGGCTGCAAATGCGGGCAGCGTCATGACGCTGATTGCCGTGGCCAACGTGATGCTTTTCAAACTCGTGTTCATGTTCAACTCCTCTGGTGAAAGGTGCCGGTACTTTGCGGCTTTTTGTTCATCGGGCTCCGGTTTCCCGGTTATCCCATACTCCCAAGTATTTGATCTTCATAGGCAAACAGGGATGTTGATCCTCCCGTATGCAAAAAAAGGACGTTGTCATCAGGCGAAAAGAAGCCCTGCCTGATGAGACCGATCAGGCCGGCCATGCCCTTGGCCGAATAGACCGGGTCCAGAAGGATCCCTTCCTGACGCGCGGTCAGGTGAATGGCTTCAAGGGTGGTTTCTGCTGGCAGGCCGTAGCCTTCTCCGACGTACCCATCGTCGACGAGGATTTTCTCTTTTTCGATGGAGGTGCCGCCCAGTTTTTCGAGTGTTTTTTCCGTTGTGGCATGCACGGCAGTGACTTGCCGCTCGTGTGGCTGGCGAACACTGATACCCATAACGGGGAGGTCGTATCCCAGAACGTGAAATCCTGCGACCAGTCCGGCTTGTGTGCCTGAGCTTCCCGTGCCCATGACCAGCCATTGAAAGGCTTGGCCCGTTTCTGCGCACTGGTCCGCGATTTCCTGGGCGCAGCTGGCATAACCCAGAGCGCCGATTGCATTCGATCCTCCACCGGGGATGAAGTAAGGTCGCCGACCTTTTGCACGCAGACGCTCCGTGACGGTCTCCGCTTCCGCGTTCATGTCAAGGCCGTCAGGGCGAAACTCGTAGGTGACGCCAAACAGCTTATCGAGAAAGACATTACCTGTCTCCTCGTAGTCGGGATCCCGGTCTGGGACACGGCGCTCCAAAAGAACGTGGCAATCCAAGCCCAATCGGCACGCGGCGGCAGCGGTTTGGCGGACATGATTGGATTGAACGGCACCTTGAGTAACGACCATATCGGCGTTTATACGGAGAGCATCTCCCATCAAGAATTCGAGCTTGCGGGTTTTGTTGCCCCCTGTTGCAAGTCCGGTGCAATCATCGCGTTTGATGAACAGTTTAGGCCCATTCAGATGAGCCGTCAGGCGTGGCATTTCCTCGATCGGCGTTGGTTGGTGGCATAGGCTGATGCGTGGAAACGGCTCAAAATCAATACGTGGCTTGGTCTTGAAATTTATTGTTGCAACGGACATTGGCTCGACCTGCTTAGTTTTTCCTCACGACCAAGAATGAGGCAATAAAAAGTGGTCGTCCAATTTTATGGTTGCATTACATTATGCAATTTTTGCATGATCCCGGTATGGATCTCTATCTTTTCCGGGACCTTCTTCGCCTGAGCCAGACCGGTAACTTCTCCCAGGCCGCGCAACTGTGTAATCTGAGTCAGTCAGCATTCAGCCGACGCATTCGTTCGCTTGAAGCCTGGGTTGGCGTGACATTGGTCGATAGATCCCGTCAGCCTGTACGCCTAACACCGGCTGGCTTGCAAATGCTGGAAGCGGGCACACAGGCGCTGGACCGGGTCGAGCACGAACGGAGCCAGTTGCTTGAGGCCCAGTCCTTGCCTGACAAGTATGTGGTGACTTTCGGCGCCCAGCATTCTATCGGATGGCGGTTTTATCCTACTTGGCTGCAGAGTTTTGAGGAAACCTATGGTCCTATCATGTCACGCCTTCGGGCGGACGATTTGCCAAACTGCCTGCGGGATCTGCAAAATGGCGATGTCGATTTTGTAATCGCTTATGAGAGTGCGCACGTCCGCTATTGTGACACTGGCCGCCGAATGGCACGCAGCAACGCACTGCCGCTTGAGACCCTTAAAATCGGTCAGGACACGTTGATCCCAGTGTCGAAGCCGACGCCTGACGGTGCCCCGCTCTTCGATCTGAATTCAGGCCTTTTCGAATTGCCGTTTCTACGCTTTGGTGATGAGGCGCCAATCGGGCAGCATCTTGGGTCTTTGTTCCAGCAAGAAAAAATCCAGGACCGTTTGCGAGTCGTTTATGAAAACGCCATGGCCGGGGCATTAAGGATCCGCGCGCGCGACGGGATGGGGGTCGCCTGGTTGCCTGAAACCCTTGTCGCGCAGGATATTCGGTCCGGAGCACTGGTGCAGACTGGGCGACCTGAATGGTCTGTTCCATTGGAAATCACGTTGTTCCGGAACGACAAGCACACCAATCGACTGACCCGCTCAATATGGTCTTTTTTGGAGACGCGACATCCGATTATGTAGTGGCCGCTTGCCGCTACTTCTTATGTCTACAGAACAGCACTCTCAGCTTATTGTTTTGCCGACGGCGGCAAGCTCCGACTGCCATGCCTATGTAACTCTGACCTCCATCAGATTTTTAGGCATTTGCCGAAGCTGTCCTTCTTCAACAATATCGTTCTGGTCCGATCCATTGGGCATCTGAATAGCGATCGCCATGGGCCCATCCAACTGGGAGAACGGTTTCGATACGGTCCAGATCAGCTGCGGAGAGGATGAGGGATGCCCCGGATATGCATTCCTTTAAGTGATCCACTGATCGTGTGCCCGGGATCGGGATAACATGCGGTCCGCGTGTCAAAAGCCAGGCATTGGCCAGCCCGGCCGCAGTTGTGCCCATCTCAGCTGCGAGGTTCTGAAAACCCTCCAAGATCCTGAGATTTTCTGTCAGGTTCGGCTCCATAAAACGCGGATTGCCGGCAAGAAATGGCAGATCTGGAATGCGGTCGCTTGGGATCGGGTTGTCCGTCAGCAGCGAACGGCCAACCGGAGAAAAAGCCACCATGGCCACCCCGAGTTCGGCACAGGTTTGAACCAGCCCTAAGTCTGGAAACCGGGTCGAGAGGGAATATTCCGACTGAACAGCTGCAATGGGAAAGGCTTTCATAGCGCGCCGCAGGGTCGATGGTGCCACTTCCGACAAGCCGATTGCGCGGGCTTTGCCCCTTTCCACCAGCCGGCCAAGATTGGCAGCCGTTTCTTCCGGGCTGAAGCGCGGATCGCGGCGATGGGCGTAGAACAGGTCCACATACTCAAGACCGAGCCGCTTAAGAGACTTGTCCAGTTCACTTTCCAGGTGCTCTGCCGAGTTGTCGAAACTCCGGTTCCCATCTGGATCGCGGGTGATGCTGGCTTTTGTTGCGATAACAAACTCGTCCCGGCTACCGGGATTGGCTTTCAGATAAGTGCCAATCGCCGTTTCCGATTTTCCCATGCCGTAGACATTTGCGGTGTCCAGGTGAGTTACACCAAGGTCACGGCAGGCGTTGAGAATGGCGTGGCTTTCTCTTTCATTCGTTGGTCCGTACATGTCGGAGAACGACATGGCTCCAAAACCGATTGCGCCTATTTCCGGCCCATTGGCCCCCAGTTTCCGTTTTTCCACTTTGCCCTATCCCCACTCGAAACCCCGACTTGGCCTTTTTAAGCGCTTGTCTTGAAAGATCAAAGATCTGGATCTTGGTAATGGGCTCATTCAGCGAGCTCCCGCATAACCGTGATCAAATCTGACTTGCCCTCAAATCCGATGCCGGGCAGGTCGGGCATGACGATATGCCCATCAATCACATCAACTCCGTCTGGAAATCCGCCATAGGGCTGAAAGAGATCCGGATAGCTCTCGTTGCCGCCAAGACCCAGCCCTGCCGCGATGTTCAGCGACATCTGATGTCCGCCATGGGGGATGCATCGCGCCGGCGACCAGCCGTGCTCCTGCAATACGTCGAGCGTGCGAAGATATTCCACGAGGCCATAGGACAACGCGCAATCGAATTGCAGCCAGTCACGGTCTGGGCGCATGCCGCCATACCGCAACAAGTTGCGAGCATCCTGGTGGGAGAACAGGTTCTCTCCGGTTGCCATCGGTGCTGGGTAAAACTCGGTCATTGCCGCTTGAAGCTGGTAGTCCAAAGGATCTCCGATCTCTTCAAACCAGAATAGCGGGTAACGCCGTAGCATCTTGGCGTAGGCAATCGCCGTTTCCAGATCGAACCGGCCGTTCGCATCTACGGCGAGTTTGGCATCGCCTTCAATCTCGTTGAGTACGGATTCGATCCGGCGTTGGTCTTCTTCAATCGATGCACCGCCGATCTTCATTTTTACGACGGTATAACCCCGATCAACGTAGCTGCGCATTTCCGCTCGCAACGCGGCATCATCCTTTCCGGGATAGTAGTATCCACCCGCTGCATAAACGAAGACCTTTGGATCGGCTTGACGTCCATTTTGGTCTGCAAGCAAGCGGAACAGCGGCTTGTCCTCGATCTTTGCAACCGCGTCCCAAACCGCCATGTCGATCGTGCCAACAGCAACAGATCGTTCTCCATGGCCTCCAGGCTTTTCATTTTGCATCATCGTTCCCCAGATGGCGTGAGGATCGAAGTTGGTGCCAGTTTGGTCGAGAAGTTGTTTTGGCTCAGCCTCAAGAATGCGGTTGCGGAAACGCTCGCGGATAAGCCCGCCCTGCCCATAGCGGCCATTTGAATTGAAACCGTACCCGACGACGCGCCTGCCATTCCGTTCGACATCTGTAATGACGGCGACAAGGCTCGCGGTCATTTTGCTGAAATCAATGTAAGCATTTCTGATCGGCGAAGAGATTGGCTTGGTCACTTCCCGGATATCGACGATGCGCAATTGAGATCTCCCTGTCCTTGAATATGCGGGTGACCTGGCTGGTCTGGCCTTGGTCGCCTCGGATGTATCGGCTTATATGGGTCGGTCGCCAATGCGGGGGATGAGGAGGGAAGCGCAATTGGAAAAAAAAGTTGTTGTTTCAGAGTTCATGGATGAAGCCGCCCTTCAGAAATTCGGGCCTGCATTCCAAGTGTTCTATGATCCGTCGTTGGTTGATGATGAAGAAAGGCTGTTTCAGAAACTCGCCGATGCAGATGCATTGATCGTGCGGAACCGGACGCAGGTCAGCGGTCGCCTCCTGGATGCCGCGCCAAAATTGCAGGTGATTGGTCGGCTGGGCGTGGGGCTGGAGAACATCGACCTTAGGGAGTGCACCAAAAGGGGTGTCAGTGTCAGACCCGCGACCGGTGCCAACACGCAATCAGTCGTGGAGTATGTTTTTGGGGCTATGCTGTTTTTGCGGCGCGGTGCCTTCACCTCAAATCAGCAAATGCTGGATGGGAATTGGCCTCGCACTGCACTTGGTGGGGGCGGTGAAGTCCAGGGGCTGACGCTCGGCCTCGTTGGGTTTGGTGAAATTGCTCAGGCAGTGGCTCAGGTTGGGCGTGCATTCGGCATGAACATCATCGCCTTCGATCCTTACCTTGCCGATACGGACCCTGCGTGGACACACGTCCAATCCTGCGATCTTGAGAACCTTCTCGCAAGAGCAGACGTCGTGTCCCTGCACGTTCCGTTGACCCCTGCCACGGCTGGGCTGATTGGTGCGAGTGAGCTCTCAAAGATGAAGTCCAGTGCGTTGCTCATCAACGCGGCGCGAGGTGAAATTGTAGACGAACACGCGGTAGCGACCGCACTAAAGGCGGGGCGGTTGGCTGGGGCCGCAATAGATGTATTTGCACAGGAGCCCCTCGACGGTGCCGCAGCCGACGTCTTCAAGGACTGTCCAAATCTCATTCTGACACCGCATATTGCCGGTGTTACGAGGCAGGCGAATGTGCGTGTCAGCCAGGTGACTGTAGAAAATGTATTGAAAGCCTTAACCGAAGAAGGAGCATGATTTTTTCCGGCTCCCTTACGTAAAAACACGTGACGGGAGCGATGTTGAATGCCTAAGATCAAAAAAAAGATCAAAAATACATGCATTTCAACAGGGAGGAAATAAGCATGAAACTTAAGTCTGCCTTATTGGCGGCGACATTGGCGGTGTTCGCCGGCGCTGCATCTGCGGAAGAATTTCCAAGCGGAAGTGTCGATTACATCGTTCCGTTTGGCCCGGGTGGAGAATCCGACATAACCGCGCGTTTCCAGCAGCCCTTCTTTGAGAAGCTCTACGGCGAACAAATGGTTGTCAATTACCAGCCAGGTGGCGGTGGCGCCGTTGGCTGGTCGCAACTGAACAACATGGCTGGCGACGGATCCGTCATTATGGGGATCAACCTTCCCCATATCATTATCAAGCCAAAACAAGGTGACGTCGGGTTTCAAACAGAGGACCTGGCAGCAGTTTATATGTTCCACTACACGCCGGATGCCATCGTGGTTACGGCGGACAGCCCGTACATGACGCTTCAGGACCTGATTGATGATGCCAAGGCCAACCCGAAGCAGGTCATTTTTTCCGGCTCAGGTAAAGGGACAGCCAATCACCTGGCGCAAGTTCAGTTTGATGAGATGGCCGGCATTGAGAGCACATATGTCTCGTTTAAAGGAACGGGCGCGTCTGTAACGGCTCTCCTCGGCAAGCAGGTGAAGGCGGCTTGGGGGTACACCACCGTTGGCGCGGCGCAGGGAGACAAGGTCCGCCTTCTGGCTGTTGCGATGGAAGACCGCCACCCGGCGTTTCCTGATGTCCCGACCTTTCGCGAGCTGGGCTACGACATGGTGTCCGGTGCCTACCGCGGCATAGCTGTGCCGAACTCTGCTTCTGAAGAGGTCCGGACGCAGGTGTCTGATGCCATCAAGGCCATTAACGCAGATCCGGACTTCCAAAAACAGATGCTTGATGGCGGCTTTGCGCTCGTGGACGTTGGCTACGGGGCTGATATGGACGCCTTCATTTCCGATAAGGCCGAAGGGTATCTGAACGCGGCACGTTCGGCTGGCATTATCGATTGATAATACTGATGAAGGCGCTATTTGCGCCTTCATCCTCACACCTGTGACGTTCCGCGTCTCTCCCGGGAGGAATTCATGCTCGAGTTTATCATCGGTGCTTTGTCACCGCTGAACCTGCTGCTTGCCCTGTTGGGTGTGGCTGCGGGAACGATCATTGGTTCCATTCCAGGATTGACTGCAACCATGGCAGTCGCCGTGCTTGTGCCGCTGACATTCACAATGTCTGCGGACAGCGCTCTCATTCTCATGGGGGCGATTTATACCGGGGCGATCTACGGCGGCGCTTATGCCGCCATCTTGTTGAACACGCCCGGAACACCGTCGGCAATTGCGACCACCTTCGACGGCTATCCAATGGCCAAACGGGGTGATGGCGATCTCGCCGTGTCAGTCGCATGTATCTCGTCGGTGATCGGCGGGCTCGTCGGTGCTTTGGCGCTCTTGTTTCTGGCGCCGCCGTTGGCCGAAGCCGCCTTGGCATTCGGCCCTGTGGAGTATTTCTGGCTGGCGGTCTTTGGTCTTTCGCTGATTGCAGCGCTGTCGACAGGGGATTTTTTGAAAGGCGTGATCGGAGCCTGCTTCGGGCTGTTGCTCGCCATGATCGGAATTTCAGAAACGAGTGCGGAGGTTCGTTTCACATTTGGGTCAAATGTGCTTCTGGGCGGAGTTGAGACAGTATCGGCCCTGATTGGTCTCTACTGCATACCAGTGCTCATCGATTTGGTTGCGACGCCGGACAGGCACCTCAAGGCACCTGAGCAAACACGGGGTTTCCGGCTCCCAGAAGCATTTGGCCTTCTTTTGAAGAACAAAATCAATGTGATGCGCAGCTCTGTCATTGGCACGATGGTTGGAGCGCTTCCAGGGGCAGGTGGCTCGATCGCGGGCCTGGTTGCGTATTCAGAAGCACGGCGCACCAATAAGGGCAAACCGCCCTATGGCGAGGGCAATCCGGGCGGGATCGTTGCGACGGAATCGGCCAACAATGCCACGGTTGGCGGTGGCTTCATTCCGACCCTGGTCTTGGGCATCCCGGGGACCCCACCGGATGCGGTTATCTTGGGGGCGTTGCTGGTTCAAGGTGTGCGGACGGGGCCAAGCCTCTTCGCTGACGGTGCCAATATCGTTTACACCTTCATCTTCGGCCTTTTGCTCGCAACAGTTTTGATGTTGCCCGTCGGACTGATGATCGGCCGTTTCGCTTACGGGGCCATCGTGCGTGCGCCGAAAGCTGCACTCGTTCCAATCGTCGCCTTCATGACGGTGATTGGCACGTTCGCGATCCGCAACAGCTTGTCCGATATTGCGATTATGATTGTGCTTGGCATTGTCGGCTGGGTTGCCGGCAAGCGTGGGTTTTCCGTCTCACCGATCGTTCTTGGATTGATCCTTGGCCGGATTGCTGAGCAGGGCTTTGTCCAGAGCTGGACGATCGGCGACGCGATTGGAAATCTTTGGGGACAATTCTTTGGGCGGCCGCTGTCAATGGCCATCATTGCACTGACACTTCTGACCTTCTTCTATCCGTTCTTGCCGCGTTTGAAACAACTCGTTTCCAAAAGCACCGTGACGCCCACAGATGAACGCGAACGCGCGCCAAAACCCGCTATCCTCAGAGATTTGCTTGGGCTGCTGATTGCCGGTGGTATTGCGCTGCTGGCTCTGCAGCAATCGGCCGGTCTGAACCCTGAAGCTGCCGTCTTTCCGAGGACGATTGCCATGGCAATGACTGTCATGGTCGGCCTGGCCCTTTTAAGGTTGGTATTCACCCGGCATGTAACCGAGTTTGCGGTGGAAGGGTCATGGGTCCGCATGACAGCGCTGCCGTTGGTGATGCTGGGCGCTGTCTTCTTGTTTCCGCTTCTCGGGTTTGGCGCAACAGCAGTTCTCCTGGGTCTCGTTTTGACCGTAGTTGCACAGCATGACCGGTTTTCAGGGAAGAACTGGGCAATCCTGCTCCTGAGCGTGACCGGAGTAATTGTCGCCTGCACACTGCTTTTTAGCGAAGTTCTGTCTGTGCCTTTGCCGTAAGTGTCATTCCGGTTGCAGGGGGCGTCTCGTGGATCGCGTTGTGTTGAGGCTGTCCAAGAGTCTTGCCGGGACGAGTGTGGCTCCACCGCAATCGCCAAAACGCTTGTTGTTTACTGGCTGATGACAAAAGACCATGAGGAGCCGCAAGGTCGCTCCCGAACTGCGTGCGAGATCAGCCGCGCCAGTTTGATTTGAAAGCTCAATACCCGTGCTCTTGGGGTGCTCAGCCTTTGAATTGCTTTTGAGCTGATTTGCCGCTGGATATCGTATTTGAAAGCCACCTTCGAAATGTATCTGCGTCTTCTGATGAGGGATCGGTTTCGATGAAATACGCCTCATTCGCCCCTATGGTCATTGTACTGACCGGGACAACCATCCCGGATTGAACGGCGTGCCGAGCTAGGGTTTCGTTTACAAGACACATGCCGTTGCCGTTGCTGGCAAGATCCAGAGCTGCGCCGTAGGAATCCACATAAATGGACGGGTCGGCACAGCCCATGCCGGTTGCTGTCCTCCACTCAGACCAACCACCTGAAATCCCAACCGTGTCGATGACCGGACACGTATCTAATGATGTGATCAGTTGGCTTGGCGCGAGGGCAATCAGTTTGCCGCTGCCAAGGAGCGCTGCAGTTGGTCCGGCCTGCTTCCGCGAGCCAAAACTGATGACGACATCCGCAAGAGAGCGACTGAATTCGTCTGGCCAAATGGCTCCGATAAATCGCAATGCTATGTCCGGATATGCCGCACGAAAGGAAGGGAGCGCAGGGCCAATCACCCATTGAAGCACACTGACGGAAACGGAGACCGTCAGAAGCTTCTTCGGTTTATCAGGCACGAACGATCGTGTGGCCGCTGTCAAAGTGTCCAAAGCCGCATCGACTTGTGGGAGCAACCGCCGTCCGTCATCAGTAAGGGCCAACCCCCTGGCTTTCCTCTCGAACAACGGTACACCCAGTTTGGTTTCCAGGGCCTTGATCTGTTGGCTGACAGCGGACTGGGTCATGCCGATTTCGTCTGCAGCTGCCGTGAAGCTCAGATGCCGGGCCGAAGCTTCAAACGCACGAAACCAGTTCAGGGGAGGCAGTGCTGAGGTCATGTATAACACATCCATTAGTGGAACTAATGCCTAAGCCTCAAAATCATTCGTTTGTGCCGATTGTCAAGCACCGGGATACTCCGGGTTAACCGCCGAAAGAGTGGAAGGGAGGGCCTTGGATGCAGCCGGAAATCCGGAAAATCGTTGCTTATGAAGAAGAGATCCTGATCGAGGGGTTCAGGGCAACCGAACGACCATGGCACGTGTTTGCGGCTGCCGCGGTGGTCAAGAACCCGTGGGCCGGCCGGTTTGTTGAGGATCTGAAACCGGAGATTTTGGCGTTTGGTCCTGTTCTCGGTGAATTGCTCACCGACCGGATCCTGAAGCTCGGCGGCAGCGGAGAAGCAATCGAAGCCTACGGCAAGGCAGCCGTTGTCGGCCTTGACGGAGAAATTGAACATGCATCCGGGCTGATCCATACGCTGAGGTTCGGCAATTTTTATCGGGAAGCAGTCGGCGCCAAATCCTATCTCGCTTTCAGCAACACCCGGGGACCGGCAAACGCTCCGATCATGATCCCGCTCATGGACAAGAACGATGCGGGAAGGCGGTCCCACTATCTGACAATCCAGTTTTCGATTCCCGACGCTCCGCGCGCTGATGAGGTTGTGGTCGCGCTTGGGGGGGCGACGTCTGGCCGGCCGTTCCACCGGATCGGTGACCGGTATCAGGATCTGAAGGAGATGGGCCGTGATCTGGACAACCCGGCCGCGGTCTGATCAGGGCGGACTGGCCTGCATCAAGGAAGGCGAGGGGCCTCGTGTCCTTCTTCTCCACGGTGTCGGATTGCAGGCCGATGCCTGGGCGGCCCAAGTGCCTGATCTTGCGTCCCATTTTCAGGTGATTGCACCGGATATGCCAGGCCACGGCCATAGTGGCCACCTGGAAGGACCAGCCGACTTGCCGGACTATTCGGACGCGGTTGCCCAATTATTGGACGGGCCGACTGTGGTGGCAGGACATTCCATGGGGGCCATGATCGCTCTCGACATTGCTGCGCGTTATCCGGAGTTGGTCGCAGGTGTCGCCGCACTGAATGCGATCTATCGGCGCTCTGATGCCGCCAAACAAGCAGTTCTGTTACGTGCGGAAAAGTTGCGGTCTGATACAGGTCCAAATCCGGAACCGACACTCGATCGCTGGTTCGGGACAGAGCCATCGGAGGCCCGCAGCGCTTGCGAGGCCTGGCTGCGTGGCGCCGATCTTCACGGTTACCGGACTGCATATGAGGTGTTCGCAAGGGAAGATGGGCCATCTGATCGGGCACTCATGTCCCTCAAGTGTCCAGCGCTGTTCATGACCGGTGGCCTTGAGCCAAATTCCACACCCGCGATGTCACAGGCCATGGCCGCCTTGGCTCCGAAGGGGCGCGTAATGGTGGTCGAAGACGCGGCTCACATGATGCCGATGACGCACCACGATGAAGTGACCCGGGCTTTGCTGGCTTTTGCAACGGAGTGCCATTGATGAAACCGATCGACCCGAAAGAACTGCGCGGCGCCTTTGGCCGCTTCATGACCGGGGTCACGGTGGTGACTACCCGCAGGGCCGATGGAACGCCTGTCGGGTTCACCGCGAACTCCTTCACATCCGTTTCGCTCGACCCGCCATTGCTGCTTGTCTGCCCTGGCAAGTTCCTCTCAAGTTACGACGCATTTGCGGAGTGCGAGCAGTTTTGCGTCAGCATTCTTGAGGAAGGCCAGACGGACATTGCAAACACCTTTGCAGGATACAAGGGAGACCGTTTTGCCAAAACACTGCATGACTTTGATGCCGACGGCATACCTTTTCCGGTCGGCGCATTGGCGCGTTTTTCATGCAAGACCCACCAAACGGTTTCCGCCGGAGATCATGTGATCCTGATTGGTGAGGTCATTGGTTTTGCGCAAAAGCCCGGTCAGGGGCTTGGATACGCCGATGGTCAGTTCTTCAGTCTCGCCCGGGAGCGCAGCGCGCGCGATCCGGCCGCAAGAGTGAATATCGCCGGGGCAATTGTCCGCCATGAGGGGCGGGTCTTGCTTGAAAAGACACCAGCCGGTTACCGGCTGCCCGAATGTTCCGTTCCGAACAAGTCCGGCCTTCGCAAAGCCATTCAGGCCGCACTTCAAGACAACGGCATTTCGGCAAGTTTTGGCGCTGTCTACTCCGTCTTTGATGATGCGGATGCATCGAAGCATTTTGCCTATCTTCTGGCGCAGGCGTCCCATGTCGCTCCAGACACGAAACTGACCGCGGTGCCTCCCGAAGAGTTGGCTGCTCTGACGTATGCCAGTCCGCCGCTTGCCAGCATGATGGCCCGTTATGCCCGGGAATGCGCAACAGGCAATCTCAATTGTTATCTCGGGGACACCATGACCGGAGAAATTCACACGCTTTCGGAGGGAGTCTGAACATGGAATTTTCCCTGTTTGCTCACATGGAGCGACTTACGCCGCAACAGCCGCATGAGATCCTCTATGAGGAGTTTGTGTCTTTATGCAAACTGGCGGATGAGGGCGGTATGCGCGCCATCTGGACCGGTGAGCACCATGGCATGGAATTCACGATTGCGCCCAACCCGTTTTTGACACTCGTGGACCTGGCGCATCATACGAAGAATGCACGCCTAGGAACTGGAACCGTGATTGCGCCGTTCTGGCACCCGATCAAACTGGCCGGGGAGGCCGCAGCGGCCGACTTGATGACCGGTGGCCGGATCGAGCTTGGAATTGCTCGTGGTGCTTATTCCTATGAATATGAGCGGTTGATGCCGGGCCTCGATCCTTGGGAGGCAGGTCAACGCATGCGGGAAACCGCCCCGCTGCTTCGTCCGCTGTGGCAAGGCGATTGCGCGCATGACGGCGGCTACTATGCGTTCCCTCCCACCACGTCCGCGCCCAAGCCCCTGCAGGAAAACGGCCCGCCGATCTGGATTGCTGCCAGGGACCCGAACAGCCATGAGTTCGGTGTGCATCAAGGCTTCAATATTCAGGTGACCCCGCTTTGGCAGGGCATGGAGGAGATCGAAACACTGATGGGCCGCTTCAATGACGCGTGTGCAAGTCATGGCGGTCCGAGGCCCAAGATCATGTTGTTGCACCACAGTTATGTGGCGTCCGATTCTGATGATGCGGTTCTGGCGGCCAAGGAACTCTCGCGGTTCTACTGCTATTTCGGAGCCTGGTTTCAGAACAAACGTACCGTTTCCCAAGGATTGATTGAAAACCTGTCTGAAGACGAATTGGCGGCCAACAAGATGATGGCCCCGGAGAACATGGCCCGGGATTTGACAATCGGTACGGCGGAAGACGTCATCGACCGCATCAAACGCTACGAAGATTTGGGATACGATGAATACTCGTTCTGGATCGACAGCGGTATGAGTTTTGAGCGCAAGCAGGCCTCACTGCGTCGATTCATTGACGACGTCATGCCAGCGTTCGATTAGGAGACAACATGCAGCACTATCAGCTTTATATTGATGGCGGGCGCTGTGAGGGCTCTGGCGGTCAAATCCTGCATACTGAAAATCCGGCGACGGGTGACCCGTGGGCCTCGTTCGCCTGCGCGGATCCAAGGGATGTGAACCGGGCCGTTGCAGCTGCCCGGAGAGCTTTGGAGGACCCTGCATGGCGTGACCTCACCCAGACACAGCGCGGCAAGTTGCTGTTCAGGCTGGCGGAATTGGTTGAAGCGCACGCGGAAGACCTCGGGAGACTGGAAACAACCGACAGCGGAAAGCTGCTCGCCGAAACTCTGTCGCAGACAAAGTATGTCGGCGATTTTTATCGGTACTATGCAGGGCTCGCGGACAAGATCGAAGGATCGGTGCTTCCTATCGACAAACCGGACATGCATGTGTTCACCAAACGAGAGCCGGTTGGGGTCGTTGCTGCTGTCGTACCCTGGAACGCCCAGATGTTCTTAACAGCAACCAAACTCGGTCCGGCACTTGCAGCGGGCTGCACCGTGGTTTTGAAGGCTTCGGAAATCGCGCCCATTCCGATGCTGGAGTTTGCCTCACTGATCGATCAGGCCGGATTTCCGCCGGGGGTCGTCTCCGTCATTACGGGAGATTCTGAGAACTGTGCCATTCCGTTGACCCGGCACCCGGATGTCGACCGGATTGCCTTTACCGGCGGACCGGAAACAGCCCGGCATGTTGTGCGCAATTCAGCTGAGAATTTTGCGGTCACCAGTCTGGAACTCGGCGGCAAGTCTCCGGTTCTGGTGTTTGACGATGCGGATCTTGATGGCGCCGCAAACGGCTTGATTGCCGGAAATTTTGGTGCATCGGGTCAAAGCTGCGTGGCTGGATCCCGTGCTCTTGTGCAACGGACTGTGTTTGAAGCACTGATCGACAAGATCACGGAAAAGGCAGCCCACATCTCGGTTGGTGATCCTCTCGAGGCCGCAACACATGTCGGCCCGCTTTGCACAAATGCGCAGATTGAAAAGATCAAGGTCACGCTGAACAAGGCGATCGAACAAGGTGCCGAAATCCGCCTTGGCGGTGCGCCGCTTGAGCGCTCGGGCAATTACATGGCACCGACGCTGGTGGCCTGCCCGAACCCGGACATCGAAACACTGAAGGTGGAGATGTTCGGGCCGGTCATGTCGCTCTTGCCGTTCGACACGGAAGACGAGGCTATCGCGCTTGCAAATGACACGCCGTATGGCCTCGCGTCTGGAATCTTCACGCGGGACGTTGCCCGCGCACATCGCGTGTCATCCAGACTGCGGGCGGGGATCTGCTGGGTCAACACCTATAGAGCGATTTCGCCAATCGCCCCGTTCGGTGGGTTCAATCAATCCGGATACGGACGCGAAGCGGGCATTGAGGCCGTCCAGGACTACACCCGTACAAAGACCGTCTGGATCAACACCTCCGGTGAACCGATGGCCAATCCGTTCGTCATGCGTTGACGGTAGAAACTTACCATTTACCGGTGTGATGAGAGTCCCGGCGGGCAAACGATCGTCAAACTGACACCGGTCTGCCGGTTTCGAGTGACTTAGCCGCCGCATCTGCCAGGATCTGCGCGCGCAGACCGTCCTCAATGCTGGGTGATGGCTCTCTTCCGTTGTTCAGACAGTCAATGAAGTGGGTGACTTCCGCCAGATAAGCCGCTTCATACCGCTCTAGAAAGAAATGCTGGGCAGGAGCTCTTGCAAAGCCAGTTTGGGTTGCCATCTCGACCGTGTTTTCCAGGATGTTTTCTGCCCTCAGCATGCCTTTTGAACCGTGCACTTCCAGACGCTGGTCATAGCCGTATGCTGCCCGCCGCGAGTTTGAAATCTGGCAGATCTTTCCGCTTTCCGTTGTCAGCGTGACTGCCGCGGTATCCACATCACCCGCCTTGCCAATTTCCGGATCGACCAGGGAGGAGCCAACCGCAAAGACCGTGACGGGCTCTTCGCCGAGGATAAACCGGGCCATGTCGAGGTCATGGATCATCATGTCCCGGAACAGGCCGCCAGATGTTCTGATGTAGTCGATCGGCGGCGGGGAGGGATCGCGGGACAAAATGGTGACCAGCTCGACATCGCCAATGTCACCACCGGCAATCCGGCTTTGCAAGTGTGCAAAGTTGGGGTCGAACCGGCGATTGAAGGCCGTCAGGAACATGACGCCGTTTTCGTTGACCACCTTGACGCAGTCCTGCACCCGATTAGAGGACAGGTCGACCGGTTTTTCGCAGAAGATCGCTTTCTTCGCCCGTGCTGCCTGATGGATCAGGTCGTAGTGGGTCGTCGTTGGCGTGCCGATGATGACGGCGTCAATGTCATCGCTTTCGATGATGGCCGCGGCCTCACGCACCTCTGCATCGGTTGTTGCCGCAAGCGCTTGAGCGGGCGCATCGAATGCGTCTGCCACCGCCACCAGCGTCGCGTCCGGAGACGCCTGAATGGCGCGGGCGTGCACCTGGCCGATGCGCCCGCATCCGAGCAGTCCAAATCTGACCATTTCTTATTCCTTGGGCTCGTTCTTGGATGGGCCACCGAAGGCCTTGAGAACAGTGCGGGTCGCTGCGACCATCGGATCATGTGTTTCTGATAAGATCGTCACCCGGTCAAACCGGTCCGGATCCCGATTGACTGCGTCCCGCATCGCAGTTCCGAAGGCCTTGCGCAGCTCGGTTCCGATGTTGAATTTGCAAATGTTTGTATTTCTGGCGAGCTTTTGCCGCTGATCGACAGGGACACCGGAGCCCCCATGGATGACCAGCGGGACTGTGGTTCGTGCCTGGATCGCGCTGATGCGGGCCTCGTCCAGTCCGCCTTCCTTGTTTTCCTGAAGATGAACATTGCCAACCGAGATCGCCATGGCGTCCACGCCGCTTTCGGCCGCGAATTTTTCGGCATCCGCAGGGTCCGTGCCTTCAGAAGCATCCCCTTGCGCATATCCGACAAAGCCGATTTCACCTTCGCACGATATCCCGGCGGAATGCGCTAGTTCCGCAATCCGCGCGGTTTCATCGATGTTCTGGGAAAGCGGTTTGCGCGAGCCGTCATACATCAGCGATGTGAAACCACTGTCGAGTGCTTGCTGGCAATCCTCGAATGTGTAGCCGTGATCAAGATGCGCAACAATTGGAACGCTTGCCCCTTCCGCAAGATGCCGGAACATTGCGCCCAGAACAGGAAGAGGTGTGTGTTTGCGGCAGGAGGGGCCTGCCTGCAAGATCACCGGAACACCTTCTTCTTCGGCAGCGGCCACATAGGCGCGCATATCTTCCCAGCCGAGCGTCACCAGACCGGCAACGGCATAACCGTCTTTCAAGGCCGGTTGAAGGACTTGGCTCAGTGTTGCCAGTGTCATTTGAATTTGGCCACCATGTCCTTGATCCCGGGGATCGTCTCGACCTGATAGGCATGGGTCGGCTGGAAATACTGGACCAGTGAACGCTGGCTGAGACCGCCCAGGATTGTGAAATAGTACATCTCGTAACCGGGCATGACGGCGCAGGGGTGATAGCCCTTGTCGATCATGAAAGTCGAACCGTCCATCAGCTGATAGGCTTCTCCGGGAACACCCTCTTCGCGCTGAAGGATTTGAACACCTGAGCCGTGTTTTGGCCGGAAGCGGAAGTTGTAGGTCTCGTCGTGCCGTGTTTCATGCGGCAGACGGTCGGTATCGTGTTTGTGGGCTGGAAAGCCGGACCAGCCGCCCTGGCCAACGGTGAACA
Source organism: Roseibium sp. (assembly GCF_965276855.1). Classification (GTDB taxonomy): domain Bacteria; phylum Pseudomonadota; class Alphaproteobacteria; order Rhizobiales; family Stappiaceae; genus Roseibium. The sequence continues at coordinate 3,830,021 of NZ_OZ255700.1, forward strand.
GTTCGCTGACCAGCAAACGGCCCACCTTGCCGTGCTGCTTTTGACCGAGAATATGCTTGATCTTGCGGTGGGTCTTGGTGTCATCCGAGCCGTACTGGACTAGATCGATGCCATCGACGCGCACATCGAACGGATCCAGCACTTCATCATACCTTGCGCCCGCGATGAATGTCTCCGTTTCATCGGAGGTGCAGATGATTGTCACCTTGGCCCCAACAGGGATGTAGACGCCCTCAGGCTCACCGTCCCAGACATCTTCGCCGCGGTTGCCGAGCTTGTCGAATGTGAGGCCCTCGACCTCAACGGTTACAGTGCCGGTCGCAGGCACGATGCAGGTTTCATAGCCGGGCACCTGATAGTGGAACGCCTCGCCCTTCTTGAGCTTGACGATGTTGAAGTAGTTCAGCGGAACGGTCGGATTGTCGATGTCCACGATCGGCTTGTTCTGGTTGTCATGCGGCGCGATATGCATGGAATGGTCCTTTCAGACTGGATCAGCGGGCGAGAAATCGGGATCGAATTCACGCCGAAAGCTGATCGCTCTTAGTGTGGTCGAGCATCTTTGAGCGTTTTCATCAAAACGTCCGATGCTCTTGTGTCGGGCCGGGATGCGAGGACAAGAAGGCCTCCAGCTCGGCTTTGTTCGGCATGGCGGGGGCGCAACCAGGTTTGGCAACGACGATGGATGCACAGGCAGACCCACGGAGGATGGCTTCCTTGAGCTCAAAACCATCTGCGATGGACGTCATGAGGCCGCTCATGAAACTGTCGCCCGCGCCATTGGGTTTGAGAGCCTCAACGGGGTAGATGCCCGTTCTGAACTCGCCATCGCGGGTGATGGTGATCGCTCCGGCTTCCCCCATCTTGTAGATTACCAGCTCAGCTGTTGTGCGCACGAGTTCCCGGGCTTTCTCAAGCCCCTTGTCATAGTCACCTGCCATGAAGCCGAATTCCTCGTCATTGCCGACAATCATGTCGCATTGCGCTGCTGCACGCGACAGAACATCAGCGGCGACGTCGGCCGACGGCCAGGAGTAAGGCCGATAGTCGACATCAAAGATCAGCGGCAGGTTTGCTGCCTTGGCAAGGTCAAAGGCCTTGAAGGTCGCGCTTCGCGAAGGCTCGGCTGCAAAGACAGTACCGGCGGTGATCAGCGCGCCATAATTTCCGTAGTCGACGCGGCTTACATCGTGCTCATCCATCTGAAAGTCGGCTGCGCCGTTTCGGTAGATGACATTGCGGTGCCCCTCGACCACAGACTCGTAAAAAGCAAGCGAATTGCGGTATTCACCGCCAACAGGCGTGACGTGCTCCGTATCGACGCCGTAGTGCTTGAGCTGGCCAATGCAGTAGCTGCCGACGCTGTCGTCCGAGACCCGGGTCACCAGTGCAGCCTTGCCGCCAAGCTTGCAGATGCCGGCGCCTATATTGGCGGCTGATCCGCCGAGACCGACGCCGAGCCGCTCAGCATCTTCAGCCCGCACCCCGGCATCGGTGAAAAAGTCGATCCCGGCGCGTCCCACCACAACGAAATTGTTCCGGGCAATCGCTTTAAGAAGCATCAGACCCCCCGGCGCTGTTTCGGGCGCGTGGACTCCCAGTCCACGTGCGCGGCCCGGACCTTGTCGCTCGATGTCACGTGCGGGGTTCCAACCTCCCACCAAGCGTGCCCTTCGGCTGTCCAGCCTTCGTAAGCATCAACCTTCATACAAATGACGTAGGTCTTATTGGCCGCCTTGGCCCGCTTGAAGGCTTCGCCAAGTTCAGCCGGATTGGATACCGTTTCAGCGTGCGCGCCCATCGACGCAGCGTGGGCTTCAAAATCGACGGCGAATGGTTCTGGAACGGTTGGACAATCCGCAATGAGATTGTTGAAGCTCTCATTGCCGGTGTTGTTTTGCAGTTTGTTGATTACCGCAAACCCGCCGTTGTCGAGCACCAGAATAATCAATTTTTTGCCGGTCAAAACGGATGAGTAGATATCTGAGTTCATCAGCAGATAAGAGCCGTCACCGGTAAAGACGATCGTGTCCTTGTCCGGTTCGCGCTCGGACTGGGCAATGCGTGCGCCCCAGCCACCGGCAATCTCGTATCCCATGCAGGAATAGCCAAATTCGACATCAACCGTGCCGATATCGAGGGTTCTCCAATTGGCCGTTACTTCCGCCGGCAGGCCGCCGGCCGCGGCAACAACGCGATCCCGGGGATCGCAGAGTTCGTTCACCACACCAATTGCCTGGGCATAGGAGTTTGGACGATTGCCATAAGACACGTTGTCAGCAACGTATGCGTCCCAGGCTTTCCGTTCTTCAGCCGCAGTCCCGGTCCAGTCCGAAGGTGTCTTGTAGTCCGCACAAGCCTCACCCAAGGCCAAAAGTCCGAGTTTTGCGTCGCCGACAACAGGGGTCGACATGTGTTTGCCAGCGTCGTGGCGGGCTGCGTTGATCGAAATGAAACGGGCCTCGTGGGCAAAAGCGGTCCAGGATCCTGTGGTGAAATCCTGCAGTCGCGTGCCGACTGCAAGAATGACATCCGCCTGTTCGGCCAGATTGTTGGCGCTGTTCGATCCTGTCACGCCGATTGGGCCGGCGTTCAAGGGATGCGTTGCCAGGAGATTGGCGCGGCCAGCAATGGTTTCGACCACTGGAATCTGGTGCTTTTCCGCAAAGGCCGTGAGTTCGCTGACCGCGCCACTGTATTGGACGCCGCCACCGGCAATGATCAGCGGCCGCTTGGCCGTTTTCAGCAGTGCTGCCGCATCTGCAATTTCCCGCTCGTCGGGGGAGCTCCGGCGAGTGCGATGTACCCGGCGCTCAAAGAAGCTTTCCGGATAGTCATAGGTCCAGCCTTGCACATCCTGGGGAAGGCCGAGAAATGCAGGTCCGCAGTCTCCAGGGTCGAGCATTGTCGCAAGGGCGGCGGGGAGCGACTGAATGACCTGTGCCGGATGCGTGATCCGGTCCCAATAGCGGGTCACCGCCTTGAACGCATCATTGACGCCAAGTGTCGGGTTGTTGAAGTGCTCAAGCTGCTGCAGCACCGGGTCGGGCAGGCGGGTGAGAAAGGCATCACCGCACAACATCAGCATGGGCAAGCGGTTGGCATGTGCCAGCGCGGCAGAACTGAGAAGGTTCGACGTGCCAGGGCCAGCACTGGCCGTGCAGAACATGAACCGCTGCCGCAGCCACTGTTTGGCATAAGCAGCTGCTGCAAACCCCATGCTCTGCTCGTTTTGTCCACGATACAGGGGCAGCTCTTCCTGATGATTGTAAAGGGCCTCACCAAGGCAGGTCACGTTACCATGGCCGAAAATACCAAAGCCGCCGCCGCAAATTCGTATTTCCTTGCCGTCGACTTCGATAAACTGATTTGCCAGGTAGCGGACAATGGCCTGCGCAGTTGTGAGCTGAACCGTCTTGGAGCTCATTCAGGTCTCTCCCTGTAACGTGTTTTCTCGCAAGGCATTCGATTGGTGCTTGCGCGTTGTTGGTTCTCAAGATACAAATTTTGCAACCGGTTGCAAATCTTTTTCGGAAGAGGCAAAACGAAAACCGGAAACGGGAGTGAGGCATGGCGGAAATCGGGATCGGTATCCTCGGCGGAGGCTACATGGGCAAGGCGCATGCCGTTGCCATGTCTGCCGTCGGTGCAGTTTTCAACACCGCATTGCGGCCACAGCTTGAAATGGTGTGTGCAAGCTCACTTGCCTCTGCTGAAAAGTATCGTGATGCCTTCGGCTTCAACCGCGCTGCTGCCAATTGGCAAGAGCTCGTCGAGGATCCAAGGGTCGACGCGATAGTCATCGCATCCCCACAGTCAACCCACCGGGACATCGCGGAGGCTGCGTTTTCCTTGAACAAGCCGGTCCTCTGTGAAAAGCCGATGGGCGCAAGCTTGGAGGACTCTGAGGCCATGGTCGCAGCTGCAGATAAAAGCGGCTGCGTGAATATGGTCGCCTATAACTACATCCGTACTCCGGCCAGCCAATACGCCCGCAAACTCATCGCAGATGGTGTCATTGGCGACATCACATGGTTTCGCGGTGAGCATACGGAGGATTTTTATGCTGACCCGAAAGCTCCGGCGTCCTGGCGCACGGATGGTGATGCGAACGGAACCATGGGAGATCTTGCGCCGCACATGATCAACGCTGCGCTTGCGCTGGTTGGTCCGGTGCGCAGTGTCATGGCGGAAATCGAACGGGTTCATGAAAATCGTCCCGGCGGCAAGGTAACGAACGACGACCATGGTCAGATGATGACGCGCTTCGAAAACGGAGCGATGGGACACATGTACTTCAGCCGGATCGCGACTGGCCGGAAGATGGGATACGCCTACGAAATCACAGGAACAAAAGGCGCTATCCGTTTTGATCAGGAAGACCAGAATGCTCTCTGGCTGTATCTCATGGATGAGAATGAAGCGGACCGCGGATTCCGCAAGATCCTAACGGGCCCGGCGCATCCTGATTACGAACCCTTTTGCCAAGGCCCTGGGCACGGCACGGGCTATCAAGACCAGATCATCATTGAAGCCAAGGATTTTCTGGAGGCGATCCACTCGGGCGCATCGATATGGCCAACCTTCCGGGATGGTCTGGCCGTTAAACACATTGTGGAAGCGGCAATGGAATCCTCGCGGACTAAAAGCTGGCAACCCTTGAAAGCAACTTAAGATCACTGTTTGAAAGGCTCGCAAGATGAGCATTAGAATTGGCAATGCGCCGTGTTCATGGGGCGTTGAGTTTCCTGACGATCCACGCAATCCGGCCTGGAAGGCAGTGCTGGAGGAGTGCTCGGGAGCGGGATACAAGGGCATTGAACTTGGACCGGTTGGGTTTATGCCTGAAGACCCTGCAGTCCTTTCGGAAGCCCTTGCGCAGTACGACCTGGAACTGATTGGCGGTGTCGTGTTCCGGCCGTTTCATGACCCGGATGCTTGGGAGAATGTGTTGGATGGCACGCACCGGACGGCCAAGGCTTTGGTGGCACATGGCGCCCAGCACATGGTGCTGATCGACTCCATTTCCCCGCGTCGCGCCCCGACGGCTGGACGACCTGACGAAGCTGAGCAGATGGATGCTTCCGAATGGGCCGCTTATCGGGACCGTATCGCTGAAGCGGCCAAAATAGGCACCGAAGACTATGGCCTGACCGTCGGAATTCATGCGCACGCAGCTGGCTTCATGGACTTTGAACCGGAGCTGGAACGGCTTTTGGACGAGGTCGATGAGAAGTATCTGAAGATTTGTTTTGACACCGGCCACCATTCTTATGCCGGGTTTGACCCTGTCGCGTTCATGGAACGCAACATCGGGCGGATCTCCTACATGCACTTCAAGGACATCGACCCGAAAGTTAAGGCTGATGTGGTCGCCAATCGGACAGGTTTCTACGACGCCTGTGGGCAAGGCATCTTCTGCAATCTCGGCGACGGGGATGTCGACTTTCCAAAGGTGCGGCAGATCCTTCTCGATAACGAGTTCCAGGGATGGTGCACTGTGGAGCAGGATTGCGACCCGACGCTCGATGTGTCGCCGATCAACGATGCTCGGGCGAACCGTGAGTACCTGGAATCCATCGGTTTCAATTGAGGGCAGGACCAATGGCACGATTGAATTGGGGCATGATTGGCGGCGGTGAAGGCAGCCAGATCGGACCGGCGCATCGGCTTGGGGCCGGGCTAGATGGCGCGTTTTCCTTTGTTGCAGGTGCGCTGGATCACCGGCCTGAAGCGGGTCGCGAATATGGTCAACGGTTGGGTTTGGCGGCTGATCGTGCCTATGGTGATTGGCGGGAAATGCTGGACGGCGAAAGCGGGCGCGAGGATCGGGTCGATCTGGTCACAGTGGCTACACCGAACGCAACCCATTTCGAAATCACCAAGGCTTTCCTTGAAAATGGGTTTCATGTCCTTTGCGAAAAGCCCATGACCATGACGGTCGAGGAGGGCGAAGAAATCGTCCGGATTTCCAAAGGAACCGGTAACATCTGCGCGGTCAACTATGGCTATACCGGCTATTCACTGGTCCGGCACATGAAGGCCATGGTTGCGCGCGGCGATCTTGGAAAAATCCGTCTGGTCAAGGCGGAATTTGCACACGGGCACCACGCTGACGCGGCCGATGCTGACAACCCACGCGTCCGGTGGCGGTATGACCCGGCCCAGGCCGGGGTTTCGGCGCAATTCGCCGATTGCGGCATTCATGCGCTTCACATGGCCTCGTTTGTGACGAGCCAGGAGGTGGAGCGCTTGTCCGCGGATACTGTTTCCTGCATTGCCAGCCGGGAGCTTGAAGATGATGCCATGGTGAACTTCCGAATGGATGGCGGAGCGGTTGGCCGGCTCTGGACGTCTTCAGTCGCGATTGGTCGGCAACATGGACTGACCCTTCAGATTTTTGGCGAAAGGGGCGGATTGCGGTGGTCCCAGGAGCAGCCCAACCAGCTCTACTGGATGCCACTCAACGGTCGTCTGGAGATCATTGAGCGGGGGGAAGGGGGATTGTCGCCCGAGGCCGACCGGACGTCGCGGGTCACGATCGGGCATGCGGAAGGCATGCCGCTGGCATTTGCCAACATTTACACCGATCTCGCCGAAGCCATTCAGGCGCGTAAGGATGGGAGGCCGATGGATCCGGCTGCAGATCTTTACCCGCGGGCCGAAGATGGTCTGCGTTCGATGGCTGCTGTTTTTGCGGTTGCGGACAGCGGAAAACGGGAGGGGGTTTGGGTAGACGCCCGCCCGCCCATGTTCAGGTAAGCCGGCGATGCTTGTGTTTCTTGCGTCCGGTTTTGCCCAGTTAGGACACCGGGCGCAGAGTGCCGCGTTCGATCACTTCGCAAGGGAACAGCCGGGCTTCCGGATACCTGGCCGGGTCTTCGAGCATTGAGACAATCAGTTCCACAGAGGAATTGATGATTTGTTGAACCGGTTGGCGGATCGTCGTCAGATTGATGTTCTGCCAACCTGCCATTTCCATGTCGTTCAGGCCAATGATGCCGATATCGCCGGGAACATTCAGGCCAGCATCCTCAATCGCGCTCAAGACCCCAATCGACAGAACATCATCGCCGCAAAAATAGGCTTCGGCGAGTGGACGGATATCAAGAAGGCGCTGCATTTCCGCCCGGCCGGCCTCAAAGGAATAGGCCTTCGCGTAGCTCACCGTCATTTCCATGTCTGGATGCCGGGAAATCTCTTCGGAGAAACCCTTGAACCGGTCCTGGGTCGAGGTGGCCGTCGCAGGTCCTCCGAGAAAGGCGACACGCCTGTAGCCACGTTTGGCGAGTTCCAGCGCCGCCATCCGGCCGCATTCCACGTTGTCGATCCCGACCACATGGAATTCAGGCGCGGTCGAATATCGTCCGAAGCTGTTCACCACCGGCACTCCGGCATCCTTGAATGCCTTCGAAAAGCCAGGTGGCAGGGTGGACGAGGCAACAACCACGCCGTCGACTGAGTACTGCCGGAGCATGCGCACGGATGCTTCCGGGTCGGTCTCATCGGACAGATTTACCAGAAGCGGCCGCAACCCCACGCCCTGAAGCTTGCGCGTAAACTGGTCGAAGACTTCCAGAAAGATCGGATTGTGAAAGTTGTTGGAAACCAGGCCGATTAGTTTTGTGCGTCTGGTGGTCAGTCCACGGGCCAGAATGTTCGGCGTATAGCCAAGCTTTGTGGCCGCTTTCTCAACTTTGCGACGGGTCTTGTCTGAAACGGATGCGCCGTCAGTGAAGGTGCGCGATACCGCAGAGCGTGACACGCCTGCAAGTTCGGCAACTTCTTTCAAGGTAACGGTCATCGGTCCATCAATCCAAACAGTTAGATTAGGTGTCTTACCTCAACAGGCCTCAGCGATCAGTATGAATTTTCGATTTCCATTTTGCAACCGGTTGCAAAATGGGTCGGTTCATGTTTTTCTGAAAATGAGAGAGGGCTTCAAGCCGCTCTTTGACCATGAAAATGGCAATCCTTGGGAGGAAGGAATGAAATCTACCCTTAAGTCGCTGCTGCTTGCCGCAGCGGTCATTGCTGCTCCGCTTGCCGGGGCTCAAGTCGCATCAGCCGAAGGTGAGAAGTATATTCTCGTCAGCCACGCGCCGGACAGCGACAGCTGGTGGAACACCATCAAGAACGGCATCGCTCTTGCCGGTGATCAGATGGGCGTTGACGTCGAGTACCGCAATCCACCGACCGGTGATCTTGCGGACATGGCACGCATCATCGAGCAGGCCGCGGCTTCAGGACCGAACGGTATCATCACGACATTGTCCGATCCGGACGTTTTGTCCGGGCCAATCAAGGATGCTGTGGCATCCGGCATTGATGTCATCATCATGAATTCCGGTACACCGGAACAGGCCCGCGAAGTCGGAGCCTTGATGTATGTCGGTCAACCGGAATATGACGCGGGCCATGCAGCGGGCCTGCGCGCCAAGGGAGATGGCGTTACAAGCTTCCTGTGTGTGAACCACTACATCAGCTCGCCGTCTTCGACAGAGCGCTGCCAGGGTTTTGCGGACGGACTTGGTGTGGAGCTGGGTGATCAAATGATCGACAGCGGCCAGGATCCGGCTGAAATCAAGAACCGTGTTCTCGCTTACCTCAATGCTAACCCGGATACCGATGCCGTTTTGACGCTTGGTCCGACCAGTGCAGATCCGACCTTGCTGGCGCTGGATGAGAACGGCATGGCCGGCGACATCTACTTCGGTACGTTTGACCTTGGTGAGAACATCGTTGAGGGCATCAAAAGCGGTGTCATCAACTGGGGGATCGATCAGCAACCGTTCCTGCAGGCTTACCTGCCGGTCGTGGTTCTGACCAATTACCATCGCTATGGCGTTCTGCCGGGCAACAACATCAACTCCGGCCCTGGTTTCGTGACCAAGGACGGGCTGACCCTCGTTGAGAAGTTTGCCGGCGAATACCGCTGATTTCCATAGGTATAGGGTGGCGCGTTGCGCCGCCCTTTTTCACGAATAACAAATCAAAAAATTGAGCCGGGGAGGGCCACATGACCGAGGCCAACGTGGCAGCGACTGCTGATGAGCGGGTAAAGCAGCAATCCAGCTTGCAAAAAGCCCTTATCCGCCCGGAACTCGGCGGGATTTGCGGCACGATAATCGTATTTGCCTTGTTTCTTATTTTTGCCGGCGACAGCGGCATGTTCAGCGCTCAAGGGGTGATGAACTGGTCAACCGTTTCCGCGCAATTCATGATCATTGCCGTTGGCGCCTGTCTTTTGATGATTGCAGGCGAATTTGATCTGTCGGTCGGGTCCATGATCGGCTTTTCCGGCATGATGATCGCCATCTTTACGGTGACGCTCGAGTGGCCTGTTTGGCAGGCGATCCTTGCCACCTTTGTCATGGCGCTCGCGATCGGAGCGTTGAACGGGTACATCGTGGTACGCACCGGACTGCCGAGCTTCATTGTCACACTTGCATTCCTATTTATCCTACGCGGCTTCACCATATATCTGCCGCAAATCATCGAGCGTAAGACCATCATCGGCGGGGTCGACCGTGCGGCCGAGGGCGACTGGTTCGCAGCCCTGTTCGGCGGCAAGATCTTGACCAGTTTCTTCGCTTGGATGGGCGACGCTGGCATCATCGATGTGTTTGAGCGCGGCTCGCGCGCTGGGCAGCCGGTGGTCGAAGGCATCCCAATGCTGATCGTCTGGGCGATCGCATTGGTCATCGTTGGCCACATTATTTTGACCCGCACCCAATTCGGAAACTGGATCTTTGCAGCGGGCGGCGATGCGCAAGCAGCGCGCTATGTGGGGGTTCCGGTCAACCGCGTCAAAATCCTGATGTTTATGTTCACGGCCTTTTGCGCCACTGTCTTTGCAACGTGCCAGGTCATGGAGTTCGGGTCGGCCGGGGCTGACCGCGGGCTGCTCAAGGAATTTGAGGCCATCATTGCAGTCGTGATTGGTGGCGCACTCCTCACCGGCGGGTACGGCTCGGTGATCGGAGCCGCGCTGGGCGCCTTGATTTTTGGCGTGGTCCAGCAAGGGCTCTTCTTTGCTGGTGTGGAGAGTTCCCTCTTCCGGGTTTTTCTCGGCGTGATTCTGCTCTTTGCGGTGATCCTGAACACCTACATCCGCCGCATCATCACTGGGGAGAGATAAGATGACGTCCACGCACGCTCCCATTATTCAAATGCAGGGGATTGAGAAGCATTTCGGTTCGGTGATCGCGCTGGCCGGTGTTTCCGTCGATATCTATCCCGGCGAATGCCATTGTCTTCTCGGCGACAACGGTGCTGGCAAGTCGACCTTCATCAAGACCATGTCCGGTGTTCACAAGCCGACAAAAGGGGAAATCCTCTTTGAGGGACGGCCGATGCATTTTGCCGATCCGAGAGATGCAATCTCGGCCGGTATTGCGACCGTGTATCAGGATCTCGCGATGATCCCGCTGATGTCTGTCAGCCGGAACTTCTTTATGGGCAATGAGCCGATCCGCCGCCTCGGTCCGCTGAAGCTTTTCGATCATGACTACGCGAACCGGGTCACCATGGAGGAGATGCGCAAGATGGGCATCAACCTGCGCGGTCCGGATCAGGCAGTTGGAACCTTGTCCGGCGGTGAGCGCCAGACCGTTGCCATCGCGCGCGCAGTTCATTTCGGAGCCAAGGTCCTGATCCTTGATGAGCCGACTTCAGCGCTGGGTGTCCGTCAGACGGCAAACGTGCTTGCGACCATCGACAAGGTGCGCAAGCAGGACATCGCGGTTGTTTTCATCACCCATAACGTCCGCCATGCGCTTGCCGTTGGAGACCGGTTCACGGTGCTGAACCGCGGTCAAACGCTGGGAACGGCACAACGCGGCCAGATCACCCCGGATGAACTCCAGGACATGATGGCTGGCGGGCAGGAACTTGTTGCTCTGGAAGATTCTCTCGGGGGCACCGTTTGATTCTACGCGCGGGCCCCTTGGTTCTGCCTAGGGTGCCCATTTCGCGGGGTTGAATTGCATGATCAGTGGGCGATGTTCTGGGCGCTGCAAGTGCCCTGTTCTGCTTGTTCGAGGTTCTGTCGATGACTGATGTGCAAGTGACATGTATGATCTAATCAATACATCAAAGGTAATTCCCCTGTTGGCTTGAACTTGATGTGCCAAGTGTGCATTGGCCTCCCATGAGGTGGGGAGCCGCGCCGCGGTGCTCTGCGGATGGGGGAGCGGTTCATTTGCGAACCTTAGGTGTGCAATTGATTCAGTTCTTCTTCAAGTAATTGTAGTGATTGACTATTATCCCCTTGGCCTTTGAGTTTCTTTTTTGGGGAAGGTGTTCACGGTCCCCTGAAGATCCGCTTTTTTCTTGCGAACAAGAAGTTTAAGATCATCTTTTGATGGACGTATGTCTTTTTGGTGTGTGCGAGCGTTTTGCCTGAGGGGGAGCTGTGAGGCCAACTGTACATGACATCGCCCGGGAGGCAGGTGTCAGCTTGTCAACCGTCGATCGCGTGCTGAATGGCCGGACTGATGTTCGCCCAAAGAACGTCGAGCGTGTTCAGGAGGCTGTCCGGAAGCTGGGCTATATCCGGGACACCAATGCAGCCAATCTTGCAAAGAAGCGGCGCTACAAATTCATGTTTGTTCTGCCGCAGGGGCCAAATCATTTTGTGGACACTGTTGGCGAGGCGATCCGTGAGGCGGCCGATGCACAGGTTACGGATCGGGCAGATGTCGAAATCGCATATGTAAATGTCTCGGATCCGCACGCGGTTGCCAAGAAACTCACGATGCTGGATCTCGACCTGCTCGACGGTGTGGCTTTGATGGTGCCCGAGACGCCTCAGGTCAGGGATGCAATTGCGCATATCAAGGATGCCGGTGTCCACGTCGTTGCCTTTGTATCCGACTTGCCAAATTCGAGATCGGATCATTTCATTGGGACCGACAACTTCTCTGCCGGCCAGACCGCCGGGGCTTTGATTGGCAAGTTCTTGCGTAAGGAGTGCGGCTCGGTTCTTGTGACAGCAAACTCCATGGTTGCGCGGGACAGCATTGAACGGCGGCATGGGTTCGATGAAATTCTCTTGAGTGAATTCACGAATCTGAAGGCCTTGCCGACCATCGAGTTTTATGATGATCCCGACCGGATTGCCGACACATTGTCACGCGCCCTTTCGGCCTATCCGGATCTCAAGGCCATTTATTCAATGGGCTCCGGGAATGCCGCCATGCTTGACGCGCTGCGGCCTTTTGCGGAAGAGCGTGACTTGGTGGTTGTTGCGCATGATTTGACGCCGGTAACGCGGCAGGCGCTCCTGGATCGGGAGGTCGATGCTGTCATCGTGCAAAACGTTGGGCATTTGGCGCGCAGCGCACTTCGCGTGCTTAGGGCCAAATGCGACGGCGCAAACATCTATGAGGCGCAGGAGCAGATCCGGATTGAGATCATCCTGCGCCAGAATCTCTACTGAAATCTGCCTATAGGTTGTTCGAGAAGTCCGTCCCGGTATTTGGGGCCGGCATTGGGTGTGGTTTGCTCAAGATCTCTAGTGACCAGCGAAAAAGAAAGACGTATGTCAAAATTTTGATTGACGTGACATACGTACGTCAATAACGTGCTCGTGCACTTGGAGGAGTGCGGCTGCCGGGCTAGAGCGCGGCGCGTGACCATTTCGGGAGGAAATCAGCGATGAAAACTGCGAAACTTCTCGCGGCAACCGCTCTTGTGGCGGCAAGCGGAGTACTGGCGCCTCAGGCACAAGCCGATGAGCTGACGCTATGTTGGGCCGCATGGGATCCGGCAAACGCCCTTGTCGAGCTTTCCAAGGAATTCGAGGCCCAATCCGGCCATACGATGAAATTTGAATTTGTGCCGTGGCCAAACTTCGCCGATCGCATGCTCAATGAGCTGAATTCCGGCGGCAAGTTGTGCGATCTATTGATTGGCGACAGTCAATGGATCGGCGGCGGCGCGGAAAACGGCCATTACGTCAAACTGAATGACTTCTTTGACAAGGAAGGCATCAGCATGGACGATTTTGCTCCGGCAACCGTCTATGCCTATTCGACCTGGCCGAAAGGAACGCCGAACTACTACGCCCTGCCAGCGATGGGCGATGCCAACGGCTGGTTCTATCGCAAGGACTGGTTCGAGAAGCCGGAAATCCAGGAAGCTTTCAAATCTGAACATGGCCGGGATCTGGCTCCACCGAAGACGCAAATGGAGCTGCTGGAAATTGCTCAATTCTTCCAGGAGCGGGAGATCGACGGGCAAAAGCGCTATGGTGCAGCAATTTTTACAGAGCGCGGCTCCGAAGGGATCACCATGGGTGCAACAAGCTCCATGTATCCGTTTGGTTTCAAATATGAAATGACGCCCGGCAAATACGATATGGAAGGCGCCGTCAATTCGCCGGAAGCAGTCGCAGGTCTGGAGTTTTACAAGGAGCTTTATAAGACTGCGACACCTCCTGGATACACCGACAGCTATATGGAGCAGTCACTGGATGCGTTTAAGTCCGGCCAGGTCGCAATGGCGATGAACTGGTTTGCGTTTTTCCCAGGGCTTTATGCGGATCCGGATACTGGCGGTGACAAGATCGGCTTCTTCGTAAATCCGGGGCAGGCAAAGGAAGCTTCCACGCTTGGCGGCCAAGGTATTTCTGTTGTCGCCTATTCCGACAAGCAGGAGGCAGCTCTTGAATATATCAAGTGGTTTGCCCAGCCGAGTGTCCAAAGCAAATGGTGGGATCTGGGCGGCTATTCCTGCCACGTCAGCGTTCTGAACGATCCGAGTTTTGCGGACAGTGCACCTTTTGCCTCCGATTTCCTACTCGCCATGGACGGTGTGATGGATTTCTGGCAGGAGCCGGCTTATGCGGAGCTGCTGTTGGCCATGCAAAAACGCTTGCATGACTACGTGGTTGCCGACCAAGGCACCGCACAAGAAGCCCTCGACAAGCTGATTGAGGACTGGACGGAAACCTTCGAGGACGAAGGTAAACTCTAGGCGTATGGAGCAGGTGGCTGCGCAGTCGGCGCAGCCATAGCGCGCAGGATTACCGGCAGGCAGGTTACTAGTGGCGCAGGCCTGCCGGTTGATCCAGACCTATTCTGTGAATGAGCACCAAATGTCAGACACGCCTTTCAATCGCGCGGCGAAAGCCACGCCACCCTCTGTCGCGGCCAAAATTCGGGGCCTAAGCGATCGGGCAATCGCCTGGATCTTTGTCCTGCCGACAATATTCCTGCTTCTGGCGGTGAACATATTTCCTCTGATCTGGACCATAAATCTGAGTTTCACCAATTTCCGGGCCAACCGGCCCAACAGGGAGGTGGAATATATTGGCCTGCGCAACTACGAACGCATCCTGACCGACAGCGATATCTGGTTGACGATGCAGGCGACCGCGCATTTCCTATTCTGGACAATCTTCTTTCAGGTGCTGATTGGTTTTGCACTCGCATGGCTGATCAACCGGAAATTCAAGGGCAATGACCTTTGGACGACCCTGATCGTGTTGCCCATGATGCTTTCGCCCGCCGTCGTCGGCAATTTCTGGACCTTCCTCTATCAGCCGCAGATCGGCCTTTTTAATTATGGTATCTCCTTTCTGACTGGCATCGACCCGTCCTCCTTTCAGATGATTGGTGATGTGACGCTGGCCCCATGGTCCATCGTTATCGTGGACACCTGGATGTGGACCCCGTTTGTCATGCTGATCTGCTTGGCCGGGTTGCGATCTATTCCGGATTACATCTACGAGGCTGCCGAAATCGACCGTGCCAGCAAATGGCGGCAATTCTGGACAATCACGATCCCGATGGTGCTGCCGTTCCTGATGCTGGCGGTGCTTTTCCGCGGCATTGAGAACTTCAAGATGTTTGATCTCGTGGTGCAGCTGACCGGGGGCGGGCCCGGATCCATCACAGAGCTGACCTCTATCAACCTGAAGCGCGAAGCCTTTGAGAAATGGCGCACAGGATATGCATCCGCTTACGCGATCATCCTGTTTGTGACTGTCTTCGGGCTGGCGTCGATTTACGTCAAGGCGCTGAACAAGGTGAAAGAAAGATGAGCAGTTACTCCATCACAGAACCATCGGCGCCGCAGAAATGGATCGCAGGCACACTGGTTGTCGCTTATGCAGTCATCACTCTGCTGCCGCTTGTCTGGATCCTGACAACCGGGTTCAAATCCCCTGTTGATGCGATTGCCTATCCCCCCAAGGTTCTTTTTGAACCCTCTCTGGAAGGGTATGTAAACCTGTTCACCACCCGGACGAGAGTGTCCCCTGAACAGTTGGAGGCACTTCCGCCACCCGAGACCTGGTACGAGGAGGTTGTTCGGAACCGGGACATGGTGATCGCCGGTCCGTCCCGGTATGGAGAGCGGTTCCTCAATTCCGTGATCATCGGTTTTGGGTCCACCTTCCTGTCCGTCTTTCTGGGCACTCTGGCTGCCTATGCCTTCTCAAGGTTCAAGGTGCCGCTCAAGGATGATCTTCTCTTTTTCATCCTGTCGACACGGATGATGCCGCCGATTGCGGTTGCAATTCCCATATTTCTTATGTTCCGGACACTGGGATTGTCGGACACTCATCTCGGAATGATTCTGCTGTACACGGCGGTAAATATTTCGTTGGCGGTCTGGCTGCTAAAAGGGTTCATTGACGAGATCCCGCGTGAATACGAAGAAGCGGCCCTGATCGACGGATACACGCGCTTTCAGGCATTTTACAAAGTGGTCTTGCCACAAGCTGCCACCGGCATCGCGTCTACGGCGATCTTCTGTCTGATCTTTTCCTGGAACGAATATGCGTTTGCCGTGTTGCTGACATCCGGCACAGCACAAACAGCGCCGCCCTTCATCCCGACAATCATAGGGGTGGGAGGACAGGACTGGCCGGCTGTGGCGGCCGGGGCAACCTTGTTCTTGGTACCGGTCATGGTCTTCACAATCCTGCTTCGCAAACACTTGCTGCGCGGCATTACCTTCGGAGCTGTCCGCAAATGACTGTTTTTCTAAATGGATTGATGAAATTCCGTCGTGGGCCCTGGGAAATGCTGGCATCGGTCCTGATCGCGATTGGCGTGATCATGCTGATGCAGCCCCTGGTCATGTGGGCCTACACCTATTCCTTCATTGTTACGCTGACCGGAACTGTAATGTTCATTGTCGTCAGCCACTTTCCGGACTGAACCAAATGGCAGAGATCATAATCAGGAACCTGCGGAAAACCTTTGGTGACTTCACGGCCGTGCAGTCCTCATCCTTCAAGATCGAGGATGGCGAGTTTTTCATGCTGCTCGGTCCGTCCGGGTGCGGCAAGACCACAACGCTGCGGATGATCGCGGGATTGGAGCTTCCGACGTCTGGTGAGATTTACATAGACGGCGAAGAGGTGGGGCAGAAACCAGCGCGCCAGCGTGATATCGCCTTTGTTTTTCAGATGTTTGCGCTCTACCCGCACATGAATGTGCGCAAAAACATAAGCTATCCGCTTATCTGTCAGGGAATGCCAAAACGGCAAGTGACCGAAAAGGTTGCCGAGGTGTCCCGAATCCTGGGTATTGAGAACATTCTGGACCGTCCGGTGGGCGGTCTGTCCGGCGGTGACCGTCAAAGGGTTGCCTTGGGCCGGGCAATCGTGCGCGAGCCAAAAGCGTTTATGATGGATGAGCCCTTGGGTGCAATGGACGCTGAGTTTCGGGAGCACATGGCAGAAGAGCTGCGTGCCCTGCATGACCGGATGGGGGCGACCACCGTCTATGTCACGCACGATCAGCTGGAAGCCATGCAAATGGGCGACAAGATCGTTGTCATGAACCATGGGGTCATCGAGCAATTCGGCACACCGCAGGATATTTATGACAAACCAGCCAGTATGTTTGTGGCCGATTTCATTGGATCCCCACCCATGAACTTTCTGCGGTTCCACGGTCAGGTGCATCCCGGTGCGTCTTCAGTCCGGATGCATCATGCAGATCTCGTCATCCCGTCTGCGCGCGAACCGTTCGAGGGAGACCTGGTTTATGGCATACGGCCGGAACACATTTCATTGACGGACGAGAGTGACAGCCGCGGTGAGGTTGTCGCTGCCGAGTATCTCGGAACCACTCAGATTGTAACAGTCAAGACGCCGGGCGGTGACTTGAAGGCGCGTGTCCCATCCGGCCAGACAGTGCGGTCCGGAGAGCAGGTTGGTCTGACATTCAACGGGATGACCGCGACACTGTTCGATAATCAATCAGGCCGGGCTCTCCGGTCGGAGCTGAATGAGGGGGTGCTGGCGCATGTCTGAGGTGCATCTGCGAAATCTCTCCAAATCCTTCGGAACAACCGTTGCTGTTGAAGATGTGACCTTAACCGTTCCAGATGGTGCATTCGTTACATTGTTGGGGCCAACCGGGGCCGGAAAAACCACAATTTTACGGCTGATCTCCGGTTTGGAACAACCGGATGCCGGTGATGTTGTGATCGGTGGCCGCTCTGCAATTGATGACACGCCGGCACAGCGCAACGTGGCAATGGTTTTCCAGCAGTATTCGCTTTATCCGCACCTCAGCGTGAAGGACAATCTGGCTTTCCCCCTGCGCTCGCCTCTTTTGAAGACACCAGAACACGAGATCGAGCGGAAAGTGACAGAGGTTGCGGAGGTCTTGAGGATACCGCACAAGCTTAACAACAAGGCGACCGAGTTGTCGGGTGGTGAAATGCAACGGGTTTCAATAGGCCGCGCCTTGGTCCGCAATCCGAGCATCTACCTGATGGATGAACCCTTGAGTTCATTGGATGCAAAATTGCGGTCCGATCTTCGCATCGAGCTGAAACGCATTCAGGAAACGCTCGGGGCGACCCTTCTTTACGTGACTCATGATCAGGTCGAAGCCATGACAATGTCGACCCATATTGGCGTCCTGGACAACGGCCGGCTTGTTCAATTCGGGTCCCCGCGGGAAATCTACGAAAATCCGGTGAACCTCTATGTCGCCGGACGTCTTGGTCAGCCTCGCATTAATATCCTGCCGGCCGACATGTTTGCCGGTAGCCCGGCAGGCGCACGCCAGATCGGATTGCGTCCAGAGCACATTGAGCAGGGCGAAGGCAAAGAGTCGACTGTCAAACGGGTGGAGCACCTTGGTGACCAGATTCGCCTTCATCTCACGCTGGAGGGGCACGATTTGGTGACGTTAACCGATCCGCATGCGGATTTGGAGCCCGGCGACATCATCTCGATCCAACCTCGCAATCCGCTTTTCTTTGACGCCAGTGGCGCCCGTATCAACTGAGGAGAGGGAACATGAAGCAGTTCATCAACTCAAAAGAAACCCTTGTAACAGAAGCCATAGACGGCGCGCTTAGAACCGCGGGTGGTCGATTGGCGAGGTTGGACGGTTATCCGCATATCAAGGTTGTTGTGCGCACTGATTGGGACAAGTCGAAGGTGGCGCTTGTGTCAGGAGGTGGCTCCGGGCACGAGCCGAGCCACGCGGGGTTTGTTGGTCAGGGCATGCTGACGGCGGCCGTATGCGGTGAGGTTTTTGCATCGCCATCTGTTGACGCGGTTTTGGCAGGCATCCTGGCCGTGACCGGCAAGGCCGGATGCCTGGTAATTGTCAAGAACTACACGGGTGATCGGCTGAATTTCGGCCTTGCGGTCGAGCGGGCCCGGGCATTCGGCCTCAAGGTCAACATGGTCATTGTCGATGACGATGTCGCCTTGCCCGATTTGCCCCAAGCACGGGGCGTCGCCGGAACCCTTTTCGTCCACAAGATCGCGGGCGCCTTGGCAGACCAGGGGGCTGATCTTTCGACTGTCACAGAGGCGGCGCAAAAGGTGATTTCCGGTGCGGTTTCCATCGGGATGTCGTTGGACACATGCACGTTGCCCGGGTCTCCAAAGGAGGAGCGGATAGAGGCCGGAATGGCAGAGCTCGGCCTGGGCATTCACGGTGAGGCCGGCGTGGAGCAGGTCGCGTTTTCCAACGCCAAGTCTGCAATGGCGATGGTTGTTGATCGGCTCGAGGCGTCAATTGCACCGGGGCCTCATGTTGCGCTTTTGAACAATTTGGGCGGAACAACACCTCTTGAAATGTCCGTGCTGGCGGAGGAGCTGACCCATTCACGCATCGGCGGGCAAATCCGTTGGTTGATCGGACCAGCGGCCATGATGACATCACTCGACATGCACGGCTTTTCGGTATCACTTCTCCCGGTCAGCAAGGCAGAGGAGGGATTGTTGCAAGCGCCGGTCGCTCCCTGGGTCTGGCCGGGATGTCTGGCGCTCGGGCCAGTGTCCATACTGCCTCTGCCGGATGGATTGGCACCAATTCAACCATTGCCGTCGCCAAACGACAAAACCCGGCAGTTTCTTGAAAGATGCTGCAGCATCCTCATTGAGGCAGAGGATGACCTGAATGCCCTCGATGCGAAGTCTGGAGATGGCGATACGGGCAGCACACTTGCGACCGCAGCCCGTGCGTTGATTAAGGCATTGGATCGATTGCCGTTGGCGGATCTCACCCAACTCTATCGTGCAATCGGCCTGGAACTCAGCCAGACGATGGGGGGATCTTCAGGTGTCCTGCTGGCTATCTTCTTTGCCGCAGCTGGTGACGCTTCCTCCTCTGGCAGCGATGGTATTGGATCCCTGAAAGCTGGACTGGGCCGGATCATGCAAGTCGGCGGAGCCGAACCGGGTGACCGGACAATGATTGACGCCCTTATGCCAGCTTTGAACGTTCTGGATCAAGGGCTTGAGGCAGCGGCCAGAGAAGCCCGGCAGGGGGCTGATGCCACATCCCGGATTACGAGGGCACGGGCAGGTCGGGCGAGTTACGTTTCGGAAGCCAATTTGTCCGGCCACAACGACCCGGGCGCTGAAGCCGTTGCCCGTCTACTGGAGAAGCTCGCAAGCGAAGAAGCCTTGGTGGGCTGACGAAGAACCTTTTGTGGCTCTTTGTGAACTCAATGCTTTGGGAGGTCGTCATGAAAACGATAAAGGGTCCAGCGCTTTTTCTAGCGCAGTTTGCGGGAGATGAGGCGCCGTTCCATTCCTGGGACGCAATTACGAAGTGGGCCGCCGATTGCGGATACAAGGGGGTACAGGTCCCAAGTTGGGACGGCCGGCTCATTGATCTGGAAAAAGCCGCCAGCTCGAAGGGATACTGCGACGACTTTGCCGGACAAGCCCGAGAGAACGGCGTTGAGGTCACCGAGCTTTCAACCCATCTGCAAGGCCAGCTCGTGGCCGTCCACCCTGCCTATGATGCAGCCTTTGACGGTTTTGCAGCTCCGGAAGTCCGCGGCAATCCGGCCGCGCGCCAGGCCTGGGCAGTGGATCAGGTCAAGCAAGCCCTGACCGCCAGCCGCAATCTTGGAATCACCGCGCATGCGACGTTTTCCGGCGCTCTGGCGTGGCCTTACATCTATCCCTGGCCACAGCGACCAGCAGGCCTGGTACAGACCGCATTTGACGAACTTGCCAAGCGCTGGCGGCCAATTCTGGATTATGCGGACGATATGGGCGTCGATGTTTGCTACGAGATCCATCCGGGCGAGGATCTTCATGATGGCGCAACGTATGAGATGTTCCTGGAACGCGTTGACAATCATGCCCGCGCGAAGATGCTCTACGACCCGTCGCACTACGTGCTTCAGTGTCTCGACTATCTCGACAACATCGACATCTACAAGGACCGGATCGGCATGTTCCACGTTAAGGACGCCGAGTTCAATCCGACCGGCCGCCAGGGCGTTTACAGCGGCTATCAGCCCTGGGTTGACCGGGCTGGGCGGTTCCGCTCCTTGGGCGACGGGCAGGTCGACTTCGGCGCCATCTTTTCCAAGATGGCAGCCAATGACTTCGACGGCTGGGCGGTCGTCGAATGGGAATGTTGCCTGAAGCACCCGGAAGACGGTGCCCGGGAAGGCGCGCAATTTGTTGCCGACCATATCATCCGCGTCACTGAAAAAGCCTTTGATGACTTTGCCGACGGCGGGACCGATGACGCGGCCAACCGCAAGATGCTGGGCATTGAATAGGAGCACGACATGGCCATTGAAGGAACAGAAGTCACATTCCAGCGCCCAATCCGCCTCGGCATGGTCGGCGGCGGCAAGGATGCGTTCATCGGCGCAGTTCACCGGATCGCAGCACGGCTGGACAACAGTTTTGAACTGGTCGCAGGCGCCTTGTCCTCAACACCGGACAAGGCCATCGCGTCCGGGCAGGCTCTCGGCCTCAAGGAAGACCGGATCTATAGTTCCTTTGAAGACATGGCCAAACGGGAGGCCCGGCTGAAGGACGGGATCGAGGCCGTTGCCATCGTGACGCCGAACCATGTTCACTATCCGGCTGCCAAGGCATTCTTGAAGCGCGGCATTCACGTGATCTGCGACAAGCCGATGACCTCGACGCTGGCAGACGCCAAAAAGCTGGCCAAGGCGGCCGCAGCCTCACCAGCTCTATTTATTCTCACGCACAATTACACCGGCTATCCGATGATCCGCCAGGCGCGGGAGATGGTTAAAAACGGCGAACTTGGAACAATCCGGGTCATACAGGTCGAGTACCCGCAGGATTGGCTGACGGTCGAACAGCACAACAAGCAAGCCGACTGGCGTACGGATCCTGCCCGGTCAGGTGCAGGGGGTGCAACTGGTGACATTGGAACGCATGCCTACAATCTGGCCTGCTTTGTGACCGGCCTGCGGGCTGAAAGCCTTGCCGCCGATTTGCAGTCCTTTGTTCCGGGCCGGCAGGTTGATGACAACGGCCACGTCATGCTGCGCTTTGACGGCGGGGCGCGCGGCATGCTCTGGTGTTCACAGGTCGCACCGGGCAATGAGAACAATCTCAAGCTCCGGGTCTATGGCGACAAGGCCGGAATTGAATGGCATCAGGAAAATCCGAACTATCTGCAGTACTCGCCGTTCGGAGAACCAGCAAAGCGCCTGACAAGAGGCGGCGCGGGCATGCTGGAGAGCATCGCGCCCACCACACGGATCCCGCCCGGACATCCGGAAGGCTATCTGGAAGGCTTTGCCAACCTCTACCGGGAAGCTGCCGACGCAATCAGGGCACACAGGGAGGGCAAGAGCACGCAAACACTGCTGCCCGGGATCAAGGAAGGCCTCGCAGGCGTGGAATTTGTCGACGCATGCGTAAGATCGTCAGCCAGAAATACAGTCTGGGTGAAGCTAGGATGACAGACTGCTTGTCTGGAACGGTCTCCAGCATCGCCTTGATCTCAGCCTTCGTCGGGATGATGCGATCGGGCGCGTTGCGTGATGCCCTGCGCAGCTTCACGGACAGAGCCACGTTATTATCGATCCACTCGCGATCGAGAGCCTCATTCAGCGCTGAGCGCAAAGAGCGCAGCACCTTGTCGGTCATGGCCCTGGTGTTCTTGTCCAGCATGTCATCCATGAAATCGCGCACGTGTGAGCGGGTGAGGCTGCTTAGCTCGCGATCACCGATAGCTGGCTCGATGTAGTGATCCACGTGATTGCGGTAAGAGCGCAGGGTTGCTCGTTCCAGCTCATTGCGTTCACAGCGCTTGATCCAGGTTTTACATGCGTCACTAATTGTCTTGTTGTTTGTCATTCTGCTTGTCCAAATCTTCGATTTACAAAAGTGTAGGACGGGCGGAAGACGGTGTCGGGTGTTTTTCCAGTCGGGAAATGGAAAAATGAAGGCGCATATCGGTGCCGGATGGAAGTCCTAGAAAAACCGCCACAACGCTTGGGCGATGCCTCTTGGGGTCGGCAGCTCGGCCGAGCCAATCCCCGGAAGACTTCACTTTGGGTATTAGAACTTGCCGGTTTGAGGTGATTGTTCGGATAAGAGTGGAAACGCGGGACGAATGCTCGTCTGCAATAGAGCGCCGGCTCGACCGGCGCTCTATGGTGCATTTATTCGGCGGCTTCTCGATAGGGTGCGCCTTCTCCGTAAGGAACGTTTACACCGCCATATCGGCGGACCCTGACGTTGCATTGTTCTGCATGGCCGACAAAACCTTCAAGCATACACAAGCGTGAACCGTATTCACCGACCATTGTTGCAGCTTCATCGGTGACCACTTTTTGGTAGCTGTGGGTCTTGATATACTTACCCACCCAAAGACCGCCCGTGTAGCGACCTGCTTTCTTGGTCGGGAGCGTGTGATTGGTTCCGATGACCTTGTCTCCGTTGGCAACATTGGTGCGGGGTCCAAGGAACAAGGCACCGTAGCTGTGCATGTTATCGAGGAACCAGTCGTCGCGATCCGTCATGACTTGCACATGCTCTGAAGCGATGTCGTTCGCAACATCCAGCATTTCGTCATATGTGTCACAGACAATGATCTCACCGTAAGTGTCCCAGCTGGCGCGGGCAGTATCAGCCGTCGGAAGAATGCTCAACAGCCGGTCGATTTCCGCGAGCGTGTTTTCTGCCAACTTTCGGGAATTGGTGAGAAGGACGCACGGGCTGTTGTAACCGTGTTCGGCTTGGCCCAAGAGGTCTGTCGCACACATCTCGGCGTCCGTAGCGGTGTCATCGGCGATTACCATTGTTTCGGTCGGGCCGGCAAAAAGATCAATTCCGACGCGCCCATAGAGTTGGCGCTTGGCTTCGGCGACAAAGGCATTGCCTGGGCCGACGAGCATATGAACCGGGTCGATTGTATCCGTGCCGAGAGCCATGGCGCCAATCGCCTGAATGCCGCCGAGAACATAAATCTCATGCGCGCCGCCCATTTTTATTGCCGCAATCACACCTGGATTCGGTTCTCCCTTGAACGGAGGGGTGGCCGCGATGATACGTGGAACCTGCGCAACCTTGGCAGTTGCGACAGACATGTGCGCTGACGCAACCATCGGAAATTTGCCACCCGGAACGTAACAACCAACAGACTGAACCGGGATGTTTCGATGACCGAGAATGACCCCGGGCAGTGTTTCCACCTCAATGTCCAGCATGGAGTCTCGTTGCGCCTGAGCGAACTTGACGACCTGATCGTGAGCGAACCGGATGTCCGCCATTTCTCTCGTTGAAACCTTAGACGTAATGGCTTCGATTTCGCTGTCGGTAAGTTTGAACGCTGGTGGTGAGTAGTTATCGAACTTCTCGCTGAGTTCGCGAATGGCGACATCGCCACGAGACTCGATGTCTTTCAACGTGGCTTCCACGACAGCGCGGGTCTTAGCATCATCTTCTGCGCGTTCATCCACGGGTTTCCCACGTTTGAGATACGTGACGGTCATATCTTTGCGTCCTTTCGATATTGGAATGAGGTTTGTGGAGCCATCATCTCAGGCTCTTTGCGAAGTACGCTGCGGCAGCAACAATGATGACGCCCTTGATCACCATCTGGGCCTGGACCGGCAATCCAACGATAATGACGAGATTGAAGATCAGGACCAAAATCAGAGCGCCTAAAACGGCTCCGAGAAGATTTCCTTTTCCTCCACTGAGAGCGACGCCGCCGACCACGGCTGCAACGATGGAATCCAGCTCATAACCGCGACCGACAAAGTTATCGACTGATCCCACGTATCCGACCAGCAGCAGTCCGGCGATCCCCGCTAGAACAGAACAGATCACGTAGCAAAGTATCGTGATGTTGTGGGAATTGATCCCGACCAGGTCTGCCGACGAGGGGTTGCCTCCCACCGTGTAGACTTTGCGTCCAAACACTGTGCGTTTCAGGACAAAGGAAAGCACAACAAACAAGATTGCGAAGCCGATGACGTTGACAGGAATTCCCAGGATTTGTCCGGTGCCAAGGAAGCGAAAACCTTCCGGCAGAATCCCTGAGGGAGCGCCCTTGGTGTAATAGAACCGCAAACCCTGCAGCACGATCATCATGGCTAGTGTTGCCAGGAACGGCGATACATTTCTCTTGGTCACCAGCCAGCCATTGATAAAGCCAACGACCACGCAGAACGAGATTGCGGAGACGAAGATAACCGGGATCATAGCATCATCTTGCGTATCGAAGGCGGTCGCGATCACAGCCACAGTTGCCATCAAGGAGGCGACCGAAAGGTCAAGCCCCCGCACCAGGATGACAAAGGTCTGACCGATCACCACGATCATGAGCGGGGCCGCTTGCGTCAGCACATCCTGCAAGTTGCTGACCGAGAGGAAAGACGGCGAGATGATGGTTGCAATCGCGATGAGGCCAAGGAATGCACCGGGCAGGATCAGGCTCTTCAGCCGGTCTGGGGTGAGCAAGCCATTTCTGTTGAGAGTGACAGTCTCTGCGGTCATAGCTTCTTACTCCTGTCGACGTAGATGGCAACGGCAACGATAATGATCAGACCCTGGATGACCCATTGAATGAACGTGGACGTGTTCATGTAGTTGAGCAGGTTGTTGAGCAGAGAAATCATGGCCACACCGAGAAGGGCGCCAAGGATGTTGCCTCTTCCACCGCCAAGGATGATTCCGCCTACGATCACCGGTGTGATCGAGGCAAGCGTCAATGGCTCGCCGACAAGTGGGTCACCGATACCGGTCCGGCTCACGTAGTATGTCCCGGCGAGCGCTGCGAAAAATCCAGAGGCGGAATAAGCGAGCATTGTGATGCGATTGTTCCGGATCCCACTGAGGCGCGCGGCCTCCGGGTTGCCGCCGACGGCATAGACCTGCCGGCCCGTCTGGCGATACTTCAGAAACAAGGCGACACCGATAAAACACGCCAGCATCACGAGCCCGGATATTGGAATGCCGAGGATCCGGCCATAGGCAAATTCTTCAAACCAGAAGGGGACACTTCCGGTCGGCTGCAGGGTGTACAGAAGAACAGCGCCTTGCAGCACTGACGCCGTCCCAAGAGTGACGATCAAAGGGTGCACTCCTGTGACAACCGTGATCCACCCGTTGGCAAAGCCAAAGCACGCCCCGAAAGCCAGAACGATGACGATCGCAGGGATCATCATTGCATCATTGCCGCCAACAAGGGCTGCGAGCATTACGTTGGAGGCGGACACGACCGCACCAATGGAGAGGTCAATGCCCCCTACCAGAACCGTCAGCGATTGACCAATCGCGACAAATCCCAGTGGAGCGGCTTGTTCAAAAACGTTCAGGAAGTTCCGCGATGTGCCGAAACGTTCATTGACGAAAAAGCCGGTAACAACAATAACCGCGATAAGGGCGATCACCATGAAGACCGCAGGTTCCGTCCGTCTGAGTTTAAAGACCAGTTGGCTCATGTGGAGATCTCCCTAGGCGGCCTCTTGAAGTGTTGCCAGGCGCATGATGTCTTTCTCGTTGACGTCCTCCCCGGAAAGCTCGCCGGTCATGACGCCTTCGCGCATCACCATCACACGCGAGCAAAGCCCAACGATTTCCGGCAATTCTGAACTGATCACGAGGATAGAGATTCCCTCGTCCGCCAGCTCCCGGATCATCTTGTAGATCTCTACCTTGGCTCCGATATCGACACCCCGAGTGGGCTCATCCAGGATTAGGACGCGGTGGCAGACACGCGACCAGCGAGCGATCAGGATCTTTTGCTGGTTGCCACCTGAAAGTTGCCAGACACCATAATCCGGCCCAGGAACTGCTATGTTGAAACGCCGGATTTCGTCTTCAGCGATTTGGAATTCGTGTTTCCGGTCGATGACCGAGTTGTTCGAGACTTCATTCAGGTTTGGGATCGTGATGTTCGCCGCTGTATCCAGTAAGGGAAGAAGCCCCTGGCCCTTGCGGTCCTCGGTCAGAAAACCAATGCCTCGATCGATCGACTCTCGCGGGGTAGGCTTGTTGTAGTGAGCCCCCATAATGGTGACTGAGCCTGTTTCACGCTCCATCGACCCAAAGATGGCGTGCGCAATTTCCGAGCGTCCGGATCCGACCATGCCGGCCAGTCCGACAACTTCTCCTGGATAGAGTTCAAAACTGGCGGACTTGACCTTGGGCGCCATACGAAGATCTTGAGCGGTCAGAACCGGGACATCATCCGTGCGAGATCTTTTCTCTGGGTAGATATCAGATAGCTCACGCCCGACCATCATTTCCACCAGGCGGTCTTCGTTTATGTCGGCTGTGTTTTCGGTGCCCACATACTGGCCGTCCTTAAGCACACTCACACGATCTGCAATCTCGAAAATCTCCTCGAGACGGTGAGAGATGTAGATGATGCACACGCCCTGTTCCTTGAGCATGTTCACACGTTCAAACAACAAGGCAGCTTCGCGTCCGGAGATCACGGCGGTAGGCTCATCCAGAACCAGAAGTTTCGTATCACCGACCAAAGCCTTGGCGATTTCGACCATCTGTTGGTCTGCAACGCTTAGGTTCTTCAGGATTTCCGAAGGATCCAGATGGTGGCCCAGACGATCTAAGATTTCTGTGGCCCGGCGGGTCATCTCCGGATAATCGATCCGGCCCCAACGACCGCGCGGCTCTTCCCCGATAAAGATGTTTTCAGCCACCGTCATTTCCGGGAAAAGCATCAGTTCCTGATAGATCACATGGATGCCTGCATCCATCGCTTGGCGAGGCGATTCCCAGTTGCGTGCCTCACCGTCGTACGTGATCTCACCTTCTTCGGGGATGTATGCCCCTGCCATGACCTTGATCAGGGTTGATTTGCCGGCTCCATTCTCACCTAGAAGCGCGTGGACCTCGCCAGCTTTTGCCTCAAAGGAAACGTTGTCGAGCGACTTAACGCCGGGAAAAACCTTGGTGATGTTTTTCAGGTTTATCATTCCCATGCTCCTGTCATCAGCCAACAATTGCTCTTAGGCTTTTCGAAACGGTCTGGATGCATGACGAACCGTTTTGAAAAGCCCCGGAAATTCATCCGGGGAGTTGGTGTCGCGGCTGGGCAAGACACTGCCGCGACACTGGTGGGAGGATTAGTTGGGATAGTTCGCGGAGAAGTTCTCCGGATCGTAATCAGCACCAATGCCGTGACCCATGATGTAGGTGCCTGGCTTGTCGGGTTGGGCATAATCTGCCAGCGCAACAGTGCCTTGAATGGTCTCAGTGTTGTGACCTTCAGAGATGATGATCGGGGCAGGGACGTTGAACTGCTTCGGTACGGGCTTGCCGGACAGGATGTCCATAGCAAGATCAACACCGAACCCGCCGATTGACGGTGTGTAGTCGACGCCCGCGAACGGGAAGCCATGCTCCAGCGCAAGCAGATACATCCGGTTCATG
The DNA here is from genome assembly GCF_965276855.1 of Roseibium sp. Lineage (GTDB taxonomy): Bacteria > Pseudomonadota > Alphaproteobacteria > Rhizobiales > Stappiaceae > Roseibium. Next base: position 3,858,156 of record NZ_OZ255700.1, read on the forward strand.
TCGCCACCGGTGTGCGGTGGGATGTCTTCGGAGGCAAAACCTGCGCTCAGGAAGGCCTCAACGGAACCAGAACCCTGCAGGCCTGAGTCCGCCCAGACACCATCAATGTCCTTGCCGAAGCGCTGAATGACAGCTGACATGATCGACTTACCGTTGGCCGGGCTCCAGCCAGTATATTGGGTGTCGAGAATTTCGATGCCCGGGTATTTGGCAAAGATTTCACGCGCCGTTTCGAGGCGAGTTTCAGCTGGCGAAGCACCAGCCCGGCCCGGGAGCAAAACGATTTTGCCTTCACCGCCGAGATGCTCTGCAAGCCATGTCGCGCTGTGACAGGCCAGATATGTATCAGACGCGGTAGCAAAGGTGACGTAGTTGTCCTCGTTATTGACTGTGCGAGCAACACTTACGACCGGCACACCACGCCGCATCACGCGGCCCATGATCGGATCCAGAGAGTCAGCTGCTTGCGGGTTCACCATCAGCAGATCAATGTCCTGGTTCAAAAGATCCTGAATGTCGGAGATTTGCTTCGTCGCATCCCCGTTGGCATCCGTGATAATGAATTTCTGCAGTTTATCGGCATGCTTTTCCGCACCGTTTTCAACGGTATGGAAAAAGGTGCGTAGCCAGCCGTCGCGCAATTCCGCATTGGAGAAACCAATCGTATATGGCGGTTCTTTTTTGAACTGTGACGTGTCCATCGTTTCGGATGCTGCCGGTGCGCATTCAGGTGCAGCAGCAGCGGCAGGTGAAACCAGGCCCAAAGCGGATGCGGAGACCAGTGCGCCAACCGCGATTGTGGCTTTGGCACCGAAAATGAAAGCAGAACGGTTCATTGCAGTTTCCTTCCTATTCGAGTTTAAGTAACTGTTTTTGTTTATTTGTTTTGGGTAGAAGATCAGCCTACCGCGCCTTCCGCCTTGACGATCTTCACGTTTGACGTATCGCGACCCTGATGTTGTTCGGCTGCGAAACCAGCGGCGTAATCGTCGCGGACCGCTTGCGGAGCGGTCGGCACTGGCGGGAAGTCCCACCACCCAACGACATTCGATGCTGCGATGCTGACGTCCCTGGTGATCGGAACTTCGACAAGTGCAGGTCCACCGCTTTCGAGCGCCGCCTTGATCGTTGATCCGATTTCATCAACACGCTGAACCTGGGTTGCGAAGTCGAACCCGAAGGACTTTGCGAGCGCTGGAAACTTCACCGAGTAGGGCTCGGAGTTTTCGCCTGGCATTGAGAACTCGGAAATGATGTTCCGCCCCATCAACGCATCCTGGCCGTCCCGGATAGAGATGTAGCCGGAGTTGTTCAGAACCAGGAAGACGACCGGGATGTTGTAGGCCACACAGGTCGCGAGTTCCTGCATGCACATCATGAAGTCACCGTCCCCGATGATGCAGACCACCGGAGCATCGGGCTTGGCAAGCTTTGCGCCGATCGCCGCCGGAAGGGCGAAGCCCATCGGTGAATAACTGCCGGGAGTAATGTGTGTACGCGGCTCGTAAATCGGGAAGTCTTGCTTGGTCGAGCTCTGCGGGTGCCCGGAGCCCACCGTGACAATCCCGTTGCGCGGAAGAACTTTCCGCAATTCCCGCAAGGTGCGAAGCATGGTCGTCGGGATCTTGTCGTGAGAGCGGCGTGGCTCTTGGATTTCATCCCATTCCGCCCAAAGCCGAACGAGTTTGTCGTGATGAGCAGATCTGCGCTCATAGGCCTTTCGGGCCTGCTCGCCCGAGATGCCGGCGTCGATATCTTCCAAAGCCAAGGAGATATCTGAAACGACCCCAACTTCAACCGGATAGTTCTTGCCGATTTCCCGGGGATCAATGTCTACATGGATGAGCTTGGACTCAGGTATGGAGAAGCTCACGCCTTTGCGCCAAGAAGACGCTGACCAGTCAGTGAACCGGCATCCAAGCGACATGACCACATCAGCAGTGCTTGCCAACGTATTCCCCGGAAGGGAGCCGGGCCAACCGACAGTACCAGCATTCATCGGGTGGTCTTCAGGCAGGGCACCTTTGCCGTTCCATGTAAAGACAACCGGAATACCAAGGCGTTCGACGAGACGCTTGAGAGCGGGGCTGGCGTTTGAAGTAATTGCTCCACCCCCTGCGACGATGCACGGGCGCTCTGCGTTTAGGAGTAATTCGATCGCCGCCTCAATAGCCTGGCTATCTGCTCTTTGTCTGCCAGTAGGCAGGCGTTTTTCAAGGTCTTGCACATCGATATCGGTATTGGCCGATTGAACATCGAGCGGAATGTCGACGTGCACAGGTCCTGGACGCCCGGTCATCATCGCATTGAATGCGCGATGCATGATAAAGGGAGCAGAGTCCGGAGTAATCATGTCGAAGTTGCGTTTGGTTACCTGCTCCGTGACCTTTGTGAAGTCCGGAGTGTTTTCCCGGTCCATTTCCTGCATGACGCCGTGCCCACGCATGTGGGTGGACGCAGCGCCCGTAATCAACATCAGTGCAGTTGAATCGCAGTGCGCGTTGGCCAGCCCCATGATCGTGTTGGCGGCGCCTGGTCCAATGGATGTGCAAGCTGCGATCGGTTGACCGGTCACCCGGTAATGGGCATCCGCGATGTGGACCGCTGCCTGCTCGTGCATCGTTTGAACGATAGGTATATCGGAACCTGGATCGTTGAACGCATCGATGAGGTTCCAGTTTCCATGTCCGGGTAAGCCGGTGATGTATGGCACGCCATAGGCTTTCAGCGCCCGGCCGATAAGGTGACCGACGGTTTTCATGCCGCAATTTCCTCCCTTTGCGCAATATTTCCGAAATATTTCCGGAATAACTTGCGCAAGTCAACGGAAAATTGCGGTTGGTAAGCCGCGTTCCGATGCGGAAGCTGCTAACAAGTTGAACAAACAACAGAATGCCGATAAAAATATTTTTCGATGTTTATAGTTTTCCGGGCCGCCAGTGTCCTTTCCCGGAAAGTTTCGGAAAAAGGTGATGCTTGTCCGGCAAAATTACGCTTAGAGATGTTGCGAAAGCTGCGCAGGTGGCTGAATCGACCGCGTCGCGCGCCTTGGCTGGCAGTGGCCAGTTGTCTGAAGACACCCGTCAGAGAATTTTGAATGCCGCAGCAAGCCTCGGCTATGAAGCCTCTGCAAGGGCGCCGACTGTATCTGTTACCAAGTCCGGGCGCCGCGGCGTTATTGGCGTGGTCGTCGCGGCCCTGCACAACTCATTCTATCCGTACCTTCTCGATCGTCTTCATAATGAGCTCGATGATCTCGGGTTCGATATGGTGCTGATCATTGACGAGATCACGCGCGACCGGGCGGGCCGTAAACTGCGGTCTTTGCTGGATATTCTTGATGGTGTGATTGTTACCACTGCCATGATCGATTCCCCCATGGTTGAATTCCTGAAAGACCGTGAAATGCCTACGGTTCTCGCGATCCGTTCGAACCAGAAGGGGGACGTGCATGTTGTCGAGAGCGACAATTACTCTGCAGGAGCGGAGGCAATGTCTCATCTTTTGTCGCTCGGTCATCGCCGGATCGGATTTCTCATGGGACCGGACACGACATCAACGACAGCCGGTCGCCTTGAGGGGGCCAAGGCTGTGCTTAAGAATGCCGGCGTTCCTTTTGAAACTGATCTGATGCACCATACGGAATTCACGCACGAAGGCGGCTATTCGGGCTGCATCCATTTGCTGCGATCAGAAACCCCGCCCACAGCCATTTTTTGCGCAAACGATGTGATTGCGATCGGTGCTCTGGATGCCGCGCAAAAGATCGGTCTGAAGGTTCCAGAAGATGTCTCTATTATTGGCGTTGACGACATACCCATGGCCAGCTGGAGCATGATTTCGCTGACGACAGTCCGGCAGCCCATCGGCGAAATCGGTTCGATGGCCGCAAAACTGATTTCTGAGGCGGTGAGGGATGGCGGCGATGGCAAGGCTAAGCATCATATTTTGCCGACCAGCCTCGTAATGCGCGCGACGACTGGGGTGGCAAAGGAAGATTAAGTAGCATCAAAAACTATTTGTTCTCGCAAAAGGATATCGCTCATTTGGCTTTGTCCCTGCTTAGACAGTTTTACCATGCAGGCTGAGTTTTTTCGCAGAAGAAAGCGCTGTGAATGACAGTATTTATCCTTTCTCCGAAACCAATGGATGGAAGTCCTAGAGAAACCGCGATGACGCCTGGGTGATGCCTCATGGGGTCGGCAGCTCGGTCGCGCCAAACCCCGGAAGAAGGCGGACACAAGGACGGCTAATCTCGGCCCGAAGCGGACAACCGGAGCCAAGCAAGAAAAGCACATATCACGATTGTTTTCCATCCACCTCATTTATGGGCGGACTTGCTCGCTGCGGATGAGTTGCGGCCTGGACAGTCCAAAAAGAAACTAGAGATCTGGCTTTTTTCCTACGCGCTATACATATTCGGGTTGGTATCGGTTTTTTTTGGCATTTCAATATCTACACATGCAGTCTTCAGAGCCGAAGCAATCTCGCATTCGGGAACAGCCCGTGGCGTTTGGCGAACGTATAATTTTATTGCCGGTACTTGCGCCGGATCGCAGGGCATTTGCGTGAGCAGCTTTTTGAGCGATACTCAAAATAGATCTTAGACTAGGAAATTGGATCCGCCGGAAAGACATGATGCAGCGTTCCGAAGAAGCTGACCCAGGATACGAGTTTAATGATAACGCGTGGGCGAAGGTTCTTGAGGCGGTCGATCAGACCTATACTGAGCTTGTCGCCTATCAGGAACAGCTGGAGCAAAAGAACAGTCAGCTGGAGGAGCTCAGACAGTTTCTGAGCTCTGTCATGAGCTCGGTCTCCGACGTACTTGTCGTGGTCGATCGTGGACGTGTGATCGAGCAAACCGGTGGATCTTTCGATCGGTTGGCTAGCGGCAACAGAACCGACTGGTCCGGCAAGTCCTTCGATGATCTGGTCCACCCAGGCTCATTTCCTATTTTCAAGGAAACAATTGAGCGCGCGATTTCCACCCATGAGCGGGCTGTGGTCGAAATCGATATCGAAACGGAAGACGGTGATTCACCGTTTGAACTCAGTATCGCTCCTCGTCTGAACGAGCGCGGCAAGAGTGTTGGTGCAGTAATTGTCGGCCGGCCATTGGGCGAATTGCGGCGAGCCTACTCGGAGCTTGAGGAAAGCCACGTCACGCTCAAGGAAACGCAAGCGCAGCTGGTGCGAAACGAAAAACTGGCAGGTCTTGGACGTCTTGTTGCAGGTGTTGCGCACGAGTTGAATAATCCGATCAGTTTTGTCTACGCCAATACGCATGCATTGGAAAAATCCGCCACCAAGCTTGAGACTTACTTCAATGCGGTAACGGGCGGGGCTCCCCGCGATGAATTGATCACCTTGCGCCAGGAACTCAGACTAGACCGGGCTGTGTCGAACCTTAGGACTGCAATTACCGGTGCAAAAGACGGTGCTGAGAGGGTGCGAGATATTGTGGAGGATCTGCGCCGTTTGTCGGCAGACGGCAGCGGAGAGTTAGTTGACTTCGATCTAGTAACGACTACTCGTCTTGCCGTTGATTGGGTCGCACGTGGCACCAAAACCCCGGTCAATATTGTGTTCGAAAAAGGTGATGCACCGATTGCTTACGGTAATCCCGGACATGTGCAGCAGATCGTTATGAACCTTGTGCAGAACGCGATCGATGCGCTCGCAGCGATAGACGAGCCACAGATTACTCTCTCCCATAAAATCGACGGAGATTGGGCGATACTCAAGGTTTGTGACAACGGGCCGGGAATCCCTTCTACGATTGCAACTTCGGTTTTTGATCCGTTTTTCACCACCAAGCCGGTCGGCAAGGGAACCGGGTTGGGATTGTCCATTTCCCACAAGATTGCCCAGGAGCATGGCGGAGACCTGACGCTATGCGAACCCGAAACCGGCGGAAGTTGTTTTTGCCTCAAGTTGCGGAGAAAGCCGGCCCCATGAATGTTTTGTGGCTTCAATCGGCCGGTTGCGGCGGCTGCACCATGTCACTTCTGTGCGCTGAAAGCCCGAATGTCTTCGATCTTCTGGACGGCGCCGGCATCACGTTCTTGTGGCATCCGGCGCTCTCAGAACAAACCGGTGGCGAAGTCCGTCGACTTCTGGAGGCGGTCGAGAGCGGTGCCGTGGAGCTGGATGTTCTGTGCGTCGAGGGGGCGATTGCCACTGGTCCGAAGGGCACAGGCCGGTTCCATATCTTGTCCGGAACGGGACGCTCGATGCTCGATTGGGTAAAGAGTCTAGCGCCAAAGGCCCAGCACGTGGTGGCGGTCGGAACTTGCGCCACGTATGGCGGTATTCCGACTGCCGGCGGTAATCCGTCCTCTGCGGTCGGTGTTCAATATGACGGCCATCATCCGGGGGGCGCCCTGTCCGCGGATTTCCGGTCCGTGGGCGGATTGCCTGTCATCAATGTTGCCGGCTGTCCGACCCATCCGGATTGGGTGACGGAAACCCTATTGTTGCTCGCCTCCAATTCCCTGAGCGCAGAGGATCTGGACAGTCTTGCGAGGCCGAAATTCTACGCGGACCATCTGGTCCATCATGCGTGTCCGAAAAACGAGTTCTATGAATACAAGGCCAGCGCTACGAAACTGAGTGAGCTGGGCTGCATGATGGAAAATCTGGGCTGCGTCGGTACCCAAGCCGTTGGCGACTGCAATATCCGCGGCTGGAACGGCGATGGCTCCTGCACGCGGGCCGGATATCCGTGCATCAACTGCACGGCGCCGGAGTTCGAAGAGCCGCGCCATCCGTTTACGGAAACGCCTAAATTCGCCGGGATCCCAATTGGCCTCCCGTCAGATATGCCGAAAGCCTGGTTCATGGCGTTGGCGTCGCTGTCGAAGGCCGCAACCCCGGACCGGATTGCCCGCAACGCGGTGTCCGACCGGATCGAGGTTCCGCCCAAGCCAAAGGCCGGCAAGGCATGAGCAGCCGGAATTTGCTGGTCGGACCGTTCAACCGCGTCGAAGGCGATTTGGAAATCCGGCTGGAAGTCGCGGACGGGAAGGTGTCGGCCGCCTTTGCCAATTCCCCGCTTTATCGCGGATTCGAGCCCATGTTGCTCGGCAAGGCGCCGATCGACGCCCTGACCATCACACCACGCATATGCGGGATCTGTTCCATCAGCCAGTCAGCGGCCGCAGCTGCTGCGCTTGGATCGGCCGCTGGACGGCCGCCCGCGCCCCAGGGCGCACTGGCCACGGCGTTGCTGCATGCCATTGAAAACGTTTGTGATCATCTCACCCATTTCAATTTGTTTTTCATGGCTGATTTCGCGCGGCCCTCTTACGCCGGGCGGGACTGGCATCCCCGCGCACTTGAACGGTTCACGGCCATGCAGGGCTCGGCGGTCCGGCAGGCCGTGGAAGCGCGGGCGCAGCTTTTGCATATCGTTGGGCTGCTTGGAGGCAAGTGGCCGCACACACTTGCGATCCAGGCGGGAGGCGTCACCCGTGCGCCGACCGCCCGGGACAAGGTCCGGTTCGCCTCGACCCTTGCCGCCTTCCGCCGGTATCTTGAAACGGTCGTGTTTGGAGCGCCTGTCGAAGCGTTCGCCGAGCTTGCCACTGCTGAGGCGATCAGCTCCTGGCCGACCGGCGATGCGGGCCTTTTCATGGAAATCGCAGCGGATCTGGAACTGTGCAAGTTGGGCCGCGGCCCGGACCGGTATTTGTCCTATGGTGCGTATCCGTTGGCAGAGGAACGCAGTTTCGGACCCGGTGTATGGGCAGGTGGCAGGACCGCAGCCTTATCGACCGAGGATATCCGGGAAGATCTCAGTCACGCGTGGATGCTGGGAGAAGAGCGTCATCCGGCCAACGGGCAGACCGTTCCGGACGAAGAGATGCGGGAAACCGCCTACAGCTGGTGCAAGGCGCCGCGCCTTGCCGGCCAAACCATGGAAACCGGAGCTTTCGCGCGCCAGGTGATCGATGGACACCCAGCGGCGGTTGAATTGGCAAAGCTTGGTAGCAGTGTGCTTTCGCGGGTCGCCGGACGACTACTGGAAATCGCCAGGACGCAAATCCTAATGGAAAACTGGGTCAAATCAGTCACGCCTGAAGCGTCATTTATGAGTGATGTTCCCGTGCCTGAGAACGGTACCGGTAAAGGTCTGGTGGAAGCCGCGCGCGGTGCACTCGGTCACTGGGTGCATATCGAAAACGGGCGTATTGCGGGCTATCAGATCATCGCTCCGACCACGTGGAACTTCAGTCCGCGCGATTCCGCTGGGCATCCAGGGCCGGTCGAAGCAGCGCTCGTGGGGGCTCCCGTTGGAGAGGGCGAGGACACGCCCTTATCGGTGCAGCACATCGTGCGCAGTTTTGATCCCTGCATGGTGTGTACGGTGCATTGATGGGCATGCGGGACGGGCTCCGCATCCGCATTCGCGGCCAGGTTCAGGGCGTTGGCTACCGGCCCTTCGTCTGGCAGCTCGCATCCCGGCTCGGCATCAAGGGCACCGTGATGAATGACCCGGAAGGGGTGCTTATTCATGGTTTTGGTAACGCTCTGGCCGCCTTTGTGTCCGCGCTGGAGACCGAAAAACCGCCCCTGGCACGGGTCGATGCGGTGGAACCCGAACCATTTGTGTTCAGCGAACCGCCAACGGATTTCCAGATTGTCAAAAGCGAAGGGCAAGGCGCTGAAACGGCTGTCACACCGGACGCGGCCACTTGCGAGGACTGTGTCGCCGACATTTACGGACCCGATCCGCGCCGGAGTGGTTATGCCTTTACCAACTGCACCCATTGCGGACCGCGGTTCACCATCCTGAAAGGCGTGCCTTACGACCGGAAAATGACGTCAATGGCAGCTTTCCGGATGTGCGATGACTGCTCCCGGGAATACAAGGATCCGGCGGACCGCCGCTTTCACGCCCAGCCGATTGCCTGTTCGAACTGCGGCCCGAAGGTCTGGGGCGAGGCCGATGGTGTCCCAACAGACGAAGACCCGATCCAATGGGCCGCACAGCGACTGCTCAACGGCGATATTCTGGCGATCAAGGGATTGGGTGGCTTTCATCTGGCCTGCGACGCCACGAAGCCCGAGGCCATCGCCACCCTGCGGCGCCGGAAGAACCGCCCAGCCAAGCCGCTGGCGCTGATGGGGCGCTTGGCAGATGTCGAGCGATACGCCCGGACCGATCCCGAATCATTGGACCTGCTCAAGGACCCGGCCGCCCCAATCGTCTTGTTGCCGATGGCAGAAACCTTGCCCGAGGATCTCGCACCCGGACAGACAAAACTCGGCTGGATGCTGCCCTACACACCACTGCATCATTTATTGCTGGACGCTGTCGGGCGGCCACTGGTCATGACGTCCGGCAATGTATCCGGCGAACCGCAGGTGATTGGTAACGAGGAGGCAAAGCAAAAGCTCGGTCATCTCGCCGACGGTTTTTTGCTTCACGACCGGGATATCGAACGCCGTCTCGACGACAGCGTGGAACAGGTGACCAAACACGGGATCATGTGCCTGCGCCGGGCGCGGGGCAGGGTGCCGGAAACACTGCCCCTGCCGGACGGGTTCGAGCATGCCCCGCAGGTCCTGGCCTTTGGTGCCCATCTGAAATCTGCAATCTGCTTAATCAAGAACGGGCGGGCGCTGCTGTCGCACCATCTCGGCGATCTGGACGAGGCGTTGACCTTTGACGAGTTCTGCAAGGCAGATTCAGATTACGCGGCCTTGTTCGATCATCAGCCGGAAGTGTTTGCCTGCGATCTGCATTCTGGCTACCGGTCGTCCCAGCATGCGGAAAGCCGCGCCGGTGAAATGCCGTTGATCTCGGTTCAGCACCATCATGCCCATCTTGCCGCCTGCATGGCGGACAATGGCTGGCCGCTTACCGGCGGCGCTGTGGCGGGCATCATCCTGGACGGTTTGGGGCTCGGCGCAGACGGCTCCATTTGGGGCGGTGAACTGCTGCTGGGCGATTATAATGATTTCAGTCGGGAGTTTTTCCTGGAACCAGCGCCGCTGGTTGGCGGTGACGCGGCCCAGCGCCAGCCCTGGCGGAACGCAGTGATGCGGCTTGATCGAGCGGATCTGGGAACAGCCGCTGACCGCCTGTTTCCAGACCAGCCCGTGGCGCTGATCCGGCAGGCGGCCTTAGCCGGGATCAATTCGTTTGCTTCCAGCTCGGCAGGCCGGTTGTTTGACGCGGTCGCTGCTGTCCTTGGGCTGTGTCCCGAGGAACAGACTTTTGAGGGCGAAGCCGCCATGCGACTGGAAGCTCTTGCCGCATCAGCGCCAGAGGATCTTGATCGTCCTTACGAGTTTAGGCAAAGTGGCGATCAAATCACCACCGCAAGCGTGTTCAAAGCGATTGTCGCAGATCAGGACCATGGTGTCCCGGCAGCCGCCATCGCCGCAAGGTTTCATGCCGGACTGGCCCATGCCTTTGCGGCGCCCGCCCGATCGCTAGTCGCCTCGGGCCGTGCGCGTGCCGTGGCTTTGTCCGGGGGGTGTTTTCAGAGTGTCACCCTGCTCAACGCCTGCATGAAAGCACTTCGGGGTGTTCCCGTCTTGGTCCACCGAACGTCGCCGGCGAATGACGGCGGTGTGGCGTTGGGACAATCCCTTGTCGCGGCGGCGCGGGTCCTCTCGGAGCGGTAACTCAATTGCCATCCAGCGGAACGAGCGGTTGTTTGGTAACCGCTCGACTGGGCGGAATTTTAGCCCGTTCCTGCGTATCATTTTGAAATATATCAAATAAAAAAATAATGCGGTTTCTCGTGTCAACGCTTTGAAACGTCCGGCCAGCCCCTTCAGGCTCCAATGATGAAAGATGCCGGTGTTCACTCCGGTGTCCAATGCCGTTGGTGGAGGAGACATTCGTGGCCGATATTGAAACCTTTTACGACGTGATGCGCCGACAAGGGATCACCCGGCGCAGTTTCATGAAATACTGTTCGCTGACCGCGTCGGCACTTGGGCTCGGACCTGCGTTCGTTCCCAAGATTGCGCATGCCATGGAAACCAAGCCGCGGACACCGGTCATCTGGGTGCATGGCCTGGAATGCACTTGCTGCTCGGAGAGCTTCATCCGGTCTGCGCATCCGCTGGCCAAAGATGTGGTGTTGTCGATGATCAGTCTCGATTACGACGATACCCTCATGGCCGCGGCAGGTCACGCGGCTGAAGCGGCCTTTGAAGACACCATTCAGAAATACAAGGGGCAATACATCCTCGCCGTCGAAGGCAATCCGCCGCTGAACGAAGACGGCATGTTCTGCATCACCGGCGGCAAGCCGTTTGTCGAAAAGCTGCGTTATGCAGCCAAGGATGCCAAGGCGATCATCAGCTGGGGGGCCTGTGCGTCCTATGGCTGCGTTCAGGCGGCCAAGCCGAACCCGACCCAGGCAACGCCCGTCCACAAGGTGATCCTGGACAAGCCGATCATCAAGGTGCCCGGTTGTCCACCGATCGCCGAGGTCATGACCGGTGTCATCACCTACATGCTCACCTTTGACCGTCTGCCTGAACTCGACCGGCAGGGCCGGCCGGCGATGTTCTACGGACAGCGCATTCACGACAAATGCTACCGCCGCCCTCATTTCGACGCGGGTCAGTTCGTTGAGGAATGGGACGATGAAAATGCGCGCAAGGGCTACTGCCTGTACAAGATGGGCTGCAAGGGGCCGACGACCTACAACGCCTGTTCCACGATCCGCTGGAACGATGGCGTCAGTTTCCCAATCCAGTCGGGCCACGGCTGCATCGGCTGTTCCGAAGACGGCTTCTGGGACCAGGGAACGTTCTATGACCGCGTCACTGATCTGACCCAGTTCGGTGTGGAATCCAACGCCGATCAGGTCGGGTTTGCCGCGGCCGGCGTGGTTGGCGCCGGTGTTGCCGCCCATGCCGCGATCTCCGCTCTCAAGACCGCCCAGAAGAAAACCCAGTCACAGCCCAGCAAAGAGGAGGCCTGATCCATGGTTGTCCAGACACCCAACGGCTTCGATCTCGACACGTCAGGTCAGCGGATCGTGGTCGATCCGGTTACCCGGATCGAAGGTCACATGCGCTGCGAAGTGAATGTCGACGATGAAGGTTACATTCGCAACGCCGTTTCGACCGGCACCATGTGGCGAGGTCTTGAGGTGATCCTGAAAGGCCGCGATCCACGCGATGCCTGGGCGTTCACCGAACGGATTTGCGGCGTTTGCACCGGGACGCATGCGCTGACTTCCGTGCGTGCGGTCGAGGACGCGCTCGGGATCACGATCCCGGATAATGCCAACTCGATCCGCAACATGATGCAGCTCAATCTGCAGATCCACGATCACATCGTGCACTTCTACCACCTACATGCGCTGGACTGGGTGAATCCGATAAATGCTTTGCGGGCCGATCCCAAGGCGACCAGCGAGCTACAGCAGGCAGTCTCACCGAGTCATCCGTTGTCGTCGCCGGGATATTTCCGGGATGTGCAGAACCGATTGAAACAGTTCGTTGAAAGCGGTCAGCTGGGTTTATTTAAAAATGGATATTGGGATAATCCCGCTTATCTGCTGCCGCCGGAAGCGGACCTGATGGCGACCACACATTATCTCGAAGCACTGGATCTGCAGAAAGAGGTCGTCAAGGTCCATACGATCTTTGGCGGCAAGAACCCGCACCCCAACTGGCTGGTGGGCGGCGTGCCCTGTCCAATCAACGTGCATTCAACAGGCGCGGTCGGGGCGATCAACATGGAGCGTCTGAACCTGGTCAGCTCTATCATCGACAAGTGCATAGAGTTCAACAAGAACGTTTATCTACCGGACGTTATTGCTATCGGCGGGTTCTACAAGAACTGGCTCTATGGCGGGGGGCTCAGTTCCAAGGCTGTTTTGGCCTATGGCGACATTCCTGAGCATGCCAATGATTTCTCTCCGGAGCAGCTCTACCTGCCGCGCGGCGCGATCATCGATGGCGATTTGACGACCGTCCATGATGTCGACGTGCGCGATCCGGAGCAGATCCAGGAGTTCGTGGATCACAGTTGGTACGACTACGGTGAGCCGGGCAAGGGCTTGCATCCCTGGGACGGCAAGACCGAAGCCAAGTTCGAGCTGGGGCCGAACCTTAAGGGCAGCAAGACCAACATCAAGCAGATTGATGAGGGCGCCAAATACAGCTGGATCAAGGCGCCGCGCTGGCGGGGCAATGCAATGGAGGTCGGCCCGCTTGCCCGCTACATCGTGGGGTATGCGCAGGGGCATGAAGATATCTCCGATCAGGTCAACGGACTTCTCAGAACAATGGACCTGCCGGTCGATGCCTTGTTCTCCACTCTCGGGCGCACGGCGGCCCGGGCGCTGGAAAGCGAATACTGCGGCAGACTGCAGAAGCATTTCTTCGACAAGTTGATGACCAACATCAAGAACGGCGACGAAAGCACTGCCAATGTCGCCAAATGGGACCCCTCAACGTGGCCGAAGGAAGCCAAGGGCGTGGGCATGACAGAAGCTCCGCGTGGTGCGCTTGGCCACTGGGTGAAGATCAAGGATGGCCGGATCGAGAACTACCAATGTGTCGTGCCGACCACCTGGAACGGTTCGCCCAGGGACAGTCAGGGCAACATCGGCGCCTTTGAGGCAAGCCTTATGAACACCAAGATGGAGCGCCCCGAAGAACCAGTCGAAATTCTGCGAACTTTGCACAGTTTCGATCCGTGCCTGGCCTGTTCCACCCATGTGATGTCCCCGGATGGGGACGAACTCACCACCGTGAAGATCCGCTGAGGAGACTGGACATGAAATGTTTGGCGATTGTTTCTTATCTACTGTCCGCCACTGCGGCTCTTGCCCATGGTGGCCATGAAAAGGCTTGGGTCGAAGGCGATGTCCATTGGCTGACCTCGGCCGACCATCTGGTGCTGCTGGTCCTCGGGGCCGCAGCGGCCGGGATTGTGATCCATGCAGCTCTGCGGTTTGTGCGCAGGGTTCTGGTCAGGTCATAGGAGGCTCCCATGGCAGACATGTTAGGCGACCCTCTGGCCGGAACGCATGCCGATCCGGAGGATCTCTCCAGCGCCAGCCGTCAGACCAGTGTTTATGTCTACGAAGCGCCGGTTCGGATCTGGCACTGGATCAACGCCGCAGCGATCCTGGTCCTGTGTGTGACCGGATACTTCATCGGCTCTCCTCCGCCAACCATGATTATCGCCGAGGCGACCTACCAGTTCGTGTTCGGATACATCCGCTTTGCCCATTTTGCGGCCGGGTGGATCCTGGCGATCGGCTTCCTGGGCCGAATGTACTGGGCTATTTTCGGTAACCACCATGCTCGGCAGCTATTCTACGTGCCGTTACTCAGTGGTTCTTGGTGGCGCGAAGTCTTGTTCGAGATCCGCTGGTATCTGTTCCTAGAAAAGGAACCCAAGAAATACGTGGGTCACAATCCGCTCGCGCAATTAGCAATGTTCTGCTTCATCACCCTTGGGGTGAGTTTCATGATCATCACCGGCTTTGCCCTTTACGGCGAAGGCCTGGGTCATGGAAGTTGGGCGGATGTGATGTTCGGTTGGGTGTTCACGCTGGTCGGCGGCAACAGCATGCTGGTGCACACCTACCATCACCTGGGCATGTGGTGGATCGTGATCTTCATGATCATTCACATCTACGTGGCCATTCGCGAGGACATCATGAGCCGCCAGTCCATCGTTTCGACGATGATTTCCGGACATCGAACCTTCAAGGATGACAAACCGGACTGAGGGTTCGTCGTTTGCGGTGACAAAAACCAGTGGCAGTCCAAAAGGTCTGCCACTTGTTGTTTGTGGGGCCCTGTCCCAGCGAGGCCCTGACAGCCCGGAGCCCTCGGCAAGTGTCAGTTTAAAAGTCTAATCCGGTTAGAGGCCCAATCGGATGCAGCATTCTGAGTTGGATTTGAATATGTAAAAGATGTATCCGGAAATTAGGATTGTTGGAAACTTTTCTTCCGGAGATGTAAATCTGTCAGATGCCTGGATCTCGAATAATGACGGAAAAACAATTGATTACAAAATATTTCCGCAAATTGAACTAAGTCATTTGAACACAGAAAAACCCGCGATACTCTCAATCCTAGATGAAGTGGAAAGCAAATAACCACGGCCTTGGGAGGGGACATGACGGGGCAAGTGCTCATTCTCGGTATCGGCAATGTGCTTTGGGCAGATGAGGGGTTCGGTGTCCGTTGCTTGGAAGCGCTCGCCGAAAGCTGGGCGTTCGACGATACGGTCCAGCTCTTGGATGGCGGGACCCAGGGGCTCTATCTGCTGCCGTTTCTGGAAGCCGCAGACATCCTGCTTGTTTTTGACGCCATCGACTACGGTCTCGAACCGGGCACCCTGAAGATTATCGAGGGCGACGAGGTGCCCCGTTTCATGGGCGCCAAGAAGATGTCTCTTCATCAGACGGGCTTTCAGGACGTGATCGCTACGGCGCAGCTCATGGGCTATTGCCCCGAAACCCTTATCTTGATTGGCTGCCAGCCGGAAGAGCTCGAAGATTACGGCGGCGGATTGCGTCCGGCTGTTGCCGACCAGATCGTCCCGGCGGTGAAAATCGGACTTCGCAAACTCTCCGAACTCGGCATCGAGGCGAAGCCTGGAAAGGGCGACACGCGGTTGCTCGCGGATCCGTCGATCTTGCGCGGCGCCTATGAGGCGGGACGGCCATCTGCGGAAGTTGCCTGCCGGACCGGCGATGACCGTTTTTTCCCGGTCAGCGAGTAGCCCCATGTGTGTCGGTATACCCATGAAACTCATCGATATTGATGGCATCGCCGGCAAAGCGAGTGATGGCAAGTGTCACGAGATCGTTGATCTTTCGCTGACGCCTCAGGCTGCTGTTGGGGATTGGGTACTCACCTTTCTAGGGGCGTCCAGAGAAGTGATCAGTGCTGATGAGGCTGAGAAGATTTCCGCTGCTCTGGCCGGTCTGCGCGCTGTGATGGCAGGAGGGGCAGTGGGTGACGCCTTTGCCGATCTTGATGCTGCAGAACCGCAATTGCCCAGTCACTTGCAGGCGGCGCTCGATGCCGGCCGAACGACCGCTTGAGGAGGACCCGTTATGACCCACCCGCTCATTGCCCGGCTGACCGACGACTACGGCTGGCCAACGTTGACGACCATGGCCGAAGTGGCGGCCTTTATCGAAGCGCCCGGCGACCATGTTCTGTTCGTACCCGGTGACCCGTCCCGCAATCTGGAGACGGCGGACGTTGCGGTGATCCTGCCTGAACTTCATCAGGCATTTCAACGCCGGTTCGACTGCGCGGTTGTTGCCGATCCGGTCGAATACCAAGTGCGCGAGGCCGCAGGTGTCCTGAAAACGCCGAGCCTACTGTTTTATCGATCAGGGAGTTTTGCCGGCGGAATACCTAAGGTTCGCGATTGGCACGAATATGTCGAGCGCATCACCCAGATCATCGCCGCACCGATCGCAGCTGAATAAGGAACCGACCATGTCCAACAGTTTCCTCACACCACCTGTCGGTTTCGGCCCCGGTTCACAGCCCATGGCGGAGGGCGACGATCAGCTCGAATACATGGCGATGCCGCAGGACATGCGCAGCTATGCGCCGCGTTTGCCCGACGTCGAAGCATCGCTTGAGGATCTGGAACCGGCATTTGCCGTTTTGCGCGCTGTGGCGGACGCCTGTACAGCGCATACGCCCGCCCGTTTTGATCTGTCCGACCTCGATGTAGAAAGCATGAAGCTGATCTCGGACACCCTCGGCGACGGCGAGGTGGCGGCGAAGGTCCGGGGTGTCCCGGCAATTGCCGTGCAGGAAAGCGTCTTTGCTGGTGTCTGGCGCTTGAATGGTGCCGGCATCAACGCTTTGGAAGTCGGACCAATTTCCGCCAGCGTGACCAAAAATCCGTTCGCGCCGGTAAGGCAGGGACAGCTGGACGCGACACCGCCTGGGCCGGGCGTGATCAATGCGCCGGCGCTGCTGGCAGAACTTCAAGACAAGTCGGCTAACTTTGGACCTGGCTCCGAATTGCATGTGATCAATCTGTCCCTCCTGCCACACACGGAAGAAGACCTGGCCTGGCTGGATACGGCTCTGGGCGAGGGGGCGGTGACCATTCTTTCTCGTGGTTATGGCAACTGCCGCATCACCGCGACCGCCTTGGCCCATGTCTGGCGGGTTCAGTTCTTCAACTCCATGGACACCCTGATCCTCGATACGTTCGAAGTGACCGGTGTGCCGGAAGTGGCCGTGGCGGCGCCGGAAGACCTGACCGACAGCGGTGCGCGGATCCTGAAGGTGCTGGAGGCGATCTCATGAGCGGTTTCGAAGGCAGCTATCTCGGCGCGGCCGACAAGATCAGCCCGGCGGCGATCATGGAATGTAAGATCTGCTGGACGCCATATGATCCTGCAGAAGGAGACGATTACCGGCAGGTTGAGCCCGGAACGGCATTTCGGGATCTTCCGGGCGACTGGTCCTGCCCCAATTGCAGTGCGCCGAAGGCACAGTTCATGGTTTTGGAAGACCCGGGATCCGAAGCGGTGGCCCAAGACCGAAAGTTGGAGGAAATTGCCCAACGGCTGACGTCGGATTTTCGGGAGGTCTGGCATGCCAGCATGCGGGACCTGCCGATGGTCAACAAGACGCTGTCGGTAGAGGCGGTCGGATTTCAGGTGTGGAACGAGCGCCCGCTCGGTGTCTTGATCACGCCCTGGTTCATGAACCTGGTGTTGATGCCCAGCGAAGACGACAACTGGTCCGAAATCCGGCCGGGAACCAAGGACATTCTCAACTTTCCGTCTGGCGACTACGAGTTCATCCACAATACCCGCGAGATGACAGGCGCTTACATGGCGTGCTCGCTGTTTTCGCCCATGTTCGAGTTCAAGACGCAGATGCAGGCGGTGGAGGTGGCGCGAGCGGTTATGGCGGCGCTGTTTGATCCCGGCAACATCGCTGACACCGACCGTGCCGCTGATATTCGGGCGGCCCGGGAAGCGGCTGCGGCGCCCGCAAATGACCGTGAGGCCGACGACGGGCCAGAACGCGAGACAGTGCCGACCCGGCGTGCCATCATTACCGGCGGTTTGGCCGCCCAAGCGGCTGCGGAGGCTTGAGAGATGCGGGCGCGGGGGGCAACCGTCAAGGCAAGACCAACGGCTCCGCTGCCGGTGGCCAGCCTTGTCATCGGCAAGCCGGTCGAAGAGGCTGCCGAATTGCTGCCGCGCCTGTTCAACCTGTGCCGCACGGCTCAAGACATCGCCGCCCGCATGGCCTTCGGCCTACCATTAACCGAAACCCCGAAGGAGGATCTGACGCGTGAGATCCTCAGAGATCATTTGCTGAAATTCTGCGTGACCTGGCCGGGATTCTTTGGCGGGCGGCCGCAGCCCATTCCGCAGATCTCGGGATCTGATACGGCGGTGGTTCGTGCGGCTCTGTTTGGTCCGCTGGGATCACTTCCGGAGGAGCCCGGCGATTTTGCGATGTTTCTGGCGTCTGGCAGTCCGATAACGCAGGTTTTGCATGAAATCCGGACGGATTTCGGACCCGGAGAGGCCTGCGCTGCCGATCTGACGGCAGCGACCCGCCAGAATGTGTTTGGAGCTGCAGCCCTGGAGAACTCTGTAGCTGCCCGGCAGGCGCATCGTCCTGTCATGCGTCACATCGAAGAAGAATTTGGCCGCGGCCCGCTGTGGAGGGCAACGGCTCGGCTTTATGATGCGCAGGACTGTTTGACGGGCCGCCTTCAAGACGTCGCCATCGTGGCGCCGGGGCGCGCGGTTGTGCCCGCAGCACGCGGTTTGTACGCGATCAGTGCGGAGATTGAAGACGGCCACGTCAAGAATTTTCGGCGGATCACGCCGACCGATCACCTTCTGGCGCCAGGTGGGGTTCTGGACCAGTCCCTAGCAAACTTGCCGCGCGAAAAAGCGGATCTGGCGGGTCTTGTGCTGGACATTCTCGATCCCTGCATGCCCGTATCGTTGATGGAGGTGGATGATGCATGAGATGTCAATCTGCGAGGGTTTGCGGGAGGTCATTGAGGATCAGGCGCGGGCGCATAATGTTGAGAAGGTGACACGGGTGCGGCTCGAAATTGGCAGGTTCGCTGCAATAGAACCTGAGGCCCTTCATTTTGCTTTCGATGTGGTGATGCGGAATTCCGTTGCCGAAGGAGCGGAGCTGATTGTGATCGACTTGCCCGGACGGGCGCTGTGCTACGACTGTATGGAGGAAAAGGCGATAGAGCATCGTCTGGACCCCTGCCCAAGTTGTGGTGGTGGCAAGATGATGCCGCAGGGGGGAGACGAAATGCGAATCAAGGACTTGGAGGTGGTCTGATGTGTACGGTATGCGGATGCGGCGACGGACAAGTGAAAGTGCATACACATGATCACACGCATGATCATGATCACTCTCATCAGTATTCCCATGAACAAGGCAATTGCCATCATTATGGACAAGGAGCAGCGGGGACCTCGGTACCCGGTTTTTCTCAGGATCGGCTGATTGAGATCGAGACCGATATTCTTTCCAAAAATGACAGGTATGCGGATCGCAATCGGTCCAAACTGAGCGCTCTGGATGTCTTTGCAATCAATTTGGTGTCCTCGCCCGGATCGGGGAAAACAACGCTTTTGTGTAAGACAATCGAAGCACTTGAGGATGTTCCACTAGCGGTGATCGAGGGCGATCAGCAAACTCAGAACGACGCTGAAAGGATCCGTGCAACCGGCGCGCCGGCCATACAGGTGAACACCGGCAAGGGATGTCATCTGGACGGTCATATGGTTGGTCACGCCATCGAACATCTGGCGCTTGGCACGAACAGTGTCCTGTTCATCGAGAATGTCGGCAATCTTGTGTGTCCGGCAAGTTTTGATCTCGGAGAGGACTGCAAGGTGGCGATCCTGTCTGTGACCGAGGGTGAAGACAAGCCTTTGAAATATCCTGACATGTTTACCGCAGCGCGGTTGGCAATCCTGAACAAGGTCGACCTTGCGCCTTATTGCGATGTGGATCTGGATCTTTATGAGGCCAACCTTCGGCGGGTGAACCCGCATATTGAGATCCTGAGACTGTCGGCGCGCACGGGAGAGGGCATGCAGGCATGGACGGCCTGGCTGCGGGACAATCTGGCCGTCAAAGCGCAACGGGGAGCGGCGGAATGAGCAGCTTGCCGACGGTTTTGCTGGTCGACGATGAGGAGCACTCGCTGGCGTCCATGCGCATGACGCTGGAGGACGAGTTCGACTGCCTGACAGCGCTTGACGCCGATGAGGCAACCCGGCTCATGGAAGAGAATTTCGTCCAGGTCATTCTCTGCGATCACCGGATGCCGGGAACCACGGGCATCGAGTTTCTGTCCGAGGTGCGTAAGAAGTGGCCGGAAACGGTGCGCATCGTCATCACCGGTTATACAGAAACCAACGATATGATCGCGGCTATCAACGAGGCTGGTGTCTATCAATTCCTCACGAAACCCTGGCATCCGGATCATCTGATGATGGTCGCCAAGAATGCCGCGCAGCTGTTTCAGCTCACCCGCGAGCATGACCGGATGTCGTTGGAAATGCGCTTTTTAGCCCGTTCGGTGGAAAGCAAGCTGGAAACCCGGCGAAAGGCGCTGCGGGAAGGGTTGGGGTTTGAGAAGGTCTTGCGAGCGCCGAATTCCCCGATGAATGCCGTCATCGAACAGGCCCGTAAGTACGCCAGCTTTGATGTCCCGGTTATGATTTGCGGTGAATCGGGAACCGGCAAGGCGGAGATCGCGCGCGCCATCCACTATACGTCCTTGCGCTCTGATCAGGCGTTTTATGAACTCAACTGTGTCGGATTGTCCGATGCGATGCTTCAGGTGAAGCTGCTCGGAGCAAAAAGGGGAACGCTTCCAGGCGTACCGACCAACAAGGTCGGGCTCTTTCAGAAGGCGGATCGCGGCACCTTGTTCCTCAACGGTATCGAAACCTTGAGCGATCAGATGCAGTTCACGCTGTTGCGGGCCGCAACAGAAGGGACCTTCGAACAATTGGGCGGCAGTGAAACGCTGACCACGAACATCCGCTTCTTGACCGGAGCGCCCGACGACCTGTCGCAACGGGTTGCGAGGGGAGCATTTAACAAGGATCTCTTCTATGCCCTTGCTAGGGTTGAACTGAATCTGCCGCCGTTACGGTCCCGGATCGAGGACATTGGGGTGTTGGGGCAAAACCTTCTGTTCGAACTGGCGGTGAAGCATGGCAAACCGGTCAACGGTCTGTCCGATCTCGCGGTCGAGTTTTTGTCGAACTATGATTGGCCGGGCAACCTACCAGAGTTTGAGAACGAGCTTTTGCGGATGTTGATTGCAGCTCAGGAAGCTGTTCTCGGTCCCGAGCTCATTTCCCGCCACATCTTGCAGGCGGACCCGTCTTCGCCGCCAAGTATCAACGCGGATGCGGACGACGTGATTTCCGGCGAGGGGACGCTCAAGGACCGCATCGAAGTGATCGAAATGCGGATCCTGCGCGAAACTTTGACCCGGCTGAAGTGGAACAAGAGCCGGGCAGCCAACGAACTCGGCCTGTCGCGTGTTGGCCTGAGGGCCAAACTCGACCGATGCGGCATCCGGCAACCGGGCAATGCCCCTGCCGAACAAGAGGAGGACTGACCCATGTGCCTGGGAATTCCTGGACAGATTGTCGAGATCACGGATGCATCAAAGCTGATGGCTCTGGCTGAAGTGTCGGGTGTCCGCCGCGAGGTGAATATTGCGTGCGTTGCCGGCACCGATCCGGCTGACCTCGTCGGCTGTTGGACATTGATCCATGTCGGCTTCGCGATGAGCCTGATTGATGAGGACGAAGCGGAAAAGACGCTGGAAGCATTGCGCGGCCTTGGCGAAGCCCAGGAAACCCTGGAGGCCATGGCGCAGGGGGATGCTGCACTGGAGGCAGGACAATGAGATATGTCGAAGAGTTCCGGGACCCGGTTGCTGCCAAATCCGTGTTGTCAAAAATTGAAGAAGTCGTTGAAGATATCGGCGCAACGGCAGATAAACCCGTCCACATCATGGAGATCTGCGGGGGGCACACCCATGCCATCTTCCGCTACGGACTGGACCGGTTGACGCCTGCAGGCATCGAATTCATTCATGGACCCGGGTGTCCGGTTTGTGTACTACCCATGAGCCGGATCGACGAGTGTGTTGAGATCGCCGAGCGGCCGGAGGTGATCTTCACGACCTTCGGCGATGCCATGCGGGTTCCCGGTTCCCGGAAATCCTTGCTGCAGGCCAAGGCGGACGGCGCGGACATTCGCATGGTCTATTCGCCCCTTGATGCATTGGAGCTCGCACGCCGCAATCCGGAACGGGAAGTTGTGTTCTTCGGCTTGGGCTTTGAGACAACAACCCCGTCGACGGCCTTGTCGATCCAGCAGGCCGCCCGCGAAGACCTCACGAACTTCACAGTCTTTTGCAATCACATCACCGTGCCACCACCGATAAAGGTACTTCTTGATGATCCCGACATGATTCTTGACGGTTTTGTCGGGCCGGGCCATGTCTCCATGGTTATCGGCACCCACCCTTATGACTTTATTGCCGAAGTCTATGGAAAGCCGATTGTGGTTGCGGGATTCGAACCGCTCGATCTGCTGCAGTCGGTGCTGATGGTACTAGAGCAGATCCGCGACGGTCGGGCTGAAGTGGAAAATCAGTACGCCCGTGTTGTTCCGGAGCACGGAAATCCGGTGTCTCTGGCGGCCATTGAAGACGTTTATGAGCCGCGCCCGCGGTTTGAATGGCGCGGTCTTGGGGAAATCGACGCCAGTGGCCTGCGCATTCGCGATGTCTACAAGGCCTTTGATGCGGAGGTCCGCTTCAAGGTCGGGTATGGCGCCGGGGAACGGTCGGTCGAGGAGCCAGAGGGCTGTGCCTGTGGGCAAGTGATGACAGGCCGTCTGAAGCCGTATCAATGCCCACATTACGGCAAGGGCTGTACGCCCGACATGCCGCTTGGGGCGCTGATGGTTAGTTCAGAAGGCGCATGCGCGGCTTATTTCCAGTACAGCGCGATGGAGGCGGCGGAATGAACATGGCGGCTCCAATCAAGGCCTCCCGGTTGCGCGGGGACCGCGTAACCCTTGCCCATGGCGGTGGGGGCAAGGCCATGCGGGACCTCATCGAAGAGGTGTTCACCGATGTCTTCAGGCCAGCCAGCAATGAGGATCAGGCGCGCCTGACGGCGGATGCCTTGCAAGAACCTGGCGCTCAATTGGCCATGACCACGGACAGTTTTGTGGTTTCGCCGGTGGAGTTTCCCGGCGGCGATATCGGCAAGATCGCTGTGTGCGGCACCGTCAACGATCTGGCAGTTGGTGGCGCCAAACCGCTCTGGTTGTCGGCGGCTTTTATCATCGAAGAGGGCTGCGAGATCGCCTTGCTGCGCCGGGTGGTGGCCTCCATGCAAATCGAAGCGGAAAAAGCTGGGGTGCGCGTCGTAACTGGCGACACCAAGGTCGTTGGCAAAGGCGCTGCGGACAAGGTTTTCGTGACGACAACAGGGGTAGGTGTGATCCCTCCGGGCCGATCGATGGCCGCAAGTCAGATCCGGCCGGGCGATGTTGCCATCGTCAACGGCGTTCTGGGCGATCATGGCGCGGCCATATTGGCGGCTCGCGGCGATATGGCGCTTTCAAGCGATATTACATCGGACTGTCAGAGCTTGAATACGCTGATCGAGGCGGTTTTGGCGGCAGCACCGGACACCCGCGCAGCCCGCGATGCGACCCGGGGCGGATTGGCGTCCTCCTTGAACGAAATGGCCGAAGCAGCCGGCGTCAGCATCGAGATCGACGAAACGGCAGTGCCGCTCCGCGCCGAGGTCAAGGGCATTTGCGAAATCCTCGGGCTGGACCCGCTTTATCTTGCCAATGAGGGCACGTTGGTGATGTTCGTTCCCGAAACCCAGGCGGACGCGGCCCTTGCGGCCATGCGGTCCACGCCCGAAGGACGCGATGCGGTCGTGATCGGCAAGGCTCTCGACGGGCATTCCGGCCGGGTGACCATGCGCACGCTCTTCGGCGGCGAACGGTTGGTGGACATGCTTGTAGGCGAGCAACTGCCCAGAATTTGCTAATCTAAATTGGGGAGGAGGCCGCTGTCTGATTTAGAGGTTTTCAATCAGAGTTTGGATATTGTTTTCTCTCCCAAAGCCGACAAGTACTCCTGAGCTGGATCCATCTTGCGTGAACTGCGATAACTGACACGCGTCAAAAGCGAAGTCCTAGAGAAACCGCGATGATGCGAGGGTGATGCCTTCTGGGCTCACCAGCAGATCCACTCCAATTCCCGGAACATTTGGTTCAAAGTTGGTTCACCAAAGTTCATAACGCTCGTTTCAGGGTGAACTTTTTTCAAAATTTCGACCGGCAAACCCGTGCGATCCTTTGATCCGCTGTTCATCAATCGGCCAGGTTGGTTGTATTAAGTGCAAATTAAGTCAACAGCATCTGCTTGTTTTTGCTCAACCGCAAACGCGAACCCGAGCTTTTCTGCAGATCGCCAAGTTCAATCGACCGCTAATTCCGAGCCACGTCGTTGAAACTGTTTCGTGGCGAGGTCTGGCCGGATAGTTCCAGCCATCAAACCGATAGCAATCTGACCCTCTGATCGGCTGTCTTTCATTTGCCCAATCAGGCTGATGATCATCTCAGTGTCGATCGCGAAATACCTTGCTGGCCTTTGTCCCGAAATAGATGTGCGTCCGGACCGATAGTTCTTGAAACGCCAGATCGACAGGGAAGCCCCATGGCGCGCTTTCTGTTTGGCGTGTGTGATTATCGTTGAGAGTGCGCGGTGTGTACCAGTGACTCTTAAAATCGATCCTCTGGCATATCTGGTGGGTTCGGACGAGGCGATTGTCAGCCGGGGAGGGGGAGGAGAGCAGAAACACACGCCATCTTGGTGTTGTGTCAAGACTTGGTGCCAAGACCCGGCACAAAGACCGCGTGATGTATACATTATCAAAGAGCGCTCGTCGGGCCGGAACGGCCCATCGAGCTGGAACAGTTTCTGTTCTTCTTTCCGGAGGAGAAAACCTAACGCTTCGCTAAGCCGGAGGAAGGGGGCGGAGAGCGCCGCAGGCGCGAGCCGGTGCCTTTCTCTGATCTTCTTGTTTCAGCCAGACCAAGTCCGATGCCGGGATGTTTTTGAGATCTTTTTTTCAATCTCTTCCAGGAGGGAGTTTCATTGCGAGCGTGCGCAGTGCCGGAGCCGAAGGCGAAGGCCGGAGCGAAGCTCGCGGGGCCGCAGGCCCCAAAGAATGATCTATTTGTCTGTTGTTCTATTCCTTTGTTAGTGTAGTGGATTTTTGGTTCTTCAATTAGCTCAATGTTTTCATGAAGTTCCGGCTGGAAAACTCCTTCCGAATTTGATGCGAATTGCTGACAAATCCGGATCGAACTTGTTGCAAATCGAAGTCATGCTGGCTTCTTGCCGCGGAGCGTTTTCATCACCTTCTGATAGCGGTTTTTGTATCCAGATGGGCGATCGCCGAAGTCGCGGCCGATCAACCGGCAGCCGAGCATCAGGTTCTTCCCGGTGACCTCATAGTCGAGGGCTTTCAGCATGCTTCCAACAGCTAGGAGATCGGCCTGTGCCTCGTGATTGGGACTGCCCCGGATGCTCCGGTTCTTCAAGCGAACGAGATATGACTTGCGCCGGTCGAAAAAGGCTTCTTGTGCGCTGCGACAATCGACTGTCTTCAACGACATATTCCCGAGGCGGCAAAGGGCGATCGTTTCTTCATCAGCCAAATCAAGAATCTTCAGCTTTGCTGACACCTTGCCCAGGGTGGATGAGAACTCAAGAGCTTTGTCGAAGTCGAATGGCTCGCCAAAGATCTCCTTTGAACTTTCATACGTCACCGGAGTGTGGCCCATCATTGCGCAGAAGTGCATATCGATGATCCGGGCGATGTTAGACAACGCTGCTTCAGAGCCGATCGAGAATTTTGTGCGTTTGGGCTGAGGGCGAAAGGCCGATGCAGGACAACGACTTTTTCCCATCCGCTCGTTCAGAGCGATATTGCAGGCGATATAGGTCTCGCGAGTAGATCCTGCACTTGAGCAGGCTGTGAGGATGAAAGCGGCTGAGACGCTTGTTGATCCCTACTCGGCCGTTTTCACGTTCGACGTGATTAACGAATTCGAGGGTGGTATGGCATGAAAGATCTGCGGCTCGGTCAACGCGAAGAACCGATACGGCGCTTACACGGGCCAGAGGTTCTTCTATGCGGGCTATGTGAAGACCGGTAATCGCTATCTGGTGATCGCCTTCACGACGATCGCAATGCGCTTTGACCCATCTATGGCGAACGGGAGCATATGTTCGTAAAGCCGTAAGGTTTGGCGGAGGGACTGCCTCATGTGCTGTGTTTGAGGCGGCTTTCCTGCGGGCAGAGAATGTATTTCCTTTGCCTAAATCGAGGACAGATGTTCCGATTGATGATGCTTTTGCGTATCTAGGAACTGCGTTGTCGTCGTTCTGTGTTATGAAAGGTCAGCCTTGGCTTTTGCTTCAGACGGGGGCTAATCATCCTTTCACAACGCCACTTATCAGATTCATCTGCATTAGACGTGTAGAGATCACGCCGGGATCGGCAGCAAGAACACCAATATTCTCCATAGCTCGCTTCACAACAGCGTAAAGCGGAAAACCATTTTGTCGAAGGGAATATTCTTGTTCAATCTTAGTGGGCCTATAACCGCCTCCACAGTACCAATCAGCCACGGAGCATCGGAACCAATCATTTAAGCGGCTGAATTAGCATATGGCACCAGGACATCATTAATCTTTATGATCGTGTTGAACTCGGCATCAGGTTGATTGTCATTGGGTAAACGGTTATTCCAAGGCATATCGCCGATTTCATTGGAGGGTTGCGCCAATTTTGAGCAATGGCGCTGAACTTCGCGAAAATACAGAAACATTTATAAGAAAATTTAACGCAGCAGTTCTTCTTCGAAGGGAAAGAGGGACAGCAGCTCAATGCCCGTTTCTGTTACCAGAACCTGTTGCTCAAGTTTGACACCTTCGCAGCCCCCAGCGGCGCCGATATAGCTTTCAACACAGATCGTCATGCCGGCGACGATCTCTCCGTCATATCCAGCATCGGGAAAATCCCCCTTGTGATACAGATAAGGGTATTCGCCCGTCATGCCGCAGCCATGGGCCGAGAGGTAATAGCGGTTGTCGTAGAATTTTTCCGGGATATCCCACGCACGCTCCGCATAGTCCCGAAAACTCATGCCCGCATGGAGAATGTCCATGTTGCTTTGGACCTGTTCGTACGCAACCTTGTAGAGCTCGCGTTGCACCTCGGTCGGTTTTCCCGGTCCAGCATGGAATGTGCGCGAGAAATCGGAATAGTAGCCGTGACAGCCGACCACATCCGTATCGAGTGCAATCAATTCGTTTTCACCAATGACGTTGCTGGAGGTTTCCTGAAACCACGGGTTCGTCCGGGCGCCTGCGTTAAGAAGCCGTGTTTCGCAATAATCCGCATTCTGCGCGATCACCGATTGATGCAAGACGGACCACAGTTCATTTTCTGTCATTCCGGGGCGGATTGCATCCCGCAACCTGGCCACGCCGGTCTCGGTCGCCCGCAATGAGGCATTCACGCATTTCATTTCTTCGCTGGACTTGACCGAGCGCGCCATTTCGACCGGTTGCTGAGCATCAACGATGCGCAGACCGCAGTCCTTAAGTGCAATCGCTGTTCCGGCATTCAGCCGCTCCAGCCCGACGGTTGCTCCTTTCCCGGCAAGCTCCTTGATCAGGTCCGCCATTTCAACTGCCCAGGCCTTTTCCCGGGCCTGAATGCCGGGACCGGCCGCGACAAAGCTGGCGGTCTTGGCGGGGCGCACTTCGTCAATTGTTTCCCAGCCCTGCCCAAGATGCAGGCATCCGGTAAACTCGAAAAGGAGAGATCTCGCGGCGGTTAGCAGCAGGTAGCGCGACGGTGCATTGCGTTGACAAAACACCTGCATGTTCCGCGCGCCTGTGGCGTAGCGGATGTTGATGGGGTCCGACAGGATGACTGCGTCAACGCCAAAGTGAGCCATCTGCTCGCGCACCCGGCCAAGGCGGTACAGTCTGACGGCTTTCAGATCGATCCCTTGATCTTCTGGTGCGCGATCAAGCAATGCGATTCCATCCAGATCGCTTCGCTCTGCATGCCAGTCGAAATTTGCCATGTCGTTTCACCCAATAAGTTTGAGCCAAAACTAATTCTACATCGGCACGCGGTGAATATTGAAAATTCTCAGGCATAGCTATAACCAATGAGAATGGATAGCCGACGAAAATCGCTTCCGCCGCTCGACACGCTTGTGTTCTTTGAAACGGCGCTGCGCGCCGGCAGCTTCAGCGCTGCAGCGTCTGAGCTTTATGTGTCGCAAGCCGCGGTCAGCAAGCGTGTGAAGCAACTCGAGAACTGGCTGGGTGCGGATTTGTTTGAGCGCTGCGCGCGGAGCCTCAAACCGACGCAGGCCGGGGCACAACTGGCCGATCCCGTGGCCATGGCACTGGACTATCTTCAAGGCGCGCTTGATCAGGTTAGGTCGCCGGCGGCGTCTTCCGTCCGCATCGCAGCCAATTCAGCAGTGTCAGTCTTTTGGCTGTTCGAGCGCCTTCGGTCTTTTGCGCTCAGCTCTTCATCCTGTCCTGTCGAAACGGTCGTTAAGGATGATCCCCGCGACGTGCTTTCAGCCAGCAACGACCTTGCCATTATCTACGCCTACAAGGTTCCCGAGGGGTGGGAAGGGCATTTGCTGATGGACGAGGAACTGGCCCCTGTTGCCTCTCCCGCTGAGGCCGAACGCTTTGCCAACGCCCACCAAAATTCGAGGCTGCTGGACTATAAGAGACATGCACCGGACTGGATCAACTGGGACGTATGGCAACAGCGGGAACATCAAAGCGTTTTTCACGGTCTGACCAAAACATTGTGCCAGAGTTACAGTCATTCCATCGGTTTGGCCTTAGAGGGCGAGGGCATCGCCTTGGCAAGCTGTTCGCTCTTGCAAGCAGACTTGGCATCCGGGCGGCTTGTGAGGCTGGTCGATAAGCCGCTGAAAACCGGCAAGGGGTACTTTCTGGTTTGGCAGGCAGCGAAAGCTGTTCGGCCCGAAATTGACAACCTTGCCAAACACCTCGGTCAAAGCTGATCTTTGTGCAATTGCGTTGTCGGCAGTTTGTTTGCCGAGCGGAAATTCGATTTTATCGCAGGGAATGTCCGTTGTTTGCCCCGTCTAACCCAAACTCGACAAAAGTTGCCAATCCCGCATCCACCGCGGTGGGTGGGTGACGTTGCCAGACCGGATCTGCTGCACCGGTCAGGCGAGTTGGTATACAGTCTGAGGTGTGGCAGCGAAGACCCGCTGGTTGTGCGGGGTGACGCCGAAGCGGTTCTGATAGGTGCGGATGAAGTGCGACGGCGACTCATAGCCGCAAGCCAGAGCGATTTCGGAGATCGACTGCTCAGTCTGCAGCAAAAGGTTTCGCGCTCTGGTCAGTTTCTGGTTGATGGCAAACTGCTTCGGCGACATTTTCAAGTGCTTCTGAAACAGGCGCTCCAGTTGCCGTGTGGAAATGCCGATCGTACGCGCGATCTCTGACGTTGGCAGGTAGTAGGGCGCACTCTCATTGAGAAGCCGTATGGCTTCGGCGATGTGCGGATTGCGGATGCCGTGGCGGGCCTGGAGGGAAATCTGCTGGGCCGCATCAGCGGGGCGGACGCCGGAATAGACCATCATGTCGGCAATCGCTGCTGCAAGGTCTTCACCGTGTGTTTCGCCAATCAGGTGCAGCATCAGATCGGTCGCTGCCGTGCCGCCCGAGGCGGTCACAAAGGTCTCGTCGGCGACAAAGACGTTGCGGCACAGTTCGACTTCCGGAAAATTCTCCTGAAAGCTGTCATGGAAAGACCAGTGGATGGCCGCCCGGCGGTTGTTCAGAAATCCGGCGCTTGCCAGCACATGAGCGCCAGAACAGATGGCACCGATCCGGGTGCCGCGCGCCCGTTCGCGCCGTAGGAAAGCGAGCACGCCCGGTGTTGCCCGGTCGCCGACATTTTGCCCGGAAATCAGAAACAGGCTGCTGCGCGGAGCCAGGTCAGTCAGGCCCTGATCGACAAGGGTGACCGTCTTGTTTGAACAAACGGCGCGTTCACCATCAACCGACGCAAGACGCCAGCGGTAAATCTCCTCACCCTGAAGCAGATTGGCGATGCGCAGCGGCTCAACGGCACAGGCAAAGGCAATGTGGGAAAAATCGTCGAGCAGCAGGAAGGTGACGTCGCGCGTTGTGGGCATGTCGCTTTTCTCCGGAGCCTGTCGCCTTGGCCCGTTTCGAGCATCGGGCATCATTGTATGATTTATGTGTTGTCATTGTATTCACATTGTATACAAATCGGTCAACCAAAATCGAAACGGAGCGGAGTGATGCCCCCTCAGCGTGGAACGGCCAAGACGGTCGCCTATGAAGATCTGAAGCGTGCGATCCTGACGCTGGAGCGCAAGCCCGGAAGTGCGCTTGAAGAAACAGAGCTTTGTGATCTCTACGGACTGTCACGCACACCCTTGCGGGAGGTGCTGCAGCAGTTGTCCGGCGAGGGGTATGTCTCGTTGCAGCTCAATCGCGGCGCGCGTGTTTCCGATATGACTCATTTCACGCTGCGCGATTTCTTCCTGGCCGCACCGCTGATTTACAGCGCCATACTGCGCCTGGCTGCCCAGAACGCCACGCCGGCACAGATCGATGAACTGAAGGCGGCACAAGATGCCTTTCGGGAGGCGATGGACACCGGTGACGTGACCGCGCGTGCGCTGACGAACGATCGTTTTCACCGCATCACCGGCCTGATGGCCGGCAACAGCTACCTGATGGCGAGCCTTGACCGGCTGCTGATTGACCACACCCGCATCGGAATGACGTTCTTCCGCCCGAAAAACGGGGCGAAGGATGATCGGCTCAAACTGGCCAGCGACCAACATGATGCGATGATAGCGGCGATCGAAACGGGCAATGATGTCCGGGCTGCCGAGCTTGCGCTCGAACACTGGGCTCTGTCGCGCGACCAGATTGAGCTCTTTGTCATGCCGCCCGGGTTGGAAGCCCCACTCGGTCAGCCCCCCAATCTTAAATCCGCCTGAAGCGGGAGACCATCTGGATGACACCAAGACTGACTTTTGAGGGTATCTATACGCCTGCCGTGACGCCTTATGATGCCGATGGCAATGTCGTCTGGGATGCGCTGGAGAAGGTGATCGATCACCTGGTCGACAGCGGCGTTCATGGCGTGATTTCGGGCGGTTCAACGGGCGAGAACTATACCCAGACAGTGGAAGAACGTCTGGAACTTGCGCAGTTCACAAAGGACAAGCTAGCGGGACGTCTTCCGCTAATCGTCGGTACGGGCACTATGCGCACGCCGGACTCCATCGCTTTGGCGGAAGGTGCGGCAAAGATGGATGCCGAAGCTGTCCTGGTGGCCACGCCGCCTTATGCGGTGCCGACGGAGAGGGAAAATGCGCTTAATGTCCTGACCATCGACCGGGCGGCGGATCTACCGATCATGCTTTATAATTATCCGGGCCGGATGGGCGTCAACATGGGCGAGGAGTTCCTGGACCGGGTTGGCCGGTCCCGCAATGTTTGCGCCATCAAGGAAAGCTCAGGCGACATCAACCGGGTGCATCTGCTGGCCCGTGACTATCCGCATATCCAGATGTCATGTGGCATGGACGACCAAGCACTGGAGTTCTTTGCCTGGGGTGCGCGGAGCTGGGTTTGTGCCGGTTCCAATTTCTTGCCCGAGGAACATGTCGCGCTCTACCAGGCCTGTGCGGTCGAGGGCGATTTCTCCAAGGGGCGCAAGATAATGTCGGCGATGATGCCGTTGATGCGCGTCCTGGAGCAGGGCGGCAAATTCATCCAGTGCGTCAAGCACGGTGTTGAGATGAGTGGTCTTTATGCCGGACCGCCGCGCCCCCCGCTGAAGGCGCTGAACAAGGACGACAAACGCCAACTCGAGCAGGTTGTTCGCGTGTTGAAATCCACCATTGATGACATCACGGCAGGAGCGTGACCATGACCGATCTTCTGACGCGTGACGAGTACAAGGCTCTGGCCGCCAAACTCACTTTGCCGACCAACGCCTTTATCGATGGCAGCTATCGGCCGGCACAATCGGGAAAGACATTCTCAAGCGTAAACCCGGCCACGGGTGAGACGCTGGCCGATATAGCGGCCTGCAGCTCTGAGGATGTCGACTTCGCTGTTTCAAAAGCGCGCGATGCATTTGAAGACGGGCGCTGGTCGAAATTGTCTCCCGGTGAACGGAAGGACGTTCTGATCCGCTTTGCCAAATTGCTCACCCGGAACCGGCGGGAACTGGCGGTGATGGAAAGCCTCGACAGTGGCAAAACCATCTTCGACTGCGAGACCGTCGATGTTCCGGAGACAATCCATTGCCTGAAATGGCACGCGGAGGCGATCGACAAGATCT
This sequence comes from Roseibium sp., assembly GCF_965276855.1. Taxonomy (GTDB): domain Bacteria; phylum Pseudomonadota; class Alphaproteobacteria; order Rhizobiales; family Stappiaceae; genus Roseibium. Next base: position 3,890,690 of record NZ_OZ255700.1, read on the forward strand.
ATGATCAGGTGTCCCCTGCATCGGACGACCACATCGCGATGATCGTGCGTGAGCCGATTGGTGTGGTCGGTCTTGTGCTGCCATGGAACTTCCCGCTCCTGATGCTGGCCTGGAAAATCGGGCCTGCGCTGGCAGCAGGTTGTTCGGTGATCGTCAAGCCGGCGGAGGAAACCTCTCTAACGGCGCTGCGCATTGCCGAACTTGCCATGGAGGCGGGCATCCCCCGCGGTGTCTTTAACGTGGTGCCGGGTACCGGTCCGGAGGTCGGCGAGCCGCTCGGGCGGCATATGGATGTTGACATGGTGTCCTTCACCGGATCGACCGAAACGGGACGCAGGTTCCTGCACTACGCGGCAGACAGTAATCTGAAGGAAGTCGTTCTAGAGATGGGCGGCAAGAACCCCAGCGTTGTTCTGAAAGATGCAGACAATCTCGATCGTGTTGCAGCGCATGTGGTCAATGGCGCATTCTGGAACATGGGCGAAAACTGCTCGGCGAGTTCGCGCCTGATCGTCGAAGAGGAGATCAAGGACGCGCTGATGGAGCGGATTCTGGCTCATACCCGTGAATGGACCCTTGGCGATCCGCTTGATCCGGAGCACCGGGTCGGTGCGCTTGTGTCGAGTGCGCATTTCCAGAAAGTCAGTTCTTATCTCGACACGAACGCCACCGTCTTGATGGGCGGCAAAACCCATGGGGAGGCCTACGTAGAACCTACCGTGCTTGAAGTCGAGGCACAGTCTTCCATTGCCAAGGAAGAGATCTTCGGACCGGTTTTGAGTGTTCTGACCGTGCGTGGGTTTGACGAAGCAATTGCCATGGCCAACGCCACTGAATACGGCCTTGCCGCATCGATCTTCACTTCCAACACCAAGAAGGCCCTGCGCGGCGCGCGGGCAATCCGGGCAGGGACCGTTACGGTGAACTGTTTCGGCGAAGGCGATATCTCGACGCCCTTCGGAGGTTACAAGCAGTCCGGGTTTGGCGGCCGTGATAACAGCCTTGCAGCCCATGACCAGTACACCCAGCTGAAGACAATCTGGGTGGATCTCGCCGACGACGAGGACGAGGCGGTCGGCTGATGCAGCGGGCCGCCAAATGCCTGCCAAGTTTGCAAGGGCCGGCGGCCTGGAACCGGATTCTGCCGGCACCGCTGCGGCCGCAGGTTCTCGGCGAGGACCTCACGGCGGACGTCACCATCATCGGTGCAGGCTTCGCCGGGCTCAGCGCGGCGCGTCGGCTGACGCAGATCGATGCCGGCTTGAAGGTTGTCGTATTGGATGCCTTGCCCATCGCAGAGAGCTCTGCCGGACGCAATTCCGGGTTCATGATCGATCTGCCGCATGAACTGACATCAGAGGACTATGCCGGGGCTGGTGACGACAAGTCCCTGATAGCCCTCAACCGTCAGGCTATCTATTTCGCACGCGAAGCGGTAGACGAATACCAGATTGACGCGAATTATTTCGATCCGGCGGGCAAGGTAAACGGTGCTGCCAGCGTGAAGGCTGCCGCTCATAACAAGAGCTATGCGCACCACCTTGCCAGCCTCGGCGAAGACTATGAACTGCTTGACTCGCGCCAAATGACGGAGCTGACGGGAAGCCGTCACTATCTTGGCGGGCTCTATACCCCCGGCACCGTGATGTTACAGCCAGCAGGTTATGTGCGCGGTCTGGCATCCGGGTTGAGACGGGCCGGCGTATCACTCTTTGAAGAGAGCCCGGTAACCTCGTTCTCCAAGCAGGACTCGGGCTGGCTCGTCGTGACGCCCGGCGGCAAGGTTTCAACTGGCAGGATCATTCTGACAATCAATGGTCATCTGGAGAGTTTCGGTTATGAACGTGACCGGTTGATGCAGCTGTTCTTGTTTGCCGTGATGACCCCGGAACTCGATGAAGATGCTTTGAAGAAACTCGGTGGACAGCCTCGATGGGGGATCACTCCCTCCGACCCGATGGGCACGACCTTAAGGCGGATCGATACCGGTCAGGGCGGCAACCGGATTGTCACACGCACTTGCGCAGTTCTGAAGCCGAACATGAAGCTGGAACAGGCGCATGTCGACCGCGCAGCCAGGGTCATGCGGGCCAAGTTCGATCGGCGATTCCCGCAACTGGCCGGGGTGAAGATGGAATACCAATGGGCCGGACATCTGTGCCTTTCCATGAACGGTGTGGCTGTGATGCGGGAGTTGGACGACGGTATCTATTCCGGGTGTGTTCAGAACGGTCTTGGCACCGCGCGCGGAACCCTGACCGGGATGGGCGCCGCGGAACTTGCCCTCGGTATCGAGAGCGACATCACGCGGCATTTCGGGGCGGAGTCTTCGCCCAAAAAACTGCCGCCGCAGCCGTTTCGCGAACTCGGAGCCAATGCCGTATTGCGCTGGAAGGAATGGCGGGCTGCTGACGAATAGACGGGCCACGCCAAAAGTATCCTAAAAACCATCAGCCTTTGGCTGTTCAAGACTCAATAGACCCAACCGAAGGCATAACCGGCGAGCAGGGAGCCGGTGATGGCCAGCGCCAGGTAGAGCAAGAAGGGACGTAGTCTGAGCACGGGAAAGATCGCGAGCGCTCCCCAGATGCTGACGACGCCTCCAGAGACGAGGAAAGCCATCGCCGCGCCTGGGGACATGCCGTTGTCGACGAGACCGCGCGTGAGTGGCAAGGCGGCGTAGCCGTCAATATAGGCTGGCGCCCCAACAAAAACGGCAGCGGGGATCGCCCACCACTTGTCCGCGCCAACATACTGCGCGAGAGAGCCCGGTGTCAGCGCCTGGTTCAAGGCAAATTCGGCAAAGAAAGCCGGGATCAAGCAGATCAGGATCAGCCGGGTTGTGGCGAATCCCTGTCGGAAGAAGGTTTCGCGCCGGTCTGCGTTCTGCCAAACCCTTGGCGAGAAGCTGGCCGCTCCACAGCAGGTTGTTGTCTTGAGGGACGAGGCCAGACCGTTTTTTCTGAGCGCCGACTGACCGGATTGTCCGGCCGTCAGAAATGCCGTCACGGTGCCGCCGAAGAGGCCAAGGCCGAAAGCTGCGACGGTTTTGCCAATGGCAAAGATCAGCCCCAGGGTTGCTGCCGTTGTTGCAAGCATGGCCGGGTCGGTGACCGGTGACGATAACCAGAAAGCCATGACGGGTGCCAGCGGTACTCCCGCTGCCAGAAGGCCGACCATCAGGGGCAGAACCGTCACGCCGCAGACTGGCGTGATCGCACCGATGGCCGCAGCGGCCATGACGGCACGTGCCATATGGCCTTCAAAGGCCCGGCTGATGATCTGGTCGGCGCCGCTGGCCATGATCCAGGCCGTGAGCAGGATGCCCGGCACGACGAGTGGAGCCACGGCGAGGAGACCCTCTAGGGTGTAGACCAGGCCGTTCCAGGTAAAATGCGGCCACAGCCATATCATGATCGCAAAGGCCAAAAGACCAAACCCGGCAAGATGCAGGCGCGTCGGACGCGAGAATGATGCGGCTGTCTGATCTGTCATGTCGGGTCTCCTGAGCTTGACGAGATCATGATAGATATGCTGAATTCATCAGTAAAACGAATATCATTAATATCGGATATCGGAAAATTCGATGAATAATCTGGACAGTGAGTTGCTCAGAACTTTCCTGGCGGTGGCAGGAACGGGCAGCATCACTGAAGGGGCTCGTGTGATCGGCCGGTCGCAATCCGCCACCAGTCTGCAGATCATGCGTCTGGAAGAGGTGGTGGGACGTCCCGTCTTTGACCGGACGGGGCGCGGGGTATCCTTGTCGCAAACCGGTGAACAGCTTTTGCCAGTCGCACGGGAGGTTACCGGTCGTCTAGATGTGGCGCTCCGAGAAATCACCGCGGACGGGTTGCGCGGCAGGCTGCGGCTGGCCATCCCGGATGATCATGGCCAAACCAGGCTTGCGGCCATCCTCGGAGCGTTTGTGCAATCTCATCCGCAGGTGGAATTGGAGGTGACCTGTTCGATCAGCACGGAGTTTCCGGAAATGATTGCCAGGGGACAGCTTGATCTCGCCGTCTATGAAGTGGAGGTATCGCAATCCTTTGAGGAGGTGATTTACGTGGATCCGACCTGCTGGGTCTGCGCGAAACACTTGTCATTGCAGAATCAGGCGGTGGTGCCGATTGCGCTGTTCGACCGCGCTTGCTGGTGGAGGGATGCTGCGATTGCGGCACTTGAGAAAAGTGGGCGGCCGTACAGGATCGTCTTTTCCAGTCAGAGTGTTGCCGGTGTGACGGCGGCCGTAGAGGCTGGCATTGCCATCGGCTTGCTCGGGAAGTCCTCGATCGGACCACAATTGCGGACGCTTGGAACACAGGACGGCTTTGGCGAGACCCCCGCGTCCCAATTGGTGATCGGCACCTCTGCAGAGGCAGACAGGGATCTTGTTGTCACCATGTCATCCGCCATCCGCACGGCGTTTCAGAACTGAGGACGAAGTTTTTTTGGCGTTAAGGTAGGCTGAGCCGGGTCATGCGACCGCCGTCAACGGTATAGATCTGGCCGGTGATGAAGCCGCTTTCTTCCGCGGCCAGGAAAGCAACAAGCGCGGCCACCTCTTCCGGTGCGCCCGTTCGGCCGACGGGATGGATCTTGCCAATATCTCGCCTGAAGGCTTCGGGGTTGGTCTGGGCCGCGATGAAATCCAGATTCAGGTCAGTATCGATCCAGCCTGGGGCAACGGCGTTGCAGCGAATACCGTCCTGGCCATGGTCAACCGCGATGGCGCGGGTCAAGCCGTGCAGTCCCGCCTTGGAGGCAGCATAGGCGGAATGATGAGGATTGCATCCTATGCCTTCGATTGACCCGACATTGACGATCGTGCCTCTGGTCATGCGCAGATGCGGCAGGGCATGTTTGACCAGGAAGAATGGGGCCGTGAGATTGACGGCCAGGCTGCGCTGCCAGTCCTCCAGCATCATGTCCTCTATCGTGGCCTCTTGCATCAGGCCGGCATTGTTCACAAGAACGTCCAGCCGTCCCGATGCGGCAATGACAGCCGGGATCACTTGTGCAAGGGCCGCGCTATCAGAAAAATCGGCAGACACATGTTCGAACTCCGGGTCTTTGCCGCGCTGGGCTGTGAACACCCGGGCGCCTTCCCCGCGTAATCTTTCGGCTACGGCCTTGCCGATGCCGCTGCGCCCGCCGGTCACCAGTGCCGTCTTTCCCTCAAAGCGCGTCATGCGACCGACTTTCCGCCGTTCACCTCAATGAGGGAACCGCACATGTACCGGGCTGCATCGGAAGCCAGAAACAGCACCACATCTGCAATGTCGTCAGGCTTGGCGATCCGGCCGAGCGGCACGGTCATGCCGAGGTCCTTGATCGCCGTTACCGGATCGAAGCCCCGTTTTTCGAAGCCGGTGCGCAACATCGGCGTGTCGACTTCATTGGGGCAGACCGCGTTGATCCTTATGCCTTGATGGGCGTGATCGCGGCCCATGCATTGGGTTAGCGATGCAATGGCCGCCTTTGTCATGCAATAGACTGCGTGATTGGGACCCGGGTGCACGCCCCAGCAGGAGGCGAGATTGACGATGGCGCCGCCGCCGGCCTTGGCGAGGATCGGAATGCCTGCCCGGCAGATTCGGAAGGGCGCTTCTACATTGACGCCGACCGAGAGCGACCAGTCCCGGTCGCTGGTCTCAGTAACCGGACCGCGTGTGATTACCCCGGCGTTGTTGATGATGATATCAAGACCGCCGAGCGCCTTGGCCGCAGCGCCAGGAAGACTGTCTGCATAGACCTGATCCAAGAGGTCGCCGGTAAGTTCCGCCTCAGCTGGGATGCCGTGGCAATTGAAATCGGCAACTGCGACCAAAGCGCCTTCATTACGCAACATTTTGGTGATCACTTGCCCCATACCGCCGGCAGCACCGGTCACGAGCGCTTTCTTTCCGGTAAATCGCATTAGTTTCTTCTCCCTTTACCAAGCAGCGATCGGGGCGCCGAAGCGGATTTCGTCAATCTCAACACCGAGGCCGGGGCTATCGGGAACGCGGATGTGACCATCCCTTATTCGAACACCCTCGTTGGGGCCGTAGCTCCCCTCGATCATTGGGGCGGCCAGCCAGACACCTTCCAGCAGGGACGGTTTGACAGTGGCTGCGATCAGCGTGCACGCCGCCGATATGATGTCGCCACCCCAGGCGTCATCGCAGGTATGGGGCAAATTGACCGCCTCGCAGATATCCCGGAACGCAGCCATCTGCTGCAGTCCGCCTATGCGTGTGACCTTCATGCCGAACCCGTCGACGAGTCCGGTTCCAGCGGCACGAATGACGGTGGCGAGATCGACGCTGCTTTCATCCATGTAAAGCGCGTGCTGGATCTGCGGGCGAATTTTTTCCAGGTCCTCGATCCGGTTACTGGGTTGTTCCAGAACAAAAGGTATATCGGGGCATTCCCGGCACACACGAAGGGCATCCCGCGTCGTCCATCCTCGATTTCCGTCAACCGCAAGGCGCATACCGGTGCCCGCGATTTTCTGCCAGACCTTGCGGATACTCTCGATGTCCACGTCAACAGGCCGTCCGCCGAGCTTGATCTGCAGACGTTGGTAGCCCTCCTTCTGCTTTTCCAGCGCAAGACGGGCAATTTCATCCGGGTCACCGACACCGAGCGCGTAATAGGAGGGAACCATTTCTGTGATCGCACCGCCGAGCAGTGTCGCGGCGCTCACGCCGAGGTCTTTGCCGAGCAGGTCATGGATCGCGATGTCGATAGCCGCCTTGGCATAATTGTGGCCGTTCAGAGCCCCGTTCATGGCTCTGACAACAGTCAACGGCTGCACCTCCACTCCGATCAGTGCCGGTGCCATCTGCTGAAGCGCCGCTTGGGCGCCACGCGCGTGTGCTTCGGCATAGGTCGGTCCGACCGGACAGGTCTCGCCCCATCCGCTGAGACCCGTATCAGATGTCAGTCTGACGAGGGTTGTCTGCAGCGACCAAACCTCGGCATTGGCCATCTTGTAGGGGCCGTTCTTCACTGGCAGGTCGTGCCGGTAAATCTCGATCGAGGAAATCTTCATGGAACGTCCTGAAACGGAAATCGCAAGATCAGCTGAAAGCTGGTCGTTTTGGGGCTGGTCCAACATCCTGTCTGCGCGCTTCGACGCAGGATACTCTTGGCTGGTTAGGAATTAGAATTCTTGGTTTAAGGCATCTTCGGCCGGTATTTCCCGTTCGCGACGGGCAATATAGTCCAAGAGAGCCTCGTTCTTCGCTTCGTCGAGCTTCGGTTCCTGATACTCCAAAAGGAGCTTGCGGGCCTGGGTCAGGGCACGCTCTGTGATTTCGACTTCGCCTTCCGCCTTCCATTGTTCGATCGAATTGTTGTCGAACATGTCTGGCATGAAGAAGGCCCGCTGGAAGTTTTCCTGGGTGTGGGGGTGACCAAGATAGTGACCGCCCGGACCAACATCACGGACCGCTGCCAGCGCTTCGTCAAAGTCGTCCCAGCGCGGACCTTCGGCCATGCGATAGGCCATGGCGCATTGCTCTGCATCGACAATGAACTTTGCAACGGAACAGTGCATGCCGGCTTCGTTCCAACCGGCTGCGTGCCAGATGTAGTTGGCGCCGGCATGGATCACGGCGCTCAAAGTTGCTGCGCTCTCATAACCCGCTTGGGCATCGAAAGTCTTGGCGCCGCCGAGCGACCCGGAGGTGCGCCAAGGTACATTATAATGGCGCGCCAGCTGACCGATTAGGAAGTTCATCAGGCTGATTTCCGGCGTGCCGGCCATTGGTGCGCCGGATTTCATGGACACTGTCGAGAGATAGTGGCCGTAGATCGCTGGCGCGCCCTTGCGGATCACCTGGGTGTAGGCGAGCGCACTCAGGGCTTCCGCGTTCAGCTGGGCAACGGCCGGCACCACCGAGGCCGGTGTGTTGGCTCCGCCGAGCACGAAGGGGGAGCACAGTACCGGCTGGTTCCGCTTTGAAAAGGCGCGCATGGCGCCAAGCATGGTCTCGTCCCAGACCAGGGGAGAGTTGCCGTTGCAGTTGCCAGTGGTGACCGGGTGGTCTTCCAAATAATCCTCTCCGAAGAGGAGGGCGCACATCTCCATGACGTCTTGGGCATTCTTGGGGCTTGTTGTCATGCCCATGAAAGTCTTGTCTGAATGCTTCATTGACGAATAGGTGATGCGCAAGTGGCGGTGGCTGATTGGATGGTCATAGGGTTCGACTATGTGGTGCGCGCTGGAATGCATCGCAGGCAGCATGTGGCTGAGCTTGTGGAACATCGCGAGATCTTCCAGCGTCGGGTTGCGGCGCTCGTCGTTGAGATCCCGAATGAAGGGGGCACCGGTCATGGGCACGAACATCGACCGGTTGCCACCAAGCGGAACGTTTTTTACCGGGTTGCGGGCGTGATACGTGAAGCTGGAGGGGATCGTACGGATAAGCTCGCGTACCAGGCCACGGTCGAGATAAACCCGTTCTCCATCCAGCTTGGCACCAGCGTTGCGCCAGTCATCCAGCGCGATGGCGTCCCGGAAGATGATGCCGACCTCTTCCAGTATTTGCATGGACGCGTTGTCGAGGCGTTCAATCTGATCCTGATCCAAGGGTTCGCACAAAGGCAGCTTTCGGGTGAGACCCGGCAACATTTCGTGATCAGGGGCGGTGCGAAGGGCTCGGCGGCCGGCACGGCCTCCGCTTCGGCTGCGCGTTGCGACACTCATAGGGGGGCTCCGAAGATGGTTCACTTCCCGTCAGGATGCGCGAGATGAGGTGCGGCAACGCGCGGTAAACCGAACTTGAACAGCATTTTCCGACATGGGTAGCGAATATTCGTTCGTCTGCAATCAGAGTTGCCGCAGAATTTCCAAAGCAGATGATAATATAGGCTGAGTGATTTTTTGCCGAACAGTCAAAATTTAAGGATGCGGCAAATAATGCTGCTCTGCACAATCGATGAGCGGCCGGTCAACATTAAAAATTTTAAATGATGGATTTTGTCAGAGGGGTGGCCGAGGCGGCGGAGTTCGTGTTTTGTTATGTACATGTCGCAAACGAGCATCGCAGATACTAAAAAATTTTCGGATGCTATGTTTGGGAATTCTACTGTCGACAGCTTTTAATGATCCAGATGGGGAGACAGATGACCAAAACCGAAGACCAAGAAATGATTAATCGGCTCGAAAGCGCGGCCCGCACCGGAGGCATCACAAAGCGTGAGTTTATCCGTTATTCGGTGCTTGCGGGTCTGACGGCCTCCACTGCAACGGGCCTATGGTCCGCCAAGGCGAAGGCGCAGCCGAAAGCTGGCGGCACCTTCCGCTGGGGCTTGCATGACGGAAACACATCGGACAGCCACGATCCAGGCACTTATCTCACCCGCCAGATGATCTTCATGGCGCACACGTACCGTAGCTTCCTGACAATGATCATGGGCGACGGCTCTCTCGGACCAGACCTGGCCGACAGTTGGGAAGCCAGTGCGGACGCCTCCGAATGGACATTCAAACTGACGGAAAACGCCAGCTTCCACAGTGGCAAGAAGTTGACGGCAGACGACGTGATCGCGTCGCTCAATCACCACCGTGGTGATGCCTCGACATCTGCGGCGAAAGCTCTTCTGGCAGGTGTGACCGACATCAAGAAAGACGGTGATTATACTGTTGTGGTCTCGCTGTCCGGCGGTAATGCCGACTTCCCGTGGCTGATGACCGATTACCATCTTTGTATTTGCCCAGCGAATGACGACGGCACGATCGATTGGGAGTCCGGCGACGGTTCCGGTCCCTACAAGATCGATAACGGTGAATTTGGCGTTCAGTTTAACCTGAGCCGGCACGATGGCTGGCATCGCGAAGGGGCCTATTTCGATAAGGTCGAGATGATCGTTCTGAATGATCCGAATGCCCGCCAAACCGCTCTGATGACCGGTGATGTTGACGCGGTATCGCTGATCGAACTGAAAACGATGGGGCTGCTGCAGCGCAATCCCAATATCAAGATTCATAACATCCCGTCCGCGGGCGCCATCACAATGCCGATGCATTGCAACGCCGCGCCGTTCGACAATGTCGACGTGCGCAACGCGTTGAAACTGGCGATGAACCGTGATGAGATCATCGAGAAGATCGCCTTTGGGGCTGCCACTAAGGGCAACGACTTCCACCACTCCCCAGCGCAGCCCTATTGGCCGGATGACATTCCACAACGAGAATATGATCCGGACCAGGCAAAATCTCTTCTGAAGAAAGCCGGTGCAGAAGGGCTCACCATCAACCTGTCGACGGCGGATAGTGTTTACGCTGGTGCTGTGGATATGGCAGTTCTTTATGCCGAACAGGCCAAGGCGGCAGGCATTAACATCAACGTCGTACGTGAACCGAACGACGGCTACTACTCCGATGTGTGGTTGAAAAAGCCGTTCTGTCTGGTCTCCTGGGGTGCTCGTCCGACACCGGATGTGATGTACACGCTGGCGTATAAGGACGACGCCGCGTGGAACGAATCCTTCTGGCAGAATGAGCAATTCAACAAGCTGCTGTTGCAGGCAAAAGCGGAACTGGACAATGCCAAGCGCGCGGACATGTACCGCGAGATGGCAATCCTGGCGAAAGACGACGGCGGGACGATCATCCCGTTCTTCAACAATTTCGTTTACGCCAACAGCACCAAGGTGGGCACGCCGGACCAGCTGGCTGCCAGCTGGGAAAATGATGGCGCACGGGCGGCAAGCCGCTGGTGGTTCGAGTCCTGATCCTAATACGGAGCGGCGGAGAGAATCCGCCGCTCCGTTTATGACATGGACCCGAAATCGGTTCGGTTCATGTTGCTGTCGCGTCGGGGCCTTCTGCCAAAGCAGAGAAAACAAAGCTGACAAGGGGCGCCTGACTGCCGTCCGGACTTGGATGTGAGGTTCGGGCTTCCTGTTCTGGAGGGACAAATGGGGGACATCCTACAGCTGGTCCTAAAGAGACTTGGCTTAGGTTTGGTCACGCTTCTCGTGGTTTCAATCCTGATCTTTTTCGCGGTCGAGCTGCTGCCCGGCGACATTGCACAGGCCGTTCTAGGTCAGGGGGCAACGCCTGAAACCGTTGCAGCTCTTCGCGAAAAGCTTGGCCTCGATCAACCGGCCATCTTTCGCTATTTCCAATGGCTCGGCGGCGCCTTGACGGGCGACTTTGGTGTCTCGCTGGTATCCGGCGTCAGCGTTGGGGAGGCAATCGGCGAAAGGTTTGTGAACACGCTCTTCTTGGCGACATATGCTGCCGTTATCGCTGTGCCGATCTCCATAATTCTCGGAGTGATTGTTGCCTTGCTGCGCAATACCCTATTCGATCGGGTTGCGAACGTTGCGACGCTGACCTCGATTTCTTCTCCCGAATTCTTTCTCGGATACATCCTGATCCTGTATCTGGCGGTAAAGACACAGTATTTTCCTGCAATCGCGAGCATAAGCCCCGACATGACCTTCGGAGAATTGTTGCATCGGACTTTCTTGCCCGCATTGACACTTGTGTTGGTGGTCACTGCGCACATGATGCGGATGACACGGGCTGCAATTATCAACCTGCTGGCATCGCCCTACATCGAGATGGCACGGCTAAAGGGTGTTCCGCCCTGGAAAATTATCGTGAAACACGCCCTGCCGAATGCCTGGGCGCCGATCATCAACGTCGTTGCACTCAACCTTGCCTACCTCATTACCGGTGTGGTTCTGGTCGAGGTCGTTTTTGTCTATCCCGGCATTGGCCAGCTTCTGGTGGATGCGGTAGCCAAACGTGACTTCCCCATTGTTCAGGCATGCTGTCTGATTTTCGCTGCAACCTTCATCCTGCTCAACTTGGCAGCTGATGTGGGAGCAATCCTGACCAATCCGCGTTTGCGGCATCCGAAGTGAGGGCAGCGAAATGAGTACATTTGTTATTGCTTACTATGCGCTGCTGATCGGCGGATCCTGCCTGGCGGCGTATTTCAAGAAACGCGAGCTATTTCTGCTGATTTTCTCTCTGACCCTGGTGTCGTTCGTGATGGGGATCATCGGCGGAGTAGGGGCTCTCAGATTTGTCACAATAGCTGCCGGGATTTTGGCATTGGCGGCCGGGACATCCTATGCCTTCCGAGAGTTTCTCATAATTATCGCACCAGAAGGAGTTGCCAAGGAGCTGAGAACGGCCCCGCTAACCGCCGCTTTTGGCATGTTCGTAATCTTCACCTATGCGATTGCCGGTATATTTGCCCCGGTTATTGCACCGTTTGGCGAAGCCGAGGTCATCTCTTCGGCGTTCGCGCCAGCGGATGAAAACATGTTGCTGGGTGCAGACCAGCTCGGGCGGGACATGTTTAGCCGGATCATTTACGGCGCGCGCAACTCGGTCGGTCTGGCGCTGGTGGCAACAACGCTTGCCTTCGTCATGGGGGCGTTTGCGGGTTTGCTTGCAGCAACAAAGGGTGGCTGGTTCGACCAGTTCATGGGCCGCTTTGCCGATGTGATCATGTCCGTACCGTCACTTATCTTTGCGCTTTTGATGCTGAGTATCTTCGGCACAAACCTCTTGGTGATTGTCGTCGTCGTTGCGGTGATCTATTCGCCGCGCGTTTTCCGCCTGACCCGCGCGGTTGCTGGCAACGTTGTCGTGATGGATTACATCGAGGCCGCAAAGCTAAGGGGGGAGGGGACTTGGTATCTGATACGCAAGGAGATCCTGCCCAATTCAACAGCGCCGCTGATTGCCGAATTCGGCCTGGAGTTCTGCTTCGTGTTCCTGTTGATCGCGGGTCTCTCCTTCCTTGGTCTGGGCATTCAACCACCAACTGCCGATTGGGGGTCTATGGTTCGTGAAAACGCGACCCTGATTTCTTTCGGCGAATTGACACCGCTGATCCCTGCGGCGGCCATTGCGCTGTTGACGGTTGCGGTCAACTTTGTCGTTGACTGGATGTTGTTCCGGTCCTCCGGCCTGAAGGAGGTTTGATCATGGTTCCCAAGAAAGACGTGCTTCTGGAAATCAAGGACCTTCGCATAGAAGGCTATTCCGAAGAGCAATGGATCGAGATTGTCCATGGCGTGGATCTGACTCTTCACAAGGGCGAAGTTCTTGGCCTTATCGGTGAATCTGGCGCCGGCAAGTCGACCATTGGACTCGCCTCAATGGGCTTTGCCCGGGATGGCTGCCGGATCTCTGGCGGCTCGATCGAATTCGACGGTATGGAGCTGACCACAACACCGGAATCTGCCTTGCGTGCGTTACGCGGTTCACGGATTGCCTATGTGGCCCAGTCTGCAGCAGCGTCCTTCAACCCATCCCATAAAATCATTGACCAGCACACCGAAGCCCCGATCCAGTACCGGATTCAAAAGCGCGTCGAGGCGCAGGAAGACGCAATGCAGCTTTACGAGCGGCTGCGTTTGCCAAATCCCGATGAAATCGGGTTTCGTTATCCTCATCAGGTGTCCGGTGGACAGTTGCAGCGGGCCATGACGGCCATGGCCATGGCGTGTCGGCCGGACCTGATCATTTTCGACGAGCCCACCACTGCGCTGGATGTGACCACGCAGATTGAGGTCCTGGCGGCGATCCGAGACATCGTTGACCAGTTTAACACCGCAGCCATCTACATCACACATGATCTGGCTGTGGTGGCGCAGATGGCGGACACCATCAAGGTGCTCTTAAAGGGCGAGGAAGTCGAGGAAGCACCGACCGAGCAGATGCTCGATTCCCCCAAAGAGGACTACACGAAGAGCCTATGGGCTGTGCGGAGTTTCAAACGGCCGCAGAAAAAGCGCCCGGCCGGTGCCGAAGCCGTACCCATTATTTCGGTCCAAGGGATAGATGCAGCGTATGGCCAAACGAAGGTTCTGGATGATGTTTCTTTCGACATCTATCCGGGCATGACCGTCGCTGTTGTCGGGGAATCCGGGTCCGGAAAGTCGACCACGGCACGTTGTATCACAGGACTTCTGCCGCCCACTAAGGGTCAGATCCTGTTCAACGGAGAACCGCTGCCAGCACGGTACCAGGATCGGAACAAGGAGCAACTGCGTCAGGCGCAAATGATCTACCAGATGGCGGATACGGCGTTGAACCCGAAAATCCGGATCTGCGACATCATCGGCCGCCCTGCCCAGTTTTACGGTGGTTTGCATGGGGCAGAGCTGAAAAGCAGGGTCGATGAACTGCTGGATCTGATCGAACTCGATCCTGCCAAATTCTACAACCGCTATCCACCGGAACTGTCTGGCGGCCAGAAGCAGCGGGTGGGTATTGCCCGTGCGTTGGCGGCTGATCCGTCTTTCATCATCTGCGATGAGGTTACGAGCGCACTCGATCAGCTGGTTGCTGAAGGCATCCTGAAGTTGCTTGACCGTCTGCAGGAAGAGTTCAACCTGGCCTATATGTTTATCACCCATGACTTGGCGACGGTGCGTTCGATCGCAGACGAGGTTGTGGTGATGCAAAGGGGAAAGGTGGTGGAACAGGGGCCGAAGGACGAAATGTTTACCCCGCCACATCACCCGTATACGGATCTTCTGCTGTCGTCAGTTCCGGAAATGGATCCGAACTGGTTGACCACCTTGCTGGAAGAACGGGGAACGGAGGGGATCGGCGAAGCGGCCAACGTCTGATTGGTACAACGGTTGACAAGCACGAAATGAAATACCCCAGAGCGAAATGCCTTGGGGTATTACTATCTCTCAACACTTACTATCTGTGCTGGTTCAGCCGACCATCATATAGGCGGACAGCACCATCGCGCCGACCAACAGCGCGTAAACACCGACCACGGCCTGCCACGAGCCGCTGTGTTGCTTGTATTCGCGAATGAGATCATCCCGGGTCATGCCGACCTCCTGGTCCAAACCGCCGACTTGGTGAAATTTTATGTTTGCTGTCGCGTCACTTAGTCGACAGAGGTTAAGAATTCAATGCCGATGTCTTCGAATTTCACCCATAATTCTGCATAGCTGATATCCGTGACAATTCATGTAGCGCGGCTTTGATCCCGTTATAGGTCTGATCCCGCACCTGAGCAGGCTGTAAAGATGAAAGCGGCTGAGACGCTTGTTGATCCTTATTCTGTCGTCTTCACGTTCGACGTGGTCAACGAATTCGAGCGCGGTATGGCAGGAAAGATCTGCGGCTCGGTCAACGCGAAGAACCGCTACGGTGCTTACACCGGACAACGCTTCTTTTATGCGAGCTATGTGAAGACCAGTGATCGCTATCTGGTGATCGCCTTCACGACGATCGCAACGCGTTTTGACCCATCCATGGCGAATGGGAGCATTTGCTTGTAACGCTGTAAGCTTTGATTGGCGCGCCGTGGCATGAGATCGAGAACTTAAGGTGGTGGCCTTTCACGGGTGGGGCTCAATTACGATTTCATTTTTAGTTGCTGCATAAAAAGGCAAAAACAGTGTTTTAGGAAAGAAAATCGACAATATGTTTAACCTATCACGTTACTTGTAATGCCGAAGCTGAAGAGTGCATTTACCTGCAACTTTCGAATGTGGATTTTTTATCGCCGCATACTTAAGCTCCAAACTTTTTGATCCTTGTTTATTGCGCGGCGATCTGGCGGCTTTCGGACACGGTATCGGTAACAACCTGTGTGATCGCGCGGGTTCCCATGTCGCCGCCGAACTCAATGGGACGCAAACGGTTGTTGCGGAACCCATCGTCAACTGCGTGGTTTATGAGATCGGCTGCGTCTGAAAGGTGGGGATTGCCCAGTTTTTCGGCGAGGTAATCGAGCATCAGAGCCCCGCTCAGGATTGCTGCGAGCGGATTGGCCTTGTCTTGTCCCATGATGTCCGGGGCGCTGCCATGGGCCGGCTGGAACAGCCCCGTATGGTCGCCAATCTCCGCACAGGCGGCCATTCCCATTCCGCCAACAAGCCCGCCGGCGAGGTCGGAAAGAATGTCACCAAACATGTTTTCGGTCACCAGCACATCAAAGTCCCAGGGCTTGCGCACCAGATCCAAGGCCTGGGCGTCCACATAGTTGTAGCCGACCGGAACATCCGGATAGTCTGTTTTCACCTCATCGAAGATCTGGCGAAAAAAGGCGAACGAGGTAAAAACATTCGCCTTGTCGACGCAAGTGAGGCGGCCTTGAAAGCCTTTCTTCTGGCGTTTGCGGGCAAGATCGAAAGCAAAGCGGTGCAGTTTTGTGGTGGTTTTCCTGGTAATCCGCAGAATGTCCTGAACTTCGTCGTCGTTCACAACGAGCGAGCGTTTGTGTGCTGCTGCAGAATAAAACAGACCTTCGGTGGACTCGCGCAAGATGATGAGATCAATCTGAGCTGCCCTTGGATCGGAAAGCCGTTGCGGGGCATTGGGATAGGCTTTGACTGGTCGTACACCAGCAAATAGACCAAAACGGTCACGCAGCCTTAAATGCGGAGAGATTTCCGTTCCATCCGTGTGCCGAATGGATGGCAGTCCAATGGCACCCAGGAAGATGGCATCTGCAGCTTCAACCCTGTCTTCTCCGTCTGCCTCTATATCCTGGCCAGTTTCCTGGAAATACGCTGCGCCGGCTTGAATTTCGTCCAACTCAGGTTTCGGTTGTCCGGTTTTTTGAAGTGCAGCTTCGAGCACAGCCATTGCAGCGTCCGCGACGTCGATGCCGATCCCGTCCCCTTTGATAAGCGCAATTTTCATGAGTACGGTTCCTTACGTCCAATCAACATCAAAACGGGTGACGATTTGCGATATTTGTGCCGGGTCCAGAAGTGTGGGAGATGCCCCTCGCAGCAAAAGAGCCAGCTTTGCTGTCGCTTCCAACTCTTCCATGGCGTAGACGGCAGCCTCAAGCTCCTTGGCCGCAACGCAAGGGCCATGATTGGCAAGAATAACGGCTGATCGTTTGCCTGCCAGCCCGCGAACGGCGTTGCCCATGGCTGGGTCGCCAGGGACAAAAAACGGCAACAGTTTCACTTTGCCGAGCAGCATGATCCCGTAAGCTGTGAGGGGAGGCAGGACATTGTCCTGATCAATTTCCGGCAGCAAAGACAAGGCCACTGAATGGCACGAATGCAGATGCACAACGGCACCAGTCGCCCCTCGGGTTTCATAAAATGCCGTATGCAACGGCAATTCCTTTGTCGGCGCATCTCCGGACAGCAACGCCCAAGTCTCCGACAGATGGCTGATGCAGGCTGGATCCAGAAAGCCCATGGATGAGCCTGTTGGAGTGACCAGATAAGTGCCGTCATCCAGACGCATAGAGATGTTGCCGGTCGATCCGTGGGTTAGGCCTCGGTCATAAAGTGATTTGGCCATTACGGCGATCTGCTCACGGGCTTTGGAGAGAGCGCTCATGAGCCTGCACCCAGAACATGGAGGGCGTCTTCGAAAAAGTCAGGTCCGCCAAAGTTGCCGGATTTGAGGGCGAGGGTCAGCGGCTGGCCCGCGACTCTCAAAGCCGGGACACCAGGGGCGATCCGAGGGCCGATTTCAAGAGTGGATGCCTTGATCCCGGATACGACAGCGCCTGACGTTTCCCCACCTGCGACCACGATGCGTTCAACACCAGCGTCCACAAGAGCTGCAGCAAGACCGGAAAACAGGTTTTCTATGGCAGATGCACTCTTGTCGCGACCGAACCGCTGCTGGACCTGACTGACAGTTTCAGGATCTGTCGAAGAATAAAGAAGTGGCGGCTCGTCTTGGCTGATGGTCCATTCAACCAACTCTTCCATCGATAACCAACCCCCGATCACATCCTCAACCATGATTTCACGGCTGGGGGCCTTTCGCTTGTAGTGTTTCACTTGGCCACGTGTTGCCGACGAACAGGATCCGGACAACACCACTGCTTTACCGTTTGTTCCAGTCCATGCCTGATGATGTGGAGTGACGCCAAAATTCGCCGGCAGACCGATTGCGATCCCGGACCCTCCAGTAACAAGACGGCGGCCCGCTACGGCTTTTCCGATCGCAATGAGATCCTCATCGGTGATTGCATCGACGATTGCCATCGAGCCCGTTTCGGTCTTAGCTGCGTCAAGAATAGATGCCGCTCCCAGCCGGACGGTCTTATGAGGAATATGCGAAACGGGCCAAGTCGTTTGCCTGGAAAGAACCCGTCGAATGTCCGGATCGCGCATGGGGGTGAGCGGGTGGTTTTGCATTCCGCTTTCACTCAGGAGCATGTCTCCCACGAACAAATGCCCCTGATAGACCGTGCGTCCATTTTCTGGAAAAGCCGGGCATACAAGGACAGTTTGTTCTCCAAGGCGCTCGGCGAGAGCCTGGGTCACAGGGCCAATGTTGCCTTCATCCGTTGAGTCGAACGTCGAGCAAACCTTGAAAACGATCTGCTCGCATCCTTGCGAGATCAGCCAGTCCGATGCGGCCAGCGAGTGCCTGATTGCATCTTCGGCGGGCTCCGTCCGGGATTTTAGGCTGATGACGCCAGCATCACAGTTGATGCCAGAGCCGGATAGATTGTTTGAAGCCGGCACACCGACAAATTGCACCGTTTGCATGCCGGCCTCAGACAGCATCAGTGCGATATCAGACGCCCCTGTGAAATCATCTGCGATGACGCCGAGTTTCATTTTCCGGCCTCCTCAGATGGTCCCTGGTCGAGACGCAAGATGTGGTCTGCGCCAAAAACGGGGAAGCGTTTTCGCACCAAAGGATCGTGGCCCGGGATAACCAGTCGGTCATCGCTCGCCAGCGTACGGATACGCCTGAAACCGTTGAGCATTTCCTGCAGGTCTACGACGATCGGAAATGGCTTTTCACTGAGAAAGTTTTCATAATAGTGCGCCGCATCCGATGCCAGACACAGCCAACCGGCACTGGTTAGCACCCGGACCGCTTGTAAGCCTTTGCTGTGGCCGCCAATCCGGTGAACAGTTACCCCTTCAGCGACTTCACCATCGCCTTCGTGAAACGTCACCCGGCCTGAATAAAGTCTGAGGACAGCTTCACAGACATGTTCGCCGGTGAAGGGGGCCTTCAAAACCGGATGGCACATGCAGGGACCGGTTGCGTATGCCATTTCTGCCGCTTGCAGATGGATGGTCGCGTTTGGAAAGTGTTTCAGGCCGCCAGCATGGTCATAGTGAAGGTGCGTTACGATGATGGTCGTGACTTTATCCGGTGAAATGCCGAGGGGTAGTAGGGCTTCCTGTGGATCTCTTTGAACAGGCCGTCCCCGCCGGTCGGCTTCTTCATGGTCATATCCGGTATCAACCAGAATGAACTCATCACCCCGGCGCAGAACCCAGACGAAATAGTCCATGTCATGCGGTTGGTCGTGATTGTCGTCAAACAGGAAACTGTCCCGGCGTGTCCTGGAGTTTCGCTCGGCATATTTGACGGCGTAGACTTCCCACGGGGTCATTGAACGACCCCCTTGTAAGTCTTGACTGTCTTCTCCGAAATCATCTCTGCCACATCCGCGTCAAACTTCAGGAAGTGCGGCGTTTTTAGGTGTGTCTTGAATGCCGCTTCATCATCGTAGACCTCGTAAAGAAAAACCTCTTCGGGCCGGTTTTCATCGGTGCAGACATCAAACTGCCGGCATCCATCCTCTGTTGTGAGTGAGGCCTGCGCATTTTGGACCATCAACGGCAAGAACGCCTCGAACTGATCCGGTTTGATCTGAAATGTGACTGTCACAACAAACATCGATTGGTCCTTGCAATTACCTGAACAACCCAACCATACCCATAGTGAAGATCGGGAAATAGGTGACGAGCAGAAGCGCAAAAATCGCTGCCAGGTAAAGGTGAAGCATGCGGCGCGCGATGGACAGGACCCCCACGCCGGAGATGCGGGATGCGACATAGAGCGTTGCCCCGACCGGCGGAGTGAAAAGCCCGACTGCCACGTTACAGGTCATGATCACCCCAAGATGCACCGGATCAACCCCAAAGATCTTGGCGGTTGGCAGGAACAGAGGGGCGGTCAGCAAGATCGCCGGGACAGGATCGAGGACCAGTCCAAGGACAAGCAGAACGATGTTCACAAGAAGCAGGAACATCCATGGGCCGGTTGAGAACTCCTGTACGAAGCCAACCAGGATCTGAGGCATCTGCTCCAAAGTAATCAACCAGCCGAGTACTGTGGTGGCTCCGATAACAACCATGACCACAGAGCTGGTGACAAAGGAGTCGATCAGAAGGCGCGGCAGGTCCTTGATGTTGAAATCGCGATAGACGACTGTTGTCACCAAAAGCCCGTAGATCACGGCGAGCGCTGCAGACTCAGTCGGCGTAACCCAACCGGTGAAAATGCCCCCCAGGATCAACACGGGCATGAACAGGGCAGGGGCTGTCCCTATGAAGGAGGATGTTAGTTCCTTGAAGGTTGTTGTCCGGCCGCCGGGGTCGCAATTGGTTGATTTTCCGACATAATAGCACACGCCCATAAAGAAGGCGCCGAACAGAATGCCAGGCACCATGCCCCCAATGAAAAGGTCTGCGACCGAGACATTTCCGACAAAGCCGTAAATGAGCATCGGGATTGATGGTGGAATGATGATCCCGATGGTTCCAGCCGCCGCGACGAGACCAGCAGCGAACGCTTTGTCGTAGCCCTCTCTGGACATGTTCTTGATCATTACCGAACCGATGGCGGCTGAATCCGCAATGGCAGAACCCGAAATGCCGCCAAAGATCATTGAAGCACCGACAACCACCATGCCGAGGCCACCCGCCATGAAGCCGAAGGCGGCTCTTGCAAATCCAATGATCCTGAGCCCAACACCGCCGCGGCTCATCATTTCGCCCGCAACTATGAAGAGAGGGATTGCCAGGAAATGGTTCGGTTCCACGCCGCCAATGAAGTTCAGGAACAGCGCCTGAAGCGGATACCCGAGATCGAATACGATTATCGGCAGGACTGCCGTAATCAGGATGGCCCAGACAAGGGGAATTCCAAGAAACACGGTGCTCAGAAAAACCGCGACGACAAACAACAGGATCATAGCAAGGCCTCGCCGCCATCAGAATGGGTGGAGTGGGGCACGACCGGATTCCGGATGTCGAACACCATGTTGAAGAGGTGGAAGATCAACGTCAGCGCCATGCCGACCGGCATGGATGCGTAAAGCAGACCGACGGGCCAGTAGAGTACCGTGGTTTTTTGCGCCCAGGTATGGATGGAGATGTTGTAGCCGGTATAGATCAGGCTGATCAGGAGGCAGGTGATGATCACATCGATCCCGATCGACAAAACGCGTTGCAAATGCACAGGCAACAGGTTTTCAACGATCTCTGTAACGCGCATGTGCGCACCGCGCGCAATCGCCGCGGCGCATCCGATAAAGGTGCTCCAAAGCAGCAGAAAGCTTGTTACTTCCAACGACCAGGCAAGGTCGAAGCCTGCAAACCCGCGCAAAGAGGCGTTGCAAAAGACCAGGGTGACGATGGCAAAACCGGCAAGCGCCAGGCAAAAGTCCACCATATGGCTGAGCCAGCGCAGCACAGCCGGATAATGATCTCGGTAGTCCAAGGCAAAGTCTTTCAAGAGAGCGCCGGAACCGAAGCAACGTGTGCTTCAAGTTCCGGCCAGTTGACACCCAAAGGCTTGATCAGTTTTGGGCGGGAAGGGCTTCGCGGATGGCTGCTGCATCGCCAAGAATGTTGTCAACGGCTTCTGCGCCGTAGACGTCCTTGGCCTTGGCATAAACCGATTGTACTGCCTCACGGAACGGGCCGATTTCCGGTACGCTCACGGTGGCACCTGCTTCCTGCATTTCCGTCAATTGGCTGTCGACCGAGCTTTGAACGAGTTGCCGGCTGAAGGCGGCAGATTCCGTGGCAGCTTTAAGGACTGCTGCCTGATCTTCTTCAGAGAAGGATTGCCAGGTCTTTTCGGCAACGGTCAGCGGAAGCGGGCTGTAAACATGACGGGTCAAGGTGATGTTTGGCGCCACTTCGTAGAACCGCAGCGATTTGATGGTGTCCACCGGGTTTTCCTGGCCGTTCACAATGCCCTGCTGGATCGCGAGGTAAACATCGGTGATCGGCATCACGACGGTCTGGAAACCGATGGCTTCCATGGACCAGCGGATCATGTCGTTCGGAAAGACCCGCATTTTCATGGATTCGGCATCTTTCGGAGATGTCAGGGGTTCGTTTGTCGTGAAGCTGCGGAAGCCGGCTTCCCACGTCGACAAAACGCGGAAACCCTTTTCCGGGAGTTTCTGGAACTCGCCTTGAAGCCACTCTGAGTTGTCATAGAGCTCCCAGCCTTGTTCGTACGTGTCGACAAGGAACGGCATGGCCGTAAGGTTCAGGCTGGGTAGATGGGTTGCGTAACTGCCGGTCGCTGACACCGTAAAATCAATGCCGCCGAGCTGGAGGAGCTCGATTGCTTTCGGGTCGTTTGCGAGCTGCCCGGACGGGTAAATCTGCACTTCGTAACGGCCATCGGTGTATTCCGCGACCTTCTCGGCAAACAGTTCTGCAGCGGCCTGACGAGATCCACCAGGGTTGTCAGTGTGGCTGAAACGCAGCTTTTCCGCCGCATGTGCGCTGCTCAGTCCGATAGCCGCAACTGCAACGCCAGCCAGTAGCCGGCTCAAGAATTTCTTTTCCAACATTTCGGTCTCCTCCCGCGGCTCTCCTCAAGCCGTATTGGTTTGCACATTCATTTGCGTATACATAATACAATCCCTTGTCAACTTCACTCGTGTCGACTATCAAAAATACGGTGTGGCGGAGGTGACGCATTCAGGTGTCAACGTTCCAGTCGCGCAGGGCGGAGTGGATTGACAATGAACCAGAAGAAAAAAGAGACGCGGGCCCTACGGGTCGCTTGCCTGGGCGCTGGGTACTTCGCGCAGTTCCACTATGATGCCTGGCGCCGCACAGGCCGCGTGGCTCTTGTCGGTGCGTGTGATCAGGACTTGGAGAAGGCCAAGGAAACGGGGCTTGCAGCGTTTAAGGATCTCGCTGTGATGTTGAAAATGACGAGCCCGGACCTTCTGGATATCATCACACCGCCTCCCACCCACATGGCAGCCATCAAGGCAGGAATTTCACAGGGCGTGCGTGCAATTATCTGCCAAAAACCGTTTTGCACGTCACTTGAAGAGGCTGAGGAGGCAACCCGGCTTGCAGAAAAGGCCGGGGTAACTCTCGTCATTCACGAGAATTTTCGGTTTCAGCCGTGGTACAGGACGTTCAAACACGCTTTGGAAAGCGGGGTGCTTGGAGACGTCTTGCAATTGACCTTCCGCCTTCGGACAGGAGATGGACAAGGCCCGCGCGCCTATCTGGACCGGCAGCCATATTTTCAGGACATGCCTCAGCTTTTGATCCATGAGACCGGCGTCCACTGGGTCGACACTTTTCGGTATCTGCTTGGCGAACCGGAGGCGGTTTATGCGGACTTGCGGCGGCTCAATCCCGTCATCAAGGGAGAAGATGCCGGATTTTTCGTATTCGATTATCCGGGCGGTGTGCGGGCATTGTTTGATGGCAACCGCTTGCTGGATCACGCGGCTGAAAACTGCCGGACAACGCTCGGCGAATCCAGCCTTGAGGGCACGGCCGGAACACTGACCCTGTCAGGAGATGGCAGTGTGACACTCCGCCCGTTTGGCAATTTGAAGGAAACGGTTCTTCTTCAACCGCAGCCTTGGCAAGGATTTGGTGGGGATTGCGTCAAGAATCTGATCACCCATGTCGTTGACGGGGTGCTCGACGGAAAACCACTTGAAAACGAGGCGAGAGACTACCTAAAGGTGATTGCACTCGAAAAGATGATCTACGAGGCTGATCGCCAGGGCCGAAAAATCCGAGACGTTGCATATGCTTGACCCATCGAAACCGAAAACCATCACCACTCAGGCCATGGAGAAGATCCGTCAATTGATCTTCGACGGCGAACTCGCTGCCGGATCCGATCACCTGGAAAGTGAATTGGCAGGCCGTTTGGGGATGTCACGGACGCCGGTCCGGGAAGCCACCTTGATGCTCGCGCAGCAGGGGCTGTTGGAGGTGCGCCCGAGAAAAGGTGTGCGGATTGCGACCTTGTCCCTGACAGATATGGAAGAGATCTATGCGGTTTTGACGGAACTGGAGAGCCTGGCGGCGGAAGAAGCTGCAAGGAAGCACTACTCCAAGGCGGATCTGGCTGACCTGAAAGCGTCGATTGAGGCTATGGACAAGGCTTTGAGCGATGAGGATCGTGATGCCTGGGCCGAAGCGGATGACGCTTTCCATACAGAACTGGTGCGTTTGGGAGGGAACTCCCGGGTTCAGAACATCGTTTCAATGATGGCGAACCAGGTGCGCCGTGCGCGGGCGATGACGCTCTACATCCGGCCGCTCCCGATCAAATCCAATCAGGACCACAGGGCTGTCTATGATGCGATCCGGACGGGTGACGCTGCTAACGCCCGTGAACAGCACCGTCTCCACAGGCGCCACGCCCGAGAAGTTTTGGTTGACCTTTTAAAGAAGCACCGGCTTTTCCAGCTTTAAAGTTCGATGCAAAAGCTAGTTGTTGTTTAAACGACAATCTGACGAGTATATCGGCCGTGCGATTTAGGCGCGTGACGCGCAACAAAAAAGGGCTGCATACTTGCGGCTGGCTGATTAATCTCTTTCGAAAAAAATGGTAGCGGGAGAGGGACTCGAACCCCCGACACGCGGATTATGATTCCAACGGAAAAGCTATGAATCTCATTGTTTTGAGGTGATATTGAGCTTGCGTGAGGCGGCGTTGTGGTTGTAACCAGATCGTGGTTTTTGATCTTTTGGTTACGGTTCTACGATGATTGCTCTTCTTGTTGCTCGCGGCTTTCCACGCTCGGTCCAGCCCGTAGATTTGAGCTTTGATCCATCTGCGCGGTTTCAATTGACGTGTTTGCAAGACGCAGTCAGCGCTGCGAATAAGGATATAACTGCGCAGATCGCGTTGGGCGTGGGTGTTGAGGAGCGGATAGAAGCGAACCATCCAGCGCTCAGAATAGCGTTCGTTCAGTCTGTCAGAACGCGCCAGCGCATAGTGATCGACAATGTGGCACGTCTCTTCGACAATCATGACTGGGAGAGCGCTTTGGCTTTCCAAACGGCCATGCGGACATCGACCGTCGGCGTGTATTGCACGCTGCATACTACATCATTGGAAAGGCTCGAGCCAGCGACGCTTCGTATTATCATCTCTGATCGGCTGCATCAGAGCAGAGAGCGGCAGGAGATTAGTCAATTTCGCAAGATGCTTCAGAAGCAGCGCGTTCGAGCGAAGCCAAAGGTTTCCGCGGAAACTCCGTCGCAAGCTACACAGAGACTGGCGTCCTATGAGGACACCTTCTTAAGTATGCAAATACACAAGCTCTGTAGCGATTGGATCAAAGAAGACCTTTCACCTCCGTTCACTGTCAGGGCAATTGTGGACGGATTGAATGAAAAAGGCATTCAGACCCAACGCGGCAGACCGTGGACATCGCCCAACCTCAGAAAGATCTTGCGGACCAAGCGCAAGGAAAACCCTGAAAGCTTTCTATTCGAATGGATCCAATTGCCTGATGGGAAGAACGGAGACTAAGCCGCCTCCAAATCTGCTTCGAGCTTCGCAAACAGGGCAACATCATCTTCGGCGTTGTCGAACAGGTGCCCATAGACGTCAAAGGTCATGGTGATCGAGGCATGTCCCAGAAGCGTCTGGATCTTCTTCGCGGGCCAGCCTTGTTCAATGTACAGCGAGGCAGCGGCATGACGTAGGGCATGGAACGAGAACTTCGGTTTGCCCTCTGCAGTGACAATTCCAGCGTCTTTCAAGAGGGGATACAGAACCCGGTTTGAGATGTTTGACGGGCTCTCGACATTGCCAATGCCGTTTGGAAAGACAAGATCGAGCTCGCCGGTTGGGCAGTTTGCTTTCCAGGACATCAGTACCTTCTTGACACTTGGTGCCATGGGAATATCCCTGCGGCCCGACTTCGACTTGGGCTTGCCGATTTGATTGAAGCGATCAGCGCGTTGACGGACGCGAATGATCGACTTCTGAAAATCAACATCTTCCCAACGCAGACCACGCAGCTCTGACATGCACATGCCCGTGTAGATCGCGGTGGTGATGAGCGGGCGCTGCTTATCGGGAACAGTCTCGAGCATGGCCTTAATCTCAGCCTTGGTCGGGATGATGCGATCAGGAGCGTTCCTTGATGCCCTGCGCAGCTTCACGGACAGCGCCACGTTGTTGTCGATCCACTCGCGATCGAGAGCCTCATTGAGAGCTGAGCGCAAAGAGCGTAGAACCTTGTCGGTCATGGCCCTGGAGTTCTTGTCCAGCATGTCATCCATGAAATCGCGCACCTCTGAGCGGGTGAGGCTGCTTAGCTCGCGATCACCGATAGCTGGCTCAATGTGGTGATCAACGTGATTGCGATATGAGCGCAGGGTTGCTCGTTCCAGCTCATCGCGCTCACAGCGCTTGATCCAGGCTTTGCATGCGTCACTGATTGTCTTGTTGTTTGTCATTCTGCTCGTCCAAGTCTTCGATTTACAAAAGTGTAGGACGGGCGGAAGACGGTGTCGGGTGTTTTTCCAGTCGGGAAGATGGAAAAATTAAGGCGCTTATCAGTGCCGAATGGAAGTCCTAGAAAAACAAAAACACAGCTTGGGGGATGCCTCATGGGGTCGGCAGCTCGGCCGCTCCAATCCCCGGAAATTCTGATCGACGGTGGTGTTTTGACTTGGTGGAGCCTTAAGTTGAAACAGTATCGAATGCAGCCTGACATATTAAGTGAGTTTTAAGGTGCTGTTCTGTATTTCACAGGTATAGATTGTAGCGTAGTGTCTCATAGATTGGGCTTACATGGCTGTTCAGATTCGAGTTGTTTCCGAAAATTGGGGGCTTCCAGAAGGTAGACAGCGCAGACTAGAGCCGCAGCTTCGGCTCATTAGTTCCAACCTCTTAGCGAGAGACGTTATCGCAGAGAAAACACGGCGAGACTACCAAGTGTACAAGTCTGCCGACAAGGTTCCTGTTTCAGTTCCTCAATCAGATCTATCCAGCTTTTTGGACAAAACCGAGATCTCTCCAAAGGATGAGAGCGAGGCTGTGAAGTTAGCCCTCGAATCTTTTACCGATGGGGCCTTCTTGTTTTTTTGGAATGAAAATCAGGTGGAAAGCCTGGATGAATCTTTAATCAATCGAGAAGTAAACGAAGCGTTGTTTGTGAAGCTTTTTCCGTTGGCCGGAGGGTAAAATGCTGAAGTTGTTCTCAAAAAACAATCCATTGTTTTCCCACGTCCGAGAAATTGATCCTGAGCAATTGCCGATCACGACGGGTTTCGATTTTTTCGACCGTTTTTTAGCATCTGCGGTGAACGTGGACGAGAAAGACCACATTAATAATTGGACGATGACGCGCTTAGATACCGACGTCCTAGTAAGTCGGTATGGTTTCTTTGGTGAGATTTTAGATGCAAGTGCTGAGATACGAGCACAGTCTTTTGTTTTGCAGCAGATCTTGCCGAGTCCTGACCTCCAGTATTTGCGTGCCAACAGGAAAGTAGATTTTGCGTTTTCTGCTCTCAGAGTACTGAGTGACCGTCTACGCCAGTCGGATTTGGCGCCCGTTTCAGAATTCTTGGCGTTAGAAATTATAAGAGAATTAGATGACGGGATAATCAATCAACACTTTGTTGACATGTTGGAGCGGTCTTTCTTGGATGGTCCATCCCAAGCCCTGCGAAAAACGCTAATTGGAGTAATAGAACGTTGTTCCGAAACGACTAATACCGAAACTTGGGATTACATCAGTCAGTTAGAGAGGTTGGTGGTTTTTACTGGTTGCGATCCGGAACAAAATCAACTGATTGCAGAAGCTAAATCGGTGATTGATGAAAGTCGTCGCAAGCAGGAACATTTGTTGGGGCAAATAGATCCGATATTTACGTATCACTATCTCGCTCAAGAGCCAGAATACGACCCAAGCCTAACTGCAAAACTGCGGGCTGAATCCCGGAAGCCTTTGAACGCAAGAACGCCCTTGGAACGCGGACGATTTGTAGCCGATATGGCAGTAATCAGGAGAGAGATTCACCTGGATCCATTTTGGAAAAAGATTTCCCGATGGAAGTATCGAGTTCCATGTTTCAACCCGAACAATATTGAGAAATTCTATAGAGGGTACAAAGATCATCAAAAAAACCTGAACCGCAAATTGGAGCTTACATCAGATCAGGCATACCTAATACTTGAAGACGCACTTGGAGTTCATGGCTACTGTTCGAAACTTCAGGCAAGGCTGTCATCACCGTTAGTGAAAACACTTGTGAAATACATGGAGCCTGGCGTCCGACCGGATCTAGTTCAACAAATCGAAGCAGACCGGCGCATGGACAAAGACATCAAAGAGCGATTGTTATTGGCTTTGAAAGGAGACGGAAACCATACCTCAGATCCTGGTGTTCGTTTTCACGAGCATATTCAAAACCGCCGAGAAGCGCTTGACCATGCGTTGCAGAAGTTTCCTGATCTGTTTTTTAAGTTTGGGAACATCTTTTCAGTGGGGACAGGCCTAACGGGGCGGGATTTATCCGATATTGATCATCAGGCCTTTCCTTATTTTCCAGAGATAAATGATTATGTTTTTGCCGTTGCAAAAGCGTCATTGCAGGGAATTCAGCTCACGAAAGAAGCCGATGAGTTAAAACGGTTCCGGACGTCTATTGCGCACAACTTGGATCGGTTGGCGGCTGGAGAAGGGCAACTAGGAAACTCCATTCGATCTTTTATAGAAAATGAAATGCTGTTCCGGGTCAATCGTGAACGGTTTCCAGGCAAATCAGGCTTTGGAGCATCAGCACCCGCGACTGTTAGTCGGGACGAATTGATTGCCTTTGAAAAGGCAATGCTTGCCGAATTGGACCGTTGGATTGGTATTCTATCATGGTATCAGAACAATGCTCCATTTGTGCGTTGGATGGCTGAGGTAGCGCCTAGCGATACGAGTTCCAAACCGTCTTCCGCGTGGATCAAAAACGCAAACCGCTCAATTATTCCAGATGCAGTTATGGATTATTTGGAATGCTTAGAACCAGTTCCTGGTTCGGTTCCATATTCGTTGTCTAGCGACCTCAGTGGACTAAGAGCTAGGTTTGAGTTTGAGACAGCGCGTTTTGACAAAGGCGTCATATGGGCCGCGCACCTTTGCGATCCAGACAAAGCTGGGCCGCTGCTGGTAGACTACATCAAGCGGTGCTTTGTGACCCTGCCGGGTGTCGGTATCAAGGCTGAGAAGCTGGGGAACGCTGCCTTGTGGGCCTTGCAGAATATGCCAGATGG
Organism: Roseibium sp.; assembly: GCF_965276855.1. GTDB lineage: Bacteria > Pseudomonadota > Alphaproteobacteria > Rhizobiales > Stappiaceae > Roseibium. The sequence continues at coordinate 3,919,938 of NZ_OZ255700.1, forward strand.
CAAGGGCGTCCCTTATCTTGCTCATATTCTCGCGCGGAACAAATACCCTAAAGTTCGCAAGAAGATTAATGCTGTACTCGATGCAGCAGCAGCCGAAGCTGGCATGAGTAGAGCCGAGCTGAATGAATTGACAGCTCCCGATCATCGAATGCCTGATGGGCTGAAGCGTATAGCTTTCTCTGAAGGTGCAGCCGTCCTTACTTGCGAAGGCAGCAAGATCCAACTCTCATGGGAAGATAATAAAGGCGTTGGCCGAAAAGCTCCTCCCAAGGCGATCAAAGACGCTGACCCAGAAGGTATTCGCGCAGCTAAAGCTCTTGCCAAAGAGGTCGAACAGGATCTATCAACTCAAGCGTTGCGGCTCGACGGATTGTATCTCAAGAAATTGAGTTGGTCCTTTGAAGACTGGCGTGAGCGCTATGCCAATCATGGTACTGTTGCGATGCTCGCCCGGCGCTTGATCTGGAAGGCTGACTTGCCAGACGGGTCGATAAGCATTTTACCATCAGATCTCGGCTGCTTTGACGTCGATGGAAAATCAGTTGATTGCTCAAGAGCGAAAATAAGTCTTTGGCACCCGATAAATGCCAATGAAGAAGAGATTCATGCGTGGCGTGAGCGTCTTCTGGAGTTGGGTATACAGCAGCCATTTAAACAGGTTTGGCGTGAGGTTTATAAGTTAACTGACGCTGAAAGGGATACTGGCACTTACTCCAACCGTTTTGCCGGGCATATTATTCGTCAACATCAAATGATGACTTTGGCGCAACTGAATGGTTGGAAATGTACCCATCGCATGTGGGTCGATGCTCCAAATGACGAGCCAAGTCATATCCACCTTTCGGATTTTAACCTATACGCGGAGTTTTGGACCGAAGGTGCAGGTGGAGAAGACCCTCCCGTGCTTGACAGTTGCGCTTACATCTATCTGACAACGGACAGATTGAAGTTCTGTCGACTTGATGCTGCTGCTCGATATGGACGCGGGGAAGACGTCGAGCTTACTCATGTGCCTGCAATTGTTTTCTCAGAGATTATGAGACACTGTGATCTGTTTACGTCAGTGCCCTCCATCAGCCTTGATTCTGAGTGGATGGATCTCGGGTCAGATGCAGAGCACCCCAATCAATGGCGCAGAGAGGTGGCCGACCCGTATTGGCAGAAGGGGCAGATTGCCGACTTGGGAACTGCAGCGCAAATGCGTAGGAATGTCTTGGCAGCTATTCTGCCACGCCTGAAACAATCAGCCGCCTTTGCATTGCAAGAGCGTTTTTTACATGTGAAAGGTGTCCGTCATGAGTATGCAATACATCTAGGCTCTGGAGCTGTTCAGCTCATGCCAGATGCCCGTCACATCTGTATTGTTAGAGCGCCAGTGGCAGCAAAACGAGCTATTCGCCTGCCTTTTGAAGGAGACCAAATATTATCGCTGATCTTATCAAAAGCGTTAATGCTGGCTCAAGACGATAAGATTACTGATCCTGTAATCCAAAGCCAGTTGGCCTAGTGCGCCGTCAAGTTATTTTGAACCAGCCAGAATGTAAGTTTCTGGATCTTGCAGTAAAAAATTAGTTTTACTTGTGATTTGGCTCTAATGATATCTACGGTGCGTGCTGTGCGTTTCGTTGAATTTAAGTAAATGAATAGGTTGTGTTTGTGTCAGCGGAGGTCCCAAGAAACAGCGGTTATGCAGAAGATATGCCTTCTGAGACTGAAGTCGAACCGTGTCAACTCCCAAGGCGTGCAAACAAAGGGCGGTGTTCGATGCCCGATGCATAGACATTTCCTGTGAGGCGAAGATCAGGGTCGAGTCCTAAGCAAAAAATGTCTAGCTTCGCGTTGAAAACCCGTTCGCCAGAGCCTTCTAGTTAGCAAAGTTATGACATCTGTTCTGCAAACCATGGAGTTAAGATCGCAAGATGAACAAGGTGCGACCATGTCCAGCAAACGTCTGCATGCAAGACTATAACTTTCTTTCATTATAAGCCGCCTTGGTCTGTGGTGAGAATTTGCTTACGTGTACTTGTCTAAAAACTGTATTCCCCATCGGGCTTTTATATGACATTCAAAATCAAACCGCTGGTGGTTGTTTCTTTGTCGGGCGTCGTGACAATAGCTGTCGCGGTTCGAGGGTTTGAGGTTGTGCGAGAACTACAAAAGTCAGAGGTTTCCGCATTTCTCGCCTTTCCACTTGCTGTCATGATCCCCGCTTTGGCTTATCTTTTTTTGGCGACGCGGCGAGGCATGTCTTCACAAGAGGGTGTTTTGATGCAGCTTGGTACAATGCTCCAGCTGCTACTCATCATTGCGTTGCCGAAGTTTGCCCTTTATCTCGCGTTGGGCTTTCCGGTCGTCTTTCTGGTGATCGAGATTTTTGAAACGCGATTTCCGGTGAAGATCCGATCGTGGGTCAAAAAACAAGTCATTACATGTTAGACTTAGATCTGCCGGAACCTCTTATGCTGGCCCTGAGATGGTTGCTCTTGCTCGGGCCGATTTGTTTAGTGCTGTTTTGCGCGTTTTTTCGCCCAACATCTGAGCGCGCAAAAATCGGAGGTTTGTTCGCTTTTCTCTATGGTGTGCCATTGATCTTTGTCACACATTCGTTGGCCATTCACTTCGGTTGGTGGCGCTACGGTTGGGATACCTTGATGCTTGATGGGATTCCGGCAGACATACTCATTGGCGGCGCTATACTTTTCGGTCCTGGACTATTCTTTGCCTTTCCGAATATCGGCCCTCTGGTGATATGCTTGCCGATTATTATCTTTCTGCACGCCACTCTGTTCAGCTCCTTGGAACCACTTGTGTATGCTGGCCCATATTGGTTGCCGGGTGTGGTCTTTGTCTTTGCCACCGCTCACATCCCTGCGATCTACCTTGCCAAATGGACCGCAGAAGACCGTCATCTTCCGATGCGCTGTGCGTTGCTTGCAATTATGACGGGCGGGATGATTTTTGTCATTTTGCCTTCACTCATCATGCAGGCGATGGGTGGAGAATGGGGGCTGCTTGAGCGTCCGGTATGGAGCAGCGTATTAGCAGCAGTATTTTTGGGTATTGCATCAGTCATCGGTCTATCTGCGAACCAAATGCTATGCTTGCAAGGGGGCGGCACTCCAATCCCACTCGATCCGACAAAACGTCTCGTGCGGTCCGGGATTTATGCTTACGTCTCAAACCCTATGCAGCTTTCTGCGGCACTCTGCTGGGTCATCCTTGGCGTATACCTTCAAAATGAATGGGTTATTGCTGCTGCGGGAATGGCGTGGGTGTTTGTTCAGGGCATGGTGCGCTGGCATCACCGGCATGATCTCCTAAAGCGTTTTCCCGAAGGTTGGCCTGAATACAAAGAAAATGTGCCTGAATGGTCTCCGCTTTGGAAGCCTTGGGTTCCAATACCTGCACGCTTTAGCATTGATGCTGCGGAAGTCGTTTGGCCGAGAGCGCTGCGCGGGGCAACTGGCCTCACCATCGAAACCAAGAAGGGAACATCAGCTTACCAGCCAGCCGGTGAAACGCGCGAGTTTTTCGGCCTCGAGGCACGTTTGTTCGCCCTAACCCATATTAATTTTGCCTGGGCGATCGCGGCGCATGCAGCTTTAATCATTGTTTTGGCGACAAAGTACGTTTTGTCTAAAGTTGTCCGACCAGCAAAGGCGCGGTTATGACGGGGCCAAGACTGTTGCCCTCAAACCCTTCGGCTTTCATGCTCGGTCTTGATAGCTTGGCAGCAATTCGTGGTGACCAGCTAAGTTTTTACGCACGCATGCGGGAGAAACACGGGGACCACGTGGCTCTTCGCCTTGGCCCTTTCAAATCTCACCTGTTTTTTCATCCTGATCACATTGAGGCTCTGCTAGCCCGCAACTCCCACTCCTTCATACGTTTCAAAAAACTTACAAGAGTGGTGCGGCAGTGGAATGGTAACAGCCTACTTGTGGAAGAAGGGGAAAGCTGGCGAAACCGCCGCAGGAAAGTTTTACCTGCGTTTCAGACGCGTAGGTTGCCCGCATATGGTAAGGCAGCCGTTATCGAAGCGGAACAGTTGTGTCGCTCATTGCGCGGAGCATATGCAAAGGGCGCACTCTGCTTCGATACAGATGCTGTAATGGCCAAGCTCACATTAGACATCGCCACTCGAACGCTATTTGGCGCGTCTCCGCGCGAAAATGGATTTGAGATAGAACGAGCGATCCAAATCCTGTCGGACACAGCCTTTTCCGAGTCGACCTCGCCGGCCTCACTGCCGGATTGGTTGCCTCTTAAGCGAAAACGCCAAAAGCGTTGGGCAATGCAAGTGATGGATGATCTGGTCTCCGGCCTTGTTCGTGCCGGAATGGATAGGCCCGAGGGCGAAAACTCAACAGACTTGTTGGGCTCCCTTATCGAGCACCACCAAGGAAATTTCACCGACATACGAGATGATGTCATGAGCCTTCTTATCGCTGGGCATGAGACTTCCGGTGCTCTGCTCAGTTGGCTTTTTGCATGCTTGGCGGTTTTCCCTGATTGTCTTACTTCAGTGCAGACTGAATTGAGGCATGTTCTGGGTGGGGCGTCACCGACACCCGAAGTGCTCTCAGACTTGCCGATCCTCCGTGCGACGATCAACGAAACGCTCCGTCTTTACCCTCCTGCATATACGCTTTTCCTTCGGGAAGCTGCTGAACTAGTTGACATCAACGGTGTGAAGCTGGCGAAAGGAGACTTGGCTCAGATCGTACCGTTCACAACGCATCGTGATCCACGTTTTTTTATTGGTGCAGACAGGTTCGACCCAAAGCGGTTTTTGAAAGAGCCGACATGGCCGCAATTTGCTTATTTGCCGTTTGGTGCGGGGCCTCGCGTTTGCATTGGGCAGAATTTTGGGCTTATGGAAAGTTGTCTCGTTGCGGCAACGATTTTGCAACGGATGTCGCCGCTTCCTATGAAAAGCCTGCCAACACCATCCGCCAAGTTTTCATTGCGTCCGGCCGGAGGCTTGGAGATGGACTGGCGTTTAGTCTAGAAAGCGCTGCCGTTGTTCGGGAGTTGGCATAAGGCAGTCTTTCTTCATCCCGAACCAACGCAGCCGATTTCTTGCGACGATATCATATGTCGCGTCTCGTAGTGCGCGGGGAATGAAACGTAAAACACGAAGCCAGGACCAAGGCTTTTTAAGTTCACTCAACAAGGTCAAGGTTGCGTCTGATTTCGTCAGAGCCTGTCCTCGCCGGACCACCAAGTAAGTCAGATTGAGGTCTTCTGGTTCGAAACCAAATTTCACCGCAATTGATTTCCCAAGGGGTTTTCGAGACGATGCAAAGCGTACATTTTCGGATGCCTCGTATCGCAGGATAAACCTGACCCAATGGCTGCACAGAATGCAGTCACTGTCGAATACAACGACAACACTATCATCGAAATCGCTGACTTCGTTTTCGGTTACTTCCGGCAGGGTGTTCGCTCTTACATTCATCGCGGCTACTACACAGTCTTAACCCGATTTCAGCATGCCAAGACAAAAAAATTGGTCACGCGCGATTATCGGGGCCAAAGCCGACCATCACTCAAATACTGGAGCCGTCTTTGGTGAACTACGATAACTGGGCCGCGCCAAGTGCGAAGTCCTAGAGAAACCGCGATGACGCTTTGGGGATGCTTTCTGGGGTCGGCAGCTCTGCCGTGCCAAAACCCGGAGTATCAGGGGAGCCGCAATGGGTAGCTGATGTCAGTTGGTCCACATCGCCAAACAGCGCCGAACTATCCGCCCACAATCTCAAATGGTGCCCAAAGGGCCGGATGTGCGTATTTACCGTCTGGTTGAGTGCGCAAGTCCCGCATTGAGCGTTGAAGCGCTTCTGAATAGGTCAGGTCGGGTTCGCTTTGTTTGTGGCGAACCATGCCAGTGGTCAGGGAGGTTGCTGACGCTGAATCAACTGCCCAATGCGATACCAGCAAGTTTCTGGCACCGGCCAGGAAAAACGATTTTGCCAGACCGGAAAGACCTTCAGCTCCTTCGCCTTCCGGTGCGGCGGTATTACAGGCTGACAGAAGCACGATATCCGCATTCAGGTTTAGTTGGGCGATCTCACTCGCCGCCAAGAACCCATCGTCTGCCTCATTGCTTTCTTTAGGCGGGGTCAGTACCAGGCCGGGTTCTTGAAGACCTGTTAATTCACCAGCGACCAGTCCGTGTGTCGCAAATGCAACCGTTTTATAGGCGCTCAAGTCCTGAGCCCTAAGGTTGGGCTCATTAGCGGCTTCTCCCAAAAGCAAAGCTTCGTCCGTTGCATTATATTCGGTTTGAAGTGTTTTGAGTTCGTCCTGAGTGTCTGGCAACCTCGGCAACTGCCTCAAGGTTTCAACGTTTACCGCGCCGCGGGTGGAATAGATCGCGCTTGCGAGCAGTCCGCGGCTTGTTTCTGGTTCCCCCTCCAGCGCGGGATCGCCGATACCGAGAAATGGTTTTGGGGAGGGAGCAGGATTTGATGCGCTCCGGAGCATGACAAACGCACCAGGAGATGGCAGCCGGGATACTGCATAGCTGTCACTCAGCCACTTTGTTTCAGATAGATTATTGTCTGCTGAGGCTTCGACCACGAGGGCGCTGAAAGGAATGCTCTCTAACGCTCCTGTAGGGATCATGATCAACTTGTTCACGCGTGATGGAAGTTGGTCTATTACGGACGCCAATAGGCTCTCATAGAGCGTTTGCGTTTCCCTTTGCCTAAAACGAGGCAAGCGACCACCCCGTATCTCGAGGCCGCGCCGTAGATTGCTGACAAGGCCCTCCAGATCAGATCTGCTTAGTTGAGACTCAACAACGAAAATGTCCCTGAATGTTTGAGCGACGACAAGTGTCGTTTCCATACCGGATATGAAGCTGATTACGGCTTCATCGGTGTTTAACTCCCGGCGCAAATCGCGATCTGAAACCGAGATGGCCCCAGCCAATTCAACATATTCAGGAAACTCTGCTTTCAATCGCGTATCCAAGGCATCGACCGCATCCTGCAACCGTTTTTTCTCGTCCGGTTCGTTTTCCCGGTCTGTCTCTTGCCATTTCCGCCGCAGGTTCTCACGCTCGCGGGCGAGTTCCGCTAATTCCGGCGAGATTGAATCAAGCCTTGCGCCCAGGCGGGTTACGGTCCGGCTCGTGGAGGTCAGATTGAGCAACTGGGCAATCTCGAACAGAGCGGCTTTGTGTTCCCGGTTCTCCGGCTCATATGCCCGTAGAGCAGTTACCGCTTCACGCAACGCGTGCCGTGCAACACGGGCAATCACCTCTCGGGTTTCATTGCGGTTGAAGCTTTGGCCAGCCAGTGTCCCAGACACGTATTCGATGAGCCCGAATGCATCCTCCGCTGCGGCCTTTTGGTCTCCGATCTGTCGCCTGGCAATCATTCGACCGTGAAATGCGCCAATGTTGGTTTCCCAATCTTCTGTGAGTCTCTGAGTTGGAGAAAAACGTGTTTCTGCAATCACCGGCAAGCCGATAATTAACCAACGCCACCCGTCGAGATATGTTTGACGATCGAATTCCTGTGACAGCCAGCTTATGTCGACATAACCGGGTGGGCTGGCGGCTCTGTAACGTTCTGCAGCGGGTGTCGCCCAAGTTCTTGCCAGATTGATCTGGCCATTGCTTTGAAAAGAAGCCGCAACTCGAACTGGATTTACAGCATCACTATAATTGAGATCTGCGTTTCCTTGATCAGATTTTTGAAACTCACTTAAAGTAAGTTTTTGACTGATTATGTTCTTCTCTTGTTTGCTCGGCGTCCAAATGTCGAAATCGATACGGTCTCCGGTACTCCATCCGTCATCCCCGCCGAGGTTTGCTTTGTAATTATCACTTAGTGTTTTGTACTTTCCTTCGTGGATCAATTTAAATAAGCCGAAGTCGGGCTCTACATATCGAGCTTCTAATGGCAGGCTGCTAACGCTACTACTGCTATCATTAGCGGTATTTTGATCGGAAAGAGCACAGAGGTAGTCTCTAATAAAATTGTATTCTAAATCTGTACGTAGTTTGCAAATGTGCTTTGCCAGATTACTTGAAGTGAGACGGAAATAGTTTGGGAGCAATTTCCACTTCTGGATCCAGCCCTCTTCAAGCTCTTCTATACTCTCATAGTCTATTTTAAGTTGATCGCCTTGAAGCGTACTGTTCTCCGAAATAATCCAGGCATATTTTTTAAGTGCAGGATATTCATCTACAATTTTTTCACTGACGTTTTCATACGCTTCAAAAAACCCATCAGGTTTTCCATAATTTTTGTGAATTTCAGCCAGCCGAATTAAGTTTCGTTCATATATTTCTTCTGAAAAATTGCTTCGAGTCGATTGTTTTTTTTCGAAATATTTTTTGGATATATTCAGAATATCGATCGCCTTATAGTAGTCTCCGGTCTGTGTAAGGAAATAGGAAAACTCTCTTGCATCACAGTACTCTCGGACGCCTAACGAGCCATCATGCTGGATCGTTAAGGGAATGATCTTGCAAAAAGCGAAAGCCTCATCATGGTGACCTGCGTCATATATTTTCACGATGTAGTGCAATAAAGCGGTTCTATTATTTACCCTTATATTTTCATTTTTTATTATGATCGGAATGCGTTTTTCAGAAAAAAATCTGGCTGCGATTCCATCGTACTCTTTGTATGGGTTTGTTGCTTGGAGGAAATCACTAAAGCTGTATTCCCGTCCAGGGTACGTGGGGTCATAAATATAGAATATGCTTGGTCTTAGTAATTGGGAGAATGTGTTTATTTCTCTTTGATTTGTTCTGTATTGCTCCCAAGTTTCTTCTAAAAGTTTGCGAACTTGATGACTATCACCATTTTTTGCGAGTTTTTCTCCCATCATCCGAATCCGCATTAGTTCGGCAGATATGGACGCTGTTAAGTTTTCTGCCCGTGCAAGGCGTTTGCGTGCAGCTCCGACAAATTGTTTGTTTCCAGTGGCTCGAGCAATTTTGAGTTCGCCTTCCGCAACTTTCAGCTTTTCATCTGGATGCTGAACAGCGTCATACAAATACGGGAAAAATTGCAGTTGCCACGCATGGTCATCGAACCGCTTCCAGTGGATCGCTAGGCCCTGACGCAAAGCTTTCTCAGCGTCTTCATAACGCTTGGCTTTGAGATGAGCCCGGCCCATCATCAAGTACGCCCGTGCTCTATGAATTGTCGCCCCGACATATTGCCGTTCAAATGGCTTGAGCAGCGGCTCTCCAGCCTCAAGTGCTCTTATTCCCCGTCGCAATTGATCTTCCGACTCTTTTCCGGAGTAGAGCAAGCCTCGACGTACAGCTGCCTCGCCGATGTCTATGAGAAGCGCTCCCACCTGAACCGAGTTCTTGCCGTATTGCGCTTCTGCAAGATCGATTAGGCGTGTCAGCTGTGTCACGGCTGCATCGAGCTGTTGCATCGTGGCATTTTCGTTTTGAGCCACGGCCTGCAACTGCGGATGGGCCCCGCCAATGGTGAGGCCTTCCGCGAAAGAAGATGCAGTTCCGATAAGGAAGAGGGCGAAAGCCGACAATACTCTGGCAAATACGGAACGGAGAATCACGGCCAATCTCCAAAATCGAGTGCTGCTAGTCCGACGTCTTTGAGCCTGCCCGAAGTTTTGAGTTCAAAGAGTTGCTGAGAAGTCTCGAAAGCATATTTGCCGTTTTCAGTGCCTGCGATTTCCAGAGCCTGTAAAATGAACTCGTGCGTGTCAGAGATGTTCCTGAGGGCGGCTAGGTCATCAAAAGCGTCTTGAGTTGCAGCCGTAAATTCGTATGTGGTCGTCTGTTCTGTGCCTTTGCCAAGCCCAACAATGCTTAATCGATACTGCGCCCCCTCAATCAATCTAACGTTTAGGAAATACTCTCGGTCGTTGCCTTTGGTTCGAGCCTCCGACACAGTTTCACCAGCTTCTGTTTCAATCCGAATGGCAAATGGAGGGGCACCGTCGACCCATTTGACACGGAGTATCCTATCGCCTGCGAGAACAAACGGGGCTGCGGCAACGTCCAATGTCGCTATGAACGGGGCACGTCCATCACGGCTGGCCATTGGCTTCTTTTGTAATTCACTGTCCCACCAGGCTAAGACCGCAAGCGCCTCTGAAAAACGATCTCCCAGACTTCTGCCTTCGTCCTCATCCAGCGTGGTCGGGGTGTTGGATACGTCTAGTTTGATCACCTCGCCGTTGGTATGAAGATCAAGCGAAGCTTCATTTTGAACGGTGATGACATCTCCTGAACTCAGCTCCTGGCCGAGGAAAACATCGATAGGATTGCCACTTCGCGTAATTGATAGGTCGGTTTTTGGGCCATTGAAATCAACAATGAAGCCGGCGGATTGAGCGAGACAAACGCTCGTCCAGAGCATTGCAAAAACGCTAGCGCAGAAGCGCAGGACACTGTTCTTCAAATCAACCCCCGAGCAATCAATCATTCAAAAACGAGCGCCATCCTTTTCGAGCGATGACGCTGTCATAGAGAATATCAATCAATGATAAGAGTGCAATTAGCGCAACGAGAAGTGCAATTGCTAATTGAATGATGTCAGCAGCTGTAGAAGCTGTGATGAGCCAAGCGATTGATACATATGCGATCACACAGACACAGAAAAACAGGACGGCAAAGACGAATTCACGGAGGAACCTGAACATCGCCAAGCCAATCAAGGCGATCAGGGCAGCGAGTGCATTTAAAGCTGTTTGAGATAGCTTGATAGAGGTCAGGACATTTGGTGCTTGTAGTATAGAATTCGCCAAAACTTGCACACCAAACATCTGACCCACTGGGGTCTGATGGATGTCCCGGCTCGACCTATGTGTCGCACCAATCAGAACAACCCTGTCTTCAATCGCTGAGCGTGAAACCTTGTCCGTCAAATAATCGCGTAGTGGCCATTGAAATACGGCGGGCACTTGTTGCCCATCCCTTGTTCCAACTTTCACGTCCAATGGGACAGCACTCGCGTGATTGTGCAAGATGTAGGATATTGGCGCTGTTCTGGCGACGATTGTTTGTGGTTCGGAGAGACTGAGTAATTTTTTCTCTGATGTTCCGTCACACAGCTGATCCTCGATTTGTCGCCAGTTTAGATTTTGCTCTGTTGAAGCACCAAAATGATGGATGGCTAAGGTCAATTGGGCAGAAAAATATGCGGTGCCATCATCACATTCCTCTTCCCATTGGTTCCATTGGCGAACCACACCCTGATCATCAAGAAGATAGAGCGTGTTAAACCATCTGATGTTGTCTTTCGCTCCAACATGGTGGTCGAAAGGTGTGTTGATGCGATGTGTCTCATCAGCGTTGGTAACGAATGATCCGGCAATGAGAAGGAGCGGATCTGCTTCATTCCAATTTTCAAGAGCCTTATGAAGCTCTGCTTGGTCTTTGTCCGTGGTCTGAGCAGCGATCTCATAGTCCAGCACGATCGCAGTGGCTCCTTCAGACCGAATGCGAAGGAGCGTTTGCGCTAGCACTGACCGACGCATCGGCAGTGGACTGCCTAGTGCCTCAAAAGTCTCGTCGTCGACCTTGAGGATCGTCACCGCCAATTCAGGGTTCGGTATCATCCCTGAACTGGCTGCAAAGGCGTGGACAACATCAGGTTCCGGTGGATCGATCAACGGCGCAACAATGTCGGTGGAGGTTGTTGGCCAAATCAAAAAAGCTGAAACGAGTGCAACTCCAAAACACCAGGCGAAAATCCTGCGCTTTGTGTCTTCCGATAAGTCTTTCAGTGAAACATTGGAAATGAGGTTCTTAGCTGATCCAAGGAGTTTCAAAGCCAAATTTCCAATCAATTTTGAAGGTGCTAACTGACAGATTTACAACCAGATCTGTTTGTGCATTTCAACATAATTGCTTTACGCCAGGTTTATATCGTGGTCCGAGCAACTGTTATCGAAGCGCTTCTTTCAATGGTTTTCGCAAATCGGAGAGTAAGCGATCGTCTGCCTCAGCTATGACTTGGCTGACTAAGACACATCTGGGTGGTCCGAAGCATTTGACGATCAAAAGCCGATTTTAGGCCCCGCTGACTGGTCAGAATAAGGAGAAGTCCTAAATGAACCGCGATGATGCGTGGGTGATGCCTCTTGAGCTCACCAGCAGATCCACTCCAATTCCCGGAACATTTGGTTCAAAGTTGGTTCACAAAAGTTCACAACGCTCGTTTCAGCGTGAACTTGTTTCAAAATCCCGAACAACAAATCCGTCCGACTCCAGGATCCGCTGTTCATCAACCGGCCGGTTCGGTTGTATTAAGTGCAAATTAAGTCAACAGCATCTGCGCGTTTTCGCTCAACCGCAAACGTGAACCCGCACTTTACTGCTGATCGCCAAGTTCGCTTCAGCGTCATTTTTAAGCCGCGCCGTTGAATCTGCTTCGTGGCGAGATCGGGCCGGATAGTTCCAGCCATCAAACGGATAGTCTTCCGGCTGTCTTAACGGCTGTCATTCATTCGTTCGAGACATGCGATCATCATCTCATGGTCGATCGCGAAACGCCTATGTAGCCCTTGCCCCGACATAGATGTGCGTCCGGACCGATAGTTCTTGAAACGCCAGATCGACAGGGAAGCTCCATGGCGCGCTTTTTGTTTGGCGTGTGTGATTTATCGTTGAGAGTGCGCAGCGCGCGCCAGTGACTCTTAAAATCGATCCTCGGGCATGCCTGGTGTGTTTTGTCGAGTTGATTGTTAGCCGGGCAGGGGGAGGAGTGCGGAAACACCCGCCATCTTGGTTTTGTGTCAAGACTTGGTGCCAAGCCCCGGAAGGAAAAAGCTGACGACGTTTCACGATGTCAAAGAGCGCTCGTCGGGCCGGAACGGCCCATCGAGCTGGAACAGTTTTCTGTTCTACTTTCCGGACGAGAAAACCTGACGCTTCGCTGACCTGGAGGAAGGGAGCGGAGAGCGCCGCAGGCGCGAGCCGGTGCCTTTCATTCTGATTTTCCTGTTAAAGCCAGACCAAGTCTTATTCCGGGATGGTATTGAGATCTTCTTTTCAATCTCTTCCGGGAGGAAGATTTTATACGCCCGGTGCGAGCACAATGCCGGAGCCGAAGGCGACGGCTGTGCGCAGCGCCGCGTCCGAAGGGCGCTCTCTAATATGTTTTTATTGTTCTTTCATTCTATTGTCTAAGGCAGGAAGTCGGGGCAAAAACCAAGGAAATCCAAACTGTTCCGGCATTCTTGCCCTGTTTCTGTTCTGCCGGTGCTCTGTTTCTGAACTGCGCTAGTTCGGCTTGCAATGGGCAATCATTCAACGTCCAGACCAAGCTTTTTGCATGCGCTCACATACTTCTCCTTGTGCCGGAATGGCCGGTCGCTGATATGCCTTCCGATGAGGCTGGTCATCTGCTTGAGTGTGTTCCCGTCGATCGGAATGTCCAAATGCTTGAGCATGGTGCCGATCGCCAAAAGGTCCGCCCATTCTCGCTTGTCTACCCCGGCTTTAAGAGAACGGTTTTGGAGGTCGATTTTGTGACGCTCCCTGGCACGATGAAATACCCTTTGGGATGATCGATCAGTGTCGAGGAGCAAGGTAACGTTACCAAGACGGCAATGTTGAGGTCCGAATGTGTCGTGAAGTTCGATCAACTCCAGCTTCTTCAAGGTTTTGCCTTTTGAACGCGTAAACCTGTGCGCGGCGTCAAAGTCAAACTCTGCTCCAAAGATCGCCTCAGAGATTGCGTTTTGCTGTGGCCTATGACCGGCGCACCAGCAATAATGCAAATCGATGAGACGAACGATGTTCGCTAGCTCCACAGCATTGCCTTTCGGGGCCTTGCTGCGGGCAGGTTGCGGACGAAATGCCGGTGCCGGTACTCCCTTCTCAGCGGCTGCAAAGCGCTCATTCAGTACCAAGTGACAAGCAGTGAACTCGTTCTTCAAGCGCCCTGAAAACGAAGCCGCGTCTGGCTCAGCTTCGATGGTCTCTTTCAGCTCTTGGAGCAGCTCAAGAATGTCAAGAGACTGACAGTTCCTGAAATGCTTCAGGTTCTTGGTCATGCTGCGTCTTTCTTTTTCTGAAGGTTTTCGTTTGCGGGTTGAGGGTCTTTGTCCGAACACTGCGCTGTGGTGTAGAAGTGCTTCTTGGTGGCTGTGCGGAGGCGCTGCAGTGCGCGTGCGGCAATGCTCAAGATCCAAGAGCCGTGATCGAGAGCCGGTGCGTAGAGGAGCCGGAGCAGTTCCAGAGGGTACATTTGGATTTTCTTTCAAGGTTAGGCAGCGAGCAAGACGCCGAAGCGGGCTTGGATCTCACAAAGCCGTTTATTTGGGCGGCGGATGAGGTCTTTGCGGATCTCTGCCAGCAGAGCGTCCGAGAAATTGGAGCGCCTGAGCCACTGCGAGAATTGCGCGACCTCATCAGCAGTTTCGTTGGTCAAACACTCAGTGAGGTCGCTGGACGGCATGGAGAGCATGCGTGCGGTGTTTTCGACGATCTCGTGGATCTCTGGCGGGAATTTGGACGCACGTGTCCGTTGGCTGTTCATGCGAACCTCCTGAGGGATTGATAAGTTTTCGGGGTGAGTATGCCGCTAGTGGTGCGGCATTCGAGGTAATTTAGGCTGCAGACATGCCGTTATAGATGTCATAGAGGGTCCTTTTGTTTTGCTTCAATTTATAAGCACGCGCTTTGCGATTGTGCAGATCGCAACGGGACATCTGGTAAATTCCGGCCTGCGCTGTTGACCGAACACGCGGAGTGCCACGGTTCCAAATAACTGCTTCGATCACTGCGCTTTTCCAGGTAGCGGAAAAACTGCGCAAAACAGAAAACGGGACAACGTCCGTGCGCCAAGTCCTATTCAATGCATTCAAAGTGGCTAGCACGTCGCGATGGAGTTCATCTCCTTTTTTGCCGATCTCGACCCAGTTATCGCGTTGAGGGTCGATCCGTTTTTGCACGATGTATGCTGCATGATTTGGATCCAGCATTACATGCAGTTTTTCGACAAGATTTGGCTGATCTTTCAAATGGTACGCGTTGCACAGAAGAAAGCTGTTGAACGAGTTTGTAAAAACCATCCCGGAGATTTTAAACGATGATTGCTGAGTGTTAATCATCGTATTAAGGAACTGATGCAATGCAATCCGTGCCAAAGTTGAGTCCATAGTCAGATGTTTCCTTCAGATAAGGGGAGCCCGTTCTCGTGCGAGGGTGCACACGAGTTGACACAGGCCCTTTTGGATGTGCCTTTCGGCGGTGAATTACTCTCTGGTTAGGCTAATCGTCCTAGCTAGAGAGCAGCTTGAAGACGCCGCTCTGGGTCATCTTCAAATTTTTTGAGCTCGGTTTCGCTAAGGCGTTCCCAGCGAACACCAGCAATGAGTGCCCATTGTCCGTTTGCGTTTTTCCGCCGCCAATACGGCTTGGAGAGCGACTGAAGATAAGACAACGCTTCTTCGAACTGACCCATCGTTTGTTCAGCGTCTCGTGGGCCAACGCGAAAACCTCCGTCGTGCTTCAGACCCGGATGAAAAATGCTGCCATCGCGCGAAACTGGAACGAAGACAAACGTTTCGACAGTGAGCTCTTCCAATGGCTTATAGTGGCCCTGCATATCCTGTGTCTGCCAAATCGAATCCCAAAAGTTTGGCCGTGTTGAAAGCCATTCCAGCGCATCTTGAGCCGGGACCTTGCCCTTTTCTGAGTACAGACCGCCTTTCTTTTTGGACATCAGGTTTCGGACAGACTGTTCAGCCATACCAGCGAGGTAGGCGAGAGCTGCAGGTTCGATGGGCTCATTGTTATCGAGTGCCCAACGTCCTTTTGCCCAAGTGAGCAGAGGGCCAATTTGGTCTGCGTCATCAAGCTGCCACGCGGTCACTGGTGTTAGAGACCATAGCTCGTCGACGCGCTCGATCATCGCCTTGATATGCTCTGCCAGAGTGTCGCGATCGGTACTTGGGTGCAGAACAATTCCATACTCAGCATAGGCCATGAGATTGTGCATGATCTCGCCGAGTTCATTTTCTGAAAAGAAGTCATGGGCATTGCGCTCAACGAATTCCTTCCATTGAGACGACTCGTCGAGTCCAGCCTTAAAAACTTCATTCAGATAGGTTGCCAGCGCCTTATCGGAGGCAGCTTCACCACCGATGACCGCGAGGTATCGCGCTAGCGCAATGAAAATGTCTTCATAAGTGTTTGCCCCATCAAGGGTGTTCCCGAAATTCTCATGGAAAATCTCGGCACGCTCAGAGGCTGGGATATCAGCGTTTCGTTGTCCTGACACAGGCAAGCTCCTTTTGTTGAAGGCAATGTAAGTCAGCGCTGATCGATCGTCAATCTGAAAATGAGTTAAAAGTAAAATAATAAATCATCAATGACTTACTTTTTTGTTTGAAATGGCTGTATTCTGCCATCTTTTGAGCAAAAAAAAGTTGGCGCCGCGCTACTGGCGTCCTATCGCGTTGTGATCTGGAACGATGAAAATCGGAACCCTGACGATGGCTCTCACAGCTGCCACGATGTTGGCTATTTCAAGCCCGTATGCGGCCGAAGTAGATCCCGCACTTGAGCAGGCTGTACGGACAAAAGCGGCTGAGACGCTTGTTGACCCCTACTCGGCCGTGTTCACGTTCGACGTGGTCAATGAATTCGAGGGCGGTATGGCTGGAAAGATCTGCGGTTCGGTCAACGCGAAGAACCGGTATGGCGCGTACACCGGGCAACGGTTCTTCTATGCGGGTTATGTGAAGACCGACAATCGCTACCTTGTGATCGCCTTTACGACGATCGCAATGCGCTTTGACCCATCCATGGCAAACGGGAGCATATGTTCGTAAAGCCGCGAGCTTTGGCAGTTGAGCTGTCCCGAGATGCATGCTTGGGGCGGCTCTATGATGAAGTCAGAAAACGCTCCGCTTCGGCTTGAACAGCGGATAGAATATCCAATCCGCCGCCCTCACCCAGACTGATGCCAATCCCGAGTTAGTGTTTGAGCGGTGGTATTTTCATGCTGCGGTTTCCACCAGAATGCTCCTTCTTCTCCACCAATACGCGCAACAATAGCTGCGTCTCGGTGGGAAGGCAGTTCATCCCATTAGGTCATCTCGGGTGGTGTGGGCAGAAAAGTAAAAGAGGTGGTAATATCGGTTAGCGTCAGCTCTTAGGCTCGCAAGACTTTTAACAATCGGCGGATCATAAAGTGCCCACCCAACTTACAAAGCTCCGCATTACCCAAGACATCATAGACGGCCTTAGATCGAATGCGGAACGCAAATTGCATTCGCCCGATGTTAGAGAGAGGCTCGACACAATCATTGAGGATCACCTGTTTTTAAGTGGTTCCATCCCCGGTGAATTCACTTTCTTTAGAGGCCGCAAACTAGATGATAAGAAACCATTTCACACAACTGATCAGCTAACCGCACGTGAACCAAACCACATCACTTCCTACGGTCGTTGCCATAGCCCCGGAAAATCCGTTTTCTACGGATCTAACAATCTCGAAACTGTCTTCTCCGAGTTGGGTCTCGACGTAGGCAGTCGAGTGCAGATCATTGAGACTCGATGCAAACCGAAAGCAGCTGTCACATACACCACAATCGGCGAGATCGACCATGTGCGCAGGTATGGAAAGCCGTCAACCTTACTGGGTGACGGATTTCGAGAAGCGATAGTGAAACATTGGGATAGCCTAAGTCAGACGGCAAGAATGCGATTGAACTTTGTTGACGCCTTTATGGCCGAGCATTTTGCCCGACCAGTGAAATGGCCATTTGAATACAAGGTGACTTCAGCATTTAGCGATATTGTTTTTGCATTGGATATTGGGGCGATTATCTACCCCAGTGTGGGCCATCGAGGCGGCTGGAACGTTGCGGTACCAAAGAACATATTTGACGAGAATTTTAAGATCGTATCCAGCACGGTTTACCGGATATTCGATGCCCCAGGATATGGCATATTTGGGAATTATGTTGAGCACCGGAGCCGAGCAATAGTGAACGGGACGATCGATTGGCTTCCATCACAACACGTTGCGCAGAAGTTTGAGAGTTTCGAGTCGTTCTTGCAGTATGCCTTGTGTGAACCGGACAAGAAATTTCTGCTGGCCCAACCTTTTTCGTGGGCAGAGATTGACGTTGCCGAGGGCGTCAAATCAGCGCTTGACACTGCGCGGCAGGGAGTTGAGACCCAAGAGCCAAAAGTATGCAAATTGTACAACGTCTTACATATGCCGCTCACAGCTGCGAGCTCTGATTTGACCTTCGAAATTTTGTCTAAACTAATTGCCGAGCAGACACCTGAGTGGGATGGGGTTTCGCTTGGTGTCTCATCAGGCATTGTTTCAGATGAGGAATTAAGCCGTTCAGTAGAAGATTTTTCACAAGCGGCGGCAGAAGGGAAGCCGCCATTCGCTCTCTTTTTCCGTGACGGCTCATCGAAACAGGTGGTGGCGTCGATACCGGTCGACCCAGACTAAGCTTGATGATGCGTAGATGCTTGTAGCCACCAAATTGTAACGGTGGCCGAGAACAACAGACGAAAAATTTGTATCAAACAAACCGCCTCAAAATCTCAAATAGGCCGCCGAGCCACAGCCAGCTGATTTATAGCCATCTCCACACCCCAACCATTGCCTGATCTCAGTATTGCGAATTCTTCAACGGAATTGTGTGCCAAATGAAGTTGCGCGATTTGCTAAACGAAATTGCGCGCTACAGCAGCTCATGTAACGCGCAAGAACACTTGGCACTAAGGGTATTTCCGAGATTAGGTGAGATCATCTGGTTTTTGTTGGTTTTCTGCAACTTCTGTAAGTGGCGAGTTCAATCGAGTGCGCAACTTCACTTGGCGCAAAAAGCCCGCATTGCCATGTGCGCGATACGCGCAATCTGAAAAAACGCAATGAATTCAGTTACTGCGCAACTTCAAGGTAGCAATTTTTTGCCTTCGTTTGTACAAGTTGCCACCTCATGAAATATGGCTGAATTCTGGCGTTTTGAGCAAATTCACACTCATCAGTCCTACGTTCAAGGTGGCAACTTTCTCCCGCGAATTGTCAATTGCCGCGCAACTTCAAGGTGGGAACTAAAACGCGTTTTTTGAAACGAGTTCCCACCTTGTCGAGAACCGCTGAATTCCGCGATTTTTCAGGTGTAGGCTTTCTAAACCGCTCGCTAAGGTGGGAAATTCAACCTTGCAGTATCTATCTCAGCATAGGTGGACTTGTTCTGATGAGTTGCCAGGTTTCTAGGCTTGGAAGTTGAAATGGGTTTTCAATATTAAGAGGTTGTACACGAGGCTAGCGTGGTCTTGGCTTTGCCAATACGCGAAAGCAAAAGAACCTCTGTCTCACTGCGTCACTCCAGCACAAAATCACGCATGATTCACACGTCAGTTGCAACGATGGCGCTGTTCCGCATCGGGGGGGATATGAGGCGTATTTCAGGAAACATTGTCAAAAGTGTATTTAAGGCTGCGGTATTGGCGCTCGGGATCGGGTATTCCGCAGTGATTGCAGAAGGTAAGGCTGCGACCCATGATATGGCCCTGGCGATCGTCGACAAGGCGATTCTCAAACAGTCCGGTCTCACTTTCAAGAATACTCTCAAGCATATTCTGCGGGGCGACCGGCCGGTCGAGAACGTCACGGATAAGAACGTCGAGGACTTCCTGCAATCTCTTCTGGACAGCTTTGCCTCGAATCGCTCCGCAGGTATGCCACCATCTGCGGATTTTCGACCGAGCCTACCGCTGGCCGTGCTACAGCCGAAAGATCTTCTAGACGAGCGAAGCACCGGGGAGGGCGGGAGCCCCTATTCGGTCAAACTCTCTGCTGTGTTTTTTCGCCCTGATCTCGCTCCAAAGAGTTTCAATGACTGCGGTGAGTTTCGGATTGTCTACTCTTTTGACAAACCTGTAGCGGAGCATCCAGGCGGAAGCGAAACTACGGAAGGGATCGTGGAGCGTTTTTTCCTGATCTTCGAGACTCGGCCAAGCTTTCCCTATGGTGCTCAAATGAATGATTTGCCAAAAGAGCGTGTTGTTACTTGCCAGATGCTTGCACGCAAATGGGCCGCGTTCAGAACCTCTCCCTCGTCACCGAGGACGGAAGCGAAAAAGACGGAGATCGCAACAACCCTTAATAATTTCTTCTATCACACCATGAATGAGGCCGAAGGCAGAACCTTCAGCAGGGCGATGCGAGCAGAATACCTTGCCGGAAACTCTGGTACACCGCTCGGGCAAGTTCGCGGTAACTTCCGGACTGTAGAAGTCAGCCAGGACGGTTCAAAGGAGGCAGTCTGGCAACTGCGGGAATGGCTCGTACAACCAGGTCCCGCTGGAAAGATACGCTTCCAACCCGCTCCGACGAAAGACAGCCCACTTATCGCACTCTACAGAAACGACCGTGGGCCAGCTACGTTTGGTGGTAGGTTCAAGGCCCATCTATTTGGGGCGTTGGCGTTTAACTTGCGCAGCCCAAAGATCCAATCGGTGTCAAAAGATCTTATCCAATGCAAAGACTTTCGCAGGGACGTGTCCGATCGGTTGAGTGAAACATATCTCGTAAACGCGCTCGGAGCGGTTGAAGTTGACCGAGAATTTCTTGGATTTCAAGATATCTCTGAACCGGATCCATTGAGTGATCTCTTCAAGCTTAGCGGCGGCGAATTCGACGCCTCTCGAAAGCGTGCGAACCATTTCGCGACATCAAACGGACCTTCAGGCCACGTGATGACTGGGGAGCATTTGCTACGGAGAGCTCAAGCGCTTTCATGCGCTGGATGTCATCAAACGACTGCCGACCAAACAATAGGCGAAAGCCGAACGGCAGACGGAGAACCAGACTACTTTTCCTGGCCGCCTCCGGTCGACAGGTTTGTTCATGTCCGGGAACCAAACAAGAATGAAGGCAGCGATAGCTCTCGCTTGTCCACCGCATTGGTAAACCACTTTCTGAAGTTTCGAACTTGTGTGCTGGACACACTGCTTACAGCAAATCCGGCAGACCTGGCTCAAGGCGCGCGCTTGAGCAAAATGGAAAATGAACTTGAGGACAAGATCATGTTCCAGCGCAATGTTGTTGCAGCAGCAGAGCGGTCAAATTTGAGATTTTCTGATTTTGAAAACTACTTTCCAGAAGTCTTGCGCTTGAGACAGCATCTCCAGTCCACACCCGGCGCATTCGTCGTCTATCGGCGCAGTCACTGATCCAGAAAATGGCTCTGCCGAGAAAACAGTGCATGCGGAAGAAGCTGGGCATTATTTAACACCAGCCCGTGTTCCCCATCGAGACACGCAACTTAAGCAGTCAGGAGAGAAAATATGTCAAAAGAACAACCGTTTTTCAGAGTAAACAACTACGAGATATTGGGTGAAATTCTAGAGGAATGGGCACGAGATCACCAAACGTGGCCGGAAAATTGGAGCGAATTCATTCAGGTGTTGGAAGAGAGGGGTGCTGGTCCGGTTGTGCCAGACGGCTTTGGCGAGCCAGAGCTTGCTTTTCATCTTCTCGTTGATGGCAAAATGAACATTTCGCTACCGACGAAAACGATGCTCGACGCGGCCAACATAGCGGTCGGTCTGCAAAAGAAACGATATATCTTTCCTTCGCAGTACGATCTTGCCTACACGGGCTCACTTGACGAGAACATCACTCCTCCAAAACGAAAAAAAGTTCAGAGGGCCAGACTTGCCGACTACTGCATCTCGCTTTGCATGTAGGTCGTGCACTCAGGAGGTGGGGAGGCCGGCCTCGGCGAGGCCTTCCCGCATTCTGGCACGGGTGGCGTTGCTTTTTACCGGGCAGTG
Organism: Roseibium sp.; assembly: GCF_965276855.1. Classification (GTDB taxonomy): domain Bacteria; phylum Pseudomonadota; class Alphaproteobacteria; order Rhizobiales; family Stappiaceae; genus Roseibium. The sequence goes on from NZ_OZ255700.1 coordinate 3,941,713, forward strand.
CTGAACAAACCAGTTGGCGGCGCTCTCCCGCGTACAGGGGGCTTCGCCCTGCCACCGCTCGCGTATAAAATCGAAATAACGTTCACCCGCGCTAAGAGCTTCGCTCTTATGGCCGATCAGCGCAAGAGCTGCAGCCTTGAAACCCGGCACCATCGGGAGGGCTTCTCCGCAATTGTCGGCTGCTTTTACGCAACCGAGATAGTCGGCACAGACGAACCGGGTGGATGTCAAATAGGCCCACTGTACTGGGTTTATCGACGAAATCAGTGACATTGCTTGAGCAGCAATGTCCCGGGCAGCGTCGAGATCTCCACACATCGCCAAACCGCAGGCGCAAGAAAATAGCGTCGTCGGGTTGTTCGGATTGAGGTCGTAGACCAGGCGATGGTGGTTCGCCGCCTGGTCGTGTTGACCAATCATGCCGTTCGACCACGCCAGCGCAATGTGGCTGCGCACGTCCAGAGGATCCAGGGCGACGGCAGTTCGAGACAGATGGTTTGCCGCCTTGAGACGCTCCGGCGAAGCCGAGAAACCCGGATAGATGACCTGTTCTGTGTTGCAGATCGAGGCAAGACCACTATAGGCCGGGGCGAAATCGGGGAAGTGTTCAATGATTCCTTTGAAGATTTCTTCCGCTTCCGCTCGTTTCTGAGGGTCCCAGGACCAGATCATCCGGTAGGCTGAAAGCCAGGGTCGATAAGCGTCCTTGGGTAGATCGTGGCTCGCGATCTGCTGTGACAGATGTTGCGCGGTCAGATAGATGCTCATACTGGCCGACATCCGCTTGATGAACTCACGTTGTGCAGCGAACCAGTTGTCGTGGGACAGGCACAGACGCTCGCTCCAAACATAGCGGTTGGTCTGCAAGTTCTTCAGGGTCATTAGCAGATGAACATCGTCGCCGTCCTCGTAGTGGGTTCCGGATATTGTGTAGCCCTTGTTCCCGTCGGGCGCCGCCGGGTCACTGCCACTCTCGCCAGGAGCCTGGAGCACATGATCCAGAACAATCCAGTCCCGAAAGCGTACCATGCTAGCAATCAGATCTTGCCGAAACCCTTCTACGAGACTTGCCATGCCGTCGTGAGGGTCGATCCCGCCTGCAAGGAACGGAAACACCCGGATGGTCGGGTACCATGTTTCGGAGTTCGCTTCGAGCGCCGGTGCGCCGCCGTTCTGCTCCGTCGCTGCAACGGTGGGCGAGTTCTTGGCCACGAAAGAGAAGGTGCCTGCCTTAATGTCGGCGATCAGCGCCTGGGTCTCCGGCTCGGGCTCCATGTCGTAGTCGTGGTCGAGAACGTCCCACAGTTCGTTATACTGCTTGAGAGCCGCAGCGGTGTTGCCATTATTCGCATGAAACCGGATCGTGCTTCGGTGGGCTTCTTCGTGCGTAGGGTCTATGCGTAGCAATGCCTCCGCAGCGGCTTGAACCGTCTCCCCAGGCAGGTTCGCGTCACCGATTATACGCCGCAATTCTGTCACGATAACGGTGTTCCAGTTCTGTCGGACGACATGCAGCCAAGCGGCGAAAGATTGATCAAGCGTCTCGAAACCGTAAAGAATGCGTTCCGGCAGGTTGGAAAATTGCAGAAGCGGCTCGCTGATTACGTTGGCGCCAAGCAGTTCGACAACCCGGCCCAAATCCGTGGACACGGTGGTCGGGTCCAACGTGACATTCACATGACCGGTGTCGAAACCTTCGTAATTCAATTCGTCAAAGAACTGGCGCAGTTGTTTGAGACTCTGCCTGAGCGAGGCGCGGGCTTGTTTTTCGGGTCGGTCGCTCCACAGAAGGCCGACCAATCGTTCACGCGTTTCCCGGTTGTTTCTGCTGAGCGCCAGATAGGAAAGAAGTCCGCATGACTTCCGGTTCCGGATAGAATGAGCGGTGCTCTCCGGGCCTTCGAGTGAAAATCCGTCAATAATATTAATAGAAATATGCGAGCCTTTAAGCCCGACAGCTGGATTAAGCACAACTCCCGATCCGCACTCGTTATGGTTGGTAAACTGTTAACCTAATATAATTGCGGATGCAGTCAATCAAAACGGGGTAACGGCGTTTTTTGCAGCCTCAAGTTCAACACAGTTGATACGTGCAGCCTCGGTCAGGCGCGCCGAAACCCAGCATGGATCCGTTGACTGGAGTCCGGGCACAAGCGTCCTGGCAGTGGCGATACCGATCTCGGGCCGGGTTACGTCGACCCAAAACGCCTCCAGTCCGACCCGGGCAATGGCCTCGACAGGACTGGCCGCTTTCCCGTCTGGCGTAACATCTGACACGGCCTCGACCGACGCAGCCTGTTTCAGCCGTGGAAAATTGTCGAGCGACAACAGTCGTTTGCGCTCGATCCAGATCCGGTCCTGTTGTGACATTCGGTCGTCGGGAAGGTAGCTGGGTTTTTCCGCCGAGATTTGCTGGGCAAGCTCCATCTGGCACATTTCCAAAAAGGCTCGCTCCGCTGCACGGCGGCTGTCCCGATCGGCCGCAAAACCCGCGACGACCTGACTTCCGTCGACCAGGCTGGAGAGTGCAGCAATGACAGGAATCTGAAGGTCCGTGGTCAATTCCAGAAACCAGCAGTCCCGGCTACTCGCTGGACGGCAGCTGGCCATGAAGCCCAAGAATGTCTCGCCCCAGGCCGCGCCGTTTGTAATCGTTCGGGGTGTCTGACCGCCATACCACCATAGAACCATCGCATCCCGCTCAATGAGCTCCAGAAGTCCGGAGTTAACTGCGTCCAGCATCGTAATCCCGGACGCGACACCGTTGCTATGCGCCGCCCGCTTGCCGTTCCTCCTGTGTTCGGGCCTCCTTAGAACGAGCTCGAGAGGCAGACTAATTAACTCTCCGGTTCTCAATGAGCGGGCGTCGACAAAATCCAAAAGTGCCAGATCCTCCTCTGGTCCGGCATCCAGACCGCCGCGAAGCCAGTTTTCGGAAATGCCTGACGGTAAAGAATGAGGCCGCGAAGACGACATGGCTAGGAGCGGGTCGTCTTCTCTTTCGATAAAGGAGAGATACTCCGCGGTCTCCCCAAGGCAGCTCTCAAACGCCTCCTTCAGCGACACCCCGCGCCCACCGGCACTTGCTGGGGCTGAATCGAATCCGGAAATTCCAAAGGCGGATGGATGGAATTTGGCGCCGAAAAATGTGGCCCTGGGAGCATGCGGCATGCTCAAGGTGAACAGGTCGTCGCAACGGCCGGCCAGGGTGATCAGCGCCCGCCGGTTCGCCTCCACCTCGGGAGAGGGTTTGGGGGTATCGGCACCCGGCAGGTATTCGAGCGCATCCAGAAACCGTCTCGCCTCTTCGCTACCCGTATCGGCATAGGCTGGCGCTCCTTCCAAAAGCGCGGCGGATTTCTGAAGCAGATCTTTCAACATGGTCAGCTCTCCAATCTTGTAAATCTTTTCCTTTGAAAACGGCGATTCACGCAGGCTTCACACAACCCATGGCCAATGACGGTATGGAGGACTTCCGGCAATTCGGCAAAAATGCCTGCTTCCCCGGGTGGAGATCAGGATTGGCGAAGCCGGCGATAATAGTCCGCATGAAAATCGATTCCGACTCCTTGAGGAACCCGCACAACTGACAGCTCATGAGATTTTTTGCTTTGAATCGCCGAACCACTTGGAAAAGCACTGAGGTCTGAGAATGACGCATACCGTCGAGAAAACGGAACCTTACATCATTTCGGAAAGCATTAGCCGGTTCGAGTTTGCACGCAAGTTCGGGCTTTCGGCCCAGGAACTTAGCGCCGACAATCCGCATCTTGAAGCATATGACCTCTTCGAACCCGGCATGCCCGTGAACATTTCCACGCCCGATGTGCCTCCACCCTGCATAACGCCGAAGTCGAAACCGGATACGCCTCTTGACTGGGCCTTGACTGAATTTGAGAGAGGTATCCAAGCCTATTCTGGACCTTGCAGTGCCAATTTCGAAGTCGAAAAATTTCATAAGGCGGCCGCAGGCGTTTCTCCTGACGACATTCCCTGGTGTTCTTCCCTCGTCAATTGGTGTTTGGGTATGGCAGGTCTCACTGGAACCGGAAACAGAGCGGCCCGTTCCTGGCACCGATGGGGGCAGGAGGCCACGTCTCCAATGCGCGGCGATATTGCAGTGTTCGCGCGCAAAGATGCCACCTGGAAAGGTCATGTCGGTTTTCTCTGGAATGATGAAGGCGCATTCTTCAGTGTGCTGGGCGCGAGCCAGTTGAACGCGATCGGCATCAGTGGCTTTCCCAAGGACGGTTCGACCTATCATCTGCTCAGTGTCCGGAAAGTTTTCTGACCACTCTGCTGCACATTTTTGGACCTAGTAAAAGAAAGTCCCCGGCGCGAGGCCGGGGGTCAAGGCGGGGAAGTAAAAAGTCTAGAATAGTCTATTTCCTGCTTTCAGAGTGGCTGTTTCCAGCCAAAATTCTTTGGATTGAATGAATTCCATTCCCCGCCTCAACGACGGTCCTCGCATAGCGACGAGGATTGATTGGTGAAAGCCCTGGTCGCCCGAAATCATCGCGTCAAGTCACCGAGCAGCACAGTTCAATGCCTTGGCTCGAAGGCAATTCACTCATCGGCGCAACGCTCGGAAAGAGCTCCTCAACCGATTTTTCGGCAGGTGCGCCGAGAACTAGGGACTTGAAACGGTCCCATGGAAAATGGGTTCCGGGATCCGACCGTCGTGACGGGTCTAGCAGGGCATGGGAAACAACCTGAGACAGGTTTGGATACTTCGCCCAGCAATAACGCACAATCTGGGCTGTCTCCTCAACCTGCCAGTTCGAAAAAGGATCCGTTGGGCTCTTCTTCTGCGAATTGACAATCTCGATACCCAGGCTCCAGTGGTTGACCCTTTTGGCGTCATCATTGACACGTGGGTCGTGGACTGCGTTGCGTACATGCCACGCGGCTCGGGCTTCAGGCGCGCATGCCCAGACGTGGTTGCCGTGTGCGTCTTCGTCTTCGTCGGCCACCAGCCAGTGCCAGCTCGCCTTGCCGTCGCGCATGACTGACATTGCGCCGGAGGAGCTGTGCCCAGCTGTGGCGTGAATGATCACGGCTTTTACACCGAGGATCGCGTCGAAAATCCGGCTGCTCGTCGACCGCTCCCAATAGTCCTTCACGCCAGGATACCATTCTTCTTTGATAGTAGCCTTTGACGGACGTTTGGTGCTGGGAAGGTCGAACAGATATGTCTTTGGATCGGCCAATTGTCTCTCTCCCGATTTGCTGTCGGCGATGTATCGAGGTCGCTTTCAAACTCTCTTCAATCAAAAGGAGCGTTGCATTCGGATGTCGCTATCAAGGACCAAGTCTGGCAGCACCGCGTCGCTAGTGATCTGTCGCAAGTAGACAATGGTGTGTGTGAGTCCCGCGTGAATCGTGGTTGTCGGCACCTATAGATAGTCTGCTCCTCACGCCTGTAGAAAAGCCCCCCGCAGTTGATGCGGGAGGCGGATATGCAGACCAAGCAGTGGGAGGCTCCGTTGCCGCAATGGCGCGCTCAGAGCTTCGGTTTGACGGTCTTATCCATCCAATCACGGAAAGCTAGGACGCTGGTATAGACGCCATAGAGGTTTGGCTTTGCACAGCCGATACCCCAGCTGACAATCCCCGTGAAAACAGGTTCGTTGACCGGACCCGGGACCCTGGGTGCAGGTATGTAGGTCATGTTGCCGCCGCTGTCTCCCTGGCAGGAATCGAAGCCGCCGGAGCTGTAGCCGGCGCAGATCATTCCGGGCCGCAGATGTTCGCCAGCAGCGTTGTAGGCGTCCGAACATGTTCCTAGATCAACATAGGGCACTCGGACCCGTTGCAGCATTTGGCTGACGAAGCTGTCGGTGGTTCGGCCCCACCCCATGACGTTCAGAGCGGTATAGGCATCGTGAATCCAGACCGCTTCCGCTTCACTGACAATTGCAATGGACCTACGCTTGTTATCCGGATTCGGAGAGGTTATCGGCGTCAGTTTCAAAAGAGCGATGTCGTTGGCGAGCGTGTTCGAATCATATTTGGGGTGAATGAAGATTTCTTCGACCGCCTGCTTGTCATGATCGGTAATATTCACGTTTCCCGACGCGATCCTGTAGCTGTGCGATGTGTGATCCTTCAGGCAATGTGCGGCGGTCAGCACCCAGAGCGGTTTCGGATCGTTGGAATTCCAGACGATTCGGGTTCCTGCAGCCGACAGGCTCGGGGACACGAAAGTGCCGCCGCAGATATGGCGTTTGTCCCGCTGAAGCGAGACGGTCCATTGCCAGTTTTCGTCCTCTTGGACCACGTTCTCGCCATTTATGATCCTCGGCCCGAGCGCCCGCTCTTCTGCCGTCGCGTCCGAACGAGCAAGGTCTTCTGCGATGATGCGAAGTTCTTCTTGCTGTGCCATGCGCGATGACCGTTCTGCGGCGGTTTCCGCCGGGTCGTGAGCGAGAGCGTTCATTTGGACGCCAATTGTGAAAAAGACAGCGGTAAGCGGAACTGAAAACAAATTCCTCATTTTGAAACTCCAATTAAAGATTGTCTTTGGTTTGAAAAAGTTTGCTGAGTTCGAGTTCTCCTTTCGCGATTGTAAGATTTGGAACATGGCGCTCCAGCCAGGAACGGATTTCTGCGGTTGTTGTCAGTACATAGATGCCGCCTGGACCGCATGTGCCTTCGAGCCCTCGGGAAACGACAGCCAGAAGGACGATGCTGCCGTCATCGAATCGCCCGTAGACGCCGCCTCCACTGTCGCCGTGACAAGTGTCCTTGCGACGGTTTGCGTCTAGGGCAACCATCTCCCGATTGGCCAAGCAGCCGAATTCTCTGCTGTTGACGGGCTGTTCGCAGCGCCTGGATTCTATGGCGACGGAGACAGTCAGTTTGCGGCCGCCGCGAGTATCTGTCTCAGACCTCCCGAAACTGGTGATCTCGGCAAAGGACACCCCATCGAGCAGTTTGTCGTCGCCAATCCGCGCGAAGAATTTGCTGGTTGGATCGGTGACCGGGTCCGCGAGTTCGACTAGGGCGATATCCGGCGTCTCGAAGGAGAGTTTTGTTCCATACCGCACCTTTTTCGTGCGGTTGCAGAAATCACTATCGAATTGAATCAGACGCCCTTTAAACCGCAACCGCTTTGACGGCGGATTGTACCAGCTGCGCCGATCGGGTAGTCGGTTGCCTATTGTGGCCCAACTCGGGTCGTGGCGGCAGAAACAGTGGCTCGCGGTCAGGATCCAGTTCGGGCTGATCAATGTTCCCGAACAGATTGCTCCCGCAGCGTCGTGAAGCACCACGGCGGGCAAATAGCAGTTGTCTTTGGGGGTGTCGGCGGAACAGTCCTTTCCGTTCAGGGACAGCCGGGGCCTTTCGTTGCCAAGCTTTCGTGCAATTTCAAACGGTAGTTCTCCGACATCTTCGCCGGAAACGATTTCATCCGGTCTGCTGAACTTTACAATAGCAAGCTCGCCGCCGGCCGAAATTAGGCCAGGAGGTAAATCCGAGACATGATCCGCACCGATGCTGAACTTGCGTACGTCCTGAAAGTTCTCAGTTCCTTTCCACTGAACGATCGGCTTGCCGTCGACAGAGACCGGTGAAACAAGAGGTTCGTAGTCTTTCAGTCCTAGCCTGGAGCCCGCGCCCGCTCGCAGATGATAGTCGAAAACGGCCTGCTCCTGCGGTGAGAGATAGCGGACAGTCGCACTGGTTCTGACAGCCTCAAAAAGTGCGATGTTTCTGGCGAACTCGAATGCAGTTGTCCCCATACCCAGGTCGCGCGAGCCGTGAAGGTAAAGCTTGTCCAGATCGGATATCAGGTTCTGCCCATTTTCATTGACATTCAGCCTGTTTGTGACGCCCACCTCGGACTGGATGATGTCCGACAGTTCCGGATTCGACAGAAGGCTCGTGTCTGAGAACCAACTCATTGCCATGCTTTCAGGGGTCGACGGTTCAGCACGTGTTATGTCCGCAAATAAAGAGAGCGACAAACACGAGATCAACAAGGTGAGCGCAACGGTCTTGACGGCCTTGAGGTGTCTCGGCGGAAAATGAAGCCCGTTTGTTTTACGTATTTTTCGCATTGCCATTCTCCAGATTGACTGGTTGCTGTTCCCTTTGTGGCAATGCTGGTGGTCCTGGTGTGAATCCAGTGTGAACGCGAGGCGCACACGATCCGGGCTTCGTTGGCAAACTGGATCGCCAACGTTCGCACCACTGACGCTTGACACACACTGGGGCAGCAGCTTCCCGAATTGTTTCGATCACGCTCGACTCACGGCACCGAGGCGAAAAAGTTCACGGGGCCGCCGGTACGCGGACCGTCATTGCGTAAGTTCGCGACAACCGTGAATTTGCAGGAGGCATTATGAAAATGATTGGCAAAATTCTTTGCACCGCATTGGTGGCTTTGACCTTGGCGGGGTGCGGGTCCATCCGCGAGAGTTACCAACTACTATCTTTTCAGCCGGACCCGCGTAGCGGTATCGGCAATCAGGCGTTCGAAGTGTTCCTGTTGTCTGGTGGCGGGCGTCAGCCCCCCGTCGCCCTTAGCAGGTTCCAAGCGGTCAAGCCGAGTTTGAGCGCAGTTTCGCCCGAGATCCAGCGAGAGCTGCGAGCCTGCGAGGTCGCCGGTCAACATCGTGTCAGCAGCCCTGCAGGTAGAGAACGCCTGGCGGGCGCTAGCACGATCGTTTCGGCGATAGTTTCTTATGCGGCTAGCGCTGCTTTCGACGCGATCAAGGAAAGCATTGCGGCAAAAGCGGAAAAGATCGCTAGGGCGTCGCAGAAATCCGGAAGCGTTCGTCTTGTTCAATCCAGGAATACCGGCGTCAACTGGGCTCGCGTAAAATGTGTCGTTGTGACAAGGATTGATCGGGATACGAAAGCCCCGGGGCTCATCACCATCCTCGAAAAGCATGACCACGGAAATGCGTCCGTACTAGTTCCAAAGGTATACTGGCTCGACAATTCCATCGCATGGACCGCCAAGGAAACCGCAAATGTGCCAGCCACGGTGCAGGTCGATATCGCGCTTGCGGTTCACGCAGTTACGACCGACAGCAAAACCGGCTTTCGCTCGGTCCGCGAAGTCGGTGCGGTTGCTGTGTCGAGCGGTTCACTGAAATTCGGTCAGGAAAAGGTCAATGGGTGCACATTTACTGCAGGAGCGCCGCAATTGTGTGCGAGTGCGACGCCGTTGATCCCGATGCCCCCTGTAACTGCCTCCGCCGTCATGGTCTCCGTAAATGTCCAGGAGACTGGTACATCCGCCAATGCGAAAGACATAGCGGAAGCCACCAACAATGCATTGGACGCCGTCGCCAAGCCTGCTCTAGACGAGTTCGCCAAGCAGCTTACCAGTCGAATCGGAACCTAGTACGAGCGTGGTTTGGTAAATCATATCAATAGTTAGTATCTTACGGATTTTCCTTCCTGCCTCCGTTGACGGCGGCGGGAAGGCAGCGGTGTTTATCGTCGTCATCACACGATAATAACAGACCAAAATTGTTGCTTGCACCGTTCTTGTCTACCTATCGATGTCGGAACGACAAAAGCTGTTTTCAATCAGAGGGAGCAGAATGCAGCGAATGCCTCATCTGTAACGTGAAACCGGTGAAGCAACTGAGGCTCTTCGGAGCGTTCCAAAGAATGAGCAGCTCAACTCGACAAAACTACAAACCTGGAAGTAACGATAACTGCATCCTCGTCACCAGCACACCGCGTGCTTCCGCCGTTGGCCTCTTGATCCGCAAATGCCTCATTGCCTGGTGCGTGCCGGAACTGATCAAGACCGACAACGGTTCTGATTTTGCCGCCCATGCAACGGTTCGCTTGCTGGACGCACTTGGCATCGAGCAGGATTTTTCTGCGCCCTATTCGCCTGAGCAAAAGGGAACGGTCGAGCGTGTGATCGGTACCTTCCAACGCGATTGCGCCGCGACCCTTCCCGGGTTTGTTGGTCACTCGGTTGCCGATCGCAAGATCATCGAAGCCCGCAAGGCGTTCTCAGCGCGGCTCGGCACAGACGATGCCAAGCTCTTCAACGTCATGCTGTCCGCAATGGAACTTCAACGCGAGGCGGATCGATGGGCAGAGGAGCAATATGCCCACACACCGCACGAAGACCTGAAACGCAAGACGCCGTTTGAAGTCGCAGCTGCGTGGTCTGGCCCAATCCGGGCTGTCGGCGATCTGGCAGCTCTCGACGTTCTTTTAGCGCCGGTCGCCGGCCAGGATGGCAAGCGCCGTGCCACCAATCAGGGCATCCGGATCGACGGTGAATTCTATTACACCGGCGATGTCATGCCCGGCCGGGATGTTCTTGTCCGCCACGACCCTGAAGATCTCGGCCGGGTCTGGCTCTTTGAGCCCGATGGAGAAACCTATCTCGGGCAAGCGGTCAATCCGATGCTCACTGGTCTCGACCCGGCCGCAACGATCGCCTAGGTCCGCGCCAAACAGAAGACGCTTGAAGATGGCGCGCTCGCTGACATCCGCAAACAGAAGCGATTGATCATGCCGCGCACTGTAGCCGAGGCTCTTCGATAAATCGCAGGGGTAGGCAAGTCGCAGAAGGCCCTCGTATTCTTGGGCGGCTGAAACTCCACTATATTGCAATGACTCGCCCGACCCACCTCCTTTGTCTCGCGATGCGCAAGGATGCATTCGTAGAGGGGGAGCTCGACATATTGGTGGGTCGCGGCTGGACGATCATCGACTGCTGCACTCCGGACCAAGTTTAGCAATTTTACTGGAGGACTCCGTGACTGATCGGCTTTTCGTGATAGGCAACGGCTTCGATCTGCATCATGGGATACCGTCCCAGTACAGCGACTTCGGCCGATACGTTGAGGGTATCGACCCAAGAGTCTCTGAGCTGATCCGTGACTACCTATTCGTCGATAAGGACTTCTGGAATTGTTTCGAAGAACGCTTGGCAAGCTTCGACTCGGACCACGTCATTGACTACGCACAGAACTTTCTCGTTCCTTACGGTGCTGAAGACTGGAGCGAAGCCTATCATCACGATTTTGAGTATGAGATCGAGCAGATCGTGGACGGCCTTTCACGAACCATGCGAAGGCATTTCGCAAGCTGGATAAGGGGCTTGCCAATTCCGTCGCCAGGAACCGTTCCGCTAGTCAATTGCATTGACCGGAGCGCTAAGTTCCTAAACTTCAACTACACGTCCACCTTGCAGTCACTTTATGGCGTTTCTCCTGACCAGGTGCTGCATATTCACGGAAGCGCCGCTAATTCCGATTCCTTGATAGTTCTCGGGCATGGATGGGAAAAGCAGGGGGACGAAGTACTATCAAGGCTGGTTGATGAAGGCACTGATACCCGTTTTGCGGGAGGCTACCGCCTCATCGATGAATATTTCGCGGATACATTCAAGCCAACTGAGAAAATCCTTACCCTAAATCAGGCATTCTTCGACCGTCTTTTGGGGGTGAGCGATGTCTTTATCTTGGGTCACTCTCTCGCCGATGTTGACGCCCTGTATTTCGCTGAGATGGCAAAAAAGGTTCCTGTTACAGCGAGGTGGACGATAAGCTTTTACAAGACGCCAGAGGTAGAGCGAAACCGATTTTCCGACTATGGCGTGAATGAAGACCTAGTTAGATTTGCACCATTGTCGACCTTATGAGTATCAAACTGTGCCTGCGATGCGTAGAGTCAATACCGATTTTGGTCTTGGGCAAAAGCATCGCCGATTGCCGGCTTTAGGCTGGCTACAGCGTCTCATTGAACGCCGAAGTCGGCACACAAAAATGGCGGACTCAAACATCAAATCATCTTCATTCGCAAAAAAAAACGGGTGCCAAATGAAGTTGCGCGATTTGCCAAATGAACTTGCGCGCTACAGCTCAGGATGGCGCCCCGGGCTTTCTACATGCAGATGGACTTGTAGCGTGTGAGATCTAACTGTCAGAAATTTATCGGGAGAAGTGGTAGCGGGAGAGGGACTCGAACCCCCGACACGCGGATTATGATTCCGCTGCTCTAACCACCTGAGCTACCCCGCCATCCGGTCAGCGGCTTCTTGTTCAAAGCGCTGCGATGTGGGGGAGCTTATAGTGAGGCTGCGCGCAGGCGTCAAGCGTTGAATGCTTGCCCGCGCGCATTCTTTTTGAGCGCCGTTCAGGCGGCAGAAACCGGGGCTTGCGCTTGTGGAAAATCCACCGCCCAAGTGCCGGTGCGCTCGGTCTTGTGGATCCAGCCGCCACCGAGGACGCGGGCCATTTCGTCGTCGCTGTCGAAGAAAACGCACGCCTGACCGGGTGCGACACCCGTTTCGCCGTTGGCAAGATCAACAAAGGCCTTGCCGTTCAATATCCGCAAGGTCGCCGGGGCCGGCGGGCGGGTGGAGCGGACTTTGGCAAAGACCTCGATCTCGTCCCCTTCATCGAGCGGCTGATCGCCGATCCAGTTCATTTCGCGCAGCAGGATCGTGTGTGTTGCCAAAGCCTCTCGCGGCCCCACGATCACGCGGCGTTCGTCCGCATCAAGGCGCACCACATAAAGCGGCTCTCCCGTGGCCACGCCAATGCCTCGGCGCTGGCCGATTGTGAAGTGGATGATGCCGTTGTGTTCACCCAGGACCCGGCCGTCCATATGGACAATCTCGCCCGGTTCGGCAGCGTTTGGCCGCAGCTTTCGGATCACCGCGGCATAGTCGCCGTTCGGCACGAAGCAGATGTCCTGACTGTCAGGCTTGTTGGCAACCGACAACCCGAACTCTTCGGCAAGGGCACGGACTTGAGATTTCGGCATGCCGCCGAGTGGAAAGCGGACGAAATCCAACTGTTCCTGCGTTGTGGCAAACAGGAAGTAGCTCTGATCCCGGTCAAGGTCAGTCGGGCGGAAGAGTGCGCGCTTGTTGCCCTTGGCTGCCGAGCGAACATAGTGGCCGGTGGCCAAGGCGTCCGCGCCAAGATCCTTTGCCGTTTTCAGCAGGTCGGTGAACTTGACGGTCTGGTTGCAGGAGACGCAGGGAATGGGGGTTTCGCCGGCGATATAACTGTCGGCAAACCGGTCCATAACCTGTTCCTTGAAACGGCTTTCATAGTCGAGCACGTAGTGCGGGATGCCGATCTTTTCGGCGGCGCGGCGTGCGTCATGGATGTCGACGCCGGCACAGCATGACTTTGCTTTGGCGACGGCGGCGCCATGGTCATAGAGCTGCAAGGTCACACCAATAACATCATAACCTTCGGCGTGCATCAGCGCGGCAACGACGGAACTGTCCACGCCGCCGGACATGGCAACGACCACGCGCGTGTCTTCGGGGCGGCCGGGAAGATCCAGACTGTTCAACATGTTCAAAGGCACTTTCAGAAAGTTCGGGCCCTGCCGGTCACAGGCGTTCAGTAAGCGCCGCGTCCGGTCAGCCGGGAAACGCTTGTTTCCTCGGGTCAATTCCAATTGGGCGCACTATACAGATAAGGACGTTGCTTGCCAATTGCGAGCCGTGCGCACCCGGCATGCATTGCCGGAGCGGCAAAGCTTGCCGCGTTATGGCTGGTCGGTGCCAGGTGTGCAGGGTTCAAATGCTATGAGATTCAATGCCTTGATTGGGTTTTTGAAACTGGCCCGAGGTTTGCTTTCTCATTTCGTGACGCTGTCTGCCCAATTGCGGGCAAATTTTATTGAGGTGCTCTTGTGCTGCCTTTTGGATTGATGACCGATACGACTGCCGCTTCTTCGCCTGCCAATCGTGGCGGTGCGAGTGTTGCTGGGCCCATGGGGAAAGCCGAGAACGGGTTTCGGCAGTTTTCGGATGATCTTCAGGAGACCCTGCAGGCATTGGCGCCTGACAGTGTTTCGCAAGAAGGCGGCGCTGTCTCTAGCGGTCAGTCGGCACCGAACCTGGATGCGCTGAAGGCCGATGCGGCAGAGCTTGCTGGCGACGCTGTTGTGAGCGCAGAAGCTGCAGCGGGTGACGAGGCGCTGGAGGCCGGTGCCGTCCTGGCAGATGACCCCGGTGCTGCCGTTCCTGGGAGCTTGGGGGAGATTTGGCAGGCTGCTGCTGGTGAAACCCCTGTCGTAAATGGTGCTGCACTTGACCCTGCGACTGAAGATGGCGGCTTGCTTAAAGAGGCGGGCCTTCCACTTGTTCGTTCCGCCGCTGGCAGCGATGCAGCTGCTGCTGGAAGCAACGGTGGTGATGTTCAGGGCGAGGCCGTTGCTGCGACCGCAGGTGGTGCCGGCAAGCCCGGTTTTGCGTCCGCAGTGGGTTCTGCTGGAATAGGGGGCGCTGGTGCGCCATCTCCAGCCGGGGTGTCATATGCGACCCCTGCAAGCTCTTCACAGGATGTCTCTGATCTCCCGCTTCCGGTACACCGTCAGCCGATCATCGCTCAGCAGGTTGAGAGTGCTGTCGATGGTGTGGCTGGGCAGGAGGGAAAAGCGGCAGCAACGGTGGTTAAGGCTGCCGATCCGGTAAAGCCGCTATCACCATCATCTGCCGCTGAGGACGGTCTCAGCCTGAAAAGTGATGCGCCGATCATTGAGCCAAAGCAGCGGCGATGGCAGGTGAGTTTGCCGCCGGAGTTGCGCTCGCAGTCCGTCATGGTTCAAGCGGCACCGCAAAACGTACCGGTTGCTCAGGCTGATGCTTCCGGCGAAGTTCTCGATCCGCTTCAACAAGCGGCGAGGGCTCAAGCTGCAGCGCAGGCCGCCGGGTCCAAAGAGCCTGTTGCAAAGCCTCTGAACATGTCCACTCAGGGCAGCGCACAAATCAACGCACAGCCAGGGATTTCTTCTGCAGCAAATAATCAGCCTGTATTGGCTTCACTGACCGCAGAGGTGTCTGCGACGCAGGATGAGGCAAGTCTTCGTCAACCAGCTGCGCCGGAGGTTGCAAGACCTGCGCCGGTGACCCCGTCGATGCCTCAAGCGCAACCGGCTCCGGCAGCAAGCGCACAGCCTCCTGTGACGCCGGTTGCCGTTTCAAACCGGCCGACGAACCCCGCTGTCTCGCAGCCAGCAATAGCGGAGGCCGGTGGCGTGGATTTGGGGCTTGATGACCTGATTGTTGAGGTCGACGGTGAACCAGTGCGTCTGGAGCGCCGGCCAGCCGGAGACGTTTCATTCGCGGGTGCGAAAGCTCCTTTGGCGAATGCCGCGATGCCTCAAATGCCGGGGCTTGGCAGCGGTCAACCGCAGATGGTCACCACACAGAACGGCACCGGATCCGGCCAGCAGGCGGCTATCCCGGCAGCAGCTCTTTCAAATGAGATCGTTGTGGATGAAGTTCTGCCTGCATCTGCTTTTGAAGCGGAGCTGGGCGCGGATCTTGATTTCACCGCGACACTGCGCGGCGGCGATATGCAGGGAGCTGCCCGCACCGAGGCCCTGCAGACACCAAACCAGGCGCAAAGCTCTCAGCTGGCCTCTCAGGTTGCCGTCGAGATGGCACGGAACCTGAAAAACGCGCAGACACGGTTTCAGATGCGGTTTGATCCTCCCGAGCTCGGGAGAGTCGATGTCAACATGAAGGTCGCGGCGGATGGCAGTGTTCAGGCGCATCTGATTGTGGAGCGTCCGGAAACGCTCGACATGTTCCTGCGGGATCAGCGCGGTTTGGAGCGGGCGCTCGAAGCCGCTGGATTGAACGCCAATTCAAATGATTTGCAGTTCTCGCTGAAGCAAGGGCCCGGGCAGCAATTTGCATCCCAAGACGACCGGGGGCAGCAAAATGGGCAATCCGGCTCTGCTAATACTGGAGCGGATGGCGACGGGAATGCCACGACGGACGAGGCAATGGATGTGCAACTTCTCAGGATGACGCTGGCAGAGCAGCGCGGCGGCCTGGATGTAAGGATTTAACGGGCACCATGAGTGCCTGAGGAGAGTGTTATGACCTTTTTTTCACCGAGTACAAGCAGCACCAATGCGGCGACACAATCGTCGAGCCAATCCAGTACCCAGTCGAGCGAAGCTGGTTTGTCGGCAAACTATGAGCTGTTTCTGAGTATGCTCACCACGCAGATTCAGAATCAGGATCCATTGGATCCACTCGACTCTGCGGAGTACACCAATCAGCTCGTTCAGTATTCGAATGTTGAGCAGTCGATTCAAACGAACAAGAACCTCGAAGAGATGATCAGTTTGCTTTCCAGCAATCAGTCATCGGCCTACGTGAATTACATCGGCACGGAAGTGACGGCCGCAGGCGGGACGGCGATGTTTGATAATGGTCAGGCCAGTTGGAAGTATGATGTCCTCGAGGACGCGACCGGGACCGTTGAAATTCTGAATGATGCCGGGCAGACGGTTTACACCGGGGAAATCGAGCTCAAGGCGGGCGGTGGCACGTACACATGGGATGGGACCACTGATTTGGGCGGCACGGCATCCAAGGGGGCCTACACGATCCAGTTGGATGTAAGTGACAGCGCGGGGAATGCCGAGCCCGCCTCCATCGAGGTCTCGGGTGTCGTTGACGAGGTAGACTTTAGCGGAGCGGTTCCGTTCTTAAGGATTGGGGAGCTCTCAGTTCCGGTAAGCGCGGTGAAGTCCGTACGGTCTATTTGATCTTGGTGGCTAAGCAGTTTTTTTGAAGTTCACTAATGGTTTGCCGGGTGTCGGGGGAAACTGATGTCCGGCATTTTTGCATCTTGAGCGCGTTTCGGCGCATTGCATTGCAAATTGCATGACAGGGAGCTTATGGTTAACAAAGGCTAATGAATTTAACTTGTTTTTGAAGTAATGAATTCACCATTCCCTAAATATCATTCACAGAATCCAAATATTATAGTTAATAAAAGTCAAATATTGCTTTAGTCGTTTGTTAAGCGTCATTGTGTAGTCTCGAATTCACATTGGTCATGGTTAGTGTGAGAGTACAATGACCGAACAAATTCGTTCGCGTGTAAAATATGTCATCGGCCCGGATGGGAGCCCGCTCACGATTGCGGATCTTCCACCTACCTCCACCAAGCGCTGGGTCATCCGGCGAAAGGCGGAAGTGGTAGCTGCAGTGCGGGGCGGTCTTCTATCCCTCGAGGAGGCGTGTCAGAGGTACACTCTGACGGTCGAAGAGTTTCTGTCCTGGCAGAGCTCGATTGAAAAGCATGGATTGGCAGGGCTCCGCGCAACGCGGATACAGCAGTACCGAAATTAATGGTCTGACGGCCAGAAATACAAACGACCGCGAAGAGCGGTTCGATAAGGTCGGCCTCGCCGGCCTTTTTTGCTGCCCGGCTTCGCGTTATACTTATCCAAAGGTTAATGGGGTGGGCAGTTTTTCCCCACTTCAGTTGCAAAATGCCTTAGCGAAATTCGCAGAAAACCGCCAACTCATGTCCGTTGATAATGTTTTGTTAACTTCTTGTTAACCCTCTGAGCGGCAAATTTTGCCCATCAGAGGCATGGCGTGATTTGCCGACTCTGCCGATAAGGGCAAGTGGCAGGCGAAAGATGCGGGCGGGCATTCGTGAACGGACTTATTGAATTCATAAAAACACTGGGACCAGCGCGGATTGCGGCGATGGGGGCCGTCGCCGCCATTCTGGTCGGTGTCTTTGCGTTTATTATCTTCCGGGTGACTGCCCCGCAGATGACAACGCTCTACAATGAGCTGACGCTTGAAGATTCTGCGGCGATCGTCTCGCAGCTGGAAAGCCAGGGCGTGCAGTTCCAGCTGGCCCGGGAAGGCGCGACCATCATGGTGCCTCAGGAGCAGGTCGCCCGTTTGCGCATGCAGCTCGCCGCTGAAGGTCTCCCGACGGGTGGTTCCATCGGGTACGAGATCTTCGATCGGTCCGACACCCTCGGCGCCACAAGTTTCGTCCAGAACATCAACCACCTGCGGGCAATGGAAGGCGAGTTGTCCCGCACGATCAGCTCACTCGACCGGATCCGCTCGGCGCGTGTTCATCTCGTGATCCCTGAGCGCCAACTGTTCCAACGTGACCGGCGTCCGCCGTCGGCTTCAATCGTCTTGAACGTGCGTGGTGGCCTGGGGCCAGGCGAAATCCGTGCGGTCCAACATCTTGTGGCCACTGCCGTTGATGGGCTGGACCCGGACAAGGTGTCCATCGTTGATGAGTCCGGCCGTTTGCTGGCGTCTGGCGCAAGCAGCGATGATGAAGGCATGGTGTCCGCCCGGCTGCAGGAGCGATCGACCGCTATCGAAAGCCGGCTGCGCAATCAGGTTGAAGAGATTCTGAATTCTATTGTCGGGCCTGGCCGCGCCCGGGTTCGTGTGAACGCTGACATCGACTTCAATCGTCTGACAGAGACGACAGAGACCTTTGATCCGGAAGGCCAGGTCGTCCGCTCGACCCAGTCGAAGGAAGAAGCGACATCCAGCACACGCCAGGATGGTCAGGTCACGGTCGGAAACGAACTCCCGAATGCGGACGCCAACCAGAACAACGAGGCAGGCGAACAAGATACCTCGTCACTGACTGAAGAGATCGTAAATTACGAGATCTCCAGATCCACACGCACCGAAGTCGTGGAAGCCGGGCGTATCACCCGCCTTTCGGTCGCTGTTCTGGTTGATGGTACTTACCAGACTGATGAGGATGGCAATTCGGTCTATACGCCGCGTGCGCAGGAAGCTCTCGATCGCATTGCCGTTCTTGTCCGGTCGGCTGTTGGCTATGATGAGGCCCGCGGCGATGTTGTTGAGGTGATCAACCTTCAGTTTGCTCTGCCGCCGGAACTCGACATCGCAGAAGCAGACGGTCTCTTTGAGTTTACCCGCTCCGATATCATGCGGTTCGCGGAGCTCGGAGTGCTGTTCCTGATCGCAATCCTGCTGCTCCTCTTCGTCGTTCGTCCGCTTCTGCGCCGGATCGTGACACCGGAAGAGCGGCAGCCGCAGGAGCTGGTGATCGGTCCGGATGGAACATTGGTCGCTGACAGCGAAGTGCCGCAGGAAGAAGAGGAAGAAGATGAATTTGTGATCGAGTGGCTGGAGCAGGCGAAACAGGAAGGGGCATTGCAAGCCAGCTCCATCGCCAAGGTTGGTGAAATGATTCAGGATCATCCGACCGAGGCCGTGAACATCGTCCGTGGTTGGCTAGATGAGCAGGCAGCGTAATGGCAAGCGATCAGCTACAGCAACATCTTACTGTTAGCGTTGATGAGGAAGAGCGCGAGCTGAAAGGCGCAGAGCGGGCGGCAGTTTTGCTGCTTGCTCTCGGTGAATCTCATGGGGCTCCGATTTGGGATAAGCTCGATGAGATTGAAGTTCGGCAAGTGTCTGCTGCCATGGCAAACCTTGGACCGGTAACGCCGAACATGCTTGAAGACCTCTTCAAGGACTTCGTTCGCCGTATCAGCTCGAAAGGTGCGCTCACCGGAAACGTTGATGCCACAGAGAGGCTGCTTGCAACGTTCCTGCCTGGCGACAAGGTCTCGGTGATCATGGAGGAGATCCGGGGTCCTGCAGGCCGGAATATGTGGGAGAAGCTCTCCAACGTGCAGGAAAACGTCCTGGCGAACTATTTGAAGAATGAGTACCCGCAGACCGTCGCGGTGGTGCTCTCGAAAATCAACTCCGATCACGCGGCACGTGTCCTGGGCATTTTACCGGAAGAACTTGCGCTTGAGGTCGTCAGTCGGATGCTGCGCATGGATGCGGTTCAGAAAGAGGTTCTGGAGAAGGTCGAGCAGACGTTGCGCGTGGAGTTCATGTCCAACCTGACGAATACGTCCCGGCGTGATAGCCATGAAATGATGGCGGACATCTTCAACAACTTCGACCGCCAAACCGAGGCCCGCTTTCTGGCAGCTCTGGAAGAAGACAATCGTGAGGCCGCAGATCGCATCAAGACCTTGATGTTCACATTCGACGACCTGCTCAAGCTGGATGCGGCAAGTGCTCAAACCTTGTTGCGGCATGTTGAGAAAGATCAGTTGGCGATCGCCCTCAAGGGGTCAACGGATACAGCGCGCGAGTTCTTCTTCGGCAACATGTCTTCGCGAGCTGCGAAACTGTTGCAGGACGACATGGAGGCCTTGGGGCCAGTTCGTTTGCGTGATGTGGACGATGCCCAAACGGGAATGGTCAATCAGGCCAAGGATCTGGCCGCAAAGGGTGAGATCATGATTTCGAAATCTAAGGGCGATGAAGAGATCATCTACTAATGCGGCAACAGACAGGGACATATACGAGATTGGGCACAATGACGAACCCGTCGAAATTTCTGTTCAACACTGACTTCGCGGAGCCGGAAGAGCCCGAGGTCGTTGAGCCGCCGAAGCCGGAAATTCCGATGATGCCGGTTGCTGATCACAAGGCCCTACTTGAAAAGGCAAAGGCGCAGGCATTTGAAGAAGGGCGGGTTCAAGCACTTACAGACCTGCAAACCAAACAAGAGACGTTGTTGACCGAAGAGGTTGGACATCTGGTGGCGGCTGTTGGCCGCGTGCTGGAAACCATCGATGAATCTGTTACCAAACAGGAGCAGGATGCAATCAGCCTTGCATTTCTTGTGGCTAGACGCCTCTGTGCCCATCTGATTGCCCGGCAACCACTGGCCGAAACTGTTGCTTTGGTGTCAGAATGTTTGGGTCCTTTGCGGCGGGCACCCCATCTCGTCATTCGCGTAGCTGAGCGGGATGTGGAAGCACTGAAGGCCAAGGTCGACCCCATCATTCATGAAAAGGGTTTTGAGGGGCGTCTGGTCATTCTTGGCGAGCCGGAGATTGCCAGAGGCGATTGCCACATCGAATGGGCGGATGGCGGCATTCGGCGGGACCGCAAAGCTCTTGAAGCTGAAATTGATGGCAGCATCCGCGCGTATTTGAAAGCGGGGCGCTCTCCGAAACCGGCTCCGAAGGCCGATGGAGCATCTGAGAAAGACACTGAGGCATGAGTGACGAACAAGACACCAACATCCCTCTGGATGAATTGGAAGCGCCGGATCGGGCCGGAGAGGCCGAGGAGGTTCATAATCCTCAGTCAGCGGCAGATCTTGAAGCCGTTTTCGATGTGCCTGTCAGGATCTCAGCGGTCTTGGGGCACTCGAAAATGCATGTGTCGGACTTGCTGAAGCTCGCGTCCGGGACGGTGTTGGAACTCGACCGCAAAGTCGGGGAAGCCATCGATATTTATGTGAATGATCGCCTAGTGGCGCGCGGAGAGGTTGTTCTCGTTGAGGACAAACTCGGCGTGACCATGACGGAAATCATCAAGACCGATCGATAAAAGAGGAATCGTATGCGTCTGTTGATTGTCGGAACATTGGGCGGCCAGCTCACTGCAGCGTCAAAAATCGCCATGCAACGCGGTGCTCAGGTCACGCATGCCGATGATGTCGAAGGCGCGTTGAAAGTCCTGCGGTCCGGCCGTGGCGCCGATCTTTTGATGGTTGAAGTTCACCTCGATATAGAAGGTCTGATCGCCAAGCTGCAGATGGAGCGGGTCCATGTACCCGTTGTTGCTTGTGGCGTCGAGACAGATGCGCAAGCGGCGGTCTCCGCTATCCGCGCAGGTGCCAAGGAATACATTCCCCTGCCGCCGGATCCGGAGCTGATTGCAGCTGTACTTTCTGCCGTCGCTCAGGATCGTGGTGATCTGATTTACCGTGATGACGCCATGGCGTCGGTTGTAAAGCTTGCTGAACAAGTGGCACCATCCGAGGCATCAGTTTTAATCACGGGGGAATCGGGGACGGGTAAAGAAGTGATCGCCCGTCACGTGCACAAATGCTCGAACCGCGCGTCAAAGCCGTTCATCTCGATCAACTGCGCAGCCATTCCAGAACATCTTCTTGAATCCGAATTGTTCGGTCACGAGAAGGGGGCTTTCACCGGCGCAGTTGCCCGCCGGATCGGCAAATTCGAGGAAGCGGACGGCGGCACGCTTCTTCTTGATGAAATCTCGGAAATGGATGTCCGTCTGCAGGCAAAGCTGTTGCGGGCGATCCAGGAACGCGTAATTGATCGTGTTGGCGGTACACGGCCGGTTCCCGTCAATATCCGCATTCTGGCGACGTCGAACCGTGATCTTGCAGAGAGTGTTCGCTCGGGAAGTTTCCGGGAAGACCTGCTCTTCCGCTTGAACGTTGTTAATCTGAAACTTCCGGCTCTGCGGGAGCGCCCAGCCGATATCATGGAGCTGGCACAGTTCTTCATTGCTCATTATTCGGAGGCGAATGGCGTTCAGATCCGCCAGCTTTCTCTGGAAGCGCGGCAGGCCCTGATGTCCAATCAATGGCAGGGCAATGTTCGTGAACTGGAAAACACCATGCATCGCGCCATTCTGCTTGCGAGCGGTAATGAGATCGGTGTGGAAGCCATTCGCATGCCGGACGGCACACCGTTGAGCATTTCGCGAGGTCCGGCCGAGCGGGCCGCACAGACAGCCGAGGCTGTCACGCGCAACTTTGTTGGGCGCACCGTTGCGGATGTGGAACGGGATCTGATCCTGGATACTCTGGACCACTGTCTGGGGAACCGGACCCACGCGGCCAAGATCCTCGGGATCTCCATCCGCACGCTTCGCAACAAGTTGAATCAGTACACGGATGAGGGTGTTCAAGTGCCAAGTCCGGGCGAGGCTCGGGGATAATCAACAAGCGCGCCTGCACGGAGGCAGCCGCTTATTGCGTTAGTTTGGAATGGGATCTAAGCCGTAAATGTCAGACACAGCAGCAGGTGGTGGCGGTCCAACCGGACCAAATACCGGGCAGGAGGGCGCTTCCGGAGCGCCATCCGGTGCTGCCGTTTCCGGTTTCCCGAGCGTTCATGAAATAATTGATACCCTTCGCAAGGGCGATATCGGCCTTGCGACCGGTATTCTGGTGATCCTGACGCTCCTCATTCTGCCGATGCCGCCGGTGATGCTGGACATGTTTCTAGCGGTTTCGATCATTTTTTCCGTGCTCGTCTTGATGACGGGTCTCTTTATTCAAAAACCGCTTGAGTTCTCGTCCTTCCCAACGGTTCTTTTGATCGCGACAATGTTGAGGCTCGGCCTGAACATTGCGTCCACCAGGCTGATCCTGGCAAACGGCCATGAAGGCACGGCTGCTGCAGGAAATGTCATCCAGTCGTTCGGCAACCTGGTGATGGGTGGCAATTTCGTCATCGGGATTATCGTGTTCGCGATCCTGGTGATCGTGAACTTCGTCGTCATCACCAAGGGTTCGGGCCGTATCGCGGAAGTCGCAGCCCGCTTCACATTGGACGCGATGCCGGGCAAGCAGATGGCGATCGACGCTGATTTGTCTGCCGGGCTTATTGATGAATCGGAGGCCAAAGCTCGACGTAAGGCGCTGGAAGATGAAAGTTCGTTCTTCGGGGCGATGGACGGTGCTTCGAAGTTCGTCCGCGGGGATGCAATCGCGGGCCTTCTGATTACATTTATCAACATTCTGGGCGGCATTTTCATCGGTGTCGCGCAGATGGAGCTGACCTTCTCGGAAGCAGCCAACAACTACACGCTTCTGACCATTGGTGACGGTCTCGTTTCCCAAATTCCGGCATTGATCGTGTCCACTGCTGCCGGCCTGCTTGTTTCCAAAGCCGGGGTTCATGGAGCCGCCGACAAGGCGCTCACAAGCCAGTTTACAGGCTACCCCAAGGCGCTGGGCATGTCGGCTGCCGTGATGGTGGTGCTGGCGCTCTTGCCGGGCATGCCGATGATCCCGTTCCTGGGTCTTGCAGCGGGTGCCGCGTATCTCGCCTATCAGGTCGGAGCAAACAAGAAAAAGGAAGAGGCCAAGGCCGCCGTGGTCAAGGCAATCGAGGAAGCGCCGCCGCCGCCGCCCGAGCCGCCGATCACCGACGCGCTGAAGATGGATGAACTGCGTATCGAGCTTGGCTATGCGCTGTTGCCACTGATCAACGGCAAGGCGAGCGGTGACTCGGATGTCCTGACCGAGCAAATCAAGGCTCTCCGGCGTCAGATAGCTGGCGACATGGGCGTGATCATGCCGCCGGTCCGCATCCTCGACAATATCCAGCTTGGCGCAAACGACTATGTGATCAAGGTGAAGGAAGTCGAGGCGGGCCGCGGTCTGCTCTACCCGAACCACTTCATGGTCATGGACCCGGCGGGCGGGCAGGTGAAACTTCCGGGCACTCACACCACTGAGCCGACGTTCGGGTTGCCGGCGACCTGGGTCGAGGCACAATACCGCGAAGATGCTTCCTTGCGTGGTTACACTGTTGTGGACCCGGCGACCGTCTTGTCGACCCACCTGACCGAGACGATCAAGAACAACATCAGTGAACTGCTGACCTATGGTGATGTTCAAAAACTCCTGAAAGAACTGAAGGGCGAGCAAGCCAAGCTGGTTGAAGATCTTATTCCGTCCCAGATCACCGTGTCCGGTATTCAGCGTGTGCTGCAGGCGCTGTTGAACGAGCGGATTTCGGTACGCGATCTCGGCACGATCCTGGAGGGGGTCTCGGAAGCCTCTGGAATGACCCGCAACACGGATACGATTGCTGAGCATGTCCGCACACGGCTTGGCCGCCAGATTTGCGCAGCCAACCTTGCTGCTGGCGGGTACCTCCCGTTGATCGCTATGTCCCCTCAATGGGAGCAGGCGTTCCTGGAGGCCATCATCGGTGAGGGAGACGACCGTCAGCTGGCGATGCAGCCGAGCAAGCTTCAGGAGTTCGTCGGAGTGGTGCGCGATGCCTTTGAAGAGGCAGCCCAACAGGGTGAGGTTCCGGTGCTGTTGACTTCGCCGCAGACACGTCCATTTGTCCGGTCGATTGTGGAACGGTTCCGGGCGCATACGACGGTCATGAGCCAAGGCGAAGTTCATCCGCGCATCAAGCTAAAAACCATCGGCTCGATCTAGAAATCTTATACGAGAACGTTGATCCGCGCGGCCACAGCGGTTGGGCTTGCATAGGTTGACTGTGGGGCCGCAGCGTTCTGGAGGAAGAACCGGGCTTGTTGCACGCCGTTTGCAACCGTAATGTTCGTTATGGAAGAAGAGAGCTGCAATTTGAGAGCTTGTGATTTCTGCAGCGAGTTAGAGCGTTTTTGCGACCAAGCTTGGTTGTAACTCTTCCAACGGGATTTGCGCTTCGAACTGAAGCGGCTGTGGTAATCGCGTTGAATGTAGTTTCCGACCTTGGGCATTGCGCATCTCTCCTGGATACGCGTCGACCTTCACAAAACATGGTTAATGGCGAGTTAACTTCTGCTGTCTTGATACAAGGATCAGTGCGCTATGCAGCCTTTATGAACAGCTTGCCTTCACTTGCCTAAAGAGTTGCAGAATGGCGACGCATTGGTTTCTCGTCATTCCCGTGAACTTTTGTTTGGCTAGAGATTCATCCGCTGATACACGCACGGTGTGTATTGTTTCTCCTTGGAGTTTTCATGAGCAACCCGATTTTGGATCTCGACGGTTATACGGAGATCCCCGACACAAAAATTGCCGTTGTTGTCACCTACCTGGAAATGATCGAGAAGCCTTCAAAAGCGCTTGCTCCACAGCGCTCTGATGTGGCCTTGAAGGCCTGGCCGTCTCCGATGGCTTCAGAGTACAAGGCACTGTTCCGGGAAGTTGGAGAAGAGTGGATCTGGTTTGGGCGTTTGGTAAAGCCGGACGCGGATCTGGAAACGCTTCTGGCGGAGCCAGCGCGCGAAAACTATCTGCCCGTCCTTGATGGCAAGCCGGTGGGCACGCTGGAGCTGAACTACGCTGATCCGGAGAATGTCGAACTCGCCTATTTTGGCCTGGTGCCAAGCGCTATTGGTGGCGGTGTTGGCCGGTGGCTGATGGCACAAGCGGTAGAGATGGCCTGGTCGCGGCCTGAAACAAAACGTCTGTGGTTGCATACTTGTACGGCGGATAGTCCCCAAGCACTTCGGTTTTATCAGTCCTGTGGTTTCAAACCCTATAAACGGGCCATTGAGGTGGCGGATGATCCGCGGGGGCTCGGACTATATGCTACTGAAACCGCGCCGCATGTTCCTTGCCTAACGGGTTAGGACTGGCTGCCAAGACTGCGATCAAGCACTCTTTTTGATCCGTTCTGGAAATGCTTCGGCAATGGCTTGCCGGTTTGCTTCCAGCACACCACGTTCTGTTATAAGGCCGGTCACAAGATGGGCGGGGGTGACGTCGAAGGCTGGATTGCCGACCTCCGAGCCCTCTGCGACAATTTGAACGGTCTCCAGCGCGCCGCTGGCCGTGCGGCCCGTAATCCAGCTGACTTCGGCTCCGTTGCGTTCCTCAATCGGAATATCGCGCACGCCATCGGACAGGGAAAAGTCGATGGTGGGGGACGGGAGAGCTACGTAAAACGGCACTTTGTTGTCTTTGGCTGCCAAAGCCTTCAAGTATGTACCGATCTTGTTGCAGACATCCCCGGTGGCTGTTGTCCGGTCTGTACCGGTGATGACAATGTCGACCTCTCCATGCTGCATCAGGTGACCGCCGGCATTGTCGGCAATGACCGTATGGGGGACGCCATGGTGTCCGAGTTCCCAAGCCGTCAAGAAGGCCCCCTGGTTCCGCGGCCGGGTTTCATCCACCCAGACATGCACCGGTATACCGCCGTCATGGGCCATGTAGATTGGGGCGGTCGCAGTGCCCCAATCGACCGTTGCCAGCCATCCGGCATTGCAATGGGTCAAGATGTTGACGGGTTCGCCGGGCCGTTTGGTCTGGGCAAGTGCGGCGATCAACGCCATGCCGTGCATACCGATCGAAAGGTTGATCGCGATATCCTCATCGCAAATCTCATTTGCGAGGGAGTAAGCAGCTTCTTCCCTCTTTTCGGGCGGAACCTTGATCAGGGATCTTCGGCAACGATCCAGTGCCCAGTTGAGATTGACCGCTGTAGGACGTGTTTCCAGAATCACGGTACAAGCAGCTAGCAGAGAGATATCAGACGGGTCTTCGCGCATGGCAAGTGCCACGCCATATGCAGCCGTTGCGCCAATGAGCGGCGCGCCGCGCACTTGCATGACCCGAATCGCATGCACTGCTTGGGCCATCGTGCGCAGTTGAATGATCTCAAAGGCAAATGGAAACTTCGTTTGGTCGATGATCTCAACCGTGACACCGTCCTCTGCGAGCCAGATCGTCCGGTACTTCTTTCCGTCAACATTCATGCCGGCGTCTCCCAAAAAACCGGAATTCCCTTTGAATAACGCAACATGTTGGCGCAAACCAGCCAGTGATCGCTGGTCTCTAGGGTAAATATCGCTTAACCTTTGTTAACCATCTTTGCGCGATTGGCAGTGGATACCCGGCAAAGAGGAATGGCGTCAAAGCCATACGCGGTTAAGACTCAATTAAGACTTGGTCGAACCGATGAGAAAACTGGAGCTGGTACTCAATGGCTGAAATGCAGGACAACGTGGTTCCGCACACGCGCATGCGATCCCTGCGCGATGCCATCCGCAAGGTGCAGCTGGGCGAAGTGGAACGCTCGGATGTGGTTGTTGAGCTGCAGGACACCGAACGTGCCCGGCTCGACATGCTGGCCGATGAGCTGAAAGATGTTTTTCGGGAAATCCCGGAAGATGATGATCAGTTTTCCCTGCAGATCATTTCCGGCTCGACACCGCGGCTCTGGATTGATGCAACCAGCCATGTAGCCGTCGCAGGGGATCGCCGGACCTACCGGTTCCTGAAAGACACACGGCTCGGCCGGGTCGTTATTCTGGAAACAGCCAATATCGACGATATGGCTGATTGCCTGACCGAGTATATCGCGGAGCGTGTTCTGGAGCGCGAGAAGGCTCTTGAAGGCGACTGGCTGAACAACCGTTTGCGTCAGGTGGCGATGGAATCAAAAGTGGTTCGGGTCAAAGAGAGCCACACACCTTGGCTGCCTGTTGCCGGCGCATTTGGTATTGGCCTCGCGCTTGGCATTGTCGGTCTGGTCGGCTTTGCCTGGTTCGCAAATCCTTTGTGACCGTTGCGCAAGCAAGGCAACGTCTAACTCATCAAGAGATCCTGACATCTCTTTGCGAAAGTGGTTTTACAGGTCCGCCGGTTTCTTCAAATCCATGCTCTTCCATCTGGCATGTCCAGCCGTCATTTTGCCTGGCAATCGAGAATAAATTGTAGCGGGCAGCCGGTTTGTGACCGCCCGGTGCGCTGGTTGCTGACGGCACGCCAATGACCGGCACGGGGCCGTCCGGCCCCTCGATACTTTCAAAACTATCAATATGCGTGTGACCGTGCAGGATCAGTTCGGCTCCGGCACGCTTGACCACAGTCCGCAGTCGGGAGGCATCGGAGAGGCGTTTGTGCCATTTCGTTGCGTTCTTGAATGGCGGGTGGTGAATGAGAACGACACGAAACAATTTTTCTTCCGCAAGTTCCTCCAAAATTGCCCTTAAGCGGCGGCTTTGTTTTGTTCCAACGCGCCCGGAGGCAAACCAAGGCGCCGTTGCCCGGCCAGTGGTGACGCCAATGATCGCGATATCGCCGCGCTTGCGCACATAAGGAAATGTTGCTTCTGAGCCGACTTTTTCAGAAGGAACATCGTCTTCGCCATCGCCGCGCATAAAAGGCCACCATGCGGTTCGGGCTTTTTTGACCGCACCGCGCACATAGGCGTCGTGGTTGCCCGGAACCACGGAAACCTGATCCGGAGCGCCCAAATCGTCCAGCCACGCACGGGCACCGGTGATTTCAAGAGGCAGCGCGATGTTGACGAGGTCACCGGTCACCGCGATGTGGTCCGGCGCTTGCGCCTTCATGTCCTCGACCAATAGTTCAAGGTGATTGCCGCCCATGATTTTGGAACGGTTGCGCTGCCAGTTCAGATAACCGAGCAAACGCTTGGAAAACAATTGAAGGAGCTTGGGGTCCGGAAGGGGACCCAAATGGGGATCGGAGAGATGCGCAAGCCTGAACATGGAGGCGCATCATCAAAGCAAAAAGCGCCGCGTCAAGGAAAAATGAGCGGCGCCAAGCGGATAGTCTGCGAAATGTCGTTGGGAGGAGATTACTTCGCAGATTTTGTTTGTATTTTTGTCTGCCGAGGGGCTGAACCCTGGGTCTGACCGGTCCGGGTACCTTCGCGGAGGCTGGCTCCGACTACATGCACAAATCCAAACATGGCACAGAATCCAACTTGGCCGACAACTGCTTGATCAGTTGGTCGGGAACGTGGTCAGAGATGCAGCGATCCGCGGATTGCTGGTGTCGATAGCCGGTTTCCACTGGTAGTTCCGGCGACGCTTCTGAAAAAGTGTCTTGAACATAACGCTGTCCTTTGAGTTGTTGGGGGGTGGGCAATCGGCTGCCCTAATCGTCATCAATCTGCCTCTTATATAGGCGTGTGGTGCACAAAGGAGGAGCGTTATTCCTTCGGGGCTGCCCTGCGCGGATTGCATGGGTTAACGAAGCGTTCCCATAGGTTTGCAAAAGGCGGACAAAGGCAGGACAACGGTTGTTACGCGTCGTCCTGCCTAATTTGCATTAAATGCTCGTTGAGCCGATCTTCAGTTAAGCTGCCGCCATGAAGCGGTCCCGGTCATGCGGCGCCAGGAAATCGAGTTCCGGCCCAGCCGGCACGATCCGGTGCGGATTGATGGTCTCGTGCGAGCCGAAATAGTGCTGTTTGATGGTCGCCATATCGACCGTCTCGGCAACACCCGGATGCTGATAGAGTTCCCGCAAGTAATTGAAGAGGTTCGGGTAATCGGCAATCCGGCGGATGTTGCACTTGAAATGCGTCACGTAGACCGGGTCAAAGCGCACGAGCGTTGTAAACAGGCGCCAATCGGCTTCAGTCAAGACCTCACCTGCGAGATAGCGCTGTTTTGACAGGCGGACCTCTAGATCGTCCAGCGTTTCGAAAAGCGCTGTAACTGCTTCCTCGTATGCCTCTTGTGTAGTGGCAAAGCCGGACTTGTAAACGCCGTTGTTGACGGTGTGATAGATGCGCTCATTGACCGCGTCGATCTCAGCGCGCAGGGCTTGCGGATAATAGTCGATCGTTGAACCGGTCAGGTGATCGAACTCGGTGTTGAACATCCGAATGATTTCCGCCGACTCGTTGCTGACAATGGTCTGTTGCTGCTTGTCCCAAAGGATCGGCACCGTGGCCCGGCCAGAATAGGTCGGGTCTGCCTTCACATAGACCTGCCACGCGTAGTTCGCGCCAGTGAGCGGCTCTGCTTCCCCAAACTCCCAACCGTTTTCCAACATGAGCGGCTGGACAGCGGAAACGGAAATGTAGTCGTTCAAGCCTTTCAGGGTCCGGAAGATCAAGGTCCGGTGCGCCCACGGGCAGGCATAGGAGACAAAAAGGTGGTACCGGCCAGCTTCGGCCTTGAAACCGCCGTTGCCCGTTGGGCCGGGGCTCCCGTCTTTCGTGATGAAATTCCGGAATGCGGCGTCCTTGCGCACGAACCGTCCGCCTGTTGATTTGGTGTCATACCACTGATCGTGCCACACGCCGTCGACGAGCGTTCCCATACCGGTCTCCTTGGAGTTTGTTCTGCGATATAGGTTGTGCCGTGATGGCAAATTTCAATCAACTGAATGGACTGTCCCTCTCCGGTGAACAATTGGATCCTCGCAAAAACGTGGTCTTTCCCGTCAAAAAGTTCTGGACCGGCAGGAGCCATGCGTGGTACGCGCTAGCCTCTGTTTGAAACCGCACGCAGCTTCCACCTGCGCAGCGCGTAAGGAACTTCGGGATTGATGAGCACAGGTCACATGCTCCGACGACGAACCAGCCGACGAGGAAACTCTCGTCTGCACCGTCGCGGCTGACCTATTCCCGATAACTTCGACAAAAAGGGATACCGGCAGGCGCGCAATCGCCACATTTTGCCAGCTGGAACCAATCCCATGAAACAGACCTCTTGGGTCATTCGTCTCGAAGACGCCACCGACGACACCGCAATTGAAGACCTGCAAGCAGAAGCTTTCGGGCCTGGCCGGTTTGCACGGACCGCTTTTAGGATCCGTGAGAACGTCCCCCACAGGCAAGATCTTGCCTTTGTCGGCCTATCCGGATCCAGGATTGCAGGGTCTGTCCGTTTGAGCCCCATCACGATCGGTGAGACCGACGCGCTGCTATTAGGGCCGTTGACGGTGTCTCCAGATTTCAAGAACCGCGGTTTGGGCAAGGCGCTGATGTGGACAGCCCTTGAGGCTGCAAAGGCAGCCGGTGACGAGTACGTGTTGCTGGTTGGGGATGCGCCTTATTACAGCCCATTCGGCTTTGAACAGGTTCCTTTCGGCAGCATCACCTTGCCGGGCCCGGTCGACCCGCAAAGGCTGTTGATTGCGCGCTTGCAGGACGGAGTGCTTCCAACTGGCGCAGTTCAGGGCAAGGCTGCATAGAGCACGTTGTATATAAGCGCTATCGCTGAACGTGCTCAAAGCAGTCGTTTTTGCCGCATTTCCGGCCGGGAAACCGGTTTCGATTTGCCCAGAAACGCTCTAACGGCCTTCCCGGTACCAAGTTGCTGAGACGGCGCCCAGAAGGATGGCAAGACCAAGCAGTCCGATGAGGAGCGGGAACCGGTCGACACCATTCAACAGGCTGGCTTCTGTTTGTTTGAGACCGATCCAGCCGTTGCCTTCGTAACTTGCCGACTGGCGCATGGAGATGACGCGCGGGAGATCTATATCACCGCCGACATCCCTTAGCCGTTGGACAGCTCCGCCAGTCGCATCGGCCACGGGTGACAGCACTTCGGTATCAGAGAGAACGTTGGTGTACTCCCTCGGATTTTGTGGGCCAACGTGGATAA
The DNA here is from genome assembly GCF_965276855.1 of Roseibium sp. Taxonomy (GTDB): domain Bacteria; phylum Pseudomonadota; class Alphaproteobacteria; order Rhizobiales; family Stappiaceae; genus Roseibium. Next base: position 3,973,367 of record NZ_OZ255700.1, read on the forward strand.
GCGCATTCATCTCACCATCTGTAACGGAAAAGAGGCCGGTTTCCGTTACGGGTGACGAACCGCGCCATAGACCAGGCTCTTGCTCTGTCATGGTGAGGTCCAAGCTGTCCCCCGTGGGGGAGACGACGGTCACCTCATTGACCGTTTCTCCGAGTGTTTGCCTTTCGACAATCAGTTCAGGACCACGTAGGGACACATTGAGTGCTTCTTCTTCAAGATCTGGTTCCTGCATGAGCCAATGGGCAAGACGCCGCAGCAGTGGCACATGCGGGCCGCCGCCCTCAAAGCCGCGCGCCCACAGCCAGACATGGTCTGAAAGCAACATGGCGACGCGGCCTTCTCCTTCCCGGTTCAGAACCAGAAGCGGCGTTTCGCTTGGACCGGACATCAATGTCTGGCCGCCATCCAACTCGGTATCAACCACCCGAAACCAGCGGCTCCACCCTGGAGGATCTTGTTCGGCGCCCGGCAAGCCCCGGGTCACAGGATGCCGCTCGCCGAGGTTGGCAAGGGTCGCGTAAAAAGGCTCTTCCAAAATGGCTCCGGTTGGACGGGCCGGAAGAATGGGGGCAAGCGGCGTTCTGTAAAGACTGCCGCCTTCCGCATAATCAGGCCCGCCAGCCAACAGGACGGCGCCGCCGTCGCGCACGTACCGCGTGATGTTGTCGAAATAGAGCATCGGCAACACACCGCGCCGGACATAGCGGTCGAAGATGATCAGATCGAACTCATCGATCTTGACCGAAAACAGCTCCCGGGTCGGAAAGGCGATCAGGGACAGCTGGTTGATCGGTGTGCCGTCCTGCTTTTCAGGCGGGCGCAAAATGGTGAAATGAACGAGATCAACAGATGCATCGGATTTCAGAAGGTTCCGCCAGGTACGTTCTCCGGCATGCGGAGAACCGGACACCAGCAGCACCCTCAGGTTCTCGCGGATTCCGTCCACGGTGACGACAGCCCGATTGTTCAGCGTCGTAAGTTCGCCGGGCAGGGCCTCTGCCTCGATTTCGAAGATGTTGTCTCCGCCATGAGCTATCTCAACCGGAATATCGATCTTCTCCCCGGTCCGCGCAGTGCGCAGGGTGACGACATCACCGTCCCGTTTGATTGTCAGGTTTACCTGATCTCCGGGGCCGGTTCCCAATCCTTGATCGACAACGGTGAGGCTGATGGTCTGTTCGGAACCAACAAGGCCAAAGCGCGGAGCCGTGTCTAGCACGATCCGGCGGTCGCGTTCATCCGCTGTCCCGGTGATGAGGCCGTGAACAGGGGCATCGAAGCCGAGTGCTTCTGCGTTTTCCGGGATATCGTGGATCTGTCCGTCGGTGATGATGATTGCACCACCAACCCTTTCAGGCGGAACATCGGCAAGCCCGTTTGCGAGGGTCTGGAAGACTTCCGTCCCGTCTCCGGATCCTGAGTTCCTGGCTTCGAGCAGCCGGAGGTCAAACCCCTCTAGCTCTGCAATGCGTGACTGAATTTCCTCAGCTGCTGCAGTTGTTGTTTCTTCTCGGTCCGCCAGCCGTTGGCTTTGGCTCTTATCGACCACAAGCGCCACGACGCTGGACAAGGGTTCTCTGTCTTCGCGTTCTACGGCAGGGTTGGCGAGCGCAAGCACGAGCAACGCCATCGCCAGGGCCCGCAGCACCCAGCCGCGCAAGTTGATGATGCCGAGAAGGACCGCGACCACAACAGCAATCGCGCCGGCGGATATCAGAACCCATTGCGGCACGAGCGGGTCGAATGAAATAGACCAGTCCATCAAACCTCCTATTGCCCGAGCCGTTCCAGCAGAGCTGGAATATGGACTTGGTCAGCCTTGTAGTTTCCGGTGAGGCTGTACATCACGATGTTAACGCCCGAACGGAAGGCATAGTCGCGCTGGATCGGGTTGTTTGGCACCGTGGGGAACATGAACTCGCCCGTTGGCGTGATCGCCCAAGCCGATGCGAAATCATTCCCTGTAATCATCAGCGGGGAAACGCCATCTCCCGCCCGAACCGGGCGATCACCGCGGGCAGTTGCTTCATCAAGACTTTCCACCCACAACGGGCTGGTGGAATACCGGCCCGGGAATGTGTCGAGCAGATAGAAAGCTTTCGTGAGCACGTGATCCGGCGGGACAGGTTCCAGTGGAGGAACATCGAGATCCTCCAGGATCTCACGCAGTTTCAGAGTTGCGGGTGTCGATCCGAAACCGGTTGTCGACGCGTTGATATGATCCCGTGTGTCGAACAGGATCGTACCGCCGTTCCTCATGAACGTGTCGATTCGTGCGATCGTCTGGTCGCTCGGTTTGTCGGCCGACGGATCTATCGGCCAGTAAAGCAGCGAGTAGAAGGCCAGTTCGTCACGGGCAATGTCGATTGCGACCGGAGCGCCGGGTTCCAGCGCGGTGCGTTCTGACAAAAACTGTGTCAGGCCGGCAAGACCGGCGGCGCTTGCATCATCAACCTCTGGGACACCTGTCAGAACATAGGCCAGCCGGGTTTCGAGGGTGGATTCCAATGCTCTCAAGTCATCAGACGAAGACTGCGCATATGCATCTGGAACACCAGCCGTGCTGAGGAGTGCTGTTGCCAACGCTGCCGCACCGATGACACTTGGCATCCGGGTTTTTAGCCGCAGACGGTTCAGACCGCCCGCAAGCACAAACACGGCAATGGCGTCCGCAATGATCAGCAAAAAGGCCAAAGTGAAGAAGATTGCTCTCAAGTCCAGTGGGTCCGTCGCGGGATAAGGCGCTGTTTCTGTGTCTGGTCCTAGCGCATCGATATTGAGGGGTTGCAGCGTATTCTCAGCGCGCATCAGATTGAGGGCCCGGAAGCCATCTTCGCTGCCATAAAGACCCGGCGGGGTGCGGCGGCTGGCAGAGGCTTCCCGGAAATTGGCGGCGCTCACCGGTGTGACATCGACAGGGGGCGCGCCGAAGCGGCCATAGCCGTCGAGTAGCCGCAGAGGCGGCAGAACGCTGCGGGCCGGTTGGCCGTCCTCGGCTGTCTCTGACGCTTGAGCCACATTGGAGACTGACAATATGCGCCGCAACATGTTCAGGAAAACGCCGGAGAGAGGAAGATTTGACCAGGAGGAATCCGCAGTTACATGGAACAAAACAATACTTCCGTCGCCAGATTGCGCTGCGGTGACCAACGGTGTGCCGTCTTCCAGCATTGCCCAGGTGCGTTTCGGCAGATCTGATGTTGGTTCTGCGAGAACCTGTCGGTTCACCGTCACCTCAGCAGGGACCTTCAAACCAGAAAACGGGGAGGCATCCGGAAAGGGCGCCAAATGCTGAGGTTGCTTCCAAGAGAGTGATCCGCCGAGTGACCGGTCACCAGATCTGAGGCGGACAGGGATCAGCTCGTCCGTGCCGCCTGCTGTTCTGGGACCTGCGAAGCGGACAAGAGTGCCTCCGCTTTGGACCCACTCGCCAAGTTCGATCGCCGTAGTGTCTGGCAGCCTCCCGACATCCGCAAGGATGAGCACGGAAATTCCCTGGTCAATCAGTGATGGCACTGCGGCTGCAATATCACTGTCCCGTGGTCGGCGGATGTCAGAAAACGGAGCGAGTGCCCGTTCAAGATAATAAAGAGGTGAGAGAAGCGGTTGATCAAGGTCTCCGGATTGTCCAGAGATCAGCCCGACGGTCCGGCGGCGCCAGCTGTCGTCAACAAGTTGCACGGCCCCGGCCGCTTGTTCTCCCGCAATTTCAACGCGGGCAATGTCATTGCGGAGTTCGCTTGGGAGCTCGAAGCGGGCTTCGGTCTCAACATCACCGCTGGCAAACGTCGCAGTCGATTCCGCAAGCACCAGACCTTTAAGATCGAGGGCCCGCACATTGACGACCGATGTCGTGTTCTCAGGGTGACGGACCACATCGACGCTCAAGGCTTCGGTATCGTTGGCCAGACTTTTGAGCCCAAGCGGTGTTTGAAGGCCGGTCAACACTGTCACCGGAACGCCTTCTGTCAGGGACGCCAGAGTTTCCAAAAACGCATCATTGGTGGCCGTACCATCTGAAAGCCAGACGACCGCACCCGGAGGCGTATCCTGAGCGGCCTTTCTGAGACCGATGCCAAGTTCGCTGCGCAGGGGCGGGTAGGGGCGCGGGTCGAGTGCACGCAGAGTTTCAAGCGCAGCTGCCGGACTTTCAGGAACAAAGCCCTGGTTCGGACCTTCCGCCGTGGCTGCAAACATCACCGGCTGCCCGTTCTGCTCTGCCGCGGTCAGAATGTTTTCAGCGGTTCGAACCTGATCCTCCCAAGAGGTTGCTGAGGTCCAGCCGTTGTCGATCAGGAGCCACATGACGCCGTCCCGGCTCGCAACTGGTTCCTGCGCGCGCCAGACTGGCCCGGCAAGCGCAAAAATCAGGATTGCCGCCAAGAGCAAGCGCAGCAGGGTCAGCCACCAGGGGCTGCGCTGCGGCGTTTCGTCGTGCTCATCAATGTCCAGCAATAGCCGGGTGGGAGGAAACGCGATCTGTAGCGGCCGTGGGGGCGTCAAGCGCAACAGCCACCAAATCACGGGAAGCAGAGCCAGTGCAGTCAAAACCCACGGGGCGGTAAAAGTCAGTGGTAAACCGGCAAACACGGATCAGGCGCCCCCCCGCGGCATTGTATCGAGGTTGCCAGAAAGCGCGCTATGGAGGACCAGCAATGGCTCGGCGGCTGAATGGTCTGTGTGATGCAGGACGTATGTCCACCCCGCGCGGCGTGCCATGTCGCGGATTTCAGCGCGATGTGCTTCAAGCCGTTTGTGGTATTCCTCCCGCCATGTTTCGGCGCGGCCTGCAGTTAATCGGATGCCGGCTTCCGGGTCGTTGAATTCAACACGGCCGTCGAACGGAAAGGTTTCTTCTATCGGGTCCAGAACCTGAACGATGTGCCCACGGGCGCCGGTCCCGGCGACTTGGGAGATCCAGGCAGCAATATCTTGAAGCGGATCCAGGAAATCGGAGACCAGAACAACATCGGCAAAGCGTTTGACGCCAGTCGGGTCGGGCAAGGCAACCGGCTTAGACAAGTGCGTTAGGGCGTCCGCAAGCCGTTCAGCGGCTCTGCGATCTGAAAATGGACGTGTCACACCGGTCAAACCAATGCGCTCACCAGTTTCTGCGAGCATATCCGCCAATGCCAGCATCAGGACCAGAGAGCGATCCCGCTTGGTCACCTGAGACAGCCGAGATTGAAACTCCATGGACGAGGAGAGATCGGCCCAAAGCCAGACAGTATGGGCTGCCTCCCATTCCCGTTCACGGACATAAAGATGGTCGTCCCGGGCAGACCGGCGCCAGTCAATGCGTTTGGCCGGCTCTCCCATATTGAAGGGACGGAATTGCCAGAAGCTCTCGCCGGGTCCGGCTCTCCGCCGGCCGTGCCATCCTGCAATGATGGAACTCGCAACATGGCTTGCCTCAACAAGAAGGTCAGGGAGCGCGTCGGCGACTGACCGGGCGTCGCCGATAATGTTCGGCCAGTTTTCCTGGTCCAGTTTCACACTCTCCGTTGATGAGGCCATGATTTTGGGCAGCTCCCTCGCGATGGAATTTCGAATTATGCGATTGTTTCTTTCACCCGCTGGATCACGTCCCTCACGGTATGCCCGTCGGCCCGGGCAGCAAAGGTGAGGGCCATCCGATGCTGCAGGATTGGCTCTGCCAGAGCCAGAACATCATCAACTGACGGTGCCAGCCGGCCATCAACGAGCGCGCGGGCCCGGACGGTCAACATCAGGGCCTGGCTGGCGCGGGGGCCCGGTCCCCAAGCAATCAGCTTTGTGAGATCGGAATTTTCGTCCGTATCGCCCGGTCGGGCCGAGCGGACAAGCTTCAGGATGCTTTCAACCACCGATTCACCCACTGGCATGCGGCGGACGAGTTGCTGGAATTCCATGAGCTCCTGAGCAGTAATCGCACTGTGCGCGGTGGTCTGTTCTGCTCCGGTCGTTTCAAGGAGAATGCGGCGCTCGGCTTCCAGATCCGGATAATGCACATCAATCTGCATCAAGAACCGGTCGAGCTGGGCCTCCGGCAATGGATATGTGCCTTCCTGTTCCAAGGGGTTTTGGGTCGCAAGAACATGGAACGGGCGCGGGAGATCATGCGGATGACCCGCAACCGTGACGTGATACTCCTGCATCGCCTGAAGGAGGGCAGATTGGGTTCGCGGGCTGGCGCGGTTGATTTCGTCGGCCATCAGCAACTGTGAGAAGACCGGGCCAGGAATAAATCTGAAAGATCGTCCTCCGCTGGTATCTTGCTCCATGACTTCTGCGCCAAGGATGTCCGAGGGCATCAGGTCTGGCGTGAATTGGATCCGCCTGGCATCCAGTCCCAGAACTGTTCCGAGCGTTTCGACCAGTTTGGTTTTCGCAAGACCCGGCACACCGACAAGCAGCCCATGTCCGCCGGCGAGGATCGTCACAAGTGTTTGTTCAACAACGTTCTCCTGGCCGAAGATTATCTTTGCAATATCGGCCTTTACTTCTGAAATGCGTTCAACGGCCCGTTCGGCGCTTTCAGCAACAGCAGCGAGATCTTCTTCAGAAGGATTTGCGGGAGAAACGACGCTCATTGATCACCTGTCCTGTTGCTTATCTTGCTGATGCCTGCCGGGGGTAGCTCGGTGGGCGGCCAAATTTTTTCCGTTAACCCAGTCTGACACCATATAATTCAGTAGATAAGGCACAATTGTGCGCCATACAGTGGATAGGTCCAAGATTCTTTTCTTCCCTGCGGCATAAACGCAAAAATTGCGATTGTTGTTCCAGTGGGGATTGGCGTTGGTTTAGACGCGGACTAGGTAGGATTCCGGATCACAGATTCGGATGTCTGATGGGACGGGGAGTGAAATGACATCGCAAGCCAAACCAGAGGCTGCTTTACCGGATGGCCTCAAAGCCCTGATGAGCCGCGCCGGTTCGAAAGACAAGGCGCCGCCGCCCGTAGACAAGTGGAACCCGCCTTTTTGCGGCGATTTGGATATCCGGATTGCACGTGACGGAACCTGGTTCTATCTCGGCTCGCCAATTGGCCGGAAGCCATTGGTCGAGCTGTTTGCGTCTGTCCTGCGCAAGGATGAAGATGGCAAGCACTACCTTGTAACCCCAGTCGAAAAAATCGGTATCACAGTCGACGATGCTCCGCTGCTGGCTGTGGAAATGGTTGTGGAAAATGAAGGCACGGACCAGCAACTCACCGTGCGCACAAATCTCGGTGATCTGGTCCTCATCGGGCCGGATCGGCCACTGCGTTTTGAAAAGGAGCCGGACAGCGGCGGGATAAAGCCCTATGTTGTTGTCCGCGGACGCATTGAAGCGCTGTTTACCCGCGCACTCATGTATCAGCTCGTTGAGCACATGGCCGAACGCCAAGGAGAGAATGGTTTGGAAACAGGTATTTGGAGTGGTGGTCAGTTTTTTGCCGTTGATCCCGAGCTTCTGTAATTGACCTTTTAACGTTCGATTGCCGATTTGACGAAAGCACCCCATATCAAGCGCAATGACCGCTTCAACTGATACATTTGCAGACAACCTTACCGGCTGGTCCCAGCACCTGGAAGAACGGCTGGCGTTGGCAGCGAGTGCTGCCTCCGAGCGGGAAACAGGTGACCACATTTTAAACCCGGATGTGGGGCCTTACGCCTTTTGGAAGGGACCGCCGCGGGAGGCTGCCGTCTTGATCGGCATCCGCAACACCGCTTCCGGCCCGAGCGTGGTTTTGACCCAGCGCACACCCCATCTCAAATCTCATGCCGGGCAGGTGGCGTTTCCGGGCGGCAAAATTGATCCGGAGGACAACGGACCAGTCGAGGCCGCTTTGAGAGAAGCTCAGGAAGAGATCGGCCTGGATCCCTCCCAGGCACAGCCACTTGGACATTTGGCGCCTTATCTGACCGGGTCGGGATATCGGGTCACGCCAATTGTTGCAGAGGTCCGGGATCCTGTTCAGTTCGTTCCGAACCCGGACGAAGTTGAAGATGTTTTCGAAGTTCCCTTCGAGTTTCTTATGAACCCTGCCAACCATCAAAAGCTGAGCCGCGAGTGGCAGGGGAAACGACGCTACTTCTATGCAATGCCTTTTGCCGGACGTCACATCTGGGGCGTTACAGCAGGCATTATCCGCTCATTATATGACACGGTGTACCGCTGATGCTTCGCATTATCCTGACACAACTCTTCCTGTTTTTGCTGCCGTTTGCTTGTTATGCGTGCTATCTCTGGCTGTCTAAAAAGGGTGACAATCCGGAGAGCTGGTCACGCGGGCCGGTCGCCTGGTTGACCGTCGCAGGCCTCTTTTTGACGATCTCCGGATTTGTTGCCGTAGCGCAATTCAATAGGGCTCCAGAAGGCACGCAGTACAGGCCGGCAGAATTCCGCGACGGCGTACTCATTCCCGGGCGGTTCGAATAAGTTCATGAAAGATAGAGCTGAAGACATTCTCGCTGCGGCCAATTGGCTGCGGTCGCCAGGCATCCAGGCTGTGTTTTCGGCTCTCAATCGCGGCAATGACAGCGCGCGTGTGGTGGGCGGCGCCATTCGAAACACGTTGTTGGGACATCCAGTACCCGATATCGACATCGCGACTACCGCGACACCGCAGGACGTCATGCAGCGGGCAGCCGATGCAGGCTTGAAACCCATCGGCACGGGGATTGATCACGGCACCATCACTGTGATCAGCGACGGATTTCCTTACGAAGTCACCACGCTGCGCGAGGATGTCGAAACATATGGCCGCCAGGCGAAAGTGGTGTTTGGGCGTGACTGGAAAAAGGATGCCCTGCGGCGCGACTTCACAATGAACGCGCTTTATGTGGACAGCCTCGGGAAGTTGCACGACCCGCTCGGTGGTCTGGAGGATTGCCTTGCCAGGCGTGTCAGATTCATCGGTGATCCTGACATGCGGTTGCGCGAGGATTATCTTCGCATTCTCCGTTTCTTCAGGATCTACGCGGCCTATGGCGATGGCGACATGGATGCGGAAGGCCTCGGTGCCTGCCTGCGCCAGCGCGACGGCTTGCGCCACCTTTCCGCTGAACGCATTGGTCACGAAATGCGCCGTCTCGTCTCTGCTCCCAAGGCGGCAATCGCGGTGCGCATGATGAATGATTGCGGCCTTTGGGAAATTGCGACCGGCGGCCTTGCAAAAATCGAGGATTTTGAAGCGCTTCGCCAACTGGATGTACTCGCGCCTGAAACACAGGACCCGGAAGTTGGCCTGACCGTGCTGTCAGGTTTTGTCCGCGAAGATGTCGATCGCGTTGCTGATCGGCTGCGGCTGTCCAATGCTGAGCGTAGAAGAATGCAAATCTGTTGGGAGGCTTACAAAACGTTCCGGCAGTGGGACCAGATGCCGGATCTCAAGACGTTGCTCTACACCCATGGCCGCCAAGGAGCCATTGATGGGCTGTTGGCCTATTGGGCGGCCTCTGTGGCGCAAAAGCGGTCGGGGGATCAGCCAGCTTTTGAAGATGCGCTTTTAAAGCTTAAATCCCTTGAGGTGCCGGTGTTTCCTCTAAAAGGCGCGGACATGATTGCGCTCGGACATCGTCCGGGCCCACAAGTTGGCAAGGTTCTCAAGACCCTGGAGAAGATCTGGTGCGAACACGGTTTTGCGCTGAGCAAACAGGATCTGCTTGAGCGTTTGGAAAACCGCGCTTAGCGAATTGATAACAGTCGTTGGATACCCTTTTTCCGATGAGCTCCGTGGGGTTGCCACCCTGCCGTGGGTTCTGTTGGGAAAGCATAAATGCCGCATAGCGAAGTCATCTTGATCTCTGATGGGCCCCTGCCTCTGGATTCTCCGGTTCGGAAAATACCGTTCTTCTTCCGGGCGCGCCTGATCGACATGGCCAAAGTCTCTCCAAGGACTGCAGGTGACGCCTCCGTTGCGATTATCGAACTGCTCGGTTGCAGCAAGGCGGGCATGTCGGCTTTGAAATCGTCCTGGGACAGCATCGCGGAGATCCCGGTGATTGGCATCATCGACAAGTCAGACCGGCGCGAAGCCACGCAGGCAGCGGCTCTTGGAGAAATGGATCTCGTCGACAGGGAAGCGCCGCTTTCCTTGCTGCTTCACCAGGTCAAGAAGTACCTGAAGACCGATATACTGACCGACTTGCCGTCCGATACACCGGAAAAGACTGCTCAGGCATATTCAAAAGCAAATGCTTTTTTGGAAACGCTGTGTATGTCAGCAGTCAGTGATGCATCGCTCCAAATCAGAGTAATGGAAGATAGCGCAAAGGACGCTCTAGCGGCCATTGACCTCGATGGTCTGGTGTCCTGGATGCAGGCAGTCGAAAGCCACCATAGTCCGACATATTGCCATTCCCTAAAGGTCGCAGGGTTTGCTGGTTCGTTCGCCCGGTATCTGAAATGGCCGGATGCTGATTGCCGTGAGATGGTTGCCGGTGGGCTCGTGCACGACATCGGCAAGATGCGGATCCCATTGACCATTTTGGACAAACCGGGGCGCTTGACCGATGAGGAACGCTCTCTGATTGCCAAGCATCCGGTCTATGGGCAGGAAATCCTGAAACCGCGCCTTGAGGTGCCTTACGAGATCAAGCGCATGGCCATCCAGCATCATGAGTATCTCGACGGCAGCGGATATCCCAACCACCTCAAAGCGGATCGCATTTCGCAAAAAGTCCGCATAATGACAATTTGTGACATTTTCGCCGCCCTTACGGAAGAGAGGGCCTATAAGGAGCCAGTCTCTCCACGACAGGCGATTGCCATGATGAAAAAGATGGGGCCGAAGCTGGATCAGGATCTATTAAGTCAGTTTTCAGACATGATCCTGGACCGCGTTTTCGCTGAACTGTCGAAACCTGTCCCTGCTGCAGGTGGTGGTGCCGCTGCTTGAGCCGCGCAAGCACCACTTACCCGAACTGGCCTTTGCTTAGGGCCATTTCACAACCGGTGGCATGGAAGACAGGATCGAGGCGACATTGCCGCCGGTCTTCAATCCAAAGATTGTGCCGCGGTCATAGAGAAGGTTGTACTCCACATACCGTCCCCTGCGGATAAGTTGCTCCTCGCGCTGGGCATCCGACCAGGACTTTTCATAGTTTCGTCGAACGAGCTCGGGGTACACCTTCAAGAACGCCCGACCGACATCCTTGGTGAACGCGAGATCCGCATCCCAATCGCCACTGTGCAGATAGTCGTAGAAAATCCCGCCGATGCCGCGGGCTTCGTTCCGGTGCTTCAGGAAGAAATACTCATCGCACCAGTCCTTGTAGGCCGGATAATCGGCGACGGCATGAGGTTCGCATGCCGCTTTCATGGCGTCATGGAAGGTGACAGTGTCCGGGTCGTCTTGTGTCCGCCGATCATCCAAAACCGGGGTAAGATCCGCGCCGCCGCCGAACCATTGCCGGGTCGTGACCACCATGCGCGTGTTCATGTGAACCGCCGGCACGTTTGGGTTTTGCGGATGCGCAATCAGGCTGATGCCAGAGGCCCAGAACCGCGGGTCCTCGCTGGCACCTGGAATTTGGCCGCGAAACTCTGGAGAAAACTCGCCGTGGACGGTGGAGATATGGACGCCGACCTTCTCAAAGACACGGCCATGCATCATCGACATCACGCCGCCGCCGCCTTTCGCGCCTGAACTGTCGGTCCGTTCCCAAGGTGTGCGTTCAAACCGGCCCGCCGGCAAATCACTCAACGGTCCGTTCAGCACGCCAATGTCGTCTTCCAGTTTTTCAAACGCTGCACAAATCTGATCCCTGAGATCCTTGAACCACGCGGATGCTGTCAGCTTCTTGTCTTCAATTCCCTCAGGAATCGGACCGCCGCGTGATTCTGGAGAGGGTGCTGTCATCTGATTTGCCTCGACATGAAGAGCCCGCGCAGGAAATGCACAAGCGTTGGATTAGCTTGATGTTTTAGGAAATGCCCGGGTTTGCCGCAAGGCCTCTCCCAAAACCATGCCGCAGGACACAGCTACGTTGAGGGATCGCATGCCCTCGGCCATCGGGATGGTCAGCCGCGCATCTGCCAGCTGATGGATTGCATCCGGTGCCCCGGTGCTTTCGCGGCCCAGAAGCAGGATGTCATCTGCTTCAAATTCGAAATCCGTGTAAGCGAGGTCTGTTTTGGTCGTCAGCAGCACAAGGCGTCGGCTCTGCGTTTGGCGCCAGTCCTCAAACGCCTCGAAATTGAGGTGCCGTTTCAGGGCAGCCCGCTCCAAATAGTCCATTCCAGCGCGTTTCAATGCGCTGTCGGACAACGGAAATCCCGCAGGTTCGATCAAGTGCACCGTCACACTCATGCAGGCCGCGAGCCTCAGCATGGTTCCGGTGTTTTGCGGGATGTCTGGCTGGTAAAGGGCGATGTCGGGCATGTCTGCTTCTTGTCTTGACGGTTCATTGCCTCCTAACAGGAGAAGGCCGTCCTGTCATGGGCCGTGGCCCAGCAGGCAGTTCCAAGCGTAGAATGATCGCAAGAATCGTGCGCCACCCATTTGGACCCTTCAATGATTGCGTTGTTCCGGCTTTTTGAATCCTGGATTGATCCGTTCCGGCCTTTGCCGTCCGAAGCCATGCCCAAAGGCGGTGTTGCGTTTCTTCTGTTCTTTTTGAAACAGGCGCGCTGGCCGTTCTTCCTGATGCTGATTGTCGGCAGCCTGACAGCCTTTGTGGAAGTTACGCTGTTCAACTTCCTGGGCCATATCGTTGATTTGCTCGACAGCAGCGACCGGGAAACGTTTTTTGCCGAGCACGGCTGGACCCTGTTCGGCATGGCGTTCTTTGTTCTGGTGGTACGGGCCGCCACCAATACGCTCATGGCGCTTTTGGAAGAGCAGACCATTGTTCCTGGGTTTTTTAATCTGGTCCGTTGGCAGGCGCACCAGCAGGTGATGCGCCAAAGCATTGCGTTCTTTCAAGATGATCTTGCAGGCCGTTTGTCGCAGAAGGTGCTCCAATCCGGTATGTCCGCCGGCGACTTCATGGTGAACCTCCTTCAAGTCGCCTGGTTTATCGTGGTCTACGCCCTGACAACGTTGGTGCTCGTCGCTGACCTTGACTGGCGGCTTGGGGTGATTGTCGCTGTCTGGCTCGTTTTGTTTGCCATCACTGCACGGGTTTTCGTTCCGCGAGTGCGCAAGGCGGCAAAGGATACAGCCAATGCTTATTCCGGCGTCTCCGGACGCCTGGTCGACACCTACAGCAACATTCAGTCCGTCAAATTGTTCGGTTCCCTGAAAGAAGAAAACCGGGGCTCCAGATCCGCCTTCATCCGATTTATCGGTCAGCTCAAGACCTTCACCCGCCTGCTCACCTCAATCCGCGTCGTGATGAGCCTTGTGAATGGGGCGATGATCGTCGCAATTGCCGGGATGGCGCTTGTGATCTGGCGCGATGGCGGCATCAGCACGGGGCATGTGGCTTTTACGCTCAGCCTGATCCTGCGCCTGAATATTTTGCTGAACCGGTTGTTCAATCAGCTGAATGGCCTGTTCCGGAATTTCGGAACCGTCCAGGACAGCATGGAGGCCATCGTTAAACCGGTTGACGTTCAGGATGAGGACAATGCGCCAGCGCTGACCGTGGATCAGGGGGCGGTCGCATTCAAAAACATCACCTTCCATTACGGCAAATCCGGCGGTGTCATAGAGGATCTGAACCTGATGATTGCGCCCGGAGAGCGTGTCGGTGTGGTTGGACCCTCGGGTGCGGGAAAGACAACGCTGACCAGTTTGCTTCTGCGCTTTTATGACGTGGAGGCAGGGCAGATCCTGATTGATGGTCAGAATATTCGCTCGGTGAAACAGGAGACGCTCCGGCGGGCCATCGGAATGGTGACGCAGGATCCCTCCCTGCTGCATCGGTCCATCCGCGAGAACATTCTTTATGGGCGGCCTGAGGCGAGTGAAGACGAGCTGTGCGATGCAGCGGAGCGCGCACACGCACTTGAGTTCATTGAAAACCTCGAAGACAAATCCGGACGAAAAGGTTTTAACGCTTACGCCGGAGAGCGCGGTGTCAAACTGTCGGGTGGTCAACGCCAAAGGATTGCAATCGCCCGGGTTCTTTTAAAAAACGCCCCAATTCTTGTGCTGGATGAAGCCACATCTGCGCTCGATTCTGAGGTGGAGGCTGCGATCCAGGAAAATCTGCAGCAATTGATGGCAGGCAAGACCGTGATTGCAATTGCGCACCGCCTGTCAACAATCGCTGCGCTGGACCGTTTGATCGTGATGGACGGCGGACAGATTGTCCAAGAGGGGACCCATGACAGTCTGTTGAAGAACGAAGATGGATTGTATGCGCAGCTCTGGCGGCGGCAATCAGGTGGCTTCCTTCAGGCAGGATCGTTGGCCGATGAGCAGGTTAATTCGGGCGCGTCTTGATCTGTATGAATTCGGGCGGCGTACAAGGCTCGCCAACCGCCTGAGGATCTTATGGTTCATTTCATCACAGCGTATATCACCACCGCGATCGTGTTTCTCGCAATTGACTATGTTTGGCTGACCCAAGTCGCCACTCGGTTTTATTTTGATCGCATTGGTCATCTGCTGATGGAACGCCCAAATATGGGCGCTGCTGCAGCCTTTTATCTGATTTACGTTGTCGGCATCGTTTTGTTCGCCGTTGGTCCAGCACTCAAAAATGAAAGCTTTGCATACGCCGTGATGTACGGCGCCATGTTCGGCTTCTTCACCTACGCGACGTACGACGTTACCAACTATGCGACCTTGAAGGACTGGCCGATCATCGTTGCCGTTGTCGACATTGCCTGGGGCACGGTTCTCGGAGCGGTTTCTGCCGGCGCGGGTTATCTGATTAGCCGTCAGATTCTCGGCTGATAACTCGGCAGATCTGCGAAAAACCTGAACTCCACGAACGTCGCACGGAGTGGCGCGCGGCCACTCTTAATTGTTGTAGTTACTGATTTTTTACAGCCTTGAGATATCAAGGTTCAACACAGATCACTGCGCGGGCTTCCCGAGTGTACCCGCAGGATTGGGGTTGGAGCCCGGATATTCGTGACGCTTTCTATAAACGGCCGATTTATTTCAATGGTGGTCACCGCCGCTGTCATCATGATGGGTGGAACAGCGTTCGCGTTCTACACGTTCCGCCAAGCAATGATTGCTCAGTTGGGAACTGCAAACAGTGCTCAGCAATTCCTGCAGGGTAATGTGGCGGAGAAACTCGATGGTCTGATTCTGGATCAGATGATCACCATTGGCCTTGTCGTGTCGCCGGTTGGCCTCGCGTTTCTTGGTTTGGCAGTTGTTTTGGCATTGGGCATTGCCCGTCCGCTCGCCCGCTTGCAGGGCGCTCTTGACAAACTGTCTGCCGGTGATCTTGAAGTCGAAATCGACGGTGTCGAGCGGTCCGATGAAATCGGCGCCATAGCGCGGTCAGTGACAGACTTTCGCGTGAACCTTGCCGAAAAAGCTGCCGAGCAGGCGCGGCAAGAACAAGCCCACCAGGATGCGTTGAACGCAGAACGCGTCGCGCTGATGCAGGATGTTGCAGACGATTTTGAGAAATCCGTGCTCGGCGTTGTTTCTTCACTGCTTGAAAAGTCTGACAGCGTAGAGAGCAACTCCAATGATTTGACGCGTGCTGTGGAATCCTCGCTCCACGCCGTGTCTGAAGTCAGTACTGCGTCTGCGGAAGCCAATCAGTCTGTTGAGACTGTGACCGGGGCTTCCCATCGCTTGTCAGAGTCTCTGTCCCGTGTCCGTGAGGATGTGGATCAGGCAACTGACATTGCGGATGCTGCGGTCACTGAAGCGCGCAAAACCGATGAAATCGTCGGGCGGCTTTCTGAGACAGGCCGTGCAATCGGCGAAATTGTCGAGCTGATCAGTCAGATTGCCAGCCAGACCAACCTCCTTGCTTTGAACGCAACGATCGAGGCAGCAAGGGCTGGAGAAGCCGGGCGCGGGTTTGCCGTTGTTGCAAGCGAGGTAAAGGCGCTGGCCGAGCAGACAACCAAGGCAACTGAGGATATTTCTGCGCAGGTTTCCGCAGTGCAGGACGTCGCGCAGCAATCCGGTGTCGCCATCGCTTCGATTGCCGATACGATTGAACGCGTGAGTGCGATTTCAGCCAAGATCCGGGATGCTGTGGAAGACCAGACTTCTGCAACTGGCGAGATCAACGGCAGTGCGCAGACCGCGCTGCAAAGCTCTGAGCGGGTAACCGGCAACGTCGGGACTTTGAACGATGCGATGGAAGCCAGCCGGACTGCGACAGATGGGATGCACCAGGCCTCATCTGAACTTGGAACTTTGTCGAATACGCTTCAAGCGCAAGTTGCACAGTTCCTGCAAAGCATCCGGGCTGCCTGATCTCCAGCATTGGTGCGTGGTGTCTTATGTCGACAGCCTCACATCTGATTTGTTTTGGAAGATCTTGAGCGAACCTGCCCGAATGTCACACGTGTGGCTGATTTGTCACAGCTTGAGGTTTAGGTGCAGTTCGGCGGAAATGGCTCTTCCCTTAGCCGCGATTCCAAAGTAACAAGAAGTCCTCAACCTTGACGGGTTGTTATTTCAATCCCTTTGGCCGCCCGGCCAAGCAACCAGGAGGGCTTACATGCTGAATGATTCTACGCACACAGCGACAGCCTTCCATCGGGTTCGCACGGGATCATCTGCGCGTTTCGCCTAAATAAGCGCGACTGAGTTCCTAACACTTTTCCGACGTCCGGCTTAAGCCGTCTTTAAGTTCTGGCTGCATGCGTGTCCTTGCGCGTGTCTGCGGGCGTTTCTCTCAATTTCCTTCGTTTCGGAGACACATCATGTCTTTCGGTGATCCCTTTGGGCCATTCCGACCCGGCATAGGCCCGGATATCGTCCAGGAGCCATCTGTCCGGCGACCGGACGTTTTCATTGAGCCGTATTTGAAACCGCGCCCGTCCGCTCGACTGGGTATACGCAACCTTTTGAAGATATTCGGTATGTTTGGCGCGGCGACTGGCGTTCTGACAGTGCTGTTCGCAGTGCCGGTCTTCGTTTCCGAATTCGCAGCGATCGAAACTGTCGGCGTGCATGGAAAAGTCCTAAGCGCGCCGCAGTTCGCTGACCGGCTTGAAAATCTTCTAATTGGTTCCTTTATCGTAGCCCTATCGCTGGTAAGTTTCTTTGCTTCGGCAGCGATTGCATCTCCGCGCCTCGGCGTGCGTGATCATGAAAGGGAACCCTACAAATTCGAGTGCGTGGATGGTCATGAGACTGTCCAGTCCACTCATGCAAAGGTTCGTCATGTTTAAGTGGTTTGAAAACCTGATTGATCCGTTCGAGAACACGGATCTCGATGTCCCGCCGAAAGGCTTCTGGGCGTTCTGTTGGTACTACACGAAACCGGTGTGGCCGATCCTTGCGGTCGCATCGGTTCTGGGTGCAGCCATCGCCATTCTTGAAGTGTTCATCTTCACCTTCCTCGGCGATCTGGTGAACTGGCTCGGAACGGAGAACGCGCAGACATTTTTCACAGACAACTGGCCGCAGCTTCTGTGGATGGGTTTTGTCATCATGATCCTCCTGCCGGTGGTGTCAGGCATTTGGGAGATGGTGTTCCATCAGGGTTTGATGGGCACATATCCAATGTCTGTGCGTTGGCGAGTTCATCGGTATCTTCTCCGGCAGAGCGTGGCGTTTTATCAAAACGACTTTGCCGGGCGGATTGCGAACAAGCTGATGCAAACAGCGCTCGCGGTTCGCGAAGTGGTGACCCGGATCGCAGACATTCTGGTCTATGTGATCGTCTACTTTGTTGCCGCACTGTTCATCGTTGCGGAGGCAAGCATCTATTTCGCCATTCCGTTCCTGGCCTGGCTTGGCGGGTATCTGTTGACGATGCGAGTCTTCATCCCGCGTTTGAAGAACGTGTCCCGGGATCAAGCCGATGCGCGATCCGTGATGACGGGACACGTCGTCGATGCATACACCAACATCTCGACGGTAAAACTCTTCTCCCACGCAGCGCGCGAAGAAGACTATGCAAAGAGGTCGATGCTTGACTTCCTGAAGACGGTTTTTCTTCAGATGCGGCTCGTCACGGGTATGAACATCACCCTGACAACGCTGAACATGGCGTTGCTCTTTGCAGTCTCGGCGATGTCCATCACGCTTTGGCAGAAAGGGTTGGTGAGCACTGGCGAGATTGCCGTTGCGGTCGCCCTTGTCCTGCGGTTTCAAGGCATGTCGCAGTGGATCCTTTGGGAAGTGTCCGGCCTGTTTGAAAACATCGGGACGGTTCAGGACGGCATCAACACAATCTCCCGGGAGCGGGATGTGGTGGATGTTCCAAACGCCAAGCAGCTGGTCGTCGACAAAGGCGAGATCGAGTTCGAGCGGATCCGGTTCCACTATGGCAAGGAAACCGGTGTTATCGAGGATCTGTCCTTGAAGATCAAGGCTGGCGAAAAAATTGGCCTGATCGGCAGGTCCGGGGCAGGCAAGTCCACCTTGGTCAACCTGCTTCTGCGCTTCTATGATCTGGAAGGCGGCAGGGTGCTGATCGATGGTCAGGACGTTGCCAAGGTCATGCAGGACGACATCCGGGCCAACGTGGGTGTTGTTACGCAGGATACGTCCTTGTTGCACCGGTCGATCTTCGAGAACGTTGCTTATGGCAAGCCGGACGTCAGCCGCGAGGAAGTCGAGGCAGCTCTGGAAAAGGCGCATGCAATCGAGTTCGTCCGCAGTCTTGAAGATCAAAACGGGCGTGTCGGCTTAGATGCGCATGTCGGCGAGCGCGGAGTGAAACTCTCCGGTGGTCAGCGCCAGAGGATCGCGATTGCGCGGGTGCTTCTGAAAGATGCTCCGATCCTGGCCCTGGATGAGGCGACATCGGCGCTGGATTCAGAAGTCGAGATAGCCATTCAGGAAAGCCTGTTCGATCTGATGGAAGGTAAAACCGTTATCGCGATTGCTCACAGGCTGTCCACGATTGCGGCGATGGACCGGCTCATTGTCATGGATCATGGTCGAATCATCGAAGAAGGAACGCATCAGGAGTTGTTGGACCTGAACGGTCTTTACGCTCAGCTCTGGCAGCACCAGTCTGGCGGGTTCCTGGCGCCTGTTCAGGCGGCTTGATTCCAGCCACATCGTCAAGCAAGGCCGGGGAAATGCATTTTCCGGTCTTGCGATTTTCCGAAAAACGGCAGAAAAACGGCGCGAGCGCAGTTTCGGCTGCGACATATGCGTTCTAAGGCGTTTGTTGAACTGGACAAGCGCTTTGAACGGTGCAAAAAGACACACGCCTTGCCCGGTGCGGAAATCTGCCGCACCCGGCAACCGTTGAGCCCGGCACGAGTCCGCCTATCCTTGCTCTCAGGGACGGGCCCGGACGTGCGACGGGCTTTCGGTACAGAATAAACTGGTTTCGAGAGGACGCGACCTTGGCAAATACGGATCAGGCGGAACCGACCCGCCGAGATTTCCTCTACATTGCGACCGGCGCCATGGGTGTCGTCGGCGCTGGCGCGCTGGCATGGCCATTCATCGATCAGATGAACCCGGATGCCTCCGCTTTGGCTCTGGCTTCTATTGAAGTCGACGTCTCTGCCGTGGAAGAGGGGCAGTCTATCAGCGTGAAATGGCGTGGTAAGCCCGTCTTCATCCGCAACCGTACGGATGCGGAAGTGGAAGAGGCGAACGCTGTTGCAGTATCTGATCTGCCGGACCCGCTTGCACGCAACGCCAACCTGCCTGCCGACGCCGAAGCGACGGATGTGAACCGCGGCATCGAAGGCAATGAGAAGCTGCTGGTCCAGGTTGGTATCTGCACACACCTTGGCTGCGTCCCTGTGGGTGATGCCGGTGAGTACGGCGGTTGGTTCTGCCCGTGCCACGGCTCGCACTACGACACCGCCGGCCGGATCCGTAAGGGCCCGGCGCCTGAGAACCTGCTCATTCCGCCGCTTGAGATGGTCAGCGAGACCACCATCAAGATCGGCTAACGGCACGAGTTAATCTGGAGGCAGCCATGGCTGGACATTCTGAATATGTACCGCAGAGCGCTGCGGCAAAGTGGCTTGAGAGCCGTTTGCCGGTCATTTCGCTCGTTCGCGGATCTTTCGTCGACTTTCCGACACCGAAGAACCTGAACTACTTCTGGACCTTCGGCGGGATCCTTTTCTTTGTTCTCATCGCGCAGATCCTGACAGGGATCGTGCTCGTGATGCACTACACGGCAAGCACGACTGCTGCGTTCGACAGCGTTGAACACATCATGCGCGATGTGAACTTCGGCTGGATGCTGCGCTACCTGCACGCCAACGGCGCATCGATGTTCTTCATCGCCGTCTACATCCACATTTTCCGTGGTCTCTACTACGGGTCATACAAGGCTCCCCGCGAGATCTCCTGGATCCTGGGTGTGATCATCTTCCTTCTGATGATGGCAACAGCGTTCATGGGTTACGTTCTGCCATGGGGTCAGATGTCCTTCTGGGGCGCGACGGTTATCACCAACCTGTTCTCGGCAATCCCGGTTGTTGGTGAGAGTGTCGTGATCTGGCTGTGGGGCGGCTTTGCAGTCGATAACCCGACGCTGACACGCTTCTTCTCGCTGCACTACCTGCTGCCGTTCATGATCTTCGGTGTTGTTCTGCTGCACGTGTGGGCATTCCACACCACCGGCAACAACAACCCGACAGGCGTCCAGCCGAAGACCAAACAGGACACGATCCCGTTCCACCCGTACTACACGATCAAGGACCTGTTCGCGATTGTCGTGTTCATGATCTTCTTCGCGTACTTCGTGTTCTACCTGCCGAATTACCTGGGTCACGCCGACAACTACATCGAGGCGAACCCGCTCGTCACGCCGGCGCACATCGTTCCTGAATGGTACTTCCTGCCGTTCTACGCGATCCTGCGCGCTGTACCGGACAAGCTCGGCGGTGTGGTTCTGATGTTTGGTGCGATTGCGGTGCTGTTCATCCTGCCGTGGCTGGACACTTCCAAGGTCCGCTCCGGTGCGTACCGTCCGCTGTTCAAGCAGTTCTTCTGGATCTTCGCAGCGAACGCAGTGGTTCTGGGCTACCTTGGCGCCATGCCGGCGGAAGGGATCTACGTGATCCTGTCCCAGATCTGCACTACCATCTACTTTGCCTACTTCCTTATCGCCCTGCCGCTGTTGGGCTTCCTGGAGAAACCGAAGCCACTTCCGGCATCAATCTCCGAGTCGGTGCTCAAGGGCGGATCCGGCACACCGGTCGGCGCAGCAGCCGCACCGGAAACGAAATAACGCGAACCGGATCGGGAGTTATTTGAGACAATGAAAACCATGATCACAATGGTTCGTTCCCTCGCAGCGGTGGCGGCTCTCGCCATCGCAACTCCGGCTTTTGCTGCCGGAGCGAAGGTTGAAATCGATTATCAGAATTGGTCCTTTGCCGGACCGTTCGGTTACTACGACCGTGCGCAGTTGCAACGTGGCTTCAAAGTCTACGTTGAAAACTGTGCAGCCTGTCACGCCTTGAGCCGCGTTGCATTCCGTAACCTGGCTGAGGATGGTGGTCCGAGCTTCACCGAAGACCAGGCCAAAGCGATTGCTGCCGACTACACTGTCGTGGATGGCCCGGATGATTTCGGCGACATGTACGACCGTCCGGCCATCCTTGCCGATCGCTTCCCGTCGCCGTTCCCGAACGAAAATGCGGCACGTGCGGCCAACAACGGCGCTTACCCGCCGGACTTCTCGCTTCTCGCGAAAGCCCGTGCGCCTCAGCGCGGTTTCCCTGGGTTTGTTTTTGACATCTTCACCCAGTACCAGGAAAACGGCCCTGACTACATCTACTCGCTGCTGACCGGTTACGTAGATCCGCCAGAGGGTGTGGAAGTTCCGGTTGGTCAATACTACAACCACTCCTTCATGGCTGGTGAGTTCATCTCGATGGCGCCGCCTCTTTTCGAGGAAGCGGTCGAGTACACCGACGGCACACCGATGACGATTGAAAATTACGCACGCGATGTCGCAGCGTTCATGATGTGGGCTGCCGAGCCTCATCTGGAAGAGCGCAAGAAGATCGGTTTCCGCGTGATGATCTTCCTCATCGTCTTCGCTGGCATGCTCTACTTCACCAAGAAGAAGATCTGGCGTGATGTCGAGCACTAAGCTCCAAGCGTAGAGAAGCACTCGGAAAAAGGCGGGCATCGAGCCCGCCTTTTTTCATTTGCGCGCTGTTCAATGTTGGCTGCGCTTGGTAAGCAAACCGGTAATTCGTGAACTCATTCAACGAGGGAAAAATGAGCGACGCAGTTCTGGGGATCATTGGCGGATCCGGGATCTATGACCTTCCAGGTCTTGAGGATGCGCAATGGATCAGCGTCGAAAGCCCATGGGGCACGCCGTCGGATCAGGTGCGGATCGGCACCATTGACGGGCTCAAGATCGTCTTCCTGCCGCGCCATGGCCGGGGGCATGTTTATTCGCCGACGACGATCAACTATCGCGCCAATATCGACGTCATGAAGCGGTGCGGTGTGACGGACCTCTTGTCCGTTTCTGCTTGCGGCTCATTGAAGGAAGAACATGAGCCAGGGATGTTTGTGCTCGTGGATCAGTTTATCGATCGTACGATTGCACGGGAAAAGAGCTTCTTCGGGACCGGCTGTGTTGCCCATGTCTCCATGGCAAACCCAGTCAGCCCAAAACTGGTCGACGCCATTGCAGCGGCCGCGGAAGCGGAAGGCCTGAAATACAGCAAAGGTGGGACGTATCTCGCCATGGAAGGACCGCAGTTTTCGTCGCTTGCGGAAAGTGAACTTTACCGGACCTGGAATTGCGATGTTATCGGCATGACGAACATGCCGGAGGCCAAGCTCGCGCGGGAAGCTGAAATCTCCTATGCGACGGTTGCGATGGTGACCGACTATGACAGCTGGCATCCGGACCATGGTGAAGTGGACATTCAAGCGATATTGAAGGTCCTGCATGAGAATGCGGAAAATGCTCAAAGACTTGTCGCGCGTGTCGCGAAGGACCTTCCCAGGGAACATCAATCCTGTCCCGCCGGTTCAGACACTGCTCTGGAATTTGCTCTGATGACAGCGCCGGAGAAACGCGATCCGGAATTGGTTGCCAAACTTGAGGCTGTTGCAGGACGTGTCTTGAACCGCAGCTGATACCAACAACTCCATAACCATCAAAAGACTTCGACCGGCACGGTAATCTTGATATAAGCGTCGGTCGGGGCTGTGCAGCGGCTTGTGTTGCGCGACATTGTTTTTGCAGGAAAGAGAGCAAAATGACCGATCAGACAATTCGTGACGAACTGATCAGTGCCATTAGAACAATCAAGGATTATCCTAAAGAGGGTATCCTTTTTCGCGACATAACCACTCTGCTCGGCAACGCCCGGGCGTTCCGGCGTGCGGTCGATGCGCTGGTCCAGCCTTGGGCCGGGTCCAAGGTCGATCAGATTGCCGGGATAGAAGCCCGGGGTTTCATCCTCGGTGGCGCGGTTGCCCACCAGCTGTCTGCAGGCTTTGTTCCGATCCGCAAGAAAGGAAAGCTGCCGCACGAAACCGTGCGCATTGCCTACTCGCTGGAATATGGCCTGGATGAAATGGAGATGCACAAGGATGCGATCCAGCCAGGCGACCGGGTGATCCTGGTCGACGATCTGATTGCGACCGGTGGCACTGCGGAAGCTGCCTGCAAACTCTTGAGATCCATGGGGGCAAACATCGAAGCTGCGTGTTTCATTGTTGATCTTCCCGATCTTGGCGGCCGGAAAAAGTTGGAAGATTTGAGTGTTCCCGTCCGGACACTGGTTGAGTTCCCAGGGCACTGATCGCGAATGGCGGCGCGCGGATCTGGAGAGACAGAAAAACCGGCATTTTCCGACGAGTTTCGAACGGAGTTCGAGAGCCTTCTCAGATGGCGGAGGGATGTGCGCCGTTTCCGGACGGATTCAGTCAATCCGAAAACGCTGAAACATCTTCTTGAGCTGGCAGATCTGGCACCCTCAGTTGGGAACAGCCAACCTTGGCGTACCGTGACTGTGGAGAGTGCGGCGAAGCGGGCGAGTGTCGTTTCGAGTTTCGAGGCGGAAAATGCTGTAGCCGCCGAGGCCTATCAGGATGAGAAGGCTGCTCTTTACCGCCAGCTTAAATTGGCTGGATTGAAAGAAGCGCCCATCCATCTGGCGATCTTCAGCGAGCCCAATCCGGACCAGGGACATGGGCTTGGGCGGGCGACGATGCCCGAAACACTAGCCTATTCCACCGTCAGCATGATCCATACCTTTTGGCTTGCAGCTCGTACCGAGGGTATCGGAGTTGGTTGGGTGTCAATTCTGGATCCGATGAAGATCGGCGAAATCCTCGACGTTGACCCGAATTGGCAGTTTGTTGCGTATCTTTGTGTCGGATACCCGGAAGAAGAACATATCGACCCAGAACTTGAGCGGGCCCGTTGGCAATCGCGAAGTCCATTGGACGAGCGCTTGTTTCGCCGGTAGCATACCTGCCGCTTTGAGGGACTGCCGCTGAACGCGTGTTGTTTGTAGTTAGGAACCATCATGTCTGTGACCATTCATGCAACGACAGCCGAAGATCATGCAGATGTCCTGCAGCTGTTGAACGACCGTTGGACATCGCCGGATATGATCATCGAAAATGAAACGATCGATGCGTCCCGGCTGCCCGGTTACACAGCCCGCGCTGACGGCGAGCTTGTCGGCCTGGTGACCTTGATCAAGCGCCCGGAAGAGTGGGAAATTTTGACGCTCGACTCTTTGAATCGTTGGGACGGTGTTGGTAGCCGTTTGCTTCAGGCCGTGGTGGAAGAGGCGAAAGCCAGCCACATCCACCGTTTGACGGTTCGAACGTCGAACGACAATCTGGATGCGTTTCGGTTCTACCAGCGCCGCGGGTTCCGTTTGGAGCGCATCGGGTTCGGCGTGATCGATGCCGAGCGTGAAAAGAATCCCGGTATTCCACTCACGGGGGATTACGGCATCGAAATCCACGATGAAGTGTTTTTTGCCCGAAGCCTATGAGATACAGACTTAGGCAACTGGTAGCGTTGCCGGATCAGTCCTTACGCCGCTCCACGAAGACGTTTGCTTTGAAAGAGAATACCGGTTCGTCATTCTGATTGCGTGCGACCATGTCGGAATGGACAATGCCCCACTCCGGCCGGCTACGGCTTTCAGTCTTGCCTGTGACGACGCGCTGATAGGTCAGTGTATCACCTGCAAATACCGGTTTGATCCACTTCAGGTTTTCAAAACCGGGAGACGGACCCACGCGGGCAGGCACTCGCCCTTCACTTTGAGCCGCTTCGATCAAACGTTTGTTGGTTGCCACCAGCAGCTTCATGAAGACGGACGCCGTATGCCAGCCGGAGGCGCACAATCGGCCGAAATAGGTTTTAGCAGCCCCTTCCTCGCTGAGGTGAAACGGCTGGGGGTCGTATTTTTCAGCGAAGCGGATGATGTCGTCGGCTTTAAATGTGTGCGTGCCCAACTCGATCTTTTCGCCGACTTCAATCTCCTCGAAATACTTGGTCATTAGGCGGCCCCCCGCTTCAGGAACAGAATGGGATTTTCCCAAAACATCACCTGTTTCTGATCTTGATTGGTCGCCGTGATGCGAAATGTCACGATCCCCAGGTCGGGCTTGGATCGTAGTTCCTTGCTCGCCAGAACCTCAGCTTTTGCCGTGAGTGTGTCTCCCGGATAGACTGGGCTTTGCCACTTCAGTTCATCTATGCCGGGCGAGCCTTGCCCGGTGGAGTTGTTCAAGAGGTTGGTGGCGAGCAAACGCATCACCATCGACCCGGTGTGCCAGCCGGATGCTGCTAGCCCGCCGAGCATGGAGGCTTTACCGGCTTCTTCATCGAGATGAAACGGTTGCGGGTCGAACTCTTCGGCGAACTCGATAATCTCGTCTTTGCTTGCGGTCACGGTGCCCAGTTCAAAAACCTGTCCGGGCTCGAAGTCTTCAAAATGATATATGTCTGGCATCAATAGCTATGTGATGTGAGAGGCATAGCGCGGTGGGCCGCGCTATGAGGATGCTCAATCTTACCGATTGTTCAGTCGTAGTAAATCTCATTGTCGTCGAGATAGACATTGCTGGCTGCGCAAATGTCGATTGCAATCGGCTCGTCGAGCACTTCGCTGTCGTCAGCGCCCAGCCATCCGATTTGGAAAACCTGGTCGCAATTGCCGGTGTCAGCATTGAACGCTGCTTGGGCGTTTTGACCGGGCATCAAGGCGTCGCCCAACCAGTTGTCACTCCAGCCATCGCCCCCGTTGGTGTAGAAACCGACGGCAATGTTGCCTTCTGTGTTGTTGTAGACTTGGAAGTAGCCTTCCGAACCAGTGCCTTGCGCACCGGCAAAACTCGCGGCCAATGAAAAGCTCAACCCTGCCGCAGCAGATAAGAAATAATTCATGGTGTCCCCCTGATATGCCGGACTTTTTTAGCCTGACGGATGCATAACACGTTACTTTCGGCGGGGGCTCAAGAGAAAATGGGATTTTTGCTGAGAGACAGGACACCCCTCCCGAGCCGTCAATGACCGGGCTATTGCTACCTTGCAGTCATCAGCTTGACGAAAGGGATCGCCCTGCACACTGTGGGACATAATCGGGCTTCCCTATTCTGATCACAGGCCCATGTCCCCATGCCAAGAGGTTTATTCAGACCGATATGACCACACAGAAAAAGCAAAGCCGTGGCCGGTCCATATTGGCCGCGGCCAGCGGAAATGTTCTGGAGTGGTACGACTTCACTGTTTACGGCTTCATGGCCTCCACAATCGCTGTTCTCTTCTTTCCTTCCGAGGACAAAGTCGCTTCGCTCTTGTCAGCATTTGCGGTGTTGGCAGTCGGATATGCAGCGAGGCCGGTAGGCAGTTTGCTGTTTGGGCATATTGGTGACCGCTTCGGCCGTAAACCAGTGCTGATTGCCTCGGTGATGACGATGGGTTTGGGATCCGTCGCTATTGCGGCTCTTCCGACTTATGACCAGATTGGCATTACAGCTGCTGTTCTCCTCGTCCTGATCCGGATCGCCCAGGGAATATCCGTTGCGGGTGAATACACGACATCTGGCGTGCTCATCGTTGAACAAGCCCCTGCAAATAAACGGGCTTTGACCGGTTCCTGGATTGCGTTTGCGATGATGTGGGGCTGTGTTCTGGGGTCTGCAGTGCCAACCCTGATGAGCAACCTATTGACCGATGAACAGATGCACAGCTGGGGCTGGCGGATCCCGTTCGTTATTGGAGGTTTGATTGCTTTCTTGAGCACCGTCCTCCGGCGGCATCTGACCGAGACCGCTCCCAAAGTCCAAGAGTGGGAATTGGGCTCACCGGTGCTGCACACCTTGAAGCGGTTTCCAGGTCTCATTTTCGAGATGATGGTGCTCGTGATCCCGGTGTCCGTGATCTATTTTGTGATCTTTGTCTATGCTGTGACTTACATCGGCAGTGAAGCTGGCTTCACATCCGCCGAAGCGCTGGACATCACCACCGCAAATCTCGTCATCATGGCCTTGTTTGTGCCGGTCTGCGGGTACATCGCTGACAAAGTTGGCCTGAGAGCCGCTTTGATGGGCGCAGCCATCAGCGCGATCGTGCTGGCACTGCCCTGCTGGTGGCTGATGCTGTCAAACAAGCTGGAACTGGTCTTTGTCGGTCAGCTGGGATTGACGCTTGCCAGCACGGCCGGTTGGGCCCTGTCGATAACAGCATTAACGCAAATGGCACCGCAGCACCTGCGATGCAGTACGGTCGCCATCGGCTACAATATCTGCCTGGCGGTTTTCGGGGGCACAACGCCTTTTGTGGCAACCTACCTTGTGCAGGAAACCGGCGATACGTTCGCACCAGCCTATTACATCGTGCTTGTTTCGATCCTGTCTGCAATCGTGATCTGGCGGATCCCGAAACTTATTGCGCGGGCAGGGCCCATGTCTGTTGAACCCGAGTAAGGGCTCCCCGCTCTAGAGCGGCCAGAACACCAGGATCGCCGGAATTCCGACAGCCAAAACCAGCACTTCCAGTGGAAGGCCGATGCGCCAGTAATCGCCGAAGCGGTATCCGCCGGGGCCCATGATGATCGTGTTGTTCTTGTGCCCGATTGGGGTCAGAAAGGCACAGGAACCGGCGACGGCAACCGCCATCAGGAACGGGTCGGGATTAACACCGAGACTGTTTGCGATCTGAACCGAGATCGGGGCTGCGATCAGGCACGTCGCGACGTTGTTCAGGAAATCGGACAAGGTCATTGTGACCGCCATCAAGACCGCCAACGTCACCCAGGCCGGTGCTCCCGCTGTCAGAGCCAGAATGCCATCAGCGATGATCTGAGCATTGCCAGCCGCCTCAAAAGCTTGTCCAAGTGGGATCAGCGAGCCGAGTAGCACGATCACTTTCCATTCCACGGCTGTATAAACATCCGAACCGCTGACGAGGCCGGTTGCCGCATAAAGAACAACGCAGGCAGCAAGAGCGACCGGAAGGTATGCGAACCCTGCGACTGCTGCCGCAATTGCAAGAACGAAGCCCAAGATGGCCAGCCGCGCCTTGTTGCGCTGGATCATTCCGGTGGTTCTGCCTTTCAGCGGAAACACGCCGAGCCATTGAACTGCCATCTCCAATCGATCGGATGAACCAAGCAGGAGGAGGACATCACCCGGCCGGATGGTTTCATGCCGGACGCGGTTCTGGATCCTGCGCCCGGCACGGGAAATGCCCAGCAGCGTTACGCCGTGACCGTAGAGAAGCCGCAGCTGAAAGGCGGACGTGCCGTTTATGCGCGCTGTATCAGGAACAATAGCTTCGGTGAGGCTCAAGGCGCCGCCCGTCAAACCACCCTTGTGGCGTTCGGATCCGGCAAACTCCAGTTTTGCCGCTCCCATGAACGCCTCGATGGCTTTCGGATCGCCTTCGACGAGAATGAAGTCGTTCTCCTTGATCAGTTCCCGGCGGGCAAACCCTCTGATGCGGCTGCCATGGCGTACCAGTCCGATGATCGCGACATCTTTTTCGTCCGCGACCGGATAAAGATCGCCAAGCGTGAGGTCTTTGTCTTCAGGCAGTTTGCCGACTTTCAATTCCCCGCTGTAGAGCTCCTCGGCCATGCTGTCGGTTTCGGGCGCTTGCCTAAACCGCGCCGGCAACAGCCGCCAGCCGATCAATGTCACGAAGGCAATGCCGCTGATCGCGACAACAAGGCCGACCGGAGCGAAATCGAACATGGAAAACGGCGAGCCGAGCGCGTCTGACCGGTACTCGGCAATCACGATGTTGGGCGGTGTTCCGATCAAGGTGATCATGCCGCCGAGGATCGTTGCGAAGGAAAGAGGCATCAACGACAGGCCGGGAGACCGGGCTGCCTTCTTGGCGGCTTCCAGATCCAGCGGCATCAGAAGCGCGAGAGCTGCCACGTTGTTGATGATGCCGGACAGTCCGGCGCCGACGATGGCCATGATGCCGATATGGCCCGACAAGCTACGGGATACGGAAAACAGATATTTGGCAACCAGTTCGACCGCCCCGGAATTCATCAGTCCGCGGGATACGATCAGCACAAGGGCGATGATGATGACCGCCGGGTGGCCGAAGCCGGAAAAGATCTGATCCGAGGGGACAAGGTCCAGGAAGGCCGCAAGGATCAGAGCGGCAAAGGCGACCAGGTCGAAGCGGATTTTGCCCCAAATCAGCAGGGCGAAGACGACTGCGAAGAGTGAAAACAGCAGTATCTGATCGAGCGTCACCTTGGAATTCTCCGATCCGTTCGCGTCGCCTGGAAGATGCTGAAACTTAGGCCGGATTGGCGTTCAGCGTCGAGCGATTTCTAGGAAAGCTCCATATGGCACGCAAACCCATATGCTGGGTGCGGAATTTAGGAACCTGTAATGTTCTGAACATCCACCGGACACATTCAAACACCACATGCTTTTCCAGGCAGGAACAGACCAACTGGAAAGGAAAACAGAAATGAGCAAACTGTCAAAAACGACCATCCGCTGCGAAGCCAACGACCACTAC
This sequence comes from Roseibium sp., assembly GCF_965276855.1. Lineage (GTDB taxonomy): Bacteria > Pseudomonadota > Alphaproteobacteria > Rhizobiales > Stappiaceae > Roseibium. Next base: position 4,003,366 of record NZ_OZ255700.1, read on the forward strand.
GACCGCGTTGAATATTACGCAAAATCCCGGCACCATCGTTTGGTGCCCCGGAAGTGGCGCGATGAAGCCGGTCCGAACCCCTTGGTAATGCAGGGCTTGAATGTAAGTTGAGAGATCCCCCGGGCTCAGGATGTTCCGGGGGATCTTTTTGTCAGGACTTAAGCCAGCGCTATCTGCTTTAAATCACAGTGACTTCCAGGGGAGGCAATCCCTTCACTGAACCAACCAGCTTGTCGCCGCGCACAACGGGCCCGACGCCTGCAGGCGTGCCGGTTTGGATGACATCTCCCGGCGCCAGTTCAAAATACTCAGAAAGATAGGAAATCATTTCCGGCACCTTCCAGATCATTTGATTGAGATCCCCCTCTTGGCGCAGATCACCGTTTACCGTGAGCTGGACCCTGCCTTCGGAGAGATCGCCGCAGTCGGCCGCCGGGACAATAGGCGTGATTGGGGCGGACTGCTCAAACGCCTTTCCGATCTCCCAGGGACGGCCCATTTTCTTTGCGTCTCCCTGAAGATCGCGCCGTGTCATGTCGAGCGAAACGGCATACCCGAACACATGATCCAGGGCTTCGCCCACCGGAATGTTGCAGCCGCCTGATTTCAAGGCAACGGCCAGCTCGACTTCGTGGTGAACGTCTTGGGATTTCGGCGGGTAAGGAAAGGTTCCTGAGGTGTTGAGATTGTCCGGGTTCTTCTGAAAAAAGAACGGTGGTTCCTTATCCGGGTCGTGGCCCATCTCCACGGCGTGGGCGGCGTAGTTCCGGCCTATGCAATAGACCCGGCGGACCGGGAAGAAGTCGCTCGTGCCGTCAACGGGCACTGCGGTCACGGCAGGAGGAGCAAAAACAAAAGTATGCATGGTCGAAGGCTCTACCTGGAGTGTCGAGTTTGGGTGATTGCGCTTGGGGAAGTTTTACAGCCGCCCAGAAAAATGCCCGGGCAGGGGCCCGGGCTGTGACTTCATATCAAGTGTTGAACTTGAAGAGGAGAACGTCACCGTCCTTGACGATGTACTCCTTGCCTTCGTCGCGGGCCTTGCCGGCTTCCTTCGCGGCGCTCTCGCCGCCAAGCGATGTGTAATCATCATAGGCAATGGTCTGCGCGCGAATGAAACCGCGTTCAAAGTCCGTATGAATGACGCCGGCGGCACCCGGTGCCTTGGTACCGTCGGTGATGGTCCAGGCGCGGGTTTCCTTTGGCCCAGCCGTGAAATACGTGATCAGGCCGAGGAGCTCGTAGCCGGCCCGGATCATCCGGTCGAGGCCGGGCTCTTCCAGTCCGATGGTCTCCAGGAACTCTTCCTGTTCCTCTTTGTCCAGTTGAGAAATCTCAGCTTCGATCGCAGCGGAAATCACAACGGCAACTGCACCTTCCGCCGCCGCCTTTTCTGCGACTTTCCGCGATAGCTCGTTGCCTTCGCCAGCCGACGCCTCATCAACGTTGCAGACATAAAGAACCGGCTTGGACGTCAGAAGGTTGAGACCTTTTAGGATCTTGGCTTCTTCCGCATCAGCGGTTTCCAGCATGCGGGCAGGCTTGCCGTCCTGAAGCAGTGCCAGAGCGCCTTCCATGATCGGCAGGACTGCCTTGGCTTCCTTGTCGCCACCGGTTGCCTTTTTCTTCAGCGGTGCGATGCGTTTTTCCAGGCTTTCCATGTCGGAGACCATGAGCTCGGTCTCGACCGTATCGGCATCGGCGATCGGGTCGATGGCACCATCCACATGGGTGATGTCATCATCTTCAAAACACCGCAAAACGTGCGCGATGGCATCGACTTCGCGGATGTTCGCCAGAAACTGGTTGCCGAGACCCTCACCTTTGGAGGCACCGCGCACAAGGCCTGCAATGTCCACGAAGGTGATCCGCGTCGGGATCACTTCCTTGGATTGCGCGATATCGCGAATTGCGTAAAGGCGCGGATCCGGCACGGCAACTTCGCCGGTGTTCGGCTCGATGGTGCAGAACGGATAGTTTGCGGCCTGGGCCGCAGCTGTCTTGGTCAGCGCATTAAAAAGCGTGGACTTGCCGACATTCGGCAGTCCGACAATGCCGCACTGGAAACCCATAGGAGTTCGCTTTCGGTTTGTGTCTGAAACTGTTGCCGCGCTTCATGCCCGAGGGGACCGGCAAGGTCAAGGGTTTGGCGGTTCCAAGCTGCTTACGAACATCTTGGAAGCGCCCAAACAGGACCAGCTTGGAGAGCCACCGATTGAATTTGTTCTCTCGGATGCGCTTTCAATCCGCCGGACGGAAACCTTGTCTGCTTATTGCAGCCCGGTTGGATCGATCAGTCCGCCAGTGCAGCCCATCCCAGTTTCATTTGCGGCGAGCATAAGTTCGCCCAGATCGGAAGTTGGGGTGATCTGGCCTTTCAGGCTGAGCCAAATCTCGTTGATCAAAGTTCGGCCGCCATCGTTGGTGCACTTGATCAGGACCCGTGCGCCTGTGCCAACGCCGAAGGCATCATCAAAGGCCGCCCGAATTTGAGCACCGGAAACCTCGCGGCCGACATTGTTGAAGAACACGTCGCCGACGGCTGAATCGTTTACAAGCCCAGTCAGATAGAGAGTGTCGTCGTAATACTCATCCGCTCCGCCGTCACCGAGGTAGCAGGTGCCGTGTTTGATCCACTCGTGATAATGCAGGAAGCTTGCGAAACCGGGCATGGCCGCGGCGAGTGCGTCGGCCGTTTCGGTGTCAATCTCAGGGGCGGGGAGGAGGTGCCAGTTGCCCGGTCTGTCAAGGTTTCGAACAGAGGCCGGTACACCGCAATAGTCATTGCCTTTCGGTTGCGGCCAGAGCCCATGAATGGACAGTTGACGTGTTGTGTGCGGCAGATTTCCGGAATTCAGATCCTGGCACTCTTGCTTGCCGGGTCGGATCTCACAAAAGGCAGGCTGCCAGCTGAGCGTCAGCAGATTGTCTGTGGATTCCTGTCCGCTTGTAACAGGCGTGAGGCCAGGGTCGATGACTGGATCGACGGTTACCGTGTCGGCGTCCACCACATGCACCCCGCAAGATGTGCTGACCCAACGGAGCTGCGTCACCGGAGCGTCATCAACCAGGATCTGGAAATAATCGCCGCCTTGTTTGTTGATGCCCTTGATTTCGTAGGCAATCCGCGTCGACGTAAGGATGTTGCCTGGATTGGTCTGTTTGTTCTTGCTTTGGTAGGCTTCGCAGGCTCGTTCGGCGATAAAGTAGCCTTCAAGTTTCTTGAAGGCAGCCGCTGGCGTTAGTGTGAGCCCCAAAACAACGCATGCAAGAACAACGCGGCGCATGATTTCCCCCTTTATCAAGCTCGGGGTCATTATCCTGTTTCACGTTACCACAATGTGACGTGCGGTCGCGTGATCTGAAATTTCTAATTGTATTCTATGTCTTGTCGCCACCACCCAGAAGCTTTTTCAGCATGTCCGCCATCGGGCCTGACTTGGGCAAGTTCGCGGCGGGTTTATTCTGGCGGGCCTGACGAATGTGGCTCTGCTGTTTTGGCTTGGAGGGCTTGTCCGGCTTCTGGGAGGCCGACTTGCTGCCGCGCTGAGCTTTTTCCGGTTCGAGCGCCAGAGTCATCTTGTTGGCAAACTGGCTGTCTTTTGCTTCTGCCAAAAGGCCAGCCTGATCAGCAATTTCTGCAAGCAGCGGGTCCAGCCAGTCTTGGTCCGCCTTGGAGAAGTCGCCCAGGACATAGTTGGAGACGAGTTTTTTGTCGCCCGGATGACCGATTCCAAGCCGCAAACGCCGGTACTCCTGGCCAATATGCGCCGATATTGATCGCAGACCGTTGTGACCGCCATGGCCACCGCCCTTTTTCATGCGGAACTTGGCAGGTGGGAGATCCAGTTCATCGTAGATGACGACCATGTCTTCCGGCTCGATCTTGAAAAAGCGCATGGCTTCGCCGACTGCGCGTCCGGATTCATTCATGTAAGTGGAGGGCTTGAGCAACAGCACCTTTTCGCTGCCCAACCGGCCTTCGGAGACCTGACCCTGAAAACGCGCGCGCCAGGGTTGGAAACCGGAATTGCGGCGGTGGATCTCATCAAGCGCCATGAAGCCGATGTTGTGGCGGTTGTGGGCGTATTTGCCGCCGGGATTTCCGAGGCCGACAATCAGTTTCATGACCTGTCTCTATGAGTTCTTTGAAAATCAGGGTGCTGAAACGAAAAGGCAGCCATAACGGCTGCCCTGAATGCAGAAGGCGATGCCGCCTCCTGCAAAATTATCGAAGGATCAAGCTTATTCGCTTGTCTCTTCTTCACCACCTTCGGCTTCTCCTTCGTCGTCCTGTACGCCGCCGCCAGGAGCAGCAAGCGTTGCGACGGTGAAGTCACGGTCGGTAATGGTCGGCTGCGCGCCTTCCGGCAGGGTGGTTGCCGAGATGTGCAGCGTGTCGCCGATTTCGACTTTCGCAAGGTCGAAGACCAGGGTTTCCGGGATGGCATTCGCCGGAACGATCAGCTCGACAGTGTGACGAACCACGTTCAGCATGCCGCCTTTTTTCAGGCCCGGGCAGGTCTCTTCGTTGATGAAGGTCACCGGAATATCGACCGTCAGGGTCGTGTTGCCGGATACGCGCAGGAAATCAACGTGAAGAACATCGTCGCGCACTGGGTGCAGCTGGAAGTCCTTGGCGATGACCTGGTGCTTTTCACCGTCGATATCGATGGTTCCGATGTTGATCAGGAAACCGCCCTTGTGCAGGGTGAGGGTGGTTTCTTTCACCGGAATGGTGATCGGCAGAGCCGGTTTCTTGTCGCCGTAGATCACGGCAGGTAGAAGGCCTTCGCGACGCAGTGCTCGTGCGGCCCCCTTGCCCACACGGTCCCGTGCCGACGCCTTCAGCTCATAGCTGGAAGCCATGGCAAACTCCTATAGGTATATGTGACGGACCGGCGAACAGGGTCACCGAGTGTTCGATCAGTTGTCCGGGATCGGTCCTACGAGCGCCTCCTCCAGGGGTGCAGGCGCGTGCGCGATATAGCTGAAACCCTTTGGAAAAGCAAGCGGCCACGATAGGTACGCGATTATCGTCAATTCTGCTAGTTCTCAAAAGTAAAAATAATCAACCATCGAGTGTCATTTGAGTTGTTTAGATTTTTAGTTTTGCAATGCAATTCAAAGGTTGAATGTAATCATAATTCAATTAGTAAATATAAGCGACTATACATATGTGATTAAGGTCTGCCGCGTTGAATGTCGTAACGGAACTCAACGGAGAGCGATCCATGAAAACGTTTTTGAAGTCCGCGGTATTTGTACTCCTTGCAACCGGTGCCGCCAACGCGAATGAGTTTAAGGCTGAGCTGGAAGAGCTGGCGAACGGCCAAATTGCCGAAATCGCGTCCTCTTCTGAGGTGATTGCGGCCGTAAAGGCACAGAACACGCAAACTGCCGGTCATGATCAGGCCAAGATCGACGAGCTCGACAAAACCTGGCGCGCTGAAGCAGAAGCAGTTGATCAGCCGATGATCGATGCCGTGCTTGAAAACGATCTGTCCGGATATCTGGCCGATCTGCAAGATGGCAGCGATGGTCTCTTTACCGAGATCTTTGTGATGGATGCCAAAGGTCTCAACGTTGGTCAGAGCGATGTGACCTCTGACTATTGGCAAGGCGATGAGGCCAAATGGCAAGAGACCTACGGCGCGGGTTCGAGCTCTGTGCACATCAGTGATCTTGAAGAAGATGAGAGCACTCAGCTTCTACAGAGCCAGGTCAGTGTGCCGGTTGTTGATCCGGATAGTGGTGAGCCCATCGGTGCTGTCACGTTCGGTGTGAACGTCGAAAATCTATAATATTTCAACGGGCAAGGCGGGAGCCTTGCCCACGTTCTTTGCGGAGCAAAGCCCTTGAAAGTCTCTCAGAAACTTCCCGCCATCATGGTCGGGATTGCGTTGTTCTGTTCGGCAGGTGTCGGAATCGCGAGTTATATGTCCGGGGCCCAGTCTGTACGGGACCTGGCTGAAGAAAAGCTCATGGGCCTTGCTGAGAGCCGCAAGGATGCTCTGACCGATTATTTGTCCTCCAAGCAGGCCCTTGTCACAGGTCACGCATCTGGCAAGGGGTTGAGGGCTGCCTATTCCGACTTTGACAAGAACTGGGCCAAATACGGGGACAAGGCGCAGGCGACCCTCACCAAGGTTTACGTTACCGACAATCCACACCCTGCGGATCAACGGGCGGACCTCGTTAAGGCCGGCCGCAAGCCCTACGACCGGGCGCATAGTAAGCATCATCCGGCCTTGCGCGCTTTTGCTGAATCGAACAGTCTGGACGAGATCCTTTTGGTGAACCTGGACGGCGACGTGGTCTATTCGGTCCAGAAGAAAGCTGATTTCGCCCAGAACCTGAAATCTTCTGAATGGGGCGGAACTGCGGCTTCCAAGGCATATCAAGCCGCGTTAGCAGGCGCTCCGGATCAAGCGCATATTTTTGACGCGGAACGGTATCCTGGACCAACCGACAAGCCGGTTGGTTTCCTGTCTGTGCCGATTTCTGTCGGATCAAAAGTCATTGGGATTGCTATCTATGAGACGGCTGTCTCACGCATCAGCAGCATGTTGGGAAAATATGCCGGTTTGGGTGAAACCGGAAACGTATTTTTGGTCAACGCTGATGGTGTCATTCAGAACGACAGCGTTCGGACACCAGATGTCGACGAAGTGACGAGCGATCTGCTTCAGGGCAGCCCGATACTCAATGCACTTGGTGGGGCACCGGAATTCCAGGTTTTGGACGATCTGCAGGGACAGGAATCATTCGCGGCAGCCGTACCGTTTGAGTATCTCGGCAAAAACTATGCTCTTGTCGTCGTGCAGAGCGCGGCTGAAGTCCTCGCCCCGCTGGCGAAGCTGCGGAACTGGACAGTGGTCATCGCTGTGGTTTGCGCACTTGGTGCCGGGCTGCTCGGCCTTTGGGTGTCTGTTCAGTTGTCCCGCCGGATCAATGGGTTGGCGGGGGTCATGGGCGCTCTGGCCAAAGGCGATACGGCGGTTAATGTCCCCAAGCAGACCTCCGACGATGAGATCAAGGAAATTGCCGACACAGTCGCCGTTTTCCGGGAGAATGCGTTGGAGCGTGAGCGGTTGGAGGCAGAGCAAAATGCCAACCAGCAAGCGCAACAAGAACAAGCCCGTCGGGTCAGTTCGTTGATCGAAACCTTCCGCGACGAAGTCGAGCAAATGCTGGATACGGTCGTTCACAACAACAATCAGATGCAGGCGGCCGCCGAGGGACTGAATGGCATTGCGGATGAAACGTCCGGAGAAGCCACGAACGCGTCAGCTGCCTCCGAGCAGGCGTCTGCAAATGTCCAGACCGTGGCGTCTGCCTCCGAAGAGCTGTCCGCGTCTATTCAGGAGATTGGCCGGCAAGTTGACAGCACCACGGAGGTTATCCGGGCCGCGCTTGGATCGGCTCAGGAGACCAACGAGCGGATAGGCGGTCTGGCGCAGCTTGCTCAGAACATCGGTGATGTTGTGAACCTGATCTCTGATATTGCCGAGCAGACCAACTTGCTTGCTCTCAATGCGACGATTGAGGCCGCCCGTGCCGGAGAGGCGGGCCGCGGGTTTGCGGTTGTTGCGTCCGAAGTCAAGGAATTGGCGACACAGACGGCCAAGGCAACCGAGCAGATTGAGGCACAGGTGTCTGAAGTTCAGGCCGCGACGAAGGAAGCTGTTTCGGCGATCGGGACCATCGCGGAAACCATGGCAACCGTCGACAATTACACCGGAAACATTGCATCAGCGGTTCAGGAGCAGGGACAGGCGACCACTGAGATCTCGGCGAATGTCCAGGAAGCTGCTCAAGGAACACGGTCGGTCGCGGGGTCAATGGTTGCAATCAGCGACAAGTCGCAGATGACCAGCTCGTCCGCTGCCGACGTCTTGCGGGCGTCCAATGATGTGGCCGATAAAACCGAAGATCTCCGCGGCACGGTAGACCGTTTCCTCAAAGCCGTTGAAGCTGCTTAAGTGTTCCAGGAGCGATCCCGCCTAGCTTCCAGGAAGCCGGCGTGACGTATCTTCTACAAAATCCGGGTCGACCTTCTTTGCGAAGGCGGCCCGCCATGGTTCGGCAAGTACGGCCAGGTTGGCAAGTGCGGACGCCGTGCTGCTTTCCAGTTTCGGGTTGAACCGGGCAAAAATTACGTCCCTCAGGTTCCAATCCGGGCAGGGTCGGTCGATCAAGGTCATACTGTCGCCTGCTTTGAAAACGCCGGTTTCCAGGACCCGGTAGTACCAGCCCGTTTTGCCGGTTTTCTGAAAATGCGCCGCAAGGGCAGGGTTCTGGGTGTGCATGTTGAGCTTCCAGCATGGCTGCCGGCCCTGGCAGATTTGAAGACGGGCGGTACCGGTCGCAAAGACATCCCCAATACAAAGATCTTCTTCGGTGAAGCCGGACGACGAGATGTTTTCGCCAAATGTCCCGGGCTCGTATGCGAAGGGGGAAGTGCCAAAGAGCTCCGCCCAATCGGAGTAGTGTTCTGAAGGATAGTGGTGCAGCGCTTTCTCAGGACCGCCATGGACCGCGAGATCCGCCTGCTGGTCTTCCACAATCCCGGTTTCTGTAAGCTGAACAGCTCCCTGAATCAGAGACTTGCGGATTGCAGAGGCTGCTTTCCCGTCCCATCTGTCCTCAGGTTTTCCGGCATATACGCCCAAGATCTGTGCGGTTGTCATCTTTAAGAGTCATCCTGTGGTAGGGGTGTGCTCATGGCAAATCTGTTCAGCTTCCTGCGGCTTCAACGGAACGTCCAGAAGGTTGCAGTACCCGCCAGCATCCGTTGATTGATGGTGGCTACACTCTTTGCAAAGACCGAAGGACTTTGCATCGCGCTGTTCCAGAAGTTTCATGACCAACGTTGTCAGTCCGTCCTTTAACGCTTCAGCGTTCGTAGCTTCAAGAGCCGAAATGGCGGCTGACATTGCAGATTGCGCGGCCAGCAACACGTGCCCGTCACCGGTCACGTCATAACGAATGCTCCGCTTGTCTTCTTCAAGTCGGAATTCGGCAATCAGCTCCTTCCGGGCCAGTGCTTTCAAGGTTTGAGACGCTGTGCCTCTGGTGGTTGCCAGGTAGTCGGCCACATGAGACGGCGCCCGCGAAAACCTGTTTGCCCGAGCGAGATACGAAAGTGCAGCGAATTGTGACGGGTTGAGCGGTCCATTCCATTCTTCGGCCGCGTTCAGCCTGCCGAGGCGGTCAATCAGATCTGAGATAAATCGGGTGTGGTCGCGGTCGCTGGTCATATCTTTTTATAGCGAGTCGAAATTAAACTTGCAATAGTATCGACTCGCTATTATTGAAGGGTGTCTTTTTTTGAAAAGGAGAACACCCATGTTGAAGACACTAGCTGGAAGTCTTGTCCTGGCTGCCTTGCCGGTTGCCGCCCTGGCAGGCGGGTCACACAGCGATCATGCAATTCACCAAAAGGGCGCAGTGCTGTCGCCGGAAAACGCCGAAATAGACCAGAACTACGATATTCTGGCAGCACACGTGCATCGCTCCGGACGCACTGTGACCTTTCACATGACGCTGAAGGGAACCGCTGGGGCCACGACGCCTGAACCGGCCGGTCAACTCGCCGGGGCTCCGGTTGAGGCCTATGTTTGGCCGACCTCATTGAAGCCGGACGCTGTCGGCTTTGAAAGCGAAGACGGGATCCTGGCACTTGTTGCAACGTCTCACCCGGATTTTGATGACACACCGCTCTTTGATGAAGATGGGGACGGAGATCTCACAAACGACGGCGCCAAATGGCACTCGCACTGGGTTGTTTTAACGCCCAACGAAGCCTGTGAGGCAGGAGCTTTGTCGGTGAAGGATATCCCGGATGGGGCCTCGCCCAAAATGCCGGCGACCTGGCCGGGATTGCCGATTTACATCGACAGCCCGGGTTTCTCTCCGGTGCTCAAAAGTGAGGAGATCACGATCAATGTCAGTTTTGATGACCCGGCAGTGGCTGACGGGATGTCCTATGACGGGGTGACATCGGCTTTGCGTGTCAATCAGAACATCCACGCTCCGCTGCTGTGCGTAGTCGACGTATTCGACGTAGCTTCTGGAGACCTCAGTCTGCCTGGCAAGCTCAACTGATCGGAGATGGTTTCACTCAAACAAAAAAGCGCCGGCAAAACCGGCGCTTTCAAAAAGTCTATCAGACCAATCAGTTGAACAGACTGGAAACCGATTTTTCCAAGGCTGTCCGGTTGATTGCTTCGCCCATCAGGGGAGCAATCGAGATCGCGCGAATGTTCGGCGCAGCAGTGATGGCAGCCGTCGGCTCGATGGAGTTGGTGATCACCAGTTCCTTCAGCTTGGAGGAGGTTACGCGTGCAACAGCACCGCCGGACAAAACGCCGTGGGTGATATAGGCAGTAACTGACTTGGCGCCCTTGGCAAGCAGTGCATCCGCTGCATTGCAGAGCGTGCCGCCACTGTCGACGATGTCATCCACCAGAATGCAATCGTAGCCATTTACATCACCAATGATGTTCATGACTTCCGATTCTCCAGGCTTGTCGCGGCGTTTGTCGACGATGGACAGCGGAGCCTCGATGCGCTTTGCAAGCGCGCGGGCACGAACCACGCCACCGACATCCGGTGAGACGACCATGACATTGTTGGTCGCATAGCGTTCCTTGATGTCGCGGGTCATGACCGGTGCGGCGAACAGGTTGTCCGTCGGAATATCGAAGAAACCCTGGATTTGGCCGGCGTGCAGATCCAGTGTCAGCACGCGGTCAGCACCGGCTTCCGTGATCAGATTGGCAACAAGCTTGGCCGAGACAGGTGTCCGGCCGGAGGCGCGGCGGTCCTGGCGGGCATATCCGAAGTAAGGAATAACGGCTGTGATTCTGCGGGCAGATGACCGGCGCAGCGCATCGATAATGATGAGCAGCTCCATAAGGTGGTCATTGGCCGGGTAGCTTGTCGGCTGGACGACAAAGACGTCCTCACCGCGCACATTTTCCTGGATTTCGACGAAGATTTCCTGGTCGGCGAAGCGCCTGACCTGACATTTGGCCAATGGAACATCCAAGTATTGGGAGATTTCCTCGGCCAGGGCTCGGTTGGAATTGCCCGCGACGATCTTCATAAGCCGCAAGTCCTTCTGGTGCGGAGCCGGGTTTGTAGGGCCAAGAGGGGCCAAGCAAACACGCGGTTGGGGCGTTAGGTCGTTCAAGGTGCCGATTGCCCAAAGCCTTCTTGGGGGAAAACCTTCGGCAGGCGGCGGCGTTGTAACAACCAACCGGACAGACGACAACCGCGCTGAGGGTGTCAGATGCGGTTTTTTTAGTTTTTATGACGCCGGTTTTGATTTATCCGGTTAAAGTTGACCTTATCGGTTGAGCCAGGCGGAAATTTCAACCACAGAACGTTCTGCGATGCGGGTCAGAACCGTGGACGTTGCCCCAGTCCAGGGATCGCCAGTAGAGCCTCCGGTTTCCTCTGCACCCGAAATCCGTTTCAGGCGGCGCCCTGATCGGTCAACGATGTCGAAAACGTAAAAAACCGTACCTTTGCCGGGTTGGCCCGTCGCTGCGAGATATCCGTTCACCCGGTAGGTTGCGTCAGCACCGACTCGCCGCACAAGCTTAAGGCCGCGCAGTGCAGCCTGTTGACCAATTTCATTGGAAAGCTCATCGGCAATGTTGCCTGGGGCGCCGGTAAACGGCTCGAAGGCAAACGTCGTGCCCTGTTGTTCATCAATGGGTTGTATGAAGCTCGGGGCGACTGGCGTTGTGTTGATCGCAGCTGGCGGGGGATTTGCGCCCTGACAGGCAGCAAGGCCACCTACCAGAAGCAGCCCTCCGATAACTTTGAGGATCCGGGGAATCGGGAATTCGGTTCTATGTGGCATTTAGATGGCTGGCCTGAATTCTCTCACATGGCGTTTGGGCCAGATTCCGGCAGTTGCCGAACCCCACCCCGATTTGGTTTCTGGTTTAGCCCGACTTGTCCGGTAGGTCGAGAGGCTTGGTGCAGAACCGGTGCAGCTAACCGCCAATCCGGCTTTATTCGCGGCGAATTGGGTAGCAGGCCGACAGTTCTGGTGCAAAAGCGGCCCGATGCTAACCTCATTTTTCGTTAAGCACGGATCATAATGGCACTGATTTGGCGCCCGTAATCCGGTTCCTTGCGATGCGTTGTTCGTCGATAAGAAAAAAAGCGGTCCTCGTCCACATAGGTGCAGACATCGATTGAAGTGACCTTTGCAAGGCCGAGGTTCTTTAGACAATCTGTAATGAACGCAGGTAGATCGAACATGTGGTGTTCCGCGCGCGATGACGGTTTGAAATATGTCTCATTCGCTTGCGACGTATCTGCAAACCGTTCGAAGAACTCCTGTCCAACCTCATAGGAATTCTGTGAAATCGTCGGTCCGAGTACAGCGCGGATGTTGTGTTTGTTCGCGCCGAGCTTTTCCATGGCCTCAAGGGTGTTTTCCATGACGCCTGAGATCGCCCCCTTCCAGCCGGAATGGGCTGCACCAATAACTTTGGCCTCCGGATCGGCAAAGAGAATCGGTCCGCAGTCCGCGGTCGCTACCCCGAGAGCCACGTTCGGGGTTCTTGTTACCAGCGCATCAGCTTTGCGATCTGCGCCTTCTGCCCAAGGGCCTTCGACCGTGATCACATCCGGAGAATGGATCTGGTAAGGCGAGACGAGGTACTCCGGCGCGATGCCGAATGTCTCGGCAACCCGCTTCCGGTTTTCAAGAACCAGAGGCCGTTCGTCATCAGAGCCGAGACCAATGTTCAAGCTCTCGTAAAGACCACCGGATACACCGCCGTTGCGCGTGAAGAAGCCGTGCGTGATCCCATCGCAATTGAGCTCGTCCGCCTCGATTTTCATTCGGTCTCCATCGTGTGTCACCGCAAGGTCTGGTTGGCGCTTCTAACTCGCCGGCTCGAATGGGGCAAAGACTTGGCCCTCAGGTGCAATCGCGAGAACTTTAAAAAGATCGCCCATCTGGTCCGGAGCGGCAAGCCGTTCGACCGCATCCCGTATCGTATCCTGATCTGCCGGTGTTTTTCCGGCACCAAGAGCGCCGGCGCGTTCCAGAAGTCCTGACTGAAGCAAAAATGTGCCTTGAGTGATGAGGGGAAGCGGCACTGCACCCTCTCTCCTTGCAGCAGTTGCGAGTGCTTCGAAATTTACATGAGCGGTGAGATCTGCCTCGCCAGGGTGGGCCAAAACATCATCATAAGAATGCCGGTAAAGGGCTTGCAGCGTATCGCCTGGTGCCGTTTGGGCGTAGCCGTAGTCAATGAACAGCGCAAAGCCGCCATGTTCCGCAATACGCGTCGCAATTTCCTCGGCGACTGCATTGGCCGCAGGCTGCGTCTCCAAAATGCTCCCCTCCGGAGCTTTCATTGCGGCAGGGGGAATAGCGTCAGCTGGCAGCTGTGCAGGGCCCACGCCAAACTCCAGTTTCCCAGACGTCTCAAGTCCGACCATGCGTTCGTTCCAACCATTCGGTGTTTTGACGAACTGGTGGATCGGGAGCGCATCAAAAAACTCGTTTGCAATCACGATTACGGGGCCGTCCGGTACATTCTGAAACGTGTTCCGGAAATTGGGCTGAAGCTGTGTGTTCTGAAGTGTCTGCGATTGAACCCGCCGCAACCTCGGACTCATCTCAACGAGATTGAGTGTGGCTGCCTCCAGGAACTCTGGCCGATTAGATGCCACACGGAGAAAGTCGGCCATGAGCGTGCCGCGGCCCGGGCCAAGCTCCACCAGCTGGAAGTCGCTCGGAGCGCCCTGCGTTTCATAAGCTTTGAGGCAGACTGCGCCGATGAGTTCGCCAAACATCTGGCTGACTTCTGGTGCCGTAATGAAGTCGCCTTTCCGTCCGAACGCCTCCCGGGTGGTATAGTACCCATGCTCCGGATCACCGAGGCAGCGCGCCATGTAGGTGGCAACAGAAATAGGACCTTCTGCCGCGATCTGTTGGCGAAGCTTCTCTTTGAGTGCGGTCACTGATCAGCTGCCTGACGAGTTCGTTTGGCGGACCAGACCATCAACGCGATCCCGGCAAGGATCATCGGGAGTGACAAGAGCATTCCCATCGTCAGGAACCCGCTCAAATATCCGATGTGGGCATCGGGGACCCGGTAGAGCTCGACGATGGATCGTCCCACGCCGTAGCCGCAAGCGAAAGCGCCGGCAAGAAAGCCTGGCCGCTGCAGCAATTTGAAGCGATGGCTCAAGAGGCGGAGCACCAGAAACAGGATCACGCCTTCCAGGGCGGCTTCATAAAGCTGGCTTGGGTGGCGCGGCTCAGGTCCGGCGTTTGGAAAGACAACAGCCCACGGGACATCTGTCGGCCGTCCCCAAAGCTCACTGTTGATGAAATTCGCCATCCGGCCGAAGAATATGCCGATGGGCGCCGCGCAGCCGGCAAGGTCAAATAGGGTCCACAATGAGAGCCCGCGTTTCCAGGCAAACAGCATCATGGCAATAACCGTTCCGGCAAAGCCGCCATGAAACGACATGCCCCCCGACCAGATCGCCAAAATTTCCCCCGGGTTCGCGAGATAATAGGCGGGATTGTAGAACAGGACATATCCAAGACGTCCGCCCAGGATAATACCCAGTGTCCCCCAGAGTACGAAGTCATCCAGATCGACCGGGGTTGGACGGTTCCGTGGTCCCCAGAGAGTATCGTTGAGCACAAGGGCTCTCATGTACCGCCATGCCAAAACAATGCCGACGATATAGGCCAACGCGTACCAGCGCAGGGCAAACGGACCTATTTCGACGATAACGGGATCAATCGCTGGAAACGGAATGGCGAGAAGCGGTGGCAAGCTGGGACCCTCGGTTTCGGAGTAAATGCCGATGTGGGCAACGCATGCGCGATCTCGCATCAGGCGTCAAGCCGCGCTGTATCACGTCTTTGAGGTGCGAACTGAAATATGGTTCGTTTTGCCAGACATTCCCTGATCTAAGCGCTTGAAGTTCACCTTAAACCCTCATACCTGTCGGGTAGACATTTAATGCTTGAAAGGAGCAGGGCATGACCCAAGGCCCAAATCGCCTGCTGGATGATTTCGCAAAGCTGATGACCGATGCGGCCGGTGTTGCCCAAGGCGCGCGCCGCGAGGTCGAGACTGCATTTCGCGCCCAGGCGGAACGCTTTCTTTCCGACATGGATCTGGTGTCGCGTGAAGAGCATGAAGCGGTGAAAGAGATGGCCGTCCGCGCTCTTGATCGTCTTGATGAACTGGAAGAAAGACTCGCTGCACTCGAAGGAGCCGGTGAAAAGGCCTCCGGCAAGAGCTAAGCGGTCGCTTTGTCAACGTTCTCGGCCGATTTCTGTTAATCAATGATGTCAGTGATGTAACAGTCAAACTCGGCGGAATTGCAGAGTTTTTGGGCAGGAAGGCTAAATTTTCTGCTCACTCGTCCACAAGTTTCGGCTTTCTGCTCGAAATTGGTAGGTAGGCCTCAAGTCCTTCCTGCACCTATACTCAAAGATAACAGGGATTCGTCGGAGCAAGGCGGAACCGGTCTAACGATTGGGCCAGACAAGGACGCGCCATTGCTCCTCGGCTTGGGACTTACCCCGGCGGCCCACCCGGTTATCCTGATCGGGTATTCGGCCCCGGCTGGAAGGGGAGAAGGCATATGAGCCTCATCGAGATCGACTTCGAGCGACCTGAGAATCCCGTGGATACCATCGAAACTGTTGCGGCCTTGAACGACTGGACGTTTGAGCGCTCAGATGATGATGAGATCACGATTTCCATTGCCGGAAATTGGTGTGATTACCACGTCTCCTTTTCCTGGATGGAGGACGTTGAGGCGCTGCATCTGGCGTGTGCCTTCGACCTGAAGGTGACCGAGCTTCGAAAGACCGAGGTTGTCCGGCTGTTGGCGCTGGTCAATGAGCAGCTGTGGGCCGGCCATTTCGATCTCTGGAGCAAGGAAGGCGTGGTCATGTTCCGCCAATCCCTGCTGCTCGCAGGTGGGGCGGAGCCGACATCGGCGCAAATCGAGGCCATGCTGGCCAATGCGCTTGAGAACTGCGAGCGGTTCTATCAAGCCTTCCAGTTTGTGGTCTGGGCTGGCCACTCCGCCTCTGAGGCACTGAGTACAGCCCTTTTTGAAACTGCAGGAGAAGCATGACGTTTTCCAAGGAGCGCCCCTTTGTACTTGTCGGAGCCGGCAAGATGGGTGGGGCGATGTTGTCTGGATGGATGGCGGAGGGAATTGATCCGGCATCCATTCTTGTTGTTGATCCCTATTTATCGCCGGAAATCGGTGCGCTTTTGAAAAAACACGGCATTGGTCATGCTGCGCAGATGCCGGATGATGTGACTGCGGGTATCATACTGGTGGCCGTTAAGCCGCAGATGATGGATGATGTTCTTCCGGGTTTGGTGCCGGCCAGCGACGCCAGTACTCTTATCCTCTCTGTCGCCGCCGGAACGCCGGTAAGCAAGTTTCAGGAGTTTTTCGGAGACGTCCCGACGGCACGGTGCATGCCGAACACGCCTGCCATGGTGAAACGTGGCATTACCGCAGTTTACCCGACCGAAAAAGTTACGGACGAGCAAAAGAACACGATCTCCCAGTTGCTTTCCGCCGTCGGCAAGGTCGTTTGGCTGGACAGTGAGGACCAGATTGACCTTGTAACCGGCGTCAGCGGTTCGGGACCCGCCTATGTTTTTTACATGACCGAAACGTTGAAAGAAGCCGGCAAAGCTGTGGGGTTGACCGAGGAGCTCGCGGAGCAATTGGCCATAGCCACAGTTTGCGGAGCTGGTGAATTGATGCATCAGTCCGGAGAGGACCCGGCAATTTTACGTCAGAACGTCACCAGCCCGAACGGAACGACCGCGGCCGCTTTGGATGTTCTGATGTCTGACAGGGGAATCCAGCCCATCATGACCGAGGCGGTCGCGGCGGCTGTGAAACGGGCAAAAGAATTGGCGGGCTAGAACCGCAACGGGTGCGGCGAGATACCTCTTTTCGCCGCATCGCTGGTCTCCTATCTTCCGGATAGGAAACAGGAGACCAGAGCATGGCAACCGCCAAGACAAAGCAGAAGATCCTAAGCGTTTTTCTGGAGTTGCTAGAAAAGCATCCCTACGAGGATGTCTCGCTTCAGCTGATTGCCGAGACCGCCAAAGTCAAATTGTCGGATCTGCGGCGGACGTATCCCTCCAAACTTGCTCTGGTCGAATCATTTGCAGAGAGCATTGACGCTGCGGTTTTGGACGAGCGCGACGCGGGTATGGATGATCAGCCTGCGCGGGACCGTCTGTTTGATATCCTGATGACCCGCATCGATGCTCTCGCTGAATACAAGGACGCTGTTCGAGCTCTCAAAACTGCAGCCGATGATGACCCGGGCCTGGCACTTGAATTCAATCGCATTGCGATACGCTCCCAGAAATGGATGTTGGTGGCCGCCGGGATTGAGCTGTCAGGTGCAAAAGGCACAGTGGTTGCCCAAGGGCTCGTGATGGCATTTTCCAAAGTCGTTGACACCTGGCTGGACGAACCGGATGAGGGCATGCCGCGCACCATGGCCCGTCTGGATAAGGAACTCGACAATGGCGTGTCCTTCATGAAGCGCCTGAACCGTTTGGAAGGGATGGCGAAGGGATTGCGCAAATTCATCAAGTCTGCATCCAGGCGCGGCCGAAACCGCCGTAGAGCCCGGGATGATGATGACTTTGCGGTCGACATCGAAACGCCGATGTCCTCCGAGCAGGGCGCCTAATTTCCGGGGTTTACTCGCGTTGATTTAGCGATCATGGTCGCTCAAAAATGGAGCGAACCGTGAGTGACCAAATCAGTTTTGATGATTTTTTGAAAGTTGACGTCCGAGTGGGCCGTGTTGTTGAGGCCGAGGAGTTTCCCGAAGCGCGGAAACCTGCCTACAAACTCCGGATCGATTTCGGGCCAGAGATCGGAACCAAGAAAACCTCTGCCCAGATCACGAAACACTACACGCCGGAAACGCTTGTTGGCCGTTTGGTCATGGCGGTGGTCAACTTCCCACCGCGCCAGATTGGACCTGTCAAGTCTGAGGTCCTCACACTCGGTGTCCCAGACGCCGATGGGGAGGTCGTCCTGATGACCCCCGACAAGGACGTGCCAATCGGCGGGCGGCTCTATTAGGTCTACAAGCCCAATGTATCCGATTGTCACTTAAGCCGGGATCCTGAGGCGGGCGCGCAGCCCGCCAAGCGGGCTGTCTTCAAGGTAGAGATCGCCGCCGTGTGAGCGCGTGATATCGCGGGCAATTGCAAGGCCGAGGCCACTCCCGGTCTTGTCCTGATTGCGGGCTAAATCAAGGCGGTGAAAAGCACGAAACGCCATATCGCGCTGATCCTCGGGAATGCCCGGGCCGTCATCATCGACGGTGATGATCAACCAGTCATTCTCAATCGTTCCATTGAGCTCGACGCGCTGCCCATACTTACAGCCGTTGGTCACCAGGTTTGAGAGGCACCGTTTCATCGAGTTCCGGCGAAGCAGAACTTCCGAGGGGCCGTCAAAACTGGCTTTGACGTTATTGCCGGAAATCTCGCTCTCTTCCTCAAGCTCTTCGAACAAAAGCGCCACATCGGTCTCTTGCGGCTCTTCATCGCCATCGCCTTTGGCAAATGCCAGATAGTCCTCCAGCATATTGCTCATTTCATCCACGTCCTTGCGCATGGCTTCGCTTTCCGGCGTGTCGCCAAGAAACGCAAGCTGTAGCCGCATGCGGGTCAGGATAGTACGAAGATCGTGGCTGACACCGGCTAGCATTGTTGTGCGCTGGTCGATCTGCCGTTCGATCCGCCGGCGCATGTCCGCAAAGGCGACACCTGCGCGCCGGACTTCCAAAGCTCCACTTGCCTTGTAATCACCGACCGGGCGGCCCTTGCCGAATGCCTCAGCCGCGTTTGCAAGACGGATGATCGGGCGCATTTGATTGCGCAAAAACAAGAGCGCGATGATGATCAGAACAAGGGCTGTCGAAAACATCCACACAAGGAAAATGTGTGAGTTTGAGGCAAAGGTCTGGCTCCGGCGCGTAAAGACTCGCAAGACTTCATTTTGCAGCTGAATTCGAATTTCAACAAACCGCGACCGGCCGACGGTATCGATCCAAAATGGCCGGCCGATCCGTTGGCTGATCGCCTTGCTGAGCTCCTGATCAATGACATCGAAAAACGGCTTCGGAGCGGGGGGAGGTAACGGCTCCAGCGGCAGGATCGACATGGACATGCCGAGCGCCCGCGCGCCCAGCTCTTCGATCTTTGTATGCTCCGGATCTTGCGGGTAGTTCTCAAGAACATAGACAACTGCTGCGATCTCACGAACGACAGCTTCAGACATGCGCCGCGACACAAGTTGATAGTGCCGCTCCATGAAGACGAAGGCGATCACCGATTGCAGTATGACAACCGGGATCACGATGATCAGAAAGGTTCGGGTGTAAAGGCCTTTCGGCATGACCCGGTAGAGAAACCGGGAGACGCGGCGATAGCCGCGATGAGCAGCCTTGACGGGAAGAAAAGCTGCATACCGCTGAAGAAAGCTTTCAATACTCGCCATTCAACAGGCCCTAGTCACACGCAAGCCGGTAGCCGATGCCCCGAACGGTTTGCAGGTAGACGGGGTTGCCCGGATCGTCTTCGATTTTCCGGCGTAACCTGTTGATCTGGACGTCGACCGTCCGTTCACCGAGGCCACTGTCGTCGCCGACAATCTTGTGCCGCGGAACGGTGGCGCCGGGTTGTTCTGCGAAAATCGACAGGATCTGTTTCTCGCGGTCGGTGAGACGGATCGAGCTGTCGCCGTTTTTGAGTTCACCCCGGGACGTGTTGTAGCAAAACGGCCCGAACCGGATTTCGGTCACCGTCGTCGGCGGCTGGTATTGGCCGCGGCGCAGAATGGCACCGATGCGCAGCAACAATTCTTTCGGTTCAAACGGCTTGCCGAGGTAATCGTCGACACCGGCTTCCAGGCCGGCAATCCTGTCGGGAGCATCCGTTCTTGCTGTCAGCATCAGTATTGGAACCTGTGACGTTTCCCGGAGTGACGTTGCCAGTTCCGTTCCGGTTTCACCCGGCATCATGACGTCGAGAATGATCAGATCAAACTCCAACCCGGACAGGCAAACCCGTGCTTCGGCCGCATTGGCCGCGGCAGACACGCGATATCCGTTGTCTTTCAACAGCCGTCCAAGCAGGTCCCGGATCCGGCTGTCGTCATCCACCAGTAGGAGATGAGGCGCATTGTCATCAGGAGCCGTCACAGTCATCGGCGCTTTTGTCCTTCCCAACGATGAACCCGGCGGACGCCAGATCAGTCTTTCAATTCGTATGAACTGCGGATCAGCCCGACAATGTCGTTCCTGGCTTCAGGATCAATAACTTGCAACAAGAATTGCCGGACTATCACGTCGGCGCCATCTGGCAGTCCAATTAGGGCGCGTTCAAGGCGCTTTTGCTGCAGGCGGGCAAGATCATCCGCAAGCACCTGTCCACGTTCTGTTGTATACAAGAGGCGCTGGCGGCGATCATGCGGGCCTTCACGCTGCTCGATGATATCCGCGTCGACCAACTGTTTCAGCACCCGCCCGAGGCTTTGTTTGGTGATCCTCAAAATGCCAAGCAGGTCAGTCACCATGATCCCAGGATTGCGTTCCACAAAATGTAGAACGCGGTGATGGGCACGGCCGAAATCATATTCCGCCAGAACATCATCCGGATCGCCGGTAAAATCGCGATAGGCAAAAAACAAAAGTTCGATCAGATCGTAGGGAACTGCGTTTGCGGCTCCGTCATTGTCTCCTGCCGGTTCGGACTGGCTCACAGGCTTGGATTCGGCGGGCAGGGACGCTTTGAAATTTATGTCAGTCATATTGACTTATTTAGGACCGATTGTTACTTGTTGACCACGGTGTGCGAAATGATTGGTCGTTTTGTTGCTTTTTTCAGCATTTAACGACAAACGAATCCAATCAGGAACGGCGCGCTTCTCAAGATACCGATAGTTGGCGTGCTGTGCAAAAGATACAGCCATTCAATGGGCCGTTGTACGCCTGAGCCGATTGAAAACGCGACTGAAAAATGAAAACACGCTCAGGAGAGCGGGCGGGAGTTTAAGACATGGCTGCACAGCCCTTTGATCAGCTGACAGGTGATATCTGGTATGACGGGACTTTTGTGCCCTGGTCCGATGCCAAGCTGCATGTGTTGAGCCACGGGTTGCATTACGGAAGCAGCGTGTTTGAAGGTGAACGCGCCTATGGCGGACGTATCTTCAAATCCGAAGAGCATACCGAGCGTCTGCTGGCATCTGCTCGCGAGCTCGGGTTTGAAATTCCCTGGACGTCGGAGCAGATCAATGCTGCCAAGGAAGAAACCCTTGCGCGCATGAACTTGACGGACGCCTATATTCGCCCGGTCGCTTGGCGCGGCAGTGAGATGATGGGCATTTCCGCCCAGAAGAACACCATTCACCTTGCGATCGCTGCTTGGGAATGGCCGAGCTACTTTGCGCCGGAAGAGCGTTTGAAGGGTATTCGGCTTGATATGGCGGACTATCGCCGTCCGGATCCGAGAACGGCTCCGTTCAAGGCCAAGGCTGCCGGTCTGTACATGATCTGCACGATTTCCAAACATGCCGCCGAAGCGAAGGGCTATACAGATGCTCTCATGCTCGACTGGCGCGGTCAGGTTGCCGAGGCGACTGGTGCGAACGTGTTTTTCGTAAAAGACGGCAAGATCCACACGCCGACGCCAGACTGCTTCCTGAACGGGATTACCCGCCAGACGGTGATCGGTCTCGCCAGAGACCGTGGCATTGAGGTGGTTGAACGGGTCATCATGCCGGAAGAGCTTTCAAGCTTTGAGCAGTGTTTCGTCACCGGGACAGCTGCCGAAGTGACGCCGGTGTCTGAAATCGCCGGAAACAGCTATGTCGTTGGTGACATTATCAAGACGTTGATGGAAGACTATGATGCGGCCGTCCGCCCGCAAGTTGGCGAGATGAAAACAGCAGCGACTGGCTGATTGCTTCCGAAAAGATATAGTTCGGCGAGTTCAGCCGCTGAACGTGCAACAAAGAAAAGCCGGCGCGCCTGCGCCGGGTTTTCTTTTTAAGTTTGCCAGAATTCCAGGTTTAGAACTTGTAGGCAATACCGGCCCGAACCTGGTGGTCATTGAACTCGGTGCTGACACCGGTTCCACCGAGGTTAAAGTCCTGATCGCCGAAATCCTGGTAGCTGTAGTCGAAGCGGGCAACGACATTGGACGTAATCGCGGCTTCAGCACCAGCGCCCAATGTCCAGCCGAGAGCGGTTTTGCTGTCGGAGACACCATTGGCTGTTGCTTCCAGGTCGGCGATGGCCAAACCACCCGCACCATAGATCATGTAGCGGTCAAACGCGTAGCCGAGACGGCCGCGGAAGTTTGCGTTCCAGTCAGAACTGGACTTGAGGGAGAGACCGTTGACGGTACCGCTCTTTTCAAGATCAGTTAGGCTGAAATCGGATTCCAGACCGACGACAACATTCGGAGTGACCTGAAAATTGTATCCGGCATAAGCTCCGCCAGCGACACCGTTGTCGTTGAAGCCACGGCTTGCGCCGCCGGTGCTGTTGTCGAAGTTGCCAAAGGCCCAGCCAAGCTGCGTACCAATGTAAAAGCCGGTCCAGTCGATGCTTTGCTGACCTGCGGGAACAGCATCATATGCTGGTGCCGGTGCAGGTGACTGCGGCAGGTCGGCAGCGAGCGCTCCTGCAGCGCTGGCGGTGAGGGCAAAACCTGCAAGTGCAAGACGGTTCATTGAAAATACTCCAGATCCACACTAACTCATTCAATTCAAGACGCGCTCGAAGTCGCGTCCACACCTTCCCCCGGATTGAAGATATGGAGATCGTTTGTGGCGGATCGGGTCAGAGATTATGGAGTTTTGATGACTAATGGCGGCAAATTTCTGTCAGTGTGAACCAGAGATTAAGACCGTTGCGATTTGCAGTGACTGGACAAGAAAGATCCTTGTTCCCCGCTTTCCCCGCACCAATCTATTGCGTATAACGCGCCCAGTCGAAAGAACGGCGATCCCAAAGCTGCCGTATTTCAACCCTCAGACCCGAACCGGAACTCAGAATGCTGTTTGACTATTTAAGCCTGGCAGGTGGATTGGTTGCACTCATCATTGCCGGCGATGTCTTGGTCAGAGGCTCTGTCGGGGTCGCTCAGAGGCTTGGTATTCCCAATCTTGTCATCGGTTTGACAATCGTTGCTTTTGGCACGTCAGCGCCTGAACTTGTTATCTCCCTCAAGGCAGCGCTGGATAATGCCAGCGGGATTGCAATCGGCAATGTGGTCGGATCCAACATTGCGAATGTGTTGCTGGTGCTCGGTATGCCCGCGTTGATCGCTGCGACACCTTGCGGCGAACAGGGCGCCACCCGGACCGCGCTCTTCATGGTTGGCGTCACTCTTGTTTTCATTGCGCTTTGTTTCTTCTCGCCGATCGGTCTGTGGTCGGGCATTCTTCTTTTGGCGTTGCTGGCCGTGTTTCTTGGTGGTTCTACAATTGCCGCGCGGCGCCATCGGAAAGATCTAAAAGCCGCTGCAGCTGGTGCGGATGTCACCGCGGAGGTCATGGATAACGATGATGAACTGGACGACGTCGATGACGTTCCCGATTCCATTTGGGTCGCGCTCATCTACATCGGCCTGGGTCTCGTCGGTCTTCCGCTTGGTGCGCATTTCACCATCAGTGGTGCAACGACCATCGCAACGGCCTGGGGTGTGAGCGATGCAGTGATTGGTTTGACGGTGATCGCGCTTGGAACCTCCCTTCCGGAACTTGCAACAACCGTTATGGCCGCAATCCGGCAGCATGGCGCCGTAGCGATCGGCAACGTCATCGGATCGAATATCTTCAACCTTCTTGCAATAATCGGCATCACGGCCGTCGTTGTTCCAATCGATGTGCCGCAAGAGGTGCTGAAGCTCGACATCTGGGTGATGCTCGCCTGTGCGGTGTTGTTGACCGCGCTCGCCGGGTTCAAGGTCTGTCTTGGCCGGATTTCAGGGTTTGTCATGACAGCGGCCTATGGCCTTTACATCGCCAGCGTTTACATGCTGGGCTATGCCGGCTGAGTGAGGCGAACCACGCCTTTCAGACGACTTCAGACCAATACTCTCCGATCCTCAAAAAAGGACCAGCATGGGCGACGTGTCCGAAACCGATACTTCAACAAAAAACTCGAAAGGCGCTGAGGATTCGCCGGTTCTGAAGGGGGTTGAAGTTATCGCCCGCGAGGTCAAGCGTCTGCCCAACGGGCCTGGTGTTTACCGCATGCTCGATGAAAACGGAGAGGTTCTCTACGTCGGCAAGGCGCGAAGCCTGAAGAAACGGGTGACCAGCTACACCCGCCTGCAGGGGCAATCGAACCGGATCATGCGCATGATCCTTGCGACGGCCGCGATGGAATTTGTCGTCACCAACACCGAACCGGAAGCCCTGCTGCTTGAAGCCAACCTGATCAAACGGTTCAGGCCGCGCTTCAACGTGCTTTTGCGGGATGATAAGTCATTTCCCTATATTCTGGTCACTGGTGATCATGAATCTGCAGCCATCGTCAAACACAGGGGGGCTCGCAAGCGCAAGGGCGACTATTTCGGCCCATTCGCGTCTGCCGGGGCCGTCGACCGGACGATCAATGCCCTGCAAAAGGCTTTTTTGATCCGGACCTGTTCGGACAGCTATTACGAAAACCGAACACGGCCCTGTCTTCAATATCAGATCAAGCGGTGCGCCGGACCGTGTACCGGGGAAATCGCGCCGGAGGACTATGCGGGCCTCGTCTCAGAAGCGAAGGCGTTTTTGTCCGGACGCAGCCAACTGATCAAAGAACAGTTGGCTGCCCAGATGGAAACCGCTTCCGCGGACCTGGAATTCGAGCGGGCGGCGATCTATCGGGACCGTTTGGCAGCGCTGTCTCACGTTCAGGCGCATCAGGGCATCAACCCCCAAACGGTGGATGAAGCAGACGTCTTCGCCATTCACCAGGAGGGCGGGCAATCCTGTGTCCAGGTATTCTTTTTCCGAACGGGACAAAACTGGGGCAACCGCGCCTACTTCCCGAAGGCTGACAAGTCCTGGGACGAGGCTGACATTCTGGAAAGCTTCCTGGCCCAGTTCTATGACGACAAGCCAGCGCCCAAACAGATCCTGTTGTCTCATCCGCTCGGTGAGCAAGAGCTTTTGGGAGAAGCCTTGAGCGAACGGATGAGCCGGAAGGTTGATGTGTCGGTCCCCAAGCGCGGCGAGAAAAAAGAACTTGTCCTGCACGCCATGACAAATGCGCGCGAAGCATTGGGGCGGCGGCTTGCGGAAACCTCAAGCCAGGCAAGGTTGCTTAAAGGCGTTGCGGAAGCTTTCGACCTGGCGACCCCTCCGCGCCGTATCGAAGTGTACGACAACTCGCACATCATGGGCACCAATGCTGTCGGCGGCATGATCGTTGCGGGCCCAGAAGGATTTGCAAAGGCGCACTACCGGAAGTTCAACATCAAGTCAGAAGATCTGGTTCCTGGCGATGACTACGGCATGATGCGGGAAGTCCTGACGCGCCGGTTCTCACGTCTCATAAAAGAGCATGCCCGGCCAGAGGGAGGGGAAACGTCCAACCCTGAAGATGCGCCGGAAGCAGCAGAGACCGATGGCCCGGTCGACACGGATGTACCAGCTTGGCCGAATCTGGTTTTGATCGACGGCGGGCAGGGACAGCTCACGGCTGCGCGGGAGACACTGGAAGAGCTTGGCCTGACCGATGTGCCGCTGGTCGGGATCGCAAAGGGGCCGGACCGGGACGCCGGTCGGGAGAAGTTCTTCATCACCGGCAAACCGTCGTTCATGCTGCCAGAGCGGGATCCGGTCCTTTATTTCGTTCAACGCCTGCGGGATGAAGCGCACCGGTTCGCGATCGGCTCTCACAGGGCCCGCCGGAAAAAGGATATCGCCAAGAACCCGTTGGACGAGATTGCCGGTATTGGGCCCACTCGAAAAAAGGCGTTGCTCTCGCATTTCGGGACCGCAAAAGCGGTCTCCAAAGCCGGAGTCGATGATCTTGCTGCTGTCCCAGGCATCTCCGAAGCCATTGCCCGTCTGGTCTACGACCACTTTCATGAGTAATTTATCCGCCAATTGGCATATAAGTCCCGGTGCAGTGGTTCGGCAACACGGTTGAACTGGCTGGTGGTTTGAAGATGAAGTCTGTAAATGGCAAAGGCACGCTTCGTTCTTAAGAAGGCATAACCGTATTGCGCGTCCAGCAGAACCAACACAGCTCAAAAAGCCGGATCACTGATGTTTGAGAGGGTGATGAAAATCGGCCGCCCGCTCCTCGTTTTGGCGGCTTGGTGCTGTGGTCTGGGTGCGGTGTTCGCCGCGTTTCTTGGCTTGTCGTCCTTCATCGCACCGGACTACTGGTTGTCCGACAACATGAGCTTCTTCCTCTGGCAGTTTCTGTATGGAGGGATTGGCGGTACGCTCTGTGCGATTGCCGGCTTTTGGTTTGTCCGCAGTTTGCGTGGGGCTTATCGGTTGCTGGTCGTGATTGCGGCCGTTTCCACAATGATACTGGCCGTGGTGACAGGCCTCAGAACGGTTGAAAATACAGCCCCGCTGTTTGCCTCTTCTGCAGATTTTAGAGAAATCAAGATTGTCTCCATAAACTTGGAAGCCTTGTTTCTCGGAGATCCGGTTCTGACCGGCTACCTTGAGGACATAGACCCGGACATCATTGTGCTGCAGGAGACACTTTGGCCGATTCAGAAAATGCGGTGGCATCAGCGCGGGGTGCCCATCGGCGGACCAAATCCCAGTGTCTATCCGGAATGGTATTCTGCCGGAAACCTCGGAGAATTGGTCGTTTTCTCCCGCTTCCCGATTGAGAAAACGTCCTCCCGTTTGATACCGGGCGTGACGCCGCCCGGGGCAAGCGTCCACTACAACGGCGATCGGGAAATCCTTTCGATGTCAGTGAATGTTGACGGTCAAGCCGTGGACCTCATTGCGGTGCATCCGGACAGTCCCCGGACAAACCGCCGCTGGCAAAACAAGCGGGCTTATTTCGAAGCCATGGACGCCGATATTGCGGAATTGCGCCAGGCCGGCGCCGATCCGTTGATCGTTGTTGGAGACTGGAACAGCTCTCCCTGGTCGGCGCGGTTTCACCAGTCTCTTGAAGAAAATGATCTGGTTACCGCTTATCCGGATGGTGTTCCGCAGGTGACCCGGTATTTCTTCGATTACCGCTTGCGCTGGATTCTAGGCTCGCCAGTGGATCAGTTCGCTGTCTCAAAGGATATTGGCATCGTCAATGTGTCCCTGGGTCCGCATATCGGGTCTGACCACCGGCCGCTTCTGGTTACTCTTCAACTTCCTGAACAGGCTAAAGACTAGTCCATCTTAAACAGGGCGGGGATAGCCTGCGCGGCGGGCCAGAAAACAATTGAGCTCAGCCATCGGATTGGAAAGACTGCATCGACGTTTCGACCGATTCCTTAAGAAAGCCCGATGGCCAAACTTTATTTCAACTACTCTTCCATGAACGCGGGCAAATCCACGGCCTTGCTGCAGGCTGCCTACAACTACGAAGAACGTGGTATGAATACGCTGTTGCTGATCGCGGCCCTGGATGATCGGGCGGGCAAGGGCCGGATAGCTTCCAGGATCGGGCTGGCGGCCGATGCGGATATCTTCTCGTCTGCCGATGACGTTTACGCGCATGTGGATGCTGTTCGAAAAGAGCGCGAGATCCACGCGGTATTGGTCGATGAAGCCCAGTTCCTGACCGAGGAGCAGGTTTGGCAACTCGCACGCGTTGCAGATGGCCTGCGTATTCCCGTGATGTGTTTTGGCTTGCGGACTGATTTTCAGGGCAAACTGTTTCCCGGAAGTGCTGCTTTGCTGGCGATCTCCGACAATCTCAAGGAGATCAAGACGATCTGCTGGTGCGGCCGCAAGGCCACGATGGTTGCCCGATTGGACGGGGACGGCAAAATCGTCGAGGAAGGGGATCAGGTGGTCATTGGCGGAAATGATAAATACATCTCCCTTTGCCGCCGTCACTGGTCGGCCCGTGATCTTGGAAACAAGCAATAAGATATAGCTCACTGAGCGGACTCTACCGATCCATGCCTTGAAGGTCCCGCGTGACCGGCCTAAAAGAACGGCATCTACCTCTTGAGAAGGATGGCCAGATGTTTGGCAAGGTGTTGAAGTCATTGTTCGGCGGGTCAGATGCTCCGCAAAAGCCCGGCAATAGCGTGTCGGTCGAGTATGACAGCTACACAATCATCGCTGAGCCTCAGCAAAATGGGGGGCAGTGGCAGGTCCGCGGACGGATCGAAAAACAGCACGGTGAAGAGCTGAAAAGCCATGTGTTCATCCGGGCGGACACCTTGCCGGGAGAAACAGAAGCCGCGAATGAAATGATCCGGAAAGCCAAGATGATGATCGACCAGCAGGGCGACAGCATTTTCAGCTGATCCTTCCATTTGACCGCTTGACGAGATATGGCCTTGTAGACCAGCGTTGGATCAGCATCCTCGCAAATCTGAAACGTGACAAACTCACGGACCACAGGTCTTCTGCCGAATACAGACGGTGATTTAGAAAGCCAATATGAAAAACAACGTCGCCTTCAGTCTGCCGAATATCTTGACCTACGGCCGGATCCTGGCCGTGCCGGCTGTTGCGTTTTGTTTTTATTTCGAGGGAACGACGCCGCGCTGGATTGCGGTCGGACTCTTTGTTCTCGCAGCGATCACCGATTTCTTTGATGGCTATCTGGCGCGTGCTTGGCAGCAGCAGTCTGCTCTTGGCCGGATGCTTGACCCGATTGCCGATAAGTTGCTGGTTTCTGTATGTCTTTTGATGCTTGCCGCGGATGGAACGATCGGCGGCTGGTCTATCATTGCAGCGCTCATCATCTTGTGCCGCGAAATCCTGGTGTCTGGTTTGCGCGAGTTTCTTGCAGAGCTGCAGGTCAGTGTGCCGGTGACCCAACTGGCGAAATGGAAAACCACGGTCCAGATGGTTGCAATTGGCCTACTTCTCGCGGGGCCTGCAGGTGACCTGATCTTCCCGTACACGTCCTTGCTTGGTTTGACTGCGCTTTGGGTGGCGGCCACTTTAACCCTATATACGGGGTACGATTACTTCCGTGCAGGGATCGGGCACCTCATCACGGAATAATGGGATGAACCGGTCAACGGTCGAGGGAACAATGAACATTCGTTATTTTGCTTGGGTGCGCGAGCGTGTTGGGGTTGAAGAAGAAGCGATTGAATTGCCGTCAACTGTTGTGACCGTGGCGGACTTGATCGGTCATCTCAAGACCATTGATGACAATCACGCATTTGCATTTGAAGACGAAGAAGCCATCCGCGTCGCCCTGGATCAGATGCATGTGGAAGCTGACGCGGAGCTTGGTGATGCCAAGGAAGCGGCCTTCTTTCCGCCGATGACAGGGGGCTAAGCCGTGGTAGTGGAGGCAACGGTCCGGGTTCAAGCTGAGGACTTCAGTGCGCAATCCGAAATGGACACGCTGACAGCTGGGCGCCAGGATGTGGGCGCCCTTGTTTCCTTCACAGGGTTATGCCGCGATGAGGCCGGAACGCTTGCGGCGCTGGAACTCGAGCATTATCCTGGCATGGCCGAAGCCGAATTGGAACGGATCGCCAGCGACGCCCTGAAACGGTGGCCGCTGACCGGCCTGACAGTCGTGCATCGGTATGGGAAGATACGACCGGGGGAACAGATTGTGCTGGTCGTTGCCGCGTCTGCCCACCGCCGTGCCGCCTTTGAGGCGGCTGACTTTTTGATGGATTTTCTAAAGACCCGCGCACCGTTCTGGAAAAAAGAACACTTCGTGTCCGGGAAAGCTGAAACTTGGGTGGCGGCCAAGGCCGATGATGATGCGGATGCCGAGAGGTGGGTCGCATCCTAACGGTTCGCTACCTCTGAGGTGGCCCGCCAGATTATTGTGCTCTGCCGATCATCTTGTCGGGAGAGCCTTTTGCGTTTGATCGGAATACCTGGTGAAAGAAAACGATACTTCCAGTGATCATGACTATCCGGCCAGTGGTCCACAGCCTGCGGCTCGAGCAGCAAAACCGGAAACCCTTCGGGACCCGGGCATTCCTTTTGCGGAATTTGTTACAATCATCGCTCTGCTTATGGCACTGAATGCGCTTGCGATCGATGTCATGTTGCCCGCCCTCCCAGCCATTGGCGAGGCGCTCAATATCCAGGAAGAGAACAACCGCCAGACCGTTTTGCTGCTCTATTTGGTGGGATTTGGCGGCGGACAATTGTTTTTCGGACCGATCGCCGACTCTCTCGGCCGCCGCAAGGTTCTGATCGGCGGACTGGTGCTTTACAGCCTTGCCAGCATTGCGGCGATCATCACGAATGACCTCACTCAGTTTCTGGCAGCCCGTGTGTTGCAGGGGGTCGGCTGTGCAGCGGCGCGTGTGACCGCACTTTCAATCGTGCGGGACTGTTTTACCGGCCGGCGCATGGCAAAAGTCATGTCTCTTGTCATGATGGTGTTCATGGCGGTGCCTATCATCGCTCCGTCCGTTGGCCAGGCAATCCTGTTCGTTGCTGGTTGGCATTGGATCTTTACGATGCTCCTTGCTGCCGGTGTCGCCATGTTGGTGTGGACGTGGATACGTCTGCCGGAAACGCTTTCGCCGGAACATCGGCGGCCGATGGTGTTATCCAATATTGCGGGGGCCTACTGGAAGGCGCTCACGACCCGTGTGACGCTTGGATATACGATCGGACTGTCCTTCATTTTCGGCGGTTTGTTCGCGTTCCTCGCCATGTCGCAGCAGATTTTTGTCGATGTCTTTGGGCTGGGTGCTTACTTCCCTGTGGTTTTTGCCGGGATTGCCATAGCGATGGCAATTTCATCCTTCATGAATTCACGTCTGGTGGAAGCCATCGGTATGCGGCGCCTGTCTCATACCGCTGCACTGATCTTCACGGGGTTGGGGGCACTTCTGGCGGCCGTTGCTGCGTTGGGATTTGAAAGCTTGTGGCTATTCCTCATCCTGACAACCCTGATCATGACGACGTTCGGGTTTTTGGGCGCGAATTTCAACACCATGGCGATGGAGCCGCTCGGCGATATCGCAGGTACTGCATCTTCGGTGATCGGCTTCTTAAGTACTCTGGGCGGCGCCATCCTGGGGTATGTGATGGGTCAGCTCTTTGACGGGTCGACAATGCCGCTGGGGCTCGCATTTGCCTGTTATGGCTTAAGTGCGATCGGCTGTATCCTGTTCGCCGAAGGCGGCCGGATGTTCCACGCATTGGAGCGCGGCGACCAATAATGCACTGAAAGTAAAAAAGCCGGACGGGCGCCCGGCTTCTTGCATCAGCGTAAGGGCGCCGGATCATTCTCCGGGACCGGAGCTGCAGGCATCTTGGTATCCGCAAAGGCAGGGACTGCTGATTCAAAAGCGTCCAGCCAGGCCACCAGTTTTGGATGATCAGATCGCCAGTCGCCATTGTAGCGAATGTCCAGATATCCAAGAGCGCAGGCGAGCGTAAGCGTTCCAGCATCAATGTCGTCAGCTGAACTCGGAGCAGCCGGGGCATTGGCTTCGAAATGTGCCAGGGCCCGGTCCATCTTTGCCGCTTGATAGTTGTCCCAAGCCGGGTCGCGGAACTTGGGTTCCTTGAAGCGTTTTTCGTAAACCCGCAGGATAGCCGCGTCCATCAACCCATTTGCCAGTGCCTGGTCCCGGAGAACCAGATAGCGGGCTTCGCCTTGCGGAAACAGCTTGCCGCCACCCGCAAGGAAATCGAGATACTCCAGTATGACCGAGCTGTCATAGATGACTTCGCCGTTTTCCAGAACGAGTGCCGGGATCTTTCCGAGCGGGTTTTGGCTGCGCAGATCATCCGAGGGGTCTGCGGTGTTGGCCTCGACAACCTCGATCTGGTCCTTGAGACCCAGGATTGCCATTGCCAGTTTGACCTTGCGTCCAAACGGTGACGGCGGGGACGAGCGCAATTTCATCATGGTGAAACTCCTTACATGAAGACGAGAAGGTCAGGTGTTATCGGGCGGCTGGCGGGACGACGGTGAGCGAACCGGAGCGGCAGCCGCTGCGATCGACAGAAGGACAGGAGCGGAATTCCAGATCCTTCGACATGCAGATACGGACTTCTTGAAGTTCGCCGCGTTCGCAAACAATCGCGATGCCGTCCTTGGACAGTCCCGGATTGACGCTTGAGAATGCCGCTTCGATCTTGGATGGGGCGGCCTGTCCGGGTTTGTTGATTGTCCGAAAAGCCTTGGGAATTTTGACTTTTTCGAAAGCGTCCCGGGTCAGATCAAAATAGTCCTCGGGTGCCAGGCCCGAACAAGTGCCGTGTTTTCTCCACTGATGAAAGATCAGGCCATGGCTCGGCATGATGTCGTCCATGTCAAAGGCGATCTGCCGGTCGATGCGGCGTTGGCTTGTACTACAGCTTTCCGGATAGCCACGCTCATATTGTGGCCAGAGACCATGGACAATAAAGCGGAAGGGAGTTTGTGCACTGCATTGGTGAGGGCTTGCGTCCGGCCCGGCTTCCCTGCAATAGGCGGGAGACCAGGAGAGGGCGAGGACATAGAAGTCAAAATCACCGGGTGTGTCGGCGTGGGCAGTTGGCGAAACTCCCAAGGCAACAATAGCCGCTACAGCAAGGTGCTGCAGAAATTTCGCCAGTCTCATAATGTGACTTGTCCAGCTCTGTTTTATTGAGGTGTCAGAGTACGACAAGAACCGCCATAAACATACCACTTATCGCGCTGGTTCAGACAGGTTTCGACGTTCCAGCCAATTCCAAATGTACCCGCGTGGGATTCAAGCAGATACTTGACTGCAACCCGGCTGCCGTCCGACAGGCTCGCTGTTCCGCTGCAGTACCGGCGGTTCACAGCGCTGGAGACGTTGGCGCGGAAAGTTGTGTCGCGGATCTTGTCGAGTTGGACGATGCGGACCCCATTGAAGTAGCTGGGTGCGCGGCTCACCGTATTTTGCACCGCACGTTGAACGGAGGTGGCGTCGCAGCCCGGCAACTGATTGGACCGCTCGCTGGAGAAATAAACCCGGTGATCTTCTGCTGAAGCGGTAGCTGTTAAAATCCCGGACAGGGCCAGCACAGGAAGGGCAAAGCGGGCAACAC
Organism: Roseibium sp.; assembly: GCF_965276855.1. Taxonomy (GTDB): domain Bacteria; phylum Pseudomonadota; class Alphaproteobacteria; order Rhizobiales; family Stappiaceae; genus Roseibium. The sequence goes on from NZ_OZ255700.1 coordinate 4,036,618, forward strand.
GAAACAAACTCATAGCCGAACCTCCGAAAAATGCTTGCTCTGACGATGGGGGACACCCGGGAGCAGGTCAAGCAGGGATCGTTAAAATCGGCTCATGGGGTCATTCGCCGACAATCTGTTGAACATTCCAGTCGGCTCCCGGCCCTTGCCGAACTGTGTCACAGAGCCATGGAAGCACTACATTCATTTCGCCTGAAAGGGTAAAGGGCGGGTTAACCATAGTCATGCCCGAGCCCAACATCCTTGTGTCCGGCCCGCTTTTGCCCGCATTTAGTTCCAGAGCCAGGATGTCGCGCAGTCCCGCTTCCTCAAAGTCCTTATGCATCCGGGCAATTGCGGGCGCGTCTTTCATGGGATACCAGAGCGCGAATGTGCCCGTTTGCCACTTGCGCCAGCTCTTGATTACCGCTGCGGTCATGTCTTTGAATTCGGTCGTTTTTTCAAATGCCGGGTCAATCAGCACAAGTCCGCGCTTTTCCTTGGGTGGCAGAAAACCGCCAAGCGCAAGCCAGCCGTCCAGATGGATCGTTTTGACCTGGTGGTCGCCCGAAAAAAGTCTCGAAAGCGTTTCGAAATCTGCCGGGTGCAGCTCTGTGAGGGTCAACCTGTCCTGTTTTCGCAGCATGCGCCGGGCAAGCAGGGGAGAGCCTGGGTACGTTTTCAGGGAGCCTTCGCCATTTTCGCCGCGGACCACCTCAAGCCAGGGTGCCAGAAGCTCCGAAACACTCTCCGGCATGTCACTGGCGAGCACCTTACCGATGCCCTGTTGCCACTCTCCCGTCTTTTGGGTTTCCTCGGACATCAGATCGTAACGACCGATCCCCGCATGGGTGTCGATGACCCGAAAACCCTTTTCCTTGCGCTGGAAATACGTGATCAGACGCGCCAGAACGGCATGTTTCAGGACATCACCGATGTTGCCGGCATGGTAGGCGTGGCGATAGTTCATACAGCAGTGCTCAGCGGGACTTTGCGCAGGAAAACAACGGCTTTTTCTCCGTGATCCGCCGTGCCAATTTCTTCAAATCCGAGCCGCTGATGGAACCTCAAAGAACCTGGATTTGGTGGTCTAGAGTTCACCTCACAAACAAAGCTGCGGCTGGTGTCTTTGAGGTGTTTGAACAAGGCGTGGTAGAGTTTTTCGCCGATCTTCAAGCCGCGCCGGTGTTCATCGACACAAATGCGGTCTGTATAGGAGAAGTTGGAGACGTTTTCGCTCAGCCATTGGTAGTTCGCGCTGGCATAATCCGCGCCGTCACCGATCGACAATAGAAAACCTACGGGCTCCTCGTCGATTTCGGCAACCAGGCAAACAAGCGACTGGCCGATTAGATCCAGAAGTTCTTCTGCAGACAATTCGTTCACAGCAGGTACGGCCGCGTTGTTCAGGGGCAGGAGGTGGCTCAAATCCCCTGGGCGGAACAGCCGGACAGTTGCGGTCGGATTTGAAGTTGTCGTCATCTGCTGCCTTTCTCATGCGCATTCTGGCAGCCTTATAGTGCGTGGCGTGCGGCAATAAAAGCAGGCTGGTTGCCCAAAACAACGGGCGCACCAGTGGTGCGCCCGGAATTTCTTGTTTCAGTGTTTCCGGCAGTGCCGGAAGAGTGCCGCTTATTCGTAATCCGGCTGCTCGCCTGTGCCGTCGTTGACCGGCTGCTCGTCAGCGCCGGCATTCGAACCGTCTTCCTCGAGCATTTGCAGGTTCACCGCTTTTGGGCCCTTGCCCCGGCGATCCGGCTCGGTTTCGAAAGAAATGCGTTGCCCGCTGTCTAGGGAAGCAAGTCCGGACCGCTCAACCGCCGAAATATGGACGAAAACATCGGTCTCGCCATCGTCAGGGGTAATAAATCCGAAGCCTTTGTCAGACTTGAAGAATTTCACAACGCCGGATTGGCGTGGCCCACGTTCGACCGGCGGATAATCCCGCCGTGGAGGACGATCTCCCCCTTCACGGTTTCCGCCGCCGTATCCGCCCCGGCCGCCACCGTAGCCGCCGTCACGACCTCCGCCGCCGCCGTAACCGCCACGGCCACCACCGCCGTAGCCACTACCATCACGACCACCGCCGCCGCCATAGCCACCACGGCCACCACCGCCGTATCCGCCGCCATCTCGGCCGCCACCGCCGCCGCCGTAACCACCGCGGTCTCCGCCGCCATAGCCACCGTCACGACCACCGCTGCCGCCATAGCCGCCGTCACGACCGCCTCCGTATCCGCCCCGGCCGCCGCCGCCGCCGTAACCACCGCGGTCTCCGCCGCCGTAGCCACCGTCACGGCCACCGCCGCCACCATAACCACCACGGCCACCACCGCCGCCAAAGTCATTATCGCGCCCACCCCGGTGACCGCCATCACGGCCGCCGCCATAATCACCACCGAAGTCGCTTCCGCCAAAGTCACTGCCGAAGTCTTGCGGACCGCCAAACTCGCGCTTGCCGCCGCGCCGACCACGCGACCGCCGGTCCGAATCCCCATCGTGCATTACGTAATCACCTTAATTTCCGTGCCATTCCGGCACTAACGCCAATTCTCACCCGCCTTTTCGGCCGAGCCTAAATCGGAGACCACATCGAGATGCGCTCACCAAACTCAAGGATCAGGGTGAAGTAGAGCTGCCGCACCCCATTCCATCCGCTGCGGAAACATCATAAGGGCGCGATTGTGAAAATCGCAAGAAAATCCTTAGGGGAAAGGTTATTTAGACGCGTTTTTTAGAGGCCAAGTGTTTGACCAATTGGACAAGTCTGGCTCCGTGTTATCACACGTTTTGCGCGAAGCTTCTTCAAGCAACACCAATCCAGTGCCGTTCCAGACCCATCTGTTCCACAGTCCGCATTCGCCAACTCCAGATCCTTTGAAGTAGCTGATCAACTGGCGATCGGCTGGCACCCAACGGGCATTGTAAATCAAATCGGTGGCGATTGGACCGCTTTCAGACATTCTGGCGACATGCACCTGACGTGCAGCCCCATCCTTGCCCGCATAGATCGCGACATAAGGGCTGTTATAAGCCGTCGGAGCACCACACGGCACGATATAAAGGGATGCGCCGTCCTCCAGCGGAACACGGACTGCATTCAGGCTGGCAAAAATGGTCGGGTCGATGGAAGAACAGAGCCGGTTGGCGTGCCAAATCGCGGAAACTTCGGCTGGGAGCTCCTCCGGAGCCAAAATTGGAAGCGCATGCGGTGCGTTGACCGGAGGCTCAGCTCCGGGCGAGACAATGGCTGACGCCGTTCCTGTCCGGTTTTGCCGGTTGTCCAGCCAGAGAAGGCCCGACTTTAGTCCCTGCAGAGGAATGGAAACGGAAACTGTCTCCGCGCTGCCTTCTCTGGGTATGTGTACGGTCAGTTCTTGCCCTGTTTGCAGAGCTGTAAGCAGTGTGGAGGTGACTGCACCCGTTGGGTACCAGAAGCCTTCCCCGCCCAGTGGCCGAAATCCGGCTGGGGATGTCACTCCCGCCTGGATTTCCCGCAATTGTTCGATTGGTAGGGACTCTATCGTTGTCCCGTCGACATCGAAGCGCAGTGTGCCGGTCTGGGGGAGAACAGTGTTTGTGGTCAGCCGCAGCAGCGGTTGGGCATCCGCGCGCCAATCCCGGACAATCCGCAAATCAACCCAGACGGACTGGTTCCGGGTGAATGATGAGGAGAAGCACACTCCCGTGCTTGCGCAATCGACAAGCCAAGTATCGAACACCGGCGCTGTGCGGCCTGGCTGAGCTTGGGCGCTTCCGGCAATTCCTAGGGCCAGAAGAGTTGCCGTGACAGCGCTGAACAGTCGTAACGTCATTCGGTGCCGAACCTGATTTCTTTAGCTCTTCCAACAAGAGCCTCTCACCTTTTACGAAATCAACGCCGCAAGGTGAACCCATGGACCATTACAAACATGCGGCTCTGGCGATTTGTCCCGTATTTGTTACAAGGGGCAGGATAACATTCATCCAGGAGATAACAGTGGCGCAAGACATGTCGAATTCGGATGCCGGGGCAGGAGAGACTGGCCAGGGTGAGGAGATGCCGCCGATCCAGATCATGATTGTGCCTGTCACGGGGTTCCAGCAGAACTGCTCTGTGATCTGGAACCCTGCGACCATGGTGGGCGCTGTCGTTGATCCGGGCGGCGATGTCGACACCATCATGGCCGCAGTCAAAGAAAAAGGCGTGAAAGTCGAGAAGATTGTCCTGACCCACGGCCACATAGATCACATCGGTGGCGCTGCTGATCTTGCCGAACGCCTTTCAGTTCCTGTCGAGGGACCGCATGAGGCCGATCAGCCCTTGATCGACCGGGTTGCCGATCAGGCGGCGCAATTCGGCATGGGGGAAGCCAAACCCGTATCGCCTGATAAGTGGATGCAGGAAGGGGACGTTCTGACAATGGCGGGACGTGAATTCGACGTCCTGCACTGCCCGGGTCATTCACCAGGCCATCTGGTTTTTATCGACAAGGAGTTGCGGCTGGCGATATCAGGCGATGTGCTCTTTGCCGGGTCGATCGGGCGGACCGATCTGCCGGGAGGAAGCCACGAGACGCTGATCAAGTCGATCACTGAAAAGCTTCTTCCGCTTGGTGACGATATCTCGTTCTTGCCCGGGCATGGGCCTGCATCGACATTCGGCCACGAACGCCAGACCAATCCATTCTTGACCTGAGCATCCGGCCGGATCGATTAGAGCAATGATTCCAGCTCTTCGATCCGGTCATTCACCAGCCAGCCGTAGTAGTTTTCGCGCGGCCAGGAGTTGCCGCTGCGGCGGAATTTGGCCGCGCGGCTCCAGGGATCCCCGAGATTATAGAGCGTTGCTGTCAATCCGGGGTTTTTTGAAATATCCACTTTGCCGACAGACTTGTAGGCGTCGATCGCGTCCCGGATGATCGCTGCCATGTAGTGCAATGACTGGTTAGGATCCATGGTCGCTTTGTAGACGGCTTCCGGATTTGTGGATTTCAACTTGCGGAAATTGCTCGTGCGTGCCACCCGATCGGTCATCTTCAGAACCGTCAGTGGGCTCAGCTGTCCAAGACCGAAGCTTTGACCCGCATAGAGCGGTTGAAAGAACGCTTCGTTGAAGTTCTTCCGTGGATAGCGGACACCATCGACGCTTTTGCCGCGAAAGCGGCTGTTCCAGACTTGTTCGTAACAGGACCAGCGCCGGTCGCTCGCTTTTTGCACGTGCTCCTTGCGGCACCGGTCAAATTGCGGGCGCTCCACAAAGGTTTCGACTTGCTCGCCATTGAGCTCAAAATCAAACCGGATGCCAGCGTAAGCAAGGGCCTTTACGTAATAGGACTGCGCGCTGTCGAGAGTGTCATAATTGTAGGTGTGTTCGCCGACGATCGCTCCAATGATATGGATTGGATCAATGCCATATCGGCTCGCGACGCGCTTGATGGATGACATCAGCCGCCTGTCACGCCGCAAAACGCTCAGCACCTTTTCGAATTTGGCATCGTATGATGAATTGGAGGCGGACGTCCTGCGGGATGAAGCGAAGGGGATTTTCGGTTGAGAGCGGTATCTGTTGCCTTCCGGGACAACTCGCACTTATTGGGCATGGGCGGTAGCTGTGAAACCGTCGCCGCTACCGATCGGTAGTAAATTCCCGAGGCAGAAAAACATTGCGAACATGGCAATGGGAGCGGTGACCCTATGGACGACAGTGATGCGTTTCATGTTTTTGCTCGGGGCCAACGCTCGTGAATTATTGCACCCTTGATTTGCGGGTGGCGGATTTCAATGGTCCGTAACCGTGTATATTACGCAACGTTACAAAGCGGCATATTATTTTGTTTTATGGCTGCGAAAAAAACACTCTTATCGGCGTGATGCAACTCTGCGAACCTCATACATCCAAGCCATCAACAAGGAAGTGATACAAATCACAAAGGCTTGTCCGGCCGCGTACGCAATGCATGCGCTGCCTTCTCAAGACCCTTTGCGAATGTTTGGCCCCATGTGCAACCGGACATCATGCGGAACACGCAGTTCGTCATAATAGGCCCTGCTGTTCCTCAATCCACACATCTCCCGTTGTATCGAGACATACCAAAGCGCCTCGCAGGCTTCGGCAAGGTGGGGAGAGATTGTTTCCTCTGTAGCTTCTGCGTTAGCCCTTGCCGCGTCGAGTTTTCGTAACGCGGTTTCGAGCCGCTTCTGCAGTCGGAACAGTGTTGCCGCTTTCTCATTAAAGATCTCGTTCTGCAGGGCCTGCGATAGCGGATCTTCATCTTCTTTCGGTTTGTGAAGGATCTGCGGTGGCCGTACGGACATGTTTCAATCCTGTGAGCGAGGGCAGGGAGCGGTTCAAGACACAGCGGACTTGTTTTTTGTCAGGATGTCCTGTGCCCAAATTAAACTCCCGAGGGCTGCCAGTTTCAAGGCACAGGGGAGGGCTGCATATGTGAGGCTTAGGACCCAATCCAGTCTCGGCGTCATATCTCCCCCCGGTACATAGCCCAAAACGCCGAGGATCGGCAGGGCCAATCCGGTCGCAGCCGCAAGGGACGTCTTGGAAAGCAGTGCCATCAGTGAAAAAAGGCGCGATGCATCCGTCTGGCGGTCATCAGCGTCGATATGGTCTGCAAGAATGGCAGGCGGCAAGGCTAAGTCGGCCCCGAGAGCCAGGCCCGACAGCGTGCACACAACCGCATAGGCGGCAATGTCTCCGCGGCCGAGAAATACGGCCCATATAAACGTAACGATCGCGAGCCCGAGTGAGAGCTGCCAAGCCCGGATTTTCCCAAACTTCGAAGCCAGTTTGATCCAAAGCGGCATGGATGCAGTGCCGGCTAGAAAATAGATCAGCAAAAACAGTCCTGTATATGGCTCAGCGCCGAGCCGGTCTCGCACATAAAAGAGGACAAGAACCGCGGGAATAGCACTGGCGAATGTATTCAGAAGAACGAGGGAAAAGAATACTGACCGCCAGCGGTCTTTGAGCAGGCTCAGCCAGTTTTGCCGGTGATGCGCTTCTTTGGGGGCGGAGAGCTTGGCCGTCTTCATCCATGAAAGTAGAAGCACCAAGCCGACAACAAGCAGCGGGAGATAAGCCACCGTCAAATAGTGAAACGCCTGTTCTTGCCCGGCCCATTGTGTCAGAACCGTTGGCGTTATGGCGGCAGCAAGCAATCCGAGAAGACCAAGGGCTTCACGCCCGCCGGTGATCCGTGTCCGGTCTTGGGGCCGCGACTTCCATAAGCCGCCCAGGGTTTGAAGGTTGATCGTGACGATCGAAAAGCCGGTGGTGCAGATGAGAACCGATAGCGCAAACCATGCGAGAGGTGCTGAGGCCAGCGGATGAAACAGCATCCAGAAGCCTGCGCCCAACATAAGAGTCCCCACAGCCAGGATTTTTGGCCGGTGCGAGTGAAGCCGGTCGCTGATGCTGCCGATGAACGGATCTTGAAACGCGTCAATCAGCCGGAGGGCCAGGAGGACGACACCAAGGCTTGCAAGGGACTGACCCAATGTGACGGCATAGAAGTCAGGCGCATGCAGATAGATCGGCAAGCCGGCGAAAGACAGAGGGAATGCCAATGCGCCATAGACCAGGATGGACCGCGCCGTAATCTGGTTTGCGGTCTGATCACCTACCGGTCGACTAACGGTTTGACCGACCTCGGTTGCTGTTTGATCTGAGATGGTCAAGAACCGGTGCCGACAAGTTTTGCGCGAAGACGCGGGTTCTGAGTTTTGTTGCCGAGCCAGATGTCAAAGAAATGTCTCGTGAAAGCCGGATCCGCAATAGTGCCGATTTCTTTATTGCCAAAATAGAAACGGCTGCTCCCAGATGCGGTTCGGACCCCAGTTACGGACTGACCGGAGGACACATTTGGAAAAATCGCTGTCATTTGTTTGGTCCAGCCGTCCAATTGAGCCTTAGAAACCCCCTGTTTGGCCATTTCTTCTGCGGACTTTTCGGCAATTGCCTTGCCTTTGAAATTCCGGAGATAGGTCAGCCGGAGCGCAAACGGATTGGTCGAGGAGTACACTCCGTTTGGTGCGAAGAGTTCTGCGTCAAAAACGTTGAAACCCAAGAACTTCATTCGGCCTTCCCCCACAAGACTGGCCGAGGGAACAGAACCTATTGCAGCACCGAGGTCCGCACGGGCAAGGTTTGTTCCGAAGGTGAACAGAGCAGTACATAGAGCTGCTGCAAACAGGATGTGTTTGCTCCAGGGATGTCTTTTCTGAGATCGCAAATCAGCCTCCTATACAAGTGCATTGGTGTACGCAGTTGGTGGGACTGTGGATTGCCGGTTTGACCTAGCATCTTGGTGCGAAGCAACTGGAAATGTGTTGAAGGGTCGGCGTTTTTTAGTCGTTATCTTTTTCTTTAGAAACTTTGAACTTCTATGATAAACATTGCATATATTCCCAATATTCGTGGTTCTTTTGTTTTGAGTGTCGAGTTTTTGCCAACGCTCGATTAAGAGAAAATTTGCAGTCTGCCATTATATCTTTCCCGAACCTTATGGGGGAAGATTATGAAGTTCTGGCAATCAGTGAAATTCACCACGACAGTGCCAATCGTGGCGGTTGTAGCGGTCGCGTTCGTCGCCTTCGCTTACATCACATCGTCACAGCGTGTGGCAGGTGTACAGCAGGCGTTTGAACAACAAATCAGCATGAGCGCCAATTTGACAAATCAGGCTTTGGGCAATGCGATTTGGGACTTTGACCAGGATCTCGCCAATACGCTTCTTGCGCCCTTCCTCGACAATCCAAACTTTTCTTGGGCTGTTGTTCAAGAGAAAAACGGTGATGTCTTTGCGTCCCTGGTTCGCGATGAAGCAGGAAGAACAACGGAAGACCTGATCAACCTGATCCCCGAGGGCATGCGCGGTGAAGATGCCGCAGCGACGACGACATTTTTCTCGAACGCCACTTACGAGATTGGCATCAAACCCATCACCCGTGAGGATGGTGACTCCTTTGAAACACTGGGAATGATGTACGTCGCGTTTGATATTTCTGCGATCAACACTGCACGTAGCGAAGCGTTGATGACCGCATTGGTCATAACGGTTATTGCAATCTTTGCAGTATCCCTCGTTTTGGTTGCTTTGATCCGCCGGATTACCGGTCAGATCGGCACACTTTCAGACACCATGGGAACGCTCTCGAACGGCAACTATGATATCGCCATCCCCTATGTTGAGCGGGTTGACGAGATGGGGCAGATGGCCAGAACCGTTGAGATTTTCCGAGACAACGGTCTCCGGCAGCGTGAGCTCGAAGAAGAGCAGCAGCAGAACATCGAGAACGAGCGCCGCCGCCAGACAGCGCTTGAAGAGATGATCTCCAGCTTCCGGGATGATAGCCAGCGTCTGCTGCAGCCTGTCTCTCAGTCGACTGACAGCATGGCCAACATCTCAGCGGTGTTGATGGATCTTTCCACCACGAATACCGAGCGCACCGCTTCTGTGGCCGCGGCGACCGAACAGGCTTATGCAAGCGTTCAAACCGTTGCCTCCGCGTCCGAGGAGCTGTCCGCTTCCATCGGTGAGATCTCCCGCCAGATTGGTGAGACCAGCGAAGTCGTGTCGACTGCCAACGACAAGGCCACGTCCGCAAACGAACAGGTTGCAAGTCTCGCTGCGTCAGCACAGAAGATCGGCGCTGTTCTGCAGTTGATCCAAGAGATTGCCGAACAGACAAACCTCTTGGCTTTGAACGCGACCATCGAGGCAGCACGTGCAGGTGAGGCTGGAAAAGGCTTTGCAGTGGTTGCCGCCGAGGTGAAGGAATTGGCGACGCAGACCTCGAAGGCGACGGAAGAAATCTCAGCGCAGATCAATGCCATCCAAGGCGCATCGGCAGACTCTGTGGCGGCGATCGAAGAGATTGCAACCATTATGGAACGTGTGAACGAGTTCACCAACTCCATCACCGAAGCGCTGGAGCAGCAAGGATCTGCAACTGCAGAGATTAGCAGCTCGATCCAGGAAGTGGCCTCCGGTACCCGGGAGATCAGCGAGAATATGACCGGTGTGAAGGCCGCTGTTGACGACACCACCCAGTCAGCCGGTGAAGTCTCCGTCACTTCTTCTGAAGTCGCGGACAACACGCGCCAATTGGCAACGCGGATTGACGATTTCCTGAACACCGTCGCGGCTGCATAAACTCAACGTCCCCAATGGTTCAGTTGATGGAGCCCCACACGGTCTGTGTGGGGCTCTTTTCATTTCCGGTGTATGTTGGCTCAGCTTCACAATTGTTTTTTGCAGGTACTGTTCTATAGTGCGACTACAGCAGAAATCCTGAGCGTCCATTTTGTGTGAAACGCGGTGTGTTCCGTACGCTGCACTTTCAGCTGAAGTTTGCCCGTGCACGCGAGCGAGACTATCGGCTCCGCCAAACACCGGCTTAACTATCAAGAGCAGCGGTTGCGGACACTATCCAAAAGGTAATTTCATGAGTGATTCTGATGTGAAATTACGCCTTAGCAAGCGAACCAAGACTGAGAAGCCGAAGCTCTATAAAGTGGTGTTGCTGAATGACGACTACACCCCACGCGAGTTTGTCGTGCTCATCTTGAAAGGTGAATTCCGGTTGGACAGCGCCCAGGCAGAAGTCGTGATGATGACGGCTCACCAAAAGGGCGCATGTGTTGTCTCTGTCTATCCGAAGGATGTGGCTGAGACAAAAGCCACCCGTGCAATCGACGCTGCAGGCCGTCTTGGGTATCCCCTGCAGTTCAATGTTGAACCCGAATGAAGCTTTGAAATCTACTGCCTGGAGTAGCTGAGCTTGATATTCCAGATACGAAAAACCCGGCGCTGAGCCGGGTTTTCTTTTTCCAGATTGCGTGTCAGTCCCGAAGTTTGACGACCTTATCGTTGCCGCCAGACGGACCATCATCCTCCGGGGTTTCGTCGTCCGGCTCGTCGACGTCTTCCAAGAGGTCGTCATCATCGTTGGAAACGGTCAGCGGGTCGGTGATGCCAAGTTCGGCTGCCGGGTCGAAACCTTCCGTCAGCCCGAGTTCTTCGGCCGGGCCCCGGCCTTCCATCGCCATCTGGTAGTTTGCGATCACCGTCTTCAGCTGAGCGATCTGTTCATTCGCCGTATCAACCTGGATCTTGTACCGCTGCAAACGTTTGTTCTCATCGACCAGATCTTCAAGATTGTCGGCGAATTTCTGGTTCTGGTTCCGCTGGTGGTTCAAATCGGTGAGTGCGGAGTTGTAGCGCAAGTTGACCTCCCGCAGCTTGGCAGTTGTTGCCATAAGCTCGTTGCGGTCTTTTTCGTGGTTTTTCTGAGCACTGTCGAGAAGGTGCTCGATCTCCTGCATCCGCTTGACGAGTTCGCGGTTCCGCTCCTTGATGGTCGAATTCTCGCGGGCCATTTCCTGCAAGGATTGGGCGCCAATCCGGCGCTGTGAGGAGAGGTTCTCGATCTCGGCGTTCAGTGCGTAAACTTCGTTGTCGTGTTTGCGCTGTTCTTCTTCCAAACGGGACTTGGCGTAGACAAGCTCCTGATTGGCGACATCAAGGTGCGACTTCAGATCGATATTGTCGTTCCGGAAGTCGATCAGTTCGCGTTTTGCGGATTCCAGCTCGCTCGAAGCCTGGTTGTTCTTGCGGACTTCCTCTTCCAAAAGCGCAGCGCTCTCAGAGAGGTTCTGCTGAAGTTCCTTCTCGCGGTGTTTGACAGCCTCAAGATCCGAACTCAGGCTTTCTGCATGCTTCTCCAGAGTCTCAAATTTGGCTTTGAGATCGTTCAGCTTGCCGGTCAGATCCGCAATTTGCGCATTGGCATCCACCAGCTTAGCGCTCTGATGACGGTACTCGTCATTGATCTTCTTATTGTTGTCCCGGATCGTGACAATGTCGTTCCGAGCCGTTTCCAGCGCGGTGCGTGTTTCTGTTGAGCGCTTGCGCAGCGAATGGACTTCAGCCTGTGCATCCTCGAGCTGCGTGGTGAGTGTTTTCACCTTGTGCTCAGCGTCCAGCAGGTCGGTCGAGATTTTGGCGTTTTCGGATTTCAGCCGGACCTCGGTCTCAACGCTGGCGCGTGAGCTCTCGATGTATTCAGCCATCATGCGGATGCTGGTCTGGCTTTCGGCAGCGAAGGCAGCCATCTGGTCAAAGGTCTGGGTGAGCCCGCCGACACGGCCTTTCAGGCCATCCAGCTGGTTCATCTTTTCCTGCATTCTCAAGGCGAACGGCGACAGCTGTTCCACGTTGGAAGACGTGTCCTGCTCCGGTGTTTGCTCCGTTACGGTCTCGATCTTCTGGTCCAGGCCTTCGCCGGGGCGCGAGGATTTCGAGAAAATGCCCATTCCGTGCTCCTGAAGTTCCGCGAACGTTATCGGTCTCGCGGGATACGCAATACATTAAGCCTTTTTTAACCCAAATGGAGGGGCCGTACAACGACTCAGACGGTGCCAATCACACTACACTGGGCAATGTTACTGCAAAAAGTACCATATCCCACGCATTTGAGGCAAAATGTCCGGATGGTTAACGCACGCAGTTCTGCGGTTTTACATTCCTAGGCCGTGTCAATGTAGTAAGCGATGCCTTCGTAAGTCAGGAGGCCCACGGTCTGCAGTTCGGTCTTCTCCGCTTCAGAAGCTGTGTAGAAGTGCGTGCCAGTTGTGCCGTTGAAGAAGCGGTAAAGCGCAGCATTGCTCCCATTGTCACTCGCATAGGCATTGTATGCGATACCTTCGTAGTTGAAGTCGGGAGAGTTGTTGGTGAGATTGGCGCGCTCATCTTCGCTGGTGGTATAAAGGTGCGTGCCTGTCGCCGTGTTGTACAAACGATAGACACTGACCAGATCGGAAAGATTTGCGGTTGAGCTGGCTGACTTGAAGGCAATTCCTTCGTAATTCATCGAGCCAGATGCGGCAATAATTGTGTCGCGCTCGTTTGAACTCGCAGTGTAGAAGTGCGTCCCGGTATCTGTGTTGTAAAATCTGTAAATCGCGTCCTCGACTGTAGTCACGACCGGCGTCGTTGTGGTCGTGGTCGTTGTTGTTTCGATGTAGACGTCGTTGCTGGCGATGTTGGATGTCAGCCAGGATTCATGTCCGGCGACCGACGCCGCGGCCGCGCTGGTCGAAACAATGCCGACAACACTGACGTCGTTGCCGCTGCCAGTAAAGATCGGGCCGCCACTGTTGCCTGAATTGATTTCCAGGAAACTGGTGTCGACATAATTATCGACGACATCCTTGTAGGCATAGCCGCTGTCGAAGGTCAGGTTGTTGCCGTAGCGCCCCGGAAATCCGAGAACGCTGACATCGCCGCCCGTGAAGCTGTAGTTTATCCCGAACCAGCCATATGTGTCTCCCGCTGCTTCGCTGAGTGAGAGGAGGGCGATATCTCGTTCTGCGCCGCCAAGGGTAAAGGCGCGGTTGTCGCCGCTGTAGATCAGCCCGTCATTGTCTGGGTCAAAATCGGTGTAATAATTGTAGTAGGCAGGCATGTAGAACGTCGGATTGGAATCGTCGGGGTCAAAAGAAAAATAGATCTTCACTTCGTCCGCCAATCCACCGAGCGTCGCGTCGTAGATCGAGTGGCTGGCGGTGAGAACGTCATTGCGGCCGACCAAAACGCCGGAGCTGACAAAAGACTGGCTGCCCCAGGTCGCGACAATATAGGCAACGGCCTGGCCTGGATAACTATCGTCGTTCGCTTCAAATGACATGTCTTGGTCCGGTTAGGTCTTCTGATCGGTCGGGTTGCATCGTAGTCTCAACCCGGCAGCGCGTCTTTTCTTCCCCGTGGGGTCGGTGTGCCCGCGCTTTTGTATCTTTTGTACTGATAATAGCGCGGGTGTTAACAATCGCTGTAATCTGAAACACAGTTTTTATGTTGCGTGATGGTTCCAAAATCCGCCGCTAATCTTTCAACGGGTTGATTGCGAACCAATACCCACTAGGTGGGCAATTGGCTTCGGCGGTGGGCGAGCCGCTGCGAAGGAATCTTCTGATATAAATCGCAGCCCCAATCATTTTGCCTTTAACAGGCCGCATTTCTTCAGTATACGCAAGTCATCGATATTGCTGACGAACTTTGTACGCGCGCGGGCGACCGCGCAAAGAACGATCTTCCCTCTCAACGTCGACTTCACGCATGGATCGCAAACTGCGGACCTTGCATCACTCTATGACCGATTGAAAGGACATCGTTATGACCATCGGTACCGTTAAATTCTTCAACACCACCAAAGGCTACGGCTTCATTCAGCCGGAAGACGGCGGCAACGACGTGTTCGTCCACATCTCCGCTGTTGAGCGCGCTGGCATGGCAACTTTGAACGAAGGTGACAAGGTCAGCTTCGAAGTTGTTCAGGACCGCCGTTCCGGCAAGTCCGCAGCCGACAACCTGTCTGCTGCCTGATAAGTTCTGATTGGGCGGCGCGGCCACGGATCCCGCGGCGCGACCCCGATTAAGACCCTTTAAGGCCGGAGCTTTGTTGCTCCGGCCTTTTTGTATGCCGATCGCTCAAGGTGAATGTCGCGTGGGGCCTTCGGGTTTTTCCGAAATAGCCAGCTCACGGAAAGCGCTGCTGCCCCGGACCCGATCCGGGGCCTTCATTGACGTGAGACCGGTCCCGGCGCGAAGGCCGGGACGCCAAACATCAGAAAACGCCAGCACAAAAGCCGCCGCAAGGATTTCCTCCGGCGTTTTGCTCAAGATACCTCCCGTTGGTCACAGGAGTGGCGGGGCGCGTCAGGCCTTGCCTGCGCAGCAGATGTAAAAATACGTTTCTTCGGCAAAAGCGCGATGCGCCCCGCCCGGGCCTTCAAGAGGATCCGGCTTGCTCTTCAACGGGCCAGCGGGAGATTTGTCTTGTGTTCTCGTATCAGGAAAACACCCGCCCTCCACAGTCGCCGGCGTTGTTCAAGGCGCTGCGGCAACTGCCTGCCGCCGTCTCGCCCGGATCCTTGTCCGGTGCATGGATCGTTACCCCGCCGCCCCAGACCAGCCCGGCCTGCTCCCTTCCAAGGGACGGTCCCCCGGAAAGCCCATGTGAGCAGGCACGGGAGAAGTATATGGGCAGGGGGCGGGGGCGTGGACAAGATTTCTGAGTGTCAGGAAGTGCAAGCCTCGCCGTCCCGGACTTGATCCGGGACCTGTTTCACCAGCGTTGGTCTCTGACATGGGGAGCTTTTCCACGACCCGATGCGGAGTAACCTTCTCCCTGGTCCCGGCGCGGAGGCCGGGACAGCGTTGAAGGCACTTCCTCACCCCGGACCTGATCCGGGGTCTACTCGTTTACAGAGCGAATGGGAAACGGCACCGAGTTGCCCCACCCTCTACCGTCATCCCGCAGCTGATGCGGGATCCATTGGTCCCCGAGGGCTGGGAAAGGGACGCAGCACAGCGTGGCGGTTTAGCCGCGCGCTCAAACAGGTCTCTGGCCAATGCCGAGCGGTGGATTGGATCCCCGCGCAAGGCGGGGATGACCACTGTAGGGGAGGCATACAGTGATGTTGCCCTTAGCAACACTGTGTCGTTTGGAATTTCAACGGAGTGGATTCCATAGTTGAGCCAGGACTGACGTAGAATAGAGCAGGGCAGTATCGCACTCGACCGGCCCTACTTGTTTCCAGAGCCGGACACTCCTTTGTCTGTATTGCCGCGCCTTCTGTTCAAGACGTCTTCAATGCAGTCGCTTTTCTTTTCTATCCAAGGTTTCCAAAATTCCTTGATTTCTTCGGTGAATTTTTTTCTATTTCTTTCTAGGTCTTCATCGGCCTCTACGTCCAAGTCTGGAGCTCTTATCTTCACTTTTTGTGTCTTAATTCTTGGCCAGCCCGTTTTACTTTGTACGTCGAGCTCCTCCGCAAGGGTTTTGTCCGTGAAGCTTGTTTTGCTGCCTATCGACGCATTCGCAAGAACCAATTCGAGCACAAGCTCGTCTTTTGCGTTAAATGAGACCTCGAACAATATTGCCTTATCTTTCCAGGCACCGGTCTTGGGTGTCTGTTCTGCTGAAAAACACCAACTAAGGGGCCGGAATCTAAATATTTTTGTATTGTCGGAAACAATTTCTGTCTCCGAGACGCTGGTTTCTAGGGCCTCTCTCAATATCGCAAATATCTGGGAGTGCTTGGAAGGAATGTTTTGAATAATGAAATCAAACGCCTTCTTGTGTCTTTTATAAAGTTTTAATGCGTTTTTTGCTTCTTCTGAAGTTTTCAATATGTGTTCCTCGATAAATGATTTGTAGTGGTCTAAGAAGTATTTGAAGTCTTCAGAAAATTCTGCTTGAGATTTTTCTTGTGCGGTTTCAATCATCTTCATGATATTACGATAACTGACACTGTCCCATTTTTTGCGATCACTTTCGTTGTTGGGCAGGTCGCCTTCCGGAGTAAGGAAAACATACTTCTTGCAATAACCAGGGTATTTATCTTTGATGTATCTGTAGTAATGATCTAGCTGATCTTCGCTTTCACCTGAAAATATTTTATTTTCGATGCAGACGCAGAATTTCTCAACATCATTGTAAATTCTGATGTCCATGCGTCGACCTTCAGTCGTGGTTACTTCTGTTTCACAGTAAGTTGCTGAAAGGTTCTTTGGCACCTTTTTATTATCAAAAATTCCCTCGAAAAACTTTCGCAAAAACAAGTCACCCTGTTTGTGGCTCTCCTGTGGATCGAGCAAAAAACAGAGCGTTTTCGAGTGTTTAATTTCCTGGGTCTGCATACCCGACGCAGTAAAAAAATTAAATTTATTTATGTTCTTTTCGAAGTCTGTCAAAGCTCCGTCATTCTGTAATTTGTCCAGTCGGTCCTGTATTTCCTCATCCAAACTCTTGCTCATTCCGATCACCATCGAACTTCGACCCCCACCGATTTTCCATACCGTTCCTTACGGCTGGTCGGCATTTTGATATTCGACTTATATCGATATTTGTTACAATAAATGTAATCAAAAGCTGTGGTGTTTGGTCTACTTTCGCTCTC
This sequence comes from Roseibium sp., assembly GCF_965276855.1. Classification (GTDB taxonomy): domain Bacteria; phylum Pseudomonadota; class Alphaproteobacteria; order Rhizobiales; family Stappiaceae; genus Roseibium. Next base: position 4,053,557 of record NZ_OZ255700.1, read on the forward strand.
ATCACCGCCCCGGCCGCCCGCTCTTCTTCGGCCGGCCGCGGCGTTTTTTCTCGTCCACCGGATCCTCATAGGACCCGACCCCGATCTTTCCACGAGGGGTGTGGTGCGGGGCATCTTCGGCCTGGATGATGGGCGCTGGTTTCTGCGGGAGCGGGCCTCTGGGCATCGGCACTTCGGTCCGCGCGTTGGTCATTTCGTCCAGGGTTGGCTTGCGGGGTCTGCTTGATCCGCTCACCCTCGTACCGGCCTGACGGCCTGAGCTCCGCGAGGGCGCGCCATCAGGCGCGGCGCCTGTTCGGCTTGCGGGCCCCTGGCCCGAATTCTTTTCCCTTGCTGCTTTGGCCCGGTCCTTCGCCGTTTCCTTCTTCTTGCCGCTCGCGCCTTCCTTGGTGCCGCCGGCGCCGAATTTCTTGTCGCCCTTGTAGCCGCCGGTGGCCCCGGCCACGTCCGATTGCCGGGCCATGGCGTCGTCGGCGACGGCCAGTTCGGTTTCCTGCAGGCGCTTGATTTCGTCGCGCAGGCGGGCCGCGGTCTCGAAGTCGAGATCGGCGGCGGCATCGCGCATCTGTTTTTCCAGATCGGAGATGTGCGCTGCCAGATTGTGGCCGACCAGCGAGCCTTCCTCGGCGAACCCAGCATCGACGGTAACGTGGTCCTGCTCGTAGACGCTTTCCAGAATGTCGCCGATGGAACGCTTGACGCTTTCCGGCGTGATGCCGTGCTCGGCGTTGTAGGCCAGCTGCTTGTCGCGGCGGCGGTTGGTCTCCGCGATCGCCCGCTCCATGGAGCCGGTCATCTGGTCGGCGTAGAGGATCACCTTGCCGTCGACGTTCCGCGCCGCGCGGCCGATGGTCTGGATCAGCGAGGTTTCGGAGCGCAGGAAGCCCTCCTTGTCCGCATCGAGGATCGCGACCAGCGCGCACTCGGGAATGTCGAGGCCCTCACGCAACAGGTTGATGCCGACCAGCACGTCGAACGCGCCAAGGCGCAGATCCCGGATAATCTCGATCCGCTCCAGCGTGTCGATGTCGGAGTGCATGTAGCGCACACGCACGCCGTTTTCGTGCAGATATTCGGTGAGATCCTCAGCCATGCGCTTGGTGAGGGTGGTGACCAGCGTGCGGTAGCCTTTTTGGGCGACCTCGCGCACCTCGCCCAGAAGGTCGTCGACCTGGGAGGAGGCGGGGCGGATGTCGATCACCGGATCGACCAGGCCAGTCGGGCGGATGACCTGTTCGGCGAAGACGCCGCCGGCCTCTTCCATTTCCCACGAGCCCGGGGTGGCCGAGACCGCAACGGACTGCGGCCGCATGGCGTTCCATTCCTCAAAGCGCAGCGGCCGGTTGTCCATGCAGGACGGAAGGCGGAAACCGTATTCGGCGAGCGTCGCCTTACGGCGGAAGTCGCCCCGGTACATGGCGCCGATCTGCGGAATGGTCACATGGCTCTCGTCGGCGAAGACGAGGGCGTTGTCGGGCAGATATTCGAACAGGGTGGGGGGCGGCTCGCCCGGCTTGCGGCCGGTGAGGTAGCGCGAATAGTTCTCGATCCCGGCGCAGGAGCCGGTCGCCTCCAGCATTTCCAGATCGAACATCGTGCGCTGTTCCAGCCGCTGGGCTTCCAGCAGGCGGCCATGGGCATTCAGTTCTTCCAGACGGCCCTTCAACTCGGTCTTGATGGACTTGATGGCCTGCTGCAGCGTTGGTTTCGGCGTCACATAGTGCGAGTTGGCGTAGATCTTCACCGACTTCATGTCGCCGGATTTCTTGCCGGTGAGCGGGTCGAACTCTGTGATCTGCTCGATCTCGTCGCCGAACAGGGAAATCCGCCACGCCCGGTCCTCATAGTGCGCCGGGAACAGTTCGATCGTATCACCACGCACCCGGAACGTTCCGCGCTGGAAGGCGGCGTCGTTGCGCTTGTATTGCAGGGCGACCAGATCGGCGATCAGCTGGCGCTGGTCGATGCGCTCGCCCACCTCGATGGCAAAGGTCATCGCCGTATAGGTCTCGACCGATCCGATACCGTAGATGCAGGAGACGGAGGCCACGATGATGACGTCGTCGCGCTCCAGCAAGGCGCGGGTCGCCGAGTGACGCATCCGGTCGATCTGCTCGTTGATCGAGCTTTCCTTCTCGATATAGGTGTCCGTGCGCGGGACGTAGGCCTCCGGCTGGTAATAGTCGTAGTAGGAGACGAAATACTCGACCGCGTTGTCCGGGAAGAAGCTCTTGAACTCGCCGTAGAGCTGGGCCGCCAGCGTCTTGTTGGGAGCCAGGATCAGCGCCGGGCGCTGTGTGCGCTGGATGACCTGCGCCATGGTGTAGGTCTTGCCGGAGCCGGTGACGCCGAGCAACACCTGGGTCTGCTCGCCGCCATCAACACCCTCCACCAGTTCGGCAATGGCGGTTGGCTGGTCGCCCTTCGGCTCATACTCGGAGGCCAGATTGATCGGCACGCCGCCTTCGGATTTTGCCGGGCGCTCGGGCCGGTGCGGTACCCACAGTTCGCCGTTCTTGTGCAGCGGGTTGCCGCTTTCGATCAGCGCCGACAGGGCCTCGACGGTCGCGGTCGCGCCCTGATTGCCGCCGAGCTCGCCATAGCGGCCATCAGCGGCGGATTTTTTCTTCTTGTTGTCCTTCTTGTGCTGCTTGAGCTTGGCTTCGAGCTCCTCGGCCTCCTCCAGTGACATGTCCATGCCCGCGACAGGATTGAGACCCCCGGCAGCCCGTTCACGCGCCGTGTCCGCCTTGCCCATCGACGTACCGCGTGCGGATTTGGTAGGTTTTTCCTTTTTTGCGCTCACGGCCCGACGCGCTTTAGCGCTGGCCTGCGCGGGCGCGTCCTGACCGGACGACGGCCCGTCGGCCTTGCCTTCGCTTGGCTCAGGATATGTCCCACGTGCTTTCGCGCCCTTGGGAGACAGCTTGGCCTTGCGGCCTTCCTCGACATTGGCGGCAACAGACCCGTCGCCTCCGGCCCGCTCGCGCTCCTTCGCGGAAGTCCGGGCCGTGCGCTTGGACGATCCCGGCGCGCCCGGTGCCAGCTCTGCGAGCTTCGACGGATCCTTGATCCTGGATTTGGAGGGGGGCGCCGGCTTCTCCGCTTCCTCGGCGATTTCCGCGGCCCAGTCGGATATGGAGCCGGAGAGGGGCGCGCCAGACAGCGGCTTCTGCGGCGTTTCGCCGAAACCGTCCGGCGTTTGCTGGGCAGGCGTTTTCGGATCTTCAGCGGAGGATTTCGGGGGGCGTTTGCTCATGGGCTGCAATATGGTCCGACTCCCCGCCCGAGAAAACCCCTCCGTTGCGGCTTTGTTCCAGTTTCTCAGACTTCTTGCCAGTCTCCTGACAGGAGGGTGTCAGGAGGTCATTCTCACTCGCCCCTTGGATAGCGCTGGCCTTCCTCGACTTCGTTGAGGTCCATGTGGTTGCGCATGTAGCGTTCTGAGGCTTTTTGGAGGGGCTGGTAGTCCCAGGGGAAATAGGCGCCGTTGCGCAGGGCTTCATAGACGATCCAGCGGCGGGCCTGCGATTGGCGGACTTCGCCGTCAAAGGCGGGCATGTCCCATGTTTCCGAGACCTTTTTGGCATAAGTTTTGGCCGTTTCGGTATGGGCGGGATCGTTTGCAAGATTGGTCAGTTCTTTCGGATCGTCCGCAAGGTTGAACAGCTGGGGCGGGTCGAGTTCGCAATGGATGTATTTCCAGTCCCCCTCCCGGATGCCGACCAGAGGCGCGTAAGAGGCTTCTGCGGCATATTCCATGAGGACCGGTTCGGCCCGGGCTACGCCCTTGGAAAGAGGAACGAGGCTGGTGCCGTCCGTCCAGGGCATGATCTCGCTCATGTCGATGCCGGCCAGATCGCAGACCGTCGGCAGGACATCGAGGGTGCTGACCGGTGCCGTTTCCAGATGGGGCGACAGGTCCTTGTCGCAGATCATCAAGGGCACGCGGGATGAGCCTTCGAAGAAGGTCATCTTGAACCACAGGCCGCGCTCGCCGAGCATATCGCCGTGATCGGAAACGAAAAGGATCGTGGTGTCGTCCGCCAGATCCATGGCGTCGAGGGCTGCCAGGATTTCGCCGATCTTGTCATCAGATAAGAGATGTTGGCGTAATAGGCGCGGCGCGAGCGGCGGATGTCGTCTTCGGTGATGTCAAAGCTGCGCCAGTCATTGGCATCGAAGATCCGTTTGGAATGCGGATCGTGATCCTCATAAGCCTTGGCTGGAACCTCCGGCAACAGGTGATCGCAGTCCTCGTAAAGATCCCAGTATTTCTTGCGGGCGACATAAGGGTCATGCGGATGGGTGAAACTGACCGTCAGGCAGAACGGGCGGTCGTATTTGCCGCGTCCGTAATCGTAGATCTTGCGGACTGCCTGGAAGGCAACGTCGTCGTCATATTCCATCTGGTTGGAGATTTCCGCAACGCCGGCCCCGGTGACGGAGCCCATGTTGTGATACCACCAGTCGATCCGCTCTCCCGGCTTGCGGTAGTCCGGTGTCCAGCCGAAATCGGCCGGGTAGATGTCGGTGGTCAGGCGCTCCTCGAAGCCGTGCATTTGGTCGGGTCCGACGAAGTGCATCTTGCCCGACAGGCATGTCGTGTAGCCCGCCCGCCGCAGATGGTGCGCATAGGTCGGAATGTCCGATGCAAACTCGGCAGCGTTGTCATAAACGCCGGTCCTGCGCGGCAGCTGACCGGACATGAAACTGGCCCGCCCCGGCGCGCACAGCGGAGAGGCTGTGTAACTGTTTTGAAACCGGATAGAGCGCTGGGCGAGTGCCTTCAGATTTGGAGCGTGCAGGAAATCCGCCGGGCCGTCCGGAAACAAGGTGCCATTCAGCTGATCGACCATCAGGATAAGAATGTTCTTTTTAGCGGTCATGCTGCGGCTCCCAAGACGTGACAATACATCCGTCAGCTTGTCACGTGTTTGCGGCGTTTGGATAATGAAAAGCGGCTCGTTTTGGCCTGCGTAAGACACAAAACCCAGGGGAACCTGCGTTCAGCACTTCAGATCGGGTTTGGGGCCACTGGCACTTGATGCGGATGGCCAGCCGGTCTGAGCGCGAGTTCAGGACAGGATCGGGGCCAGAGCCGATGCGGTGTTGGGCAGCGGCGACGTCCTTTAAGAAATGGTGGACGCGACTGCTGGCGGTGCTGAGCTCGCTGGTTGCGTGATCGGCGGTTGCTTTGACTTGTTTGGCAGATTGGCCGAATGAGTTAGTTTGGCAGTCTTCTTTTCATCACTACAAACCAAGCGTGGGATGTATCAATCAGTTTTCCGGTTAAAGGGTCGGTTCTGAGGGTTTTCTTTGTTACGGAATCCAATACGTTGGCACCTATTACATCGATTTCACCAGCGCGTTTGGCAACTACAATGTCTGCATGAGATTTATAGGCGCCGGTTTTTTTATACCAGTTTCGAGCATCCTGTAGGCTGAATTGTCCGCTGGTACCGCGAGCATAACCAACAATGTCTCCCACTTCAGGGGCAACTTCATCAATGACATAACCCGCATACATCGTCGACGTCTGGGGATCGTTCCGCGCTTTGACTGACGCTCGAATATAGACTGAGTGACTTTGTGCGAACGGCAACGCGTCAAAGGGAATACCTGCTTTATGAAAAATGCCGGAGAGCCCAACTGCTGACCACGCATACAAGGATACACCTGAGGCCTCCTTGATACGTTTGATCATATGCTGCCGATTAGCCGGATTCGGATCCTTTACTGCCGCCTTATAGTAGTTGTCATAAACATATTCGGCATATCCTGGGCTGCGCTCAGTCTGGCCTATGTTCTTGGTGTTGGTTATCGTGTTCCATGTCGACTTGCCCCAATGTTCCCATTCCCGTGTTGCGGATCGCACAATCGCGTCAACTGTTCTTGGGTGTGAAACAACTGTAGTGCCTGGGGTGAATTCTTCGGTTCCTATCTTCCACCCTTCAAACCTTTTTATTCCTTGGCATAATGCTTCGAATTTGTCTGGTGAAACAGTTCCTATGACCTGTGCTAAAGATATTCCTGTAAGATTGGAGAGGAAATCTGCATATTGATGCGGTTGGTTATTGTCCGCTTCTGGAGCATATCTACGCATGGCCTCGAGCAATGACAGATTGCGGTAGCTGTTACCTGAGAGAAGGGTCTGGAGTGCCTTGTAGCCAACGTCTTCATAAGGAAAGATGGCGAATTTGGTTCCGTTCCCTATTGCGCCATTGTTATTGGCAAAGGTGCTTTTCGTTATGTTGCCAGGATTATTATACCGCCAAGAGACGCTGCCACCCTTCTTCAACAATATTGATCCGTCTGGTGCTTCGTATCGAATTTGTTTGCCGGCAATTTCTGTCGCTGATGTGTAATCAGATTGACTATCTGATTTCTGTAAATGTTCCTGAGCAAACTTGATCAGGTTGGCGTCGCTGGTCTTTATGAAATCCGAGACCTCATCCAGCGATGTTTGAAGTGCTTTGGCGGTTGCTTCTATTGCTTGATGACCTGTCTTGCCGCCGAGGAGATTTGCGAAATCTGTAATCGGAAGAGCAGAGTCTAATCCCTCGGACTGAAGATCAGATACGTCTACAGTGGACAGCACATCAGTTACCAATGCATTTGTCGATCTTATGCATAATGTGGCCGCGGTTGCCCCGATCATGTGTGCCAAAGCCAATTGTACGGCCTGCGGTTGATTGCCAAGCAGATCTGCGAGTTTCGATTGTACAACATGAGTTCGTGAAGCAAATACCCAGCATTGAGCAATCCAGCTTGCGCGACTCGCTGATGAGAAGTCGATATTAAACTCGTGATTGCGTCGGAACGCTTCCCATTCCGCATCGGTAAAGCCAAATGGCCCATGCCGTTGAGTTCCAGACGGACCGTCAGTGACATTGGTGCGCATTTGAGCAACAGCCATCATATAATGAGCGCTGATACCAAATGTTTTTGCTGACACCACGCACTCCATTGCAAACAATGACTTGTTAAGTGGCCCAAGGACATCAGAATTTGGATCGACAGATTTTCGGCTGACCCAACCCGTTGGGTTTGGGGAAAGTCCTGTATGCAGGAGTTCAATATTTATCCAAGCTGATGATGATGTGTCATCGAGTATTTTAACAGGGGTCCCGCCTTCCGCTTGTATGTTCTTGGTTTTTCCAAAAGGAGCGTCTCTCAGCGTACGTGTCGTAATCATTACCGGCATTACAAGTCTCCCGAAGTAATATTAAAGGCAGTAATTTTCCTCGGAATAAGTGTTTTATGTTGCAAGTTGTCCAAGTTGGAATGCGCTGTTGTGCTCGCCATTGTTGCATACCGGGTGCAGTGCCACTGCTTCCCTTAGTTTGATCAGATCGTCATTTCCTTTCAGGCCTGTTTGGGCAATATCCGGCCTGGGTGAACCGGTTCCATTAAAAAACTCGACTAATGCGGCTCGGGTCGCTGCCCCCCATACGCCATCTGTTTCTACACAAAGAGCTGCCTGAAAACTGACGACCACTTCTTTAGTCAAGCTGGCTTCAAATGAGGTGAGTTGAAGACCATTGCCACCGGTTTTCCCAGGCGAAGGTTGGTTCGGTGTGTTCAGAACGTCAAAAGAAGATTGTAAAAACTGCTCCACAGCGGGTAAGGCATCTGCTGTTGGAGCCGAAGTCACCAATACATTCACTTCCCCATCATTTGTCTGGGGAATTCCCGCAACATTTGCTACGTGTTTACTCAACATAGCTTCAATTGTTGGCGGTTGGCATAGCGATAAGTAAGCCTGAATTTGGCGGTAAGCCACTGCAGGTGAATTGATTTGAGCCTTGATATTTTCAGCTCCCCGCCGATATGCAATCCGTGTCTGTTTCACGAAAGATAGCGTTGCTGAAGGCGGTAGCTCGTAAAGGTATGTTCCTGCAACAATATCGACAAGTTCGGAAGTGATCCCAAATGCTTGCGCAACGATCGTCATCGAAAGTGTGGAGGCATTTGTTATTGCCAGAATTGCGTTGGTAGTTCTGTTGAAAGAATTAAGACCGCTTTTAAGAGCATTCTTTTGGCGGTTTAGATGAAATAACTTGTCAAAATAGGTTGCGCATTGATCGTCGACGAAATTGAAACCTGCGACAGTCGCAAGGTAATAGTCATTGCTTGACCCGTTGGAAATCGCAGCATCTCGTTTCAGTGCATCAATGATAGCTTTGGCGTCAGAACTTGACTTGATTATCTCATTTTTGTCGATCACAGGAGCCACCGACATGCGCATCGGTCCATTTTCTCCTACGCAACTGGCCAACATGAACATCAAAAAAATTGAAACGGAAAATCTTGCAAAATTCGAACCGCGCATTTCCAGCCCATCCACATCGAAACATCGCCGTTAATACTTTATTAACGACATTTCCCTGTCAATACGGTTGAATGCGCGTTCTAATACACCTAAAAGTAGTTTATTGAACGCGTTGGTCTAAAAGGAATTCTATGCAATCCGATTTTGTTGTTGAGATCATGCAATCTTAGTGAGTAACCAGAAAATACAACCTCGTTTTAAATCTTTACCCTCCCTAAGCGGCAGCGACGTCCTTCAGGAACCTGTCGATCCGTTGGGTGACACCATCCAGTTCCCGTGTGGCCTCATCCGCGATGGATTCAACCTGTGCGGCGGACTGGCTGGTTTCACCGGAGCCGCGGGAGAGATCTCCGATTGTTTCGGAAACGCTGGCCGTTTGACCGGCTGCCTGTGTCACACCGGAAGAGATCTCGGAGGTGGCGCCAGCCTGCTGCTCGACGGATGCCGCCATTGCAGCTGCGGTTTCGTTGACCTCGTCCATCATGGTCATGATTTCCGTAATCGCTGCCACGACAGCTTCAGTGGATCCTTGGATTTCCGAGACCTGACCGGAAATCTCATCGGTTGCCTTCGACGTCTGCGTCGCCAGTTCCTTGACTTCCGCTGCGACCACGGCAAAGCCTTTGCCTGCATCGCCGGCGCGTGCGGCTTCGATTGTTGCGTTGAGAGCTAGAAGGTTGGTTTGTTCGGCAATGTCCTGAATGAGCTGGATCACGGCACCGATCCGTTCAGCAGCGGCTGACAGTCCCTTGATCTGATCATTGGACGTCCGGGTCGCTTGGGTCACGTCTTCAACGCGGCCGAGCGTAGCGTTGACTTGCCGCCCGGCTTCCTGAACGGAGGCTGAAAGTTCCTCCGTTGCAGCCGCAATCGTCTGGACGTTGTCGCTTGCCTGGCTTGAGGCATGGCTGACGTTTTCGCTTTTGTCCGTTGTCGAGCGGGCAATTCCAGTTAGATGTTCGGCAGTGTCTTCAAGCTGCCGCATGTTGCCATTGACGGAGGTCAGGGCGGCTTCAATATCAGCTCTGAACTCGGTAACCAGTGCATCGACAGCCTGCTGGCGTTTGAGCGCGGTTTCCGCATCGCGTTGGGTCTGTTGCTCCAGTTCGACACGCTCCACTTCGCGATCCCGGAAGGTGCCGACCGCGCGGGCCATGTCTCCGATTTCATCCTTACGGCTATCGGCGGTCAAGTTGAGGTCGGTTTGACCCTCTTGCAGTTGCCGCATGGCGTTGGTGAGGGATCGGAGCGGACGAATGATCGCGCCTGACAAGAGAACGACAAAACCAACACCAATGACCAATGCGACCAGCAGGGCGATAGAAATCTGCGTTCGGGCAGTGGCTGCTGAGGAGACGGCCGTCAGACCCGCGGCACGGCTGATGGTGCTTGCCTGTTCGCTCAATGCCGAAGCTGCGGTTGCAAATTGGGCTTGCCCGGTCTTCTGTGCATCGCTGTTCGTAACGACATCAGCAAAGGTTGCGCGCAGGACCGGCAGCGCTTCACCACCGGCCGTGACAAGCGTGTTCAAAGGACCGTTCAAAAGATCCAGAAAGGCCTTGTCAGACGTGGATTGAAGGGATGACTGGCGAATGCCTTCCAGAGCGTCCAGCTGGGTTTCGGTTTCGCCGAGATAGGTCTGAAAGGCGGCACTCGAAGCTTCTGAGGACGTGGTCAGGTACTCTGCATAGGCGCTGCGCACGCCAAGGACATTGCGGGCCACGCCTTGTGTAAAATTGGACAGGAGCGCGATGTCTGCGGTCGCTTTGTCGAACCCGCGCAATTCCGCCGTCAGCTCCTCAATTGGCGCTTCGGCTTCTGCAATGATCGTTGTAGTAAGGCCGACGAGTTGTTCTACAGCCGGTTGGAAGGTTTCGGACCAAACCGCAGCGGTCCCGTCGCTGGCACCGGCCTTCAGGTGCGCTTTGATTTGTTTTTCAAACGCTTTACCCGCCTTGGTGAGATCCTTGACAGAGGCTCTGAGCGTTTTTGTCTTCACGGTACGCCGGACAGCCTTGGCGTCCTTGTCCAGCGCCTTGACACGCTCAGAAAGCGCTTTGGCGTTTGCCTTGTCCGGTGCGTTGACAAAGGCTTTGGTTTCCTGCTCCAGAACGATCGCGGCGATCCGCATGTCTGCAAGACGCGGGGCGACCTTGGAAAGGTTGTTCATCTTGCCTTCGTTGTTGAGGGCAAGACCAAGACGGTAAGCTTCCAAGGCCTTGTACTGTTCAAACACCTCGTTGGTCGTTTCAACCAGGCCAGATGTCAAACCATCAAGATTTGAAATCGCTTCATCACGGGCACTTCGGGTGTTTTTCAGATTGCGGAAGCTTACTTCTAGCTCCCTAACAGCCAGGGTCAGCTGCTGTGCGGCCTCTGGTTTGTTCCGGGCCAGTTCATCGCTGCTTGCAGATAATGTGTTGATGCTCGTTTCAACCACACTGGCGGTCTGCTCAGTGCCGTCGCGCCCGAACGCTTCGGCACCTGCAAGCAGTGGCGGGATATCTCCCAGAAGATCACTTGCCGCCTTTGAGGTTGTGACGGACTCTTGAACCTGGCTCGCGGCGAGGTATCCGCCGGCACCGACCCCGACGGAGCACAAGAGCATTGCGCCAAAGCCGATCTGAAGTTGTGTTTTGATCGGCCAGTTCAAGAACGACATATTTGGCAAGCGCATTGGGCGGGCCCCAGTCCAGTCTGAAAACGCCTGCAAGTGTGCCGGAATGGATTTAACAAGATCCGAATTTTAGGCAATTTTGCCGAATATTTTGCGATTTCTGCTTGTCTACGGGTTTCTACCCAGGCGGGAATATCCTACGCGCGACTGCCGGGTGTGTCTGAATGCCCCAGATCCTTGTCCGACCACAGCAAATCGCGAAGCCGTTGTTTCAGGATTTTGGCCTCCGGAAAGCCGCCGTCGGTTTTTCTGTCCCAAACCGGCCTGCCGTCACATGTGATGGTGAAAATCCCGCCTGTGCCGGGAACAAGTGTGACGGCGCCCGCCTCTTCAGAAAAGGTCGACAGGATTTCCTGCGCCATCCACGCCGAGCGGAGCAGCCAATTGCATTGGCGGCAATAGGTGATGATGATATGGGGCGCGGGGATATCCTGCATGGGTCCTCGTTCAATTCTTCGGTCAGACGTCAAAGGCTCTTCTTGCCACATTCCTCCACAATGACACCAGCCGGCCCATCAGTGGTTTTGGAAAAGGTTCTGCACAACAATTCAGATCTCCAGGCTGTTCTTGGAGAAGTGCTGTCTGCAGAGCGGAAGGATGGTCTTAGCAATCAGGTTTTGCGGATCTCGGCTCAGGAGGGCGTGTTCTTTTTGCGTATCGGTCAGGCCGGATCCGAAGCATTGGTGGACCGGTTTGCAGAGGCCCACAATTTGCAATTGGCCGCCGATCTGGGCGTTGCCGTTTCGCCCGTGTACATGGATCCAGACGGCGGGCTATTGCTTACGCGGGCTCTTGAAACCCGCCAATCAGAGAAAAAAGACCTCCCGGACATGCTGGGACAGGAGCTCGCCCGGCTCCATAATTCAAAGCTGAAGTTTGAGGGGGAGATCAATCCGCATACGACCTACGCGGCGCTTCGGAGTCGGATCCCAGAGACGCTTGACAGCTGTCCGGACCTGGCGCGTCAGCTGCCGGGTGAATTTCCAGCAATGCTCCCGGAGCTTGACCGGCTGATGGCGGATGTGGGGTCGCAAAGCCAATCGGTGATGGTGCCGAGCCATGGGGACTTGTCTGAAGGCAACTGCCTGCTGGCTGACAACCGTCTCTGGCTGATCGATTGGGAGTTTTCCGGCATGGCGGACCCTTGCTGGGATCTCGCTTACGCCATTCAGGAAATCGGATTTGACGTGGACGCTGAGCGGCGGTTTTTGACTGCCTACGAATTTTGGCAACATCGGCCCATTGACCGGGCCGCTTTGGAGGTCATGAAAGCGCGGTGTGATGCCATTTCAGCTCTGTGGGCAGTTGTTCAGCTTCTGGACAGGCGCGATCCGGCAACATTTGCACCTTTTGCTCTTGAACGCGCGGCCCGTGCCCTGAAACAGAAGCCGGTATAGCAGACGTATGAAACGCCACAGTACCGTCTAATCGATCGTATCGGTTCCAGGGGCTGCGAGGCAGGCGCTGTAGAGCTGGTTCATGCGTGTTTGCAAATCCGGGTCCTGTGGACTGCTGAGCAGCGGTTCCCAGATGTTTTCCGATTTCAAGCCATCAAGCGTGCAGCGGCATGCGGCAACACAGAGTGCTTCGTTCCCGATGCTTGTCGTGCAGCTTTGCGCGCAATTGGTCTGAAAGCTGCGGCTGGTCCGGTCCATGTTTGGTCCCAGCAATGTCACACTCCAAACCAGACCATAAAGAAGCGGTTGATGCAGAAGGTAGATCGGCAGGGAATGGCGGCCCATCCATTTAAGCGCCCGGCCTGCTAGACCGCCGAATTCCATCTGCTTGAGAGGTGTCATGAGGGCGGACTGGCGAATGGCCTTTGACAGTGCCACACCTAATAGAGTTGCCCCGGTCCACGGCGCGAGCGGGACATAATCGACGCTGGGCATAGCCGGAGTGCCAAGGCCGGTCCAGAGCCACATATCACCATCAAACACACTCGAGGATGCCCAGTGCGGCAGGGCAAGGATGATCGCGCTTGCAACCAGGGCGTAGAGCAGCGGAAGTCGCGTGAAGGGCAGAGCGATCAGACTGGAAACAGCGATGCAATGCAGAATGCCGAAACGGACAAAGCTGTCTCCAAAGGCAAAATAGGTGCCGATCGACACACAGGCTGCGGAAACAGTGATAAGCGCAAAGCGTTTCCAGAAGGAGCGCCAGCGGATCTCTTTGTGATGCGCGAGATCCAGGCTGACCCCGACCAGGATCAGGAAGCTGGCGGCGATCGAGACGGCAAACGCGCGCCAACCAGGAGCCCCTCCGACATCCCAGTCAACGAAGGCAAACCACGAGAGATCCCACGAAAAATGGTAGATCGCCATGGCAACGATTGCCACGCCGCGGGCCAAATCAAGAACGGCAAGGCGGCCTTCGTGCGTCGAGGGCACACCGCTGGATGGACTGTTTATAGAGGGTTGTGTCATGGCTTCCGATCAACGTTCGCCCATGACCAATAAGCTGAAAGTCTGGAGATGCAAGCCGGTCGGTGTGTTCGACCAGGACAGCCCTAGCTGTTGAATGCCATGATCAATGTCGTGACCAGTGCGGCTGCCCCGAAGATAGCCCCAACGAACGGCCAGGGTGACGGTCTTTGTGTCGCAAAGATTTCCTGATTGACCGGATCACGCAGCATTCACACCACCCCTTCGATCACCACAACTGTGCCCGAGGTTGCTGCATAATTTCCGCGGCGAAAAGATGGTAAACGAGATCTAAAGATGTTTTCCCAAGGAAAACGTCAAGCTGTGGACTGCGCGAAAACGATCTGGAAAACGGATTGACTCAAGCCAAGCTGCTGGCGCGCCAAAAGGTTTTTCGGCGGGGAATGCTTACAGGGAAAGGGAATCCAGACCGGCTTCTAGGTGATCTGCGAGCATTGGCATACCGAGGAGATAAGAAGCGGTTGAGCCAACGGCCCGGTCCTTGGCTTCTTGAACGGCTTGCGCGAAGTCTTCTGCCTCGAAATCCCCCCGGCCGATCCAAGTGATGGCGACCAGTTCCGCAGCTTCGTCGACGTTCAGATCTTCCAGCAGCTCACGCAATTCCTCGTTTGAGAGATTGTCGCTTTCTTCTTCCGCCAGACCGTCGTGGCCGTGAGCTTCCTCAAGGGTGTCGGCATCAAACTCGACGTCCCCTTCGTGGCCATCTTCAAAGGTATCGGAAGACGTTTCTGCAACAGCGCGGGCCTTCTGCGCCAGCATCCGTACGGTATCAGCAGAAAGAGAAAGATCGATGTCCATGGCAGCCTCCGAAGAACTGCCTTCTTTATCAATCCACTTTTGCCCGTTGGCAATGGCCATGGCCTAATTTCCTGTTTCTCAAGTATTCCGACAGGAGGTCCTTGTGGCATTGCGCTTGGAACCTCCAGACGAGATGACTGTATCCGGAGGTCCTGTTCATGGCCTTGATCGGGATCAACGCATTGTGGTGTGTCTCGCCGAGACCCAAAAGCTCATTTGCCGGTTTCGGAGTGCAGCGGCTGTGTCAATGCAGGGATAGTGGTGCCCGGTGTTGTCGTGTCTTTTGCTTCAGACCCCGCAATAGCGGCGGCTGCGGTAAGGATTGCAGCCAAAAATATGCCGAGGCAAATAGCCTGCAACAGGGGGCGGGCGTCCTGCAGGTCCCTGGACCTTTTCCGGTTTACCGTCTGAGGTTCGTGATTTTGGATTTGAAAATCAGCTGATTTTGCGTGTGTGTCTGTCATGGCAGCGTGTCTTTTTCTTTGGAATTGGGGGCTGCAAATCGTTAGGTGGCTTATTCCGTAAAGTCGCGGAAAAGGCGGGAGCCGAGCATCCGTGTCAGTTGCGCCATTAAGATCAGCGCCAAAAACGGCAAGGCGGCAGCTGGTTCCGGAACAACGGCCAGCAACGTCAAAAGCACTGTTGCCGATCCGAACAATATCGCCAGTACGGTGACATGGCGGTCTTCGTTATGGCGTTCAGATTTCTGGGTGCGTTCCAACATTCTGGCCTCCGCAGTTTCAACGGGTGCACATTCCAATCAAATTGCGCCGGGAGACCGTCTGCTCTTGGGCTTTGCTGGTGCCATTTCGTGACATTTGTGGGGCGTTGCAAAACACCGGTTTCTTTCGGTTGGATAGCTCCAAAACAAATGAGCAATAAAAGCGCTGTTCTTTCGAAGCAATTGCTGCATAAATTACTGAGGTATATAAATAATGTTAGACTTTATGCGTTCCATTTTATGGTTTGTTTGCACTTTTTTTCGATACTGCGCACAGGGTAGGTAATCGGTAGAGAGTGCAGACGGCTATGGTGGTCAAAGCAGCGCGGAACGCGTTGGCACAAAGCAAGGATGACAAGCCAGCAGAACAAGACCTCGAAACAAAAGTTTCAGAGGAAACACCTGCGCTTGCCTTGGCTGGGCTCCAGTTTTTCGTTGCTGATATTTCTCAGAAAACAATCCTTTGGCATGAGATCGGCAGTCAGAGCTTCCATAGTGAGGTGAAGGACCTGCAGGAAGCGCCGTCGAACCTCGCCTTGCGCAACTTGTCACCGGAAGACAGGAAAACGATCTTGCGCCTGATACAGGGCGCCATCCGCGATGGGGTTGCCGGGCCGTTTGATGTCGGCGGCGGGCCTGATCACCGGATCCCGGGTATCCCGATCGTTGCACACCGCTATGAGCTGATTGACGGACGGATCGTTGTCATCTGTTTCCCATCGATTGGAGAGGACGAAAACCCGGGCCGTATCGTTCTTGGGCTTGCGCCGATCCTGCAGCACTTTGTTGCCTCGTCAAACCGGGTGGTGCTGCTGGTCGACAACTTCGGCTATGTGCGCTTTGCAAGCGACGGCTTTGTCAAAACCTTTCAGATCGAAGACGCCCGGCTGATCATCGGTCGCAACATCGCGCATATTCAAAAACGCGTCGGCCGGACCATCGTTTCCCTGGCGCTGGGCGCATTGACACGCCGGGCGAGTGCATCTGGCCGCGGCAAGTTCCTGCTGGCCTCCAACGATGCCATCGAGCTGACCTATGAAGCCATGCATTTCCGGATCGGGGGAACGGTTGGCGGCGTTCTGTTTTCCGCAGGCCGGATCGGCGGTGATGTCGATTTTCTCAAAGTCTTCGAAATCTGCAGCGCACCAATGCTGGTGATCAACACCAAGTCGAAGATGATCATTGCTGCCAACAAGGCGGCGATGAAGACCTACCACCTGACCAACGAAATCATGGACAGTAAGCCGGTCACGGACATCCTGCTTCACCCGAACAATTACGCGTCCTTGCTCGGTGCGGCACAGTCGGAGACCGAGGTCCCGATGTCGATCCCGGTCAATATCCTGAACGGCCAGACGAAGAAGAAACGCTTCCGCGCAATGCTCATCGACAAGGACAGCAAGGAACCGAAACTCGTTTTGGAAACCCGCAGCTGATCTTTCCCGGCCAGCGATCGCAACAATGGCAGGCGCAATCACGGGCGATCGCCTTTATTTTTGCCAAACCTAGCCTTCATGCCCTTGTCATGATGGCCCAGCGGATCTAGGGTCCGCGCGCTAACTTTCCCGTTTCCCCCTGGAGGACATTATGGGCTTTCTTGCTGACGCATTGGCGCGAGTTCAACCATCTGCGACCATCGCCGTCACCAACAAGGCACGCGAGCTGAAAGCCGCAGGCCGCGATGTGATCGGTCTCGGTGCTGGCGAGCCGGATTTCGACACCCCGGAAAACATCAAGGCGGCTGCCATCAAGGCCATTAACGACGGCAAGACGAAGTACACGGCTGTCGATGGTATTCCGGAGCTGAAGGCTGCGATCGCCGAGAAGTTCAAGCGGGAAAACGGGCTTACTTACGAAACCAACCAGATTACGGTCGGTACCGGCGGCAAGCAGGTGCTCTACAATGCATTGGTCGCGACCATCAATCCGGGCGATGAGGTCATCATCCCAACGCCGTACTGGGTCAGCTATCCGGACATGGTTCTTCTGGCTGGCGGCGAACCGGTCATCGTTGAGGCCGACAAGTCCACCTTCAAGATCACGCCGGAAGCGCTGGATGCTGCCATCACATCGCGTACCAAGTGGCTGATCTTCAACTCGCCGTCCAACCCGTCCGGGGCTGCTTACACGGAAGCCGAACTGAAGGCGCTGTGCGACGTTCTGGTCAAACATCCGCATGTTTGGGTGATGACCGACGACATGTATGAACATCTGGTCTACGACGACTTCAAGTTCACGACGCCGGCCCAGGTCGAGCCGTCGCTTTATGAGCGGACGCTGACTGTCAACGGTGTGTCGAAGGCCTATTCCATGACCGGCTGGCGCATCGGCTATGCCGGTGGTCCGGTGGAGTTGATCAAGGCGATGGCCAAGGTTCAGTCTCAATCCACATCGAACCCGAGCTCGATCGCTCAGTGGGCTGCGGTTGAAGCAATTTCCGGCACTCAGGACTTCATTCCGACCAACAACGAAATCTTTAAAGGTC
Source organism: Roseibium sp. (assembly GCF_965276855.1). GTDB lineage: Bacteria > Pseudomonadota > Alphaproteobacteria > Rhizobiales > Stappiaceae > Roseibium. Next base: position 4,071,017 of record NZ_OZ255700.1, read on the forward strand.
GGCGCGATCTGGTTGTTTCCATGCTGAACCAGGCAAACGGCATCACCTGCCCGGTTCCGGAAGGCGCGTTTTATGTCTTCCCGTCCTGTGCGGGCACCATCGGCAAGACAGCCCCGTCCGGCAAGGTGATTGAGAATGACGAAGACTTCGTCACCGAGCTCTTGGAAACCGAAGGCGTTGCGGTTGTGCACGGCTCGGCCTTTGGCCTTGGTCCGAATTTCCGGATTTCCTATGCAACCTCAACGGAAGCCCTGGAAGAAGCCTGTACCCGCATTCAGCGCTTCTGCGGCAATCTGAAATAAATTGAGCTGACAATTAGTATCTCAGGGCGGCTCCGGCCGCCCTTTTTGTTTGGCTCACACTGACTTCTGCCGATCAGGCTTTTCTTTCTCGAAGGGCGCGCATAGGGTGTGGTCGATTTTCATTTTGTTTTGGAGGCTGGCTTGGCTGTTCTTCTTCCGCTTTGGCAACGATTGCTGATTACTGTGGCTGCCATGCTCGCGGTGAGTTTTGTTGTCAGCCTGCTCTGGTCGTCTTTGCTGGGTTGGACCATCCCGGGCTACGTGTCTGGCGTGGTTGGAGGTGTGACGGCTCTGCCGGTCTGGGAATTCTTGAAGCGGATCCGCCCGGGCCACTAACCGGCCAGTTCAGCACAGCGTTTGCGGGAAGTCTTCGCAGCTAATCTTGATTGTAATCCTGCGTATTTACGATCAGCGCTTGCGCCGGTAAGCTGGTGTCCTCACGAGGGAGGCACACTCATGCGAACCCAACAAAAACGATGGCTGACCGACCTGATGGAAGGCGTGCCGTCAATCGTTTTCATTCTTTTGTGGCGCCAATCGGGGGATCTGGAATTCGCCGGCTGGGTAGGCTCTGGGCTGTGCCTCGTTGTTTTGAGTGCCCTGATCGGAATGAGGGTCCGGATGCATCCGATCCTGATGGGCGTCAATATTCATATTTTATTGGCAACGCCGTTGATCGTGGGGCTATTTCGCCTCGGGTTTGACGGTCTGGGAGACGTCCTTGCCGAATATGCTTATGGGGGCGTTCTGGTAACCGTTTTTGCTGTCGGCCTCGCCCAGATGCTGTTTTCGCGGTCCCGGTTCTCCGCGTTGGACAACGTCACAGACCGTGCACAACTGATTTTTTCCGCTGTCTTGCTTGCGATTTGCGCGTCCGGTGCCGTTTGGGCCCTGCTGACCCCGGGTAGCCGTTTTGTGCCGGTGGTGGTGACAATTGCAGCTTTGATAATCGGCCGGAATTTCCTCCAGGCGCGCCTGTCAGATAGAAACGGGGACGCTGGAACGTTTGTTGCAAGTTCTGCGGCAGCGCCGGGTACATCCCAGGATGTTCAGGCATGAACCCTAGTTCTGGCAGGCTGTATTCGCGCCGGGACAGGGGGAGAGGGTGTCTGTCCGGGTGTTGTTGCGGTTGATCTGCTGTGTCCGGTTCAGCCGATTGTTGCTGTCGATCCGTTGCTGGGTTGAGAAATTGTTCTGCTGACGATTGAGGTTCTGATTGAGCTGTTGTTGCGCGGACGGCCCGAGGGTCGTGCCGGGTTGGATAACGCCGCGCGGCTGAACCGATTGCGCCTGCGCGACACTGCCGCCAGAAAACACCAGGCCCGCTGAAACAATGGCGACACCAAACGCCCATAAGACAGTTCTGGTGATGAGCAACATGTTTAAACCTCTCATTCCATCTCGTACCCGCGGATCAGTATGGGTGGAGCTGCGCGTAACACCAAATTAAACTGCGAATTGAAGCATTTCGGTGGCCGGACAAGCGGAAAGTGCCAGTTGGTAGCGCCGAATGCGCCGCCTGTTTGCTGCGGTGCAGGGTAAGATTTCCTTGCGTTTACCCCGTTTCGGGCGCGACGATAGTTTCCCGCCCTTGATTGAAGGGCCATGACGAACATCAAGCCCGGTGCTTTCCGGGTTGTTGGCCTTCGATCCCATCCGGGCGAGACGCGGCGGGCCCGCGTCCTGAACCGCCGGCCGTGCCGCGTTTTAACGAGGATATCCTCGGGCAAACGGGAGGCTCAGTATGGCAAACACCAACAATGGACAGGCAAACTCCAGCGGCAGGGAACCGCGCTGCGTGGCTTTGGTCGGACCCTTTGGCAGCGGTAAAACCAGCTTGCTGGAGGCGATCCTGGCGCGCACGAACAAGGTGGACCGGCAGGGCAAGGTGTCAGACGGAAATACCATTGGTGATGGTTCGGCAGAAGCCAGGGCTCATGGGATGAGCGTGGAACTCAATTTCGCGGATGTGGAATACCTTGGTGACCGTTTCAATTTCATCGATTGTCCGGGTTCGGTCGAGTTTTTGGGGGAAATGGACAGCGCCTTGTCCGGTGCGGATCTGGCTGTGATTGTCGCTGAAGACGATGAGCGCAAGGTCCCAGCCTTGCAGCTCATTCTGAAAGCCCTTGAAGCCCGCGCCATTCCGCGGGTTTTGTTTTTGAACAAGATCGACAAGAGCACACGGCGGGTCCGCGATGTGTTGAACCTGCTGCAACCGGCGTCCAGCGTCCCACTTGTCTTGCGCCAGATACCCATCTGGGAGGACGGTCAGGCCACCGGCTTCATCGATCTCGCACTGGAACGGGCGCATGTTTATCACGAAAAGGAACCAAGCACCGAGATCGACATGTCGGATGAGGACCGTGCGCGCGAACATGAAGCCCGGTTTACGATGCTGGAGCATCTTGCCGATCACGATGATGATCTGATGGAAGCGCTGCTTGAGGACATTGCGCCGGACCGTGAGAAAGTGTTCGCAGATCTCGTTGAGGAGATGCAGGACGGTTTGATTTGCCCGGTCTTCTTCGGTTCCGGCGAACATGGCAACGGCGTCTCGCGACTCTTGAAAGCCCTTCGCCATGAAGTGCCCTCGGTTGACCGCCTCAAGGCGCGCCTTCTTGATGCCGCGCCCGAAAGTGCGATCCAGGTGATCAAGACGCTTCACACACAACATGGCGGCAAAGTTTCTGTGGCGCGCGTGTTGAGTGGCGCTCTGGCGGACAATGACAGCCTCTATGTGAATGGAACCACGGAAGCGAAGGTCTCGGGGCTGTTCTCCCTGTTTGGACAGCAATTGAACAAGATCTCAAGGGCGTCTGAGGGCGACCTCGTCGGCCTGGGGCGTTTGGATGATGTTCAAACCGGTGATGTTCTGAGCCTTCAGGGCAGCAAACTCCCAGCTCTGGACACTGCGGACACCCGGCGGCCGGTCTTGGCGACGGCGATTGAAGCCGGGCAGCGCAAAGATGAGGTTCGCTTGTCAGCTGCCCTTTCCAAGCTTGCCGAAGAAGACGGCTCCCTGACAGTCGCACAGAACCAAATAACGGCTGAAACCTTGTTATGCGGGCAGGGTGAAATGCATTTGCGCGTCGCTCAGGAGCGCTTGTCTGGAAAATACGGGCTGGATGTCGCCGTGCATGCGCCGCATGTGCCTTATTCCGAAACGATCCGTGGCAGCACAACAGCGCGCGGGCGTCACAAGAAGCAGTCCGGGGGGCACGGGCAGTTTGGTGACGTGGTTCTTGAGATTTTGCCACTGCCGAGAGGAGAAGGCATCCAGTTCACCGATCGTATTACCGGGGGCGTGGTGCCCAAGCAATACATCGTGTCGGTGAAGGAAGGTGTTCTGGAAGCACTGGGCCAGGGGCCGCTCGGGTTTCCCGTGGTCGATCTATCGGTCTGCCTCGTCGACGGGTCGTATCACTCGGTCGACAGTTCCGATCAGGCGTTCAAGATGGCAGGTATCCTGGCGATCCGGGAAGGCCTGTCCGACTGCAAGCCCGTTCTGCTGGAACCTATCCACAAGGTGGTCGTTGCGTGTCCAAGTGATGCGACCGCCAAGATCAATGCCATTGTTTCCGCCAGGCGCGGGCAGCTGCTTGGATTTGACGCCCGTCCCGGCTGGAGCGGTTGGGATGAGGTTCAGGCGCTGATGCCAGAAGCTGAAATCGGTGATTTGATTGTTGAACTCCGGTCCGCGACGGCAGGAGTTGCCAGCTATACGGCAGAGTTCGATCATATGGCGGAGCTGTCCGGCAAAGCAGCGGACCAGGCGCTCCAGCGTTCGGGAAAACAAGCGGCGTAGTGAGCCGCGCGAGTGCAAAGTGTTGATCTGTCTCATTTGATTGTGTGTCCATTCCCCTACGCTCTAAACGGGATGGTGGACGCAGAAAGGAGATTGTCGATGCTTGCGATTGAAAAACAGGAAGGGGACCGCGTCTTTGTTCATCTGCGCGGTCCTCTCAATGCTGACTTGATGCAGGCCGGGTTGGAGGATCTCATTGAAGCCGCAGAGGATCTGACCAACGGCACGATGCTCTATGCCATTGATGATTTCGAATGGCCGACCGCAGGCGCGTTGGCTGTCGAATTCAAGATGATGCCAGACCTTCTGAAGCTTCTGGGGAAATTCCGAAAGTGCGCGGTTGTGTGCGATGCAGGCTGGATTCGCAAGGTTGCTGAGATCGAAGGGATGCTGATCCCGGGGCTTGAGATCAAAAGCTTTGTTTCAAAAGACCGGGAAGCCGCTGAAAATTGGCTGAAACAAGCCTGACACTTGGCATCGGTCACTCGGGCGTTATTTGCGTTTGAACACACAATCCGGTCTTTCTACGTCCAGATTGGGAGTTTGACGATGAATATCTTGACCAAACGCAGCTGGGAATTGCCCGAGCGCGAAGCGACCCCAGAGCATGTCTTTTTGAACAGACGCCAGATCCTTGCGGGGCTCGCAGGGGGAGGTGTATTGCTCGGAAGCGGACTTGGGATGAGACCGGCCTTTGCCGAGGCAGACCCGAGCGCGGGGCTCTATCCTGTTCCACGCAATTCTGCATTTACCTTGGACCGGCCACTGACTGACGAAGACGTGGCGTCGAAGTACAACAATTTCTATGAGTTTGGCTCTCACAAGCAAATCTGGCCGGCGGCTCAGAACCTTGAGATCCGTCCATGGACTGTGATGCTGGACGGCCTCATCGACAATCCTCAGACGATTGATATCGACGCACTTCTCGCCAAGATGCCTTTGGAGGAACGCCTTTATCGCCATCGGTGTGTTGAGGCTTGGTCCATGGCGGTGCCTTGGTCCGGCTTCCCGCTCGCCGAGCTGGTCAAACTGGCGGGGCCGCAAACCGGTGCCAAATACCTTCGGTTTGAAACATTCCTCAATCCGGAAGTTGCCAGCGGTCAGAAACAATCCTGGTATCCGTGGCCTTATGTTGAAGGCTTGACCCTTGCAGAGGCGACCAATGAACTGGCGTTCATGGCGACCGGGATCTACGGAAAACCGCTTGCCAAGCAGTTTGGTGCGCCGATCAGGTTGGTAACGCCTTGGAAATACGGATTTAAATGTATCAAATCCGTGGTGCGGATCTCATTCACTGACAAGCGTCCAGTGAGCTTCTGGGAAGAAATCCAGCCGAAGGAATACGGGTTTTGGGCGAATGTGAACCCGTCGGTCCCACATCGGCGCTGGCCCCAGGCAACCGAGAAACTGTTGGGAACCGATCAACGCCGGAACACACTGCTGTACAATGGATACGAGGAACAAGTCGCGGGTCTTTATAAAGACATGACCGGCGAGCTTCTATTTATGTAAAATGGCGTTGTATCTGTTGTTTTCGCATCGAGACTATTAACAATAGTCTCGATGCGAGTATGTATTACTGTATATTGAAGTTGTTAGCATTTTTGAAATAGGCTGAGCATCGTTGCTTTTTCTCTAAGTGTGCTTTTGTGCACTCAGAAAGGCCTAGATGGTCGTCGATTGGATCGCAAATATTGGCGCTCTTTCGTTGGGCGCGTTGGCGTTCTACTTCTTTGCACGCCGGGATACCTTGCACGCGCGCCGGTCGGTAAGTGCGGCATTCCTTGGCGCGTTGTTTGGCCTCCTGTCCGCTCTGGTCGTGATGATGCCCGTCCATTTTGGCGATGGTGCCACGTTCGACACGCGGGCTGCGCCTGCGATTCTGAGTGGATATTTCCTTGGGCCTTTGGGGGGGATCATTACGGCAAGCATTGCAGGGGCTGCGCGTTATTGGGTCGGTGGCCCATTTGTGATTGGCGGTAGCCTCAGCCCGTTTTTTTACGCGGCTTTCGGTGCGATTGTCGGGGCCTGCTGTCGTCATCGTGATCTCGGCCCTGGTCCCTTGCGGCTTTTGTCCATTGCGGTTGTCGGCACGCTTTTTGTCCTTCCGTGTTTCTTCATCGATAAAGGCGTTGAGGCGGGGCTCCAGATCCTCGAAAACGCATGGTACATGCTGCTGATTGGAAACGTGGTCGGTGTGGTCATTCTTGGCCTGATGATCAGCGAGGCCAAGAAATTCTCCGTTGAGCACAAGGCGCTCAAATCCACGCTCTTTCTGACTGACCTCGCCCGGTCATCTGCTGGAATTGCTGTATGGCGTTTCGATATGGCTGCCAATCGTCTTACGTGGGACGATGCAATGTTCCGGTTGTTTGATGTCGATCCCGGGTCATTTAAAAGCGAATTCAACGATTGGGAGCGGACCGTTCACCCCGATGACATCGATGCAGCCCGCCGGCAATTTTTGGAGGCTTATGAGAAGAAATCCGGGTTCGCCACCGATTTTCGGATCGTGCGCCGGGATGGCAGCGTCCGCTGGTTGGCCGCCCATTGTAATTTTCTTGAAGACGATGCCGGCAACGTTACTGAAGCCGTCGGGGTGAATTGGGACATCACGGACCGCAAGGAAATGGCGGACAGTCTCTTTGAGAGAGAAAAGGAAGCCCGTCTCCGCTCAGAAGAGCTGGAAGTCACCTTGGCATCGGTCGTACAGGGCGTCAGTGCGTTTGATAAGGATGGCAGACTGCGTTTTTGCAATGACCGAGCCGGGGAGTTTACGGGGCTCCCGCCGGAAATGCTTGTGCCTGGAACGTCCTACCACGCATACAACGAGTATCGGCAAGGCGCTTTTGTGACCGGATTTCCAGGAGAGGCCACAAAAGCCATTCCTGAGAGTGCCCAGCCTACCTCACACATACGCTCGTTAATCCACCTGTCCAACGGCCGGATTCTGTCTTTTTCCGCAGCTCCAATGCCGGACGGCGGATGGGTAGAGACGTATGAAGATGTCACCGAGAAAGTCGTTGCGGATGAGCGCGTCAAAAAAGCAGCTGAAACGGATAACCTGACCGAGCTGGCCAATCGATTGTCCTTCAGGGAGACTTTGGATCACGTCGTTGAAAATGCCGGGAATGCCGATGAGGTGTCGCCATCGCTACTGCTCATTGACCTAAACGACTTCAAGGCAGTGAACGACAGTCATGGCCATGTCGTCGGCGATCGTTTGCTGCAGCACGTTGCCAACACCCTGAAAGCTGTCATCGAAGGTGGCGATCTTGCGGCCCGTTTGGGCGGCGATGAGTTTGCGCTTGTGCTCAAGCCGCGCACGGAGGAAGACATCCGCGAGATTGCTTCCGGTTTGTGCGCCGCGTTCGACATGCCCGTTAATCTCGACGGGCTCATGGTTCAGAGTGGACTGAGCGTTGGTGTGGCGATCATCACTGCGGATGGTGCCGGTTCTGAAGAGACGCTCTCACGTGCTGATCTGGCGCTCTATAAGGCCAAGCAGGAGAAAAGATCCGCATACCGGGTCTTTGACGCCGATATTGCGCAGGAAGATGCAGAGCGGAAGCGCACAAAGAACGCTCTGATCCGCGTGGTGGAAAATCAGGGGCTTAATGTTTTTTGCCAGCCGATCCTGAACCTGGAAACACATCGGGTTGATCACTTCGAGGCTTTGGTTCGTTGGCATCAGGGCGAGGCAAGTTATGTCCCCCCGTCAAATTTCATCCCTCTGGCCGAAGAGATTGGCCTGATCGCGAAGGTTGGCGATTTTGTTCTGTCTGAAGTGTTGCGCTCCCTGGCAACCTGGCCGGACGATTACCGCGCCTGTGTGAATGTCTCTGTTTTGCAGCTTGGCGATGGACGATTTGTCGAACGAGTTCTTGGCGGTCTAAAAGCAGCTGGAATTTCTCCGCATCGCCTGGAACTGGAGTTGACCGAGAGTGTTTTGATGTCCGCAGGCTCAGCCGCTCATGAGGATCTCAGAAAATTGCGAGATGCTGGTCTGAACCTGGCCTTGGATGATTTCGGCATCGGCTTCTCGTCATTTGGCTATCTGCAGGAACTGCCATTCAACAAGCTCAAGATTGACCGCAGGTTCGTTTCGGAAGTTGAAAAAGACGAGGGCAGTGCAGCGATTTTGAGAACGATCGCGGCGCTGGCTGACAATCTGGATATGAAGTCGACGGCCGAAGGCGTCGAAACGGCTCAGCAGTTGGGCGTGGTGAGAGCTTGCGGATGCCACTACGGTCAAGGCTACTTCATCGGTCAGCCAATCCCGCTTGAGGATGTGCAACAGGCGTACTTTGAGATTCCCAAAGTTGCCAAGGCTGCGCTTAGAGCGGGTCGCGTTTAATCGGTTTCATTTGACCGAGACGATTTTTGTTTCTGGCGAGACGTGGTCCGCGCGGTGGTGCGGGGTACCATAAGCGGACCACAACAAAGCCAGAGGCAAAAATTGTCCGGCCCGAAGGGTGAACTTACTGAGCCCATCGGCCGCGTTGCGACGTTTGCCCGGCCAACAAGGCCGCGCTTCACGACGCGCCTTGCCGAATGAACTCAGTAAGCTCATCAAATGAACCCGATTAAACGCGACCCGCTCTAACGCTTGAGTCCGTTCGTGTAGGCAAAAAAAAAGCCGGGTCTTCAAAGACCCGGCAGTTTGAATTGATTCACTGTAACCAGTGGAATCACCTTCCAGAGGGGAACAGCTGGTCGAGGCATCACTGGGAGGAGGACGTGATGCCTGTGTGACCAACAGTGATGCTTATATGCAGTGCACAAGCTGCTTAAACAAGAGGCAGCGACGCAGATCTGCTATGCAAATCGCGCAGGGCTTTGACCGTCCTTAGATTTATCAGTTTTCTGAGTGAGTTACAGGCTGAGGGTCATACCAGACGCCCGCGCAAGAGCGTCTGCCGGGTGGATATCTTGTTACGAATTCAGACCCGGCTGCTCTCAATAAAACTTGGTTCGTAGCCGTAATGCTCATCACAACAGCACGCTGGAGAGAGCTGCCCGAACAAACCATACTTTCCGAAAGACAGATGCAGGGTCGCCGTTCCGTCTGGTTCTGAGTGTGACCAGTGCTGGTCGCTCGAGGGCTTTCTTTTAGTACACCCAGTTTTGGGCGTTCTTTAAAAGGAACTCCCGGAAAGCCGTGACCCGGGCTGTGTTCTTCAACTCCGACGGATACACAAAATAGGTATCGAAGGACGGCACCTTGTCTTCTTGATCTTCAAGCACGGGAACCAAGTTTCGGCCATTGTCGATGATGTAGTCTGGCAACATCGCAATACCGGCGCCTGTCTGAACAGCGCGCTTGATCGCGATGATGTTGTTGACCTGGAGCACCGATTGCCGCGGTTTGCCATCCACGCGGCCGGCCGTCACAAGCCAGTTCATCGAGCGCAGATAGGCAGGGGCCTGCTCGCCGAAGGTGATGATGCGATGATCATCAATGTCTTCGATCGAAGAAGGCGCGCCAAAGCGCTGGATGTATTCAGGTGACGCAAACACGTGAAAGTGCACGGTGAAGAGTTTGCGTTGAATGAGATCCGGCTGTGTCGGTTGGCGCAGCCGGATCGCCACATCGGCCTCGCGCATGCTGAGATCGAGCTCGTCGTCGTCGAAAATCAGCTGCAATTCGACATCCGGATAAAGATCCGTGAAGCTTCTGATCCTGGATGCCAGCCAGGTTGACCCCAAGCCAACCGTGGTCGTGACTTTCAAAACACCAGACGGCTTGTCCTTGCTGTCCTTGAGCCTGGATTGCACGGCCTCCAGCTTCATCAGGACATCACCGGCAGTGCGATAGAGAAGTTCGCCCTGTTCCGTGAGCAGCAGGCCGCGGGCATGCCGGTGGAAGAGGGGAACCCCCAGATCGTGCTCAAGCGCACTGACCTGACGGCTCACCGCGGATTGGCTCATATGAAGCGTATCGCCCGCATGGGTGAAGCTGCCGGCTTGCGCGGCAGCATGGAAGATACGCAATTTGTCCCAATCCATGGCATTCCCCAATCCGTCCAGCCGGGAAACTGCGTTACTCAGCAGCCTGTTGTGAGCCGACAGCATCCTGTTCGGCGAGATACTTTTCCGCTTCCAGCGCAGCCATACAGCCCATTCCGGCTGCGGTGACCGCCTGGCGGTAAATATCGTCGGTAACATCACCGGCTGCGAAAACGCCGGGGATCGATGTCTTGGTGGAATCCGGTGCGGTCTCCAGATAGCCGTTCGGTTTCAAGGTCAATTGATCCTTGAACAGTTCAACAGATGGCGCGTGGCCGATCGCAATGAACACACCATCGGTGGAGATTTCCTGAAGCTCGCCGGTCTTGGTGCTTTTCAGGCGCACACCCGTGACCGCTTTCGGCTCGCCGCCCCCGAGGATCTCGTCAACCTGATGGTCCCAGATCACCTCGATTTTCTCGTGTGAGAATAGCCGGTCCTGGAGGATCTTTTCTGCGCGCAAGCTGTCGCGGCGGTGAACCAGCGTCACCTTGGAGGCAAGGTTCGCCAGGTAGAGCGCTTCTTCGACGGCCGTGTTGCCGCCGCCAACCACGACGACTTCGCGGTTCCGATAGAAGAAGCCGTCACATGTGGCACAGGCCGAAACACCGGCACCCATGTAATCCTGTTCAGAGGAGAGGCCCAGCCAGCGGGCTTGCGCGCCGGTCGCGATGACCAACGTGTCTGCCGTAAAGACGGTGCCGCTATCTGCTTCCAGGCGGAACGGGCGCACCGACAAGTCTGCCTTGATGATCGTGTCGTAGATGATCTCCGTGCCGACATTTTCAGCCTGCTTTTGCATTTGCTCCATAAGCCATGGGCCCATGACCGGGTCTGCAAAGCCGGGATAGTTTTCGACATCGGTGGTGATGGTCAGCTGACCGCCCGGCTGAATTCCGGCAACCAAGGTCGGTTGGATCATGGCGCGGGCCGCATAGATGGCGGCGGTATAACCGGCCGGGCCGGAGCCGACGATCAACAGCTTGCTGTGCTTAGTACTCATGGGCGTAGTATAATCCGTGTTTCTTGTCTCAACCGTGACTGCCAGATGTCAGTCACCTTGCGATATTTGACCGGTTTGGTGAAGCGCCCTGTAGTCTGCCAGAATACGTTCTGCGATCACAGGTGTTGCGTCAATCGGGTCGTAGGTAGTGGTTTTAAGTGGCCCTGGGAAGGGGTGAACACATCCCATACCTTCTAAAGTCCCCAAAAACCGGGTGATCTTTGCGTGACCACCGCTTGGATGAAAGACGTGGACCGGCTTGCCCGTGGCTGTGGCCTCGCCAATCATGTTGGTCGAATCTGCGGTTGCAATGATGGCGTCGGACTTTGCTAGGAAATGACCGTACGGATTGTTGCCGGTTCCGTCCCAGAAGAAGTGATCGCCATCGCGGGCAAGGGTCTTGATCCCGTTGACCAGCAACTCGGGTGTCCGCCGCGACGCTGTGATCAGAAAACGCGCCCTGTTCTGTCCCGCTGTCTCACGCAGTCCGTCCAGAAATCGGGTTTGATCATTGTCTGTGAAGGTGTGGTGCAGGCTGTTGCCGCCCACAAGTACAGCCACTCTCGGCTGAGGGAGATTGTCGATCTGCGGCACCGGTTCTCCCTTCAGTTCAGCAAGACGCGCTGCAGAAAACTTGTGGGGAGAGGTCGGTGTGACCAGGACATTATCGCCGCGGAGCGGATCGTGCTCTGGAACCCAAATAAGATCAGCAGTCTTTGCACCGGACCTTGGGTCTTTCAGGAACACCGTGAAGGTTTTGCCATTAGACGCTTTCTTGAGGCGGCGCAGGTAAGCCGCAGCCCGGCGGCCGGAGGCCACTGCAATATCAGGGAACGGCGGCGCGAGCGGGCTCCCTGGCCGGTCTTCCCGCTCAGTGGGCGGAAACGGGCCGAACGGCATCCACCAGGAATAGGGCGGTTTAGGAGAAACGGTCCGCATTTCGTAGGGAAGGTTGAGGGTATCTGCGACGCCGACGCATTGCGCGACGTCGCCCGCTTTACCATCCGTCAAAATCCAAAGGGAACGGGGCGATGCCGTTGCATTCAACATAAACTGCGGGATTTCCCTGTCGGAATCTTTCAAGATTGTGCGCAAATTTGTTATAGTCTTGCACAAACGCGCAAAAAGTCATAACTCGGCACCGTAGAAACACGTTTGTGCATGAAACTCAAGTTTTTGCGGAACCTCACGGCAGCCCCAGTTTCGGGCCGTGTGACGGCACCGTCCCAGAATTCATAGGAGAGCGGTGTGAAAGCGCGCCTTGATGCCATTGACTGGCAAATCCTGAAGGAATTGCAAGATGATGGCCGGATGACCAATGTTGAGTTGGCTCGCCGGGTCGGAATTTCCGCGCCGCCATGTTTGAGGCGTGTGCGTGCGCTTGAGGAAGCTGGCCTGATACAGGGCTACCGGACGCTCCTGGATGAAAAGCAGCTCGGGTACGATGTCACCGCGTTTGCCATGGTAGGCCTTCACAGCCAAACCGAAGCAGACCTGATTGCCTTTGAGCAGACAGTGGAAAAATGGCCGCTGGTTCGCGAGAGCTATATGCTTTCAGGGGAGGTGGATTTCCTTCTGAAATGCGTCTCGCCGGATTTGCAGACATTCCAGAATTTCGTGATCCGTGAACTCACGGCTGCGCCAAACGTGGACAGTGTCCGCACAGCACTCACCATCCGCCGGACCAAGGATGAGCCGGTCGTTCCGATCGACGGCTGACCTTAATTCCTCAAGTCATTTCGAATGTGTGATGGCCCGCCTGATTAAAACAGGCAGCTTTGGCCTTTGCATTTCAGGCTTTCGGGGCCGTTTTCATTGCCTGAGGGACATTCTTCAGGCGTTTCCGTAGCCGATTCAGGAGCGAGATGTCGCGAAGCGCCGTTGCTACGAGCGTAAAGCTGATGCTGAGCAATGCACAAGTCGTCAGGATCGCGATTGGCAGCCACTGATCATAGTGGAAGGTGTCGAGCGCCTGGTCCACGGGGTCAACGCCTGAATAGAGACGGCTGCGAATGACTTCGCGGTAACTGCCGATTTGTGTGGAGCCATGCTTGATGTAGCCGAGACCGGCAACCATCGCCAAAACAGCTGCGCTCAAGGCTACCAAAAAACCGAATAGCTTCAACGCGAAAAAGTAAGCCCGCTCGTCAGCGTGATCCAGCAGCCGCCGGAAGATTTTCTTCTCCCGGTAGGCAAGCTTGGATGTCAGAAAGAAACGATATCCCCACAAGGGGATGGAAAGCATCAGCAGCCAGAAACCAATTACGTGAAAAACCATTTTGGATCTCCGAATCCCACCGCCTTAGACCTTAAATCCTTTCACGATCAGAATAAAAGGTGCTCGGCGGTGAAAATCGAAAACTTGGCAAAATTCTGTATTGGGCTTCTATCGGATTGGACAGGCTGGCAGCGTCAGATGAACTGCACTTCCACGATCTCGTAGGAGCGGGCACCGCCCGGCGCGGCGACCTCCACGCTGTCGCCTACCGACTTTCCGATGAGCGCACGAGCGATCGGAGAAGAAATAGAAACCTTGCTTTGTTTCACATCGGACTCAACGTCGCCGACGATCATGTATTTCTTTTCTTCTTCCGTGTCTTCGTCAACCAAGCTCACGGTCGCGCCGAATTTGACAACATCGCCAGACAGCTTGCTCACGTCGATGATTTCGGCGCGGGATAGTTTGTCTTCCAATTCCGCGATCCGGCCCTCGTTCAGGCTCTGAGCTTCCTTGGCTGCGTGGTATTCAGCATTTTCCGACAGGTCGCCATGCGCGCGGGCTTCTGAAATGGCATCAACAATGCGCGGGCGCTCGACACCGGTCCGTTCCTTCAGCTCGTTTTGGAGCATGGTGTAACCGGCGGAGGTCATCGGAACTTTTTCCATGGGTCTAAGACCTTCAGCTTATTGGGTCCTCTCGAAGAAGACCACGCTTCACAAAAACAAACCCAGCCGGGAAAGGGCACTTTCCCGGCCGGTTTCAACTCATATTAGCCTTAGGCGAAGTAGGATTGCAAAGGCCTAACTTCAAGACTCCCCGCTTTATGCGCACAGATGCCCTTCGCAGCAGCAATCGATCCTGCAAGCGTGGTGTAATACGGAACCTTGTTCAAAAGGGCCGCCCGGCGCATGGAGCGGCTGTCGGCAATTGCCTGAACACCTTCGGTCGTGTTGAAGACAAGCTGCACTTCGCCATTCTTGACCGCATCGACAATATGCGGACGGCCTTCCATCACCTTGTTGATCTTCTCAGCCTTGATGCCTTGCTCTTTCAGGAACGTCTGGGTCCCCGCTGTCGCGATAATTTTGAACCCGGCGTCTTCAAGGCTGCGGACGGCGTCAACGACGGACGCCTTGTCCTGATCGCGCATGGAGACAAACACCGTGCCTTCCGACGGAACGCCCGTACCGGCCCCGATCTGGGACTTTGCGAAGGCTGTTCCAAAGTGGTTATCGAGTCCCATGACCTCACCGGTGGAGCGCATCTCCGGCCCAAGGATAGTGTCGACGCCCGGGAACCTTGCAAACGGGAACACGGCTTCCTTGACGGCGATGTGGTCGAATTTCTTCTCAGCCAGGCCGAAGGACGCCAGGCTTTCCCCGGCCATGACACGGCTGGCGATCTTTGCAATCGGCTCGCCGACGGTTTTTGCAACAAACGGTACAGTCCGCGATGCCCGCGGGTTCACTTCAAGAACGTAGATTTCGCCGTCCTTGATTGCGTATTGGACGTTCATCAGGCCGCCAACTTCGAGGGCGAGTGCCATTTCTGTTGTCTGGCGCTTCAGTTCCTCGATCAGCTCTTCAGACAGCGAGAACGGGGGCAGGGAACAGGCACTGTCACCGGAGTGAATGCCAGCTTCTTCGATGTGTTCCATGATACCGCAGACGAAGACGTCCTTGCCATCGCACAGGGCGTCAACATCAACCTCGATGGCGCCTTCCAGATACCGGTCGAACAGCAGCGGGTTTGTGCCCAATACCGTGTTGATCTGACCGGTCTTGTCGTTCGGGTATTTCGCCCGCACCTCGGCAGGAACCAGTTCCGGCAGAGTGCCAAGCAGATAGGAGTTGAGGCTTTCCTCATCCCGAATGATCTGCATGGCGCGGCCGCCCAGAACATAAGACGGGCGGACCACCAGCGGCAGACCGAGCTGGCTGGCAATCAAGCGGCCCTGCTCAACGGAATAGGCGATGCCGTTTTCCGGCTGCTTCAGGCCAAGCTTGATCAGCAGTTTTTGGAAGCGGTCACGGTCTTCCGCCAAATCGATCATGTCAGGCGACGTGCCAAGGATCGGCACGTTGGCCTTGACCAGCGACTGGGCCAGTTTCAAAGGCGTCTGGCCGCCGAACTGAACGATAACGCCGTGCAGGGTGCCGTTTTCCTGTTCCTTGCGGATGATTTCCAGAACGTCTTCCGGTGTCAGCGGTTCGAAGTAGAGACGATCGGAGGTGTCGTAGTCCGTGGACACAGTCTCCGGGTTGCAGTTGACCATGATGGTCTCATAGCCGGCGTCTTCCAGCGCAAAGGCTGCATGACAACAGCAATAGTCGAACTCGATGCCCTGGCCGATCCGGTTCGGACCGCCGCCGAGAATCACAACTTTCTTGGCGCCAGACGGATTGGCTTCACAGGCCGGAGCGCCCATGAAGGGAGCTTCGTAGGTGGAGTACATGTACGCGGTTGGAGACGCGAACTCGGCCGCGCAGGTGTCGATGCGCTTGAAAACGGGGTGGACGTTCAGCTCAGCCCGTAGCTTGACAATATCGTCCGTGTCCACGCCGGCAAGGCTTGCAAGCCGCGCATCGGAGAAGCCCATGCCTTTGAGTTTGCGCAGATTGGCAGCATCCTTGGGCAGGCCGATATTCCGGATCTTGGCTTCCATGGCCAGAATGTCGGCCATCTGTTCCAGGAACCAGGTGTTGATACCACTGGCCTGATTGACTTCCTCTACCGTCATGCCGAAGCGCATGGCTTGCGCAACCGACAGCAAACGGGTTGGAGTTGCTGTTGAAACGGCAGCCCGCAACGCGTTCTTGTCGTCGCCCTGGTCAAGGCCCGGAATGTCGATTTCATCAAGACCGTTCAAGCCGGTTTCCAGACCGCGTAGCGCTTTTTGAAGGCTCTCGTTGAAGGTACGGCCAATAGCCATGACTTCGCCAACCGATTTCATCGCCGTTGTCAGGTAAGGCTCGGAGCCCGGGAATTTTTCGAAGGCAAACCGTGGGATCTTGGTGACCACATAGTCGATGCTCGGCTCGAAAGAGGCTGGTGTTGCTCCGCCCGTGATATCGTTTTCCAGCTCGTCCAGTGTGTAGCCGACCGCAAGTTTTGCTGCGATCTTCGCGATCGGAAAGCCGGTTGCCTTGGAGGCGAGGGCGGATGAGCGAGAAACGCGCGGGTTCATCTCAATGACCACCAGGCGTCCGTTCTCCGGATTGACGGCGAACTGGACGTTCGAGCCGCCGGTTTCGACGCCGATTTCGCGCAGGACCGCGATCGAAGCGTCCCGCATGATCTGATATTCTTTGTCGGTCAGCGTCAGGGCTGGTGCGACGGTGATGGAGTCGCCGGTGTGGACGCCCATCGGGTCAACGTTTTCGATGGAACAGATGATGATGCAGTTGTCCGCTTTGTCGCGAACGACCTCCATTTCATACTCTTTCCAGCCGAGCAGGCTCTCATCGATCAGGACCTGGCCGACCGGAGACGCGTCGATGCCCGACCGCACGATCGTCTCATATTCTTCCCGGTTATAGGCAACACCGCCGCCTGTGCCGCCGAGCGTGAAAGCGGGGCGAATAATGGCTGGCAGGCCAATTTCATCCAGAGCGCGCATGGCCTCCAAATAACCGGTGTTCCGATCGTAGCCGGTGATCTTACCATCTTCACCGCGAATGGCCGGGGAGGAGGCAATGGCCGCCCGGGGATTCTCAAGACCGATCACGTCCATGGCCGCGCGGAACTTTTCGCGGTCTTCCGCCTTGTCAATCACGTCGGCACGCGCGCCAATCATCTCAACGCCGTATTTTTCCAGAACGCCCATTTGTTCCAGGTCCAGCGCACAGTTCAGCGCGGTTTGGCCACCCATCGTCGGCAAAAGCGCGTCCGGGCGTTCCTTTTCAATGATCTTGGCGACCAGCTCCGGCGTGATCGGTTCAATGTATGTCGCATCGGCCAGGTCCGGATCCGTCATGATCGTCGCCGGGTTCGAGTTGACCAGGATAATTCGATAGCCTTCTTCGCGCAGGGCCTTGCACGCCTGTGTTCCCGAGTAGTCAAACTCGCACGCCTGGCCGATAACAATCGGGCCGGCACCAATGATCAGGATGGAGGAAATATCTGTGCGTTTAGGCATCTCGGCTCGCAGCTCGAAGCGAGCGGTCCGGGAAAGCGCGTGGTTGCTTCCGGTCTGCTCGGTCGTTAAGTGAATGACGATGTTGGCTGAGCGCGTCTTATAGGGAAAACCGTGCCGCGTGGGAACCCCGGATTGCGCTAAACATGATGTTTATATCGAGGAAATTCGATCAGGCGTCGGGTTTGTCCTTGGGGGACGGTGCATCTGTCGTTGTAACACCGTCAAAGTCGGCGATCCCTTGCGATAGGGCGTAACAGGCCAATCGGATTGATTTCGGGATTTCAACGGGCCGTCCGTCCCGGTTTCCCTTCTCGTAGTATTGGATCATTCGCTTTTTCAGGCCGAGCTGCTCGGCAGCGTCTTTTTGCTTCAATCCGAGTGTCCGCCGCCAGCTCCGGAATTGATCCGGTGTCATGATGGGGGTCGGGTTCTTTGATTTTGAGTCTGGCATCTTCAAATAAAGCGTGTGTTGAAACCAACGCCTTGATCGGCAGTCAGTATTTGTTTCCTGACACAAATATCTTGCACCAGTAAATGTCAATGAGGAAGTGCACATAGTGCGACTATCCTCACTGCATCGGTACGAAAATGGGCATACGCCGGACGGTGAGGGTCGCGCCGCTCAAGTGGCATATTCGCTTTCGTAAGTGGCGAATCAACGAGATCTAGCGCTCTAGTCTCGTATCGAGAGTGACTGAATTTCGCTCTTCTTCAGTAAAAAATTTCGAATTCGGAGAATCTCGCAAAAAGCGTCGATGGTAGACTTGATCTTGTGCAGATCAGGGCTGGCGTGTTGCGATCTGTTGAATAAAACAAGCGTGCTCCGAACTCTGCAGCTTAGAAATGCCGGTTTATCGCCGCTAATTATCGATAATATCAAAATGCAGTGTAATAATTATCATGGAAATAGGCAGCTTACCTTATTATTAGACTTGCGAACTTGTCGTCGCGTGAGTGTAAAGTTTAAAGCGTTCTTTGAAATGTTTCTGGAATATTTGATTATCGATAATTCATATATCTTTGATTTACAAATCATGAGTAGAAAATATATTTAAAATAATCATGTATACACAGCCGTATGCCGTATGTTTACGGTGTTTTTAGATCCAGTACTCTGCGAGAAATCAAGAATTTTTGTGATTCCGTCTGGATTTTTTCTATGAAAAAGGTATAGAGCTTAACTTGCTTAATCTCAGTCGTATGGGGGCTATGCTTCCGTTGCCAAGTTGGTTGAACGGAACCGGAACCAAATAGAAGCGTTTTGATATCCAGTTCCCGGTCGGTGGGGTCCGGCGAGGTGGTGCGTTTCAAAGACTTCAAATGGCTGAGGAAAATAAAAAGATCGGGCAAGAAACTATGAACAAAATAGCTACGAATATGGTGGTTGTTCCGGATATTGCGGGTCCGGATACCGAAGTTCCGCAAGATGACCGTCCGCTGGCGATTTCCGAAATGTCGGAAAAATTCGGCGTTACGCTCCGTACACTCCGCTTTTACGAAGAAAAAGGGTTGTTGCATCCGGTTCGCAAGGGGGCTCGCCGGTTTTACGGGGCGCGTGATGTTTCCCGCATGCGGGTTATCCTGCAAGCCAAGAAAATCGGCCTAACCCTTGTTGAAATTCGCCGCGTGATCGCCTTGGTTGAAGGCGGCACGCCGCGTCAGGAGCAGTTTGCCGAACTTCAAAACATTTGCCTTTCCCAACAAGAGATTCTGCTGGAACAGAAGCAGATGCTGGACGAGCAGATCGCAGAAGTCGACCAGATCTTGGGAGCGTTTGCTCAGTTGCGTGACTAAATGCAAATCAGATGCATCTCTGACGAATAGCGGCAGCCATTTCGGCTGCCGTTTTTGTTTTTGAGACAATATGTCAACCCCGATCGGGCTTAAGCGGCCTTCGCGGTTTCCATAAGGTCGGTAAAGCGCTTGAACAGGTAGCGGCTGTCCCGCGGGCCGGGAGAGGCTTCCGGGTGGTACTGAACAGAAAAGACCGGCTTGTCTTTCATCGCCAAACCGCAGTTGGAGCCGTCGAACAGCGACACATGGGTCTGCTGAACGTTGTCCGGCAGACTTTCCGCATCAACCGCAAAGCCATGGTTCATGGACGTGATTTCCACTTTACCGGATGTCTGATCCAGCACCGGATGGTTCGCGCCATGGTGACCCTGGTGCATCTTGATGGTCTTGCCGCCAAGTGCCAGTGCGAGCATCTGGTGGCCCAGGCAAATCCCGAACACCGGCAGCCCGGCGTCGATCACGGATTTGATCGTACCAACGGCATATTCGCCTGTTGCGGCCGGGTCGCCAGGGCCGTTGGAGAGGAAGACACCGTCAGGCTTGTGAGCCAGGATATCTTCTGAGGTCGCGTTGGCTGGCAGAACAGTCACGTGACAGCCGGCGTCGGTCAGGAGACGGAGAATGTTGCGCTTGATACCGAAATCGAGAGCAACCACTTTAAACTTGCCACCGTCCGCATCCAGATACCCTTCGTCCCAAGCCCATGTCTTTTGTGACCACTGGTGTGTTTGGGTGGTGGATACGTCTTTGGCGAGGTCCATGCCGACAAGGCCGGGCCAGTTGGCGGCAGCCAATTTCAAGTTATCCAGATCAAAGTCGCCGTCCGGATCATGGGCAATGACGCCGTTCGGGACGCCTTTTTCGCGGATCAACGCTGTGAGCGCGCGGGTGTCGACACCGCTGATGCCGATGATGTTGCGGCTTTTGAGCCAGGCATCAAGGTGCTGCGCAGCCCGGTAATTGGCTGGATCTGTGATCGATGCGGCAAGGACTGTGCCGCGGATGCCGCTGTCTGCGGCCATATTTACGGTTTCAATGTCTTCGCCGTTGGTGCCGACATTGCCGATGTGAGGAAACGTGAACGTGATGATCTGGCCGGAATAGGACGGGTCCGTGAGGATCTCCTGATAACCGGTCATCGCGGTGTTAAAACAAATTTCTCCAACGGCTTGGCCGGTTGCGCCGAGGCCGTATCCTTCGATCACGCTGCCGTCGGAGAGCACAAGCAGGGCGGTCGCCGGGGTGTCAGACCATGCGTCTGCAGTCGTCATGTCTTGTATCCAGAGTTTGATGGTGACATCATGCACTGCAGGAAAGGCGATCGGAGCGAAGGAATTCCTTGCATCTGGCCGTCTGCATTAAGCGCGGGACTCTATGGGAAGCGGGCAGGATCGTCAACATTGATCCTATGAAAAAAGATCTTTGAAATTCAATTGCTTGGCTTAAATGAACTGGTGGGTGTAAAGCACACTGACCCGTTTATACGGCAGGGGTGGGGCAAACCATGCGCGACGTGATGCGAGACAGAATCAACTCGGCCTTGAAGGCTGCACAAGATGCGGGCGACAAACGCCGTTGTGCGACCTTGCGGCTTGTTCAGACCGCTGTCAAAGACCGCGAGAGTGCGGCCCGGGAGAACGGTAAGGATGGGATCAACGGCGATGAAGTGATTGAGATCCTTCATAAAATGGTCCGTCAGCGCGATGAATCGGCTGTTGATTTCGAAAACAGCGGCAAGTTGGAGCTCGCCGAACAAGAGCGCAGCGAACAAGCGATCATCCGGGAGTTCTTGCCCGAACAACTGAGTGAAGACGAAGTGCGGTCGGCTTGCGAGGAAACCGTGCGGGAAATTGACGCCCATGGTTTGCGTGATATCGGCAGATGTATGAGTGAGCTGAAATCCCGCTATCCTGGCCAGATGGACTTTGTGCAGGCCTCCTGTGTCATGCGGGACATGCTGCGGAACGGCAATAACGATAACGCCGGCAGTGAACAGGCCGGTGAAGCAGACGGCAAAAGCGCAAACTGAGCGGGAGGCCCGCGGACTGGCTGCAGAGAAATGCTGGTGGAGTTTCGCACAAGTCATCCCCAGAACACTTTGGCCCTGTCAATCCGGTAGCGAAGCCAGCCAATAAACCCTATTTTGAGGTGTAAGGTAGCCAGGCGGTTTGAGATCGCCTTGCTTGCTGCGATTTATTCACACGGATACCGTTCCCTTCATGCGATTTGAGCCGCGCCTTCTTGATGAAATTCGAACCCGATTGCCACTTTCGGAAATCGTGGCACGGCGGGTCACGTGGGACCGCCGGAAGACCCAGCCGGGGAAGGGCGACTATTGGGCATGCTGCCCATTCCATCAAGAAACGACACCCAGTTTCCACGTTGATGATCGGCGCAACCGCTACAAGTGCTTCGGGTGCGGTGCTTCCGGCGATCATTTCAAGTTTGTCATTGAGACCGAGGGTCTGAGTTTCCCGGAGGCCGTTGAGCGTTTGGCCGACCAGGCGGGGGTGGCCTTGCCGGCCCCTGACCCGCAAGCTGCTCGCCGGGAACAAAAGCGGGCAAGTCTTGCTGATATCTGTGAAATGGCCGCTCAGTTTTTTGAGGCTCAATTCAAGGGATCGCGTGGCGAGGGCGCACGGGCCTATGTGCAAAAACGAGGGTTAACGCCGGAAACGCTGCGCGAGTTCCGGTTCGGCTTTGCACCCGACAGCCGGGACGCCTTGAAGTCGCACCTGAAGGGCCGCGGCGTTGAAGAGCCAGCGATGATCGAGGCGGGTTTGTTGATCAAGCCCGATGATGCGCGCCCATCCTATGACCGGTTTCGTGGCCGGCTTATGATCCCGATCCAGGATGACCGTGGCCGGGTGGTGGCATTTGGTGGCAGAACCATGTTGCCGGATGGGCAGCCCAAATATCTGAACTCGCCGGAGACACCGCTCTTTCATAAAGGGACAATGCTGTTCAACGCCCACAGAGCACGGGAACCTGCGTTCAAATCCGGCCAAGCACTTGTTGTTGAAGGCTACATGGATGCGATCGCCCTTTATCAGGCGGGCATTCGACATGTTGTTGCCTCGCTTGGCACTGCTTTCACCGAGGATCAGATCCTGCGTTTGTGGCGTTTTGCGCCGGAGCCGATGGTCTGTTTCGATGGGGATGCGGCCGGGGTTTCGGCAGCGCACCGCGCAATTGACCGGATTTTTCCGGTTCTGAAGAGCGGATACTCGTTCCAATTCAATTTCCTGCCGGATGGGATGGATCCGGATGACCTGGTCAAACAGCGCGGAGTTGAAGGCTTCTGGGCCGAGGCTGAAAAGTCACGGACGCTGTTTGACGTTGTTTGGGATCGGGAGATTGCTGTTGCGCGGCTGGATACGCCGGAGCGCAAGGCAGCTTTGGAGAAGCGGTTCGATGATCTGATCGGAACCATTCGAGACGATCGTGTCAAGCGGCGTTACCAGCTCGATCTGAAGTTCAAGCTTTCCAATCTCTTTTTCGAACTCTCCCGTAAGGACCGTAAGGGCGGTAAGAAGTCGGGCGCCGATACATCCGCCAATGTCATCGGTCTTGCCCGCGAACGGGTTGCGGTCAGCGATGACTTTGGAACCGAGCGGCTTGTTTTGGGCCTTTGTATGCGGTTCCCGGATTTACTCGACCGCAATTTCGAGCGGGTCTCCCGCCTGCCTCTGGTCAATGAATTGCACATTGGTGTGCGAGATGCCCTTTGCCGCATCGTCGATGATCTCGAAACCGCTGCAATTTCCGATTTGATCGCATCTTTTGATGATCCACTGCGCGACGTGATGCACGAGATGGTGCTTGAAACCATTGGCCTTCAAGAACAAAAACAGGCCGAGTTTTATGCACTCAATCACCGTTTCCCCCTGCTGAAAGCCAACCCGCCCGAAGATTTTGTCGAGGCGGCGTTCTTGCACTTCCTTGACGTCTTGGAATTGAACGCCCTGGAAGAAGAGTTGCAGTCCGAACTCAATGCTGCGGATGATCAGATCGACGAGCTTGCGTGGCAGCGGATACAGGCTTTGACACAGGACCTCACCCGACGCCGGGAAGAGTGCGCTCGTGAGGAAGGGGAACTGGCGGAAAGGGCCAAGAAAATCCGGTCTAACGGAGATGCTGGGGGCGCAAGCCAAGTTGCGGCGGGATAACGGTTTTTCTATCGTTTGCCATCGGCTCCGGGTTTTGGTCCGGAAAAGCGCACCAAATGCAGAGGAAAATACCGAAAACTTATTGACCACTGCCGAATCACACTTGCGAATCGTGCGCGTCGAGCTAAATAGAGGTTTTGCAGCCTTCGCGAGCCTCAGCTAACAAACTGCTGACGGCCAATAGTCAGAAAACCGCTGCAAGCCGCTAAAAGATAAAACGTGATCGTACTTGCGCTCACGAAACCGGGATCTGCGCGCATTGTCGATGCAATTTATGACATTGTCGATTTGCGAGCAGTTAATTGGGACTTAAGGGACACGGCTTACAACCTGCTAACCGAAACGATTCGTCTGGCTGCCGCCGCAATACTGCTGGCGCGCCGGAGATGTGGGTTTGAGCCAAACAGGGCGCGGCGCGGCCAATCCAAGGCCGCGAATTGGAGCACGATATGGTAGCCAAAGCGACACAAGCTGACGACAATCAGGAACAAAGCGCAGAAGGATCCGATGGTCCGTTGCTGGATTTGTCGGATGCAGCTGTCAAGAAAATGATCAAGGCCGCGAAAAAACGCGGCTATGTAACATATGACGAACTGAATGAGGTTCTTCCATCCGATCAGAACTCTTCCGAAAAGATCGAAGACATTATGTCCATGTTCTCCGACATGGGCATCAATGTGATCGAGGCCGAAGAAGCGGAAGACGGACCGGACGAAGTTGATGGCGGCGAACTGGTCGCTGCCAAGTCTTCTGCAGTTGCCAAAACCACAACAGGCAAAGAACCTGCGGACCGGACCGATGACCCGGTGCGCATGTACCTGCGCGAAATGGGCTCCGTTGAGCTTTTGTCGCGCGAAGGCGAGATCGCGATTGCCAAGCGGATCGAAGCTGGCCGCGAAGCGATGATCGCCGGTCTTTGCGAAAGCCCGCTGACGTTCCAGGCGATTATCATCTGGCGTGACGAACTCAACGAAGCACAGGTTCTCCTGCGCGACATCATCGATTTGGAAGCGACTTACGCTGGACCGGACGCAAAGGCTGGACCGACCGGCGACAACGATGACGATCCGGACGCGGAAGACAGCGAGGGTGGTTCTGAGAACCAGGCTGGCGGCCCGTCCGAGAATACTGAAAACGAAGACGGCGAAGGCGATGGTGAGGACGACGACGACGAGTTCGAGTCCAACGTTTCGCTCTCTGCGATGGAAGCGGAGCTGAAGCCGCAGGTTCTCGAAACCTTTGACCGCATCGCCGATGACTACAAAAAGCTGCGCCGTCTGCAGGACCAACTTGTCGAGAACAAGCTGGCCAACAAGACCCTGTCTCCAAGTCAGGAGCGCCGCTACAAAAAGCTGAAAGAAGACATCGTTGTCGACGTGAAGAGCCTGTCGCTCAACCAGAACCGTATCGATGCTCTGGTCGCTCAGCTCTATGACATCAACAAGCGCTTGATGGGCTACGAAGGCCGTCTTCTGCGTTTGGCGGACAGCTACAATGTCGACCGTCAGGACTTCCTGAAGCAATACCAGGGCGCGGAACTTGATCCGAACTGGCTGCGCAAAGTTGCGAACTTGTCGACCCGCGGCTGGAAGAACTTCATCGCCAAGGAGAAGGAAAACGTCCGCGAGCTGCGTCACGAAATCCAGACGCTGGCAACCGAGACGGGTCTTGAGATCACCGAATTCCGCCGCATTGTTGCGATGGTGCAAAAGGGTGAGCGCGAAGCACGGATCGCCAAGAAGGAAATGGTCGAAGCGAACCTGCGTCTCGTGATTTCCATTGCGAAGAAATACACCAACCGCGGTCTGCAGTTCCTGGATCTCATCCAGGAAGGCAACATCGGCCTGATGAAGGCGGTCGACAAGTTCGAATACCGCCGCGGTTACAAGTTCTCGACCTATGCGACTTGGTGGATCCGGCAGGCAATCACGCGTTCGATTGCCGACCAGGCCCGGACGATCCGTATCCCGGTGCATATGATCGAGACGATCAACAAGATCGTTCGGACATCGCGCCAGATGCTCCACGAGATCGGCCGTGAGCCGACCCCGGAAGAGCTGGCTGAAAAGCTGCAGATGCCGCTGGAAAAAGTCCGGAAGGTTCTGAAGATTGCCAAGGAGCCGATCTCGCTCGAAACACCGATTGGTGACGAGGAAGATTCGCATCTCGGTGACTTCATTGAGGACAAGAACGCAGTTCTACCGATTGATGCAGCGATCCAGTCGAACCTGCGTGAAACCACGACCCGCGTTCTGGCGTCCCTCACGCCCCGTGAAGAACGCGTCCTTCGGATGCGGTTCGGCATCGGCATGAACACCGACCACACGCTGGAAGAGGTCGGGCAGCAGTTCTCGGTGACCCGTGAACGTATCCGTCAGATCGAGGCCAAGGCGCTCCGCAAGCTGAAGCACCCGAGCCGGTCTCGCAAGCTGCGGTCGTTCCTCGACAGCTGATCGGCCTTCGCGATAACTTGATAGAAACCCGGCACATTTCTGCCGGGTTTTTTGATAAGAAGCGAAAGACTAAGCGCGCCCGTTTGCCGGGCAGGGCAAGGCGAACCGTTTGACCATTCTCGACATTCCGGAAAAGCGTCCCGAAACGCCCGAAGTTGCCCCCCGCATCGGGTTTGCAACCGGTGTCGTCGTGTCCCTGATCCTGCACGGTTTGGCGGCGCTGCTTTTGGTTGGGGGATTTCAAGGACACCGACCACCTGAGGGAGTGGAGTCGGTTGAGGTCGAGCTGGTGACACTTCCGGAGCCGGTTTCGCCGGAGCCCGCCCCCTTGGAAGAGGATGCTTCGGAAGAAGAACCGGTCGAGGAAGACGAACCGGCACCTGAAGAGCCCCAAGAAGAAGAGCCTCAAGAAGAAGAGGCCGAGCAGGAGCCAGAAGAAGACGTGCAGCCTGAGGGACCTGAGGAAAACCCAGCACTCCCAGAGATCCCTGTTTTACAGCCCGTCATCGAGTTTGGCGATGAAGATACCGCGCCAGAAGGCAGCGAGTTCGGGGAACCGCAACAGGCAGAAACCAACCTGGAAGAGCCGAATTTAGAAGACACGCCGATTGAAACGGCAGAGGTTTCAGAGCCAGAGCCAGAGCCAGAGCCAGAGCCAGAGCCAGAGCCAGAGCCAGAGCCAGAGCCAGAGCCAGAGCCAGAGCCAGAGCCAGAGCCAGAGCCAGAAACTCCAGTCGAAGATGCGGAAGTCGATGAGGCTGCACTCGATGAACGGGAATTGGATGCGCCCGAGATCGAAACGCCTTTGACTGTAGAGGAAGGGGAGACTTCTGAACCTGTTGGGGAACCGGAAGACACGGCCTCCGAGCAGGCCGAGCCTGGCCCCGAACAACCCGAAACCTTGGACGAAGACGAGACTGCTGAGCCCTTAGAGGCCGGTGCAACCGAAGACCCGGAGGAGTTGCCGACGCCTCCTGAGTCAACGCCCGAGCCGACTCTGGACGAACCGGTTGAAGGTGAGCCGGAGGGTGCGGAAGCACAAACGGTTGTTGCCGCGATACCGCGGACGAAACCGCCTGTGCCGGCGGGGGTGACATCTTCTGCTCCGCGTGGTGAAGCGCTGCAACCGGCTCGCACACTGTTGTCAGGCGATTTGCTTTCTGATGGACGTGTGCGGACTGCCATGCGCGGCATGTCGGACAGTGAGCGCTTGAACCTTTTATGTGCAACGGAGCTGCGAGCGCAACTACAGGCGCAAAATCCGCCAATCTTGCCGGATCTCCTGCCGACGTTTCAAACGCCTCCGGGGTTAACGGTGTTGAGGCCAAGCGGTGCGGCGTTCCGAACGTTCGGCACGTGGCACAATGTCGATTTCCGCTGCCAGGTGGATCGCGCGATTACGCGTGTTGAGAACTTCAGCCTGCGGGTCGGGTCACCCGTGCCGCGATCACAATGGCGCAGCCGCGGATTTCCGATCTTCTGATTTTGGGCGAAACGATTTCGAGGTGTCAGTTGATCAGATAATACTCTTCAAGGATGGCATCAAAAACGCCCATTTCCTTTACTTTTTTCAACCCGCGGCGGAAGTCTTCGACAAGCTTTGGATCTGTGTCCTTCTGGAAAGCCATATAGGCGTATCCGCTCAGCTCTTGAATTGGCAGCGCACGGCGGATCTTTCTTGGATCCACATCCTCAAGTTCGATGAGTTCCTTGATGACAGCGTCATCAATGATCATCAAGTCGATCCGTTTCAGGAGCAGTTTGCGGAGGTTTAGCCGGTCGTCTTCAACGGAGGACAGGTTATTGAAACCGTTTGTCTGAAGAAACTCCGCCTTCGCATCGCCGAGATAGACACCGACCCTGAGTGGCCTGGCGTCTTCAAGCGAGGTGATCTGCGGAGCGTCGTCATGGACGAGCTGATAAAGCGAAACCCCGTAAGGTGCAATTTGCCCGACCCATGCAAATTTGTCCTCGCGGTCCGGTGTCCGCAGGATGGAGTAGATCAATGTCCCTGGCGTCTTCAAAGCCATTTGATAACTGCGCGCCCAAGGCAAGAACTGGATCGGAGCAGCGCGGCCCGTTTCTTTCAAGACAGCCTGGACCACTTCTGTCCCTATCCCCTTCGGAACGCCATCATCCAGATAATTGAACGGCGGCAGATGCTCTGTGACGATTTCGAGCGTTTCAGCTTTGGCGGATAACGCGAATGAGATGCACAGCGCAGCTATGAATGCCAGTTTCAATATTCGCTCCGATTGTTTTTATAGTCACAGAAAACGAGCGGTAAAACCCAGTTTGATGCAGTAATCCAACTATAAAGAATGCAAGTGTTTTATAAACTAAAAACTGGCGTTTGAGTTAAGGCATGCTGCGTCAAGTGCCTGTGCGTGGTGAGAGATGCCCAACACAGTCGAGAATGTTCAATTGATCAACAAATACCGGTTGAGGATTTGCTCGTATTCTCCGTTTTCCTTGATGACCTCAAGACCACGCTGAACGGAACTTACAAGTCCCGGATCGGTTTCTTTATGGAACGCCATGTAAAGGTTACCGCTGATCTCCTCGATCCCCAGAACCCGACGAACCTTGTCTGGCGCAATGCCCTCTTCCTTAAGGAGCGGGCCGATGACGCTGTCGTCAATCGCAATGAGGTCGATGCGCCCAAGCAAAAGTTTGCGGAGATTGAGCAGGTCGTCTTCGGTTGTCTGCAGGTTTTGAAACCCGTTTTTGCGCAGAATGGCTTCCTTGGCGTCGCCCCGGTAGACGCCAACTTGAAGCAGCCTTGCATCTCTCAGTTGCTGAAGCTTGACTGCCGGTTGATCCGCACGTTGATAAAGAGCCGCGCCAAAAGGTGCAATTTCGCCGACCCAGGCAAACAGCGCTTCCCGTTCGTTGGTTCGCGCGATGGAATAGACCAGTGTGTTGGGTTTCGTCAGTGCGATTTGATAGGCGCGTGCCCAGGGCATGAAGCGGATTTCATAGGTATGTCCAGCAGCTTCCAAAGCCGCCTGCACCACCTCTGTCGACATGCCCTGTGCTTCTCCATCTTCCAAATAATTGTAAGGAGGGAGATGCTCAGTCACGATTGTGATGTGGTCCGCCTTCGCCGGCAGTGTGAGTAACGCCAAAACGATGAAAAAAACAAAATTTTTCAAAGATCTAATCTTCATGGTGTTTTTCTTTTAGCGTCTCATCTTCTTTCCTAGGGTAATTACTATTTGTGATCAAATGCTAAAAAGTAAATAGAAATAAATTACTTGTATTGCTGCGGTTTGCAACCTCAAGGGCGCCGCTCATTGGCCGGACGATGAGCCTTCAGATCCAAAACTCGTCTTGTTGACGAGTATATCGCGCATTCAGTTCGATTGTCATGATCTTGGTGAGGTTCCGTACACCAGAGGCACGATGCGGTCTTGTCGCCAACAGCGTTGGACGGCACACTCCTTTCAACCAAACAACACCAACTTGTTGAGTTCCAATGCCAAACAAGCAATCGCGTTTTCTGATCGACACGTATTTCGCTGCATTCAATGCCGGTGACACCAAGAAGATGGAAAGCTTGGTCGCCGAGGATCTGATCCATGATGTCAATCAGGGTGAGCGACGGCTTGGCAAGGACGCCTTTTGGTCGTTCAACGTTCACATGACCCGCTGTTACAAAGAGCGGCTGACGGATATCGTTCTGTTTGTGAACGAGGAGGGCACGCGAGCGGCTGCCGAATTCATCGTTCACGGCACGTATATCGCGACCGATGAGGGACTGCCGGAGGCCGACGGCCAGACCTATGCGCTTCCTGCTGGAAGTTTTTTTGAAATTCGCGACGGCCAGATCTCTCGCATCACCACCTACTACAATCTCCAGGATTGGATTGCCCAAGTCGGCGGTGAGGCAAAAGAAGCCTAATCAAATCAATCGCCGATATCTTCGGACTTGCGGTCTGTTTGCAGGGAAGTGCCGGTGCCTTCGTTCGTTGGTAAGGTGTTTTCCGCTCGCCAGCGTTGCCCTTGACACATCCTTTGAAACTATATAACTAGAAATATAGTTATATTGATTTCGCCGATGCAGAAGAGGTGTGTCGTGGTTTTGGAAGAAGCAGCACAAGGGTTTGCAGCGCTGGGCTCTGAGGCCCGGCTGCAGGTTTTGTTGACCTTGGTCCGTGCGGGCCGGGACGGGTTGAGTGTCGGTGACATTCAAACGCGCACCGGTATGGCCGCCTCCACATTGGCGCATCATCTGAAGTTTCTCGCATCTGCAGATCTGGTGGTTCAGGAAAAAGACGGCCGGTCGGTGATCAACCGTGCCGCCTTCGAACGGCTGGAGCTGCTCGCTGGATACATCTTGAAAGAATGCTGCGCGGAAGAGGGCAAATCCTTCGTTCTTGGCGTTGAAAGGAAAGCGGCAAATGACTGAGACCGTAGACGTGGCGCAGAACACGAGCTGCTGCGCCTCCGGCACTGATGGCCAAGGCGCGGCGAAACAAACGTGGTCCTTTAAGCGGTTTCCAGGACGGGACTATATCCTGTCGCCCTGGGCAATCGTTGTGACCGTTCCAGTTCTGGTCCTGCTCCTCGATCAGGTTCAGTTCGTGCCGTTCGTGAGCTTTGCCATCCAGGCGTTCCTCGGCACATTGCCCTACATCGCGTTCGCGGTCCTTTTGATTGCGTGGCTGAAAGCAGCCGGAGCAGAATCTTATGTGGGCAAGGCCTTTGAAGGGCGGGAAACGCAGGCGATCGTTTTGGCGGCTTTGTTTGGCGGGCTGGCACCTTTCTGTTCGTGCGAGGTGATCCCGTTCATTGCCGGTCTGCTGGCGGTTGGTGCTCCGCTGTCTGCAATCATGGCATTCTGGCTGTCGTCACCGCTGATCGATCCGCCGACGCTGTTGATCACAGCGGGTGCACTTGGCTGGGAGTTTGCCATCGGCAAGGCGGTCTTCGCGGTGGCGCTTGGTTTGTTCGGCGGCGCGTTGGTGGCATTTGCCATCCGCTCAGGACTGTTTTCAAATCCTGTGCGTGTCGGATCGTCCGTCTCTGGCTGTGGCTGTGGCACATCGCCAAAGACAGGCCGGCCAGTCTGGCAATTCTGGAAAGAGAGTGCGCGCACAAGTACGTTCGGGGCTGAGCTCAAGGCGAATGCCCTGTTCCTCGTGAAGTGGCTGGCCCTGGCTTATGTGCTTGAGGCCTTGCTGGTCACCTATGTGCCTGCGGACATGATTGCGCGTGTTGTTGGCGGCGAAGGCGTGGGTACCATTGTCATATCCGCTTTGGTCGGAATGCCGGCCTACCTCAACAGCTATGTGGCTCCGCCGCTGCTTGCAGGTCTGATGGACCAGGGCATGGGCGCAGGCGCTGCGATGGCCTTCATGATCGCAGGTGCTGTCAGCTCCATTCCGGCAATGGCTGCCGTGTGGTCGCTGGTCAAGCCGCCGGTGTTCGCAACCTACCTTGGACTTGGTTTCACTGGCGCGGTTCTGTCCGGGCTTTTGTTCCAGATGATCGTCTAATCAGATTTCGGACTTGAGGGGGCATCATGTCCATCTTTGTGAATGTAACTGTTCAACCTGACCAGGAACACGGCCGGAAACTGTTGGTTCCGACCGGAATTCCAACCCCGCATCAGACACCTGTTTCTTTCAAGGTGGACGGCGGCACTGTCGAGCTGTGCGGCGAAGTCTCAACGGGCCAGATGGCCGCTGTTATCTTGCCGGAGGAGGGAAGGTCCGTAACGCTCTCCTACGCCTACACAGATGGTGGCTCAGGCTATCCGGAAACGATGTTCAAACCCCGGTTGAACCGGTTCACGCGCGCGGCCAACGAGCTTGTTGACGATGTGCGCGGGCTCGTTGACAGCTCAAAAGACGGTCACGCGGCCATTGAGGCGATCGTCAATGCAGTTGCCGAGAAGTTTCACTACGGTCATCCGGAGGTGCGCTTCAATGATGGCCTCGATGAAGTCCCTTATATCTCCTGCGGTCTGACAGAAGG
This sequence comes from Roseibium sp., assembly GCF_965276855.1. Taxonomy (GTDB): domain Bacteria; phylum Pseudomonadota; class Alphaproteobacteria; order Rhizobiales; family Stappiaceae; genus Roseibium. Next base: position 4,102,896 of record NZ_OZ255700.1, read on the forward strand.
GTCCTGTGTCGACATCAACACCTATCTGATTGCGTGCCTCCGCGCCGCAGGGCTCGAGGCCGGATATGTCTATGGATACTTCTTTCCGGAAGAAAAGAACGGGACCTGCGTTGATGGTCACTGCTGGGTGGTGACACGGCACGAGGGCGTGGTTCTGGAGTGGGACATCGCCCACCATTTGAAACTTGGAACGCGCGAGATCTGCTGCGGGCTCAATCCCAAGCCGGGTCACCGGGTGGCGACCGCGCATTCCATGGGCCTCAGTTTCCCAACGCTCGGCGTCCATGAGACCAAGCTTCTAGGTGAACCAGCCTGGGTTTCCTCGGATGGCAAGCTGGCAGGCGCAAATCTCGACATTCGGTGTTCAATTGTCGATGAAGCTGTTGCAGCTTAACCGGTAAACCCGACCAAGGTCCCGGATCATGTCCGGGACGGCAAAGTGGGCGGCGTTACGCCATTCTTGATAGGCGACGCTGTCCTTGCTTCTTAACTGCGCTTCCGGCTGAAAACCATTTTCTGACCTGCCAGCTTGTCCTGCGGGCCAGTCCATGCGTAGGCCAACAGGGCCGGTTCCGTTTTGGAAACGGTTATCCGGTGAGCATGTTCCGGCGGGTTGAAGATCATGGATCCAGGCGCATAAACGCCCTGATGGTTTTCAGAGACGGCGCCGGAAAGACAAATGTAACTTTCCGAAATCCCGTCATGTGAATGCGCCGGATAGGTGCAATTCGGGGCAAAGAGAACCAACCCCAGGATCACCTCAGTCGTCAGGATTGGGCCGTTGGGACCGCAAAGCTCGGCATAAGCGTATTTCTTGTCGAGCCCGCGCGGAACCTTCTCATAGCCGTATTGCCACGTCAGCTGATCCTGCACGGATTCAATGGAACGGATCAAAGTGGCTGTGCGTTCCAAGCGTCCTTCGTCCAAAGCCCGTTTCAGATGGGCGGTCACCGGTTTGTGGGCCGGGGCATCGAAACGAAGTTCGGCATTGGATTTTATGACGCGGGATATCGCCTCGCGGACAGCACGCTGATGCGCCCGGATGCGGTCACTGCCGCCGGAGGATAAAAAGCGATAGACCTCATAATATTCCCGGAGGAGGTAACCCCAGTCGGGATAATCCGACAGCCGGCGGTGTGCCAAGGTCTCTGGTTCGCTCTTTTCAATTTCCAGCAAGGTGCGATCTCCTCTCGCCAAAATGGAGGCGCTGCAGTGTGTCCGCGTGGCAAAGTAGAGGCTTTTCTTGCCGCGGCAATCACAAACACATATGCGGCATGCATGAATTCCGGAAAATCACATATTGCGCTTGGCGTATGAGCAGCTAACTTGCGCAGCTCATACCTTGGGAATTCTTCATGTCTGTCATTATTGTCGGGGCCGGAATATCCGGTCTGTCTACCGCCTGGGCCCTCACCAAACGCGGCGTGTCCGTCACGCTGATTGAACAGGGCCCAATCCCCAATCCCTTGTCGGCTTCTGGCGATCAGCACAGGATCATCCGCCGGGCCTATGGTGGGCATGGCGGGTATCAGCGCCGGATCGGTGACGCGTACACAGCCTGGGACGAAATGTGGGCGGACATTGGCCAAAAGCACTTGGTAGAGACCGGCTTTCTGCTGCTTTCCCAGGTCGAAGGGGACGGCGGCGATGAGTACCGCACGGGTCTGATCGACGGCGGTTACCCCTTTGATGACATGAGTGCCACGGAGACTGCCGCGCGCTTTCCGTTCATTGATGCAGATACGATCCGCTGGGGCGCTTATAGCGACGAGGGTGGTGTTCTGCTGTGCCAGAAAATTGCCAGTGATCTGCGGGATTGGCTCCGGGAAAAAGGAGCAGACATCCGCGAGAACACGCGGGTTACATCGGTCGATCCGGACGCTGGATCAGTGACGCTCGCCGATGGATCTGTCAATCGTGCAGATCATGTGATTGTCACGGCCGGTGCCTGGACGCTTGGCTTGTTTCCAAAGTTCAGAGCAAGCCTCACCACCTATAGGACGGCAGTTGTGTACCTCACGCCGCCGGAGGATCTGAAGGCGGCGTGGGCTGCCGGTCCCGCGATCCTCGATCCAGGTGGAACCATCGACGGCTACGTTCTGCCGCCGGTTCCGGGAACGGGGCTCAAATTCGGTGCGGGTATTCACAAATACACGGCAGAACCCGATCAGGACCGGGATGCCAAAGACGGCGAGGGGGAAACCTTGCGCAACTACTTCTCGCCGCCGTTTGGCCGGATCAAGGAATACAAGGTCGACGATGTCGTGACCTGCGCTTACACCTTTACCTCGGACGAGCACTTCTTCTGCACAACAGAGGGCAAGGTGACCGTCGTCTCTGCCTGTTCCGGACACGGCTACAAGTTCGGGGCCGTTATCGGGCAAAAACTCGCTGACGGGTTTCAATCGGGAGACATGGACACGGCCCGTATCTGGCTGGAAGCCAGGAATTGAAGAGATTACCGGATCATGCTGGCTGGACAGGATTCCAATAGAGCATGGCTGCGGTGCCGATCGAAATCTGGGAAGAAAGTGTATCCAACACGGTCTTCAAGGTTTCGAACCGAGATCCGCCAAGTGTTGAGATAGTTTTCGGTCGATAACCCCCCTCTTTCCTTCTTGTTCGGGTGATCAACATTCGGCATCACGTAAGCATTGATGCGGTTCATTGCTGGGTCGTAGATGATTTTGTAAAGGCCGGCCGGGATTGCCACTCCGTGACCATCGCATTTCAAATTGGGTGTAGACTTGTTTAGACCGCCGCAAACCATATCCCGTTCTAGGTCGGGGAGCCGGATCTCCCGTCCGCAAGGGTTTTGAGCTTCTGAGAAGACAATGTCTTTGCCCTTTGGGTCCTGATAGACCGGGCCTGTGATAACGTAGATTTCTCCACGAACCTGAGCGAGTTTTTGCACCCGGTTCTCAAATTGCGACCAAATTGAAGAGTTGAAACCCGAGCCTTCCTGAGGAACGGCATTGGAAAAGATGAACGTGTTTTTCATCAACTGTTCGTCAGACTTAAAATCCGCTGATGCCGCCTGATGTCCTCTTGCATACTGGGAACGCAAGTAAGCTTCATCGTCTGCCCGCACATTGTCATCAGAAATATTTGGTTCGGGTTGAAACTTTACTTTTGGTCGGGTGTTGGTCCCGGTCACAAGATCTGCAGTAAGCCGTTCAATGACCCAGTCGGGTGTTTTGGTGAGATTGTTGTGGCGCAGCAGAAACCGGTCATGACAGATGGGGACTTCATGAAAATCGCCGGGTCGCTCATCCATGTTGGACTGTGGAATCCCGATTGCCTCAGTCATCCAGGCGCAGTGCGCGGGTTCATTCGCTGATACCGGTGCAGATGTGCATGCGAGAATTCCGACACACAGCGCTCCAAGAGCGCCGCTGCCCGGCGTTTTCATGCAAAGTGGTAGCTCCAGATTTTTCATTTTCTGTCTCCCAGTCAACCGGTTAGGCCGTGTGGACGAATTGGAGATGCATTTCGCCGGGATTTGCATCGTTCAAGATCAAGGAAATCCGGCGAAGGTGATGCTTGCGCATCATCAAGACGGATTTACGCTGGAATTGAGCGATGCAAGCCCGGCCCAAAGGGTGAGCCAAGTGCCAGCGATTTGGCACCGCCGATCCCTTGACCGTATATCGATACGCTCTACTGGACCGTCGCCGCCATATCTTGGCACTTGCTTCACGAAATACGTCTCCAATTCGTCCACACGGCCTAAGGCTTTGCCGGTTGGCCGGTTGCTTAGGTATTTTCCTTGTTTGAAGGAACATTTTGCGCCGCCGGTTTAGTGTTCCCGTCCTGGGTATCTGGTTGGACAAGTGATTCCTGGTCAGGAGTAGCAAGTTGTCGCGGTTGTTTCGGAGCTGGCGCATCTTCGTTTTTCAGGTCCTCCAAGTCCTTTTCCAACTGCCTGATTTTCTTCTTTCTTGCGGCGGCTTTCTCTTCTTCGGAGATTTGCTTGCCTTGTCCTGGCAAGCCAACGGCTTTGGATGCAATGAAACCACCGCCGCTTAGGCCAATGAGGGCGAGGACGTTCGTTGGGACTTCGACAAAAGCTCCGGTTTCAATGCAAAGCATCAGAAACAGCCCGGCAACCACAAACGTGAACACCAGGAACTGGAATCGGGAGAGGCTGGCCTTGCCGATCTTTTCACCTGAGCCGGGCTCTGGTGGCTCAGCGATCAAGCCGCCGAGTGGGATTGATCCATCCGCGAGTTTCCACAACACGGCCGCAGCAAAAAAGACCACAATCAAAGAAAAGGCGATGAAGCCTATTACGGCGATGTTTTGTGGCGTTACCTTAAAAAAAAGGGCTGCTGCGGAAACAACGACGACACATGCAACAAAGAGCATTACATAAATGACAGCGGCTGTGGGATTTGCCGATTGACGATTGTCTGATGCCGTATCCATCATTTCTATCCCTCCCTAAATCGATCAAAAATCTTCTTTCCAACATAGGTGCCTTGAGTGCCTCCGAGGATTAGAAGCATTTCTGCCGGGATATCCGGCATGAGATATCGCGAGTTATCTCCTGAGCCGAGCACGATCGCCTGTTCATTCATAACGATGACAATGTAACTGATAGCGACGAATACGGTGGCGGTAAGTGTGGCTATGCGGTCCGGATGCGCGGGGCCGTCTTGCGTGCTGCTGACCAGGTCCCGGAAACGGACACCGCTTCGGCCAACTCGAAAAATCACAATCAGAAACAGCAGGAAAAGCCAAGGCATGATCAGAAAGCGTAACAAAACACCGTATTCCGAAAGATCCATGGACCATCTCCCACAAACAAGAGTTGCGGAAAGACGCTAACATATCCTTTTTGGATTTAGTAGAATAAACGTAGGTGCTATTCCGCAATGCTCGGAGTTCGCCATGAGCCGCGCTTGGTTTGCCATTTTTGTTATGAGTGTTCATCTCAGCTGGAGCAAATGGAAGCACTCAATACAACAGATCGACAAAATGCCAATTAGTCTGGCCAGTACGTGTTTCAGCCCGTCCTTGGGCAAATGCAAGTTCTCGAGATGCGGCAGATATCTTTCCATTGCCGTCTTCCCTTGCTGGTTTTGCCAGTTGCTCAGTCGGCAAGCAGCAGCCTGAACGAAGTCTGTTGGTTGTTCAACGCATGGATCATCAGATCCTGCGCATTGGGTTGGATGTGCTTCTTGCTTACCTGTGCCTCTTCCTTTTAAGGGCACGGCGAATGTGCTGTTTCCTGTCAGGTAGAGACGGAGACGGTACGTAAAAAAGGCGGGGTCTAGCCCCGCCTTCCAAAAATCAAATCTCACACAAATCTCAAGCTTTTGCCCGACCTTCCTCGACAGCGTCGAGGATGAATTTCGGAAGCGCAAATGAGGCTGCGTGGACGTCCGGCGTGTAATACTGGGTGTTGAAACCTGCCGACTTGAAACGCTCCTCAAGGACCGGCACGGCCTGCTTTCGCAGCTCCGGATTGTCGGAGGCCCAGCCAAGGGTCATGTGACCACCGAAATAGGTCGGGATCGCTGCGATATAGGCTGCGGCATCGGTGAAAATGCGGGAGAACCGCTCGACACTGGTGACGAGCTCGTCCCTTTGCAGAAACGGCACCCCATTTTGCGTCACCAGGACCCCGCCCGGCGTCAGGATGCGGTGAATGTCGCGGTAAAACTCTTCTGAGAAGAGCACTGCGCCTGGTCCGTGCGGGTCGGTGCTGTCGACGATCACGACATCAAAGCGCCGGTCTGTTTCAGCGGCAAATTTCAGGCCGTCTTCAATCACCAGCTCAAACCGCGGGTTTTCCAGTACGCCCGTGTTAAAGTCGGCGAAATGCTCTTCGGAGAAGTCAACGACCGACTTGTCGATCTCGACCTGCACGAGGTTTTCCACGCTTGCGTGTTTCAAAACCTCTTCGGCCAAGCCGCAATCACCACCGCCGACGATCAGGACGGATTTCGCTGCGCCGTGGGCGAGGATCGGGACGTGGGACATCATCTCATGGTAGATGAATTCGTCCCGTGTGGTGACCTGCGTCACCCCATCGAGCATCAGGATCTTTCCAAACACAGGATTGGAAAAGAGCACCAGATCCTGGTGCTCTGTCTTTTCCTGATAGAGGATCTCGTCGCAGGTGTAGCTGACCTGCACGCCCGGATGGAGCGTCTCGTTGAAGACCAGACCGTTGCTCATTCGGCGGCATCCAGCGCATGCGGTTTGGACAGCTGGTTCGCCACCTCGCGGCCGCGCAGCAGCTCGGAGACAGCGGTCTTGCCGGGCTTGAAGGCCTTGCGCAGCACTTCAACGCATTTTTCCGGCTGCGCGTCTCCGCACATGAAGACATCAAAGGCGGCATAGCCGGCTTCCGGCCATGTGTGGACAGAGATGTGGCTTTCCGCCAGCACCGCAACGCCCGACACACCCGTCGGCTCGAAAGGGTGCAGGTGAATGTGCAAAAGGGTTGCCCCGGCCTCTTCGACGCATGTCCGCATGGTCTCTTCCATGTAGGCGAGATCATCAATGCGTTCAGCATCGTAAAGGTCGATAATCAAATGCGCACCAGCGCAGTGGACCCCTTCTTTTTCGATGAAGTGATCCAGGCGGTCGTCTGAATACACAGAGGCCGCAGTCGAAACGTTTTCTTCCTTCTGGGTGGTGCTTCTTGGCTCGGCAACGCTGATTGCGTCTTCTGCTACGCGAGCCTCCAAGTCCATCCCCAGTTCGAAGAGGGCGTTGCTTTCCATATCGCTCTCCCAAACCAGCAGATGTACCCGGGTTTTCTCCGGAGCGGGCTTCATACAGATAAAGTCTTTTTATCTCAATGGGGTGATTGCAAAAAAATACTGCAGTTTGTGACGATCTGCTATGTGATGCACCACGATATTTCCGTTACGCGAAAAAACATTCCGCGATTTGAGGGCGTTAGCTATGGCAATTGAGATCCGGCGATTAACTGGTGAAGAATTGAAAAAAACCTTGGGCGCGCTGGCACAGTTGCGCATATCGGTTTTTCGGGCCTGGCCGTATCTTTATGAGGGCTCGCTGGACTACGAAAAAAAGTATTTGGGCCGGTATGCGGAGACCGAAGGCGCAGTGATTGTTGGCGCCTATGATGGCGACCGCTTGGTCGGGGCGGCAACAGGGGAGCCGCTTGGCGGAGAATACGAGGCTTTCCAGGCCCCTTTGCGCGCAAAGGGCTTTGATCCGGACAAGTTGTTTTACATGGCGGAATCTGTCCTGGCCCCAGCGTATCGCGGGCGAGGAATTGGTCATCTCTTCTTTGACGAACGAGAAGACCACGCAAAGGAACTGGGTTTTGATGAGGCTGTTTTTTGTGCAGTCGTGCGCCCGGATGATCATCCGATGAAACCGGCAGACTACCGGCCGCTGGATCCGTTCTGGACAAAGCGCGGTTATGCAAAGCTGGAGGGCGTGATGGTGGCCTTCCCATGGCAAGACGTCGGTGAAAGTGAAGAAACGGACAAACCCATGCAGGTTTGGCATCGGCGGTTCTGACGTTTCGCCGCTTCAGCAATTGCCAAGAGCAGCCATCGGCATATGTCAGTGATTGACCGCGGGAGATCCTGGCTATGTTGCAGTCTTACCTGTAAGCCGAGAAGGCTCAAAGATTGGGGAGGTCCTTTTGTGGGCGATACGGCGGACGAAGCTGGTAATTTGACATGGGACCCGCGCGAGATCCGGGACTGGCTGCTGGAGCAGGGGCGTTTCGAAAAGGACCTGCACAGCTTGCTTCAAAGCCTGGGTGGCCAGCTCCTGGAAGCGGGGGCGCCGGTCTGGCGGCTGCGGCTGGTGATGCGCACTCTGCATCCACTCACGACCGCTGTCGGTTCGGCTTGGGAACGTGAACCCGGCGGGTCACGGCGGGTCGAATCCGCGCACGGCCTTGAGCAGCGGCCCGCCTATATCGGCAGCCCCATGCAGATTGTTTCAAAGACACGAACACCGTATCGGCGGCGTTTGAGCAATGAACTCGGAGATCAGGATCATAGCGTCTTGCATGAGCTGAAAGCCCGCGGTGCGACGGATTACCTTGCACTGCCGCTGCGCTTTTCTGACGATGGGGGCGCGATTTTCGTCGTGACTACCGATTGCAGCGGGGGGCTGTCGGACGCCGATGTCGTGGCCTTTACAAGGATAGGGGCCGCTTTGGCCCCGATTGTCGAGGTCTACCGGTTCCGCGATACCTCGGCTGCCATTGCGGAAGCGTATCTCGGGCGGCGCACCGGTCAGATGGTGCTCGATGGCCGGATTAGGCGGGGCGATATCGAGCGCATTCATGCCGCCATTATGGTCAGCGACATCCGAGATTGGACCGGTTTGAACATGCGTTTGTCCGCGGAGGAGGCGTTGGGGCGCGCCAACCGGTACTTTGAAATCATCGCCGAGGCGGTGGAAGGCAAGGGCGGCGAAATCCTGAAGTTCATCGGAGACGGTGTGCTTGCGATCTTCCCCACTCAGGATGGTCAAACCGATGATCGTGCCGTGTGTGCTAACGCTCTGGACGCGGCCCAAACCGCACTACGGAGCGCTCATGAGACAGAGCCGCCACTTGATCTCACATTCGGCATCGGTCTTCATTTCGGGGAAGTGCTTTACGGCAATATCGGATCATCAAGCCGGATAGATTTTACGGTGCTTGGTTCCGCCGTAAATCTGGCGTCCCGTCTGGAAGGACTGTGCCGTCAATGGGATCGGCAGGTCTTGTTCTCGGAAGATGTGGCTGGCCGCCTCAATGTGGAGATGGAAAAACTGGGTTCCGCAGAATTGAAAGGAGTGAACGAGAAAATTGGTGTTTTTGGCGCTCTTAATACAAGTGACAATTAGAGAGCGTTAATATAGCCTCCCCTTATTGCTATATATTTCAATGTAACATTTACATTTATTGGTGTTCTATTCATTTAATACTGTGATCATTGTTTGTCTCTATCCTCACCACTTCCATGTTGAGGCCGTTCCAATACGGAATTTCCGCCTCCATGACGTGTTGGAGGACTTAGAAGATGATCAGTTGGAAGTCGATTGTCGGAGCCGGTGTTGTTGTGTTCGGCTTGGGGGCGCATGCGGTCGCGGTTGAGTGCCCGCGTGGCGGGACCTTGATCGCCGGCGCCAGTGATTACCGGCCGTATCAGAAGGTTGAGGGCAACGATGTCAGCGGGATGGACTTCGAGGTCATCGCCGTTGTGCTGGACAAGCTTGGATGCGCACTGGAAACCCAAGCCCTTCCGTGGGCCCGTCACCTGAAAGGTCTTGAGGACGGCAATGTCGATATCGCCTCGCCGGTCTCAAAAACGGCAGAACGGGAGGCCTTCGCACATTTCAGCAGTCCTTACGTTGATGCTCAGGAAGTGTTGTTCGTTCCCGCCGGCAAAGAGGGGGAGTACAGCTCCCTGGCCGATTTCTTCGAGAAGGGCGGCAAACTCGGGACGATCCGCGAGTATGCGTATGGCGGCGATTTCAATGACCTCAAGGACAAACATGCCGGTCAGATCGATGAGACCGATAGCCAGGAATCCAACCTGAAGAAGCTCGCAGCTGGCCGCATCGATGCGACCCTTGGGGAAGTTTTTGTGGTGTCAGAGGATATCAAGCGATTGGGACTTGGAGATAAAGTCGCCGCTTCGAATGTCGTAATCTCTTCTGATGCGTCTTACATAATGTTCAGTAAGAAAAGCGTTTCGGAGGACTTCGTGACAGCTTTCAGTGATCAGATGCAGGCAATGAAAGACTCTGGTGAGTTCGATATGATCACGGCGAAATACAAGTAGCGTTTGTTTGCGCCCGGCGGGCCTAACAACTCCGCCGCCGGTCTAGGCAGACATTTGCGCAGCGATGCGATGTCGTACCTGGCTTTTTGCCGCGCCGCGTTGGCATTTGATTCAGAAATCGATGCGACGATGAGGATTGGGCTTGGTACTGATCGGCTTTTTCTGCCGTTTGGCGCGCCCTAAGGAGTGGTTGAGTGCGTAGCATCCTATTTGCCGTTCTGTTGATCCTATGGGGGGGTATCTCTCCAGGGCAGGCGCAGGAACTCCGGCTTATCACGTCCCCCTGGCCTCCTGCGGCGTCGCTCGGTGCCAATGGCGAACCGGTCGGGCTCGGTGTTTCCATAGTTGAGGCACTGAAAGAACATCTGGGTGTGAATACTCCGATTGAGGTGCTTCCTTGGGCGCGGGGGTACCGGTTAGCCAAGGCCAATCCGAATATCATGCTGTTCACGGGCGGGATGACTCAGGAACGCATCGATATGGGCTTCTCGTTTATCGGTCCTGCTATCATGTGGACCCATGTCCTGATGGCGGCGCCGGGCCGTGATCTTGACGTCCAGGATCTAGCCGATGCCAAGCGGCAGAACCTGGTCGTTGCCGGAGTGCGGGATTCCTGGCAGCTCAATCTGATGGCTGAAGCCGGATTGACAACCGTCGAAACGGCCGATCACCAGACCGGAGCCCGGATGCTGTTGGCGAAGCGGGTTGATCTTTGGATCACGTCCAAACTTCAAGCATCCGTGGTCCTGGACGGAATTGGCATTTCCGCCAGTGCTGTTACACCCGTTTATACGATCCGCAGGTCACCTTCTTACCTGATGATCTCAAATGGTACGGACCCTGAATTGATCTCCAAATGGCGCCAAGCCTATGAGCTCATGGCGTCGAACGGCGTGCTGCAGAAGACAGCGCAGGATTGGAGCGCAAGGCTCGGCATCCCTCTCATTCACGATGCTGACGCAGGTTTTGCCGCAAGTGATTCAGCAGCCGCTTCAAAAAAGGCGTCCGGCCCGAGCTGACGCCGATTGTACCCGGAACACCCTGCTGAACCATTCTCAGTTTTCAGGACAGGATCATTTCGGTGCTATCTGCCACTGAATGGTGACGGAGGCGGAAATGGTTTCTTCCCCTGCCTCGATCGGAACGGCGTCGGCTTTGGCCATCATCATGCTTTCTGCGCGCATCATGACGGGACGCGGCATCTGGATGCCGGTTTCTGAAATCGAGACGATGCCGCCAAGCTCAACACCGGCTGCTTCTGCAAAAATGCCAGCTTTGTGTTTTGCTTCCTGGACCGCACGTTTGCGGGCTTCGTCGAGTTTCTCGTCCGGATCGCTCACCTGGAAGCGGATGCCATCGACCGAGTTCGCGCCGCTGTCAACGACACCCGTCAGGAGGCCGCCAAGTTTGGTCAGGTCGCGGACATTGATTTCCACCCCGTTACGCACCTCATAACCGGTGATGTCTGGCTGGCGATTTGAGTTGTCCGTCACCCGCTCATATCGCGGGTAAATCGCAAAACCGCTTGTCTGAATGTCCTTGGCCTCAATTCCGGCGGCTTTGATCTTCTCGATCACGTTGGCAAGGTCCGCTGTGTTTCCGGACAGGGCGTCGGCGGCCGTCTTGGAGATCGTGACCACCCGTGCGGTGATCACCGCCATGTCCGGCGCAACGGAAACTGTCCCGCGGCCGTCCATTGTGATTGTCCCGGTGAGGGCCGCGGTCTCATCGGCATAGCCAGGAGCGGCGGCGAATGATGCCACCGTGAATGCGGCGGCGATGAACGCGTTTCTTGAAACTTTTGGCAGCTTGCCAATGCTGGAGGAAATGAACTGCTGCATGGGTCTTATTCCTTTGAACGATATTCAAAAACTGTTGCAGAGGTGAACCGCCAATAGGGCAGGGGTAAGGCCGGGTGGTTCAGCTGGCATTCATCTAGTCCGTGCCCTTCGAATAGGGATCAGCTGCCCGGCTGAGTGGCGGCGGGCAGATCGCCGATCTCGCCGTTTTCGGAAAGCAGAACCGCTACAGGCCTTGCTGCCTCGATTTTGGAACACACGATCACGATCATCACCGTCAACGGCACACACAACACCATCCCGACCACGCCCCAGATCGCACCCCAAAGCGCCAGAGACAACATGATCACCAGGCCGGAGAGGTTCAGGTTTGCCCCCATCAGCCGGGGTTCGATCAGATTGCCAATGGAAAACTGGATAAGTCCAAGGCCCGTTGCGATAATCAAGAAGGGACCAAGGGTGTCGTAATAAACGATCGCCAGAAGGCTCGGGAAAATCACGCCGATCAAGGACCCGATCGTCGGGATGTAGTTCAGGACAAAGGCGATGAACCCGAAGAGGGCCGCGTAGGGCAGGCCAATTGCAATGAGAACCAGGCTTGTGAGGACGCCGGTTGCCACAGACACCGCGGTCTTGATTGTGAAGTAATGCATCAGGGAGGAATTGATTTCCGCGCGGATCGCAAAGGCGGCTTTCGCCCGCTCCGGTGTCGCAAACAGCTTCTCGAATTTCCGGTCGAAGGTGGACTGCTCAAGCAGCAGGAACAGCACATAGATGAAGACAAGGCTGGCAGATCCCGCAATCGCGGTTACCACACTTGCTCCCGCTGTCACCATCCTTGGCACCACGGAATCCGGGAAAAGGTCCCGCAGTTCCACCGGGTCGTTGAGATGGAACAGATCCGCTGCCTGCATGAACAGCTCTTCCAGCCGCCGTTGATAGGTCGGCGCATCCTGTGCGAGCTGTGTGAGGTTGACGGCGACAATGTCCAGAACAAATGTGCTGACGCTGAAAATTGTCAGAAGGGCGAGGGGAAACGCCACAAGCCCGGGCAGATGAAAATTCCCGTAGCCGATCCGCCGGTAAACGTTCGACAGCGCGTTGATCATGTACCAGACGATGATGGCGATGATGAACGGCAGAAGGAGGGACCGCCCGACCACTAGAAGCCAGCCAACCATGGAAATCAGGAAGACGGTGAGGGTCAGGGTCAACAGGGGTGAGCGCATGCGAAGGTCCCGCCAAACTGATTGGCATTGCAGATTCTTTCGCCCGACCGTACCCCGCTCCGAGGGCCATTGAAAGTCCGGTTCGTATCGGGGAATATGGACCTCTTCGGGAGAGGACCAAACCGCGGGAATGAGCAGTTTCCCGTCCTTGCGCGCGCAGTCAGGACGTGACATTGTGCGGCGCTTTTTGCTTCCCCTTTCCGGAGGCGCAATATCAAGAGGTCGTCGATGAATTCCAAAGCTGTTCGCCGCTTGTTGCGTGTGATCATTCCACTGGCCATTTTGTTTTGGCTCGTGCCGTGGATTGCGGGCATCTTCATTGTGTGCGGCTTGATCGACTTTGCCCGCCACAAGCGGTCCGACAGTGGGCTGATCGCAAAGTATTTCTCCGGCAACGGCCTCCTGACCTGGGTGCTGTCCCCGATCAACTTGCTGTTCGATCTGATCTCCAAACGCCATCACTACCGCATGCAGCTGAGCGAGTTTCCAGATGAGGAGCGCGCTGAAATCGAAGAGATGCTTCAGGTTTTCAAGGACCGGCAGGACGAAATTCTTACCGACCTGAAGGCCCGTATGGGCGACAAGCGCCGGGGCATGGTTTTCTACCGCTGGTATGACGAACAGGGCGATCAGTCGATCCCGGAGTTCAATCGCGATTTCAAATACATCAAGACGATCGGCGTGTCCCTGTTCAACGGTCAGGAAAAGACGTCCCTCCATTTCGGCCCGCTCCGCCTGACGATCCGGCTCCTTTACAACATGACCACCCGCCAGAGCGATGAGGTGTTCATCGAGGTGAACGGCGAGAAGCATTTCTGGCACGACGATCCGCTGTTCATCTTTGACGACACGATCCAGCACCGCTCGGTCAACGGCGAAGACGGTTTGCGCGCCTGTGTGTTCGTCGATGTTCTGCGCCCGAGCGCGTTCACCGGCCTTCAAAACGTCTGCGTGAAGATCTTCAACGTGCTTCTGTCCGGCATCAACCGGGTTTTCTACAAGAACTGGGACATGCTGAACAAGAAACAGGACGGCGCCGCCCCTGCTGCCGGCGAGTAAGGCCTTCGGATCCAAGCATTAAGGGCCGTGCAGGTTTTGAACCGGCGCGGCCTTTCCTGTTTGAGAAGCGCCAGTTGCTTGGCGGCGCTGCGGACTCAGCAGGAAGTTTTTCGCCCATTGAGTGCGTGGGTGCAGGTCGAAGAAACCAGCGCTTTGGGTCAGGCAAACACTGCGCTGTTGAGGAGGCTGGAAACCGCTTGAGGGGGCGGGGGCTTTCGTGTAGGTAGCAAATCAGGGCGTGTACCAAATCACTTTTGGCCGCCCTCGTGGGCCTGTAGCTCAACTGGTTAGAGCCGTCCGCTCATAACGGATTGGTTGGGGGTTCGAGTCCCTCCGGGCCCACCATTTTTCTTCTTTTTATTTTCTTGTTGAAGTAACCAGCACTACGACCATATCGCAGATTTCTGATGATTATTGAACGCATATCTGACCCTGATTACCTCTGTTATGAAGATGTGAAGCAAATACTGGACAATGGCCGTTCGGTCACGGTGCAATTCTCAAAGCCAGCACACTCGCCTGACCTGTTTGATTCTCTGAATGGTCTTTGCAAGACCTTTGGAACACTCGTTACGGCGCGCTTTTTTGGACACTACCAAGAAGGCTTCGATGCCTCCGTTCTTTCTCTTCTGCCGGATGTGAAGTCGTTGTCGGTCGATTCTCTGACCCGGATTTTCAATGAGGATGAACTCGCAAGACTACCAAGTCTGGAGCGCTTAGTTTTTGGTGTTTTTGAGTTTGACAGACCTTCGTTCCTGAAGGACTTAGAGATTGAGCGTTTTACTCATTTTGCAGTTTCCGAGAGCAGAAAACGCAATTTTGATCTGTCTCCGTTGCAGGGCTGCAGAGAACTGAGAAAGCTTTTCGTTCAGGGACATATCAGAAACATTGATACGCTTAATAAGTTACCCAAACTCGAGGCTTTAGGTTTAAGTGGCATGCCAAAACGCAAGGATCTTGCGTTTGTTTGTGATGTTCCCAAACTAAAGTCGTTCGAATTGGTGTTGGGAGCGCGCCAATCTATTGATGAGTTCAGCCACAACGGTTTAGAGGAACTCAGAGTGCGTAGAGTTCGCGGCCTCGAGTCATTGGGACCTTTAGACCGATTTCCGTCTCTTCGCCTGCTGCATGTCGAGGACCAACTGCAACTTCATTCAGTCTCCTTGTCTGGTCCAAGTTTGCTCGATATCGAGTGCCTGAACTGTAAGAAGCTCAACCGACTCTCCGGACTGGATGAACAGCGCGAAATCAAAAGATTTCGCGTCGGAAGGACGGAATTAAATCTAAATGAGTTTTTGGAATTCGATTGGCCGCCTACTCTTGAAGTTATTGCTCTATATTCACGAAATGATAATTGGAATAAAGCAGCCCGCAAGAAGTTGGATCAGCTAGGCTATCGCGAGCACTTTTGAGATTACAAAGTTCTCATGTTGTTTTGCGCAGGTACGTTACAAAACCATATTATGGGATCTGCGCTCCGCGTTTCTGAACGCTTAGATCAGTTTCTTAGGGCGCAACTAGTCTGGATTGCGGCCGACACAGTTAGCCCTTCGACCCCGAAAGAAAATCCTCAGCCAGGTCCACCCAGAACGCTGCGCCGAGGGGGAGAGCGTCGTCGTTGAAGTCGTACTTCGGGTGATGGAGCGGCGGGTCGTTGTCCGTTTTGGCCGTCCCTAGCAGAAAGAAACATCCGGGCTTTTCTTCAAGGAAGTAGGCGAAATCTTCGCTGCCCATGATCGGGTCCGGCATGGTTTTCACCTTGTCGCCGCCGGCAAAGCGCCGGGCAATCGACCGCACATAA
Organism: Roseibium sp.; assembly: GCF_965276855.1. Classification (GTDB taxonomy): domain Bacteria; phylum Pseudomonadota; class Alphaproteobacteria; order Rhizobiales; family Stappiaceae; genus Roseibium. The sequence continues at coordinate 4,118,563 of NZ_OZ255700.1, forward strand.
TCTGTCTCTTTCCTTGGGTTCACCATAGGAGGATAACCGCGCTCATAGTCAACGGCCACTTTGAGGCCGTAGCTTGCCGCCTGGCCTTCCGCGACCTGTCGAATGCGGGTCTCCAGCTGATCGCGAACATCGGGATCAAAAGCGCGGACGGTCAGGCTCATCTCGGCCCGCTCCGGGATCACGTTGCTTGCAATGCCGCTGTTGAAGGCACCGACCGTGATCACGGCCTGCCGCATGGGATGGATGTTTCGCGCCACAATGCTTTGCAGGGCCATAATGATCGACGCGCCGCAAACGATCGGGTCCGGAGTTGATTGCGGTTCCGCGCCATGACCGCCTTTGCCGATCACTGTGATCTTGCATTCATCGGCAGCCGCCATCATTGGGCCGTCGATGAAATGGAACTCCCCAAACGGCAGATCGGGATCATTATGAAGGCCAAACACGGCGTCGCAAGGAAACCGCTCAAACAGGCCATCCTCAATCATCAGTTTGGCACCGCCAAAATTCTCCTCGGCCGGCTGGAAAATGAGATGCACCGTGCCGTCGAACTGTTTGCGCTCTGCCAGCCGTTTGGCCGCGCCAAGCAGCATTGCAGTGTGGCCATCGTGGCCGCAGGCGTGCATCACACCCGGGTGGGTGCTGGCATAGTCCGCGCCGGTCTCTTCCTTGATCGGCAGGGCGTCAAAGTCGGCCCGGATGCCGATGCTGTGGCCGGAGGTGCCATTTCGAAGGGTTGCGACGACACCGGTCTTGCCAAGGCCGCGTGTCACCTCATAGCCCATCGCGGTGAGTTCGCCGACGACGTAGTCCGAGGTCTTGAATTCCGACAGGCCAATTTCGGGGATTGAATGCAGATGACGCCGTGTTGCGACCAGATCCGCATCGAAATTGGTGGTCTGTTTGGTCATTTTCAAAAGTGCTTTCAAATATTGGCCGGATGCTTAGGCGCCCCGGCTTGGGATGCGGCTTTCAAGATAGCGGAACAGCAATACCAGAATCCCGGTCAGGCACATATAGATGAGCGCCAGCAGCAGCAAAGGCTCGTAGACGAGGAAGGTGTCCTGGCGCACCCGTGTGATCACCGCATAGGCATCAACGACCGTGATCGTTGCGACCAGTGGTGTTGATTTCAGCTGCAGCACGGTTTCGCCGCTCAAGGTCGGCAAGGCGCGATAGAAGGCACGTGGCAGCCAGATCCGGCGGAACATCGTAAAGCGGCTCATGCCGAAGGCGCGGGCAGCTTCCAGCTCGCCGCGCGGCACGCCGGCAAAGGCCCCGCGCATGACTTCGCCTTCATAGGCTGCGAACGATAGCATCAAAGCCGTGAAGCCATAGGGCCAGGCGTCGCGCAAATACGGCCAGAACATGGACTGGCGGATTTCCGGGTATTGGGCAAAGACGGATCCGAGACCGTAGTAAAGCAGCCAGAGTTGCAGGAGCAGTGGCGTGCCGCGGATCAATGTGCAGAACCCGCGGGCAAGCGCTGCAAGCGGCCAGGGGCCGGTGACCTGAACAAGGCCGATCGGAAGAGCCAGCAAAAAGCCGACGGCAGCGGTTGAGAACAAGAGGAAGAGTGTTTCGCCAATGCCGTAGAGCAGCCGTGTCTGATATTTTGGCAGCCAGTCCCAGCGCATGAAGTAAATGGCGCAAAAGACGATCACTCCAAATACGGCGATCAGGAAGATCCGGTGCGGCTCCAACAAACGGCGTGGGGGCGGCGGCACATAAGCGGGCATGGTGACTTTGGTATCGCTCATCTCACACCGGCCCCGCTATGCCGCGGCGGGCACGTTTTTCGATGATGGCGATCACGCGGTTTGAGACCAGCGTCAGTGTCAGGTACATCAGACCGGCTGCGCAGAAAAACAGCATATAGGCCTTGGTGCTGCCCGCAGCCTGGCGGGTGACCAGCGTAAGTTCGCTGAAGCCGACGACCGCCAGCAAGGCGGTGTCCTTGGTGGCGATTAGCCAAAGATTGGAAAGCCCCGGAATGGCGTAGGGCAGCATGGCGGGCAGGGTGATGCGGCGCAACGTTTTCAACGGTGACATGCCATAGGCGCGCGCGGCTTCGATTTGCCCCTGGGGTACGGCCTTGATGGCACCACGCAAGACTTCCGTCTGGTAGGCGCCTTGAACAACACCGATCACGAAAATTCCGGCGGCGAGACCGCTGATGTCGACACGTGGCAGGCCAACAAGGCCCAGCAATGCGTTCACCGCATCTGTGCCGGCGTAGTAGAGCAGCAGGATGAGAACCAGTTCCGGCACTGCCCGGATCACTGTGGTGTAGACTTCGAGAAGATCCCGGAGGATCGGGCCGCCATAGAGTTTGCCAAAGGCCCCTGCAATCCCGATCATGAGACCGAGCGTGAACCCGCCGACAGCGAGTTGCAAAGACGCGGCAAAGCCTTCCAGAAGCACGCCGCCCCAGCCGGGCGGAGAAAGAGCAAGAAGGTTCAGATTGAGAAATCCGGCATCAACGGCCATAGGCGGCAGGCAACCTTATCAAAAGGAGAGGGCCGCCGGCGCAAGTGCGCGCCGGCGGAAGAGCGGAAGGCTGGCCATTAACCGCCGTAGATGTCGAAGTCGAAGTACTCCTTGGAGAACTCTTCGTATGTGCCGTTGGCGCGGATCGCGGCAATTGCAGCGTTGATCTTTTCTTTCAGCTCATCTTCGCCCTTGCGCAGGCCAACGCCCACACCGGCGCCAAGAATGGCCGGATCATCAGCGACATTGCCCTTGTATTCGCAGCACGCGCCTGCGTCAGACTTCAAGAACGCGTCAAGAGCGATGGCGTCTGCCTGAACCGCATCGACCCGGCCGGCTGCCAGATCCTGATTGGCTTCGTCCTGTGTCTGGTACTGCTTGATGTCGTCAGCGGTCGGAGCGAAGTACTTGTCGGCGTAGGCCGCGTGGATCGTGGAGACCTGAACGCCGAGGATCTTGCCGGACAGACCTTCCGGTGTTGCTTCGAAATCGTCACCCTTTGCACCGATGATGCTGGTCGGCGTGTTGTAATACTTGTCAGAGAAGTCGATTGTTTTCAGGCGCTCTTCGGTGATCGACATGGAGCCGACGATCATGTCGATCTTACCGGAGGTGAGCGCCGGGATGATGCCGTCCCAGGCAACCGGGGTGATGACACAATTGAGCTTTGCTTCCGCGCAGATCGCTTCCATGAATTCGACTTCCCAACCGACCCAATTGCCGCTGGCATCCGGCGAGGTGAAGGGCGGGTATGGCTCGGCAGCAACGCCGACTTTAACGTCTTGCGCCTGGGCGCCGGAGATTGCTGCAACGCTCACTGCGGTTGCCACAAAAGCTGCTTTGATCATGTGTTTCATGCTGTTCCCCTGTTTTCACTGTGTTTGCCCGATTGTTCGGGATGGTCAGCCCGCCACGAGATGCGGGACGACCGGTCTTTGAACTTGCCGAAGACTGCCTTTTCCTCCCGGCAGGGCTTCGGCACTTTGGGTGCCGGCTCACGGCATGGCCGTGAGTATCCGGCCTAGTGGACCGAACTGATGAACTGTTTCAGTCTCTCCGATTTCGGGTTGCCGAAGACCTGGTCCGGCGGTCCCTGTTCCTCGATGATGCCGTTGTGCAAAAAGATCACGTGGCTTGCGACGTCGCGCGCGAACTTCATCTCGTGTGTCACGAGGACCATGGTTCTGTTTTCTTTCGCCAAGTCTCCGATCACACTGAGCACTTCCCCAACCAGTTCCGGATCGAGCGCGGACGTGGGTTCGTCAAAGAGAAGCGCCAGCGGCTGGACAGCCAGGGCGCGGGCAATTGCGGCGCGTTGCTGCTGGCCGCCGGATAAAAAGGCCGGATAGACGTCCTGTTTCTCGTGCAGCCCGACCCTGCGCAGCAACGTTTCGGCGATTTCGACCGCCTCATCCCGTTTCATGCCGAGCACGTGGACCGGCACTTCAATGACGTTTTGCAGCACCGTCATGTGTTGCCACAGATTGAAGCTCTGGAAGACCATGGCCAACTGGCTGCGGATGCGCTCGATTTGTTTCCGGTCCGCCGGGCGCAAGCCATGATGACCGTCGTCTTTCAGGGCAATGGTTTCGCCATGTATTGTCACGGATCCGGCGCTTGGAAGTTCGAGCATGTTGATGCATCGAAGAAAGGTGGATTTGCCGGAGCCTGACCCGCCGATGATGGCAATGACGTCTCCTTTGTTGGCCGTCATCGAGACCCCCTTCAGCACCTCGAGAGGTCCAAAACGCTTAAAGAGGTCTCGCACCTCTATGGCTGGCGCCACATCTTCCATTCTTCCGCCATTGCCCAGCTAAACTGCCAGAGCTGTTGGTGTTTTTGTCCCTGCTGGCTTGTCGTTGTTGCCGGGAGAGCGCCAGCTGACTGCCCGGTCATTCCGAGAAGCTTTGCATCGGCTCAGAAATTATTCAAGTGTATAATTTGGGCTTGTGTGCTTATTATTCAGTCGTATAGTAAGCCGGAATCTGAGCGCAAAAATGATGCGCTTGCGCTCCCAATATTGGGCGGCGGCACAAGAAACGGGAGGCGTGAGGTGCAATGAGTGCGATGTTTACAGCCGCTTGTCTCCTGCAAGATGAAGAACCGGTTTTGACCATTGCTGAACGGGTGGTGAGATGACCCGTCGGTCGTTCCATAGAGCGCCGGAAGCCGAGCGCCGCCAAGATCTGATCACCGCAACACTGGACTGCATTTCCGAGCTTGGACTGCAAGGGGCAACCGTGCGCGAAGTGGCAACGCGGGCTGGCGTGACGCCCGGTCTCATCCGCCACTATTTCTCCAGCAAAGATCAGATGTTGCAGGCCGCCTATCGCGAAGTCATGACCGGCATGACGTCGAAGGTCGCCGATGCTGCCGACAAGGGGCAATCGAGCGCCCGGGCCCGGTTGCACGACTTCATTGTCGCGAACCTGACACCGCCGGTCGCCGATGGCCGGGCTCTGTCACTCTGGGCAGCCTTCATTAGTCATGTCCGGGTCGACCCGGATTTTGCAGAGATCCACCGGGAAAGCTATCTGGCGTTCCGGTCTGTGCTCGAGGCGCTTGTGGCTGATGTTCTCACGGAAGCTGGGCAAGCGTCGGACACCAAGCGTTGTCAGGAGCTTGCCATTGCCATCAACGGCGTGATCGACGGCTTGTGGCTGGAAGGAACGCTGGTGGGCGATCTCTTCTCCGAAACACCTTTGCCGGGCATTGCTGTCCGGTCTGTGGAAGTCCTTTTGGGCGGCATTTCTCTTGCTGCCGACACTCAACAAACCTGAGAGACCGACTATGCGTTATGCGTCGATCACCGACCGGTTGACCCATTTGGGATCCGGGAAATGGACAGTTCATCTGAAAGCTCGCGAGATGATGGATGCGGGCACACCGGTGATCGAGCTGACGATTGGCGAGCCGGACATCATGCCGGACAAAGCCCTCCTGGATGAAGCTGAACGGTCGATGCGGGCTGGCCGGATCCGGTATTCCAACGGGCGCGGCGAACCGAAGATCGTCGCCGCTTTGGTAGAAAAATACCGGCAGCGCCGGCCAAGCGTTACGGAGCGCAACATCCTTTGCTTTCCAGGAACACAGACAGCGCTTTTTGCGGTGATGCTGGGTCTTGTCGAGGGCGGGGATACGGTGCTTGTGCCGGATCCTTACTACGCAACCTATGAAGGCGTCATTGCTGCGACGGGCGCGGCTATGGTGCCGGTCCCCTTGCGTCCGGAAAACGGATTTCACCTCAAGCCGGAAGACCTTGAAGCAGCCGTAACACCCAATGCCCGGGTCCTGCTTCTCAATACGCCCCACAATCCGACCGGTGCGGCACTGACCGCAGATGAAATCGCGGCAATTGGTGAGGTGTGTCAGCGTCGCGACCTTTGGATTGTCTGTGATGAGGTCTATGAGAAGCTGATCTTTGAGCGCACCTTTGCTTCCCCCTTCGACATTGAGGCTCTGCAGGAACGAACGATTGCTGTTTCGTCGATTTCCAAGTCCCACGCAGCGCCCGGCTTCCGGTCTGGATGGGCGGTTGGCCCGGAGGAATTCTGTGACCGGTTGCTTGCTGTTTCCGAAACCATGCTCTTTGGCGGGCAACCGTTCATTGCGGATATGACGGCGATGGCCGTTTCCGGCGAGTTTGATACCGCTGAACGCATGCGAGAGAGCTACAAGCGGCGTGCCGAGATTTTGATGGAACATCTTGGCGGTCATGGTGCCTTGCGGCCTATGATGCCGGAAGCGGGCATGTTTCTGCTGGTTGATGTCAGCGGCACCGGGCTGGATGGTGAAACGTTTGCAACGCGCCTTCTGGAAGAAAAACACGTTGCCGTCATGCCAGGCGTCTCGTTTGGCGAACAGGCGGCCGGGTTCATTCGCCTCTCATTGACGGTCGCAGATGACACCTTGCGGGAAGCTGCCACGAGGATCGCGGCCTTCGCAGACGAGCTGGCGGCGAATACGGGATCGAAGAAATGGGCGTAGTTGAGAAAACTGTTGGCGAAGCCCTGATTGACCTTCTCGAGATCAACGGCGTTGACACTGTCTTTGGCATTCCAGGCGTTCATACAGTTGAGCTCTATCGCGGATTGGCCTCTTCTCCCATCCGTCACATCACCCCTCGGCATGAGCAAGGCGCTGGCTTTATGGCCGATGGGTACGCGCGTGTGACCGGCAAGCCCGGCGTTGCCTTGGTGATCACCGGGCCGGGACTGACGAACACCATCACCGCGATGGCGCAGGCCTATCAGGATTCGATCCCCATGCTGGTGATCTCCGGTGTGAACGCGCGGGACAGTCTCGGCCATGGCCGCGGCATGTTGCATGAATTGCCCGATCAGCGGGCCATGATGGCAACACTGGCCGTCATGTCGCATACGCTGCTTGATCCAAACGATCTTCCATCTGTTATGGAACGGGCCTTCTCTGTTCTGAAGTCCCGCCGGCCAGGTCCGGTTCACATCGAGATCCCGACCGATGTGATGCCGCAAAAGATCGCAATGGATACCTGGAAGCCAGTCATAGCCAGCGGCCCACGAGGAGCTGCAACAGAAGTCACTGACCTCGCGGCCAAGTGCCGGGCGGCGAAGCGGCCCGTGATCCTGTGTGGTGGTGGATCGATCTCGGCAGCGCAAGAGATTCAACAACTTGCCGAGACCTTGGATGCGCCATTGGTCACGACGGTGAACGCAAGAGGCATGTTTGCGGGCCATCCGCTGTCGGTTCCGGCAAGCCCGAGCTTGAAGGCCGTCCGCGCGCTTGTGTCGGACGCCGATCTGGTGATCGCGCTTGGCACGCAGATGGGTCAGACCGATTACGACATGTATGCCGATAACGGCTTCCCGGAACTTGAAAACCTGGTACGGGTCGACATTGATCCCGATCAGCTAGCCCGAGGACCATCAGCTGCGCTTTCACTCCTCTCCACCGTTGATCAGCTGGTGGCAGATCTGCTGGCCGCTCTTCACGATCACACCGGACGTGGTGATGGCGCGGCGCGGGCAAAATCCTGCCGTAAAGAGACCTTTGCCGCCCTCACTCCCAAGATGAAGGCAGAGATCGCGGTTCTTGAGACCATTCGCGATACGCTGCCGGGCTGCATCATCGTCGGTGATTCCACACAAGCCATCTATTCCGGCAATCTTTACTTCGAAGCTGGACAACCGAAGGGCTGGTTCAATGCCGCCACCGGCTTTGGCGCCCTTGGCTATGGTCCACCTGCCGCGGTGGGGGCGAGCCTTGGGGCTCCTGAAGTTCCAGTCGTTTGTATTGTCGGCGACGGTGGTATTCAGTTTTCTTTAGCCGAGATCGGATCGGCAAAAGACTGCGATGCAAATGTCATTTTCCTTGTTTGGAACAATGATGGATACGGTGAGATCCGCACCTTCATGGAGGACAGCGGGATTGTGCCTGAGGGCGTGACGCCATCTGCCCCGGATTTTATGAAAATCGCAGAAGGTTACGGCTTGCCGTCCGTGCGTTTAACCGACGTTTCGGAGCTTAATGATGCACTGGTCAATATGGCAAAGTTATCCGGTCCGGCATTGATTGAAATTCATGAAATCGAGACCCGGGGCGCCACCGCATAGGTGCCCCTTTTGCTCAACTGAGACAGGTCACACTTAACTGCTCAAAGCTGTTCTGCTGAAGCGTTCCGCATGCGTCAAGTTCTTATTTCTAAAGTGTAATTCGTTAGTCTAATAGACTTACGAAGCCCCTACTGAAGTATGGGCCTACGTAAGTAGTCTTGAGTATATTTTGCGTATCGATAGAAAACTAAACTCGCATTCCAGTGAAGTTCGGTGACGATCGTCACGATAGGTCAATAAGCAGTATGACCCCCGTTTTGAACGGGGTCACAGATTGAGGTCTAGGGAAGGGGGTTCCTCGGCCAAGTGCTGAGTGCGTGCCAAATGGAGAAAATCGGTTGTAAATAGTCATGGTACAGCTTTCCCGGACATCTCCGGAAATCGCTGTGTTCGTGCCCAGCCGCTCCACCGCCAGCATCCAGCATCCAGGCTCAAGGTTCCAGTTCAACAACACGCGATTGAGGCGCCGCGTTCGCCGGGGCGTTTGAACCTTAACAGGATCAAGTGGAGGAGACTGTATGTCCGAAAACTCATCCAATAACGAATATTGGTCCGCCAATATGCGCATCATCAAGATCAGCCTCGTCATCTGGGCGCTGGTCTCTTTCGGGTTTGGCATTTTGCTGCGCCCGCTGCTGAGCGGCATTCCCGTCGGCGGCACCGATCTGGGCTTCTGGTTTGCCCAGCAAGGTTCCATCCTCGTGTTCCTCGGGCTGATCTTCTTTTACGCCTGGCGCATGAACCAGCTCGATCGCGAGCATGGTGTGGACGAAGAATAAGGGCGGACTGAGATATGGATCAGTTTACGATAAATCTGCTGTTTGTGGGTGGCTCTTTCGCCCTCTACATCGGCATCGCGATCTGGGCCCGCGCAGGGTCTACATCTGAATTTTACGCCGCTGGCCGCGGTGTTCACCCGGTCACCAACGGAATGGCGACCGCAGCAGACTGGATGTCAGCTGCCTCGTTCATTTCCATGGCAGGCCTCATCGCCTTTACCGGCTACGACAACTCTTCGTTCCTGATGGGCTGGACCGGCGGCTACGTGCTGCTGGCGTTGCTGCTTGCGCCATACCTTCGCAAGTTCGGCAAGTTCACTGTGTCCGAATTCATCGGGGACCGGTTCTACAGCCAGACAGCTCGTATCGTTGCCGTTGTCTGCCTGATCGTTGCCTCGACAACCTACGTTATTGGTCAGATGACCGGCGTTGGGGTTGCCTTTGGCCGCTTCCTGGAAGTTGACAACACAACCGGTCTTCTGATCGGTGCGTGTGTCGTTTTCGCTTACGCGGTTTTCGGGGGCATGAAGGGCGTGACCTACACGCAGGTCGCTCAGTACTGCGTTCTGATCACGGCTTACACCATCCCGGCGATCTTCATTTCGCTGCAGCTGACCGGTAACCCGATCCCGGGTTTGGGTCTTTTCGGCAATGATGTTGCCAGCGGTGTGCCGCTGCTTGCCAAGCTGGACCAGGTGGTCACAGAACTTGGCTTTGCGTCCTACACGGCTCACCATGCCAATACGCTGAACATGGTTCTCTTCACATTGTCCCTGATGATCGGTACCGCGGGCCTGCCGCACGTGATCATGCGCTTCTTCACGGTTCCGAAGGTTTCCGATGCGCGCTGGTCTGCCGGTTGGACGCTTGTCTTCATTGCGCTTCTTTATCTGACAGCTCCGGCTGTGGGTGCGATGGCGCGTCTCAACATCACCGAAATGATGTGGCCGAATGGCGGTATCAATGGCGGCGCTGTTGCTGTGGAGCAGATCGAAAACGACTCGAAGTACGACTGGATGTCGACGTGGCAGAAAACCGGTCTTCTGGACTGGGAAGACAAGAACGGCGACGGCAAGATCCAGTACTACAACGACAAGAATGCTGATCTGCAAGCAGTTGCTGCGGAAAAGGGCTGGGAAGGCAACGAGCTGACCAAGTTCAACCGCGACATCCTTGTTCTTGCAAATCCGGAGATCGCCAACCTTCCAAGTTGGGTGATTGGTCTGGTGGCCGCGGGTGGTCTGGCAGCAGCGCTCTCGACGGCGGCCGGATTGTTGCTCGCGATCTCGTCAGCGGTCTCGCATGACTTGATCAAGGGGGCTTACAATCCAAATATCTCGGAGAAGGGCGAACTGTTGTCGGCACGAATAGCCATGGCGGTCGCGATTGTTGTGGCAACATATTTGGGCTTGAATCCACCCGGATTCGCGGCGCAGACGGTGGCCTTGGCCTTCGGGCTAGCGGCGGCCTCGATCTTCCCCGCCCTGATGATGGGCATCTTCACCAAGGTGAACAGCCGCGGCGCGGTTGCCGGGATGATCGCAGGTATCTCCGTCACGCTGATCTACATCTTCCTGCACAAGGGCTGGCTGTTCATTCCGGGCACCAACTCCTTCACAGATGCTGATCCGCTGCTCGGCCCGATCAAGTCCACGTCTTTCGGTGCAATTGGTGCCATGGTGAACTTCACCGTCGCCTACTTTGTCTCCAAGGCCTCGGATCCGATCCCGACGGAAATCGAAGAGCTCGTTCAGAGCGTTCGGATCCCGCGCGGAGCCGCTGCAGCTCAGGATCACTAACACTTGTCCGGGCCGCTGCTTGCGGCGGCCCGTTCAGTTACGATCTTGTCCTGCCCGGTTCCTACTGGGCAGGACTTTTTATTACCGGTTCAAAAGGCTGTGCCATGTCGCTGACATCCGATCAGATCCTGCAGTTCCTAAGATCGGTGCATCCTTATGATGCCCTGCCCGCCGATGTGCAAAGTGCCATCGTGGGGCAAATCGATGTCCGGGATCTGGAGCCGGGCACTTTGGTCTATGAATTCGGCAGCAGCATTCCGGGCCTTTTTATAATCTACGATGGCGCGATCGAAGTGCGGGACGAGCAGGGCGCTGTTCTCAGTTACCTCGGATCGAGAAACTCTTTCGGTGAGCGCGGACTGTTGAAAAATGGACTTGCGGTGACAACCGCGACCGCAGACACCGCCGCGACCTTGTTGGTCGTTCCTTCCGGGCTGTTCAAAGATCTCATTCGGGATCACCAACCTTTCGCCCGCTTCTTCGACAGGAGCCGGAAACCGCAAGCGCGGGAAAGAGACCTGGCAACCACGCAGGTTTCGACCTTTATGGCGGGCAAGCCAATCACATGCGCGGCGGATGACACCGTGCAATTGGCCGCAAAAAGAATGCGGGAGAACCATGTCTCCTCGCTTTGTGTGGTGAATTCCGATGACGCCTTGATCGGGATCGTCACCATTCGGGACCTTTCCGCGAAGATCCTTGCAGAGGGGCGGCCAATAGAGACACCCGTGGAAGCCGTGATGACGGCGGATCCGGTGACGCTGGCTCCGTCGTCGATTGGTTCCGATGTCTTGCACCTGATGATGGAACGCCGGATCGGTCATGTTCCGATTGTTGAAGGTGGGAAACTGGCCGGGATCGTAACGCAAACGGACCTGACCCGGTTTCAAGCTGTCAGTTCGGCCGAACTGGTCGGCGAAATCACAAATGCGGCGACGGCCGAAGAAATTGCAAAGGTGACAGCCAGGATCCCCAACCTCCTGGTCCAGCTGGTCGGCAGCGGCAACCGTCATGAAGTGGTGACCCGGTTGATCACCGACATTGCAGACACAACAACCCGGCGGCTGCTTGCTCTTGCCGAAGAGAAACTTGGTCCTGCTCCGGTTCCATATCTGTGGCTTGCGTGCGGATCACAGGGGCGGCAGGAACAAACCGGTGTGAGCGATCAGGACAATTGCCTGTTCCTGGATGACAGCATTACGGAAGAAGATCAGACCGGTTATTTTGCGGAACTTGCGAAGTTCGTCTGCGATGGTCTGAACACCTGCGGATATGTCTATTGTCCGGGTGACATGATGGCGACCAATCCGCGTTGGTGTCAGCCAGTCAAGGTCTGGAAAAGCTACTTTGAAGGCTGGATCGACAAGCCGGACCCGATGGCGCAAATGCTGAGTTCGGTGATGTTCGACCTGCGGCCGATCGGCGGGCATGTGCCGCTGTTCGCAAACCTTCAGGAGGAAACCCTGGAAGTCGCTGCCCGCAATTCAATTTTCGTGGCGCATATGATCAGCAATTCGCTAAAGCATACGCCGCCTCTTAATCTCCTGCGCGGCCTTGCAACGATCCGGTCCGGTGAAAACAAGAACACCCTGGATATGAAGCACAATGGCGTTGTGCCGGTGGTGGATCTCGGGCGGATCTATGCTCTGCGGGGTGAGATCAAGGCCGTCAACACACGAGCCCGGCTTGTCGAGGCCAAGGAGAAGGGGCAGTTGAGCCAATCCGGCGGCGGCGATCTGATCGACGCTTATGACCTGATCGCCGAAACGCGGCTCTTGCATCAGGTGGATTTGATCAAGCAGGGCTTGCCGCCGAACAACTTTATGCAACCCTCGATCTTGTCAGACTTCGAGCGCAGCCATTTGCGTGATGCCTTTGTTGTGGTCAAAACTATGCAGTCGTCGGCGGGGCAGGGCCGTGGCATGCTGAATTAAAAACACCGGACGAGGGGCTTGGCGTCTCATCGTTATCCGGATGGGGGAGTGAATGTTTGTTGAACTGATTGCAACGATTGTTGCCGGTATTGCTGCCGCAGGGCTTGTGATGCTGATCAACCGGGCGCTGGGCGGCCGGATGCCGAAGTGGCTTGCCCCCGTCATGGCGGGTGTTGCGATGCTCGCGACCACCATCTCTAGCGAATACGGCTGGTACGAACGAACCCGGGAAACGCTGCCAGAGGGTCTCGTCGTTGCGCAGACCGTTGAAAACCGGTCCTTCTACCGGCCCTGGACTTACGCCCTGCCTTATGTCGAGCGGTTTGTTGCGATCGACACCTTGTCGATCAAAACCCATGACGCCCAGCCGGGGATGAAACTCGCCGACGCCTATTACTTTGGCCGCTGGTCAACGGTGAACAAGTTGCCGGTGCTGACCGATTGTACCGAAACGCGCCGGGCGGCTCTCATTGATGCCGTTACATTTGAAGACAGTGGCACGATTGACGGGATCCAGTGGGTCCGGGTGCCGGAGAGCGATCCCATGGTTTCAACAATCTGTGGAGTGGGATGATGCTGACGTCACTCAGTTTGCGATTGCGGGTGTTTCTCATTTTCCTGGGAATGACCGCGGCTGTCTGGGTGGCGATTGGTCTTGCACTTTACATGGGATTGGGGCGCGCTGCAGAGACTGGTGTGGCCGGTGCTTTCACCTTCTCCGGAATCCTTCTGTTTTTTCTTTCTCTGGCGATCTTCACCGGATGCTGGTTTTTGTTCGACACCAATGTCGCCAAGCCGGTCGAACGCATTGCCGCGGCCATGCGGACAAGGGCGCATGCTGGTGTCGAGGTCTCTGTCGATCAAAAGGAAGCACGCTATCTCGGGGATCTGGGGCCGGCTGTTGCAGCCGTAACCGGCGAATTGTCGAAAGCGTCAGAGGATGCTGAGGGGATTGTCGCCGAAGAAACCGCGCGGCTCGCAGCGGAGCGGGCACATCTTGCTTTGCTGCTGACGGAAATCCCGGTTGCAATTGTTCTGGTCAGTCCGACCCATCAGATCATGCTCTATGACGGACAGGCGGCTGATGTTTTGAAACAGGTGCATGTTCCGCGCCTCAGCTCGTCCATCTACGACTATTTCACCGAAAGCGAACTGCGGCCGGGGTTTGAACAGCTGACCGAGGCCCGGCGGGAAGTGGATGTTGAGGTGCATGGAACAAAAGGCAATCTCTCGTTCCGGCTGCGCTTGAAGAAGCTAAGCGAAGCCTCCGGGTTCATGATCTTGATCGACAGCACGAACGCGCGCATAGCGCCTGAAGCTGCGCGCCCGTTGATCTATGACTTTGATCTAACCGAGCGCGATACTGAAAAGGCCATTGAAAACTGTTCCCTCAGCGAGCTCTCCTTCACGGTCTTCGATACCGAGACAACCGGTTTGATGCCGAACAAGGACGATATCGTGCAGATCGGAGCCGTTCGGGTCGTCAACGGACGCATGATTCCCGGCGAACGAATTGATCAATTGGTCAACCCCGGCCGGCCTATTCCTCCTGCTTCCAGTAAGGTGCACGGGATCTCGGACACCATGGTCGCCGATGCGCCCAAACCTCTGGAGGCGGTGGCGGACTTCCATGAATTCGCGCGCGAGTCGGTCATCGTTGCTCATAATGCGCCGTTCGATCTGGCGTTCCTGCACAAATACGGAAAAGTTGCCGGTCTTGAGTGGCCCCATCCGATTCTGGACACGGTGCTTTTGTCAGCGGTGGTGTTCGGCTCGAACGAGGTACACACGCTCGACGCATTGTGTGACAGGCTTTGCATAGAAATCCGGCCTGAAGTCCGCCACACCGCGCTTGGCGATGCGGAAGCCACCGCAGAAGCCCTTTGCAAGTTGCTGCCCATCCTCACGTCGAAGGGTTTTGAGACCTTTGGCGATGTCATCCAGGAAACCCGGAAGCACGGGCGCCTCCTGAAGGACATGAACTGATCCAGAAAATGCGCTGAAGAGGCAATCGAAGATCTGTCAGATGACTGGCAGATTATGCTGCGCCGCGTCATTTTTAGTTTCGTTTGCAGTGCGAATAGCGTCGATTAAATTTCAAATTTGTTTTCAACTTGGACAATTCGAAAGCAAATTTCGCTGGTTTTTTGTCAGATATGTGTCACAATTGCGCTGTTTCGGGTTTCGTTTCGTCTTAAATGTCGGAAAAGTCTAACGAGCCGAAATTGATAAATGTAATATTTTTCAATATCTTATATCCCAATAATCCCACTTAAACTATCTACTAAATTTTTAGTTTGACAATGCGGCTTCCCTGAGTCCAATTTATCACAGCCGGATAAATGTCGGCATAGATACTCTCATGGGAGGAAATAAAGATGCGCAAGTATCTTCTCTGCGCAGTTGCGGCCAGCGCCGTGATTGCAGGAGCAGGGTCTGCTTTTGCCGATGAGGCGGCAGCACAAAAGTGGATCGACCAGGAATTCCAGCCATCCGTTCTGACCAAGGATGAGCAGCTTGCAGAAATGCAGTGGTTCATTCAGGCCGCAGAACCGTTCAACGGCATGGAAATCAACGTTCTGTCCGAAGGCATTCCGACTCACTCTTACGAGTCCGAAGTTCTGACCAAAGCCTTTGAGGAAATCACCGGTATCAAGGTGAACCACCAGATTCTCGGCGAAGGTGAAGTGGTCCAGGCTGTTCAGACACAGATGCAGACCGGCCGGAACCTCTACGACGCTTATGTCAACGACTCCGATCTGATCGGCACGCACTCCCGTCTGCAGCTCGCCTACAACCTGACCGACTGGATGGCAGGCGACGCAAAAGACGTGACCAACCCTGGTCTCGATCTCGACGACTTCATGGGTATCCAGTTCACCACCGGTCCGGATGGCGATCTGTACCAGCTTCCCGACCAGCAGTTCGCGAACCTCTACTGGTTCCGTAAAGACTGGTTTGACCGTGAAGACCTGAAAAAGGCCTTCAAGGACAAGTACGGCTACGATCTCGGCGTTCCGGTCAACTGGTCCGCTTACGAAGACATCGCTGAGTTCTTCTCAAATGATGTCAAAGAAATCGACGGCGTCGCGATTTACGGTCACATGGACTATGGTAAGCGCGCTCCCGATCTCGGCTGGCGCATGACCGATGCATGGCTCTCCATGGCTGGTGCAGGCGACAAGGGCGAGCCGAACGGCGTTCCGGTTGACGAGTGGGGCATCCGCATGGAAGCCGGCACATGTAACCCGGTCGGTGCATCCGTGTCCCGCGGTGGTGCTGCAAACGGCCCGGCGGCTGTTTACGCGATCCGCAAGTGGGATGAGTGGCTGCGCAACTATGCGCCTCCAGGCGCTGCAAGCTTCGACTTCTACCAGTCTCTGCCGGCTCTGAGCCAGGGCAACGTTGCTCAGCAGATCTTCTGGTACACCGCGTTCACTGCGGACATGGTGAAGCCGAAGTCTGAAGGCAACAACACTGTGGACGACGAGGGTACCCCGCTGTGGCGTATGGCTCCGAGCCCACATGGTCCCTACTGGGAAAAAGGCCAGAAGGTCGGTTACCAGGACGTGGGTTCCTGGACTATCCTGAAGTCCACTCCGGTTGACCGCGCCAAAGCTGCATGGCTCTACGCTCAGTTCGTTGTTTCCAAAACAGTCGACACCAAGAAGAGCCACGTGGGTCTGACGTTCATCCGCGACAGCACCGTCAACCACGAGTCCTTCACCGAGCGTGCGCCGAAACTCGGCGGCTTGGTTGAGTTCTACCGCTCCCCGGATCGTGTTGCCTGGTCCCCGACCGGCGTCAACGTTCCGGATTATCCGAAGCTGGCGCAGATCTGGTGGCAGCAGATCGGTGACGTGAACTCCGGTGCCTTCACCCCGCAAGAGGCTATGGACCGCCTCGCGCAGGAAATGGACATCGTCATGTCCCGTATGCAGCAGGCTGATGAGCGTGCCAACGTCTACGGTGGTTGCGGACCGCGTCTGAATGAAGAGCGTGACGCAGAATACTGGCTGTCTCAGCCGGGTGCTCCGAAGGCCAAGCTCGCAAACGAGAAGCCGCAGGGCGAAACCGTCAACTACGATGAACTGGTTGCTCGCTGGCAGCAGTGATCACCTGATCTGACTTGACCAAAACATCGGACCGGGGCGTGTCCCCGGTCCTTCACCGATCCGAATGTGACAGGCGGCTGCGGCATAGAATTCGCGCTTGGGCCTGGACGGACGCGGGCAGCAAAAATGTCTTTACAACTTAAAAACGTCAGTAAGCGCGTGGGCTCCATCACCCATGTGAAGGAAACCACCTTGTCTCTCGAACCAGGGCATTTCAATGTTCTGCTCGGAGAAACCGGATCCGGCAAGACCTCGCTCATCAAGCTGATGGCGGGCCTCGATAGCCTCGCGACCGGTGAAATCCTTATCAATGGCAAGGACGTGTCCGGCCTGAGTGCGCAAAAGCGCAACATCAGCCTGGTTCACCAGTTTTTCGTCAACTACCCGCACATGACCGTGTTCGACAACATCGCCTCACCGCTCAAGATTGCCGGTGTCGCCAAGTCGGAGATCGCGGATCGCGTTGCAGAAGCTGCAAAGTTGATGAAGCTGGATCCTTACCTGCAACGCAATCCGCATGAGTTGTCCGGTGGGCAGCAGCAGCGGTGTGCTCTTGCACGCGCGATCGTCAAAGAAAGCGATGCGGTGTTCCTCGATGAACCGCTTGCCAACCTCGATTACAAACTTCGCGAAGAACTGCGCGACCAGCTTCCCGAGCTGTTTGCCGGACGCGGCGCCGTCGTTGTCTATGCAACTTCGGAACCTGAAGAAGCACTTCTTCTGGGCGGACGCACGGCCCTCATGACCGACGGTAACGTAGTGCAATTCGGCCCAACGGCAGAGATCTACCGGCAACCGAAAGATCTGGATGCCGCCAAGGTGTTCTCAAACCCACCGATCAACACGGCCGAGGTCTCCAAGCAAGGGAATGAGGTCATCTTGAACGACCAGACCCGCTGGACACTGTCGGGTGCTGCTGCCGGTCTTTCCGACGGCATTTACACACTGGCCATCCGGCCGCACCACGTCATGCCGGTCGAGACCGAACACAACACGGTGCGCCTTGAGGGCCACGTCCAGGTTACTGAGCTCAGTGGTTCTGAAAGCAGCGCGCACTTCGATATGGACGGCCAGTCCTGGGTGTCTTTGTCTCCAGGCGTGCATCCGTACTTCGTCGGTGAGGTCCACACGTTCTATCTGGATCCGAACCACTGTTTCTTCTTTGCCCCGAGTGGCGAGCTGGTGGCGTAAGGAGAGGACTTCATGGCACAAATCACGCTTTCAAATCTGCGTCACAGCTATCACCCCAATCCAAAGAGTGATGCTGACTATGCGCTGAAGAAGATCGACCTGACGTGGGAAGACGGCGGAGCCTATGCGCTTCTTGGGCCGTCCGGCTGCGGCAAGTCCACGCTTCTCAACATCATCTCCGGCCTGCTCGTTCCCTCGGAAGGTAAGATCCTTTTCGGCGATCAGGACGTGACATCTCTGCCGCCGGCGAAGCGCAACATCGCTCAGGTGTTCCAGTTCCCGGTCATCTACGACACGATGACCGTTTACGACAATCTGGCCTTCCCGTTGCGCAACCGGGGCCGCGACGAGGACATCGTCAAGCAGCGGGTCACCGCGATTGCCGAGATGCTTGAAGTCACGGACATGCTGAACACCCGTGCGGCGAACCTGTCACCGGACAACAAACAGAAAATCTCGATGGGCCGCGGTCTCGTTCGCCAGGACGTCAACGTCGTGATGTTCGATGAGCCGCTGACCGTGATCGATCCGCACCTGAAGTGGAAGCTCCGCTCAAAGCTGAAGGAACTCCACCAGAGGGTGAAGGCGACCATGATCTACGTGACGCACGATCAGACCGAAGCTCTGACGTTCGCGGACAAGGTCGTGGTAATGCAGGACGGTGAAATCGTTCAGATGGGCACCCCGGTCGAGTTGTTCGAGCGGCCTGCGCACACCTTCGTTGGACACTTCATCGGTTCTCCAGGCATGAACGTCCTGCCGTGTGATGTGAAAGGCGGCGCTGCCTTCTTCGGCGGTGAACAAGTGAGCCTTGAGGGTCCGGCCAAGGACGTCGCAGATGGCGGCGCTGAAGTCGGCATTCGTCCGGAATTTGTCTCCATTGCTTCCAATGGACAGGGTGTTGAAGCCGTGGTCCGCAAGGTTGCGGACGTTGGCCGTCACAAGGTGGTGGAAGCCATCGCTCATGACAGCCGCATTCACGCAATCCTGGAAGGGGAGGCGCCAAGCGCCGGTGAGGCCGTGAAGCTTCAGTTCAAACAATCCCAGACCCGTCTTTACAAGGACGGCTGGTTGGCCAGTTCCCCAGAGGAGGCTGCCTGATGAAAACGCAAAATCAACGCGCCTGGTTCTTTGTTCTCCCAGTTCTCGTTCTGGTGGCGTTCAACGCGCTCATCCCGATGATGACCGTGGTGAACTACTCCGTTCAGGAGACCTTTGGCGACAACCTGTTCTTCTGGGAAGGCCTTCGCTGGTTCCAGGAAGTTCTGCAGTCCGAACGCTTTCATAATGCGCTTGGCCGCCAGTTTTTCTTCACCTTCATGATCCTGATCATCGAGATCCCTCTTGGCATTGCGATCGCGCTTTCGATGCCGAAGAAGGGGCCTTGGGTTCCGGTCTGCCTGGTTCTGATGGCTCTGCCGATGCTGATCCCGTGGAACGTGGTCGGTGCGATGTGGAACATCTTCACCCTGCCGGATATCGGCCTTCTCGGGTACTTCCTGAACCACACTCTGGGCATTTCCTACGACATGACCCAGGATCCGGTTGCCGCCTGGGTGACGATCATCGTTATGGATGTCTGGCACTGGACGTCTTTGGTCGTGCTCCTGAGCTATGCCGGTCTGGTGTCCATTCCGAACGCCTACTATCAGGCTGCTGAGATCGATGGTGCGTCCAACTGGGCCGTGTTCCGCTTCATTCAGCTGCCGAAGATGAAAACGGTTCTGACGATCGCGATCCTGCTCCGCTTCATGGACAGCTTCAACATCTACACCGAACCGTTCGTCTTGACCGGTGGTGGTCCTGGCAACTCGACCACGCTTTTGTCCATCGATCTGGTGAAAATCGCCCTTGGTCAGTTCGACCTTGGTCCGGCTGCCGCCATGTCCCTCATCTACTTCGCCATCACGCTGCTGACCTCCTGGTTGTTCTACACGCTGATGACGAAAGACGACAACAAAGCTTGAGGAGAACCATCATGAGAATGAGAAATCTGGTTCCCATCCTGTACATCCTCTTCTTGATGTTGCCGATTTATTGGCTCGTCGCGATGAGTTTCAAAACCACCAACGAGATCCTTTCCGGGTTCTCCTTGTTCCCGCAGACCTGGACGTTCGAGAACTACATCGCGATCTTCACCGATCCGACATGGTACTGGGGCTACATCAACTCGATCATCTATGTGACACTCAACACGGTGATCTCGGTGTCTGTGGCTCTTCCGGCAGCGTATGCCTTCTCCCGCTACTCTTTCGTGGGCGACAAGCATCTGTTCTTCTGGTTGCTCACCAACCGGATGGCGCCGGCCGCCGTCTTCGCACTACCTTTCTTCCAGCTCTATTCCGCCGTTGGTTTGTTCGACACGCACTTGGCTGTTGCACTTGCGCACTGCCTGTTCAATGTGCCGCTGGCGGTCTGGATCCTGGAAGGGTTCATGAGCGGTGTACCGAAGGAACTGGACGAGACCGCATATGTGGACGGATACTCCTTCCCGCGGTTCTTCATGACGATCTTCCTGCCGGCCATCAAGTCCGGTGTGGGTGTCGCAGCTTTCTTCTGCTTCATGTTCTCCTGGGTGGAAATGCTTCTGTCCAAGACACTGACAGCGGTTGAGGCAAAGCCGATTGCCGCCGTCATGACACGGACGGCGTCGTCAGCCGGATATGAACTCGGGCTTTTGGCGGCCGCCGGGACGCTGACGATCATCCCGGGTGCGATCGTGATCTACTTTGTTCGTAACTACATTGCCAAGGGCTTTGCCCTGGGGAGGGTATGATGCTGGGATGGATGGCCTGGACCTGGCCGACGGCCCTGTTGTTTGTCGGCATCTTCAGCGCAATCGGGTTCCTGACGGTGCTCGAGCTGAAATTCCCTGGCGGGGCAGAACGCGTCGGCATTCTGCGCCTGACCACGACCCGCGGTGATCGCCTCTTCATCACGCTGCTTGGAACGGCCTATATCTTCCTGGCCTGGCTGGGTCTGGTCGGCATGCCGCTGTGGTGGCCGTTGGCAATCAGTATTGGCTGGGGTGTCTTCTGCTTCTGGAAGGTTTAGTGCCGGCTGGACGCAAAGATTAGACGTAGAAGTTTCACAAGAGATGGTGCAAAAATAGGGATGTTAAGTTCCATCCGAACCGCATGATTGCAGGACGAGAATGAGAAAGCGTAAAAGCAACGAGTTGCTCACCGAAGTCGAACTGGAGTTCATGACTGAACTCTGGAAGATCGGCGAAGGTTCCGTGCGGGATATCCTCGCATGTTTGCCGCCGGAGAGAAAACTTGCCTATACGTCCTGTGCAACGATCATGCGGATCCTGGATGAAAAGGGCTTCGTGGACAGCCGAAAAGATGGGAAGACACTGATCTATTCCCCGCGGCTCTCCAAAGATTCCTACCAGTCCCGTTCCTTGCGAAACTTGTCAGACAAGTTATTCGACGGGACGCCCGCCTCATTGGTGGCGCGTCTCGTCGACGACTACGATCTTTCGGAGAACGATCTGGAGGAAATAAGAGCGTTACTGGACAGGAGGAGGACAGATGACGCTACCTAACCAGATTTTCGATATCTACATCGACCTCAACATAACCTTCGCCATCACGGCGGTGGTTTGGCTGGTCGCGAAATTGGTCCTGGAGCGATTGGGCATCAAACTGGCCTATTCCGTTCAGCTCGGTCTGTTGAATGGCTTGTTTGTCATCACCGCACTCTCTCCGGGCGCCGTTGCCCTTTATCGTCACCTTCTGGATGCCGGTGTTGTTCCGGGCGCCATGTCCGTGAACCTGTCCGATATGGTCGTCTCGCAGTATTTGCGGGGCGGTATTGCCATTCCGGCGCAGGATTTCCAGTCTCTTTTGGGCCTGCGAGCACAGCTTTCTGCGGAAATCCTGTCCCTGACCTCTGTGCTCGGCGCAGGGATCGTGGCGGTGTTCCTTGCAGGCGTCACGTTTTTCGGGCTGAAACTCGCCAAGGGCTTCATTCAGCTGAACCGGGCTTTGGCCTCTTGTCATGTCTGGCGGGACCACGGCAAACTTCGGCTTTTGCTCTCCGACACAGCCGTTGTTCCGTATTCGGCCCGCGGACTGACCCGGAATTACGTGGTGCTGCCAAGCGAGCTTCTGACCCAGAGCGAAGATCTCAAGCTCGTCTTGAAACATGAGTTTGAGCATCTGCGGCAAGGGGATGTGACGTGGGAGATCGGCCTGGAACTCCTGCGCCCATTGTTTTTCTGGAACCCGTTCTTCTATATCTGGAAGTCCGAGGTCGAGCGGCTGCGTGAACTCGCTTGCGATCAGAAAGTCGCGGAGAACGCACAAGTGGATCTCAAATCCTATTGCATGTGTCTGTTGCGCGCAGCGAAAGCCGGGATCCAAAAGCGCGAAGCCTTTTTGAACCAAAACCGCTCCAGCGTCGCTGCCGTCGCGCTGATCGAGGTGCAGGACCGCTTGCTAAGGCGCTCGCCGTCCCAAAAGCTTCGCAGCCGCGTCGAAGCGTTGATGGAACAAGATCGCGCCAAGCCGCATACAGGGCTGATTGCCATGGTGATTGTTCCGATGGCAGCCGTGGTGTTCCTCACCGGGCTTGCCATCCAAAAGCCTGCGGACTGGAGCCAGGATCGCTTGATGCTGTCGGCGATCATTAATCTGGAGCGCCTTGAGACGATCAATTCCTTCGGAAAAGCGCCGTATCGGTAATCCGCCGGTTCTTTTGTGAAAGATCAGTATCCCCGGCCTGGTGCCGGGGATTTTGTATGACCACGACCGGGTCGATTGTTACGTGTCCTCGAATATACCGTTCACAATTTCATATATAGTCGATCTTTGATGAGTTTATTACCTCTTATTCATGAACAAACTGGCGATGTCCGCTGGCGACATGACTCTGGAGAGACCGATGAGCTTTGATGTTAAGACGATTCTGCATATTGACGCATCCGCACGCAAAACCGGCTCCGTAACGCGAGAGCTGACCGAAACGCTGGTCAAGTCGCTTGCCACGGCGAACCGGGATGCGAAGATCCTGACCCGGGATGTGTCTCAGGGGCTTCCCTTTATCGACGAAACCTGGGTGGGAGCGACATTTACGGATCCGGCTGAGCGCACGCCGGAGCAGCGATTGAAACTCGCCGTGTCCGATACGCTTGTTTCAGAGCTGAAGGCGGCGGACGTGGTTGTCATTGGTACACCGATTTACAATTTTTCGGTGCCTGCAGCTTTGAAAGCTTGGATTGACCAGGTCGCGCGCGCTCGGGAGACGTTCCAGTACACCGAGAACGGTCCTGTCGGTCTTTTGAAAGACAAAAAAGCGATCATAGCAGTGGCGTCCGGTGGTACACAGGCCGGGTCTGAAATAGACTTCGCGACAACCTACCTGAAGCACTTCCTCGGTTTCCTGGGCATCACTGATGTGACCGTGATCGCAGCGGATCAGTTGATGGTCAATCCGGACAAACGCGCGGATGCGATTTCGCTTGCGGAGCAACTGGCAGCCTAAGACGCGCAGCGTCCCGCTCCCAAACCCGAGAGACAATGAAAAAACCGGCGCGGCTTCTTAAGCCCACGCCGGTTTTCTATGTTGTACGCCCCCGTGAATCTCTTTTCACGTTGTCTGCAACGCAGTCACTCGCGCCCCTGCACTTTACATTTCGTGTTGCTCTTATGTGCAGGCGATCGGTGTTGCTTTGGTTGTTTTTTCTTTCCTCGTTGCAGATAAAAATTCCGGTCCAGCCTATTTTTGAAGCGCTTTAGCAGGCGCTACAATTCTATCTCCCTGCCGGACCAACCTCGAGATATCAGATCAGTCCCAGAACAATTGCAGCCAAAAACGCGAAGGCTGCAAAGAATGCGATCATGTTCAGGTTACGTACAAGAGTCATCTGTATTCCTCCCGTCACATCGGTCACAGCCGCCCACATTAATGCAGTCTTAACGAGAAGCGAAGGAAAAAAGATGCTGCATCGCAGCGCTCTCAGGTCCCGCAGGTTGCAAGCGAAGCAATTTCGTGAATGGGGCACCTAAAAACTCGGCATCCGAAGTAGTGGTCTATTAAGCCGGTCGCGGTACTCTATGCGGAACAACGCGTAGCGCGCTGCGGAGAGAGAATGACCGAATTGGCAAAGCTTGCTGATCTTGCAAAGGATTCAAGCACAGCAGGCCGCAAAAGCCTTATTGCAACGCTGACCGAGATGTTTCTGGCTGCAGGTGATGCTCGCGGCGAGAATACGGCATATCTGTTTGGGGATATTGCTCTCAAACTGTTGGGCGATTTGGAGGAAGACTCTCGGGCAGACCTCGCGCAACGGGTTTCAAAAGACGATTTTGCACCGCATCAACTGATGCTGGAATTGGCGAAGGACACCCTGGCCGTCGCAGCGCCGGTTCTTGAAAACTCACCTGTAATAAACTCTGAAGACCTGATTGAGATTGCATCTTCAGCGTCGATGGATCACCTCGAAGCGATTGCAGTGCGGGTACCGATCGAGGAGGCCGTCACGACCGTCCTTGTTGACCGGGGGGATGCCGGCGTTTTGTCGAAGGTCGCGGGCAACGAAGGTGCCGAGATCAACGATACGTCTTTCATGACGCTTGTCGACAAAGCAGGCCGCGACGAAGCCGTTCAGGCGGCATTGATCGGGCGGCCGGATTTGCCTCTGGAAGTGGGAAAGGTTCTCCTGCCGCTTCTTTCTGAAGAATTGCAAAAACAGGTGCTGGCGCTGGGCAAAGACAACCATCTGGCCCAAATGCTGACGCAGGCATCGAAGGAGCGGAAGAAGAGCCAGCTTGAAACCATTGAGCGGGCGAAACTTCAGGTGAATGCTCTCGTCAAGGACATCAAAAGCGGTCGCCAAATGGTTGACGAAGCTGTCCGTAAGTTTGCAAAGGCAGGCGAAGCGACGGAACTTGCCCTCCTGCTGGCCGGATTGAGCGATTTGCCGCCTGCAGCCGTATCTCAGTTGTTGTTCAGCGCGAACGACAAGCCGCTTGTCATCCTCTGCAAGGCACTCAATGTCAGGGCTGAAGCTTACAAGGACCTTCTGATGATGCGGGCGCAGCGGCTCAACATCGGTGGTATGGAACTGAACGATGCCATCCAGCGCTTCGGTCTCATGAGTGTTGATGGTGCGAAGAGGTCGCTGGAAGTTCTGCGTCAGTCCACTGAGCCCGCAGCACCGAAGCCTGAACCGGCAGCAAAGCCAACTCCAGCGAAGCCACCAAAGAAAGTGCCTTTTGCGGCGCACAGGTGAAATAACCTATCAGGACGATACCGGATCGTCCCGAATACCCTAGATCCAAGTGCCATAGTCTAACTCAGACGAGAGCAGAAACGCTCTAACTGGTCGACCGTTGCAACGTGGCCGTCATCGCCGCCGCTGAGATCAAAAATCCGCCACCGACTCGGTTGATCAGCCTCAGCAAAGACGGGCTGCGCAGTTTCTGGCCGACGGCTGCTGCGGCAAAGGCATAAACAGCGGCATTCACGATCCCAAGCACGACGAAGGTGGTGCCGAGCAGAAACAGCTGCGGGACGACGGGGGCCTGCGGTGCGATGAAGTGCGGCAGAAAGGCCATGAAGAAGACAATTCCCTTCGGGTTCAACGCCGTCACCACGTAAGCGTGCCAGAAGATCTTGCCGGCCGGGATGTCGGCAACGGTATGGGGCCCGAGAGCCGACGGGCGGCTGCGCCACATCTTCAGACCCAGCCAGACAAGATAAGCGGCACCGACCCATTTGAGCACTGTGAACGCCGTTGCAGAGGCGGCCAGCAACGCGCCCAGACCCAGAAGTGAAGCCGCGGCAGCCGTGGCGTCTCCAAGGCCCACACCCATCACGCTAGCCGCCGCGGATTTCCGACCTTGCGTCAACGCGTAGCTGACGACGAGCATGATCGTCGGGCCGGGGATGGCCAAAACGATGAGGGTTGCAGCGACATAAGCGAGATAAAGTTCAAGAGTCATTCTGGTACCAATCTTCTATCTGGTTTGCGACCATAGACCTCTGGACCGAAATCGACAATGATATCGGTGTGATCGTCGCAGCCGGATCTGACGAAATGCAGGCTTTGATCTTTTTGTTTTGTTTTTGCCTGCTTGCTGTCGGTGCACCAGCCTTTGGTCAGGAAGCTTCTCCTCCAGCTCCATCTTCAAAACCGCTCACGCCGGGCACTCAAGACCGGTTTGTTGAAGGTGTCGACCTGCCGAGGAAAAAGCCAGACGCCGAACTTGGTAAGCCTGTAGCCCCATCGGTCCGGAAGGTGACTGAGCAACTCTGCGAACTGCCGAGGGTAACATTTGTTCAACGCCCGGCGATCGAGACCGACAATGGTTGCGGATTTGAAAATGTTGTCGCCGTGACGAAAGTCGGTCTGAAAAGCGGAGATGAAATCTCCTTTCCAGGACCTGTCATGATCACATGCGAATTTGCACAGGTGGTGGCGGATTGGATCCGGCAAGATGTTCTCCCGGCTGCCCGCAATGAGCTGGGCATGGACGTCACCGGGCTCCTGACAGGACCAGGATATCAGTGCCGGCGCCGCAACAATCTCCCGGATGGGAAGCTTTCCGAGCACGCACTTGGCAAGGCGGTCGACGTATCCGGTTTCCGGTTGGCGAATGGGGAAATCATTTCGGTCATGAAAGACTGGCCAAAACCGGAGACAGCCCCGGGCAAGTTCCTAAGAGCGATCCACGCCGCAGCTTGCAAGCGCTTTACAACCGTGCTGGGTCCGGATGCCGATCCCAATCATGAGGCTCATTTTCATCTGGATACCGGCTGTCACGGCAAGGACTGTACGTACCTCATTTGCCAGTGATTAGCCGTAGTTGGCAAAAGAACCGCTGCAGCACCCCCTTGCCGGAGAGGTGCCGCAGCATGATTGATAGAACTGACTGTTCATTGTTTGGTTTACTGGCAGAATTTCTGAACACCGCTGTAGGTGGTGAACGTTCCGGTCGACGGATTGAATGACCTGTATTTCGACGAACAATAGTCGTACCAAGCTGGGCTCCAGGGCTGAAATCCGACCGGCCCGCTGACGTGACCCGGATAAGGGGCACGCGGGTAGGGATATGCCGGGCCACGCGGCGGACCTGCATAGGACGGCTTGTTGGTTGCCCCCAAAATGATGGCACCGGCAGCAAGTCCAATGACACCGGCAGCGATGGCCGCGCCAACGTTATTGTTGTTCTTGTGCTTATGGATATGTTTGTGCTTGTGGTAATGCCGGTTGTGTCCGCGGTGCGGGCGGTGCCCCTCATGCCAGCCGCCACCGTGGCGCCAGCCATCGCGCGGGCCTGCTTCTGCGGCAGATACCGCCGGCAACATTAGGGCGCCGGTGAGGGCAACGGCCAGGATGCGTTTAGCGAAGGTTTGCATCGATTTACTCTCCGTTTGGGGCGCGCCATTTGCGCTGCCGTGATCTGATGATGCAACATTGCCAAAAGCGCGCTGAACCGGTCCTGAGATAGCCGTTCATCTTGTGTTCAGATTTCTCAGGTTGTGTGTCCCAAGCAGGAGGCCGCATGGCAGATAGTCAGGAAAATCAATCAAATAACGAAAAATCGGTGATCCGGGACACGGATGACGAGGCTAGAAAACTGGCCAAAGAATTGATCCGGACCGCCCGCTTTGGCGCTTTGGCAGCCTTGGAACTTGAGACCGGATATCCCCTGGCGAGCCGGGTTGCCGTTGCAACAGATCTTGATGGAACGCCCGTGATCCTCACCAGCACTTTGTCCGGTCACACAAGTGCGATCCTCGCTAACCCCGCCTGTTCCTTGCTGGTTGGTGAACCGGGGAAGGGCGACCCGCTGGCCCACTCGAGGATTTCGCTGTTCTGCAAAGCGCGCCGTGTAGAGCGGGAAACTGATGAACATGCTCGTTTGCGCCGACGCTATCTCTCCCGTCACCCCAAGGCCGAGCTTTATGTCGACTTCGGAGATTTCTCGTTCTTTGCCCTGGATCTACAGCGGGCAAGCCTCAACGGGGGCTTTGGCAAGGCGTTTGAACTCGGCAAGGATGATCTTCTGACCGATGTTGCCGACGTGCAGGCCTGGTCGGCGATGGAAAGTGGCGCGGTCGATCACATGAACGAGGACCACCGCGACGCCATTAAACTCTATGCCGAAGTTCTCCTGAACGCCGAAGACGCCAATTGGCGGCTGGCATGCCTCGACCCCGAGGGGCTCGACATCGTGGCGGGTGACCGGATTGTGCGTTTGTGGTTTCAGGAGCGGCTCGCAGATCCCGCGCAGCTTCGGGAAGCCTTGGTTGCGTTGGCACTTCAGGCGCGCAATCAGGATTGAGCAGGGAGCTGGGCGGTCTCAAGCCGCCCTGAGATGCCCAAGAAAGTCCTCAAGGCTTGTTTGGACCGTGTTGATCTGAGTTGCGACGAGCTCAACACCGCCCACGACATCTTTCAGTTTTTCACCCGAGGCCTCGGCCGAGCGGTTCACCTGGGTAATGTTTTCCGAAATCTCCGTGCTGCCATGCGCCACTTCCGAGGCGTTCTTGGCAATCTCAGATGTCACCGCGTCCTGTTCTTCAATGGCTGAGGCAATGCCTGCAATCTTGTCGCGGACATCTGTCATGGACCGGACCACATCTTGGATGGAAACCGAGCAAGAAGCTGCCCCGGACTGGACACCGGTCAGCTGCGTGCCGATCTGCTCGGTTGCTTGGCCGGTTTGGGTGGCAAGGGCTTTGACTTCCGACGCAACGACCGCGAACCCTTTTCCGGCTTCGCCGGCTCGAGCTGCTTCGATCGTTGCATTCAAGGCCAGCAGGTTGGTTTGACCGGCAATGTCCGTGATGAGCTTAAGCACATCATTGATCTCACTTGCTGCAGCCGACAGGGACGAGACGGTTTCTTCCGAGGTTTCAGCTTGTTTGGAGGTCTGGTCCGTTGATGTGTTCGCTAAGGTCACCTGCCGGGCAATCTCCTGAATTGAAGCGGCAAGTTCTTCGGCGGCTGATGCGACAGACTGGACGCTGGCCGTGGATTGTTCAGCGGCTGCGGCGACCGTATGCGAGCGATTGATCGTATCGGAACTCATTTGAGCAAGATCATCCGCGTGCACCGATAGTTTTTGTAAGGCCGATTGAACTTCCGAGCAGCTGGTCATCATCACCCGCTCCAGTTCGTCCGCCAAACGCAAGCGTGTTTCCCTCCGTTCCTCAACAGCGCGCTCTTCTTCTTCGCGTGCTTGAGCCTGTAGCCGTTGCATTTCAATGGTGTTTTGCCGGAAGACTTCAAAAGCCTCGGCAACCGCGCCAATCTCGTCGCGCGACCTGACCTTGACTGAAACGTCGGTGTCGCCATTGGCCAGGCTTTTCAGGCCGTTGGAGACCTCCTTTAACGGCACGGCAATACCGAAACGCGCATAAAGGACCGAGCCGGTCACACAGAGACCAAGAGAGATGATGGCTGTCCAGATGATCTGCTGAAAGGCCTGTTTTTCATGGGTTTCTGCAGCCTTGGCCGCTGCCAGGGTAAATTGCTCGATTTCCTGAAGAAGGGCGATCAGCTCCCGGTCAAGACGCTCCTGTTCTTCCTCCAGGGTGAGGACAATCGCAGCTGCCGCGGCCAAGTCTTCTGCATCTATGTAATGCAGGACTTCGTCAACGTGTGACTTGTATTGGGCGTATTCGGCTTCGATCCGTTTGAGTTGATTGAGGGCACTTTCAAACTCTGCCCTTTCAATCTCCGAAGCGGCATTGTCCAGGGCATATTTTGCCAGATCCTCAGCCTTCAGGATTTCGTCAGCGACCTGGACCTCAAGTTTCAAAATTGCAGCTTTGACATCGCCAATTGCGTGTTTCTCTTCGCCAGCTTCCAGGCCGGAAAGCCGCATGAGACGTTCGACGAGGGCAGCTTGTTCCAGCTGATGGTTGGTGACGTGGCTGATCGCTGTGGTCAGCGGAATGTCTTTTTCGGCAATATTTGTAAGTTCCTTGCCGATCATGGCCATTTGATAAACAGATACAGCTGCCACCACAACGAGCCCAAAACAAAGAAAAGCGACCAGTCCAAGTATTTTCGTTGCAACCGTTGCGGATACCTGACGTGAAAGTGCCATCGCAGAATCTCCTGCGCCAATTGAAAAGAAGTTCCTTAAAACGCTACGTAAGTTTCCGTAGATTGATGCTGATCAGTTGAAGAAAGGGTAAATTTTATCGTTCAAAGAAAAAGTTTTACAATTTATGATAGAATTCACGGTGGCGAAACTACAAAAATTCAATCCTGTGAAAATAAGGTGGACGAGTTGCTGCCGTTGGGGTTTCTATGCAAACACCTGCGCTTCCGGTGGCAACGCCAAACCCAACGCTCCGCAATCGCGATCGAGTGCTGCGGTAAAGCGCAAGGTAACTCGCGCTTGCGTGCCACGTTCTCATGACTTAGGACGTCTTCAACGTTCATCTTAGGGACGATTTGTTTTGCCAATACGTTAACCGGTCTTCGATCCTTTTGCCGTGTGCGTCCGCACACGATCGTTTTGACACGTTCGTCAAACTGGCGGATCGGGACCGGTGTGGCTTGGCCAAACCGTATCTGATGTTTCGATACGCCATCTTTCCAACTTTACCAGCCAAATGACCGGGCGCGGCCTGCCGCGCGATGCCTGCCCCCCGTTTGCGAACTTCCGGAAGTGGAAGATCCCAAACATGTCGTCTCTTATCAGGGTTGAATGGACCCTTGTTTCTAAGGCGCGGTTGACCGTCGCACGTCCCTGTGGGCGGTGCGGTCAACTTCGTCAGTTTGCCTCGACAAATAAGTTCCGGCTCAATGCCAATGGAAGTCGTCTGGATGCCTGGCTTATTTATGCGTGCCAGTCCTGCGGCCATCGCTGGAACCGCGAGGTGATGAAACGGAAACCCGTCAGCGCCGTACCTTCGGACCTCTTGTCAGCATTGCAGGCAAACGACCGGGCGCTGGCAGAAGTATTGGCGGCCGACCCTGCAGGTCGCGCAGGTAGCCCGCACGAACCGCCTGAATTCGACCTGCAGATGCGGGTGGTCCAGAGTAGAGCTCAGGCCGACGGGAGAGCAGCAGTTCTGTGCATTCGAAATCCGGGCAGGGTTCCGGTTCGTCTTGACCGGATTTTGTCTGCCGGGTTGGGCCTGCCGAGGCGCGATATCAAATGCCTTGTCAAAAGTGGTGACCTGACGGTTCCTGGAGGATCTCGGAACACGTTTCGCAAAGCCTTGCCGCCGTATCTGGAGTTAATGATCAACACCGAGGACCATCCTTTGATTGATGCCTTGTTCGCAGGATGCAGCAAGGCATCAGGCTAAGTCTCGGGTTCTGACAGGTGTCTGCAGGGGTATATAAAAGAACAAGGCCGCCCGTGGGGGCGGCCTTCGACGCTTGCGGTTTACCCGCGCCATACGCCAACCGGGAAACGGCTGGCAGTGTCTTGCCTCTTAAACGGAGAGCTTGCTGTTTGTGCCTTAACCAGTTCCCTGGATGGCAGACAGCAGCCATTCGCCGCCGGAGCCGCGGACGAAGGTCCACACTTCCGTGCTTTCGGAAGGCGCGTCAGGATCTCCGGAAATCACATCATCGCTATCCCGTTTGGCGATGTAATCGACTGCGCTGTAGCGCAAGGCGACTGTTACATAGTCCTTGCCGTCTTCATGCCAGGCTTCGGCAACATCGCCCTGAAGCAGTTTGACATCCGAAACCACGTTCTTTTTGCCGGCCGAGGCAAGTTCACCCAGCTCTTCGGCCAGATAAGACATGGCTTCCGGGGTCGCCAGCTGTCGCAGCGCGGCGTAGTCTTCGCGGCTGTAGGCGGACTGAACTTCGCTGAGCATCTCCTCAAACCGGTCGAGGTCCGCTGCCGTTGCCTCGTAAGGCTGCGTTACCGGTTGGGCAAAAGCCTGTGAGGCTGAGCCACTGGCGCCACCGCCGCCGAAGCTGAACGAAGCAGCTTTTGGTGCGTTCTGGTCCGACGCCCTTTCAAACGGGTTTGGTCCAGCAGTTGCCGGTTGTTGCCGTGAGCGGAAGAAGCGCATGGCGAGGCTGATCAGCAACACAATAAGGCCGACTTGAAGGATCAAGCCGAGGAATCCGGCAAAACCGCCGAGGCCACCGCCGAACAGCATTCCGACGAGGCCTCCAAGCATCAAGCCGCCGAGAAGCGCGCCGCCGAACCCGCCGAAGAGGCCGGGACGTTGCGCATTTGCAGCTTGCCCGCCAGTGCCAGGAGTGGTCCGCTGGGTCTGTGCAGGCTGGGGTGTCATGGAACGCTGAACGGGAGCGGCCGTATCCGGTGCGGTTTTGGTTGTGGGGGGCGCGGAATAAGTTTTGCTGCCTCTGCTGCCAAAGCCGCCAAATCCGCCCTTTCGAGCCTCGGCATAGTCAGTGGCGGCAAACATCGTGGCGATCGCAACGATCATGAAGGCTGTCGTCTTGCGCAGACGGCGGGCGGCAGCAGGCATTTTTGTCTCCTCTTGAGGGCCACTTTGGCCATGTGCTGCAGATGTAGGAAATCGGTGACCAATTGCCAGCGGCAACGCCGAAACTTTTGCGCCTTAAACAGGGAATATTTGTGCTCAGCGAAACTGCAAGTGCCAGCTATTGGAACCGGTGGCCAAGCTCGGTAACAAAAAGGGCGGAGATGATCCCCGCCCTCGAATGCGTAGCAATGGCAGACTGTTACGCTTTGCCCCAGCCACCGGCCGTCGGTGTGATCACCGTGACGGCCTCGCCCGGCTCAAGGATCGTCTGATCACAGCCTTTAAGCTGTTGGACGCTCCCGTCGAGACGACGAACTTCGGTGCGCCCGACTTCACCGTTCTCGCCGCCTTCCATGCCTTTCGGCTCGATGGTGCGGTGAGAGCCGAGGATCGCACAATCCATCTTTTCCAGGAAACGCAGCGTCCGTTTGGTGCCGTCACCCGCAGACCATTTGCCGGTGCCGCCGGAGCCTTTGCGGATATGGAAATCCTCCAAAAGGACGGGGAAACGGAACTCCAGGACTTCCGGATCGGTCAGGCGTGAGTTGGTCATGTGCACATGAACGCCGTCCGTGCCCTTGAAGCCGGGGCCTGCCGGGGAGCCGGAGCAGATGGTTTCATAGTACTGGTAGGTGTCGTTGCCAAAGGTCAGGTTGTTCATCGACCCCTGACTGTTTGCCATCGCGCCAAGCGCTGCAAAGACTGCGTTGGTGACGTGCTGGGACGTCTCCACGTTGCCCGCAACAACGGCCGCCGGATAAGACGGACGCAGCATGCAGTCATCCGGGATGATGATGTTGATCGGCTTCAGGCAGCCGGCATTCATCGGGATGTCGCCGTCGACCATCACGCGGAAGCAATAGAGGATCGCGGCGCGGGTGACCGGTTCCGGCGCGTTGAAGTTGTTCGGTTTCACGGCGGATGTGCCGGTGAAATCGACCGTTGCTTCCCGCTTGTCCTTGTCGACGGTGATCTTGACTTTGATAACCGAGCCTTGGTCGGTCGGGTACTCGTATTCGGAGTCCTTCAGCGCTTCGATGACCCGCCGGACGCTTTCCTCGGCGTTGTCCTGAACATGGCCCATATAAGCCTGAACGACGTCCAGACCGAAGTGGGACACCATCTTCCGCAGTTCCTGAATCCCCTTTTCATTCGCTGCGACCTGTGCAGAGAGGTCGGCAACGTTCTGATGCGGGTTTCTGGCCGGATAGGCATGATCCGTCAGCAGGTTGACGAGTTCTGCCTCGCAAAAGCGGCCCTGATCGACGAGCTTGAAGTTGTCGAAGAGAACTCCTTCTTCATCTACCTTGGTTGCAAGCGGGGTCATTGAGCCCGGTGCGGAGCCACCGACATCGGCGTGGTGGCCGCGGGACGCCGCCCAGAACAGGATCTCCTTGCCAGCATTGTCGAAGACGGGAGAGACGACCGTGATGTCCGGCAGGTGCGTGCCGCCGTTATAGGGGGCGTTCAAGGCAAAGACGTCGCCCGGCTTGATCTTGCCTTTGTTCAGCTTGATCACCGTTTCCACGGACCGGTCCATGGAGCCAAGGTGCACCGGCATGTGCGGCGCGTTGGCGACAAGGGCGCCGCTGGCATCAAAGACGGCACAGGAGAAGTCCAGGCGTTCCTTGATGTTCACAGAGTAGGCCGTGTTCTGCAGGGTCACACCCATCTGTTCGGCGATGGACATGAAGAGGTTGTTGAAAACCTCCAGCATGACCGGGTCGGCGTGGGTGCCGATGGCGTCGGCCCGCTTCAGCGGGACCACCCGGTGCAGGATGACATGATCCTTGGCGTTGATCTCCGCCTGCCAGCCGTCTTCGACGGCAATGGTCGCATGCGGCTCGATGATCACCGCAGGGCCCATCACCTTCATGCCGGGCTTGAGGTTCTCACGCTTGAAGATGCCTGCATCATGCCACTGGCCTTCGGAGTAGATCCGTGTGCCTTTGGCCGCGGCCGGGACATCGGACGCCAGGGTAAGGTCCGGTTCGACAAGACCTGCGCCGCCGCCAGCGGTTTCCACCTCAAGGGCTTCGACCACGACCGGCTTGTTGTCATAGGCAAAGCCGAATTGCTTCTTGTGCGCATCCTCAAAGGCCGCGCGCATTTCATCAACCGTGCCGAGAAGGACAGGCAGGGGCGTGTCGGTGCCGTCATAGCGCAGATGTGCGGTCGCAACGGTTCGCCGGGCGTCTTCAGTTACGCCCTGTTTGTCGAGCTCAGCTTCTGTCTGGGCGCTCAGCTCCTTGCGCAGCGCATCCAGCTCAGGAAGCAGCTCTTCCGTCATTGTTTTCACAACAGCCTTTTGACGGTCTGCGCGAATGTCGGCGAGGCCCATGCCGTAGGCCGAGAGGATGCCGGAGAACGGGTGCAGAATGACCGTCTTCATGCCAAGGCTGTCGGCCACCTTGCAGCCTGTCTGGCCACCCGCGCCGCCGAAGCACGTCAGGGCATATTCGGTGACATCATAGCCGCGCTGAACGGAGATTTTCTTGATAGCATTCGCCATGTTTTCGACAGCGATCTTCAGGAAACCGTCCGCAACCTCTTCCGGCGTGCGGCCATCGCCGATCTGGCTTGCCAAAGCGGCAAACTTCTCGCGCACCACGTCGCCATCCAGCGGCTGGTCCTGGTTCGGGCCGAAGATTTTCGGGAAGAATTCCGGGGCCAGCTTGCCTGTCATCAGGTTGGCATCGGTGACAGTCAGGGGGCCCCCACGGCGGTAACAGGCCGGGCCCGGGTTGGCACCCGCACTGTCCGGACCGACCTGGAAGCGGCCGTCCGCATAGTGGAGGATCGAGCCGCCGCCAGCTGCGACCGTGTGGATCATCATCATCGGCGCGCGCATGCGCACACCGGCAACTTCCGTTTCAAAGGCGCGCTCGTAGTCGCCGTCATAGTGGCAGACGTCTGTTGAGGTGCCGCCCATGTCGAAGCCGATGATCTTGTCAAAACCGGCCATTGCCGACGTTTCGACAGCGCCAACAACACCGCCAGCCGGGCCGGATAGAATGGCGTCCTTGCCCTGAAACAGGTCCGCAGCGGTCAGACCGCCCGAGGACTGCATGAACATCAGGCGGGGGCCTTCGCCCAGCTCTTCCTGGACCTGATTCACATAGCGGCGCAGGATCGGCGAGAGGTAGGCGTCGACGATGGTTGTGTCGCCGCGCCCAACCAGTTTCATCAGCGGTGAGACTTCATGGGACACTGAAATCTGCGGGAAGCCAATGTCTTCAGCGATTTTCTTAAGTGACTGTTCATGGGCAGGGTATGCGTAAGCATGCATCAGGACGATTGCTATGGAACGGATCCCGGCGTCCCAAGCGGCCTGCATTTCGGTGCGGGCCTGTGCTTCATCAAGAGCCTGTTCGAGAGTGCCGTCAGCTTGAACGCGTTCAGAAATCTCATAGACGCGCTCATAAAGCAGTTCCGGCTTGATGATTTCCTTGGCAAAAATGTGAGGGCGGGCCTGATAGCCGATTTCCAGCGCGTCCCGGAAACCGCGTGTGATGAAGAGGGCCGTGCGCTCGCCCTTGCGCTCCAGCAGCGCATTGGTGGCAACGGTGGTGCCCATTTTCACGGTCGAAACCTTGTCGGACGGGATCGGTTGACCCTTTTCAACGCCGAGAAGTTCGCGAATGCCTTGAATGGCGGCGTCACGATACGCTTCCGGGTTTTCTGACAGCACCTTGTGCGGATGAAGGGTTCCGTCCGGCGCGCGGCCAACGATGTCGGTGAATGTGCCGCCGCGATCGATCCAAAAGTCCCACTTGGCTGTCATTTTATCCCTCATCTTTTTGTTTTTCCGCTGGCGAACCGCCAAGCGGGCAGGTGCATACTCTGCTATCAATGGATTTATGCTGACATTTTATCGATAAAATGTCGATGAAAAAATCCAATTTTCTTTTACTCGGAATTTAAAGCTTGTTTTGTATGCGTTTTTTCAGGGATCTAAAGCGCGGGACGAGAAGCACATGAAGAGTACCGTTGGTTCAAACCCGCAACGTGAGCCGGGAACGTTCCGCTATGGATTGCGTATGAGCGATCCGGTGGCGGACAGCGTGCTGATGTTTGTCTTGACGATCATCGGCGCGCTGATGATTTTCAGGTTCGGGTTTGAAGTCTCAAAAGTGATCTTTCCGGAATACCGTCCAATGTTCGGTGACTTCATCAGCTTTTGGACGGCCAGTGCCTTTGTTCTGGATGGTGCTGCTGCCGATGCATACGATTTTTCCCTCGTAAACGCTTTTCAGCTTGAGACCTTTGATCAAGGGGGGCTGCCGTTCCTCTATCCTCCGACCTGGTTGATGGTGATTTCGCCTTTTTCCGTGTTGCCCTACCGGCCGTCGGCGCTTTTGTTCGAGGCGATCCAAGTGACCGCTTTGATCATTGCCTGCCGGTTCTTGCTGCGCGATCGGTCATTTTTCTGGATCCTGATTGTCTTTCCGACAGTGATCTCTGGGGTCATTCACGGACAAAACTCCGTGCTCAATACAGCGCTCATGGCTGGTGCCCTGGCGGCTCTGGATCGTCACCGGCCGATTCTTGCCGGTGTTCTGATTGGACTGCTGAGCTACAAGCCGCAATTGGGGATTTTGATTCCGATAGCACTGCTGGCGGGACGGGAGTACCGGGCATTTGCATCCGCAGCTGTTACGACCTTGGCCTTTGCGGCAACAAGCTGGGTTGTTTTGGGAACAGAAGTGTGGCGCGCGTTCTTTGAGACGATTGCGTTTGCAAGTAACTGGGTAGAGGTCGGCCAGACACCGGCTAACAAGTATGCGTCGATGATAGGATGGCTGCGCCAGTTTGGCGTCGGAAATACTGCAGGGTTGATCGCGCAGATCGGGTTTGCCGCAGTGTCAATTGGTGCTGTTGTCTGGGCTTGGCGCCAAGATCTCCCAACCCCGCTCAAAGGCAGCTTGCTGGTTCTTGGAACATGCCTAGCCACGCCTTACCTGCTGGACTACGATTTGGCGCTGCTTGCCATACCGGTTATGCTCCTCATCCAACAAGGCAACGAAACCGGGTATCTGGAGTTTGAAAAACCGGGCATCGCCCTGTCTGTTTTCAGCCTGCTTTTCTCCAGCATATGGGGTGTCGAGATGGACGTCACTGCGGTCGGCGTACCATCTATTGTTTTGTTTGTGCTTGTCCTGCGCCGCGCGATTGCAGGTCATCAGAATGCATTGAGCCGGGCCAGTTGCCCTGCTTGAAACATCGTCATTGGCCTATTGCTCACGACCGCCTGACCTTCTTTGAGAACTCTCGTGCTATCTGACGGCGCGGCAGGGCCTGCAGCAGTTTTTGCGAGACCCGTGCTTTGGGCTGCCGATTGTTTGATGAGCTTAAGCAGTTGCTCTGCAAAGTGGTATTTGAAGAATAAATATCCGTTTTGATTGTATTGAAGCAATTTGAGCAAACCACAAAACACATATTCTTCAGCGGAAAACCGCAGTTGTGCGCGCAGTTGTCGACTTAAATACAGAATTTATCGATAAAATGTTGATGTTTTATCTTTTCCGGATTAGCGTTTAGGTGGGAGCAATGGATGGGCGTTCGCAGAAAGCGCCGTCATGCTGCCGTGCTCAGGTTCAAGAAACCCCTTTGCTTCTAAGAGGAGAACATCATGTTGAAGTCACGATCCCTGGCAAAGGCCGGGATGACGTTTGCCGCTGCCGCCGCCTTTGGTGTTGCTGGTCTCACCGCCGCTGTTGCTGAAACCAAATGGGACATGCCGACCCCTTATGGCGATGGTAATTTCCACACTCAGAACATCGCTGCATTTGCCGATGAAGTTGCCGACAAGACCGGTGGCTCGCTGACAATCCAGCTCCATTCAGCAGGATCGCTTTTCAAGCATCCGGAAATCAAAAATGCCGTCCGCAAAGGCCTGGCTCCGATCGGTGAGGTTCTCGTTTCCCGCCTTGCCAATGAAGATGCGGTTTTTGGTGTGGACTCTGTACCGTTCCTGGCCCCGTCCTACGACCAAGCTTGGAATCTCTATCAGGCGTCCAAACCGGCGCTTGAAGAAAAGCTTGCCGAGCAAGGCTTGCAGCTCCTTTACACAGTGCCGTGGCCTCCGCAGGGCGTTTACGCAAAAAAGGAAGTGACAAAGGGCTCTGACCTGTCCGGTCTGAAATTCCGTGCCTACAACGCCGCAACCGAGCGTCTTGCACTTTTGGCTGATGCCGTTCCGACCCAGGTTGAAGTGCCGGACATTCCGACTGCCTTTTCGACCGGTCGTGTTGAAGCCATGATCACATCCCCGTCCACCGGTGCCAACTCCAAGGCCTGGGACTTCCTGACCCATTATCATGACACACAGGCCTGGCTGCCGAAGAACATGGTGATTGTCAACAAGTCTGCGTTCGACGCCTTGAGCGACGCCGAAAAGACCGCGGTTCTGGAAGCTGCCGCGACAGCTGAAACCCGCGGTTGGGAATCCTCCAAGGTTGAAACCAAGACCAAAACGGCAGTTCTTCAGGAAAACGGCATCACTGTCGTTCAGCCGAGCAGCGAGCTGATCGCCGATCTGGCCGCAATCGGTGAAACGATGGCCGCAGAGTGGCAAGAGCAGGCCGGTGAAGATGGCGCTGCCATCCTGGAAGCCTACAAGGCCAACTAAGACAGAGAAGCGCCGGGCCAAAATTGCCCGGCGTTTTTTCTTGCTGCAAAAATCTGGGGGAGAGCGGATGCGAAATGCGCTCAATGGATTGTACAAGACGGCAACTGTGTTGGCTGCCTGCTGCCTTGTGACAATCGCTCTACTTGTAACTCTTCAGGTCATGGGACGGTTGCTGGACGGCGCGCGTGGCCTGGTCGGAATGGAGCCGTTGGGACTTTTGGTTCCGTCGCTCGCTGAAATCGCCGGCTTCTTTCTTGTCGGAGCATCCTTCCTGGCGCTGGCCGGAACACTGCGTAACGGCGACCATATCCGGGTGTCCATTCTTCTGCAGGGCGTTGGCCCTACCGTTGCCCGTCTCCTGAATATCTGGGCCTTGGCTGTTGCGTTCGCTCTCGCCGCGTTTTTTTCTTGGCACGCTTTGGCTCTGGTGCTGGACAGCTACCGCTACAACGAAGTGTCTTTCGGTATCATTCCGATCCCGCTCATGTACCCGCAGGCCGTCATGACACTTGGGCTCTTTGTCCTTGCGATTGCGCTGCTGGATGATCTTGTAACGTCCTTGCGCGGACAAGCGCCAAGTTTTGAAACCGTCGTTCGCGACGACCCGATTGAAGGGAGCGAATGATGGATCTCTCTTTGCTTTCCTTCCTGCTTGGACTGGGCATGCTGGCAGCCTTGGCGACGGGCATTTGGGTGGCCGTTGCGCTGTTTGCCGTTGCACTTGCAACAATGATGGCACTGGTGTCTGTGCCTGCCGGGCCAGTGATGGCAACGACGGTTTGGGGCGCTTCGCACCATTGGGATCTCACCGCCTTGCCGATGTTTATCTGGATGGGAGAAATTCTGTTCAGGTCGCGTTTGTCGGAGGACATGTTTGCCGGGCTGTCTCCTTGGATGCGGAACCTGCCTGGCCGGCTTTTGCACGTGAATATCCTGGGTTGCGGGATCTTTGCGGCAGTCTCCGGATCATCTGCTGCCACCACGGCCACAGTGGGGCGTATGTCACTGCCTGAGTTGAAAGCACGCGGCTATGAAGAACGTATCGCGATCGGTACCCTTGCAGGCTCTGGGACGCTTGGATTGCTCATTCCGCCATCGATCATTCTGATCGTTTATGGTGCGGCCACTGAGCAGTCGATCGCTCGCCTTTTCATGGCGGGCGTGCTGCCAGGCGCCATGTTGTGCCTATTGTTCATGGGATATGTCGCACTCTGGGCGCTGCTGAACCGGGACAAGATGCCGGCCAAGGAAGAAAAACTTCCGCTTTGGACGCAAATCAAAGCAACGCGCCGCCTCTTCCCGGTCGTCGGCCTGATCGTTGGTGTGATCGGTTCGATTTATGCGGGCCTTGCCTCTCCGACGGAAGCGGCTGCAATTGGTGTTGTCCTGGCACTTTTGTTGTCCTGGGTGTCCGGCACCTTGAACCGCAAGAGCTTTGGCGAAGGTTTGTTGGGCGCAACCCGCACATCCTGCATGATTGCCTTTATTCTGGCGGGAGCGGCTTTCCTGACCGTTGCGATGGGGTACACCGGCATCCCGCGGGAGCTGGCATCCTGGATCGGCGGTATGGACATGTCACCGTATGTACTCCTCTTTGCGCTGACGATCTTTTTCGTTGTCCTCGGCTGTTTCCTGGACGGGATTTCCGTTGTGGTTTTGACCACATCCGTGATCCTGCCCATGGTGGAGCAGGCGGGGCTCGATCTGATCTGGTTCGGGATCTATTTGGTTCTCGTCGTTGAGATGAGCCAGATCACGCCACCGGTTGGCTTCAACCTGTTCGTTCTTCAAGGCATGACGGGGCGGAATATCTTCTCCGTTGCGCGTATGGCCCTGCCGTTCTTCTTGTTGATGATCCTGGCCCTGGTTCTGATTGTCGCATTTCCGGGATTGGCCCTGTGGTTGCCTCAGACGATGTTGAGCAACTAAAAGGGCATTTCAGAATAACGTGAGGGAACGAAAAATGACTGAGCGGCCGAAACCCAACACCGATGCCCAAATTGGTCCAGTGGTTTCGGCCGCTCATCTTGCCTCCGGCGCCATGCCGGCCCTGTCCGAAATCGAGTTTGCCGTGACCATGATGGTCAACGCCTATCATCGCTGGATGGTCCGGTGCATGGCTGCCAGTGGCTCGGAGGGTCTTGGTCCGCTTGATGTCCTTGTTCTCCACTCCGTCAATCACCGCGGGCGGGCCAAGACACTGTCCGATATCTGCCTGGTCCTGAATATCGAAGACACGCATACGGTGACCTACGCGCTCAAAAAACTTGAGAAAGCCGGACTGATCACATCCGGACGCCGCGGCAAGGAAAAAACTGCTGAGATCACGCCTGAAGGCGAGACCGCATGCATGGAGTACCGCCGCTTGCGGGAAGCGCTCCTGGTCGAGCCCATGAAAGCACTTGGGCTGGATGAAAGCGAACTCTCCCGCCTTGCCGCAACCCTTCGCCTCGTTTCCGGAAACTACGACCAAGCCGCCCGCGCAGCAGCTGCCATGTAAAAACGGTTCTGCGAACAGGACGGAAAATTTCTGTTTTAATACTACAATAATTCTTGTAATAACGAATTATGAAATCAGGTGACGCAATCATGGCGCTGGACGCGCTTGCCCAGGAAGACCGGCTGGCAGCATTTCGGTTGTTGATGGCGGAAGGAGCGCAAGGTCTTCCGTCCGGCACAATCGCTGAGCGGCTCGACGTCGCTCCGACCAGGATGTCGTTCCATTTGGCAACACTGGAACGGGCTGGCCTTTTGAACACGCGCCGGGAAGGGCGGCACATTCGTTACTCCGTCGACTACCCGAGAATGCGATCCTTGCTTGGATTTCTCATTGAAGACTGCTGTGGCAACAACCCCGCCGTCTGTTGCTTTCCCATCAGCGCACCCAAACAGGACCAACATTGATATGACCATCACCATCTACCACAATCCGAAATGTGGGACATCCCGGAACACGCTGGAGATGATCCGCAAGGCCGGCGTTGACCCGGTCGTGATCGAGTATTTGAAAACGCCGCCGTCCCGGGATGAGTTGGTTGATTTGATCGCAAGAATGGAGATTTCAGTCCGCGATTTGCTCCGCCAGAAAGGGACACCTTTTGATGAACTGGGGCTCGGCGATGAGAAATGGACTGATGACCAGTTAATCGACTTCATGATGGAGCACCCGATCTTGATCAACCGGCCTGTCGTCGTGAGCGACAAGGGTGTCCGGCTCTGCAGGCCCTCTGAAAGGGTCGTTGATTTGCTTCCGGTCGATATCGGCGCATTCACAAAGGAAGATGGGCAAGTGGTCAACGCCGGGAGCACAAATGTTTGACGGTAAACCTGAAGATCTCCCGAATGTGAGCTTTGCGGACATCAAGTCCGTAACCGCTGGAGAGATGGATCAGGCGGCAGCATTCAATCATCCGCCGCGCATACTGCTTCTCTATGGATCTTTGCGGGAGCGGTCCTATAGTCGATTGTTGGTTGAAGAAGCTGCACGCCTTTTGACGGCTTTCGGTGCGGAAACACGGATCTTCAACCCTTCAGGATTGCCCTTGCCAGATGATGCCGATGCAAGCCATCCAAAAGTGGCTGAACTGCGGGATCTGAGCATTTGGTCGGAGGCCCACGTTTGGTGTTCGCCCGAACGCCACGGCGCGATGACGGGCATCTTTAAAACTCAAATCGACTGGATCCCCTTGAGCACCGGTGCCGTCCGGCCAACGCAGGGCAAAACTTTGGCGTTGATGCAGGTTTCAGGCGGGTCTCAGTCGTTTAATGCCGTCAACCAGATGCGGATCCTGGGCCGGTGGATGCGGATGGTCACAATTCCGAACCAGTCTTCGGTCCCACAGGCCTACACCCAGTTTGATGATGACGGCCGCATGTTGCCTTCACCACTCTACGACCGGGTTGTTGATGTCATGGAAGAACTGATGAAATTCACGCTGCTCGTGCGGGGCCGCTCGGATTACCTGGTGGATCGCTATTCGGAACGGAAAACTCAACGGCAGAAGCAAGGCGCAGCCTGACTAGCTGGTCTCAGGAGCCTGCTAAAGCTACCGGCGGATCATCCGCCACTTCCTTGGGGGACTTGCCACTGCTGACTTGGTCTGGTTGCTGCGGCGCGGCAACCACTTTTGCCGGTGCGGTTACGCCAGCCGGGCCATTTGAGCGAGGCCGCGCAGGGCGTGTTGTCCATGGCTTTGTGTTCGGCCGGATTTTGGCTGTCATTTCGGCCTGGTTAGACTCATGGACCTGAACATCGTCAGGTCTTCCATAAAGGTATCCTTGGACAAGGTCGCACCCTGCCGCACGAAGCAGGATCGCCTGTTCCTGGGTTTCAACCCCTTCTGCCGTGATCGTGACATCCAGGGAGCGGCCAAGGCCGACAATAGACGTAACGATAGCGTCCGTGCTCGCATCCTTGCCAAGATCCTGGATGAAGGCTTTGTCGATCTTGATCTTGTCGAAGGGGAAAAGGCTTAGATAACTGAGCGATGAATACCCGGTTCCAAAGTCATCCATCGCAATTGACACGCCCATGTCCCGGATTTGCCGGAGCGTATGAACAACGGCGTCCGTATTGGAAATCAGCAGGCTTTCCGTGATCTCTATTTCGAGGCGTTTCGGATCCAGGCCCGAGGTTTGGAGGGCGCGCGCCACCCGCTTTTGGGTTTCGCCGGCCGCAAACTGGGCCGGAGACATATTGATGGCGACCCGCCTGTTGGAATTGGTCCAGAGCGCAGCTTCCTTGCAGGCCTGTTCCAGCACCCAGTTTCCGATGTCTTCAATCAGCCCAGTGTCCTCGGCAATCGGGATGAAGGAATCCGGGCGCATCATGCCTTTTATCGGGTGCTCCCAGCGAATGAGCGCTTCATATCCCTTCAAGGAACCGTCGTTCAGGGCGTATTGCGGCTGGTATTTCAGTTTGAGCTGATCGAATTTCAGAGCCTTGATCAGTCCTTGCTCGATCTCTTTTCTTTTTTGAGCCTCTGCATCGAGGTCTGGAGTATACCAGCAAAAGGTTGACCGGCCTTCGTGCTTGGCCCGGTAAAGCGCAAGATCCGCGCAATGAAGCAGGCGGGAAGACCGCCAAGATCCATCGGTGGCGCGTGCCAGTCCGATGGACAGAGAGATCTTGATTTCGCGGCCGTCGATGTTGCAGGGCGGATCTGTCGCGCTGATCATGTCTGCCGCCAGCCTCGTCATGCGTCCTGTGTCCGACACAGAAGTCAGCATCACCGCAAATTCATCACCTGACAGACGCGCAACCAGATGCCCGCTGAAAACGCCCTTAAGTCGGTCCGCTATGATTTGGAGGAAGACATCACCGATTCCATGCCCATGCGTGTCATTGATTTCCTTGAACTTGTCCACATCGATGATCATCACACCGATGTTGGACGCCTTCGCCTGGGCAAAACGGAGTGCCTCGCTCAAACGGGCATTGAACACCGCCCGGTTGGGCAGTCCAGTCAAGGTGTCATGGTGAGCAAGATATTGAATATTCTTGCTGGTCTGCAGCTGTTCGCGAAAACGCATCCAAAGCAGAATGCCGGCGAACAAAAAGGATATGAGACACAAGCCTCCGATTGCCGCACTCACTGAAAAGAGCAGGGGGGCAAGGCTTTTCATGATGGTCGCTGTGCTGACCAGGGCAATCAGACTACGCGAATTCGCATCCTTGGCCGGATACACGATGACCGCTTTGTTCCCGAATTGCCCGACTGTATTCATGTCGGGAATGGCCAGAATTCGAGGTGAACTTAACGCCGCAACCTTTGCATCCGTCAGT
The DNA here is from genome assembly GCF_965276855.1 of Roseibium sp. Lineage (GTDB taxonomy): Bacteria > Pseudomonadota > Alphaproteobacteria > Rhizobiales > Stappiaceae > Roseibium. The sequence continues at coordinate 4,163,332 of NZ_OZ255700.1, forward strand.
GTTTGCGGCGCCAGGAAGAGGCTTTTCTCTTCCCACTCAGGGGATTCCCAGGCAGCAGACTGCGGCCCTTCGCGGGTTTCCATGGCGGATGGCAATATGGAAAAGTGAAGGACACCGGCGGGCGCATGACCGGATTTCAACGAATTCTGTAACGTATCGACTTGTTCGTGATACGCGTTTGATCGCCCATCACTTGTCAAAGTCATACGCAGTCCATCGAGGGTCTGCGGCAGGACTGCTGTGTCCCGGACTTCACGCGGTTGTAAGGTGTCGTAGACCGTATCTGCCCACGCAGCATAGGTCTGTTCCAGGCCCTTGACCAGCAGCCAATGGGTCAATAGCCGATTGCTCGCGTAGACGCCTGCAGCCAGAAGCATTACCAGCGACATGGATATCAAAAATATAACAATGTTACTTCTGACAAGTGACGTGGCCATCCAGCTCGGCACCATTTCGGATACACGGTTGCACCAAAGTAGGGCAAAAGTCTTTAACCATCATGAATCAGTGTTGTTTTCCAATCGTTCCAAAGGCCGCGCCAAACAAAGCAGGAAGCGATGAGACTGGAATCCGCAGAATGGATAGGCTTCTGGGTCCAGCTAGCCAAAACCATCATGTGCAGTTAGAAGACTTTTTATACCCGACCCCGGCGATTCCTGCTGCTCCGGGTTGGAGCTGAATGATCGGCAATCGAACCCTTAAGGGAGTTTACGTGTGAGCGTCTGGAGCAGCATCGGGAGTATTGTCGGTGCAATTGGATCTGGCGGTGCGCAGATTGTCGACAGGCTTGTGCAGCTCGTTTTGGCACGGCCAGAGGGAGCAAATACAGTCGGTTTTACAGTCGCGATGATCGCGCTTTCGGCAAAGATGGCCAAGGCTGACGGTGTTGTAACGGCCGATGAAGTTATTGCTTTTCGAGAACTCTTCGATGTTCCGTCGAACGAGGAAAAAAACGTCGCACGGCTGTTCAATCTTGCCCAAGAAGATGTTGCCGGTTTCGATGTTTACGCGAAGAAGCTCGCCGACCTTTTTCCCTATGATCGCAAAACCCTGCTCGATATTCTGGATGGCCTTTTTCACATTGCCAAAGCTGACGGCGTCGTGCACCAGAGCGAAATAAGCTACCTTTCGGAAGTGGCTAAGGTTTTTGGGCTGGATGAGCGAGAGTTTTCCAAAGTTCTTGCCCGCCATGTCCGCAAAGACGGTGATCCGTATGAAGTGTTGGGGATAGGTGTGCAGGCCAGTGATGCTGAATTAAAAGCTCACTACCGGCGGGAAGTTCAAGAAACCCATCCTGACCGGCTTATCGCCCGTGGAGTCCCGGAAGAATTTGTCCGGATCGCCAATGACCGCCTGGCCGCATTGAATGAGGCATGGGCGCAGATTTGCGCGGAAAGGGGCATATGAGCGTTGCGACTGATACCGGCGTCAAGGCACGTGTTCATCCTTCTCCGAACCATGGAGACCGTGCGGCGGATGCGCCGATTGATATGCTGATCCTGCACTACACTGGGATGCAGACCGGGGAAGAGGCTCTACAAAGACTGTGTGATCCGCGTTCTGAGGTTTCCGCACATTATGTCGTGCAGGAAGATGGCTCCATTTTGCAATGCGTCCCGGAAGCCCGGCGTGCCTGGCATGCCGGGAAGAGTTTTTGGAAGGGCGAGCGGGACATCAATTCAAGGTCGATCGGCATTGAAATGGTCAATCCTGGACATGAATTCGGTTATCGGTCCTTCGCCGAGCCTCAAATAGAGGCGGTCATTGCGCTTTGCGCTGATGTGTGTTCCCGGCATCAAATCCATCCGTGGATGGTTCTGGCGCATTCCGACATCGCTCCAAGCCGCAAAGAAGATCCAGGTGAATTGTTCCCTTGGGACAAGCTGGCTGCTGCCGGCGTTGGTCATTACGTGGAGCCAGAACCTATTGGTTCCGGGCTCTTCATGCAGGAGGGTGAAGAAGGCCAGCCCGTAGAAGCGTTGCAGTCCATGCTGGCGCTTTATGGATACGAAGTCGACATCAATGGCCGCTTTGATCGCCGTACGCGTGAGGTGGTGACGGCCTTTCAGCGCCACTTCCGCCCCGAGAAAGTTGACGGCGTAGTGGACGCTTCAACCATCGAAACGCTTCACAACCTTCTATCCAAGCTGCCATCTTTGAAATAGGTCTGGCTAAACCAAGTTTTGTGTAGTTCGGATGAGGCCCATTTCCGTCCGTTAATCCTTGATGAAAGTGGCGGGCACAATTTGCACAACTGTGCCCCGGTTTGGTCTGCGATGTGTCACAGCTCTGACACAAATTGCAGACTCTTCTGATGTTGCGATGCAAAAATCAGTAAAATTCTGAAATATATTGTAATAATTCGTGATTTTGCAGTGCAAAATTTCGTCCCATAGCTCGGCCATTTCTCCGCTCCGAAAACCTTACATCAAAAACCAAACGGGCTGGACGAATGTTACGGTCGATTAAAATAGCTACTGGGGCGCTGTGTGTTTTCGCCCAAACTCTCATGATCCCGGCGCAAGCCATCGCTGCTGATCCGCGGACTGTGCTCAATGAATACGGCGGCAACCGCAATCTTGCATCGCTTTCCTCAGGCGCAAAAGCCACCAAGACGGGAAATCCCCGCAAAGACAAATATGCGAGCCTCATCCGCAAGGCAGCCAAGAAGCATGGCGTGCCGATTAAGATCGCGAAAGCGGTTGTTGAGGTCGAGAGCAACTTCAATTCACGGGCCCGCGGGGCTGCTGGCGAAGTTGGCCTGATGCAGATCAAGCCGGCGACAGCGCGCGGTATGGGGTATCGCGGATCCACTAAAGCGCTTTACCACCCGGAGACCAATCTCGAGTGGGGGATGAAGTACCTCGCAGGCGCACACGAACGGGCCAATGGCGATTTGTGCGGAACCATTCTGCGTTACAACGCTGGTCACTATGCCAAGCGCATGAACCCGATCAGCCGCCGCTATTGCAAAAAAGTACAGCGGATCCTGGCGTCCAGCTAACTAGTGACAGGGCGGTCACTCGTGGGCATTGAAAACCCCGTTGCCGGCGCAGCGGGGTTTTTCTTTTTTCAGCTTCTTGGTCAGGCAAATTTCTGACGTGCTGCCAGAATGGAAGCCGGTGGCTCAATCCCGTCCGGTACATCCGTTGCTGCATAGGGTCGGCCGAAACCGGTGGCGACCGGGACTATTCCGGCCCAAATGTCCGTGCCGATATCAATCGGATCGTCGACCGGAGGGCCTGTGCGTACCTTGGTACTCATGTGCTCCACATCGAGAACCAACACACCCGTGGCTTTAAGTTCCTTCGGCAACATCTCGCGGCATTCCGCCCACCGGCCCGGGGCCATGTGATCGGTAATCGCCGCAAGGGCGATATTCTTTTCTTCTAGATCTTCTACAAGACGCGCGGTCCCATGAACGATCACACACCGAAAGTTCATGGAGTGATGGAAAGCGGACCGGCCAAACACCAGGCCGTCCAACAGGGTTACCTCGAGGCTTGCAGGGACACCGGCCTTGTTGTCCTTGATAATCCGAGTGGTGCTGGCCCCATGAATGTAGAGCTTGTCGCCGATGCGTGCGTAGACCATCGGGATAACCATCGGGCGTCCTTCATGGATGAAGCCGCAATGCGCGACCAGACCGGCATCCAGAATTTCGTATGCCAGATCCTTGTCGTACCCGCCCCGGTTCATTTGCCGGATTTTGGCGTATGGGGGCAGATCGGGTTTTTCGTGTTTCATTGGTTCTTCTCGGATCGCGTTCTTGTGTATGCCGGTTATGATCGATAATCTGGCTCCATAGAAAGGTCCGGTTTTGAAAAAATGAAAGTACCAGAACTGCTCGAAGGTGTCTGTGATCTGGACCGGTCATCGTCTGTTCCACTCAGCCAGCAAATTTACAGAGCGTTGCGCGAGGCGGTCGGGCAGGGGCGCTTGAAAGCGGGCATGCGTTTACCATCGTCACGCAGTTTTGCGCAGCAACAACGGATTTCGCGGAACACGGTCAACACGGCCTATGAGCTTTTAAAGGCCGAGGGGATTGTGGAGGTAAGTGCAGGCGTTGCGCCAGTGATTGTTGGCGGCACCGCACCTGATGGCACCCAAATACAAAGCTCAATCACTGTGCCTCCGCGCGGGCTTTCCAAACGGGGGAACCAGCTCGCGAAGAACCTGCGTGGCGACAGCTGGGGTCAGCGCCATGAAGCGCTTCAGCCGGGTGCGCCTGCATTGGATATCTTTCCCTATGAAAACTGGGCACGCTGTCTGCGCAGAGCTGTGCGAACGGTTCGGACGCCCGATCTGCTCTATCAGCATCCATCGGGTTATCCGGCTTTGAAAGCGATCCTTGCGGATTATCTTGCAAGTGAGCGCGGCGTCCGTGCCACAGCGGACCAGATCCTGATCGTTCCCTCAATGCAGGCGGCGCTTGCGGGCATTTCCCAGGCTCTCTCAGATCCTGGCGATACGGCCTGGATTGAGGATCCAGGCTATATGGGCGCGCGAACAGCCTTTCATGGCGCTGGATTGAACATCCGGGGTTTGCCGGTGGATGAGTATGGGGTTCTGCCGGATGGCCTCGAGAATGAAAGCCCGCACCCACGTCTGATCTATGTCACCCCCTCTCATCAGTATCCGTTCGGGGCCCGGTTGCCGCTCGCCCGGCGGCTCGCCTTGATCGAGAACGCGTCCCGAATGGGCGCGACAATTCTGGAAGACGATTACGACAGCGAGTTTCTTTTTGAAGGCCGCCCGGTGGCTGCGCTTCAAGGGCTCGCAGGGGGTGGGGAGGTGATCTATCTCGGCACCTTCTCAAAGAGCCTGCTGCCGGGGCTTCGGGTGTCTTATGCCGTTGCGCCGGAGGACCTAAGTGGTCCTTTGGCGGGAGTTTTTCGGAACATGGGGCAGCTGGCCAATGTGCATGCCCAGATCGCGCTCGCCGACTTCATCGACAGCGGGCATTACCGGGCGCACCTGAAACGGATCCGGTCCGTCTACCAGCAACGGGGCAACGACCTCGTCGCGGCGCTCAAAGAAGAACTGGGCAATGCCGTATCTGTCGAGCTGCCGCTCGGCAATGTGCAGGTGACTGTCCGCTTTAACGAAGACTTGGATGATCGGAAGGTCGCGCGCGGCATGCAAGCCCGCGGTTTTTCCGTCTCACCGTTGTCCGTCTGTTATCTGGATGCAGCACCTGAGCCTGGATTGATTATCGGATTTGCCGGGGCAACAGAGGATCAAATTCGTGGCGGCGTTCGGGCGTTGTCCGATCAATTGAGCGCGCGCCGAGGCTGAAGCCGGATCGGATATGTGGTCAGGTTTTATCCAACTCCATCTCAAGACGCGCGTCGGTCTTGGGAGCCTCGCCGTTTCTTCCGTCCACGAGATGCACCGAGATCCGCCATAAATGATAGGTGGAACGATGTAGCCAGCGGATACTGTCGACACGGGCGATGGCTTCTTCCAACCCAACCTGATCGTTGGCGGCCTGGTTCAAGGTGTTTTCCCGGGTGAGCCGGCGTTCTTCTCGAAATGCCTGCCGAAGCGCATCAAATTCGGCGGAAACGGCAGGGTCCCCCTTAGCGTCATTGAAACGTCCCGCGAGGCCGGAAAGCTGGTGTCCGAAACGGGAGAGGAGCTCTGTTGTTCGGATCGTCTCGATCCGGTCGCTCTGGCGGAGCCGGTCGGTCAGCCGGTCCATATGGTCGAGTGCGTGCAAAAGGTGAATGTGGTCTGCATTGGCGGCAGGATCTTCTTGCCCGGTCTTGATGCGATCCAAATAGGACCGGAGGGATGTGTTCGTCTGTTCAAATGCATCAATAGAAACCGGCCGGATTTCCCTTGGCTCCGCCCCAAGCGCATCTGAGACTGCTCCGAAAAGCAGTTTTGCCTGATCCTGAACGGCTGCGCGCGCGGCATCCAAAGCGGCTTCCGGATCTTTCAAGAGGCGATCATCCAACCGCTCGGCCGGGTCTTCTCCCTTGGACGGGATCAGCCAGATGATCAACCGCGCGAAGTGCTTTGTCACGCCAAGGACGGCCAAGACACCGATGAGGTTAAACACTGTATGGAAACCGACCAGCGCTATCTGGGGGTCTATGTGCGGCCCGGCGGCCGCGTACAGCCAGCCAAGCGGCACCAGGAGGCAAAACGCGATCAAACCGGTCATCAGATTATAAACGACGTGCGCAAATCCTGTGCGGCGGGATGCGACCGATCCGCCGACGGTTGCGAGCGCTGCGGTCGCTGTAGTTCCTACGTCCATCCCAATGACAAGGGCGGCAGCCTGCGGGAAGGAAATTGCTCCAACCGTCAGGGCTGCCAGTGCTGTTGCAACACCTGCGCTTGAGGATTGGGTGATGAGCGTAATCACCACCCCGATCAGGACCAGTTGAACGCGTCCAAAAAAGGTGTCGCCGGGAAAATCATCCGGAGTGATACGGCCTTCCAGAATGGAAAAGCCCTGGGTCAATGTATCGATGCCGACGAACAGAAGGCCAAACCCGGCAATGGCCAACCCGAAGGGTTGCCAGCGGTCACGGCCGAAAAGCTGCAAAAGAACACCGAAAAAGATCAAAGGCTGCGCGAGCAGGCCGATCTTGAGCTTGAAGCCGAGGAGGGCGACCATCCAGCCCGTAATCGTGGTGCCAATGTTTGCCCCGAAGATGACGCCAAGGGCCTGCGGAAACGTCATAAGCCCTGCACTGACGAAACCAACGGTCGCGACGGTGGTCGCACTTGAAGACTGCAACAAGGCTGTTGCCAGTGCGCCGGAGAGGGCGCCGGTTGCGGGCGTGCTGGTTGAGTTTTGAATGTACTGGCGGAGCCGGTTTCCCGCGAGCTGCCGCAATCCCCGGGTCATGAGGTGCATGCCCAGAAGAAACAGGCCGAGCCCGCCAAGGACGGTTATCACGGATTGGATCATGCCCCGAATTTAGGGGTGTTCCGAGCCGCCTCGCATCTGAAGATATACCTATAACCCTGACCTGGACGGCAACGCCGCTGATGTCTAGTCATGTTGCCGTCTTGGGCGGCTGTTGGTTGTTCAGGCGAGCTTCATTTGCGGCACGTCGCCCCGAATGATCAGGCTGGCTTCTGTTGCCGAAATAACATCATCGACGCTGGCACCTGGCCCGACTTCTTTCAGGAGAAGTCCCTCTTCTGTTGGTTCAATCACGGCCATTTCAGTGACGATCAGGCTGACCCGGCGCTGGGCTGTCAGCGGTAACTGGCATTCGTGAAGGATCTTCGGTTTGCCCTTCGCGGTATGAACCATGGCAACGATCACGTTCTTTGCACCGGCGACCAGATCCATCGCGCCGCCCATGCCCGGCACCATCTTTCCCGGGATCATCCAGTTTGCCAGAAAACCCCGTTCATCGACCTGAAGGCCGCCGAGTACAGTCGTGTCGAGATGGCCACCGCGGATCAGGCCGAAACTCATGGCGCTGTCGATCGACGCCGCGCCCGGAACCGCTGTCACAAATCCGCCGCCCGCATCGGTGAGGTCGGGATCCTCCATGCCCTCCGGTGGCCGTGCTCCAAGTCCGATCACGCCATTTTCCGCCTGGAAGAAGACGTGCACTTCTTTCGGCAGGTAATTGGCGACCATTGAGGGCAGACCGATCCCGAGATTGACCAGCGTGTCCGGCTGGATTTCCTGGGCAACCCGGCGGGCGATGATTTCCTTGGCATCCATCAGTGAGCCCTCTCCAACAAGTGATCCACCAGAATTCCCGGGGTCTTGACGGAATCCGGCGAGATGACGCCGACCGGGACAATCGTTTGAGGTTCGGCAATCACGGTCGCACCGGCCATGGCCATGATCGGGTTGAAGTTATGCGCGGTCAGCGAATATTCGAGGTTGCCGACATAATCGGCCTGATGCGCGGCAATCAGCGCATAATCCCCGCCAAGCGGTTCTTCCAGGAGATAGTCCTTGCCGTTGACCGTAACGGTTTGCTTGCCGTTTTCGACAGGCGTTCCGATGCCGGTGGGGGTCAGAATGCCGCCAAGTCCAACACCGGCCGCACGAATCCGTTCCACCAGCGTGCCCTGAGGGACGAGATCCACCTCGATCTCACCGGAAATCATCTTCTGCTGTGTTTCAGGATTGAGGCCGATATGCGAAGCGATTACCTTGGACACACAGCCGGAGGTGATCAGTTTGCCGATCCCTTTGCCCGGCATGGCCGTGTCGTTGGCGATCACGATCATGTCTTTGGCACCGCGTTCGACCAGTGCATCTATCAGCCGATGCGGCGTTCCGACACCCATAAAGCCGCCGATCAGCAAGGAAGAGCCGTCCGGTATCATTTCGGCAGCTTCCGCCGCCTTGACCGCATGTTTCATAAATGCGTCCCCGCATTGTAATCCATCTTCCCAAGGTTAATGCCCTGAGAATGACAGGAAAATGAAGATGGTGCGATGCGGTATTATTACGGACTTAGTGTGCTCCATGCGCCTCTCTCAATAACATGAGGCATCGTAGAGATTGATTGCAAAATATATTAATGTATATTTTTAAGTGTATGATGGGTTTTTTCGGAAACACCGATAGTTGATCTGCACACAGTTCATTTTTTGGGTGATGCTATGAAATTATTGAGCGCGGCGCACTTATTGAAAGAGGTCTATAACGATCCCGGGGCTCTTGATGTTGATGAGCAAATCGACATTAACGGCGTTCAGGCTTACGTTTTGAAAGGTGGAATTCTGGTCATTCCGGGGACCAATGAATTCAGTGACTGGTTTGACTTCAACTTTGATGTTTTCGATCGCGATGGTTCCGAGACCCATGGGTTTTCGGTGGTTAGCGGCGACAGTGGCGTAAAGTGGCACGCAGGCTTTCTCGAGCATGCTCAGTATGTTTACGCATTTGCAAAACCTCAGAAATTGAAACTTGTAATTGGACATAGTCTCGGTGCTGCTTCTGCACAGATTGTTGGCTGGTCATTAGGGTTGCCGACGATTGCATTTGCATCGCCAAAAACATGCCGTGGTGTCTCCAAGCTCGATGGGACCGATCGTGTGCTGAACTTATGTCGTTCAGATGACACGGTGTGTCATGTCCCGCCTGGCTTTTTGCGGTTTAAACATGTTGGGAAGACAATCTGGATGAATCCCAAGGGGATTGATTTCGGCGAAGATCACCGCATTGATGAGTACATAGAGTTAATGACCGATCCACGCTTCGAAGATAAACTTCCAAAGACGTGGCCTGACTAACGTCTCAAATGCTCCGTCAGGACGCCGCCAATTCGTCGGTGAATCAGAGTGTTTTGTGCAGGGAGCTTGCTGCGAATTCTGCGGCAGCTCGGATCGAGTTGCCATCGTGTCCCGTGCGCGCCATCGCGTTGAGGCCGAGAAGTATCGTCAGGACATAAGCCGCCAGTTCGCGTGCACGATCCAAAGGGAGGTCTGGATCGGTTTGCAGACGTTCTGTGAGCCGGGCTTCCAAATGTGCCATACGCTCCGAAACGGCTTCGGACGCTTCAACTTTGGACGTGCTTGTGCCTGCGGATGACAGCAGTAAACACCCTCGGAACGGGTTTTCCGACATGAAACGGCCGACATGGCGCAAGAAATCTGCGACTCCATCAATCGCGGTTTCAGCCGGTTCCAGATTGGACAGGCCGGGTTCAGTGACACCATTCCAGTATCGGTCCATTACGGTTTGGAAGACGTCGTCCTTGCTCCCGAAGGAGGCATAGAAACTGCCGCGCTTGATGCCGGCAGCTGATTGCAGGTCATCTACGGATGTCCCGCCGTAGCCCTTGGTCCAGAACACGTCGACAAACGCGTCCATTGCGGCCTCTTCATCAAAACTCTTCGGTCTTCCTGCCATATCCGATCATCGATTTGCGGCCCGGCCGGCAAGATGCCGGCCGGGGACGGGGTTATTCTGCAGCTTCGCGAGCCGGCGGTGTCCATGCAAATTTTTCGAACACCTTGTCGACCGGCGTTTCTGCAAGGTGATTGACATAGTTCGACATGACCTTCTGGGCCAGCCCAAGAATGATGTCGAGCACATTGCGTTTGGTAAAGCCGGCGTCAAGAAACGTTTGGACATCGGCGTCACTGACATGCCCGCGTTGACGCACAACCTTCAGCGTGAAGTCACGAAGGGCTTCCAGACGCGGGTCCGCCAGCGGTGTGTTGTCGCGCAGCGCATCAATTACGTCCTGCGGCACCTTTTGCATGTGTGCAATTCCAGTGTGAGCCGGAACACAGTAGTGGCACTCGTGCTCGACGTTGATGGTCAACCAAACGACGTTTTGTTCGACCGTTGAGAGGCTTGTCTGCTGGAACAGCTCATGAAGCTTTTGATAAGCCTCAAGGTGTTGCGGCGACTCAGACATCACTGCGTGCAGGCCCGGGATCCGGCCAAATGCCTTTTCAGATCTTTCCAGAAGTTCAGCGCCGCCTTCCGGGGCTGTTTCCTTGGTGTGCAATTGAAAGTCAGTCATTGAATTCTCCATCGAGTGGCGCGATTGCCAGACCACAGATAGGTATTCTGTACTCAGTAGTCAAAAATATACTTTCCGTCAGGAATGGCTGTAGTCAGCCGATTTTTGAGTGGGTCAAGAAAACGTGTTGGTGAGGTGAGGGGGCGTGATGGGCAATGCGCGACTAGACATGCAGCTAAATCGCGGCGCATAAATCCGCCCTGTTTGGTGTTTTATCAGTCCCTTCGAAGCACCATCTGGTTGGCGCGTGATGGGAGAAAACGGGATAGACATGACCCAGTCGCCAGTGACCATGTTCAATGGGTGGCTCCGGCAAAGCGGTGGTTTGCCGGCTCAAAGTGCCGACGTAGCTTTGGACGCTTCGGTGGTCCGGCGTTTTCAGGCTGATGATGTTCTGTTTTCCGCCGGCGATCGGCCCGACGTCCTTTATTTCATCCAATCGGGCTTGGTGCGTTTTTTCTACCTCACGGATGACGGCAAGGAGTTTAACAAGAACTTCGTCGCTGCGGGCAGCGTGGTAACCAGCCTGTCGACATTCCTTTCCGGTGTGCCGAGCCCGTTTTTCACACAGGCGTTGGAAGACACAGTCACAATTGCCTTGCCGATGGAGTTTGTGCGCCAGCAGATTGAGGCCGACATCCACTGGGAACGGTTGTTGAGCCGGTCCGTTGCCATGCTGGCGCTCAAGAAGGAGCAGCGGGAAGCGTCTTTTCTTCTTCAGGATGCGGGTGCGCGATATGAGGCATTTCTGGACGACTTTTCAGATCTTGCTCCCAGATTGCCGCAATATCATATCGCCTCATATCTCGGGATTACGCCGGTCGCGCTTTCGCGCATTCGGGCCCGCCGCGGCAAGCAGCGCGCTTCTTAACCGGGTTAATGCAGTGCCCAGCTTAAAATCGGTATCGCTCCTGTCAAAGTTTTATCAGGAGACAAAAGACATGAGTACTGAAAAGACAATCGTGATTACCGGCGGCGGCATCGGTCTTGGGGCGCAGCTGACCCGTCTTTATGGGCATGCCGGACATCGCGTGATCATTTGCGGGCGGACGGAAAGTGCACTTCGGGCCGCAGAAGACAATGGCAAAGTGCACTCCTTTTGCCTTGATCTGACGGACCCGGGCGACCGGCGCCGGTTTGTTGAAGGAATTTATGACCTGGATCGGCCGATCGACCTCCTGATCAACAATGCCGGTATTCAACAAGCGGTCGATTTTGCGATTGGCAGTGCGTCGCCTGAGCTTGTCGAAGCTGAGATGTCGATCAACTTGCAAGCGCCGATCGAATTGACATCAGATCTGCTGCCGCTCTTGAAACAAGCGGCATCTGCACGCGTTGCCTTCGTTACATCGGCGCTGGGCCGGGTGCCGAAGCAATCGACACCGGTCTATTGTGCAACGAAAGCCGGGTTGTCGGCGTTTGCCCGCAGCCTACGGTATCAACTTGAAAAGACCGGCATTGGCGTTACGGACATCGTGCCGGATCTCCTGAGAACGCGCATGGCTGCCGGACGGGAACAGTCCGCGTTGTCAGCTCTCGATGCTGCCCAAACCATCGTCCGAGGGCTGTCGGCTGGACAAGATGAAATCCGGCTGGGCCGGGTTCCGGTCCTTTACACCTTGCACCGCTTCTTGCCGTCCGTTGCCTACAAGATGCTGAAAGCAGCTTGATGGAGAAGCGGGGATTGCATGGCGGCTCGCTTGACCTTGTTTTAAAAGCAACTTAAGTCCCGGAGCGCCAGTCGGCCGGACAGCCGCTGCCGCAAGTGCCGAAAGGCCGCGGGGGAGGAAAGTCCGGGCTCCATGGAGACACGGTGCCGGGTAACGCCCGGCGAGGGCGACCTTAGGGAAAGTGCCACAGAAAGCAAACCGCTCCGGCTTTGCCGGAGTAAGGGTGAAAGGGTGGGGTAAGAGCCCACCGCGCCTCTGGTAACAGCGGCGGCACGGTAAACCCCACCGGGAGCAAGACCGAATAGGGACAACGCGGACCCTGGAGCAATCCAAGGCCCAGGCCGGTTTCCAGGCCAGTTGTCCGGGTTGGTTGCGTGAGGCGTCTGGCAACAGGCGTCCCAGATGAATGGCTGTCACGTCCGCGCAGATCTACGGATTGGCGTGGGCCATACAGAACCCGGCTTATAGGCCGACTGGCATTATTCCTTTACTCTATCCAGCCATATATTGCGGCGTGCTGGCGAGATATCCGCCATAAGCATCCGCATTCGGATAGGAGAACTGTTCGGCAAGCGGATTGGATCGTTTGGTCTTTGTGGCGCCCATATCCGCCAGCAGCTCATCGAAGTGCCGGAAGTGGAACGGGGCCGAACACAGGCCGCCATAGACCTGTGCAGCGGGCCGCTCCTTGCGCCGCCAACCGAGCATCATGTCGATGTTGTCCCGCATTTGCCTGTCAGTTGGCTGATTTGCGAGCTGACCGTCTGCGAAGCGCACCAGCCAGTTTGCAATCATTTCCGCCGACAGGATTGTGCAGAAACTGGAGTTGAAACCGACAAAGCCCATGTCGGGCAGATCCGGGTTCACTGACAAGCGGTAGACACGGTATTGGCCATCCGGCTCGATCAGCTTGTCCTGATACCCTTTGGCGAGATAAGGCACGCCCAGTTTCCAGCCAACAGCAAGAACCGAAACATCACAGGGCACCCGGTCCCCGGTGGTCAACACCGCATGGCCGTCCTCATAATGGTCGATGGTTCCCCGTACCGGCTTGATCGTCCCGGCTTCGAAGCCTTCGAAGAGGCCCGGCGTCACGATCGGCAGGGAACAAGAGGCGTCCTTCTCGATCGGCACATCCGGTACCATGTCCCACTTTTTCAGCTTCAACTGGGTTTTGAGCATCATTTCCAATCCGCGGAAATTGGCCCAAATGAGCGGCTTGAACAGCGCGGACAGGATCTTGCCGGTGATCGACGGGTTCCAGCCGTTGAATTGCAGCTCCTGCGCCCGCATGTACAACAGCCGCTTGAAGTTGATGCCACCAATGAAATACGGCACACGCCAAACCGGTTCGCGGTAGACCAGTGTCACCGATTTTGCGCCGTTCTTGGCGGCATTGACCGCAATGTCCGTGGCTGATTTTGAACCGCCTAGCACGACCACGTTTTTGCCGGCCGCTAAGCTGCTGTCCGTGTAGTCCGAACTGTGCATGACCTGTCCGCCAGTCTGGACAAAGGCCTCCTGTCCCGGGTGGGAGATGATGTTCTTGTCCGAAAACTGACCTGTGCACACAGCGACAAAGTCAAAATCCTGGGTCCAGGTTTTGCCCGCTGCTTCCAGCTTTAAGGTCCAGCCCTGCTGACCGCCGGCCCGCCGGTCCATGGATAGAACTGTCGTGTTCAGCCGGAACAAACGCGCCAGATTGTGTTTCTTCGCATAAGCATGAACATAGGCATGGACTTGAGGACCCTTCGGCCATTCCGGATAGTCGTCCGGCATTGGCAGATCGGTGAACCGGTAAAGATCTTTTGGTGATTGGGTCTGCACATCCGGATAGGACCGGGACAGCTCCCAGACCCCGCCGAAATCGTGACTTCGTTCAAATCCGAGAACACGGTGACCGCGTTCGTCGAAGGCTTTGGCAGCCGCAAGACCGCTCACGCCGCCACCAATGACGGCGACTGTTTTCCGTTTTGTCATGTCTTCCCCTCCAGAATGCGCGGCGATCAGGCCTGATCGGGCGGGGGTAGGAAATCAACTTCGTGCAAAGCGGAAAGGCGCACGAGTTCTTCCGGATCCGTGACACCGTTCAAGGCGCCGAACAAATCGAAGAGCTTCCGGGCTGGCGCGACGCCGAAGACGCAGGTCGCGGTCTTGCCGGACCGATTGAAAATGCCGTGGGCTTCGCCCATGGGCATGCGCACCGTGTCGCCTGGACCTGCCTTATGGACGTTGCCACCCATTTCGACCTCCAGTTCCCCCTCCAGCATGACGATCCATTCGTCCTGGGTCGGGTGAATATGCGGCGGTACGAACGTTTCCGCCGGCACCACGGCATGCCAGATGAAGGCGTTGGTGCTGTGGACCTTGGGTGTGTATGTGTGGCCAACGACGTTCCAGCTGACGCCGTCGAGCCCGTCTTTGGATGCGGTAATCCCGGCTCCGTTCTGCATTTTTATGTCCCCTCTCTTTCAAGACAGGATCAGGCTAACGCTGAAAGGCCCGGACTTTTTATCCAGATTACGAAATTAGTTTGATGAGAGCTGCGAATTGCCGCATTGCAGCAGCGAGAACGCTTGATCCTGCGGTAAAGCCGGAGGCATCATTCGGATATGATGGTTCAACCGCAAAGGCCCCCACCGCTGAGTGACTTCCGCCGCTTTCAGACCTTAGATGTTGATGCGGCCCGGGACATCGTTGCGCGCCACTTCTGTAGTCATAAGCTGGAGCGGCAATCCTCCGATGACAGGTTCGACGCCTGCCAGCACCGGGTTACCGGAGAGCATGTCTCGCTCAATTACCTACGCTATGGCGGTGACGTGACGATTGAGCCGGGCGAGCTGACCCGATTTTTTCTGATCCAGATCCCGCTTACCGGTGCTGCCGAAATCACCAACGGCTGCCAGGCCGTGGCGTCTAACACGCAGACAGCCTCCATCCTCAATCCTGACCGCCATACGGTGATGCGCTGGCATTCGGGTTGCGAGCAATTGCTGGTTCAGATTGATCGGCAGTTTGTGGACGACGTTGCCTCTAGTATCGCGGGTATGGATTTGGGCGCCCAGCTGCGGTTTGCGCCGGAATTTCTTCTGAAACGACCGGAAGCACACCAATGGATGCGCAAACTGTGGGGGCTGGTTCATGCTGCTGAGAATGGAGAGCTGTTTGGATCAGACAACCGCACGTCCCAACTGTATCTCGAAGAAGAACTGATCGTTTCTCTGCTTGAGGTACAAGAGAACACGGCTTCCGTCTTACTCTCTCATGAAACGCAAAAGTCCGGACCTGCCATCCTGAAGCGGGCCGTTGATATGATCCATGACCGGATGAGGGAAGATTTCAGTCTGATAGAGCTTAGCAATCATGCCGGAACCACTCCGCGCAACTTGCAGCTGGTCTTCAAACGCGAAATGGGCCTCACACCTGTTCAATATTTGCAGCAGTGCCGCCTGAACCTGGCCCGTCATTTGTTGCTTGCCCGAAATGGCGACCTCCCTGTCAGCGACGTCGCTGAATTATCAGGGCATCGTCATCTTGGGCGGTTTTCTGTTGCCTATAAGAAGCGCTTCGGAGAGTCCCCAAAGGCAACCGCTCGCAGCCGCGTGTTCTGCTGATGCAGCCGATAGCCAAATAAATTTTGAACTTCTCGGGAATGAAATCTGTTCTCAAGTGTTGTGATCAGTTTTACCAAGTAATCATTGCCTCAAAATTGCCAAATAATGAAATATTCGCCACAATAATACCTCTACTATTTAATTTTGCGCCCATGATTCATGCCAATTCGCTGCCTAGTTTGAGATCGTTATGTACTCACAAGGCAGGGAACAAATGGCCGGAACATATCAAGACTTCTTGTCCGCATTGCTGGCATTTGAATCGGGATGGGATCGAGAGCGTTACGACTCTGGTGTCATTCAGGATTGGCAGCTTGATCAATGGGCTGGCGGCCCGGTGCAAGACCGGTTTCCGCAGTATTCGAGCTGGTCTCAGCTGACAGATGCCGAATGGGAGGCGATGGCCTACCAGTCTCAGAACTCGCTTGGGTTTGTTGGCTTCCAGTTCGGTGAAGCGCTGCTCATCGATCTCGGCTACTACGACGACACGGTGTTTTATGGAAACGGTGCGGCCACCAACACGTGGGATGGGACCTGGACGGGGAAGAACGGCGTGAACTCCTTTTCGGACTTCACAACCAAGGCCGCCCAGGATGTCGCGATCCAGGAAGCCTTTGGCTACAATCTTCAGGTCATCGAAAACCAGCTCGCAAACAGCGGTCAATCGCTAAGCGACTATATCGGCCAGACTGCGACCTACACGCAGAATGGTCAGACGGTAACAGTTGAGCTGACATTGACCGGGATCATGGCCGCAGCCCACTTGCGGGGCGCCTGGGGGACAGCCTCCCTTCTGCAAAGCGGGGCGGTCAGTACGGATGAATATGGCACCTCCATTTTGCAATATATGGAGCAGTTCGGCGGTTTTGATGCCCCGACCGTTGCCGAGGCAATCGCTTTCTATGAGAGCCGCCTAACCGGGGACGAAGGACTTGGAACGCCAGACGGCGGCTCGCCCGGAACACCAGGCACCCCGGGGACGCCAGGAAACGGAGACAACGGATCGGCTGACGTCGACGAGGGCTCTGCGGACGTCGTGATCACCTGGTCGTGGGGACAGGACACGGTTGTTTCGAACTTTGATCCTGCAACCGACAGCATTTTTGTTGACTGGATCGGTGCGGCCGATCTCTCGCTTACCCAGACGGCAAACGGTGTTGTGTTTGCCGTAGCATCCAACAATCAGACCACAACCCTTCAAGGGGTGCAGCTGTCTGATCTCAGCCCCTCCAATTTCACCGTCCTGGATTCTGGGACAGCCAGCAAGATTTTCGGTTTGATCGGTCAGGATAGCGGAACGCCCGATCCCGAAGTGCCGGTGGATCCAGATCCTGTTGATCCTGATCCCGTTGACCCGGACCCTGTTGATCCCACACCGGCCCCGCCCACCGATTCGGGTAGTTGGAACGGGACCGCTGGGGTCACGGCGGCAAATGCTTCGGTTGTGATCACCTGGGCGTGGGGCACGGATCGTGTCGTGTCCAACTTCAACCCACAAAGTGACACCATCTTCATCGACTGGTTTGGGCCGGAAGCGATCGATGTCACGGAAGTCAATGGCAACGTGATTTTCACGATGGCATCGAACAATCAGACCGTGACGCTGCAAGGGGTTACCTTGAGCGATCTGTCTGCCTCGAATTTCACGATCCAGAGCACGGAAACCGGCCGGGAAATCCTGTCGCAGGTGGGATCAGGTTCAGGGCCTGGCACGCCGGACATGCCCGATAATCCGGATATGCCTGACATGCCGGATATGCCGGATGGGGCGCAAATGATCATGATCATGCCGAACAGCCCATCCCGTGTGATCCCGGATTTTGATCCGGCGGGTGGGGACATGCTTCATCTTGAAGCCGGTGTCATCGCGGAACGCCTTGAGATTCAGGATACGGCAAACGGTCTAACGGTTACCGTCTACACGGCTACCGGCGAGGTCGCCAACACAACGGTGCTGACGGGCGTGTCTCTATCGGACATGACGATGAACAATTTCATGGTTGCCGAAGAATCTGCGCTCAATGAGGTTGCAAGTCTTTTGGGCCAATCCATCGAAACGCCGGACACCGGAGGGTTCGATGTGATTTATGATGCGGACGGATCCAACACACCGGTTCCGACCGGAGCGAGTGATCTTGGCGGCGTCAAATGGGCCGCGGAGTTTGGCAAGGATGATATCGTTGGCTTTAACCCGGCCGCGGATCAGCTCGACTTCGGCAATGCTTCGGTTCATGGCCTGATCTTGAACATGACCCCGAACGGTGAGCCGATCGTCGACAATCCGTGGGGGCCGGACATGCAGATCCTGCAAGGGGTCCAGCTGGCGGATCTCACCATTGAGAACTTTGGCGTGGTCGGCAACGAGCACCTGCGTCAGGACCTCGGCGGTGTTCTGTCCTGGGAAAAGGGCATCGGCCCGCGAGATGGCGACACGGTCTACATCCGCTCTCATGAATATGGGCAGACCGAGGTGATCAACGGGTTTGATCCGGCAACACAGAAGATCAGTTTCCTCTATTTCGGCACGCGTGAACGCTTGAGCGTTGAGGATACGCCGACTGGAATGGTCATCAGTGTTCTGCCGAGTGGTCAAAGTTTCACCTTCACTGGCGTTCAAAAAGCAGATCTCATTCCAGGCAATCTGGAGTTCCATTTCGATCAGGTGATGGAAGACAATCTGGAAGCCCCTTTCGGGATCGATCAGAACGATGTGTCGTTGGTGTCGCGGGAAGCGTTGCTGACGCCGGAAGCGCCGGCCGGCCAAGGGACTGACGGGTTCCAGGTCCGTGAAGGTGTGAGTGCCGTGCCAGGGACCGAAACCCCGGATACACCGGACGCGCCCGATACATCAGACACTTCGGAGGTTCCAGCGCCGCCCGCAACAACGGTTACTCCGTCCGCTTCGGATACGATCAACCTTGGGTCGGGTGCCGATACGGTGGCGATCACGTGGGATTGGGGGCGGGAAGTCTCCGTGCTCAACTTTGATGCCTCTGAAGATCTTTTGGATTTCAGCAGCTTGTCAGTCAATGACATCTCGCTCCAGGAGGTCGGAACCGATCTGACAATCACCGTTCAGAACAATGGTGGGCACACCTATGTGCTGGAAGATATCCAGGCTGAGGATCTGTCACTTGCCAATCTGACAGCGGCAGAGTGGAACGCGGTCGTCGCAGATGCGGGCGGCGTGGCCGATCAGCTGCGGGCTCTCGGCAACACAGACTTTCTTCTGTGAGATAGCTGGGTCCTGACCCTCAGCGCTTTGAGCGCCGCAAAGAGCGCATGCTCAAACTTACGCCGCGGATTTTCCGCGGCGTTTTTTGTATCCACAAGTCTTTGAAAACTGGGGATGGTGACATCACGCACCGACGGCTGGAGCGCGGACCCTCCGTATTTCTGCGACTCCGATTCTACTATTCTGTCAAGGCTTCATTAAGCATGTTGGCGTTACCTTCGCTCGACGGGGTCGTGTGCGATCAAATCCTGCAGGAATCCATGAGATTCCATTGACCGCCCATGATTTCCCATGGTATCCCATATTAACCCAGAATGGGGAGCGCGGGCCCATGTTCGACGGGCTCAGGACATGACTTAACGAGCTGGCAAGAGCTGCCGTTGCAATCTGCATGTTCTGACAGGGTGGGCCGTTTCCTTCTTTTTTGGGTTGTTTCGGGGATTGCACGGACGGGGGTCCGTAGCGGGGATGTATGGCCGGCTTTGTTTCGCATTTTACCAACCGGCTGGATGCCAAGGGTCGCGTGTCGATCCCGGCACCCTTCCGCGCGGTATTGGCGAGAGATGGGTTTGAAGGGCTTTACTGTATTTCATCTGCGCATTGCGCGGCGGTCGACGCCGGAGGCAATCAGCTCGTGGCTGAAATTCAGAACCGCGCCCAGCAGTTTGCCAAGCTCACACCCGATCATGACATGCTCGCCGCAGCGCTGTTCGGTGCCAGCGAAATCATCAAGATCGATGGAGATGGCCGTATGACCCTCTCCGACATGATCCGCGACCATGCCAGCCTCTCCGACACCGTCACGTTTGTCGGTATGGATTACAAGTTTCAGATCTGGGAACCAGAGCGGTTCCGCGAGTATCGCGCAGAGGCCCAAAAGCGCGCACTCGCAATGCTGTCGGGGCAACTCCCGGCACCCTCGCAAGGAGAGCCGGTATGATGGCGCTCGGCGACAAGACGGATGATCTTGCTGCTGGCGGACCAGAGCGTCATGTGCCGGTTCTTCTTAACGAGGTTCTGGAATGGCTCGACCCTCAGCCGGGCGAGGTGATGGTTGACGGCACGTTTGGGGCTGGTGGTTACTCGCGCAAGCTTTTGGAACGCGGCGCAACGGTGGTCGGGATCGACCGTGATCCCGATGCAATTGCCGGCGGTCAGGAACTCGTCGCCCAGTCCGGTGGCCGGCTGATCCTGGTGCCTGGTCAGTTCGCGGACCTGGAAATTCATGCGCGCGAGAGCGGGTTTGACGGCGTTGATGGGGTTGTCCTCGATCTGGGCGTTTCTTCCATGCAGCTGGATCAGGCCGAGCGCGGGTTTTCCTTCCTGCGCGACGGCCCTTTGGATATGCGCATGGAGCAAGCCGGGCCGTCTGCTGCCGACGTGGTCAACGAGTTGCCCGTGCGGGACCTAATCCGCATCATCGGGCTTTTGGGCGAAGAAAAACGGGCGCCATCCGTCGCGCATGCGATCGACAATGCGCGCAAGGAAAAGCCGTTCAGCCGCACACTTGAGCTTGCAAATCTGATCGAGAAAGTCCTCGGGCGCTCTCCGAAGAAAGCGCAGATCCATCCGGCGACACGGACATTTCAAGCCCTGCGGATTTATGTGAACGGCGAATTGCATCAGGCCGCTCAGGCGCTGGGCGCTGCTGAACGCATCCTGAAGCCAGGTGGCCGCCTGGTTTTGGTGAGTTTTCACTCGCTTGAGGACCGCATCGTCAAACGGTTCTTCCAGGATCGGACAAAAACGCGGGGCGGCGGGTCGCGCCACATGCCGGAGGAAGAGGTTCCGCCGGCAACTTTTGAAAATCTGACGCGCAAGGCTGTCGAGGCGCACGACATGGAAACGGATGCAAACCCGCGGGCGCGCTCTGCGAAGCTGAGGGCAGGGCGGCGGACAGAGGCTCCGGCGCGCGAGCTCGACATTCATGCGGCCGGTGTGCCGCGCCTTGCCGCGTTTCATGGACTAGGGGGCTGACATGGTTCGGGTGCTCAACATCCTTTTCATCGTGGCCGTCGTGATCGGTGCGGCAACCGTCTACGACCTGAAGATGGCGGCAACGAAGTCCGCTGCGAAGGTTGCGGAGCTGCAGCGGCAAATCGACGAAGAGCGGAATGCAATCCGTCACTTGCGCGCCGAGTGGAGTGTTCTGAACAAGCCGGAGCGGCTGCAGAACCTTGTCGAACGCTACAACGAGTATCTTCAACTCGAAGCGTTGGAAGTCCGGCAGATCGTCATGCCGGATGAACTTCCGGCACGGCCGGTGACTCTGGAGCCGATTGGCGGGGCTGACCAGATGGGCGGATATGCCGGTTCTTCGGCGATGATCAGGTAGGGGCTTAGGGGCAATGACATTGGCAACAGAACCAGCGAGCTTTCTCCAGGTTCGGCGAACCCAGCCGAGGGCGGCGCGTAGCTCGGTTTCGTCGAGTGCGGTCAAATCGCGCGTTTATCTCGCCATGCTCGCTTTTGCCTGTGTTTACGCGGCCATCGGTGGCCGGTTGATCTATCTTGCCCAGATGGATGAGGCGCCGTCCCGGGCCTGGATTTCCGCCCAGGATTCTGTGGCCGCCTCCCGTCCAGATCTCATCGACCGAAATGGTGAGATCCTTGCCACCGACATCAAGACCGCGTCCCTTTATGCCGAGCCACGCCGTATTCTCGACGTTGACGAAGCAGTCGAAGGGCTCACCCGTATCTTGCCCGATCTGGATGAGGCGCTTGTCCGTCGCCGTCTTGAGAGCGGCGCCGGATTTGTCTGGTTGAAGCGTGAAATGACACCGGACAAGGCAGAGCAGGTGCATGACCTTGGTTTGCCCGGTATCGGTTTCCTGTCTGAAAACCAGCGCTTTTACCCAGGCGGCCCGACCGCGGGCCACATCGTCGGCGCAGTGAATGTCGACAATCAGGGTCTCAGCGGGATCGAAAAATACGTCGACGATCAATGGTTGCGCGACCTTCAGTCGATCGGGTTTGCCTCTGGCCGCACCATGGAGCCGGTGCGCCTGTCCGTAGATCTCAGGGTCCAGCACGTCGTACGCGATGAATTGGTCAAGGCAATGGAGCGCTATCGGGCCATCGCGGCAGCCGGGATCGTGCTGGATGCAAAGACCGGCGAAGTTGTCGCAATGTCGTCCCTGCCGGACTACGATCCGAACGACAGATCCGAAGCTCTGGAAAAGGACCGGCTGAACCGGGCGACCGGCGGTGTCTTTGAAATGGGGTCCGTGTTCAAGGCGTTCACGACTGCCATGGCTTTGGATTCGGGGGCTGTTACGATCAATGACAGCTTTGATGCGACGCGTCCTCTGCGCGCAGCGGGCCGGACGATCACCGATTTCCACGGGAAAAACCGCATCCTGTCCGTACCGGAAATCTTCATTTATTCATCCAACATCGGCACTGCAAAAATGATGCTGGCGACCGGGGTCGCACGCCAGAAGGAATTCATGGAGCGGTTGCATCTGACGAAGCGATTGCAGACGGAATTGCCTGAAAACGCGGCTCCCCTGTTGCCGCCGAAATGGAATGAATTGGCCGCGATGACCATCTCCTTCGGTCACGGCTTGTCGGTAACGCCGATGCAAACAGCGGTGGCCGCCGCTGCTATGGTCAACGGTGGCTCCTTGTTGCCGCCGACCTTTGTGCCTCGAACGCCGGAAGAAGTTAAGACGCTGAAGAAACAAGTGATTTCACCGGAAGTCAGCCGCATGATGCGGTATCTCTTCCGCCTCAATGTTTTGTCAGGTTCCGGGCGCCGGGCCGATGTTCCAGGCTACACCGTCGGCGGCAAGACCGGGACAGCGGAGAAGATCGAAAACGGTGTTTATGTGTCGAACAAGCGGCGCAACTCCTTCCTTTCGGCCTTCCCGATGGACGATCCGAGATACGTGGTTCTGGTTGTTCTTGATGAACCGAAATCGGAGCGGGAAGGCATTGGTGCGACCGCCGGTTTGAACACGGCTCCCACGACCGGGGCGATCATTCGCCGGGCAGCACCGATGCTCGGTGTGATGCCGCGCTTCGGCAAAGGGGATGAACCGATCGAGATTTCCTATTAAGGAGACTTAAAAGAAGTAAACTGGTCCGGCGGGGTCGCAGCCGAAATCCGGTCCGGTTTTAAGCTTCACGAGAATGACGATGCACGAACCGGATGATCGGATGTTATGCACCTTGAGCATTTAGCCGACGGCATGGATTTGCCGGACACGGCAAATGGCCTTTCCATTGAAGGACTGACGGCGGACAGCCGCAAGGTCCAACCAGGTTTTCTCTTTGCCGCCTTCAAGGGCTCCACGGTTGATGGCGTGCAGTTCGTTCCCAAAGCGGTTGAAGCTGGCGCAGTCGCTGTCCTGTGCGCTACCGATGCTGCGGAGGCTGTTCGTGCGCTCGTTCCGCCAACCGTCGCGGTTCTCAGTGCAGACGAACCGCGTCTGACATTTTCAAAAATGGCGGCGCGTTTCTATGGCCGTCAACCGGATACGATTGTTGCTGTCACCGGTACGGCGGGAAAGACATCGGTTGCCCATTTTGTGCGTCAGATCTTTCAAGCTGCAGGCCATCCGGCGGCCAGTCTTGGCACCTTGGGCATCATTAAGCCGGATGGCGAAAGTTACGGTGGGCTGACAACGCCGGACCCGGTGCAGCTTCAAAAGGATCTGGCAGACCTTGCGAATGAAGGTATTCGCTATGCCGCTTTGGAAGCCTCGTCCCACGGCCTTGATCAGTATCGCCTTGATGGTGTCCGGCTGACAGCGGCAGCCTTCACCAACCTTGGCCGTGATCACATGGATTACCACCCGACCATCGAGGATTACCTGCAAGCCAAGCTGCGTCTCTTCAGTGAGCTGCTCCCGGCCGGCGGTCATGTTGTTGTAGATCCGGGTGAAAAGTACACAGATCGCGTTTTGGCCATTGCCGAAGAGCGTGGATTGCCGGTTTTCACGGTTGACGAGACGGGCAAGGATCTCAAGTTGACCGGCTTGAGGCCGAGCGGTGCCGGGCAGCTTTTGACGGTCGAGACCTCGCGCGGCGAGTACAAGGTGACCCTTCCGCTCATTGGCCGGTTTCAGGTTTCGAACGCTTTGATTGCTGCAGGTCTTGCGATTACTGCCGGAATAGATACCGGCGCTGCACTTCGCGCTCTTGAGAACCTGAAAGGTGCTCCCGGCCGCTTGGAGCTCGCCGGGACAACTCCGGCTGGCGGTATGGTTTTCGTTGATTACGCCCACAAACCGGATGCTCTCGACAAAGCGTTGGCGGCACTAAAGCCGTTTGCCGAAGGGAGCCTATCTGTTGTGGTGGGTGCCGGTGGTGACCGGGATCCCGGCAAGCGTCCCCTGATGGGCGAAGCGGCTGCGCGTCACGCAGATTTGGTCATAGTGACCGATGACAACCCGAGATCGGAAGACCCGGCGATCATTCGCAAGGCCGTTCTTGCAGGTGCGTCGGGTGGTCTAGAGATTGGCGATCGCGCCGAAGCAATTGCCGAAGGCATCCGGCGCCTGAAATCAGGCGATATCTTGTGCGTTGCCGGAAAAGGTCACGAAACCGGCCAGATTGTTGGCGACACAGTGATTCCTTTCTCTGATCACGACTCTGTGCGCCACGCTATAAATCAACTGGGAGTAAAATGAGCGACCCGCTTTGGACATCTGAGGCCTTTATCGACGCCTGTGGCGGTACCGCCAAAGGGGAGGTGGGCGCGCACATAACCGGTATTTCCATCGACAGCCGAACTTTGGAGCCGGGTGATGCGTTCATCGCCATCAAAGGTGATCGGCTCGATGGCCATGATTATGTTGCGGCCGCGCTTGAGGCTGGCGCATCGTTGGCGCTTGTTGCCGAAGACAGCCTCGGTGATTTGCCTGATGACGGGCGTTATGTCGTTGTTGATGATCCGCTCGAAGCCATGCGCGCACTTGGTGTTGCCGCGCGGGCCCGCACCAATGCCCGCATTGTCGCGGTGACCGGATCGGTTGGCAAAACCGGGACGAAGGAAGCCCTCCGTTTGGCGCTTGCGCCCTCCGGCAAGGTTCATGCATCGGTTGCCTCGTTCAACAATCACTGGGGCGTCCCGCTGACGCTGGCGCGCATGCCCGCCGATACGGATTTTGGCGTCTTTGAAATCGGTATGAACCACGCGGGCGAAATCACGCCGCTGGTACAGATGGTTCGGCCGCATGTCGCGATCATCACCACCGTCGAAGCGGTTCATATCGAGTTCTTCGAATCTGTTGAGAAGATTGCCCAGGCCAAGGCGGAAATCTTCAATGGTCTGGAGCCGGATGGCGTTGCGATCCTCAATCGGGATAACAAGCAATATGATCTTCTCCGGTTTTTGGCGGCAACCGCTTCCGTGCCCAACGTTCAGACATTTGGACAAAGCGGTTCAGAAGACAGTCACCTGAAAATGGCTGTGGCAACGGACGACGGCACAAGTGTGGAAGCCTCGATCCTCGGGCAGGACGTGTCTTACGGAATTGGTGCCCCGGGTGCGCACCATGTGCAAAACAGCCTGGCGGTGTTAACCGCGGTGGCCGATCTGGGCGCGGACCTGCAGGAAGGCGCTGCCGCGCTCGGCGGTATGACTGCACCCAAAGGCCGCGGCGAGCAATGCCGTTTGTCCTTAGGCGGCGGCGAAGTGCAGCTGATTGACGAGAGCTACAACGCCAACCCGGCGTCGATGCGCGCGGCATTTTCGGTTTTGGCGCAAGCCGCACCTGGCGGCTCCGGGCGGCGGATTGCGGTTATTGGCGATATGCGCGAACTCGGTACCGATGCCGACCAGCTTCATGCAGAACTGGAAGGTCCGATCCGCGAAGCTGCGATTGACAGGGTCTTCTGCGCCGGCCCGCACATGGCTGCGCTCTGGGATAAATTGCCGGACGATCTAAAGGCCCATCACCGCGAAGAGGCCAAAGACCTGACCGAGCTGTTGGTCAATGATGTGCAGCCTGGCGATGTCGTGATGATCAAAGGTTCTTTGGGAACCCGCATGGGCCCGCTTGTCGAAGCCTTGAAAAAAGAATATCCGCCTGCAGACGACATCGAAGCGGCGTGAAGGATAGCTGATGTTTTATTTTCTCGGCCAGTTCGCCGACCAAGTCTCTGCTCTGAACGTTTTCCGGTACATCACGTTCCGGACAGGCGGGGCGATCATGACGGCCCTGTTCTTTGTCTTTCTGTTCGGGCCGAAGATAATCGCGAGCCTTCGGATCCGGCAGGGACATGGTCAGCCGATCCGCGCCGATGGCCCGGAAAGCCACCTGTCCAAAAAAGGAACGCCCACAATGGGCGGACTGATGATCTTGTCCGGTGCTTTGGTGGCTGCGCTCCTATGGGCCGACTTGAGCAATCCTTATGTCTGGGTCGTGATTGGCGTGACAGTTGGCTTCGGGATGATCGGATTTTACGACGACTACCTAAAGGTCACGAAGTCCTCGCACAAGGGGTTCGGCGGCAAGGCGCGTTTGGGTCTTGAGTTCCTGATTGCCGCAATCGCGGCCTTTACCGTTACAGTGCTCGATACGACGGCGTTCTCCGGAGCGCTGACGTTCCCGTTCTTCAAAGACTTCACGCTCAATCTTGGCCTTATTTTCATTCCGTTTGCGGCCTTCGTCATGGTTGGCGCTGGGAATGCTGTGAACCTGACTGATGGCCTCGACGGTTTGGCCATCGTACCGGTTATGATCGCCTGCGCTTCTTTTGGATTGATAGCTTACCTCTCCGGCAACGCGGTGTTCGCGAACTACCTGCAGATCCACCATGTGGCCGGTACCGGTGAACTCGCCGTCATTTGCGGTGCGGTGATCGGCGCTGGTCTTGGTTTCCTGTGGTTCAACGCACCGCCCGCGGCCATCTTCATGGGTGACACCGGATCTCTGGCGCTCGGCGGAATGATCGGCGCGATCGCTGTTGCGACCAAGCACGAGATTGTTCTGGCAATCATCGGTGGCCTGTTCGTTCTGGAAGCGGTCTCGGTGATCGTTCAGGTGATGTCCTTCAAACTCACCGGAAAGCGTGTGTTTCGAATGGCTCCGATCCATCACCATTTCGAAATTCAGGGCTGGACCGAAAGCCAGGTGGTCATCCGGTTCTGGATCATCTCGGTCGTCCTGGCCCTGATCGGCCTTGCCACACTGAAGCTGAGGTAAGGGGATGATCGAAGTCACCACATTTGAAGGACAAACCGTTGCGCTTTTCGGGCTCGGCGGTTCTGGACTTGCCACTGCCAAGGCGTTGCAGGCGGGTGGGGCCAATGTGGTGTGCTTTGACGACAATGAAACGCGAGTTGCCGAGGCGGCGGCTGCCGGCCTCAAAACCCAAGACCTGAAGACCATCGACTGGTCGGGCGTGTCCGCCCTTGTGCTGGCGCCGGGCGTTCCGCTGACACACCCGGTTCCCCATTGGTCCGTCGATCTGGCACGAACTGCCGGGGTTGAGGTGATCGGCGATGTCGAACTTTTCTGCCGCGAGCATCGCAAGCTCTGTCCCGAAGCCCCGTTCATTGCGATCACCGGAACAAACGGAAAATCGACCACCACCGCTCTGATCGCGCATCTGCTACGCGAACTGGGGTTGGATGTGCAGATGGGCGGGAACATAGGCACACCGGTCTTGGAGCTGGAACCGCCCCGTCCTGGCCGCCATTATGTGGTTGAATGTTCGTCCTACCAGATCGACCTTGCCCCAACGCTGGACCCGACGGTGGGACTTCACATGAACCTGTCGCCGGATCATCTGGACCGGCACGGTACGCTGGAAAACTATGCCGCAATCAAGGAACGGCTTGTGGCTGGTGCGAAAGTCGCGATCGTCGGTGTTGATGACCGCCTGTCCTCCATGATCGCTGACCGGTTGGAGCTGGCCCGCAAACCGGTCTGCCGGATCGCAGGAGAACGCGAGCTGACGGACGGTATCTACGCACACCATGGCCGCCTGATTGAGGCTCATGACGGAGCGCAGACCGAAGTCGCCTTGCTCGCGGGGATCGACAGCTTGCGCGGCGACCATAATGGTCAGAACGCCGCCGCTGCCTTTGCGTGCCTGCGTGCGCTGGAAATACCGGCCGATAAGATCGCAGCCGCGATGAAAAGCTTTCCTGGCCTCCATCACCGCATGGAGATTGTTGCCCGGACTGGCCGGACGCTCTTCATCAATGACAGCAAGGCGACCAACGCAGATGCTGCGGCCCGGGCGCTGGCGAGTTTCGACCGGATCTATTGGATCGCCGGCGGGCGTGCCAAGGCCGGTGGGATCTCTTCCCTGGACGAGTACTTTCCGAATATCGCGAAGGCCTTTTTGATCGGTGAGGCCGCGGAGGAGTTTGCCAAAACGCTGGATGGACATGTTCCGTACGCAGTGAGTGGTACACTCACGCAGGCCGTCCAGGATGCGGCGGCCGAGGCTGCGGAAGATGGTGCGGAAGAAATTGCAATTCTTCTGTCTCCGGCCTGTGCATCTTTCGATCAATATGCCAATTTCGAACTGCGGGGCGCTGCTTTTGTAGATGCGGTGCGTGCCTTGCCTGGTGGTGGAAACACTCAGGAGGTCGCATAAATGGTCTCACGCGCCGATCGCAGCCGTTTTGCCGAATGGTTTTGGACAGTGGATCACTATCTGCTGGCGGCCTTCAGTATTCTGCTCGTTTCCGGCGTGGTGTTTGCCTTTGCCGCGAGCCCGCCGGTCGCCGAACGCATTGGCGTTGATACCTTCTATTTCGTGAAACGGCAGGCCATGTTCACGATCCCGGCGGTTGGGATCATGCTAGCGGCATCGCTCATGACGCCGCGGATGGTTCGCAGAGCCGCGCTCGTGTTGTTCACGATCTCCGTGGTCTTGCTCATTGCGACCCTGTTCATGGGGTTTGAAACCAAGGGGGCCCGCCGCTGGATCTATATTGCCGGTGTATCCGTTCAGGCGTCGGAATATCTCAAACCGGCCTTTGTCGTGCTGATCGCGTTTTTGTTGTCTGAAAGCGGCCGCCGCCGGGAAGTGCCGGGCGTTCTATTCGCCTTCATTCTCTTTGCTGTCTGCGCGACCCTACTTGTGGCCCAGCCGGACTTTGGTCAGACCATGCTGATCGGCATGGTCTGGGCTGCGCTGTTCTTTTTGAACGGGATCTCGTGGGTGATTATCGTTGCGCTCGGGATCATCGGGATTGCCGGTCTGTTCGCCGCTTATGCCTTCCTGCCGCACGTAACCAGCCGGGTCGACCGGTTCCTGGATCCAAGCACGGGCGATACCTTTCAGGTTGATACAGCGCTCGAGGCCTTCATGTCGGGTGGATGGTTCGGCCGGGGGCCGGGCGAGGGTACGGTGAAACGGATCCTGCCGGACAGCCATGCTGACTTCATCTTCGCCGTGGTGGGGGAGGAGTTTGGTGTGATCGCCTGCCTTCTGCTGGTGATAGTTTTTGCCTTCATCGTGATCCGCGGATTGCAGCATGCCAGCCGGGACCAGGATGCTTTCGGCCGGTTGGCGACCGCCGGTCTTGTTGTCCTGTTTGGGCTTCAGGCAACCATCAACCTGTCGGTGAACCTGCACCTGGTTCCGTCGAAGGGCATGACGCTGCCGTTCATTTCCTATGGGGGGTCCTCTCTTTTGGCGTCCGCCATGTCCGCCGGGGCCATTCTCGCGCTGACCCGCAAGCGGCCGCGGCCCATGTCGAATGACACGGTCACGGTCAGCCGGCTGTCTCCGTCTTCCTTGATGTAATTGTTGGCCCGGATTTATGAGCAAAACCGTTTTACTCACAGCCGGCGGAACCGGCGGTCACCTGTTTCCAGCACAAGCACTTGCAAGTGAGCTGAGCCGACGTGGCTGGACCGTCGAGCTGGCAACGGATGAGCGGGCCGACAAATACGGCACTGAGTTTCCAGCCCGCAAGGTTCACATCATTGCCTCCGCCACTATCCGCGGCCGCAATCCGATTGCTCTGACGAAAACCGCCTTTCAGCTGCTGTTCGGAACGCTCCAAGCACGTAAGGTGATCAAGGCCTTGCAGCCGGATGTCGTGGCCGGTTTTGGCGGGTATCCAACCTTTCCGCCCATGTACGCGGCACGTCTCACAAACACGCCGTCGATCCTGCATGAAGCCAATGCCGTGATGGGGCGGGCAAACAAACTCTTGGCCAAAGGTGTGTCGGCGATCGCGACCAGTGTGCCGATTGAAGGTTTGCCGGCGGATTTGTCGGGCAAACTGGTCGAGACGGGCAATCCGGTGCGCGATGCGGTGATTGATGCGTCTGAGCTTAGCTACACGCCACCGCGTGAGGGGGGCGAATTAAATCTGTTGGTTTTTGGCGGTTCCCAAGGGGCGCGCTTTTTCTCCGATCTCGTACCGCCAGCACTTGAGAAATTGCCGGAAGATGTTCGGGCTCGATTACGCCTTGTCCAGCAATGCCGTCCAGAAGACATGGACCGGGTCCAAAAAGCACTCAATGAACTTGGGGTGAAAGCCGAGTGTGCCTCGTTCTTTCAAGACCTGCCGCAGCGCATCGCACAATCGCATTTGGTGGTCTGCCGGTCGGGCGCGTCATCAGTCAGTGAACTGAGTGTTCTCGGGCGGCCGTCCATCCTGGTGCCGCTTCCCGGTGCAATCGATCAGGACCAGGCGGCAAACGCCAAGGTCTTGGAAAAAGCAGGCGGTGCCTGGCCGATACGGCAGGTTGATTTCAATTCTGACCGGCTCGCCAAAGAGATCATAAGATTTATGGAAAATCCCGGCATGCTCGCCGAGGCCGCTGCGAACGCTAAGCGCGTCGCAAAACCAGATGCCGTCAAACGGCTCGCCGACCTTGTTGAAAGCGTCGCGCAAAACAAGGGAGTACGGCCATGAAGATGCCGCAGGATATTGGGCCGGTTCACTTCGTTGGGATCGGCGGCATTGGCATGAGCGGCATCGCGGAAGTGCTGAAAACGCTTGGATATCAGGTTCAAGGATCTGACATGGCTGAAAACGCCAATGTTCAGCGTCTTCGTGCGAACGGCATTCCTGTTACTGTGGGCCACGCGGCTGAAAATCTTGGCGAAGCCGAAGTCCTTGTCGTCTCCTCTGCGATCAAGAAGGACAATCCGGAACTGGTCGCCGCCCGCGAGAAGCTGATCCCGGTCGTGCGCCGTGCAGAAATGCTTGCCGAGCTGATGCGGTTCAAGCAGGCGATCGCAGTCGGCGGAACACATGGCAAAACCACCACCACATCTATGGTTGCTGCCCTTCTGGATGCCGGGCATCTCGATCCGACCGTGATCAATGGCGGCATCATCAATGCATATGGCACCAACGCCCGGATGGGCGACGGGGACTGGATGGTGGTCGAAGCCGATGAGAGTGATGGGACATTTGTCAAGCTCCCGGCCGACGTGGCAATTGTGACGAACATCGACCCTGAACATCTCGATCACTACGGAGATTTTTCGGGCGTTCAAAAGGCTTTCCGTCAGTTTATCGACAACGTGCCGTTTTATGGTTTTGCCGTCATGTGCCTCGACCACCCGGAGGTTCAGACCATGATCGGCAACATCGAGGATCGCCGGATCGTGACTTATGGCACCAACCCTCAAGCGGATGTGCGGTTCACCGATGTTTCGATGGATGGTGGCAAATCGATTTTCTCGGTGACCATCCGCGATCGCCGCAGCGGGGAAGAGACCGAACTCAGCAATTTGGTTCTGCCTATGCCGGGCCTTCACAACGTTTCCAATGCGACCGCGGCAATCGCTGTGGCCTCCCAGCTTGGCGTGTCGCCGGAGGATATTGAAAAAGGCATTTCGTCCTTCGGCGGTGTGAAGCGGCGCTTTACGTTCACCGGCGAAGCCTACGGTGTTCAGGTTTTCGACGATTACGGCCACCACCCGGTCGAGATCAAGGCGGTGCTGCATGCAGCCCGGGAATCCACCGATGGCAAGGTGATCGCGGTTATGCAGCCGCACAGATACACCCGCCTGCACAGTTTGTTCGATGATTTCTCAAACTGCTTCAACGATGCAGACGCGGTCGTCATCACGCCGGTTTACGAGGCAGGAGAGCAGCCGATCGAGGGCGCGCGCCACACGGATCTAGTTTCCGGCTTGAAAACACGTGGTCACCGGCAGGTGCAGGCTATTAACGGCCCGGAAGAGTTGGCCTCTGTGGTGAAGGAATTGGCGGAACCTGGAGACTTCGTCATCTGTCTCGGTGCGGGCAACATCACCCAGTGGGCCTACGCGCTGCCGGATCAGCTGAACGCTCTGCAGAAGGAGGGGGCATGAGCTTTCCCAACCTTCTGGAAGAAATTCCAGATCTTGCTGAAGGTATCCGCGGTAAACTGACGCCAAATCAGCCGCTTTCTGCCGTGACCTGGTTCCGCACGGGTGGACCGGCACAGTTGATGTTTCAGCCTGCGGATGAAGACGATCTCGCAGTATTTCTCAAGAAACTTCCCAAAGACATTCCCGTTCTGCCGGTGGGCCTCGGCTCCAATCTCCTGATCCGCGATGGCGGGTTGAGAGGGGTTGTTGTCCGCCTCAGCGCAAAGGGCTTTGGCCAGATCGAGAAGCTTGGCAACAATCGTCTCCGCGCTGGTGCCGCCGTTCCGGACAAGCGGCTTGCGGAAGCTGCGGCCAAGGCGGGTCTCGGAGGTTTTGCGTTTTACACCGGTATTCCAGGCGGGCTCGGTGGGGCGCTCCGGATGAACGCCGGTGCCCATGGCACGGAAACACGGGACCGGATGGTTGAACTCACGGCGATCGACCGGGATGGCAACAGGCAAGTTCTCACCAATTCCGAAATGGGATACAGCTACCGGCATTCCGGCGCCAGTTCGGATCTGATTTTTACATCGGCCGTGTTTGAAGGCGTCCCCCAGGATGAGGCGGCGATCCGCGAGGAAATGGCCGCGGTTGTCGAGCACAGGGAAAACGCTCAGCCGATCCGTGAAAAAACCGGCGGTTCAACGTTCAAGAATCCGGACGGCAATTCGGCCTGGAAAGTGGTTGATGCTGCCGGGTGCCGCGGATTGATGGTCGGCGGTGCGCAAATGTCCGAGATGCACTGCAATTTCATGATCAACACCGGTGATGCTACGGGCCACGATTTGGAGTTGCTCGGTGAAACCGTGCGCGCAAAGGCGCTTGAGGCCAGCGGTATACGGCTTGAGTGGGAAATCAAGCGTCTTGGAGAATTCGGGCCGAAAGGCGCGATTGAGCCATTCTTGGGGCAGGCGTGATCGGGCCGCCGGTCTCTGTCCACAGTTTCCATTAGTTGCGTTTTATTTGTGCCGCTTTCCCGGATTCAAGTCCGGGAAACGGTCTTATCAAGGGAGAACCCATCCATGACCAAGAAACATGTTGCTGTCCTGATGGGTGGTTGGGTCAATGAAAGGCCAGTCAGCCTTTCAAGTGGCAAGGAATGCGCACTCGCACTGGAAGAAGCCGGATATCGTGTTTCACGGGTGGATGTGGACCGGAACGTGTCGGCCGTTTTGGCTGAGTTGAAGCCGGATGTGGCCTTTAACGCCTTGCACGGACCCTTTGGTGAGGATGGCTGCGTTCAGGGAATATTAGAGTTTCTTAACATTCCCTATACGCATTCCGGAGTGATGGCTTCGAGCCTTGCAATGAACAAGGTGAAGGCAAAAGCAGTTATGGCGGCGGCCGGGATTCCGGTCACGGAGCATAAGGTTGTGAACCGCCATGAAATCGGCCGGGATCATCCGATGGACCCGCCCTACGTGCTCAAACCCATCAACGAAGGTTCCAGCTTCGGTGTCCTGATTGTCAAGGAAGATCAAGAGTTTCCGCCCCAGGAGCTGCACCGGGAAGACTGGCCTTACCCGGATGTTTTGATGTGCGAGAAGTTCATCCGAGGCCGCGAACTGACCTGCGCAGTCAAGGACGATCAGGCACTTGGCGTGATCGACATCGTGACCCAGGGGCAGGAGTTCTACGATTTCGATGCAAAATATGCAGAAGGCGGTTCAAAACACATTCTTCCTGCAAAAATTTCACCACTTGTTTACCAAACAGCGGAGACACTAGCGGTTAAGGCGCATCAGGCCTTGGGGTGCCGAGGGGTTTCCCGGGCAGATTTCCGATTCGACGAGCGCGAGGACGGAAGCGGGGACCTGATTTGCCTTGAAGTGAACACGCAGCCAGGCATGACGCCGACCTCTCTGGTGCCCGAAATGGCCGCCTACAAGGGGATGAGCTTCAAGGACCTGGTGAGTTGGATGGTTGAGGACGCGAGTTGCTGTCGTTAGGTCGCAAACACAAACGGGACGCATATGCGCCGCTGGAAGCCGAGCTGGCTCCGCGCGGGCGCGGCGTTGCGCGTTTGCACCGGCAACCTGTTTGGCGCGCAGCGGGCCGATTGGCCGATTTGCCGCGCTGGACGGGATCTGCAGCTGCTATCGGTTTCTTAACCTTAACGATTTCCTACGCAATAGTCATAGGCGGACACGGGCGCATTGTGAGCGATGCACTGCTGTCGGCGGTCGGTTTCGGGATTGAGGCCGTCAAGCTGTCCGGACAGCGGGAAATCAACGAATTCCAGATCCTGGAAGCGCTCGAAATTCATGACGGATCGTCCCTGATCCTGTTCGATGCCGATGGTGCTCGCGAACGGCTGAACGACATGGCCTGGGTCAAAAACGCTTCGGTGATGAAGTTCTATCCGAGCACATTGCAGATCCGGATCGAGGAGAAGGTGCCTTACGCGCTTTGGCAGCGGGGTGATCTGGTTTCAATCGTGAACGAGGCCGGGGAGGTCATCACCGATGAGGTTGATGGCCGGTATGCCAATCTCCTGCTGGTGGTCAATCACGGCGCTCAGCGCCGGGCTGGTGAGATCAGCGCAGCGCTTTCCACGGTGCCGGATCTTCGTCCGCGGGTGCGTGCGGCGTTCCTGATCAGTGACCGCCGCTGGGATCTGAAGTTAGAAAATGGGATTTTTGTCCGCTTGCCGGAAGAGAATATGGAAGCCGCTTTGGCTGAATTGGTGAGAATGGACAAGGAAGACGGGTTGCTTGCCCGCGATATCATGGCCATCGACATGCGCCTGGAGGACCGGATCACGGTTCGCTTGAGCGAAGAAGCTGCGGAACAGCGTAAAATCATGACCGGTGGTCGTGGACGCTCGGGCAATGGAGGGCGGGACACATGAGCCGGTCTGATCAGCCCTTGTATTTGCCAAAGATGCGCCCGCTGCCGAGCCGGCGTTCGGTCGTTATGTCGGTCCTCGATGTCGGATCAACCAAGATCTGCTGCCTAATTGCCAAACTGATCCCTCAAGATGATAACGCGATCCTGTCCAGCCGATCCCACAAGGTTGAGGTTCTCGGCTACGGTTATCAGCGGTCCCGGGGCATCAAGTCCGGTGTCGTCGTAGACATGGATGCGGCTGAGCACGCCATTCGCCTTGCGGTCGACAGTGCTGAGCGTATGGCTGGAGTGACCGTTGAATCGCTGATCACGAATATCAGCTGCGGCCGCTTGCAGAGCGAGATTTACAGCGCCAGTGTTCCGCTGTCCGGCGAAAGCGTCTGCGAAGCGGATATCCAACGGGTTCTGTCTGCTGGTTCCAGTCACTCCGTGACCGATGGCCGGGCAGTGACCCATGCGCTGCCGATTTCCTATACGCTGGATGGCAGTCGTGGCATCCGGGATCCGCGTGGCATGATGGGCCACAAGCTCGGCGTCGATATGCAGGTTGTTACGGCAGAAGTGCCGCCGGTCCGGAACCTGGAACTTTGCATCAACCGCGGTCATCTGCACGTCGAGACCATGGTGGCAACCCCGTTTGCCAGCGGTCTGTCGACAATCGTGGATGACGAAGCTGAACTCGGTGTTGCCTGCATTGATATGGGCGGCGGCACCACTACGCTGTCCGTCTTCGTCGACGGTCATATGGTCCACCTCGATGCTATCGCTGTTGGTGGTAACCACGTCACCATGGATATCGCTCGGGCATTCGCTACGCGTCTGCAGGACGCTGAACGGCTGAAAACACTTTACGGCTCACCGCTGGCTTCCAGCTCGGATGAACGGGATATGCTGACCGTTCCACCACTGGAGAGCGACAGCGATTTGCCAAACCAGATCCCACGCTCGGCGTTGACCCGTGTCATCCGTCCGCGCGTGGAAGAAATCCTTGAACTTGTGAGAGATCGTCTGACGGCGTCCGGCTTTGCCGGGCGGGTCGGCAAGCAGATCGTTTTGACGGGGGGTGCCAGTCAGCTCACAGGTCTTGGTGAGGTTGCGCGTCATATCCTTGGCCGCAACGTCCGTCTTGGCCGGCCTCTAGGCGTCGCCGGTCTTCCCGAGGCTGCAAAGGGTCCGGCATTTGCCGCGGCCGTTGGCCTCCTGATTTATCCGCAAGTCGCGCAGATCGAGCAGTTCGAACACAAGAACCGCAGATCCGGGTGGGGCGGGCAATCTGGCTATTTGGCTCGTGTGGGCCAATGGATCAGGGAAAGCTTTTGAGCAAATGACAGACGACAAGAGCCTAGAGTTGGAGCTGCCAGGAGTGGCAGAGGAAATTAGGGAAGAAGAGGGTTCTCCCGTATCGGGGGCGCCAGCGGGTCGCGAGGATAACATGACCATAAACCTGAAGATGCCCGACATTCAGGAACTGAAGCCGCGTATCACGGTCTTCGGTGTCGGCGGCGCGGGCGGAAACGCCGTCAATAACATGATCACAGCAGGCCTCCAGGGGTGCGACTTTGTCGTGGCCAACACGGATGCCCAGGCACTGGCAATGAACCAGTCCGATCGTCTCGTCCAAATGGGCGTGGCCGTTACGGAAGGTCTCGGAGCCGGATCCCAGCCAGAAGTTGGCGGGGCAGCGGCCGAAGAAGTGATCGATGAGATCAACGATCATCTGTCTGGATCGCACATGGTGTTCATCACCGCCGGCATGGGTGGTGGCACCGGCACCGGTGCAGCTCCTGTGATTGCCCGTGCAGCGCGCGAGCAGGGCATCCTGACCGTTGGTGTTGTTACCAAGCCGTTCCAGTTCGAAGGTGCGCGCCGGATGCGTATCGCGGACAGCGGCATCGAAGAGCTGCAGCAAAGCGTTGATACGCTGATTGTGATCCCGAACCAGAATCTGTTCCGGATCGCCAACGCGCAGACAACCTTTGCCGATGCCTTCGCCATGGCCGACCAGGTTCTTTACTCTGGTGTTGCCTGCATCACCGACCTGATGGTCAAGGAAGGTCTTATCAACCTCGACTTTGCCGACGTCCGCTCTGTCATGCGCGGCATGGGCAAGGCGATGATGGGCACAGGAGAAGCCTCTGGCGAGAAGCGCGCTCAGCAAGCTGCTGAAGCCGCTATTGCCAATCCGCTGCTCGACGAATCCTCCATGAAGGGTGCAAAAGGTCTGCTGATTTCCATCACCGGCGGCAATGATTTGACGCTCTTTGAAGTGGATGAAGCGGCAACCCGGATCCGGGAAGAAGTCGACGCGGATGCCAACATTATTCTTGGTGCGACCTTTGACGAGACGCTGGATGGCATCATTCGCGTGTCGGTTGTTGCAACTGGAATTGACCGGGAGGAGGGCCAAATGGCTGGCACGTTTCCCGGAATCACAGCTCCAGCTCTGAAATCCGAGACCATCGCGCCACGTGCACCGGAAATCCAGACAAAGCCTGCACCGGCTGCAGAAATGCCGAAGGTTCAGGACGCTGCAGCAAAGGCGATGGCCAGCCTGGAAAAAGAACTGGCGATCCCGGAACCTGCCGCAGTTTCCGTTGCCAGCGACCCGGATGTTGAAATCAAGAAGGTGCAGCCTTCGCGGGCTCCGGTCGCAGAAACATCCTCGATGATGGATCTGGAAAACGACACGCCGGCACCGGTTGCCGATGTAGCGCCGATGGCGCAGCCATACATCCCGCCGGCAGCTGAAGAGCATGCCACGGCCCCGCGGATGCCACGCGTTGAAGATTTCCCGCCGATTGCTCAGCGTGAAATTCTCGCCAGCTCTGCCCCGGCCAGCGCTCCGGCAGCACCAGAGGCGCAAGCTCCGGCCGATCCGGCTCCGGATCTGGAGCATGATGTTGAAGACGAACGGCGCCCAATGGGTCTTCTGCGGCGTCTTGCCAGCGGTCTCGGCCGCAAGGAAGACGAAGAAGAGCACCACGAAGAGGCCTCTGTTGAGACTGTTCGTCCGGCAGCGCAACTTCGTCCGGCACCGCGTGCACCGCAGCCGCGGTCTCACAGCGAAGGGGCAACCGGACAACTTGATAGCACTGGCCGTTCGGCGCCAACGCCGATGAGCCAGTCAGAAGACGATCAGTTGGAGATCCCGGCGTTCCTGCGCCGGCAGGCCAACTGATTCGACCCGCGATCTTCTTCCCTGATCGCAACGGCCCGAAGTCACGACTTCGGGCCGCTTTTGTTACACTGAGTCAAATGATGTGATAATTCAATGGTTTGCCAACCTGTGAATCGTTACAAACCGTAATAAAGCTTTATTTCGCCCTACCGTAATTACCGACTATGTTGCCCGCAGCTGGCGATCGTTAAAAGTCCGTAACTTTGCACGTGCAAATGACTGACCATTACCGGCGCCAAACCGGAAGGGTAGGGGAATATGACCGCATATGTAGACCGACAGACAACGCTCGCCGATCAGGTGACGCTGACAGGTATCGGTGTTCATTCGGGTAAACCTGCGTCAATCACATTGGTGCCTGCTGAAGCTTGTGTGGGGGTTGTGTTCTCACGCACTGACAGCGACTCTTCCAAGGAAATTCCGGCGCTCTGGGACAAAGTGTCCGCAACCGCATTGTGCACTGTTCTCGATGATCCGTCCAAGGATGGCATCTCGACCGTTGAGCACCTGATGGCTGCGCTGTTCGGAATGGGCATCGACAACGTGATCGTTGAAATCGACGGCCCTGAAATGCCGATCATGGATGGTTCCAGCCACGCGTTCGTCGAAGCGATCGAGCAGGTCGGTATCAAGAAGCTGGACCGGGGCCGCCGGTATCTGAAAGTCAAGAAGGCCGTTCGTGTCGACACCGGAAGCGCCTGGTGCGAGCTGCATCCTTATGACGGCACGAAGTTTGACATCACGATTGACTTTGACACTCCGGCGATCGGCAATCAGAAATTCGTGTCCGACATGACACCGGACGTGTTCCGCAACGAGCTTTGCCGTGCACGGACCTTCGGTTACGTGAAGGATGTTGAGCAGCTCTGGAAGATGGGCTTCGCGCTCGGCTCTTCGCTGGAAAACTCCGTCGCCATCTCCGACGACAAGGTTCTGAACCCGGAAGGCACGCGTTGGCCGGATGAGTTCGCTCGCCACAAGGCACTTGACGCGGTTGGTGATCTGGCGCTTGCCGGTCTGCCGATCCTGGGGCTCTACCGCTCTTTCAAGGGTGGTCACAAGATGAACCACTCCATTCTGGTCAAGCTGTTCGAAGATCCGTCTGCATTCGAGATCGTCGAATCTCCGGCCTTCCGGCAGGTTGGCCAGGTCGACAAAGGCGGTTTGGCTGCTGCAGCAGCTTTTGGTCCGGACGTTTCCTGATACATTTCTTTCAAGGGAGGCCCGAACGCCTCCCATTTTTATTGCAGGCGGATTCGGCGTTTGTGGCGGCTTGCCACAAAAAAGCTCAAAAAATCCGGCAGATCGCGTTTGAAAGCGTGACGGGGGCGGTTCGTTTCCGCTAAACACTCGTGTTAATGAAATCGGGAATTTCTGCGCCACTCGGCGCAGGGCTGTGTTTGGGCTGATATGTGCAGCTCGGGAGATAGGGTGTGAACGGAAGACAACTCGGCTTTTCGGCGTGGACGGCTCCACATCTAAAGCGTTATTTGGCTCTCGCGGTTTTGGCTGCACCTCTTGCGTTGTCTGCATGCAGCAGCAAGGATGAGTTCGATGAGCTTGCGCTGAACGACACGCCTGCAGAGGTTCTGTTCAACGAAGGACTGGCGCTCCGGGCGCAGGGCAAACTGAGAGATTCCACAGCCAAATTCGAGGAACTCGACAAGCTCTACCCGTATTCGGAATACTCCAAGAAATCCCTGGTGAATCTTGCCTATCTCAACTACACGCGAGGCAAGTATACGGAAACTGTGACCGCGGCCAACCGGTTCGTGACCCTTTATCCGGGCGATCCGGATTCGGCCTACATGCTCTACCTTGTTGGCCAGAGCTACTACCGTCAGATGCCGGATATCACACGGGATCAGGCCACGACCGAACGTGCAGCTTCGGCGTACGGCGAGCTGCTACAGCGTTTTCCTGAATCGGAATATGTGCCGGATGCGCAACGTAAGCTGCTGATCGTTCAGGACCAACTTGGTGGCAAGGAAATGCAGGTCGGCCGGTATTATTTGGAACGCCGGAACTACGTTGCAGCGGTGAACCGATTCAAGACCGTTGTGAACAACTATCAGACCACCCGCCACGTGGAAGAAGCGCTTTTTCGTTTGACCGAAGCCTACTATGCGCTTGGGGTGATCAGCGAAGCCCAGACCGCTGCTGCGGTTCTGGGGCACAACTTCCCGGACACGCAGTGGTACAAGGACGCCTATACTCTCTTGAACAGCGGCGGATATGAGCCGTCTGAAGACAGTGGCAGCTGGATTAGCCGCGCATTCAGAGGTATCAAGCTCTAGGGTCAGGACCCATTAAATTTGATG
The DNA here is from genome assembly GCF_965276855.1 of Roseibium sp. GTDB lineage: Bacteria > Pseudomonadota > Alphaproteobacteria > Rhizobiales > Stappiaceae > Roseibium. The sequence continues at coordinate 4,203,965 of NZ_OZ255700.1, forward strand.
AACTGGCGCAAGAAACGGCAATGAGCTGCAAGGAAAAGCGCGAAAAGCGGGCTGGCTGCCCGGTTGAGCGGTTTGACGCAGCAGTTCGACGCCGTTTTTGCGTGCCTTAGGGATAAGATGAATAGGCCCGGCAACGTCGTTGCAAACCTTTGGAAACCGGACGGTTTCCGGCAGCTTTGCGCCTTGTATCCGAACAAATTCATTCCTACCATTTCGTCCAATTTAATGGGGCCTGACCCTAAACTAGACCGACTCGAAATGGCACCTACCTTACAGGGTGTGCCTGTCCGAGCCGATATCTAAGGAGCGTCCTGTTCATGCTGGTCACGCTGTCTATCCGTGACATTGTTCTGATTGACCGTCTGGATCTTGATTTCGCCGCCGGAATGTCTGTGCTGACAGGTGAGACCGGCGCCGGAAAATCCATTTTGCTGGACTCCCTGTCTCTGGCGCTCGGCGCAAGGGGCGATGCCGATCTTGTCCGTCACGGCGAAGGGCAAGGACAGGTGACTGCCGTGTTCGATGTCGAGATGGCGCATCCAGTTCGCGCTTTTCTGAAAGACAACAGCATCGACGATGACGGGGATGTCATTTTCCGCCGGGTTCAGGCCGCAGACGGGCGCACGCGCGCTTTCATCAATGATCAGCCGGTCAGTGCAGGACTTTTGCGGCAGGCAGGTGCTCTGCTGGTGGAGATCCATGGTCAGCATGATGACCGGGCCTTGGTCGATCCGGAGAGCCACCGGGCCTTGATCGACGTGTTTGGCGGATTGACCTCAGACGTGGACGCTGTGACGAAAGCTTATCAAGCGTATCGCACAGCCAGAAAGGCAGTGTCGGATCATGAAGCGCGCATCGAAGCAGCCCGCAACGAGGCGGACTATCTGAGATCCTCCGTTGAAGAACTCAGCCAACTGAAGCCGGAAGCTGGTGAAGAAGACCAGCTGGCGGCCCGGCGGACGGACATGATGGCGGTCGAGAAGATTGCAGGGGACCTGAGCGAAGCATACGAAACCCTGAACGGGTCAGCTTCCCCGATCCCGGAACTTGCCAGTCTCTTGCGGCGGTTGGAGCGGAAGGCCGATCAGGTGCCGAACCTGCTTGGGCAACCGGTTCAATATCTGGCAGGCGCATTGGACCAGCTCGAAGAGTGCCGCTCCGGGTTGGAAGGAGCGCTTCGGGAGACTGAGTACGATCCCCGCGAACTTGAGGCTGTCGAGGAGCGATTGTTTGCGCTTCGGGCAGCGTCGCGGAAGTACTCTCTGCCCGTTGACGACCTTGCGGCCCTGGCCGAGCGCATGGCTGCTGATCTTTCGGATCTGGATGCCGGTGAAGACAAGCTGGCTGCTTTGGTCGATGCGGCTCAAAAGGCGCGTGCTGACTACGATCAAAAGGCTGCGAAACTTTCTGACAAGCGCCGCAAAGCCGCTGCGCGCCTTGAAAAGGCTGTTGAGACGGAATTACCGGACCTGAAGTTGGAACGTGCGAAATTCATCGTTGAGACCGCCAGCGATCCGGAGCAGCGAGGCCGGTCCGGCATCGATCAGCTGGAGTTCCACGTTCAGACCAACCCGGGCACCAAACCGGGCCCGATGATGAAAGTGGCCTCCGGCGGCGAACTTTCCCGGTTTTTGCTGGCTCTGAAAGTGTGTCTCGCCGACAAGGGATCGGCACCGACACTGGTTTTTGATGAAATCGACACAGGTGTCGGCGGTGCGGTCGCCGAAGCGATCGGTCTGCGCCTGGCTCGTCTTGCGAGCAATGTACAGGTCCTGACCGTAACCCATGCGCCTCAGGTCGCTGCAAGGGCTGAGGGACACTTCCTGATCGCCAAGGAAGCTATGAAGCCGGATCGGGTGGCAACTCGGGTGAAACGGATTGATGACGACCATCGCAGCGAGGAAATCGCTCGGATGCTGGCGGGCAGTGTGATCACCGAAGAAGCCCGCGCAGCAGCGCGCAAACTGTTGACCGTTTAAGCCGGATATTGCTCATGAGCGACCAAGAAACCTCCAGCACCGCGGCAGCTGATAACGCGGTTCTGGACCTGACACCAGAAACAGCCAAGGCCGAACTTGAGCGGTTGGCATCGGAGATCGCCGAGCACGACCGGCGCTATCACCAGGAAGATGCGCCGACGATATCGGATGCGGACTATGATGCGCTGCGCCGGCGGAACTCGGAAATCGAAGCCCAGTTCCCGGACCTGGTTCTTGCGGACGGACCGTCGGCACAGGTCGGCGCGGCGCCAGCCTCCGGGTTCGGAAAGATCACGCACCGGGTGCCGATGCTGTCGCTGGACAATGCGTTCAGCGATGACGATGTCCGTGATTTTGTTGGCCGGGTGCGCCGGTTCCTGAAGTTCGATCCGCTGATGGGAGCGTTGGCTGTCACTGCCGAGCCGAAGATCGACGGCCTGTCCCTCTCCTTGCGCTATGAGGGCGGCAATCTTGTCTATGCCGCAACACGCGGCGATGGCACGACCGGTGAAAACGTCACGGCCAACGCCAAGACCATCAAGGACATTCCGCAGACGCTTTCGGGAGATGTACCGGATGTGGTGGAGGTGCGCGGTGAGGTCTACATGGCCCACAAGGACTTTGAGGCGCTGAACGCGCGCATGGTGGCCAATGGCGGCAAGGTGTTTGCCAATCCGAGGAATGCGGCTGCCGGATCCTTGCGCCAGCTAAAGTCTGAAATAACTGCGTCCCGGCCGTTACGGTTCTTTGCCTATGCCTGGGGGGAAATGAGCGCGCTGCCAAAGGACACGCAAGACGGCATGGTGGCGCAACTGGCGGAGTGGGGATTTCAGATCAACCCGCTGATGAAGCGCTGCGTAACCGTTGAAGAGCTGCTCGCTGTCTATCATGGCATTGAGGAAAACCGGGCGCAGCTTGACTATGACATTGACGGGGTTGTCTATAAGGTTGACCGGCTGGATCTGCAGGAACGGCTCGGTTTTGTCTCCCGCTCGCCGCGATGGGCGATTGCGCACAAGTTTCCGGCCGAGCAGGCCTGGACTGTGCTCAATGACATTGAAATTCAGGTGGGCCGAACAGGTGCGCTAACGCCGGTTGCCAAGCTGGAGCCGATCACGGTTGGCGGTGTTGTCGTTTCCAATGCGACGCTGCACAACGAAGACTACATTAAGGGCATCGGCCAGGATGGAGAACCGATCCGCGGCGGCAAGGACCTGCGTAAGGGCGATACAGTCAAGATCCAGCGGGCCGGCGACGTTATTCCACAAATCGTCGATGTGGACCTCGACAAGCGTGCCGACAATGCAGAACCGTATGAATTTCCGACCCGCTGCCCGCGCTGCAACAGCCACGCGGTGCGCGAGGAGAATGAAAAGACCGGCCGCAAGGATGCGGTGCGCCGATGCACAGGCGGGCTGATCTGCCCGGCGCAGGCAACGGAAAAACTTAAGCACTTCGTCTCCCGCAACGCCTTCGACATTGAAGGGTTCGGTGACAAGCAGGTCGATGCGTTCTATCAGGATGACCTGGTGAAGACCGCGGCTGACATCTTCACACTTGCTGAACGCGACAAACAATCCTTGACCAAGTTGCGCAACCGCGAGGGCTGGGGCGCCGTTTCCGCAAAGAACCTGTTCGAGGCGATTGACGCACGTCGGGAGATTGATCTTCACCGGTTCATTTTCGCGCTCGGCATCCGGCATGTCGGCGAGGGCAATGCGAAACTGTTGGCACGGGCCTACGGGTCCTGGGCGGCCTTTTACAAAGCGATGGCGGAGGCCAGCGATCATGGAAGTGAGGCTTGGGCCGAGCTCAATGACATTGATGGCATAGGGCATATTGTTGCCGATGCGTTGGTGGAATTCTTTGCTGAAAGCCACAATCGCGAGCAACTGGATGCACTGCTGGAAGAGGTGACGCCGAAGGATGCGGAGAAGATCGATGCTTCCGGCTCGCCGGTTGCCGGCAAGACGGTGGTCTTTACCGGCTCCCTTGAGCGCATGACCCGTGACGAGGCCAAGGCCATGGCCGAGCGGTTCGGGGCGAAGGTGTCGGGGTCGGTGTCCAAGAAAACCGATTTGGTCGTTGCCGGTCCGGGGGCCGGATCCAAGCTCAAGAAGGCATCTGAGCTCGAGATCGACGTGATTTCCGAGGACGACTGGTTCGAGTTGGTCAACGCGACTTGATTGAGCAAGTGCGCAGCTTCTTTGCTGCGCGACCCAGATTGTTTCACAAATGATTGTGCTCCGGCACTTGCTGCAATGTGTGGTTTTCTTCTGCCGAATCGGTCACAGGCGAAGCGCGAGCTGACTGCCTGAGGTAAACAAATACTAAAAATAAATGTAGGCGATCATGATCCGCATAATTGACAATTGAGGTAAATTTAATTTCACCACCTCAAATTGTTTCTATTGATTTATCCGTTTCCGAGTGTCGGAAAATGTCAACTTCCGACGTTACGTTAAGGTATGAGTAAGCCCGATTGTCAACACTTCCTGACAGAGTTATCCGACCTGTCCGGGGGGACGAATGCAGCGTATAAAAATACAGATCATGGTGTTGGCTCTTGTGCCGATGCTGGCCGTGGTTGGGTTTGCCGGCTTTTCTGTTTATGAAACGAATGTTCAGTTGTCGCACCACGAATACATGCGGCCACTGACCCGCATTGCCGAGGATGCCGGTAATGTTGTTCACGAGCTTCAGAAAGAGCGCGGCATGAGTGTCGGCATGATCCGCTCCGACTATGCGGCTGCCAATGTCGCAAACTTGCAGAAACAGCGCCCTCTGACGGATGCGATCATCAAGGCTTTCGATGACCATCTTGCCGCCATTGAGCTCAGTGATGCTTACACGCTTGAAGAGTTGCGCAAGGTCGGGAAGGCCGTGCACGAGATTGAAGGCTTTAGATCGCGCATTGACGCCAAATCGATGCCAGCGCCCGAGGTTGTGGCGTCTTACACCAAAGAAATCCATGCGCTAATTCACCTGATCGGGATCGCGATCGAGGCGAGCCCGTCACCCGAAATCACATCAGAGTTGTTCCCATATATTGCCCTGGTTGAGGCTAAGGAAGCTGGTGGTCTGGAACGCGCCCTCGGCGCAGGCATGCTGAACGAATTTGCGAGGACCGGCGAAGTCAATTTCGGCGTCTACAAGCGGTTTCTTTCCAAATATGGCGCCGAGCAGGCGTTTTTGGGTGAGTTTCAGGCGATTGCCTTGCCGGACCAAAAAGCCTTGTTCGAAAACACGGTTAAAGGCCCCGCTGTTGATACCGTTGTAAAGTGGCGCCCGATCCTGCAGGACCTGCCGGTCTCACTGGAAGATGGTGGTGTGACGGGAAGTGAGTGGTTTGCAACGGCCACGGAACGTCTGAACCTGATCAAGGCGGTTTCCGACGAGCTGATACACCGGGCAGAAGCCGCAGCCGATGCGGACACGGCAGCGCTTTCGGCTCAACTGCTCTATGTTTCCCTATTTGCAGTGATTGTGGTGCTCGGCAGTGGCGGTCTTGCCGCCTACGAAGTGCTGTCAATTTCCAAGATCCTGCGCCGCCAGCGCGACACAATCACCAGCCTTGCAGATGGCGAGATTGAAATCTACGTTCCTTACACCGGACGCCCGGACGAGATTGGCGATATTGCCCGGTCCTCGGAGATCTTCCGGAAAAACCTGATCCATCAGCGTGAGTTGGAAGAGGAAGCGGAAAAGGGCCGTATTCAGCGACGCAAACGGAACGCCCATCTGGAAGCTGCGATCAAACAGTTTGAAGATGAAGTTTCCGCGGTTCAGCAGCAGCTGAAGAACGAAACACATGAAGTCAGTCAATCTGCTGGCCATATGGTTCAGATTGCAGGTCATGCTTCAGAAAGCGCGAGTGCTGCCAACGCGGCGACCGAAGAAGCGACCACCAACGTCCAAACTGTAGCGTCCGCCGCAGCCGAACTGTCCGCCTCCATCAGTGAGATTACGCGTCAGGCAAATGCGGCCATGGATATCTCTGGAACTGCATCTGATGCTGCGTTGGCTGCTGACCGGGATGTCTCCGTCCTTGCTGAAACAGCGGACAAGATTGGTGAGGTGGTCGAAATCATTCGGGCAATTGCAGAGCAGACCAACCTCTTGGCGCTGAATGCGACGATTGAGGCCGCGCGGGCCGGGGAGGCCGGCAAAGGTTTCGCTGTGGTTGCTGCCGAAGTGAAAGAGTTGTCCACACAAACGGCCAAGGCGACAGACGAGATTGCCAGCCAGATCACCGGCATTCAGGGCTCGACCCAGAAATCTGTCGCGGCCATCCGGTCGATTGTCGAGCAGATTGAGCAAGTGCAGTCGGTGACCAGCACGATTGCGGCGTCCGTGGAAGAACAGAACCTTGCAACAAGCGAGATCACGCAGAGCATTACACTGGCTTCAGATGGTGCGACGGCTGCAGCCTCCAACGTTGCTGGGGTCTCCGGGTCGATCGATCAGACCCGCGAACAATCCCAGGCAATGAGCCAATCTGCCGATCAACTCGGCAAGGTAGCCAGCAGCCTTTCGGGAGCAGTCAGCCACTTCCTGGAGCAGGTGCGCAAGGAAGACGAGGCCGCATAACCCGCTCGCCTTTTTGTAGTTTAAGGAAAAACCGCCCGGACAGTGTCCGGGCGGTTTTTGTTTGTGATGGAAGGATTTTGCTCAGACCTCTTCGGTCGCCTGTTCCAGCCAGATCCGGTCTTTGGCGGCCAGCATTGGCCCGATTTCGGACCGGACCCGCTGATGGTACCGGTTGAGCCACGAACGCTCGTCGCTCGTCAGCATTCCGGTAACAATCAACCGCCGGTCAAACGGGACCAGTGTGATCGTCTCAAACCCGAGCATCGGCCGCTCGCCGCCCGGAATATCCTTCGGTGCGGTGACGATTTCGAGGTTCTCCAGGCGAATGCCGTATTCACCGGCGGGATAGTAGCCTGGCTCGTTGGACAGGATCATGCCCGGCTTCAGCGGCACATGGCCGGTCTTGGCGATGCGCTGCGGACCTTCGTGGACACCGAGGTACGTGCCGACGCCATGGCCGGTGCCGTGATCGAAATCGAGGCCGGCTTTCCAAAGATCAATGCGCGCAAGGGTATCCAGCTGGGCACCGGTGGTGCCTTCCGGAAACTTCGCGGTCGAGATGGCGATGTGGCCCTTCAGCACCAGCGTATAGTGCTTTTTCATCTCCTCGCTCACTGTGCCAACGGCGAGCGTCCGGGTAATGTCGGTGGTGCCGTCAATATATTGAGCGCCGGAATCAATCAGGAATGGCTTGTCTTGCGGGATCTTCAGATTGCTGGTGCGGCTGACCCGGTAGTGGCAGATCGCCCCGTTCGGTCCGGCCCCGGAAATCGTGTCGAAAGAGATGTCCTTCAGTTCACCCGTTGCCGCGCGGAACTCTTCCAGTTTTTCGGCGGCCCCGATCTCATCCAGCTCACCCTTGGCGACTTCTTCATCGAACCAGCAGAGGAAGGCGATGTAGGCAGCCGCATCGCGGACATGCGCTTTCCGGGCGCCGTTCAGCTCGATCTCGTTTTTGACCGCTTTCGGTAGGAGAACAGGATCAGAGGCCTCAACAAGCGTGCCACCTGCATCCGTAATGGCTTCTGCAATACCGATGCCGGCAAGAGACGGGTCGATGATGACCTTCTTCCCGTCCGTGCCGAGTGTTTTCAAGCCGCCTTGAAAATCGGCCGGCTCGGAAATCTCGGTCAAATCGGCGAGGGCATCGCGCACGGAGTTGGAGAGCTTCCGGCCATCGATGTAAAGCGAGGGTTTGCCCTCTGCCGGAACGGTTGCAAATGACAGGGGCAGCGGTGTGTGCGTGACATCCGAACCGCGGATGTTGAACAGCCAGGCAATGGAATCCGGCTGTGTCAGGACACAGGCATCGGCCTTCTTGTCCTGAATGGCTTTCTGGATCTCGGCGATCTTGTCTTCCGACCCACGGCCTGCAAGTTCTGTCGGATAAAGCATAACCTGACCGACCGGCGGCTCCGGGCGATCCACCCAAACCGCATCAACCGGGTTGGCTTCCAAGGTGATCAGTTCAGCCCCAGCCTCTTTACAGATCTCCCGCAACCGGCGGACTTCCCGCACGGTATGCAGCATGGCGTCGATGCCAAGTTTTTGGCCCGGCTTGAGGCGTGCGGCGAGCCACTCCGTCACGGGTTCCGTGATCAGATGCTGGGCTGGAAATACGTCCATGTCGACCTGTTCGCGCACCTGGATGGTGTAGCGGCCATCGACGAAAACGGCAGCTTCTTCGCCCAAAACTGCCGCCATACCGGCGGATCCGGTGAAGCCCGTCAACCACTGCAAACGGCAGTCATGCGGCGGGACATATTCCCCCTGGTGCGCATCGGCACGGGGAATCAAGAAACCATCAAGGCCCAGACGCTTGAGTTCGGCTCTGAGAAGCGCTGCATGCGGCGCCCCGCAGGAAGGATCGCTGAGATCGTCAAAATTCTGAAACATGGCGGCAAAACTAAAAGGGGTCCATGACGCAATCAAGTCGGATAATTATTTCTTGAAAAGATTGAGTACGGGAATTTTCATTTCGAAAATGTGCAATGCACAAATTATTTCGCATATGCGAAATGCGCAGGGCTGGCATGCAGATCGCCCCCTACCTAAACCACCACCGCACGCTCATATTCACTACCAACAAACAGATAAAGACGTTTCTCCCTAGGGAAGCTCTTCAACTTCGAATGGGATTAAAGACTATGACCATCGCAACGACCACATCCACCCGCGCTTCCGGCAGCTTCATGCGCCGTGCTTTTGACCGGATGATCGAAGCCCGCTCCGTACAGGCCCGCCGCTATGTCAACGGCTACCTCCTGTCACTGGACGACGCGACCCTTTCTGCCCACGGTTATGATCGTGAGCAGCTGGAACGCGAAGGTTCTGCGACCAGCGCATTCTAAGTCGCTGAAAAGGCAACTGTGCACGATAGAAGACCCCGCCGGCTCAACCGGCGGGGTCTTTTCGTTTTGAAAACCATACGTGGACTGCCGTTGTGCCGCGCCGGCCTTGAGCCGGTGCCTTGCTTCAAATACAACTTGTCAGCCGGCCCGATCCCGGATCTCCGCCTTGCTGCGTCCGGGAAAGCCCAGTGGGGAAGTTTGTGAGCGGCCGACGCCGATCAGATGACTGTCGGATCCTCGCGTTCTACTTGGGAAATTTCGGGCTTTATGCGTGTTTACGGCCGCGGACCAGCGTGAGCGTGAGCCATCCGTCCTTTTCCCGGCGGCGGTCCAGGACAAATCCCTGACATCCATAAGCAAACAGGATCCGCGGTCCATCCTCGATCCGCAGACCGGACAGGACCAGCGTTGCCGTTGGTGTCATCCGCGCGCAGATGGATTTCGACATCTTCATCAAGGGCCGGGCCAGAATATTGGCGATAACCAGATCGAACGGGCCATAGAGGTTGAAGCGCCGGTCTTCCACGCCATTGGCGGTGAAACCGGTCACGAGATGACGGGCACCGTTGAGCCGCGCGTTTTCCAGAGCAGTCTGCGTTGCAATCGGATCAATGTCGGTCGCCAACACCTGCTGGCGGGCTTTCAAAGCTGCGGCAATTGCCAAAACACCCGTGCCCGTTCCGAGATCCAGAATGCTGTTGTACTCGCGCATGGACAACAGCCGGTCGATTTCCTCCAGGCATCCGGCGGTGGTTCCGTGGTGGCCGGTTCCAAAGGCAAGCGCAGCCTCGATTTCAAGGCCAATCGCGCCTCCCGGCACCTTGTCGCGGTCGTGACTGCCGTGGACGAGAAAGCGCCCGGCGCGGACCGGCTTCAGACCTTCCAGGCTTTTCTCCACCCAGTTGATATCCGGCAGTTCTTCGGCTTCCAGCGGTGCGGCGAATGCATCGGCGCCGACCCGGTCGCGTACCAGTGCGGCTGCTTCGTCCGGTTCCATGCCAAAAAGCAGGATCTCGGCAGACCAGATTTTCCCGTCTTTTGAATCTTCGTAGATCGTGACTGGATTGCCCTCGTCTTCAAAGGCCCGCTCCAGGATTTCGGAGATCCGTTTGGCTTCGAGTTCTTCCGCCGTGATCTTGACCCGGATGGTTTTCATGAAAGGCACGCCTTCGGTTGAGGTGTCTGTTGGCTTGGTGGCTTGGCTCAGCGGTATAGCCGGAGCGAAAAACCCCTGCCAGTCTCTTTTTTGTTTTCACGATAAAACTCGCTGGATCTGGCGAAACAGTCCGCCTGCCATAGGTTTTTACTAAAGCGCCCGACGGTACCAAGGGAGATCCACCATGCAGGCAAGCGCAATTCTTCAGTCCCGGCGCATCTTGCCGACAGCCGCATTGCTGCTTTGTCTTGTCTTTTTTGGCACAGCGAGGCCGGTACAGGCGGGTGATCTGCCTGACCAGCGGCTGTTCGATGCATTGCTTTCCTCGAAGAGCGAGATGGAGGCCCGGATTGTCGAAGCGGAAATCTGGGAAAGCTGGATTGCGGCTGCCCCGTCCGCAGATCTGGAGGCAAAGGTTCGCTCAGCAATGAGCAAACGGCGCGTTGCCGAATATGAAGGGGCACTTATGGAGTTAAACAGTGCCTTGGAAACGGCGCCCGATTATGCCGAGGCGTGGAACCAGCGGGCATTCATCCATTACCTCCAGGGCAAACCCGACCGCTCACTTGAAGATATCGAACGGGTGCTGGAGCTTGAACCCCGGCATTTCGGGGCGCTTTCCGGCAAGGGCAGGATCCTGATGGAGCAGGGCAGGGTCCGGCTCGGCCAGCAGGCCTTGCGGGAGGCGGTCGCCCTGCATCCCTTCATACCCGAACGCTTCCTGCTGATCAGGGAGCAAGAGGAAAAAGGAATTGATCTCTAAAGGTGAGCGCCGGAACCCGGTTGCGGCCAGAGGCCCGCAAAGTGCCTTCTTCTAAAACCGCCAGGAAAAGTGTGCACCCGCGCCGATTTCTTCACCGTGTTCATTGAGTGCACCTGCAACACCCAATCGCCATGCACCCGCGCTGCCGACGGAGCCGACAAAGCCCAATCCGGCTGTTACGGAATGGGCGCCGCGGTTTTGGCCCGTTTGATTGAAGGTCCCGAACAAGTCGGACGTGACAGTGATATCGTGGGCTGAATCTGCCGACGCACTCCAGTCATGATCGTAGCGGGCAAATCCGACCAGCTTCGCTGTCCCGCTGTCCGTTGTCCAAACGTCCGCTGCCCAGTCGAATCCAAGACCGGTCAAAACGGCGTCCGCAGTCGCAGCATGGACGGTGTAGTTGAAGTCACCGCCTCCGGTTTCCCGAGCTTCGCCTTGCCAAATGTGCGCGTAGGAAGCTGCAGCAAACGGTGTCACTTTGAACTGGGGTGTTAGCGGCAGTTCATAGCCTGCTTTTGTTGCGACAAAGGCGGCATGGGAATCAAAATCGGATTCCGCGCGCCCACCGGTGAACAAACCGACATTTGGGTTGTTCCGCTCGCCTTTGTTGGCGCTGTAAGAATAACCTCCGGAGGCCGCCAGCCGCCAGCTGTCGCGGTAGAGTGTTCCATACAATCCGGCAAAGCCGGACTGCGCCGAGAAGGACTGATCGACCGTGTCATGCTCGTCCATTTGTTGATAGCCGTAGCCTGCAAACGCCCCAACGCTTCCCTGATCACTTGCGAGCAGATCAGCACCGCCAATCACGCTTGCAATTGAATAATTGAAACTTCCAAGACCGTCTTTACCGTCCACGTTTCCTTTCAGTCCGGACGCATCCAGCCAGATGGCCCGTCCTTGCGCATCGCGAACCTGATTGGCCTTGTCGAGAACGTCGTGACTGCCGGAAATCCGGTTCATCACCGAAGTAGCAATGTGATCGAGATGTTCCAGGCCGACGGTCAGGTTGGAGGAATAGGGCTCAGCGTGAACTTCGTTGAAGGTGATCAGGTCGCCGTTGGTCAGGGATAAATAGCCGTCACTCACCGTGTTGCCGCCGGCGAGGAATTGGTTGCCGCCACCGCTACCGCCGGACACTTCATTGACCGGTGTTTCATTGTGCGTCGCGGATACGGCCGTCACCAAGGCAACCCATGGTGTCGTAACGGGCGGTGTGGTGGTTTGCGTCGGGACTGTTGATGTGGTCGTCGTCGTTGTGGGCGTGGTCGTGTTGGTCGTCGTGGTGGTTGTCGTCGTTGTTGTGACTGTTGGTGTCGTCGTGGTGGTGGTTGTAACTGTCGCCGTTGGTGTTGTCGTGGTCGTGGTCACCGGCGGCGGGATCACTTGCTTGCCACCGCCGGTCGACTGGATGGTCTTCACCTTGGTTGGCAGGAAGGTTGGTGTTGCCGAGTTGTCAGAGAACTTGACCTCAACCTGTGAAGTCTGTGTCGGCGGTCCTGCGAGACTTGCACTCAGGTGTGCATTCAACGAATTGCCTTCGACCAGGGTAACACTGTCACTGTCAATCGATCCGGCGCGCGCAATGACAAAGGTGGAGTTGATGAAATCACTGATTTCGGTGGCGCCCGACCCTGAATACCCGCTGTCCTTTTCCAGTGTCGCGGTCAGGTTGTCCGCACCGGTCATATCGCCGGAAACGTCCAGCAGGTCGGCGTTTTGACTGGCTGTCGGGTCCAGTTCAGAGACAAGACTTGTCGCGCCTTGCAAAGACAGATCGCCATTGATCGAAAGCGTCCCGATGGAGTTGCCGGGGCTAAGGGTGGAACCCGTTGCTGTGATGAAAAACGCATCACTGGCACCTGACGCCCCGCTAACCGTACCATTGCCGGAAAGTGTTCCGTCCAAACGGAAGACCTTTGTATCGATTGTGGTGTTGTCCAAAATCAGCTCAGACCCGTCTACGACACCTGTTAATTGGGCATTTGAAATCGAGCTGTCTTTCAGCGTGAGCTTTGTTGGGGAATCAAAGTCCTGCCCTGAAATATTGTAGCGGCCAACGGAAAACAGACTTGGATTGAGAACGGAAAAGGACTCGTAGGTGATCGCGTTGTTGGCGGCGCGGCTGGCGACATAAACGTTCTGAAACTGCGTGTCGCCGCTCTGCTCTGTCAGGTCGATCGACCGGTTTGCGCCGATAGAGACATCGATGAGATTGATGTTTGTCGCACCAAGATCATCGGTCGTCGGCCTCGGCCGGAAACGCAAAAATGGGGTGTTTGGTGACGCGCTTCCGGCAATTGACGTGCCAAGAAAAATAAACGCGTTGTAGCTGCCAGCGCGTTTGAGGTCGAAAAAGAAACCTGTGTAGGCGTCGTAAGATCCATCGGCTGGGATTGTACCGGAAGACACCAAAACGTCGGTCCGGCTCTCCAAACAGATCACGCTCGACGGTGAGAAACTGCTCGCGTCCAGCGTGATGCTTCCCGAGCCCCGCACAGCGGAACTGCCAAATTGGTCGCAATTTGCGGTCGCTGAAGCAGGGACCAGAAAGGTGGCCGCAGTTGCGGTAAACACCAGCGTGGCTGCATTGAGACTCTTGCGATTGAACGGCGAGTTGTTGTTCCCGAAACGCATGTTGTGCTCCTGCCGTATCCGCGACGCAGAAACAAATTGCGGATCAGTCTAACTGTCCGGTCACACTAGCGGTTTTATGCTTAACCTTAGGTAAATTTCGCTTTCTTCAGCCAGATATTGATATAAATATCAATATCTTAAAATCAGTGCCGCTCGACGAAGCTGTCGATGACTTTTTTCTGACCGGCCTTTTCAAAATCGATGGTCAGCTTGTTGCCTTCGATCGACTTGATCGCGCCATAGCCGAACTTGATGTGGAACACCCGTTCGCCGACAGAATATTCCGAGGGTGTATCGCTGACGGACTTGGCAACCAGTTCCCCTTCAATGGTGAGCGGACCCTGGCGTTTTTGCCGGGCGGATTGGTAGCCACGTCCGCCGCCGTCCGAAAACCCGTTCGAGGATTGGCGCGCGCGTTGAGCGCGTTGCCAACCGGGCGTCGAATAGCTTCCAGTTTCGAAGGCATCCTGACGGTCGAAGCGCGACGGACCATAGCCGCCACCGCCATACCCGCCGTAGTTTGACGAGGCTTCCCCGATTTCAACGTGTTCAGTCGGCAGTTCATCAAGGAACCTTGATGGAATGCTCGACTGCCATTGGCCGTGAATGCGCCGGTTGGAGGCAAAGTAGAGCTTCGCCCGTTTCTTGGCGCGGGTGATGCCGACATAGGCGAGGCGGCGTTCCTCTTCCAATCCCGCGCGGCCGCTCTCATCCAGCGCCCGCTGATGCGGGAACAGCCCTTCCTCCCAGCCGGGCAGGAAAACCGTGTCAAACTCCAGGCCCTTTGCGGAGTGCAGCGTCATGATCGAGACGGCGTCCTGTGCATCTGCGCTGTCACGGTCCATGACGAGGGAGATGTGTTCCAGGAACCCGGCCATGGATTCAAACTCTTCCATGGAGCGGATGAGTTCTTTCAGGTTGTCCAGACGGCCCGGGGCTTCGGCTGAACGGTCCTGCCGCCACATTTCCGTGTAGCCGCTTTCATCCAGAATGATCTCGGCGAGATCCGTGTGCTTCATGCTGTCGAGCTGGCGCCGCCAGCGCTCGAAATTGTCGAGCACGGTTTTCAGCGAATTGCGGGGCTTGGGTTTCAGCTCTTCGGAATCGATCAGCTGGCTGGCCGCTTGCATCAATGGGATGCGTTCGGCCCGTGCCAGTTCATGCACCAGCTTCAAGGTGGCATCCCCAAGGCCGCGTTTCGGCGTGTTGACGATCCGTTCAAACGCCAGATCGTCCGCCGGCTGCATGACACAGCGGAAATACGCCATGGCATCGCGGATTTCCATGCGCTCATAAAAGCGCGGACCGCCAATGACACGGTAGTTCAGCCCGAGCGTGACAAAACGATCTTCGAACTCGCGCATCTGGAAGGAGGCGCGGACCAGAACGGCCATCTCGTTGAGCGCATGGCCCTTGGTTTGCAGCGCCTCGATTTCGTCGCCGATGGTGCGGGCTTCTTCTTCTGAATCCCAGACGGAGGCAACGGACACAAGGTCATGATCCGGCTCGTGAAAGTCAGTGAAAAGCGTCTTGCCGAGGCGGCCTTCGTTGAAGGAGATGAGATGAGAGGCCGCGGCGAGAATGTGACTGGTCGAGCGGTAATTGCGCTCCAGACGGATCACCTCCGCGCCCTTGAAGTCGTGCTCGAAGCGCAGGATGTTGTCGACCTCCGCCCCGCGCCAGCCATAGATTGACTGATCGTCATCGCCAACACAGCAGACATTCGGATTGCCCTGGGCCAGGAGGCGCAGCCACAAATACTGGGCAATATTGGTGTCCTGATACTCGTCCACCAGCATGTAGCGGAAGCGGCGCTGATAATCGGCAAGCACATCCGGGCGGGTCTTGAACAGCGTGATGACGTGGAGCAAGAGATCGCCAAAATCGGCGGCGTTCAGGATCGACAGGCGCTCCTGGTATTCCTGATAGAGCTTGCGGCCCTTGCCGTTCGCGAAGGCGCGTGCTTCGCCTTCCGGCACCTGGTCCGGTGTCAGGGCCCGGTTCTTCCAGCCGTCGAGCATGTTGGCAAAGGCGCGGGCGGTCCAGCGCTTATCGTCGAGCCCTTCGGCCTGAATGATCTGTTTGATCAGACGGATCTGATCGTCCGTGTCGAGAATGGAAAAGCCGGATTTCAAACCCACCAGTTCGGCATGTTTTCGAAGGATTTTGACGCAGATGGAGTGGAATGTGCCGAGCCAGGCCATGCCCTCCACATTGCCACCGACAAACCCCGCAATGCGCTCCTTCATTTCGCGGGCGGCCTTGTTGGTGAAGGTCACGGCCAGAATTTCATGTGGACGTGCCAGGCCGGACGCCAGAATATGCGCGATCCGGGTGGTCAAAACCCGTGTCTTGCCGGTGCCGGCACCCGCCAGAACCAAGACGGGCCCCTCGGTCGTTTCCACGGCAAGGCGCTGTTCGGGATTGAGACCAGTCAGATAGTCGGGCGCCCGGCGGGCCGCCATGGCCCGCGCTGCAATGCCGCCGCCAGGTGGTGGTGCAACAGGGGGAGCTTCCGCCCGCGTCCCGACGGGTTGAAAAGGATCGTCAAAGGGATCGTCATACCCGTCCGGGTCGGTCATGGTTTATCGGTCCGGTTAAAAGCGCTTTGGAGAACAATATAGCAACAAATGCGGCGCTGGCGAGACGCGGGAGGCGGATTTGGTGGGGATAGTTCTCGTGAACTGTGAACCTTTCACGCCGTCCCGGCGCAGGCCGGGACCCAGTAGCCCAAGGACGCAGTTAGATGGGCAAGTGCAGACCTCAAATCTTGAGGTCTGGGGTTTACTGGGCCCCAGCCTTCACTGGGACGGCAACCAGACTTCAATGGATACTCCTTTCACGTCGCGCCCGGGGTTTCATGGGTCTTTAACTCACGGGTCGTCATAGTGGTCGAAATTGCAACTTATATATGAATTTCCCGCAGCAAGATGGAATTTCAAAACTTGTGAGCCTTGGGGCAAAAATGCTCTCCACTTTCATGAAACACCTTGCGGCTTTTCTGATTATTTGCGTGGCGGTCGTTGGTTATTTCTGGCTGAAGATTTCCGATCACTCGCCACTCAACAGCTGCGAGCCAACGGATGTTGTTCGCATAAAACTAGACGAACGCGAGTATCACATACCGGTGGAGTGGCGGCCGTCGATTTCTCAGCGGTTGAGCGACGGTGCAGATTGTCCGACCCGTTTTAGCTATGAGGATTTGCAAGGTAATGCGCTGGAACGAGGCTGGTGGAATTATTGCCAAGGCAAAGATGAAAAAGCAGTCGAATACAAGAATATAACATTAAATCCAAAAAAAACAACTATTTTGAACAGTGAAAAAGAAAAATACAAATACATTAGAAGATTAAATTATCTGGGAGTGCGTGTTTCAAATGAGCTGCCGCCAAAAATTTCTACTCCTTCATTTCAAATCAAAGAAATCGCATACGATGGTTTGTTTTGGCGATACGCAAATCAGGTAGATAGAGCTGATAAATACTTAAAAATTTACTCAAAAGGTTGGACTCACGAAGGGGCTCACGTGCTGGCCTCGATAAGCATTTTTCCAGATGAAACAGAGCGTTACATCGTAAGAGCAGCCTCTATAGAAGGGCGGAAACTTCGTTTTGAAATATCGTATTCGAACCCTGCGGGCTTTTCAGAGAATGACTCTTCGTTTCAAATCCACCCACAAGAGTGGCCAGCATTATTGAAACAAATGACCAACTTGATGCGGTCGTTTGAAGTTGCCCCCTAATCCCGCCGTCCCGGCGCAGGCCGGGATGCAGTAGCCAAGGACGCAGTTAGTTGGGCAAGTGCAGAACTCAATTCTTGAGGTCTGGGGTTTACTGGGCCCCAGCTTTCGCTGGGGCGGCAGAGATCAGGTCTATCGCGGTTTGGTTGCCTTATCAGGCGGCTTCCGCCCGTTTCATTTTCTGATGCTCGTCTTCGACAAGACCGATTTTCCAATAGCCCGAGATGTAGGTGTCTTTTCGCGGCACCTGCCGGGTATTGTTCAGATGATCGCGGATCGCCCGGATGACCGAACTTTCCCCGGCAATGCAGGTTTGCACGACGCCGTCCGGCCACGCCATCGACGTTATGAAGTCGAGCTGAGACGTGGATGCCACATGCGGATCCTCATGAATCAGCCAATGGACTTCGATGTTGCTTGGGACCGCAATCTCCCGGATATCGTCTTTGGATGGAACTTCGAAGAGCGCGACACCTTTTGCATTCTGTGGCATCTGCTCCAGAATAGCTTCGGCAACCGGCATGGCAGAGAGGTCCGCGGCCACCAGATACCAGTCAGCGTAGAATTCCTTGATCTTCTTCTGGCTTGGCCCGAAAAAGCCGAGGAAGGATCCGGGTTTGGCGGATTGCGCCCAGCGGGTTGCCGGTCCGTTGTCCCCATGGGCAACAAAATCGATGTCGAGCTCCAGACTGTCCGGCCGATAGGCCCGCACGGTATACGTCCTGACTGGGTGGACTTTCTCATCTGGTCCGCCGGGGGCGAAGTAGGCTTCGAAGTCGTCCCGGCTTTCATCTTCCCGCGGCAGCACCAGCTTGCAATTCGCCCCTTCCTGATGAAGCGGAAATCCTTCTAGTTCGGGTCCGGCAAAGGTCACACGGATCATGTGCGGGCTTAAATGCACGGCCGACTTGACGGTCAGAAAACGGGGTTTGCGTTTCGGCAGGGCGGCCATGGGGAACCTTTAAATGCTGACTTCAATACTCAGCATTTAACACTGCCCGACGGGTTTTGAAAGCCGTCATTGTTTCGTGACAGGAAACAGCGTGTCAGGTGTATCAAGAAAAAGCCCGCCGATTTGGCGGGCTCGATCCTGAGAATGGCAGTTGAAGTTACCGGATGATCGGTTCTTTCAGGTCTTCCGGCTTCGTGTCTTTCACGATGTCCCAGTTCAGGTCAGCGTGATTGATATATTCTGCGGTGTTGCCCTCAAACCGCTCTTGCACGGCGATGCTGTTGTTGAGGTAGAGCTTGCCATCAACAATCTTCCAGGCCTCCGGGATGACCGGAACCTTGAAGCCCTTGCTCAGGCCGAAGGCGCAGAAACCGCCGTATTGCGGTGCGTATTTCACCGGGTCGGCGGCGAACTTGTCCCGGTTTTCAGCAGACGAAAACTTCCAGGTCACATCGTCATATTGGAACGTGTAGTCGTCAGACCCGGCGACCGGCTTGCCTTGGGTGAAGTAGGCAACCGGATCGGTGCCGCCGATAGCGGCGCCGTTCTTGGTAAAGGTGGTGATTTCGTCAGCGGACACGGCAAAGCCGGTGACGGAAAAAAGAGCTGTGAGGCCAAGAAGCACGGATTTCGAGGTGTAAAGCGGCATCGAGAACTCCGGAAGGTTTTTGAGTTGAGGCACATGTTCGCGCCCGGTGTCTGGAGAATGGCCATGACCGCTGCCAAACACCAATCACCCTTGTTCACAGAGACGAAAGCACACCGCCAGAATCCGTGAACGCCTTGGCACGCAGACGTAGCTCACAATCCGGGGAGCGGCGACTGTTCCGCAGAGGATCGGGGTGCAGTCAGCCCCAAAAGCAAATAGATCGCGCTTTCCAATCTAGTGTCATCCAGCCCGCCGCGCCCGAAATGCAGATCAAACAGGTCTTGCCAAATGAGTCCCAGGATTAGCGCGGTTTTCGCCTGAAGGTCCTGCTCAAACGGTGTCGCGATCAAACACTGGCGGATGTGAAACCGGATCTCGTCCTCAAATTCTGTAAACAGCGTACCGAAAATCGGAACGGTCCGCACGTGCAGCAGCGCCTTGCCAAGATCGCTGTTCAAGGCTGTCCGGTACCCGAAGATCAGGCGGTAGAGGTCCTGTGCTGTGTTTGTGCGTTCCGGTCCGGGAGCAGGGATCTGAAACAGAGCAGTTTGAAGCGCGGCAAGCGCAAAATCCTGTTTACCGGACCATCGGCGATAGATTGCCTGTTTGCTGGTGCCCGCGGCATTCGCAAGATTGTCCAAACGAACCGGCTCGTACCCGTGATGGGCCAGAGCTCTCACCATCGCGGATTGCAGCCGGCCTGTCAGGCTGGGGTCGTCTTTCCGCCCCCGGCGTGTTGACCCATCAGTCATAATTCGGTCCCCATTAGGACCGTATTTCATGTCTTGATGCGTTCAGCAAGGACATTCATTGGAAAATGATCGCTTGGGGCGGTAATCAAACTCCAAATCAGATTTCCAACGGTCAAAGGAAAAAACATGTCCGTAGATACTGCAACGGTAAAGCGCGTTGCGCGTCTTGCCCGCATCAAGGTGAGCGAAAACGAAGCCACCCGCATGACCGGCGAACTGAATGCCATCCTCGGTTTTGTCGAACAGCTCGACGAAGTGAACATTGACGGCGTTGAGCCGATGACCTCCGTGGTCGAAACAACCATGAAAAAGCGCGCAGACGGTGTAACCGACGGCAACAAGGCTGCCGACATCACCAAGAACGCGCCGGCCTCTGAAGACAACTTCTTCATGGTGCCGAAAGTCGTCGAATAAGCAGGAGTAACCGGGATGTCGTCCGCGCCAGCCATTTCAATCGCCGTTGAAACGCCGCTCAGTGATGAGATGCGTGCGATGGTCGGTGAATTGAATGCGTTGTTGTTGAGCCTGACATCGGAAGACGCTTGCCACCATCTGACCGTCGAACAGATGGCCGATGCGCGGACCACTGTCTTTGTCGCCCGCGTCGATGGCAAAGTGGCGGCCTGCGGATCGCTCTACCGCCACGGTGGCGGCATTGCCGAAGTCAAACGCATGTACACACGTGCCGCTTTTCAGGGCCTCGGCCTTGGACGCAAACTGCTGGACCGGATCCTGGCGCTCGCCATCGAGGAAGGCTTCTCCGAGGCCGTATTGGAAACCGGTGTCAATTATGACGCGGCCAAGCGCCTTTACGAGACCAGCGGCTTCAAAGTGTGCGGCCCGATCCTGGACTATCCCGAACATCCTGAATCCCTTTTCTATTCCCGGCGCCTGACGGCAGCCTGAAAGACCTGGACCCATGACAGACCTTACGAAACTTAGCATTGCCGAAGCCCGCGAAGGCTTGAAGAACAAGGACTACACGTCCACCGAACTCACCGAGGCGTTTCTCGGCAACATCGAACAGGCCAACGGCGCGCTGAACGCCTATGTTGCTGTTACCGCAGACAAAGCCCGCGCGATGGCCAAAGCCTCTGACGACAAGCTCGCCAAGGGCGAGGGCGGTGCGCTGGAAGGTATTCCGCTCGGTATCAAGGACCTGTTCGGGACCGAAGGCGTTCACACGCAGGCGTGTTCCCACATTCTGGACGGGTTCAAGCCGGCCTATGAGTCCACCGTGACGGCCAATCTGTGGGCCGATGGGGCGGTCATGCTCGGCAAGCTGAACATGGACGAATTCGCCATGGGCTCGTCGAACGAGACCTCCTACTACGGCGACGTCATCAACCCATGGCGTAAGAACGGCTCCAACCAGGATCTCGTTCCGGGCGGCTCATCCGGGGGCTCGGCTGCCGCCGTTGCTGCGCGCATGTGCATGGGCGCAACGGCCACGGACACCGGCGGCTCCATCCGCCAGCCGGCAGCCTTTACAGGTACCGTTGGCATCAAGCCGACCTACGGCCGCTGTTCGCGCTGGGGCGTTGTTGCCTTCGCTTCCTCACTCGACCAGGCTGGTCCGATCGCCCACACGGTGCGCGACAGTGCGATCCTTCTGAAATCCATGGCCTCCGTCGACCCGAAAGACACCACGTCCGTCGACATCGAGGTTCCGGACTACGAAGCGGCGATTGGCAAATCGGTCAAGGGCCTGAAAATCGGCATTCCGGCCGAGTACCGGCTGGACGGCATGCCGGGTGAAATCGATGAGCTCTGGCAGAAGGGCATTGCGTGGCTGAAGGATGCGGGCGCGGAAATCGTCGACATTGCCATGCCGCACACAAAATACGCCCTTCCGGCCTATTACATCGTTGCGCCTGCGGAAGCCTCTTCGAACCTCGCCCGTTATGACGGCGTTCGCTACGGCCTGCGCGTTCCGGGCAAGGACATCGTCGAAATGTACGAAAACACCCGCGCCGAAGGCTTTGGCGACGAAGTCAAGCGCCGCATCCTGATCGGCACCTATGTGTTGTCCGCCGGTTACTACGATGCCTACTACCTGAAAGCCCAGAAGGTCCGCACGCTGATCAAGCGCGACTTTGATCTGGCGTGGCAAAACGGCGTTGACGCCATCCTGACCCCGGCAACCCCTTCAGCTGCCTTTGGTGTGGCGGATCAGGACCTCCACTCAGACCCGGTGAAAATGTACCTCAACGACATTTTCACCGTGACCGTGAACATGGCCGGTCTTCCGGGCATCTCCGTTCCGGCGGGCCTCTCGTCTGAAGGCCTGCCGCTGGGCCTGCAGCTGATCGGCAAACCCTTCGATGAGTCGACGCTCTTCCAGGCCGGTCAGGTCATCGAAGACGCCGCTGGCTCTTTCGAGCCGGAGAAGTGGTGGGGGTAACCAGCCCCAACAAAACGTGCTGCCCCGGACTTGATCCGGGGCCACGTCGAATAAATGCAGGTCCCGGGTCCCGCCCGGGACGGCAGCTAAACGAATACTGTGTCATCCCGGGCGAACGGAAGCGATCCCGGATCAAGCCTGTTGACTTTTTCGGAATGACAGCCTGGTAAGGTTTGGCACGGTTTCTCCTCTCGCTCCGTCATCCTCGGGCTTGATCCGAGGATCCATTCCGTTTGCTCGCCCCACGCGGGACTGATCGAATGGAACGCTCACGGAATGGATCCCGCATCAAGTGCGGGATGACTGCGGAGGGGGTGGTGGGCTCTTACCTTTCGCGGTCAGCGCTCGTCAAAGAAATGAGTTGATGACAGTCGCTGAGGAATGAAACAATCCATGCATGACATCGAAACCATCGTGATTGGTGCCGGGGCCGTGGGGCTTGCCTGCGCGCGCGCCTTGGCCCTGTCCGGGCGCGAGGTGATGGTGTTGGAGCAGCATGATCTCATCGGCTCGGAAACCAGTGCCCGCAATTCGGAGGTCATTCATGCCGGGATCTACTATCCGCAAGGCAGCCTGAAGGCACGGCTCTGCGTACAAGGCAAGAAGCAGCTTTACGCGTTTTGCCGGGAAAACGGGGTTGGCCACGAGCAAATCGGCAAGCTGATCGTCGCCACCAATGATCGGCAACTTGAGGAACTGGACACCATCAAGGCCAAGGCGGCCGCAAATGGTGTGATCGATCTCGAGTTTGTCTCCAAGGATGCACTCCGCCAAAAGGAACCGGCACTGGATGCCGCCGGAGCCCTTTGGTCCCCGTCGACAGGTATTCTGGACAGCCACGGGTTCATGCTGGCGCTGCAGGGCGGTCTGGAAGCCCATGGTGGCCAGGTGGTTCTCAACACCAAGGTTGATCGCATCGAGCTATTGCAGGCAGGCGGTTTCGCAGTTCACGTGTCGACCGAAGACGGCGAAGCCTATGCGATCACCTGCAAGGAGCTGATCCTGTCTGCCGGTCATATGGCCCCGGCGCTGGCTGCCGGGATAGAGGGGACGAAGCCGCCCAAGGCCTATCTCGCCAAGGGCAGTTATTTCAAGCTGCAGGGCAGGGCGCCGTTTTCGAAGCTGATTTACCCGGTGCCGGAACCCGGCGGCCTTGGCGTTCATCTGACGCTGGATCTTCAGCACCAGGCGCGCTTCGGCCCGGATGTGGAGTGGGTTGACGACTTCCACTACCCGGTTGACCCGGCCCGTGGGGATAAATTCTATGCCGCGATCCGAAGTTACTGGCCGGATTTGGCCGACGGTGCACTCGTGCCGGACTATTCCGGCATCCGCCCCAAAATCGTAGGGCCGGGTGAGCCGGCTGCGGATTTCAGGATTGATGGACCTGCCGCGCACGGTCAAGCCGGTCTTGTTGCGCTCTACGGGATTGAATCGCCGGGTCTCACATCCGCACTTGCGATCGCTGATCATGTGGCAGGACTTGTCGGGGCTGATGAGGCTGGTCGTTAACCTGTCAGTTCCAATCCGGCACCTGACGGGCCTCGGATTTCAGAATTTCATCCACGTTCAGACTGCCAATTGGCTGAGACTTGTCTGTCGGGACATCGCCGGAGAGCTGCAAGGCGAGATACCGGCCGCAGCAGACCCTCAGGAAAGAGGTGAAATTGCCTAGATCGTGGCCCGCTGCAATGCTCTCGTTGTGAAGCCGGGTGATCAGTTGCACAACGTTCATGCCATCGCGCTCGGCCAGCTCCTCCAGAACTTTCCAAAAGAAGTTTTCAAGGCGAACTGATGTCACCATTCCATCGATCCGGAGCGACCGGGCACGGCATTGCCAAAGCTCAGTTGCCGCCTCGACAAACAACTTGCACATGTGTCCCCCCAGACAACTGCAGACCAAGAAAACCCTGCCCGGGTTCGAAATAATTGCCCCGGGCAGGGAACCGGAAACCTGCCAACTTCTTGTTTGGTGGGTAAAGAAACGAAGACAGGATCGGCAAGGTTCTTGAATTGCCGCCAGGCGTCATCACCGGAAAGAATCGGTGGGAGACCTAACGTCAACAATGAATGCATTGTCCTATCAGGGGATTAGGGGCTGCGGGTAGTAACAGAATACTACACACGCAAGTGGCTCGCTTTGGTAGGTTTGGGTCTTCGGTTCCATGGCCGCAGACCTAAAATCCTGTGGTCCAAGCCTTCAAGCGGTCACGCATTACGACAACTGCCTGAATCGAAACTGCGCTTGGACCTTAATGAACCCGGCGTTCCTCTGCCTCCAGAATGCCATCGGCGTCAAGGCCTGCAATCGGAACGCGTGTGTCTGTGGGCACGTCTCCGGCGAGCTGCAGCGCCAGGTAGCGGCCGCAGCAAACCCTGAGGAAAGAGGTGAAATTGCCAAGATCATGACCGGCATCAATGCTTTCGTGATGCAGCCTGGTGATCAACTGCACAACGTTCATACCGTCGCGGGCTGCGATTTCATCAAGCACATTCCAGAAGAAAGTTTCCAACCGCACGGATGTGACCATGCCGTCGATGCGCAGCGACTTTGTGGTGCTCTGCCAAAGATTTACATCGGCATCGATAAACAGTTTGCACATCGTGGTGTTTCCTCCATCACTTCAAAGTACCCGCTCAGAAGGTCAATTCAAGAGCCCTTCGCCACTGTTTGGTCCGCTCGACCATGATACCGGCCCGGGCGGTGCTCGTTGGTGCCCGGACCGGTTGTTTACATCATTAGGCTGCGAGTGAGCCTTGCTGTGCGCTGCTCAACACCTTGTGGAATTGGGCAAGCCACGCCGGATGTGCCGGCCACGCGGGCGCGGTGACGAGATTGCCGTCAGTGACCGCCGCATCAACGGCAATGTCTGCATAAGTCGCGCCAGCAAGCTCAACTTCCGGGCGGCAGGCCGGGTAGGCCGATACTGTGCGGCCCTCGATGACCTTCGCCGCTGTAAGGATCTGGGCACCATGACAAATCGCGGCGACCGGCTTGGCTTCGCTCATGAAATGAGACACGGCCTCAAGGACTGCACCGTCCAGCCGCAGATATTCCGGTGCCCGGCCGCCCGGGATCACAAGAGCGTCGTAGTCGGCCGGATTGATATCGGCGAAAGTCGCGTTCAGCGTGAAATTGTGGCCGCGTTTTTCCGTGTAGGTTTGGTCGCCCTCAAAATCATGGATGCAGGTGGCGACACTCTCACCAGCTTTCTTGCCCGGGCAGACGGCGTCCACCGCATAGCCCATCGCCAAAAGCGCCTGGAACGGCACCATGGTTTCATAGTCTTCGGTGAAATCACCGGTGATCATCAGGATCTTCTGTGCGCTCATGCTTCGTCCTCCCGTTGAAGAATTGCGGATGGACAAAGGCTAGCCTGCAAAGCGATGCAGCGGGTACTAGGCGACTACTACAGGCCGGATTTCACGGATCCGACCTGCTAAAGGCTTGATTTTAATCGCGGTAGTCCGGTCGATTTTTATCGAGCTGGCGCTTCAAATAGTCAAAATGGGCATGTCCCATGCCCTTGTAGGGCTCCCACTCGGCTGCCGTCTTGGCGGCCAGATTGTCCGACATCACCGCGAGCGGCTGGCCAGTGGCATATGCTGTCAGCAAGGTTCCGGCTGCCCGCTCGAAGTAATAGAGATGATCAAAGGCCTCCGCGACCGTTTCGGCAGCGACAGAAACACCATGATTGCCCATGATAAGGATCGGTTTGGTGCCGAGCGTCTCGGCAATCCGCCGTCCTTCTTCAGCCTCATCCGCCATGCCGCCAAAACCGAGATCGACAGCAACCTTGCCGAAAAAGCGGGCCGTGTTGAGATCGATCGGCTTCAAAGTCGGATCTTGAAGCGTTGCCAGCGCTGTCGCGTTGGGTGGATGGACATGAAACAGCACCTTCACCGCCGGGTTGAGCCGGTGCACAGTCCCGTGTATGCACCAGGCGCTCGGGTCCGGTGCGTCCGGCGTGTCCATGATGCTGTCGTCATTGGCATTCAGAAGCTGGAGATTGCTGGCTGTCACTTCGGAAAAGTGCCGCCATTTGCGGTTCATCAGGAACTTCGTCCCGTCTTCGGAGACTGCGGCGCTGAAGTGGTTGCCGACCCCTTCGTGCCAGCCAAATTCTACCGCCAGCCGGAAGGCCGCCGCCAGGTCTTCCCGCAGTCTTTGTTCCGAGTGCTGGTCAGCGCTTGGGGTCAGCGGTGTCACGACGCTCATTTAAACCGTCCTTCTCCGGATAGGATCCTGTAGATAGACCGCAGCTCTCCCCGGTCGGTGTAGCACCCCCGCAAATGACGCTCACCGCTGGTCGCCGAGTAAGCAACACGCCCGTGAACGATCCGGTGATTGTCAAAGACGATACATTCACCGGCATTCAAACGGAACCGCATCACGTATTTTTCGTCGCGCATCATCCGTCCAAACCGGCAAAAGGCCGGATAGTAGGCATCTAGCGCCTCTTGCGGCAGGTCGAATATGTCTTCGTGGTGCTGGCTGATCGTGACACCTGAGATGTTTCCGTAGTCGTCGAGCTCAATCACATGCTGGCGGGCGCGCATGTCGAATGTGTCGTGCTCGCAGTAATAGGGAATATCGGTTTCCACCAGCAGCTTGAAATCTTCCGGACAGGCGGTCCGGAAATCCTCGGCAACCGCCAGACCGTCGACAAAAATGCTGTCACCCCCCTCAACCGAATTCGCCCGGCAGTGCAGATACTGGATGCCTGGTGCGAATTCTTCGGACGGCAGATCCGTGTGCAGCGGCAGGGCCTTGGACGTGAAGGCAAGATTTGTCGGTTTGATGTGGGTTTTCACCTCGAACGTATGGCCGAAGTAGCTGGGCCGCACATATCCGAGCAGGCCGGCGAGATCAGTCAGCCCCTCATCGGTATTCGGCATGCCGGTGATCAGCGAAACGCCATCGGTCAGCATCGCGCCAGCCCAATTCTTTCGCGCATCCGCGTCAGATGCGACTGAGCCGTAATCAAACCGGGCCATATTTGCATAGTGATCGGCAAACCAGGATTTTCTTGGCAGATTGGCCGGATCCGGGCGCTGTTGGGCCTTGGCATATTGCACAAGCTGCGCCATCGGGATCGCCGAGCGGTGCTCTGTGCCCTGCCACTGGATCTCAAGGTGTTCACCTGCAATGGCCGCAGATTGCGCTTTCGGCTCTTCGGCAAGCGCGAAGATATCGTTGACCCGTTCCCGCGTTTCGGGATCGAAAGACGCCGGTTCATTGTCCTTCAGCCAATAGTAGTTGAAATAAGCGAGGCGTCCGTCCGGTAACGGTACGTCCAGTCCCTTTTCGCGCAAGAGCACGCCTTCTTCACCCGTCCCGAGCATGTGATTTTCCTGTAACTTAATCGCACGTTGCGTTGGAGGTTGCATGTCGCTGGGTCGAAACTTCCTTTTCAATCCAGATTCTTGGATTGAAATTGCGCTTGCAGAACTGATTTGAAAAGATCATAAAAAACGAACTTGAGTTAACTTACGGATTAACTTGAAGCCGAATGGATCGATTGCCTCCACCCCGTCTTCTCCGTGTGTTTGAAACCGTTGATCGAATGGGCGGCGTCAAACATGCTGCGCAGGAGCTCAATGTCTCGCTGCCTGCCGTCAGTCAGGCGCTGCGCCATCTTGAGCATCACATCGGCACGTCATTGTTTGACCGCAGCACCCGCCCGGCCAGATTGACGGCGGCTGGCGAGATCCTTCTCAAGGCCGTTACGGACAACCGGGAACGGTTGATGGAAGCGCTGAGCGATATTGACGCACTGGAAACCGCAGCCAATACGGTCACGATTGCCTGCACCATGGGGTTTGCCACCTATTGGCTGATGCCGAGGCTGGAAGCTTTTTACCTCGATCATCCGGATATTGTCGTAAATGTTCAGACGATCGCGCATGAAGTGCCGTCTCTCGGCGCAGGCACGGACATTGCCATGCGTTATGGTGATGGCAACTGGCGTGACGGAGCCGTGCATCTCCTCTTTGAAGAACATGTGGAACCCGTTTGCGCGCCGGGACTTGCAGCACGGATCAGCGAAGAGGCAGGCAGCCTGGCGTCCGCCTTTCTGATCCATGTCGAGGTGGCCGACAAGCGCTGGATTTCCTGGCCGCAATATTTCTCGCGGACGGGTCAGAAGGCCAATGGATCTGCGAAGGGATTGAGGTTTTCAAACTATGTCCAGGCGACACAGGCCGCGCTCTCCGGTCACGGTATCATGCTCGGCTGGCGGTCGATCACCGGGGATCAGGTGGCCAAGGGCCTTTTGGTGCCGACAAGCCTTCCAGCCTACCGGCCGCCGGATGCCTATCACGCCGTTCTTTCCAGTAGATCCAAGAATGCAGAAACGGCGGGCGTGGTGGTCAATTGGCTGAAACAGACCGCACACACAGAAACGCCTTGAAGCCAGCGCAGTGCCTCTATGCAGTTGACGACAGGTGAGGGATGCCGCTGCCAACGGCCCTATCTGCTGGCCGTTGCTAGTGCTGCTCCGAACCCAACAAACAAGCCGCCGGTGATCCGCCGGACCCAACGCACCCGCTTGGCAGATGTCAGGAACTGGCGCATGTGACCTCCGGCGAAGGCAATGGCCGCGTGATTGGCAAAACACAGAACCGCATAGGTGACCGACAAAATGGTGATTTCGAGGAAATTGATGCCGCCCTTGGACATGAACTGAGGGAACAGCGCGGTGATCACCAATATTGCTTTGGGGTTAGTGACGGAGACAAAAAACGCCTCAAGAAAGAGCTTCATCGGGCTTTTGCGCGGCGTGAGAGCGCCGTCCTGAACCTGAAAGCTGGACCCGTCTCGCAGGATCTTGATGCCGATGTAAACCAGATAGATCGCGCCTATGATTTTCAGAACTGTGAAGGCAACGGCAGAGGCTGCCATCAGCGCGCCAAAACCGAAGGCGACCGCGTAGCCGATCACGATCAGGCCCATCATGTTCCCGGTCGCTGAAGCGAGCGTGGCGTTGCGGCCAAAACGCAGGGTGTTGGAGATCGCCAGCATAACGGCCGGGCCGGGGCTGATTGCCGGCAAAAGAGAAACGGCAACGAACATAAGCCACAGTTCAAATGGCATCTGAAATCTCTTTCTTTAATCGGGACAGGGCCCAAACGCGAACGGGTTCAAGGTGTCAGGTGACCTGCCTGAACGGCGCGGTCGAGAAGGGACTGGGCATAAGCCCAAAGGGCAGGAAAGCGAGCGAGTTTGGCTTCCTTTTTCTTCCGGATGTCGTCAACCGACATCGGCTCATGAACCGGTGTGTCCTGCTCTGATGCGAAGACAAGCAGCATCGGATGCAGCACATCCATCGCATTGGCAAAACGGGCTTCTTTGGTCTCGCCTGCTTCAAACTCGTGCCACAGCGCTTTGAAGTCGTCCGACTGCTGGTTTGGCAGCAAGGCGAAGATCTTTTCTGCGGCGGCCTGTTCCTGAATGGCGATGGCCTGGTTATTGTCTTCCGTGACCCAGTGATCGCCAGCGTCAATCTCAACCAGATCATGAACCGCCAATAGCTTCAGGACATGATGAATGTTGGTCCCTGGTTCCGCGTGTTCTGCAAGGGTCAAGGTCTGCAGAATGACGTGCCAGCAATGCTCAGCGGTCGTTTCGCGCCGGCTGCCATCCGACACCAGGTTGAGCCGGATGACATCTTTCAGCTTGTCGGTTTCCAGCAGGAATGCAACTTGCCGCCCCAAATCATCCGAAGACATCAAAGCTCGCCCATGGCCGTGCGGAATCGTCTGACGCTCTCCGCAAAGCCGTAGACGAGGGCGTCTGCGGTAAACCCGTGACCGATCGACATCTCGCGGATGAACGGTGCCCGCTGCAATAGAGCCGGGATATTCTCGACTGTCAGATCGTGTCCCGCGTTGACACCAAGACCGGCAGCCTGGGCTGCTTCAGCGGTTGCTGCAATCTTGTCCAGTTCCTTGGCGGCGAGGTCCGGACTGTCATAACAGGCGCCATAGGGACCGGTATAGATCTCAATCCGTTCTGCGCCGATGCGGGCAGCATGATCCGGATCTGCCGGATCTGGATTGCAGAAGAGGGACACTGTTACTGCCCATTCCTTGGATGCAGCAATAGCAGTTTCCAGGAGACCGATGTCCTTTGAAAAGTCCCAACCATGGTCCGAGGTGGTCTGGTCAGGGTCGTCCGGTACGAACAGCACTTGTTCCGGCCGGGCTTCCTCCACAAGCTTCATGAAATCAGGTGATGGATACCCTTCCAGGCACAACTCCTTGTTCGGAAGCCGCTCTTCGATCAGTTCGGCGAGATCGAAGACATCGGTCTTGCGGATATGGCGCTCGTCCGGGCGCGGGTGCACGGTGATGCCTTTTGCTCCAGCCTCCATCGCAATGGCCGCCAAACCGGTGACACTGGGCCAAGGCAGATCACGGCGGTTACGCAGCATGGCAACAGCGTTGACATTGACGGACAGGCGCGAGACGGCACTCATGAGACGATAACCTGGTTGAGGTGGTTGGCAGATTGAGTCAACTCGTTATGACTTTTGCGAAAGATTGTTCCAAAAGTCATTGAAGTCAAACAAGATATTGTCACTAGGGACAATGTTTGAGCTGGAAATTATGCCGCAGGCTCGCGGATCAGCAAGTCTGGCTTGTCCTTGAAAAAGCCGATAGAATGAAAGGCCTTACCAATATTTTTTGCTTCATAGATTCAAAGGTTTCAGATCGTGTCGGCAAACAGTCTTTCCGCACCCATGTCGGCCAACTTGCGCGGCAGTCTGTACATGATCCTCGCAATGGCATTGTTTGCCGTTGAGGACATGTTCCTGAAAGCCGCCTCAGTGGTTCTGCCGGTCGGTGAAATCCTGATACTGTTCGGGTTCGGGGGCGCTGTGGTCTTTGGCGGGTTGGCCCTGAAGCGCGGCGAGGCGCTGGTTCCACGTGATGTCTTTACGCCGGTTATGGGGGTGCGTTTCGTCTTTGAGCTGACCGGGCGCTTGTTTTATGTCCTGGCGCTGGCTCTGACCCCCCTGTCGTCCACGACGGTGATCTTGCAGGCCACGCCGATCTTTGTCGTACTTGGGGCCATGATCTTCTTTGGCGAGCGGGTTGGCTGGCGCCGCTGGGCCGCGATTGTTGTCGGCCTGATTGGTGTCCTGATCGTGTTACGGCCGGGCGCCGACAGTTTCACGCCGCTGTCGATGCTGGCGTTCATTGGCATGTTGGGGTTTGCCGGCCGTGACCTTGCAAGCCGCGCAGCGCCCAAATCGCTGAGCACAGCGCTTCTCGGCTTTTACGGATTCATCACGCTGATCTTTGCCGGTGCGTGCTATGCAATCTGGGCTGGCGAGGGGCTTGTTTGGCCGGATATGCCGAGCGGCGTTTATGTGGCTCTTGCGGTTTTCTCAGGTGTCTTTGCCTACAGCAGTTTGATGCTGGCCATGCGCACCGGAGACGTTTCGATCGTTACGCCGTTCCGCTATTCCCGGCTCTTGTTCGGCGTTGGCCTCGGTGTGGTATTTTTCGGCGAGCATCTGGATGCTCAGACCCTGGTTGGCTGTGCCGTGATCGTGTTCTCCGGACTGTTCATTCTGTGGCGCGGCCGTGCGGCACCTACCGGCTGAGTTTTTTCCGGGAGCTTCGCTGTCAGAGCTGAACTTGGGTAGATATAGAAGTTTTTAGATTGGCCAACTCGGTCTCGATCTTTTTTGCTTTGACGCTGAGGTCATCAGTATCAAGCCTCAGTTCGTTGCTTTCTACAGAAAGGCGTTGTCTTTCCAGCATCAAATAGGCCAAATGCGTTTTGATCGAAGCGGTCTTGAAAACCACCTCCTTCATATCGATGTGCCATTTCACCATTTCGAACTTACCTATAGTAAATTTCACATCGGTCATCAGAAAGTTCAGATCGATAGATGTCGATACATTAAGGGATGCGCTTGCACGGTAGCTGAGACCTCCGGCGAAATAGAGGGACATGTTACTGCCGCGAAAGATCGATTTCGCGTTACCCCATGTGTCGTTCAACGTGTCAGACCGGACGACATTGGTTTGCGTTCCATCAACATGTGTTGTTTTGGCTCCGTGCGCGTGTGTGACAATGTCTTTGGCTTCCAGGAATGCGTTTGAGTTGCCCTCGTTCGCTATGATCTCGATGCCTGTGTCGCCGGATGTGTTTTCTTCGGATGCGACATATGCTTCGCCGTGTATCGCTCCAGAGCGAATACTCACCTTCTTGTTTGCGGCGACGGAAAATTGATCGCCGGTTTCAGCGGTGATTGGGCCTGTATCCGCGGTGATCACAATCTCCTTGCCGCAATGGATGTCC
Organism: Roseibium sp.; assembly: GCF_965276855.1. GTDB lineage: Bacteria > Pseudomonadota > Alphaproteobacteria > Rhizobiales > Stappiaceae > Roseibium. The sequence continues at coordinate 4,236,255 of NZ_OZ255700.1, forward strand.
ACCAGATCGGTTGTTTCGACAAAAAACTTCTCTTCGGACTTGATCAAGACCCGGCCATCGCAGGCCATCGTGATGCCGCAGCTTTGTGCGGCCCTCGGACCGGCTGCGTGCTTGTAGACGCGATCTCCGGTTTCGCTGGCAATGTGACGGGATGGGTAATACGCCGCCACTCCGTTATCCGACTGTGCGCTTTCTTCCTCGATGTCCGAATAGGATCCGAGCCGCAGAAATGCTCCCGGCTTGGTCACGCATTCCACATCTTCCTCATCATTCTGATGCGAAGGAACGAAGAAGTACTGATACCGCGTCAGAGACTGAGGGGGATTTTGCGGAGCTAGGTCGTCCGTCTCAAAGGGCAGTATCGTTGCAGTGTTAGCTGAACTTTCGTGCACTTGTGCCTGCGGCCAATCCATTGCAAGGGCCATGACGCTCTCCGTGTCCTGTTTAACGGATCTGCTTCCGTCTCACTGGAAAGGTGTGCATGGGCGCGACCATCTACAAATTAAACATAGTTTAGAAATCCCGCTCTGGAACCGGGCTTGTCCAGCTGTTTCTGCAGTTCTCTGGCGTGTGCGGAAGAAGCAACGTAAACCCAGATGGTTTTGAGCTGCGTTCGATATCCAACCTGAATCTCATGCAAGAGGTTGCCAACCCCAGCAACAGACGTGTATGTCGTTTGTAACGTAATAACATTACATATTGGCGATACATAATGGAGAGCCCATGTCTGCCATCCGTTTGCCCGTAACGATCCTGTCCGGCTTTCTGGGCGCCGGCAAAACAACCTTGCTGAACCGCGTTCTCAACAACCGCGACGGTCTGAAGGTCGCCGTCATCGTGAACGACATGTCCGAAGTGAACATCGACGCGGATTTGGTGCGGTACGGCGGTGCGGAACTCAGTCATACCGATGAGACACTGGTCGAAATGTCGAATGGCTGCATCTGCTGCACCCTTCGTGACGACCTCTTGAAGGAAGTGCGCCGGATCGCTGAAGAGCGCAGGTTCGACTATCTGTTGATTGAATCGACGGGAATTTCGGAGCCGTTGCCAGTGGCGGCAACCTTTGATTTCCGGGATGAGGAGGGCGAAAGCCTCTCCGACGTTGCGCGGATCGACACGATGGTCACCGTTGTCGATGCCGTGAACCTACTGAAAGACTTCTCCAGCCATGATTTCCTGAGTGACCGGGGCGAGACGCTCGGCGAAGAGGACGAGCGGACCCTCGTGCATCTCCTCACCGATCAAATCGAGTTCGCCGATGTCGTGGTGCTCAACAAGGTGAGTGCAGCGAATGCGGGGCAGGTGGATGCGGCCCGGAAGATCATCCGCAGCCTCAACGCGGACGCCCGCATCATTGAGACAGACTATTCCGTTGTGGAGCCTTCCGAAATCCTGAACACGGGGCTGTTCGATTTCGAAAAGGCCCATGAGCACCCGATGTGGGCCAAGGAGCTTTATGGGTTTGCCGACCATGTCCCGGAAACGGAGGAGTATGGCGTTGCTTCCTATGTCTACCGCGCCCGCCGGCCATTTGATCCTGCCAAAATCCACGCGCTTTTGAATGGATCTTTGCCGGGTGTTATCCGCGCCAAGGGACATTTCTGGATCGCAAGCCGCCCGGATTATGTGCTGGAGTTTTCGCTCGCAGGCGCGCTGTCCAGCATCAGCCCGCTTGGAACCTGGTGGGCCTCTGTTCCGTCAGCGCAATGGCCGCAGGACGAGCGCGTTCAGGCTTATGCGCGCGCTCACTGGTCAGAGCCATTTGGTGACCGCCGCCAGGAAATCGTCATCATAGGCGCAGGTATTGATTGGCCCGAGCTGCGGGAGCGGATGGACGCTTGCCTGATCCCGCCGGAGGCCGGGGACGATTTGTCGGCTTTCGCATCCCTTGCCGATCCGTTCCCGCCCTTCCAACGCCGGGAGGCCGCCGAATGAGCCTTGCACTTGAGACTTTAGCAGCTCCAGTTGCAGCCGACGTCTTCATGGGGCGGGAAGCGGACATCTTGACCGAAATTGCTTCGCCAGGTGTTGCGGCTGCGATCTGGCAGCGCTCTCCGGAGCCGGGTTTCCAGTCGTGGATGGATGGTCTTGGTATGGACCTGTTGCCGGATCTTCGAACCGTTGTTCCGGTTCATCTGGCCGAAGCCGCCGTTATCACGGCGTGCGAAACATCAGGTCTCGACGCATGTCCAGAACGGGATGTTCTGGCGAGTGATATTGGCGCCCTTTCCGTCATGATGGCCAAGATCCTTGACGTTGATCACGTCCGGCTGCGGTTGGATGTGGCCGATGAGGTGATGTGTCCAAAGTTTCACATCGACCGGGTGCCAGCGCGTTTGCTGTGCACCTATCGCGGAGCGGGGACAGAGTATGTGCCGCTGGGCTCTGAAGCGGATCCCAAGCGCATCCGGCGGGTGAAACGCGGCGCTGCTGCTTTGTTTCGTGGCGCGCTCTGGGACACGGACGAGACCACCGGCATCCTGCACCGCTCGCCGGAGGTCACACCGGAAGACGGACCGCGATTGCTGCTGGTCATCGATCCCGTTGCTTGAATGCAAAGCCCCGCAAGTTGCGGGGCTTTATCATCTGTGTGAGATGCTCTTTCGGCTCAAACCCGGTTGAGCAGGCGGGCGCGGATGGTGTTTGGCAAGGCCCGGATTTCTTCCAGGATCTTGACCGGATCCTGAACCGGGCTGTCGACATCGAGCACCACGTAACCAATGTCCAGATGCGACTGCATGTACTGGGCATGGATGTTGAGGTCGTGCCGGGTGAAGAGATCGTTCAAAGTGCGCATCGCGCCGGGCGCATTGTGGTGCACCTGAATGAAGCGGGTCGCATCCGTGCCCTTTGGCAGCTGAACCTGCGGGAAGGACACTGCGCCGATCGTAGAGCCAACGTCTGAGTATTCCACCAGACGCTTGGAGACTTCCTCACCGATGCGGGCCTGAGCCTCTTCCGTTGAGCCGCCGACATGCGGGGTCAAGATCACGTTGTCGAGACCGCGCAGCGGCGAGATGAACTCGTCCTTGTTGGACTTCGGCTCAACCGGGAAGACATCGACCGCAGCACCGGCCAAATGTCCGGATATCAGGGCTGCTGCGAGCGCATCAATGTCGACGACCTTGCCGCGGGCATTGTTGATCAGGAACGCGCCCTTTTTCATCTTGGCGATCTGATCTGCGCCGAACATGTCCCGGGTGCCCGGCGTGTCGGGCACGTGCAGGGAGACGACGTCGGATTCTGCAAGGAGTGCATCCATGCTCTCGGCTGGCATGACGTTGCCGTGCTGCAGCTTGTCGATGGTATCGTAATAGATCACCCGCAGGCCCATCGCTTCTGCGAGATTGGACAGCTGCGTGCCGATGTTGCCGTAGCCGATGATGCCGAGGGTCTTGCCGCGTACTTCGTGAGAACCGGCAGCCGTCTTCATCCAGCGGCCTTCGTGAGCGCCGCTCGATTTGGGAAAGACGCCGCGCATCAACATGACGATTTCGGCAATGGTCAGTTCAGCCACGGACCGCGTGTTGGAAAACGGTGCGTTGAAGACCGGAATGCCGCGGGTCAGGGTGCCGCCGAGGTCGACCTGGTTGGTGCCAACAGAAAAACAGCCGACGGCGACCAGCGACTTTGCCGCTTCCAGAACCTCTTCCGTTACTTGTGTCCGGGAGCGGATGCCGAGCATCTGCACGTCCTGCATCTTCTCGATCAGGGCGTCCTTTTCCAGCGCGCCGGACAGGACTTCCACATTCGTGTAACCGTTTTTCTCCAGAATCGCGTGCGCGGTCGGCGAGATGCCTTCCAGCAGCAGCCAGCGGATCTGGTTCTTCGGCCGGGACAGACCGTGGATCATGGGCCTAGAGCCTTTGTTCTTGACAGGTGTATCAGCTGCGGCGGATGCGCCGCACAAACGCCGGTGTCGTATACGCGCAGATCCGTGTCGCGTCTAGGTCGCGTTGGCACAAATGGGCCTCTTGGAGCCTTTCCAAGGCAACGGCTGCAGCCAATTGTGTCTTGAACTTGATTTGGAGAACTTACGTAGAAGAGCATCTTGTAATTTTTTGATTTTCGATCGTTCAGGCTTTGCCTTGATCAATATTGTTATAATTACTTATGGTATGGTATGTTTTTTTGAAAATATCTGGAAATTTGTTTACTTCTATTCATTCTTGCCTAACGGGTGTCTTGTAAACACAAAGTGTGCTTTCGAAGGCGAGTGCGGGATTGGAAATACTCAATAAAGCGTTTCTTGATCTGACAACGGATGCGGTTGCTGTCTGCCAATCCTCGCCAGATAGCGAAGCCTTGCAAGTCGTTTACACCAATCAAGCGTTCACAGCATTGTTCGGGTCCTACGACGACCTGTCTTCTGAAAATGCCGTTCCGCTTGCGGGCTTTCATGAGCAGCTTCTCCAAGACCAATCTGCAAAAGTGCAAGAAACAGCAGAGCTGGCCAAGGAGGACGGCTCGAGGTTTGTGGTAAGCGCGTCTGGTTTTGCGTTTCAGGACAAAGCCGCAGGTAAGCTTTACAGCTGTGTTACCTACCGTGACATCTCCGAAGTGGTTGATGTCGCCAAAGATAATGGGGGCCGCTTGGAAACTGCTGAGTATGCGTCTCTGCATCAGGAGATGGCGGCGCTCCAGCATGCTCATGAGCGTATCCTTGGCGCGCTCAACGCTTATCCGGATCCAATCGTCATCTACGATTCTGATCTAAAGCTTGTTTACCGGAACGACGGTTATGCAGCTTCGGTGACCGACACCCCAAGTGAGCTGATAGAGGGCATGCACCTCCAAGAGGTTCTGAAGCTTGCAATCAAGCACGGACGATATCCGGTCGCGGTTGGCCGTGAAGATGAATGGATCAATGAAATCCTGTCCCCAGACATGCTTCAGATGCCGGCACAGGATGTGGAACTGGATGGTGATGTCCATCATCGTCTCATGCGCTCGCGCGCGCCCAACGGTGACTACGTGATTATCCGTTTGAATTCGACGGAACTTGTTCGCGAAAAAAGGGGCGCTGAAGAGGCCCAGGCCAGATTGATTGCCGCGCTGAATGCTTATCCGGCACCGTTTGTGATCTACGACGCGGACGACTGCCTGGTGGTGTGCAACGATGCATACCGGGCGTCGATGTCGAACAATCCAGCGGATCTGAAAGTGGGGATGCATCGCACGGAAGTTGCTCGTATCGCTGTCAGGGCCGGGAAAATCGCCAATGCGATTGGCCGGGAAGAGGAATGGATGTCTGATGCGCATCAGACTCAGGATGTGAACAAGCCTGTCCAGGACTTGGAGTTGCCAGGGGATGTGCATCATCGCTTGTTGCGGTCACGGGCTGAAAACGGCGACTTGGTCATTCTACGGATCGATACAACCGAGCTGGTGCGTCACCGCCGGGCCCTTGAAAGGAATTCCGAAGAACTGAAAAAGGCCAATGCCGAAATCACTCACATGGCGCTCCACGATGATCTGACCGGGTTGGGCAATCGCAGATACCTGGCGAAAACGCTGGAGGAATTCACAGGGCGGCGTCAATCGGCCGGCGGAGAGATTGCAGCGCTGCACATCGATCTGGACCGGTTCAAACAGATCAACGATACAATGGGCCACAGAGCCGGCGACGATGTGCTGGTTGAGGCCGCCAAGCGTATCCGATCTGAATTGGAACCGTCAGAAGCGGTTGCCCGTATTGGCGGGGATGAGTTCGTCGTTTTGGTGCCCATCTCAGAGGACCCGCAACGCCCGGTGGAGCTAGCTGGCACTCTTTTGAAGGATTTGTCCCGGACCATGGAGACACATGGGAAGGAGTGCCGTGTGGGCGCCTCGATCGGCATTGCTCAAACGCCCCTTTCCGAAGTCGAAGACCTTCTCACCAACTCAGATGTGGCGCTCTACAAGGCAAAATACCGGGGCCGCGGGCGTATGGAGACATATGACCGATCCGATCTGGAGAAGGTGCGCGAGGCGAAGTCGCTTTCCGATGATATTCTGCGCGCCGTCGAACAAGAAGAATTTCTTCCATACTACCAGCCGCAGGTAGACGCAAAAACCGGGCGCCTTGTTGGTGTGGAGGTTCTCGCTAGGTGGCGTCATCCTCAAAAAGGAATACTTGCGCCGAGTGAGTTTCTCCCGTTTGCCACAGATTTGCGCGTTGCTGGAGATATTGACCGCCAGATTTTCGAAAAAGCGATCGTGGAGTGCCGTGATTTGCCGGTCACCTCAATGCGGTCGATCACACTGTCTTTCAACGTCAGCGAAGATCGGGTCAACCTGACGGATATTGACGCGCTTCATCAACAAACTCAGAGTTATCCGGGGCAGATCAGCTTTGAGCTGCTCGAAACGATTTTTCTTGAAGAACAGGATGATGCATTCCTGCAGCGGCTCGATGAACTTCGCAGTATAGGGATTTCCATCGAGGTCGATGATTTTGGCAGTGGCCGGGCATCTGTGGTTGCGCTCCAAAGGATCAATCCGGATCGGCTAAAGATCGACCGCCGTTTGGCACCCCTTGTGACCGCTGGCAGCGGTGGACTGCGTTTGCTGCGCTCAATCATTGAAATCGCTCAGGCGCTTGAGCTGGGGGTTACGGCGGAGGGGGTTGAGACCAAGGAACAGGCAGACCTTCTCTCAAAGCTCGGTTGCGATCGTTTTCAGGGGTACTATTTCGCCAAACCGATGCCGTTTTCCGACCTGTTTGCGTTGATCGCATCGCTGAAAGAAGATCCGGATATTCCAGCTGCCCTTCCGGGCGCAAGATAATGTCCCGGGGGCTTGTCGTTTTTCAATTCGCTGAATTGCTTTGGATCGAAACCCTCCAAAAGAAAAAACCCCGGTGCAATCACCGGGGCCACTGTTAGTTTCCGCAGAACTCTTTTTAGAGGCCCTCTGATCCCCGCTGAACCGCAGCGACACCGGTGCGGGAGACCTCGACCAGTCCGAGCGGTTTCATGATCGAGATGAACTGCTCTATCTTGGATGTCCGGCCGGTAATTTCAAAGACGAAATGCTCGGTCGTTGCATCAATGACGGTTGCCTTGAATGCATCTGCCAAACGCAGAGCTTCCAAGCGCTTGTCTCCGTCGCCGACAACCTTGATCAGTGCGAGTTCGCGCTCCAGCGGTTTGTCCTGGTTGAGCCGGCGGGCCCGTACGGTCAGGTCTGTAACACGGTGCACAGGCACTAGGCGGTCAAGCTGATGGCGGATCTGCTCGATGATCATCGGTGTACCGGTCGTCACGATCGTGATCCGGGACAAATGCTTCTCGTGCTCTGTTTCCGACACGGTCAGGCTGTCGATGTTGTAACCGCGTCCGGAAAACAGACCGATCACGCGGGCAAGCACGCCCGGCTCGTTGTCAACGATCAGCGATAGGGTATGGGTTTCGATTTCATTGCTGACTTCGGCCAGGAAATAGGCGGAAGGTGCATTGACGTTTTGTGCGTTCATCTTCTCAAAAATCCTTGTGACCTGGCCTTAAACGAGGGATTTGCCTTCAGCGGAAATCGCGTTGGCAACGGCCTCGTCATTGGCCTCGTCCGGAAGCAGCATTTCGTTGTGAGCCTTGCCCGACGGGATCATCGGGAAGCAGTTGGCGAGTGCCGCAACCCGGCAGTCAAACAGAACCGGTCTGTCGACTGCGATCATCTCCTCGATGGCACCGTCCAGATCACCCGGTTTTTCCACCCGGAAACCAACCCCGCCATAGGCCTCGGCCAGCTTGACGAAATCCGGCAGGCTTTCCGTATAAGAATGAGACAGGCGATTGCCGTGCAGGAGCTGCTGCCACTGGCGGACCATGCCCATGTACTGGTTGTTCAAAATGAACACCTTAACTGGCAACCGGTATTGTACGGCCGTCGACATTTCCTGGATATTCATCAGGATCGATGCATCCCCTGCGATATCGACACACAAGGCGTCGCGGTGTGCGACTTGCGCGCCGATCGCAGCGGGCAGGCCATAGCCCATGGTTCCGAGGCCGCCCGACGTCAGCCACCGGTTCGGCTCTTCAAAGCCATAGAACTGCGCCGCCCACATCTGGTGTTGACCGACTTCCGTTGAGACGAAGGTCTTGCGGTGCTTGGTCAGTTCATAAAGCCGCTGAATGGCGTATTGCGGCATGATGACATCGTTGTTCGGCTTGTAGGCAAGCGAGTTGCGGGCGCGCCAGGTATCGATCTGCGACCACCAGTCCTTCATTGCTGCCGCATCTGCCTTCATGGATGAAGACCGCCAGATCCGGACCAGATCCTCCAGAACATGGCCGACGTCGCCAATGATCGGCAGGTCGACGTTGATTGTCTTGTTGATGGAGGATGGATCGATGTCGATATGGATTTTCTTGGAGCCCGGCGAGAACGCGTCGGTCCGGCCGGTGATCCGGTCGTCAAAGCGCGCACCGATGTTGATCATCAGATCGCAATCATGCATCGCCATGTTGGCTTCGTACGTCCCATGCATGCCGAGCATGCCCAGCCAGTTGTCACCGGAGGCCGGGTAGGCGCCAAGCCCCATCAGTGTCGATGTGATCGGGAAGCCGGTCAGGGACACCAGCTCGCGCAACAGCTGCGTTGCCTGCGGTCCGGAATTGATGACACCGCCGCCGGTGTAAAGGATCGGCCGTTTGGCCGCTGCCATCATTTCGGCGGCCATGCGGATCGAGGCTGCATCGCCCTTGACCTGCGGCCGGTAGCTCTTGTGCGCTGCAGCCGGGTTCGGCGTTGGTCCCTGATAGGTGCCGGTAGCGAACTGAACGTCCTTCGGAATGTCGACCACAACCGGGCCCGGACGGCCGGAGGTCGCGACATAGAAGGCCTCATGCAGAATGCGCGGCAGATCGTCGACGTTGCGGACCAGCCAGTTGTGCTTGGTGCAGGGGCGGGTGATGCCGACCGTATCGCACTCCTGGAAGGCGTCATTGCCAATCAAGTGGGTCGGAACCTGGCCGGAGATACAGACCAGCGGAATGCTGTCCAGCATGGCGTCCGTCAATGCAGTGACCATATTGGTTGCGCCGGGGCCGGACGTGACGAGGGCAACGCCGGGTTTGCCGGTGGAACGCGCATAGCCTTCTGCAGCATGGCCAGCCCCTTGTTCATGGCGCACCAGAATGTGCTCAAGGCCGTCCTGCTGAATGATCTCGTCATAGATGGGAAGCACAGCACCACCTGGGTAGCCGAAGATTGTGTCAACTCCCTGGTCCTTCAGCGCCTGGATAACCATTTCAGCGCCGGTCATTTCCCGTGTCATTCGTCTCACGTCCTTGCATGTTCGCCTGATGGGTCAGGCTATTGGCTCTCAAGTTTGGTTTTGGCCCTGTTGCTGCGGCATCAAAGTCCGGAAGAAGAAGCGTTTCAGGCGGCGGATACAAAAAAAGGCCCCTGAGGGAGCCTTGGTCGCGCGCCAATATACCGGTCGGGATCATCCCGCCAGGGCGCGCTTTTCCACCACTACTAGAATGAGCGACATCATCATGTCGTTCCAGTCCTTTGATGCTGCAGGTCTTTGATAACAAGACCGTTTGGAAGAAGGTGCGGCGTTTCCGCGCGTTCGGCTGCATTCAACCAACGCACAAACCGGCTCTTCCGGTCCGATTTGATGCGCCGCACCCTAGTGAGACCGGGGGGAGGGGTCAAGCCAAAAATTCATTTGTTGCGCGTAAGATCGGCAATGTTTTTGAAAATTTCCAACATCCAGTGGTCAGGCCAGCGCGCAGTTGGGGTATCGCGTGGCTGAACCGAAGCTGTGGAAACGGCTGAGCGGCGTGACAAAAAAGTGTCACAGAGCCATTGCAGCCGGATGGTGGCGACTATATATCCGCCCTATCGGTGGAGGCCCTTGGGCATCGTCACCGCTTTGGGTGTGTAGCTCAGTTGGTAGAGCAGCTGACTCTTAATCAGCGGGTCTGGGGTTCGAGCCCCCACTCACCCACCAAATTTCTTCTATAATGACTGAAACAGACTGCGCTGGTTCAACCTGTTGTCGCGTCAAGTGGCGGTGAGTTCAGCCGTTTTTTGCTTCAATGCGTCCCAGTCTGTGAATTCGCGGGTGTCTTGAAGATCTTCGTCAAGGTGAGCCGCCAGATCCCCTTCCAGCAAGGCCGATTTTTGAAACCAGTCGTATATCCCCGGTTTGATTGCGCCGGCGGTCAGGAGCGTATGCGTCGGCTGCCACTCCGTGGCTTCCAAAAACGCGTCGACATATCCTTGGGCTTCGCTCTGGGTGTCTGGAAAAGCCGCTGCAAGGCTGACGGAAACGAGAAGGCTTGGCAATTTTTTCAACCTGTCCCGGTTTGCAAAAACGAACAGCTGAAGGTCTGGCTGGTGCTTACCGGAATGTACTGATCCTGCGACAATCACGTGGTCATAATCTGTGATCGTCAGCCCGTCAGCCACATCGCTGACGTTGTGAAACCGAACCTGGTGACCAGCATTGGTCAGTAATCCGGCCATGAATTTGGCGATCTTGTTTGTTTGCCCCTCGGTGCTTGCATAGACAATCAGAAAGTTCATAGTTGCCCCCATCGCTTTCACTCGATGATGTGACGCTAGCACAGCGGGGTTCTGCCGTTCGTCCGCATTTTCACGTGCTTTTTTGATGCCCGGTTGCGGCAAATCGCCTTACTTGAATGCGACAGCTCCTGCATGCTGGGTCAGGATTGTTGCGGGGGCAGAAATCAGCCGGTGTCAGCTAAAAATGCGGTCGTGAGGCTTGTATGGGTGTGTTTGAGTGAATAGCTGCCAGACAAAGGAGTCACTCATGCATAAGTTTTCCCTGCTCGATCTGTCGCCCATCCCGGAGGGCAAAACGGCAGCTGATGCGCTCCGAAATTCGGTTGAGCTCGCCCAGCTGGCGGAGGCCAACGGGTATCACAGGTTCTGGCTGGCGGAGCACCACAACATGCCTGGAATCGCCAGTGCGGCAACCGCTGTTGTGATCGGGCATGTGGCGGGGGCGACCAGCACCATCCGGGTTGGTGCCGGTGGGATTATGCTGCCCAATCATGCGCCGCTGGTCGTTGCAGAACAGTTCGGCACGCTGGCAAGCCTTTATCCGGGCCGGATAGATCTGGGCTTGGGAAGGGCGCCAGGAACCGATATGGCAACGGCGCGCGCTTTGCGGCGGCATATGGCGCCGGACGACACCTTCCCCCAGGACGTTCAGGAGCTGCTCGCCTATTTCGCAGATGAGGCGGAAGGCGGACGTGTCCGAGCCATTCCAGGCGCGGGCACACATGTTCCGGTCTGGATCCTCGGCTCAAGCCTTTACGGGGCTCAGCTGGCAGCGCACTATGGTTTGCCCTATGCGTTCGCCTCTCACTTCGCGCCAGACATGCTCGAAGACGCGCTTTCGATCTACCGGGCCCAGTTCCAGCCGTCCCGATATCTGGATCAGCCTTATGCGGTGATGGCTGCTGGTGTTTGTGCGGCGGCAAGCGATGAAGAGGCGCAGTATCTGCGGTCCTCGCAATATCTTGCATTTGCACGCCTAAGGACCGGGCGGCCAGGCAAACTCCCGTATCCGGTCGAGGATTTGTCTTCAGAAATTCCGGCGCCGGTTCTTGCGCAGGTGAAACATGCGCTGTCTTGTTCTGCCACGGGGTCACCGGAGACGGTCCAAGTTCAGATTCAGCATCTGCTAAATCGGTATAAGCCAGATGAGTTGATGGTCACCGGCATGATCCATGATCACAAGGCGCGTCTCCGGTCCTTTGAAATCGCAGGTGCCGTCTTGCGGGATTTGCAGGTGAAACCGCAGGCCGCTTAGGTGCGGGATGTATGAGGCAGATGGTTTTGCGCCCCGGCGCAGTTAATTTTCTAGGTTCAAGGTTGTGCTTCCCTCGCGATCAGAAGCCTCATGTACCTGAAGGACCCGGATCAGGCTGAAAACCCTTTCAAATCCGGATGAGGACTTGAATTTCAGCACAAGGCGCTGCTGGGTGATGTTCGGGACCTTTGGTCCGAGGAGCGGTCCTGTTCTTTGAATGTCGAAGGACGGCTCTCCCGCAATTGCCATATGATAGGCATCCGTTGCGGCGGCTACATATTTTTCCGGCAACACATCAACGACGGGGCGGTTGTTTGTAATCGCGGTCGGAAACATGCGGCGGAAAGTGCTGTCGCGCCCGGCAAAGGTCAATTCGGGAACTTTGCCGGCATCGGCTTCCGGCAAGGTGAGAATGAATTTCGATGAAAGCCTCGTCAGACGGTCATCGTTTTCAATGACGCCTTTGTTTTCGTGCCAGAGGTTGAAAAGGAATTTCTCCTCTTCTCCGGCCAGGCCGCTTTCGACAGTCTCGATTGGCATTTGCTTGATGAAATAAGGTTCACTGCCGCAAAACAACAGTTGATCTTTGGGCGGCAACAGCCTCTTCTGCTCAGCGGCTGCGGCGATAATGTCGTCATGGGCCGTTTTTGCCAGGAAGGCTTGTTGTTCAGCTGAAAGATGACTTGTCCGATTGTGTGAAAAGAGCAATTGGCAATAAAAATCCAAAAGATAAAGGCAATCGCACTTGGCAGCGATATGAAACAATTGCAAAAATGAAGGTTTCTTTTGATTATACCTGACTGAATACATTGCATGTTTCTTTCATTGGTAACCTGCGTGTCTGCGGTCAGGCTGCAGTGCCTACAGGGCCCGGTGTCGTCGCTCGAGTCGTTAAGATCCACTCTCGGTTGTATTTCTGGTTGTGTTGTTGCGTTCGTGTGGTAAATTGCACGATGAAACTCGTATATCTTATTACAATGAAAACATGGTCTTGTGGGCGATTTTGTGATCTGGAACAAGCCTTCTCCAAAAAAAATTGAAAAAGTCGGTCACAAGAAAAAATTCCTAGCGTCTTTTGGTTGTGTGAACAAAACGGGTTCAAAGCGCGAAACGGAGACGCCGCATGACAGGCCAGAATGGACAGGCACTGAGGTGGAACGGGCCAGCGCAGAGCCTTTGGATGAGCTGGATTGACGATGGGCAAGTGCTACGCCGCAGGGCCTTACGATTGACGCGTGGCGACCGGGAGGCGGCTGAAGATCTGTTGTCGGCAACCTTGATCAAAGCGGTCAGTCACGTTGAGCGGCACCATACGGCTATTCGTGAACCGCGGGCCTTTCTGTTGTTTGCGATGAAAAACGAATACATCAGCCGTTTGCGCAAGTAGACCTCCGAAAGGCAGGTCCGCGATTTTGGGGCTGATATCTACCACGATCACAAATCTGACCTGGCAGACAGGCAGCCGGATCAAGAGAACACATTGCGGCATCAGGATGCCTTGCGGGCTGTCCTGTCAGCTGTCGATGCCCTAACACCAGAGTTCAAGCGCATATTCCGTCTGAGATTTTGCGAAGAATGTACCTACAAGGAGATTGCCGTGACCATGGCGATTTCCGAGCCGCTTGCCCGCAAGCGCGTACAACATCTTCGCCAGCATCTGCGGGAGGCCGTGGGTGAGGAGCGCGCGGCGGGCAAAGTGGGGCATGGCGTATCACAGGCGGTGCAATGAAGCGTCCAACCTTCTGACGGCTCGTACCGGATACACAGGCCGACTGGATCGCGATCAACACGGAACTGGATGAAGAGATGGCTGACATTGTCAATGCACAAATCACGGATGCGGTGACACAAACCAACGTCAAAGTTGTCGCCGAGGCCCCGGCCCAGGCGATCGCCAGCCTTTATCAGGTGGCAAGCCACGCTTCCGGTTTGTCTATCCAGAATGCGGTCCACAGTCAGCAGGCGATGAACCAGATCACCACCGCGGTGGTTTCCAAGGCGTGCCAGCTGATCATGGATATCGGCGAATCCGGCTAACGGGCGTAAGAGGCGTCAATCAGGGAGTAATCAGTGATGTTTGGCGCGCTCAAGTCATTGATGGGAAAAGGCAAGCCGGCTTCGAAATCGGCGGATCCGGCGGTGGAGGCCGATGCCGCCGTTCCGGGATTGTCACGCGATGCAAACGGTCACCTAAAACCTGCGGCGCAGAAGGACACACAGGCCATGACAGCTTCTAAAAATGGCAACGGCGATAAGCCTGATAACGGCGCACCAGGCGGAACCGGTCCCGGAAACGGCGGTGACACAGGGGGGCAGAACACTCCGCAACCTGCTCAAACTGCGCCGACCACCAGTGCGCTCAATCAGCAAGCCGTTCAAGCTGCCGAGTTTTCCAACTATGAAAATGCCGAGTATGCACCGACCATGGTGTCGACACCGCCGGAGCTGATGGTTGGCCAGACAACCGGCCTCGCGGTTCAAGATGCTGCAAACTACATGAATGCGATCATGCAGATCGCGGTGGCGGCACAGGCGGTTGCGATCAAGAAAGCGGCCGAGAATCCACCGCTTGCAGGCGAGGAAATCCCGCTTCTGACCGACATCCAGCAAATGGTGACGCAGGCAGTGGGTGTTTATGGAAGCGTAAGTACGGCAGCAGGAACCTCGTCCAAAACGGTGATCTCTGATTTCAAAACAGGGTCATAATCTTGCGGGCTGAACCAATAGGAGGCAGCCAATGTTTGCGTATCATCAAGTGCGCCCGGGGGCGTCAATTCCGGCCGCCGCGAAGGAAACTACTCTCTGGCTTTTGAACACGCCCCAATCTCTTGCGGGTGACGAAGAAAACCGCGGCCGGGATGAAACAGGCAGTGACAAAAGCGCTCCGGGAGACGATAGCGATCGAGGGAAGCTTCCAAAGGTTCGGAAGGAAAAAACGATTTCAGAGGCGTTTGAAGACCTGAGCGCGGAAGAAAAGGAGACGGTCAACCGCCTGTTGGACCGCATGACCGGGAGAAAGAAATGACCGCACATCTCATAACCGCTTATCGCGAGATTGATGACCTTCTTCTTGAGTGCCTTGTGAACTGGGCCGAAGTTGCGGAACAGGTTCGCGGCAGCTTTACGGAACCGGAAGTCCATATCGAGTTTGCCCAACGATCCAGCTATCTGGTTGAGGCCCGGGCATCCGTGGAAGCAGCTCTGCGGGCGCTGGAAGGTATCAACGATCCGATTGCACCTGAGGCAGTTGCCAGCATTCAGGTAATCGAGACAGCAAATGCATGGCCGCAAAAACATCGCCAGTGCGGTTGTGTGGATCCAGGGTTCCCGGGCGACGCCGATCACAGTCTTACAGCGGATGTGTCCAGTTCACGGCCGGACCGTCCACAGCGCCCTCAAGAGCATTGCCGAGGTCAAATTCGCGACTGGAACCGGGATATCCTTGCATGCAGGTACGGGAAGAAGGCGGAAGCCGATAGCGCCGATTGGACGGGATCGAAGCCGGGTCCATTGAGGGCACGGCAGATTGCTTCTATCCGCGAGCAGATGATTTCCAGACTGCAGGACCGTGAGCCCCCATTACCCGAATGGGAACAACAACCGTCAGAGCCGAGCGATGAGATAAAGGAGCCGGAAAATGGTCCGCAAACCAAGTCCAGCCGCCCCCGCAGGCGCGGGTGATCCGAAGGCCTCCACCCAAGGCGCAAAAGGCGCGCCGGCGACTGCGGCAGCCGATACACCACCCCAGAAGACTGAGTATTCCGACGGAACCAGTGGTCAAGCAGCTGACGCTGAACAAACTGCATCAAGCGCAGCTTCTGGTGAGGCAGGTAGCACAGGTCAACAAAACGCCGCTCCCGGATCAGCTACAGGCACTGGTACTGGCTCTGGCCGAAGAAGCAGCGGAGGCTCAGACCTCCTCAAGGAAATTCTTGAGAGTTTCCTGAAGACCTCGACTTTGCAGTCCGACTACCAATCCCTCTACAGGTCATTGCCGACAGTTGTCGGGATAGCAGCCGAAATTTTGAAGAAAAAGGAAGCCGGGGATGCTGCGCTGGATGAAGGGATGCAAGCGGTAGAACGCGTCCTGACCGATGCGCGGGACAAGGCAGAGCAACTTTCCAATACCATGTCCGCGCAACAGGCTGCCCTTGAAAAACTTCTGAACGACAAGGCCTCCCTCACTGAGCTTTTGAAAGCCAGTCAGCAAAAAAAGGGGGAGGCGTTCCAGGGAGTGCCGCAATTCGGGCCAGGCGCAGCAGCACTGGCTGATCCAAAGGTTGCTTATCAGCTCAACACATTGATGGGGAATATCAACTCAATGGTTGCCAGAGAGGTTGAGCGCCAAATCGCGGGGCTCCGGTCTCAAGCGAATGCGGCCCCGCAACAAAACAGACCAAAATCATAATCTCGATTGCATGAGGATTGTATGAGTCCGCCCGCCATCGTCGGCGGGCTTTTTGTTGGTCGGGATTTTTTGGGTCCGAATTGCTGTTTTTCCATTTTTATCAATCAGATAAGTCAGGTTTACTTTCACACACAAGATTTGCGGGCGTCTAACCAAGTGCCGATAGCCGAACGTGAACCGGCTCAGCTCAAGGAGTAGCAAATATGGCAGATCCCGTAACAGTGAACCCGATGGTCACGGATGCCGTGACCCAATCCAACGTCAAGGTGGTTGGTGAATCCCCGGCCATGGCCATCAGCACTTTGTACCAGTCGATGGCCCACTCAACCGGCATTTTGTTCGAAAATGCGGTGGCTGCACAACAGCAGCAAAACATTCTGGCGCAAGCTGCAGTGAACCAGGGTGTGATGCAGATCTACAGCATGGATACCATGGCTGGTGCAGGTGCAACCGAGAAGGTTGGCCAGACCGGCGTTGCCGACAACCTCACCGGTCTCATGACGGTCCTTCAGGCGTTCAGCGGCGGCCGGTAAGCCAAAATCCGCTTTATAAGCCATTGGCTCTGTTCCAGTTTCTGGAACGGAGCCATTACGCATGCGTGGAGCAATAAAGAATTAACAACTATAGGTTGATACTTCCTGCGACCTCATCCTGGTAACCCTGATGTTTCATGGGCGCATCCAAAAGTGTGGATCCAACGGGATAAGGCGTTGAGGGCAGGTGAAGCCCCTCCAAACCGGATGATCCGGCAAGTGAAGGAAGATATCATGCCAAGCAAATTTCAAGCGCAGCCGGAGCAATCGGCTGATGTGCCTTTAAATACCCTTGAAGCTGACATGGAGACCCTGGCCAAGATCGGCGAGGCGGCAAGTCTCAATGATCTCGTTCTTGGACTGTCTCCCGCTGTTGCAGTGGCCAGCCTGTATGTTTCCAACGTAAACTCGCTTAGCATCTTGTATGAAAATGCGGTGGCGACGCAGCAACAGCAGACCCAGCTGGCCCAAAGCGCATTGAAAGCCGGCATCGCGCAGCTGCACAAGGTCACCGAAAGCAGCAGCGCTGCTGCCGCGGCCGCTGAAAACCCGGATCAGGATCTCCTGGACCTTTTGAAGGCCGTAAAAACTGCCGTTCAATGACCGCCAACGGTGGCCTTGACGGGTGTTTCTGAAGGGTCCGAGAAACTGCGGACTTTTCAGGCAGGGGGCTGTCGCTGTATAGAGGGCGCCAAACGGGCCTGGCCCGATGGCGCCTTTCAAACAAAAAGACAAAGCCCCATGAACGACTTTCTTGTCGCAGCCCTCTATTATTTTACGCCGCTCGATGATTTCGAGGAGATGCGGGATCCGCTCAAAAGGTTCTGCGTCTCTCAAGATGTGCGCGGCAGCATTCTGCTCGCGTCTGAAGGCATCAACGGCACCATTTGCGGTCCTGAAGCCGGTGTACGCGCTGTCCTTGAATACTTGCGGTCCGATCCGCGTCTCGCTGAGCTCACGCACAAAGAGTCCTGGACACACCGCCATGTTTTCAAACGCATGAAAGTGCGTTTGAAGCAGGAAATCGTCCGGCTTGCGGTCGACAACATAGACCCGAACGAAGTCGTGGGCGAGTACGTAAAGCCTGAAGACTGGAATGCGCTGATTTCAGAGCCGGGTGTGGTCGTTATCGATACGCGGAACGATTACGAGTATGCATTCGGAACGTTCGAAGGTGCGGTCAATCCGGAAACTCAGTCTTTCCGCGAATTTCCGGAGTGGGTGCACGATCAGGAAAATCTGAAAACCAAGCCAAAGGTGGCCATGTTCTGCACCGGTGGGATCCGCTGCGAGAAAGCTACCGCCTGGATGCTCAAGAACGGTTTTGAGGACGTCTACCATCTGGAAGGCGGCATTTTGAACTATCTGGAAAAAGTGCCGGAAGACAAGAGTCTCTGGAAGGGCGAATGCTTTGTGTTCGACGACCGGGTTTCGGTCGATCACAAGCTTGAGCCACGGTGGGGTGAGTGGGTGCCGGAAGAAGCCCGGCATATCATCAACGAAGACACCGATTATGAGAAAGGGCCGACGCAACAGGACCTTTCAAAGACCGGCCAAACAAAAGTTAACAGCTGTTAACTTTTCGCTTTTCCCTTAGGTGAAGCTTCCCTACTGTCGTGGGGCAGGCGCTACCTTGCGCCAGACTGGGGGAATGTTATGCGTCGCACCTTCTGGAGCGCGGTTACCGCGCTCGTGTTTTGCCCACTCGCGCTAAATGCCGCAATAGCTGGCGGGTATGCATCGTCTTGCTATGAACAGGCCGTGGTGCCCGCCGTGTACAAGACGGTCAATGAACGTGTTCTGGTTCAAGCCGCCAGCAGTTATGTGGTTCAGCAACCTGCACAGTATGCGTATCAAACCCGCCGTGTGCTTGTTCAGCCGGAGCGCGTCACATATCGCACCAGTCCTGCCGTCTATCAGACACAGCATCACAAGGTGCAAGTGAAGCCGGCGTCTAGTGGCTGGGAGTACCGCACGATCAAAGGCCGCCGGATCTTGTGCAAGGTGCACTATCCAGCTGTGTATCAGACGGCATCGAAGCGCGTACTGGTGAAGCCGGCTTCAAAAGTCGCGGTACGACATCCTGCCGTTTACAGCCACGTGAAGGAAAAGGTGCTGATACAACCGGCAACCTCACACCGTGTACAAAAGCCAGCCGTCTATCGGACTGTGAGCCGGAATGTGTTGGTGCAACCGGCTCGCACGGTATGGCAACCGATCCGGGCAAAAGGCTGCCGCTAGTTGAAAAAGGGCTAAGCCGGCGGCCGGCGGCAGAAGTTGGTATGTCCAAAACGCCTTAACTCTTTCTCCGCCATTCCGGAAAGAGGGGGTTAAGCATGGATCATTGCAATTTGCCACGCATCGAGGGTGTCGCAGGGAAGCCTTAAGTAGAATTCGGAGAATTGCTTTCTATCAAAAGAGTTTTTCCCTACGGTGAAGCGGTCTTTTCAGTCACTTCAAGACAGGGAAACAGTATGCGGTATCCAAACAGCGTCAAAGTGATGGTCTTGGCAGCGGCCGTTCTGGGGGCGGGGCCAGTATTTGGCAGTAGCATGACAAAGGCCTGCTACGAAAAAGTTCACCAGCCCGCGGTCTATAAAAACATCAAACGCACAATCATGACCCATCGGGCTCACACACGTTGGGAATACCAAACCATCAACGGACGGCAGGTCCTCTGCAAGGTGCTCAGGCCCGCAGTCTATCAGACCGTTGTCCAGAACACGCTCATACAGCCGGCACGGACGGTTTTGAAACGCGTGAGCGCTCGCGACTGTACCCAAAATGCCCGGATCTACAGCAACTTTTGATGCTGCCTCAGGGGGCCAAGCTCGGGTCTTGAATTCCGGTTCTATTGAGCGGTTTTGAAGCGATAGGTCTTCAAGCCAGTCTGACCGTGGCCTTCGATCAGGAACAATCCACCGGACAATGTATCCGGTTCGACGGAGGTCGGATCGGACGGCTGCTTGATGCTGGTAACGATCAGATGATCAAGGTCTGGCCCGCAAAAGCAAGGCATGGTCGGCCGTTGCACAGGCATCTTGATCGCCTCCAGCAATTCGCCGTTCGGCGCAAAACAATTGACCATGCCGGAAGAAACCCCGCCACTCCAGTAATTGCCGTTGGCATCGACCGTTGCGCCATCCGGCCGACCTGTGGCGTTGGTTTGCTGCGCGAACAACATTTTCGCGCCCAAAGAGCCAGTTGCCGCATCAAAGGCATAGCACTCGATCCATCCCGGTGACGTGTCGGAGTGGTACATGTAGTCGCCGTCCGGCGTCCAGGCGAGGCCGTTCGAGCACTGCAGTTCGTCCCGGATTTCCGCGACCTCACCACTGCTGTCGACGCGGTAAAGACCGGCGATCGGTTCCCGCGGGGAGCTTGTGTCCATTGTGCCCACCCAGAAAGCACCGTCCGGGCCAACCTTCCCGTCGTTCAACCGCGTTTGAGGTTTGTCGGATTCGATCTCGGCCAAAACCTCTTGAGTGCCGGTTTGAGGATCGAACAGAACCACTTTGTCCCAGACACTAACAATCATCCGACCATCATCGCACAGGCCGAAGGACCCGACTTCGTTGTCGAATTGCCATGTGGTGATGGCGCGTGTGTCCCAATCCATCGATTGAATGCTGCGCCCCTGAATATCGGTCCAAAGCAAGCAGTTGGTGCGCTCGTCCCAGGTTGGGCATTCGGCAAGTTGGTAGGTTGTGTCGAGAAAACGGGTAATCGTGTGGGACACCAGACGGGGTTCCTGTAAAGCCTCTAAGAAGGGTCGCGACTATAGCGGGCAAGAACCGGAACGTCGATAGCTTCACATAAGCGGCCTATCGGTCTGCTGCGTCCGCTGTTTCGGACAAGGGGAGGGCGGTGCGTTTGACGATAGGGCGGATGGCAAAGGACGATTTCATCCGCAACACGCCGGGGAGCTGCGACAGGTGGTCCCGGTGGATGCGTTCAAAATCTATCGGGTCCGCTGCTGTCAGGCGCAGGATGTAGTCGGCATCACCCGCCATCAGGAAACACTCCATGATTTCTTCTGAGCGGGCAACGGCCCTTTCGAAACTCTCCAGCGTTTCCTTTGATTGGCCGGTCAGTGAGATTTCAACGAACACGTCCATCCGCCGGCCAAGTTTTCGCTGGTCGAGCAGAGCAACATAGCTGTCGATGACACCGGCTTCTTCCAGCGCCCGCATGCGACGCAGGCAGGCAGAGGGTGACAAGCCGATTTTTTCGGCAAGGTCCGCATTGGCGATCCGCCCGTCACGCTGCAGAACGTTGAGTATCTTTCGGTCAAGTCTGTCGAGGATCATGTTGCACCGCACATAATTCGATTGGTTCTTTCGCTGGTACCACATAATTTGATAAATTGGAAAAATCACGCAATAAAATTGCATAAGTCGCATTTCGAGAGGCCTTGAACGCAAGCACCTGCGTCTTTCTCAGTGATACTATCAAACACAATAAACAAGCCGCACCAGAGGAGACGGATCATGCGGATTGGCGTGCCAAAGGAAATCAAAAACAACGAATTCCGGGTCGGTCTGACGCCGGACAGCGTTCATGAGATGACAGCTCATGGCCATGAGGTGTTTGTTGAAACGAATGCTGGGGCCGGGATCGGCGCCAGCGATGCCGACTATGAAGCCAGCGGCGCCAAAATCCTCGCAACCGCTCAGGAAATCTTCGACGCTGCCGAAATGATCATCAAGGTAAAGGAGCCGCAGGCTGTTGAGCGCGCCATGCTGCGCCCGCACCATATCCTGTTCACCTATTTGCATCTCGCGCCCGATGCGGCTCAGACGGCTGATCTGGTGAAGTCCGGGGCAACCTGTATTGCCTACGAAACTGTCGTGGATTCCAAAGGCGGCCTGCCGCTTCTGGTTCCGATGTCTCAAGTTGCCGGTCGCCTATCCGTAACCGCTGGTGCGAAATGCCTTGAGAAGATCAACGGCGGTTCCGGTGTCCTCGTTGGTGGTGTTCCGGGTGTTGAGCCTGCCAAGGTCGTTGTAATTGGCGGCGGCGTTGTCGGTTCGCATGCCATCACCATGGCGTTGGGCCTCGGTGCGGATGTAACTGTTTTGGATCGGAATACGCAGGTTCTGTCCAACCTGTCGCAGACCTTCGGTTCCGCGCTCAAAACCGTCTACTCAACCAAAGCAGCCCTGGAAAAGCAGGTTCTTGCCGCTGATATCGTCGTTGGCGCCGTTCTGGTTGCAGGTGCTGCTGCGCCGAAGCTGGTAACTGCCGACATGATCAGCAAGATGAAGCCAGGCTCTGTCGTTGTCGACGTTGCAATCGACCAGGGTGGCTGCTTTGAAACATCCAAGGCGACCACGCATTCAGAGCCGACTTACATCGTTGATGAGGTTGTGCACTACTGCGTTGCCAACATGCCAGGCGCAGTCCCACGGACTTCGACTTATGCGCTGAACAATGCCACGCTGCCGTTCGCTCTGGCGCTCGCCGACAAGGGCGCGAAGAAAGCGTTGCTGGATGATGCAAACTTCCTTCCGGGTTTGAACGTTCACCAGGGCAAAGTCACCTGCGAAGCTGTGGCGACCGCACTGGGATATGACTATGTCGACCCGGAAAGCGCTCTGAATTCGGTGGCTGCAAGCCAAGCGGCTTAAGCTGGTTCGAAGCAATAAAGCAGAAAAGGCCAGCCCAATTGCGCTGGCCTTTTTGTGTTCATCAGTAGTGCCGTATTCAGGGGCAGGGGACGGTGTAGGGCGTGCCTTCCGGGTCGCGCGCCACGCAGTTGCGTGGAGACGTCACCACACCGATCAAACCGCCACCAATTGCACCCAAGGCTGCGCCAGCAAATGCTGCGCCGCCGGTTGACCCCGCAGCAGCACCAATCGTCGCCCCCGTTGCCGCTCCGAGACCTGCACCGATCAGCATTCTGTCCCGCTGGCTTTCCGTGTTGGCGCATCCAGCAAGCAAAAGGGTCAGCGATAACAGGGCAATGGCGGGCTTCATCCCGGGCGCTCCTTCGGTAAACAGGTTCGCCTAGGGTGAAAGGGCGACGGTTAACCAATTCTTAATAAGGTCGGTTATCCAACGCCCAGTGCAGCCGTCTTAAGGGCAAACGACCCGGTAGGGGTTGCCGTACTGGTCGTAGGCAACGCAGTTTTTCGGTGCTGTCGCCGCACCGACAACGGCACCGCCAGCGCCACCGATTGCAGCACCTGCGAGCGCTGCACCCGCGCCGCCGCCTGTCGCCGCGCCGATCACAGCGCCAGTCGCTGCACCTAAACCGCCGCCGACGAGGGCGCGATCTGTCTGGCTGCTGGACTGGCAACCGGCAAGGAGGGCAGCGGTAGCTGCGACCAAGAAGAGCTTTTTCATCGTCTATTTCTCATTTTTTCAGTGCACTGCATGTTCGTGGCCGGACATGCTCAAGGGTTACGGGCAGGCCACCCGGTATGGATTGCCGTAACGGTCATACGCTACGCAATTTTTCGGTGTTGTTGCGCTGCCAACAATCGCGCCGCCGGCACCGCCGATCGCCGCGCCAACAAGTGCGCCGCCGACATCGCCCGTGGCTGCTGCGCCAATTGCAGCGCCGGTTGCCGCGCCAAGACCGCCGCCGACAAGTGCGCGATCGCGCGAACTGTCAGATTGGCATCCGGCCAAGGCAAGGGCGATGCCTGCGAGCAAAACAAGCTTTTTCATAACTGAGATCTCCTCATTATAAGGACGCCTGCCGGCACCTCTCTTTTCGCTCCACAATGGCGAATCACGGAGCGTAAATCAATGAACACAGCGTAAGTTGGTTTTGCCAAACCGGCAATCGCCACATAAGTCGTGGTTGTTGTCATGCCCTATGGAATTCGCAAAGCACGCAGGCCTCTATTGATGCACAAAGACCTGTGCGGTGAGGCGAAAGTATGGCCTTGTGGTCCTGCCTGCGCCCAATTCACCAATTCGTCAGGCGTTTGCGCTTGTTGATTGCAGTGCGGCAAGCAATCCTTTTGTCGAGGAGTCTTTTGTCACAGGTTCAGCTTCGCCTTTGACCATTGGCAACAGAGCCGTTGCCAACTCCTTGCCCAGTTCCACACCCCATTGGTCGAAGGAGTTGATGCCCCAGATCACGCCTTCAACAAAGACACGGTGCTCGTAAAGGGCAATCAATCGGCCGAGTGCGAAAGGCGTCAGTTCGTTATAGACGAGCGTCAGTGACGGCCGGTCGCCCGGAAAAACCTTATGTGGCGCCAGGCGTGCGACTTCATCGTCATCGAGGCCTGCCGATGAGAGTTGCGCTGCGGCCTCTTCAAGTGTTCGGCCAAGCATCAACGCTTCCGATTGTGCCAAACAATTGGAGATCAAGAGCTCGTGCTGATGCGTCAGGTCGTCTTCATGACCTCGAGCCGCGATCAGGAACTCGCATGGGATTACGGTCGTGCCCTGATGAAGCAGCTGATAAAATGCGTGCTGACCGTTGGTGCCGGGTTCTCCCCAAACGAGCGGGCCGGTGTCAGTGTCGACCAATGTGCCGTCCAATTTGACCCGCTTGCCGTTGGATTCCATGTCAAGTTGCTGCAAGTAAGCAGGAAGCCGGGCAAGACGCTGATCGTATGGGAGAACGGCACGTGCGCCATAGCCCAAAACGTTGCGGTGCCAAATCCCGATCAGGGCCATCAAAATGGGAAGGTTCTCTTCCATCGGTGCATCCTGGAAATGCACATCCATCGCATATGCGCCTTCCAGAAACTCGTTGAAGGCGTCCGGCCCGATTGCGATCATCAACGGAAGACCAATGGCCGACCAGATCGAATATCGGCCGCCGACCCAGTCCCAGAAACCGAAAACGCGTGTTTCGTCGATCCCGAAGGCTTCGACCTTGTCGAGGGCTGTTGAGACGGCAGCGAAATGCGCACCAACAGCTTCTTCACCCAGAGCATCTGCGATCCATTTGCGCGCTGTCTGCGCGTTGGTCATCGTTTCAACCGTGGTGAATGTCTTGGACGCCACGATGATCAGGGTTGAGGCTGGGTCCAGCTTCTCCAACGTGTCGGCAATGTGCGCACCGTCGACATTGGAAACGTAATGGAGCTCCGGCCCATCATGATAAGGTGCGAGCGCCAAAGTGGTCATTGCAGGGCCAAGATCCGACCCGCCAATGCCGATGTTGACGACATCGGTGAAAGCGGTTCCGGCTGAAGATGTTAGGTCCCCGGATCTCACAGCCTCCGAGAAATCGGCCATCGCATCAAGGACCGCGCGAATGTCTGGCATCACATCTGCGCCGTCGACCAGAACCGGATCGGTGGACTGGTTGCGCAGGGCCGTGTGCAGGACGGCGCGGTGTTCGGTGGCGTTGATCCTTTCACCCGAAAACATTGCAGTGCGTTTTACGTCGACTTCCGCCTCGCGCGCGACTTGCAGCAACAGCTCCAGGGTCTTGGCATCCAGTTTGATTTTTGAATAATCGAGCAGAAGATCTTCACAGCGTGCGGAAAACTTCGCAAACCGATCTGGGTCTTCTTGAAACATGTTTCGAAGAGAGGTCGCGGACAGGGTCTCGGCTTGCTGAGCGAGCATGGTGAAGGTCGTTTCGAGCGTCACGCGGCTCTCCTTAAATCGATTTAGGCCCCGTATTTCTGGGCAATTTGAATGTCGCTGCTTCAGATAGCACAGCTGCCTTGATCCTAAAAGATGCGTTCGTTTGGGAAAGGACCATTGGCGCGATACATGTTGTCAAAAAAAGCTGTGTGACTGGATGTGATCGGCATTCGATGTATCTGAATGGATCTTGTTTACCTGCGCCGGACAAGCCGATGCATTGGAACCGCACTGAAATCTGCCGAGATGCCTGCAAACAGGTGCGTAAAATTGAAGATGTTAAGCGATTTGAAATGATAATAACCCTAAGTAAAAAGGGTTGTTGGAGGCGGTAATGAATGCACTTGCGCACTTGCAGGATAAACCCGAGGCCGAAGAAGAGGTTCTCGTTGTAGATTTTGACAATCTGTCAGTGATCAGTGGTGTTGTTTCTAATGTCGGGGAATGGGGATGCCGCCTGACTTCTCCCGATATTCAGGAGCTGAGCAAGAATATCGGTATTCGCCCGAAAGACTCCGACAAGCTCGTCAAATGTCAGATCACGTCCCGCAAGGACTCTGATGCGGCCGTCTTGTTTGTGAAATCGACTGAAAGTTTCTCCGATAAACGCCGGGAGAAACGGAACAACGTCAGCATTCCGGTGAAGATTTCCGACTTTGAGGGGATCACCGAGATTTCTGGCACGATCGTAGACGCGGGTAACAACGGTTGCCGCGTTATGGCGAAAAGCCTGCCGGCTTTGCCGGAAGAGGTGCTGTTGACCATGAAAAAATTTGGCAAGCCTGTTGTTGCCGAATTTGCCTGGCGGAATGATACGTCCGGTGGGCTGCGCCTTCTTTGGGACCGCAAAGTCGACGGAAGCGAGGATGAGGCGCCGGAATCAGAGGCCGCCTCAGCCTAAAAAACATCTGCCGAGCAGCGGGGTTCACCGGTCGATCTGCTATTTGCCGAGTTGGGAGGCCGCACGCGCGCGCTCCTCAATTCCAGACCAATCTTCCGACGCAATCGCCTTCGCATCCGCAATCCACGAACCACCGACGCACAAGACGTTTGGTAGTTTCAAGTAGTCGGATGCTTTTTCGAGGCTGACGCCGCCAGTGGGGCAGAATTTGGCGGCAGCCAAGGGTGATGACAGAGACTTCAGGTACGGCGCCCCACCTGCTTGTTCCGCCGGAAAGAATTTCAGCCGTTCGTAACCGCGTTCCAGAAGCTTCATGACTTCCGAGGCTGTGGCTGCGCCCGGCAACAGCGGCACACTGTGTTCATGAGCGGCGTCCAAAAGCGTGTCCGTCGCTCCGGGTGAAACAACAAACCGCGCGCCAGCGGAAACAACGGCGTCATACTGCTGAGGCGTCAGGACAGTTCCAGCCCCTACGATCGCGCCTTCCACGTGCTCGTTGACAGCAGCAATTGCTTCCAGGGCATGCGGTGTGCGGAGTGTGATTTCGATGGCCGGCAGTCCGCCGCGAACCAGAGCCTCCGCCATAGGGACAGCTTTTTTCGGGTCTTCGACCACCAGAACCGGGATCACCGGTGCCGCTGTCATGACCGCTTCGATTTTTGAAATATCTTGTCCCATTATCTTTCCTTAAACGTCAAAAACATGCGCGCCGGCATCTGCCGTTCCGACATTGGCCCTGAAGGCAGCAAACAGATCGCGGCCAACACCGAATTGATGATGGCTTAGATCTTCTTGTGCAACCGGCCGCGCGTTGAACTCGGCTTCATCAACGAGAACCGTCAGTTCACCGGTAATCGCATTGATGCGGATGAGGTCACCGTCCTGGATCTTTGCGATCGGGCCGCCATTTGCAGCTTCCGGTGTCACGTGAATGGCCGCTGGAACCTTGCCCGATGCGCCGGACATGCGGCCATCCGTAATGAGCGCAACTTTATGACCACGATCTTGAAGGATGCCAAGGGATGGGGTCAGCTTGTGAAGCTCCGGCATGCCGCAGGCTTTTGGGCCCTGGAACCGGACAACAGCTGCCACGTCTCCATTGAGTTCCTTGTTGGAAAACGCTTTCAGGAAGTCTTCCTGCGAGTGATAGACGCGGGCCGGGGCCTCAATGATATGGCGTTCCTTGGCAACTGCGGAGATCTTGATCACCGCTTTGCCGATGTTTCCGGTCAGCATTTTCAGACCGCCCGTCGGCTGGAATGCTTTGTTGGCTGGTGCCAGAACCGTCTCATCGCCGGAGACTTGCGGGGCGGGGTTCCGGATGACATTGCCGTCCGCGTCGAGTTTGGCTTCGACCGTATAACCGGTGAGATCACTGCCGTAGACGGTTTTCACATCCTGATGGAGATATCCGTCACCCAAAAGCTCGCGGATCAGGAACGCAAGACCACCGGCAGCCTGGAAGTGGTTCACGTCGGCTTTCCCGTTCGGATAAACACGTGCCAGCAGTGGAACCACATCCGATAGGTCGGAGATGTCGTCCCAGGTCAGCCGGATCCCGGCCGCTGCGGCCATCGCCACCAAATGCATGGTGTGGTTCGTTGAGCCGCCGGTGGCGTGGAGGCCGACAACCCCGTTGACGATGGCTTTTTCGTTGATGATTTCACCGGCAGGGGTGAACTCGTTGCCAAGGGCGGAGATTGCCAGCGCACGCTTGGCCGCTTCCTTGGTCAAAGCTTCGCGGAGTGGCGTGCCCGGATTGACGAAAGATGCCCCAGGCATGTGCAGGCCCATGATTTCCATTAGCATCTGGTTGGAATTTGCAGTGCCGTAAAACGTACAGGTGCCGGGAGAGTGGTAGGCCTTGGACTCTGACTCCAGAAGCGCGTCACGGCCAACTTTGCCTTCCGCATAGAGCTGGCGAACCTTCGCTTTCTCGTCGTTTGAGATCCCCGTGGTCATTGGGCCTGCCGGAATGAAGACAGCCGGCAGATGGCCGAAAGACAGAGCTGCTATCGTGAGGCCAGGCACGATCTTGTCGCAGATGCCGAGGAACACGGCCGCATCAAACATCTGGTGCGACAGGCCGACAGCTGCCGCCATGGCAATCACATCTCGCGAGAACAGGGACAGCTCCATGCCGTCCTGGCCTTGGGTGACCCCATCGCACATGGCCGGTACGCCGCCTGCGACCTGCGCCACCGCTCCGACCTCCCGCGCTGCCTGCCGGATCAGGTCCGGATAGGTCTCATAAGGTTGATGGGCGGACAACATGTCGTTGTATGCGGTGATTATGCCGAGGTTCGGTACCACATCACCGGACAAGGCGGCTTTGTCGGACAGGCCGCATGCGGCAAATCCGTGGGCGAGGTTGCCGCAGGACAATCGCGAACGCTGCGGGCCTTGGTCTGCAGCCTTGCTGATGCGTTCAAGATAGACACTTCGACTGTCGTGGCTGCGTTTGACGATCCGTTCGGTGACCTCGCCGACACGATCCCTGATGGCCATGGCTTGTCTCCCTCATCCTCCGGCAGTATTGAAGCCGGTCTCTCTCAACTCTTTAGATAGAGCGTAATGACTGTTTGTGTCATTTAATCGATTTAAATCGCAGAAATATGCGTCGAAAGACGCACTTTCCAGCGTTTAAACCAGTTCGTCTTCCGCCCAGGTGCGGCCGTCACGTTCAACCAGGGCGATGGAGGCCGATGGACCCCATGTTCCGGCCGTGTACCCCTTTGGCGTTTCCTTGGAAGCTGCCCAGGCTGCCTGGATCGGATCAATCCAAGCCCAGGCCGCATCCACCTCATCGCGGCGCATGAAAAGGGTCTGGTTGCCGCGGATCACATCCATAATTAGCCGTTCATAGGCATCCGGGTTCCGGACCTTGAAGGCATCGGCAAAACTCATGTCGAGTGGCACCTGGCGCAGGCGCATGCCGCCTGGGCCCGGGTCCTTAATCATCACCTTCATCTGTACGCCTTCGTCTGGCTGAAGGCGTATGATGAGGCGGTTTGCAGTGATCGCACCGGCTTCCTCGTCGAAGATCGAGTGTGGAATAGGTCGGAACTGAACGACGATCTCGGAAACCCGTTGGGCGAGGCGCTTGCCGGTGCGCAAGTAGAACGGCACACCGGCCCAACGCCAGTTGGCAATTTCCGCTTTCAGGGCCACGAAGGTTTCCGTCCGGCTTTCGTCATTGCCGAGTTCTTGCAGATATCCAGGAACCGCACCGCCAGCCGAAGCTCCGGCGCGGTATTGGCCGCGGACGGTCAGTTTGTCTGCATTGTGCTCGCCAATCGGGGCGAGGGCTTTCAGAACCTTCAGTTTTTCATCGCGCACACTGTCGGCGTTCATCGACTCTGGCGGTTCCATGGCCACCAGGCACAAAAGCTGCAGAATGTGGTTCTGGACCATGTCGCGGAGTGCGCCCGCCGTGTCGTAATAGCCGGCCCGGCCACCGGTCCCCAGCGACTCGGCGACCGTGATCTGGACATGATCAATGTGAGCGGCGTTCCAAAGGGGCTCGAACAGGGCGTTGGCAAACCGCAGAGCCATCAGGTTCTGCACGGTCTCCTTGCCGAGGTAGTGGTCGATCCGGAAGATCTGGTCTTCGTTGAACACTGCGCCGACGGTTGCGTTCAATGCCTTGGCCGATGCGCCGTCTTTGCCGATCGGCTTTTCCATAACCACGCGGGAATGGGAGTTCACAACGCCGATCTTGCCGAGATTTTCGCATATGGTGCCAAAGAGGTCCGGGCCGACAGCAAGGTAAAACGCGCGAATGACATCTTCACGTTCTTCCAGAATGGTCTTGAGGTCTTCGAAGCCTTCGCCTGTCCCGATGTCGATCTTCACATACCGGATCCGTTTCAGGAATTTCTCCAGATGCGCGTCGTCGAGATCGGAGACGTGCTCCTTCAAGGCCTTCCGGGCGTAATCGCGATAATCATCGTCCGAATAGTCACGGCGCGCGCTGGCAATGATCCGCGCGTTGTCGGGCATTTGTCCGTCCGCATCCCGGTGGTAAAGGGCCGGCAACAGCTTGCGATGTGCAAGGTCTCCAGAGGCACCGAACACAACCAGGTCGAATTCGGCTACTTCAATGACGCGGACCGCCATGTTCTCATCCCTTCCAAGCCGGCGAATTTCGCCGTTCTAGTCTAAGCATCGTGACATTCGGATGTCTTTTAAATCGATTTAATTCTCTTGTCAGCCCCTCAAACCAAAGAGCAGCCCTCTTTTTCAAGATCAGCCTTGGTCGGGAGATCGGCCCCGCGCCGCGAACAGGTGATTGCTGCGGCTTGAGTGCAAAATGTGAGCAATCGTGTGAGTTGCGCAGGGTCGAGCGCCGTGAGGCCCTCGCGGTTGTTTGCACCCATTATTTTCAGGCCGGACAATAGGGCAGCCTGGAAGGTGTCTCCGGCGCCAACTGTGTCGACCACGTCGACTGCAACGCCGGGCACACTTGCTTCGGATTGATCTGTGTAGGCGGAGGCCCCGTCTTTCCCGCGCGTGACAATCACCAGCTTGGCGCCTTCTGCGAGCCAATCACGAGCAATCGCCTCGACAGGTTCTCCCGGGGCGATCAAAGCGAGGTCTTCATCGCTGACTTTGATGACGTCAGTGTACGGAACAATCGCGGTTGTGTTGGTCCGCCACTTGTCCATATCGGCGACGACAGTTGGCCGGATATTGGGGTCAAAGGAGATGAGGCACCGAGCATGCTCTCTTGCGATCAAGGTTTTTAGTGCCGAAGCCACAGGCTCTGTGAGCGCCGTAAAAGACCCAATGTGAATGAACGACGGCGGAACCTCGAAAACTGGGAGATCTCCTTCGGTTATCATCCTGTCAGCCGCATTGGCGCCATAGAATGTATAGGCGGGTTGTCCGTTAGGGTCCTGTTGAACCAGGCTCAGGGTCGTCAGATTGTCGCTGCGTACAACAAAGCGGTCGGCAACCCCTTCGTCTCTCAGTTTCCCAACCAGCTTCTCGCCAAGAACGTCGTTCGATATGCCGCCGAAAAACGCGGCGTCTTCGCCGAGCCGGGCAAGACCCATGGCGACGTTGAAGGGCGATCCGCCGATCCGGCCGTCAAAGCCGACGCTTGTTCCAGAGGTGTCTGCCCCGAACAAATCGAACAGGGCTTCACCGCAAATCAAATACATTGTTGTTCCAGTTCTTTTTGTATTCGAGCGTTCAAGCCGCCATGTCTTCCGGCGGATCCATGGCGCCTGTCATAATCGCGACGGCATCCGACATCGAAAAGTCGTCCGGTTTGATCACACAGGCGCGCCGGCCCAGCCGGTGAATGTGAATGCGATCGGCGACTTCGAAAACGTGCGGCATGTTGTGGCTGATCAGAACGATCGGCAGACCGCGCGCTTTGACGTCCTTGATCAACTCCAGAACCCGCCGGCTTTCCTTCACGCCAAGGGCCGCCGTCGGTTCGTCCATGATGACCACTTTCGAGCCGAACGCAGCTGCCCGGGCAACGGCAACCCCCTGGCGCTGGCCACCGGACAGGGTTTCGACGGCCTGGTTGATGTTTTGAATGGTCAAAAGGCCAAGCTCGTTCAATTTGTCCCGGGCAATCTGCTCCATTTTTTTGTGGTCGAGCTGGCGGAGCCATGTGCCGCGAAAGCCAGGTTTGCGCAGCTCGCGTCCCATGAACATGTTGTCGGTGATGGACAAGGCCGGGGACATGGCGAGGGTCTGGTAGACGGTTTCGATGCCGGCAGATCGCGCGTCGATGGGCGACTGGAAATGCACCGGCTTGCCATCGAGCCGGATTTCTCCCTCATCCGGCAAAACTGCACCGCTGAGCGCCTTTATCAAGGTCGATTTTCCAGCGCCGTTGTCGCCAATCACAGCCAGGATTTCGCCCGGATAGAGTTCGAAATCGGCATGGTCCATGGCAACGACACGGCCGTAGCGTTTGACCAGATTGCTTGCTTGAAGAACGGGTTCCATCAGACAGATACCTTTCTGATCCACTGGTCGACAGCAACCGCCGCGATGATGAGAAGGCCGATCAGGAGATAGGTCCACTGGGCATCCGCCCCGAGCAGGCGCAGCCCAAGCGTGAAGACGCCAACAATCAAGGCTCCGAACAGGGTTCCAAGGATCGATCCGCGTCCGCCGAACAGCGAGATGCCGCCAATCACCACGGCCGTAATGGATTCAATATTTGCAAGCTGACCGGTTGTCGGTGATACGGATCCAATCCGGCCGATCATCGCCCAGCCGGCGAAGGCGCAGATCAGACCGGAGAGCATGTACACGGAAATCTGGACGCGCTTGACCTGAACCCCTGACAATTGCGCTGCTTCCGGATCATCTCCGATCGCATAAACATGCCGGCCCCACGCGGTTTGACGTAAGACGTAGGCCAGTACCAAAACCAGCAGCACCATGAAAATCACGCCATAGGTGAAGATCGCACCACCAACAGAAACCTTGTTGCCAAAGAACTGGAGCAAGGGAGCGTGTTCAGAAATGTCCTGTGAGCGAATGGTCTCGTTCGCCGAATAGAGGAAGTTGGTCGCAAGAACGATTTGCCACATTCCGAGCGTCACGATGAAGGGTGGCAGTTTGACGACAGCCACCAGGAAGCCGTTGATGTAGCCGCAGATCGTTCCGCAAATCAGCCCGGCTGCAATGGCAACTTCGACAGGAAGCCCATAGCGGAACGTGAATTGACCCATGACCACTGACGACAGAACCATGATGGCACCGACCGATAAGTCGATGCCAGCTGTGAGGATCACGATGCTCTGAGCCGCGGCCACGATGCCGACGATCTGAACCTGTTGGAGGATCAGCGTCATGGCGAAAGGCGAGAAGAACTTCGAACCCAGCAACAATCCGAAGATCAGTATCGACAAGAGCAACACAATCAGCGGCACGAGAGACGGCGTCTGGTGCAGGGTGTGCTGGATTTTTTGCCCGATGGTCTGATGGTGATCGTCGAACTCGGCAACGGATTGCGGGCCTTTTGATGCTGCAGATTCAAATTCTGCAGGGCCGCGTTCCGTCTTCGTCTCTGAGGTCATGCCCGTTTCCCTCTATGCGCCTTAAGAAAAAGGGGCAAGGCAGCCTTGCCCCTTTTGCTTCGGTTCCTTCTTTACCGGTTTAACCCCAGCAAAGATTTGTGCCTTCGGTTGTGTCGATGGACTCAACGCCATCCACCGGCTGGTCAGTCACAAGTGCAACACCGGTATCAAAGAATTCCTTGCCTGGTGTCGGCTCCGGCTTGTTGCCGTTGTCCGCCCACTCCTTGATGGCTTCGATGCCGAGCGAGGCCATCAACAGCGGATATTGCTGCGAGGTTGCGCCAATGACGCCGTCCTTGACGTTTTGAACACCTGGGCAGCCACCGTCGACGGAGACGATCAGAACATCGTTTTCCCGGCCAATTGACTTGAGAGCTTCATAGGCGCCGGCTGCAGCCGGTTCATTGATCGTGTAGACGACGTTGATCATCGGATCTTTGGCGAGCAGGTTTTCCATCGCTCGGCGGCCGCCTTCTTCGTTGCCCTGCGTGACATCGTTGCCAACGATCCGCGGATCGGTCTCATCGCCCCACTTGTTCGGATCGCCAAGATCGATGCCGAAGCCCTGCAGGAAGCCTTGGTCGCGCAACACGCCGACAGTTGGTTGGCTGATGGCAAGATCAAGCATTGCGATCTTGGCATTTGCCGCCTCATCGCCAAGCGAACCGGCCGCCCATTTGCCGATCAGTTCACCGGCCAGGAAGTTGTCGGTTGCAAACGTGGCATCGGCTGCGTCGATCGGGTTCAGCGGTGTGTCGAGTGCAATGACCAGAAGCCCATTGTCGCGCGCTTGCTGGACAGCAGGTACGATGGAAGAGGTGTCGGATGCCGTTAGCAGAATGCCCTTGGCGCCATCTGCGATGCAGGTTTCAATCGCTGCAACCTGGGTCTCGTGGTCGCCATCGACCTTGCCAGCGAAAGACTTCAGTTCAATGCCGAGTTCTTCGGCTTTTGCCGTCGCGCCTTCTTTCATCTTCACGAAAAACGGGTTGGTGTCCGTTTTGGTGATCAGGCAGGCGGACAGGTCAGCCGCCATGGCCGGTGTCGCTGCCATTGCGGCAAGAACGGAACCGGTCGCGAGTAGTTTGCGGATCATTGTATGTTTCCTCCCTGGCCTGTTTCTAAACACGGTTGGGTGTGGCCAGATGTGACCCCAACCGTGCTGCCCGCGCCGGAAAACCGGCACGGTCTTCGCTCCGGCCAGATCCGGCAGGTCCAAGCGACCTGCCTCCAGTAAGGATCGCTGTCCGGGGCGAGAAGTTGAAAAACTGTGGCAGGCTGGCCGCGCCGACGGCACCGGCATCCTGTCCGAAGCTGCCGGTTGCCATCTGAGGCGAGGTCCGGCTCTCCGGCGCTGCATCTGCAACAGCTGACGCCATCGCTTCTGCAAAGCTTGTGTTGAATTCATTCCCGAGGTCACTGTCCAAAACGACCAGAGGCATGTCGAGGATCGCAAAGGCTGAGCGGAGCGCAACGGCGAGTGCGCTGACACAGTCTTCTGTCCATTCGCGTGCCTTGTCGTCTGCTGCCTCTATAGCCTGGCGCAAATCAGTGCGGCTCAAATTGGAAAAGTTCTCCGGTGACATATGCCGGGCGAGAGCAACCAGGCTGGCCCTTGCCAGGAGCAAGTCCCATTCCTGACGCGGAGCGT
Organism: Roseibium sp.; assembly: GCF_965276855.1. GTDB lineage: Bacteria > Pseudomonadota > Alphaproteobacteria > Rhizobiales > Stappiaceae > Roseibium. Next base: position 4,271,144 of record NZ_OZ255700.1, read on the forward strand.
TGGCGGTCGGCAATTTGCTCGGCGGAACCGGGATCATCGCCACGTCACCAGCATTGCCGGAAACGCCGCGAACGACATCACCGTTCATCACCAAGCCGCCGCCAATTGCGGGTCCCAGGAACAGGTAGAGAAAGTTGTCGTTCTGACGCCCAACACCATAAAAAAGCTCTGCAACAGCGGCTGCCGTGCCGTCGTTTTCACTGAAGACCGGAAGACCGGTTTCCTCTTCAAGGGCACTCGCAAGGTCGTAATCCTCCCAGTCCTTGAAGTGCGCTTCAGGCAAGCCGAGTTCATGGAGCCAGGCGCCGAGATTAAAGGGTTGAGCAAGCCCGATGCCGGTGATGCGATCCTGTTCTCCCTCGCTTAGGTCTTCCCGCAACTGTTCCAGGTCATCAGTCAGGATCGTAAGGGCTTTTGCGGGCTCCGGCAGGATCATCTCATGCGTTCGGCGATTGATGATCTGACCGGAAAAATCCATCAGCACCGTTTCCAGGCTCGTCCGGTCCAGACGAACGCCAAAGGAAAATGCGCCCCGCGGCGCGAGTTTCAGAATTGTCGCGGGCTGACCGCGGCTGCCATCATGGCGTTTTCCAGCTTCCACGATGAGACCCTCTTCGATGAGGGTCTGAATGATCGCGCCAATAGCCGCATTCGTCAGTTGCACAGCCCGGGCGAGTTCGGCCTTCGACGCTTCTCCCGCGCGCCGCAATATCTGTAAGACGATCCGCTCGTTATAGCGTCTCAGCTGGACAGAATTCGAGCCGCGGCCGCTTTTCCGGATTTCATCCATTGGCCTCCTCCCTCGTTCATTCCGGGTCCGCTTTCACTGCAAGACCATAATTATTTATTTTGGAAAAATTATTCTCGCCATTCGGGAAACTGTCAATTCGATTTCCGTGCTGCGCCGCAGCGTTTCGTTGCTGTCCTGCGGTAGGTGATTGAGCTTTCGATAATTATTAAATGTGATTTAATTAATCGAAAGTGACGTTGAAGATCAAATTCGAAATAATACGCTCGATTTGGACAGAGGTTGGAGCTCGATTGCCCTTTGACAGGGGTGATGAAGTGCACGCAGAAATCTGCCACGTGGAAAATGCCGCTTGGGGCTTTCTGATCCGGGCTGCTGAACGTTAAGGTCCGCTTCTAGAAAAAGAACAGGAGATCCGAACCATGTCGCACCGCCACGATGAGAGCTTTTTGAACAAGGCTATAGCCGCGGGTGCGGGGGAGGTTGCGGCGGATCTGGTCATCAAGAACGTCCAGATGTTCAGCGTCGTCGACGGGTCGACTGTGACGACGGATATTGCCATCGTCGGCGACCGAATTGTTGGAACGCATGATACCTATGAGGCGGAAAACACCATCGACGGAAACGGCCTGACGGCTGTGCCGGGTTTCATCGATACGCATCTCCATGTCGAATCTTCGTTGGTGACACCGTTCGAATTTGATCGCTGTGTCCTGCCACATGGGGTCACGACAGCGATTTGCGACCCGCATGAGATTGCCAACGTGCTGGGTGCAGAGGGCATTCGGTACTTTTTGGACAGCTCGCTGCAGACAGTCATGGACTTAAAGGTGAACCTGTCGTCTTGCGTTCCGGCAACCGCATTCGAGACAGCCGGGGCTTGTCTGGAAATAGAAGATCTTCTGCCGTTCAAAGACCACCCGAGCGTTATTGGTCTTGCGGAGTTCATGAATTTCCCCGGTGTTCTGGCGCGCGATCCGAAGGTGCTCGCTAAGCTCGCAGCTTTCCAGGATGGACATATTGACGGTCATGCCCCGTTGCTCGGCGGCAAACCGCTCAATGGTTATCTGGCGGCCGGAATCCGCACCGATCACGAGGCGACGTCAGCTGAAGAAGCGCGGGAAAAGCTCTCCAAGGGGATGGCTGTGCTGATGCGTGAGGGGTCGGTGTGCAAGGATCTCGATGCGTTGGCGCCAATCCTGACCTCCGATACCTCGGCTTTTGTGGCGCTGTGCACCGATGATCGCAATCCGCTGGACATCGCGGAAGAGGGGCATCTGGACAGCATGATCCGGCGCTTGATTGCCAAGGGGATCCGCCCGCTCGACGCTTATCGCGCCGCAAGCTGGTCAGCAGCAAACGCCTTTGGCCTGAAGGACAGGGGCGTATTGGCTCCCGGAAAACGCGCCGACATCGCACTTTTGAGCGATTTCGAAGACTGCCGTGTTGAAGCCGCGATCTGTGGCGGTGTCGTCGCCGATGATGCCGCCTTTGCGACCCGTAGCATTGTCGCGCCTGTCGGACTTGATAGCGTCAAGGCCAATGAGGTCAGTGCGGCATCGTTCAACATTCCAGCCCGCAACAGCGAAGCCGATGTGATTGGTGTCATCCCCGGCAAAATCATCACGGAGCATCTGAAACGCACGTTGCCGGTAAATGGCGGCAAGACCCTGGTGGATTTTGAGCAGGACGTTCTGAAGGTCGCAGTCGTTGAACGGCACAAGGGCACCGGCAACATCGGCCTCGGATTCGTCCACGGCTTCGGCATGAAACAAGGAGCCATCGCGTCTTCGGTTGGCCATGATAGTCACAATATCTGTGTTGTCGGCGCAGACGAAGCGGCGATGGCCCATGCAGTCAACCGGGTGATTGCCATGAAGGGCGGATTTGCGGTCGCCGGCCAAGACGGCGTGAAGGCCGAGTTGGCCCTGCCACTTGCCGGGCTCATGAGCCTGGAGCCGTTCGAGACGGTGCGTCATGACCTGGAGGACCTTCGACATGCCGCGAAAGCTCTTGGCTGCACACTGGCGGAACCGTTTCTTCAAGTCGCGTTTTTGCCGTTGCCGGTTATTCCGCATCTCAAGATCACCGATTTCGGTGTGTTTGACGTCAACAAGTTCGAACTGGTTGATCGGGGGGCGTAGCGCTTCTGGTCGTCAGTAATGGCGCATGGTTTTCCGGAACCTGATCCACGAAACAAATGCTTCAACCAGCAGCCAAAAGGTGATCATCGCGGCAATGAGCGAGCCCATCATGATCTTGGCGTCAAAAGCAAAGTCGGCAAGATGAGCGTGCGGGTGCGCGATCCGGGGATTGAGCGGCAGGTAGACGATGTCGATTGCTTTGCCTGCCTGGCCGACAGTGCTCCCGGGCGGTCGCTTGAAAGAGACATATTCAAGCGTTCCGCTTTCTGGTTGAAACTCAATCAGCAGGCTGTCACCGGTCACCCAAGTCTGGCGGTTTTTCAAATAGTTGCGAGGGCTTTGCCGGGCGAGGTCACGCATCTCATTCGGATCGGTCGAGGGTTTGGTGATCTGCACAACGGTCCCGGTCGCAGTTTCACCGAATTTGCTGAGTAGCCAGTATTTGAGGGCGCTGTCGAAGTGGAGACCGATCGAGAAGATCACCGCAACGGCAACGAAAAATAATATGACAATGTTCAAAGCGCGGCTATCGTCCGCCGCCTCTTTGGGATTAAACATGGCCTTTCAATTTCTGCATTCAGGCAACAGGCTGCCTCGGTGCTCCTTTAAGAGCGATCAGCGTTCGGCGTGAAATCGATCCCGATTTAACGCCCGCTGATCTTCCAGCTTAGTTCGGGTTTTTGCAAAGTCCAAAACGAATTCTGGCCAGTTTCTAGGATCCAGACATGCTTCTAACTTTTGCCGTCTCCGGTTACCGCTCCTTGCGTGACCTCATATTACCGCTCGACCGGATCACCTTGATCACCGGTGCCAACGGCAGCGGCAAATCCAGCCTGTACCGCTCGATCCGGCTCCTGGCCGAAGTCGCGCAAGGACGGGCTATTGCATCGCTCGCCTCCGAAGGTGGCTTGAATTCAACGCTTTGGGCTGGTCCGGAAACCGTGTCACGCGCCATGAAGCGGGGAGAGGTGCCGGTGCAAGGCACGGTTCGAAAGGGAACTGTTGCCCTTAAACTTGGATTTGCGGACGAAGATTACGGTTACGCGATCGACCTTGGACTGCCCGCTGATGCCGGCCGTTCTTATTTTTCAATGGACCCTGAAATCAAATGTGAAGCGCTTTGGGCGGGAGAGGCGTTGTCACGGTCTAACGAAATTGCCGGGCGCAACGGCCCGTCGGTTCGGGTCTTGAACCAACAAGGGCAACGCCTGCCGGTGGTCCAAAATCTGGCCCGGTTTGACAGCATGATGACCCATGCCGCCGACCCGAAAGACGGTCTGGAGCTCCTGGTGCTCCGGGAACGGATGCGTGCGTGGCGGTTCTATGATCACCTTCGCACCGACCGGGAGGCACCGGCCAGGTTTCCGAAGATCGGGACGCGCACACCCGCGCTTTCCGCTGATGGCGCAGACCTGGCAGCCGCCCTTCAGACTATTTTGGAGATTGGCGATGAAGTCGCGTTGGCGGAGGCGATTGACGATGCGTTTCCCGGAGCGGAGATCGAGATCACCGTCAATGAGGGGTACTTTGAACTGCTCATGCGACAGAAGGGGCTGCTGAGGCCGTTACGGGCCGCTGAGCTTTCTGACGGTACATTGCGGTATCTGCTTTTGACGGCTGCGCTCTTGTCTCCGCGCCCGGCGCCATTGATCGTTTTGAACGAGCCGGAAACCAGCCTGCATCCCTCGCTCCTGGAACCGTTGGCCCGCTTGATTTCGAAAGCTGCCGAAAAGACCCAGGTGCTGGTTGTCTCGCATGCGGAACCTTTGGTGAATGCTCTTGCCGGAGAGCGTGGGTGCCTTCATCATCATCTCCACAAGGAACTCGGAGAGACGCAAGTCGCCGATGCGGAACCGCCCCGCTGGCGCTGGCCAAGCCGCTAGAGAGCGTCCTCGTTCGGAGCCGACATGACCTATGAAAGCAACTATTGAGGGCAGGTCTGGTCAATTTTGGGGCAATTTACACCTAGAAGTGCAAAAAAGTTGCGGGGGTGTCGTTACGTCGCTGGTTGACGTGAACGGAAGCTTGGGTCATGTCAGTAGGGAACACCGGCGTCGGCATCGCGATATGCATTGCCGATCAGGGAGGAGGATTCAGCTGTAGGGGGGCTGAATCGGTCAACCGGCTCACATGTAAAAGGAGCCGGAGAAAACACGTTGGAGAACGTCATGACGAGTGCGGAGGAGTGGAACGCGGCATTTAAGGTCCGTCCAATTCACGAATACCTCGACAATTCAGCGGAACGCTTTGGGGATCGGCCGGCGGCCGACTTCATGGGCAAGGTCTGGTCCTATCGTGAGATGGGCGACCTGGTTGACCGCACCGCGGCCGGATTGCAAGCCATGGGCGTAGGGCCTGGCGTGCATGTCGGGTTGTGCCTGCCCAATACCCCTTTTTACACGATCTTCTACTTCGCGATCCTGAAGATCGGCGGCACGGTCGCGAACTTCAATCCACTATATGTTGAGCGCGAAATTGCTTTCCAGGCCCGAGACGCCGATGTGCGCATTATGGTCACCATGGATCTGAAAGTGATCTACGACAAAGTCGAGAACGTCCGGAAAGAACGTGTTCTGGACAAGATCATCGTCTGTCCGATGACGTTCTGTCTGCCGACCATCAAAAAGACACTCTTCAGCTTGTTCAAGCGCAAGGAACTTGCCGCGATCCCGCAGGACGAGGCGCATGTCCGTTTTGAAGATCTGCAGACCAAGGGCAGCAAGCCGAAACCGGTTGAGATCGATCCGGAAGAAACAATCGCCGTTCTGCAATACACCGGTGGGACAACCGGTGTGCCGAAAGGGGCAATGCTGACGCATAAGAACCTCTGCGCCAATATCGAACAGATGCGAGACATCTTCGAGAAAGCCCAGCCGGGCGAGGAAAAGATGCTCTGTGTGCTGCCGTTCTTTCATGTGTTCGCCATGACGGTGGGGCAGAATCTCTCCGTCATTCTCGGGGCGGAGATGGTGCTGCAGCCACGGTTTGAGTTGAAGATGCTCTTGGAGTCGATCGTTCGGAAGAAAGTCACCCTGTTCCCCGGGGTGCCAACCATCTACACGGCGATCAACAACTCACACGAGACCAAGAAATACGATCTTTCCAGCATCAACTTGTGCATCTCCGGCGGTGCACCGCTGCCTGTTGAAGTGAAAGAAAACTTCGAAAAACTGACTGGCTGTATTCTGGTCGAAGGCTATGGCCTCACCGAGTCGTCTCCGGTTGCTGCGGTCAATCCGCTGGACGAGAACCGCCGCGCAGGATCGATCGGACGTCCGGTTCCTGGCACCAAGGTGCGGTTCGTAGATATTGAGGATCGCAAGACCGAGGTCGCTCAAGGCGAGAAGGGCGAACTCCTGATCCACGGCCAGCAGGTGATGAAGGGGTACTGGAAGCGGGACGACGCCACAGCAGAAACCATAACAGAAGATGGCTACCTGCACACCGGTGACGTCGGCTACCAGGACGAAGACGGCTTCATTTATCTGGTCGACCGGATCAAGGACCTGATCTTGTGTTCCGGCTACAATGTGTATCCGCGTGTCATTGAGGAAGCGATTTATCAAAACGAGGCGGTCGACGAGACCATCGTGATCGCGATCCCTGACGAATACCGTGGCCAGTCGCCGAAAGCGTTCATCAAGCTCAAAGACGGTCATTCTCTGACCGCCGGTGACCTGAAGGCCTTCCTGAAGGATCACCTGTCGGCCATTGAAATGCCGCGGGAAATCGAGTTCCGCGACGAGTTGCCAAAGACTATGGTTGGCAAACTGTCGAAAAAGGAACTCGTGGAAGAAGAGGCTGCCAAACGCGCCGCTGCCGCCGCTTAAGTCCTTTGGCTTCTAGAAATCCGACCCTAAACGCGCCCCATTCGGGCGCGTTTTTAGTTGGAGTACCCGCGACCGTCCGAAGCGCGGGCCAGTTGGCGGCCCCGAATGGCTTCGCGGCGAACGGTGTAGATCGAGGCCGCGATAACCACGCTGGCCCCGATGAGTGTTTCAACTCCGGGCCACTGGCTGAAGATCAAGGCCCCGAACAAGGTTGCGTACAGCAGGCGGGTGTAGTCGAGCGAGGCGATGGCTGTAGCTTCACCAGCCTGGAACGCCTTGATGTTGGCCATTTGCCCGGCCCAGGAAAAGAACCCAACAGCCGCCAGCAAGGCCCATTGTTCCAGGGTCGGAGCTTGCCAGGTCATCCATGCAGGTATGATCATGATGAGGCCAACGCCCATCGCCTGATAGGTGAGGATCGTATTGGGCGGGTCGGTCCGGGTCAGGATGCGGATGACGATCATCACCATCCCGGCACAGGCCGCACTGCCAAGCGCCATCAGGGCAAAGGGATCCACAAGTCCTTCGCCACTTGGCCGGAGCATCAAAAGTACTCCCAAAAAGCCAACGATGGTCGCTCCCCAGCGATGTTTGCCGACTTGCTCACCCAAGAACCAGATGGCGAAGATGGTGATGAAAAACGTCTTGGAAAAGCTGATCGCCGTCGCATCTGCAAGTGGCATCTCAATGATCGCGGTGAAACCAAGCAGCATTGCGGAGGTCGCAAAGACAATCCGGGTCAGCTGCAGCCCCGGGCGTTTTGTGGCAAGCGAGCCGGGCAGTCCCGGCAGGATCTTGGGCGCCACGATCAGCAGCATCAGCGCCTGTCGGACAACGAGGATCTGAAACACGGAGAGATCCTGACCGAGAAACTTGATCAGCGTCACCATGATGGAAAACAGGAAAGCGGCGAGCAGAATCCACAGCGCACCGATTGTGTTTGGCGGCAGCTGACCGATGCGCTCCGCCAACCGCCCGATGAAATGGTTCGGTGATGACGGTTTGGGTTCCGCCGGGTCTGCCGTCGTTTTGTTGGGTGTGGAATCCATTTAGGGCGTGTCGCGTTTTATCAGAGGCATTTGACCGAGAAGAGTTTGGGTTCCGGCTAGGCGGGCAGAGCGACGGTCAAAAAGAGAGTGTGCGAACAAACCTACTGGAATTCGGTAAGAAGGGAAGGGCTTCGCAGCCACGACTTGCAAAAAAGTGCACTGGCCAGTTTAATTGCGCCGGACTATATTGTGGTCAACCCGCCGCTGGCGCATCCCAGGCGCTGCAGACAACCGGCAAAGACTTAAGTCAACTGAAGGCCTCTTCCATGAACCAAATGGCTACTCCGAAATTCGGTGTTGGCGCGCCGTTGCGCCGCAAAGAAGATCTGCCGCTCATTACGGGAGAGGGGATCTATACCGGCGATTACCAGCCGGAAGGGTGCCTGCATTCTTTTGTGCTCCGCTCGGCGATGGCTCATGCCAAGATCACCATCGCAAATGCAGATGAAGTGCGGGCGATGGATGGCGTCCGTATGGTGCTGACCGGTGCGGACGTGGCGGGCAAGTCCATGCCGACACGGGCCATCTTGAAGCAGATCGACGGCAGTAATTTCAATCTACCGACGCAGCCGCTCCTGTGTTCCGACACGGTTCGTTATGTCGGCGACGCAATTGCCTTTGTTGTGGCGGACACGTTGCAGGGCGCACGTGATGCCGCCGAGATGTTGGAGGTCGACTACGATCCTCTGGATGTCGTGGTTGAAATGGAAGACGCGCTTGCGCCGGATGCTGTCAAAGTCTGGCCGGAGTTCGGTACAAACGTTGCCTTTACCTTCGGGCACGGCGATGCAGAGAAAACCGATGCGGCTTTTGCCAACGCGGCGAAAACGGTTTCAATCGATCTCGTCAACAACCGGATTGTTGCCAACTATATGGAACTGCGCGGCTGCGTGGCCGAGTTTGAGAGTGCCAGCGACCGTTTCAAGCTGACCCTTGGAACTCAGGGCGGGCACGGGATGCGGGATGTCCTTTGCCAAATCCTTGGCCTTGAAGCGGACAAGGTTCAGGTTGTAACGCCGGAAGTCGGAGGTGGTTTTGGGACCAAAATCTTCTGTTACCGCGAATATCCGCTGGCGATGCTGGCGGCTCAAGCGCTGGGCGTGCCGGTGCGCTGGGCTGGTGAGCGGATGGATCATTTTGTCACCGATGCTCATGGCCGGGACAATCTCTCCCATGCCGAGCTGGCTCTGGATCCAGACAACAAGATTTTGGGTATGAAGGTGCATGTGAAGGCGGCAATGGGCGCCTATCTGCACCAGTTCGGCCCGTTTATTCCCTGGGTCGGCACCACCATGACATCCGGCCTTTACGACATTCCGGCCGTGTTTGCGAAGGTGGAAGGTGTCTACAGTCACACAGTGCCGACCGACGCGTTCCGCGGCGCTGGGCGTCCGGAAGCTGCCTACTTGATTGAACGGCTGATCGACAAGGCGGGTGAGGAGACCGGTCTTGGCCCGGTCGAATTCCGGAAGCTCAACTTCATCACGAAGGAACAGCTTCCTTACACCACCCAGACCGGCCGGATGTATGACACTGGAGATTATCAGGGTCATCTGGAGAAAGCTTTGGAGACCGCTGATTGGGGAGGTTTCAAGGCGCGTCAGGAGGCAAGTCAGGGCGCGGGAAGGTTCCGCGGTTTCGGCATTTGCTCCTACATTGAGGCCTGTGCCTTCCCAGGTGGGGAAGAGGCGACCGTCGAGATCGGGGCGAACGGCAATCTGACGCTTCTGATCGGTACCCAGACCAACGGTCAGGGCCATGCGACAGCTTACAGCCAGGTCGTTGCGGAACAGTTCGGCGTCAACATCGAGGATGTCGAGGTCATTCAGGGCGACACCGACCGGGTGCGTAAAGGCGGCGGGACCGGTGGGTCTCGCTCCATTCCGCTCGGGCTACCATCGGTCAAGGAAGCCAGCGTTGCCTTGGTCAAGAAGGTCAAGGAACTCGCTGCCGACAAGCTGGAAGCGGGCATTGACGATCTTGAACTCGACAGCGGCATGGTCCGCGTTGTCGGTACTGACCAGCAGGTGACCCTTGCCGAAATCGCTGCCGGGGCCGGTGAGCCCGTGCAGGCGCGCGAAGAGGTCAAACAAACCGAGGCGACTTATCCGAACGGCACCCACATCTGCGAACTGGAAGTAGATCCGGACACCGGCGATGTCGATATCCAGAACTACGTCATCGTCGATGATTTCGGCGTCACCGTGAACCCGCTGCTGTTGGCTGGTCAGGTTCATGGCGGGGCGGCGTCTGCCATCAGTCAGGCCTTGTGCGAGCACACGGTTTTCGACGAGGACGGCCAGCTCTTGACTGCGTCTTTGCTGGATTACCGGCTTTTGCGGGCTGCGGATGTCCCGAATTTCGACTTCCAGACCCGAAATGTGCCGTCGACGACCAATGCAATGGGGATCAAGGGCGCCGGCGAAGCGGGTACGATCGGCGGCTGCGCTGCTGTCATGAACGCGATCCAGAACGCTTTGAAGGACGGCGCTGGTGTCTCGGAGCTATTGGACATGCCGGCAACCCCGCACCGGATTTGGGATGCGATCCAGGCGGCGAAATAAATGCGCACTTACCAGATTGCAGCCATCCCGGCAGACGGCATCGGGCCTGAAGTGATCGAAGCGGGTGCTGAAGTGTTGGCCGCGCTTGGTCAGCGGGCCGGTGACGTAGATTTTAAACTGACGTTCTTCGATTGGGGATCAGAGCGGTACAAGAAGTACGGCGAGATGATGCCGTCTGATGGCCTCGAACAGCTTAAACCTTTCGACGCGATCTATTTCGGGGCTGTCGGCGCACCGGATGTCCCAGACCACATTACCCTTTGGGGGCTCCGCTTGCCGATCTGTCAGGGGTTCGACCAATACGCCAATGTCCGGCCGACGAAGATTATTCCGGGCGTAACGTCGCCACTGCGCGACGTGGGTGTCGGAGATCTGGACTGGGTGATCGTGCGCGAGAACTCGGAAGGCGAGTATTCGGGAAATGGCGGACGGGCGCACCGCGGGCTGCCGGAAGAGGTGGGCACAGAAGTCGCCATCTTCACCCGTGTCGGTGTCACGCGGATTATGCGTTATGCCTTTCGGCTTGCGCAATCCCGACCGCGTAAACTGCTGACGGTGGTGACCAAATCCAACGCGCAACGGCACGGCATGGTCATGTGGGATGAGATCGCTGCCGAAGTCGCGAAGGAGTTTCCGGATGTGACGTGGGACAAGATGCTGGTGGACGCGATGACCGTGCGCATGGTCAAGACCCCGAAAAGCCTCGACACCATCGTTGCAACCAATCTCCACGCGGACATTTTATCCGACCTGGCAGGTGCCTTGGCTGGAAGTCTGGGCGTTGCCCCCACAGCAAACATTGATCCGGAGCGCCGCTTCCCGTCGATGTTCGAACCCATTCATGGATCGGCCTTCGATATCACGGGCAAGGGCATTGCAAACCCGGTCGCAACTTTCTGGACAGCATCGCAGATGCTGGACCATCTGGGTGAAGCGGCATCCAGTCAGCGTCTGATGACAGCGGTTGAACGCGTCTGCGACGCAGGTATCGTCACTCCCGATGTGGGGGGGACAGCCAACACCCGGGAAGTCACCGATGCTGTTATTCGGGCGATCCATGGATCAAATGAGTAAACAGGCAGACAAGCCCTGATACTCCCGTCTGCCGGTTGCCCTACGACCTCTGTTACTCCGCTGGCATTTCTTGTGGAACGCCGCCGTTGCGCTCGTATTCCCAAATATGGCTTTCGAAGGCTCTGAGGCGTTTGTAGACGGAGATCAGCTCGACGATTGTGGTCCAGGCATTGACCAGATACTGGAACGAGTTTTCGACCTGTGAGAACGCGCGCACGATCTGCTGCATCACGCCCAAGGTGATGGCGCCGGTCACGATTGTCGGTCCGAGCGCAATGTAAGGCACAAGGACTGTTGCCTGCAGGTACGACCATTTGGCGATGTCGAAATAAAGGTAGTGAAAGAAGAGCCGGAAATAGTTCTTGCGGACATGACCGAAGAGCTCATCCACCGAGGGCGGATCGGCGCGCTCCTCATTGTCCTCGCCGTAGACAAGTTCTTTCCGGTAGGCTGCTTCGACCTTCTGATTGTTGAATTCCAACCCCGGCAGCTTCAAGCCGACCACGGCCAGCAACACCGTACCGGATGCTGCCGAAATGATCGCGACGTAGACGAGTGAGTGAGCCACGGGACCGATCCAGGGCAGTTCGGTGACGTTGGCTGACAGCTCCCAGAGGATTGGCAAAAAGGCGATCAGTGTCATGACAGAGCGCAGGAAAGAGACGCCAAGGCTCTCCATGATCCGCGCAAAGCGCATGGTGTCTTCCTGAACGCGCTGGGAGGCCCCTTCGATATGACGCACCACATGCCAATGGGCCATGTAATAGTCGTTCATGGCTGTGCGCCAACGGAACACGAAGTGCTTGGTGATGAAGTCCAGGATCACCGCAACAATCACGAAAATCGCGGCAATGTACAAAAACGTCATCAGTTCGCGCATGTATTCGCCGAACGTGACGGAGCCCGGCTCACTCAAGGCGCGCTGAATGAGATCGTAAAAGCTGCCGAACCATTCGTTGATCTCGACGTTCAGATTCACCTGGTACTGGGTGGCGCCAAGGATGACCACCGAGATGATCCAGGCCCAGAAGAACCATTTACGGTTCAAGAAAAACGATCGGAACATGGGGCGGCGCCTTTCGAATCGGGGATTTTTTATAAGTATAGGAGCCCGTAACGGCAGGAGCAGGTATGTGCCGGGTTTTCAGTTGCTTTTGAAGAGGAAACGTTGGTCATACACGCCGATTTTATCGGCAGACCCTGTTTAATCTGCCAAGGCTATGCGCGAGATTGCAAAAATTGAGGCCGGGGTAGATACTGGTCTCTCACTTCTAAAGCGATTTGCGCAATTCTTACCCTGAGTGCTTGGCAGACCGATTGGGATCTGTTTGCGGCGCTATTGCCATCGCTGTTCTGTTATTCTTTCAAAACTGGTGCGTGGCGCGGAAAGCGCCGGGTGTAAGCCAGTATCTGGATCCGATTTATGGCGTCAAAAAACACCGCAACCCAGCAGTCCCGCGCGCCAGCGCCACCGGGAATGACACGTCAGGCTCCTCTGATCGGCATTGGGCTGAAGCTGGCCTCAACGATCGTGTTTTTCGCCATGGTGACAGCGCTGAAAATGGCGGCCGAACGCGTGCCGATCGGGGAGCTCGTGTTTGCGCGGAATTTTTTCGGCGTCTTTCCGGTTTTGATGATGGTCGGGGTACGCGGGGAGCTTGGCCTTGCGTTTCAGACGCAGAACCCAAAAGGGCATCTTGTGCGCGCCTGCATCGGCCTGACGGCCATGGTTTGCATGTTCACCGCTTATGATCTGCTGCCGCTGCCTGATGCCACGGCCATCAACTTCGCCACACCGCTAATCGTTGTTGTTTTAGCCTTCTTCATGCTGGGCGAAACTGTCCGGATCTATCGGTGGAGCGCGGTCGCAGTTGGTTTTGTCGGCATCCTCGTCGTTTTGTCACCGCACCTGGGAGAAGGGGATTTCGACAACTCCGCCACCTTTGGGGCCATCGCTGGATTTATGGGCGCTGCCTTTGCCGCCCTTGCCATGATCACGGTCCGGAAGCTGTGTGTCACTGAGCGCACCTCGACCATTGTCACCTGGTTTTCCTTGTCGGCGACCGTGATCTCGCTTCTGACCATTCCAGCCGGCTGGATCTGGCCGGAGCAGGCCTGGATCATCCCGGATCTGGAAACAGCGGGTCTACTGGTGATGATTGGCCTGTTCGGCGGTGTGGGGCAGATCCTTTTGACCCAAAGCTACCGGTATGCGGATGCGTCGACCATCGCGCCCTTTGATTATGTGAACATGCTCTGGGCGATCCTGGTGGGCTGGATCGTCTTTGCCGAGGTGCCGGTTCTTGAGGTGATTGTGGGTGCGGTGATCGTTATGGCCGCCGGGATCTTCGTGATTTACCGGGAGCACCGGCTTGGCCTTGACCGGACCAAGGACCGCCGGGCATCGACACCGTCCAAGTCTTGAAGAAATGCCGCGCGGACAAGTTCGCGCGGCTACATGCCGGATGGTCAGAACGCCTTGAACGTTATGATCGACTTGGTGTCCTGGATGCCGTCGATCGGGTGCACCTTCTCATTGACGAAGTGACCAATGTCAGTACCGTCTTCGATATAGAACTTCACGAGAAGATCGTAATCGCCGCTGGTGGAGTAGACTTCCGAAGCGATCTCGGCATCCGCGATTGCATTGGCAACCTGATAGGTCTTGCCGAGCTGACATTTGATCATCACGAAAAACGGGGTCATGGGGGCTCCTGCGGGCAAAAACGAACTGTGCCCCGACATCGCCTATCTATTGCAAACAGTCAATCGGCAGTCGGCGCTTGAACCACGACAATAGCTAAGTGGGACTTGAAAACCCGCGCCTGGCTTAGTAGAAAGATTTTGTCTCATGGGGGTGCCCGGCAATTGTGGATCGGGCTGAGAGGCGAATGGCCAACTCCTAGAACCTGATCCGGCTTGTACCGGCGGAGGGATTTGAGATCATGACTGATCTTTTTCGTATTGTCCGAAAAACGATGGCGCGGAACGCCGGCTCTTTGAACTTGAAAAGGGGCCATGCATGAGTTTGTCGATTGCCGCGAGCACGCAGGCGCTGTCTGCGGATACCGTCTTTTCCTTGCTGGAGCGGGTGCGGACAAAAAGACCCCGCGTTCATGCCATCACCAACACGGTTGCCCAAGGCTTTACGGCCAATGTTCTGTTGGCGCTCGGCGCTGTACCGTCGATGACGATCGCACCAGAGGAAGTTCAGAGCTTTGCAGCATCTGCCGATGCACTCCTGATCAACCTGGGAACACTGGACAACAGCCGCCGTTTGGCGATCCCGGTTGCGATTGATGCGGCCAAAGAAGCCGGGCGGCCAATCACCATTGATCCGGTGTTCGCGGATCGGTCACCGCAGCGCTGCGCCTACGCTAAAGAGCTTTTGCAAACGCTGCCGTCTCTTGTCCGGGCGAATGAAGCCGAGATGACCGCTCTCTTTGATGCGCGGGCCGACGTTGACGCCTTGATTTCGGAGGGAACGGTCTTTGCCGTGACCGGTGAAGAGGATCAGATCGAGAGCCGGGGCGAAGACTACCGGCTGCGCAATGGTCATCCTCTTTTGGCCCGAGTGACGGCCACCGGTTGTGCGGGGGGCGCGGTCCTCGCAGCGTTTGCGAGCGTTGAGCCAGATACAGCGCTTGCCGCGGCATCTGGCCTGTCCGTCTTCAACATTGCGGGTGAAATCGCCGCTTCCCGGAGCGGGGGACCTGGCAGTCTGGTTCCAGAGCTTCTCGACACGCTCTACAGCCTAACGGCCCGCGATATCGAAAGCCGTCTTCAAACCGGCTGACATCTATTCCTATAGTATTGTGCGGAGGGCACCATGACCGCAATCGCGGTAACAATAGCAGGCTCGGATTCCGGCGGTGGGGCTGGCATTCAGGCGGACTTGAAATCCTTTTCGGCAAACGGTGTCTACGGGGCCAGCGTCTTGACGGCGCTCACGGCACAAAACACCCTCGGTGTTACGGCAATCCATGATGTGCCGGTTGAGTTCGTACGCGCGCAGATCGATGCCGTCTATTCCGACCTTGCGGTAACAGCTACCAAGATTGGCATGCTCTCGCAGGTGCCGATCATTGAGGAAGTCGCAGACGGTTTGAAACGCCACCAGACCGGACCAGTCGTTCTGGATCCCGTGATGGTGGCCGCATCCGGAGATCCGCTTTTGGCGGAAAGTGCGGTCGCAACCCTGATTTCCAAGTTGGTGCCCTTGGCCGACATCATCACGCCGAACCTTCATGAAGCAGCCCGCATGCTGGAGGGCGAAGTCGCCCGCAACGAAAACGACATGCAGAGCCAGGCCAAACAGCTGATCGACCTCGGGGCAAAGGCTGTTTTGTTGAAGGGCGGACACGGCGACAGTGCGGAAAGCGCTGACCTTTTGATAACTGAAGACGGTGAAAGCCTCTGGCTGCGCGAGGACCGCATCGCGACAGATAACACCCACGGCACCGGATGCACTTTGTCTTCTGCAATTGCTGCCGGACTGGCTAAGGGCAACGCGCTGGGCGACGCTGTGTCCAGTGCAAAAGCCTATATCCACGAAGCGATCCGCCATGCGGACGAACTCAAGATTGGACAAGGTCACGGACCGGTCCATCACTTCCACGCTTTTTGGGAGGGCGCACAATGAGTGATGCATTGAAAAACAGAAAAAACCTCAGCCGCCGGGACATGCTTGTGGGCAGTGCCGTTGGAAGCGCATCTGTTTTCTCAGCGCCAGCGGTGATGGCACAAGGTGCGGTCACCGAATGGAAGCTGGTGACATCCTGGCCGAAAAACCTGCCAGGTCCGGGTGTCACGGCGCAGCGGATCGCCGATCAGGTTGCGTTGCTCTCAGGTGGTGCATTCAAGATCCGTTTGTTTGCGGCCGGCGAACTGGTGCCGGCGCTGGGCGTCTTTGATGCCGTCTCAAATGGCACTGCGGACATGGCGCATACAGCCTCGTTCTTCTGGCAAGGCAAGATCCCGGCCTCCGTCTATTTCACCGCAGTCCCCTTCGGTCTGCTCCCGCATGAACATATCAGCTGGATCGAGCAAGGCGGCGGGCAGGCGCTTTGGGACGAGCTTTACGCTCCTTTCGGAATCAAACCGGTTATGGCGGGTAACACTGGTGTTCAGATGGGCGGCTGGTACAAGAAACCGCTCCAAAACCTCGATGATCTGCGCGGCCTGAAGATCCGGATGCCGGGGCTGGGAGGAGAGGTGATGCGCAGGCTTGGGGCCGCTCCGGTTGGTTTGCCGCCTGGCGAGCTGTTTCAGGCACTCCAAACCGGTGTTCTGGATGCGACCGAATTTCTCGGTCCCTGGTCGGATCGGGCCATGGGGTTCCAGAAGGCCGCGAATTATTATTATTCACCTGGTTTCCACGAACCGAACGGGACGGGCGAGGCCCTGTTCAATCAGGCAGCTTTTGATGCTTTGCCCACGGAATTCCAGGCAATTCTATTGGAGGCGTGCCGCGCTGAGAATGGACGTGCGCTTGCTGAGAGCGATTGGGAAAATGCCGGAAGCCTGCAGTTGCTCCAGCAAGAAGATGGCGTTGAGGTCCTTTCCTATCCAGAAGACATTCTTGACGCCTTGCGCGTAACGACTGGAGAAGTGCTGCTGGACACGTCCCGTCAGGATCCGATGAGTAACCGCATTTATCAAAGCCACCAGACCGCTTTGAAGCGTCTTTCGCCTTGGAGCGATGTTGCCATGCGGCGGTTTCTGAGCGCGCGTGATGGACTTGTCTGATTTGCAACTATGGCGAGTATCGTCGTGGGCGCGGCATGACCTGTGTTGTCTGCAGTTTTGGCTCGTAAAGTTCGAAACTGCATGTGTATCGTGTCTGAAATGCGGGTATTTGAATCATAAATACATCCGCATTTCTGACATCAGAATGACTATTTCATCTCACTCGATTGGCCATATCGTGGGCGGTGTATAATGTTGATTTGGGATTTTTTGGTTTGCCAATGAAGCGATTCAGTCACCAAAAAAAATTCCAGGCTCGCGCAAAACGCCGGTATTCCCTAGGGTTATGTGTGACAAGAAAGCAACGCGCAGCAAAGAAAGAAAGTTAAGTGTGACGCGTTGGTAATGTGCCTAAAAAGTGTGCATTTGTATGGTTGGTCGCGGTCATCCTCCAAAAGCGGTGTCTGACGATATGTTTATCCGGCTACGAGCACTCGATGCGTGAGCCGGGCCTTCGTGAAAACCCGTATATTGCAACGCAGCAACCGTGTGCGCTGCAATTAGAGATCGCATTTCGTGGTTGAAAGGCGACCGTTTCTTTTAGACCCTGCAGTCAGTGTCAAATTCCTCCCGGGGGGGAGGAGGATTGGGAGAAACGTAAAAATGCGGGCAACCAAGAAAATCGTACTTCTGACGTCGACGGCCATTGCAGCCTCGATCGTCGCAAGTGTAGCCTCTGCGGGCGGTTTCGCCCTGCGCGAGCAGAGCGCCTACTACCAAGGGACTTCCTTCGCCGGTAACGGTACATCCAGTTCGTCGATTTCGTCCATGTTCTGGAACCCGGCGACGATCACATCGATGGACGGTAAGATCGTATTTGAGGCTCACAACGCCTTCATCATTCCAAAGTCCGACATTACCGGTTCGAACACCGTTCCGAATTCACTGACCACGCCGACCGGTCTGATCACGACGTCTTTTGACACCGGTGATATCGGCCACGATGCCTGGATCCCGGCGTCCTACACGTCTTACAACTTCAACGACAAAATCTACCTTGGCGTTGGGATTAACGGTCCGTTCGGTCTTTCCACAAAGCCGGACGACAGCAACTGGACCGGTGCAGGCTACAACCGCTCTTCAAAGATCTTCTCGATCAACCTGAACCCGGTTGTCGGCTACAAGATCAATGAGATGTTCTCCGTCGCGATCGGTCCGCAGATCCAATATGCGGATGTTCGCCTGACGAATGCCTCAGCGTCTCCGACTATTCCAGGCGCTACCCTGTTTCCGGGTCAGCAGCTTGATGGTGACGGTGTCGGCGTTGGCTTGACGGCTGGTGTCACGATCAAACCAACCGCGACCACGGAAATCGGCATCGGTTACCGCTCGGCGATATTCACCGACATCGATGGCACAATTGCGGCACCGAACCCTGCCAACCCGTTCACGACGGCCGTGACGGACGTGAAAACCGTCCTTGCAACGCCGGACATGGTCACGCTCTCTGCCAAGCAGAGCATCACCGACAACATCCGTGTGCTTGGTACATTTGAGTGGACCAACTGGAGCCGCCTGAAAGAGCCGCAGATTACGGCCGATGCGACCGGCGCCACCGTGACCACGCTGCCGTTCAACTACAATGACGGCTACTTCCTCGCGCTCGGTGGTGAGTATGATTTCAACGACAAGTTGACCTTCCGCGCTGGTGCGGCATACGAGTGGTCACCGATCGATGATCAAATCCGGTCTGCGCGCCTTCCGGACAACGATCGTATCTGGGTAAGCGCCGGAGCGTCCTACGTTTTCAACGAGCACTTCTCGTTTGATCTCGGCTACACGCATATCTTTGGCACAGACACCGATCTGAACCTTGTCCCGGGTCACCAGGACTACAGCGCTTCGAAGGGATCGCTGACCGGTTCCGTCGACTCTTCCGTCGACATCCTGACAGCTTCAGTTCGCATCAAGTTCTGATCAGCTGCTAGACTGGTTTTGAAAATTCTGCCGGCCCGCGATCGCGGGCCGGCTTTTTTGTTAGAATGCTGCCGGGTAAAGACCGCCGTCCATGAGAATGTTCTGCCCGGTGATGTAGCCGGCGTGTGTGGAGCACAAAAAGGCACAGGTCTGGCCGAACTCCGCGGCTGTTCCAAAACGGCGTGCCGGGATTTCTGCAGCCTGGCTTGCGCGAATGGCGTCCACAGTCTGACCGGATTGCTGTGCGGAGCGTTCAAACCCACCCCTCAGCCGGTCCGTATCCATTTTGCCCGGTAGCAGATTGTTTACCGTGACACCATGCGGCGCGAGCTGGCGGCAAACACCTGCCAGGAATGCTGTCAGGCCGGCACGGGCGCCGCTGGAAAGGTCCAGGCCTTCAATCGGCATCTTCACGGACAAGGACGTGATGTTGACGATCCTGCCAAAGCCACGGGCCTTCATTCCAGGGGTGACCGCCTGGATCAATTCAATCGGGGTCACGAAGTTCTGGATGGCACCTTCCAGCAAGGCAGAGCGATTGAGTTCTGTATAGTCCTTGCGAGGTGGGCCGCCATTGTTGTTGACCAGTATGTCGGGCTCCGGGCAGGCCGTCAGGAGAGCGGTTTGTCCTTCCGGTGTTGAAACGTCGGCAGCGATGACACTGACCTTGACCTGAAAGGTGTCCGTCAGATACGCGCGGGTTGCTTCCAGTGCATCTTTATTGCGCCCGTTAATCACCAGGTCACATCCGGCCTCTGCAAGCGCTTCTGCGCAACCTCTGCCAAGCCCGCGGCTTGATGCGCACACGATTGCCGACTTGCCGCGCAATCTCAAATCCATGATCGATCTCCCAAATTTTGAAGGTGAGGTTTGCGAGACCATATGAAAGGAAACCCGCTGCGGCTATCCCTTAAGCGATGGCCCTGCGTGATTGTGAGGCCCTGAGTGAGCGCGCTGAAACGCATATGTTGGCGCGGCTAAGGGAAAGATCCTCCAATGACTTTAGGAAAACGCAACGTCAGGCCACCTCAAACCCCGTCTGTCATAATAGTGAAACTTGAATCGCGTCTATAGCGGTCCAATGGATCTAGGAGACGTGCAATGTCCACTTCGGAGACATCGCGGCATTACAGGGCCTTGTTTATTTCAGATGTACATCTGGGCACTCGCGGGTGCCAGGCAGAGCTTCTGCTTGACTTCCTGAAGGACAATGACGCCGAGACGATTTATCTCGTCGGCGACATTGCAGATGGCTGGCGGTTGAAGCGGTCCTGGTATTGGCCGCAGCTCCACAACGATGTGGTTCAGAAGATCCTGCGCAAAGGCCGCAAGGGCTCTCGTGTTGTCTATATTCCTGGAAACCACGACGAGTTTCTACGCAGCTTCCTAGGCACCCACTTCGGCGGTGTGGAAGTCACCGACAGCATCATCCATGAAACCGCCGACAACCGACGCTATCTGGTGATCCATGGGGATCAGTTCGATGTGGTGATCCGCCATGCCAAGTGGCTCGCGTTCTTTGGGGACAAGGCTTACGTCACAGCGCTTGGTGTCAACACGGTGCTGAACGCCGTGCGCCGCCGACTTGGCCTGACCTACTGGTCTTTGTCAGCTTGGGCGAAGCTGAAAGTCAAAAATGCAGTCAGTTTCATCGGGCGCTTCGAGGAGGCTCTTTCCGACGAAGCGCGTCGTCAGGGCGTCGACGGCGTTATCTGCGGTCACATCCACCATGCAGCAAGCCGTGACGTCAACGGCATTCACTACATCAACACTGGCGATTGGGTTGAAAGCTGCACAGCGGTTGCCGAACACCATGATGGAACCTTTGAGGTGATCAGATGGGTAGAACAGGCCCAAACCGGAGCCCAAACGGCGAAGCCACAGGAAGCTCCGGTCGCCGCATGAGTTCCATTCTTGTTGTCACGGATGCCTGGCATCCGCAGATCAATGGCGTCGTGCGCTCGCTTGAACGCACAGCTGACGAACTCCGCGCCATGGGCGTTCGCATGGAGTTTTTGACCCCGCAGGCTTTCAAGACACTTCCGTGCCCGACATATCCAGAAATCCGTTTGTCTTTGACGCACAAGGGCACCGTGCGGCGGATGATGGATGACTTCGACTGCGAACATCTGCACATAGCGACCGAAGGTCCGCTTGGCCTGCTTGCAGCTGCAATTGCCAAAAAGCGCGGACAGCCGTTCACCACCAGTTATCACACACGGTTTCCAGAATATGTTTCTGCCCGGATGCCGGTGCCGCTTTCCTGGTCTTATGCTTGGATGCGCCGCTTCCACAACGCCGGCAACGGATGCATGGTGGCAACGACTTCGCTGGAGAACGACCTGAGAGACCGCGGCTTCCGGAACTTGATGCGCTGGTCGCGCGGTGTCGACGAAAATCTCTTCAAACCCTACGAGGGCTCTGTCCTGCCGCAGGATTTGCCTGGGCCGGTCTTCATGTATGTTGGCCGCGTTGCGATTGAGAAGAACATCAAGGCGTTTTTGGATCTGAAACTGTCCGGATCTAAGGTTGTTGTTGGCGATGGGCCTCAGCTGGATACGCTGCAGAGAGAATACAACGACACACTCTTCGTCGGTGCGAAAACCGGCGAAGATCTGGCGCGTCACTACGCCAGCGCGGATGTTTTCGTCTTCCCGTCTCTCACAGACACGTTCGGCAACGTCATACTGGAGGCGCTGGCGTGCGGGGTACCGGTTGCAGCCTATCCGGTCATGGGGCCGCTGGATGTGATCGGTGATACCGGCGCCGGTGTTTTGTCCGAAAACCTTGCGGAGGCATGCGAGGCCGCTCTCGATATTCCGCGCGACCACTGCCGGAATATTGCACTCAATTACACTTGGGCAGCCAGCAGCCGGCAGTTTCTGGACAATTGTATCGCCGCTGCTGGCGGCGTGGCACAGGCCAACGCGGCAGAGTGATCTGAAAGTCTCAGAAGCTTTAAAATATTGGTGCTGCGGGATTTTGTAACCCTCACAATGTTGCCGTTGTCAGGCCATGGGGTAGCCGGTACTCCTGTCCACATCAGATCCTGAATGAGGTGGCCACCATGACCGGCGCGACAGCAGAACGACCTTCCTCCAGCAGCGTAGCCGTCACTTTCGACGATGTATTGGACGCAGCTGATGCCCTGGAGGGCGTTGCTGTCAAAACCCCGCTCTTGACCAATCCCGCTCTGGACGAGCGTGTCGGCGGGCGTGTGTTGATCAAGCCGGAATGCCTGCAACGCAGCGGCTCTTTCAAGTTTCGTGGCGCTTACAATTGCTTGCGGCAATTGGACCTAGATGTCCGGGCCAAGGGTGTCGTCGCTTGTTCGTCGGGTAATCACGCGCAAGGTATCGCATCCAGTGCCAAGATCTTTGGCATGCCGGCGACGATCGTCATGCCTGCCGATGCACCTCAGGTGAAGCTGGAACGCACACGAGGATACGGTGCGACGGTCATTACTTACGATCGGGCCACCGAAGACCGCGACAAGATCGCTGCCGAGATCTGCGCCGAAACCGGCGCGACGTTCGTACATCCGTACAATGATCCTGCCGTTGTTGCCGGGCAGGGGACGGTTGGCCTGGAGATGGCAGCGCAAGCAAAAGACCTTGGTGTGCGGTTGGATGATGTCCTGGCTTGCACAGGTGGTGGAGGCCTTTCCAGCGGGATTGCGCTTGCGCTTGCAAACACTTCCGCGGAAACGGTGTTCCATACGGTCGAACCGCAATTCTTCGATGATTACAAACGGTCTTTGGAGGCAGGGGCATTGCTGTCCAATCCCGCCAAATCGGGTTCGATCTGTGATGCGCTTCTTTCTGAAAGTCCCGGAGAGATCGGATTTTCGATCCTGCGTCAATTTGCTGGGGAAGGATATACGGTCACGGACGAGCAAGTTCTGGACGCTGTGGCGTTTGCGTTTTCCGAGCTCAAGCTGGTTGTCGAACCCGGCGGCGCCGCTGCGTTAGCCGCTCTGCTATCCGGGAAACTTGACCTGAGGGAGCGGACCGTCGGTGTCGTACTGACGGGCGGAAATATCGACCCTAAGATGTTGTTTAAGGCTGTTTCGCGTTAACGCGCTGTTAGTGGCTGACCCATTAGGCGGATAACATCTGTCTTGTTCTTTCTCGTGGGATTCGCGAAAGAACGGATGGTGCGGAAACAACCGTGGTGTCTTCTGAATTGCGAAGCAAAACCAGGAGGTTACATTACGTAGGGGTGTGCTCTCTGCTGATGCTGCCGTCTTGTCTTCCTTGGCATTGAATACCTGGTGTTCCGTCGAAACCCGCCTCAAGAAGGGGCGCGTTACGTTGATTGGCAGGACAGCGTTGGCCTGAGGGGGACCAGCACTGGCTTGCAGGGTTTATGGAGCCAATATGCAGAACCAAACGCTAAAGGGCAGGCTGGCGTTTTTCCGTTTCACCGAAGAAGATCGCACACTTGCGCGATCGATCTGGCCGACACTTTCCTCTCATTTGCCGAGGATCATGGACGGATTTTACGACCATGTAAAAACAGTCCCGCATCTGTCGACAATGATCGGAGACCAGGAGGCCCGCCTGATCTCGGCGCAGCTCTCTCATTGGGATCGCATGTTCAATGAAGGACCGACCGAGGCGTACCTCGAGCGCGCCATCCGGATCGGTTTGGCGCATGTGCGCATCGGTCTGGATCCAAGTTGGTACATCGGCGGGTATTCCTTTGCCTTAACCCAGATCTCCGAAGTGCTGCTGACCAAGCGGATAATGACCGCGGCCAAGCGCTCAAAGGTCATGGCAGTGATTACCAAACTGGTGATGCTGGATATGGACATCGCCATTTCCACCTATCACGACAAAATGGTGGCGGACGCTGTTGCCCGGGAAGACGGGCTGAAGTCCGCGATTGCCACGTTCGAGACTTCACTCAGCGGCGTCGTCGGCGAGTTGAGCACCACGTCTGACGAGTTGGAGAACTCTTCCCGCGATCTCAGCCGGGAGACCGGCTCGATCGCAACGCGCATGCAGACCATGGACACTTCCTCCGCGGAGACCGCGAGCGGTGTGCAGTCCAGCGCGACGGCAACGGAAGAAATGAGTGCCTCGATTGTTGAAATCGGGCGTCAGGCCGGGCATTCACGTGAGAAGGCTCAGCAAGCTGTTCAAGGCGCCCAGAACACCAATGAATCGGTCACCAAGCTGGCCGGTTTTGCAGATCAGGTGGGGTCTGTCATCGGCTTGATTTCTGACATTGCTGAACAGACCAACCTCCTTGCGCTGAACGCAACTATTGAAGCGGCCAGGGCAGGTGAAATGGGTAAGGGCTTTGCCGTCGTTGCGGCCGAGGTCAAGGAGCTTGCAAGTCAGACCACGAAGGCGACTGAAGAGATCACCGAACAGATTGCTGCGATCCAGCAGGCAACCCGGCAGTCTGTCCAGGATATTGACGGGATCACCACAATCATCAGCGAATTGTCAGAGATCGCCAACAGCATTGCGGCTGCTGTGGAGCAGCAGTCTTCTGCAACGGCGGAGATTTCCTCTGCGGTTCAGATCGCGGCGGTCGGCACACAGAGCTTTACAGATGAGATCGCCGCTGTGCGCGGGTCCATCGATTCAGTTGATGGCACGGTTGAGACGATCCATGAAACTTCATTGACCTTGAAGAACAGGGCTGCGCGTCTGAGCGAAGAAGCGAACCAGTTCTTTGACAAGATCAAAGCCGGATAACTTTGAACAAAGAGGGGAGGCATCGTTGGCAGATCTCCGGGTCTGCCGACGATGCCTTTAAAACTCTCCGACAAATGTCGCGCAAGGAAACGAGCGCGGCATTTGCTTTGTTGAGACAAAGAAAAAGGGCGCCTGGAATGGGCGCCCTTATCTCTTGACAGTGTGAAGATCGATCAGTTGAACAGAGCCTGTCGTTCGGCCTCGGTCAGCTCCGTCAGCGGGTCAGCGCTGTCGTCGGCATCTGCTTCCTGCTCGACCAAAGCCCAGTCGGCATCAGCTTCTGCCTCTGCTGTTTCCGCAGCCGGTTCACTGTCGTTGGCAGCTTCCGGCTCGCTGACTTCCGCATCGAACAGTTTGTCGATCGCGGCTTCGTCCAAGACTTCATCGGCGTGGGCTGCAGCAAATTCATCGGCGACCGGATCAGTCACGTCCGCCGTGTCTTCAGCTTCCGTTTCCTCGGCCGAAGGCGCGGAGGCGAACATGTCATCAATCGCGGCCGCATCCATCGGTTCGCTGTCGCCGGCCATCAGGGCATCGATGTCCGCTTCACCCATTGGTGCTGAAGCTTCGCTCGCAGATGTGTTGCCAGGCGCTGCGACTTCGTCCAACGCGGCGTCAAACACGTCGCCGCTGACAGACATCAGCTCATCGACACTGTTTTGAGAGACGCCCGCGCCGTCACGCTGCGGGCCGTTCAGCAGGTGGGCATCCGGGCGGCTGTCGACAGGACCAGCGGTGTCATCTGCTTCCAGATCTTCGATGCCCCAGATGTTGATCATCAGGTTGATCCGGCTTTCCAGATAACGCAGTACCTGGACCACCTTGTTGGTGCGCTGGCCGGTTAGATCCTGGAAGGAACAGGCCATGAAGATTTCTGTGGCCTTCGCATCAATATCATCGCAAGTCGCATCGTCTGCGCCGTTTTCGCGGAGAACCCAGGCTTTTTCCTGGATCTGCTCGGCAGCTTCCAGAATCGACTGGGTGGCACCTTCGGTCTGCGTCACGATCGCATCAAGCTCATGAGAGGCGTCGACAAAGCGATTGCTTTCGTCGCCGTCGTCCTTGATGTTGGCTATCTCCGCCTTGGTGCGCTCAATTGCCTCGTGCATGTCGGCAATATCCAAGCGGATCTTGTCGAGATCCGGCACTTTGCGCTGACGGGTGACGACTTTCTCAAGACGTTGGATCGCGCCGAGGATCTCGGTCGTTTCCGGGGTCTTGTTCCGGTTCAAAAACTCTTTTAGAAACCGACGTCCCCGATCGGATTCCATCAAGGTCTGTTCAAGCGTCTGATATTCGGCTTCGCCTATCAGCTCCGGTTCTACCTGTTGTGTTTCCGCTTTCATAAGGGCGCGATTCTCAACTCTGCAAGGGCCGTTCGGTATCCAATCCGGACAATTCCAAAATCAGGGTAAACTGAAAATCGTTAATATTCTTTTGGGCCTCAAAATCCGGTTCGGTTTGTATGTTGAATTTGACGTCGGCCCTCAGTGCGCGTGTCTCCGCCTTGTTCGGGGTTCATTTTTTCGGCTATGGGCTATTTCTCCCTTTCTTTCCGGTCATTTTGGAGTTCGAGGGGTTTTCCGCGGCCGAGATTGGATTTGTGCTGGGGGCCGGGACGGTTGCCCGAATTGCCGCAAGCCCGCTTTTGACAAACCTTGCAGACCGGACCGGTCAGCGCCGATGGTCCATCTTTGTTTATTCTCTCCTTGGAACCGTCTTCATCGCGCTTTTCGCCCTTGGAAATGGTCTTTACGTTCTGGGCGCCGGGGTGATCGGCTACATGGTCTTCAAGGCGCCGGTGCTTCCGCTCAGTGATGCCTATGCCTTGGATGCTGCGCGCAACACGGGCGCGGACTATGCACGGATGCGCCTTTGGGGATCTGCTGGGTTTGTTGCTGCCAATCTTGCTGGCGGATTCCTGGCGACCGGAGACACCGTCTGGGTGATGCTGTTTCTGATTGGCTTGGCGTCGCTTCTGACAGGCGGCGTTGTTCTGTCACTTCCGCGCCAAAGCGGAGCCGGGGCAAGCGAAGGTTTGGACGAAGAGGCCGGAGAAGCGCCCTTCAAAACGGTTTGGTTTTGGCCGGTGCTCATCCTGCTTGGCCTGTTCCAGGCAACCCATGCGGCATTTTACGGTTTTGGGACGCTCTACTGGCAAGCCGCCGGGATAGCAGACGAAACAATCGGCATCTTGTGGGCTGTCGGCGTGATCGCTGAGATTGCGCTTTTCACTGTTGCCGGAAAGATCGCGCTTCGTTTCGACCCGCCTGTTTTCCTGATCGTTGCCGGGATCGCCGCGGTCGCCCGCTGGGGCTTGTTCCCGTTCGCGGATACGCTGGTATCGATGGTCGCGATCCAGCTTCTGCACGCGCTCACCTTTGGCGCTGCCCATCTGGGCGCCATTGCAATTCTGGCGAAAGTCGTTCCAAGCAAGTGGGCCGGGACCGGCCAGGGTCTGCTTGCCACATCAATCGGCCTGCAGATGGCCATTGGTTTGAGTGTCTGCGGCGCGTTGTACGAGATGGATCCGGATCTGCCGTTTTATCTGATGGCGGCCGTTTCTGCGGCCGGAACGCTTGTGATGCTGGCGCTGACGCCGATGGTGCGTCAGCGCATGGTTTCAAGCCCAGTGCGTTAAAACTAAAGCGTTAGCCCCACAATTCCGGTCTTGGCGGGAACAGCGTGCTGCCTTCGAAGACCAGTCCCGGTTCGCGGTCCTGCGTCAAAAGAAGAGGCCCGTCGAGATCCACATAGTCTGCCCGCTGTGCCAAGAGGACCGCGGGAGCCATGGCCAAAGACGTGCCGAGCATGCAACCGACCATGATCTCAAATTCAAGCGCTTTGGCCTGATCCAGAAGCGCCAGGGCCTCCGTCAAACCGCCGGCTTTGTCGAGCTTGATGTTGATGGCATCGTACCGGCTGCGGAGATCCTCAAGACCATCCCGCGTGTGCAGGCTTTCATCCGCACAGATCGTAATCTTTGAGCTGAATTCCTTGAGACGGCTGTCATCCTTGGAAGGCAAAGGCTGTTCAATCAAAGCCACGCCGGCGGCTTCACACGCTGCCATGTTCGTTCCAAAACAGCTGTCGTCCCAGGCTTCATTTGCATCAACGATCAAGGTGCTGTCCGGTGCGGCCTTGCGAACAGCTTCGATGCGCTCATCGTCGCCAGCCCCGCCAAGTTTTACCTTCAGCAAGGGGCGATGTGCGGCCTTTGCCGTCTTTTCCGCCATAATTTCCGGTGTGCCGAC
Organism: Roseibium sp.; assembly: GCF_965276855.1. Taxonomy (GTDB): domain Bacteria; phylum Pseudomonadota; class Alphaproteobacteria; order Rhizobiales; family Stappiaceae; genus Roseibium. Next base: position 4,299,183 of record NZ_OZ255700.1, read on the forward strand.
ACTGATCGTGTAAGCGGTCGTGACCGGTGAAAGCGGCGGGATCCCGGCAATCTCTGCCGCCGAGTTACCGGTTTGCTTGGCTTCAAGGTCCCAAAGGGCGCAATCTACCGCGTTGCGTGCAGCACCGGCCGGCATTGCCTCTTGCAGCGCATGGCGGCTCAAACCGTCTTTCAACAGCGGTGAAATCTCCTGGATCTGCTCCTGAACGCTTTCCATGGTTTCGCCGTAGCGCGCATAGGGCACACATTCGCCGCGGCCGATGTGATCGCCGTCCGCCAAAGTGGTGACGAGCACATTGGCATGGGTGCGGCTGCCGCGGGAGATTGTAAAACCGCCCGCGATCTCAAAGCTTTCAAGGTCAATGCTGACGCTGCGGCTCATGGGGTGCCGAACTCCGCGGACACCTTGTCGACCACGGCTTCCATGCCATAGCGGATCGGATCGGTTGCCGGAAGGCCATGGCGCTCGCCCAGTTTTGCCAGAAGCGCGAGCGCCTCATCGTCATCCAGAGCCTGGGTGTTGACCGCGATACCGACACAGCGAATGCCGGGATTTGTGAGTTTGCCGCACTGAATGGTCATGTCGATGACCTGATCGACGGTTGGCAGCGGTGTTTCAACGCCGCGCATTTTGGTTCGCGTGGGCTCATGGCAGACGATAAATCCGTCGGGCTGCGAGCCATGAAGCAGGCCGAGTGTCACGCCGGCAAATGACGGGTGGAACAAAGAGCCTTGGCCTTCCACCACCTGCCAGTGATTTTCCTCTGTTGCCGGGGAGAGCCACTCGGCAGCGCCGGCGATGAAATCAGCCACAACGGCATCGAGAGACAGACCCCGGCCTGAAATGAAGACACCTGTCTGGCCGGTCGCGCAGAACGAACTGGTGTAGCCGCGCTCATTCATCGCCTTGTCCATCGCAAGGGCAGTGTATTTCTTGCCAACAGAGCAGTCTGTTCCGACGGTCAAAATCCGTTTGCCCGGGCGTTTGATGCCCTTTCCGGTGGCAAAGGTCATGGAGTTGTGGCGCACGTCGTGGAGTTGGCGGCCGTTTTTGGCGGCTGCTTCCTTGATTGCCGGAATGTCGCCGAGTTTGACATGGAGACCAGAGGCAACATCAAGGCCTGCATTCAAGGCTTCGACCACCGAATCAACCCAATGATCCGGCAAACGTCCGCCGGCATTGACTGCGCCGATGACCATCGTTTTGGCACCTGCAGCAGTTCCCTCGGCGATCGACATGTCCGTCAGACCGGTATCTGCAGCACAGCCATCGAGCCGGACCTGTCCGACACACCAGTCTTTCCGCCAATCAACAATGCCTGTCGCGGTCTTGGCGGCCAGGGCATCGGGGACGTCACCGAGAAACAAAAGGTAAGGGCGGGCAATTTCCATGGGCAATGCTTTCATCTGACTGCTGGACGTTAATCTTTACAATCAGGTATACGGGGGGAAGTTGACGAGCGGCAAGGGGCAACTCTCCGGAATGGCATTCTTGGAAAAAAACAAAGCGCCGGAATTGCACCTGGATACCGATTCCGAGGGACATCAGTCCCTTATTCTATCCGGAGACTGGACTGTCAGCACGCTTGCGGATGCTGACCAGCAAATCTCCAGGCTGAATGTCGCCAAGGACAAATTGACGTGTATCGATGTTTCAGAGGTTGATCATCTGGACACCAGTGGCGCCTGGCTGATCCACCGGACCCGTGGACAGCTGGAATTCAGCGGCCGGAAAGTGCAGTTGACCGGGGTGACGCCTATCCGCGAAAGCCTGTTTCACGAGATCGAGAAGCATCACCCGCCGCGCTGGCAGCCAGACCGGTCCGGTTTCACGATTGTCGGTTTTCTTGAAGCGACCGGGCGGCAGATGGTTGAGGTGTATAAAGACACCCTCGCGATGCTGCATATCCTTGGATCGCTCGGCATCGTGCTGTCGACCGTTCTTTTACAGCCCAAACGCCTTCGCAGCATCGCAATCGCCGTGCAGTTCGACCGCAGCTGCATCGGCGCGGTCCCGATTGTGGCGCTGATGAGCTTTTTGATCGGCGCGATCATTTCTCAGCAGGGCGGATTTTACCTGAGGCAGTTCGGCGCCGACATTTTCGTCGTCGATCTGGCGGGCATCCTGGTGCTTCGGGAGATCGGCGTCATCCTGACCGCAATTATGGTTGCCGGACGGTCCGGATCGGCGTTTACCGCCGAGTTGGGGGCAATGCGCATGCAAGAGGAAGTCGATGCCCTGCACGTCATCGGCTTGAGTGTCACAGAAGTTCTGGTGCTGCCGCGTATTTTGGCGTTGATGATTGCCTTGCCGATTTTGACCTTCGTGGCCGATATCTCGGCGCTTTTTGGTGCGGGTCTGATTACTTGGGCGTACCTGGATATTCCGCCGGCAGCGTTCCTTACACAGCTTCAGGCAGCGATTACGGTCAACACCTTCGTTGTCGGGATCATAAAGGCGCCCTTCATGGCGCTGATCGTTGGCCTCATTGCCTGCGTTGAAGGTCTGAAAGTGGAAGGGTCGTCTGAGTCGCTCGGCCGGCATACCACCATGTCTGTCGTAAAAGCGATTTTCCTTGTGATTGTCGTTGATGGATTGTTCGCAATGTTCTTTGCAGCCATTGGGGTATAACGGCGAGATGGCAGTGTCAGACATCGAACAAACCGATCATGCTGCGGCCCTGCAAGCAGAGCAGCCGGAAAATATCTTGTCGGTTCGCAACATCACAGTCGGCTTCGGATCCAAGATTATCTTGCAGGATCTGGACCTTGATGTGCACCGCGGAGAAGTGCTCGGTTTTGTCGGCGGTTCCGGTACCGGAAAGTCGGTATTGATGCGCACAATCCTGGGGCTGACACCCCGGCGGGCCGGACAGATTTCGGTTTTTGGTCATGATCTTTCCAGCGCATCGGACAAGACCCGCAAGATGATTGAACGCCGCTGGGGGGTGCTCTTCCAGCAAGGCGCGTTGTTTTCGTCGCTCACCGTGAAGCAGAACATTCAGGTGCCGATGCGGGAGCATCTGAAATTGTCGCAGCGCTTAATGGATGAACTGGCCACCTTGAAGCTGGAATTGGTTGGGTTGCCGCAGGATGCGGCAGACAAACTGCCTTCAGAGCTTTCCGGCGGCATGGTGAAACGGGCAAGCCTTGCCCGTGCCCTTGCACTCGACCCGGATTTGGTGTTTCTGGATGAACCAACGTCCGGCCTGGATCCTATTGGGGCTGCCGCGTTCGATTCGTTGATTGGCAATTTGAGTTCCACGCTGGATCTGACCGTTTATATGGTTACTCACGACCTCGACAGTTTGCATTCCATCTGTGATCGCATCGCAGTTCTTGGGCAAAAGCGTGTTCTTGCGATCGGGCCAATGGAAGACATGATGAAAAATGACGACCCTTGGATTAAGTCTTACTTCCGAGGGGAGCGGGCTCTGCGCCGCACATGAGGTTTGAGTGAATGGAAACCCGCGCGAATTACATATTGATCGGCGCATTTATGATCGCGATCCTGATCAGCGCGTTCGGGTTCATCTATTGGCTCGCTGTGACAGCTGAGTCGCGTCAGAATGTCGAAGTCAAAATCCTGTTTCCGGGTGCGGTGACCGGCTTGCCTGTTGGAGGGCAGGTGTTGTTCAACGGCATCAAGGTTGGTGACGTGGCCTCGTTGGATTTTGCGCCGGGTGACCCAACCAAAGTCTTGGCAACGGTTCGAATCCGGCCATCCACGCCGCTCCGCGAAGATACCAAGGCAACATTGAATTTCACCGGCTTGACCGGTGTTGCCTATGTGGATCTGATCGGTGGAACAAGTTCCTCTCCGCTACTGTTGAATCCGGATGGCAGCCAGAACCCGAATAACATACCGCTGATCAATGCCGAGCGGTCGTTTTTTGACGACATCGTGGATGGCGCGCGCGACGTTCTGAAACGCGCCGATTCGACCATGAAAACCGTCGATCAGCTGCTTCAGGATAATGGTCCGGCGATTTCCAAAACGATCCAGAACGTTGAGACGTTCTCGGATGCTCTTGCTGCCAATTCCGACGGCGTGAAGGATTTTATGGCCAGCATCGGAAAGGCCTCGGAGGCGTTTTCCAGCCTCTCCGGGCGGCTTGAGGGTTTGGTTGATGAGGGTGAGCGGCTTCTGGCGGCTGTTCCCTCCGACAAAGTTACGGCCATCGTAGATGACCTGCAGACCTTCTCGGGAAGCCTCGGCAAGGCGAGCGCAGATATCGATACCCTTATGGCTGATGCTCAAAATGCGGCCAAGGAACTGACCGAGTTCACAGAACGCCTCAATGATGGGCTCGGCAACGTTCAAAGCATTGTTCAGGCGGTGAAGCCGGAAGACATCGAAAAGGTCATGAAGGGCGCGGCAGTGCTCGGCGAAGTGCTGGAAAAGCGCTCGGGTGACATTGATGAACTGGTCGTGGCCACGTCCAGCACGATGCAGGGCGTGAACAACATTGTAGAGATGCTGCGCGCACGCGAAGGCACCATCAATGACGTGATCACTGGAACGCGCGATATCGTTGGCAAGGTGGATGCGATCGTCACCCGTGGCGTTGAGATTGCCGCGGTAATTGATCCGCTACGCGTCGACGAGATTGTCGCGTCCGTTGCCACACTCACCGAAGGACTGAACATCTCTCTCGTTCGAGTCGATGAGATCATTGCGAGCGTCGATCCGGCCACCATTGGCGAGACCGTCGACAGTGTTGCGAGCATTGTCGACAACTTCAACAATCAGCAAAGCCAGATCAACGAAATCATCGCTTCGACAAAATCTACGATCCAGAATTTCGAGGCGGTTTCAGCAACAGTTCGCGGTCAGGATGACCGGATTGCAGCGCTTGTTGAAGATGTTCAGGTCGCTGCAGAACGGTTCGCATCCACGCTGCAGTCTGCCGATGAACTGCTGCGTGCTGTTGATCCGGAAAAGATCGCCAATATTGTCGGCTCGGTCGAAACTGCGGCCAGTGGTCTGGCCGGAGAAGATGGCATTCCGGCAATCCTGCAAAGCGCGCGTCAGGCAGCGGACAACGTTCAGCAAATGACGGCGGACTTGAGCAAACGCACTCCGGATGTCGATCAGATCATTACCGATGCGCAGCAGATGACCGCGACACTCAACTCAACATCGGTTCGGGTTGAGAGCCTTGTCGAAAAGGTTTCCGAAATGGTCGACGGTGACGGTGAGGGCTTGATCAAGGAAGCAACGCTTGCAGCGCAAGCGATTCGGAAGGTCGCGGTTGCGTTTGAGAGCCGTGCCGATGCCATTGCGGGTGGTTTGTCGAAATTTGCCACCCAAGGGTCGGCGGATCTGACATCGGCATTGGCGCAATTCAACCGCACGCTGGTCTCGATCCAGCGGGCTGCACAGAGCTTTGAACAACGGCCGAACCGCGTGATTTTCGGCGGTGAAGAAGTGCCGACCTATCAAGGCGGGCGCCGCCGGTGAGTACAGGGAATAGGGGACTGACGGGGATGACACAGGCAAACAGCCGACTGAGCCGGCGGGCGTTTATAAGCGCGCTTGGCGCTGGCGCCGTGGTGTCCGGTTGCGCCAGTTCCGGTCCCGCCGCCTTTTACAGCCTGCAGGCTGCCGATGTCGGCGGCTTGGCGGGACGATCTAGCCGCGTCCAGGTGCTTGTAGCCCCGCCTCGCGCGCTTAAGGCACTCGATACGACTTATATCGCCGTGGTCGACAGCGGTCCGGTCTATTCATATTTCCCAAATGTTGCCTGGGCCGACACGCTCCCGAATGTGGTGCAGAACAAGCTGCTGCAGACCCTCCAAAACACGGGACGGCTGCGGGGCGTCGGACTCCCGGGTGATGGCCTGTTGATCGACTATCAGCTTCAGACGGATATCCGGGCGTTTGAACTGAATATTGAAGGCGCCAACCGCGGTGTTGTTGAGATTGCTGCGCGGGTGGTCAATGACCGCAATGGCCGGACAGTTGCCAACAATGTGTTCCGGCGGGAAACTCCGTCCGGCAGCTCCGGCGTTGAACAGGCAGTTGAAGCCATGAACCAGTCGGCAGAGCAGGTGTTCGCTGATATTGCGGCCTGGACGCTCAGAAACGTCTGAGCGCCCGAGAGCCCAAGGGCGTTTTCCTAGATCAGTGCCAACGAGAGTGCCGGGACGGCTATAAGCAGTCCCAAGCGGAGGATGTCGGCGGCCCAGAAGGGCAGGATGCCGGCGAACATCGTGCGTAGCGGTACATCGGTCAGAACCGAGCGCAGCACAAATACATTAAGGCCGATGGGCGGTGAAATCAGACTGATTTCAGTAACAACCACCACGATGATGCCGAACCAGATGAGCACCATTTCCGGATCGCTCAACGCGCCAGTGCCGAAGTCCAAAGACGTGACGAGCGGAAAGAACACCGGCACGGTCAACAGGATCATCGACAAGCTTTCCAGAACCGCGCCAAGGATCACATAGATCAACACCAGAACGAGAATGACCACATAGGCATTCACATCGAGCGATTGGACGAATTCCAGAAGGGCGTCGGGAACCCCGGCATAGCTGATGAAGTTGGAGAAGACTTCCGCGCCTATGATGATCGCAAAAATCATTGCGGTGGTCCGCGCGCAATTCAGTCCCGCTTGGAACAGCTTTTCAAACGTCAAACCGCCAGAGAATAGTGCTATCAGAAACGCTGTGGCAGCACCGATCCCTGCAGCCTCGGTTGGCGTGAAGAACCCGCCATAGATCCCGATCATGATGATCGCAAACAGGCCAAGAACGGCGAGAACCCCCCAAACATCCTTGCGTTCAACAGGGATGTCATCGTGACTGGACGGCGCGAGATTGGGCTTCAAAAGCACCGTTACATAAACGGCCGCCATGTAGAACACGACGCCCAGGAGCCCTGGAATGATGCCGGCAACAAAGAGCTTGCCGATATCGGCTTCCGTCAAAAGGCCGTAGATGATCAGAATAACACTGGGTGGGATCAGGATGCCGAGGGTGCCGCCGGCGGCGATGGAGCCCGTTGCCAGGCTGTCGGCGTACCCAGCCTTGCGCATTGATGGCATGGCGACCTTGGACATGGTGGCCGCTGTTGCAAGCGACGACCCGCAAACCGCTGAAAACCCGCCGCAGGCCACAATTGTTGCCATCGCCAGGCCGCCACGCATCCTGTGAAGTGCCCGGTGTGCCGTCGTGAACAGGGACTGGCTGACACCGGAAATGGTCAGCAGATTGCCCATCAAGATGAACAACGGTATGACCGACAATGTGAAGGACAGGCCGGTGTCGAAGGCGGCATTGCCCAGAAGATTGAAGGCCGCGTTCCAATTGCGCAGCATTGCGAAGCCGGCTGTGCCGACGATAATCATGGCAACGGCGATCGGCACACGCAGCAGAACAAGGCCGAACAGGGCACCAAAACCAATCAGAGCCTCAAGCACGAGTTAGGCCTCTTTGCGAAAACGGGAGTAGAAGAAGACAGCGGCGGCGATGGCCGAAACGCTGAAGGAGGCAGCTCCAAGCCAGCCGATGACATAAAGCGGGATTTCAATGGAATCCGTCACCTGTTCACGGCGCTGAAGCTTTTCAGCGTGCTCGGTCAGCTCAAGCGCAATCAGTATGAAGATACCGATCGTGCAAATTCCGGCGATCAGCGTTCCAAGGCGCTTCAAAAACCGGCTTTTGACGCCGTCCAGAAGCTCAACTTCGATATGTTCGCCGGCAAGTGTCGTCAATGGCAGAGCTAGAAAGATGAGTGTGGCCAGCAGCAGCTCGGTCAATTCATAAGCGCCAGTGACCGGGCTGTTGAAGAGATACCGGGCAACCACGTCAACACATGTCAGGCCGATCAATGCGAACAGTACCACAAGGCACGCCCCGCCAAGGATCGCATTGATAACAGGCCGGACCTTTGAGGTCCGGCCTGCCGTCGATTTATGAGAGCCGTCAGTCACGATCAGTTGCTGACGTTGGTTTGGGCGCGGAACTCGCTGAGCGCCGCTGCGCCGTCAAAACCAGTGCCGGAAACGGCTTCAACCCACGCACCTTCATGCTTGCCGGCCAGTTCCTTGATCTTGGCGAGAACCGGGGCAGGGGCATCATAAACTTCGATGTCCTTATCCGCGATGTAAGCTGCACCGCGCGTATCAGCGCCGTCCCAGACACCACCGGCAAGTTCTGCAAGCGCTTCCCCTGAGACTTTTTCAATTGCAGCCTGATCTTCGGCAGAGATGCCGTCCCAGACGTCTTCGTTCATGACCAGGAACCAGGACGTGTTGTAGATGCCGCCCGGGATCTTCATGGAATACTTGATGTGGTCGGTGAGATTGAACGCCTGAAGCGCTTCCATCGGGAAGGTAACGCCGTCGATCACGCCGCGGGAGAGCTTTTCATAGACTTCGCCCGGTCCCATGAACTGCGTGGTGATGCCAAGGTCCTGGGACAAACCAGCGATATAACCGCCCGGTGTCCGGACTTTGAGACCGGAGAAGTCGTCGGCGGATTCGATCTTGCGCTGATTATTGTGGAACATGCCCGGGCCATGGACCCAAAGGCCAAGCAGCTTGGTGCCTTCATGTTCTGCCTGGGCGTCCAAAGTACCGCCATACACATTCCAGTAGGCTTTGGAGCCGTCTGTGGCCGTGTCGGCAATGAAGGAGAATTGGCCAATGCGTGAGCGAAGGAAACGGTCGTCCTTGGTGAATGAGTGCAGGCCATAGGTGATATCAGCAACCCCGTCAGCGGCGAGGTCGTAGTGAGCCGGTGGCGGGCCGAGCGGTTTTGGCAGAACCCGGACCGTCACCCGGCCTTCTGTCGCGTCGGCGACCTGCTGAGCCCACGGCTCGATAACGCCTGTCACGACCGGGTGCTTCGGCGGCAGCCAGGATGACAGGACAAGTTCATCCGCGGACGCTGCGGCGGTGAAGCCGGTCAGTGTTCCGGCGGTCAGGCCGGCCAGGATCGAAAGATGCTTCAAGTGTTTCACGGCGGTTCCTCCCATACGGTCTTTGCCGATCAAAATGCTTTGCCGCTGTAACAACGGGTTCGTCGAAATTAGTTGCAATTGAAACTAAGTCAATCGTAAAATCTTGCAAATCGGTACGCCTCAGCGGAGCAAACCGGTTACAATCGAGCCAAATCGGGCAAGGAACGGCATGACTGAACACGGAAACGAGACGGATTTCACACCGAGCGGCTTCCAGCTGGAAACATTTTTCCCGTATTTGGTCAGGGTGTTTTATTCCGATGTCACCCGGGCGCTGTCTGACGTTTACCAGCGCGACTACGGCATGGCGCCGGCCGAATGGCGGGTTATGGCCATTCTCGGTTCCAGTGCCGAGGGGCTGCAGGCGAGTGAGATTGTCCATCGGTCGAGTATGGATAAGGTCGTGGTCAGCCGGGCTGTCAAGCGCATGGAAGACCGCGGTTTCCTGACCCGTCAATCGAACGAGGCCGATGGCCGGAGTTATCTCCTGTCTCTATCGGAGAGTGGGCGATCCGCCTTCGAAGATCTGGCGCCAAAGCTGTTGGCGGTCGAGCAAAAGATGCTTGGCGGATTGGCTCCGCAAGAAATCGAGTCGATGCTGGATATCATGACCAGGATCCGGGCAAACCTCGACGTGGAAGCCGGGGAGACGGGCGCATAATTGCAAAATGAACTGACGCCAAAATTTTGTCTTCAATAAAGAAAAAAGGCGGCCCGGGAGCCGCCTTTTGTGTTTCAAACAGAAGCTGTCTCTTAATCGAGCCTGCCGCTGGCATGCGCGAGCATGGTGTAGACCTTGCCCGTGTCTGAGGTCAGGTAGGTCTGGCCGAGCATGTTGTCGCGGTCATTGCGGGAGACCTGAGACAGGAGCTGCTCGAAATCGGACACGTACCGTTCGACAGCGGTCCGGAACTCCGTATCACGTGCGTATTTCTGACGGATCTCATCAAAGGTCTGCTGACCCTGCAGTGTATAGAGGCGGCGCGTGAAGACATGCCGCTCACCGCTGCGGTAGCGTTCCCAAAGGTCGATGAAGGTCTCGTGGTCGATCGCACGGGCGATATCGACAGACAGTGAGTTCAAGCTTTCCACCGTTTGCAGCGGTGAACGGCCCTGCTCAGTGTCGGACGACGCGTCGTCATCTCGCGAGGCCCGGCGCAGCAGATCGGAAACCCAGCCTTTCCCGGTCGAACCAGACGTGTCCGGCTGTGCAGGCTGCTGGCGGCGGGTGTTGACCGGACCGCGGGCTTCCGGCTGCTGCGGAGCCGCTGGGCGCGGCTGCGCAGGCTGCTGTGCAAAGACCGGAGCTTGCGGGATCTGTGGAGCAGGGGCGGGCGCTGGGGCCGGCGCAGGGGCTGCCGACGCTGTTGCTACCTGAGCCTGAGGCTTGGAGATGTCGAGCGCGTTCGATTGTTTTGCAACAATGTCCGACAGCTCGGTCAGGGCGCGGATTTGCTCATTGACCACCTTACGGAGCGCTGCAGAAGACTCTTCTGCTTCGTCCGGCAGGTTGAGCACGCCTTGCTTCAGCTCGTTGCGGGTCGCCTCCAGTTCCCGGTGAACGTCGCGGGCCACATCGCGCATACGCGTTGCCGCGTCGTTGAATCGGTCTGATGCATCGCTGACCGTTCTGCTCATTTCCGCGATGATGTCGTCCTGAGCGGCACGGATGGCGTCGCGGGCCTTCTGGCCTTCCATTCCAGCTGTCAGGCGCATGCTTTCGAACTGCTCGGAGACTTTCTTGGAAGCAGCTTCGGCCGCTGCGGAGAGCATGCCGGCAGCATCGCGCGCCTTGTCGTCGGCTGTTTCCAGCGTTTCCGACAGGGTCTGGGTGAACGAACGCATGAGCGTGTCTACAGCTTCTGTCTTCGCCAGAAGTGTGTCGGCGACCTCTTCGATCGCACTCTTGCGGTCGGTGACACGGGATTCCACGGAGCGGTTTGTGTCTTCCAGATACCGGGCTGCTTTTGTGAGCTCTTCTGATTGGTCACCAAAGCGGTTGGTCAGGTTCTGGATGTCCGCAAGTGTGGTTGCCGTTACATCGCGCAGATTGCTGACTTGTTCGTCGATGAGGCTTGTTGTCGAGTTGGTCTCGGACACTGCCCGGTCGACGGCTGAGCGGAATTCGCCAGCACGGCGTGCCAGGTTGCCTTCCACTTCAGAGAGGTTCTCCCCGGCAGTAGACACGATCGCCTGCAGGTTAGCGTTGGACGTCTCAATTTTGTTGAGGATGTCAGTGACGTCGTTCTCGAGCCGATGTTTGGTATCGGTGAGGAGGCGAGTTGCCTGATCACTGCGCTCATTGATGGAAGCAACAATCCGGTCGCCGGCCTCAACCAGCGAGCGGGTGGCGTCCAGCCCAGTATGCGCAAAGGTGTCGGTGACATCCTTGCCCTTGACCGTGATGGCTTCAAGAATGGCTCCGTGAACTTCCGACAGGCGGCCGGTGAGGTCATTGGCGCGCATTTCAATCGCGGAAATGAGTTCGTTGCCATCCGTGCCGACAATTTTCGCCAGTTCACCAGAGCGCGCACCGAAGGCTTCGTTGAGCGCGGAGGCCTTGTCGAGCATCTCGGTCGCGACTTCATTGCCGCGATTGACCAACAGGTCGGCGGCTTCGGAAACCGCGCTATTGACCCGGGTGCGGATCATGTTGGCTTCGCCAGACATCTGACCGCGGATCTCTTCAAGCGTGCGCGCAAGTGTCATGCGTGCCTGTTCGCTTTCGGCGGACAGGTTGCCGGAGATTTCTGCGATCAAGCCCGACAGCTCGCTGCGGACCTTGTCGCTTTCGCCGGTAAGGGAGCCGGTGAATTCGGCCAGTGTCCCAGCGTAAAGCGTACGGGCTTTTTCGCTCTCTGCGGCCATGGCGCGGGCAGCGTCGCCGACCGCTACCAGAACCAGTTCGCGGATCTTGGCGCTTTCGCCGGACATAGCCCCGGTTGCCTGTTCCATGGTCTGGCTGATCTGGACGGCTGCACGCTGGCTTTCGCTGGTCAACGAACCGCTCGCCTGTGCAACGGTTTGAGTGATCTGCTCGGCAGCTTTCTGGCTCTCGCCAACCAGGATGCCGCGGGCTTCGCCAACGGATCCAAGAACGATCTGGCGCATCCGGTCGCCTTCGCCGGAGAGCTTCGCGGTCGCATCGTTCAGGGCACCGTCCACGATCTCAACCGTGCGGGTGCGCTCATCGGCAAGCGACTGAACCGCGCTGGCGACAGCTTCCTGAACCATATCGCGGAGACGGGTGCTTTCTGTTGACAGGGTTGCGCCTGCCTCGGAAATGACAGCGGTCAGGATATCGCGAGCGCGCTCGCTTTCGCCTGTCAGGGTGCCGGAAATGCTTTCCAGGCGCTCATTCAGGACGGTTTCCAGCTGGCTGGCGCGCGTGTCGAGCGTTTCTGCGACTTCGAACACCTTTGCACCGAGGGAAACATTGATCTCGGCAATGCGCTCAGACAGGGATTCCGTCAGTTGCTCGCTCTGTTTGCCCAGGACCGAACCGGCTTCTGCCAGGCGGTTGTCCAGGGCAGAGGTCATTTCGTCCTGACCTTCAACGAAGGCCTGAGCGATCTCTTTGGTGCGTGAAATCAGGGTATCGGAAATCTGACGTGCACGGGCATCGAGGGTCTCGTCAATCCGGTCGGTGCCGCTGGTCATGGTTGCGGTCAGGAGCTCTGCCTTCTCGGCCATCGCGCCTGCGGCTGTATCGACATGTGACGTCAGCTTGGTGCCAATCTCATCGACACGATTTGCAAGTGTGTTGCCTGCAGCTTCAACACGCTGACCAAGCTGCAGCGTGATCGCATCAGAGCGGTCTGCAAGAACATCGGTGATGTTGCGTGTCTTGTCTTCCAGCGTATCGCTGATGACAGTCGTGCGTTGCTCGATGGCATCGCCGAGGATCTGTGTCCGGGATTCCAGCGCAGCTTCAAAGGCAGCCGTGCGTTGGTCCAGGGTCAGATCCAGCGTGTTTATGTGGCTGCCAAGCGAGGAGTCCATCGTGGAGATCCGTTCGCCGAGCGTGGTGTCCATGGTGGTCACACGCTGCTCGAGAGACGCATCCATGGTCGAGATGCGATCGCCGAGCGTTGCATCCATGGTCGTGAAGCGATGCTCAAGAGACGTGTCCATGGCCGCGATGCGGTCCCCAAGGGACGCGTCCATCGTGCTGATGCGGTCGGTGAGCGTGGAATCGATAGCCGAGAACCGCTGATCCAGGGACGCATCCATGGTCTCGATCCGCTCGCCCAGCTTGCTGTCCATCGTTTCGATGCGATTGCCGAATGTAACGTCCAAGGTCGACAAACGGCTGTCGAGAGCTTCCGACAACAACAGAGTTTTGGTGTCGAACGCATCGATCAACTGACCGCCGCGATCGGTAACGATGGTTTCCAGCTCACCCAAACGGTTGGCAAGGCCATCGTTGAGGGCCTGGCCGCGGACTTCGATGGTCTCCGCGATCTTGCCACTGATTTCGTTGATGTCGCCGGCAACGCGGTCACCGCGGCTGCCGATGAGCTCGGCGAGTTGAGTGCCGGTTTCGGCGAGTTTCTGAGTGAGTGAGCCGGTCTGTTCGCCAAGACCTGCAGCGAACTGGCCGGAAACGCTTTCCAGGGTCTCGCGGAAGCCGATGGTCTGCTGTTCAAGGATGCTGGCCATTTCGTTGCTGCGGGCAGCAAGACGCTCGTCCAGCTCGGTCCCGTTGATCGAAATAGCCGTGTAGATCCGCTCGGAGATGTTGTCGAGCTTGTCGGCCAATTCGCCGCCGCGGACCGAAATGGTCTGTGTGAGAGAACCAGCTGTTTCGTCCAGTTTGGCTGCGATTTCGCCGCCGCGCAGGGACAGGTCGACAACGATGCTTTCGCCAGTGCCGCGCAGGATTTCTGCAACCTCGGTGGAGCGGCTGGAGAGGGTTTCGACGATCTCCGCACCCCGGATAGAAATGGTGTCGGTGACGGTCTGGCCTTTTTCGGAAATGCTCTCGACAACCCTGTTGCCGGTTTCCGCAAGCGCCTCATCCAGATGAGTGACGCGGGTGTCGACCGTTGTCACCAGCTCTTCGGTCCGTGCCGTGATGGTGTCGATCAGGCGGCCGGAGGTCAGAGACAAGTTCGCGTTGATCTCTTCGCCGCGCGCCGTGATGGTATCGCCGACCTGAGTACCTGTGGTTTCAAGCGCGGTGCGGAATTCATCCGCCTTGCTGCTGAGAGTATCGACCACTGTGGTGCTCGATGTGGTCAGCGTTTCGTTGATCTCCAGGCCACGCTTGGTCAGGGTTTCGACGAAGGTGTTGGCGGTCTCAGCGAAGCGTTCGTTCACCTCATTGCCACGGTAGGAGAGGGTCTCATACATCGTGGTGCCGGTTTGCGAGAGGTTCTCGACAAGCTCGGTGCCAGTGGTGGACAGGCGGGCTACATAATCTTCCGCGCGAACGGTGAGGGATTCAACCATCTCGTTGCCGGAGGCGTTGAGCGTCGCGCCAAGGGACTCGATCCGCGAATCCACGGTGCTGGTGAGTTCTTCAACCCGGGCATTCACCGCGTCGATCATCCGCTGGGTCGCTTGGTCGACATTCGACCCGAGTTCGCCAGATGTGTCAGAGAGCTGAGAGGCAAAATTCTCGTGCGCGCCGGCGATCGTCTCCCGAACCCGCTCGGCGTTCATGACAATCGCTTCGCGCTGTGTGACCAGTTCTTCGATCAGAGACCGGATTTTCAGCTCATTGTCGTTGTAGGAGCGTTCCAGCGAAGACACTTCGTTGTGAACCAGTACCTCCAACTCGCTGGCCCTGGCGATGGCGCGTTCAATGCCGTCGCCCATAGCGGCGACTTCGCGGCGGATGGCCTGGCCAACGCTCAAGATGGATTCCTTGGCCATGTCTTCCGGTTCGGCGAGGCGAAGGGCGACTTCGGTCATGCCGCGGGCAACGATGCGCATTTCCTGTGCGCGCCAGATCATCATGGCCATGACAAAGAAGAAGATGATCGGGACCACAATCCCAATGGCAGCCAGGATCATGTCCGGAGACTGCATCAGTGTTTCTGCGTCTGTGACGCCAGCAACCCGGTCGGCGAACGAAGACATGAAGAGGCTGGTGCCGAGCGCGGCCCAAACGGCGCTCAAGGCAAATGCACCCCAGAAAGGCGCTGTCGATGGCCGGCGTTGCAGGGCGTAAATTAGATTGCCGATGTTCCGGCGGTCGTCATTGGCAGCAGGCGGTCGTCCACCGCGGCCACGGCGGCGGGCCGGGCGCTGGTTGTCTTTGTCCGCTTCGCTATTGTCCGCAGTCTTGGCGGCGCGCCGTGACGGGCGCTCATCGCTCGGCGTTTCCTGTTCCGCCGGTTGATCTGCCGCTGAAGCTTCAGGGCCGCCGAAATCAAGCTTAAGCGCTTCTTCAACCGCAGACAGAGCTGCTTCCGCCGGATCTTTCGCCTTCGTCGGATTTGCCATTTTTGGGTCGCCTCACATCCGTACTCTTTACACACCGGTGATCTCAGGCAGCTTTGCGCTGTCATGAGGGTCAACCGGATGCGCCGATCTTGAACCGAGACTAACACTGTTTTCGGTTCGGATCATAAACTCTGGGAAGGGCCGCCGCTGACCCGCTGCAACCATGAAGGTTGACAGCATTCTCCCCATCTTGCCGCATCAGTTACTGTAATGGCACAATCTCTCCTAACGAACAAGAAACAGCAATCGCCTGAATCACTTAGGAGGGGGATCTCATGCCTCAAACGAAGCAAAAGCACGTTACGGAAAGCGAAACGGGACCGGCAAAAAAATCTGCACTTAATGCAGGCAGTTTGTCGCCTGCACAAAAGCGCTGGTTGAAATCAGGGCTCGTTCAGCCGGGAGGAAAGTTGCCTCTCTTTGATGATCAAGGCCGCCAGGTTCCCGCCCGCACGATCCGTTCCTGCATCGATGCAGGTTGGGCAGAGCCTTGGTTTTCCAACCCAATCAAGCCTGACTGGCTGGTTTGCAAGCTCACCGCAGACGCCTTCGAATTATTGACCGCAAGTCAAAAAAACGAAAAAAGTTAATGCGAATCATTTTATTAAAATTTTAGCGATTCAGGAAACCTGCGAAAAAGCAAGGGATTTTTCATCTGGTTCGGCGCAGGCCCTTAATGCTTGTTAACCAAGAAATCAATTTTTTGGGGACATGCTCGAATTTGCGATCGTGAAACGCCTGATTTAACCGGGCGTTTGGGTCTTCGCTGCACACTCATTTGCCTATAGAGCTTGCGGCAGGGTGCCGCCAGGCATGTGTTGAGTATTTCGGAGCACCCTTATGGCCCCTTCATCGATGGCACGCGTGTCAGGACGCGCCAGTCCCGAAGCACCAATCGACCTGGTGCAGCTGGCGACAAACACACTGGGCAACCGTGATCTCGAGGTTCAAGTTCTTCACCTGTTCAAGTCGCAATCCCGAATGACGCTGGAGCGTTTGGAGAATGAGACGGATCCTTCTGTCCGCGCCGATCTCGTTCACACGCTTAAAGGCTCAGCGCGGGCGATTGGTGCTGCGCGGGTCGCCACGGCCTGTGAGTGTCTGGAAGGGGACTTGAAAGCTGCACCCAATGCACCGACGACAGGTCTCGTCGCGGCGGTGACTGAAGCCAATGGATATATCAGCGACCTGTTGGAAGGCTGATTTTGCTCACGCCGTAACTTCTATTGCGTCCATAAATGGCATGGTCCTTGACCTTTTGTCCGGAACCTTTATGTCGGGTCATCGAGAGACACTTTTATCCTTGGACGCGACTATGCCAAAAATCACCTTTGTAACTGCCGATGGAGCCCGGACGGAAGTTGATGCCGCCGAAGGGTCCACGGTTATGGAAAACGCCATCAAGAACATGGTTCAGGGCATTGAAGCCGAGTGTGGCGGTGCCTGCGCGTGTGCGACCTGCCATGTTTATGTCGATGATGCATGGTCGGGCAAAACCGGTTCGCCGGAACCGATGGAAGAGGACATGCTTGACTTTGCCTATGACGTGAAGCCGTCGTCGCGTCTGTCTTGCCAGATCAAGGTGACGGGCGACATGGACGGACTGGTCGTCCACGTCCCGGAACGTCAAGCGTAAGACGCTTCGCAGTCCCAATTGAAAACCCCGCCGGAGCGCTCCGGCGGGGTTTTTTGTGTCCAGTTATTATTCTGCCGGTTGGGCAGCTGGTTTCCGGAACCACCAATCAACCTCATTCCCGTCATCCGGGTTGGACGGGATCATGGTCGAGAGGAACAGGCTGACGGCGGCCATTGCCGCGCCTGCCAGGAACACGGCTGCAGGGGACACCAGCCAGACCAGGCCGAACACCACCGGGATGAAGACTGCAGCGATATGGTTGATTGTGAAGGCAACACCTGCTGTCGGTGCGATATCAGCCGGATCGGCGATCTTCTGGAAGTAGGTCTTGATAGCAATCGCGATTGCAAAGAAAGCATGGTCGATCACGTAGAGCGCAGCGGCAACCGTCGCATTGGTGACGAAAGCATAGGTCACGAAGACCCCAATCAAACCGACATACTCCAGGATCAAGGCTTTGCGTTCACCGAAGCGGACGATCAGTTTGCCGATCTTCGGCGCAAGCAGCATGTTGAAGACGCCGTTGATCAAGAAAAGCCCGGCAACCTCATGAACATCGTAGCCAAAGCGTTCGACCATCAGGAAGCCGGCAAAGACGGTGAAGATCTGCCGGCGGGCACCGGCCATGAACGTCAACGCGTAATAGAGCCAGTAGCGCTTCTTCAGGATCAGCTTTTTGTGCTGCGGAACACCTTCCTTGAAATGAGGGTAGGCCATGATGAGGAAGGCCAGCACGACAATGGTCAGACCACCGGCGATGGCAAAAACCACCGTGAACGACAGGTTGAACGTCTTCCAGGCAATGAAAATCAGGCCGTAAGCAATCAGCTGGGCGAATGAGCCCACAGCCAGGATCTTGCCCATACTGGCAGCCGCTGTTGCCTTGGGCAGCCATTGTAGGGACAGCGATTGCGCCATGGTTTCGTAATAATGGAAGCCGATCGACATGATCAGGGTCGTTATGTAGAAGCCAAGCGCGGTGGGGAAGTACCCGGTAATTGCAACACCGACGCCGAGGAGCAAAAGCGAGAGATAAGCCAGCGTTTGCTCGCGCATCACAAGCAGCAGGTAAACGGCTAGGAAGCTCAGGAAACCTGGTATTTCACGGATGGACTGCTGGATGCCAATTTCCCGGCCTGTGAAGTCCAGCTCCTGAACAGCGAAATTGTTCATCAGGTTCCACCAGGCAGCAAAGGACAGCTGCATGGCTCCGGCCATGATCATCAAGAGGACGGCAGGCGAGCGCCACCCGGTCAATTCATTTGGGTTTGTGCTTTGTGTGAAGTACGTCATTTGTTTCTTGCCAAAAAAGTGGGTGCTGGCAGCGCTGCGGTTCGCTTGTACTTCGATTGCGCTCTTGCGTGTTAGCGCTGTTTTGTCATGATATGTTTCTGTTTCGCCAATCCCATGTAACATCAAAAAGGGCAGGTCATGCCGATCCATCCGGAGCTATCCGCGTTTCCCGATCATGAGGTGAAGGCGAAGATCATCGGATATGCCAACAGTCAGAGAGCCGGGCCCGGACATAATGGCTGGCACTCGCACGACTCAGCCCAGCTCTTTCATGTCGTTAAAGGCTCGATTGCGATCGATACTGAAGTCGGGACCTTTTTCGCCCCGCCGGAGCGGGCAGTTTGGCTCCCGCCCAGGATTGCGCACGAAACCCGTTATCTGACCGATACTGAAATCCGGTTCGTCTATGTGAGTTATGACTACGCCCAGGATTTGCCGAAGACTGCTCAGGTCATCCAGGTGACAACCTTATTGCGGGCCTTGATCCTGGAGTTCATGTCCTACCCGCGCGCGGAAACCATTGATGGACCGGCAGGCCGGATCGCTGATGTCATTCTTGATCAGCTGAAAATGCTGCCGGCAGCGCCGCTTCAGTTGCCGATGCCGCAAGACCCGAGATTGAGAGACTTGTGCGATGGCTTGGTGCGCTGCCCCGCGCACGTTCCGGCGCTCGCTGAGGCTGCGGCACAAAGCGCGATGTCTGTCCGGTCCTTTGAACGCCGGATCAAAGCGGAAACCGGGATGAACTACCGGACCTGGTGCCGGCAGGTGAAGCTGTTTCGCGCGCTGGAACTTTTGGCTGCAGGGCGCAGCGTGTCGGATGTCTCGCACAAACTCGGCTACGAAGGACCGAGCGCGTTTGTCGCGACCTTTCGGAAGGCATTCGGAGTAACACCCGGGCGGTATTTCGGCAGTCCGGACGGCTGATTGATCTGTCTCATGGCGAAGGGCCTTGGCGGAGGCCTAGATTCCCTTCAAGAATTTTAAGGGAGTAACGCCATGTTCAAGAAAATCCTTGTTCCCATCGATCCGGCTGAACCGAAGTTTGCTGATGACGCACTGGCGAAAGCAGCTCAGATGGCCCGTGACTACAGTGCCAAGATCCATCTGCTCGGAGTTTGTCCGGAAGTGCAGAGCTTCGTGGCAAGCCAGTTGCCGGAGGGCTTTCAGGAAAACGAGCTGAGGGAAACCGCTGGCATCCTGCAAAAGATCGGCGATGCCCTGGACGTGCCGGAAGGGGCGGTCGATGTCATGGTCCGGGTTGGGTCGGTCTACCATGAAGTGATCGAGGAAGCCGAAAAGGCAGAGTGTGACCTTGTGTTGATGACATCCCACAAACCGGGGCTTTCCACCTATTTTATCGGCTCAAATGCCGCCCATATCGTCCGTCATGCGCCGTGCTCGGTCATGGTACTGCGCGACAGCTGAGGGCTAGCCCTGCTTCTCTGGAGGAGGAAGACGGTGGTGGGCGAAAGCCTGCCGCCGTTTTTTTCAAATCACCTGACTGTCTGTTCGTGTCATGAGCGCTGCGACGGCGATATAGCGGAACGGATAGAGGTCCGGTGCAGCTTTCAGTAACTGAATGGCTTTTTCGTAGATCTGCTCAACAAGAGTGTCCCGCTGATCGTTCGCCGGAAGTGCATTTCTGAGAACCGCTTCAGTAAAGGCGCGGAAGAAATTGACGTAATCCCGCGCGTAAGCTTCCAGATCTCTGTCCGCGGAAAAGCGTTCATTGAAGGAAACCGGGATCTCGTAGGATGTCGCTTGGTCGAGCTGGAAAAGCCCGGCAGCGCCTAGGGCCGGATCGATGACAGGCCCTGTCAGTTCCTCCAAAGTCCGCATATAGACCGGCTGATAGTACGCTTCGTAAACGTCCTGGGAAATCGAGCCGTCTTCGACGAAACAGAGAACCGCATCGTTTAGAAGATCATAGATCCCGTCGCAGGTGCTGGCGGTCTCATTTGCGCCGAACACCTGCAGCAGCAGCTTGCCGCCCGGCACCAGCTCCTTGGCTCGGGCTTTCAGGAAGGTCGCAATATCTTGCCGCGCGAGCTCTGAAAAAACCGCCTGATCTTCTTCCGTTACATAGCCATTGTTACGCACAGCGCTTGGGCCATTTGGAAAAATGTAGCCGGGCAATGTTGCGATGGGCTTTCTGGAGAGGAAGCCGATCGCGTTGAACGTCGTCGCCAAATGAAGGCTTCCATCCGGCAGCAGCTGGTCATACATGGAGCCGCCAACAACGGACGAATAGACATTCGGCTGTCCAAAAACGGAGTGCCCCTCCGGCCGTAAAGAGCGCAAAAGGCTTGAAAAGTCATTGGTCGGGAGGTCTGAATGGATCGTCTGGATCGGCCGATCTGTCCGCTGCACCAGGCGGGATACGGGCCTGCTCAACGCTGCGATGGAGTTTCGCCCCTCCGAACAGCCGAAATCGGCCAAACAAATCGGCCCGCTGGCGTCGATTGGCAGTGCATCGGCAGCGGCTTCCAGATGGTCAAGGACAGCAGCCGTTGCGTCCCACTGCGGTGTGGAATTCTGATTGTAAAATCCGCCACCGGTCATGCCGGTCGTTGTCGCATGGGCGACCGGCGAGGCAGAGGCGGGCTGTTTCTGTCCAGACATATACTGCGCCCCAGTCGGCTGGTTAGCGGGCCAGTTCCTTCATGGCGTCCGTCAGTCCTTCCACGGTCATCGGGAACATGCGGTTTTCCATCAATTCCTGCATCATCTGGATCGAAGGCGTGTAGCGCCAGTGTTCCTGTCGGACAGGATTGAGCCAGATGGCGCTGTTGTAGAGCCCGGTGACGCGCTGCATCCAGGCGGACCCTGCTTCTTCGTTCCAGTGCTCCACCGATCCGCCCGGATAGGCGATCTCATAGGGGCTCATGGAGGCATCGCCGACAAAGATGATCTTGTAGTCGGAAGGGTATTTGTGCAGGACGTCCATCGTCGGCAGCCGCTCGGTGTGGCGCCGCCTGTTTTCCTTCCAGACTGTCTCATAAAGACAGTTGTGGAAATAAAAATGCTCCATCACCTTGAATTCGGACCTAGCGGCCGAAAAGAGTTCTTCGCAGACCCGGATGTGGTCGTCCATCGATCCGCCAATGTCGAAGAACAGCAGCACCTTGACGGCGTTATGCCGCTCGGGCCGCATCTTGATGTCAAGAAGACCCTTGTGTGCGGTCGCCTTAATCGTGTGATCGAGATCCAGCTCTTCTGCTGCGCCCGTGCGGGCAAAATTACGCAGCCGTTTCAAGGCAACCTGGATGTTGCGGGTGCCGAGGAGCTGGGTGTCATCGAGATCCTTGAACTCGCGTTTGTCCCAGACCTTCACGGCACGCCGGTGCCGGCTTTCCTTCTGCCCAATCCGGATGCCTTCCGGGTTGTACCCGTAGGCGCCAAATGGCGACGTACCCGCCGTGCCAATCCACTTGTTGCCGCCCTGGTGTCGTTTTTCCTGTTCCTTGAGGCGCTCGGCCAAGGTCTCCATGAGCTTCTCAAATCCGCCCATGGCTTCGATCTGCGCCTTTTCGTCTTCGCTCAAGTGTTTTTCGGCGAGTTTGCGAAGCCAGTCCTCAGGGATTTCAGTGACGGGCACGTCGCTCATCAGCTCCAGCCCCTTGAAAACGGTCCCGAACACCCGGTCGAACTTGTCGAGATTGCTCTCGTCCTTCACCAGAGACAGCCGCGCCAGATAGTAAAAGTCCTCGACGCTGCGCTCGGCCAGATCCTTGTCCAGCGCCTCCATCAGCGTCAGATACTCACGTAAGGAGACCGGGATTCCGGCGGATTTCAGTTCGGTGAAAAAGGTAATGAACATGCGGCGAGATTAACGGTGGTGGCGTTGGGTGTCGAGCCGTTCTTCAGGTAATCGGCTCGTCAACTGGAGGCGGTCGGACAGACAATGCGATCAGATTCGTTGCTGACCTTCGGCAACGCTTGCGATCAAGCCCTCCCGGACGCAGCGAAGCGAAGATCCGGGACCTGATGGGCACTCAGCTTTTAGAAATGAGTTCGGTTTGAATGCAAGGCACCGGCTCAAGGCCGGTGCGGCATGTAGGCGATACTTCGATCGAAGGTATGTGTTCGTCCTTGATCTAACGCCTCAAATAGTTGGTCAGCTGCCGTTTGTGGACCGGCCACCCTTGATGTCCGGATGGAGCGTCTTGCCAAGAATGTGGTGATCCCGGCCAATGACGTGATGGCCGGTGCCAACAATCAGCGGATCAGGCTGGCCGACCACGCGGGTGTTTTTGCCCGGATAGGGCAGGGAGGACAGGAAATGCTCCATGCAGTTGAGGCGAGCGCGTTTCTTGTCGTCCGACTTGACGATGGTCCAGGGCGCATCGGCGGTGTCGGTGTAGAAGAACATTGCTTCCTTCGCCTCGGTATAGTCGTCCCATTTGTCGAGAGACGCCTTGTCGATCGGGGAGAGCTTCCACTGTTTCAGCGGATCGACTTCCCGCTGCTTGAAACGGCGGCGCTGCTCGTCGGATGTGACTGAGAACCAGTATTTGAACATCAGAACGCCATCGCGGACCAGCATCCGTTCAACTTCAGGGCACTGACGCATGAATTCCAGGTATTGGTTCGGCGAGCAGAAGCCCATGACCCGTTCGACACCGGCGCGGTTGTACCAGGACCGGTCGAAGAACACCATTTCCCCGCCTGAGGGCAGGTTCTCAATGTAGCGCTGGAAGTACCACTGTTTGCTTTCGCGCTCTGTCGGCTTTTGAAGTGCAACCACGCGGGCCGCGCGCGGGTTCAGATGCTCGTTAAAGCGCTTAATTGTGCCGCCTTTGCCGGCCGCATCCCGGCCTTCGAAAATGAGAACAATGCGCTGATCGGTGTCCTGGACCCATTGTTGTGCTTTCAACAGCTCTGCCTGAAGGGCCGCTTTCCGTTTTTCATAGGGCGCCCGCTTCATCTTGTTGGCGTAAGGGTATTCACCGGTTTCGAAAACATGATTGATCGCTGCCGGATCGCGCCGCATTTGTGCGAGCTGATGTAGGCGCTCGTTAGCTTCCTTTTGTTCATCTGTTTCGGGAGCAGGGGTCGCTTGCGCTGGAGTTTTCCGGGTGCGTTTCGGAGCTGGCTTTTTGGCCGGTTCGGTCAAGGTCCCGTTGTTGGCGGGTGCCTGGGTTTTGCTTTCGGTTGTAAGTGTCTCTGCGGCCATTTTGCGTCCTCTCTTCGGGTCGCAAAATGGCTACGCCAGCAAAGTAATTTTTGCATTGATAAGGGTCAATTCCGTAGCGGTATTCCAGTCAAGATACTTATGTTTGGTTAAGTTGGTCTTGTAGATTTCGACTAGAGGTTGCTGGCGTGTTGGTGCCTATTTTCCGTGTTTGACCTTCAAGTACTTGAAAAGAGGGTTTGCTGGTACGGTTAGCTTGTTGTTTTGCTATTCTGAGACCCGGTCTCAGCTTCAGCGGAGGACAAAAGTTCGCCCATGAAGTCGGACACGCTGGGACCCTTTGTTGCAATGAACGGCGCCGGCCGGCACACGGCAATCGCGGCAATGCCAATCCTTGCTGTCAAAATTCCGTTGATGACACCCTCGCCAAGCCGTGCCGACAAGCGTGCTGCCACGCCGTGACCAAGCACTTGTGAGGCAAGGCTATCACCTGCGGCCATGCCGCCGGTAACTGCTAGATGGGCCAAGACGTGCTTGGCCAGCCGGATAAAACCGAGCGTGCCCGGACGCCCGCCGTAAAGGGCCGACAGGCGGCGGATGATGCGGACGTTTTCAAACAACACCATCAGAAGGTCAACCAACGCCCGGGGGCTGACAGCCGTAACGATGGAGACCCGCTTGGCGCTGTTCATGACGATCTTGCGGGCTTCCTGGTCCAGAGCCTGCAAAAGATCGCGCTCAGCCAGCATCACCAGATCCCTGCCGTCGATGATCTCGCGCATATGACCGCTCAATGTCTTGCGTCCAAGCGCAGTCTCCGGCCGGTCCTGGTAAATTGCGAGGAGGTCTTTCAGACCGTTCTGAGCTTTGTCAGCATCATCGGTTTCAGCAGCGGTCTGTAAACGCTCCCGGAGATCATCGATGCGCTTGAGACGGAGAACACCGGCAAGTTCGCGCGCAGTCAGACCAATCAGTCCGGCAACGGCGATGGCAGCAAGGGCGACGCCAAGCCATCCAAGCCAGTCGGTTCTGGAAAAGAGATCCCGGATCAGACTGTCTACGGCCAGGCCAATGCTGAGGGAAACAAGACCCCCGAGACCAACCAGAAGCCATTTGCCGAAGCTGGAGCCAGACTTGGGTGTGCTGGCCGAGCGAGGGAGGCGTGGGGCTTCCTCGTCAAGCACCTCTTCGGTGACCAATGCGTGGCCGGCAGATGGGTTTTCAGCATGGTCATCGGAGAGCTGAACCTTGCTGTCATCGAGACGGAAGGCGGCCGGTTTGCGGGGCGGGCGGTTGTTCGTATCGGTCATGCCAGACGGTCTCCGAGAAGGAATTCCAAGGCCCGGTCGAGGCGGATATGGGGTAGCGACAGTGTCAGGCCTTCTGCGGTCGTGTCCAGCTTCGGCGGCCGGAACCGCATGAACTGCAGTGAAGGATCAGTCTGACGTGGAGTTTGGCCGGTGTCTTGAGAAAGTGATTCAATATCCTCAAAGAGCATGTTGGGGTTTTCCGGTAAGTCTCCGGGAAACATCGCGATTTCGGTATTCCCGTCGTAGGTTTCACCGTTGATCTTCTCGCCTGGCAGCGGTGTGCCGAGGATCGCCGGCAGCTTCTGGCCCTTGTGGCGGACACTGGCTTCCCGGGTCGCGCGCACGGCTGCGAGCGCAAGGACATTAACTTCAGCGCCCTTAAACCGGGCGCGGTCAGCGGCTCTGCCCACCAGGCGGTGGGTGATCGCTTCCAAACGGTCGTGATCGGTGCGGTGAACATGGTCGGCCTTGGTCGCTGCAAAGAGGATCCGGTCAATCCTTCGGCTGAGAATGGACGACAGCCAGCTCCGGCGGCCCGGCCGGAATGCCGACAGCACTTCGCTCAGAGCAATTTCCAGATCCAGCATTGCATGTGGGCCCGCGTTTAGAGCCTGCAGGACATCGACGAGGACGATCTGCCGGTCCAGCCGTGCAAAATGGTTGCGGAAGAACGGGCGGATCACATGGGTCTTGTAGGCCTCATAACGCCGCTCCATCATCGCGCGCATCGTGCCCGTCCGCGCCGGGGGCGCATCCGGGGCAATGTCGAGTGGGGCGAAGGTGAGCGCTGGAGACCCGTCAAGGTCGCCGGGCATCAGAAACCGACCGGGTGGCAGCATCGACAAGGCATGTGCATCAGCGCGGCAGGCGCTCAAATAGCTTTTAAAAGCCGCTGAGAGTTTTTGCGCAGTTTGTTCATCTTCCGGAGCATCCTCTTGTGCAGCGGTTTCATCCAATGTCTCAAGGTAGGGTCCGGCAATCGATGATCGGTGCTCTTTCCGTGCCCGCGCAACCGCCTCTGCGGAAAAGGTTGCGTAGTCCTTGTCCAGCAAGGGCAGATCCAAAAGCCATTCGCCGGGATAGTCGATGAGGTCCAGATGCAAGCGGCCCGGTCCAAGTTTCCGGTAGACATATGAGGCACTCTCATAGTCGATGGTCAGTCTGAGTTCGGACACCTGCCGTGTGGATTGCGGCCAGATCCGGTCCTTGACCAGGGCCCGAACATGGCTCTCGTAGTCGAACCTCGGAACCGCATCGTCGGGCTGAGGCTGCAGGCGTGCACCGGTCATCCTCTGACCCGCTGCGGCGCTGAAGACAGGCAGGCGGCCGCCATGCACCAGATTGTGCACGAGTGATGTCAGGAATACGGTCTTGCCCGCGCGAGCAAGGCCGGTGACGCCAAGACGCAGGCTCGGCACGGCCAGGTCTGTGGCGGCGTCTGTCAGATTGGCAAGGGTCAGCCGGGCTTCTTCGGCGAAATTTGTAAGGGTTGTCAAGCAATGGCCTCCATGGCCGTCATGTAGGCGTCAGTCCATGGACTTGCAAATATGAGAAGCGCTTTGAAGGCTAGTCGTCTAACTGCGCGGCGAGATCTCGAGGCTTGATGAACCGCTCCAGATGGCCGGTTCCGAATTGCACTTCGTCCCAGCTTGCGATGTCGAAGTCGATGACTGCGAGCGCTCCAGTGGGGAACTTGATCCGCAGATCTGCCATGGCATCTGCGTCACCTGTTCCGGCGAGTTCGATTGCTGTCTGCTCGGTGGCCGGGTTGTGTCCAATCACCATGAGCTGTTGGGCCCGTCCGCCATGGCGCCGGATCACGTTGGTATAGCTGAGATCGCTTTCGTCGTAGATGTCCGACAAGAGATGGATCTGCGCTTCCTGGGGTTGAAAGGGCAGGGTGCGAGAGAGCGTCTCGCGGGTTCGCAGAGAAGTCGAGCACAGGATGCGGTTTGGAAGGAGGTTTTGTTCGCGCAGATACCGCCCCATCACGCGGGCAGCGGATTTCCCGCGTCCGTTCAATGGACGGTCAAAATCTGCAAGATCGGCGTCTCCCCAGTCGGATTTTGCGTGCCTAAAAAGGTAGAGACGCATGCAGATGCCCTCGCTTTTGTCCTTTGGAGCCGAGCCGGGTCAATTCTGGCGGGCCAATGCTTCTGTGAAAGACGCGATTGCCGGGCCAATGTCAATTTCCTGGGTTGGTAGAGTGTAGGCCATCCATAGGGTGAAGTCGGCTTTCGCACCGGCAAAATGCCAGAAGGTTTCGCATTGGGTCGCGTTATCCCGCGTTCCGGTCTTGAAGGAAATGCCTGTCTCGGCCGGGCCGCTTAACAAGATGGATTCAAACCCGGCTGATTTATAGCTGCGTGAAAAACTGACTGCTTCGCGGCGTCCTGAGCCTTGCAAGTGCATCCGCAATACCGCGGTAATGCCGTCGCGGCCGGTATAGATGCAGCCAGCCAGGCTGGAGCCATCACCTTCCATCACCTTGATACGGTAAAAAGCTCCAATAACATCCGGGCAGCGCAGGCCGGTGAAATGCCGCAGGCCCTCTACATCGCTCTGCCAGCCAGCCTCAGCTTCCGGGCTCACCTGGGCCTCGGCGGCATCAATGCCGGAGAGTGTCCAAGCGCCGATCAAGCAGAGGAGGGCAAGTTTGGCCAGATGGAGCATGTCAGATGCGTCCCGTGATCAGATTATCCCCGTTCCCGGCGTGCCATGAATGCCAGACGTTCAAAAAGGTGGACATCCTGTTCATTCTTCAGCAAAGCACCGTGCAGGGGCGGAATCAATTTCCCACTATCCTGTTGGCGCAAGGTCTCAGGGTCAATGTCTTCATTTAGAAGCAGCTTGATCCAATCGATAAGCTCCGAGGTTGACGGCTTCTTCTTCAGGCCCGGAACATCCCGGACTTCAAAGAACATGCGCAGTGCTTCGTTGAGCAAGCGCTGCTTGATACCCGGAAAGTGAACTTCGACGATTTCTGTCATCGTCTCGGCATCCGGAAATTTGATGAAGTGGAAGAAACAGCGGCGCAAGAACGCGTCCGGCAGGTCCTTTTCGTTGTTCGACGTAATGATCACGACGGGGCGCTGTTTGGCGCGAACCGTTTCACCTGTCTCGTAAACGTGGAACTCCATGCGATCGAGTTCGAGCAGAAGGTCGTTCGGAAACTCGATATCCGCCTTGTCGATTTCATCGATCAGCAGAACAGGTTTTTCCGGGGCCACGAACGCATCCCAGAGTTTGCCTTTGCGGATATAGTTGTTGATGTCTTTAACGCGTTCGTCGCCGAGCTGGCTGTCGCGCAGGCGTGACACCGCATCGTACTCGTAAAGTCCCTGCTGCGCTTTTGTCGTCGATTTGACATGCCATTCGATCAAAGGGGCGTTGAGCGCTTGAGCGACTTGTTCAGCCAGGACAGTCTTTCCAGTTCCCGGTTCGCCCTTGACCAGAAGGGGCCGCTCGAGTGCGACAGCGGCATTGACCGCAACTCTCAAATCCTCAGTAGCGATGTAACTATCAGTGCCTTCGAAGCGCATGTGGGTGTCCCTGTTATTCACGTGGCCGAAAGGTGGCAGGCGGGCGCTTCGGATGCAAGTCAGCTTTTTGCAGAGTGTGCCGGTTGATCACCGGTAAGTGGAGAGTCTTGCCTGTCCGGCGGGAAGTTTTTGCCGCTCCGAGCAGGGTGTGCCGCTGGTATTTGCCCATGAATGATCGAGGTCGCTTTGCGTATGTGTTTGAAATTGTTCATTTAACATGATTTTTTGGAAGTTTGGCACAGTGCTTGCTAATCCTCTTCGAAATCGGGCTGTCCTTGTTCAGGAGCAGGCCCACAGTGACCAAGAGGACGAAACATGGGTATTTACGGGGCGATCAACTCCGCCGTTTCTGGTTTGTCAGCGCAGGCGACCGCGCTTGAAAATATCTCGGGCAACGTTGCGAACTCACAGACGGTTGGCTTCAAGCGTCTCGATACGACCTTCTCCGATCTGGTATCCGGTGGCGGTTCCACGCAGGCCGACCAGGTATCCGGCACGACCTACTCTACATCGCGGGCAACCAACACTGTTGCTGGCGACATCTCTTCCAGTCAGGTCGATACCTATATGGCGATCAATGGCAGTGGGTATTTTGTCGTCACGCAGGCTGCTGATTTCGTCGACGGTTCAACAACCTTTGCTGACGATACATTCTACACTCGCGCCGGGGACTTTGAAGTCAACAAGGAGGGCTACTTCGTCAATCAGTCCGGTTATTACCTGAAGGGTTTCCCGCTTGATCCGACAACCGGTAACCCTGTTGGTGACAATCCGTCTGTCATTCAGATCAACAGCCAGCCTCTGGCGGCGAGTGCGACCACAACAGTCAATTATCAGGCGAGTTTGCCGCGGGTCCCTGCAACGACAAACTATGACGCAAATACCGCAAACTCTGAACTCCTGAACAACGGTACTAACGGTGCGCCGGGGCCAAACTTGGGTGCGACCGAAATCGGGGATACCGGCACTCTCGAAGCGGATTTTCTGGCGTCTTCAATTTCCGGCGGGGCTGTTACAGCTTACAATTCAAATGGTTCTGAAGTGCCGCTCAACGTCCGATGGGCCAAGGTTGATAACACTGCCGGGGCTGAAGTCTGGAGCATGTATATCGATACAGGCGGAGAGACTGGGACGTCCTACTATAAAGTTGGCGACGTCACCTTTGATGGTACCGGGCAGGTGACTACTATTGCCACTACAGGCGCAACGGCAGGTCTCGGTGTTACGACCGATGGTACCTCAAACTTCACGCTTGATACCATCACGGTTGGCGGTGTCACGGCTGGTACTGCCGCCAATGCCGCGGACAGCATAACCATCTCCTTTGCAAACGGGTCTTTGACGCAGTTTGCTGATCCGGACGGGATTGCGACATCGGTCAACCTGAACCAGAACGGTTATGCCGCCGGCGAACTCACGAACATCGCCATCGATGAATCTGGCCGGGTGATCGCGAGCTACTCCAACAATCAGACCCGGGCGCTCTACGAGATACCTCTTGCAACCTTCCGGGCAGAACAAAACCTTCGGCGTGTGGATGGTGCCGGATTTGCCGCAACATCCGACTCGGGTGATGCCGACCTTTCAGGAGGCGGGGCAGTCATTTCAAATGCTCTTGAGCTTTCGAATGCTGATATCGCAGATGAATTCTCCAAACTGATCATCACGCAGCAGGCCTATTCGGCAAACTCCAGGATCGTCACGTCTGCAGACGAGATGCTGGACAGCGCCTTGAACATGGTCCGGTAACCCAAAAAAGCCGGCGGCATAGTCCGCCGGCACTTCCCTTTCTGAGTATTTCCAAGGAGTAGCCGCAATGGGACTTACAAGCGCCCTGAACACAGCGGTTTTCGGCATCGCATTCAATCAGCGGCAGATCGATGTCACCGCATCGAACATCGCAAACGCTGATACGGCCGGCTATTCCAAGAAAACCGTCACAGCAAACGCCTACTTCGACGGCGAGGGGAACGTTGCCGGCCTTGTCTCCAATGAGATCAGCCGGATCATCAACGAAGAGATTCAGTCAGACTATTTCAACTCGCTCGCTGATACGAACTACGGCAAACAGATTGCTGCATTTACCGACCGGCTCGACGATATCTTCGGCACGATTGGTGATCAGACTGGCCTATCAGCCCTGGCAGGGGAGTTGACTGCGGCTTTGTCGTCGATGGTCAATCAGCCCGGCAATTACGCGGCACAGCAGGAAGTGGTGGCTGCAGCTGATGCGATGGCACGGGAGTTGAATTCTTCCTACCAGCAGATCGCAGACTTGCGCCAGGAAGCGGACGAAGCGCTTGCTCGTCAGACAGAGACCGTGAACAGTCTTTTGTCCAGCATTGAATCAATCGATGCGGCCATTCGCGATGCCACACAGGCTGGCGTTTCGAGCTCGGAAATGGAAGACGAACGCGACCGCCTCGTTGAACAGCTTTCCGGCTATCTGGATCTCAATGTAAGCAAAACGACCACGAATACGCTGTTTATCCAAACTAAAAGCGGTCAGCCGTTGTTCTCTGACGGCGAGGCAGCCACACTTGCTTTTCAACAGACAAACAGATTGGGAGCCGATCAACAAGGCAACGCTATTGTCGCGACGACGGCAGGCGGTGCCCAGTTCGATATTGTACCTGCCGGTTCAACCGGTCGCGATCGCACCATTGGCACCGGCCTTATGGTCGCAACCATGGAGTTGCGCGATGATGTTCTTATAGAGGCGCAAAAACAGCTGGATACGATCGCAGCTGAGCTGTCCCTCGCGTTTTCCAACGTAACCCAGGCCAGCACGGCTGCGACCGTTGGTCCGGATACCGGCTTTGACCTTCCGGTATCCGGTCTTCAGTCCGGCAATACGATCAGTCTGGAGTATACGAACTCGGCTGGGCAGTCCCAGACCATCACGCTCATGGCTGTCAGTGACCCAACACTGTTGCCGCTGGCCAATACCGCAACGACCAACCCAAATGACACGGTCGTGGGTATAGACATCTCCAGCGGCACACCGGCTACGTACGTCACGAACATCATTGCGGCGCTCGGAACCGCGGCGCCTGACCTACAGGTTTCAAATGATGGCAGTAACAACCTTCGGGTTCTCGGTGAC
This sequence comes from Roseibium sp., assembly GCF_965276855.1. Classification (GTDB taxonomy): domain Bacteria; phylum Pseudomonadota; class Alphaproteobacteria; order Rhizobiales; family Stappiaceae; genus Roseibium. The sequence continues at coordinate 4,330,633 of NZ_OZ255700.1, forward strand.
AGCACGACTTTACCAAATGCCACAACGGTCCAGAGCTTGTCAGCGAACATTACCCCGACGGCAAACACGGATCAGGGATTGGGGCTGTCGATCTTTGTAGATCAGCGGAACGGCACAGAAATCTTCACTGATGCACCGGAAAATGGCGGGCAACGGGTTGGGTTTGCGAATGGCATCAGTGTAAACTCGGCTTTGCTTGCAGACAGTTCTTTGCTCGTCAATTACCAGACGACCCCAACAGCAAACTCCGAAAACGATCCGGCCCGCGCTCAATATCTTCTGAACGCGTTGACCAACGATACCGCCTATTTCGACCCGGCGGCCGGGCTGGGCAGCAGTACCAGCCCGTTTCAGGGAACTGTTCTGGATTACATCAACCAGACGGTTGCCTATCAGGGTAATCAGGCTGCGGACGCAAAGACTTATTCGGATTCCAAGGAGGCTCTGACGCTCAACCTGGCGATCCGGTACGAGGAGAGCTACTCGGTCAATCTCGATGCGGAAATGGCTTTCCTGGTGCAGCTTGAAAACGCCTATTCAGCTAATGCCCGCGTCATGCAGACGATCAATGATCTGATGCAAGAACTCCTGAACGTAGTGAGGTAGAGTATGCCTGTATCATCCATCTCAACGTCGCGGAGTTACCTCACCAGCCAGTTGCTGAACCTCAATGACAAGCTCACTGAGAAGACAACACAGTTGGCGAGCGGAAAGGTCGGCAGCACTTATGGTGAGATCGGCGACCGGCGCCTTCTCGATATCCAGTTGACGCAAAAAGTCAGCCTGATCGAGTCCTATCAAGAGACGATCACCATCTCCAATCTTCATCTCGAAGCCATGACCGTGTCACTGGATCGGTTGGAAGATATTCGGCGTGATGCCAAATCGGCGATGGATACCAATGACTTCGTGATCCAGAGCGATGGTCAGACCCAGACCCAATCAAGAGCAGAGCTTTTGCTAAACGAGGCTCTGAATATCCTGAACACAGAGGTTGCCGGCTATTATCCGTTCGGCGGTACGGATGCCATCTCAGATCCGGTCCAGGCTATCGATGTGATCATGGATGGTGCAAACGGGCTTTCAGGCCTGAAGACCTACATGAGTGAGTTCTCGCAGGCTAATCTCGGCGCCCTCAATAATGGCCGGATGACCGTGTCGGCCTTGACGACAACTCCTGGGCCTGTGGATTCCACATTCACGATAGCAGAAGATGGAACGCATGACTTCGGTTTTGACATTTCTTCGGTAACGTCGACGCTGACAAACGTGACACTGACTGGACCCGGAGGAGGGGATCCCGATACGTTCGATGTCCAGTTTACCGGACAACCCACCCTCGGCGAACAGATCGAAATCACGTTGACGCTGCCTCCGGATCACACCAAGACGACGAAAATAACTTTGACCGCAGCGGCCTCCAATGAAGCGGAAGGGACCTTTGCTATAGGGGCTGATTTGGCCGTAACCGCGCAAAATCTCCGCGACGCGATCGCTAAGGAATTGGAAGATTCCGCAAAGACGACATTGAAAGCTGCGTCTGATACTTGGGCATCGAATGAATTCTTCAGCACATACAACGGCGAAGTTCCGCAGAGGGTTGCAGGTCCGACTTTCACGACTGCTACGGCGCTGACGTCTGGCGCAACCGACACCGTTTCTTGGTACACAGGACGGAACACGACCACAACAGATCCCCGGACCGACAAGAACGCGATCATCGATACCAATTTGACGGTTGAGTATGGCGTGCGGGCCAACGAGAAACCGCTCCAAGAGCTTGTGCAAACACTTGCTACATTTGCTGCTGCGGACTTCTCAGGCGGCGCTCAGTTGGATGAAGAATATTACAATGCGCTTTCAACTGATCTCCGGGCCATCCTGCAGCCGCCCGGAATTGATCAGTCAGGCATCGTGGACATCTCGACGGACATTGCCATCGCTCACCGAACGTCCAGCCTTACGGATCAGCGCCATATACAAGTGGTGAATACCTATGAGGCGACGATCGGGGAGATCGAAGGCATCGATCAGGACCGTCTTGCGGCGGAAATCCTGCAGCTCAGAACCAACATTGAAGTCTCCTATAATGCATCTTCGATCGTGTTCAATCTGAGCCTGGCTGATTTCCTAAGGTAATACCATTAATTCAACTCGAACCAAAAAAGCCGGCGCAATTGCGCCGGCTTTTTTGGTTCCCAGTATCGATGAAGTTATTCAGGCTTTGCCCGAAGACCTTCGGCAATCGTCCGGTTGATGTTGATCAGCGAACCAAGCTTTTCCGGATCTTGAGTCGTAATCACGTTCATCGTCTGTTTGAAGACGAAAACGCCCAAGGATCCGATGTTGTTCTTGATCTCTTGCGGTAAGGAACTTTCGTCGCTCGTCGCAGAAGTCACAAGAACCGTCCAGAGTTTGCGGTTGTAGATCAGCGCATCGTCGACCTCTGCGAGGGAAAGGTCGTCCCATTCATCCTTGATCAGCTGGAGCCGGGCTGCGGCTTTCATCAGCAGAGTCGCTTCCAGTTCCCGCGGCGATACCGGCGCCGCCTGGCTGGTTTTCTGATAGGCCTGAGCTGCCTGTTTGTACATGACTGATCAGCGTCCCTTCATACTCAATGAGCTTACGAGCTTCTTTCAGTGCCTTGTAGAAGGATCCGGATATGATCGAGTTACTTACCCTTGTGACATAGGGAATCGTGCTCGGCGCGGCCTTCACAATATCATTGACCAGGGTAAAGTAACTCTCCTTAACCCTCTCAAGGTCGGTGGATAAATACATCAACTGAACAGCGAGATAGACGCGCTTGGCTGGCGTATCCGCGGTTTCAGGTGTGAGAATGTCCTTCTCTCTGAGAATCGGCGCCTCGCCCTCGATGAACAAGCGGGTCCTTTGATTGTCATTGGTTATTACGCTCTCACCAATGATGATCCGTTCACCCGGCTTTAACTCGACTTTGAGAGCCATTTCTTGACCTCCAGCGTTGAGTATCGGAGCCAAACGTTAACAAATAGGTTAACGCTGTCCTCCGAAACCTGCCGTTTCCGGCTCATTTAATTAGCCGAACAGACTCAACACGCTCTGTTCTGCCTGGTTTGCCAGGGACAGAGCTGTCGAAGACAACTGTTGGCGGGTTTGAAGGGCCAGCATATTGGCTCCTTCCTCGTTCATATCCGCGATTGTGAGGTCTCCAGCGCCGACTTCAAGCGTATTGATGATATTTTGGGTAAAATCCGTTCGGATCTCAACTGTGGATAGCGCGGTCCCCAGACTTCGAGCCGAGGTTCGAAGTTCATCCAGTGACGCATTGATCGCCTGAAGTGTGCGCTCAATGTCAGTGTCAGTCTTAAACTCTGACGCAGTTGCGCTCAAGGCAACTGTCCCTGAGGCCGATGCCAAGCGCATTCGGTTAAAATCAGTGTTGTCACTGGAAATGTTGAACGACACTTCACCGATTAGGCTGATACTGCCTCCCGAAAAAGTCGCATCAAGACCTTTCACGTTGTTTATTAGTTTTACCAGGTCATCGACGGTCGTTTCGGCGTCAATTTCGAGTGAAGCTGGTTCAAAACTGTTACCATCCGTTATTGTGATCGTGTCACCGGCCTTAAAACCACCTGAGGTAACTAGCGTCGCTGTGGAGGAGAGGGCGCCGGCCGTTATTGTTGTCGTACCGGCGGTGATGCCACCATCAGATGCGCTGCCGCCACCATTGTTGTCTTTTGTTATTGTGACGTTACTGTTTAGGCCGGTAACCAGCGTGATGGAGTCAGTCGTTTCGTTAAATGAAGCATGGACACCTGACAAGTTGTCGAGTGCATCGACGTAATCTTGCACGGTCACTATGTCGACACCCACAGTCAAGGTGGTCGTGGTAGACCCATCTGAGATCATGACGTGGTTGTTATCGGCAAAAGCAGCCAGATCAGTAAGGTTGGAAGATGCTTGAAGGCCCGTGAGAGTGAGTTGACCGCTGCCACCGAACAAGTTGAATGAGGATGTGCCGCTTGCACCGGTGGCCAGATCGTCCAGATTAAGACCTGCGTCGAGCGTTGTATCGGTAAAGTCGACCGGGTTGACTGTCAGGTTGGAGGTGCTGTCCTCGTTGAAGATGACTTCCAGCTCGTTCCCGGCACCGGCAAGCAAGTTCTTGCCTTTATAGCCGGAATCCTTGGCCATGTCTTCGATCTGCTCAAGGATGGCGTTGTACTGGATCGCAAACTGCCGTCGCTCGTATTCACTCGAAGTCTGCAGCGCCTGGTTTGCGATCGCCTTTGCGGACTCAACAAGCTTGGTAATCGAGGTGATACCGTCGTCAGCCGCCCGGAGTGTCTGAACGGCTTGCCCCATATTGTCCAAGAGATTGGACAAATCATTTGCTCTGTCGTTTAGGGATTGCGCCGTGAAATAGGAATTCGGATTATCAAGCGCCGAATTCACCTTAAGGCCGGTTGCAAGGCGGTTCTGAGTTGTTTCCTGGAATGCTGCTGTCTTTTTCAGTGACAGGAGGTTATCGCGAACCGCGCTGGAAAGAACAATATCAGGCATCTGGCTTCACCGCATTTCCTGTTCAGTACTCGTACAGGCCGCCACCGCATTCAATGCGCAGGAGTGGACTGTGTCTGTAAATCTAAACGGAAAGTTAATCGGTGATGCACGGATTAACGTTATTTAAATAAAAGTTACCAAAAGCTTTCTTTTAACGCTTTGAATTTACGAGCAAAAATTTTGACTGTCTTCAAAGTAATTGTAATCAGGTAACAAAAACGGCGGGTGTCGAACCCGCCGTTTCTGATTTTTCTGTCGCTTTTGACGCGAGACTGATTCTGCTTTTTAGAACAAGGACAGTACGGTCTGATCCGCCTGAGAGGCGAAGGACAGGGAGGTCGAGGCCAACTGCTGCCGAGTCTGCAGAGCAAGCAGGTTTGCACCTTCCTCGTTCGTGTCTGCCAAGGTTAGTTTGCCCGCACCTTCTTGGAGTGTGTTCACGATCGATCTGGTGAAATCTTGCCGGTTTTCAACAATCGAGAGGTTGGTACCAAACTCGGATGCCTGTGTTCTCAGGTTGTTCAACGCATTGTTGATCCTGGTGAGAACCCGGTTGATGTCATTGTCCGTGGCAAACCCGGAGTCTGAAAGGGCGGACAGGGACTTCTGTCCATTTGTCGTCGCCGCAAACGCTTCACTGGCAAAGTCGGTATTGTTGGCGCCTGCACGGCTGCTTTGTACCGTCAGATCAGTTTCTGACGTAATGCTCAAACGGCCTGTTGTGTTGTTGTAGCTAGACGACACTCCATTGAAATCATTAATGAAGTTGACCAAGTCGTTGACGGTTGTTGAGGCCTCGATTTCAAGGGAGCCGAGTTCGTAGTTGTTGCCGTCAGTCAGCGCAATAGTGTCGCCGGCCTTAAAGGAACCACTGCCGATCAGTGTCGCACCTGAAGTTAGCGCGGAAGCGTCGACCTCGGCAGAAGACCCGATCGTGATGGCAACCGAAGTTGAAGCTGCGGCTGTATCGTTAATAATCAAGTCTTCGTTGCTGTAGATGGTCAACTGTCCGTTGGTCTCGTCGAACTCAGCCCGAACACCTTCCGTGGAGTTCAATTCATTAACAAGATCTTGGACTGTAGCACCTGCTGTGACTTGAGAACCGGCAATTACGGCCGGCGCCGTTGCTTCAATGTTGTTGATAAACTGCAGCGTCGTCGTTGTCGAAATCGCTGTGGACTCACTCAACGTGGAGCTGGAATTCAAAGAGCCATCGGCACCAGTGAGGGTGATAGTGGTCTGGCCGCCACTCAGGTTGAACGCGGTTGCCCCCCCTTCACCTTCCGCAAGGTCCGACAGGTTGAGGCCGTTGGACAGAGAGGTTTCTGTGAAGTCTACGGCAGAAATGTCCAGGCGGGATGTTGCGTCTTCGTTGAAGATTGTCCGCAGATCGTTGCCCAAGCCTGCAAGAAGGTTTTTGCCCTTATAGCTGGAGTCTTTGGCTGTGTCTTCAATCTGCGTCAGCAGTTCGTTGTACTGCGCTGCAAATTGCTTCCGCTCATACTGACTTTGGGTTTGCAGGGCCTGGTTGGCTTTTGCCTTTGCGGATTCAACCAGCTTGGTGATGCTGGTGATACCGTCGTTGGCTGCCTTGATGGTGTTGACCGATTGGCCCATGTCATCCAGCAATGAGCTCAAGTCGCTGGCGCGTGAATTCAGCGAAGATGCCGTGAAGAAGTTGCCCGGATTGTCGAGCGCAGAGTTCACTTTCAAGCCCGTGGCCAGTTTGTTCTGGACATCAGCGGTCAAGATAGAGGTGTTTTGGAGGGTAAGCAGGTTCTGCCGGACGGCAGCCGAAAGCGTAATGCCTGACATCAATAATCCCTTTCCTGGGTCATATGTTCAGCTGCTCTTCCTGAGCAGGTTGGTATCAGAATTCCTTGTTAACCTTAATCAATGGTAAAAAACTTGAAATATGCAGGTGGTGGAAAGTAAAGCCGTTTCCAGTCATTGTAAAAAATATCAATTAATTTAGAGAATAACTTCCAAATATATTGTAATAAATAACAATGTTTATAATGCCCGGAAGTGTTGTCGTTAACATGTTTTTTGGCTGAATTGCTGGCTTTTACGGCTGTTTGAGGGGGAGGGAATAGGGAATTTGAAACAGGCAAAAAAAACGGGCCGATGGGCCCGTTTTCTGGAAATCCAAGTGATTTAGGACTGTCTGACGACAGCTGTTTGGACTTAGAACAAGGATAGAACCGTCTGATCAGCCTGAGAAGCAAAGGAGAGGGACGTTGACGCCAACTGCTGACGAGTTTGCAGAGCCAGAAGGTTTGCGCCTTCCATATTTGTGTCTGCAAGCGTTAGCTCTCCAGCCCCTTCCTGAAGCGTATTTATCATGGCGGTGGTGTAATCCTGCCGATGCTGGATCGTTGAAAGATTCGTCCCGAACTCTGACGCTTGGAACCGCAGAGTGGAAAGCGCGTTGTTCAAGCGGTCAACGACGCGGTTGATGTCGCTGTCTGTAGCAAAGCTGGAATCCTCCAATGCCGACAAGACGACACCGTCATTGTTTGCATTGAAATTCTCAGCATTGAAGTCGGTGTTGTTCGCGCCATTGCGTTCGCTCGCCAATGTCAAATCCGTCTCTGCCAAAATACTGAACCGGCCCGTGGCTTTGTTAAACGAGGCATCTACTCCTTGGAAGTCATTGACGAAGTTGACCAGGTCTCCAACTGTTGTGTCTGCGCCAACTTCCAGAGATCCGAGTTCATAGTTGTTGCCGTCAGTCAATGTGAGTGTGTCCCCGACTGCAAAGGAGGCGCTATCGACAAGCTTTGCAGTAAGTGTGTTATAGGCAGCGGCCGTTACATCGGCTGCATTTCCAAGCGTAATGGCAGTCGCGGCACCAACGCCTGCGTCAGAAATCCGGAACTTGTCGTTGCTTAGAATGGTCAGTTTGCCGGTTTTCTCATCAAACTCAGCGCGTACACCTTCCGCTTTATTCAACTCGTTGATGAAATCCTGAACGGTTGCGGACGCGGATACGTTCGTGCCCATGAGCGCCGGAGTTCCGGATTCGTTAAATTTGACGAAACTCAGCGAAGTGGTTGTTGTGATGCCGCTGGATTCATGAAGTCGTGAGCTTGAGTTCAAAGCGCCATCTGCACCGGTGAGGGTCAGTTCCACCTTGCCTCCGGTGATGTTAAATGCCGTCGCGCCGCCTTGTCCTTCAACGAGATCAGTTAGGTTCAAGCCGGTGGAAAGTTCTGTCTGCGTAAAGTCGACAGCCTCCATGGTCAACTTTGATGTTCCGTCTTCGTTGAAGATGGTGGTCAAGTCGTTGCCTGCGCCGGCCAGAAGGTTTTTGCCCTTATATGAGCTGTCCTTGGCAACAGCTTCGATCTGTTTCAATAGATCATTGTATTGCGCAGCAAACTGTTTTCGCTCGTATTGACTTTGTGTTTGTAGAGCCTGGTTTGCTTTTGCTTTTGCAGATTTCACCAACTCTGTGATGGTCGTAATCCCCTTATCCGCAGCTTTGATTGTCTGCACGGACTGGCCCATGTCGTCGAGCAAAGTGCCGAGGTCGTTTGCCCTGGCATTGAGGCCGGAAGCTGTGAAAAAGGAATTCGGATTATCCAGGGCCGAGTTCACCTTTTTGCCGGTCGCCAGCTTGTTCTGGACGCCGGACATGAAATCAGCAGTGGATTGGAGAGTAAGCAGATTCTGCCTTACGGCAGCCGACAGGGTAATGTCAGACATTCAAGATCCCTTTCCTGGGGTCGTGACGCCTCTTCCTGAAGCGTCAGAAATTACATTGTTAAAAATAACAATAAATAATGTCTCGCACTCTATGGTTAACAGAGGTTTAACGACCTGCAGGAAGCAATCTTCCAGACGGTCCGGCGGGCTCAGGGGCTATGCGGAAGAGGTGGGGAGGCGCGTCTGTCAGGATAAGACGGCAGTTCTATCGGGCGAGTATTCTCAAAAATCATGAGTCAAAAAAGAAAAAGGCGGGCCGGGGCCCGCCTTTCCAGATCGTGCTTAAGACTTTCTGTCTTAGAAGAGACGCAGAACGTTCTGGTCTGCCTGAGATGCGAAGGACAGTGAGGTCGAGGCCAACTGCTGACGTGTCTGCAGTGCCAAGAGCCGCGCGCCTTCCTCGTTGGTGTCCGCCAACGTCAACTTACCGGCACCTTCTTCCAACGTGTTGATCAGGCTCCGGGTGAAGTCCTGACGGTTTTCAACGATGGACAAGTTGGTACCAAACTCGGATGCCTGGGTTCTCAGGTTGCCGAGCGCATTGTTGAGCTTGCTCAGTGTCCGGTTGATTGCGGTGTCCGTCGCAAAGCCGGAGTCAGAAAGCGCATTAATGCTGAATGAGCCGTTGGTTGTTGCCGAAAAGGCTTCACTCGCAAAGTCCGTGTTGTTGGAACCCGAACGCTTGGAGTTGATTGTCAGGTCGGTTTCAGATGTAACACTGATCCGGCCACCAGAGAAGCTTGAGCTCACGCCATTGAAGTCGTTGATGAACGTGTTCAGATCATCAACTGTAGACGATGCTTCAACTTCAAACGAACCTAACTCATAGCCGTTACCATCGGTCAGTGTGATGGTATCGCCAAGAGAGAAGGAGCCGCTATCCGTCAGTGTTGAACCTGACGTCAACGCAGATGCATCTACCTCGGCAGAAGACCCGATCGTGATGGCAACTGAAGTTGAAGCTGCGGCTGTATCGTTGATAATCAAGTCTTCGTTGCTGTAGATGGTCAACTGTCCGTTGGTCTCGTCGAATTCAGCCCGAACACCTTCTGTGGAGTTCAGCTGATTTACGAGATCCTGGACTGTAGCACCTGCTGTGACTTGTGAACCGGCAATTACGGCCGGGGCCGTTGCTTCAACGTTGTTGATGAACTGCAGCGTTGTCGTTGTCGAAATCGCTGTGGATTCACTCAACGTGGAGCTGGAATTCAAGGAGCCATCGGCACCTGTGAGGGTGATGGTTGTCTTACCACCGCTCAGGTTGAACGCAGTCGCGCCGCCTTGGCCTTCTGCCAAGTCGGACAGGTTCAGACCGGTAGACAGGGTTGTGTCGGTGTAGTCAACAGCGGAAACATCCAGTTTGGACGTGGAGTCTTCGTTGAAGATGGTCCGAAGATCGTTGCCTGTACCGGCCAGCAGGTTTTTACCCTTATAACCCGCATCCTTTGCAGTATCTTCAATCTGCGTCAGCAGTTCGTTGTACTGAGCAGCAAATTGCTTCCGCTCGTACTGGCTGCCCGTCTGAAGCGCCTGGTTGGCTTTTGCTTTTGCGGATTCAACCAGCTTGGTGATGCTGGTGATACCGTCGTTGGCCGCCTTGATGGTGTTGACCGATTGGCCCATGTCATCAAGCAAACCACCAAGGTCGCTAGCGCGAGCATTAAGAGCAGATGCTGTGAAGAAGTTGCCCGGATTGTCGAGCGCAGAATTCACCTTTTTACCGGTGGCCAGTTTGTTCTGGACATCGGACATGAAAGATGCGGTCTGCTGTAGGGTGTTGAGGTTCGCACGAACCGCGCTGGACAAAGTAATGTCAGCCATTTTGTTTCCTTTCTAGGAACACGAGATACACAGCCCCTTCCTGGGACCGGTGCACATCAAACGGCTGAATCTGGAAACGGAATCTAAACAAACATGGTTAACGGGCGTTATGGATAACGTAAAGTAAATGCGTGTGGGCGGCGGGGTTACACCCCGTCGCCTGAAACTTTATTCTTTTCAATGGTCTGCATCAACTCAGGGCATTTCTCTTAAAACCCCGTGAGCGTGAGTGCAGGCTGCCTTAGAACAGTCGCAGCACGTTCTGTGATGCCTGCGATGCCATGGACAGGGAAGTGGACGCCAGCTGTTGCTGCGTTTGCAGTGCCAGGAGGTTCGCGCCTTCCACGTTCGTGTCAGCAAGCGTCAATTCACCAGCGCCTTCCTGAAGCGTGTTGATCAGGGAATTGGTGAAGTCCTGTCGGTTTTCGACGATCGATAGGTTGGTACCGAACGTGGAGGCTTGGGCTCGTAGAGTATCCTGTGCCGATTTGAGGGCAGTCAGTGATGCTTCGATTTTCGCGTCGGTATCAAAGTCACTGATGGATCCGCCAAAAGCGAGCTCGCTTGACCCTTTGGAAAGCGTTACGCCTTCTCCGCCAAACGATAAGTCACCAGTTGCTACGGTATAGGAGGCAGTGATGCCGGTCATGGCGTTCAGCGATGTTGCCAAGCCGTTTACAGTAGTGGTGGCGTCAATGGCGACAGTGCCGACTTGATTGCCGTCCTTATCGGTGACGGTAAGGGTATCCCCGGCGCTAAAGCCCGAATGGGCCGTAAGCAAAGTACCGTTGGTTGCCGCATCAGCGGCGATTTCCAGGGTTGCGTTCGAGGAAGAGGATGTAACACTGAGGTCCTTAAGACCCAGGCCGGTGTCACTTGCAACATCGGTGTAGTCGACGGCGGAGATATCCAGTTTGGAAGATCCGTCTTCGTTGAATGTCACTGACAAATCGTTGCCGGATCCAGCGAGCAGGTTCTTGCCCTTGTAACTTGAGTCTTTTGCCAGATCTTCCATCTGGCCGAGAAGGTCGTTGTATTCCTTCGCGTACTGGGCCCGCTGAGCCTTGTCTGACGTTTGCAGCGCCTGGTTGGCTTTTGCCTTGGCTGCATCGACCAGATCGGAGATCGCGGAAATACCTTTGTCTGCTGCTTTCAGTGTCTGCACACCCTGGCCCATGTCGTCGAGCAGGGTGCTGAGGTCACTCGCGCGGTTCTCCAGGCCTTTTGCCGTGAAGAATGAATTCGGGTTGTCGAGCGCGGAGTTCACCTTCTTGCCGGTCGCCAGCTTGTTCTGAACATCTGACATCATTTTAGCGGTCGAAGTCAGAGTGTTGAGGTTGGCCCGTACGGCATTGGTGAGGGTGATGTCGGACATTTCTTTTCCTTCCTTGGAAAAACGCAAAACAAGATTCCCGTCCTGGGGATCACCGACCAAGAAAGACTATAAGTATTAATGACAATGTAAAAAATACGGTTAGCAGAAATTAAGGTTAACAAAGTCCTACAGTCTTAATTTGGCTGAAACGAGCCGTTTCTGCAAGGAAGACTGCTGTGTTTTTGGGAGTGAGTGCTTTAGCCGAGCGGCCTAACGTTCTCTTTCGAACGATTTTCTTAGACTGTTCCAACCCGTAGCTGACCGATGTTGGTTTTGATTTTGGCGACGGCTGATTGAGGGGAGACCTGGGGAGCGGTCGATCACGCTCGGATGGATACTTGCAAAGCCGGTTGGACTGTCGGCAACGGGAACTGCGGTCTCAGTGGGAATGACAAGCTTCTACCCGGGCGATAGGCTCGACACGATGCGGGAGCTCATCAAATGACAAAGCAGTTCAGATTGTGATGTTTTGGAAACTGGAAATAGATATCCGTGCCCCATGAAGCATGGGTCCAGAACGAGCCGTTCAACCGTGGTTTACACAGTGCGTTGAACGGCTTCGTCTTCAGAGCTTGAGCGCTGCTGTTCTTCGACCTGGGTCCGGTAAGCGGCAACCGTTTCGCTGTAGGCACGCAGCCTCAGCAGAGTTTCGCTCGGAATCTGGCGAATGACATCGCCTGTTTCCGTGTTGGTCGCGACGTAGATGACGCTTTCGCTATCTTCGTCGAACACGTTCTGGCGTGTCACGGGTGGCGTGTAACGCTCCAGTGCAGACTGATCAGCGCGGCCTTCACTGGCCCTATTCTGTTCGTTTGTCGCAGCCCGTTGAGATCCAGATGAATCTGCAGAAGGACGGACAGTGTCCTCCGCCGGCAAATCCGTAGAACTTGCCGGTTGATCTTTTTCCGGGGCGCGTGTCACCGGCGTGATCGCCGTATATGTCGGCGATGGAGGCCGGACTAATGCGGTATCCATTTTGCCCTCCGGGTAACGTCATACTATGACCCGATAGTGACAAAAATAACGTAAGGGAATGAATCTTCTGTTAACGGAATAGTTAGAATTTTAAGGGGTTGGATTTATCTTCTTGTGACCATTTTTGATTCGTTTTCAAGCCCGCGTCTCTCAGTTCGAATCTGCACCTAAAACTGGACCTTGAGGAAAACATCAAGGCTCAGCTGGATTGTCACAGTGATTGGTTCACTGCGATACCCTGAGCAGATTTCGGACCATCCGGGGATGCGCCCGTCCGGCCGTAAGTGGTCGGTGCAGTAGCATTTTTTGCCCCAACAGCCTTTGCGACGGAAGAGACGATGTTGTTGGTCACTTCGCGCGCAGTTGCCAGAACGGCCAAGTTGATGCGCAGTACAGGCTGGAACTCGCCGTGCTGGCGGCGCAAGGATTGGGTCGCAGCCGGCGCAAGGTTGCCCAGAGCAACAGCATGATCCTTTGCCGACATCATTCCGCGGGTATATTCATGGATCAAACGGGCCTTGTCGGCTTGCAGTTCACCGGCTTCCTTCAGCTTTCCTGCCCGGACCAGATCAGTTTCCATTTCGATCACGGACAGAAGCGCCTCCATCGTGCCGGACAATGCGTAGCAAAAGTTTTCAGCTTCTTGTCTGCTCGTCGGCCGGTCTAGAGAAAAGGGAAGGCTGCTGGTATCTGGTTGTGCGGTCATTGGGCACCTTCCTGCAAAGCAAGCAGTTCACGTTCAACACTATCTGCGATTCCGACGCCGCCGGCAGCCGAAATTGTACGGGCATACTCATCGACCAGCATGCTTTGCCAGGCGTCTGATCCGGTTCCGCCACCCCAGGCACCGCCGTTCTCAAGACCGGAAAACATGCTTTGGAGCATATTGTTTAAAAACACGGCTTCAAATTCTTCTGCTGCGGCGCGCGCGGCGGACTTGTCGCTCGGGTTCACACCTTGAAGGACATCCAGAGGGTTGGAGCGGGGCATTGAGGGAGCAAGTGGCAAGTCCATCAGAGCACCTCGATTTCTGCTTGCAGGGCACCGGCAGCCTTGATTGCCTGAAGGATTGAGATCATGTCCCGCGGACCGATTCCGAGAGCGTTCAATCCATCGACAAGTTGTTTCAAGGTTACGGTACCGGGAACAATTGCCAGTTTGGCATCGGGATCGGTATTCACGTTCAATTCGGTGCGCGGCGCCACTGCGGTCTGGCCGTTGGCGAAGGGCAGGGGTTGCACGACTTCCGGGGTCTCAGCGATCGTTACGGTCAGGTTGCCTTGAGCAACAGCTACCATCGAAACCTTGACGTCCTGCCCCATGACGATGATGCCGGAGGCTTCATTTATGACAACTTTTGCAGCGAGATCTGGTTCAATGATCAATTGCTCGATATCGGTTAGAAGGTCAACAATATTGCCATCGTATTGGCGCGGCAGTTCCAACTGGACCGTTGCCGGGTCGACAGGTTCTGCCGTCGGCATACCGATCAGTTCGTTGATTGACAAAGCCACCCGGCGTGCCGTGGTGAGATCCGGGTTGCGCAGAGCCAGACGAACATTGGTCAAAGAGGCCAGCTTGAAATCCAGTTCCCGTTCGACGAGGCCGCCATTTGCGATCCGGCCAGCTGTGGGCACGCCTTGAGTTATTGATGCAGCGTCACCTTGTGCGGTGAAACCGGCGATAGCGACAGATCCTTGAGCGATTGCATAGACTTCACCATCGGCCCCAACGAGGGGAGTGACCAGCAAAGTACCTCCCTGAAGGGATGAAGAATCCCCGAGCGCACTGACGTTGACATCTATCCGAGTGCCCTGGGTGGAAAACGGCGGCAGGTTTGCCGTGACCATTACGGCTGCGACCGTGTTGGTGTTGAGCGGGATGTTTCGTGTGTTCACACCGAGCCGTTCCAGCATCGCTTGCAAGCTTTGCTGCGTAAAGGGTGTGTTGTTGAGGCTGTCGCCGGTGCCGTTCAAGCCGACAACCAGGCCGTACCCAATCAGCTGGTTCTCACGGATGCCTTCAAAATCCGCAATGTCCTTGATCCGCGAAGACGCAACAGCCTGAACTGCGATCGCAAGCTGCAACCCGATAAGAGCCGCTGCAACAAGTGTGATGCGGGCTGTGCGGTTTTCGAAAAATGTGATCAGACGACGCATTCTTAACGCAGATCCATCTATGGGCCATTTTGGCGGCCAAGGGGTACTATGGTTCGAGATGCATTATGCGAGAGCCGTGCCAAGTTGATGGTCTGACCGGATTGCTTCGCTAAAGTGGCTGGATTCTGCGCCGTTTGCCGGGAAATGGCGAGCATATCCACGCAAATGTGGCGAATAGAGTTAATGATTAACATTAGATGCCCGGCAAATATTGCCTTGCCTGCCCGGACTCATTTACCCTTTAGGGCAGATTCTGTCAGGCCATGGAGCAACTTGGTGTTGGTCAGCCGTTCAGAACAGTAGGATAGAGCAATGCGTATAACCGGGAGCAAACCGTTAACCGGGGTTCAGGGGCGCGGCGCCAAAAAGAGCAGCAGTTCAGGCAGCGATTTTGCGCCGGACCTTGGTGGTGCCACTGAGCAGCCGAAGACCCAGGCCACAGCCGGTGGGGCAGGTATTCAGGGCATAGATGCACTTCTGGCTCTGCAGGAGGTGGATGAACTCTCCGAGCGCCGCAAGAAAGCTGCGCGCCATGGCCATACTCTGTTGGACAGTCTGGAATCCATCCGTGCAGATCTTTTGGCAGGCCATGTTTCGGAGGATCGGTTGGAACAGCTTTCGCTGACAGTTTCAAAGCGCCAATCCAGTGGCGACCCGGAGGTCGACAGCGTGCTGGAAGAGATCGAACTCAGGGTCAAAGTAGAGCTCGCAAAGCTCGGCCGATTCCCGGATTGACCGGGTGTGGGGGCGTCGAAACTGAGCCGCGATATTGGCTAAATTTTACGCAACAAATTGAATTAATTGCAGAATTTATGACGCTAATTTTACCAAATGAACCGTTGTCCCCGGCGCGAAGCGCCTATATATTGCGCCCGTCATAACGGTAAGCCGGAGTTGTAGATGACGGTTGATATTGAGTCTGAATACCGACCCTCGGGAGACGAGCCGTTCATGAATGATAGGCAGCGGGAATACTTCAAAAACAAGCTGCTTGCCTGGAAAGATGAGATCCTGAAAGAAAGCGCTGAAACACTCGCGACCCTTCAGGAGGAAAGCCAGAACCACCCGGACTTGGCAGATCGTGCATCTTCGGAGACAGATCGTTCTATCGAGTTGCGCGCCCGTGACCGCCAACGCAAGTTGATCTCGAAAATCGATGCCGCCCTGGAGCGGATTGCGGATGGCAGTTATGGATACTGTGAAGAGACGGGAGAGCCGATTGCACTGCGCCGGCTCGAGGCACGGCCAATAGCGACGTTGTCGATTGAGGCTCAGGAAGCGCATGAACGCCGGGAAAAGGTGTATCGCGACGACTGATTTCCAGTAACGGCCGGTTTGCTGCATACGCAAACCAAATTGACTTTAAGACCTTCCCGGAAACGGGGAGGTTTTTTTATGTCTGAGTGAAGGATGACGATCGCCGGGATCAAAAGAAATCGGGCACGGCACTCGGGGAGCGAGATGCCGTGCCCGGTTCAGCTGCTGCAGGCCTTTCACGTCTGACTTGCCTGCTGCAGCCGGGGGAGCTGGTTGTGAGTGCCGGTTTAAAACGGCAGGAGGATATCCAGGACCTGGTTGCCGTACCGCGGCTGCTGAACATCGGTGATTTGGCCGCGCCCGCCATAGCCTATGCGGGCTTCCGCAATCTGTTGGCTGGCAATCGTATTGTTGGACGTGATGTCTTCCGGGCGCACAATACCGGCTACAATCAGTTCCCGAACTTCGAAGTTCACCCGGATTTCCTGGCGCCCCTCAATGACCATGTTGCCGTTTGGCAGAACCTGGGTCACGACGGCGGCAACAGTTGTCCGCAGTTCTTCCTCGCGATCGACTTCACCCGCACCGGCAAAGGTGGAGCTGCTGTTTACGTTCCCGAGGTCACTGGCTGAGCTTCCGGCGGGCAGGAAAACTGTATCGATGGCGTTGCCAAGTGCACCGCCAACGCCCGCGCCGTTGGTTTCTGTCCGGCTTCTGGCTGTATCGTTTTCGATCTCGGCTTTTTCATCGATGGAAACCACAACGGTCAAAATGTCGCCAACCTGGCTTGCGCGCTGATCCTTAAAGAATGCTCTGCTGCCCGATTGCCACAAGGAATTCGGATTGTAATGCGCTTGAACCGGCTCCGGCATCGGCATTTGAACCGGCCGGTATCCTGGGGTTGTTGTCGGATCCTGAATGGCGTTCAGGGCGGGCTGCTGGCCGACATTTGCCAGCCTGTCGGCTGAGCCGCATCCTGCAGCAAGTGCTGCAAGGGCGATGCTGCCCAACAGGGATATGTTGCGAGAGATAGACATTAATTGGCCTCTTGGTTCAGGCTTGCAACAATTGCATGAGCGGCATGAACAGCTACTTGGCCGCGGGAGGTAACGGTCGCAGGCACGACGCGCCGGGATTGGAGATTCATGACATCAATGACGTCGCCTTTGGCGCCGTTTGTAAGGGCTTTGGCGCGCGAGGTGAGTTTCATTGCGCCGAGATTGTAGGTGACTGTGACCTTGTCGCCGCGTTCGACCAGAACCGGGTGTTCAAAGTCCTTACTCGACAAAGGTTGGCTCGGACGCAGGTTCACACGGGCAGCCTTTCCGATGATGCTCTTGCTGTCCTGGAGAGCTGCGGTGTTGACCTTCATGCGCGGAAGGCGGATCGTTGTGAGATCTGCCTCCTGAACGATGTCGCCGCGCTTCAACGGCTGGCCGAGCACAAGAACGTCAATCATCTCAATTGCAGTGCCGGTCACGGTCAAAGGACGTGTGCCGTGTTCCACAGCGACTGTGGCGAAGGCCGTGAAATGACCATTGTTCCGACTCCAGTTGATCCTGTCGATCCGGACTGGGTCCGTTACTTTCGGGTCCGCCAGTATCTGATTGGGAGCCTGTAAAAGGGTGATGTCGAGCCCGTTTGGATCAATGCCAGCCTCGAGCCTGGCCAGATCATTGCGGATGAGATTTTCCAGTTGATGGCGGTTAAGACGGGTCGCGCCGCGATGAACAACGACAGTGCGCAAACCATCTGTACCCGCTGCGATCAGGCCTGCATCCCGCGCGCGTTGTGCAACCGTGCCTGCCGGAACATTGCCCGAGGTTCCCATGTCAGGGGATCGGAACAGCGGCACTTGTGCCACATCTCCGGCGTTGGAGTAGAAGTCCCCAACCGTGACGATGTCCGACAAGGTCATGACTTGAGATCGCAGAACCGGGCGCTCATTGGCCGCCGCGCTGAAACCTGTCAGCGCAGCCAATGTCAGACCAAGAGCGGCTATTATTAAGGTCTTCATCGACTTAAGCCTTTCTCATTAGCGGATCTGAGTGGTGGTCGAGTACATCTGGTCGGCCGCCTGGATGACTTTCGAATTCATCTCGTAGGCGCGCTGGGCCGAGATCAGATCGGCGATTTCGGTCACCGCATCCACGTTGGCCATTTCCAGGAAGTACTGTTGTGTGCTGCCAAAGCCGTCGTCGTTTGGATTGCCGGTTTGCGGTGCGCCACTGGCATCGGTCTCAAGAAACAGATTGTCACCGATCGCTTCAAGACCGGCCTTGTTGACGAAACGGGCAAGCTGAATCTGTCCCAGTTCCACTGTGGCGCCGCCGGCGTCAATGCCCTGGACCCGGCCGTCAGCTGCAACTGTCAAGTCGCGGGTGTTTTCCGGAATGGTTATGTTGGGATCAAGCGGATAGCCATCAATGGTCACCAGCTGTCCATTTTGATCCCGCTCGAATGAACCGTCCCGTGAGTATCCGGTAGTGCCGCCTGGAAGCTGGATCTGAAAGAAACCTTCGCCGCGGACTGCAATGTCCAGTTCCTTGCCGGTGTTTTCCAGGGACCCCTGGGACATTACCCGGCCCGTGGCAGCCAGTTTTACACCGGTGCCGATTTGGATGCCGGTCGGAACGATGGTGCCGTCCGCTGATGTTTCCGTGCCCATGCGCCGCAGGTTTTGGTACAACAGATCCTGAAAGTCGGCCCGCTGTTTCTTGTAGCCCGTGGTCCGCATGTTGGCGACGTTGTTCGAAATGACTTCGACGTTGTATTCCTGCGCCTTCATACCGGTCGCGGCGGTGTAGAGAGCTCTCATATTGCGTTCTCCTCAGGGCGCTTAGGCTTCAAGTTTTCCAAGGACCTGGATCGCCTGTTGGCGAAGATCATTCACGTCCTTGAGCATTTTGGTGATGGATTCATAGGCTCGGGTGACCTCAATCAGCTGCGTCACCTGATAAACGCCTTCGACATTCGAGCGCTCAAGAGCGCCCTGTACGACGTTGAAACGTTGCGGGATGCCGGGGTTTTCGCCCCGGTACAGGTTGTCGCCCTGTTTCTCGAGTTCCTGCGGATCTTCAAAAGCAGCCACACGGATGACGCCGCGAATACCAAGTTCTGTTGAGATCGTGCCGTCTTTGGCGATTTCTACAGATCCGTCTTCGCTCGAGAAGGTGATCGGTCCACCTGTCGTCAACACCGGACGTCCATCCGAGGTGACAAGCTGACCGTTCTGATCAATCACGAATGCGCCGTCACGTGTGTAGGCTTCGGTGCCGTCAGCCATCTGAACGACGAAAAAGCCCTCACCTTCGATCGCCAGATCGAGATCATTCCCGGTCATCTTAAATGCGCCGGTGTCAAAGTCGGTGATGGATTGATAATCCAGCACATAAGACAGCGTTTCGTCCGGTGTCTGAAACTCTGTCGCCTCGGCAACCGGCATCATATACTCTTCAAAGAGCAACCGCTGCGACTTGAAACCTGTCGTGTTGATGTTCGCCATGTTGTTGGCGACCACATCAAGCTGATTCCGCAGAGCGGACTGCCGGGACAGGCCTATGAGATGTACGTTCTCCATAATGGACGGTTCCTTTGCTCCCCGATGAACGCTTCAGCCTCCCCAGACGTCGGCGCCCGTTAAGGTTAATGCAGGAGCCGTGCCAATTTTTAAATCCTTGGGAAAACTGGGCAAAACCCGAGAGCGGGTGGTGCGTCCGGCAAGAGATTCCGGCAGAAGTTAACCACTTGGCAATTTTTGCCCGGTGACTCGCTGAAGTGGATTGGTAACCATTCGTTAACCTTTAACACTTTAGTAATTTTTAAGACGCGCGCGAGCGCTCACGCATGAGCGGAGGGCAGCATGGCCGACGAGAACGCTGCAGCCGAAGACGACGGCGAGGAAGAAGCCGCCGGTGGTGGTGGTAAGAAGAAACTCATTCTCTTCGGGGCAATTGGGCTTGTGGTTCTGCTCGCTGCTGGAGGGGGGGCTTATTACTTCCTGTTTATGGGAGACAGCACGCCCGCGCCCGCGCCGGGAGAAGATGTGCCGCCGCAGGAAGTGCAGAGACCAGTGGTCTTTTATGACCTGCCGGAGATGACAGTGAATTTGGCGACCGAGGGCCGCACGACCTACTTGAAGGTCCGCATTGCCCTGGAGGTCGAAAACCGCGCAATGATCGAACAGATCCAACCGTATCTGCCACGCATTCTCGATGCGTTTCAGATCTATTTGCGCGAGCTTCGTCCCGCAGACCTGGAAGGATCTGCAGGCCTGTTCCGCTTGAAGGAAGAATTGCTCAGGCGGATCAACTTGTCGGTCTATCCGGCGAAAGTGGAAGGGGTGCTGTTCAAGGAAATCCTTGTACAGTGATGGTATGAATGGCAAACGCCGACGACGATGACGATCTGTCCGAAGAGGACATGGCTGATGCGTGGGGTGCTGCTCTAGCGGAGCAAGGCGCAGGCGGCGATGACGACGAGGACCTGGCCGCGGCTTGGGGCGCTGCTCTGGAAGAGCAGGGTGCTGGCAGCTCGGACGATATGGCTGCGCAATGGGCGGCCATGATCGACGACAGCGAGCCGGATCTGGAAAACGCCACACGCGGCGCCGACCGTGTTCTCAACCAGGAAGAGATCGACAACCTCCTCGGGTTCAACATCGAGGATACGATCGCTGGCGATCAGAGCGGTATCCGCGCGCTGATCAACTCGGCGATGGTGTCTTACGAGCGCTTGCCGATGCTCGAAATCGTGTTTGACCGTCTGGTGCGGTTGACCACAACATCCTTGCGCAACTTTACGTCAGACAACGTCGAGGTGTCGCTCGACTCTATTAGCTCAGTGCGTTTTGGTGACTATCTGAACTCGATCCCGCTGCCAGCAATCCTTGGCGTCTTCAAGGCAGAGGAGTGGGATGGTTTTGGCTTGATCACCGTTGAATCAAGCCTCATTTATTCGATCATCGATGTCCTGCTCGGCGGCGGCCGTGGCACAACGGCAGCGCGGGTGGAAGGGCGCCCCTATACGACGATTGAAACGAACCTCGTACAGCAAATGGTACAGTTGATCCTGCAGGATGCCGAACAGGCATTCGCGCCATTGTCGCCGGTCCATTTCAATCTTGAACGTCTGGAAACCAACCCGCGATTTGCCGCGATTTCCCGCCCGGCGAACGCCGCGATCCTCGTCGAACTGCGTATCGATATGGAGGACCGTGGCGGCACCGTCGAAATCATGATGCCTTATGCAACTCTGGAGCCGATCCGCGATCTGCTGCTCCAGATGTTCATGGGTGAGAAGTTTGGCCGGGATCCAATCTGGGAAGGCCACTTGGCGACAGAAATCCATGCCGCAGAGATTGAAGTCGACGCTGTTCTTTATGAGACCTATCTGCCACTCGGCCGGGTGCTCAGTCTGGATGTAGGGCAAACACTGGTTTTCGATGTCTCACCGTCGGATCCGGTACTTGTGAAATGCGGCAATGTTCCTCTCACAGAGGGAACGCTTGGCAAAACGGAAGATTCGATTGCCATCCGAGTAGCAAAGAATTTGCGCAAGCCGAAGATGACATTGGCCGCTTTCGAGCGGGCCATGCAGAGCGAAATGGAGCAACCATGACATCCCTGCCAATCGGATTGATTATTGAGGCTCTTGTTGCAGTTCTGCTGGTTATCACGATTGCTTACTGCTGGATTCTGAACCGCCGTTTGCAGCGCTTGAGGGCAGATGAACAGACCCTGCGCGCGACCATTTCGGAACTGATGACAGCGACCGAGATCGCAGAGCGGGCCATCTTGGGGCTGAAGACCACCGCAGCGGAGGCGGACAAGTCGCTTGGCAAGCGTCTTAAGGAATCGGAAACCATGTCGAACGCCTTGGCTGACCAGATCCGCGAAGGTGATAAAGTGTTTACGCGGATATCTCAGATTGCGGGAGCGGCAAAGTCATCGGCTCCGCAAGGAGAATCGGTTCCGGCAGCGGAGCCGTATCCAGTGCAGCCGCACAATGCTCCAGTCCCGCAAACGGCGGGGTTTGCGGCCATGGAACAGGCAAGCGCGCCTCGGGCGCCGATTGTTGAACCAGAGCGCAAACGCCCAAGCAGGGCTTCAGATATTCGCAGTGCTGCGGAAGAAGCCACAGCGCGGTTGGAGCAGTTCCGTAACATGCGTAAAGGCGCTGCCGGATGAACTTGAGATTGTTGCCATTGTTGGGCGTTGCTGCGAGCGCGCTGTTCGGGTTGAAGCTTTTGGGACTTGCTGTGGGTCCTGAAACCGGCAGCCTGCCAATCAATGGCGCGATCGCTCAGGAAAACACCGAGCCGGCGGCGGATGCAGAAGCTGCGCCCGCAGACGGGGCAGCCGAGGCTCCAGGAGCCGTGCCGCCACCGGCGCAACCAGTACTTCCAGACAGTTTGGAAATTGGTGGATCCGCAGCTGAGCGCGCCGTTTTGGAAAGCCTTGGAAAACGCAGGGAAAACCTGCAGAAGCAGGAAGGGCAATTGGATCTCCGTGAACGGCTTCTTCAAGCCACGGAGGAGCGTATCGAGCAACGTGTTGAAGAGCTCAAGCAGCTTGAGGCCCGCATCGGCGCAGCCGTAGAGGAAAAGAAGCAGCAGGAAGAAAATGAAATCGCCGGTCTTGTGACCATGTACGAAAACATGAAGCCGAAGGATGCGGCGCGCATATTCAACCGGCTCAGCCTGCCGATCTTGTTGAAGGTTGTGCGCCAGATGAAACCGCGGAAAATGGCGGATATCCTGGCCCGGATGTCACCGGAGGCGGCGGAGCGGTTGACAGTGGCGATCGCCAGCCAGTCCTCCACGCCGCCAGAGCCAGAAGCGCAGCCTGTTCAGGCCCAAGCACCTACAGGTGGAATCTTGCCAAAGATTCCGTCGAATTGAGCAAAAAACAGTTTGATCTCTTCAAGCGACGTAAGGGCGCGTTAACAAGACATATCTAAACTTCAGGGTTGGCGACAAACGAGGTCAAAACAACTTGCCAAGGCGGATCCGCACATCGCTGGCACACATGAAGTTCGCAAGCTTGGGCGAACTGAGAGCATTTGTGTGTCTGCAGGTTGCCGTCTTCTTGGCTGCGGTGCTTGTCACGCTCATTACACTTGCCTCGATCGCGCGTGCCGATACGTTGGAACCGGTTGAACTGGAAGTGTCTCAAGAGCAGGGTTTTGGCCGGATTGTTCTGACCTTCAAGGACCGGACACTGTTGCCCACGTATGACGCCGTTATTACCGGTGGTGTGCTTCGCATCTCGTTTCAGGACCCGATCGATGTAAATGTCGATGACGTTCCCCTGGATCTTGGCGAATATGTCACCATTGCCCGGCGTGACCCGGATGGGGCGGCAATACGCTTTGCTCTGAAGACCCAGTACCAAATCAACACGCTTGAAGCCGGTGAAAAGCTCTTCATAGATATTTTGCCGATGACCTGGAGCGGTTTGCCGCCAGGGCTGCCGGACGATGTTGTCCGGGAGTTGGCGAAACGCGCCGAGGAAGCAATGCGGAAGGTGCGCGCTCTTGAGCAGGCGCGCCTGAAGGCGCAGGAGGGGCCGCAGGTTACACTGCATGTGGGAGAACATCCGACTTTCACACGGCTGGTGTTTGATTGGTCCATCAAGTTCGATACCGCGTTCGTCCGTGAAAACGACATTATCAAACTGACGTTCAACCATCCCGCTCAGCTGGATATCTCGCATCTGCGCACGCACCTGCCACCGGGTGTGATCGATGCAACGTCTTTCCTGGACAAGGGAAAGCTGAAATTTCTGATGCGCGTTGAGCCTTCGGTCGACATTCGGGCGTTCCGCGAAGAGCAGACTTATGTAATTGATGTCACGCCGGAGAACATGGAGCCTAATGATCCGGCGAATGCGTTGATCAATCAGGAACTGTCTGTCGCGGACAATGAAAACCGCTCCCAAATGATCACGGCTCCGGGTCTACGGGACACGCGTGAGGTGAGAAATCCTCGGGGCCTGCCGCCGTCAGCGGCGTCTTCTTCGGGGGGCGGACGGCTCAAGGAATCCCGGGCAGATGAATCAGCGGGTTTCACGGCTGTACCCCTTGGGGGGGCAGGTGCCGGAGACAGCACGCCGGACAATGGCCGTCAGGCTGCGCCAACCGATGATTCTGCCCAAGCGCCAGCAGCTGACGAGATTACCATCGCTCAAGGGCCTTCACCGGCAAACATCGCTGGGGAGGTACCGCGAGAAAAGCCGCCTGAAACCTCGGAGGTTTCCAACGCAGAAAACAGTGCCAACAGCAGGACCGGGCAAGGCCCGGTTCAAGTCGTTTCTGCAGAGGGGGCGTCGGCTGATGCCGATTTGATGGTTGAGGGCGAGCCTGCAAAACCTGTGGTGCTTGCAGACGCTGATGATCCGGAAGGTTCGGAAACAGCGGATGGAAACGAGATCACCGCCTCGATTTCGGGGCAGGTTGATCGGTTCGGGACTTCCTATGCGACCGGGACGTCTGACGTGAACGTGCCGCGACCAATTCAACTGGCGCAGGCAAGCCAGCGCGCGATGCCGCTGGGCGACGTTCCACCGCTTGAGGAGCAAATCTCGCGGCCTGCGCCGATGCTGGATCTGTCAACGCAGCAACCCGGGGATCCACTTCCGGAAGTGCCGCAAGCTGGCAATTCTATTCCCACCCTGCAGCCGGCACAGACATCTGACGGTCGCAACGGCTCGGCCGCGCCCAACAGCGCGGTTCAGATACGGCAAAACAACACCCTTGGAGGCAGTGACATCCCGGCTGGGATTCAGTTGCCGCAGACAGAGGTACAAGCGCCGGAAACATGGCGTGCCACCGGCGGCCGGGATCTCGGGGCACCGCGCGTTTCTCCGGAACGCCCTCCGGAAAACTCTGGTGCCGCAGCCAGGAATTTCGTGTCCGCAGAAGCGCGCCGGATCGGAAACACGGTCCGTGTGGTGTTCCCATTCTCTGAACCGGTATCGAGTGCAGTATTCCGCCGGAACGACAGCATATGGCTGGTGTTTGATACAGATGCCACCATCGACACACGCGGTATGGTGTCAGCTCTTGCCGAAACTGCGGAGACCATCGATGTCGAACAGCATGGCGACTATCAGATCCTGCGTCTGGATATGAATGATCCGGTTTTGGCAACGGTCGGAGCTGACGGCAACGCGTGGTCCCTTGTGATTGGCGATTTGATTTTGGAACCGTCCATTCCGTTGAAAATGGAACGGACGGTTCGCGGTGATGGTGGCTCCATTTTGCGGGTTCTTTACCAGGATCCTCAACATATCCGCAGCATCACGGATCCGTTTGTCGGCGACACGATCTCCCTGGTGACCGGGTTCGGACCGCCGCGTGGATTGTTGAAGCCGCAAAACTTCGTCGATCTGGAAGCTTTGAGTTCGGCTCAGGGCATCGCTTTGGCGACACGCTCCGATGGAGTTAAGATCAAGATCCTCGGCGATGATGTCATCATCGAAAAAGACGGTGGCCTCGCTCTTTCCAACCGCCACTTGCGTGGTGGTACCGGAACGCTCAGCCGTATTATCGAACCGGACGACGATGGATCCGTTGAGTTTGTGTCTTTGAGCACAACAGGTCCTGGCGCGTTCCGGTCACGACTGAACGAATTGCAATCTGATCTTGCGCAAACACCTGAAGGTAAACGCGCCAAGCCGTTGATGGCGTTGGCCCGGTTTTATCTGGCGCATCAATTCCCTCAGGAAGCGATGGGGTGGCTGAACCTGGCTCTGGAAGAAAACTTGGCTCTTGCCGAGGACAGCTCGTTCAATCTGGTGAAGGGCGCCGCTCTGGCGTTGGCGGACCGTCCCGACGAAGCTTATGAGCACCTGCACCGGCCCGACTTGAAGAACAGCCCGGATGCAGCGGTTTGGCAAACAATCGTGGATGTGCAGCTCGGCAATTGGACCCAAGCCCGGATCGCCATGCCGCGTGGCCGCGCCGTTGTCGGCAACTATCCGACCTCGATTCAAACCGAGTTCAAGCTGGCGGCCGCTCAGGCGATGGTTGAGGCCAATGATTTCGGCATCGCCAACGGTATTCTGGCTGAAATCGAACCAGCTGAAGTGACGCGTGCCCAAGCCGCACGTTACGATATCTTGCGTGGCCGTGTTGCCGATGCGTCCGGCCGCTCCCAGGAAGCTTTGACCGTGTTCGATCTGGTTGCACGTTCGGATGACCGGCCGCGGGCAGCGGAAGCCGAATATCGTGCCCTGCGCATCCGCTACCGCGATGGCGAGTTGACCATTGATGAAGCGATCGATCAGCTAGCTGCGCTCTCAACGTCCTGGCGTGGTGACGAGATCGAGCTCAGAACACTTCGGTTCCTGGCCCAGCTTTATGCCGAGCAAGGGCAATACCGCGAAGCGTTTGAGGCGATGAAATCAGCTGTGCAGGCGGAACCGGATGCCGACACAACGCGCCTGCTTCAGGAAGAGATGAACGCCTTGTTCAATTCGCTTTTTCTGGACGGAAAAGCGGACGAAATGTCACCGATCAAGGCATTGGCGCTCTACTACGATTTCAGAGAGTTGACGCCGATTGGGCGCCAGGGTGACGAGATGGTGCGCCTTTTGGCCAAACGCCTTGTTGAAGTCGACCTCCTCGACCAGGCGACCGAATTGCTGCGCCACCAGGTCGACAACCGGTTGAAAGGGGCAGCCCGGGCCCAGATCGCAGCCGATCTGGGCGCGATCTATCTCATGGACCGGAAGCCCGAAGAAGCGCTTCGGGTCCTGAACCGGACGCGCCAGGCAAGCCTTCCGTCGACGCTGACACGTCAGCGCAATATCGTCGAAGCGCGGGCACTCACCGAGAGCGGGCGTCCGGATTTGGCTCTGGAGCTCGTCCGGAATATGCGCGGCACAGATGTGGACCGTCTTCGGGCCGATACGTTCTGGGCCGCAGAAAGCTGGCGCGATGCGGGTGATCAACTTGAAGCCATGCACGGCTCCCGTTGGTCTGATCAAATCCCGCTCGACGACCTTGAGCGCCGGGATATTTTGCGTGCCGGGATTGCCTATTCCCTTGCCGGTGATCAGCTGAGCCTGGAGCGCTTGCAGAACAAGTATATGGCGAAGATGGCTGACAGTCCGGAGGCATTGGCGTTTGAAGTCGTTACCAGGCCGATCGAGGCGCAAGGTGTCGAGTTCCTCGAAGTAGCCAGCCAGTTGGCGGACGTCGATTCTCTGGAGACGTTCCTGGAAGAATACCGCCGTCAGTACATGTCTCCGGACCGCAGTTCCAACCGCGCGGAAGGTCCACCGGTCGAAGCTGAACCGGCGGGTTAAGGTCTGACCCTCAACGAGATAATCGCTTTTGATTGCGTCGTCCGGTTCTAGGACTCGTCAAACGTAATCCGCCAAATAATTGAAACCGGGATCAAAGACTACCCTATGGGTCTTCGGCGTTTCAATGTGCCGTTGCGGTCGCGCCGAGGGGCGTTGCGGCAGCCGCCGCTGCGGCCGCAGCTGCATTCCGAGGCTTCTTGAGCTCTTTTTTGTACCGCATGACGAGTTCAGGAATGCTCCGGGTGCTCCGGTCCAGCCACTCACAGCGCGCTTTCAGGAAATCACGGTAGGTTTTTTCGTGAATGCCGGTCTGCAGCATCAATCGCATGATCGCGCCATCAGCATCTGACTTCAGCGTGTCTGACACCACATCGTCCGCGAGATTGATCTTGCGGCTGATCAACCAGATCGCTGCATCCAGGCGTTGTTCCTCGAACAGGGTCCTCAAGATCGCATCAAAGGACAACTCACCATTGGCGATCTGAACGCTCGCTTCGTGGCGGGAATAAATGATCCCGTCGATCTCAATGTCCCCTTTGCCGCGTTTGATGTTGTTGATTTGCGCGGCCAGCTTCTCCAGCGTTTCTTCCTCAATGGCCCGCTTCAAGGGTGCAGGGAAGATTGGGCAATTGGTCTCCAGGATCTGCACCTGCGTTTCCAGAAACTCATTGTCCCGGAGCGCACGGCGAGCAAGACCGCCGAGCACTTCGACTTCTGTGTTTGCAAAGATCAAAAGTGCCAGAACGCCGCGGACCGAGAACGGCGCGTCGAGGTTTTCCAGAAGGGCATAGACGACCGAGCGATCGCTGCGCGCAATGAGTTTGTCAGTGATTTCTTCGCTGAGATCGTCGCGGTGAGCCATAACCGCGCGCTTGTCATTGCCGCCGTTTGTGGCGATTGCCATCAAAGCATCTTCGCTTATCACCGGGGAGCATTCGATCACTGGTTCGGAAAGGGCAAAATCCTCTTGTGCGAGCCGGTCGGCCAGGTCCGGAATAATCCGGTTGGTCTTTGCCAGGCGAACAACGAGTTCATATCGCGCGCTGCGATCAAGCTGGTCAAAAACGGAAAGAACGATCCTGGAAAAGAGCTCCCGCTCATTCTCTGTAGGGTCGTGGTCCTCCGACCGCGCATATTCCCCCACAAGGGTGCGGATCAATTTGGAGCGCGCTTCAGGTTCTTTGATGCGTGCGAGTTGTTCAAGTTGTTCTATGAGCACCGAAAAACCAAACTTCTTTTGGAGTGGGGGCCTACAATGATAGGTATTATTTCAAATACTGTGTTAATTTTTCTCTACCCGTCGGTATGAGAAAAGCGCCGATGTTGATCCGCGATTTGTCATTTTGCGCCATTTGGACTGAGCGACCCTTCTGAGCAAAGAATGCCGGTGATGAGGGGCGCCGGAAAAACGAGAAGTCCAGGCTTCTTGTTAGTGAGAATCGGGTTCTCGCCTATAGGTCGCTATCCGCCCCCGAAGCTTTTGACCAGCGATCCTGCGACGAGATTCCAGCCGTCTACCAGAACAAAGAAAATCAGTTTGAACGGCAGCGAGATAACAACTGGCGGCAGCATCATCATGCCCATCGACATGAGGACGGATGCGATCACCAGATCGATGATCAGGAACGGCAGGTAAAGCAGGAAACCAATCTCGAACGCCCGCCTGAGTTCTGAAATCATGAAGGCCGGGATGAGAACCGCCATCTCAAGCTCTTCAGGTGTTTCGGGCGCGTCCCGACCGGACAGTTCCTGAAACAGCATCAGGTCCTTTTCCCGCACCTGCGACAGCATGAAGGTTCGGAAGGGCTCAGATGCGCGCTCATAGGCCTGGTTGATTTCAATGTCGCCATCAATCAAGGGCTGGACCCCAGCATCGTAGGCCGCCTGAAGGGTCGGCATCATGATGAAGGCAGACAGAAACAGGGCAAGGCTCACCATCACCATATTTGGCGGTGCGGTCTGCAGTCCGATCGCGGACCGCAGAAGAGACAGAACGACTACAATCCGGGTAAAACTTGTGACCATCACCAGTATGGATGGCGCCAGAGACAACACCGTTAAGAGGATCACGAGTTGAACGGCGCGTTCGGTCAGACTTGCATCATCACCGAACCCAACGGTGATTTCCTGAGCATATGCAGGCACTGCGAGTGCAATGGTGCCAACTGCAAACGCAAGGCTTGCTGTTAGAAACTTAAGCCAGTGGATGCGGCAAATGCGGCCCGTCATTGTTTTGGCTGTCCACCCAATTCATCCAGAATTTTCGCCATCTCTGCTTCAATCGGATTGCGGTCTCCAATGCCTTGGTCTTGCGAGGCTTGGGCCGAAGTGTTTTTGCCGATCTCTTTCATATCGTGACCGGTCTGGGAGGCGTTTTCTGCCACCTTGTCCGGTGCGCTCACGTGGTGTGCGTCTTGTTTCTCGTTCGGTTTACCGGTCTCGACAACACTGTCGGCGGACTTTTCCTCAGTTGGCTCTGATGCCGTGGCGGCCGCTGGTTGGTTTTCAGCGTTTGTTTTGTCAGTGGCCGGTTCGTCGAACAGCTCCTTCTCAATGCTTTCGGCCATGATGTTGGTCAGATCAGCTTTCTCTGCTGAAGGAGTGGTATCATCCGGCTTCTTTGGCGTGTCTGGAGAGAGGCCTGCAGGTTCTGTGGAAGCGGAATCTTCTGGTTTTTCTGCTGGTCGGCTTTCGGTTTTGACGGTCTCTTGAGTTGGCGTTTCAGCGCTGGTTTTGGGTGCCAGAACGGGTTCAACCCTATTCTGCGATGTGTCTGTTTCCACCGGTGCAACCAATGCCGTTTTGGCCCGGGCGGCCGGTCCTGAAGCCGGTGGCGATATTTTTGCGGCCCCATAGGACGGCCGGTCCTTTGGAGAGAATGGCCGTGCCAATGAACTCAAAGAGTTGCTGAGCCGGGAAGCCGGTTTTGGGGCCTCATCCTTGGTCGCAGACAAAACAGGGGCAGTACTGTCCGTTGCAGTTTCTGTCGAAGGGGCAGTTGAAGCGGAAAGGGGTGGGGCCTTGTCGCTCGGCGCTGGGGGCGGCGGTGCAACGGTTGCCGCCGCTGTCTGCGTTTTTGCCGGATCCGTTGATGTTGTGGAACCTGAAGATCGAATGCTCACCGGTTGAATGTTTTGGTTTTGGCTGATTGAGCCCATAGAGGGGCGCGTGCTTCCAGCTAAGGTCTGGGGTTTTGCGGGTGCTGTGGCTGGGGAGGGCTGTGCCATCTGGCGCGGTGGGGCGGCAGACCCAGCTTGTGGTTTGGGAGCGCTTTCTGCCGGGGTGGCGAGTGTCACTGGCGCTGCCGGTTGTACCGATGCCTTGAGCTCAGGCGCCTGATGAGGGTGCTGTCCAGCTACACTGTCTTCTGGCGTCAGTGGGATATCGGGGCCAGGTGCGAGCGGTGCTTTGACACCGCCGGATTGCGGCGTTGAGGGGTAGGTACCGCCTCGGGTTTGTCCAGTGGTAAGGGGAGCGTTGCGGGTGATGTTTTGCTCAACCACGACATCCGTCGGGCCGCCAACCAAGATCAGGTGCTCAATATTGTCCCGGCGCACCAGCAACAGCCTCCGGCGGTTGTCGATCGCAGCGCTGTCCATAAGCCCGATACGGGGTTGGCGGCCGCGCGACTGTGTGATCCGCCCCCCCATCAGCCGTTTGATGATGAATATGAACAATCCAAACAGGGCCAGAACCACCGCCAGAGAGATGACCAGCGCCAGCCCTTGCGCCACGCTTTCCCCGACCTGAAATGTGTCTTGAATCCAGTTGTACATCTTTACCTCTTGCCGTCTCCTGGCGCCCAAACCGGGAGACAGCGTTTACTGTTGAATGTGTTCCTGATGACGGCTTTTGGCGTTTATCCCCAGTAATTCCGAATGTCTCCGCACCGTTGCGTGCGTATTCAAATCGACTGCAAAAGCCTGCTGTTTTCGTTCAGTGCCGCACCTGTTCCGGCTGCTGATGGCAATTTCTGCCGCTTGATGCCCTGTATCGAATCTCTCTTAGTCTCAAAGTTAACAGAGCTAGGCAGAATTTGCCTGTCACTGGGGGCGGTAATTCGCGAAATGCACGGAAATCATGCGGTGCTCAGGTTAAAGATTAACGCCGCAGGCCGTTCTGTTAAGAATAGTTAACCACTCGTTAACCATTTCGGCGGCAATGTTTGCCTGTTGGTTAACAGAAAGTGAATCGGATGGCTTTTACGGACCTGCCTCTGTTCCAGGCACTGAAGTCCAAGATGCAATGGCACCAAACGCGCCAGGGGGTCTTGGCTGAGAACATTGCGAACTCGGATACGCCTGAATTCGAAGCGCGCGATGTCAAAGCTTACTCGTTTAATGATCACATAGGGCGTGAGGCTTTCGGCCTGACAACGGAACGCACCTCCGTTGCCCACATATCCGGAATGATCGGATCGGGTATCGGTGGCAAGGCCGAGCGCCGCGACAGCTTTGAGATCACACCCAGCGGCAATGCGGTCAACCTGGAAGAGCAGATGATGAAAATCACGCAGAACCAGATGGACTTCCAGGCAGCGACCACCCTTTACACCAAGGGGCTTGGGTTGATCCGCACTGCACTTTCGAAGACCGCGTAACAGAACGGCAATGCAATGAGGAGTGACATCCTATGGATCTGATGAAGTCCCTGTTCATCTCCGCTTCCGGCCTGAAGGCGCAGAACGGACGGATGCGGGTGATTGCTGAAAACATCGCCAACGCAAACTCGACCGCCCGGACGCCGGACGAAGAGCCGTACCGGCGGAAAATTCCGACCTTTCAGTCCGAATTCGACAAGCAACTTGGCGCTGACAAGGTGGAGCTCGGACGGATTGTTGAAGACAAGTCTGCTTTCAAGTCGACCCATATGCCCGGGCATCCGGCGGCGGATGAAAACGGTTACGTCTTACAGCCGAACGTCAGCACTCTGGTTGAATCCGCCGATATGCGCGAAGCGCAGCGCTCCTATGAAGCCAACCTCAATGTCATCGAAACCACCCGCAAAATGCTGCAGCGGACGATCGATATATTGCGGGCGTGAGGCCATTCGCGCCTTCGCCTGAAGCAGCCGGATTAAGGAAGTAACCCATGTCGACGATGTCCATTGCCAACAATGCCTACCAACTGGCTGCACAGCTTCAGCAGCAGGCGAAAGCGATCGAAGACCCGGCACCTGTACGCGAGCAGGTTGATTTTGGGCAGATGGTGCAGAGCGCGGTCGAAAATGTCGTGGATCAGGGCCGAGTGGCAGACACCAAGGCAGTGGGCTTGATTGAGGGCAAGGCTGATGTGGTCGATGTTGTGACAGCCGTTGCCGAAGCTGAGGTTACTCTGGAGACCATGGTAGCGGTCCGCGACCGGGTGATCTCGGCCTATGAAGAAATCATGCGGATGCCGATCTGATCGGTTTTTTCGCGTTGTTTGAAAACGCAGCAGTGCGGAGGTGGTGTGATGACCGGTCCTGAAGTGCTTGACCTGGCCCGGTCTGCCGTGTGGGCGATGATCCTGATTGCCGGGCCAACCATGGTGATCGGTCTTCTTGTCGGTGTGATCATTGCGCTGTTTCAAGCATTGACGCAGATCCAGGAAATGACGCTGGTGTTCGTGCCGAAGATCCTCGCGATCTTCGTAACGCTGCTGCTTTCCCTGCCGTTCATGAGTCAGGTCCTGGAAGGGTTTATGGCTCAAATCGCAGAGATGATCCTCACCACCGGTCCGGTTTGAGGCCTGAGGGATGACGATCGAGCTTGATTTTCTGCCAGACGTTGCTGCCGCATTCATGCTGATGTTTGCGCGTCTTGGCACGATGATCATGCTGCTTCCAGCTCTTGGAGAAAGCTCGATCCCGACCCGGTTTCGTCTAACCATCGCCCTTGCACTGACCTTGGTGCTCTACCCGGTCGGCTCCCAGCTCTACCCCGCGGACCTGGTATCGAACCCGGCACAGCTCGGTGTCCTCTTGATCAGCGAAATCATCATCGGGGTGGCCATCGGGCTTTGCGCAAAGTTGGTGACGTCTGCCGTGCAAATCGCTGGCGTGATCATGGCGAACCAGTCAGGGCTTGCCTTCGCGCTTGGTACGGACATCTCCAACGAGGGCCAGCAAGGCGCGCTTTACGGTAACTTTCTGGCGCTGGTCGGCATCACACTGATCTTCACCACAGACACGCATTTTCTGGTGATCGCTGCCCTTCACGACAGTTTCACTTTATTCCCACCTGGCAGTATGCCGCCGGTTGGAGACTTTTCTGAAAATTTCGCCGAGACGGTGGCGATGGTGTTCTCGATAGCGGTGCGTATGAGTGCGCCGTTTCTAGTCGTTGGTCTGGTGTTTTATTTCGGCCTTGGCTTGCTGAACAAGCTGATGCCGCAAATGCAGATCTTCTTCATTGCCATGCCCGTGAACATTGCGATCGGGTTCTTCCTTCTCATGGTGCTCATGAGCTCGCTGATGATGTTCTATCTGGATCATGTGCAGCAGGCTCTGGGCAAGTTTATAGCGGGGTAACGGTGCGTTATGGCTGACGAAACCGACGACTCAGAAAAGACTGAGGACCCCACGCAGAAACGTCTCAAAGACGCGCATGACAAAGGGGACGTTCCGAAATCGCAAGAGGTCAGCACCTGGTTCACGCTTGCCGGTGCAACCCTGATGATTGCCATTATGGCGCCCGGGGCTGCGGCATCGCTGGGTAGTCTTTTGAAGGGCTATATTGAGCACGCTCACCAAATTCCGGTTGATGGCTATGCGCTCAAGGCCCTTTGGCGGGACACCGGACAATCGGTAGCGCTAATTGTCGGACTGCCGCTGCTAGCGCTGGTGATCATGGCGGTGTTCGGCAATTTGATCCAGCATCAGCCATTGCTGACTGCTGAGACCATCAAGCCCAAACTCTCCAAGGTCTCTCCGCTTTCTGGCTTCAAGCGACTGTTTTCCTCCGAAAGCCTGGTCAACTTCGCCAAGGGGATGGTGAAGATCCTGGTTGTTGGCGCGGTCATGGTGGCCGTGTTGTGGCCGCACCGGGACGAAGCTGAAATCATGATCTTCGCGGATGAGATGATCATCCTTGAAGAAGCCCGCATTCTGATCCTTCAGGTTCTGGCCGCAATCCTTGCCGTGATGACAGTCGTTGCCGCTGCGGATTTCGTCTACCAAAAGAACAAGTGGTTCAACAAACAGAAGATGAGCCTCAAAGAGGTCAAGGAAGAATTCAAGCAGACAGAAGGTGACCCCCACGTCAAAGGCAAGATCCGGCAATTGCGCATGGAGCGCTCCCGCAAACGCATGATGTCTGCGGTGCCGGCAGCAACGGTCGTTGTCACCAACCCGACGCACTATGCCGTCGCCCTTCAGTATGAAGAGGGGATGGGCGCGCCGCTCTGTGTAGCCAAGGGAACGGATGCACTGGCCTTGCGGATCCGGGACGTGGCCAAGGAACACGAGGTTCCGGTCATCGAGAATCCACCGCTCGCCCGCGCGCTTTATGCCAGCGTTGAGATCGAACAGGAAGTGCCGGAAGAACACTTCAAAGCCGTTGCAGAGGTCATCGGTTTCGTCTTCAGAATGCGCAAACGGGCCGCCTGGCGGGCCAATTGATTACGGTAAAAAGTAACGATATCGCAGGGAATGCGGATTAACGGGTGAATTTCAACAGGACTGAGCGCTTGCTCTGTTGAAATTACCGGCCAACAACAGAATGCTGAAATCCGGCCTAAACTAAGCGAATCGGGCCGAGGAGACGGATTGTATGAGTGACCTTGACGGAGCGCCAGGCGGGCCGATGATCAATCGGCCGGAGCGATCCGGAAACATAGGGTTGTTGATCGGGCTCGCGCTTGTGCTTGCCGGGGCTGCGGCTGCCTTTGCGGTCATGGACCGGGCCGTTGCACAGCCGTTCATTCTGGCTTTGCTCGGAATTCTCGCTGTTGTCGGCGTTTTCTGCCTGTTTGCCGGTGCGATTGGGTTTCTGCGCCTTTCCGCAAGGCCTGGTGAAGCCAATCCGCTTGCCTCTGCATTTGTCGATACGCTGGAAGACGGTGCGCTCATTACCGACATCGATGGCCGTCTGGTCTACGCCAACAAGGCTTACGCTGAGCTTACAGGCGCGGAAACCGCTGCCGATATTCGCGTCGTTGAACGCGTGTTTTCCTCTGATCCCGACGCGACCGATGCCATTTTCCGTCTGTCTCAGGCGATGCGCGATGGCCGCAAGGCGCAGGAAGAGATCCGTATGCCGTTCCCGCTTGGCCGGGCGGAGGGAAAAGCGCGCTGGTATCGTGTCTCTGTACGACCGCTCCAAGTGTCTGGCAACGCGTCCGGCAAGGTCATGGCGGTCTGGCAGTTGTCGGACATCACCCGGGATCGCGCTGAGCAGGAGAATTCCTTCCAGGAACTTCAGCGCGTTATCAATTTCCTCGATCATGCCCCGGCGGGGTTCCTGTCGTCAGACGCTCAGGGACGGATCGTATACCTCAACGCGACCCTCGCCGATTGGCTCGGTTATGACCTGGCGCAGTTTGACGCTGGGGATCTCGGGCTCTCCGATATTGTCCGCGGTGATGGCACCGAACTGATCCGCTCCGTGAAGGGACAGGCTGGTGAGGTCAAGAGCGAAACCTTTGATCTGGATTTCGTCACCCGCAATGGCCTCGGGCTTCCGGTTCGTTTGTTGCACCGGGTTCCCTTTGGCGAAAACGGCACCCAAGGCGACAGCCGCACCCTGGTTTTGAACCGGTCGCGAGGCGAGGAAGCCTCTGAAGCGCTGCGTGCTGCAGAAGTGCGTTTCGCCCGCTTCTTCAACAATACGCCGATTGCAATCGCCTCCCTTGACAAGGAAGGCCGGGTGCTGCGCACAAACGCGCCGTTCCTGAAATTGTTCGGTGCGGTCGATACGGACGATGAAGCGCCGAAACTTGAAGCCTATGTCGCGGACAATGGTCAGGAAGATCTCCGCAAGGCCTTGAGCGCCGCGGCGAACGGGATCAGCGAAATCGCGCCGATCGATATTCCGCTTGTCGAAGGCAATGACCCGCGCTCGGCAACATTTTACGTCTCCGCTGTTCAGGAAGGTGAGGGCGATGGCGAGGCCGCCATTGTCTATGCGCTGGAAACGACGCAGCAACGCGCCCTTGAGGCTCAGTTTGCGCAAAGCCAGAAGATGCAGGCGATCGGCCAGCTGGCCGGTGGTGTCGCGCACGATTTCAATAACGTTCTGACTGCGATCATCGGCTTTTCGGACCTGCTTCTGGCAAGCCATCGCCCAACCGATCCGTCCTTCCAGGACATCATGAACATCAAGCAGAACGCCAACCGCGCCGCCGGGCTTGTGCGGCAGCTGCTGGCATTCTCGCGCCGCCAGACCTTGCGTCCGCAGCAGCTTGAACTGAATGACGTTCTCGCTGATCTGTCGATCCTGCTTGACCGGTTGCTTGGCGAGAAGGTGGATCTGAAGGTCATCCACGGGCGGGATCTGTGGCCGGTCATGGCCGACCTCAACCAGCTGGAGCAGGTGATCGTCAACTTGGCCGTGAATGCTGGGGATGCGATGCCGGATGGCGGCCGCCTGACGATATCCACGCGCAATGTCTCTGAATCTGAATCGACCCAATTTGAAAACACCCGCGGCATGCCGCCGGGTGAATACATGCTGGTCGAGGTGGAAGATACAGGTCACGGCATTCCGCCCGATGTGATGGAGAAGATCTTCGATCCGTTCTTCTCCACCAAAGAAGTCGGCAAAGGCACAGGGCTCGGCCTCTCGACCGTCTACGGGATCGTCAAGCAGACCGGCGGGTTCATCTTCTGCACCTCGGAAATTGATGCAGGCACAACCTTCCGCCTGTTCTTGCCGCGCTACATCCCGGCCGTTGTCGATGAGCCGAAGCAAGAGGCGAAGGAACCCGAGAAGGAAAAGGTCGCGGATCTAACCGGCTCCGCCTCGATCCTTCTCGTAGAGGACGAAGAGGCGGTAAGGGCGTTTGCTGCGCGCGCCTTGGCCTCCCGTGGCTACACGGTTCACGAGGCCGGCACCGGCATGGAAGCCCTTGAGGTGATGGAAGAGACGGGCGGCGATGTCGATCTCGTCGTTTCCGATGTGGTCATGCCGGAAATGGACGGCCCGTCACTGCTGGTCGAGCTGCGCAAGACACGTCCGGATCTGAAGATCATTTTTGTGTCCGGTTATGCGGAAGATGCGTTTGAGGAAAATCTGCCGGCCAACGAAAAGTTCTTCTTCCTGCCGAAGCCGTTTACGCTCAAACAGCTCGCCACAACCGTCAAGGATGTGCTGGACGGCTAGTCATGGCCCAGAGATCTGCGCTAGGTATGCCCTGTGCAGATAAAGGAGTAGCCCGTGGACCTGCCTGATTTCATCAAGTCTTTCCCCGCTTTGGATGTGCCGTTTCCTGAGGACGTTGTCTCTTCCTACGCGGTCCAGTCGGACCGGGGATTGGTGGTTTTCTTTGATTTCAAGAAGGACATGGTCCTGCCACCGCATTCTCATCTGGCGCAGTGGGGAACAGTGCTGTCCGGCGAGATCGAGTTCACCATCGGCGGAGAGACCCGGACCATGGGCCCCGGCGCAATCTATGATATTCCGGCAAATGTCGAGCATGGCGCGGTCATCAAGGCTGGCACCAAGGTGATTGATGTCTTTGAAGAGCCGTTCCGGTATCCCTTGCGGGGGAAGTGAACCCCAGGGAACTACTCCCAAGGCGCAAAGGTTTTTTCCGACGAAAGGTCGTTAAACCGGTCTTGCAGGGTGTTCATGAACTGAGTCCGGTCACCCGCCCAAGTGATTGGTTTGCCGACAAAAATATCGCAGAAAAACGGCACAAGCAAAAACGAACCCTTTGGCAGCGCCTTGCCAAGGCCGTGGGTGAACACCGGAACGACAGGGGCGCTGGGCGCGCGTTCGGCGAGATAGGAAATGCCCTTTTTCAGGCCGGTCATTTCTTCCGGTTGGCCTCGGGAGCCCTCCGGAAACAGGATCAACACCTGGCCTTTGTCCAGCGCCTGGTAACAGCCTTCCAGCGGATCAGAGGTCCGATCCGTGCCTTTCCGTTCGACCGGGATGATCCCGAGCACATGTTCTGAGAACCAAGCCTTCCAGGGCGAGGAAAAGAAATAGTCGGCGGCGGCAACCGGCTTGATGTCCTTCAGCTTTGACAGCGGCATCAAGGCCATCAGCACCATCGTGTCGAGATGACTGTTGTGATTGGCGACGATGATTGCCGGCCCTTCAGAGGGCAGCAGGTCTTTGCGCCTGACATTCAGCCCGAGCAGAAACAGCACTGCGATCTTGACGAAGATATAAAAGACCTTTTGCAGCATCATCCCGGCCTAATAATAAAAATAGCGGGTAAAGTGGAAAAACAGCGGGGCGGTGAAGGTCAGGCTGTCGATCCGGTCGAGAATACCGCCATGGCCGGGAATGAGGCTTCCGGTATCCTTA
The DNA here is from genome assembly GCF_965276855.1 of Roseibium sp. Lineage (GTDB taxonomy): Bacteria > Pseudomonadota > Alphaproteobacteria > Rhizobiales > Stappiaceae > Roseibium. The sequence continues at coordinate 4,369,246 of NZ_OZ255700.1, forward strand.
ACACCGAGATCGCGCTTGAGCGCTGAGACGGTGACATCGCCGATAAACCCGGCCACGGGGATCAAGAGCCCGGCGGCTGCTGCATGTGCAAGGCTGAAGGGCGTCACCAAAGGCGCGGTTATAATGGCGAGCACAAAGGTCGTGCCGACACCACCTAGAAACCCTTCCCAGGTCTTGTTCGGGCTGACGCCCGGAATGATTTTTCGCCGTCCGAACATCTTGCCCCAGGTGTACTGGGCAACGTCATTGAACTGGGTCAGGAACACCAGGAACAAAAGCAGGCATGCACCGCCCGCCGAGTTGCCTTCGGTCGGCGGCAGGATCAAGAGGAAGGCCGCGTGGGAGATTGAAAACACGCAGAGCATCAGGCCCCAGTTGAGCGTGCCCACGGACTTCAGAAACCCTTCGGTCTGCTGGGAGAGCAAGCTGGCAAAGGGCAAGAACAGGAACATGTAGACCGGGATGAACACGGCAAACATCCCGTAGTAACTGTCATAGACCCAGAAATACTGAACCGGGATCGACAGATACGCCCAGAACAGCACCCGCCGGTCTGCGCGCCGGGTCGGGATCATCGAGAAATACTCTTTCAGCGCCAGGAAACTGATCAGGGCGAAAACGATGATCGAAATCGTGTTGGAGACGAGAAAGGCGACTGTGAAGATCGCCACCATTACCCACCAGCTTTGGGTGCGCTGAACCAGTTCTGAAAGATTTTTCTCCGAGCGTTTGGAGAGGATGTAAACGATGAGGCTAGCTGCGATCAGCAGCCCCCAGATGCCGATCAAGGCCCAGTGGATGGCTTGCAGGGTCATTGCGTCTCCAGTTCGCCCAGGGCGTTCTTGGCGCGGTTCCAGATGGTGACGGCGGATAGAAGAACGCCGAGACCCATCAGGATCGCAAAAAAGAGTTCCGCGGTCAGCCCAAAGGCCACCAGAACGCCGCACAGGCCGAAAAGGGCGGCCCGATCGCTCTTGCCGAACGGTCCGTCATACCGCCGGCTTGCCCCGATCTGGACGGCGATGACACCGGTCATCTCGCCGATGATCGCCAGGACCACCAATCCGACAACCAGTTCGCTCGGAAAAAACGGCAGTACTGCGAAGGGCAGGTAAAGAGCGGCATCGGACAGCACATCGCCGAGTTCATTCAGGATCGCGCCGAGATCCGATTTCTGGTCGTGTTCGCGGGCGAGCATGCCGTCAATGGCGTTCAAACCCATCCGGACAAACAGAATTACGGGCAACAGAATGAGCGGCCAAAAGGTGCCCGGAAATATCCAAAGCGCCAAACCCTCCGCAATCGAAAGCACCAGAGCCAACAGTGTCACCTGGTTCGCCGTCACACCAGCAGCGGCAAGCCTTTTACAGAGTGGACGGAGGAGATCCTGAAAGCGGGATTTGAGCTGATAAATGGTGGGCATGAATATCCAGCGCTTCGGAAAAGGATGGAGACACTATAACGGTAGTTGGGCCCGCGGTAACCTGTTCAGATCATTGATCGACAACTCACAACGCCAGCATGATGCGGACCGGATTTGCAGGATCAAGAAGCAGTTTGACGGCCATGGCGATGCACGAACACACCAGGAGTGGGCGGATGATCTTCGCGCCGTTCTTCATCGCAAGCTTGGACCCGGCCTGCGCGCCGAGAAACTGCCCCAGCCCCATCAGCAGGCCGATCTTCCAGAACACGGCTCCGCTCACCATGAACACGAGAAATCCGGCAAGGTTCGACGCAAAGTTCAGCACCTTCGTATGGGCCGTGGCTTTCAAGAGACCTGCGCCCATCAGGGCGACAAAGGCGAGCATGAAAAAGGATCCAGTGCCCGGGCCGAAGATGCCGTCGTAAAAACCGATTAACGGCACAAGGGTGGCGCCGAAGGCAAAGCTGGTCATCCGCGGCACCTGTTCAACGGCGCCGACATTGGGTTTCAGCGCGAAATAGACAGCAATCAGGATCAAGACGAGGGGCAAGGCTGTCTGGAGCACGTCTGTTGGCAGGATTGTGGCAACCAGCGCTCCACAGACCGCTCCCGCGGCCGACAATCCGGCCATCGGCAGAATGACTTTGTAATCAACAAGCCCTCGGCGGGAGTAGGCAAGGGTGGCGGAACCGGAGCCAAACAGCGCCTGCAGTTTGGCTGTTCCGAGCGTTTCCAGCGGTGGGAGCCCGGCCATGAGGAGGGCAGGAATGGCGATCAATCCGCCGCCGCCTGCAATGGAATCGATAAACCCGGCAATGAAAGCAGCCACGAACAACAGCAGCGGAATATCAAAAGCAACTTCGGCCAAATTGGACCCGATCTTTGGAAACTGGCGCGGACGGACAGAAACTGGCTGGTCGGACGCACTCGGAAGGTGGGGTCCTCTTAGTCCCGTTTTGTTTTGATTACCAGCTCACTTGGTTGCCAGGACACCGGCGAGAAGTGTCTTTGTCGCTGTTTCGTAAGCTGAACGGTCTGCGCCATTGGCGATTTCGAGTGCCGCCCGGTCGAAGGCGGCGGACAGGAGCTCGGCGAGCGGCTTCAGGGGAACGTCCTGCAAATACCCATGCGCCGCACTGTGTTGCAATCCTTCAAGAAGCGTTGCGCCGCCGGTTGTCCGGTCGATCTCGGCCATTTCTTCCAGGCCGAGCACCGTTGGACCTTCAAGAAGCAGGATCTTTGCCCGTCCAGGCACGGACAGGGCGGAAAAGTAGGCGCTGGCCCCGGCCATGAAGGCCTCCAGCGGAGACTGACTGGTGTTGGTGTCAGAGGCAATTTCAGCTGCGACCGCCTCAGCTTCCTGCTGCACCAGAGCGCGCATCAGGTCCGGCTTGTCCTCAAAATGATGATAGAGCGCCCCTCGGGTGACGTTGGCGCGTTTGACGATCTCCGGTGTCCCGGTCTCCGCATATCCCTTTTCAACAATGAGTGCACGGGCAGCGTCCAGAAGTGCTTTCCGGGTTTCAGCACGGCGCTCGGCCTGGGACCGGCGCGGTTTTTCATCTTGCATACATACAGCCTGTATGTTAATTAAAAATTACATACATACTGTATGTTTATTTGTTGTGGCTGAAAAGCCCCATCAGCTCAGTTGAGTTGATGCTCTGTGTTGGATTGCAGGAGACGCGTGATGAAATGCACCCAGTATTACCCTGTCCTTATGACCAAGGACGTGACCAAGACTGCCCGGTTTTATCAAGATCACTTTCGCTTCAAGGCCGTGTTTGAGGCGGATTGGTATGTACATCTGCAATCGATTGAAGACGAGGCCGTAAACCTCGCCATTCTCGATCAGAACCATGAAACCATCCCGGAAGTCCGCCGGGGGCAGGGCACGGGGGCGATGCTGTTGAACTTTGAGGTGGAAGATGTCGATCAGATCTATGAAGGCGCCAAGGACGCCGGACTGCCGATCCTGCAGGCGCTGAAGAACGAACCTTTTGGTCAGCGGCATTTCATCACCGAAGACCCGAACGGTGTCATGATCGATGTGATCAAACCGATCCCTCCGAGCCCGGAGTTTCTGAAACAATTCGCGCCCGAGGCCGTGCCGGCCTGAACCCTAAGTTTGGTAGCCGGCGCGAACGGCATCGTGTGTTCGGTTGATCTAACCTGACGCGGAATTGCCGAGGACGAGCGATTCCACTGAACAGATGCGGTCTTGTTCCAGGGCGAACAGGATCGCTTCCACGACATGCCGGGCGGACATTGTTCTGCCTGTGCCTGGAGAGGGGCGTTCGAACCAGGCGGAACTCCTGTATTCCAGATCGCTTTCAAAATCGGGCGGAAAGACGGACATGACCCGGATATGGGAGTGTGTTTGGCGAAGCCGGTTCATGAAGGCGGTCTGAGCGCTCTTGGTGGCATGGTAGGCAGCATTGGGTTCCGATTGACCCTCCAATGCCAAACCCGACTTTGACACAATGGTCAGGATGTCAGGCTCATCTGACATTTCCAGAAGCGGAAGGCAGTGTTTTGTCAGCAAGATCGTTCCAGTCACCGTAGAATTTGCGGCGGCGATCAAATGATCGTCGTCCGTCGATTCAAAGGATCCGGACAGCCACATGGCCGCACTATTGATCAGGATGTCGATCTTGGGCGTCCTGGCCCTCAGATCCGAGACAAACTGACGGATGCTGTGCGGATCGGCGATATCGCAGTTGTAGGCAGTGGCAGACGAGCCGGTGACATCTTTGATAAAGCGGCACGTGTCTTCGGCCTGTGTCTTGTCTCGTGCGGAAAGATGAACGTCTGCGCCACGGTCCGCCAAGGCTGCCGCGAGTGCCCGGCCGGTCGATCGGCCCGCACCGGTGATAACCACTGTCTTGCCATCTAGCGTGCCCATGTTTCATCCGCTCCTTGGCCTGTCACTGCAACCATCAATTCCTAGCGACAGGTAGGTATGAAGCACGATTAAACAAGAAAATACTTTTTATATTTCGAAGGTGCGCGAACGGGCGTGGGAAAACACGGCGTCAAACTGATGTGGTTTAAGATGCGACCGGCGGGCAGGAGCTGCTCTGTTCGGCACGGCTCTTCAGGCCTTGCAGGCTTTGCATGGTGTTCGGATTGCCCGGCAGAACGAAGCTCTGTTCCAGCGCCGTGCGGACGTTGTTGATCACGGCAAGATCCTGAACAATGAGCGTCTCACATGGGGTGCCTGTGAAGCGGAGCCGGATGCGGATAACCCGGTTGCCATTGTCCGAGGGACCAAACTGGCTGTCCAGTGCCGGGTTTTCGCCGGTGAGTTGGCGTTCCATGACGACCATATTCGGCTCATCCTGGATCACGATGGTGCCGCGTTCCTGGGCGCTTGAGACCAAAGCGGAGCGAACGGTCATCGGGTCGGCGGCGACCTTAACGCTTTGCGCGCCCTGCGGCACGGTCAGCTGCGGCTGGTTTCCAAGGGACGCTTGTTGGGTGTTGCTGGACTGGCACGCTGCAAGTGTGAGTGCACAAAGGCCTGCAAGAATGAGATGCCGCATGAGATCGCCTGAGCTTGTATGAATGTCTCTATCGGTTCGGTCTAAAACAGGTCTTTCGCCAGTGCAAGGAAGCTGCCGTATCGTAAGGGCCGGTTTCTGCACCAGTGTCACAAATATGACCCTAGAATGTGTCGCCGGTTTTGAAGCCACCACCGCCAAATCCGCCGCCGGTCTTGAAGCCGCCGCCACCAAACCCGTCATTCCCGCCCGGCATACCGGCGCCCGGCCCGCCAAACCCGCCGGGACCCGGAATGCCGCCGAAGCCGCCCATGGAGCGGGGAAGGCCTTTGCCCTTTGGAAATGCCACCCGGCGGCCCTTGGGACGGCGGCGCTTGTGGGACCGTTGTGCCCTATCCCAATACTCCGCGCCGGAAATCGCGCCCTTCACGAGTTCGCCGAGCAGCACCGTCGTCAAGCGATCATCGGAAAACGTTGTTTCCCAGCTGCCATATCCATTGGAGCGGAACCGTTTGACGACATCTGCAAGCTCGGCGCGGCGGCGGCCGATATCACGCTGCAGTTCCCGGTCCTGGCGGACCTCCCGGGCGACCTGCTCAATGCGGTCCTTGAAGTCCTCGATGCGTTGGACAATTTTCTCGTCTTCCGGAGACGGCGTTTCGATGGCCGCCCGCCACAGATCATTGAGCGCATCCATCTGCAGCGAAGACGCGAGGTGTTCTTCGGCCTTCTGGAAATCGTTGTCTTCGCCGCTTGCGAACTCTGCCAGGGCACCGGCGAGGGTCTCGATCCGCCGGTCCAATTGATCCAGCTCGCCATCGATGTCGTCGATCTCGCCGCTCAGCGTTTCAATACTTCCGACCAGATCCGTGCCTGCGGCATCGGTCATGGCGTTGCGGCTGAGCTCGGCTAGTTTCGCCTGTTCCTGGTCTGCGATCTCGGCGCAGCGTGCGGCATGTTTGGCCATGCGCTCAGGGATCCCGGTGAGCATCGCGTAGTTGGCTCTGGCGTCATTATACCCGATCAACCCGGCGACCCAGCGGTCCAGAGATCGGGTCAAACCGCGCTTGTCATAAGAGGGTGTCGCAAACCCCCGGTCCCAGAGGTAAAGAAACAGCGGATCAGCTTCGTAGGCTTTCCCTTTTTCGAGCCGGTCAGCCTCTGACGTTTGTGCTTTTTCAGCTGCCGCAGCTGCCGTTTCTTCAGCGCGCTCGACTGCAGCCTTCTGGCGTTGAAATGCGTCATCGCCTTCCAGGCGCGTGTCGACCGCCTCCAGAAGGTCGTCCATCTGGTTTTCGGCGGTATCCCGATCCGCATCCAACTGCTGGCGGCGAGCATGAAGCGTGCTGCGTTCGCTCTCGCACTGCCGCAGTTGGTCACTCAAGACCTTGTAGTCTGCCGTGCGTTTTTCCAGAAGCCGACGGGCTTCCCGCGCGGCGCTGTCCAGGCGGGTGTTGAGTGCGCCGGCCGCATCATTGTCCAGATGAAAGCGGGCAAGGTCCCGATAGGCTTCGGTTTGTCGCTCCTGCAGGTCGGTCAGCCCGCGGGTCGCGCGTTCGATCCGCTGGCTGAGCTCTGCCTCTTCGCGGCGGAGATCGCTGAGCGCCTGTTCAATGGTTCCAAGGGTCTGCCGGCCTGTCAGCATTGTCTGTTCCGCATGTCAGGAAATCGGCAAAGCAGTCTTACCATTCGGTGATCGCTCCGTTTTGCACGCCGCTGCGCCAGGTGATGTCCAGCTCACCGCGCTGCTTTTGGCCCAAGGTTCCTTTTTGGACGATGCCATCATCGACCTTGTCGCGCCGGACTGCATTGTAGATGGTATCGGATACCCGCTGTGCCCACTTGTTGACCCGAACCGTCTGGCCGTTTTCTTCCGAGACGATGTCGCGCTCCAAGATGTTGCCGTCCGGATCGACCGCTTCAACCACGATATAGTGATTTTCCGCGTTCTGATTGGCGTCAGGGATTCGGGTAATGCCGGTTGGTACGCCTTCCCTTGAAATGATCTGGACGTCAAAGACTTCGGCAAGACGGCTGGCCAAATCCCTGAGGTCAGCCTCCGCCTTGAAGGCCGCATCGGTCTTGCCGTCTGCAAGCGCGATGGTTCCATCGTCCACAAGGCGCTGGGCATCGGCCTCGATTGCAGTGTTTCCGGTCAGGTCATCGATGCGTTGAAACAGTTCGGAATAGGTTTGCGGCATGTTTTCAAGCCGCTCAGCAAGGGCAGCTTCGGACCGCTGTGCCGGCAGCGTTACGAGCATGTACCACGCCGTGGTCGCGACGATGAGAACAGCGGCCAGTCCGGCCAGCCATTTGGACCAGATCGAGCGCGTGATGTAGACCATGGCCAGCGTGCGCTGAAAGCCGGCGGCCGGCGGACTGTAGACAAACCGGTCCCGCTTGAGGTCTTCAACACCGGCTTTCAGAATATGGTCCGGGACATCGATCCCTTGCGCGGCATAGACCTTGCGCAGCCGCTCCACCATGGCGGTATCGCGTTCGTCGGCTTTAAGTTCGCGCGCGACCTGGCCTTCTTCGTGGCGGAGCGTGTCCACCACGTCCATCGCCATCATCAGATCATCGAGCGGCGTGTCGGGCTGTGCAGCCATAGACTTGGGTCTTCCCAAATTGCCGGAGCCGGGCAGACCCGGCTCCCAGTAGGTCTTAGTCCGAAGTTAGAGCCCTTGGCCTTCGGCCGTCAACTTGGCAAGGCGGCGCTTGCCGTCCTCGACTGCGTTGCGGATCTCTTCGGAGTTCTTGGTCGACATATCCCGCATTTCTGAAATGATTTCACGGGACTGGACCTGAAAGTTTACAACGGAATCAACAAGTTTCTTTACTGATGCGGCCGCAACAGTCGGACCATAACCGGCCTTGAGTGCCTCTTTCTGGACGGCGTCACCGATCTCTGCCAGCGTCTCCAGGCTCTTGTTGATGCCGTCCTTCATGGCGTTGAGCGTTTCGGTGGATTCATGCAGGCCTTGCAGACCTGTGAAGGAGGCATTGAGTGCGGTCAGAACAGACTCGTTCGTCGAGAAGAAGCTGACCGACTGGGCGTATACTCGCTCCTTGGCGTTGGTGGTCTGGACGAGCCGCGCCATGATCACTTCGGACGTGTTGTAGCCAACGGTCAGGTTGTCTGAGAGATCCTTTGCGATCTGGTACCGCTTTTCCTCGTCCTGCATCTCGCGCAGCCGTTCGTCGCGAGCCAGTTCAAGGCGGGCCTTTTGGGCAGCATCATCGCCAGCGTAGGCCTCAACTTCTGCCGAGGCTCCTTCAAGTGCTGACTTCGCTGCATCCAGCTTGGCGGTGGCCATGTTCAGCAGCTCGAGCGCCGTGACTTCAGCTTGTTTCAGGGCACCCCGGAAGTCCCGATAGGCTTCGAGGATTGTCTGTTCCCGTTCAATCTGGTCCTTGGTCGCCTTGGCAACATCCTTGTAGGTGGTGCGGATGTCGGTGAAGCGGTCGGAAATAGTGCCGCGGCGCATATCCCGCCACTTGTTTGAGAGATTCTCGGTGAAGGAGATCTTGCCGTCTGCGAGCTGGTCCACCAAAGTCTTGGCGTCGTCCCGGATCGAATTGAACGCGTCGGTGATTTCTTCATACCGCTCACCAATGTCCATCTGCTGGACCTGATTGCGGACCACTTCATTGAAGTTCGAAGCCTGGCCTAGCGTGCGGGAAATGATCAGCACCTTGTCCGGAGACAGATCCGAAATCTGTTCCAAAAGGGCGTTGATCGGCGCGTCCGCTTCTGTTTCCGGCGTGATGCCGATGTCGCGCAGCGTTGTCAAAGCGCGGTCGAGGTATTGAAGGGGCGAAAATCCACCGGCCGGAGCTGGGGTTTGAACAGCTGTTCCTTGGGAGTTTTCTTCAACCATTTAAAACACCTCGATACCTGTTTGCTTATGTTTAACCGCACCAGTTTTGCGCGGTCTGAATGACTACAGCGCTTCACATAGGACTGCCAACGGGCATGTTGTCAATGAAAACCCATCCCGTTAGGTCACTTAGCCTTACAGCCATGAGATGACAGTCTTTTTGCATTACGGGTCAGCCCTGCTTGGCTTTTGAGCGGACCTTGGACATAAGATCATCGGCGCCGCAATACGAGGGTCATCGTGAGTGTTTCGGATGCATACCGGCCGGGCTCGGCTCGGTAAAGTTCTTCGAAGCGCTTGAAAAACGTTGCAGTCAAGGCATCCGCCTCATCAACGGTTTTTGCCGATTTTTCAAACAGGTGTAGGCGGAGTGATGATTCTCCAAAGCCTCTGACATACCCGGTGTAGAGCTCAGCGTATCTTTCAGGGTCCGCCAGCCAGTCTTGATAAGCGTCTTGCGGGTTGATTGCAGCGTCGGTGACGGAGGCCTCAATCACTTCGAACGCAGCTTCCAGATCCTCGTTTTGAATGAGCGGACCAACTGCGTCGCTGACAGAGGGAAACCAGAGCGGAAATATGAACCGGTCAAGAGTCTCTTTGGATAAGAGCCCATCGGTGACCATCGTCGCGGCGACCTTGTGAATGGCCCGGTAAAGGTGGCGGGCTGATCCGCGGATGCCATTGATCTCTTCAAGGTCCGGCGTGCTTCCAAGGGTTGAGACGATCAAATAGCCGCCGGGCGCAAGTTCGATTGCCCGGCTTCTCAAGAATGTGGTCCAGTCGGTTCTTGCGAGATCTTCGTAGGCCGCCCGGGCCTCGCCCTCAAGGTCGGCATACCAGACCGTGCCGGGCGAAGAGATCAGCAGGGGGTGCGACAGCCAATGGCTGGCCACAAAACAGGTCGCCAACGAGACCGAGTCCGGGGCTGCCATGACGTCATAAAAGGATCCGATCGAGGCCTCTGTCCGGATATTTTTGTCTTGTAAATATCCGGCCCCTGAGAATACGAGACCAAGCAAGCCGTTCCAGTCATTGTGTGGTTGATCGCCGTGGCAGATGGCGATGCGGCCGTTTGGAGAAAGGGGACGGTAGGCCGCGATAGAAGGTTTGACTGCCTCTATTGCCGTATGACCCGGGCCGCAGCCGAGATCGAGATGCCGGAACTCCGTTTTCTGCGGACCGATGTCCCGAACAGCTCTTTCTATCCAGTCTGCTCTACTTTTGACCAGATTGCTCTGCATGTAGGAGTTCCGGTCATAATCGACCATATGCTCGGTCGCGGTGTCTGGGCCGGTCTTCTCATCTGTCATGCCATTGCCTTTCGTGAAAAATGGCAGATGAGATCAGTGAAACTCAATCAAGTCAGGGCATCAAGAGGTGCTGTTTGCAGACACGCTTTTTGGGCCATTGTGCCGGTTTCAGCGCGGACTGGCAGCTCCTCAATCGTTAATCCAGTTCAGCGGCAATTCTTGCAGCGAGACGCGCATTGTTGCGCACCAACGCAATGTTGGTGTCGAGGCTGCGGCCATTGGTGAGCTCAAGGATGTTACCGAGGACGAACGGTGTCACGTCCTTGCCGGTCACATTCTGCTCAGCTGCTGTCTTGATGGCCGCGTCGATGAAACCTGACATTTCATTGCGGGGAATTTCATCCGTCTCCGGGACCGGGTTGGTGATCAGAACACCGCCATGATCTAAAAAGTTCTCCCGCACCTTCAAAAGCGCACCGATCTCGTTTGGCGTATCAAGACGGTAGGGAGCGCTGAGGCCGCTTTCGCGGGACCAGAAGGCCGGCAATTCGTCAGTCCCGTAGGCAACGACCGGAACGCCTTTTGTTTCCAGAACCTCAAGGGTTTTCGGAATGTCCAAAAGCGCCTTGGCGCCAGCACATACGACACAGACAGGCGTGCGTGCGAGTTCATCGAGGTCCGCCGAGATATCGAAGCTTTGCTCTGCGCCCTTGTGCACACCGCCGATGCCGCCTGTTGCGAAGACTTTGATGCCAGCTGCGTGCGCCGCCATCATCGTCGCGGCCACCGTTGTTGCGCCGTAGCGGCCTGTGGCAAGTGCAAAAGTGAGATCCGCCCGTGAGCACTTCATGACATCTTCGGCTTGGGCAAGCCGGTCGAGATCCGCATCGGACAGGCCGACATGGATCTTTCCGTCCATGATGGCAATCGTTGCAGGAACAGAACCGTTTTCCCGAATATCAGCTTCGACCTGCCGGGCTGTTTCCACGTTCCGCGGAAACGGCATGCCGTGAGTGATGATGGTCGATTCCAGCGCAACGAGCGGCTTGTTGGCGGCGAGCGCATCACGGACTTCGTCGCTGTAGACGATCAGGCTTTTCAAAGCGGCGGGTTGGGCGGTTTGTGTCACAAGCAAAAGCCTTTTAGATGTGTGGCAGGTCGGCCGGAGCCGTGAGAATTTTGCGCCTTATAGACATTGGAATCGAAGCCGCCAAGTGTGGCATTTGTCCATCTGGTCAAATTTCCTGCGAGGTTACCAAGGCGTCCCACGATAATCCCTCTGCCAGGGCTCCGGTGCTTTTCAGCGTGATGGCGGCGGCCCGAAGCCCGAGCGGCACGGCATCGCTCAAAGGATACCCCCGGCTGAGGCCGGCAATCGTGCCAGCGGTCAAAGCATCTCCGGCGCCGGTTACGTCAACGATTTGAGTTGCAAGCGTCTCATGAGCGGTGATTGCCTCTTCGTTGAGGACAAGCACATCGGATTTACCATTGGTCAGGACCACGCGCTTAGCGCCGAGGCGTTGAAGGTTGCGGAGCAAGTCTTCGCTCGATGTCTCTGGGGTTTTGCCGGTCATGGCGAGCGCTTCGCCGCGATTGAGCATCAGGCAATGGAGTTTCGAAAGAAACGGCAGCAGCCGGGAGGCTTTGGCATTGGAAACGGCGTTTGCGATCAACCTGCCTTCAGGTGCTTGATCGGCAACACCCTTCAGAAGCTCATCCGGCAGGTTTGCGTCGATAAACCACAGCCCGGTTTTCAAGGACGCCGAGAGTGCCTGGAAGATCGGGTCAAAGGCATCGGCAGGGGCTTCGCTCAGCACCCGATCATCCACGCTTGCAGCCGCGAGCGACCCGTCCGGATTGTGAAAGGCAATGTATTGACCCGTCGAAAATCCGGCACGTTCCAGAGTGAAAAGCTCGATCCCATCGGCGGTCAGTTGTTCCGATAGGCTCGCACCCGCGCCATCGGCTCCAATTGCCCCGGCGAGCCCGGTCGGAATGTCCAGCCGAACAAGTGTCCGTGCAATGTTGGTTGCAACTCCGCCGGGCTTTGCTGTCAGCTTCGCCGGAGTTGACGTTTCCGGACGATAAATCTCGCTGCCATGGGCAAGCGTATCATAGTGGATCGCGCCGACACACAAGACCGGTAGGGGAGAGGAAGGGGACACGTTTGTCATCATTACATCGATAGAGGAGTGGGAGTGCCATTTCAGCTTGGACGTCCCTGTAGAAAATTTGAAGACCGGCGGGCTAGCAGATCGCGTCTTTGTTCGCAACCAGCCGGCCGCTCTGTGATTCTCTCAAGATACCCGGTCTCAGAATGTTCCAAATTTAACTTACCTAGCGTTATTCTTTAAGTGTCGATGTGAGAACATATTGGAAACAAACGGCAAAATCCAATTATATACCAATCGGTTTTGGCGTCTTGAAAAATGAGAACAAAATAGGTACAAAGGAGCGGATTGAAACAGCGCGTCCATCATGGAATAAGGAGCGTTCAGCCATGTCGCAAAGTACACTTCGTCTCGTAGAAAGCAGCCAGATGGACAAGACAAAAGCGCTCGACGCAGCGCTCAGCCAGATCGAACGGGCCTTTGGCAAAGGCTCCATCATGCGAATGGGCCAGGGGCAGGCCGTGGAGGTACAATCCGTCTCCACAGGCTCGCTTGGTCTGGACATCGCCCTTGGTATTGGCGGCCTGCCGAAAGGCCGGATTGTCGAGATCTACGGACCGGAATCCTCTGGTAAGACAACACTGGCTCTGCACACGGTGGCCGAGGCACAGAAGACCGGCGGCATTTGTGCCTTCGTCGATGCCGAGCACGCGCTTGACCCGATTTATGCCCGCAAGCTGGGTGTTGATATCGACAACCTGCTCATTTCCCAGCCAGATGCCGGGGAACAGGCTCTGGAAATCGCCGATACGCTTGTCCGGTCTGGTGCGATTGATGTGCTGGTCATCGATTCGGTCGCTGCGCTGACACCCAAAGCCGAGCTTGAAGGTGAGATGGGGGACAGCCTGCCGGGGATGCAGGCGCGTCTCATGAGCCAGGCCTTGCGGAAACTGACGGCGTCGATCTCCAAGTCGAACTGCATGGTGATCTTCATCAACCAGATCCGCATGAAGATTGGTGTCATGTTCGGTTCTCCGGAAACCACCACGGGCGGCAACGCCTTGAAGTTCTACGCATCGGTCCGTCTGGACATTCGCCGCATCGGCGCGATTAAGGATCGGGACGAGGTTGTCGGCAACCAGACCCGCGTTAAAGTGGTCAAAAACAAGCTTGCCCCGCCATTCCGTCAGGTCGAGTTTGACATCATCTATGGCGAAGGCGTTTCCAAGATGGGCGAGTTGATCGACCTTGGCGTCAAGGGCGGCATTGTCGAAAAGTCCGGCGCCTGGTTCTCCTATAACAGCCAACGGCTCGGTCAGGGTCGGGAAAACTCGAAGCAGTTCTTGCGCGACAATAAAGAGATCGCTGACGAGATCGAATTGGCCATCCGCCAGAACGCTGGTCTCATTGCCGAGGCCATCATCGATCCGGCAGGCGGTGAAGAAGACGACGATTAGGTTCGTGCATGCTGATACCGGAACCCTTCGCTTGTTGAAGCGATAGCCCGGTGTTCTAAGAAGATATAAAGCCCTCCCTGAGTTAATCAGGGAGGGCTTTTTGTCGAGCAGGCGTACCTGCGTGATTGCGTCTTCAGACTGCACCCAAAAGTTCGATCCGGACCGCAGAAACTCAGGCTGAGACCGCTGGACACACCGTGTGCCGAAAGTTAAAAGGCTGTTCCGGTGCGCTGGGAGTTTCTCTGCAACGCACCTTTGTCGATGTTTCTTTAGGACCCGGACGCGGGTCCGGATCTAAGCGAGACGTGAATGACCGGCGTAAACGAAATCCGCTCCGCCTTTCTGGATTACTTCAAGGCCAACGACCACGAGGTGGTCGACTCCGGCCCGCTGGTTCCCCGCAATGATCCGACGCTGATGTTCGCAAATGCGGGCATGAACCAGTTCAAGAACGTCTTTACCGGTCTGGAGACGCGGGATTACAGCCGGGCCGTTACTGCCCAGAAGGTCGTGCGTGCAGGCGGCAAGCACAACGATCTCGACAATGTCGGTTATACGGCGCGCCATCACACATTCTTCGAAATGCTCGGCAACTTTTCCTTCGGTGACTATTTCAAGGAACGTGCGATTGAGCTCGCTTGGAACCTGATCACCAAGGAATACGGTCTTCCGAAGGACCGCCTGCTGGTGACCGTTTACGCAGAAGACGATGATGCGGCCGTGTTCTGGAAAAAGATCGCCGGTCTTTCCGATGATAAGATCATCCGCATTCCGACCTCCGACAATTTCTGGACCATGGGGGACACCGGTCCATGCGGCCCGTGTTCGGAAATCTTCTACGATCACGGCGACCACATCTGGGGCGGCCCTCCAGGAACGCCGGAAGAAGATGGGGACCGGTTCGTCGAGATCTGGAACCTCGTCTTCATGCAGTACGAGCAGACACCGGATGAGCGCCTCGATTTGCCGCGCCCGTCCATCGATACGGGCATGGGCATTGAGCGTCTTGCGACCGTTCTGCAGGGCGTCCACAACAACTATGACATCGACCTGTTCCGCGCGTTGATCTCCGCCTCGGAGCACGAAACAGGTGTTGAGGCGTCCGGTGATGCACTTTCGAGCCACCGGGTGATCTCGGATCACCTGCGCTCCACCAGCTTTTTGATCGCCGACGGCGTGCTGCCGTCGAACGAAGGCCGCGGCTATGTTCTGCGCCGGATCATGCGCCGTGGCATGCGCCACGCGCATCTGTTGGGCGCGCGCGAGCCGCTGATGCACAAGCTGGTTCCGTCGCTGATCCGTGAAATGGGCAGGGCCTATCCAGAGCTGACGCGGGCCGAAGCGTTGATTACAGAAACGCTGAAGCTGGAAGAAACCCGGTTCCGCAAAACGCTGGAGCGCGGCCTTGGATTGCTGGACACAGCAACTGAAGATTTGACCGCCGGTGGTCAGCTCGACGGTGAAACGGCCTTCAAGCTTTATGACACCTACGGTTTCCCACTTGATCTGACGCAGGACGCGTTGCGGGTCCGGGACATCACCGTCGATACGGACGGTTTTGATGCAGCCATGGAGCGCCAGAAAGCGGAAGCGCGTGCGGCCTGGTCCGGTTCAGGCGGTGCGGCAACCGAAGCCGTTTGGTTTGCCATGAAAGAAAAGTATGGGGCCACCGACTTCCTCGGCTATGAGACAGAAGTTGCGGAAGGTGTCATTGCGGGCTTGGCGGCAGATGATGCGGAGACCAACGAATTGAAAGCTGGTGAGAGCGGCTTCGTTGTTCTCAACCAGACACCGTTCTACGGTGAAAGCGGTGGTCAGGTCGGCGATACGGGTGTGATGACCGCGCCCGGTGTCAAAATCATCGTCACTGATACGCAAAAGAAAGCGGACGGCCTCTTTGTGCATGTGGTGACGGTTAAAGAAGGCACCGCAACACCGGGCCTTGCCCTCGAACTCAAAGTCGATCACGACCGCCGGTCGTCTGTCCGCTCCAACCACACGGCAACTCACCTCGTGCATGAAGCCTTGCGGGAAGTGCTTGGAACGCACGTTGCGCAAAAGGGGTCTTTGGTAACACCGGATCGACTGCGCTTCGACTTCTCGCATCCGAAGCCGGTGAGTGATGACGAGCTGGCAACGGTCGAGACCTTTGCCAACGAAATCGTCCTGCAGAATGCGTCTGTCGAAACCCGTTTGATGGCTGTTGATGATGCGATCGAGGCTGGCGCGATGGCGCTCTTCGGTGAGAAATACGGCGAGGAAGTCCGCGTCGTCTCTATGGGAACAGCGCTCCATGGCGACAAGAAGGGCAAGCCTTATTCACTGGAGCTTTGCGGCGGAACGCACGTCAAGCGGACCGGTGACATCGGCCTCGTGACGCTTGTTTCAGAAGGTGCCGTTGCTGCCGGTGTCCGCCGGATCGAAGCGTTGACCGGCGCCGAAGCGCGGGCTTATCTCGATGGACAGGATAAACGCCTGCGGGAAGTTGCTGGGATCTTGAAGGTGGGTGCTGGGGATGTACCCTCCCGCGTTGCTCAACTTGTCGAGGAACGGCGCAAGCTGGAAAAAGAACTCGCCGATGCGCGCAAGAAGCTCGCAATGGGCGGCGGCGCGGACGGCGGTACGCCGGTCAAGGACGCCGGTAGTTTCAAACTGATGGCGCGCACTGTCGAAGGCATCAACCCGAAGGACCTGAAAGGCATGGCGGACGACGCCAAGACCCAGCTCGGGTCCGGTGTGGTTGTGCTCATCAACGTTGCGGAAGATGGGAAAGCGGCCATTGTCACGGCGGTCACGAAGGATTTGACCGAAAAGGTGAGTGCCGTGGATCTGGTGCGGATCGGCTCTGAGGCGCTCGGCGGTCGTGGCGGCGGTGGCCGTCCGGACATGGCTCAGGCTGGCGGCCCAGATGGGGCGAAAGCCGACAGTGCCGTTTCTGCGATCGAGGCGCATTTGGCCGGTCTTTAATCTGAAACCGTCAAAAAAGACGAAATCAACAGGCGAGAGGAGGATCCTCTCGCCTTTTCTTTTTCCTGCAGGTTTGAAAACACCGCTATGGAGCCAACCTGAGCCCTTGGTGTGCCTAGTTGGAAAAGATCTCTGAGTAGCGCTCCGTCTTCAGTCTTTGACCATGCTGTGAGATTTTGGCGTTCAGGTTGTCCAGGATCGTGAGGCAAGGCGATTTCTTCGATATGGCCATATAAATCGGTATACGGACGATCGAAGGCTCCAGGACGGTAAAGTCGCTCCAGACATACCCGTCCGGCATGAGCCGTTTGAAGGTCAATGGTGACGTCAGGATGTAGTCGGCGCGACCAAGCCGAAGCATTTTGTATAGAGACGGTATTTCTGGGATTTCGATGAGATCATAGGCTTCTGACTGAGCCTGGTTCAGCGGTGGAGGCAGATTGATCCCGTGATAAACCACACCACGCCGGCTTTTCAGGTCTTCCATGCCTTCAAAAGGGAACTCACGGCCCCGATACGTCACAACGGCATAGTAGTCGTCCAGCCAAGACTCGGTGAAAACATAGTTTTCACGGCGTTGCGGGGAACTCAGCAAGGCAAACACGATGTCGATTTTACCCTGTTCGAGTTCAGAAGTGACGCGCGCCCATGGTTTGGCGTCGTCAATCTGGTGAGTCACACCCAGTTCGCTGAAAATGTCATTTACCAGATCAATTGCCAGGCCGGTTCTTTCGGTTCCCTTTTCCTCGCCATTGACATATGGGGGCCACACTGGCGGTCCGGAAAGCCTCACATCTGAGCACTCGCCAGCGAGACTGTGCTTTGACAAGAACGCCGACAGGCAGATGAGCAGTGTGCAACAGATATGGATATTTTTGGCGAGCATGTTTCCACATGTCCTGAAAATGAGCTGATTGAGATACATGTTTGATTGGTGACACTAAGTCCAACATTATGAGCATCCCGTGCCCATTCGAAAATAGTCTATTTTTCCGATGCTTCCTTCGATACGACTGAACTGTCCTCAGATGCGTGGCAGATGAATTTTGTGCAATTTGAAACTTCGGCTATGTGTTTGAAAATGAGTCCACTGCAAGCAGGACAGACTGTGCCCGGCCATGATTTTAAACGCGCACTCTACGAAGTGCTTGAAGATACCGGTAAACGCCGTCTTGCCGCGCAAAGCTTGCGCAATTTTCTGATCTTCCTGATTGTGGCAAATGTCGTGTTTGCCGTCTTGGAGACCGTGCCGGAAATCCGGGACACATTCGGCCCGCATCTAAGGTTTTTGCAGCTCGGCTCCGGCGTCATTTTTCTGGTCGAATACATCCTGAGACTCTATGTGGCGGATCTTCACCCGCCGATGCGCCGCTACGGTCCTGTCGGAGCCCGGTTGCGCTATGCGCTTCATCCGGATGCGATTGTCGATCTCATAGGCGCTTTGCCCCTTGTTCTGGTTCTGGTTTTGCCAAACCAGGCCGTGACCATGGTTGTCATCCTTCGTCTGTTGCGGTTCTTGAAGCTCGCTCGATATTCCCCGGCGCTCCGCTCGCTCATTTCCGCTGTCGCCGCAGAACGCAAGGCACTCATCGGGTCCAGCATGATCATCTTCGGCGTGATCCTGATGGCTGCCACGCTGATGTATTTGATTGAACACAATCATCAGCCGGAGAAATTCCGCAGCATCCTGCATGGCATTTACTGGGCCATCACCACGGTGACCACGGTTGGGTATGGCGACGTTGTGCCGATCAGCAACCTCGGCAAGATGGTCGGGGCAGTCGTGATGCTCATGGGGTATGGATTGATCGCGTTGCCGGTCGGTATCATTGCCTCCGCTTTCGCGCGCGAGATCCACAGCCGGGATTTCGTGGTTACCTGGTCCATGGTTGCCCGCGTGCCGCTGTTTGAGGACCTGAGCGCGACGGAAGTGGCGTCGGTTTCAAAACTTCTTCAAGCCTTCAACGTGCGCAAAGGGGCCACCATTGCCGAAGCGGGGGACATCGCTGACCGGATGTTTTTCATCACGAGCGGTGAAGTCGAAATCCGCATGGAACACGGGACGGTGTTTTTGGGGGAGGGCAATTTCTTTGGCGAGCTTGCGCTTCTCAATCAGGCAATTCGCAGCACGACAGTCGTTGCCTACCGGGATTGCCAATTGCTTGTACTGGAAGCCGGCGCCTTGCAGCAGCTGATGGATCAGGATGCCGCTCTTGCGAAGAAAATCATGGACGAAGCCCGGGAGCGGGTGGAGGCGGGCAAGAAGGTTCTTGGCGAAATCGCAGAAGAAGAACTGGAACAGGCGGGCATCGTGCCTTCCGATGAAGATAACGATCTGCAGCCGGAGTTGTTCGAAGACGGCCGGCCCGTGAAGGCTGACTAAACCCGCTTTCTGCTGAACAGCTGCCTAAAGTCCGCGGCAAATGACAATCAGGGCGTTAATCCGGGTGGGACCTGCCGGTAGAGCGGATGGCCGTGCCAGAAGACATCCGTCGGGCCGACGGCAAAATCAATTACATTCCAGCGATCATATTGATAGCGAAGCAGAACATAGGTTTGAAGGCCGTCCATGTAGTCCGCCTCACTGGCGTAGACGGTATTGCGCAGGTCAATCGGCACGCCTCCGGGGCGTTGCGGCGCAACGCCGGCAAAGGCCCAGCCGCCACCGGCACGAAGCCAGCTCACCACAAATTCGACCGGTGCACCGAAATGAGCTTCTGCGAGCGGGCGGATCGCGTTGAGGATGGCCGAACGTTCCGCAGTGCCCCGTGCCGGTTCCTGGACCGGTTGTGCGTGTGCAGCCGGGGGCAGGGTCAAGAGACAGGCCGCACATAAGAGCGCGCTGACAAGCCTCTGGAATGCATATAAAAACCGGCTTTGTTCAGAATTTGATTCAACCAGCTTCCGTTTGGGAAGAAGATGTCCACCTGGCGCGGACGCTTGAAGATGAAAGTCAGTCATGAAAACCATTGGTCTGCTCGGCGGTATGAGCTGGGAAAGCACAGTCACATATTACCAGCTTTTGAACCGGATGACGCGGGACCGGCTGGGCGGCCTGCATTCGGCGAAGTGCCTGCTTTGGTCTTTCGATTTTGCTGATGTTGCCAAGGCACAGTCCGATGGGGACTGGGCACGGGCAACACGCCTCATGATCGACGCAGCGCAGAACCTGGAGCGCGGCGGTGCCGAGTGCTTGGTGATCTGTACCAACACCATGCACAAAATGGCCGGAGAGGTTCAAAACGCAGTCGACATTCCGCTCATTCACATTGCCGATGCAACGGCACCGGCAATCAAGTCAGCAGGCAGCACTGCGCCCTTGCTGCTCGCAACCGCCTATACGATGGAGCAGGACTTCTACAAAGGTCATCTGCGCGATCAACACGGGATTGAGGTTCGGATCCCGAAGGCTGATGACCGGGCGGAGGTGCACCGGATCATCTACGAAGAGCTTTGTCAGGGAGACGTGTTGGAGCGCTCCAAGGCGCGTTATCTTGACGTGGTTGACCGCGCCGTCGCTGCTGGGGCTGATGGCGTTATTTTCGGATGCACGGAAATCGGGCTGCTGGTTTCAGAAGCTGACTTTTCCGTTCCGGCCTTCAACACAACAGCGCTGCATGCCGAGGCCGCCGTCAGTTTTGCACTCGGCTGAAAACGAAAATCTGATCAGAGACACTTGAAATTGCGGCCGGCAATGAGCATTTGCGGAAAAGTAAACTCATCAGTATACTTTTCCGTGAAGCTTGAAAGGAAAGACCATGACCGCCACCGCTCTGATCACCGGAGCCTCTTCAGGCATCGGTGCCGCATTTGCCCGTTATCATGCCATTAGAGGCGGTGATCTGGTTCTCGTTGCCCGCCGTGAAGACGCTCTCGAACAGTTGAAAACAGAGCTGGAGGCAAAACATGGCATCAAGGTGCATGTCTTTGCGCGGGATGTGGGGACGGGCGAAGCTGCGCAAGCGCTGTACGAGGAAGTTACCAAGGCAGGGATTGAAGTTGGCATTTTGATCAACAATGCCGGTTTTGGCGGCCGGGGCAATCACATCGAGCGGGAGCTTGCCAGCGAGCAGGCGATGGTCGATTTGAACATAATGTCCTTGATGACGCTGACCCGGTTGTTCGGACACGAAATGGCCCAGCGCGGAAAGGGCTATATTCTGAATGTCGGGTCCACGGCCGGCTTCATGCCCGGGCCATCGCAGGCCGTCTATTTCGCCACCAAGGCCTTCGTAAATTCCTATTCGCAGGCGCTCAATGAAGAGTTGAAGCCGAAGGGTGTGCAGGTGACCGTCCTGGCACCCGGATATGTCGAAACCGAGTTTGCCAAGGTTGCTGATCTTGAAGGCACGCAATTAACGCGCTCGGGCGCGACACCGGAAAGCGTTGCAAAGATCGGTTATGACGCCATGATGGCCGGCAAGCTTGTTGCGATCAACGAGAAGGCGCTCGACTTCTCGCTCAATTGGGTGGTCCCGCTGCTGCCGCGCCGGGCCGTCTTGAAGATGGTCTCAAAAATGCAGGCGAAATAGACGAAGCAGGCTTTTCACTGTGAAAGCAAGGAAGCCCCGGCTTCGGGTGTGTCCCGCCGCCGGAGCCGGCCTTTATAGATCTGCCATCGCCTTTTGCAGGTTCTCGTCGATCTTGTCGAGGAAGCCGGTGGTCGTAAGCCAGCCCTGATCCGGGCCTACCAGCAACGCCAGGTCCTTGGTCATGTAGCCGCTTTCAACGGTCTTGATGCAGACGGTCTCCAGCGTCTTGGCAAAGCGGGCCAGCTTGTCATTGCCGTCCAGCTTTGCTCTGTGCGCAAGCCCTCGGGTCCACGCAAAGATCGAGGCAATCGAGTTGGTCGATGTGCTCTCGCCCTTTTCGTGCTGGCGGTAGTGGCGGGTGACCGTACCGTGGGCAGCTTCCGCCTCCACCGTCTTGCCGTCCGGTGTCATCAGAACCGACGTCATCAGGCCGAGTGAGCCGAAGCCCTGGGCTACCGTGTCGGACTGAACATCCCCATCATAGTTTTTGCAGGCCCAGACATAACCGCCGGACCATTTCAGGGCGCTGGCGACCATGTCGTCGATCAGGCGATGCTCGTACCAGATCCCGGCCTCGGCGAACTTGTCCTTGAACTCAGCCTCGTAGATTTCCTGGAACAGATCCTTGAAGCGGCCGTCATAGGATTTCAGGATGGTGTTCTTTGTGGAGAGGTAACACGGCACCTTCCGACCCAGCGCATAGTTCAGAGAAGCGCGGGCGAAGTCGCGGATGGAGTCATCGAGATTGTACATGGCCATCGCGACACCGGAGGAGGGCGCGTCAAAGACTTCGCGTTCGATCTCGGTGCCGTCGTCGCCGACAAACTTGATGGTCAGTTTGCCCTTGCCGGGGAAGGTGAAATCCGTGGCGCGGTATTGATCGCCAAACGCATGTCGGCCGACGATGATCGGCTGGGTCCAGCCCGGCACGAGGCGGGGCACGTTCTGCATGATGATCGGCTCGCGGAAGATCACGCCGCCCAAAATGTTCCGGATCGTGCCGTTCGGCGACCGGTACATGCGCTTCAGGCCGAATTCCTCAACACGGGCTTCATCCGGGGTGATGGTCGCGCATTTGATGCCGACCCCGTGTTCTTTGATGGCGTTGGCCGCATCGACGGTGATCTGATCGTCGGTCTCGTCGCGCTTTTGAATCGACAGATCATAGTAGTGCAGATCAATATCCAGATAGGGGTGGATCAGCTTGTCCTTGATGAAAGCCCAGATGATCCGGGTCATCTCATCGCCATCGAGCTCAACAACCGGATTGTCTACCTTGATCTTGGTCATGGAATGTCGGCCTCTTGTCAGGTCTGGAAGGGACGGTCCGAAACAGCCTTTTCGCGGCTCTCTCACACGCAGTAATTATTGTGTGCGTATGTATACAATGTGGCGCTGGCACGCAAGTTTTGTCTGACTATCAGTTTCCCTATGAAACGTAGCGGTCAATTGTATACCCGTAGTGACGGGCGGGTCCGGTTGTTTCGGATGCTGATCTCCGATCAAACATGTTCTTCCTTCGTCGCCTTGATCAAGGCGGCGTTGAAGTAGCGCAGACCGCGGACGTGGCGGGCTGTGCCGATGATCCGCGTGGCATTGCCCTTGCGCACCACGGGCAGCGATGACTTTCCGCAGGCGTCGAAACTCTTCAGCGCGCTTTCCAGACTGTCTGTGTCATGCAGATAAGGGCCGTCGGAGCCGGGATCGAACTTGAGGGCGTCCGGGTCTTCGTTGTCCGGGGGCGGATCCATGAAATCGCGCACCTTCACAGTCTCGCTGAGGAGACGGTGTGCGCCCTCGTTGACGAAACACCCGCGCATGCCGAGCTGCCAATGGAAATAGGACTTGCCATGGACCGCCTGCGTCAGCCCAGTTGCGATGGAGACAGACAGAAGCAGCGCGATTGAAAGCGCATAGCCGCCGGTCAGCTCGAAGACGATCATCGTCGTGGAGACGGGTGCGCCAAGAACCGCCGCCGCCACCGCGCCCATGCCAAGGATCGCATAAAGCCCGTGACTGGACGCCATTTCCGGGAACACGGATGCCGCAATCAAGCCGAAGGCGCCGCCGGTCATGGCACCGAGATAAAGCGCCGGCGAGAAAATTCCCCCGCCAAACCGCGAGGCGAGAGTGATGGCCGTTGCCGCGGTCTTCGCCACCAGCAGGATCAGCATGGTCTGAAGCGGCAACTCATGCTTCAGCGCAAGGTCGGTGGCTTCATACCCGACGCCCAAGATGCCGGGAACAAAGATCCCCATCGTGCCGACGGCAAGTCCGCCCAGAACCGGGCGAAGCCAGAGCGGCATGGTGATGTTGCGGGCAGTCCAGTCCGTCCCGATCAGCGCGAACTGGAAAATGATGGCCACAGCCGCACATGTCAGGCCTAAAAGCGCGAAGGCCGGGATCTCAAGATAAGACGTGATCTCATATTGCGGGATCACGAAAGCGGCGACATCGCCAAACCACCAGCGGACGATCAATGTGCCCATCACCGATGCCAGAACAATCGGCACAAAAGCGGAAACGGCGTAATGTCCGAGGATCACTTCGTGAGCAAAGAGGACGCCTGCGATCGGCGCGTTGAACGAGGCTGAGACCGCACTGGCAACAGCGCAGCCCAAAAGGACGCGCCGGGCAGAGTCGGGCAGCGAGAACTTCGAACAAATGGCAGCGCCGATCGTGGCACCGAGGTGGACAACGGGTCCTTCACGTCCGGCACTCGCGCCGGCGCCGAGCGAGATCGCAGTTACCAGACCAGACCACAGCCCGGCTTTCAGCGGTAACCCCCGGCCGCCATATGCACGCGCTTCAATGACATCGGCCACACCGCCGGCTCGCTGATACGGGTGATATTTCTGCAGGATCCAGCCGACGATGAGGCCGCCAATGGTGGGGGCCGCCAAGATGACCCACCAGGGCTGAGCCGCCGCGGCCTCCATTGTGAGTTCGGTGGCCGTTCCCAGCCAGGGCAATTGGATCAGTCCGATCAGGGTCCGAAAGATGATGGCGGCAATCGCAACGAGAACGCCGACGACAAGTGCAAGCAACCAGACGACATGCAGGCGGCTGGATCGGTACTGGCGCACGTTGGGCGTGATCCAGCTGATCAAGATGTCGGGCAGGTGGCTCGCGGCGTCTAGTATCTTGCGCATTCTGTCGGTCCGCTGGCGAAACGGCACATTACTCTTTAACGTCTATTAGTGTCGCCCGAGTCGTGCGCAAAATACAGGTCAAGTTGACCGATAAACGCCCTAAATCACTGCAATTTGTGCTGAAATTTAAGGTCTAGCTCTTCTTTTTGATCTCAATATGCCGTCCGGCTCGCTCCGGACGGGGCAACGAGCTGTGCGCGTCTGCAAGCGCTTGCAGGTTTGCCGTGATGTCTTCCGGCCATGGCGCGACCTTTCTGGCCTCCATATCCACATGCAGACAGAGCTGTTCGGATGTCGCGGAGAGCCAGCCTTCGTCAGCGTGATGCATTTCCTCGTAAAAATGAGCCCGTTTTTCATCGAAATCGATCAGCTGCAGAGAGACGATCACGGGCATTCCGGCGCTGAGTTCCCGAACGTAGCAAACATGGGCTTCTGCGGTGAAAAACGAGGCATTGCGCTCCTTCACATACTCCGGGCCAAGGCCAAGCTGTTCGAACACCTGATCGCAGGCCTTATCCAGGAGGACGTTGTAGTAGGCCATGTTCAGATGACCGTTATAGTCGATCCATTCGTCCTTAACGGTCATCACATCGCACCGCACCGGCTCCGGCCTCCAGGCTATCGGCATGAAAAACTCCTCCAAATATGATCGGCCTGCGGCATTTTCAGACCGTTGACCAGTGGTTTTTTGCTGTAAGGTGCAGCTAACATAGGCGATGAAAAAGCACGAACAAAAGACATGTCCACGGAGAAAATGACAATGCCGGAATTGGCGGGAGCGGCCCAAACACTTGAAAGTTCAACCGAGAGTGCCGGGGTCGAGGGACTCGTCTCGGCACTGAAGGACCGCTTTGGCGAACGCTGTGCAACCTCCGCAGCGCTTCGCGAGCAACATGGGCACACCACTACCTGGATCGAGACTCAGCCGCCGGATGCCGTTGTGTTTGCGCAGACAACAGAAGAGGTTGCCGACATCGTCAAACTTTGCGCCGCAGCCAAAGTACCGGTCATTCCCTTTGGGACGGGGACTTCGCTAGAGGGGCACGTGAATGCTCCGCACGGGGGCATCTCCATCGATGTCAGCCAAATGAACCGGATTTTGGACGTGCACCCGGAAGATCTGGATTGCGTCGTTGAAGCCGGTGTGACCCGCAAGCAGCTGAACAGCTACCTTCGGGACACAGGTTTGTTTTTCCCGATTGATCCGGGCGCGGACGCCAGCATTGGCGGCATGGTGGCGACCCGGGCGTCCGGCACCAACGCCGTGCGATACGGGACCATGAAGGACGCCGTAGTCGCCCTGACCGTTGTGATGCCGGATGGGTCGATCGTCCACACCGGCGGAAGAGCGAAAAAGTCCTCCGCAGGATACGATCTGACCCGGTTGATGGTCGGCTCGGAAGGCACGCTCGGCATCATCACGGAAATCACCTTGCGCCTTCACGGCCAGCCGGAAGCGATTTCCGGCGGCGTTTGCCCGTTCCCGGATGTCCAGGCGGCCTGTAACGCTGTTATCAGCACGATCCAGATGGGGTTGCCGGTTGCCCGGATCGAGCTTTTGGACAGTTTGCAGGTGCGGGCCTGCAACAATTATTCAAAGCTGGATCTGGCCGAAACCCCAACGCTTTTCCTGGAGTTTCATGGGTCCGAAGCGGGCGTGAAAGAACAGTCGGAAATGTTCTCCGCCATTGCAGAAGAGCTCGGCGGCGGGCCGTTCAAATGGGCAACAGCGGCGGAAGAACGCACTCGCCTTTGGACGGCACGGCACGATGCCTATTGGGCTGGGAAGTCGCTCAAGCCGGATGCAGATATCATGGTCACCGATGTCTGCGTTCCGATTTCCCGGCTGGCGGACTGCGTTCAGGCAACTGCGGACGACATTCAGGCAGAAGGCTTGCTCGCCCCGATCGTCGGTCATGTCGGGGACGGCAATTTCCACGTTCAGGTGCTCGTTGATATGGAGGATGCAGAGGCAGTGCGCAGTGCGAAGGCGTTTGTTGAGCGGCTGTCCTTGCGGGCCATCGACATGGGTGGCACCTGCACCGGTGAACACGGGGTCGGTCAAGGCAAGCGCAAATACATGGAGCGCGAACATGGCAACGCTTTGGGTCTCATGAAGGCGATCAAACAGGCTCTTGATCCGGATAACATCATGAACCCGGGCAAGATCTTGCCATAAAGCTCTGGTGCATAATCGCAGAGGCTCCCAAACTGCTTCAAGAATGGCTGCCTGCGGCTCGCCGGACAAAGGTAATTCGCGAATTTACGCGATTCTGGCAGATCACGTTGTGCGGCAGTCATGATAGTGTAGGGAATCGGAGAAATAACAGGGGAAGAGGCTGGCTGTTTTCAGATCCGGATTGGCCTGACAAGCAGGCACAAAACCGGACATCAGTTGGCGCGATTGGCTGAACCTTAAGGAGATACAGCCTGAACTCGGTCTACATTACTTTCGGGATTGCAGTGGTCCTGGTGCTGATTACGGCACTGGTGGGGCCGTTTTTCATTGATTGGACCATCTACCGGTCGACCTTTGAAACCTACGCAAGCCGAGTGCTTGGACACCGCGTAACCGTTCTTGGGGAGGCGGATCTCCGCCTGTTGCCTGCGCCCTATATCCGGTTCTCCGATGTCCGTGTCGGTGAAGCGGAAGACCCGCTGCTGGTTGTCTCCCGGTTTGACATGCGTGTTGAATTGCCGCCGCTTCTGAAAGGTGAGTTCCGGGTCGTCGACATGGCCCTTGAGCGGCCGCACCTGACCCTGTCTCTGGATGAGGCGGGCCGGCTGGATTGGCTGACCGCGGTGACGGCGGACGGCGCCCTTGCAGACCTGCCTCCCGAAGACGTGGCGCTTGAGAAGGTCACGATCCGCGATGGGGCGATCTCAGTGATCGACGCCCGCACGGGCGAGACGCACAGTCTTGATAATGGCAACCTCTCCGTCAGCGCGCGTACATTGGCCGGCCCCTTCCGGGCCGACGGCAGTCTCACGTTGAACGGGAGCGCCTATACGGTCAGCCTTGCTTCAGGCCGCATCCGCGACAATGAAAGCCTGCGTCTCAAAGGCGATGTGACCCCCACGGATCGACCGGTGACCTTCAGTTTTGATGGCGCCTTGAGCGAGACGGATGCCGCTCCCCGATTTGACGGAGCGTTCGACATAACCTCCGTGGCGCTGGACGAAGGCGATACAAACACTTGGTCGGTTGATGGCCAGTTCTCCGCTGATATCGCGGAAGTGGCTGTGCCCGAATTCGAATTCCGGTTCGGACCGGAAGACAAACGGCTCGCCATGACGGGCGAGGCGGATCTGGTTTATTCCGGTGACCGGCGTTTTGAAGTTCGTGCGCAGTCGAAGCAAGTGGATTTGGATCGCCTCTTGGGTGGCGGTCCACAAGCACCAGTCGACATCAATGCCGCCGGACAGCGGCTTGTCAGTGCCTTGAGGGCCGTGCCACTGCCGACAATCGATGGCGCCTTGTCGCTGGATGTCCCGGCTGTTGTTGCCGGGGGCGGCATCATTCAAAATGTGCGTCTTGATCTTGAAACGATGCTGGGGGGCTGGCGGATTGCCCGGCTTGCTGGCCGCTTGCCAGGCCGCACCATGGTCGCAACACAAGGGGACCTCGGTCTTGAACCGGCGTTGACCTACCGGGGTGCTGTCTCCGTTCGTTCCGATCAGCCTGCGACTTTTTTCAGCTGGTGGCAGAGCCAGGAAAGTGGCGCCGCGGTTCTGGAACCAGTTGCAGTTGAAGGACGTTTGAACCTGATGCCGGCAGGTGCTGCACTTGATAACTTGCGTCTCACAGTTGCCGGCTCGGAAGCGCGCGGCGGGCTTGCGTATAGGCAACCGCGGGGCGGTGGCAATGCCGAGTTTTCCCTGTCTCTTGATGCAGATACATTGGATCTCGATCAGATGGAGACTTTGACGGCCCTGATGCGGCCGTTCCGGGGGGCGACAGCGCAAGCATCATCCGGTGAGAGCCGGTCCACCAATGTGTCGCTGCGCCTGCAGGCACGCGAGGTGCGGGGAAGGGGCGTCGCCGGGGAAGGGTTGGCGTTTGAGGCCGAGTATGCGGATGGCAACATGCGCATCGATCGTCTGTTCGCTGCTGATCTCGCCGGTGCCCGGATTGACGTAACGGGCGATGTCCGCAATCTTCTGACAGCTCCAAGCGGGGCCGTTTCCGGGACGCTTGATGCCAGGGATCTGTCTGGGCTGATGACTCTGGTCAAGGGAGTGATTCCGGACTCGGCGCTCATTGACCGGCTGGAAAAAGCGGCAGATAGCCTCGTTCCGGCCCAGTTCGATGCGTCCCTGCAAGCTGCGGAACGCGCTAACGGCACTGATCTTTCCATTGAATTGAACGGCACTGCCGGAGGGACGGAGGTTGCTGTCCGGTCCAATCTGGAGGGTCGGATTGATGCTTGGCACGACGCCGAGGTGGGGGTGTTGTTGTCCATGACCGGGGCGGATGGCAGCGCGGTTTTGCAGCAACTCGGCCTTGATGTTCTTCCGGTTGAGGCGATCGGCGAAGCGCGGATTTTGGCGGAAGTCTCGGGCATTCCCTCCAACGGTCTAGACGCCCGCGGTACCGTTGGGCTGGGCGATACCAAGATTGAGACCACCGGAATACTGACCCTTAAGGCAGGTGAGGAAGCCGCCTATGCCTTGACCGGGACGCTGGAAACGCCTGATCTGACACCGCTTGCGTTGCTTTCCGGCCGTATCCTGCCGGTCATGGCTGGTGACTTGCCTGCGACTATAACGGCGACCGTTGAAGGGGTTGGCACCAGTCTGGCAGTACCGTCGTTCAGTGGCACGTTCCAGGACACCCGGTTCGATGGCCGGCTGGAAGGCGATCTGACGCCGGTTCCAGGCGAGCGGAACCGCCGTTTCAATGGAGAGCTCAACGTCAGCCAGATGGATTTGCGTGCCTTGAGCGAACTGGTGCTCGGTCCGGACCAATGGTACGAGCTTGGTGATGGATCGAGCGTTTGGCCAACGGCCTTCTTTGGTGCGCCGCTTCTGGATGATCTGGATGTGACGCTGGATCTGCGGGCCGACGATCTTTATCTCGATGAAGATATGGCCCTTCAATCTGCACGGGCCGAATTCCGCTTAACGCCGCTGCTTCTGCGTCTTGATGGTTTGAACGGCACCTATGCAGGCGGCAAGTTTGACGGCAATCTGTCGCTCCGCCGCTCGGAGGCAGAAGGGGCCGCATCTGGCCGGGTGAAGCTGACCGGCGCGGATCTTCGCCAGCTGTCCTGGCGCCCGGATGGCCGGGCGGTTGTCTCCGGGACAGGCGATCTTTATCTCGAATTTGAAGGCATTGGCCGTTCGATCGCGGCAATCGTTGCAGGGTTGAATGGTGGGGGATCCTTTACGCTTCAAGACGGCACGGTTCAGCGGTTGAACCCGCAGGCCTTTCTTCAGGTGACCCGGGCGGTCGATGCCGGTCTCGACTTGCAGGACGACAAGATCGAAGAGGTTTTCCTCAGCCATATGTCTGCTGGCAGCTTGCCCTTTGAAAAGGTGGAAGGAACACTGACGCTGGTTGGCGGCCGTCTTTCTGCCCGCAACGTTGTGGTTGATGCGGAAAAGGCTGAAGTCTTTGGATCGGCGCAGCTCGATCTCAACACCTATGGCCTCGATGCGGATTTCTCGCTCAAGGTCGATCCGGGTGAGAATGCCGTCACCGGCGCCGAGCCACAGATCGGGTTGCTGTTCGAAGGGCCGGTCGAGGCACCTGCGCGCAGTGTCGATATCACACCATTCACGGCTTATCTGACGCTGCGCGCGTTTGAGCAGGAAGTGGAGCGGGTGGAACGCCTCCAGGCAGAAATTCTGGAGCGGGACCGGCTGACACGTGAACTCAAGCGCCAGTCTGAAGCAAAAGTCCGGCGCGAGCGGGAAGCGATTGAGGCTGCCGCTGCCGCAGAAGCAGCTGCACAGGCGGCAGAAGAAGAACGTCTTCGTTTGGAACAAGAACGGCTTAAGCAGGAGAGCCAGGAGCAGGAGCAAACGCAGAACAGCGAGCAGACCCCGGCTGTGCCTGACACTCAACCCGTTGAAACTGCCTCCAGCCCTGCCACTGCTCCAGCGGAGGACCCGATCCCGCTGACCGACCGGATCCGGGCCGTGCTTGATGCGTCGAACGACAATCTGGACCTTACCGGCGCATCCGCGGCGCCTGAAACCAAACCCGCCTCGGACCTCCCGCCTCTTGATGGCCCGATCACAATCGAGGATCTTTTAAGCGGACAGTTCGGTATCCCAGCAGGTCAGTGACCCCAATTTTGCTGTGATGACTTAAGCTTGTCGATCAGCGCGGGATTGCGCCCGTTTGAGCACCCACACGCGTATGGCAGAAGACAGGGGATCACCCGGATCTCGCGTGTCGTCTATTTCTGCGATCAAGCTGGCAAGGGAGCGATGTTCGGCTCTTACGGCTGCGTCGATGACCGCCCAGAACTCCGCTTCCAGAGCCACACTGGTGCGGTGGCCGTGCAGGGAAACAGATCTTTTTTGGAGGGCCATAAGGTTTAGTCGTCGCCGGGCGGCGTTGGGGCCGGACCGTCAAGCTTATGGCCATCGACCTGCTTTTCAAGCATGTCCCGGCGCCGGCGGTCCGCCTTGCGTTCGGCTTTGGTCCGGCCAAACTTCTGGCGGTTGCTTTCGGCGGTTTTTTCCTTGGTTTGCCGCTGCTTCTGCTTGCGCGCCTGGCGCAGATTGACAATCTCGGCGCTCATGGCCTTTTCCTGAAGGTCAGGTTTTTTTCCGGAATGCATCCAGCGAGACAACCTCACCGCCGCCGTCACTGTCTTCCGTGTCTTGATCCGGTTTTTTGGCTTTTTTCTCAGCCTCTACCGCAGGAACATCATCCTGCTTGTTGTCCGCTGTCATCAGCTTCTCGGTGGTTTCCTGTTCCGCCTTCGCAAGCTCTTCGACCGCTTCCAGCAAGTCTTCCGGGAGCTCCTCGGCTGTCTTGCCAGGATCGAATTCTAGCGCGAATTGAACGGAAGGATCAAAGAAGCCCTTGATTGCGGAGAAGGGCACCAGCAGCTTTTCCGGCACGCCGCCAAAGGATAGGCCAACCTCGAAGGCATGCTCGCCGATCGCCAGATCCCAGAACTGGTGCTGCAGGACGATGGTCATTTCCTGCGGGTAGCGCTCTTTTAGACGCTGGGAGATTTTCACACCCGGTGCGGTCGTTTCAAACGCGATGTAGAAGTGGTGGTCACCGGGCAGACCGGTGCGTCCAACCTCCGCAAGGATTTTCTTCACAGCACCACGCAGGGCATCCTGGATCAGGATATCGTATCGCAACAGGTCTTCAGACATCGTGTTCAGTCGAATCTCACTTTGAATTTCATTTCAGAAAAGCACATTGACGGGCAAGGTTCAAAAAGGAAAGGCCCTTTTCCAAGGATAGCGCTTTATGGAGCGGGCGGCGATAGGCAGTGCCAATGTTTCGCTTTGCTGGGGGGGGAAGAGTGTGAAGTGAAGGCTTCTGTTGCCAGGTGCCTTCGAACCCCGCCTGAAGGGGCTAACCAACAGGACTTAGTGGACTACCGGAACCGCATTACGCAGCTACAGCGTTGTCCATAGCAGTGTTGTCATTTGCAACTACTGAGATAGCCCGATAACGGTGGTACAATGCCGAGCAAAAGCACAGTCTTTACGCCCTCGTCGATCCTGTTTCGCCCCCGCCGAAACCCATATGGGTTCAAAGGTTTAAGCCTTATGGGCTTGGGTGGAGGCGCCGGGTACCGCCCCCGGGTCCGATAGGTTTATTACACTGACCATTTATTGCCATAGCTGGCGAACCAGCCCCCTCGATATAGTCACTTTCGGATTGAATTGAAAGGGCTTTGCCACGTCGCCGGCGCTTGGTTGGCTGAAATCATCCACAGATTGGCTCGGGTCCTGAGCTGGATTCCTTGTTGCCGGATCTGGGGAAAGTCCGGGGCAGGGGGTGCGTTTTCGGCAGAATCTGCGAAATTAGCGATACGTTTCCGGCAGTATGACGAAGGGCGCCCGCCGTGCAGCAATATCACGATCTCCTTTCAAAGATCCTCGACGACGGCGTCGACCGGGGCGACCGGACGGGAACCGGAACGCGCTCTGTATTTGGCCACCAAATGCGGTTTGACCTGTCTGAAGGCTTCCCGCTTGTTACGACCAAGAAGCTGCATTTGCGCTCGATCATTCACGAGCTGCTTTGGTTCGTCGCCGGTGATACGAACATTGCCTACCTGAAGGAAAACGGCGTCAAAATCTGGGACGATTGGGCCGATGAAAACGGTGATCTGGGCCCGGTCTATGGCTATCAATGGCGCTCCTGGCCGGCTCCTGATGGCCGGTCAATCGATCAGATTTCGAACGTTCTGGAGATGATCCGTAAAAGCCCGGAAAGCCGTCGGCTCATCGTCTCTGCCTGGAACCCGGCACTGGTAGACGAGATGGCCCTCCCACCGTGCCACGCACTTTTTCAGTTCTATGTCGCCGATGGCAAGCTCTCCTGCCAGCTGTACCAACGTTCAGCCGATGTGTTTCTCGGGGTGCCGTTCAACATCGCATCCTACGCCCTGCTGACGATGATGATCGCACAGGTCACGGGCCTCAAGCCCGGTGACTTTGTGCATACACTTGGTGATGCGCACCTTTATTCCAACCATTTCGATCAGGCACGCGAACAGCTCACGAGGACGCCGCGTGCACTGCCTGAAATGAAGATCAATCCCGCCGTTAGAGATCTCTTTGCGTTCAAATATGAAGATTTTGAGCTGACCGGCTACGACCCGCATCCGCACATCGCCGCGCCGATTGCCGTATGAGATCGACAGCGAGACTCTAACCCGGATGCTCCAGATGCCGGATTGGCGAAAGCGCCTGTCTTTTCTTGGGCGTTAATTGCCTTCCATTCTGCGATAGACTTGATGAGCCTTGGCAGGCCGGGCTGAGTTCTGAGAATGCGGGAGGGGACATGACGACGCGCGGGCATTGCTTTTGCAAGAAGACCAGTTGGGAATTCGTCGGCGAAGTTACCTGGAGCTGCTATTGCCACTGTGATGATTGCCGCCGCAATTGCGCAGCACCGGTGGTTGCCTGGCTCGGCGTGCCATTAAAGAATTTCAAGTGGACCGGCGCGACACCAAGAACCCTAGAAAGTTCAAAAGGTGTCTACAGACACTTTTGCGAAACGTGCGGCACGCCCATGGCCTTCGAGGCCGAACACTACAAAGGGGGCATGCATCTCTACGCAGCGACGTTGGAGCACCCTGAGAACTTCAAACCTGAATTTCATGTGAACTACAAAAGCAAGCTGCCCTGGCTCCAGATGACGGACGATCTGCCGAAATACGACACCACACTGCTGCATGCGCCTCAGGATCTGAGCGAGTACAATGTTTGACCTTTTCGTCTGCCTATTTGCACTTTAAGCCACATCGCTTTTCAGCAATTCATGAGCTGTCGGTGGCAGCGGCGAGCTGGTCGCGTCGGCAATTGGCTGGGTGAGCTGCCCCTTCGCGTCGGTCAGGAACAGCGGCTGGAAATCCTTAGCGAATTTTGCGTCCATCCGGTGCGCTGGCTGGTAGGCGACACTCAGAGGATCGGTTATCGCATTGAAGGTACGTTTTGGTTCGCGCCACGTCTGGCGCATTTGCCGGTAATCTCCGATACGGACACCGCCGGCATATCGAACGATCGGGCCGAGCATGCTGATCAAGGTTTGCAGCGTGTCGAACGACTGCCGCCGGGACCACGCATGGCGCACGGCATGGCGGGAAAATGCGAGCTTCCGGCCTTTGAATTGCAGAAGGTTTGCAAGATACGGAACAACCTCTTCCAGCGGTTCCTTCGGCCATTCCACCAGTTTTTGACCATCCATATCGGCCAAACGCATATTCGGCATCAAACGCCCTTCATTGGCGGCAGTATCAAAGTGAGGCGTGCCAAGGATCGGAATGGTCAAGGACATTAGGGCAGGCAGCGGTGTTTCCGGACTGGCAAGCAATCCGTCGATCTGGCCGTCGATCTCTGCAATCGTCTGATGCGAAAAGTCCAGCATCATGCCGTAGTCGAACAGGATCCCGTACTCGGCGCAGAGCCGCGCGAGTGATCTCGGATCGGACGAGAGACTGTGCTTTTTATTGTAGGCTTTCAAGACCGCCGGATCGAGCGATTCAACGCCTGAAAACACGGCTTTACAGCCATTGGCGGCGATGATGGCCAAATTCTCCGGGTTCTTGAAGAAATCTCCTGTGACCAACGCGCCCCAGCCGCGGTATCTGCCGCGCCGCCAGTGGTCACCGAGGAGCTCTGTCCGGCGCACGAAATCCGCGCGGTTGTTGCCGTAAAAATTGTTGTCCAGCACCATCAACATGGAAGTCTTGCCGCCAGCCTCGAGCTGGCTGGTGATCTCGGCCGAGGAATAAGACTGATAGGCGCGTCCTTCGCCGGTGAGGGAGCAAAAGGCGCACTTAAAATTGCAGTTCTTCGTCGTCTCGACAAATCCGAGGCCGTAGGACCAGCCCGCAAGATCAAAGCGGGGAGCGGGGTTTTCTGCCCGGAAATTTGCCCCGAGTGTCTCGTCAATCAAATCATCGAAGGTTTCGACATCGCCCTGACAGACATAGTCAAAGACGTCGGCACACAAGGCGGGCAGTGCGCGGGCAATCGGTCCGCCAATTGCGACCGTGACATCCGACCGGGCATTCCTGAAATAGGCAGACAATTGCCGGGCCCGGTCGAAGGCAGCCGTCAACCCGGTCAGAATGACCATATCCGGCCAGTCAAACAAACGGGGATTGAGTAGCGCTCCGTGATAGACTTCGTCATAGACGCGCACATCCGCTCGGGATTTATCCAGCCGGCCTGCAAGATAATAGGGTGCCATCGCGCGCGGAATAAACAAGCGCATCGGGGCCGCAGACCGCCACGGATCGACATAGGCATTCACGATCAAAACCTTTGGCCGTTTTCCGGCCTTTGCTGCGTTCTTGATCATGAAAAATTCCGGTTGCGGCTCATACTTGGTCCAGACCAGCGAATATCCCCAAGATGAAGATCGCGTAAACACCGATGATGGCGTGGGAAATGATTGACGGGACCACACTGCCGGAGCGCATGAACAACCAGCCCCAAAGAAGCGACGGGGCTATTACAGCGAGCGACACGAGCGGGTTTAGGTGGGCATGAAGAACCGCAAACAGAAGTGTCGATACCAGATTGGCCACCCAGCCCGCCGGGCCGATCACGCCGGTAAGAAAACTCTGCAGCGGTGCCTGGATGGCGCAGCGGATCGCAAATTGCTGAAACAGCACCGAAACCAGATAGATTGCCAAAGCGATGAGAAACAGCCCGGGCTCCCGGACCCGGGTTCCGTCGTCCAGAACCAGGAAACTGAAGAGCTCAGGTGGCGTGGCACCATCCTCGCGGGCGAGTGAAATGAAGATCAGTTTGCCGAGCGTCATCAGGACACAGAAACCCAGCGACCAGACAATACTCTCAACCACGTAGCGCCTTTCCGGGCGCAGATTGAGCTTCAGGGTCCGGCTTTCCGGTGAGGACCAGCGGTCAAGGAAAAATGCGATGATGACAAGTGTCAGGAGTGCGATCACCGGACCAAGATCGTAGAAATGTGCTCGTGCGAGTTTCTGGATCGGCTCCAGGAGGAGGGTGAACACGCTGAAAATTGTAAGGATCGCGACGATGAAACGTCCCGTTGATGCGCGCTCGCGTTCGCGGTCGGCCGTTCGGGTCAAAAGCTCCACCCGCTCACTTTCATCTGCGAGCATCACCAGGACACCAATGCGTTCATCGGAGCCTTTCCGGTGAAGCAAAACCGTCCGGACACTGAGGTGGAGCACACCCTCCGGCCGTTCCAGGCTGATCGTTGCAACGTGTTCCTTGTCCGGCTGCCGGACAGCCTCAAGCACACAGTCTGTGAAGGCGTCGAGATCTTCCAGCGGCAGGAAGACTTCAGCAACTGTTAGGCCGACCACGTCGGTTGCCGTGAGCCCAAAGATTGCTTCAGCACCGGGATTGAACGACGTCAGTACCCCATGGGGATCAATGGTGATGATACCGTCGCGGGATGAAGCGACAATATCGTCTGTCATCGCCGCCGGAAAAATTTGCGTTTGATCCGGGTCAGTCAAAAGAGCACCGGGCTAGAGCTGAACCAAGGCGGGTTGCCGGGAAAACTGAAATTGATGTGGTCACAGAAGCAGTCAATCTGGATGAGCAGGTATTGATATGCAGCCAACATAGCCGCAACGAGCCCACTCGCGCCACCCGTCTCGTGCGGCGGTCCACTGCGGATAAAGGATTTATGCCACCTCGAACCAATCCATCATACCGGAGGCCGCATGGCCAAGCATGTGGCAGTGAACCAGCCATTTGCCGGGATTGTCGGCGACCAATGCAATCTTCACGGTTTCGCCGCGCTGGGTTGTAAACGTGTCGCGCCAGTCTGGGTGAGCCAGCTTCTCGCCGTTGCGCTCCAGAACCCGGAAATGATGGCCGTGTAGATGGATCGCGTGGGGGAAGGCGGTGTTGTTGGTGCCTTCCAAAACGATTGTCTCACCGCGTTTTGCTGAGAAAAGCGGTTTGTTGCCCATGCCCGCCTGGCCGTTGAATGCCCAGAAGTTTCCGGCCTGTACCAACTCCCGCATGGTCATTTCCTGTCCGTTCATTGTGGCCGAATGCATCCGGCCCATGGCGCCGCCCGCCATATCGAGCGGGAAAGACCGGGCGTTTGCAAGATCGGGTTCTGGGAGAGAGTTGGGCGCTGGAACTCTCAGTTCCTCCGGCTCTGCTGTCTCACCGGACACAACGAAATTGGCAAAGGTGAAAGGCTGGCCTGTCATCATCTCAAACGGGATCGGGCCTGCACTGTCTGGCTTCATCACAAGATCCATGCGCTGGGCGGGCGCGAGCTGTATGACGCCGTCAATGTCTCTGGCTGTTTCGAAGCCTTGACCGTCCAGTGCGATAACCTTGGCGCCAAAACGGGACGGGGCCAGATCAAGTACACGAGAGGCTGAAGTATTGATCATGCGGATACGGTGCCAGCGGCCTTTTGTAACCGGGATGTCGGGCAGCGATGTGCCGTTGATGGTCAACCAGTTGCCAAGCCGTCCAGCATGAGAGAAATCATGCCGGGCACCGAAGCTCGCCGTATCAAGCAGGCCATTATCGTCCAATCGCCAATCGGACAGCGAAAGGATGATGTCGGCATCCGGCGCGAAGGGATTGTCGTCCTCTTCGATAATGAGAGGACCGGCCAACCCACGTGGCACCTGGTTCCAGCTCATGTGATGGGCGTGATACCAGTATGTTCCAGCATCCGGGGCGACAAAGTCATAGTCGAAGGTCTCACCGGGCTGCACAGCTGCCTGCGTGAGCCCGGAAACACCATCCATGGCATTGTCGATCCGGATACCATGCCAATGGACTGATGTCGGTTCGTCAAGGCTGTTCTTGAAGCGAACCTTGACCCGCTCCCCGCGCTTTACACGGATTTCCGGTCCGGGGAGTTTCCCGTTGTAGAGCCAGAGATCGGACAGGCCGCCATCTTCGCCGTAAAGCCGGCCGTGCCCTTTGACGGCTTCCAGCTGAAGGAAGCCATCATCAGTCGCCGCCATCGCTAAACGCGGCATGCTCAACAGGGCTGCGGCGGAAGATGCTGATTGTAGGAACTGTCTTCTGTTCATGCTGTTGTCACGGTTATAAAGGTTTGGTCGAGCATAGGAGCCGGCATGATCCAGCTTCATAAGCCAGACCGGTCGTCCTAAGAACTATAGGAGGATAGGGTGGGGCTTCCAGTTGCAGGAAGGTCAAGCCCGTGCCGTGCAGAAGCGCTGCAGATTAGAAAGCACTCGTTTTTCGGCCAAGACCCGTGTAACGAGCCGGCTGACCAAAAGAATCGAGTGGGAGCGCGTCTTGCCTGAAATTGTCATAATTGCTGCTGTGGCCAAAAACGGGATCATTGGCGCCGACAATGATATGCCCTGGCGGTTGTCATCCGATCTCAAGCGCTTCAAAGCCATGACCTTGGGCAAGCCTGTCATCATGGGCCGGAAAACGTTTCTGTCATTTGGCGGAAAGCCTTTGCCCGGCCGTCCGCACATCGTGATATCGCGGGATCCTGACTATAAGCCGGGCGGCGCCGAAGCGGCGACCTCTCTACGGAGTGCGATAGACCGCGCGCGTGAAATTGCCGCAGACACATCAGCGGATGAGACAGCGATCATCGGCGGTGGTCAGATTTATGCGCAAGCGATGGACCTGGCTGATCGTCTGGAAATCACAGAGGTCGCTGCCGAACCCATCGGAGATACGCGGTTCCCTGAGATTGATAGGGCTATCTGGTCGGAAACTGCCCGGGTATCCGGAGAACAAACGGAAAAAGACAGTGCACCGTTCACATTTGTGACCTATCGGCGAAAATGAGCACTCATGCGATCTGTGGAGACAATTTTGAAGAATAAGCTTAACGGCGCTTGGAACGCATTTGACGCTTTGAGCCCACGGGACGTACATGATCTCTTAAAGCTGCGGCAGGATGTGTTCATGCTGGAACAGGACTGCCTTTTCCCGGAAATTGACGGCAAAGACCCGGACACAGAGCATTATTTCCTGCGGGATGAGGAAACCGGTGCTCTCGCGGGCGCAATCCGATTGTCATCGAGCCGCGATGGTGCGATCCGGATTGGCCGTGTTGTTGTGGCGCAGTCCCATCGCGGCCTTGGTCTTGGCCGCGACTTGATGCTGGCGGGCATGGAAAAGGCGCGGCAAATTGCGCCAACTGGGGAAGTGCACCTTTCCGCGCAGGCTCATCTGGAAAAATTCTATGCATCCCTTGGGTTTCGGACGGTTTCCGAAGTCTATTTGGAAGACGATATTCCCCACATCGACATGATCGCGGCGCTTTAGAATCGCCTGATGACCTTTCAAGTCCGGTTCAATACCTAATGGGGCTTGAAAATCGACGGCAAATAGCCCACCTGCGGTCCGGGAAGATCACGTTGTTCATATGGTGGGAAGCCGGGTGCTGCGTTGAAAGCACAAGGTAACCTCCCTATAACCTACGTTGAGTCAGAACGGGCGAAAGCCCAATTCCAGCCGCGGGTATCGTGGCTGGAGTTCACAGAAGGAAGTCTTGATGCCTTGGAGCAATCAGTCAGGTGGCGGTGGTGGCCCCTGGGGTGGTGGAAACAACGGCGGCCCATGGGGCGGCGGTGGAGGAAACAACAACGGTCCGTGGGGCGGTGGTCCCAATCGGGGCGGTGGCGGCGGCGGTGGCAATCCGCCCGACCTTGAAGAACTCCTGAAACGCACCCAGGACCGCATGAAAAACGTCCTGCCAGGTGGCGGCGGTGGTCTTGGCATCCTGGGCATTCTGATTGTTATTGGCCTTGGTGTCCTTGGTTGGCTCGCAACCGGTGTCTACATCGTTGACGAAGGTCGCGGTGAGGTCGGTGTTGAGCTTGTGCTTGGTAAGGTCACAGACCAGACAGGCACCGGTTTCCACTACAATTGGCCTTATCCGATCGGTGAGGTTTACAAGCCGCAGGTCGAGCAGCAGCGCGAAACCACCGTTGGTGTTGAAGAGCTCTTCACGAATACTGGCGCAGTCCGCTCCCGCGATGTTCCGGAAGAGAGCCTCATGCTGACCGGTGACGAAAACATCGTTGATGTCGGCTTCAAGGTGCAGTGGCGTATCAAAAACACCCGTGATGGCATCACAAACTTCCTGTTCAACATTCAGAACCCGGAAGGCACTGTTAAGGCAGTTGCGGAAAGCGCGATGCGTGAGGTCGTTGGCGAATCCAACATTGACGCGATCCTGACGCAGAACCGCGTGACCATTCAGAACGACGTTGCAACCTTGATGCAAAGCACTCTGGACTCCTACCAGGCCGGTATCGAGATCACCGAAGTGCAGATGCAGAAGGTTGACCCGCCGCAGCAGGTTATTGACGCGTTCCGCGATGTTCAGGCCGCACGTGCGGACCAGGAGCGGATCCAGAACGAAGCGCAAGCCTACGCCAACCGGATGGTTCCGGAAGCGCGCGGTGAAGCGGCCCGTATTCTGGAACGCGCAAATGCCTACAAAGAGCAGGCAATTGCCGAAGCGACCGGTCAATCACAGCGTTTCACCAAAATTTATGAAGAGTACAGAAATGCGCCTGATGTGACGCGCGAACGTCTGTACCTGGAAACCCTGGAGAGAGTCTTGGGTGATAACAACAAGATCATCATCGACAGCAACTCCGCTGGATCTGGCGTCCTGCCATTCCTGCCGCTGAACGACCTCAACGGTCGCGGCGCCGGCCAGTCCACCCGTACGGGAGGTAACTGATCATGCGTAGCGGTATTCTTGGTATTGTTGTCGTTGTTATCGGCTTTCTGCTCTACACCTCGATCTTCGTCGTCAATCCGACGCAGCAGGCACTTGTTCTGCAGCTCGGACGTGTCGACCGGGTGATCCAGGAGCCGGGTCCGCAGTTGAAATACCCGTTCGTGCAGAACGTAGTTTACCTCGATAAGCGGATCCTCGATTTGAACATGAGCCCGCAGGAAGTGATTGCGGCTGACCTGAAGCGTCTCGTCGTGGATGCCTTCGCACGCTACCGGATTTCAAACCCGGTCCTGTTCTATCAGCGCGTGAACAACATCCCGACGGCGAACCAGCGTCTGTCAACGTTCCTTCAGTCTTCGCTCCGGTCCGAGTTGGGTAAAGCATCCTTCGAAGCCATCGTCCGGGACGACCGGTCTGGCCTCATGGAGCAGATCCGTCAGGAAGTCTCCCAGGCGGCGTCTGAGCTTGGCATTGAAGTTGTCGACGTGAAGATCCGCCGTGCGGACCTTCCGGATGCGAACTCGCAGGCGATTTTCGCCCGGATGCAGACCGAGCGTCAGCGGGAAGCAACAGAGATCCGCGCGCAGGGTGAAGAGCAATCCCGCCGTATCCGGTCTCGTGCCGACCGTGACGCAACCGTTCTTGTTGCAGAAGCCAACCGTGATTCAGAAATCATTCGCGGTGATGGCGATGCGGAGCGGAACCGGATCTTTGCTGAAGCCTTCGGTGCAGATCCTGAGTTCTTCGCGTTTTACCGGTCCATGCAGGCGTATGAAGCCGGATTGCAGTCGGGCGATACAAGCCTGGTCCTGTCTCCGGATTCCAGCTTCTTCCGGTTCTTCAAGGACCCGACCGGCGTGAATGCTCCGGCCGGCGGTGGTGGATCTGACGATGTGGAAGATATCCGGTCACCCTCGCTCGCCGCGCAATGAATGAGCTTTTGACGGCGATCGGTTTGGTCCTGGTGTTGGAAGGAGTTCTGTACGCAATTGCGCCAGGTGGCATGAAAAATGTCATGCGCAGTGCTCTGGAAACACCGGACCAAACGCTTCGCGCCGCTGGACTAGGCGCGGCCGTTGTTGGCGTATTTCTTGTGTGGATCATCCGCGGATAGCGAAAAGTTTAAGGGCGGGAGGGGCCAAAACCTCCCGCCCGTTCTATATTGTCTGCTAAGTCCTGGGCATCGCCCAGTCCCGTTCGCACTCTCACGACAGTCACGATGGCTGGTATGGAGGATAAAGCCCTATGGCTCTGAAACTATTACGCCAAGGCATGCCGCGCGTTGTCTGTGCAACGGCGGGCATTATGCTCGGCGGTTTGATTGCGGTTACCCCCTTCCAAGGCTCTCATGCGCATGACGGCCATGGACCTGAAAGTGTCGCAGATCTTGCCGAGAACCTTGCAGATGCCGTGGTGAACATATCCACGGCTCAAACAGTCCAGGGACAGCGGTCTGTACCGATGCCGCAGGTTCCCGAGGGCTCTCCTTTCCAGGAGTTTTTTGAAGAATTCTTCAACCGCCAGAACCGCGACGATGACCAGCCACGCCGTGTCCAGTCCCTCGGCTCTGGTTTTGTTCTGGACGGTGAAGCCGGGATCATCATCACAAACAACCACGTGATCGAAGGGGCCGACGAAGTTACGGCGAACTTCAACGACGGCACCAAGCTGCGTGCCGAAGTGATTGGAACCGATGAGAAAACGGATATCGCTGTTCTCAAGGTGGAGCCGGAAACCCCGCTGAAAGAGGTCGGATTCGGCGACTCTGACGGTATCCGTGTCGGCGACTGGGTGATGGCTATCGGCAACCCGTTCGGCCTTGGTGGCACGGTCACCGTTGGTATCGTGTCTGCCCGGAACCGCGACATCAATGCAGGCCCTTACGACAACTTCATTCAGACGGATGCCTCCATCAACCGCGGCAACTCCGGTGGTCCGCTGTTTGATATGGACGGCAACGTGATCGGCATCAACACGGCCATTATCTCGCCGTCCGGCGGATCCATTGGCATTGGCTTTGCGATCCCGGCGAAGACTGCCATCCGCGTCATCGATCAGCTCCGAGAGTTTGGTGAAACCCGCCGTGGCTGGCTTGGTGTCCGTATCCAGGAAGTGACGGACGAAATCGCTGAGAGCCTTGGCATGGACGATGCGATTGGGGCGCTTGTTGCCGGCGTGACCGATGATGGTCCGGCTGCAAAGGGCAACATCGAGGCGGGAGACGTCATCATCAAGTTTGACGGCAAGACCGTTGAATCCATGCGGGAACTGCCGCGGATGGTAGCTGAAACGGCGATTGGCAAGGAAGTCGATGTCGTTGTGCTGCGGAAAGGCGAGGAAGTCACGATCCGCGTGACCCTGGAGCGCCTTGAAGAAAACCAAGTCACCGAGGCGAGCGCGCCTGCAGAGCAAGAGCCGGATCAACCTGCCGAAACCAGCAAGGTGCTGGGCATGACCTTGGCAGAGCTTGATGACGCATTGCGCCAGCAGTTTTCCATTGAAGAAGACGTGACTGGTGTCGTTGTGACCGAAGTCGAAGTTGGGTCTTCTGCAGAAGAAAAGCGTGTGATGGCAGGCGATGTCATCAAGGAAGTCGCTCAAGAGGCTGTGTCGACACCCGCCGACGTCGAAGCGGAAATCCAGAAGCTGAAGGATGACGGCCGCCGGTCAGCGCTTCTGCTTCTGTCCAACCCGACCGGCGATGTTCGTTTCGTTCCGGTTCGGATCGAGGACAACTAGGCTTTTCAACTCCGATGGAAAAAATCGAAAGGGCGCCGATGGGCGCCCTTTTTTCTTTTGTGAAAGCTCTTAGCTCAGCACAAAGTCCTGATCCGCATATCCTTGGAAATAGAGGAGGGCAGTGAGGTCGCCGTGGTCGATGCGGAAGTCGGCGGCAGCAGCGACAGCCGGTTTTGCCCGATAGGCAACACCAGCGCCTGCGCGCTCAATCATCGCCAGATCATTTGCACCGTCCCCGACCGCAATCGTGTCATCGAACGACAATCCCTTGTCTGCGACCAGCGCTTCTAGGCGCTCGCGCTTGGCATCGCGTCCAAGAATTGGCTCTGCGACAAGGCCGGATAGCTTTTCGTCATCCTCCAGAAGGATGTTGGCCTGGTTTTCATCAAAGCCGATCATGGCGGCGATCGTGCCTGTGAAGTGGGTAAAGCCCCCTGAAACCAAGGCACAATAGGCCTCATTGGCTTTCATGGTTTGCACAAGCGTACGGCCACCGGGCATGAGCGTGATGCGATTGCTTAGAACGCTGTCGATGGCAGAAAGCGGCAAGCCCTTGAGGAGGGACACCCGTTCACGAAGGGCCGGTTCGAAATCGATCTCACCGCGCATGGCCCGCTCGGT
Source organism: Roseibium sp. (assembly GCF_965276855.1). Taxonomy (GTDB): domain Bacteria; phylum Pseudomonadota; class Alphaproteobacteria; order Rhizobiales; family Stappiaceae; genus Roseibium. Next base: position 4,413,263 of record NZ_OZ255700.1, read on the forward strand.
GATCTCGGATATTTTCTCTTTAAGGCCGAGCTCGGCCGCCAGTTCATCGATGCATTCCTGGCGGATCATCGTGGAGTCCATATCCGCAATCAGTAGCTTCTTCTTGCGGCTTTCCACTGGCTGAACAAACACGTCAACCGGAGCGGCTGCTATGATTTCCCGTAGCTTTGTGTCGGCAGCCCTTGCGTCGACCCCATCAAAGAAGATATCCGCAGCTACACCGGGATTAAGTGGGGTTGGCGGCGTGTCAGACTTCAGCGCCTCCGCCGCCCTTTGAGCCAAATCTACGCCTACGGCAGGGGCAGTCGGCTTTGACACCAGGGTAGCGACGAGGGACATGGACAAATCCTTTGAAACAGGGCCGGACAGTGCGCACAAGCGGCGCGCCATTCTGATAGCGGGCCCAACGGCCAGCGGCAAGTCAGCCTTGGCGATTGAATTGGCAAAACGGGTCAATGGGGTCGTTGTGAATGCCGATTCCATGCAGCTTTACGAGGATCTGCGCCTTGTCAGTGCGCGCCCATCTGAAGACGAGGAGGCAGAGGTCCCGCATCGCCTCTATGGCGTCCTGCCATCGTCGGAAGCTTTTTCGACAGGCGCGTGGTTGCGCCGGATGTCAGACGAACTGGAGCTGATCTGGTCTACCGGGCAGATCCCGGTCCTTGTTGGCGGAACGGGGCTGTACTTCAAGGCATTAACCGAGGGCTTTGCCGAGCTCCCCGAAATCCCGGAAGACGTGCGCACAAAAGCCCGCTCTCTGGCGGATGACGGTGGCGTTCCAGCGCTTAAGGCAGCATTGGCCGAGGCGGGCGACCGCAACGGCGCTGAAGGGCTCAATGATCCGCAACGCTTGGCGCGGGCGCTCGAAGTGCTTTTGACCACCGGACGGCCGCTGGCGGAGCTCCAGGCCGAACAGCAGTCACCACCGCTTTTGGACATCGACGACTGCCTGTGCCTGGTACTCGCACCGCCACGTCCATGGCTTCACGACAGGATTGAAAAACGGGCCGGCCTAATGCTGACCCCGGAGGGAATCGAAGAAGTCAAAACCCTGCTCGCGCGGGAGTTGTCATATAAATTGCCGGCCATGCGGGCCATTGGCGTAAAGGAAATCGCAGGTTTATTAACAGGCAGCCGCGATATTGGGGAAACAGAGTACCGGCTTGTTGTTGCAACGCGTCAGTACGCCAAACGTCAGGAAACCTGGTTTCGCAATCAGATGCCGGACTGGCAACGGCTTGACCCGTCAAAAGAAATTGACACTACCCGAATTGCCGATGAATTTCTGCGCGCTGAGTGAAACCAGAAGTTTGTGCAGTGCACTGTGAGTTTCACGTTAACTTGTTGTAAATACGAATATTTTCATCGATAATTTCGCATTATACTTTGGTCTGTCATGCGAAGGGCACAATTCAGGGTTACATGAGCCCTGTGAAAAGAAACGAGGCCGCGAATCCTCGTCATGGATAACTCCAAAGCCGGTATCCGGGAGGATGATATGCAGACGATAATTCTCGAATGCGACACCATTCGCCTTGTTCCGCTGTCCTTGTCGGACACCGACCTCATCAAATCACTTCAGGTAAATTGCGGTGGTAACGGATGTCTGGAAGGCAGTGATGCCTGCAAAGCCATGGCTGCCGAAAAATTCGTCCAGTCCGCGCTCCGGTCACAAGATGACTTCGGTGTCTCCCGTTGGAAGGTTGAGGCACAAGATGGGGAATTTCTGGGCTGGGCAGGGTTCACGCCCTTGTCTGAGACATCTGAAATCAGTCTTGGTTATTGCCTGCCGTCCACGCACGGAAAGATATCGAATGTGCCCCGACGTTTGTGCAAAGCGCTGACGGACTGGTTCTTTCGGGAGACCTATTTCTCCCATCTCGTATCGGTGGTGCGAGTTGATAACAGGGCCATGCGGCAGGTTATCCTGGACGCCGGTTTCACGCATCGGGAGAGCAAGGCCATTGGCGGCATGCAGGCCGATCTTTTTCAAATGCTCAGCCCGTCAATGCAGACCTATCTCATGAGCGCTTGAGGTCCACACAATCCAGTGCGTAACAAAAAAAGCGGCACCATCCGGCGCCGCTTTTTTGGTCTCAGGGATATGGACCTGCTGTCCCTTCGGATTAGACGGCCTGCAGAGCGCCTGGATTACTCGCCTGCCGACGCTGCGCCAGCTTGTTCATGGCAGAGACATACGCCCTTGCAGAGGCGACGAGCGTGTCCGTATCCGCGCCCTTACCCGTCGCGATCCGGCCATCTGCTTCCAGCCGGACGGACACTTCAGCCTGCGCGTCCGTGCCCTCGGTCACCGCGTGCACCTGGTAGAGCGACAAGGTTGCCTCGTGCGGCGAGATCGCCTTGATCGCGTTGAACGTTGCATCGACCGGGCCGTCACCGGTCGCTTCTTTTGTGACATGCTGACCGTCGACATCCATGGTCAGAATCGCCTTCTGAGGTCCGCCCGTTCCGGCAATTACCGTCAATGCGATAACCTTGGTGCTTTCGCCCAGGATGTTGATTTCATCCTCGACCAGCGCCTCAATGTCTTCGTCGTAGACGTGCTTCTTGCGGTCGGCCAGATCCTTGAATCGGCGGAAGGCGTCCTGCAGGGCATTGTCACCCAGCTCGAAGCCCAATTCACGCAGCTTGTCGCGGAACGCATGACGGCCGGAGTGCTTGCCCATGACCAAGGACGTGGCTTTGACGCCGACATCTTCCGGACGCATGATTTCGTAGGTTTCGGCATTCTTCAGCATGCCGTCCTGGTGAATGCCGCTCTCGTGAGCAAACGCGTTCTTGCCGACGATGGCCTTATTGTATTGAACAGCAAAGCCGGATGCGCCAGCCACCATTTTGGATGCGCGGACCAGGAATTGCGGATCGATTTGAGTCTCATAAGGCAGGATGTCGCCGCGGGTGCGGATCGCCATGACAATTTCTTCCAGGGACGCGTTGCCCGCACGTTCGCCCAAGCCGTTGATCGTGCATTCGATCTGCCGTGCGCCGCCGGCAACCCCAGCCAGGGAGTTGGCAACCGCCAGGCCCAGATCGTCGTGACAGTGTACGGAGAAGATGGCCTGATCAGAGTTCGGGACGCGCTCGATGATCTGCTCGAACATCGCCTTGTATTCATCCGGCGTCGCATAACCGACGGTATCCGGCAGATTGATCGTGGTCGCGCCGCATTTGATCGCGGCTTCCACACAACGGCACAGATAGTCGATCGGTGTGCGAGTCGCATCCATGGCCGACCATTCGACATCGTCGATCAGATTGCGTGAGCGGGTAACGGTGTCGGTGATGATTTCCAGAACCTCTTCCTGGTTCTTGTTCATTTGGAACTGCAAATGGATCGGGGAGGTGGAAACGAATGTATGGATCCGGCCCTTTCCCGCATATTTGACAGCTTCGCCACACCGGTCGATGTCGGCGTGAATAGCGCGGGCCAGACCGGCGATGGTTGAGTTCTGGGACCGTTTGGCGATTTCACGTACGGCTTCAAAGTCACCGTTGGAGGCGATCGGGAAACCGGCTTCGATAATGTCGACACCCATTTCATCGAGAATTTCTGCAATTTGCAGCTTTTCTTCCAATGTCATGGACGCACCAGGCGATTGTTCTCCATCGCGCAAGGTGGTGTCGAAGATGCGGATCTGATCCTTCTCGGAGGTGGCAGTCATGATGTTTCGTCCCTTAGCTGGATCGGGCCGTTTTGAGTGATCGGGTGGGGCGCGCGATCCGGATTTTCTGATGCGGTTCTAAGACTTCTCCCCTAAGTGCCCGTTCGCTTCAAAACATGCGAACAGCCGACGCTCAGGGGCATCTAAGAAGGAGGAGATCGCCAAGTAGGAGAAGGCCGCCGCGCTGCTGGATCTGCGCGTCGATAGAAGATGCTGCAATGTCGCGATGCGCGATCATGGGTCTTCTTATGGCCTTTGGTCGTTCCAAAATACGACACCAAGTCTGCTCTCAAAGAGTGACTGGTGCGTTAATCTTCGTAGTTCTTAGGGCAGGATTGTTTTTGATGCAACCAGCTTTTGCGGAGCTTACCCTGTTTGATCAAGATAGAAAGAATTCTGGAGTTCATATTTTAGTCGTTGGAACGGGCTGGCTTTGGCGGATGTTTTGCTAAAATGGATGTCCGAAACACTTTTGGGAGCAGAGCGGTGATCCGGAAGACAGCAACATTGATGTGTGCCGTAGCCGGAGCGGTCGCCTTGCTCTGTGTGCCGAACGGTCTTGCGAGTGCAGATGAGGTCGGCTTTGTCGCAGAATGGTCAGTAAAACCGGAGTTCGACGGCAAAAAGAAGCTGCGCAAGAGCATCAGTGGTGCTGCCTGCGCTCCAGTCGCTCCACCAGTATGTGTGGTCGCTCTGGATGAAAAGCAGCGAACGCAGTTTTTCACCATAGACGGTAACCGGATCATTCCGGGCAAATCCATGCGTTTGTTGCCAAAGGAGCTGAATGGCGCAAAAACCGGCGAGATCGATGCAGAAGGCGCCGCTTACGGTGACGGGTATTTCTATATCGTCGGATCGCATGGGCTGAGCCGCAAGAAATCAGAGTTCAATCCCTCCTCTTTCTTTCTGTTCCGGTTTTCGGTTGATGAACAGAACGTGTTTCCAGAGTTCGAGTTTTCCAAGAAGAAGGTTGCCCCGGACATCGAGCGGACCGATGCGCTCAGAGCGATCTTGAAAGGTGCACCGGATCCTATTGGCCAGTATGCCGAAAAGCCGCTGGGTGAGGGCGGCGGCGGTGTCAACATCGAAGGCCTCGCATACCATGATGGCCGGCTTTACATTGGCCTGCGCGGTCCTTCCGTCGATGGCCGTGCATTTCTGCGCAGCGTCAATGTCGATGCGCTGTTTTCCAACTCAAAACCGGATTTGGACGTGATTGAGTTGGCCCTCGGAAGTGGAACCGGGGTCCGGGATCTCGCCGCCGTTTCTGACGGTCTGATCGTATTGTCCGGCCCTGTCCAATCGAAGGGGGACTATGCGCTTCACCATCTCCTGTTCCCAAGCCTAACCCTCTCGAAACTGGCAGATCTAAGAATGCCGGATAAGGACCACAAAGCAGAGACCGTGTTGGTTTTGGCGGAAGACGCGGCCTCGTTTGACCTGCTTGTCATGTACGACGGCGCGACGGATGGTGGGCCACGCGAATACAGGTTCGCCAGATAGGGCCGCATGTGGTGCTTAGGGTCGACAACGAAAAGCCCCGGATCGCGCCGGGGCTTTATTTGATTGATTAGATGAGATCTATGGCCGGGCGGGTGGCCTTTGGCAACGGCCTAAAGAAACAGTTCGCCCCGGGCGACCAGCGTTGCCTGTCCGCCAACCCGGATGGCATGCATGTCGCCGTTTTCAATATCGATCTCCAGGTCGATCAGCGACGGACGGCCCATTTCAAAGCCCTGTTCGATCCGGATGTGATGGGTGCCAGCTGTCAGTCCATCATAATGCCGTATCACGCCCGCAAAAGCGGCTGCTGCTGATCCGGTCGCCGGGTCTTCCATGATGCCCATGTCAGGCGCAAACAAGCGGGCGTGGAACGCACTGTCATGAGACCGGGTTTCCCGGCAATAGACGTAGGCATCGTTATGCTCGTCATTGCCAAAGCCCTTCTTCCACATTGCGGGGACCGGCTTTGCCTGCGCCAGGGCATTCAAATCCCGGACCGGGATGAAATTGAAGGCTGGACCGACCTTGAATCGGGAAGGAGCATGATTTTCAAAGCCGATGTCTGACGGCTCCAGATTGAGCGCGGCCGCTATGAGTTCAATATTCTGCGTCGGACCAGCCGGTTCCGGCAGCGCCGGCACATCAAACTCCGCGAATGCAGTTGCATTTTCCCGCAAGATCACGGCACAGCGGACTGTACCGATCTTTTGTTTGAGGACAACCACCGCGTCCTGCTCGCCGGAAACATCCCCAAAGCGCTCAACGGCCATCAAAATCGCCGTGCCGACAGTTGGGTGGCCTGCGAAGGGCAACTCGCATTTTGGTGTGAAAATTCGCATCGAAGCGGAGTGCCCCGGATTCTCGGGAGGGAAGACAAACACGGTTTCGGACAAGTTGAACTCGCCGGCAATCTTTTGCATTTGCTCATCGCTTAAGTCCTCACTGTCCAGCACCACGGCCAGCGGATTTCCGGCCAATGCCTTGTTTGTAAAGACGTCCAAGATCGCGTAGCGGCGGCTCATGCAGTGTTCTCCCTGGAGATCGAACGCATTTCTAGTTCGAAGGTGAGCGGACTTTTACATTTCTTCGCAAGTCCCGCCAGACCTTTGCCGCGATTGTTGGTGAACAAACTCTTGCGTGGCCGGGTGCTGATGGCTGTGATTGGCGGATAGCTGCGCTAATTGCGGAATAAGCGCTTTGCGGAGATCAGAGCTCTCCAAGGACGTAAGACAGCTGGTCTGCAATGACATCTTCAGAAGGATCGATTTTGGTGGGGCGGTACCTGTGGCAGAGCCGTTCAAGCAAAAAAAAGGACTGCTCTTGGAGAAGCAGTCCTTCGAAAGGTTTCTTTGCCAGTCTGCCAATAAGCGGTAGAAATCAACCCGCCCATCTTCATACTGATTTAAAAAGTCTCAAAGTGGCCCAAGCAGAAGATAGTATGCCCGAAACAAAAAATTGCTCCCCATCTCTGCTCTACTGAAATATCATCAGCAATATGATCATGCTACTGAGCGGCTGTTCGGTCTTCAAGCCTTATTCGTCTTCGTTCTCAAATTGATAACGTTCAAATGACCAGAAGACCGCGAGGAGCGCTGCCACACACCGATCTATTACAGAACGCTGAAAGTTTAACTTCGCGCGCTTTGAATCGGTCTTTGATTGGGCTGGTTCATAGTCAAAATTGAAGACGTATTTCTTCGGCGAAGTGTCTGAAATTGCAAGGATGTGCTGGGTATCAAGCAACCTGCGGATGATCCGGTTCATGGTCGGCCGGGTAATGTTTAATTGCTGTGCCAACTTGGCCTCAGAGACACCACCTTCGCCATCAGACGCAGCGGTTATTCGCATGACAACTGCAGTAGTATCATAACTGTCCAGATTAAGATGGGTCTTTACAGAATCTATATTGTCGAAAATGAGATCAGCGATCTCAACCGCTATAGTATTGTCGCTGTTTTTACCATTTTTCATTGTTGGCGTCGCTTCTTCACAGATTGGCTGGATCTTCTCATTTTGAGAACCAATGAACAGCCATTTGAACCAAGAGTGTTGGGGTCTATCTCAATTTGACCAACTGCGGCATTGATATAACCGGCATCGATGATTGGTCGGGGGCTGGCGATCATCTTTCACGGGCGTGGCGGCGATTTATTCAATTGAGCTCTTGCGTTGGTGTTTGCAAAGGGTAAGCCTCTTCAGTTGCTGAATGCTGAAAGCCATTCAATTGATACACTCGGATAAGCCCTTTTCCGGATCTCCCATGGCTCCAGCGTTAGTATCTAGCGCAAGATGTGGTTTCCAAGCGCCCTCGCATAGGAGGCGACCTTAGGATCGGTAAGGTCTCGTCCCGATCGGATGATGCGGATGTCAGCAAGTTCCTTTTCCTCTGAGGCCATCGAATATGCGATGATGTCATGACGGAGCGCTTCGGCTGACCGGTCGCTGTCGAACACTTGCGCAACGCTGATACGAGCACCGTCGAAAACGATCAGCAAGTCGTCTGGCACAAGATCATTCAGGCGAAGCCCAGTCTCTTCCTCCAGTTCCCGCGCGATCGCCCCCTGGATGTCGATCAGCCCTGTCGGACCGACGTCAGACGGATCAAGGTTGCCACCAGGTGGGTAGATCTGACCGGCGGTTGCTGTATGAGCGGACATGACACCGTAGAGGAGTGCGCCGTCCGATGAGCGTATGACCGCCGATCCGAAGAGGTTGAATGTTGTCAGATCCGGAGCGCCCCAATCCCGCCAAGTCAGGAACGCGGCATAAGAGCATTCCGTGCACACACCGGTGAGGGCGCCATTGTCAAATGAATGACTGGTAAGCTTGAGCGTTCTGCCGTTCCACAGCTCCGGGATCCGCCTTTGTTGCTCCGCAAAGTGTGCGGATATTTCAGCGGCATTTCCCGTTTCAAAATCCCAAGGGTTTGATGAAACCGAGAGCGTGATTTCTGAAATCGGCACTACATTGCCCAAAAGTGTCTTTTCCATCAGGGGCATGAACCGGCCTGGCGCCATCTTGCTGGGTTCCTGGCCGACAGTCCTGTACTGTCTCCGCTCATAAAAGCCGCCTGCATTCACCTCACTGCGCAGAGTGACCTTGTCACAACCAATTTGACGGGCACGATCTTCGCTGCGCTGGAGAAGCAGGGTGCCTATGCTTTTCTTTTGAGCGCCTGGCGAAACATAGAGATACTCGAGCGTGACGGATTGAGGCGTGTTTTGCTTTAGTCCGGAAAAAGCGATCGCATGACCGGCGTCTTCGGCAACAATCATCTCCTGCTCGGTGATCATCTGCGATGTGATGTGCCACTGCCCACACCACTGGCACATCAGGTCTTCGGGATACCCCCAAGAGGCCTTGGCATCGTGCATGATCTGAGTGAGAGCCGGTGCATCGTCTGCAGTCGCGGCACGGAGTTTCAAAGGCATAGCTGTCCAATCAGTTATGATCAGATAGCCGTAGTGATTGAATGTGAAAGTTGCAAGGCGGTTGATGGCCTACCTGATGAACGTCCCGTTCTGGAGTTCCGTGATCGCCTGCATCAGTTCTTCACGCGTGTTCATGACGATCGGACCGTGCCACGCCACAGGTTCCTTGATGGGGGCGCCCGAGACCAGCAGAAAACGGATCCCGTTCTCACCCGCATGAACCACGATCTCGTCGCCCGTACCGAATATGACCAGAGTGCGGTCTCCGGTCTGGTCGCGGATCTTGAGCTCTTCGCCCCCGAACTCCTTTTCAGTCAGCACGCCAAATGGATCCGAAGCACCTTCAAACTTGCCTGAACCTTCGAAGATGTATGCGAAGGTCTGTTTGTAAGTATCGACCTTGAAACGTTTTTTACGTCCCGCAGGAACATGAATATCCAGATACTGCGGGTCGGCTGCAATCCCGTCGACAGGACCCTTCTTGCCCCAGAACTCCCCAATGATCACACGTGCGGATGTGCCGTCATCATCCACGACGACGGGGACGTCCTTGCCTTCGATATCCTGGTAGCGCGGTTCCGTCATTTTCAGGGATGAGGGCAGGTTGGCCCAGAGTTGAAATCCGTGCATTTTGCCGGTCTCATCCCCTTTGGGCATCTCCTGGTGCATGATCCCGCGGCCCGCCGTCATCCATTGCACAGAGCCTGCGCCAAGTGTGCCTGTGTTTCCCAGACTGTCGCCATGTTCCACGGTGCCCTTCAGCACATAAGTGATCGTTTCAATGCCCCGATGCGGGTGCCAGGGAAATCCGGCGAGATAGTCTTCAGGGCGGTTGTTGCGGAAATCGTCCATCATCAGAAACGGATCCAACATCTCCGGATCTTGAAAACCGAACACCCGTTCCAACTTGACGCCAGCGCCTTCAAGTGTGGACTGGGTTGAACCGATATGGGTGACGGGGCGAACGGACATGGCTTATTCCAGACTTTGTTGGATCTTGGTCTGGAACATAGAGGATCTGTCTCGGAAACCTATAGGGGAGCGGTTGGACGCAGCGTTTCGACATTCGAAACAATCAATTCCGATCTGCTGACAGGGACTGTCAGGATGGAGCCAGCCTTGTATCTTGCAGTTGCTTGGACCACATGCGAGTGTGCCCGCCCAAACGACCCGCAGTCTGCCGGTCTGATACATTTCAAAAAACTGGTTAGATTTTCATGGCGCCGATCCTTTCCGTCCAAGATCTGGAGAAAACCTATGATGGCGGGTTTCAGGCGCTGAAATCGGTGTCTCTTAAGATCGAAAAAGGCGAGGTTTTCGCGCTTCTTGGTCCCAATGGTGCCGGCAAGACAACCTTGATCAGCACAATCTGTGGCCTCGTCCGGCCAACGTCTGGGAGCATCACCGTTGGCGGGCACGATGCACTGAAAGACTACCGCGCGGCGCGGCGGATGATTGGTCTGGTGCCCCAAGAAATGCCGACCGCGCCCTTCGAAATGGTTGGCGATACCGTGGCCTTGAGCCGGGGTCTGTTTGGTTTGAAACCAAACCCGGACCTGGTTGAGAAAATACTCAAGGATCTGACGCTTTGGGATAAGCGCAAAAACCCGATCATGGCTCTTTCCGGCGGCATGAAACGCCGGCTTTTGGTGGCCAAGGCTCTGGCTCATGAGCCGGAGATCCTGTTCTTGGATGAGCCAACAGCAGGGGTGGATGTGGAACTGCGCCACGACATGTGGCGCATCGTTGGTGAGCTGAAGGACAAGGGTGTCACGATCATTCTGACCACGCACTACATCGAAGAAGCTGAGGAAATGGCCGACCGGGTCGGGGTCATCAACAAGGGAGAAATCATCCTTGTTGAAGACAAGAACCGTCTCATGCAAAAGCTCGGCCGCAAGGAGTTGACCCTGTCTCTCAGCTGCGCCGTAACAGAGCTTCCCCCGGAACTGCAGAAGTACGATCTCAAACTGTCCGAGGACGGCAGCAGTTTGACCTATACCTACGACACGCAAGGTGAGCGGACGGGCATCACCGCCTTGCTGACGGATCTTTCAAAAGCCGGTGTTCATTTCCATGATCTCCAGACCGATCAGTCCTCGCTGGAGGATATTTTCGTTGATCTTGTGAGAAAGGGAGACTGAGCCCTATGGCATCTGACTTTTCTGCCGCTAAGCAAGGACAAAACGAATGAATTTTGAAGCGGTCAAAGCAATTTATCTTGCCGAAATGGCGCGCACCAAACGCACGATCATGCAGTCGATCATCTCACCGGTGATCTCCACGGTTCTCTATTTTGTTGTCTTTGGTGCAGCAATCGGATCCCGGATCAGCGAGGTGGATGGTGTCTCCTACGGTGCGTTTATTGTGCCGGGCCTAATCATGCTCTCCCTGATGACGCAGAGCCTGTCTAACGCCTCCTTCGGTATTTATTTCCCGCAGTTTACAGGCACGATTTTCGAGGTGTTGTCGGCACCGATCTCATTTTTGGAAATTACCATCGCCTATGTTGGAGCCGCTGCGACAAAATCGATTGTTGTTGGTTTGATCATTCTGATCACGGCCAACTTTTTCGTCGACATTGAAATCCAACATCCGTTCTCGATGGCGGCCTTCTTTTTGTTGACGGCCATCACGTTTGCGCTGCTCGGTTTCATCATCGGCATTTGGGCCGATAATTTCGAGAAGCTGCAATTCGTCCCGCTGTTGATCGTGACGCCGCTCGCCTTTCTGGGGGGAAGCTTTTACTCGATTTCGATGCTGCCTGAAGTCTGGCAGAAAGTGACGTTGATCAACCCGGTCGTCTATTTGATTTCAGGATTCCGGTGGAGTTTTTACGGCCAGGCCGACGTCTCTCTTTGGCTCTCGCTGTTTATGACGCTCCTGTTTTTGGGCGTCTCCCTTGCGATTGTTCATTGGATCTTTAAAACGGGTTACAAGCTGAAACCCTAGGGGTCTCCGAGTTGAGTTTGAGGGCAAACATGAGTTTTTCGCGCTTTATGCGCAGTCTTTTGGCGGTGGTGCTGGCGGCGTCTTTGGCCGCCTGTCAAACGGCAGGAGCGCCTTCACAATCTGGCGCAGCTTCCGGTCAGTCTGCAGCGGTTCAATCCGCGTCTTTGCCTGTTGTCAGTTATGCCGCTGCGACCGCGCAGGAGAGGGGCTTTTCGGCCCTTGTGCTGAATGCCGCAACGGGCCAGGAACTCTATGCCGTCAACGCCGATGCCCCGCGCTTCCCGGCGTCCCTTACAAAGATGATGACGCTTTACATGTTGTTTGAGAGCGTCAGTTCCGGGGAAAACCGGTTGTCGAGCCCATTGAATGTGTCTGCAAACGCGGCGTCCCAGCCACCGGCCAAGATTGGCCTGAAGGCCGGCAGCACGATCACGGTCGAGCAGGCAGCCCGGGCACTGGCCGTCAAATCGGCCAATGATGTCGGTGTGGCGGTTGCAGAAAACCTTGCTGGCAGTGAGGCGGCCTTTGCGCGTGAGATGACCCAAAATGCCCGCGCGCTGGGCCTGTCGCGCACCCGTTTTGTCAATGCCACCGGCCTTCCAGATCCATCCCAGGTGACTACAGCGCGGGACATGGCAAAGCTGGGCCTGGCCTTGAAGCGCCGGTTTCCTCAATATGCGAGTTATTACCGTGCTCAGTCTTTTACCTACAACGGGCGGTCATTCCGCGCGACCAACAATCTCCTCGGCAAAGTCCAAGGCGTCGATGGTCTGAAAACCGGGTATATTCGCATGTCTGGCTACAATCTCGTCGCAACGGCGCGCCGCGGCGGCAAGCAACTGATTGTTGTGGTTATGGGTGGCAAATCAGAACAGGCCCGCGATGCCGAGGTCACACGGCTGATCGAAACTCATTTTTGAACTGGTTTAGACGCGTCTGTAGACAAAAAAGCATTATCCAGCTTGGCTGCAGTCCGTCATAACGGTCTGATTGCGGCCGGATTTTTTAGCTGCATATAGGCTTTGGTCTACGGCTGACAGAAGTTCGGTATATGGGCGATTGCTAAGGCCGAAGTATGCGCCAATTGAAGTGGTGACATTTATTTTTTGCCCGGTTCCCAGTTCGACAGACATGTCTTGAAGCGACTGGCGAATACGTTCCGCTGTATGTTCCGTCTGCTCTCTCGTTGTATTGCTTGCTATCACAGCAAATTCCTCGCCGCCAAGACGGGCCACAAACCTTGGTTTTGGTGTCATGCTTTTTAACAGGCGCACAAACTCGATAAGAACCTGATCGCCTGCCGGGTGACCGTATTTGTCGTTCACTGATTTGAAGTGGTCCAGATCGAACTGGAATAGTGCAAATGGTTCAGGATCCTTCCGGGCCAGCAGCAACTTTAGGAACTGATCAAACGCCCGTCGGTTGAAGGCGTTTGTTAACGGATCTCGCAACGCTTCTTCGCGATTCTCACGAGCTGTCTGCTCGTGAACAAACGCAAAGAGAAATGTCCCGTTTAAAACAGTAAAAATGATACCAACTAAAAGATGTGTTGTTAGTATGCCGGCGTGTATTCCATCTTCGATTTCGTTCCAAGGTGAAAATAATATGTATATTAGGTGAAATGCAGAAATACTGCTGTGAAGCACGGCAGAGAACAAAAATCCATACCGGGATGTTTGTTCATGTAATGGGGATGTCAACAGGAGGCGTATGCAGTAAGTGCAGCTGACGACAACGGTGATCTGGTTCAGTGTATCTGTGTATTGGCTTTGCTGTTCTGTGAAGGAATAAAATGCAGCGCCAGCGGCCAATAGGGTCCCGATATAAAGGAAACTCCGCGAAACACTTTTGTTTGCCAGGCGTGCCATTCCCTCGACGTAGAAATAAAATGTTGGAAAGAGCAAAAAGTTGCCGATCTGCAAAGCTGCAAACTGGCTGTAGGCAAATCCGACTGTCGAGAAAATGAGCGAAACGGTTCCAAAGCCGAAACAGAATGTCCAGCTGCGCCAGAAACTCCGTTTTGGTTCAACATATCCGGCGATGAGCGTGGCGATAAAAAATATAACGCTACAAAGAACGTTGACAGCAAAGAGCGTCGGAATATTCAGTATCATCAAGTCGCACTCAGGATTATTTCGGTGCCGGCAAATCTAGATAAACTGTGATTCAGTTAAAGAAACACTTCAAACGAAAAGTATTTTAAGGTGTAAGAATTGCGAATTGATTGTTCGGGGCTTCTAGTGCAAAGGCGAGTGTCAGTAAAAAGCATTTAACTGCTGGACGCAGTCTGCGTACGAACTTCCACTTTGCAGCCCTTTTTAGTCAGCACGGCTTTGTCACTATTGGAGCCTTGTGCCGCCAAGACAGAGCGGCTATCGCAAAATTATCTGGCTTCGTAGAAGGTCTGTTAATGTCTGTCACTGCACGGCACAGCAAACACTGAATTCACACGGCTGATTGGAGCTCATTTCCAGGCTGGCTGAGGCCATCGATTTGCACCAATTCATTGGAAAAATTTGGCGTTTCTGTCTCTTGACCGACCAACGTGATCCGGTTGCGGCCTGTATTCTTTGACGTGTAAAGACCGGCGTCCACGATCTTGAATAGATCTGTTGGTGTCAGGCCCTCGCCGATGCCGTGATACATGCCGCCAGAAATGGTGATTTGAAAGCCTTCCGGTGCAAAATCATAGGACTGGTTTTCAACCAGTTTGCGGATTCGCTCTGCGATCATGAGCGCATCTTCCCGGCCAACATTGGGCAGAAGAAGGCCGAATTCCTCGCCGCCTAGGCGTGCAAAACAATCGCTCCGGCGCAAATGGTGCCGGATCGCCTGGCAGACCTTTACCAAGGCTTCGTCGCCCGCAACATGTCCAAACCGGTCGTTGACCTGTTTGAAATGGTCAAGGTCAAAATGGACCAAACCAAAACTTGTTCCCTCTGCGGGTTGGAGTTGCGCCTCCAACCGCCTTAGGAATTCCCGGCGGTTAAATGTTCCTGTCAGTGGATCCCGCCGGGCGTCTTCATGATTGTCGCGCGCTAGCTGCTCAAATGAAATCGCCATAAAGAATGCGCCGGATATGGCAACGAACATGAGCGAAATCATCAGATGAATGTTGACTGCCCCGTCTTCAATCATTCCCGGACCCAATGGGCCTTCGGCCAAAAGGCCATTCAGGAGCCGGACGCCAGCCTCCAAGGCCAACAGTCCAAACGCGACGATCAGGGGGAAACTGGAAACGAGGCCACGGAACGAAGCAGATCCATAAGTCACAGCAATGGCGACGCAAAGCGCTGCAAAAAGTACGTTTGAAGCAATGTACGCGAGGGCATAAGCTTCCAGCAGGTAAGCCACAATAGCCACGAGAACGTAGATGCCTGCAGGTGCGAGTACAACACTGTATTGGGTTGATTCCTGCTTGAGGCTGCGCGCTGCATGAAGATGAAAGCCGAACCCCGCGAGCAGAAGAATGTTGGGCAGCAAATAAGCCGCAATCAATGTCAGCTCAGAAAGGCTTGCGACTGCGGCAAGGGCACCCACTGACAATGCATTTGCAACAGCCCAGCTTCGCCAATGCGTGTTCGGGCGGGCACTAAAAGAGATTGCCAAAAAGGAAATGGCAAAGACCGATAATAGAAGCATGTTTGCCGAAAACAGTGGCAATGGCGTCATAAAAACCGGTCTCCAGGATTTTTGTTCTAGCGCTTGCTCTTACTCTAGGGCAGTACGGGTTTCTGGCCAATTGTTTCTGCGCACCAAAATTTCATCAAAGTGTAATCGCTGGAAGTCTTTTGTTACGCAAACTGCTCATAAACGTGTCGCGGTGCTGAGCCACTCCAAGTCGCAATGGGCAAGCGACTTGGTGAGTTCGAGAATGAAAAAACCCGCCGTTTCCAGCGGGGTTTTAGAGTTCGTCGTTGCAGAGACCTTGGTTTTTGGTCTTGTCAACAATGGCGTTGGACTTGATCCCCCGCACTTGCCGTCGGCAAGTGCAACGGTTTTATGTCCAGGGCAAGTCCAATGCGGGCAAGGCCTTAGTTTTTGGTCTTGTCGACGAGCGCGTTGGACTTGATCCAGGGCATCATGCCGCGGAGTTTTTCGCCGACTTCCTCGATCTGGTGGGCGTCGTTCAGACGGCGGGTTGCCTTGAACTTCGCGGCACCTGCGCGGTATTCCTGCATCCAGTCAGAGGTGAACTTGCCGTTCTGGATGTCTTCCAGGACACGCTTCATTTCCGCCTTGGTTTCGGACGTCACGATGCGCGGACCAGTGACATACTCGCCCCACTCAGCGGTGTTGGAGATGGAGTAGTTCATGTTGGCGATGCCGCCTTCGTAGATAAGGTCGACGATCAGCTTCACTTCGTGCAAGCACTCGAAGTAGGCCATTTCCGGAGCGTAACCGCCTTCAACGAGGGTCTCGAAGCCCGCGCGGATCAGCTCTACAAGACCACCGCAGAGAACGGCCTGTTCACCGAAGAGGTCGGTTTCACACTCTTCCTTGAAGGTGGTTTCGATGATGCCGGAACGGCCGCCGCCGACGCCACATGCGTAGGACAGGCCGAGGTCATGCGCATTTCCAGTCGCGTCCTGATGAACAGCGATCAGGCACGGTACGCCGCCACCCTTCATGTATTCACCGCGAACCGTGTGGCCCGGGCCTTTCGGGGCAACCATCAGAACGTCGATGGTGTCTTTCGGCTCGATCAGGCCGAAGTGAACGTTCAGGCCGTGAGCGAAAGCGATCGCAGCTCCATCACGGATGTTGCCGGCGATGTGGTCTTTGTAGATGTCAGCCTGCAGCTCATCCGGGGTGGCCATCATCATCAGGTCGGCCCAGGCAGCAGCTTCTGCAACAGTCATGACCTTGAAACCGTCAGCTTCTGCTTTCAGAGCAGTGGTCGAACCGGCGCGCAGAGCAACAACGATTTCCTTCTGGCCGCTGTCCTTCAGGTTCATGGCATGGGCCCGGCCCTGGGAGCCGTAGCCGATGATAGCGACTTTCTTGGACTTGATCAGGTTCAGATCAGCATCACGATCGTAATAGACACGCATGGGAATTCCCTTTCCTTGAGATAATGGTCAAGACCGGACCAAGTCGTATCCGGGCTTGATGTTCTGTGTTTCCTCCGTCCGGGGTTAGGCCCCGAACAGTTGATAAAACCGGGCCACGGCTGTTTTTGCCTGGCTTTTCAGATCCTTCTCGGCCGCACTTGCGGTTTCGCCGAGAAGAAGACGGATATGGACATCGCGGATCGCCAGACCGTAAAGCACCTGGTAGGCGTCTTCCGCATCGTCGAATTTCAAGAGCCCATGGCGCCGGCCTGTCTCGAGCATGTTGCGCGCCCTGGCCGAAATCATGTGCTTGCCGCGCACAAGCAAAAGCTGGCCGAGACGGTTTGAATTGGTGTTCGATTGCCCGATGGAGAGCCGGTTCAGGGCCAATGAACTTTCCGAAAACAAGACGCCGAGCAAGGCTTCGACGAAGGCTGCGACATGGGCGCGGAACGTGTCCGCATCGGCCGTTGCACCGCTTTCAGATGGGAACTGCACCTGGCTTGCCTGATAGGCGACGACGGCTGCGAGCAAGCCATCCCGGTCGCCGAACCATTTGTAGAGGCTCTCCTTAGAGCAGCTTGCCGTGCGCGCAAGGCCGGCCGTTGTCAGGGCTTTTTCACCGCCTTCAACCAAAAGCGTCAGCGCATGTTGCAAGACCACTTGCTGGCGCGGCGAGAACTCTGGCGCAGCGTCCGGGCGGGAAGTGGCGATGTCAAAACTGGCGGCAGGCATTTGGCTTTATTCAACTGTTGGGTACGGGCGGGGCTCAGTGATTTTTGCAAGAACCGTACGGTACGGTTCGGGCGGTGGTTATTGCAAAGGTATCAGGCAGGGTCAAGGAAAAATTTCCACCAAACTTGTCGGCAGTTCTGTCTGCGCTTTTGCAGTAGCGGAGCTTTAAAAGCGGGTGGGACCTGGTGCAGTATTTGGAGTTCGCAGGTTGCACGAGTTGGTAAGTGCACGCCCTGTAGCATGGTTTCAAAATGCCTCTGTGAAGAAATCTGAGAAAAATTCCGTAGCGTTATCACTGGTGAAATAGACAGTATTGAGCTCTGCTTTCAGGTTTATCTCGAGCTTCCGTTCAGTGTGTTTGAATTCGATGCGCAAAAGCGTGCATTCTTCTGCCGATATTCATTATTTGTTGAATTAATCCCGATGAGATCACCCTAGAACGCATAGATGCCAGAATGGTTGAGTTTTATTGGGGGTCCGGATGCCGGTGAGTGTCATAGCGGCAGGCCAAAATGTCCTGAGGCGAGTGTTTGTCAGGTCAACACTGTATGCAGTGTTCGGAATCCTTGGGTTTTCCTTCTTTTTCATAGGCATCAGCTATTACTCCCAAGTGTCGGGCATAACAGAACGACTTGAGCGAGACGCACGGCAAAAGGCTGAGTTTGTTGCGAATATTTCAGCCCGCGAAATCCAGAACAAAAACTATGGTGAAATGGAGCGGCTGCTGAATGCGGTCGCCAAAGACGACTATGTGACGGCAGCCAAGGCCTACAGCCGGTTTGGTCAGGAATTTGCCAGCGATTTCATGTCAGCTGCACCAACAAGCGAGGTGCAGTTTAACGAACATGCCCTCAATGCGGCATTGACGGGTGAAGACCATTTGGAAGAAACGGCCGGTTCGATCGACTACGTGCTTCCGGTTTTTCGGAACGGGACGGCTGTTGGCAGCGTGCTCGTTCGGGTTTCAAAAGCCGAAATTGCCGAGATTTTCTACAAAACGCTATGGCAGGTTCTCGCACTATTGAGCGTCGTTGCCTTCGCGTTCATTCCAGCCCTTGGTTGGTTGATGTATAAGGCCACTGCCGGGATCAGCGATGTGACGCAGGCCGCCAAGGAAGCCACCGAAGGCTATCTAGATTGCGATCTTGAGACCGATGCGCCAGGGGAGGTCGGAGATCTGCAGGCCGCATTCCAGCATATGCTTCAGACCCAGCGATCCAATATCGTTGAAATTGAACGGCTTGCTTACACAGACATCATTACCGGCCTTGCCAATCGCGCCCAGCTGGACAAACTCGCGGCAACAATGATTGATCACAAGCCGGGGGCTGAAGGTGCCGTTCTATATGTCGGTTTTGATCGTTTCAAATTGATCAATGATATGCATGGTCACCGTGTCGGTGATGACGTAATGCGGCAACTTGCAGCGCGGCTTGCTCGATTGCTTGATAAGGTGGCGCATCCACTCACAGACAATGCGCCTGCCTTGGCCCGATTTTCGGGCGATGAATTCGTTGCTATCTTGCCCGGGCTGACAGATCCAGAGCAACTGACAGAGGTTTCGGGAACGGTCCTGAAGCTTTTAAGCCGGCCAGTTGAGGTAGGCAGCGTGTCTGTCTCGGTAAGTGCGAGCGCGGGGTTTGTGACGTATCCCGAGCAAGCTGCCACTGCCGAGGAAGTCATGAAGAACGCTAATCTCGCGATGTATCAGGCGAAGTCGGCAAGCCGGGGACGCGCTGTTTCCTACAGCGAAGCACTTCGAACTCAGGCCAATGAGCGCGAATTGATCGCTGATCGTCTCCGGCATGCGGTTGATACGGATGGTCTTGACGTCTTTTACCAGCCGAAGGTAATTCCCGAAAATGGCAAGATTGTAGGGTCGGAGGCTTTGCTCCGGTGGAATGATGAGGTCTTGGGCCATGTATCGCCAGCCAAGTTCATTCCGATCGCCGAAGAGCGGGGTTTGATTGCTTCCATCGGCCGGTTTGTGTTGAAGAAGGCACTCGAAGACACCCGGTGTCTTCATGAAGAAGGCCTTCGAACTTCGGTCGCTGTGAATGTGTCTCCGGCGCAGTTTCAGGACGAAAACTTCATCGAAGCAACGATTGGAACGATAAGCGAAAGTGGGGTTGGGACGGACAAGGTTGAGCTGGAAATCACCGAATCAAGCCTCATGGATTATTCGGACACAGTTTTGGACCGCATTCGTCCAATCCGGGAAAAGGGCGTCAAATTCGCCATTGACGATTTCGGTACGGGGTACTCCTGCCTCAGCAGTCTGGCGAACATGCCCTTCGACACTTTGAAGATCGACCGCTCCTTCATCATGGATATTGCAACGTGTGCGGATCGACGGACCATTGTGGAACTGATTTTCCTGATGGCGCATCAGCTTAACCTCGACACCGTTACGGAAGGCATAGAGACCCAGCTTCAAAAGGATTACCTGAAAGCCTGGGGGGGCACCTTGGGGCAGGGATATCTTTGGAGCCCGGCAGTCGAGTTCCCGGAATATCGGGCAATGATCCTGGCACAATCCGTTGGTGCCATCCGAACAGAAGTGGCATCCGCACTACACTAAACATCAAACACCCCATCGGTTCTCGTCAGATCATTGGCGGGTAAGCACCTGATCGCCGAGGTCGGCACAACTGTCGAGGATGAGATCAGCGAGCGGGCTGAGGTCGGCATAGGTTCCTGTCCCTGACAGGACACCGATCTTCAAGCCAGCCCCGGCGTTTTTCGCCATTTCCAGATCGTGGGTGTTGTCGCCGACGACAGCGATTTGGCGGGCAGGGGTATCGGTCGCGCTTGCAAATCCTTCGACCATGCCGGGGGCGGGCTTGTGCCCGTGGCCGCTGTCATAACCGGCAATGAACGAAAACAGGCTTGCGACATTTGTGGCCTCAAGAAAGGCGGCAATTGACGCCTCACTGTCACTGCTCGCTACACCCAAAATACATCCTGCGTTGTGCAGTTGACGGAGCGCGATTTCGAGTCCCGGCAGCAGCCTGGCCTCTTGCATCCCGTCCAGAAAAATCCGGTCAAGTTCCGATGTCAGGTTTTCAAGTCCATGCGGTGCACCTTCATCGATGAAAGCCTGCGCAATCTCCAGGGCATTTCCGGCAGCAAACAGGCTGCCGGCTGCAGTCTTTCGTGTTTCCAGGTCCATGCCACCGGCGACCAGCATACGGCTTGCCAGTCGATCGTCGCCATTTGCTGCAAACGCAGCTGCGCGTTCCTGGGGTTTCGCCCAGGTCGCGTCAAAGTCCAGCAAAGTACCGTCCTTATCAAAGAGGATCGCCTTGATTGTACAGGCCATGAAGCTGGCTAGTCCTCTATGATGAAGGAAATGCCAAAGGTGCAGCGAACGCCGTCAAGTTCACCCGGCCATTTGCATACATTGAGGGTCGCTTCACCCTTGGAGGACTTATGAACGAATTCATGCATGTAGCCAGGTTTTCCCGCTGCAAGAACCTTTTTGTCATGGGCTACGAGCTCATCCGCGGTGTCTGCCCACGGGAGTTCATGATCGGTCTTGCCAACAACGCCGCCGCCGAATTCGTTGATGGTGTCGTTGCCGAAGATATAGACCCCATCTTCGTTCTTGGCCCAAAAGATCACTGGCATCGAGTTCATGATTTTCAGATCTGCAGAATTCATTTTATCCTCCCTCCGGTTTTCTTTCGGCGCTGTCGAAAAGGCGCTGTCAGACGGTGACACGGGATCCTTTGAATGCAAAGAAAAAGGCAGCCACTTGGACCGCCTTTTGTATCTTTAATTTTGGCTTATTCGCCTCAGCCGATGATGCCGTTCAGCGTCGCGCTTGGGCGCATCACTGCGTCGACTTTCGCCTGCGGGGCATGGTAGTAGCCGCCGGTGTCGGCAGGGGAGCCCTGGACGCCGTTGAGTTCCCCTAAGATCTTGTCTTCGTTCGAGGACAAGGCTTCGGCGATTGGAGCGAACTGGGCCTTCAGGTCCGCATCCTGATCCTGAGCGGCCAGAGCCTGTGCCCAATAGAGCGCGATGTAGAAGTGGCTGCCGCGGTTGTCGAGGCCGCCGACCTTCCGGGCCGGTGACTTGTCGTTGTCGAGCAGGCCTTCGATTGCCTTGTCGAGCGCATCGGCAAGAACCTGGGCCTTGGCGTTGCCCTTGACGTTTGCAAGATGCTCCAGTGAGGCGCCAAGCGCACAGAACTCACCCAGAGAATCCCAGCGCAGGTAGTTTTCTTCCTGCAGCTGCTGAACGTGTTTCGGGGCAGAACCACCAGCACCTGTCTCAAACAGGCCGCCGCCGTTCATGAGCGGAACGATGGAGAGCATCTTTGCAGACGTGCCGACTTCCAGGATCGGGTAAAGATCGGTCAGGTAGTCCCGCAGTACGTTGCCGGTGATGGAGATCGTGTCTTCACCGCGGGCGATGCGCTCGGTGGAGTATTTCGCGGCCTCGGTCGGGGCCAGGATTCGATAGTCCAGACCGGATGTGTCGTGATCCGGCAGATAGGCTTCCACCTTCTTGATCAGCTCCGCATCGTGGGCGCGTTCTGAGTTCAGCCAGAAGACGCCCGGCATACCGGACAGGCGCATGCGGTTGACGCCGAGCTTGACCCAGTCGCGGATCGGAGCGTCTTTGGTCCGGCATGCGCGCCAGATGTCACCACCTTCAACAGCATGTTCGATCAAGGTCTCGCCAGATGCACTGACCACCTTGATGGTACCGTCGCTTGGTGCCTTGAAGGTTTGCGGGTGAGAGCCGTACTCCTCGGCCTTTTGTGCCATCAGGCCGACATTTGGTACCGTGCCCATCTTGGCCGGGTCGAGGGCACCGTTTTCCTTACAGAAGTCGATCACTGCGGAGTAGACACCCGCGTAGGAGCTGTCCGGGATCACGCACTTGGCGTCGCCTTCGTTGCCGTCCGGGCCCCAGCCCTTGCCGCCTGCGCGGATCAGAGCCGGCATGGAAGCATCAATGATGACGTCCGAAGAAACGTGCAGGTTGGTGATGCCCTTGTCGGAGTTCACCATGTACATCGCCGGGCCGTTGTTGAGCGCAGCCTTGATATCGGCCTGGATTTCAGCGGCCTTGTCAGCGGGAAGCGTGGCAACCTTGGCTTCGAGGTCGCCGATGCCGAGATCCGGGTTGACGCCAAGCTCGGCGAAAGTGGACGCATGCTTGTCAAAAACGTCTTTCAGGAATGCCTTCACGCAGACACCGAAGATGATCGGGTCGGAGACCTTCATCATGGTAGCCTTCATGTGCAGTGAGAACAGGATGCCCTGATCCTTGGCGTCCTGGATTTCCTTTTCCAGGAATGCGCCTAGCGCCTTGACGCTCATGTAGGTGCCGTCGATGACATCGCCGTCTTCCAGTGGCCAGTCGCCTTTGAGAACGGTCTCGGAACCATCCTTGGCAGCAAAGACGATCTTGCCGGTGCCAGCTTGAGCTGCGGAAACAGTGATGGACTTCTCGTTGGAGCGGAAGTCGTTCTCGCCCATTGTCGCAACATGCGTCTTGGAAGAAGACGCCCAGGCGCCCATGCGATGCGGGTTCTTCTTGGCGTATTCCTTGACCGCTTTCGGGGCGCGGCGGTCGGAGTTGCCCTCGCGCAGCACCGGGTTTACGGCAGAGCCCTTGATGCTGTCGTATCGGGCCTTGATGTCCTTTTCTGCATCATTTGCCGGATCAGATGGGTAATCCGGAAGCTTGTAGCCCTGGTCTTGCAGTTCCTTGATAGCTGCGTTCAGCTGCGGCTGCGAGGCGGAGATGTTTGGCAGCTTGATGACGTTGGCGTCCGGCTGCTTGACCATATCGCCGAGGAGCGCCAGATCGTCCGACTGTTTCTGATCATCAGTCAGGAAGTCCGGAAACGTTGCCAGGATCCGGCCGGCAAGGGAGATGTCCTTGGTGCCGATGGTCAGGCCGGCGGCCTTGGTGAAGGAGCGGATGATCGGAAGGAAGGAAGCTGATGCCAGTTCCGGCGCTTCGTCAACCTTGGTGTAGATAATATCGGCCATGTTGCTCACGTTTCCTGATGGTCCAACGGGATCTGCCGGGGCAGGGAGGTGCCTCCGGACGGAGTTCGAAGAGCGTATACAATTGTACGCAATCAATTGCCAGCCCTCATAAAGGCGAAGGCCGCAAAAGCCGCGGGTGTTCGAGCAAACAGGACGAAAAACGCAATTAAGGTGGTTTACGGAAAGAGGTGTAAAACCTGCCGCCGACGCAGGTGGTCAGTTCGACTCCACGCCCGATCTGATCAGTTTATTGCGCCGTTACCGTCCTTGTAGCGGGTAGTGATACGATCGAACTCACCGCTCTCCTGCATGATTTGCAGTTCTTTGGAAAACGCGGCGACGAAGTCCGTTGGTACGCTTTTCTTGCTGAACATGATATAGTTCGGCTCGGAAGCGACGATCGCGTTCGTTGCTTTTATCACCTCTGAAAGACCGAGCGACTGGATCTCCGAGGTTACGACATAGGTTTCCCCCAAAATCGCATCGACCCGGCCGAGCTCAAGCTGTTTGAGGTTCAGTTCCAGGCTGTCCGTCATCTCAATCAGATGCGGATAGGCTTCCGACAGTGCTGGGAACGAACCGCCATAAGCATAGTCCCTAACCACACCCAACCGTTTATCATTTTGGAAGAAGTCGCCGAGGCTTTCATAGGTATCGACGTTTTCTGCCCGCACGAACAGCACTTCGTCGGCTTGAATATAGGGCGCTGAAAAATGTGCAAATTCTTCACGTTCGGGCGTCTTTGTAACCGGCGTGGCGATGTCCACTGTGCCGTTCCGCAAGGCATTGAGGTGTCGGGTCCAGGGCAGGGGTACTTTCACAAGATCACAGCCGAGCTTGCCGAGAATTGTCTCAATGACCTCGAAGTCCATGCCCCGGACTTCTCCATCTTCGACGATGTTGTAAGGCCGGTAATCACCTGCACCGGCAATCAGTGTGCCGCCGCGGGGGCACTCTTGAGAAGCTGCCGGCATTGGCACAAGTCCAATCGCAAACCCCATTACTATAGCTGGAATGATTGCCGCACGGTGCATGGCATCCTTCTTTGATAGCTAATAGAACCAGATCGTACTCTCTCAGAGGAAAAATAAGAGAGTGTTGAGCTAAAGCAAAAAACACGAGGTTTTGTTTTATTGCCTGTTTGTTTGTTTTCCAGAAATCTCAAGACAACGTTCGATGCGGCCCTGATTGACTCCGGTGCGGGTTGGGAATGCGGGGGCTTTAAAAGTTTCCGCCGTTCGGCTAAATCCCGCTTCATGAGCAAAAACGCAAAAATCAGAGATGAAGCGCGGGCAATTACTGCGCGGCCGCCTGCTGTGATCCTATGTGAGCCACAGCTGGGCGAAAACATCGGAACAGCCGCCCGGGCGATGGCCAATTTCGGCCTGGTTGACCTTCGGATCGTCAATCCGCGCGATGGCTGGCCAAGTGAAAAAGCGCGCGCTGCAGCCAGCCGGGCAGACCATGTGATCGACAAGGTTCAGGTCTTCGAAACCACGGAAGCTGCGATTGCCGATCTGAATTTCGTTTATGCAACAACAGCCCGTTCGCGCGAGGTGCCTAAACCTGTCCGCGGCCCGGATGAAGCAGCAGTCAAGGCCGTTGATCTTGGTGAGCGCCAGCATGGTGTCGGCTACTTGTTCGGCCGCGAACGCTGGGGGCTGAACAACGAGGAAGTCGCGCTTGCCGACGAAATCGTCACCTTGCCAGTCGACCCGGATTTCGCATCGTTGAACATTGCTCAGGCTGTTCTCGTCTGCGCCTATGAGTGGCGGAAAACAGCGAGCAAAGGTGAATTGCCATTCTTGTTGTCAGAGGAGGAGCATCCGCCGGCGTCCAAGGACGACATTTTGCGGATGTTCGAACACCTGGAAAGCTCTCTTGACGAAGTGAGTTTCTTTCGTCCGCCGGAGCGCCGCCCACATATGGTGCGGAACTTGCGAAACATCTTCCAAAAGGCAGAACTCAGCCAACAGGAAGTCCGCACCTTGCGGGGCGTGATAGCTGCGCTGGAGCGTCGGGAAACACGTCCGCGCAAAACCCGCGACGTCGACGAGACAGAAGCCTGAGGAAGTGCCCGTGGGTGATGTCCGGCCAGTGCTCTTTTATGATTCAGGGTTAGGCGGGCTCACGGTTCTTCGTGAGGCACGTTACCTGCTTCCCTATGAGCGCCTTCTTTATGTGGCGGACGATGCAGCTTTTCCAATTGGTCGCTGGCCGGAAGCAAAACTTCTTGTCAGATTACAGGATCAATTTGCCAAGCTGATCGAGGAATATGATCCAAAGGCGGTCGTGATCGCGTGCAACACCGCCTTCACGCTTGGTGGAGAGGCATTGCGTATAGCTTTTCCAGATGTGCCGTTTGTTGGAACGGTCCCGGCGATTAAGCCGGCAGCAGAGCGGACGGCCTCGGGTCTGATTTCGGTGCTGGCGACACCTGGCACGGTTCGGCGGGCTTATACCCGCTCGTTGATTGAGAGTTTTGCCGCGCAGTGTCATGTCAGGCTCGTGGGCTCTGACAATCTAGCAGAACTCGCCGAACAGCATCTGCGCGGTGAACCGGTGTCTGACGAGGCACTGCGACAGGAGATCTCGGACTGTTTTCTGGAGCAAAATGGCCAGCGGACAGATATCGTTGTTCTGGCCTGTACCCATTATCCGTTTTTGGCGAACCGGTTTCGGAAAATCGCACCTTGGCCCGTCGACTGGCTGGACCCGGCCGAGGCGATCGCGCGTCAGTTGGTACGCGTTCTGGGACCGGATCTGGCATCAGCTCCATCTGAAAGCGCCGACCTTGCCATTTTGACTTCAGGGACCCGGAAACCTGCAATCGAGCGGCTTCTCGCCGGATTTGGTCTGGTGCTTATGCCGGGCGCATGATCAGGCGTCAGACCGCACTCAATCAGGTGCCGCGGTTGCGGTCTCAGGCTGCCAGGGTCTTGAGTGCGATGCCATCATCCGTAGATTTGGCTGCGCCCTTCAGCTGACCGATTTCCTCTGTGATCAATCCGGTGCTTGCCGGGACTCCCTTTGGCAGGGTGAGGATCGAGATCGAGCATTGCAGAAGCGGGAAGTCCCGCATTGTCCCATAGCGGTCCTGCGCGCGCATGAAGCCCTGCTCGCGGTGTTCTGGCTGATAGAAGCTTTCAACGTCTGTCCGGAACGCGCGTCGCAGAGCCCGCATTCTCGTTGCGATTTCCATCTGATCACCGGTCAGGAACCCAGCCATGAAATCGTCGCCGCCGATATGCCCATGGAACGAATTGTTGCCGGTTACATGTTTTTGCAGAAGTTCACTGAAGAGAATGATTGCGCGGTCGCCCTGACGGTATCCGTACGTATCGTTGAACGGCTTGAAGTTGTCGAAATCGATATAACAAATATGCCGGTCCGATGCCGTCGTGCAGGCTGATTTCGATATGAACCGGCTCACCGCGCCATTTCCGGGAAGGCCGGTGAGCGGATTTTGATCTTGCGCCTCCTGCAGACGCTTCTCGTGAATGATCTTTAAAAGGGAGGTTGCCGAGAGGAACCCGGTATAACGGAAATTCTGCGTGATGATGATGCCATCGGAATTGATCGAGGAGGCAAACGTCACCAGCAACATGTCTGCATTGGAATCGATATCGGCGATCGGGCAGGCCCGCACGAATGACCGCAATGGAAAGTCGAGCGCCGCCTTGGCGTCTTCGTCATCCGGCCCTCCGGCGTAAAGATAAGCTTTCAAATCGCGTTCATGGATAATGCCGCGCGGTTCCTGGTTGGCATCCAGAACGGGAATTATGCTTGCATCCTGATTGTGAACAAAAAGATCCAGAAGATCGTTCATGGACGAATCGAATTGAACGGTTGGCAACTCCAACAGCTCATTGCGGATCCGGCATTGCTCTTCCTTGCGTTTTCCATTCGGCGTGTCGGCGCGGATGTGGTCGTAGAAAAGCTTTGCTGATCCGGGGGCGGCCGAGGGCTTTGCAATAAAATATCCCTGAACCAGGTCACAACCGGCATCCCGGCAGGCGCGGAACTCGCGTTCCGTTTCAATGCATTCTGCGATGACGCGGGCGCCTAAAACGTGGGCAAGATTTGCGACTGTTGTGACGAAGAGCTTCTTGCGTGGATCGCTGTCGATACCGCTCAGGAAAAACCGGTCGATCCGGACATATTCCGGAGACATATCGTGAAGAAGACGCAGTTCTGATGATCCGCGGCCAAAATCATCCAGGGCAATCATGAAGCCTGATTGGCGCAGGTCGCTCAGCGCATGGTGGGAGACATCACTCAGGGTTTCCTGATGGCGGCCGGAAAACTCAAGGCATATCTGGCTTTTCTGCAATCCGTATTCGACCAGGATTGCGTCCATGTTCATGCGCGGGTCTTCGTTTTCACCGAGGCCGCGGCCGTCCAGTTTAAAAAAGAGTTTGGTGCCCTTGGCGGTCCGTAGCGCCATGAATTTGGTCGCGGCTTTGCGCAAGAGGGCGGTTTCCAGGTGCGGAAGAAAACCTTGTGCGTGGGCCTGGTTGAGAAGATCATCTGGAGAACTGGCGCCAGCCCGGCTGCAATTGCGGATCTGCGCCTCGTAGCCGTAAACAACACCGGTACCAACATCAACAATCGGCTGAAGGGCATAATCCAGGCTGTCTAATATGTGCTTGATGGGCGGCTGGCCGGGAACCGGCTCAGGGCCATCATCCTCTGGTTCGGAATGTGAGGGCGAGAACATGTCTACCTACTAATGTCTTCACAATACGAAAAATCGTTGAGGCCCTGAGAGGGGCCGAGTTGCAGATTTCACTGGCAATTATTCTTATGGTTGTGATTGGCGGGCATAGTGAAAAACTGCAATTAAAATTTTCTAAATGTATTCATTAATTTTGACATGAAAATTACGTATGGGCATCACTGATTGGTGAGCAAGCCGATTGAAGCCCGTTTTTGCCGGTTGTGTCCGGCGGCAAATCCTAGAAACTGAAAGAAATCCGCCGCGAACGGGCAGGTGGCATTGACTTTTGATAGCCGAACCGGTAACTCCGCGCGATCTGGCTGGATTTGATCTGGCCGGTTTACGCACCCGTGGGTTTTCAGCCGGCGCCGTCTGTTGAAACCCTGTCGATCTGATCGCTCGCTGCTGCGCATGATCAGAAGAAGGAG
The DNA here is from genome assembly GCF_965276855.1 of Roseibium sp. Lineage (GTDB taxonomy): Bacteria > Pseudomonadota > Alphaproteobacteria > Rhizobiales > Stappiaceae > Roseibium. Next base: position 4,441,783 of record NZ_OZ255700.1, read on the forward strand.
GGCGCGTTTCCTTGTTAGAAAAACAACGCGAAGTTTAAAGGAAACCGCGATGTCAAAGCGCCATAGCGTTAAATACAAAATCGACCGCCGGATGGGCGAGAACATCTGGGGCCGTCCGAAGAGCCCGGTCAACCGTCGTGAGTACGGCCCAGGCCAGCACGGTCAGCGCCGTAAAGGCAAACTGTCCGACTTCGGTGTTCAGCTGCGCGCAAAGCAGAAGCTGAAAGGCTACTACGGCAACATCTCCGAGAAACAGTTCCGCAAGGTCTATGCAGAAGCGTCCCGTCTGAAAGGCGATACCTCTGAGAACCTGATCGGTCTGCTGGAGCGCCGTCTCGACGCCGTCGTTTACCGTGCGAAGTTCGTACCGACCGTTTTCGCTGCCCGTCAGTTCATCAACCACGGTCACGTCAAGGTCAACGGCAAGCGCGTCAACATCCCGAGCTACCAGCTGCGTCCGGGTGACGTGATTGAAGTTCGTGAACGGTCCAAGCAACTCGCTATCGTTCTGGAAGCTGTCCAGTCCGCTGAGCGTGACGTGCCGGACTATGTCGATGCAGACCATGCAAAAATGACTGCAACTTACTCCCGCGTTCCGGCTTTCTCAGATGTACCGTACCCGGTGCAGATGGAACCGAACCTGGTGGTCGAGTTCTATTCGCGCTAAACCTAGCGCCGAATACAAAACACCTAAGGGCTGCTTTCGGGCAGCCCTTTTTCTTTGTGGCGGATAATTGTTTTCCAAAGCATGGCGGTTCGATCGATTTGTACCGATCGGTAGGGCCGTGTTTTGCGAAAACGTATTCGTTCGATTACGGACCTTGACGGCTCTCCGTGAAAAAGAAAATCTGATGCCTGAATTGAGCGGCCTAATCCCCAATGGCAGCAGGCCGCGAATTTTCATTCGGTTTCACCGGACGAGGCATTGAATGGTATTTCGCTTCTTTCTTTTCATCGCAATTGTCTTGTGGTCAGGGCAATTGTCAGCGCGAACCATTGTCAATGTTGGTTTGACATCGATTCAACCCCCACTGGTCTTCAGCGGGAGCGAAGAACGTGGTCTGATCTACGATGTTTTGGCCGCCCTTAACGATCATCAGGACGACTTCACTTTCACGCCGAGCCTCGTTCCAGCCAAGCGATTGCTTGCCAATCATCAGACAGATGATTTTCATCTTATCGCCTACAATGACGTCCTTTGGGGATGGGCGCAGCGTGGTGGCAAGCCAAGTGTCAATCTCACCAATGGCAAGGATCTGTTTTTTCAGCTGAAAGGCATGACCCAAACGACGGAAGCCACCGCGCAGATCGGTGCCGTGATGGGGTTTCACTATGCATTTTCAGACTTTGATGCTGAAAAACTCGGATCGATGCCGAATGTAAGCCTTGTCAGTAATGAAAGTGGTGTGCTCAAGCTCGTCGAATATGGCCGCGTTGACAAAGGCATTGCGAGCGAAACGTTTCTCAATTGGGTTTCGGTATCCGAGCCAGAAGTTTACGCCAAACTGCAGATATTCGCTGACCAGCCGGACCACACCTACAATCGGCAATTCGTCGTTTTTCCCTACGCTCCGATCACCGTTGAGCAACTGAATATCTATTTGCGTGGGTTGAAAGCTTCCGGTGTTCTCGGCGAAATTTATGCCAAATACGGAATTGAGATTCCGGACTTTTGACCTTCTTTTTGCGCTGGGTCTTATGCAGTTACGTCCCCGCCACGGTGGCGGGGATGTATTTTCAAGGGCGCCGTGGAGAGACGGTTTAGTGGGCCACCATTTCTTCCACAATCTGCTGACCGGTCAGCTCAGCTGGGTAGTAGGTTGGCCAGTTGGTCACTTCTTTCAAAAGGGCTGCCCGATCGTCTCCCCAGTAAAGGTGGTAGTGATCTGCTGCTGCCGGTGAAATTTTGTGGTCGCTGAACTGGATGTACTCCGGCGCACTTTCATCGCCTGACACTTTTTGGAAGATGTAGCGAACACCACGATTGCCCTTTTTGTAGGTCAGGATTTCGTAACCGTCATAGGTATAGGCGCCGCTAGCGGTTCCGCTGTCTTTGACAAAGCGGACGATATCTCCGTCAATGACTATGGAATCGACGTCGGTCTTGTAGCCGATCAGGTAATAGTCCTTGTACTCACCGGCAGTTTTTGTGCCGTGTTCGGCCTTGTGGTCCATGACCGGGTCCAGTGTCCCTTCAGTCAGATACGGATAGACCGATTGCCAATTTCCCGCCCAATCGGAGAGGGACCGGTTCTCAATCTGATCATCCTCAAAGTAGCCTTTGTAGATTTCTGACTTCTTGGAATGGGACCCGTGAGAGTGACTGTGAGTGTGGTCTTTTGATTGCGCCTTTTCGCTAGCTGCGACAGGCGCAGCAGCGAAAAGAGTCAGAGCCAAACCCAACTTGAGAGCAGTTGCTTGGAGAAGACCTGCAGACGAATGAAACTTCACGATAAACCTCTTTTTACAAGATATGTAATGTTATTACATAACATATAAACCACTAGTCATTTATGACAGGTCTGGCAACCGAGAAATTGGGCCAAGACTGGGGTGGTCGATGATGGAGGGGAATAATCCGCCCAGAGTTCTTGGCCTTGAGACCGCAATCCGGTATGTCAGCCGTCAATTGTTTCCGGACAGGGTCCCAGGGCATCAGATCATGAACGACATTGCCGACAGCACGAACATCGACGTTCCAGCGCTCTTGCGCAAAGCGCCGTCGAGCGTTGAGTTCAAGAAACTGCGCAAGCGGCTTCTGCGCCAGGCCCGTGAAGCCATCAGCGATTTCGGGATGGTGCCGGAGGTGGCATCGGAGACCAGCCGGCCAAAGTGGCTGGTCTGTCTGTCCGGTGGCAAGGACAGCTACACGCTCCTGGCGGTTTTGATCGAGCTGAAGTGGCGCGGGCTGCTGCCGGTAGATCTGGTCGCCTGCAATCTCGACCAGGCCCAGCCGGGTTTTCCGCCGGAGATCCTGCCGAAGTTCTTTGAAGACAACGGCATCGACCACATCATCGTGCGCGAGGACACCTATTCTATTGTCACCGACAAGATCCCGGAGCATCGAACCTATTGTTCGCTGTGCTCGCGTTTGCGCCGGGGCATTCTCTACCGCGTGGCACGGGAGCAGGGCTGTGAGGCCATCGTCCTCGGTCACCACCGCGACGATATTCTTGAAACGTTTTTCATGAACCTGTTTCATGGCGGGCGGCTCGCGTCGATGCCGCCCAAGCTGATCAACGATGAAGGCGATCTTCTGGTTTTGCGCCCGCTTGCCTATGCGGCGGAGCGCGACATCCAAAAGTTTTCCGACGGCATGGAGTTCCCGATCATCCCGTGCAACTTGTGTGGCTCCCAAGACGGTCTGCAGCGTGAGGAAGTCAAACGCATGCTCCAAGCCTGGGAAAGAGAAACCCCGGGCCGTCTGGGTGTTATGGCCCGCGCGCTCGGCCACACCCGGCCATCGCATCTGCTTGATCGTAAGCTCTATGACTTTGTGAATTTGCGCCCACAGGAAGGCGCCGGGGAAGAGAGCAGCGGTGAAGCGGAAGAGCCGTGCGGGGCGAGTCTTGCCATGACCGCCAAGCTCTTTGCAGCTGAGTAACCGAAACAAACCTGCCTGCGGACCCGAATCGCTGGATTGCTGGACATTGCTCCGGTGCGTTTCTATCTTTCCGGCATGACAGCGCGCCCGCAATTAACGTCGAACGACTACACCATCGTGGTGGAGCCACTTGCTGGGGAAACCGTTGCGTCACTTGGTGGTGAGGTTTTAGCGCTCTCCACTCGTGCCCGGGTGATGTATGAAACGCGTTTGCCGCCGGTGGTCTATTTTCCAGAAGAAGACATTGTTGCCAAACTGGAACCGGCCTCAGAGCACAGGACGTTCTGCCCTTTCAAGGGTACGGCTTCTTACAGTCATGTCCACGTGGGCGCTCGCGTTCTGGAAAACGGGGCCTGGCGGTATCCCAATGCCTTGCCGGAAGGACAGGCCGTGGACGGATGCCTTGCTTTCATGCCGGCAGACGGGTTGCAGGTGACCCAGAACGGATCGGCGATCGACACGATCCTTGGCGGCAATATTTCAGGCCCGACCGTAGACTGGCTTTTGCGCGAGGCCTGGACGGCCAAGTCTCCTGAAGAATTGTTGGCCGCGCTGGGCAAGCGGCTGGTCGCTGACGGCGTTGCAGTCTGGCGAATGAGTGTTCTCGTCTGGTCGCTCCATCCCATGATCGCCGGCCGGCATATTATCTGGAACCGGGAGGGGGATACGATCGATAGCCGGCAACCTTCCTATGAGCTCATGGAAAGCCCGATCTTTCAGGAAAGCCCGCTCAGGCATGTGGCTGATGGGCTGGGCGGCATCCGGCAAAAGCTCGACACCAACCCGGACGAGTTCAGCTTTCCGGTGATGGAGGATTTCCGCAAACAAGGCGTGACGGATTATGTCGCCATGCCGTTGCCGTTTTCGGACGGCCGCGTCAATGTTTTGACCCTTGCCAGCGATCATCCGAACGGCTTTACGACCGCCAATCTCGGACTGGTTTTTGAATGCTCGGCCCTGATCAGCCGCCTGTTCGAGGTGTTCGCGCTCACATCCAATGCGACCTCCCTGCTCGAGACGTATCTGGGCAAAAGGACCGGAGCCCGCGTTCTTGGCGGGGAGATTCGGCGCGGAGATGGCGATGTAATTGACGCAGCGATCCTGTTTTGCGACCTGCGGCACTCCACCCGGCTTGAAACAGAGCTTGGCCGGGAAGCTTATGTGCGGGAGCTCAACCGGTTTTTTGAAGTCGCCACCGACATTGTGAATGCTCATGAGGGCGAGGTCCTGAAATTTATCGGGGATGCGGTGCTGGCGATCTTTCAGGCCAGTCAGGGCAATCAAAGGGCCTGTGCTCAAGCGGTTGAAAGCGCGGAACAGATTGTCGAGAAACTGGCCGATGTCGCGGGGACCGACCATCATCCGCTCACCTCTGCGATCGGCATCGCGTATGGTGAGGTCACTTACGGCAATGTCGGGTCGCGGGAGCGGCTCGATTTCACGGTCATCGGAAGCGCTGCCAACATCGCCGCGAGGCTTGGGGAGTATGGCAAGATCGGCGGCCATGCCGTTGTAATGTCTCGGGAAGTTGCCGATGCGACTGCTAAGCCGATGGACCGGCTGGGCGCGCTTGACCTTCATAATGTCCAGGAAGATGTCGAAGCGTTTGCGCATACCGTCTCGGGAGCGCAGTCCACGTCTGAAAGCGGTTATTGAACCTTCGGGTTGCCTGCGAAACCGCCAACTGGCTGGTTGCGCACCAGGATCACCAGCCCTTCTTTGCTTGGCTCAGCATCCTTCAAGGCAACGCCGCCGTAGTTTTCGCAAAGTTCATCGGCGCTCTTGGTGCGGGAAGGGGTGAACATGGTGAGGGCCTGGCATTCGACCCGGCGCAATTCACTGTCTTGCGGAGTGGGCATCACCAACTCGAAAGTCAATCCTGCGCCGATCACTGCGGCCACTGCGACGGTTGCGTAAGCAAACTTGTTCATAGTCCCCGTTCCCATGTCCTGGCCCCGGATCACGTGGGGCGCTGAGGTATGGACGGAGAATGGCGGAACGCACCTTTACTCACCCTGAATCCGGCATTCACCTTGCGTTCATGTTAGGCGATTCGGCAATTTTTGCCGAATAACGCCGGCGTTTCAGGGGATATCTGAAACGCTAAACATGGGATAAACGGAAATTAAGAGCGTTTGTGGTGGCCGAAAGCAAGCAGCTATTCGGCAGCCAATCCGTAATTGGGTGCCGGTCTTCCTTCTGTCAGGCCTTGCACTTTTTCGACAATGGCTGCCGCGTCCAGACCGTGGTGCCGGTAGAGATCGCCGATGGTGCCGGTCTGGCCGAAGTGCTCCACGCCCAGCGGGATCGTCTGGTGACCGCCCACCGCCCCAATCCAGGACAGCGTTGCCGGATGCCCGTCGATTACCGTGATGACCTTGCAGTGCCGGGGCAGGCCGGACATCAGGGTTTCGATGTGCGATGTGGCCGCTTTGTTGCCGCGGGAGCGGGCGCGCTGGGCTGCAGTCCAACCGGCATTCAGCCTGTCGGCTGATGTGATTGCGAGAACCCCGACGTCCCGGCGCGCTTCACCGATCATGCCGGCCGCACGGATCGCTTCGGGCGCGACCGCACCCTGGTAGGCAATGACGACATCGCAGTTCGGACCGGGCTTGCGCAGCCAGTAGGCCCCGTCAATGGCTCCTTGCCGGAAGTCTTCATCGACCCGCTTGCCCGGTTGCTCGATCGGGTTGGTGGTCAAACGTAGATAAACAGATCCACCGGTCTCGTCACGCAGCCATGTGCGCTCATCCGGTTGGCCATCGCCATCGCGCTGAACGTATTCGAAGGCCCATTGCATGATAACGGCAAGCTCATCCGCAAAGGCCGGTTCAAAGGCTGCCAGACCATCCTGGCTCATGCCGATGAGGGGCGTGCCGACCGACTGGTGCGCGCCGCCTTCCGGCGCCAGCGTGACGCCGGAGGGCGTACCGACCAGAATGAAGCGGGCGTCCTGATAACAGGCGTAGTTCAAGGCATCGAGACCGCGGCAGACGAAGGGGTCGTAGACGGTCCCAATTGGAATGAGGCGTTTGCCGAATAGGGAATGCGACAGACCAGCTGCGCCTAAGAGCAGCATCAGGTTCATCTCGGCAATGCCAAGCTCAATGTGCTGGCCGTCTGGCGTAAACTCCCATTTGGCCGTGGACGGGATCCGGTGCTCGATGAACGCGTCCGCCTGCGCGGCGCGGGCAAAGAGCTTGCGCCGGTTGACCCAGGCGCCCAGGCTTGTGGTCCCGGTGACATCCGGCGATGTGGTCACGATCCGCTCTGCCAGCGCGCTGTCACCTTTGGAAAGATCATCGAGGATCTTGCCGAACGCTGCCTGCGTTGATGTCGACTTCGCCGTGTCGAGGGAGATATCCGGCACACTCAGCTTGGCGTCGGCAAACCGGCGCGTGCCACGGGCAAAGAACGGGACGTCTTGCAGAAAAGCCTGCAGATCTTCTGGATGATCAACGGCTGCGAAGGGCTCCCACTCGGCGCCTTCCGGAACACCCATATGAGCCTGCCAATCGGCGAACTGGGCCTTGTTCATCAGGCCGCCGTGATTGTCCTTGTGCCCGGCAATCGGCGTGCCCCACCCTTTGATCGTGTAGGCGAGGAAGCAGGTCGGACGGTCGTGGGCGATCGACGCGAAGGTTTCAGCCATCGTCTCTACGCAATTGCCGCCGAGGTTCTCCATCAGTGCTGCCAGTTCGGTATCACTCCGGCGGTCGATCAAGGCACTGACATCGCCTTGGTCGCCGAGGTCGTCCATCAGGCGTTTGCGCCAAACCGCGCCGCCCATGAAGGTAAGGGCGGCATACTCCTGGTTCGGACAGGCATCGATCCAGCTTCTGAGTTTGTCGCCGCCCGGTTCCTCAAACGCCGCACGCTGCAAAGCTCCGTACTTGACACGGACGACGTCCCAGCCGAAGGCGTCGAAGATCTTTTCAACGCGCTCGAACAGGCCTTCGCGGACGATGCCATCGAGCGATTGCCGGTTGTAGTCAATCACCCACCAGGTGTTGCGCAGATCGTTCTTCCAGCCTTCCTGAAGCGCTTCGTAGACATTGCCCTCGTCGAGTTCGGCATCCCCCACGAGCGCCACCATGCGGCCGAGTGGCTGGTCGCCCGCCCAATCTTTGGCTGCGATAAAATCCTGAACCAGAGAGGCAAAGGAGGTGATGGCAACGCCAAGGCCGACGGAACCGGTTGAAAAGTCGACATCGTCGACATCCTTGGTGCGGGATGGATAACTCTGCACGCCGCCGTAGCCCCGGAAATTCTCCATGTTCTCGCGGGTCTGATTGCCCATCAGATACTGGATCGCATGGAACACGGGCGAGGCGTGCGGTTTGACGGCGACCCGGTCTTCCGGGCGGAGCGCGGAGAAGTAGAGGGCCGTCATGATCGAGACCATCGACGCTGATGAGGCCTGGTGTCCGCCGATCTTGATGCCATCGACCTTTGGCCGGATGTGGTTTGCGTGATGGATCATCCAGTGCGACAACCACAAGAGGCGCTGTTCAATGGTCTTCAGATGGGTGGTTTTCATTCTGCCAAACTCCCGCAAAGGCATGCCGTAGCGCAAATATAGCGCGATACCTCAGTTGGTTTCTTGCGATCTCTCGCCACATCAGGCTATCTGTTGCCGGTTATCACTATGGATTTGGGTAAATTTGGTGACTTCCGGCGCGCTTGATGCATTTGATATTCAGATCCTGCGCGAATTGCGCAGGGATGGCCGTATTTCGATACAGGACCTTTCAGAGCGGATCGGGCTGAGTGCAACACCCGTTGCCCGCCGGCTGCGACAGCTCGAAGATCAGGGCATCATCACCGGATATTGCGCGCTGATCGACGAGATGAAGCTCGGCTATGAAGTGTCCGTCTTCGTCTCCGTGCAGCTGGACAAGCAGGTCGATGCGGCGCTCGATCAGTTCGAAGCCGCCATTCAGGCTTTCCCGGAGGTTGTCGATTGCTGGCTGATGACTGGCAACCGGGACTATCTCCTGCGGGTGGCGACCACTGGACTGGCCGCCTTTGAAGCGTTTTTGACCGGCAAGCTCACAAAGGTGCCCGGAGTTGCCAATATCGAAAGCTCCATCCCGCTCAGAAGGGTTAAATCCGGCGTTGCGCGAACACCTTAAGCCTTAAGCGGCCATAGATGCAGGAACACCTGACAGCGCCTGGTCAAGATCCGTCAGGATGTCCTCAATGTCCTCCAGGCCAACGGACAAACGAATAAGACCATCTGTAATGCCATGTTCGGCTCGCTCCTCGGGCGTGTAGGTCGAGTGCGTCATGGTCGCCGGATGCTGGATCAGGGTTTCCGCATCGCCCAGGGACACGGCGCGTCCGATCATCTGCAAGCGGTTCATCATGGACCGCCCGGCTTCCAGCCCGCCTTTCAGCTCAAACGCGATCATGGCGCCCGGTTTGGCCATCTGCTGCCTGGCAAGATCATGTTGGGCGAAGCTTTCCAGCCCCGGGAAGTAAACCTCTCCGACAGCAGGGTGCGCTTCCAGCCACTCGGCGACCGGCTGGGCGGAGGCGCAGTGGCGGTCCATGCGCAGGGCCAAGGTTTTCAGGCCGCGCAGGATCAGCATGGCATTGAACGGGGCCATGACGGCGCCGGTCATGTCTTTCATGCCGACAAGCCGGATTTCCTGAACCTGTTCGGCCCGGCCAGCGATCAAACCGGCGACCACATCGCCGTGCCCGCCGAGATATTTGGTGGCCGAATGCAGCACAAGATCCGCGCCAAGCTCGATCGGGCGGGTGAGGTAGGGCGTCGCATAGGTGTTGTCGACAACCACGGTGGCACCCGCCTAATGGGCGATCTTGGAGACAGCCGCAATATCCACGAGGCGCATGTTCGGATTGGCCGGGGTTTCGAAATAGACGACCCGCGTCTTGCCGCTAATCGCCGGGATCAGGTTGTCTGGCTCGGTCAGGTCGACATGGGTGACCGTGATGCCGAATTTGGACAGGCCATGATGCATGTAGGCAAAGGTGCAGCCATAGAGCGTCTTGTCGACGATGATTTCATCGCCCGGCGACAGCAGCGTCCACAGGGCCGCGGTGATCGCGCCCATGCCGGATGAGAGCGCCAGCCCGGCTTCCGCGCCTTCCAGCAGTGCAATCCGGCGCTCCAGAAGGTCCAGCGTCGGGTTGGAAATGCGCGAATAGATATGACCGGCGCGCTCGCCTGCAAACATCTCGCCACCCGCTTCCGCGCTTTCGAACGCGAAGGTCGAGGTCAGGTGCAGCGGCGGGGTCAGTGCACCCTCGTTCTGCAGCGGATCATAGGCGTGGTGGATGGCGCGGGTGGCAAAGCCCTTGAGATGATCGGTCATAAAAGTCCCCTCGTTGAATTGAAGACATGATGGGCCGAGGGCGATGGCAATAGATTTCAAATTATGCCATCAAGGGATTAGTTATTGGCATAATCTGCTAACAAGGCCTCGAAATGGACTCGAAAGACCGGCAAATCATCCGTGCACTGCAACAAAATGGCCGCATGACCAACCAGGAACTGGCCGCCAAGGTGAACCTGTCGCCGTCGCCGTGTTTGCGCCGGGTGAAGATCCTGGAGGCGAGCGGGGCGATCAAGGGCTATACGGCCGAGGTTGACCCGAAGGCTTACGGCCTGCCGGTAACCGTCTTCGTGCGCATCCGGCTGGAGCGGCACAATGCCGAAGACGTCCAGCATTTTGAAAGCCGGGTCATGGCGATGGACGAGGTTTTGGAATGTGTCGTGATGACGGGGGCCACCGACTACCAGCTGCGGGTCGTCGTCTCAGGGCTCGATGCCTATGAGGACTTCATCCGCCACCGCATCCACCCCATAGGTTGCATCGCCTCGATCGATTCCAGCTTCGTCTATGGCTTTGTGAAGAAAACGGGCGTCTTTCCGCGGGTGGATTGATTCCAAGGGGCTTTGGACAAGGGGGAAATCCCGAACACTGCGGATTACGGAGATAATCCAAGGTCGCCGCTTGCACTCCTCTCCCCCCTTGAGGGGGAGATGTCCGAACATGCGGACAGAGGGGGGGATAACCTGTGCCAAACAACAAAAAACGAAAAATATGATTGGCTTATACCCCCTCTGTCTCCTGCCGGAGACATCTCCCCCTCAAGGGGGGAGAAGGGAATATGAGGCAACGTCCTATTCGCGTGGAAAGTTACATCTCCCCATGGGAGAGGTCGGTGCTTGCGCCGGATGAGGGGCAGAGGTTTTTTGGATATCCGAGGTTTGCCCCCCTCTCCCAGTGGGAGAGGGGGCGTGTACCAAAGGCGAGAGCCTAGCTACCATAGAGAGGTGGCCACGGCGCAGGGACTTGCCGGCTCTTAAGACCCGGCCGCCAGGATTTTCGGCACCTTGTTGGGGCGCAGGCGGTGGGCGTCGGGCATGCCGGAGCCGAGAAGCGGGCGCAGGTACATGCGGAATTCATCGGTGACATCATTGCCGGCGGCGGAGATGAACGCATCGGGCATGGTGCGGGTTTTCCCGGCCACGGCTTCCAGCGGCACCAGCTCATAATCGACCGAGTAATGGCCGGCGCGCTTGATGGTCACCGAGCCGTCGCGGTCGCCGAACATGCCGTATTGCACCGCCTTTTCGCCGACTTCGCGGGCTTCATGCTGGTCGACATCGGAGACACAGCCGACAAAACTGCGCTGGATATAGCCGAGCGTGTCGCCCCGGACCCGCGTGACGTTGAGCGCGTCCTTGACCTTCTGCGTCAAAAGATCGGCGAGCGCGCCGCTGCCCGACAGTTGCACATTGCCGTGCGCGTCCCGTTCGATTTCCTGGGAAAGCTTGGAGATGATCGGCTCGCCGGACGCATCATGAATGCCTTCGCTGACCGCAACAACGCAGCGGCCAAGGCGGTTGTAGACCTCGCGGACTTCCCTGATGAACTGATCGATGTCGAAGGTGCGCTCCGGCATATAGATGAGATGCGGCCCGTCGTCGGAGAATTTCTTGCCCAAAGCCGAGGCGGCGGTCAAAAAACCGGCATGGCGGCCCATGACCACCCCGATATAGATGCCGGGCAGGGCGGCGTTGTCGAGATTGATGCCCATGAAGGCCTGGGACACGTAGCGCGCAGCGGATGGAAAGCCCGGCGTGTGGTCGTTCTCGACCAGGTCGTTGTCGATGGTTTTGGGAATGTGGATGCAGCGCAGATCGTAGCCGGCCTTGCGCGCCTCATCGTTGACGATGCGCACGGTGTCGGAGGAATCGTTGCCGCCGGTGTAAAAGAAATAGCCGATCTCATGGGCGCGCAGCACCTTGAAGATCTCCTGGCAGTATTTCAGATCCGGCTTGTCGCGGGTCGAGCCGAGCGCGGAGGACGGGGTGTTGGCGACCATCTCCAGATTGTGGGTGGTCTCCTGGGTGAGATCGTAAAAATTCTCGTCCAGGATGCCGCGCACGCCGTGCACCGCGCCGTAGATCAGCTCCACGCTGCGGAATTTGCGGCTTTCCAGCACCGCCCCGACCATGGATTGATTGATAACCGCGGTCGGCCCGCCCCCTTGCGCGACCAGCACCTTGCCGTGAAACATCGAGATGTCCTTTTAGTTTTTCAGGGCCCTAATTGGCATTTTTGGTGGGGACCGGACAAGGGGTTTGTTGGGGGAGTGGGGAGGGACTGCTTTGCGCAGCAAACAGTTCGTTCGAGTGTTCTTAGTTGAGTTCGTAAAGAGGCCGTTCTTTGAGGGAGGGAGAGAAGGACCGATTTGGGCGGACAGCAGACGTTCGCTGTACTCTGCACATTAGTCCGCAGAGCGGACGCAATGGTCTTTCAAAGTCAGATCCCGAACATCGGGTATCGCTTCATTTAAGCTTTACCGCGACAACGGTCGCACCAAATGGAGGAGTTGATCAATCGTCTCGGTCAAATGGTGTGGGTTTCCAGTGGCGCGCGAGACCATCATGGCTCCTTCCATGCTGGACACAAACGTCCTCGCGAATGCGATTGGATCAAGGTCGGGTCTGATCTCGCCATTTTTCTGTCCTGTTTGGAGGACCGTACTTAGCCATTCATGATGCCCCAGAAAGAACCGTTCGACTTCGGCTTTGACCGACGGCGGGAGCGTCGCGGCATCCGTTGCGAGAACACCGCCCAGACAGACACTTCCAGTGTCTTTGAACATGGCAACAAACAGGTTGCCGTAGGCGGTGAGGAGCGCGGGTGCATCGGGTGCGGACAAATCCGCCAAAGCCCTTAAGCACCACTCCCGGTAATCCTTTGCAACGGCCTCGGCCAAATCCGCCTTGGTCGGGAAATGGTAATGAATGCTCGCGCTCTTGATGCCCACGCCGGCGGCAACGTCGCGGAAACTAAACCCATTATAACCCCGCTCCATCATAACTCTGCGGGTTACGAGCAGTATTTCGGAGGCTTTTTCGTTTCCCATCAATCCGTCAGCCCAATACCTCTATCAAGTACTTGATAGGGGCTTGATCGGTGCAGGGTCAAGCGCCTATGAATTTGCCTATCAAGTACTTGATAGGTTATCTGAGTGTCGATGGAACGATCAACTATCGAAACGTTCGCGATGGTGTCAGTCGCAGCGGCAGGTGTTGCATGGGGCATTTTCTGGATCCCATTGAGAGCGCTAGATGATGCAGGGTTCGTCGGAGCCTGGGCCGTTGTCGTCTTCTACGTGCTGCCCGCGCTTCTGCTCTTGCCCATCATTTTCCTTCGCCGTCGTCAAATCTTGGACGGTGGCTGGCCTTTGCAAGTTGCTGGAATACTCGCGGGTGTAGCACTCGTTTGCTATGCCGGAGCCCTCATCTTCACCGAGGTGGTCCGAGCAACGCTGTTTTTCTATCTGACACCGATCTGGAGCACATTGTTGGCTTGGCTCGTGCTGAGGGAGCCCGTTACAATGCCCCGTTGGGCAACCATCGGCTTGGGGTTGCTAGGGCTCTTGATCATCGTGAGAGCCGACACAGAGATCAGCGGTGGTCTTAGCGCTGGCGACTGGATGGGGATTGCCGGGGGGCTCATCTGGGCCGCCGCAGCGGTGGTCATGAAATCAGACCAGGACGGAAACGGGATCGACTTCACGCTGTCCTATTTTGCGTGGGGAAGTGTCGCTTCGCTCCTTTTGCTCATCGTCCCGTTGGAGGGCACTGGGCCAATGCCGGATTGGGAAACGATGCGAAGCGTTTTGCTTTGGATGGTCCCCGTGGCACTCCTTTTGGTAATTCCTCCCGCATTCGCGATAATGTGGGGCGCGACGGTTCTTAGCCCCGGTCTGATCGCGATCCTTTTCATGACCGAAATCAGCGCTGCCGCAATTACGGCTGCACTCTGGGCAGGCGAACCATTTGGATTAAGGGAATTGTCAGGGGTGATTTTGATTTCTGCTGCCGGAATCTTTGAGCCGGTTTTAAACTGGCACCGCAATAGACCCTGAAACATCAGACATCCGAGTAAACCGTAGCGATCTGTGGTGAGAGCCCGCTTCGGTCTTTTGCTGCGCTTTGCACAAATGACGGCTATGAGCCGAAATCTACAGTTCCCCTACCGGGCCTACTTCTGCCGTATAGATCGATCTGAAACGAAACGGCGTTGCGCCGAGTTTGCCTTCCGCCACGCGATCAAAAAAGAACGCGCAAACGACTCTCCGACTGCCCACCACAACCTCCGCTGTCATCCCGCACTTGATGCAGGATCCATGCCGTGAGCGGTCCATTCGATCAGTCTTGCGTGGGGCGAGGAAACGGATTGGATCCTCGGGTCAAGCCCGAGGATGACGGAGAGAGGGGAGAAGCGCGTTGCCGACCGTCCCGCCGGCGTCATCCCGGGCGAGCATTGCGAGACCCGGGACCCACTCGCGGGGCTGCTTGCTGAAACGGTTGGTTTTGACTGTTCCGGCGGCTAAGGTCTTTGGATAGCTGGCGCTCTGGGAACGAGTGGATCCCGGCTCTGCGCTGCGCTTGGCCGGGATGACCTTCCATATGCCAAAGGGGCTGTTGCAAGGTCAGGGGCGCAACGAACAAAAAAGGGGGCAGAAAACTGCCCCTGAGCGTGATGACAAACCTCATACCTCTCAATAGTCACCCTCGGCCTTGTGCCGAGGGTCCATACTTTTCAATAGGTTATGGATGTTCGGAACAAGTCCGAACATGACGCAGGAGGAATTAACGGACTTTGTCGGCAGTCTGAGGGGCAGAAAACCGCCCCTTTCACACTCATCTCAAAAAATACTCAGCCCAAGTCCCGGAAAACTCACGCCGGGACGGAGGGGTATTTCATGCCGGCGACTTCCTGCATCAGGCGGATGACCTGGGTGCTGTAGCCGGCTTCATTGTCGTACCAGACGTAAAGCACCAGACGATCGCCATCGACGATGGTGGCCTGGCTGTCGACGACGCCGGCGTGGATGGAGCCGACGAGATCGGACGAGACCAGTTCGGTGGAGGCCGTGTAGTCGATCTGGTCCTGCAGCGGCGACTGGATCGAGACCTGGCGCAGGTAGTCGTTCATTTCCTCAGCTGATGTCTCGCGTTTGAGATTGAGGTTGAGGATCGCCATGGAGACGTTCGGGATCGGCACACGGACCGCGTTGCCGGTCAGTTTGCCCTTCATCTCCGGCAGACACTTAGCCACCGCGCTGGCAGCGCCCGTGCTGGTCAGAACCATGTTGAGCGGGGCGGCACGGCCGCGGCGGTCGCCCTTGTGGTAGTTGTCGATCAGGTTCTGGTCGTTGGTGAAGGCGTGGATGGTTTCCACGTGGCCGTTCTCGATGCCGAACTCGTCGTTGATCACCTTCAGGACCGGCGTGATCGCGTTGGTGGTGCAGGACGCCGCGCTCAGGATGTCGTCGTCCGGGGTGATGTCGCCCTGGTTGACGCCGTAAACGACGTTCTTGATGTTGCCCTTGCCTGGTGCGGTCAGGATCACTTTTGCGGCGCCCGGGCACTTCAGATGCTGGCCAAGGCCCTCTTCATCGCGCCACATGCCGGTGTTGTCGACCACCAGCGCATTCTTGATGCCGTATTTGGTATAGTCGACCTCCGCCGGAGAATTGGCGTAGATCACCTGAATGTAGTTGCCGTTGGCGATGATGGCGTTCTTGTCTTCATCGACTGTGATCGAGCCGCTGAAGGCGCCATGAACGGAATCGCGGCGCAGCAGGCTGGAGCGTTTCTTGAGATCGCCTTCCTTGCCGCCGCGCACGACGATGGCACGCAGGCGCATCTTGTTGCCGGCGCCAACGCGTTCGATCATCATGCGGGCCAGCAGGCGTCCAATGCGGCCGAAACCGTAAAGGACAACGTCCTGCGGTTCCTGCAGGATGGAGGTCTTGCCGGTGTTGATGCTGGCGAGCTGCTCTTCCACAAGGGTCTTGGCATCGCCGCCTTCGGTCATGTAGCGGTGGCACAGCTTGCCGAGGTCGACGCGGGAGGCGGCGAGATCCATTTCCAGCATCGCCTTGACGATCTCAAGGCTCTTGGCAACGTCCAGCTCCTGGCCGGTGATCTGCAGGGCGTAGCGGTGCGCCTTGATGATCTCGATGGCGGAGTTGTTGAGGAGCCGGCGGCCGAAAATCCGGATGTTGATGCCGTAGTCGCGGTAAAGGTGGCCAACCAGCGGGATCATCTGCTCAGCGGCGGATTGTTGTTCCTTCCAGTTATCGAAGTGATTATCCATAGCCGCCATGCCGACCAACTCCCTTTGGGTGATTAACGCACAATGATTGGCGGGTTTTCCCGCCTGCGCGTGCGGTTTATCGCTAGACCAAACGCAATGTCCAGACCCACTTTTTGTTTAATCGATTAGATGCAGAGGTGCCGATGCTGCCTGGGTGCCAGCGCTCGGAAAAAGGCAGGTCACAAAGAAAAAGGGGCGGAAAACCGCCCCTTCAAAACCCGTATGATTGAAGCTGCCGATCAGGCGCTTTGGGCTGTCTGGATGCCTTTGTCGCTCATCAGGCCCTGGAGTTCCTGGTTCTGGAACATCTCGCGGATGATGTCGCAGCCGCCGACGAACTCACCCTTCACATAAAGCTGCGGGATGGTCGGCCAGTTGGTGAATTCCTTGATGCCGTTGCGCAGCTCGTCATCTTCCAGAACGTTGATGCCTTTGTACGGCGCGCCGACATAGTCGAGGATCTGAACGACCTGACCTGAGAACCCGCACTGCGGGAAGTTCGGTGTGCCCTTCATGAACAGCACTACGTCGTTGGTGTCGACTTCGTTCTTGATCCACTCTTGGATGCTCATTTCACTTGTCCTTGTCTGTCTGCCTGCAGCGGGCGGCTAACCTTATGATGCCTGATAATGCGGGATAATACGTATATGGGCAATCAGGTGGTCAAATGCACGGGGCAAATTCGGTTTAATCAGGTGCCTTGGTTTGCAAGGCGAGGGCATGCAGGGCGCCGCCCATGTTGCCCTTCAGCGCCTCATAGACCATCTGGTGCTGCTGGACGCGGCTCTTGCCCCGGAATGCTTCGGAGACAACATTCGCCGCGTAATGGTCGCCATCGCCAGCCAAATCCCGGATCTCCACCTGAGCGTCGGGCAATGCCTCCTTGATCAGGGTTTCAATCTCATTTGCGTTCATTGGCATGTTAAGCGCGCCCCTTCATTGCCTGTTTCCCCCTCATGGCCGACTCAAACGGCTGTCATGTAGTCAGGGAACCAATTTTCGTGTGCTTTTTTCAGCTTTGCAACGGATATGGTGAGAACACCTTGAACTGTCAAATCCGTTCCGCCGGTAGTTCCGATCCGCTCGACCTCAATGCCGGTGTCGACAATGTCTTCCAGAACCGCATCGAGCCGGTCCGGGCTGACGGTGACGACATAGCGGCCCTGGTCTTCGCCAAAGAGCGCCGCGTGTGCCGGTCCGTCGATCTCCACGCTTGCACCCATTCCGCTGGCCATGGACATTTCGGCAAGAGCAACGCCGAGGCCGCCGGAGGAAATGTCATGAACGCCGGTGAGGCGCGCTGCGCCGATCAGCTGGCGCACAAGCGTGCCGCGCCGTTTTTCAGCCGCCAGATCGACCGGCGGCGGTGCGCCTTCTTCACGGCCGAGGATGTCGCTGAGATACTGCGAGGCGCCAAGATGTGTGCCGCGGCCGCCGATCACGAGGATAACGTCGCCTTCGTTGGCAAAGGCTGCACCCGCCCGCACGGTCACATCCGGCAGCAGGCCAACACCACCAATTGCAGGGGTCGGCAAGATCGCTTCGCCGTGGGTCTCGTTGTAGAGCGAGACGTTGCCCGAGACGATCGGGAAGTCGAGTTCACGGCAGGCTTCGCCGATGCCTTTGATGCAGCCGACGAACTGGCCCATGATCTCCGGGCGCTCCGGATTGCCAAAGTTGAGGTTGTCGGTGGCCGCAAGCGGCTCTGAGCCAACCGCCGTCAGGTTGCGCCAGACTTCGGCCACCGCCTGCTTGCCGCCTTCAAAGGCATCCGCCTCGCAGTAGCGCGGGGTCACATCGACGGAGAAGGCGAGACCCTTGCGGGTGCCGTCCACGCGGATGACACCGGCATCGCCACCCGGTGTTGCCGCGGTGTTGCCCTGGATCAGCGTGTCATACTGTTCATAGACCCAGCGGCGGGACGAGCCGTTGGCATTACCGACTAGCGTCGTGAGCGCTTCGGCATAGTCGTCCGGTTCGGCAATGTCTTCCGCTGCCAGAACAGGACGTTTTTGAGGTTCGATCCATGGACGGTCGTATTCCGGGGCTTCGTCTCCGAGTTTCTTAATCGGAAGGTCCGCAACGGTCTCGCCTTGGTGCTTGACCACAAAGCGCAGCGTATCGGTCGTGACGCCGACGATGGCGAAGTCGAGGCCCCATTTCTTGAAGATGGCTTCTGCTTCTGCTTCCTTTTCCGGGCTGAGAACCATGAGCATGCGCTCTTGGCTTTCCGAGAGCATCATCTCGTAGGCGCTCATGCGCTCTTCGCGCACCGGCACCTGGTCGAGGTTCAGTTCGATGCCGAGGTCGCCCTTGGCCCCCATTTCAACGGCGGAACAGGTAAGGCCGGCCGCGCCCATGTCCTGGATCGCGATGACCGCGCCGGTCTCCATCAGCTCAAGGCAGGCTTCCAGCAGGCATTTTTCCGTGAACGGATCGCCCACCTGAACGGTCGGACGCTTCTCCTCGATCGTGTCGTCAAACTCAGCCGAGGCCATGGTTGCCCCGCCAACACCATCCCGGCCGGTTTTCGCACCAAGAT
This sequence comes from Roseibium sp., assembly GCF_965276855.1. GTDB lineage: Bacteria > Pseudomonadota > Alphaproteobacteria > Rhizobiales > Stappiaceae > Roseibium. The sequence continues at coordinate 4,460,591 of NZ_OZ255700.1, forward strand.
AGACGACCGGCAGGCCGACACCCTTGGCTTCGGACAGGAAGATCTTGTCGCTGTCGGCAAGGCCTGCGGCAAAGGCATTCACCAGGCAGTTGCCATTATAGCGGGCATGGAACTCGACTTCACCGCCGACGGTTGGAACGCCGAAGGAGTTGCCATAACCGCCCACGCCGGAGACAACACCGGAGACGAGGTGCCGGGTGCGCGGATGATCCGGCTCACCGAATCGCAGGGCATTCATGGCTGCGACCGGACGGGCCCCCATTGTAAAGACATCGCGCAGGATGCCACCAACACCCGTCGCTGCGCCCTGGTAAGGCTCGATGTAGGACGGGTGGTTGTGGCTTTCCATTTTGAAGACAACGGCCTGACCGTCGCCGATATCGACAACCCCGGCGTTTTCACCTGGACCCTGAAGCACGCGCGGGCCTTCCGTCGGCAAGGTTTTCAGCCATTTTTTGGAAGACTTGTAGGAGCAATGCTCGTTCCACATCGCCGAGAAGATGCCAAGTTCCGTGAACGACGGCTCGCGGCCAATCAGTTCCAGAATGCGGTCATATTCGTCAGGTTTGAGGCCGTGGGAAGCGATGAGCTCGGGCGTGATCTTGATGTCGTTCGGGATCATGTCGGTCCGGAAATCTGCGGCGTTTAGAGCGTTTTACAAAATGCCTTTGTGCGCCTGGGCCAGTTTCGCGCCGGTTTAGCAGACAAAACCTCAAAATGGGAGAGGCCTCAGCCGATTCATTTGCATGTTGTCCGGAAGGCTTTCGGCCGCGCGCGCGGTAACGTCACTCGAAGCTGTCGTAGCAGGCGCAATTGTCGTTCAAAAGGTCGCGCACAGCCACAAGGCCCTCAACGGTCTGATCCCGGGTCAGCGGATTGCTGAAGCCGATGCGGATGCAATGATAGACCTTGCCGGTGCGGCCCGGTTTGAACTCATCTTCGTCATCCACCAGAACGTTTTCCGCCGCCGCCGCTGCTTTGAATGTGCCGGGGTTCCAGGGTTCGGGCACCTTCAGCCACAGGAAGGGACAATCGGCTGACGAGCGATATTCGAACGGGCTGAGATGCTGCCGCACCAGCGCGTGGCGGGCCGCGATCTCTTCACAGACTTTCTCGCGAAAGTCAGATGCTGCACCAGACAAGATCAGTCTGGAAGACAGCTCTGAGAGAAGAAAGGAAATGCCGCCGGTCAGCATCTTGTGGGCAGTGTAAATGCGCTGGGCGTAGGACTGAGGGCTGGAGAGCCAGCCGCCTCGCACGCCGGCCGTCACGGATTTTGACAGGGATCCAACGTGAAAGGTTCGCTCCGGAGCCAACGAGACGATCGGAGGAACCGATGTGTCCCGCAAAGAGCCGTAGACCTCGTCCTCGATGATCCAGAGATTGTGCTGGCGGGCAACCTCGATAAGCTCGTGCCGGCGCGTTTCGCTCATGAACCCCGTTGTCGGATTGTGCATGGTCGGCATCAAAAACAGGATGCGTGGGTGTGTTTGGGCACAGACGCGAGCCAGATCCTCGGGCAGGGGACCCTCTTCATCCCGCTCGACCAACACCGGCCGCCGGCCAGACAGGGCCGCCCCCCGCGCGATGGAGCTGTAGGTCAGATCTTCAAAGGCAATCCGGTCACCAGGTGCTGTGGTCGCTGCAATAATCGACATAATTGCCGCCTGAGCACCGGTTGTCGGAACAATGCTGCCTTCATCAGGTTCCCAGCCGCCGCGTGACAACCAGATCTTACCGGCGGCGCGCCAATCCGGCGGGACAGCACGTGTGTAGCTTGCAATTTCGTGTGGATGGTCGCGCGTGATGTCCAACGTGATTTGCGCGATCAGCTTTGCCTGTCCGATTTCCGGCGCCGATGTGCTGTCGAACCGGATGGAAGATTCGTGAGGAACCGCGATGCGCGTGCCCGCAAACGCCCGGTCTTTTGGCGGCTGCATCGCACCTTGCACCCACGAAGTGTCTCCGGTGCGTTGGTGAACGGCTGGAGCGGACGGGGCAGGGTTGCCTGCGGGGGCGTCAAGGTTCGGTTTTGTAGATTCCTGAAGCTGGATCGGCTCTGCACTGCCAAGAACGTATGTTCCACGCCCCACTTCGCCATTCACCAGACCACGTTGACGGATAGTGGCATAGGCCCGGCCGATGGTGCCGACCGTGACGCCAAGATCATAGGCGAGATCACGCTGCGGCGGCAGCTTGGTTCCGGCTGCGAGCGCGCCGGAGGCGATATCTGCGGAGATCTGATCTGCGAGCCGCAGATAGATCGGACCTTGCCCGTCCGGGATCTGAGGAAGCCAATTTGTCATGGTGACAATTTAGTATATTGCCACCGTCAAGGAGTCAATTCATAAGATTGTCACCGTGAAAGACACTGTGATTGTGTTGATTGTATCTCTTTGAGTATCGAAAATGAGTGCATTAGAAACAATCTTCGCACCCAGCTGCACAGACCAGCCAAGAGTCTCGTTCCCGCGCTGGAGCCTGGTGCGGTTGGTCTTGCAATGGATGGCCGTTGCCAGAAGCCGGCGCGAATTGGCCAGCCTGACGGATGATCAATTGAAGGACATCGGCTTGAAGAGATCCGATGTGCTGGTTGAAATCGAAAAGCCGTTTTGGCAGGGGCCGGACTTCCGGTGACTTGGTAATGCGCCTTGCGCATTTTTTGAAACACCGTGCTTGGTCATCAAATGTCCGGGGCCCGATGTCCGGCCTTCTTAAGCAGCAGCCTTCAGCTTCTGAAGCGATAGACCCCGGATTTCGCAGGCGCCCGACCTCCGCGGGCGCCTGCAATTCATATAGTGTCGTGGGTTAGACTGCGCCGGTGTACTCGCCACGTGCCGGGTAGTCGTTTTTCTTGACGAAATCCAGCGCGCCGAGCATCTCCTGAAAATGCGGCCGGACAAACGGCATGGTTTGGACGGATGCAAAGTAGAGTGTGCCGTCGGGCTTGACCAAGAAGACACCTGGCTCTGAGAACAGGTCCGGCTCTTCGATTCCGATAGACGTCTTGCCGCGGCCCGTGGAGATGTAGAGCCCCCAGTCCTTTGCCATCGTCAGCGGCAATCCGTAACCGAACGTGAGGTCGTCGAATCCGACCTTGTCAGCCATTTGCTGTGTCCGCTCCTGATCATCGGATGACAGGGCAATGACCTCAACGCCGCGTTCCTTCAGATCTGGCAGAAGACGGCCGAGTTCCTTCAGATAGGTGGCGCAAATCGGACAATGCAGCCCGCGGTAAAAGACGACCAGTGTTGCAAAGTCAGCGGATACCGCTGAAAGATCAAAAGACCCGCCGCCGAGTGTCTCAACGGTCAGTGCTGGAACGGTCTGTCTGGGGATGAGCATGATGCTTCCTTTGTCTTGGATAAATCGGATCGACTTGGGCTAGAATATCGAACGATCTCGATATAAAAGTACAAATAAAGAAGCCGAGAGTACGGATATGCAGGCGCCTTATCGCACAAACTTCAATGGCCGGCTGGACCGGTTGTCGTCCCTGATCGACAGGTTGCGGGTTCACGTGAGCGACGGCGGAGTGGGCGGCCCCGATGTACAGCATGCCATGCTGATGATCTGCAAAGATCCGCGCCAAGATCTTCGTCTTGTGTTGCGCCCGCCAGAAGACAGTGTTTCGAATGCGCTAGATCTCGTTCGCCCGAGGGCTGATGAAAGCATCGTCGTGTCGACGAACATCGAAATCTCCGGGGTCGGCAAACGGCTATTTGCTGCGCTTCCTATTTGTCTTTCCGTCGACCTTGCAGACGATCCGAGTTTGTCGTCTGTGGTTTTGCCGCTGGTGGAAGAGGTGATGCGGCCCCGCTGTGGCGGTCAGGCTGTCTTCCAGCGCTTGTGTGAGGTTGTGGTGATTCGACTGCTGCGCCATGCCATGGAAGGAAATGAAATCGATTCAGGGCTTTTAAACGGGCTTTCTGATCCGAGGGTCGCGCAGGCGCTTGTCGCCATTCACGAGGCACCGGGCGAAAACTGGACACTGGAACGGCTCGCAGAAATTGCCGGCATGTCGCGGACCCAATTTGCGGTGACCTTCAAGAGCCTGATCGGGATTACGCCGATGACGTATTTGTCGAATTGGCGGCTCGACATTGCACGGGATGAACTCGCTGCCGGACGGCAGGTCAAGGCCGTTGCCAATATGTGTGGTTTTGCAAGCCCCGCTTCTTTTTCCCGGGCCTTTGCCAAAAGGTTTGGGTCTCCGCCCCGACGCGCGCGGCAACTTGCCTGAACCTATAGCGTTGCGTTTGTATGAAATGGCATCTGAAATAATTGCATTGTCATAATTAATGCAATTATAGATTGTAGTTCTTTTAACAATTTTAGCGCAACCTCCGGATGTCAAAACTGGAGTAGCACTTATGAAGTTACAATATTTGCCCGTTGCGGCAGTTGTCTTGTGGCCCGCGGGCGGCCCAGCGGCCGCCAATCAATTTGAAGCTGAACTCAACTCCCTCGCCAGTGGCAAGATCGCTGAAATCTCCCGATCTGATCAGGTGATTGAGGCCATCAAGGTTCAAAACGATCGGACCGGTTCATTTCAGCAGAACCAGATCGACGACCTCGACCGGACATGGCGTGCGGAAGCCGATTCCAACGACCAACCGATGATTGACGAGGTGCTTGGGAATGCACTGTCTGAATATCTCATGGATGTTCAAGACAGCAGTGACGGGCTTTTCACCGAGATCTTTGTGATGGACGCGAAAGGTTTGAATGTTGGGCAGAGTGATGTGACCTCTGACTACTGGCAAGGTGATGAGGCGAAGTGGAAGGAAACCTTTGGTCAAGGTGCAGGCGAAGTCCTCATCGGTGAGTTGGAACAGGACGAATCCACCCAACTGCTGCAAAGCCAGGTCAGCGTGACCGTGACTGATCCGGTAAGCGGCCAACCAATCGGTGCCATGACATTCGGCGTGAACATCGAAAAGCTCTAGGCCGACTTGAGCCGGGTGTGGAGCGAGAGTGGTTTTTCTGTAGCCATTGAGGCCAATGATGAAAATTTCGAAGACCTTGCCGGTAATGATTGTTGGCCTCGGGCTTGTGTGCGCTGCGGCGGTTGGAACTGCAAGTTATCTGTCCAGCAGTCGTTTGATTGCGACATTAACTGAAGACAGGCTCACAGCGTTGGCCCGCAGCCACAGGGCCGCACTCGAAGACCAAATCGCAGCCGCGGCCGGGTCGCTCAGATCAAAGGTGGAAGGGCAAACGGTCAGGGCTTCAATTGCAGATTTCGTTGCTGGCTGGGAGAAGGGGGGCGAAACATCGGCTGACCGTTTGCGGGAGGTTTATATCGCGGAAAACCCGCATCCGGTTGATCAACGGGAAGAGCTGGTTAGGGCTGGCCGAAAGCCCTATGACCGGGCGCACAAGAGTTACCACCCGATCCTGCGCCGCTATATCGAGGAGAACGGTTTTGGAGATCTTCTCCTGATCTCACCAGCTGGTGATGTTGTTTATTCCGTTAAGAAACAACAGGATTTTGCCACCAATCTCCGGGCGTCTGAGTGGTCAGGGTCGGTCATGGCCCAGGCATTCGAAAAAGCCATGGCAGGCGAAGTTGAGGCCGTTCATTTGATGGATATAGCCCCTTATGCAGCATTTGCAGGCCAACCTGTTTCGGTTATGGCTGTGCCGGTCGCAATCGGTCGCAAAACGATCGGAGTTCTCGCCGTTCACACGCCAACCCAAAAACTTTCCGATACCCTGTCGACCTATGCCGGTCTCGGCCAAACAGGCAATGTTTATTGGGTCAACGAAACCGGACTTGGCCAGAACGACAGTGCGCGAACCCCTGGAAAAAGCGAGCTTTTGGACGACACTTTTAGTCGGACCGAGGTCACCAGCCGAATGTCCGGTCCTACCAAGTATATGACACTGGACAATGTGAACGGCAAAACCGTCTCGGCCGCTCTTGCGCCATTCGAAAGCCTTGGAAAGTCATATGCCGTACTCTTAACGCAGGAAACGAGCGAAGTTCAGGCACCGCTGGTATCATTGCGCAACAACCTGCTTCTGATCGCAGCGGTGATCGCCCTTGGGATTGGGGTTGCCGGGTTGATCTACTCCCGGCGGCTGACGCGGCGGGTGAACCGGCTCGCCGGTGCCATGAAGGACTTGGCAGCAGGTGTGAACGACGTGGTTTTGCCAAAGGATCGTGGCCGGGACGAAATTGATGACATGACTCGAGCGGTCGAGTTTTTCCGGGAAAGCGTCCAGCGGCGCGGAGAACTGGAAAAAGACGAGGTTCAAGAGCGTGGACTTGAACGCAAGCGCCAGGGTGTCGTCGCCAAATCCATCCAAGAGTTTCGGGATCTCATTGAAGGTGTTGTAGCGCGGGTTACGGTCAAAACCGATGCCATGACCACAAGCGCCAGCAAAATGAGCCAGATTGCTGGCGAAGCGGCGCAAAGCGCCAGCGAAGCCAGTGTTGCAACAGAGCAGTCTTCGCACAGCGTTCAGGCTGTTGCATCTGCAGCCGAGGAACTGACCGCGTCCATCACAGAGATCCTGGAGCAGACAACCCGTGCCAGTGATGTGATTGGTGAAGCGACTTCGGTTGCCACCAAAACAGACAGTCAGGTGACAGGACTTGCAAGTGCAACCGACAAGATCGGTGCGGTGGTCGGGATGATCCGGGAGATTGCAGCGCAAACGAACCTTCTGGCGTTAAACGCGACAATTGAAGCAGCGCGGGCCGGAGAGGCCGGACGCGGGTTTGCCGTTGTCGCGGCTGAAGTCAAAGAGCTCTCGGAGCAGACGGCGAAGGCAACAGAAGAGATCGAAGGGCAGATTTCGGGTGTCCAAAACCTGACGAACGAGACCCTGGAGTCGATCCGGCTGATCGTTTCATCCATTTCCAATGTCCAGTCCATGGCCGAATCCATCACGCAGTCTGTGGGGGATCAGCGTCAGGCAACGGAGGAAATCACAAAGAGCATCACCACAGCTGCGACCGGAACCCAAAGCGCGCGCCATAACGTTGACCGGACATCCGATGTAATCAGTTCCACCGCAGGGGAGGCCGAAGCCGTTAACAAAGCAAGTGGCGAAGTGAAGTCCATCTCCAGTGACTTGTTTGAAGCGGTGGAGGATTTCCTTCAGGCGATGACAAAGGATGTTGATGACCGGCGAGCAGCCCTGCGAAAGAAAGTCGACGGTGAAGTCATCGAACTGATCGCCGACGGAAAGGAGATGCAAGTTCGCTTGCGCGATGAAACCACTAACGGCCTGGGAATCGAGCCTACAGAAGGCCTTCGGGAAAACATGGACGTTGTGATCCGCCGTACCGGAATGACGGACATGCGAGCCCGGGTAGCGTGGGTTTCAGACAAGGGAGCTGGACTTGAGCTTTGGGTCGAAAGCGGCATTCTCGCCATGGCCAGTTGATGTTTTGCGGTCAGCGGATGGCTTGGTGCCAACTAGACAGCCATATCAACGGCTTCGGATCGGATCATCCGGCTGTTCCATGCCGTAGAGCTCGTCGTTGATGTCGTCCATCCTCCGGGCGAGGAGCGCCTGAGCATCCTTCAGACCGAGATTGTAGAAGCTCGCACCAAGGGATGATGTCAGGAAGTCAATCAGGAAATCGGCTTCCATGTTGCCGATGTCCGTATCCAGTTCGTCGATTAGATACTGCCTGATCTGCTGATTGAGGCGAGTGCGGGTGTCCTTGTCCAGTTTCAGGTCCGGCATGTCTGGTTGCCCCCAACAATCAGGTGTAGAGATCGGCCCGTCAGGCAGCCTTCTCCAAAAGGCTTTCGAACAGAAGACGGCCATCGAGGCCGCCGTTAAGCGCCTCGACCAGATTTTCCGGGTGGGGCATCATGCCGAGCACGTTGCCTTTTGTGTTCGTGACGCCGGCAATGTCGTTGATCGAACCGTTCGGATTTGTGCCGTTGGCATAGCGGAACACCACTTGCCCGTTGTCTTCGACGGCCTTGAGTGTCTCAGCGTCTGCGAAATAGTTGCCGTCATGGTGGGCAACCGGGCACCGCCAGACCTGGCCCTTTTCGAATTTCGAAGAGAACCGTGTTGCGCTGTTGACGGTTTCCAGCATGACTTCCTTGCAGACAAAAGTCAGTCCGGCATTGCGCATCAGGGCACCCGGCAGAAGGCCTGCCTCTGTCAGGATCTGAAAGCCGTTGCATACACCAAGAACCGAAACGCCGCTCTCGGCTTTGGCGACCAGGTCCTTCAGGATCGGGGACCGCGCGGCAATCGCGCCGGAGCGCAAGTAATCGCCATAGGAAAAGCCTCCAGGCACCACGACCAAATCAGCGTCGGGCAGGGAGCTTTCCGTATGCCAGACGCCGACAGGGCGCGTGCCGGTGATCAGTTCCAGCGCATGGAACATGTCGCGATCGCGATTGGAGCCTGGGAAAACGATGACGGCGGTTTTCATGGAGCAAGTTCCGGAAGTTCAGAGCAGGTAAAACACAGCAACTAGGGCAATAAATGCGGGCAGCAGGATGAAGATTGCAGCTTTTATGGCCAGAAAGAGAACAGCTCTCTTTGCATCCTCATCCATTTCGCGTCCCCGATTTATGCGATCTCGATCGCGTAGTTTTCAATCACGGTGTTGGCGAGCAGCTTTTCGCACATCTGCTCCAGTTCGGCCTTGGCGGCATCTTTGTCGGAGCCGGTCAATTCCACGTCGAACACCTTGCCCTGGCGGACAGAGCCGACATCGCCGAAGCCAAGACCGCCGAGCGCGCCTTCAATGGCTTTTCCCTGGGGATCGAGAACACCGTTTTTCAAGGTGACGATCACGCGAGCTTTCATGATTGTTGTCTCCATCAGCATCTGGTAGGCGTGTTGCGCGCTCCATACACCAGCTGAACCGCTTCGCAAAGGCAAAGACGGCTATTCAAAAGAAAAACCCCTGCCAAGTGAGATCAGGGCAGGGGTCTTTGAAGATTTATTGGACCAGGGTTGGCCCTGATCCGACCGGGCGCTCGTTCTGTGTCACGAGACCCAGACGTTTGGCGACTTCCTGGTAGGCTTCCAGCATGCCGCCCATTTCGCGGCGGAAGCGGTCCTTGTCCATCTTTTCGTTGGTCTCAATGTCCCAAAGACGGCAGCTATCCGGAGAAATCTCGTCCGCGACCACGATGCGCATCAGATCGCCCTCAAACAGGCGGCCACATTCGATCTTGAAATCAACGAGGCGGATGCCGACACCCAGAAACAGGCCTGACAGGAAGTCGTTGACCCGGATGGCCAGGGCCATCATGTCGTCGAGTTCCTGCGGTGTTGCCCAGCCAAAGGCCGTGATGTGTTCTTCAGACACCATCGGATCATCGAGTTCATCGTTCTTGTAGTAGAACTCGATGATGGAGCGCGGCAGCTGGGTGCCTTCTTCAAGACCCAGGCGCTTCGCAATTGATCCAGCGGCAACATTGCGCACAACCACTTCAAGCGGGATGATCTCGACTTCGCGGATCAGCTGCTCGCGCATGTTCATGCGGCGGATGAAGTGCGTCGGAATGCCGATGGCATTCAGGTTGTTGAAGATGTACTCGGAGATGCGGTTGTTGAGCACGCCCTTGCCGTCAACGATCTCGTGTTTCTTGTTGTTGAAAGCAGTCGCGTCATCCTTGAAGTGCTGAACCAGGGTTCCTGGCTCCGGACCTTCATAGAGAATCTTCGCTTTACCTTCATAAATGCGCCGGCGGCGGTTCATGGGCTTATCCGTCTCGTTATTGAGAGAAACCTTGCGAGGGATATCTGCGCCTATACGTCTCGTTCACTGGGAATTTGGCTTCGACCAGGTGGGGACCGTATGGCCGCAAATCCTCGATTGCGGCGCGGAACTTACCCGAAGCGGGGCGAAAGCACAATCTTATGTTTTGTGCGAATTTCCGGGGAATGTCATGCTTTTGGACAATCCGTGTCGCTACTACGTTGATTTGCGAAGCGGTGGGGGATATTGAAAGAGCCAAATGATCCCCATATTGGGGATGTGCACCGCAGTTCAGGAGACTTAGAAGCATGAGCACATTCGACAAGCGCGAGCAGGGATTTGAAAACAAATTCGCGCATGACGAGGAGCTGCGGTTCAAGGCAACCGCCCGCCGCAACAAGCTGCTGGGCCTCTGGGCAGCTGGACTTCTCGGATACGAAGGCGACAAGGCCGAAGAATACGCCAAGGAAGTTGTCCGGGCTGACTTTGAAGAACCGGGCGATGAGGACGTCTTCCGCAAAATCCGCGCGGACTTTGATGCCAACAATGTCGATCAATCTGATCACCAGGTTCGCCGTACCATGGATGAACTGATGGCAACCGCCGTGGACCAGCTGCAAAACGAAGGCTGATCAGCCAGTTTTCTTTGATGCAACCATTTTAAAACGCCCGCCATATCCGGCGGGCGTTTTTGTTCTGTCTATAATATCGCGCGCGAGCGGGCTTCCTTATTCAAACGTGTAGGAACCGAGTTCGCAAAGGTCGAGACCATAATCCTCAAGTTGTTCGCCATCTGAGAAATCAGCGCGAATATCATAAACGCAGGTTGCCAGACCGTCTTGAATGTATATGTCGGTTTCATAACCGGCACCGAGAGGGGCACCCGACATCAAATTGTTTTGCCAGTCGTTTGAGCTGGCTGGTGAAACAAAAAACCCGGTAATTGCGGCATTCGACTCATTAATCAGCAGAAATTCCAGATCTTCGGCCTTTGCCGGTAAAATTGTGGCTGCAGCAGAGCACAAAGCGGCTGAAACAAGTGTAAGAGCTTTCATGTTTTTCCTTTTTGGTAGCTTTAAACTTGGGGCCAAGTCGTCAGTTTTTTAGCATTATTCGCTTCAAAAGACTTGGTAATCAATATTCCACTGGATTAGGTAGGCATACAAAAAGGAGCCGCCTATGTCTCAGAATTTTTCCCTTGCCGACAAATTACGCGCCGGACAGCCGGTCATCACAGGCTGGTCGATGCTGGCGGCACCTATCGTTGCGGAGCTTTTTGCCCGCAGCGGCTATGAAGCGGTCACACTGGACCTTCAGCATGGGATGCATGACTTCCAGTCTGCCAGCGAAGGCTTTGCGGCCCTGGTGCTCGGTGGGGCTCACCGGATTGCGCGAATCCCTGTCGAAGACAATGCAACCGCCAGCCGCCTGGCTGATATGGGCGCAGAATGCCTGATCGCTCCAATGATCAATTCCCGTGCAGATGCCGAAGCTTTTGTGAAGGCCGTCAAGTACCCGCCTGTTGGAGAACGCAGCTGGGCGCCGTTCCGAGTGGTTATGCTCAACCAGCAGACGCCGGATGCCTACTTGGAAGCTGCCAACGATCAAACACTTGCACTGGCCATGGTGGAAACGCGCACATCGGTTGATGCTCTGGATGACATCTTGGCTGTGCCGGGTCTGGACGGAGTATTTGTTGGACCAAGCGATCTGTCGCTGGCTCTGTCAAATGGCGAAAAACTGGATCCGAACGGCGAGGAGACGGCCCGGGTTTGCGGCGAAATCGCAGCCCGAGCAAAAGCAGCCGGGAAGATCGCCGGTATCTTCTGCATTGGTGCGGCAAAAGTTGAGGAGGCCATCGCCCAAGGTTTCAGGCTTATGGCCCACGGCACAGACATGATGATGTTCGATGAGGCGGCGCGCGCCTACCTTCAAGAGGTTGATGCGGTGACAGGATCCGGACCGGCTGCAAGCTATTGAGGTCGCGTGTTCTCGGGTAGGGATGAGAAGCGCGCGGGCGCTCCTCAAAGCGTTCCACCGGTTTAGCCGAGCTTTTTCATGAAGTGGGCAAAGGACATCATGCCTTCGGGCCAGGGTCCGTGCCCGCTTTCCAGATTGATGTGGCCAGTCTCGCCGGCATCCTGGAACGTCGTGCCCCAGGCGTTCGCAAAATCCTGAGCCCGCTCATAATCGCAGTAAGGATCGTTCCGGCTCGCAACAAGATGGCCGGGGAAGGTGAGCGGATGAGTCGGAACAGGTTTGAAGTCACCACCGTCAAACTCTGCAATAAGGCCGTCGCGGTCCCAATCAGATGGAGCAACCAGATAAGCCCCCTGAACCTTGTCTTTCAATGCGTGCGCGGCGTGCGCAACAAGAATGCAGCCCAGCGAATGGGCAACCAGGACAACTGGCCGCTGACAGGCCTCGACTTCTTTGACCAGCGTGTCCACCCAGTCCTTTTTGTTCGGGCGGTGTAGGTCGGCTTGAGCCACAACGCGTGCGGTTGGCATCTTGTCCTGCCAACGCAAAAGCCAATGGCCCGGCAGGGTTTTGCCGTAGCCGGGAATGAGAAGGATGTCGGTTTCTGAAATCTTCAAGACAAGTCCCCTTCGGGGTTGGGTGAAGCTCTAAGCGCTGCGTGAAACCATATTTCTCTCATAAGGTCCAGCCGAAAGCCTGCCGGTCGCAGTTCAAGTTAAATGGTGTATTCCGTGGTTGTTTTAACTGTTGCGTGTAAATCTCAAGAATGCGGCATGTAACAATTCTACCAAGTGCAGTTTTGACGATACTGTCTCGTATTTGTGAGTAATTTATTCAGTTCTTTGGGGCTTTCTGACTAGGTCGAATTCAGGATGAGGGAAAAGCATGGAGCGTGCTGTAGTCATTGGCGGCGCTGGATTTATCGGATCCCACCTGCTTCGTTCCTTGAAAGACAGCGGCAGATTTGAGGAGCTGGTGAGTGTTGATCTGGTGGCAGCGCGCCGGCCAGTCGAGACTGTCGATTATATAATTGCGGATATTCGCCAGCCACTGCGTCTGGATCTGTGTCAGGCCCCGGATGTTATTTATAATCTTGCCGCGGTTCATCGAACACCTGGCCATGAAACACATGAGTATTACGAAACGAATGTGGCCGGAGCGACGCATGTCTGCGAGTTCGCACGGGCTCTTGGTGTCAAAAAGATCGTTTTCACAAGTTCGATAGCCGTTTACGGCCCAGATGAAGCGCCCAAGGAAGAAACGACGCCGACTGCACCAAAATCAGCATACGGATGGTCCAAGCTCTTGGCCGAACAGATCCAGCAGAGCTGGCAGCAGGAAGCGCCGGACCGCAAATTGGTGATTTCCCGGCCTGCGGTTGTTTTCGGTGCTGGAGAAAACGGCAATTTCACGCGGCTTGCCGGTGCCCTTAAAAAAGGGTTCTTTCTTTATCCAGGCCGGAAGGACACCATCAAGGCGTGTGGCTATGTCGATGAGTTGATCCGGTCTTTCGACCACATGCTGGAGCAGGAAGAAGGGCAGTCGCTCTACAACTTCTGCTATCCGCACCCCTATACGATCGAGGAAATCTGCCAGAGTTTCGAGCGTGCCGGTGGGGTGTCAAAACCCCGCGGTGTGGTTCCTTTGCCGCTGATGAAGCTCGCGAGTCTGCCATTCGAGGTCTTGAACGCGCTTGGCATCAGAAACGGGATCAACCGGGCGCGTATCCAGAAACTGGTTGTATCGACGAACATTGTCCCGGCCAAGCTTAAGGCTTCGGGGTATGGCTTTGAGACAGATCTCGATAGCGCGTTGAAGGATTGGCGCGCGTCATCCCTCACTGAAGATGGTTTTGCATAACTACAAGCGTGATCTGCGGTTCATCTGACAACGGATCCGTCGAAACAGGACATAAAAAAAGCCCCGCGGATATCCTGCGGGGCTTTGAAAATTGATAAGGCCGATGTGCTCGGGCAGGCACATCATTGCTTTGCTTACACGTTGATCTGTCCGTAACGCAGAGCCTCAACCACTGTGTGGGTCTTGTTGGAGGCATTCAGCTTGACGCTGGCATTTTGCAAATGCGCATGGACGGTTCGTTGGGAGATATCCAGAACATCCGCGATTTCGCCGGCGGTTTTGCCGTAGGCGGTCAGTTCCAGAACCTTACGCTCGCGTGTCGACAGGGCGCCCGGGCGTTGGCCCGAGACCACGCCAAGTTCACGGAGGCGCGAGAAAGCTGCTGCCGACAGTGCCTCAAGATTGGACAGATCGTATTTGCTGACCTGCAGAGCCGGGCCACTGGCAAAAACAAAAGCCTGGAACGGGTAGAGTTCGGTCACTGGCACGACGACAATCTGGCTTCCTTCGCCAGCCGATGCCATGAGATCGGAATGCTCCATGTCACCGGCGGTGATTGTCCAGATGCGGGCCCGGTTTGAACCCAGTCCGAGCATCAAGGCGCTGTCAGTTGCCGACAGAGAGGTGCTCTCGATTCCGTCGTTGCGCTGATCCGGCCACCGGAAGCGTTGCACCAGATTGTCAATCGGACGGTTGGGCATCGGCAGGCCTGTGAGTAGGATATGGGTCGCGCCCATGCGCCGGAGGTTGGATTCCAGAATATCCAGAACGTGGTGAGCAGCGTTGGCCTCAGAGATTGCTCTCAGTTTGTTTTTCAATTCGGTTTGATCAAGCATTGTGCACATCCTTTACGGCTGAAAAGCCGTATTTTTGGACAAGCCACAGCTATGCTGTTGGCGATCCTGATGGGTTGACTCGCGTATGGCACAGGTGACCAGCCCCCAGCCAAACTCGAAATGTTGCGCTTTTATTTTTGGGATGTTTGTTGTTCTTCCGTGGATAGAACTTCCCATGCGTCAACAAGTTCACGCTACAATACAATTGATGATCGTACCAATATGGAAAAACCTGCAATTTGGCTTTATGTGCCATTTTGTTTGCATTACCCGAGCGGTATTGGGTGTATAAATTGCCTATTTGTTTATCAGGGGTTGTTTTTGCTCTAAATGTATATTGTAATAAATGACAATATTATTTGTTTTTAACGCCTAATTAATTATATCAAGGAATCGGAGCCACTGTTTGATTTTGGAGCTGTCGGGATTGCCGATTGTCAGATCGAGGCGCTTTCCTCTTTCTAGTCTTACCCTTTGTGCTGAGTTGCTTAGACTTAACCTGCGGACTAAAACCTGCGGCAAGGGAGACTGTATCCATGCCAATTCGTTTTTCTGTGCCAGATCATTTCTACACTTCTAATGAAGACGCTTGGTGGTCTGCGGTTGACAAGGCTCTGAAAGGAGCTGCTCGGGATCGGTTGACATCTTATACCGACGACGGGTTGCCGATTGAGCCACTCTATCAAAACCGCACGGATCTCCCGGCCCGCGCTCTTCGAGGGCAAGCTGGCTCATGGACCATAACACAACGGATTGATTTGCCGGAAATAGCAGCAGCCAACGCTCAGATACTGGAAGATTTGGACGGCGGTGCAAGTGGTGTTGATCTTGTCGTAGATGCAAACGGCTCAGGAGCGGGGCGTGGCGTTCAAATCAGGACCGCTGACGATTTCGCGCGCCTTTATGCTGATGTTCTTCCAGACCTTATTGAAACCCGTATCGACGGAGGCAGCCATACCCTCGGGCTCATCCAAGAGTTTCTTGGCTACCTGAAAGCCTCGCACATTGATCCAACATTCGTTCGCCTCACTGCCGCTTACGACTCGAATTCGGCCAAAGAGGGCAGCGCAGCCGACATCGCAATTCTGCAATCGCTTGTGGAAGAGAGTGTTGCATGTGGCAGCCCGGTGCGCCTGCTGACAGCGGACGGGCAGGTCTGGCACAATTCCGGCGCCAGCGATGCGCAAGAGTTGGCACTCGTGCTTGCCTCTTCTGTTGCGCATTTGCGTACGCTGGAAAAAGCCGGAGTGGAGCCGGAAGGCTGGGCGGAGCGGATTTCGATCACACTGGTAGCCGATGCCGATCAGTTCGGTGCTATTTCCAAGGCCCGGGCGATCCGGAAGCTTTGGGCATCCGTTTTGGCAGGCGCCGGCGTGAAGCAAGATACTGCCGATCTGCATATGGTCACCTCCCGGCGAATGCTGACCCAGCGCGATCCTTGGGTGAACCTCCTCCGCAACACGGTAGCGTCTTTTGCAGCCGGTGTCGGTGGAGCTGACAGTGTTTGTGTATTGCCACACACAGAAGCAATCGGTTTGCCAGATGCGTTCGCCCGCCGGCTCGCGCGCAACACCCAGTCGATGCTTTTGGAAGAAAGCAGCCTGGCGAAGGTCATGGATCCGTCTGCGGGGTCCGGAGCGATTGAGGCGCGGACGGATCAACTCTGCGCGGCCGCATGGGCATTCTTTCAAGAAATCGAGTCGGCAGGCGGATTGCTCGCTGCGCGCCAGAGCGGATTGGTTGACACAAAGATCGCCGAAACCAAAGCCAAAATCGAAAAGGATATCGCCCGGCGCAAGCGCCCGATCACCGGCGTCAGTGAGTTCCCAAATCTTGGCGAAAAGCCCGTTGATGTGCTTGCAGCTGCGAACAATGATGATAGTTGGCGCTATGCCGAACCTTTTGAGGCGCTCCGGGCTGCCGCGGATGCACATGAACAGGCAACGGGACAGGCACCAGGCATCTTCCTGGCGACCCTTGGCCCGCTCGCGCAGTTCACGGCTCGCGCCACGTGGCTGGCCAGTGCATTCGCAGCCGGCGGTTTGAAGGCAAGTGAAGCGGCTGTCTATGGATCGATTGACGAAATGGCGGCCGCGTTCAAGGAAAGCGGCGCAGCGCTGGCATGTATCGTGTCGTCAGACACTGTTTACGAAAATGAGGCCGAAGCTGCCGCGAAAGCCCTTTCCGATGGCGGGGCCAAACACATCTACCTTGCAGGAAAGCCGGGCGACAAGGAAGCCGCGTATCGTTCTGCCGGTGTCGGAACCTTCGTTTTTGCCGGTTGTGATATATTGGAACTGCTTCGCGATGCGCACGGCCTCTTGGGGCTCCCAAGCGCTTCAGCAGAACAAGAACTGGAGGGCCAAGCATGAGCCGGGTTCCGGATTATTCCAAGGTTCCGTTTCAGGACGCGCTTGGCGCGGCCCATTCGGGCGAAGAGGCGGCCTGGACCACCCCTGAGGGCATCGATGTTGCTGCTGCATACAGTGCCGGTGACATTGCCGACCTGAAACATATCGGCACCTGGCCGGGTCTTCCGCCGTTCATGCGGGGGCCGTATCCCACGATGTATGTCCAGCAGCCTTGGACCGTGCGCCAATATGCTGGGTTCTCGACGGCCGAAGATTCAAATGCGTTTTACCGGCGGAACCTTGCCGCTGGTCAGAAAGGTCTCTCGGTTGCTTTCGATCTTGCCACGCACCGGGGCTATGACAGCGATCATCCGCGTGTCTCGGGTGATGTTGGCATGGCCGGTGTTGCGATCGATTCGATCTATGACATGCGCACGCTCTTTTCCGGCATTCCGCTGGACAAGATGAGTGTGTCCATGACCATGAACGGAGCCGTCCTACCGGTTTTGGCGCTCTATATCGTGGCTGCGGAAGAGCAGGGCGTTGATCAAAAGGATCTCTCCGGCACCATTCAGAACGACATTCTGAAGGAGTTCATGGTCCGCAACACCTATATCTATCCGCCGAAGTCGTCGATGAAGATCATCTCCGATATCTTCGCCTACACCTCACAGAACATGCCGCGGTTCAACTCGATTTCCATTTCCGGCTATCACATGCAGGAAGCGGGTGCGACGGCGGATCTGGAGCTTGCTTACACGATCGCGGACGGCATCGAGTATGCCCGCGCCGGTGTCGCGGCTGGCATGGACATTGACCAGTTTGCGCCGCGCCTGTCGTTCTTCTGGGCGATTGGCATGAACTTCTTCATGGAAGTTGCAAAGCTGCGCGCTGCGCGCCTGATCTGGGCGACCTTGATGGAAGAAAACTTCCAGCCGAAGAACCCGAAATCCCTATCTCTGCGCACCCACTCTCAGACGTCCGGCTGGTCGCTGACGGCGCAGGATGTCTTCAACAATGTCATCCGTACGTGTGTGGAAGCAATGGCAGCGACGCAGGGGCACACCCAGTCGCTGCACACCAATGCGCTGGACGAGGCGCTGGCGCTGCCGACAGACTTTTCGGCGCGGATCGCCCGGAACACCCAGCTTTTCCTGCAGCAGGAGAGCGGCACCACCAAGGTCATCGATCCTTGGGGCGGATCATACTATGTCGAGAAATTGACCGCCGATTTGGCCGAAAAGGCGATGGCGCATATCCGCGAAGTCGAAGAACTGGGCGGCATGGCAAAAGCCATTGAAAAGGGTATTCCCAAGCTTCGGATCGAAGAAGCGGCGGCCAAGACCCAGGCGCGGATCGACAGCGGTGCGCAAACGGTCGTTGGCGTCAACAAGTTCAAGCCGGAGAGTGAACAGGCCATCGACGTTCTTAAAGTCGACAATGCGACCGTACGGGCGGCCCAAATTGACAAGCTGAAACGGCTGCGCGCAGAGCGCAACGAGGCGGAGACGCAGGCCGCGCTCGATGTTTTGACAGAATGTGCAAAGACCGGCGATGGCAATCTTCTGGATCTGTCCGTCAAGGCTGCGCGGGCGATGGCGACCGTCGGAGAAATCTCGTTCGCGATGGAGAAGGTCTTCGACCGTCATAAAGCGGAGATCAAATCGATTTCAGGAGTGTACAAGCGGGAGGCTGGCGCAATGTCCGGCACCATGGAAAAGGTACAAAGCCTCGTTGAAACATTTGAGGACAACGATGGTCGGCGTCCGCGGATTCTGGTTGCCAAGATGGGCCAGGATGGTCACGACCGCGGCCAGAAGGTGATTGCCTCGGCCTTTGCCGATCTCGGTTTTGATGTCGATATCGGCCCGTTGTTCCAAACCCCGGAAGAGGCGGCCCGGCAGGCGGTTGAGAACGATGTCCATGTGGTTGGCGTGTCGTCCCTTGCCGCAGGTCATTTGACGCTGGTCCCAGCACTGAAGAAGGCGTTGGCCGATGAGGGCCGGGAGGACATCATGATCGTCGTGGGCGGTGTGGTTCCGCCGCAAGACTACGATGAGCTCTACAAATCCGGAGCCGCAGCCATCTTTCCGCCGGGGACTGTCATTGCGGAAGCAGCTGTTGGGTTGATTGAAAAGCTGAATGTTCAGCTTGGTTACGCGCCGGCCCAGGCTGCCGAATAAACGTAATTGGCAATCAAAATTCGAACCGGCTGCGGGAAACGCAGCCGGTTATTTTGTTTTGGCTGACTGCTTCAAGCTGAGCTGAACGGGCTTTTCCAAATACAAAACCCCCAAGTTGGAACCCACACGCCAGCGCACCTTCGCCAAGTTCACGGTCGCAAGCTTGGTATCAGCGACATAAAGCGTGTCGGGCAGATCAGCTTCGGCGTCTGGAATGACAACACCTGTCCCGCCGTTTTGAAGGTCGTAGAGTGTGCAATCACAAATATCGGTCTTGTCGACTGTGAGGAGTTTTCCGTGCCTCAAGCGTGTTCGGGAGGCCGGTGCCAGCCGTATTCCAGTGTTGTCTGTAACTGACGGTGCATACATAAGAAATGGGCTCCAAAAGGATATGATGCGCAATAATCCTGGAGCGTTTTATTTGTCAAAATTTGCGATGAAATTACAGTAATTTGTACAATTTCATACGTATTTGATGAAATTTTGACGGGTTATGGATCTTCTGGCGCTTCGTAGATCAGAATGTCGCCCGGCTGACAGTCCAGAACTTCGCAGATCTTTTCCAAAGTTTCGAAGCGGACGCCCTTCACCTTTCCGGACTTAAGCAGGGAAACATTCTGCTCGGTGATGCCAATCCGTTCGGCAAGCTCCTTCGACCGCATCTTCCGGCGGGCGAGCATCACATCCAGTTCGATAATGATCGGCATGTTCGAGACCCTGATGCGTCGATGTTAGACGATTTGCCGGTTTTCTTCTGCGAGCAGGGCCGCCTCGCGAAAGATCCATCCAAACAACAACATAAGCGCCCCTAGAATCAGTGTGAAAACTTCGCCGCCATCGAGAGAAACGTCAATGACTCTCTTCACTTCAGGATAATCAAGTGTCGCGACCATGATGCCAACCGGGTCGCTGGCAATATCAAAAACCGCAAACGAAATCATCCATGCGCCGAGTGAAAAGACATTTTCCAAAGCCTGAGGGGAAAAGTAGTCCCCAGTTTCAAAGTGCCTGCAGACACAGCGTAAGGCCCATATGATTCCAAGGACGAGGGCAAGGCTGACCACCAGAAGGACGGCCAAAATGGACCGCTGTGCGAATGGGATTGAGCTCAATTCTCTTTCGCCTTCGCCAATCCAGATGGTTTCGTCAACGCTCCACGCAGGTCCCTCCGGGAACAGGAATACAATAGTCAGGCCGACCCCAACCACGAAGGTGGCAAAAAGGGATAGGGTTGCGATCCACTTGACCAGTCTTGCAACAATACGAATGCGCTTGAGGCGCTTGCCTTGTTCAATGACGGATGTGTCGGCCATTGTCTGTCCCCCGGTTCAGATCAGATAAATTGGCGGTTTTCATCCGCGATGAGCGCGGCTTCCCGCAAGATCCAGCCAAAAAGCAGCATCAAGGCCCCAAGAACAAAGAAGAAGAGTTCTCCCCCATCCAGGGTCACATCAATTGACCGTTCGCCGGGTGGAAAATCATACGTCAAAAGCACCGAGCCAACTGGATCGCTGATCAGGTCAAAAGTTGCAAACGCAATGAGCCAGACGCCGAAGGAAATGACACTGGCGAGAGTCTTTGGGGAGAAAAATTCCATGCTTTGGAACCGCTTGAAAACCTGGCGAATGTTCCAGCCGGCCAGCATCAAAAGCACAAATGCGATGCCGGATACGATCGACAAGCCGAAGCGCTGGATTTGAGGAATCTCGCCCAGCGGACGTTCAATGTCGGCGAAATCGATGGTTTCGTCAGGTGCGATCATCAGTTCGTTCGGCAGAGAAATCCCAACAATCACGATAAGGCCGAAAATCAAGATCAGGAGCAGAATTCCGCTCACAACCCATTTCATGAACGCAGACACCCGCCTGATCCGGGTCAGTCGTTTTTCGCGTTCTGACCATTCCATCTCTGTCATGATTTCCTCCGGCCTTATTTGCTGAAAGGCCAATACATTTTGATAAATCAATTAGTTCTACGAACTCAGAGCCTTTGGGCCAGTGCGTTCAGTGCGCGTTCATCCGCAAGGGAAGATGTTGGTACGCGGGTGAGTGCTGCCCTTTGACGAAAAGAGCCTCTAGTCCATTTTGAAAAAAAACGCAAACTCAAAACATTGCAGTTGACAAAATAATCATCGTTGTGATTTTTAAAATTATCGTTTCGCAATAATTTTTGATTGTTGTGTTTCGGGTTTGACGAGATAACCGAAGTGAGACCTCACATGGTAAGTTCCTTTACCAATCGCGATAGTTGCGTTTTTTATGGCTGTTCGCCGCAGCCGAAACCGTTTCGACGCCTCCGGAATTCCTTGCCGAATACAAGGCATTGGCTGGTAAAGCCCTTTGTATTATGCGCAGCCCTGGCTGTTCTGGTCGGCGGAGCCAAGGCCGCCGACATGCCCGTCGCTGGGGGAACAGAGTTTGTTCCAATGGCGCCTGCCGGATCCATTTGGGCGGGACCGTATCTTGGTTTTGAGGCCGGCGGGTCTCAAACAGTCACGGATGTGAAAGCGGGCGGTCAGAAGAAAGACTATTCCCGTTTCGATGCCGCGTTTGGTGTTTTTGGCGGCTACAACTGGGAAGTTTCCCGGGTGATCCTGGGCGTGGAAGGGGCTGCGACCTATATTGGTGACACGAAAAAAGGTCAGCATCCGGTGCTTGGAACGATCGAGACCGGGTCCAAGTGGTCGGTGACTGCAAAGACTCGCGTTGGTCTGCCAATCAACAATTTCATGCCGTATATAAGTCTTGGCGTTGCTGCGACCGATCACAGCCTGAAGGCCAATGGCCGGACCGAGAGTTCGGTCGGGCTTGGTGCGGTTCTTGGCGCCGGTGTTGAGGTCGCCATGCACGATAACTGGCGGCTTCGCGCGGATTACACATTGACCGGGATCGCCGACACCAAGGACACCTTTGCCGGAACGCAGGCCAAACGTACCGCCGGCAACCATCGTTTGATGCTCGGTATTGCGCGTGCCTTCTAACGACCTCAATCCTTGAAATACAACTACGGCTGCGCATCGATAAACGCGCAGCCGTAGGTCTTTTTGTTTCAGTTGTTCCTAGCCATAGACCAGATTTGGCAGCCAGGTGATGATCCCCGGGAACATCATACAGAGCACCAGTCCGATGATTTGCAGCGCCAGGAAGGGCAAGGCGGACTTGAAGATGTCCGTCATCGGGATATCCGGGGGTGCAACGCCGCGCAGATAGAACAGCGCATAGCCAAACGGTGGCGACAAGAAGCTCATCTGCATGTTGACGAGATAAAGCACCCCGAACCAAAGGACGAGGTCGTCCGGGTTGTCGAGCCCGAAAGCCGCTGCGCCGAGCGCTTTGACGATCGGCACGAAGATCGGCACACAGAGCAACAGGATCCCGACCCAGTCAAGGAACATGCCAAGGATCACCAGCACCACCTGCATCAGGATCAGGATGCCCCAGGGGCCGAGGCCGGTAGCTTCCAGAGCGCCTTGCACAAACTGCTGGCCACCTTCCAGGACGTAAAGCCCGACAAAGATGGTAGCACCGAACATAATCCAGATGACCATGGCGGAGGCCTTGAGTGTCGTCAGAGAGGCCTCGCGCAGTGTCTGCCAGTCAAGGTTCCGGTGAATGGCCGCCACGATGATGGCCCCGAAAGTCCCAATCCCGGCCGCTTCCACCGGCGTTGCAACACCGGTAAAGATGACCCCGAGAACGATTGCGATCAGTGCAATCGGCGCTGACATGCCGGACATGAGCCGCATTTTTTCCTTGAAGGGAATGCGCTCTTCTTCCGGGATCGGCGGGCCTTTTTGAGGGCTGATCGTGCAGGAAATGATCACGTAGAGGATGTACATCCCCGAGAGCAACAGCCCCGGCACGACCGCGCCGATGAACAGCTCTCCTACGGATTGTTCGGCCACGACGGCATAGATGATCGCAAGGATCGACGGCGGGATGAGAATGCCGAGCGTACCCCCGGCCATGATCGATCCCATGGCGATCTTTGGGTCATAATGACGTTTCAGCATGGCAGGCAGGGCGATGATGCCCATGGTAACCACCGCCGCACCGATCACCCCCACCATCGCCGCCAGAACTGTGGACGCTATGATGGTTGCGGCCGCCAGTCCGCCCTTAACACCCCCGAGCACCTTGTAGATGACATCGAACATGTCGTTGATGATGCCCGCTCGCTCCAGCATCGACGCCATGAAGATGAACAAGGGGATCGCCGAGAGCTGGTAGTTCGTCATCAGCGGGAAGATGCGCGATGGAACGATGTTGAGCGCGCGTTCGTCGCCTAAAATGAACAGGAACACGCAGGCCAAGCCGCCGGTCACGAAGGCGAGCGGAAGGCCCGCCATCAACAGCACCAGCAGTGATCCGAACATGATGAGTGTCAGCCACTCAATGCCAATTTCAAGACCCATTCTTTAGGACCTCCCCACAAACGCGCGGAGGTCCTGCGCGAATTTCGATATGCCTTGAAGCACCAGAAGCAGCCCACCGATGATCATGACCATTTTCATCGGCCACAAGGGGACTTCCCACTCGTTGAAGCTGATTTCGCCCCAGCGGATGTTCGGGTCAGTCCACTGCGCAAGGTTCCAGCTTGTGATGACTTCTCCAAAGCCGATCTCGCCCCGGGCCCAATCCGAAATCAGCGAGTTTCCTGAGGGAACGGCAATCGCGTCGAACGCGAAAATCCAGGACGTCACCAAAAGCGTGCCGGCAAAGATGAAGAAGAAGACCGAGGTCAGCAGATCCACGATCGCCTTGCGGCGGTTGGAAAGTGGCGCGTAGAAGATGTCGACCCGGACGTGGGATTCCGTCAGCATCGCATAGGAGCCCGCAATTAGGTATTGCATGCCGAACATCAGGTACATGGCTTCATGCGCCCAGTTCGTGGGGCTGCCGAAGACATAGCGGCTCATAACCTCGAAGTAGTAAACAATCACCGCGATCACAGCCCAATAGGCCACAAACTCGCCGCAGAAGAGCGAGAGGCGGTCGATCCATCCGGTCCAGCCGCTCGACACGTAACTCGCGTCGTCTTTCCGCTCAGCCTCTTCAAGGGCTTTCAGCTTGAGCTCGGCTTCGCTGAGCTCCGGTTCTGGCGGCAGGTTGGCGTTGGCCTTGCGCACAAGTCCGGGCAGAAGGATCGCGTCGATCGCCACCCCGGCCAGGATAAGCCAGAAGGCATATTTCGCGATGTTTTGCCAGAATTCCAGATTGGCTTGCGCTTCTTCAGCCGCCGGCCGTGCGGTTTCCAGGTCCGCTTCGGCCTCGGCCATGCGTTCGCGGCCTTGTTCGATCCTCTGTTCGGCTCTGCGGACATCGCGCTGGGCACGCCGTTCGGCGAAGCTCCCGACTTCAGCTTCCGCGAGCTTTTGGCGCATTTCCGGCAGTTCAGCTTCGGCAGAGGTAACCCTGCCGCCTTCACGGTCAAGTGTCCGTTCTGCCTGGCGAACGAGGTTGGACATGTCGGAGGCGACCGACCGGGCATCCTGCCCCTGGGAATTGGCAAAAAGAATGACAATGAAGACCGGGATATAGAGCAGGCCGATCATGCTTTTGAGGTAAAGCCTGTGCAGTCCCAATATGCCGCCGGTTACCAAGATGAAATAGCCCAAAACGGTTGAATATGTCCGTTCTTTGGGTTTTGGCCGCTTGGCCAGAGTTGCCGCGATGATCGGAAACAGGATCAGGCCGAGCCAATAGGCCCAGTGCGGCAGAGTGAAATCCAATTGAGGCATGCCTTGTCCTTCCCCCGGGCAGTCGCAGTTTCCATGCAAGGAGGCGTCTGCCCTGACACCTGTTACCGCTCGGCTTTATGAAAAGCCGCACAGCTCAGGGTGGCGTGCATTGTTGTTCGGCGAACCTAACGTTGAGGTGAGAGGTCCGCGCAGTTTCCTGCGCGGACTTGGTGACTTCCTACGTAGCCGGTTTGTGGCTTAGAGCTTCAGCTCAAGGCCTTCCGTCAACGCCGGATCAACATAGCCCAGCGAGCCGGACATCATGTAGTCGAGCTGCATTTTGAACACACGGGCGCTGTCTGCGTCGCGGTTTGCATAGTTGAACCAGATCGGAACAGCGACCTCGGTCATCAGCTCGACGTCGTCCTGCGTCAGGCGGGTAACTTCCGTGCCGTCTGCCTCGAACTTCGCCCAGGCATCCTGGTCGGCCTTCTGGATCGCAGCGTGGTGTGCGTCGGAGTAAACATGTGTCTCCATCTCGACGAATTGCTGCATCTGCGGGCTGAGCTTGTTCCAGGCGTCCATGCCGACGGTGATGTCCATGATGTCGACCGGCTGGTAAAGCGACATGAAGCCTGGAGGACCCATGACAATGTAGTCGGTAACCTGGCTGAACCCGAGGGCATAGTTGACCGCCGGACCCACATAGTCGGCAACGTCGATGGTGCCTTTTTCAAGGGCGGGGAAAATCTCGGATCCCGGCAGAACGGTTGTTTCTGCGCCAATCTCGGTGAAGACCTCGGCAACCATGCCGCCCGGCAGGCGCATCTTGCGGCCGCGGAAGTCATCGATAGACCGGATCGGAACCTTGGAGTGGATGATGTTCGGGCCGTGGTGTACCGGGCCGACGAATTTCATGCCTTGTTTCTCGTACAGCTCGCGGGCGATATCTATGCCGCCGAGGCCGTAGTAGAAAACATCAAATTCATGCGGGTTGCGCAGGCCAAGCGGGATCGATGTCAAGAATGTTGCCGCCGGAATGATGCCCTGCGCGTAGATCGTAAACGGGTTTACGGCGTCAAGAACACCGTTTTTCACCGCGTCATAGAGCTGAAAGTCACCGACCACGTCGTTCGCGCCGAATGGCTGGAACGCCAATTCGCCGCCAGTTTTCTCGACGATCGTTGCGCACCAGTCCTTGAAGATCTGCAGGCCAGCGCCGCCTGGCCAAGACGTCTGGATTTTCCAGGTGGTCGTTTGCCCTTGGGCGGTCGCGATGTGCGGGGCTGCAAGAGTCGCGGCACCGGCAACGCCAGCGCCCGCGATACCGCGAAGTGCGTCGCGGCGGGTCGTAAGCTTCGTCATAAATTCCTCCCAAATTCGCTAGGGAGAGATCATCTGAAGAGCGTTTCGGCAGGCCTCCCAACCGTGCCGTGGAGTGTGCCCGTTGTTCTATTTTTCGAAGCAATGCTACGAATTTTCAACAAAAATAACGGGTTATTAGATTGCCCTCAGTTTTTTATCTCCCAGCAAGATAAAAGGATAGGACAGTTTCAAAGTTCGGCAACTATGCGATCTAAGATAAATATTTTTTCTTTTTTGGAAATAATCAGTTCGACTATCAATTTATATAAGCGTAATGGAAACTATCCTTTTTGAAAAGTTATCTGTCAGCGATGACGACCCGGTCAGCCCAAAGCTGCCAGGCCTGTCAGATCTGCGAGAACTGCCTTTGGGGCAAGGTCGGTGTATTCATCCGGCATTCCGGTGCGGTTCATCCAGACCGTCCGGAAGCCAAAAGCGGTTGCGCCGGCAACATCCCATCGATTGGAAGATTGGAAGGAGACTTCTTCCGGATAGATGCGGAAGTGGGTCGTCACCATTTCGTAGGTTTGCGGGTTGGTCTTGAAGGTCCGCAGCTCATCGACGGAAAAGATCTCGTCAAACAATTCGGTGAGTCCTGCAGCTTTGGCCGCTGCGTCAAGCATGGCCGGTGACCCGTTGGACAGGATCGCGATCTTGGCACCCGTTGCTTTCAAGTCGGTCAAAACCTGCGGGACTTCCGGATAGCAATCCAGTTCCCAGTACGCATTCAGGAGGTCGTCTTTCATTGACTTATCAGCCGTTGGGACCAGCGCAAACGCGGTATCCAAACCCTCCTGGGTCAATTCCCAGAAATCCTTGTACTGGCCCATCAAGGCCCGCACCCAGGAATATTCCAGCTGCTTCTCACGCCACAGAGAGGACAGCCGTTGCGCATCGGGACCCAGTTTGGCTGCATGTTTGCGCACAGCGGCATGCACATCAAACAAAGTTCCATAAGCATCAAAGACATAAGCGGCGTGAGCCATAACGGATCCTTCAGCACAAGAAATACACGAACGCGGCAGAGAACCTTGAACCTGGAACAAGGTCAAGCAAAAGCCGTACGAATAAAATCAAATGTTCATCGCCGTTGCCATCCCATCACGGCTGGGCCTCAGGGAGCTGCACGGAGCCGTCGTCGTTGACGGTCCAGAACGGGTTGAATGCGATTTCCAGCAGATGCCCGCCGGGAACTTCAACGTAG
This sequence comes from Roseibium sp., assembly GCF_965276855.1. Taxonomy (GTDB): domain Bacteria; phylum Pseudomonadota; class Alphaproteobacteria; order Rhizobiales; family Stappiaceae; genus Roseibium. Next base: position 4,487,747 of record NZ_OZ255700.1, read on the forward strand.
GAAGAATATCCTCCCCAGAACGCCTCTTGTGGGTTTTTTATTGGGCGGGCACCTGCAGCAACCGCCTTTTCAAACATCGCGTCGACATCGCCGCGCTCTTTGGCGTTCCATGCCAATGTCATCGCACCGAAGGTGGCATCCGTAACCGTCGTGCCGATCTCGTCCTCAAGCGCGCTGCGATCATAGAGTGCAAACACGCCGCCAGGTATCTGGAAAAACACGACATGCGGGGAGGGCGCGGCATTCACCTGCCACCCCAATCCGGTCTCAAAAAAAGCCCGTGTTGTCATGATATCGGGAACAATGAGGGTGATCATTGAAATGCGCTGATCCATTACGAGAATCTCCAATTAAAAGAACAAAGAATGAACAAATTATCTAGTGCACGGAATTCTTGCAAGCACTGATCGCAATTTCGCGCCTCAAAGAAATTGTTCATTGGCGATAAGTGGGACGCCTATCCTGCTCAATCGCAATAAACTCGTCTGGAAAAAAAAATCCTGGTTTGCGTGATCATGAGACCGATTCCGGTCCCATAAAGTCAGCTGGAGGAATAATATGACTTGCGATCCAGATGTTGTGGGTAAGCTATTGACCCGCGGGCGGTGGCGGTGTTCTGTCCGGTCACGGATAACAAACACCCAGAATGATCGAAAGGGAGAACGATGAGCGGCTGGAGCGACACCTGGACCTGGATTGACGGGACTTGGCACGAAGGGAATCCGCCGATCATGGGCCCGCGAACCCACGCTTCCTGGCTCGGGTCAAGCGTCTTTGATGGCGCCCGTTTTTTCGATGGCGTGATGCCGGATATCGATCTCCATAGCCAACGGGTGAACGATTCCGCAGTCGCTCTCGGCATGAAGCCAACCATGAAGGTTGGGGAGATGGTGGAGCTGACCAGGGAAGGCTGTGCCAAGTTCGGCAGCGACAAGCAGATCTACGTCAAACCGATGTACTGGGTCGAAGGTGACGGGCCAGGTGTCATCAGCGGTGATCCGGACAGCACACGGTTCTGTTTGTGTCTGTTCGACGCACCCATGGCACCGAAGGATGCAGCGTCCAGTATCACACTTTCTCCGTTCCGCCGTCCGACCATGGAATGCATGCCGGTCAATGCAAAGGCTGGGTGCCTTTATCCGAACAATGCGCGTGCGATGCTGGAGGCCAAAGGGCGAGGCTTCGACAATGCCGTAGTCCGCGACATGCTGGGCAATGTTGCAGAGCTGACGTCTGCGAACATCTTCATGGCGAAGGATGGGAAAGTTCATACCCCGGCGCCGAACGGCACATTCCTGAACGGGATCACCCGCCAGCGCGTGATTCATCTGCTGCGGTCTGCCGGCTATGACGTCTTTGAGCGCACACTCGGTTATGACGAGTTTTTGGAAGCCGATGAAATCTTCTCAACTGGCAACTACAACAAGGTGACGCCGGTCAATCGGATCGAGGAACGTGATCTGCAGCCAGGCCCGATCGCCGCTCGGGCACGGGACCTTTATTGGGAGTTCTCCCACGCCTGATTGGGGCCGCTCAATTGAACAGACAAAAGCCCTGCAATGCGTCCATTGCAGGGCTTTTTGTTGAGCTTTAGCGCCCGGTCAGTTCTGAACGCGAACCGGCTGAACCTTCGGGGTAACGAGTGTCGTGTTGGCACGCTTGGCTTTCGTGAGAGCGGAGCGTTGCATGGATTTGACCTTGTAGCCTGAGAGTGTTCCAAGGCTTGCGCTGTGCACGCTGTCGCAATGGTTCAAAACTTCATCGTAACAGCTGTTCGGGTAGCCTGGTGTGGTCTGGTTACAATGAGATATCCAGTTGTTGTAGCATTCGCCAAGTGTTGAGCCATCACTTGGTGGTGCAGCAAACGCTGCTGTTGCGCCGAATGAAATAGATCCTGCAAGTGCAGCAGTTTTAATAATTGAATTTACAAGTTTCACATCTTTCTCCCAAGTCATTTGCAGTCGTCATTGACTGTGACGCGGAATGTAACGGCGGAATTCTCCTTCTGACGTGTTCTAAATCACACGTTTTCAATTTAGATAAAATTCGATCATTTTTTGGTGAGGGGCGCTTTGCAGTAGCTCATAGCCCGGCAAGGGCGGCGGCGATCACAAGAGCAATGGCTGCGGCAATGGATGGTGCCTGGAAGGAGCCCGTTACGCCATGCAATTGCCCGGCGATCCATGGTCCTGCCGCCTGACCAAGGCCGAAACTGGCTGTCAGTGTCGCCAGCATCTGGCGAACTGCGGCCGTCCCGGCTTCTGCGGTCAAACGGCGTCCTTCGGCGAGACCAAGGGCCGTGATGCCCATAAAGGTTCCGCCCAGTAGTGCTGCTCCGATCAGAAAGATAGCTGGCGAGGTGCTGACCGCTGTCATTGCTACGCCGCCTGCTTCTACAAGGCATGCCAACGCGAAGGCCCGGCGGGCACCGAGTTTGGCGGCGATCAAGTTCCAAACATAGATTGATGGCGCTGCCGACAGACCGACAACCAGCCAGACATAAGGCTCGATGTCTGTCAGGGACGGGGTCGTGCGTGCCATGACCGAAACAAAAGTCGCGGTGATGACATACCCGAATCCAAACAGACCATAAGCGGCGACCAGACGGATAACCGTTGGAGACCAGGTGCGTCTACCGTCTTCTGGGGTGCGATTGTCATCTGCCGGGGCCGTCGGTGAAGCGTTTGATCTTGTCGGAACGAGAACGATTGCCCCGGCCAGAAGGATTGCGGTCGCCAGTCCGCTTGCGAGCCACAAGGTTTGCCAGTCCGTAGCGTTGTGATTGAGAGCCGCGATCAGGACAGCGGAGAGGGCAATGCCAATGCCAACTCCAGAAAAATGCACTGCAGACAGGGCGCTGTGACCGGCTGTGGTCAGCCGTTCCAATATAAGAGTGGTCGAAAAAACGAGAACAAAGGCGCTGGCCAGGCCACTGATGAAGCGAATCATCATGAAGAACCACACATCACTGGTGAGGGCCATGGCTGCACTCGTCAGAGCACTGAGCGCGAGCCCGGCAAGGAACCAGGTTCTGGGTGTTCCGCCCAAAAAACGGGATGCGCCGATCAGAGCGCCAGTCAGATAACCGAGGAAATTCGCAGATGCGATCAGTCCGGCCGCACTCGGCGTCAGCGGGATGCCCTCGGCCATGGAGGGGAGGATCGGGGTGTAGACGAACCGTCCAATGCCCATGGCCGCGGCCAGCGCCAGCAACCCACCAAGCGCGAGGCAAACCGAACTCCAAAAGGACTGTTTCATGGAAGGATGTCTTGTGTCTGGAACGGCGGGCGGAAATATCCGAAACTGTTTGTAGATGCCGGTTTATGGCCCTGCAAGCCTTCAACTGAAGGGGGGCATGATTGTGTCTAATCAAATTGTCTGGTGTGCAGATAAGTATTATTAACAGTTAAAACAAATATTCGCGGCACTGGACGTGCGTAAAAGCGACATGGTTTCACTTCGGAAATTTCTTATTCATTGTTCGTTCGTAGTGTTGGCACGCTCACTCGTGAGCACGAAACACTTTTAAATTTAAGGCAGGACGAACACATGCGTCTTCTATTGGCTACTGCGACCGCAGCCTTTCTCATGAGCCCCTTGGCCGCTCAGGCCGAGACCGTAAAACTCACGACGCTGGAATGGCCGCCTTACGTGATGGCTGATGCCAGCGGTCCGAGCTCGGACGCTGTCAAGGCAGCGTTTGAAAAGGCCGGAATTTCCGCTGAAGTGGCTGTTTTCCCTTGGAACCGGGCAATCAACCTGGCGCAAAAGGATCCTGAGTGGATCGGCGTTTACCCTGAGTATTATGCCGAAGACAGCGATGCGGAAAAGGGCGGCGACCGTTGCCTGTTTTCAAAGTCTTTCGGTGTTAGCCCGGTTGGGTTCGTTCAACGCAAGGATTCAGACTTCACTTGGTCGTCCCATGACGATTTGAAAGCGCACAAGATCGGCGTTGTTCGGGGATACAACAACGAAGAGAAGTTCGACGGCATGGTGGCAGCTGGCGACATCGCGGTCGAGGAAGCTGACGACGATTCGCAGAACATTCTGAAGGTCGCGGGCGGCCGTGCTGCTGCAGGCGTGATCGACAAGCTGGTTTTTGAGCATCTTGCGCAGAACGATCCGGCTGTTGCGAAGGTTGCCGGTGATCTGAAGTTCAACGACAATCTGCTCATTGAACACGGTCTTTTCATCTGCTTCGAAAATTCCGATGCCGGAAAGGCGGCGCGGGACAAGTTCAACTCCGCTCTCTGACGAGCGCCAAAGAGCTCACTAAAACATGGAAAGCGCGGCACGCTGCGCTTTCCAGACAGTTCCGATTACCCGCGGTGTAATACGGAACATAACCGAGAGAATTTGATGCGCTGCGCATTGGCCTTAAGTGCCTTGATCATTGCAACGTCTTCGCTGTCCTTTGCGTCTGACACGCTGAGGCTGACCACGCTTCACTGGCCGCCTTACGTGGAAGCGACGGGCGAGGGGCCGAATACCGACACGGTGCGGTCAACGTTTGCGAAGGCTGGGATAGAGGTTGATGTTCAACTGTTTCCCTGGAACCGCGCAATCATGCTTGCCGCTGATGACCCGAACTGGATCGGTGTTTATCCAGAGTATTATTCGGCTGACATAGACGCGGAAGCCGATGGTGACCGATGCCTGTTTTCAAAACCTTTTGGCGACAGCCCAGTTGGCTTCCTGACACCGTCAACCAGCTCATTCGACTGGGAAACGCACGATGACTTGCGATCCTTCGTCATCGGCGTGGTTCGAGGCTATGTGAATGAAGCAAAGCTCGATCAGTTGATTGCCGATGGGGAGATCGTCGGCGAACTTGCCGAAAACGACACACAGAATATCCTGAAGGTCGCCGCCCGGCGGGCTGATGCCATTGTGATCGACAAAAACGTCTTTGACTATTTGAAGGCCGAAGACGCTGGCGTGGCTTTCGTGGCGGACAGTCTGAAATTTCACGAAAAGCTACTGATCAATCACAGCCTTTATGTGTGTTTTGAGAACTCACCGGCCGGCCGTGACGCGCGGGAGCTGTTCAATCGTCATCTGACAACGTCGAGTGACGAGGGCCAATCCGACCCTGGTCTACCGAATACGCAATGAAAACTTGAAACCGGCCTTTGGGGCATGACCTCAGGAACAGAGTAGAATTAAGCGTTGCATTAGCTCAGCGGTGAACGCCAGCCAGCCGCAACTGCTTCTTCTTCGGAGCAGAACCATCGTTCTCCCGCAGCCTCGTTGATCCGTGTCCGGCTGTAGTGCGGTGACCAGGGTGTGTGGTAGATCCGTCCGCGCGCCGAAATGTTCCCCTTGATTGGACAGCCTGCCGGTGCTTTTGACCCTGCAACTTGCCATTTTTGCTGCCTAAAGTCCCAAGGGGCTTCAGCAATGCCCGCCCAAAGACCTGCGCCATTCAGCCGAGCCATTTCCTGTTCGGTCCGATAGGCATCAGAGTATCGCAAGAACGCATATGCCTGACCGTCTGCGACCATGGCTTTGTTCAGGTTCTTTTTGCCGGAAAAACAGGTGGCGAGTTTCCGGTCATAGGCGTCGTTTTCATTTCCCCTGCACGTGACATCACCTTGTTTTATCAGTGATTGCAGGTGTTCCTTGGCAGTCAGGCCGCATCGATAGCTTTTGCCCGCAGACGTGAGGCAGGTTTGGGTGAGTTCGGGTGCATCAATTCCTTCAAGGCGGACCCGCTCTCCGTTCATAACGAGCGTGTCTCCGTCAACAACCCGAACGTCAGCCGCCTGGATCTGCTGGGGCTGCGACGCAGCGATAATCGTAAAAGCAAACAGCCACAGGGCTGGCCTCACCGCGCCAGGATAAACACTGCCCATGTTGGAAAAACTCAACGAATCAAATGGTGTAACAGACGGATTCTTGCCCTGATCGCACCGCTAGAACAACAGAACTGACCGCCAGTGCGACCGATGTCTGTGGATGGACGCGGGCGCATCTGAAGTGTGAAGTGTCTGTCTTCGGGCTTCCTTAACGGAAGATGTGGTTACGTACCGCGTCGAATTGTACGGCGGACGGAACCACACATGATTGAGAAACTGGAACGGGCCCTGGCGCTTGGGGCGGCTTGCTGGAAAGTGTTGCTCCTTGACAAGGAGATGCTCTTGTTTCCGATCATGAGCGCCTTGGCACTTGCTCTTGTGATTGGGTCCGGAGGCTGGGCGATTTACACGACGCCCGAACTTCAAGCTTTCTTCCAGAGCATCTTCGACAGCGAGCAGCCGGATCAGGATCCGCGGTTCTGGGCGCTGATGTTCGTTTTCCTGTTCATCAATTATTTCATCATGATCTTTTTCAACGCGGCGCTTCTTGGCTGTGCCCTGATCCGGTTCGCCGGGGGAGATCCGACGGTCATGGACGGTCTCAGCCTGTCCATGCGCCGACTGCCGCAGATCCTGCTTTGGGCCTTGGTGACAGCATTTGTCGGTTGGGTTCTGCAGCTTCTTGAAAGCCGGTTGAAGGGGCTGATGCGCTTTTTCATCAACTTGCTCGGGGCCGGTTGGGCTGTTGCCACGTATTTCGCCGTGCCGATTTTGGTGGTGGACGGTGTCGGTCCGGTGACCGCAATCAAGCGATCAGTTCAAGCCGTTCGAAAAACCTGGGGCGAGGCGCTGGTTGGACATATAGGCTTGGGGGCTTTGAATTTCCTGATTTTGATTGTGGCGATGCCAATCTTGATGCTTGGGATCTTTTCCTTTGAGCAAAACCAGGCTTTGGGCAGTGGTTTGGCCACTGTGGGCGTGACCCTGATCCTCATCGGGTCTGTCGTGGTGACCACGCTCAGCGCTATCTTGCGGGCTGCGCTTTATATCTACGCCGTCGAGGGGGAGATGCCGCTCAACTTCGATTCCCGGTTGATCCGGAACGCATTTCAGCCGGACAAGCGATAAAACAAAGAAAATTTTTCTTTATTTTCAAAACGCGCCTTGCCGAGCGCAGGTGACGAACCTATTTTGCGGCTCAACACGGTACGCGGCCGTTTTGGTCAGCACCGCTGTTCATAGAACACATGAGGAGTTTGCCATGTCTTTTGAATTGCCTGATCTGCCGTATGCTTATGACGCTTTGGCCCCGTATATGTCTGCAGAAACACTCGAGTTTCACCACGACAAGCACCATCAGGCCTATGTCACCAAAGGCAATGAGCTGCTCGCTGGCAGCGGCCTGGAAGGCAAGTCTCTGGAAGACGTCGTAAAAGAAAGCTTCGGCAAAAACGCGCCGCTCTTCAACAACGCCGGTCAGCACTACAACCACATCCATTTCTGGAAGTGGATGAAGAAAGACGGTGGCGGCACCTCTCTGCCGGGCGCTCTGGCTTCTGCGATCGACAGCGACCTTGGCGGCTACGATAAGTTTCGTGCGGACTTCATTGCAGCTGGCGTCGGCCAGTTCGGTTCTGGCTGGGCATGGCTGGCAGTCAAGGACGGCAAACTGGAAATCATGAAAACCCCGAACGGCGAAAACCCGCTGGTTCACGGCGCAAGCCCGATCCTGGGTTGTGACGTCTGGGAGCATTCCTACTACATCGACTACCGCAACGCGCGTCCAAAGTACCTGGAAGCCTTCATCGACAACATGATCAACTGGGACTACGTCCTGGAGATGTATGAAGCTGCAACGAAGTAAACCTTCGCTTCTGTGACGTTTCAGCCTCCGGCCTCAATCGAGACCGGGGGCTTTTTTGTCTTTGGCAGGCGACTGCGCACTATTTCTTGATAACGGTTGTTACACTTCAAAGCTTGCAACGTCCGCAACTTTCCGCTCCCCTAGACTTATGCGGCTGCCGGGATGGACGCTCCCACACGCAGATCCGCTTGAGCAAAGCTGAGACCTGTCAGTGAGGAGAGGACCATGCGGACCATTTCGAAGTGCATTTCCATTGTTTCGATCGCGATTGCAGCCAGCCTTGGAGCGGCCCAGGCGGACGATGATCCGATTGGTGACCGGCAGGCGATTATGTCGTCCGTTGGTGCAGCTGCTGGCCTTGGCGGCGGCTTGATGAAGGGCGAAATCGCCTATTCGCCTGCTGCCGGAAAAGCGGCCATTGCCGCCATGCGTGCAGCCTCCCTTACTTTTGGAGACTATTTCCCGGATGGATCAAACGCGGGCGACACAGAAGCCGCGCCGGCGATCTGGGACAACCGGGCCGGATTTGACGCCGAGATCGCGAAGTTCGCTGCTGCGACCGGCACTGCGATGGAAGCAGCCGGACGCGCCGGACCAGCCGATCTCGATGCTTTCAAAGCGGCGATGGGGCCTGTCTTTGGCACATGCAAGTCGTGCCATGAAGGGTTCCGGGTCAAGAACTAGGATCTCCGGGATCCATAATTCGGGGTGAGGGGAGAACCGTCATGAAAAAGCTCTTGCTGTTCATGATCGTGCTGGGCGTCGCTGCGGCGCTCGCGGGCTGGTTTCTCTCCGCCCCAACCCGGTTGGACGAAAACACAGTTGCCAATCTCGGACCCGGCGATCCCGTCAATGGTGAGCTCGTGTTCTGGGCATCTGGATGCAGTTCTTGCCACGCCGCACCTGAAGCGAAAGGCGATGACAAGCTGAAACTCGGTGGTGGGCTGCGTCTTGAAACTCCGTTTGGCGTTTTCGTGGCACCAAATGTCTCGCAAGACCCGAATAATGGTATCGGGAATTGGTCGGTCGCTGATTTGGCCAATGCGATGACACATGGGACATCTCCGGATGGCCGGAATTACTACCCGGCCTTCCCGTTTGCCTCTTACGCCCGGATGGATCTCGCGGACATCAATGATCTCTTCAGCTTCATGAAGACCCTGCCAGCTGTCGAGGGCGATGCCGGGCCGAATGAGCTGGCCTTTCCTTTCAACATCCGGCGGGGCGTCGGGCTTTGGAAACGAATGTTCCTGGACCCGGCTCCGGTTGTTGCGGCACCTGTCGGTGGAGAAGATGTGGATCCCGCAGTTTGGGAGCGGGGGCAGTATCTCGTGGAAGGCCCGGGCCATTGCGGGGAATGCCATACGCCGCGCGATTTTGCTGGCGGTTTGATCCTTTCTGACTGGCTGGGCGGAGCACCGGCTGCAACGGGTGAGGGGCGGGTGCCGAACATCACCCCTGTCTCGGGAGGATTTGGCAGCTGGAGCGCATCCGACATTGCCTACTACCTGGAAAGCGGATTTACACCGGATTACGATTCTGTGGGTGGGGAGATGGTGCCGGTTCAGGAAAACATGGCCCGCCTTCCGGCCTCTGACCGCGAGGCGATCGGGGTTTATTTAAAAGCAATCCCGGCTGTTTCGGGCGCTGCCCAATGATCGCAAGTTGAACTGGACAAGATTTTTCCCAAGCATGACTGATTTTATCGTTACGGATTCTGATCCGTCCCGCGACCTTGAAGACGTCAAACGGTTGTTTCGGGCCTATGTGGATTGGCTTGGAATTGATTTGTCGTATCAAGGCTTTGAGGAAGAATTGGCTGCATTGCCTGGCAAGTATGTACCGCCGCTAGGTGCGCTGATACTCGCGAAGACGAGCTCTGATGTGTCAATCGGCTGTGTGGCCCTGCGGCCCATGGCTGATGAAGGCATTTGCGAGATGAAACGTTTGTATGTCGCGCCGGAGGGACGGGGAAGCGGGGTCGGCTCCAGCCTGGTGTCCGCCGTTCTGGAGCGGGGCAGAAGCGCAGGCTACCGGTATATGCGGCTCGATACACTTCCCACCATGGAAGGCGCCATCCGTTTGTACAAGGCTGCAGGGTTTGTGGAGATCCCGGCCTATTATGATACGCCCATTAAAGAGACTGTCTTTCTCCAGTGTAGTTTGTAAAGCCGCCACTGAATTATGCGGCCCCGGCAATGCGGTATGATGGCCGCATTACCGATTTTGATTAAGCGTCTTGTACACTACAGGATCAGCCCCGCCGTGGCAGCATTGGGACTTTAGACGGGATGCACTGCGAATACTGCCTCGATTTCCAGCCGGAGATCCGGCGAAAACAGCTCCTTTACAAACACAAGAGAACTGGCTGGCACGTTTTCACCGTAGCGGTCTGAAAGCACCTCTCGGATTTCCGGAATGTCAGCGGGATCCACAGCGAAGATCGTGACCTTGATGAGGTGCTGCAGGGATGTTTTGCAGCTCTCGGCAAGAATGGAGAGCTGGTCCACAATGGTGTGCGTTTGCGCTGCAGCGCCTCCCGCTTGGCTGTTAGAGCCAAAAGCTGTCAGACCGGATGTATAGACGGCATCGCCGTGGATCACGGCATGACTGTATGGCCCGGCCACGGGGCCAAGTTGATCGACGTTTTGGCGAATTGGAAGCATGATTTCTCTCATGATCGGAGCACCTAACCCGGGAAGCGCTGCGTGATGTAGGTGGTGGCGTTTTGGACAAACGGGCCAAAGCAGAATGCAATTGCGGCGGCAGCCGGCCATGCCAGCCGGAATGCAGACATCCATTGACCAAGGAAAGCGTCGCTCCAGCCGAGATTTATCAGGGTGACCCAGCAGGACATCAGAAACGACAAGAAGAAGGACATCAACGCGGTCGAGATCAGGCGATGTCTCATGCGTGTGCCTTGATCGCATCGGCGAAGGTTTTGTCTCCTATTTCTCCGAGCGCTTCGATGTGCCTTACTTCTGTGAGATTTTGTGCCAGATAGGCTTTCGTGTGGTGTGCCTCGAAATGTGCGGCCAAGGCATCCGGATTGGTCCAGCACTCCCACAAGGTGAATTTTGTTGGTTCTTTCAGGTTCTGGCGAATTTCAAACAAGATGCAGCCTGGTTCTTCGCGCGTTTGCGCAACCAGCTTCTGTAGCTCGGTTTCAACCTGCTCAAGCTTCGAGCCTTCGGTCATTTCGATACTGGCGCTGATGAAGTAGTGGCTCATGATCATCTCCTGTTTTGTTTGGGGACAGGAGAGGTATATGAATTTCATTTTTCATGATAAATACCGATTATCGACAATTTAAATTCCGAAAATGTAATCATGTTGGATGATATTGCGCTCTTTGTACACGTCGCCCAAGCCCGCAGCTTAACGGGTGCCGGTACAGCGCTGGGCCTGCCGGCTGCGACTGTGACCCGCCGTTTGCAGCGGTTGGAAGACAAGCTCGGGTATCAACTGGTTCATCGCTCGGCCCGCAAATTCGGACTGACTTCTGAAGGCGAAGCCTATTTTCAGGCCTTTGCCGGGATCGTGGAGCAGGCGGAGGTCACTGCGCGCAACTTGAGCGCCGAGATGCACGAACTCAGTGGACCCCTAGTTGTGGCTGCGCCAACCAATATTTCGGTCGGGGCCCTGCAGCCAATGTGGACCGCCTTCATGCGGCAGTATCCAGGCATTCGTTTGGACTTGAGACTGAGCAATTTCAACATCGACCTGTTGGATGAGCGAATTGATCTGGCCCTGAGAATTGGCCCGCAGCAGGATCAGCGTCTTTATCAAAGAAAGATTGGATCCATTTCGACAGCGGTGATGGCAGCCCCATCCTATCTTGAGGGGCGCAACATGCCGGAAAGTCCAGACGATCTTGAGCAGCATGCCATCATCGCCGTCCGAACGATCCCGGCCTGGCGGTTGAGCCACAGGTTGACTGGCGACACTTCCGAGTTGCATCTTAAGGGAGATGTGATTGTTGATGATATCGCGCTCGTCCGTCAGTTTGCAGAGGACGGGTTTGGCGTGTGTCTATTGAGTGTGACTGAAGCTGCTGAGCCGCTAGAGCAGGGCCGACTAAAACTTCTTCTACCAGACTGGCAGGGTCAGCAACGGGATATTTACGCTGTCTGGCCAACCGGTAGGCTCTTGAGCGCGCGTGCAAAGTGTCTGCGGGAGTTTATGCGGACCTATCTGGCCGAACGACCTGTGTTTCAAGGACAGCTGCCCGCAGTATCGACTTTGACTTAAGCGGTCAGATCATGCCGCGCCAGAGAATTGATTGTGCACATGTTCCGGCAACACCAGTACAATAGCGACAGATCAGCTGATCATATCAGGCTGTGTGGGGCTGGCAGCGATAGTAGGGCTGATAGTCGATGTAACCGCTCATCAGGGTCAGGAATGCCTGGCACTCGTCCCGCGTCTTAAAACAGGCTGTCCGGGCAACCGGGAAAGGCTCTCCCCAGTTCGCTGCGCGGCCGCCGGCAATCCCTTTCCAACCGCTGCCCTGAAACGTGCGGCAGTCATACTGAGTTCCGGATACGACCGGAATGCTGCCGCGGTCGGTATTGTAGGTTGGTGCAAAAAGAATATCTGAAGGCGACTGGATCTGGCAGGCACTCAGGGCGAATGCGAGAGTGCCAACCGCAATGAGTCCAAGGCGGTTTCCGGCATTTCGAGTTTTACTCACAAAATTCGGCATGAAGACCTCTGGCAATCGCGGACGGCATCTCTGTTCAGAGATGTCTTTCAAATCAGGATTCCGTCGTACAAACATCTGGTCGAAACGTCAAAAGCTATTGTGGCGCAAAATCCGATATGACCAGATTGTTGGCCTTCTGAAATACGACAACGGACCGATGGCTTTGCCACCGGTCCGTTCAAGAGAAAGGCAGATCTTCCAAAAGGGATGAGTTCTGCAGAGTGGTTCGAGTCTATCAGGTCAGCCAGTCGGACGGCGGAACGTTGAAGTCGAACGGATTGTCCAGTCCCTGATCCACGTCATCCCATGCCTGGTAGTGACCGTCTTCCTGCAGCTGAAGGAAAATCGCTTCCAGCTGAGCGTTCAGGATTTCCATACCGCCCCAAGCATCACCCATGCCGGCAGCAAATTTCTGGATCTCGTTGTAGAGCCCGTCCGGAATTTGGTTGAAGTCGATCTGGTCCTGGTCGGAGAACATAAAGAACAGCTCGTCTTCAAACTCGTAAGTCCGCTCGGCGCCGTTCATATAGACGATTTCGCCTTCAAACATCACCGACAGTGTCATTTCATACATGCCGAAATCGTTCAGCTCGAGCTCAATGCCGAGTTCGAAGGCCATTTCGAATTCTTCAATGCCGTAATCGAAAGCCTCGCCATAGATTTCAAGCGCCTGCTCGTATCCGAACCCAGTCATGATCGGGTTGCCGTTGGCGTCGAAGGCTTCAGCCTGTATCTCCATCCCGGTTTCGAAAGCCATCTCGACATAAAGCTCCCGGAAGGCATTGTCGTAGAAACTGCCTTCAAATTCATGCGCAATGCCAGCCTGATACTCCACCGCGACTTCTTGGCCGTTGAAGTTGATGGTCTTGATTTCTGTCGTGCGTTCTTCGGCCAGCGTGAGGATGTTAATTTGTCCGTACTCTGTGGTGTACGTGTAGTTTTCCATCTCGAGGCTGAAGTTAACCTGCTGCTCGCCGGAGCCTGCCTGGACATCGACCTGGGAACTGAGACCGCCCTGCGGCCCTTCTGCAAGGTCGCCAGTCGGCAGATTGTCTTTACCGTCCAGATTGTAGGGGTCAAGGTTCAAGAACGGCAGATCGTTGAACTCGACCGGACTGGTCGAAACATCCAATGCGTCCGGCACCGTCCAGCCGAATTCATCCAGATCGGTCATGAAGGGAGCGGTGTTGGTGGTTCCGTTCTGATCACCCGGCGGCCCAGCCGGGATATAGAGATCTATCGGCATGACTGGCGCGGTGTTGATTGAAAACGGCAGGGGATGGGTAGGCTGGTAAGTCATTATATTGCTCCTCCGCAAGGACCATCGTTTTGGACACTGTTGTCCGGTGGTGACGGTTACGATTTGGTCGTGATCGGAGAAGATTTAAAATTAAACTGTCGTCATTAAATGCTTGTAATATTAATATTATTATTCAAGATATCTTATATATTTTTCGTTATCCGAATAAATATTCTGAAGAAATATTGGAGAAGAATTGTTGTTATTTGACTGGAAGGAAAAATACCGGCGCGAGCGGCGCCGGTATGTTTCATAAGTCTCGGATGCTCCGCTCCTTTCGAAACGATCAGCTTTAGGCGCTCAATCGATTTCGATTAAGCGCCTGCTGATCTAGTTGACTGTAATCCAGCGCAGCATCAGGAAATTATCGGCCCGCTGGGTCAGATCGACTGTGTCCTTGGAGCCCCACAGCAGGGGCTGGATGTGGAGCGGCACGTAGACCACATCGTTGCGGACGGTGAGAGCAATCTCATCCAGCATTTGCTGCCGCTTGGCCGGATCAATCTCCCGCTGGATTTGCGGCACGAGCGCATCCACCTCGGGGTTTGAGTAGCCGCCAAAGTTCCAGCTGCCGAGCTTCTTCTCATCATTTCTTGAAGTGACGAGGAACCGGATTGGGTGTTCGGCGTCGAACGTTCCCGGTGACCAACCCAGGAGATACATGTCGAAATTGCCGGAGCGGAGTTCTGGCCAGTAGCTGCGTACCGGCATGGCATTCAACTCGGCGCGCATGCCTGCCTGCGTCAGCATCGCCGCCATTGCCTTGCACAGCGCTTCATCATTGATGTAGCGGTCGTTGGGGCACATCAGTCCGAAAGAGAAGCCATCCGGATAACCAGCGTCTGCCAGCAAGGCCTTGGCAGCGGCTGGGTCATAGCCAAACCGGTCTGATGCTGCAGAGCTGTATCCTTTCATTTGCGGGCTGACGAGTTGCGTTGCCAATTCCGCGCTGCCGCGCATGATCTTGTCGATCATGGCTTCGGTATTGATCGCCATTTGCACCGCTTTCCGAACCCGAACGTCTTGAAAGGGGTTTTTGCCGTTCGTTTCCTTTGAATACTTCAAGGTGTCGTGGGCATGCCCGAAGCCGAGCATGATGACCCGGGCTTCAATGCCCTGATGCAGTTTCAATCCTTGCTGATTGGCAACCCGATTGACGTCTTGAACCGGAACCGGATTGATCAGATCGACTTGACCGGAGAGCAGTCCAGAAACGGCCGTCGCCGGATTGGCGATTGGCAAGAAGGTGGCCTTGGTGAGATTGTGCTCCTTGGTATCCCACCAACCATCAAACGGTTCCAGCACGGTCTCGACGCCGGGTTGCCGGCTGACGACCTTGAACGGCCCCGTGCCGTTTGTGTTCAGCGTAGCGTAAGTTTCTGCATCCTTCGCGGGAAGGGCGGCATCATTTGCTTCGGCCCAGTCCTTGTCGAGGATCATAAAGTTTGCGATGGAATCGGGAAAGATCGGGTCGGGAGCGTGGGTCAGGAAATCGACCGTAAAGTCATCGACGACTTCAACGCTTTTTACCGGAGCAAACCAGGATGCGGTGTCTGAGGCCTCGGATGAAGCGCGTTGGTAAGAGAACAAGACATCTTCAGCGGTAAAATCAGCTCCGTCATGAAACTTCACGCCCTTGCGCAAGTTAAAGCGCCATCCATCCGTTCCGATTGGCTCCCAGCTCTCGGCAAGGGACCCCTCGATGTCCATGGACTTACCGCGCCTTACAAGTCCTTCATAGACATTGTTCAAGAACCCGAGCACCGGGGCAGAGTTGACTGCATGCGGGTCCATCGTCTGCGGATCGGTCGGTGACGACCAGCGCAGTTCAGCAGCCTCGGTCACCGAGGCGGACGTGAGAAGGGCGGCGGTCAGTGTGAAACCGGCGGTGCGCCGAAGCCATCTGGACGATGTACGGGTCATGATATCCCTGCTTGTCATTATGAAGTCACTCCGATCACACTAAGCGACTTCACGGCCAAAGAAAAACCGGATCCGTTTCCGGACCCGGTAATAGTTTCACAAGACTGTGAAGGGGTTTACGCCTTGCCGGTCACCTGAAGCGCAAAGGCTTGCACGAGGGCAACTTCCTTCAGCCGGTCAAAACGTCCCGATGCCCCGCCATGTCCGGCGTCCATATTGGTTTTGAGCATTACGAGACTGTCACCGGTCTTTGTCGCGCGGAGTTTGGCAACCCACTTGGCCGGTTCCCAGTAGGTCACACGCGGGTCGGTCAGACCTGCAAGGGCGAAGATCGGCGGGTAGTCCTTGGTTTCGACATTGTCATAAGGCGAATACGAAGCGATGTACTCATAGGCGCCCTTGTCGGTGATGGGGTTGCCCCACTCAGGCCATTCTGGCGGGGTGAGAGGCAGCGTGTCATCCAGCATGGTTGCCAGCACATCGACAAATGGGACTTCAGCAACGATGCCGCCGAATTTCTCCGGCGCCATGTTCGAGATCGCACCCATCAGCATACCGCCGGCCGATCCGCCCTGCGCAACGATGTTCTGGTGGCTTGTGAAGCCTTCCTTGACCAGATGATCTGCCGCCGCGATGAAATCTGTGAAGGTGTTCTTCTTGTTCTCCCGCCGTCCGGCCTTGTACCAGCCGAAGCCTTTTTCCTTGCCGCCGCGGATATGGGCAATGGCATAGAAAAACCCGCGATCGACCAGCGAAAGACTGTTCGTGTTGAAGCTGGCCGGGATGGAAATGCCATAAGACCCATAGCCATAGAGCAAGAGTGGGGCCGAGCCGTCCAGCGGTGTGTCTTTCCGGTAGAGAATTGAGACCGGCACCATTTCGCCGTCGGCCGCCGGTGCCATCAAGCGCTGGGTGACGTAGTCATCGGCCTTATGGCCGGAGGGCACTTCCTGTTCCTTGCGTAAGGTGCGTTCGCCTGTTGCGACGTTGTAGTCGAACGTTTGTGACGGTGTCGTCATGGATGAATAGGAAAAGCGGATGGTCTCGGTGTCGAATTCATAGCCGCCAGACAATCCCAGCGAATAAGCTTCCTCGTCAAAGGCGACATAATGTTCGTTGCCGTCTGAAAGGTTACGGATGACGATTCGCGGCAAGCCATCTTCCCGCTCCAAACGGGTCATGAACGTCTTGTAGACACAGTGAGACAGGATCAGGCACCCGGCCTTGTGCGGCACCAGATCGCTCCAGTTTTCACGGCCTGGTGTGGCTTTCGGAGCCGTCACGATCTTGAAGTCTTCCGCGCCGTCGGCGTTGGTCAGGATGTAAAGCGTGTCGCCATGGTCATCGACGGAATACTCGATGCCGGTTTCACGTGCGGCGATCAGGGCCGGTGCCTTGGTCGGTTGATCCGCCGGGATCATCCAGATTTCGGACGTCTCGTGATCATGAATGTCGATGACAATCGTGTCGCCGGACTGGGTTTTGCCGACACCCATGAAAAAGCCTGGGTCTTTTTCTTCGTAGACGAGCACATCTGTTGCTGGGTCCGTACCAATTTCATGGCGGAAGAGTTTGGACGGCCGGTGATTGGCATCAAGGCGGATATAAAAGACATATTTGCTCTCCGCGCAGAAAACACCGCCGCCGCTCGTGTCTTCGATGACGTAACCGGTGTCTTCACCTGTCTCTAGATCGCGGAACTGGAGGGAGTAATATTCAGACCCCTTGTCGTCGTAGGCCCAGGCCAACAGTTTATGGTCCGTGGAATGGCTGGCGCCGCCGATCTTGAAATAGGCTTTGCCCTCGGCTTCCTTGTCACCATCCAGCAAGATAGTCTCTTCACCACCATCGCGCGGTGTTCGGTAGAAGATCGGCTGCTGACCGCCCGTCTTGTATTTCAGGCTGTAGGCATAAGGGCCATCAGGGGAGGGAACCGCGCTGTCATCTTCCTTGATGCGGCCCCGCATTTCGGAAAACAACGTTTCCTGTAACGCTTTCGTCGGCGCCATTTGCGCCTCGTGATAGGCGTTTTCCGCCTCAAGATACGCCCGGATGTCGGCATTGAGGACACTGGGGTCTTTCATGACCTCCTGCCAATTGTCGGCCCGCAGCCAACTGTAGGCGTCTTGCCGGGTAATGCCATGGGTTTCAATTTGGACGGGGCGCGCATCAGCGCGTGGAGGGAGTGTATCGTTTTTCATGAAATCGGAGGTAAGGTGTTTGCCCATTTAAGGCAAGGGCGATCAACCGCTGCCTGTCCCCCGGCGCATCACCTGTATTTCACCCGATCTGGAAACGCGCTGAGATCGAGTTTGGACCTTATTGGGCTGGCTTTCTTGATGAAAAGGATCGATTCGTTGGCCTTGATTTCGTTGATTGGTATCTCATTCGAAACTTTTTTTTCGAGAAGGATCTCAGCGGCTAGGTTCGCCGCAGCTTCTCCGCGTTGCCAGTAGGTTTCGCCGAACGACAAGGAAACTCCGTGATCCACTAAAACAGGAGAGGAACTTACGCTTACAACATCGTCAGTTAGAAGCTGTCGCATAAGGGCATTGTTTGACACAAAGGAAGAGGTTGACGTGACATATACAACGTCAGCAGCCTTGATTTGCGATCTTACTGTCTCCGCCCGAAATTCTGCGTCATGTGCATCGGGAACGAAGCGCACCTGAATGACTTCTTTTTGCAGAACACTTGCAACTTTTGTAACTCGACTGGCTTCATTGGTGGAGTTGGGTTCTCTGGGATCAAATAGAACAGCAATACTCTCATAAGGATAGACTTGTTCCAGAAGCTGAAGGATCACTTCCACGGACAGCGATTGTTTCGCTCCGGTGGCCCCATAGGTGGGCATGTGCATGGAAAGTGTGAGGCCAACGCCAATCGGGTCTGACACGATGTTGAACACCACTGGGACATTGCCGACCCCAAAATTCAGCACCATTTTTGTGGTCGTCGTTCCGAACGTGTAGATGAGATCCTTTTTTTCCAGTTCTGTTCTTTTGGAACGCAGAAAACCCGCAAGGTTGGTTTCGCTTCTTCTGGCATCAAAATGATCGTACTTCGCCTGA
This sequence comes from Roseibium sp., assembly GCF_965276855.1. Taxonomy (GTDB): domain Bacteria; phylum Pseudomonadota; class Alphaproteobacteria; order Rhizobiales; family Stappiaceae; genus Roseibium. Next base: position 4,506,408 of record NZ_OZ255700.1, read on the forward strand.
ATACCAAGCTGTCCGAGCCTGGAAAAGAAACCTTGCTCAGCCTGGGTCATGCCACGCCACGTAATAATCTGTATGTTTTTTGTGTCAGCCGCATAGGCAGCCTCGGCCAAAAACACCAGGAAAGTTACCAGCAGTATTCGAGCAAGATGCAAGCGTATTTCCATTGCTTTGGAGCCTTGATCCCCTCCTAAGCAAGACCGGGACGCTGTTTGGCTCTGCCATGACCGAATACCTAAGTTAGATCACAACATCCTACAAATCTATTGCAAGTAAGCTCGAATATTATGTCTCGCGTTGCTATTTCTTACGTAGAAATATCAGTATTTTTGTTTTCTGTTTCATGCGGGCAACATTTTTTGATGTTTGATCCTAAGAGACCGGCCAGCCAGAAACCAAACCAAATTACACGATTGCTGGCCGGTGTGTCCGGCTCCTCATCAGAATGAAAATCATGATGGTGATGTTGAGGAAGTTCCAGGCGATGCCATTCAAAAACGCTGCCTGGTATGAACCCGTAAGGTCGTAAATCCAGCCGGACAGCCATCCTCCCAACGCCATTCCGAGAATGGTTCCCATGATGACGAGGCCGACACGTTGTCCGGCCTCGCGGGCAGGAAGATATTCGCGGACGATAACAGCATAACTCGGCACGATCCCACCCTGGCTCAGTCCGAAGATCAATGACACGAGATAAAGGGACGCGAGCCCGTTGAAGGGAATGAAGAGGAACAGTGCTGCACATTGCAGGACTGCGCCGATCAAAAGGGTGCGAACGCCGCCGATCTTGTCCGCCAGAACACCCGATACCAGCCGGCTGGCGACACCTGCAGCTGTCATGATTGCGATCATATCTGCACCCGGCGCAACACCGTATCCGAGGTCAACGCAGTAGGCGACGATGTGGACCTGCGGCATGGCCATAGCGACACAGCACCCTAGTGCGGCCACAAACAGCAGCATCTGCAGGGTTTGCGGCGACAGTCCGGTCGAGGCTTGGTGCAAACTTGACGCAGCCGGAGCCGCACTGAACGCCGTTTCTGGTGGTCGTCGGCGCAGTGCCAAAGCAAGCGGGATCATCGTAACGAGACAAATGACTGCGATGAGCAAGTAAGTATCGCGCCAGTCTCCCGTGCCGAGATTCCATTTGATCAAGGATGGCCAGAGCACACCGGCCAAATAGTTGCCGCAGGCGGCACACGCAACAGCCAAACCGCGCCGTTTGACGAACCAGTGAGAGACATCAGCCACGAGCGGGCCGAAGGTTGCCGAAGTTCCAAGGCCGATCAGCAGTCCTTGTGCGAGAGAAAACACCCAGATGTTCGGTGCGATGGCAGCGAGCGCGAAACCTGCGCCGAGACTAACGGCCGAAGCGATCACCGGCAAGACAATGCCGTACCTGTCGACAACCCGTCCGAGAAGGTAGTTGCCAAGACCAAAGCCGATCATCGTCAGCGTGTAGGGTAGGGAAGATCCGGCCCGGTCAATGCCAAAGTCCACTTGGACAGCCGGCATGATAATCACCACCGCCCACATTCCCGCGCCACCAAGCGTGCTCAGCAGAATCGAGACAGCCAAGCGAAACCAGGCGTATGACCCATCGGGCGCAAAAGGATCGTTTGTGGCGGTGGCAGACATCGGCAATTCTCAAGGAAGATTTGCCGGAATGACTATCAGGTCAGCTCCTTTGCGGCCAATGAATATCCTTGAAGCGATCGACAAGCAGCGTGAATGGATCGCCGGACCTGTTTTGGCTTACGTCACCCAGCGTTGATATCGCTCGCGCACATTTGTGTCTGTTCGCCGTTTTCAAGTTCAAACACTGCGCAATCTGCTTCTGTTTGTGCGCCCGGGATATGCCTCGCGACTGGGGCTGTGAGCGCGTTCTGGCCTAAACTCCGAAATTCTCCATCCTTGTATCCAACCATGTGCAGGACCCTGCGATTGTTGGATGGCAGGATGATGAAGGGCAGGGCTTGAGCATCGGCTTTGACCGTTGCGCTCAGATTTTGCTCTCGCGCGCCAATCTTGTGATTTGAAAATCCACGGAGCGCGTATGCCAGCTCCAGTTTGTTCCCTTGCCAGCGCGCGATTTGCAATGTTCCGCCAATATGCGGCGTTTCCACAAAGGCGATCTGCTTTTGTCCCGTCCCGAGATAATCCGCGATCCCGGCAATGTTGAGCCAGCGGTTCGTCCGACCGATGGGCCGGGAACTTGCGACTTCAACCAATTCATCGGCGCGAAGTCCAAAAACAGCCACACTCGCACCAGCTGACAGAAAGGCGCGGATAGTGACGATTTCCGGCTTACCGTCGCCGTTCAGATCAACAATTCGCGGTGTGCGATCTTCAAACACCTGGTCGTGTGGCAGAGTCACAGTGTAATCGTTTCCGCCGACTTTGAGATGCAGCGATCCGCCCTCAATCCCATCGCCCAAAATCGCATGCCCATAGCGATCCGTGGGGGTGCCGTACCAGGCGGCATAGGTCGTTCCATTGTGGCGAAGCTTTGCGACGTCACCGTCCGGCAACCGGTCCTGTGCTGCAACGCTATCCTCCATTGCCAGGGCACCAATCAGCACCGCTGGCAGCATCAGGAGTTTCAAGCAAGCCGTCACCGTCATCACGTATCCTTTGTGAACCAGAAAAAGAAGCGGCCACCAGCAGGGGCTGGCCATGCGTTTCCATTCCGCTGACGGTACTCAAACACGGATATTCGTGCGGTCAATCCTGCGTGACGCGTAGTTTATTGCAGGTAGCTGTCGACGATCTGCCAATATCTGGGATCCCGCCAAACCTTGGAAACAGCCTTTGACAAGCGGGCTTTCAGGGCGGGGGACACAGACTTGTTGGCGGCCAGCCATTGTACGCCGTGTGAGAGTGGAGCTCCGACCTGAAGGCGTGTGTGATCGAAGCCCTGCTTTCGGGTGATGTAACTTGCGCGCATCGAAATGGTGTACCAGGCATCAACCCGCCCGGCCTGGAGCATCCGGGCCATCTGTTCTGCAGTGGCAATCTCGGTCAGGTTTGTCAGGCCATTTCGCCGCAGAATACGAGCCCTCTGGCTACCCAGATGCACTCCGATGACCTTGTTGTCTGCCAGCGCCTGTTCAAAGCTGTCAATTTGCTCATCGAGGGTGATGAAGGCGCTTTCCGTATAAATCAGAGGGGCAATGTACTTCAGTTTTGCGCTGCGTTTTCGCGTGTAGGCCAGGGAAAAAATGAGAGATCCCGGCGTGTTTTCGACGAGTACCTGCGCTCGTTTCCAAGGTGCAAACCGGATATCGAGTTCGATATCCGCCTCTTTCGCGACCAGTTCCATGATCTCAACGGCGATGCCCCGTTCCTCGGCATTGATCGACAAGGGGGGGAGAAACCCAGTGTAGGCGATGATCTTGTCTTGGCTTCGGGCCCCTGCGGTGAAGGCAGCGTATAAGCTTGCCCCTAACAGGACATGTCCCAGTATCCGAAGAATAGGCAAGGTGTTTCCCCTGAAAGTGCGGCGAGTTATCAGGGGAAATAACAGTGTTATGTTAAAGGAGGCCTAAAGTCCCGCAAAGAAATGTCATGAATGAGTTCAATGGTTTGGGCTTTCATAATGTCTCGCTGAAAGCCGCCATTTGTCGCAACGAAACTCTGCGGCATTACTCTTTTGGCTCAAAGGACATCGCGTGGCCGTTTAGGCAATAGCGCAGTCCTGTCGGCGGCGGGCCGTCTGGAAAGACATGACCAAGATGTGCATCGCATTTGTTGCATCTGATTTCCGTACGGATCATGCCGTGGGACCGGTCCTCAATCTCGCGTATCGCACCTGGATTTGCTGCTTCGAAGAAGCTCGGCCAGCCACAGCCCGCATCAAACTTGGTGTCCGAATGAAAAAGCTCGGCACCGCAGCAGACGCAATCGTAGCGGCCGGCGTTGAAGCTGTTCCAGTAGGGGCCCGTATAGGGGCGTTCCGTGCCCGATTGACGGGTGACATAAAACTGCTCGGGCGTGAGCTGCGCCATCCATTCAGCCGTTGATTTTTTAATTTTTGTGTCGGTGTCGTCGCTCATTGTCTTTTCCTAGCTTTGTACCGACTAAGAGATAAGAAAATCACCGGAACCGGCAAGAGGCGGAAGCTCATCCGCCAAGGACGCTCATTGAGAATTTGACACGGTTTCCGCCTTCCTGACGGGCCTGAAAAACACAAGATTCTGAAGCAGCTAACAGAAACTCGGAGCTTTCCGCGACGCCTTTGTGTTCGGCAACTGCGCAGGCAGTACCGACCGAAGCGGTAACGACACCGTTATGAGCTGTGTTCCCCGGGTTGGGGATCCCCAAGTCTTGAATCGCAACTTGTATGTAGGCGCTGATGGTTTCTGCGCCCATTTCGTGTGTTCGAGGCAATAGCAATGCGAACTCCGACATTGAAATGCGGGCGGCAACATCGGCGGGCCGGCGCGCTGTGTCTTTCAGAACGTCTGCCACTTTCGACACGCAGTCGTCTGCAGCGCTCTGTCCGCACTGTTCGGACATCGCGTCAAATTTGTCGACCGAAACCTTGATAAGGGTTGTGTGGGTGTTTTCGCGCAGTGCGATCGCCCACTCCCGGTTCAATGTGTCTTCGAAAGCGCGGCGATTGAAGAGACCGGTCAGGGGATCTGTCTGTGTGGCCGCTTCAAGCAGCCCTTCGAGTTCCTTTTGCCGCGCAATGCTCCGAAAGAAGACGGCAAAGGCGGCCGGTTCTCCGCCTTGTTCGATGAGGTGCGTTGTCACTTCGGCCCAAACAAGCGAACCGTGTGCCGAGCGAAGCTGCAGGTCGGCATGGGGCAAGCTGACGTCTGGTGTTGCTGATCCAGACAGAATCTTGTGAAGCGTCTCCGCCTCCGGATTGGGAGGGCCAAGGTAGACGAGGTCACTTAAATGTTCCGGCAATTTATCGGAGTCCCAGCCAAACAATCGGGCAGCGGACGGTGAGGCATACTCCAAGTTTCCGGTAAGGCTCAGCTGAAGGATTGCGTCGCCGCTGAGAGACAAAAGTGTTTCGAAATTCAAATTTCTCGGCTGCGAAGCTGCAGCTCCGGACGCTGTCCCCCCATTTTGGTCCAAAGCCATGCGTTGCCTCGCTTAATTTTGCCGCTGAAACCACCGCGACGTTTCTTAAAGTGAACGGTATTAGGAACGTGAAATCAAGAGGCTTGCGATCTTAGGGGATTGTTCGCGACTCTACAGCGTGATCCAGAACGCAGTCGCATAGAAGTCGTTGTTTACGTCATGAGACCGGCTTCATCTTAGGTGTTGCTTTGCAGTGGGCTGCTTACTGCTGATTTGGTTGGCCGGCGGGCGTACAAAGGCTGAATGTCGCAAAAAGACAAATGGAATCAATTTTTAAATACTTTTGCACGAAGCTCGCAGCGTCAAGGGAGGCAGCACCCTGGCGTTGAGTAAGGTATTGAATGGTCACGCGTTGTGCCTTGAAGTCCAAAAAACGGGTCCCAATTACGCACCTGACAGTTCCTATCCCGCTATTATGCCCCCCAAAGACATCGATTCGTTCAGCATATCCGCGATGCTCCATCGGCAACCGTAACGAAAGATCAGTATGACGCCCGCAGTTACTGACGAAACCACGCTTCTGGCTGTGCTTGCGCCGTTCGCGGCTGCAGTGGCCGCGCCGTTCTTGACGAAGTGGTTCAAACACAACGCGGCATGGCCGCTGGCGGTGGTTCCCGCGCTCATCTTTTTGCATTTCACAGGTTTTGTCGCACCTGTTTCGGACGGCCAGTCCTTCGTTGCAGCGGTCGCTTGGGCGCCGAGCTATGGTGTGAACTTCTCCATTTATGTCGATGGATTGTCTACGCTTTTTGCGCTTCTGATCTCAGGGATCGGAACCTTCATTATTCTGTATGCCGGTGGCTATCTGAAAGGCCATCCGCAGCAAGGCCGCTTCTTTTCGTTCCTGTTTCTTTTCATGGGCGCAATGCTTGGGCTCGTGCTCGGCAACAACTTGATTTCCATGTTTATTTTCTGGGAGTTGACGTCGATCACGTCCTTCCTGTTGATTGGCTTTGACCACCTTCGGGCGGCGTCCAGACGAGCAGCAATCCAAGCCTTGGTGGTGACAGGCGGTGGCGGCTTGATTTTGCTGGCCGGTTTCATTGTCATCATTTCTGCGACCGGTGAAATCGAGATGTCGGTGCTTCTGGCTTCGCCCGATATCATCAAGGACACAGGCCTTTATGTGCCGATTTTCCTGCTTGTTCTCGGCGGAGCGTTTACGAAATCAGCCCAGTTTCCGTTTCATTTCTGGCTTCCCAATGCGATGGAAGCGCCGACGCCCGTCTCCGCGTTCCTTCACTCCGCAACGATGGTCAAGGCAGGTGTTTACCTCCTTATGCGCATGCACCCGCTTCTCGGAGACACCGCGCTCTGGACGACGGTGTTGCCGCTCTTTGGCGGTGTCACTTTGTTGGTGGGTACCATTCTGGCCGTGCGTCAGACCGATCTGAAATTGATGCTGGCCTACACAACGGTGGCGTCTCTCGGTCTTCTCGTCATGTTGACCGGCACAAGCCATGAAAAAGCGCTTGAGGGCGCGGTTCTTTATCTATTGGCGCACTCGCTGTTCAAGGGCGCACTATTTATGGTTGCCGGAACCATCGATCACGAAGCCGGCACCCGGGACATCCGATATCTTGGTGGCTTGCGCTCCGCGATGCCGATCACGTTCGGGGCTGCCTGTCTGGCAGGACTGTCGATGTCAGGACTTCCGCCCTTCATTGGTTTTATCGCCAAGGAAGTTCTTTACTACGGTACATGGGGATGGCCGGACTTTGGCCTGCTAATCACTGTCGTGGCCGTTGTCGGCAACTCATTGATGCTGGTGATCGCAGCGGCCGTTGCGATCAAGCCGTTCTTCGGCCCAGCGGTCGACACTCCGAAACACGCTCACGAGGGGCCGGTGTTGTTGTTTGCCGGTCCGGTGGTGTTGTCTGTGTTGGGGTTCATCCTTGCGGTCATCCCGCACACAACAGGCGTTCTGTTTATCGGCCCAACTCTGTCATCCTTGATTGGGTCTTTCACCGAGATTGATCTGCATCTTTGGCCGACCAAGATCAACGCCCCGTTGATCTTGTCTCTAATCACGATCGGCATGGGGATTTTCCTGTTTACCCAGCTCGACAAGCTGAGAGCTTTCATAGCCGGTACTTTGACCGCCATCGGTTGGGGGCCGGACAAAGGCTTTGACCAGGCAATCGCCGGTATTGTGTCGTTGTCTTCGGCGATTACCAGGGTGGTGCAGGGCGGTAAGATGCAGACCTATATGGCGCTGACATTTCTGGCTGCCGGTGCCGCGGTATTGGTGCCGGGGTATGTTGGCGGCGGATGGCCGGCCATGCCCAAAATGCCCACTTATACGTTCTATGAGTGGAGCATTTTCCTGATCGCGGTGCTCGGTCTGATTTCGGTACTGGTTGCAAAGACGCGGCTGACGGCCATCGTCTCTCTCGGCATCCAGGGGTTTGCCGTTGCCCTGATCTTCCTCCTCTTCGGTGCACCGGATCTGGCCTTTACCCAGTTGATGGTTGAAACGCTGTCGGTGGTTATTCTGGCGCTTGTGATGACCCGCCTGAACCTGTCCCCGCGGGATCATCGCAATGGTGTCTCGACACTTGTAACCGGCGCTATTTCCGTATCGGTCGGCCTTGGTCTTGGCTTGACCTTGATGGCGATTACACAGCAGCCCTTCGACCGCAGACTGTCGGACTTCTTTACCGAGTACAGCAATTCAATTGCCTACGGCCGGAACATCGTGAACGTCATCCTCGTTGATTTCCGCGGTATTGATACGCTCGGTGAAATCGCGGTCGTTGCCCTGGCCGGGCTTTGTGTCCTTGCGCTGATCCGCGTGCACACGAAAAAGACACTTCCTGAGGACGAGGTCATTGATCCGTCCGATACAGGCGCAAAGAAGGAGGCCGTGTAATGCGTACCGTCATTTTCCGAACCATTGCGCCGTATCTGTCCGCTCTGATGGTGCTGTATTCCATCTTCGTCCTTCTGCGCGGACACAATGAACCGGGCGGCGGTTTCATCGGTGGGCTGATTGCAGCCTCCGCACTCGCGATTTTCGGTATTGCCTGCGGGGTTGCAGCTGTGCGCCGCGCGATCAAGGTGCATCCCATGAGCATCGCCGGCTTTGGCTTGTTCATGGGAGCTGCAGCAGGCGTAATCTCGTTGTTCACCAATCAGCCCTTCATGACCAGCCAGTGGTGGCCGATCAATCTGTTCAATGTCCAGATCAAGCTGTCGACACCGCTGATCTTCGATATTGGCGTCTACCTGGTGGTGGTGGGCGCGATCAGTTCGATTGCGTTGGCGCTGGAAGAAAGGGAGAGTGACTGATGGAAACCGGTCTTTCTATCCTTGTCGGGCTGTTTTTCGCTGTCTCCGTCTACCTCATGCTTTCCAAGCAGCTGGTGAGAATGTTGCTAGGCATCGCGATTCTCGGAAACGCGGTCAACATGTCGATTTTCGTCAATGGCCGTTTGACCCGTGAGGTGCCGCCTGTCATTCCGGAAGGGTTGATGGTGCCAACAGAGGTGATCGCCAATCCGTTGCCGCAGGCGCTGGTGCTGACGGCTATTGTGATCTCCTTTTCCTTCTTTGCGTTCCTTCTTGTTCTGGCCTTCCGGGCTTATCAGGAAGTCGGCACGGACGACGTCAACGAAATGCGCGTTGCCGAGCCTGAGAACGATCCGCTTCCGCCGCAAGGGTACTGATCTGACATGGCCAGCACTTATTCTTCTGAAAAAGTCGACTATTCCGCAGCCATGAACCTGGAGCCGGTGGCGGCCGCGGACTGGTTGATCGTTGCGCCGGTTCTGGTTTCGCTGATCGGCGGTGCCGTCTGCCTGATGATGCGCAAGAACACAGACGCCCAACCGAAACTGGCGATGCTTTTTCTGGCGCTTCTCGTCTTGGTCAACTTCGGGCTTTTGATCCGTGTTTTGGATCAAGGTGTTATCACGATGGTGATGGGTGGCTGGTTGCCGCCGTTCGGGATTGCCTTCACCGTTGATGCGCTTGGTGCCACGCTGTCGCTGATTGCTTCGATTGTTGCCTTTTGCGCCGGTCTTTACGGGATTGTGACCGTTGGGACCACGGGGCGCAGATACGGGTTTTATCCGTTTCTTGTCTTGCTCATGGCCGGAGTGTGCGGCGCGTTTTTGACCGGGGACATCTTCAACCTCTATGTCTGGTTCGAAGTATTGCTGATCTCCTCCTACGGCATGCTGGTTCTCGGCAATGAAAAGCCCCAGCTGGACGGCGCCGTCAAATACGGCGTTTTGAACCTCATCGGGACGAACTTTTTCCTGATCGGAACCGGCATGATTTACGGCGTGTTCGGCACGCTGAATATGGCGGACATTGCAATCAAGATGTCTGAGCTCGACAGCCCAGCGTCCGGAACGCTTCTCACCATCGCGGTGCTTTATTTCCTGGCGTTTGCAATGAAAGCGGCGGCTTTCCCGGTCAACTTCTGGCTTCCTGCGTCCTATCACACGCCAAATATTGTGGTGTCTGCTGTGTTTGCCGGGCTTCTGACCAAGGTTGGTGTCTATGCGCTGTTGCGGATTTTCGTGCTGATCATGCCGGGATCCCGTGAAGCACTCGCAGACCTCTTTGCCCTGGTGGCGATCCTCACGCTCATGACCGGCGCTTTCGGCGCCTTGGCGCAAAGTGAGCTCCGACGTCTCCTCGGTTATCTTGTGATTGCCGGGATTGGCTCCATGCTGGCGGGCATTGCAGTCGGCACCACCCTCGCGCTGTCGGGAGCGATCTTCTATGCGGTTCATTCGATCATCGTGATGACAGCTTTGTATATGGCTAGCGGGATCGTGAACATGATGTCGGGCACCTACGATCTACGTCAGCTGGGTGGGCTCTATCAAAGGAACGTTGCCTTTGCGGCCGTTTTCCTGGTGCTTGCCTTCGCTGTTTCGGGACTGCCGCCCTTCTCTGGCTTCTGGCCGAAGGTCTTGTTGGTCGATGCTGCGTTCGCCGATGGCAGGGCCTTGCTTGGTGCCGCCATTCTGCTCAGCGGCTTCTTGACGACCATCGCGATGGGCCGTGTGTGGATTTACGCGTTCTGGCGAGGCGGACCGGAAGGGACGCCTGACGGCGAAAGTGTGGGGACGGGGGCGGCGGCTGCAGCTGTTGGCGGAGGGGCTGCGGGACTGGCGGGGCCAGCCGTTTGGCTTCCGCTTGGCATCTTAACGGCAATGATTGTCTATTTCGGTTTGCAGCCGGAGTGGATGCTTGAACTCTCAACACGCGGAGCTGTTGGTCTGGTCGAACCGCGCGGCTACCTGCGCTCTGTCTTCGGGGGGCTGTGATGACAAGCCTATTCTTGATCAATATCCTTATGGCGCTGGCTTGGGCGGCTGTGACGGGGAGTTTCAGTGAGATCAATCTGGCCCTTGGCTTCGTGCTCGGAACAGCTGCTCTCTACCTTATCCGCGAACAGGTCGGGACCACGGCCTACTTCAGCCGTGTTGGCAAGGCATTTAATCTGGCGGCAACCTTCGTTTACGAGTTGGTATTGTCCGCCTGGCGGGTGGCGACCATCGTTGTGCGTCCGAAGATCGAGCTGCAGCCCGGTTTTATTGCCTATCCATTGACGGTGGACCGTGATTTTGAAATCACCATGCTGGCGAATCTGATCACCCTGACGCCAGGTACTCTGTCGGTGGATGTCTCTGCAGACCGCAAGACGCTTTATGTTCATTGTATCGATGTACCGGATCCGCAAGCCACGATTGACGACATCAAGAACGGCTTTGAACGCAAGATCCTGGAGGTGTTCAGATGAGCTCTCTCGACGCTTTTGCAGATGCGTATCTCGCCTGGGCCGTTAAGGCATCGCTCGGGATCCTTAGCATCTCATTCCTGATCATTGTCTACCGGATCGTGAAGGGGCCAAGCTTGCCGGATCGCGTGGTTGCCCTTGATATGCTGGTCGCGGTTGGCATTGGGTTCATTGCTGCGGTCGGCCTTCTGACCGGCTATTACCTTTATATCGATATCGCAATCACTCTTGGCCTGGTCGGGTTTCTGGCAACCGTTGCCTTCGCCCGCTTCATCTTGAACCGGGGGGCGGCAGGGGATGCCACGATCATGGATGAGGTCAAAGATAGTATTAGGCGGCGGGAGGCAGGCCAATGAGCGCGGTTGTTACGATCCTCGCCGGGACCATGCTCGTCATCGGCGCCTTGTTTGCTCTGGTTGCATCCATTGGCATAGTTCGGTTGAAAGACGTTTACATGCGCACGCATGCGGCTTCAAAAGCTGGAACGCTTGGCTCAGGTCTCATGCTCATCGCTCTTGCGGTCTATGCAGCAGACTTGGCTGTTGCAACACGCGCTTTGGCCGGTGTCATATTCTTTCTTTTGACTGCCCCGATTTCGGCGCATCTGCTTGCTAAGGCTGCTTATGAAGCTGGATACCGTCCTTGCGCGGATACGAAAGAAGACGCCATGGCCGAGGTTTTTCCGCAAAAAGACTGATTTGAAACCGGTTGTGACTGCCGAAGCGCAGCAGTCATGACCTTGCGGTAATACTTTTGATTGGATGTGGATTAAAGATCCGGGTAATGATCATTATTTTCCAAACCTAGTGTTTTATTGCATCCATTGGATTTTTATTTGATCGAAGGGCTTGTCTGCGAATGCCGCCGTCTATATAAGGCTGTCAACGACACTTGCAAAGTAGAGTCTTCATCGATTCCGTCTCCAATAAGTATCCTTATTCTTATGTTTGCTTACGGAGTTTGGATTTGCAGGTAATCATAGCCGTAGTTTTGAATTTCAGTAGAGAACAGGTGTGAGATGACTGATAATCTGGTTGAAACCAATTTGATTGACCTTACTGCAGACATTGTTTCGGCTTATGTTAGCAACAATACCGTTGCTTCCGCAGAACTTCCGGGCCTCATCAATGAGGTTTATGGCGCGCTTCAGAAAACAGCAGCAGCGTCAAATGAACCGGAGCCGGAGCCGTTGAAGCCTGCCGTGCCGGTCAAGAAATCTGTCATGCCGGATTACATCATCTGTCTCGAAGACGGTAAGAAATTCAAGTCGCTGAAACGTCACCTGCGCACCCACTACAGCATGACCCCGGAAGAGTATCGGGATAAGTGGGACTTGGCACCGGACTACCCGATGGTTGCTCCGAACTACGCTGCTGCGCGGTCCGAACTGGCCAAAAAGATGGGTCTTGGCCAACAGCGCAAGCGTGCAAAGTAATTGGTCCGTCGACAAACCGGACAACAGAAAGGCCGCTTTTGAGCGGCCTTTTTTGTGTCTGACCGGCCGCCGAGACCATATGTCTTGAGTTCCAGCGTGCCCGACAGCGGGTTCACTCGGCCTCTCGGTCGCAGCTTTCTGTCTTGCATTAAGGTTGTGTAAGAACTTATCCACTCCTCTGGATTGTGAGTCTAGACTGTAGGAATATAAGCCTATCTCGGTAGTGCAGGCGAATATTTCCTAATGTTCACGACAGGAGGTGCGAATATGTTCAATGATAGGGGAGGGGCAATACACGACCACTACAGACCTTTGCGAGCAAAACCACTTTGCTTGCTAGAGGAGAACAGGCTTGAGGCCCATTTGCATCTTGCAGAGGGGTATGTATCCCGCGCGTTCTGCATCAAGCCTTTGGAGTTTTTCGCACATACGCGAGGACCTAAACATGTCTGCCACGCCCGGCAGTTGATCATGTATCTTGCGCATGTCGAATTCGGGTTGTCGCTTGCGGTCGTCGGCCGCCGATATCTCAGAGACCGTTCAACAGCGTCTCATGCGTGCAAGAAAATCGAGATCATGCGGGAAGATCCATTTTTTGATGAGTTGGTCGGTGAGATTGAGGCACTCATCACGTTGCGCCGCGATCCGCTTTTCGGCACCACCATCTGGGGGGCGTAATGACTTTTTTGTCAGTCAATGGCGCCGACCGCCGCGAGCGGATTCGTTTGTTGCGCAATTTGTCTTCCAAAGGGGCGGAGTTGGTCCGGGAGTTCTCTAATGGGCCTGTCCGTTGGGTTCTGCTCCGGGACCTCAAAACGCGTTCAATATGTTGGAGTGACCGGCTGATAGTTGCGGCTCTCTCAGCCGGCGTTCTGGTGAAGGCCGGACAAAACACGTGCCGGATCAGTCCGGAGGGTCGGGCAGCCCTCCGCCGGGCTTTAAGTGGAACTGATGATGTGGCCGATCAACATCGCGATATACGCCAGGTATCTTGCGGCAGTGTAGCCGCGAAGGGGGTTGGAAAACGGCCTGCATCTGCCAAGATCAACATTTCGGAAAGTCCGCTTGCCCGCTTGGCTGCACGGAAGAAGAAAAACGGCCAGCCGCTTTTGAACCCGGAAGAGGTGCAGGCCGGGGAGCGGCTGCGCGCCGACTACACCTTCGCGTCCATGATGCCGGCGATTGGACAGGGCTGGCGCACTGAGCGGATCACCGCTGGCGGTTTTGGGACAAAGGATTTGAATGACGATGTGCTGTCCGCACGCCAGCGTGTGGAAACTGTTCTTGAGAGCCTGGAGCCGGTTTTGGCGGGTGTCCTGGTCGACGTGTGTTGTCATCTGAAGGGTCTTGAAAAAGTCGAGGCAGAGCGCGGATGGCCTGCAAGGTGCGCGAAAATCATCTTGCAAATTGCGTTGTCTGCATTGGCAGACCGCTATGGAGAACGTACCCAAGCCCCGTCACGGCCGACTAGCGTTCGGAGCTGGTCATCCGCACCGTGAGAGCGCGGATGACGACACGAATTTAGGCTGCGGCCAAGGCAGCCTCTGCGTCGGTCCGGATCCGGCCAACCATGGACCTGAGGCCATTTGAACGTTGTGGAGTGAGATGCTCCTGCAGGTCGAGTTGATTGAAAACGCCTTCAACGTCGGTCTTCAGAATGTCCTCAGCGGTCTTGCCGGAAAAGACTGCTGTTACGATTGCTACAAGTCCTTGTACGATGAGGGCATCGCTGTCACCGCGGAACGTCAGCACCGGAGCGCCTTCAGCGTTCTTTTCGATCCCTGTAATCAGCCAGACCTGCGAAACACACCCGCGGACCTTATGTTCTTCGCTGCGCTCGGCATCGGTCAGAGGCGGAAGCTCCTTGCCCAGATCGATGAGGTATTTGTAGCGGTCTTCCCAATCATCCAGAAACTCGAATGTTTCCAGAATGTCATCGAGTGTCGTTGTCATGGCATCCGTCTTTTGTGGTCGCTTTGAGCTCCATATAGCTCGCAGAACCCAATCTGCCTATCCTGGCGTCGGGGTTTTATTAGGTTTGGATGTTTGTTGAGCGCGTGAAAACAAAGAAACGCCGCAGACGAAATGGGCAGCTATTCGTCTGCGGCGTAGCGGAAAAACCGCTGAAGTGAAGCCGTCTGATGCAATGCAACGGATTTGCATTGCCTTCGCGGGGCGCAATCAACCGTTCATTTGGTCCCGAAGGTCTCAGGATCTGGGAACGGTTTTAACTCAGATCTTTTGACCTGAGCGGGGTTTGGGCCTAGGCGTTGGCCCAATATCAGATTCTTGGATCTGAGTGGTTTCGGTCACACCATCGGCAGTCTGTGTACCAGCGGTGCTGGTTTGATCAGAAGTCGGCTGGACGTTTGTGGACCCGGTGATCACAGTTTCGGACGGATCAGCGTCAGCGATTTGTGTGTCCAGATACTCATAGACAATCCGGGCGCCGTCACGAGCGCGGCTGCCGATCGCTGTGAGTGCATTTCCGCCGGTTTCGCATGCTTGCGGATTGCGATCACAAAATCCGCCAATATCAGACATGGTTGCCTGCGCGGCGATAAATGCCGAGACCGGATTGATTGGTTCTACTGGAGTGCTTTCGGTCTCAGACCCGATCGGGATAAGGACCAAAACCAAAGTTAGCCAGAAGGCGGTTCTCAAGAGAAAGAACATTGCTGCTACCCATAGTTCTTTGCATGTCAGGTGCGCCGTTTTTGTTGGTGGCGCACTCGTTATGGGGTCGTTGTAGCACTGACTTCAGAACACCCGGTTGAGCTGACGGATGCAATTTTCATAAAATAAAACATGCATTTAAGTCGAACTTTCTGAGAAATTGATTCAAATTTGAATGAACTTCGAGCAACGGACTGAAAACAAATAGAAAAGTGCATTTTTGAGAGAAAAGAGATTTATCCTTTAACGTTCCTTAAGCGGTGCGGGCGAAAATAACACCAACAGGTTGGCGAGGCCCGATTCTCGCGCGCGTATCGGTAGTGTATTGTGAGTAACCATCTGAAATATCTGCAAAACGCCTGGACGACTTGGGCGAGCCGCATTGACGGGATGATTCACCCTGACGCTGTCTCGGATCCTTTGGCCGGGCCACTGCACAGATCATTCCTGGTTGGCTGCTTTTTTTCTGGTGCGGTGGCACTTTTCGTGTTGCCGCTGCATCTTGCCCTGGCGGGCGCACCGCACTCTGCAGCGGTACTGATGCTGGCCTGGATGTTGGGCCAATGGCCATTGGCGTTGTACCTGTCCCGGTCCGGTAATCTGGAACGCGCTATAACCCTCTCTTCGATTCTGTTTGCGGCCTTCACGGGTGTGATTTGCGCAATGACCGGCGGAGCCCAGTCCTTTGCTGTCATCTGGTTGCTCATTCCCGGTGTTGAAGCTGCTTTTGCCGGTCAAAGACGTACCGCGGTGATCACCACCGGGTTTTGCGCAGCAGTTTATGCCGGTCTGTTTTTCTTGCCAATCCAAGGCTTTATTGGGTTCAGTTTGCCTGCAGCACTTGATCCCGTCGCGACGCTTGGCGCGATCCTTTACGCAGGACTGCTCGCCTGTCGTTTGATTTCAGACCGGAGCCGAACCAGGGTGCTGATCAAAAGCGCGACCGAAGATTTCCAAACGATGGGGCAGGCGGTATCGGGCGTCGTTTGCGAAGTGCAGTCGAATGGAGACATGCGTCTCCTTGGCGGTCCTGCACGCCGGCTTTTCGGGCCTGCATTTGCTTCCAGCGGCCCCGATTGGATCTTTGCGCGGCTTCATGTCACTGACCGGCCCGTTTACCTGACCCGGCTTTCTGAAGCCCGGCATGATGGTCTTGCCTCCGAACTGGTTCTTCGGGTGCGCACGTTTCACGAACACATGGAAGAAAATGGCGCCCCGAACTTTACAGCGATGACGGTCAGACTGATCCCGGCACAGGCGTTTCGGGCAGGTGCACGTGACCAAACTGAAACGCAGCCAGTCCTTGTGGCGATTGATCCAGTGACATCAGAAACCGGCGGCGGTGCACCGGTAGAGATCGCGGATAACGTTGAGCAATTGCCGGAGTCCATGCCAGAAGTATCCATTGAGAACATCCCTGCGCAGGCAGCACGAGCGAAGTCGGCATAGGCAGGGCATGGCAAAACGAAAAAAACAAAACAAAAAGCCGGAGCCACCGGAAACCATGATGAGCCGGGCCGGCAATGTCGCCCGGGACAATCCTGTCGCTGCCGGCGGGACTGTTGTCATGGGCTTGACCGCCTGTTTGATCGTGGCAAATGCCCTCGGGCTGCAACCCGGCCGCCATCCAGCGCCTTACTACACAACGCGCGATTGGCCGGATACCGCGCCTGAGCCTCTTGCAGAGGCGGAGGGCGGTGTCACAGTTCAGGAAATCTCGACGCTCGTCCTCGATCTGCAGAATTCCCTGCGAAAGGCTGGTCTTTATGAAGGCCCATTGGACGGGATCAATGGTCCCGCCACGGAACGTGCAATCCGCGCATTTGAACGCAAAGCTGGGCGGGTTGATACCGGTGAAGCAAGCGAGAGCCTTCTCGCCTTGATCTGGCTTCATGGGACCGATCCGGCGGCACTCAACGCGCCACCAGTCCCCAGAGCTAAACCGGTAACGTCCGGCACACAGCGGCAGAACACCCAGGAAGAGGCGGCAACCGGGGTCGATTCTGATCCGCGTTTGAAGAAGATACAGCATGCGTTGTCGGAACTTGGCTACGGTCCGTTGACGGTAGATGGACTGATGGGCACCAATACAGCGGCGGCCTTGAAGCGGTTTGAACTCGATCGTGGATTGCCAATCACGGGGGAGGCCAATCCCCAAACGCTCGAACGTCTCGAAATGGTCAGCGGTCAACGCTTTGATGGATAGGCATTTTGCCTTTTCAGTAGCGTATGTGGTCAGTCAGGAAGGGTTGGATGCGCGTCACGTCTGAGCTTTTCGTCAGTGCGCTGGTGCGCCGGATTTTTTCTGAAAATGGATTTGCAGCCGTCACCCGAAAGGGCAATGCGGAAGCCGGAGCGATCTTGATTGTTGTCGACCGGCTCGACGGCACATTCGATTTGTATTCGCCAGCACCACAATCGTTTTTCGATGATGATGCCGGACAAGGCGACGGCGGCCGGTTGTTTGAAAAGACGTTAGAGGCGGCCGCGCGAGAGGCTGTTGATAAACGGTTGGAAAGCGAAGCCCGGATGGATCCGGACTTCTGGGTCGTTGATATCGAGGCCGAGGCGGGAAACGTGGAATTGCCTACCGCGGAACCTGAGCAATCGCGGAACCCTGCCGATGACTTCTTCCCGCTCTAGATCCGCTTAGCCCAAATTAGCCGATCCCTCGGCGCACACGCTGCGCGCTTGTCGTTCCGCTGCTGATACGGTGAGATCGGGCATCTCTGGACGGCCGGCTTGCGTCCTCGAATTGTCCAACGTGCCGCGGAGTTTTTTCGCCGGTGCCGACGAATTCCGCCGAATTCGTAGAGGTGCCCAAAAGAGTCCAAGCGCTGGTTAGCACATTTGCGGCACCTGTGCTGAGATTTCGATGCAGGAACAAGAGCTTCCGGATTTCTTCAATGCCCAAGTGCTCACCCAGTAACCGGACAAGAATCGTTGTTGTCTTTGGCCGATCGAGGCCCAGGGATTTGAGAGAAATGACAAGTGCCTCGCCCTGGCCCTCATGCGAAAGCATGTCACTGACCGAGCTTGGAAAACCCAGCCCTTGGCCAAGGCTATCGGTAAAGCGGTTTCGCTTTTGAAGCAGTGCAGCTTTCAAAAGTGCGCCATGAAGGCGGAGGCGGGCGGTGTCTATTGCAGGAATGTTTGGATGCGCAGGCGCCTGTGCGGATCTGATCACGCTCATCGTTTCAGCTGCGGCGATCGCCTTTGCACGCAAGGAAGCAGGCAATACAAGAAACTGACTGATCAGATTTTCCGTGTTCAACGCCTGACGCTTGGAAAGCTCTTCACCAAGTTCTGCAATCAGGTCGGTTCGCTTGCTCAAGCGTTCATTCAGGTGTTGGTCCAGCGTCAGGTCTTTCCGATCGATCAGTAGCCGAATGGTCTGCGCATCGGCCGTCTCACACAGTGCGGCCAGAATCGGGCGCGGTAAATGGGATCGTCCGGCGAGTGCTTTGCGGGCAGCTTCGGACCCTCCTTTGGCGATCTCCACAAGCACGTCCACAGAAACCTTGGTGCTGTGCCGCAAAATGGGGAAGGCGGTAAGATCATCTTTGTCTTTGGCGAGAAGGTCGATGAGCGCATCCGGTGCTTCCGGACAAGTCACCAGCATGTTGGCGATCTGGCGCCGGTCACGAACGGATGTCGCCGGTAACAGGTTTTTCGCCAGCTCCAGAAAAACACGTTTTTCTTCAGCGTTATGTCCGGCTCTACCTGTGAAAAGTTCGACCGCGGAGAGCAAGATCCCGCTGTCCGATGGCTGAGAGGAGGGCTTTCTAATCGTTGAATTGAAGGTCTGCACAGCTTGTTCGAACCGTTTTCTGGTGGGCAGCCCACCTGACTAAAAACACTAATTAACGGCGGATAAGTCCACGACCGTTCCTTCAAATTGGACCAAAACCGTTAGCATCTTGTTAACCTGAACGCCGTCTTAATTGAGTTGCAGGTAGTATTGCGTCGCCCGTTGATCGTTTCCGCTGCCCATCGCTCCAGCGGGAACCAGAACCGAAGGAGGAGACGATGGGCACTTTGTTAGATTTCGCTTCCGCATCTCGCCCGACAGCGCGCGTTGACCCTCGTTCAACACCGCAACGTTCGACGAACCCGGAAGAGTTTGGGCAAGTTATCCTCTTCCCAGGTGTCCGTTACGAGCACCACGACCTTGATCTTGCCGCACGAATCGCGACCATCGGAAAAGCTGCTGGACCTGCTGGGTCCGACAAGGACTGACGGTTCGAGCCACTCCAGCTGCAGGCAACAAGCATCACGCATGCGGTTTGGAGAAACGCCCCATGGGCACGAGCAACGCGGTTGGAAAAAGGCATGTGCATGCACAAGGGAGCTGTCGCGCCTCTGTTTCCGTTCTGGCTCGGTCAGGCGTAACTGTTTCCATACTGGCGTTGGTGCTGGCCGGGTGTGTTCGGCCAACAGGTGATTTCGACCGTGCAAAACCGTCGGTCATTCACGACAGTGTCATGCCGGCGATCGGCGAAGGCGCGGCGCGCATGCGCGAGGACCCTGTCTCCAAATTCAATTACACAAACGATGAGAAGCTGCTGCGGGACCGTGGCTGGACCCTCATCCGTCCGCCATGGACGAAAGACTGGATCGGCGGCACCATGGCAGAACTTGCAAGAACCCGCGTTCTGCCCGAAACGGACGGGCGCATCCCGCCTGATCTTTATTATCATTATCTCCGGTCAGACAAATTCCGGTCCTCAGATGCCAGGTTTGACAAGATCGCGTCTGATGCCACCGGTGATGCCGATCTGGTGATGCCGTTTTGCGAGGTCGCTCTGAGAGTACGGGAGGCCGATGATGAGCGCTTGCGTGTCCTTCAGAACAAGCCGCTCACAACGGAAGAGATGTATGAAGGTGCAAAGGCCCGGGTTTGGGAAAACAGGGTCATGATCAAGTGGGTGGGCCAGGCCCTGCGTTACCGTATCACGGCCTATAAAAACGCTCTGGACGCTCTTGAAATCGAAACGCCCAGCCGGGACCGCCAGTGGAAGGTGAATACCGCAATCCGGGAACTTCAAGGACAGGTGCTGCTGGCTGAATCCGAATGCCAGACTGAAAACCGGTATGGCACTGAAGAGCCGGTTCGCCGCTCACGGATTTACAAGGGTTGGGGCAATGAGCGCCCGCCACCGCAAAAATAACGCAGCTTGGCCTGTATTGCCGGTGCCGTTCGCCGTCGACTGTGACTTTAGCTTTTGACCGCTCCAATCAGATCAACCGAGAACGTCGCAGCTTGCGATGCTCATGGCGTTTTCGATCGTTTCGGCTTGTGTGGGATGGGAAACATAGGCGCGCAGAAGGGCTATTCCGCTGATCGTTTCTGTTTCAATGACGATCAGGTCTTCCAAGTTGGCTGGCGGGTTCTGGCGCAGGATGGACAGCTGTTCTGATGTGATCAGAAGCATGGAGAGCCTGTCAGCGCCAGCGGTGCGGTTGTTGAGGCTGTAGACCGTTTCGCCAGCCTGATTGAACACCCCAATAGACCAGAATGATGCTGGAATTCCAGCATCGAAAAAGACCGGGCCGGCCGATAGCTGAAACCGGCAAATCGCATGTTTCATGGCCGGATCAAGACCGGGTAGGGCTTCTTCCCCGGGTCTGAGATCCGGCAACAGGTTGAACTGCCTGTCAGGGCCGTACGTCAGGGCGTCATCATAAGCGCTGTGCTGCACATTCTGCGGGATGGTGAGCACAACAAGGATATGAATGACCGCAGCGAGGCAAAGCACAGCCAGCGCACCGGCAGTCAGAGTAAAGCGAGGCGACAGTGTCATGGGCAGCTGATCCTGTCGATGTCCGGAACGCTCACACCGTCGAGTGCTGCCCCTGTCGTTACTGGAGCATCATAAAGCCGCAGGACGAAACGAAGCCCGCTGCCCGGCGCTGGGTTGGTGGGCAAGGGGAGCCAGTTGCCCGATTTGATCTGTGCACTTGCGGTGATGTCAAACGAGCCATCGCCGCGTCGCAAAAGGTTTTGGCTGTCCAGATGATTGCGTCCCGGCATCGTTTGCTGAAGCCGGCCATGTCCGTCAACAGCCGTCAGGGTCCAAAGCCGGGCTGTCGGGGTGCGCCCGGCAATGCGGTAGCTGCAGGCCGGGTCGAGCGCTTGTCCGCTGCTGTCTGTGCGGGCAGTCAGTGACAAGCCTTCCCCGGAAGCGAGCGGGATGTAGCCGCCACGGGTGTAGATAGCGACGGAATAGGGGTCGGCCTCCGGAGTGCCTGCTGTGGGATACGCTTTCCACGCACCGACCGAAATTGAATCAAGCGGTTCTTCGCGTTCGATCAGAATGTAAGCCGAACTGACCCCGATCAGTGCGCTGAGAATGATGATTGAGGTGAGAAAGACCAGGGTTCTGAGCGGGTGCGGCCGCTCTGGCCGAATGGCGCGCGGAAGGACTTCCTTGTGCCAGCCGCTTTCAACATGGCCTGAAGCGTGTCGCATGGTCTGCTGCTTCATTGCGCAGCCGCATATTCGGTGTCGCCATCGTCGGGCACTGCCGCCTGGTCGCGGGACTGGGTGAGTTCCCGCAGATCCGATCCGATATCAAGCAGAAGCCGCTGTGTCCGTCGGCTAAGGACCCTTGGCTGGACGGCCACTGCGTCGGCTGCGGCGACCAGCGGACGGGCCGGTTGGGCAAGCCGAGGCAAGGTGTCGGCTTCAACGCCGGGCATGGCCACAAGCTCAATCCCGTTGTGGGCATATGCCATGAACCGTTGCCATGCCATAGCAGGGAGACTGCCACCGGTAACGCGCCGGGTGGATGTGAAATCGTCGTTTCCAAACCAGACAGCGCCTGTGAAGTTGCCCGTGTAGCCGACGAACCAGGCGTCGCGATAAGCGTTTGTGGTACCGGTTTTTCCGGCCGCGACGACGCCGTCAATCCGGGCCCGGCGGCCAGTTCCAGCCTCGACCACGTTGACCAGGATGTCGTTCATCTCGTGGACTTTTTCTTCCGGGAATATCCTCTGGGGTTCTGGCTCATCAACTTCCCGCTGATAGAGGACTTCGCCGTCGCTGTTGGTGACTTCCAGGATCGCGTAGCCCTTGGCTTTGTATCCGCCATTTGCAAAGACCGAATAGGATGAGGCCATGTCGATGACCGTGACCTCTGATGAGCCGATCGGCAGGGAAACAGAGTTTTCCAATTCGTGCGTCAGGCCCATTGCGTAGGCGGTTTCGATGATTTTTTCGCGGCCGAAATTCTGCGCGAGCCTGATCGGAATGGTGTTGATGGATTTCGTCAGTGCCAGCTTCAAGGTCACAGCACCTCGGTAGCTGCGGGTATAGTTGCGCGGGCACCAGTTGCCGAGACAAAACGGCCGGTCTGGAACAATCGAGCTCGATGAAAAGCCGTTCATGAATGCGGTCATGTAAACGAACGGCTTGAACGAGGAGCCGGGTTGGCGCAGTGCGTTGACAGCCCTGTTGAATTGGCTTTCGCCATAAGACCGGCCGCCAACCATCGCCACGACCGCGCCATCCGGGACCATTGCCACCAATGCAGCTGAGTTGGCGTCCCGCAGCTTGGCATTCTCCCTGAGGACTGATTCGACCGCCTGGTCAGCCTGGCGCTGAAGAGCCGGGTCCAATGTGGTTCGGACCGTGACGATCCGGTCGCGGGCCATGGCCGGTTTCCGCCGTGCCAGTTTCTTGACCTCATCCAGCGCCCAGTCGAGGAAGTATTCAGGCAACTGTTCTTGAGAGCGGTCGACAGCAAGAGCCGGATTGCGCCTCGCGCCGATCACCTGGCCTTCCGTTAGAAGGTCGGCCTGCACCATGTTGGTCAGGACTTCATTTGCCCGGGCACGCGCAGCCGGCAAATTGATGTGCGGCGCGTATTTGGTCGGGGCCTTGTAGAGCCCGGCAAGCATGGCGCTTTCGGCCAGTGTCAGCTCGCGAACGTTCTTGTTGAAATAGAACTCAGCCGCTGCGGTCACCCCAAAAACACCGCCGCCCATATAGGCACGGTCGAGATAAAGCTTCAGGATTTCCTGTTTCGACAGGTTCGCCTCTAGCCAAAGCGCGAGATAGGCTTCCTTGATCTTGCGGCTGAGACTGCGCTCGTTGGACAGGAACAGGTTTTTGGCAAGCTGCTGGGTCAGCGTTGAGCCGCCCTGGACAACCCCGCCAGCACGCGCGTTTTCCACCATCGCCCGGAACGTTCCGACAAAATCGATGCCAAAATGCATGAAGAAGCGGCGGTCTTCCGTTGCAAGTGTCGCCTTCACAAGGGAATCCGGGATTTCCTCCAAAGGGACGCTGTCGTTCAAAACGATACCGCGCCGGCCGATTTCCTGGCCAAAGCGGTCGAGGAAAGTGACGGCAAAGTCGTCGGTCGTCTTCCAGTCCGCGTAGCGGGTTGCTTCGATGGCCGGCTGCGCGAAGGCCAGAACGACAACAAAACCGATTGTTCCGTAAGTCAGGCCATCGGATGTGACCTCAGAGAGCCCGCGCCAGATCCCTTTTGCGCGAAACCTGCGCAAAAACCCGTCATAGGCTTCCCAGCTTCGGCGGATGATCGACCAAGATCGCCAGAGACCTGTATCGACCATGGAGTCGATCGAAAGCAAAAACCGCCGGATCCGTTGTCCGATACCGGGTCGCGGCTGGGCATTGCCTTCATTTGTGTCTGGATCGGATGCCAAGCTTGCAGAATCTCCGCGCATCAAAAGCTTCTTCAACGTAACCCGTTTTTACTACAGTGAAAACTGAAGACAACGGCGGAAATGCTTCGGGAATGGGATAAATCTTATTTGATTTGGCATCGTCGGTGCGCTTCAAACCTATCATTGTTGCTGGCCGCCCGTATGCGTGATAGGCGCACGGATCAAATCAAGGGCGCGCAGGAGAGAGCAACCCAATGGGGTCTGGCAATTCGGTGAATAAGGACGGTGAGCTTCCGTTCTGGAAAACAAAGTCGCTCGAAGAGATGACCAACGCTGAATGGGAATCCCTCTGCGACGGTTGTGCCCGGTGTTGCCTCAACAAACTGGAAGACTGGGATACAGGCGATATTGTCTGGACCGATGTTGCCTGCACCCTTCTGGATGGTACGTCTTGCCGCTGCAAAGATTACGAAAACCGCGCTGCGACCGTTCCGGATTGCATCCAACTCACACCGTCTGAAGTAAACACGCTGACTTGGCTTCCGCCGACTTGCGGATACCGGCTCGTGCGCGAAGGCGCAGATCTTTACTGGTGGCATCCGCTCGTGTCCGGCGATCCAGAAACCGTGCACCAAGCGGGGGTATCCGTCCAAAACCGCACCGTGCCAGAAGATGGAATGGAGCTGGAAGAGTACGAAAATCACGTCGTGACATGGCCTGGAGAAATGCCGGAGGCTGAGTAAGACCCTTTAAGGCCTTACCAGAAAAGCTTCTACATGGCGTTCGAGGCGGGATTGCAATTCTTTTAGATCCGTCAGCTGATGCGACCGGAAAATGATTGCTCCGTGAATGACGAAGGCGACCAAACCGTCGAGCATTTCTTGAGGTGAACGATCTGATCGGAGCTTTGGGGTGATTTCGTCGGACGATTGCCAAAACCCTAGAAATTGCAGCAACTTCTCATCAAGTGCATTGAGCTGTTCGATAAATTCGGGAGCGCAGTGGCCCTTGGTTGCACCAATGTTTTCCAGAAACACACGCAGCATGGTCTGGCTCTCGGTGATGACCGCTATAAGCGCCATCATTCGGCTCACCAGTCCCCCAACCGGATCTGCAAAGTCTTGAGCCGAAAGCTTTTCGTTTTTGTCGGCGGCTTCCCGGAGTTTCTGTAACTCGCCCAATAGCAGATAGGAGAGAAGGCCGTCCATATCGCCGAAATGAGCGAATATTGTGCCTTTGGCGACGCCTGCCTCTCGAGCGATCGCCTCTGCGGTCATCTCTTCCAAGGATTTCTTTTTGGATAGGTGCGCTGCCGCCTCCAGGATCCGGGCGCGGGTGAGGGCGGTGCGTGCTTGGGGCTTCCGTGGTTTGGTTTCTATCGCCATGACATCTTCTAAAAATGACCGCGGTCAATTTATTGCTTGACCTCGTACCATACTTGCGGCAATTAATGACCGTGGTCAATTTTTAAGAGCTGGTGCGTTTTACCGACCGGTTTTGGAGTTTCAATTATGTCGAAGAAAATACTCGTGCTGGATGGCCATCCGGCGAAGGGCAGTTTTTGCGGTGCGCTTGCCCAAACCTATGCCGATGCTGCCAAGAAGTCCGGGCATGACGTGCGCATTGTGCGTCTGGCAGACTTGTCTTTTGACCCGGATCTGGGGTCAGCGTCCTTCAAGACAGTCAAACCACTGGAGGCCGATCTTGAAAATTTCTGGGCCAGCCTGGAATGGTGCGACCATTTTGTTCTGGCCCATCCGCTTTGGTGGGGAGGAATGCCAGCCAAACTGAAAGGGCTGATCGATCGGGTTTTCTTGCCAGGCAAAGCGTTTCGATACGTTTCGGGCAAGGCTCTGCCGGAAAAACTCATGGCTGGCCGGACCTCTGAGGTATTGGTCACCTCTGATACACCGGGCTGGTTTTTCAGGCTCGTGTATGGTCAGGGCATCAAGAAGCAGACCAAGATGCAAATCCTGGATTTCTGCGGGCTTAAAATGAAGAACTACTCCTGGTTCGCCCAAATCCAGGGATCAACGGACGAAGCACGGGCCAAGATGATCCGTAGAGCCGCGCAGCTCGGGGCAGCAATCTGAAGCATTGTCCGCAGCCGTTGCGGTGGCTGCTCAAACGTCTGCTAAACGACAAGACCGGCGGCGCTGCGTGCGCACCGGTCTTTCTTTAGCCTCTAAAACTCAGACTTAGAAGACTGTCGAGACACCGTCGCACCGGCTTTCCCGGACGCAGCTAAGCAAAGATCTGGGATCTGGAGGCCGCTTTTCCATTTAGAAATGCACGCGTCTTTGCTGACAGGCACCGGCTCAGGGCCGGTGCGGCACAGGGGGATTTTCTTCTAAACGTTAGTCACAAAACGAGTCTAGTCGCCCTTTTTCTGGGCCTCAGGAGAGTTCTGATACCGCTTCTGCTCTTGGGCAAACACCACATAATACTTGTAGATGTTGCCGACATACCGAACCGGTTCTTGGCTGATGCGTCTACCGACGATCCACTCGACATTTCCGAACCATAAATTCGGGTCATAGCCTTGTTTTTCTGCCTCCGCCCGCAGCTTTTTGAAGCGGCTCGGACCTGCATTGTAGGCGGCGAGGGCGAAGAAAGTCTGGTTTGCCGGATCATGCTCCAGGTCTGCGAAGTATTGGTCGGCCAGATACCGCAGGTACTTCACACCGGCATGCACGTTCGTATCAGCATCCTTCTCAACCCCTTTGATGTTGATGGGGGATCCTGCTGCGGTCGTCGGCTTGATCTGCATGACACCGACAGCGCCGGCGTTGCTTCGAGCGGTCTGTTTGAACTGGCTTTCCTGATAGGCCTGCGCAGCGATCAGAAGCCAATCGATATCGAACTGCTGGCCATATTTTTCAAACACTGCGGCCAGTTTGTCGAATTGCTCCCGGCGTTTCTCATCATTGAGATCTTTGAGATAATCCGTTTCCTTGAGGTACCGTTTCAGGATGATGTTTCCAAGGAGCGTTCCCTTTTCGACAGTCTTGGCAAAGGCGTTCATCTCTTTGAGCAAATCAGGAGCTTTCGGGCGGACGGCAAACGCAACTTGCGCATCTGTGCGCACGGCTGCGTCCGGATGGATTTTCAGTCCGTCGACGATCTGCATCCAGAAGTCTGCCTTATGTTCGTCAATGATGATCATTGGAACGCCACCAGCTTTCACCAGATCGATCAGGTCTTCGTCCTCTAGTTTTTCATCTGCTGGAACAATCTTGACCGGGGCTTTTCCATCGGCGTACAGCTTCTTGTTCAAGGCAAGAAGGCTGTCGTGATAACTCGATGAGGATCGGACGTAGATTTCTTTTCCGGAAAGGGCTTCAGGTGAGGTCAGGTCGTCGATACCAGCTGCCGTCAGTGGCACTTCCCGCACGCCCGTAAACAACGGCGAGGAAAAGTCGACGAGTTTCTGCCGCTCTGGAGTGATTGTGAGATTGCCAAGAGCAATATCACCGCGGCCGGCAGCCAGATCGGTGAAGAGTGTTTCCCGCGGAGTTGGCATCATTACAATTTGACCTTCCCGAACCTTCTTGCCGTGTTTCTTCTCCAGAAACTTGCCGAGTTCGGTTGTCATATCGACGGCGGTGCCACGTTGAACGCCGTTGTCAATGAAATAGAAGGTCTTGGAAAAGGGCACCAGAACGCGGAGATAACCGCGTTCTGCAATCGCATCAAAGTCACCGGTAAAAGGCTCGCGCAGGATTTGCTCGAGTTCATCTGAAAGCCGGGTCTCCATCGCGTTGGGCGATACTGGCGCGAGAAAAAGTGCCAGGACCGCTAATGCAATCTGCGACCCCAAATGCCGCAAGCTGAAACAGTTTATCATAGCGCTCCCCCAGATGTACCGTTAGGGAACTCAATCAAACTTGCGTGGAGCTTTCAAGACAGAGGTGGGCGATAATCCGGCCTCACCGTTTGAATGTCAGATCGACTGTTCCGACCTTGAAACCACCTTTCGTGACATCGGCAGTGTTGCGAACAGTCCGCCGATCAGTCTGGGTAAGGGTATCTGTAAAGCGCAGCAGGATAGAGCCGTTTTCCAGCGGAACATCGGCGATGTAGGAAAACCGCAGGGCTCCATCCGCACCCGTTTCAACAAGGGTTGGCGCGACCACATCAGATCTTTGGCCGACATACCGGCCGTCGCCAACCTTTTCGAAGAACCAGGTCTTGGTGTCCCGCTCGCCATCGTCATAGACGAAGTCTTCGCGCAGACGGAACATTTGGGTCTTCGGGTTCCAAGTCCCGGTCAGATACACCGTGAATGGCCGGTATACGCCCGCAAACTTGCTCTCAAACACGCCTTTGCCAACGGTCTTGCCGCGGAAAAACTCCTCAAGCACCAGCGGTTTTGCAGCCTGCGCTGGTGGCACTGCAAAACCGGCAAACACAAGAAACGTGAGCGCAACCAAGAAGACTGTCTTGGTTCTAAGGTTGGAAAAAGACAGGGACATACTGCAAAGCCTATGATGTGTTTCACATGCTTTGCCTACGTGTGAACGGCCATCTCAGATTTTCAAAACCGGGCGGCAGTCTTAACCTCCGAAGCGCTCTTGCCACGTTGGCAGTGTGTCGCCATCCGCTGGTGTAGCATGATAGATTCCACGCGCAATTGCCCTTGCGAGGCACGATGCGGCGGCAGCGCCCATTTGCACCATGTCCTCCAGGCCGTTTTCCAGCTTACGCTGCCCCGTTGACAGCGCAAACACGAGATCGCCGTCGAGCGGTGTGTGAGCCGGCCAAAGCGCCCGGGCCAGGCCGTCGTGTGCCATCACGGCAAGGCGTTTGGCTTCGCCCTTCGTCAAAATCGCATCGGTGGCAACGGCTGCGATGGTGGTATTGGCTCCCGCTTCAAGCGCGTCCAATTTCGTGCGGACTGTGGTGCAATCAGCGGGCAGTGTTGGCGTTATGCCGCGTCCGCCAAATTCGTCACCGACCTCGAAGGGGGCCGCCCAGAAGTGCGGAGTTTCGCCCATGGTTGCGCGGCCAAGCGCATTGACGGCAACAATCGCGCCAATAGTGACACCATTTTCCAGGACCACAGATGCTGATCCCAGGCCGCCTTTGAGGTTTGCGGTTGTGGCGCCCATACCGGCCCCGTTGGACCCAAGGACAAAATCATGACCGATGGAATCGAGCGCCGCGCGGCCAAGATCTCGATACGGCGCCATTTGACCCCAGCTCTTGTTGCCACCGTTCAGGAGGTCAAAGAGGATCGCGGTCGGCACGATCGGCACGCGGACAGGGCCCACTTGATAGCCATAGCCCAGTTCTGCAAGACGCCCTTGCACACCCGCACCGGCATCAAGACCAAAAGCCGATCCCCCAGCGAGGACAATCGCATCAATTTTTTCGACGGTTTGCTCGGGCTCCAGAAGCGCAATTTCCCGGGTTCCCGGTGCGCCGCCCTGGATCGCCACGGAAGCCACCGCTGGCTCATCCGGCACAAGCACGGTTGCGCCGGATTTCAGGTCCGGGTCGGACGCATTGCCGACCTTCAGGCCGGGCACATCGGTGATCAGGTTTCTGGGACCGGTCATCAATTATCTTTCAGCGAAAACTCAATAAAGGTAGGACTTTGAGTTTGCGCCGGCCGGGCTCAGGTGTCGAGGCTTTTGTAACCCCTGCGCACATAGATCAAAGACTTTCCAGGGTCCGTCATCCGCAAATCCGTGACGGTGCCAACGACAATCGAGTGGGTGCCGACTTCGGAAACAGAAAAAATTTCGCAATCGATGCTCAGCCGTGCCGTGTCGAGGGCAGGGCAGCCGGTCGCCAGGTTTGTCCAGGAGCCATGCGCAAATCGTCCGCTCATATCCGCGCTTTCGCGGCCGGCAAATACATCAGACATTTCCTGATGATCGTCTGAGAGCGTGTTGAGGCAGAAGCAGCGGTTTTTCAGAACGGCGGCGTGAAGGCGGGATTGCCGATTGAGGCAAATCAGGATGCTGGCGGGGTCATCGCTGACCGAGCAGGCGGCTGACACTGTTCCGCCCGCCCGGCCAGCGTCACCATCGGTGGTGACGATATGAACAGCGGCGGCGATGCGGCTCATCGCTTCGCGAAACGTCTGGCTGTCGAGTGTCAAGCTTTGGGCGGCGGGATCTATCCCGGTTGAAGGCGCCATGCGGTCAATGCTCCATGGTCCGGACGTGGCATCCGGTCGTGATCTTGTTATATGTCGTTGCGTGTGCCTATCAAACCCAATCGAGCCTTGCAATTTTCGGAACTTTCGATTGATTTCATAGGACCATGGTTCCTACGGCGCCGCTCAAGGGATGGATCTGGAGAATAGAATGAAGATTATCCGTGGCTTGGCGGGCATGATGGCAGCAACCCTCTTGAGCTGGCCATTAAGCGCTGCTGCCGAGATCCATATTGCGGTGGCCGGCCCCATGAAAGGGCAGTTTGAGGACTTGGGTCAGCAAATCAGGGCAGGGGCCGAACAAGCAGTCGTCGATATTAATATGTCAGGCGGTGTCCTGGGCGAACCCTTGGTGCTGGACATCGTCGATGATGGCTGTGACGAAACCCAGGCCAAAGCGGTCGCCAACCAGTTGATCGGCCGCGAAGTGTCGATGGTGGTGGGGCACGTTTGTTTCAGCGCGTCCATACCGGCAAGCGAGATCTATTCGGACGCCGGGATTGTGCAGATCTCTCCGGCCACAACACTGCCGAAGTTCACTGATGAACGGCCTGGACCCGGCATCTACCGATTGGCGCCACGAGATGATGAACAGGCACGTGTTCTTGGCCAATACCTGGCAGATGCTTTTGCTGGGCAAGACATTGCTCTGCTTCACGACAAGACTGCCTATGGCAAGGGGCTGACCGATGCTGTTCGGATTGTTCTCAACCAAAATGGCGTCACCGAAACGCTCTATGAGGGGTTCGACGCGGGGCTGAATGATTATCGCATTCTCGTTTCTCGTTTGGCTTTGGAAGGCGCTGACGTTGTTTTCATCGGCGGCTATCATCCGGAAGCAGGCTTGATCAAACTCGAGATGCAGCGGCTTGGGGTCGAAGCTGTTCTGATCGGAGGCGATACCCTGATGACGCAGGCCTTCTGGGATGTCACGGGCGAGGCAGGTGAGGGCACAACGTTCTCCTACCCGCTAGATCCTCGCAGCCTGCAAACGGTTACCGAGGTCATCGAGGCACTGGAAAGCCGCGAAGAAATTGCTGAGCGCTATGCACTTGCTGCTTATGCCGCGGTCGAAGCCTGGGCCAAAGCCGTTGAAGCGGCCGGCGCACCGGACTTTACAGCGGTGACAAAAGCAATGGCTGAACAGGCTTTCCCGACAATCCTGGGTGACATCAGCTTTGACGAAAAAGGCGACAGCAGCGTTCCTCAGTTTGTCATCTATGAATGGAAGTCCGGCAAACCGGTTAAGCGCTAGCCTCTTTTCCCCGTGCCCTTGATCTGTAAGCGCACTTTGTCGGCATAGATCGGAAGCCCAGCGTCCATGCCGTAAAGGCTCCGGAAAAAAACGCCATTGGCCTCAATTGCGATGTTCTGACTGTTCCCGGCCGGTTGGAGTTCGACCTCCAAAGAGGTACGTTGCCGGGTTCCTCGCAGAGTGAGAAACCCTTCAACCTGTGCAGTTGTCTCGCCGGTCAAACGCACTGAATAGCTCTCGAACTCTGCTGTTGGAAACTCCGACACATTAAACATTGCAGAGCTTTTGAGGAAACCAGTGACCCGGTCATTGTTGGTCTCAACACTTCGGAGGTCGACTGTGACGCGAACACGGCTGGTTTCCGGCCGTTGCGCGTTTAAAACCATCTCGCCGTTGACTGTACCAAAACGGCCTTTGACTGGTTGGCCGCCCAATACCCTGACGGAGAACTGAGTATCCACGGCTTGAGGTGGCAGGATGTAACGGCCCGACAAGATATCTGCCCGGCTGTCACCGGTGATCATCACAAGAAGGGAAAGCCCAACCAGAAAACTGAGGTGGACCGGCGCAAGAAAACGTTGCCAGCAGGACTGTGAGCGCCACATGTGCCGCGCAGTGGTTCCTCTCATCAATGCCTCCTCCCAAGACCAAAACCATTACGGTGGATATGGGACAGCAGATTGGCTTGTTTATTTTACGAACAACGCCGTTCACCATGGTTTGAAGTATTCTGAAGTGCCACTTGCCGCATCCGCGCTCATGCATAAACTCTTAACAAGCGTTAAGGATTGGGTGTGTGATGCGTATTATTTCTTTGCTGTTTGCCTCTGTTTTGCTCGTGGCAGTCGGTTTGGCGGCTGGAAAAGCGCGAGCTGCAGAAGTAGTTGGTTTTTCCGGTCATCAATTTCGGCCGGGTACAATCGTGATCAAAAACTCTGAGCGCCGGCTCTATTTCGTGCTCAATGGACGTCAGGCGATCCGTTACAAGGTGGCCGTCGGAAAGCGTCAGAAATCCTGGACGGGACAGGCGCAGATCACGGCGAAATACATCAAGCCGGACTGGTCACCGTCGCCGGAAGTGCGCCGGGACTTCCCGCATCTTCCTGCCGTGATCCGCGGGGGGGCTCCGAACAATCCAATGGGTATCGCCGCCATGACGCTGTCAAACGGCAACTACGCAATTCATGGCACAAACCGGCCAGGCTCGATTGGGCGGGCGGTTTCCTATGGCTGCATCCGGATGGCCAATCACGATATCCAGGATCTGTTCCGCCGTGTGCAGGTCCGCACGCCGGTAATCGCGTTGCCGTAATCGGCACTTCGTTCTCGGGGGGCAAGTTATCCTCCTCGGAAGATGCTCTTGCCAGGTCCCCGGCGCCAAGCCACTGTAGTGCCTTAGTGCAAGGCATTGGGGGCGCATATGCTTTTTTATCTGACTGTGATTTTGGCGTGTCAGCTCATCGGTGAGCTGATCACGGTCGCGAGCGGACTGCCAATCCCGGGCCCAGTGATCGGTATGGTTCTGTTGCTGGCAGGCTTGTTGATCAAGGGCGGTATTCCGGATGAGCTTGCAACGGTTGGTGATGCGTTTTTGACCAACCTCTCCCTCTTGTTCGTCCCTGCCGGCGTCGGCGTCATGCTGCATATTGCGCTGATCGGTGAAGAAGGGCTTTCCATAACCCTGGCACTGATCGGCAGCACGCTTGCAACAATTGCTGTCACAGCAGTGGTGATGCGCCTCTTGTCCCGGTCTGCCGATGCTGCTGACAGCGAGGCCGAATAATGGAGGGCGAACTTCGGGAAATCTGGGTTTATCTCTCTGCCAGTCCGCTCCTGGCGCTGACGCTGACCCTTGTCGCCTATCAGGTCGGTTTCTGGATCTATCGGCGTGCTGGGTTTAACCCGCTTCTTAATCCGGTGCTGATCGCCGTTGTGTTGTTGGTTAGCTTGCTGCTCGTCACCGACACCCAGTATTCTGTCTATTTCGAAGGCGCTCAGTTCGTTCATTTCATGTTGGGGCCGGCAACGGTGGCGTTGGCCTTGCCGCTTTATCGGCAGCTTGAACGGGTCCGCCGCTCCTCGATTGCGATTCTCGCCAGTTTGTTGGCAGGGTCTCTCACAGCGGCGATCAGTGCCGTCGGCATTGCCGCTCTGTTTGGGGCCAGCAAGGAAACACTGGTGTCCCTTGCGCCAAAGTCGGTGACTGCACCGGTTGCGATGGGGATCAGTGAACAGCTGGGCGGGTTGCCGTCGTTAACGGCTGTTCTGGTGATCCTGACCGGGATTACCGGAGCAGCCCTTGGGCCGCTCTTGTTAAACCTCATGGGCGTAAAGGACATGGCCGCTCGCGGGTTGGCCATTGGTACTGCGTCACACGGCATTGGGACAGCCCGTGCCTTGCAAGTCAGCGAATTGGCGGGTGCGTTTTCCGGTCTCGCCATGGGGCTCAACGCCCTCGCCACAGCGATCCTGCTTCCATTGGTTTGGAAGTTATTTTTCTGATCAGGGCGGCCTTGGGACAGCGTGTCGCATATATTTTCGAAACTATGAAATTATAGTGATGCACGGATCGGCACGATCCTCCTCGAAATGCCGCTGGTTTCGTGTGCCCCAACCGGAACCAGCGGTTTTTTAGCTTTTGATCCAGGATCTGGGATTTGAGGATTTGCTGTCCGACTGTTTGCCAGTTAGCGCGCTGACAAGATCTGCAACCGCCTCAAGGCTGTGCACCGCCCGGAATTCGTCGACATGCGGGAGCATGGCCCGGATGCCCTTGGCCTTGGCTTCAAAGCCTTCGAACCGCAGGAGCGGATTAAGCCAGAGCAGGCGGCGGCAGGACCGGTGCAGGCGGTCCATCTCACGTGCCAGATCCTCATCGGAATCGCGCTCAAGACCATCGGTGATCAACAACACGGTCGGTTTGCCGGACAGGACCCGGCGCGACCAATGCCGATTGAAGTCATGCAGGGCCGAAGCAATGCGCGTGCCGCCGGACCAGTCTTGCACTCCTTCAGAACACGCTTCGAGCGCTTCGTCCGGATCCTTCATCCGAAGTTGACGCGTCACATTGCTCAGCCGTGTTCCGAACAAGAATGTGTGCACGTCCCGGCGTTCGGCGGTGACCGCATGGAGGAAATGCAGCAGCAGGCGCGAATACTGGCTCATGGAACCGGAAATATCGCAGATCGCGACCAGAGGCGGGCGCTTTTCAGCCGGTTGGCGGAACTTCAGGTCAATGATATCCCCGCCGGCCCGCATCGACGCCCGCAAGGTGCGGCGCGGGTCCACCTTTCCCGAGTGTGCGGGAACCAGCCTGCGGAGCCGGATCTTGTCCATGGTGAGCGCCATCGAGGCGAGTGCCTTTTTCGCGTCATTGATCTCCTCGGCAGTCATCTGGGCAAAGTCCTTGCTCTGGAGGAGTTCCTTGCCCGACACCGTGAATTTGGCATCGACTTCGATTTCCGGCCGAGTTTCTTCCGCGACCCGTTCCTTGTTGGCTTGAAACGCCTGGGCAACCCGTGTCTGCCCCGCCTTGGGCTTTTCGGGTGCACCTCTCGGCGGGGCAACAGGTGACAGGATCGCCAGCATCTTTTCGATCAAACCCCGGCTTTGCCAGTAGACCCGGAACGCTTCGTCAAACAGGATGCGATGTTCCCGCTTGCGCACAAAGACTGCGTGCAGGGTCCAGTAGAGATCGTCGCGGTTGCTGATGCCCGAAACTTCGACGGCCTGAACCGCATCGACCACAGAGGCCGGCCCAACCGGCACCCCGGCCTTGCGCAGCGTGCGGGCAAAATAGACGATGTTGTCTGTGATGCGGGAGCGGACAGCGGTCATGGGCGCGTTTGGTCTGCTCTAAAGGGCCGGCATGGTCTGGGGACGCGGTTCGTCCTTGCGAATGTCGTCGATCATCTGCCGGACCTTTGAACCACGAACCCGCTCGATGTCGTCCTGATATTTCAGAAGAACGCCAAGCGTATCGGAGGCCATGTCCGGATCAAGCGCGATTTCATTGAGTTCCGAGAGGGCGGTGGCCCAATCCAGTGTTTCTGCGACGCCTGGCTGCTTGAAGAGGTCTTCTTCCGTGCGCAGTTTTTGAACAAAGGCAACAACTTCATCGGCCAGGCGTTCTGAGGCGCCGGGAACCTTCCGGCGGACGATTTCCAATTCGCGCTCGGCGTCGGGATAGTCGACCCAATGATAGAGACAACGGCGCTTCAGCGCGTCGTGGATTTCCCGGGTTCGGTTGGTCGTGATGATGACGATCGGCGGTTCCTCGGCCTTGACGGTGCCGAGCTCCGGAATTGAGACCTGATTGTCGGCGAGTACTTCCAAGAGGAAGGCTTCAAAGGCTTCGTCCGCCCTGTCCAGTTCGTCAATGAGGAACACCGGTGCGCCGTTCAGAGACGGTTCAAGTGCCTGAAGGACTGGGCGCTTGATCAGGAATTTCTCATCGAAGATCGACTTCGAAAGCTCGGAGTGTTCGGTATCGCCGGAGGCTTCCGCGACCCGGATTTCAACCATCTGTGCCGGGTAGTTCCATTCATATACGGCTGACGCGATGTCGAGCCCTTCGTAACACTGCAGGCGAATGAGGTCGCGGCCGAGCGTTGACGACAACACCTTTGCAATCTCGGTCTTGCCGACACCGGCTTCGCCTTCCAGAAAGAGGGGACGTTTCATCTTCAGCGCAAGATGCAGAACAGTTGCAAGGGACCGGTCGGCGACATATCCGGCCTCGTCCATCAGCTGGAGCGTTTCGTCGATCGTCGCTGGAATGGCAGATTGCGGCATGAACTGCTCCCGGGAGTGATTGGTTTTGGACTATATATAAACGAACAGGGAGCGGAGCCTAGGTCTGTTTGCTGGTACTTTGGAACAGGCGCCTGTGGCGGGTCGGCGAAGTGCCAAGCATTTCCCGGAAATGGTGGCGCATCGTGGCGGCCGTCCCAAACCCGGTCTGATCTGCGACCTGGTCGATAGAGAGAGCACTTTCTTCCAGCAAGTCTTTTGCCCTTTGAAGCCGCAAACCCGTAACCCAGCGGGCAGGGGTTGTTCCGGTTGCGCTCTCAAACCGGCGAAGGAATGTCCGCTCGCTCATCCCGGACCGTGCGGCGAGGCTCTTGATCGTATGATTTCCGGAAAGATTGGCGCGCAGGTAGTCGAACAGCGGTCCGAAGCGGTTTGCTTCTGTGGGCAACTGAACGCTGGTATCGACGAATTGGGCCTGTCCACCTTCCCGGTGGGGCGGAACGACGAGCCGCCGCGCCACGCTATTCGCAGCTGACGGGCCAAAGTCACGGCGGATGAGATGAAGGCAAAGGTCAATTCCGGCAGCACTTCCGGCCGAGGTTAGAATTTGGCCGTTGTCTGTGTAAAGGACATTGGGGACGGTCACGAGTTCCGGATACTGCGCCGACAAGGCTTCGCTATACCGCCAATGTGTCGTAACCCGCTTGCCATTAAGAAGGTCGGCTGCCGCGAGCACAAAGACGCCCGAACAAATCGACAGCAAACGCGCACCGTTGGCATGCGCCTCGCGGAGGGCATCTCTCAAAGCCTCGGGCACCGGATCATTTATGCCGGACCAGCCGGGAATGAGAATTGTTCCGGCCGCTTTCAAGAGATCAAGGCCGCCGTCCACTTCCACCCGAACACCGTTGGACGCCCGCATTGGTTTTCCCGGGTCGAGGCTGGCCACTTCAAAACGGTACCAATCCTCTCCCATCTCCGGGCGCTTGAGGCCGAAGATCTCACAGCAAATGCCAAATTCGAACAGGCATAAGCCGTCATAAGCAAGGGCGACTACGCGCTTGTTGGGCGCACTGTCCGAAGACTGAGAGGCAACGTCCGTATTTGGCATGATATTTATGATAATTGTCTTTCGTGCCAAACGCCAGCCCATCGACCTTCGCCTATGGTTCGGTCAATCAACCGAGATAGGAGACCCGCCATGAGTTTTGTAACTGATATCCCGCCAGCTTCTTCCGAAGATACTTTCCGGCATTTTTCCGCACGCCTCAGCCTTGAAACGGACTGCGCAGATGTTGCAGACGCATTTGCTACTGGATGCGTGGATTTTGTGCTTCTTCACGTTGTCGGATCGTCAGAGACCTTTGCAAAAAAGCATATTCCGGGGGCGCTGCATTTGCCGCATCGGGACATCACGGAAGAGCGCATGGCAGACTGGCCGGAGGACACGGTTTTTGTGACATATTGCGCTGGGCCACACTGCAACGGAGCAGATCGGGCGGCGGTGAAGCTCGCTGAGCTTGGCCGCCCTGTAAAAATCATGATTGGCGGTCTAACCGGTTGGGAAGACGAGGGCTTTGCCTTTTCAGGATCGGAAGTTACCGCGGCAGCAGAGTAAAGCTGCGTATGGCGCAAGCCTGGCCTGCGGCGTATAAGAAACGCAAGTGAGGGAAGGGAGACTCGTTTTGCGAACCAATGCGCTTTTTTGGACAGGCTTGTTTGCTTGTATCTTGAGCGGACCAGCTCTTGCAGCCAGTAGCACCTATCCAACGGATCCGGCCAGTCTTGCGAGCGGCCGCGAAATAGCGGAGATCCATTGTGCCGCCTGCCATGCTGTGGCCGTTGATGATAAAAGCGCCCAGGAAGGTGCGCCGGCATTCAGGGACCTCTCCAGCCTTTATCCACTAGAAAGTCTTGAAGAAAGCCTCGCTGAAGGCATCGTCACCGCGCACGAAAACATGCCAGAAATTGCCTTCGAGCCGGGTGACATTGATGCCTTTTTGGGCTATCTGACCTCCATCCAAGCAAAATGACAGTTTTGAAGTGCTAAATATCTTGAATTGCTAGCACTCGATGGGGTTTGCTGCCAAAGATCAAGAATTCGTCTAATTGTCACTCGTTCATAGAATTGGTTAACCTGTTTGCAGCGACACTTTTCTTAAAGGGAAAGGAATACGTGGCATGACAGTTGGCTCAGACTTCGAAAAACGATTGCTCGGATACGGTTTGCTGACCGCGGAAATACTCTACCGCATGCCGGATCATCCCAGGTTGTTGCAGTCCTTCTTGTGGCAGACAGAGGATTTGGCGCCGAAATTTCCTGAGCTGACCCGTTTTTTAACGTTCTGGGAACGCGAGATCGAGGGACGGATCCATGCGGTCCGCGTTGCACATCAGAACCTGATCGAACCAGCGGAATTTCGCTATGCCGACGGTGAATTCGTGATGCACTAGAGCGTCAGCTGTCAGCGGCGGAGCGGAATGCCGAGCCCCTGACCATCCCGTAAGATGGATTTCGCCTCCGGTGTGAATTCGTTTTCCGGTCCGTCGTGAAGAACGAAGCCCGGCAGCAGTGTGAGCGGAGCTTTGCTCGCCCGCACTGCCCGAACCAGAACACGTGTTGCGGCTGCGTCAGGACGTGGCCGCAAGGGGAGAACGTCAATCGCGCCAAACCGGCCAGAGAGGACGTTCAGAATTTCACTTAAGCCATCTGCGCGAAAGATGATGGTCAGTGTGCCGCCAACTTTCACGATGTCCGTTGCTGTTTTCACCCAGGGCTCCAGGCCCCGTTCATCGAGCATGTGTGCTCCCGCGCGGGCCGTCTTGGGCGAGGCACGGAACCGGTTCGCCTCATAGTAAGGCGGGTTCATGATGACGTGATCAGCCATGCCGGACCTAAGTCCCGCTGCATGGCGCACACTTCCCTTAGCCGTGATATCAGCTTCCAAGAGATGGACGCGATCTGCAAATGAGGCATTTGCAGGATCGTTTAGTCCTTCCCGCGCGAGTTCGAGAACAGTCTGATCGAGCTCTACTGCTGTCACTGTAATCTTCGGCAAGCGGGCAGCTGCACAAAACCCTGCGGTTCCGACACCTGCGCCGAGGTCCACAATGTGACCGCTCAATCCATCGGGCAAAGCCGCAGCGAGGTAAACCGCATCAAGTCCCGCGCGGTGGCGGCCATGTTTGGGCTGGTGCACATAGACCTTGCCGCCCAAAAAGGCGTCTCGAGTGGTATCAAGTTTGCCGTCGGTCTCGGATGGTTGGAGCTGGTCCGTCATATCCGCTGTCATTCGCTTTCAAGGCGCAGCTCGTGTTCCAAACCCGCTTCGCGCACGAGCATGCGCGCTTTTTCAATCTGATCGCTGTCGACGAGGATCCTGCGTGGAATCATGGCGAGTGAGCCTTCCAGAATGCTCATGTTGCCGTCTGCGACAAAATGCTTGATATCAGCCTCGCCAAGCAGCGATTCCAGAAACGAGATCAGGACAGGATCGTTTGTTCTTACAAGTTCTTCCATTATAAATCTGACCCTTGCCGGTTTTGCCCCGCGCTGCTGCTGGACGCTCTCTAAGGAATTGCTTTACAGCAAAATATGCTGATTGTGGCATTTCAACAGTTTGTCAACGGATTGGCGGCTTGCCCCGGAGACATTCGCGCCATATTGTCCGCACAAATCGTAACAGGAGTGCCGTCAGTGGCCGTGGTCGCAACCTTGTCTGACAACGCAACGCCTCGCGCAAGCATCCAACCCCTTGTGGATCTGGTGGCGCCTGGCATGGCAGACGTGAATGAACTGATCCTTTCCAAGGCCGGGTCCAATGTGGATCTGATCCCGGAAATCGCAAAGCATTTGATTTCATCCGGCGGCAAACGCCTGCGCCCGATGCTGACGCTCGCCTGCGCAGACATGTTTGGATACCAGGGCAACGGACATGTGATTCTCGCAGCCAGTGTGGAGTTCATGCACACAGCAACGCTGCTGCATGACGATGTAGTCGATGAAAGCGACATGCGCCGAGGCAAACTGGCAGCCCGCAAGCTTTGGGGCAACCAGGCGAGTGTTCTGGTTGGGGATTATCTCCTGGGCCAGGCGTTCAAGATGATGGTCGACACTGGCTCTTTGGAAGCACTGCGCATTCTCTCCGAAGCATCGGCCATCATTGCTGAAGGTGAAGTTCTTCAGCTCGGTGCGTCGAAAAACATCGAGACGACAGAAGCCGAGTATCTGCGGGTCATCGAGGCGAAAACCGCAGCTTTGTTTGCTGCCGCAGCGGAGGTCGGTCCGGAAATCGCCGGCCAAAACGACGTTATGCGCAAGGCAGCACGGACCTACGGCTTGGAGCTCGGATACGCATTTCAGATGGTGGACGATGCGCTCGATTACGGCGGATCGTCTGCGGATCTCGGCAAGGATGTTGGAGACGATTTCCGTGAAGGCAAGATTACCCTACCGGTGGTGCTTGCTGTTGCGCGCGGCACCGATCAGGATCGGGCGTTCTGGAAGCGCTGTATGGAAGGCGACAATGTCACGGATGCTGATCTCGCCGAGGCCATCGAGCTCTTGAAGAAATACGATGCGATTTCAGAAACCGTTCAGCGGGCCCGGACCTATGGCGACAATGCCCTCAAAGCGTTGGATCAATTGCCAGCGGGTGCTCACACGGATGCGCTTGCAGATGCTGTGGCGTTCTGCATCGCGCGTGTTAGTTGATTGCTCTAGAGGCTAGTTGCTGACTCAATCCGGCGTCCTTTTGGGGCGCCGTTTTGATTTTAAGTGGTGCTTTTCTCAGCTCAACGGTCCAGAGGCGATCCACCAGTCGGGATGCGCGGTGCGTAGATCGGTTTCAATTGCGCGCATTTCGGTTGGGGCACACAGGCCGAAACAAGTCGCCCCGGATCCGGACATTCGTGAAAAAAGGATCCGGCTGTCCCCTTGCAGGAAATTCAAGACCTCACCGATGGCGCCACAGACCGACATGGCAGGCGTTTGCAAATCATTGCGGCTGTTCGTCAAATAGGCAAACAGCGCGGCAATATCATCAAACGCATCCGGCATTGTTGCCAGCTGCGGATTGTTCTTCTTGTCCAAGGCTTTGAAGACATCCGGCGTTTCGAGGGTGACCTTCGGATTGACGAGAATGATGCCGCAATCAGGGAGGAGAGGGGCTGCGGCGAGGTCGTCGCCGATCCCCCGCATCACTTGCGGTTCGGGGCTGAGGCAAACTGGAACATCCGCGCCGAGCGATGCGGCGAGTTCATGAAGATCTTCATCGCTCAAATAAATGCCGGTCACGTCCTCCAGAAGGCGGAGCGTGGTGGCAGCATCGCTGGACCCGCCGCCGATGCCGGAGGCGACCGGCAGCCGCTTGGTCAAGGTGATTTTGACCGACGGGGCGTCGATCTTTGCCCTTTCGGCAAATCCCCGGACTGCGCGTAAGACCAGGTTGTTGTCTCCAGCTAGACCCAGTTCCCGGGCAAACGGGCCGTCGATGACCAGCTCCAGTTTCTCGGACGGCTCAAGAGCAATCCGGTCACCTATCTGCGGAAAAGCAACGAGCGACTCCAGCAAATGATAGCCGTCATTGCGTTGACCGGTGATGTGAAGTGCAAGGTTCACTTTAGCCCGGGCGAGTTCTGCCCTGACAGCCGTTTGCTTGTGGTCTGGCATGATCCGTCCGGTCAGCCGCCGTTGTTGTCACTTGCAGCGTTCGCGGCGTCCGTGTTCGCTGGGTCCGGCAAACCGTTCTCTATCTTGTCGAGGATTTTGGGAAGTTCATCCTCTTCGGGGTCAAGATCTCGGGCATGGTTCCACTGGAAGCGCGCCTCGTTGCGCCGTCCAACTTTCCAATAGGCATCGCCCAAATGGTCGTTGATCACGGGATCGGCCGGCCGCAGCTCAATGGCCCGTTCCAGTTCCGTAACAGCTTCCTCATAGCGGCCCAACCGGTAATAGACCCAGCCCAGACTGTCGACGATGTAACCATCGGTTGGCCGCAGCTCTACGGCCGTCTTGATCATCTCCAGTGCTTCATCAAGCTTCAGGCCCTGATCCACAAGAGAATATCCGAGGTAGTTCAGGACCAGAGGCTGATCTTCTTCCAACTCAAGCGCTTTGCGGAAATCGGCTTCGGCCTCGTCCCACTTACCCAAGCGCTCCCGGCTGATGCCGCGGAAGTAGAGGATCAGCCAGTGCGGTTGCTCAAGCGTTTCGATTGTGTCGATGGACGCTGAGTAAACCTTCTCAGCTTCCTCATAGAGTTCGTGGGACCGCAGAACATTGCCCAGAGCAATCCCGGCTTCCAAATCACCCGGGTCGTTTTCGATGAGCGCCGCCAAATGAGCGCGGGCCTCGTCCACCTGATCAAGAGCATTGAAATTCAGCCCAACTTGAATTTCGGCTTCCCGCTTCAAGGCACTGTCGTCAGGCACCATCATGAGGGCTTCGATGGCACGGTCAGGCTGATCCATCCGCTCAAAGACGTTGCCGAGCGCGACCGCTGCATATTCTGCAGCCGGATCAAGGTACAGTGCCAGCTGAAGGTAGGAGGTCGACAGTTCCTCTCCGCCGTCACGACCGATCACGGCGCCGAGGCCGTATAGGATCTCCGCCATGCCGACAGCTGGGTCGCTAACAGTCGGCGGGATGACAGCGCCTGACACGATCATCTCACGGGTCCGGTCCAATTGTGGATGGCCGCGGTATTGCCGGTCGAACTGATCCAGCGCCTTCAGCGCATCTTGCTGGCGACCATTGGCCGCGAGGAGGCGGGCGTGGGCGTCAACGACGCGGATGGCCCCTTGATCCATCTCATAGGCTTTTTCGATGGCCTCAAGGGCTGCTTCGTTCCGGCCGGCTGTAAATAGAAGATGCGCCTTGTGGGTTTCCTTGAAGACATCGAACCACTCGGGCCCGCGTAGGTTGTCGATGGTCTTGGCCGCTTCGTCGATTTGGCCGGCGCCGTAATAAGCCCAAGCGCGTGCGATACCGACGGATAACTGAGCCAGTGGACCATTCCGGCCCTCCTTCAGCAGCTCGATCGCGGCGCCATAATTACCGTCGCGTACGTCCTTTGCGCCCAAGACAAGCTGCGCCAGGAAATTCCGCTGAACGCCTCGGTCGAGATCGGCGGCATAGCGGATCGCATCGTCCACATCACCGTTTGCGAGCTTCAGTAGAAAAGTTCGCTCCAGCAACATCGGATTTGATGGGTCTGCGGCAAGGGTTTCTTCATAAAAAGCAGCAGCTTGGGCAAAATCTTTTTGAAAGCCTGCGAGGCGACCGGAAAGATAGCTGCCAGACAGCGTAAAGGGAAGTTCGGCAGGAGTTCCAAGCGTTCTTGGAATGCCGTCTTGTGCATTTGTGTCTGCTAGAACAGTCGCCGGAAGCAGAGCAGCAGCGCTCGCAAGAGCCAGAAGTTTCAATTTGAGCGGCTTTCGGATCGACTTCGAAATGGCGCCGGTCAACTGTGTCATTGGTCCTCGCAGAATTGATTGCTCCCGTTTGGGGGGACGCATCTGTATGAAAACCGACAATGGCGCTATTAAGGCTGAGCGGCAAGGTGAGGGGGATAACTTTCTGAGGGTTTAAATCCTTTCGCCTTTGCCCTGCGTTGGAAAAACATAGACTAACGACTTAAAAGGGCGGGTTTCCGGTAAAAAGGACTTGATGCTCTTTCAACACCGTAGCAGGTATGTGCGGTGCAATATCAGGCGGGGGCGAAAGTACTCCCGGCACCATGCGGAGGAATTGGAATATGACCAAGTGGGTCTATGGGTTCGGCAATGGTTCTGCAGAAGG
Organism: Roseibium sp.; assembly: GCF_965276855.1. Classification (GTDB taxonomy): domain Bacteria; phylum Pseudomonadota; class Alphaproteobacteria; order Rhizobiales; family Stappiaceae; genus Roseibium. The sequence goes on from NZ_OZ255700.1 coordinate 4,549,982, forward strand.
CGCAGCAGACATGCGCAACCTGCTCGGTGGCAAGGGGGCGAACCTTGCCGAGATGAGCAGCCTCGGTCTGCCGGTGCCCCCCGGATTCACGATCACCACCGAAGTCTGCACCTATTATTACGACAACGAGAAGTCCTATCCGCCAGCGCTCGAAGCTGAGGTGGCCGCGGCAATGGACAAGGTTGGTGAAGTAACTGGCCGGAAGTTCGGCGATCCTGACCGGCCGCTTCTGGTGTCTGTTCGCTCCGGTGCCCGTGCGTCCATGCCTGGAATGATGGACACGGTCCTCAACCTGGGCCTCAGCGACGGCACCGTGGAAGCGATTGCCCGCGAATCCGGAGACGCTCGGTTTGCTTACGACAGCTACCGTCGCTTCATTCAGATGTATTCCGATGTGGTTCTCGGCGTCGACAATCACGAGTTCGAAGACATCCTTGAGGAATACAAGGAACGCAACGACCTCACTCTGGATACAGAAATCACCGCAGAGGCCTGGCAGGGCATCATCGAGAAGTTCAAGGCACTGGTCGAAGCAGAGCTGGGCAAACCGTTTCCGCAGGACCCGCAAGAGCAGCTCTGGGGCGCAATTGGTGCCGTTTTCAGCTCCTGGATGACACCGCGTGCGGTCACCTACCGGCGTTTGCACGATTTGCCGGCCTCATGGGGCACAGCTGTGAACGTTCAGGCCATGGTTTTCGGCAACATGGGCGAGAATTCCGCCACTGGCGTTGCCTTCACCCGTAATCCGTCCACCGGCGAGAACAGCCTTTATGGTGAGTTCCTAGTCAACGCGCAGGGCGAAGACGTTGTAGCCGGTATCCGGACACCGCAAGACATTACCGAAAAGGCTCGCATTGAGGCCGGGTCTTCCAATCCGTCGCTCGAAGCTTTAATGCCGGAGGCTTTCGCGGAGTTCCAGACTTACTGCGACAAGCTGGAACGCCACTACAAAGACATGCAGGATCTGGAATTCACAATTGAGCAAGGCAAGCTCTGGATGCTGCAGACCCGCGCGGGCAAGCGGACCGCCAAGGCGGCGCTTAAGATCGCGGTAGATATGGTCGCAGAAGGCATGCTGGAAGAAGAAGAAGCTGTGTTCCGTGTCGAGCCTGGCGCACTTGATCAGCTGTTGCACCCGACCATCGATCCGAAGGCTGAGCGTGACATCCTGTCGACCGGGCTGCCGGCCTCTCCCGGTGCGGCATCGGGTGCAATCGTGTTCACATCGGATGCTGCAGAACAAGCCAAGGGCGATGGCAAGAAGGTCATCCTTGTTCGTGTTGAGACCAGCCCGGAAGACATCCACGGCATGCATGCCGCTGAAGGCATTCTGACCAGCCGCGGCGGCATGACCAGCCACGCAGCCGTTGTTGCGCGCGGCATGGGCAAACCCTGTGTAGCCGGAGCCGGTGGGCTGCGGATTGACTATCGCAATCAAACAATCAACGTCGGCGGACGGCAGCTCAAAGAAGGCGATATCATCACGATCGACGGGGCCACTGGTCAGATACTGGCCGGTGAAGTGGCGATGCTGCAGCCGACACTCTCCGGTGATTTCGGGACGTTGATGGGCTGGGCGGATCGCGGCCGCCGAATGACTGTCCGGACCAATGCGGAAACGCCGCAGGACGCCAAGGTCGCGCGTGAATTCGGCGCCGAAGGCATTGGTCTGTGCCGGACTGAGCATATGTTCTTTGAGGGTGATCGCATCCTTGCGGTTCGTGAAATGATCCTTGCTGAAACCCAGGAAGGCCGCCGCGCGGCACTCGCTAAGCTGCTCCCAATGCAGCGTCAGGATTTCACGGATCTCTTTGAGATTATGCACGGCCTGCCGGTTACGATCCGTCTTCTCGATCCGCCGCTTCACGAGTTCCTGCCGAAGACGGATGAGGAACTGAAGGACGTTGCGACGGCGATGGGCGCGGATCCAGAACTTTTGCGTGATCGTGCGTTGTCGCTCGAAGAATTCAACCCGATGCTCGGCCATCGTGGCTGCCGGTTGCTGGTGTCCTATCCGGAAATCGCGGAAATGCAGGCAAGGGCAATCTTCGAAGCTGCCGTCGCTGCGGCGAAGGCTACGGGGGCGCCGGTGGTTCCAGAGATTATGGTGCCGCTCGTCGGGCTAAAGGGCGAGCTGGATCTCGTCCGGTCCAGCATTGAGGCAATGGCCAAGGCCGTCACGGAAGAAACCGGTGCAGAGCTGACCTATCAGGTGGGCACAATGGTCGAGTTGCCGCGCGCTGCGCTCAAGGCGGCTGAGATTGCTGAAAGCGCTGAGTTCTTCTCCTTCGGCACGAACGATCTGACGCAGACAACGTTTGGGATTTCTCGTGATGATGCGGCGTCCTTCCTTGGAACGTATCAGACGAAAGGCATCCTTGAGCAGGATCCATTCGTGTCGCTGGATCCGGAAGGGGTTGGAGAACTGATCAAGATCGGTGTCGAGCGGGGCCGGTCCACCCGTCCGGACATAAAGCTCGGCATCTGCGGTGAACATGGGGGTGATCCCTCTTCAATCACTTTCTGTGAGAGCGTCGATCTGGACTATGTGTCCTGTTCGCCTTACCGGGTGCCGATTGCGCGTTTGGCCGCGGCACAAGCTGCCCTGCGCAAGGCGTCCGCGAACTGATGAGCAGGCCTTTGCAGCGCATTGGTGAAAGAGGCTGGCGTCATGCCTGAGCCTTTTCCGGACCTCGATGCCTTGAGATCCGGTGGGAAACGGGTTTTATCCCGTGTTCTCACCCGGATCGAAACGGACGCCGATAAACCGGAGACGGCAGCATTTCTGGATCGGATTGCCGCTCAGGGCAAAGGCCATGTCCTTGGACTGACCGGCCCGCCGGGCGTTGGCAAGTCAACGCTGACCGATGCGCTCATTCGTGCGTTCCGGAATGCTGGCGGCAGTGTTGCTGTTCTTGCGGTCGACCCATCATCTGCAATCACCGGCGGTGCGCTGCTAGGAGACCGGACCCGACTGAAAACCGACCCCAATGACGATCGGATTTTTGTGCGCTCCATGGCTGCGCGCGATCGGCTTGGCGGGCTGTCGGATCATTCGGTTGCTGCCATCGCGGTTCTGAGGGCCGCGTTCGATCATGTGATCGTGGAAACTGTCGGTATCGGCCAGTCTGAAGGGGATCTCAAGCAGGCCGCCGACACTGTTCTCCTGTGCATCCAGCCAGGATCAGGTGACAGCCTTCAATTCATGAAGGCCGGCATCATGGAACTACCGGATGTGGTCGCTGTGACCAAGGCTGATATGGGGGCTGCAGCACGGCGTGCAGCTGCAGACGTCAAAGGTGCGCTGACGCTGTCACCTTCGGGTTCAAAGAATTGGACCGTCCCTGTCGGGCTTGTCTCCTCGCAAACAGGAGAGGGGATGACGGCGCTGATCGAGCAGGTAAAGGCGCATCTCGAATTCCTGCAAAGCGATGGCCGGTTGGAGACACGCCGGGCCGCCCAGCACAGTGCCTGGTTTCGTGACCGCGTGCTGTCTGAATATGGACAATCGGGTCTTAGGATCTGCCAAGACCTTGCTGAGGGACAGGCACGCCATGCGCCGTTTTCCTGTTTCACCGAGTTTTCGGAAAAAATGGACGCGTGCCTGCCGACGGCAACTTGAAGCAACAGACGGTCAGACTTCTGCTGCGCGCATCTTGAACGCAAATTCGCGTCCGAAATCGCCGCCATGTTCCTTCTTGAAGTCCTCAAGGAACTGCGCAAGGTCCGCCTCATTGAGCGGTTGAGAAATGAAATAGCCCTGCATGCGATGACAGCCGTGGGCCTGGAGGAACCGGATCTGCTCGATGGTCTCAATGCCCTCGGCAACGATCGTCATTCCTAGAGCCTTGCCGAGTTGAATGATGGATACGATGATTGCCTCTGCCTCTGGATTGCCGTCCATGTCAGACAGGAAATCACGATCCACTTTCAAGGTGTCAAATGGAAATCGACGCAGGTAGCTGAGGCTTGAGTATCCAGACCCAAAGTCATCCAGAGCAACCTTGATCCCGAGGTTCTTCAAACGCCGCAGAGACTTCAAAACCGTGTCGTTCCGGCCGGCAAAAACGCTTTCCGTGACTTCGATTTCCAGGCGCTGAGGTGCCAGGTTGTTCGTGGCCAGGATCGCCATGACCTTTTCGACGAAGCGTGGGTGCTTGAACTGGTTGGGCGAGACGTTGACCGACATGACGACGTCCGGCCAGTCGTGGGCCTTGGCGCAGGCTTTGTTCAAGACCCAAAGACCGAGTTCGTTGATCAGACCGGTTTCTTCGGCCACCGGAATGAACTGTGCCGGAGAAACGACGGTACCGTCTTCCTTGGTCCAGCGGGCGAGAGCTTCGACGGATACAATACGCTGGGCGGCGGTATCGGATTGCGGCTGATAGGCGAGGCTGAGCTCGTCGTTCTTCAGCGCCATCCGCAATTCGCGCGATAGCTTGTCCTTCGACTGAACATGGTGCTCCATGTTGGCTTCGAAGAAGGAACGTCTGTTCCGGCCGTTGGCTTTCGCATCGTAAAGGGCAATATCCGCTTTGCGCAGCAACTCGTCCGGGTCAATGCCATCGCGGGGCGCAACGGCCGCGCCTATGGACAAGCTTGCATGCAGTTCGCGGGCACCGATTTTGATCGGTTGGGAGATTTCGTCCTGGATTTGATCGAGAATGTATTCCAGCCACTCGTCGCTTTTGGAGTTGGGAATCACCATGGCAAATTCGTCGCCACTGATCCGCGCAACAATGCCGTTGTCACTCAAGACGTGGGTGAGGCGCTTGGCAACGGCGACGATGACCATGTCTCCGGCCGAATGGCCCAGCGTGTCGTTGATGTCCTTGAAATGATCGAGGTCGATGTAGACGACTGCGGTTTCCATCCCGCGGCTGTTGCTGTCCTGAAGCATATCCGTCAACAACCGGTGGAAATGGGCGCGGTTGGGCAAGCCTGACAGTGCGTCATGGCGCGAGGTGTGCACGGCCTGCGCTTCACTTTTCGAAAGGCGCCTGGTCATATGACGGGTGAATATGGCAACGGCGATAACCACCGCCGTAATCATGAAGGCGGCCATGCCAAGGAACGGGTTGATGCGGTTTAGCATCTGCGTGCCTGGCTGGTCCACTTGCCAGGCAATGACGCCGACCGGTCCTCCGGTGGGGCCGCGCAGTTTTAGCTGTCCGATGCCGTCACGATCGGTCTGTTTTTGCGCAAGGATGAAGCCATCCAGTCGGGTCATGTGCATGATTTCGGACATTTTTTCACCCCGAAGCGGGGCGAGGCTCACAACCACGGTCGGCGGGGTTCTCAAGGGGGTAACCGACTGTATCTGCCGAGCTATTGCTGCAACGGAGAAAAGATGTGGTTCACCCTTCACTGAAACGACGCCGGTCTCATAGATGGAATAGCGCTGGTTCCACTGGCTGGGTTCATAACTGAAGAGGCCGGAGGGCAGTTTGCGGAACGATATGATGTAACGGGCCCGTACCTTCGCAATAGCGGGCGTCAATCGGGAAAGAAGGTCCGGGGTGAGCCAACCGTTGTTGTGGTCGTGTGCAAACAGCGCCTTGACGGCATAGTCCTTTCCAACCACGGCTGATTTTGTAAATCCGTGGTTGGCGTAGAGCCAATGGGTCATGTTGTCGAACACCCACTCCTGATCCAGATTGGGCGCGTTCGTGATGTGAAAAGCGGCATCCCAGGTCGCAACACCGGATTGCTGGCGTGCCAGGTCATCGGAAACCAGTTGCAGTGCTCCGGAAATCAATTGCAGCTGTGATTGCTCGGCACTTTCATCGGAGATGCGTGCGGACCAGTGCATCAGGAAGAAGATCCCGACAACGGACAGAAAGACCAGTGTCACCAACGGTATGATGATGACATTGGCGATCCGCCCACCTGAGTTCTTCAGCTTGGTCTGCATTAACTAGCCCTGTTTGACAGGTGCATTATTGGTGACGACAGTTAAGGATTGACCGACATTGTTGGTTAAAAATACATTTAGTAAAAAATTCAGCGATGCCCAAAAACGTTTGGGGCAGAAGGCTTTGTATCCATTCTTGAAGCTATCGATTCAGGCTTTGGCGCGAACCAAACGCTATATCAGTTGTAGTCCCTTGAAACTCACCTGTGATCTGAGGCCGACGATTATGTGATCATGGATCTCAATGCCAAGGGGTTTGGCGATGTCGACCAATTGCCGCGTCATTTGGATATCCGCCCGCGAGGGCGTGGGGTCTCCTGAGGGATGGTTGTGGACCAGAATGATCGCCGTTGCCCCGTGTTCCAAAGCTCTGCGTACCACCTCTCGCGGATAAACGGGCGTATGGTCAACGGTGCCGGTTTGCTGCAATTCATCGGCAATCAGCCCGTTCTTTTTGTCGAGAAAGAGAACACGGAATTGTTCAACTTCGGACATAGCCATTCGAGCTTGCAGATAGTCCATCACCTTGGACCAGGAATCGAGCAGCTCCCGTTCCCTCAGTTCTGCGGTATGAAATCTGGCGATGGCGGCGTGAATGGCGTGCAGAGTGTCGATGCTGTTGTCCGACAAGCCCTTGATTTCCTTTAGTCTCGGACGCGGCGCAGATAAAACGGCAGAAAACGAGCCAAAGCGTTTCAACAGGGCCTTGGCGATCGGTTTGGTGTCCTGACGGGGCAGGGCAGAGAATAAAAGAAACTCCAGAAGCTCATAGTCGGCGAGACTGTTCTCACCGCTTTTACGAAACCGTTCCCGCAGCCTTTGGCGGTGTCCTTTTGTGCCGGTATCTGCCGATGGTTTTTCGGAGAAACCGGCGTCCGGTTCGCTCATGAGCCTCCTTAGGCGTTGGGCAGTCCCGGCTTGTGGATGCCTTTGGGGGACGTTGTGAAACTCTGACACCCGTCTGGCGTAATGCCGATGGAATGTTCAAACTGGGCAGATAATGAGCGGTCGCGCGTGACCGCCGTCCAGCCATCGCTCAAGACCTTCACGTTTGGCCGTCCGAGATTGACCATAGGTTCGATTGTGAAAATCATGCCGGGTTTCAGTTCCACGCCTTCGCCGGGCCGTCCGTAGTGCAGGATGTTTGGCGTATCGTGGAACAGCCGCCCAAGACCATGACCGCAGAAATCGCGGACAACGGAGCAGCGTTGCGCCTCGACATAAGTCTGGATGGCCGCGCCGATATCACCGGTCGTGTTGCCCGGTTTGGCCGCCTCAATGCCGCGCATCAGGGATTCATAGGTTACGTCGATCAAACGCTCTGCAGCGCGTTTTAGTTGCCCAACCGGATACATCCTGCTGGAATCGCCGTGCCAGCCGTCAAGGATATACGTCACGTCGATGTTGACGATATCACCTTCCCGCAAAGCCTTATCGTTCGGTATGCCGTGACACACTACATGGTTGATCGATGTGCAAGATGATTTTGTATACCCGCGATAGTTTAGCGTGGCTGGGATCGCGTTGTGGTCCATTCCGTACTGGTAGACGAAATCGTCGATTTCTTGCGTGGTTACACCCGGTTTGACCATATCGGCCAGCGCGTCGAGGCAAGATGCCGTCAGCTGCCCGGCCTTCAACATGCCGTCAAAGTCTTCCGGCCCGTAAAGGCGCACCTGACCCGTGTTCTTCATTGGAGCATCGGCGGCATCGATGTAGGTGACCATAAAGTTGTGTTCTCGCTTCTGGGCTCCCAGCGCAGCCAGTCGGCTGCATCACATTGGAGCGTACCATGATCTTTTAGTCCACATACAGTCCGTAGGTGGCAATTTCCAGTCCTCGAAGTGTCGGGCGGGAAAGAAACAACATTTGAAAACCGCGCTGCTGGCTTGCAGAAACGGTGCAAAGTCTCTAGGGGATTTGCTGTAGGTACTGCGGGCGTGGTGGAACTGGTAGACACAAGGGACTTAAAATCCCTCGGCCCTAGGCTGTACGGGTTCGAGTCCCGTCGCCCGCACCAATACTATATCCCGAAGAGATTCAAATCGGCCTCTAGCCGGCTTTTTGTTTCTGAAATCACGGTATCCACTCCACAATTTACCCCAACTGCATGACTGGAGGGGGGGAGGTAACAACGACCGGTTCTTGAAATGCACCTGGTCGGCCGGTCATCCCTTGAAATCTCACTCAAAACACAGCTCCTGGACGTGGCGCGTCTGCGCCGCAAAGTCATGGAAGGGGCCTATCTGTTGTTCCGTGTTTTCTTTTGCCAAAGTTTAAATTATCCCGCCAACTTCACACCGTCGTCTCTGCGTCCCAATGCGGGGGTGTTATCCCTATTTGGTCAGAACAACTGCGAATTCATCGTCCCGGTCGCAGAATTCTGTGCCCGCAACATTTCCGAAAATCTGTTCGAGCTTTAGACCAGCCCCAGACACTTCGTCAGCCAGGCTTTCAGGGGAGAAGTATTGGAGCCAGTTATAGACCGTTTCAGCCTTGCTGTGTTCCGGAAAGATGGAGTACTTGTCCAGTATCACGGCTTCATCGTCATATTTGAATGTGTTGACAAAGGCGTAGTAATCGTCCGTGTGCCAGAAGTGGCCGAGTTGATTTTTTTCGCAGAACTTTGCCTCTTTCCGGCCCCTGTAGGCGGTCATGGAGTACACGTCCAGGAGAACAGCGCCGCTATTGGCAAGGCTGTCACGCCATATGGTGAGCAGTTGCTGGCGCTGTGCCGGGCTCAATGCGCAGTAATCGCACATGATCATCGTGATGAGATCAAACTGCTCATCTGTCCGGAAATCGAGGTAATTGCCATGCATGTAGTTGATAGGTGTTCCTGTGTGCTGCGCTTGCGCACGCGCATGCCTGATAGAATTCAATGAAAAATCGATGCCGGTGACCTGTGCGCCCGATCGTGCAAAGCGGGAGGTGTAGAGACCTGGTCCGCATCCAAAGTCGCACACCGATTTTCCCTTGCGGAGGTTGAAGTGGTTCGCAATCCACCTGGACGATTGTTCCAGAAACCCGGAATTGCGTGAAGAAACGTCTATTGCGCCGTCAAGATGAAACCGCAGCATGTTTTTTGAGCGGTGCTCATTTGTCCAGAGTTCTTCAGCGGTATAGACGCTGAAGGGATCAGGCCGTTTGTAAATTTCCTGAAGTTCACCGAACACTCGAATTTGCCCCCTCGGCCATACCACTGCTTCCGAGCCATAAACGGCTGCGATCCTAGTTCACAGGCGGCTATTTAGAAAAACCAGGCTCAACCCTGGCAGTCAACAGAGTGACTAGAAGCTGCTGTGGCTTGGATCGGCGTTGTCCAAACCGGAACACTGGCGGTGTTCGGTGGTGGTGATGGCGGTTCCGTTCTGAACACGCTATTTGCATCACAATAGCTCCGTTGATGTCTGAAACCACATATAACTGGAGACGGCGGGCCGGTTTCGCTGGGCGTCTAACCAAGTTGCAACCAATACCGTTTATGGATGAGGCCAGCTTGGTACCCACAACAATTGCAGGCGGCGTCCGTCTGCAATGCGGTCAGGAGGCGAGATGACGGTCAAAAACGAAACGGAAATGTTGATTTTCGTTTTGCTGGTGACTTTTGTTTCCGTTGCCGCCTCTTTGCTGTTGACTTGGATCTTCGCGCCGAACGGCTTGGAGACAGCCGCGCTCATTCCGGCCGTAACAGTGCCGTTGCTGGTTGCACCTGTCACAACTCTCTGGGTCGGGAAACTGATGTTGCGCATTCACAAGCTCAACGAACAGCTCGCCCATCTTGTGCGACATGATCAAATGACCGGCCTGCTGACAAGAGTTGCCTTCCTAGAGGAATTTGAACAATCCGGCCAGACGAATACGGGCTTTGTCATGGTGCTCGATATCGACAGGTTCAAGGAGATCAACGACACACACGGGCACCTTGCAGGCGATCTCATCATTCGCGAGGTTGCAAATATCCTCAAGGACAACACCCGTCCTGACGGTTCTGCGGCGCGTTTTGGCGGGGAAGAGTTCGTGACGTTCTATCCTGATACGAGCATTCAGCATGCTGAAATGCGGGCCGAGGCCATTCGCTGCGCTGTTGAAAGGCAGGACGTTCTGGTTTCCGGCAGGGAACTGAACTGCACCGTGTCCGTCGGTCTGGAAGTTTTCGACGGCTCACGGCCATTGGTTGAGGTCCTGCAATCTGCGGATGAAGCTTTGTACAAAGCGAAAGAAACCGGGCGTAACAGGGTGGTTCGCAGCACGAATACAGACGTTCATGATGCCCGGGTAACTGCCTGACAAAACGAACCTGGTCCCTACACATTTGGCACTTCCAGCCTATCGCAAAAGCAAAACCGGAACCGGCCGGCGCAACGATGCCAACGCCTCTGGGCGAACTTACCAAAACTCCCACTGGTGACAGCGGGACAGGCTTTTCCGTCATAGGTGATCGCTGTCCGGACAAGCACCTCCAACGGCTGGGCAGGGAAATGGGGTGACAAGAGCGGAAGCGCTGCAGCCGAAGGAAAAAACGCCCGCAACTCAATCCTCATAGGGACGGGGAGGGAACTTATTGCACATATTTAGACGAGTTTTCGAGGTAATGCACTTTAAAGGTGTGTTGACCTGCCAGAGTTGCGGAAAAGTCTGCTCCTGTTTTTAACCTCTTGTCAGTTTTGCATTAACGAAATTTCCGTTACGGTAGATATCGGTGATGTTCAGCCCTCGGTTGCGGAGCAGTTATTTGGCTTTTCGGATCTTGGCATGTCTTTCCGGAATGTGGCTGTCCTTGGTGTTTGGCGGCTTAAGCCTTGCCGACGAGAACAGATTGCTGATCGTTGGCTTTTCAACCCCGCCATATCTTTCAATCGGCCCGGATGACGAGCCGCGCGGACTGCTTGTTGATCTGGTCAAAACAGCTGCAGCGGAATCGGACGTTCAGGTCCATTTTGAAGTAACCAGCTGGCCCCGCGCTCAGCTCGAGGTGCGCAAGGGCGCGGCGGACCTTATTTTTCCGGTGGTTTACACACCGGAACGGGAGGATTGGCTCAACTATCCAACCAATCCAATCACCCAATTTGAAATGATGATTTTCGCGAGGAAAAACCCGTCCTACGATTTCACCGGTGACGTAACCCAATTGCACGGTCTGTCCATTGGAAAAATTGCAAGCGGGCGCATGCATCCAAATTTCCGGGCGCTTGAAGAGAGTGGCAAGACCCGGATCGCGTCACGGGACAGCCTGGAGGAATTGCTGACTGCGGTGCATCTTGAAAGGCTCGATGGTTTCGTTGCGCCGCATCTCATGACGATTGAGGAAGCACATCGGATCGATCTGGACACAGTCGCTCCCTTTGCCCAGCCGGTTGGCGTGTCAGATATCTATCTCGCGTTTTCGAAAAACAGTACGAAAACTGAAGCGTGGAACCGGCTCCAGCAGAATTTGCCGCGTCTTGATCAGGCGAGAGCCGATTTCCTTCTGTCCATGACAGAGACCGACAACTGATGTCGTCATAAATAGGAGTCCGAGGCCAGGTAGCGCCAATGCGCTTCCATCGCGGGGATTTAAGCGCGTTTGCGGATAGATTGCAGACGGTCGGAATTCAGTGCTTCACCAATGGATATGCAGCAGTCCGGAATGTCTTTCGCCGGATGCGGGCGGGCGCAGAAATAACCCTGCAGGCTGTCGCATTCCAAACCCACCGTTAGCAGGTATTCGCCTTCAGTCTCCGCACCTTCCGCAACGACCCTGAGGCCAAGGCTTTTGCCGAGCCCGACAATTGCTTGATACAGCTGCTTCTTTTGCGGGTAGAGGTCCGCATCCTGAAGAAAAGCGCGATCAATCTTGAGTTCCTGAAACGGCAGCTTATGCAGGTAGCTCAAGGACGAGTATCCTGATCCGAAATCGTCCAGCGACAACAAAACCCCAGTTGCTTGAAGTTCAAAGAGGAGATCGAGAACTAGCCGTTCGCTGGTATCGACAAATACGTTCTCGGTGACTTCAAGGCACAGCGTGTTTGGCGGCAGCTGGTACCGTTGGAGGATTTTCCTGACGTTGCTTGCAAAGTTTGGTTGCTGAAACTCTATCGGAGACACATTGACCGAGATGTGCCCGAATTCAAACCCGGATGTGAGCCAATGTGCCGCCTGCCGGCAGGCTTCGTCGAGCACGTAATGACCAAGATCGATGATCAGGCCGGTCTTTTCTGCAAGGGGAATGAAGTCACAGGGCGGTATCCAGTTGCCTTGGCCGTCCCGCCATCGGATCAGCGATTCCAGACCGACCAGACTGCCGTTGGCAGGATTTACTTGCGGCTGATAGTGGAGTTCCAATTGTCCTGTAGCGAGCGCCGTTCTGAGGCGGGTTTCCAGAAGCATTTCGCTTTGAACCCGGTCATTGAGCGGTTCGGAGAAGAACATATGCTGTTGGTGGGCGGCTTCCTTGGCGGCCCTCAGGGCAATGCCGGCAACCCGATGGGCGGTTTCGACATCGTGGGCATCTTGAGGCAGCAATGCGATGCCAATGAGCGGATCGACCCGGATCTCGCCTTCGTCCAGTTGGAACGGATTAGACAGGACGTCAATAATACGGCCTGCGAAGTCAGCGGAAAGTTCGCCGCTTTCCTCGAGCGGGAGAAGAATACAAAAGTCATCGGCTGAAATTCTGGAGACCTTGGCGCTTTCCCCAAAAAGGCGGCGGAGGCGGGTATAGGTCTGCATCAGGACACGGTTGCCTGCCTTCTGTCCGAAGGTATCATTGATTTTTGCAAAGCCGATAAAGTCCAGCTGGATCAGGGCCGTTTTCCTGTTGTCAACGGCTGCGCTTTCCAGAGCGTCAGCGAGATCTGCAAAGTACTTCGTACGGTTGCCGCCTGTTGTGACCGGATCGACATAGGCCAGCTTATGGAGGCGTTCCTGAAGCTCGGTTACCCTGGCTAGGCCGTGCGCAAGGTCGCCTATTTCATCTGGACGGTCCGCACAGGGAAAAGAGGCCTGAGGCTGACCGGAGGCAAGCCTATGGGCGGCGGCGGCGAGACGGCGCAAAGGCATCATCTGGTTGCGCAGCAAGATCCCGCCCACGAGCATGACGGCAAAGAGAACCACTGCGGCTGCTGTGAAAAGGCGCCTGCTGAGCCGGTTTTGCGCCACCGTCAGATCATCGGCCCAGCCAACATCAACGGCTGCTGCTCCCTTCAGGGCACGATCGCCATCGACGATCGGCATTAAATAAGCAAGGCGTAGCCGACCTTGAACAGGGACGTTCCCAATGAATGGAGCGCCGTTTAAGAGGTTTGAATACGCAGGGTGGCCAGGTTTGATGGCAAAAGGTGGTGGCATGCTGCCGTCCGGCTTGCGGAAAGTCGTTGCAATCCGGTCGAACAAACCAGTCTTTTCTGAGTAGCTGAAGATGTTAGCCGCACCCTGGTTGCTCTTGCCAATGGCCAGAACAAGTTCATCAAACAATGCATTTGGATGCAGGTCTGCCGGACCGTTGTAGAGTGCGGTCAAGGTCAGGACTTGCGGCGTGCCGTTTTCGTCGCTTGTGGGGTCGATTGCGCGGTCTGTGCCATACCGGATCACTGCCGCTGCGGTCTTGGCCGCGCGGTCAATACGAATGGTCGAATTTTCTTCGGTCGTCCTTGCTATTTCAAAATAACTGATACCGGAAACAAGGCCGATGCTAAGCAAAACAGCAACGCCCAGGATCAGGCTGATTCGGACCACCAACGAGTGCATTCCAAAACGTGTTATGGCAGCTATCCTTGTCAAATTCGCGCGCAGCGAGCCCGCGGTGCAGACAACACGCAAGGGTAAACTTCAAACGCTACGGAAATCTGAATCGATTGGTCCAATTTTAAACTAAACGGCGTAGGTGTCGGACAACCCTAGCGAATTCCGTAATGTGAACTCGGAGTTACACAGATCAACCGGGGGAAGAGGGCTGCAAAGCATTGGAAATTGTCGGCAATAACGGTAGGACATTGAACTGTGTGTCTCTGCGGAGCGCGCGCAATATGGGCTTTGGGGTGCGTTCCGCTTGATTTCACTCAGACCAGTTTTGAACGTTCTTGGGTTTTTGTATGTCGGTCTTGCGACCGCCATGCTCGTCCCAGCCATCATCGACGTCGCGCAGAAGAATGCAGATTGGCAGGCGTTCGTCTTTTCTGCCTTGCTAACCGGCATGTTTGGCATGCTGTTGTCGCTGTCCATGGGCGGATCGCTTAAGGAGGGTCTCGACACTCGGCAGACCTTCATTTTGACGACACTTGCCTGGGCAACACTACCGGCCTTTGGAGCCTTGCCTTTTCTTTGGCTTGGGATCGGCTACGCAGACGCCGTGTTTGAAGCGGTCTCAGGTTTTACCACGACCGGCTCCACTGTATTGACCGGTCTGGATGGTTTGCCGCCCGGATTGCTGGTCTGGCGGTCGATCATGCAATGGATGGGCGGCGTCGGCATTATCGTTATGGCGATCGTCTTGCTGCCGTTCCTGCGCATTGGCGGGATGCAGCTGTTTCAAAGCGAGAGCTCCGACCGGTCAGAAAAGATCGTCAGCCGCTCTGTTGAACTGATCCGGCTGTTAGGGCTGGCCTACCTGTTCCTTACCGTCTTGTGTATCGCCGCTTATTTGGCAACGGGCATGGGGCTCTTCGATGCGTTCAACCATGCTTTGACAACGATCGCGACGGGCGGGTACTCGACCCATGACCTGTCCTTCGGGTATTTCCAGAACCATTCGTCTGCTTGGGTCGCCATTGTTTTCATGATCATCGGCGCGATGCCGTTTGTGTTGATCATTCAGGCGCTCCGCGGGCAACCGCTTCTTTTGTGGCGGGATCCGCAGGTCCGAGTACTCCTCGGATTTCTTGCGATCGTTTCCCTGGCCCTCACGGTTCATCTTGGCGTCAAGATGGATTTTGATTTCGACGAGGCCTTGGTCAAGGCAACTTTCACGGTGGTCTCCATTGTGACCGGAACCGGCTACGCACTGGGCGATTTCGAACAATGGGGTGCTCCGGTTGTCGGGACCTGCTTCCTACTTATGTTTGTTGGCGGATGTACCGGGTCGACGACCGGCGGCATCAAGATTTTCCGGTTTCTGGTGTTTTTCGGCACGGTCCGCGCCCACTTGCGCCGGATGGTTCGGCCACACCGGATCATGTCGGAAGAATATGCGGGGACCCGGCTGACCCCGGAGCTGTCCTTCTCGGTCTTGGCGTTTCTGGTGGTCTATCTGGGGTCTGTCGGTGTGATCACCGTAGCCTTGTCGTTCTTCGATCTTGACTTGGTGACAGCGATTTCGGCTGCTGCGACGTCTGTCGGCAACGTGGGTCCGGGACTCGGGCCGATGATCGGGCCGGCGGGGCATTTCGCGCCATTGCCGGATGGGGCCAAATGGCTCCTGTCCTTTGCCATGCTTGTTGGCCGTTTGGAGCTGTTCACGGTTTTGGTTCTGCTCGACCCGGATTTCTGGTCGAAGTAACCCACTCTGATCGTTTGCGTATCACTTCAGGAAGTCATTCATGCAGTTTTCTGTCCCCCTTGTCAGCGGCCGCCTCGTCAAGCGCTATAAGCGGTTTCTGGCGGATGTCGTTCTCGATGAAACCGGCGAAGAGGTTACGGCCCACTGTGCCAATCCGGGGTCGATGTTGGGCCTGAAGGAACCTGGATCCCGGGTCTGGTTGTCGCCGTCCGACAATCCGAAGCGGAAACTGAAATATTCTTGGGAAGTGATTGAAGCCGATGGTGCGTTGGTCGGCATCAACACCGCCCATCCGAACAAGTTGGTAGAAGAAGCCCTGGTGGCGGGCCGCATTCAGGGGTTGGCGGGTTTTGAAACCCTGCGCCGGGAAGTGAAATACGGCAAGAATTCCCGGATCGACATTCTGTTGGAGCAGGCGGATGGCTCCAAGATTTACGTTGAAGTGAAGAACGTGCACCTGATGCGGGAACCCGGTCTTGCCGAGTTTCCGGACAGCGTGACAGCCCGCGGAGCGAAGCATCTGGTCGAGCTTGGAGATATGGTTGCGGAAGGTCACCGGTCGGCGATGGTGTTTCTGGTTCAGCGTCCTGACTGCGATACGCTTTCACTCGCCTCTGACATTGATCCAAACTATGCCGAGGCTTTCAAAACTGCCAAGGCCGCGGGTGTTGAAGCCTATGCCATCGGCTGCGATGTCCGCCTCGACGGGATAGATGCTGTGAAGGATGTCGCGATCAACGATTGACCGAAACCCTCCGCCTGGGCCCTTAAACCTGATAGACCGTGATCGGAGTTCCCTCCGGCACGCGGTTGTAAAGGTCAATCACGTCCTGCTGAAGCATACGGACGCAGCCGGACGAGGCGGCTTTGCCGATTGACCAGGTTTCCGATGTGCCGTGGATCCTGTAAAGCGTATCCTTGTTGCCTTCAAAGATGTAAAGCGCCCGCGCGCCAAGGGGATTGTCCAACCCCGGGTCCATCCCGTTCTTGTATTTGGCAAGTTTCGGCTGGCGTTTGATCATGTCGGCGGGCGGGGTCCAGGTTGGCCAGGCTTTTTTCCGGGCGATCCGCGCCCGCCCGCCCCAGGCAAAGCCGTCACGCCCGATGCCGACCCCATAACGCATTGCCTTTCCGTCCCCCATCGCCAGGTACAAGAAGCGCTCATGGGTCTCCACAACGATGGAGCCTGGTTGCGCGGAGGAGTTGTAGTCGACGACCTGCCTGTAAAATTTCGGATCGATCTTGGAAATGTCGACGGCTGGAATAGGAAAACGCTCCTGCGGTCTGGCCGCATACATCTGCACATAATCTGTCGAGACCGGCTTGGTCAGGCTCGGCTTGGGTGGCAGTTTGGCAGTCGAGTTTCCCGAACAGCCGGTTGCGATCGCAGCTGCTGCCGAAATCAAGAATGTGCGTCTGTCCAGCATGCCGGATTCCGTTTGGCTTTTGCGAGAATCATCGTGAGGCTTCCAAAAACATAAACGGCCGGTTGAACCTCTCGGTCAACCAGCCGTCGAATGGATCTCAGGATAATCCGCGAATTGTGATGCGGACTGCCTGAAATCAGCCTGCCGTGTCTTTGGAAAGCGGCGGCTGGAATTGCCAGCCCATATCCCACGGGAAATAGATCCAGGTATCCTGGGAGACTTCGGTGATGAAGGTGTCGACCATCGGAACGCCAACCGGCTTGGCGTAGACAGTTGCAAAATGTGCTTTCGGCAGCATCTCCCGGACCACTTTCATGGTCTTGCCGGTGTCGACGAGATCGTCGATGACAAGAACACCGCTGCCTTCGCCGTCCTCCAGATCGATTACCTTCGGATCAACGGGTTTGATAACTTCCAGACGACCCTGGCTGTCATAGTCGTGATAGGATGCGATGCAGACGGTCTCGATGGTGCGGATGCCAAGTTCGCGGGCCACGATACCGGCCGGGACCAGACCGCCGCGGGTAATGCAGACGATGGCCTTCCATTCCCCTTCGCTCGATAGGCGCCAGGCAAGGGCACGCGAATCCCGGTGGAACATGTCCCAGGAGACCGGGAAAGCTTTGTTTTGTGCTGGGTTTTCCATTTCTTTTCCTTCAAGTCATCCAGAGAGATCGTCAACAGCGCGGGCCACATCCTGTGTGGCGGCTGCGAGAATGGTTTCGTCTCTGGATCGAATTACGATCTGTGTGGTGAATTTTCCGTCCGTTGCTTTCGGATAGGACCCAATCAGAGTTTCAGGATGGGCGTCCTGAATGGCGGCCAGGCGTTCGGCAATCCGGCTCTCCGGCATGTTTGCCGCAACCGTTTCAGACAACATCTTCTTGCCCGTTTGCAGCGTCGGCGCCACCGCATCCATCATGGCTTGCATGATCGCGGGTACACCGGCCATGACATGGACGTTGCCAATCCGAAATCCGGGAGCCTTGGACACCTTGTTTTCAATGAGATCCGCCCCTTCCGGGATCCGCGCCATGCGTTGGCGGGCAGGGGTGAACTGACCCGGCGGATAGTGCTTTTCCATGATCGCAACGGCTCGGGGGTCAAGATTCAGCGGCACGTCGAATGCAGCAGCGACGGCCTCGGCGGTGATGTCATCATGGGTCGGCCCTATGCCGCCTGACGTAAAGACATAGGTGTATTTCGCCCGGAGGGCATTCACAGCGCCGACGATTTCGGCCTGAACGTCCGGCACGATCCGAACTTCGCTGAGGTCAATGCCAAGAGCGGTCAGATAGTCAGCGAGAAAGCCGATATTCTTGTCTTTGGTGCGTCCGGACAGGATTTCGTCGCCGATGACAAGAAATGCAGCGGTTACAACGTCATCGGCCTCATCAGCTGTCATGTCAGCGCTCCCTCGATCCGGATGCTTGGCTTTATCGCAGCTTGCGGTCCGGCTCAACCTTTTGCGTCAGAAACTTGGAGCCGCCCCACGATTAAGACGGCGGAAGGCGGTCAGGAGGGCAATGCTTGGTTGGGTTTCCAGCCGTATACATAGTCAAAGCGGGCCGCAAGGCTCTCTGGTTTTGAAAACTTCATCACCATGTCGCGGGCTGTGGCCGGAAGACCGGACATGTGAAACGTTTTCGCATTTTTAAAGCCGGTTTCCTGAATGCGTTCCGCGCGTGGTTTGCGGGTCCGCTCATAGGCTCTCAGAGCCGCTGCGGTGTTTTCCGTTTCAACTGGAAAATGGTTCGCAAGCTCGGCAGCATCTTCGATCGCCATAGCCGCGCCCTGGGCCATATAAGGGAGCATTGCATGGGCCGCGTCGCCGAGGAGGGCAATCTGGCCATGCGTCCAGGGACCACTGGCGTCGACCGTGCACAAGGCCCACTTCAACCAGCGCTCCGGCCCATTCAGCAGATTGCGGATGTCCGTTGGCCAGTCCTTGAATCGGTGCAGGAGTTCGTCCTTGCCGGCTGGTGCCGACCATGTTTCGTCCTGCCAGTCTTCTGTTGCCAGCGCAACGATGTTCAGCTGCTCACCACTGCGGATCGGATAATGGACCAGATGGCTGTCCTTGTGCAGCCACAGCCCGGAATCCTTGCGCCACTTGGCAGGGATTTTGTCGATTGGCAGTGTGGACCTGTAAGCGACCTGACCACTGAAGCGCGCGTTTTTGTGGTTCGGGATCAATCGGCGAACCGTTGACCAGACGCCATCCGCACCGATGAGGGCCTTGCAGTTGAGTGTCCCGGTTGTTTCGCCTGCCTGATATGTACACATCAGGTTGCCGGCATCGCCCGTCTTGGCATCGGTGAGGGCGGTGCCGAGCATCAATTTGATGCCGTCGGTCGCCTCAACCTTTTTCAAAAGCGTGCCCTGAAGATCCGCCCGGTGGATCACAATGAAGGGCTGGCCATGCCGTTCGAGCAAATAAGACCCAAGCCTGACCTTGGAGATCTGATCTCCGGTCTTGCCGGACCAGACCCGAAGATTATCCGGCTGGTGGCCAAGTGCTTTGAGGTCTTGAAGCAGTCCGAAGCCGTCGAGGACCGAACACGCGTTGGGGGAGAGCTGCAGGCCCGCACCCACTTCTGACAGAGCCTTGGCTTTGTCTATGAGCACGATCTCATGGCCGGCCCGGCGCAAGGTCAAAGCGGCGGTCAAGCCGCCGATGCCTGCTCCGGCGATGACGATCGGGGAGGGGGGCGTGCCGGTCTCGCTCATGACAGCTCTGGTCTATCAGGCAGTTTCACGCAGCTTCCGGCACCCAGGTGCAGTCGGAAGGAGACGATTCGTTCGGAGCCAGCGTGGCGTCGTACTTGTAAAGCGTTGAGCAATAGGGGCAGACGACTTCTTTTTCGCTGCCCATATCGAGGAAGACATGCGGGTGATCGAACGGCGGATGGGCGCCGATGCACATGAATTCCTTTGCGCCGATTGCGATGGAATCGTGGCCGCTGGTGTTTTGAAAATGCGGGACGACCTGATCTGCCATGATCACTTCCTCAATTCTTGTGGCGGTTGCGCCAAGCTCTTTTGGCCGGACCATACCGATTTGATGCCCGGTTGAACAGAGGCAACCTTGCCGCGGTCACCAACCAAACTGTGGCTGCCACCCCCGTGGAAATCCGGCTTTGCCAATTGAGATCATTCTCAGTACAGTGGTTGAAATTCGGGTTTTACGTTTACGTAAGAGGAAGTTTTATGCCGGTCTTTGAGCAGGATGGTGTTCAGATTGCCTATCTGGACGAGGGCGAAGGGGATCCGATCCTGTTGATCCACGGCTTTGCCTCCAACAAGGCGGTCAACTGGCAGAACACGGGCTGGGTCGATCTTTTCATCAAGGAAGGCCGCCGCGTGATCGCGCTCGACAACAGGGGCCATGGGGACAGCCAAAAATTCCACGACCCGGAGGCCTACGGTGCTCCGATGATGGCGGAAGACGCCCGGAAACTGCTCGACCATCTTGGGATCGAGCAGACCGATGTCATGGGCTATTCGATGGGGGCCCGGATCTGTGCGTTTTTGACGCTTAATCATCCGCAGCGGGTCAAACGAGCCATTTTCAGCGGGCTTGGCTATGGCATGATCGAAGGGGTGGGGGACCCGGAGCCGATTGCCGCTGCGCTCGAGGCTGACCGCCTGCAGGACGTCACGGACCGGACAGGCCGGGCGTTCCGTGCGTTTGCCGAACAGACCAAATCCGACCGCTTGGCCCTTGCGGCTTGCATGCGCTCTTCGCGTCAGAAGATCAGCGAAGACGATATTGCACGCATCGAACGGCCGGTTTTGGTGGCTGTTGGAACCCGGGATGACATTGCCGGTTCGCCGCACAAATTGGCTGCGTTGATGCAGCATGCAGACGTGCTGGAGATCCCTGGGCGGGATCACATGGTGGCCGTCGGAGACAAGGTTCACAAGCAAGGGGTCCTGGCGTTTTTGAACAACGTCGATGCTTGACCGGCGGTTTTACGCCAGCTTGTACGTGCAGATTGGGAGGAGACATGAACGCAAAACGGATCGAATTCAAAGGGGCGGAACAAAACGCCTTGATTGCCGATCAATATGGGACAGGTGGCCAGCCGGTGATCCTGCTGCACGGCGGCGGGCAGACGCGCCATTCGTGGGCCGCGGCGGCGGAACGGATCGCAGCGCTTGGACATGTTGTTTATTCGGTCGACCAGCGGGGCCACGGCGAAAGTGCTTGGGTTCCGTCCGGCAACTACATGTTCGCAGATTTTGCCAAGGATCTTGTCGCGCTCTGCCGCCAGGTGATCGCAAAGCATGGGGCGAAACCGGTTGTGGTTGGCGCGTCGCTCGGTGGTTTTGCGGGCATGCTGGCGGAAGGTGCTGAAGCGCCGGGAAATCAAGCCGCGCTTGTTCTGGTCGACATCACGCCGCGTGTCGATATGGATGGGGTCTACAAAATCCTTGGCTTTATGGGAGACAAGGTCGAAGAAGGTTTCGGCACGGTTGAAGAGGCGGCAGATGCCATCGCCCGGTATTTGCCAAACCGCGCAAGGCCGAAGGACCTTTCGGGCTTGTCTAAAAATCTGCGCTTGCATGCCGATGGCCGGTACCGCTGGCATTGGGACCCTGCGTTTCTGAAGGTGCGGGAACACTCAGATGCAGAGATCACAAAACGGGTCCAGGCCGGCATGATCAAGGCGGCGGAAAACCTCAAAGTACCCGTGCTTCTCTTGCGCGGTCGGAACTCTGAGCTGGTGTCCATGGCGCATGTGGAAGAATTCCTAGACTGCGTGCCCCATGCCAAGTTCACCGACATTCAGGACGCCGGTCACATGGTTGCTGGCGACAAGAACGACGTTTTCGCCCAGGCAGTGGAAGAGTTTCTCACCGACCTGAAATCCGAAGCGCTGATTGCTTGAGTGGAAATTTGTCAGTTATTTGAATCTGGTGGCGGGAATGCTTCATCGGTTGATTCACAATCCCGTCTATCTTTGTTTTAGATTCAAGCTTCTGGGGTAAAGGCCTCTTTCCATTGAGAAAATTCCGGTTCAGTGCCCCGTGAAAACAGGCTTGCGCTTCTCAAGGAAGGCGCGGCAGCCTTCGGCGTAGTCGGCGCTGTCGACACAGGTGCGGGCCATCGTTTGGGCGGCGCTCAAGTCAGCCGCTGCACTTGCCGATGCCAGAAGATTGATGGTTGTCTTGGCCGCTTTCAGGGACAGCGGTGCATTTTGTTCAAAGTGGCGGCACAGCTCAGCAATCCGGTCATCCAGCGCGCCTGCTTCGTGAACCTCATCGATGAGGCCGATCTGCAGGGCGGTCTCGGCGGAGAGGCGTTCGGCCGTGAACAACAGCTTTTTCGCATTGGACGGGGATACGGCCTCGATCAGGTCCGCAACCGCGTCCGGTGGGTAGGCGAGGCCAAGGCGGGCTGCTGGAATGGAGAAAAAGGCGGTGTCCGATGCGATCCGAAGATCGCAGGCCAGCGCCAACCCGAGGCCGCCACCAAGGCACGGGCCTTCGATGGCCGCGACGACCGGAACAGGCAGGGTTTTCAAGGCCCGGAAGGCCGCGACATTGACCGTATCATAATGGGCGGCCTTGTCAGCGGTTGATCGGACAGCCTCAAATTCGGCAATGTCCGCGCCCGCACAAAAGGCCTTGCCACCGGCGCCGCGCACGATCAGGGCGCGCAGGCCGGCGTTGTCGCGGAGCGGTTCGAGCAATTTGGGAATGCGGGCCCAGCCTGCCAGGGGCAGGGCATTTTTGCGGTCTGGAGCATTCAGGATCAATTCGGCAATCTGACCGGAAACACGCAAGAATGGATTGGTATCTTCGGACTGAGACGGGGATTGATCGGATCTCATGTGAACCTCAGGAGCTTTGCAAAAGGGCGGGTGCCGGATTATTGATCGTAAAAAAACGATTCATTAGAGTGATTGATATCTGATATGAGCAAGTTTTGTTTGGAATATCACGCACAGCGCCTATTTTAGAAGACCATGTGAAGTGGGCTTAAAAAGGAGACAGTCCATGTCGACCCCGGTACGCCAACCTGGCGAAGATCGCGTGATGAAGCACGATCCCGTCTGGCAGCAGTTGCGCGACGAAGCCCAGGCGATGGTGGCGGCAGAGCCAGCCTTGTCGTCCTTTGTCTATGAGACGGTGCTAAATCACGACAGCCTGGAAGAGGCTGTGGTTCACCGCTTGGGCGACCGCCTGGGGCGGGACATCGTTTCTGCGTCGCTTATTCGCCAGACCTATCTGGAAGCGCTGGCGGACGAGCCGGAGCTTGCCGAGATTTTCCGGGTGGACATCGTCGCGGTGTTCGATCGTGATCCGGCATGCTTCCGCTATCTTGAGCCCGTTCTTTATTTCAAGGGCTTTCATGGCCTTCAAACGCACCGGCTGGCCAATTGGCTTTGGCGCAAAGGCCGCAAGGACTTCGCTCTTTATCTGCAGAGCCGCTGCTCGGAAGTGTTCCAGATCGACATTCACCCGGCCGTTCCGGTTGGGCGCGGGATCTTTATCGACCATGGCACCGGCATTGTTGTCGGCGGCACCGCTGTGATTGAGGACGACGTCTCCATTCTGCAAGGTGTGACGCTGGGCGGCACGGGGAAGGAAGACGGCGACCGGCATCCGAAGATCCGGCACGGCGTTTTGCTTGGCGCTGGCGCTAACGTGCTCGGCAATCTGGAGATCGGGCATTGCAGCCGGATTGCATCCGGCTCTGTTGTTCTTACCGATGTCCCGGCGAACACCACAGTTGCAGGTGTTCCGGCGAAGATCGTTGGGAAGGCCGGGTGTCCGGAGCCAGCCCGTAGCATGAACCAGCTCCTGGGTGAGTAGGGTGTGGCCAGTATGAAGGAAGACGGGGAAAGCTGATCGAAAAGGTTTGGCATTTCCCGGCTCTCTTGTAGGGTCCGCACCACGACTGATGGATATGGCGAACGACAAGGAGAGAGCCACGTGAACCCCGAAGAAATCCGCAAGCTTGAAGCCTATCTGCGTAAAAAGTTCGATCTTCCGAGCATGCAGGTCCGGGCGCGTCCGAAAAAGGACGATTCCGCGGAGGTCTATATCGGTGAGGAATTCATCGGTGTTATCTTCCGTGATGACGAAGATGAAGACCTGAGCTGGAACTTCCAGATGGCCATTCTCGAGATCGATCTCGACGAAGTGTAAGGCTCATCAGATAGTTTTCTAAAGGGCGGCCCAGGTGGGCCGCTTTTTTGATGGGTCTTTAGGCGCGAAAGCCGCGAACCTTCGCCTTGATCGCCGCATCAAGCTCGCGCCAACTAGGAAGCAAGGTTTGATCGAACTGGTAGCGGATCAGCCGGCCGCCACCGGGCGTGACCGTTCTATGGCAAACCGCCTTTGCCCCGCTGCGTTTCTTGACACACCGGGCAATAAAACCGTCCTTGGCCTCGGGGTCATAGACGATGATATCCCGGTTCTGCGCCGCCCGGGCAGACAACATCAACATGTTCAACCCTGCTGTCGTTGGCCGCGCACCGCCGCGGGCAAGGCGCTTGTAGACAGGATCCAGCTGAGTTCTGAGTGTTTCCCGGTACGGATCATGCTCCAGATCCACTTGGATAAGCGGCAGAGGTGTCCCGAGCTGTGCCGTGGCGTCGTCTTCGCCGGGCATCCTGAGGTCCGGCCACGTCATCAGCAAGCTGACCTGCTGATACGGGGAGCTCTGTCCGGAGGCTGAGATGCGATGGGTGGCTGATTTGAAGTATCCGGCTGGGATGTGAAGCTGGTCAGGGCCCATGGAGACGCTCACCAAAGCGTGTCGAGGGGTTGATTGGAAAAGCGGGGCTGCGCGCTTAAACCAATAGTATCCACGGTCAGTGATATGCGCGAAGGTCAGCACGCATAGTGCCGTTGCCAGCATCGCGAAATGAACTGGCTTAGCATTGATTGGTGCTGGCAGGGTCGGCCTGATCACGTGCCGTGCCTTTCTAATGACCTAAGCTGGCACACAGTGTTCAGGAATGAGACAAGTGTTCCAACGCAGGACTGGTGCATTCCGGCGTAACATACGAAAAACTGGGGGTTTTTATTCTGTGGCCAGGACGGCACGTTGTTTGCTCTTGACCGTTTACGATTTCTTCATCACTTTCTCAGTGAAGAGGTTAACAGAAGGTTAACGGGGGCCATGCTGGATTTACTTATCGTTGGATACATTGCTTGCGCAGGATTTGTCGCTGCAGGGTTGCTTGGAAGCCTCTACCAGCTGGTGACCAATCAACCGCCGAAATTCAACTTTTCCGGCACCACTCTCGTCGGATTCGTCGCCGGTGTCCTCGTATGTGTTTTTGCCGGTCCCTTCATCATCATGCGCAATGCTATCCGCGGTCGGCGTATTGAGAACCGGCCGTTGGGGTGGCTGGTTGCTTCGTCCACCATCGCTGGCATGTGGAGCATGTGTTCCGGGCTGATGGTCATGAACGTGGCCTTGATTGTGGCCGGATACGCGTAAGCAATGCCGATCTATTCACTTGATGGTGTGCGACCGCAGCTTCCTGAGGTCGGAAGTTACTGGATTGCACCCACTGCAACGCTGATAGGCGACGTGCACCTTGAATATGACGCCAGCGTTTGGTTCGACGCCGTTTTGCGCGGGGACCGGGAGCCCATCAGGATTGGCAAGCGGTCGAATGTTCAAGACGGCTGCGTGTTTCACGCGGATCCGGGATACCCGCTAACCGTCGGTGCCAATTGCACGATCGGCCACAAGGTCATTCTTCATGGCTGCACGATCAACGACAATTCGCTGATCGGGATGGGGGCGACTATCCTGAATGGCGCGGTTGTTGGTTCCAACTGTATTGTTGGCGCAAATGCGCTCATCCCGGAGGGCAAGGTTATTCCCGACAACTCATTGGTGGTCGGCGTTCCCGGCAAGGTCGTGCGTGAACGACCTGAGAGTACGGTCGCTGACATCCTGCGGTCAGCTGACGGCTATGTCGCCAACTGGCAGCACTATAGCGACGGTTTGTCTGAACTCTGAAGTCTTGCCTTGGTAGCATCACCGCTTGCCGTTTCCAATTCCCGTTAAATGAAAACTGCTGCAATGCCCCTGTTCCAAAAAGCAGGAACCGGCCTGCGGGGGCGGGCCGGTTCCCTGGATCCGGTCGTGGTAGGGATGGGGAGGGTGGGGACGCGACCGGATCGTCCTATCGGCCTTGAGGTCAGGCCAATTCCCGAATTAGTTCGAAATACTGCTGACTGTCGTCACGCGCGTATCCGAGATCCCGGTCCATTTGACCGGTGAACTTGCTGATTGACGTTTGATGTACCGATACGGGGTCGAATACCAAGGCAGCACAGCCTCGATCTGATTGTCCAGGATCATGTCACCGTGGTCCGTTCGGACTGTCAGAACGGCATGGCCGCCATTTTGAATGTCTTTCGCCACCGTGATTAGAAGGGCGCTTTTGGGCCACCCAGCTTCGATAAGCACACGTTGCTTTTCAAGAACATATTCCTCGCAATCGCCATACCCATTTACCGGATACGTCCAGAACTCTTCTTTGCCAAAGAGGTCGGCGTCGGTCATGGGCCGCACGCGCCGGTTGACTTCCGCATTGACGGCTATCAGCTCATTCCAGCGGTTCTCCGTCAGTTTGACGACCACCGGTTCGTACCGTTCGTTCTGGCAAGCCCAACTGTTGTCTCGGCAAAACTGCCTGTGGCCAATTGGTGCTTTGACTGCGGATTTCATGTCCATAAACCTGCCTGGATCGGCGTGCGCTGGTGGCGCCAATCCGACGAGGCCAAGCAAGATTGCAGTGGTAGTAAGTAGTTTCCCAAGATGTTTCATCGTAACGCCCTCCCCAAGGCTGACGTCACGATGCATTTCTGATTTTTACTTCACGGAAATTGAGGTGGTAAATTTATATTATTATTTGAATTTGTTTTGAATTTTATTTTAGTAATACTTGAATTGGTTTTGAATCTATTTTGAAGAAAATTTGTCTCAAATTTTATCGATCCTCTGTAAGTCGCTCATTTCGTGGTAGTTCCTCTTCGAAAGGGAAATTCATCAATGTGAGTTCAGCCCGTTGAGGTAGGTTTTCTGATCCCGAAACACTGCGTTTCTCTGCTGTGTCGAAGCTTGAAAAAAGTTGAAAAAAAATGCGTTGAGGCTGCCTGGAACCACTCGGTCAGTGTTTTGAAGGCCTGGTTATGGCCAAGTTGGGCGCAGCTGGCTGCTTTGGAAGGAGGCAAGTGCCCAAGCTTAAGCGCGGCTGATGATCTGATCAAATCTGACCGCTGGTTTTGTACGTCTTTACAGAGGCCAAGTGTCGTCAGCCCTCATAAACTGCTTGCAGCAGAGGGATAAAACTCAAAAAGCGGGTGTTTTACTGAGATTCTGGCGTCGTGATGTGGTGTTCGAGCAGCTCGCGGCTTTGAACAGCTGCGAATTCGACAGCAATTCCGCCTTCGATCTGGCGGACAACACGGGCCCGCATCTTGCCGAGTGTGATTTGATCGCCCATCTCAGGCAACACATCTGTTGCGATTGCTGCACCTGAGAGGGATACATCGAAGATCCGGCAGACATGTTCCGTTCCGTCTGGAAGGATCATCTTCGTCATCTGGTTCTTCGGAACGAAGCGGTCATGGCGGCGATCTTCAGGAAGATTAAGTTCATCCCGGTTTGCGAGCCAAGTCAGAACGTTTGCAATCTTGTCCCGTTTGCGCACTGTGTTGCGCAGCTCGACTGCAAAGCCGCCGTCAATAAGCCGGGAAATCCGGCCCTCTACGCGGCTGAGGTGGTCAAGGTATGCGACGACGCGTTCGCCGACTTTGCCAGAAACTGGGGTGATCATTGCCATGCCACCTGGTGACATGTCGATCACCTGGCACGGATACTCTCTGCGGTCTTCAAGCATAAAACGGCCAAGTATATTTACCTGAACCCGTTGATGGCGCCGGCGGTCCGTGACTTGAAGCGATTTGCTTCCCTCTGGTGCTGCTGTTGCCAATCCGGCGCTCATGCCTGCAATTTCCAAAATTGTACGCCGTGCGGCGCACTTACCCCGTTTGTGGCGAGAATCGCAATAACTCTCATACGCACTTTAGGGGCATTGGGGTTAACGATGTGTAAGAGTGTACCTTACACATCGCTCAATATTAAGGGTTTTGACCGGGTTGTCAGGACTTGCCGCCGGAATAGACGGTCAAATGACCCACCTGCCGTTCTGCGCCTTGCGGGAGTATGGCGGCGCCTTGCGGCAAAACCGGAGTGCGGACGGGCATATCCTCCGCAGTGAATCGCGGCATGATCGGATTGATGTTTGAATGGCTTGCCGCAGTGAAAAACGGGCGCTCGTCTGGCCAAACCAAGCGCAAACTGTTGATGGACTGTTTGAGGATCGGGTGCAGCCCGATCCAGTAAGGCTTGTCCATGGGTACAGCGCTGCCAAGTATGCGGATACGGCCTTCGCCCGGCACATTCAGGGGAACCAGCAGCATTTCCATCTGCAGTTCCTGTTCGCGTTCGGTATGTCCATTGACGCCGACCACGGCAGCAGCGCCGTCCTCGGTGATGGCGGCTATCAGGCTTTCAAGCGCTTCGCGATCCTTGGCGTTCCAGCCGCGCAGAAAGTTGCGGCCTTTCAATTCGCGGCAATGCGCAGAGCAAAGACGGGTGCCGGCCAGCCTGTACCGCACATCGGTCGGGCCATTGGTCTCCAGTATGAACGTGTCTCCGAGCAAACCGCGGATTTCGCCGGGGTCGATTTCGCTGCGGTTCGGAGCTTGCCGGGCGCCGCGTAGGGAGTCCCAATAGGAATACAGTGTTTGGGTCACGCCGTGTTTCATTTGACTTGCCTTTCGTCCCACTCCGGAGCGCTGTTTCGTCTCAAGACAGTGACTGTTTCAAAACGGGACGCTCCGACATCCGTCCTTTTGTTTGCCGCTTACTAAGCAGGGGGTGTGCCAAGTCGCTGAAAGTATGAAAAAATCGTCGAGTAACACCTTGTTAAGGTTAATCCTTGGTAAAACTTGCCAGTACACCCCTTGGCTGGCACATTCACTCTGTCTTCAGGACTTGGGGTTGGCGAAACCTCAGTCCGTGTGGGCGCGAAAACTTCGAAAGGGACGCACAAGAACCCGCAAACGGAGTGGCGATCGCAGCAAGACACCTCAATTTGGCGCGTGGGGACGCGACCTTTTGTGGGGGGCTCGACAAACGCCGGTTATCGTTCCGATAGCCGGCGTTTTGTTATGGAGGGCAAGAGCAGGATCAGACACAAAAGTGCGTCTGCGTTCACCATGTTTCAGCAAGCGTATTTGATTGTTGGTCACCGCCCTTGTTTTGTCCCGTTGCCGGGCTACAACTTTGGAACAGTGAGATGCGAGGTTCCATGAACGTTTACCAGTTTGATGAGGAGCGCAAGCGCCGCGACGAAGAGATCAAGCAGCGCGAGCGCGAGCAACGCCCATCCGAGCCGCCGGCGCTGAATCTGCCGGCCGCGATTATCTGGCTGAGCGTTGCCCTGATCGCTATTCATGTTGTGCGGACCTTTGTTTTCCCGACTGGCTGGAACAACATGATGCTGTACTTCTTGGCATTCTGGCCGGTGAAGTACACAGCGCTGAGCAGTCTGCAGGCGATGGATCTTGCTTCCAGCATTTGGGCTTTTGTAAGTTATAGTTTCCTGCATGGCGGTGCGATGCACCTGACGTTCAATCTACTTTGGATGGCGATCTTCGGCAGCGCCGTTGTCCGCAGGTTCGGACTCGGTCGGTTCCTGGTGTTTTCTGCCCTGTGCTCCGTTGGCGGTGCCTTTGTGCATCTAGCGACGCACTGGGGCGAATCTGCGCCCATGATTGGCGCGTCAGCCGCTATATCCGGCCACATGGCAGCAGCAATCCGGTTTGTCTTTGAGATGGGCGGACCACTAGGCGTTTTCCGCCGCTCCGATCGAGGTGCTTATTTTGTTCCCGCGCAGCCGCTCAGCGAATGTTTCCGGAACCAGCAGGTTCTGGTCTTTGTCGGCGTTTGGTTTGGATTGAACATTTTCTTCGGACTGACAAGCGGTGGACAGGCGGCGTCCATTGCCTGGCAAGCTCATATTGGCGGTTTTGTAGCTGGATTAGCTTTGTTCCCGCTCTTTGATCCAGTGCCCCAGCGACGGGGTTGGTAACGGGCAACGTCAAGGCTTTGCGTCGCCATATTTTTTTGCCATGATGCGGTGATCAGGGAGCCGGATGCAACCGGTCCTTGGATGCAAAGGGAGGTTTGCTTACATGACCGTTGCCGCAATCATGAAGACGAAAGGCCACGACACCATCACGGCGGATAAGTCCGCACCGGTGAGTGAGATCGCCGAGATTCTGGCGAAGAACAAGATCGGCGCCGTGGTGCTTTGTGATGGAGACCGGCATATCGAGGGCATTGTCTCGGAGCGGGACGTGGTGCGCCTCGTCGGTCTGCAGGGGGCGTCTGCGTTGTCTCAACCCGTTTCATCAATCATGACCAAGGACGTGATGACCTGCACTGAGATGGATGCAGCAAACGAGGTCATGGGGCGCATGAACCGGGGCCGGTTCCGTCACATGCCGGTGGTAGACGAGGGCAAACTGATTGGAGTTATCTCCATCGGCGACGTCGTGAAACACAAGATTGCCCAGGTCGAACATGAAGCTGAGCAAATGCGCAGCTACATTACGACGACCTGATGCTGCGTAGTGAATATGCTCTGCCAATCAAAAACGGCTGACTAATTGGTTAGCCGTTTTTTCTATTTCTTTCCGTAAACTTCCTTGGGGTCGTAGACTTTCTCTTTTTCTACGTTTTCCAAGCGAACGGTCCCGTCTTGTGTGTTGGAAACCTTCCGGAAAAAGCAGGACCGGTAACCGACGTGGCAGGTCGCGCCATTGCCTTCCACGGTGACTTTCACGACCAGGGCGTCCTGGTCGCAATCGGTGAGGATTTCTTGCACCTTCTGGATCTGTCCGGATGTTTCGCCCTTTTTCCAGAACCCTTGACGGGACCGGCTCCAATACCAGGCTTCTCCGGTTTCGATGGTGCGTTTCAAGGCTTCTTCGTTCATGTAGCCGACCATCAGGACTTCAGATGTTTTGAAGTCCGTCACGACAGCTGCAATCAGGCCGTCCTGGTCGAATTTCGGCATCAGGCGATCGCCTTCTTCGACCGTCGCTTTGTCGGCGCGGGCGGAAATAATCAAATCAGACATGTAAACTCGATTTTGGCCACCCAGGGAGCTGGATGGCCACTATAGGTAGGTTTAACCGCGCACCAAAGTCATAAACTTGGCTTGTTCGGCCGGATCGTCTTCGAAGATGCCCGTGAACTGCGTGGTGATCGTGGATACACCGGGTTTTTGAACACCGCGCATGGTCATGCATTGATGTTCAGCTTCCATCATCACGGCAAGGCCACGCGGCGCCAAAGCGTCGTCGATGGTTGAAGCGATTTGCGACGTTAGGTTTTCCTGGGTCTGCAAGCGTTTTGCGAAAATGTCGACAACACGCGCCAGCTTGGAAAGACCGACAACGCCCTCTGCCGGATAATACGCAATGTGTGCTTCGCCGACGAACGGCAGCATATGGTGTTCGCAATGCGAATGAAACGGAATGCCGCGAACCAGCACGATGTCCTGATATCCGCCGACGTCTTCGAACGTGCGTTCAAGATGCTCGGCCGGATCTTCAAAATATCCGCCATACAACTGTGTGATTGCTTTCACGACACGCTTGGGCGTGTCCAGCAATCCTTCGCGGTCCGGGTCATCACCGGTCCAGGCGAGGATGGTCCGCACAGCAGCCTCCGCCTCTTCACGGCTCGGGCGTTGAAGTTGATCCGGTGTTTTACGTTCGAATGTTTTTCCGACCGGCTTTAGGACAGCGTCCATAGGGATCCTCGCGATTTTACCCTTATCACTCGTCATACGGCATCCGCTCTGGCTCAGATCAAGACCTCTCGATCAAAAGGGCGCGGAGATGTAGCATACTCCGCACGAAAAGCGAACGCACAGTTTCTGAGCGGGTTAAGCCAGCGTCAAGCGCCGATCCGGCGCCTTTTCATCTGGCTGCGACCACTCTGCCCCTTGCGAAATTGCTGTGGCGTCTGATCTATATATATGAAACAAGCGTGCCGACAATGCGGCACCTGCTCACTAGCTGTCACGAAGAGGCGAGAATGCTCGACGACATCTATAATGCAAAGATCCTGGAGTTCGCCGGCAACATTCCCTGCGTTGGCAGGCTTGAGCATCCGGATGGGACGTCCAAGGCGCATTCCAAGCTGTGCGGGTCGACGGTGGTTGTCGATTTGTGCGTCAAGGATGGCGTGGTGACGGATTTCGCGCATGATGTGAAAGCCTGCGCGCTCGGTCAGGCATCGTCTTCCATTCTGGCGCAGCATGTGGTCGGCGCGACTGAAGAAGAGTTGCGGACCTTAAAGACAACCATGCATGCCATGCTGAAAGAAGGTGGGGAGCCGCCGGTTGGCCGGTTCGAGGATCTGAAGTTCTTGCTGCCCGTGCGTGAATACAAAGCGCGGCATGCATCAACGCTTCTAACGTTCGATGCGGTTGTGGGCGCGCTTGATCAAGCTGCGGCTGATACAAAGGCCGACGGTGCCGCCGCATAAGCTGTGCCTTGCAATAACCGGCCTGATTTCAGATTAAGCCTCCAGATGTGTTCATCATGCGACTATAAACCGGAGAAGTCCCGAAAGCTTTCAATAGCCGGATGGGCGGCAATCGGACTGGTCTGGATTTACCGCCACACCCTGTCGCTCTTCATGGGACGGACCTGCCGGTATGCGCCAACCTGTTCCGACTATACGGATCAGGCCATCCGCAGGTTCGGTTTTTGGGCCGGAGGCTGGCTGGGATTGTCCCGGATCCTGCGCTGCAATCCTTGGGGCGCGTCAGGGTTTGATCCGCTTCCCGACGCACTTCCCGACACTGCGCGCTGGTATTTGCCCTGGCGGTATGGCCGCTGGACGGGCGACCATATCCCTGACGACCATCGAATAGATTGATTTCAAAGCAGGAATGACGCAACGTTAAGAAAAGGTTGAACTTACCTAGCGTGAGTGCAACTCTTTTGGCCCGGCTTCTGGTGCAGGAGAGGGCAGATGAACGCGCAAGACTTCCATTTTGTGATGATCAAGCCGACGCACTACGACGACGACGGCTACCCAATTCAATGGCTTCGATCCGCCATTCCATCGAACACGTTGGCCAGCTTGAACGGGCTCGCTGAGGCGGCGCGCGAGCGCAACGCGCTTGGTGACAATGTCCAGATTCATCTTCACACCTATGATGAAACAAACAAACGCGTCCGACCGAACAAGATTGCGCGGGATATCCGGCGCACGGGCGGCAAAGCGCTGATTGCCTTGGTTGGGGTGCAATCCAATCAGTTTCCAAGGGCAACGGATCTTGCACGGGAGTTCATGCGCCAGGGGCTGCCGACGGCGATTGGCGGGTTTCACGTTTCAGGCTGTATTTCGATGCTTGATGACCTGCCCGAAGAAATGGTGGCGCTGCAAGAAGAGGGTGTTTGCTATTTTGCAGGCGAGGCAGAGGAGCGGCGGCTCGATCAGGTTTTCCGGGACGCCTTTAATGATGACCTGAAGCCACTCTACAATTTCATGGCGGATTTGCCGTCGCTTGAAGGAGAGCCGACGCCGATTCTGCCGACCAAGCACATCCAGTTCACCGCCGGATCGCATTCCAGCTTTGATCTCGGGCGGGGATGCCCGTTCCAGTGCTCCTTCTGCACGATCATCAATGTGCAGGGGCGCAAGAGCCGGTTCAGGTCCGCAGATGATCTGGAGCAGATTATTCGCGACAACTATGCGCAGGGCATCGACCGGTTCTTCATCACAGACGACAATTTCGCCCGCAATCGTGAGTGGGAACCGCTGTTCGACCGGCTCATTCAATTGCGGGAGGAGGAGAAGTTCGACATCAAGTTCATCATCCAGGTGGATACGCTCTGCCACCGGATTGATAACTTTATCGAAAAGGCAACCCGGGCCGGGGTCAACCGGGTGTTCATCGGTCTTGAAAACATCAATCCCGACAATCTGCTCGCCGCCAAGAAACGGCAAAACAAGATTACCGAATACCGGCAGATGTTGCAAAAGTGGCGTGACCACGGCGCCACCACTTATGCCGGATACATCATCGGGTTTCCGGGAGACACCAAGGAAGCGGTCTTACGGGATGTCGAAATCATCAAGAAGGAGCTGCCGCTCGACCTTCTTGAGTTCTTTTTCCTCACGCCTCTGCCAGGCTCGGAAGATCACAAGGTTCTGCTTGAAAAAGGTATCTGGATGGATCCGGATCTTAACAAGTACGACCTCAATCACCGGGTCTCCCATCATTCGAAGATGAGCGATGATGAATGGGAGGAGGCCTATCGGGAGGCCTGGTCGAGTTATTATTCCGACAGCCACATTGAGACGGTGCTCCGCCGGGCTGCAGCCCACAAAAAGGGACGGCCGGGCAACAAGCTGTTCTTGATGATGTGGTTCAAACTGATGATCGAGTGTGAGGGCGTTCATCCGCTGGAGGGCGGTTATTTCCGGCTCAAATTCCGCAAAGACCGGCGCAGTGGACTGCCAATTGAAAATCCGCTTGTCTTCTACCCGCGCTATGTCTGGGAGGTGATCTCCAAACACTGGGCTTATGTGTCTGCAGTTTGGCGTGTACACCGGATCTACCGGAGGGTAAAAGCGGCGCCCGGCCGGCGCGAATATTCCGATGTGGCGATCGCACCGATGAGCGCGGATATGGAAGAAGATCTGGCGATGATTACGGAAACGCGGGGCGGAAAAGACGCTGTTGCCAAATCCGCCCGGGACGCGTCAATCGTCAAGGCCGCGAAAAAACGTGCGCTGGCCTCTTAAGCAAACGGCCTAGGCCTGGTGCCAGCTTTTCTCTTTCCGAAAGAACGGCAAACGCCATCCGAGTGTCATGCCCGCAGCCGCCAGCATGATCACCGCAACGCCGAGGATCTGCACGGTTCCAAGTTTCTGTCCCAGAACCAAATAGTCGGTGACGTAGGCGACAGATGGATAGAGGAACGTCAGCGCACCCTGAAGGTCTGTCGGCAGCTTCTGTACTGCTGAGTACAAGATCGTGTACATCATTGCAGTGTGCACAAAACCGAGGGTGAGCAGGGAGCCCCAAGCAGAGCTTTGCGATGGGAGGTCCGCCACACTCGCGAAAGGGGCAAGCAGGATGGCACCTGCTGAGACCTGTATCAGCGCGATCATATGGGAGGGTATGCCGCTCAGCTTTTTGGTGACAACAACTGCGACGGCCCAAAGAAACGCGGCGCCAATGGACAGGGCGACACCGACGGTAAAGTTGCCATCCGCATAAGCCAGTTCCGGTTTTGATTGGGCGATCACCACAACACCGCAAAAGGCGAGAGCCAACCAACACAGCTTTCTGAGTGTCAGGTGTTCTCCGAAAAAGAGCACGCCAAAACATACCAGCATGAAAGGCTGCGTATTGTAGATGGCCGTCGTAAGTGAAATGGACGCATGCCCGATCGCGTGAAACAGCATAACCCAATTGGTGGTCAGCGCGATGCCGCCCAAGACCGCCAGCAGAAACTGCTTCAGTGAGATCTTGTATGCAAAAGCGCCTTTGAGTGAACATATGAGCGCCAGCCCGACAGCGCCGAACAGGCAACGCCAGAAGGCGACCGTGACCGGGTTTTCTCCGCTGAAAACAACGAAAATGCCTAAGGTGCCAATCAAGGTCATCGCGAAGGTCATTTCCAAAATGCCGGTGGTTCTTTCTGACATTTGAGCAACTCCTATCAATACGCTTTCAAGGATCTGCTGTTTGAATGAGTCACTCCATATGATATTCAAGGCAGTGGACGTAATTGACCTCATAAAATTAGGCAAAAAACCCTTTGGAGTTTAAAGTGAAAGATATGGATGCCCAAGATCGTGAAATATTGAAAATTCTGATCGAGGATGGCCGGTCTTCGATCAAGGACATTGCCGTCAAGGTCGGTTTGTCGTCGCCAAGTGTTTCGGACCGGCTCAGGCGCTTACAAGATTCCGGTGTCATCCGCAGCTTTACGGCCGATGTTGATCCCCGGGCTCTCGGCTACGCGCTTCAGGCGATTACACGCGTCCGGCCGTTGCCGGGAAAACTCCATATCGTCCGAGAGTTGCTGCAGGAAATTCCAGAGGTTGTTGAGTGCGACAAAGTCACAGGTGACGATTGTTTTGTGGTGCGTTTGGTGATCCGGGAAATCGAAGAACTGGACAGCATCCTTGAACGGATCACGGACAAGGCTGAAACGAGCACCTCGATCGTCAAATCTCAACCAGTGCCCCGGCGGGTGCCCTTAGAGTTTTAGCGGTCAACGTTGTGTTGGTCTGCGTGACGTTTTCCAAACCGGAGCCGTTAACGCTTTAGAACGCTAGCCGTCTTAAGATGTTTTTGATTTCGCCCGCGATCAGGGAACTCTCTGGCAAGTCCAGGCTGGCTTGCCGCTCAAAGGCACAGTGTTTTGCTGAATAGGTTCAAATCGTTTTTCACAGTCTCGGGAATGTTGAGCCTAACGTTCCTGCTGGCGCCGGGCTCTCTTGCTGCAGATGGCTGTAACAAGATGACCGTTGCAGCCGCCGAGATTCCGCATTTTGTTGAGAATGAGAGCGAAGGGGAGTTCGTCGTTTTATTGCAGTCCGCGGCAAAGCGTGCGGACTTGGCTTTGGACATCAGGCTTTATCCGAAAAAACGCGCGCTTGGATTGTTTCAGATGGGGGTGGTCGACGCGCTGATGCCCCATTCCAGTGCTGGCGCGGATGTCGCGTCCTACAAATCACTGCCAATTCTAACGAAGCGCGACTTTGCGTTTGTTCGAAAGGGTGGCTCGGTGCCGTCGAGTGTTTCTGATCTGGAAGGCCTCCGGATCGGCTTGACTGCCCAATACGCCTATCCGAAATCGCTAACGGCCAACGATGAAATCGACTTCAGCCGCGAGCCAAACTCGGATCTGGACAATATCAGAATGTTGTCCGCGGGTCGTCTGGACGGGTCGATCATCGAAGAGCAATCCGGCCTGAGGGCAATTGCGGAAGCAGGTGTCGACAACATCGTTTACGATGAAACCAGCCCGATCAATGAACTCAGCGTCTGGATCCTGTTCGCCAAAACGGAGTGCGGCGCGCTGCAGGCCGAAATGATCAACTCAGCTTTCCGGGCCATGATCAACGACGGCGAGTGGGCTGCAATTAAGAAGGCTGATCCGCCGAACGGATAGGTGACTGTCAGCCCGTTTCTGCGGATCGACCCAGACGATCATCTCGTCGGTTTCGGAAAAGGTTGCCGTTTCAGGCTGAATCCCGTATCAGCACACATCTCAAGACCAAAGACATCGCTTACCTGCTGTGTGTGCAGGAGTGAGCAGGAGACTGACATGATTCAATTGACCTTCCCCGACAATTCCGTGCGCGCCTATGAAGCTGGGACTTCCGGTCTCGACGTGGCGACCGGTATTTCCAAATCGCTGGCCAAAAAGGCTGTCGCGATGACCCTTGACGGGGAATTGAAAGACCTCACCGATCCCATCGACGCGGACGCCAATATCGAGATCGTGACCCGGGAAGACCCGCGCGCGCTGGAGTTGATCCGGCACGATGCAGCTCATGTTATGGCGGAAGCTGTTCAGGAGTTGTGGCCGGGTACGCAGGTGACCATCGGCCCTGTGATCGAAAACGGCTTTTACTATGACTTCAAGCGGGTTCACCCGGAAGGATCGGCCAATGCCGGGTCTGACTGGCCGTTTAACCCGGAAGAGCTGCCGATCATCGAAAAGAAGATGCGCGAAATCATCGCGCGCGGCGCGCAATTCACAAAGGAAATCTGGACCCGCGAAGAAGCCAAGACCTATTTTGCCGCCAAGGGTGAGCACTACAAAGTCGAGCTTGTCGATGCGATCCCGGAAGACCAGGAAATCAAGATCTACAAGCAGGGCCAGTGGCTGGATCTCTGCCGTGGCCCGCACATGGTTTCCACCAAGCAGATTGGCGACGCCTTCAAGCTGATGAAGGTGGCCGGTGCCTATTGGCGCGGGGACAGCAACAATGAAATGCTGACCCGCATCTATGCGACAGCCTGGCACAATGAGAAGGAGCTGAAAGGCTACCTTCACATGCTGGAGGAAGCGGAAAAGCGCGATCACCGCAAACTTGGTCGCGAAATGGACCTGTTCCATTTCCAGGAAGAAGGACCGGGCGTCGTTTTTTGGCATCCGAAGGGCTGGGACATGTTCCAGAACCTGATTGCCTATAAGCGCCGCCGTTTGCGCGGGACGTATGACGAGGTGAACGCACCGCAAGTCCTGCATACTTCGCTCTGGGAAACCTCCGGCCACTGGGGCTGGTACAAGGAGAACATGTTCGCCGTTCAGAGCGCGGATCCGGAGAGCGAGGACGATCGCGTCTACGCGCTTAAGCCGATGAACTGCCCGGGCCACGTTCAGATCTTCAAGCACGGTTTGAAGAGCTACCGCGACCTGCCGATGCGCTTGTCCGAATTCGGCGTTGTTCACCGCTATGAGCCGTCAGGCGCCTTGCACGGCTTGATGCGCGTGCGCGGCTTTACCCAGGATGATGCCCACGTCTTCTGCACCGAAGAGCAGATGGCTGACGAATGCTTGAAGATCAACGATCTCATTCTGTCGGTCTACAAGGATTTCGGCTTTGAAGAGATCGTCGTCAAACTGTCGACACGGCCGGAAAAACGCGTTGGTTCCGATGAAAACTGGGATCATGCAGAAGGCATCATGTCCGATGTCCTGAAGCAGATCGAAGAGCAATCAGACGGCCGCGTGAAGACGGACATCTTGCCGGGCGAGGGCGCGTTCTACGGACCTAAGTTCGAATACACGCTTCGGGATGCAATTGGCCGGGAGTGGCAGTGCGGCACAACCCAGGTAGACTTCAACCTGCCGGAACGCTTTGGTGCGTTTTATGTTGATCACAACGGCGAAAAGAAAACGCCGGTAATGATCCACCGGGCCATCTGTGGCTCCATGGAGCGGTTCCTTGGGATCTTGATCGAGAACTACGCCGGGCATTTCCCGCTGTGGTTCGCACCCTTGCAGATCGTTGTTGCGACCATTACGTCTGAAGCAGATTCATATGGTCAGGAAGTGGCCGATCTTCTGAAGTCCAAGGGGCTGAAGGTTGAAACCGACTTCCGCAACGAGAAGATCAACTACAAGGTCCGCGAGCACTCGCTAGCCAAGGTTCCAGTCATCCTGGTCTGCGGCATGCGGGAAGCGGAAGAGCGTACGGTCAACATACGCCGTCTTGGTTCCAAGAACCAGACGCCGATGGGATTGGACGAAGCGGTGGCCGCATTTGTCGAAGAAGCGACGCCGCCGGATCTGAAATGATCAAACTTCCGTTTTGTTAACGGAAAAAATGCCAGCTTGCACACTGCCCTTACTTAAGGGCAGTGTGATGTCATAAGGCTGCAACAGAGAGTCTGTTAGAGCGTTTCAATTCCGCTGGTCCGGACGCGGGCAGCGGGTACAAACAATGTAACAAACGAAGTCGGCTTATCGTGGATTACGCAGAATTCAGCTACGCCAACCCAGATCACCATCCGCTTAAGCGTATGGTGATCCGGTCGATTGAACGCCTGTCAGGGCGCCGGAAGCTTCTTGATCTTTACGAGATCTGGAAACAGTCCATCGTGACCACAGATTACATGTGGAGCGAACTTCTGCGTCTTATCAACATTCGTGTCTCGGTGGACAGCGGAGAGTGGCCGCCCAAGGATGTGCCGGATGGGCCTTTGGTTCTGATCGCGAACCACCCGTATGGCATTGGCGATGGTCTGGCGATTCTGTCCCTTGCCGAGCAGCTCGGCCGTCCGTTTAAGATCATGATCAACAACGAGTTGCTCAAGGTTCCTGAGATCCGGCCATTTTCCTTGCCGGTCGATTTTGAGGAAACCAAGGAAGCGCTCAAGACCAACATGGCGACCCGCAAGGAGGCGCTGAAGCTTCTGGAAGCGGGCACAACGATTATCGTATTTCCAGGTGGCGGTGTGGCAACGGCACAAAAGCCGTTCGGCCGTGCTGAAGAACTGCCATGGAAAACCTTTACGGCGAAGATGATCCGCTCCTCCAAAGCGACCGTCTTGCCGATCCACTTTGAAGGCCAGAATTCCTGGTTGTTCCATCTGGTCAGCCGTTTCTCGCTGACCCTTCGTCTTTCGCTTTATGTCCGCGAGTTTCGCCGGACACTCGGACAGGCAATACGGGCCAGGGCAGGGGCGCCGATCCCTTATGAAACCATCTCCGGTTTCAAGGACCAAAAGGAAGTCATGGACTTCCTGCAGTCTAAAGTGATGGAAATGGCACCGGCCGAACAAAAAGAACGGCTGCTCAGCCGCCATTGACCGGCGGTTGCTTTGCTTTCTTGCAAAATACTGAAATCTTTAAGGGCGATCAGTTCGCCCTTGATGATCCGCTGACCAATTCGCTGATCGAAGAGACCACTTCCACTTCCCGGTCTGCACCCGGCTCAACCGTGAACGTATGAAGGTAAGTCTTTCCGTTGTTGCGGGCTACTGCCTCATATTCACCCGCCGCAAGAACAAAGTCAGGAAACGCGCCGGTGGCTTCGACGACCACATCACCGCCTGGTGACAAAACCGACCAGGTGGTGTTGGCGATCGCTTCACCGCCGCGTTCATTGACAAGCTTCAGCGTGATGTCGGCCGCTTTGTGGAAAATTGTGGCTTCGGTGAGCTTGCCCGGAAGGACCTGGATGTCGGCGCGGATTTCGGCGTTCGCATCCCCGTATCGGCTAACTATGTGGTAAGTGTCTGCGTTCAACCGGATGATCGAACCAGGCTTCACGCTGCTGGCGATCAGATCCCGTTCGCCGCGCTGATCGAATTCCCGGCTGTAAATGTCGAACGTCACCGGGCCGCTCTCCAATGGCGCACCGTCCGGCAGCGTGGCGTCGAATTTGATGCCGCCGGCGTTCAACGTCACCATCTTTGATAGGACTTCCTTGCCGATCACGATCCGGTTGGTAGCCTGCGCATAGCCGTAGGAGGTGTGGATCATGTATGCACCCGGATCCAAACGGAATTCGGCATCCCCGCCTTTCGACGTGGCAATCAACTGAAGCCGGCCATCGGCGTTGGTCGTTTCGGAGTAGATGCGCCAAATGAGGTTGTCGTTCAGCGGTTGGCTGTCCCGTGTCAGCTTTGCCATGAGATAAAGTGCGCCGCCATCCAGTCCGTCGGCCGTTCCTTGAATGCCGCCGGATGCGGGCGCGTAAGGAACCAGCGTATTGTCCGAAAACAAGGGTTCCGGTTCGCGGTCGAGAAGATTCTGAATGGGTTCTTGAGACGCCGCGGACGGTGCGTTTGGATCCGGCTTCATGGCAGGCGGCATCGGCGCACTGGTTTGGGCCTGTGCTGTGCCAGGTAGCGCTGAAATCAGCGCCGCGCAGAGCGCAGTCATGACAAACCGCTGCACCTTGGTGCGCGTGTCTTTGATCCGGTTCAACAAAGTCGTTGGATTCTGCATGCCCACTTATTATCGTTTTGGCCAAGCGATGTCATCTGGTCAGCGGTACCTTCCAGCCTGTTTCTTGTAATGGACCTTAAAATTTGGCGAATTCAAGACCTGAAGAGTGCAGTTGACAAATCCCAACAATCAATTAGGTAGATAGTTGCAAATGAAACTATCTGCGGAAAGGCAGACGGAATGTCCGAGTTTGGCAGGGGATCACCCCAGACCTTGGAGTTTTTGCGGACCCGCCGGTCACACCCATCTGTCACCATGTCGGCGCCTGGCCCGGATGATGATCAGCTCATAGATCTATTGACCATTGCCGCGCGCGTTCCGGATCACGGAAAGCTCGTGCCTTGGCGCTTCATCACTTATCAGGCATCGCAGGGCGAAAAGATCGGGGCCTTTCTTTCAGAGCTTTATGCCAGAAAGAACGGACCGCTTGATGAAGCCCAGACCGACAAGGAACGGACTCGGTTTACGCGCGCGCCTGTGGTTGTCGGTGTCGTAAGCCAGGCCGCAGAGCACCCGAAAATACCGATCTGGGAACAGCAGCTTTCTGCCGGCGCCGTTTGCATGACCCTTGTTTCTGCAGCCGCTGCTGCTGGCTTTGCCTCACAATGGTTGACGGAGTGGTATGCCTTTGACGAAGAGGCGGGACGTTATCTCGGTCTTCAAGACGGTGAGCGGTTTGCAGGTTTTATTCATATCGGAACAGCCACGCAGCCGCCCGTTGAACGTCCGCGGCCGGATCTTTCCGAAATAACTTCCAACTGGACGGAAACGGACTGAACATGTTCTACGAAACAGAAAAAAACGATCACGGACTACCGCACAATCCCTTTAAGGCGATCATCGCACCGCGGCCGATCGGTTGGATTTCCAGCGTTGACAAGGATGGGAAAACCAATCTTGCTCCCTACAGTTTCTTCAACTGTGTCTGCGATACGCCGCCGATCGTGATGTTCTCGTCCTCAAACTATAAAGACAGCGCTGCCAACATTGATGCGACCGGTGAGTTCGTCTGCAACATGGCAAGCTACGATCTGAAAGACGAGATGAACCTGTCCTCGGCTGCCGTGCCGCACGAGAAATCTGAATTTGAGTTGACGGGTTTGGAAATGGCTCAATCCAATCTCGTTAGCGTGCCGCGGGTTGCCAAAGCGGCAACTGCCCTAGAGTGCAAGCATCTTCAGACCATCCGTATGAAAGGTCTCGACGGAACCGATACGAACAGCTGGGTCATCTTCGGTCAGGTGGTCGGGGTGCATATTTCCGATGATGTAATCGTCAACGGCATGGTGGACGTGACCCGTTACAAGCCGCTCTCCCGCCTCGGCTACATGGATTATGCTGTGGTGACGGAAGTATTTCAGATGGGCCGTCCCAAAGTTTGAGTATCTGACCAAGAATCGGCAAGGCGCTGCAGTGATCAGCGTCTTGTCTCATTATGAAACAATGAATTTTCCGTCCAGCAACTGATTTGTCCCAAATATTTCCGGACCAACCCGGCAATTTTTTCCCAAGAAAAATCGCAGGAAACAGCCAAAGTCCACAAATGCCTGAGATTGCATTGGCATAGTTACGTAGGAGCCGATAGGTTTTCGTTTCTCTAATAAATGAATCGGTCCCGCCTGTGGCTTGTTAAGGTTTTGTTAACCTTTTTGGCGCGAAAGTTAACGAAGTAATAATTAGTTTCGTCGAGGAGGCCAGTCATGCGGGTAGCTGACACTACCTCGGTCGCGTCTAGGATCGAGCTTGCGTTTCAGTCTGCGAGTACATCTACAGGAACGTCATTTGACTATCTTGTGAAAACAGCCGCACGGGAATCTTCATTTAATCCGTCGGCCAAGGCAAAAACATCGAGTGCTACAGGCTTGTTCCAATTCATCGAGTCCACCTGGCTGGAAACAATGAAACAGGCCGGGCCAAAGCATGGGTTGGACAAATACGCTGACCATATTCAGCGGTCAAAAAGCGGCAAGTATTATGTCAGCGATCCTCAGATGCGCCGGGAAATCCTTGACCTGCGCAAGGATCCTGAGATCTCGTCAGTGATGGCGGGTGCTTTGACCCAGAAGAATGCGCAGTATCTTGAGCGCCGGATTGGCCGTGAGCCGACGGACGGCGAGCTCTATATGGCTCATTTCCTTGGTGCGAATGGTGCAAGCCGCCTAATTGAGAAAACGGCTGCCAATCCGGACATGCGGGCCGATCAGGTATTTTCTGCACAAGCGCGAGCCAACAAACCCATCTTCTACCATCGCAACGGCCAGGCCCGGTCAATGGAAGAAGTGTATCAGGTAATCGTGTCCAAGCATGATGCAGTCAACATGATTGCTGAAGCCGGCGGACGTAAAAACCTTAGGACCTCTGGCGAGCTGTTGAACGTTGCGGCTCTACCCAATGCGAAGCCGGCATCTGGAGTGCCGGCAACGGCACCGGTTCCGTTTGATGATCTTGCCGGTGATCCGGCTGCAGCGTTCGCGATGCGCTCCAAGCCGCAGCCGCCGAGCATGATGGCAGAGGCAAAGCCGAAGGACTTTGACCATTTGGCAGGGGATCCGGCGGCGCAATTCGCAATGCGGTCCAAGCCGAATGCACCGGTGCAAATGGCGGCGGCGGCATTGCCCGTCCAGCCTGAGCTGCCTCTGGATCTGCCTGAAACAGTAGCGAAGGCACCGGTCCCCGATGCGCGTCCGCAGAATGTTGCGGCCGTGGATCCGGGCGCGAGCGATCCGGCTGAACTTCAAGTGCCGGCACAACAAGTTGCCGCTGCACCCCGGCCTGATCCGGACGATCCGCGCGATGCCAGCATCAACCAGTCTCCGGATCAAACAGCAAGCCGTGTTTTGTCAGCATTCCAGGCGGCCCAAACCGCGAACCCGTTTGAAGCTCTGTTCCGCAATGATCCGGGTTCCGATCAGGCAGGCGTCAATCCAAGGTTTGCATCTGCCTTCGCGGCTGTTGAAGAGGCTGCGCTCTACAGCGCTGTGTCCGGAGCATCTACTCAGGTGGCTGCCCAGGAATTGGCCCTTGTCAATCAAGGTGGTCCGTTAGACCTCACACGGTTTCTTCGATTGAAGGCTCAAGAAGAGCAGAAAGACTTGCTGCCTCCGGCCTAAATGCCAAGGGGCGAAGACAGGCGGGGGCATGTCAAAATTATGGTGAACGGATCGTTAAGTCTTTGATGTCAGGATAGTGCAAAGACTATTCAGGACTGACGTTAAGAGCATGACCGTTCACGACATTCTGCACCTCACCGACACTGATCAGGCGGGCCTCGATATCGAGGCGGCGCGAACCTATGCAGAGCGTTATTTGGCTGCCGACGAGGGTAGCCTGGAACGGAAGACCATGGCGGCAGCACTTACAGTTCTTCTGGATGATCCGAGCCGGCCGGTTCGCAAAACCGTCGCGCAGGTATTGGCTGCGAGCGTGCATGC
The DNA here is from genome assembly GCF_965276855.1 of Roseibium sp. Taxonomy (GTDB): domain Bacteria; phylum Pseudomonadota; class Alphaproteobacteria; order Rhizobiales; family Stappiaceae; genus Roseibium. The sequence goes on from NZ_OZ255700.1 coordinate 4,594,796, forward strand.
ACCCGGACACGTGATCCGTTTTCTCGCGCAGGACGTTGACGAGATCGCGGTCCTTGTTCTGAAGTCCTCCCCGCTTTTGAACGAAACCGAACTGGTAGATCTTCTGGCCGAGGGTAGCCCAGCAGTGCAGTGCGCCATCGCAGAGCGCGAAATTGTTCCCGCTGGTGTCAGCGCGGCTATGTGCGAAGTTGCTGATGAAGCGGCCTGTATGGCCTTGCTCAAAAATCCAGGGGCGATAGTTTTGAAGTCCTCTCTGGTGCGGCTTGCCGAACGCTTTGAGCAACACCCTGATCTCTGCGATCAGTTGCTGAAACTCGGCGATCTGCCAATTCCTGTACGCTACGAGCTGTTGATGGGGCTTGCGCAGAACCTTGAAAACCATCCCGTTGTTTTGGAGCGTATTCCAGAGCATCAGCGCGATGTGTTCCTTTCCGATGCAATTGATAAAGTCGTCCTTCGCCTCGCGCTTGAGGCAAAAGATGACGATCTTCCCGAATTCGTGGAACACTTGCGGGCCAGCGGGCGATTGAACACGCGTCTTCTGCTGCGGGCTGTTTGTTGCGGCCGTCTACGCTTTTTTGCAGCAGCTCTGGCAAACCTTGGGAACATGCCGCTGCCACGCCTGTGCAAGGTTTTGCTGACTGTCCGCCGGGCGGCACTTCAAGCCGTTTTGAGAAAGGCCGGATTGCCAATCCGGTCACACCAGGCGTTCCTGCTTGCGATCGACATTGCCCGCAAGGCTGAGGCTGACTTCAGCTATGACCTTGCCCTTGAAGAAGCGCGGGCTTTGACCGAAGCGTTGCTGTCTGAAATGCAAGACGGCGCTTTTGGTGCGGATGAGGATATCAACGCTTTCCTGCGCCGGTTTGCGATTGATGTCGCCCGCCTTGAGGCACGCTCAGTTCTGAAAAAGAGCGCCGGAGATCTTCGTTCGGTCAATGCTGCCTGATTGCCAACGGCGGGCAGCATTGGTGCACGGAGCGCGAATCTGATCCAACATACGATGGGTAGTGATTCAGGCTTGCGGCTGATCGCGTCCGCTTAGTTCTCGCCTGTGTCGTTGGACGGGAACTGGGCAAGATAGGTGTCTGTCGCCGTGCGCAGCGTTTCCAAAAGCTCGACACCGGTCTTGTTGGCGGTGTCCTTCGCGCCTTCAATCACCATCGCCCGGATTGCTTCAACAAATCCTTCCGCCAGCCCTACAGGCAGATCGTTGGGCGTTGGAATGTTTTCCAGCAAGTGACAAAAGCTGGAAGCAACGTCGCCGACGAGCGGAAAGCCCAGTGTTAGCGCCTGGCCCTTGATGTTGTGCGCCGATTGATAAAGCACATCGATCGTTTCGGAGGAAATGCCGTCCGCTTTGACGGAGTCCCAGGCACCCACGAGCGTTTGGGCTTCGTTTTCCATCCAGTTGCCGAAATGCGGAGCGATCCTTTGCAGAGCAGCTTCTGCAGCTTTTACCGGATCAAACTTGCGCGCCTCGCGGGGTGTCAGTTCACGGACCTTTTTCCGCAGATCCGTCGGCGGCTGCAGAATTTCGTAGTCTTGGTCCGGAGCGGTTTCAGCCATTGCGGCAGGGTCCTCATCGTTGCGGTGAGCGATCACTCACGGTCGCCAGTATGCGTAAACAACTTTAACAGGGTCTTTCCTGCCGCCAAGTCTTTCGCAGATGGCCGGTCAGCATCGTTAGTATCTGAACATTTCCGTCAGGATCCGCTCATCCCAGCCGTGATCGTCATCAAACATGATCCGGCCTTCCTGTTCCGTGGACTCCCGAACCGACACTTTTGTAACCCTGCGGATCTCACGGTGATCCGCGGACGCGCTGACCGGCCGTTTTTCCGGGTCCAGAATTTCGATGTCGACCGCCGCCCAATCGGGAAGCAACGCACCGCGCCAACGGCGCGGGCGGAAGGCGCTGATTGGGGTCAAAGCTAGCAACTGGGCTGTGATTGGTAGGATCGGACCGTGAGCGGAGAGGTTATAAGCCGTGCTGCCGGCAGGCGTTGCCACAATGATTCCGTCGCAAATCAGTTCTTCCAGCCGGACGCGGCCATCGACGGAAATTTTCAGGCGCGCAGCCTGCGATGTTTGGCGGAGCAGGGAAACTTCGTTGATGGCGAGAGCGGAATGCTCAACACCATTTTCATCGGTGGCGGTCATCTCCAGCGGGTAGATCGCCGTGGTGTCCGCTTTGGCCAGACGTTCCCGCAGGCCATCTTCCCGGTACTCGTTCATGAGGAAACCGACCGAACCACGATTCATACCGTAGATCGGCTTGTTCGTTCCCATCTGTGCATAGAGGGTTTCCAGCATCAGGCCATCACCGCCCAGTGCCACTATGATATCGGCATCAGCGATCGGAACTTCATCATATTGCGCCGCCAGTGTTTCCCGCGCGTGCTTCGCCTCATCCGTGTCACTGGAGACAAAGGCAAGCTTCTTGTCAGTGATCTGGCTGGCATCGTCCGGCTTCGGGGAAGAAACAATACGGTTCATTGATCAACAAGGGCCTGGACGAGAGTGGTCTTACGGATTTTATGCCGCCACGGCGCTGTGGCGCCAGCTATCTAAGGACTAGGCCATGCCCTTGAAAAATTAGCAAGTGCCGGTGGTGGGAAACAGGTTCGCAGTCGAAGGTGAGGCCAAACTATCAGTCAATTGTGGGACGCAAGGCCGTTTGGGCTGAATCGCCGCTTGCCGGACAAACCGGTGAGGCCAGAAGTTCCTGCCACTCGAAAAAGGGCACGATTGCGGATCGGATATCGTCGATTTTTGCAGACATTACACCAGCCACTCTGAGCCCATCCGGTGTTTTTACCAGCAAAGGTCCCCCCGATGCGCCGCTTTCCGACGAGCAGTTGGTAACCCAGCTGTCTTCTACGGTGCCGATCACCTGGCAGGCTGAAACGACGGTTGGCAGAAAACGGCGGCTGCGGCGATAGCCGGCTGAATCGAACCGGGTGTCCTGAGTCAACACGCCAGCATCCTCAGGTGACAGAGCCGGGACGGCAGGCAGCTTGGCGCTTTCCTTCAAAATCAAGATCCCGACATCGGTATGCACATCAGCCAGTTTCGGTTGCTTCTTCGGAGCATAGCCCTTGGCAGACAAGGCGCAGGCCACCTCCAGGCGCGCAGAAAACTCGTCTCGGCGGACTCCAGCGATGAAGAACATGTCGTCTTCCGGAAACTTCTTCAGCGTCGCCTTATTGTAAAGACAGTGGGCTGCGGTCAACACGATATTCGGCGCAATCAGTGTGCCGGTACACATGGATGTGGTGCGGTAGCCAGCCACATTGACCCGGCCAATGGAAGGCCATGGCGCGTCCGTGCTGTCGATGACCTTAAGAGCTGGTTCTGTTGCTACAGCAGTGTCTGAAAGGGCGAGGCAAGATAGTGCGAACACAGCCGCATAAGCGACCGCGAGCCACATTGTTCCATTTCTTGATGTAATCCCGTTGGGGACAGCCACGTTTTAAAGCCTCCGACGAACCTGAACTGAGTCATACGTGCAGTGTCGCTGAACGGGTTTAACGCGGCCTAAAGTCAACCGCTGAAAGCTTTGCTAGTTCGAATAATACTCCCACACCATGGTCCGAGCGAGCGTTTCGTCGTTGTGACGCATGCGACTGGAGAGGAGGGCATTCATGTTTTGGATAAGAGCCACCGGTTCGCTGTCAGCCTTGTTCTTGATCCCACCCGTTTCATCGTTTGTTGAGAGCAACAGATTGGGCAATCCGCTGAAGTGAACATATTGCCAATCGGTTCCAAGGCGGGTCAGAGCCGAGGCTCCGCCAGACTGGCAGCTCTTGCGGACGTCTTCGGGAAAGAATTGCAACAAGCGCCGGAAGTCAAACTCATAAAGCGCAGCATCCCGCCAGCCGGTTGGTGTTTGGCCTCTAAGGTACGGGGCAAGGCTGTTTCCGTCAGGTTTGTGTTTGGGCTCGAGACCTAGAACGTCCAAAAGGGTGGGGAAGATGTCTGCGGCCGAAGTAAAAGCGGAAACCCTGTTGTCTTTGGCCATGCCCGGTCCCCGGATCATGAGCGGGATGTGATAACTCTCTTTGTAAAACCCGCCTTTGCCGAGCATCCAGTGATCGCCCATCATCTCTGCATGATCGGAGGTGAAGATGATTAGTGTGTCGTCCGCGATCTGATCGATGGTGGAGAAAATGCGGCCAAGCTGCGCGTCAACCTCTGTGATCATGCCGTAGTAGAGCGCCCGAAGGCGCTTTAAATCGTGTCGGGTCAGGTCGCGCACGTGGCCATTGGCGCCTGGAATGTGGCTGGAAAGATGCTGGTACTCTTGCAAGGCGGAAACAAGGGGATGGAACGCTGCTTCTTGCCATGCGCTTTCGGCGCCCTTGAACTCAGGTCCGTCATCCGGATCGTACATCGTATTATAAGGCTCGGGCACGGTGATCGGTGGATGCGGGCGCAGGAATGAAATATGCGCCATCCAGGGCTTTCCTTGGTCCTGTTCGCCAAGCCAATTGAAAAAACTGTCCGTTAGGAAGGCCGTCTGCGTTTCGTCCTTGGAATAGCGCGGGGCCTTGCGAGAGATAAGTTCGCCATCCTCCGGCTCAACGTGGTGCAGGGTGTCGAAGGATGCCGGATCATGGCCGCGGGTGGCCAGCCAGGAGCGCCAGGGTTTGTCATCTTCGGGCAGCGGTTGACGAACAGAAAATCCGGGCAGAACCCCCTCATAAGTGGAGAGGGCCGGATCGTTCGGATCATGTACCCGTGGATCCAGCGAGGTGTCCGTATAACCGAACAAAGTCGGGACATATCCGGCTCTTCGTCCTGCGCGGGCAATGTTGTCGAACCGGTCGTCCAGCGGAGCCCCGTTCCAGATCACCCGGTGGTTCATCTGATAGAGGCCGGTGTAGAGAGAGGCCCTGGCCGGAGAACAGGGCGCAGTCGTCGCATAATGCTGCTCAAAAACGGTGGCCGTTTCTGCAAAGGCATCTAGGTTGGGGGTCTTGACCACCGGATGACCGACAGCGCCGAGGCAATCACCCCGCCACTGATCGGCCGTTATCAGAAGGATGTTCGGACGCGATGTCATGCAGCTTCCATCTGGTCCATCAGCTTGGGCAGATCGGCAACGGTATCGATCACGTAGTCTGCGCCAGCGTCCTTGAGTTTGGCGGTTGCTTCTTGACGGATCGCATTGATCTCGGCCTCAGGCAGGGCTGCCAGTTCTTCAGGCGTCTTGCCGGCGAAATTGCCGGAAAGTGCAAGGCCCACTGTGATGCAGCCTGCTGCCACGCCTTCTGCAATGCCGGGCTCCGTATCATCGACCTTGATGACGGCACTGGGCGGATAGGCGACAAGATCAACAAAGCACTGATACATGCCGAGCGGCCCCGGACGGCCCTCAGGCAGGTCATCAGAACACACCAGATTGTCCGGCTCATAGCCCTGTTCGGAAGCTCTTGGAAGAACGCGCTCCATAATGGACCGGGTGTATCCAGTGGTGGAGCCGATTTTTACGTTGTTCGATCGCAGGTAAGCGATCGTATCGAGAGCGCCTGGAACGAGGTCGGCATAATCCGCGACCACTTCCTCATTCATCGGTACAAAGATCTCATAGACCTTGTCGACATCGGCATCAGTTGGGGCGCTGCCGTATTTGGCCTGCCATTGAGCGGCAATGTCCGGATCGTTCATCATAGACCGGATGTGGTCCCACTTTGGCATGCCCATTGGGCCACGGGCCTGATCAATGCTCGCAGTGATGCCGAATTTTTCGAATGCTTTCACAAAAACCCCCATGGGTGCGAAGGATCCGAAATCGATCATGGTTCCGGCCCAGTCGAAAACGACAGCTTTGAATTTGCTCATTGGTTCTCTTTCTTGTGTTTGCTCACGCGGCGAGTTTTGCGCGCTCTGCGAGCGCTTCTGCAGGTGGGGTGGCGCTTTCAACGCCCATTTCTTTCAAAACGTCAGAAGCGGCGGCGGTTACGCTGCGCATGACATGTTCGTCCATCTGACCAATGCAGCCGACCCGGAAGCTGTCAACGACAGTCAGTTTACCGGGATAAAGGATGAACCCGCGCGCTTTCATGAGCTCGTAGAACCGCGGGAAGCTGAAGGCGGGGTCTGCCGGACAGAAAAAGGTGACGATAATCGGCGACAACCATTCGGCTTCAAGCAGGGTTTCGAAGCCGAGTGCTCGCATGCCATTGACCAAGACGTCCCTGTTCTTGGCATAACGTGCACCACGACCAGCAACGCCGCCTTCGGCTTTGTGCGCCCGCAAGGCCTCCATGAACGCTGCGACGACATGAGTTGGCGGTGTGAATCGCCATTGACCGGTTTTCTCCAGATGTGCCCATTGGGCATGTACATCGAGGCTAATGGAATGGCTGTTGCTTTTGGCAGCCTCGAGCTCGGCCCTTTGTGCGATCACAAAACCGAACCCTGGCACGCCTTCGATGCATTTGTTTGCAGATGACACCATTGCTGCAAACCGGAGCTTTGACGGCTCGACGGGTATGGCGCCGAAGGCCGACATGGAATCGATCAAAAGGGTTCTGCCCGCGGCGGCAACGGCGTCCGAAATTTCCTGCAAAGGGTTGAGGATGCCAGAGCTTGTCTCACAATGGACGATCAGCACGTGGCTGATCTCCGGATCCGCGTTCAGAAGGGCGGCGACTTCCGGTCCACGCGGCGGAAGATAGTCACCCTTGTCCAGTACTTCAGCCGGGCGGCCAAGATAAGCCATCGTTTCAACTGCGCGTTTGCCGTAGGCACCGTTGGACAGGATGAGGGTCTTTTTGGTCTTCGGCGTGAAACTGCCCAGCATGGCTTCGACCGCAAAGGTGCCGCTGCCCTGGATCGGGACGCAGTCATAGGCATCACCACCGTCGCCCAACAAAGAAATGAGGCCTTTCCGGAGTTCGGCGGTCATCGCCTTGAAATCGCCGTCCCAACTGCCCCAATCCCGCAACATGGCTTCCTTGACATCGAACGATGTGGTGAGCGGCCCAGGGGTCAAAAGATAGGGCTCGCCGTATTTCGGTTTTGGCAAGGCCGTCGGGTGTTGGGTCATGAGTGGTCCCTTTGGGGCGTGAAATGAACTACAGACAAAGTTGAAGACGCCTCTCGGTTCCATGTGCCAACCGAGCGGATCTCCAGAGACTGTGCGCCTTTAACACTCTCTTCGCGTAACAGTTTAATGAAATAGTCTTGTCTATAATTATTAGTTATAGACTTGATGCTGGCGCTGTCGGCAAGCGGGTTAGGCTGTAGCGTTCAAGCTCGCCCGGAATGCCTCTATTGCAGCAACGCCTGCCATGTCTTTTTGCCAGACAACATAATGGTTCGCGATGAGGGAAGGACTGTCGATCGGGATTGCGACACAGCCATCCCGGTCTGTGATCTCAGCTTCCATTGCAATGCCGACACCGATGCCGGACCGGATCAGGGTGGCGATCGACCCCCAGGACCCGAGCGCAAGAATCGTTTTGGGTTTGATCCCGGCAACAGTGGCAGCTGCCTCGAACATCTTGCGGGTTCCGGATGAACTTTCCCGCTGCAACAACGGAAGGGTTTCCAGGTCTTTCCAGCTGATGACGCCTTTGGATGCCAGCGGATGGTCGGCGCGTGCGGCAATGACGATGCGCGTCTGGACTAGAAGTTCGCCCTCAAGACCTGCCGGGATTTCCCGGCCGGTCACAAAGCCGATGTCGATGTCCCCGTTGTCAAACAGGTCCAGAATGTCGCTGGTGGCCAAGGCGCGGGCTTCAATAGATATTTCCGGATGACGGGCCATAAAGGCCGAAATTTTTGGGATCGCCAGCTGGTAGGTCGAATAGCCGATCCTGAGCTCACCAGCGCCCAGCTCCCTTTGATGAAGCAGTTCCGATTCCAGATCGCTGGTGAGAGCGAGGATCGCCCGTATCTTCGGCAAGAGCGCCTCAAGCGCAGGTGTTGCGGAGACTGAGTACCCGGATTTGGCGATCAGCCGGGTCTTGAAGCGGTTTTCCAATCCATGCACATGGTTGGAAATCGACGGCTGAGAAACACCGATCTCCTTTGCGGCCGCAGAAAAACTGCCCCGGCGTACAACAGCTTCCAGAGCGCGCAACTGACTGAGGCTGAGCGGATTTTTAATGCGGTTTGGAACGTCCATCTCTGCTTGTTCACCCGGCTGGAATCGGTCCCATGTCTTTCGGCACTTGATATCCGCGCTGGACGGCCGGACGTGCAGCTATGCGCTGATACCAGGCCTGGACATTCGGAAAATCGGAGAGACTAACGCCCTGCCATTCATAGCGCGATGCCCAAGGCCAGCATGCCATATCGGCTATCGAATAATCGCCCGCGATAAAATCGCGCCCTTGAAGTTGTTTGTCGAGCACGCCGTAGAGCCGGCGCGCTTCTTTGGAATAGCGCTCCTTGGCATAGTCGGACTTGTCCGGATTGAAATGCACAAAATGATGCGCCTGGCCAAGCATCGGCCCAAACCCGCCCATTTGCCACATCAGCCATTCCAGCGTCCGGGCCCGGTCTTCTCCGGACCGGGCGAGAAACTTGCCGTATTTCTCGGCGAGGTAAATCATGATTGCCCCGGATTCCATAAGCTTCAGACCAGTCTCGCGATCCACAATCGCCGGGATTTTGTTGTTTGGGCTGATCTCGAGAAACTCCGGTGCCATCTGATCACCATTGGTGATGTCGATTGCATGGGACGTGTAATCAACGCCAAGCTCTTCCAAAAGGATCGACACCTTACGGCCGTTCGGGGTGGTCCAAGTGTAAAGGTCAATCATGGGTCGGCTCCGGATGTCTGGATCGCATGTGTTGGGAACAGCAAGAAAGCAGGATAGCGGTGATTTCAACCCTGATGATCAAATTGGCGTGTGTGTCACTGGTTTGTTTGTCAGATTGCGTTGTTGTTAAGGGGCTGTTTACCATAATGATGTTGGCATTCATTCCTGCAACAGGTTCGGTAATTAACGTTGGATCCATCGGCCGGTCTTTCAAAAAGCATCCAGGTCTGACGTGACTTTGGGTGATTTCAGAAAACCGGAAATGTGCCGGTGAAAGGATGTGAGAGCATGGCGCTGAAGTTTACCCGCCGGAGTTTTGTCATCGGCCTTCCGCTCGCTCTGGCAGCTTGCCAGAGCAAGAAAAGCGCAACTGTTGAGGCTGGTCTGACGCCTTTGTCTGATGGGACGCCGAATTACGCGCTGGCATACGCTGCTGTCCGCGATGGTGGTTTCAATCTGCCGCCGATCGATTATCAGACGTTTGATCCGAAATACCTGCGCCAAACGGTTTTTTATCCGACCTCACATCCGGTTGGAACAATCGTGGTCGATCCGAACAACAAGTTCCTCTATCTGGTTCAGCCTGGCGGGCGGGCGATCCGGTACGGCATCGGGGTTGGCAGGGCGGGGTTTGCCTGGAATGGCGAGGCGGTGATCCGCTTCAAGCGCGAGTGGCCGAAATGGTTTCCGCCCGATGAGATGATCGAACGCGATCCGGACCTGGAACGGTACCGGGACGGCCAGGAGGGCGGGCCGAGCAATCCGATCGGCGCGCGCGGTCTTTATCTGTGGCAAGGCAACAAAGACACGCTTTATCGGATCCACAGCACCAATCAGCCCCGCAGCATCGGTACCAATGCTTCAAGCGGCTGCATCCGCATGTGGCATCAGGATATCATCGATCTATATGAACGCGTCGAGCTGGGCACCAAGGTGATTGTGCTGGGCTAAGGTGTTCTGTTATCAGTTAGATTAGCCGCAATTTACCAAAACTAGAAACGGCTGTCTGTAAGTTAGAAAACAATAGGCGACTATGCGCTTATTCAATCTCTATCCTTTGTGGATTATGCCAGCAAATACTTTTGAAATAGAGTAAAGTCTAGTTGAACTTATCTCGCGCGAGGTCTGTGTAGGTCAATTGGCCAAAGCGCCTTATATGGATATGTTATTCCTTTAGCGTGAATTCTGCCATAATGCCGGCCGAATTTGACTTGATGACCAGGGTGCACGTGCATACTATTCGGCGATTCTTATTTCGATTTTCTAGCATTGGATGCAACGTGAACAAAGTCGTTACTTTTGATGAATTCTGCAATAATTTTGGTTTTGCAAGCTACCCCTTCAATTCATTTACGGCTGAGATGGAGAAGGAAAGGCAGGCGGAACTTTTCGTTCCCACTAAACTGTACAGTCCTTTTTACGAGGCTTTTGAAGCAGGAAATACGATTATACTAAGTGGAGATAGAGGTACAGGAAAAACGTCTATTATTTATGATTTTATTCGACGTGCAACTGAAGACTCGTTGATTTGCCAAATAGATGATTTTTCTGATTTGGATAAAGATTATTCGGAGGCAGATTTTTACAGATTTATTACTTCAGTTTTTGTAAATTCTTTTTTTGAAAATCTTAAAGACTTGAGAGTGGCGAACGGTAATCTGTCAGAAGAAGAGAAAATACTTCTTACATATTATTATGTTAACTTTGCGAGTGATGCTACGAGAGGCTTAGTAAAAAGAACCGCTTCTCAGATTCAAGTCAGCTCGTTTAAGAGAACACTAGGGAAACTCTATAACTTCATTCGAAATCCCTTGAATATTGCTACCAATTTCGGAGTATCTATCCTTGCTGATGTTGTGGCGAGATCAGCTGGAGCATCAGGTATTTCTGCAAAAGTTTCAGAATATTTCCCTGAAATTGAAGCAGGTGTTGAAACAGATCTTCCAAAATCAGAAGATACTCTTGAAGCTCTGCGTCGATTTGCAAAAATCGCAAGGAAAGCGGGTTTTAAAAGAATAACGTTGATGATCGATAAGGTCGACGAAGACAGCCGACTCGAAAATGCGGCTGAAGAAATAGCAAGTTTTATTGAACCAATTCTCACCAATAATAAGTTTCTACTTGACGAAAATTTCCAGATAATTATCTCTGTCTGGATTGTTCCTTTAAATTTTATCAGAGAGCGTGTCCGAACTCAGAAAATATATAGTCCTGAGGTTCGGTGGGAAGATGATGATCTTATGCGAGCGTTCGACCGTCGGGTCGAAGTGTTTTCTAACCAAGGTGCAAAACCGTTTGAAGAAGTATTTAGTGAAGATGTGTGCGACGACACAAAAAACAAGATACTTGCGCTAAGTAATAGAAATCCTCGAGATTTATGGCACCTTATGAATAGCATATTGCGCGCTCAGTACAATATAAATGCCGATGCTGCTCGGATTTGCGATGAAGCGGTCCAGCAAGGGATGACTAAATTCGTTAAAACATTTAATTTCTATGAGTATTATCCAAGAAAAGCAAATGCTCGCGCTAATACAATGGATGTTTACTCTTATATTCGGCATTTGTTAAAGCTGGATGACACTGTCTTTACAAGAAACCAGTTGAATGAGAAGGCAGGTACAGGAAGCTCTACCCAAAACTATACAGTTGGCATGGAAAACTTAGGTTTGATCACAAAGGATACCAGTGAAAAGGGAGAGCTTTTTTATACTATTCGCGATCCGAAGGTCAGATTTGCAATCGATAACGATATTAACATTCAAAAAGAGTAACGAAACTGACCGCTTTAGCTTTTATCGGGCGCTAAACAATCTGGGTTGACCAGAAATATACTCAACGAGGTCGATCAATACTATTTCGAAGTGCTTTAATTATTAGCAGGGCAACAAAGACATGCTCTATCGCATTCACAGCACCAATCAGCCCGCCAGCATTGGCACCAACACCTCCAGCGGCTGCATCCGCATGTGGCGTCAGGACATCATTGATCTTTATGAAAGGGTTGAGCTTGGCACCAAGGTGATTGTGCTGGGCTAATCCAATTTCTGCTTTTGTCTTTTGGAGCCTGCACGGCCTTAACGCCGGGCCGATTCAAATACATATGTCCGGTTTTTCCGGGAGACTTGAGAAAAGAATCCGGACCGGGTGATGGCGCCGGGCACCAAACCGGTGACCGGAAACAGCCAAACGCCCATTTTTCCGGTGGGTTTGAGCACCCTATGCATTTCCGGCAAGAGCTGATTGAGTGGCAATCCGGGGTAGGGCAGGACCCCGAGCAATAGGGCCAGGTCAAGACTGTTGTTCTCCAGGCCTGTGTGAAGCGCATCGCGCTGGATCACGTTCACATTTTGCAGTCCTGCAGCGTCGAGCTTCTCACGGACCCTTTTGACATAATCCGTCAATGGATCCATCGCGATCAAATGCCCGCTGTTGCCTAGGATGCGCGCGGCAGGAAGGGTGAAAAAGCCTGTGCCGCAGCCGACCTCAAGGACGGTTTGCCCTGGTTTAAGCCCGGCATCGCGAAGCGTTGCGACCGGATCAAAAAGCAGATGACGCAACCGGCTTTCCATCGCTATACCGCCCAACCGGGCTAGAAAATTCATCAGGCGTGATTTGCCGAGTTTTTCGGTGTTCATTCGATTACGCCAGCTTTGTGAAATCGATGCGTGCTCCATGGCGGCGCGTTTCATACTGGCAAAGTACAGACAAATTCAAAAGGGCAAGGCGGCAGCCATATAATCAGGCGGCCAGACGCACCAGAAGCGACCAATCCGCGCTTATCGTCTGCGCAAACATGCACTAACCTGGTGGGCCACTTTCCAGCAGACCCATCGGCTGCTGGGAACCCGCAAAGAACTCAATAAATCTGGGAAGTGGTGCCGGCAGCAGGATTCGAACCCGCGACCCCGAGATTACAAATCACGTGCTCTACCAACTGAGCTATACCGGCGCTGGAGAGGGCTTCTATCAGAAACCGGTTGGATGTCCAGAGGGGGCGATACATTTTTTGATTTTCACAGCAAATTTGTTTCTAAGTCGCCGATATTGCATGCGAAAAGCCGATGTCCTTGTGGAAAACATTTTGGTTTCTTCGTCGTTGCCCACTAGACCACCTTTGCAAACGCGCAAGTCGGTGCGGATACCATAATCACTTTCGATACGAACAACACGATTACCCTTGAAAACGTCGCTTTGTGGTCTCTCGGTGCAGATGATTTTGCGATTGTCTGATCTCAGGTGATGACCGGGGCAGGCGGGTGCGTCTGCCCTTTTTCCATAAGCCCTATCGCCTCAGAGATTCGAATATGTTGGCAAATCAGCACTGGTAATATGAGTGAAATACTCATAATTATTGGCGGAACAATTTCGAAAAAGGAAGGCCGCCATGTATCTCGCGATGAACCGGTTTGCAGTGAAAAAGGGTCAGGAGGAGGCTTTTGAAGCTGTATGGAAAGGCCGGGAGACCCGTCTTCACGAGCTGGATGGTTTTAACAGCTTTCATTTGCTGAAAGGCCCGGAAGCCGAGGACGGTCAAACCGTCTTGTATGCGTCCCATACGATCTGGAACAGCAAAGACGACTTTCTCGCCTGGACCAAATCGGAACAATTCCGGGATGCGCATAAAAACGCTGGCAGTAACAAGGACCTATATGCGGGTCCGCCAAAGTTTGAAGGCTTTGAGACGGTGAGTGGGGCCTAAAGCCCCATTTTCTGGCGCGCGACATACAGTGAGAGTACGGCAGCGTTGGACACATTCAGCGAGCGGATTTCGCCGGGCATGTCGAGCCTGGCCAGGAGACCGCAGGCTTCCCGCACGCCTTGTCGCACGCCTTTCCCTTCCGATCCGAGAACCAGAACGGTCTTTTCGGTGAAGTCGGTGTCTTCAAGGCTCGCCGGGCCATCGCTGTCGAGCGCGATGCAGCCAAAGCCTTGCTCCTTCATCTCTGTTATGAAGCGGGCCATGTTCTTCACCCGCACATGCTTGATCATGTCGAGTGCGCCGGAGGCGGATTTGGCCAGCACCGGGCCTTCCTCCGGGGCGTGGCGTTCCGTGGTCACAACAGCGTCGGCGTTCAGGGCGACGGCAGAGCGCAGGATCGCACCGACATTGTGCGGATCGGTGACCTGATCCAGGGCCAGAATCAACCGGGCGCCCTTTAAGTGTTCTGCGCCATAGGCGGGTAGGGGATCAGCCTCCAGGATCATGCCCTGGTGGACGGCGTCCTTGGTGACCATACGGTCCAGTTCCTTGGGGCGCTTGTCCTCCACCGGAACATCAATAATGACGCCCCGCTCCTGCAGTCGGTTCTTTGCATTCTCCGTTGCGTAAAGTTTCAGGCGCTTGCGATCCTTATTGGCAAAGGCTGCTTCCACCGTGTGGAGGCCATAAAGCAAGACGGGGCCTTCCGGTGGCAATCCGGGACGCCGTGGTCCCGGTTTGCCCTTGGATTTAGCAAAGCGGCCTTGGGCGTTGCCGGAGCCGTGGCGCTGAGTTTTCCATGCAGGTTTTTTATCGTCGGTCATGCCGCATGCTCTAGACCCAATCAGCGTCCAGGGGAAGAGGCTGCAGGATTGGGAAAGATCATGCAGCTAACTGTCGCATGGGCAATCAGCTTGCCGCGGGCATCTTTCAACTCACCTTCCGATGTTGCCAGCCGGGAGCCGCGATGAACAATGCGCCCTTCGCACGTGACTTCCCCGCTGCCTGGCATGAGCGGGCGGACCATATTCACATTCAAGGATGTGGTGGTGTAGAACTCGCCAGGTTCCAGACAGGTGTGAACTGCGCAACTGAGAGCACTGTCCAGAATCGTTGAAATCCAACCCCCATGAATTGTACCCAGTGGGTTGAGGAATTGCTTTTCCGGCTGTCCGACGAAGACGGCGCGCCCATGATCAAACTCCTTCAGCCGGATATTGGACTGGAGCATGATTGGCGGGGCCGGGAGTTGGCCATCGAGCATCAGTTTGAAAACATCCATTCCGGATATGCCTGCCACCTGTTCCTTGGGCAGAGCATCGAACTGATAGGTTTTGCCGTTTTCCGTTACGGTTTGCGGAGTGCTCATGGAAGTGTCCTTGAATAAATGAATTTGGGGATCTGGTTGTTATGAGGGTTTTCCGTCGGGGCGCAGGGGCGTCTGTTTGGCAACGGTTTCGAGCGTGCGGACGGTTTTCCGCAGGCTCGATAAATGACCGCGAATGGCATCTGCAGTTTCCGCGCCGAGTTCGTGTGTCAGGTCGCGCTGGGCCTGTTCCCAGGCAGCATGAACTTTTGCGGTCAGAGTGACGCCCCTTTGGGTCAGGCGTGGTGTTACCTTTCGGCCGCCGGGCTTGTGCCGTTCAATCAAGCCGGCGGCCTCTAATGGCTTTAGGTTGCGGGCAAGGGTCGAGCGGTCAATTCCAAGGTACCGGGCGATTTCGGAGGAGGAGAGATCGTCACTGCTGGCAATAACTGCCATGAGCTGCGCCTGCGTGATCTCCAGACCAAGAGGTGCGAGGTAGCGGTTGAAATGGCGGGTCAGCAGATTGGCCGTCCGGCGGACCGAATGGCCAAGGCATATGCGGCCCATTTCATTAAAATCGATATCGTCGAGTGAGTCGTTCATTTGTTGTAGCTACAACATAATAACGTGAGCTGCAATGATCCTGTCGTGCCTCGCTGGGTGACTTTCTGTTAGACACTCCCCAAATTGGGTTAGCTGCAGCGCAGTTCCTCGTACGACACCATGACGTGCTCGCGGAAAGCGCTGCGTTCGGTGAGCTGGTGATAATAGCGGTGCAAACGGGGCAGATCCGCGCGGTCGATATTAATGTCGAAGTACCGAAAGAGAATGTGGCCGAACTGGATGTCCGCCAATGTGAAGTCAGGACCAGCAAGATAGGCATGGTTCGTCAGCTGCAGCTCTGCGATTTCGAGTTTGGTTTCAAAAGCCGCTATTGCCTTTCGGATCTGGTTCCAGTCCTGGGCTTCCGGAGGCGTTCGGACCACCCGCCAGAAAACCGGGGCCGTAAACGCCATTGCGATGTTGATCTTGGACCACTCTGCCCACATGTCGACCCGGGCGCGGTCTTGCGGTGGTTTCGGCCAAAAGCTATCGGGTCCGTATCTGTCGGCCAGATATCTCATGATGGCTCCGGTTTCCCAGATTGGCTGGCCGTCTGCGTCTTGAAGAACCGGGATCGTCTGGTTTGGATTTAGCCGCTTGAAGTCTTCAGTATCGGTTCCCCCGAACCTGTGCCCGATGTCGGCTCTCTCATACTCCACGCCGAGCTCTCCGATGCACCACATGAGCGCTTGAACATTGGACGATGTTTTGCGGCCCCACACTTTCAGCATCCGTTTGCCACCAATTTCATAGAATCCGAAGCGGCGCTCTCATTCCGCTGGTCGAATATGGCGTGGAATGAACGGCGCTGCGAAGAATGGAGAGCCGAATTGGCCGGAAAAAGTTGTCCACAGGGTAGGGGCTTGTTGCTACTGAGATCACGAAAAAGCGGCGAAATCCTTGGAGATTTCGCTCTGTTTGAGGTCATAATGATCCCAGAATGGCAAGCGGTTATGGCGCGCTTGGGTCCAAGGTTTTCGGTCCCGGGTTGATTTTGTTCGTTTCTTTTCAAAATCGGCGTTGACAGGTCAGGTCCGCATCTGCATAACACGCGCCACGGGATTGCTCGCCCCTTCCGGGCGGGCTCTTCGGTTAAGCCATCCTGATCGCTTCGGCGTGAAGCAAGACGAGATGGAGGAGTGCCCGAGTGGCTAAAGGGGACGGACTGTAAATCCGTTGGCTATGCCTACGTTGGTTCGAATCCAACCTCCTCCACCATCGTCTCGTTTCCTCGTTGTGCGGGTGTAGCTCAATGGTAGAGCAGCAGCCTTCCAAGCTGACGACGAGGGTTCGATTCCCTTCACCCGCTCCATCATGGGCCTGATCGGAGTGTCCGGAACGGAAGGCTCTTTCGCCCGGAAATCCTGAAAAGTTCTTATGGGAAGTTGTTTGCCGCTTGGGCTCTGTTCAAGGCGGCAATCAGCGGCCCGCGCGAGCCTTATCGACTGAACCGAGTACTGGACAGAGAGCGACGCCGATGGCGAAGGAAAAGTTTGAGCGCAACAAGCCGCACGTCAACATTGGCACGATTGGCCACGTTGACCACGGCAAGACGACGCTGACCGCTGCAATCACCATGACGCTGGCTGAAGCTGGCGGTGCGACTGCAAAAGCATATGATGAGATCGACGGTGCGCCTGAAGAAAAGGCACGCGGCATCACCATCTCCACGGCGCACGTTGAGTATGAGACGGAAAACCGTCACTACGCTCACGTTGATTGCCCGGGCCACGCCGACTACGTGAAGAACATGATCACCGGTGCTGCCCAGATGGACGGCGCGATCCTGGTGTGTTCTGCTGCTGACGGCCCGATGCCGCAGACCCGTGAGCACATCCTGCTTGCGCGTCAGGTTGGCGTTCCGGCACTTGTCGTGTTCATGAACAAGGTTGACCAGGTCGACGACGAAGAGCTTCTCGAGCTCGTCGAAATGGAAATCCGTGAACTGCTGTCTTCCTACGAGTTCCCGGGCGACGATATTCCGATCGTCAAGGGTTCTGCTCTGGCAGCCTTTGAAAACCGCGACGCAGCCATTGGCCGTGACGCAATCCGTGAGCTGATGGCAGCTGTTGACGACTACATCCCGACGCCTGAGCGTCCGAAGGATCAGCCGTTCCTGATGCCGATCGAAGACGTGTTCTCGATCTCCGGCCGCGGTACTGTTGTGACCGGCCGTGTTGAGCGCGGTGTGATCAACGTGGGTGAAGAAGTCGAGATCGTCGGCATCAAGGACACCCAGAAGACCACGGTTACCGGTGTTGAAATGTTCCGCAAGCTGCTGGACAGCGGTGAAGCAGGCGACAACATCGGCGCTCTGATCCGCGGCATCGGCCGTGAAGATGTTGAGCGCGGCCAGGTTCTTTGTAAGCCGGGTTCTGTTAACCCGCACACGAAGTTCAAGGCAGAGGCCTACATCCTGACGAAGGAAGAGGGTGGCCGTCATACGCCGTTCTTCACCAACTACCGCCCGCAGTTCTACTTCCGCACGACGGACGTGACGGGTGTGGTTCACCTGCCGGAAGGTACGGAAATGGTGATGCCGGGTGACAACGTCTCCGTCGACGTTGAGCTGATCGTGCCGATCGCCATGGAAGACGGCCTGCGCTTCGCGATCCGCGAAGGTGGCCGCACCGTCGGCGCCGGCGTCGTCGCCTCAATCATCGAATAAGATGAGTTTTTGATTGCCGGGCTTCGGCCCGGCAGTCTTGTCTTCAAATCACTTGATTACCATGTGTTTGAAGCGTATCAGGAGCTGGTCCTCAGAGAGGATCAACTGAAGGGGTATAGCTCAGCTGGTAGAGCGACGGTCTCCAAAACCGTAGGTCGCGGGTTCGAACCCTGCTGCCCCTGCCACTTTTGCTCTTGATTAATTGGCCTCGAGGGCTTAAAGAGTTTCCTCGAGTGAGGCGCGCAGAGTTTTCTGCGCGCCCACTCGTATTTAACAGACCGGAATCGGAATGGCGAAGACCAATCCCTTTAAATTCATCCAGGAAGTGCGCTCTGAAACGTCCAAGGTGACGTGGCCGACGCGTAAGGAAACAGCTGTGACCACCGTTATGGTGTTCATCATGGTGATGATCGCGTCGATTTTCTTTCTCGTCGCGGATCAGCTGATGAGCCTTGGTATCGGTTACATTCTCGGGGTCGGTGGCTGATTGGCCGCTGGTCTGTCTAAAGACAAGAACAACAAACGGAACTGAGATCTATGGCCAAGCGCTGGTACATTGTGCACGCCTATTCGAATTTCGAGAAAAAGGTCGCCGAGTCCATTCGCGAAAAGGCCGAGCAGAAAGGGTTGTCCGATCTGTTCGAGGAAATTCTCGTTCCGATGGAAAAAGTCGTGGAAGTGCGCCGTGGCCGCAAAGTCGACGCTGAGCGCAAGTTCTTCCCGGGTTATGTCCTTGTGAAAATGGATATGACCAATGAGGCGTTTCACCTGATCAAGGATACGCCGAAAGTAACCGGTTTCCTGGGGGCGGATCAAAAGCCGATGCCGATCCCGGAAAAAGAAGCTTTGCGGATCATCAATCAGGTTCAAGAGGGCGTTGACCGGCCGAAGCCGTCCGTCAGCTTTGAAGTTGGTGAGCAGGTTCGTGTTTCTGATGGTCCGTTTGCGTCCTTCTCCGGTCTTGTCGAAGAAGTCGACGACGAGCGGGCGCGCCTTAAGGTTGCTGTGTCCATCTTCGGCCGCGCGACGCCAGTTGAATTGGAATTCGGTCAGGTCGACAAGCTCTGACTGTTTGCCGCCCTCCGGGGCGGCGTGAGTGACGGACATGAATTGTCCGGAATTAAGTCGGTGGCAGGTTCATGCACTCTTCGCCGGGTGCTTCAACGGGCCACACCACCAACTCCCAGATGGTCAAATTGCCGTTTGGCCATGCATGATTGGAGAAAACTATGGCGAAGAAGATTGAAGGCTTCCTGAAGCTTCAGGTGCCGGCAGGCTCTGCGACCCCGTCCCCGCCCATTGGGCCGGCACTTGGTCAGCGTGGTCTGAACATCATGGAATTCTGTAAGGCGTTCAACGCGCAGACCCAGGATGTTGAAAAGGGTGCTCCGTGCCCGACTGTGATCACATACTACACCGACAAGTCCTTCACCTTCGAAGTGAAGACGGCTCCGGTTTCCTTCTTCTTGAAGAAAGCTGCGAAGCTGCAGAAGGGGTCCCAGACCCCGGGCCGCGGTACGGTTGGTTCCGTATCCAAGGCGCAGGTCAAGGAAATCGCGGAAGCGAAAATGAAGGACCTGAACGCCAACGACATCGACGCAGCAATGCTGATGGTTGAAGGCTCCGCCCGCTCCATGGGCCTTGAGGTAACGGAGTAAGATCATGGCGAAGGTTGGAAAACGTATTTCTGCAGCACGTGAAGGCATCGACCGTAACAAGCTGTACTCCCTGAACGAAGCCATCAGCCTCGTTAAGGGTCGCTCCAAGACCAAGTTCGACGAAACTGTTGAAGTTGCGATCAACCTCGGTGTTGACCCGCGCCACGCTGACCAGATGGTTCGTGGTGTGTGCGTTCTGCCGAACGGCACCGGTAAGAGCGTCAAGGTTGCAGTGTTTGCACGCGGCGACAAGGCTGAAGAAGCAAAAGCTGCTGGTGCAGACATTGTTGGCGCAGAAGAGCTGGTTCAGGAAGTTCAGGGCGGCAAGATCGATTTCGATACCGTCATTGCAACTCCGGACATGATGCCGCTGGTCGGTCGTCTCGGTAAAGTTCTCGGCCCCCGTGGCATGATGCCGAACCCGAAAGTCGGCACCGTGACCCCGGACGTCACCAAGGCTGTGAATGATGCAAAAGGCGGCGCTGTTCAGTTCCGCGTTGAAAAAGCCGGTATCGTCCACGCTGGTGTTGGCAAAGTGTCGTTCTCTGAAGACAAGATCTCTGAGAACATCAAGGCTCTGCTCGACGCTGTTCAAAAGGCTAAGCCGACTGGCGCAAAAGGCACCTACATGAAGCGTGTTGCCGTGTCCTCCACGATGGGCCCGGGCGTTAAAGTCGACCTCGCGAGCGTTGCTGGCGAATAATCCGGTCTTACCGGATTGAACAAGAATTTCAGCCCTTGGGCTGAATAGATCCGGCGGTTCGCCGCCGGATTGCCCTGTCCGAGACTGCAGGTGCCGGGAGACCGGTTTAAGCCGTAAAGGCCTGCATAGATGGGTGAGAACCGAATTTCCCGCGACAAGCGGCAACCGGTTCGAACCAGACCTTGCCGATGCTCTTGGAGCACAGGTGAGGGGACAGGACCCTGAGCGTCGTCTTTAAAGGCGGTTCCGGGTTCGGGACCACCGTAAAGGCGGCAAGGTAAACCGGTGGCGATTTTCGCCATCAAATGGAGAAGGCAAGTGGAAAGAGCGGAAAAGCAAGAGTTCGTGACATCCTTCAACGCCGAGCTGGCTGACACCGGCGTCGTTGTCGTCGCGCACTATGCAGGTCTTTCGGTTGCACAGATGACGGCCCTGCGGTCGTCCGTACGTGACGCCGGCGGTTCTGTAAAAGTCGCAAAAAACCGCCTTGTGAAACTCGCCCTCAAAGGCACTGACCTTGAGCACATCTCCGACCTGCTCCAGGGCCCGACCGTACTCGTCTATTCCGACGACCCGGTTGCAGCACCGAAAGCAGCTGTCGATTTCGCCAAGGCCAACGAAAAGTTGGAAATCCTTGGTGGTGCTCTTGGAACGACAAACCTGAGCCCGGAAGGGGTCAAGTCTCTGGCAACAATGCCGTCGCTCGACGAGCTGCGTGCAAAGCTGGTTGGCATGATCCAGACACCGGCATCGCGCATCGCACAGGTTGTCAACGCACCGGCCGGGCAGGTTGCCCGCGTCTTCGGCGCGTACGCCAAGAAGGACGAGGCCGCATAAGGCGCCCCAAACACTGTCTAATGAACCCAAACACTGGTTCGAACTTAAGGTACTGAAAAATGGCTGATCTTGAAAAGCTCGTAGAAGAACTGTCCGCACTGACCGTTATGGAAGCTGCTGAACTGTCCAAGCTTCTGGAAGAGAAGTGGGGCGTTTCTGCTGCTGCTCCGGTTGCAGTTGCTGCCGTTGCTGGTGGTGGCGAAGCTGCTGCTGCTGAAGAAAAGACTGAATTCGACGTCGTTCTGGCTTCTGCTGGTGACAAGAAAATCAACGTCATCAAAGAAGTCCGTGCAATCACCGGTCTTGGCCTGAAAGAAGCTAAAGAGCTCGTCGAAGGCGCTCCGAAGCCGGTCAAAGAAGGCGTTGCCAAGGACGAAGCTGAAGAGCTGAAGAAGAAGCTGGAAGAAGCTGGTGCTTCTGTCGAGCTGAAGTAATTAAGGCGGAAACGCCTTATACGGTCCCGGGATTTCCCGGGGCCGATTTTCGCCCCGGCGGGTCCAACCCGTTTCCGGGGCAAACGTCCCACTAGGGGCCTGTTTTTGCCTGACGCGAATGCAGGTAAGGTCCCTGGATCCAAAGTCTGGTCAATTCTTCTCATGTGCACAGAAGATTGATCTTGTTTGGTGGACGGTTTTCCGAAGCGCCCGGGCACAGGCCCGATTGGACAAGGGGCGTTTCGGGAAGCCGTTTTCCGGCCGATACGAGGAGCGACAATGACCCAAACGTTCAACGGTCGCAAAAAGGTCCGCAAATATTTCGGATCTATCCGCGATGTCGCGGCGATGCCCAATCTCATTGAGGTTCAAAAAGCCTCATACGACCAATTCCTTCAGGTCGACGAGATGCCGGGCGGTGGCCGCAAAGATGAAGGCCTTGAAGCGGTCTTCCAGTCCGTATTTCCGATCTCCGATTTTGCGGGCACCTCCCTTCTGGAATTTGTTTCCTACGAATTTGAAGCTCCGAAATACGACGTAGACGAGTGCCGTCAGCGCGACATGACCTTTGCGGCGCCGCTGAAGGTCACCCTGCGTCTCATCGTGTTCGATGTCGATGAGGATACCGGCGCAAAGTCCGTTAAAGACATCAAGGAACAAGATGTCTACATGGGCGATATGCCGTTCATGACCGACAACGGTACGTTCATCGTGAACGGTACCGAACGCGTGATCGTGTCCCAGATGCACCGCTCTCCGGGTGTGTTCTTCGATCACGACAAAGGCAAGACCCATTCCTCCGGTAAACTGTTGTTTGCCGCCCGCGTGATCCCGTACCGCGGCTCCTGGCTCGACATCGAGTTCGACGCCAAGGATATCGTGCATGCGCGTATCGATCGCCGCCGTAAAATCCCTGTGACATCGCTGTTGATGGCGCTCGGACTGGATGGCGAAGAAATTCTGAACACGTTCTACAAGCAGGTTGAGTACACCCGTCAGAAGGACGGCTCCTGGCGGATGCCGTTTGACGGTGGGCGTCTGAAGGGGACAAAAGCTTCCTACGACCTGATTGATGCCGACAGCGGCGATGTTGTTGTGGAAGGTGGCCGCAAGATCACCGCCCGCACCATCAAGCAGCTGGCTGAGAAGGGTGTGACTGCGCTCAAAGTGACCGACGAAGACCTCCATGGCCAGTATCTGGCAGAGGACATCGTCGATATGAAAACCGGTGAAATCTACGCAGAAGCAGGTGAGGAAATCACCGGTAAGCTGCTGGAGGAACTGGTTGACCGCGGCTACCACGACCTGACCATTCTTGACATCGACCATGTCAACACCGGCCCGTACATCCGCAACACACTGAACGTCGACAAGAACGAGTCCCGCGAAGACGCGCTGTTCGATATCTACCGCGTGATGCGTCCGGGAGAGCCGCCCACCATCGATACTGCTGAGGCGATGTTCCAGTCGCTCTTCTTTGACGATGAGCGCTATGATCTGTCGGCGGTTGGCCGTGTGAAGATGAACATGCGTCTGGACGTGGATGCGGAAGATACTGTTCGTGTTCTGCGCAAGGAAGACATCCTGGAAGTGATCCGGGTTCTTCTGGAGCTGCGGGACGGCAAAGGCGACATCGACGACATCGACAACCTGGGCAACCGTCGTGTTCGCTCCGTTGGCGAGTTGATGGAAAATCAGTACCGCGTCGGTCTTCTGCGTATGGAACGTGCGATCAAGGAGCGGATGAGCTCTGTCGAGATCGACACGGTGATGCCACAGGATCTGATCAACGCGAAACCGGCTGCAGCTGCCGTTCGGGAATTCTTCGGCTCCTCACAGCTGTCGCAGTTCATGGACCAGACGAACCCGCTGTCGGAAGTCACTCACAAGCGCCGCCTGTCGGCTCTTGGACCGGGCGGCTTGACCCGTGAGCGTGCAGGCTTTGAAGTCCGCGACGTTCACCCGACGCACTACGGCCGTATCTGCCCGATCGAGACACCGGAAGGTCCGAACATCGGTCTGATCAACTCTCTCGCAACGTTCGCCCGTGTGAACAAGTACGGCTTTATCGAGAGCCCGTACCGCAAGGTGAAAGACGGCGTTGTCACCGACGAAGTCGTCTATCTTTCGGCCATGGAAGAAGCGAAACACTACGTTGCGCAGTCCAACGCCGAATATGACGATGAAGGCCGGTTCACAACCGAGCTGATCACCTGCCGTCACGCCGGCGAAAACATGATGGTTCCGTCCGACAAGGTCGACCTCATGGACGTTTCGCCGAAGCAGCTCGTGTCGGTTGCGGCATCGCTTATTCCGTTCCTGGAAAACGATGATGCGAACCGCGCACTCATGGGCTCGAACATGATGCGTCAGGCCGTGCCGCTGGTACGCGCCGAGGCACCGTTCGTTGGTACCGGTATGGAGTCTGTTGTGGCCCGGGATTCCGGTGCGGCGATCGGTGCCCGCCGGGCAGGTGTTGTTGACCAGGTCGATGCGACCCGTATCGTTATCCGGGCAACTGAAGAGCTGGATCCGGGCCGGTCAGGCGTCGACATCTACCGCCTCCAGAAGTACCAGCGTTCCAACCAGAACACCTGTATCAACCAGCGTCCGCTGGTGCGGGTTGGTGATCGCGTCCACAAGGGCGATATCATCGCCGATGGTCCGTCCACCGATCTCGGTGATCTGGCGCTTGGCCGGAACGTGCTTGTCGCGTTCATGCCTTGGAACGGCTACAACTTCGAGGATTCCATCCTTCTGTCCGAGCGCATCGTGTCTGACGATGTCTTCACCTCCATCCACCTTGAAGAATTTGAGGTGATGGCGCGTGATACCAAGCTTGGTCCGGAAGAGATCACCCGCGATATTCCGAACGTTTCTGAAGAAGCGCTGAAGAATCTCGACGAGGCAGGTATCGTTTACATCGGTGCCGAGCTTCATCCGGGTGACATCCTTGTCGGCAAGATCACACCGAAAGGCGAAAGCCCGATGACGCCGGAAGAAAAGCTTCTGCGCGCGATCTTCGGTGAAAAAGCCTCTGACGTCCGCGACACGTCCCTGCGCTTGCCGCCGGGTGTTTCCGGCACCGTCGTTGAAGTTCGTGTTTTCAACCGCCACGGCGTTGAAAAAGACGAACGCGCGATGGCGATCGAGCGGGAAGAAATCGAACGTCTTGCAAAAGACCGTGACGACGAGCAGGCAATCCTTGACCGCAACGTCTATGGCCGTCTGGCCGAGATGCTGATGGACAAGACTGCAGTTGCTGGTCCGAAGGGCTTCAAGAAGGACACTGTGCTGACCGGGGACGTTCTCAACGATTTCCCGCGCTCTCAGTGGTGGCAGTTTGCCACCGACGACGAGAAGTTCATGTCGGAGATCGAAGCTCTGCGCGGTCAGTATGACGATAGCCGGAAGCGTCTCGAGCAGCGGTTCATCGACAAGGTCGAGAAGCTGCAGCGCGGTGATGAACTGCCGCCAGGCGTCATGAAGATGGTCAAGGTCTTCGTTGCCGTGAAGCGCAAGCTTCAGCCGGGCGACAAGATGGCCGGCCGTCACGGTAACAAGGGCGTGGTCTCCAAGATCAACCCGTGTGAAGACATGCCGTTCCTGGAAGATGGCACACACGTCGACATCGTTCTCAACCCGCTCGGCGTTCCGTCGCGCATGAACGTTGGTCAGATCCTTGAAACCCATATGGGTTGGGCCTGCCGCGGCATGGGCTTGCGCATCGGCGAAATGTACGATGAGTACCGCAAGACCGGTGAGATCGAGAAGCTTCGTGGCAAGGTCATCGAGATCTACGGCGACAACATGAAGGGTGATGCGGTCAAGGAGTTTGACGACGAAGGTGTCGTGAAACTGGCCGAGCAGCTGAAGAAGGGCGTGTCGATTGCGACGCCGGTCTTCGACGGTGCCCGTGAGCCTGACGTTGTTGATGCGCTGAAGATTGCGGACTTCGACACCAGTGGTCAGTCGACTCTGTTTGACGGCCGGACTGGTGAAGAGTTCGACCGCAAGGTGACCGTGGGCTATATCTATATGCTCAAGCTTCACCATTTGGTCGACGACAAGATCCACGCCCGCTCGATTGGCCCGTACTCGCTCGTCACCCAGCAGCCGCTTGGGGGTAAGGCGCAGTTCGGCGGCCAACGCTTCGGGGAAATGGAGGTCTGGGCTCTTGAAGCTTACGGTGCAGCTTATACGCTGCAGGAAATGCTGACGGTCAAGTCGGATGACGTTGCCGGACGTACGAAGGTCTATGAGGCCATCGTTCGCGGTGACGACACCTTCGAGGCGGGTATTCCGGAAAGCTTCAACGTGCTTGTGAAGGAAATGCGGTCCCTGGGTCTCAACGTTGAACTTCAACGAACTGACGCACCCATGATTGGCGAGGAAGAAACTGCAGACGCTGCAGAATAACCCCGCCAACGGACCCCTTTAGACTGAAATGCCGGTTTGGGGGAGGTAAGCAGCACTTACCTCCCGGCCGAGCATCGAAGGAGATGGATCATGAATCATGAGGTCATGAACCTGTTCAACCAGCAGGCTCCCGCACAGACCTTCGACAATATCAAGATCTCTCTGGCCAGCCCGGAGAAAATCTTGTCCTGGTCATTCGGTGAGATCAAAAAGCCGGAAACCATCAACTACCGGACGTTCAAGCCGGAGCGTGATGGTCTTTTCTGCGCGCGCATCTTTGGCCCGATCAAGGACTACGAATGTCTTTGCGGCAAATACAAGCGCATGAAATACAAAGGCGTCATCTGTGAAAAGTGTGGTGTTGAAGTCACGCTTTCCCGTGTACGCCGTGAACGCATGGGCCACATCGAGCTTGCAGCTCCGGTGGCGCACATCTGGTTCCTGAAGTCCCTGCCAAGCCGCATTGGTTTGCTGCTCGACATGACGCTGAAGGATCTGGAACGCGTTCTGTACTTCGAAAACTATGTCGTTCTGGAGCCCGGTCTGACCCCACTCAAGCAGCACCAGCTTCTGTCTGAAGAAGACTACGTTGCTGCTCAGGACGAGTACGGCGAAGACGCCTTCACCGCCATGATCGGTGCAGAAGCGATCCGCGAGATCCTGATGTCGATGGATCTTGAGCGCGAGTCTGAAAAGCTCCGCCAGGAAATTGCGGAAGCAACGACCGAGCTGAAGCCGAAGAAACTGGCCAAGCGCCTGAAGGTCATTGAAGCCTTCATGGAATCCGGCAACCGTCCGGAGTGGATGATCATGACCGTTGTTCCGGTCATCCCGCCGGATCTGCGTCCGCTGGTTCCGCTCGATGGTGGCCGGTTTGCAACGTCGGATCTGAATGATCTTTACCGCCGCGTGATCAACCGGAACAACCGTCTGCGCCGCTTGATGGAATTGCGTGCTCCGGACATTATCATCCGGAACGAGAAGCGCATGCTTCAAGAGTCTGTTGACGCCCTGTTCGACAACGGCCGCCGCGGCCGGGTCATCACCGGTGCCAACAAGCGTCCGCTGAAGTCTCTGTCCGACATGCTGAAAGGCAAGCAGGGCCGCTTCCGTCAGAACCTTCTTGGTAAGCGCGTTGACTATTCCGGCCGTTCGGTGATCACCGTGGGTCCGGAACTCAAGTTGCACCAGTGTGGTCTGCCGAAGAAAATGGCGCTTGAGCTGTTCAAGCCGTTCATCTATTCGCGCCTCGACGCCAAGGGGTTCTCTTCAACTGTCAAGCAGGCGAAGAAGCTCGTAGAAAAAGAGCGTCCGGAAGTCTGGGATATCTTGGATGAGGTGATCCGCGAGCACCCGGTTCTCCTGAACCGTGCGCCGACGCTTCACCGTCTTGGCATTCAGGCGTTCGAACCGACCCTGATCGAAGGCAAAGCGATCCAGCTGCACCCGCTCGTTTGTTCCGCGTTCAACGCTGACTTCGACGGTGACCAGATGGCTGTTCACGTTCCGCTGTCGCTCGAAGCACAGCTGGAAGCGCGGACGCTGATGATGTCCACGAACAACATTCTGCACCCGGCAAACGGTGGCCCGATCATCGTGCCGTCGCAGGATATCGTTCTCGGTCTCTACTATCTGTCGATCATGGCAGAGAAAGAGCCGGGCGAGGGCATGGCTTTCTCCGATATCGGCGAAATCCACCATGCGCTGGCCAACAAGGTCATCACGCTGCACACGAAGATCAAGGGCCGGTTCCGTTCGGTGGATGCCGAAGGCAACCCGACTTCCGATATCTTCGAGACAACACCGGGCCGGATGCTGATTGCAGAACTTCTGCCGAAGCATCACGAAGTGCCGTTCGATGTTGCCAACAAGCTGATGACCAAGAAGGACATCTCCAAGATGATCGACACGGTTTACCGTGCTTGCGGTCAGAAGGAGACGGTTATCTTCTGTGACCGGATCATGCAGCTCGGCTTCAAGAACGCCTGTAATGCCGGCATCTCCTTCGGTATGGACGACATGGTTATCCCGGACACCAAGCAGAAGCTGGTTGGGGAAACCGCGGCACTCGCAACCGAATATGAGCAGCAGTACAATGACGGTCTGATCACCCAGGGCGAGAAGTACAACAAGGTTGTCGATGCCTGGGCGAAATGTACCGACAAGATCGCTGACGAGATGATGGCCCGCATTAAGGCGGTCCAGATCGATGAGGAAACCGGACGCCAGAAGCCGATGAACTCGGTTTACATGATGTCCCACTCCGGTGCGCGTGGTTCGCCTCAGCAGATGAAGCAGCTGGCTGGTATGCGTGGTCTTATGGCCAAGCCGGACGGATCCATCATCGAGAACCCGATCATCTCGAACTTCAAAGAAGGTCTCTCGGTTCTCGAGTACTTCAACTCCACCCACGGTGCCCGTAAGGGTCTTGCCGATACGGCGTTGAAGACTGCGAACTCCGGTTACCTGACCCGCCGTCTCGTGGACGTTGCGCAGGACAGCATCATCCTTGAACCGGATTGTGGCTCTGAGCGCGGCATCACTGTGGCGCCGATTGTTGACGCCGGTAACGTCATCGCCTCCCTCGGCATGCGTGTTCTCGGCCGGACAACGGCGGAAGACGTTATCAACAACGCCACCGGCGAAGTGATCGTTCCGAAAGGACGTCTCATCGACGAGAAGGACGTTGATGCGATCGAAGCGGCGAAAGTTCAGCAGATCAAGATCCGCTCGGTTCTGACCTGTGAAACCGAGACCGGCGTGTGTGCGACCTGCTACGGCCGTGACCTTGCACGTGGTACTCCGGTGAACATGGGCGAGGCTGTCGGCGTGATCGCCGCACAGTCGATCGGTGAGCCGGGCACCCAGCTGACCATGCGTACGTTCCACATTGGTGGTACGGCGCAGGTTGTCGACAGCTCGTTTATCGAGTCCAACGTTGACGGTACTGTCAAGATCCGGAACCGCTCTGTACAGCGCGACTCGGAAGGCAATCTGATTGCCATGGTCCGCAACATGTCCATCGTTGTCATCGACAGCGACGGCAATGAGCGTGCCGTGCATCGTGTTGCTTACGGTTCCAAGCTGCATGTCGATGAAGGTGACGCGGTTAAACGCGGTCAGCGGATCGCAGAGTGGGATCCGTACACCCGTCCGATGCTTGCCGAAGTTGACGGCGTCGTGGACTTTGAAGACCTGGTTGACGGGGCTTCTGTTCAGGAAACCGCCGACGAGGCTACCGGTATCACCAAGCGTGTCGTCATCGACTGGCGCTCTTCGCAGCGTGGCGTGGATCTCAAGCCGGCGGTTGTCATCAAGGACGCCAAAGGTTCCGTTGCCAAAAACCAGCGTGGATCCGATGCCCGCTTGATGCTGTCTGTCGACGCGGTTCTCTCGGTTCAGCCGGGTGCATCGGTCAAGGCCGGTGACGTGCTTGCACGAATTCCGCTGGAAAGCGCCAAGACCAAGGACATCACAGGTGGTCTGCCGCGCGTTGCGGAATTGTTCGAGGCTCGCCGACCGAAGGATCATGCGATCATTGCAGAAATCGATGGTACGATCCGCTTTGGCCGCGACTACAAGAACAAGCGCCGTGTCATCATCGATCCGGCAGAGGAGGGCGCCGAGCCCGTCGAATACCTCATCCCGAAAGGCAAGCACTTCCACCTTCAGGAAGGCGATGCCATTGAAAAGGGTGAATACATTCTCGACGGTAACCCGGCACCACACGACATTCTGGCCGTTAAAGGCGTTGAGGCACTCGCTGCCTACCTCGTCAACGAGATCCAGGAAGTCTATCGTCTGCAGGGCGTTGTGATTAACGACAAGCACATTGAGGTGATTGTCCGTCAGATGCTGCAGAAGGTCGAGATCACCGATCCAGGTGAGACCGAATTCTTCTCAGGTGAGCAGATCGACCGGATCGACTTTGAAGAGGCCAATCAACGGGCCATCGACAATGCCAAGGATCCGGCGAAAGGTACACCGGTTCTGCTCGGGATCACCAAGGCGTCGTTGCAGACACGCTCGTTCTTCTCCGCCGCCTCCTTCCAGGAGACGACCCGCGTTCTTACCGACGCGGCGGTCAACGGCAAGACCGACCCGTTGGTCGGCCTCAAGGAGAACGTCATTGTTGGCCGTCTGATCCCGGCCGGTACAGGCGGGGTCATGAAGCGGATCCGCAAGATTGCAACCCATCGCGACGACCTGATACAGGAAGCGCAGCGGGCTCAGTCTTCGGAAAGTGCCGCAGAAGGCCTTCTGGAAGACATGACCGGCGCTGCGGAATAAGCTTCGGCAACAGTCAAATCATGAAAGGCCGCCTCCGGGCGGCCTTTCTCGTATCGAACGAGATAAGGAGGGTTGCCCTCATGAATGACAATGACCTGGAACTGGACCCCGTGGTTTACATCGTCATCGGCCGTGTCTGGCAGGATGAAAATACATCGCCGGATGCAGCGATCACGATCCACGCACTTTTGACGGCACCAGATGACGACGATGCCGTGCGCAAGACCTTGGAAGCTCTATCATCGCAAGGCTTCACGGAAGCGGAACTGGATCAAATCGGTGTCATCGACGGTGAACCGGATGAGCCGATCTATGAAGGCGCCTATCATGATGCTCTGTCGGGCAACGTGGCAATTGTCACGCTTGCCGACTAAGACATGGAGTAGGTAGTTCCGTTAGGACAATTAAATAGTATTGTCATCTGTCCTTATATTTTGCCTCCGCCGTCAAAAGCGGAGGCTTATTTTATTTATAATCTAAGTTGTCTGACGGAAAATATCCACTTTTCGTTTACGTAACTGGAAAACACTAAACCCTGAATTGCAAATCGGAGGTTGTACATGTTTTCTCGAATTTCAGTTGGCATGCGATTGGGCATGCTCATGGGGCTGGTGGTTCTTTGCTTGATCGGAATCCTCGGCGCAGCGGCTTACCAGGATCGCGACCGGTCGTATGCGGAGCGGCGGATTGGCCTGACCCATCTTGTCAATGCGGCCACGAGCACGATTGAGAGTTACCATAAGCGAAGCATAGCCGGAGAGTTCACTGAAGAGCAGGCGCAAGAGTTCGCCAAGGAGGCGATCCGCGGCATGCGCTATGACAATGGCAATTATCTCTTTATCAACCTGCGCGGCGACGCTCTGATCATGCACCCCGCACGGCCGGATCTGGAGGGCATGACCTCCCAGGACCTCATTCGTGACTTTGGCTCGTCCAGTTTGCCGACTTTCTATGACATCGTGCAGAGCCAAGGCAGTGGTTTTCATGATTACGTTTGGCGCAGACCGAATTCCGACGATCCGGCAGGCAAGACGGCATATGTGACGATGTACCAGCCTTGGGAGTGGGTGATCGGGACCGGCGCCTACGTGGATGACATTGAAGCGGCATTTCAAAAGAACCTTGTTTGGCTTGCCGGGATCGCCCTTGGGTTGGTTCTGCTCCTGGCAATCGCATCACACTTCCTGATCCAGTCGATTACAAAGCCACTGGCACGGACGGTCCAGGAAGCTGAAGCGCTTGCAGCCGGGGACACCGAGATCCAGTTCACTGATGCAGGCCGCAAGGACGAGATCGGGACAGTGGCCCGGTCGATCGCTGCTTTCCGGGATCGGATTTTTGAACAACAGCGGCTCGCCCGGGAAGCTGCCGAAACAGCAGATGCTCAGACCCGCCGCCAGCACCTGGTGGAAGGTCTTGTGTCGCGGTTTCGCGAAAATGTCTCCCATTTGCTCACCGCGGTTGGTGACCGGATCGGAACTGTGAAGACAACGGCGACCGAATTGTCTGGTCTTGCAAGCGCGTCTTCAGAGCGGGCGGCCGGAGCGAGCGGATCAGCGGACTCGGCCAACGGCAGCATTGAGACAACAGCCGCCGCGGCCCAGGAGCTCACATTTGCCATCCGTGAAATCAACTCGCAGGTGTCCAAAACCACGGAGGGCGTCCAAGGGGCGACTGAAGCTGCGAACAAATCCAGCCAGCGGGTCACCAGCCTGTCTAATGCCGCGATCAAGATCGGTGAGGTGGTCACGCTTATTCAGGCGATCGCCGAGCAAACCAATCTTTTGGCCTTGAACGCAACCATTGAGGCTGCGCGGGCCGGCGAGGCGGGCAAGGGGTTTGCCGTTGTTGCAGCTGAAGTGAAAGAGCTCGCAACACAGACCGCAAAAGCCACGGAAGAAATCAGCAACCAGATTGCCGACATCCAGGGCTCCACCAATGAAGCGGTGTCCGCGATTGACGAGATCACATCTCGTGTCGAGGAAGTCCGCAATTTCACCACAGCGATTGCGGCCTCTATCTCTCAGCAAGAGTCTGCAACAGAGTCGATTGCTCAAAGTGTCGTGCAGGCCGTTGAGCAGACAAAATCGGCCAAATCCGAAATGGATATGGTTGTAACATCTGCCCGGGAAACCGACGACGGATCGCTCGTCGTTTTGCGCGGCGCTGATGAAGTCGCCGACTACGCCGAGAAACTTCGCGGTGAAGTCGACACCTTCCTCGATTCTGTCGCTGCTGCATAAGCAGAGTAGGGGCAGTGGCAAAAGACCCGGGCACTGGAAACCGATGCCCGGGTCTTTGTGTTTCCTGGAGTCTTGTTGTCTGCTACTCCGCTTTTTCCAGCTGGAGGGCGGTGTCTCTAACAGCTGCGGCGATCGGATGTTGACGTGCTGGCCATGGCCTGTTCCTAAGGGTGCACATCCAAAGGTCTTGAAACAGTGGTTTTTCAAGTTCTGCGACGGCGACTTTATCGCGGCCGGAAAATGCATCAATCCCGCTGCGCGGTAAAACGGTATATCCGAAACCTGATGTCATCGGCATCGGGATCTGGCCGATTTGATTGACGCTTCCGCGCAACCTCAAATTTTCGATCCCCGCATAGTCGTTGGGATAGTTCAGGCTGAGTAAGCGGTCCGCATAGCCATAACCATCCGGATGCCCAATAAAGCCCAGCTCCTGCAAAGCATCAAATTTCGGACGCATACCTCTGAAATCAGCGGGAAGGAGAAGGCACAACTCTTCGCGCCCAAGATGCTCAACGTCCAAACGGGTGTGTGTGGGCTTTTCACTCACGATGCCGAGATCAATGGTGTTGTCGAGGAGTCCATCAATTATTTTGTTCTGCGGCATTGAATGGAGGTGAAGCGCAAGGGAGGAGTGATCGCCCATCAAGGCTAAAAGACGCGGGTAAAGAAGGAGGGCGAAACTACCCGAACATGCCAGTGTGCTCGTCCCGGTGCCGGGATCATCGTGGTTCAAGTTATTGAGCAGATCCTGTTCGCGTGTCCGCCATGTTTTGCCGAACTCCAATACAGCCGTCCCGGCGGGGGTGAGCGTAAACATCCGGCCCGACCGGATGACCAGATCATGTCCGATCTGACCTTCCAGCTTTTTCAAGTGCTGTGAGACACCGGGCTGGGTCATGTTCAAACGTTGAGCTGTTTTCGTGAAGCTCTGAGTTTCGCAAAGAACAGTGAATGTCGTCAGCCAGTTCGAGTTCAGCACGATATCCTCGAGGATAACACAAAGTAATTTCAAATATCATATATGATAATTATTCAAAATGTCTGATGGGGCCTATCTTTGTAGTCCAACAAGGAGAGACACCATGAAAATCACCCCCCGTTCATTCTCCCACATCGGTTTGTCGGTCCCGGATGTCGATGCTGCAGTCAAATTCTATTCCGAGGTTCTGGGATTTTACATCATCATGCCCAGCACTGAGGTGGTCGAGGACGACAGTGAAATCGGACGCATGTGTGCCGATGTCTTCGGAGCAGGCTGGACCAAACTCAGGATTGCCCATTTGGCCACTTCAGACAGAATTGGCATCGAGCTGTTCGAGTTTGAAGGGAACCATCCGCCGGAGGACAATCTTGACTTCCGCAGGCATGGAACATTTCACTTCTGTATTCAAGATCCCGACGTTGAGGGTTTGGTAGAGAAGATTGTTGCTGCGGGCGGCAAACAACGTATGCCGATCCGGGAATATTATCCTGGTGAGAAACCGTATCGGATGGTCTATGTGGAAGATCCGTTCGGCAATGTTTTCGAAGTCTACAGCCACAGCTATGAGCTCACATACTCTTCCGGCGCCTACGCAGCACCGGCAGAGTGATTTTGGGGCCATGTTTGCTGCATAGCTGCCATGCCAGTGTTGGAATCAGTAGCCGGGAGTCCGTGCTAGCCCTTTCTCCTCGATGAAACCGGCAGGATTGGCATGATTTGAATCACTGGCTTAACCATTGATTCACTGTTTGGAATCGGCCGATCTACCTGCAAAATCACAAACGATCAACAGAAGCTTGGTTGACGAAACAATCTTACAATCGAGCCCGGTCTGGTGGAGAAAAATGACGCGGATTTCTGCGGTTTTGCGGAAATGCGGAATTTCCAACAAATCACTTGACGCAAAGGGTGCATCTGAGTAGGTTCCGCGCATCCCAAGGGCAGGCGGTAAGAGCGAACCCTCCAGCGCTTCTGAAGAGCGCAGGACACAGTCCTCTTAAACGCTGCCGGGTCACATAGGCGAATACGCGTCGATTGCATGACCGCGAGGCAACTCGTGGTCCTCTGGTTTTTCGCAGCGCCGGCCGCTCCAAATGGAGCGCGCGGGCGCGATTCTGCATGTTTGAACACATGCGGCGTCAGCGGGGGACTGCAGTTGCACAAAAGTTTTTGGATGGACAAGGTAAAGGGCACAGAATGCCGACCATCAACCAGTTGATCCGCAAGCCGCGGAAAGATCCGCCGAAGCGGAACAAAGTGCCGCCATGGAGGCCTGCCCGCAGAAGCGTGGTGTTTGCACCCGCGTATACACAACCACTCCGAAGAAGCCGAACTCGGCTCTGCGTAAAGTGGCGAAAATCCGTCTGACCAACGGCTTCGAAGTCATCGGTTACATCCCGGGTGAAGGTCACAACCTTCAAGAGCACTCGGTTGTGATGATCCGTGGCGGCCGTGTGAAAGACTTGCCGGGTGTCCGCTACCACATCATCCGTGGTGTTCTGGATACCCAAGGCGTCAAAGATCGTAAGCAGCGTCGTTCGAAATACGGCGCGAAGCGGCCGAAGTAAGGAGCACATTAGATGTCCCGTCGTCACCGCGCCGAAAAACGCGAAATCAACCCGGATCCGAAGTTCGGGGATATGGTCGTCACAAAGTTCATGAATTCCATCATGTACGACGGCAAGAAGTCCACTGCAGAGCGCATCGTTTACGGTGCTTTCGACGTGGTCGAGAACAAGACCCGCGAGAACCCGATCGAAGTGTTCCACGCTGCTCTTGAGAACGTTATGCCGCAAGTGGAAGTTCGTTCCCGCCGTGTTGGTGGTGCGACTTACCAGGTTCCGGTTGAGGTTCGTGCCGATCGCCGCCAGGCGCTCGCAATTCGTTGGTTGATCGCAGCTGCGCGCAACCGCAACGAAACCACAATGGTTGATCGTCTGTCCGGCGAATTGCTCGATGCAGCAAACAACCGTGGTACCGCAGTTAAGAAGCGCGAAGACACGCACCGGATGGCAGACGCCAACCGCGCATTCTCGCACTATCGCTGGTAATTTCGACTTTGAAGGGCTGACGCTATGTCGCGCACGCATAAAATCGAGGACTACCGTAACTTCGGCATCATGGCTCACATCGATGCTGGTAAGACGACCACCACCGAGCGGATCCTCTACTACACTGGTAAGAGCCACAAGATCGGCGAAGTCCATGACGGTGCTGCCACCATGGACTGGATGGAGCAAGAGCAGGAGCGTGGCATCACGATCACCTCTGCTGCAACAACCGCGTTCTGGAATGAAAAGCGCCTGAACATCATCGACACCCCGGGCCACGTTGACTTCACCATTGAAGTTGAGCGCTCCCTGCGTGTTCTTGACGGTGCGGTTGCTCTTCTGGACGCCAACGCTGGCGTTGAGCCGCAGACCGAAACTGTTTGGCGTCAGGCTGACAAGTACAACGTCCCGCGGATGATCTTCGTCAACAAGATGGACAAGCTTGGCGCCGATTTCGATCGCTGCTGCGAGATGATCAAGTCCCGTCTTGGCGCAACTCCGCTGGTCATGCAGCTGAACATCGGTGCGGAAAGCGAATTTGCCGGTGTTGTTGATCTGCTGAAAATGAAGGCGCTGATCTGGCAATCCGAGAACCTCGGTGCTGCTTGGGATGTTGTCGACATTCCGGCTGAACTTGCTGACCGTGCGCAGGAAATGCGCGATGCCCTGATCGAGACTGCTGTCGAGATCGATGAAGAAGCTATGGAAGCTTATCTTGAAGGCGAAGAGCCGTCCTTCGAGAAGATCCAGCAGCTGATCCGCAAGGGCACCATCAACGGCGACTTTGTTCCGGTATTCTGCGGTTCTGCATTCAAAAACAAAGGCGTACAGCCGCTTCTTGATGCAGTTGTTGATTACCTGCCGAGCCCGGTCGAAGTTCCGGCCATTAAGGGTATCGATCCGAAGACCGAAGGCGAAGCGGTACGTAAATCTTCTGATGAAGAGCCGCTCAGCATTCTGGCATTCAAGATCGCTAACGATCCGTTCGTTGGTTCTCTGACGTTCTGCCGCATCTATTCTGGCGTTTTGAACAAGGGTGTGTCCTTGCTCAACACCGTGAAGGATAAGAAAGAGCGCGTCGGTCGCATGATGCAGATGCACTCCAACTCGCGTGAAGACATCGACGTCGCATATGCTGGCGACATTGTTGCGATCGCAGGTCTCAAGGACACCACAACAGGTGACACGCTCTGCGATCCGCTGAAGCCGGTCATCCTGGAGCGGATGGAATTCCCTGAGCCGGTCATTGAGATCGCGGTTGAGCCGAAGACCAAAGGCGACCAGGAGAAGATGGGCCTTGCCCTGAACCGTCTGGCTGCTGAGGATCCGTCCTTCCGGGTTAAGACCGACGAAGAGTCTGGTCAGACCATCATTGCCGGTATGGGCGAATTGCACCTCGACATCCTTGTTGACCGCATGAAGCGCGAGTTCAAGGTTGAGGCGAACATCGGTGCGCCGCAGGTTGCCTACCGCGAAACCATTACCAAAACTGCAGACGTGGACTACACCCACAAGAAGCAGTCTGGTGGTTCCGGTCAGTTCGCTCGCATCAAGCTCACGATCGAACCGGCAGAGCCGAACGAAGGCTTCGTCTTCGAGAGCAAGATTGTCGGCGGTAACGTTCCGAAAGAATACATTCCGGGCGTTAGCAAGGGTATCGAAAGCGTCATGTCGTCTGGTCCGCTGGCCGGCTTCCCGATGCTCGATATCAAGGCAACCCTCACAGATGGTGCCTACCACGATGTTGACTCCTCGGTCCTTGCGTTCGAGATCGCCGGCCGTGCCGGTTTCCGCGAAGGTATTTCCAAGGCTGGACCTAAGCTCCTTGAGCCGGTCATGAAGGTCGAGGTTGTTACCCCTGAAGATTACATGGGTGACGTGATTGGTGACCTGAACTCCCGCCGCGGCCAGATCGCGGGTACGGAGAACCGGGGCATCGTGACTGTCATCACCGCAATGGTTCCGCTGGCCAACATGTTTGGTTACGTGAACAACCTGCGTTCCATGTCTCAAGGCCGCGCTCAGTACTCGATGGTGTTCGATCACTACGAGCAGGTGCCGCAGGCTGTCGCCGAAGAAGTTCAGGCGAAATACGCCTGACCCCAACCTCTTGAATTAATTAAGAATTAGAGAAACGGAGTACTCCGATGGCGAAGGAAAAGTTTGAGCGCAACAAGCCGCACGTCAACATTGGCACGATTGGCCACGTTGACCACGGCAAGACGACGCTGACCGCTGCAATCACCATGACGCTGGCTGAAGCTGGTGGTGCGACTGCAAAAGCATATGATGAGATTGACGGTGCGCCTGAAGAAAAGGCACGCGGCATCACCATCTCCACGGCGCACGTTGAGTATGAGACGGAAAACCGTCACTACGCTCACGTTGATTGCCCGGGCCACGCCGACTACGTGAAGAACATGATCACCGGTGCTGCCCAGATGGACGGCGCGATCCTGGTGTGTTCTGCTGCTGACGGCCCGATGCCGCAGACCCGTGAGCACATCCTGCTTGCGCGTCAGGTTGGCGTTCCGGCACTTGTCGTGTTCATGAACAAGGTTGACCAGGTCGACGACGAAGAGCTTCTCGAGCTCGTCGAAATGGAAATCCGTGAACTGCTGTCTTCCTACGAGTTCCCGGGCGACGATATTCCGATCGTCAAGGGTTCTGCTCTGGCAGCCGTTGAAAACCGCGACGCAGCCATTGGCCGTGACGCAATCCGTGAGCTGATGGCAGCTGTTGACGACTACATCCCGACGCCTGAGCGTCCGAAGGATCAGCCGTTCCTGATGCCGATCGAAGACGTGTTCTCGATCTCCGGCCGCGGTACTGTTGTGACCGGCCGTGTTGAGCGCGGTGTGATCAACGTGGGTGAAGAAGTCGAGATCGTCGGCATCAAGGACACCCAGAAGACCACGGTTACCGGTGTTGAAATGTTCCGCAAGCTGCTGGACAGCGGTGAAGCAGGCGACAACATCGGCGCTCTGATCCGCGGCATCGGCCGTGAAGATGTTGAGCGCGGCCAGGTTCTTTGTAAGCCGGGTTCTGTTAACCCGCACACGAAGTTCAAGGCAGAGGCCTACATCCTGACGAAGGAAGAGGGTGGCCGTCATACGCCGTTCTTCACCAACTACCGCCCGCAGTTCTACTTCCGCACGACGGACGTGACGGGTGTGGTTCACCTGCCGGAAGGTACGGAAATGGTGATGCCGGGTGACAACGTCTCCGTCGACGTTGAGCTGATCGTGCCGATCGCCATGGAAGACGGCCTGCGCTTCGCGATCCGCGAAGGTGGCCGCACCGTCGGCGCCGGCGTCGTCGCCTCAATCATCGAATAATCGACAGCCGGGCCTGCCGGCGAAAACAAGGTTTGAGCGGGCAGGCCCGCAGTCAATTTGGGAACAATAACAATGAACGGTCAGAATATCCGGATCCGCCTGAAGGCTTTTGACCACCGTATTCTCGACGCTTCCACTAAGGAAATCGTCAATACGGCCAAGCGGACCGGTGCACAGGTACGGGGTCCCGTGCCGCTGCCGACGCGGATCGAGAAGTACACAGTGCTTCGTGGCCCGCACATCGATAAGAAAAGCCGCGATCAGTTCGAGATGCGCACGCACAAGCGCCTGCTCGACATCGTTGACCCGACACCGCAGACCGTGGACGCGCTGATGAAGCTCGACCTAGCCGCTGGTGTCGACGTCGAGATCAAGCTCTGAGGCGAGGCGAAGGGGACACATCCATGCGTTCTGGAGTGATCGCTCAGAAAGTGGGCATGACCCGCATCTATAACGATGCAGGCGAACATGTTCCGGTCACAGTATTGCGGCTGGAAAACTGCCAGGTGGTTGCCCACCGGACTGACGAAAAGAACGGTTACAACGCACTGCAGCTCGGTGCCGGTACCCGTAAAGTAAAGAATACGCCGAAGGCACTGCGCGGCCACTTTGCTGTTGCAAAGGTTGAGCCGAAGCGGACCGTGGTCGAGTTCCGCGTTTCTGCGGACAACATGATCGACGTTGGTGCGGAAATTACCGCTGACCATTACGTCGAAGGCCAGTATGTCGACGTGACCGGAACTTCCATCGGTAAAGGTTTTGCCGGTGTCATGAAGCGTCACAACTTCGGTGGTGGCCGTGCATCGCACGGTAACTCGATCTCGCACCGCTCACACGGTTCTACCGGTCAATGTCAAGACCCGGGCCGCGTGTTTAAGGGCAAGAAGATGGCCGGTCACATGGGTGATGCCCGCGTGACCACGCAGAACCTCAAGGTTGTGCGCACTGATGTTGAGCGTGGCCTGATCATGGTCGAAGGCTCTGTACCGGGCGCCAAGGGCGGCTGGATCCAGGTCCGCGACGCGATCAAAAAGGCGCTGCCGGAAAACGTTCCGGTCCCGGGTGCTTTCAAGGCGTCCGAAGCGGCTGAGGCTGCCGGGAAGGAGAGTGAGTGATGGAACTCCAGGTCAAGACCCTCGAAGGTGGGGCGGCCGGTTCGATCACGGTGTCTGACGAGATCTTTGGTCTCGAGCCGCGCACCGATTTGATCCACCGCGTTGTGCGCTGGCAGCTTGCCAAGCGCCAGGCGGGTACCCACAAGACGCTTGGTCGTTCGGAAGTTACTGGTTCTACGAAGAAATTCGTTCGCCAGAAGGGTTCCGGCGGCGCGCGTCACGGCAACAAGAAGGCTCCGCAGTTCCGCGGCGGTGGTAAGGCATTCGGTCCGGTCGTTCGCGACCACGGCCATGACCTGCCGAAAAAGGTCCGCGCTCTCGGCCTCAAGCATGCGCTGTCCGCGAAAGCAAAGGCAGACAGCATTGTTGTTGTCGAAGATGCAAAAGCTGCTGAAGCGAAAACCAAGGCTCTGAAGTCCCAGCTCAACAAGCTCGGCCTGACAAGCGCTCTGGTGATCGACGGCGCCGAAGTTGACAACAACTTCGCACTGGCGTCCCGCAACATTCCGCACCTGGATGTGTTGCCGGTTCAGGGCATCAATGTTTACGACATCCTGCGCGCCAACACCCTGGTGTTGACGAAATCAGCGGTGTCCGCACTTGAGGAGCGCTTTAAATGAGCAATCTTCCTCACTACGACAAAATCGTTGGCCCGGTAATCACCGAAAAGTCGACGATGGCTTCTGAAGAGAACAAGGTTGTCTTCAAGGTTGCCAACGATGCAACCAAGCCGGAAATCAAGGCCGCTGTCGAAGCACTGTTCGGCGTCAAGGTCACGGCAGTCAACACTCTTGTCCGCAAGGGCAAGGTGAAGCGCTTCCGCGGACGTCTTGGCCGCCAGTCTGACTTCAAGAAGGCCGTCGTAACGCTGCAGGAAGGTCACGCAATCGACGTGGCCACCGGGCTCTAAGACGGGGACTTAAGAAAAATGGCACTTAAGACATTCAATCCGACGTCCCCGGGCCGCCGTCAGCTGGTACAAGTTGACCGCTCCGGTCTTTGGAAGGGCAAGCCGGTCAAGACCTTGACCGAAGGCCTTTCTAAAAAGGGCGGCCGGAACAACACTGGACGCATCACGTCTCCGAACCGCAGTGGCGGTCACAAGCGGACTTACCGTCTTGTTGACTTCAAGCGCCGCAAGTGGGACGTGCCGGCAACGGTAGAGCGCCTGGAATACGATCCGAACCGGACCGCATTCATCGCTCTGATCCGTTACGAAGACGGCGAGCTGAGCTACATCCTGGCTCCGCAGCGCTTGTCCGAAGGCGACACTGTTGTCGCCGGTGAAAACGTTGACGTGAAACCGGGCAATGCGGCTCCTTTGTCGCGCATTCCGGTTGGTACGATTGTGCACAACATCGAGCTGAAGCCGGGCAAAGGCGCCCAGATCGCTCGCTCTGCCGGTGCATTCGTTCAGATCGTCGGCCGTGACCAGGGTTACACAACGCTGCGCCTGATGTCTGGTGAGCAGCGCCGTGTCCTCGGCACTTGCATGGCAACCATTGGCGCTGTGTCCAACCCGGACCACTCCAATATTAACCTCGGCAAGGCAGGCCGTTCCCGCTGGCTGGGCATCAAACCGCACGTTCGCGGTGTTGCCATGAACCCGATCGACCACCCGCACGGTGGTGGTGAAGGTCGGACCTCCGGCGGTCGTCATCCGGTTACTCCTTGGGGTAAACCGACCAAAGGTAAGCGCACGCGGAAGAACAAGCAGACCGATAAGTTTATCGTCCGCTCCCGCCACGCGCGTAAGAAGTAAGGGACAGGATCGTGGCACGTTCGATCTGGAAAGGTCCGTTTGTCGACGGGTATCTGCTGAAGAAAGCGGAGAAGGTCCGCGAGGCCGGCCGGAACGAGGTCATCAAGACCTGGAGCCGCCGCTCGACGATCCTCCCGCAGTTCGTTGGTCTTACCTTCGGCGTCTACAACGGTCAGAAGCACGTTCCGGTGCTGGTGTCTGAAGAGATGATTGGTCACAAGTTCGGTGAGTTCTCACCGTCCCGGACCTATTACGGACACGGCGCCGACAAGAAGGCGAAGAGGAAGTAACGATGGGCAAGCCGAAGCGTGAGCGGGTGCTCGCTGACAACGAAGCTCGGGCAATGACGCGGATGATCCGAGTCTCTCCCCGCAAGCTGAATCTCGTTGCTGCTGCTATCCGCGGTAAAAAAGTCGGTTCCGCAATCGCGGACCTGACATTCTCCCGCAAGCGCATTGCGCAGGACGTCAAGAAAACCTTGATGTCAGCGATTGCAAACGCGGAAAACAATCACGACCTGGACATCGACAACCTGGTGGTTGCCGAAGCTCACGTTGGCAAAGCTTTTGTCATCAAACGCTTCCAGGCCCGTGCACGCGGACGGGTTGGCCGGATCGAGAAACCGTTCTCGAACCTGACCATCGTTGTGCGCGAAGTTGAGGAGAGTGCCTGATGGGACACAAAGTTAAC
This sequence comes from Roseibium sp., assembly GCF_965276855.1. Classification (GTDB taxonomy): domain Bacteria; phylum Pseudomonadota; class Alphaproteobacteria; order Rhizobiales; family Stappiaceae; genus Roseibium. Next base: position 4,637,380 of record NZ_OZ255700.1, read on the forward strand.
CCGATCGGCATGCGCCTCGGGATCAACCGCACCTGGGACTCCCGCTGGTACGCCAACAAAAACGAGTACGGCGATCTTCTGCACGAAGACTTCCGCATTCGTGAGTACCTGATGAAGGAACTCAAGCAGGCGGCGGTGTCCAAGGTGGTAATCGAGCGCCCGCACAAGAAGTGCCGTGTGTCCATTCACTCCGGTCGTCCGGGTGTGGTCATCGGTAAAAAAGGTGCGGACATCGAGCGTCTTCGCAAGAAGATTGCTGAAATCACCAACTCCGAAGTGCATCTCAACATCGTTGAAGTGCGCAAGCCGGAAATCGACGCGACATTGGTTGCCGCCTCGATCGCTCAGCAGCTGGAACGCCGTGTTGCTTTCCGCCGCGCCATGAAACGGGCTGTTCAGTCCGCCATGCGTTTGGGCGCACAGGGCATTCGGATCAACTGCGGCGGCCGTCTCGGCGGTGCGGAAATCGCGCGTATCGAATGGTACCGTGAAGGCCGTGTGCCGCTTCACACTCTGCGTGCCGACATCGACTACGGTGTTGCCAGCGCTCACACAGCCTATGGCGTGTGCGGTGTGAAGGTCTGGATCTTCAAGGGTGAAATTCTGGAACACGACCCGATGGCGTCCGAACGCCGTGCGACGGCTGCTTCCGAAGGCAACCAGGGTGATCGCGGCGGACGCCGGGATCGGGGCCGCGAGCGCGCAGCTTAATATAAGCTGCCTGCCGCTCGTAAGATAAGAAAGACGAGAGAAGAACGATGCTGCAACCGAAGCGCACTAAGTTCCGCAAGCAGCACAAAGGCCGCATCCACGGCTTGTCGAAGGGGGGGACTGACCTCAACTTCGGCGCATTCGGTCTGAAGGCTCTGGAGCCGGAGCGGGTTACCGCTCGTCAGATCGAAGCGGCCCGTCGTGCTATGACCCGTCACATGAAGCGTGCGGGTCGTGTTTGGATCCGCATCTTCCCGGATCTGCCAGTTTCTTCGAAACCGGCTGAAGTCCGCATGGGTAAAGGTAAGGGTTCTCCGGATTACTGGGCTTGCCGTGTCAAGCCGGGCCGGATCATGTTCGAAATTGACGGTGTGCCGGAAGACGTTGCTCGTGAAGCAATGCGTCTTGCCGCTGCCAAGCTGCCGATCAAGTGCCGTTTCGTTCAGCGTATCGGCGAATAAGGCAGGCCAGGAGAGACAGCCATGAAGGCGACCGATGTACGGGCTAAGACCCTCGACGAGCTCCGCACAGAGCTTGAGGGCCTGAAGAAAGAGCAGTTCAACCTGCGCTTCCAGAAGGCCACGGGTCAGCTTGAAAACACTGCACGTGTCCGGCAAATCCGCCGTGATATCGCGCGTATCCAGACCATCATGCGCGAAAAGCGCGTGTCGGCGACCGCATAAGGAGACGGATCAATGCCAAAGCGTATCCTGCAGGGCACCGTTGTCAGCGACGCCAATGACAAGACGGTGACGGTAAATGTGGAGCGCCGCTTCACACACCCGCTGCTGAAAAAGACTGTGCGCCGGACTAAGAAGTACCGCGCACACGATGAAAGCAACCAATACAAGGTTGGCGACACAGTTCAGATTGAAGAGTGTGCGCCGATCTCGAAAAACAAACGTTGGACTGTGGTCACTACTCAGTGATCACGCTCCGTCAGGTGAGCATCAGGCGCCCGCGTAACGGTGCGCCGATAGAAGAACAAGGCAGCCAGTCATGATTCAGATGCAAACAAACCTCGACGTCGCCGACAACTCCGGCGCCCGTCGTGTCATGTGCATCAAAGTGCTCGGCGGCTCCAAGCGCAAATATGCCCAGGTTGGCGACATCATCGTCGTCTCCGTCAAAGAGGCTATTCCGCGGGGCCGCGTTAAGAAGGGCGACGTGATGAAGGCTGTCGTCGTGCGCACGGCTAAGGATATCCGCCGTCCCGATGGCAGCGTGATCCGGTTCGACCGCAATGCGGCCGTGCTGGTGAATAACAACAAGGAGCCAGTCGGCACCCGTATCTTTGGTCCGGTGCCGCGTGAACTCCGCGCTAAGAACCATATGAAAATCATTTCGCTCGCGCCGGAGGTGCTCTGATGGCTGCGAAAATTAAAAAAGGCGACACGGTGGTCGTGCTGACCGGCCGTGACAAGGGCAAGTCTGGTGAAGTGATCCAGGTTCTGCCGGCCGACAACAAGGCGCTGGTACGCGGCATCAACATGGTCCGCCGTCACCAGAAGCAGACCCAGTCGCAGGAAGCTGGCATCGTGTCCAAAGAGGCACCGATCCACCTGTCGAACATCGCGCTGGCCGATCCGAAGGACGGCAAGGCGACCCGCGTCGGCTTCAAGGTGCAGGACGATGGTGCCAAGGTCCGTGTGGCCAAGCGTTCGGGAGACCTGATCGATGGCTGAGACCACTAACGTACCGCGTCTCAAGACGCATTATGATGAAGTCGTGCGCAAGCAGCTTCAGGAAAAGTTCCAGTACAAGAACGTTATGCAGGTTCCGCAGCTGGAAAAGATCGTCCTGAACATTGGCGTTGGCGAAGCCGTAGGCGACTCCAAAAAGGCGCGTACAGCAGCTGAAGACCTGGCAGCGATTGCCGGTCAGAAGCCGGTCATCACCAAAGCGAAGAAGTCCATCGCGACCTTTAAGGTCCGTGAAGGCATGCCGCTTGGTGTCAAGGTGACCCTGCGCCGGCAGCAAATGTTCGAGTTCCTGGATCGCATGATCACCATCGCGCTGCCGCGCGTTCGTGACTTCCGTGGTCTGAACCCGAAAAGCTTCGACGGTCGCGGCAACTACGCTATGGGCATCAAAGAACACATCGTGTTCCCGGAAATCGAGTACGACAAGGTCGACCAGATTTGGGGCATGGACGTGATCGTCTGCACCACGGCGCCAAACGATGACGAGGCGCGCGAGCTTCTGCGTGCTTTCAACTTCCCGTTCACGAAGTAACGGGCAAGGAAGGGAAACACGATGGCGAAGAAAAGCGCAGTCGAGAAGAACAAGCGTCGCGAGAAGCTTGTCAAAAAGTATGCCGAGAAGCGTGCTGCTCTGAAAGCCATGGCCAAGGATGCAACCTTGAGCCCTGAAGAGCAGTTCAACGCCCGCCTGAAGCTGGCCAAGCTGCCGCGGAACTCCGCGCCGAACCGCGTTCGCAACCGTTGCGAAGTGTCCGGCCGTCCGCGCGGTTATTACCGCAAGCTGAAGATGTCGCGTATCGCGCTTCGTGAACTGGGCTCCCTGGGTAAGATCCCGGGCCTGGTCAAGTCGAGCTGGTAAGGAGAAACTCCGATGGCAATTTCTGATCCGTTGGGGGATATGCTGACCCGCATTCGCAACGCGCAGATGCGTCGCAAGAACAAGGTCAGCTCACCAAATTCTAAATTGCGTGCACACGTACTTGATGTGCTTGCAAAAGAAGGGTACATCCGTGGCTACACCACGGTTGAATACGAGGGCGGTAAGTCCGAGTTGGAAATCGAACTGAAGTATTTCGACGGTGAGCCGGTCATCCGCACAATCGAGCGGGTATCCAAGCCGGGCCGCCGTGTTTACTCATCGGTGAAAAACATCCCGCATGTCTCTAATGGCCTGGGCGTGTCGATCATTTCGACCCCGCGTGGCGTCATGAGCGACCATCAGGCGCGGGACGAAAACGTAGGTGGCGAGGTACTGTGTCGCGTCTTCTGACGCGGCATTCTCGCTGTTAAAACAACGACAAGGTTGGTCAAATGTCTCGTATTGGCAAAAAGCCAGTCCCCGTGCCAAGCGGGGTAACGGCATCGATCGACGGTCAGACAGTGACGATCAAGGGCCCGAAAGGCGAAAAGTCTTTCTTGCTCAATGAACTCGTTCTGGCCGAAATGACTGATGACGGGATCAAAATCGATCCGCGTAACAACTCCAAGCCGGCTCGCTCCATGTGGGGTATGAGCCGCACCATGGTTCAAAACCTGATCACCGGCGTGACCGATGGCTTCAAGAAAGACCTCGCGATCACTGGTGTTGGTTACCGTGCACAGGTCCAGGGTCAAAACCTTCAGCTGGCACTCGGCTTCTCACATGATGTGATCTATGCGATCCCGGAAGGTATCGAGATCAAGTGTGCGAAACCGACGGAAATCAGCGTTTCTGGCACCGACAAGCAACGTGTCGGCCAGGTCGCAGCTGAAATCCGCGAATTCCGCCCGCCGGAGCCGTACAAAGGCAAAGGCGTTCGTTATGCAGACGAGTTCATCGTCCGCAAAGAAGGCAAGAAGAAGTAACGGACCGAGATCATGGCGAACAGCAAACAAGCTTTCGAACGCCGCCGCGATCGCGTGCGCCGTTCAGTCAAGAAAGCCGCGAACGGTCGTCCGCGCCTTTCTATCTTCCGCTCGTCGAAACAGATCTACGCCCAGATCATCGACGATGCGCAGGGACATACAATTGTCTCCGCTTCTACGATCGAAAAAGATCTGAAGGGCGGCCTGAAAACGGGCGCCGACGTGTCTGCTGCTGCAGCCGTTGGCAAGCTTGTCGCCGAGCGTGCAGCTGCCGCTGGTGTCAAGCAGGTCGTGTTCGACCGGGGCGGTTACCAGTATCACGGGCGTGTTAAAGCGCTCGCCGATGCTGCCCGCGAAGGTGGACTTGAATTCTGACCAGCGCCCGTTGGCGCTCCTAAGTACGGAAGACGTATAATATGGCGAGACAAGAAAATCGCGAGCGCGAAGAGCGCGACAGCGAATTCGTCGACAAGCTCGTACACATCAACCGCGTTGCCAAAGTGGTCAAGGGTGGCCGCCGTTTCGGTTTCGCAGCCCTCGTCGTGGTTGGTGATCAAAAGGGCCGTGTCGGCTTCGGTCATGGTAAGGCACGCGAAGTGCCGGAAGCCATCCGGAAAGCAACTGAAGCTGCAAAGCGCACGATGATCCGTGTGCCGCTGCGTGAAGGCCGGACTCTCCACCACGATGTGGAAGGCCGTCACGGCGCTGGTAAGGTTCTTCTGCGCGCAGCACCGGCCGGTACCGGTATCATCGCAGGTGGTCCGATGCGTGCGGTCTTTGAAACGCTTGGCGTTCAGGACGTTGTGGCAAAGTCTTTGGGGACATCCAACCCTTACAACATGGTTCGTGCGACCTTTAACGCGCTGACCAAAGAAGACAGCCCGCGCTCCGTCGCTGCCCGCCGTGGCCTCAAGGTCTCTGTGTTGCAGTCCCGGCGCCGTGACAACAACGATGAGGCGGCTCCGGCTGCCGCTGAGGCTTGACCTTAGCGGCGCCAGCCACCAGCTGAATGAGGGTTAGTTCCATGGCGAACACCGAAAAGACTGTTACGGTCGAACAGATCGGCAGCCCGCTGCGCCGTCCGAAGGACCAGCGCGCGACGCTCGTCGGTCTTGGCCTGAACAAGATGCACCGCCGTTCCACACTGAAGGACACACCTGAAGTGCGCGGCATGATCAATAAGGTCCAGCATCTCGTTCGCGTCGTCGAAGACGCGTAAGGACGGGGTGAGGAGAAAAGACATGAAGCTCAACGAACTTCGTGACAACGATGGTGCCTCTTCCGAGCGCACACGCGTTGGCCGCGGTATCGGGTCTGGCAAGGGCAAGACCGGTGGCCGTGGTGTAAAAGGTCAGAAGTCCCGTTCTGGCGTGGCGATCAAGGGTTTTGAAGGCGGTCAGATGCCGCTTCACCGCCGCCTGCCGAAGCGCGGCTTCACGAACATCTTTGCCAAGGACTTCAACACTGTGTCCATTGGCCGTGTTCAACAAGCGATTGATGCCGGCAAGCTGAACGCGTCTGAGGCGGTTACCGTCGAAGCGCTTAAGGCAGCTGGTGTAGTTAAACGGGTCCGCGATGGCGTACGCCTCGTTGCTTCCGGTGAACTCACCGCGGCAGTGACCTTTGAAGTTGCCGGTGCCTCCAAGGGCGCTGTTGCAGCGATCGAAAAAGCGGGCGGCAAGGTCGCCGTTCTGGGAGCTCAGGCTTAACAGCCTGGGCTTTTCCCATTTGTCAGCAAGCATCTGACCGGAGTAGGGCATGGCATCGGCCGCCGAGCAACTGGCGTCAAATCTAAATTTCTCAGCTTTCGCCAAGGCTGAAGAACTCAAAAAGCGCATCTGGTTCACGCTGGGGGCGCTTTTGGTTTATCGACTGGGCACTTACATTCCGATGCCCGGCATCAACCCGGAAGCCTTCGCGCAGGCCTTTAACCAGGCTCAGTCCGGTATCATTGGCATGTTCAACATGTTCGCCGGCGGTGCCGTCGAGCGCATGGCGATCTTCGCCCTCGGCATCATGCCGTATATCTCCGCTTCCATTATCATGCAGCTCATGACGACGGTTGTACCGTCTCTTGAGCAGCTGAAAAAGGAAGGCGAGCAGGGCCGCAAGGTTATCAACCAGTACACCCGGTACGGAACCGTTGTGTTGGCTGCATTCCAGGCCTACGGCATCGCCGTTGGTCTTGAGGGCGCCACCAACGTTGTGACCGATCCGGGTTGGTTCTTCCGTGCATCGACCGTGATCACGCTCGTTGGCGGCACCATGTTCCTGATGTGGCTGGGTGAGCAGATCACCTCGCGCGGCATCGGTAACGGTATTTCGCTGATCATCTTTGCGGGCATTGTCGCAGGACTGCCGTCCGCGATCGTCCAGACGCTCGAGCTGGGCCGTCAGGGGTCGCTGGCAACCGGCATCATCCTGGCAGTCATCCTCCTGGCCATTGTCGTTATCGCGTTCATCGTGTTCATGGAGCGCGCACAGCGCCGTCTTCTGATCCAGTATCCGAAGCGCCAGATGGGCAACCGCATGTTTGAGGGCAACACCTCGTTCCTGCCGCTCAAGCTGAACACAGCTGGTGTTATCCCGCCGATCTTTGCATCTTCGCTGCTCTTGGTTCCGGCCACGATTTCCGGCTTCAATGCGGGTGGCGGCAATGAATGGCTGACAACGATCACGGCTCTGCTCGGACATGGACAGCCATTGTTCATGGTGTTCTACGCAGCCATGATCATCTTCTTCTGTTTCTTCTACACGGCGATTGTCTTCAATCCGAGCGACACCGCTGACAATCTGAAGAAACACGGTGGCTTCATTCCAGGCATTCGTCCAGGAGAGCGCACCGCCCAATACATCGACTTCGTGTTGACCCGGATTACGGTCGTTGGTGCGATTTACATCACCATCGTTTGTCTATTACCCGAATTCCTCATTTCGGCGACTGGCGTTCCGTTCTATTTCGGTGGAACATCCTTGTTGATTGTCGTGAGCGTGACAATGGATACCGTATCGCAGATCCAGGGTCATTTGCTGGCGCATCAATATGAGGGGCTGGTGAAGAAATCGAAACTTAGGGGGAAACGTCGATGAGGCTCATTCTGGTTGGACCGCCAGGAGCGGGGAAGGGGACACAGGCCGCAAGGCTGGTTGAGAAATATGGTATTCCTCAACTTTCCACTGGAGACATGCTGCGTGCAGCTGTCGCCGCGGAGACCCCGGTCGGACTGCAGGCCAAGGCTGTCATGGACGCCGGTGGTCTTGTGTCAGACGAAATCGTTGTCGGCATCATCCGGGACCGGATTGCTGAGGACGACGCCAAGAAGGGATTTATCCTGGATGGCTTCCCACGCACATTGGCCCAAGCAGAAGCACTCGATGACATGCTGAGTGAAAACAGCCTGAAGCTGAACGCCGTGATTGAACTCCGCGTTGATCAGACCAAACTGGTCGACCGGATTATCAACCGGGCGGAAGAAGCCAAGGCTGCCGGCCAGCCGGTTCGCAAGGATGACGACCCAGAGGTCTTCAAGGATCGGCTCGAGGCTTACAACCGGGATACAGCGGTTGTTGTTCCCTACTACGAGAAAACAGGTCTCCTGTCCGTCATTGATGGCATGCAGGCAATTGATGACGTAACGGCTTCTATCGAATCCGTACTTCAGGGACTTGACGAGAAGGTTTAGAGCGGCTAAACGACGCGCTCACCTTACAGTTAAGCCGGTTCCATGCCCATGGGACCGGCATTCTCTGTGCCGGGGCTACCCCGGCATTTTCGTACCCTGCAAGGGCCGGACTCCACCGGACGCGGGGCTTTTTGAAACGCGGTCAGGCGCAAGCTTTGCCCGCAAAACATGGAGACGAACGTGGCACGTATTGCTGGCGTTAACATCCCAACGAACAAGCGCGTGGTTATCGCGCTTCAGTACATTCACGGCATTGGTGCGAAATTCGCCCAGGAAATCATCGAAAAGAACAACATCGATGCGGCCCGCCGTGTAAACGAGCTTTCCGACGCAGAAGTTCTGCAGATCCGTGAAACCATCGACCGCGACTACCTCGTGGAAGGTGATCTTCGCCGTGAGACTGCTATGAACATCAAGCGTCTGATGGACCTTGGCTGCTACCGCGGCCTGCGTCACCGCCGCGGCCTCCCGGTTCGTGGTCAACGGACGCACACGAACGCACGTACCCGTAAGGGTCCGGCGAAACCGATCGCAGGTAAGAAGAAATAAGATCGCTTTGCGATTGGTGGTGGAGCTGCCGGGATTACGGCAGTGACGAGATCAATACAAGGACAACAGAATGGCTAAAGACACGACGCGCGTGCGTCGCCGCGAGCGCAAGAACATCTCTTCTGGCGTTGCGCATGTGAATTCCACATTCAACAACACGATGATCACGATCACGGATGCTCAAGGCAACGCGATTTCCTGGTCTTCCGCTGGTGCACTCGGCTTTAAGGGCTCCCGTAAGTCCACGCCGTATGCCGCTCAGGTTGCTGCTGAAGATGCTGCGAAGAAAGCAGCTGAACACGGCATGCGCACGCTGGAAGTAGAAGTCCGTGGTCCTGGTTCTGGTCGTGAATCTGCTCTGCGTGCTCTGCAGGCTGCCGGTTTCCTCATCACGTCCATCCGTGACGTGACGCCGATTCCGCACAATGGCTGCCGTCCGCGCAAGCGCCGCCGCGTCTAAGGCTTTCCAGCTTTAGGTACTTGTTTCTCCAAATGGCAAAGAATAGCCCGGCATTGAATTGACCCGGGCGGGATAGCCGAAGGGACGAAAACGTGACCATTCAAAAAAACTGGCAAGAACTTATCAAGCCGACCAAACTCGAGATCAAGCCGGGTGATGACCCGCGCTTCTTGGCAACCGTTGTTGCCGAGCCGCTCGAGCGTGGCTATGGCCTGACCTTGGGCAATGCGCTGCGCCGCATCCTGCTGTCTTCTCTGCAGGGTGCTGCTGTGACCGCGGTACAGATTGACGGCGTTCTTCATGAGTTCTCCTCGATCCCCGGCGTTCGTGAAGATGTCACCGACATCGTTCTCAACATCAAGGAAATCGCCATCCGTATGGAAGGCGAAGGCCCCAAGCGCATGGTTGTGCGCAAGCAGGGACCTGGTGTTGTGACTGCAGGCGACATTCAGACCGTCGGCGACGTGGAAGTTCTCAATCCGGATCTGGTGCTTTGCACCCTGGATGAAGGCGCTGAAATCCGCATGGAGTTCACTGTCAACACAGGCAAGGGCTATCATTCGTCTGACCGGAACCGTCCGGAAGACGCACCGATTGGCCTGATCCCTGTCGACAGCCTCTACTCTCCGGTCAAGAAGGTTTCTTACAAGGTGGAAAACACCCGTGAGGGCCAGGTTCTTGACTATGACAAGCTGACCCTGACTGTTGAAACCGACGGTTCCGTCAAGCCGGATGATGCCGTGGCATTTGCCGCACGCATTCTGCAGGATCAGCTTTCCATCTTCGTCAATTTCGAAGAGCCGCAGCGCGAAGTCGCCGAGGACACTGTCCCGGAACTGGCTTTCAACCCGGCGCTTTTGAAGAAAGTCGACGAGCTGGAATTGTCTGTCCGGTCTGCAAACTGTCTGAAGAACGACAATATCGTATATATTGGCGATCTCATTCAGAAGACCGAAGCGGAAATGCTGCGGACTCCGAATTTCGGCCGCAAGTCGCTCAACGAGATCAAAGAAGTTCTCGCCCAGATGGGTCTCCATCTTGGCATGGAAGTGGCCAACTGGCCGCCTGAGAACATCGACGATCTCGCCAAGCGCTACGAAGATCATCAGTATTAAGGGCGTACGCGTCCTAACGGAGCAACCGGGCAAGCGCTCAACACACAAAGAGCGGACTGCCTGAAAGACAAAGGAGAGGGCCATGCGCCACGGTAAATCCGGCCGCAAGCTCAACCGGACCGCTAGCCACCGCAAGGCTATGTTCGCAAACATGGCAGCGTCGCTGATCAAGCACGAACAGATCGTTACGACCCTGCCGAAGGCTAAAGAAATGAAGCCGATCATCGACAAGCTCATCACCTTGGGCAAGCGCGGTGATCTTCACGCCCGCCGCCAAGCAATCTCGCAGATTCGCGATGTTGCCATGGTCAAGAAGCTGTTTGACACGCTTGGTGAGCGCTACAAGGAACGTGAAGGCGGTTACTCCCGCGTTCTGAAAGCTGGTTTCCGTTATGGCGACAACGCTCCGATGGCTGTCATCGAGCTGGTCGACCGGGATCCGGAAGCACGCGGTGCAGAAGACCGCGCTCGTGTTGAAGCTGAAGAAGCAGCTGAAAACGCAGCGTAAGTCGAGCTCAATATGTTCGGAAAAGGCAGGCCCTCGGGTCTGCCTTTTTCGTTTCTGGGTACGTAATGAATGTTGCCGGCGGATTTGTAATCCCCGGATTATCAATACTTTAACGGTCGTTGGGTACTTTTTCCGATATGTCTCGCGGGGGGACCAGGAGAATTACTTTGACCCACTCAGCTTCCTCATCCAAGGCCAGCAAATGGCCATCCATTCGTTTGTCATTTTTGATACCGGCGCTCATGGTAGTCCTGACGATCGGTGCCTGTACTGCTGTCGGTGTAATCGGCTTTGTTAATGCCAGGGACGGTCTGCGCGAAGCAGCTGAAGGTGAACTCGGCATGGTCGTCAATGCCAAGTCTGCTCTTCTTGAAGCGCGTCTGGCTTCGATCGAGAACGAAGTTGTCAATGTTGCGACCGGCGCGGGTATTGGGGAAGCCATGGTCAACATGACCAACGCGACGCAAAATCTCGAAAAGCAGCGCCAGGAAATCTTCGACTACTACAAAGCCGGTGCTACTGCAGAAGAGCGCGTTCAAAAGTTGGGTGATGATCACAAGTCGATGTACTCTTGGCGCCACTCTGAAATCCATGGCTCCTTCGCTTCCATATGGAGGAATGGTGGTTATGGCGACGTCTATCTGATGGATCCTGAGGGGCTGGTTATCTACTCGGTCGCCAAGGGGGATGAGTTTCTCTACCCGGTGACCGAAGTTGGTGGTGGCAGCACCGGTTTGCAAACCGTGTTTGAGGCGGCCAAGGAAACAGAAGAGGGCGGCGTTACCGTCAGCAATTTTGAAGTCTACGCGCCGGGCGGCAATTCCGCGTCGATGTTTGTTGCAGCTCCTGTTTATGTAAACACGTTTGGTGACATTTCCTTTGGCGGCGTGGTGGCGATTCGTGTCGATGCCGGTGTTTTGGATAGTGTCGTTTCCTCGCGCGCAGATCTTGGCACGACGGGTCAGGCTTTTGTCGTCAACTCCGAGGGCTACACGCTGTCCAACAAGCCGCTGGCTGACGGCACAACGGCTCTCAACGAAATGAACAGCGGCGCCATTGTTGCATCTGCGCTCAACGGTGTTCAAGAAGCCGGCATCGAAGCAGGAGCCGATGGTGTCGATCGTTTGATGGTTGCAAAGCCGCTGGTCTTCCAGGGCAGCCAGTGGGCTGTTGTTGCGGAAAAGACTGTTGAAGAAACCTTCGCCAGCGTCACCGCCATGCGGAATTCCATGGTGACATGGTCGTTGATTGCGATCGCGATTGCAGCTGTTGTTGCGATCTTCTTCTCCCGCAACATCACCAAGCCGCTCACCACCCTGGTCGGCGCGCTAAACGCTATTGCTGAAGGCGATCTGAATGCCGAGATCGCCGCGGCTCGCCGGAAAGATGAAATCGGCGACATTGGGCGCGCGGTTCTGCAGATCCGTCAGAATGCTGCCGAGGAAAACGAGCAGCGCGCTGCGGATCAGGCGCAAACGGCGGAACGCCAAGCAGCCCAACGGCAGGAAATGCTGGCAAGCCTTGCAGGCGACTTTGAATCGACCGTCGGTACGGTGGTCGACAAGGTGGCCCAGTCCGCTGCTTCCTTGCGCGAATCTGCCAATAACATGCGCCAGATGACGGAAAGCGCTGGCGAGACTTCGTCCAAAGCTGCGGAGATGTCGAAAGAGACCCTGACAGAAGTGGAATCCATCGCAGCGGCGTCCGATCAGCTGTCCAGCTCCATTCAGGAAATCTCGACCCTGATCGAGCGGTCTTCCAGCGTTGCGGCAGATGCGACCCGCCGGGCGCAGACAACCAACCACACCGTGAAGTCGCTTGCCGAAGCGGCCAACCGGATCGGCGAAGTTGTCACACTCATCAGCGACATTGCAGATCAGACCAACCTTCTTGCCTTGAATGCGACGATCGAAGCGGCGCGGGCAGGGGAAGCCGGTAAGGGCTTTGCGGTTGTTGCCTCCGAGGTTAAGGACCTTGCAGCTCAAACCGGTAAGGCAACCGGCGAGATCCAGCAGCAGATTGATGCGATCCGCGGTGCAACGGATGATGCGGTCGGTGCGATTGGCGACATCCAGAAGACCATCGACGAGATCACCCAATCCGTTAGCGAAGTCGCTGCAGCTGTCACGGAGCAAAGCTACGCGACCCAAGGCATTGCTGAGAATACCCAGCGCGCCGCCGGTGGAACGTCTCAGGTCTCTCAGGATGTCCAGAACGTGTCGTCCTTGTCTGAACAGACCAACGGCGCGGCAACATCCTTCTCTGAAGAAGCTGTTGCCATGGCCAGCCAGGCGGAGCATCTCGATGAAGAGGTGCGCAAGTTCCTGCATCAAGTGCGCTCCGCCTGATCTCAGAATTCATGACAAGTTGAAAAGCCGCGGGCAGGGTCCGCGGCTTTTCTTTTTGTATTTGCCTCCATTTTTCCCTATCTGCCGTGTAAGCATCTTGAAGATTTGAGAATCGGAAAAAGGGAAGTGTTCATGGGTCTGTTGGGAACGCGGGCTAGGTCCGGCACGAAAGCCATCACCGCAGGTCTGTTGGCATTGTTCTGGATTGGATCAGCTGCGGCACAAGCGCAACAGCCGACGCCTTCAGACTTGCGTCTTGTTCCGGACAGTGCGGCGCAAATCAAGCTGTCCTTTGCGCCCCTGGTGAAGAAAGTCGCTCCCGCCGTTGTGAACGTTTATGCAAGCCGCAAGGTGGTTCAGCGCCAGCAGCTGTCACCGTTCTTTGACGATCCGTTTTTCCGTCGGTTTTTCGGCCAACCGAACGGCGGGTTTGGTCAGCCGCGTGAACGGGTTGAATCTTCCCTCGGCTCCGGTGTGATTATTTCAGCGGATGGAACGGTGATCACCAACCATCACGTGATCAAAGGCGCCGATGAAGTCCGGGTTGCGCTGAATGACCGGCGTGAATTTGATGCGGACATCGTTCTGATGGACGAGCAGACGGATTTGGCGGTGTTGAAAATCCGTGAAGGCGGCCCTTTTGAGCATGTCGGATTCGCGGATGCGGACTTGCTGGAAGTCGGGGACATCGTTCTAGCGATCGGCAATCCGTTCGGAGTTGGCCAGACTGTGACGCAAGGGATCGTCTCCGCGCTTGCGCGAACGCAGGTCGGTGTGACGGACTACCAGTTTTTCATTCAAACCGATGCAGCGATCAACCCGGGCAATTCCGGCGGCGCACTGATTGACATGACGGGCAAGCTGGTCGGGATCAATACCGCAATTTTCTCGCGCTCTGGCGGGTCGAACGGTATCGGTTTTGCGATCCCGGCGCATATGGCGCGCTATGTTGCCCGCGCCGCAGACCAGGGTGGAAAGGTTCAGCGGCCCTGGCTTGGGGCAACTGTTCAGCTTGTCAGTGCGGAAATTGCAGAAGCCTTGTCTCTCGACCGGCCAAAAGGCGTATTGGTGACCGCCGTCTTTGACGGCTCCCCGGCCCATGAAGCTGATCTACGTGTAAGTGATCTGGTTGTCGCGATCGACGGCAAGGAAGTGATTGACCCGAATGCATTCGGCTATCGCTTTGCGACCAAGATGATCGGAGAACGTGCCGAGTTTACGGTGCTGCGTTCCGGCCGGGAGGAGACCGTATCCATCAGCTTGCAACCGGCCCCGGAGACCATTCCTCGCGACACACGGGAACTGCTTGAGTTTTCGCCCTTTGAGGGGGCAACTGTTATGAACCTGTCGCCCGCGGTTGCTCAGGAGCTTGGGCTCGACGGGCTGCCGGAAGGCGTGATCATTGCAGAGGTGCGCAGAGGTGGTCAGGCAGATCGTGTTGGCCTGCGTCCGGGCGACATCGTCCGTGCGATCAACAACCAGTCGATCGACAGCACGCGCATGCTGGAGACGATCACGAAGACACCACCGCGTATCTGGCGTCTTGATATCGAACGGGACGGCAAGGTGTCCCAAATCGTTCTGAGATAGTCAGGCAAAGTACGTGAGTGATCTGTTCGAAGCTTCTGGTTTGGCTGCGTCTGCTCCGCGTCCGCTGGCAGATCGCATGCGCCCAGCACGGTTGGAAGACGTTGTCGGGCAGGACCACTTGCTGGGACCTGAAGGGACGCTGTCCCGGATGCTGAAAACCCGGACGCTCGGTTCCCTTGTTTTCTGGGGACCTCCAGGCACCGGAAAAACCACGATTGCACGGCTGCTTGCCAATGAGACTGATCTGGCATTCGAGCAGATCTCGGCCATCTTTTCAGGTGTTGCGGATCTCAAGAAAGTGTTCGAAGCCGCCCGTGCCCGGCGCATGGGCGGGCGGGCAACTCTCTTGTTCGTCGATGAGATCCACCGCTTCAACAGGGCCCAGCAGGACAGTTTCCTGCCCGTGATGGAAGACGGAACGATCACGCTTGTTGGAGCGACCACGGAAAACCCGTCTTTTGAGCTCAATGCAGCGCTCCTGTCGCGCTCTCATGTGATGACGTTTCAATCGCTCAACAAGGAGGCGATCGAACAGCTTCTGGCACGGGCTGAGGAGGTCGAGGAGCGCAAGCTGCCGCTCGATGACGAAGCGCGTGGGGTCCTCATCCGCATGGCGGATGGTGATGGACGCTCCGCACTCACGCTGGCAGAAGATGTCTGGCGGGCGTCTGCCGAAGATGAGGTGTTCGACGCCGAACGCCTCCAGGAAATCGTGCAGCGCCGGGCCCCGATTTACGACAAGAGCGCAGACGGCCATTACAATCTCATATCAGCCCTGCACAAGTCGGTGCGCGGATCCGATCCAGACGCGTCTCTTTATTGGTTTTGCCGGATGCTGGATGGCGGCGAAGATCCGATGTATCTCGCTCGGCGCCTGATCCGGATGGCGGTTGAAGATATCGGCCTTGCGGATCCAAGTGCGCTGGTTCAGGCCAATGCCGCCCGGGATGCCTACCAGATGCTTGGCTCGCCGGAAGGTGAGCTCGCACTTGCTCAGTGCGTGATCTATCTGGCGACCGCGCCAAAGTCCAACGGAGCGTACACCGCTTACAAGGCCGCCATGCGGGATGCCAAGACCAGTGGGTCTCTGTTGCCGCCCAAGCATATCTTGAATGCGCCGACCAAGCTGATGAAGCAGGAAGGTTATGGCGACGGTTATCAATACGACCACGACGCACCAGACGGCTTTTCCGGTCAGAATTATTTCCCGGAAGATATGGGCCGCAAGACTTATTACGATCCGCCGCAACGCGGTTTTGAACGGGATCTGCGGAAGCGCCTGGAGTATTGGGACAAGTTGCGCAAGGACCGCAGTTAGCAGATCTACTTGTCGTCCGCCTCGTTGAGGCGCGCCAAGGCATTTTTCAACGAAGACACAAGGCTTTCACGTTCTTTGCTGCCAATTTCCGACGGCAGTTCGAAAGCAAGATCCTCAAGCTGTTTGGACATGTCCATGAGCTTGTCCGCCGACTGAAAATCTTCCTGCATCTCTTCGCGCAGCACTTCAAAGGTTGTGATCGGATAGGCGATCCCCTTGACGGTGGCATCGCCGGTTTCCCGGCAAACGATATGGTCTTTGACCTGTGAGTAGGTTTCAAAGGAAATCGTGATCGCCCCGGGTGCCGCCAAGCTCTCGAGGCGGGAAGCAATGTTCACCCCCCGGCCGATGATTGTGTAGTCGAGACGGTCCTCACTGCCGAAGTTGCCAACGGTGCAGTAGTCCGTGTGGATGCCCATCCGGCATTTCAGCGGTTTGGAAATGCCAGCCTTGCGCCAATCCGCCTGCAATTCGCTCATGCGGATTTGCATTTCAATCGCCATCCGAACACAGGCGAGGGCATCTTCGCGCACGCCTTTTGTCTCCGGGTCCCCGAAGAAGATCAGGATTGCATCGCCGACATATTTGTCGATGGTCGCGCCGTGTTTGAGTGCGATGTTCGACATCTCTGTCAGATAGTGATTAAGAAGAGCCGTAAGTTCTTCAGATTCCAGCCGGTCTGCGGTCTCTGTGAACTCGGCGATATCGGAGAAGAAAACGGTGAGCTTCTTGCGGGTCGAGGCGATTTTGACTTCCTGCCGCCCTTCGAAAATCGACTTGTAGACCTGCGGAGAGAGGTATTTCGAAAGCTTGCCGGAGAGCACTTCGAGCTTGGCGGTCTGGCCAGCAAGCTGATCCTCGATCGCCTCACTGTGCTCAATCGTTGCTTCATAAAGCAGTGTCAGATCGTCTAGCTCTGCCCGAAGGGCAGCATTGTCCTTGCGGAGCTTTTGCAATTCCGAACCGAATTTCGACCGCGTCTTCTTGGGCGCTTTGGCGCGGTCCTCCGATTTGATGCTTTTCGTATCTTCCATAAACGCTTGATCCACACCGGCGGTTCGCCGCGGTTGAATGGCTGCTGGCGCCAATGGCCTTGCCTGTCAGCAATCTAAAACGCTGCAGATCAATTTGCACGAGTTTCTAAGGGGAAAGCGGTACGCCAGCTCCGAAAAACCATCTGTGAACAGGTTTGAATAAGAAACGCCTGATAGATTCTTACGAGGGGCGGGGCGAATGCCAACATGAATGATACGGGCGCCGATCTGCGGTAGCATTTGGATAGAAGGACCGAATCAATCCCATGAAGGAAGTCGAGCTCAGACTTGCGCTTGTTTTGTACGGCGGTGTGTCCCTTGCCATCTACATGCATGGTGTGAGCCGTGAAATTCTGAATTTGGTGCGGGCGTCGTCTTATCGTGCAGACCGGAAAACCAAAAACGGCGGCAAGCCGGACAGTGCGCAGCACATGGCGCCGTCCCAGGCTGCCTATGAAGACCTTCTCAATCTTTTATCGCCTAAGGCGGACATTCGTGTTGTCGTCGACGCGATTGCCGGGGCCTCTGCGGGTGGTGTCAACGGTATCATGCTCGGGCGCGCAATCGCCCACGACCTGCCGCTGGACAGTCACAGTGAGATGTGGCTGAAAAATGCGGATGTGACCCGCCTTGCAAGGCCCCAGAACGGCCTCTCCCGATATTTCAAGATGTCGGTGTCACCGATGCTGGACCGGTTGGTGTCTGCGCGGCTTTCCCGGCGGGTTGAAGATCCTGAAACCCGTGACAAGCTGCGCCAGTTTATGCAGTCACGATGGTTTTCCCCGCCGTTTTCCGGGGAACGGTTCATCGGATGGATGCTCGATGCAAGCCAGAAGATGGAGATCAAACGGCCCGCGGAACGCACCTTGATCCCAAGGGGGCAAACCCTCGATCTCTTTGTGACGATCACCGATTACAACGGTATCAAACGGCGCATTTTGCTGGATGATCCAGATTATGTGGAAGAGTGGGATCACCGGCGCATTCTGAATTTCCATGCCTCGCATCGGTCGAACCATTTCATTGACAGCCAATTCGACGAAAAAAGCATTCCGGAATTGGTGTTCGCGGCTCGTGCCACCTCATCATTTCCCGGGGCCTTTCCTCCGGCAACGATTGCTGAGATGGATCGTGTTCTCACCCGCCGCAAGGAACGCTGGGCCAATCGCGACCGGTTCTTGTCCCGGGCACTTCATCTCGATGATGACACGACCTCGCGTCACTGTTTTGTGGACGGCAGTGTGGTGATGAACAAGCCTTTCGCGCCAGTGATCGATGTCATCAAGGACCGCCCTGCGGCAAGAGAGGTGTCTCGGCGGCTTTTGTATGTCGATCCAACCCCGCTTGAATACGCGGCCGAGGAGAGGGGTGTCACTGAACTGCCCGGCTTTTTCCGGGTTATTTTGGCATCGCTAGCCCACATCCCTCGCAATGAGCCGATCGGGGATGATCTCAAAGAACTTGAGCAAAACAACCGTCGCAGCCGGTGGCTGGCGAAATTGATCGACACCGCCAACCCGATCGTGGAGCAGGCCGTGTCCGGGATCTTGCCAAGCTGGCGGGCCATCACGCCCGATGTCGTGTCGCGTTGCCGGAAACAGGCGACGGTCAAGGCATTTGAGCAGGCCGGATTTGCCTTTCTGAACTATCAGTCGTTGAAACTACATGCACTGGCAGAACGGCTTGCCACCTTGGTAACAGCCTTCGATAAAAACCAGAATGGGACTCGCCAGGAAGAACGGCTGCTCAACCAATTCTACAATCACTTCCTGAGCTTGCCATCTGATCGTCCGGATGAGCTTGGCAGAAGCGACCCGGCGGTGATTGCACTTCTGAAAGGGCTGGACGTCGACTATCGGATCCGCCGCCTGCGGTTTGTTATTCGCAAGTTGAATGAGTTCTACAACTACGATCGCTCGTCCAAACTGCCACCGCCAGACACCGCCGCCCTGGACCGGCTGAAGGGCCTTCTTTACGAGCAGGTTGATCATTTGTCGTGGCGTTGGCAGGAGCGGTTCTACGGAGGTCAATTTGTGCAGTCGGCCCACGAGCTCTGTGCGCAAGATCCCGCTTCAGCGTCGTGTGCTCAATCGCTTGAACGAGCCATCGACCAGTTGAGCGGTATGATGGGGCTGGCTGATCTGGATCGGTTGCAGGACGAACTCTTTGCCGAGGCAGCAGGAGGGGCGCTGGACAAGGACCGGCATCGGGCACTTCTCCAAGCCTATATCGGCTTCGGCTTTTATGACCTGATCACATTCCCGGTCCTGCAGCGGAACGACTTTTCGGAAGTCACGGAGATCCTTGTCGACCGGATCAGTCCGAAGGATGCCGAAAGCCTCTACACCGACGGGTTTGAGCTCAAGGGAAAACAGCTCAACATGTTTGGAGCATTCTTCAACAGGTCCTGGCGCGAGCATGACTATCTGTGGGGCAGGCTCAACGCTGCCGACCGGCTGGTCAGCGTCATTCTCTCAGCTGTCGGCGAAACCACGTTGCCTCAGCATCAGGTGAACCAGGCGCGCGCGCGGGTTTTTCTGGCCATTCTGGACGAAGAACGGGAAAAATTGGCGAACATTCCCGACGAACTCGACCGCGTGGATGCATTGGTCCGGTCTATCTACCCTGACTTTGCCCATGTCGCGGAGAATGTGTGACGCAACTCCCGCCGCCTGTGAGCTGCAACGGCCTTTTGGTGTGCAAGAAACCAGACGTCATGGTTGATTTACGGGGCCGGTCCGGCAAAGACTGAGAGCAGATAACGGAATAGGGCGGATTGGTTTGTATCACCTTCTACTGGTTATGATCGGTGGCGGTATTGGCGCTGGCGGACGGCACCTCGTGTCGATGGCAACCCTCCGGTTGTTTGGCCCCGGATTTCCGGTCGGTACCTTGGCGGTGAATGTGATTGGTTCGCTGGCCATGGGGCTTTTTGTTGGCTGGTTGGTCAAGCATGAGGCCGCACACCTGCAACCACTGCGATATTTCCTTGCAACGGGTTTTCTCGGCGGCTTTACGACCTTTTCCGCTTTTTCTCTCGATACGTCGGTCTTATGGGAGCGGGGCGACACAATGCTGGCCTTGATCTATGTGGTTGGCTCGGTGGTGCTCTCCATTCTGGCGGTGTTCGCCGGTCTTGCGGTCATGCGCATTGGCGGAACTTGAGGCCATCGGGTTGCCTGCCTGCACGTTTTCCTTTCCTTTCGGCCCAAATCCGCCTATACGCGGCGGAATGTTTGTTTTGCCTTTGCAACGCCGCGAAGGCCCAGATCGAGCGCAGCACATTCCAGCTGCGGCTGAACGAGTCCAAAAATGTCCGCGATTGAACAGAAAAAAGTGACCGCTGATGAGGCGGGCATGCGCCTCGACCGTTGGTTCAAGGCCCATTATCCCGGATTGGGTTTTAGCCGCTTGCAAAAACTGCTGCGGACCGGACAGGTGCGGGTGGATGGCAAGCGCGCGGAAAGCAACACGCGGATTGCCAAAGGGCAGATTATCCGCATTCCACCGCTCGGTGTTGAATTGCCGGCGGATGACAAGAAAAACGCCCGGCCGAAATCGACCAAGCTGATTGCCGACGACAAAAAGGCAATCGAGGACATGCTGCTCTATGAGGACAACCAGGTCATGGTCCTCAACAAGCCGGCTGGTCTTGCGGTTCAGGGTGGTTCAGGTTTGAAGCGCCACCTGGATGGCATGTTGGATGCGTTCACCGATCAGAAGGGCAACAAGCCGCGCTTGGTCCACCGGCTTGACCGGGAAACCTCCGGGATCATTCTTGTTGCGCGGACCCGTCAGGCGGCGCAGGAACTGACCAAGGCGTTTCGCCATCGCAATACGCGCAAGGTGTATTGGACAATCCTCGCCGGTGTTCCAAAGCCTCATCAGGGACGGATTTCAACCTTCCTCGCTCGCGATGAAGAAGAAGAGCGTATGCAGGTGGTTCGCCAAGGCGGCGCGGATGATGCGCAACACGCAGTCTCGCTCTACTCCGTCTTCGAAAAATCCGGCCAGAAACTCTCATGGGTCACGATGAAGCCGATTACGGGCCGGACACACCAGTTGCGCGCGCATGCAGCTCATATCGGTCACCCGATCATCGGGGATGACAAATACTTCAACATCGAAAACTGGGAACTGCCGGGCGGTATCCAGAACCGTTTGCATCTCTTGGCGCGGCGGATCGTCATTCCGCACCCCTCCGGCCACGGAAAAATCGATGTGTCTGCACCGCTCCCACCGCACATGCAGCAGACCTGGAACCTCCTGGGCTTTGATGCGACCGACTATGATCCGGAAATAGATGATCCGGATGAGAACGTCATCAAGCGCTAGGGACGTTTCTTTCATGCCAGAGTTTGGAGATGGTTGATCACCTGGCCGAGTTTGGCAGGACCGCTCATGACCTAGCTGACGCCGCAGGTGAAATCGTGCGGACAGCCTGGTTCAGTGAGGGCGCGGTTTCGTACAAGGCCGACCGTTCTGCCTTGACTGAAGCAGATACAGCCGTTGAAGGCTCCGTGATCTGATCGCTGACCGTCATCCGGACCACGGCGTCCTCGGCGAGGAGTTTGGTGCAGAAGATCTCGACAAGGAGTTTGTCTGGGTCCTGGACCCGATTGACGGGACACGGCAGTTCGGTGCCCGGCTGCTCAACTTCGGTGTCCTGATTGCGCTCTGCCATCACGGGAAACCTGTCATAGGCGTCATCGATCAGCCGATGGGACATATCCGGTATTGTGGGATCAACGGCGGTGGAGCGACCTTGAACGGCCGGTGCATCACCAGCCGCAAAGATACGGACCTGGATCACGCGGTCCTGTCGCTGGCCAATCCGAATTCGTTTTGCGGTGAGAGCCGGAGTGGCTTTGAAGCTTTGAACAGCACAGGCGCCATGACGGGGTTTGATGGCGGGTGCCTGGCCTACGGTGCCTTGGCGCGGGGTATGGTGGACGTATGTCTGAACGGTCCGGACCTTGATCCGTTCGATATTTGTGCGCTGGTCCCAATCGTTGAAGAGGCGGGGGGATGCATCACGGATTGGAGTGGCGCTCCGTTATCGCTGTCGTCACGAGGTGCAATTGTTGCCTCAGGCTCAACGCAGCTTCATGAAACGGTATTGGATCTCCTTCCAGGGCGGACTCAAAGTCCCTGAAACAGTGCAGTCAGAATAACGGATCCGATGGTGACGGCGACCACGCCGGCGGCCAGTTTCCAGGCATCGGACCGCTTCTTAAGGCCAGGCCAGCCGAGCGGCTTGATCACCTGGATTGCAGCCACCAGGATCAAGAATAGCGCGATTATTTTGGTCAAGGATGGCTCCGGGCAGGCTTCGTTTGGAGATGCCTAAAACCCATACCCAATCAACTGACAGACCACAAGCACGCTATCTGGAGGCGTATTTCCGTTCGTTGTAGAGCGCCATGTATTTCGGCAGTTTGCTCATGTCAGGCACGACGATCATCGTTTTGACCTGGCCCTGTTTGAAGGCTCTCAGGAACTTGTCGTAGTGGGTGAACGCAACACAGCCATGTGAGCCCTTGCTCCGCCGAAGAAGCGGAGAGTGCGCCAACATACCGTCACGGCCGCGCATGGCAGCAACGTCGTAGGGCAGCATCCGGATCGCTTCGACCCCATGGAAACGCCGCTCCCGCATCCGCAGCTTGTAAACGTTCGGCGGCGTGGGGCCGAGATTCTTCACATAAGCGTATTTGGGTTTGTTCATCCGGTGTCCGATGCCGGAATTTGCCTTTAGCTTGCTGCCATCCGGCATATGAACGACAGCTGCGCTGATGTCATACACCGCGATTTTGCTGCTGCGGCCGGGCAAGCCGCCGCCTTTGCCGTTAAACAGTTTCCCGAGGCCGCTGAACGGTGAATCTTCTGCGCCCGGTTCTTGCGGCTTGGCGTACGCCAAGACAGGCGCCTGCGTGGTCTGGCGCGTGTTTGGTACAGAGGAGGGCTTTGAAATTGCGCCGGGTTTGGTTCGAACCAACGGTTTCGGGCGCATGGCAGGGACAGGCAGCACATTTGATGGCGACAGGCTTGCCACCTGAACAGTCGCAGTTTCCGCGTCGATCATCGGCAAGGCATCGACCGTTGACGGATCTGCCGTGATATCGGCCGGTTCTGTAAGGCCCGCGACGACCGTTTCCGGTTCAGCTGTGTCGGCAGCTAGTCCTGCCGGCGCGGTTGCTTCAGCCGTCAGAGTGTTGCTGACAGCTGGGGCGGATGGACCATAAACGTCCTCGTTTTTGGCAGGCCTGCTCGCCAAAAGCGCATATCGGAGATTTAGGGACGCAAGGCGTTGTGCGAGGGCAACCTTGGCGACGTTCTTTTGGTCCTGTGTTGGCAGAAGCTGTGCCGTAGCCGGGGTAATCCTTGCCTTGTCAACGGCGTCTAAAGAAGCGCGATCGTTTGCAGGGAAGTCCGGTACCTGGATCGACGTTGCGATACGAACCGTGTGGTTTGCATCTTCGGCCTTGGCAACCTGTACCGTGGCCTTGATTGGAGTGAGCGCGACTGCCTTATGCTCAGCTGTACCTTGCAGGGCAGGCAGTGCCGCCTTGATGGCGAGAGCTCCGGCGAGGACCGTAACCGCACCGATTGTCAAAAGATGGCCGCCGAAGCTGCTTTGCTTGGATACCGGAGTGTGCGCCTTGGGCGTGGACTGCTGTGTCTTTGGCATAAAGCACGTATTTCCCTGAGGCCGCGGACCGAATCACACGGCGATGTTTACTGATACTCGCCCGTCAAGCTTGCCTGAGGCGTTTATATAAACTATTAACCATACGGCGATTTTTTGCCGTTTCGGCCGGGGCGCGGCGCACTCGAAACTTAGACCACCTTGACTGAGGTGCTCCCGAAGTGCCCGTTTGTTTTCCGCGATATCCAAAATTGCTCGCCCGGGAGGGGCGGTTCTGTGGAGGAACCCGGCAACTTCTGCAGGGGCGGGAAAAAATGCTCTATCCGGCAGCGCGCCATTTGACTGCAAATGCGGGCCAAAATATGTCCCAGACCGCTTGACCCTGGCTGGAAAACCCGGCACATGCGGCCAATTGGTGGACCCAACGGACATGGATCCTAATGTACCTGATCATATTTGACGTCGATGGCACGCTTCTCGATAGCCAGAACACCATCGTGCATGGCTTCGAAACAGCGTTTTCCGCTGTCGGGCTCCCAGCTCCCGATCGAAAGACCATCCTGTCAATAGTGGGGCGGTCGCTGGAAGAGGCGTTTCAGGATCTTGTCGGTCCAAACCACACGCATCTGGTCGCGCAAATGGCGGACGCGTACCGGACGGAAAAAATCGCGCGGCGGACGTCCGGGCTGGACCTTGATCCGTTGTATCCGGGCGCCCGTGAAGCGATCGATCGGCTACACGCGCGGCCCGATGTATTGCTTGGCATCGCAACAGGCAAGGCAATGCGTGGGGTTCGGTACATGCTGGATGTTCATGATCTGCATGGACGCTTCATCACCATCCAGACCGCGGACACATCCCCGTCAAAGCCGCATCCGGACATGATCGAACGGGCTTTGCGGGAAACAGGTACAGAAGCCATAAAGACGGTCATGATCGGCGATACCGGGTTTGATATGGCCATGGCTCGGTCTGCCGGGGTCCATGCGATCGGTGTGAACTGGGGCTACCATGATCACAGCCAGTTGGTAAGTGAGGGCGCGGAGCGGGTCGTCGACACTTTCGATGAGCTCGCTGTAGCAATCAATGAAATCTTAAAAATTACAGAGGAAGCAGTGTGATGCGTGATTACCTTGAAGCATTGCATGAAGATGCGGCGAAGGATCCGGAGCAACGGGCCCGGGAACTGTCCCGCCGCGAGCTGCCAAAAAGATTCTACAAGAGCGCCGAACACGTTGAAACAGAAGATGGTTTTGCCATTCATCTGGATGGGCGTCCAGTCAAGACGCCGGCCAAGTCGACACTTTTGCTGCCAAACGAAGTCTTGGGGGCAGCCGTTGCAGCCGAATGGCAGGCGCAGGAAAAGGAAATCAATCCGGCGTGCATGCCGCTGACCCGGATTGCCAATTCGGCTCAAGATGCAGTCGCCAAGCGATTTGGCGAAGTCGCGGATGACATCACCGGGTTTGCCGGAAATGATGCGCTTTGCTATCGGGCCGACGATCCGGAGAGTCTCTGCGACACGCAGCGCCGTGTGTGGGACCCGGTGGTTGATTGGGCCGGCGATCAACTTGGCGGACGGTTCGTGCTCATCGAAGGCATCATGCACACGCCGCAGGACCCAGCCCTGTTGACCGCGTTCCGCACCAGGATCGGCGAAGACAGCCCTTTGCGGCTTGCCGGACTTCACACCGTCACTACGTTGACCGGGTCAGCGCTCCTTGCGCTCGCGCTGCGCGAGGGGTTCCTAGATGCGGACAGTGTTTGGACCGCCGCCCATGTTGAAGAAGACTTCAACCTCGAGCGTTGGGGCGAGGATGCGGAAGCCAAACAGATCCGCGCATACAAGCGCTCAGAGTTCGATGCGGCCGCTCTTGTTCTGGCAAACGCATAAGACTTGAAAAGCTGAAATGTCTCAAACTCTGGTGGTTACTGGGCCCCTGCCTTCGCAGGGGCGGCCTGTTGTCAATGTGTGTTCAAGCTGGGAAACAAATCGACCCAATGCGGATTATGCTCCTCAATTAAGCGGATCTTCCAACTTCTTTTCCATTTCTTGATGTTGTGTTCCCGCTGATAAGCCTCTTCCGGGCGTTCAAACATTTCGAAATATATCAGTCGATGAAGTTTGTGTTGGCGGGTAAAAATGGAGCCGGTGCCGTCGCGATGTTCGGACATCCTGCGAATGAGATTATTCGTCATCCCGACGTATAAAGTTCCGCCTATGCGGTTGGTCAGAATATAAACAAAATAAGCTCGCTCAGACCGCACGTGTCATGACGTTTCTTCACTCCAGGCCTGGAAAGCACTTTTGCCGCCCCTGCGAACGCAGGGGCCCAGTAACCACTATGATTGGCCTTATTGTGACTTCTGTCAAAGGCTGACTGTGTCTCTGACCTTCGCTGCAACTTCTCTGACGAACTGGAATACTAGGCCCTGCCTTCGCAGGGGCCGCCTAGGGATCAGAAACTTGGCCGATCCATCAGCCCAGATAGAATGTTGTTGCCATCAGGAAGAAGATCAGAACGCCCAAGACGTCATTGGACGAGGTGATGAAGACACCGATGGCCATTGCCGGATCGATGCCGATCTTGTCGAGAATAATTGGAATGGTGGCGCCGACCATGGCGGCGATCGTGGTGACGCACAACAAAGAGAGTGATGTCGCCAATGCCAGATCAAGCGGCGCTTCAAGCGGCACGACGAAAGAGGCGAGCATGACCAGCGTTCCCAGGATAAGGCCCGCCACAGTGCCGTTCAAAAGGGCTGCCAGGAATTCCTTGAGCAGCCGGAACACAATGTCACCGGACCAAAGGGCGCCGGTGGCGATCCCCTGAACGGCAACAGCAGAGGCCTGAAGCCCGGCATTGCCCGCCATGGACATGGTCACGGGGATGAAAGCCGCCAGGATCGCAGCTTCGGCCAGCTGATCTTCGTAGGAACCAACAACAGTTGCCGCAACACTTGCGCCGATCAGTCCTGCGAGCAGCCAGGGCAGGCGGCCCCGGACGATCCGGAAAACCGTATCGTCGGAACGGGATTCGGCAGACACACCGCTCATCAAGAGCATGTCTTCATTTGCCTCGTCGGATGCGATCCGGGTCAGCTGCTTTGGCGTGATCCGCCCCACCAAATGGCCGTCCGCACTGACTACGGGAACGGTTCGCATGTCCCGTTTTCGGGCTAGACGCAGAACCTCTTCCTGATCCATATCGGCCGATACTGAGATGACATCGCGGTTCATGATGCTAGACAACGGCGCGTCTGCTGGGGCCAGCAAGAGTTTGCCGACTTCGACCGTCCCGGTTAGCCGGCCGTCTTTATCGGTGACATAAACGGTGAAAACCTTGCGGATCCGGTCGGCCTCCGCGCGCATTTGTTCGACGGCCTCTCCGGCCGTGCAGGCCTCCGGCAGCGCCACAAACTTGCGGGCCATAACCCGCCCGGCTGTGTCGTCGGCATAGGACGCGCGTGTGGCGATATCTTCCACATCAGGCAGGCGCGTGATCAACTCATCGGCGGCATCTTCGGGAAACTCGTTGAGGATCTCGATTGCATCTTCCGGGTCAAGACCGGCAAGGATGTCCCGGAACTGATCGAGGGTGGATTCCTCCATCAAAATGGACCGGAACTCCGGACTAAGCTCCGCAACAACCTTGATCGAGGGATTGGCCGGGAGCCATTTGAACAGCTTTCGGGCGTGTTTCAGGCGGAGCCGTGTCAGCATCTGCATGACGTCGGTCGGATCCCACAGCTTCAATAGGTCAAGGAGATCTTGCCGTTTGCCGGCCTTGATCATGTCGCGCACGGCGCTCAGCGTAGCATCGTTCTCGTCAAGGTGTTCCTGGGCCGGTTCGCGGGTCCAGACAAAGTCTGGAAGTGCGGGCGCCATTGTGTCGGCTTTGCTCATTCAGGCAGGACTCCGGTTGTCTCCGCACGCTTTTAGAAGCTCAATGTGACGGAACCCTAACAAAGGCGGGCAGTGCCGGAAATCGGTTAGACGTCGAACTCTTCCAGATCGGCAAAACCTTCGCGAAGTTTCTCTGACCAACCGTGGGAAAGCTTCTGGAAATACGGGTTGTCCTGCTCGATGCGAATTTGCCGGTCGGTGTTGAAGCTGTCTGTGTTGTAGAGCAGCATGTCGATCGGCATGCCAACGGACAAGTTCGAGCGCAAAGTGGAATCGAAAGACAGGAGGATCATCTTGGCAGCCTCGCCAAGACGCATGTTCTTTCGTGTGACACGATCGAGGATCGGTTTGCCGTATTTGTGCTCGCCGATCTGAAGGAACGGCGTGTCATCGGCGACTTCGATGAAATTGCCCGCCGCATACACCTGGAATAGGCGCGGTTCTTCGCCCTTGATTTGGCCACCGAGAATAAAGCTGACATAGAAGTTGTCGGCATTTGCGGCCAAGGCTTCGCCGTCGATTGCCTTTACCTCGCGAATGGCGCTGCCGACCAGACGCGCGACCTGGAACATGGTCTTTGCAGTCATGACGGTGGTGCGTTCATCGGTTGAGTTGTCGGCGTGCTCGCTTAACAGGGACACGACAGCCTGCGTTACGGCCAGGTTGCCGGATGACAGTAAGGTGATGACCCGTTCGCCGGTTTTTTCCCAAACATGCAGCTTTTTGAAAGACGCGATGTTGTCGATGCCCGCGTTGGTGCGCGTATCGGCAGCCAACACAAGGCCACGGTCCAGTTTAATTCCAACGCAATAGGTCATACGGCTCTTCCCGATCCCGCGAATTTTGGCCGACGCCGTTTAGTCCCAGTTCCCGGCGTTGGCAAGCGGATTCAAAAAGACCCGATTATTGTTGCTGCTGAAGCGCAGCTTGCGCCACATCCACCTCGACATGCAGGTTTTCTTCCTGCCCGCCAAAACGGATCCCCCGGATAGGAGCAGCGGAACGCGAGTCGAGGCCCGTGGTCAAGCGGATATAGCGCTCTGTCGGGCAAATAGCGTTGGATACATCGAAACCAACCCAGCCAAGCCCCTCGATCCGGACTTCGGCCCACGCATGATGCGCTTCAGAGGCCTGTTCGTCTTCCAGCAGCAAATACCCTGAGACGTAACGTGCCGGTGTCCCGATTGAGCGGGCTGCGGCGATGAAAATATGGGCATGGTCCTGGCAAACACCTTCACCGGCTGCAAGTGCGGTTGTCGCACTGGCGTGGGTTTCGGTCACGCCAACCTTATAGTCGACCTTGTCGCGGATCGCATGCATGAGCTCATGAAACCCGGCGATCGCATCCGGAACGTCGGCAAGCGATGCGAGTTTCCGGATCGCCTGGTTCGAGTGGGTGAGGGGCGTGACACGGGTGTAGATCCGTGCCGGTGCGCTGGCACCCTTTTCTTTGCCGATCACACCATTGGTTTCCGTCGTTTCCACGATGCCGGTGGCGGTGATTTCAACGTCTTCTACAGGCCCCGCGCGCGAGACCATATGTACGATGTTGTCAAAAGCATCGGAATAGGTTGTTGCACGCTCAATGCCTGGAGCTTCGATGGTCCAGTCAATGATCCGTTGGGCCGGATTGTCGACCGGCGTGAGCCGAAGCTGCTGCATGGCGTTGGCGAGCGGCTGATCGTATTTATAGCGTGTTGTATGTCGGACGAATAATCGCATCTCGGTTCCGAAATTGTTCGGTTAACGGGTCAGGCGAAGTTGTAGTCTTCACATAGTTGGTGGGCGAACTGGTTGTTCTTGCCGATAAAGTCGATCAGGAAATCATGCAGGCCTTCCTGGTAGATGTCCCGCATCTGCTTTTCCTTCAGATCCTTGAAGATGTCGGCTGCCAGATCAAGGCTAGGTTCCCTCGATCCATAGAACTGACCGAGGTCTTCGGCTGTGTCGGCGAGCCAGTCGTAGCAATAGGCAAGCGACCTCGGCATTTCGCGCCGGAGGATTAGAAATTCGGCAATGTTGAAAGCTTTCAACTGTGCATTTGGGTAAGCAAACCGGTAGCTCCGGCGGCCGGACAGGGCGCGAAGGATTGCAGACCATTGATACCGTTCGGAACTGCCGTCTTCGATGATGTCGTTGTCCGGCAAGAGCACCCAGTATTGGTTGTCGAGGATCCGTGCCGTGTTGTCGGCCCGTTCAACAAACGTGCCCATCTGGCTGAAGTAATAGCCGTCATCGCGCAACACGGTGTTCAAAAGCGCACCCCGGAAGAGGTGTGACCGCTGATTAATCCAGGCCAGAAAGTCCGGCAGTTTTTCCTGTGTCATTGATTGCGGGCTGGTGTCGCAAAACTCGATCCAGGTCGTGTTAATGGCTTCCCAGAGCTCGGCGGTGATGCCTGTGCGCACGGCACGGGCATTGTTGCGCGATAACTCCAGGCAATTGCGAATGCTGATCGGGTTGTCCTTTGAGAAGACCATATAATTGGTGACGTGCCGTGAGTGCAGCTCGTCATGCTTCTCGTTATACCCGGTTTCTGCGCCTGAACAGGCAAGAGCAAATTGCCAATGGTGGCCTTCGGCTTGCCCGTCGTAGGCCATGATGGCCCCGCGATAGGCGACTTCCATCAGTCGGGTGATGTTTTGGGCACGCTCTTGATAGCGCGACATCCAGAACAAGGAGGCGGCGGTTCTACCTAGCATGTCGTCTCAGTCCTCCAGTACCCAGGTGTCTTTTGTGCCGCCGCCCTGGCTGGAGTTGACCACCAGGGAGCCTTTTTTCAATGCGACGCGGGTCAAGCCGCCAGGTGTGATGCGCACCTGATCGCCGATCAGGACGAAGGGGCGCAAATCCACGTGGCGGGGCGCGATGCCGGAGGCAACATGGGTTGGACAGGCCGACAAGGCGAGCGTCGGCTGAGCGATGTAGTTGGAGGGGTTGTTCTGCAGGATTTTCCTGAACTCTGCGATCTCCCGTTTTGAGGCTGTTGGACCGATCAACATGCCGTAACCACCAGATCCGTGAACCTCCTTCACAACGATGTCGGCGAGATTGTCGAGCACATACGCAAGATCGTCTTCCCGCGAGCAGTTCCACGTGGGCACATTGTTGAGGATCGGTTTTTGACCGGTGTAGAACTCAATGATGTCCGGCACATACGCGTAGATCGCCTTGTCATCGGCAATTCCTGTGCCCGGCGCATTACAGATCGTCACATTACCGGCTCGATAGGCATCAAACAGTCCGGGCACGCCCAGCATACTGTCCGGATTGAAGGTCAGGGGGTCGAGGAAAGCATCGTCGATCCGCCGGTAAATCACGTCGACCTGTTTTGGTGCCCGAGTTGTGCGCATGAAGACCTTGCCGGCATCGACAAACAGATCGCGGCCTTCAACCAGCTCCACGCCCATACTGTCGGCGAGGAAAGCATGCTCAAAATAAGCGGAGTTGTAGATACCAGGTGTCAGGACGACGATGGTCTGTTCTGATTTCGCCGGATCCGGTGCAACGCTTTCGAGCGTCTGGCGGAGATTTTCCGGATAGCGTTCCACGGGTGCCACATTGTGGGTTTGGAACAACTCCGGGAAGATACGCATCATCGTCTCCCGGTTTTCCATCATGTAGGAGACGCCGGACGGGGTCCGCGTGTTGTCTTCCAACACGTAAAACTCGTTTTCCGAAACCCGGACGAGGTCGGTTCCAATGATATGGGAATAGACTTTCCGCGCCGGAGTGAAGCCGGCCATCTCGGGAAGAAAAGCCTCGTTTTGAAGGATCAGATTTGCGGGAATGCGCCCGGCGCGGATAATTTCCTGGCGGTGATAAATGTCGTGCAGGAAGGCGTTGAGGGCGCGAACGCGCTGGTCGATACCGGCCGACAAGCGGCGCCACTCTGAAGCTGAGATGATCCTGGGAATGGGATCAAAGGGAATAAGCCGCTCTGTGGCTTCTTCGGCACCATAAACCGCGAAGGTTATCCCAAGGCGGCGGAAGATGGTTTCCGCGTCGCGGCTCTTCTTGGTTAGAAAACTGTTCGGCTTGTCTTGAAGCCAATTGGCGATTCTTGAATATGGGGCCCGTGGACTGCCGTCCTGTTCGAGCATCTCATTGAAAAACCCAGAGCTGTCTGACATTGCCTCCCCGCTTGCTTTGTTAATTCAGACTAGGATGGCAGGCCGGATCTGACAACCCAAGGTCATTTTAACGGCGTATTCTGCCTAATTTCTATGCAGAATTGATGAGGCTGCGGGCGGAGGAAGGCGGATAGCTCACCAAATCGCGCCGAATTCAGATTGCGGGATCACATCTGCCATTCTCCCTTGTGCTGACTTTGCCGGGTTCGGAGGGCATGCTAGGACCAAGCAAGACAAAGACATTGGGAGACCCAGATGAGAGACGTTCTGGTGGAGTTGGAGCAGCGGCGGGAAACGGCCAAGATGGGTGGCGGCCAGCGGCGCATCGATTCCCAGCACTCCAAAGGCAAGCTGACCGCTCGGGAGCGGATCGAAATCCTTTTGGACGAAGGTTCGTTTGAAGAGTTCGACATGTTCAAGCAGCACCGCTGCACCGATTTCGGCATGGACGAGCAGCACATTCCTGGCGACGGCGTTGTCACCGGCTGGGGCACGGTCAACGGCCGAACCATCTACGTGTTCTCCAAGGACTTCACTGTTTTCGGCGGGTCCCTGTCAGAGGCCCATGCTGAAAAGATGGTCAAACTGCAGGACATGGCTCTGCAGAACCGGGCACCGATCATTGGTCTTTTCGATGCGGGCGGTGCGCGGATCCAGGAAGGGGTTGCCGCGCTGGGCGGTTATGGGGAGGTGTTCACCCGCAATGTTCAGGCGTCGGGTGTCATTCCGCAGATTTCCCTGATCATGGGCCCTTGTGCGGGCGGTGACGTGTATTCGCCGGCAATGACCGACTTCATTTTTATGGTTCGCGACACGTCCTACATGTTTGTCACCGGACCGGATGTCGTGAAAACCGTGACCAATGAAACGGTCACAGCTGAAGAACTCGGCGGTGCGTCGGTGCACACAACCAAATCCTCAATCGCCGACGGTGCATTCGACAATGATGTTGAGGCGCTGTTGGAGATGCGGCGTCTTATCGACTTCCTGCCGATGAACAATCAGGCAGAGCTGCCCGAGGTCACAAACTACGACGACCCGGACCGGATCGACATGAGCCTCGATTCCTTTATCCCGGACAATCCTAACAAGCCTTACGACATGAAAGAGCTTGTGTTGAAGACCCTCGATGAGGGGGACTTCTACGAGATCCAGGAGAACTTTGCGGGCAACATCATCACCGGTTTCGGCCGCATGGAAGGGCGCACCGTCGGTGTGATTGCGAACCAGCCGATGGTTCTGGCCGGTGTTCTGGACTCAGATGCAAGCCGGAAAGCAGCCCGCTTTGTGCGGTTCTGCGATTGTTTCAACATCCCGATTGTTACCTTCGTCGATGTGCCGGGGTTCTTGCCGGGCACGTCTCAAGAGTACGGCGGTCTGATCAAGCACGGCGCGAAGCTTCTGTTTGCCTACACCGAGGCGACGGTGCCAAAAGTCACGGTCATCACCCGCAAGGCGTACGGTGGGGCCTATGACGTCATGAGTTCCAAGCACATTCGCGGCGACATCAACTATGCCTGGCCGACGGCGGAAATTGCAGTGATGGGTGCAAAGGGCGCTGTTGAGATCCTCTACCGCTCTGAACTCGGGGATCCGGAAAAGATCCAGAAGCGCACGCAAGACTACGAGAACCGGTTTGCAAACCCGTTCGTCGCTGCCGAGCGTGGATACATCGATGATGTGATCCGTCCCCATTCGACCCGCCGCCGTGTTGCAAAAGCCTTGGCTTTGTTGCGCGCTAAAAAAGTCGAAACGCCTTGGAAAAAACACGACAACATTCCGCTCTGATTGTGCGGAAGCTACACCTAAAGGAAACCCGCCAGACTTGGTCTGGCGGGTTTTGTTTTTGTGGAAGAGGACAGGATGACCCGGTCCTGATTACCGGCGAAAGCAATATCTCGCTGGTAATGGTGTTTTAGGCGTGTAGATCCTGGGTGACATGCGTGCCGTCCGGCGCATACTCCCTGACCTCGATCGGATTGGCGGACGGATCTTCAGACAGCGATTTCACCAGTCCCCAGGTCATCGCCAGAAGGATGAAGGAAATCGGGAAGGCTGCCGCGATGGATGCGGTCTGCAAGGCACCCAAACCACCTGCAAGAAGCAGAACGGCTGCGACAAAACCCTCACCCAGGCCCCAGATGATGCGGAACATCTTCGGGGGATCATCGTCGCCCATCGAAAGCATGGTCGTAATCACCAGCGTGCCACTGTCCGATGAGGTTATGAACCAGGACGCGAGCAGGAAGGTTGCCAGCGCAGACAACGGCCATTGGATCCAGCTCATGTCGCCAGCCCAGGACATTGTTCCAAGGTTATCGATCGTGCCGTAAAGAGCAGATGGAAGGTTCCATGCCCGCACAAGCTCAATGATACCCGCGCCACCCGCAACGCCAGGACCGCCTGCGGAATTCAGCTCTTGCCAGATGGCGTTGCCGCCGAACATGCAGAGCCAGAAGAAGGCGATCGTTGTTGGTACGAACATGACGCCGACCATGAACTCGCGGATAGTACGGCCGCGGGATATGCGGGCGATGAACATGCCGACGAACGGTGCCCAGCTGATCCACCATCCCCAGTAGAAGATTGTCCAGCCGCCTTGCCAGCTGACGTTGCCGGCTTCATTGGCTGTCCAGAAACCCATCGGGATGACGTTCCAGAGGTAGTCACCGAGCGTGGTGACAAAGAAGCTCATAAGCCATTTGAAAGGCCCAAGCGCAATGAAGGCTGCGAGCAGGATCACCGACAACCAGATGTTCCATTCCGAGATGATCCGGATGCCATTACCGACCCCGGAAACCGCGGACAAGGTGGCGACGATCGAGATCACCACGATCAGGATGATTTGTGTGGTGATGCCAGGATCTATCCCAAACAGGACATTGAGCCCGGTCGCCATCTGACTGACACCGAGGCCAAGCGACGTTGCAACACCAAAGACGGTTCCAAAGACTGCGAGAAGATCAACTGCGTGACCAATGCGTCCGTAGATGCGCTGCCCGATCAACGGGTAAAGCGCCGAGCGCATGGTGAGCGGCAGTTTTTTCCGGAAACCGAAATATGCCAGGCACAGGCCCACGATCACGTAGACGGCCCATCCATGGAAGCCCCAATGGAAGTAGGTCACGCGCATTGCATCGACCGCACGCTGCATATCCATGTTCGCATGACCGTTCAGGTCAGCATGCGGATTGTTCGGGTAACCGAAGGCTCCGGAGTTGTCGAAGTAAAACACCGGTTCGGCAACACCGAAGAACAGGATGCCGATCCCAACCCCGGCTGAGAACAGCATGGAGAACCAGCTGAAATTGGAGAACTCTGGTCTGCTGTCGTCGTCCCCCAATCTGATTTTGCCCCATTTGGAAAACATCAGATACAAGCAAACGAACAAAATGACCGTTACAGCTGAGATGTAGTACCAGCTCAGCGCGCCTTCGATCCAAGATCGAATAGCCCCATAGACGCTTCCGGCAAACTCTACGTTCAAGACAGTGAAAATAACAAAGGCTGCGACCATGCCTTTTGCGGCTAGGCCCATGCCGGGGTGCAGTCCTGTAAAGAAGCCTGATGTCGCCACCAGGCCCTTGTTCGGATTTTCAGGCATAACTCCTCCCTTCAATCGCCGTTTCATGTTTCTTTTTATTATTGGTGGCGAGGAAAGGTTACATGGAAATAACTTGTCCGTATATCGAAAATTAATGCTTTGTTTTTATTGTGCGCTGCGATGTTATTTGCAATAAATATTGAGGATGTCGCGACATTTACAATCCATGTCGTAACGTCGCTTGTGATTTGTATTCATGTCAGAAGGGCGACTGCCGCAGAAATGCGACAGTCCAAATGCTTCCAGCGTGCACCCTGAGATTTGCCGCGCAAATCGGAGCGGCAGTGTCATCAATCGATGAACAGCAAATCCGGGTCCTTGCATTCATAGGCAACATAACACTGCGGATTATCGCGCGTTGCGCTATACTGCGGTGCTAGGGCTTTATCACGTTCACAATATCTGAGGTTCGCGACGAACCTGGAATAAGTGTACTTGCCTGTCGTAAAGACCACCGCACCGTTTTTCAGCACCATATTTTGTGCCTGGGCACAGGTCATCTGGCGTAGATCCGGCCGGGCCTCGGCAACGTTTACGGCTGACAGAAGCGAAAGAACAGCGGCGGGGATTAGTAAGACATGCAGCTTCATGCGAACCTCCAGCGTGTTTCAGACACTGCACTTTGCAGGCCCGATTAGCTGGATTATAGCGCGGTCAAGCCGCCAGACATGTGACCAGCAGCACGGATTGCCCTGTTATTGGGAAGAAGACTTACTGGTGATTGGCCTGTAGGCCAGGATCAGGTTCGCACACTGTCGGGGGAATGACCTCACCCACGCCACGGGTTGAAAAGCCTGCATACCGCCGATCCTCGTCAAACAGAACGGCGAAGCGCGCGGAATTGCGGAGAAGTTGCCAGAAGTAGCGCATGTTGTCTGCGCAAGCAGGGCAGTCCGACCGGATATATCCGTCTCTGTCGGCTGTAAACTTGATCAAACGGTGGTCGAGTTCGACCCGGATCAAGGTCTTCGGAACTGGAAGACGCCCCTTGATGTCGATGCTGATCAGTGGCAGTGAAGACTTTTTGCTGTCGGGGCACCAAATTGAAAACCGGGATCCAAGCTTGTTCTTGGTCCAGTAGTGCTGGTAGCCATTCACCTTCTCGCTATGCCAACTGCCCACGGTTTCCGAAACGCCCGGGGCGACGGAAAAGCCGATTAAAAGAGCAATTAAAAATAGGCGAGTTAACATCTGGAACCCCAATGTATGCACTGCTGAAAATACCGAGGGTTGTCTTAAATTTTAGCTAATTGCGGTGAGTAGAAACGGCTCAAGTGACAATCGCATGATTTTGTATTCGATGTTTCTCAGGACGATTGCTTTTTCTTCCAGTCGGTTGGGCAGACATTTGCCGGAAGGATTTGTTTCGCACCTTTGAGCGAAAAGCCGGCGTAGCTGTCGTCCTTGAACTTGACCGCAATCGCCGTTGCGGCGCGAAGTCTGTGCCAAACATATTCGAAGGTGTCGGCGCAGGTTGCGCATCCGGTATCGACATACCCCTGCTCATTGACAGGGATCTCCATGATCTCTTTGTCGATGATCAGTTTCATGCGTGTATTCGGAGTGGGCGTTTTGCCGTCGATGACAACATGCAACAAGGTGCCGTTGACCGGGCGCTGTGGATGGCACCACACGACAAAACTCGCACCAATGTTGTTTGTGGTCCAATAGCGGGTGAAGCCGTCGACTTCTCCGGCATTCCACTTTTCGATCGTTTTTGCCTCAACGACAGTAGTTAGAGCCAATCCGGCGATCAGTGTTGTTATTAGTTTTTTTATCACGTCATTTTCCTCCAAATACATGGTAGAATTTGCAATATATTTGTTAAGAAAAGGAAAATCGGTAATTTTCGGCAATAGAGTGTGATTGAAAACTGCCTGCTGTGTTGTTTGGGCCGTGCAAGTAGTACGGTTCTCACATCGTCTGACCACCCTTTGGATAAGTTGCACTGGAGGGGAGGACCGGCCTACAACTCAGAAAACAGATCCAGCTGGGTGGAATTGCATGTTCTCGAAAATACTGATCGCCAACCGGGGTGAGATTGCGTGCCGCGTTATCAAGACGGCGCGGAAGATGGGAATCAAAACCGTTGCGGTCTATTCAGATGCCGATCGGAATGCACTGCACGTGGAGATGGCTGACGAGGCCGTTCACATCGGTCCCGCAGCGGCGGCTGAATCCTACCTGATTGCCGACAAGATCATCGCGGCTTGTAAGGAGACTGGTGCTGAAGCTGTGCATCCCGGCTACGGCTTCTTGTCTGAGCGGGCAAGCTTTCCGGAGGCGCTCGCAAAGGAAGGTATCGTTTGGATCGGTCCGAACCCGCGCGCCATTGAAGCGATGGGCGACAAGATCGAATCCAAGAAGTTTGCCAACGAGGCGAAAGTCAGCACGGTTCCAGGGTATCTCGGTGTCATTGAATCACCTGATCAAGCCGTCGAGATCGCAGAGGACATCGGCTACCCGGTGATGATCAAGGCTTCAGCCGGCGGTGGCGGCAAGGGGATGCGGATCGCCTGGAACGCTGAAGAAGTACGTGACGGCTACACCCGGTCCAAATCAGAAGCCGCGTCTTCTTTCGGTGACGACCGTGTCTTTATTGAAAAGTTCATCGAGAACCCGCGCCATATTGAAATTCAGGTTCTTGGCGACAAACACGGAAACGCGATTTACCTGGGTGAGCGTGAGTGTTCGATCCAGCGCCGGAACCAGAAGGTGATTGAAGAAGCGCCATCGCCGTTGCTGGATGAAGACACCCGCCGGCTGATGGGCGAACAAGCGGTCGCCTTGGCGAAAGCCGTTGACTACGACAGCGCGGGCACCGTGGAGTTTGTGGCTGGCCAGGACAAGAGCTTCTTCTTCCTTGAAATGAACACCCGACTTCAGGTGGAGCACCCGGTTACCGAGTTGATCACCGGGGTCGATCTGGTCGAGCAGATGATCCGCGTTGCCTATGGCGAGAAGCTAAAAATCGCACAGGACGACGTGAAGCTGAACGGCTGGTCCGTGGAAAGCCGGATCTATGCCGAGGATCCTTACCGGAACTTCCTGCCCTCCATTGGCCGGCTCGTGCGCTACGTGCCGCCGGAGGAACTGGACAGCGATGGGCTGACCATCCGCAATGACACCGGTGTGGTCGAGGGGTCGGAAATTTCCATGTTTTACGACCCAATGATTTCCAAGCTGATCACCCATGCCCCGACCCGCGAAGAAGCCATCGACGCCATGAGCAAGGCACTGGACGGGTACTACGTTGACGGCATTCAGCACAACGTGCCGTTCCTCACCGCGTTGATGAACCATCCGCGTTGGCGGTCCGGAGAACTGGCGACCAGTTTCATTGCAGACGAATACCCGGACGGCTTTTTCCCGGCTGAGCCGGACGACGAAGCGCGGGGTGTTTTGGCGGCGGTGTCGCTGTCCATGGCGGCGATTGAACGCGAACGTCTTGACCATCTTCCTGGCCGATTGCGGCCGCACTCCGGTGCGATCCGCGAGGACTGGGTGGTCAAGCTGGACAAGACCTATGTTCCCATTCGTCTTGCGGCCGGTTATCCGGGAACGCCGATTGAGCTTGATGTCGCGATTGGTGACGGGCCTGTCGTCAATGTGGAATCGGATTGGGCGCCGGGTGCTGCGCTCTGGAGCGGCCGCGTTGGGGAAAAGGACATCACAGTTCAGGTCCGCCCGGTTCGTGGAGGCTACCGCCTCGATTGGCAGGGCTATTCTGTCACAGCCAAGATCATGACGCCGCGTGTTGCCGAACTCGATGAGTTGATGCCGGAAAAGCTCCCGCCGGACACATCCAAGATGCTG
This sequence comes from Roseibium sp., assembly GCF_965276855.1. GTDB lineage: Bacteria > Pseudomonadota > Alphaproteobacteria > Rhizobiales > Stappiaceae > Roseibium. Next base: position 4,676,350 of record NZ_OZ255700.1, read on the forward strand.
CTGTGCCCGATGCCGGGTCTGGTGGTGTCGATTGCCGTCAGTGAAGGCCAGGAGGTCAAGGCGGGCGAACAGCTGGCCATCGTTGAAGCCATGAAGATGGAAAACGTCCTGCGTGCCGAGCGGGACTGTGTCGTGACCGCCATCAAGGCAGAGCCGGGCGACAGTCTTGCCGTTGACGCCGTGATCATGGAATTCTCCTGATCATCGACTGATTATGTTCTTGAAAGACCAGCTGCCGGCCATCTGGCAGCTTTTCAGTCATACTGAATTTTTCGTTCATTGACCGTTGCGCCGATCCAGTGAGGCCGTTAAACAACGGTATTAGGAACAGTTCTCGGGGCGGGGTGAAAGTCCCCACCGGCGGTATCAGGGAAACCTGGAGCCCGCGAGCGCCTTGGTAATACATGTTTACCAAGGGTCAGCAGATCCGGTGAGATGCCGGAGCCGACGGTTACAGTCCGGATGATAGAGAGCTTGGCTGGGCCGCTTTTCTCAAGCGGTGCAGCTTTTTGGTCTTATTGAGACTGTTCTGGATGAAAACTGGAACGGACTTGAAGACGATGGACACCAAATCCTCCTCACTTCAGGCGCAGCCGGTGCTGGCAGCGCTTGCCATGGTCGGCGCAGGCGCCTCATTTGCGCTCGTAAATGGCGCCCTCCAGGCATCGACAATGCAGCTCGGTGTGCCGTCAACGTCGGCAGCTTTCTGGCAATATGCGCTTGGACTTGGCTTTGCGCTTCCCTGGGTGCTCAGGCGCGGGCGCACCGCCTTGAAAACACAGCAACTCGGGTTGCATCTCCTGCGGGCTTTCCTGGCCGTCATTGGCATTCAGCTGTGGGTTGCCGGTCTGGCGCGCGTGGAAATCTGGCAGGCGATTGCCCTTGTGATGACGTCGCCGTTTTTCGTCATTCTTGGCGCCCGGATCTTTCTGGGGGAACAGGTTGGCTGGGCACGATGGCTTGCGACCATTGCCGGTTTTTCCGGTGGGATGGTAATCCTCGAGCCCTGGTCGCAGGCATTCAACTGGGGCGCTTTGCTCCCTGTCGCTGCTGCTGCGTTTTGGGCCGGAACGTCCCTTGTGACAAAAAAGCTGACACAGCGAGAGGCCGCGGATTCCATTACGCTTTATCTGTTGCTCCTTTTGACGCCCGTGAATGCCGTGCTGGCCTTCGCCGATGGTGGTCTCGTCGTAAGCGGTCTGGCGTTTGTCTTGCTCGTCGGGGCCGGCCTCTTGACGGTTCTTGCGAACTATCTTTTGACGCTGGCCTATCAAAAGGCGGACGCGACCTTTGTTCAGCCGTTCGACCATCTGAAGCTGCCGCTCAACATTGCCGTTGGCTTCATTGCCTTCGGCTTTGCGCCAACGGGTGCGTTTTGGCCGGGTGCTCTCGTCATTGTGGGGGCATCGCTCCTGGTGATGCTCGATGAGCAGAGGCGGGGAAATGCCGCGCCAAAGACCGCGTGAGCCGTTCAGAGACAGTCCATATCAGTCGATCGGTTTGAAGATCGTATCGATGGCTTCGAACATGATGTTGTAGTTTCTGATCTCATGGTCTGAGAAATCGCTATGCGGAACTGCCTTCTTGGCTTCATTGATGAGGTCGGTTTTAATCTGATCCAGATCCAGTCCAATCGCTTCTGCATGCGTGCTGAGTTCCACATGCAGCCTCTTTGCAATCCCCGCATAAGCAACAATGGCTGTTATCGCCTCTGAGGGATCTTTGGGCACGCGGATGTTGAGTGTTTTCTGTGTGGTCACGCTTATAAGATCCTCTTTCATTTATTACGGGCTTGGCTGGATGTAGGTCGTTGGCTGTCCAGCACAAAGGCAAATGTTCATTTCAAGGCAGTGCGGCTCAGAAATGCTGCGCTGTTTTTGCTGCATAAAGCCCCATTGCAGGTTTGAAACGATCCGCACTACTCTAAGCTCAGAGCCAAGGTAACGCTTTTGGAATAAGGAAGTGCCGATGACCCAGGATCCTTTGACCGTCCATCTCCTGATCGAGGGTAGGGTGCAAGGTGTCGGATACCGGGCCTGGTGCGCCGAGGAGGCGGTGGCGCGGGATCTCGCCGGCTGGGCGCGAAACCTCAAGAATGGTGCCGTTGAGGCCGTAATATCCGGCCCATCAGATACGGTGGTCGATATGATGGACGCGCTTTGGCACGGTCCTGCGCTCGCCCGGGTCACGTCTGTATCTGATCTCGAGCCTGTCGAACCTGCTACCGGACGTTTCACAGTCCGCGAAACGGTTTAGTATGTGGAAGAAGTGTCCAATCCCTTTCCGTGTGTATCAATTTCAAATTAATGCATTGAACTGTCATTGAATTATCGCAATCATCTGATCTCACATATGAAACAATCATGACGGTGGAACAGGTCCATCGGATCGAATGCAGGAGTGGTCAGGTGAAGATTGCAATTCTTGGTGGTGATGGGTTTGTTGGCTGGCCGACGTCCCTGCATTTGTCTGACAAGGGCCACGAAGTCCACATCATCGACAACCTGAGCCGCCGTTGGATCGATGCTGAACTCGGTGTTCAATCACTGACGCCGATGGATTCCATTCAGGAGCGGACCCGGATCTGGAAACAGGAAACCGGCAACACGATCCGGTTCCATCTGATCGACATTGCCGAGAACTACGAGGTGTTCAAGGCTTGGCTCGCCGAAGAGCGCCCCGATGCGATCATTCATTTTGCCGAACAGCGCGCTGCGCCCTATTCGATGAAATCGGACCAGCACAAGAACTACACGGTCAACAACAACGTCAATGCGACGCACCACCTGCTGAATGCCATGGTGGAGCTCGATCTGGACGCTCACCTCATTCACCTCGGCACCATGGGCGTTTACGGCTACTCCAACGTTGGCGCAGCGATCCCGGAAGGATACCTGAGCGTTGATGTGGAGACCTTGTCTGGTGCAACCGCCAGCCAGGAGATTCTGTACCCGGCCAATCCCGGTTCGATCTATCACATGACCAAGTGTCTGGATCAGCTCCTGTTTCAGTTCTACGCCAAGAACGATGGCTTGCGCGTGACCGACCTGCATCAGGGCATTGTCTGGGGTACGCACACGGAGCAAACCCGCAAGCACAAGCAGCTGATCAACCGGTTCGACTATGACGGCGACTATGGCACCGTGCTCAACCGGTTCCTGATCCAGGCCGCGATCGACTATCCGCTGACTGTTCATGGCACCGGTGGTCAGACGAGGGCCTTCATTCACATTCAGGATTCGGTTCGCTGCATCGAGCTTGCCCTGAACAACCCGCCGGACCGCGGTGATCGGGTGATGGTGTTCAACCAAATGACCGAAACCCACCGCGTGCGCGATCTGGCCGAGCTCATTTCCAAGCTGACCGGCGCAAAAATCGCCTACCTTCCGAACCCGCGAAAGGAAGCGCCGGAAAACGATCTGGTGGTCAAAAATGACCAATTTCTTGAGCTGGGCCTCAACCCGATCAAGCTGGAAGACGGCTTACTGAGTGAAGTCGTCGATGTCGCCAAGGCGTTCTCATACCGGATCGACCGCAGCCGGGTTCCGGCTGTCTCTGCCTGGACGAAGGAGATTGCGGTGGACATCGAGCGCGATCCGGAGCACCCGCGTCTGAAATCGGTCTCTTGAAGTCCCAATGGCAAGCGATCATCCGGTCTTTGAGACAGCGGCTAATAGTCGACACGCCTATGTGACGCTGGTGACCAACTCCGACTATGTGCTCGGGGCAACTGCGTTGCTGCGCTCCTTGCGGCTCAGCGGGACGCAAGCGGACCTCGTGGTGCTCTATACGCCGGGTGTCGATCCGGGCAATCTGGAATCGCTCAGAGAATTCTCGCCGCGTTTCGGCCAGTGTGACCGCCTGCCGACAACAGACGCGTTCAATGAACGGCACGAGCGGGGACGGCTGCACAAGGCGGCGCCGTTCACAAAGGGCGGCAAGCCGGTGTTTCATACCCCGCTCGACAACTTCGTCAAGCTGCGCCTGTGGCAACTGGAAGACTATGACAGCGTTGTTTTCATTGATGCCGATGCACTGGTTTTGAAGAACTGTGACAAGCTGTTTGGGTATCCGGAGTTTTGTGCCGCCCCGAATGTCTATGAGGCGCTGGGCGATTTTCACCGGATGAACAGCGGTGTCTTCACAGCCCGCCCGAATGCGTCAACCTATGCGGATATGCTCAAGCAGCTGGATGCCCCGGAGGCGTTTTGGCGCCGCACGGACCAGACCTTCCTGGAAAGCTATTTTCCCGACTGGCACGGTCTGCCGGTGTTCTGCAACATGCTGCAATATGTTTGGTTCAATCTGCCGGATCTCTGGGATTGGGATCAGATCCACATTCTGCACTACCAGTATGAAAAGCCGTGGCAAACGGACCACGCTCGGTCAGATCTCTTGCGCCCCCTGATTGATCTGTGGCAGGCCTTCTATGAGGGACGGGATATCGGTGAAACACTCGCCAATCTGCCGTCACCGCCCGCACAGAATTAGAAAAGTCGATCAATGCATATTCTTATCACCGGAGCGACGGGGCAACTCGGCCGGTTTATTGCCAGCCGTTTGCGCCAGGATGGCCACCAGCTCACGTGCCTCGGACGCACGCCGTCCGACAATCCGGCAGACAGATATGTCAAATGGGGGCTGGATGATCGGGCGTTTGAACTCCCCGCAGCCGATGCGCTGATCCACTGTGCCCTGTCCCATGTGCCGGGTAAGTACCGGGATGGGGAGGGGGATGACCCCCATGGGTTTATTGACCGGAACGTCGAAGGATCGCAGGCCCTGTTCCAGGCCGCAAAGGCTGCTGGTGTCGCTCAGAGTGTGTTCCTCTCCAGCCGCGCGGTCTATGCCGGTGCCGGCGAATGGGGCGTTTTGACGGAAGAGGCGTCTGTCGACCCGGACAGCTTTTACGGCAAGGTCAAATATGCCGGTGAGCTTGCCCTTGAGGTGCTGAGCGATGCCAGCTTCAAAGGCACTGTCATCAGGGCCACCGGCGTTTATGGATGCCCTCCGGGACTGGAAACACACAAATGGACCAAAGTGCTGGATGGCTTTGCCAAAGGCGATGCCGTGATCCCTCGGGTCGGCACGGAAGTTCATGGCGAAGATCTGGCAGATGCGGTTGCGCTTCTACTGGAAAAGCGCGGCGACAGCGAGGCCGTATTTGATGTGTTCAATGCGTCCGACATGCTGCTCGATCTTCAGGACCTTTTGAAGATCTACAAGGAAACATTCGGTCTTGAGTGGCACTTGCCGATCCGCGCGCCGGGACCCGTGGGCGTGATGGATGTCGCAAAACTGGTGAGGCTCGGCTGGTCTCCCGGCGGCAAGGCGAAACTGGAGAGATTCGTCCGGTCATTGCCTGCGCCCGCCCAAACTGAAGCAACAGCGGGCTAATTCAGAAATCCGTTCGGACTACTCTGCAGGCGGGGCTTCGGTTCCTGCCGCGGGGCCGCGTTTGCCAAGTTCCGTGTTCAGCCGCCGCTCGATCGCGGAACGTGGTTCGGTGAAGCGCGCGAGCAAGCTGTAGAGCACTGGCGTCAGGAACAGCGTCAGGATACCGGACAGGAGCAACCCGCCGACAATCACGGTACCAATTGCAATGCGGCTCTCGGCTCCGGCACCGCTCGCCAGCACCAGCGGCATTGCCCCCAAAACGGTGGACACGACCGTCATGACGATTGGCCGGAGGCGCAGAACCGTTGAATCGATGACGGCTTGCGTGACGTCCTTGCCTTCGTCCCTGAGCTGATTTGCGAATTCGACGATGAGAATGCCGTTTTTCGCCATCAGCCCCACAAGCAATATGATGCCGATCTGGCTGTAAATGTTGAGCGACAAGCCGGCTGCTGCCAACGAAAAGACGGCACCCGCAACGCCGAGCGGCACGGTCAGCATGATCACGAACGGGTGGACAAAGCTCTCGAATTGGGCGGCGAGGACCAGAAACACAATCAGGAGCGCCAGCGCAAAGGTGAACCCAGCACCGCTCGATGTTTCGCGGAACTGTTGCGACTGACCGGCAAGGCTGATCCTGGCCTCCGCGGGCAGGATCTCGGCAGCTGCACCCTCCATGTATTCGATGGCATCGCCAAGCGAATACCCTTCCGCAATGGAGCCTTCGATCGTGATGGACGGCAAACGGTCGTAGCGGCGCAGTTCCGCAGCCGCAGCGTTGACATCGAGCGACACAAGAGCGCTGAGCGGGACGAGCGTGTCGCCGTCATCTGCGCGCAGGAAGATGAACTCGATATCCGTTGGAGAGGCGCGGTCGTTGGCCGCAGCTTGAACGAGGACCGGATACTCTCGGCCGCGTTCCAGATAGGTGGTTACTTCGCGAGAGGCCAGTAGCGTTTGCAATGTCGTTGCAATCGTCTCTACGGAAATACCAAGGTCATCAGCGCGTTCACGATCGACGGAAATGTCAAGCTGCGGCTGGTTTTCCTCGTAGTCCATTTCCAGATTGCGCAGGTTCGGGTTTTCCTGACCGCGCTCCAGAAGCTGCGCGGCCCACACCTTCACGCTTTCAAAGTCCGGACCGCTGACAACGATGCGCAGCGGCGTGCGGCTTCCACGCAAGCCAAGGCCGGCCGGGGTGATGGGAAAGCCGCGAGCCGCGGTAATCTGGCCCATGCTCGGGATCATGGCCCGAACGACGTCGCGGTGGGATTTTTCCCGGTCTTCCCAGTCTGCGAGGCGCAGGACGACAAAGGCCCGGTTCTGGCGCCCCCATGTGCCGGTGTAGGTGAAGACCGTTTCGATATCGCCGGAAGCAACGAGTGGCTCTGCAATGCCTTCGACTTGGCGGGAGGCCTGATCGGTGAACCCCACCGTGCTGCCTTGCGGGGCAGACAGGGGCACAAAAACAATTCCCCGGTCTTCACTTGGGGTCAGTTCACGCGGCAGCTGTTCATAGACGACAAAGCCGAGTGCGGCGATGCTGCCTGCAAGCGCCAGGATGACGAGCGGCATGCGGACCGCAAGTGTGACCACTTTCCGAAACCACCGAAGGATCAGAGTCTCGGCAGGCGCATCTTCATTGGATCCGGCCTGAGGAGTTTTGGATCTTGTCAGAATACGAGATGCCAGTGCGGGGCAAGCGGTCAGTGCAACAAAGGTCGAGATTACCACCGCGCTCGCCATCACGAACCCGAACTCGACAAAGAGCCGCCCGACCTGGCCTTGCAGGAAGGAGAGGGGCACGAACACGGCAATCAATGTCATGGACGTTGCAAGGACGGCAAAAGTGACCTGGCGGGTACCCAGGAAGCTTGCCATCAACGGGCTCTCTCCGAGATCGATGCGCCGTTGAATATTCTCCAGAACGACAATCGCGTCATCAACCACCAGCCCGATGGTTAGAAGGAGGGCGAGAAGGGTCAGGACATTGACCGAGAACCCGAGTGCGGAGATTGCCGCAAAGGTTCCAATCAAAGCGATCGGGATCGTGATTGCCGGTATCAAGGTTGCGCGCAGGGATCGCAAGAACAACAGGATGACCAGGACAACAAGCCCGAGTGACACACCCAGCGCAATCACAACTTCCCGGATTGAAGCTCCCACGAAAATGGCATCGTCCGAGCCAACTTCGATCTGCATGTCGGCTGGCAGGTTTGGCTGAAGTGCATCGATTTCTTCACGGACGGCTTCTGAAATGGCAAGCGTGTTTGATTGGCTTTGCCGGATGACCGCCAAACCAACGGCAGTCTTGCCATTGTTCCGGACAATCGTGTCATCCTGCGCGACGCCGGCAACAACTGTTGCAATATCGCGCAAGCGGATCGGATAACCTCCGACCCGCTCAATCACGACATTTGAAAATGCATCAACGGTCGGCAGCCGGCTGTTGAGGCGCACAGACAATTGCCGTGCATCCGACTCTAGTTCGCCGGCCGGCAATTCGAGGTTGGCGCGCTGGAGCGCACGTTCAATGTCGACAACCGTGAGATTTCGGGCGGCCATGGCGCGGCGATCCAGCCAGACCCGCACGGCTTTTGGCCTGCCGCCATAGGTATCGATCGATGCGACACCCGGTACTGTTGCGAGCCTGTCGATCACATATCGGTCGACATAATCGGTGATCTCAGCCGCACTCAACCTGTCGGAGGTAACGGCGAGGCGCATGACGGGATCGGAATCCGCGTCGTTCTTGACCACCTGCGGTTCGTCCGCATCGGCCGGAAGATCTGCCCGGACACGGGAAACAGCATCGCGCACATCGTTTGCCGCCGCATCAATGTCGTTGCCGACTTCAAACTCCACGACCACCCGGCTGCGGCCACGGCGGCTGCTCGAGCTGATTGTTTTGACTCCGGCCACACCAGCCACGGAGCCCTCAATGATCTCCGTAAGGTCCGTGTCGATGACTTCCGGAGCCGCACCGCGATAAGTTGTCGTGACGGTGACGACCGCCGTATCGATGTCCGGAAGTTCGCGGACCGGGATGGAGGTCAGGACACCAATCCCGAACACGATGATCAGAAGACTGGCAACGGCGGCCAAAACCGGGCGGCGGATGGCAAGATCGGACAACATGGACCGTCAGCTCCGTTGACGCGGTTGCGCCTTCGCAGCCGTTTCCGGCGTTCCGGAGGCATCATCCTGGGCTTCGGGCTGCCCTTCGATCACCTCGATCTTGCTGCCATCGCGCAGCGATTGGATCCCGCGGTGAATTATGCGTTCACCGGCTTTCACACCCTCTGAGATTTGAACCAAGCCGCTGCGGCGCAAGCCTGTCGTTACATTGCGCCGGTCAGCCGTGTCTCCGTCAGCGACAAAGAGGAAGATGGTCCCGCCTTCCACCTGGAGCGCCTCTTCCGGAACAACAATCGCTTGGCGGATGCTCAATTCAATTTCGAGCCGCATGAACATCCCGACCGGCAAGACCCGATCCGGGTTGGGCAGGCGGGCCCTGACACGGAAGGACCGGGAGGCTTGATCGACACGGCTGTCAATCGCAACAACGTTTCCGGTAAACGAGCGGCCCGGAAATGCTGCACTGGTGGCTGTGACCGGCTGGCCTTGCACAATCTGCCCGTAGACCGTTTCCGGCAAGCGGAATTCGATTTCCACCTCGGCCAGATCATCCAGATGGGTGAGAACCGTGGAGGTTTCCACCCGGGCTCCAAGATCAATCGAACTGATGCCCAAAACTCCGGTGAATGGTGCCCGGATGGTCCGGTCCGCCAAACGGCGCTGTGCCCGGTCGAGCTCAGCATTGGCGATGGCAAGTTCGGAGCGCAATTGTTCCAGATTTGCCTGACTGATGGTGTTGGTCTGGCGCAGGGCTTCCGCGCGTTCCATGGCGAGGCGGCGTTCATTTACGCGCGCCTTGGCTTCTGCAAGCGTTGCCCGTTCAATCTCATCATCCAGCCGCGCAAGAACAGTGCCAGCGGTGACTTCCTGACCGGACTTGATGTCGATCTCGACAATGCGTCCCTCTGCCAGCGGCACGATATCGACAGCGCGTAAAGCGCGCGTTGTGCCGACCGCTTCGGCAAAAACAGGGAGTTCTGTTTCCTTGGCAGGAACCGCCTCAACCTTGACCGTTCGGGCACCACGTTGGCTGCGTTCGCCAGAGCCCTCGGCCGCGCTCGTCATGTGGGTTTCGTAGTACCAGTAACCGCCGCCGGCGAGCCCAGCCAGCACACACAGCACCAACAGTTGCTTGAAAAATCCCATTATCCAATGCCTTCGTCGGAATGGTCCAGCGTGACACCGGGTCAGCATTGGTCCTTGCAACTTATAGATATATTGCCGCTTGCAGTCAGATCAAGTCAGCCAGCCGGGTCCCGAACGAGGGAATAAAAGTTGACGGAGGGGATATCTTTGGTCTCCGCACGGCTGCCGGAGCCGTGCGGATAAATTTTTTCGCAAGGCTGCTTAGGCCGCGCGTATGCCGTCGAAGAATTCGTTGACCTTCGAACTCAGCGTCTTCGATTGCGCCATCAAGGCTTCAGCAGTGGACAAGACGTCGGTCGCATTACGTCCGGTCGATTGCGCGCCGCTGGAGACCTGTGACATCGTTTCCGAAATCGCGTCTGTACCGGATGAGACTTCGTTGACGTTTCGCGAGATCTCCGTTGTCGCCATGCTCTGCTGCTCGACGGAGACTGAGATGTCTTGGGAGATCTCGGTCATTTCACCGATGACGCTGGCAATATCTTTGATCGCTGTTGCTGTCTGATCGGAAACAGACTGCATGGCCTGGATCTGTGTGGCGATTTCTTCGGTCGCCTGCGCGGTCTGGTTCGCAAGCGATTTCACTTCGGACGCAACGACAGCGAAGCCCTTACCTGCTTCCCCGGCGCGTGCAGCTTCAATTGTCGCGTTCAAGGCCAGGAGGTTGGTCTGTGCCGCAATGTCGTTGATCAGGCTGACAATCTGGCTGATCCGATCGGTTGTCGCGACAAGGCTCTGAACCGTCTCATCCGTATTGGCCGCCGCTGTGGACGCTTTGCCTGCGATGCTGGCCTGGTCTTCAACCCGGCGGGCGATCTCGGCAATTGATGAAGTCAGCTCCTCTGAGGCTGCGGCAACCGAGCGGACGTTTGCGGCTGTGTCGCCCGTTGTCTTGGCGGCTGAGGCTGCATCGTTGGAGCTCTTCTCAGAGGTTTCCGCCAGTTCACGGGCCGTGCCTTCCAGCTCACCTGTTGCCTGTTCAACGGTTTCCAAAACTCCACGGATTTCGTGGTTGAAGTCGTTCAAAAGGCGATCGACGGTTTCTGCGCGGTTTTGCTTGGCCAGCTGCTCGGATGCCTGTTCCGCTTCCAGTTGCCGCTGGGCCTTGCCATTTGTCTTGAAGACCTCCACCGCATTGGCGATCGACCCGATTTCGTCACGGCGCTCCACGCCTGGGACCGGACAATCAAGGTCACCACCGGCAATCTCGCTCATGGCCCGGGTGACGGATGCCAATGGCCGTGCAAGCAGCGTCTGGAAGAGTGAGCCGAGGATCACCAGCATCAAAACCGTTGCGATCGCTGTGGCAATGAATGCTGAATTGCGAAGGCTCGCCAAGCTGGCATAGGCCGCGCCCCGGTCGAGGGACAGGCCGATTTTCCAATCAACCGGCAGACCTTCGATTGGAACAAACTGGACAATCCGATCGCCAAACCTGGTGGACGCATATTGCGTATCACCCGTGACCGAGACGGGGTCATCCGGAAACAACTCTGAAAGTGGTTTGGATACCAGATCACTTTCAGGGTGGATCAGGATGGTCCCTTCAGAATCTGTCACAAAGACATACCCGTTTCCGCCGAGATCGGACTCTGAGAGCATTTTGGCGATTTCGGTGATGTCGAAGTCACCGCCGACAACGCCTGCCAGCGCGCTACCCGATTTGACGGGTGTCGCCGCAGTCACGATCAGGCGACCGCTGGACGCATCCTGGTAAGGCGCAGTGATCGTCGGGCCGTTTTCTGCAACTGCATCCTTGTACCAGGGGCGGACGCGGGGGTCATACCCTTCCGGCAAGTTGGTCTCCGGCCAAATCGTGAAGGTGCCGTCTTCCTGCGCGCCGAAATAGGTGCCGTCGAAGTTGGACGTCAGGGTCGGCAAATCAAAGAACTCAGCGCCGAGGCTCTCTTGCCGGGCAACGCCCTCGGCCGTGGACGTGATGAGCATCAAACGGGCCTGGAACCAGTTTCGAACCGAGTTGGCTTCCGCAAAGCCGACCCCGGTCATGTAGTCCCGGATTTCTTCGGACTTGGCAGAACGTTGCAATGTGTCATTGAAGAGGCCAAAACCGGCGAAGATGGCGATGATCACTGCGGCAGCAGCCAGCAGGATCTTGGTGATGATGCTCTTGGCAGCATGTTTTGTGGACGCTTGTGTCACAACCGATGTCCCAGATGTGTTGAATTGGTCGGACACTGCCTTTTTTCGATAAATAAAGACTAAATTTCGATGTGTGTGACGCGTAATAACGTCATTCATCTGAGGTAACTCAAAGTATTATTGTTATTAATGACAATGTATTTGTCGTGGTTTTGTTGTTGGTTTCACTTCGTTTGGTATTTGAGCAGTCTCCAGCGAAATCGCCGGGCACTCAAACAGATGTCGTTGGCCCAAAAATTTTCTCAAACTCGGCCCTGAGCACACTGTCGTTTTCAGCCATCGTGACGGGGATGCCCAGATCGACCAGGCTCGTGACGCCGTGTTCGCTGATGCCGCAGGGCACGATCCCGGAGAAATGATCCAACTCCGGTTCCACATTGAAGCTGATGCCATGGAACGTGACCCATTTGCGCAGGCGGATGCCGATTGCGGCGATCTTGTCCTCGACATTGATGCCTCGATCCGGCCGGCGTACCCAGACACCGACGCGGTCTTCCCGGCGCTCTCCGCGGATGTGATAGTGCCACAGCGTGTTGATGAGCCAGGCTTCCAGCGCAGAGACAAACGCGCGCACGTCCTGCTGGCGCCGTTTCAGATCCAGCATGACGTAGGCAACCCGTTGTCCGGGGCCGTGATAGGTGTGCTGACCGCCGCGTCCGGTCCGGTAAACGGGAAACCGGTCCGGCGAAATCAGATCGCTGTCATCGGCGCTGGTTCCGGCTGTGTAGAGCGGGGGATGCTCCAAGAGCCAAACCTGCTCTGAGGCTTTTCCGGCGATGATTCGCTGAACCGTCTCATCCATCTCCCGTGCGGCATCTTCATAGTCAAACAGATCATCGAAGATTTTCCATTTGACCGGTGCAGAGCCGTCCTTCGGCAAAAAACTCAAGGAAAGGGCGTCGCGTTGGTCAGGTGACATGTGGATGACACTTCTTTGTTTTTTGAGCAGGCTGCCGATCCCGTGGTAAGATCAGCGCTGGCGGATGTTCGCCCTATTTAAGGACTCAGGCGTGTTATGGCCACCTTTGATGAAATCAATGTCGATATCTCCGTGGTGCTCGGTGAAAACCATATGCCGGTGCATCAGCTGCTGCGCATGGGCCGCGGGGCGGTGATCGATCTTGATGTGGATGAAGATGACGACGTCAAGATCTACGCCAACAACACGCTTGTGGCAAAAGGGCAGGTGGTGCTGCTGGGGGAACGGATTGGTATTTCGATCACGGAAGTCCTGATGCGGCCGCCGGAAACCCGCCCGATGCGCACAGAAGGGCCGCTTTAATCCGGCGCCTTTAAAAAAGTTAGGCGCCTGTGAATTATTGCAAGTTCGGCTCTTGCGCCTCCGAAAACCTTTTGCTACATGAGGCGCCTCGACGCGATCAGCGCCGGGAAAACTGACTAAGCGGTCGTGGCGGAATTGGTAGACGCGCAGCGTTGAGGTCGCTGTGGGCTAACCCCCGTGGAAGTTCGAGTCTTCTCGACCGCACCATCAATCACACTACCAAGTGATTGAAAACAAAGGCGCTCTTCTGAGCGCCTTTTTTGTTTTGGCGCCTTTTGCTTTAGAGGATAGTACAAAAGATAGAACATGCACCTTCTGAGGTGGTTCTGTCATGCGGGAAGCCGACAAGTATCTGGAGCTGTTTCGCGGGCGCTGGCGCTATGTGTGGCGGGTGCCGAAGGCGGTTTCTAATCTTGACACACGCGGAAAACTGCAAATCGCCCTTGTAACGTCGTCTTTGGATGTTGCCCGCATCCGGCGTGATGCCATGGAAGACGCCGACACGCTCTAAAGGCTCACCTCAGACGCGCCAGCACATGATCCTTTACCGACGTCTTCCATGCATTCGGAGAAATCCGCGATCTACATTAAATACAAGAAGGCTGGAACTCGACGTCAAAGCAGCTGGATATGTCTCAAACCAAACTCGAAACGCTTTAGGTTGTACCTCAAACCAGCCCACTTGCGTTAAAATCCGCTGCGGTGGGAGCCGTTGTGCCTTGTGGGAGGCCAAGAAGAAGGAAGTGTTCCAGCGCACTTGTGCTGCTGTCCAATCCTTGCTCGTTTCGATACGTGGTAGTGTCAAAGTGGATCGACGCAGCTCTGCCTTCCTGATCGCCGTGATTGAGGAAATGCTGATAAGCGCTGACGAACACACCGTTGACAATCGCTTGAGCAACATCCGTGTTTTGCGCCAGATAATACTCTGGATCAAATAGCGGATTGACGGACCTGTTCTCGGAAGAGCCGAACAACTCGTAGTGCTCTGAGGCCGAGGCAAAAATGCCGGCCGCGACCGCGGCTGCGACATCCGTATTGTCCGCGAGATAAAACTCTGCATCGAACAGAAGGTCCGCGGCACGGCTCTCAGAATTGCCATGTAATGCATAGTGTTGCGCACCACTTGAAAACGCACCAGCTGCAACAGCTGCTGCAACATCCGCATGGCTGCTCAGATAAGCCGCCTCGTTAAATCCATAGGTTCCGGTTACCGTTGAACTGTCAGGATTGATGACCATAACCCGGTCCTGACCTGTTCCGTTCGCGCCAGTAAATACAACCAGTTCAACCGCGACCAGCGTATCTGTACCATCCCCATCCGTAACAGTGACCCCGCTTCGGGTGCCTGTCAGTCCCACGTCATCCTTCGTGCGGTCATAGACAACCGTGTCCAGTTTGTTGCCGCCATTCAGCGCGTAGTTGGCGGAACTGCCAAGAAGGATATCATCATTGCCGCTGCCGGCGACCAAATCGTTTCCGGTTGCGCTCCGGCCTGTGTCAAACGTGAGGACAAGATCTGCATAATCCGCGTCAGCCCCGCCTGTTCCAGCGCCGTTTTCAAGACCGAACGTGTTCTCTCCCAAGATCCGGATCTGGCCAGCACCATCCAGAGTGCTGTCACCGATGAAGTACGGCGACCCATCGTCAGAAAAGAAGATCGGGGCATAGAAACCTGTAGCACCCGATACCGTCCAAGCCGCCGTCGCCGAAGTTCCTGAATAGAGATATTCAAAACCGCCATCCACAAGGTCCTTGGCTTTGGCCCCCAATGCCCGGACTTCTGCCAGCGTTTTTCCGTCAATCTTCAAGCTGCCGTCGGTTCCAACATCTACGCGTACAAAACCAAACATGTGATGCAAAGTGCTAGCACCCGACGCAGTGATATCATGGAGTGTGCCCTGTTCCAGATATACAAGCGGAATGTCGGTTTGCCGCTGCGCGTCGGCGAGGATAGCTGCTTCATCCAGAGTGTTTTGAACTGCCGCACTGAGCGTGACATCGCCTAAGGTAATGTCATATCCGTCACCGGCGGCGGCCTGGAACGTAGCTGTCACGGTGGTGTCGACCGTGTCTTGACCGGACAACTGTGCGAAACGGATCTCTTGCCCCGCCTCCAGATAAACAGACTGCTGGGCTGCGGCCGCTCCCGATTGCCCGCCACCTAGAACACCCCGGATGGCCTCCGCAAGGGTGACATCTCCACCTGTTGCACCATCACGGCCGACATAATTGCCAGATGCATCCACGATATAGAGCAGGACGGCGGAGCCGGACGCTGGACCTTGCGCGCCAAGGGTAAACTCAACCCAATTGCCGCTGGATAGATTGCCAGGATTTGAAGCGGTTTCAAAGGTCAGGCCGGCATTGGTCGACGATTGCACGAGAGACAACTCATCCAGAGCAACCGTGACCGTGAGTTCCTTCGACGTCCGGCCAATCTGGCCGCCCACTTGATTGCCTGTGTTGAAGTATTCGGTCATCAGCACCGTGTAGGTACCATTGCCCAGCGCCTTACCGGTCGCCGTGCTCCATCGACCGTCAATATCGGCAGTGGACAAGACCGGTGCGAGGTCCGGACTACCCGTCTGCGTAAAGCTAATTTGCGCCAGGTTTTGCGCACTGATCTTGTTGGTGTAGTCCTTCAGCCACTCATTTGATCCGGAAGTCGCATTCGGGTTTTCTCCGGTCCAGCCGAACACCAAGTTTGCCTGACTGGTTGTCACAGCATTTGTATCGACATTGGTTTGTCCGGCGATGGCCTCGAAACCACTCTCGCCCAAGACACCTGCGACAACGGCGTCCGGCTCAGCCAGGTTAGAAAGATGTGTCTTATTGGAATTCCAGGTAAACAGGGAGGGATGCAACGTCGTGCTGCCGCTGTAGAGAAAGTCCAAGGCAAAATTGACAATCGTGTCCGCTGTTGACGTTTCCGGCGAGACCATGACCAGACCATCAGCTGCGACGCTGCCGCTTTGTCCGGATACAGCAGGATTCACAAACAGGCTGCCCTGTGTCTCTGCGTAGACGTTGACTGTTTTCGCGGTATCTCCCGAACCGATGACCAGCTGATACCAAACCGTCCCATTTTCGGCGATGGGCATGCTGGAGATGACCATGGCTCCATCAGTCTGTGCCGGACCGGATTGAGCCTCCCATGCTCCCGTTGTGGTGTTTTCTATAATCGTCCAATTCTGCCAGAGCGTTTCGTTGGCGCCCGGTTGAAACTCAATCGTGCGGAACGTCGGAATACCGTCCTCATTGCCAACAAACACTTTGAGGGCAACCGGGGTATCATCCTTCAAGATGATGTTCTGATTAAAAAAATTAAGACTTATGTTTGCGCCTTTTAGGTTGCTCAAATCAGCAGGCGAATAGGATGTCTCATCGAACTGGTCACGAAACAGATCGCTGTGTCCTGGCGGGGCGATGTAATTATAAATGACAGGCTGGGTGTACCCGGACGGCGTCTCACTATCATCGTAAATGGTCAGATCAATCGTCTGGACGTTGGCGCCATTGTAATAGACTGGAATGAGAGGCCCGCCTTCCGCATAGGCACTCATCAGATTGTCGGAGTAACCGGATCCGTATGAATTCGACTTGAAGAAAAAGAGTTCTGCGTACGGATCCTGAAAGACTGCAGCATCACCGGAAAGGTTTTTGCCGAAGGCGTAGGTCGGATCCCAGTTCCAGTTCTTGTTCAGATCAATGCTCTCAGTAACATCAGCATTGAGCGATTTGCCAGATGTTCCATAATAACCGCCGGTGAAGCCGGTCAATACCTGGGTGAGAACCGTACCCCATTGATTGTTGGCCCCGGTGTTCATCTCAGAACTGGAAGCCCCCTGGATCGTGTAGGGCGTTTCATCGTCGCGGTTTGAATAGATTTCGACATCGCCAAGGGTCGAATAGATGCTGTTGGCAAGTTGCTCAGCAGTGATCTTTATTGAGCCCTTAATATGACTTTCAGCGACAGGATCGAGCCAGAACGCGTTATCTGTTGCAGACCACTCCAGCTCGTATCCGAAAAAGCCGCCATTGTGATAAATCCCGTTGGCATCGGCAGCTCCATTGAAGAACCCCGAGAGCATAATGCCTGTGTCTTTTTTTAAGCTGTCGACATATGCGGTCCAGTCGGATTGGGAAAAGACATCCGGGATCTGGTTTTGCTCGGCCAGCGCGACCGCCTCGGCAGGCGAAATCGCAGCGCGAAAGGTCCCGGCCAGCGGCCCGGTTGTGAATTTTTCAACCGCATTTGCGTGGATATCCGAAACTGACTTGAAAATCGTCTCGCCGTCTACATCGTACCCTCTGCTCTGCGTGATCAGTGCCCCGGAACTGTCCTGTCCATATGGGATGTAGAGCTCCATCGGCAGCCCGAAGCCCTGCACAGAGGTGAGGTTTCCAGCATCCCCTGTCTGGTTAAGCAGGGAGACTTCAAAACTGTCGACGCGGTACTGATTGGTTTGCGCATTCTCCCAGTTAATGTCGCTCTCTTTGGTGATGATACTTGTGAGATCAGTCTGGGTTGCGGAAGGAGATTGACTTTGGACAAGTACATAAACCTTGCCGCCACTATAAGGCTCTGGGAGATCCAGTGTTGCAGAGTAACCTGATTGCCCGTCGATAGAGCTCACTCCATTGACAACCCCATTGTTGATGAGTGTTGTCCAGTAGGGCTGGATTGTTCCATCTGTTCCTGGTGCGAAGTAAACGGCATACGCATAAGCGCCGGGATTGGTGAGCTTGGTTGTAAGTATCTCTGTCAGACTGATATTGAGCACAGTCATAATAAGCTCCAATTCTTCCCGGCGTTGGCATCGAAGTTTTTAAAAAAAATCGCTATAAATCCCAATCTGGCGCTCAGTTATAAGCGTCATCCAATGCTCTTCCCTACTTGAGGTGCCTTTTCTGAAACTGACGTCCTTGCGCTCGAACTACACACGGAACCTCACTTGCCGCCAGTGTACCATCCGCATCCAAATCACTGTTTGCTGGTAAAAGAGTATCGGGGACCAACCTGTCCGGAAGGTAAACACTGATTTCAGAAACCGGCATTTCAGCTTCGATGGGATCCTCTCAAGCTTTTTCGCAGTCTTGGCGGTCGCGAGCCAGTCCGGCAGCCGTACGGAGATGGATATCAGTGCGAATATGCGCCTAACATTCGACAATGTTGCCGTGACGGGTCTGCATCAGGACGACTTCCAGTTCGCCTGACTTGGGGCCAGAGGCCAAACCGGACAACGGTCAGCCAGCAGGAAATATTTCCTGCCGTTTCTCTTTTGGTCGGGGTGTCTGGTCGAACGGGCGGTGATGAAGCTCTCACAGTTTGCGCGACAGCCATTTTAAGGGCGTTTGACGATGCCTTTTTGCAGAATCTTGAAGACGATCACTTGTGTCTTGAGTATTTCCGCCGGTCTCACCGGGTGTGAGACCTTGACGACTGCCGGGTCTTGCAAGGGTTTCACAGCGAATAGTTTGAGCCCGGCGGGATTTGCAGCCCTCATCAGGATCGATCGCGGCGGGGCGGAACGCGTCGCCGGCAATGACCGTAACGGCAAACGGCTGGGGTGCAGGTGATGGAAGGTCTAATCACGTGGGAACAGTTACTGGGGCTGGCCTTTATCAGCGGCGCGCTTGGCGGGGCGTGGTGGTTGCTATTGCCGCGATCTTAGGCGTCCGGCGGGACCTTAATGAATTCCGCCTGAAGGTGGCAGAGGAATACGCCAGCCGGGAACATCTCCGGGAAGTCGAACTGCGGCTTCTGGATGCGACCAACAAACTGTCCGACAAGTTCGAAGCCCTGCCATCAAAAAAAAATACCGCAACAACGCATCCACCGAATGACTGAAAAAGGCAATCTTGCGCAGGATCGGGCCAGACAGCTGCCCAAAAGGTCTGTCGATCAAGTTGCATCTGTCTGCTTCTTGAAATGGCGCGCATTGCAAAGTATTTGGCAGCTCATGACGGCTTTTGGTCGTTGTGCAAATTTTTCTTAAAAAATCTGATAGCGAGTTCCGCCGGTCTTGTGGCGTCGACTGTCGACATGTCGCGGAGGCACAGCATGGTGGAATAAAGGAGACTTGCGGTGCTGTTTTTGAAGATGCTTCACAGTTCCGGGCGTGGCAGAGGTGCCCTTTTTGTATGTGGCTTTTTGACGTTGATGCTCGTCGCGGGTGGGATCACATCCTATGGCCGGTATGCCGGGTATGACGTCTCCGATGCCGATGGGCTGCTCTACACGCTGATCCTTTATTGCTCATGGCATTTGGGTCAGACGTACCGCGGTTGGGTCGGATCGTGGATCAAACGGTTGGAGAAATAAGGAGCATCGCGCGGTGCGCATCAATTTTCCCAAATCAGTCATTCTTCTTTTTGTCTTTTGCTGGACATTTTTCTTTTTTTTGGGCGTTGGACGGTGGACAGGGGCATATCTTCGTGAGCTCGTGATCGGTCCAATCGTGATGGCAACTGTTCCGTCTGCCTTGCTGTGGGGCGGTATGGTCACACGAAAATGGGCCGAACGTGTGGATGCGGATCGCAATGAGCGGCTGAAAAAGAAGTCTGGAAAAGATGGTTAGGTGCCGATGGTTTTCGTTTCAGAAAAGCCGCCATTTGTGGCTTCAAGAAGCATGTTATTGAACAAAACGGGATCCAGCTTGTCCGCCATGAGGTGATATCAGCCCGCAGCGGGACCGGGCGGACGGCGCTCCCCGGTCGTGCGATATGTCTCCAGGCAAATGAGCGAGGCAGAGATTGCGGGCTCAGGTCTCGCCGGTGCTGTCCGGACCTCCGGGGCCGAATGCGGGCCTGCGGCACACGCGATGGGCTGTTTTTGCCGGAACTGGTCATACATCCAGGCATCCAGAACGATGTGCGGCCGGCCGGTCTGATCGGTGATCGAACCGCACCAATGGTTGATCAGGGTCTCCAGATCCTCAAGCGTTGTGCCATAACGCGTTGTGTGGGCCGGATAACTGCTGATTTCGATCAGCCAGGCAAGAGGGTGATGCCCATAAACGATCAGGTCCTCAAACCGGCTTTCGGACAGGAGGAACAGGCGGCCGTCCGCCAGATCGACGGCGACATCCCGGAACTGGGCCATGTCCAGATACCGCTGGACCCGGCTTAAAAACGTGGCTGCATCCACGACCGGTCCATCGAACGCGGGCGGTTGATCTATAAAAACGTCCTGTGACACCACTTGTCCCCCTGATATCGAAGGCCAAGTCTAATCAGGAAAACCCCAAGAAAAACGTAGCGTTCTATCGGAAAATTCAACGGTTGCGGTAAGAGAGCGTTTAGAAATTTTTCAAATCGGCACTGGCCCAGGCGGGCGCAGTTTCGGCACTAGAAAGCGATATCAAACCAGTCCCCTTGCGGCAGGCAGGCGGTCTTTTGGGGGCGCCCGTCGCGCACGGGCTTGTGTGCGAAAGTCGAATAGCGCCGAAACGCCTGATCCATGAAAGTTCCCTAGCGTAAAATATCGGTCAAGCGTTTCAGCGAGGGATCATGCGGAACCACGAGCGGGCCAGGCAGGCCGTTGTGTTGTTTGTAATGGGGTTTTTATGCCTGAGCGCGATCCTCGGCCTGAGCGCCGGTTATGTTTTTGGGTCCTAACCTGAAGATCGCAACCTGACCCGCCAGACCATCCGTACCAGTTTGAGACGGGCCCCAAACCCCAGCCGCTGTCCGGCCTCATTGCAGCTTTGGTTTCAGTATAATCACCGGTGTTCCCTAGCCCTCGGCACGCTCCAGAGCTTCATATCCGGTCCTCAGATCGGCCCGGACCTGCGCAGGTGTTCGAGCGTTTGGCCTTTTCCGCGTCCAGCGCATCGTAGGCAGCGGCAATCGCCGGGTCGAGGCAGTCCGGGGCCAGTTGATGAACGGCCCGGGCAAAGGCTAGAAGCGCGTTCCCCAAATCCCGCGTTTCATCGTCACTCTCTTTGATCCTGGACATGCCAGTGCCTCTTTTCCCGGGGTGCAACAGGCGCCCAGCTTTACCGGAAGATGTGCCACCTTTGAAGGGGCAATCGGCGGCAAAGAGGCCGAGCCAGGGGCAGCCCTGAATGCGATGTGAGCTTTTCCGGATCGGCGCTTGACGGTTTTTGCGACTTGAGAACATAAGAAGAACATGAGCGCGGATTGGACAACGGAAGAAGAGCTGGCCCGGTTGATCCGGGCCCGGGCCGCGCGCGGCCGAATGGTCACCTTGCGGCCGGAGACGGCCGAGAAAATTGCCCGGCGGCTGCTCACCCCATCCGGCGCGGACCGGCATCTGGCCGGGCTCGGCTTTCGCCTGGAAGTCTGGAGCCCGGACGGGCGCGGATTCCTGGAGCTGCTGGCCGCGGCCCAGAGCTATCAGCTGATCAAGCTGGTCTTTGATGCGGCTTTAAAAACCCGTCCGGGCGGGCGGCTGGTGGTGCGCCAGGGCATCCGGGTGGTGCTTGATTCCGGGCCGCCGGATCCGGACGGGGCAGGCAATGTCGTGCGCTTGCCAACGGCGGGAACCGGCCCGGCGCGGTAATGCAAGATGGCCGGCCCTTTTCGGTGTGTGTGCTGTGGTTTCGCGCGCGGAGAGGCGGGTCGGGGCGGAACGACAGCCCAAGTGGGCTGAGACTGCACGCGGGCCATCCGCAGCCCTGTGCCTTTCAACGCGGGAGACGTCGTCGGCCGAGATCTGCCAGACTGTCCGGGCGTTTCCTCAGTTTGTACGGGTGTGACGGCCGCCCTAAAGGTCGTACCCGTGGCCAATTAGCGCAAGCTGGATCTCGCCGTCGGAGGTGCCATCAAGGGCGTCAAATCGGCCAAGGGTCTCGCCACCGAAAACAACGTAAGCGCCATTGCCGGCTGAGGTCGCGCCGAGTTCCGAATTGAAGGCCCCAATCATTAGATCGTCGATACCATCGCCGTTCACATCACCTGCTCCGGTTACGGACCGCCCGGCACCATCATACATCGGACGTCCCGGATAATTCTTCGCATTGGCGTTGTTGCCATTCAGGATATAGCCATTTTCTCCATTCAGGCTGCTCAAGTCGATGATTGGACCAAAACCCTCTGCGTTGCCGAATACAAGATAGGTTTCTCCAGCATTCTCTTGATCGGTCGGATCCGCGTTCGGTGCACCTATAAGAAAGTCTGCCAGGCCGTCGCCATTGATGTCTCCCGCGCCTGAAACGGAAAAACCGCTCCAATCCTCGGCATCGATGCCCCTCAGAACAAACCCGTTTGTCCCATCGAGCTTGCTTAGATCCAGTGAACCGCCGTAACCCTCTTGGTTGCCGAAAACCACATAAGTTTCGCCAGCCATAATATTGCCGTTGGTGTACGCGTGGTGCGCTGAAATCACAATATCAGAGATACCATCCCCATTCACATCACCGGCAACTGAAAGAGATTTTCCAGTTAATCCAATCCCCGCATAACCCTGCAAAACAAATCCATTTGTCCCATCAAGACTGCTCAACTCAATGGAGGCGCCAAAGCCGATTGCACTGCCATAGACAACATATGCATTTCCCGCGTTCAAAATATCGTTGGGATCAGCAGCGGGTGCTCCGATCAGGATATCATCGATCCCGTCGCCGTTAAAATCACCGGCGCCAGACACAGCACGTCCACTGTCTTCTTCTGCTGAAGCCCCGTTGATGACAAAGCCGTTTGTGCCATCAAGCGCACTCAGGTCCATGGAAGCGTTAAACCCCTGAGCACTTCCAAAAACAACATAGGTCTCCCCGGCGCTTACGCGTCCGCCCGGAGCAGCGTTGTAGGCCCCAATCAGAACATCGGAGAGCCCATCACCATTCACGTCACCCGCGCCGGAGACGGAGTGCCCCGTGTAATTGTCCTTCTCGATGCCACGCAGGACGAAACCGTTGGCACCATTAAGGCTGGTGAGGTCAAAAGCAGCGTCGAAACCCTGATTGTTTCCAAAAAGGACATAGGCGGCACCAGCACCGAAATTTAGGCCTTGATATGAAGTATCGGATCCGAAGATTACATCAGATATTCCATCACCATTAAAATCACCGACATCTGAAATCGCCTGTATGCGTTTTGCGTCTGCGTGACCATTCACTACAAACCCCTGGCTGCCATCGAAGGCGTTCAATTCAATCGTTGAACTGAAGACTTGGTCGCTCCCATACAAAACGTATGTTTGCCCCCAAAAGCCCGCGCTTGGCGCAGTTACAATTAGATCATCAAATCCATCATGGTTCATATCTCCGGCGCCTGAGACAGTAGAACCCGCACTGTCGCTGTATTTTGCGCCAGACAGGTAAAAACCCAACTGGTCATGCGGCGCGCGGCCTTCATCCCGGCCGTAGGCGAGATAATGCGCCAGCGGGTTGAGACCGGCTGCCACGACATCGGGGTTTTGCTGATTGTAATGGGCGCTGTCGAAGGCCGGGCCCGGGTCGCGCCCCTCGCGGCCGCCGTAGTCCAGGTAATGTTCCAGTGGGTCAATACCAGCGGCTGCGACATCCGGGTTCTGTTCCAGATAATAAGCGGCATCGAAAAACGCGTTCGGGGCGCGGCCTTCAGCCTCGCCGTGGCCGTTGAAATGATCAAGCGGATTGATACCCGCTGCCGCCGCGTCCGGGTACGTCTCCAGATAGTAAGACGTGTCGAAGAAGGGATGCGGGTCCCGGCCTTCGCGAAAGCCGTTTTGCTGGTAATGCTGAAGCGCACTCGACAGGTGGCCGGCTGAAATTGCAGCGGCGACATCCGGGTTCTTGGCAAGATAATAGTCTTCGTCAAATGGCAACATGAAAAATCTCAAGGTTATCGGAGGTCTTCAAAAAAACGGATGTTCGTTGGGTTTAGGGCTTTTGCGTGAGGAAAGCGCCCCTACCAACCTTGACGCGAGGTCAGTCAAGTTGAACAGCAGTGGTTTTTTGGGGCTTTTTCGGGGCAGCGCAGGCCAAGCCAATCAGGCCAACGCTCAACCGCCCAGAGTGTTACCCAGGAACCCGCCCAGTATCCCGCCCACAGAATCACCCAAAGCCCGGCTGGCATCCGGGTTTTGCCGAGAATGCCGACCCGGCATCGCGACAGCCCTTGTTGAACCGCGCAAGGTTGCGGGAGCACGCGGCGGACATCCTGGCGGGTCTGTCGCCCCACTTCCGCTCTTCCTATTACCTGCGCTTTCACCATCACCGCGCCTATCGCGAGATCTCCGACCATTTGAAGATCTTTGAACCGCTCGCGCGCAAGCGGGTTTATCAGGTCCGGCAGTTCCTGAAGGAACTGTTGGGGGAGCGGCGGTGAGTCGAGAATAAACCTGTTCCTGTTGCCATGGGCTTTGGGAAAAGTGCGGTCGCGCCGCCTGACCCTGAACACTAATGCCGTGAAGGGGCTGCATCAGGACGGTCTCAATGAAACGCTGGCGCAGCTCCGTGAAACCACGGTACCGGTGTCTGAGTACAAGGACCTGCAGAACCAGCTGGATGCGGTGAATACGACCGTCGTCGAGCTGCGCGAGACGATTGAGACCCGCTACACCGCCAATGAAGAGCATGCACGGGTCCTGCGGCAGGTGGATGCCCTGAACGAAACGGTCACTGTTCTCACCGAACGGGCCGAGCGTTTCAAAACCCGGTACTTTGATGCGCAGCGCGTTTATGACAGCTTCATTGACACGTGCCGGGAAGAGCGGGCCTGCGCGCAAACGCTGGGGCTGGTGCAGTGAGGCCAGCCATCCTGCTTGGCGCGGAGCGCAGCGCCCTAGCCTGACGCGGCGCGCCGTGTCGGTGTCCGATGTCTTCTTTTGTCGGCCTGCTGGCAGGGAGTGGCGGGAAGCGGTTCACCCTTGTCCGGCAGTTCCGGGAGGCGCCGTGGAGGGGCGGGCGTTGCGTTAAGGGTAAAAAGCGGTCGCTGCCATCGTCATTGGGAAAAGATAGGACCCGCCGCCTGACAAAGACGCCAATGAAACCGCCGCCGCGCACGAGACCGGTCGCAATGTTTATTGGCAATTTTGACGGTGTATCCGCAGCTATTGGTATTTCACATTCTTGTTGCGCAGCCTTGGGGTGTGCGACGGTGGCGCCGACTATGGTGCCGAGTGGGGCAGGGCCAATGCATGTCGGGAATGGACACCGTCTCAAGATCAGGTTGAAACAGGATCAGCTTACGGGCACGCAAGCAGCAGGAGCGCAGGCTTTTGTAGTGTTTGTGGGTAGACGTTTGATCAGATGTTGATGACCGGGAGAATGGCATGACCACAGTGTAGCCGATCTTCTGTCACCACTCTTTTCCGAACTGGCTTACTTATTGAAGTGACCTCTGCACGGTTGGACAAAATCAGAAGCGACCTTTCCTAGCTATACCGCGTTAAAAGACATGTTTGATCAGATCTTCGGCAATAAATTTCGACGCATTTTGCTCTCAAGCGTGACATCTTTGCTAGTGGTGGGAGCAGTCGTCGGGATTTACAGGCACATATCTCATGCTGATGCACTTTGTGCATCTCTCGATGTCGATCGTGTTCGTTGGGAAACAGTTACTCACCTGCTTGAAAATTACGGAGGTGAGGGAATCGTATCAGTCATTGGTGAAAACGGTAACCGTGAAACCTACCCAATTGTTCAATTTTCGGACCCAGAAGAGTATCTCGAATTCTATCCTGACTGTTGTCGCTACTACCCGGGTACTTTGTCCGGCAAACCGCTTTCGCTAACTGAGCGATACATTGACGGACTGTGCGGTTTTGTCGGGATATCCGTGCATTTCCACTATTCCAAAAACGATCAGACCGTAACCAGCCGACCACCCTCCAGCATGGTCTGGGTTGTCGATAACTCCTATAAAGTATCAGAAGATCTGAAAGGGCGATAGAAGTGTCTCTTCCAAATATTTCATAAGTAATATCCTTGTATATGTATGGATCAGAGAGTGTGACAACTGATTTTTCGAATGGAAATTTGATAAGAAGTAATAATAGTGTCACTTCGGAGACTGTTAACACAGTGGATTACATGACTGGTGAACAAGGGCCTGGTCGATTTGCATTGGCTTCAAACATCGGGTTGGTCGATGCATTTATGTCGCTTGATGTTGCGAGCGCCAATGAAATGTTCCTGTCGTTTTACACCGACGATGGTACTAACAAAATAGAATTAGAAAAGGGTGTCGCTGCAAATTTCCTTGGGTTCTCGAGCTATGGATTGCTTGTTGATCAAAAGGATTGGAATGATGGGTCTGGAAACTACGCGGAACGCGTATTCATCTGGGGAAATACTGCATTTCAAATAAACAACGAGGCGAAATTTGTCATAGAGAGAAATCCTAACCCAGGATTAGGCAGCCCCTTTACGATGCGGCTGGAGAATTTTTTCTTAGAGCCTCGTCGTGAAAATCAAGGTCAAGGTAATTATCGCCCTGAAAATTTTGATTTTAAATCAAGTGATGGTTCTACAGAGATCACTCAAACGGTTTCAGAACGTGCAATCGATCCGTCAGGTATTGGGCGGACAGTTCTTTTAGAGTTCACAGAAGGTGGGTTATTTGGTCAGACCTACTCCCATGATGATTTTCTTGAAGATCGAGCAAAAACAGAGAATTTCTATAGCAACTTTGAAACAAACATTGGTAATTGGAATTTGCTCGCTTCCGGTGTGCAGCAAATCTTTAATGACCTTTTCACTGATGGCATCACGACAACATTGGTAGAGGACAAGCTCGTAGTCTTTGGAACGTCTAGCGGAGATATCCTCAACAGCTATATCACCAATCGTGGACATGATGTTACCGAGGAAACAGCGGATGTAGATCCAATATTCTATAGTTTCGATCTGCCGCAGCACGAAAAAACTGGCAATGGTTTTGTTTTTGTCGGCGGGGCTGGAGCGGATACACTCATTGGCGGAGACAAGGCAGACTCCCTTTTTGGTGGGGCTGACAGCGACAAATTACTAGGCGGAGTCGCCGGTAGTCAGCTGGGCGGAACGAACGTCTTAGACACATTTTTCCAACCCACAGCCTCCTACTTCGACGATGAAATTCAGGACCGATTGGAAGGCGGAAACGGTTCCGACGAGTACTATTTTTTCCAGAGGTTCGATGTTGTTTCCGATCAACGAAATTGGTGGTCACCTGGAGACGCAAGTGGTGGGTACAGTTTCTTCGATGTTGTATTAACAAGCCCTGTGGATACCAATAGCGATCCACAGAAGATGGATGTATCGCTTTATCAAAATGTAGATATTATCTCAGACAGCGATGGCTCGGGAGCGATTTTCTCAAAAGTAATAGATTATTCTTTCGATAATTTTACAAATTCGGTCCGTTTAGAACATGACATTGTAGAGTTTAGCAATAGTTTTTATGAAAGCCAGACAACGCATGGCCTGAGTTATTACGTAGGAGACCAGGGTAAGTTACTGTATTTGGATGAAAATACAGGAAAGCTTTACGGTTTTACGTTCTACACAGGAGCTGAATTTGGCGCTGATATCCAAGCTCATTGGACAGGATATCATGCGTCTTTCGTTATCGAAAACTTCTCTTGGGGCGACTTTAACATCCGAACAACGGGGGCGCCGATACGAGGAACTGAAGGCGATGATCAGCCAAATCTACAACAAGGTCCTAACGGGGAAGGTGCCAATTACTCTGGCGAGGGCGGTGATGATGTTATTGTCGGGACGGCAACTCACGACAAACTAGATGGCGGAGACGGCAACGATACTGTCGATGCGGGCGACGGCAACGACGAGGTCAGCGGTGGGGAGGGCAACGATGTCCTTGCAGGTGGTTCCGGCGCTGACACTGTATTTGGTAGCGCTGGCAACGATATGGTACGCGGCGACGCTGGGGACGATATGCTTTTCGGTGACCAGGGTGATGACACCTTGGTTGGTGGAACTGGTCGCGACTATCTGGGCGGAGGAAGCGGCGACGATACACTACTAGGTGGAGTTGGCTCAGATAGATATGCCTACTTTCGCCAAGATGGTAACGATGTCATAGAGGATATCGGTGCTGCCGCAGAGCAGGATGTGTTGGAACTATTCAACATCCCAGAAGGCGACATTGCTTTGTCGAAGGCCGGCACAGGTCTTACAGACTTACAAATTGATTTAGTAACCACCGGTCAATCAGTATTGGTCAAGAACCAATTTGCAGCAGACGTGAATGGAACCAATACTGCGCTCGAACGCATCGAGCTGAAGAGTTGGGATCAATCAGGCAATCTCGTCACGCTTGCTAGCTGGGATGCACAAACAATCGAAACCCTTGCGAACGGAGGGACCAGCAACTCAGCGCCCGTAGTGTCAAACCCTCTTGCCTTGCAATCAAACCTTGAAGACACCGCTTGGAGCTTTACCGTTCCATCTGGCAGCTTCACGGATGCAGATGGGGATGTGCTCAGCTATTCAGCGACACTTGGTAATGGCTCCGCCTTACCCTCCTGGCTCACTTTCAATCCAGCCACGCAGACCTTCGCCGGCACGCCGCCGCAGGACTTTAACGGCACGCTGACCCTGAAAGTGATTGCATCCGATGGACAGGCGAGCGCGGAAAGCAACTTCAATCTGGTGATTAACCCGGTGAATGATGCGCCAGTTGTGGTCACAGGTCTTACGGAGCAAACCAGCCCAGAAGACACGGCCTGGAGCTTTACGGTTCCATCTGGCACCTTCACCGATGCCGATGGGGATGCGCTCAGCTATACGGCAACGCTCAGTGATGGTTCGGCGCTGCCCTCCTGGCTGACGTTCAATGCAGCAACACAGACCTTCGCCGGCACGCCGCCGCAGGACTTCAACGGGACGCTGACCCTGAAAGTAACAGCGTCCGATGGACAGGCGAGCGCGGACAGCAACTTCAGTCTCATCATCGACCCGGTGAATGATGCACCGGTTGTTGCAACGGCCATTGCAGATCAGACCGGATCGGAAGGGACGGCCTGGAGTTTCACCGTTCCGGAGACCAGCTTTGCGGATGTCGATGGCGACACGCTTGCCTTCAGCGCAACGCTCGCGGACGGCTCCGCCCTGCCGGCCTGGCTGACTTTTGATGCAGCCAGCCGCACCTTCAGCGGTACGCCACCGCAAGGATCCGCAGGACAAGTTGCGGTCACGGTGAGTGCCACGGACGGTCTTCTTGCGGCCGAGGACAGCTTTGTTCTGACTGTGGAGACGGGCGCGTCCGTCATCACCGGGACGAACGGCAATGAAACCCTGAACGGGACAGCCGGCGATGACCAGATCTTCGGCCTTGACGGGGATGACATCCTGATCGGCGGCCTCGGCGCAGATACACTCGATGGCGGTGAGGGCTGGGACGGGGCGGCCTACTGGAGCGCTTCAAGCGCGGTGACCGTCAACCTGACCGACAGCATCCAGAACACCGGGGCAGCCCGCGGCGACACCTATACCAACATCGAGGCGATCTTCGGAACAGCCTACAACGACAGCCTGACCCGGGGCGCTGACACGGGCTGGCTGTTCGGCGGCAATGGCGATGATGTTCTGAACGGGATGGGGGGCAATGACACCCTGATTGGCGAAACCGGCAATGACACCTTCGTCTTTTCGGGCGACTTCGGTTGGGATACGATCGATGACTTTGAGGCCGGCGTTGGGGCCGGCGATGTCATCCATATTGAAGGGTCTTATTCCACTTTTGCGGATCTGATTGCGGCATCCAGCCAAACCAATGACGGAACGTCGATCACTGCTGGAAGCGATCGGGGGATCTTTCTTGTCAATGTAGATCTGGCGTCGCTGGTTGAAGATGATTTCTCCTTTGCGAGCGTCCCCGGTTCGGTCATCACAGGAACCACTGGACATTAAACTCTCGCGGGCACCGATGGCAATGATCAGGTCTCCGGGCTTGATGGTGATGACATCCTGCTGGGTAGTTTTGGCGGTGACACTCTTGATGGCGGCGAAGGCTGGGACGGCGCTGCCTATTGGAACGCCGGAAGCGCGGTGACGGTCAATCTCACTGACAGCAGCCAGAACGCTGGTGTGGCGCGTGGCGACACCTACATCAACATTGAGGCCATCTTCGGATCTGCTCACAACGACACGCTGATCGGCGATGGCGGGATGAGCTGGTTGTTTGGCGGCAATGGCGATGATGTTCTGCGTGGCATGGGCGGCGACAACTATCTCTATGGCGAACAAGGTAATGACACCTTCATCTTTGCAGCCGACTTCGGTTGGGACACGATCGATGACTTTGAGGCCGGTGCCGGAGCAGGGGATGTCATCCGCTTTGAGGGTATCTTCACAAGCTTTGCCGAGGTGCAGGCGGCGGCGAGCCAGTCCGGCAGCCATACGGTGATCGACATCGGTGCAAACATGCGTCTGACATTGAACAATGTTGCCGTGACGGGTCTGCATCAGGACGACTTCCAGTTCGCCTGATCCTGAGAACAGGCGCCTAGGCGGAGAACGGTCAGCCGGCAGGAAATTTCTCCTGCCGGCTTTTTTTGGGGGGCAGGGTGTCCGGCAACTTGGGGGCGGCGCGCACCCTGAGAGTCATTTTCGGAACCTCGCCTTTGCGCCTATCCGTTTGGCTGAGACACCGGGTGTCACCAGTGCAGGAGACCGCGGCTGCCGCTCATTTCTCAAGCCTGTCTGGGCCGGAGACGTCGGTTGGGGGACACGTCTGAGGCGTCGATGGACCTGGTTCGCGGGCGGCAGCCTTGGTTCGCCTTGCAACACCAGAAATAGATCGCAGCCTGGCCACATCAATTGGCCGTTTTTGTCGCAGCCCCTTGGAAGCAAGGAAGCTCCGATCTCCTGCGTTTTGCGCCCTCAACGCGAAAAGTAGGACCGTGAGCGGATGCGATCAATCATGGAAAGCGGTTGGGCAAATAGTGCGCGTTGCCCAGTCCTGCGCAGGTGTTCGGGGTCGTGTGGTCCAAAAAGTGTCCAACGGTCTGTGCCGGTCAAAAACAGGACGTCCCGCTGACGGCTTCAAAAGTGCTGCAGCTGGAAATGTAGTTGAGGGAGAGATCCGGCAGGATCTCGATCACATGCCGGCCGCCGTCGGAACAGGCCGCCGCGAAGAAGCTCGTGCCGCTGGTCGACTTTCCAAGGACCTTCACTCGTGTAACGGCGGGACAGGCCTTTCCTTCGGTCGTGATCACGGCCTGGAAGAGCACCTCCACTGGCTGAGCCAGGCCCGGCGGCGACAGAAGCAACAGGATTGCAGCCGAGAAAACAAGTGCGCGCATTTCGAGCCGCTTGAGTGCCGGAAGGAAAGGGGAATAACATTTAAAGATGTATTTTAAGAAAATACAACGAAAAAGAGTATTTCGTCTCTCAGGTGTGCGGAAGCTTTACCCCAGTTTTTACCCAAAAATGAACTGTAGAAAATTTTATGTTATTGAAATATATAATCAAATATTTTCATTTTGGGCGTCTCGACCGCACCATCAATCACACTACCAAGTGATTAAAATCATAAAAAAACCGGCCTCTGACCGTTTTTTTTGGGGTATTCACCCCATTTTTCGCGTCGACTGCAGGCCTCGGAAGTCTGAAGTTCGCGCACCCTTCGGTACCGCATTGCTGATGTGCTCGGACCTTCAGTTCAAAAAAAGACCCACCAACTGGCGTTGGCGGGTCAGCAGGAGGAGAACGCAATATGCTGCAGGGGGAGCGCAGCACGCCTTGCGTTGAGACAAGATCCAAGATCGGGATCTGAGTTTGTTACGCAGTCAATTTTGATATGGATTTTCAGATACTGGAATTTTTGCTGCGATTTTCGTTTTTTCAGAGCTGGACAGGTTTTCTTATATCCTGAGATCCAACCGGTTGCACACGGCCTGACGAGCTGAGATCTGCGTCAAGAGATCACAAGGGCCAGCGGATCAGAACAGGTTTTTTGCAGCCAAGCGGTTCGCCTGACAGCCGGCTCGCGATGAAATCGGCCACGTCCGCGCGCGCAATGATGCCATTGCGCCATTTTTTCGGGTCTTCCAGAACCTTGTACCGCCCGGATTTGGGTTGATTTGTCAGAACGCCCGGCCGGACAATCAAATAATCAAGCCCGCTTTCCGAGATCATCGCTTCCTGCGTGGTTTTATCCACATATGCGCGTCCGAGAAGCGCCTTGAACGGGAGGCGTTGCAGCGGATTGATGGCTGAGCGGCTATCACCGGCCCCAAATCCCGTCACGGCTATGAGACGGTTGATGTTGGCATTCTCCATCGCCGGAAGCAGCACCTGGGTGGCCTTTGAAAACAAGGTTACAGGGCCTGTGATCATGTCCAGGGAAGCCGGAACGCCCAAAGCTAGGACTACTGTGTCGATACCGCCGAGTGCTCGATCGATGTCGCCGCGATCCAGCGCATTGCCTTGGAATGCTTCAATTGCGCCGGTTTTGCCCATCGGAGTTGTTCCACTGCGAGACATTGCGCGCACGGCGTGACCTTTCTCCGCAGCTGCTAGACAGACTGCTTTGCCAATGCCCCGGCTGGCGCCGATCACCAATATGTTCGCCATCAGACCTCCAAATACTGTTCGTTAAGCATTGTTTCAACGCTTATGTCTGCGGATGAAGATCGGCCAGGAAGGCCTACCGGCAAGCGTGGCCAAATACCGCAGGAACGTTTTTGCAACGAGAGGCGTGCCGATCAAAGATTGGTTGGAGCATCGCTGATCAGGGCAGTTGCTCTGCCCTTCGCCCACCGATCTTCAGGCCGAAGGCGCATTTCCGGATGAAAAACCGATGCGTCCGATCATCGGCAGTTTCAGAGAAAAATCATTGAGATCAATGCCGTAGGTTAGGCCCAGAATATTGAGCTCCAATCCTTCTTCCCAGGCAACCAAAACCCCAAAGAGCCCCATCAAGGACAGTTGGTAGCCGGTGCCACTTGGTGCTGAGGCCCACAAACCGGAGGCCAGGTAGTCCTTGCCAACAGCGGTAGGGGGTAGGTCCAGCCGCAATTCAGGGAGCACTCTCCCAAGATGTGCGACAAATGTATTCGAGTTGGGGCCGGGCCAGACTGTGTAGATGCTGTTGAATTCGTAAGCGTCAATGGCAGTTTGCAGGCGTACAATCGCTTCGTTTGCCGGTTCGCCGCGCAGTTCTGCCAGAAGCTCTGGTTCGGAGCCGAACCAGCGGCTGTCCGGTGCACGACGGGAGGCCCGGACGGCGTTGCCGCCGTAGCGGACGCGCCACCCCGTGACTTCATAAGTGGTAAAATGATCGGCATTCACCGGTTTCACGGATATCCAGCTGTGAACACCAATATAGCCGCGCCAGCTGAACGCCCGCGCCGCATAAACCTGAACGATCGCCTGCTGTTCCGTCAGTGGATCTGGCGCAATGCCGATGGGCTCCCGGTTGGCGGTGCTCCAGTGGGTGTCCGGTGACCGGACGCCCGACAGATAGGCGGTCAGCCCCAGCGCCAAATTGAACAGGATAAAACAGGCACTCCAGATCAAGAGCCGACGCATGGTGTTCCTTTCGTCATGGAGGTTCTTGATTGGAGGCAATTTTGGTTTTCTTTTGACCGAGACACCGGCAACGCACTCCGCCTACAAGGACCGGGCACAGCGAAAGCCGATATAGACCACCGCTGTGCCAGCCGGTTTTGTTGCGATGTGATCCCGATGCATTTGCCACGGCCCATACCACCAAGAGCCGCCGCGCGTGGTTTTTTGACCACCCGCGCCATTGTCGGTCCACTCCCAGACGTTTGCTCCCATATCGTAGAGACCGTTGACACCGGGCCATGTTGTTCCGACTCGAGCATGACCGGTGCCACGGCGCAATACAGCACTGACGTCAATAGTTGGTGAGGCGCCGCAACCCTCAAGACAGTTGGCGCCTTCCGGGCTCTTTCCGGTCGGGTAGGGGTATGTCACACCCGGTTCGAAGGGCGCGGGCGGTGAAATCCGGCGCTCCGTGTAGGCTGCTTCGACCCACTCCGCATCAGTCGGAAGACGTTTTCCGCGCCAGGCGCAATAAGCTGATGCCTCCTCGAAGGTCACGTGCACGGCGGGCTCCGTATCCAACGCAGGAAGGCCGAAGGGCGTTCGCCATGTCCAGCCAGGTTTTTGAACCCAGCCGGATTCATACACTTCCCCGCCGCCCGCGATTTCCGCCGACGTCGTTGTGTTTGTGGCATCCATGAACTCGCGGAAGGCGCCGATTGTGACCTCGGTCCTGTCTATTTCAAAGCTGCCGATACTGACCATCTCTTCAGCATTCGCGTTGCCTGCGAAAGCGAGCATAAGAAACAGACACGTCAAACTTCGCATGAGCACTTCCTTTGTCGTCTCTGGTATGCCCTGAGAGGTGGACGGGCAATTATTTGCGATGGGCTTCCCGCCGAAGCCGCGTACAGCACCGCTTTTGGAGTGTTCACTCGGATCGAGCCGTCGTCCGGAACTGCGCGGTTTGGTGGCCGCGCAGGAGTAAAATGACGCCCTCAGAGCTGTTCACTCAAGAAGGTCGAGAAGGCATCCCAGCTCGCGGTGTCCGCCCGTTCCTGGTAACGGTTCGAGCCGAAGACTGTGAAGGCATGGGGCGCGCCAGAGTATACTTCTATGGCGTATGGTGTGCCGGAGGTTTCCAGCTCTTTGGCGAGCGTTGCAACATCATCCAGAGTGATTGATGTGTCGGCGCCACCGTGCAAAACCAACAGCGGTGGTTCATCGCCGGTCCAGGATTGACCTTCGGGTGTGGACAGTCCGCCATGGAAGCTGGCATAGCCGGTCGCCATGCCGGACATGTCGCTGCGGGCCATTTCAAGGGCGACCGCACCACCAAAGCAGTACCCCATAACCACCATGCGGGTGTCACCTGCCAGTTGTTTCGCCTGATCAACACCTGCTTGGATCAGGGACCTCATGCGATCGCGGTCCTGATACAGGGCACCGGTTGCAGCCCGGCGATGGTCAACTGTTTCGGTTGGTGTGTCGTTGCCGAACATATCAAGGGCGAAGGCGTTGTACCCCATATCTGCGAGCATATCCGCCCGTTTGCGTTCGTAATCGGTCATGCCGTCCCAGTCATGAACGATCAGAACAAGGCCTTTCGGGTCTTCAGCCTTGGCAAAGTATCCGGTAAAGGCTTCTCCGGAGACGTTATAGGCAACGTCTTCGGCAAGGGCTGGGCCGGTCAGCATTATCGCAGCCAGGAGCGGTATCGTGAAACGCATATCAAATCCCACTTCAAATCCAGTCATTAACTTGCTCTGCGGCCTCCGCCGCTGACCAAACGTCAGATAGAACAGGTGGGCTCCATGGCAATCTCGCTCGGGTTCGCACTAGTGCTACTGCGCACTAGGTATGCGGAAAGACGTGGAGCCCTTTGAATTCGGCGCCACAGCGCTATATCCCGACTGCGGAAATTCATTCTTGAACCACAGCCTCCGACAGAAAGCTCAAACGGCAGTGTTGGGTGGCATCGCCTGCGAAGTCTTATGGACGAAAAGCTCTCCCTGAACTATCGAACCGCGCTTCCAGATGCCTTGCGCGTGCTTTTGGAGGACTATCCACGCACCGGATGGACGCAAGATGCTGGCTACAACGGTTTGATCCAGTTCTGGCTCGAACGGCACATGATGTTCCGCGATCTTCTCGCGCGCCTGAATTCCCTGTGCGAGCATCGGCTAGACAAAGTGATTGCGCCAGAGGTCTTTGCATCAAACCTTGCCCAATACGGATCCCTGCTGGTTTCTGAGTTGCATGGGCACCACACGATCGAAGATCATCACTATTTTCCGGTACTTGTGTCGAAAGACCATCGGCTCGCTCAAGGGTTTGAGTTGCTGGACTCCGATCACCATTTGCTGGACGCCTATCTGCAAGGGTTTGTTGATCAGGCCAACGCTGTCTTGTCTCAGACGAATGAAGAAACAGACGCTGTCTCTGTTTTCCATGAAACAGTCGAGCGACTGTCCGGAAAACTGGATCGCCATCTGATAGATGAAGAAGAGCTCGTTGTACCGGTCCTGCTGAAGTACGGCGCGCATGGTTTGTGAGTTGCCAGCAGCTGCTCGCACGCATCGTCACTTGTAATGCGCGCGCCGGTCGGAGAACTTGCGGACCCGCTTGCGCCAGGCCCGGTAGCTGGATGGTTTCAAGCGATCCCGCATCAGCGCTTTGACTTGGGGTTCATAGAGCCCGTATTGCAGTTCAATCTCGGCAAAACTGATGTGATCGGAGAGGGCCATCTCGATCACCTCACTTGCATGCTCCTCAGACAGCTGGGAGGGATCCGTCAGCTTTTTGCGTCGGGTCGAAGACTTGGTTTTCAGTGGCAGCCTGTCTTGTTCAGCGTTACTCGACCTCAATTTGAACCTCGTTATATCTCTTGGCCGGGAGCACAGACGGTGCATCATAAAATGCGAAGGAGACCGGGCCGGTTGTTGTAAAACCGTGCTCTGTCAGACTGGCAAGCAAATGCATCGCCTCATTCGCGAAATTCTCATCCGACCACCGGCCGGAGAAACTGCGAACCGCAACCTTTCGTTCGCCAAGCGTCGTCGCTTCAATGCGTGTATTGATCGGCTCTGCTGCGGAAGCCGCGTCGACACCGTCAGGTAGAAAGAAAAACATCTCCCAGTCGCCATCCACCAGATCGCTTGTCGCGCCTGATCGCGGAGGTCCGCTGTTTGAACCACACGCCCGTTGCAAAACCGGCGCGGTCATGGCGTAGTGATGCCGATCTTCGTTGTTTCCGGTGATGTAGCTGTAAAGGGCGTTGAAGCCGCTTCGGGTTGCCGCGCTCCGGCCGTTGCTTTCGACAATCCGGACCGCAGTTGCTGGCGGGTAGTGCCGGATCTCGAACTGCCTGTGTTCTTGCAAAAGCTCATAAGCGGGCTGCTGAAGTGTCGCCCGATCGTGGTTTGCGCGTACCATCAAGGTCTCCATCAAAGGTGCTGTAGAGCCAAATGGTGCATCGGCGAACGAATGCCAGTCCCGTCTGTTCGCCCGGATGCGGCATGTTCGACAAACCCTTCTAGAACTGCGGGGTCGGCAAACGGGCCAGCAATTTGTACTGGGATCGATCAGTCCAGCTTTTATGCGTAAAATCCGAAAACAGAATGCTGCATTGGCCAGTTTATACGGAAAATGAAAAATCTCATCTTCGCGGCAACACGCTGTTCAAGGAGATGATGTATGAAAGCGATGGTTTTAAAGGCATATGGAGAGGCTGCAGAATTTGATGCTGTCCAATTGCCGGATCCTGAGGTGAAGCCCGGAGAAGTGCTCGTGCGCATTGGCGCGACCAGCGTCAACACTGTTGATACGATGATCAAACAGATGGGGACCGACCTTCCGCTGTCTCCAGAGTTACCAGCCCTCTTGGGAATGGACTTTGCCGGCACGGTTGAGGCCGTGGGCGAGGGCGTTGACGGCTTTGCTCCGGGCGATGAGGTTTATGGCTGCGCTGGTGGGCTGGCCGATCTGCCGGGCGCATTGGCGGAACTGATGGCAGTTGATGCGCGGCTCATTGCCAAGAAGCCTGAGTCTTTGACCATGCGCGAGGCAGCAGCACTTCCGCTTGTTGGTATCACCGCGTTTGAGGGTCTCACCCGCGCGGGCGTCAAAGCAGGTCAAAAGGTTCTGGTTCATGGTGGCGCTGGTGGAGTTGGACATGTTGCAGTCCAGCTTGCGAAGCATTTCGGTGCGGAGGTCTATGCGACCGGCTCCAAAGACGAGCAATTGTCTGCGATCAATGGATACGGCGCGACAGCCATCAACTATACGTCCGAGCCGGTCGCCGACTATGTGGCGAGATACACGGATGGCCAGGGTTTTGATGTTGTTTTTGACTCCGTGGGCGGCGCCAATATGGCAAACTCATTCGAGGCAGCAGCGCTGAACGCAAATGTCGCTTCTACAGTGGCGTTGGTCGAGCTGGATTTGAGCGTCGCCCACTTTAAGGGCTTGTCCCTTCATGTGGTCTTTATGCTGATCCCCATGCTGCATGATTTCAAGCGCACAGAGCACGGCGTCATCCTCACCAAACTTGCTGAAATCGTTGATGCTGGGGCGCTGAAACCGCTTTTGGATGCAACAAATTTTCGCCTTTCGGAAGTTGGAGCGGCCTATGACCGGCTGACAAGCGGGCAGGCGATCGGCAAGGTTGTCGTGGAGTTGTAATGACGCTTTGCTCCTTCAGCGGCTTCAACAACGGTGCGGGAACGAAAATACGAACATAGAACCAATAGGCTGGCGCCGAGTGCGGTGGTACCTAGCGCCAACCCAAGATCCAGTGTGCAGGTCTTGAACGTAGAGGGGCAGACCAGCCTATTGAGAGGCTTCCTCTGACCTTGGACAAGGAGACCTTGCTTGCCGAACGGATCGATAGACTGGCGCGTCAACTTGAAAGCATCGCTCTTATTTTTAAATGACGCTGTCTTTCGGGGCAGCCGCTTGTTTGCCTTGAGCATCACGCATTTTCAAAGGCCACCCATTGGCGTTTTGGCTTGGAGGACGGTGTGAGCGGAATGCAGTTTGGTTTTGGAAGCTCTTGGGTCTGGGGGCTCGGAGCCCTTGTTTTGGTGCTCTGCGGAATTGGCGCAGCCCTGTTTTTCCGTCTGGTGCCGGTGACCGAGGCCGATGTGCCGCAAATTGACGCGCAAACAGCTACCGGAGACTTAGAGCTTTCTGGCGGCCATTACGCTGTTCGTTCGCTTGAGGCTGTCAGTCTGTTCGACCTGGAACGCCAGATCGTTCAGACTGTTCGAACACGGCGCATTTCAGGGTCTTCGGATAACCTGCCGATGGTGTTCGTTCACCGCTCGAAGATTTGGGGCTTTCCCGATGTCACTCAGGTTTGGGTGGAGAACGGCCATGTCCATGTGTACTCCCATCTGGTGTTTGGCAACTCCGACCTGGGGGTCAACCGCGCCCGGATGGACATCTGGTTGTCCGCATTCGATGTTTGATTGAGAAGCAGCCTTGGGTTGCATCTTATTCAAGTTGTCCAACGCACCCGATAACAAACAGCCTATGTTCCACGAAGTTGCGTTGAAACTTCAATAGCAATTTTACAAAAGTCACGTCACTGAACAAAAAGTGAGTGGCTTCTTTCATTGCATGTGTGCCCAGCGTGATGGTGCAGGTTTTTCAATGCGTAAGGCTGAGCAACAGGCGGTGCAGAGCGCCGCATACCTCGTAAAGTGTTCCGGGGGATCGAAAGTTTCTTTGCATATTCAGCCGAATTTACAACATTGCGTTCGTGTTTTCTTTAGTCTTTGTTCTTGAGTATGACCCTGAAGGTTAAGTCCTGCCTTAGAGGAATTTGCGCGTTTATTCTGTTGTGAGTGCCAATGAAGCAACCTGTTCAGTTTGACGAGAACTCCCGCTTTGAAGCTCCGGAATACGATCTCCTGCGTGCTGCTTATGAAAACCTGCCACAACCGGCCTGGGTTTTCGACAGAGCTGGCCGGTATGTCTTCCAAAACAAACTTGATCGAGAAGCCTTCGGAAACCTGATCGGTAAACGGGCTGATGAAACACGCATGCCCAAGGAGCAGGTCGAGCTTTGGGCCACGATGCATAAAAACGTATTGGCGGGGGAAACGGTCCATTGCATGACCGAAACTGAGACCCGCCATGGCCGTATCATGTCTGAAACGACCTTGGTGCCGCTTATAATTGGCGGCCGCATCGTCGGTGGGATTGGTGTCGCGACAGACAAGACTGCGCTTGTGGCGGCCGAACGGCAAAAAGCTGCGGCACAAGCGCGCCTGGAAACTCTTTTGGCCTTATCGTCGGATTGGTTGTGGGAAGCGGATGCAGAACATCGACTGACGCGTATCCAGGGCGATGATGGCTTGATGGTCAAACAATTCCCAGACTGGACCGGCAGCAAGCTCTGGGAAATCATAGAAGACAAAGCGGACCTCGACGGCAACCCGGCAAAATTCCATGATGTCTTGACCAACCGGCAAGCCATTGAGGGCTTTATCTGTGAGCTCCGAGGGCGCGATGGATCTGCGTCCCATTTTGAGGTCCACGGTGAACCGCGTTACGATTCCAAAGGCAATTTTCTCGGCCATTGGGGCGTTGCGCGCGATGTGACCCGGCGGGAAGCTTTGACCCGACGTCTTAAATTTGCCGATCAAATTATCAATGCGACGAGAACACCAGTCATCGTTGGAGATGCAGATGGTGCCATCGAATGGGTAAACCCGGCTTTCGAAGAACTGACTGGATATTCCTTGGAAGAAGTTGCAGGCCGTAAGCCTGGCCATTTCTTGCGCTGTGACGAAACCGATCCTGAAACGTCCGCCCGCCTTACAGCCGCGATCCGTGCCGGTGAACCGGTTCGTGAAACCATACTCAATCAATCAAAATCTGGTCAAAAGTATTGGCTGGACATGGAAATCCGCCCGCTTCGAAATGATGCTGGTGTTTTGACCGGGTATATGGCGATAGAGGCCGATGTGACCGCTCTCGTTGAGAGCCGGCAGCGATTGCAGGCGATTGTCGACAACGTCACGGCGGGTGTGGTCCTTCATGGTCCAAACGGCGAGATTATTGCAGCCAATCCGGAGGCTTGCCGTCTTCTTCATATGAGCGAAGCGCAAATGCGCGGTCAAGAAATCATGGACCCGACTTGGGGCACAATATTTCCTGATGGCCGTCCAATGGGTGGAGAAGAAATGCCGTCGACCGTTGCGCTGCGCACCGGCGAGCCGGTCATGAACCAGATTGTTGGGGTCAAACGTCCCGATGGTGGAGTGCAATGGCTGAGGGTGAACGCCAGGCCTACGAGATCTACGCCGACGGGAGAGCAAGAAGTGGTGGCCAGTTTTGTGGACATCACAGCTGAGGAAAACCATAAGCGCGAGCTTGAAGAGGCGAGGACCCTCCTGAGAGATGTGATTGAAACAATTCCAGACGCTGTTGTTGCATTTGATAGCAACGACCGTTTGATCATGTGCAATCAAGCTTATCGTTCCAACTATGCCGATACAGCGCCTGCCATTGAGGACGGGGTTACGTTCCGCGAGATGCTGATGCATGGGCTTGACATAGGCCTCTATGCGGATGCCGGAGATACTCCAGAAAAACAGGAACGCTGGTTAAAGCGGCGATTGGAATCGTATCGAAATCCCAAGTCTATCTTGGTGGAAAAACTCACCGATGGTCGATGGGTTCAAATTCGTGAACGGGTTTCTGACAGGGGTGTCAGCGTTGGTGTACGCACGGATGTAACATCTCTGAAAAGGGCGGAAGAAGAGATCCGCCGGATTGCCGATACGGATTCGCTGACAGGTGCTGCCAACAGGAACGTTATGATCCGGGAGCTTTCCAAAATAGCGGAAAGAGCAAAGGCGGCATCAGAGAGCGCGCTGTTCGGGATCGTGGACCTGGATCAGTTCAAATCCGTCAATGATACGCTGGGGCATGATGCCGGTGATCTTCTGCTGCAGGAAACCGTTGCCCGTCTGGAACGGTTTGTCGACCAGGCCGGTGGCGGCACGGTCGCGCGTCTTGGTGGCGATGAGTTTGCATTTATCGTTCCGGGCCTCGGTGGCCTTGATGGTGGGCTCTCCGATATGCCCGGCCTTCATGCCGCGCTCTGCCAACCGGTTCAGCTTGGGTCGCGAACAATCCCTTCAACGGTTTCAATGGGTTTGGCGCGCGTGCCGGCCGATGGAGACACATCTACTGAAATCTTCAAGAGTGCAGACCTTGCGCTCTACCAGGCCAAAGCGTCCGGTCGGAACGGATGGCGATGTTACGACGAGCTCTACAGGCGTAGCCTTGAGCGGCGCCAAGACCTTGCGCAAGGGTTGAAGGCAGCGATCGCGAACGATCAGATTACTGTTGCCTACCAGCCTCAGGTTGAGGCGGCAACGGGCCGTTTGGTTGGTTTTGAAGCTTTGGCGCGCTGGGCGCAAAACGGAACGCCTGTATCGCCCGCTGAATTCGTGGCCATCGCTGAGGATGCGGGCCTCGGTGTTCCCTTGGGCTGCGCCGTGATCAAGACGGCTTGCCGCGAATTTGCAAAGCTAATCGATGAGGGATTTGATCCTGGCCGTTTGGCAATCAATCTATCGACGTCTCAGCTGTGCGACCCGGAATTCCCGGATCGCGTTGCGCGCCAGTTGGACAACCTAAAGGTCCTGCGGGGGCGGCTTGAGTTTGAAATCACGGAAACGGTGCTTCTGGACCAGCGTTTCGAGGAAATCCATCGTAATTTGGTTCGGTTGCATGAGTTTGGTGTGCTGATTTCGCTTGATGATTTCGGCACCGGCTATGGATCCCTCAAACACCTTTTGCGACTGCCGATCAACAAGGTGAAAATCGACAAGTCCTTCGTCGAGAACCTTGATGCGAGTGAAAGCGCGGCCACAATTGTCCGGACAACCATTATTCTAGCAAAGAGCCTTGGTATGGGGGTCGTGGCTGAAGGTGTTGAAACCCGGGCACAGCGAAATTTTCTAATTGAGGCCGGGTGTTCAGATATCCAGGGTTTTCTAATCAGCAAGCCGGATAAACTGGTCAATGCGTACCAGGCAGCGTTGGATGCTGAGCAGGTTGACCGCCTGGAAAGCTCCTGGAGCATTTAGGCACGTTTCGATTATTCATCGGCTGAAATGGTTTTGCGAATCGAGCATGGGTGGCGGATACCTAGGAGATGGCAAAGCACACCTGCGAACGATTGCTTTCAGCACACATATCCCGGATGAAGGTCCTTATTGCTCTGGTCGCGCTCCTTTTGTGGCCGCCGGTTGTCCATTCGCAAGAGTTTACGCCAAACAAGTCTTCGCTTGGTTCTTTGACCTGCCAGCAGCTTTGGTATGTAGAGCAGGAAGTGTTGGCAGAAGGCCGCGTATGCTTGAAGAGCCAGCGGGCACAAAACGCGTTCAAACGAGCCAAGCCGTGTATTTCCGATGAGGAAAGAATTTTGCCGGCGAATGCACGTGCTTATCTTGCAGCGGTGCGAAAGACAGCATCCCGGAAGAAGTGCGCCTGAAGGTCCCTGCAATCTTTAAGCCTGTGGACCTTCATCGCTTTTCCGGTGGCGCTTTTGTGCGTCTCCCGTTAGTTCTGAAGGCATCTGCAAGCCGGGCGCCGTGTTTCCGGCAAACGTGCGTGGGAGAAAGGGGAGGGCGATATGAGCAATGCTGCCGAGCTTGACATGACCCGCGCTCCCGAAGACCTCATTCCGGTCCGCGACGAGGAAGAACGGCTAAATCTAGATTTTATTGCCGCTGTAGAAGGCGCGATTGCAAATGACGATAAGTCTGGATTGTTCGCTCTTGCAGCCGATCTCCACGAAGCAGATACCGGCGACCTTCTTGAAGCGCTGACGGCCGATGACCGTGCCGCCTTCATCCGGCTTCTCGGCGAGGATTTTGACTACACTGCCTTGACGGAGACGGACGAGGCGGTCCGTCTGCAGCTTCTGGAAGACCTGCCGAACGAAGTCATCGCGGAAGGGCTTGGCGAACTTGATTCTGATGACGCGGTCTACATCCTTGAAGATCTGGACGAAGACGACCAGGCCGCAATCCTTGAGGAACTGCCCTATGCGGACAGGGCCCAGCTCAAAAAGGCGCTGGATTATCCGGAAGACAGCGCCGGCCGCCGCATGCAGAGTGAGTTCATCGCGGTAGCGCCGTTCTGGACCGTTGGCCAGACCATCGATTACATGCGCGAAGCCCGGGATCTCCCGGATGACTTTTATGAGATCTACGTTGTCGACC
Source organism: Roseibium sp. (assembly GCF_965276855.1). Lineage (GTDB taxonomy): Bacteria > Pseudomonadota > Alphaproteobacteria > Rhizobiales > Stappiaceae > Roseibium. The sequence goes on from NZ_OZ255700.1 coordinate 4,720,128, forward strand.
CCTCGTTCAAATTGTTGGGGTCTGTCCATCTCGACAAGATCTTGAGAACCAAGCGGCGCGAAAAAGTCACCTCGATCATGGCCGAGCGGCTGGACGCCGTCCAGGCGACGGAAGATCAGGAAGAGGTCGCCCGCCGGTTCGAACGCTACAATCTTGTATCTTCTGCGGTGGTTGACGAAAATGACCGGCTCGTCGGCGTTTTGACTGTCGATGATATCGTTGACGTCATCCAGGAAGAAGCCGAAGAAGATCTGCGTGCCCTCGCCGGGGTGGGCGATGAGGAAATTTCGGACAATGTCATGACCATTGCGAGGTCCCGGTTGACCTGGCTGGTTGTCAATCTTGGCACCGCGGTTCTGGCGTCAGTCGTGATCGCGCTGTTCGAGGACACAATCGAAGCGATGGTTGCGCTTGCGGTCCTGATGCCGATCGTGGCGTCGATGGGGGGCAATGCCGGCACCCAGACGATGACCGTTGCCGTTCGGGGTATCGCGACCCAGGAACTCAGCGCCCGGAACCTCATGCGGGTTCTCAATCGCGAGGTCCTCGTCAGCTTTTTGAACGGACTGGCATTGGCCGTCCTGATCGGTGTGACCGCCTGGTTGTGGTTTTCAAGCGTCGGGCTTGGCGTTGTGATCGGCAGCGCCATCGTGATCAATATGCTGTTTGCCGGTTTGTCCGGCCTATTGATTCCGATCGCACTCGACCGGCTCAATATTGATCCGGCAATCGCATCCAGTGTGTTCGTGACAACCGTGACGGACGTCGTAGGCTTCTTCGCCTTTCTCGGCATTGCCGCACTCTGGTTTGGCTTGCCATTTTAAGGATCCGATGACCCTGCGTCAGTTGAGGTCAGTGTTTCTGAGGTTATCCCGCAACTTCATGATCTTGGTTTGAAGATCCACAATCTCCTCAAGGCTCAGGCCTGTTGACGAGAAAATGCACTCTGCAAAATGTTCGGTCTTCTTTTGAAGGTTTCGGCCCTTTCGGGTTAGCTTCAGGATCACCTGCCGTTCGTCCTTGGTGGAACGGGTGCGGGTGAGGAGACCTATGGCTTCCAGGCGTTTCAACAGCGGTGTGAGCGTGTTGGTATCCAACTGAAGTTTTTGCGTGATCGCCCCGACCGGGACGTTGTTCTTGTCCCACAAGACAGTCATGGCAAGAAACTGCGGATACGTAAGACCGACGTCTTTCAGCAGCGTTTTATAGACACTGTGCATCGCATGGTTTGCTGAATAGAGCGAAAAGCACAGATACTTGTCGAGCGGCAGCGGGCCATCAGGACGGATCTCCAGCATGCCGATTCCGTTGGATTTCTCGCCGTTTTCAATTGGATCTTCTACGGCCGCATCCGATGTGTTCACCGGAACGTCACTGGTTTCATCTTCTGGATCAGTGCCTTCAACTGCTTCCAAATCCGAAGCTAAGGCTGCCGTTTCAGTGGTTTTTTTGGCCTTCCGTTTCTTCGGCTTGGAAGACTTTTCCGGCGCAGCTGACTTCTTGTCTTTTTTGGGTTTTTCATCTTCGGGCGCATTGAAGCCGATTGCATCCAGAAGAGACATTTGATTGGTCGTCGTGCTCATAATCCGCCTTATAAATCGCGCACGACTTGATCGCAACCTGTTGACGTTTTTGCCAGTGCAGCTTATGTGGGTAAATTATATCGTGCGCGATATAAAATAGTGCCTTCGGGCAAATCCAGTTTTCACGTTGTAAGGGAATGATGAGATGAGCGTTGAAGTGCTTTATGAAACGAAAGCAAAAGCAACCGGCGGGCGCGATGGAGCGGTTGAAACCCTTACCGGATCGTTCAAGACCAAGCTGACGACGCCGAAAGAACTCGGTGGTGCCGGAGGTGAAGGCAACAACCCGGAAGAGCTGTTTGCGTCCGGTTACGCAGCCTGTTTCGTCGGCGCCATGAAATTCGTTGGCAGCCAGGAAAAAATCGCGGTCCCAGCAGACACGTCCATCACCGCGACAGTCGGCATTGGCCCGAGATCCGAGGGGGGATTTGGTTTGGAGGTCGCTCTGGAGGTTTCGGTTCCGGGCTTGGACAAGGCTGAGGCCGAAGCGCTGGTCGCCAAGGCGCATGAAGTCTGTCCGTACTCCAATGCGACCCGCGGAAACATCGACGTGAAGTTATCCGTGGTCTGACTTGTCTGCCGGCTCACCCAAGTCGGTGAGCTGGCCTCTCCTTGAAGGTATTCTCGATGATGGCCGGAAACCTGTTCGTGGTCGATCTGACTTATATCGCCGATCTTTCCAAAATTGATGCGTTGCTCGAACCTCATCGGGCTTTCTTGAAGTCCGGCTATGATCGAGGCGTGTTTTTAGCATCTGGACCGAAGGAACCACGAACGGGAGGTGTCATTATCGCCCGCGCGAACACCCGAGCAGAACTTGAAAAACTGATTGAACAAGACCCATTCAAGCAAGAGGGCGTCGCTGAATATCGCATCACGGAGTTTAATCTGGTGATGAAAGCCGACGGTCTGTCTTTCTGAATGCAGACTGTTTACTGTTGGGCTTGGAGTGACGACCTGAGCGGCAGCTGTCTCATTGGAAAGGTGAACGTGAGCGACAGACCAAAATTGGACGGAATTCTTGAGACTGCGGTCTATGTCGATGACATGGACGCTGCGCATGGCTTTTATGAAGGTGTTTTGGGCTTGAAGCGCATGGTCGCTGGTGATCGGCTGTTCGCCTACGATGCGGGGCCGGCGCAAACTCTTCTTGTTTTCTACCGTGGACACACTGGAGAGGATGTGCCAACGCCGGGCGGAATTGTTCCCGGCCATGACACAAGCGGGCATGGGCATTTTGCCTTCCGGATTTCGAATGATCAGCTCGATCCCTGGAGGGTTTACCTCTCATCGAAAGGCGTCGACATCATCAGCGAGGTTGTCTGGCCGGCGGGTGGCACAAGCCTTTATTTCAAGGATCCGGACGGCAATATTCTTGAACTCGCATCGGCGCCGCTTTGGCCGAATTTTCTGGCCTAAATTATAAAGACTTTTACGCCATGGTGGCCGCTGCATGGGGACGGCGAGGGATGGTATGAAATTCTTGCAAGCGGTTTTGCGGACCTTGTTCTACATTGCCGTCGGTGGTGTGATTTCGATTGCAGGGGCGGCTTTCTTTTTCATGAACTGGGAACCGGACCGGGACGATTTTCCTGTGCGCGGCATTGATGTTTCGCATCATCAAGGCGACATCGACTGGGTGAAGGTTGCGCGTGACGACGTTGCCTTTGCGTACATCAAGGCGAGCGAAGGTGATGATTTCCGCGACCGGGCATTTGCTGGCAATTGGCAAGCGGCGAGGGCCGCAGGCCTGCCAACGGGGGCCTATCACTTCTTCAGCTTGTGCAAGGACGGTGCCTCGCAGGCGCGCAACTTTTTGGCCGTTCTGCCGGACGAGCCGGACATGCTGGCACCCGTTGTTGATCTGGAGTTTGAGGGAAACTGTGCCCGGCGGCCAACAACTGACGAAGTGCTGCGGGAAATCAGCGCCTTTGTCGCGGCTGTTGAACCCATCACCGGCAAGCAAGTGATCTTCTATGCACCGGAAGAGTTTTACCGGACATACCTGAAAGGAAACGGGCTCAATCGGAGGCTCTGGGTGCGGTCTATCTGGCACGCACCAGCCTATTCCTCAGACTGGGTGCTCTGGCAGTATCACCAGCGCGGGACTGTCGACGGGGTTTCCGGGAGCGTTGATTTGAATGTTCTGCAGACCGATCTGTCGGTAATTAATATTCAGAAATAAGTTTCTGATATAAATAGAAAAAATAAGATCTATTGACTTTAACGTAAAAAGGCGGAAATGTGCCCGCGAAGGATCGGGTATGCAGCGCTATTTTACCATTACACAGCTCACGCAAGAGTTCGACATCACCACCAGAACGCTTCGGTTTTATGAGGCGCAAGGGTTGGTGACACCCCAGCGCCGTGGCCGTCAAAGGCTGTACACGCCCGGAGACCGAACCCGCATAAAGTTGATTTTGCGTGGCAAACGGCTGGGCTTTTCGCTGGCTGAAGTCAAAGAGCTGATCGGGATGTACGGCAGTGCGCCGGGTGAAACCGGCCAGCTGCGGCTCCTGATGGAGAAAATCGCTGCGCGGCGCGAAGAGCTTTTGGAAAAACAACGGGATATTGAATTGACGTTACTTGAACTGGAAGAGGTGGAAGCCGGCGCGCTCGCGCGCATGGAAGAGCTATCCCCCGTCACCAGCGAGGAGCGTTGAAGATGGATTTGAAACCGCGATCAGCCGACTGGGAACAGCGGGTCCGCAAGAGTTTTGAGGCGCAAGCCTTCATGGAGCACCTTGGTGCCCGCATGGTCCATTTGGCACCTGGGGCGGTTGATCTGGAACTGTCGATGCGCCCGGAACTGACACAACAGCATGGGTTCTTTCATGCAGGTGCCACATCCTCGATCGCTGACAGTGCAGCCGGTTATGCGGCACTGACCCTTTTTGCCGATGGCACTGGCGTTCTAACCACCGAATACAAGATCAATCTTCTCAATCCTGCGGCCCAGTCAACGCTTGTCGCCCGCGGCCGCGTTTTGAAACCGGGGCGGACGCTAACGATTGCCCGTGCTGATGTTTATGGGCTGTCGGACGACGCACAAGTCCATGTGGCAACCGGACTTTTCACCCTTATGAGCCTTGCGGGCATGAAGGATTGAACATGACACCAGTTACGATCAGACCGATCGAGCGGGCGGACAAAGCCGCATGGCTGCCGCTGTGGCAGGCCTATCTGGCGTTCTACGAGCAGATCCTGTCTGACGAAGTTACCGACGGGCAGTTCGAGCGGTTGCTCTCAGATGGTTTTCATGACGGGCTGGTTGCTGAGCAGGACGGCAAGCTGGTTGGTTTCGTGCATTTTCTTGAGCACGCCTCGACCTGGTCGCTCACCCCGACCTGTTATCTCGAAGATCTTTATGTCGACAACGCTCAGCGCGGCGGCGGTGTTGGCCGCAAGTTGATTGAGGCCGTCTACGCAGCGGCTGAGCAAAGCGGCTGCAGCAATGTCTACTGGCACACACACGATCACAACACCGTTGCCCGGCAGCTTTATGACCGGGTCGGTATCCTGAGCAATTTCGTGCGCTACGAAAAGCGCAAATGGGAGGACAGCGTATGATCCGCAACGATTTTCCAAGCTTCAACTTCGACCTCGGCGAGACCGCCGACATGCTGCGCGACACCGTGCGGTCCTATTCTCAGGACCGCATCGCGCCGCTGGCTGAAAAGATTGACCGGGACGACTGGTTCCCGCGCGAGCTGTGGCCGGAAATGGGTGAACTGGGCTTGCACGGCATCACGGTTGAAGAAGAGTGGGGCGGTTCCGGCCTCGGCTATCTTGAACACTGCATTGCCATGGAAGAGGTCAGCCGGGCCTCGGCCTCGATCGGCCTGAGTTATGGGGCGCATTCGAACCTGTGCGTGAACCAGCTGCGCCGTTGGGGCAATGACGATCAGAAAAAACGCTATCTCGGCAAATTGGTGTCCGGTGAGCATCTCGGCGCGCTGGCCATGTCCGAGCCGGGGGCAGGGTCTGATGTAGTGTCGATGAAACTGCGCGCCGATAAAAAGGGCGACAAATACATCCTCAACGGCTCCAAGATGTGGATCACCAACGGTCCGTCCGCGGACACGATGATCATTTATGCCAAGACCGATATGGACGCGGGCCACAAAGGCATGACGGCCTTCCTGGTCGAGAAGGATTTCAAAGGTTTCTCCGTTGCCCAGAAGCTCGACAAGCTGGGTATGCGCGGATCTGAAACCGGGGAACTGGTCTTCCAGGATTGCGAAGTGCCGGAGGAAAACGTGCTCGGTGAAGTCGGCAAGGGCGTCAATGTCCTGATGTCCGGCCTCGATTACGAACGGGCGGTTCTGGCCGCCGGCGCAGTCGGCATCATGCAGGCCGCCATGGACGTGGTCATTCCTTACGTTCACGAGCGCGAGCAGTTCGGCAAGCCGATCGGCACCTTCCAGCTGGTCCAGGGCAAGATCGCGGACATGTATGTTTCCATGAACGCCTCCAAGGCCTATGTCTACGCGGTCGCAAAGGCCTGTGACCGGGGTGAAACCACCCGCGAAGACGCCGCCGGCGCGATCCTTTATGCGGCAGAAAACGCAACCAAGATGGCGCAGGATGCCATTCAGCTTCTCGGCGGCAACGGTTACATCAACGAGTACCCGACCGGACGGCTTTTGCGCGATGCCAAGCTTTATGAAATCGGCGCGGGCACCTCTGAAATCCGGCGCATGCTGATCGGCCGTGAGATCTTTTCAAAGACAGCGTGATTGTTTGATCGCTTAGACCACACCAAATTGCCCCGGCATTGTTTACCGGGGCTTTTTTGTTTTCTTTGCAGTCAAGTCAGCCTTTTGTGTCGCTGCGGGATTTGCGGGAAGCTCCAGTGGCTGACTGCACATAAAGCAATTATGATTACGCTTGATTTGATCTATCCGAGGATTGTTCAGCTTGAATTCTGACATTGGTTTTGTGTTTGCTTTGATCGGTGTCGCTGCGGTGCTGATGGCCAGCAACCGGGTTCGATATGATCTGGTTGCCCTGATTGTTGTTTTGGGGTTGATTCTTGGAAACATTCTTTCTGTCGGAGAAGCTCTTTCAGGCTTCGGCAGCTCAGTGGTCATTCTCGTAGCCGGACTTCTGATTGTTGGAGAAATGCTTCAGCGAACGGGCGTTGCGCGTTCCGTCGGGGATCTCATCCTCAAGCATGGCGGTACCAACGAAACCCAGTTGTTGATCCTCCTTATGGTCAGTGCGGGATTTCTCGGCAGTGTGATGAGTTCCACTGCGGTGGTGGCAATCTTCATTCCGATTGTCCTGCGCATAGCCGCTGAAACAGGCCTAGACAAATCGCGTTTGCTATTGCCGATGTCCTATGCGGCCTTGATCAGCGGTATGCTCACGCTAATTGCAACAACGCCAAATCTCGTTGTTAGCGATGAGCTGGTGGCGCAGGGCTATGCGGCACTCGGCTTTTTTTCGTTTTTCCCGATTGGTGTTCTGATTCTGGGCGTAACAATCGTGTACATGCTGGTGTGGGGGCGCAGTCAGTTGGGCGCGAAGACAACCGCTGCGCCTGTGAAACGCAAACGCAAGAGCCGAGCCGCCGCTGAGCTCTGGACAGCTTACAATATTCAGGGCGAGGTCTATGATTTCTGGGTCGGAGGCCCGGTGCCACTCGAAGACGTGCGCGCCTTGAAAGCCAAAGGGGCAATCTTTGAGGCAAGGCGCAGGCGCGCCAGAGACCGGGAGCGCGAAACCGTTCTGTTCCGCGATGGTATGGAGCTTCAACGCGATGATCTCGTCCTGGTGCGTGGTCCAAAGGATGTCCTCGAAGAGATCGCTTCCAGGTCCGATTTTACCCGCAGATCGGCGATCGGAGCGAGAGCCGAAGATTGGCAGGACAGTCTCGGTATAGCCGATGTCATGGTGCACCCCGAAGCCTCCATACTGGGAGAGACGCCTTCACAAGCGCTCGCACACGAGACACCGGAGCTAGAGTGTTTGGGCATTCTTCGTAGTGGGGAACCGATATCCGTTGACAATTCGACAGTGGTACAAGCTGGGGATCGCATGCTGGTTCTCGGTCCTTGGGACGAACTTGAGCAGCTGGTGGAGATGCCGGATGACTTTGTTCTTTTGACCTATCCGAAAGAGCGGGAAAATGTGGTCCCGATGCTATCTAAGTTCGGCGTTGCCATCGCCATTCTGCTCGGAATGGTGGTTTTAAGTGCTCTGAACATCGTACCGGTCACTGTGGCGGTGCTTTTGGCGGCAGTTGCAGCGATCCTGTTTCGAACCATGAGTGCGGAGCAGGCCTATGCATCGATCAGCCTGCCAACGATTGTTTTGATTGCGGGAATGCTTCCGTTAGCGAATGCGCTTGAGACAACGGGTGGCTCTGCGATGATTGTCGATCACCTTCTGGGCGTCGTCGGGGAGGCCAATCCTCGTGTCATGATGGCGGCTCTCTTTCTGTTGACGGCGGCGCTCGGGCTCGTGCTGTCCAATACGGCCTCCGCGGTTTTGGTTGCGCCCATAGCTATCACGGCTGCTGAAGCAATGGGTGTATCACCATACCCTTTGGCGATCAGTGTTCTGATCGCTGCTTCGGCTGCATTCTCGACACCGGTTTCGACGCCTGTTGTGACACTTGTTGTTACTCCCGGCGGCTACGCGTTTTCCGATTTCCTAAAACTTGGTGTCCCTCTGACGTTGGTCGTTGGTTTGGTCACGGTTCTCGTAACGCCTTTCCTGTTTCCGTATTGAACGCCATTGCGGATCCGCACAGCAAAAAATTCAAATTATTCTCAGTGGATGTCGAAAAAGACAGACGTCGAACGTCAGTAGTGTGTCGAAACCTAAAACTGGTGTTTTGAGAGGAGCTTTTAACGGATCGGGATGGGTGTGACGTGTTCACTTCCTCCGATCGGCTCAAGGATGCCTTGGGAGCAAGCGTCTTGCGATTTGGTCGGAAAAGAACAAGTCTGCTCGCGGCCCGATTTTGGATTTTGACAGTTTTTGACACTGAAGAAACGAGGATTTCAGTATGAAATACATGATGTTGATCTATGCAGACCCCGCCCGCGAGCCGGTTTATGGCACTCCCGAATTTGAAAAAATGATGGCCGGCTATTTTGCCTTGAGTGAAAAACTGACGGCAGACGGTGTCATGCTGGCAGGCGAGGGGCTGAAAGAAGCCGAGACTGCCAAAGCGCTGCGTGTGCGCGGCGGAAAAGTGGAAACCATGGATGGACCGTTTGCGGAGACCAAGGAGCACCTTGGCGGGTTTTATCTCATCGACGTTCCGGATCTTGATGCGGCCCTTGATTATGCCGCTCAGATCCCGAGCGCGGAATACGGGACGGTCGAAGTACGGCCAGTGATGGACTATCCTGACGCTGACTGACGGTCGTGTCCTAAACCATCTGGAAGGTTCCATGACCGCCTCCGCTTCAAATGCCATCGCAGTTACCAAAGTCCTGGGTGGCCTCGCCCGGGACGAGCGGGGGCGGTTATTATCTATCCTCATTGGCAAATTGCGGGATTTTCAACTCGCCGAAGACGTCCTCCAGGATGCCATGGTGTCCGCAGTCTCTCACTGGGGGCGCAATGGTCTGCCTCAATCTCCCCAGGCCTGGCTCCTGAACGTTGCCTATCGAAAGGCAATTGATCGCATCAGGCGCAAGCAAACAGTCGATCGTGCCGAGACGGACCTTTCCATGATGATGGATGAGGTGTCCGGGCTTGAGGAAAACGATGATATCCCGGATGAGCGATTGCGCCTGATCTTCACCTGCTGTCATCCGGTGCTGGAAACCAAATCCCAAATGGCGCTGACGCTTCGCACTTTGGGCGGGCTGACGACTGGGGAAATCGCGCGCGCTTTCCTGGACCGGGAGACCACCATGGGACAGCGGTTGTCCCGTGCGAAAGCGAAGCTAGGCGGGGCAGGTATCTCGTATGAAGTGCCGGGTCCCGAGCAATGGGCAGAACGGCTCGATGCCGTTTTGGGTGTGGTCTATCTAATCTTCACAACAGGATTATCTGCACCTGAAGACGATCAACGCGGTCTCGCACACGAAGCTATCTTCCTATGCAACATATTGAACAAACTTCGGCCTGGTGACCCGGAGATCGAAGGGTGCCTTGCGCTTTTGACACTCAACTATGCGCGACGTGGCGCACGGTTTGACGGCGAAGGAGCGCGCGTTGCCTTTCTCGATCAGGACCGGGGGCTCTGGAAGTCGGCAGAACTGCAAGACGGCATCTCGCTGGTCGAAACTGCCCTGGCGCGCCGAAAACTTGGGCCTTACCAAATCAAAGCGGCGATTGCCGCCTGCCATTGTGAAGGCGCATCACCAGACTGGGCGCAAATCCTGTTGCTTTATGACGAGTTGCTGGTTTTCGAGCCGACGGATGTGGTCCGCTTGAACCGTGCGGTGGCATTGGCAGAGATCGGCGCCCTCGACGAGGCACTGGAGCTGATTGCGGCGTTGGAGCCGGATCTCTCTGACTATCAGCCTCTTTATGCCGCCAAGGCGGAACTGCTTTACCGCGCGGGACACCTCGGCAAGGCGCACTCGGCCTATGCAAAGGCAATCGCATTGGCACAGGCGAAAGCAGACCGGTTGTTTCTGGAACACCGGGCAAGGCGGTGTGTTAGTGAGAGCTCATGACCAGATGATATCGGTCAGTTTCGCCAAACGATTTTTGAAGGAATTCTGGCACAAATGACGATGACCTGGTTTTCGCCAAAGGTGGAAAAGCGACGCAGCAGAATTGAAGGGCGCGGTCTTTTTGCCATTGCGCCAATCAGCAACGGTGAGCTGGTTGTCGTCAAAGGCGGTCATGTGTTTGATCGTGCAAGGCGCGACGAACTTGCAAGGAGTTTGGGACCGGCAGAGATCCAGATCGGCGACGACCTGTTTATTGGGCCGGTTTCAGCCGAGGAGCGCGAAGGTTCGATGATGCACCTCAATCATTCTTGTGAGCCGAATCTCGGAATCCGGGGCCAGATTGCGTTTCATGCGATGCGGGATATCAAGGAAGGTGAAGAACTCAGCTTTGACTATGCAACGGGCGATGACGATGACTGGGAAATGGAATGCGCTTGCGGCACTGATCGCTGCCGTGGACTTATCACCGGACAGGACTGGCGCCGTGCGGAACTGCAGGTTCGGTATGCTGGTTGGTTCTCGGATTACATGGCACGGAAAGTTACATAAAATATAGATTTATTTTGTTTGATTACCTTTCAATAAGATCATGGTTTCCTGTAGTAAATTTAATGATTAAACATTTGAAATAATTATTGAATATATGAACGGGTGGTCGCATCTCCAGTGCATTGGACGGCACAAACTCATGGAGGAATGACATGCCCCTGAAAAAAACACTCATCACAGCAACACTCGCCACCGCAGCATTGGGAATTGGCAGTGCACACGCACTTGAACAATGCCAACCATTTTCGGTTACAGCGCCGATGAATGAACACCGGATCGTCAAGGTGGTAAAACACGGATCCGATACGCCGTTGCCCGGCGATCTTCGGATCGGTCACAGCGATCTTGTCGACAACAACGGCAACGCGGTCGGCTCAGTTGAATGGGAAACCCGGGTCCTCGGTGAAGATGATGCAGGTCAGGTCCGGCTGGCGTCCGATGTTGTGCTGAGCTTTGAAAACGGCAATCTCTATGCCCGCTCGGGAGCTTACACGGTCGATAAACCGGTTCATTCACCGGAAACCCGCACGATCGCCAATGACCAGACCCGAGACGTGCTCGGCGGATCGGGCGTGTTCGAAGATGCCAATGGCAAGATCACCTTTTCCATGCAGGAAAATGGTGACGCCAAACTCAATGTGAACATCACCTGCACCTGATGTCTCAAGGCATATCGGATAGGGATATTTACTTGCGATAGTGTGAAGCAGAACGCCAAGGTTCTTAATGCCCCAGTAAAATCTTGCTGGGGCATTCCATATTCAAAATATCAGGTGTTTTCGTAGACAATTTCCAAACGTCTTAAGACGTCCCCCGACGGCCAAAACCGCTTCTCTTTTGTCTGGGAAATTGATTGGTTGGTCGAGGTTGAGGATCGGATGCAGCGGGTGAAATGCCCGCAGTGTCAAACCGGCGATCTCTTTGGCTTTTTTCAGGCATGAAGTTTGCCAGAAGGCCGCAAATCGCCAAGTAGAGCATTCCCAATCTCCAAATGAAGGCCCATAAGACGCTGTATATGCTGGGGACTCTATTCGCTGGATAAACTTGTTTGGGTCTCCCAGGCACGTATGCGATTTTTATGTCCGGGTGATGGGTCAAATTTTGGGCAAATGCTTCTCTGGCTTCAAATTCCCCAAATTCTGTTTTGCCTTCGAGGGTGGTGTATTCAATTCGGACTCTCGAAAGTTCGTGTTCATTACTCCCGGTGTTTTCGCTATGCCAGACTTTGACGGCCTTCCCGTCAGTTTCCTTTGAATGTAACGCCCAGGAGAATGTCTCTGGGGCATCGATCACACCAAAAATCAGAGCCGGTGCGGTTATAAGAACGCCAAAACCATATATCGCGGTGCTTCCCCAAAGTTCTGCTTCACTTTTAGGTCTTTGCGCCGCTTCTGGTAGGCCCATTTGTATTCTTCGGATCATGAGCCTGACGCCAAACCCGAAAAGGAAAACGCCCGGTATGATTAATATTAGCGGCAGAAACCCAATGAGGAAAAAGACTTTTTCAGCTATTTCGAAATACCCGGTATGACCACTCAGTGCACTAGCCAGTTCGAGTACGGCTCTTTTTTCCGCGAAGTCGCTGTAGTCACGATATGCTCCATAAATCTGAAGTACCGAATAACCGGTCATTGCAAAGCCGATTAGCGTGACCAAACCGCCCAACGAGAGACTGATAATCAGACGAAGGAATCTTTCCATGACAATTTCACTTTGTGAGCAATGGTTGTGGTTCTGACTAGGAAAAATATTTTAAGTTGAAGTTAAGCGGTTCATTCAACTCCGAACGATCATCTTGCCACGTGAAATTGCCGTAATTGCCACAAATCCCGATCGGCCGTTGTTGCGTAACGACATAAACGCAACAGGACGATCTATGGGTACTTTGGCAATTGTGATTGGGGCAACGGGCGGTATCGGGTCCGCTTTGGTGCGGGTGCTCGATGAAACCGGGCCTTATGACCGCGTGGTTGGCCTTTCCCGCAGAACACATCCCGGTTTGGATTTGCTCGACGAGACCAGCATTCAAGCCGCTGCCAAATGGGTTGCCGGGCAGGGGGATGATCTGCGGCTCGTTTTTGATGCAACTGGAGCTTTGACGCTCGGCGATCGCAAGCCGGAAAAGAGCCTTCGGGAGCTGGACCCCCAAGCGCTTGCAGAATCTTATGCCATCAACGCCATCGGTCCGGCGCTCTTGATGAAGTATTTCCTTCCGCTCCTGCCCAAGGAAGGCAAAAGCGTCTTTGCAACACTGTCGGCGCGGGTTGGATCCATTTCAGACAACAATCTGGGGGGCTGGTACGGCTACCGGGCATCGAAAGCGGCCCTTAATCAGCTTGTGCGGACCGCGTCCATTGAGCTCGCGCGGCGCAAACCGCAAGCGGCCTGTGTGGCGCTGCATCCTGGAACCGTGCGGACACCTTTGACCGAAGGGTTTGCCAAATCGGGTCTGGAGGTGCAGGCGCCCGAAAAGGCCGCCGAACGCCTGCTGTCGGTGATCAATGGCCTGACACCGGCTGAGACCGGCGGCTATTTTGATCACATGGGTGAACGGATCGAGTGGTAGCCCACACCGATCCGGTCTTTCTGTTGCTGGCGGTGTGATCAAGACAGTTTCATGGTCACCATGCCAGCGACGATCAGCAGTGCGGCGATCAGCCGTTGCGGGGTGATTGCTTCGCCAAGGACCCAGACACCGACAGCAAAAGCGCCAATCGCACCAATCCCGGTCCAGATCATGTAAGCCGTTCCGAGCGGCAAGCTGCGCATCGAAACTGCAAGTAGGCCGAAAGAGCCGGCCATGGCGACCGCCATAACGAGGGTTGGCAAGAGGCGACTGAAGCCGTGCGACTGTTTCATCGCATACGCCCATATGATTTCCAAAAGGCCGGCCAATAACAACAAGACCCAAGCCATGTTTGTCTCCATGCTCGGGTCGTCCCGGATTGATTTTTTAGGGAATACGCGGACGTCCGCGTGACCGACAAATAAGAAGTCCCTTGACGGGTTCAAGTCTGGTTATGTTCAATCAGACACCTTTTGCTCCAGCCGTCTCGCCTTGGGAGTTGTTCATGTCAGATCCGTTCTTTCAGCCCGTTTCCGGGTTTGACCTGCCGCGCTTTGCCGGTGTGCCGACATTCATGCGGCTGCCGCATGTCGAACTCGACAGTCCCCGGCTGGCAGACGTGGATATAGGGCTGATCGGGGCGCCATGGGATGGCGGCACGACCAACAGGCCGGGGCCGCGCCACGGTCCGCGGCAGCTCCGGGATGCCTCGACAATGATCCGGGCCCAAAACGGGGACACCGGAGTCCGGCCGTTTGAACTGGTCAATTGCGCGGATCTTGGTGATGTCGGCCCCAACCCGGCAAGCGTTGACGACAGCCTTCACCGCATGACTGCGTTCTATGATGACGTTCTGGAGGCGGGTGTTGTACCGCTGACAGCGGGTGGTGATCACCTGTGTTCCCTGCCGATACTCCGAGCAATTGCAAACAAGCACGGCCCGGTTGGGATGATCCATTTCGACAGCCATACGGATCTGTTCAAGAGCTATTTCGGCGGCATGCAATACACCCACGGAACGCCCTTCCGGCGCGCGGTCGAGGAGGGGCTGCTGGATTCCAAACGGGTCGTGCAGATCGGAATCCGGGGTACGGCCTATGATTTTGAAGACCGCGACTTTGCCGAAAGTGTCGGCATTCGGGTGATTGCCATCGAGGAGTATTTCGCCCGCGGGGTGCAGGATGTCCTGGCGGAGGCAAAGGAGATCGCCGGTCAAGGCGCGACCTATGTCTCCTACGACATCGATTTTGTCGATCCGGCGTTTGCACCAGGCACCGGCACTCCGGAAGTGGGCGGGCCGAACTCATTTGAAGCGCTGCAAGTCGCGCGCATGCTCGACGGGGTCAATATTGTCGGAGCGGATCTTGTTGAAGTGTCGCCACCATTCGATCAAAGCGGCGGAACGGCCTTCTTGGGCGTGTCGATCATGTTCGAACTCTTGTGCAATATGGCCTTGAACCTGAAAGGCCAGGAGGGCCAATGAAAACCACAACGTTGGCTGATAAGCCCGATGCCATGTCGCCTGCAGGTGCCGAGATCCGCTTCATCATGGATGGCGAGACCGGCAACATGATCCACAGCACTGTTCCATCCGGGCAGATCAACAAGCCAACGCGCCACAAAACGGTGAGTGAGTTCTGGCATGTGCTGGAGGGACGCGGTCAAATCTGGCGTGCCAGGGATGGGCGTGAAGAGACGGTGGTTTTGGAAGCTGGAGTGTCGATCGACATTCCGGTTGGGACAGCGTTTCAATACCGCTGCGACGGCGAACAGCCGCTGAAATTCATTTGTATCTCCATGCCGCCATGGCCGGGAGACTCAGAAGCCGAGCCTGTCAAAGGAATTTGGGAGCCGACCATCGCCTGAACGGCCTTGGACTGCCGGATAATTTCCGGCTTGGGCTTCTGATGTTTATTGGACGTTTTATGGTCAAGCTGATCCGGTTTGAACAACCGACGTACCATTTCTGCTTGTAATAGCATTGCGCCTTGGATGCGCTCCCAATAACGTTGATCAAAACCATAGGGAGCGAACGCATGAAAACCAGTCTTTTGAAACTGGCCATTGGCCTGTCTTTGTCGTTTGGTGCTGTTCAAGCACAAGCGGAAACGCGCATCACTTACAAGTCGGCGAAGTCCACCTCGTCCTACTACCAAATGGGCGTTCAGATCGCAGAAGCGGTCAAGGAAGGCAGCAATGGCGATATCATCGTCACCGTTGAAGAAAGCCAGGGCTCTGTTCAAAACGTGATGGAAGCCCGCGCGCGCGGCGGAGACTATGTCTTCACGACGCCACCGGTGCTCGTGAGGCTTGCCCAGGGCGGCAAAGCCATGTTCGAGGGCAAGGGCGATCCGAAATTTGACGAGATCCGCGCCCTTTTTCCGATCCCTTCGCTGACCATGCACTTTGTCATGTCCGAAAACAGCGGTGTGACCGATTTTGCAGGTATGGAAGGCAAAACCATCCTGCTCGGCAAAGGCTCTTTTGGGGCGCGTGAAGGTGAAAAGTACCTCAAGCTCTTCGGCCTGGAAGGCAAGGTCGATCTTGCCGAGGTTGAACTGTCCAACGCGGTTGCAGCGCTGAAGAATGGCCAAATCGATGGATTTGTAACCGCCGGATCCTGGCCGGCGCCGAACGTCATTGAAGCAGCTGCATCGACCGGAGTGAATGTCATTTCATTGTCTGATGATCAGATCGCGCAATCCAAGCGGGCCAAGCTGGTCATTCCAGCCGGCACCTATGCCGGACAGAGCGAGGACATCACCACGACATCCTTGCCGGTGGTCGCCTTCACCACGACTGCGATGGACGACGACACGGCCTACGCCCTGACCAAGACTTTCTGGGAGCAGAAGGCGAAGATGGGTGAGGGTGCAGCTTGGTGGAACGGCGTTGACCAGGGCCTGATGGAAAATATCACCGGCAAAATCCACCCAGGTGCCGTCCGATATTACCAGGAAGCGGGCATCGATCTCACGGATGCTCAAAAGTAACTCAATTGTCTCCCGGTCCGGCGCTCATTTGGCGCCGGATCTCTCTTTTTTGAACAGTTTCCATGATCAGCACTGACACCCCGACGTCGCCTGTCTGGCGATCCCTCATGCTTTGCCTTGCCGTTGTCCTCGTGGTGTTTCACCTCGGACTTATCTTTTCCGGCCTGGTGCCGAACCTTGTCAGCCGGCCGCTGCACCTGGCTTTGGCCTTGCCGTGGATTTTCCTGTTCGTTGAAGGCGGACTGCTCAAGCGTGCAAGCGGCGCTTTATTTTGTGTCCTCGGTGTCGCTGCATGCCTTTGGGTGGCAATCAATCAGGACATGTTGTCCGATCAATACGGCTTTCTGGAAGGCTCTTTTCAGTATTGGCTGGCGGCACTTCTTTTGATCGTGGTTTTGGAGGGTGCCCGCCGGGCGATCGGCTGGCCACTGCCGATCGTGGCAGCGCTCGCGCTGGCTTATGGTTTGCTCGGGCAACACATTCCAGGTGAATTCGGACATTCCGGAACACCTTTGGCAAGCTTTCTTGGAACCCTCACCATCGCAGAAGGTGGGATCTGGGGCAGCCTGACCGGGGTGTCGGTCAATGTGGTTGCGATCTTTGTGATCTTCGGGGCGGTCTTGAATGCCGGGGAAGCGGGCCAAGGCTTCATGAATCTGGCAGCGGCCGCCGCGGGCCGTCTCAGGGGCGGTGCGGCGAAGGTGTCCGTGCTGTCTTCGGCCCTTTTTGGGTCCATCTCCGGTTCGGCGTCGGCGAATGTCGCTTCAACCGGCGCAATCACTCTGCCGGCGATGACCCGGCTGGGATACCCCAAACGTTTGGCTGGCGCTGTTGAGGCTGTTGCGTCTTCTGGTGGCCAGATCATGCCGCCGCTGATGGGGGCAGGCGCCTTTGTCATGGTCGAACTGACCCGGGTGCCGTACACGCAGATCATGATGGCCGCGCTGTTGCCAGCGATCCTCTACTTTTTCGCGGTCTGGATCGGGATCAACGCCTATGCCCGTCATCATGATCTGAAAGCCGTTGCGAAGGAGGATCAGCCACCGGTCCGCCAGGTGCTCATCACCTCGGCTTTCTTCATGGTGCCGTTTGCGGTGCTGCTTTACGGAATGTTTGGTGCGAAATACACCCCGCAATATGCGGCCTGCCTCGCCATTCTGGCAGGCTTTGTCCTTCTGTTTTTTACTGCGAAAGGTGTGGCTTCGGGCAAGGAGGTCCTCGGTCGGTTGGAAAGCGCCTTTTTAAATGCAGCGCGCCAAGTCTCCGTCATCGCCTCGATCATCATCTGCGCCTCGATCATCATCGGTGTTCTCGCGATTACCGGGCTCGGGGTGAAGATCACCTCGTTGATCCTTTCCGGGTCTGGGGGGTATTTGTGGCCGGCGCTATTGCTGACAGGCATTGCCTGTCTGGTTTTGGGCATGGAAGTTCCAACGACAGCGGCTTACGTCATCTGTGTCTCCGTCGCTGGACCAGCCCTCATCGAGCAAGGCCTTGAGCCGCTTCAGGCGCATTTGTTTGTGTTCTGGTTCGCGCTGATTTCTACCATCACGCCCCCAGTCTGTGGGGCGGTTTTCATTGCAGCCGGGATGATCGGCGAAAACTGGTTGAAAGTGGCCTTCACGGCGATGGCGCTGGGCATCGGGCTCTACGTCATTCCCTTGGCGATGATCGCCAACCCGTCGGTGATTGCCCTGTCGGAAGCGCCAACTTTCGCGATGTTGGCTGCGGCCAAGATCGGGCTCGGTCTCGCCCTGATTTCCTTTGGCGTGATCGGGTTCACAAAACCGCTGCAGAAGCTGTTGGCCATCGGCAGTGGTCTGCTTGTTGTGTTTTTAGCCGGTGTTTAGTCTCGGGCTTTGGAAGTTTGTGGCAGGGGAAACAGGTGACCGCACATGAAGAGTTTGCCCTCTGGCGGATAATGAAAGGGTATTTTTGTGGATGCGTCACAGCAGCAATACTATTGTTGATTTTTCTATTATTGCTATCTGGCTATTTCTCAGAGGCAACTGACCGGCCAGCTGGTTCGATATTCGTTGTCTTCATGGTGACACTTGTTTTGGTATTCTTTGCTTACGCTCTGAGTATTTTGCCCGTCACCCTCATTCTCATAACAGCAGAGATGTTTCACATTCAACATTGGATCTTTTACACGTTGTCCGGTGCTCTTATAGGTTTTTGGATCACCATAGTGATAGACGGCCAAGTGTATTCTCTGTTTGATCTTGCGTCGTTTATGAGCGCGGGTGCGCTCGCCGGTTTGGTTTATTGGCATGTTGCAGGCCGGCATGCGGGGCGGGGAAGATGGCCACGATTCTAGAAATTCAGTTGATTGATAGAAATGAAAATCATGACTGGTGAGACCGATCTTCAAAACCTGATCTCCCATATGCGGCCGATGCTTGATCCCGAGCCGTATGTGTTCTGCACGTTCGCAACCAAGAGCCTCGTTGAACTCGCGGAGTACGAACCGATCGGTCTTTTTTCCGAAACGGAAGGCATGACAGCCATACTTCCGTTGGAGCGGGCGCGGGAACTCGGACTGGCAGAGGCAGAATGGTTCCGTAGGATTACACTCACGGTGCATTCGTCGCTCGAGGCAGTTGGATTGACGGCTGCTGTTTCCAAAGCCTTGGCGGAAAACGGCATACCGGCAAACGTGGTCGCGGCGTTTTTTCACGACCATGTTTTTGTTCCTGAAGAACGGGCCGAAGATGCGCTGAACGCTTTGAGAACGCTGGCTGAAACGCAATAAGATACTGCGACCGGAACTCATCTGACGGTTGGCATTGCGACAATTGACAAAGGTTTTTCCTTGCAATTCCAGCCAAAGATTCCCATTCCTAACTCAGGTGCCAGTCACAAGTTTGTTATCGGCTGCCGGGCAATCAGGGGTAGATGGATGGAACGGGCGAAGCGCCGTTTGGCCGCGATCATGTGTGCAGATGTTGCACACTATTCCAGGCTTATGGAGCAGGATGAAGACGGCACGCTCAATCGTCTTAAAACCTACCGCAGCATTATGTCGTCCCTCACAGCCCGCCATAACGGGCGCATCGTCAATACATGGGGCGATGCGGTCATCGTGGAGTTTTCATCCGTAATTGAGGCGGTCCAATGCGCCGTCGAAATCCAGAACGAGCTGTCTCATAAGAACGCCGAGTTGCCGGACGCGACCCGCATGGAGTTCCGGATCGGGTTGAACCTCGGCGATATCATGATTGAGGGCGATGACATCTATGGTGATGGCGTGAACGTCGCCGCGCGGCTGCAGGAACTGGCCCCAAGGGGCGGCATCATGCTGTCGCAATCGGTTTACGATCAGGTCCGCACAAAACTGGCGCTCGGTTTCGAACCCCTTGGTCCAAAGCAGGTCAAGAACGTCTCCGAGCCAGTGCAGACGTTCTCTGTGCGCTTGGGCGGCCGGAACTCTCCTGAGACCGCTGGATCTAAAGAGGACGATTTGCAGGGCTCTGCTGAACCCAACAGTCGTGGCAATTGGGAAAAAGACACGCAGGCGGTGGCGAACGGATTTGAACAGGCGCGCCGGTGGATACGGTCCCAGCCGAGACGGGTCCAGTCCTGCGTTTTCATGATCGGCTTCTTCTTCGTCCTCAATTTGCTGACGTCGGGGCTGTCGACTCTGTGGTTTGTCTGGCCGTCTTTGCCATTCGGGATGATGCTGGCCTGGCATCTGATCGCGGGGCGTCGTGGCAACAAACTCCCCATTCATCCACACCGGCCGGATTGAAAAGCGTCTTTGTGAGCATATGTTGCCGGTCTGATAACTCTTTTCGGCTTAAGAACGCTGACAAGATTTGCGAGAGCGCAGCTCTTCGCTTACACATGGGACAAACCGGTTCGGCTCGGCGCGCTGACCAGACCGGAAAGAACCGCCGGTCGTGACCGGCACAACAGCCAAGGGAGCTAAATCCTGCGCATGAAAAACTATTCGACCACGGTGCCTGCACGCCTCGACGATGACGACGAGGACAAGTCCAAAGCCCAACCGTCGATCCAGGTCGACAAGCATCTGTTCGAAGCGCGCACCGTCCTGATTACAGGTCCGGTGACCCAGGACATGGCCCGTGATGTGTGCGCCCGCCTTCTGGCGCTGGCACAGGTTTCCAATGATCCGATCACCGTCATCGTGTCGTCTCCGGGTGGCCATGTTGAATCCGGTGACATGATCCACGACACCATCAAGTTCATTTCTCCGGAAGTGCGGATTCTTGGCATGGGCTGGGTCGCAAGTGCTGGGGCGCTGATCTACGTCTCCGTGCCGAAAGAATTGCGCTTTTGCACGCCGAACACCCGGTTTTTGTTGCACCAACCGTCTGGTGGCGCTGGCGGCATGGCAACGGACATCGAGATCCAGGCCAAAGAAATCATCAAGATGCGCGATCGTTTGAACAAGATCTTCGCGGATGCGACGGGTCAGCCGATCGAGCGCATCGAAAAAGACACTGATCGTGACTACTGGATGAGCCCGGAAGAGGGCATTGACTATGGTCTCGTCGGCAAAGTCGTGACGAATGTCAACGAGCTTGGCTGATTGCTTCAGTCTTTGAACGAAAAGCGCCGGTGATGGAAGTCACCGGCGTTTTTGTTTGACATATCAGGCACGCAGTTGGTCGCTGTCTACGGAATAAACCAGAACCGGGGCAGTGGGCCTGGGCGCCAGAACATGCGGCCGAAGCCTTTCCATCAGGGATCGCAGTTCCGCTTCGTTTTCTTCACTTAACGCATTGCGAAGCAATACCGCCACGAGATGGTCTACAAAACGGCCATAAACATCGTCGCAGTCGCAGAGCGGAGACAAAAGGTCCGTCACGGGTTTGCCGTCATAAAACGGGGCGCCTCCGAACAGGAACACCAGGAACTCGCACAGGTCTCCGGATGTGTCGAATTCTCCCCTTAGCGCAGACAAGTCAAAGCAGGGGTCTGCATCCAGGCGTTCTTTGAGGGCGGGAACAGCAGCCAAGACTGCCTTTCTGCCACCAATTTTCATATACAATGTCATATCATTGTCTCCGGCCATCTTTGCGAACGTTGCGGGCAGTTTTACCGTGTTCGTTAATGATGGCTGTGACTGTCATCACAGCTGTTTCATCCTTGGAAGAATTTACAATGATTTTCAGATCTGTTCTCGACGTATCGATCCCGGCAGTTGGATTGGGAACCTGGGATTTGCGCGGCTCACAATGCTCGCAGACTGTGTCATTTGCTTTACAAAACGGCTACAGCCATGTGGATACGGCAGCTTATTATGAAAATGAAAGTGAGGTGGGTGAGGGGATCCGCGTATCCGGAAAGAACCGGTCAGACCTCTTCCTGACCACCAAAGTCTGGTGGGATCAACTGTCCACCGATGCCTTCAAAATGTCGGCAGAGACAAGTCTCCGTAAGCTTCAAACCGATTATGTCGACCTTTTGCTCGTTCATTGGCCGAATCCCGATATACCGCTCGCGGAAACCATCGGCGCCCTGGTGGAGGCCAAGACCCGCGGCCTCGCAAGGTCGATCGGTGTGTCCAATTTTCCGTCAGACTTGTTGCGGGAGGCACAAGACCTTGCTGGGGGCCAGCTGGTGACCAATCAGGTTGAGTATCATCCTTTCTTGAGCCAACGGACCCTCTTGCGCACGACGCAAGACCTTGGAATGTCACTGACGGCCTATTGTCCAATCGTCAAAGGACGGGTGGACCAAGAAGGCTTGTTCCGCGATTTGGCTGAGAAGTACGGCAAGTCGCCGGTTCAGATCGCATTGCGATGGCACGTGCAGCAGCCGAATGTCATCGCCATTCCGAAGAGCCGCAATCCGGATCGGCTAAAAGCCAATATCGACATTTTCGATTTCGAGTTGGACAGCGGCGAGATGGCTCAAATTTCCGCCTTGGGCAGTCCTGGGGGCCGGCTGATCAACGCCGCCTGGGGGCCGGTCTGGGATCCGGAGTGATTTAAGTAGATGTTCTTCTATCTTTCCAAGATTGCCGCCTTTTTCATTCAGCCGTCCAACTTCCTGATCGCGCTGGTCGTGTTCGGCTTGGTGATGTCGATGAGGAAACGGCTTCAAAAGTGGGGACGGCGGTTTATTTGGATTGGCGCAATTGGCCTCGTCATCTGCGGGTTTTCCCCGGCAGCAAACTTGTTGATCCAGCCTTTGGAAGACAGGTTTTCCAGACCGGGAGAGCTCGGATCTTACGACGGCGTTATCATTCTGGGCGGTGCGGTCGATACGGTGGTCACAGGAGCGCGTGGTGAGACGGCTTTGACCGTTTCCGGGGAACGGCTGACGATTGCTGCCCGGCTTGCCAAGCAGTTGCCTGAGGCCTTGATCATTCACACCGGGGGACAAGGAACAATCATCACGGGCCAGGCGACGGAATCCGAAGGGGCGTCGCGCCTGTTTGACGATTTTGGAATCGCTTCAGAACGCATCATTTTGGAAGATGAATCCCGCAATACCTGGGAGAACGCTGTTCTCACGAAAAAGCTGGTCGATCCAAAGCCGGGACAGACCTGGCTTTTGGTGACCTCGGCGTACCATATGCCGCGGTCCATGGGTGTTTTTGAAGCTGCCGGATGGACCGGTGTGACGGCCTATCCTGTTGACTACCGAACCCGCGGTGGCGCGGATTGGGGGCTTGGGTTTGATGGTGCGTCCAAGGGATTGCGGCGCGTTGACATTGGTGTTCGGGAGTGGATCGGCTTGGCGGTTTATTGGCTGACCGGCCGAAGCAGTGCCTTGTTTCCAGGCCCGATGATTCTTTAACCAGTTTAAAGTTTTTGCAAAACACCACTTTTATTCTCCGGTTAAGAGACCCACATGAGGTCTATCTCATTTGAAAAGTAAGGGCGGGCAGATGGTCCTCGAAGCGCCGCTTGTCGCGGCAGATGTGGTGCAATGGCTTTATAGCGACGCACCTCAGCTGGACGGCACTCTTGAAATCGTTAGTGAACTTGCGCAGCGGCTGCGGGCGGGTGGCGTGCCGGTTGATCGTGCGACAACTGGTATCTGGATCGTTCATCCGAACGTCCGGGCGGAAGGCTCGATCTGGGACAGCGAAGGCACACGTGAGCTGCGCCGCTATGTGCCTGGCGAAGACGCCGATGCAAACTACGAAAGCAGCCCTATCAAGCGTGTTCATGAAACAAAACAACCGGTTCGGGTCGACATCGCAAACTGTGCCGGCACCGACGATGATTTTCCGGTTTGCCAGGAACTCCGTGAAGAAGGCTACACCGATTACATCGCTCTGCCGATGCCTTTCTCCGATGGCTCTGTGAAGGTTGCGACCTTCGCGACGAAGGCCCCCAGAGGTTTTTCTGGCGCGAATCTGAGTGTTTTCGATTCGATCATGCGGCCGTTGGCCTTGGTGTGCGAACTCAAAACGCTGCGTCGCACTGCTGAAACGGTGCTCGATACTTATGTCGGTCCGCGCGCTGGCCTGAAGGTTCTGGATGGAACCACGCGGCGCGGTGAGGGCGAGTGGATCAAAGCCGTGATCAGCTTTGCCGACATCCGCGGGTTTACCCGTCTGTCCAACAGTCTGCCTGCCGATAAACTCGTTCTGTTCCTCAACAAATACTTCGGTGCGATGACCGAAGCCGTTGAGGCTCACGGCGGTGAGGTGCTGAAGTTCATCGGCGACGAGGTGATGGCCATCTTCCCATATGAGACGGAAGAGGAAGCAAAGTCAGCTGCGTATAATGCCTTGTTGGCTGCACGGGACACGCTGAAGAAGATCGGAGAGATTAATCAGCAGAAAACCTGCATGGTGACACCGGACATGAGCGTCGGGATCGCCTTGCATGCCGGCGATGTCTTTTATGGCAATGTCGGCAGCGAAACGCGTCTTGATTTCACGGTTGTCGGGCCAGCCGTCAATCTCGCCGCGCGCATTGCGGAACTGGCCAAGGACCTGGGCCGCGAGGTGCTCGTGTCCGACAATGTTGCGGGCCTCATGGGCTGCCGTTCAGGACTGTTTGGCAGTTATCACGTGAAGGGGTTTGATGATCCGGTGTCGGTGTATTCTCCCAATTTGACGTCTGGAGAAACGTTCGACAAATGCCCGGACATTACGGTCGCGCGGGCTTTGGAAGAAAACTGACGGCGCAGGAGCACCAAAAACACGGCGACGGTCAGGATCGCGAAGGCGATCGGGCCGGCAAACCATCCCAGAAAGCCAATGGCGAAGAAGAGCGCCCTCTGGCCTCTATTAAAGTGGCGGCCTGCCAGAACATTGAGCTCGCCCGCTTTTCCGGCAATTTCACGAATGGCGTCCGGATCGCCCTGGCTGCGTTCCGGAACAGCCCCCATGACGATGCTGGCGTAGTTGAAAAGCCGATAGGCCCAGCCAAACTTGAAGAAGCTGTAAGCGAAAATCAGCATCAACCCCAGCACCTTGATCTCCCAGAGAGCCCGGCTGTCCGAAACCGGGATAGAGAGGTCGCCAGCGACTTGAAGAATGCGATCGGTCGCATCCAGAAGGGCAAAGCTGCCACCGATGGCCAGCAGGGCTGTTGATGCAAAGAAGGCAGTACCTTGCTGGAGTCCCGACAGGATTGCGGTGTCCATGATGCGCACCTCTCGGGTTGCCATGGTCAGCATCCAGTTCCGCCGCTGCGTTTCCATGGCAAAGGACAAGGTTTTCTTGCGCAGCGGGCCCAGATCAATCAGCAGGTTGAAACCGAGCCAGGCGACCAGAAACAGACCGGCGGCGGCATAATCGAGTTGAGAGAGGGCGTGCATGTAAGTCCGTGAGGTTTGGAGAGCGATAGTGGCGGAGCCTGTGCATCTTATCGGGAACCTCCGCCCAGCATAAGCGCTGCTGAAGAAAATCCAGAGGCAACTGTGGTGGTGATAAGGGGGGAGAGCGAAGAGAGAACCGCAAATCTGGTGTCACTGCGCCAATGGAATCGGACTTAATTTGGGCCAGGGTCTTACGTTTACGGCAACCTGATGAACATATGTGCAACTCCTCACGTGCCACTAAACATCTAAAAATAAAAAGAAAATCCGGCAATGTGAAAATTGCAGAACTGATGCCGGATTTTTGCACTTGCGAACAGGTAAGGGATCGTTTACCACCTCGCCTCACTCGCGCCACATTTGCAGCCGGAAGCGGCTTGCAGCGGCTGAAAACGATATAGGGATTTTATGGACGAAAACGTGCAGAAATCTTGTTGGAGCGTAACACTCTGGACAGTAGGTGCCGTTGGCATCGCACTCGCCATGGTTCTTTTGTTCAACGACGTTGACAACGCCCAACAAGCCGTCGCCATCGCCAAATAAGCCTGAGGGCGCACGAAACACAAAAGCCGGAGCGATCGCTGCGGCTTTTTTGCTTTCTGGCAGTCCGAACAGGCGGTGAAATCCCCGAGTTCTGAAGCGTTCAATTCAAGACGGGTGCCGGGACAGTCGGTTTTTGTGCCGGGCGGTTTGGCGGTCCGAGAATTTTCCGGAGCTCCATCTGGCGCACCACGGTGCTGTTTCCGGGATGACTGATCAAAAAGCCGCTGTAAGCATTTTCGCGCAACGGCAAAAGCACGAGCTGGACCTGGCCCTGACCAGGCCATGCGACATTCGCTCCCCAGGCACGCACTTGCTCTGGCGACGTGTGAGGGCTCAGATCCAGAATGTCCCTGGCATCCAGCAAGGACGTGTTGCCTGCATTCCAACTGAGACCAGCGAGCCCGTTCTCAACTTCGAAAAGCTCGATTTCCGTTTCATTGACCGTCAAAACCAGATTGCCCGACGCATTTCTTTGAAGCGTCAGTTCGCCTGTCTCAAGATCGGACGTGAGTGGCGCACGGTTGCCGTCCCGCTCAACAAAGCCGGCCGTGTCGATGACATGAAACTTCCCAAGCGGCTGTGTGGTATCTGCCAGAACAGTACCTGAGAGCATCCAAATCAGGACGAGCGAGAGGAAAAGCCGCAAAGTCGATCATCCGGTCCGTTAGTGATCCCCGAAGGCTACCGGACGGATATTGATAAAGTCTTCGCGCGCATTGTGAGGTCATAGTTACCTGGAGAGCGTGACCACAAGATCTTCAATCGTGGAGTGTTCCGGAGACCAGGAAAGAAGCCGTTTTGCGTGTGTGTTGTCTGCCGATTGGGAAAGCGCGTAACCGGCCGCCCAGTCCTGATCGGGATCAATACCCTCCGGGGAGGGCTGTGTGATGATTTCCAGAGGCTTGCCATGTCGCGCTGAGATATGGCTTGCCAGATGATCTACGGAGACACCGCCAATACCACTTCCAATGACGGACATGCGGAACCGGGTCTGACGGAGTACAAGCGCATAAAGCCGGGCAAGGTCGGAAACTTCGACCAGTGGCCATGACGTATCGGTGGAAGCCCTTGTTTCGAAGCGGCCGCTCGCTTTCAGGGCGGCCGTCATCTCTGCGATCGGACCAAAATCTGGTCCGCACACGAGGGCAGGGTGGATCACCGAGAGGGCAAGATCTGTCCCTGTCGAGAGGGTCTTGATGCTCTCGCTCATGAAGCGAAAAGCCGGCAGAGGTGAAAACGGGGTCTTCTCACTGAGCATATCTCCCCCCTTGCAGGGCGGGTACAGCCAAATCCCACCGGTATAAACAACCTTGAGCGGTTGTTTGCGATGTCGAGCCGCTTTTTTCATCTCCAGCATGGCGATCCGGTCAACCCTGCCCATGTCGGGCGAGAATGTTGCTCCGATATGCACGACGGCATCGCAAGCCGTTGCCCGCTCAACCCAGGTGCTGGGATCCCGCAGATCGCCGGGGTAAGCCGAGGCGCCGAGGTGGCGCAGTTTTTCCGAAGATTGATCTGACCTGGAAAGACCGATGATCTGGCAGCCCTCCTCGACGAGCTGTTTGATCACTGCCGAGCCGATCCCGCCCGTGCCACCTGTAACGAATACATCCATTCTATGAAATGACCGGTTTGCCGCTTCAAGCGCAAGAGCGAGAGCGTTTGTTATAATCACTATCCACCGCTGCAGGCAGTCGCTCTCTTGACCTTGCTTTGTTAACTGATAGGTCAGTTTCATGACCTTGCATCTTGTGAAACTCTGTGTGGGGGCCGATAGCGTCGAGAGCCTTCAGGCTTGGATCGACTTTCGCGTCGAGCAGGCGCGGGCGGCCGGGCTTGGCGCGCACACCACCCATACCACACGTATGGTGCCGACCCGGCGTGAGGAGCTGCTGGATGGCGGGTCCCTCTATTGGGTCATCAAGGGAAAAATCCAGGCACGTCAGCATCTCTTGGATATCCGGCCCTTCACGGACGACGCCGGTGTGAAGCGCTGCGACCTGGTCTTGGAACCGCGGTTGATCCTCACACAGTATCAACCGAAACGGCCGTTCCAAGGGTGGCGCTATCTAAAGGCCGAAGATGCACCCAAGGATATCCGGGCCGGGGGAGATGTTCAGAACATGCCGGATGGGATGCGGCGGGATCTTACCGAACTCTGTCTCATTTGATCGCAAACCGCCTGCGGCAATTGCGGTAAAATCGTTGACGTAGACGGTCTCAACAACCAAGTTCGTGATGTGAACGGCAGGACAAGGGACACTCAAACTTGGCAAACACACGGGACAGCATGAACACTCCGGCGAAACGGCAGGATCAGACTGTCCGTTCGACTGAAGCTGATGTGTCCGCTTTTCTCGACAAGGTGAAGTCAGCGCCGCGGCCAGCCCCGGGTACCTCCGGCCGGCTGATCTTCGCGCTCGATGCAACAATGAGTCGGCAACCCACCTGGGACACGGCTTGCCAGCTGCAGGGCGAGATGTTTCAGGAAGCGGCTTCGATTGGCAGCCTGAAGATCAAACTGGTTTACTTCCGCGGTTTTGGCGAGTGCAGAGCCTCGCGTTGGTTTGAAACTGGTCATGAACTGGCCGGAGTGATGAGCCGGATTACCTGCCAAGGCGGTCACACGCAGATCCGTAAAGTGCTTTCAGCTGCGATCAGCGCGGCAGAAAAAGAGAAAATTGCGGCGGTTGTTTATGTCGGCGACTGCATGGAAGAAAACGTCGACACCTTATGCGACAAGGCGGGGCAGCTCGGCCTTCTGGGTGTGCCGATGTTCCTTTTTCAAGAAGGCCGGGATCCGGTTGCTGAGAGCGCGTTTCGCGAAATCGCCCGCTTGACGAACGGAGCTTACTGTCCGTTTGATGCCGGTGCTGCGCGTCAACTCTCCGAGCTCTTGAAGGCGGTTGCTGTGTTCGCCAGCGGCGGCCACAAGGCGCTGACTGCATTTGAAAAGAAAGGCGGGCAGGGCGCCCGATTGTTGTTGGAGCAACTCAAGCCGTCATCATGATCTATTTGCTTCTCGGCCTTGTGCTGCTTGTCGTTTTCATTGCCATGATGCGGCAGTTCGTTCAGGCCAACCCGGCCAGGCTCGCGCAGTCTATCCGCACCTATGGCGGCATTTTCTTGATGATTCTTGCGGGCGTGTTTGCGGTGACTGGCCGGTTTGCCCTGGCAATCCCGGCGTTTGGGTTTGGGCTGTCACTGCTTGGGTTGGCAGGACTGCGGAACTTGTCGGGCTACAATCCTCAAAAGACTGCCGGGCAGCAGTCTCAGGTGCGGTCTGCCATGGTCGAAATGGAATTGGACCATGACACGGGTGCTTTATCGGGAACGGTCCTCGCCGGCAGTTTTCAGGGCCGTCGGCTGGATGACCTGGCAGATGATGAGCTGCAGACCTTTTGGCAGGAAGCTCATCAGGACGATCAAAGCCTGAAGTTAGTCGAAGCTTATCTCGACCGCAGGCTTGCCGGTTGGCGTGAAGACTTCGAGGCGGATGCCACAGATCGGGAGAGAGGCGCGTCGAGCTCGGGCCCCATGACAGATGAGGAGGCCTACCAGATCCTGGGGCTTTCGCCCGATGCCGGGGACGCGGAAATCCGAGCCGCGCACCGCAGGCTTATGATGCGGGTCCATCCCGACCAAGGAGGCTCCGGTTTCCTCGCGGCGAAAATCAACGAGGCGAAAGACACGCTTCTCAGAAGACATTAACGACATCCGTTACTCAATTACTCATAGATGGCGAAGCAGGCGAATTTCGCCTTTTTCAAGGTACGGCAAGCCCGACGGGCTGCAGATTTGTTGTCGAACCCGGCAAAACGGGCGCGGTAGAGGGTCGTGCCATTGGCTTCGACTGGCTCTGTGAAAGGTGTGCGGTTGTTCAAGGCATTGCCGGTCCGTGCTTCAGCTCTCTGAAGAAGGGCCATAGCCTGGGCTTCAGTTTCGGCGGCAGCAATTTGCACCTGCCAGCCAGAGACCGCGATAGCAGGTTCGGCAGTGTCGACGTCAACGCGTTCATTTTCGTCAGCATCGCCCTGCGCCAGTTCTTCTGAAGATGCGTCGATCTTTTGCGACAATGACGCTGTCTGCGTTGCACCGACTTCGGCCGCCGGGATGACTTCAATGGCTTCAGTTGCGACAGTGCGTACCGGGATCGGAGCGCTTGGAGCCTGCTCGTCATTACGGACCGGCAGATCGATACCCGCCTGCGGGCGCGCCGCCTGAAGTAGAGCCGTCTTTGAAATCGACTGTGTCGTGATCGACGCGTCCGGGCTGGTTCTCGGAATCGGCGGTAGTGATGTTGCAACTGCGAACGTGTCGTTGAAGCGGGATTTCACGGCCCTCGGCGGGATTGGTACCTGATTGCCGAAGCCGGGAACTGGGGCGGGAGCGGGGACCTGATTGGCGGCCAGCGCGTCCTCAGGCGCCTTCGCCGGTGCGTATGCGCTTGCAAGAACAACCGGGGCACCTGTGACTGGAGGCCCCATGTCGCGACCCGGTTTTATGGCCGGACGAGGCGGGCTCTTCAGAGTAGCCGCATCAAACGCAAAGACGGGTCCTGCGGAGGCAATCAAAGGAGCTGTCCGGCGGCCTTTGCTGGCTTTGTGCAGATACCTGCCGATCAAGTCGGTCATATGGGCATTCCGGCGTGCGCCGGTACGGCCGCCCATGACAACGGCAACAATGTGCCGGTTGTCGCGTTTGACCGATGTCACAAGATTGAAGCCGGACGCCCGGATGTAACCGGTCTTGATCCCGTCGACACCGCGGACGGTTCCAAGAAGCCGGTTGTGATTGCGCAAAGGGCGGCCTTTGTACTTGTAGACCCGCGTGTTGAAGAGTTTGTAGTACTCCGGAAACCGCTCCTGGATCGCACGACCCAAGGTCGCCATGTCGCGCGCAGTGGTCCGCTGTTTCGAGTTCGGCAAACCATGTGCGTTGCGGAAGGTTGTCTTGGACATGCCAAGCTGGCGGGCTGTCCGGGTCATCCGTCTGGCAAATGCGGATTCGGAACCGGCGATGTTTTCCGCAACGGTGGTTGCCACATCATTGGCTGATTTGGTGACCAGCGAACCAATCGCATCTTTCACCGAAATGGTGCTGCCCGGTTTCAAGCCGAGTTTCGACGGCACTTCAGCAGCAGCGTTTTTTGAGACTTTCAAACGGCTGGACATGGAAAGCCGACCCGCCTCAAGCTCTTCGAAGATGATGTACGTGGTCATAATCTTCGTCAGCGAGGCCGGGAACCGGTAGGCGTCCGCATTGGCCGCATAAAGGGTCTTGCCGGTCTTGGCATCCACAACGATGCCAGCATATTTCGGATTGGCCGAAGCCACGGTTGGGGCGCAGAGCACAAGAGTGCCGACGACAAGCATCTTGCCGAGACGGCCAATCATTCGCGCAGAGCGTGAAGAACGCATACCTAACACTGTTACTTTTCCCAATTCGGGTCACGCGTTTCTGTTTGTGGACGGGGGTGATCGGCCAGCCCCAGGCCGTTCATTCGAGCCGTCCGCGAAGTTCAGGTGCTATTTGATGGAATCACGGTTACGAATGTGTAAAGGAGATACCAGAAAAACACTTAAAAATTTTGTTTTTTGTTATGGTTAATCAAGTGTAAACTTGGTCTTTGGCCAGTTGGGTGTCAGGGTTGATGTATGCATTGGGGTTATTGTGGATCTAATTTTGTGTCATTATTTTCAAATGCAATTCTTTTGTTTCCGGGGAAAGCGGCATGAAGTTTAGGTGTTGAATTTTCTCTTGTTATATTTGGCTGACAAAGAATATTTGGACTTTTTTTCTTTTCGTAATCAGGGCTGTTTCTTCTGTTTTGCCCATTTCCTGTGCGATGCGGAAATCTAGCTGCGAAAACTCCGGCAGCGCATATTGGGGCGGGGACGTGTCTCGGCTGCGGATTTGATGATAGAGTCGGCTGTCATCCGCCGATGGGGTGATTAGCTTTTCGGGATTTACTTAAAGTATTCGCGTATAAGTTGTTTTTGCATTGCAAAATCACCTTGACAGAAATTGTGCAGCGCATTATGAAGCTTGCGTTAGGTAAAGCGATAAGCGCGCCGGACAGTCCAGACGGGTCACAGTATATGGCACTGGCAACCGGCTCGCCGGAGAAGGGCAAACGACATGATGAACAACTTCGATGAAATCCAGAAAATGAGCAAAGACAGCATGGACATGGCCATGGAATCATTCGGCTCCATGAGCAAAGGATTTCAGGCAATTGCTGCTGAGGTTGCTGATTATCAGAAGAAATCCTTCGAAGAAGGCACTGCTGCTGTTGAGAAGCTGGTTGCTTCCAAGTCCCTGGACACCGCATTTGAAGCTCAGGCTGACTATGTGAAGACTTCCTACGAAAGCTTTGTTGGCGAAATGACGAAGATTGGTGAAATGGTCACGGATCTGTCCAAAGACGCCTACAAGCCGTACGAAGGCATCATCGGCAAATTCGGCAAGTAAGCTGCCATCGCCGGGGGCGTGCCCCGGGCTCAGTTTTCGAAAACCCGGTCGGTTACGGCCGGGTTTTTTTGTTTTTAGGATTTACCCAATTATTCTTTTTGCCCAGCTGTGGTGAGAACGCTGGATGATTTTCGCTCAAAGCACGGTCTTTTAATCGGATTTTAGAGACCTACATCCGTAATCGACAACATGCTGATGCATCCGGGACACCAAATGCCCAGATGTTGATGAAATCGACCATTGCGAAAGTGCCTCGGGCGCGGCAGGATTACATATCTAAAGGCCGGATATCCGGCGGAATGTGACCTGCGTAAGATCAAGGCCCGGACCAGCTCTGAATGCTAAGCGGGCCTATTGGAAATGAGACGGTTAGGGCTGGAGTGACACATACGAGTGTAACGGAAATGACTGCTGGACCTGATTATGACAAGGACGGTGGCGACGCCGGAACGGTCGTTGTCACCCGGACAAAAACAGTCACCAAGCGGCCAAACCTATATCGCGTGCTGCTTTTGAATGATGATTACACACCCATGGAATTTGTGATTCATGTGGTGGAAAGCTTCTTTCAAAAGAACCGTGAAGAAGCCACGCGCATCATGCTGCACGTGCATCATCACGGCGTTGGGGAATGCGGAATCTATACGTATGAAGTCGCCGAGACCAAGGTGACCCAGGTGATGGATTTCGCGCGCCGGCACCAGCATCCCCTGCAATGCGTCATGGAAAAAAAGTGAGGACCTACAAACGTGCCTTCTTTCTCGCGCAGTCTTGAAAAAGCCCTCCACCAAGCCTTGGCACTCGCCAATGAGCGCCAGCAGGAGTATGCAACGCTTGAGCATCTTCTTTTGGCGTTGCTGGATGACCAGGACGCGGCCGCAGTCATGCGGGCGTGCAATGTGGATCTCGACACGATCCGCCAGAACCTGATCGAATACATCGAAACCGAACTCGACAACCTTGTCACCGACAGTGATGAGGACGCCAAACCGACTGCCGGTTTCCAGCGTGTCATTCAACGCGCTGTTATTCATGTTCAGTCGTCAGGGCGCGAAGAGGTGACCGGTGCAAATGTGCTCGTGGCAATCTTTGCCGAGCGCGAAAGCCACGCAGCCTATTTCCTGCAAGACCAGGACATGACCCGCTACGACGCGGTCAACTACATTTCCCACGGGATCGCGAAGCGTCCTGGCATGTCGGAGACCCGTCCGGTTGAGGGCGCGGAAGAAGAAGACGTTCTCTCCGGCAACGAAGCCGAGAAAAAGCCGGCACAGAAAACAGACGCCCTGGAAGCTTACTGCGTCAACCTCAATGAGAAGGCGGAAAAGGGCAAGATCGACCCTCTGATCGGGCGGGATGATGAAATCCAGCGGACCATTCAGATCCTGTGCCGCCGGTCCAAGAACAATCCGTTGTTCGTGGGTGATCCCGGCGTCGGCAAGACCGCAATTGCCGAAGGTCTGGCCCATCGCATTGTCAACTCCGATGTTCCTGAAGTGCTTCAGGATGCCACGATCTTCTCACTCGACATGGGCGCGCTGCTCGCAGGCACGCGTTACCGCGGTGATTTCGAAGAGCGCCTGAAGCAGGTGGTCAAGGAAATCGAGGACTACCCGGGTGCAGTGATGTTCATCGATGAGATCCACACGGTCATCGGGGCAGGGGCCACATCAGGCGGGGCAATGGATGCTTCCAACCTTTTAAAGCCGGCGCTGGCATCTGGTGCGATCCGCTGCATCGGCTCGACGACCTACAAGGAATATCGTCAGTTCTTTGAGAAGGACCGGGCCCTTGTGCGCCGGTTCCAGAAGATCGACGTCAACGAGCCGACCATTCCGGACGCCATCGACATTCTGAAGGGTCTGAAGCCGTATTTCGAAGACTTCCATAAGGTGCGGTATACGAACGACGCCATCAAGACGGCCGTTGAGCTGTCGGCGAAGTACATTGCCGACCGGAAACTGCCGGACAAGGCCATCGACGTTCTGGATGAAACTGGGGCAAGCCAGATGCTGGTTCCGGAAAACCGCCGCCGCAAGACAATCGGCGTGAAGGAAATCGAGAACACCATCGCAACGATGGCGCGGATCCCGCCGAAGTCGGTCTCCAAGGACGATGCAGAGGTTCTGGAAAACCTTGGCAAGGATCTGAAGCGCGTCGTTTACGGTCAGGACAATGCCATCGAGACTTTGGCATCCGCCATCAAACTGGCCCGTGCCGGATTGCGCGAGCCGGACAAGCCGATCGGGTCTTACCTGTTCTCCGGCCCGACCGGGGTGGGCAAGACCGAGGTTGCGCGTCAGCTGGCGTCCTCCCTGGGTGTGGAGCTCATCCGCTTCGATATGTCGGAGTACATGGAGCGGCATACGGTGTCCCGCCTGATCGGCGCACCTCCGGGCTATGTCGGGTTTGATCAGGGCGGTTTGCTCACCGACGGCGTCGATCAGCATCCGCACTGTGTCCTGCTCTTGGATGAAATCGAAAAGGCCCATCCGGACCTCTTCAACATCCTTCTGCAGGTGATGGATCACGGCAAGCTGACCGATCACAATGGCAAGCAGGTCGACTTCCGCAATGTCATCCTCATCATGACCACCAACGCAGGTGCGGCCGATATGGCCAAAATGCCGGTGGGCTTCAACCGCATCAAGCGGGAAGGGGACGATCAGGAAGCGATCAACAAGCTGTTCACACCGGAGTTCCGCAACCGTTTGGACGCGATCATCCCGTTCGGCAATCTGCCGGTCGAAGTTGTTTACAAGGTCGTCGAGAAGTTCGTCATGCAGCTGGAAGTCCAGCTTGCAGACCGGAACGTCACCTTCGAACTTGGCGACGACGCCGTCAAATGGCTCGCCGACAAGGGATACGACAGTCAGATGGGAGCCCGGCCGCTTGGCCGGATCATCCAGGAGCACATCAAGCGGCCTCTGGCGGATGAAGTGCTGTTCGGCAAACTCAAGAAGGGCGGCATGGTCAAGGTCTCGGTGTCCGAAGACGGCAACGGTCTGCTCTTGGAGAGCGTTGAAGAACGCGCCACACCGCCAAAGGCCAAGCCGAAAGCGACTACCAAGGCAAAGCCAAAGCGCAAGCGCAAACCGGCCGCCAAGGCGGCGACCACCAAGGCGTCAAAGCCAACGGATAAAGGCGGTTCGTCCAAGAAAAGCCTTGTTCCAAAAGTTCCGCTTGCGGACTGAAGATATTGAAATCAAATGTAAATGGGCGCCCAATGGGCGCCCGTTTTCGTTAGTGGGAAGTGGGTCTGATCCGGTTACCAGTGTTCAGTCCCCGGGGCACCTTTAGGTATTCCTTGAAGGTTCGGAGTCAGCCAGCCGCCGTAGAATTTTCCGGCTTGCGGATCGACGCGCTCTGAACCCACCTGGCAGAGATCCATTTTACCGGGGTAGAAGGCGAGGTGGTCTTTGAGCGCCTGAAATTCGGGTGTCGGCCGCGAATAGCACCAAGCGGCGGCCCTTGCCGTCCGGGTGCCGGCTGACACATCGAAATAGGTTGCGGCGCCTTTCCACTCACATAAGGTGGATTGCGGGAGGCGGCGCAAATGAGCTTTCACATCCTCCGGGGGAATGTAATAGGTGGGCGGGTGATGGGTTTCGAGTACCCGCAGGGCCCGCGTGGTATCAACGATCTCCACGGATCCCAGAACAACAAGGATCCGCTGCGGGACCGGTTCGACAATCGGTGGCCGTGGATAGGATTGGACGTTCTCGATCGGCAAATCCATGCTTGCAGCCTCTCTCGTTAAGGGAATCTGTTCGGTTTGACCGGTGTGTTGGTTGAAAACGCTGCTTCATAGCTCGTTTAGAAGGGCTTCCGCGATTGCAGTGCCGCTTTGAAACGCGGCTTCCAAACGAGCGTCGAGGCACCAATCACCGCCGAGGAAAAGCGTTTTCGACGCGTTTGAAAGAAACGGTTGTCCGAGCGGAGTGCCGACCTTGGCATAGCGCCACCGGTGCGCGTCGATATGAACCACTTTGCCCCGGTCAAGGTCTAGGGTCTTGCAAAGCTCGCTCAGCATCAGGTCAGCCACGACGGCTTTGTCGAGTTCCAGATGGTCTTCGCTCCAGTTGGGACTTGCCTGGGCGACAAGTGCAGTCCGGCCGGGGCGCCCTGGCTTGGTTTTCTCATTCGCGATCCAGGCCAGCGGGGCGTCCGGGTCGCGGTGGGAAGCCGGTAGAGCGTCAACCTTATCGTCAAAGGCAGCCATCAAGGTCCAGCAGGGCAAGAGACTGACATGGGCGACCTGTTTTGAGATCGGGTGGTCCGCGCCCAGCAAAGCCATGGTTTGCAGGGCAGGGGCGGTCGTGATCAATCGGTCGAAGACAAGGGTTTCTTCACCGATGGACAAGGACCAATGGCCTTCGGTCTCGGTGACCGAACTCACTTGTGCTTGCCGGCGGATGTCGAGGTCACCGGCCAGGGCTTTTGCAAGC
The DNA here is from genome assembly GCF_965276855.1 of Roseibium sp. Classification (GTDB taxonomy): domain Bacteria; phylum Pseudomonadota; class Alphaproteobacteria; order Rhizobiales; family Stappiaceae; genus Roseibium. The sequence continues at coordinate 4,756,686 of NZ_OZ255700.1, forward strand.
GCGTTCATTGAGGGGACGCCGACAAAGCCAGTCCGCTCGCCCATGTCCCATTCACCGGCGGCATCAACGGACATGAGGCTTTCGATCAGTTTTTGAAATTCCTCAGTCTTTGCTGTGATGTATTGCGCGCCATGATCAAACTGAAGGCCATTGTGGGCCCGCCGGGTCGCGAGGCGCCCGCCAATTCCGCGGCCTTTGTCCAGAATCACAGGCGTGTGCCCGGCATCTTTGAGTGTTCGGGCACAAGAGAGCCCTGTCATGCCGGCCCCAATGATGCCGATACGAACCGGTTCTGTCATGCGATCTCCAGTCGATTGAGGATGTTTGGAATCTCCTTCTTCACCTTGAAGAAACCGGCCGTTGCATATCGCCAGATCGCATCATCCCAGGGACGCCGGATTTCGGTCAGGGTGAGGCCATGGTTTTCGAGCTTCGATCGGGATGCGTCCAGCCAGTCCTTGAGTGGTCCGGTCGGGACGTAGGGCATGACGATCTGCTTGGCTCCGGCTTCTGCCGCCCACTCAATGATTGGGGCCGGCGAAGCGGTGTTCAACCTTGTCGCCGCCTGTCCAATCCGTTGTGCAGCATCTTCTAAAGCTCCTGCTTCGAATGACCGAATGTGGTCTGGAACAGGTCGTGGTGATCTCAGGTCACTTGATGTCAGCGTAGCGGTTGCAACGAGGTCGATGGCGTCTGGGATCAGTGTTTCTGGCAGACAATCGTCCTCGGTGAGCAGAAGAGCCGTTGCCTTGCCCGGTTCCGGCGCAACAAAATCTCGTGTCGGTTGCGCGGACGGCAGCCCGTTCGGCTCGCTCCAATCCAGTGACGTCACTCCGATTTCGAAGTCTGAGCGTTCCGGCGCAAACCGACCACCTGTGAACTTCGCGATGTTCCAGGCTTGGGCTTCGTAGGTCTTGCCGCGCGTATGCAGTCCGGCAACCCAACGCCAGCTCAACGTGTTCGAGGCTGGGTCTCCGTCCAGCAAGTAGCGATAGAAAAAATCTGCGCCGATCCGCCAGGGAAGCTTCAACGTGAAGATCCAGATGGACGCAAACCACATACGTGCGTGGTTGTGGAGGTATCCAGTGTGGACGAGCTCATCCACCCAGGCATCAAAGCAGTCGATCCCGGTTTGCCCGGCCTCCGCACGGGTCACTGCCTGACGCAGGCCGCTGTTTGTCACCAGATCCTCCAGGTCGGCGGCCAGCCCTTGTCGATAAGAGGTCCAGATCGCAGGGCGGCGTTCGAGCCAGCCTTTGAAATAGCCACGCCAGAACACCTCCTGAATGAACTTTTCAGCGCCATCAAGACCGTGGTTTTGCAGGGCTGCGGTCACAACTTCCTGCTCGCTGATCAACCTCCGGCGGATGAACGGCGACAAGCAGGAAACGGATGTGTGCTTGCCTGGGCCGCGATCATAGTTCCGCTGAGCTGCATAGGCCCGGCCCATCTGCGGTGTAAAATCATCAAGGTATTGGAGAGCTGCTTCGCGGGTCGGCGAAAAGATCGTCATAAGGCAATGTCCAGCGCTGTTTTTTGCCCTGCTTACGCAAACCGCACTGCTTTGGATGGCCCGAACGGACGTTAGAACGCTGCAAAACTGGACAGATTTTATGCCGACTGGTCTTTGCCAAACTCCCGGCAGATCCAATCAATAACCTTTTGCCGTGCTTCGCCAAATCGGACTGGATTTTCAGGATAAACAAGATGGTAGCCGCGTGTGCCGATGCGCTGATCGGACTGGCGCCACAAACACGTCAATGCACCGTTTGTGAGTTGCCGCTGTACCAGAAGCTCTGGCACAAGGGCGATGCCTTGCCCCTCCAGCGCGGCGTTGATGGCAAGGCTGGAATGACTGAAGCTCAGGTAAGTGACGTCTTCCGGCAGCAGCTCTGTCCCAAGCACCTCTTCCCAGGAGGTGTGGCTGTCCAGAAGAATGCGCAGGTGCGGTATATCCTGAATATTTTCTATTGTCTTTCGATCCTTGGTCAGCGTCGGCGACGCAACGGCTACCAGTCGAATTGGTGCAAGAAAATGGTTCTTGAGGCCTGTAAAAGGTGGGGCGCCGATCCGAATGGCCAGATCGACGCCGTCGCCTCTGAAGTTTGCCATCCGCTCAGTGGCGAGAGTTGCGAGATCCAGTCCGGTGTTTTTATCCAAAAAGCCGGGCAGGCGGGGAATAAGCCATTGCGCTGCGAAAGACGGTGGCAGACTAAGTGTGATGCGTGGGACCTGTTGGGATATATCGATTATCGCCCGATCAATTTCATCGAGCCCGCGCCGGACTTGCGCGTGAAACCCTTCCGCCGGTGCGGTCAGCGCGAGGCCGCGGGGAAGCCGGTCGAACAGCTGAACGCCAAGTTCATCCTCCAGAGCGCGAACCTGTTGGGCAACTGCTCCTTGTGTGAGGTTGAGCTCCTCTGCAGCCAGCCGGAAATTGAGGTGCCGGGCCGCAACATCAAATGCTCTGAGTTTGTTGAGGCTGGGGTGACGCATCGCTCTTAGACCTAAGCAGTAGTTTTTCTACTGTTTAGGTGCAGAAAGCATGATTGGTCAAGCGCATGGTCCGTTGCTAAAACTGCACCTAAAGGAGACATATCATGAGCGAACAAAAGGTTGCCCTGATCACAGCCGGTGGATCCGGCATGGGCGCGGATGCTGCATGGCGCTTGGCGGCGGACGGGTTCAAGGTTGTGATCCTGTCGTCCTCCGGGAAGGGGGAGGCACTTGCAAAGGAACTGGGCGGCATTGGTCACACGGGCTCGAACCTGAACAATGATGACCTGAAAGCATTTGTCGACAAGGCAATGACTGCCTTCGGGCGAATTGATGTTCTCGTGAACTCTGCCGGGCACGGTCCAAAAGGCGATATCATGGAGATCTCTGATGAAGACTGGCATCTCGGCATGGACTACTACCTGATGAATGTGATCCGTCCGAGCCGTCTGGTGGCACCGATCATGGCACGCCAGGGCGGCGGCACTGTCATCAATATTTCCACCTTTGCCGTATTCGAGCCGGACCCGATGTTTCCGACCTCCGGCGTGTTCCGGGCCGGTCTTGCTGCCTTCACCAAGCTGTTTTCGGACAAGTACGCCTCCGAGAGTGTGCGCATGAACAACGTGTTGCCCGGCTTCATCGACAGCTTGCCGGAAAAGGAAGACCGCCGGTCGCGTATCCCGATGGGCCGATATGGCAGATCGGAGGAGGTTTCCGGGTTGATTTCCTATCTCGCCAGTGATCTAGCGGCCTATGTCACGGGTCAGAACATACGAATTGATGGCGGGCTAACACGGTCGGTTTAGTGCGGATTTTGATCGGGTGGCCGAAGCCACCGGACAGTGGGCTGGACAGGTTTGCTGGATAAAGGTAAGGAATCCTTACTAACTTCAGCAATTTGGACACGCCTTCATGACTGCCTCAAAGGACACGGGGCAACCGCAGCTATCCTCGAAGCGACCCGTTTCCGGCCGTGGCTGGATGTTGCGCGGCGCGCGCGCAGCGATTTCCATTCCCGCCTTCATCCTGACGTCTGCTTTTGTCGGGTTTGCCGGGATGGCCCGCGAAACAGGATTGAGCCTGGCTGAAACACTTCTCATGACAGGGGCGGTGTGGGCCCTGCCATCCGTGGTGGTTTTAACCGGAGCCATGGCGTCGGGCATGGGATTGATCCCCGCCGCTGTTGCGGTTGCGTTGGCGTCCGTGCGTTTGATGCCCATGACGATGGCGTTGATGCCGTTCCTGAAGGTGCCGGGAAAGACCAAAACCTGGCACTTGCTGATCGCTTCGCACTTCGTGGCGGTGACGGCTTGGGTCTACGCGATGAAGAACCTGCCCGACCTGCCGAGGGAAGGGCGGTTGCCATTCTTTATCGGGTTTGGCGGCGGGGTGACCAGCTTTGTCTTTGTATCCACCGGGATTGCCTACATGCTGGTAGAGCGGATGCCGCCCATGGCTGCCGGGGCTCTTGTCCTCGTGACGCCGGTCTATTTCCTGTGTTCCTTGTGGGGCGCAGCGCGGATGAATGCCGATAAGGCGGCGATGATTTCCGGCCTTGTGCTCGGCCCTTTGTTCTTCCTTTATGTTCCGGGCCTTGATCTGCTTTGGACCGGCCTGCTTGGTGGAACGCTTGCCTATCTTGCGACCCGGTTTTGGCGTCGGGGGCTGTCATGAGTGACCTTATGACAGAAACCTGGTGGTGGCCCTATGTCATGATCCTCGTTGCAGGGTGGCTCGCAACCGATGTGTGGCGGTGGCTGGGCGTTTTTGCAGGCGGCAAACTGCGCGAAGACAGCGAACTTTTCATCTGGGTCCGGTGCGTTGCAACGGCACTGGTTGCCGGTGTGATTTCCAAGCTTGTTCTGTTTCCTCAAGGTGTGCTGGGCGACACACCGATCTGGTTGCGGTTGGCGGCCGCGGCCTTCGGGTTCGTCTGCTTCTTGGCGCTCGGCCAGCGCGTGATCGTCGGTGTGCTGTCCGCGGTTGTTTTTCTACTGACTGGATGGTGGGTCTTGGGCTCCTGACACTCCTGACAGAGGGGTGTCAGCAGGGGGCTGATACATGGCGCGCATTGGCCAACTGGCCACACCGGATCAAAGGAGCCCCGCCATGACCGATCACAAACTCGTCCTTCATTATGCACCGCGCAGCCGCGCCAGCACGCTCCGCGTACTGCTGGATGAACTCGGTGCCAATTACGAGCTGAAAGTACACAATGCGAAAGCTGGTGACCTGCAGTCGCCGGAGTATCTGAAGATCAATCCCCTCGGGAAGGTGCCGGCGCTTCAAGACGGTGAGGCGGTCATTACCGAATCTGTTGCCATCGCCTTGTATGCCGCTGATCTTTATACCCAGGCAGAACTGACACCAGGTTTGAGAGATCCGCGGCGTGGCGCTTATCTGCGGTGGATGGCGTTTTATGCTGCGTCCTTTGAGCCCGCCGTGGTCAACAAGGCGTTCAACACGGATATACCGCAGCAGATCGCGCCGTATTGCAGCTATGACGCCGTGATGAAGGCTCTAGCGGCGCAGCTTGATAAAGCGCCCTATCTCCTCGGAGATCAGATTGCCGCAGCAGACATCTTCTGGGGATCTGCTCTGCGCTGGACCTTGATGTTCGGTCTGGTGCCGGACTGGTCGGTCTTTACCGAGTATGCCGAGAGAGTTACCGCACGGCCGAGTTTTCAGCGTGTCTTGGAAGATGAGGCCTTGCTCGATGCAGCGCAGGAGGCCGCTGCGAACCCGGCAGGGATCTCCGCCGCGAGTTGAGCCAAGGCCTCGTCGTCAAATCCGGAGGCACAAGGCCCTGCCTCCGGAGAAGTGTCGCGGGGTTTGAGGCTTAGCTCAACGCAGCGCGGATCTTGTCGGCTTGTTCGGCAAGTAGATCGTTGTCAGCCATTTCACCGGTGTGCGGCTTCATCTTGACACCGACAAAGCGCGGGATGATGTGGACATGGGTGTGAAACACCACCTGGCCGCCGGCTGGTTCAGAGAACTGCTGAATGGTGGTGCCGTCCGCTCCAAATGCCTTGATCACGGCATGGGCCATCTTTTGGACCGTGGCCATCACCGCGTTCAGATCCTCTTGCGCGATGTCCAGAATGTTGCGGGATGGAGCCTTCGGAATGACCAGCACATGTCCGTCACCGCGCGGCATGATGTCCATGATCACGACCGTCTTGTCGTCTTCATAGACCTTGTGACTCGGCAGCTCTCCGCGCATGATTTTGGCAAAGATGTTCTGGTCGTCGTAGGCGGGCGTTTCGATCGGCATGCGTACCTCTAAAAGGGAAAAAATCTTAGAATGTCGTCGGACATAGTACTCCGCCAGGCGGTTCGACAACAAGGGTTGTGACCGCCCGGCAGTGTCCGATTATTCGCCGATATTGTTCAAATCAAACGGTGTGGACTGATACATCTCATTGATCCAGTTGCCGAACAGGAGATGCGCGTGGGCCCGCCAGCGATTCACCGGCTGCCGGGTGGCATCATCTTCCGGAAAGTAGTTCTGCGGCCGGATCGGTGTGTCAGACACCTGGCTGTCCCGTTCGAATTCATCCGCCAGAGACGTCGTGTCATACTCGATGTGATTGAACATATGCAGGCAGCGATGCTCAGGATCGTCCAGGAGGCACATACCGGTCTCGTCATCTTCCGCCAGCACCATCAGATTGCTGCCGTCTGGGATGTCGGCTTTCCGGGTTTCCGTCCAACGTGAGACGGGCAGGCAGAAATCATCGGAGAACCCGCGGAGATACGGCGAAGCCGGCGCGAGCGTGCGTTGCCGGTAGACGCCCGTTGCCTTGTCGTCCCGTGCATATTTCGGCATGTCATGAAAGTGATACGTAGCAGCCTGCGCGGCCCAGCAGATGGTCAGCGTGCGATGAACATGTGTCTGGGTCCAATCCAGCACATCGCGCATTTCCTGCCAGTATCCGACATCTTCAAACGGCAGCTTCTCGACCGGGGCGCCGGTGATGATGAACCCATCGAACTTCTCGTTCCGGACTTCTTCCCAGGGCCGATAGAACGCTTCCAGATGCTCCGTTGGCGTGTTCCGGGGCACGTGGTTGGTCATGCGCACCAGCGTCAGATCGATCTGAAGCGGGGTGGAGCCGAGAAGCCGCGCGAATTGGGTCTCTGTCTTGATCTTGTTCGGCATCAGGTTGAGAAGACCGATGCGCAGGGGGCGGATGTCCTGACGCATGGCATCAGCTTCCTGGATGATCATCACGCCTTCGGATTCCAGAATGGGGCGGCCGGGCAGATCGTTTGGAATTTTTATCGGCATTTGCGCGTCCTGTAACCAGAGACAGATGCCTTTCTTCGATCCGATTCGTTGCCTTTGAACTTGAAGTTCAGGGCCGCATCTTCTGTTCGAAGAACCACCTTGCCCGGATCGGCAGGTTGGCGTGGGGCATCTGTCCCAACTCTTGATGATGGTCCCTAGGTAATGGATTGGACGCGATCCGGCAAGCCCTGTGCAGACGAATGCCAAGTATCAAAAAAGAGCACCTCATATTGAATTTTCTATAATTTTGGTTAGTGTATAAATGAATGCAGCAACTAAGCGTGGATAATAGTCATGAGATCTGTACCTTCGTGGTTGGGAATAATGTTATTTATTTTTGGACTTTTTCTCTTAGCGGGAAGTGTAGAGGCTGTTACTTGTGTAAATGGCGTGTGCAAGTAAAGTACTGGTAGATTTTAATGAGTATACAGCCTTTGGATATCATAAGCTGGACTTGTGGTCTTTTTGTAGTGGTTCTTTTTAGTTACTCTCGCTACAATGAAGAAGTTGATAGTGTCATTAAGACTTATAAAAATAGAATTTTTTCCCAATTTTACGTCGAAGATCTCACCTTCAGAGGTAAGTTTCTTCGTTATATGATACTTTACATCTTTGTAATGGTTGTAATTTTCGCAGTTGTAGCCGTTTTCGGAACAGGTTTGCTGCCCAAACAAGGCGCGCAGATATCAAAGGAGGCTTGGCCATTTTTTTCTGCGCTTTTGGTTGTAGGCCTTGTTCCGCTGCCATGGATAAAAAATGCTGAGCTTAGACTTCGGAATAGACTTCATCGCAGTGCTTCCATGGCGCAAAATGCTAATAAACTTACCTCTCGCTTGATGCAGATGCGGCAGGACGTGAATTCCATTAAAAACTCAGATGTCAATGAGATTTTCATTAATGCAAACATTAAAAAAGCATTCGAGAACAATAACTTGAGCTTGATTGCAAGGAAGTGGATTTCTTCACAAATACTTATATCAAAATATCAGAAGTATTTATCATCAAGTATACAGCCATTCGGCGCGGCTGAGAATCATATTGCAAAGTATAGTTTCATAGTTGAGGGATTGAAGGAGGATTCAGATTCGATAATTCGACAATTAGATATTAAAAAGGTAAATAGTGTTTCGCAATTTGAAGAAACAATAGATCGAGCATCTACCTCTGTAGGTAAGTTATACGATGACAGCTTTAGCTTTTGTGGCTGTCTGCTCAGTTATGATCGAATTAATAGCGGTCTGTCGAAAGCGCTTCCTAAGCTTGGTTTCGTGCCGCCTAGGGATATAGAAATTGAGGCTAAAAAATTAAATCACCTTGACGAGGTCTATGATATAGTTTTGACAGCATTTTTTATAGGTTCATTAGCAGCAGTTTTTGTTTATGGAGTGCAAAACCTAATCCATCCAAGTGTCTATGGTGTGCCTGACAAATACTTGCTTGGATGGCCAAGTCGCAAAGCAATGTCAGGCAACATGTTTTTTTTACTAATGGACTTAGTATGGGTTGGTTTAATATGTTGGGTATGTGTAGCGGTAAGGGCGCGAAAAATAAACTATGGTAATTGGTATAGTAGAACTCCGTATTTGGAGAGAATTGGAATACCGAGTGCGCGGTCTTATTTTTCGATCGCGTGTTTTGCTGTAATAGTTTCTGCTCCTACCTTATATTTGATATCTATTGGGCATCTTTCTACGGTGACATGTGAAAGCGATATCTGGTTTTCAGTGGAGTGTAGAAAACAGATTTTGGAATATTCACAAAGCTTTGTTCAAAAGGAAATTACAAAAATTTTGGGTTTAGTTTTGGCGGTTATATTGTTTTTGTTCGGTTTAGAGAAAGCATTTTGGCGCTCAAAACGAAGTCGTTTATTTTTAAAATCATCTTTGATATGGTTAGCATCATTTTTTTGCTTGTCATTTTACTTTATTAGCAACGAGAGTTCAGGTGAAGTCAGATACGGCTTCATGTTCGCATATCTGTTATCGTATCTGCTTTTTTGGACCATTTTTCTCTTTCTTTCTTGGCTCGGGGTGAGAAACAGCTTGAATAGATTGAGCGCTTTAGAACAGGTTTAGCTGTTCTTCCTGAACGGGGCATGCTCCGCCAGCGCTTCGTTTTCGCGTTGAACCGCACGCCGCTCCTGCTCCAGAAAGTCTGCGACTGCGTCGTGAAGGCCCTCATGGGCAATCCAGTGGGCCGAATAGGTCGTTTGCGGCAGGTACCCGCGCGCCAATTTGTGCGCTCCCTGAGCGCCAGCCTCGACGCGTTTCAGGCCTTTGGAAATGGCAAAGTCGATTGCCTGATAGTAACACAGCTCAAAATGCAGGAACGGATGGTGTTCGGTGCAGCCCCAATGGCGGCCGAACAAGGTTTCTGATCCGATGAAGTTGAGGGCTCCGGCGACATACCGGCCGTTGCGTTTTGCCAAGACCAGAAGAATGCGGTCCGCAATCCGCTCACTGATCAGCGAGAAGAAGGCACGGTTGAGATAAGGGCGGCCCCACTTGCGGGCGCCCGTATCCATGTAAAACCCGTAAAAGGCATCCCAATGCGCTTCTGTCAGATCGCTGCCGGTGACCCATTCGATTTCGAGCCCGTCAGCACTGATTGCTTCGCGTCGTTCCTTTTTGATCGCCTTGCGTTTGCGCGAGGCGAGGTCGCCGAGAAACTGGTCGAAGGTTTCGTAGCCGTTGTTGTCCCAGTGGAACTGCTGATCTGTGCGCCGCAGATAACCGAGATCGCCAAGCGAGTCCCATTCCGGTTCAGTCAAAAAAGTCGCGTGAACCGAGGAGGCGCCGGTGCGTTGGCAGACCTGTACAAGGCCAGCCGCGAGTGCCTGGAGCCCGGCCTCCCGGTCGATGTTGGGGCTTGTTAGAAACCGGCGGCCTGTCGCCGGAGTAAACGGGACCGATATCTGGAGTTTTGGATAATAGTCGCCACCAGCCCGGTAGAAGGCGTCGGCCCAACCATGATCGAAGACATATTCGCCCTGGGAGTGGCTTTTCAGATAAGCGGGAACGGCTCCAAGAACCGAGCCGTTACCATCCTCCAGCACCATGTGCCGGGGCATCCATCCAGTCTGGCGTGTCGCGCAGCCGGATGCCTCCAAGGCTTCCAGAAAAGCGTGGGATAAGAAAGGGTTGAAGTCTGTTTCTTCAGAATCTGAATCAGCTTCAGGGGCTAGCGCGGAAGTGAGATCTTGAGACGCAACAGCGTCCTGTGCGCGCGCCAGCTTTCCGCCTTCGCCAAGGATCCAGCCGGGATTGGCAACCGCATCCCATTTGTCAGCCGGCACATCTGCCAAGGATGACAGAAGTCTAATGGAGAGCATCGTCTCCGCGTCACCGGCGCCTAGTTTTTGCGGCTGTTCATTGTCCGGTGAAATAGAAGACGTCATGTCAGTGTGTCGGCCCGCCATAAAAGGATTGTTCACAAGAATGTAGAGCCGCTTTGCTGCGCCGCAAGAGGGAATTCCGTTCCTGGAATGCTGGTCCGTTATTGATCCGGATCGAAGCCCTCAAAGACGATTTGATCGGCAAACCGTTTTGCGACTTCCAACTGTCCCGGTGTCCGAACTGTCCATGTCATGATTGGGGTTCTGAAAACCTTTTTCATCATGCTGGGGCCGGGGCTCGGTAGATCGTTGACGCCATAGGAGATGAAGTGCGGGCTTGTGCGCGGAAAATGGAGCAGATGGCGCAATATGAAACGGTCCATCCGGCTGTGGCGTGTGTAGTCCGGGCCGGGGCGGGCCGCATCTGCCACGATCCCGCGGAGGACGGAGTTGTTGTGCGCCTTTGCTACAGCCAGCATGTCCGGATCAAAGGTTTTGATACAGGCTGGGCCCTTATACGCATCCACTTGATCAACAACGCGGCGTACAAAGTCGCCTTGCGCATCGCGCCGGAGCAAGGATTTGATTTCGACAACCAGCGGCACACGGCCATCCACCAGATCAAAAAGGTCCTGAAGCAACCATAGGTGATCTGTGCCGGTACGCATTTGCAGTTTGACGAGATCGGCCGAAGACCGCCCGGAAACCGGCCCGTTGCCATCTGCGAGACGGTCCAGGTTATCGTCGTGAAAGACGAGCGCTTCACCATCACTGGTCTGCTGAACGTCAACCTCAATCCCGAAGTTCTTGTCCACGGCCTGCTGGATTGCTGTTGGGGTGTTTTCAATGATGCCGTTGCTGGCATCGTGATACCCCCGGTGCGCAATCGGCCGGGCGAAAATGGCGGCAAGTTCTGGTGACATGTTAAACTGGTCCGGAATCGGCGGGGCGTTTATGGAGCCCCGCCAGAGCGGAATTAGTCCGCGATCTCGAAAATGGCTTCGATTTCAACTGCGGCGCCAAACGGAAGGGAGGCGGCGCTAACGGCGGAGCGCGCATGGCGGCCACTGTCGCCCATGGCCTCAACCAGGAAATCGGACGCGCCATTGATCACCTTCGGCTGGTCGGTGAAATCACCCGTTGAGTTCACAAAACCAACGATTTTGACCAGGCGGACCACCTTGTCCAGGTCCCCAGTCGCTGCCTTTGCCTGTGCGAGCAGATTGATCGCGCAGAGTTTTGCAGCTTTCTGGCCGTCTTCAACTTGAAGGCCTTCGCCAAGCTTGCCGGTCACGGCGATTGCACCGCTTTCCATCGGCAGCTGGCCGGAAATGAACAGCTGATTGCCTGTTTTAACAAACGGCACATAGTTGGCAGCTGGTGCGGCGGCATCTGGAAGGGTTATGCCGAGTTCAGCCAGGCGGGCTTCGGTTTTGCTGGTCATGTGTGTCCCCAATTAAAAAAGGTGAGTTGCCCGTGTCTTGGCTCAAATTGCAGAAACTGACAAGCTCATTTCCGGTAGACGGGACGGTATTTGCTCGGTACCTCGTTACTCAACAAAGTCCAATTGGCGCTTTTGTGCCCGTATTTGTGACCTACATTATCGGTGGGGCCGGGCATTCCTTGCTAGCAGTCCGGCATGAACCCGAATAAAAGACTAGAAACAAGAAATTTCCGCTCCAACGGCGGTGACGAGGAAATGTGATGCGGCGAACCGTTTCAGACCGGCCTTTTGAGACTGCTTTTCTATTGAAGTGCGCTGTGGTTGTCATTGTGGTTGTCACGTCTGGTGCCAGTGAAGCAGCTGCCAAAGTGGCGGGCATACAGCTTGCCCCGCACAGAGCTGTCTATGACATGAAGCTTGCCGATACCGAGCAGCAGTCCGGGATTGCAGGTCTCTCCGGACGCATGGTCTATGAGTTTTCAGGCAATGCTTGCGAAGGGTACAGTGTCAATTTCCGGTTTGTTACCGAGTTCCGCGATCTGAGCGGTGGCTCCCAGGTAACAGATCTTCAGACCACCTCGTTCGAGGGCCCGGATGCTGAGAGCTATCAGTTTCTGTCCAAGACCTATGTCGATCAGAAACTGGTCGAATCGAGCCGGGGACTGGCGCGGGCTGAAACAGGTTTGAAGGCGGTCGAACTGAAAGAACCGGACGAAAAGTCGTTGCAGATCGGCCAAGATGTTCAGTTTCCAACAGAGCACCTGATGAACATCGTAAAGACCGCGCAGGACGGCGGGCACTTCACCGCCAGTGATATCTACGATGGAGCTGAGACTGGCGACAAGGTCTTTGGAACCACTGCCGTCATCGGGGCCAAGGCCGTCGGCATTGTGCCTGAAATTGATGGCGAACGGCAGGACGCCTTGGATACTGTTGCATCCTGGCCGGTGACCGTCGCTTATTTCGATCCCTCCACGCAGGAAAATTCCGGCGAACAGACACCCGTCTATCAGTTGTCTTTCAGGCTGTTTGAAAACGGTGTGAGTGACAAACTTGTTTTGGATTACGGTGATTTCAAAATTGCGGGGACGATGACGGCGCTGGAACTTCGGGATCTGACCGACAAGTCTGACTGCGAGTAACCGCCTAATTGTCCTTGGCGGCTTTGCGCGCCTGTTTGGCGGCATGTGTCAAACCAAGCTCGACAGCAGAATTTCCGAATTTGCCGCGCAGTTTGTCGATGGCGAGTTCGGCCTTTTTCTTTCGTCCTGATGTTGCGTCGAGCAGGTCCTCCGGATCTGCTTGAGAGGCATCTGAGAGGTAGTTGACCCCAATGCCGATCAGACGGAAGCGGCGCCCATCGGTTTCCGCCTCCAAGAGGGCAACACCTGCATCAAATATCTTGTCCGCGAGCTGTGTCGGATCCGTCAGATGCCTCGCGCGCGTGATCGTCTTGAACTCCGAGGTCTTGAGCTTGAGTGTGACGCCGCGTCCGGCAATCTCCGACTTTTTCAAGCGGAACGACACCTTTTCAGACAAGTCTCGCAAAATCGGTTTCAGGACATTGTAGTCCGATATGTCTGTGCGGAACGTGGTTTCGGTGGAAACGCTTTTCGCACCGCGCGAGGGGGTCACATCACGGCTGTCGTGGCCGTGGGAGAGGCGCGCTAAGCGCAACCCGATAGAGCCATACCTGCGCGCCAATGTGTTGGCATCCATCGTTTGTAGCTGGCCAATCGTTCGGATGCCGTCGCGGTCGAGTTTCTTTTGGAAGACTTTCCCAACGCCCCAAATCTTGCCGACGGGCATGGGGGCAAGGCGCTGTTCCGCTTCTGCTGCGCCAATCACGGAAAATCCCCTTGGCTTTTCCAAATCCGAGGCGAGTTTTGCGAGAAACTTGTTCGGCGCAAGGCCGACACTTGCCGAAATGCCGATATCAGCTTCAATGTCCCGGATGAACTTGGCAAGAGTTTCCGCAGCGCTGGCATTGTGGAGGCGTTCTGTGCCCGTGAGGTCAAGAAAAGCCTCATCAATCGACAAGGGTTCGACCAGCGGCGTCAAGGCTTGCATGCGGCTGCGGATTTCCTTGCCGACCTTGGAGTATTTTTCCATGTTGGGTTTGATCACCACGGCCTCAGGACACGCTTCCATAGCCTTGAACATCGGCATGGCGGAGCGAACGCCGGAAATACGAGCGATGTAACAACAGGTGGATACGACACCCCGCTGACCGCCGCCGATGATCACGGGCTTGTCCTGGATTTCCGGATTATCCCGTTTTTCAACCGAGGCGTAAAACGCGTCGCAGTCGATATGGGCGATCGATAACGTGTCGAGCTCCGGGTGCGCTAAAAGCCGTGGGCTGCCGCAAGACGGGCAACGGCTTACATGCTGCGGCGCGCGCGCGCCGCAATCCCGGCATAGGGCTTTGGGCTCTTCTGTCATAGGCTCGTACCGGACTTCAAAACCAGCCCTAAAGAATAGACCTGATGAACCGGCTTGTCTCGCGCCAGTCACCGGAGAGTAGGTCTATATGAGGTTCCGGTTCAACCGAGCTCAGGAAGCGTTGATCGGCAATGAATTGGATCTGGACAGAGGCGGGCAGGGATGCCTGAACAGACCGGTGATTGGTCGGACTGTCATCAATGAATACAACGGGATGGGCGCGTCCGCCGGCAAGGGCGGCAACAGCACCGCCCTTTGGCCCGGAGTTTGTCAGCACGGGATAGGGGATCCCCATACCTCTCAGCAGTGTTTCCCGCACAGGCTTGTTGTGGGAGCCGGGTAGATTGGTCAACAGGACGATGTCCCACTGGTCTGTGAGCTCGGCAAGCGCGGTGTTTGCGTCCGGAACCATGACCTGCTGATGGCTGACCTCATCGAAGAAGGCGATCAAATGCCTCTTGACCTGATCCGGCGGAACCGGTGTCCCATCCTCAGTATGCGCGATGTTACCGGTCAGCCGATAGGAGTGGTTGAGGAAGTGCATGCCCTTGTTGTTCAAGTACTCCTCCAGATGCAAGATCATATGAAGGATGACTTCATCGACATCGCAGATGATCAAAGGGCTGTCTGAAGCTGGCAGGCTTTGAATTTGTGCAAGGACTTCCGGAAGCACAGGGGTTGGTTCAGGCATCGTACTCGGGACCTCCGGCCAAGGCGTAGCGGGCGGCAGCCATCATCGTCGGGCGGAGGCCGGCATTTTCGCAAAAGGCAAGAAGAAGAGCTTCGTCCATCATGTAAAATTCAAGGACGCCAGCCAGGAACCCAGGCTCGCTCGCAGCGTCCCGGATTTGGTCCGGACCAATGCCGGAAAAGGCTAAAAACCGGCCGACCTGTTCAGGGTCTTGGCTGAGCTGCACAAGGGCTTGCGTCGCAATTCCCTGAGCTTCTTCAACACTCAATGATTTTCCTTGCACATTTTTCATTGTGTTTTTTTGCCTTTCTGAAACGATTCCGGGTTAGAAGAGTTGTAATGCGACCCGGGGATGGGTTCCACAAGGGATAAGACGACTTCGCGTCAAAAAAGAGTAGGACCGGCTTCAGCCGGCGAAGGGCCTGAAATATATGGCGAAAACCGTGTTGATCGTGGAAGATAACGAGTTGAACATGAAGTTGTTTCATGACCTGCTCGAGGCACACGGTTTTGATACGCTTCAAACAAGAACCGGCATTGAAGCATTAAAACTGGCGCGCGAAAACCGGCCTGATCTTATCCTCATGGATATTCAGCTGCCCGAAGTCTCGGGCCTTGAGGTTACCAAGTGGATCAAGGAAGACGAGAGTATTTCGTCGATTCCAGTTGTTGCAGTCACTGCTTTTGCCATGAAGGGGGATGAAGAGCGTATCCGCCAAGGTGGCTGTGAAGCCTACATATCCAAGCCAATATCGGTTTCCAAATTCCTGGAAACGGTCAAGTCGTTCCTTGGTGAGCCTTAAGCCGGCAAAGAATCGCTCCATTCAGTGGATTGCCTCTCTGTCTGGTTGCGCTCTGTGACATTCTCATTCGAAAAAACGACTAGGTCTTTCGTCTGTAATGGTTTGCCGAAAATCACGTTAAGGTTACGCATTAATTAAAATCCTCATCTTTCTGTGTGCTTTCCACGGAAAATATTGCAATTGAACAGCAATGAGATAGTGTAAGTTTTGTTAGGTTTCGGCCTGACAACCGTTTGTCTTGCATGATTTTCGCAGCAAACGTGTTCAGTTTCCCCTCGGGATTGCTCAGGTCCGCCGCATCTCCTGGGTCCGTGGGGTAGGTCGGCAGGGAACCGGTCGAAGAGTGGCCTCCTCGAATACCGTGTTCCCGCCGACCACTAACTATCTGAAACTACTCTCAAATATTAGCCTGACCATGAGCGAGGGCTTAAAAAATGTACGCGTCAGCTGAGTCGGCTTCTCAGAATATTTTACTAATGTGCGAACGCTACTCCGCAACTTTTACGATGTATGTGATTATACTATCTTTAACCTTGCGGAAGCTATGATCGGCCCCAGTTTTTCTAGGGGTGGAATATGATCAAACGACTTTCTTCACTGAGCGTCACTGCGTCCCTTGCATTGGCGAGTGCCGCATTGCTCACACTTTCCATGCTCGTTGTTGGTGGCATCGTCTATCAGGTGGCGGCAAATCAAGCAGAACAGACTGCAGTGACCAAGCAGGATGCCAATCTACGCGTCGCTGCAACCATCATGGCGCGGGATATTGAAGGCACAAAGGTGTCCTGGAGAGGGGACGGCGACGTTCAACGTATTGTGCTTGCTGAAATTCCCGAATTCGCCAATCACAACATGATTGATGAAATCGGGCGTATGACCGGTGAAACCGCGACTGTGTTCGCATGGGAAGCCGATAGCCAGGATTTCTGGCGCAAGTCGACGAACATCATCAAGGGCGACGGCAATCGTGCTGTCGGGACGCCTCTGGGCAAGAAGGGTGCAGTTTACCCTGTTGTGACCAAAGGGGAAACATTCCATGGCCAGGCGACCATCTTGGGCAAAGACTACTACACTGTCTATGAGCCGATCTTCACGCCGGGCGGCAACATCATTGGTATTCTTTATGCAGGTGTCGAGAAAGCGGCCGTTCAGGCCAATGTCAGCGAGATCATGTCGCGCTTCACCATGCTCGCACTGCCGGTGGTCCTGATTGCGCTTGGTCTCCTGGTGTTCCTAATTCAGCGCCAATTGCGGCCTGTCACGGAGCTTGCCTCTGTGACCGAGCAAATCGCGGAAGACAACCTGACGATCGATATTCCGTTCGCGGACCGCACTGATCAGATTGGGATCCTTGCAAATGCTCTGTCCACACTGCGCAATAAGGCGGAAGAGCGCGCCGTGTTGAGCAGTCAGCGCGAACAGTCGGAAGCTGAGGCGGCCGGCCGGCAGGACCGTATGAAGTCCATGATTGCCCAGTTTAGGGGCAACATCTCCGGGGTTCTTGATCAGGTCGGCGATACGGTCGGTCAGTTGGATGCAACGGCCACCACATTGTCTGAGGTTTCCCAGACGAGTGCGACACGGGCTGACGAAACCCAGACGTCCTGTCAGGACACGACCTTGAGCGTCCAAACGGTTGCAAGCGCTGCAGAAGAGCTCTCCGCGTCGATCACAGAGATTTCTCGACAGGTGTCCGAAACCACGCAAATTGTGGAGCGGGCAACTGAGGGCACACGCTCAACCAACGTGAAGGTTGAGGGACTGGCCGAATCTGCGACCAAGATTGGCGAAGTGGTTACGCTCATCCAGGCAATTGCCGAACAGACAAACCTCCTTGCATTGAATGCGACCATCGAGGCGGCCCGTGCGGGCGAAGCTGGCAAGGGATTTGCCGTTGTTGCGGCAGAAGTGAAAGAGCTCGCCACGCAGACTTCCAAGGCCACGGAAGAGATCAGTGCTCAGATCACCGCAATCCAGGATGCGACCCAGGATTCTGCCAAATCGATTGCGGAAATCACGTCGATCATGGAGGAGGTGAATTCCTACACCGGGAACATCGCGGGGTCCGTTCATGAGCAAGGTGCCGCGACCAGCGAGATCACCCAAAATGCGCAGAAAGCCGCCCAGGGCACCGAATTCGTTTCGTCGAACATGACCAACCTGTCCGGCGCGGTGCAGCATACCTTGGGCTCTGCAAATGACGTTCTGCAGTCAGCAGGTGATCTGGCCAAACGGACGGATCAGTTGAAAACGGAGATTGAGCAGTTCCTGGCCAATGTAGAAGCGGCCTAAACGACCTTTCACATATGAAAAAAAAACCCGCCGGAAACGGCGGGTTTTTTTTGGTCGAGCAAAGATACTACCCCATTTCGGTCCGACCGTGTAAGGACTTCTCAAGCGCTTCGAACGCCCTTAGGCAGTTACCCATAGTTGGCGAAAAAAGCGTCGCCTTCTTTGGTGAAACCTAGCGACTCGATAGCGTTTTGCTCTTCTGCATCGCTTGCTGTGAAAAGATGCTTGCCGGTTTCCGTGTTGTAGAGGCGGGCAACGTTTTCCATGTTATCGTCGATCGTGACCGTGTAGACGTACATAGCGACCCCTTCATAAGCATAACCTGGAAGATCGGCTTCAATCCTGGCTTTTTCGTTGTCGCTCGTTGTGAAGAAGTGATGGGTTGTTTGCTGATTGTAGAACCGGTGCAGTGCTGTGCCGTCAATTGATGTTGCTGTTGTTGTAAAGGCGACGCCTTCGAGCTGGAAGTGGTCCAGATTGGCAAGAATGCTGTCCCGTTCTTCAGTTGACGCTGTGTAGAAGTGACTGTCTTGCATGGTGTTGTAGAAACGGAAGACTTGCCCGTTGCCACTGATCAAATCGGACAGCTCTGCCGACAATTTCTGAACGGCGTTATCAATCATCGTGTCAAGTTCGGCCTCGGAGAGTGAGCCCCCGTTTGCGCTTACCAATGCCTGATATTGAGCATCGGAAATGCTGTTCAGCGCGTTGGTCAAAACCTCTCTGATCTGGTCGTGACTGAAGGTTTCATCGGCGCCTTCGGACATCTTGAGACTCGAAAGAAAATCAGAAAACGCCTGCTCGAACATGGTGCCGATTTCATTGCCAAAGATGGTCGTGAAGACCGTATCGACCTTCCTGAGAACCTCGTCTCGACCGGCTGCTTCAATCGCATCGTCCAAGACCGTCGCCACACCCGTTTGAATGTCTACGTCCTCTTGATCGTCGTTTGAGAGACCTTTGGTCAGGTCGATTTTCACCTGGTTCGGGCTGCCGGGTGTTCCTCTGTTACCTCGGGCCGCTTTTTCTATGAGGTCGACAGCGGACGTCCAATCCGTGACGGTGTGAGTAATCAATTCTGAAAAACTTGCGCCAGAAACATTATCATTCACCCATGCCAAATCGGCATTTGGCACGTTTTTCAATGCTTGAATCAAAATGCCTTTTACGTCCGCAGTGCTATAGCCGTCTGCACCCGTTGCGCCCGCGGCAAAGCTGTCAGCAAGTGCCTTTTGAACGGCAGATTCTTGCGCGCTGCTCATCAGGCCATCGCCGTTTGGGTGTTGTTTGTCCAGCGCCTCAACGAAAGCCTTGCTTACGTCTTCAAGTCTGTTTTTGCCGTTGAGTGCGCTCAGATCCGCAGCCAAGCCTGTCAGGTCCTCCTCTGTCAATTCCGCGCCGACAGTCTCGATGACTTTGTCGCTCTTGGCCTGATTTGTGAATTCAAGCGTAGCCGTCTGAGCGACTGACTTTCCAAGAGCCTCGATAGCTGTCTTACGTTCCGATACCGAGTTGCCGTCAAAGGTATCAAAGATCAAATTGAAATCAGAAACGTATTCTGCCTTCAAACTGTAGGATGCCGGGTCACCTGACACTGTCGCAACCGTTGCGGCAAATTTGTCCAGGATGAGTTGGGCAAGACCCGCGGCATTTTCCGGCAGCTCGCTTTCAGCGCTACCGTTAAACGCGGTTGTGTAGGCTTGCGTGATTGCCTCATTGGCCGAGACTCCGAAAATGTATGCAATGCGGCCTGCTGCAGCATTCACGGCATCATTGCCGTCGATATTAAAGGTATCCCGAATGGCATTCTCAACGGATGCCTCCAATTGTTGGATCGCATCGGTTGGTGCTGATTGGTTGGTCTGGCCAGTTGTTACAGCTTGAAAGGCTTCGCTGAGTGCCAACTCCAAATTGGCATCCTCATCCGGACCGATGCCGCCAATGAAGTTGAGAATATCCGTTGTTGCGGCCAGTTGATCGGCAAAACTTGGCAAGTCTTTGAGAGGAGCCAGGGCCGTTGCAAGCGTTCCACTCATATCGCCTGTACCGAAGTATGCGTTCGCAAGCGCAACTGCCTCGTCTGGGGCGTTGGCGTAGCTCATGTCAGTCACAAGGCCGACTACCAGTGCGAATTCATCAAAGGTGATGATGTTTCCCGGCGCAGTGACGCCGTCGAGGGCGGATTTTATCTCGGATTTTCCAGCTGTTACGAAGCTGGAGGTTACACTCGTTCCAGTGCTCAAGGCATCGTCCAAACGATGAGCGAGGAATGTCGCTAGAACGTCGCTGCTGATGCCAGCATTCAGTCCGGAAGTGAGCGATTGTGCGATCGCATCACCAATAGCCTGATCATCGGCGTCAAGTGTGTTGTAAACCTCAGACCCAAAAATCTGCACTTGGAACGGCAAAGCCATCTTCGACTCCCAAAATTTCTACTGAAAGATGTGGCCTTGTGACAGATCTAAATCTGCAGAGTCAATAAATAAGCATTTGATTTATATAATAAAAATTAGTCTTCACCTTTACTCTGGGTGAGTTATTTTGTTCATGAAGTCTCGATTGTTTTCGCGCTTGCAATTTTAAATGTATAGTAAAAAATAACGATAAAACTGACATATTTATGCTGTTGTATTTACGTGAAAAATGTCGCCAGAAAGCCGAAAATTCTTCCGGATACGTCAGAAAAGCGATAGCAATTTCAGTGCAAGCTCGGGCTATTTGCCTTGAGCATTTTGAATGGTGAGCTGGTCCGTTTGAGAAAAAGCGGCAGGAGGCCGCAACTGAGACCGTGCCAGGAGTGAGCCCATTGAACGAATGGGCCGCGGGGCCATGGAACGAACGTCGTTTACTTCTTTCGTTGGTTCCGAACACTCATAGCGCTGGGAAAATCGAAACTTGCCCAACAAAAAACCCGCCATTTCCGGCGGGTTTTTTAGCTTTCGGAACGCCGAAGATTACTTGATCTTGGCTTCCTTGAACTCAACGTGCTTCTTGGCAACCGGGTCGTACTTCCGCTTGACCATTTTCTCGGTCATGGTGCGGGAGTTCTTCTTGGTGACATAGAAGAAGCCGGTGTCCGCCGTGGACAGAAGCTTGATTTTGATTGTTGTCGCCTTGGCCATAGCCTTGGATCCTGTTCTCGGTTATCGGGCAAAGGGTTCTTATGGCCAGATGGGCTGGCGGTGAATCTGCCCCAATGTCTGAAATCAGCGCGCAAACTACTCATCACGGCGGGAAAGTCAAGTGTTGCCTGAGGTCCCGGAGAGTTTTGCCGGAGAAAAAAGTTAGGTTTCTTCCGGTGCCCGCGCCCTAAGGGAATGTTTCGTGGGCCGCGCGCTAAAGCATCTCTTTTTCAAAGCGGCCTTTTTTGAAGAAGTAATAAGGTACCGGGGTCTCCGGGGAGAGGTCCGGATCCTGCCGCAGCCGGGTCTCGAGATCCTCAAGGATCTTTGTGGTGATGAGCGGCAGCTCCTTTTGCCGCGCCTCGTCAAAGGTCAACCAGGCGCAGTCTTCCAATTCACCAGACGGGCCGTGTCCGCCCGGCAACTTGTCGGCAATCGCATCGGCCCAGATGGCCAGGAACCGCGTGTCAAAGCGGCGTGGGCGCTGAGGTGGGGTAATTGCCCGGGCGATCATGCGCATGCCGCCAAGGTCCGGCTGGACATGGCGTTCCGCGAAGGCCTCAAATCCGGTCCCCAAACGCAGTTGTTCCGCCTCAGCCTTGCGGCCGATAAAAATGCCGGCTTCTTCGTAGGTCTCCCGGATGGCGGCAAGCGCAAAGGCGCGCACGCGCGCAGCCGTTTTCGAATTCTTCAGACCCTCGGATAGACGGGCTTCAACCTGCGGATGGTACGGCAGAACGTTTGAGATGCGGGAATCACTCGGATCGACCCGGCCGCCTGGAAACACGAATTTCCCGGGCATGAAGGTGTGCCGCATATGTCGGCGGCCCATCAGCAATTTGACATTACCAGAGCCGGAGCGATCAAGGATCAGAAGCGTCGCGGCATCTTTGGGGCGAATATAGGGGTGATTTCCGGCTTGCTCGTCTTTGTCCAATTTTTCTTTAAAAGAATCGCTCATCTTGGGCTTTCAAGGTGGGGGGATGCAGCGGGCAGGTCATCTTCTGCATCCGGATCAAATCCATGCATGTAGAACGCCCACTGTAGCCCCACCAAAGCACCCTTGATAGGTCGCATTAGGGCTAAAGACAAAATGATGGTCAGCGGGATCCAGATGGCCATGTGGATCCAGAGCTCTGGCCGCCACATCATTTCTACGATCAAGAGGCCCGGGATGATGATGTGGCCAACGATCGTGATCGTGAAATAGGGCGGGGCATCGTCCGCGCGCTGATGGTGGAACTCCTCGCCGCAGTTGCTGCAAGCATTCTGAGTTGCCAGAAATCCATCAAAAAGCCGGCCTTTGCCACAACACATGCAGCGGCCCATGGCGCCGCGCATCATTGCCTGCATGAGAGGACGTTTGGGTTTTTCCGGCGCTTCGTCGATGGTCTCCTCAACGCCGTTCAATTCATACCGGACCGTCACTTTACCTACCTTCGGGTCTTTTTCCGCGGAGCGGCCTTGCCCTTCGGGCCCTTGGGGCCGCCCTTCGCGCTGCCACGTGCGCCTCCCGTCGGAGGACCGCGCCGTGCCTTCGGCATCGGCTTGCGGATCGCCTTTCCGGCAATCCGTCCGTGGCTCACAACTTCAAACGTCAGAGAGCCGGCGAATGGAGCTGCGTCCACAAGCCGGACTTCGACCTGATCCCCAAGTTGGTAGGTTTCGCCGGTTTTGTCACCTATCAGGGCGTGCGACGCTTCGTCGTAGCGGTAATAATCGAGGCCGATGGTGGAGGCGGGCACGAACCCGTCTGCGCCCGTGTCCTCCAAGCGGATAAACATGCCGGATTTGACCACACCGGCGATCCGGCCCTGGAACGTGGCACCAACCTGATCGCTCATCCAAAGGGCAATCAGCCGGTCGATCGTATCGCGTTCTGCGAGCATGGCCCGGCGCTCGGCTCCGGAAATCTCGCCGCCGATTGCCTCCAGTTTGCTCTCAATGCCTTCCGGCAAACCGTCCTTGCCGAGCCCAAGCGCCGAGATCAGGCCCCGGTGGACAATGAGGTCGGCATAGCGGCGGATAGGTGAGGTGAAATGGGCATAGCGGCGCAAGTTGAGACCGAAGTGGCCGATGTTTTGCGGCGTATATTCCGCCTGAGCCTGGCTCCGTAGGACGATTTCATTGACCAGATGTGCCTGCGGTGTGTCCTTGACCTTCTTCAAAATGCCATTGAACACGGATGGCCGCAGACCGCCGGAAGAGGGCAGCTTCATGTCGATGGTCGACAGGAATTCTTTCAGGTTCTCCAGCTTCTCCGGCGTTGAAGCGTCGTGCACCCTATAGAGCAGGGGCGTCTTTTTCTTTTCCAACGTTTCGGCAGCCGCAACGTTTGCCTGGATCATGAATTCTTCGATCAGCTTGTGCGCATCAAGACGCTCAGGCACGTAGACATGGTCAACGGTGCCGTCTTCCTTCAGTTTGATCTTGCGTTCCGGCAAATCCAGTTCCAGCGGCTCGCGCGCTTCCCGGCCTTTTTGAAGAACGGCATAGGCGGCCCAGAGCGGTTTTAGAACGCCGTCCAGCAGCGTTTCCGTCTTCTCGTCTGTAACACCGTCAATCGCCTTTTGTGCCTGGATGTAGGAGAGCTTTGCCGCCGAACGCATGAGCACGCGGTGGAAGGTGTGGCTGATCTTGCGGCCGGTTTTGTCGAAGACCATGCGCACGCCCATCGCCGGCTTGTCTTCCTTTTCGCGCAAGGAACACAGCTGGTTGGAAATGCGCTCCGGCAACATAGGGATGACCCTGTCCGGGAAATACACCGAATTGCCGCGCAAGTTCGCTTCCCGGTCCATGGGAGAGCCGGGTGTCACGTAATGGGCGACGTCGGCAATCGCCACATAGGCAACATAACCGCCTTCATTGTCCGGATCCTCGTCCGGCTCGGCATAGACCGCGTCGTCGTGGTCCTTGGCATCGGGCGGATCGATGGTGATCAGCGGGATCTGCCGCCAATCCTCGCGCTGTCCAAGCTTTTCAACCGGCTTGGCGCTTTCTGCCTGGGCTTCCACCGCATCCGGGAAGACATGCGGGATACCATGGGAGTGCAGCGCGATTTCAGAGACCGCTTTTTCGGAGTTCATCGAGCCGAAGCGTTCCACGATCGCAGCGCGCGGATGACCATATTTTCCGGAGCGTGAGATCTGCACGCTGACGAGATCGCCGTCTTCGGCTTCCTTCATCTCTGCCGGATCGACATCCAGCTCGCGTTGCTTGCGGTCGATGGGCTCCAGGTAGGGCGGGCGGTTGCCGTCCCGCTTTCTGAGGATGCCCAGGATCGCGCCCTGGCGTTTTTCCAGAACGCGGATTACCCGTGCGGTGAACTCGGCTTCCGAACCGCTGACGCCTTCGGTCAGACGGATCAGCGCCCTGTCGCCAAGGCCGGGCTGAGTGTTCTTTGTTTTACCCGCCAGGATCAGAATGTGCGGTGGATTGCCGGCCTCATCGTCCCAGTCCACCGGTGTGCCAAGCAAGTCGCCATCGGATGTGCGGGCAATCGTGTTTGCCACGAACACAGGTGGCAGGTCGCCCGGCCGGATCATGCGCTTGTTGCGCTTTTCAATGAGACCGTCTTCGGCCAGATCCTTGAGGATCTTTTTCAAGTGGATCCGCGCACCACCGATGATGCCGAAATGGCGGGCGATTTCCCGCTTGCCCGCACGGCCCGGATTGTCGGCGACAAAGGCCAGGATGTCCTCGCGGGAGGGCATGTCCCCTGGCACTTTGGCGTGTTTGCGTTTTGTGTGTTTGCGCGTGTTAATGCGTTTTGCGCTCAAGAGGGATCGTCCCAGGGCACCTCTTCAGACGATGCGTCCACCTTGGCCTTTGCCGCGGATTTTGCCGTTGTCTTCTTGGCTGCCGTTTTCTTGGCTGCAGGCTTCTTGGCGGTGGTCTTTTCCTCACCGTCCTTGGCCGCTGCCTTTTTGGTTGTTGTCTTTTTCGCCGTGGTTTTCTTGGCGGCCGCCTTTTTCTTGGTGCCGCCCTTGGCCGCCTTGGCCGCGATCAGTTCCACAGCCTGTTCCATCGTCACCGCTTCCGGAGCGGTGTCCTTCGGCAGCGTCGCATTCACCTTGCCGTGCTTGACGTAAGGCCCATAGCGGCCATCATAAACGTTGACCGGTCCACCTTCGGTCGGATGCTCGCCAAGTTCTTTCAGCGGCGTTGCTGCGGCACCCCGGCGTCCGCCACCTTTGGCGCGCTTTTCTGCCAGGGCATCGACCGCGCGGTTGATGCCGACGGAAAACACCTCGTCCGGCGAGGAGAGGTTCGCATAGGTGCCGTCATGCAACACGAATGGGCCATAGCGTCCGAGACCGGCCGTGATCATCTTGCCGTCTTCCGGATGCTCGCCGACCTCCCGTGGCAGCGACAGCAGCTGCAAGGCCTTTTCAAGATCCATGTCCGCGGCCGACCAGCCTTTGGGCAATGAAGAGCGTTTCGGCTTGGCTTCATTACCGAGCTGAACATAGGGGCCAAAGCGGCCGGTGCGTAGCGAGACTTCCAAGCCGGTTTCCGGATCTTCGCCGAACACCTTCGGGCCGTCATCGGCTTCGCCGTCTTCGCCGTTCGGCTTGCCGAGCTGGCGGGTGTAGCCGCATTCCGGATAGTTTTCACAGCCGATGAAAGCGCCCCAGCGGCTGACTTTGAGCGACAGCCTTCCTGTGTCACAGGCCGGGCACTTTCGGGCATCGGAGCCGTCTTCCTTTTCCGGGAAGATGTGGGGCCCGAGCAGTTCATTCAGTGCATCGATGACTTCCGCAACGCGCAGATCCTTGATCTCGTCAACGGAGCCTGAGAAGGCCGTCCAGAAGTCCTTGAGAACATCCAACCAGGACAATTCGCCTGCGGAAATCTTGTCGAGCTGTTCTTCCAGGCTCGCTGTAAAATCAAACTCGATGTAGCGCTGGAAGAAGCTTTCTAGGAACGCGGTGACGATCCGGCCCTTGTCCTGCGGCACCAGCTGCTTTTTCTCTAGCTCCACATACTCGCGGTCGCGCAGGGTCTGGAGCGTTGAGGCATAGGTGGACGGACGGCCAATGCCGAGCTCTTCCATCTTTTTCACCAGGCTCGCCTCGGTGTAGCGCGGCGGCGGGGTGGTGAAGTGCTGAGAGGATTCAATCGGCTCTGCGGTACCGTCGACGGAAGTCGCGGTCAGCGCCGCGCCCTGATCAACAGCCGGCAAGCGCTTGGAACCTTCATCATCATCATCGTCGCGGCTCTCCTGATAAAGCGCCAGGAAACCATCGAAGCGGACAACTGAGCCGGTCGCGCGCAGATTTGCACGCTTGCCGGAGCCGTCCGCAAGAATTTCAATCGTGGTGCGCTCAAGAACGGCCGATTCCATTTGGGAGGCCATGGTCCGCTTCCAGATCAGCTCATAGAGCTTGGCCTGATCCTGGTCGAGGAACGCCGCGACATCTTTGGGGCGGCGGGCGAGATCGGTCGGGCGGATTGCCTCGTGGGCCTCCTGCGCGTTCTTGGCCTTGGAGGAGTAGGCGCGCGGCTTCTCCGGAACGTATTTGTCGCCAAAATCCTGTCCGATGACCGAGCGGGCCGCGGCAATCGCTTCGCCTGCAATCGAGACGCCGTCGGTACGCATGTAGGTGATGAGGCCCGACGTCTCGCCGCCGATTGAAATGCCTTCGTAGAGCTTTTGAGCCACCTGCATGGTGCGCGAGGCCGAGAACCCGAGTTTGCGCGAGGCTTCCTGCTGCAGGGTCGAGGTGGTGAAGGGCGCGGCCGGATTGCGCTTGGCCGGTTTGGAGGCAACGCTGTCAACCTTGAAGCTGGCACTTTCCAGCATGGTCTTGATGGCGCCGGCTTCGTCACCTGTCTTGATGTCAAGGCGGCCGATCTTCTTGCCGTCAAAGCCGGTGAGACCTGCCTGGAATACGTCGCCGGCCGGTGTCTTCATCCCGGCAAAAATCGACCAGTATTCCTGAGGCCTAAAGGTCTCGATCTCCATTTCCCGGTCGCAGATGAGGCGCAGCGCCACGGACTGCACACGGCCGGCAGAACGGGCGCCCGGCAGCTTGCGCCAGAGAACAGGAGACAAGGTAAAGCCGACCAGATAATCGAGCGCACGGCGGGCGAGGTAAGCGTCGACAAGCGGCGTGTCCAGCTGGCGCGGGTTGTCCATCGCTTCAAGGATCGCCTTCTTGGTGATCGCGTTGAACACCACCCGCTCGATCTGTTTGTCTTTCAAAACGCGCTTCTTCTGGAGAACTTCCAGAACGTGCCACGAAATCGCTTCCCCTTCGCGGTCGGGGTCAGTTGCGAGTATGAGGCGGTCGGCATCCTTGACCGCGCTGGCGATTTCGCTCAGCCGCTTCTGAGACTTGCTATCGACCTGCCAGCTCATGGCGAAGTCTTCGTCGGGTTTGACCGAACCGTCTTTAGGGGGCAGATCCCGCACATGACCATAAGAGGCCAGAACGGTGTAATCCGAGCCCAGATACTTGTTGATCGTCTTGGCTTTCGCCGGCGATTCCACAATGACGACGTTCATTCTTACCCAAATTTTTTGTGCCGGGACGGAGGAGTTTGCCCGGGAGAGAAGCTGGTTTTGTGGCGCAGACGATCACGGATCATGCGCCGCGTGTCAAATGGACCTTTGCGCGACCGGGGTCAAGCTGTCCGTTTCGCAGAGAGGTTATCCACTGACATATATGGGGAAAATATCCTCACAATAGCAGTGATATTTTGTTGCCGCGGTGCCGTTCCAGCCGTCCGGCAAGTTCAAGTTCCAGTAAAATGATGTGCACCATCCGTGGCGGCACGTCCGCAAACCGGATCAGTTCGTCCAGATCGACCGGTGTTGGACCGAGTGCGGAGATGATGCGGGCGCGCAAGCTTTCGTCCGGTTCCTGGACTGCGGAAGAGAGGTCCTTGTCCGGTTCATTCAAGTCCTGATCGAACGGCAGGACAGGTTCGATCCGGCCGCCGAGATCCTCCAGAACGTCTTTGGCGTTTGTCACCAATGCCGCGCCCTGGCGGATAAGGCTGTTGGCGCCGTCCGAGCGCGGGTCAAGCGGGGAGCCGGGAACAGCAAATATTTCCCGGTTCTGCTCCAGCGCAAACCGGGCCGTGTGAAGTGACCCGGATTTCCTGGCCGCTTCGATCACGATGACACCGAGCGAAACGCCGGAAATCAGCCGGTTGCGCCGGGGGAAATCGCGCCCGCGTGGCTTCCAGCCAAACGGCATTTCGCTGATCACCGCGCCGCCAGTTTGAAGAATTGCCGCAAGGAGGCGGTCATGATCACACGGGTAGAGCACATCTATCCCGCCGGCAAAGACAGCCACGGTCCCCGTTGAAAGCGCTGCTTCGTGCGCAGCAGCATCAATACCGCGGGCAAGACCGGAGGCGATGACGAAATCAGAGGTTCCAAGATCCCGGGCGAACATTGCGGCGAGTTTCCGGCCCGACAGCGAGGCATTGCGGGCTCCGACGATCGCCAGCGTCTTGGGCCGGGCAGTGACGGATCCACCCTTCACGGACAAAAGCGGTGGCGGGCCGTCGATGTGACGCAGATGCGGTGGGTACTCCGGCTCGCCGAGGGCCACCAGGCGGGCACCGGACCGGACGTGGGCCTCAAGTTCGGCTTCCGCGTCGTCTAGTGTGCAAAGCCGGTAGCTTTTCTTGCCGCCCCGTCTGGAGAGATCGGGCAGAAGCTCCAGAGCCTTTTCGGCAGACCCGGTGTGGTTCAGAAGGTCGCGGAACGTGGTCGGGCCGACATTTTCAGAGCGTATTAAACGAAGCCAGGCAAGGCGCTGAGCCTCTGAGAGGCAAAGGGTTTTATCGTGCGCCGGGCGGCTCACCCGTCTCCCGGAGACGGCTCGGAGGCTGGGGCCTCTGCCGGCGGTTTCGATTTCTTGCCGATCTTGCTCTCCTGTCCTTTGAGGAGCCGTCCGATATTCTCGTGATGCTTGGCCCAGAGCAAGAGGGTGAGCACCAGAAACATCTCGCCCAGCTGATACTGGCTGAAGCCGAAATACAAAATAATGGGCGTGACGGCCGAGGCGGTCAGGGCAGACAAAGAGGAGTACCGGAAGACAAAAGCCATACCGACCCAGGTGAGGGCGGCGATCAGGAACATCGGCCAATAGAGGCCCAAGAGGATGCCGAGATAGGTGGCAACGCCCTTGCCGCCCTTGAATTTCAGCCAGACCGGGAAGAGGTGACCCAAAAACGCACCGAAACCGGCAATCAAGGCTGTATCCGGCCCAAACCGGGCTGCAATCAGAACTGCAACGGTGCCTTTCAGACCATCGCCCAGAAGGGTCGCGGCTGCCAGTTTCTTGCTGCCGGTGCGCAGCACATTCGTGGTGCCGATATTGCCCGAACCGATCTTGCGGATATCCCCATGCCCGCCAAGTTTCGTCAGGATCAGGCCAAACGGAATAGTGCCAAGCAAATAGCCAAAGGCGAGGGCGGCCAGATAATAGGGCCAGGCAAACTCCCAGCTGATCGGATCAGGCATTTTTCGGCGTTTCTTCCCATCCAGAAAACATTGCCGCTATCGATAACAGTCATCGCGGCATTTGCGCACAACTTATAACCTTGTCATCTTGCAGGGCAATTCCAGATTTGGAATTCATGTAAAGCACGAACGAAATCTGGAGAAAACCCTTGAGCCTGACAGATGTGGATTGGTCGAAATTACCAGCGCCAGAGGATGACGGTACGGCTGCGCGTATTGAGGGTGTAGCGCTGCCTCCGCTGGACTTGGCGGCAACGGACGGCAGCAAGGTGCAGCTGGCTGACCTTACCGGGACCAGCGTGATTTACATCTACCCCAAGACAGGGCAGCCGGGTGTGCCCTTGCCGGACGGCTGGGACATGATCCCAGGCGCGCGAGGCTGCACGCCGCAATCCTGTGCTTTCCGGGATCATTTCAAAGAGCTTTCGGCCCTTGGTGCCACTCATATCTTCGGTCTGTCCACCCAATCAACTGCCTATCAGGTGGAGGCCGTTGAGCGGCTTCATTTGCCGTTTCCGCTGTTGTCGGACGCGGATCTGAGCTTCACGAAAGCCCTTGATCTGCCGTCCTTCGAAGCCGATGGTCAGACGCTTTTAAAGCGCCTGACGTTGATCGTCCGGGACGGCGTTGTGATCAAAGCGTTCTATCCGGTGTTTCCGCCCGACCGGAACGCTGCCGATGTCATGGCGTGGCTTGAAGAGAACAAGAGCTGACATAGGCCGGACGGTTACTCACCCATGCGCAAAGACGGTTTTGCCGCCGACCACAGTGCGCATCACGCGGCCTGAGAAGCGGGCATCTTCGAACGGGGAGTTCTTGGAGCGCGAGCGGATGGCGCTTTTTTCCAGAACCCAGGGGCGGTCGAGGTCAAAGACAATGACATCGGCCGGTGCGCCTTTGGCAAGGCGGCCGGTTTCCAGGCCAAGCCGGTCTGCCGGATTACAAGTCATTGCTGCAAGCAGTGTCTTCAGGTCCACTTGCTCTGCGTGGTACAGGCGCAGGCTCGCCGCAAGCAGGGTTTCAAGGCCAATTGCGCCGTCTTCAGCTTCCGCCCAGGGGTGACGTTTTGTTTCCACGTCCTGCGGGTCGTGATTGGAGCAGATGATGTCAATGGTCCCATCTGCAATTGCCGCGATCATCGCCTGCCGGTCGTCTTCGTCGCGCAAAGGCGGCGACATCTTGAAGAAGGTGCGGTAGGCGCCGATGTCGTTTTCATTGTGCGTCAGGTGATTGATCGAAATCCCAGCCGTGATGTTCAGCTCCCGGCCTTTCCCGGTGCGAATGATGTCGGCGCTGTCAGACGTCGAGATCAGGTTCGCATGGTATTTGCCCTTGGACATGCCAACGAGACGCAGATCGCGCTCCAGCATGATGATTTCCGCTTCCCGCGGCACGCCGGAGAGGCCCTTCCAGCTGGCATTGAGACCGGCGTTCATGACGCCGCCGGCAAGGGCTGGGTCTTCGGTGTGGTGGATCACAAGCGCATCGAAATCGCGGGCATAGGTCATGATCCGGCGTAAGATTTGCGGGTTCTGCACGGACTTGTGGCCGTTGCTGAAGGCGACCGCACCAGCTTCCTTCAAGAGGCCGATCTCGGTCATTTCAACGCCCTCAAGTCCCTTGGTGAGGGCAGCAAGTGGCAGAACGTTGACGCTCGCCGTGTCGCGGGCGCGCCGGTGGATGAAGTCGACCAGCGCCGGATCGTCAATCACCGGATCGGTGTCCGGCATGGTGCAGATTGTGGTGATGCCGCCGGCCGCCGCGGCTTCCGAAGCGCTTGCCAGCGTTTCGCGGTGTTCTGCCCCCGGTTCTCCGACCGACACGCACATGTCGATGAGGCCGGGGCAGGCGATGGCGCCCTTGCAGTCGATGAGTTCGGCGCCGTAAGGCGCGCCCTGATTGGCGGCTTCCGGCCCGGCGGCAAGGATAGTGCCGTCGGCGATGATGATCGATCCGGGGGCGTCCAGATCCCGCGCCGGGTCGATCACTCTGGCGTTTGAGAGAACCAGAGGTTTGGGTGTGTCGAGTGCCACGGTGTTTGTCCTCTGGGGTTCAAGCTGTTGGTAGGTTGTCGGCGAGCGCTTCAAGCACGGCCATACGTACGGCAACGCCCATTTCGACCTGTTCGCGGATGAGGCTTTGCGGCCCGTCGGCGATTGCAGGGTCGATCTCGACACCGCGGTTCATGGGGCCGGGATGCATGACGAGCGCATCGTCCTTCGCATGAGACAGCTTCTCTGCATCAAGACCATAATAGCGGTAGTATTCCCGCACAGACGGGATGAAGGCCCCGTTCATGCGCTCGCGCTGCAGGCGCAGCATCATGACGATGTCCGCGCCTTTCAGCCCTTCGCGCATATCTTGATAGACCTCTGCGCCCATTTGGGCGATCCCGGAGGGCAGGAGCGTGGACGGGGCGATCACCCGGACCCGGGCACCGAGCGCGTTCAACAGGATGATGTTGGAACGGGCAACGCGCGAATGGGCAATGTCGCCGCAAATCGCAACCGTCAACCGGGCGATCTTGCCTTTGTGGCGGCGGATGGTCAGCGCGTCGAGAAGCGCTTGTGTCGGGTGCTCATGCGGGCCGTCGCCGGCATTGACCACCGCGCAGCCAACCTTCCGGGCCAGCAGATGAACCGCGCCGGCTGCATGATGGCGGACTACCAGCAAGTCCGGGTGCATCGCATTGAGGGTCGCGGCCGTGTCGATCAGGGTCTCGCCCTTTTTGACCGACGACTGGGAGACCGCCATGTTCATGACGTCCGCGCCAAGGCGTTTTCCGGCCAGCTCGAATGAGCTTTGTGTGCGCGTCGAGGCCTCGAAGAAGAGATTGATCTGTGTCCGGCCCTGCAGCACATGCTTGCGCTTGTGCACTTGCCTGGAAATCTCCACGGCCTCTTCGGCACGGTCCAGAAGGCCCAATATTTCGTGGGGGTGAAGACCCTCAATGCCCAGCAAATGTCGATGGGGGAAAGGGTTGTCTCGATAGGATTCTTGCTCGCTCATCGAGATCATCTTCTTAAGGTGGAACGGGGCTGCACACAAGGCCGGAATCAGGTCTCTACCCGCTGTCCACATGCAGACTAAGACTTTGATCAAATGGTCAAATTCGAAAGCGGTGCATTTTTCAAACTAACCTTACGTCATTCGGCGCGCGTGCGCACTGCACAACGGTCGGTGGTTGCATTGATTTCCACTATCTTGTTACGCTTACGTAAACTGACAAGGGCAATAAAGTGCTCATCGGGAGGAGGAAACGTTATGGCAAACCATCTGAGCGAAGCTGTCCAGACCTCAAGCGAGGCCGGGGTGGAAGCCTTTGCAACGCATGACGTTTTCAACCAGGCCCCACCATATGGCGGGTCCAATCTGGCGGCGGGCGATCCGCTTCTTTTGGCTGCAGTCTCCGCGCATGTTTCTGCCGGGGAGTTGAAGGATGTTCTTGCTCACGGCACTGAGGTGGGAGCTGAGACGTTTCTGGAGCTCGGGCGGCAAGCGAACATCCATCTTCCCGCCCTGAAAACCCATGACCGTCATGGTCGCCGGTCGGATCAGGTCGAATTCCATCCGGCCTATCATGAACTTATGGCGCACAGCTTTTCGGCTGGGATGCACAGCGCTTTGCTGGATGGCGGCGTATCAACCCAAGTCGCGCGCGCTGCCAAGTTCTTCTTAACGTCACAGGCAGAAACCGGGCATACATGCCCGATTACCATGACAAACGCTGCAACAGCCGTGATGACGCAATACCCGGATGTTTGCGCGAATATCCTGCCGAAGATGCAAACGCGGACTTATGATCCCCGTTTCGTCCCGATGCACGAAAAGACCGGCATCACCATCGGCATGGGCATGACGGAAAAGCAGGGCGGTACGGATCTCCGGGCCATTTCCTCGACGGCCGAGGTGGGCAATCAGGGAAGCTACACAATCACCGGGCACAAGTGGTTCTTCTCCGCACCGATGTGTGATGCATTCCTTGTGCTGGCAAAGACAGCAAATGGACCGAGCTGTTTTCTGATCCCGCGGATTTTGTCCGACGGCCGGGTCAACGGCCTACGCTTCCAGCGTCTGAAGGACAAGCTCGGCAACAAATCGAACGCCTCCTCCGAAGTCGAATTCCACCGTGCCGAGGGATATCTGCTCGGCGACGAGGGGCGGGGCATTGCAACCATCATCGACATGGTGACACCGACCCGGATTGATTGTGCGCTGGGCTCAGCCGGGCAGATGCGGGCGGCGCTCAGCCGGGCCGTCCACCATTGCCGGCACCGCAAGACCTTCGGCGCTTATTTGATCGACCAGCCGTTGATGACCGCAGTCCTTGCCGACATGGCGCTGGATGTGGCCGCTGCCACAGCTCTGGCCTTGCGCCTTGCGAAAGCGGCAGCGAAGGCAGACGCAGATCCGGTTGAGGCTGCTTATGCCCGGTTGCTGACCCCCGCGATCAAGTACTGGATCTGCAAGACCGGTCCCGCGCTCACATACGAGGCGATGGAGTGTCTGGGCGGCAATGGCTATGTCGAGGACTTTGATATGGCGCGGATTTACCGGGATGCACCGGTCAATCCGATCTGGGAGGGGTCGGGCAATGTTATGGCGCTGGACGTTCTGCGTGCGCTCGGCCGCCATCCCGAAGCGCCGGACCTAGTGCTGGGTGAACTCTCGAAAAGCGGGGATGCGTCTCT
This sequence comes from Roseibium sp., assembly GCF_965276855.1. Taxonomy (GTDB): domain Bacteria; phylum Pseudomonadota; class Alphaproteobacteria; order Rhizobiales; family Stappiaceae; genus Roseibium. Next base: position 4,790,783 of record NZ_OZ255700.1, read on the forward strand.
GACTTCGGCGTGCAGTGGCTTGCCCAACCTTGCAGCACAGGCTTTGGCAGATCCGTCCCATGCCCGCGTGTTGACGGAACGCCTTGCTCTGACAGCAGCGGCAGCGGCTTTGAAGGAGTTGCAGCTGGATGATGTTGCGGATGCCTTTGCAAAGACGCGGCTTTCTGGCGGCTGGCGATCGACCTACGGCATTCTGCCGACTGGCATTGATGCTGCGGGCATTGTTGAAACCCTTTATCCGCCGGCAGCTTAAGTGAATAGCAACAGTGCCAACGGGATGGTCACGGTCGCAGCGAGGGTCTGCAGCGTGATGATCTCGGCCATCAACTTGGCATCCCCGCCAAGCTGGCGGGCGAGGAGGTAAGAGTTGCTGGCGCAGGGAACCGCTGAGGCGATGATGATGACGGTGAGTGCCTGGCCGGTCACGCCATAAAGGTTCGCAAACAGGAAGGCGAGCAGCGGCATGAAGACCGGCCGCAAAAAGGTGCCCATGGTGAGTGCAGGGCCTGGACGGCGCAGGGAGCTCAAGTCCAATCCTGCACCTACACAAATGATGCCGATCGGCAGGGCTGCCTGCGCGAAGATTTCCAGCGTATCGTCAACGATTGTCGGCATGGTGAGACCGCTGAGGTTCATCAGGACGCCGGCAAAAATCGACAGGATGAACGGATTGGTGAAAAGGTCTTTGAGGATCTTAGAAAAATTCGGTGTGGTTCCGCTGGCATACCACGAAAGGACAACGATGCTGGCGCCGTTCAGGATCGGGATCATGAACACCATCGCCACCGCCAACATGGCGAGTGCCGTTTGACCGCCGATGTTGGCGGCTAGCGCAAGAGCGATCATGGCGTTCCAACGCAAAGAGCCTTGAAAGATGGAGGTGAAGCGGACAGCCGGGATGCCCCAGATCTTCTCAATCAGTGTTCGGGCGGCAAGCAGCGCAACAGCGAGCGTGACGATCGCAGATAGGAGAGCAGCGCCCATGTCGAAGGTTGGGACGCTTGAAAAGTCGGCGAGAGCGATCGTGCGAAACAGAACGGCTGGGAACAAAACGAAATAGGCGAGACGTTCGACGCCCACCCATTGTTCGCCGCTGATCAGATTGGCGCGCGCGAGCAGGTATCCAGAGGCAATCACGAGGATGACCGGGGCGAGGGCGAAGAATATCATTTGCATAGGAAAAGGGTTTTCATCAGATCGCGCCGGTCACCAGCAGATCTGGCGTCCGGGGCTGAGGAGAGAAAAAGATCAGTTGCCGAGGCCGATGAAACCGAGCCGGTCGAGGAAGCCTTGAAGGATGTAGGCGGCGGCCATCTTGTCGACGACTTCAGCGCGCTTTGCCCGGCTTGAGTCCGCTTCGAGAAGTGTCCGGGTCACGGCGGCCGTTGAGAGGCGTTCGTCCCAGAAGGTCATCGGCAGATCGGTCTTGGGCGCAAGGTTTCGCGTGAAGGCCCGAGTGGCTTGCGCGCGGGGGCCTTCTGTGCCGTCCATGTTGAGCGGAAGACCGAGTACGAGACCTCCAACACCCTGTTCGCTGCAGATCTTCAAGAGCTGCTCGGCATCCAGTGTGAATTTCTTCCGCCGGATTGTCTCCATTGGGCTCGCAATACCGCGGCCGAGATCGGAGAGCGCAAGACCGATGGTCTTTGTGCCAAGATCGAGGCCGATCAGTCGTGTGCGGTCTGGAACCGCAGCAATGAAGTCTTCCAGGGAAAGCGTGGGGTCGTTAGCCATGGCTGGCCTTTATCAGCAAGGGCGCCTCCAATCCAGTCTGTTGTTGATGATGGGAGACGTTTACTGACTTGGTCAGTGGCACCGACGCCTCAAACCGTCGATCATAATCACGGACAAGACCTTCACCTCAGCGAAGGTTCTCAGGCAAATTCAACAAAGTATGCGACTCCTTCATAGGAGTAGTGACCCAGCGTTTGTATGATCGAATCCCGTTCGGCTTCAGAGACTGTGTAGAAATGTGTCCCGTTGGATGTGTTGTAAAACCTGTAGAGTGCCTGTCCGCCGTTGCTGTCATCCAGCGATGCGAAGTAGCTGATCCCTTCCAGCGAATAGCTCGGCAATTGGTCCAGCACCGTATCGCGCTCTGCCTCTGACGCGGTGTAAAAATGAACACCGGTATCTGAGTTATAAAACCGATACACGGCCGTTCCATCATTTTCGGCGACGTTGCTGTCGTAACTGTTGCCCTCGTAGTCGAAATTCGGCAGCGTCTCGATCACGGCATTGCGCTCTTCAATGCTCGATGTGAAGAAATGGGCGCCCGTTTCGGAGTTGTAGAACCGGTAGATCTGAAAAGCGCTGTTGTCCGTGTCAGACGGCTCGATCAAAGCGGTTGATATGTCGAGTGTGGCGCCGGAGAACTGGATCGTCTCAAAGTTTGCCGCGATGTCCCGGCCATCCCGGTTGGCAACGGTATCGGCCACCATGATCCGTCCGTCGCTGCCAGCGAATATGGCATATTGTTCCCGGGTTCCCGAAAACACGACGGTATCGGTACCGTTACCGCCATCAAGGACATCATCTCCAAGGCCGCCGGTGAGTTGATCATTGCCATTCCCGCCGAACAAGCTGTCATTTCCAGCCGTTCCTTGAAGGATGTCATCTCCGTTCGTTGTTCCAAAGGTGCTTTGCCATAGATCGGCACCAATCAGTACAAGATCCCAATCCTCTGGTTCGACGACGGTTGTCGCTGCGAGCTGATCAAACCTTGCTTTGACCACGGCCAGACTGCTCGGCTCGGTTTCCAGAAAATGCGCTGTTGTTTCGCGTATCGACCCGAACCGGTTTGCGACTGAAGTGATCATCGCAAGAGCCAATGCGTAATCCGGATGGCTGCTGTTGAACGCAGTACCTGTGCCCCAGCGGTCTTCCATTGTGTCGAGAAAGGTTGTCAGCGTTGGGAGCAGCGAACTCTCGATATAAAGCTGGCTGTATTGATCGACGATGTCCCGAGCGTACTGCTCGTCAAAAATGGTGTCGTTCAAGAAGGCCCGGTCTGCAGCATATGTGGACGCAAGGTCTGGATTTAAGTCCGGCCGGCTGGCACCGACATATTGGCTCAAGTGCGTGAATTGAGAGCTTGTCAGGTTGCCGGTGTCGCGTGCTGTCTGCAGGATCGATGTCAAAGCAGACTTCGCAAAACTGTTGGATCCGGCATCAAGCTGCACAATGCCAAACGAAAAGCCGCTGTTGTTGCCACCCTGACTTTGGCCCAGAAGCGAATTCGGGACAGCAAAGGAAACCCGGTAAACCGTTGCGGAGCTACCCGCGTGTTCGGTGCCCAGCAGGATCTGGAAAATTTCTTCTGAAGAAAGCTTTGCCATGTCAAATAGTTTAAGAATTCAGTCTCTTATGCAGCGAGGCCGCATTGATTGGTCAAGTCACGAACGATAGGTCCAACGACACACTGGCACGGCGCAGTTGAAATTCAGTTTCCTGCATAAAGAGAGTTTTCGGAAAAAGGATCAGACAACTGGTCAGGCCTGAGCGACTGCATCATCTGTTTCGCGCAAATAGGGATGACCGTTTGGTCCGGGCTGAGCATCCAGCCAATTTAACAGTTCGCCGACTTGAAGGCTCGGCGTGAAGAAATAGCCTTGCAGGCAGTCCGCGCCCAATCTGCTCGCGAATTCCGCCTGTTGTTCGGTCTCAATGCCCTCTGCCACTGTTTTGCAATCGAGCTCTTTCGCCATCTTAAGCGTGTAGGCCATGATCGTGCCAATGCGCGGATCATCACTTGCACCAGCAATGATGGACTGATCGATCTTCAAGAAATCCACCGGCAGGTTCGCGAGCCGGGCAATGTTCGAATAGCCGCGGCCGAAATCGTCGATAGAGACCCTGTAGCCAAGATCGTGCAGCTGGTTGAACGCATCGACGGCTTTTTCTTCCGAACTGAAAAGCGTGTCTTCTGTGACTTCGATCTCAAGCAGGCCGCGATCAAAGTTCAGTTCGTTCCGGATCGCTTCAACGTTGCTTATGAAGCCCTTTGAGACAAAGTGGTCGGTGCCGATGTTCACGGACATCCAAAGATCATGCCCTTCCGACTGGATCCTGTTGAGGTCCTTCATGGCGGTCTTCATGACCCATTCCCCAAGGCGCGGCATGGCATTAGAGCCCATGAGGCTAGGGACCCAGAACTTCGGCATAAAGAGCCCGAACTCCGGGTGTTCCCACCGGGCGAGGGCCTCGACGCTGATCACCTTGCGGCGCCGCGTACAGATCTTTGGCTGGTACTCCAGATAGAGCTTTTCTTCCTCGATCGCTGCGGTCAAGTCACGCCGGATCTCTGAGACAGACTTCGTCCCGATATGCGGTGCATAGACCTGGGTTTTGTTCTTGCCCGACCTTTTTGCGTGGTACATGGCAATGTCGGCCCGCTTGATCAGCTCAATCAACTCAACGCCATCGTTCGGGAATTTCGCGCAACCGATGCTTGCACCTGGGGTAATATTGAGCTCGGCAATCGGCTCTGCCAACGCATTGCGGACTTGGGCCAGAAACGCTTCGATCTCCTCGTCATCGATCAACCCCTGGATCATGACGATGAACTCGTCGCCGCCAATGCGCGCGACAATCGGCGGGGCGAAGGGTTTGCCCTCGGGGTCGCTTACCTTTGTATTCCCAGCCACCTTGGAGAGGGTCTCGGCGCACGCCTTCAGGTGTTGATCGCCAGCAAGATGGCCATAAAGGTCGTTGATCTCTTTAAAGTCGTCCAGATCGATCAGCAGAATGATCCCACCACGCTTTGGACTGATTGCTTCCTCCAGGATGGATGTTGCCTGAAGATGCAGATGATCCCGGTTCGGCAGTCCGGTTACATGATCACTGAAGGCCAGTTTTTCGATTTGAGCGCTCGCCATCGATATCCGGGACACCATCGTGTTGTAGCTGTCGCAGACTTCCTCGGTCTCGCGGAAGCGCATGAGGCTTTTCGGCATTTTCAGTGAAGACAGTTTCTGGTTCAACGCACCAAGATGCATTGCATGGGCAAGTTCTTCGATGGGACGAGACAGGGACCTCGCCAGGAATAGTCCGATAAACACGAGAAATATGAGCGCCATCCCGAGCACCGGCAGGAGTGAATACAGAACCTGGCTTGCCTTGGTGTGGATTTCTGAGATCGGTTGGGGAACCATGATCCCCCAGCCCGGACCGGGCACCGTTGCAAAGCCCGCAATCATCTGTTTCTCAACTGCCGGAGAATAGAACTCGCCAACTCCGCTGTTGCCGTCCATCATTTGCGCGACGACCGGCACTGCGGAGATGTTTTTCCTGGACGCAATCCATTCGTCTCTTGGATGGGCGATCACAGTTCCCGAGCTGTCAACGATGGCCGCGTGCCCTTTCTCACCGAAGACAATGCTCTCGCCGAGCTCAACAATATAGTCTGGCTTGATCACCCCAATCAGCGTTTGATTGGGCTGTTCAATGACCAGATAGATCCGGTTGCGCCCTTCCTTGTCAGGCAAGACATTTGAGAACACCGGCTGATCCGGATTTGAATTACCGAGAAGGGTTTCTAAGGTAGCGTCTTCAATATGGCCTTCTCCCGAGACCCCCGTTTTGAAGAAATATTCGGTGTGCCCGGTCCGCTTGTCGGTAATTCCAACACACGCAATGAACAATTGTTCAAAGAGACGGCTGTAGGCGCCGGATGTTTCACTCGACTTCGCCGACGTTCCGATCGCTTCCACGGCTGCAACCAGGTTTTGCTGGTAATGATCCAGCGTCGCGGCTGCTTTCCTGGCAAGGAGCAGGTGCCGGTCCTGAACATCTGCAAGCTCACGAGCAACGGTTTCCCGATAGGACCAAACGCTGAAGATGATCGTCGGCAAAAGAGCAGCAAGCAAAAAACAGAAAATCACATAACTTCTGATCTTCATCTGATGTCCTTTGGACTGCACAAAGCGCCCTGATCAGCGCCCGGCTTCTTGCCTTGTCTAATTTGGTTATCGTCTTCCGCGATCTTCCCGTTCAAAATTCCAGGTCGTGAGCTGTCTGCCTTGCAACACCGTAGCAAAAGCGGCTTTATGTTAACATACGGAAACTCAACACTGTAATTTTGCAGGGCACTGTCTGCAAACGTTATTAATGTTATCGAGCAGGATGTTACAGGGACATGAAACTCACTTGGTATGGACACTCCGCATTCAAACTTGAAACCGGCGCTGCCACCATCTTGTTTGATCCATTTTTGACCGGAAACCCGATGTTTCCTGACGCCATGACTCCAAAGGAAGCAGCGGAAGGTGCAACACACATCATCCTGACACATGGCCATGACGACCACATTGGGGATTCAATCGATATACTGAAGGAAACTGGTGCGCAGCTGACGGCCAATTTCGAAATCTGCATGTGGGCAACACGCCAGGGGATCGAAAACATCAATCCGATGAACTCGGGCGGCATGGTTGATGTAGGGCCTTTCCGGGTCGGCATGGTCCGCGCGGATCATTCCTCCTCCAAACAGACCGACGGCGAAGCCATTTATCTTGGCAACCCGCACGGCATAATCGTTGAAGTGCCCGGCCAGAAAGTCCTCTATCACATGGGCGACACAGACATTTATTCCGACATGGCATTGATCAATGAAATCTACCAGCCAAAGATCGGTCTCGTTCCCGTTGGAGACCGGTTTACGATGGGCGGAAAGACGGCCGCAATGGCCTGTCAGCGCTTCTTTGAATTCGACACAATTGTGCCCTGCCATTATGGCACGTTCCCGATTCTGGATCAGAACACGGACGCATTCCTGACAGCGATGGGAGAACACAGCGGCAAGGTGGCCGCTATGGCACCCGGAGACTTCATAGAGATTTGATAGGTCTTTCGTTTTCTAGGTTCTTCCAGATGTTTCGGAGCTCCGCCTATGGGCTGATTTCCGAAACGCTATCGGACAAAGACAGAAGTTTATTTGATCGGAGGAAACATGCGGCTGGCGTTATGGATAGCAAGCCTTGGACTGGCAGTGACCGTTGGAATGCCCGTCAGTTTTGCGGCTGACAAGTCAGTTACACCGGACGGCAAACCGGCCCCGTCACAACCAGCTGCAAAACCCGGGTCTATAGCAGCCATTGAAAAAGAAGAGGCTGCCAAGACGCCTTACAATGCTGTGCGTGAGGTGTTTTCCGGCAACCAGACCGTAGCGGGTGAGGAAATCAAGTTTCCTCAAAACAATCCGTCGATCCATTCGTTGGTTGTCACCATGGCACCTGGCGAGGAAACAGACTGGCACCAGCATCATGCGCCTCTTTATGCCTATATCCTCGAAGGCGAAATTACCGTGACCTACGAGGGGATCGGCAAGAAAATCTACCGCGAAGGTGAGGGGCTTCTTGAAGCAATGAATGTCACGCATCGCGGCGTAAACACAGGCGATGGTCCTGCGAGAATTCTTGCGGTGTTTCTACTAGGCGACGATGGCAAGGCAACAGTGCTCGAAGAAGCTCCGGGTGGCAGTGATGCGCCGAAGATCCAGTAAGTGACTGGAAACTGAAACTGCCGGCTGATGCGAGCCTTGAAGCAAACAATTAGATCAAATGACGACCAGCCGCTGTGATACCCCACAGCGGCTGTGTTTTTCCAAGCTGACGGCTTTGGGATGTCCGGCTCAATTCCCGAACAAGATTTTCTTCCCGCAACTCGGGCAGAATTTGGCGAACCTGGCTCAAACTCAGGCCACTCGATTTCGCAATTCCGGTTGCTGTTCGGAAACTGTACTTGTCGCTGACCAATGCAGTCAGGATTTTCCGCCAATTCTCATCGATGAGGTCTGGCGCGCTGGTTTCCAATAGCGTCGAAGGCTCTGGTGTGACGGCTGGAGGGTCCTCGGTTTCCGCGGTCGTTTCGATGATGGCGGAGACGGTATCGCTGGTCTGATGTAGCTCCCGCTGGAGTTCCTTCAGTTCGGCCTCCAGACCGTCCTTGCCGACTTTGAAAGACTTCACGAAGGATCCCGCCCAAGGCAAAACGGCGATACCGCAAAACACGAGTGCTTCGGTGGTGATCTTGTCTGGATAAACAATGCTCACGGCGACCATCGCCAACGCGGCGACCGTCACCAGCCCGCGGACGATCAGATCCCTATTTGCACCATCCTGGTCCATGGCGGTTTCCCCCTCCGGCATAGAACAAGACCAGAGTGGGTTGGGCACTGGCTCATGTCAATCTCTGGTTGGTGGCTCAGTGCCCGACAGACTTTGAGAAAACGTTGATCACGATCACGCCAACAATGATCAGGCCGAGGCCGATAACGGCAGGCAGGTCCAGTTTTTGGCCGAAGACCAACCAAGCGACCATGGTGATCAGCACGATCCCGGTACCAGACCAGACCGCATAGACAATACCGGTGGGCAGGACGCGGATCGGATAGGACAGACACCAGAACGAAATGCCGTAGCCCACAACCGTGATGATGCTTGGCCAGAACCGGGTGAAATTCTCGGTTCTGGCCAGGGCCGATGTTGCGATGACCTCGGCTGTGATGGCCGCAGCGAGGAACAGATAAGTGGCAGCAGTTGGAGCGGGCATTGGGTCTGACTTTTTCTTATTTTACTATGGGTGCTCTCAGAGGCTAAATTTTTGATCTCACGAAAAGAGGCCAAACAACAAACAATCGGCCTTTGAGCGGCCATAAGCCATCACCTAAACTCAGCCAAGATATGGAGCGGCGGAGTGTTTTGTAGTCTTCCGGGAGCAGTGGAAAAGACAGCGCACGCATTGGCGGCCATGGAACCCACAGCCAGTCGCTGGATCGAGGGGCGGACATTCTCCCTATGAAAATCACTCTACCATTTTGTGATATTAGGAGTTTTCCGGCTTCGGGGTAGTATGAAATGACTGGCCGGAAATACATTCCCCGTACGCTCACGATCAAAAGGACACAGAATAAAAGTGTCGTCATAAATCCCAGAGGGTGGAGCAAAACTTCTCCTCGGCTAACCCAAATCGCCGTAGCAGTCAGACCATTCAGCAACAAAAGAAACAAAATAGACGTGAGAAAATAGAATTCTGCCAGCACAAATTTGGATTGTATTTTAATGTACTTCTCCGGAGGGCTCGGTTCTCTATATCCAGTCATCAAAGTCTGTTCAACAGGGCCGGGGTTGGCCAGGCGTCGGCAGGCATGCCGAGTTGTTGCTGGACCTGCTGGACAGCACCGCGCGTCCCGGCGCCCAAAATCCCGTCGATCTTGCCGACGTCATATCCCAATGCGCTCAGCTTGGTCTGCAGCTGCTTCATTTGAGCATCGTTCAGGCCCTGGTCCGGATTACCGGCATCGTAGCGCGGAGCACCGGCAAGCCGTGTCGCGAAGTAGGCGGCGGACGTCGTGTAGATGAACGACTGGTTCCACTCCAGGTAAATGTTGTAGTTCGGATACGCCAGAAAGGCCGGCCCCTTGCGGCCCTGTGGCAGCAGAAGAGACGCAGGCAAATTGCCGGAAATCTGGCCCCAGCGTGGCTGAACGCCGAGCGCGGCCCAGTCCCCGCCAGACTTCGTTTTGCCAAGGCCTGTTTCGGCCCAGTTCAGGTTCTGAGGAACGGTGACTTCTTGCAGCCATGGCTCGCCGGGACGCCAGCCCAGATGATTGATGAAGGCTCCGGCAGTCAGGATCGCGTCGGGAGCGCTGGCTTTCAGACGGACGTGGCCGTCCCCATCAGCGTCCTTGCCGAACTTGATGATGTCTTCGGGCAGCATTTGAACCATACCGATTTCGCCGGCCCAGGCTCCCGTGGTGTTCCGTGGGTCCAGATCTCCGTGCTGAACCATCTCGATCGCAGCAATCAACTGAGGTCGGAAGAGTTCGGGCCGGCGGCAGTCGTGTGCGAGCGTGGCGAGCGCGTTGACCGTATTGAAGTCGCCTTGAACAGCGCCAAAGTCGGTTTCAAGTGCCCAAAAAGCGGTGATGACAGGCGCTGGAACACCATATTCGCGCTCAACACGGTCAAACACACTGGCGTATTTTTGCATGTTGGCAGCACCGTTTTTCATCCGGTAGCTTGAGATCACGCGCTTGGAAAAATCCAGGAACGTCATCTTGAAGACGCCCTGCGCCCGGTCGCGCGACAGGACCTTCCGGTCAATCTGCGCACCAGAGAGTGTCTGATCTGCGGCGCTTGCGGACAGGCCTTTGGCAACGGCTTCCTGTTTCACACCGGCAAGGAATTCTTGAAAATCACCGCCACATTGTTGGGCCGCAGCCGGGGCACTCATCAGCGCGAGGCCTGTCAGCGCGGCAACTGCAAGTGTCTTCAATGGAAAAGGGTGGCGGGTCATGAACCAGTCCTGTCGTCAACGATCAATTGAGGGTGCTTTTTGGCACAAAATTGCGATCAGTTGAGTGTGCTTTGCAGGCAAGGTCAACCGTTTCCAGAAGGAGACCCTGTTTCATCCACGAAAGACGCAACGGTCTGCACTGGTTAGCGGCAGTTCCGGCCGCCCGAGCCGACCATCAAACCACCGTCGGGAGACCGTTCTGATGGACCGTCGACGCTGGCGCTTGATCGGCAGTTGGGCATGACACCTGCACCATAAGGAGCTGCGTTAGCACCAGAATTCTGCTGTGTGCAGATTTGGTAAGCCATATCGTAAAGCGCTTGCCAGCCTTGAGGAACAGAGCCGAGATTGTTCAACACACCAAGGGCTGCGCCTGTGCGTGCGCCGCGGGCGGCGCCCCCGGTCAACGGGTTCCATTGCCCACCAACAACGGCACCGGTCATGCCACCCGAAACAGCATCACCGACCATGTCACCACTTCCAACGTGCGCGTTGGCATAATCCGTTGCGTAGACCACGCAGTCTGTGCCATCTGCCTTGGAAGGAGAGACAGCAAACAGCAGAAGCGGCACCACAAGTGCGCTGTGGGAAAGAGTGCGACTGAAAGTGGTTCGCATGCCGGGACCTCCCGCTTTTGAATCCGGGAATTGAGTGTAAGGGCAACGCCTTAACAAGCTTCTACCTGCAGCGTTGCCCATTGGACACGTTACCTGTCGACAAATTTTTGGCCGACAAAGCCCGTCTTGCCGTCGTGAACGACTTCACACCACCACTTTCCGCAGTCGTTGAAGCTGATTTCTGAACCTTCCGGCACAACCCCTATGATTTTACCGTTTTTGGTTCCAGTTGCGCGCAGATTGACAGATGCCGTGATCGTTCCTTTTGTCTCGTCGTTCGAAACAGACGGCGCGAGCGGCGTTCCAGCTGCTTGCCGCAGTTCGGACCTTGAAAGGGCCTGTGCAGCTGTTTCTGTACTCCGACTCGCTGACACTTTCTGCGCAGCTGTTGTTTCTGAATTTGCTCCGCTTCGCGCAATCGCGGCCCGATCCAAAGACGCCATCGCCCGGTTCGCCAACTCATTTGTCGGTGTGTCGGCGTTTGTTTCTGTTTCCGCAAAGGCCTGATGGATACGGTCCTGCGCCTTTGTGAAAGTCGTCGGGTTTTTCGGTGACGTAACGGTAGACGGAGTATTCGAAACCGAGTTTATGAGATCACCCTTGGGAACTGCTGTTATTGTTTGGGTTTCGACCTGGACGACATCCGGATCACTACCCACCATCAAATCCGGCAAGCCAAGCGCAATGGCACCCGTACCTGCAAGAGCGAGCAGAACTGTGCTCACCGCTAAGGCCTTGAATGACGGTCCATACTGAACGGGCAAGGCGCGGCTCACACGTCGCCGTCTTGGACGCGGTGTCCAGTCATCCATTGGATCTGCGGTCAGAACCTCCGGCATATCCAAGGGGGTCTCATCCGATCCCTTCAGTGCCGGCTTTTTGGGTCGCTGGGGCATTTTTGTTTCAAAATCTGCACTCAATTGCAGAATGCGAGCCGCCAGGGCACTGGGGTCGTTTTGATTGCCTTCGGTGGCAGCTTTTGCAGTTGTTGTCGTGGTTTTGGTGTCTTGCGTTTCTTCTGTTGCATTGTCCGGTGTGCCCTCAGATTGAGGTTCGCAAGAGTTGGTTTGGGCAGTTACTTTTACCATTGAGCCCTCCATGAGTTTGCGGTTTGGCACGCGCGGAGCGATCGCCGTGTTGGAGACCTGCCCAATAAGCCCGGCCAATGCGCCGTCATGCGGGCTGGATTGCGGCGGCTCTGGGGAAATTTCCGGCAATTCTCGCGATGGGTTGCAACCCCATAAGGTTCGAGGCGTTTGCAAATACATAACCTGTGGCTGGCACACTGGTCGCCGGGTGAGTGGTGCTTGATCGGGTGATCTGTCCATCTTTTCAGGCGCTGAGGTCATGTCAGGAATGGGCAAAACACGATGAAATATGTGCGCGCACGGTTAAAAAAACTGGCCGGAGCAGTACTCTGCAGCGCCTTCATGGCCGCTGTTCCCGGATATGCGCAGGAAACACCCAAATTGACGGTTGGCTTCATGGCGACCTTGTCGGGGCCGGCAGCGATTTACGGGGAGCACATGCGCGATGGCTTCATGCTCGCTGTCAATCAATCGAACGGAGCCCTCGGCGGCCTGGAAACAAACGTCCTTATCACCGACGACAAGCTGGACCCTGATTACGCCGTTGAAAAGGTTACAGAGCTCATCGAAGTCAATGGCATTGATGTGCTGGTTGGCGTCAATTTTTCCAGAGTGATGCTCGCGGTACATGATCCTGTAGTGCGCAGCCGAACGCTGTTCATCGGGACCAGTTCCGGGCCGGCGCCAATCGCCGGGCGGACCTGCAGCCGGTATTTCTATTCAACTGCGTCGCAAGATGATCAGGTCCATGAAACAATGGGCCGGTTTGCAAGCTTGAAGGGCTATCAGAGGGTGGTCACGATCGCGCCGGACTATGAGGCCGCCCGGGATGCGCTTGCCGCCTTTCAGCGGCATTTCAAGGGCCAGATTGCGCGCGAACTCTTCCCACGCCTTGGACAAACCGATTTTTCCGGCGAATTTGCTCAGATCGATGAAATCAGCCCAGATGCCATTTACGCCTTCATGCCGTCCGGAATGGGCGTTGAGCTGGTGCGCCAGTTTCACACTTCCGGGCTGAAGGGGGCCATTCCGTTCCTGTCCGCCAAGACCATCAATGGCGTTTCATTGCCATACTTGGCCGAGACTGCCGAAGGCTTGATGTCTGCTTCTACCTGGGCGCCCAACCTCGACAATCCGGCTAACAAGCGTTTCATGCGCGAGTTTCAGCGGACCTATGGCTACCAGCCGTCCGTTTATGCCGCCCAAGGCTATGATGCGGCCAAGTTTCTTCATTTCTCGCTGGAGCTCACGGGTGGAATCAAAGATACGGAAACGCTGATTTCTGCCATGAATGCAGCGCCCTTTGAGAGCGTGCGGGGCGATTTCCGTTTCAATGACAACCAGTTCCCGATCCAGGACTTCTATCTTGTGGAAGGGGTGCGCCGAACAAGCACACTCTACGAAATGGAGGCCACCGCACGGATCTTCGATGACGTTGGCGATGCCTATTCGGGGTCTTGCCGCATGTAAGTTGGGTTCGGGGCAGAGGAGCATACCGAGTTCAAACGTCCTTTCCGGACTGTGCAGTCCGAAATATCTTTTACACGTCTTGCAATTTCGGAATGAGCAGTCCATATCCGGTTCATGAGTGACACAGCAGACATTCAAAAATCAATCGGAGCAAAGTCTGGCCGGCGTGCCCCGGGGCCGGGGCGGCCGCGGGAGTTCGACGAAACGAAAGCCCTTGAGACTGCGCTCAACGTCTTTTGGCAAAAGGGATTTGAGGCTGCGTCACTTGATGATCTGACAAAGGCCATGGGTCTCAGCAGGTCTAGTTTCTACGGGACGTTCGGCAGCAAGCAGGCGCTTTTTCAGCGCGCCCTAGTCCAATATTCTCAAAAGGCACTGGATAATCTTCAGGATGTTGCCGACACTGCGGAGAGTGATCCCGTCGGGGCGATGGTTGAAGCACTGGCAGATCCGCAGGGCGGGTCGCGCGGATGCATGCTGATCAATTGCGTTACAGAACTCGCGCCGCATGATCAGGATGTGGCAATCATCGGCCGCCGCCACCTGGAGTCCATCGAAGAAATCATTGCAAAGGCGATTGATCCGGACAATCCGGACACAGCGCGTGACCAGGCCAGTGCCTATGCTTCGCTGGCCATTGGGACACTCGCATTAAGGAAAGCCGGGGTTCCGGCTGAACGGATCGCCAAGACACTTGCTCAGGCCAAATCTGTCCTGAGCCCAGACTAACCTATTTGTCTCAAATCCCATCGGAAGGGTCTTGGGACTAAATATGGACTGATCATTCCGTAAATGTCAGTTCCAACCGTCGATATCGTTGAAAAGGAAACGTGATGTCCGACACCAAGCTGTTTTCCCCGGCCAAGGCGGGAGCCATTGATCTGAAAAACCGGATCGTAATGGCGCCGCTGACCCGCAACCGGGCACGTGCGGAGGATGATGCGCCATATGAGCTTCATGCCAAGTATTACGCGCAGCGCGCAGGAGCCGGTTTGATCATTTCCGAAGCTTCCCAAATTTCACCGCAGGGCAAGGGCTATGCCTGGACCCCGGGCATCTATTCGGATGCCCAAATCGAAGGCTGGAAGAAAGTCACAGACGCGGTTCATGCCAAAGGCGGTAAGATCGTCATCCAGCTTTGGCATGTGGGTCGGATTTCCCATCCCGTTCTGCAGCCTGGCGGGGCAGACCCAGTTGCGCCGTCCGCAATTTCTGCGGCGTCGAAGTCGTTTGACGGAACCAGCTTTATCGAAACCACAACCCCGCGGGCGCTGGAAACATATGAAATCGCCGGTATCGTTGAAGACTACAGGAAAGCAACCTTGAACGCGAAGGCTGCCGGGTTCGATGGCGTAGAAATCCATGCGGCGAACGGATACTTGATTGACCAGTTCCTAAAAGATGGCGCAAACCAGCGCACCGACGACTACGGAGGCTCCATCGTAAACCGCACGCGCTTCCTCAAGGAAGTTGTCGATGCGGTGACCGGGGCCTGGAGTGCGGACCGTGTGGGGATCCGTTTGAGCCCGTTCTCCAACGCCAACAACATCACAGAAAGCGAACCGCAGGCGGTCTTCACCCATGTGATCAAGCTCTTGAATGGCTACGGGCTTTCCTATCTGCATCTGGTGGAAGGTCAAACCGGTGGTCCGCGTGAGATCCCGGAGGGCGGTGATTTGGCGGCGCTCTATGCTTTGTTCGACGGGGCCAAAATGGGCAACAATGGTTATGACCGTGACATGGCCATTGCGGCTGTCGAGAGCGGTGACCTGGACCTTGTTGCGATTGGCCGTCCGTTCATCTCCAACCCGGACCTTGTGGAGCGTCTTGAAAAGAACGCCCCGCTCAACCCGCTGGATCCGGATACACTCTACGGCGGCGGCGAAAAGGGCTATGTGGATTACCCAAGCCTTGCAGAGAGCGCAGTTGCTGCGGAGTAAGCCTTAAGATCAGGCTGTCCGGCATCCACAAAATCCAGGGCGGCCCGAAAGAAGCCGGTGCAGATAGCTGCACCGGCTTCTCTTGTTCTGCGCGAGATCCGACCCTTGCGGCAGATGACCAAAGCTTAATGCAAACGCCACCCCGGAGCCGCAATTGAACCCCCATCTCTAGGTTTCGATGAAACAAGAGATAGGGATACTGGATATGACAAACATGACGAGTTGGGTGGCCGGGGCCGCTCTCGGAACCGCAGCAATGTTGGCTGCAGGATCTGCACTCGCAGCTGTTGCCGTGGGCGATACGCTTGGGACCAAAGTGTCCGAGATCGCCGCCCAGCTCGAGGACAAGGGTTACACTATTCGCGAGATTGATGTTTCACGCAGCAAGATCGAAGTGGAAGTTACCTTTGATGGCACGGACTATGAGATCGATGTCGATCGAACCAGCGGCACGGTGATCAAGATCGAGGACGACTAACGTTCTGCCGCAGTGACGAACGGTTGGAGGTTTACTGCGCCGGATCCAAGACTTCTTGCTTCTGGCGGCGGGCGAAGGGTGTCTCGTCGCTTGTCGCCGCAACTGGGGCTCCGGTTGCCGCGTGATGCGTCATGATGTTGCTGTGATCGTCTTGCCGCGCTTGGCGCAGGCAAATGCCGGCGATTTCAATCGCACGCTGAATATCGGTGTCGGCGGTGCCCGCAAAAATCCCGGCGCTCAACCGTGCGGAGAACTTGTTGCCTGATGCCGACTGGCTTTCCGTGACGAGCATTTTCGAAATCCGGCGCGCGCAGGAGTTCGCCTCAACACCATCGGATAAGGGCATGAACACAACAATCTGGCCGGTTGGCAAGTGACCCGCAACCGCAGTTGAGGGCAATGTGGAACCGGCGATTTTCGCGAAGAGTTTTTGCAAGGCGTCGCGCATGGACGCACCATAACGCTCTTCGATCTGCCTGAGCTCGTCAATGTCCATAAGGACCAGCGCATAGGGGGCGGATGTCGGGGCCAATTGTTCGTGGTGTTGCGATGTGGCGCGCATGAAACCGCGCTGATTGAGCAAACCCGTTTGCGGATCTTTTTCCGCTTCTTCGCGATACTGATGCCGCTGCATCTCGAAGATTGACATCGTGATCCCGACCAACTTCAAGACGATTGCTGTGATCAGAGCAAGGAAACAGAGCTGCAGAGGTAGAGTTTCGTAAGACTCAAGCAGGGTTGGGTAGTGTTTTTGCAAATGCGCGCCGATCAGGCTGATCCTGACGGCGGCATCCATCGAGAACGCAATCGTTAGAAACCAACTGCTGACCCTATGGTGGTTCAACCGGATGCTTTCCCGGACACAGAGCAAAACCCCGAGCAGGCAAAAGCCGTTGATGTAAATGACCCGCAAAAGAATGTCCTCGCGGAAGAACTCAAAAGCATAAAGGCCCAGCCATCCAAGTGTTCCTGCGACCGGCAGCCACAGGTATTGCATCTTTCTGCCGTTCAAGAGTGCAATGGCACTTGGCCTCAGACCGAACCCGATGGTCAGGAGGGCGTTTGCCACAATGATACTAAGCGCATCTGGAATGGCACCGCGTTGACTGATCATTATTGCCGCCGCCGCGGACAAGAAGAGGCAAATTCCCCAAAGCCCCCAGCCGGACCGAACGGACTTCGGAGCGGACCGCGTTGCGATCGACAAAACAGTCATGACGACCGCGCCGATCAGATAGGCCAGAGTAACAACCGTAAAGAGAGTTTTGACGTCCAGGTTCATGGCGGGAAGTTTCAAGAAATTTAAAGGTAACGATTACGGAAGCTTGTCAAATGCATATACGAAAAGAGGCTTCGTGTCCCCGTTAATATTAACAGGGACCCCAGCAAACTCGATCATCTGGTATCAGGTGCGCGGTATTCACCCAGAAGTCAGATCTCCCAATTTGATGAGGAATGGCCTCAGGTGTTCGCAATCAGGCCTTCGCGCGTGGACGCCTGTTCCTCCTTCGGGGCGGAGAAAGGCTCTGATTGTTGCAGCAGCGTTGTTTCCGGGCTGCCGGTCTCTGCCGTTTTATCCAGGGCGGTGTGCCGGTTCCGGCCATCTTCCTTTGCCTGGTATAGCAATTGATCGGCATGTTCGAATGCCTGATCGAAGGTATGGCCGGTTGTGGCTGTAAACAATCCGGCGCTGACTGTTATTCCAGACGCGTCGGTATTGGGGCAAATCGAGCATTTCGAGATAACACAACGGAGTTCGTCCAGCAGTTTCAGAGCATCCGTTTTGTTGGTTTGCGGCAGCAGAGCTGCAAATTCCTCTCCGCCAATCCGGCCCGGTGGGATTGCGCGCGGGAAGATAGACTGCATTGCCGTGCCAAATGATGCCAGCACACGATCTCCGGCCGAGTGGCCAAAGCGGTCGTTGATCGTTTTGAAGTGGTCAATGTCAATGAGGATCAAAGTGTAAGTAGGTTCCGCGACAGTTGAAGAGAACCATCCTTCGGCTGCTTCAATGAACGCACGTCTGTTGGCAAGTCCTGTCAGACTGTCCGTCAGCGCCTGTGTCTCGAACCGGATCTGGATGCGTTCGATGGCCATTGCAACGAGAGATGCAGAAACGATCACGATCGCGACCATCAAAAGGACCATGTAGAGCAGCGGTTGGATCGGATTCGCGAAGGATTTCAGGGATTCGTGCTGGTAGATGAATTGACTGCCAATCGTCATGATATAGGCGGACGACTCAAGAGTGCTGCCAATCAGGAACAACCGTATCGATGTTAAATGTTCAGAGTTCAATGTCAGCACACGCCACGCCGAAAAAATCGCGGCGGCGAGAAGAACTGATTGGACAAAAACCAGCCTGAGCGCAAATGACGCGAAGAATTCCGGGACGATGCAAATGACCGTCCAGCCGCCGAGTGCGATCAGTGTGGTCCAACCGCGCATCGGTCGTCCGAAGAAGACGGCGACGGCTTCAGGACGTAATGCAAATCCGGCCAAGATAAGCGTATTCCCGAAGGCGATGCTCCAGAAATCCGGTATTTCGGACCGGAAGGCGACCAGAACAGTTCCGCAAGCAACCAAAAGCATGGCGGGCGCGTATATCGCTAGTGCGAGACGCGTTGCCCGGTTGGCCTTTTTTAAACTGACAAGAAACGCGAAAAGGATAAGTGCGCTGGCAAATTCAGCGGCTGCCAATGCGATCAACAGTGTCGGCGTGTCCAGTGTCATGCTGTCTTCCGGCTCGTTGGATCACGTTCTGAAATCTTTGGTTAAATAATACAAGAAGCACAACTTAAGCGCATATGTCATTTTTTACATGTAAAGGGTTTGAAAACACCTAACACCGTGACGGGGAGTTTGATTGTTCTCCGGTCTCTATCCCGCTGTAATCAAATACAATAGATCACGAGCGGATTCTGCCGCACGGGCACTTGCGTTTAAAAAGACGGTCATAAAAGGCTGACAAAGACATCCGTCAAAAGCGCGTCTTCAGGCGTGTTGGCCGGGTCGTTGAGATAGACTTCCCATGCAGGTGCTCCCATGGTTAGCCCTTCCTTTTCCATCCATGACATCATGTCACCATAACTGTCACGAAGCGTTGAGTAGGCACCTTTGTGCTGAAAATAGACAACCTTTCCAGACGGAGTTCGGTCGAACTGGATTGGCGCTTCCGCTTTGTTCTCCGCGTCCGGTGATACCGAAAAACCGGCCCTGAAGGTCATGGTTTCAGGATTGTATTTGTAGTAAACGGCCAACACCTTGCCGCTCGTTTCTATCCCGTTTTTCTGCATGAAGGCCCATACGGACTGAAATGTCTGGCCCATGGTCGTCCCGATATCAGCAGCATCCATGCTGCAAGTCGCCTCCTGAAAAAGATAGGGTGTCTCTTCAACGGTCATTGTCTTGAAGTCAGGCATCTCACTCTCCTCATCGTCCAGGGACTGGTCCTGAGCATTGTTGAGCCCCTAGGGCAGGGTGTCGATGATCCTTGTCAAAAAGACGGATGATTGAGGGTGAAGTGTGCCGGCTGCACCGATGGTCCATCGCACCGTTTGCACCGCGCTCTGGTCGGCGGCCAAGTCAGGCCAATTCGTACTGAAGCGTGCTGTTTGTGACCGAAGACAGCGGAAGGCGGGGTGGTCGAGTTTGCAGAAGGGGGCGGCACGATGGTGATTGACATCCCGAGCCATATCCTGAGCGGTGGGAAACCTGTGCAGGACTGGCCTCCCGTCCTGCGGCAGTGGTGGTGGAAGGCGCAGAGCGCGAGCCGGCTTGAGGCCTTGGAAATGATGATCGCAGCCGAAAGGCGGGTAAAGCTTCCACTCTTTCAAAGCATGGCACCTTGGCCTCCAGCAAGATTGCAGGTGTGCTTATCGTGATCTTTTGTGCAATGCGCTACGTACTCCTTGCATCGGCAAACTATTGACCCACTTATCGTAAAACCACCAACGACCGCTCAGGCCACCCGGACCCCTTCATGGATTCAATCACCCAATTCGTACTGGGCGCAGCCGTTTCAACGGCGTGTCTTGGCAAGAAAATCGGTCCAAGGAAAGCAGCGCTAGTTGGCGGCCTATTGGGGACCGTGCCGGACCTGGATGTCCTCATCCCGTTCGCCGACCCGGTCGACAGCTTTGTCTATCACCGGGGATGGACGCACTCCGTGTTTGTTCATGCGCTTGCGGCACCGGTCTTCGGAGAGCTGCTCGTTCGCCTGTTCAAGGGTTTAAGAGACCATCGCTGGCTGATGTACCTGACGGTTTATCTGTGTTTCGCGACCCACGCGATGATTGACGCGATGACGGTCTACGGAACACGCATTTTCTGGCCGATTTATCCAGATCCCGTAGGTGTCGGATCGGTGTTCATTATCGATCCGGTCTACTCGCTGCCGCTTCTGTTTGTCGTGGTTTGGGCGTTTTTCAAAAGCGACTGGACACAGAGATTTGGACGGTGGGTCGGCGGTGTTTTGGTTGCGACCAGCGCCTACATGCTGTTGTCGGTCGGAATTCAAGCCTATGTCGAGCAAAGAGCGGAGCAGATTTTCGCCAGCCAGGGAGAGGTTCCCGAAAAGATCTTCGCAATCGCAGCGCCGTTTAATATTGCTCTTTGGAAAGTGATCGGTCTCGATGAAGACCGCTATCAAAACCTTTACCTGTCGCTCTTTGACGGGGATCAGGAACCGGAGATTTACACTCATTCGCGCCATCCTGAACTTGTTGCTTGCGTCCAAAATTCGGACGCTTATCAAAAGCTCGATTGGTTCAGTCGCGGATTTAATCGCGCGGAACTCGTGGACGGCAAGGTGGTCATCTCGGACCTGCGGATGGGTCTGACACCTGGTTATGCGTTCCGATTTGCCGTTGGTGAACAAACGGATGGCGGCATCGTTCCGATGATGCCGGAGCGGGACTTGTCTCTGCGCCGCGCCGACAGCGAAGACTTCGCCTGGCTCGGCGAGCGTTTGAGAGGGCGGCCTGCTATACGTGCAGCCGAAGCGTCAGAGATGCCGGCTGTTACGCAGCCTTCCGAGCGCTCGTGCTAGACTGAAACGCGCTCGCGTCAGTATTTGATCCCAGCCTTGCGATACAAAAAATGCAGGAGCCATGCCGGTCCGATCAGCAGGAACTGAATGTCCTTGAAAAAGGACGGTTTCTTGCCTTCGATCTTGTGTCCGATGAATTGCCCGATCCATGCGGCGACGAACACCGCCAGCGCTGTTTGCCAGAGCGGCAGCGGCAGACCGTAGCTGGCGTTTATGGCGGAGCAAATTGCCCCGATGACGGCCATGCCAAAGGCAAGCGGAACGGAGAGGGTCAGGTAGTAGAGTGTCGCCAGCCCTATCACCAGAGTTGACCAATTGAGGTAAGGCACTGCCGCAAACATTGACGGAACCGGTATGCTCCAAAGCAGTGCAGTTACGGTCCAGACGATCACGGGAACGCAGATCCAGTGAATGAACTTGTTGGTCGCGTTCTGGTGGCTTTCGCCATACTCCGCCAACAAACTATCAATCCGGCGGTTGTTCGCTGTCTGTGTCGCCATGCGCTCCTCCCGTATGCTCATCCATAAATCTTATATTGAACAAATGTTCAATTAAAATCAACCGCTGACTTGTGCTGGTTCGACACTCCTCTGAGACCGCGAAGGTGATGAATTGCTTAAAATAAGAACTACAGCAGCCAAGTAATTGCATGAAAGTTGAGCAGAGTGCTGAACTTGTCGGCATTGGCAATATTTGCAAGGCATAATTAATGATTTGCGCGGGATCATGCCGCCCATTCTGGTTTCTTGGGCGGTTGGAATGCGTAAGCTTCGGGTTCAGTTCGAAACTCTTGTTTGGTGTGGAGTTTTTTTCTTTACGGGTATGTTGCTGCCTGCGCAGGCTGCTTCGGAGAATTTGCAACAACGCCTCGATATGGTCTGGGTGCTGGTTGCTGCGGGGCTGGTACTTCTGATGCAGCTCGGATTCATGCTGCTTGAAGCAGGCATGGTCCGGTCAAAGAACTCCATCAACGTTGCGCAAAAAAATCTTCTGGATCTCGCTGTTTGCGTGATCATTTTCGCCGTGTTCGGATTTGCAGTGGCGTTTGGAGCAGGCGGCACATGGTTTGCCGGCTACGATGACCGGTTGTTTTTGCTGTCGGACGTTACTCCCTGGGCTCTGACCGTGTTCGCCTTCCAGGTCATGTTCTGCGGGACGGCGGCGACAATCATTTCCGGCGCAGTTGCCGAACGCATGCGGCTTCAAGCCTATGTCTGGTGTACGATCTTAACCGCAGCCGTCATCTACCCGGTCTTTGCGCGTTGGTCTTGGGGCGGCGTTTTGTTCCCGGACGCCGAAGCCTTCCTTGCTGATCGCGGATTTGTAGATTTTGCAGGGTCAACGGTTGTTCACGGGACCGGCGCCTGGATTGCGTTGGCTGCATGTATCATCCTCGGTCCCCGGATCGGGCGGTTTGACGCCGAGGGCCGAGCTTATCGTATTCAGGGTCACAGCTCTGTTCTGGCGACAACCGGCGCTGTCGCTCTCTTCGTCGGCTGGCTCGGATTCAATGGCGGTTCAACATTGGCCGCCAGTTGGGATGTGCCCAAGATCTTCGCCAACACCGTCCTGGCGGCCGCAGCCGGCACTGCCGCGGGCTATCTGGCCGGCAGGTATCGGGATGGCGTGGTTTTGCCGGAGAACTCTATTTCGGGGCTTCTCGGCGGGCTCGTTGCAGTGACTGCAGGGTGCCATATTCTGACGCCCGGCGGTGCGCTCTTGGTTGGAGCTGCCGGAGGGGCAACAGCGCTGTTTGGAGCGCTTGTTCTCGAACGCTATTTCAGGCTGGATGATCCTGTCGGCGCGATCAGTGTTCACGGATTTGCCGGTGTCATTGGAACGCTTGGCCTGGCCGTTTTGGCACCTGCAGAGACATTGCCGCTCGGTGCGCGCGTTCCTCAGCTTTTGGTTCAGCTTCAAGGGATATTGACCAACTTCTTCTGGTGTTTTGGTGTGAGCATCCTGTTCCTTGCGGTGTTGAACAAATACAGCCCACTGCGTTTGTCACAGCAGGATGAAGACATCGGTCTAAATGAGGCTGAGCATGGGACACGCCTCGGGATCGGACATGTTGAGGATGCGCTCGATAGCCTGATTGCTGGAAAGGCCGATCTTTCCATGCGCCTTCAGGTGTCCAAAGGCGAAGATTCTGAGCGCCTAACCCGGTTGTTCAACGCGCTTATGGATACGGTCCAAAGTCAGGAGCAGGCCCAGTCCCGTGTCGCTGATGCAAAACGGACCCAGGAAGAAGCAGAGCGTCTGTCTGCGCTCGCAAATGCCACCTTTGATGCGATCGTTATTTCTGTCGATGGGCGCATCTTGGACGGCAACAAAACCTTCGAAGAGCTCGTCGGTTATTCGATTTCTGAGCTAGAAATGCGCGGTCTTTATGAGTTCGTGGAGACCGATGTCGCCGGAACTCTGGAAGATCATCTGATCAAGGCGGAGAAGGAGCCGCGTGAGGTCGTATTCGTCAACCGCGCTGGCGAACGGGTGCCGGTTGAGATCCGGACCCGCGTGATCGCCTACCGAGGTGTTCCAACCCGTGTGTCAGCCCTTGTTGATTTGCGTGAGCGGAAAAAGGCGGAAGCGCAGATCCTTCATCTCGCGCAGCATGATCCCTTAACCGATCTTCCAAATCGGGCCGTCTTCAACGCCGAACTTCAGCAAACACTGCGCCGATGTGAAAAGAACGGGCAGGGCGCAGCGCTGCTGCTTGTTGATCTGGACAAGTTTAAAGACATCAATGACCTGCATGGTCATCCTGCCGGGGATGCGGTCATTCGTGTCACGGCTGAGCGTCTTTTGAGCGCTTGCCGGGGCAGTGACACCGTGGCGCGTCTCGGTGGGGATGAGTTCGCCATTATCCAGACGTCCATTTCATTCGCCAATCAGGCGGAAGATATGGCGCACCGTCTGGTTGCCATTCTATCTGAGCCGGTCAATTGCGGACACGGGCTAATTGTGAAGCCAGGGGCCAGCATTGGGGTTGCCATGATCGCGGCAGGTCAAAGCGAGGAGCAGGTCGTTTCGAACGCTGATATTGCCCTCTACAATGCCAAGAGCGCTGGACGGCAGACATATTGCCTGTTCCGAAAGGGCATGGGTGCTGAGGTGCGGCAGCGACGTGAAATGGAAAAAGATCTGAACGCGGCTCTCGCTGATGACCAATTCGAGCTCTATTTTCAGCCGCGCCTGAACCTCGCTACGGGGAATATCGTTTCCTATGAAGCGTTGATCCGCTGGAACCATCCTGACCATGGACTTGTCAGCCCAGTGGAGTTTATTCCGGTTGCCGAAAACTCAGGCCAGATCATCGGGATCGGTAAGTTCGTGCTTGAGCGGGCGCTCGCAGTTGCGGCACAGGAGATCCCCACCGGCAACATCAGTTTGAATGTCAGCCCGGTTCAGTTTCGGGACAAGGATTTCATTGAGGACGTGGCGCGTGCCATTAAGGCGTCTGGAATTCCCGCAAACCGGATTGAACTTGAAATCACGGAAAACACCTTGATCGAGGATGATGCACGGGCACTTTCCATTCTGACAAAACTGAAGGACATCGGCGTAAAGATAGCCCTGGATGATTTTGGGGTCGGGTATTCCTCACTCAGTTATCTCAGCCGCTTCCCCTTCGACTGTATCAAGATCGACCGGTCCTTTGTGTTGGAAGCGCAGCAGAACTACAACGCATTGGCGATTATCGAAGCTGTCGTGAGGCTGGGCAAGGCGCTTGATATGCGGATCGTTGCCGAAGGTTTGGAGGACACTGAAAACCTCTGCCTGCTGGCAGCTCAGGGGTGCCATGAAGTGCAAGGGTATCTGATTGGCAAACCTGTTCCAGTCGACAAACTGGTCCGGGTCGCGCCAAAGGCTGTGCTGGCGGCGTTGGATCGGATCAGGTTTGCCGCTGAACTCGGCAGTGACGATATCCCGTCTGCAGAATTGGCCAGTTGATCCGATCCAAATCATCAAAGCGCTGATTGTTCTGAAGGGGTGCCTGTCTGGATTGATGGCTTGAAACGTCAGTTCGCTTCTTTTCCTGGCAAAGGCGGCACTACGATTGTGCTCAGTATGCCAGCCGGATCATGGATCTCAGGGACCTGCGTGCAGTCTTTTTCGTTGGTTTGACTGTCCGACTGCTTTTCTCTCAATGCGACGCATATCGGGATCGCGGCTTGCCGGGTGCCTGCGGAAGCTGCCCTGATCACGTCGGCTAGTGTTCCCTCAGTGGCTGATAGGGACGCTGCCAGATGTTTTGCGAAAAGGGCGATCGTCCGGTCAGCGGAATAGTTTGCCATTTGTCCGGCTCCGGCAGAAGTCACCAGCGCCTCGGGGCGGGCATCCAGGTTTGTTGCGTGCGTTTCCAAAAGATCCGGATCGATCGTGTCGGAGTTGCTGGTGTCCAGGATCAAGATCACCTGGCCAGCCGGGACGGTATGGAGCATGGCTGCAAAGGCGGGGGCCGAGACCCATGTCCCCGTTTCAATCGCAAGCTCCGTGCTTTCTGGTTTTTCGTCCGCCCAAAGTTGCAGTATTTGACCACTCGGCAAGCCCGCCTCGGCGGCCACGTTGGAGATTGACGGTATGTTGGCGTAGATGATGAGCCGGTCGTCTGGCCCTAGTGTGTTGGCGAGCGCCGTGACGGTTTTCTTGAGGCTGTCTGCGGAGGCGCCCTCATTTAACATCAAGTGAAGCCGCGCTTCGGAGAGACCAAACCGTTCTGAAAATGCCTTCAGAACGGTTTGAACACTGTTCCGGCAAACCTCTACCGATTGTGTCCGCCATGGCGGGCAAATCCCGATACCCAGAACCATGTCGGCGGCTTGGGTTGCTTGTGCAAATGCAGGCTTTGAAAGTGGTCGCTCCAATACAGCAAGACCAACTCCGCAGATCAGTGTCAGCAGCAGACCTAATTGAGCGCCAGTCCTCTTGAATACCGTCACCGCTGTTCCCCGGCGTATCAGCCACTGTGTTCATGCGTCAGCTGTGCGCAATATGTGCGCCGCGTCCAGAGTCTGCGTGCACATTATCGCGAAACCCGTTTGCGCAAAACCTGCATTGGAAAAATTATGCATTTTATTTACCTGGAAAATACTGAACGTTTTACGCGAGCTATCTCGCAAGGGAAGTTTCCGTATGCTGGATTTCAAGGGAATTGGCGTTTGGGTTTTTGAATTTTTTCTAGTCATCTGAATGATCCAGAGTATCGACAGTTTTTACATTGATTGTTGCTGAATAGGGGCAAATGTGACCGCCTCATTTATTCAAAATTAATTTTAGTCGGGAGATACTCAGTGCCAGTTTTTTCGGACTGCTGACAAGGTCAGCACGTAGCAGCTGGGGTTTTCCGGTGCCAAAAAATGCCTTCCTAACGGGACGCGAGCGAACGTTTCACAGAGACGATGTCATCGTCAGCAAAACCGACCTCAAGGGTCGCATAACCTACGCCAATCGGGTTTTTCTGGACGTTGCCGGTTACACGGAAAAAGAAGTTCTGGGGCAGCCACATAGCCTGATCCGCCATCCTGAGATGCCTCGATGTGTATTCAAGCTATTGTGGTCCACACTCGAAGCTGGTCAGGAGATCTTTGCCTACGTTGTAAACCGTTGCAAGAATGGCGATCACTACTGGGTTTACGCCCATGTGACCCCGAGTTTTGACGCGTCTGGTAAAATCATCAGCTATCATTCCAACCGGCGCGTTCCTGACATGGCAATCGTGAACGAGCACATCATTCCGCTCTACAAGATGCTTCTTGAAGAAGAAAAGCGTCATGCAAGCCGTAAGGATGGCATGCTGGCCAGCGAGCAGATGGTGTTGGGGCTGCTTGAGCAGCATGGGATCGCTTACGACGAGTTTGTCGCGACACTGGGTAAGGCGGCTTAATCACCGGAGCAGCCTTCAGGCAGGCGACCGGCTAGGAATAGGTTTGGGAATAGGCAGATGATCGGTGGATTGAGCAAGGCGTCACTGCGCAAGGCGACCAAGGTGTGCCAGGCAGTAGCTGCGGGCGATTTCGAAGCCCGTATCACCGGAATTACCGAAACCGGAGAGGCGGCAGAACTCATGCATGCCATCAATCTCCTGATAGACCGCACCGACGCCTACTTGCGTGAATCCAAAGCCTGCCTTGATTATGTCGGGCGCAATCAGCATTTCCGAATGATTTCCGAAACCGGAATGGTTGGCGGGTTTGCAAGTGCCGCCAACAGCATCAACAAAGCGACCGTTGCGATCAAGGAAAAGCACGACGCCTTCTGCGATCTTGCCGAACAGTTTGAGACCCGGCTCAAGGACGTGGTCGAGACTGTTACGCATTCCGTTCAGGAGCTGAACACTGTTTCAACGGGGGTTGCTGCGGCCAGCGCGACTGTCAACGAACAGTCCACCGTTGTCGCTTCAGCGGCAGAGCAGACTTCGGCGAACATGCAAAGCGTGTCGTCGGCAACGGAAGAACTTGCCAGCTCGGTAAGAGAAATCAATCGCCAAGTTTACTCCGCGTCGGAAACGGCAGAAGGGGCTGTTTCCAAATCCGAGACCATGAATCGTGAAATAGGCAGCCTTGCGAAGATGTCTTCGGACATTGGCGAAGTTGTTCAGTTAATAACAGATATTGCTGCGCAGACAAATCTTCTGGCCTTGAACGCGACGATCGAGGCGGCACGGGCCGGCGAGCATGGGCGCGGGTTTGCGATCGTTGCTCAAGAAGTCAAGGCGCTTGCAGGTCAGACAGCGGAAGCAACGCAGACGATCAACGGCCAGATTTCCGGTCTGCAAGGGGCAACAAAGAACGCCGTTGCGGCCAGCGAAGAGATCAGCCTTGCAATTGATCAGGTCAACAAGGTTTCAACGGCCATTGCGTCGTCGGTCGAGGAGCAGGCCGCGGCCACGGGCGAGATCGCTCAGAACATTGACGAAGTCGCCTCTGGTGTTGCTGAAGTCAGCAGCAGCATTGCAAACGTTCGGGCGGCTACCGCGGAAAGCAAGCAGATCAGCGACCGCGTTCTTGTGGAAGCAGAAACCCTAAACGCTCAGGAAGTCCAGCTGCGTTCGCTGCGGGAGGATATGCGTCACTTCCTGGCAACCGCGACAAAGGTGGGCTAACCTGGGTAAGCTCTGCGTAAAAATCGGTTTGCGGACGTGACGCGCAGCGAAGGCTCCCGTCAGGTTTTAGGCTGATCTTGCAGCTTCGAGTTCTGCCATCATCAAAGCCCGAACTTTCTCCAGGGCCTTGAGAGGCCGGAGCATGACCTTGAACTCAGTGATTTGGCCAGCTTCGTTGAACGTCATCATATCGACGCCGTTGATGTGAATTCCGTCGATCTCTGTCTCAAACTCAAGCACGGCATCATGTCCTTGCTCGAGAATCCGGCAGTATTTGAACTTCCCCTCCTTCAAAAGCACCGTGAACGCGCTCGCAAGATAGAGGAAGGTCAGCTGTTTTCCCTTTTGCGGGGTGTGCATGACGGGGCTGTAGAAGACACACTCGTCCGCAAGGATCTTGTTGAGGACCTTGTATTTGTCTGCCCCCTCAAGGCCGCTGAGCCAGAGGGAGAGGTGATCGGAATACTGGGCCATGGATCCTCCCGTAAAAACAAAAAGCTGCAGGATGGTATCCTGCAGCTTTTGAGTGGTAAATCCGTGACGCAGGGACAGCTGAGCAAAAAACTCAGGCGCTCTCGGCGAGTTGTCTGCTCTGCACCAGCCGGGACACGACGTTTTCTATGATCTTATGTCCGGCGTCCTGATCCAGCGACATGATGGATTCTGGATGGAACTGAACGGCGGCGATCGCCTCTTTCTGATGCTCGATTGCCATTACGACACCATCTTCTGTTTCCGCCGTTACCCGAATGTCGCTGGGCAGTGTGTCCCGTTTGGCGAAAAGTGAGTGATAGCGGCCAACGATCACTGGGGCGTTGAGGCCGTCAAAGACCAGGGAGTTCCCCAACAACGAGATCGGTGAGGGTTTGCCGTGCATCGGCACGTCCAGCTGGCCGAGTTCAGCGCCGAAATACTCCGACAGCGCCTGGAGGCCGAGACAAACGCCGAAGATCGGCAGGCTTCGCGCCCGCGCGCGTCCAATCGTGGCTGCACAATCAAAGTCTTTCGGGTTGCCGGGGCCGGGAGACAGGACCACAAGATCCGGATTCACATCGTGAAACACATGATCTGCGACCGGGGTCCGATACGTGACAACCTCGGCACCTGTCTGGCGGAAGTAGTTTGCCAACGTGTGCACGAAACTGTCTTCGTGGTCGACCAGGAGGATTTTCAAGCCCTTGCCGGGTTTTTTAACGTCGCCAGCGGCCGTTGTCTTGGTCGCAAGACCAGCTTCGCGAACAGCTGCGCGCATCGCTTCCGCTTTGAGTTCAGTTTCCGCTTCCTCGTCCTCAGGAATGCTGTCGTAGAGCAAAGTCGCGCCCGCCCGAATTTGGGCAACACCATCCTTGATGCGGACAGTGCGCAGTGTGAGGCCGGTGTTCATATCGCCATTGAATAGCACTGCGCCAATCGCCCCGCCATACCAGGCGCGCGGTGACTTCTCGTGATCCTCAATGAACTGCATGGCCCAGCGTTTTGGCGCACCGGTGACGGTCACAGCCCAGGTATGCGAGAGGAATGCGTCCAGGGCATCCATGTCCTCGCGCAACGTGCCTTCGATGTGGTCGACTGTGTGGATGAGGCGCGAATACATCTCGATCTGACGGCGCCCGATCACCTTGACGGATCCGGGGACGCAGACGCGGCTCTTGTCATTGCGGTCGACGTCGGAACACATCGTCAGTTCCGCTTCATCCTTGGCCGAATTCAAAAGCTTTCGGATCTGAGCTTCGTCTTCAATCGCGTTCTTGCCGCGCCGGATGGTGCCTGAAATCGGACACGTCTCAACCCGGCGGCCACCGGTGACCCGGACATACATCTCCGGCGATGCGCCGACGAGATACTCATCATTGCCAAGGTTGAAAAAGAAGGAGTAGGGCGAGGGGTTGATCTGTGCGAGACGCCGGGAAACCGCTGAGGGCGGGTTCGGGCAGGCCTCGTAAAACACCTGTCCCGGAACGGTTTCGAAGAGATCCCCGCGACGGAAATAGTCCTTCGCCTCTTCGACAAGGCGTGCGTATTCGCCCGGTTCATGGTCTCCGCGGCCTGGATCTTGGTTCGCAGGGGTGTACTGACGCTTTTCGCCGCTGCGCTCAAGACCTTTCGTGCTGCGGCCATTAACGACAAAATCGTATTCCAGAACATAGGCACGTTTGCCGTGGTGGTCGACGATGAGGATCTCGTCGGGCAGGAACAGAACGACATCCCGCTGGTCGTCTGGCCGGTCGCGTTTCAAATCGATCGGTTCGAACTGAAACGCCACGTCATAGCCAAATGCCCCGTAGAGACCGAGCTGATCGTCGTTGCAGGCAAACAGGTCTTTCAGGGCCCGCACGATCGAGAATGTCGACGGCTGGCGGGAACGCTCTTCTTCCTGAAAATCTCGGTCTGGCTTCTTGACCGTCAGGTCGATGCGCTCGTCGGTCTCGGCAAAATGTTCGACATCTTCATGTGTCTTGAGTGCTGCAGAGATGGCCGGCATCAAAATCTTACCGCGGTCGTTCAATGCACGGATTTCGACGGTCCGGTCTGCTGCCTCCATGACGAGAGGCGGATTGACCAGCGCCATGTCCCAACGGGTGTACCGGCCGGGATATTCATAGGACGAGGCGAGAACGGCCCCGCGCTCTGCATCCAGCCGGTCGATCCATTCCGATGTCCCTGTTTCGTAATCGGAGGGGCGGGAGCTGCGCAGGATGGTGATCCCGCTCTCGGTTACGAAACTCTGGTCTGCCAGTTGCGGCATGGTATGTCCCCGTCTTTTTTGGCCTTTGACCGGAACCCGGACGGCCCAATAAAGCGCCAAGGCCGCCAGCGGGTTCCCGCGGCGGCCTTGGTTGAAACTTGTCGATCTTGTCAGAGCATGAGAGATCGCTGGCCGCCTATATCGCGCCGCGCCACCACCAAGCTGCTTTCAAGGTTCTCATCATGCCAACACCGTTAGAGGATGGCGCCGGTAATGGCAATGAAAAAGTGCCATTCCATGGATTGCTGGAGGAAACGCCAGCAGACCGCGCTCCCCGATAAGCTGGGCTCAGGTAGCGCAAGACGAGAGGTTTGGAAGGAGTGGCCGCGTTCAGTTCGGCACTTTTGAAGAATGGCCTTGCGAGGTCGGCACGATCCAGTCCCGCAGGCCGTACCGTTGCAGGATCTGCGAAAGTTCGCCGGAATTGCGAAGCCGGTGCATGCCGTCCGACAGTGCTTTTGCTATCTCGTGCGAATTAGCATGAGCTGGCGAAAGCGCAATGAACAAATCGTCTTGCGTGAAGGTTTTCTCAAGCCGGAAACTGTCAGCCAGTCCCATCTCCTCCGCCTTGTATGAAAACGTGTTGATGTCCTCCAGCATATAATCGAGACGTCCAGCAGCTAGGGTTCTTATGTTTTGTTCCAGCGCGTTGTTGCCGCCGGTCCGGACAACTTCAGAATAGCGATTGACGGATGCCTCGATTTCCTCGCCGTATCCATAGTCGATGATCAACCCGGCTCGCTTGTCTTTCAAAGAACTCGGCCCGTCATAGCGCCATGGATCATCTTTAGCGACGAACATGCCAATCGTGTATCGGCCTTGCGCTTCGCTGGGGAACACAAAACCAGTGGCCTCTTCGGGGGTGCCGGCAAAGACGCCGTCAAACCGGCCTTGCCGGGCAAACAGAAGGGCTCTTGCCCAGGTTATCTGTTGATAGCGCACCTCGTAGCCAAGCGGTTCCAGAATTCGACTGGCAATTTCCACCATATAGCCTGGGCGCTCACTGCCGGGTTCACAGTTGACCGGGCACCATTCGTCTGCGGCAAATGTGAGTGTCTGTGCGAATGCAGAAGCATTCAACATCAACAACATAAAGATGAAATGGCAGGCCAATTTAGCCCGCCGCAGGCGTAGCACGTGCGTCCTCGAGTCAGTTTCTAACGCGTGGCAACAGTTTATTTGAGCTCCCGTGATAAATCCAGCAACCGGACTTGAGCGGAGTTACCGCCGGGCAACGGGTTGACCTTGGGCGAAGGATCATGTTTGTGCGGTGCGACATCGAATGTAGTGCGGTTTTTGGACGGATTCGCATTCGCAAGAGGTATGTGAGGGGCACATGGATCATTTTGATCTGATCGTTATCGGGAGTGGACCCGCGGGGCGCCGTGCAGCCATTCAGGCTGCGAAATTCGGATACGAGGTTCTTGTTGTCGAAAGGGGCCGCCGGGTTGGTGGTGTCTCGGTCCACACCGGAACAATCCCGTCCAAGACCTTGCGGGAAACCGTGCTGAATCTCACCGGTTGGCGAGAACGCGGCTTCTATGGCCGGTCTTACCGCGTGAAACAAGACATCTCGGCGGGTGACCTCAGAGCACGCCTTCATATGACGCTTGATCATGAAGTCGAAGTTCTCGAGCTGCAATTTGCCCGAAACAAAGTGTCGACGGTTTACGGTGAAGCGCGCTTCGTGTCGCCCGAGAAAATTGAGGTTAAGAGCGAAGAAGGCGATGTGAAGCTCTTCTCCGCTGACAAGTTCATTCTTGCGGTCGGAACCAAGCCGTTCCGGCCTGACTATGTGCCATTTGACGGAGAATTCGTCCTCGACAGTGACGAAATACTGGAGTTGAACCAATTGCCCCGCTCGATCGCTGTGATCGGGGCGGGTGTCATCGGAGTGGAGTACGCTTCGATTTTTTCCGCGCTCGATGTGGCCGTGACGCTGGTCTAGCCTCGAGACACCATGCTTGATTTTCTCGATCACGAGCTTGTCAGCGATTTCACGCACCAGCTTCGGGATCGCGGTATCGCGATGCGGTTTGGCTCGAAAGTGAAAAGCATCGAAAAACACGGTCCGGGGGAATGCGAAATCTTTCTTGAAGGCGGCCGAAGCGTGCGGTCCAACGTGATCCTCTTTGCAGCTGGCCGGATGGGCGCGACACCGTCGCTCAACCTTGAGGCGTGCGGACTTGAGGTTGATCATCGCGGCCGCTTGAAGGTGGATCCAGTCACGTTTCAGACAACCGTGCCGCACATCTATGCTGCAGGTGATGTCATCGGTTTTCCAAGTCTTGCGTCCACCTCCATGGAGCAAGGACGGATTGCTGCCTGTCAGGCGCTGGGGGAGAAGGCCTACGATCCTCCGGAGTATTTTCCCTACGGGATTTATGCAGTTCCAGAGATATCGACTGTTGGCATGACCGAGGAAGAAATAAAGGAACGCGGTATCCCTTATGAATGCGGGATCGCCCGGTTCCGGGAAACCTCCCGGGGGCAGATTATGGGTCTCGACACCGGCATGCTGAAAATGATTTTCTCTTTGAAAACCAGACGCTTGCTGGGGTGTCACATCGTGGGTGAGGGGGCAACTGAGCTTGTTCACATTGGCCAGGCTGTTTTGAATCTGAAGGGTACCCTGGAGTATTTTGTCGAAAACACGTTCAACTACCCGACTTTGGCGGAAGCCTACAAGATTGCTGCCCTGGACGCCTGGAACAGAATGGGTCCCCTTGAGGACTGATATTCCAAGCTTTCGCTTGAAAGAGTTCCAGAGCACTGGCCGTGGTCTTGGGCTGACCCAAAGGCTAGGCTGAGGCACCTTCGATTCTGCCTGAAAGACTGCTCATGCCCGAGACGCTGCTCCTCAAGAACGCCGATATGCTGGTCACGATGGATGGCGAGCGGCGTGAAATCGCCGGTGGCGGGGTCTATGCAGTGGGCGGAGTCATCCAGCAAGTCGGGCCATCAGATGACCTGCCCAAGCATGCGGACAAGGTCATTGACGCATCCGGCCAGATTGTCCTTCCCGGATTCGTCAACACCCATCACCATCTCAACCAGACGCTGACGCGCAATCTGCCGGCAGCGCAGAACAACAACTTGTTTCCCTGGCTGCAGGCGCACTACCGGATTTGGGCGCGCACCGATCCGGAGGCTTCGCGCGCCAGCACACTGATCGGTCTGGCCGAACTGGCGCTGTCCGGCTGCACCACTGTCTTCGATCACACCTATCTCTTCCAGAGCGGTAACAAGGTCGATTACCAGATCGAAGCGGCTCGGGAGCTTGGGGTCCGGTTCCACGCAAGCCGTGGATCCATGTCGCTCGGAGAGAGCAAAGGCGGTTTACCGCCCGACGAGTGTGTCGAAGATGAAGAGTTCATCCTGAACGACACGGTCCGGGTCATCGACCGCTACCATGATGCGGCGGACGGGGCGATGACGCGGGTGGTTGTCGCACCTTGCTCCCCGTTTTCTGTATCGGAGGATCTCTTGCGGGAGAGTGCCGCGCTCGCCCGCGATAAGAAGGTCATGCTGCACACGCATCTCTGCGAAACGGTGGATGAAGAACGCTACACTCTGGAACGGTTTGGCAAGCGCCCGGTTGAATGGATGGAAGGGCTCGACTGGACCGGTCCGGATGTTTGGTTTGCCCATGCGATCCACGTGGATGACGACGAGATCCGTCTCTTTGCCAAGACCGGCTGCGGCGCTGCGCATTGCCCGTGTTCCAACATGCGGCTCGCGTCGGGCATTGCGCCGGTGAAGAAATATATGGCTGCGGGTGTGAAAGTTGGTCTTGGCGTTGATGGGTCCGCAAGCAACGACAGTTCCAATATGCTAATGGAAGCCCGCCAGGCGATGCTGCTCGCGCGGTTGCAGCTCGGACTTCAGCCGCCGGAAGGCCCGAGCAAATACGCCCTGCTGCCACCAGCGCACCCGCTTCGAGCCGGGGAGTGGATGACAGCTCGGGAAGCCTTGGAGCTTGCTACACTGGGCGGCGCTTCCGTGCTTGGCCGCGATGACATTGGATCTTTGGAAACAGGCAAGTGTGCCGATTTCTTCACACTTGACTTGAATACGATTGGGTTTGCCGGAGCGCTTCATGACCCGGTCGCGGCCGTGGTTTTTTGTGCGCCTCAAACCGCAAAAACAACGGTGATCAACGGCAAGGTCATTGTTGAGGACGGCCAGATCACGACCATGGACATGGTGCCGGTTATCGAGACCCATAACCGGTTGAGCCTGAAACTGGCCGAGGGGCTCTGAAGGCTGGCCGGTGAGACTTCAGCAGAGCCAGCAATTCTCGGGCTGCACAGCTTCTGTGACGTCTCCGCCGCCTGAGATCCAGCTCGTGATGCCATTGGTCACGTTGGCGACCTGGGTGAAACCGCCCTGTCCGGCAAGGTACTCCGACAAGGCTTTGCTGCGCGCGCCCGTCCGGCACAGGAAGATGACCTCATCGCCGGGGCCGGAGATCAGTGACTGCAGTTCCTTGCCGAAATTGGGGTTCGGGTTTCCGGAGGCATCGAAGAAGGTCACCAGATGGGTGCCGGGAATAACACCGGTCTGTTTCCATTCATCCGGGCGGCGAATGTCGATTACAGTCGCTCCTGCGGCCAGGCGCTCTTTGAGCTGATCATTGCTGAGCTCGGAGAATTTCTTGCCTTTGACATCCAGTAACTCGATTTCGAATTTGAGCGTGGCATTCGGCGGAATGACCCCGCCAGCGCCGGATGCGCCATAGGCGAGATGCGGCGGGATGATCAGTTCGCGCTTGCCGCCGACCTGCATGCCTTCAACACCTTGTTCCCAGCCTGGGATCACCCGGCGTTCGCCGAGTGTGAAGGAAAACGGGGTGCCCCGGTCGAGGCTTGAATCGAACTTTGTCCCGTCCATCAGCCAGCCGGTGTAATGCACGACGACGGTCTCGCCGACATTGGCTTCTTCTCCGGTGCCTTTTTCGATGTCCTTGATTTGCAGTTGTTCTTGCGCGACTGCCGGGAGAATAAACAGTGTTGCGGCAAGGATGGGGGCGATCCACTTGATCATGTCGGGGTCCATTTTTCCGAAAAATCTCGTGTGACCGTCGATCATCTCCTTCTGAAATGCAAATCAAGGTGCGTTGATTGGGGCCGCGCCTATTGCCGCACCAATCGCATCCTTCTGGCAGGTTGCGGTTATCTGGCGGGTGGGTCAGCCGGTCTTCTTCTCGTTGGCCGTGCGGATGAGTTTTTGCAGGAGGGTGCCGAGTTGCTGTTGTTCGTCTTTGCTCAAGCCGTCGACAGCGGCGGCCTGTGCGTCCACATAGTCCGGCATCATGCCTTTGACGAGGTTTAGCCCCTTGTCCGTCACACAAACGGTCAGAGCCCTTCGGTCTTCCGGATGGGGGCAGCGTTCGACAAGACCGGCCTTTTCCAGTTTGTCGAGCCGGGCCGTCATGCCGCCTGAGCTCATCATGGTGGTCCGGTAGAGTTCGGTCGGGGTGAGCTTGTAGGGCGGTCCGGAGCGGACAAGCGTTGCCAGAACGTCGAACTCTCCGAGTTTCAGGCCGATCTTGGCATAAGCTGGCGTCAGATAATCGGCGGTCATCATCTGTGAGGCTTCATTGATTCGGCCGAGCACCACCATGGGTGTCAGCTTGTTTGCGATCTCCGGCACTTCCTTTTGCCATTGCTGGCGGGCGCGCTCGGCCCGGTCCATCAGAAGCTCTTCAGGATCCCCGAACATGTGGTCCGGGTTTTTTGAGCGTGAAGACGGCGATTTGGACATCTTGCTTCCTGGTTTTATCGCGCAAGCCTGTTTCACCAACCCTTTTGCGCCGCACAGTGGCTTTTCTAGATGATTGATTTCTATTCCGAAAATGCGCCAGGACTCGCTGATTGTCAATCAATATCAAGAAGCTTGATAAAAAGTATCTTGATATAAAGATAATAATCCTTATGTTGACCGTTACCGGCCGTATTGCCGCGGCTGAGAGACTGTTTTTGAGAAGGATTTTCAAATGTCGGATACCTTTAAAGCCCTGCCGTCACAGGCCGGGGAAGTGCCCCGGCAACAACCGAGCCTCTTGACCCGGTTTTACGACAACCCGCTTTTTCTGCTTCTAACCGTTGGCAGCTTTCTGGCCGTCTCCGTTGTGTTTGCCAAAACCGGCCCCATGGTGGGATGGCATCCGTTGGGACTGTTGCAATGGGCCATCATCGGAGGTGCCGCGCTGCTCTGGAGCGGGGCACAAGTCGCTGGCGTGGATAGCGGTGCCAGGCACCGGACCACCCGCGCAGCGAAGGTGCGTCTCCTGAAATACCTTTTCATCACGGGCATTTTGTTCATAGCACCCAACATGATTGCGGTGGTCGCGGCCCCTGAAGTCGGCGCGAGTTTTGTCTCGCTGAGTTATGCGTTTCCGTTGGTTCTGACTTATGCCTTCGCTGTGTTGATCGGACTTGAACGGTTCCAGTTTTTGCGCAGCATTGGGGTTCTGGCCGGTCTTGCCGGCGGTGTCCTCTTGGCGGGCGGTGGGGCCGGGGTGTCTCCTGAAGGCTCCCTTTGGGCCGTGGTCACACTCGCAATCCCGGTGTTTCTCGCCGTTGGAAACATCTACCGGTCTCTGAAATGGCCGGACGGTGCGACACCCATCGAACTGGCTCTTGGCATGATGGTCGTGGCGTTCATCGCGCTGGCAATTTTCAACGCGGTCATGGGAATACCTGTTGGTCCGGCCGAGTGGACGTCCGCAGCGCTTGGCCTTTTGTTGGCACAGATCCTGGCGTTTTCGGTACAATACGGGCTCTATTTCCGCCTGCAGCAGGTGGCCGGTCCGGTCTACCTCAGCCAGATCGGCTCCGTGGCGGCCATCGCCGGACTTGGCCTCGGATATCTCGTCTTCAGCGAAGTGCCCAACCTTGCGAAACTCGGGGCCATCGCAGCCGTCGCCCTCGGCATCGTGTTCGTCACACTTGGAAAGGGGCGGAGTTGATCGGCCCTTGTTAAAAAGACACTTTTCGCCACCAAAATGCCGTCCCGGCCTTGCGCCGGGACCAGTTCGTTTCAGTCAAGAAGGCTTTGGTCCCGGTTCGCGCTTTGCTTGACCGGGACGGCAAACGGCGGGAAAGGAGTCCGCTTCAGTAAATCGTTCGTTCCACAGCCAAGCAGCGCAGCGAATGCTGGAGCTATCGCCGTGCTTGGCCTTGCGGACGGGCGATCCCTGGAACTTTTAATCCAGGTGAGAACCGAACTTCTCGATCCAGCCATCTTCGGTGTAGAGCTCTCCGCAAAGACCGTCACTTGTCTCCGCAACATTGATCACCGACCCGTCTGAGGCTTTGAACACCAGTTCGAGTTTATCGTAGTTGTTTTCGAGCATGAAGAGAAACTCGTGGAGGCAATCATCAATCGTGGCTTCCACGATTTGCCTGAGTTTTTCTTTCTGGTCAGGGCTTGAGGCTAGCGCTTGAATGGTATCGTGACGGCTTTTTTCCACGCGGATGGAGCCGTTTTCTATCTGCCTATACATCCGCTGAACTCGGTTTCTAACAGCTGAAATAAACAGTTCTCCGAATTGGTCTAGAGGATCGTATTGGGTCATACTCCACCTAAATATTTGATATTAAAATCAGTGCCTTAGAGAATTGACCTAACTAGTCGTTCCACAGCCAGGCCGCACCGCGCACGCCGGAACTGTCGCCGTGCTTGGCCTTGCGGATTGGCGTGTCATAGGTGTCTGAAAAGACGTAAGGCAACATGGCGTCCGGCAGGTCGTCATAGAGCTCTGCAATGTTCGACATGCCGCCGCCGAGCACAAAGACATCCGGATCCAGAAGGTTGGCCGACATGGCCAATGCCCTGGCCAAGCGGCTCACATAATCCTGGTAGACCTTGGTTGCCACCGCGTCCCCGGATCGTTTCAAGTCGATGATTTCATGACCTTTCAGTGCCTGCCCGGTGCGTTCTTTGTAGTCCCACTGGAACCCGGTGCCGGAGCACCACAGATCGATGACGCCCTTGTGGCCGATCCAGCTGTCGGGGCCCGGAAACTCTTCCGCCGTCATCCAGGGCAGGGCGATGCCGCCCCATTCCCCGCCAATGCCGTTGGCGCCAAGATGGGCCTTGGCGTCGATTGCGATGCCGGATCCGGATCCCGTGCCAATGATAATGGCGTGCACGATATGAGCGCCTGCGCCGGCGCCATCCGTCGCCTCGGAAACGGCCAGGCAATTGGCATCGTTCTGGATGCGCACAGGACGGTTGAGGGCGGCCTCCAGATCCTTGTCGAGCGGCTTGCCGTTCATCCAGGTGGAGTTGGCGTTCTTCACAACACCGGTCTTGGGGGAAAGCGATCCGGGAATGCCTAACCCCAGCGAGCCGGTCTGGCCGGTTTCACTTTCAGCCGCGTCGACCAGATCCTTCACCACGCGGATGCAGCCTTCATAATCATCTTTCGGCGTTGCGCTGCGCTGGCGGAACAGTTCTGCGCCCGCATCATCCAGCGCGATGATCTCGATCTTTGTTCCACCCCAATCAATTCCAAGACGCATGTTCAACCCACCCGTTTCGGCAATTCAAATGCAGCGGATTGACCGTCTTTGAGGTCGCCCGCCTGTTTGCCGTAAGTTTTGAATTTCGTTAGAATGTCGGCCATCTCCGCCGCATCCAGGATCACCGGTTGCCCAAGTGTCAGTGCGGACAAATATTGATCCGCAAGGTCTTCAACACCTTCAGCAACCGACAAGGCCTTCTTGAGTGTTGCCCCGCCGGCAATCTGTCCGTGATTGGCGAGAAGACATGCGTTTCGATCCCCAAGGGCGTCGATCATGGCTTCTGAGAGTGCGCGGGTCCCGAAGCTCTCGTATCGGGAACACTCGATCCGGTCGCCCCCGGCAAGGGCCACCATGTAGTGGAAGGCCGGAATGCCCTTCCGATGACACGCCAAGGCTGTCGCACGCGGGCTGTGGCAATGGACGACCGCTCCGCAGCCTGACTTAGCCAAATAGAAGTCCAGATGCATGCGCCATTCCGAAGAGGGCAGAATGTCACCGCGATAACATCCCTGCATATCAACGGCGACGATCTTTTCTTCAGTCAAATCTTCATAAGGTGTCCCGGACGGAGTGATCAAAAAACCGTTTTCTGTGCGTGCACTCACGTTCCCGGACGTGCCTTTTGTCAGCCCCAGTTTCGGCAATGCCCGTGCCGTCTCGATGATCTCCGCGCGGAGCGCCTCGGTGTCTTTGGGAAAGACAGGCTGAGTTTGGGCGGTCATGACAACTCCTTGAAACCAATCCGTTCTGTATAAAGGCCAGAGCGTGGGCTTCAAGGGACGTGGCGGTCACTTACGATTTCCGCACCGGTTTCGCAAAAGAAAACCGGGTCTGTACGCGGCTTGACCGAATGATCGTGGTGCAGTTTTCGCTCACCAATGGTGCTTTGACCTATAAGCTGTCCCGGCCTTGAGCCGGGACCGGTGCCCATAAACAGTTGGCCCCGGATCAAGTCCGGGGCAGCAATGGAAAACAGTTGTGTTACGCCTCTTTCGTTTATGTTACGGCCCAGGCCGGTCCGGCAGGGGAATGAACTCCTCTTCGTCACCCGGCACGATGTCGAACCGGCTCTGACGCCAGTCCTCTTTGGCCTGCTCGATCCGTTCCTTGGACGAGGAAACAAAATTCCACCAGATGTAGCGTTCACCATCCATAGGCTCGCCGCCCATCACGACAAACCGGGCGGGTGCCGGAGAGGTGTTTTCGATAACGAGATGATCGCCCGGTTTGACGACCATCAGCTGCGCCGGATCGAAAGTCTGTCCGGCAATCGTGATCTGGCCGGAAATTGTGTAGATGCCGCGTTCTTCCCACCCGGCATCAAGCGGCACCTTCGCGCCCGGCTCCAGATGGATGTCGGCATAGAACATGTCTGAAGCCGTTTTCACTGGCGCCGTATG
Organism: Roseibium sp.; assembly: GCF_965276855.1. GTDB lineage: Bacteria > Pseudomonadota > Alphaproteobacteria > Rhizobiales > Stappiaceae > Roseibium. The sequence continues at coordinate 4,831,507 of NZ_OZ255700.1, forward strand.
GCCGTAGAGCGATCCGGCGATCAGTTTTACTGACGCGCCCTGATCCGCAAATTCCGGCTGCTCATCGGTTCCGTGGTGCTGGAATGTCGGGTTGGTCTCTTCCAGATGCTTCGGCAAGGCCACCCAGCTTTGCAGACCAAACAGCGGGCGTTTTTCATTGAGCCGTTCGGGCCGTTCGCGCTCTGAATGGACAATGCCTTTTCCGGCGCTCATCCAGTTGAGTGCGCCGGGGGCAATAGCGATTTCCGTGCCGAGACTGTCCCGGTGGTACATTTCACCTTCAAACAGATAGGTCACGGTCGCAAGGCCGATATGCGGGTGCGGGCGGACGTCAATGCCACCGCCCACCAGGAGCTCTGCCGGGCCCATCTGGTCGAAGAAAATGAACGGGCCGATCATCCGGCGCTTTGCGGATGGCAGCGCCCGGCGGACCGAGAAGCCGCCGAGATCTGATGTGCGCGGTACGATAATCGTCTCGATCGGATCGCAGCTTGCAGCGTCTCCCGGAGTTGGATCCGGGCAATTCAACCAGCTCATGGGCCTCTCCCAATGTCACAAATAAGTTTCTTCTCACCATAGATAGGGGATGTGCGCCGAAAGTGTCCATTGAACAGTCCGTTTCGGTCTTGAGCAGTGATTTGCACGCAGTATAACGGACCGGTAATCGGCCTTAGGCCGCTATCTCCGTGAGCCAGTATGAAACTCGATCCTTTTTATCTCATCGTTGACAGCTCTGATTGGATTGCCCGGCTGGTTCCGCTGGGCGTGAAACTTGTGCAGCTGCGCATCAAGGACCGGCCGGACACGGACATTGCCCGCCAGATCCGGGAAGCAAAAACCGTCTGTGCCGATCACGGCTGCCAATTGGTCGTGAATGACTATTGGCGGCTCGCCATTTCCGAAGGCTGTGATTTTGTCCACCTGGGGCAGGAAGATATGGCGGACGCTGACGTGGACGCGATTCGCAAGGCTGGCTTGAAATTGGGCGTTTCCACCCATGATGGCGTGGAGCTCTCGACGGCATTGGCGGTGCAGCCGGAGTATGTGGCGCTCGGCCCGGTTTATCCGACGGTCACCAAGGAACTGAAGTGGGCGCCGCAGGGGCTGGAAAAGATCACCCGCTGGAAAGCGAACATCGGCGATCTGCCCTTGGTCACCATCGGTGGATTGACCGTGGAACGGCTTTCGGGTGTTTTTGAGCATGGCGCGGACAGCGCTGCGGTGATCACTGACATTACCCGAAACAGCGATCCGGAGGCGCGGACACGCGAATGGATCTCTGCGACGCAAAAGTGGCGCTAAGGTCCCCGTTATTCAAACATCGCCTTGTCTCGCGCGACTTGCTCGCGCAGGAAGTCCTGCACCGCCGCGACGTGGCGCAGGGGGCGGGAACTTTCGTGGGTGACCATCCAATAGGCGCGTTTCAATTTCATATCCGGTAGAACAGGCACAAGCGATGGATCTGCGCGGGCGATAAAGTCGTGCAGGATGCCAATGCCAGCTCCCGCCTTGACGGCTTCAGTCTGGCCGAGTGCCGACGCGATTTCGAAGCGCGCGGTCCAGCCCTTAAAGAACTCCGTGCCATAATTGAGCGAAGCGGAATAGAGCAGGTCCTCCACATACCCGATCAGATTGTGTGCGCTCAAATCTCCGGGACTTTCCGGGAAATCCCGTTCCGACAGATAGGACCTGGAGGCGTAGAGCCCGAGGGCGTAATCGACCAGTTTTCCGGCGATCAGGCGGCCCGTTTCCGGCCTCTCGATGGTGACGGCGATGTCCGCCTCCCTTCTGGACAGGGAGAAGGAGCGGGAGACCGGAACAAGCTGAACCGTGAGGCCCGGATGCTGGCGCGTGAGCAGGCCGAGGCGCGGGGCAAGGTACGCCACCCCGAACCCGTCTGGTGCACCAATGCGCACGGTGCCGGATATCTCCGGCGTGTCATCGCCAAGATCGGCTTCGGCTTGAAGAGCTGCAGCTTCCATTGTCTCGGCGCGGTCGAAAAACCGGCTGCCGGCATCGGTTAAGACGCAGCCTGAGGTCGAGCGATCAAAGAGCCGGGTGCCAAGACTGTCTTCAAGGGCGGTCAACCGCCGGGCAACGGTAGCATGGTTCAGCCCGAGCCGTTTGGCCGCCGCCAGAATCTGCCCCGTGCGGGCCACGCCCAAAAAGATGCGAATGTCGTCCCAGTTCATAGAGTTATGTCTTTGTTATCGTCTCGGACCCTGCGCAGCGAAGATCCGGGGTCCAATCGATTGCGGATGGCTGGTTTAGTTTTCGGCCCGAGTAGTCCCAGCTCCGCGCTCTGCTTGGCCCGGGTCGCGTGGGGTGGCTTTTGTGCCGGGTTTGTGATGCCTGTTTATTATCAAGTTATAGTGGAGCTTATGCGTTCTAACTATAAAAAATGCACAACGGATGCGGATTATCGGTTCTTGTAGAATGCAAAAATAAAAGCGAAAACAGCTGCAGCAAAATTTGGGTGGCAGTTATCAGCTGCCGCTGCTTCTGACGTTTTGGGAGAAACGAACATGGAAAAGATCGGTCATTTTATCGGCGGCAAACAGGTTGAGGGCACCTCGGGCCGCTATGCCGACGTCTACAACCCGGCAACCGGTGAAGTTCAGGCGCAGGTCGCGCTTGCAACCACCGCCGAAATGGAAGCTGCCGTTGCAAACGCTGCCGCTGCCCAGCCGGCCTGGGCTGCGCAGAACCCGCAAAAGCGCGCCCGCGTGATGATGAAGTTTGTCGATCTTCTGAACCGCGACATGGACAAGCTGGCTGAAAAGTTGTCCTCCGAACATGGCAAGACCTTTGTAGACGCAAAAGGCGACGTGCAGCGCGGTCTGGAAGTGATCGAGTTCTGTATCGGCGCACCGCATCTTCTCAAGGGCGAATTCACGGACAGTGCCGGCCCGGGCATCGACATGTACTCCATGCGCCAGCCGCTGGGTGTTGTTGCCGGGATTACTCCGTTCAACTTCCCGGCCATGATCCCGCTCTGGAAGATGGGCCCGGCACTCGTTGCCGGTAACGCGATGATCATGAAGCCGTCCGAGCGCGATCCGTCCGTTCCGATGATGCTGGCTGAGCTCTTGAAAGAAGCCGGTTTGCCGGATGGCGTGTTGAACGTCGTCAACGGTGACAAGGAATCAGTCGATGCGATCCTCGACAACCCGACCATTCAAGCTGTCGGCTTTGTCGGCTCCACGCCGATTGCCCATTACATTTATCACCGGGCTGCTGAAAACGGAAAACGGGCGCAGTGCTTCGGCGGTGCCAAAAACCACATGATCATCATGCCGGATGCGGACATGGATCAGGCAGCGGACGCTCTTGTCGGTGCTGGGTATGGCGCCGCAGGTGAGCGCTGCATGGCGATCTCCGTGGCTGTGCCGGTTGGCGATGAAACCGCAGACCGCCTGATCGAAAAACTGGTTCCGCGCGTTGAAGCATTGAAAGTCGGCCCATGGACAGCCGGTGACGACATCGATTTTGGTCCGGTCGTGACCAAGGCCGCACAAGAAAACATCCTGCGGCTCATCAACTCCGGCGTCGACCAGGGCGCGAAGCTTGTTGTCGACAACCGTGACTTCTCCATGCAGGGCTATGAGAACGGTTTCTTCGTCGGGCCGCACCTGTTCGACCATGTCACCAAGGACATGGACATCTACAAGACCGAGATCTTCGGTCCGGTGCTGTCGACTGTGCGTGCCAAGACCTACGAGGAAGCCATTGGCCTTGCCATGGATCACGAGTACGGCAACGGCACCGCGATCTTCACCCGCGACGGTGACACGGCCCGCGACTTCGCCAACCGGATCAACATAGGCATGGTCGGCATCAACGTGCCGATCCCTGTGCCGCTCGCCTACCACACGTTCGGCGGCTGGAAGAAATCCGGCTTCGGCGATCTGAACCAGCACGGTCCGGATGCGTTCAAGTTCTACACGCGGACAAAAACAGTCACCTCCCGTTGGCCGTCTGGCATCCGGCAGGGTGCGGAATTCTCCATTCCGACCATGAAATAAGTCTGTATGTGCGGACAGATTGAGATGCGGGCGGACCATCTGGTTCGCCCGTTCTCTTTTGTGGCTTCAAGCGGCGGCCGTCATGTCGGCCTCGACCACCCGGTCCGCGGTATAATGTGCCATTGAAACAAGACCATCGATTTCTGCCATGATGGCTTTGAAGCCCGGATCAGACATGACCTTTTGTCCGGCGGCTTTGGCCGTCGCGAGGTCGCGCCACATGACAACATCAGCGAAGAGGCCCTCGTCGTCGCAGGCCTCATAGGCGGACCAGGACAAAAAGCCTTCATAGTTGCGAACAATGTCCTGCGCTGCCCGCCGGGCAATGCGCGCTTTGGCGCGGTCCTTGACTTTGAAAACCACCAGTTCGAGGCACGGAGTTGTCATGACGGATCATCCTTTTCGGTTTTGCTGTTGAGGAAACAATGTCCGCAGACTTTGTTGCACAGGCCTCCTGCCAGCTTCCTGTCAGGAGAAACGGCTGGTGATTGGGGCAAAATCCGCGCTCAAACCTTGGGCTAGATGGAAATTTCGAAAAACCGCGTGTAAGAGTCGTTGAAACAAGACAAAGGGGCAAAAAGCCTCAGTGACATCGCGGGGGGAGCGCGGCGATAAGCAGTCCATGACTAAAGGGAATACCAAACGGGCAAGAATACCGGGCGCGAGCGTGACGACTGCCGATGCGGCTGATGGGCCGATCGGCGTGCCGGATGACGCCTGCGCGAAGGCTCTTCGGCGTGCCGGATTGCTGTTGGCATGCGCCGATCTCATTTGGATTGCCCAGGCCGGACTGATCACGTTTGCCGCTGCTCTGTTGCTTCAGCCCTTTTTGAACCCTGCAAGCGTGAACGTCTCCCTTGAGAGCTCTGTTCCGGTTCTTGCTGCCGGTTTCGGCGTTATAGGGCTGGCGCTTGTTCGCATGGTTTTGCAGACGAGGGGCATGAATGCGGCGCGCCGAGCGGCACGCAGTGTGCAAAGTGCAGCGCGATCCAGGTTATTGAAAGCCGCCGTTGAAGTTTCGCCCGCGGCAACTTTTCCATCTTCGGGTGCCTTTGCGGCCCATTTGACCGAGCAAGTGGATCTTCTTGGTCCTTACTACCAAAATTATGTGCCGCAAATGATGCGGGTAAAAGTTGTCCCATTGGTCATTGTTGTGGCAGTGCTGCCCGTCAGCTGGATTGCCTCTCTCATTCTGCTGATCTGTGGCCCGTTGATCCCGGTTTTCATGGCCCTGATCGGCATGCGGGCCAAGAAAGCCAGTGCCCATCAGCAAAATGAGCTAACCCGGTTAAGCGGAACGTTGCTGGACCGGATCCGAGGGCTGGAAACGCTCACTCTCTTTGGTGCGCTCGATCGTACGTTGCAAAGTGTCAATGACGCCGGAGAGCGGTTCCGGTCCGGCACAATGAATGTCCTGAAGATTGCGTTTTTATCTTCAACCGTGTTGGAGCTGTTCTCGGCGCTCGGGATTGCTTTTGCGGCTGTCTATATCGGCTTTTCACTCCTAGGAGACATCTCCATCGGAACTTGGGGATCGCCTTTGACCTACGGCGGAGGGCTGTTTGTCCTGTTGCTGGCACCGGAGTTTTTTGCGCCCCTGCGCGGATTTGCGGCCGCCTACCATGACCGGGCAGCAGGTTTGGCAGCTCTGGAAAGCCTTGCCAGTCTTGAAGACAGCTTTCCGGCACCCGAGCCAAGCGATGCTGAGAAAAGCGAAGTGGTCACGTTCCTTTTCGGAGGTAACGTACCAACTATCCGGTTTGAGGACGTTTCGATCCGGTTCGGCGAGCGGTCGGTCTATGAGGCTCTCACACTGGATATTCCGTCTGGCCAGACGCTTCTGTTGTTTGGTCCGAGCGGCAGCGGCAAGACAACGCTGATCGACTGTATCCTGGGTTTCCACACACCAGCAGACGGTGCCGTGACGATTGATGGACAGGTGCTGACATCAGCAATGGCCAAGCAATTGCGTCAGAACGCCATGTGGCTCGGTCAGTCTCCGCGTCTGTTTCATGGCTCCATCAAGGCCAACTTGATGCGGGGTGCCGGACCTGGCGAAAGTGTCAGTGATGACGACCTCTGGAATGCTCTTAGGCTCGCCGGTGCGGAAGGACTGGTCCGCGGGTTGCCGCGCGGACTTGGGACACAGCTGGGCGAAGACGGTTTTGGCTTGTCGGTTGGCGAGATCCGGCGGATTGCGCTCGCAAGGGCAGCCGTGCGCAAATCGGCAAAACTCCTTTTGGCAGATGAACCAACGGCGGGGCTTGATGATGAAACCGCTGCCGATGTGATCTCCGGGCTGCAAAAGCTGTGCGCCGGCCGGACGGCGGTCATCGCAACCCACAATCCGGCCATTCTGGCTCTCCCTGGACAAAAGATTGATCTTGCCCGCTTGGCTGGAGCGAATATTTTGGAGACAGCCGGATGAGCGCTGTTCTGAGCTTTGTCTCCCGCCACTTTCGGCACAATCGCCTATCCTTTTGTCTCGGGATTGCGGCTGCACTGGTTCCGGCAATTTCCGGCCTGTTGCTGTTGGGTGTGGCAGGCTGGTTCATCACGGCTGCCGGTATTGCCGGGGCGACAGGTGTGTTTTTGAACATCTTTGCCCCGAGCGCCATGATCCGGGCTTTGGCGATCTTGCGAACAGCGGGCCGGTATGGCGAGCGGATGCTGACCCATGACGCAACATTCCGGTACCTCGCGGATCTGCGCACAAAGCTCTTTGCCGCAATGGCGTCGAAGTCGCTGTCCGGAAAGCGATCCGGCTTGCTGTTGAACCGCCTGACCATCGACATTTCCGCACTGGACGGGGTTTATCTCCGTTTGGTTGTTCCTTTTGCGGTAATTTCGACGGTCTCGCTCGCGGCACTTGCGATCTGGTTGTCTATGCCGGCAATCGTATTTGCCGCTGGCGCGGTTTGCCTCAGCGGCTGGTTCGGGCTCGCAGTCTATGCGGTGCGCAGTGCCGACAAGAAACTTGCCCGCCGGGCGGACGCTGCCAACGAAGCCATGCGTTTGAGAGCAACGGACATGGTCGCCGGCCGCCGGGATCTTGCGGTGTTTGGCGGGCTGGAGCCGGTTGTTGAAACCATTCGGCAGGCGGATGACAGCCAGGGAGCAGCGGAAGATCTGGAAGATCGCCGGGCGGTCCGCTTGACCGGGTTTTCGGCCGCGCTCGGACAGGTGTTTGTGGCCCTGATGCTGGTCGCCGTTTCGCTCTCGATTATGGCAAACGATATCTCTCCAGGCCTGGGCATTGCTCTTGTCCTTGCAGCCATAGCCGTTCCTGAGATCATCGGGTCTATCCTGCCGGGGCTTGCAAAACTGCCCCGTATCGCTTTGGCGGCAGACCGGACAAACACTTTGCTCGCGCCGTCTCAATCGGACGAAAGAGCTGTTGTCGACCAAAGAAACGACAACAACCAGGAAGAGCCTGTTACTGGTTCAATTCTAAAGTTCGAGTCGGTGTCATTCGGCTATCCCGGTGCAGAGCGCACTGTTCTGGAAAATCTGTCCTTTGAACTTTCAGAGAAACAAACGCTAGCAATTGCGGGGCGCAGTGGATGCGGTAAGAGCACCGCTGCCGCACTTGCCTCCAGAATGCTGGTTCCTGGCAAGGGTCGGATTCTTTTGAACGGTCAGGATTTGGCTGATGTGCCCGAAGCAGAGCTTCGTTCACGCGTCACGGTTCTGAGCCAGCGTCCGCATCTTTTCAATGACACGGTCGGCGCGAACCTGAGGATTGCGAACCCGTCTGCAAGCGATACCGAACTCTGGATCGCGCTGGCGCAAGCGGCCATCGCGCAGCGGATCTCTGAAAGCCCGGATGGACTAGATACGGTCATCGGGGAGGGGGGGCTTGGTCTGTCTGGTGGTGAACAGCGGCGTATTGCTCTCGCACGTGCGTTTTTGACAAATCCGGACCTGTTTATCCTGGATGAAATGACGGAAGGATTGGACACGGCGACGACAACAGACGTCCTGGAGCGGTTCTTCTCTTTCCGGGGGCGCGCTGCTGTTCTCATGATCGCGCACAAGCGGATCGAATTGGAATCGGCCGGCAGCGTTTTGTTTCTCAATCAGAGAAAAGCCGATCTTGCAGCGGAATAAAGTGACTTCAGATTATCTCGAATTTGTAATTTCGTATTCATTTTGATGTAGTTAGGTGATCTGCAATATAGTTTGGGTGCATTGACCTTAAGATGCACCTGGGTCACGATCTCGTCAAAGGCTAAGGCCGCACGGGCTTAAAAGGGGAACACGATGGAACTCAACGTCGTCGATCTGTCGCGGCTGCAGTTTGCCATGACTGCAATGTACCACTTCTTGTTCGTGCCACTGACCATCGGGCTCTCGATCCTGCTTGCCACCATGGAAACGGTCTATGTCATGACCGGCCGTGAAATCTGGAAACGGATGGTGAAGTTCTGGGGAACCCTGTTCGGTATCAATTTCGTGCTCGGGGTCGCCACGGGGCTGACAATGGAGTTCCAATTCGGCATGAACTGGGCCTATTTCAGCCAGTATGTCGGGGATGTGTTTGGAGCGCCCTTGGCCATCGAAGGCTTGATGGCATTCTTTCTCGAAGCGACCTTTGTCGGCTTGTTCTTCTTCGGCTGGGACAGACTGTCGAAGCGCCAGCACCTCGCTGCGACCTGGGCCGTTGCTTTCGGCACCAATTTTTCAGCGCTCTGGATCCTGATCGCGAACGGCTGGATGCAGCATCCAGTTGGTGCCGAGTTCAATCCCGACACGATGCGAATGGAAGTCACAAGCTTCTATGAAGTCCTGTTCAACCCGGTTGCCCAGGCCAAGTTCGTTCACACCGTATCGGCCGGTTACGTCACCGCGGCGATGTTCATGATCGGGATTTCCGCGTGGTACATGCTGCAGGGTCGGCATCTGCAGATCGCGAAACGGTCCATGGCAATCGCCTCGGCATTCGGCTTTGCATCGGCACTGTCCGTCGTCGTTCTGGGCGATGAGAGCGGCTACGAAGCCAATTTGAACCAGAAGATGAAGCTCGCAACCATCGAGGCCATGTGGCACACGGAACCGGCCCCGGCTGCGTTCAACGTTGTCGCCTGGCCCGACATGGAAACACGGGAGAACATCTTCGCGATTGAAGTTCCGTATGTGATGGGTCTCATCGCAACACGGTCTCTGGATACCGAGATCCCGGGCATCAACGAGCTCGTGGAGCGATCGAAAGATCGCATCCGGCAAGGCGCGGTCGCTTGGGATGCGTTGCAGAAAATTCGGGAAAACCCGGCTGAGGCCAGCGAAGAGTTGCGGGAAACATTCCGCCAAAACGCACAGTCTCTCGGCTATGCCTATCTCCTGTTGCCCTACACCGACAACCCGATGGCAGCTACGACCGAGCAGGTTGATGCGGCAGCCTGGTCGACGGTGCCGAATGTTTGGCCGATGTTCTATGCCTTCCGGATCATGGTGGCGTGCGGTTTCTTCTTCATCCTGCTGACAGCCGTGTTTTTCTACTATTCCTCTGCTGGCCGGCTGGAAACGCTCATGGAAAAACGGCGCTGGATCCTTCATGTCGCGGTCTGGTCTATACCGCTGCCCTGGATTGCATGCGAAATGGGCTGGTTTGTTGCCGAGTATGGCCGTCAACCCTGGATCATCGAGAGTATGCTGCCAACGTCCGCTGCCGTTTCCAGTCTCTCCGTTCCCGAAGTTCTGCTGACGCTCGCCGGTTTTGTGGCCCTTTACAGCACGCTTTTGGTCATCGAGATCGCGCTGATGATCAAATACATCAAGATTGGACCGGAGGATGGCGAACGGATTGCTCCCACACCACCACCGTCCATCTCGGCGCCCTCATCAGCTTCAGCAGTTCCGGCGGAGTAAGCGATCATGGTCCTTTACGAACTCATCGATTACTCGACCCTGAAAGTGATCTGGTGGTTGCTGCTCGGCATCCTGCTGATCGGATTTGCCGTGACCGACGGTTTCGACATGGGCGTTGGAACGCTGCTGCCGTTCATCGCCGAAACCGATATTGAGCGGCGCGTCGTGATCAACACGATCGGTGCCACCTGGGAGGGTAATCAGGTCTGGTTCATCTTGGGGGGCGGTGCGATCTTTGCTGCCTGGCCGCCGCTCTATGCGATCAGCTTCTCCGGTTTTTACCTGGCCATGTTCGTGGTCCTGGCGGCCATGATCCTGAGGCCAGTGGCCTTTAAGTATCGCTCCAAACGGCCTGACCCTAATTGGCGCAGCGCATGGGACTGGGCACTCTTCACCGGGTCTTTTGTGCCCGCGCTGGTGTTTGGTGTTGCGGTCGGCAACGTCCTTCTTGGGGTGCCATTCCGGCTCGATAATGAACTTCGCATGACCTATGACGGCTCGTTCTTCGGATTGTTCTCGCCATTTACGCTTCTGTGCGGACTTTTGTCGGTCACCATGCTTGTGATGCATGGGGCGGTCTGGCTGGTGATGCGGGCGACCGGGGAGATTGCTGCACGGGCCAGAAAGGCCGGCACCTTTGCAGCTCTCTGCGGGATCCTCCTGTTCGGCGTTGGCGGATATCTGGTTGCAACCGGTTATGTAGAGGGCTTCCGGATCACATCGGAGGTCGACCCAAACATGCAAGCCAACCCGCTCGCCAAACAAGCGGTTGTTGAGGACGGAGCCTGGATGCAGAACTATGCGGCTTATCCGGTACTGTGGCTTGCCCCGATCATGGGGTTCTTGGGGATGCTCGGCACACTTGTTTTGCTGCAGACGCGCTTCGAGATGCCGATTTTCGCGTTCTCGAAGATGGCTGTATTCGGGATCATTGCCACCGTCGGAGTTTCGATGTTCCCCTTCATTTTGCCGTCCTCGGTGCAGCCGGAGGCGAGCTTGACTGTTTGGGACGCCTCTTCAACACATCGCACGCTCTTCAACATGCTCGTTGCGGTTGTCATCTTCCTGCCGATCATCCTGGTTTACACGGCCTGGGTCTACAAGGTGCTGTGGGGCAAGATTGATGAAGAAACCATCGAACGCGACAACCACACGGCCTACTGAGGCACGCACAGACGGAGACGAAATCTCATGTGGTACTTTGCCTGGATCCTGGGAATGCCGCTCGCCTGCTGTCTGGCGATCTTGAATGCAATGTGGCTTGAGTTGCGCTCTGAAGACGAACGGCGCCGGAGTCTCAATCCGGACTAAAAGCCAAAAGCCGTGTCTCTGATAGCCGCTCCGCCCCGAAAAAACAAGGGGTCAAAACGGCTGCGATCCCGCGGCCGGGTCGTCTTTTCAGGGAGCGATCGAGCGTGCCTTACCTGTCTACTGAGTGGTCTATGTGCTGACCTTAGGTAATAATTCAAATTTCAATTGTATTTTTCAGTTGCCCGACAATTCCGGTATTGGCAGGCTTCGGGTTAGACGCGTTGATTGCCTTTTCATTCAGTAGAAACACAAGCAATCATTGCCGGAAGAAAGGCGAGAATGCAGAAGATTACGTTATTGAGACTGATTGCCGTTTCTATTTTTCTCGTTTTTTCCGGGGTTGTACCCGCGCGCGCCGAGACTGTTGGTGCTGTTATTTTTACGAATGCCAAGATGGATGGTTCCTTCAACGAACTCGCAGCAATTGGGTCTGAGCGGGCCGCGGCTGAGTTTGGACTTGAAATCCGGGAATGGATCAGCACGGATCCGGACGAGACGATGAACGTCATCCGGCAGTTCGCGAAGTCCGGTGTGAACCATATTCTGACGCTTGGATTTGAGAGCTCGGAACTCGTTCGCACCACGGCCATGGAGTTTCCGGATGTCAAATTCACAAGCATCGATGGTGTCATCAGTGACCTTCCCAATGTCCGGTCTATCCTCTTTGCGGATGACGAGAGCGGATTTCTTGCAGGTTATGTTGCCGGCCTGAAGACAAAAACCGGGACAGTGGGGACCATTGGCGGGATGGATATCCCACCGGTGCGCCGGTTCATGTGCGGATTTGAAGCCGGGGCGAAATATGCCAATGCTGATGTCAGTGTGTTGTCATCTTTTGTGGGTCAGGACATGTACGCCTTCCGGAACATTCAAGGTGGAAAGGCGATCGCAGACAAGATGTTTGCAGATGGGGCTGACGTGATTTTTGCACCGGCCGGAATGGCCGCGGAAGGCGTCGCACGGGCCGCTCGAGAGCAAGATGCCCATGTGATTATGGTGGATGCTAACAAAAACGGGTTTTTGCCAGGAACCGTTTTGACCAGTGCTTTGAAACGGGTCGATGAGGCGGCCTATGCAACTTGGAAAGCTGCGATCGATAACACATGGACACCGGGCCTGGTTGTAATGACAACCCGTGACAAAGGCGTCGGCTGGGCGGTTGACGAGCACAACAGGGCTCTGGTTTCCGATGTCGAAGACCAGGTGAATGCAATCGTGGATGGATTGGCCGCCGGCAGCGTTGCGATTTTGCCTGGGGACACTGTTGCTGGCTGCGCCGATGTTCTTTGAAGCTTTGCCGGAAACAAAAAAGCCCCGGAGCAGTCCGCGCCGGGGCTTGATCCATAAGGCAGCAGTTTAAGCAGCTTTTGCTTTGGATGCCTTGAGGCTCTCCAGAATGTTCTGCGGAGACGAAACGCCGTATGGGTCGGTTTCACAATTATCCGAGAAGCCTTCTTCTTCGAACCACTGTTCTACCATGCCGTCGGTGACGACCGCGCCATAGCGCCAGGACCGCATGCCAAAGCCAAGATTGTCCTTGGCGACCAGCATGCCCATTTTGCGGGTGAATTCACCAGAGCCGTCCGGAATGACTTTGACCTTGTCGACGCCCTGAGCCTTTGCCCAGGCGTTCATGACAAAGGCATCGTTCACGGAGATGCAGTAGATTTCGTCGACACCTTCGGCCTTGAAGTCGTCGAACAGTTTTTCAAAGTCCGGCAGCTGATAGGTAGAGCAGGTGGGGGTGAATGCACCCGGAAGGGAAAACAGCACGACCTTCTTGCCTTTGAAGTAGTCATCGCTTGTCTTGTCGTCCCACCGAAACGGGTTCGGGCCTTCGATGGATTCGTCGCGGACACGGGTGCGGAAGGTGACAAAAGGAACTTTTTTGCCGAGCATTTATAAACTCCAGGAAATGGATTTTGAATTTGCTTTCAAACCGGTAAGAGGTGCAGCGCCCGGGAGGAGGTGGGCCGTCCCGACATCCAGCCTAAAAGCGAAAGGACGGCCCCGACGTAGCGCACTTGCTGCGCTGCGGCAAGGCGCGACGGTTCAAAGAGATGCGGCAAATTCACAGATTGCTGAGACTGAGACCACGCGTTCGACGTGGTCTCAACTGGAGGTCTGATTTGCTAGTGCGCGCCGGTCAGGGATACCTTGAATTTGGCACCATCGCTCACTCCTGAAATCTGGAAGAAATGGGCTGGACCTGTTTCCGGCCGCACGATCCAGACCTCCATCGGTTTTGCATTGGCAACATCAAGTTGGATATGCCGAACAGTCAGGTTTTTCCCTGCGACCGAGGTCTGCGTATCGCCGAGATCTTTGACCTTCGCCTTGAACACGGACATCTCCTCCGTGTCGATGATCGTCAGAGAGCTTGGCAAATCGTAATCGTTCGACTGCCAATAGAGCGGCAGGCCGATCAGTGATGTATCGAAATGGTCGGTTGTCAGGCGTTTGTGCTGCGGAGCGTCCCGCTTGTCTGACAGGAGAATGCCGGCAACAGCCATCGCATCCCCGGCGTACGGCACAACCGTCGCAATGACCTCCTTTGCCAAGCCTGCAAGCTCTTCGGTTTCAAGCTGTTCCGGTGTCTTCATCTCGGCTGTAAATGCCAGATAGCTGCTGCCGGACCGCTGAATCTTTGTCCAATAGGTTTTCTTGTTCTCAACCAGCCTGTTGGAGGCTGCATCAAGATATCCGTCAACGGAGATTGTTTCTTCCAGAACGCTGTTGATGCGTACCTTGCTGAAGAATGATTTTGTTTCGATCTGAGTGGACAGTTTCAATCCGTGACCGCCATCTGGCTGCTGAACGTATTCATGTACGATTTGGCCGACCGGTTTTCCATCGAGTTCAATTTGATAGGTAAGGGGGGAAGCCGCATGGGCGCCCGACAGGCTGCCAAGGACCAAACCGGCGAAAACACTTGAGGTGACGATAATTGATCTTAAGAAGCGCATGTTGAATGAGGCCTGAGTTTTGGAGCAGATGCTCCGGTTAAGACAGGAGGAAAGGGCGTAAGCCCGCAGAGTTCGATAAGTTTCCATAACTGTTGCAGCACGCACGAAGCTGGGATGGTCAGGTGCTCTGCGCTTATTTAAACGAACGAACGTTCGTTTACAATATCTGTGTCTTTCGTTTTTTGTGCACGCTTGTGGTGCTGGCATTTGTTCGGTGTGTTTCACCGATCACCAAAAAGCGAAAACGCTGGTACCGCCGATAACCGGGACGGGCTATTGCGGGATCACAGGCTGAGCCGCTACAACATGGTCGGAATCACGTGTTGCAGTTCGGAATTTTCATGCAAAACTTGTTACAAGCGGTGCGCTGGCTGTGCATGGGGCTCGCCGTCATCGTTTTTGCCGGCCAACTCGCCATGGTGCTGATGCGGTATTTGCTCGGTGTCGGCTTTGTCGAACTTCAAGATGCTGTCAGTTATTCGTTTGCGGCGCTGGTTGCACTGTCCGTCGCTGTAACCTTTGACCGGGACCGTCACGTACGAGTGGACGTTTTCCGACAGACCTGGTCGGACCGCGTCAACCAAAGCATTGACCGAGCAGGGGATCTGTTGTTTGCACTTCCAGTCTTTGGGCTGATGCTGTGGGCGGCGTACCCGCTTGTCAAAAGCTCCTGGCTCATTCTGGAAGGCTCCCAGGAAACCGGCGGTCTCCCGGGTCTTTTTGTCGTTAAGACCTGCCTCGTTATCCTCCCCGCATTGATCCTCTTGATTGTGCTCACAAGACTTGTTGGCGTTGTCCGCCGGAGCGTTTCATGAATCCCGATCTTCTCTGGCTTGTAGTTCTGGCTCTGGCCGTCTTTGCCGGGATCCTTTCCGGCGTTCCGGTCCTATTGGCAATCGCGGGCGCACCGACGCTCGTTGCTTTAATCGCCGCATCTGCCGGACAATTTGATCTCGGTTATTTCCAGGCTGTGCCGCAGCGTGTCTTCGGCGTCATGACCAATCCGCTCCTGCTCGCAGTTCCATTGTTCGTGTTGATGGGGCTGTTGCTTGAGAAATCCCAGCAAGCGGAAAAAATGCTGAAAAGCCTGACGGCCGCGCTTGGCGGCAATCAGTCCGCGCTCGCTTTGGCGGTTGTTCTGGTCAGTGCGCTGATCGCGGCCTCGACGGGCATCATTGGCGCGACGATTGTCATGCTCGGAACGATCACGCTGCCTGCGTTGTTGAAGGCAGGGATCAACAAGCATATGAGCAGCGGCCTGATTTGCGCCAGCGGTACGCTTGGTCAGATCATCCCGCCGTCAATCGTTCTGATTTTGCTCGGAGATCAGATCTCCAACGCCTATTTCGAAGCGCAACAGGAAGCTGGCAATTTTGCGCCTGACCCGGTCACCGTTGGTGATCTCTTTGCAGGTGCCCTGTTGCCGGGTCTTCTGCTGGTGGCGCTTTACACCGGCTATGTGTTTTTGAATCTGCGCGGCAAAGCGTCTGAGACCGATGAGACTGCAGAATCTCCCAAATCCTCGCTATCGGAGCTCTTAAAAAACATCGCGCCGACACTCGGTCTCATCATTGCTGTGCTGGGCAGCATTTTGATCGGGGTTGCAACACCGACGGAGGCGGCCGGCGTTGGCGTTGCCGGTGCACTGGTGATAGCAGCGGCCGGGCAGGGTGCGCGTGCGTTTTGGGTGGCATCTGCCTGTGCGGCTCTCGCAGTTTTACTCCTGATCCTTCGGCAAAGCGGACTGTTCGGTCTTGAGTTCGCCGGTGGCAAGATCGCCTGGACGCTGCCGACACTGACCGCAGTCGGGGCGGTTGTTGTGCTCGGCGCGCTGCTTGCCGCGGTCGTGATGGCTTTGCCCCACCGGGATGTCTTGGGCTCTGCCCTCAGCGAGACAGTCATCATCACTGGCATGATTTTCGGCATTGTTATTGCCGCAAGTATCCTCTCCCTGGTTTTCCGCGGCTTTAATGGCGACGAACATGTCTCCGAGTTGCTGCAATCTCTGCCGGGCGGCGCCTATGGCATGCTGCTCCTCACGATGCTCGTGATCTTTTTGCTCGGTTTCATCCTTGAATTCGTCGAGATCATTTTCATTGTTGTGCCGATCGTTGGGCCAATCATCCTGCAGACGGACATCAGTCCGGTCTGGTTCGCCGTTCTGATCGCGCTCAACTTGCAAACATCGTTCTTGACGCCGCCCTTCGGCTTTGCCTTGTTCTATTTCAGATCGGTTGCGCCCGATACGATCAGGACACGGGACATTTATGTTTCGGTCCTTCCGTTCGTTGGCTTGCAGTTGTTTGCTCTGGCCCTTGTGGCCGCTGTTCCGGCTCTGGCCACCTGGCTGCCGGACGTCTTGTTTAAATAGAAATCATCTGAGGGAGACTTTCCATGAAAAGACGTGATTTCCTAAGGGCTGGGGCCGTTGCGGCACCTGCTGCAATGCTTGCAGCACCAGCGATTGCGCAGGGTAAGATCGAGTGGAAAATGCCAACGTCGTTTCCGGCCAAGGCGCCGGGCGTTGGAACAAATGCCACGACGTTCGCTGCCCGCGTCAACGCTATGTCGGATGGTCAGTTGACGCTGAAAGTCTTCTCCGGCGGCGAACTGGTACCGCCCTTTGGTGTTGAAGACGCCGTGGAGCAGGGTACGGCCGAGATCGGCCATTCCACCCCGTATTATGCGGCTTCCAAGAACTCGGCCCTTCACTTCTTTTCTGCCGTGCCTTTTGGCATGACGGCGGTTGAAACGACAGCCTGGCTTCAGTACGGCGGCGGCCAGCAGCTTTGGGACGAGATCTACGCCGAGCGTGGCCTCAAGCCTTTCTACTCCGGCAGTTCCGGTGTCCAGGCAGCTGGCTGGTTCAAGAACCCGGTCAATAGCCTTGAAGACCTTGCCGGTTTGAACATGCGGATTGCAGGCCTTGGCGGCGAAGCCATGCGCAAGATCGGCGTCAATGCGGTTCTCCTGCCGCCTCCGGAAATCTTCCCGTCCTTCCAGTCCGGTGCGATTGATGCAGCAGAGTGGGTTGGTCCGCTGCTCGATCAGGCGTTCGGTCTGCAAAAGGTTGCCAAATACTGCTATGTCCCGGCCTTCCACGAGCCGTCCGCGGCCCTTGAGATTGTCGTTAACAAAGACGCTTATGACAGTCTTCCGGCACATCTTCAGGCAGTGATTGAGAATGCCGCCGCTGCGGCTTCCGTCGAGACGACTGCGCAGTTTGACTATTATAATGCTCTGTCCTTGAAGAGTCTCCAGGAAGACGGTGTCACGTTTGGTGCTTTCCCTGGTGATGTGATCGCGGCACTCAAGACGGCTGTTGCAGAAGTCATGGCGGAAAACGCGGAAGCGAATCCGCGCTTTGCGGAAGTTCAAAAGAGCTACAATACGTTCCTCGATCTCGCCAAGGACTATGCCACCTTGGTCAAGGAAACGACCTTCACGCAGCGCGTATAAAGCTTAAAGGCCGGGAGCGATCCCGGCCTTTTTGAAAATGGGGCACAGACAGACCTAAGGCTGCGACCGGCTTTCCCGCAGAACGATGAAGATCCCGCTGGCGATGATGATCGCCGCGCCGATATAGGTCCAGGTATCCGGGATCTCCCGCCAAAACATCCAGCCAAGCAAGGTCGCCCACAATAGCGAGGTGTATTCAAACGGCGCGATCGTGGACGCGGGGGCAACGCGAAAGGCCTGGGTGAGCATGGTTACACCCGCCGTCCCGAAAGCTGCAATTCCGAGAAACAAAAGCGCGTCTTCTGCCCGCGGCGGCACCCATAGGAACGGCATGGTCAACGCACTGATCAACCCGCCGGACCCTACCAGGTAGAGCATCAAGGTCCAGACGCTTTCGCGCTCATCGACCAGCCGTGCGCTCAGCATTAAGACGGCGTAGAGAAAAGCCGTTGCAAGCGGCAGAAGCAGGGCTGGCTGAAAAGCGCTTGCACCTGGCCGGACGACCACCAAGACACCGATAAACCCGACCATCACGGCGGACCAACGGCGCCAGCCGACTTGCTCGTTCAAAAACAAGGCCGAGATCGCCGTGATGAAAATGGGCGCGATGAACACGAGGGTCGTCGCTTCGGCCAGACCTAGATACCGGAAGCTGGTGAAAAACGTCATGGCCGCCAGCACCCAGACACCGCCGCGGACCAAATGAGCGACCGGTTTGTGCGACTTTAGCGCGGAAGGCCCCGCCAGCTTCCAGATCAGAGCGACAACAATTGGCAGCGCGATCAGGTTCCTTATGAATAGGATTTGCAGGACCGGGTAATTGGCGGACAAGGCCTTGGCAATCGCGTCGCTGACGCAAAGACAAATAACCCCTGCGCATATCAGGGTGATACCGGCCCGGGCATTGGACCTTGGCGTGGGGGCTGCCGAATTCATGAAGTACTCCGAAAAGGAGCGCCAATTAATCATTGAAGCTTGTCAACGGCAAGCCGAATGTAGCAGATGGCCTGATATGTTCTGATGGATCAAAATCTGTAAGTTATTGAAAAAATACATACCTATCTTTGACTGGCATTGTGTCAGCTGAAGGAGGCGGTCATCCCACCGCCCAAGAGTGAGCGAACCGGCGGAACGAGCGCCGGGCTTGATTCCAATCCGCACAAAACATCCGCAGAATTCGCTATTTTGCGTTCAAGGCGGCCAAGTGATATGGAGGCGCCATGACAACCCGTGATCGCCTTTACACCGCCCATCAGCCGCGCTTCGCAGTCGCACCAATGATGGAGTGGACTGACCGCCATTGCCGCGCATTCCACCGGCATTTGTCGGCGCATGCGCTGCTGTACACCGAAATGGTCACGACCGGCGCGGTGATTCATGGTGACCGGGAGCATATTTTAGGGTTTTCCGATCTGGAGCATCCGGTTGCGTGCCAGCTTGGCGGGTCTGATCCGCAAGCAATGGCAGAAGCGGCAAAGATCGTGGAAGACTTCGGCTATGACGAGGTCAACATCAATGTCGGGTGTCCGTCCGACCGGGTTCAGTCCGGGCGGTTCGGCGCGTGCTTGATGGAAGAGCCGCAGCTTGTTGCGGACTGTGTTTTAGCGATGAATGCGGCAGTCGCTATTCCGGTGACCGTCAAATGCCGGATTGGCGTTGATGATCAGGACCCGGAGCCGGCGCTTGATGCCGTTGCCGATCTGACCTTCGCCGCCGGATCCGACGCGCTTTGGGTACACGCCCGCAAGGCCTGGCTTCAAGGCTTGAGCCCGAAGGAAAACCGGGATGTTCCGCCGCTTGATTACGACCGGGTGGTGCGCTTGAAACAGCGCCTTCCGGACAAGTTCATTGGCCTCAACGGCGGTCTCGATACGCTTGACCAGGGCGAGCCTTATCTCAAGACGCTGGATGGCCTGATGTATGGCCGGGCCGCGTATCATTCACCCGAAATCTTGGGCGAAGTCGACGCCCGCCTTTATGGCGCAGAGACCGAGACCGTCACGCCGTGGGATGCGGTGCGGGGGCATATGACCTATTTGGACGATCAGTTGTCCAAAGGCGTGAAACTGGCGCACATGACCCGGCATATGCTTGGATTGTTCCATGGCCGGCCGGGTGCGCGCTCCTGGCGCCGTATCCTGACAGTGGAAGCCATCAAACCGGGCGCAGGCCTTGAGGTGGTCGAAAAGGCACTCGAAGCCGTCAGCCCCACGAATTTCGAAGTGGATGCAGCCGAGTAGCCTTTGGCTATCTTCTATGGATTCATGATCAGCCGGTCGCCCTCGATGCGCCAGCTTCGGAGGCGGTCGAGCGCGGTCATGCCGAGCAGGCTTTGACCGAGTGAGCCGTCCCGAGCAACAAACGCCCGGACATTGCGCAAGGTGTGATCGCCGATCGTCAGATTGTCGATCCGGATCGGGGCAACAAGTGTCCGCCCGTTGGCCGTCGCCACCGGCACGGTGAACGACAGATCGCGTTCCGGAATTCCGGCCCTGGCCGCATCTTGATAGGTGAGGACAACGGCGCTCGCGCCTGTGTCGAGCAGAAAGCTTGTTTTCCGGCCATTGGCGCGGCCGTCGACCACGAAATGCCCACCGGCGTCCCGCACGATCAGGATCGAGCCGTCTGCCTGGGTGACCGCCATACCCGGCGCCAAAGAGCCAAGGACCCGGTAACCGGCCTGCACCAGATCAGTCCGGTAGGTATAGCCGACCACCAGCAAGGCGCATAAACCGCCCCAGAAGAGCGTTCCTTGAATAATGTCGCGCACTTTCGGCTGTCCAAAGATGAAGCTTGCCAGGAAGACAAAGGCAAGTGTCGAGAGTGCGACAACCCGCGGTCCGGTGTCGTCGAAATTGAGATTTTCGGGGTCTGTCGGATCGCCGAAGAAGAAATAGAAGACTGCGGCCGCCATCACCGTGATCAGGATGACAAGTGCAAAGCCCCGGTACTGTCCGCGCCCGTTCACGTGAGCGCCGCTTCTCCGGCAGAAAAACGCATGCGCCGGGTGTCCAAGCTGTCCATGATCGCTTGCCGCCGGGCGTCGTCATAGGTGCTCCAAGACGCAATTTCATCAAGCGTGCGGAAACATCCGGTGCACAGGCGGCTGACCTGGTCGATCTGGCAGATTTTGATGCAAGGTGACTTCATGGTTTCCATATGGCGTTTGAAGCTGGTGCTGCCAATGCTTCTTTCAAGAATTTCACAATTCTCAACTCTTAGAATCCACCGGTCGCCAGTGTAAATGGCGCTGCTACGATTTTGATTGGAAGCGTGACAGCGGCCTGTGTGGTGTTGCCGACAAAACTGCCGAGATCATCGCCTAGGGTTTTCGGGCCGGTGACGCTGTTTTGATCGGTCAAGCCACTTTTCAGCAAGGCATCCCGCAAGCCAGGAGAGTACTCGGCCAAGGCCGCGAACTTGCTGTGGCTGGAGGTTTCACCAGCGTCGAGTTCGGTCACGTCAAAGACGATCGCCCCGAGTTCCGCCAGTTCCTCGTCATCTGAGTAGGCGCCGACCCGCTCAACCCCGCCCGCTATGGCCCGGGACAGGCGAAGGGCCTTATCGTCTCTGGACACGACGATGATGTAAGGTTTTGGCGGCTTCCCGAGTTTTCGAAGGCTGGATTTAAAGAGATCAATATCAATGTCCGGAGCCGCCAGAACAACGCTGCCAACCTTTCTATCGAATTGGCGGCGTTCCGCGAGAGGCATTTGGCGTGCGGTCTCCAGCAGCAAATAATTGCCCATTGAGTGCGCAAGGATCGAAATGCTGTCCGCTTTGCTTTTTGCGAGCAGACGGAAGGTTTGCTCCAAGCTGTCGCGCGCCAGCGCGGCGCTGTTTAAATCGTAGACGTAGCCTTGGAGTTGGCCGCGCGAAGCCCAGGTAAACAGAACCGGGACAACCGGGGCCTGGGAATCATGCACGAATTGCGTAAATCGATAGAGGCCTTCAGCAAACAACGTGTTGTAACCGTGTATAAATAGCATCACGTCCCGTTTGCCTTTGGGGAGCTCAGAGAGCTGCTGGTTCAACTGCCTCAAGAATGCTTGTTCATCCTCGATATACCCGGCCTTGCGGGCCACGAAGTCCGTTTTGGGGTTTCCGGGAAGTTCGCGCGGCCATTCGACCGCACCGGCCTTGTGGGTTGGCGGGACGGAGATCGTCGCTTCCGCATAATTGATGGTCGGAGAGCGTTCACCGTTGAAGAAAGTATTTGGAGTTGGGTCTTTTTCGCGCGTAGTGACGATCAGGATATCGTGATCCTGAGCGCCAGCGGCGGGCTCTGTATTGATTGCAAGAGCGCCTGTCGTTGGACGGCTGCCACAGGCGCTGACGAGAAGCGCGACCAGCAGTACTGATAGGGCAAGTCTCGCCGGCGCGGGAACTGAAATACTCAACATCAACGGCCACGCCTCTTGCTCGGTCCGGATCACCGCCTGATTACACGGCCACCATAAGCACTCCGGTCAGGAATCCAAGCCCACTGATCTGCTGAATTGCCCCAAGGACATCTCCGGTGGTTCCATTGATCTTGGACAGTGCCACCTGTGCCACACTCAAAGCCGCAGCGCCGGCGATCCCAATACCGATTCCGGCAGCTTGTAGCGGCAAAGCAAGAAGGGCCGGGAGCAAAAGCACCAACATAACCAGAACACATTGGCGCAGGGCGGCATCAGACGGTTTGCCGAACCGGGCCCCAAGTCCATCGGGCCGGGCCAGGGGAAGTCGGTGCCATTGCCATACCATCAGGAACCGGCTGAACGCTTCACTGGTCACAATAAGCAGGGCCGTGTCCGCGGCTCCGAACCGGTCCAGAAAAGCTGCGATCAAAGCAACCCTCAGAACAATGGCAAAGACCAGTGCAATTGCGCCAAAGGCCCCGATTCGGCTGTCCTTCATGATTTCCAGTCGCTTGGAGATCGTGGCCCCTCCGAAAAAACCGTCGGCAACATCGCTCAAGCCGTCTTCGTGCAAAGCGCCGGTCACGATCGTGAGGACGGCTGTGGCTATCACGGCGACAACGAGTGGCGGGAGGCTGGTTGCTCCAAGAACCAGCAGCAAGCCGGCAGCCGGAAGGGAGACAAACGCACCTGCGAGCGGAGCAGCTCTCGAGATCCGGGCAAAATCCGGAAGCGCCGCCGGATCATCCGCTGCGTTGATCTTCTCAAGAGGCATACGCGAAAAGAATCGGACACAGGCGGCCATGTCGGAGAAGAGCGCAGCAAGATAAGCCGTTGTGTTCGTCCGGTGATCCCAAGAAAACTCCGGCTTTGTTTCGGATGCAGTTTCAGTGTTTTGGTCGTTTTCAGACGGCATCCTGTTCGGTCCGGAGCTTGAGTTTTATTAGGGGCCGGTTATAGAACGGCCTCTTGAAGAGACCAAGAGGCGGCCTAACTTTCCGCCCACCAACCGGAACTGTGAGCACCATGTCCCTGTCCGAAACCGCGCTGCCCTTCGACGATATTCGCAACCTGGTCAAGTCCATGCCTGGCCCGGACGAAGAGGCGCTTCAGAAGGTGAAGGCTCGGGATGCAGAACTCACCAAGCCCGCCGGGTCTTTGGGCCGTCTGGAAGAGATCGCGGAATGGCTTGCGGCCTGGTCCGGCAAGGCCCCGCCGAAAATCACCCGGCCGATGGTCGGGATCTTTGCAACGGCACATGGCGTTGCGGACGAAGGCGTTTCAGCATTTCCAAGTGCGGTGAACCGGCAAATGGTCGAAAACTTCGCAGCTGGCGGAGCGGCTATCAATCAGATCTGCCGGGTCAACGACATTGGCCTGAAGGTGTTTGATCTTGCCGTTGATATGCCCACACCGAGCATCACCCAGGAAGATGCGTTGGATGAGGCCAACTGCGCGGCCACCATGGCTTACGGTATGGAAGCGCTGGCGGGCGGTATCGATCTGATTTGTCTCGGCGAAATGGGCATTGGTAACACGACCGTTGCAGCTGCCGTCTTGAACGGCCTGTTTGGCGGATCGGCTGCCGACTGGATTGGCCGTGGCACCGGCGTAGATGACGAAGGTTTGGCGCGCAAACGTGACGCCCTTGAAAAGGCCGTGAACCGGCTGAACGGCGAAAAAGACCCGCTGGAAGTGCTTCGCAAGGTTGGCGGACGTGAAATCGCAGCCATGGCCGGACTGATCATCGCCGCGCGCCTTCAGCGCGTTCCCGTGGTGGTGGATGGGTTCGTTGCAACGGCTGCTGCTGCGGTGGTTTACGCGATGGATCCGGAAGGGCTGGATCATTGCCTGTTTGCGCATGTCTCTGCCGAACAAGCCCATGCCAAGGCGCTGTCCCATATGAGCAAAGATGCGCTGTTCGATTTCGGCATGCGTTTAGGCGAAGGTAGCGGAGCTGCGTTGGCGGCCGGGATCATCAAGACCGCGGCCGAGGTGCATTCGGGTATGGCAACCTTCGCAGATGCCGGTGTTTCAGAAAAGTCGGAGTGACGAAACGCGTCTCACGGTCTTATGCGCTGCGCGCGTTCTCAAGGTCGAAGTCGGTGCTGTCCGTGTCTGCCCAAACGACGTCCGGTGAATAGTTCATCACCCGGGCGCGGGGCAGGGACATGATTGCCTCGGTGCCGACACCCAGCTGAGATTTGATTACGAATTTGCCGTCATGCATTCCAACGAGCGCCTGGACAATCGACAGCCCAAGGCCTGTGCCGGGTTCTGCGCTTTTGATGGCGTGAGATCCCTGACCAAAGGCTTCCAGCACTGTTGGAATTTCGTCTTCCGGGATGCCTGGGCCGGTGTCGGTGATGGAAACATATTGCCCATCGTCGCTGGTTCGGCCGACCTTGATGTGCACTTCGCCGCCGACCGGTGTGAACTTCACCGCGTTTGAAATGAGGTTGAGGACGACCTGCCGCAGGGCGCGCTCGTCGGCCCACACCCTAGGCATGTCCGGTTCGAGGGTGCGATGGAGCATGATGTTCTTGGCGTTGGCACGCACGGTCATCATCGACCCGCACTCTTCCACGACCTCTTCCAGATAGAGCGATTCTTCCTGAAGCTCATGCCGGCCCGCTTCAATCCGCGACAGATCGAGGATTTCATTGATGAGATTCAATAAGTGTTGGCCCGAGCCATGGATATCGGCGGAATAGCTCTTGTAGGTGTCGTTCTTCATCGGACCGAGCACTTCATCCTTCATGATTTCGGAAAATCCGAGGATCGCGTTGAGCGGTGTGCGCAGTTCGTGGCTCATCGTGGCAAGAAACCGTGACTTGGCAACGTTTGCAGCTTCAGCGCGGCGGCGTGCTTCGTCCGACATGGCGTTGGCCGTTTCCAATTCAGCAATCAGATGGTCCTTTTCAGCGCGATACTCCAGCATGGTGTTGGCGTTCTTCAAGAGCTGGTTGCCAAGAATGAAGAAGAAACCCTGCGCGCCAATTGCCATGGCGGCCAGCGTGTAATGGATCGGGTCGATCTGCTGCAAAAAACTCGCTGTGACGACAAGCGTCATTGGCAGGGTGCTCGCCAACAGGCACCGCGGCAGGGTCGCCGATTGCATTGTGTTCATTGCAACAACAATCAGGAGCGTCGCAAAATGAAAGATCACGAAGCCGTCGCCCGCATTGTCGGAGCGCGGCAGGAGAAAAAACACTGCCCACGCGCATCCATAAAGCATATCGCCGAGCGTGAAGCGGCGGCGCCAATAGACCCTTGCCTTTTGGTCGGACGGCGCGCGCTCATAAGAGTGGCACGTGACCACCATCAGGAGGTGCGTGCAGAGGGTAACAATGAGCCAGGCACCGAGAAAAAACGGGTTCAGCCAGATCACCGAAATGGCGGTGACGATAAGCACCAGCAGTGGGACTGCAAAAGCAGCGTTGATGCGCGTGTCGGCAAAGAGATGCTGGCGTTCCAGTTCAAAGGTTGAGTGCTGCCGGTCAGATGTGCCGAGGCGGCTGCGGACATTTCCGGCCGAGCGGGCCATCTCACGCCGGCGGCGCGCACGGTCCCGGTCAATCGCCTGACTGTCGTCGTCTTTTGCTGACGCAGCGGTGTCCATTCGGCCTGCCCAAGGTGTTCAATTGGTTATTTCGATTATGCTTGTTTCCTTGTTTTGACTCACCATTCCTTAAGATCGTCCCTAGAATTGTGGTAAGCAAAGCGTTAACCGGATCACTAAAATTAAGGCATTGATTGAATTGACGAAAATCGAAGAAATTGAAGCTCTTTCAAACGCAGTGCGCGCGTGCCGGATTTGTGTCGAGAAGCCGGATAAGGCGCCCTTGCCGCATGAGCCTCGGCCGGTTCTCCAAACATCTTCGACGGCGCGGATTTGCATTAGCGGCCAGGCACCTGGGACCCGTGTGCACAAGAGCGGACGCCCCTTTACAGACCCGTCCGGAGATCGTCTGCGATCCTGGATGGGGATTGGGGAAGATGTCTTTTATGATCCGGACCTGCTGGCAATCGTGCCGATGGGGTTCTGTTTCCCTGGCCTGGATGCCAAGGGAGGGGATTTGCCACCGCGCCCGGAATGCCGAAAAGTCTGGCACGATCGTGTGTTTGCAGCCATGCCGCAAATCGAATTGATCCTGGTTATCGGGCAATATGCACAGGCCTACCATCTGGGTAAGGCGCGCAAGGGCTCTTTGACGGAGACCGTTGCTGCATGGGAGACCTACTTTCAGGAAAGTGGACAGTCTGACCGTCCGCTTGTGCTGCCGTTGCCCCATCCGTCCTGGCGCAACAATTCATGGCTTAAAAAGAACCCGTGGTTCGAAGCGGAGCTTTTGCCGGTCCTTCAAAAAGAAATCGCCCGGCTGTTGGGCCGGGCGTAAGGTGAGGGGCGGCACATTTTTGGATGCCATGCCGGCCCCAGGGGAAAAGCCTTAGTTCGTTGCCGTTTTCGGGCTTGAGATCGGCAGGTCTTTTTGCTGGCTCCAACCAACCATGCTGTCGTCATAAACAGCGACATTCTCGTGGCCAAGCAGCTCGCTCAAAACGAACCAGTTCGTCGCGGCCCAGTGACCTGTGTTGCAGTAAGAGACAACCGGTGCGTCAGAGTCGGACACGGCATTCTTTGCCAGTGAGGCCAAAGCTGCCTGCGGCTTCAACTGGTCGCTTTCAGTGTCGTAGAACTGTGCCTGGTCGAAGTGGCTTGCGCCCGGCAGATGACCGAAGCGGGTTGCATCCTTGTGCTTCTCTGTGCCTTCAAACTGTGCCAGCGGCCGGCCGTCGAGCAGAACGGCATCCCCACCAATAAGGGACGCCACATCGTCGGTCGAAACCAGCAGCTCAGGACGTGGCTCGGCAATGAA
This sequence comes from Roseibium sp., assembly GCF_965276855.1. Lineage (GTDB taxonomy): Bacteria > Pseudomonadota > Alphaproteobacteria > Rhizobiales > Stappiaceae > Roseibium. Next base: position 4,858,419 of record NZ_OZ255700.1, read on the forward strand.
CATGTCACCCTCTGGCACGACTTCTCCTGTTTCAAGGGGTTTGCCGGCTTTTACCCACGCGTTGTGGCCACCATCCAAAATGGCGACTTTATCGTGGCCGAGATACTTGAAGGTCCAGTAGATCCGGGTCGCAGCCCCAAAATCGAGGTGAGATGTGCCTGCAGGAACCAGAACGACAGTCCGATCTTCATGAACACCGAGTTCAGATAGCGAAGCCTCCAGCTTTTCAATCGACGGCAGAACGCCAGTCACATCGCCGCGCGAGGTCCGCCAGAAACCTGGATATTCACTCCAGACAGCTCCTGGAATATGACCTTTCAGGTAATCGTCTTTACTGGACTTGGCGAGCGGGGAGCGAATGTCGAGGATCAGCAGGTTTTCATCGCCCTGATTGGTCTCAAGCCACTCAACGTTGACCAAAGGAGATGCGTCCAGCGCCTGTGCGACACCGGTCAGGCTTGTGACCTGAAACAAGATAGCACATGCGGCGGCCACAATCGCTTTTGTGCCAAGGTGCAAGCGTGTCATGCCGGTCTCCTTCCTGAATTCGAATAAATTTCTATTCGACCGTGGAAATTGCACTGTGCGGGTGCTGTTTCAAGCGAATTCAGCTCCGAAATTGGAAGAAAAATCTCAATTTCTCTTGCGTCCCCCCCATGTAGAACGGTATTGCGGGATCTGTACCCGGCAGGCAAAAAGAATCCTGTCATTTTGGAGCGTCCCAAAGCTTGGTGACGCTGCGTTTTCTCAGGCCAAACCATGATCGACCGCATAGACCGCCGTATTCTCTCCATCCTTCAGGAAGACTGCACCGTGCCCGTTGCCGAAATCGGCCGGCGGGTTGGGCTATCGACCACTCCGTGCTGGCGCCGCATCCAGAAGATGGAAGAAGATGGTGTGATCACGGGCCGGGTGGCGTTGCTCGATCCGGCCAAGGTCAATGCAAAGGTGACGGCTTTCGTCGCAATCACCACGAGCCAGCACTCGGAAGACTGGTTGAAAAAGTTTGCAGACGTGATCCAGGAATTTCCCGAGGTGGTCGAGTTTTACCGCATGGCGGGGCAGGTGGATTATCTCCTGCGGGTCGCGGTGCCGGATATTGAAGCCTACGACTCGTTTTACAAACGACTGATCGCCAAGATCGACATTTCTGACGTCTCGACCACCTTCGCGATGGAGCAGATCAAGAACACGACCGCTCTTCCCTTGGCCTATGTGGCAACCGAAAAGCCGAAAGCTGACAAGGATAATTAGGTTCGCCGGGCGTTTAGCGCTTGAATTGCAAAATGACAGGCATTTTTTCACCGTGTGCCAACCGCCATTATCAAACCAATGTTGAGCGGTTCTTGGCTGACGTGTCTTTGTGCAGATGAAGTGTTAGGCGATTAAGAGCATTTCAAGGATCGGCTTATGGGGTCTTTTTTTCGGGTGATGAGGGCTGTGCGGGCTCAATACCTGAACGTGTTGGATGCTGATGCGCTCAACAAAAGCTTTGGCGGGCCGCTGTTTTTGTTTTTTGTCGTCACATCGGCCATTGCTGTCCTCTCCCTCTTTGTGACCGAGAGCCAGGGTCTCTTTGACTTTCTCGGCGGCGTTGATCGGGTCGGGCGGGAAGACTTTTTGGCCTTCTACAGGGCAGGAGATCTGGCGAGGGGCGGCCAGGCAGATCTCGTATACGATCCAGCAGTCTTCATTCGGCCGTTTTCAGAATTGAACCGGGGCCTTCTTTTTCTCAATCCGCCACATGCTTTGCTGATCTTCGAACCCTTGGCTTTCCTGCCCTATCAGATGGCACGAGTGGTCGTGCTTCTTGCAAACCTTGTCGCTATCTACGGGATCGTCAGGGTTGCGGACTTGAGGCTTGGCTTCAGCCCATTTGTATTTACGTTTCTTGTCTATGGCTCCTACAGCTCCCTGGTATTGCTCCAGATTTCACCAATCGTCATCTTCCTGATCGTCTATGCTCTGGTGAACAGTGATAGCCGGCCTGTGCTGAGCGGACTGGCGCTGGCAGCAGCGACAATCAAACCGCAATTTGGCCTTCTCATTCCGGTCTTCCTGATCGGCCAGAAAGACTGGCGTACGTTTTGGATAGCTGCGGTTGTCACCGCAGCATTAATCGGCCTATCAATTCTCAGATTTGGCTGGCCAGTCTGGGAAAGCTATATCAGCACCTTCACCGATGGATCTGGATCCAGTCATTTCAACCAAGTTTATGTCGGTATGATCACAGTCAGTCAGTCGCTTGGGAAGCTTTGGTTTTCAAGTGACTACAGGGTTTGGGCGCAAATCCTGATCTTGGTCCTATGCGGGGGAGGCATCTGGTATGCCGCCAGGACCTTATCGCGGAAGTTCGCAGTTCCAGTGTGTCTCATGGCCATGGCCGCGGCATCGCCATCTTTCCTGTTTTACGATTGGCTGATTATCAGTGCCAGCTCGCTTTTGGTCCTTCAGCTTGTGCCAAGCTGGCCGCGGCATCTGCAGATCACCGCTGGTGGTCTGTGGATTGCCCCGCTTGTTCAAATGATGCTGTTCAGCGATGGGCAAGTTGCATTAACAGTGGCAGCAGCAAGGTATCTCTCGTCATTTCTGCCGCTGTTGATATTGATAGTTTCGATCCAGATCTATTTCTTGGTTCGAAAACAGGCTTCCTATGAATACGGGTAGAGACTGAAATCTCCGGCCGGATGTGCAGATCTAAACAGGTCGAGCAATCGGATGCCGGGCGCGGAAGCGGGCGATTTCGGCGTCTGAGACCGGTTTTCCGGTGAAAATCTCCGCGTAGTGGGGCATGCGTGCCAGGCGCGGTTCCAGCGGTTCGGACGGTCCATCTTCTTTCATCGAGATGTAGCCGATCTGGGTCTGATAAACGGTGTTCGCGCGCACATTTGCGTATTGCGGCGCATCGCCAAACCGCAAAAACAGAGCTTCCAAAGCGTCGACGCGCACCTGATCGGCCTCGTTCAGAAGTTTTGCCAGCTGCGGGTCGGTGTGCGCCCAGTTCCGAACGGCGAACTCCAGGCGGGAATCGAACAGTTCCGGCATGAGCCACAAATCGAAAATGTTCAGCATCGCTTCCGTGATGGTCTCTGCGTAAGCCTCGGTTCGCTGGACGAGATTGCCGGTGTTCTTGGTCTGCCAAAGCGTGATAAGCGCGTCCAGAAGATCCTGCCTGTTTGAAAAGTGGCCGTAAAAACTGGTGCGCGACAGACCAAGCCGGTCGGCAAGGGGCATGACTTTCACTGCGTCAATACCGCCGTTCAAAAGCGCTTCATAAGCCGCCTGGACCCATATGTCGCGAGACCCGCGCCATCCCGATGTTTTGCTGATCAGATCTGTGTTCATTCTGGTCCGTTATCAGCGCAAATCCGCAGAAACAAGCAAAATTGACACTTATGTTTTTAAATCCGACATAAATGTCGTTTTTGTGGCTTTTCAAAGAAGTCCATGCGGCCTTAACTGATGGAATTCCGCGACCATCGCGGGCAAGCGCGCAAGAGGGAGAGGCATGTCGAAAGATCCGTTGCTGCAGCCGTATCAGCTGAAACATCTGACATTGAAAAACCGGATCATGATCACCTCTCATGAACCTGCCTATCCTGAAGACGGGGTGCCGAAAGACCGTTACCGGGCCTATCACGAGACCCGGGCCAAGGCAGGTGTCGCTCTGACCATGACGGCCGGATCTGCTGCCGTCTCGCGCAACTCCCCACCGGTCTTCAACAATATCCTGGCCTATAAGGACGAGGTGGTGCCTTGGGTTAAGCGGCTGACCGATTCCTGTCATGATCATGGCTGCGCGGTGATGATCCAGCTGACCCATCTTGGCCGGCGGACCCATTGGAACAAGGGAGACTGGCTGCCGGCCGTATCGTCAAGCCACGAACGGGAAGCGGCACACCGGGCCTTTCCAAAACAGGTCGAAGACTGGGACATTGCCCAGATTGTTCAAGATTATGCCGATGCTGCCGAGCGTATGAAAGACGGCGGCATGGATGGCATTGAGCTGCAGGCCTATGGACATCTGATGGATCAGTTCTGGTCCCCGGTCACCAACACACTCGACGGTCCCTATGGCGGTTCTCTGGAGAATCGGATGCGGTTTTCGATGGAAGTGATCGATGCGGTACGTGAGCGGGTCGGCGATGAGTTCATTGTGGGTATCCGGTTCACGGCTGACGAAGACCTTGAGGGTGGGATCACCGAAGCCGAAGGCCTGGAGATTGCCCGTCGTTTAAAAGCAACAGACAAGATCGACTTCCTGAATGTGATCCGCGGGCATATCGATACCGACCCGGGCCTGACAGACGTTATTCCGGTTCAAGGCATGCGCAACGCGCCACATCTTGATTTTGCCGGGCGGATCAAAAAGGAAGTCGGACTGCCGACCTTTCACGCAGCGAAAATCCCGGATGTGGCCACCGCGCGGCACGCGATTGCTGAAGGTCTGCTCGATATGGTGGGGATGACCCGCGCCCATATGGCTGATCCCCAGGTCGTGAAGAAGATCGCAGAGAAACGCGAGGACGATATTCGTCCTTGCGTCGGAGCGACCTATTGTCTGGATCGGATCTACCAGGCCGGTGATGCGCTGTGCATCCACAATGCGGCGACAGGTCGCGAACTGACCATGCCGCATGAGATCCCACCGGCAAGCGAGAAAAAGAAGGTCGTTGTCGTCGGAGCCGGGCCTGCGGGATTGGAAGCAGCGCGTGTTGCCAGTGAACGTGGTCATGACGTTACAGTCTTTGAAGCAGCGCCTGATGCAGGTGGTCAGATCCGGTTGACGGCCCAGTCCGAACGACGCCGGGAGATGATCTCCATTATCGATTGGCGTTTGCAACAGTGTTCCAATCGTGGGGTGATATTTCACTTCAACAGATTTGCAGAAAGCTCTGATATTGAATCTGAAAATCCGGATGCAGTCATCATCGCAACCGGAGGCTTGCCGCACACGGATGTGCTTGGTGAGGGCAATGATCTGGTGGTGTCGGCCTGGGACATCATCGCGGGCGACGTCAAGCCGGGCAAACGGGTGCTGGTCTATGACGATGCCGGCGATCATCCAGCCTTGCAGGCTGCAGAGATGATTGCAGCATCAGGGGCACATGTTGAAATCATGACCCCGGATCGGTCCTTTGCGCCCGATGTCATGGCGATGAACCTGGTGCCTTACATGCGTGCGCTTCAGGACAAGGATGTGCGCTTCACGGTGACCTATCGCCTGAAAAGCGTGCGCCGATCCGGCAACCAATTGGCAGCTGTGATTGGAACAGACTACTCGGCGCACACCGAGGAGCGTGAGTTTGATCAGATCGTTGTCAATCACGGTACTGTGCCTATGGATGAGCTTTATTTTGAGCTGAAACCGAAATCGACCAACTTTGGTGCTGTGGATCAGGACGCTTTGATCTTTGGCCGGTCTCAGCCGCAAGGCGCGAATCCCGATGGGGCTTTTGCGCTCTACCGGATCGGCGATGCGGTTGCCGCCCGTAACACACATGCGGCAATCTATGACGCTTTGAGGATAGTGAAAGATATCTAGAAAAGCGGCACAGCTGACTGAATTTGCAGCACGTCTTACTTGGATAAAATCATGCCGTTTTTGTGCTATGTAAAATCACAATTGCGCGTCAATTATCCGCCAGATCAATGGCCACCACAAACGGCTTTTACAGGATGATGCAGAATGCACAGCGACGCTGATATTCTTTCGCTTCTCATGTCCCGGACCCCCGGTCATTCCCTGCCGCAGGCCTTCTACGCCGATGAGGATGTGTTCCAGGCTGACATGAAACACATCTGGCACAAGGAGTGGGTGTTTGCGATCCCGTCTGCGGAGTTGCCGAAGACCGGAAATTACGTGACGCTCGAAATTGGCGCCTATTCGATCATTATCGTGCGCGGCGCAGATGGTCAGATCCGCAGTTTCCATAATTCCTGCCGGCACCGTGGCAGCCGCATTTGCTCTGCGTCCAAGGGAAGTTCTCCGAAACTTGTCTGCCCTTATCATCAATGGACCTATGAGCTTGACGGCAAGCTTCTGTGGGCGCGGGAAATGGGGGAAGACTTCAAGCCTGAAAATCATGGTCTGAAGCCGGTGCATTGTGCCGATGTGTCCGGAATGGTGTTCATTTGCCTGGCTGATGTCGCTCCCGACATTTCAGACTTCAAGGCTCAAGCGTCCCGGTATCTCGGGCCGCATGATCTGTCCAATCTGAAAGTGGCACACCAGTCGACGATTACCGAGCAAGCCAACTGGAAACTGGTCCTTGAGAACAACCGCGAGTGCTATCATTGCTCGGGCTCTCACCCGTCGCTCTGCCGGACGTTTCCGGATGATCCAAATCTTGTTGGAGCAGATGATTCGACAAGTTCAAACGTCGGTCTTGCGCATGTCGATCGGTGCGAAAAGGCTGGTTTGCCGGCCAAATATGTGATCAACGACAGCGAGCAGTGGCGTTTTGTACGAATTCCGTTCCTTGGGGACGCGGTGAGCTACACCATGGACGGTAAGGCCGCCGTTTCCCGCCGGGTGGGGTCGATCCCGTTCGACAATGCCGGGACGTGCCTGTTTTTCCACTATCCGAACACTTGGAACCACTTCCTTTCTGACAGTGTCCTGACCTTCAGCGTGCTTCCGGTCGGGCCGATGGAAACACGGGTCACGACCACGTGGCTGGTGCACAAGGATGCCCAGGAAGGCGTCGACTATGATCTGAAGCGGTTGACCGAAGTCTGGGTGCATACCAACGACGAAGATCGTCAGATTGTTGAAGAGAATCAAATAGGTATTAATTCTCCAGCCTATGAACCCGGGCCATATTCGCCGGTTCAGGAAAGCGGCGTGATTCAGTTCGTCGACTGGTATGCCAGGACCCTTGAAAAGGGCCTTGTGCGCCGGTTCCGTGTGGCGGCGGAGTAAGTCATGGCGATGATCCCGATGCCGGACAAGGACACTCCAGTCTGGACCGATGCCGAGATGCTGGAATGCGTCAACGTTTTGCCGGAGGCGCCGAACGTTAAAACTTTCACGTTCCGCCCTCCGTCCGGCAACCGGTTTGTTTACAAGGCAGGCCAGTTCATCACGCTTGACCTGCCGGTCCCTGGCGGCAATGTGCAGCGCACCTACACGATATCATCTTCGCCAGTGACGCAGGCCTATCTGTCGGTGACTGTGAAGGCCCAGGAAGGCAGTATCGGGTCCCGCTGGATGCTCGACCATTTGGTTCCCGGCATGCAGATCAAGGCCTTTGGTCCTGCCGGCCTGTTTCATTTGCCTCCCAATCCAGACGGCAAGTTTCTGTTCATCTCCGCCGGATCTGGCGTGACGCCGATGATGTCCATGGCCGGAACACTGTTCGAGCGCGGTGAAGAGCCGGATATCTGTTTTGTCCAGTGCGCCAATCGGCCTGCCGAGCTGATCTTCCGCAAACGCCTGGAATACATGGCCTGCCGGACCAACGGTCTGCAGCTGCATTTCGTCGTCAACCAGAGCGACCCTTATGATGTCTGGACCGGTTATCGCGGCTACTTCAACCAGCTCATGCTGGGTCTGATGTGCAACGACTATCTGGAACGCGATGTTTATTGCTGCGGTCCTGAAGGGTTCATGGAAGGTGTGCGCGAGATCCTGAATGCGCTCGGCTACGATATGGACCGGTATCATCAGGAGAGCTTCCAGGCTCCGGCGGAAACCAAGGAAGAGCTCACCGAGTTCGACGACGTGGTCCCGCAGGAAGACACGCAGGCGCAGATCGTCTTTGCCAACTCAAATGTATCAGCCTGGTGTTCTGAGACGGATACGGTTCTGGCTGTTGCCAAGGAGGCCGGGTTGAATATTCCGTCCGGCTGTACATTCGGCGTTTGTGGGACCTGCAAGGTCAAGAAAGTGTCCGGCGAGGTGCATATGGTGCATTCCGGTGGTATCAGCGATGAGGACATCGAGGACGGCTTCATCCTGGCGTGTTGTTCCAACCCGATCGGCACTGTCGAAGTCGAGGTCTAAGCCGCGCAGAATAAAACATTCAAAAATTGAGATGTATCAATGGCGGTGGCCGTGATCGTGCCGTATCCTCCCAAAAAACAAAGCTTTCTTGGGAGGATGGTATGAAAACGGTTTTGACCACAGCTGTTGCTATCGCGACTGGTGCGATTTTGCTTGTTGGTTCCACATCCGCAATTGCGGCTGACAAGGCAGATGCTCCGGACGGTGTCACGGCCTATTCGGTCCAGGCAGATTTTGAAGATGTCCGCTTTGGACTTGAGAACGCCATCATCAACCGTGGCCTTGTGATCGACTACACCTCTCACATTGGCGACATGCTGGCCCGCACATCGGCCGATGTCGGGGGAACGAAGCAGATCTATGCCAACGCCCAGGCGATGCTGTTCTGCTCTGCGGATCTGTCGCGAAAAGTGATGGAAGCCGATCCGGCCAACATCGCCTATTGCCCATACACCTTGTTCGTCTACGACACGCCGGATGCCGAAGGCACCGTGACGGTCGGGTTTCGCCGTTTGTCCGAAACCGGATCAGACGCGTCGAAAGCCGCGATTGGTGACATCAACGCGCTGCTGGACGCCATTGCGCAAGAAGCTGTCTCCGAGTGACGGAACAGAGTGTGAAATGGGGCACTCAGTCTTTGCTGAATGAAAGGCGCTGGCGCACCTTGTCGGAGTTCAGTTCCCGAAACGCTTCGCGTCCTACCCGCCTTACGGTTTTGTTCTGATCTTCAGAAAGCTCTTCAGCGAGCTGAAGGGCAGGGCCATGCAGACTGGCAGACCGCTTTCCGATCTGGCGCAAGGCCCAATGCACCGCCTTCCAAACGAAATTTCGGGGGTCGCTGGCAGCTGTTCTGATCAGTGGCAGGTAGCTGAGGAACTCGGTGTGCGGCGATTTTTTCGCGTGAACGGCCCGCCAGGCCATCAGCGCAAAGGCTGCTCGCCGGAGGAACTCTTCTTCTTCGGCTGCGAGGGGGGCGATCAAGCCGTCTGATCCTTCCCGCCGCGCCAGGACGTTGGTCAACTGATCGCAGTGGTCCCAGGAGCTGATTTCGGACAGCCACCGCAGTGCGCGTTCATCTGTGAAGGCCGCTTGCGGAATGGTCAAAATAGCGAGCAGACGCGCTTCATGATACCCGCTGGCCCAAAGCTCATCAGCCAGGTTTTCGTGTTTGCCAATGCGCCGCGCCAAGGGACGCAGCTCTGCCATTGGAACGCCGAAGGCTTTGGACGTTTCAATGCCAAACCGCGCCATGCCGGCGCGGTTTTCTTCTGAGCCCAGGGCCGTCAAGGTGTCCAGAACGAGATCTAAAGACCAGTCTTCACCGGAAGGTTTTGGGCGGCGGGACATGTTGAATTAGCTTTTGTCGGCGTTCCGCAAGCGGGCGACCAAGCTGGAGGTGTCCCACCGGTTTCCGCCCATGGCCTGGACTTCTGCGTAGAACTGGTCGACCAGGGCGGTAACTGGCAGGCGGGCGCCGGTGTCGCTTGCGGTTTTCAGGCAGATACCCAGGTCCTTGCGCATCCAGTCGACGGCAAAACCATAATCGAATTTGCCGTCGCGCATGGTTTCCCAGCGATTTTCCATCTGCCAAGACTGTGCTGCACCACCGCGAATGGCGGAGATGACGGTCTCCACATCAAGGTTTGATTTCTCGGCGAAATGAATGGCTTCAGACAGTCCTTGAACCAGTCCGGCGATGCAGATCTGATTGCACATCTTGGTGAGCTGTCCGGCGCCGCTCGGACCCATCAAGCCGACAAACTTGGAAAAGCAATCGATGACCGGCTTGGCTTTGTCGAAGACATCTTCATCTCCGCCGCACATGACGGTCAAAACGCCATTTTCAGCGCCGGCCTGGCCGCCTGAAACGGGCGCATCGATAAAACCGCAGCCCTTTGCTTTGGCCGCTTCATAAAGTTCGCGTGCGACCTCTGCGGAAGCCGTTGTGTTGTCGATGAAAATCGCGCCGTCTTTCAGGCTGTGAAACGCGCCGTCCGGGCCAGTTGTGACAGACCGCAAATCATCGTCATTGCCGACACAGCAGAAGACAAAATCACAACCCTCAGCGGCTTCCTGCGGGGTCTTTGCGAAGGCGCCGCCATACTCGGCCGCCCATTTTTCTGCCTTCGCAATTGTGCGGTTGTAGACCGTGACGTCATGGCCGCCTTTGGTCTTCAAAAACCCGGCCATCGGGTATCCCATGACCCCAAGACCGATGAATGCCACCTTTGCCATGATTTTGCTCCCCATGCAGACGAAGGCCCGGCTTGCCGCCGGGCCTCGGTGTTCAGATGTTCGGCAAAGTTCTAGGGCATCTTGATGGACTTGTCAGTCCCCCGCTCAGATCCAATACGGGCCGCGACGCCACAAGCGTGTGTGACGTGTTCTTGCAGCCGTTTGCTGATCTTGATGCTGTTGGGTAGCAGGATCAGGGCGTGTGTTTTGTGTGAAGCGTGTTGCCTCAAAGAAAGAACGGGCATAAACGTTAAACATGATCTAACATCCTTCTATCCGGTTGACTGGAGATAATGTGCGTTTTCTGGCCTTCTTTAGCGAGTCAGGAAGATTTTTAATATGTAAGGAAATCTAATATATGGATTGGCGCAACATGCCCCCGCTCAACAGCCTTCGTGCATTTGCGACTGTCGCGGAAAGCAAAAGCCTGTCCGCTGCCGGACGTGAGTTGAACGTCACACATGCAGCGATCAGCCAACAGGTGCGGGCTCTGGAGAAACACCTTGGTCTTCCGCTGGTCGCCCGGGCAGGACGCGGAATCGAGCTCACGGACGAAGGGCGGCAGCTCTATGAGGGCCTTCGAAAAGGGTTTGAAACGATCGGTGAAACGGTTGAGGCCATTGGCGCAAGCGGAGAAACCCGCCCGCTGAACATCACGATGACACCCTCATTTGCAGTGAGTTGGTTGATGCCAAGGATCAACGACTTCCGGCATAAACATCCAGGTGTTGAGCTCATGCTCAATCCGAGCGCCGAGGTGACGGAACTGGCGCCCGGTGGTACGGACCTTGCCATTCGTTTCGGAAAGGGCAATTGGCCTGGATTGGAAGCCGAATTGTTCTTGGCGACCAATTTCGTTGTGGTCGGGGCGGATTGCCTGATCGGCGACCGGAAGATGGAAAATCCGGAAGATATCCTGGAGTTTCCCTGGCTTCAGGAATACGGGACAAATGAGCTGGGCGTCTGGTTGGAGCGGCAGGGGGTTGTTCCGAAAAACAAGCTGAGCGTTACGCACCTGCCTGGCTACATGGTTCTGGAAGGTCTTCGCCGCGGGGAAGGCATCTCCGCCACTGCGAAGGCTTTTATCCAGCCTGACATCGATGCAGGAAATCTAAGGGTGCTGTTTGAGGAGGGCCTCTATCCGGGGACAGGGTACTATTTGGTCACACGGCCTGGCGTAAAGCGGCCCGCCCTGAAGAGCTTTATCAGCTGGCTCCGCTCGATGATGCAGGAATGAGCAGAGCAGTCTTTTTGTTGCGGCGGGTTATCTGGGGGCAAGCAGCGCGAGACCGACCACAATCAACATTGAAATTGCCATGGCGATGTTCACCCGCCGTTGCACATGCGGGGCAAGATTGAGCCGGTGGATCGTCATTCCAACATATAACCAACCAAAATGAATCGGGATCCAGATCAGGTTCATAATCAGGAACTTGAGTAAAGTTTCGGCGATCAAACTCGACGGCAAAAAAGCAAATCCCGTCAGCAAGGTTGTGTTCACGGCATAGGCCTTTGGGTTGACCAACTGGAGCGTGACGCCCGCTAAAAAACCAGGCGCGCTTGGTGCCTCCTTGAACGCAATTCGGGTTCCTGCAAAGGCAATCCGATAGGCGAGGTAAAGGAGATACAGCACCGAGGCGATCAACAGACCTGCGCGAATGTTTTCATTCGCCAGGATTACGGTCGCCATGCCGGACACAACCGCGATTGCAACAAGGTTTGTGCCGACAAACAGCCCGCCGATATAGCGAGCGCCGGGACCAAAACCGAACGCAGATCCTACGCCTGCGACGGACAAGACGCCGGGCCCGGGAGTGATGATCAAGAAGAAAACAGCAAGAGCGAATGTGATCATGCGCGTCCTCTTCTCGATCTGTGCGGGATCAACGGCTTATTGCGATTGGCTGTCTGGTTTTCCAAGGATCATGGATTAGATTGCTTTCAGTGCCGCATCGAAGTCGGCGATCAGATCATCGATATGTTCGATGCCAAGCGAGAGGCGCAGGAGGTTCCCCGGGATACCGGAGGTTTCGCCTTCAATGGAGCGGCGATGCTCGATGAGGCTTTCAGTACCGCCCAGCGATGTTGCCCGCTGGAACAGCTTCAGCGCTCCGGTAACCTTGAGAGCTTCCTCTTTGCCGCCCTTGGTCTGAACGGACATCAAAGATCCATATCCGCCTGACATCTGCGCCTTTGCGACTGTGTGATCTTTGTGTCCTGGAAGTCCGGGATAAAGAACCTTCTCGATCTTTGAGTGCGTCTCAAGATGGTCTGCCAAAGCCTGTGCGTTGGCATTCATGCGCTCAACGCGAAGGCTCAGGGTTCTGAGACCCCGCAACAGCAGCCAAGCTTCGAATGAGCCCATCACGGCGCCGGCCATCTTGCGTTCCGTTTTGATGAAGTCCCAGGCTTCGGACTGGGCATCGCGTGCGGTGACGACACCGCCAAGCAGATCAGAGTGTCCGTTCAAGGCTTTTGTTGCCGAATGCATGACCAAATCCGCGCCAAGTGTGAGCGGCTTCAGGATCAGCGGGGTTGCGGCTGTGGCGTCTACCGCAAGGAGAGCGTCCGCAGCTTTACAGAGTTCTGCGGCTTTCTCGATGTCTGCGACCTTGAGGTAGGGATTGCTCGGAACCTCAAGCCAAACCAGGTCGGGCTTGGTGATGGCCAGTTCATCGCGGAAGATTGCAAGATCGCTCGCGTCGCACTCAACCAAGGCGATGTTGTTGCGGGCGCAGTGTTCGCGCAGGAACAGAATTGTTCCCCAATAAATCCCGGACTGGACCATCAAAGTACCGCCAGGTTTCACAACCCGTGCAACAGCTGCAACTGCAGCCATGCCTGAAGAGAACAGCCGGCTTTCCGCGCCGTTTTCCAGCGTTGCGAGCAGGTTCTCCGTCTTGCGGAAGAGGTCATTGTCGTCCCGGCTATAAAGGTGACCGTCGCTCACCAAGGCGTAGTTTTCGTCCCGCACAAATGTTGTCGCCACCGGAATGGGAGGCACAACAGCTCCGGTCGCGGCATCGAACCCTCCGCCGCCATGAGCGAGGAGGGTGTCAGCGTGAAGCGGTGGTTTGTGTGAGGACATGAAAGGCTCCATCACCACGCCCAGTGTCGATAACAGATGAGCGGGTTTATCAATATTGAAGAATTGGGGAAGCGGTGAGGGGGCTCACCGCTTCAAGTGCCGGGTCAACCGGGCTTCGATTTTGTCCCAGATCCGGCGCAGCGTTTCCACGATCAACAGATAGGCAACCGCCGCCCAGATGTAAGCCTGGAAGTCGTAGGACCGCGAATAGGCACGGCGAGTTTCACCCATGAGATCGTAGATTGTCACGATTGAGGCAATCGCCGATCCCTTGATCATCAGAATGATTTCGTTGCCATAGGGCCGCAGGGCGACCATCAAGGCCTGGGGCAGGATGATCTTGAAGAAAATCACATTTCTGGAGAGCCCAAGAGCCTCTCCGCCCTCCCATTGGCCTTTCGGCACGTTCTGGATCGCGCCGCGCAGGATCTCGGCCTGATAGGCCGCCGTGTTCAGCGAGAACGTGAAGATCACACAGTACCAGGCGTCCCGGAAGAACCACCAGAGACCGGCAGCTTTCAGCTCTTCGCTGAAGGATCCAAAGCCGTAATAGACCATGAACGCCTGGGCGAGCAGAGGCGTGCCGCGGAAGAAGTTCACATAGGCATAGGCCGGCCAGGAGAAGATTTTCAGTTTTGACGCGCGCCCGGCTGCAATCGGCACCGACAGCAGCGCCCCCAGCACCAGTGAGACGCTGACGATCTGGATCGTGACGATGAAGCCATCGACATATTCCGGCCAGTACTTCTGGAAAAACGGGCTCGCGACGTTCGAGCCAAGAAAGTACAGCAGATAAAGACCGGACAGGATCCAAAGCGCCATCAGGACATGGCCGGCGATCCGGAGGTTGGTCCACTTTTTCTGTGGTGGTGGCGGGCGTGTCATGCCGGTTGAGGGATTGGCTGCGATCATCTTGCGGCGTCTCCCCGTTTGGACCAGCGTTCAATGCGGAGCAGCCCCACAGAAGAAATCATGGTCAGAAGGAGGTAGATGACCAGCACCAGCCCGAAGAACAGGAACGGCTCTTTGGTCACACGTGCAGCAATTCCGGCTTCTCGAACCAGGTCTGCCAAGCCGATGACGGACACAAGCGAGGTTTCCTTCAACAGGATCAGCCAGAGATTTCCAAGCGCGGGCAAGGCAAGGCGGATCAACTGCGGCAGGATGATCAAACGCATTGTCTTGTAGCGCGACAGGCCAAGCGCGTAGCCGCCTTCATACTGGCCTTGCGGAATGCCATTGAATGCGGACAGGAAGGCTTCGGAGGCATAGGAGGAAAACACCAAAGACAGCGCTACCATCCCTGCGACGAAGGAGTTGACCTCGAAGTAGATGTCGTAGCCGAGCAGCTTGATAAATTCCTGGATGGCGATTTGAACGCCGAAATAGACCAGGAATAGGGTCAGGAGCTCTGGAAGGCCACGGAAGATTGTTGTGTAGATGTTGGCCGCCAGCTTGAGGCTGGGTTCGGACGAGTTTTTGGCCAGTGCAATCAGAAAACCAAGGATAAGACCGATCGGTAAGGTCGCGAGCGCCAGCGATACGGTGATCAGCACACCTGAGGCAATCGTGTCACCCCAGCCTTGTTCCCCAAAAGATAACAGCGTCAAAGCTTCATTCATGAGCCGGCGCTTCTTTCTGTTTTGTCGTTGTTAGTCCAGCCGCCCCTCCGGCTGGCAGCGTGAGGACCACCTCACGATAAAGCGTGGCCCGGAGGTCCGCGCCACGCTTCAAAGGTTTTCACACCGCGATCAGATTAGCCGCCGTATACGTCGAAGGAGAAGTACTTGTCGTTGATTTCTTTGTACTTTCCGTTCGCAATGATGGCTTCGATCGCTGCGTTGAATTTGTCTTTCAGCTCATCTTCGCCCTTGCGGATCGCGATGCCGGCACCTTCACCGTTGATGACCGGATCGGACTTCAACGTGCTCAGAACTTTACAGCATGCACCGTTGTCGGTTGCGAGCCAGTCGGACAGAACCACAACGTCTTCGATCACAGCGTCGATACGGCCGTTTTCGAGATCCAGCTTGTATTCGTCAGCAGTCGGATACAGCTTCAGTTCGGCATCCGGGAAGTGCGCTTCCGCATAGTTGGAGTGGGTCGTGGAGGACTGTGCACCAAGAAGAATGCCGCTCAGGTCTTCCTTGGTAACGCCGGTCAGCTTGGTGTCTTTCGGAACACCGATTGCCGGCGGGGTGTTGTAGTACTTGTTGGTGAAGTCGACCTTCTGCTTGCGCTCTTCGGTGATCGACATGGACGCGATGATGGCGTCGTATTTGCCAGCTTGAAGTGCCGGGATCATGCCGTCCCAGTCCTGAGTGACGAATTCGCACTCGACCTTCATTTCTTCGCAAAGAGCGTTGGCGATATCGATGTCGAAGCCAACAAGCTGACCGTCAGCGGTCAGGGAGTTGAACGGAGGGTAGGCGCCCTCGGTTCCGATGCGGACCTTGGACCAGTCTTTTGCAGTTGCGCCACCAACCGTGGCCAGGACTGCAACCGCAGCTGCGGCCATACGCACAAAACGCATATTGATTCCCCTAGTATTTTGTTTGGGTTTCAGGCGGGTTCGTCCCGCCTTTTTGCCCGAAGGCCCTATTCCATACACTTCGATCCAAATTTCAAGCATGCCCATGAAAAAAACACAGCGGAAATTTGCCTTTTTTTGATCCAATTAGGCATGCCGTAGGGAAATGCTGGGCGAATAGCGAATGTTGTTGTTCGGTTTTGCCCAATATCGGGACAATTATCTTTTCAGCCGAGTAGGAGCAACCGGGGCGTGCTTCCGGAAAACGATAGGCGTCTGGGGTGCTGCAACAAAGTTCATTCGTGGCTGGATCTCTATCTTTGTCAAAAAATATGAACATCACGCAGGCGTCCATCCATGAGACTTCCTTATGGAATTGATGAACTTATTCAATTTGATGCGGCCGCCGGGTGCCGGTAGGACAATATCGCCCGGCACAGTTTGCCGGTCGCATCTCATGACACAATCTGGAAACGGATTTGAAAGCGGGCGGAACAGATGGCCGAATTCGAACTCTTCATCGGGAACAAGAACTATTCGACCTGGTCGTTCCGACCCTGGATCGCGATGCGGCACAAGGGTATTGCGTTTAAGGAAACGCTTGTTCCCTTCGATTTTGAAAACGGCAATCCGAAGTTTCGTGATTTCTCGCCAAGTATGAAAGTGCCTGTGCTGAAGCACGGTGATCTCACGGTTTGGGACAGCCTGGCGATCCTTGAATATGTTGCCGATTGTGAACCTGAGACGGGGCTTTGGCCGACGGATCTTCAATCGCGTGCGCGCGCAAGATCAGTTTCGGCGGAAATGCATTCAGGTTTTCCAGCTCTGAGAGCCGAATGTCCGATGAACATGCGCCGGCCGGCTGAAAAGCGGTCCGTCAGCGGGGCCGTCCAGGCGGATGTCGGTCGGATCCTTGAGATTTGGGAAGAGTGTCTCGTGACCTCCGGCGGACCGTTTTTGTTCGGCGATTTCACGATTGCCGATGCCATGTATGCGCCCGTCGTGAGCCGCTTTGACACATACGGCCTCAGCGATGCGTCCGTTGCCGTCAAATACAGCCAAACCTTGCGCGGGCTTGACGCCTGGCAGGAATGGGAAGCTGAGGCACTCAAGGAGACGTGGGTCGTCGCCGTCGATGAGGTTTGACGGGCTTATTCCGCTGCAGCCAAATGCGTGGTCGGGTCTGCGAAGGCCTGCTGCTCATCCAAATGAGCTTGAAGGTCCGAGACAAACTGGCGGACTTTCATTGGGATGAAGCGGTAAGACGGATAAACCGCGTGGATGGGATGAACACCATAGGACCAATCCTCAAGGATCAGTTCCAGTTCTCCCGTTCCAAAGTGCGGTGCTGACAGCCAGGTTACCGCGGTGGAGATGCCCAAGCCTGCGATCGCTGCACGGCGGAGGGCCGCAGAATTGTTGATCACCATTGTTGGCGACACGGCAACCTTGGCAGCCTTTCCTGTGGGGCTGAAGAGGTCGATGAATCCAACCTCGGCGATATGCGGATAAAGCAGGAAGTCGTGCGTTTTAAGATCTTCCGGTGTCTCGGGTCGCCCCCTCCGGTTCAGATAGTCTGGTGAGGCGACAAGGCATCGTTTCATGTCGCCGAGCTTCTTGACAATCAACCGGTCGTCACGCAAATGCCCCATGCGAATGGCGACATCAATCCGTTCCTTTTGCAGATCCACCATGGCGTCCGACAGTTGCACGTCGAACAAGATGTTTGGATAGGCCGCCTTGAACTTGGTCAGGAAGCCTGCCAGCTCCGGCTCGGTGAAGGCATACGGCAGGCTGACGGTGAGGCGGCCACTCATCTGGGCTTCATTGCTTTGTACCGACCGGTCCGCCTCGGAGAGCTTTTCCAGAATGTCACTGGCATAGGCGAAATAGCGTTCCCCCGCCTCGGTCAAAGATAAGCGCCGGGTTGTGCGGTTGATCAGCCGTGTTCCGAGCGTGTCCTCCAGGCTTCGGACCTGTTGACTGACAGCTGGCTGTGACACACCCAAGTGCGTTGCGGCCGCGGAAAAACTGCCCAGTCTCACCGCGTTCACAAAACTACTGAGCGCGCTCAATTTGTCCATTTCGGTCTCCTGAAGCCCCCAGAAAATAGAATTCATAAGATGAGCTTCTGGTTCTTATAAATAATCTCCGGCTTTAAAATCCAGAGGAATAAATCAATTAAAGAGCACGGCCTCTTTCGGGGGCGGATTGGCAGAACGGCATTGGAGAACAGGTATGACCGTTGAAACAATTTCCATGAACCGGCGCGGCTTTTTGGGCGGCGCCATGACCGGCGGTGCTGCACTTGGCGCGGCAAGTGCTTTGAGCCTCGTCCCGGTATCAGCACATGCGGCAGCGCCTTTGGCTGGGTTACCAATGGCGGGTGCTTTGCGGCGCAAAGTCGGTGACTTCGAAGTGACAGCGCTCCTCGACGGTTACCTGCAACTGGGTCCAGAACTCTTCGTTGGCTACGAAGAAGAAACTGCGGCGAAACTTCGTGAGGCGGCCTTTATTGAAAGTCAGGCCCTCACAGGACCGGTGAACGCCTATCTCGTCAACACCGGCGACAAATTGGTGCTGATCGATGCGGGCACATCCGACACATTTGGGCCGACTCTTGGGCATCTTGGTAAGGCCTTGTCCGCAGCTGGTGTCACGCCGGAACAGATCGATGCGGTTCTGATCACCCACATGCACCCGGACCACCTTTTCGGCGTGTTGACGCCGGCGGGCGAGAAGGCGTTCCCGAATGCTGAATTGCTGCTGCCTGAGCTAGATAACACCTTCTGGTACGATGATGCGGCGATGAACGCAGCACCTGAACAGTTCAAACCGTTCTTCCTTGGGGCTCGCGCAAGCGCAGATGCCTACAAGTCCACCCAGACACTGTTCAATCCGGGAAAGGAACTCTTTCCGGGTATCACTGCGAAGGCCTTGCCGGGTCACACGCCCGGACATGTCGGTTTTGTCATCGAAAGCAATGGCGAACAGCTGATCATTGCGGCGGACATCATTCACGCAACAACGTATCAATTCGAGAACCCGGAATGGGCGATTGCCTTTGATATTGATCCAGCGCAGGCAATTGAGACCCGGAAGAAGTTCTTCGATGAAATTTCGGCCGACAGGGTGATGTTTGCCGGAATGCACATCCCGTTCCCGGGATTTGGCTATCTCGCCAAACAGGGCGATGGCTACCGCTTCGTTGCAGCGGACTGGCCTTATACGTTCTAACGAAACCAACGTACTTGAAAAAAGCAGTCCCGGCCTTGAGCCGGGACCATCGATTCACAGATCCCGGCTCGAAGTCGGGAACGCACTGTGGTGAAACGGTCGCGCCCATTTGTTTGATTGTATTTCATTTTGAATGCGCACAAATCAGCTAACGGAGTGCGATATCATCCGATGAGGTGATTGGTCTTGAAATTCGTAAAATCCGCTGGTCAGAAAAGAAGTTTCTGGATTAGTCGGATTACACAACGCCCATACCGGAGAACGGAAGGAAGGTGACGAGCTCTCCGCGTTTCACAGACGTTGCGTCTTCCGGGATCTCGATCAGCCCGTCCGCTTCGCGCAGCCCCGTGATGAGGCCAGAGCCGTCACGGTCGAATTTGCGGGCGATCGTCTTGCCGTTTTCGTCGATCTCGAGGATGCCTCTGTAGAACTCCCGGCGATCCGGTTTCTTCTTTGGAACCTCGAAGTCCGCCGGCGCTTGGAACCGTTGTGGTTCCACAAAACCGCCGCCACCCAAAACACTGATGACCGGGCGGCCATAGAGCAGAAAACAGACCATCGCCGCGACCGGGTTTCCGGGTAGTCCAAGAAACACGCAATTTCCGATCTGACCGAACATCATTGGCCGGCCAGGCTTGATGGCGAGTTGCCACATGTGCCGCTGGCCAAGCTTTTCCAGCGCTGTCTGCATGTGATCTTCTTCGCCGCGGCTTGCCCCGCCGGTCGTCAGGATGATGTCAAAGGCCTTAGACGCTTCAGCCAGAGTGTTTTCGACAAGACCCGCATCGTCCTTCAAGATCCCCAGATCTTCGATCTCAACCGGCAATCCTGCGGCGAGGCTTTTCAGCAAGTAGTGATTGGAATCGTAGACGTCCCCGACGGTGATCAGATCGCCGGGCCGGCGTAATTCATCGCCGGTTGAAACGAGCGCAACCTTGAGTTTCCGATAGACCGTGATGTCGGGAAGACCGGTCGATGCAATCGCTGCGAGGTCCTGGGGTTTAAGCCGATGCCCGGAGGTCAATATCTTCGTGCCTTCGGTAACATCTTCCCCGGCCTTCCGGCAGTTGGCACCTTTCTTCAGGCCTTGGGGCACGATGACGAAATCTTCGCCGTCCTGGCTGTGGGGCTCGCAGTCCTCCTGCATGGCTACCGTGTCAGCGCCCGGCGGCATGACGGCACCGGTGAAGATCCGGGCAGCGCCCCAGGGCGCAAGCATTTCGTTGCTGGCATGACCGGCGGCAACGCGTTGGCGCAACCGGAAAAAACCCCCGGCTTCATCATGGTCCGCAAAGCGGAATGCATACCCGTCGACAGCAGAATTGTCTGCGAGCGGAATGTTGCGCGGCGCAGTGATGTCTTCTGCCAGGATCCGACCGAGCGCATCGCCCAGGGGAACGGTCTCCAACGCAGCCACAGGCGCAAGCCGGTCTTTTAGAATTGCCAAGGCCTCGGCGTGTTTCAGTCGATCCTTGTCGTGCAGAAAGCAGTCGTTCAAGAGAGGCTTGGCCGTCATGACTGGACACTCTGAAGGCTGAGGTGGTTGGTTATGAAGTCAGCAAGACCGGAGATGTCGTCGAGATCATAAACAGGCAGCGTTTCGTCAGGAATTGCATGATCAGCGGCAACAGCCAAAATGTGCGGGTCTTCCGGCGACAAAGGGCCTTTGCTGGCCGATTCGATGCGCCGTGCTTCAATCTTCGGATGGTTTTCCCGTTTGTACCCTTCGATCAGGATCAAGTCGCAGGGCGCCAATCGCGGAAGGATTGCTGAAAGCGGTGGCTCTTCTTCCTCGCGCAGCTCGTGCATCAGGGCCCAACGGCGGCCGGACACAAGAGCGACTTCAATGGCACCAGCCTCCCGGTGCCGGTAACTGTCGGCGCCTGGCCGATCGATATCGAAGTTGTGGTGTGCGTGTTTGACTGTAGACACCTTAAGACCACGGGAGGTGAACTCCGCCACCAGACGGGTCACCAGTTGCGTCTTGCCGGAGTTCTTCCAGCCAGTAATTCCGAAGACAGGCGTTGATATCATGAGGACAAAAGGCTCGCCGCGTTGCGGGCCGTCTCAAGATCATCCGGCCGGTTGGCATTGAAAAACGGATCGAGGCCTGTCGCCTGATCCAACTCGAAACCGACTTCGATGCTGTCATGCCGGTCGACAAAGGCCAGTACCTTGCCGCTTTGTCCCGTCGACAGCCAGTCGTGCAGATCGTTATAGAGCGCGACCGGCCAAAGACCAAAGACCGGGTGGAGTTTGTCAGAAGAACTGGCGAGTGCGATCACCGGTTTGTCGCCAGGAGCCGCTTCCAGGAACCGATCAACAAGGTTGGATGGATAGAACGGTGTATCACCGGCGACTGACACGACATGACTGACGTAAGGCAGATTGCGCCGTGCATGATCAAGTCCTGCGAGAACACCGGCAAGTGGGCCTGCAAAACCGCCAATCGGGTCAGGCTCAACCGGAAGCCGGAATTGGGCAAACCGCTCCGGATCGCCATTTGCATTCAGAACAATCTGCGAGACCTGCGGGTCAAGCCGGTCCAGAATGATCTCCAGCATCGATTTCCCGTTGAGATCAATCAGCGTCTTGTCGCCGCCACCCATCCGGCGCGATTGCCCGCCAGCCAGCACACAGCCGAGGACACAGTCTTTGGAGATCCGAGCATTTGCCGGGGTCATTCCGCTTTTTCACTCCCTTTCCGGCCGGAACCACGGGGTTCGTCGTCCGCAAGCGCGGGATCCATATCAAAGTCAATTCGTTCAGAGCCGGACAGCACGACGAATCTCTTGCCGCGCGCCCGGCCAATCAAGGTCAAACCGGCTTGCTGGGCAAGCTCTACGCCCCAAGCGGTAAAGCCGGACCGCGAAACGAGAATCGGGATGCCCATCATCACGGTCTTGATCACCATTTCGGATGTCAGACGTCCGGTTGTGTAGAAGATCTTGTCGTCTGCTGGGATCTTGTTCAGCTCCATCCAGCCGGCGATCTTGTCGACGGCGTTGTGGCGGCCGACATCCTCCATGTAGACCAGCGGCTGGTCATGACGGCACAATACGCAGCCATGGATCGCGCCAGCTTCCAGATAAAGCGACGGTGTTGTGTTGATCGCCTTGGTAAGCGCATAGAGCCAGGATGTTTTCAGCCGGGCGTCCTTTGGAAGGTCGATGGTTTCAAAGCCCTCCATGACATCACCGAAAACGGTGCCTTGTGCACAGCCGGAGGTCCGGACCTTCTTCTTCATCTTGTCTTCGAAGTTGGTCTCGCGTTCTGTGCGAACGATAACCACTTCGAGATCATCATCGTATTCGATCCCGGTAATGACATCGTCGGGAGCCAGCATGTTCTGGTTTTTGAGATAGCCAACAGCAAGCAGATCAGGATGATCGCCAATGGTCATCATCGTGACCACTTCCTGGGAGTTCAGAAACAAAGTGAGGGGTTTTTCGGTGACCACCCTTGTGTCGACCTCGGCACCGGTATGGTCGACCCCAGTCACGGTGGTCGAAAGGGCGGGATTGAAAGGGTCGGGTTGCAGAATGTAAGGCGCCGTCACAGGCACAGAACTCCAAAGTTGTTTCGTCTGGAAGACTATGGGAGCCAAAGGGAGAAGGGCAAGCACTTAAGTGTGTTTTCGAAACCGCATAAGTGCCATGAAAGCCCCGCCTGCAAGAAGTCCCCAAAAGGCGCCGGATACCCCGAAGAAGCTGACACCGGAGGCAGTGATTGCAAAGGTGATGATCGCGCTGTCCCGCGTTTCGGCCTCTTTGGTCGCTTCACCGATTGAAAACGCAAGCGCGCCAAGCAAGGCAAGACCTGCGACGGCTTCAATCAAGATGCCAGGTGTTGCGGCCACGAAAGCCATAACCAAACCGGCGAAGAGACCGAACAGGATATAAATCACACCTGCGAACACGGCCGCCCAATAGCGGGCGGCTGGATCCTTGTGCGCATCTTCACCGGCGCACATGGCGGCCGTGATTGCGGCAAGGTTTACGCCGTGCCCGCCGAACGGGGCCGATACCAAGCTGAACACACCGGACAGTGTAAACAAAGAGCTGCTGTTCGGTTGGTAGCCAAAGGCCCTCAAGACCGCGATGCCCGGTATATTCTGAGATGCCATCGTCACGATAAAAAGCGGCAGTGCGATGCTGACCAGTGCCTCGAAAGTGAACACGGGCAAGATAACAAGCGGTTGGCTGATGAGAGGTGTTTCACCAAGAGAAAGCGACCCACCGGTCAAAAACGCAATGCCGAAGGTGACGACCATGGCAAGCGGGACGGCGTAAAGCCTGGCGAAACGGACAGCAACTGCCCACGTCAGGATCACCGCTAATGCATAGACCGGCATTTCGCCAACTGCCCGCACCGGCGCAAGACACAGCCCGAAGAGAACGCCCGCCAGCATGGCATTTGCAAGTGGACTAGGGATCGCTGCCACGGCGCGCCCAAAAGGGCGGATCAGGCCTGCGAGAATGATCAGGACTGCGCAGACAAGGAAGGCTCCAACTGCGGCCGGAAATCCGCCGTCGACTGCGCCGGCGGATGCAAGCAAGGCTGCACCGGGGGTGGACCAGGCAATGCTGACCGGGATCTTTGTCCAGAGCGATGCAACGACAGCGCAAAGGCCCATGGAGATGGACAGGGCCATCAGGCCGCTGGTTGCCTCTGCGGGCGTGGCTCCGGTGGCATTCAGCCCCTGGATGACGATGGCGAAGGAACTGGCAAAGCCGACAATTGCGGCGAGCAGTCCGGCAGAAAAGGACTGGAAGGACGGGTGTGCGGCGGACATGAAAATGTGATTCCAAGGAAAGGGAACCACACCCTAGTCCGCACGATGCGGAGATGGCCAGATCAGTTCAGCCGCAAACCGTTCTCTTTGGAGTTCGGGTCGGGGCTCAGATCATCAACATGTCGTTGGTCATCCGACCTTCGCGCAGCTCCTTGGCGAAGTGGCTGAGCGCCAGATAAGCCTCATCGCGGGTGACTTCACCTGGATGATCAAGAAGTGGGCGGAGTTCTGCATGCCGGGATGCAGCAATGCCATCCGTCAGATCGCGGAAGAACATCAGCGAGTTCGGAAACAATCGGTAATCGGCCGGCTCGTGAATGATGCCCTCAATGTCGTGGAGGCGAGGATCGTTCATGACACAGTACACAGTGTCGAGTACCGGTCCGGTGTAGCCTTCCAGAACCTGAATAATGTGTTGATCGACAAGAAGCAAAGCCCCGGTCACACCTGCACGGCGGTTGATGCGCCGAATGCGCAACAAGGTCTTGTCGATTTCATCCGGCAGGGGCAAGCGCATGTTGTCCCATTTGATCTTGCTGCGGTAGCAGGCCCGGTAGAGTTCCATTGCTCGTGTCCCATCCAATCCCCGATAAGACCAGCCTGCGCTTCAATTCCTCACATTTGCTTAAAATTTGAATCAAATTGGAAGAAGAGGACCTGTTTTCGACAGGTCCTCTCTTTGGTCTGACGATTCCGGTGCTGTTGATTCAAAAGATCAGCATCAAGAAACCTGTGCACAAATACATTGGCTGATCTTCTTGTGTGAAAGCGGCTCAGATGTCTCGCGACAGCTTGAACATTAGGCCGTTTTTAACTGCTGGCCATTCGTGTGGAAGAATCGAATAGACCGCCGTATCCCTCAATGCACCATCTGCGGATCTTTGGTGGGACCGCAACACGCCATCAAGGCGTGCGCCAAGCCGCTCGATGGCTGTCCGGCTCTGCCGATTCAAGACGTGGGTCCGGAACTCCACCGCTATACAGTCCAGCTCTTCAAAGGCGTGCGTGAGCAGCATCAGCTTGCACTCTGTGTTGAGGCCGGATCGTTGAACAGACTTGCGATACCAGGTGGAGCCGATCTCGACACGTTTGTGAACCGGGTCGATGTTCATGTATGTCGTCATGCCGACCGCCTTGCCATCCGGTGTGAGAACCGCAAAAGGCAACATCGATCCGGCGTCCTGCAATCCCAGGCGCCGCTCTATTTCTGTTCGAACGTCTTCAGGCTTCGGAATGCTCGTATACCAGGCCTTCCATAAATCCCCTTCGGCCGAAGCTTCCGAAAGATCATCGGCGTGTTCAAGGCTGAGAGGAACGAGAGAGACATGTGTACCGGTCAAGGTAAGGGGTAGGGGCCAGGACATCGAATGATCCGCTAGTTTGTTGGTGCGTTGTTCGTCTTTTAGAAGGGCCGTTCTTCGCCGCTCCATTTGAAGAACTTGCCGGTGTCCTTCAACGTCAGGCTTTCGCAAAGAGCCAGAATACCGGATGCGACATCGGCCGGGCAATTGTCGGCCTCCGGTCCGCCCATATCAGTGCGAACCCAGCCCGGATCGATCAAGGCGACCGGAATACCTTCTTCTTCGAGCTCCGTCGCCAATCCCTGCATGACCTTGTTCACGGCCGCTTTGGAAGCTCGGTAGGCAATCCGGTCAGATTTTCGATACCCCATCCAGGACATCTGGCTGGAAACCGTGACAATTGTACCGGGGTCATCTTTCAAGAGGTGCGGCAGGAATGACTGACTGACGGCAAGGGGCCCAAGCGTGTTGATTGCCAGTGTCTCGTGAAAACCGTCGTAGTCCATATCGAGTGGGCTTTGCCGGTCAGGGCCGATAATACCTGCATTGTTGATCAAGACGTCGATTGGCGCCTCGAGCGCTTCGGCAGCTGCTTCCACGGCCTTGTGATCGGTGACGTCAAACACGAGTGGCGAGACTTTGCCGTCGAAGGCTTCAGTGACTTCGCGGGCGGCCTCCGCTGACCGGACAGACCCATACACAGTCCAGCCCTTAGCAAGAGCGGCGGCGACAAGTTCGCGGCCAATTCCGCGATTGATGGCGGTAATCAGACAGGTGGTCATATGTTTTCTCGAAAGGTGGTTGTTCAGGCGACAGGGCCGAAACTATCCGGGCTGCCTGGGGAGGGGCAAGGACAACATTGTCCTCTCTCCGCAAGGGGGACAATGTTGAGCGCTCAACACACCTTGTAACGCGCAATCATCAACCCTAAGAAACAGAAGGAAATCACCTTAAGAGGTGAAAATCATAGAATAAGGTGATTTAGGGCCGATATGGCACATCAGCGGAGGAGCGCTGCGATCACCTGAGACCGACAGGACGCATAGATGAGTGAAACCATAAAAAACGCCGTGATGGACCGGCTGCGCCAAATCAAAGGGCCTGACCTGGAGGGCGACATCGTCTCGCTTGGACTGGTTTCAGACGTCTTCGTGTCCGATGGCCGTGTCGCGTTTTCCATTACCGTCCCAGCTGCGCGAGCTCAGGAACTGGAACCTTTGCGTCAGGCGGCCGAGAAAGTCGTGAAGGAAGTTGAGGGTGTTGAAAATGCCATGGTTGCCCTGACTGCGGAACGCGCGCCCGGTAGTGCCCCCGCACGTCCGCCGCAGCCAGCGCCTGCGCCGCGAGCACCAAGACCCCCGCAAGAAGAACAGGCCTCCGCCAAACCGGGTGTTCCGGGGATTAAACACATTGTTGCCGTGGCGTCCGGAAAGGGCGGTGTTGGCAAATCGACCACAACTGCGAACCTCGCGCTGGGCATGGCCGCGAATGGTTTAAAGGTCGGTGTTCTCGATGCCGACATTTATGGACCGTCCGTGCCGCGGCTTTTCAATGTTTCCGGACGTCCGGAAGCCTTGTCCGGCCGCATGCTCAAGCCGTTGGAAGGCTATGGCGTCAAGGTGATGTCCATGGGCTTCATGGTGGAAGAAGAAACCCCGATGATCTGGCGTGGTCCTATGGTGATCTCCGCGCTCACTCAGATGCTGCGCGAGGTTGCCTGGGGTGAGCTCGATGTCCTCGTGGTCGATATGCCTCCTGGAACCGGCGATGCGCAGCTCACAATGGCCCAACAAGTGCCGCTCGCAGGGGCAGTTATTGTCTCGACGCCGCAAGATCTTGCCTTGATTGATGCCCGCAAAGGGCTTGCCATGTTCAAAAAGGTCGACGTGCCGGTTCTCGGCATCGTTGAAAACATGAGCTACTTCCTCTGCCCGGATTGCGGCAGCCGCCATGACATCTTCGGCCACGGGGGCGCACGCGCCGACGCTGAGCGGCTTGGGGTGCCTTTCCTAGGAGAGGTGCCGTTGGCGATGAAGATCCGTGAGACGTCCGATGCAGGAACGCCAATCGTTGTGTCTGATCCGGAAGGCCAGTCTGCGCAAATCTACAAAGAGATCGCGGGCAAAGTGATGGCAGGCATCGAAGGCGGGACGGACGGTGCAGATCGCGCAGCACCCGCGATTGTTTTTGAATAGTCAGCGCAATAGTTTAGTTTGGATCGGGCAGGGGCGGTGTTCCTGCCCGAATTTTTTTTAAAGGCATTTTTATGGACCATCCGAGCAACAGCCGGGCGATTGCAGCGATGCTGATCGCCATGGCCGGCTTCATCTTGAACGATACGCTGGTCAAGATGGCTTCTGACGCGGTGCCGCTCGGACAGATCATTCTGGTACGTGGTTTGATCTGCATCGCCGCGCTGGGCGTTGCCGGTGCCGTGACCGGGCTGTTTCACAATGCGCGTGTTATGGCGCATCCTGCGGTTCTGGTTAGGGCACTCGCAGAGACAGCGGCCACCATCCTATACTTGACGGCGCTCTTCCAGTTGCCGATCGCCAATGCGACTGCGATTCTTCAAGTGTTGCCGCTCGTGGTAACAGCCGCAGCAGCGGTTTTCCTAAAAGACGCGGTTGGGTGGCGCCGATGGAGCGCGATCCTTGTTGGTCTGATCGGTGTGTTATTGATCATCCGGCCGGGGTTGGAGGGCTTCAATGCGTTCTCCCTTCTGGCGCTGGCAGGTGTTGGCTGCATGGCGCTGCGGGATCTTGCAACCCGTCAGTTGCCAAAGGATGTCCCGACTCTCGGTGTCGCTTTGGTTAGTTTTATTGCCGTGACGCTGCTTGGTACCGTGTTGACCGTGCAATCCGGCTGGACGGACCTGTCTTTGGTAGAATACGGCTATCTCGGCGGGGCGGCTGTTTTTGTCCTGGCTGGATACGTCTTCATTATTCTGGCGATGCGGCTTGGGGACATCGCCGTGGTTGCGCCCTTCCGGTACACCATTGTCGTCTGGGCGATTTTTCTGGGCTACATTGTGTGGGACGATGTCCCGGATGGAATCACATTGGTAGGCATTGCTATCGTCATCGCTTCCGGCACCTACAGCTTTTTCCGGGAGCGCAAAGCTGGCGCAGCGGACACAAGATGATATGCAACTATCGCGATAGTTGATGTCGTCTTCAATTAATAAGATTGATTTTTTGAGAGCGCCTTCCTAAGGTCTGCGTTCAGCGAAAAGAACACTTTGAAATGGCCTCAGATCTGACTGCGCATACAACCCGGGAACCCAAACGGATCGCGTTTGTTGTCATGCTCATGGGCATTTCGACATTGTCTCCCTTTGCGATGAACATCTATCTGCCGTCGGTCGATGGCATGATGAGTGCGTTCTCGGCCACCGCTGCTGAGATTCAGCTCACATTGGCGTTCTATTTCATCGCAATTGCTGGAGCGCAGATTTTTTTGGGGCCGATCTCCGATCAGTTCGGCAGGCGCCCTGTTGTTGTTGCCGGAATGGTGCTGTTCGTTATCGGCAGCGTATTGTGTTTGATGGCACCGACAGTTGAAGCCCTGATAGCTGCCCGGATTGTTCAAGCGATCGGCGGCGGGGCCGGTCTCGTTCTGGCCCGTGCCATCGTTCGAGACGTCTACGGACGTGATAAGGCAGCCAGCATGATCGGTTATGTCGCGATGGGCATGGCCGTCGCGCCGACCATCGGGCCCGCGATCGGCGGTTTTCTCGACGCGCATTACGGTTGGCGGGGCGGTTTTGTGTTGATGCTGGTTTTTGGGATCGGCGTGACCATTTGTGCCTGGCTGTTCCTTCCCGAGACCAATCAGCACAAGAAAGCTGTCAGTCTGAAGCAGATAGGGCAGGGCTACGCGGACTTGTTCAAGGTGAAGATGTTCTGGGTGTATTGCGGAGCATCGACCTTTATGGCCTGGCTGTACTTTGCCTATCTCGGCGGCGCCCCGTTTGTGGCGGCCGGTGTGTTCAATATGGCGCCTGCGGAAATCGGCCTTTATCTGATGGTGGTCTCAATCGGCTATATCATCGGGAACTTCATAACCGGCCGAATTGCAGCTCGTGTAGGGCTTGCCCGGATGATCGCACTTGGTGTGATCACAGGTGTCTTTGGGGTATCGCTTCTTGTCCTTGGGACGTTGACGGACAGCCTTACCGGGGCGTTGTTTTTCCTGCCGATGTTTTTCATCGGCCTGGGCAATGGGCTTGGCATTCCAAGCGCCATCTCCGGAGCTGTGAGCATCCGCCCTGATCTTGCCGGCACGGCATCCGGAATGCTCAGTTTTCTCCAGGTTGGCGCTGGTGCGCTGGTCTCAAGTGCCGTCGCCTATATGTTCTCGGCCGACATTGCCGGTGGTGGTGAGATGCCGATGATCCTGGTCATGGTTGTCGGAGGCGTTTTCGGACTGGCGTGTGTGCTCGCCGTTTTTCTTGGCGAGCGTCAAGACACACCATATGAAGACCGGTAAGCAATCACTAGGCACGTTTGCCGTTGCTGCGCGGTTAAACTGCCGCGCAATATGCTTCGTGCTGCTTCGCGTTTCTGTTTTTCCGGAACGAACGAGGCCTGAGATTAGCCGCCCGTCACGCTCATATGCCGGGACACCGCCGGCTGATTGCGCTCCCGGTCAATAACAAAGTCGTGCCCCTTTGGCTTGCGCCCAATGGCCTCGTCGATTGCGTCACTCAGCAGTTCGTTGCCTTCCGAGGCCCTGAGAGGCGCACGCAGATCCGCCATGTCATCCTGACCCAGGCACATGTAAAGCTGGCCCGTGCAGGTCACGCGGACCCGGTTGCAGCTTTCGCAGAAATTGTGGGTCATCGGCGTGATGAAGCCGAGGCGACCGCCGGTTTCCTCAACCGTGACATAGCGCGCCGGACCACCGGTTTTATAAGGGATGTCCGTCAGGGTGAAGCGTTCGGAAAGGCGTTGGCGCACGGTGGAGAGCGGTAGATACTGATCGGTGCGATCTTCGTTGATCTCGCCGAGCGGCATGGTCTCGATCATTGTGAGATCGTACCCATGCTCATGGCACCAGGTCATCATGCTCTCAATTTCATGCTCATTCACTTGTTTGAGCGCGACCATATTGATCTTGATGGCAAGCCCGGCTTCCTTGGCAACGCGAATGCCGTCCATGACTTTGGCAAGGTCGCCCCAGCGGGTGACTGCCTTGAATTTTTGCGGATCGAGCGTGTCGATGGAAACATTGATCCGGCGGACACCGCAATCATAAAGCTCGTGGGCAAAGCGGGCCAGCTGGGATCCGTTGGTGGTGAGCGTCAGCTCCTCCAGAGCGCCGCTGTCCAGATGCCGCCCGAGGCTGCGGATCAGGCTCATGATATTTTTGCGCACCAGCGGTTCACCGCCCGTCAGGCGCAGCTTGCGGACACCTTTTTCGATGAAAGCTGTGCACAAGCGGTCCAGCTCTTCAAGGCTGAGGACTTCGCGCTTCGGCAGGAACGTCATGTCCTCTGCCATGCAGTACACGCAGCGGAAATCACAGCGGTCTGTTACGGAGACCCGCAGATAGGAAACGGCGCGGCCAAAGGGATCGATCATCGGTTTGGGCCTTGCGGATGTCTCTGGTGCCGCCGGTTTCGAAACCACGATATTGCCGTCTGTCACGTTCCGCTCTCCCTCAGAATTGTCTTTGACGGCGGGTCTTCGCCCGCTCCTGCATCATATGGAACAAACCGGCATGTTTTCAAATAAAACCGGAGCCAAATGGTACAGTTCCGAATTATGGGTAAACTGGTTAGTGTAGTTCTGTCAATCGCGAGCAAACTTTATGCGCAGCCTTGCCCCTTAATTCTCGTCTCGATAAGCGTCCATGAAACTGCGGATTTCCGCCAGAAGCGGCAGAATTTCAGCGATTTTTTCTTCCGGTATCGCCGATTTTATTGCCGACATGTCCGGGTCGATCGAGCGGATGGCCGTCTCTCGGAATTGTCGCCCGGCTTCGGTGAGCCAGACTGTTTTGCTGCGGCCGTCTTTTGGGTTGGGGCGCATGTCAACCAAGCCATGATCCAGCAAGCCGCTTAGCGTGTGGGTCATCGTCGTCTTGGGGACCTGAAAAGCTTTGGCAAGGGCAAGCGGGGTTTGACCGTCCTTGACCCGTATCAGGTGATTGATCACGCTGAAGTGGGGCAGGGTCAGGCCCTTCGGCAGCCGGGCTTCCATCGTAGCCCGGCTCAATTGGGCGATAATGCCGATTTCATTGAAAAAACTGAACAGCGTATGCCGGGACGCGTTATCCATTCATCATCCGTGTTTCGAGGGGCCAGCGCGGCGTGCGGGCGGTTTGCGGCCCGAATCCCAATCGTCCAAGCATCTGAACAGTTTCTCCGGGTTTGGCAAGCAGGCGGTGCGCTTCAGCATGATGCGGGGTCATTTCATCAAACTCCTGCAGCGCCTGGCTCACCGGGTGAAGCGCCAATCCGAGACGTGTCGTGTCCAGGTTGAGCCTCAGCCAGCGGCGGCCAGCCTCTATCTGATCCTGCCGCGTGTTTGCCGGCGTTGTCAGGCTGATATAGGCGGGCGTTGCATGGAGCATTGCCTGGTACATTTTCACGCCCTCCTGAAATCCTGTGGACGCCGGATCCAGCTGACTGTCCTTGGTCAGAAGACCTGCCACCATGAGGCTTTCCAGGAACGGACCGCCGAGATCAATACCGTCCGGATTTGCATTGATTTCTGCTTTGCCGAAGCGCATCAAATCGACGCTTTCCTTCAAGGTCCGGTGGGTGTTCATTTCCGTTAGCCAGGCCTGCCATGTCAGGTCCTTGATGCATTTAACATCCGCCGGATTGGTCCAGACCGAGCCATAGGTCTGGAGTTGCGCCGCCATGGCATCTGGAACCGGCGTGTTCTGAAAGGGCTCCTTGCAAGACCGGCGGTCCATGATATGCGCACCCAATGGATCTGCGTCCGCCCCGTCGATCAACACAACGTCCGCGATTGGACCATCAGTTCCCTCTGGAAAGAGCGAAATCTCAGTCGAAAAGCCTTTGAGGCTAGCGGCAATGGCCATTTGCTCCAGGAAGCAACCGAGACCAATGAAGATCTGCCGGTGATAAGGGTCAGTGTGAGGGAGATCCCGCGCCGGATCTCTGTGCAGCCGGAATGTGTCCTTGTCAGTCAACTCGATCAGCCAGGGCTGCCGGTTATGCGGGTTTGGAGCAAGCAAGGCGTAAGACAGCGCAAACAGCCGCGGATCTTCGTATCCGCCCGCGCTGCTCCACGGTTTGAGCGCCTTTTCTGGAGTCCGGGTTGCGAGAAATGTGCCGGCCGATGCGGTGGCGGCAACTATCAGACCACCTCCAAGGAGGGCGAGCGTTTTGCGGCGGGAAACTGACATGGAAGGCTCCTGTATGATGCGATATCGTACTATATAATACGAAATCGAACTAAATCAAGATGTGATGCCAGCCGTTCGGTTTTTGGGAGCATGTGCCTTTAAAGTCAGAGAAAAATTGATCTGAAGAAGGACGGCCGCGTAGGAAAGAGACACACTTAAGAGGCGTTATGACTACAATCGTTTGGTTCCGGCAAGACTTGCGTGTTTCGGACAATCCGGCCCTTCATGAAGCAACTCGGCGCGGCCCGGTGTTGCCGGTCTATATTCTTGAAACACCGGATCAATCTGGCGATGGCCATCCCTTGGGCGGCGCCAGCCGGTGGTGGCTGCATCATAGCTTGGCGGCGCTGAAGGAAGACCTCCCGGGTCTTGTCTTTCTGCGCGGCAGCGCGCGGCATCTGATCCCGGAACTCGTTCAGGAGACCGGCGCAGATGCTGTCTACTGGAACCGCTGTTATGAGCCGCATGCCATCGAACGCGACAGTGCGCTGAAAGGGGCCCTGAAAACGGACCTGATCGATGCCAAGAGTTTTAAGGCCTCCCTGCTGTTTGAGCCCTGGGATGTCGAAACTAAGACCGGTGGCCCCTACAAAGTCTACTCGCCGTTCTGGAAGGCGGCTCAACAAATAAGCGTGCCGGATCCCTTGCCGGCCCCAGAGGAGATTGACTTCGCCGCCTACGACGAAGGCGATAGCTTGTCCGATCTGAAGTTGCTGCCGACCAAGCCGAACTGGGCCGAAGGCTGGGAAGACATCTGGCAGCCTGGGGAAGCCGGCGCCAAAGACCGTCTGATCGAATTTCTGGATCACGGATTGTCCGGCTATGGCGACAAGCGCAACCGGCCGGACTTGCCCAACGTCTCACGTTTGTCGCCGCACCTTCATTTTGGCGATATCTCGCCGAGGCAGGTGTGGTCGGCAACCCAGCATGCAACCGCACGCAAATCCAGCCTTTCCAGCGACGGACACAAGTTCCTATCGGAAATTGCCTGGCGCGAGTTTTCCTATCATCTCCTCTATCATTTCCCGCAATTGCCGGAGAAAAACTGGCGGCCTGCCTTCGACGCATACCCTTGGCGGGAGAGTGCGGAGGATCTCACAAAATGGCAAAAGGGATTGACTGGGTATCCGATGGTCGATGCCGGGATGCGCGAACTCTGGCACACGGGCTATATGCACAATCGGGTCCGTATGCTGGCTGGCAGTTTCCTGGTCAAGCATCTCCGTCTCCACTGGAAGCATGGAGAGACCTGGTTCCGCGACACGCTGGTCGATGCTGATCTTGCCAACAACTCTGCAAGCTGGCAGTGGGTGGCCGGGTCTGGGGCGGATGCGGCACCATATTTCCGGATCTTCAATCCGATTTCGCAGGGACCGAAATTCGATCCGGACGGCAAATACGTGCGCCGCTGGGTGCCGGAATTGGCCAAGCTGCCGACAAAACACCTATTTTCACCCTTCGAGGCCCCGGCCAGTGTCCTGCGGGAAGCAGGCGTCCAGCTTGGCGAGACCTACCCGTATCCGATCGTGGATCACGGAAAGGCCCGCCAGGCTGCGCTCGACGGTTATGAGGATGTGAAATCAGCGGGACAAGATGCAGCTTGACCCGTTGTTTTTGCCCGGTATCGTCGCGCCACCAAATTCAGCCTAACCGGACACATACAAAATGACCGACTCTTCCGCACCCTGGCCAACCGAACTCAGGGTTTCCAAGGATCGCAAAACGTTGACTGTTGCTTTTAACGACGGGGAGCAACACGAGTTGAGCGCGGAATATCTGCGGGTGTGTTCACCGTCGGCGGAGGTAAAGGGTCACGCTCCCTCGCAAAAGAAAACCGTCCCGGGCAAGAAAAACGTCGGGATCATGAAGATTGATCCGGTGGGCAACTATGCCGTCCGCATTCATTTCGACGACCTGCACAATTCCGGAATTTTCAGCTGGACCTATCTCCTGGAACTGGCAACGGATCGGTCAAAGCACTGGGGCGGGTATTTGCAGGAACTCGGTGAGAAGGGCCTCAGCCGGTAATCCGTGCACGTTGCTGCAAACTGTTGTTCGGTGACATGCAAAGGGGGAATCGGGTATGAAGTTCTTAAGGCGAGGCTCGCGCCGTCCCCCTCCAATGGAGCAGCAGTAAACCTGCAGAGCCGTACCCTTTTCTGATCGACTGAACATGCGCTGCATGAGGAGGGATTGCATTTGGCATGGCTTCAGGAGGTCATGACATGAATACCTTATCGACTCCGATTTTCCGTTTGAAAAAGCGTGCGCATCAGCTGGTGCGAGACGAGGGGATTCCTCTTCACAGGGCACTGGACCGGGTCGCTCAACTCGAAGGATTTCGGAGCTGGAGCCTTCTTGCGAGCAGATACAAAACTGATCCGCTGCATATCCAAGTGCTCAATCAAATGCGCCCCGGGCATACATTGCTCGTCGGGGGCAGACCGCGACAAGGTAAAACCAAACTCGGTTTGGAGCTTGTGGCCAGAGCGGCAGTTGCAGGTGGACCGGTCGCCGTATTTTCTCTGGACTACACCGAGGAACAGATCCGGGCTGAGTTTGCGCGCACATGGGAGAGTGGCAATCAGTCGCCACGGTCTCCCATCATTGATGTATCTGACCAGATTTGTGCCGATCATATTGTCGCCCGCCTGCAGAAAGCGCCGGGCTGCTCAATTGTCCTCATTGATTACCTTCAACTCCTGGACCAAAGCCGGGCAACACCGTCATTGGACGAGCAGTTGCATGTCCTAACGCAGTTCGCAAAAAGCAGCGGCTGCAAGATGGTTTTCTTGGCGCAGATTGGTCGTGGCTTTGAAAATTCCAGCAAAACGTTGCCCGATTTTGAAGATGTTCGCCAGCCAAACCCCTGTGATCTCTCCAGGTTCGACTTAGGGTGTTTCTTGCATGATGGTGAAGTGCAGATCGTACCTGCCCCGTAGCAGTTCGAACAAAGGCCAAAGGGCAGCGCGGTTTTCACCGCGCCACCGCTGTTTGGTTACGGGGTGACTTCGCGCTCCAGAAAATCCCGAATTTCTTCGGCTATGAACGCGCCGTCTTCTTCAAGAGCAAAGTGCCCGGTATCGAGAAGATGGAACTCGACGTTGGTCAGGTCCTGCCGATAGGGGTGAGCGCCTTCCGCCGGGAAGATCTGATCATTCTTGCCCCAGACCACGAGGGCAGGCGGCTGATGCTCGCGGAACAAAGCCTGCCATTCCGGATAGAGCGTCAGGTTGGTCCGGTAATCATAGAACAGCTCCAGTTGAACCTCGGCATTTCCGGGACGATCCAAAAGGTATTGAACGTGCCAGTAATTGTCCGGGCTGATGGCATCCGGGTTACGGGTTCCGTGGGTGAATTGCCATTTGGTGCCTTCGATCCCGAGGAACGCGCGCAGAGGCGCTGCATTTTCCTCTGACGGATCTGTCCAATAGGCCCGAATTGGATCCCAGAACTCCGGCAGTCCCTCTTCATAGGCGTTGCCGTTTTGGATGATAAAACCCGTGACCTTTTCCGGCGCATCGGCGAACAGGCGGTACCCAACCGGCGCGCCATAGTCCATCAGGTAGAGTGCATAATTCTCAATGTTCTTGCGCTCCAAAAGTTCTTCGATCGTACCGGCCAGGTTGTCGAACGTGTAATCATAGGTCTCGGCGGACGGCATGTCGGATGCGCCGAATCCCTGAAAGTCAGGTGCGATCACGTGATAGTCCGCGGCAAGGTCCGGAATCAGGTTGCGGAACATGTGCGACGAGGTCGGAAAGCCGTGCAGCAGCAGCACAGTCGGATTGGCCGGGTCTCCGGCTTCCCGATAAGCAATCCGCAACCCGTCAATCGTTTCGTATCCAAACTTGGTCCCAAACGTGGAGGCGCGCTCTGAGGCGTTGGATGACGCTATTGGTGTGATCAAGGCCGCTGCCAACAAGGCAGCCGAAAGGGTTCTGGTAATCAGCGACATGGGAAGTCTCCTATTGTAGTGGGTCGCCGGAAACTGCCGGCGTCAGGCTTTAGGGTGTGGGTTTCAGGAAGTCTTTGAGTTCCGCGTTTTCCGCTTCGAGCTCTGAAATGCGGTTTTTAAGAGCCAGAATGTCCGGGGCGAGTTCTTCCAGCGTGTAGCGCTTTGGAATGTGCTGCGGACAGTTCCAGTCGAGGGCTTCGATCGTCAGGACGACGGCGCGTTCTGGCAGACCGCGATATCCATCTTCGCGCAAGGTCGCGATAAGGTTCGGATCGTCCTTGGCATCAATCTGCCGGGCCCGCGCCCAGACTTTCAGACGGCGACGGTTTGGGTAATCCATCAGGATCAGGGATACACGGTCATTTTCTTTGAGGTTTCCGGAGCTGATGTACTGCCGGTTGCCGCGAAAGTCCGCATAGGCCAGCGTCTTTTCATCCAGAACCTTCAAGAACCCGCGGGGGCCGCCGCGAAACTGAACGTAGGGCCAGCCGGTCTCGGAAACGGTTGCCTGATAGAAGCCATCGCGTTCGGAGATGAAGGCAGCTTCTGCTGGGCCCAGCCGATCGCCGTTGTCTGCCTCCGGAAGATCGAGCGGGGCGTAAGCCTCCCGGGAACCTTCTTCCGTTTGCCGCGCCCGAACAGCCGGGGTGAAGGCAATGGTTGATAATGCGCGTGCCATGACGGGTCTCCAATCTGATGATGTACCGATCTGTCCACTTTGATGGTTTTTATATGTACAGATCTGTTCATTTAATCAAGGGGAGTCAGACATATTTTTTGAGCTCGCGCGCTTTGAAATTCATCTAAACTCAAATAAATATCTGTAATAAATGAATAATACTGGATTTCAAAAATTTAGTTTGAATGGAAAGTCAATCTTAATATATATACAGATCAGTACACATAGGAGTGAGCATGCGCCCGAGTAAACGCGATGAACTGGTCCATAAAGCCCAAGAGATTTTCGATCGGGATGGATTTCAGGCGACCGGTATGGATGCGCTTGTGGCTGAGACCGGTATCAGCAAGACCACAATGTTCAAGCACTTCCGCAACAAGGATGAACTGATCCTGGCGACCTTGCGGCTGCGGGATGAGACGTTCCGCAACTGGATGCACCGGAAACTTGACCGGTTCTCAGGAGCGCCAGATCAGCAACTCTTGGCGGTTTTCGATCTGTTGCAGGAATGGTTCGACCAGCCGGATTTTCATGGCTGCCTGTTCATCAAGGCAGCCTCGGAGTTCTCTGACGGTGAAGCGGCGATCCCGGCGCAGGCCCGCGAACACAAACGGCTCCTGCTGAACGACTTGATTGGCCTGGCCAAGGCTGCCAGTGCAGATCTGCCGGATCAATTGGGGCGCCAGTTGATGCTTTTGATCGAGGGCGCAATCGTTGCAGCGCGCATGGGGTACTCCCAAACACCGGCCCGCGACGCACACGCGGCCGCGTCGGTGCTGATTGGACAAGCTATTGGCAAATAAAAAAGGCCGGGATGCCCCGGCCTTTCCTTGATGACATGCGGCTGACAGATCAGCGCTTCACGACGATTTTCGCGCCGACATCTACGCTCTTGTAAAGATGGATGACGTCTTCATTTGCCATCCGGATGCAGCCGGAAGAGACCGCTGAGCCGATCGTCCACGGTTCCGTGGTGCCGTGAATGCGGTACAAGGTGTTGCCGATGTAAAGCGCGCGTGCGCCCATCGGGTTGTTCGGGCCGCCTTTCATGTGCGCCGGAAGGATCCGGCCCTTGGCACGCTCGCGCGCCCGCATTTGCGCCGGAGGTGTCCAGCTCGGCCACTCAGCCTTGCGGGTTACGCGGTGTGTCCCGGCCCACTGGAAGCCTTCCTTGCCGACACCCACGCCGTATTTCATGGCGCGGCCATTGTCCAGGATGTGGTAAAGGCGGCGCTCGGACGTGTCGATGACAATCGTGCCCGGGCTGTAAGGACCGTCATAACGCACGCGCTTGCGCTTGATCGGGGACGGCCCGCCTGGATGATATTTCATGGTGAGCCAGCGTTTGCTCACCGGATCGAAGTACGTTCCTTGCGCACTGGCCGGGGTTTCGAACATGATCGCGCTGATCGCGACTGCCAAAACCAAATAAAAAAGTTTTCTCATAACATTTCCCCGTAAGTACCCAGCCTCCTGACGGAGAGGCGAATCCATGTCTTCAAGATAAAAAGACGTCCTTGCCGTACCGTTAACACTATTGGCGTAATCGAGGCGCGTCTTCCATCTCACGTATCTGTGATCGACCTATATCAGCCGATATTTGTGCCTCATCAGCAACAATTCATGCACGTCAGTACAGTCAAAACCGACGGCACACGCACAAGTTAGTCTTTGCAGTCACTCTTTTTGGTGATCCGGAACACACTTTGCCGCCGCTTGTCTAAAATTTCCAATCAATTCCCATGCGTCAGAGCCCGTGGCTGCGATCATACGGATTGATATCTGGCGATTGCCATTCATCCAGACGGCCATCCTGCGGCTTGAAGACTTCCATGAGCATTGGATGGCAGGGCGCGGTGTCGCTGGAATGTTCAGATCCGCAGTCGCCGCCTGGACACGCGCTCATGACGGCGAGCAATCCGATTTCGGCAAAAAGTTCCAGATAATCGCCCGGCCGCACTGGGCTGGCTTTCATGAAGTACTGACCAGTGTCCCGTGTGAAACCGGTGCACATGAAGACATTCAGGACATCATGCACATGTTGTTCCGCGTCTTGCAGGCTCATGCCTCTGGTCTGAGCGAGCGCGCGGGTCAAATTGGAATGGCAGCAATGGTGATAATCAGGACCGCCAAGCGCACGGCCGGTATACGGGTCGCAGCGGGTGCCGATAACATCGTGCACCGAGCCGCCGAATTCATCGATGCCATACCAGTCGAGGGTATCGGTGGTGACCGTTGCCAGCGGGCGCAGGGTCGGGAAGTTCGACCAGAGACGATCGCCGGTGGTCACATGCGTGCCATGGAGAGCCCGGGTCTTGCCGGAATAAAACCGTTCGGTGAGATCGGCGCTGTTGAAAAGATTGAGGTCACCTACCTGTGGGCCTTCAATCGAGGTGATCTTCAAGAAACATCCGGCCGGGACTTCAATGCTCGCCGCTTCCCGTGGCGGCACCGTCACCTCACCAATCTTTTCAGCCCCTTCGCGCGCCTTTGCATAGAGCGGCAGGTCAGGGGCAGGCAGAGTATCGTTCGGATAACAAATCACCGGGCGGATCGCGCGGCGGTCTGCAGCATCAACGGGTTGGGTCATCGGTGCGTCCAGCAAGGTTTGGCAATGGACGAGTTGTGGCTGGGGCCGGTCCGCGATGCAAGACCGGTTATCTGAGAAAATGACCTGTCTCCTGTCAAAACTGTAATGGTCCGGAAGGTCCATTTCCGCTCATGTGTGATGCCGATCACGCCACTGGCACAGACCGACGGTTATCCTTTGGACAGGTGAACGGCAAATCCATGGGAGGACATTATGGCACAGTACGGCGGAAGAAGAACATCTCACATTCGTCAGATGTGCGTGGCCTTGAAACCGTTAAAACGGACGGACCCCGAAACTCCAGGTGAGGCGTTGAAATCCGACACTGATGATCAGGATTGATGGTTTTGCTGTGCCGGTCGGGTTAGTCGGGTCATGCGTGTGGTTATGGCGCGGAAACATCAACTCCCGCGGCCGAGTGCGCGTAGGCGTATGACATCTATGGCGCCGATGTCGACCTCTATAAGAACGTCTTCGCCAATGTCCTTTGCCAGCTGGGCACTGAAACGTTCCAAATACTCTTGTGCTTGCGCCAGTTTTTGGCGGTCGGCTAGAAGGTCGACCCGGATGAACAAATGGTCGTTGCGATAGCCCACATTGACCGTTTGGATCCGCACCTCAGTGCCTTTGGAACCAAAGGTGGGTTCCCGTTCCAGATTTTTGTTCACCAACCGCAAGAGACGGTTTTTGACATAGATTTCGTGCAAGGCCGTGTTGAGCGGAGGCACAAGGAAATAGCCGCCAAGCGACGCAACGATCAGTAAGGCGAGACCCTTCTTCCACTGGCCATAGTTCTGGAAAAGAAACACCAGCGCGGCGACGATAATGATGCCAGCAAGGTTCGTTAAGAACAGCAGAGCCCCTCCGGCTGCGACATCGATGCCCGCATCCTGCAAACCGAACTCGTCGAGACGCAGACCGATCTCAGAGCTTGCCTTGCTGCCCAAGGCCAGGCCAATTCCGGCAACAGCAAGGGGAGGGACAAGGGCAACCGCGATCGCGACCCCGGCAATGGAATCGGCGATGCTGGGCCGGGTTTGCGCATAGGCGCCAGCGCAGCCTGCAGCGAGGGCAACGGCGAGATCAATCATCGACGGGCTGGTTCTTGCCAGAATCTCCGGTCCTACGATCCGGGCGCCGATAGCCATCACCCCGAGATACCCGATCGTCACCACACACACTGTTCCTGCCAGAACGGTGACAGCCGAGCGTCTGATCAGCGCCCAGTCGTAGGTCGCTATGCCAAATGCGAGGCTCAGAATGGGCGCCATCAGGGGCGCAATGATCATTGCTCCAATCACTGTTGCGGTGCTGTTTGCAACCAGACCCAAAGTTGCCAGGACGGCGCTTAAGGAGAGCATCAGATAGAAAGGGAAAGTGGCGACGGAGAACCGCTCCAT
Organism: Roseibium sp.; assembly: GCF_965276855.1. Taxonomy (GTDB): domain Bacteria; phylum Pseudomonadota; class Alphaproteobacteria; order Rhizobiales; family Stappiaceae; genus Roseibium. The sequence goes on from NZ_OZ255700.1 coordinate 4,899,623, forward strand.
GCGGGCCGCGAGCTCTTTTCCGTCCGTTTTTTCAGATGGCTCCGCATCTGGGCGGGGGCGGAACCACAATGCGTAAATCGGTCGTCGCACGGCGCACCTCATCAATCGCAAGCTGACGTAGGATGCGTTGATGTATGGCGGTTCTCAATCCTGTGAAATTTACGCTTAACCGAGCCGACGCGCGCACCCGTACTCTTGTGCAAATTGCCTTGGCAAATACAGGGTCCGGCATCCAGCTCCTAAAACTCAGCCGCCAGGGTCATCCGGTCTTTGGGGCCGGTCAGTCTGCAGGCTCTTTCTTGGTGACCTTGTACCAAAGGACGGCCACGGCGACCCCGGCACCGCCGAACTTGGCCATTGTCTCCAACAACTGTGCCGTCAGCGGCTCATTCTTTCCGATATCGGTTCTGAGGCCAAACATCCCGGACCAGTCATAGCCCGCAATGTCTAAGAGGCTCTGTTCCCTGGTGATCATGAAATAGATAAGTCCGGCGATCATTCCGGCAATCGGCACCAGTGGATACTTCGCCCGGACCGCGCGCTTCCTCTTTTCCTTTTCGCCCTGCATGCCACGTTGCAGGCCCTTGAACTGCAGAAACAGGATGAAGCCGACGAGGGTCATCATCGGAACCAGCATCAGCAGTGTTATGGTGCTAACCTCGCCAACAGCGAAAAGTGTGGTCGCTATGACGGCCAGCGTAATTCCCGCGGCAGCATAAGCCGGCCAGGACTTGGCCGTCGCAAAGCGCACAAGGACAGGGTCTTCATGGCTTTCGACCGTATCGTGGATTGGACGGCGGGGCAGGGACCGTCCCCGCTCTTGCCGGACGAAACCGTGTTCGCGCTTTCCAAAGGATTTCTGCTGCCGCATTCCCGATCCTCCGCATGTCAGAATTGCTGAGAAGATAGAGAATGCAACTTAAAATAGGCTTTCAGATTGCCGTAAATGCTAAAGGAAGTGGCCCGGTAACGGAGACTTGGTCGTTTGGCGCAAATTTTCCCGGAATGCCGTTCGATACGTGTCCGTCCCGGCCTTTGAGCCGGGACCTTTCGCAACACGATTGTGGTCCCGGGTCGCGCCCGGGACGGCGGAGCTGGAGTTCGAAAATGTGTGGCGAAACCCGCAGTTTCTCCTATGTAATCACCGGGCTTGACCCGGTGATCCATGCCGTTTCCTTTTCACTCGATCAGCATGAGTGCGAAACATTGGCACGGCATGGATTATCCGGTTGAGCCGGTCATTACGAAATAGGATGTGTCTAGATGCTGGACCGTGCCCTTTAGTATGACGGTCATCTACTATTTGCTGAACGGTTTAGCTGGTGGTTTGCGCGGACAGAAGTCGAGAGGGTTTGCCCAATCCGAATACGTGTTTGCATCGGCATAAAAGCCTTCGAAGTAAGCTTCTGGCCGGGCGTGTGACAGCGCGTCGTTTGTCAATCCGATGAGCGCTGCGACACCATCGAACTCCCATGTCATGACAAGGCCCATGTCCTTGGAGTGGATGCAAAAATACGTGTCGTGCGTGATCGCTTGCGGCAGGCGGATCTTTGGGCGCACTCGTGAAAACGCTTCTATGTCATACCGAAACACGTTGTCTCTGAATTCGTCATAGACATCAACAGCGGTGATACGAAGCGCCGACAGAAAGTGGCCTATTTGAGGTTCGTTGGCCGGTTCCGGAGTATCGTCTTGTGGCAGGAATAGTGCCTCAGAAACGCAGTAATCCTCGATTGCATCCTGAATATCCGAGGGGATATCCATCCGGCGGCCCAAGCTTGAAGAGATCCAAACACACCGCGCGAACATCTCGAAGGGCACGTCAGGACAGACAGCTTTATGCACGTCTGACCACGGCGTGGTTTCGCCGTACTGCTTGGCGTAAACGGCATGGTCTTCGTCAAACCCATCAGCGCCGGAACAGCTGGCGGTTACATATCTCCTGCCGCCCACCATTGTTGTTTCTGCGGCGACAACACCTTCGACCACGGGCCACCTCACAAAAGGGTTCAGCGCAATGAAGACCTTGTCGTAGATACCAGCCCACCAATCTAAAACAGGAGTGTCTGTCCCAGGATGGCTGATCTCTCGAGGGATGTCTTTGAAATCTGTCTTTGGCAAATTGAACAACTATGTTTTCAAGAATTGAGCAAAGCTCGAAAAAAGGTGCAGGATTCTTGAACAATGCAATCGCCGTCCCGGCCTTTGAGCCGGGACCTTTCGCAACACTATTGTGGTCCCGGGTCACGCCCGGGACGGCGGGGTGACACAAACATCACCCCGCAAGAAGCTTCACCCCAAATTCAGTTCCTTGAAGAAGTCGTTGCCCTTGTCGTCGACAACGATGAAGGCAGGGAAATCTTCGACTTCGATCTTCCAGACCGCTTCCATGCCAAGTTCCTCGAATTCAACGACCTCGACCTTCTTGATGCAGTCCTGGGCAAGCCGGGCAGCCGGGCCACCGATGGAGCCGAGATAAAAACCGCCATGGGCCTGACAGGCGCGGCGGACTTGGGCGGAGCGGTTGCCCTTCGCCAACATGACCATCGAGCCGCCGGCCGCCTGGAACTGATCGACATAGGCGTCCATGCGTCCGGCCGTTGTCGGACCGAAGGAACCGGAGGGCATTCCGTCCGGGGTCTTGGCGGGACCTGCGTAGTAGACCGGGTGGTTCTTGATGTAGTCGGGCAGGGGCTCACCGGCCTCCAGACGTTCGCGCAGTTTGGCGTGGGCCGCATCACGGGCAACGATCAGTGTGCCGGTCAGGGAGAGACGGGTCTTTATCGGATGTTTTGTGAGTTCTCCGAGAATTTCCGGCATCGGCTTCGTCAGGTCGATCTCGACGACGTCACCTCCGAGATGATCGTCGGTGATTTCCGGCAGATATTTTTCCGGATGCATTTCAAGTTGTTCCAGGAAAATCCCGTCCTTGGTGATCTTGCCGACGGCCTGACGGTCGGCGGAGCAGGACACGGCCAGACCGATCGGCAGGGAGGCGCCGTGGCGCGGCAGGCGGATCACACGGACATCGTGGCAGAAGTATTTGCCGCCGAACTGCGCGCCAACGCCGGTTGCCTGGGTCAGTTTGTGGATCTCTTCTTCCATCGCCAGATCGCGGAACGCGTGCCCGGCTTCCGAGCCTTCGGTCGGCAGATTGTCGAGATAGCGGGCGGAGGCGTATTTCGCCGTTTTCAGGTTCATTTCCGCCGATGTGCCGCCGATCACGATCGCCAGGTGATAAGGCGGGCAGGCGGCTGTCCCGAGCGTCAGGATCTTCTCTTTCAGGAAGTCGATCATGCGGTCGTGGGTCAGGAGCGACGGCGTTCCCTGGAACAGGAAGGTCTTGTTCGCCGAACCACCGCCCTTGGCCATGAACAGAAACTTGTAGGCGTCCTCGCCCTCTGAATAGAGTTCGATCTGCGCCGGCATGTTGTTCTTGGTGTTTTTCTCCTCGAACATGGAGATCGGCGCGAGCTGCGAATAGCGCAGGTTTTTCTTGAAATAAGCGTCGCGCGCACCTTCACCGAGCGATGCCTCGTCGCCGCCGGAGGTCCACACGCGCCGGCCCTTCTTGCCCATGATGATCGCCGTGCCTGTGTCCTGGCACATCGGCAAGACGCCGTGGGAGGCGATGTTGGCGTTCTTCAAAAGATCAAAAGCGACGAACTTGTCGTTTTCAGTGGCTTCCGGATCATCCAGGATCTTTTGCAGCTGTTCGAGGTGTCCGGGGCGCAAAAAGTGGTTGATGTCCTTGAAGGCCTCTTCGGCCAGAAGGCGCAGGCCTTCCGGCTCGACGACCAAAACTTCTTCGCCGTTGAACTCAGCTGTTTTGACGTGGTCAGAGGTCAGCTTGCGATAGGGCGTTGTGTCTTCGCCTTGCGGGAAGAGGGCGCTGTGCTGATAGTCTGGCGGGGTGACGGGCGCGTTCATGCAAAAAGCCTTCCTGATCTGGCTAGGCGCTGACGGATCAGCCCCTGGCAAAAGGTCTGTGGCGTGTTCTTAAGCAAAAAGACCGCGAACGCCAAGCGCCGCGGTCTCATGATTTGGTCTGATCGAGGAATTGTCAGCGGGTCGCTGTGAGATTGAGCGTGACGGTGACCGCATCGCCGACGGTATCTGTTCCGACACCGGATCCAAGGCCGTATTCAAGACGGTTTAGTGTTGCCATTCCATTGGCTGTGGCAGTGTCACCGTTGATGGCCAACGTAAAGTCCAGGACGAGCGGCATGGACACTCCTTTGATCGTCAGCGTTCCGTTTGCCCGGTAACTGTCGCCTTCCACCCGTTCAACACTGTCGGCGGTGAAGGTCGCGTCCGGAAAAGCGGCGGTGTCAAACCAGTCGCCGTTCGGCAGGGTGCCGTCAAACTGGGCGTTGCCGGTGGAGGCGCTGGCCGGACGGATCGTTGCTGAAATATCGGCGTTCTCCGGCGCGTCCGGGTCAAACTCGATGGATGCGTCCCAGGAGGTAAAACGTCCTGTCAAAGCGCTGCTGCCCTGCTGGACTTCAAACCCAAGTGTGCTCTGCGCCGGGTCAACGGTCCATGTAGCGGCAAGTACGGGCTGCACGGTCAGGAAAGACAAGGTGCAGCTGAGGAGTGCAAGTGATTTCAGTGTCATGCTTTGGCTTTCTCAGAATGTGATTCAAGCGCGTTTTGGGCCGGCTTGGTTGATGTCATCCGCTTCAAGGTGTCGTCCTTGGCAATGAAGTGGTGTTTCAGTGCGGCGGCGATGTGAACAACCACCAGGGCGATCAACAGATACGCACCGTATTCATGGAGGATCATGAAAAAGGCTTCGGCCTGATCTTTTGTTCCAAGGGCCTCCGGATAGGGCAGGTGCGGGATCGGCAGAACGTTAAACACCACTGTCGGGATGCCCCAAGGGGACGCGGACACCATGAACCAGCCTGTGATCGGCATTGCGAAGATCAGGGCATAGAGCCCGATATGACCGAGATGAGCTGCCAGTTTTTCAAGAGCCGGCATGCCGGACGGCAGTTTCGGTGAAGGGTTTGCCAGACGCCAAATCAGCCTGAAGGCCGCAAGCGCCAATACAACAAAGCCGAAGGACTTGTGCAGCTGGTAGAGCTGAAAAAGGTTTGGATCGGTCTGCGGCAGCTGCTTGAGGTAAAGTCCGAAGGCGAGCATGCCGATTATCAGCAGGGCCATGGTCCAGTGAAAGAAAATGGCTATCCGGCCATAACCGGTTGGCGTATTGCGATACATGGCGGTTTCCTTCGGCAAACGGGAAGCCTTAACAAGGCTCCCCGCATCTTCGCAGATTAGTTTGTTGCGGCAGTCGTCAGCGTTTCCGTGTGGAACGTGATTGTGACCTCGTCACCTACATAGGGCACGAACATGTCCATGCCGAAGTCAGAGCGTTTGATCACGGTGTTTACGGCAAAACCAACCGATTCCTTCTTCGCCATCGGATGCTCACCCATTGCCTTGACATCAACGGTCAGGGTCGCGGGCTTGGTGATGCCTTTGATGGTGAGATCGCCGGTGACTTCAAGCTGCTTCTCGCCGGTTTGTTCAACGCTTGTGCTCTTGAAGGTCGCTTCCGGGAACTTCTCAGCGTCAAAGAAGTCGGCGCTCAGGAGGTGCTTGTCGCGATCTGCCCAGAATGTATCGAGGCTGCCGATCTGAATGGTGAACTCGATCGAGGAATTGGCCGGGGTTTCCTTGTCGATCAAAAGAGTGCCATCCCAGTCGCCAAAACGGCCATCGGTGGTGGAGTAGCCGAGGTGGTCGTAGGTGAAGGACAGGTTGGAGTGGGACTTGTCGAAGTCGAACGCAACCGGTTCAGCGACAGCAGCGCCAGCGAGAACGGACAGGGCAAAGGCAGATGTAGCAAAACGGATCATTTTGGAACCTCATCAATAAGACTGTTGAAGACGTTCCATGGGGAACGCTGATCCATCACATAAGCTGTATTTCAAAAGCTGCAATTTGACTGACTGTTTATTGAGGGTGAACAATTTGTCATAATTCCGCCGGATGGTTCGGAAAAACGACTCGGCGAGTTATCGAGAAGATTGGAAGTTTCTGCGAGATCTACAACTGCGCTCGGCAACAGTTGATAATGACCGAAGCGGCCACTTTTGACCTTGAACCAATCTATAGTTTGGTGAACGTGATATGTGTCATGAAGGTATCAAAGTCCTCAGGCATCTCTTTCGTGTCTCGATCAATCGAGATTCGTTTCCCTTCAACATCGCCGGTGCTTTGACCCCGAACCTTCTGGAGCATATCCATGAACCGTGCAGCTATTGTTTGCCATCGTGGCCTCAGCCTCAAAGCCCCGGAAAACACCCTGGCGTCTCTTGAAAAAGCGATCGAAGCAGGCGCCGAAGTTGTCGAGCTCGATGTCCGTCCATCCCGCGACGGTGTCCTCTACGTCTTTCACGATGACACGCTGGATAGAACGACGAACGGCTCGGGCCGGTTTGCCGACAAACTCTCATCTGAGATCGACCGACTTGATGCAGGTTCCTGGTTTTCAAAAGAGTTTTCCGGCGAACGTGTGCCGCGGTTTGATGCCTTCCTGAAGGCGTGCCGGGACCAGATTGCCGTCTATGCTGAGATCAAAGAAGGAGATCCGGCGAAGGTCAGAGACATGCTCCAGGCCAACGGTCTCCTTGAAACAGCCTGGACGTTTTCCTTTGATCAAGCCATTCGCGCCGAGGCACGGGCCCGTGTTCCTGATCTCCGGCTCATGGTCTTGTTTGATCATGTCGGCTCGGTGGAACGGGCGGTCGCGCAAGGCGCGGCAATTTTGGAGTTTCAAGCGCACAACCTCGACCCTGACCTTGCCGCTTCAGCAAGGGATGCTGGGCTCACCACGCAGCTCTTTTATGACGGTGATGATCGCGACGTGTTCGAACTGGCGGTCAAGTGCGGCATCCAGCAAATGAACATTGACCATGTCGACGTTTTCCGCTCTGTTGAAAACGAAATTCTGACCCCGGCGACCTAGGATTTTGGATCGCAAGCCGGGCCCTGCAAAACACAAAAGGACTGCGACCGGTGACGGGTCATGATGCTGCCTTGAGCCTCAACCGGTTCGAAACGCGGCTTGCAACACGGCTGGTGTTTTTCATTGGCGGACTGACCATGGGCGCCTGGTCACCCCTGATCCCGTTCGCCCAGCAAAGGCTTGGCGTTGATGATGCCGGGCTTGGTCTTTTGCTCTTGTGCCTCGGTATTGGGTCGGTTCTTTTCATGCCGCTTGCCGGACCGTTGTGCGCCGCATTTGGAAGCCGGCGTGTGATTGTCGGGTCCGGGATCGGTCTGATCGCCGGATTTCCGGCTCTTGGGTATGCAGAGACGATCCCGCTCATGGCCATCGCGGTTTTCCTGTTCGGGAGCTTCCTCGGTGTCATGGAAGTCGGCATGAACTCTCATGCGGTGGATGTTGAGAGTGGATCGGACAAACCGTTGATGTCGGGGTTCCATGCCCAGTTCAGCATCGGGGGTTTTGCCGGGGCAGGGGGCGTCACGCTTTTCTTGACGCTCGGCCTGTCGCCGTTCGCATCTGCTGGCTTGATTGCGCTTTCAAGCCTCCTGCTGCTGATTTTAGCGGCCCCCCGGCTGCTCCCAAATCGCACGGGTGGTTCTTCAACGGGCGGCGCTTTCCCGAAAGGCGTTGTCCTGCTTCTGGCACTCCTCATTGCCATCACGTTTTTGACCGAAGGAGCTGTTCTGGACTGGAGCGCTGCGCTGATCACAGATCAGGGGCTGGTGGACATTGCCCAGGGCGGCATTGGCTTCATGTGTTTTTCAATCACGATGACGATCGGTCGTTTGCTGGGCGACCGGGTGGTTGCCAGGTTTGGCCCGAAAAATATCCTGCTTTGGGGCGGGGTGATCACCATTGCCGGTATTCTGCTCGTTGCAACCGCGGGCAACCTGGCTGTGTCGTTGATCGGATTTGCGGCAATCGGGGCCGGGGTCTGCAACATTGTGCCGGTGCTCTTCAGCTTAACAGGGCGGCAAAAGGCCATGCCGCAAGGCGCCGCGATTGCAGCAGTCGCAACAGCCGGGTATGGCGGAATATTATTGGGGCCTGCGGTGATCGGTTTCGTTGCGGACGGGATCGGCTTGCCCGTGACATTCGCCGGGCTTTCTCTGCTTATGGTAATCGTAGCGTTAAGTGCTGGCGTGGCCGTTCAGGGTTCACAGCCTGAATAAAACTGTTGTTTTGATTGTCGTTAGACAGCATCGAAGCCGGGATTTGCGTGTCTTATCAATTTCTCAACGCAGGTGACCATCGGTTGGAAATAGTTGCGATAGTCTTGGCCCTTATCGCTGTGGTAGTATGGGTATGTCATCGGGGTTCAACTTATGTTCCGCGACCTATTTGCTGGCCTTCACCTAACGTTAAAATTGTCAATGTTATAAGGTGCGTCAATAATCATCTAAAATACGGTGTCTGGCGTGGTTTTCATTCGGTCAATAGACGTGTCTACGGTGTTTTATAAGCTCCTTGCTATAAAACCAATTGGCAGACCGATTGGGTTCAACGTATTCGCATTTTTCCTCTGCAGTTTCGCGGTCCTGTCGAGCGTCGGTGAAGCGCGCGCTGAGTGGATCGTCAAGCGGGTGTCTGGGGTCGTTTATTTTGTTGCGCCAGAGGTCAAAGCGTTCCGCGTTCAACGCGGTATGGTGTTTCAACCAGGTTACACCATGGCAACGCGTTCCGGTGCGCGGGCTCTGATCGCGCGCGGCGCAGAGACCATCTCGGTTGGCCCGAATGCCAAGTTTGCTCTTTCAAAATATCGAAGCAACAATCGCAAGACCACGCTGCTTCAGCGCTCTGGCCGCCTGACCGTCGATGTTCAAAAGCGCGGGCGTCCGCATTTTACAGTCGAAACCCCTTTTCTCGCCGCTGTTGTCAAAGGAACGCGGTTTGGTGTTTCCGTGAACAGCCGCGAAGCGCGGGTCTCTGTTGAACGTGGTCTTGTCGAGGTCTCCGATTTGGCGACCGGCCAAACCGCTTCGCTGGGACCAGGTCAAAGTGCCTCAAGTGCGCCCGGCAGCCGGTCGGGCTTGTCGGTGTCGGGTGTGAATGCGCCCTCTGTGTCACCGGGCGCTGCGAGGGCTCCGGCTTTTGCCACTCCGACAATCGGAAATGTTCCGAGCCCGTCTACGAACACCTCCAATCAAGGCGTTTCGGGAGGCTCAACAAACAGCCAGGGGCAGAATGCTGGTGGCAACTCGGGCGGAACCGGGAACGGGAGCGCGGGCAGTTCCTCCGGGAGCGGCGAGTCTTCTGGCAACAATGGAAGTGGCAACGGAAACGGGAACGGCAATTCCGGCAACAACGGAAATGGCAACGGCAATTCCGGCAACAACGGAAATGGCAACGGCAATTCCGGCAACAACGGAAATGGCAACGGCAATTCCGGTAACAACGGGAATGGCAACGGCAATTCCGGCAACAACGGGAATGGCAACGGCAATTCCGGTAACAACGGAAATGGCAACGGCAATTCCGGTAACAACGGAAACGGCAACGGCAATTCCGGTAACAACGGGAATGGCAACGGCAATTCCGGTAACAACGGGAATGGCAACGGCAATTCCGGCAACAACGGGAATGGCAACGGCAATTCCGGCAACAACGGGAATGGCAACGGCAATTCCGGCAACAACGGGAATGGCAACGGCAATTCCGGCAACAACGGGAATGGCAACGGCAATTCCGGCAACAACGGGAATGGCAACGGCAATTCCGGCAACAACGGGAATGGCAACGGCAATTCCGGCAACAACGGAAACGGGAACGGCAATTCCGGCAACAACGGGAATGGCAACGGCAATTCCGGCAACAACGGCAACGGCAATTCCGGCAACAACGGAAATGGCAATGGGAACGGCAACGGTGGAGCTGATACAGGCGGTCGTTTGTAACGCCATTGGTGTTTGCGTACTCAAGCTTTCGGTTGGGGAGCCGAAACTTGATGCCAAAGCGTCCTGATAGGGTGCAAGCCGGAGTGTATCGAGCATTTAGAGGTGGGATTGGGCGGGAAAAGTGCGATTAGGAGCAATTTCGGCTGACTTAAAGAGATTTCTTGCAGCGATCGTGTTTGCAGGCCTGATGGGGGCAGGTCTTTTGGCGCTGCAAGCTGTCCGCGTCACGGACGGACTTGACCGGATGCTATGGGAACACAGGTTCACAGCGTCCGAGCGTCCGGTCACAGGAGATTTGCTCTTTGTCGATATTGACGCAAGGTCGCTCGAGCAACTGGGCGTATGGCCAATACCGCGGCGAACCTACGCGGATCTGATCGACAATCTGTCCGAAGCCGGCGTCACTGAAATCGTTTTTGATATCGATTTCAGTTCGGTCTCAACTCCAGAAGATGATGCAATTTTTGCAGCGTCTATCGAGCGTGCAGGAAACGTCAGTCTCGCAGCGTTCCGCCAGGCGGCAACCGGTGCAGAGGACGAGTCCGAAGAAATTCTAAACCAGCCAATAGCGAAATTTTTGGAGGTCGCATGGCCCGTCGTTGTGATGGTGCCGGTGGAGGCCGACAGCCGGATCTGGCGAAACATCTACGGATTTGAACTAAACGGCGTCGAGGAACTGTCCGCCGCCGCCTATCTCGGCGGTCATACCGGCGCAACCTCGGGGGCCTTTTGGCTGGATTACAGCATTGCCATTGATCAGATGCCCCGGGTATCCATGATTGATGTGCTTGAAGGAGACGTTGCCAATACGACCCTATTTGGGAAAAAGGTCATCATCGGAGCAAGCGCTCAGGAGCTGCGGGACCTGTTTCCAACGCCCGTCTACGGCATCCTTCCTGGCGCCATGATTCAGGCACTTGGGGCTGAAACACTCATGCAGGACCGGGCGTTGATTATCCGTGGCGCAATGCCTGCTGTTTTATCGGTTCTTCTCCTGTTTGTGCTCCTCTCAACAACGAAAAGAACAGGCCTCAGCACGAAATTGGCCGTGCTGGTTGGCTTCATGGTGCTCCTGGAGCTTGCCGGGTATTTTGCCCTTCAAGAACGTCCCGTGCTGATATCAACGGCATCCGCGCAAGTGCTGCTTGTCGCCTCCGCTATTGTCATCATTTTCCAGGAACTTGGTCTCAGAAGGCTGATTTCTCAGCTTTACCAGATCAGCCAGCGCAATACGGTCCGCATGCTGGGACAGGTCTTTGACGACAGTTTCGATGCCATCGTGGTGATTGACCGGTCGGAGAAGATTACGGCATCGAGTGAAGTCGCGCGTCAGCTCTTTGGTCTGAACGCCGTTCCGAACGCATCTGGCCGCGACGCACTGCCAGTTGAACTGGTGGATGATGCCGTTGCGGTGTTATCCGAAACAACAGAGGGCAAACCTGAACCCAAACTCCTCAAGATGACTGGGAAAGATGGTCAGCTGCGCGTTATTGAGTATGTGGTAACGCGCTCTGAGAAAACGGTAACCAGCAAAAAAGGCAAACACGCACGGGAAAATGAGGCGCTGGCGTGTCTGACCTGCCGGGATATTACCGAGGAATACGAAGCCAACAAAAGGCTGGCTTATCTTGCAAGGTTCGATCCTGTCACGGGTTTGTTTAACCGCAATGGCTTCGAGGACGAGATGCCGGAAACCGTCGAAAGAGCCGGATTTGATGGGCAGGTGCTATGTCTTGTTCAGTTCTCGATTTCCAATCTTGACCAGATCATCGCTTCGCTCGGTTTTTCCTACGGGGATTTGCTGCGAAAAGCGATTGCGGACCGTGTGACCCAGCACTTTGGGACGGAGGTCACCTGGGCGGCGCTCACGGCCGATGTATTTGCTGCAGCCTATATTTCGGAAGACGGGGAGGTCTGCGCTGAACGGTTCCTTGAGACGGTTCAACAAGTCGTTGGCAAAGACTATATGATCGAGGGATCCCGGATCTCTGTCCGGCTGGATTTCGGGTACATCGTCGACCACTACGCGTCCGAAATAGACGAGCTTCTGAAAAAGTCCGGCAACGCGCTGGCTTTGTCGCGGAGAAGCGCTCAGCTGGCCTGCGTGGCTTTCCGTCCGGAAATGAATGACACGTTGCAGCGGCGCCGAAGCCTGGAAACAGAGCTCTTCAAGTCGATTTCACGGAGCGAACTCCGGATGGTTTACCAGCCGCTGATTGATCTGCGGAGCCGGGAAATCATTGGCGTGGAAGCTCTGCTTCGTTGGCGGCACGGAGAACTGGGCGAAATTTCACCCGTTGAATTCATTCCGATATCGGAGGAAAACGGGTTTATCGTCGAATTGGGAGCCTGGACCTTGCATCGGTCAATGGAAGAGGTCGGTCAATGGAACAGCAACATCAATCTTTCGGTCAATGTGTCCGCCCTCCAGTTTTCGCGGGGCGATATCGTCGCCACCGTCGAAGATGCGCTCAAGGCCACGAAATTTCCGGCGGACCGGTTCGATCTGGAAATCACAGAATCGCTGTTTATTGACGAGACTATTGATGTCCGCACCAGCATGCAGGAGCTCGCCGAGCTGGGGTGCTGTTTCTCTCTGGATGATTTTGGCACGGGATATTCGTCGCTGGCCTATCTCCAGAACTATCCATTTTCCAAGATCAAACTGGACCGGATGTTCATATCGAAGGTGACAACCAACAAGAAGGACGTCGCCCTCATTGAAGCTGTCCTGCATATGGCCAAGGCCTTTGGGATGGAAACCGTCATGGAGGGCATTGAAACCGAGGAACAGACGGAAACGCTCCTCGGTCTCGGGTGCCGTGTCGGACAAGGCTATCTTTTCGGGCGCCCTATGAGCGCTGCGGACCTTGCGCAACTTCTTCGCAGGTCCGCCTAACCGCTTTTAGAGGCCGAGGCCGCCGAGACAGCTGTATTTGATGTTCAGATAGTCATCGAGGCCGTATTTGGAGCCTTCGTTGCCGATGCCGCTGTCCTTGACACCGCCGAAGGGGGCAACTTCTGTTGTGATAACGCCTTCATTAATCCCGACAAGGCCGTATTGCAGGGCTTCCATGACGCGGAAGGTCCGGCCGAGATCCTGGGTGTAGAAGTAGCAGGCCAGGCCGTATTCGGTGTCGTTTGCCCGGTCAATTGCATCTTCTTCGGTTTCGAATTTGAAGAGCGCTGCCAAGGGGCCGAACGTCTCTTCGTTCGCGACTTTCATGTCCGCGGTTGCTCCGACAATCAATGTCGGCTCGTAGAAAGTTCCCGGACCGTCGCTGCGCTTGCCGCCGGAGATCAGCTCACCGCCTTTTGCAAGAGCGTCGGCCACATGGTCGGCCACCTTTTCAAGAGCTGCTTCATTGATCAACGGACCTTGTGTGCTGCCATCTTCCAGACCGTTGCCGGGTTTGAGTTGTGCGGCAATCGCGTCCTTCAACTTGGCCGCAAAGGCATCGTAAACACCGGCTTGCACGTAGATCCGGTTGGCGCAGACACAGGTTTGCCCTGAGTTGCGGAACTTTGAGGCGATTGCGCCCTCAACAGCCTTGTCCAGATCCGCGTCGTCGAACACGATAAACGGCGCATTGCCGCCAAGCTCCATGGAGATCTTCTTCATGTTCTTGCCCGCGTTCCCGGCCAGCAGTTTGCCGACGCGGGTCGAGCCGGTGAAGGTGATCTTCCTCAAGAGCGGGTTTTCGCACATTTCTTCGCCAATCGCCGGAGCGTCGCCAGTGACGATGTTGACCACACCGGCCGGAATACCGGCCTTTTCTGCAAGAATGCCGTAAATCAGAGCAGAGTAGGGTGTGAATTCAGCCGGTTTCATCACCATGGTGCAGCCTGCTGCAAGGGCCGCGCCGAGCTTTCGGGCAATCATGGAATTCGGGAAGTTCCATGGCGTGATCGCGCCGACAACACCGACAGGCTCCTTGGTCACCAGGATGCGACGGTCCGGCCACGGCGAAGGGATCGTGTCGCCATAGACCCGTTTGCCTTCTTCGGCAAAGAACCGGATGTACTTCACACCAAGAGCGATTTCGCCTTTGGCCTCGGCGAGCGGTTTACCCATTTCGGTGGTCAGCAATACGGCCAAGTCATCGATCACCGCCATGATCTCATCGCAGAGCTTGTGCATGAGTGTGGCGCGGGCTTCTGCGGTCAAGGCCTTCCAGGCCGGCATGGCCTTGTGGGCCGCATCGATGGCGCGTTTTGTCTCTTCCCGGCCGCAGACCGGAATGGTGCCAATCACATCTCCGGTCGCCGGATTGGTCACTTCCATGGTTTTACCGCTGTCGGCATCCACCCAGGACCCGTCGATATAGACTTGCTGTTTCAAGAGCGCCGGATTGAGATACATAGAGAACTCCGTGACATAGGGGCAGGAACCGGGTGATTGCCGGTCTGGAATTTTCAAGTGATAGGCGGATCACCAAGGGTCTGGCAAGGCAAAACACTGTTGCAACAGTTCACCGCCCAAACACGGCGTGGCCGTGTTTGGGCGGTGAACGAAGATGCGTTGAAAAGATCGGGGATTGCGCTGGATCAGCTGCCGCCAAGCCGGCTTTGCAGCGTTGCGATTTCATCAGCAAGGGCCTGGGCCTGCTTCTGGATGCGATCAAGGGCAACGCGCATGCTGTCGAGATCTGCGGTGGTGTCTTCTGCAACAGGCGGCGAACCGCGCCCAACCAGAAGCCAGGTCGGGCTGACGTTCAAAATGCCCGCCAGCAGGATCAGCTTGTTGGACCGCGGTTCGGAGCGGTCGCTCTCCCAGCTTTGCAAAGTGGAAGTTTTGATGCCGAGGCGGCGCGCAAGCTGGGCGGTGGACAGTCCGGCAATGTCCCGTGCCTTGCAGATCCGTTCGCCCAATGTGTAGTCGCTGCTGCTGTTCGACATGTAGTTGGCTCCGGTGTCCACAGGTGTGCCGACGGCCGGATAAACGGTCTGATCGTCTTCCTGCAGAACTTCAATTTTCTTTAGATTGGTCATGGGCCGGACCCTCGCACGTTGTGGCGGTGCACTGCAACAGTCAGCCGGCGTTTTGTCGGAAAAAGAAATTTGTGTGGCGGAAATCCGCGCCGGGTTCGCTAAAAATGCCGGTGATCGTTTAGCCATGTCTGACAGTTTCGATTGGCAATAAAAACGACCATCAATACTCCCGCTCAAAGAATATTCCGGCTTTCGACGACCCATCTGCGCCGACTTCGCCGCGAACCTTTAGGCCGCGGTCGAGGTCAATGTCGACTTTCACACGGCTGGAGCCGCTGGACGTACCTTGCTCGACACCCAAGTAGATGTTGTCGTTGATATAGCGGCCAACCGACACCGATGGTCCATCTTCGCCGGATGTGTCGATGTCGATAGCATCAAGGCCGAGAGACTTCCGGATCTGGGCAAGCGGTCCGCTGTCACTGCCGCCGGTCAGGGTTGCAACGGCCGCTCCAAGCTGGGCGATCTGAGTGGCAGACAGGTTGCCGACAGATTTGCCGAACAAGAGAAGTGCCAGGACTTCATCCTGTGGCAGTTCCGGGGAGGATGTGAAGGCGATCTGTGGATCATCCGCTTCGCCTGTGACCGTGATTGTAATTGTGGTGTCACTCACGGTCGTGGTCGCTACAAACTCCAGAAATGGTGTGAGGCTGCCCTCAAACGTAGCACGGCCCGTGGAGAACGTCAGACGGCGGGTCAGGATGTCCAGCACGCCGCGGCGCAAGGTAAACGCGCCGATGGCTTGGGGATCGGCGGTTGTTCCGACAATCTTCAAGTTGCCCTGTAGTTCTGCATCAAGGCCGCGTCCGCGAATGAAGATACGGCCAGGTGCCGATACCAGAACATCAAGGCGTGGAGGGTTGCTGCGTTGTTCGGTTTGCCGCCCGCTGTCGCCGCCGCCGAGCTCTTCAGCCTGGCGCCGGACGGCCGCAGATGCATTGAGGTGGCGGACATCAACCGCGGGGATTGCCCCGGGCAGCGACTCTGGAATGGAGACATCTGCCTTGTTGATGGTCACCGTGCCGCCGATCAGCGGTGATGCGGAGGTCGAGGCAAGGGGACCAGTGACAGAAATGCTGGCATCGACTTCTGCGTTGACCAGACCTGGATCAATATAGCGCGCCTTGTCGAGGGCAAGGTTGAGATTGGCCGGCGACCCGTCTTTCATTCCGACAGTACCAGATGCCGACAAAGACCCACCTGTTGCAAGATCACCGGCAATACCATTCAGCGAGGCTTGATCTTGGGTGACGTTAGCCGAACCGCGAATGTTTTGCACAGTCAGACCAGTTGAAAGACTGGTTACCTTGAGGCCGGATGGCGCCGCTGTGAGATTATAGGCCGGAGATTGCGCACTGCCACCGATGGATCCGTTCAAGCTTATTCCGCCTTCCGCGCGGATACCCGCCTCCAGCAGTGGCCGTCTCAAGGCCGCAGTCGGAATGGTTCCGTCTACAGTGATGGAAAGCGGCTGCGGTGCAGTCAGTCCGACGGTGCCGTTGGCGCTGATAGACAGTCCGTTTGCGTCGGACACCTTCGTGGTTTGGGATATCTGATTGTTAATCAGAGTGCCGTTTGAGTTTAGCGCCAGGGCTGAGAGCCCATTGTCCCGCAAGGGAGATGCGGTGAGGCCGTTGCCGGAGAGCGCCCAGTCAACTTCCGGGGCTGATGTGCTGCCTTTTGCATTGACCGTTCCCGTCAAAGTGCCGCCGATGCCGAGTGACGACACAAAAGCGTTCGCCAGTGAAAGGGGCACTGCGTTCAGATCGGCTTGCAGACCCAGAGCCTCGCCTGCAGATCCTGAGATCGATAACGATCCTTGACCGAGTGCAAGTTCCAGCGGAGTGATATCGGTTGTCCTATCACCATATGTGATCGTGGCAGGCTGCTTCAGTTGGCTGGCGATACCCTGATAATTCAACGCGAGCTGATTGAGTGCGAGCGCATAACTCGTGGCAGTGGGCTGGGACAGGACAGCTGCAAGGATGAGGCCATCTTGCGCACCATCTTCGAGCTTTACATCGGCGGTCAGAGCCGTTCCATCGCCTTGCGGTTTTGCCGTCAGGGCCACACTGCGCACCGGGGTTGCCGCCGTGATCAGATCGTTCACGACAAGATCGGCGGACACCGTTTTGGGATCATAGGGACGCGCGATGTCGGCTTTCAGTTGAAGACTGCCGATGTTGACTGAAGGAACGTCGATTTCAGAACCGGAGAGATCCAGCAGAAGTTTTCCAGCATCAGGATCGGCGGTAAGGGTTCCTTCAAGGCGGCCGCCAAGCTCCGTTAGGGCCAAGGGGGAGATCGCTGCAAGGTTCGGCGCATCGATCTTCAAGGAACCACTCAGTGTCTCGACAGAGTTTTCCAAGTCGGCCACTGCAAGATCGCCGGAGATGGTGTTTTCCGCCACTCTCACGGCCAACGGATTGAGTTCCGCCGCGCCGTCAGCGCTTTTGAGATCGACATCAACCGAGACGGTCTGCCCATTCAGGTCCGCGGACCCATTGACACTCGCGGACGGCGCCGACGGATCAGCGGTCGCCTCGATGTCCAGTTCCAGATTGTCGAGAGGAGTGCCGGCCAGGAGGATCTGTTTGGATTTCACATCCGCGGTGATGTCCAGCCGGTCAAGCGGGCCGGATGTTTCAGCGCGCAAGTCCAGCGCACCGCCCAACTGCGGATCCGCCAAAGCGAGATCGGGGAGGGCCAAGGTGATGTCAGAGGCAAGGGCGCCCGATACATAATCGGCAGATCCGGCCAGGGTCAAATTGGTGTTTGTGACCGTCAGATCTTCAACCGAGACATCGTCCACACCGGCAAGTTTGACGGTACCTTTCATGTCCGTTCGGCCAGTGAGCAGCGCATCGGCTTGCACCGTACCTGTCCTGAGATCTTGCGCGACGGCCTGAAGATTTGCTGTTCCTTCCAGCGCTGACGGGTCCAGGTCGAAATCCACGCTTGCCGTCACAGCACCGCCTAGATCTTGTCCAGCGAGTTGTGAAAAGCGGCTTAGATCGGACAGGGTCAGCCGACCATTGCCGGACGCCTTTTCCGCACCCAGCTCAGTATCGGATAGATTAAGGTTCACAAAACCGGAGGTGAGGGCGAGAGCGCTGAGATTAAGTGTTTGCGATGTGCTATTGATCGATCCATTGGAGTTGAGTGCCAAAGCACCCGTGACAAACTGGATTTCAGTCATCAGGCCCTGCAAACCATCAGCAGTCAGGGAGAGATCAAAGGGGGCCGTCAGCACGTCCGGGGTGAGATTTGCGCCGCTTCCCTTTGCCGCCAGTTGGATCTGACCGCTGCGGATTTCGGTGGTTTCGAACGAGGCCAGTCCAATATCCGTTGACCAGGCGACCGACGACATGTCGCCATTTGCGGAGAGTTTGACCGTCAGTGGTCCGAAGGCAATCCGCCGGTCACCGAGATCGAGCGCAATCAGAGAATCTCCGCCCGCGCTGACAGCCAGGTCGGCATCGGCCGACAAGCGGTTGTTTTCAAGCGCTCCTTGGGCTGATAGGGAAACGGTCTGTGTTTTCAGGTTGATCGCGCCGGATTGCGGAGCAAAATCCAGTGTGAAATCTGCCTTGCCGGTTGCGTTGGTGGTCCCGAGCAAAAATGCGTGCGCCTCGGGCGGCGCCAAGGGGGCGAGGTCGCCGTCAAGATCAAAGGTCAAGTGGCGTGCCGCCGCAGTTTCGGCAAGCTTGGCAGTGCCCGAGACCGTCTGGCGTCCATCGAGCGCGATGCGGAGATCTGCGGCCCACTCGTTGAGCGGACCACTGCCGATCAGCTCAAGACCGAGGGCCGGAAGGTCTGGAACATCCAGCACACGGGCTGCCAAACCACCGCGCGGTTCGGACACCTTGATGTCGAAGGCGAGGGTTTCTTCCGATGGTGCGAACTCTGCTTTTGCGCTGAGATGCGCGTCCACACCGTCGATCCGTTTGACGTCCAGATTTGCCGAAAAGACAGCCGGATCCATCGCGGCACTGCCCGAGCCGGTCACCGCCAGTGCGATCGGGGTCCCAAGAAGCGGCTCGCCGAGATTGATCTCTGAGATGGTGAGCGACCCGAGCTCAACATCAAGCGGAAGCGCGAAAGATGTTTCCGTTTCATCGGCACTTTCGGTGGGCTGCGCCTCTTGCGAAGCAGCGGGCAGCCGGTTCAGGTCGAACCGGGAGGCTGAGATGTCATTGACTTGCAGTGTGCCGGAGATGAGCTGAAGCGGCGACCATGAAACGTTTAAATCATCCGCTTCGAGCCAGGTGCCCAAGTCATCGCCGAGCGCAATACGTTTGGCCGAAAGGTCGAGGTCAAACCCAAGATAAAGGTCTTCGACAGAGATGGTTTGGGCCGGTGAGGATGCAAGATCACTCACCATGTTGGAAACAAGGGTCCGTCCTCCAGGAAATTGCAGGATTGCGATTGCGACAACTGGGATTGCGACCGCCAGTGCGACCAGCAGTCCAATGATCCTGAGGGCTAGATTTACAAAACGCATCGGCGTTAGAAGGCCTGGCTTAGTCCAACATAAAGGGCAAAACTCGGGTCGTCCTGTTCCGGGTCGAGCGGGACGGCCGCATCGACTCGCAGGGGACCTATGGGCGTAAAGTAACGCAGTCCGGCGCCCACGCCTATCTTCAGGCCGTCAGAAAAATCAGGAATGGTATCTTCATAAGCATTGCCCGCATCGACAAAGCCGACGACGCCGATCGTCTCGGTGATCCTGACGCGAACTTCGCCGGACATCTCGATCAGCGAGCGCCCACCGACAACTTCACCATTTAGCCGCGGGCCAACGTTGCGGTAGGCGTAGCCGCGGATAGACCCGCCGCCGCCTGCAATGAGACGGCGGTTTGCTGGCACGGCCGACACAGACGGTGCGATGATTGATCCGGCGGACAGCTTGCCGGCAAGAATAAAGCGTTTTGCTTCATCCAGGGCGTAGTAGCTTGAAACGGTTCCTTGGAGGAAACCCATTCCGTTGCCGTTCTTGGCATCGTAGGCCGGCTCGCCAAAGAGGGCGGCAAAGACACCCTTTGACGGGTTGAGCTTGTCGTCCCGGTTGTCGAAGGTCAGATCCGCCGGAAGCCCGACCAGAAGATACTGGTTGTCACCAAAAGCGTCTTCTTCGTCGGCATACTGGATTTCAAACCCGGCCCGGCCCTTGACCTGTTCGCTGAACTCCCGGCTCAAGAACGCGTCATAGGTTAGCGTCCGGCTGATGTAGGCATCCGGGTTTTCCTGCTTGGCTTGCAGGCTGGTCGTGAAGCTGGTGAGCGGTCCGAAAACACCGGGTTTTTCAAACGCAATGCGGGCAGAGTATTCCTGATTGCCAATGCTCTCAGACCCGATCCGGCCAATAGAGCCTTCGACCGACAGGGTTTCCCCGCCGCCAAACAGGTTGCGGCGGCGCCAGTAAGCTTCCGCACTGAAGCCTTCGGTGCTGGACCAGGAGGCGCCCGCACCGATGACATGGCGTTTGCGTTCGGTAACCTGGATGGTGATCGGCAAGGTACCGTCCGGTCTTGCGATGTCACCTTCGACAAACCGGATGGAGGAAAAGATGCCAAGGTCGTTCAAACGCTTTCGAGCGCGCGAGATGTCTTCGGGCGAATAAACACCGCCTTCCGGGATCATCGCCTGCTGGACCACAAACTCCGGCTTTGTGACCTCGGTGCCTGAGACCGTCACCTTGCCGAACCTTGCCTTTGGACCGGCATCAGCGATCAGGGCGACGTCCAATCGGTCGGAGCTGTGGTCCGCGGTTATCCGGCGCTCTGCGATCTTTGCTTCCGGATACCCGCGTCCGCGCAACATCGTGACGATGCGCCGCTCGGCACTCAGGATCTTGCCGGATCCTGCCGGGTCGCCAGGGGCGAGTCCCCAAAAGGCAGGATCGGACGAGAGTTCGTTGCCCTGGCTCTGCACAGTGACGGTCCCGAACGTGAAAGCCGGGCCTGGGTCGACCAGGACCTTGACCTGAACCGGCCGCCCGTCCGGCAAGCCGGCGCGTTCAAGCGCGCTTTCGAGCGGCAGTCCATTGAGCGAAATGCTGACCGTGCCTCCGTAGCGCCCATCGGCATAAAGGCGGGCAATCAAACGTTCCCGGTCCGACAAGGACCGGGCAATCAGTCCGGCTTCGCCTGAGGGCGGTTTCTTCACTTGCTGAACCAAAAGCGACGTGGCGGTCATTTCCTTGGTCAGATCAGCATCACTGCGCTCAGATACAGCAACCTCTGCCTCATAGGCGATGGGGTCCGGGACGGCGGCCTCTTCTTCCTTGCCGTTTTCAAAGAACTTCCAGCCGAAGATTTCAAATGAATGTGCGGGCTGTGGAGCCAATGCGAGCGGTGCTACAACGCTGAGAACTAGCAGTGAAGAAGTGGACAGCAGAAAGGGTGCCGCGTTCTTCGTGTTTACGCGCGCATCTCTTGCGCTTGAGCGCAGGCGCCGGACATGTCCGGACGCTTGAGACGGTAGACCCTTCACTCACTGCCGCCTGTTCAGGTTTAAAGTCGGCATGACCAAGCACTTAGCGTCCTTTGTCATGCCATCAACTTATCTGCAATTGCAGTCCCTACATGGCGCAGCTTAGTTGGCCATGGTTAAGAGGCTGTCAACATTGATAGACCATGGCGGCAGGCCGAATGCAAGGCGGCGGTTTGACCTAACGGAACAGCTAAAAAAGCGGCTCGTCTTCCGGTAGGCCCATGAGCCGTCGGGCGGCGGTTAGCGTGTTGACCATCAACATGGCAATCGTCATCGGTCCGACGCCGCCAGGTACCGGCGTGATGGCGCCGGCGTGTTCTGCGGCTTCGTCAAAGGCGACATCGCCGACAAGACGGCTTTTGCCTTCACCCTTTTCCGGTGCCGGGATCCGGTTGATGCCAACATCAATCACTGTGGCCCCCGGTTTGATCCAATCGCCCTTGATCATCTCCGGCCGTCCGACGGCTGCAACGACAATATCTGCGGCGCGAACAACGTCGGGTAGGTCTTTGGTACGGCTATGGGCGATGGTGACGGTGCAACTTTCCTGCAGTAGCAGCGAAGCCATCGGCTTTCCGACGATGTTCGACCGGCCGACGACAACAGCATTCTTGCCGGACAAAGTGTCGCCGAGGGTGCGCTTTAACAATACAAGACTGCCCGCAGGCGTGCAGGGGACGAGCGCGCTGTCGCGTTCGCCGGCGGTCAGAAGACCAACATTGATCGGGTGAAAGCCGTCGACATCCTTTTCCGGCTTGATCAGGCGCAGAACCTTGCTTTCATCAATATGCCCGGGCAGGGGAAGCTGCACGAGGATGCCGTGAATGTCCGGATCGTTGTTCAGCTGATCGACCATGCCTAGCACTGCGTCTTCGCTGGAGTCGGCAGGCATGGTGTGTTTCACGGAATGAAAGCCACACGCTTCGGCAGCGCGGTCCTTGTTGCGTACATAGACCTGACTTGCCGGGTCTTCTCCGACAAGAACAACCGCAAGGCCGGGGCGTTTGCCGGTTTCGCTCAACAGCTTTGCTGCGCGTTCGGTGATTTCACCACGCACGGATTCTGCAATAGCTTTTCCGTCAATGATTTGAGCTTGTGGCATTCCGCCTCCCTTTGAACCTCAGATCGGTTATCGAATCCTATCCGGTGAACAGCTATAGAGCGCCCGTTGCTTTTGTAAAATGCGGAAAACGTCTTATCGTGCTCTGCATTCGCCATTCATGTTCAAGTCGCAGTTACAGCGACTTGGCGAAGGCGTTCAGTTCTGAAATGGCGCAGACGATGTGATAGAGCGAACTGGCAGGAGCGGCCTCGTCTTCAAACGAGCCGTCCACGTGCCACTTGTCCCGGTAAAGGCCGGCGGGCACGTCCTCAAAATAAGCTGTTAGCGCTGCAACCGAGAGCGAAATGTCGGCCGTATAGGCCTCACGTTCCGCGCCGACCGAAATCCCGGCCAAGGCAATGGCGGCCTTGATCCATTCCGTCTGACCCCAGAGCCGTGCGACTGGGTCGCGCGCGCTGAAGTCGTCGTTGATCGACATGAAGGTTGCGCCGCGGCTTTCGTCAATGCCGTAGGTCCAGCCGATGTCGTAGAGCCGCCGTGCTGCGACAAGTGCATCCGCGTCGGCCCGGCTTGTGCCCCACCGGACCAGCAGCCAGGCCCATTCAAAATGGTGGCCGGGCTCCAAAATCCGTCCTTCGTCTCCGGGCAAAGGCCCCCAGTGAAGATCGAAAAACTCGCGCAATCCACCGTTCACCGGGTCGATCAGTTTGGTAAGAGCCAGCTCGGCCAACTCATCCGCCATACCCGACCACATCGGGTCGTTGGAGACGCTTTCCCAAGCCAGTGCAGCTTCAAACAGGTGCATGTGGGGATTGGCACGCAACGGGATGCGGTCCGGATTGTCTTCCCGGAACCCGATGACCGGGTGCTTGTAGCTTTTGACCAATACCTCAACGAGTGACTTTGCATCTGCTTCGGCGCTGCTTGCGCAGGCCGGGATCTTGTCGGCCATGTGGGCCAACGCAAAAAGCACGAACGCCTGATTATAGAGATCGAAGCGCGCATCGGTCAGGGTGTTGTCCATAGCCGCGGTGGCCGCAAAGGTGCCGTCCGGCAACCGGTAGGTGTCCGAAAACCAGGCCCAGAGCCGGGTTGCTATGCTCTCCGACGGGCCCGTCCAGCCAAGCCGGGCCCCTTCAAGAAACGAGTAGATTTGCCGTGGAATAACACGCGCCCGGCGGTCTTTGGGCACGCCTTGCTGGGTTGCAAGGTCTATGGTTTCGTAACACTCGCCCGTGTCTGAAATTACGCCGCCTGCGTGCCAGGCGGGCAATGCGTCTTCCGTCAGCCAGCGGGTCAGATCGTCGGCGAGTTTTTGGACGTGCGCGGTTTCAGAGGACATGGTCACCTATCACGTTTCCGGGTGCATTTTGCAGAACCTGCTGGCAGGAGTGGGCGGCAGGTTAGACCAACGTGGCAAACAAGCAAACCGGTAATCTGATCAATGCGTTTTCGCGTTTCCCTTGCCGGTAAGACGGCGCCGCGGGAGGTCACTCGGAGGCAGGATCCGGTAACTGGTAGTAGTCACCCTTGGTATCGGTGTGAATGTGATGGCTGATCTGAAGGCCGGTGGGGCCGTCCAGTGTGCCGGCCATAATCGACACCGCGTCTTGGCCGTCCGGCTCCCAGAACAGCTGGCTTCCGCAGGCTGCACAAAAACCACGCCGAGCGCTATCGGATGATTGAAACCAGGTCAGATTGTCTTCGCCCTGAATGTGGAGGTCTTTCTTCGCCGCCTGTGTGGCGGCGACAAAATGACCGGATGTCTTGCGGCACTGGACGCAATGACAAGCAATAACGGGGCGCAATGGCCCCGTTACTTCATAGGTGACACGACCACAAAGACAGCAGCCTTTCATCGTATCACTCCGGGCGATTTAAACGTTGCTGTCCGGGAAGGACGCTTTACGCTCTGCCATGAAGTCCAGCAGTGCTTCGTCGATGGCCGGATCGAGAGCAGGGCCTGTATAAGCCGCGAGTTGCTCTTTCCAGATCTTGTTGGCCCGTTTTGCCGCGTCCAGTTCACCATCCGCGAGCCACTGCTCATAGGAATTGTTGTCCGCAACGCTGGACCGGTAGAACGCGCTCTCGAAATTGCGCTGTGTGTGAGCTGCGCCCAGGAAGTGGCCTCCGGGACCGACTTCTTCCAAAGCGTCCATCGCGAGCGACTCGTCGTTGACGTCGATGCCTTTGGCCAGGACATGCATCATGCCGAGCTGATCGGCATCCATGATGAACTTTTCATAGGACGAGCAAAGGCCGCCTTCGAGCCAACCAGCTGCGTGCAGGCAGAAGTTCACGCCGCCCTGAACGGTCGCGGTAATCGTTTGGGCTGATTCTTGAGCGGACTGGGCATCCGGCAGTTTGGACGCGGTGAACGATCCACCGGAACGGAACGGAAGACCGGCGCGGCGGGCAAGCTTTGCTGCGCCGTTCAAAAGGAGCGAGCCTTCCGGGCTGCCGAAGGTCGGCGCACCAGACTGCATGGAAATGGAGCTCACGAATGCACCAAAGACGACCGGAGCGCCCGGTCGGATCAGCTGGGTGAGGGCGCAGCCGGCCAATGCCTCGGCCAGAACCTGTGCCAGGGTACCTGCAACGGTCACCGGGCTCATCGCGCCGGCCAGAATAAACGGCGAGACGATGCAAGCCTGATTGTTCCGGGCATAGACCTTGAGTGCGCCCAGCATGGTCGCGTCGAATACCAAAGGTGAATTGGCGTTGATCAGCTGGATCATCACGCAGTTCTGGTCAACGAAGTCTTCGCCGAACGTGATCTGCGCCATGCGGACCGAATCTTCTGCACGTTCCGGCGCTGTGACCGATCCCATGAACGGCTTGTCGGAATATTTGATATGGGAATAGACCATATCAAAGTGACGCTTGTTCACTGGCAGATCGACCGGCTCACACACGGTACCGCCGGAATGGTGCATCCACGGTGACATGTAAGCGAGCTTCACGAAATTGCGGAAGTCGTCGATCGTGCCGTAGCGGCGGCCCTGGTCAAGGTCGGTGACGAAGGGGGGGCCGTAGACCGGTGCAAACACCAGATTGTTGCCACCGATTTCCACATTGCGGGCCGGATTGCGGGCATGCTGGGTGAACTGCGATGGAGCCGTTTTCAGGATTTCGCGCAGCATGCCTTTCGGAAAGCGAACCCGTTCACCGTCAACTTCAGCGCCGGCAATCTTCCAGATGTTCAAAACGTCCGGATCCTCACGGAACTCCAGTCCGATCTCAGCAAGGATGCGATCCGCGTTGGCCTCAATGGTGGCTGCGCCCTCATCGCTGAGCACTTCGTAATTCGGAATGCCCCGGCTGATATAAGGAGCGCCGACGCCTCCGGACGTGGCGGTGCGTCTTTCGCGGCGGGCGGATCGGCCACGGCGGCCGGTGCTGACGGCGGCGTCTGACATTGTGGGGCTCCCTGAACAGAAAAATTTGTGTCGTTATGTCAAGTCTTAGAGGGCTTGGCCAGCGATCTTGGTGTGGATGCGTCCTATCATGCCCTAATTCCGTCATTGCGGCGGTTCCGGCCGCTGCGTCGGACGGCCGCGGTTTGCCGGGCTGAAATTCTGCTGCGTGTCGTCGCAACATGCTCCCATGACGCAATTGAGCTACTTTGCCCTCCCGAGTGTCGCAATACTGGCGGCCAAATCGGCGGGGCAATGGCTCCGGGGTGCAGAAGAATATCCTTCGTGGATGGAACAAGCGGAGGGGAGCGCGTTTAAGCACAGCGCTTCCTGCCTTTTGAAGAGGAATGAAACATGTCAGCTTTTCCTGACAAGGCACAGGTCGTCATCGTTGGTCTCGGCGGCATCGTCGGCGCTTCGGTTGCGCATCACCTGATCGAGCGCGGCTGGACGGACATTGTCGGCATCGACAAGTCTGGCATTCCAACCGACGTCGGCTCCACCGCCCACGCTTCAGACTTCTGCTACACCACCAGCCACGACTTCTTGTCCACATGGACCTCGCTCTATTCCGTCGATTTCTTCGACAAGATGGGCGCCTACGAGCGCGTCGGCGGGCTGGAAATTGCCCGGACCGGCGACGATGCCTGGATGGAGGAAATCAAGCGCAAGGTGACCTCTGGCAAGGCATTTGGCACCAATGTCCGCCTCGTCACACCCTCCGAAATCAAGGAAATGTTTCCGCTGATCGAGGAAGATCAGGTTCAGGGCGGCCTCTACGACCCGGACGCCGGTCTTGTTGTGCCGCGGTCCCAGGCACTGTCGGGCCGGTTGGTCGACATGGGCGTTGAAAGCGGAAAGCTGAAATCCTTCGCCAACACACCGGCGCAGTCCCTTATCGTCGAGGACGGCAAGATCACCGGTGTGAAAACCCACCGCGGCACGATCATGGCCGATCATGTTGTTGTATGTGCCGGTCTTTGGGGCCGCCTGATCGCAAACATGGTGGGTGAGGATCTGCCGGTCATGCCGGTGGACCACCCGTTGACATTCTTCGGTCCGTTCAACGAGTTTGAGGGCACTGGCAAGGACATTGGTTATCCGCTACTCCGCGACCAGGGCAACTCCGCCTATATGCGCGATACGGGCGATCCGAAAACCACCGAAGGCGGCCAGATCGAGTGGGGCTACTACGAGACAACCAATCCGCGCATGTGCCACCCGCGTGATCTTCAGTCCAAGGAAGAGGCGCGCCTGTCACCATCGCAGCGCGACTTGGAGCTGGAGCAGGTCATCGAGCCGCTTGAAAAGGCGATGGAACTGACCCCGATCCTCAGCGAACTCGGCTACAACGAGACTTGGTCGTTTAACGGCCTGTTGCAGGTGTCGGCCGCTGGTGGTCCATCCTGCGGCGAAAGCCAGAAAGTGCGCGGTCTTTGGTACTGCGTTGCCATCTGGGTCAAGGACGGTCCGGGCTATGGCAAGCTGATTGCAGACTGGATGACCGACGGCCGCACTGAGATCGATCACGCAGGTATCGATTATTCCCGGTTCTATCCGCACCAGATGACAGAAAAATTCATCGAAGACCGGTGCTACGAGGCGGCACAGAAGATCTACTTCCCGGCAATCCACCCGCGCGAGCCTTATGCCGGATCACGCAACATCAAGCGCTCGCCGTTCTATGAGCGTGAGGTGGAGCTTGGCGGTTACTTCATGGAGCTCGGCGGCTGGGAGCGGGCGCACGGCTACGCGGCCAACGAGCACCTGTTGGAGAAATACGGCAACAATGTTCCGGTCCGCGAAAACGAGTGGGACAACCGGCACTTCTGGCGGGTTTCCAATGCCGAGCAGCTGGCGCTCTCCGAAGACTGCGGCATCATCAACCTGTCGCACTTCTACATGTTCGATGTGGAAGGTCCGGACCATGTTGCACTGATGGAATGGCTGTGCGCGGCTAAGATCGGCGGCGACAACAACATCGGCAAAGGCATCTACACGCACTTCCTCGATGATGAAGGCAATGTCCGCGCGGACCTCACCATTTTCCGTATGGAAGACCGCTGCCGGATTGTTGATGGCGCCGATGCCGGTCCGCGTGACTACCATTATGTGAAGCGCATTGCGGAAGACAAAGGTTTCGATGTCACGGTGACCGATGTCAGTGAAGAGTACACGACCATCGGCATCTGGGGTCCGAATGCCCGTGAAAATCTAAAGAAAGTCGTGTCCGATCCAGCTGCTCTTGATCCAGAAAACTTCCCGTTTGCCGCGATCCGCAATCTGGAAATCGCCGGCAAAAAGGTGTCCGCGCTTCGCTTGTCTTACGTTGGCGAGCAGGGCTGGGAACTTCACATGAAGTACGAAGACGGCCTGGCTGTCTGGGACGCGCTGCGCGCGGAAGGTATCATGGCCGTTGGTGTTGAGACCTACGCCAACTCTCGGCGCCTGGAAAAATCCCTGCGTCTCCAAAACGCTGACCTTCTAACCCAGTATAACCTCTATGAGGCGGATCTGGCCCGTCCGAAGGTCAAGGAAGCCGATTTCCGGGGTAAGGAAAAGCATCTGGAATACCGGGCGCGCGACAAGCAACCTGCGATGCTCTGCACGCTGGTGATGCAGGAGAACACCGATGCCAGCGGCGTCGAGCGGTTCCCGGTCGGCACGATGCCGGTTCAGGATCCGGTGACAGGCAAAACACTGGTCGATGAGCTCGGCCGGATTTCCTACACCACTTCGGTCGCCTATGGCCCGACTATCGGCAAGAACATTGCACTGGCTTATCTCCCGCAGGAATACTGCGAAGTCGGCCGCAAGCTCCAGGTGGAGTACTTCTCCGAAAGCTACCCGGTGGAAGTTGCCGGTGTCGGCTATGCGCCGCTTTACGATCCAGAGAACGCCAAACCGCGCAGCTAAGGCGCGGTGTATATTGACCGCGGTCCCGGGCTTTAACCGGGGCCATCAGACAACTGGTTAGCTCCCAGCGCAGGGCTGGAACAGCCGACGAACCGGAAAAACAAAACCCCGCGTGGACATCCGCGCGGGGTCTGCTATTGCAGGCCTCAGATTTGCCTTCGGGCTCGAGACGACTCGGAAAGACCAAAAAGACATGTCGAAGTTTGAAGATTTCCTCGCTCAAAAAGGTGCATTGCTGGCGGACGGGGCAACGGGCACCAACTTGTTCGATATGGGGCTGGTGTCCGGCGACGCGCCGGAACTCTGGAACACGGACGAACCGCAAAAGATCAAGGCGCTCTATAAGTCGTTCGTCGATGCAGGGTCCGACATCATTCTGACGAACACCTTCGGCTGCAACCGCCACCGGTTGAAGCTTCACAACGCGCAGGACCGCGTGAAGGAACTGAATATCGCTGCTGTCGACCTTGCGAAGGATGTCATTGCACAGTCTGGCCGGGACGTTCTCATCGGCGGTTCGATCGGTCCAACGGGCGAACTGTTCCAGCCGCTCGGTGCTCTGTCCTACGAAGAGGGCGTTGAGGCCTTTCGGGAACAGATCGAAGGGCTTGTTGAGGGCGGTGTGGATGTGCTCTGGGTCGAGACCATGTCCGCAATCGAGGAAATGAAAGCTGCGGCGGAAGCTGCTCAAGGGTTTGATATGCCCT
This sequence comes from Roseibium sp., assembly GCF_965276855.1. Classification (GTDB taxonomy): domain Bacteria; phylum Pseudomonadota; class Alphaproteobacteria; order Rhizobiales; family Stappiaceae; genus Roseibium. Next base: position 4,929,127 of record NZ_OZ255700.1, read on the forward strand.
TGGTCATCACCGCTAGTTTTGATACGGCTGGCAAAACCATGATGGGTCTGTCGCCGAAGGGGCTTGGCGATCTCCAGAGCCAGTTTGCCTGCACGCCGGTTGCCATCGGGTCGAACTGCGGCGTCGGTGCTTCCGATTTGCTGGCGGCCATCATGGAGATCACCGAGGCTTATCCGGACGCGGTTGTCGTTGCCAAGGCCAATTGCGGCATTCCCCAAATCAAGGGGGATGAGGTGGTCTATACAGGTACACCAGAACTGATGGCGGACTACGCCCGCATGGCTTTGGACGCAGGAGCGCGCATTGTCGGTGGATGTTGTGGCACGTCTCCATCCCATTTGAAGGCAATGCGTCTTGCGCTTGACGACTACAAAAAGGGTGTGCGTCCGACGCTCGAACAGGTGATTTCAGAGATTGGACCGCTTGTGTCTCCGCCCAACAAGGAAGCCGATGCAGCACGCGCAGCAGAAGGCGAGGGTGCTGGGTCCGGCCGCCGCCGCGGCCGTCGCCGAGGCTAATTGGAAGACCGGCATCCGCGGACCAAAATCACTTAGGCGTTGAAAGTGAACCGCACGCTTTCGACCAGCCATGCGATCACCGGGACCCGGAGACGGATCTGCAGGTTTCGCAGATCGCGGTCGACACGGGCAAGGTGCTGTGGCGGTATGGCTTGATACCTCCCATCAGCGCGGCCAAGGCCTGGTACGCGGGTCGACAGCCTGTTCACCGCTTTTCCTTCGGCCCAACGGTCAACTGTTGCATTCATCGGGAGAAAACCGGCTTCATCGGTCCATGCTTCGATGAAGGTGATTTGCCCGTAATCGTTGAAGGTGAACTCCTGATAAATACCGACATAGGAATCGATCCACTCATAGTGGAAAGTGACCCGGCACCGGCTGAAAGGTTGGACCTTAAAACTGCGGCAGTCCCGGTTCAGGACGCGCGTCGGATAGAGCACAAGCAACCGGTCCATCGTCATCCAGTGGTCCTTGTGACCGGTCAGGTACAGCCAGGGAGGCCACTCCCACCGGATCACATGGGTGGAATAGTTGGGCTTTGAGGCGCGGGACGCATAGCTGTCTAGTGTGTCGAAGTATTTGTTGCCTTGTTCGGCATAGTATGCGGCCGGAAACTTCGGGCTGAGATTTCTGGAAAACGCGGCATCCGGCGGGCTCAGTGTGGCCAGCGCAGACATTACCAGCATGAAGATGTAAGTGAAGATTGTGTCGCAGCGCACTTGGTCCGCGCGCGGGCCACTGCTGCTTTTGTGCATCTCCTGTTCCTCACAAAATTCCAATTTGAAAGGGTGCATTGACACCTGAGTTTCACGGAAAGATTGTAAGGATATGTAGGCTAAGCGTGTGGGGTCAAATTATACGCGCTTGACGCGATAGATCGTTTTTAAGTGCACGAAGTCGTGTCTGCGGTGATTATCGGTATAAATGACAGCCGTATGATGAGGCGCTAGGTTATAATTACTGGTTGTATTCCGAATGGAGGACTTCAGTGGCGCATTTCCGGTATCTTGTTGAAAATGTCGATGAGGCCGTCTCCTTCTATCGGGATCAACTCGGATTTAACCTGAAACAGCAATTTGGGCCGGCGATGGCGATTCTCAAGCGCGATGATCTTGAGCTCTGGCTGGCGGGGCCAATGGCGTCTGCGTCAAAGCCGATGGCAGATGGAACTGTCCCGCAATCTGGAGGGTGGAACCGCTGCGTCCTTATTGTGGCTGATCTGGAAACGCTTGTGACCGAGCTCGGGCAGAAAGAATTCCCGTTTCTCAACGACATCGTCATCGGGCCCGGCGGAAAACAGATCCTGTGCCGGGATCCATCCGGAAACGTTGTTGAGCTCTTTGAACCGGCATAAAGAAAGGGCCCCACCAAAAGGGGCGGGGCCGCGCAAGGTTGGAGCATTCGGTTACTGGGCGAAATAAGCGTCGATGATGCTTTGATACTCGCCGCTGTCGATCATGCCTTGCAGGACGGTGTCGAGTTCATCCCGCATACCGGCCAGATTGTTGGCTTTTGAAAAAGCAATGTAAGACGGAACAGAAGACAGCTCCGGCTCGAGCTCTGCGACTTTCTCCAGACCGCCCAGGTTTTTCAGGTGATGCATGGCGCCGTACTTGTTCATGATGACGGCATCGATCCGCCCACCCATGAGCTTTTTGATGTTGTTGGAGCTTTCCGGGGCGTAGTCGAGAGACGTCAAAACACCTGATTTGATAGCGTCATCAACCGTGCCGCCGTAGCTCAACCCGTCGACGAGGCCGATCGAGACATCACTTAAACTGTCCATGCTGCCATCAAATGCAACGCTCTTGTCCTTGTTGACCCAAACGGAGACGACCTGCGGCATCAGAACGGTTTTGGAATAGTCGAGGAAGGTTTCCCGTTCGGCGGTCTTATAGGCGGTGAATATGGCATCGGCATCGCCGGTTTCGACCATCTTCAGAGACCGTTTCCAGGGCAACACCTCAATGCTGATGTCCGCGTTCATTTTGGCAAATGCCTCGCGCAGGATGCGCACGACGATGCCGTCGGCATCAGATCCGGCCGCATACTGGTAGGGCGGGTACTCAAGGGTCACAAGTCTGACAGTTTCTGCTTTGACCGCTGTTGCGCAGAACGCCAGTCCCATTGCAATCAGAGTAATGTGTGCGAGTCGCTTCATGTGTGCCTCCATCCTTGGCTTTGACGCCCAACCTGCGGGACAGAAATTGGACGTCTCGAACCGCCACCCGGGCGGAAATGTCAAAACTGTGTTTTTGCCGATTTTTCAGCAAAGTAGTCGTCGATGATCCGCGCATAGTCGCCAGAGGCGATCATGGTCTCCAAGACTTGATCGAACTGGTCTCTCAGCACCGTGTGATTTCGAAGTTTCGAGAAGGCCACATAGGAGGGAACCGAAGAGATTTCGGGCGTCAGTTCTTTGACCCGTTCAAAGCCGTCTTGAAGGTGCAAATGGTGCAGGGCGCCGTAGCGGTTCATGATGACCACAGATGTGCGGCCTGCCAGAAGTTTCTTGATGTTCTGCGCGCTGTCCGGCGCATACTCCAGGTGTTTCAAAGCACCGCTCTTGAGCGCCCGGTCGGCTTTTTCGCCGTAGCTCACTCCAAGAACAAGGCCGATTGAAAGATCCGCAAGGCTTTCCATGGTCCCATCATAGGCAACTTCGGTTTCGCGAAGCGCCCATAAGGAGACTGTTTGTGGGATAAGGACCTTCTTGGAATAGTCGAGGTACTTCAGCCGCTCAGTGGTCTCATATACGGTGAATATGCCGTCGACTTGGCCTTTTTTGGCCATGAGTTGAGCGCGCTTCCATGGAAGGACCGTAATTTCTATGTCCCGTCCCAGCTGTTCAAAAGCGTGGTGCAGCAAGCGGACGACGATGCCGTCTACCTTGTCGCCATCCTGATACTCGTAAGGCGGATATTGAAGCGTTACGAGTTGCAAAGGCGTTGCGGCGGCGGACAGGATTAGGGCCAGCGAGAACGCTGCAGAAAGAACAAACTTCCGGAACACATATCCTGTCGCCATGCTATCGATCCGCAGTCCACGTCATGAGTTGGACAAGCAGTTTCGATAGATTTTGAATTAAATTTGGTTTACGACGCAGTTCGCAGCGCTTTTGAATCACATCACTATTTATGAAAGCTTGAGCTGGTCGCTTAGCACTCCAAGAAAGTCATGTATTTCAGAATGATACGCGGAAATGACTAGATGAAGGTGTTCGCCTTGTCTCTTACGCCCTTTGAAGTCAAAGCTCAGCACTTTTGAGGGGCGGCCTTTTCAAAAGGAACGTCCGTTTCCTTAAGCGATGCTTCGACGATCCCCATTGGCTGAAAGGGTGGTTCTGTCTGCATTCCAAGATTTGCCATGTGAATCGTGTAACAGCCTGAGAAAATGACAGTTGAGCCGTCGGTCTTGGTGGTGTTGAGTGCGACCGGAAGGCCCCAATAGATCTGACCGGCACCCGGATCAGGCTCGGTCGGGCCGAACGTCACTTCAACACTTTTGGTGTCCGCATAACCTTCCGACCAGGACTTGAAATCCTTGGGCGCCATGTCCGTTTGAAAATAGCTGTAAGCTTGAACATAAAGCTGGTTGCTGATCGCATAATAATAGCTTTCAACCAGTTTTTGAGGTGTCGACCGGTCATCCAGATATGTCCAGTCTTCGCCATGCGCCGCACTTGCAAGCATGCTGGCGGTCAAAGCTGCGATAAGGCCATATCGTGTCATGTGCATGCCTCCAGATGAAGTTTGACCAAGCGTTGGGTCACCAGGTGCCTGCCGGGTTTCGATAAACGTTTTATATAAATACCAGAAAATCAGTCCGATAATCTTTTGTTGGCCCACGCCCGGTCTTGCCACCGTCATGGAGCTCTTCTAAGGCAGAGTGCATCTGCCCTCGCGTTTTGCTGAGCCAAAAGCCAAGAAGACGGAATTCCCCAATGCGCCCCCTCGGCCTTGTCCTCATTGCACTTGCGGTCCTGATACCGGTTTATTGGTTTGCGCCGATCGCCTCCGAGCGGGACCCAATTGCCTTGTTCAGCCAATATCTTGGCTCCGCCGCTCTCATCCTGATGGGCATCAATCAATTTGTTGCCACGAGGGCCCCGGGTTTGGAGATCGTTTTTGGTCCGCTTGACCGGATATACGTGCTGCACAAGTGGCTGGGTATCATAGCGCTTGTTGCCATGGGGCTGCATGACATCATTGACGCGGAGATGAACGGGGTGCGCGGCGGGCCGCTCGCCGGAATTGCCGAAGATATCGGTGAGATCAGCCTTTATGGCTTGATGATCCTGATCCTGGCCTCTGTCATCACCTTCATTCCCTATCACCTTTGGAAATGGAGCCACCGCATCATCGGAGTGTTCTTCTTTCTCGGAGCATTTCATTTCTTCTTCATTGCAAAGCCCTTTTCCAACCTCGACCCGCTTGGGCTCTATGTTTCGGCATTCTGCATTTTAGGAATACTTTCCTATATATGGATGTCTGTCGTTCGCCCGATGGCACCGCGCGGTCACAGATATGAAGTGGATCTTGTCCGTCGGGTCGGCGGGTTGACTGAGCTGGTCTTGGTGCCCAAGGGGCGCGGGATGCGGCATAAGCCGGGGCAATTTGCGTTTCTGTCGATCGATGTTGGCGGACTGGGGGAGGAGCACCCCTTTACGCTCAGCGGCGCGCCAACAGACGACCGGGTCTTGCGGTTCTCCATCAAGGATCTTGGTGATTACACCGATCGGCTGCAAAGAATGGTTCAGCCGGGCATGAACGCGATCGTGTCGGGTCCATTTGGGCATTTCTCGATGCCCCGTGGTCGAGATCCTCAGGCGTGGATTGGGGCAGGGGTTGGTATCACCCCGTTTCTAGCCTTTGCGGAGAGTCTCAAGGGCCGGGAGACCGGTCCGGTAAAGCTCTATTATTGCGTCCGGGAGCGGGACGACATTCCTTATGCAGTCGAACTGGAGCGGCTGGCTGAAGAGCTCGATACGCTGGAGCTGATCATCGTGAACTCCGCAGAAGGCATCCGGCTGACTTCGGACCGCATCGTGTCCGACCTCGGAGGCAATACCACAAATGCGCATGTCTTCTTCTGCGGGCCCGTGCCTATGCGCAAGGCGCTGAAATCCGGTCTGGTTCTCAAAGGGCTCAAGGCCTCCAGGTTCCACTTTGAAGAATTTGAGATGCGCACCGGAATTGGTCTCCAGGCGCTTGCCGTGTGGCTTTGGGATCGCGGTATCTATGAAGTGGAAAAACGGGTTTCCAGAAAAACCGAACCTGCTGAATAAGACGGTCTATCCCGCGAACACACTTGCATCAGAACTGCTTTGACGTTTACGTAAGTCAAAGAGATAGAACGATTGCAAGTTGAATGGATTGGGGGAGCCGATGCAGCCGATCATGAACGCTGATGAAATCATGGGGATGCTGGATGAGGTTTTTCCTCAAATCCATGCCGATGGCCGCGTCTATGCGATCGAGAGTGTGGGGCCCGGCGAAGCCGTGCTACGCCTGTCAGCCAACGAGCGGCATTTGCGTCCCGGTGGCACGGTGTCCGGTCCGACCATGATGGCGATGGCTGACTTTGCGGCCTATGTGGTCATTCTGGCGCATATTGGGCCGCAGGCTTTGGCGGTCACCACCAATCTCAACATCAACTTCCTGAGAAAGCCGGAGCCGGGCGATCTGCTGGCAACTTGCCGTCTTTTGAAGCTCGGAAAACGATTGGCCGTGGTCGACTGCGCGATTGCCGGGGAGGGACAAGACGATATGGTTGCCCATGCAACGGCCACCTATTCAATCCCGCCGCGGTAATCGACAAAAATACTCCGGAATGTGTCAGGCGCTTTTCTGAGCGCCTTCATCCTTGAAAAGCCCTTCCAGATCTTCTGAGTATTCAACGACCTGGTTGCGCCCGCCGCGTTTGGCCGCGTAGACCGCCAAGTCCGCGCGGTGCAGGGCGAGATCTTCCGTATCACCATCGCGCGAGAGATAAGCACCAACGCTCAAGCTGGGTGTGTAGCTGTTGCCTTCGTGGGTGCAGGGCGTTTTTGCGCCTTCCATCACGCGCTGCCAGAGCCCCCGGAAGTCCTCTTGCGTGATGTTCCGGCACAGGATCACGAACTCATCCCCGCCATAGCGGCCAACGACATCGTCTTTGAGACGGATACTGGACTTGAGCACATCTGCGATATGCTTCAAAAGAATATCACCACAGGCGTGGCCGTACTTGTCGTTGACCTGTTTGAAATAGTCCACGTCAACAAAAAGAATGCCGGTTCCGGCCGCCCTGTCGGGATCGATGAACAGTGCCTTCAAATGCTGCGTCGTCGAGTTGCGGTTGAAAACCCCGGTCAGCTGATCATACCGCGTCAACTCAAGCATGCGCTTGTCGTTCTGCATCAGTTGTTGGGTCCGGCGCACGAATGCGCCGATCGGGAACAGAAGAACGAGCACGGTTCCGGCGACGAGGTATATGCTGACTTCCTGAAAGGTTTCTTCCAGAGCTTCTTCAAAGGCGCTGGCATCAACATAAAGCTCGATCGTGCCAACCTTTTCGCCGGAAGAGGTGATCGCGGGCACATATGCCTCGATATAGGTCTCAGGAACCCGGGGATCGCCATCCGTCCGCTCGTCATTGTCATCATGATGAACCTCGATGACAGGTTGTCCCGTCTCGAAGGCGAGAACAGCGTTCTCGTTCGGTGCGTCGCCGTAGTTGCTGTCCCGGTCCAGGCTCCCGTTTGACAGGAAGGTCTGCCGGCCTTCTTCGTCAAAGAGCTGAAAGCGGATGATGTTCACCAAGGCAAAGGAGTCTTCCAGGCGGTTGATATCTTCCATATCGCCTTTGCCTGTCTGGATCAGTTCAATTGCAGACGGCGTGGTTTCCAGGAAATTGTGGGACCAATTGAGCGCCCGTTCCTCAGCGTTGCGCTTGATGGCTTCCTGGACCTGCCAGTCAATCAAGGTGTCCAGTGCAATCCACACGATGCCGATCAGGGCCAATGTTCCCGTGGCTGCGGCAAGAAGCGTATAGCGGTGATGTTCATACAAACGCGTGACGTTCATCAGGGTTTCCCAGTCATATCCGGGGGAGATCGTAGCCATCGACCGCTTAAGGGCGCGTAAAATAGCGGAAAATTGAATGCTGCTAATTATAGCGCTTTAAACTTCCCAACGCTGTAGGATGACGACAAACCATCAAAAGACGCAAAAAAGATGCGGTAGTATAATACCGTTTTTTTAAATATATGATTTTATTGTGTTATTTTGAGCATTGCGCGAATAAAGGTTCTTGACGCCCAATTTGGACAGGCGTATAAGCTCGATCCGAACGAATTGAAGGTCCGTTCGCTGTGCTTATTGAAAGCCGCGCGGGCCTTTTCTTTAACCTGAACTCATGGATCGAACTCATGAAGACCTTCTCTGCCAAGCCGGCCGAGGTCGAGAAAAAGTGGATCTTGATCGACGCAGAAGGCATGGTTGTTGGCCGTTTGGCTGCATACATTGCCAATCATCTGCGCGGCAAGCACCTGCCGACCTACACGCCGCACGTCGACACCGGTGACAATGTCATCGTCATCAACGCCGACAAAGTGGTTCTGACCGGCCGCAAGTACGACAACAAGAAGTACTACTGGCACACCGGCCACCCGGGCGGCATCAAAGAGCGTACAGCACGCGGCATTCTCGAAGGCCGTTTTCCGGAGCGGGTTCTGGAAAAAGCTGTTCAGCGCATGATGCCGGGCGGTCCGCTGTCCAACAAGCAGCTGTCCAACCTGAAGGTCTACGCTGGTCCGAACCATCCGCATGAAGCTCAGTCGCCGGAACTGGTCGACGTGAAGAGCCTCAACGCAAAAAATGACGGCAAGAGGGCTTAACAATGGCTGAGCTGCAATCCCTGGAAGAACTGGGCGGCGCGGTCGACACCGCAGCCCCTGAAGCTCCGGTCCATGTCCAGAAGCTGGACGCACAGGGCCGCGCATACGCAACCGGCAAGCGTAAAGACGCGATCGCCCGCGTTTGGGTTAAGCCGGGCACCGGCAAGATCATCGTCAACAAGAAGGACTTCACCGAGTATTTCGCTCGTCCGGTCCTTCAGATGATCCTGAAACAGCCGCTGATGATCACCGAGCGTGACGGTCAGTTCGACATCGTTGCGACCGTTACCGGTGGTGGTCTGTCCGGCCAGGCGGGTGCTGTGCGCCACGGTCTGTCCAAGGCTCTGACCCACTACGAGCCGGAACTGCGTCCGATCTTGAAGAAGAACGGCTTCATCACACGCGACAGCCGTGTTGTTGAACGTAAGAAATTCGGCCGCGCGAAAGCTCGCCGGTCCTTCCAGTTCTCCAAGCGTTAATCTTCTACGTACGGAAAACGATTGTTTTTGTGCGGCGTTCCCATCCCATGGGAACGCCGCATTTTTTTGTGTCGTCTGCAATGGATCTAACCGTTGACGCCCGTTGGAAGTGAGCTTCGAAAACGGATAGGCTCAGAGGGACAACTCCGCCGACCAATGTCATTGCCGAAGGAAACCGGATCGCTTGAAGTTGCCTTCACACAAAGGCTCCAGCCTTTCACACCAGACAAGCGGCTTTCAAGTCATCCCAAATGCCTCAAATGTTACCGGCAATGTGCGCCTCGAAAGCGTCCTTATAATCAGGGTGCCAGCGACTGAGGGCCGGGCGGTTTTCAATGATGTCACCGGTATTCCAGGCAATGCGTTTTTCATCCAGTTCGCGGGGGACATCGTTGTCTGGGCATAGAATATAAAAGTTGCCATCATTGAGGCTATTGATCATGAAGTTGATGGTCTGTTCGGCGGTCCAGGCGCTTGCTGGCTTTGCGTCCGGTCCTTTCCGGTCCAGCCCGGTCATGCCGGTGTAGACGAAACCAGGCACGAGCAGATGGGCTGTGATGGCGCATCCTTCGGTGTTTCGCAACTCGTGCGCAAGCGCTTCGGTGAACACCTTCACACCGGCCTTTGACACATTATACGCTGGATTTCCGGGGGGGGTCGTAATGCCTTGCTTAGATCCGGTGTTGATGATCGCGCCCGGCCGGCCACTTTCGATCATATCTGGCGCAAAGACTTGGACACCGTTCAGCACACCATGAAAATTCACGTTGAGAATGGCCTGCCATTGATCGTGCGCCGACAGGCAAGACGTTGTGCCGCCGATCCCGGCGTTGTTCATCAATATGTTGGCGCTACCAAACCGATCCCAAACCTGCTGTTTCAAGTCCACAACAGCGGCGCGGTCGGATATGTCCGTCGCTGCCGCGATGATGTCCTGGGCACCAGCACCGCGCACGATCGTTTCAGCCTCTGCCAGTTTCACTTCATTCCTGTCCACGATCACAATTCGCATGCCTGTTCGCGCAAAACGGACTGCGGCGGCAAGCCCGATCCCCGATGCTCCGCCGGTGATCACAGCGATGGAATCTTTGTTGAGTGCAGGGTGCGTCATAGTTTGTCTCCGATGCATCGTGAAAGATGTCGGCCGGAAACGTGTCCGGCCGGCATTTGTGTCAGGCTGCCTCAGCAGCGTCCGTGTTCAGTTTCAGCATCCCGTCCATTCCATAGGCTGTAAACAACTGTTCGGTGACCTTTTCAGCCTGCACGTTGTACGGTGCGATCGGGTCGGCCATGCCACTGCGGTCAACTTCCGTCCGGAACGGGCGCGAACCGGGTGCTGTTTCGATGACTTTCAAGACGGCATCCGAGACAATCTGAGGCGTTTGTTCCGGATTGGAGGCGAGGGACTCGCCCATGCCCGCCAGCATTGTCTGCGGCGCACTGGCCATGTCACCGTATCCTGGATCGCGATCGCGGGATGCGGGCTGCAGCAGGTTTCCGAAGAAGGCCGTCGGGAATCCGCCCGGTTCTATAACGGCAACGTCGACGCCGAATTGGCTGAGTTCGACCCGGTAGTTTTCACTGAGCGCCTCAACCGCCCATTTGGTCGCGTTGTACGGTCCAAGAAACGGGATCGTGACCCGGCCGAGCAGGCTGGACACATTCAGTATAAGACCAGACCCGCGCGCTCGCATTGCCGGCACAACAGCACGCACCATCCGTTGAACGCCGAAAACGTTCACATCGAAAACCTTTTGCAAGTCATCGGCCGAGAAGTTTTCCTGCAGGCCAACAACCCCAACGCCGGCGTTGTTGACGAGCACATCAATTTCTCCCAAGACGCCGCGCGCAGCGGCCACGCCCTTTTCGACAGATGCATCATCAGTCACGTCAAGATCGATGACCTCGATGCCTTTCGCCCGCAATCTCTCTGCTGCCTCCACGTTCCGCCCTTGCGGATCACGGACAGTACCGGCCACGCGATGCCCGGCAGATGCCAGGTCACTGACGATCAGTTCGCCAAAACCGCTGCTGGCTCCGGTCACAAGAATATTCATCTCTTCATCTCCTTCTGTGCGCTTTCCTCGGTGGTGCGCTTCCGAAAACGAAGGTAGGAATATTCAATCTGAAGCAACAGAGATATCTTGAGGAACGTATGGTTCAAAATATTAGAACAATTGGGCTTCCTGCCTTGCTCAGTTTTCACACAGTTGCGCGTCTTGGTGGTGTGACGGCGGCCGCGGCGCATTTGGGAATGGTCAAATCCGGAGTCAGCCGCCATGTGGCACAGCTTGAAGATCATTTCGGTGTGCGACTTTTTGAACGCGGCGCCCGGACCTTGAAGCTCACCCCGATTGGCGAAACGCTTAACCAACGAATCCGATCCATCCTGGCCGAAGTCGATTTACTGGAGGACATTGCGCGCGAAGAAAGCAGCGGCGTGGTCGGTGCAGTGACCGTTGTGACGACCCCGGAATTCGCCGGATTTGTGATGTCGGCACTTCTCCCGGCCGCATTGGACCGTCATCCAGGGCTCTCGTTTGTCGTGCGTCCGGCCTACGACTTCGAAGATATGCAGGACCCTGGCGTTGATCTTGCCTTTCGGATCGGTTCTGTCGTGGATGACCGGTTGGTGGCTATCAATCTCGGCGATGTCCAACTTTACCTTGTTGCGTCACCAAACATTGCCGAACAATACCCGGTGAAACACCCGGAAGATATGCAAAACACTCCGTGCCTGGTCTTTCATGGAAGCCAGCCTGACGGCAGTTGGACATTCGTCAGAGATGGGGAACAGATGCAGGTTGAGATCACGGGAAAGGTCGCCGTGCGCAGTTTCAAGGTGCTTCTGGACCTGGCGATTGCGGGGCATGGCTATGCATTCCTGCCACATTTCATGCTGAAGGAAGCGCTTGAAAGCGGCAAACTGGTAACGTGTCTTTCCGGCTATAGGTCACGGCCGTATCCGGTGTATCTGACGTTCCGCCCTGGGGCTCGCCGTGTGGCGCGGATAGACGCTGCATTGTCGCTTGCCGAAGAAACAATCCAAAAGATGCTCCGTGGTTCACTCCAGGCAATCATAGGTGCCCAGCAAGGCGCCTGACTTCCTGGCGGAACCATTTGTGGGCGGGGTCGTTTTGGCGGCGGGGGTGCCACATCAGATCGACGTCAAAGACGGGGGATGGGAAGGGCGATGGACTGCAAGCCACATTGCTTTCGTACAGTTTGGCGAGACGACTCGGCATCATGCAAAGCGCATCCGAGCTGGACACAAGTGCCGGAGCCAGCAGAAAACTCGGCAACGAGATCGTAACGCGGCGCTTGTGACCGGTCTCTTTGAGAACACGGTCTGTGGCTCCAATGAACCCACCGCCCTCCGGTGACACCAGGATATGCGGGAAAGCGCAAAATCCCTCAAGTGTCATTGGCTGTCCCACAAGAGGATGGGTCTTGGACATGATCACCTGAAAATCTTCTGTGAGCGCTAATTGTCTTTTTGCCTCCGGCAAAGACATGCCCGTTGCAAGCGCAAGGTCTGCTGTTTCGGCTTCCAGCGATGACCACAGTGTTTTCGGATCGAAGGCCAAAAATGCCGCCCGCGCACCTGGGGCTTCCGCCGCCAGCATCTTTTGAACGGGCGCGGCCAAAACGGCATGGACATAGTCGGTCCCGATCAGTCGAAACGTTGTTTCGCTCGATGCCGGGTCGAAAACCGTGTGATCGCGCACCAAGGCGTTCAGGCCCTGAAGATGGACGCGCAGGTCATTTTGCAATGCGCGGGCGCGCGTGGTCGCAACCAGGCGCCGGCCAGACGGCACGAGAAGTGGATCGTTGAAAAGGTCGCGGAGCCGCTTGAGCTGCGCCGACATGGCAGGCTGCGTGATGCCGATCTGGTTCGCGGCCAGTGAGACATTCTCATGGTCCAGCAGGGCATGAAGGGCGAGGAGAAGTCCAAGCTCAGTCTGTTTTATATCCACTCAGATTATACCTAATATCCAATTTCACGATTTTATCTATGACAGTCTTCGCACCATGTTCAAGCCATCAAACAACAGGAGATGGTTATGAACATCGGATTTATTGGTGCCGGCGGAATGGCAAAAGCCTTGGCGGGCAAGTGGGCCGCCAAACACGAGGTGATGCTGTCCGGCCGGGATCTGGACAAGACCAAGGCCACGGCGGCCTCACTTGGTGTTCGCGCTGGAACCGCTCAGGACGCGGCCCATTTTGGAGACGTGATTGTTTTGGCAACACGTTGGGAAGATGTATTTTCCGCCATAGAAAGCGCCGGTGGACCGGCCGCTTTTGAGGGCAAGACGGTTATTGATATCAACAACCCGGTCAGCATCGAGACCTTCCTGACGACCCGTGAGGATGGCCGGTCGTTGACCCAGGCGATCGCGGACGCATTGCCGGGTGCTAATGTCGCCAAGGCCTTCAACATGGCGCAAGTCGCCGTTTGGGAAGACCCGAACATGATCTATGACGGCCGTCAGCTGGTGACGCTCTATACGTCCGATGAGGAGATTGATGAGGCCGTTGCCGGGTTGATTGCCGATGTTGGCTCCGAACCGCTGCGGCTTGGCAGCAACGCGCATGCGTATCAGCTGGAAGCAGCGGCTGCCATTGTTATCAAATTCCTTTTTGCGGGCAGGGAGCCGCGTACGGTCTTCAATTTCATTCAGCCCGAAGTGAAAGCCATTCGGTAACTCCGCAAAAGGAAAGCGCGTAATGTCCAGTTTTAAAGGAAAAAGAGTAGCGGTTGTCGGTGGCGGCTCGGGGATCGGTCGGGCTGTTGCCGAAAGTGCGCTGACGCAGGGCGCTGACCTCATCATTTCCAGCCGGGATGCTGCGAAACTCGAAAGCGTTGCGGAGAGCCGAACGGGTATGACCGTGCTGACGTTGGATATGACGGATGCGACATCCAGAGCCGCATGGGCGGATAGGCTTGGTCCGATTGATCATCTGGTGATTTCCGCGTCGAGTGCGGCCCACGGAGCGTTCTCCGATTTGCAAGAGGACCCACTCAGGGCCATGTTCGATGCAAAATTCTTCGGACCCTATATGACGGCCAAGGCAGCGCTGCCACATCTTCGTGACGGCGGGTCGATCACGTTCTTCAGTGGTGTCTTGTCCCGGAGGCCCGGAATGAACTGCTCCGGTCTGGGCGCGGTCAACGGAGCCGTGGAGAGCCTCACCTATGGACTGGCGCTGGAACTCGGTCCCCGGTTGCGGGTGAATTGCGTGTCTCCGGGCATGATCCGCTCTGATGCCTATGCGGCTGTGCCGGAGGCCGCAAGAGAGGAAATGTATGCAGCGACGGGCGAGTCCCTCCCGGTGCGCCGCGTCGGGACAGTCGATGAAGCTGCGAACGCTGCACTGTTCTTGATGGCAAACACCTTCACAACCGGTCATGTTCTGGACGTCGATGGCGGACACATGATCCGTCAATACGCCACGCGGTAAGGCCGAAGCCGGCAATCAAGTACCCATGATTGCCGGACGGTTGCTGGTGATCTGTCTAAATAGCAGCGCCACGTGTTTCTGTGCCATTCGCCAGCCACTCAAACACATCCGCCCAAAGTGGCGCGCACTCCGGTTTGAAGGCGCCTTCGTGACCGATCCGCTTGACGTTGAGGTCTTTCGGGGAGGTGAAGGTCAGGCACTTGGGCGCATTCGGGTATGCGTCCAGCAGGACTTCATGGGCCTTGGGTGTTGCAATCGGGTCGTCTGTAAACAGCCAGCTGCGGATGGGCGAGCGGACCTGATCATAGTGCTGCGGCGCCAGCGTGGTCTTAAAGTCCCTTTGAAAGTAGGTCGGGCTGTGGCTCCACCTGCGCCAGGTCTTGAAAACTTCCGGTGGCAGGGCTTCTCCGCGCCACCCGCCGATCGGTTTCAACTGACCATGGCGCATCAAGGAATAACTGCCGAGACCCCACCAGAAATAGGCCTCCATCGGACGGTAACGGGCCGCGTGATGGCCGATATATCCCGTGCTGACCGCAAGAAAGGCATTGCGCGCGATCTTGTCGTGGTTCGGCATCAGGCCAAGAAAATGGCCGCCGACACTGTGCGCAAGATGCGTGATTGGCAGGTCCGGGGCGTGCGCTTCCAGTGCATCGATTGCGGCCGGCATATCAAGACGGCCCCAGTCCGGCAGATCAATCGCGGAGCGGGCGATCGAGGCTGTCTTGGACCCGCCGATCCCTCGGTAATCATAGGTCAGCACAACTGCGCCTTGGCCGGCCATGTAAGCTGCCATATGCCTATAGAACCGCCTCGGAAATCCGGTTCCTGACGAGATCAGTATGGCGACCTTCGGTGACGGGCCCACGTAGAGATCCCCAGTCAACTGCCAGCCGTCCTCTGCCTGAAAGATCAGGGATTGGGATTGAACGGTGCTCATGGTTCAGCTCCTTCAGGACGGGGATTGGCCTTTGTCCGTGTCTGGCCCATCGGATTGACCGGTACCTCGTCCGTTGATGATGGTGTCTGCGTTGGTGGCAAGATGGTGGAGGAACCGGCCGATGACGTCCTGCTCGTCTTCCGTGAACGGTGCGAGAAGGGCAGCGTTGTAGTGCCGCGTGTGAAGGTTTGCTTCTTGAGCGGCCGTTCGGCCGGCCTCTTCCAGGTAAACCCGCGTCACGCGTCCATCGGCCGGGCAGGGCTTGCGTTTGACCAAGCGTTTCTCGCACATCCGGTCAATCAGTCCGGTGAGACTGGACTTCCCCATGGAAAGACGGTTTGCGATTTCGGAAACGGGTCGGCCGTCCTTTTCGTTGAGCAGAAAGAGGACAGCGATCTGTGTGATCGTAAGTCCCGTGTTTTGCCGGGCCCGGTGATCCGCCGCGCGGAATACGGCCGAATAAGCGACTTGCAGAAGATAGAAAACACGCAGCTTCTTGGACATGTATTTGGTTCGTATGTGGACTAATTTAGTTTATATACGAACTAATGTCACGGCTGGCAATAAGCTTTTTACGTAAACGGAAGATGGTGTCGCCGATAAAGGCGTGGGCGCAAAGGCGCAGGGAAGGGCCGCGCCGCAGGACACTATTGATGTTTTCCAGACTTTGACGGGCTAGCAAAGCGCCAAAGGGTGCTGCGTAAGGAGGAAGTCAGCGACCTGTTTTGCTGGAGATCCGCCCTGCAACGGCTTCATCGAGCGCATGGAAAGGCGCGTCGGCAATTCAGCATGGATGAGAAAGGGAGCAACCAGTGTTCCTCTTTTCACTTCATCGGAGACGAGTGCATCGTGTCCGATCAAAACGCCTGCGCCATTCTTGCATTCTTCAAGAGCGAGCGAAAAGAGAGAATACTCCGGTCCGGACTTCAGAAGCGGGCGGCCGGGAAGGGCGGTGGCGAGCCAGATCTGCCAGTCCATTTTCCAGGTGGCGTCATATAGGAATGTCTGACCTGACAGATCTTCAACAGTGCGAAGCGCTTGGGCAACGGCTGGAGAACAGACCGGATATATTACATCTCGCGCGATAAGAATTTCGTCGGGTGTTTCTTCATCTGACCGATAAAAGATCGCCAAATCAAATGGTTCGCGAGACAAATTAGGTGGGGTTTCCATCGCCGTGATGGACACTGACATTTCGGGCATGGCCGCCCGCAAGGCCGGAAGGCGCGGCGACACCCAAAGCTGGGCAATGCTCGGCGTTGCCGCTATCCGGATATCCTGCGGATTGGCTGTCGTTCTGAGCGTCTGGACCGTTTCTGCCAGGGCATCAAAGGCGGCAATGAAGCCGGGAAGGACTTGCGCGCCAAGTGGCGTCAGTTGAACACCTTGGGCATTGCGCCTGAAAAGTTTTTCTCCCGTCCAAGCCTCGAGGCTCTTGATCTGCTGGGCGACGGCTGCCGGGGTAACGCATAGCTCGTCGGCGGCAGCTGAAAAACTGTTGAGGCGTGCCGCTGCTTCGAAGGCTTTCAAAGCATTGAGCGGCGGCATCTTCGGTCGTGGAGGGGCAACGGCCATAACAGATCCAATTAGGCATAGAATATCTAGGGCTAATAATTAGCAAATCTCGTTTGCAGGTTCCACCCGCATTTGCTTTCGTTCCAATCAACAGCGCGGGAGAGCGAAATGACTGCATTGGAAAGAAGAAACTGGGTGCCGGACGCCTGCGAGACTTACGTTCAGGAGCTGGCGGCCCGAACCGCATCAGCCAATCTGGAGGAGACGCAGGCGCGCATCGATGCGTTGATCGCACGGAACCTTCAGATCCATGACCGCGACTGCTTTAATCTCAATCCGGCGACCAACGTCATGAACCCAAGGGCCGAGGCTGCGCTCGCTGCCGGGCTCGGGTCGCGACCGTCGCTTGGGTATCCGGGCGACAAATACGAAATGGGCTTGGAAGCGATCGAGGAAATCGAGGTTATTTGCGCCGAACTCTGCGCGGAAGTGTTTCAGGCGAAGTTCGCCGAAATACGGGTTGGCTCCGGCGCGCTGGCCAATCTCTATGCCTTCATGGCGACCTGCCGTCCCGGCGATACGATTATTGCCCCGCCCGCGTCCATCGGCGGTCACGTGACCCACCACCAAGCTGGATGTGCCGGCCTCTATGGTCTTGATATTCACGAAGCGCCGGTGAGCGCAGATGGCTACACGGTCGATCTTGATGGGCTGAAGGAACTGGCAGACCGCGTGAAACCGAAACTGATCACCATTGGCGGCAGCCTCAATCTTTTCCCGCATCCAGTCCGGGAAATCCGCGAGATTGCAGACGGGTGCGGGGCCAAGGTTCTCTTCGATGCAGCGCACCAATGCGGGATCATCGCTGGCAGGGCCTGGCCGAACCCGCTCAAAGAAGGGGCTCACATGATGACGATGAGCACCTACAAAAGCCTCGGCGGACCAGCAGGTGGATTGTTGGTCACCAATGAATCGGATCTGGCAGAACGGCTGGATGCGATTGCCTTTCCCGGCATGACAGCGAATTTTGATGCAGCCAAGTCGGCAGGGCTGGCGATAACCATGTTGGACTGGAAGGCCTATGGCGAAGCTTATGCGGCCGAGATGATCGCTCTGTCACACCGCCTGGCAAAGGAGCTGCAGGAAAATGGTGTGCCAGTCTTCGGCGGAGGAAAGGGTTTTACCCAGTCCCATCAGTTCGCAGTTGAGGCAGCCAGTTTCGGCGGCGGCCAAGCAGCTTCGAAAAAACTGCGCCAGGCAGGTTTCCTGGCCTGTGGGATCGGTCTTCCGGTTGCACCGGTTCAGGGAGACATGAACGGGCTGCGGATTGGAACCCCGGAATTGGTGCGCAGAGGTGTGACCGCCAAAGATGCGCCCAAATTGGCGGATCTGATCGCACGTGCCGTGACCACCAACGATCCAGCCACTCTTGCCCGGGAGGTCTCAGCATACCGGTCTGAATTCAACGATGTGCATTTCGTGCTTCAGTCATGATTTGCACACAGGACCTTCCCGTGGCATGACGCGCGCAGGGGCCACTGTCTGAGTCCCGGCAAACTGTCTGTGCTCATGTCCCAAGCCAAATTCCTGACCGGCAATCTGTTCCGTCATGTCACGGTGATGTCGCTGACGTCTTCTGTCGGACTGATGGCGATCTTCGCCGTTGATTTCGTCGATATGATTTTCATCTCGATGCTCGGCAAGGATGAGCTGGCGGCGGCGGTTGGTTATGCGGGCGCAATCCTGTTCTTCACGACATCCTTCAACATCGGGGTTGCGATCGCTGCTGGTGCATTGGTGGCCCGGGCGATTGGCGAGGGAGACAAGGAACATGCCCGCAGCAGGGCTTCCGCGGCGCTCGGCTGGGGCGTTCTCTTTTGCATTGTGTTTGCGACCCTGGTCTGGTTCGGGCTGGAGTTTCTGGTCAGCCTGATCGGCGCGACCGGGGCGACCCACGGACTTGCTGTCGATTACCTGTCGATCATTGTTCCAACCTTGCCGTTTTTGCTGTTGGGAATGGCAGGGGGCGCCATTCTAAGGGCTCACGGGGATGCCCGGCGCGCGATGTCCTGCACAATCATTGCTGGATTGGTGAACGCGGTTCTGGATCCGATCCTGATCTTTGGCTTCGGTCTGGAGTTGACCGGCGCCGCCCTTGCAAGCGCAGCGTCCCGCATCGCGCTCGCTGTCTTCGCCATCTGGCCGATCTTTCAGTATTACGGTGGTTTGAGCCTACCGAGTAAATCCGCATTTATGAAAGCTCTGCCGCCGATCGCGGCCATTGCCGTCCCTGCAATTCTCACCCAATTGGCGACACCTGTCGGTCAGGCGTTTGTCACCCGCTCGATGGCGGAGTTCGGTGAAGATGCGGTTGCCGGAATGGCAGTCGTTGCCCGGATGAGCCCGCTTGCCTTCGCCACGATTTTTGCGCTTTCCGGTGCCGTGGGACCGATCGTTGGGCAGAATTATGGAGCAGGGGCCTACACAAGGGTTCGCACCGTCTTGCGGGATGCGCTTTTGTTTACAGCCCTAGTGGTTGCGTTCGCCGCCCTGGTGCTTTTCCTTTTAAGAGAGCCGATCGCTGCCTTGTTTCAGGTGCAGGGTGTTGCCCTGACGCTGATCTATCTTTTCTGCGGTCCTTTGGCCCTGGCATTCTTCTTCAACGGAGCTCTGTTCGTCTCCAACGCATTCTTCAACAATCTGGGGCGCCCGTTTTATTCGACCTGGATGAACTGGGGCCGTCATACGCTTGGCACCATCCCGCTCGTCATGATTTGCGGATCGATTTGGGGAGCTCCCGGGGTGCTGATCGGTCAGGCTGCAGGCGGCGTGATTTTTGGCGTGGCAGCCATCTTCCTGGTGCGCTCGGTGATCCGGTCGGTCGAGACCGGGGAGGGCAGACCCGCAGGGCCAAGCATCTTCCAGCGTCAGGCCCGCCAGGTCATTCTCTTTTTCAACCGCCGCTAAGCCACTACCTGTCGAGTTCAGAACTTGCTGGGTTTCACAGCGCTCCTTCGGGCACTGATCCGGATGAGTTTTTGAAACTTCGGGCATTCTATGTGACGCGGTGCAGGGCAGTCGGCAACGTGCCGGATCATATCCCGCAAGGATGTCAGCCGGGTAATCTGATCATCGAGATCGTCCGCCTTTGTCCGAAGGACGGAGCGGGAGAGGGACGGGCGGCCGTCCGGTCCGAACATGCCCTTGATCTCCTCCAGCGAAAAACCGGCGGCTTTGCCAAGCCGGATGACAGCAAGCTGATCGAGGACTTCCGGACCGAACAGCCGTTTCAGGCCACGTCTGCCGGCGGAATGGATCAGACCCTTTTCTTCATAGTGGCGCAGCGCTGATGCGGCGACCCCGGACTGGCGCGCAACTTCCGAAATATCGAGTAATTTCATATCTTGACCTTAAGTCGACTTGAACTTGTAGGCTGCAGCCAACTCAGTCGTCATGCAAGAGGATTTTTACATGACTTATACAAATGACCGGCCGGAAACATCGCTTTGGCGCGATGCAACTGCGTTGGCGCTGCTTCTGACAGCCTCGTTAAAAATCATGGCAAATGCCACGATCAGTCCTGCTTTGCCTGCGCTGGAAGCCAGTTTTTCAGGCGAGCCGGGCGCGACTTATCTGGTCCGCTTTTTGGTCTCGGCGCCGTCCTTGACCGTAGTTCTTGTTGCACCGCTTGCTGGTCTTGCGATTGACCGCTTCGGGCGAAGCTGGTTGCTGATGGCTGGTGTTTTGGTGTTCGCACTGTCGGGTAGTGCCGGTGCCTATTTGAACGATCTGACTGCCATCCTTATAAGCCGTCTTCTGCTTGGGGTCGCGCTTGCTTTTACAATGACCGCGCAGGTCGCCCTTGCCGGGGATTTGTTTCAGGGCAACCGCCGCAGCGCCTTTATGGGAGGGCAGGTTGTTGCGATCAATTTCGGCGGGTTTTTGTTTATCGGTGGAGCCGGTCTTTTGGCCGGCGTTTCTCCGCGTTTGCCCTTTTTGATTTACGCGTTGCCTCTTCTTCTGCTGCCGTTGCTCTGGCCGGTTATGAAACAGGAGCATCGGAACCGGAAAATCGCACCTGACGTGGCCTCATCACTGAAGAGTGGGGCATCCGTAGACCCGGCCGCGCAAGCTGGGTCGTGGCTGGTTTACGCTTTCGGGCTTGCTGGTCTTTCAATGCTGACCGTGATGATCTTTTTTCTGATGCCCAGCCAATTGCCGTTTTACCTTGAAGCATCAGGATTTGACGGGGCGACCGGCACAGCGCTCGGGCTCGGCGCCTTGACCCTGTCGGGCGCTTTCACTGCGTTGAAGTTTGCAGCGATCCGCGGCCGTCTCGGTCTCCCAATCACATTTTCGGCAGGTTTTCTCATCATGGGATGTGGGTTTGCAACGCTTGCGATGTATCCAGCGTGGGAGTTCATAATTCCGGGCTGCGCACTGATTGGCGTTGGCTATGCGTTCGTCCAGCCTGCCTTGTTTCTTGCCGCGCTCGACATTGCACCGCCCGCTCGGCGTGGAACGGTCTCCGGCATGATCACAACATCCATGTTCTTAGGGCAGATCGTGTCGCCATTTGTGTTTACTCCGGCACTCCAGAGTTATGGATTTGTGGCGGTATACGGCGCCTGCGGCGCAGCATTTGTTGTCTTCGCATCTGTGGCACTGGCAGTTAGACTCTTCAGACCCGTAAGAATGGCTGTGCCCTCAGAGCCTAACTTGGAAAAACCAGTACTTTGACCGGTAACAGCAGGGACTGGATGCGGATGACGAGCGCATTCGCAATTCCCATCCCGTCCACGATCCGGAACAGGAAGGCAGAGAATCCGGAAATCTCACCAGACTTTATGGCCTTGTCATGATTGGAATACGCAACGCCTATGCAGCGGCTGCCGGGCGGGATGTAGTCTGCATGACCTTCGAAAACAGGCTCTAGAACAGTCAGGATCGTGCCGGGACGCGCGCGATCCTGAATATCGATTAGCTGATCTGTGGGCCGGAGTTGACCGCCTGAGATCGCATCCTGGATTTCGGTGACAGCCATCGGGATGACGGCAAGCGGTTTTGAGGCGCAAGTAATCTCAACGATCGTGCCGATGTGGAGGATCTGAGCTGAGATTTGACCAAAGCCAGCCTGAAAGCGGCCGCGGCCCGATCCTTCGGGGACCAGAATACCGGCCGGACGCAGGATTGGATTAACGAGGTCACCCGGTTGGAGCTTGAACTGGCGGGCAGTACCGTTTGTCCCGGCAAAGACGGTCGACTTTTCGATCTCTGTTTCCGCCTGCGCAAGTGCCGCTTCGGCACTCGACTTTTGCGCCGGAAGAAGAACCCGGAGCCGGGTCTGGATCGCATCGCGCTGCGCCTTGATTGCTTCCAGCGACCCGGTCAGACCCTCGACCGACAGCCGCAGGCGCTCCAATTCCTGCTCGGTGACAACATTCTGGTTTCGCTGAGACAGCTCAAGGCGCCGCGTGAGATCATCTTGCGCCTGACGTAGCTGACTTTCAGAAGCAATGATGTTGCCTTCGGCCGCTGCGAGTTCCGCTTGTCCGACCAGAATTGCGGCTTCGACCTCGGCTATCCGGCGCCGCGCTGTCTCGGCTGCCGCTTGTTGCCGCTGAGTGTCGAGCCGGAAGATAGGGTCTCCGGCGCGGACAAACTGATTGTCGGCAACATAGACCTCTTCGACCCGGCCGGGTCGGTCGCTGAGAATGGAAACGGTCCTGAAGAGCGAGGTGACATTCGTCGTTGTGGGGTGAAAATAGAAAATCACCGTCAGCAGACTGATCGCAAGCACGGCACAGGACGTGATGCCCCATCGCAGCTCATACCACACTGTGAACAGGTTGATTTCATGACCAAGCCGCTTGCCCTGCTTGTAGCGGCGATAAAGGTAATCCGGAAGGATTGTAATCAGGGCGCTGAAAAGCAGCTCAAGCATTACCGGATCCTTCGCTTGCCGGTCCGGCCAGAGCGGAGCGATTTGACCTTAACAGGTAAAACAATCTGCGAAATTGGAATGGCGGCGAGCAACAGGGCTGCAACCCAAAAGGCGTTGTTGAAGGTGATCAGGGACAACAGTCCGAGCAGCCCGACAATCTGGATCTGGGTCTTGCCCATGCCGGACGCCATCCGGTCCGGCCAGGCCTGAACTGTGAAATACAGCGCGCCGAACCCGACCAGCACGAGGACCATGAAGATACTGACCGCAATGAACAGCGTGTCTGTCTGGCCCGGTGCCGTGATAAAAAACGGCAGCGGATCATGGCTAAGATTGCTCGTGATTGTGTCCACAACATCCCCTTGAAAGCCGAGACTTTCTTCTTAGTAGACAAAGTCAGGGCCTTGCGGGCAATACGTAATTTTGCGTTAGAGGCCGGCTGCGTCTAGGTCAGCAGGTTTCTGCGGAACCCCTGCCACATAGGTTTCGACAACGGACCGGTCGTCACCCAGGGTTTGCAAAACAAACAGCTCTTCGGACAGCGTTTCAACTGTTTCCATCCGTAAGGCCATTGGGCGTGTGGCTTTGGCGTTCAGAACGACAATGTCCGCGTCGGTACCAACGTCGAGCGAGCCGATCTTTTCAGAAAGCGACAGCGCCTTCGCATTACCAAGCGTTGCCCAGTAGAACGTTTCAAGCGGATGCAGGCGCTGGCGCTGCAATTGCAGGACCTTGTAGCCTTCATCCAGCGTGCGCAGCATGGAATAGCTGGTGCCGCCACCAATGTCGGTCGCGATTGCGGTTTTAATGCCGGCTGCTTCTGTCCGTTTTTTGTCGAACAGACCGCTGCCCAGGAACAGATTGGAGGTCGGACAGAACACGGCGACAGAACCGGTTTCCTGCATCACGCCCAATTCCCGGTCATTCATGTGGATGCAATGACCCAGCAGTGTTTTGGGCCCCAGAAGCCCGAAGTCTTCGTAGACACCCAGATAGTCTTGTGCGTCCGGGTAGAGCTCCTTCGTGAAGGCAATCTCGTTGTGGTTCTCATTGATGTGCGTCTGCAAATGGCAGTCCGGATAATCTTTCAGGAGCGTGCCGGCTGCTTCCAGCTGCTGGGGCGTCGAGGTGATCGCAAACCGCGGCGTGATGACATAGTGGGCGCGACCTTTGCCGTGCCATTTCTCCAAAAGTGCCTTGCTGTCAGTGTAGGCGCTTTCAGCAGTGTCGCAGAGGGCTTCCGGAGCATTCCGGTCCATCATCGTCTTGCCGCCGAGCATCAGCATGCCCCGGCGGCCGGCTTCCTCGAAATACGCCTCGACCGAATTCGGATGACTGGAACAGTAGGCGACCGCCGTCGTCGTGCCGTTTGCAAGCAAACAGTCGTAGAACCCACGTGCGATCCGGTCACCGTGTGTTTTGTCAGCGAATTTCTGCTCGGCCGGGAAGGTGTAGTCGTTCAACCAGTCCAGCAGCTGATCGGCCCAAGAGGCGATGACCTGCACTTGCGGAAAATGCAAATGCGTATCGATGAAACCGGGCATCAGCAAATGCGGCCGGTGGTCGATTTCCTCAAATGGCTCTAAAGCTGAGGCTTTGACGTCAGCATACGACCCGCGTGCCTTGATCACTCCATTGGAAATCAGGACCGCGCCATCGTCTTCATAGGTATAGGCGGATGTGTCCTCAGGGCCGCCGGGCGCGGAGGTGAAGGTCAGCAGTCTGCCGCGCAGAAGTTTTGCCGTTGTGTCTGCCAAATCTCTATGTCCCTGAAATTATGCTGCCGGAGCCCGCTGTGCGAGGCAAGGCCTTTTAGACGCGATCCGGGAGGGCGGCAACGCGAGATACATTCAGAATTTCAAGAAAGACCTCCATGAGAGGGCCGCCGAAATGGCATTCTCACTTTGACGGTAAGTTGCAAATCTCTTCAGCTGCCGGGTCTGAATGAATGCTTGAGGTTGTCGATGGACTGCGGTTAAGTGCCTGCAGTTCTTTTGATAAAGGTGCCCCATGGCTGTTGATTTGCCCCGTCAGACCGACAATGCGTTCCTAGGCGATTCTCTGAAGGGAGGGTCGCACGAGCCGACTTATGGCGGCGTCTTGTCGTTCATGCGCCGGCGGTACAGCCGCGATTTGAACGGGGTCGATCTGGCCGTCTGGGGGATTCCGTTTGACGCTTCCGTTTCAAATCGGCCTGGTGCTCGTTTCGGACCACAGGGCGTGCGCCGAGCATCGGCTATTTTTGATGGGGATCCGCAATACCCCTTCGAGTTTGATCCGTTCGAAACACTGGCTTGTGTCGATTATGGGGATTGCGTTTTTGATTATGGCCACAACCGGGACATCCCAGGCCACATTGAAGCACAGGCGCGAGAGATCCTGCAGAGCGGCACGCATCTCTTTTCCATCGGAGGCGATCATTTCGTCACCTATCCCTTGTTGAAGGCGCATGTCGAAAAGCACGGACCTTTGGCCCTCGTTCAGTTCGACGCGCACCAGGACACTTGGGATGACAAGGGAGACCGGATCGATCATGGCACCTTTGTCGGCCGGGCGGTTCGAGAAGGTCTGATTGACCCGGAAAAATCAATTCAGATTGGCATCCGCACGCACGCGCCGGAAACTTGCGGCCTCGAAATTCTTTACGGCGAAGAAGTCGAACTGCTTGGCGTCAACGGCGTGGTCGAACTGGTCAAGGACCGGGTCGGTGATGCCAAGGCCTATATGACGTTCGACATTGATTGCCTTGATCCTGCGTTCGCGCCGGGGACCGGAACGCCTGTTGCGGGTGGTCTCACAAGCCGGGAGGCGTTGATGATCTTGCGCCGGCTGGGTGATCTGAACTTTATTGGCGGGGATGTTGTTGAAGTCGCGCCAGCCTATGACCATGCCGACATCACATCAATTGCCGGCGCGAGCGTTGCGCTGATGTATATCGGATTGCTTGCGGAAAAGCAGCGTCAGCGGACGGACGGTCTTTGACGTTGACGGCCGAGATCGGACGTCATGTGTCCGTCTGATAAGCCTTTGAATGACTTGTTGTTGTCGTTGGCTTTCTGTGTGTCCCAGAAGCGGTAGAGCGGATGGGTAGTCTTGTTTTGGCAGTAATAGGCAGACAGTTGCTTCCACAAAACGTACTGGGTGATCAAGGCAACCATTACGCCAGTCACGGTCACAAGCGGCGTCAGCATCAATCCACCTAGGATCGTGACACCCAGCGATGTCCATGCCGTTAGATAGAGACCTAGCATAGGTCCTTGTTGACCTTTGGTTTGTATAAACTGATTGAGCCAGATACGTTCACCGAATGCTGCCTCCCGGCACAAGCGCGGGTTATCAGAAGAAATAATCCGGGACAAAGCCACCGTGGCCCAACACGTCCAAAGTGCCAGTGTGCCGGCATAGAACGGACCAATCCAAAGTGCTGTCCAGCTTGCAGCTGCCGCGCAAACCGGGACGAACATTCGTGCAGCTATCATTGGAGCGCGCGTTGGTGCGGGAGTGCCAGACCTCGCCGTGTAACGTGGTGACCCGGTCGCGCCCGCCCAATGTGCGGAATTTCCATCGTCAGAATGAAGCAGTGGCGGTGTGTGCATGATCTGGAACTGTTTCCCTTCGTAACAAGATATAACTCGCGCTCAACGTGTTTTGCAAACCGTGACAAGCGCGATTCGGGGCAAAGTTGACAATGAACGGACAGGTCTTTGGTTGGGTTTTGGCACTGTAAGGCGTTTCTGGCGTCGGGTTAACGGAAAATCAAACCAAACACACAGAGCTTGTGCGGGATTAATGCATGTAAACGCTTTGGCAGTCTGGAATGTGTTACTAGGATGGTCTGCAAGAAAAAGTGATAAGCAGATGCGGTAGAAGGCGGATCCATGACGGATCAACAGGTGTCTCAGGGAAGAAACGAAGGCCCAACAGGTTTTGCCGACTGGCAGGCCATGCAATCCCTTGCGACAAGGCTCCAAGAGCTGAACTCGGCGGACCGCTATGACAGCTCCCTGGATATGTTTGGCGATCTGGACTGGCTTCAGCAGCTGGTGAATCTCGTTTCCGACTATGTTTATGTAAAGGATCGCCAGTCGCGATTTGTCATGGCGAATGACAAGGTCGCTGAAGACATGGGCCGTTCAAGCAGTGCGGAGCTGATCGGCAAATCTGATTTGGAGTTGCACTCACCGGAAGTCGGGCACGTGTTCTATGATGCCGAACAGACAATGATGCGTGAGGGCAGGGACTTGGTCGACGTTATGGACCGCATCCTTCTGCCTGACGGGACAGATAAGTGGTTTTCGTCGTCCAAATACCCGATCCGCAACGAGACCGGTGATGTCGTCGGGATCGTAGGTATTTCAAGAGATATCACCGAGCGCCAAAACGCCGAGAAATTGCAGCGGGGTCAGAATGAGATCCTGAAGAAACTGGTGAGCGGTTTGCCGCTGCAAGATGTCCTCGACGCTTTGGTGCTGATGATTGAAGAGCAGCTGGACAGCGGTATGGGTTCCGTCATGCTCGTGGACGACAGCGGCGATCATATCCTGTCGGCGTCCGGTCCGAACTTGCCCAAGAGCTATCTGGAGTTGGTTGATGGCATCGAGATTGGTTCAAGAGTAGGGTCTTGTGGAACGGCTGTTTTTCGAAAGGAAGCAGTGTTCGTCGAGGATATTTTCGACAGTGAACTCTGGGCAGATTATGTCGACCTCGTTCGCGAATATGACCTGAAATCCTGCTGGTCCGTTCCGTTTTTCTCCGGGGATGGCAAGGTCTTGGGGACCTTTGCATTTTATTGGACGGACGTTCGTGCACCATCAGAGCGGGAAGAAAAAATCGTTCGTGAGGCAGCCCATCTGGCATCGATTGCCGTGGAACGTGACCGTGCTGAAAAGAGGATCCGCTATCTGGCAGAGCAAGACCCTTTGACCGGGTTGCCGAACCGCCGGAAGTTCAAAGATAAACTCGAAGCAAAAGTGGCTGCGAGCCGTGAGACCGGAGACCCGGTTGCTGTGGTCTTCGTCGATATGGACAACTTCAAATACATCAACGACAGCTACGGGCATGCTGTCGGCGACGAAGTTCTTTCTGCCGTTGCCGAACGCATCCTTGCTTCCCACAATACTGCCTTTGAAACCATTCGGTTCGGCGGTGACGAATTTGTCCTGTTCGTGGATGGGCCCTCGGCACACAAACCAGAGCTGCGGGATTTTCTCACGCGAATGCGCGAAGAAATTCTGAAAACAATTTCACTGGAATCGCTGACGCTTCACGTAACCTGTTCGATCGGGGCAGCCGTCTTTCCGCTCGACGGCGAGACCGCGGATGACGTTTTGAAAAATGCTGACCAGGCGATGTTTGAAGCGAAAAGCCTCGGACGGGACAACTTTTTCATTTTTGATCCGGAAACAGCGCCAGCGGGTGTCAATCGGCTGAAACTGGTCGAAGAGTTGCGCCAAGGCATCCAAAATAACGAGCTGTTTCTGGAATATCAGCCACAGATCGACCTGATGAGCGGCCGGATTGTTGGCGCTGAAGCACTGGTCCGGTGGTCTCACCCGGAACGTGGCAGATTAATGCCGGGCGAATTCATTGAGATTGCGGAGCAAACCGGAGCGATTATTCCGCTTGGCCGCTGGGTGTTGAACGAGGCTTGCCGTCAAAACAAAGCCTGGCAGGATGCGGGGCTTCCGAACATCACCATCGCCGTGAACGTCTCTGCGAACCAGTTCCGCGACAAGGCTTTGTTGTCAGATGTGTTTTCCGCGCTCGATACCAGCGGGCTGGATGCGCGTTATCTGGAACTTGAATTCACAGAAAGCCTTGTGATCCAGAACGTTGAGCAAGCTGTTGCGCTGATGGAAGACTTTCGCCGGATCGGCATTCACCTGGCAATCGATGACTTCGGCACTGGCTATTCCAGCCTTGTCGCCTTGAAGAATTTTCCTTTGAACCGGCTGAAGATTGACCAAAGCTTCATCCGGGATCTCGAATACAAGGAAAGCGACCGCGCAATTGTCCGGGCGATAATCAGCTTGGGCCGCGAGCTTGGATTGAACGTCGTCGCGGAGGGTGTCGAAACGGCCAAGCAACAGGCGTTCCTGCTCAGCTGCCGGTGTGAGACCACACAGGGCTATCACTTTGGCCGACCGATGGCCGCCGACAAGTTTTCAAAACTCCTTGGAATGACCAGAACACCGCTGGATGTGGCCCTCTAGAATATCCGGCTTGAGCAAAACGGATACTCTATCGTCATCCTGTCAGGTGTTCCGGGCGTTCAACTGATTGCTTTTCCTTGCAATGCAAAAAGATTGCGGGAACTGACAGCAATCTGTTCCCGCTTTCTCATCTTAAACCCGGTTCATCACATAACTGCCGGGGGCTTCTTCGAGTATCTTGACCCGGTTGGCTCCTGGCTTGCGCGCCTTCACCTCCGCCGCATCGTTTGTCCGGATCCATTCATCCCAATAGGGCCACCACGATCCGGGATGTTCTTCGGCGTTCTTCAGCCAGTTCTCCAGAGTGCCTCTTGCCGCACCGCCGGTCCAATACTGGTACTTCTTTTTGGACGGCGGATTGACGACGCCCGCGATATGGCCGGATCCCGAGAGCACATATTCCACTGGTCCGCCAAAACAGCCGGATCCCAGGAACACGGATTTGGGCGGCGCGATGTGATCTTCGCGGGTTGCAAGGTTAAAGATCGGGATCTTGACCCTGGACAGGTCCAGGGTTTCGCCGCCGATTTCCATCTCGCCCTTTGAGAGTTTGTTATCAAGATAACAATTGCGGAGATAGAAAGAATGGTTCGCTGCCGGCATGCGGGTCGAATCTGAGTTCCAATAAAGGAGGTCGAACGGGAAGGGTTCTTTGCCCTTCAAGTAGTTGTTTACCACATAGGACCAGATCAGGTCGTTGGAGCGGAGCATGTTGAAGGCCGACGACATCTTGGATCCGTCCAGATAGCCGCTTTCCGCCATGCGCTTCTCTAGAATGGAGATTTGCTCTTCGTCCACAAACACCTTCAGATCGCCTGCATAGGTGAAATCAACTTGGGTTGTGAAGAAGGTGGCCGTTTTGATCCTATCGTCGCCTGTCTGGGCCATATACGCCAGTGTCACGGCGAGCAGGGTGCCGCCAACGCAATAGCCGATCGCATTGACCTCTTCCTGACGGGTGGCGCGCTTGATGACATCCAGCGTGTTGAGGATGCCCTCTTTCATGTAGTGCTCAAAACTCTTTTGAGCTTGCCGTTCGTCCGGATTGACCCAGGAGATCACGAACACCGTGTGGCCTTGATCCACTGCCCACTTGATGAAGGATTTCTCCGGGTTGAGGTCGAGGATGTAGAACTTGTTGATCCACGGCGGCACGATCATCAAGGGGCGCTTCAAGACCGTGTCCGTTGCCGGGTCATACTGGATAACCTGACACACGTCGTTTTGCGCGATCACCTTTCCCTTGGTCGTTCCAAGGTTTTCTCCGAGTTTGAACTTTGACGGATCGGTCTGCCGGATTTTTAGTTCACCCTTGCCGGTCTTCAGATCTTCGGCCAGATGCTCCATGCCCTTGACCAGGTTTTCGCCGTTGCTCTCCATTGTCAGGCGCAGGAGTTCAGGATTGGTCAGAAGGAAATTTGACGGCGAGAGTGCGTTGGAGATCTGAGTGACGTAGAATTCGGCCTTGTGGCGGGTGTGCTCGTCCAGTCCCTGGGCTTCGTGAACCATCTCCTCGGCCCACTGGCTGGTAATCAGATAAATCTGTTTGACGAAATCGAAGTACTGATTGTTTTCCCAATCCGGGTCGGCAAAGCGCTTGTCCGTCGCCGGGGCCTTCACAGCCGGCTCTGACTGTTCGCCCATCATCCGCTTCAGCGAAGAATTCCAGAGATCGATATAACCGCTCCACAGGCGTCCCTGCGCCTCAAGGGCACGCTGCGGATCAGACGCCCAGTATTCGCCTACCTGAGCGAGTGTCTTGACGACGCCGGTGAGTTCATCGGTCGACTCATGCGTGATCTTGCCTTGCTCTCGTGGCTCGATATACGCAGCAAGAGCCTTGCCTGCATTTTCCAGCGTCTTCGCCAGATTTTGTGCGAAAGCCTCGGGATTGTTGATGATGTATTGCAACATGGGATGCTGGCGGTCATCAGCCATAACCAGGGATTCCTCCGACTTCCGGTCTTCTAGACTGCCGTCTGGTGGCGGCAGTTCGTTGGGCGGTTCCTTAGCGTTATGTGTTTCTATTTGCGCTTGTATTCGGAACGTCAAGTTCATTTATGGCACAACGTTCCAGCGCCGTCGATTGGTTTCCATAACGCATATTGCCGCTGTGCTAGAGGACTTGTGTGACACCTCGATGGAACTATGATCCGAGTTGTATGAGGGGAGGCAACAATCATGCGTATCCGGCGCAATCTCTGTTTGGTGTTCTTGGGTGCATTCATTCTTCAATCCTGCGCCGTTGGGCCCGGAACGCCGCTGGTCAAAGCCGTGAATCCGGACCAGAAAGCACTGTCCGGCACAGTCCAGCCGCCAACGGGTTACGGTCCACCGAACGCGTCCGTGCAGTCACAAGGCCTCATTAACCCGCTGGAGCGTGCCAAAACGGAAGAATACTTAGCTACACTCGCAGACGCGCAGTGAAGAGAGTGTCTCGACTGTTCAATAGACCCCGGAAGCCAGATTCTGCACAGCGGCTTGATATTTCCCCAGCAGCGGAGTGTTAGATTTGTCACCTGTTTTTCTGGAAATCATTGCTTAACCTCTCCAAAAAAATATCGAGTGCCGTAAGGGAAAACAACTTTGGATAACTCGGAAACTTTGATATGCCACCTGAAGGCGAGCATATAGCTTGAATTGCTGATATGTGGTCCCGGAGTTTTGGGGGCGCTCGTGCTTGATGTGAAGACTATACTGTTTTCCCTAGTTGTCGCTGAGCTGACAGCCAGTGCCGTCTTGTGCTTTCTTTTTTTCTTCTGGAAACATCGTGACCGGGCAGGGCATTTGTCCTTCGGGCTCTGGTCTATTGCGTTCCTGCTTGGGGCGATCGGCACACTGCTCATAAGCTTCCGTGGTGTGTTGCCGGACGACTTGACCATCGTTGCAGCGAATTTCCTTATCCTTTTTGCAACTGGCCTGAGACGCAGCGGTGTCGCTGCCTTCTTTCACCAGCCTTTGCGCCTTTGGATTGCTGCAGGGCTTGCCGGGGTTTGGCTATTACTCTGCTCAGTTCCGGACTTTGCGACAACATTGTCCAGCCGGGTGGCTTACGTACAACCGGTTATGATCCTCTACATCGCATGGTCGGCCATAATCTGCTTGCGCTGGAATACAGAAAATCTCGTCACGCCAAAGGTTTACGCTTTCAGTGCTGCTCTTGAAGCAGGTGCCCATTTCAGTTTTTTGACTGCACTTGGATTTGGCGTGGAAAACGAGCTGTTCGCGGCGATCAGCGGACATGTCATTTTGATTGCACTGCTGCTTATCCTGGTGACCATGGTCCTTTGCATGTTTACCGCTCTCGCCATGCCGATCGAGCGGTCTCTTCTAAATTTTAAATCGGCCGCCTATCGCGATTGTCTAACGGGATTGCCCAACCGTCGGGCGGTGTTTGAACGGGCGGCAACGTTCAAGTCAGTCTCCGGCGCAAACGACTGTCTCACTGTGATCCGGTTTGACATTGATGAGTTTAAGAGAGTCAACGACAAGCACGGCCATGCAACCGGTGACCTGGTCCTTCAAGTGTTCGGACGGGTTTGCGAGGAAACAAGACCGGTGGATACGGTTGCAGGCCGGTTGGGCGGTGATGAGTTTGTCATTCTGTCCACAAGGATGGCGCCAAACCAAGCTCGGATTCTTGCCGAAAGGATACGGGCTCATTTCGCAGCTGCCTGTTCTGAGGAGACAGAGGGTGCGGTTCAGGTTGGATTAAGTGCTGGCGTCAGTTCTGTACCGCTTGATCTCGGACTGGATGAGGCCTTGGAAATTGCAGATAGAGCTATGTATGAAGCCAAAGCGTGCGGCCGGGGCAAAACGGTTGTCGGCTCCGCTGAAAAGGCTAGAGTTTTTTCTGGCGCTGAAGACGCACAATTCGCTTATTATAATCCCCATCTGGCATAGCTGCTCGTTACCGAGCCTTCTAGTTCGCGTGCTTTACCTCTTCTCGGCGGCGTCCTTGGCAGGTCCCGGCCAAACTTATCTGTTCCCACATTTAGGTGGCTAGGCGCTCAAAGATGGGTGCGAAACTTGAAAAGGCCTGTTAAAAGGGCGCGCAACCTGCTTATGCCGCAGGTGCGATATACCCATTTTCAAGCCGCAAGGATCCGCGCCCATGGAGGAGTTCCACAAAATCAAACGGCTCCCGCCGTATGTTTTTGAACAGGTCAATCGCTTGAAAGCAAAGGCGCGAGCGGCGGGCGCGGATATCATTGATCTCGGTATGGGTAACCCGGATCTGGCAACACCGAAACACATCGTCGACAAGCTGACAGAGGTCGTTCAGGACCCGCGCAGTCACCGGTATTCCGCTTCCAAGGGAATTCAAGGTCTGCGTAAGGCTCAGGCATCCTATTACGGCCGTAGGTTTGGCGTGAAGCTCGACCCGGACACACAGGTGATTGCAACACTTGGCTCCAAGGAAGGCTTTGCCAACATGGCCCAAGCGATTTCCGCGCCAGGCGATGTGATCCTGAGCCCCAATCCAAGCTATCCGATCCACACGTTCGGGTTCCTGATGGCCGGAGCCTCGATCCGCAACATTCCGGCTGAGCCGAACAGTGGCTTCTTTGAAGCGCTGGAACGCGCGGTCATTCACTCTGTGCCGAAACCGATCGCGATCATTCTGTGTTATCCGGCCAACCCGACAGCGTATTGCGCGGACCTCGATTTCTATAAGGACGTCGTGGCTTTTGCGCGTAAACACAACATCTTCATCCTGTCGGATCTTGCCTATTCGGAAATCTACTTTGGCGACACGCCACCTCCGTCCGTCTTGCAGGTGCCGGGGGCAATGGACGTCACGGTCGAGTTCACATCGCTGTCCAAGACCTTCTCTATGCCGGGATGGAGGATGGGCTTTGCGGTTGGTAATGAACGCCTGATTGGCGCCCTTGGCCGGGTGAAGTCTTATCTAGATTATGGTGCCTTCACGCCGATCCAGGTTGCTGCGACAGCGGCGCTGAACGGTCCGGATGATTGCATCCGTGAAACCCGTGACATTTACAAGAAACGCCGGGATGTTGTCGTTGAGAGCTTCGGCCGTGCCGGTTGGGATATACCGGCACCGGAAGCCAGCATGTTCTGCTGGGCACCGATCCCGGAAAAGTTCCGGTCTCTCGGCAGTCTAGAGTTCTCCAAATTGTTGTTGGAACGTGCTGACGTCGCAGTCGCGCCCGGCATTGGGTTTGGCGAATATGGTGACGGGTTCGTCCGCATTGGCCTGGTGGAAAACGAGCAGCGGTTGCGCCAGGCGGCAAGAAATGTCCGCCGCTTCCTTGAAACTGCGGAGCAAAAGCTGCACAACGTCATCCCGCTTGAGACTTCTCGCTGAATAGAATTGGATTTATTCCCGAATGGCAGACGCATTGAAAATCGGCGTGGCCGGCCTTGGAACGGTCGGTGCGTCCGTGGTGCAACTCCTGGAAAAGCACGCTGGCCAGATCGAACGCCGGACCGGTCGGTCGTTAACGGTGACGGCTGTCAGCGCCCGGAACCGGACGCGGGACCGGGGAATTGATACAAGCGGCTTCACCTGGTTCGATGAGCCGGTGGCCATGGCGAAAGAAGCAGAGCTCGATATTTTTGTTGAGCTGATCGGCGGGGAAGACGGTCCGGCCGAGCAAAGTGTTCGCGCGGCGCTTGGCCGCGGTGTGCATGTCGTGACGGCCAACAAGGCATTGATCGCCAAACACGGTGTGGATCTGGCACGTGTCGCTGAGGCGAACAACGCCTGCCTCAATTATGAGGCAGCGGTTGCGGGCGGCATTCCGATCGTGAAAACCATGCGCGAGTCTCTGGCCGGCAACGAAGTCAGCCGCGTCTATGGCATCCTCAACGGGACGTGCAACTATATCCTGACGCGGATGGAAGCCGAAGGCATCAGCTTTGAAGATTGTCTGGCCGATGCGCAACGTCTTGGCTATGCGGAAGCGGACCCAACGTTTGACATTGAAGGCAACGACACGGCGCACAAGCTGGCGATCCTGACGAGTCTTGCTTTTGGCACAGAAATCGATGCTGGCAGCATTTTTATGGAAGGTATCACCTCCATTACCACGGCCGATATCCAGGCCGCCGACGAGCTTGGCTTTCGGATCAAGCTGCTCGGTGTTGCACAACGCACCGACACGGGCATTGAACAACGGGTGCATCCGACGATGGTGCCGAAATCGTCCGCGATTGCACGGATCGACGGCGTTCTGAACGCTGTTGCCGTCGACGGTGATTACGTCGGGGAGATCGTTCTGGTTGGACCGGGTGCCGGCGGGAACGCGACAGCGTCGTCTGTGGTTGCCGACATAACAGACATTGCCCGGGGCGACGAAACACCCGTTCTTGGTATGCCGGCAACAGACCTGGTTCCGTATGAGCGGGCCAGGATGCGCCTTCACGAGGGGGGGTACTACATCCGCTTGTCTGTCTACGATCGTCCGGGCGCGTTCGGCGAGATTGCCCGCTGCATGGGGGATGCCGGTATTTCGCTTGAGTCCATCGTTCAAAAACGGGCAGCGGCAGAAGACCGAGACCGCGACAGTGCGGATGCGCCGCAACCGGTCATCCTGATCACCTATGAAACAACCGAGATTGCCATCAAAGAAGCGCTGGATGTTGTCATGTCGAAAGGCGTGGTCGCAGAACAGCCTCAGATGATCCGGATCGAAAAACTGAAGTAAGTCAAACGTCCCGCGGACGTGCGGAACGGGGGAAAAGCGGAGATGTTGATGTCCAACACAGAACACCAGCCAGCCAGCGGGCTTGACCGTATCCTGACATTGGAACTGGCGCGTGTTGCCGAAAGAGCAGCTGTTTCAGCCGCCCGGTTGCGCGGTCATGGCGATGAAATGGCCGCCGACCAGGCAGCTGTTGATGCGATGCGCCGTGAATTGAACCGTCTTCCGATCGACGGCACGGTTGTGATCGGCGAAGGTGAGCGTGACGAAGCTCCGATGCTCTACATCGGCGAGAATGTCGGCACCAAGCAGGGCCCGAAAGTGGACATCGCTTTGGACCCGCTGGAAGGCACGACCATCTGCGCAAAGAACCTGCCGAACTCTCTCGCTGTCATCGCGCTGGCTCCGGAAGGTGACCTTTTGAATGCGCCGGACAGCTACATGGACAAGATTGCGATCGGTCCGGGCTATTCTGAGGGCCTGATTGATCTGGATGCGCCGATTGCGGACAATCTGGCCGCTGTCGCCAAGGAAAAAGGCGTCAAGATCGAAGAAGTGACGGCCTGTGTCCTCGACCGTCCGCGCCATGCACGTTTGATTGAAGAAATCCGGGCGACCGGTGCTGCGATCCGCCTAATTGGCGATGGCGATGTGGCTGGTGTGATCCACACCACCGATCCGGAGGAAACCGGCATCGATCTTTACGCAGGTATCGGCGGTGCTCCGGAAGGCGTTCTGGCGGCTGCGGCGTTGCGCTGTATCGGCGGTCAAATGCAGTCCCGTCTGGTGATCACCCGCGACGAGCAGGTCGAACGTGCCCACCGTATGGGCATTGACGACATCAAGAAAAAATACACGCTGGAAGAAATGGCCGGTCCGGACGTTCTGTTCGCCGCAACCGGTGTGACGGACGGCAACTTCCTGCAGGGCGTGCGCTTCGGCCGCAATCACATCACCACGCACACTGTGGTCATGCGGTCCTCTACGGGGACTGTCCGCTACATCAAGGCCCAGCACACACAGCTGGAAAAATTCCACCTGGACTAAGTCTGAACGCATGCTGACAGGATTTGGCGAAGACGATAAAGGGCGGCTCGTACTCGGGGTTGCCCGCTCCGCCAATGAAAATGCATGGCGGGAGCGCCTGAGCGCCGCTGAAACACGCGCCGCGATGGCGATCTCGCAACAGCACGGGCTGCCTGACGTTTTGGCCCGTGTCATGGCAGCGCGCGGTGTTGCTGCTGAAGACGCTTCGGCGTTTCTCGAACCATCCCTCAAGACCTTGATGCCGGATCCGAGCAGTCTCGTCGACATGGACGCAGCTGTGGCTCGCGTAGCCGATGCGGTTCAGGCAGGGAAGAAGATAGCGATCTTCGGCGACTACGACGTCGATGGCGCCACCTCGTCCGCGGTACTGGCAAAGTATCTCCAATGGATGGGGCTTGATCCGGTCATCCATATTCCCGACAGGATCATTGAGGGGTACGGCCCAAACGGACCTGCAATCGAGAACCTCCAGGCGGGCGGTGCGGAACTGCTGATTACGCTGGATTGCGGCAGCACATCTTTTGAAGCCTTTGAGACGGCCAGCAAGCTCAACCTCGACGTCGTGGTGATTGACCACCACCAAGTTGGTGAAACGCTGCCCGATGTGCGGGCGCTGGTCAATCCGAACCGGCAGGATGATCTGTCGGGGCAGGGGCACTTGGCGGCCGTCGGCGTCACATTCCTCTTTATTGTCGGACTGAACCGCGAGCTGCGTCAGCGGGGCGTGTTCAACGGCCGTCAGGCGCCGGATCTGATGGCACTGCTGGACTTGGTGGCACTCGGCACTGTGTGTGATGTGGTTCCGCTCCAGGGCTTGAACCGCGCTTATGTAACGCGTGGGTTGGCAGTCATGCATCAGCGGCAGAACCACGGTCTGACTGCGCTGGCCGATGCCGCGCGGGTGAGCGGAAAACCGGCCCCTTATCATCTGGGGTTCCTGATCGGTCCGCGAATTAATGCGGGTGGCCGGATTGGTGATGCGGCCCTGGGTGCGAGGCTTTTGACCACAGCGGACCCGCATGAGGCTCGCGCTATTGCCGAACGTCTTGATCAGCTAAACACCGAGCGTCAGGCGATGGAAGCTGTAATGCTCGAACAGGCGGGAGCCGAGGCCGCTATGGCCATCGAACAGCGGGACCCGGCCGTTCTATTGACAGGATCCAACGATTGGCACCCGGGGATCGTCGGCCTGATCGCGTCGCGGCTCAAGGAAGCGCATCGCCGGCCAGCCTTTGCAATTGCCTATGATGAAACGGGCAAGGGGACTGGATCCGGACGGTCGATCAACGGTGTCGATCTTGGCAAAGCTGTGCGGCAGGCTGTCGACGACGGGCTTTTGGAAAAGGGCGGCGGACATGCCATGGCGGCAGGGTTGACGGTCCGCCAGGAAAAGGCTGCAGATCTGGAAGCCTTCTTCAACGACGCCCTAAAAGATGATGTTGAAGCCGCAACCGCGCACCGGGAACTGAAGATCGACGCGGCACTGACTGCAACGGGCGCAAACCTCGATCTGATGAATATGCTGGAAAAAGCAGGCCCCTACGGCGCGGGTCATTCCGAGCCCGTGTTTGCATTTCCCGCGCACCGGGTCTCCTTTGCCGATGTTGTGGGCAAGGGCCATGTTCGGGCGACACTTGCGGCTGGTGACGGCACTGCGCTCAAGGGGATTTGCTTCAAGGCAGAGGACAAGCCTCACGGCCAGTTGCTTCTAGAAGGCCGTGGCCGCAACCTGCACATTGCGGGGACCCTGTCCATTGACACCTGGCAGGGGACACCGAAAGTGCAGCTACGCATTCTGGACGTTGCGGACCCGCAAAAGACCAGGCTTTAACGTTCCTGCAACGCCAGTCGAACACCGAGAATGCAGAAAATCGTCCCGACGGCTTTTCCTTGCCATTTCAAGATGACGGGATTGCGCCGGACCAATCCGCCAAGTGTACCGGCGCCCAAGGCAAAGACGATCGTGCTGAATAGCCCGAGGGCGACAAAAATAAATCCGAGAATTGTCAGTTGAAGCAGCACGTAACCATTTTCGGGCTGCACGAACTGCGGCAAAAACGCCAAAAAGAAGAGGGCGGTTTTTGGGTTTAGAATCTCCGAAATGAAAGCCTGGCGAAAGGCTGTCCCAGTGCTTACGTCCGCAATGCCGTCTCCGAATGACGGAGCAACCTTCGAAGTGATGGCTTTGATGCCAAGGTAAATCAGATAGGCGGCACCGACGTATTTGATCACCGAAAACAGAAGAGCTGAGGCCGCGATGATCGCTGAGAGGCCGAATACAGCGAGCAATGTGTGAACGATGTCGCCAGCTGCGATCCCGGCGCCTGTCGCGATGCCGACTTTTGGTCCCGACGTTGTGGCCCGTGCGATTGTCAAAAGGGTTGCCGGACCTGGAATGAATACAAACCCAAGTACAATGAGACTGTAGGTGATGAGTGTCGGCAGTTCGACCATGGCATCCTCCGTCAAGAACCGTGACCAATCCATCATGGGCTCAAGATCTGTTCAAGGAGTTTGTTATCCGCTGCAATTAACCTCCCTCTAACACCCTTGCCG
Organism: Roseibium sp.; assembly: GCF_965276855.1. Classification (GTDB taxonomy): domain Bacteria; phylum Pseudomonadota; class Alphaproteobacteria; order Rhizobiales; family Stappiaceae; genus Roseibium. Next base: position 4,968,354 of record NZ_OZ255700.1, read on the forward strand.
TAGCGTTCATCTCACGAAGGAATCGTGAGGGTTGAGTATGCGTACTCAGAATGAGTTGGCACCGTATTTCCGCGAGATCGACCGGCGCACAGACCGGGCTCTTGAAGGTGTTCGCGAAGTTAGAAAATCTGCAAAGTTGCGGGCGCTTCCGGCCGAACCCAAGCCGTGGTTCATAAATACCGGTTTCTTGATTCTTTTGACGTTTTTTGTCGCCTTGTTCGCGAGCTGAACCAAACTGTCCAGTATCAGCCTTGAACTGATACGCAAGGTCCAGTTATGTCGGCTGCTTGGTACTCAAATGGGGCGGGCAGCATGACCGAATATCCGATTTCACTTTGGTCCTTCAATCTCGGTAGAGCGCCCAGATCTGTGGCCGCGCTAGCGGACATGATTGCGGAGGGGCTCGAGAGGGCAGCGTCGGAAGGCGCAAAACTTCTCGTCCTGCCGGAATACCTCGCCGAGACAAGCCTTGCCTTCAAACCGGAGGGTCTTCGGCCAGATCAGGAAATGGGCTTTCTGGCTGATGTTGGTGACGATCTGTTTCCGCTGCTGTCCGAATTGCCGCAAAAGACAGGCGTTTCATTGTTGGCCGGGACATGGCCGGTGAAAACACCCAAGGGGATCACAAACACTGCGGTGCTGCTGACCGCTGATGGCCGCGAAATCCGACAGGATAAATTGAGCCTCACACCCTTTGAGCAGGAAGAAGACATCTGGCATCTGGTGCCTGGAACGGAGCTGAAGGTGTTTGAGCTGGATGGTCTGAAGATGGCCATCCTGATCTGCCTGGACATTGAAATGCCAGCGCTGAGCTGTCTTCTTGCCAAAGAAAAAGTCGACCTCATCCTCGTACCGTCGATGACGGAAAAACTCTCCGGCTATCACCGTGTGTTCGGTTGTGCAAAAGCGCGGGCGGTCGAATTGATGTGCGCCGTTGCAGCCTGCGGCGTTGTCGGACGAGCCGATGGCACAACGCAGAACGAGACCAATGTTTCGGGCGCAGCGCTCTATGTGCCGTGTGAAGAAGAGCTTGGATTCGAAGGTGTTGGCGCTGAACTGAAGCCGACAGGCGGCGTCGGCGGTGAAGAATTATTTCTAACCACGCCAGTTCCAGTCGGCGTGATTCGAGCCTTGCGCGACGGCGGTGCAGAGGTTTGGCCAGGTGCTTGGACGGCCGAAAACGTAACACTTTTAAAAATGTGACACTCATTGCGTAGTTTTAATGCGCATATGCGCACAATGTGCGTTTTTTGCTAGACGGCAAACAAACTGCGCTATATAAGCCAGCGTCTCAACTTCACCACTCTGGGATTGGTATGGCTTTTGCCCCGACGATATCGGCGTTCGACGCCTCGTGGCTGCGCGGTTTTGCTGGTTTGTTTGTCAAACCGGCACGCCTGCAGATCGCGGCGTTGTGTTGCCGGAAGGGCGAACAAGAGCATGAGATCCTTCTCGTGTCGACACGGGACACCGGCCGGCTGATTTTACCGAAAGGATGGCCCGAGGCGGACATGCCGGCCTTCGAGACGGCTCTGCTTGAAGCTTATGAAGAGGCTGGGGTGATCGGCACTGCAGATCATCGGCCTCTGGGCAGTTTTCGGTCCTACAAGGGGCTCGCAAGTGGCTTGAAACTGCGCACCAAAGTGCTTGTGTTCAAGGTGGAGTTTGAAAGCCAAGTCGATAATTTTCCTGAGCTGGGGCAACGCAAGCGGATTTGGATGCCTGTCTCTGAGGCCATTGAAAAGGCTGATGAACCGGCCTTGCGGCGTTTCTTGAAGCGGCATCGCAACCAGCTTTTCTAATCGATCTGTCAGAACGTTTGAGCGGTCTGTGACACGTCTGCGTCGCAAGGCTGTTGCAAGGCTGCTGGCATATTCAGTTTACTCCGGCGCGGTACGGTCCCGAAGGTCCTCGTGCGATAGGCAGCCGGTGAACGGATCTGAAAGACGGGTACTGTGCGTTCGGGGGACAACCTGACACCAAAGGCACTCGATAAGGATCTCGACCGGGTCGGGTTTCTTGGCGATGCTGCAGAAGCGATGGGCCGGCGCCTGATAGCGCCCGGTCTTGCCATCTGCTTTTTGGCGGTCTGCGCAATCCTTGCATCCCTTCAATTTGCAGCGTCGGATGTATCCAATGTTCTGATCCTGGTTACTGGTGCAACGGTCGGCGGCTATCTCGCTATCACCATCGGCGCCAACGATGTTGCCAACAATGTCGGGCCTGCAGTCGGCGCGCGGGTGGTCAGCATAACAACGGCGCTGATCATCGCTGCGATTTGCGAAAGTGCTGGCGCGTTGTTGGCTGGTGGTGACGTGGTCACCACGATTTCAACCGAGATCATCGCGCCAGATGACATCCCTGAAAACTTCCGCTTCATGAAAGCGATGCTGACTGCCATGGCTGCGGCGGCGATCTGGATCAACATTGCAACGCTTATTGGCGCGCCTGTCTCCACGACCCATACGATTATCGGTGGTGTCGTTGGCGCCGGCGTTGCGGCAAGCAGCTTTGCTGCGATCAACTGGTCAACGCTCGGGGTTATAGCAGCCACCTGGGTTGCATCACCTTTCTTGGGGGGCATTGTCGCAGCGCTGCTCCTTGGGTTCATCAATACCAAGGTCATCTACACGGACGACAAGCTCGCCGCGGCGCGTTTCTGGTTGCCTATTCTTCTAGGCGGCTTGGCTGCGACCTTTACCGCTTACATGACCCACAAAGGCCTTCATCGGCTGATCGTCTTGCCGTTTGTCCCGGCAACGCTCGCACCGATTGTTGCCGGGGCTGTCGTCTGGGCCATTTACCGGCGCGTGGTTGCCAGTCAGGCTTTGTTTCTCGACAATAGAACACAGTCTTTGCGCTCTCTTTTTGCGATCCCATTGATTTGTTCAGCAGCGCTGCTGTCGTTTGCGCATGGCGCGAACGACGTTGCGAACGCGATCGGTCCGCTGGCGGCGATCGTCAACAGCCAGTCTGACGAAATCAACGATCTGCACTACTGGATTCTCGGCCAGCTCAACCCGGTTGCACCGCTATGGGTGAGCGCTGTCGGAGCCTTTGGTATTTCAGCCGGCCTTTTACTGTTTGGCCGCCGTCTTGTAACAGTTGTCGGCAAACGGATTACCAAGCTGAACCCGATCCGGGCGTTCTGCGTCACGCTGGCAACATCTGGAACGGTGCTGACCGCGTCCGGGCTCGGGTTGCCAGTCTCGTCGACGCATATCGCGGTGGGCGCAATTTTTGGCGTTGGTCTGTTTCGCGAGTGGTACAGAAACCGGTTCGTCCCGCAGAAGGTGAATGGCAAGCGCCATCAGCCTATCCGCAACCGGGAGGAGCGTCGCCGCAGGCTTTTGGTACGCCGGACCAACCTGGTCACCATCATCGGTGCCTGGATCGTCACGGTCCCTGCGTGTGCGCTCCTATCGGCGGGGCTCTTTCATGTGTTCGACTATCTGCTGGTCACACAATAGCACGCAGTCGTCCAGCGCCAGAGATTCAGGCAAGGTGGCCTGTTGGCTCAAGGGCGAGCTCTGCCCAAACGGGAAGATGATCTGACGCGATCCGCGCTGTCTTTGATTTGTGAACCCCGGCCTTTTGAACGGTGAATTCCGGACTGGTTATGATCCGATCCAGACTGCCGACGGGCAGGGGGCTTGGAAAGCTCCGGCCGGGCGTTGTGACTTCGTAGCGTTTTTCCAGGAGGCGGATGCTTTTGGCATCATCGCGCCATTCGTTCAGATCGCCGATCAAAATGGTCGGCAGGTAATCCAGGTCTTCGTGAAGCTGGTGCATCAGCGAGGAAATCTGTTTCTTGCGGAAATGACCAATCAGGCTGAGGTGCATGGCGGCGACCCGGATCTTCTGATCCTCCACTGCCAAATCTACAGCCACGGCACCCCGCGGCTCCAAGGTTGGCAATTCAATCCGCCGGTGATTCAGAATCTCAATGCCTTGCCGGACCAAAATAGCATTCCCATGCCAGCCGAGGCTGTGTTCGCCAACCGCAAAGGGCACTGGGCGGAAGTTGGTCTGCGCAAGAATATGATCGCGGTCGAGAGTGCTCTCACGAGGTCCGAAGCGTTTGTCGGCTTCCTGCAGGGCGATCACGTCGCATTGCAGCTCACCAATAACCTTCAATGTCCGGTCTGGCCGCCGCCGCGCATCGACACCAATCGATTTTTGTATGTTGTAGGAGCCGATCTTCAGCATGATCAGCACATTTGCAGGCAAGACGTTAAAATTTCAAGCAACAAACCTGAACCGGCTGGCGCTCAGAGCGCCAACCGGACCTTTAATGAATCAGGCCGCGGCCAACTCCTGGGCGCTTTCGACAAGGATGCCGGCAACATAGTCCATGAAAGAAACCCAAGCCTCGACCACGAATGTGTCTTCACCCGTGCGCCAGATCATGACTGGAGACTTGTGGAAGATTGTCCGGGTCACCGTGCCAACCGGGAATTTTTCCAGCGAGAAATCGATGAATATCCCGGTGTTGAGCAACCAGCTGGCCTTTGGACCTGACACGATCAAAGCTTCTGATCGGTGCGAAATGTCGGTGAGGGAGTGCGGCTGACCATCGAGCTTGGTCTCGATCCCGTCAAACACCGCCTGAAGCTCATCTTCAGGCGCCAACAGCGTCCATTCGTCCGGCCCCATCCAAAGCGCTGCCCGTTTTGCCGAGGTTTCCGCACCGAGCGGGGTCACCGGCAATTTCGCGCCGAAAGCTTCACCCGCCGCCGGGATGGCAGCTTCGCGCAACCGGAGCGACAGCCGTGTCATCGGCGCTGCCTTCAGAACTGAGACATCCGGAAGGCTGAGGAGCGGTGTTTCGCCGGCATCCGGCGTGATGACGTCACTGGCAAGAAGATCAGACATTGAGCCGCGCTCCTTCCTTGTCAAAGAATATTGGGCTGGTCACTTGCACCTCGATGCCGCCATCCGGCATGGGCACATAAAGCGACTTGCCATGAAGGGCATGGCCGTTTTTCACGATCGCCAAAGCGATCGTCCGGCCCATGGCGGGACTGTAGTAAGATGAAGTCACATGACCTTCCGCTGGTGTTCCGGTGGCCGGGTTTTGCGCAACAGTGATCTGTGCGCCTTCTTCCAACTTGACCTTCGGATCCTTGGTCAGGAGGCCGACAAACTGCTTGCGGTTATCGGCAACAAGATCCGGGCGTTCTAGGCCGCGTTTGCCGACGAAGTCGTGCTTTTTCTTGCCGATGGCCCAGCTCATGCCGGCGTCTTGCGGGGTGACAGTGCCATCGGTGTCCTGACCGACGATGATGTAACCCTTTTCGGCGCGCAGAACGTGCATGGTCTCCGTGCCATAAGCGGTGCCGTTGTGCTTTTCGATTTCACCGGCCAGCGTTTCCCACATCATCTTGCCATGGCGGCGCGGGACATTGATCTCGAACCCGAGTTCGCCGGTAAAGGAGATGCGGAACAGGCGGCACGGAACACCGCAGAAGGTGCCTTCCTTGACGCTCATGTGCGGGAAAGCCTCTGCGGACAGGTCGATACCTTCGATGAACGGGGCGATCACCTCACGGGCCTTAGGTCCCTGAACTGCGGCCACTGCGTATTGCTCAGTGGTGGAGGTGATCCAGACATCGAGATCCGGCCATTCGGTCTGCAGGTAGTCTTCCATCGTTGCAAAGACGCTCGGCGCACCGCCGGTGGTCGTGGTCACATGGAAGCGGTCGTCTGCCAGACGGCCAATGACACCATCGTCGACGATGAAGCCGGCATCATTCAGCAAGAGGCCATAGCGGCAGCGGCCCGGCGCCAGCTTTTTCCAAGGGTTGGTGTACATCCGCTCCAGGAATTCGGCGGCATCGGGCCCGACTACCTCGATCTTGCCAAGAGTGGACGCATCAAACAGGCCAACGCTTTCACGTACAGTAGCGCATTCCCTGGCGACGGCTGCATGCATGTCCTCGCCCGATTTCGGGAAGTACCAAGTCCGTTTCCACTGTCCGACGTCTTCATAAACGCCGCCATTGGCGACAACCCAGTCGTGGGACGGGGTCTTGCGGACCGGATCGAAATGATCGCCGCGGGCAACACCTGCAAACAGACCAAAGGTTGTTGGCGTGTAGGGTAGGCGGAAGGTCGTCAGACCGACATCCACAATCGGCTTTTCCAGAGCGCCAGAGGCGATGGACAGCGCATTCATGTTGGACAGACGCCCCTGGTCCGTCGCCATGCCGGTCGTCGTGTAGCGCTTGATGTGCTCGATCGACTGCATGCCTTCGCGTGCGGCGAGTTTGATATCCTTGGCGGTCACGTCGTTCTGGTAGTCGACAAACGCTTTCACGCGCGAGGCATTGCGGTCATGGGGCAGGGCACCGAGAACAGCGCCTTGGCCGGCTTCCCCGCCGGAGGCCGCCGCATAGGTGACCTTGGCTTCCTTGCCGATCGCAGCTTTTGCCGCTGTTTCACCAGCAGCATAGCCGTCGTCGAGTGTTGCCTGAAGGCCGTAGAGACCTTTAGCGGCTCCAGCCGAGCGTTCGTTCTGAACGGATTTTCCAGGCACGTAAGCACCAACGGTTTCGTCCCAGACAACCTTGCCGCGGGACTGAGAGTAAAGGCTTACGGTTGGCGTCCAGCCGCCCGACATCAGGATTGCGTCGCATGCGACCTGACCAGCGGATGCGACCTGGCCGGAGGTCATCAAGCGGCCGAGCAGGGCGGCCTTGACCCGTTTGCGTCCGAGCGTTCCGGTGACGACACAACCAGCTTCAACCCGAATGCCTCGAGCCTGCGCAATGGCCACCAGGTTTTCCGGCGGGGTTTCGCGCAAGTCGGCGATGGCCACGACGTCCACGCCGTGATCTGCGAGGTCGAAAGCCGCCTGCCAGGCAGTGTCACAAGCGGTTGCGACAAGCACCTTGTTGCCGACCTTGACACCATAGCGGTTGAGATAGGTCCGGCCCGCCTCCGCGAGCAAGATGCCCGGGCGGTCGTTTTCCGGGAACACCATCGGGCGTTCGATCGCACCGGAGGCGATCACCACCTCCTTGGCGCGAACCTGCCAGAGGCGTTCGCGCGGCAGCTTGGGATCCGGGTCGCTGAGGTGCTCGGTTACACGCTCGGCAAGAGCGATGTAGTTGTGCGCGAAGTAGCCAAACGCAGTCGTCCGGGACAAAAGCGTGACGTTGTCCATAGATGCCAACTTGGCAACAGTTTCCTGGACCCACTCGATCGGGGTTTTGCCGTCGATGGTTGCGTTTTCGTCCGACAGAAGCGAACCGCCAAATTCCGCCTGCTCATCACACAGTATGACCTTGGCGCCGGTTTCAGCTGCGGCCACCGCTGCGGCAAGACCAGCTGGTCCCGACCCTGCTACCAGTACATCGCAATGCGCGTAGATATTGCCGTAGGTGTCGTGATCCGGGTTCTTTGGCGGTTTCCCAAGACCGGCTGCTGCGCGGATGACCGGCTCATACACCCGGTCCCAGAACGCCTTCGGCCACATGAAGGTCTTGTAGTAGAAGCCGGCTGGAAACAGCGGGGACATGAGATCGTTGACCGCGCCGACATCGAAGCCGAGCGACGGGAAACGGTTTTGCGAGATCGCCTCAAGGCCTTGGTAGACTTCCACCTGTGTTGCCCGCAGGTTCGGGGTCTGATCGCCCTTGCGGTACACGCCGACCAGTGCGTTCGGCTCTTCGGAGCCTGCTGTCACGATGCCGCGCGGACGGTGGTACTTGAAGGACCGCCCGACCAGGTGAACACCGTTTGCCAGCAGTGCAGAGGCAAGGGTGTCGCCCTTGTGGCCCTGCATTTCTTCGCCGTCGAAGGTGAAGGTCAGCTGTTCGCCGCGGTCGATCCGGCCGCCTTTTTCAGTACGGAATGGCTGGCTCATTTGCCGGCCTCCTTGGCCAATTCATCAAGGTCCGGCATCGGTTCGCCAGCCTTGTAAAACTTCAGGAAGTCGTCGCTCACGGTGTGACGGACGGCGTTGAAGAACCGGCCACAACCATGGATGTGGCGCCAGCGTTCCGCGTAAACACCCTTGGTGTTGTCGCGCATGTAGAGGTACTCAACCCAACCTTCATCAGTGACTTCTGCAGGGTCGGACGGGCGGGCAATGTGCGCCTGGCCGCGGCAGGAAAACTCGGTTTCCGGACGCTCTACCTGGCAGTAAGGGCAGTAAACCAACAACATGTCTGTATTCTCCCCTTAGTGTGCCACGGCGGCAGCGGCCGCTTCGTCGATCAGGCGACCCGTTTTGAAGCGGTCGATGGTGAAAGGTGCATTGATCGGATGCGGTTCGTCTTTGGCAATTGTATGCGCAAAAACGTGTCCAGAGCCCGGTGTTGCCTTGAAACCGCCTGTGCCCCAGCCGCAGTTCACGTAAAGACCCTGGACCGGCGTTTTGGACAGGATTGGTGAGCGATCGGGGGTTACGTCCACGATGCCACCCCAGTTGCGCAACATGCGCATGCGCCGGAAGTGCGGGAAGAGTTCGCAGATCGCGTCAATTGTATGGTTGGAAATGTGGATGCCGCCCGTCTGGCTGTAGGAGATGAACTGGTCCGTTCCCGCACCAATCACCAGCTCGCCCTTGTCGGATTGGGAAATGTAGGCATGGATCGTGTTCGACATCACCACACATGGGAAAGCCGGTTTGACCGGTTCGGAGACGAGTGCCTGCAGCGGGAAAGACTCCAGCGGCATCCGGACACCGGCCATATCCATGACGGTCGTGGTGTTGCCGGCAGCCACTACGGCGACCTTCTTGGCCTTGATAAAGCCCTTGGCCGTTTCAACACCCTCAACGGCGCCATCAGCCCCGCGCTTGATCCCGGTGACAAGGCAATTCTGGATAATGTCGACGCCCATGTCGTCCGCGCCACGCGCATAGCCCCAGGCCACCGCATCGTGACGGGCGGTACCGCCAACGCGCTGAAGGGCGGCGCCCATCACCGGATAGCGAATGTCCTTGGAGATGTTGAGCGGAGGGCAGTATTCCTTGGCCTGTTCCGGCGTCAGCCATTCGTTTTGAACGCCCGCCAACCGGTTGGCGTGAATGTGGCGCTGTGCGACCTGAACGTCGTGGACCGTGTGGGCCAGCATCATGACGCCACGCGCGGAGTACATGACGTTGTAGTTCAACTCCTGCGACAGGCCGTCCCACAAATCAATTGCGTGATTGTAGAGCGCCGCGCTTTCTTCCCAGAGATAGTTAGAGCGCACGATGGTCGTGTTCCGGCCCGTGTTGCCGCCGCCAAGCCAACCTTTTTCAAGGACCGCGACGTTGCGAACGCCGTGTTCCTTGGCAAGGTAATAGGCGGTAGCAAGACCATGGCCACCGGCGCCGATGATGACCACGTCATACTCGGCTTTGGGCTCCGGCGCGCGCCATTGGCGGCCCCAGTTCTGGTGCGCGGAAAAGGCATTTTTTGCCAGTTCCAGGAAGGAATAACGCTTCATAAAGAGCGGCTCCGCACGTTTTGGACCATCACTGCCTTTCAAGTTGGAAAGACGGTCGCGGTCCGGTCCTTGTGTTCATGTCCTATGGGCACCGGCAATTGCCATTCGGCAAGCTGTGTCCGTTGGTGCGCATATTCGCGATTGCATGCCCATCTGCATATCAGGTTTCGGTCGCTTGTTGGTCTGAAAGCGACATATTCGCTGGCACAGGTTTTCCGCAGGATTGGACATGCTGAAAACACGCGAAAAATGCGAGGCCTTGGGCTGTTTTTTGGCGCAGCAAGGAACAAACCGGCGCTCTTGAATGCGTAAATCCGACATTGGATGTCGTCCCGGTTCTTGCAAATGATCGCGCTCGGAGTAACTGTGCGGGTCAATAGCATTTAGGGAGATCGTCAAATGCAAGTTCGTGCAGCCGTGGCAGTGGGCGCCGGCAAGCCCCTCGAAGTAACCACAGTCAACCTGGAAGGCCCGCGGGGTTTTGAGGTTCTGGTGGAAGTCAAGGCAACTGGCATTTGCCATACGGATGAGTTTACGTTGTCCGGTGCGGACCCGGAAGGTCTCTTTCCGGCGATTCTCGGCCACGAAGGCGCAGGTGTTGTTGTCGAAGTCGGCAAGGGCGTCACGACCCTGAAGCCGGGCGATCATGTGATCCCGCTCTACACGCCGGAGTGCCGGACGTGCGAATACTGTCTCAACCCGAAAACCAACCTTTGTCAGGCAATCCGGTCCACGCAGGGCCAGGGCCTTATGCCGGACGGGTCTTCCCGGTTCTCCACGCTCGATGGCGACCCGATCCTGCACTACATGGGCACATCCACTTTCGCGAACTACACCGTTGTTCCGGAGATCGCGCTGGCAAAGATTAACCCGGACGCCCCGTTCGACAAGGTTTGCTACATCGGCTGCGGCGTCACGACTGGCATCGGCGCCGTGATCAACACGGCCAAGGTCGAGATTGGATCGCGCGCGATTGTTTTTGGCCTCGGCGGCATTGGTCTGAACGTCATTCAGGGACTGCGGCTTGCCGGAGCGGACCAGATCGTTGGCGTTGACTTGAACCCGGCCAAGAAAGAAATGGCTGAGCGTTTCGGCATGACCGACTTCGTCAATCCGTCCGAGGTGGAAGAAGACCTGGTACCGTATCTGGTGAACCTCACAAAGGGCGGTGCGGATTACACATTCGATGCGACCGGCAACGTCAATGTCATGCGGACCGCGCTGGAATCTGCCCACAAAGGCTGGGGCGAGTCGATCATCATTGGTGTGGCGCCGGCCGGTGCCGAGATTGCCACGCGTCCGTTCCAGCTGGTCACCGGACGGGTCTGGAAAGGTACGGCGTTCGGTGGCGCACGCGGACGCACGGACGTGCCGCAGATCGTTGACTGGTACATGGACGGCAAGATCGAAATCGATCCGATGATCACGCACACCATGCCGCTTGAGGACATCAACAAGGGCTTTGATCTGATGCATAAAGGCGAGTCGATCCGCTCAGTGGTGCTCTACTAAGCCTGTGACGGATCTCATTGTCAGACCCGCTCGCGCGGAAGATGGGAACGGCATTTGGGATATGCTGGAGCCCGTCTTCGCAGCCGGTGAAACCTACACGGTCGATCCCGATATCGACCGTGCCGGTGCGCTTGCCTATTGGACGGGCGGCAAAAAGGTCTTTGTGGTTGAACGGGACGGTGAGCTTCTGGGCACCTATTACATCGTTCGAAACCAGAAGGGCGGTGGCTCACATGTTTGCAATTGCGGGTTTGTCACCGCCGCTGCCGCGCAAGGCCTGGGCGTTGCCAGACTGATGCTGGAACATTCGCTCGAGACTGCGAAGGCAGATGGGTTTCGGGCGATGCAGTTCAACTTTGTCGTCTCGATAAATACGCGTGCAGTGGAGATCTGGCAGCGATACGGATTTGATATCGTTGGCCGGTTGCCAGAGGCATTTCATCATCCGCGCGACGGCTATGTCGATGCGCTTGTCATGTACCGGAAGCTTTGACGGTGCGGACGCTAACGTTTTAATGGAGTTTCCATGAAAACCCTTTCTGAAAACAAATGTTTTGGCGGCGTTCAGGGCGTCTACAGCCATGAGAGCACGGCGACCGACGGCGAGATGACGTTTGCGGTCTATATTCCGCCGCAGGCCAAAAACGGGCCAGTGCCGTGCCTTTGGTATTTGTCTGGGCTGACCTGTACCCATGAAAACGCGATGACCAAGGCGGGTCTTCAGGCGCATGCCGCGGAATTTGGCCTTGCGATCGTCTTTCCGGACACCAGCCCGCGCGGCGAGGGTGTTGCCAACGACGAGGCCTATGATTTGGGGCAGGGGGCCGGTTTTTACGTCAACGCGACGCAAGGCCCCTGGGCACCGCATTTCCAGATGGAAACCTACATCGCCACAGAGCTGCGCGATCTTGTGCAGGCACAGTTCCCGGTGTCGATCCACCACGGCATTACCGGGCACTCCATGGGGGGGCACGGTGCGCTGACCCTGGCGATGAAATACCCGAGCCAGTACCGGTCCTTGTCGGCCTTCTCACCGATCGCAAACCCGAGCCAGTCCGACTGGGGACGCAAACAACTCGGTGCCTATCTCGGAGACGATGAGACCCTATGGACGGCGCACGACGCTGTGTATCTCTTGAAGGAGAAGGGCTGGGTTGAGGACATCCTCATTGACCAGGGCGCAGATGACCAGTTCTACGATCTGCTTAAACCCGAGGCGCTGGCCGCGGCACTTGCTGAGACAAAGACAGCCCACAGCTTCCGTCTGCAACCGGGCTACGATCATTCCTACTATTTCGTCTCGACGTTTGCCCGCGATCATGTCGCCTGGCATGCCGCGCGCTTGAAGTAGGTCCAGTCATCTCGGCTTTATCTGGACCGCACTGAGAGCCAGTGCGATCCAGCTTGCGATTGTCAGCATCCCGCCAGTCGGGGCCGCCATCGGAAAAAGGCGGTTGCCGATTGTGGCGCGTGCGATTAAGTCGCCGCTGAACAGGGTGATGCCTACGACCATAAGCGCAAAGGCAACCGGCAAAAACGGAACACGCCGGATCTGCGCGACTAGTCCCATCCCTAGAAAGACGGGTGCGTGGAAGAGCAGCATGTGTGCTGCGGTCTTCATCAGACCGGTCGTATCCGCATGCGCCGAGAGAGCCAAAAACGCGACGCCCGAAGCCCCGCTCAAACCGCCAATGACCAAACCGAGACGGAGAAGTTTCGAGGTGGCGTCGGACATAGTGGGCGAGGTCTGCATAATCAGAAACTCGTTGGTTGGACAATCGATTGCATGAAGTTAATAGGTCGGATCTGCCGACCCGGTCTTGCGCCGGGCTCAAAAAATCATGGTCCCGGCGCGGGGGCCGGGACTGCATGTTTCGCGATTTAGGCTGCGGCGAGGCCGCGGCCTTCCAGAAGGGCGTCGATTTTTGGGGCGCGGCCGCGGAACGCGACATAAGCGTCTTCCGGATCTGGACGTCCGCCAGCGGAATAGATGTTGGTCAGGAGCTTGTCCGCTGTGTCCTTGTCGAAGATGTCACCAGCTTCCTTGAAAGCGCCGAAAGCATCTGCGTCCATCACCTCTGACCACATATAGCTGTAATATCCGGATGAATAGCCGTCGCCGGAGAAGACATGCTGAAAATGCGGGATGCGGTGGCGCATGGTGATCGCTTTCGGCATACCAATCTTTGCAAGTTCGGCCTTTTCGAACGCGACCGGATCAAAGCTCGACGGATCGTCCAGCAAATGAAGTTCCAGATCGAGAAGGGCGCAGGCCGTATATTCCACGGTCGCAAAACCTTGATTGAAGTTCGCGGCGGCAAGCAATTTGTCGAGCAACGCTTTTGGCATCGGTTCGCCGGTTTTGTAGTGAACGGCAAACTTGGAGAGAACTTCAGGTTCTGACAGCCAGTGTTCGTAGAGCTGCGATGGCAGCTCGACAAAATCGCGTGCGACCGATGTTCCGGAGATCATCGGGTAAGTGACATCCGACAGAAGCCCGTGCAGCCCGTGTCCGAACTCATGGAAGAGAGTGCGCGCATCATCAAATGTCAGAAGCGTGGCTTCACCCGATGCGCCCTTGGAGAAGTTCATGACATTGACGATGATCGGTGTGTCACCGCCGTTCAGCTTGTGCTGAGAGCGGAACGCACTCATCCAGGCGCCGGAACGTTTCGAGGGACGAGCGAAATAGTCACCGAGGAACAAGCCTTTATGGCTCCCGTCAGGGTTCAAGACTTCAAAGGCCCGAACATCCGGATGGTAGACGGGCATGTCCTTGAGTTCCCGGAAGGTGACACCGAAGAGGCGGGTTGCCGTGTCAAATGCCGCTTCGATTATCTTGTCGAGCTGCAGATAAGGCTTCAGCTCGGCTTCATCGAGATCGTGCTCCGCCTTGCGGACCTTCTCTGAATAGAACCGCCAGTCCCATGCCTCGATCTCATGGTTTTCGCCCAGGCTCTGAGCCATCTCGCCGAGTTTTTCTGCTTCCTCGTTCGCGCGAGCAACAGCCGGCGTCCAGACCTTGGTCAAGAGATCGCGGACGTTTTCCGGTGTCTTGGCCATCGTGTCGTCCAGCTTGAAGGCGGCGAAGCTGTCAAAACCCAAAAGCCTGGCTCTTTCAGCGCGCAGCTCCAGGGTATCCTTGATGATTGCGCGGTTGTCCGTGTCGCCCCCGTTCTCACCGCGGGCAGACCATGCCTTGAACGCTTCTTCGCGCAGGCGCCGGTTGGTTGAGAACTGCAGGAACGGTTCAATCGAAGAACGGGAGAGGGTGATGACATGCTTGCCGTCCAGGCCCCGTTCCTTTGCGGCTTCTGCGGCGGCTGCAATCAGAAAGTCTGGCAGTCCGGTGCGATCTTCCTCGGTTTCTAGAACCAGTTGGTACTCGGACTCATCTTTCAGAACGTTCTGCGAAAAGGAGGTGCCGAGTGTTGCAAGTTTTTGCGAGAGCTCTGCCATGCGGGCCTTGCCATCTGCTTCCAGCCCGGCTCCTGCGCGCTGGAACATCTTGTAATAACGTTCCAGGACCTTGGCATCTTCGGGGGGCAATCCGAGGGAGTCTTTTTCATCCCAAAGAGTGGCAATCCGGTTGTAGAGTTTGGCGTTGAGCAGTGTGTCGGAGCTGTGCTTGGCAAGCTTTGGAGCAAGATCGCGTTCGATCTTCTGGAGGGCTTCGTTGGTGTGGGCGCCGCTCAAATTGAAAAAGGTTCGTGCAACTTTGGACAGAGCCTTTCCCGATGTTTCAAGTGCAACAACCGTGTTCTCGAAGGTTGCCGGTGCTGCCTGATCCGCGATTGCATCGATCTCGGCGCGGGCCTCTGCCATGGAAACTTCGAAACCCTCCTCGAAGTGGCTCGGCTCGATCTCAGAGAAAGGTGGGAGCTCGAAAGGCGTGGTCCAGTCGGTCAGCAACGGATTGGCGGTCATGAAAATCCTCAAAAGGGTTCGAAATCGACTGCACTCAGATATGGCGCAAGCTGATCGTCCTTTAAAGAGGCGCTTCCGTTATTCCACTACGTCGAGGTTAAACCCTTGGCTGCTGTTGCGTCGCACAGTGGATGCCGCCGCCGGTCTCGCCGAGCGCGTCGACATTGAGGGCGACAACTTCCCGGTCCGGATAAAGCCGCCGCAAAGTCCTCTGCATTTCGACATCCGTGTCCTGATCGCCAAATTCGGCACATACAACGGCGCCATTCAGAACGTAATAGTTGGCGTAGGACGCAAGAAAATCATCAGATGTCACTCTGATGCGGTCGGGTGAGGGCACTTCAGTGATCTTCAAGTGACGTCCTTCCGCATCCGTCGCCGACTTCAGGATAGCGAGCGTCTTCCTGGCAGAGACAGAAAAGATGTCATTGTCGTCCGGATATGGAACTTGAATGAGAACTTCACCCGGGCGAACAAAGCGTGCGAGGGCGTCGATATGATCATCTGTGATGTCATGACCAGCAACACCTGGTGCCCAGATCATCTTGTCTGCGCCATAGGCCCTGAGCAGCCGATCTTTGATCTCGGCGCGTGAGAGAGTGTTACGGTTTGGATTGACCCAGCAGCTCTCATGGGCCAGCAGGGTGCCGTGGCCATCCCATTCCACGCCGCCCGGTTCACCGGTCAAGCCGCTCGGATAAACAGTCAGACCCAAACGCTCTGCGACACGCGGCACAATTTGACCGTCGTTGTCATGGACTTGTTTTCCGCCCCAGCCGTTGAATTTCATTCCCGAGACAACAAGGCCGCCCTGATCGTTGATTGCAAACAGTGGTCCTGCATCCCGGCACCAGAGATCGTCGGTCGGGATATCCCATAACTCGACAGACTGGGAGAGAAGCTTGCGAGCGTTTGAATGGTAATCAGCACCGGCCAGCATGACCACAGGTTCAAACTCGGCAATGGTGTTTGCAATCTCAGCGATGGTTTGCTGCAGGTCTTGCAGAAACCAGCGGTCTGGATGAACAGCGGGATGCACGGGCCACTGCATGAACGTGCGCTCGTGCGGGTCGTCTTCTGCCGGGACGAAGTAGCCGTCGGGCAAGCCGGTCGTTGATGCTTGCGCTGACATCATGAAACTTGCTCCAGAGCTACTTGCCGCCAACACTGCTGTCGCCGCAGAGGCACCTTGCAGAAAACGTCTCCGAGATCGGCCTGTTCTTGTCACCACATGGACCCTTTTGCCCGTTGTAACCAGTCCGCATCATAGGTCGATCCGTCGAAACTGTCCTTTATTTCCTGCATGATTTGTCCAGGGGTCGGGATGTCGCCTTTGGCAATATAGCTCTCCGGATTCCAGAGGTCTGCGCGCATGATGGCGCGGGCGCACTGGAAGTAAGCTTCCTCGATCGTGATCTCGATGACGGACCGGGGCTCTTTGCCCTCCATGACAAAAGACGCGAGCTGAGCCGGATCAACTGAGATCACCGCATGTCCATTGATGCGCAAAACATTGTTCCAGCCCGGGATCATGAACATCAGCGAGACGTGCGGGTCACGAATGATATTACGCAGAGAATCAATGCGGTTGTTTCCGCGCCTATCCGGCATGAGCAAAGTGCGAGGGTCCTTGATTCGAACGACCGGGCCGGCGTCTCCGCGCGGGGAACAATCAAGACCTTCCGGTCCCGCCGTTGAGAGTGTGCAAAAGCAGGATTTCTCAACGATTTGACGGTAGGCGCCGGTCAGATGATCAGTCACTTTTATGAGCGACGCTTCGCCGACTGGCCCATAGTGTTTTTCAAGCTCATCGATGGTTTTGAGAACGGTCATAAAAAATCTCTTGTGGTTGGTTTCATGAGAAAAATTTCGGCAGGTGCATTGTTTATGTGCAGGTTTTGGTCCGGTCCAACATGTACGGGCCTGCGCGGGCGAGCCGATCATATATGACTTTTGTCTAATGATCTGGATGGATAGGTGTTTTGCCACATTACGTATAGGTTATTTTGCGGCGCAGCAAGAAAAATTTGGGAATGGCTATGATCCGGAGCATGTCGTTTGTTTGCGCTGCGACATGAGTGAGGTGTCATGAGAAGTATTTAGCCAGCGTTACTTCAAAAGTATTAGGCGCCAGAAAGTAGGGCGCGCCAATAGTCGTATTGCTGACTGGAGCGCATCGTTTCTAAAGTCTTGCCAGCTTGCAGTTTTGACGTGGTGGAGCCGGGCAACCGGACGGGGAACAGGTCTGAGCTGCTTGCCGCTGTACAGCTACTGCAGGCGCGCTCAAGGTGAGCCCGCCATGCCTTTCTGGGAGGAAAGAATGAGCTTAATTCGCAAACCCCTTAATCGCCGTTCGATTCTGCGCGCCGGCGCGCTCGGCGGTACGGCTCTCGCCATGCCGACGGTATTCACCAGCCGTGCGTGGTCGCAGGGCTACTTGAATGAGCCGACCGGCTCGACAGTTACCCTCGGCTTCAACGTCCCGCAGACCGGACCTTATGCCGAAGAGGGGGCTGACGAACTCCGTGCTTACGAACTTGCTGTTGAACACCTGAACGGTGAAGGCGACGGCGGAATGATGGGCACCTTCTCGTCGAAGGCGCTGAAGGGCAACGGTATTCTCGGCAAGAAGGTCGAGTATGTAACCGGTGACACCCAGACCAAGTCTGATGCGGCGCGTGCATCTGCAAAGTCGATGATCGAAAAAGACGGCGCAATCATGATCACCGGCGGTTCGTCCTCCGGCGTGGCCGTGGCCGTGCAGGCGCTCTGCCAGGAAGCTGGTGTAATCTTCATGGCGGGTCTGACCCACTCCAACGACACCACCGGTAAGGACAAGCGCGCCAACGGCTTCCGTCACTTCTTCAACTCCTACATGTCCGGTGCAGCTCTTGCTCCGGTGTTGAAGAATGCATACGGCGCTGACCGTAAGGCCTACCACCTGACCGCGGACTACAACTGGGGTTACACCACAGAGCAGGCTGTCAAAGAGTCCACCGAGGCTTTGGGTTGGGAAACCGTTGAGACCGTCAAAACCCCGCTCGCCGCGACGGACTTCTCGGCTTACATCACACCGGTTCTGCAGTCCGATGCTGACGTTCTCGTTCTGAACCACTACGGCGGCAACATGGTGAACTCACTCACCAACGCTGTTCAGTTCGGCCTGCGCGACAAAGTCGTGAACGGCAAGAACTTCGAGATCATCGTTCCGCTCTACTCCCGCCTGATGGCGAAGGGTGCTGGTGCGAACGTTAAAGGCATCTTCGGCTCCACCAACTGGCACTGGTCGCTGCAGGACGAAGGCTCCAAGGCTTTCGTGAAGTCCTTCGGTCAGAAATACGGCTTCCCGCCAAGCCAGGCTGCGCACACCTGCTACGTTCAGGCTCTGCTTTATGCGGATGCGTGTGAGCGTGCCGGCACGTTCAATCCATGCGGTGTTGTTGAGGCCCTCGAAGGCTTCGAGTTCGACGGTCTCGGCAACGGCAAGACCTTGTACCGCGCTGAAGATCATCAGTGCTTCAAGGACGTTCTGGTCGTGAAGGGTAAAGAAAACCCGACATCCGACTTCGACCTTCTGGAAATCGTCGAAGTGACACCTGTGGAGCAGGTGACCTATGCACCGGACCACCCGCAGTTTGCCGGTGGTGCACTGGGTACCTGTAACTCAGGCGCTTAATCCTATCTCAAAAAAATCCGACAGGGCGGGTCTCTGCCCTGTCGGTGTTTTCCTTGTAATCTAGCGCGGTTGGGGGCTACCGCCACGCGCTGTTGATCCGAGCTGAGAGCGATGGACGCGATACTTCTTCAAATCTTGAACGGTCTGGACAAGGGGTCCGCATATGCGCTGATCGCCCTTGGGCTGACCCTCATTTTCGGCACATTGGGCGTTGTTAACTTCGCCCACGGCGCGTTGTTCATGATCGGGGCCTTTTGCGCGGTCACACTGAACCGTCTGCTGTCCGTGTCGTTCACCACCATCGACGATACCCGGACCGACTTCCTCGGGAACCCGCTGAAGGTTGAAACACCTTATGTGGAAGCCTGGTTTGGCCCCGAGATGGGAGGCGCGATCATTGATTGGTCGGTGCCCCTTGCGATCCTGTTCTCAATTCCGATCATGGCGCTGGTTGGCCTGTTCATGGAACGCGGCCTGATCAAATACTTCTACAAGCGCCCGCATGCGGACCAGATCCTGGTGACCTTCGGCCTAGCGATCGTTCTTCAGGAAATCATCAAGTATTTCTACGGCGCAAATCCGATCCCGACACCGGCTCCGGAAGTCTTCGCTGGCAGCTTTGATTTCGGTGCGATGATCGGAATGGACCCGAATGTCATCATCTATCCGTACTGGCGGATTGTTTACTTCCTGTTTGCCACGGTCATTATCGGCGGGGTCTTCGCCTTCCTCCAGTTCACAACCTTCGGCATGGTTGTTCGAGCGGGTATGGCAGACCGGCAAACTGTCGGATTGCTCGGCATTGATATCGACCGGCGCTTCACCATCATGTTCGCCCTTGCCGCGATTGTGGCAGGCCTTGCAGGCGTGATGTATGCCCCCATCAATTCGCCCAACTACCACATGGGGATGGACTTCCTTGTCCTCAGCTTCGTCGTGGTGGTTGTTGGCGGCATGGGCTCGTTGCCCGGGGCCGTCGCTGCTGGCTTCCTGCTCGGGATTCTTGAAAGCTTTGCGTCTATGGCGCAGGTCGTCGCCCTGCTGCCGGGCATCAACCAGATCATCATCTATCTCGTTGCGATTGTGATCCTTCTCACCCGTCCGCGGGGACTGTTGGGCCGCAAGGGCGTAATGGAGAGCTAAATCATGCTTGGACTTAACAAAAAAGACACGTCGCTCTTCATCCTCGTCTTGCTGCTGGTTGTATTTGCGCCGTTCCTTCTGAACCCCTTTCCGGAGAATTCTGAGCTCGCGCAATTCAACGCAGGCTATCCGGACTTGATGCAACGCTTCCTAATTTTCGGGATCTTCGCCATTGGCTTCAACATCCTCTTCGGCCTGACGGGATACCTCAGCTTCGGTCACGCCGCCTTCCTGGGTGTTGGTTCCTACGCTGGCGTCTGGATGATGAAGCTGCTGACTATGAACGTTCTGCCGGCCATCATTATCTCGGTGATCTTTGCCGGGCTGTTCTCAGTGATTGTCGGATATATTTCGCTGCGGCGTTCAGGCATCTACTTCTCGATCCTGACCCTCGCGTTCGCTCAGATGTCGTTCTCTTTGGCTTATTCGGTCCTCACCCCAATTACGGCTGGTGAAACCGGACTGCAGCTTGCGCTTGATGATCCGCGTATCCTCGGCGTGAGCCAGGTAGATGGGACCATTCCGCTTGCCCACTTCTTTGGGATCGACATGCGCGACAGTTTTGAATTGGCCGTTGGCGGGTGGCTGTTCACGTTCAATGCGGGCTACTACCTCTGCGCTGTCGTGATGATGATCGCTTTCTATATCGCGATCCGGATTTTCCGCTCGCCCTTCGGCATGATGCTGCGCGCGGTGAAGTCCAACCAGCAACGTATGAATTTCACGGGTCTGAACTCGAAGCCTTATACACTTGCTGCCTTCGTCATCTCTGGGATGTACGCCGGTCTGGCTGGTGGTCTGATGGTGGCGATGGATCCGCTTGCAGGTGCGGAACGCATGCAGTGGACAGCGTCTGGTGAGGTCGTCCTGATGACCATCCTCGGCGGTGCAGGCACCTTGATCGGTCCGGTCCTTGGAGCTGGTTTCATCAAGTATCTGGAAAACATCTTTTCCAAGATCAACGACAACATTCTCTACGAGTGGTTCTCCGGTCTTCCGGAAGGAATCGCTGACTTCCTGGTGTTCGTCATCCACCCGTTCATCGGCAAGGGCTGGCACCTGACGCTCGGCATCATGTTCATGCTGATCGTTATCTTCCTGCCAGGTGGCATCATGGAAGGTCTTGAGAGGATCGGGCGGCTGTTCAAGCGCAAATCGTCCTCCGCGAAAGGCTCTGGTGCCAAACCATCCGCCGCGCCAGCTGAATAAGGTGATTTGATATGGAAATCCTCAAAGTCGAGGGCGTAAACAAGTCGTTTGGCGGACTTCGGGCTCTCAACAACGTTAACTTCAGTGTGGAAGAAGGCACCGTCCATGCGATCATCGGTCCGAACGGAGCCGGTAAGTCGACCTTCCTCAACTGCATGATCGGGCGTCTGGCTCCAGATACCGGAACCGTGATGTTCGGGGACATTTCTCTGACCGGCATGAAACCGCACGAGATCAACCAGGTGGGTGTGTCGCGCGTGTTCCAGACACCGGAAATTTTCGGCGATCTGACCCTGATGGAAAACATCATGATCCCGGCACTTGCCAAGCGGGACGGCGAGTTTGCACTCCATGCGTTTGCGCGGGTGGATCAGGATGCCGAGATTCGCGACAAGGCCATGCATATGCTGGAAGATGTCGGTCTCGCCGAAAAGGGCGACATCACAGCGAGCTCCTTATCCCGTGGTGACAAACGCCGGCTGGAGCTTGCGATGTGCTTGTCACAAGATCCGAAACTTCTGCTTCTGGACGAGCCGACAGCTGGCATGTCCCGGGCAGATACCAACAACACCATCGATCTTTTGAAACGCATCGGTGACCGCGGCATTACCAAGGTGGTCATCGAGCACGACATGCACGTTGTGTTCTCGCTGGCCGAAAAGGTTTCCGTTCTGGCGCAAGGGGCGATCATCGCCGAAGGCAAGCCAGAAGACATCAAGGGAGATCCGAAAGTTCAGGAAGCCTATCTCGGAGGAGCGCACCTGTGACCATTCTTGAAGACCAATTCGCCGGCAAGACGGCGCCGGCGGTTCCGCCAAAGAAAGCCCGCGGTGGTGCTCCGGCCTTCTTTTCTGCCTGGGACCTTCACGGCTACTATGGCGAGAGTTACATCGTGCAGGGCGTCAGCTTCGACGTACGCGAAGGCGAGATCCTTGCACTTCTTGGCCGGAACGGTGCGGGTAAGACCTCTACCTTGAGGACGATCGCCCGCATGGACGACCCCGCGCTCACGCATGGGGAAATTTGGCTGGACCACAAGCCTCTGCATGAAATGAAGAGCTTTCAGGCCGCTCAAAACGGGGTCGGTCTGGTGCCAGAGGACCGCTGCATCATTCCTGGCCTCACGGTTCAGGAGAACCTGGAGCTGTCCCAGATTGCAGAGCCCAAGGGCTGGTCGATCGAGCGGATCTATGAGCATTTTCCGCGGCTCGCAGAACGGCGCAACCAGGAAGGCACTACCATGTCTGGTGGCGAGCAGCAAATGCTTGCTGTTGCCCGTATCCTGGCACGGGACATCAAGCTCCTGTTGCTGGATGAGCCCTATGAAGGCTTGGCGCCGGTTATCGTCCAGGAAATCGAGCGTATCCTGGAAGGCGTGAAGGATCTCGGCATGACAACCATCATCGTTGAGCAGAACGCCATCGCGGCGCTCCACTTGGCGGACAGGGCAGTGATCCTCGACATGGGCGAGGTGGTTTTTGACGGTACGGCGCAAGAGGTTCTGGACAACGCGGAGCTTCGCCAAGAGTATCTCGCGATCTAAAGCTGCCAGAAACTTAAGATGATCCAGGGCCGGCGTTTGCGCCGGCCTTTTTTTGTTCGGTTGTCCGACCAGCAGCGCCGCTTATAGTGGGCGCAATATTTGATTGATTCTTCGGGCTGGGGCGGCGGGATGTCCATATTACGATCAGAACTTCCGAGCCTCGTCGGGTTCCTTGCCTTTGCCGCCTTCAAGCTGCTTGGCGATGTTCTGAAACCAGCCGCAGTTGGCACGTTTGGCAGCCTGATCCTGCTCGCACTGATCTTTATCGTTGTCATGTGGTGCGCCTTCTCCGTTGTGCGCCATGCCGAAGGCTTGGCGACACTGTTCGGCGAACCATACGGGACCTTGATCCTGACACTGGCTGTGATCGGCATCGAGGTGGCTCTGATCGTTGCGATTATGCTGTCCGGCGATGCGGTTCCGACCATGGCGCGGGATACAATGTTCTCAGTCGTGATGATCGTCCTGAACGGTTTGGTTGGGCTTTGTCTGTTGCTGGGCGGCCTAAAGCATCGCAACCAGACCTATAATCTTCAAGGCGCGAACGCGTTTTTGTCCGTGCTTGTGCCGCTCGCAATTTTTGCGCTTGTATTGCCGCGCATCACGCATTCCGCTCCAGGTGGTGAACTGTCGCCGCTTCAAGTCGGCTTTGAGATCGTGATGTCAGTAGTTCTCTATGGTGTTTTCCTGGCCATACAGACCGTGACCCACAGCGACATCTTCCGCCAACCGGATAGTGCCGGTCACGATGAACATCATGATGTGGTTGTCCGGACCGTTCCGTTTCATGTGATTGGGCTTTTCGGCGCGCTTTTGCCGATCATACTCCTGTCAAAGAGCTTGGCGCTTTACGTTGACTTCGGAATTGCCGCTGTCGGCGCGCCGATCGCTTTCAGCGGTTTCATAGTCGCTGCACTTGTTTTGATGCCGGAGGGAATGAGTGCGGTGCAGGCGGCGCGGGACAACATGCTTCAGCGGGCCGTCAATATCTGTCTCGGCTCGGCGGTGGCAACGATTGGTTTGACTGTGCCCGCTGTCTTGATAGTCGGATGGTGGACCGGCTTGCGGGTTGAACTTGGCCTGGAAACGACCGAGATCATCATTTTGGTGCTGACCCTGTTTGTGAGCCTTTTGACCTTCGGCAGCCGCACGACGAACTACCTCCAAGGCGCTGTCCATCTTGCCTTGTTCGCAGCCTATATCATGCTGATCTTCGATCTTTCGTGAAACGCGGACTAACTGGCTGCTGACTTCAGTCAAGTGGCGGTTGGACTGCCGCCGCAAATATGATTTCCTGCAAGCAGTTTCTGTTTCCAATCCCCCTGATTCCGGTTGCCTATGCTGCTCCTTTCTGAAGACCAAACCCGTCACGCACTGCCATTTCCTGCTCTGATCGACGCTCTGGAAGAGATTTTCCGTTCCGGATGTGTGATGCCGACCCGTCACCACCACGATATGGAAATGTCGGGAGAACCGGACGCGACCATGCTCTTGATGCCGGCGTGGGTGCCAGGTGAATACGCCGGGGTAAAGGTGGTCAACGTCATGCCGGGGAACTCTGCGCGGGGATTGCCGGCAGTGGCGGCGCAGTATCTTCTGTCTTCCGCCAAGACCGGCGAAATGCTGGCTCTGATTGACGGGGGCGAATTGACTGCCCGGCGGACGGCGGCGGCATCTGCGCTCGCAGCCAAATATCTTGCGCGGGAAGACGCAAGTCATTTGCTGATTGTCGGCACAGGTCGTCTTGCCCCAAATCTCGTGGCCGCACATATGGCGGCTCGGCCGATCAAGCAGGTGACAATCTGGGGCCGTTCGAAGGAAAAGGCCGCTGAACTTGCGCGCCATGTTGGCGCGACCTATCCGGTTTCTGTGACCGTCGCCGGTCATCTGGAGGATGTTCTCGGCAAGGCGGATATCATTAGCGCTGCAACGCTTTCCAACGAACCGCTGATCAAGGGCGCCCTCGTTAAACCGGGCGCTCATGTCGATTTGGTGGGCGCGTTCAAGCCCTCCATGCGCGAAAGCGACGACGACCTGGTCCAACGCGCGGACCTCTATGTCGATACCCGCGACGGCTGCCTTGTGGAGGGCGGAGATATGGTCCAGCCCCTTCAGGCCGGAGTTATCACAGTAAAAGACATCAAGGCCGACCTTTACGACCTTTGCCGAGGTACGAATCCAGGACGCCAGTCTGATGATGCGGTGACCTTCTTCAAATCGGTGGGAGCGGCATTGGAAGACCTTGCGGGTGCCATGCTCGCCTATGAGACGGCGCGCAAATAGATTTATCCAAGCTCAAAGGTGGTGATGCCAAACTTCTGATCAAGCGGCAGGTCGGGAGCAGGGCCCTTATACATTCGGAACGTTTCGAACTCCGGTGACAGCTCGTATTTCTCAGCGAGTAAGAGGGCAGCCGCATTCGGTTCCGGGATGTCCAGAATGATGGTCAGGCCTTTCACTTGACCGGCGAGGGCGCGGAACAGTGTGTCCGCGATTTCCGGTGTGTCGGCGAACAGAGGCCCGATTTTGAACCCCTCCAGACATTGACGCAGCACTCCATAGCCTTGAATTTCGCCGTTTTCGACAAAGGCAAAACCTTGTCGGGTTTGGGCTGTGGGGGCGGTCCAAAGTTTCAGGAAGTCTGTTCTCTCATCCGGGAAAAACTTCCGGTCGTAGTCAAGAACGGACGGAAACAGGCCCTGGCCAATTGGCGTCAGCCGGGAATCCATGGGGGTGTCGCACATGGCAATGCCCGCGTAGCGCACGTTCCGGTAGACAGGTTTGAACCCATGCTTTGCGTAGCGCGGCGTCTGTTCTTTCACCGCATCCAGACCAATGGTTCGACCATGAAGATAGGTCATGGCGTGATCCCAGACCAATTGTCCATGTCCCTTGGAGCGGTGATCCGGGTGCGTGATGAACAGGCCGATGAAGCCGAAACCATCACCGTAACGAACACCGGAGATGACTGTGACAAGTTCCCCATCGATTTCGCCGGCGAAAAAACCGGAACGATCCGCCTCTAAAAACGCCAAGCCATCTTCATGACCCGGGTTCCAACCTTCGTTCGCGGCCCAGTCGATTGCGGTCTGGATATCCTCGGCGTTCAAGTTTCTTATGTTCAATTGGACCGCCATGGTGCCTCCGAAGCGTGCATGATTTGTTGGACTGACAAGACCATAAAATGAGTCGATCACGGCTCAAAATTGACATTGAGCGGGCAGCTGCCGCGAAAAGACAGAAATCCCGTCGCAATTTTACCAAGTAATTTCCAGATGTTGCAGCTGGTCCGGTGTTTTTGTGACCAAGACCACATGTCTGGCGCCGTCCGGTGCTATAATCCATTCAAACAAACGGCTGCGATCCTGCGCCGTATTGTGCGTGAATTTTCAGGAGACCGTCATGAAGACCGCGTTTGGCTTCTTCTCACTCTATCCGAAATCCATGGCTGCTGGTTTGGCCGCGGCCGGTATTGTGGCAAGTGCCGGCGCTGGTTTTGCCGAGCCCTTGGCCCTCGTTTTGGACAAGTCAAAGGCTGTCGCTTTTCCAGCATTCAGCGAACTCTCAGCCGGAGATGTTGTCGAACTTGGCAATTCCGGACACATTGATCTCCTCGACTACAGCGCGTGCCGCGAGGTGCGGATAACCGCCGGCCGCGTGGTCTTCACGTCCACCGGATATGAAGTCGATGGGGGAGAAGAGAAAGAACTGCGGGCCGGCAATTGCCTGCAAGCAGACAGCGGAACGGATCCGGACACT
The DNA here is from genome assembly GCF_965276855.1 of Roseibium sp. Taxonomy (GTDB): domain Bacteria; phylum Pseudomonadota; class Alphaproteobacteria; order Rhizobiales; family Stappiaceae; genus Roseibium. The sequence continues at coordinate 4,994,564 of NZ_OZ255700.1, forward strand.
GCTGACAAGGGCCTGACCGTCACACTCCGCAGCATCAAGGCGGCCAACAAAACAGCAGCCTCTCTGATGCTCCGTTTCGACGACCAGCTGAAGACCGAATATGACAGTGTGTTCGTGTCCTTTGAAGGCGGTGAACCGAAACGGTTCGAACTCGGTGAGAATGTCTTGACCGATATGCCGGTCCGCGATGAGGAGACTGACAAAATCGACGTGCAGCTCTTCTTGCAGAGCAGCACGGCCGATGGTGAAGTTGTCATGCGGGAGTTCACGATCGATCCGGCGACTGTTGGACGGAAGACGGCTGTCGTAGTTGTAAAATGACAGCGGGGCGTCCGTTTTCAGTCCATTTACTTGGCCGCAAACGGCTGACTGCTGTAATCGCGTTTCTGGCACTTGCTGCCGGAACGGCCCTTGGTCTTGGCGCCCAAAACGCCATTTGGGAAGGCTGGTTTGTCGATCGGCTTTTTCAGTCCAAGTCTCTGTTATCTCAGAAAGAAAAGAACCAGCGCGCACCGGTGGCCGTTGTCGGGCTTGACCAGGTGTCTTTGAATTCCGACCGGCTGGCGACTGTCCCTCGTGTTTTCATGAGCCCTGTATTGGCAACGGCAGGGCAGGCGGTTCTGGACGCTGGTGCGGCCGGCGTCGGCTATGATTTCGTATTTGCCTTTAGCGCCGATTCTTTTGCTGACCCCAACACCGGCGAGGAGCGCCTGCGCGGCTTTGACCGGCCGTTCCTCAGGTTTCTCTATCAAAACCGAGGTAAGGTCTTTGTGTCGCGCACAAGTACAGGTGTGCCCCACAGGGCTATTTCCGCCGCTGCCGGCACGTCCGGCGTCCGCTTTGCCGAAGTTACGCCCGATACGGATGGCGTCGTCCGCCGGCACATGCCAGAGCTTCCGCTCATCGACTCTCCCTTGTTGATTGATGCCTTATTGGCGAGCGCGGACGCCGCCATCTCGACAAGTTACACGATGATCCCGGAACATCGGCTTGCGTCATCAATACCGTACCTGTCCTTGATTGATTTGCTGGCGCTGACCGAAACAGAAGCGGGTAGGGCGCAAATCAAGGCGTTTTCTGAAGGGCGGGTGATCCTGTTTGGCAGCACCATGCCAAATGAGGATGAACACCTTTATTCCGACAGGTTTTTACCGCAGCTGACCGCCGAGCTTGCTGAAACGGGTGAGAGTGGTCGTCCTGGGGTCCGGCATGCGACTGCCGGTGTTTTTGTTTTGGCCGACATGGTCGGGGCGGCTTTGTCAGGCCGCATTGCCCTAGATCCGCCAGTTGGCACTCTGGCACTGCTGGCCTTTGTCTTTGCGGTCGCCGGAACTGCGGCAGGCCTGCTTCTTCCCCTGTCGATTTTGCCTGTGGTCGCCGTTGGTGGCATATCGGTTGCGTTCGGCATCAGTTTTTTAGGTTTGCAATCGGGCTACCTGATTGCGCCGGGCGTTGCGCCTGTAGCTGTGATCGCGGCGATGATTGTGGCCGCGATTGGCAAGGTCGGTGTTTTGCAACGGCGTCAACGTTCCTTGGTCAACCTGTTCGGTCACTATCTGTCCGAGGATGTGATCAAGCAAATGGCGGATTCCGAGGAACTTCCGGCCCTTGGGGGGGAAACGCGTCACGTGGTCGTGGCGTTTCTCGACATCGTCGGCTTTACAAAAATGTCGGAAAAACTGCCCGATCACGAGGTGGTCCGGGTGGTCAACACCTGTTTTGATATGATCGGGCAGGTCATTACCAAGCATGGCGGTTACATCGACAAATACATCGGCGATGCCATCATGGCCGTCTGGAATGCACCGAATACGGTCGAAAATCCCGAACAAGCGGCTGTCGACGCCTCTCGTGAGATCATTGCCCTGCTGGATGAGATCCGAAAAGAGACAGGCCAAGGCAGCCTTGATCTCCGCATTGCCTTGAATGCCGGTCCTGTGCTTGTCGGAGACATTGGCGGAGAACACCGGCGCTCCTTTACCGTTATGGGCACCACCGTCAACACGGCCAGCCGGATCGAAAGCGTTGCGAAGGACAGGAAGGTTCGGCTGGCGTTCAGCGACCCGGTTGCCAGCAATCTGCAAGATGGATATCCGATCAAGAACATCTGGAGCGGCAGATTGCGTGGCCTCAGCCACGACACTCACGTTTTCACTGTCGATGACCCTGCAGTTTTCATGGGCGGCGAAATACCCTCGGTGCCGGGTGGCGAAGCGTCAGAACGACCGGTCAACTTGGTCAAGTTTCCAAACTAACCTTTGATATGTCGGTAATCTGTTCCAATTTGCCTGAGACCGAGCGGCTGTCAGGTCGCTTGGGATTTAGAGGGAGGCAGGTGCTGTGCAGTCGAACTCTCCGGAGGCAGCTAGAGCATACGCATTACTTAAAGGGGTCAAAGACCCTGCGCATTCTGTGTTCAATTTCGAAGCTTAATTGATCTTTTGGCCGGATTATTTGATGCGAAGAAAGGCCGGTTATTAACCGGCCTTTTATGACTCTTTCGTTGTCCCGACAAATGGGGCAGGTCGAACACGATTAGTCAGTACCGGCTGCCGATGGCTCCGCCAATGATGCCGCCTACAACGCCGCCCATGAACGCTGCACCCGCGGTGTTGCCACCGTTGTTGTTGTTTTGCTGGCGTGTGTTCTGATTGCGGTTGGTGGCCGTGTTGGTGCGCGTGGTGCTGCTGCGGGTTTTATTAGCTGCAGCCGCCGCCGCCCGCTTGCGATTCACTTCGGCCACATAGGCTGCGTATTGAGCCTCGGTCTGAGACGTCAGCAGCACGTATTGCGCGGCCGTGAAGTAGCCACTCGGGACCAAACCGTTCTGGGTCTGCCAGGCAGTGATACCAGCGCGGGTTTTTGGCCCAAACGCGCCATCGGGACGACCGACATTGTTGCCGGAGAGGTTCAGCCGTGTCTGGACTTCACGGCGTGCCGTGCGGTTCCAGCCGATAGACGCTTCGGTATCTGCAGTGCCTGCAACAGATTTTTGCGGGTCTGGGAGATTGGTCGCAGTTGTAGCCACACCAGTCTCTGTTGCGTTGTCAGTTGCTGTCGAGTTCCGGGACGCAACTTGCGTTCCAGACTGAAGGCGCTTGATGGCGTTCCGTGCGAAGTTCTTGAAGGTGCCTTCCGGATAAGCAGAAAGATAAGCTTCATAATCGGCAACCGTGTCGCTTTCCTTCACGGTGTTCCAAACCAGCTTTTCCCGCTCCCAGGCTATCGTGGATTGGGTTACTGCGGCAGAGGCTGCCGGAGCAGTCGCCTGCGGCGTTGATTTGGCGGTGTCACCAATGCTCGCAACTTGCTGAGAACCCACATCTGCTTGTTTGTTCAGGAATACCTCTCCAATCAAGGAGGCGTTCACCCACGGGCGCTGCCGCTTTTCTGTTGCATCGTAAACGTCACCGGTGACCCGTGTCATGACCGTTTGAATGGACGCATTGGGGGTGTCGATGTGACGGATAAGAGCCGATGTAAACGGCGAATTGCTGCCCTCACCATCGAGAGCTACATCGCCCGGGCTGGTTGAAAATGCAATTACAGAGCCTTCACCACCGGTCTCCTGGACTTTGATCTCGGCAAGACCAGTGCCGACACTGCCAGACCGGCTCGGCCCCATGCGGCGGGCCAAAGTCCGGGCCAGCGGGTTGTCACGGCAGGCATCAAGGAAGACCATCTGTACTTTCACGTCTTTCGACATCTGGCGCATGATGAAGTCGACCGAGATTGTCTCAAAATCAATCGAGGTCTCGTCTTCTATTCTGGCGTCAACCGGGATCAGAAGGTTTTGGCCGGCGATCTGCATGCCGTGGCCTGCATAAAAGAGAAGCGCAATGTCGGCGCCATAGGCCTTTTTTGCGAACTCCATCACCGTCCGGCGCATGTCCGAATAGGTCTGGTCCATGCCGGACACAACGTCGAAACCAAGGCCGCGGAGTTTTCCGGCCATTACCTCTGCATCGTTTGCCGGGTTCGGCAGTGCGACCGTATGTTCATACGCGCCATTGCCGATTACAAGCGCAACGCGTTTCGCCAACGCAGGTGATGTGCCTGCCAATGCAATTACAAGCACGGCGATCAAGTGTTTGAACATCTCCATGTCCTTTCATCGATCTGGTGTCGCCGGTCGGTTGGTCCGATCTTGTTCAGATATTTGTTCGTTTCTGAACTCATAATACCTGCAGAGGCGCTTTTAGATTGTAATGTGTGTCACAAGAGGCCGGAAAAGACATTTTGCTGTCAGACAATGAAATGAGTCCAGCAATTCCGCCAATTTCGTATGCCCCAAATCGGCCACGATTATAGACGGCGCCAAGCAAATTGGCCACGACTAAGTCTGCGCTTGGAAAACGCAGTCCCAATAATATTGAATTTGTTGGGAAAGAAATGGCACGCCCAACGGGACTCGAACCCGTGTTTCCGCCGTGAAAGGGCGGCGTCCTAGACCGCTAGACGATGGGCGCGCGGTCGACGCAGATGCGTCGTGGGGAGGCTTATAGGCGGGAAATGATTGGCCCGCAAGTGCCTTTTGGAGAAAATTTCACAGGCCCGGAAACCCGGGCCTGTGCTTGTTGAAAACCGGCGATCAGCCGGCAATCACTTCTCTGAGCTCGGCGGGGATACCCTTAGCCGGATCACCACTCGCCGGTGTTGCCCATCGACGCCCAAGGTTCCTTGATTTCAAGGGCCTGACCTTTTTGCAGAAGCTCGAAAGAGATGTTGTCCGGGGAGCGAACAAACGCCATGCGGCCGTCCCGCGGCGGGCGATTGATGGTCACACCTTTGCTCTGCAATGCTTCACAGAACTCATAGATGTTGTCGACTTCATACGCGAGGTGACCGAAGTTGCGGCCGCCGGTGTATTCTTCCGGGTCCCAGTTATAGGTGAGTTCTAGAACCGGACGAGCGTTTTCCTTCGCGCTGTCAACGTCATCAGAGCTTGCCAGGAACACAAGAGTGAACCGGCCTTGTTCACTCTCGTACCGCCGTGTTTCGGTCATGCCCATTTTGTTGCAATAAAAGTCGAGTGATTCTTCCAAATTGGAAACACGAACCATGGTGTGCAAATAACGCATGTCTTACCCTCTTTAGCAGCGTTTAAATTTGATGGAGCAACGGACCGGCTCATGAAGATCATCACCGAACTGGCCGAAGCGCAGGAATTTGTGTCGTCTTTCGCCGAAAAGGCCCCGGGATCGATCGTGGCGCTCACGGGTGCTGGCATCTCGACCGATTCCGGTATCCCGGATTTCCGGTCACCCGGTGGTATTTGGTCTCAGCGCGCTCCTGTTCAATATCAGGATTTTCTGGCTTTTGAAGAGAGCCGGCTTGAAGACTGGGACCGCCGGTTCGAAATGCAGGCGTTTTTTTCAGCCGCAGAACCGAACGCGGCGCATCTTGCGCTGAGTAATCTCAGCGCAAAAGGACAGCTGTCGACTTTGATAACGCAAAATGTCGACGGATTGCATCAGCGATCTGGAGTTTCAGCGGACAAACTCATCGAGCTGCACGGCAATTCCACCTATTCGACCTGTCTGGAGTGTGGCCGTCAGGCCGCTCTGGAGGATCAGAGAGAACTGGTAGAGGCCGGGACCAGTCCGCGCTGCAGGTCGTGTGGCGGGCTTTTGAAAGCTGCCGTCATCAGTTTTGGTCAGGCGATGCCGGAGAAGGAAATGGAACGGGCCGTGGACGCATGTCAGTCCTGTGATGTGTTTCTCGTGCTTGGTTCCTCGCTGGTTGTGCATCCGGCCGCCCAACTGCCGGTTCTTGCCGTGCGCAGCGGCGCGGACCTGGTGATTCTCAACCGCGAGGAAACGCCGATCGATTCGATCGCTACAACGATCTTGCGAACGCCACTTGCCGCGACTTTTGCAAATTTTCCCATGAAATCGGCGTAAATCGTTGAAATGGTCTGTGGTTAGTCCGTTAATTTCTCTTTCCGGCAAAATGTGCGGTGTTATCCTTTTGTTAGGAATCAGCTGATGGGCGCGCCGTTATTGGGTCCGGAGCTGGTAGATGTGCACCAGAGACGGGACATTTGATTATGGGGGTTAAAGCCGCACGGGATCCCCGCGCACTCGAAGACCTGACGGACGATGTTGCCGTCGATGTATTCGAGGTTGCCGGAACGATTAAATGGTTCGACGTCGGTAAGGGCTACGGCTTTATCGTGCCGGACAGTGGCGAGACAGATATTCTGCTTCATGTGACCTGCCTCAGGCGGGACGGTTTCCAAACCGCTTACGAAGGCGCGCGTGTCGTGTGTGAGGTTTTGGACCGGCCACGTGGGCTTCAGGCCTTTCGCATTTTGTCCATGGATGAGAGCACGGCCGTTCACCCGTCTCAACTTCCGCCGTCACGGACCCACGTTCAGGTGGTTCCGGAAGGCGGATTCGAGACTGCGACAGTCAAGTGGTTCAACCGCGTGAAGGGCTTTGGCTTCCTGACACAAGGTGAGGGGACCGAAGACATCTTCATCCACATGGAGACGCTCCGCAGGTATGGCATCACCGAACTTCGGCCAGGGCAAGAGGTGCTGGTGCGCTTTGGGACTGGCCCGAAGGGACGCATGGCTGCGGAGATCCGGCCAGTCGGAAGCGGAACGCATATTCCAGCGTCCCATTGATCTGCACATATCACAATCGTTTCACGGCCGGACATGTTCCGGCCTTTTTAAATGGTGTAACTGAACTAAAGCAAATCGCGTTTGCGGGGGTTCAGATTTCGCCGCCACTCGGCTTTGCCTCGTACGCAAAACCTGAGGCAGCCTGAATTCAATGAAGCGCGAGACGCCATAGACCTGTCGGAACCGGAGTTCTCATGAACGCGTACCAATTGCACCGATACGTTGCCCTGGCCTTGTGTGTAGCCTTTGCCATCTTTTTGAGCGCCGTGAGCAACGTCTCGATCGCCGGAAACAGTCAGACGCTACCGACCGAGCCGTTGACCGTAATTTCCGGCGCGAACGAACACCGGTTCACGGTGGAAGTGGCGTCCACGGACACGCAGCGTGCGAAGGGGCTTATGTTCCGGGAAGAAATGGCGGCCGAACATGGCATGCTGTTTATCTTTGATGGCGAATTCGAGCGGCATTTCTGGATGAAAAACACACCGCTCCCGCTTGATATCATTTTCATTTCTTCCCAAGGCAAGATCGTCAGCATTGCCGCGGACACAACGCCGTATTCGGAAAGAGTTATTCCGTCCGGCGCTCCGGCAAAATTCGTTCTTGAGCTCAATGCAGGAACTGCGGCAAGGCTTGGCATAACCCCGGGAGATGAAGTTGTTGCCAGCTCGATGGGGCTGAATGACGCTTGACTTGGCCAAGGGTTTGGCGCGCGTTTGGGTCTCTTTTTGGTGCTTAGTGAAAGTAATCTTTGCTTGGCTTTAAAGAGACCACATTGCCAATCACGGAGAGGATTTTCAGAGGAGGTCGGAATGAGTAAAATACTCTCTATGGGTGTGCGCGCATTTACGGCATTTGTCGTGTCGATCCTCTTGATAATTTCTGCTGTCGCCGAACCCTGGCCGCTTCGATTTCTGGAGGTGAAGCCAAGCGCAAGCACAAGAGTGGATTTATCTTTTGTGGGGCGTCACTCGGTATTGGTTGTTCTTCCTTATGTTCGTACAATAGGAAAAGTTAAGGGGCATGTTTACCTGATTTATTGGAATAATAAGCCTTTTACAACTCAGCAAGGTGACTGCTGGATATCTGGATATACGTCTGTTCCTCCTGGTAGTCATGCTTCGGTTATGTACATTACTGGTGAGTTGAAGCAGTGGGCCTGGTATTACGGTCACGGGATTTCGTCTACGAAGTTTTCCGGGAAGCCAGGGGGAGCAGTGGTGCAGTGCGTTTTGTCAACTTGAGGTGCTCATATTTATGCGTTGTCTCTTGAGTTGGGCGCATCCGTTGACGGAATACATTGGGGTCTAATGGGGGAGCGATTCAGTCTTGTCGGCGGCTGCGCATGGTTTGGCCATGTTGGGTATCAGCACCCCGTCAAGAGTGCGGAGAAACAGCCTCTAGGGAATTGACCCCAAGTAGCCGCAGGCAAGGCCGAACCACTCGAGAATAACGAAGCCCCAGACATGCAGTTCGGATAAGGAACAGAGCGAGAACCGATTTCGGTACTATTTCGGGACTCTTTCGTCAGAACTTGTCCACAAAGGACATATTTTCACGGTCTGTTCTCGCTTGACGGCACCGTCTCAGAGCTATAAACCCAGCGAAATCAGGACGTCGGGGTATAGCGCAGCCTGGTAGCGCATCTGGTTTGGGACCAGAGGGTCGCAAGTTCGAATCTTGCTGCCCCGACCATTTCTCTCCTCTTTATATTTCCTTGCCGGCAAACCGGATAAGCGGTCAATTGTTTGGATTTGGGCGGATTCAAGCTCGTCTTTGAGGAAATCGGGGAAGTTGTGCTCTTTTTCTTGTGCATCCCTCAGCCGTGTATCACCCTTGCTGTGGGGACGGGGAGAAGAGCGGCAGGACCGCTTTGCCCGTTGTAAGCAGGGCAAGATGATCAGCGATCCAAAACACCAGACGACATTGGAGGTTGCGGCAGCGATCGCCGCGGTCAAGGCGCAAATTACGCGCAGTGGGCTTACTGTAAAGGAAAGCAGCGATTTCAGCGCCTTTGAGAAGACCATTCGCAAGACCGAAGACAAGTATCTGATGGAAGACTTCTCACCCCGTTTTTTTGATCTCCACGGGTCAACGGCATTTTGGATCGGCGCGGTCAATGATCATGGGAATGTTGTTTCCGTTCAGGCGGCGAAGGTGGAAGACCTGCAGGACCGCAGCCTTGCCGAACACTGGGAGCAACAGCAGAGGCGGATATTCGTTGACCCGAACCCGCAGGCGCGGTTTGGCACCGAACATGCGCATGATGCGTATTTTCTCCGTGGCAGAATCGTGTATCACGGCAATTTGTGGCTGCGCCGGGATGTGCGCGGAAAGGGGCTCGCCGAGCCGCTGACCCAACTTGGTTTTCTTGTCGCTCTGCTGAAGTGGTCACCCGACTATCTGTACGGCTTGATGGCAGCATCTGCCGCTGAAAAGGGATTTGGCATCCGGGTTGGCTACAGGCGATTTGTGCCGCGCGGCACCCATTGGGACCTGCCTCCAGGACACATCCGGCCGGATGACTGGCTGGTGTATTCAACCCGCAGCGACCTTATCGGCCTTGCGCAGACACTCGCATCTACAGACGGCGTTGCAGATCCTGAATGACGCCATAATAGGCGCAGATCTGATAAGTCGCCGCCGGAGCCGGCCGAATACCTACAATCAGCCGTTCGAATGCGATTTCGTAGGTCTCGCCGTCGAGGGAGAGCAGCGTGCGTGCATAGCCGTAATATGGCCGCAGGTTGAGCGCTGACTTGTAGGCGTCGGCAGAAGCCTTTTCCAGATCCAAATCCGGTGTGCGCAATCCGGTTGCCGGGCTACTGCCGGCCTCCGGGCTCGCCCACTGTTCGCCGAACAGCAATCTTTGACTGGAATCGCGTCCGACATAGAAAATCGGGGGTGGTGCGGTCTCAGAAACCTTGTCAGAGCACAGGCTCAGGTAGTTGATATAAGGTTTGAGTGTGTCCGGCGTGGCCTGATGCGACGCAGATTGTATCGCTTCATAAAATTCAGACAGTTTCGGGTCGGCAAGGCCCTGTTCTATTACCTTGGTCCCAAGTTCCGTGAATGTTGAGGCCGGACGTGTTAGCACAGTATTACGACACCTGTTATCTGTGTTACCGGTTGAACGCCGACAATAGCAATGACATGACGTTGAGGAATTCCTCTTGCTTCTCAGGCGGAAGGTCTGCGACGTCCTCAACGGCATAATCGAGTGTTAAAATCATGCTCCACATCTCGCTGAGATTTGCAGCTTCAATGTCAGCGCGCAGCCCTATTGGGTCCAAATGCCTTGTTTCGGGTAGCTCAACCGTAATCCCGTTATCGGTCTTTAGACCAAAGAGATTCTGGAAATGATGTTGCATGACGGGCCTTCCTTTTCGTTGGGTGTTCGGTCTGATTGTTATGGGGCACCGGACACCATCTTTGCCGTTGTTCCGTTTTTATTGCCAAGCAATGCAGGCTTCAGAACTCTTCAGCAGTGTGCACTCGTAACTTTCTCACGTTAGGTCAATTGATAGCATAGGTTGTACCTCGGCGCTATGCCCCGTTCACGTCCGGCTGCCGGTTTCGGTGCTATCGTTAATCAGGTTTTTCATGCCTATCAGAATTTCGGAGTGAAATGCCCGCCGGTGATTGTTCCGGTTCGAAGAGAACGCGCATCCAGCCACAAACGTTGGGCAACAGGAAGGGGATTACAGGACAGTTGATATCCAGATATTGACTTCCGCGGCAAAGGAGTGAACAAGCAACGTTGAAATCCGCAACATGTTCGAACTTGGAACAGGATACGACGAATGGTGGCGCGCATTTACCGGCCGGCCAAGACGGCGATGCAATCGGGCAAGGCAAAAACGCAAAGATGGGTGCTGGATTTTGAACCCGAAGTTGCCAAGTCTGTAGAACCTCTAATGGGGTACACTTCATCGTCGGACATGAAGCAGCAGGTTCGGATGGTTTTTGAAAGCCAGGAAGAGGCAGTGGCGTATGCCAAGCGGCAGGGTATTCCGTTCCGGGTCGAGAAATCGCAGGCGCGCGTGGTGCGTGGTGCGGCCTATTCTGACAATTTCAAGTTTGACAGAGTGGCGCCCTGGACACACTAAAGAGTTTGAATTGCCGCAGGCCTTCCAATGATTTCCTTGTTGAAATCAGGGATTTGCTGTCGACAGGTCAAGCGGATTTGCCGCACAAAGGACTGGCCTCAGGTTTGGTCACGGCCCCGTAGCTCAGCTGGATAGAGCACTCGCCTTCTAAGCGAATGGTCGCAGGTTCGAATCCTGCCGGGGTCGCCATTTTTATAACTAATTGAAAATAATAAGTTATTTCGATTTTGTCCCGCGCCAGTACGGTAGGGTGCGGGACTGTCGGTTCATTTTCTGTCCAGCAACTGGCTGTGTTCCAGCGCCAACGTCTTCGTGCCTGCACATGTGTGAGAGTGTTGCCAAGCCCTTGGAGGGCCAAGCGCAAACCGTATGTTCGGCGCTGCGGCTGGCTCCGCTTCCGGTTGCATGGTTGTCGCAATCATTGGCCTGTGGTTTTTGGGCCAAAAAAAGACCGGGATCCCGCGTCCCGGTCAGTGTTTGGAGCGTTGTGTTGCGGCACGGTCTTCGGCGTACCAAGAGTTCAACCTGCCGCAACATGAGGTCGTGATGGGGCCAGGCTCAGGTGCCGGTGCTGGTTTGATTGACCATCAGGGGCGTCACCTTGGATTTCAAAATGGTGTCGAGATCTTCGCTGCCGTCTTCAAGTGACTGAAGTGCCATGTCCAAGAAATAGGAGCAAAAGGTCCGCCCGTCCTTGTCGGCTTCTTTCTGCGTGTACCGGATCATGCGTTTGATGGCCTCTACGGGAGGTTCCTGTTCAAGCTTTGCATCATTTTTTACGTTGGACTGAGACATATTACCACCCACCAGTGTTCTTGCCTTTTTAGGTTTCCCGCACCTTGGGAACCTTTCGAGATGTCTATGTTGTTCTTGAAGCGTGAAACAACCGTGATAGAGTAATCGTGCATTTCATGCGGCGCAACATTCTGGGTTGTGGGGCTAATGTCAAAGTTGACAAATGCGAAGGATGCAGACTGGAGATGATTGAGGGTCCACACTTTGCAGGCCTCGGACGGCCAATGCTGAAAGGGGCTGGCGGCGACCCGGTTGCGATCAAAACCCGCAAGGCCCTTGCCATCCTGGGGTATGTTAGCCGGATCAGTGATTTGAGCGCATCCCGGGAAGCTGTCGCCGATCTGCTTTGGAGCAGTGCGGCCGGACACAAAGGCATGCAATCTCTGCGTCAAGCCCTAAAACAGTTGTAAACCGCCGAAAAAATTGCCGGGCTCGATGTGGTCAAGTCCGAAAGCGGACACATCCAGATCTCAACGGGAAGCCTGCCAACCGATTTGGCGCGTCTTCTAGACCTCCTAAACACGTCCGATTCGCCGGATTTCGACGCAGCGCGTGGTTTGTGGCGCGGAGACTATCTGGCCGGGTTTGAAGATATCGACCCTGTGTTTACCGAGTGGCTGCTGATTGAGCGTCAGCGTATCCGGGATGAGGTGATTGATGCCACGCTGAAGCATCTCTCCGGGGCGTCAACTGCCGCCGCAACACAAGGGGCGGAGGATGCGGCGCATTTCCTTTTGCACATGGACCCCGCTTTTGAGCCGGCCCACCGCGCGCTGATCCGAATCTATTTGAACAGCGGCCAACGGGAGCGTGCGGAACAGCAGTTGCGCGCCTGTGAGCGCGAGCTGAAAGAGCTGGACGGTGAGCCGGAACAGGAAACCCGGGATTTGTTGTCGGGTGCCACCAAGTGGGAGCCGCCAACTAATCGACCGGAATCTGGGGGCGGTAAGTATACGCAGGCTTTGCAGGGAGATGATAAGAAACCTTCTCGAACCGATTCTATTGTCGGCGACAATGCATTCTTTTTGCCGCAAATCTCTATCGTTTCAACAGAACTGAACAACATCACGAAAACTGAGGGATTGTATCTGAGAGAAGAAATCGTTGGCGGGCTATCTGCCTACCGATCGTTCGATCTTTATCATGCTGAGTATTTTGGAGATACTGATGGACCCCAGCCCGTGCTGTTACAGAGTGATGAAGCGGGCAGTTTTCTACTCAGGTTCCGGCATAATGAGCGCAGTGGAAATGTCTCAATCCAATTTGAAGACCGCGCGGAGGGGCGTATCGTTTTCAGTGAAATTGTTGACTTGAATGAATGGGACAGTGTTCAAATGGCTGCGAGCCATACTATTGGCCGCATCTATAACTTTGTAACAAAGAAGCTGCGTAATCCGAAAAATACGTCAGCATTCGCGCGTTGGTGTCAAGCTGAAGCGCTAATGATCGAGTTCAATCCTCATTCCGATCAAAAAGCTCTGGAAATTCTGAATGACATTGAAAGACGTTACAGCACGTTTTCCATGGCTTACTCGGGGAAGGCGCTGATTAACCTTAAGCAACTAGTTTATTACTATATCGAAAATGAAACACCGACTTTGCCACTCAACGAAATTCTCTCCTTGGCTGAGCACGCAGTTGCGCTTGATCCGTGGCAACCGATAAACCAACGTGCATTTGGGTGGGCTCTCATCCAATCAAATATGGCGGATGAAGCCCGTCGGGCCTTTATACAGGCGGGTCGATTGAACAGTGTTGACCCGATAAATATTATGTCTGTTGCAGAGGGGTTAGCTTTTTCCGGTAGCGTGGAAGAGGCACGTGCAAAGGCAGAACTTGCAATGAATCTGTTCACTACCGTGCCGCGAGTGTTCTACGAGTACTACTCTCATGTATTTTTCGCGGCCGAAGACTTCGAAACCGCCGCAAAAATGATTGAAAGGGCCTCTTTCGATAGCATATCTGGCTTGACCACGCGCATTGCGTCTTTAGTGTGCGCTGGAAAACAATCCGAAGCGATCGATTTGTTGCAGCGGAACAGCGATATTTATACGAATACCTTTTTTAAGAACGGATTGATTGCCCAAGGACCGCAACGGTTTGGAAATCGCCTAAACTTCTATAATGACCCCAAAACACGCGCCAACTATGACAGAGGCGTTGATCTTGTAAAAAGATACTTTTTTGGTGATCGTGCCTCCATTAGTTAATGGACGTGAAACCATGAGCGATTGATAAAAGATACGTTGCATCACGTTCGTCTAAGCGTTTTTGATTTAATCGATAAGGTAGTACCGTTGCCTTATCAGTAGCTGCGTCCACCACCTCAAATTCCATAAGTGAATTTACGGCAGCCGGAAAACCAATCTCGGCCACAACGGATTTCGGGTTCTCCATGAATTTTTGCCGGAAGTTTTTGTCTGTTCGCGCTGTCGCAAGGACTCTACCAAGCTCTGCGATATTACTTCTGTAGTAAGGAATGCGGGCCACTGGGACGTCCTCCAAATGAGCAAATAAATGCGCGACCGAGGTTGGTGGCCCCCGGTCGCGGATGCTGGACTGATTGTTGTCAATCAGTCCGGCATTTCCTCATAATGGCAGCCAGCAAGAGCAAGGCGACCAAGTTCTTCAAAATATGTCTCATCACCGGCTGCAACACGGGCCTCATCGACCTCTGCCGGAATGATCAGATGCACTTTGTCGGCGGTGTCGGCATAAATTTTTACGTCCGTTGCCAGGCCAAGTTCTGCGAGCGTGGTTTCCGGGTTTTCTAAAAAATTTGTGCGTTCCGCCGGGTTCTGAATGATTTCGCCAAGTTTCGAACCAACAGTCAGGTCGCGATCGGTAGTTGAAACGGTGTGCATGCTAAGCCTCCAGTTTAAAAGGTTGTATATTTTTTTATATTTCTGGGATAATAAGTAAATATAGTCCCATATATGGATTGTAATCATTGTGAGTCGCGTCTAGTGATATTCATAACTCTAGATTACTTGATCCTGTTTCAAAGTAATGCATCAATAATTTTCCAAGACAATGAAAAAACGTAATTACTACCTAAGGACAATTTCTAATGAGTCAGTTGGTGAAACTATATACTTGATGGCATTCTCGAAAATGCTTTAGTCAGAGGACGCCCTTATGCGGAGGGGAACCATGCATGGTTTGAAGTCGGAGGTTCTGAACGGGCTTTTGAGTGCCGGCCTAATCGTCAAAACGGGGGGGGATTTGAAACCGGCCGGTCCGTTAGCCGAACAAGCTCTCCGGCTGTTTGAACCGGTCTTGCGAGCTGGCCGCGTTCGCTTGGTGCCGGTCTCTCTGCCGGACTGTCCAATTCATTTTTGGACCGCAGTTTTTACCCCTCAACACTCCGGTGCGCAGCGGGCCGAAAGTGCGATCGTTTCCTTCGCCGCCGGAGGGCAAGCAGATACAAAAGAAGGTGCAGCTATTGGTTGTATTGGTGAGGTTGCCGAAAGATTAACCCTTTATTCTCTAGGGCAAGGCGATCCACGTGTGAGCAGCCTTACGCAAGGTGAAGGTGATGCAGACCTTGCTGGGATATTGGGATTTAGTAAGGCTCAGAACAGTGATTTGCTTCGTGTGCGAATGGGAGCACATGCCGCCTCGCAGGGTGCTGTAATCGACTGGGGCGGGTTGAGCAATCGGCGCATCCGTGTGAGCAACTTGTCAAACGGGACGGCAGCGCAGTTGCCCGCATTCGCGGCGCTATTCGGAGAAACTGTTCTGGAAACAGGCCTTAAGGTGGGCGTTTCGTCAACAGTCGGTTGCGCCGTCTGGTCTGATCTGGAAGGGGCTCGGGAGCGGGCGCTTTTGGAGCTCATAGAGCGCGACGCCGTGGCTCAAGCCTGGTACAACCGTCTGGGGATAACATTGCTACCTAGTGCGGTTTTGCGTGAAAAAATTTCTGACGACTTGATGAAATATCTGTCTGAGCGCCGCCGAAAGACAACGATTTGCAGGGTCGAAACCGATTTACCGGTCCATGTTGCCGTTGCCATTTCACACCGCGGTGATGGTCACGCGGCAGCGTTTGGTGCTTGTGCCGAATGGGATCTCGGATCAGCGATGTTCGGAGCGATCACCGAAATGCTGCAGGGAGAAATCTCGTTGTCTGCGATGGAGACTGCGTACCCAGATCGTCCCCATGAGCAAGGCAGCAAAATTCCATCTCAGCTTCGGTATGCCCGCGAGAGATCGATCCAGGATGATTGGCCAGTTGGAGAAGCCTCGGTAGCGGCTTCTTTTTCTGAAGCCGAAGTCTTTACTTATGACGGATTGTTGGAGGCCTTGCGGCAGAAGGGAATTACAGTTTGGGAGTTTGATGCGACTCGTCCGGATCTTGGTGTGCCCTGCATCAAACTGTTCTCACCCGAATTGTGCACATGGCAGCCGCGGTTTGGCAAAGACAGGCTCTTTAAAGGCGTGGTCGAGCGCGGATTGCGCACTGAACCTGAACGGGAAGAGGTCTTCGCAGAGCGCCCGTTCCCATTCTAGCCATGCTCAACAGCACTTTGATCGTGTTGTAGTTTGTTAGTTGACGGGGACCGGCCGACCGTCGGCTTGCGGCCGCGCCAGCGTCATGACCCAGAAATTCCGCCATTTTCCATTGCTGCGATTGGTGCGGGCAATGCCAACACGCGTCACATACGGATTAAGCAAGTTCTTGTTGTGGCCTTCGGAACCTTGCCAGCCGCGAAAAGCTGCAGGCAGATCCGCATAACCGGCACCAAGGTTCTCTGCAGCTGCGTAATTTGGGTAACGCGCCTTGTCGAGCCGCTGGGAAAGGCCAAAGGCGCTGTGCTGCCAGGTGTCCATGCTGTCGCGTTTGGCAATATGCCGCGCCATGTCTTGCGAGACACCATCAAGCGCTGGATCGTGACGCAAGGCCGGAAGACCATTCTTTGCGCGATAGGCGTTCACCATCGCCATGAGAGAAGAGGTGCTGACATCGACATCTGTAAAGACCGGCCGGTCTTCCAATTCGCCTTGACCGCCAGGCAGCGCACCGCAGCCTGCCAAGAAAACAAAGAGCAAGACCAAGGGCAGGGTGCGCAGGCACTGAATAGCTCTGTTTCTCTGGCTGCCGAAAATCATTGTCACGCGTCATCTCCGGGCCAGGAAACACCCTCATCGGCAAAGAAGTGATGCGGTCCGGGATATGCCTCGACATAAGCCATATGGGTCACTGTGCCTGCTTGCGGCGTATGGTGATGAAGGAAATATGCGGGCGGTTCGAAGTTGAACATCGGCGGCCCATCTTCGGTCAAATCCAAGACGACCTGGTGGCCCGTACTGGGGGCGAGCGTCATGATCTTGCCTGCGAACTCCGCGATGATCGGGCGGTGCAGATGACCGCAAAGCAGCCGCTGAATGTGCTTATGCGGGCCGATCACCTCTGCGAGCGCACCGGCGTCATTCAAGCCAATCGCATCCATGTGCTGAATGCCGCTGAGGGCAGGCGGGTGGTGGAGGGCGATGAGCGTCGGCCGATTGTCCTCCGAGAGACGATCTGACAACCAATTCAGCTGCGGTGTGCCGAGTTCGCCATTCGGTTTGCCGGGAATGTTGGTATCAAGCGCGATAAGCCGGAGATCGCCAATGTCGGCGGTGTAGCAGAGCTTGCCCTCTACATCGCCATCCATACCCGGAAACCCCGACATCTCGCGCCGCATATCGGCGCTGCCGTCATGATTGCCGGGGATCATGAACACTGGCATGGCGAGCCGCGACAGGATCTGCCGGGCAAGTGCATATTCCCGCGGATCGCTTTTGTCTGTGAGGTCTCCGGTCAAAACAACTGCGTCCGGGCGTGGCGTCAGGCCGTTCAAGGCCGGGATCGCCCGTTCCGCCAGCATGTTGGTATCGGAGACGCGATAGCAGGCAAGTCCGCGCGGACGAAGATGCAAATCGGTAATATGTGCAATGAGTGCCATATGATTGCCAAAGGAATGTTGCGAGGAATCGTCCCCATGACGATAGCTTCACAGAGTTTGGGTGCAAGCAGTGTTTCCCTTTTCAAAAAGCTCATGTAGGAGATGCACACACATTCTTTTTGAAAGGCTGGGATCAAGCCCGTTTGATCCTTGCGGAATCGGGTCGTAATGGCAGAAACGCAATCGGCAGCGGCAAACAGCGCGCAACCGGAGCAGGATCCGGAAAAGTCCGGAAATCAAATGAAAAAGCCGATATGGCTGCGTATCTTCGGCCATGATGTGACCGCACCGCTCTTGCTGCTTGCCTTAGCGCTTGTTTTGTTCGTTCCAGGTCAGTGGACTGTGCCGCCGCTGGACCGCGATGAGCCGCGTTTCACGCAAGCGACCAAGCAAATGCTCGAAACCGGCGACTATGTCGACATTCGGTTCCAGGATCAGGCGCGTCACAAGAAGCCGGTTGGCATTTATTGGCTGCAGGCAGCTGCAGTCAAACTGACAGGTCATGATGCGTCTGCGTCGCTTTGGGTGTATCGTTTGCCGTCCATTATCGGAGCGACATTGGGCGTTCTGGCGGTTTTCTGGTTGGCAAGAGCGTTCATGGGCCCCTCAGGAGCGCTCGTTGCTGGTTCCTTTGTTGTGCTTGCCATTATCCTTGGCGTTGAAGCGCGGCTTGCCAAAACCGATGCCACCCTTTTTGCGACAATTGTCATTGCCCAAGGTGCCTTGGCGCGCCTTTGGCTGAGGAACAGCTCCGATAGGGCTTGGGGGCTCGCTTTTGTGTTCTGGACCGCGCTTGCGGCAAGTGTCTTGGTCAAGGGACCAGTTGGCCCGATGGTCGTCGGGTTCACGGTTGTTGGCCTGATCATCACCAGCCGCAATTTGAGCTGGTTCAAGGGGGCCGTCCCGCTTGTCGGCTTCATCTGGTTTTTCCTGCTGGTCTTGCCATGGTTCGTCGCCATTTGGATCGCAACAGACGGCACTTTTTTTACAGAGGCGATCGGCAAGGATCTGCTCGGCAAGGTGTCTGAAGGGCAGGAAGGGCATGGGGCCCCGCCGCTGACCCATCTCGGTGCCATGTTTGGTGTCTTTTGGCCGCTTCCGGCGTTCTTCCTGCTTGCATTGCCGATGATGTGGCGCGAGCGGAAAAGTCCTTTGGTGATCTTTGCAGCTTGCTGGTTTTTCCCAAGCTGGGTGGTGTTTGAACTCGTTGCGACGAAGCTGCCGCATTACACCATGCCCTTGATGCCCGCTCTAATTTTGCCTGTGGCGGCGGCCCTGATCGAAGGCGCCGGTTCCCAATCCGCGAAGTGGCTACGTTGGGTGGCGGCGATCTTGTTGGCGGTGCCGGCCATAGGAATTGCGGCCGCCGCCTTTGGAGGCCCGTTTGCGCTTGGTATCTGGCCGTCCCCTCCAGGGGCGATTGTCACCGGGATTGGCGCTGTGTTTGCCGTCTTTGCCGCAAGCCGTCTGCTCCGTGGACCGGCGCTCTATGCTCTGCCCGCTACAACGCTGACCGCAATTTGCGTTGCCATCGGTGTATGGGGTTTTTCAGGACCGGCACTGACCACGATCTGGGTCAGTCCGCGCCTTGTGACTGCGATGGACGAGATCCCGGGGTGCGCAAATCGGGATACCCGGCAAGTGGTCACGACCGGTTTCCATGAACCGAGCTTTATCTTCCTGGAAGGGACCAACACCAAGATCGTGCCGGAGGCTGAAGCCGCCGATTTCCTTGCGCAAGTTAAGCCAGGGGAGAGTGGTGTTTGCCGGATCGCAGCAATCGAGAGCCGGCATGAAGAAGCGTTTTTGGCCGCAGCCAAGGAGAAGGGTCTTGTCCCCATGGTGCGAAAAAGGGTAGACGGCCTGAATATCAACGGCGGCGATGATGTCGATATTGCGCTCTATCAGTCGGCCGCGGACGCAACAGACACACAAGGCGGCAATGAGCAGCAATAGTCGGATAAAATGGGTGCTGGAACGGATGCGCGGCAATGCCCGGCGCGCCATGATCCTTTATTCCAATCGCAAGGAGCGCGGTACAGCTCAGTTGCGGACATTGCCACCGGGCCAACGGCCACAAGATATCCTTGCTGTTCTTCTTTTGACGGTGGGTGTCGCAGTCGTTGCCTTTGATGCGCCGACGTATCCTTGGCTAAACTCATTGCCGAACGAATACCGGACGGCCTTCCGCTCGTTCACTGATCTGGGTAAGGCAGACTGGATCCTGATTTCAACCGGTGTTCCTTGTCTCTTTCTGCTTGCGCTCGACGCCGGCCGATACGCCTTCCGGATCCGGATGGCGATCGGCGCCGTCTTCACCTATGCAGCCTTCGTCTTCTACACGGTCGCAGCGTCCGGGATTGTGGTGCTGATCATCAAGTGGAGCCTTGGGCGCGCGCGTCCGAAATTGTACGAAGATTTCGGCCCCGTTCATTTTGATTTCCTTGCTTTTCACGGCAAGTTCACGAGCTTTCCATCCGGCCATTCCACAACTGTCGCCGCCCTTGCGACTGCGCTTTATTTCATCTTCCCGGCTTACCGGTGGCTGATTGTTGTCAGTGCGTTCTGGCTGGCATTCTCCCGGGTGATGGCGGGTGCGCATTACCCAAGTGACGTCATTGCCGGCACACTGCTCGGGATGACCTTTACCTTCTTCACCGTGCGTGCCATGGCCCGGCGCCGGATCGGTTTTCATATTGCGGAAAACGGCAATATCGTTCCGAACATGACAGCCATTTCGGCCAAGGCAAGCGCGCGAGCCGTTTGGCAGGTTTTGCGCGGACAACGCGGAGCGCAGCGTATCGTTCCGGGCCGGGCTGCGGCCAGCGAGGCGGACTGAGTGGATGTCATGACACAGAGTTATTTGGAGGCCTTGGCCGCGACAAAGGGCGGGATTGCCGTCACCGTGGTTGTTCCTGCCAAAGATGAGGCAGAGAACCTTCCCCTTCTGCTGGATGAGATTGAAACGGCACTTAGCGGACGGACGTTTGAAGTCATTGTGATCGACGACGGATCATCTGACGGGACCGACATTGTTCTTCAGGACTACGCGGCAACGCATGACTGGCTGCGTCCGGTTCGGCACGAACAGTCTTGCGGTCAGAGCTGTGCAGTGCGCACTGGACTTCAGCATGCGCGTGGTGACGTCGTCGCCACCATTGATGGAGACGGGGAAAACAATCCCGCATACATCCCGCAGTTGCTCGATGCGCTCGAAGCCGCAGGGCCGTCTGCTGCGCTTGCTGCAGGTCAAAGACTGGGCCGGAAAGCAAGCCTTGCAAAACGGTATGCGTCCAAGTTCGCGAACAAACTGCGGGGCGCTATCTTAAAGGACAACACCCGCGACAGCGGCTGCGGTCTCAAAGCGCTGCGCCGTGAGGTCTTCCTTCAGCTTCCGTATTTTGACAGCTGGCACCGGTTTCTCCCGGCATTGGTGATCCGCGAAGGCTACAATGTGGTGCATATTGACGTTCAGGACCGGCAACGGCGCCACGGGACCTCGAAATACGGTATCTTCGACCGGGCGTTGGTCGGGGTGCTGGATTTGTTTGGTGTTTGGTGGTTGCGCCGCCGCCGCAAAAAAATTCCCGTTGTCCGGCCGTTGACCTAATTTGACGCCACAATTTCCGAGCAGAAACGCGCCGCTGGCGTATCAAGGTAACTGGAATCCGACATGGCTGCCCTCATAGACTGGTTTCATGCAGTCTTCATTGCACAGTTTGATTTTTGGCTGATCTTCGGTCTGGCTGCGCAATCGATGTTTATGATGCGCTTTGTTGTTCAATGGATGGCATCCGAACGTGTCGGACGATCCATCGTGCCGATTGCTTTCTGGTTCTTCTCCATCGCCGGTGGGATCATGCTGTTCACATACGGTGTGATCAAGAAGGAGCCGATCATCATTCTGGGGCAGGGGCTCGGACTGGTGATTTACTTCCGGAACCTTTGGCTGATTTTCAAGGAAAAACGGCGCGATCCGGCAATCTGACCGCGCCGTAGCTCGTGTGATATTCTGAGTGATCCGGCTGTGATCAGTCTGTGAAATCGCTTTCGGTCATGACCCGGGCCGAACCGGAAACACGGATTGAACTTCCCTTTTCAGATCCGATCTCCGCAACGATCCGGCTGGGATGCCCCATGTCAAATCCCTGATTGATTTCGATGCGGCCCTGATGCGGCCAACCAATGTCCCGCAGATAACCGGCATAGGCAGCGCTGGCCGCCCCAGTTGCCGGATCTTCATAGACCCCGCCCGAGGCAAAGGCATTGCGGGTATGAAAGAGTTGTGGCGTTTCGCTGAAGGCGATTAGAATCGTGACCCAACCATGCTTTTCCATCAGTTTACGTCCCGCTTCCTGATCATAGGTCATATCCGAGACGGCCTCGCGTGAGTTAAGCGTCAGCGCAAAATGATCTGCGCCGCCATGAACGAGCGCCGGCAGAATGCGGGCATCGATCTGGTCTTTCGTGTAACCGAAAAGATCCAAAACCTCGCTCACAACTTCATCCGGTGCTGGTTGGCTTCGTGTTGGAGGCGATTGGAGAGCGGCTTCCACGAGTTCGCCTGACACACTTCCTTCAACAGAGATCTCGGCTTCATTGAGCTTAAGATTGTAGCGCCCTGGACCGAATTCACGAGTGAGGGCGGATCCGAGTGCGATGGTCGCGTGACCACAAAACGGCACTTCTGATTGCGGCGAGAAATAGCGGACGCGCCAGGCTCCGTCGCCTTGAGGCGCAGCAAATGCGGTTTCGGAAAAGCCGACATCCGCTGCGATGGCGCGCATGTCTTCGACCGACGGATGCATGTCACTGATGACCACACCGGCCGGATTGCCGCCGGTGTCGCCATCTGAAAATGCGGAGATGCGCTGAATGTCCATGGAGGGAGCCTTTGTGTGTTTTCGGTTCCCACCATTTTGTGACAAGCAAGACTGATCGCAACAGGTTCCATCCATGAAACTTGTTCATGGAATTCATCAATTATGCGAAAGCCTTGTCGAGTGCTTGGCCAAGATCCCTGATCAGATCCTCTGGATCTTCAAGGCCGATGTGAAGGCGAACCGAGTGAAGATCTGGATCTACATTTGTCGCCGACCGCATGCCTTTCAGTCGAACCGGTATCGCAAGACTTTCAAATCCGCCCCAGGAATATCCGAGACCAAACAGGGTCAGGGCGTCGAGAAACGCATAGGCCTGCTCTTGTGTTGTCCCAGCCGCAAAGTCGAAACCGCACAGCCCGGATGCGCCAGAAAAGTCTCGCTTCCAGATTTCATGGCCGGGATCGCTCTCAAGCGCGGGATATCTGATCGCTCCGATGGCCGGCTGCGTCCTTAGCCAGTCCAGAACGACGGCTGTGTTTTTTTGGTGCCGCTCAAGACGGACCGACAGGGTCCGAAGCCCGCGCAAACCCAAATAGACATCGTCAGGACCGACATGGCTGCCCATCGCGCCATGGAGCGTGTCCAGTTTGAGCCAGGCTTTTTCGCTGGCTGCGATCGTACCCAGCATGACGTCGGAATGGCCGACAATGTATTTCGTGCCCGCCTGAATGGAGAGATCAACGCCGAAAGTGATGGGTTGGCAATAGAGCGGGCTGGCCCAAGTGTTGTCCATCAGCACCGTCGCATCGATTTCGTGCGCTGCAGACGCAATCGCTGGAATGTCCTGCATTTCGAAGGTAAGGGAGCCTGGGGCCTCAGTAAAGACTGCAGTCGTGTTCGGTTTGAAGAGCGATTTGATGTCCGCACCAACAGCCGGATCGTAATACTCAACATCAACGTTGAGGCCTGGCAGGACGGTATCCGCAAAATGACGGGTCGGGCCGTAAGACGTGTCGGCGATGAGCATATGATCGCCTGCCTTCACGCAGGATAGAATGGCTAGCGCAATGGCGTTCAGGCCGGAGTTGGCCAGTTTCACACCCGCTGCGCCTTCAATTTCCTTCAAGGCGTCTTCAAGGGAATCGGTGGTGGGATTGCCGCGGCGCGCGTAGGAATACTTCTGCGCGCCCGTCACCATGGTCTTGGTGTCCGGATAAAGGACGGTGGAGGCATGGACAACTGGCGGATTGACAAACCCATGGAACCCGGACGGATCCCGGCCGCTGTGCGCCAGAACGGTTTCAATGCTTCTTTTAGTGTCTGGGGTATTCGTCATGGGTCCTTCAGTCCGTTATGGCTGTCTTGTTTTTCGTTCATCGAGTTTAAGCGCTGGCCCAATACCAATGTGCTCATTACGTAAAGATGCTCTTGGGCTTTCCGATCGCGAAAGTGCGTCAAATCGCTGTTTTTCCCAAGACATTTTTTCATTGGTATTCGTGATTTGTTGCAATGGTCCTTTGAAAGGCAGGGATTTGCGAGCCCTATTTCGCGCCTCAGGAGGACTGAAAAATGAAAAACACTCTCAAAAGCCTGGTGATCGCTGCGGCGTTCTCAGGGGCCGCCTTTCCCGCTTCGGCATCCACGCTCGAGCAGGTCAAGTCGAACGGTTACTTCACCTGTGGTGTGAGCCAGGGCAACCCCGGGTTTTCCAACCCGGATAGCGATGGCAACTGGAGTGGTCTGGATGTGGACTACTGCCGCGCGATCGCCGCAGCCGTTCTTGGCGACCCGACCGCAGTCAAGTTCCGGCCGTTGTCATCACCGGAGCGTTTTACGGCCCTGCAATCCGGCGAAATCGACGTTCTGTCACGAACGACAACATGGACGATGTCCCGGGATACGAACCTTGGCGCCAACTTTGCCGGTGTCATGTACTATGATGGCCAGGCGATGATGGTCCGCAAGGAGCTTGGAATTACATCGGCCATGGAACTTGCCGGGGCTTCGGTTTGCACGGCGACTGGAACCACGACGGAACTCAACGTCGCCGACTTCTTCCGGGTCAACAGCATGGAGTACGAGGTCGTTGCCTTTGAAAAAAATGATGAGGTGACACAAGCCTATGATGCCGGCCGCTGTGACGTCTACACGACCGACAAATCGGGTCTGCACGCCAACCGTTTGAAGCTGACCGATCCGTCCGAGCACATGATTTTGCCAGAGGTCATTTCAAAAGAGCCACTGGGCCCGGTGGTCAGGCAGGGCGACGACCAGTGGTTCAATATTGCGAAATGGACCTTGAACGTACTGATTAACGCAGAAGAACTCGGTGTGACCCAGGCAAATGTCGCAGAAATGGCGTCGTCCGATAATCCAGCTGTAAAACGGCTGCTCGGGGTGGAAGGCAACTTCGGCGGTGCGCTCGGACTTGATCAGGGCTGGGCCGTCCGCATCATAAGCGCGGTCGGTAATTACGGAGAAATCTTCGCGCGCAACGTTGGTGTTGATACTCCGCTTGGAATTGAGCGCGGTTTGAACGCGTCCTGGCTCGACGGCGGTATTCTTTACGCCCCGCCGGTTCGGTAAAAGGTCTTGGTCCGATGCTTTTACACGAATGCATCGGACCTCACTTTGCGGCGTTTCAGGTCTTTCCGTAGGGGACGCAGCCTTAGCGAACAAAACGAATGATTACGTAATGGGCAGCCAATGAGGCGAAACTAGACATGTTCGCGTTTTGTGCAGCCATGGTAACCGTAATCCTACTTCGGCCCGAGAATTTTAACGAGATATCGTCAGCAAGTACTTGACCCGAACACGCAAATGCCATCGTATGGGGGCTGTTGGATCGGGGGGATGATTTCCGGAGGAACCAGCGCTTTGCGCTGGAATTTGCCCGCAATGTCGGGCGAAGAGGACATCAACTCATACCGGCCAGCTAAATAAAAGTTATGGGTAACAAATAAAGGCTGCATATCCATGTCTAACAAAATCCTTCCGCTCGTACTCGGCGCCGCTATGGGTGTCGCTGCGACAGCTGCTGGTGCGACGACGCTGGAAGACGTCAAGGGCAAAGGCTTCATCCAGTGTGGTGTGAGCCAGGGTCTGCCGGGCTTCTCAAACCCGGATGCACAGGGGAACTGGACCGGTCTCGACGTTGATCTCTGCCGCGCAATGGCTGCTGCAGTATTCGGCGACGCTTCTGCCGTTAAATTCACTCCGCTTTCTGCTAAAGAGCGCTTCACTGCTCTGCAGTCCGGCGAAGTTGATGTTCTGTCCCGGAACACCACCTGGACCATGTCCCGCGACACTCAGCTCGGTCTGAACTTCGCAGGCGTCAACTACTACGACGGTCAGGGCTTCATGGTCCGCAAGGATCTGGGCGTGACCTCTGCTCTGGAACTGTCTGGCGCATCTGTCTGCACCAACACCGGTACAACCACCGAGCTGAACGTTGCTGACTACTTCCGTGCGAACAACATGCCGTACGAAATCGTCGCTTTCGAAAAAGCTGACGAAGTTGTCGCTGCATACGACGCTGGCCGTTGTGACGTTTACACCACGGACGCATCCGGCCTGTACGCTCAGCGCCTGAAGCTGACCAACCCGGGCGACCACATGGTTCTGCCGGAAATCATTTCCAAAGAGCCGCTTGGTCCGGTTGTTCGTCAGGGCGACGATGAGTGGTTCAACATTGCTAAGTGGACCCTCAACGCAATGATCAACGCCGAAGAAATGGGCGTGACCTCTGCAAACGTTGACGAAATGAAGGGTTCTGACAACCCGTCCGTCAAGCGTCTGCTTGGCGCTGAAGGTGCATTCGGTGAGGCCATCGGCCTGTCCAACGACTGGGCTTACAACATCATCAAAAACGTTGGTAACTACGAAGAAAGCTTCAATGCCAACGTCGGTCCGGACACTCCGCTCGGCATCTCCCGGGGCGTGAACGCTCTGTGGTCGAACGGTGGTTTCCTGTACGCTCCGCCGGTACGCTAATCCTCTGATTTAAAGAGGTTTTTGGGGTTCCGGCGGCATGACTGCCGGAACCCTCAATAAATTCTGCGCCAAAATAACCGGAAATCATCCGGACAGTGCGCGGGGAACAAACCTGCTTTCTGCCGATAGGGGACGCTGAACAAGCGTTGAGATGGAAAGCAGACGACGCCACGTCCACGGCTTGCGGACACTTGATCTGCCACATATGCCGGGCGTGATAACTTGGGCGAGGTTCTATGTCAGTCATGGAGCAGGACTCGGCGGGGGCGCCGGCGCGTGCTTCGCTGGTGAATGATCCGAAGGTACGCGGGCTGTTTTATCAGGCACTCCTGATCGCAGCTTTGATCTTCTTCGGGTACTTCATAGTCACGAACACGGTAGCCAACCTGGAGCGGCAGAACATTGCCTCCGGTTGGGGATTCGTTGAAAATACGGCCGGTTTTGGCATCATCCAATCCTTGGTTCCGTATGCCGAAACGTCTACTTATGGCCAGGCGATTTTCGTTGGCTTTCTCAACACACTTATGGTCGCAGTCGTCGGGATCTTTTTTGCGACCATCATTGGATTTGTCGTCGGCATTGCGCGGCTGTCCAACAACTGGGTCATCAACCAGATCGCGTATTGGTACGTCGAGCTGGTTCGAAATGTTCCGCTTCTTCTTCAGATCTTCTTCTGGTACTTCGCCGTTCTGCGTGCGGTGCCTGGCAAGCGCGAAAAGTGGTCCTTGTTCGACACCTTCCATCTGAACATTGCCGGGTTGCGGATGCCCAAGCCCATTTGGGAAGACGGCTCCGGCTTTATCGGCTTTGCTTTGATCGTTGGTATTGTCGCGTCTGTTGTGGTCTCCAAATGGGCACGCAAGCGCCAGGACGAAACGGGGCAACAATTCCCGGTCTTCTGGACAGCGCTCGGATTGATCATTGGGTTGCCGGTCATAACCTATTTCGTGACCGGAATGCCGATGTATCTGGAGCATCCGAACTTCGTTGAAACCGGTCCGGTCCTGCGCCGCGGTTTTGAGCTGGGTGTCGGTTTCAACCTGATCCCCGAGTTTCTTGCTCTGACAACTGCTCTCGCGATCTATACGGCTGCGTTCATCGCGGAAATCGTCCGGGCGGGCATTCAGGCTGTCAGTCACGGCCAGACCGAAGCATCGCATGCCCTTGGCCTGCGCAACGGTCCGACCCTTCGTCTTGTGGTCATTCCGCAGGCGATGCGGGTCATCATTCCGCCGCTGACCAGCCAATACCTGAACCTGACGAAAAACTCGTCCCTTGCTGTGGCTATTGCCTTCCCGGACCTTGTTTCCGTGGGCGGTACTGTTCTCAATCAGACCGGTCAGGCGATTGAGATCATTGCGATCTGGATGGCGGTTTATCTGTCGCTCAGTCTGATCACCTCAGCCTTCATGAACTGGTACAACCAGCGCATGGCGCTCGTGGAACGGTAAGGAGAGCGACATGTCTAAATCTGAAATGTTCCAGGTTCGAACGGAAGAGGCGCCGCTCCTGCCGGCGCCGGTTTCCACCACCGGTGTTATTGGCTGGATGCGGCAAAACCTTTTCTCGTCCATCGGCAACACCATTCTGACCGTGATCGGGGTACTGCTCGCTTACTCGATGCTCGCGCCGTTTATCCAGTTCGCGTTTATCGACGCGGTCTGGACCGGCGACAATCGTGAAGCGTGTCTGCCCCAAGATGGCGGCCATAGCGGCGCTTGCTGGGCGTATGTCGAAGCATACTTCCCGCAATTCATCTATGGCCGGTATCCGGTTGAAGAGCGTTACCGGGTGGACATCGTTTATGCGCTGTTTGCTCTGCTCCTAGTGCCACTGGCGATCCCGAGCGCACCGTTCAAGAAGATCAACGCGATCCTCTTTCTGGTGGTGTTTCCGATCATTGCCTACTTCCTGCTGACAGGTTTGGTCATCGGCGACAACGTTGTTCTGCCGATTGTCGAGACTGCAGTTTGGGGTGGTCTGCTGGTGACCCTGGTCATCGCGGTGACAGGTATCGTGGCGTCTCTTCCCTTGGGTGTGGCGCTCGCGCTTGGTCGCCGGTCCAAGATGCCGATCATCAAGTTGGTCTCGATCATCTTCATCGAGTTCTGGCGCGGTGTGCCACTGATTACCGTGTTGTTCATGTCCTCGGTGATGCTGCCACTCTTCCTGCCGGAAGGGGTGACCTTCGATAAGCTCTTGCGGGTTCTGATCGGGGTGACGCTGTTCTCGGCAGCCTACATGGCGGAAGTGGTCCGCGGCGGTCTTCAGGCGATCCCAAAGGGGCAGTATGAAGGCGCCATGGCCCTTGGTCTCCGGTTCTGGCCGATGATGTACCTAATCATCCTGCCGCAGGCTCTGAAGCTTGTGATCCCGGGGATCGTCAACACCTTCATCGGCCTGTTCAAGGACACCACACTGGTTCTGATCGTCGGCATGTTCGACCTTCTTGGCCAGATTCAGTCGTCCTTCACGGATCCGACGTGGTCGACACCCAGCCAGGGCCATACCGGTTACCTTTTTGCAGCGATCATCTTCTTCGTGTTCTGCTTCGGCATGTCGCGATATTCCATCTATATGGAGAAGAAGCTGCACACCGGACACAAACGATAACGCTCTTCCGGGGCGCGCGGGATGAAATCGCTGCGCCCCGGTCCAAAGACACTCTTGGAGTAAATCAATGACCGAAAACGCTGTACGCGACGATGACTTGGCTGCCGATCGCACCAAGATGAAGGTCTCCGACACGGACGTCGCCATCGAAATCAAGAACATGAACAAGTGGTACGGGGACTTCCACGTGTTGCGCGACATCAACCTGCGTGTGATGTCCGGCGAACGGATCGTCATCTGCGGCCCGTCCGGGTCCGGCAAGTCAACGATGATCCGTTGCATCAACCGTCTGGAAGAGCACCAGGCAGGTCAGATCATCGTGGAAGGTACGGAACTGACAGACGATCTGAAAAAGATCGACGAGATCCGCCGCGAAGTTGGCATGTGCTTTCAGCATTTCAACCTGTTTCCGCATCTGACCATTCTTGAAAACTGCACCTTAGCGCCGATCTGGGTTCGCAAGATGCCGAAGAAGGAAGCTGAAGATATTGCGATGCACTATCTTGAGCGGGTCAAGATCCCAGAGCAGGCGCTGAAATACCCGGGTCAGCTCTCTGGTGGTCAGCAGCAGCGTGTGGCAATTGCCCGTTCGCTTTGCATGAACCCGAAAATCATGCTGTTCGATGAGCCGACCTCGGCGCTTGATCCGGAGATGATCAAGGAAGTGCTCGACGTGATGGTTGGTTTGGCTGAAGAAGGCATGACCATGCTTTGCGTGACCCACGAGATGGGCTTTGCCCGTAAGGTTGCCAACCGGGTGATCTTCATGGATGCGGGCCAGATCGTTGAGCAGAACGAGCCGGAAGAGTTCTTCACCAATCCGCAGCACGAGCGCACGAAGCTGTTCCTTAGCCAGATCCTGCATCACTGACGGATCCCGGCGAACCAAATACAACTTGGAAATCCCGGACCGGTGGTCCGGGATTTTTTTTATTTTGTCGCAAAATGCCAAGCTAACGTGTCGGAAGATCCTAAAAAGAGACCCCAATTCAACCGCGAATCGTCCATCTATACTTATTTAAGTGATTACAAAATAGGCACTGATCAGTTCATCTTGGTAGATCTGCATATGCGAAAACTAACGAAAATTGTTGAAACTATTGGTAGTTATTTCTAGGTAATTTGCAATTTATAATATGTTTAGCATTTCAATATGACCTAACGGCAGTATGTTGCGAGGGCTGCCATGTCTGAAACCGATTTTGATCATCGCCTGAAGTTTGCAGAAATTGATTCCAAAACCATCTCGGCACTTAAGAAAATATGGCCGGTTATTCAGCCGGCTCTGGATGACCTGCTTGCCGGCTTTTATGCGCACGTCAAATCCGAACCCCATATGGCCACAATGGTCGGTGATCAGCAGCCGCGCTTGGTCGGTGCGCAAAAGAGCCATTGGGAAAAACTCTTCTTGAGCGGCTTTGACAAAGACTATCAGGAAAGCATCAACCGGATTGGGCATATTCACTGCCGTATCGGCCTTGAGCCCCGCTGGTATATTGCAGGTTACAAGTTTGTCCTGACACGCCTGCACAAACATCTCGTGAAGAAATATCGAACATCCTTCACCGATCTCGGTGATGTTCTGGAACATGTAACGGCTGCAGTCATGTTCGACATGGATTTGGCCATTTCAACGTATGAAGAACAACTGTTGTTGGAGCGGGCTGAGCAGGCGAACCAGCTAAATCGGGCGATCGACCAGTTCCGGGAAAAAATCGAAAAGCCGCTGCAAGATGCTGATGAGGGCGCCAGGACGGTCACCAGTGAAGCGGTGGAACTTGAAAGCCTTTCCAAGGAAGCCCAAAATCAGATATCCAGCGCGGAGGCCGTGTCAAAAGATTCCAGCGACAGTGTGCAAACCGTGGCCGCAGCGACGGAAGAGTTGTCCAGTTCCATCCAGGAGATCTCGAAGCAGATTGTTGGCGCGTCCAGAATTGCCAGCGAGGCGTCGGCCGGAACTGAAAAATCCAGCGATCAGGTTGCGAGCCTTGCAGGGGCCGCGCAGAAGATTGGGGACGTTGTTGGGCTGATTCAGGCAATTGCCGAGCAGACGAATCTTTTGGCGCTCAACGCGACCATTGAGGCCGCACGGGCAGGGGATGCGGGCAAAGGCTTTGCAGTGGTTGCTGCAGAGGTCAAGGAGCTCGCCCAACAGACCGCGAAAGCGACGGAAGAGATCAGTCAACAGGTCTCCGAAATTCAGGAATCGACGGAAGGCGCGGTTGGGTCCATCCAGTCGATTGCAGAGGTGGTCCGGCAGCTGGATGAGATGACCTCGTCGATTGCCGCTGCCGTTGAAGAGCAGGGCGCTGCGACGCAAGAGATTTCACACAGTGTCCAGACGGTTGCGAACGGGGCGCAAACACTTGAGGGCAATATCGAAGGTGTTGGGCATGCAGTCGTGGCAACTGACAGAGCTGCCGGCAATTTCAAGACTGCGGCTGACCGGATGAACACAAGCGTCTATGTGATTTCTGATGAAATCAAAAACTTCTTTGAGACACTGCGGACCGGAACCTGATTGAGGCCGGTAGGGGTCGAAAAGGCTCCCGGGAACCCTTTAGACCTTAGCCACATGCGCCATGCATCATCTGGCAGGATCGGGCAAAAGCCTGTCGACCGCGCTTTTGATGAGGCTTTTTAGCTCATCTGGATCTTCACCTGCTCGAGCGCGCACCGACATGCCATGGAGTAGGACGGAAAAAAGCCTTGCCGTTTCATTGGCTTCGTCTTCATGAACGGGGGCATCGCCGGAGCCAAGAATGAGGCGGACGAAGCCGCGGTCCATCCGGCCCATGACCTTGTTCAAGGCATTCAGAAACTCTGTATCCTGGGCTGCTTCTGCTGGCAGAGTGGAAATGGCAAGGCAGCCGAAACGGGATGCAGATACACCCGTTTGACCGGTATAAAGATCGATGGCAGCTGACAGGATCGCCTCGAAGCGGTCCTTTAGAGATCCGTCGAAATCACCAGCCGCCGCAAGATGTGCCTGCATCATGTCGGCAAAGCGGTTTATCACCTTCAGATACATGTCTTTTTTGCTGCCAAAGGCAGAATAAAGGCTCGGTCGGTTGAGGTTGGTTGCCTCAGCTATCTGGTCGAGGCTCGTGGCTGAATAGCCCTGCTCCCAAAAGACCTGCATGATCTTGTCGAGAATTGCCGTCTCATCGAAAGATCGAGGACGGCCGCGTTTTCGTTCCTTCGTCATTCTGTAACGCTTCGCACAAAAAACTCGACCTGTCTATTTTTATGCGATACGGTACAAATAAACAGAGGAGCTGATATGACCACCATTTGTCAAACAAAACACAAGGCGCCAATTATGGGATCTCTGGCCTGGGGTGAGAGAAAAGGTGCGTTCAGCGAGGGACGGTTAACGCGGGCCGAGAAGGTCACAGTCATTGGAAACATGGTTCGGATGAGCCTGCTGCAGGCATTGGATCAGGCGTCAGACAAACTGGGTCTGATGAACGCTTATGGGGCCGATCTTGAAGGCTTGTTGCCGCTCCAAACCCGGCTGGTATCCGATAGTGAGGCACTCGCTTCAGAAAAACTCGGAACAGACGTTCTGGAACACAGCTGGCGTACCTACTATTGGGCGATGTGCCTTGCGGGCTACAAGAAGCTGGACGTTGACCGGGAGGTTCTGTTTTCGGCGGCGATGCTCCACGACCTTGGATTGGCCAAAGACCGTCCGGTTCATCCGGGCGCCTGTTGTTTCACCGTTCACGGCGCAAAGCGCAGCAAGGATCTTCTTGTCTCCCAAGGGCACGATCCTGCAAAAGCGCGGAAGATTGGAGAAGCGATCGGGCTGCACTTGAACGGGTATGTCTCGCGCCGCCTTCATGGCGCAGAGGCACATCTGCTTTCGAGGGGTGCTATGTGTGACGTCTTCGGTATGGGCCGGGCGCGTATCGCCGGATCGACACGCCGTGAGGTCCAGAAACGTCATCCGAAGGGCGATCTCATGAACGGTCTGGAGATCTGGCCCGGACACCATCTTCAGGGAACGCGCGGTGACTTTCTGATCCGGGTTGGCGGAAAGCACCACACCGCAAAAATTCCCAAAGACAAGTTGCTCGCAGCGCCCCGCACCTAAGATCGTTTCGGTCATGCGGGGGCGCGAATTGGCCCCAGCGCATTCAGTCCATATCCTAGTTCGGACCAGTTACAACGTCCGTGTCGTCGCGTGCGCCCCATTCAGACCAGGACCCGTCATAAAGGCTTACGTCCCGGGTTCCAAGAACTGTGAGTGCGAGTGTCAGGATCGCTGCGGTGACGCCGGACCCACAGGTCGTTGTGGCCGGCCGGGACAGGTCAACGCCGGCGTTTTTGAAGGCCTGCTCCAGGCCGTCCCGTTGTTTGAACGTGCCGTCTTCAGAAATCAGGTTCGTGAATGGCAGGTTCAGCGCATTCGGCATATGCCCGCTGCGCAAACCCTGACGCGGTTCTGGGGCGTCTCCGGCAAATCTGGCAGCAGACCGGGCATCGAGAATTTGCCCGTTTCCGGATGCGCTCAAGGCTTTGATGGCAGACAGATTGGCAACAGCGCTGTGGTCGAGCCGTGCCGAGAAGTGGCGTTCCGGCCGCCGGACAGGATCATCGTTGACTGGCAGGTTTTCGCCCTGCCATTTCGGCATGCCGCCGTCCAGAACATAGACGTTTTCAACACCAAACGTCCGGAAGGTCCACCAGACACGGGCGGCGGAATAGAAGCCAAAGTCATCATAAACGACGATGGTCTGGCCATCCCCGATCCCGAGCTTGCGCATGGCGGAGGAAAAGACGTGCGGGGCCGGCAGCATATGCGGCAGGTCGCTGTTCTTGTCGCAAATTTCATTGACGTCAAAAAACACAGCACCCGGGATATGGCTGTCCGGATAGACCGGTTTGGCGTCCGGCGTCGTTACCGGCGGCATCCAGGCATTGACGACGACCACATCCGGTGCATCCAGATGATCGGCCAGCCAGTCTGTCGAGACAAGCGGATGATAGGTCATGAGGTGTCCTTGTTTTCGTAAAGGCCGTGGCGCTTATGCCAGTCTTCAATGGAAAGCTCCGGATATTCCTGGAAATGGGCCTGATCGGGTCCTTCTGCAACCTCAACCCAGTCTGGTTTGCTCTCCAGGAGGATATGTACGGTTTCAGGTGGTTTCGGCAGCGGCGTATCGATGGCAGCTGCCAGCGGATGAACAAGGCCGGGCCACCGCGGGTCCCAAAGCCAGAGATGGCTGCCGCACCGTCCGCAGAACGAGCGCTCAGCGGGGCTCAAACCTGCCTCGAACTCCGCCTGATAGACTTTTCTCACCTTATGCGGGTCGTGGATCTGAAGGCTCTCGGCTTCACCCATCAGATTGATCGCATAACCGCCGGCACCGGTTGTCTTCCGGCAGACCGAGCAATAGCAGCGCATGTAAGGGTAGGGCGTCTTGCTCTCCACATCGAAGTGAATGGCGCCGCAATGGCAACTGCCGGATAGTTTCATGGCACATCCTCCCAAACAGTCTCAATCGGCGAGGCGAATTCGAACCCGTCTGTTCTGTTTGCCTTTTTTCTCGCTTTTGCCGAGTTCCAGAGGGCCGATTTCAGATGTTTTGGAAACGTGGGTGCCCCCGCATGGTTGAAGATCAATATCCCCACCGATCCGGACCAGCCGCACCCGGCCGGCACCGCGGGGCGGCTGAACGGACATCGTTTTCACAAGCCCGGGGTTGGCGTCCAGTTCTTCATCGGTGATCCACTCGAACGCAACATCATGATCGCCGCCTGCAAGTTCATTCAGTGTCTCGGCGACTTTTTCCTTGTCGAGCGCCGTGTCGCCCATATCGAAATCGAGCCGGCCTTCGCCGTCGCCGATTTGACCACCAGTCACTGGAAAGGGCAGCGCGACCGACAATAGATGAAGCGCCGTATGCATTCGCATCAACCGGTAGCGGCGCGCCCAATCAATATGTGCCGTCAGTTTTGTGCCTGGCTCCGGCAGTGTCTGTTCCTCTGCCGGCACGTGGACGATCGTTTTCTTGTCGGCGTCATAAACGGTCGTTGCAATGTCGATGCGGGCACCGTCTTCAAGCTCAAGATACCCGGTATCTCCGGGCTGTCCGCCGCCGGTTGCATAGAATACAGTTCGATCCAGGACGATGCCGCCACGCTCGTTCACCGCCACAACATCCGCTTCGCAGCTGCGCAAATAGGCATCATCGCGGAAGAGGGGCGTGGTCATCTAAGCAACTCCTTGGAAGAAAACTGATTTTGCCCAAGAGTGCACAGCCGGAGAAATGGGTCAATCCGGTTTTGAGATGAAAAGTCGCGCGAAACCGTTCAGGCGTTTGCCTTTGCGACCAGCAGCTTCAGTGCGAAGGTTCCCATGATCCCGGCGAACAGCCAGTCGAAAGCGCGCATGAACGCTGGCGACGACTTGAGGAAGCGTGAAAACGCGCCCGCGCCCAAAACCATCAGGACACAAATCGGCATCCCGAGCAGAACGAAATAGCCTCCGAAAAACAGAAGTTTTGCAGTTGCATGCGGGTCGCTTGCCGACACGAATTGCGGAAGGAAGGTCACGAAAAACAGGACGATTTTCGGATTGAGAATGTTCACCCCAAGCCCCTGCAGCCAAACCCTGCGGAACGGTTGGGTTTTGCTTTCTGCGGCCTCAAGGGTGAGGGAAGTGCCTTTTCTGAGAGCCTGTATAGCAAGCCAAATCAGATACGCCGCGCCGACAAACTTCAACACTGTAAATGCTGTCGCAGAGGCTGCAAGAAGCGCAGAAATGCCAATAGCTGCGAGGATCGTGTGGATGATCAACCCGGTCGTAGCCCCAAGGACCGCCGCGATCCCGGCTCTGCGTCCCTGGGTGAGCGTTTTGCTCATGAACAGGGTCATGTCCGGGCCTGGTGTGATCGTCAGGACCAGAGCAGCGGCCGTGAAGGCGGCGAGTACCGAGAAAGTGGGCAGAAAATCAGGCATTTAGCGATTAACACCAATAAGCTGTCGTGTAGCACCTGCCTTTGTAAGGCAACTCTTGTCAAAGAAAAACCGCAAGACGAAACAATCAATGGTTTTGAGAGAAGAAACTATATTTAACCATATTCGAAATTAAGCGATTATGTTAAGTCTTACGCTGACGGTTGGTCCTATGATCCAGAATGGGAAAAAAGGTTGATAACTGACTTTGAGGGAACCCGAGCCTCTTGATGACGTTACAATGCCAAGTAGCGCAAAGTGTTCCCATACTGCCTTTTTCAGTGAAGGAGGTACTGTGGTCCGGGTAGAAGTTCGTTTCCTTGAATGGGCCAGTGTCGCGCTTGTTTATTTCGTCCTGGCCCGTTTCAGCCAGACGCTGGGTATTCCGCCAGGCAATGTAACGCCCGTATGGATCCCGTCAGGTGTATGTTTTGCGTGGGCTTTAATACGGGGTCCCGGTATTTGGCCCGGCGTTCTGGCAGGCGCCATGATCGGAAACGGGTGGGCGTATTTCGATCCGACTTCACTGGAAACAGCTGCAAGGGCCATTGGCAGCGGTTTTTCCAATGGTGTCGGCGATGCTTTGGCGACCGCTGGTGCCGCTGCGATTATCACACGGCAGATTTCACCAAAACACCTCTTTGCATCGTTGCACGGCGTCACCGCGTTCCTGTTTTATGCTGTGTTGCTCGGCAGCCTTGCAAGTGCAGTGTTCGGCGTGACCGGCCTTTGGATCTTCGGTTTCGTTGAAACACCATCCTATGCCACACTGTTTGTCACCTGGTTCACCGGAGACGCAATCGGTGTATTGGTTCTGGCCCCGCTTCTAATTCTTCTGGCTCAAGGCAGAACTCTGTTCCGCATTCGGGAGCATCGCTCTGAGGCCTTCGTGTTGCTTTCGGCCCTGATCGCAGTTGGACTGACTATCCTGATCGCACCGCAAGATACAATCGTCTACCGATTACTGCTGTTCATGGTTCCTCCGATCATGATGCTGATGTCTGTCAGGGTCGGGGTGCCGCTCATTTGCCTGGCGCTCCCGGTGCTTTCAATCGGCGCAATTGGCGCAACGGTTGCCGGGTTCGGACCTTTCGTCTCCGATGTCCGTAACGATGCGTTGATAGACATTCAGTTGCTGATCGGAACCGTTGGCATCTCTACTTTGTATCTGTCTGCGGGCACCGCACATCTCCAATTGGCTCTCAAGGATGCGCGCGATGTCCGGCAATCCCTGGAAGACGAGGTCCGTCTTCGCACGGCCGAACTGGAAGCGGAGAAGGACCGGGCACAAAAACTGGCGGCAACTGATGAACTGACCGGAATCGCAAACCGGCGGGTCTTCTTTGAGCTTGCAGAGCGGGAACGCAGCCATTCGGCGCGCTCACACACGCCATTGTCCGTGGTGATGTTGGATCTGGACAAATTTAAACGGGTTAATGACACGTTTGGCCATGACGTGGGTGACGCCGTTTTGATCGACATGACACATACGGTGTCGGAGTGTTTGCGGAGCTATGACCTGTTCGCTCGTGTCGGCGGAGAAGAGTTCGCGATTTTATTGTTGGATACCAACATTGATCAGGCGGCTAAGTTGAGTGAGCGCATTCGGTGCGCTCTTGAAAGCCGCATGGTGGGGCATCACAACGTTTCTTATACCGGAAGCTTTGGAGTGGCTGCCCTGAATCCTGAAAAGGATACTGTGGCCTCTGCGCTCAAGCGCGCCGATGCAGCGCTCTATAAGGCCAAGAGAATTGGAAGGAACCGGGTTGAAATCGCCATGCATCGGGCCGATGACCTGGCCTTGACGACAGGTGAAGACCGGTTGAGTTACGTGAAAGAACTGGCAAGGGATCCAGATGCCGACTGGGATACAGTGTGCGACATCGCCCTTAAACTTGGCATCATGACTGCCATCACCCGAAAAGGGAGGGGCGGAGAGGTCGTTTTCGAGCGTGTTGGTGGAGACGTTGAAGGGCTGACGGCGTACAGCCCTGATGAG
Source organism: Roseibium sp. (assembly GCF_965276855.1). Classification (GTDB taxonomy): domain Bacteria; phylum Pseudomonadota; class Alphaproteobacteria; order Rhizobiales; family Stappiaceae; genus Roseibium. Next base: position 5,032,444 of record NZ_OZ255700.1, read on the forward strand.
CTCCTCGGACAGAAACCTGAAGTCCTGCAGTGCGTTCAAACCAACATCTGCGAGGCCAAGCGCCTTATGCCGCAGGTCCTTAAAACCGGCGAGGGTGAAATACGCATTGTAAACCAGCGCAAGACCGGCGAGCCCTATGGATGTCATATCAAGGCGGTCGGCACACAGTTTGCCGAGGCCGCCGATGACATGTTTTTTGCCGCACTTGGCGAGTGTCCAATCGAGACCTGTGTTTGATCAGGCGCTTGGGCATTTTGGTGACCGCGGTTTTCTTGGCACGATCGTCTGCCTATCGCGTTTGGCCGCCCACGCGAATTGTCGCTCTCAGAATATTGCAAGGGTCGCCATAAAGCTTTTCCAGAAATGCGATTGGTGAGGGGCGGGCGACGGACAATGTGGCCTCCATGATCCCGCTGTCGATCGCAAGGGTCGCATCATGCAGTTTCGCAAGGTTCCTCATGCGAGTATTTTCAAGAAGGCACAGCATATGGATGGTCTTGATCTGTCTGGTTTGGGCCGCGCCGATCATCCGATTGAACAGGGCCTTACCGATGCCTTTTTCTTGCCAGTCCCGTTCAACGACAAGCGCAAGTTCGGCTGCGCGCGGCCAACTGTTTTGCAATTCGCGCAGTTCCGCCATTCCACGCAACTCGTGATCAGGAAAAGCGCCATACCCTATTGCGCCGGCTGAAAGAATGGATTCGGCATATTGATCGACAAAACCGTCACTGACCTTTCCGGCAAACCTCAGCCGCCGGGTATCGCTGTCAAGTCTTTGAAAATGTTCGGTGAGCCTGTCGAGGTCAGACTGCCAAAGTCGTCTGATGCCGGGATGAGAAACAGCTAAGTTGTCGTTCATGTAAGGACCCTCTGTGTCTGCCGGTTTTCCGGCGATGAAAGTGTCCTCCCTGGAATCAGAGATTAGTGCTGCAATGCGGCATAAACAGGGTCATGTGGTTTTGGTGCTGTGCGCTTGCCTTTAAAGGATCGGTGACAGCAGCCGGGCGCCTTGGGCGAAAACCTGGAAAATGTAACTGCGCGACTGGAACGCATCCGGCCAGGTGAGGCGGGAATGCGCGAAATCGTCTTCCAGCATCTTCTCCACCTTTGAAATCAGCCGTTCATGGGTGAACCAGAGCGTGAGTTCAAAGTTGATCTGGAAGGACCTGTTGTCGAAATTCACGGTGCCGATGGACACCAGATCATCGTCAAGCAAGGTCACCTTCTGATGGAGGAAGCCGTCCGTGTACCGATAGATCTTAACGCCTCTTTGGACGAGCGTATCCTCATAGGCATGGCTGGCGAGCCAGACTGTCCAGTGGTCGCGTTTTTCCGGTAGGAGAATGCGGACATCGACCCCGCGCATAGCAGCTGCGGCAAGTGCCGTTTGCACGTCCAAAGACGGCACCAGATAAGGTGTTGTGATCCAAAGCCGGTGTTTTGCCTGCGCTGCGGCTTCAACAAAAGCAATTGCGCATTCTTCCAACTTGTCAGCTGGACCTGTTGGCATCACCAGCACGGACTCATCGCCCGGCATGGGAATTTCGCTCACCTGCGGCAGATCGATGTGATTGCCGCTCGCCCAGAGCCAGTCTTCCACAAATGACAAGGCGCAGGCAACGGCAGCCGGCCCTTCTATCCTCACATGGGTGTCGCGCCAATGGCCAAACCGTTTGCTCCGCCCGACATATTGATCCGCAACGTTATGGCCGCCGACAAATGCTTCGCGATAATCGATCACCACCAGTTTTCTGTGGTTTCGATAGTTGAGCCGCATTGGCCCCAAAACCCGCAGGAATTTGTGATTTTCGTTGAAGCCGCAAACCTTGATACCCGAGTCCGTCAGGCGTTCGATGTATTTATTGGAGAGCGAGTGGCTCCCGACATCATCATAGAGGAAGTAAATCTCCACTCCGTCCTTGGCCCGCGCGATCAGCGCATCGGCCATTTCCCGGCCAAGGGCATCATCGTGTATTGCAAAGAACTGAAAGAAGATAACGCTTTCGGCTCGGGCGATCCCGTCCTTGATCGCTGTGAAGGTTGCGTCGCCGTCGATCAGGAGTTCGGAAGTGTTGCCTGCAAGAAACGGCACGCCGGCAACACGGGAAAGCACGGGCCAATCCCGCGTTTCGTCGTGGTCTGTGAGACCAAGTTCATCGGCCCGGCGCGCTCGTTCGCTGCGGCCAAGTGTAATTTGAATTTTCGCGTAGTCGGAAAAGGACCGCCAGCCGAACACAAAATACAGCGGGACAGTGACATATGGGATGAAAAACAGAGACAGGAGCCAGGCAACCGAACCTTGTGAGGTGCGCGAGTACATAATCTCGCGAACCGCACAAATAATCGCTGTGATGTAAACAACCGCAAGCGCACCTGCGACCAGACCCAGGTTGTTTGCCACCATATCAACGACGGTTATGTCCGTGGCAGCATCCTGGATCACGCGCCTTGTATCGGCAATGCCGGTTTGAAGTGCAGGATCATGGGTCGACATGACTGGACCGGCTCGGTCTCCTCCTCATTGGAAGTTATGCGAAGGGCGGTTTCAGGTCGACTGTCCGCTCAAGCCAACCGGGCACCGGCAAGTTCTTGGCCCGCAGGAATTCTGGATTATAGAGTTTCGATTGGCTGCGGGTGCCATGGTCACAGAGGATGGTCACGATCGTGTGGCCCGGACCCATTTCCTTTGCCAAGCGCCTTGCGCCAGCAAGGTTGATCGCAGACGAGCCGCCGAGCAGCAGTCCCTCGTTTTCGGCAAGATCAAAGACAAGCGGCAGCGCTTCTTCATCAGGGATTGAATATGGATGATCGACCTTGATATCGCCGACAATCACCGTTGAGCGGCCAAGTCCAATGCCTTCTGCAATCGAACCGCCGTCGGTGGCCTTTGCTTCGCCATCTTTAAAGAGGTGATACATGCCTGCGCCCAGCGGGTCGGCGCATCCGATCGTAATGCCCGGCTTTTGCTCGCGCAGATACGTGGAGACGCCGGCAAGCGTACCGCCGGAGCCGACGGCACAAATAAATCCGTCAATCTTTCCGTCTGTCTGAGCAAGGATTTCCGGACCCGTTGTCAGATAGTGGGCTTTGCGATTGTCCAGATTGTTCCATTGGTCGGCGAAGAGAACACCATTTGGTTCGGTCTTGGCCATTTCGTCAGCAAGGCGGCGCGCCACATGCTGGTAATTGTTCGGATCTTTGAAGGGTTTTGCCGGAACTTCGAGAAGCTCTGCGCCGCACATGCGCAGCATATCCTTCTTTTCCTGGGTCTGGGTTTCCGGGATAACGATAACGGTCCGATATCCGCGTGCACTTGCAACCAGCGCAAGGCCGATGCCGGTGTTCCCTGCTGTCCCTTCAACGATGACACCGCCGGGCTTCAGATCGCCGCGCGCTTCGGCTTCCAGGATCATCTGACGAGCCGGGCGGTCCTTGACGGATTGTCCCGGGTTCATGAACTCGGCCTTGCCGAAAATCTCACAACCGGTCTCTTCGGACAGGCCCTTAAGGCGGATAAGCGGCGTATTGCCGATGGCATCGACGACAGATGCGGACACAGACATTCAATTGATCCCGACAGAGTGGACAGCGGAGCGCTGTTCCATAGATTTCATCACGCGTTCAGCGCCGACGCTAATGGCACCGATAGGTCTTATCAAGCAAGCAATGTAAGTCTTTAACTGCGGATTGCTACATATTAAAATCGATATTTTTGGCGCTGTAAGCGTTTTCATTAAAAGTACTGGCTGAGTTGTTCTTCAGATCCCCTAGATCTCGAGGAAAATTCGGCTTATTTAGTTTTGCAAATGATCCAGATGCTGAATCAGGCCGTAGGCGAACTGTACTCTGGAAGCAAAAGGTAAGCATGAGATACGAGATGGAAAAGCACGTGACCGGAATGGATGAGTTGTTGGCTGGATACGCAGCCGGAACACTTACGTATCCGGCTCAAGCTCTGATTGGTGCTCACTTGGAATTGAGCGGCCAGAACCGGGGCTATGTCCATTCTCTTGAGACTCTTGCCAGCACGGGGATCGCTGATAGTGATCCTGTTGAATTTGCAGATCGCGACTCTGCCTTGGCCGCGATTTTTGAGAGTGAAGAGCCAATCCGGGACCTAGCCCCCAGGCGCACGTGCGAGAGTGATAGCCGTGTTCCCGAATCGCTCCGTTCGATTATCGGCCCGTCGATGGACAACGTTGCCTGGAAAACACTTCTTCCTGGCGTGAAAGAATGCAAACTCGGCGAGATTGATGGCTGCGATGCCAGCCTCATCTGGGTCCGCGCAGGGCGCGCAATGCCGTCACATACACACCACGGGACTGAACTCACCCTTGTTCTCCAGGGCGGCTTCAAGGACACCGATGGTCACTATGTGACTGGCGACGTTGCCTTCGCCGACGACGATGTGGACCATCGCCCGATTGCGGACGACGGCGATGACTGCATTTGCTTTGCAGTGACCGCTGGGCGCCTGGAATTGACCGGGCCGGTTGGCCGCTGGTTCGCGCCTTTCATGCGCGGGTAATCAAACCATTTCTCCTGTCTTTGCGTATAGGTAGCAGAGACTTAAGGAGACATCATTGCCCATAGTAAGTTATGTAGCAGCCCCGTCCGACGGGGCTGTTTGGATTACAGGCGCAAGTTCTGGCATCGGTCGGGAATTGGCGTTGGAGATGGCACGAACCGGCTGGACGGTGGCCGTCACAGCGCGCTCAGAGGATGCCTTGGCGGAGCTTAAGGACGCCGCATCCGATTTTTCTGGTTCCATTGTGGTCTATGCCGGCGATGTTAGCGATACCGCACTTATGGCGGCGCACTGCGGGTCTATCGCGGCCGAACACGGGCTTGCTTTGGTCGTTGCAAATGCCGGTATCTATCTGCCTCAAGATGGCCTCGACGGCGACGCGGAAGCCTACCGAAAAACGTTCGACGTGAACCTGATGGGCACCGTGAACGTCGTTCTGCCAGCTATCAATGTGATGAAGGTGGCAGGGCAGGGGCAGATCGCTATCGTGTCATCTGTTGCAGGTTACCGCGGTCTTCCAACCTCTGCTGCCTATGGCGCCAGCAAAGCCGCGCTGTTCAATTTCGCGGAAAGCCTTCGGTTTGATCTCGAGCGGGCCGGAATTCGTCTGCAAGTCATCAGCCCGGGATTTGTCGACACACCCGCCACTAAATCAAATCCGTTCCCGATGCCGCACCTGATTTCACCTCAAGAGGCTGTCAGGGGGATCATCGACGGACTTCAGGATCGGAAGCGCTTTGAGATCTCGTTTCCAAAGGCATTTGTTCGCCAGTTGAAAGCGATCGAGTATTTGCCGTTCAATCTCTATTACAAACTGGTCCGCAAAACGACCGGGTGGGATCAGAAGGGCAAGGCATAGACCGCCGGAAATCGTTTGGTAAGCCTCTTTGCCAACACGGCCATCTTCAGTGGTGACCCTTGACAGTGATGACCTGAATTCTGGTTAGGTCGGCAACCAGCGACGATGCCCATAAATGTAACTGAGCGGTACAGCTCTACGCTGCACCGCTCAGTTGCTTTTCAGGTAAGCTCAACAGACCGCGTCAGGTTGCCTTTTCATAGACCAGCTGTCTGACGTCGATGTTGCCAGCGCGGAAACCGGCTTCGCAATAGTGCAGATAGAACTCCCACAGCCGTTTGAACCGCTCATCGAAACCCATCGGCCTGATTTGCGGCCAGGCGGTGCGGAAGCGTTGCCGCCATTCCAGAAGCGTCCGCGCGTAATCCTGCCCGAAAATTTTCTGATCTTTTAGATCAAGGCCAAGGGATTTGCCGATTTCTGAAAGTTTCCCGGGAGGCGGAAGCATGCCGCCTGGGAAAATGTAGCGTTGAATAAAGTCGGTGCCAGACCGGTAGTCCTCGAACATCTGATCCTGGATCGTGATGATTTGGAGACCCGCCTTGCCGCCCGGCTTCAGGCAGTCCGACACCTTCTCAAAGTAAGTCGGCCAGTATTTTTCGCCGACTGCCTCGAACATTTCGATCGAGGCAATCCGATCATAAACACCTTTTTCGTCGCGGTAGTCTTGGAACACGATTTCGACTTTTTCGTTGAGACCGGCCTTGAAGATCCGTTCTCTGGCGTAATCATACTGCTCCCGAGAGATCGTCAGGCCTCGGACGTTCGCACCGACTGTTTTGGCGACATGTTCTGCGAAACCACCCCAACCGCAGCCGATTTCCAGAACGGAGTGTCCAGGTTCGATCCCGGTTTGCCGGACCAGCGAAGCGTATTTCTCAGCTTGCGCTTGTTCCAGGCTGTTGGTTTCATTGCTGAAGATTGCAGAGGAGTAGGTCATCGACGGGTCGAGCCACTCCTGATAGAACGCATTTCCCAGATCGTAGTGTGCGGAGATGTTGCGCTTGGACCCACGCTTTGTGTTCGCGTTAAGCCAATGACGTAGCGACAACAACAGACGGGTCAGCGGGCGACCACGCAAGGCCTCCAAAGTGGACGCCTGATTGAGCGCGAAAATCTCCAGGAATGTCGTGACATCCGGAGATGACCAATAGCCAGCCATGAAGGCTTCACCGACACCAACATCGCCGCCTTTGACGGCCATAGTGAAAAATTTCCAGTTATGGATTTTCAGAACGCCATCTGGCCCAGGTTCCGTTCCATTGATCCGGAACATGCGCCCGTCCGGGAAAGTGATGTCGAGCGTTCCATAGCGGATCTTGATTGCCAGGTTTGCCGCCATGCGCGCAAGCCGCGGCGTTCCTTTGAGTTGCGTGCGGAGATTGTCCTCGGACAACACAATAGGCCCATTCATGCCGAACCCCTTGAAATGTTGTTTGTTGTTTCTTGCCAAAGTTCCGAAGCTGTGCTCCGGCCCGCGCTGTCGTCCCTACCATCATTCGCAGGCCGCGGATGAAATGGTACACGCTTGCGCCAGATTTTAAAGGCTTGCCAATGAATGGCGGCCATCACCTTGAAGGTCAAAAGCGGAACCCGCGCAAAAGCGCGCATCAAAGACCATGTGGTCAAGGGTTCCTGCGTGCCGGAAAAGGTTGCTGACAACAATGGACCTGTGTCGTCCGTCTCCAGGATCCGGACCCGCACCGCATTGCCCGGCGGCAGCATTCGAAAGTGATAATGCTGCTGCATGCTGATAAACGGCGACACGTAAAACTCTTTACGCTGATCCTGACGAACACCGGCATCGCTGATCTGCCCGTCACGCACCGGCCCGACATAGGTATGTAGACCGCCGAAGGTGTTGCGGACCTCATATACGAGTGCGGTCAGCCGATCGTTCTTATCATAAGCATAATAGACGCTGAGCGGATTGAACCCATACCCCAAAAGCCGGGGATAGGCGAGCAGCACTACCCGGTGGGCCCGCTCCAAACCCTCTTTCTCCAGCAAGCTGTCGATGTGTTGTCTCAACGAGCTTCCGTCTCGCGGGCCATGATCTTTTTCATGAAACGAGAGAAGGTTGAACCGGTTGACCGACAACATCCAACTCAATCTTGAAGCTTCTTTCAACCGATCGATATCGATCAGAAGATTGAAAACGTCATAAGAGAACCGGTGCTGTTTTGGTTTCATGCGCTGGTGCATGACAGCGCCATTGTAAAGCGCTGCCGCGGCATCCGGCGCGGGGCCATTATCCGACATCCTGTTTTTGGCAGGTGCGGGTGTCATTCAGCGGCTTCCAGCATCACAGGCTCTTGACGCTCACGCTCCCACGGCAGGACAGCCCCCAGTGCCTTGGCTACGTTAAGACCGGATGCCAATCCGTCCTCGTGGAAGCCATGACCGTTCCATGCGCCGCAATACCAGGTGTTGTTCACACCCTGGATCTTGCTGAGCTGCTGCTTGGCCGCCAGGGCTTTGGCATCAAATTGCGGGTGGTCATAAATATATTTGGCGAAAGTCTTGTCTTCGCTCGGTGGCTGGAATGGATTGAGTGTGACAAAGACCGGCTTGGAGCGGTCAAGGTTCTGCAGCCGGTTCATCCAATAGGACACCGTCACATCACGTGTTTCACCCGCTTCTCGGTCCGACATGTAGTTCCAGGATGCCCAAACCTTTTTCTTGTTGGGCATCAGGCTTTCGTCCCGGTGCAGATACACCTCGTTCGGGCGGTACCGGATCGCGCTCAATATCTCCCGCTCTTCCGCGCTTGGATCGCCGAGCATGGCAAGGCTTTGATCCGTATGGCTGGCCATGATGACGTGATCGAATGTATCGGTATGACCCGTCTCGTCGCGAACAACGACTTTTCCATCTGTTCTGAGGATTTCCGCAACCGGGCTGCCAAGACGCATCTTGTTGGCAAACGGCTCAGTGAGTTTCTTCACGTAGTTGCGGCTGCCACCGGAGACCGTCCGCCACAGCTGACGGTCGAAGGACAGGAGACGGTGATTGTCGAAGAACGCCACGAAGCTCTCGGCCGGGTAGGCGCGCATCTCGTTAATCGGGGTCGACCAGATGGCAGCCCCCATGGCAAGCAGATAATCGTTGATGAAACCGCTGGAGTAGCGCTCCGCCTCCAGATAGCCACCAAGGGTTTGGCCCGCAAGCCGACCTGAGTTCAAGTCCGCGACGGCTTGTTTGTTAAAGCGGAAGATGTCCCGAAGCATTTTCAAGAATCGCGGCGAGACAATGTTCTTGCGCTGCGCGAACACGGCGTTGAGCCCGTCGCCACACCATTCCAGTTTGCCCCGGTCCGCTGACAGCGAGAAACTCATGTCGCTGATCTCGGTTGCAACACCCAAATGGTCGAGTAGGGCTGTGAAGTTCGGGTAGTTGAGTTCGTTATAGACAATGAAGCCTGTGTCGACGCTCATCGGGGTGCCGTTGTAGTCGATATCGGCCGTTGCGCTGTGGCCACCCGGACGGTCTCTTTTCTCGTAAAGAACAACATCGTGGTGGCTGTTAAGTGCCCATGCAGCACTGTTTCCGGAAATACCCGAGCCGATGACGGCAATCCGCATGTTAAATCCTTTGGCTTGGCAGGGCCGCCTAAATCCCAGCGTGGGGAAGCCCAGTCGGTTGGTCAGTTGCTATTCAAGACCGTCTACGGGGGAGTTTAAAGTGCGGATCACGCAGGGCAATGAATTTCCTATGAAAATTCAATTCGAGGCAAAGGTGTGTTGAAAATGAAGAGACAACCCGTCGCTGTTCGCGGCGGAGTTTTTCAAAGAGCGCAGGTTCGGGTCACTCTTGCGTGGCCAAGGGGGCGCGGCCCGCTCTGACGAGCGGACCGCATCAACCTGTTCGCGGGGACTATGGCGATCAGGCTTGAAGCGTGTCGACCAGCCAGGTCCATGCGACCTTTACCTGACTTGTGGCTGCGTTGAAGAAAGCAACAACGCGTTCCCAAACTGTCTGGCCGAAGTCGGCGATTTCGAGCATCGTGCCCTTACGAGCGGGCTCGTCCGATGTTTCGATCAATTCAACCGCCGCAGCGTTGCCACCATCGTTGATGACCCGCCGGGTCACAACAAGTGCGCCTTCGGTCACGAGACGGGATTCATCCTTCTCCGCAACCATAGTCTGCGGATCTAGCGCATTGACCACGACCGCGCGTCCATCCGGCAACAGATGGGTTTCGTTGGTGCTGACTTCGGAATCGTAAATCACTTCACCATAGGAATCGATCAGCTCGACCCAAACGACGTCGCGGCCGTTCAAGTGCACTTCTCCGACCCATATGGTCAGTTCGCTCTCAAGCGGATCTTTTTGATCCAGGCTCGCAGAGGCGACTGTCACCTCAAGGCTGTCTTCCGGCAAAGTAATCGTTTCTTGCGGCAAAGGACTGGCTGCCGCGCTTCCCGCAAACGCGAGGATGAGGCCAAGCGCAAACGCTCCTGCTTTGGTATTCCGTTGCATGATCGCCTCCCAAGGCTAATACAACTCAATTTACCGCGCTTTGGGGCCTTGTGATCCTGGTCCGTTTTGGACTTCTTGACCAAATTCCTTTTGTTTTCCGTCTTTTAGCGTGAAAGCGCCCCTATATGCGCAGCCACTATTTTGCCATTATCGCACCACAATCTGGTGAATGGGTGTAATAAACATCACAAAACTGCTCGTTTCTGGCTACTTTCCGTTAATAAGTGTGTCTTTGTCGCCTCAGTGCAAGAAAAATCACGCTGACGTGATGTTATCTTCATTGTAAGTATTGCGGATAAAATCTGCAGATTGTCGGGTCTGTTGCGGATCGGCAACGAAAAAAGGCCTGTTTTTGAGCAAAAAAGCCGGCAGGCTTCTTTCTGAATTAATTGAATATGAGCATTGTCATTCTTGCCTTTACGGAAGGTCAAGGTGTGTCGTCCTATCCAATTTTTAGTCTTTTTGGAGTGATTATCAAAAATTACGAGAAGGAATTTAAAGTTGTTTCCAAATATGAATTAATAAATGCGTAATTCATTGGGTTCTCAATTACGTTGTGAGACCAAGTTCCAGATAATTTGCCAAGAAAGGTAAGGGAGCATGAAATACGCAGATCTTAAGTTATTCGTAAAAATACTATCAATTCATACTGTTTTATTGGGAGGTGTTTCACTTTCATCTGTTGCATTGGCAGATACTGTAATTGTTGGCGTTGAAGATCTAACCTACTACCCGCATTACACCATGGAAGGCGGGGAGTATGGCGGTTTTGGACGGGCGCTGCTGGATGCATGGGCGTCGGATAACGGACACACGCTGAAATATGAGGCGTATCCGATCAAGCGCTTGATGGAAAACCTGGTCGAAGGAACGGTCGATATCAAATATCCGGACAATGCCTATTGGTCCGCGGATTTGAAGGATGGCAAGCCGGTGGTCTACTCCGACAAGGTAGTCGAATACATCGATGGGGTCTCTGTGACGCCGGGCAATGTCGGTAAAGGAATGGGGTCGGTCAAGAAACTGGGTACCGTGCGCGGCTTTACGCCTTGGTCCTGGATCGATCTGACCTCCTCCGGAGCCGTCGAGTTGTCGGAAGTGAAATCCCTGGATGGTCTGATCAAACAAGCCATAAACAACCGTATCGATGCTGCTTATGCCAACGTAGCGGTCATTCAGCACCAACTGGGTGAAATGGGGCAGCCGAATGCGCTCTCGTTCGATCCGGATCTCAAGCATACCCGCGACTACTATTATGCCAGCACGACAACAAAGCCGGAGTTGATTGCGGACTTTAATTCTTGGATGTCCGAAAACGCTGACAAGGTCGCGGAATTGAAAGCTGAGTACAAGGTGAACCTGGACTGATCGACGGCAGTCCATGACAGGGCGGGGCTGGCGGTTTCCGGCAGTCCTTGATTTCTGTGTTTTCGAACGGTCAAGCTTCACGTGTGAACGGGCATCAACGCCGATTGTGCGTCGAGCTGTTTAAATTCATATTTTCTGAAAAAGAGTGGCTCCCTGAGTAGGACTCGAACCTACGACCCAGCGATTAACAGTCGCTTGCTCTACCAACTGAGCTATCAGGGATCACCGTGCCGGGGCAGTGCGTCACCGCCCCCGTCGATGGAGATGCGTATAACGCAGCCCTTATCCATTTGCCAAGCCCTGAAATGCGTTTTTTTCATTCCATCGTTATTTTTTCGTCAGGTATGTGGAAAACTATAAATTTTTCAGATGCCTAGTTGTGTCTGTCGGTTTTTAACAGGTGCGCTTCGCCGGTCGTATTTCCGCATTGCCGCCAAGACGGAACTCAAAACGCTGCGTTTTCCAACCGGCCATGGCAATTTGCGGTCAAACATATGGATAAGAAGACTTGCCGCCTTAAACACTCTGGCTTGTGCGGGCTGTTGGTTCCAGCTAGGAAGGAAACAGACGGTTCTGGCGCTGGAGTGATCCAGCCCGGATGAAACGGGAATTCGGTAAGTCCTCAAAGAGGATTGATCCGGAGCTGCCCCCGCAACTGTGAGCGGCGAGTGCAGGCACATGACCCACTGGAGATCTTTGAGCATCGTTCTCAAGGGCACCGGGAAGGGGTGCTGGGCATAAGGAACCGCGAGCCAGGAGACCGGCCGTCGATTGAGTTTAACCGCAAGGCTGTCGGGCGGACGGCTGGGAGGCACATGTGACGCAGTCTGACCATGGCCGGTCTACCCTCGTTTTCGGCGGGGCCCGGTCCGGAAAAAGCACCTTTGCAGAAAGGCTTGCAGCTCGAAGCAGCCTGGAAAGGGTGTATGTCGCAACGGGTGCCGCTTTCGATGACGAGATGGCGGACCGTATTGCTAGTCACAAGGATCAACGCGGGCCCTCCTGGATTACCATTGAAGAGCAGCTGGATCTCGCAGGTGTCCTGAGCCGCGAAAATGCCGCGCACCGGGTTATCCTCGTTGACTGCCTGACCCTTTGGCTGTCCAACCTGATGTTTTCCGACAAGGACATAGCTGCGGAAACGGCGCGCTTGATTGAAGCCACCAGGGGGCTAGCCGGGCCGTGTGTGTTTGTCTCCAACGAAGTCGGCATGGGGATCGTGCCGGAGAACCGCCTGTCGCGGTCGTTCCGGGACGCGCAAGGCCGTTTGAACCAGGATATCGCATCGGCGTGCCATCAGGTCGTGTTTGTCGCTGCTGGACAGCCGCTTCTTCTCAAACCCTCGCATCAACCGGAGATCGGATTGTGACTTCTTCAACGCTTAAGCCGGGTCAAAAAATCCCGGCAACCATCGTGACCGGTTTTCTTGGCGCGGGAAAAACCACCCTGATCCGCAACCTTTTGCAGAATGCCGGCGGCAAGCGGATTGCGCTCATCGTCAACGAATTTGGCGATATGGGATTTGACGGATCGCTGGTGAACGGATGCGCGGATCCCAGTTGTTCGGCAGAAGAAGTTGTGGAACTGACCAACGGCTGTATTTGCTGCACGGTCGCCGATGACTTTCTGCCCACAATGGAAATGTTGCTCGCACGGGACAACCCGCCGGAGCATATCGTTATCGAAACATCCGGTCTTGCCTTGCCGCAGCCGCTGGTCCGGGCCTTTTCGTGGCCTTCGGTGAAGCCAAAAGTCACTGTGGACGGTGTTGTCACGGTTCTGGATGCCGCCGCGCTTGCCGAAGGGCGGATCGCTCTGGATGAAGCCGCGCTGGAAGCCCAGCGCGCAGCAGATGAGGCATTGGATCATGAAAGCCCGGTTGAGGAGCTTTTCCAGGATCAGCTGCGCTGCGCAGATCTTGTGGTGCTGAACAAGGCCGATTTGGTCGCGGGCGATATTCTTGCAGGCGTTCAGGAAAAGATCGCAGCTGAGGTCCGCCCAGCGGTGCATATCGTTTCTTCCGAGAAGGGCACTTTGCCGATCGAGGTCTTGCTTGGCCGCGGCTCAGCGGCTGAGGATGACATGGCCTCCCGCCATGAACATCACCATCACCACCATGATGATGACCATCACCATGATCACGATGATCATCATCACGACCACGACCACCATCATGATCATCATCACCACGATGACTTTGAAAGCCACGTGATTGAGGCGCCGATCTTTGCGTCGCTTAAGGAAGCTGAGGCGAAGGTGCTTCAGGCCATGGCATTGAGAGGTGTTCTTCGTATCAAGGGGGCCGTTCAGGTGGATGGCAAGGCCGCGCCGGCCATGGTTCAGGCGGTGGGCCCGAGGGTCGAGACCTGGTTTGCATCAGGTGCGGAAAGCGCCGGGAAACTGGTGGTGATCGGGCTCAAGGGCTTCGATTTGGGCGCGGTGCGCGGCGCTCTATCGGGTCTTGCAGAAGCGGCTGAGTGATTTCAGAGCCCCTTAGATGCTGGAGTTGCCGGGCGTTGTCCGGCAATTCATTGAAAGCCTTTTCGCCCTGAAAAGTGTAGACGGGTCTCATGGTCTATCCATGAGATGATATAAGAACGAGAAACCACCCAGATGCACATTCTCGCAAGCCAGACGCGCCGGATCGATGATGGGGGCGATGCCGTCGACCTCGGCCAAAAGCCTGCCGATATTCTGTTTTTGTCCGCGGCCGATACGGAACTTGGAAGTCTGGCATCGGCACAGTCTGGCTTAGGAGCGGATACGCCAAGCCTCCGTCTTGCGAACCTGATGGCATTGTCGCATCCCTATTCGGTCGACCTTTATGCGGAGCAGACGGTCCGCGGATCCCGGATTGTGATCTTGCGTGTCCTCGGTGGTGTCGAATACTGGCGCTACGGGTTGGAGCGGTTTGTTGAAGAGGCGCGCGCCAGTGGCATCGATCTTGTCGTCATACCGGGCGACGACAAATGGGATGACGCTCTCACAAGCCATTCGACGCGCGGCACGGAGGATGTGCGTCACATGTGGCGCTACTTCGTTGAAGGCGGTCCTGAGAACTACGCCAATGCGTTGCGGTATGCCGGTCATCTGATCGGGCTTGCCGAAGAGCCTGCGCATGCGGTTCCTCTGCCAAGAGCCGGTATTTATCTGCCCGGTCATACCGCGCCGGGTCTGGAAACGTTGAGATCAACCTGGGCAGACCCGAAGGCTCCCGTCGCTGCGATCACCTTTTACCGGGCTCTGGTGCAAGGGTCCCAGACCGCCCCTGTTGATGCTTTGGTATCCGCACTTGCAGAGGCCGGTGTCAATGCGCTGCCGGTCTTTGTCTCCAGCCTCAAGGAAGCGGAATCCATCGTTGTTCTGGACTCATTGTTTGACGAGGCAAAACCGGATGTCGTTTTGAACGGGACTGCTTTTGCAGTTTCAAAAGCCGGGATCGACCACCAGCCGACGCCGCTCGACAAATGGGGCAAGCCTGTTCTCCAGGTGGTGTTCTCATCTTCGTCCAAAGAGGGCTGGGAGGAGAGTGACCAAGGCCTGTCGATCCGCGACCTTGCCATGCATGTCGTGTTGCCGGAAATCGATGGGCGATTGCTGACCCGGGCCGTGTCTTTCAAGGAAGAGGGGGTGTTTGACCCAGCGACGCAATCGACGCCCGTGAAATTCACCCCCGTTCCGGATCGCATGCGGTTCGTGGCCGACCTAGCCGCCAACTGGGCCCGTCTTGGCCGGGTTGCAGTAGAAGACAAGAAGACCGCGTTGATCCTGGCGAACTATCCGAACAAGGATGGCCGTCTTGCCAATGGGGTCGGCCTTGATACGCCAGCCTCCTGCGTGTCCGTGCTCAAAACCATGAAGAAGACCGGATATGATGTCGGCAACGCCCCGGAAACGTCGGCGGATCTAATGGACGTTTTGACATCCGGCGTGACCAACGCACTTGCGGAAAGGCAGGAGAAGGCGGGCTATGAGCGGCTGTCACTAGAGGCTTATACCGCCGAATTTGCCAAACTGCCGGAGGCGGTCCGCACAGCCGTTGAGGATCGATGGGGCAATCCGCAAGACGATCCGCATGTGATTGACAGCACGTTCCGTTTGGCGCTGCACCGGTTCGGCAATCAGGTGGTCGGCATCCAACCCGCGCGTGGCTACAATATTGATCCCAAAGAGACGTACCACGATCCGGATCTGGTGCCGCCGCACCATTATTTCGCGTTCTATATCTGGTTGCGCCGGGAGTTTTGCGCCGATGCGGTGATCCATCTTGGCAAGCATGGAAATCTCGAATGGCTACCCGGCAAGGCGCTCGCGCTGTCTGAAGACTGTTTCCCGGAAGCTGTGCTTGGTCCGACACCGAACGTCTACCCGTTCATTGTCAATGATCCGGGTGAGGGGGCGCAGGCCAAGCGCCGCACATCCGCTGTCATTGTTGATCACTTGACCCCGCCGCTCACCCGGGCGGAAAGCCACGGCGTTGCCGAGGAGCTGGAGACCCTGCTTGATGAGTATTACCTCGCAAGTGGTGTCGATCCTCGGCGTCTTAAGGCGTTGACCCGGGACATTCTGGATGCAGCGAGCCGGCACGGTCTCGACAAGGACATCGGCATCACCGACGAGATGGATGAAGACACCCGTCTTGCCCGGCTTGATGCGCATTTGTGTGATCTGAAAGAACTTCAGATCCGCGACGGCCTGCATATCCTCGGCGAGAGCCCGGAAGGCGACCTTCTGACTGACCTGCTTTCTGCGCTGGTGCGGGTCCCGCGTGGCGGTGAGGTACGCCAAAACAGCTTGCAGCGAGCGCTTTCAGAGGACTTGGGATTATCCGCATTTGATCCGCTGAATTGTGATTTTGCGGCACCTTGGACCGGACCAAAGCCGGACGTTCTGGCAAGTGTCTCTAACGCGCCATGGCGCTCAAATGGCGATACGGTTGAACGGCTTGAACTGCTCGCGCAGCAAATTATCGCGGGCGATATAATTACGGTAACAGAGTGGCCTGCAGCGCAGGCGGTGCTCGCCGAAATCGAAGAACGGATCCGCCCGTCGGTGACCGAATCCGGACAGTCGGAGCTGGACGCAGTCTTGACCGCGCTGAATGGCGGTTTCGTGAAACCGGGGCCTTCCGGTGCACCGTCTCGTGGCCGGCCGGATGTCTTGCCGACGGGCAAGAACTTCTATTCTGTCGATGTGCGTGCCGTTCCAACAGAAACGGCGTGGCGTCTTGGCCAGCAATCGGCCTCGCTGGTGGCCGAGCGGTATTTTCAGGAAGAAGGCGAGTGGCCGGCATCGTTGGTTTTGACCTGCTGGGGCACAGCCAATATGCGCACGGGCGGCGATGATATAGCGCAGGCGCTGGCGCTGATTGGCGCCAAACCGGTTTGGGAGGCTGCGTCGGGGCGTGTCACTGGCTTTGAAATCCTGAAATTATCGGAGCTCGGACGCCCGCGGATCGACGTAACCTTGCGGGTTTCCGGCTTCTTCCGGGATGCTTTCCCGCATCAGATGGACCTTTTTGACAGCGCTGTACGGGCCGTTGGTCAACTGGAAGAACCAGAAGATGCCAATCCCGTTGCCGCGCGCATGAAACGGGAAGCTGCCAAGTTGGCCGCTGCTGGCCTGTCGCCAGATGAGGCCCGGCGCCGGGCCGGGTTCCGGGTGTTTGGTTCGAAGCCCGGGGCCTATGGGGCCGGCTTACAGGCGTTGATCGACGAAGGGATCTGGGATGAGCGCGGCGACTTTGCCGAAGCTTTCCTGACCTGGGGCGGCTATGCCTATGGCGGCGGCGCGAGCGGTGATCAGGCCCGCGGTGAGCTGGAGGGCCGGCTAGCCTCCGTTGATGCGGTTCTGCACAATCAGGACAACCGCGAGCACGACCTTCTCGACAGCGATGATTATTATCAGTTCGAAGGCGGTCTTGCGGCAACAGTCGAGCACCTAAAAGGCGATGCCCCAAAGGTTTATCACAACGACCACTCGCGCCCCGAACGTCCGGTGGTGCGCTCCTTGTCAGAGGAAATCGGCCGTGTCGTGCGCGGCCGGGCCGCCAATCCGAAATGGATCAAGGGCGTGATGCGTCACGGCTACAAGGGCGCGTTTGAGATGGTGGCAACGCTCGACTATCTCTTTGCGTTTGCCGCAACGACCAGGGCAGTTGGCGATCATCATTTTGATCAGCTCTATGAGGCCTATTTGGACGATGAAGTCGTGCGCGATTTTCTTCAAGACGCGAATCCGGCAGGCTACCAGGAGATGCTTGCGCGTTTTCAAGAAGCGCTGGACCGGGGCCTCTGGACACCGCGCCGCAATTCGACCCATGCTGCACTGAATGATTTGAACAAAACACAATAATCGGGAGACACACCATGACCGCCGATACGGATAAACCCGAGCTTACGGAAGATGAACTCAACGCGCGCCATGCGGAAAAAATGCGCAAGAAAAAGGCCGCGCGCGACAAGATCATGGCGACCAAGACCATCGAAAAGGGCCTTGTGATCGTTCACACCGGCAAGGGCAAGGGCAAGTCGACAGCCGGGTTCGGCATGGTGTTCCGCTCGCTCGGTCATGGTCACAAGGTGGGCGTTGTCCAGTTCGTGAAAGGCCGGATCGAGACCGGCGAACGTATGGCCCTGGAACGGTTCGACGATCTGGTGACCATCAAGCGGATGGGGGAAGGGTTCACCTGGGAAACCCAAGACCGCCAGCGGGATATCGACGCGGCTCAACAGGCCTGGGACGCTGCGAAGGACATGATCCGCTCCGGTGATTTTCGTCTGATCCTGTGTGATGAACTCAACATCGTGCTGCGCTACGACTATCTTGACATCAACGAGGTCGTCGATTTCCTCAAGAATGAAAAGCCGGAAGACGTTCACGTGGTTATCACCGGGCGGAACGCCAAGGACGAACTGCTTGAGGTGGCCGACCTTGTCACGGACATGACGCAGGTCAAACATCCGTTCCGGTCCGGCGTGAAGCCGCAAGAAGGCATCGAGTTCTAAGATCGAGCAATGCCGTATACAGTTGAACGTGCCAGCAGCGCGGACTCCCACGAGATCGCGCAGCTTTTGCGGGCGTCCATCACGAAGCTTTGCGGGCTTGACCATGGCGACAATCCGGAACGCTACAAGGCCTGGCTGAAAAACAAAACCGCGCCGAATGTTGAAAGCTGGATCGATGGTCCGGGGGCAGCGTTTGTCGTCCAGGATCAGGACAAGCGGATTCTCGGGTTCGCGATGGGCACACCTTTGGGGCATATCCCCTTGATGTATGTGCTCCCGGATGCGCGCTTGACCGGGGTGAGCAAGACCTTGATGCGGGCGCTTGAAGACACCTTTCGCGACCGCGGTCTGGATGAGGCCCATCTCTCCAGCACCCTCACGGCAGAGCGGTTTTATAAATCCCTTGGATATGCTGAAACCGGAGAGACCAAATCCCAGTTGGATATGACCTTCCGGTGCTTCAAAAAGGGCCTTTGAAATGAGCAAGCTGTTTGATCATAGCATTCGCAGCGCGTCCCCGGACCATGCGGAGATCGTGCGCAAGTACGAACTTTACCGGACGATCGTGGAGTTTCTCGCAGCTCTCCTGTTCGTGATCGGCAGCATTTTCTTTTTCTACGAAAGCCTTCTTTTTGCCGGAACCTGCCTGTTCCTGATCGGGTCTATCCTGTTTGGTGTCCGGCCGACCATCCGGCTTCTTCTGGAACTGAAACTCGCCAATCTCCCGGTGCCAAAAGAATTCCGGCCATATGGCGCGCCGCCGGTTGATGAGCCGGTACGCCGATGACACACACCACTGGCCGCCGCACACCGGCTTTGATGATCCAGGGGACCGGTTCCAACGTCGGCAAAAGCCTGATTGTTGCCGGGCTGTGCCGCCTCTTTGCCAACCGCGGCATGGCGGTTCGCCCGTTCAAGCCGCAGAACATGTCCAACAATGCCGCTGTCACCTCTGACGGCGGCGAGATCGGCCGGGCACAGGCTCTGCAGGCGATGGGCTGCCGCCTGCCTTTGACCGTGCATATGAACCCGGTTCTTTTGAAACCCGAAACGGATACCGGCGCGCAGATTATCGTTCAGGGCCAGCGCTTCGGCACCATGCGTGCCCGTGAATATGGCAAGCAGAAAGCAGAGCTTTTGCCGAAGGTTCTGGAGAGTTTCTCGAAACTTCAATCAGACGCCGACTTGGTCATCGTGGAAGGTGCGGGCAGCCCGGCCGAAATCAACCTTCGGGCGGGCGACATCGCCAATATGGGGTTTGCGGAAGCAGCTGATCTGCCTGTTGTCCTATGCGCTGACATCGACCGGGGCGGTGTGATTGCTTCGGTGGTGGGGACCCATGCAGTGCTGGAGCCGTCCGAGCAGGATCGCATCAAGGCGTTTTTCATAAACCGGTTTCGCGGAGACCCGAGCCTCTTTGATGATGGCATGCGCGCGATCGCCCAGCGCACCGGCTGGCAGGGTCTGGGCGTGGTGCCGTGGTTTGCAGACGCCAACAAACTGCCGGCCGAAGACGCGCTCGATCTTGCAAGCGGTGCGGGCAGGGGCGGGATCAAGATCGTCGTTCCGGTGATTTCCCGGATTGCCAATTTCGATGATCTCGACCCGCTGCGCATGGAACCGGATGTCTCTCTCGAATTGGTTCAGCCAGGAACGCCCTTGCCGGGAGATGCGGATCTGGTTCTACTGCCTGGATCCAAGTCAACCATCGGCGATCTGGCCTTCTTCCGGAAACAGGGCTGGGACATTGACTTGGCAGCTCACGTGCGCCGGGGCGGCCATGTTCTCGGGATTTGCGGCGGTTATCAGATGCTCGGCAAAACCATCTCCGACCCGGATGGCATCGAGGGACCGGCGGGAACTGTCGAAGGACTTGGGCTTCTTGATGTCGAAACGGTGCTGACGCCGGATAAATCGCTGGTCGAGGCTGAGGGCAAGCATCTGGCATCAGGTGCCAACGTCAAGGGATACGAGATCCATATTGGCCGCACATCCGGGCCTGATTGCGCCCGGCCATACCTCCACATCCGTGATGCGGGCGGAACGCCGAAACTGGACGGGGCCCAATCATCAGATGGCCGTATTGCCGGGACCTATTTGCATGGCCTTTTCACCGATGATGAGTTTCGGAAAGCCTATCTGAAAGGCTTCGGGGCCGTGTCCGACCTCGCCTACGAGCACCAGATCGACGCCGTGCTTGATGATCTGGCGAAGCATTTGGAGGGCGTACTGGACACCGAAGCGATTTTGGAGATTGCAAATAACCGATAGGTCCGACGATCGATTTTTTTAGGGAGTTCTTATGGAATACATCGGGTCCGTTCTGGTCCGGCTATTCGCCGTTTTTCTTCTGGTTAGCAACCTAAGCACTTTGTTGAGTTTTGCTTACTTTGCCGCAAATTCCAATCAGGCCTTTCAGTTTGTCTCGCTTGGTGCTGCCGGTGGAGGTCTGCTCATAGCCGGTCTGCTGTTTGTCTTTCCGCAAATTGTTCTACGCGGTTTGAAAACACCTGATCCGCAGGCAGAGCCGGATCACGTCCCGTCCGAAAACATGCTGCAGATCGGGATTGTTGTTATTGGTCTCTACTTCACAGTCCGTGGTCTGCAATCCTTGTTCAATGCCGTCTTGTTCAAGCTTTATATGGCCTCTCAATCGGCTTCGGCGGTTCTGGCAAGCCCGGAACTTGGCAACGGATTGTTCACGCTGGGGATTGGAGGGTTCCTCATGATTGGCGCACGCTGGTTTACTGACTTCATACTAGGGCTGAGGCGACTTTAAGCGGCCGCGTGATCCAGCTGAGTATTGCAAGCTTATACCCGCCATGTGTTCCGATGGGCTGGCGCGGCGCATGCATCTCGTGTAGGCGGGAAAAATGACACCGCTTTCGTCTCCCACACCCCTTTCCAGACCAGCTGCCGGGATTGTCTTTGTGCTTGCCGGAGTGGCAGCAATTTCCGTCAATGACATGATGATCAAACAGCTGTCGGGCGGTTATCCGTTACACCAGATGATTTTTGTCCGTTCTCTGATCGGTCTCATTTTCATGCTGTTTTTTGTGCATTTCGAGGGTGGATGGACGATCCTGAAGACCCGCCGGCCGGTTTTGCACCTCGTCCGCTGCGTGATGGTTCTGATTGCAAATATGAGTTTTTTCACGGCACTCGCGGTGGTGCCGCTTGCCGATGCGACAGCGCTATTTTTTGTTGCGCCGCTGCTCATCACGCTATTGTCGATCCCCATACTTGACGAGAAGGTTGGACCGTGGCGGCTTGGTGCAGTCGGGATCGGTTTCTGCGGGGTTGTCCTGATGATGCAGCCTTGGAATACCGACCTGCAGATTGAAGGCGGGCGGGTGGTTCTGATCCTCCCGGTCATAGGAGCGGCAGCCTATGCCATGATGCATGGTACTAACTCGAAAACTGGGTGTTGCCAGCAAGGCATCGGCATTAGCTGTCTATCTGCAGTCCGGGTTTCTGATTGTTTCTATTGGTTTCTTCCTGATTGCCGGAGACGGGCGCTACGCAGACAGCTTCGACAATGCCAGCCTGCAATTTTTGCTGCGAGCCTGGGTTTGGCCGCCGGAAACCGACCTGTATTGGTTCCTGGCGCTGGGGCTTTGTTCTGCTGTGGTTGGCTATACCATGTCGCAAGCCTACAGAATCGCGGATGCGGCAACCATCGCGCCATTTGAATATGTCGGTTTGCCGCTGGCCGTCTTCTGGGGCTGGCTGATGTTCGGCGAATTGCCGGGGCCGGTCGTCTTTGCCGGCATTGGCCTGATTGTCGGCGGCGGCCTTTTGGTGTTTCTACGGGAGCATCAGAAACGAAGAATGCTGGCTTCACGCAACGACATTGGTCGGCGTTAGTTTTTTATTGTTCCGCTTTCTTTTCACCTGAGACGGGCACGGAAGCTGTTCCATAGAATGGAACGCCATGGATTCGAAACCACAAAAGCATCATCGACCATGAACCTCAGTATGTTTGAGATACACACAATGAAACCATCTATGTACGAAATCCCCATTCCTGCGGTCGGACGCATGTTTGTAATGCCGAAACCATCTGGAGAATGGCTCGCTGAAGATATTAAGGCCTACAAATCAGAAGGTATCGATTTCATAGTCTCAATGCTTACTGGTGATGAAGCCCACGAACTTGGTCTGGAGGATGAGCAAACCTTATGTGAGGCCTCAGGAATTCAATTTGTTCAGTATCCAATTGTAGATCGTGGTGTACCCAATATGATCGACCTATCTAAGTTGGTGGTTCGTCTTTCCAATGTGGTCCAAAGCGGTTCAACAATTGCCATACATTGTAGAGCGGGTATCGGACGTTCCGGTTTAGTGGCAGCATGTGTTTTAATTAGCCTAGGAAGTCCTGCCGATGATGTAATCGATAAGGTAAGCGAATCTCGTGGCGTGTTGATACCGGACACCTTTGAACAAGCGAGTTTTATCCGCGCGTTCGGTAAGTGTCAGAACAAACCCCAACTCGGCTCCCAGACGACCAGCTGATTGTTGGCGGGCATGGCGTGATCGACGGCAAAAAACCAGACCGGCTTTTTGGGCAAGCGCGTCGAGCGCTTCGAAATCCCGGTTGCTGCTGACCGGGTTCCAGCTTTTCAGCTGGACATCAAACGATTTTGGCGATTGCAAATAACCGATAGGCCCGGCGATCGTTTTTTTGAGTTCTGAGGAGTACGCAAAAACCGCGAAATCTCGTGCTAGCAAAAAATGGCCATCGATTGCGTAATTTGCCAGCAAATACGTCGCGCAAAACTCAAACGAATAAGTTATGGCAGTAGTTCTCAGTATCAAAAATATTCAATAATGAGCGAGATGATGACGCCAGAAAAATTTGTCGAAATGATGCGTTTTGAAGTGATCGATGGGCAGATCAGCTCTGAAATAGAACGGTTCAATGCTTATGAAGTTGAAATTGAGCATGAACACCTTGAGAAAGACGCCACAAATCTGTTTTCCAGTCTTTCGCCAGCTCAGAAGAAAGTCTTTCTTTCCATTTTGCGTCAAGTATCTTTAGACACAACAGCCAGCGTCTTAGCGGTGTTGGACGGGGTGAGAATGATTGAAGGTGTTTTCGATGATTTCCATCTCACCTACGGCGACGAGAAAACTGAATTAGTTGGCGATCTTGCTAGTACTCTTCTAGAAAAGGAAGATTTTTCTAATAAAGTATAAATCTTTTTCTATTTCTCACATAAAGCAACATAAGGTAAGTAATAATATTTCAGTATAAAAGAATTTTTGGTTAGTCGTGGGAGACGT
This sequence comes from Roseibium sp., assembly GCF_965276855.1. Lineage (GTDB taxonomy): Bacteria > Pseudomonadota > Alphaproteobacteria > Rhizobiales > Stappiaceae > Roseibium. The sequence goes on from NZ_OZ255700.1 coordinate 5,055,974, forward strand.
TTAACCCCGCTCCCAGACCACGAGCTGATTGTTCGCCGGCATGGCATGATCCGCAGCGAATGTTAGGCCCGCGTCTTGGGCAAGCGCGTCGAGCGCTTCGAAATCGCGGATGCCACTGATCGGATTCCAGCTTTTCAGCTGGACGTCAAAGGCAGCATTGCTGTCGGTAGTAAACTCGCCGCCATACTTGAGCGGCCCATAGACGCATAGAGCGCCGTTCTGTGTGCTCAGCACTTCCCCGGCGCGGGCGAAAAACTGCTCCACATGCTCAAATGACATGATGTGCAGTGTGTTGGCGGTGAAGATTGCGTCAAAGGCCTCCGGTCCGTCGGGGGCTGGCAAGGGCCATGGCGGGGAGGCGACGTCGAGCGCGCGCGGGGCCGGTGTCCGGTCATTGCCGTCCTGTTTCAGCCGCTCGGCGATGCCTGGAACATTGTCCAAGAGGTCGCTGCAGTGCCAGGTGACGTGCGGCAAGGCGTTCGTTACATGAACTGCGTGCTGGCCGTTGCCGCTGCCGATCTCCAGAACCTTTGTCCGGTTCGCCAGAACGGGCCGCAAGGTCTCCAGAATGACGTCCTTGTTGCGGTCAGCGGCAGCAGAAAAGGGAAGCATGGGTTTGTCTCTCAAATCAGGAAAAGGACAGCCAGCAGAAGAACAAGCGCGGCTTCGATACCATACGCGCCGAGAAGAACCTTGAGGCCGCGTGAGATGTCATCGGCCGTTGCGTCGCGGCGCCCGTCTGCATTCATGTAGGGATCATCGACCGTATAGCCAGGATAAGTCCTTGGACCGGCCAACGCCAAACCAAGCGCCCCGGCCATTGCCGCTTCCGGCCAACCCGCATTGGGGGAACGGTGCTGTTTCGCATCCCGAACCATAATCGAAATACTCTTTCGGACGGACCCGCCGGCAAGTGGTGCGGCAAGCGCCAGGAACACACCCGACAAACGGGACGCAGGAAGATTGATCAGGTCATCGAACCGGGCAGATGCCCAACCGAAATCAGAATAGGTCTCGTTCTTGTGGCCGATCATGCTGTCTGCGGTGTTCACCGCTTTGTAGGCGATCAGGCCAGGCAATCCCAGAACCGCAAACCAGAAAACCGGCGCGACAATGCCGTCGGAAAAATTTTCGGCGCAGGATTCAATAGCAGCGCGGGAGACGCCCGCTTCATCCAAGGTGTTCGGGTCCCGGCCAACAATCATGGCGACGGCCTGCCGGCCACCGGCAAGACCGTTGTTTTGCAAACCGTCTCTGACTGCAGCTACATGGTCGTAAAGGCTTTTTTGAGCGATCAACACTGCCGCGATGATCACGAGCAGGAGTTCACCGAACGGGATCGCTGCCGCGAGTTCCTGAACGAGGAAGCCCAACGCAAGACTGCCGACCAATAAGATCAGCAAGGCCACGATCCCGGTGATCCGGCGGACCTGAGGGCGCCAGTCTTTGCGGTTCAGCGTTTGATCAAGCGCGGAAATAACCTTGCCAATCCAGACCACAGGATGGGGCAGACGGCGCCAGAGCCAGTCCGGATCGCCTATTATCCCGTCGAGGATCAGGGCGGCGAGAAGCAGCCAAAGCGCGTTTTCATAAAGCAGCATGAGTGCTGGTTAGAGGTCTTTTTGAGCCGCTGCAAGCGCGTCCGTGAGGCGGGCCAGGTTTTCTGCACCGCCCGGCAGGCCAAAACGGATCCAGGTTGGCGCATAGTCGAAGATCCGGGTCCAGATCCGCTGTTTGGCGAGCGCGTCATGGAGCTTGGCGGCAGATCTCGTCCCTGCGAGCGCATAAAGCGGGGTGCCGCCAAAGACGCTCAGCATGTTCTGTTGCAACGCCAGTGTGAGATCGGCCATTTCGTCGGCCAGCCTCCGGTTCATGGATTTCTGCCAGGCTTGGTCTTTGAGTGCGGTCGTGCCGAGTTCCAGAGCCGGGCCACTGAGGCACCAGCTTTCCAGAAGGGCAGCGACCCGTGCGATCATCGGCTTGGGCCCCGCCAAGAAACCGAGGCGCAGCCCGGCCAGACCGAAGAACTTGCCGAAGGAACGCAAGATCAGGATGTTTTCATCACCAATGTGCGGCAGAAGACTTGACCCGGGCATGACATCGGCAAAAGCTTCGTCCACCACGAGGTACCCGCCGCGCTCCGTCAAAGTTCTGGCGATCTCCAGAAGGCTTTTGACATCAACAAGCTGACCATCGGGATTGTTCGGATTGACGAGCAGAACGATTTTCGCATCGGCCGGTAGGGCGTAAATGCTGGACAGCTCGACCGGTTTGCGGCCGTCCCGGGTCCACACGTCTGCATGGCTGGTGTAAGTCGGGGTTGCGAGCGCAACAGGGCCTTTCGGAAGAAGCTGTGGCAACACTGACAAGAGCAGCTGGGTGCCGGGACCTGCGGCAAGCCCAAGATGATCCGGCACTGCATAGGCCTGTCGCGCGGCGCCGATCAGCTGATCCTGGGCTGATTGTGCGGGCAGGGATGTCCAGGCCTTGTCTGAAAATCGGTCCGGGACAGGATAGGCGTGCGGGTTAATCCCGGTCGACAAGTCGAGCCATTGGTCTTTTGTTCCGCCAAAGCGTTCGATTGCTTCGCTCAAGTCTCCGCCGTGCTTCATGACCCGGTCAGTCCTGTTTAGTGCGCCAGCCGCATGATTGTTCAAGGCTGCTATCTAGCGGATTTCAATGGTAAAAGTATAGACGGATCGCGACCTAGGCTGCGGTAGAAACGGCACATGAGACAAGTTTCCAGTTTCGTGCGTGGGAAAAAGACATTGTCGATTTAACCAAGTCGCCAAGGTCTGAAGATCACGATACGAATTCTTTTATGTATGTTGTCTAAGCTTTCAGGGCATAGGGAGACATAATGAGCAGGTTGGGCGTAGTGCTGATTCTTGGTGTGCTTTTTTGGATGTCCGCAAGCGCGGGTGTTCACGCACAGCAGATCGTGCGGCTCGGGATTGAACATTATGATGATGGCGCGGACCGCTATGAAGTGTCCTTGCTGAAACTTGCTTTGGAGCACTCCGGAGAGGACGTGGTCCTTGAAGTGGTTTCTCTCGGCGACACGACGCAGGATCGGGTCTTGATCGAATTCGAACAGGGCCGCTCCAACTTCGATGTGTTTTACAGCGGCGGATCACCAGAACGCGAACAGCGCTTTGAACAGATCGACATCCCGTTGAGCCGCGGCCTGCTTGGACACCGCATATTTGTGACCCGCAAAGACCAGCTGGATCGGTTGGCCCAAATCAAGACCCTCGACGAGTTTCGCGACTATGCCGTAATTGGCTCAGGCTTCGGTTGGCCGGACACGGATATCTTCAGGGCTGCCGGTTTCAGTGTTCTACCGGCAGAGTGGAAGAACATTTGGCGGATGCTGTCTGTCGGCCGCACGAATGTTTTCAATCTCGGTGTCCACGAAGCCCATGCGGAAAGGGCGAATTTCGACGAGATCTACCCCGATCTCACGGTCGATAGCAGTCTACTGGTTAAATACCGCTTCGGTTTTTTCTTCTATGTAGAGAAGGACAACCGTGCCCTGGCAGAGCTTATCGAACGCGGACTTGAGCGGGCCTACGAGACCGGTGCGTTCATGCGACTTTTTGAGAGCCATCCACGCATACAGCGGGCTTTGGACCATATCCGGCAAAACGATCTGACCGTTCTGGAAGTCGCCAATCCCTATCTGTCTGAGCGGCACCGGGCGATCCCGGACCGGTATTGGCATGACATAAAATAGCTTTGCTTCATGTTGACACGCGGCAGTGCCTGAATGAAAATGGAACAAAAAAAGAACATTTAGCTGTGCGCAGGATGGAATTGACCATGTCTCACCCAAGGCGAACCCGGTCCCCATTGGATTTTGACCGGGATAAGTTACTGCAATCACTGGGAAGTGCCCGTTCGGCGCTGATTGAGGCGCATCGAAGCATGAAACCGAAGTCAGGACTTGCGCGCTCCGCGGATGCGGTCGTGTCTGAAATCGATGAATTTGCCTTGGTTCTGACCGGATCGCGCGACTTTTTTCATCTGAAAGCACACGGAACACCGCCATCCAAGGACGACCCAAGCTAAGGCGTATGGTTCCGGGAGATCAGATCAGCGTCATACGGCTTTTGCTGACACAGGTATTTCGGCAAGGCCATGCTGCGTTTCATGGACCAGCTGATCCACGACCGCCTCAAGTTTCGACCGGTCGATCAGGCTGTCTTCCGACATGTCTCCTGCGAGTGCCAGCTGTCGATCCGCTGATGTGCCGCGCTCTGCAATCGTCCGGATGTGGGCGATCTCCGCTTCACAGCCAAAAAACGCTGCATCTGGGGCCACCAGCTCGCTGATTTCGTCGACCAGATCCTTGAATGCGATGGATTTCTTCTGGCCGAAGTCGATCAGGTTGGCAGCCGAGCCATGCCTCTGCGCCTGCCAGCGGTTTTCCGCGAGCAGGAACCTTGAGTAATGCCGCCATCCCTGATTGGCGCGCCGCAAGCGGTAGAGCATCCGGCACAGGCACCGGAAGAGCGCTGCAATGGCAACGGCATCCTCAACGCACGGGCAGACATCTGTCACCCGCATTTCCAAAGTCGGAAATCGGTCGGAGGGTCGAAGGTCCCACCAGATCTTGGTCGCATCCTCGATGACGCCAGCCTGAACCAGCATGTCGATGGTGTGGCGGTAGTCTTCATGGCTCTCAAATCGCGGCGGCAATCCGGTACGGGGCAGCTCGTTGAACACCGAGAGCCGATAGGATTTCAGTCCCGTGTTTCGGCCCCGCCAGAAAGGCGAAGACGTGCTGAGCGCCAGAAGATGGGGCAGGAAATAGGTCAGTTGATTGAAAAGATCGACGCGCAGCTCTGCATCTTCAATGCCTATGTGAACATGCATGCCGCAGATCAGGAGGCGCTTGGCGACAACCTGCATGACCCTTGCCAGATCGTTGTAGCGTTCCTTGTCGGTGTGCGGTTGCTCTGTCCATTCCGCAAAGGGATGGGTTGAGGCGGCAATGGGTGCCAGACCGTGCCGCGCGGCCTCATCGGCGATGGTTCTGCGGAAATAGGCCAGCTCTGCCTTCACCTCGGCAAGCGTCATGCAGACCGGGGTGCCGACTTCGATCTGGCATTGGAGAAATTCCGGACTAACCCGGCCTTCAAGCGCGCTTTCGCAGGCGGAAAACAATTCGGGGGGCGGGGAGCTCGCGATATTGCGGCTGGCGCGGTCAACCAGAAGATATTCTTCCTCAACGCCGATGCTGAAGCTTGGGTCTTTCATCTCCACAGATTGCGGGCGCAAACTTGGCAGGGTCAAGCACGAAATAATGCGTATTGGGCCGTTCGCCGCCGCTATGTTGTTCTGACGAGCGGAGGTTTGCCGGGCATTGGAAGTTCAACTGATCAGGGCAAGATGCAGCGCGGATCGGGCCGGGTTCGTTACCAGAGAATATCCAAGTCTAGGGCTATCCCATAATGTCGCGGCGTGCCAGGTCGGCCAAATAGGACGAAAAATTCAGCTTGCGGGCCTTCGCGGTTTGTTTGATGGCGTTTGCCAATCCAGCATCCATGGAAATGTTGATCCGCTCCGAGCGACCGGTCAGGGCTATGACGGGAACGGCAACCAAGAAAGCGCCTGCCGCCAACTCCTTGGCAACATCTGAATCGGTGTGAATGGCGGTCAAGGACCGGGCGGGGGGCATCTCTTCACCTTCCAGGTGAAGGGAAAGCGCCTCGGCGGCATTGGCAACCAGGTCATCGATGTCGTCGGCTGCAGAAAAGCAACCCGGGACATCGGGAAACTGGACGCCATAGGCGCTGCCGCCTTCCTGGTGGACCAGTCCGAAATAGGTGCGCATATTTCTCTCCTTGGCCTTAGAGCTACCCGGCTTGTTTGCAGATGCTGCGAACGGTGCCGAGCGGCAGGTCTTTTCTCGGGTGGGGGACCGTAACCGTTAAAGCGCCTTTTCTGAATTTGTGATGGGAGCCGACAACCTTCACAAGGTCGAAGCCGTCCTTTTCCAGCTTCTTGATGATCCTGCGGCTGTTGGTTTCTATATTCTTCAGCCTCATATGTGTGTATTATATTACACATAGTTCGAGGTTCTGTCAAATAGCGTTGTGTATTATGTTGCGTAAAAAATGGGTGCCGTAATCGTTGGTGGAATATTCTGGAGGTATCCAACACTGCTGATTTGTTAGCTTGGCACGCGAGTCAGGTGGTCTATGGCGTGGTTCAGAAACGGAACAAAAGTGTCCCACTTTTGACCATGCCGAAAAAAGTGGGACTAACAGGCCCAAAAAACTCAATAAAAACAAAGGGAGAAACAATTTTTTGGAGGCCCCGACCGGAATCGAACCGGTGTACACGGATTTGCAATCCGCTGCGTCACCACTCCGCCACAGGGCCCCTCGGTGGTGTGCCGCGCCTTATCAAACACTTGGCGCAGCAGGTCAAGTCCTGATTGGTGGGCAGATGACATTTCCACTGTGACGCAAATGAAGAGGCCTGTATGACAGGTTACAGACGGTAAAAAATCTCCCGGATTTCAAGGGGGATGGTGATAGAAGCGCATCTGGTGCTTGTCAGGGCGGATTTGCCTCGGTATGGAACCAGCCGTAGAGGTGCCGGGACGCCGGCAATTCAAGCGAGGGCCGATATGACGGACTTTAACCAGTCCCGCCGCAAGATGGTGGACAACCAACTGCGTACCAACGATGTGACCGATCACCAGATCCTGGATGCAATGGAGGTGGTTCCGCGCGAACGGTTTGTTCCTGCATCTAAGCGGGCGGTGGCCTACATCGATGAAGATCTGCCCATCGGTTCATCCGGATCCGGCCGGTATTTGATGAAGCCGCATATCTTCGGAAAGCTGATCCAGCTTGCACAAATCAGCGCCGACGACATTGTGCTCGTGATCGGGGCCGGCAGCGGCTACAGCACGGCGGTGGCCGCGAAACTGGCCGCGTCTGTCGTTGCACTGGAAGAAAACGAAGAACTCGCGCGCGATTCAGCGGATCTTCTGGTGGATCTTGGGACCGAAAACGCGGTTGTCGTTGAAGGCCCACTGGTGGATGGCTACGCCGCCGAAGGCCCGTATGACGTCATCCTGATCGACGGCGCGGTGGAGGTTCTTCCAGAGAATTTGCTGAAACAGTTGAAGTCGGACGGCCGCCTGGTTGTCATTGAAGGTCAGGGCGGGGCAGGCGTTGCAAAACTCTATCAGAAGTCCGGCGAAGTGGTGAGCGGACGGTTTGCCTTTAACGCGTCGGCCGCGCTTTTGCCCGGGTTTGCTCAAGCTGCCGAGTTTACCTTTTAAGGGTTTGTAAATAGAGTTGTTTCAGGTCCAGTCTTTGGATTGGGCATGATCGTCCAGTGTCACGTGTTGTGTTACGCAGCGTGCTCCGTTGGAGGCTGTTGCTATTAAGCCGCACTGGAAGATTTTCATTAAATCTGAGCCCCTGCCGGTTGAAGATCGACACCGGTGAGTTTACTCAGGTTTCAAGTGTACGCGGGTGAGCCGGAAGGAGTGTAGAGTGTCTGGTCGTTCAAGGGTGAAAGCAATGGCACTAACGAAAGGGCTGATGAGCGGGGTTGCCGCCGTCGTCTTGTCCGGTTTCATTGCGTCCTCGGCCAGTGCCGACACGATTCGTGATGCTTTGTCTCTCGCCTATGCCAACAATCCGACCCTCAATGCGGCGCGTGCCCAATTGCGTGGTGTCAACGAAAACGTACCGCAAGCACTGGCTGGATGGCGGCCAACCGCGTCTGCGGCGCTGGCAGCCGGCGGTGTCCGCTCCTCAATCAACGGCCGCCAAGCCTACCGCAACAATGCTGCGATTTCGCTGACTTTGAGCCAGGCCGTGTTCCGCGGTTTTCGCACGGTCAACTCCACCCGCCAGGCTGAGGCCGTTGTCCGCGCCCAGCGCGAAAGCCTGATGTCGAGCGAGCAGGACACTCTTTTGAGTGCTGCTACAGCCTACGTTGATGTGATTCGCGATACCGCGCTTGTTGCCCTTCAACGCAGTGACCTTGCGTTCCTTCAGGAACAGGTGCGTGCTGCACGGGATCGATTCGACGTGGGTGAGGGTACCCGGACTGATGTTTCCCAGGCCGAAGCACGTGCTGCGGAAGCCCAGGCATCGCTCAATACGGCCCTTGCCAACCTGAACACCAGCCGCGCGATTTATCGTCAGGTTATCGGGGTAGATCCGAAAAGCCTTTCGGCGGACACATCCATTACGCGTCAGGTGCCCAAGTCTTTGGACAGCGCGCTTCAGACCAGTGAAGAAAAGCAGCCGTTGATCCAGCAGGCTCTGCATTTGGTCGACGCGGCGATCTTCAACGTCAAGGCGATTGAGGGCGAATTGCTGCCGACCGTCACTGTTGACGCGAGCGTTGGCCGAAGCTGGAACCCTTCGAACACGGTCGACCTTAACAACAACGCGCAGATCTTTGGCAACGTCAGCATTCCGATTTATCAGGGTGGCGGCGTTTATTCTCGTGTCCGGCAGGCCAAGGAAGAACTCGGCCAGACCCGTCTTCAACTGGATGTCGCCCGCGATCAGGTCCGGGCAAATGTGATCACCGCTTGGGGAATCTTCCAGGCGGCCGAAGCGTCAATCGTTGCTGCGCGCGCGGCGGTCGAGGCGCAGCAGCTGGCTCTTGAAGGTGTGATCGAGGAACAGCGCGTTGGTCAGCGGACAACACTGGATGTCTTGGATGCGCAGCGTGAACTGGTGATCCAGCAGTCCAATCTGGTGACTGCGCAACGGAACCGGATCGTTGGTGGTTACCAGCTCGTGGCAGCTGTTGGTCATCTAGATGCGGAAACACTCGGGCTGAATGTCTCCATCTACAATCCGGAACAGCATTACAAGTCTGTTCGCGGCAAGTGGATTGGTCTAAGGACACCGGATGGCCGCTGAGACCGGCCATTAGGTCTCTCGCTTATGCACATGCATCTTTGAAACCGGCTCTGGCCGGTTTTTTCGTTTTTGCCGTTTGCGCCGAGCGATTCGGTTTGCATTTACCCAAAAGTTTACAAAAAGTGGACTTAAAAGGGGAAAAGCCTATCTCAGGCCGTGCGGTTGCTTTGCGCGTTTCCAGATGATCCGCATAATTTCCTTAACGAATCATCCGGGGACTTCTGGTTGGAGCGTAGAGTAGCCAAAAGGTACGGGGGACGTCATGGCAGAGGCGAGCAAGGCTGAAGAGCCGTCGATGGAGGAGATCCTCGCATCGATACGCCGGATCATATCTGATGAAGACGCCCAGAGTGCGGACACCGGCAATGAACAAGCAGATGAAACCCCAGTAGAAGCAAAGGCGGAGGATGATATGGGTGATGCCTCCGAGATGTCTCAAGACGACCTCGACAAGCTGTTCGACATGGACGGCGATGATGATGTCGCGGAAGATGACGGTGCGGATGACATGGCTGCGGCCATGATGGCCGATGCTGCGGAAGATGAAGGCGATGAAGCGGACGATGATGTCCTTGAACTGACGGAAGAGCTTGCGGTCGAATCCGCCGACGATTTGGAAATGGTTGATGGTCTGGCGGAGGACCTCGACAATCTGGACGGCGATGTTTCTTTCGCTCCGGATCCCGAGCCTGAAGAAGATTTCGTCGCACCGCCGGAGCCGGAACCGGAGCCTGAGGCATTGTTCGAGCCGGAAGAGCCGGTGATCAAAGCACAGCCCATTCCGGATGATCTGCCGGATGTGGCACCTGAAGATTATCTGACATCCGCTGCGACTGGGCAGGCGGTACACGCGGCGCTTGACAATTTTTCTGACATGTTGATCAGCACGAAAGCGCAGACCATTGAAGAGATGGTTCGGGATATGCTGCGTCCGATGATCAAGGCTTGGCTCGATCAGAACCTGCCGCCCATGGTGGAGCAGATGGTCAAAAAGGAAGTTCAGCGCGTAATTCGCCGCCGCGACTGATCCTGCATATACATCGGATATATGGGATATATGGGATATTACAGGGGCGACCGGAGACGGCAGCCCCTGAAGTCCGTTTGGGCAATGCCTGTACAAAGCTCGTACCACTCGCACCCCGTACAGGCTTGCCGAATGTTTCCGTCCTGAAAAGCCGAACGCAGTTTCGCAATATCTTCGCGGCTGAGGCGCAGAGGGCCAACCGATAGCGGCTTGCCGAAGAGCAGCCCGATGTCGCGTGCGGCCAATCTGTCCCGCTCGCGCACGCTTTGATTGTAACAGTGGCAGGTAGGTTCATTGAGCATCGGTACGCAAATGTCGTCCGGACCATCGACCAGTTTGATGGTCTCACCGTCGTTGAGGCGATTGACGATAGCTTTGTAGGATTCCACGAAAGTGGGGGTGTAGCCCTTTCCGGCGAAGGTCAGCATACATAGCAGATGATGTGCGCGGAGGCGGATGGTCATGAGAACAGGCGTTTTACTGGCTTGTTGTTTGGTTTTGCCGAGGATGGCGGGTTACTCGGGTTCGCCAGAGAACTTATGCCAGTAATAATCGGGAAGTGCAGCCGTTTCCGGGGTCAGATTGGGGTTGTCGAAGCGGATTGGCCGACGACTGTCGAGATGGAGTTCCGCAAAAATCTCCCGGATCATCGGGTGCGTCCGGAAGTATTGGATGAAACTGCCGTCCTCATATGCGGTCACCAGGCCCGTTTCGATGATCTCCGCAAGATCTTCGTTGTGCTTGCCGGTGAAAAAATAGAACGGAAACCGGTCGTAGATCAGGACGACTTCCTGCTCGATGTCATAGTCCAGCTGGCGGTATTCCGCCCGCTCGCTCAGGATTTCGACCGAAGCTCGCGGAAATGCATCGGCGTCCGCCGAAGCGATCATCGGATAAAGATGGCTTTTCCGAGCGGTCTTGACCGTCAACCCGGCGCCTTCAAGGATCGCAATGTCTCCCCAGTCGATGCCTTGAAGGAACGTCATGTTCTGGAGGTCACCCACCGTGTTGACTGGTAAAAACTTGTCCTGGCTGCCTTTTGGAATCGCGTTGATCCGGGCACCAATCAGACCGCGCACCAGTGGGACGCGGATCGGCAGAGCAATCTCTTCGTAGTGTTTTGAAGTGCCCGCCGCATACAGATTGAACTCCGAACTCGCCGGGTCAGTGAGTTTTTCCATCACTTCTACAGCGGTGAGGTCTTTGGAATTTTCAGGCAATACGATCTTGAACGGACGGTCCTGTTTGGAGAGGGCAAGCTCCAGAAGCGGGACCGTGTATTCCGGGATAGAGGCAAGCTGCGGCAGGCGTATTTCAATCGTTTGGTCGGCTGCTGCCGGCCCTGCGAAAAACAGTGTGGCCATCAAACCGATGATACCGCATCTGGGTATCGTCATTCGAAGCTCCTTCCCGGTGCGCAGCTAGCGCAGGTGTCGTAACCCGGATTAGACGACGAAATTTCTACTCAAAACCTAATTCCAGCTAAGAAACCGAACAAGCAACCTTGGGTAAAGGGCTATTAGATCCTCGTGCCGAGCATCGATTGGTTCGCGCAACACAATCGTTTATGGCTTTGGACAGGATAGAAGCGCCGGACCATACCTCTTAGGCGGTTGACTTGCGGGGCGGCTTCCGATTTACACGGGAACTCACGATTTTCTGGACAACTTCCCCATTGAGTGACCCTGATGCTGGATAAGACCTACGATGCGGCCAGCGTTGAGCCGCGGATTTACGAAACCTGGGAAAAGGCGGAGGCCTTCAAGGCCGGAGCCGGTGCCAAGGATGGCGCCGATGCCTTTACCATCGTAATTCCGCCGCCGAATGTGACAGGCTCCCTGCACATGGGCCACGCGCTGAACAACACGCTGCAGGATATTCTTGTCCGCTGGAAACGCATGCAGGGCTATGACGTTCTCTGGCAGCCGGGCACCGACCACGCGGGCATTGCAACGCAAATGGTTGTTGAACGTGAGCTTGCCGCGGACAACAAGCCAAGCCGCCGGGACATGGGCCGGGAGGCTTTCATCGAGCGCGTCTGGGAGCAAAAACGGAAGTCCGAAGGCACGATCCTCGGTCAGCTGAAGCGTCTTGGCGCGTCCTGTGACTGGAGCCGCACCGAGTTCACCATGTCACCGAACCTGTCGGACGCTGTCCTGAAGGTGTTCGTTGATCTTTACAAGGAAGGCTTGATCTACAAGTCCAAGCGGCTGGTCAACTGGGATCCAAAGTTCGAGACGGCGATTTCCGATCTGGAAGTCGAGAACATCGAAACCGATGGCCACATGTGGCACTTCAAGTACCCGCTGGCCGGCGGGGAAACCTATGAGTATGTCGAGAAGGACGAGGACGGCAATGTCACGCTGCGCGAGACGCGCGACTACATCTCGATCGCGACGACCCGCCCGGAAACCATGCTGGGCGACGGCGCGGTTGCCGTCCACCCGGGAGACGAGCGCTACAAGCCGATCATTGGCAAGCTCTGCGAAATCCCGGTTGGGCCGAAGGAACACCGGCGCCTGATCCCGATCATCACCGATGAATATCCGGATCCCGATTTTGGGTCAGGTGCTGTGAAGATCACCGGTGCGCACGATTTCAACGATTATCAGGTCGCCCTGCGCGGCAAGATCCCGATGTACCGGCTGATGGACACCCAAGGGGCCATGCGGGCTGATGGCGCGCCGTATTCTGAGGAAGCGAAAAAGGCCCAGGCGCTCATCGACGGCGCCGAGATGACAATCAACGAGATTGACGAGATCAACATCGTTCCCGATGAGCTTCGCGGTCTTGACCGGTTTGCCGCCCGCAAGCGCGTCATTGACCAGATTACAGCGGAAGGCCTCGCTGTGATGGTCCCTAGCGATCATCCGGACGTTGCCTGGATGAAAGGCAAGGCGTCGGAGTGGGACGACAAGGGCAAGGCCAAGGTCCAAAAACTTGGCGACGACGAGGAAGGCCCGGCCGAGCTGCCGATGGTCGAATCCAAGAAGATCATGCAGCCGTTCGGTGACCGCTCGAAAGTCGTGATCGAGCCGATGCTGACCGACCAGTGGTTCGTGGATGCCAAGACGCTGGCAGAACCGGCACTGAAGGCAGTTCAGGACGGCGAGACAAAATTCGTTCCCGGCAACTGGGACAAGACCTACTACAACTGGCTGAACGACATTCAGCCCTGGTGCATTTCGCGCCAGCTCTGGTGGGGCCACCAGATCCCGGTTTGGTACGACGAAGAGGGCAACGAATACTGCGCGATGAGCGAGGAGGAAGCCGTCGAAATGTCCGGGGGCAAGACCTTGACGCGTGACGAGGACGTGCTCGACACGTGGTTCTCGTCCGCGCTGTGGCCGTTCTCCACGCTCGGTTGGCCGCATCAGACACCGGAACTTGAGCGCTACTACAAGACGGACGTTCTGATTACCGGCTTCGATATCATCTTCTTCTGGGTTGCCCGGATGATGATGCAGGGCATCCACTTCATGAAGGAAGTGCCGTTCCACACCGTCTACATCAACTCGATTGTGGTTGATAAGAACGGGAAGAAGATGTCCAAGTCCTTGGGCAATGTTCTCGACCCATTGGATCTCATCGCGTCTTATGGTGCGGATGCGACCCGCTATGCCTTGGCGAGCCAGGAAGTGCAGGGGCGCCGGACACTGCGCATGTCTGATCAGGCGGCAGAAGGCGGTCAGCGCTTTGCAACCAAACTCTGGAATGCTGCCCGTTTTGCGGAGATGAATGGCTGTGCTCGGGTTGACAGGTTTGACCCGTCGACTGCGAGCCATACCCTCAATCGCTGGATTGCGACCGAAATGGGCAATTGCATTGCCGAAGTCACCAAGGCGCTTGAAGACTACCGCTTCAACGATGCCTCCGGCGGCATCTACCGGTTTACCTGGAACACGTTCTGCGACTGGTACCTGGAGCTCGCCAAGCCGATCTTCAACGGGGATGATGAGGCAGCCAAGGCCGAAACACGCGCAACGGCGGCTTGGGCGATCGACGAGATCCTGAAAGTGTTGCATCCGTTCATGCCGTTCCTGACCGAAGAGCTTTGGGAGCGTCTGGGCGACGAGGGCCAGAAAGCGGACAAACTGTTGATGCTGAGCGCGTGGCCGAAGCCGCTGGTCAGCGATGAGACGGCTGCCGGGGAAATCAACTGGCTGGTTGATTTGATCTCTGAAATCCGCTCGGTCCGTGCAGAAATGAACATCCCGGCAGGTGCGAAGGTTCAGTTGGTTGTTGTTGGGGCCAATGACGTGACCCAGAGCCGGATCGCAACCCATGAGCCTGCGATCCAGCGTCTGGCGCGTGCCGAGGACATCTCGATGGCCGATGCGGCTCCTGCTGGGTCTGCGCAGATCATCATCGGCGAAGCAACGATCTGCTTGCCGCTTGCCGGCGTGATCGACCTTGCCGCTGAAAAAGCACGCCTTTCCAAGGATGCCGGCAAACTGGAGGCTGACATCTCGAAGATCGAGAAGAAGCTTTCCAATCCGAAGTTTGTTGAGAAGGCTCCGGATGAAGTGGTTGCCGGTGAGCGGGAGAAGGTTGCTGAGTCCAAGGAAAAGCTGGACAAGATCAACGTTGCTCTGAGCCGGCTTGCCGAAATCGGCTAATAGAGGCCGTACAATCTGTTGGATAGACGGCCCGGATGCGCTTGTTGCCGCGTCCGGGCCGCATTTCAATGGTAGCGCCCGGTCCCCAGGCAGGGATAGGATTGAAATTGCGAATCTGGTCGGAGCTGATGCCCCACGTGTTTTTTGATGGTCGAACTGTTTTTAAGCCTGCCGCAATGGCACTCGGGCTCGGATTGCTTGCGTTTCAGCCGCAGGCTGCGCTCGCGCAGGCGGAATCGGAAAAAATCGAAAACCCGGTGGCCGTCTTTTCTGGTCTCGACAAGATCACGGGCCGGATCATCAACTTCGACGTCTATATCGGCGAAACGGTTCAGTTTGGCGCCCTTCAGGTGACACCGCGGGTCTGCCACACCCGTCCGCAAACCGAGTCGCCGCTGACAACCGGCTTTGTGCAGGTCGACGAAATCACCTTGAACAATGAGGTCCGCAGGATCTTTTCAGGCTGGATGTATGCGGCAAGCCCGGGCCTTCATGCGGTCGAGCACCCGGTCTATGACATCTGGCTGACCGACTGCCGCCTGGCGTCCAAGGTGCCACCGCCGGAGGATTATGACGGCCCGCCGATCAAGGGTGTTGTCGCAGAAGGGGAAGACCCGCTGGCAGGACCTGACGATGGCGTCGATACCGGACCCGGTATCCCCCGCGCCAAACCGTTTCAGGGGTAAATATCGAACTTGGTTGGTATTGGACCAACAAAAAACCCGCCGGTTGGCGGGTTTTTCATTTTCTGAGTGTCTTAGAAATCAGTCGACGTCGACATAATCGGCAGGTGTCAGGCCAAGGCGGCCATCGACGTAATCGCCGCAATTGTCGATCAGCGTGTCCATGTCGTTTTCAAAGAAATGGTTCGCACCCGGGATCGTCTGGTGATCAATGACGATGCCTTTCTGGGTTTTCAGCTTGTCGACCAGCGTTTGAACGTCCTTTTGCGGAACGACCTTGTCCTGCTCGCCATGAATGATCAGGCCGGAGGATGGGCAGGGGGCCAGGAACGAGAAGTCGTGCAGGTTGGCCGGTGGGGCAACGGAAATAAAGCCTTCCACTTCCGGGCGGCGCATCAGGAGCTGCATGCCGATCCAGGCACCGAACGAGAAACCGGCAATCCAGCAAGCACGGGCGTCTGGATGAACGGTCTGAACCCAGTCGAGCGCGGCAGCTGCATCAGACAACTCGCCTTGCCCGTGATCGAATGTACCTTGCGAACGGCCAACGCCGCGGAAATTGAAGCGCAGAACCGCAAAGCCGCGCCGGGCGAACATGTAATACATCTGATAAACAATCTGATTGTTCATCGTGCCGCCGAACTGGGGGTGCAGGTGCAGGACCAGAGCGATGGGAGCGTTGCGCTTTTTTGCGGGATGGAACCGGCCTTCCAGCCGGCCGGCGGGACCGTTGAAGATCACCTCAGGCATGAAGCGATTTATCCTTGTGTTTTGACGGCAGCCGAACGGCCGCCGGTGAATTCGGTTCTATACGTGGTTTCCCGTAAGTCTAAACTTGACTCTCAAGCTCCAAGTTTTTAGAACCTTGTTTAGAATTATTCGAAAGTTCGTGCCGCCGCTGAAATGGCAACACTCGGTTCGACCGGTTGTCGCTGTTATCGTCATCACGGCGGAAAATTTCAAGTTTTTCGAACAGATGCTTGAAAATTGTACGGATTTTGGAAGCCAAACGTATCCAGTTTCACCGAAGAGGTGTCATGTCCCGCCGCTCTGACCCGGTTTATCTCGATCACAACGCAGGTGCGCCCATGCGCCCTGACGTCCGTGATGCGATGATCACCGTGCTTCAGGACGCAGGAAATGCCTCTTCCGTTCACACCCATGGCCGGAAGGCGCGGGGCAGGATTGAAGAAGCCCGCGAAGCGGTGGCCCGCCTGTGCGGTGCCAAGACCCGTGCGGTAACCTTTGTGTCTGGTGGCACGGAAGCCAATATGACCGCTCTGACGCCAGCCTGGCAGGATCAGGGCACGCCCGTTTATCTCGACAAGTTGTTCCGCAGCGCGGTCGAACACCCGTCCGTTGTGACCGGCGGGCGGTTCCCGGTGATGGATCAGGTGGTTGTTCCAGTTGATTCGAATGGCGTTGTCGATCTTCGCGCGTTGGGAGAGCTGATCAAGGACGCTGCGCCGAGCCTGATTTCGGTCATGGCAGCAAACAATGAGACCGGGGTCATCGAGCCGCTCTCAGACATTGGCGCGCTGGCTGCGAAATACGGTCACTTTTTCCATGTCGACGCGGTCCAGGCAGCCGGCCGGATGCCGATTGACATTGAAGCCTGGGGCGCAGATGTCATCACGTTGTCGGCACACAAGTTTGGTGGCCCGCAAGGCATGGGCGCTGTCGTCGTCCGGTCCACGGCTCGTGTTCCGGCGCCGCTGATGGTCGGCGGGGGCCAGGAAAACTGGCGCAGGGGCGGCACAGAAAACGTCTCCGCGATTGCCGGCTTTGGTATTGCGGCGCAGGCGGCCCTTGAGGATGCGGCTGACACATCCCATTTTGTGGCCTTGAGGGAAAAACTCGAAGACGGCCTGCGGGCAGTGTGCCCGGAGACAGTCATCTTCGGTGAGGGCACCGACCGGCTGGTCAACACTGTTTGTTTCGCCGTTCCCGGCATTGCAGCTGAAACCGCACTGATCGCTTTTGACCTGGAACGCGTATCTGTTTCATCGGGGTCTGCTTGTTCGTCCGGAAAGGTATCCGTGTCGCATGTTCTGACCGCGATGGGTGTGGATGAAGATACGGCGCGCGGCGCTCTCAGGATCAGCATGGGCTGGGACACGGGCCCGCAGGAAATCGACCGGTTTTTGGAGGTTTGGCCGAAGATCGTCGACCGGCTGAACCCGGAAGCACGCCACAAGGCTGCGTGAGGCACGAAATCTGGCGGGAAACCGCCATCACACCTTGGGCCGCAGTTCGCGGCACATGGACATGCAAAAGACGCGGACACGTCCGTCCGCATAATGGAGGCAAGCGATGCCAGCTGTACAGGAAACCATCGACCAGGTGAAAGCCATCGATGTTGACCAGTATAAATACGGCTTTGTAACCGATATCGAGTCGGAAAAGGGTGCCAAGGGTTTGTCCGAGGAAACCATCCGGTTCCTGTCGGCAAAAAAAGACGAACCCGAGTGGATGACCGAGTGGCGCCTTGATGCTTTGCGCCGCTTCCAGCAGATGGAAGAGCCGGATTGGGCGCGCGTCTCCTACCCGAAGATCGACTTCGACGAGCTCTACTACTGGGCGGCTCCGAAGTCCGTCGAAGGCCCGAAGAGCTTGGACGAGGTCGATCCGGAGCTCCTGGAAACCTACGAAAAGCTTGGCATCCCGCTGCGCGAGCAGGAAATCCTGGCAGGTGTGGCGCCTGAAAACCGGGTCGCTGTCGACGCTGTCTTCGATTCAGTTTCCGTTGTCACGACGTTCAAGGAAGAGCTTAAGAAGGCCGGTGTCATCTTCTGCTCGATTTCCGAGGCGATGCGCGAGTATCCGGACCTTGTGAAAAAGTACATCGGGTCAGTGGTTCCGGTGACCGACAACTATTATGCGACGCTGAACTCGGCCGTTTTCTCTGACGGATCCTTCGTCTACATCCCGGAGGGCGTGCGCTGCCCGATGGAGCTGTCGACCTACTTCCGCATCAACGAGCAGAACACGGGTCAGTTTGAGCGCACGCTGATCATTGCCGACAAGGGCTCCTACGTTTCCTATCTTGAAGGCTGCACGGCGCCACAGCGGGATGAAAACCAGCTGCACGCGGCGGTCGTGGAACTGGTTGCGCTGGACGACGCGGAGATCAAGTACTCCACCGTTCAGAACTGGTTCCCGGGCGACAAGGACGGCAAGGGCGGCATCTACAACTTCGTCACGAAGCGGGGCGATTGTCGCGGCAAGAACTCCAAGATCTCCTGGACCCAGGTCGAAACCGGCTCTGCGATCACCTGGAAGTACCCGTCCTGCATTCTGCGCGGCGACAACTCCCGCGGAGAGTTCTATTCCATTGCGGTGTCCAACGGTCACCAGCAGATCGACAGCGGCACCAAGATGATCCACCTCGGCAAGAACACGTCGAGCCGGGTGATCTCCAAGGGCATTTCCGCGGGCAAGTCGGAAAACACCTACCGCGGCCTGATCTCAGCCCACCGCAAGGCATCCAACGCCCGGAACTTCACCCAATGTGACAGTCTCCTGATCGGTCAGGAGTGCGGCGCACATACGGTGCCTTACATTGAAAGCAAGAACGCAACGGCACAGTTCGAGCACGAGGCGACCACCTCGAAGATCTCGGACGACCAGATGTTCTATTGCCTGCAACGCGGGATGAACGAAGAAGAAGCGGTGGCGCTGATCGTCAACGGCTTCGTCAAGGACGTCATCCAGCAGCTGCCGATGGAATTTGCTGTTGAAGCTCAAAAGCTGATCTCGATCAGCCTTGAAGGATCTGTGGGCTAAGCCCGCCTGAAAATTTGGTTTGGGCGACGACTGCCCTTTGAATGACAAGGAACATCTCAATGCTTGAGATCAAAAACCTGCACGCTCGCATCGCGGAAGACGAAACAGAAATCCTGCGCGGCATTGACCTCACCGTCAATGCTGGCGAAGTCCACGCCATCATGGGCCCGAACGGCTCCGGCAAGTCCACGCTGTCCTATATCCTGGCGGGCAAGGACGACTATGAAGTCACCGAAGGCGAGATCCTGTTCAACGGTAAAAACATGCTCGACATGGAGCCGGACGAGCGGGCGGCAGCCGGCATGTTCCTGGCGTTTCAGTACCCGATCGAAATTCCGGGTGTTGCGACCATGGAATTCCTGAAGACAGCGATGAACGCACAGCGCAAGGCGCGCGGTGAAGACACTCTGTCCATTCCGGACTTCATGAAGCGCGTCAAGGAAGCAGCGGCTCACCTGAACGTCTCCATGGACATGCTGAAGCGTCCGCTGAACGTTGGTTTTTCCGGCGGTGAGAAGAAACGCGCTGAAATCCTTCAGATGTCTCTTCTGGAGCCGAAGCTTTGCGTTCTGGACGAAACCGATTCCGGCCTAGATATCGACGCTCTGCGCATCGTCTCCGAGGGCGTCAACAAGCTGCGCGGTCCGGACCGGGCCATGGTGGTGATCACACACTATCAGCGTCTGCTCGATCACATTGTCCCCGATGTTGTCCACGTCTTGTCCAAAGGCAAGATCGTGAAGACAGGCGACAAGGACCTGGCGCTTGAACTGGAGAAAAACGGTTACGCTGACATCATCAACGCAGCCGCTTGATAGGAGCCGCGACATGAACGCAAATGCACCCATCAGGAACACCCAGGCCGAAAGTGACCTGATCGACCGGTACGACGCGGCCAAGAGCGCGCTCGCAGGCTCCGTTGCCGTTGCAGCCTTGCGCGAATCAGCGCTTGGCCAGATCAAGGACAAGGGCCTGCCGCACCGCCGCGTTGAGGAGTACAAGTACTCCGATCTGCGCGCCTTCATGAAGTCTGCTGCACCACTTGCAACCGCTGCCGACAGTTCCGCTGTGAAAGGCGTTCTGGAGGCCTCCGAGACCTTCGGAGATCTGGATCGTTTCAAGATCGTTGTCGCCAACGGCAGTTTTGTTGCAGAACTGTCGGACATTGATGCGCTCGCTGCAGAAGGTGTCACAGTCTCCAATCTCACGGATGCACTATCCAGTGACGAAGGCGCACAGCTTCTGAAGTCGCCCAAGACCGGACCGAATGACGGTTTGGTTGCGCTGAACACGGCCTTTGTTCAGGGCGGTGTGGTTGTGACAGTGAAGGACGGCGCGGAAGTCTCCAAGCCGCTTGAGCTGGTTCAGCTGGCAACCGCAACTGGAGCACAGGTCGTCCGCAACAAGATCACGGTTGGCAAGGGCGCCAAGCTGCGTGTTCTGGAAAGCTTTTCCGGCGACACCGGTGCCGGTGAGATCAACACCGTGTTTGACTACGACGTTGCGGACAATGCATCGGTTGCAGCAACACGGCTGATTGCCGGCAAGACCGAAGCTGCGCGTCTTCTGACGACGATCGCAACGCTTGGAGCCGAGGCCGAATTCAAATCGCTCGGCTTCATCGCAGGGCCGCAATTTGTTCGGAACCAGCAGTTCATCAACTTCACCGGAGAAAACTCCGAGGCCAAGATCTACGGTGTTTCGATGGCCGGCGGATCTGATCTTGCCGATCAGACACTGATCGTCGATCACGCTGTACCGCATTGTAACAGCCGCGAGTTCTTCAAGACCGTGCTCGACGGTGAAGCCCGCGGTGTCTATCAGGGCCGGATCAACGTTGCTCCGCACGCCCAGAAGACCGACGGCGAAATGATGACCCAGGCGCTGCTGCTCTCTGAGACAGCGGAAATGGCGAACAAGCCGGAGCTGGAAATCTTCGCGGACGACGTTCTGTGTGCCCATGGTGCGACCAGCGGTCAGATCGATGAGGATCTTCTGTTCTATCTCCGTGCCCGCGGCATCCCGGAAGACGAGGCAAAGACACTTCTCGTTCTTGCCTTCCTTTCGGAAGCCATTGAAGAGTATGGCGAAGATGACGTGACCGAAGGCCTGGAGCAGCGGGTCCGCGACTGGTTGGCCGGTCACTGATGACGTGTTTGCGCGGGTTGGGCAAATCCGCGCACACTCTTGTTTTCCGCCGGGTGATGAAGCATCTCTGCGGAAAAGGATTTTTGGAATAAGGAGCAGCGCCGCATGACGGTCGCAACCGCACAAGAGACCACGATATCGACGGAATACGATGTTGAGGCGATCCGCAAGGATTTCCCGATCCTTGCGCGCGAGGTCTATGGAAAGCCGCTGGTTTATCTCGACAATGGCGCCTCGGCGCAAAAACCTCAGGCGGTGATCGATGCGGTGACCAAGGCGTATAGCCATGAATACGCCAACGTCCACCGGGGTCTGCATTACCTGTCCAATACGGCGACTGACAACTTTGAAGCGGCGCGGGAAAAGGTTCGTCGTTTCCTGAACGCTGGGTCCGTCGACAATATTGTTTTCACCAAGTCGACCACGGAAGCGATCAATCTCGTTGCCTATGGTCTCGGCGGGAAATTCTTCGCAGAGGGCGATGAGATCGTTCTGTCGATCATGGAGCACCACTCCAACATCGTGCCGTGGCACTTCCACCGGGAGCGGCATGGGGCAAAGTTGAAGTGGGTCTATGTTCGTGAGGATGGCTCGTTTGATCTGGACGCGTTCAAGGACGCCCTGACCGACCGGACCAAGCTCGTCGCGATCACGCATATGTCCAACGTTCTTGGAACCGTTGTTCCGGTCAAGGAGATCTGTGAAATCGCGCATGAGCGCGGCATTCAGGTCCTCGTGGACGGAAGTCAGGCCGCCGTGCATATGCCAGTCGATGTTCAGGACATTGGCTGCGACTATTACGTCTTCACAGGTCACAAGGTGTACGGCCCGTCGGGCATTGGCGTGCTCTACGGCAAGCCGGAACGTCTGGAAGCGTTGCGTCCGTTCCAGGGCGGCGGAGAGATGATCCTCGATGTGACCGAGGATGATGTAACCTACAACGCACCGCCACACCGGTTTGAAGCCGGCACCCCGCCGATCGTTCAGGCGATTGGTCTTGGAGCTGCGCTGGACTACATGGATTCGATCGGCCGCGAGAACATTGCGCGCCATGAGGAAGATCTGAAAATCTACGCGCATGAGAAACTGCGCCAGATCAACTCGCTCCGGATATTCGGCGACGCACCGGGGAAGGGGGCCATCATCTCATTTGAGATCGAGGGAGCCCACGCTCATGATGTCTCGACGATCATTGACCGGTCTGGCGTGGCGGTTCGTGCCGGCACACATTGCGCTCAGCCCCTCTTGGCAAAATATGGTGTAACCTCTACATGCCGGGCAAGTTTTGGAATGTACAACACGCGCGATGAAGTCGACGCGCTGTATGAAGCGCTCGTAAAGGCGCAGAGCTTCTTCGGGTAAGGACCGTTGGACATGGATAACGCGACCACGATCGATACGAATGCAGCTGGTGAAGAGCTCCAGGCTGAGGTCAGCGCCCAAAGCGCGATCTCGCCGGCTGAACTCGACCGCCTGACGACGGACATCATCGGTGCTCTGAAAACCGTCTACGATCCGGAAATTCCGTGTGACATCTATGAACTCGGCCTGATCTACAAGGTCGATATCGAAGATGACCGCTCGATCAACATCGACATGACCCTCACGGCGCCGGGGTGTCCCGTTGCAGGTGAAATGCCGGGTTGGGTTGAAAACGCTGTTGCCTCTGTTGCCGGCGTTGGCCCGGTGACTGTCGACATGGTCTTTGATCCGCCCTGGACGCCGGACCGCATGTCCGATGAGGCCAAGGTCGCGCTCAACTGGTATTGAGTTCTTCCCTTTGTATCCTTAAGCTGAGTTCCTATATCAGGTTAAACTCCTGAGACTGCTTGAGAGGACGTGATGGCTTCTGCCTCAAAATTCCAGGTCATGACATTGACCGATGCTGCCGCAGAGCGGGTCTGCGAACTTGTCGATAACGCGGACAAGCCGGCATTAGGTTTGCGCGTCGGCATCAAAAAAGGCGGCTGCGCCGGTATGGAATACGCCATGGATCTCGTCGAAGAGGCGAGCCCCGGCGATGATGTGATCGAAGACAAGGGTGCAAAGATCTTTGTCGATCCGTCCGCCGTGCTTTTCCTGCTCGGAACGGAAATGGACTTTGAAGTGACCAAGTTCCGGTCCGGCTTCGTCTTCAAGAACCCGAACGAAGTGTCTGCCTGTGGCTGTGGCGAATCTGTGTCTCTTCAGGCAGCGGACCTCAGCGCACATGCGCGGAACTGATTGACCATACTCCAATATTTCAGGTGATAGCGTGAAGTTGTTTGAGCGGCTGAAGGCCGATGCGGCCCCGCAGTGGGCGTCTTATGTTGACCACGAGTTCGTTCGCCAGCTCGGCAAAGGGTATCTCCCGCTCAGCGCTTTCAAGCATTATCTGGTTCAGGACTATCTGTTTCTGATCCAGTTTGCGCGGGCCTATGCGCTCGGCATTTACAAAAGCCCTACTGTCGTCGACATGCGGCAGTCACTTGAGGGCGTTAAGGCCATACTGGATGTCGAGCTGGACCTACATCTAGAGCTTTGTGGCTCCTGGGGCATGACACGCGAAAACATTGAAAGTGCCCCAGAAGATACACCTACAATGGCTTACACGCGCTTTGTTCTGGATGCCGGCATGTCCGGCGATCTCCTGGACCTGCAAGCAGCACTCGCCCCGTGTGTGATCGGCTATGCGGAAATCGGGTCAGCGCTGATGAATGCGGGAGCGGCCACCGATGACAATCCTTACAGCCGCTGGATCCAGGAATATGGCAGTGATGCCTATCAGGATCTGGCCAAGGGTTTTGCCAACTGGATTGACGAGACTGGGGACGTCTACCTGACCGAAGCACGGTATCCGCGGCTTTTGGCCTTGTTCGAAAAGGCAAGCCGATTGGAAGCGGATTTCTGGCAAATGGGATTGGACGCTGCGGACTAGGTCCGGGAGATAGTTTCAGGAGGTGTCGTGGGTTGTTAGGCGACGTTTTCCTGATTTTCTTTCATTTCGAGATCGTTTTCGGTTTTCACAAGGTTACGGCCAGCGTTTTTGGCCGCATACATTGCTTCATCGGCACGCGAGACAATGGTGTGCTCGTTATCGTTCGGTTTGTAGGCTGCAATGCCAGCAGAAATCGTGATGCGCCCAAGGTTTTCACCCGTCGAGCGCTTTACTAGTTCCTTGGCCATCACAGCAGCACGGATTTTTTCCGCGACCTCAATAGCTTCGTCAAGCCCTGCATGGGGCAGGATGATCGCGAATTCTTCACCGCCGTATCGGCATGCGATGTCCTGGCTTGAAATGTTTTGTTTTACGGACAAGGCGACCAGCCGCAAAACCTGATCGCCCGTCTGGTGACCATAGGTATCGTTGAATTTCTTGAAATGATCGATGTCCGTCATCAACAACGCAAACCCACGGCCACTCTCTATGGAGTTCCGGATTACCTTCTCGAGTGAGTTGTCGAAGTGCTTGCGATTGTTGAGGGTTGTCAGCTCATCAATCAGAGACTCATAGCGGATCGCTTCAAGCGAAGACTGCAAGTTCTCAATGTGTTTCTTGGATTCCAACAGCTGACTTTCAAGCTTCCTGTTGGAGGCAACCGCATTTTGGGTGGATTTGACCAGATGCGTTACATAAAGCTTCAGTTTGTCCGGATCTGTGATCCCGGAGATCTTAAGGCCGGCCTGCTCGAGAGCGGCTCCGTAGTCGGATGTCGCATCAGCGCTCAGCTTCAGTGTTTCGACAATCTCTTCAACTTCGCGGGAAACTTTTGAGCCGACATCATCGAGGCGGTCACCCAGGCGGGTCGGGGACAAGAAACGACCATAGAGGGACAGCATCTCATCGGTGCTGATGCGGCCGTTTTCTTTTACAGCTTCGTTGACAGCGCGGTTGAGGCCCTGGTTGTATCCAGCAGAATAGGTGTACCAGAGTTCATAAGAGCGCGGATAAGCGGGTAAGGTGTTTTTCCTTATGTACCCGATCGCGGACTCACCGTATCCGATGGTCCTGATATGATCGTCCTTATCCGACATCAGTTTTCTCTCAGTCAAGTCTTCTTCGGTGGCCACCCCACACGGCCCGAATTCTTGCCATCCAAAATCTGACGTAACGTTTAAGGACGAGTTAAATAATTTGGTTGAGTCCCTGCAAGTTGGGGATTACGACGCTTTTTTCGCCCGGGGTTCACGCAACAGGAATGCAGGAATATGAACGCCTTCGCTGAAGGCTGGGGCGTTGTTGTCTTGCTTTTGCGGCTTGCTGCCTGATTTTTGAGAAATCTTTTGAACCCTGTTGCTTGAGCGTGTTTCTTCAACCTGCGTTTCAGCGGCCGGCTCTTCACTTTTTCGGCGTGACTGGCCACGCTTTTTCGGCGCTGGTTTGCTTTGGCTTGCGTCGTTGTCGTTGCTTGAATCTGCCTTGGCCGATTTAGGCGAGCGGCGCTTGGCTTTTCGTTCCGCTGCGGCAGCCTCGAAGTCAATCGATTCGCCGATCCACTCGATCGACTGGTTTGTCAGCTCTTCGATCGCGCGCAAATACTTTTGATCGTTGTCCGTTACAAGCGTATAGGCTGTGCCGCTACGGCCAGCGCGTCCCGTGCGGCCGATCCGGTGCACGTAGTCTTCCGCATTGATCGGAACATCGTAGTTGAAGACGTGGCTGACTTCCGGGATGTCCAGCCCGCGAGCAGCCACATCACTGGCAACGAGCAGTTTTATCGCGCCTTTTCGGAAGTTTTCCAGCATCATCATGCGGGTGCGCTGGTCCATGTCGCCATGCAGAGCACCAACGTTGTACTCGTGGCGCTCAAGCGACCGGAACAGCGTCGAGATATCGCGCTTGCGGTTACAGAAGACAATCGCGTTCTGAAGGTCTTCAGCACCTTCCAGAAGTTCGCGCAGAGCGGCGCGCTTGTCATAGTCCTTGCCACCGGCAGCCTTCAGCTGTTGTGTAACGTTGTCGGACGTTGAAGAGGTCGGAGCCACTTCGATCCTTGCAGGGTTCTGCAAAAATGTTTCGGTTAGGCGCTGAATTTCCGGCGGCATTGTTGCCGAGAAGAACAGGGTCTGCCGCGTGAACGGGATCAGCTTGCAGATCCGCTCAATGTCCGGAATGAAGCCCATGTCGAGCATCCGGTCAGCTTCGTCGATCACCAGGATTTCGACGCCCTGAAGAAGCAGCTTGCCGCGTTCGAAATGATCCAGCAGGCGGCCAGGCGTCGCGATCAGCACGTCCGTGCCGCGATCGAGTTTCTTGTCTTGCTCGGCAAAGGAAACGCCGCCGATCAAAAGGGCAACGTTCAGCTTGTGGTTCGTGCCGTATTTCTCGAAGTTTTCCTGGACCTGAGCGGCCAGTTCCCGGGTTGGCTCCAGGATAAGCGTGCGCGGCATACGGGCGCGGGCACGTCCTTTTTCAAGAAGGGTCAGCATCGGCAAGGTGAAGCTGGCGGTCTTGCCGGTCCCGGTCTGTGCAATGCCGAGGACATCGCGCCGTTCCAGGACTTGAGGTATGGCACCTGCCTGGATGGCTGTTGGATCTTTATAACCTGCCGCATCAACTGCAGCGAGGACCTTCTCGCTCAGACCGAGAGTATTAAATGACATGGAGCGCTTTGCCCGAATGTTGTGATTTAATGGCAGCAGTTCGTCCTGAACCGCCCTTCGCCGATTTGGCCACACCCTACATTTGTTCGCTGGTGAGTCAATGCATTGGTGAGGTTAAATATCAGAAATGTTCAGTATTTCTCTTGTCGTTTTGCCAACTCAGTTAATGGTTGGTCCGAAATCATGCGCAATAAAACTAGGTGTATGAGTGATCATACGCATAAAACTTCTACATCGCATGATTTCGTTGGCATTTAAGTTAAATGCGACTTGAATGCCTATCTACCCATAACACTTTGAATTAATTGAGCTCTGTCCGCCTGAGCCTTAGATATCAAGGTCGTCGGCAAATTCAGCATTGTCCTGGATGAACCGGAAACGGGCTTCGGGTTTGTTGCCCATGAGCCGCTCAACTGTGTCATTGGTATCTGCAATGGCAAATTCGTCCACGCTGACTTTGAGAAGGGACCGCTTGGATGGATCCATTGTGGTTTCCTTCAGCTGAGCGGGCAACATCTCGCCAAGACCCTTGAAGCGGCCGATTTCAACCTTCGATTTGCCCTTGAAGGCGCTGGCCAAGAGTTCATCCTTATGTATGTCATCGCGTGCGTAGAGGGTCTTTCCGCCTTGGCTCAAGCGATAGAGTGGTGGCACCGCAAGATAGAGATGACCACCACGGATCAGTTCCGGCATTTCCCGATAGAAGAACGTGATCAACAACGAAGCGATGTGCGCGCCGTCCACGTCCGCATCGGTCATGATGACGATTTTTTCGTAGCGCAAATCTTTCTCAGCATAGTTGGAGCGGGTCCCGCAGCCGAGCGCTTGAATGAGGTCGGCAAGCTGCTGATTGGCGACCAGCTTGTCGCGGCCAGCATTGGCGACGTTGAGGATCTTGCCGCGCAGCGGCAAAACGGCCTGGTTGGCGCGGTTTCGAGCTTGTTTTGCAGATCCGCCCGCCGAGTCGCCCTCAACGATGAAGAGTTCCGTTCCATCCGACTGGCTGGTCGAGCAATCCGCGAGCTTTCCAGGGAGACGAAGCTTGCGCACGGCCGTCTTGCGGGCCACGTCTTTTTCCTGGCGGCGCCGAAGGCGTTCCTCGGCACGGTCGATTACCCATTCCAGAAGCTTGTTGGCTTGATTTGGTGATGCGGTCAGCCAGTGATCAAAGGCATCGCGAACAGCCGTCTCGGCAACGCGTGTTGCTTCGTTGGTAGCCAGTTTGTCTTTGGTCTGGCCAACAAATTCGGGTTCCCGGATGAAGACCGAGAGCATCCCGCCGGCAGATGTCATGACGTCATCACCGGTAATGATCGAAGCTTTCTTGTTGTTGACAAGTTCACCGTAGGCTTTCAGGCCCCGCAGGAGCGCATAACGGAAACCGGCCTCGTGCGTGCCGCCCTCCGGGGTTGGAACGGTGTTACAGTAGGAATTGATGAACCCGTCGCCTGCAAACCAGCTGACGGCCCATTCGACCGATCCATGTTTGCCGGTCTTGTCGGTCCGGCCCGAAAAGACTTCCTCGACCACCCGCCGTTCCTTGCCGAGCCGTTCTTCCAGAAAGTCCCGCAGGCCGCCGGGGAAGTGGAAGACGGCCTCTGCCGGGGTTTCGTCCTTCTCTGAAATCAATTCTGGAGCGCAGTGCCAGCGGATTTCGACGCCGCCAAAGAGATAGGCTTTCGAGCGCGCCATCTTGAGCAAGCGCGCCGGCTGGAATTTCACACCCTTTCCGAATATCGTCTCGTCCGGCTTGAATCGGACCATCGTTCCGCGGCGGTTTTGAGTATCGCCAATATGCTCCAGCGGTCCTTGCGGGTGACCGCGACGAAAGATCTGGCGATAGAGCTTGCGGCTTCGGGCCACTTCGACAACCAGTTCGTCCGACAGGGCATTAACGACGGACACGCCAACGCCGTGCAAACCACCGGACGTTTCATAGACTTTGCTGTCGAATTTGCCGCCGGCATGCAGGGTCGTCATGATGACTTCCAGAGCCGATTTGTCCTTGAACTTCGGATGCGGATCGACCGGGATGCCGCGGCCGTTGTCCGTGATGTTTAGGTAGCCATCCGCACCAAGGGAGACATCAATCCAGGTTGCGTGTCCCGCGACGGCTTCGTCCATGGAGTTGTCGATGACTTCGGCAAAAAGGTGGTGAAGGGCCTTTTCGTCCGTGCCCCCGATGTACATACCAGGGCGTCTTCGAACAGGTTCTAGGCCTTCCAGGACTTCAATATCGGCAGCTGAATAATCGCTGTTTTCGGCGGCAGCTTGTGACTTCTTTCGTGCCTCGGAGAGATCCGCAACAGGCGTCGGTGCAGGCTTGGGTGCTGGTGCCGGTTCCGACCCAACTGAATTGGAAACAGCTGCATTGCCTGCAAAAAGATCGTCTTTTCCGCTCATTGCGTATCGCCTGATGGGTACCTGGTTTTATTAAACTGCGCTGACCGCGCATCTGATCACGCCGGTCCTACACCGAATCATGGTTCAGTTTGAAGTACAAACATAGAACAGCCAAGGAAATTGGCCAAAAGCCCCCGTTTTCCCCAGCGTTGAAGCTAATTGGCATCACTCGAAGCCTTTTGAAGATATGGAAACCGATCGTCAACTTGCGTGTGTTTCGATTGGGGCTGAGGAGGGGCGGCAAATTGTGCCTATTCAGCAACACTTGGCGGCAAAGTATTGCGGTGCCTTCATGGAGCCGCTTGATGCCCATGTTCGGCCATGATTGCGGTACACGAGTGGATCAACACGTAGCGCTCGGCACAAAAACAGATGCCGGGTTGCGCGATGGTTCAATGCGTTACGGCGGTTTTGCTGGGGCAGGGCGCGCAGCCCAACTAAGGCCAGATTGATCGCTCACATTTGGGACATCACGCAATCGTTTCAAGACGCATAGTGAGGTGTCAAACATTCAAGCATCAGCTTGGTGTAACAGATGAATGGGATTTGTGCCCGTGATGATGACTATCGTTCGCGGGAGAATAGTGTGAACGGGATGTACAGCAAGAAGACACATCGTCAGCACTTAAGCATCAGCGGGGCTGTTGTCGGCGCGCTCGCCTTGATGATGGCAACAGTGCCGTCAGAGGCGTTTGACGGCCAGCCGGCCGCGCCCGGACCGATCAATCCGTCGACCATGTCGCCCAATGAAGCTCTGCGCACTGGTGCCCGCCAGTATTACTCCGGTGATAAAACAGCAGCGATCTCGTCTTTGAAATATGCAGCAGAAAACGGGCAGACCATGGCTGCCTGGAAGCTTGGTGACATGTACGCCAAGGGCGACGGTGTGCAGGAAGATGACTACAAGGCCTTTCAATATTATAGCCAGATTGTCCGGGATCACGGCAATGACAGCCCTGATTCCCCGGATGCACCTTTTGTCTCCAGCGCCTTTGTGGCACTTGGCTCTTATTATCTGAGCGGCATCGATGGCGCTGTCATCAAAGATGAAGGACAAGCCCGCAGGATTTTCACGCATGCAGCATCTTATTACGGGGATGCAGCTGCCCAGTTTCATCTTGGAGAAATGTACCGGGAGACAAACAGCCGGATGGCGGTGCGCTGGTATAATCTTGCTGCACTCAAAGGCCATGTCGGTGCTCAGGCCAAACTCGGCGAAACGCTTTACTCTCTTGGGTCTTCAGACAAGAAAAAAGCTCGGGGTTTGATGTGGTTGACTGTTGCCCGTAAACAAGCAACCGGCCATGACACGACCTGGATCAACAACCTGCATGAGCAGTATTTTGCCGTCGCGCCGGAACCGGTTCGTGCAGAAGCACGGTCCCTGGCTGATACATGGATTGAAAACAACCGTCCGGATATGCTGACGGCTCAGCAGGTTCCAACGCAGTAATTTGCGCAACGCGGCTTTGACCGCATGAAGCCCTCCAGACACACAGCAACGACGTAGTGAAGACAACATCGCGCGCTTTATGCAGGCGGTGCCCAACTACGGTCAATCAAAGGATCGGTGTATCCGCCAAATCGTCCGGTGACGCCTGTTGAATGGGCGATACCTCCGGAACCTCCAGGGCTTGCGGGCAGGGGGCGTTGCTCATCTTCCAGGACGTATTGTTCAGAACCATCGAACATGTCGCCATTTTGGGGCTGGAGCCGCTGGACAAGCAGATGGAGTCGCCGATGCTGTAGTCCTCACCCTGATAACGGCACGTGCAAGGCACATTCGGTTTGGCCGTCTCTTGGGCTTGAACTTCAGTTGAAATGTATTGAGAACCGCTCGACAAGAGTGCCACAGTCAACGCGGCAAAGAGGTTTGGGGCGCGCAGATTGAAGCAGCGCCAGGAGAAATGCCCGCTTTTCGCCGATGCGGGCCAGTGGCCTTGGTCCTTTATCCCATTAACGAAAATATAGCATGCCGGCGAAGGATCGCAAACGGCATAGACCAGCCAGTTTCTTCAATGCAGTGGATATAAAGGCACCGGGGGCATCGGCATTCAGGCGGCGAGTTTAACCCACACGGGAACATGGTCGGACGGCTTTTCCCAGCCGCGAACATGTTTGTCGATCCCGCAGCCGAGCATTTTGTCGTTCGCCTGCGGCGACATCAAAATGTGATCAATGCGGATGCCGTTGTTTTTCTGCCAGGCTCCGGCCTGATAGTCCCAAAAGGTGAACGTTTCTGGAGCTTCGGTGCAGGCGCGGATGGCTTCGGTCATGCCAAGATGCGTAAGGGCGCGGAATTTCTGCCGGCTTTCGGGTTGAAAAAGAGCATCGTCCGTCCAGTTTTCCGGATTTTTCGCATCGATCGGATCCGGGATGACATTGTAGTCGCCCAGGAGAATGAAGGGCACTTCTTCAGCAAGCCGTTTTTCCGCATGGACCAACAACCGGTCCATCCAGCCAAGCTTGTAGGGAAATTTTTCGGTCCCAAGCGGGTTGCCGTTCGGCAGATAGAGGCAACCGAAGCGCACAACGCCGTCTCCGTTGGTCACTGTTGCTTCGATATAGCGTGCCTGTTCGTCATCGTCGTTTCCTGGAAGCCGCCGTTCAACGTCTTCCAGAGGCGTTTTTGAGAGGATGGCGACACCGTTGAAGCCTTTTTGCCCATGGGTTTCGACGTTGTAGCCAAGATCTTCAAACGGCTGGCGCGGAAAGTTTTCGTCGACCGACTTGATCTCCTGAAAACAAGCAACATCGGGCGAGGCTTCTTTCAGCCATTCCTGCACTGTTTCCAGCCGAGCCTTGACGCCGTTGATGTTCCAGGTGGCAATTTTCATAACAAGTCTCCGCCGCTCTCTGCGCCGCATCATATGCGAAGGAGATCGTTTGTCGCCCACGTTCTGAAAATATGCCCAGCCATTATCATTCGACCGGTTCGGTCTCTGAGCGAACAGCTTGGTTCAGGCTGACTTTTAGATCGTAAAGCTCGTGCCGCAGCCGCAACCGGCAACTGCATGCGGATTGTTGATCTGGAAGGCCTGACCGATCAGATCGTCCACGAAGTCGATCTCCGATCCGCCCATGTATTGTAAGGAGATGGAATCGATCAGTACCGTCGCGCCGAATTTCTCGATCACCAGATCATCGTCTTCTTGTGCGCCGACCACATCGTATTTGTATTGCAGGCCCGAGCACCCGCCACCTTCCACGCTGACGCGCAGCATGCTGCCGGCAGCCTCTCCCGACAAAATCTTGGCAATGCGCTTGGCAGCGCGATCACTGACTGTTACTCGATTTTCAAGCGTTTCGGTCATCTTCTACTGACTCGCTGTGTCTGCGCCAATGTTAGCGCGACAAAATTGACTTAACCCGATAGTTAAGATCTCGAAGCACAAGCGTCAATAACTGGGCCAGTACCGGTGCGTTATTCAAGGGGACGGGCAGTGAACGACAATTGGAAGAAAATCCAGGCAGACATCGGGTACGGGGCGCAATCCCTTGCAGTCTATGCTCAAAACCCGTTCAAGAGCCGGGGGCGCCACTTTCCGGAGCCTGAAAGCCCGACCCGGACACCTTTCCAGCGCGATCGGGACCGGATCATCCATTCCTCGGCCTTTCGGCGTCTCAAGCACAAGACACAGGTCTTTGTGTATCACGAGGGAGATCACTTCCGCACGCGTTTGACGCACACGATTGAGGTCTCCCAGATCGCCCGTTCGCTCGCCCGGGCGCTGCGGCTGGATGAGGATCTCGCAGAGTGTCTTGCACTTGCACATGACCTTGGACACACACCTTTCGGCCATGAGGGCGAGGATGTCATGCATGAATGCATGGCGCCTTTTGGTGGCTTTGACCATAACGCCCAGTCCTTGCGTGTCGTAACGCATCTAGAGCACCGCTATGCGGAGTTCGATGGGTTGAACCTTGCGTGGGAAACTCTGGAAGGCCTCGTCAAACACAACGGTCCGTTGGTGGATGAAACAGGTGCGCCGCTGGGCAAGTTCAAGGATGGCGAATTGCCCTTTGCGATCCGGGAGTATCAGAAACAGCAGGATCTGATGCTTGGAACCTGGCCGAGTGCTGAGGCACAAGCTGCGGCGATCGCAGATGACATCGCTTACGACGCGCATGATCTTGACGATGGACTTCGGGCTGGCCTGTTCGCGATCGACGACATGCGGGAAGTTCCGTTTCTGGCAGATATTCTCGCGGAAGTGGACCACAAGTATCCAGGCCTTGAAGAAACGCGGCGGATCCACGAGATCGTCCGCCGCAGCATTACCCGGATGGTGGAAGACGTTATTCAGGAGGGCGTGCGCAATATTAGCGAGTTAGATCCGCAAAGCGTTGAGGATGTGCGTTCGGCCGGTAAATGCTTGGTCGGGTTTTCGCCAGCCATGACAGCGGCCGAAAAGGAAGTGAAACGGTTCTTGTTCGCGCGGGTCTACCGCCATGAGGATGTTTTGTCGGTCCGCCGTCTCGTTGCCCGTGTCGTCAGGGATCTGTTTGCGCGTCTTCTTGCCGAGCCGGACCTGATGCCAGCCCCTTGGGACAAGGGCTTGGAGAACCTTGACGAGACCAGCAGGGCCCGGCGCGTATGTGATTATATCGCTGGCATGACTGATCGTTATGCGATCGAAGAACACCGCAGACTGTTTGACGACACACCGGATTTGGGGTAGGCGCAGGGTCAAAATCGGATCCCCGCCGCGCCAGAGGGCTTCTCGCTGGCGCGTGCGGGGCCGTTGTGTTTGAAGTTTCAACCCTGACCGGTGCCTGAATGAACATCTTTGCCGTGTTCACGCAACGCGTGAAAAAAAGCCTCGAAGTGCTTGAATTAAAAGGACCGGATGGCAATGCGCCAGATCTGTCCCGCGTTGTCGTCGAGGCACCTCGGGATCCGGCTCATGGGGACTTTGCGACCAACGCGGCAATGGTTCTTGCAAAGCCGCTCGGCATGAAGCCACGCGATCTGGCCGAGCGTTTGGTTGCCGAGCTCTCAAAAGACCCGGAAATTACCGAAACCACGGTCGCTGGTCCTGGATTTATCAATCTGCGGGTCGATCAGAGTGTCTGGCAGAAGATACTTGGGAGCATTCTTGCGGAAGGCCTTGGTTATGGCGGCACGAAGACCGCTGATCCTTCCAAGGTGAATGTCGAATATGTCTCCGCGAACCCGACCGGACCGATGCATGTCGGACATATCCGCGGTGCCGTGGTTGGCGATGCGCTTGCCAATTTGCTGGCATTTGCCGGCAATGAAGTGGTCAAAGAATACTACATCAATGACGCCGGCTCTCAGATCGACACGCTCGCCCGCAGTGCTTTTCTTCGCTATCGCGAGGCACTCGGCGAAGATATCGGCGAGATCCCGGCAGGCCTTTATCCCGGTGATTACCTCGTCCCGGTTGGCGTGGCGCTGAAGGACGAATTCGGCAGTGATTTGCTCGATCAGGACGAAGCCGATTGGCTCCCGAAGGTCAAGCAACGGGCGATTGCTGCGATGCTGGATTTAATCCGCTCGGATCTCGCCGCGCTCGGTGTTGAGCACGAGGTCTTTTTTTCCGAGCGATCTCTGCATGAGCGCAGTGGCAGCAACGGATCAAAGATTGATCACATGCTCGATGGTCTGCGGGCCAAAGGACTTGTGTATGAAGGTACACTTCCGCCGCCCAAGGGCCAGGTCCCGGACGACTGGGAAGACCGCGAACAGACACTTTTCCGAGCAAGCGATTTCGGGGACGATACCGATCGGGCGCTGAAAAAGTCAGATGGGTCCTACACATATTTTGCTGCCGACGTTGCGTATTTCGAGGACAAGTTCCAGCGCGGTTTCAAGGAAGCGATCTACGTTCTTGGTGCAGACCACGGCGGCTACGCCAAACGTTTGCAAGCGGTCGGTAAAGCTGTTTCCGGCGGCGATACCGAAGTCATCGTCCGTTTCTGCCAGCTTGTGAAGCTGATGCGGGACGGCGCGCCGGTAAAAATGTCGAAGCGGTCCGGTGATTTCATTACCTTGCGCGAAGTGGTTGACGAAGTGGGGCCGGATCCGGTCCGGTTCATGATGTTGTTCCGGAAGAATGACGCACCGCTCGACTTTGACTTCAAGAAGGTGACGGAGCAGTCCAAGGACAATCCGGTCTTTTATGTTCAGTATGGTCATGCGCGCTGCTGTTCTGTCTTGCGGCAGGCCGCAGAAGAACTGTCCGGGCAAGATTTGAGTGATTCTGTACTCTCGAGTGCCGACTATTCCCTGCTTGATGACAGCGGAGAGCTTGAATTGATCGGCAAAATGGCCGAGTGGCCAAAAGTTGTCGAAGCTGCAGCCGACACCCATGAGCCGCATAGAATCGCGTTTTACCTGCATGAACTTGCAAGTTCACTGCACGGTCACTGGAATAGAGGCAAGGAATTGCCTCATTTACGTTTTATTGATTCTAGTAACACGAAATTAACCGTAGCGCGTGTTGCTTTGGTTCGTGCAGTATCCTTGGTACTTTCGTCAGGCTTGGCGATTCTCGGTGTACAAGCTCCTGAGGAAATGCGCTGATATGCCTTGTAAGAAGTGATCAGGGTATATTGATAAAACGTAGCGTAACGAAACCGGTTCTTTAGAGCGCTCATGTCAGACGAATACGACAAAAAGCGGCCAGATACGGCAGAGACCCCGGCACAGCCCGGGGGAAATCGGCCGTCTGGTGAAGATCCGCTGATTGAATTGGCGCGCATTGTCCATAATAACAAGCAATTGGGGGCGCCGGTGAGCAGCGGCCGGGTTGGAAGCACTGATTATTTCGCAGACTTGGATGATTTCGCGAGTGAGCCGAAACCCACTGCGGATCCCAATCCACCGCGCCAGGAACCCGTATTCGGCGCCGGGCAATCACCAGAAATTCTGCGCTCCGACTCCCCACTTTCTAGCGAGCCGCAGCGTTTCAATGCTCTGCAGCAGGCCCCCGACCCCAGTTCTATTGTCACTCCGAGTGTAGTGCAGTCTCCAGATAGCTCTGCGCCTGGCTATCAAGCCCAGGCCGAGCCAAGAGGTGATGTGCCTGGCTGGCCACAGGTGCCGCAGCTGGACACGATTGAAGCCACAGCTGCAAGCGCGATGAACCGGCCTGCGCCAACTGCGCCCACACCGTCAGTCTCAGAGCCAGCGCAACCAGCCTTCCAACCATCGTCTCCGCCTCAACCGCGCGGACCTGCTGTAGATTTTGGACGTGATTTTGGAACAGGCTTGGCAGCCTCTGTAGCGAATGACCTTGAACAGAATCTGACCGCTGAACTTGAGGATGAATTGAAGGGCGCCCTCCGTCAGACCATCGATCCGCCTGAAGACCAGGCATTCGATCAACGCACTGCGCCCGCACCAGATTCGCCGGAACCGCAGACAACGCCGCAAACCCAGCAACCGACTGCGGACTCGAGCTACTATTCTGGCGGGTACCAAGCCCACTCGGCAAGCTACAGCCAGGCACCGGCTCCGGTACGTTCTGAAAACCATCCGGATACGGCAGCGTTGGATGACAGCGTCAGCCGCGCCGGCGACCCGCGTCGGGCATTCGGTTCGGAAACTCCTTCATCTACGCAGGCTTTTGAACATCCGGCGCAGGACATTCAGCCCGAAGTCTCTTCGCAGTCCGCCCCGGCGCCGCAACGGCCAGCAATCAACGAAGATGATTTGTTTGCTGCCCTGACCACGCCGCAGGGCGGCGCAGCTGCGAGCAGTGCACCGCAGGCATCCGATACTGATCAGAAATCGATCAGCGGGATCGATACGCTTCTGGCAGATTTGGATTTTCCGGATCGAGACGACCGGGCGCGTCAACAAAGCACGGCAGATAAATCATCTGAGCCTGCCGCAGCACAAGCTTCGGCAGAAACGAAGGCCACTGCGGCAGCTTATGCTGCCGAGGCTCCGGATCGGCAGTCAGCTAATGACATCGACGACATGGTGTGGCCAGCAGCTGAGGATGCAGTTCGCGACCTTGGGGATGATGATACGCCGCCGCCGCCGGAAGGTTATGATCTCGATGCCGTCGCACGGGCGATGCAGGAGAGCGACCCAACCTTGAAGGGCAGTGGGGTTTTGCCGCCGCACTCGCGCGCAGAGCAAGCTGCGGTTCCGCATGCCGAAGAGCGCTCCCGCCGCGGTATTTTTGTTGCAGCTGGCGTCCTGGGCGTCGCAGCGCTTGGCGCTGTTGGGTTCTTCTTTCTGGATACCGACACGATTGCAGTCCCGGACGGCCCGCCGCCTGTGATTAGCGGCCTGCAAGAGCCACTCAAAATTTTCCCGGAAGAGCAGGATCCGTCTGCCGGCAACAATCAATCCGCCAAGCTGATTTATGATCGCGTTGATGGCCGCAACGAAAATGCGCCGACACAGCTCGCGCGTCCGGAAACACCTGAACCGGCCTCCTTGCCGCCAGCACCTGCCGGTGTTCAATCTGGTGCTGAACTCGTTCCTGGAGCAACCAAGCGGGTCCGGACAGTTGTTGTTCGTCCGGACGGAACCATAGTGTCGGGCGAGGATGCTGCCCCAGCAGCTAATGGCACCGCGCAACCGGCAGCCCCTGCGCCGGCTGAGCCCCGTGTTGTTGCAACTCAGCCGATTACGGCAACACCTTCGGCGGAACCTGCAGCGGCTCCGACGCAGGCTGAACCGGCTGCCGGAACGCCTCAGCCCGCTGCACCGGCACCGACAACGCCTGCAATCGTTGCTGCAGCAGAACCTGCTGCGCCTGTTGAAGAGCCGGCCGGACCTGTTCCAACTGTCCTGCCGCGTAAGAAACCCGCTGCCCCTGTGCAAGTTGCGCAGGCACCCGCAGCTGCAACAAATCCTGCGCCGGCAACGCAAAACAATGGTCCACTGAACTTGTCTCAACCGGCGTCCGCTACGGCTACAGCTCCGGCCGCAGCGGCTGCTGGCACTGGTACGATACCGGGTGGAACCTATATTGTTCAGGTGACGTCTCAGCGCTCAGCAGCGGCTGCAAGCGATGCCTATTCCTCGCTGCAACGTCGGTACCCGTCGATTATCGGGAACGTGAACGCCGTGATTGTGGCTGCCGACCTCGGTGATCGGGGGGTCTTCTACCGCGCCCGTATCCCGACGGGATCGCGTGACGAAGCCATCCGGTTGTGTGAACAGCTGCAAGGCGCTGGCGGCGACTGTTTTGTCCGCAGGCAATAGACCCGGGCGCACCAATACAACAATTAACATGGCCGGGTTTTCCGGCCATTTTTTATTCGGCGGCTGTCATTTTGACTTGGCTCTGCAAACCGAGAAGGTGCGGGGCCATGTGCCGGTAAACATCCGAAATAGCGTCGATCGCCAGACG
This sequence comes from Roseibium sp., assembly GCF_965276855.1. GTDB lineage: Bacteria > Pseudomonadota > Alphaproteobacteria > Rhizobiales > Stappiaceae > Roseibium. Next base: position 5,094,476 of record NZ_OZ255700.1, read on the forward strand.
GACGGCAGGTTCACGCCGGACATCGCGGTGAACGATGATGTGCTCCGGATTTGTGAGTTCCGGCAAGGGTTCCATGACCCGTACGAGGTCTGGATGCCGGTCACCCATGAAGACCGGAATCAATCCGAGGCCGGATCCGCTCGCAATCATGTTCATCATAGTGGTCATGGTGTTGGTGCGCAGCCTGGGTGGCGCGGGCAGGCGTTCTGCGAGCCAGCGATTATGGGCCGGATACCAGAGGTCGTCCGGCGTAAATCCAAGCCAACTGCACGCTGAGTACCGGGCTTCTTCAAAAACAGATGGGCGGGCCGCCGCGTAGGATTTGCTGGCATAAACGCCGTAAGCGAGATCGCCGATTTTCCGGGCAATCAGCGTATCGGTCTCGGGGAGGCAGTTTCTGATCTGCAATTCGATGCTGCGGCTTTGATGATCGACATGGCTGTGGCTGGAGATCAGCTCAAGCTCAATGTCTTTTAGCCGTTCATCCAGAAGAGGATACATGTCTGTCAGGACACGGGCGCGCACCTCATCGACGGCAACGCGAACGACCCTGAGCGAAGCACCGGCCAGATCTGGCATGATGCGCGCCGCTGCATCCGCACGTTGACGCATATCTGCGGCAAGTGGAATGAGCCTTTGCCCCGCTTCTGTGGGTTTGAGACCAGAGGGTGTTCTGTCAAACAGCCGCGCTCCGACGCGGTCTTCGAATGCTTTCAAGCGCCGGCTGAGCTGCGGTTGACTGATATCCAATGCCTTGGCTGCGCCTGATAAAGACCGTGCGCGAGCCGCAGCGTCTACGAGTTTTAGATCATCCCAATTCATGAACGTAGTATACGTATTCGCTTAGGTAAGAGCAATGATATGCGTATTTGCATGGGGCGCATGAGGAACTGGCATCTGTTTCGACGAACCTTTGAGTGCTAGTTCCCAATCATCACATTCAAGATCTGGAGCCTTCGCCGTGACACCATCTGCCGCTATCGGCCAGCGCGAGAATATCCCAGCGGCACTGTTTCTGGCGCTGCTGGGAATGTCAGCCTTCACACCGATTTTCGCGGCCGGGAAACTGGCAGGCGGTGTGTTGCCAATCGTTGCACTCGTTTGGCTTCGGTTTGCCGGCGGGGCCGCAACCATCTTGTTTGTTGCCAGCGTGAAAAACGTTCAGCTCCACAAGCAGTTAAGTCCCTTATGGAAACTCCACTTGATGCGAGCGGTGTGCGGTGTAGGAGGCTTGGCCTGTGCGGTCTATGCAGCGTCCGTGATGCCGCTTGCGGATGCGACCGCAATTGGATTGACAAAAGGCATCTTCGCGATTGCCCTGGCCGGGTTGATCCTGAAAGAGCTGGTGACCGGCAAACATTGGATCGCCGGAGCGTTGAGCATGCTCGGTGCCTATCTCGTCGTTCAATCGGCCGACAGTATGGCTCAGAATTCGGAGATGGCGCTCGTTGGGGCCATTGCGGCGATTGCAAGTGCGCTCTTCATGGCCGCGGAAAGCTTGATCATGCGCTACATCGCCCAGCGCGAAGATACAGTAACGATCCTGGCCTATGTGAACGTGTTTGCAGCGTTGTTTTTAGCCGTGCCGGTGATTTGGCTGATCGCCAGAGACGGCATTGCGGTGAGCGATCTGCTTGCGTTCGCCTGGCTTGGTCCGCTCGCAATTGTCGGCCAGTCTTTCAACATTTCAGCCTACCGACGTGCTGGCGCAGCAACACTTGCCCCCGCTTTTTACGCCACGGTGGTGCTCTCGGCCCTGTTTGGTTATGCCGTTTGGGGCGAAGTGCCGGGACCTGAAGCCCTCGTTGGCGCGCTTCTGATCCTGGCCGGGGGCGCGGTCTTGACCCTCCGCCTGGGCCGGTAGGTGCCTACTTCAGAAGCGCATTTGCAAGAAACGGCAGGCTCTCGTCCATCCGGTAGTCAATCGACGAGTGGGTGTCGTTGAACTCCTCGTAAACGTGGTCAACACCGGCGGCCTCAAGCTTCTGTTTCAAACGGCGTGCGCCATAGACCAGATTGTATTGGTCGATGTATCCGCAATCGATCCAGAGCCCCTTCATGGATTTCAAGGCATCTGTATGTGCCTCGACCATTTGCACAGGATCCCAGGACAGCCAGGCATTCCAGCGGTCTTCAATGATTTCGCAGGTCTCAAGGTCAACCGGTAAGCGAATCCCGCAGAAGGTGTCCGGCGACGGATCTGGATCGTAGGTGGCTGCCATTGCGAAGGTCATTAGGTCATGCAACGCGCCGCCGGGATACTTTGGTCCGGCTTCAAACCAGCGCACAAAGGCCTCAATTGACCCATGTTTCTGGATTGCCCGCAGCGCACTTGGCATTTCCGGCAAGTAACAGAGTTCAAACGCCATATCTCCTGAGTGACAAGCCGCTGCGGACCAGACGTCAGCGTGTTTCATGGCGTGAACAATGGCGCCGTAACCGCCGGATGATTTTCCGAACAATCCGCGTTTGCCGTTTCCGCCGCAGCCGAATTGGCCTTCGACAGCTTGGAGCATGTCCGTGGTGAGCCACGTTGCCCAAGGTCCCATGGCTGTGCTGTCGATATACTGGTTGCCGCCAAGACGCGTGAAACAGTCCGGGAAGGCGACAACAACCGGGGGGAGTGCGCCATCATGGATCAGCCGATCCAAGCGCTCCGGAACGTTTTCGCCAAAATTCTTCCAGTTCGCATGCGCCGGGCCGCCGGACGTATAGCCAACGATATCCACCAGAAGCGGCAGCCCAGTGCCGTCATGTCCATGTGGGACATAAACGACCATTTCGCGCGTTGCCGGGTCGCCAAGCCGGTTTTGGGTCAGGATTTCAGATGTGACGGAAATCCGGTGCAAAGTGCCTGCCGGAATGTCATGGCGCGCGCGCATGGAAAGCAACTCCATTTGAAAGAGGATTCGTAGATTTAGATTGCAAGTTCGCATCCTGAGCGCAAGTGCGCTTGCCGGGGAACCGGACCTTTCTTGACGGGCAGGGGTGGTGCCGGTAAGCGATGATCATGATCAAAGCCTTTATTTCCGGCTGCGCCGGCACAATTCTCTCCGCTGCTGAACAAGCGTTTTTCAAAGGGCATAATCCCTGGGGACTGATCCTGTTTGCCCGGAATGTCGAGAGTCCGGATCAGGTTCGCGAATTGACCCGGACTTTTCGAGATGCTGTCGGCCGGGCAGATGCGCCGGTGCTTGTCGATCAGGAAGGCGGCCGGGTGCAACGGCTACGGCCGCCGCATTGGCGCAAATATCCAGCACCCAAGCTTTTCGGAGATCTCTACAAGACGGATGAGGCCGCTGGAAAACGGGCGGCGTTCCTGGGCGCGCAGCTGATTGCTGCAGATCTATCCGAGGTCGGAATTACAATCGACTGTTTGCCGTGCCTTGATGTGCGGTTTCCTGACACCGTCGATGCGATCGGAGATCGCGCGCTTTCAGATGATCCGGAGACTGTTGCTATCCTCGGACGCGAGATGATCAACGGCGCGATCGCCGGGGGTGTTCTTCCTGTCATCAAACATATTCCGGGGCATGGCCGCGCCAAGGTGGACAGTCATCTTGAACTGCCACGGGTCACGGATGACACAAAGGCACTGGAAGCTGTGGATTTCCCGCCATTCAAGGCACTTTCAGATATCTCCCTGGGTATGACCGCACACTTGCTTTATGAGAGCATAGACGCAGAAAATCCGGGAACGCAGAGCAGTGCGGTCATAAAAGGGATTATCCGTGATGAAATTGGCTTCGATGGCTGTCTTATGAGCGATGACATCTCCATGAAAGCGCTCGGCGGTGATGTGTCGAGCCGGTCCAAAAAAATCTGGGATGCCGGATGCGATGTCGTGCTCCACTGCAATGGCGATATGACAGAAATGCAGGCCGTTGCGGATGTCGCGCCGATCCTTGCTGGGCGTTCGCTGGAGCGCTGCAACACGGCTTTGGCTGGATATAAACCGTTGGAGAAAGGTTTTGATGCAGACAAGGCCTGGGCAGAGTTTCAATCCCTGACCGGCTGGGCGGGAGTGTAACGGGACACCAAATGGCGGAGCAGGACACACAACCCGCATCCGCGCCAGACAAGTCATTTGACCTTCTGAGCGCGGTGCATACGAGCGAGGAACGGGCGACGTCCGATCCGCAGCTGGTTGTGGATGTCGACGGTTTTGAGGGGCCGCTTGATCTGCTTCTCGGTCTTGCGCGCACGCAAAAGGTGGATCTCGCCAAGATCTCGATCCTGGCCTTGGTTGAGCAGTATCTGGAGTTTGTGACCGAGGCCCGCCGGATGCGTCTTGAACTCGCCGCGGACTATTTGGTGATGGCCGCCTGGCTGGCCTATTTGAAATCCCGTCTTTTGCTTCCCGAACAAAAGGACGAGGACGAGCCCACAGGTGAGGAATTGGCCGCAGCGCTTGCCTTTCGGTTGCGCCGACTTGAGGCCATGCGGGAGGTTTCTGAAAAACTGCTGGCCCGCAGCCGGGCAGGGCGCGATGTGTTTTTTCGGGGTGAACCTGAGACCATGTCCGTCGTCCACAAAAGCATCTGGGATGCCTCTGTCTACGACCTCCTGTCGGCCTACGCCACGCAGCGCCAGCGTCAGTCTGTTACATCTGTCCGGGTTTTACGCAGAACAGTCTGGTCACTCCAGGAGGCGCGGGAGCTGCTGACCAAGCTCGTCGGCCGGGTCAGTGAATGGACCCCTTTGAATGCCTACCTTCGCGATTACCTTTATGACAACAAGGATTGGGCGACGGTCGTGGCAAGCAGCTTTTCCGCCAGCCTTGAAATGGTTAGAGAGGGACAGGTCGAAATCCGCCAGGGAGAGCCGTTTTCACCGGTCTACATTCGCGCCCTAGAACAGGAACCGGACCAAGATGTCTGAGCTGGAACAGCTTCATTTGGAGGGCGGTGCGGATTTGGGCGCAGCACCCCAAAAGGCCTCTGAGGATCTTAGCGGCCTCCGGATGGTGGAAGCACTTTTGTTTGCCTCGTCCGAACCATTGTCGCTTGAAGAGCTGACACTCCGTTTGCCGGAGGGAACCGATGTGCTCGGGTTGCTCGAAGCGCTGCAGGAAATGTATGCGCCGCGCGGTGTCAATGTGGTTCGGCTTGCGGGCAAGTGGTGTTTCCGGACAGCGGAAGATCTCAGCTATTTGATGCACCGGAACGTTGAGGAACAACGCAAACTGTCGCGCGCAGCGCTTGAGACCCTGGCCATCATCGCGTATCACCAACCGGTAACGCGGGCCGAAATTGAAGAAATTCGCGGCGTATCGACATCAAAGGGAACGCTGGATGTCCTTTTGGAAACAACCTGGATCCGGATGCGCGGCCGCAGGCGAACCCCGGGACGTCCGGTCACTTACGGAACAACCGAGCAGTTTCTGATCCATTTCGGTCTGGAAAACGTCAAGGATCTGCCAGGGCTGGAAGAGTTGAAAGGGGCAGGGTTGCTTGATAGCGCGATCCCGGCGTCCTTCCTGGTGCCAACACCAAGTGACGATGCTGCCTTGACCGAAGACGAAGATCCTTTAGAGGACGGCACATTGTTCGATGAAGAAACGGATGAGACTGCCGGTAGCTGATGTTCAAATCCAACGAATCCAATTGGAATGGCGGTCCGAAAACGTGGGGCGCGCGCGGGTCAGCCAGCGCCACGATAGCCGCAGGCCTGGTCTTCGAGAATATTTCTCATGACTATGAGGGTGTGCCGTCTGTCCGGAACCTGAGCCTCTCGATTGCGCCGGGTGAAATCTTGTGCCTGCTCGGCCATTCCGGCTGTGGCAAGACGACGTTGATGCGCATTGCAGCCGGGATAGAACGGCAAAGCGCGGGCCGGGTCCTGATCAACGGCAAGGAAATCGCCGGGCCGCAGACATTTGTCCCGCCAGAACGGCGCGGTATCGGTCTGATGTTTCAGGACTATGCTCTTTTTCCGCATATGACGATCCTGGACAACGTGGTGTTCGGCATCAAGAAGCTCGGCAAGGAAGCGGCGAGTGCGGCCGCATTGACGGCCTTGCGCCGGGTGGGCCTGGCCGATTACGCCGAAGACTACCCGCATGCCTTGTCGGGCGGTGAGCAGCAGCGTGTTGCGCTTGCCCGGGCCTTGGTGCCGCGACCGGGCATCCTTTTGATGGATGAACCGTTTTCAGGTCTCGATAAACGCCTGCGCGACAGCGTACGTGATGAAACGCTGGCGGTGATCCGCGAGACACGCGCCACCTGCATCATTGTGACCCACGATCCGGAAGAGGCCATGCGCATGGGGGACCAGATCGCGTTGATGCGGCGCGGGGAACTCGTTCAGCACGGGACCGCGGCCGAGCTCTATAATAACCCGGCCGACTTGTTCGCCGCCCGGTTCTTTTCCGAACTCAATCAAATCGAAGGCAGGGTGACGTCGTCCGGTGTTGAGACACCGCTCGGTATTGTTGCCTCGACCGGGATGAACCAGGGATCTGCCGATGTCTGCATTCGTCCGCAGGGCATTCTTCTTGGCAAGGCCGGCTTGTGCGGCGTGAGGGGGCGAATCCAGTCAAAACGATTCGTCGGAGAAGTCGATTTGCTGACAATTATAGTTGAAGGTCTCGACCAACCTTTGCAGGCGCGCGTGCGGGCCGGGTGCGAATGGGAGCAGGGCATGGACGTAGGCGTGACCACTGATCCCAAGGATGTCCTTGTCTTTCCGCGGTCGTGACCCCAAATCAGGGAAGAATAATTCTCCGGCTTATCCTTCTGTCTAGGAGTACAGAAACATTCCGGCATGTATTGTTGCAGGCAAGGAGCCAGTTTTGTACAAGGGCTCCAAGGGCGAGGAAGCCGGTTATCAGGAGTTTGGCGTATGGGTATTAGTATCTGGCAGATTTTGATCATCGCAGTCGTGGTGGTTTTGCTGTTCGGACGTGGCAAGATTTCCGAGTTGATGGGCGATGTCGCCAAGGGAATCAAAAGCTTCAAAAAGGGAATGGCTGAAGACGATACCGCCGATGCTCCCAAGACCATCGATCATGAGAGCGGTGAGACCGTGAAGTCCGCCAAGGCGGAAGATCAGACCAAAGCGAGCTGATCTTCATCTGCGTCGCGTCTCCTTAAGGGGCGAAAGTACCTATGTTCGATATTGGTTGGACGGAGCTCTTGGTGATCGCCTGTATCGCGATCATCGTCGTAGGGCCGAAAGACTTGCCGCGTATGTTGCGCACCCTTGGCCAGACAATGGGCAAGATGCGCCGGATGTCGCGTGAGTTTCAGTCGACGTTCAATGAAGCCCTGCGCGAAGCAGAGCAGCAGGCCGATATCGCCGACATGAAGAAACAGGTCGAGGAAGCCGCAAACTTCAATCCACTTGGCGACTTGAAGAAGTCGATAGAAGAGGATGCGGCCAAGAAGACCCCTCCGGCAAAACCAGCGGCAAAAGCGGATACAGACCCGAAGCCTGAGAGCAAACCGGCTGAAACGCCGGCAGCCTCGGCGGCGAAACCCGCTGCGCCGGAGGAAGCGCCGGTGACGGAAGAAGCCAAGGCATGAGCCAGGAAGATATCGACGCCTCAAAGGCGCCCTTGATCGAGCATTTGATCGAACTGCGCCAGCGGTTGATGTGGTCCATCGCGGCCATCCTGGCGATGTTCGTGATCTGCTTCTATTTCGCCACCGACATCTACAACATCCTGACTGTGCCGTACCTGCGTGCCGCGCCGGACCCGGAGCACGTGAAGATGATCTTCACGGCCCCGCAGGAGTGGTTCTTCACGCAACTGAAACTTGCGCTTTTCGGTGCCTTGTTTCTGGCGTTCCCGGTGATTGCCAGCCAGGTCTACATGTTTGTGGCACCGGGTCTTTACAAACATGAGCGTGGCGCTTTCCTGCCGTTCCTGGTTGCCACACCTATTTTGTTCCTAATTGGTGCGTGTCTGGTTTATTTCCTTGTCATGCCGATGGCGATGGGCTTCTTCCTGTCGATGGAGCAAACCGGCGGGTCGGGCCAGGTGGCGATCGAACACCTCGCAAAGGTAAGTGAATATCTCGGTCTGATCATGATCCTGATTTTCGCTTTCGGTCTCGTATTCCAGTTGCCGGTGATCCTGACGCTTTTGGGCCGCGCAGGCATGGTGACGGCTGAAGGTCTCAAGCAGAAACGCAAATACGCGATCGTTGGTGCCTTTGCGGCTGCGGCTATTTTGACACCACCGGACCCGATCTCGCAGATCGGTCTTGCGCTGCCAACGTTGCTTCTCTACGAAGTCTCCATTCTGTCCGTCCGGATGGTGGAGAAAAAGCGCGCGGAACGTGAGGCCGAGCGTGAAGCTGAGGATGCTGCGGCATAAATCTAAAGCTTAGTCTTCGTCCCGCGGCGGCCAGTCCTTAGACAAAGACCGCCGTTCGGGAAGCGAAGATGTTTGATATCAAATGGATCCGGGAAAACGCAGATGCCTTTGACAAGGCTTTGGCAAAGCGGGGCTATGAGCCTTCTGCTGCCAATTTGATTGCCTTGGACGATTCCCGTCGCTCCCACATCACCAAGCTGCAGGAAGCCCAGGAACGGCGCAACGCGGCCTCCAAAGAAATCGGCAAGGCCAAAGGCTCCGGAGATGAAGCCCGAGCTCAAGAGCTGATCGACGAAGTCGCTCAGATCAAGGCCTTCATCCAGTCCGGTGAGGAAGAAGAACGCAAGCTGATCGCAGCTCTGGAAGAGGCGATGGCCGTCATTCCGAACCTTCCGCACGATGATGTCCCGGAAGGCGCGGATGAAGCGGACAATGTGCTTTATCGGACCCATGGCGACAAACCGGCGTTCACCTTCAATGAAGCGCCGAAGGAGCATTACGAACTTGGTGAAGAGCTTGGTGGGATGGACTTCTCCACCGCTGCCAAGTTGTCCGGCTCGCGTTTTGTCATTCTGAAAGGCCAGATAGCGCGGCTGGAGCGGGCGCTCGGTCAGTTCATGATCGATATGCACACGCAGGAAAACGGCTACACGGAAGTCTCGCCACCGCTGTTGGTTCACAGCGATCCGCTCTATGGCACCGGCCAGTTGCCAAAATTTGAAGAAGATCTCTTCAAGACCACAACTGATCACTACCTGATCCCGACCGCTGAAGTCCCGCTGACCAATCTGGTGGCCGGAGAGATCATGTCCGAGGATCAACTGCCGCTGCGTGTTACCGCTTTGACCTATTGTTTCCGGTCTGAAGCTGGTTCTGCGGGCCGGGATACCCGGGGCATGTTGCGTCAGCATCAGTTCCAGAAATGCGAGCTGGTGTCTGTCACAACACCGGAAGAGTCGCTCAATGAATTGGAGCGGATGCTTGGTTGCGCCGAGATGATCCTTCAGAAACTCGGCCTCCATTACCGGGTAATGACGCTGTGTACTGGCGATATGGGCTTCGGGGCCCGCAAGACTTATGACATCGAAGTCTGGTTGCCGGGGCAGGACACGTTCCGTGAAATTTCGTCTTGTTCCGTTTGTGGTGATTTTCAGGCCCGGCGCATGAATGCGCGCTTCCGTCCTGCCGATTCCAAGCAGCCTGTGCATGTCCACACGCTGAATGGATCCGGGATCGCGGTCGGGCGTGCGTTGATCGCTGTTCTTGAAAATTATCAAAACGCGGACGGCTCAATCACTGTGCCGGACGTCCTGCGGCCCTATATGGGCGGTTTGGAAAAAATCGGTTAAGGGCATCAGGCCCTAAACCCCTACCTTTTGGCCAAGAACGGATTTTTCATGCGCATTTTGATCACCAATGACGACGGCATTCACTCTTCCGGGCTTTACGCTCTTGAGCGGATCGCAAAGACACTCTCCGACGATGTGTGGGTGATCGCGCCGGAGACGGATCAAAGTGGCGTGGCGCATTCACTGACCCTTGGAGATCCGCTTCGCCTCCGCCAGATCGACGACCGGCATTTCGCTGTGAAAGGCACTCCGACCGATTGCGTGATCATGGGCTGCCGTAAGGTGCTTCCGGGTCTGCCGGACCTGGTGTTGTCTGGGATAAACCGCGGGCAGAACCTTGCAGAAGACGTCACCTATTCAGGGACAGTGGCAGGGGCGATGGAAGCTGCAATCCTCGGCATCCGCTCGATCGCGGTTTCCCAGGCCTACAGCTGGAATCCGAAGTCAGAGCCGGATTACGGTGTCGCGGAGGCGCATGCGCCGGAACTCTTCAAGAAACTGATGACCTTCGACCTGCCGCCATACTCCCTCTTGAATGTCAATTTCCCGGTTGGGCCCGCCGATGCGGTTAAGGGCGTGAAGGTCACGGTGCAGGGGCATCATGAACAAAGCGGCCTGTCCATTGATGAGCGGACGGATGGTCGCGGCAATCCTTACTACTGGCTGAAATTCCAGGACCGTGGCAAATCTGTTCTGGATAACTCTGATCTTCACGCCGTTGCCGATGGTTATGTCTCCGTGACCCCGCTGCGGATCGATCTGACGGCGCATGATCTCGTCGGTCGATTGGCGGACAGTCTTGGCTGATTTCCTTTTTTGCTGCGACGTCTCCTTTTGTGATGAGTGCCCAAGACGTTCTTTAACCGGGAAAACAGGGCGCCACACCGGAACGGCCATTGTGTCTTTGCGCTCGGGTCGGTCAGTATGAGGACAGGGTGACGGTGAGAATCTCTCATGGTTGACCCATCTGCAGGCTGCCAGGGATGTCTGGCGGCAAACTGGTCTCCCGGGGGCGGGTAATGGAGAACGCGTGAATGGCCGCATTCGTTCCCGGTGATGACGACCGGGCAACGCAATCGAACTTGCCGGATGAAGCGGAGGCGCGTGCGGCCCTGGTGCTTGGCTTGCGTCAGCGCGGCATAGCCTCCGTGAACATTCTGTCTGCCATTGAACGTCTGCCACGACGGCTTTTTCTTGCGGCCCGCTATCACAATCTGGCTTACGAAGACACCGCACTTCCAATGGAGTGCGGGCAGACCATGACCGCGCCAAGCGAGGTTGCGTTTGCGCTCCAGCTTCTCGACTTGCAGTCAGATCAAACGGTTTTGGAGGTCGGCACGGGGTCCGGGTACCAGACTGCAATCCTCTCACAGCTTGTCCGGCATGTTTACAGTCTTGACCGATATCAGACCCTTCTCAAGCTGGCGGATCAACGCCTAGCGGCCTTGAAACAGACAAACGTATCGCTGGAACACAGGGATGGGCTCTCGGGTCTTGAGAAGAAAGCCCCCTTTGACCGGATTGTTCTGAACGGGGCAGTCTCGGAAATACCCGATACTTTGATCGCGCAGCTTAGACCGGATGGCATTTTGATCGCTCCATTGGGCCCGCCGGGAAAAGCCCAATCGCTCGTGCGGATCACCAAAGCCGAGAGCATCGGCGCAAGCAAGACAGTGGCGGAAGTCCGATGGGTTTCCCTGATGCCTGGTGTTGCTCAACATCTTTAGAACCCCGTTATGGCGCATGTTGTTGCTGCCGTTGCGTCATGATACGAATGAAACCGTATTTGGGGGATGGTATGGTGTGTCAGCGTTTTTCTATTTTGATTACATGTTTTCTGGGCCTTGTAAGTCCTTCTCTTGCAGAAGACTGGGTCGAAAAACAATTGCCCTCATATGCAGCAGGTGTTGAATTCATCGCCATTGGTGGTGACGGTCTGTTGTATTCAATTCAATCCAATCCCAACGGTTATGTCCTCACGTCCCTGATCGATAAGTACCGTTTCGAGTTCACGGGCGGAGACGGCTTTACTGGAAATATTCTGGCGGCAAAGGAAATCGTTTATCTCGGGTCAAGTTGCGACGCGGTCGCCGGATCAATTTCTGGACGGTGGGTCAATGACAACACCGGGCTCAATGTTGTGGTGGAAGGAAACAGCGGTCAGCGATTGGATTTTCGGTTTCTGGATACCGGACTGGAGCCAGCCCATTCCTGCTAAGGCGAAATAGGAGGAGCACAAGATGCTGTTGCAGTTGAAAAGACACTTGGTCCTTGTTTCTGCCTTGGTTTGTGGAATGGGGTCGCCGTTGGCGGATGAATTGCCGCTCGAAGACTATTTCATGAGTTTTCCGAATTGCTATGGGCGAACTTACAGTCTGCAGCACCAAAAAGATCATCCTGCGCAAAACACTGTCGACATAGCAGTTAGCCACTTTCCGTCAAAGCAAGAGCTCCTGGGCATGGACAGCCCGTTCCAGCCCTATCCGGATACACCAAGGCTGGTCGTGAAGCTGGATGTCTGGATGAAAGGGCAGAACGAAGGGTGGCAAACGGACGCGATCTGCGATCCGGATGGCAACCGGCTCCTTTGCCGAATTGAGTGTGACGGCGGGCGTTTCTTCCTGGAGGGCCGGTCCGATGACAAACTCGTACTGACAGGCGGGACCGATCTCGATTTCAATCAGTGCGACGCCGGGGGTCGCGTTCTTCAAAGAGCGCCCGACGACGGGACGTTTCATCTGACACCGATTCCGTTATCTCACTGCAGGGCGCAGTAATCTCGATTATCGGCGAATGCGAGGGAACTGAGTCGGATGATCCAGCCGGTTGCCCGGAGGATTCAGGCCCGAAGGTCCGATGTGCGTTTACCTTATGCAATTGCCCTGAGTTGAATTGAGAATCGGCAGAATTGCGGGTGTTGCAGGCCATTAGCGGCGTGCAGGTTTTTCAGATTGGCTGGAATTCGAGGCCTCTTCTTTAGTCTTTATAAACCTTACTGCTTTCTAATCTTAACCACAGCAGCCATGTAAAGCAGTTTGGGTTGAGTCGATGAAAAAGCGGATGCGTTTCCTCCGCCAGGATTTACTGGGTAAAGTCGCAACGGTTACTCTTGGAGCAGCAGCTCTTGCAGGGTGTTCCTCGGCCACCGAGCGGTTCGGACCCAACGACATTTACACCGCCAGCACCGCTAATCAGAAAGAGATCCTGACCGGAGCTGCCCCCGTGCAGCCGTCCTATCAGGACATTATCAACGGCACCGGTGGAACGACGGCTGGCTTGCCGCAAAACACGTCTGCTCCTATCTCGACAGGTTCGATCCCGCGTCAGCCCGCATCTGTAACGTCCCCAGCTGTCGTCAGTGCTCCCATTGCACCGTCCATTTCCTCGGCTCAAGTCCCATCGGTACCTGCGCCGGAGACACTTGCTGCTGGCAAGGACTGGAAAGGCTGGACCGCAGCTGGCGGCACCCAGATCAAAGCACGGCAGGGCGATACGCTCGCGTCGATCTCCCGCCGCTATGGCGTGCCCATTCAGGCTGTCGCATCCGTCAACGGTCTTCAGAGCCGGTCCAGTGTGCAGGCGGGGCAGTCTCTGATCATCCCGACTTATGTTTATTCAGACCGGAACGGTTCTACGAGCACCACCGACGGTGAGACGAGAGCCGTGCAACTGCCAACTGTTTCGCGGACCGAAAATGTCGTTACCGGTTCTATACCAAACGTGTCGCGAGCGGCCCCGCGTCCGGACCGAAAGCCGTATGCGCAACCAACTTTCGCGCAGGTGACTCAATCAACACCTGCCATTGTCGCAACTCCTGTTGTCCCGATCAGCGCTTTACCAAAGAGCAAACCTCAAGGGGTGAGCGCACCGATCGTGACTGCATCTGTCCCGCAGACCGTGGCAGGTGGTGGCTCAAGTGTTCCATCTCCCAAGCGTCAACCGGACAGGATTGTCTCAACAAACCGTTCTGACGATTCCATTCAGGTTGAAACGACCCCAATCGCAGCTCCAGATTCTGCGGCAGATTCACCGGTCAAGACGGAGGCTGCACCTGAAAAACCAATCGAGGTTGCGAGCATTCAGCCGCAAGCCGATGAACCTGTTGCCAAGTTCCGTTGGCCAGTTCGTGGCCGTATCATTTCCGATTTCGGCGCAAAACCGGGTGGTGGACGCAATGAAGGCGTGAATTTGGCGGTTCCTGAGGGAACTCCGGTCAAAGCGGCCGGGGATGGGACGGTTATCTATGCCGGGAATGAGCTGAAAGGGTATGGCAATCTTGTGCTCGTCCGCCACGACGAAGGTTGGGTTTCCGCCTATGCTCACAACAGCGTCTTGAATGTCAAACGCGGTGATACGGTGCGCCGCGGAGATCCTGTCGCGCTCGCCGGTGCCACAGGCTCGGTCAATCAGCCACAAGTGCATTTTGAATTGCGCCAAGGCAACAAGCCGGTCGATCCGCTGAAATACCTTCCACGGCGCTAAGCTGGCGCTGCCCGGAGGTTAGGGCAACTTCGAAATCGTTCCCAAAGCTGTCTGGCAAATGAATTGGTCGCTCTGTATTGAGCGGCCATTTCTGGTTTTTAGGGATGCACCCTTGCTTCAGGATACACAAGGACCACGCACCAAGACACGCAAACCTATTTGAGCCGGGCATCTTTCAATGCTTCGAGCATCAATTCGGCTTCCTTGTCCGGATCGCCGCCAGAGTCGGGGATTTCCACGTAAGACACTGTTACCGAATTGTCGGGCGAGGCCAGGATAACGGTGAAATAGATCCAGACACCTTTGTTCAGGAATTCCAGGTCCAGCTTTATTCGTGGCAGGCTATCCCAATCGAGTTCAGCCTGTCCGCCCATGGAATACCGCAGCGTATCTTCTTTGAAGAACAGTTCGGCAGAGGTCTTCACAAGGTCGGCGATGTTGGCGTGCTGTTCGAGCCGGATGTAAGCGGCAAAATCCAGAACGTCGACGAGCTTCAAGTCTTCAATGAAACCGGTCAAGGCCTCGGCAATTGCCGCCTGGCGCTTGCGGGATTTATCATCCGCTTCAGGTTCCATTGCGGCAGCCTCACGCAGCTTACTCATCCAAACCCTCCATTATTCATTGTTTTATACAGCGGTCTTGGATTTGCGTGAATAAACGAAACAGATAATTTCAGCAACAGCGCGATAGAATTCAGGTGGTATCATCCGCTCCACTTCTGTCGCGGCGTAAAGTGAGCGCGCCAGCTGCCGGTCCTCGATCACCGGGATGTCATTGGTCTCGGCGATTTCCCTGATTTTCAACGCTATCAGGTCCTGTCCCTTCGCCACAACGACCGGCGCCGGGTTTTTCTCACCGTCATACCGCAAAGCGACCGCAAAGTGAGTCGGGTTCGCGACCACCAGGGTTGCCTGGGGAACCGCCGACATCATGCGGTTACGGGCGCGGTCGCGAGCAAGCGATCTCTGCCTGGCCTTGACGATGGGGTCGCCCTCCATCTGTTTGTGCTCGTCTTTGACTTCCTGCTTGGTCATCCGCAGGTTCTTGCGCCAGTGAGAACGCGACCAGAGGATATCGACGGTCACGAGAAGGATTGTGACAATGCAGACACCGGAGATCAGCCGCAGAGATATCTGCAGTATCATTTCGGGGAGGGCACTTGGATCGGTGAACATGGCGTTGATCAGATCCGCTTCATGAGTGCGGAACTGAGCATACACGATTGCGCTGACCGTGCTGAATTTGAAAACAGCTTTGAGGAATTCGACAAAGCCCTGGGCACCAAAAATCCGCGACCAGCCCTTTTTGAGTGATAGCTTGCTGAGTTCCGGTTTGATCCGGTTTGGAACGATGCTTGGTTTGTTCTGAAGGAAAGCGGATGCAAGGCCGGACGCCGACAAAATTGCGATGATCGGCGCAAGGAACAGCCCAACCTTGATGGACAGGCTGTGGGACAGCATGAGTGCGTCTGCGCTGTTACCAAGGTCCAATCCTCCCGATACGTCCAGGAGGTGCGCCATGTCTGAAACAAGCTGGCGCACCCCAGATGTTATTGCGAAACCGCCGATCAACAAGGCACCGATCAACATTGCAAGAACAGGAGCTTCCTTGGAGACCGGCGTATTGCCCTTCTCAATTGCGTCCTGGATCTTTTTCTCGGTCGGTTCCTCTGTTTTTGAGTCCTTATCCGCTTCTTCCGACATCGCTCTGCAGTCTCCTTAGAAACGCAGACCGCCGTACGGCCGGAACAAGTGGTCCTTATGCAAAGTAAGCCCCTTCATCCTGTTTCGGATTAAGCTCGATTTCGCCGCGTCCTGCCATTTCCAGTGCAAGGTTGGTGATCGAGCTGCGGGCCTCCAGAACGTCGCGCTGCGCTGCCGGCTCGCCAGCTGCCAGTTCGTGTTCGGCAATCCTACGGGCACGGGATGTCATGGACGAGAGGACCACTTCGCGGAATTCAGCTGATGTTCCCTTCAATGCCAGGACAATCCGGTCTGCTGGGATCTGATCGAAGATCGCCATCCGAGTACGTGCATTGAGGTTGCTGATGTCGTCGAAGGTGAACAGGAGACCCTTCAGGAGTTCTGCCGTTTTCGGCCTGATCTCGTTCAGGTTTTCCAGCGCATCTTCCATGTGATCCCGCTCCATCTTGTTCAAGATGTCAGCCATGCGCGCATGGGAGTCCGCTTCGAGTGTTCCGGACAGATTGAGCATGAAGTCCTCATGCATCGTTTTTTCCACGTCGCGCATGATTTCCGGGACCACCGCCTTGATCGACAACATCCGCCGCACCAGTTGATTGCGCATGTCGGCCCGGATGTGGCCGAGAACCTTTGCGGCTGCGCTTGGCTTGATTTTCGTCAGGATCAAGGCCGCCGTTTGCGGGTGCTCTTTCAGCAGGTAATTGGCAAACACGGTTTCCGAAACAGTCGTTAGCCGGTCCCAGATCGAGCGGTTTGAATTGCCATGGACATCCGACATGATGTCCGCCAGCTGTTCGTCCGGCAGAACGCCTTCCAGCATCTTTTCCACTTCGTTGGCAGAGCCGAACAAGGTGGTGCCGTTGGAGAACTGATCGATGAACTCTTCGGCAAGCTTGTCCAGTTCCGCAGAAGCGACCGTTCCCAACTGGGCCGCGCTAACTGTGATCATTCTGATCTCTTCCTGATCAAAATGGCGCAGCAGTTTTTGGGAGCTGGTCCGTCCAAGCGATAGAAGCAGGGCGGCGACACGCTGCACCCCATTCAAACGCCGGATCGGTGGCGCCGGTGGCTTGGGGACGGCGGCAGGAGCCGGGGCAGCTTTGGCTTGGCTTGTCATTCTCGCGTGTTCCTCAAAAGGAGCATGGGCAATCAAAGGGTTTGGGAAATCTGGCGTCCGGCTGGGTGGTTTAGATTTCCAGCGGGCTTGTTTGTGAGCTGATGATCTCTGTTAGCGAGACACCGAAACGGGAGTTGTCGTCTTCCACAACAACCACTTCACCGCGGGCGATGACACGGCCATTCACAACAATGTCGATCGGCTCACCAACACGGTGGTTGAGAGGGATAACAGCGCCGCGGCCCAACTTGAGAAGATTGGAGACCAGCATGGTTGCAGAGCCCAGAACAACCTGAATATTGACAGGAATGCCGAGGATCGTATCGAGGTTGCGATCATCGCCCATGGTCTCGCCGGCATATTTCTTGTCTGGTGCTTCAACCCTGGCGAAATTCGCCGCATCGGCCGTTTTGATGGTTGCACCGGTTTCTACATCAACGTTTTCAACGATCGTGTCGGACATTAGAACGTATCCTTTTGGTTCATAGAGACTGAGCGGAAGGGGCTTCCGAGCGTGTTATCGATTTTGTGCACACGGGTCGGAGCCTTGGGACCGCTGGTTCCGCGGTGAATAACCGGTCCATCTTGTGGGGAGCTTGCCACGGCTGAAACAGGGGTTGGCTGCGCCGCAGTTTCATCATTGAACAGATCAAGGTCTTCACGGACAGGCGTAAAGCGGTTTGCCTTCTGCATGAGAGCATGAGAGCTCGAGAGTTCCTTGAGTTCTGCTTTCAGAACCGACTGCTGACGTTTTGCCTCGCGGGTGAGCGCATCGATTTCAGCAATCAGCTCCCGGGCATCATCCATGCGATTGCCCAGCGCATTGAGAATCTGAGCGCCTTTGACGTTGATCTCCTGAATGGAGACTTCAATCCCGTCCAGCGCGAGCGCAGTCTGGTCGAAAATGCGCTGGTAATCTTCGTGGTAGGACCCCAAACGGCGCAGATCCTTGTGCATTTGCACCATTCGGATTGTGGTCACGACCAATGCCAGAAGCAGCACGCCGTCAACGATTGCGGAGATCATCGAAAAGATCCTTTTCTTCCTCGTGGATGAGTTCTTCAATCTGCAGGGTGTAGGATCCGTCCAGCTGTCCAAGCTGGCAGGTGAATATCGGTTGGTCATTGCAGGCCAGCGTCACGGGCGAGCGCGCAGTTGCCTGAAGCTCAATCACTTGGCCGACCTTCAGGTTTGACAACTCGCCGAGGTGCATCTCGCGTTCTTCCAGGATCGCTTCCAGCTTGACTTCCGTCCGCTGGATTTCGTTGTGGAAGTGCTGCGTCCATTGTTTGTCGCGGCCGGACATTTCGCCGGACAACACTTGGGACAGGGCCTGGCGCAGCGGATTGAGTGTCGCGTGCGGCAGTACGACGAAGACTTCGCCACCGCGGCCGATGGCCTGCTGGAGCAGGCGTCCAACGACCGCAGGGTTGTTACGCCGGCCGACGACCGCAAAATCCATGCGGCTTTCGATCCGCTCGATTTTCAAAGTTGTTTCTGCAATCGGCGCGAAAGACTCGGCCAAAGACTTCGCAGCAACTTCAAATATCGTCCGGGCAATGCGCGTTTCGATATTTGAAAAGGGTCGCTCCTCATCAATGGGAGGTTCGGTTCCGTCGGCGCCGAACAGCACATCCACCAGGGTGAAGATGAAATCCCGGTCGAAGCCGACCAGCACGCGGGCATCCCATTCCGGAGAGTAGAGAACCGCAACAAGCGCATTGGATTCAAACTCATCCAAAACATCGCCAATCCGGTTGTTCTCCACATAACTGACCGAGATGTACGACGGCGAGGGTGATTTTTGGCGCATTACATCTGCCATCACCCGCGCCATGCGGTCGAAAACCACTGGCAGCATCGGCAGGCGGTCTACGGAGATCCCCGCAGCGTCCAGCAGGCGGTCCGTGATCATCGCCCGTTCTGAGTTGGAGGCAGATTGCGTGTCTGTTGCTGCATCGAGCATGGTTTATGCGGCTCCCTGGAGGTCGGCCGTGCTGGTTTCTGCGCCGCCGGCTCTCATGGTTTCATTCTCGACTTCGTCGATGGTTGGCCGGTCGTATCCGGAGATGGTCTTACGGCCATGCTCCAGCGCGATTTGCGGGTCAGCGCCGTTCATGAAGGCCAGCAGGGTTTGCTTGACCACGATGTAGTTGCGCAGCCGTGTTTCGCGGACCGATTTGATTTTTGCGGCCAGCGGGCCAAACAAGGAGTAGGAGAACAGGATCCCGATGAACGTTCCCACAAGGGCGGCGCCGATCAGGCTACCGAGCAACTGAGGCGACTGGTCGATCGCACCCATGGCCTTGATCACGCCAAGGACCGCAGCAATGATCCCGATCGCCGGAAGGGCGTCGGCCACGCTGCTCATTGCATGATACGGCTTCATCTGATCCCGGTGGATGGTTTGGATTTCCTCATCGACCAGCGCTTCGATTTCATGAGCACGGGCATTGCCGACGATGATCAGGCGGAAGTAGTCACAGATGAACGTTGTCATGTTGGCGTCGCGCAGGACCGACGGATACTTCTGGAAAATTGCTGATGTGCTTGGGTCTTCGATATGCGGTTCGACAGCATTGCGGCCCTTCGCGCGCAACTCCCGCATCAGGCCGTAAAGCAGAGCGAGTACATCCAGGTAATCACGTTTGGACGGGACCGCATTCCGCAAAGCATCCGATACAGCGACGGTCGTGCCGAGAATGACTTTCATTGGGTTGGCAACTATGAAAGCGCCAATTGCGACCCCAAGAATGATCACCAATTCCCAAGGTTGCCAAAGAACGAGGACCTTTCCGCCCATGGCGGCAAAACCGCCAATCAGGGATGCCGCGCCGATTATCAGGCCGATAATAATAGTCACCTAACAGCTCCTATCGGGTGAGGTTTTACTGTGTTGGTGAAAAGCTAGGGGACGAGACTTGTCCGAAGCTGACCGAACGGCCGTTTGCACCGGTGTGGCCCAGTCAGCTTGGCGTAAGCTCCGGGCGCGAATGTGTTTTCAAGACACTTACCGCTTAAAGGGCGCGGACATGATCAATACGATTACGCAGGTACAGCTGGTTCGGAACAATATGGACCGCTCCATCCAAACCGTCGCATCAGATCCTATGGTGGAACGCCAGACCGAGTACTATCGCGAGAACATCAGCGACATAAAATCGATTGATGAGTTCCTATCGAATGACAGGATCTACCGCTACGCCATGACGGCCATGGGCCTGGAAGACATGATTTACGCAAAAGCGTTCATGCGGAAGGTTCTGGAAGAGGGTATTTCGAAACGCGATTCATTTGCCAATCAGCTGACGGATCAGAGATACCAGAAGTTCGCAGAAACATTTAACTTCGCAAGTCACGGTGAGGCGACGACCGCCTTTAGACGAACCCAAGAAGGTATTGTCGACAAGTTTCACCGGCAAACACTTGAAATCCGGCAAGGCGAACAGAACAACGGGGTCCGTCTGGCTCTCTATTTTGAGAGGCAAGCATCCACGATCCAAAATGCCTACAACATTCTTGCCGACCGTGCGCTTGCAGAAACAGTCTATACAGCTTTGGGGCTGCCAGATTCTTTTGCAATGACGGACATCGACAAGCAGGCGGCCTATTTCGACAAGCATCTGGACTACGAGAAACTGAGCAGCGATCCAGAACATCTGGCCGAATTCCTCGACCGTTTTTCGGCACTCTATGACGTCAAGAATGGTCCCCAGGCGGTTTCATCGCCGACACTGGCTGTTTTTGGTGCTGGTCCTGGAGTTGTGCCATTTGGGGAAGGGCTCTTGTCCAGCATCCAGAATTTCAAACTTGGAGGCAGCTGAGCCATGCAGTCAGCTTTATATGTCGCGTTGTCCGCTCAAGTCGCTCTTTCCAACCGGCTGGAAACAGTCTCCCGGAACGTTGCGAATATGAACACTGCGGGCTACCGCGCTGATGAGATCAATTTCGCTGAAATGGTATCAAAAGCTGGCCCCGATAAAGTTAGCTTTTCAAGTGGTGGCGAGAACTACATCTCTCGTCAGAATGGCAGCCTGACCAAAACGGACAATCCTCTGGATCTTGCGATTGAAGGAGAGGGCTGGTTCGCCATTCGTGATGCAAATGGTGGACTCTCCTATACTCGAGATGGCCGGCTCAACATCGCTGATGACGGAACCTTGAGGACTGTGACCGGGCAGGTGATCGTTGGTGCCGGCGGGCAACCGATCCAGCTCAATCCGGACGGAGGAACACCGCTCGTCACGCAAAACGGGGACGTCATTCAAGGCGATGAAGACATCGTTGGCCAGATTGGTCTCTTTCTAATCCCGAATGATGCCAAACTGACCCGAAAGGAGAATTCTGCAGTTTTACCGGACCGGGCAGTCATTCCGGTTCAGGTGTTCGACCAGCATGGGATCCGGCAAGGCTATGTGGAAGGGGCGAACATAAATCCCATCCGCGAGATGACCAAGATGATCTTGATCTCCCGCGCGTTCGAAAGCGCCACCAAAATGATCGACATGGGCAGTGAAAGCCAAAAGACGGCCATCCGCGAATTGGGCAAAACATCATGAGTGCGGTGGTTGGCATAAGCTCTCCTTCTGAAGATCCATCCCCACGGCATGTGCTACTGAAGACTGTCGAGGCATCACAAAAAGCAACGGACGCAAAAGCACCGACAAAGGCGGGATTCGGGTTTTCTGATTTTGTTGATGTGATCAATCCGCTGCAGCACATCCCAGGTGTTTCTAACGTTTACCGCGCTGTGACGAACGATCAGATTTCCGAGGACGCGCGTCACGCCGGCCGCACACTTTATGGAGCCGCATTGGGTGGTCCGGTCGGCATCGGTCTCATGATGGCCTATGATGCGATGACAACACCTGGAACAAGCAGCACTGCACAGGACACGTTGGATCCTGAAGTTGCGTCGGTTGAGACACCGCGGACAATCACCGCACCCGAAACACCTAATGGGGATGGGTTTGATAGCGAAGGCGCACCGATGATATCCGCGTCGTCCCCAATCCTCGGAGAAACAGTTGCAAGTGCCGGTGAGCGAACACCTGGAACGCCGTTTAATCTGCTGCAATTCGGTGAGTTATCAGAGGACGCAGTTCCTGCGCCAAAGCCGAGCAATAACGATTCCACAGAACGCGTACCTGAGCCTGGTAGGATATCAACAGGTGACGCACCGGGAGCCGATCAGTCCGATACCAAGACGGTTGTACCAAGTAGCGACGATTTGGGCAGGCTCGCAGAGCACGAATCCAACCACCTTTCCCTGGATGTCTTGAAAGCCCTACAGGAGCGTCATGCCAAGCTCTCAGCATCTTAACAGCCTGGATCAAATCACGGCCTCCTTGGCTGCTCTTGATACAGAAATTGGCCGCGTCAAACTGAGCGGTCAGGTTACGCAGGTCTCCGCTGAAGCGATCCGGGTGTCCGGATTGTCACGCGTGGTTTGTTTGGGTGATCTGATTCAATTTGAAGGCCGGTCCGGTGTTCGTCAGGGCGAGATTATCCGGCTTGAACAAAAGGATGTTGTTGTCAAACCTCTTGAACGGGTATCGGACATTGGAATTGGCAGCGTTGCCTCGCTGATGGGAGGTTTGGCAATTCATCCGGACCTTAGCTGGCGCGGGCGCATCATCAATGCCCTTGGAGAGCCGATCGACGGGCAGGGGCAATTGCGTCACGGCGTCGAGGCTTTTCTTCTAGACAGGGCGCCACCTCCGGCAATGAACCGAGAAAAGATCACGGAAGGCGTGCGAACAGGTGTTCGTGTCATTGATCTCTTTACGCCGTTATGTGTCGGGCAGAGGATCGGTGTCTTCGCTGGTTCAGGCGTAGGGAAATCCACGTTGCTCGGGATGCTCGCCGGGTTTGGAGAGTTCGACACCGTCGTGGTCGGTCTTGTCGGTGAGCGCGGCCGTGAAGTCCGGGAGTTTATTGACGACATTCTTGGTGAAACGATTGCCAATTCCGTCGTTGTTGCCTCCACCGGTGATGAAAGCGCAATGCAGCGCCGCCTCGCTCCGAAAACAGCCATGAGTGTTGCCGAATACTTCAGGGCTCAAGGGCATAAAGTGCTGCTGATTTTGGATTCTGCGACACGTTTTGCTCATGCAGCCCGCGATGTCGCCCTTGCCGCTGGTGAGCCTCCTGTCGCCCGCGGGTATCCGCCAAGTGTTTTTGCAGATCTTGCCCGGCTGATTGAACGCGCTGGACCAGGTGCGACCGGCGAAGGGTCAATAACTGGCATTTTTTCAGTCCTTGTAGACGGGGACGACCACAATGATCCTGTGTCCGACGCCATCCGGGGTTTGCTTGACGGCCATATTGTTCTGGATCGAAAAACCGCGGAAGCAGGAAGATATCCGCCGGTGGAGATTCTGAAATCAACATCGCGTCTTGCGTCCCGCGCGTGGACAGAAGATCAGCAAGAATTGATCCACCGGATCAAAGGGCTGATTTCTCATTATGAAGATACAAAAGATCTTCGGATGATGGGTGGGTTTCAAATCACTGGTGATGAGCATTTGGAGAAAGCGTGCCGCCTCGTCCCCAAGATCTACGAAGCGATGCGGCAGGGTGCCCAGCAACCGGTGCCGGGAGATCCTTTTGCCGAGTTGGCTCAAGCCTTGGCTGCGGACGCGTAAACCATTTTCGATGAAATCATGTAAAAGTTACGAGGCGTCGCTTTATTTAGCGGCGTTTTTTATATATATCTTCGATTAATTCATCTGCAATAATTTGTAGAAACGCATTTTAATAAAATTACTTATTATTTTTATCTCAATATCTCTGCCGTTTTATTTAGTTTTGCATCTGTCGATAAGTTATGGTGTTACCAAAAACCTCCAAATACAACTCTCGCGATGGAAGAATTGTTGACGTCGCGATGTGGTAATTTTACCCATACTACATCGAAAAAATTTGGGGGCTAAATCATGTTTATCATCGTTGACGACAGAGAGATCGTCACGAGCGGCTATGCCGCTGCCTTTGAGAGAGAGGGGTATGCTTCCCTCGAATTGTTGCCGAGTGAATTGCCTGATTGGCTGGAAACAGGGTGCTCACAAGATCTGGCTTCTGTTGATGCAATCTTGATCGGCGAGTGCACTGAGAGGGCTGGTTTTGTAACGCAGATCAGAAGCCGTTGCCCGGAAGCGCAGATCGTTGCCCTTGAAGACACGGCAAGCTTACAAGGGACCCTTGATCTTTTCTCAGCTGGATTCGACGAGGTGTTGAAAAAACCAGTTCATGTTCGCGAAATCATTGCCCGGTTCGGTGTGTTTCGCCGTCGCGCCATGGCACGTGACACGTCCTCGGAGGCGGGTGCAATTGAGGTATTTTTTGATGGTCGTGACCCGACTGTTGGCGGGCAGGTCATGGAATTGCCACGCCGTGAGCGCCGCATCCTTGAGTATCTTGTCAAAAACAAAGGCCGCAGGGTCACCAAAACGCAGATCTTTAATGCGGTTTATGGTGTCATGAACGAAGGCGTGGACGAGTGTGTGGTCGAGAGCCATATCTCCAAGCTGCGCAAAAAACTGAAACGCCAGCTTGGTTTTGATGCCATCGAATCCACCCGGTATATCGGTTACATGTTGAAAGACACAACGTCTCCGAAACGTCTCGTCAATGAAAAATCAGCTCCTAAAACGGTGCGTCATCCAGTTCGTGCGGTTGTCAAGAAACGTGACTTGGTTCTTGCTGTCGAGAATGCCGGCTGACTGGCATCAGATTCATCCGATTGTCCTGCTATGCCCCCAAAAAATAATTAGGGCGATCTGGTCCGGCCGGAGCCGCAACCGGGTTCCGGCTGTAGCTGTTATATCAGTGTAGCCGGCGCAGAGTAATACGAGGTTAGCCCGATCGTATATCGTTCCAGGCTCCTATTTTGGGCGGGGTGTGCCTCTTTTCTCTTTGTTCTTTTATCGTGATCTGTGTTGATGCTGATTTCCGGCGGCTTTCTGTCCCGTCTGCGTCAACCGCCGGTTCATCTTTGCTCTTGATCCTTCTCCGAAGCCCGAGCGTCAATAGCTAAGAAAAAAAACCGCATAATAAGGTCTGAGTGGCGCTAATATAGGCGTTAGTTACAATTGTCTTTTAAGAAAAATTTAGAAAACTAGATCAATCTGATCAAACGAGTTGGACTTAGAAACTTGTCAAATCTTTTTCCAGTAGCCGGTCTGACGTTGTTGGAGTTAGAATGAACTGGGCCAGTTGTTTGTTAAGTGCGTATCGGTTCCCAGGGCGAAATCTTCCGTCCGGTGGCCTGAGTCCGAATAGCGGCGCTTTAGGGGTGTGCGGATGCTCGTTTTTAAAGCTCCGGCCGAGGGGGCAGTGATTTGAGTTCGAGCGCCAGTACATCTTTGCCTTTTGCGGCATCTGAGATGGGTCGGAATAGCCTGTCTCGGACGTTTATTGTTTACACCCTTGGTCTGTTTGCAGTTCTCGGCGTAATTTTTATCGCAATCTTAACCAAAATCACTTGGGATGCTTCGCACGCCCGGGCCATTCGGGTCACGGAGGCATTTTTTCAGGCAACGAAACGGCCTTTTGAACGCGCGATCTGGACTGTGAATGCGGATGCAACACTGCAATTGATTCGTGGGCTTGAGAGCCTTGAGGTCGTTGAGAAGGTCTGGGTCGAAACACCCGATACGGGCAATTTTGGGGATCCGCCAGTAGATGAACGCCGCCAATCGGCGCTCAGCTACACCCTGAACTCTCCAAGCACCATTCTTCACAAGGACATGATTGGTCAGGTCTTCATTATGATTGACCGGAATTCGATCTCCTATGAAATCGTTTCGACTGTTGGTTTGATCGTAACTGCAATCATTGCGTATCTTCTGGTTCTTGCGTTCGTCATCCGAAGCATCTTTCACAGGCTGATTGGTCTACCTCTGTCCGAGATCGTCGCATATCTGTCTACGCCGCGTTTGATTGAAGATCCGCCGACTGAGGCGCTCATGCCCGGGCGAGCGGATGAGATTGGGATTCTGGCGTCGAGCCTCCAGTCTATGGTGCAACGGCGGCATTTGGATTTGCAAAAAATTCAAGAATACCAGACCAATCTTGAGGAGCTTGTGACGCATCGCACCGAGCAGCTCAAGTTGGTGCAAGAAGAGCTTATTCAGGCTGACAATCTTGCAGCGCTTGGGTCGCTGGTTGCCGGTGTTTCGCACGAATTGAATACGCCGTTGGGTAATGCATTGATGGCCGCGACAACTATAAAAGATTCTGCGGTGCATCTGGATGACGAGCTTGAGCGCCAGACGCTGAGCAAGGAAGCGCTGGAAAATGAAGTGGCGCGGATTTCCGAAACCGCAACGATCATTGAAAAAACACTCGCCCGAGCCCGGGAGTTGGTCGGCAATTTCCGTCAGGTGGCTGTTGACCGGCAGAGCGAAAAGAAACGTGCGTTCAATTTTGATCACATCATCCGTGAAACAATCGCAACGCTGCAGCCAACACTTCAAAAAACACCGTATAAACTGGAACTTGATCTCGATGGAGATCAGATTATTGACAGTTATCCAGGGGCTGTTAGTCAGCTCGTCTCCAATTTTGTCGAAAACGCTGTGAAACATGCCTATGAAGGTCGGGAACACGGAACGATCCGATTGTCGTCACGTGTTGAAAATCGAAGCTCGGGCGGTCCCGGGGCGACGGGCAGTACAATTGTGTTCAAGTGCCGCGACGACGGTGTCGGGATTCCGGACAAAAATTTGAAAAAAGTCTTCGAACCCTTTTTTACGACAAAATTCGGCAAAGGAGGATCCGGGCTCGGCATGGCAATTTGCTATCAACTTGCAACTGAGGCCTTGAGTGGCACAATCTCTGTGTCATCGAAGGTTGGGCATGGGACTGAGTTCACCGTTGAGATCCCGGTGACAGAGCCAGAGAAGAAAAAGGCACACATAACAACAACGACGAAGGTGCATTGACATGGTGATGGATTTTCTAGCACCTTCTGAGCCTAAGACTAGCGAGGAGCTTGAAAAGCCCTGGAAAGTCCTGATTGTTGACGACGATCCGGACGTGCATGAAGTGACGCGTATCGCGGTCTCGGGATGCCGTTTCGAAAACCGTCCGTTCCAGTTGTTGCATGCATTGTCGGCTCATGAAGCCAAGCAGATCCTTCAAGAACATGACGATATTCCGGTTGCGCTCGTAGACGTCGTCATGGAAAGCGATACCGCGGGGCTCGGCCTTGTCAGTTGGATCCGCAAGGATCTGGGCAATCGCTTTACACGTTTGATCCTGAGAACCGGCCAGCCGGGCTATGCGCCGCAAGCTGATGTGATCATGAAATTCGACATCGACGGCTATGCCGAAAAGGCGGAGCTGTCGCGCACCAAGTTGATTACAGCGATCGTTACCGCCCTGCGCGGTTACAAGCTGGTGATGTCGATAGAGACCAACCGCAAGAAGCTGAAGGAGTTGAACACGCATTTTGCGGAAATTGTCCAGCAGAACGCGCTCAGTGAATTCGCATCCGCGGTGCTGGAACAGTTCACCGCTTTGATCGGTAAACCGATCGATTGCCTTTTGTGCGGGTATGAAACCCTTCCGGAATACGCCGGTACGGACAAGGTTGGCGTGCGTGTGCTGTCAGCCCGCGGCATCCATGAAGACAAGGTCGATTTGCCCCTCGATGTAATAAGCAGCAGTGATATCCGGCAGGCCGTTTCTCAATGTATTGAGACGCAGGAGATGTGCGACAATGCTGACGGCATCGCGTTGCCATTGGTCACCCGCAACGGGATGTCCGGCGCGCTTTATCTCGGCACGACCTACCAGGAGCTTGAGGATTTGGTCGGGTCCGAGGTGGTTCAGCTCTTTGTTTCCAATGCCGCCCTCGGTTATGAAAAAACCGGGCTTTTGGAGCACATCCGGAATCTCGCCTATGTCGACCGGATGACGGGTCTGTCGACCTTTTCAGGATTCCTCGAAGCCTTCTACAGAAATACGCTCACCGCATCGAAATTGATGGTGGTGCATGCCGACATTCAGCGGTTCAGGGTTATTGTCGACGGGATTGGTGACGAGAAGGCCTCGGGTGTTTTGAGAAAAACCGGACATCGCTTGTCACGGACTTTCCCGGACGCGCTGTCGATCGCGCGCAAAGAACGGGACGAGTTTCTTATTCTCTTGAAGGGCAGCAGCGAAGATGATGTTCAAGATGTCGTTGCCCGTGTTGAAGAGGCTTTCCAGGAACCCATCCGGCTCGACGACACGCAATTGACACTGCGTCCGCGCTTGGGATTTGCGTTGTCCGCCGACCCATCCGATACGGCTGAAAACATAGCGCGTCAGGCATCCATTGCACTCAACGACGTGCGGCAGAATGCGAACAGCAGTTATGCGTTGTTCAACCCGTTGATGCAGGAAGCGGCTTTTGAGCGGCTTCGTTTGGCATCTTTGTTGACCGGTGGTCAGGAACAAACTGAGTTTTCGGCTCACTATCAACCGATCATGTCGGCAAAGGACGAGAGCATAGCGTCCTTTGAGGCGTTGATGCGGTTCCGTACGCCGGGTGGTGCATTCCTGAATACGGCCAGCATGATCGAAGCTGCGGAAACCAGTGGGTTGATCACCGAAATCGGTGCCTGGATGTTCCGGACGTCTTTCTCGGAGTTCAGCAGCTTTGAGGGTCTCTCCGATCAGGTTCGTTTGAACGTGAACCTGTCGCCCCGTCAGGTCCATGCCAGCCGGATCTACAAGGATATTGAGGACGCGGCGACCAACGCTGAATTGTCTTTGAACCGGTTGGTGTTTGAGGTCACGGAAGGTTTGTTCCTCAGCAATGACCAGGTCACCCTTGATCTTTTGACGTGGCTTCGCAAACGCGGAGCAACTGTTGTGATCGATGACTTTGGAACTGGTTACTCGTCCCTGAGCTACCTGCGTAAGCTTCCGGTGGACGGCATCAAAATTGACCGCAGCTTCATCATGCACATGGATCAGGACCCGGATGCGCTTGCCGTTGTGAAGTCGCTTCTGGCTGTTGCAAAGGCGCTTGATCTGAGCGTGACTGCTGAGGGAGTTGAGACCGTTGCGCAACGGCAAATCATGCAGGACCTGAACTGCAGCTACCTGCAGGGCTATCTCTACTCCAAGCCCCTCAGCGCTGCGGAGCTCACGGACTTTATCAACAAGGCCATCGAACCGGGCGTAGCGTTTGGCTGAGGCCGATTGTAACGCCCGGGACTGCACGATCCCGCTTTTCTGTTGTGTCAGAGAACAAGAACCGGCACTTTTGCACCTGCCGGTTCTGCCGGAGCGAATGGCGGGCGCACGATCAATCCACCTGATTTGGCCAGTAACGCCAGCATTGAACTGTCCTGCTTCGGGAAGGGCGCTGCGGTCAACTGGCCCTCGGCGTCTTCACGGAGCATTGCACGCACATAGTCCTGCCGCCGGTCGTTTTCCCCGATTGCCTCGGCTAAAATTGCTTCTTTGGGAGATGCCGATCCATTCGGCGCGCCCAGCATTGCTGCGATGAGCGGTTTCAGGAACAAAAGACCGCACACGAGACTGGAGACCGGGTTTCCAGGAAGCCCGAGAACCTTTGTTTTCCCGAGGCGGCCCGCCATCAGAGGCTTTCCGGGGCGCATCGCGATCCGCCAGAACGACAGGTCCATCCCCTCATTGCCAAGAACATCCTGTACAAGATCGTGATCACCGACGGACGCGCCGCCAAGGGTTACAAGAATGTCGGCCTCTTCTGTAATGGCCCGCTTAACGCAAGCCGCAAGTTCCTTTGGTTCATCGGCTGAAATGCCTAGGTCGAGCGGTTCCCCGCCGCAGTCCTCAACCATCGCCGCAATGCCGGCATGATTGGACGCAATGATTTGGTCAGGGCCGGGTCTGCCGCCTGGCCGGACAAGTTCGTCGCCCGTCGCGAGGATGGCAACCTTGGGCCGCTTCACGACGGGTAAGACCGCATGGTTCATCGCAGCGGCAAGAGCCAAATGTCGATAGTCGAGTTTCAACGGTGGATTTAGGAGGATGTCGCCTTCTGAAAAATCCAGCCCGGCCGCGCGAACGAACGCGCCTTTTGCGGGGTTTTCCAGAACCTTGATCCGATCATCGCAACGTTCGGCGTTTTCCTGGATCAAGATGGTGTCGGCACCTTCGGGAACCGGGGCGCCAGTAAAGATCCGAACCGCTTGTCCCGGACCAACCTGTCCGGAATATCCATGACCTGCCGGAGCTTCGCCGATGACGTCGAGTTCTGTTAGCTCGGATGTCAAATCGGAGTGCCGGATCGCATAGCCATCCATAGCGGATGCCGCAAATGGCGGCTGTGTTCGCGTTGAGGCGAGGGGCCGTGCGAGGAACCGGCCATTGGCTGCCTCCAGCGGTACAGTCTCCGCCTCCAGAGGAGCAACGCCTTTCAAGAGCTTATCAAGGGCCTCCGAAACCGGCATCAGGCTCATCAGGTGCCGCCCTCGCTGCCGTCCTTTTCCAACGTCCAGTGCCCGGATTTTCCGCCAGCCTTCTCAACAAGCCGAATATCTCCTATGACCATGCCGCGATCGACGGCCTTGGCCATGTCATAGATGGTAAGGCAAGTCAGCGAACACGCTGTCAGCGCTTCCATTTCCACCCCGGTTTGGCCGCTCACTTTTGTGGTCGCCGTAACAACAAGGCCGGGGAGACTATCATCCGGCTCAATGTCGACGTTCACCTTGGACAGCATCAGCGGGTGACAGAGCGGGATAAGCTCATGGGTTTTTTTGGCAGCCAGGATGCCCGCAATCCGGGCAGTTCCGATCACATCGCCTTTTTTGGCGTTCCCGGAACGGATGAGTTCCAGGGTTTCAGCGCGCATGGTGATGTGTCCGCGCGCAACGGCGATCCGGTGTGTTGTTTCCTTTTCGGAGACATCGACCATGTTGGCCGCACCCGCGGCATCCAAATGTGTGAGGGTCGGTTCAGCCACGTGTCAGCCTGCCTTTGACAGTGTTTCTTTGGCAAGAAGAGACTTCGTGGCTGAGGCGACGTCGTCTTGACGCATCAAGCTCTCACCGATGAGGAAGGTGGAAATGCCTACCTTGTTCATCCGCGAAAGATCAGCTGGCGTGAACAGTCCAGATTCCCCGACGATGATCCGGTCATCAGGGATCATCGGCGCCAGTTCTTCGCTAGTTTCCAGTTTGGTCTCGAATGTCTTCAGGTTTCGATTGTTGATGCCCATCAAAGGAGACGACAGCTTGAGCGCGCGTTCCAGTTCTTCCGCGTTGTGAACTTCCAAAAGGACGTCCATGCCGAGCTCAAACGCCGTGTCTTCGAGCGCCTTCGCCGTGTCGTCATCGATCGCAGCAAGAATGATCAGGATGCAGTCACCACCCCAAGCCCGGGCTTCGTAGACCTGGTAGGTATCGTAGAGAAAATCCTTGCGCAGGGCAGGCAGACTTACGGCATCGCGAGCTGCGGTCAGGAACTCTGGCTTTCCCTGGAATGACGGCGTGTCGGTCAGAACGGATAGGCATGCAGCGCCTCCGGCCTCATATGCTTTCGCAAGCAGTGGCGGATAGAAATCCTCGCGAATTAGCCCCTTGGAGGGGCTTGCCTTTTTGATCTCGGCAATCAGAGCATAGTGGCCGGCAGCATGTTTGGCTTCAAGGGCTTTTTGAAAACCGCGCGGCGCACTTACATCCTGAATATGCGCTTTTAGATCGTCGAGAGAAACTGCTGCCTTGGCAGCTGCGATCTCATCGCGCTTATAGGCTTCTATTTTTTGAAGTATGTCGGCCATGTCTTATCCGTTCGAGACTGCGACGAGTTCGTTCAATGTGCTGGCAGCAGACCCTGAATCAATAGACTGGGCGGCCATTGCAACGCCTTCCTTAAGGTCGGTGACCTTGTCCGCAACGATCAAAGATGCAGCTGCGTTGAAGAGCACGACATCCCGATATGCGTTCTTTGCACCAGCGAGGACTTCGCGCAGGGCCTTCGCGTTTTGCGCTGGCGTACCGCCTTTCAGATCCGCAAGTTTTGCCTTTGGCAAACCGGCGTCCGCAGGCGTGACTTCGAACGAGCGGATCTCCCCGCCGGACAATTCGCTGACGAATGTCGGACCGGTGGTGGTGATCTCATCCATGCCGTCGGATCCATGAACGATCCAGGCTTTTTCTGTTCCAAGTTCCTTCAAGGCCTGGGCGACTGGCTCGACCCATTTGCGGTCGAAGACGCCGGTCATCTGGCGTTTCACGCCGGCCGGGCAGGACAGGGGGCCTAAAAGATTGAAAATCGTCCGCGTACCCAGTTCCATCCGCGTCGGGCCGACATTTTTCATGGCGGCGTGATGAAGCGGGGCGAACATGAAGCCGATGCCTGCCTTGGAAATACAGTCCGAGATAACCTCCGGCGTTACATCAATATCCACACCGAGCTCGACCAGTGCTTCTGACGCGCCCGACTTGGATGACAGCGAGCGGTTGCCATGTTTCGCGACGGGAACGCCGCAACCGGCAACAACCAGCGCCGTGCAGGTCGAGATGTTGTAGCTGCCGGAATTGTCACCACCGGTGCCAACAATATCTATCGCATCTGCCGGTGCATCGACTGGCAGCATCTTCTCGCGCATTGTCGCAACAGCGCCGGTCACTTCAGCAACGGTTTCACCGCGCACCCGCAAGGCCATCAGGAAGCCTCCGAGCTGCGACGGCGTCGCCGAACCGCTCAAAATTATGTCGAACGCGCTCCGGGCCTCTTCAAAGGTCAGGGCATGCCCGTCCGCGACCTTGGCAATGTAGTCCTTGAAGCTCTGCATTTTACATTCCGCTGCCGCTGTGAGCCGTTCCATCCGGGTTCAAGCCGATGACCTGGGCTACAGCAGCGCTGTTGATGTCAACACCTGCCCGGGTTTCCTGTTCCGCAACAAACAAATCCAGCAAGGAATTTTGAACCTGTTGGGAGAGCTGTCCTTCCAGCGCTGTGACCTCGGACGTCTCAGGGTTAAACTCTGGGATCTCAGAACCGGTGACTTTCAGAACAACCCGGCCGTTGCCGTCGGCCGTTTCGGCTGTCGCAACAGAGCCAGCCGGCCCTTCGAAAATCGCGGTAAGGGCATCGCGGCCAAGGTCGCCGGTCGGAACGCTGCGGGTAATACCTTCTGCGGTTTGAACTGATACGCCCTCGGCAGCGGCAAGGTCGCCCAAGCTGGTGCCGCTCTCGGCTTTCGCCAACAGATCTGTTGCCTTTTGGCTGAGGCGTTCGTTCAGCTGATCCGATTTCCAGGCAGCAATAACCTGATCCCGAACTTCGTCGAGGTCACGATCCCGTTCTGGAGTGACGCTGGTCACGTCGTACCAGAGGTATCCGCGATTACCGATCTGAAGGACGTCGTTTTCAATGCCGATGTCGCTGTCGAACGCGCCCGCAATCAGGCCTTCCGCATCCGGCAGAATGGCATCGGTTTCAATTGTGGTCTTGCCCTCGCGGTCGAAAGAGCCGGTGCTTTTGACAGCCAAGGAG
The DNA here is from genome assembly GCF_965276855.1 of Roseibium sp. Classification (GTDB taxonomy): domain Bacteria; phylum Pseudomonadota; class Alphaproteobacteria; order Rhizobiales; family Stappiaceae; genus Roseibium. The sequence goes on from NZ_OZ255700.1 coordinate 5,127,938, forward strand.
AAGCGTTCGCCGATTTCGTCAAGAAGCGCACCGCCTGCACGTGCGTCTTCGATCTCATCCAGGAGGTCGAGGATTTCGCGTTCTGCCTGTTCCAGGGCGAGCTCTTCAACAATTTCGTCACGCACATCCGCAAAAGGTGTCGTGTTTGCCGGAATGATCTCTTCCACGTTCACGATGACGTCGGAAAAACGGCCATCAATGACATCACTGGTTTCGCCCGCGGAAAGCGCGAAGGCTGCGTCCCCGATCGCATCGTCGAGGAAGTCCGCACGGGACATTACGCCGAGCGTGACATCATTGTTGGTCAGATTGCGGTCTGCCATCAGGTCTGCGAACGTTTTGCCGCTGGCCAGTGCCTCTGCTGCGGCCTGTGCATCTTCATCGGAGTTAAACGACAGTTGGCGCACACGGCGGCGCTCTGGTTCGGCAAAGTCGGAAATCCGGCGATCATATTCTGACCGGGTATCCGCGTCATTGATGTCCTCAGGACGCGCAAGCGCGGACGGAACCAGTTCGACATACTTGATTTCGCGGTATTCGGGTGCCCGGAAGTCCGCCTTCTTGCCATCATAGTAGGTGACAAGGGCATCTTCTGCGGGGTCTTCGATGTCGCCGATTTGCTCTGCAGCGATGGCAACATACTCGACCGAGCGTGTCTCCTTCTGGAAGGCGTCAAATGCTGCAAGGTAGGCTTGCGGCGCGCTCATGCCCCCGATCAGGCCTTCGATCAATTGGCTGCGCTCTGCTTCCTGACGGCGCAAGATCACATATTCATCTTCCCGGTAGTCATTGGCGTTCAGCACCTGCTGAAGGCGGCTGCGGTCATACCGCCCGGAAGCACCCTGGAACGCCGGATCCGACTGGATGATAGCGCCCAGGCGATCGTCGGAGATTCCAACTTTCAGCTCCTGCGCGGCATTGCTCATCGCGGCCTGGCCAATGAGGCGGGCCAGCGCTTGCTGCGGAATACCGAGCGATGCACCCTCCTGCGGCGTCAACGGACGTCCGAACTGTTGACCAAGCCGGTTCAGGTCCTGGCGGTACATGCGGTCAAATTCCAGAAGGGAGACTTCCTTTTCGCCGACTTTGGCGACCGTGTTTTGGCCGTAGCCCTGGAGGAAATCTGTCACACCCCAGATCGCGAAGCTGAAGATCAGCAGGGCGATGAACAGTTTTGCAATCCAGGTACCTGCGCCCTTGCGCAATGAGTCAAGCATGACGTCTCCCGTTTCTTTCGTCTCATGCGGGCGCCTGTCGGGCGCCGTGGTCCGGCTCGCTAGCGGAGCGGGCGGATCATAATGAGGCCTTCATAAACGAGCAAGGCGGCAAGAACAAACATCTTCATGACATTTCGCTGACCCATTGCATGGCGGCTTTGCATCTGGTCTATAGGCGCAAAATGCGGATCTGCAGGAGACATGAATGAGCACGCCGATCAAGCCGATGGTGGCCGGAAACTGGAAAATGAACGGCCTGAAGGCCGGCCAGGCAGAGCTTCACAAGATGCTGGCTGGAATTTCGGAAGATTTGGCTGATCGCGTGGATGTGATGATTTGTCCTCCGGCGACCTTGATCGCATCGTTTTCCGAAAAAGTGACCGGCAACGTTATGGCCATCGGCGCACAAGACTGCCACGCGGCGGCGTCCGGTGCGCATACCGGTGACATATCTGCCGGTATGATCGCTGATGCAGGTGCAAAGGCCGTTATCGTCGGACACTCTGAGCGCCGCACTGATCATGGCGAGACGGATGCAGATGTGAACGCCAAGGCTCAAGCGGCCTGGTCAGCTGGTCTTGTTGCCGTCATCTGCGTTGGCGAAACCGAGGCGGAACGGAAAACCGGCGACGCTGTTGCAGTCGTTGAGCGTCAGTTGGGGGACTCAGTACCGGATGGCGCAACTGCGCAAAACACAGTCATTGCATACGAGCCTGTGTGGGCAATCGGAACTGGATTGACCCCGACAGCGGGTGATGTTGCAGAAATGCATGAGGCCATGCGGGTCGATCTTGCCAAAAGGTTTGGCGCCGAGGGCAGTGCCATGCGTTTGCTCTATGGCGGGTCGGTGAAACCCGGTAATGCAGCAGAACTGATGGCTGTGGAAAACGTCGACGGGGCGCTCGTTGGCGGTGCGAGCCTCAAAGCAGACGATTTCCTGGGGATCCTTGCCGCTTATCAATAAGCCACCAAACCTTGACGCTTTGAACAAGAAGCATCAATTCATGGGTGGTAAGCGGCCTTCTTGTGGTGTAGAAGGCCGCCAATCTTGTATTTCTGAACTGAACGGAAGCCGATGGAAACCGTAGTCATCGTGATCCACCTTATGGTCGTTCTGGCCTTGGTGCTTGTAGTCCTTTTGCAGCGTTCTGAAGGCGGTGCGCTCGGCATGGGCGGCGGCGGCGGTGGAGGCGGCGGATTGATGTCCAGCCGCGGAACAGCCAACGTGTTGACACGGGCGACGGCCATTCTTGCTGTTGCGTTCTTCGCAACGTCTCTAACGCTAAGCCTGATAGCCTCTAACGAAGACAGCCCGGCATCCATCCTTGATGCCGCACCAGCTGCAACAAGCGGTGCGCCTGCTGCGCCAGGTGCTGATACCGACTCCGGTGCCGGTGGCGGCGGAATTCTTGATTCGCTCAGACAACAGAGCCAACCCTCCGGGCCACAGGTTCCAGCTGCTCAGTAACAGAGCGGCGCCGGAACCCGGCCTATTCGCCTAACATATGCCCTGCGGCCCAAATCGCAGGGCATTTTTATGTGTTAAGAACGTAACTCCCGAATGGTCAAATGGCCTTTCGAAAGGATATGGTATTGCTCCATGGCGCGATACATTTTCATCACCGGCGGCGTGGTTTCCTCGCTAGGAAAAGGTCTTGCTTCGGCTGCACTGGGCTCTCTGCTCCAGTCCCGAGGCTACAAGGTTCGGCTTCGTAAGCTCGATCCGTATTTGAACGTGGATCCGGGCACGATGAGCCCGTATCAGCATGGCGAATGCTATGTCACCGACGACGGGGCCGAGACGGACCTTGATCTCGGCCACTATGAGCGGTTCACCGGACGTCCTGCCAACCAGCAGGATAACATCACAACCGGACGCATCTATCAGGACATCATCGCCAAGGAACGCCGTGGTGACTATCTGGGCGGTACGGTGCAGGTGATTCCGCATGTCACCGATGCGATCAAGAATTTCGTCCTCAGTGGCAACGAGGACTACGACTTCGTGCTCGTGGAAATCGGTGGTACGGTTGGCGACATTGAAGGCTTGCCGTTCTTTGAAGCAATCCGTCAGCTCGGCAATGATCTGCCGCGGGGCGATGCGGTCTATGTTCATTTGACCCTCATGCCGTATATTCCGGCAGCTGGGGAGATGAAGACCAAGCCGACACAGCACTCTGTAAAAGAATTGCGCTCAATCGGTATTCAGCCGGACATTCTCATGGTGCGTTGTGACCGTCCAATTCCGGAAAACGAACGCCGCAAGCTGTCCTTGTTCTGTAATGTCCGTGAGACTGCGGTCATTCCAGCTTATGACGTCAAATCCATTTATGACGTACCGATTGCCTATCACAAGGAAGGCCTCGACGACGAAGTCCTTGCGGCATTTGGCATCAAAGGGGCCCCAGCGCCGGTGCTCGACCGTTGGAAGGGCATTTCCGAGGCTGTTGCCAACCCTGAGGGCGAAGTTAAAATTGCCATCGTCGGCAAATACACCGTTCTAAAGGACGCCTATAAATCCATGATCGAGGCCCTGGTTCATGGCGGCATAGCTAACCGGGTCAAGGTCAATCTGGAATGGATCGAATCGGAAACATTCGAGAAGGAAGATCCGAGCCCATACCTTGAAGGTGTCCACGGTATTCTGGTTCCCGGCGGTTTTGGCGAGCGTGGCGCGGAAGGCAAAATAGCAGCTGCACATTATGCGCGGACCCGAGATATTCCGTATTTCGGGATTTGCTTCGGCATGCAGATGGCGGTCGTTGAAGCGGCCCGAAATCTTGCCGGTATCAAAGAGGCGAGCTCCACAGAGTTCGGCCCAACCAGCGAACCTGTTGTCGGTCTGATGACGGAATGGACCAAAGGCAACGCCAAGGAAATGCGGGTTGAGGATGGTGATCTCGGCGGCACGATGCGTCTCGGTGCCTATCCTGCGGCCCTGAAGCCTGGCTCCAAAATTGCCGAGGTTTATGGCTCTACGTCGATTTCCGAGCGTCACCGTCACCGCTATGAAGTGAACATCGATTACCGGGATCGCCTTGAAAACTGCGGGCTGATCTTTGCCGGCACATCTCCGGACGGCGTTCTGCCGGAAACGGTGGAGATTGAGGACCATCCTTGGTTCATCGGCGTTCAGTACCATCCGGAACTGAAATCACGTCCGTTTGAACCACATCCGCTCTTTGCATCCTTTGTCGGTGCAGCGCTGCGACAAAGCCGTTTGGTTTAAGGTCGCATTTCAGGAAATGGAGTTGAAGTAATGGTGCGCGGCCTGGATCATGTCGTAATGCCCGTTCATGACCTTGGGGCCGCTGCTGCGGCTTTCGAGCCCCTCGGGTTTACGACATCACCGGAAAACCGCCATTCCTGGGGAACTGCCAACCGGCTCATTCAGGTGGACGGGTTTTTCCTTGAAATTCTCTCCATCGCCGACGACAGCCTGATTACGGAAACCGATGGATCAACGTTTTCTTTTGGCGGCTTTAACCGGGAATTCTTGAAAAAGCGGGAAGGGGCCAGCATGCTGGTCCTCGACAGCGCGGATCCCAAAACAGATCGGTCCGACTTCGAACGGGCCGGTTTACAGCTGTATGACCCGTTTTCATTTGAACGGGTGGCGAACCGGCCGGATGGAACGACGGCGCAAGTGGGGTTTGATCTGACAATCGTTGGAGATCCTGAGAGCCCTGAGATCGGTTACTTCACCTGCCACAACCGTTTTCCGGAAAACTTCTGGCAGCCAGCGCTGCAAAACCATGCCAATGGCGCTCAGACCGTCAAAGCGGTTTACATGTTGGCAAAAGATCCGTCTGATCATCACGAGTTCCTGGGTGGCTTCACTGGCCAGCGGGAGATGCGGGCAACCAGCCTTGGCCTTGAACTTGAAACAGCACGTGGTCAGGTCGTGGTTCTTAATCCGCGCGCCTACAGGTCCTTGATCGGGGATAAGGCCGCCGATGCGGTGTCAGGCGACCTTCCGCAAATCGCAGCGCTCGAGGTCGGCTGCAAAGGTTTGAAAACGCGGCAAGTTGTGCCTGCAAATGATTTGTTTGGCCTGACGCTTATCTTAAGCCCGACTGGCTGATTTTCACTTCTTGGACTGCCTCTGCCACGCAGGGATAACACTCACCAGCACCAGTCACGTCTTCGCGACAGCCCTTGTTGAAACTCTAAGTCGCAATATATCCGATTAAGAACGCGATCGTTTTCGACTCGCGATTTGGATCTCGGAGCGTGTGTTTGTCATGATCAAGATGCGGTTTGAGGCTTTGGCGTCAAAGACTGCCATTGCCGCAGTTTCGGCGATTGTGTTGGCTGGCTGCTCGCCGACCGCCAATACTGGCGGAAGCCCCAGTGGCTTTTCTAATGGAACGTATGTTGAGCCGCCGCCACGGCAAGTCGGACGCGGACAATCCGGTGGTGGGCGATAACACGCACTTATCGGTCTATTTTCCGTGCCGAAACTTGTAACGGTTACCTGATAGAGATCCACTCTGTGGCAGCTTTGTTTAGGCGTGACTGTTGCATCTGTCAGATTAATTGAACGGATGGTATCTGATGAGACCTGAAAAACTTAAATATGCATCCCGATTTCTGGTTCCGATGCTTTTAACCGGTGCTGTCTTGGCCGGATGTTCTCCAACCACAAACAGTGGTCAAAGCTCGACAGGAGAAGTCGGGACTTTCACGAATGGAAAATACAATGCCCCGCCGCCTCGATTTGTCGGTAGCGGGATGGGCGGCGGGCGCTGATCTATGCGGGTTGGTCCGCTGTGCCCCTTGAATACACGCTCGATTGACTTCAAATTATAGCTACCGGCCCAAGCTCAAGTTGAGTGATGTGATTTGCGCCTCTTGCCGGATGATTTGGATGGACGTTGTCTCATGAATGCTAATCAGTCCAAAAGGTCACTCCGTGTTCTTGCCCCGACGCTTCTGATCGGCGCGGTATTGGTTGGATGTTCCCCGACAACGGGCGGTGGAACTGGCGCAACGCCTGGCGAACCCGGTACATATGTCGGCGGCAAATATATTGAGCCGCCGCCTCGGCGAGTCGGCCGCGGTGGTGGCCGCTGAGCCGAACATCATGCGTGAAGTATTCCCAGTATAGGCGCTTTCGTATGCGTTGGCGTAAGCTGAGAAATTCCTTTGCCGGCTCATTCGATCGGCCTCTTTATTACAACAATTCTGCAGATACTCAGGTCTTCGCCCGGGTAGTTCGTTGAAAATACCCCAGCGGCTTCCGGACCTTGCGCACTGTGAAAGTTGAATAATCGCTTGTTGAAACGGGAACTCCTTTTATAGTGAAAGGCAAATCACTGGTCTGGCCGGATTGGCCATCACGTGGGAGCCTACCCTTATGTTTTTTGAGCGTTTTAGCCTCAAAACCCGTTTCGCCGCTGCACCGTTATTAGCTGCTGCTGTCCTCGCAGGATGTTCTGATAACAGCGCAAATCAGCAGGCTGAAGCACCACCGCCTCCGGCAGTGACTGTTGCGAAGATCGAAAAAACCGACATTCGACAGAGTGCGCGCTTTGTGGGTCAGGTCGCCGCTGTCGATCAGGTTGACCTGGTTGCCCGGGTCAGTGGGTTCCTGGAAAACAAGGCTGTGCCGGATGGGTCGGTCGTCAAAAAGGGCGATCAGCTTTTCACGATTGAAAAGGCCCAGTACGAGGCATCTTTGTTGAAGGCCAAGGCAGATGTCGCCAGCGCCAAGGCTGATGCGGCGCTGAAGGCAGCTGACGAAAAGCGCGACAAGGATCTTTTTGAAAAGGGTCATGTTTCTGAAGCTGCTTACGAAGCGACACTGGCTCAGAAAGAGCAAGCCGAAGCCTTGGTTGAGGCCGCTGAATCCGCTCAGAAACAAGCCGAGCTAAACCTTAGCTATACGGATGTCTCTGCGCCATTCCCCGGCCAGATGGGCAAGACGACCTACAGTGTGGGCGAAGTGGTTGGACCCAACACCCAGCCGCTTGCCAAGCTCATTCGACTTGCACCGGTCTACGTGAATTTCTCCGTGAGCGAGTCTGAGTATCTCAATGCTGTAAAGAACCACGGCATCAATCCGTCTGACATTGATGCGAGCAAGTCTCCTGATATCAAGCTGATCCTGCCGAACGGTCAGCAATATGAGGAAGTTGGCAAAATCGTTTATATCGACAATGCAGTCGACCCAACCACCGGGACGATCGCTTTCCGCGGCCAGTTTGCCAACGAAGACATCCGCCTGCTGGCTGGGACCTATGTCACCGTCATTCTTGAGGCTCCCGAAACAGAAACAGCCCTTGTGGTGCCGCAATCTGCAATCCAGCGGGATCAGCAGGGCGATTTTGCGCTTCAGGTCGCCGACGACAAGACCGTGAAGCAGGTCTATCTGGATCTGGGTCAGCAGGTCGACACGAACTTCGTTGTTAAAAAGGGCCTCGATGAGGGCGCCGAAGTGATTGTCGAAGGGCTGCAGAAAGTCCGCCCGGGCGTTGAGGTCGATCCGGTTCTTGCCTCACAGCCGGCGGAGAGCAGCTAAATGTTTTCACGCTTTTTTATCTACCGGCCGAAGTTCGCGCTGGTCATTTCCATTGTGATTACGCTCGCCGGCTTGTTGGGATATGTGTCTCTGCCGGTTGAGCAGTTTCCAAATATTACCCCTCCGGTGGTGAATGTTGCTGCCACCTATACCGGCGCGAACGCCGAGGTTTTGGAAGAAACGGTTGCCGCGCCGATTGAGGCGCAGGTGAACGGCGTTGACGACATGATCTACATGCAGTCAACCAGCAACGACAGCGGCAATTATTCACTTAATGTCACCTTTGCCGTCGGAACAGACCCGGATATCGCAACGGTCAACGTGCAGAACCGGGTCAGCCAGGCGACCAGCCAATTGCCATCTGAAGTGACGCAAAACGGGGTCACAGTGCAAAAGGCAAGCACGAACATGCTGCTGGTTGTCACGCTTTATTCCCCGAATGGCACCTATGACGAGCTGTTTCTGTCGAACTACGCTTCGATTTACATGAAGGATTCGCTTGCGCGCGTGCAGGGTGTCGGCCGCGCGGATGTGATGACGGATTTTGCCTATGCGATGCGCATCTGGCTGGATCCGGATCGGCTTGCCAGCCTTGGCATGACACCGACAGATTTCATCAACGCGGTTCGTGATCAGAACATTCAGGTGGCAGCGGGCCAGATCGGGGCGCCGCCCGTGCCGGCGGGGCAGCAGTTCCAGTACACGATCAAGGCGGAAGGCCGTTTGGCGGAAGCCGAGCAATTCGAACAAATCGTGCTGCGGACCGGTTCCGATGGCGCGGTCGTGACGATCGGGGATGTGGCCCGCGTGGAGCGCGGCGCACAGTTCTACAATGCAAGCGGTCAGTTCAATGGTCAGCCATCGACGGTTCTGGCGATTTACCAGGCACCGGGCGCGAATGCACTCGCCGTTGCAGATGCTGTGAAAGCACGTCTTGAGTCGCTCTCGGAAAACTTCCCGGAGGATGTTGAATATGGCGTGCCGTTCGACACCACGGATTTCGTGCAGCAGTCTTTGAACGACGTGATTTCTACCCTGTTCCTGACCTTCCTGCTGGTTGTGTCGGTTGTGTTTATCTTCTTGGGGAATTGGCGGGCGACGATCATCCCGACCGTAGCCATCCCGGTCTCTCTCATCGGAACATTTGGTGTTCTTCTGGCGCTCGGAATGTCGCTGAACACAATCTCCTTGTTCGCACTCGTTCTGGCGATCGGGATCGTGGTGGATGACGCGATCGTCGTCGTTGAGAACGTAGAACGCATCATTGCCGATGAGGGGCTTGGACCGAAGGAAGCTACCGCCAAAGCGATGTTGCAGATCACCGGACCGGTTGTTGCAACCACGCTTGTTCTGCTTGCAGTGTTCGTGCCGACTATTTTTATGCCCGGGATTACCGGACAGCTCTATTCGCAGTTCGCGGTCACCATCTCCGTTTCGGTGATCATATCCTCGATCAACGCATTGACCCTGTCACCGGCGCTTTGTGGCCTGATCCTGAAGGCACGGTCCGGTCCGCCTAAGGGAATCATGGGCATCTTTGACCGCGGGATCATGTCGATCCGGGATGGGTACACAGCGATTGTGCGCCGTTTGGTGCGTGTTGCTGTCCTGTCGCTCGTGGTGGTCGCAGGTGCGGTGGCCATGATCATGACGCTCGGCAGTACCTTGCCGCAGGGCTTCTTGCCGCTCGAAGATCAGGGCTACCTGATGGTCGATGTTCAGCTGCCGGATGGCGCAGCACTTGGACGGACAGAGGGTGTCACCCAGCAAGTCGTGGATTTGGCGACCAAGACGCCTGGCGTTGAGAACATCGTCCTCGTGAACGGATACTCAATCCTCAACGGGGCCACCTCCTCGAATTCCGCTCTTGTTATTGCGACGATGACCGGGTGGGATGAGCGCCAGGAACCAGGTCTCGATATTAATTCGATTTTGGGCAAGTTCTGGGCGGAATTCTCAACAATTCCCGGCGCAAACATCATCGCATTTAACCCGCCGCCGATTCCGGGACTTGGAACCACCGGCGGTGTTCAGGCGATGCTGCAACAGACCGCGGGCGGTAGTCCGCAGGATCTGGCATCCGCCGTCGGCTCGATGGTCTATTCGGCCAACCAGAACCCGGCGATTGCACGGGCTTACTCAACCTTCCGTGCAAACGTTCCGCAGGTCTTTGTCGATCTTGATCGTGAGAAGGCCAAAACGCTTCAGGTGAACGTGTCGGATGTGTTTACAACGCTTCAGGCCTATCTTGGCTCGTTCTATATCAACGACTTCAACATTTTCGGCCGCGTCTACAAGGTCATGATCCAGGCGGAGGGACAGTTCCGCGACCGTGTGGATGACATTGGCAATCTCTATGTCCGCTCAGCCGACGGAACCATGGTGCCTTTGCGCAGTTTGGTGACAACGGAAAATGTGCTCGGGCCGCAGATCCTGACCCGCTACAATATGTTCCGCTCCGCGGCCCTTATGGCCGATCCAGCGCCCGGCGCTTCGACGGGTGTCGTGATAAATGCCGTTGAGCAAGCGGCGGTGGAAGCGATGCCTCCGGGGTATGCTTATGAATGGACGGGCACGGCGCTGCAGCAGCAAGGCTCTGGCTCGATCGTGATGTTCATTCTCTTACTCTCGGTCATTTTCACCTATCTCTTCCTGGTGGCTCAGTATGAGAGTTGGACGATGCCCGTGGCGATCCTGATGTCGGTGACATTCGCGCTTCTTGGTGCGTTGGTGGCCGTGGCCGTGACCGGTGGGGATGTGAACCTCTATACCCAGATTGGTATGATCATGTTGATCGGTCTTGGGGCGAAGAATGCGATCCTGATCGTTGAGTTCGCGATCGAACAACGTGAAAGCGGCATGTCGATCAAGGACGCGGCCATTGAGGCGGCGCATTTGCGGTTCCGCGCCGTTATGATGACGGCTTTGTCGTTCCTTCTCGGGGTCGTTCCATTGATGACCGCATCGAGCGCAGGCGCGGCCAGTCAGAAAGCCATCGGCTTTGCCGTCTTTGGCGGGATGTTCTTCGCAACCACAATCGGCGTCATGCTCATTCCGGTTCTTTATGCAAGCCTCCAGAGCATGCGCGAAACGGTCAAAGGCTGGTTTGGGGCCAAGCCGCCGCAGGCTCCGTCTGAGGGCGGTGAGACAGGGGCTCAGCCGGCGTAAACTGCGCATCACACAGTTAAAAAAACAAAAGGCTCCGGAGCGTTTCGGAGCCTTTTTTGTTTTGGCATTGGTGCGCGCCGCTTGCACCTTATCGACATCGGTCGGGATCAAATACTGATACCTGTGTGTTGTCTTTGGGAAAGCCAGAATCATCTCTTTGGTGGAACCGGCTGATAGCGATTCTGGAGCGCATCGCAGTCTGTATCAAAATGCAGCGAAGGGAAATTTTGTTGCGGGACCCCGAGAAGACTGACGTCCGTATTTGACCCGCCTCAATGCATCAGCGCAGAAGGTTGCGAAACCTCGGTTTGCACTTCTAGGGGGATCTGATATTTATCTTTGAAGAAATTTGGTGAGCCGACAGGGGTTCGAACCCTGGACCTACTGATTAAAAGTCAGTTGCTCTACCAGCTGAGCTATCGGCTCTCACCAAAACCGACGTTTTATGGTGCCGCGTTTGCGCCGCATCTCGTCGGTGGCGCTGTGTTTATGCCGTCACCGGACACAATGCAAGAGGCAATTTTGATTTTTTCTACAGGACTGTAAAAAATGCGGGGAGGGGTGTGGGTAGAATGATCATTCCACGTCAAAACTGATTAGGGAAAGGTATCAGATAGGCTTGTAAAGTATATCGGTATTGATGGTGAACATACGCTGTTCTGTGTTTCGATGATTACATAATCACGACTTCATTTGATTCATATTTATGAAAATATTTTCTTTTCTACTGCGAAAACTGTCATCTAGCGGCGTGTTCTTTAGTGCTGTAGCTTGATGTCAACATTGAGAGGCTACATGTACACAAATAATAATGAGACGCAGATGAGCTCGATCGAGTTTGATTTCGTTAAAGGCCATATTGCGGCGACAATGACGTTGATTCATGCATTGATTGATCAAGGAGCGCTCGATCGGGAGCGTCTGGACAGTTTTTTTGCAGCCTTTGTAAAAGATCTACCAAATGACCGGGAAACGCTCAGCTTACGTTTGATTATTGATCAGTGGCGTGAGGGGCTTCGAAATGGCGAATCTGAAGATTCTCTGAAGGGCCAGATATTTGCAGTGATCGACGGCGGGCGCATCAACTGAGGCGGTGCACGCAGGGGCCCAGGTTTTAGCGGGCTCAATTCTTCACCAAGCAAAAATATAACGTCGCGTTTTGCGGTTCCATTTGCAGCCGGGACGCGGCTCACACGACAAACATGGCCGGGAAATATAACCCCGGTGTCGAACGGCTGTTGCCTTATCTGGCCGCGGCTTCATCTCTTTGGTATGGGTGCAGTCACAGCATCAGCATTTGGAAGAGGTGAAGTGTGCTACGGTATCAGACACTGGCGCGTGCGTGTGCATTAGGCAAGAAGGTCATGGCCGTGATCGCGCAAATCCCGAGCAACCGCTATCTCATCGCCGCTGCAAGTATTTGCTGTATTGCTTTGACCGCACCGGCCGCTGCAAAGGACCAAGTGTTTCTTACATTGGCCACAGGCGGAGTGACCGGTGTCTACCATCCGGCGGGCACTGCGATCTGCCGGGCCGTCAACGAAAGCCGGTCTGAACACGGCGTGCGGTGTGCTGCTGAAGCTGGCCGCGGATCGGTTGGGAGCCTCAAACAACTTCGGAATCGCGATGTTGATTTCGCGATCGTTCAGGCCGACTGGCAACACCATGCTTATTTGGGAACGTCCGTATTTGCTGAATTTGGGCCCATGGCGGATCTGAGGGTCGTTGCCGGACTGCATACCGAAATGGCAGCCATCGTCGTGCGAGCAGATTCGGGTTTCATGGACATCTCTGACCTGAAAGGACAGCGCATCAACATCGGTCCGGCGGGCTCTGGTTCTGCCGCGACCTGGGGTCAGTTATCGCAACACCTTCCCTGGTCGGAGGAAGATCGCGCAGCGATTACCCAAGAAGATCTCTCCGGGCTGGGTGAAGCGCTGTGCTCCGGCGAAATCGACGCGTATTTTGTTGTGATTGGTCATCCAGCGGGCGTCATTGAAGAAACACAAGAGGTGTGCCCGGTTCGGTTTATTGAGATCGGTGCTGGCATCTCAGAGAAGATGGTGGCTGATGCTGCCTATTATCGCGCCGCCGAGATCCCTTCAGGAGCTTATGGAGAGCACAATGCGATTGAAACCATCGGGACGCGCGCATTGCTCGTCACTGTCGAGCAAATGCCTGCTCATGCTGTTTCAACCGTCCTAAAATCTCTGTTGTCGGACATTGAGCGATTCAGAACGGTCCATCCAGCTCTCACAGATCTGGATGGAGCCCAACTTTTTGAAGCGAAAACGGAAGCACCGCTACATCTTGGCGCAGTGCAATTTTATCAAGATCAAGGCTATTTGCCCTGAAACGTCTGTACCCAAAGAGCAAGCGTTTAACATAACCGCTCGCCAAATGGTGACCAGGGCGTGTTTGTGTCGGCAGCTTTGCCCGGATAAAAGACACACATTGCATTAAGACCGCTTCGGCCCACAGGGAATATTTTCTGGAATGATCCAAGACGTCACCATCATCGGCGCCCTCCTTGCCGGGGTCCTATCTTTCGTGTCTCCATGCGTTCTGCCGCTTGTGCCGCCTTATCTCGGATATCTCGCCGGGGTCTCACTGGATCAGTTGACGGGTGAAGACGACACGGATGAGGCCGCCTCGCGGCGTGTTTTCTTCAGCGCACTGGTTTTTGTGCTCGGCTTCTCGACGGTCTTCGTTCTCCTCGGCGCTACCGCAAGTTTCCTTGGTCAATTCATACGTATGTATCTGGATTATCTTGGATATATCGCCGGGGCAGCCATCATCGTGATGGGTTTGCACTTCCTTGGCGTGTTCAAGATCGGTCTTCTTTACAAAGAGGCTCGCGTGCATGTGGACCAGAAACCCGCAGGCCCGATAGGCGCCTATGTCATTGGACTTGCGTTCGGATTTGGTTGGACACCCTGCGTTGGGCCCATTCTGGCCGCAATCCTGTTTGTGGCTGGGGCCAAAGATACGGTACTGCAGGGAACGGTTCTTCTGACAGCCTATGCCATGGGCCTCGGAATTCCGTTTCTGATCGCTGCGTTGTTTGCCAAACCCTTCCTGCGCTTCATGAAACGCTTCCGCAAGCACATGGGCACTGTTGAGAAGGCCATGGGTGGCGTCCTCGTCCTGACAGGGATCATGTTCCTGACCGGGCAGATGGCCGTGTTTTCGTACTGGCTTTTGGAGACGTTCCCGGCGTTCCAATACATCGGATAAACGCCGTTCATGGGTTGGAATTGGAGAAGTTCTTAACGAGCCGTTTTGGAGCAGTTTTAAAAGGTCTGTTGCGGGAAGTCGGCCGCAGAGACCATCGGAGCTCCAGTGTAGAGCGCTGGCTGACAGACATTGGTCACGTCAAGTAGATAGTAACATGCCGCCGCAGCATCAGCGGCATTTCCAAACGGTCCAACCAAGAGTGAAACACCTCCTTCAGCGGACCGTTCCTTTATGAGGGGCCGCAGATCCTGCATGCGTTCTTCATTCTGCTCCCGAAACTTCGACCAGGCATTGGCAGCTTCTGCAAGCGAGGCATAATGGCCAACGATTGCGCCGAAATCACTCCGCTTGAGTGTGCTTGAGCCGCCGCCACGCAGAGTGCCGACACCGTCGGATGGTTCGATAATCTTGGGCCGCAAACTTGTTCCTGATGGAGTGCTGTCGAAGTCTTCTTGAGGCAACAGGGTGTCTGCCTGTGGAATGGATCCCGTCGTTATTGGAGTTGTCTCTGCCGAAGGGAGTTGAACGATTTTCACCGGGGCCTGTGAGGTGAACGGAGGCTCGAAGGCGGGTGTTGCTTGCCCGGAGTTAATGGCAATGCGCCGGGAAGGTGGACGCCGTTCATTTTGCTGATCTGCAGATGCCGGGGCTTCAAGCGCAGCGGTTTGAGTATTCTTCGTCGCATGCGGTTTTGGCAGAGGAGCCATCGGACGTTTGATGTCGGACGCATCCGCAAGATCAGGAACAGCAGGGTCCTTCATGAAGGATGCCGTTGTCGAAGAGGTATGGGTTTCTTGCGCAGGGATCGCGGCTACTGGCCGCGACAGTTCCGATTCAAGTGCAGCAATGCGGCGGGAATAGCCGTCATTCTGCTCACTCATCGTGCTCAGTCGGCGGCGCAAGCGGGCTATCTGATCCTGCAATACCGAAATCTGGCTCTGATCCAACGTCGGTGGTTCTGGAGATGCTGATTGCGCAGGCATATGAAGCACTTCAACAGCGTTCGGGCTCGTGTAGGACCGGATGGATGCCGTGGATCCGACGTCTCCTGCTGGCGGCAACGGCAAACTTGCGACCCGTGTTCCAGCTGGCGAAAAGCCCGATGTGGATGATCCGAATTTGTAGGACGCCATGCCAATGGAACCCATCACAATCGCGGCGAAAGCCCAAGACAGCACACCGACACGCGATGGCGTGAAGGTGTCGCGGATGTTTTCCCGCATCGGTTTTTTGGCCCTGGCCGCCTGCAACTGTCCTGTTCCCCGATTCTCGCTTCGAATCCTTCGAAAGGTAGTTCATTTGGCGCTGAATATGGTTAATGAAACGGTAATATGCACTGTAGGCCGTTCAGATCTTTCAATGTTCTGTGGATCGGGGCATATAGGGGCCAAAGTGACTGGGCGCGCCGCCCAAGTTAAGTGAATTGAGGCGTTTATGACATTGCGAAGCTGCCATTCCGTGGTGCTGGCTGCCGGGCTTGGGACCCGCATGAAATCAGACTTGCCAAAGGTCATGCATCCGGTGGGTGGCTTGCCTATTGTCGGCCATGTTCTGAAGGTCCTCAGCCAAACCGGCTCGAGCCGACTGTCTGTTGTGACAGGTCCCGACATGCCGGAACTTGAAAAACTCGTTGGCAACCTGGCACCCGAAGCGCGGTGTTTTGTGCAGACGGATCGCCTTGGTACTGCCCATGCGGCACTTGCCGCTTCCACTGCCTTGGAGGAAGCCGCCGACGATGTTTTGGTGCTTCTTGGAGATGCTCCGCTCGTCACGTCGGAAACAATCAACAACGTCCGCCAATCGCTTTCTGAAGGTGCAGACCTGGTTGTGGTCGGATTTGAAGCCGAGAACCCGTTTGGGTACGGCCGTATGCTCATGAATGACGGGCGGCTTTTGGCTATCCGGGAAGAAAAGGATGCCAGCGAGGAAGAGCGGAAGATTACCTTCTGTAACTCCGGCATTATGGGGTTCTCCGGACGCCACGCACTCGAATTGATGCGCACGATTGGCAACGACAATGCAAAGGGCGAATTCTACCTGACCGATGCGGTTGAAGTCGCCAATGCCAGAGGTTTGAAGGTCGTCGCTGTTGCCGGGACGGAAGCGGAAACCCAAGGCATCAATACACGGTCCCAGCTTGCCGCCTGTGAGGCTGATTTTCAGGCACGAAAGCGCGCCGAAGTTCTGGAAAGCGGTGTTACGCTTCTTGCGCCCGAAACGGTATTCTTATCCCACGACACGATCATTGAACCGGACGTCATCGTTGAGCAGAACGTTGTTTTCGGACCCGGAGTGACAGTCCGATCCGGAGCACAAATCCGGGCGTTCAGTCATTTGGAAGGGGCCGATGTCGGAAGCGGTGCCGTTGTTGGACCTTACGCGCGTTTGCGCCCTGGAACGGTCCTTGGAAAAGATGTGCGAGTGGGCAACTTCGTCGAAGCCAAGAACGCAAAATTTGGAGACGGGGCCAAAGCCAATCATCTCAGCTATGTCGGTGATGCAAGCATAGGCGCGGCAACCAACATCGGGGCAGGGACGATCACCTGCAATTACGATGGCTTCTTGAAGCACCGGACCGAGATTGGGGTAGGCTCGTTTGTTGGTTCGAACTCTACCCTTGTTGCGCCAGTGACGCTTGGCGATGGCGCATTTGTTGCGGCGGGTAGCGTCATTACAAAGGACGTTGGCGCTGACGCAATGGCCTTCGGACGGACCCGCCAGCAATCCAAGGACGGGATGGCAAAGGTTCTCCGGGACAAGCTGAAAAAGGCGAAGGATCAGAAATCCTGACAAGCTGCCATTCCAACCGGGACTGTCACTTTCTGAAATAAGCTTTGATTTCAATTTGCCACGCCGCCTCGTCTAAACCGGGGCGGACGATTTGGTTTGGGTAATGTGAGGAACATAACTGCATGTGCGGGATTGTTGGCATTTTGGGCGGGGTTGCAGCGGCGCCGAGGCTTGTGGATTCGCTCAAGAGGCTGGAATACCGCGGTTATGATTCTGCCGGCGTTGCAACGCTCGTTGGCGGTGAACTTCAGCGCCGCCGTGCGGAAGGAAAGCTGCGTAACCTTGAAGCCGCGCTTGAAAAGACACCGCTGGAAGGCTCCAGTGGTATTGGTCATACGCGTTGGGCGACGCATGGGGCTCCGACGGTCGGCAACGCCCATCCGCATCAGGCAGGCAGCGTTGCGGTTGTCCATAACGGCATCATCGAAAATTATCTCGACTTGCGCGATGAGATCACCGCGGCCGGGGCGGTCCTTGACACGGAGACCGACACGGAAGTTGTTGCGCATCTTTTGAATTTTGAGATCGCAAAGGGCGTTTCGCCGAAGGACGCGGTTGCCGCTGTCCTTCCCCGTCTCAATGGTGCATTCGCACTCGCCATTCTGTTTGCCGGTGAAGACGATCTTCTGATTGGGGCCCGCAAGGGATCACCGCTCGCTGTTGGTCATGGCGACGGTGAAATGTTCCTCGGGTCTGACGCAATTGCCCTGTCGCCGTTTACCGACCGGATTACTTATCTGGATGAAGGGGACTGGGCTGTCCTGACCCGAACGTCCTGCGAGATTTTTGATGCCGCCAATCTACCCGTGTCACGGCCAGAGGCGCGCTCATCTGTCACCGCTGCGCTGATGGACAAGGGTAATTACAAGCACTTCATGGCCAAGGAAATTCATGAGCAGCCGGAAGTGCTCGGTCATACCCTGTCCCGGTATCTGGATTACGGCGCGCAGTCTGCCAAGGTGGCGGGCGCCGACAAGATGAAATTCAAGGACCTGTCCCGTCTGGTCATTTCCGCCTGCGGCACGGCGTATCTTGCCGGTCTTGTTTCCAAATACTGGTTTGAGAAATACGCAAGGCTGCCGGTCGACATCGATATTGCGAGCGAGTTCCGCTACCGTGAAACGCCGATGAGCGACAAGGACAGTGCGCTGTTCATTTCCCAATCCGGAGAGACAGCCGATACGCTCGCCTCGCTGCGGTATTGCAAGGAGCAGGGGGCTGCCATCGGCGCTGTGGTCAATGTGCCGGAAAGCACAATCGCCCGCGAAGCAGATGTCGTGTTCCAGACGATTGCCGGCCCTGAAATCGGTGTTGCCTCGACCAAAGCCTTTACCTGTCAGCTGGCTGTTTTGGCCGCACTTGCCCTGCAGGCCGGACGGGAACGCGGTGTGTTGTCCGCAGAAGACGAGAAAAGGCTTGTGGCGGAACTCACCGAAGTTCCAAGCCTTGCGCTCAAGGCGCTTGCCAGCGAACAGGCGATTGAAAAACTGTCGCAACCGCTGTCCCAGGCGACGAACGCGCTTTATCTCGGCCGGTCAACCAGCTTCCCGCTCGCGCTCGAGGGGGCGCTGAAGCTGAAGGAACTCTCCTACATTCATGCGGAAGGGTATGCGGCTGGTGAACTGAAGCACGGTCCCATCGCGTTGATAGACGAGAACATTCCGGTTTTCGTTATCGCGCCCTATGACCGGATTTTTGAGAAGACCGTCTCGAATATGCAGGAAGTCGCCGCCCGTGGTGGCCGTATTATTCTCATTACCGATGAAAAGGGTGCCGCAGAAAGCGGAAACGCTGCGCAGGACACGGTTATTCTACCGGAAATGTCGGATATCGTTGCACCGATCATCTACGCACTGCCGGTTCAGATGATTGCGTATCATACGGCCGTTTTTATGGGCACTGATGTCGATCAGCCGCGCAACCTTGCCAAGTCGGTCACGGTCGAATGACCATGCCGGATGCGGATAAGTCAGACATCGTTCTATTTAAAGAACAGCACCGCCAGGATGTCATCGCGCTTTGGAAAAAATGCGGTCTGGTGCGCGCTTGGAATGACCCCGACAAGGACATTGATCGGTGTCTCAGTGTGGACGCCAGCCGTTTGTTTGTGTTGATCAATGACCAGACAGTCATTGGCTCGGTGATGACCGGTTACGATGGCCATCGTGGCGCGGTTTATTATTTGAGTGTCGATCCGGCGCACCAAGGCGGCGGATATGGACGCAAACTCATGCAGCAGTGCGAGGACTATCTGACCGGCCTTGGCTGCCCTAAGATCAATTTGTTCGTACGTAAAGACAATGACGCCGTGCACAGGTTCTATGGGGACATGGATTATGCGCTTGAAACGTCGGCAGCCTTCGGAAAACGTCTGATCCCGGACGACTGATGGCCGCCGATGGCTCGCGATGAGCGTTACATCGTGTCCGCGCCCTGGTCCTTGGGAGTGGGGCCAGACGGACGGGACACAACATAGATCGCGCATCCGATCATACCCACCGCGACAACAGCAGCCAGCCAGAACTGCGGTGCAATGCCCCAATAAAACAGAGCGTACCCAAAGCACATTCCGGCTATGGCATAGAGCTTGGCATTCAAGGGGATGGCGCCGTGTTCGCGCCAGGAAATGACCGGCGGTCCGAAGACGGGATGATCGAGGATCTTTTTTTCCAGCCGGGGGGAGGATCTTGCAAAACAAGCGGCTGCCAGAATGAAGAAAATCGTACTGGGCAGAATCGGTAAGAATGCCCCAACGATGCCCACCGCGACGCAAGCCAGTCCGAGTATGATGAACGTGGTGCGGTGCAATCGTGCCTCCGATTCCGGCAGAAACTGCGGTCAAAGCCGAAAATTAATTCAAGCGCAGGATACCGCGCTGCGATAAAGATACTTATCTAGCTGGTGGCTGGATGCAAAATGGAAACTCACAAACGATGTTCAGGTTCCGCTCATGAGCAAGCACAAACATAATGCAGATGATGAGCATTTGGTAGCCCACCGCCCTAATGCCGCAACGCGTGTCCGGAACTATTTTCTGACAGGTCTCGTGATCACCGGCCCGATCGGCATCACGTTGTGGCTGACCTGGACGTTCATCAAGTGGGTCGACAGCTGGGTCAAACCCTTTGTCCCGCGGGTCTACAATCCGGAGACCTATCTGCCGTTCTCGATACCTGGTTTCGGTCTGATCGTTGCGGTGGTCGTTCTGACGATCGTGGGGTTCCTAGCGGCCAATTTCCTGGGCCGCAGTTTGATCTCTTTCGGCGAGCGCCTCGTCGATAGAATGCCACTTGTTCGTAATATTTACAGTGGTTTAAAGCAAATCTTTCAGACAGTACTTGATCAGCGTGGGACGAGTTTCAACAAGGCTGCCCTAATTGAATATCCACGGAAAGGACTGTGGGCGATTGTGTTCATCTCCACAGACACCAAGGGCGAAGTCTCCTCACAGCTGAAGAACATGGCAGATACCGTCTCTGTTTTCCTGCCCACAACGCCAAACCCGACATCCGGTTTTTTGCTTTTTGTTCCCAAAGAAGATGTCATTGAGTTGAACATGAGCGTCGAAGATGCGGCCAAATTGGTGATCTCCGCAGGTCTCGTCAGCCCGGAGTATCCCGAATATGTCGAAGATCTGGTTGTTGACCCGAAACAGGCAGAACGTTTGAAAAAGGTTGAGAAAGTCTAGCAAACCAGCTTCTGAAGCAGGGCTGGGACAGACACCGCAAACACCACGAAAGCTTTCCAAGAGGTATGCCGTTCGGCTACGGTGAACACCCGTCTTGTGTTCCTCCCGGACAGTTATCTATGCCCTTTGTTGATGATCTGATTGCCTTTTCTGCACAGTCTTCTGCCGATTTGCCTGCATCGGCTCTCAGGCTGGCCCAGTTCTCGTTGCTCGACTGGCTGGTCTGCGGCAGGGCCGGGGTGGAAGAACCGGTGGCGCAAAAACTCCGCGCGTTTGGAGTTAGCGAAGGGGGCGTTCAAACTGCCTCAACATTTGGCGGTCCCAAGATGCCGCCAAGAATGGCCGCTCTCATCAATGGTGCTGTCAGTCATGCGCTGGATTATGACGACACCCATTTTGCCCATATCGGGCACCTGTCGGTCGGCATTTATCCTGTGGCGCTTGCCGCAGCAGAGGACATTGGTGCCAACGCATCGGACTTTCTGGCAGCGTTTGTGGTTGGTGCGGAAGCTGCGATCCGCATAGGAACGGTCCTTGGTGCCGCGCACTACAATCTCGGCTTCCATCAAACAGCAACCGCAGGCGCATTTGGAGCTACGGTCGCAGCTGGCCGTTTATACGGACTAACGCAAGAGCAAATGCGGGCGGCGCTCGGCCTGTGTGCGACGCGGGCGTCTGGCCTGAAGTCACAGTTCGGCACGATGGGCAAGCCCTACAATGCCGGGATCGCTGCCTCCAACGGCATTGAATGCGCCCAGCTTGCGCGCCTTGATATGACATCTTGCGCCGACGGCTTGATGGGACCGCAAGGATTTGCGGAAACGCATCACGCGGGGTTGCCGCTGGAAACTGCGGACTGGGACGGCCTTGCGGGCGGAAAGCTGTTGTTTGCGGACAACAAATACAAACTTCATGCCTGTTGTCATGGATTGCATGCCATGATCGAGGCGGTGTTGTTGGCAAAGGAAACTGGCGTAACCTTTGACGATGTTACTGAATTTGTATTGAGAACCAATCCGCGGTGGCTGAAGGTTTGTGACATCAAGCAGCCGCGCACGGGGCTTGAGGTCAAGTTCAGCTATGCTTGGCTCGCCGGCATGACCTTGCGCGGCGATGCGACCGGCGCACCGGACACGTACACAGATGCATTGGCGCTGGATCTGGCCCTGGCAGCATTTGCAGAGAAAGTGACGGTGATTGGCGACGATACCCTGACTGACTTGCAGGTTGAGGGCATTCTGACGTTTAAAAACGGCGCGACCCGGGAAGCGTCCTTTGATCTTGCAGCGCCGCTGCCAATGGAAACCCTGGAAGGCAAATTACGTTCCAAGGCGCAGGCTTGCCTCGGTCAAGAAGGCGCTGACATCTGGTCAATTCTGGACCAGATGGACCAGATGAATGCGCGTGAGATAGGAAGACTTGTCTCTGGTTAACCCGCCCGCAGTAATTGGATCGCGGCATCGCGGCCGAAGAGATAGAGCAGGCAGCGCAGCGCCTCGCCGCGTTTTGATTTCAGGTCAGGATCCGTTTCAAGAATGAGCCGCGCATCGTCACGGGCGACTTCCATCAAATCGGCATGTTCATCCGCCCGGGCAATCCGGAACCCCGGTGTCCCGGACTGACGTGTGCCGAGGATTTCCCCGCCGCCACGCAGACGCAGGTCCTCTTCCGCTATCAGGAAGCCATCGTTGGTCTCGCGCATGATGTTAAGGCGCGCACCTGCTGTTTCCCCAAGCGGGCCCTTGTAAAGCAGCACACAAGAGGACGGCTTGTCGCCGCGACCGACCCGGCCGCGCAGCTGGTGAAGCTGGGCGAGACCAAACCGTTCGGCATGTTCGATGACGATGATCGTGGCATCGGGAACATCGACGCCAACCTCGATCACGGTGGTTGCAACGAGAACCCGCGTGCGGCCGGACTTGAAATCGTCCATCGCCGCGTCTTTTTCGTCCGCGCTCATTCGCCCGTGCACCAGAGAGACCCGTTGGCCAAGCGCATGTTCCAAGACCCGGTGCCGGTCTTCCACGGCTGCCAGATCGACTTTTTCAGACTCTTCAACGAGTGGACAAACCCAATAGACCTTTTGGCCCTCCCGGGTCGCAGCGCCCACGCGGCCTATGATTTCATCAAGGCGGTCCAGCGATACGGATACAGTCTTGATCGGCTTTCGCCCGGCGGGCTTGCCAAGGAGTTTGGAGACATCCATGTCGCCGAAACAGGTCAGAACAAGCGTGCGGGGGATCGGTGTGGCTGTCATCACCAGCACATCGACGCCGCGCCCCTTGGACGAGAGCGCCAGACGCTGGTGCACACCGAACCGGTGCTGCTCGTCCACCACCACCATGCCAAGGTCCTTGAATGTCACCGATCCCTGGAACAGCGCGTGGGTGCCGACAACAAGATCGATCTCGCCCGCATCCAGCTTTTCCTGAAGCAGGCGGCGTTCCTTTTGCGTGTCCTTTCCGGTCATGAGCGCCAGCCGGATGCCGGCCTTCTCGCAAATCGGGGCCATGGACGCAAAATGCTGACGGGCCAGGATTTCTGTCGGGGCCATCAGGCCGCCCTGAGCGCCGGTCTGGACCACTTGGGCCAAGGTTGCCAGCGCAACAACAGTTTTACCGGCTCCAACATCGCCCTGTAAAAGTCGGAGCATGCGGGTGGGTTGGGCGAGATCCGCGTTGATGTCCTTGATCGCCTCTTTCTGGCTGTCGGTCAGCTCAAAGGGCAGGGCGTTGATGACGGCCGCCTGCAATCTGCCGTCCGGTTTGCGTTCAATCCCCCCGAGCGTGCGCATGTTGGCCCGCACCAGCGCAAGCGCGAGCTGACTGGCGAGCAGTTCGTCATAGGCGACCCGCTGCATGTATGGGGATTGCGGCTCGACATCCTGCCGTTCTTTCGGGGCATGCAGGGTCTTTAGCGCTTCGGCGAAATCCGGCCATCCGGTTTGGTGGAGATACGGCTCATTCAGCCACTCCGGCAAATGCGGGATTTTTTCGCACGCCGCTTTCATGGCTTTTTGCAGCGTCTTGGAGGCAAGGCCAGCGGTTAGCGGATAGATCGGCTCGATCGGCGGCATTTGATCGGCTTCCTCCGGAGAGACCGAGTAATCCGGATGCACCATCTGAGGCCGGTCATTGAACCACTCCACCTTGCCGGAAACGATCCGGCGTTCGCCTTCCGGAAAGGTTTTTAGAAGCCAGTCCTGACGGGAATGGAAAAAGACGAAAGTGATCTGGCCTGACTCGTCATAGGCGGAAATGCGGTAAGGCGCCTTGGAATGCCGCGGCGGAGCAGAATGCCGCCCGATGGTGACATCCAGCGTGACAATGTCGCCGTTTTCCGAATAGGCGATTCCCGGTTTATGCCGCCGGTCGATCAGGCTGTGCGGAATGTGAAACAACAGATCGGCAACCGTCGCTTCCCGGTCCGGCTGACCGCCGACCAGTCCCGCGACCAGTTTGGCAATCTTCGGACCGATCCCGGGCAGCGTGGAGACGGGAGCAAACAGCGGATCAAGGACCGGGGGACGCATGGAAGGTGGTATACCTTTGTCAGACGGCGGCGAAGCGGGCGGGACCTGTTCTGCCATGAAGTTTGGCTTCAGTGCAACAATTGGAACATTCTGTGAACTTGGCCGCTGACATCCCGCAAGTTGGGCGCTATATAGTCGCCAGTTTTCATTCGATCCGGTAAGGTGATAGGCCATGCGTCTGTCTTTTCTTCTGGTTCCAGATCCGAAGGTTCTCCATGTCCGATCATCCGAGTGCGACCAATGACAATGAAACCGGCAGCCGGGATGCGCGGCGCAAGAAGATCCTGTTTCGTTGCTGGCACCGGGGCATGAAGGAAATGGATCTGCTGCTCGGCGGGTTTGCGAACGCCAAGATTGATGAACTCAATGAAGACGAACTGCGTGAGCTGGAGCATCTTCTGACCGCGCACGATCAGGATCTTTACGCCTGGATGACGGGCCGCAAACCGTTGCCGGCAGAATGGGACGGCCCGCTCTACCGCCGGATCATTGCCTATCATGAAGCCGCTGGACCGGCCGGCTTTGTAAAATAAGAATAAAAGGACGGTTTTCGTGTTCGACAGCCTGTTGAAGGACCAGGCCAATGTGACATTGGCTGGCGTGCCCGATGGTGCGGAAAGCTATGCGCTCGCGCGCTTGCTTGCAGAAACACCCGCCCAGGGGCTGGCGCTGGTGTTTGTCGCCCGGGACGCAACGCGCATGGCGATGATCAGCGAGGCGCTCGGGTACTTTGATCCAGCAGCCGAGATCATTCAGCTGCCGGCCTGGGACTGTCTGCCCTATGACCGTGTTTCACCCAATCCGGCGATCAGTGCTCGCCGTCTTCTGGCGCTTGGCCAGCTCGCGCGCGGAATCGAGGCGGGGCGCAAAGTTCTCCTGGTTACCACCTTGAATGCTGCCGTCCAGCGGATCCCGGAACGGGCGTTCATGGCCGAGCAGACCTTGTCCATGGCGCCGGGCAATCAGGTCGATATGGCCGCGATCTCCAAATGGCTGGAAATGAACGGGTTCTCCCGCACGCCGACGGTGCGCGAAACCGGTGAATACGCGGTGCGCGGCGGTATTGTCGATCTTTTTGCGCCCGGTGAAGAAGAACCTGTCCGGCTTGATTTCTTCGGTGACACGCTGGAATCGATCCGCTCTTTCAATCCGGAAACCCAGCGGACCTCCAAACAGCTGAAACGCCTCGATCTCGTCCCGATGAGCGAGGTGGTGCTGTCTGAGGAAAGCATCTCCCGGTTCCGCCGCTCCTATCTGGCAAGTTTTGGCGCGGCGAGCCGCGACGATGTGCTTTACCAGTCGATCAGCGACGGGCGCCGTTATGCGGGCATGGAACACTGGTTACCGTTGTTTCATGACAAGCTGGAAACGCTGTTTGATTTCATTGGCGATACGCCGGTTGTGCTGGATGCCAGCAGCGTGGATGCCGTGCGTGAGCGGCTGGATCAGGTTGCCGAGCACTACAAGGCCCGTGAAGAAGCCCGCGAGATGGGATCGGGTGCCGGCACAGTGCCTTACATGCCCGTGCCACCGGAAAAGCTGTATTTCACCAAGGACGAATGGACGGCGTCGCTTGCGGACAGGGCGACGGCAACGCTCGATCCGTTCACGCCGCCGCCGGGCAGCGGCAAGACCGTCATCGAACTGGGCGGCCGCCAGGGACGCAGTTTTGCGGCAGAACGGACGGCCGGTGACGTCAATATTTTTGACGCTCTGACGACCCATGTCCGGGAGCTTCAAAAAAATGGCAAGCGCACTGTCATCGCCTGCTGGTCGGACGGGTCTCGGGACCGTCTCGGTCAGATCCTCGGTGATCATGGTCTCGGCGCGGTACAAAATGTCGAGACGCTGGACGAAACGGAACAGCTTCCAGCCAAAACCTCTGCACTGTGTGTTCTGGGCATCGAGCACGGGTTCGAACTCTCCGATATCGCATTTATCGGAGAGCAGGACATTCTGGGTGACCGACTTGTGCGCAAGTCTCGCCGCAAGTCCAAGGGCGCAAATGTCATCACCGAAGCGACCGGATTGTCGGAAGGTGATCTCGTGGTTCATGTGGAGCACGGCATTGGACGCTTCATCGGCCTGAAGACCGTTGAGGCCATCGGCGCGCCGCACGACTGCCTGGAATTGCAATATGCAGGCGGAGACAAGCTCTATCTGCCGGTTGAAAACATTGAGCTCTTGTCTCGCTATGGATCGGAAGACCAGGAAGCGCAGCTCGACAAACTCGGCGGTGGGGCCTGGCAGGCGCGCAAGGCCAAGCTCAAAAAACGGATCCTGGAGATTGCCGACGGGTTGATCAAGACAGCGGCGGAGCGGGCGCTCAAGACGGCACCCGTGGTGGAAACACCGGAAGGCGTCTATGACGAGTTCGCCACAAAATTCCCCTACGAGGAAACGGACGATCAGCTGAACGCCATTGATTCTGTCTTTGAGGATCTGGCGTCCGGGCGGCCGATGGATCGGCTGGTGTGCGGCGATGTCGGGTTCGGCAAGACGGAAGTGGCGCTGCGTGCCGCGTTCCTTGCTGCCATGTCCGGCCGGCAGGTTGCTGTCGTGGTGCCAACCACACTGCTGGCCCGTCAGCACTTCAAGACATTCTCCGAGCGCTTTCATGGATTGCCGATCAATGTCGCCCATGCCTCGCGCCTTGTGCCCACCAAACAGCTGACCCAGACCAAGAAGGGCATCGCCGATGGATCCGTCGACATCGTTGTCGGCACCCATGCACTGCTTGGAAAATCCATCCAGTTCCGTGATCTTGGACTGCTGATCATCGATGAAGAGCAGCACTTCGGGGTGAAGCACAAGGAACGGCTGAAGGAGCTGAAGTCGGACATCCACGTTCTGACCCTGTCCGCGACGCCGATCCCGAGAACACTGCAGCTGGCATTGACCGGCGTCCGCGAACTGTCGCTGATCGCGACACCGCCGGTCGACCGGTTGGCGGTGCGGACTTTCGTCTCTCCGTTCGACCCGCTGGTGGTCCGTGAAGCCTTGCTGCGGGAACATTACCGGGGCGGCCAGAGCTTTTATGTCTGTCCGCGCCTGTCGGACATTGCCGAACGCAAGGACTTCCTGGAAGAGGCCGTCCCGGAGCTGAAAGTTGCCGTTGCGCACGGGCAGATGCCGCCGGGCGAGTTGGAAGACGTCATGAACGCCTTTTATGAGGGCAAATATAACGTTTTGCTTTCGACGACGATCGTGGAATCCGGTCTTGACATTCCGACTGCAAACACGCTGATCGTGCACCGCGCCGACATGTTCGGGCTTGCCCAGCTTTATCAGCTACGAGGACGCGTAGGCCGGTCGAAAACACGTGCCTATGCGCTCTTCACCGTTCCGGCGAACAAGACGCTCACACCCACCGCCGAACGGCGCCTGAAAGTCCTGCAATCCCTGGAAACGCTTGGTGCCGGGTTCCAGCTGGCAAGTCATGATCTCGACATTCGCGGCGCGGGCAATCTTTTGGGCGACGAACAGTCCGGGCATATCAAGGAGGTCGGCTTCGAGCTCTATCAGCAAATGCTGGAAGAAGCGGTTGCCAAGCTGAAGGACGGCGGCGCGGATTTCGGCGAGGAGCAATGGTCGCCGCAGATCAACATCGGCACGCCCGTCCTGATCCCGGAAGACTACGTCGGCGATTTGCAGCTGCGCCTGCAGCTTTACCGGCGGCTTGGAGATGTCACCGAAGCACAGGAAATCGACGCCTTCGGCGCCGAACTGATCGACCGCTTTGGCCCGATGCCGGAAGAGGTCCAGCATCTCCTCAAGATCGTTTACATCAAGGGACTGTGCCGCAAGGCAAATGTCGAGAAGGTGGATGCTGGGCCGAAAGGCGTCGTTGTGTCCTTCCGCAACAGCGAGTTCGCGAACCCGGCAGGCCTTGTGTCCTACATCGCGGAGCAGGGTGTTCTCGCCAAGATCCGGCCGGACCAGAAAGTGGTTCTGACACGAGATTGGGAAAACACCGACAAACGTTTGAAGGGCACAGCCACGATCCTGACAAAGCTAGCGCGACTGGCGGCGGCTTGAGGACGTGGACATTGCGGCACTATGTCCGCGGAGTTTTGCCGCAGATCTGATAAGGTCGCGGCCTCAAAAACTTTATGCGGAGTTCGTCAGATGAGTGCCGCCGCCAGTCTTCCTTTGGACAGTCACCTTAACGCCTATCACGCCTCAAAAGACTTCATGGATGTCTATAGCGGGGATTTGACCGGACGCCCGGATCTTATCGACTGCGATATCCGGGTTCTTGCGAAGCACATGACCACGATCGATATGCCCTGGGCGCAGGGTTTGTTGAAGCTTCGTGATCGGCTTGCGAAAACGGTAAATCTCAAGTCTACAGACGATTTGGCGAGCGAAGCACCGCCGAAACCGCTCAGTGAGGTCGGGCCGGGAGATCGGATCGCGTTCTTCAAAGTCTATGAAGTGCGGGAGAACGAAATTCTTCTTGGCGAGGACGACTGGCATCAGGATTTCCGACTTTCAGTCTTTAGGCAGGTGAAACCAGACCCAAAGGTTTTCGTTTCAACATGCTGCAAGCGGCACAATCTCTTCGGCTATGCCTATCTCGCGGCTATCCTGCCGGCGCACAAGATGCTCGTGAAACAGAGCATTGACAACGCGTTGGATCGGCCGTTGGTGCACTGACCGCAGGTGATTTATCGCTGATGCTCTACGAGATTCCCTCCCAACCTTCTTCGCCGATCAGCGGCACGAAAGTGACTTCGCCCAGTGTTTCGGATGAGAAATCCGTCTCGGACTGCCGCGTGATCCGCAACAGGTGTTGATGGTGGCGGGACGGACCGATTGGGTTCACCAGACGGCCCCCGATCGTAAGCTGTTTCTGGAGTGTGCCGGGCAGGGCCGGGCTGGCGGCTGCGACCATGATGGCGTCGTATGGGGTGTCTTGCGGATATCCAAGGGTGCCGTCGCCGCAATGGATTTCGACTGTCGGATACCCTGCGCGGATCAGATTGGTCTTTGCAAACTCCGCAAGCTCAGACTTGCGTTCGATACCAACGACCTTCGCGCCCATCTCTGCCATGACGGCGGCTGCGTATCCCGAGCCAGTTCCTATATCGAGAACGCGGGATCCCGGTTCGATTTTCAAGGCTTCACACATCAGTGCAACGACATAGGGCTGAGAAATCGTCTGCCCAAATCCGATTGGAAGCGGGCGATCCTCATAGGCGCGATTCCGGCTTTCAAACGGCACGAACAGGTGGCGCGGGACTTTTGACATAGCCGCTAGGACCGCTGCATCAGATATGCCGCGCGAACGAATTTGCCGACCCACCATAGTTGCGCGTTCTTCGTGATCGTCTCTCATAGTTCTATTCTTCAGGAACCGAGGATGGTTGCAAGTTTAAGAACTGCATCAAGACTCTATTAAGTCTGAATCGCCATAGTAGCCGAACGAAGAGGCCACCAGTTTTAGCGTTCAAGGTCCCAAGAGTGCCCCGAGCAGCCACACGTCAGCGAAAACAATCCTTTCTGCGCCGTCTCATCACCCCAGCGCTTGCTATTGCGGCGCTTGGCTATTTCGGCTTTCATGCCATGAACGGGGAATTGGGTGTGGTCGGCCGTGCCATGATCGAGCGTCAGGTGGCCGAACTTGAGGGCGAATTGCAGCTTCTTGTCGCCGAGCGCCAGGAACTTGCAGCCCGGGTCAGTTTGCTGCGCCCGGAGAGCCTCGATCCGGATATGCTGGATGAGCGGGCCCGGCTCTATCTCAATCTGGTGCATCCTGACGAGCTGGTCGTGCTGAAACCGCAGGCTGTGGCGCAATAAACCAAAATTCAGTTGAATTCTGCAACTTAACCAATATTTGGTTATGTAAAAAATAGTTTCGATAAATCATAGATATAGCACCTCATCGCATTGCGAGATTGCCATGTTGGATTGCCCTTTCATCCGGGATACGTTTCTGTAACCTGTCTTAGGGGAAACGTCACACCGAGTTGAGGGAAATGGCAGCAGCGAAGAAGACCAGCGCCGGCACCAGCCGGACCCGCAGTTCCGCCAAAAAGGCCGAACCTGCGATCGCCGAGTTCACCAAGGAAGAGGAACTTCACGCCTACCGCGAAATGCTTCTGATCCGCCGTTTTGAAGAAAAGGCCGGTCAGCTTTATGGCATGGGTCTCATCGGTGGTTTCTGTCACTTGTACATCGGCCAGGAAGCAGTTGTTGTCGGTATGCAGATGGCCAAGATCGACGGTGACCAGATGATCACCGCTTACCGGGATCACGGTCACATGTTGGCGATGGACCTCGACCCGAAAGGCGTTATGGCCGAACTTACCGGACGCCGCGGCGGCTTGTCGAAAGGCAAGGGCGGCTCCATGCATATGTTCTCCAAGGAAAAGCATTTCTATGGCGGTCATGGGATCGTCGGCGCGCAGGTGTCCCTTGGAACCGGCCTTGGCTTTGCCAACAAATACCGGGAAAACGGCAATGTCTGCATGACCTTCTTCGGCGACGGTGCCTCCAACCAGGGGCAGGTTTACGAGAGCTTCAACATGGCCGAGCTCTGGAAGCTGCCGGTCATCTATGTGATTGAGAACAACAAATACGGCATGGGCACCAGCGTTGAGCGCTCATCCTCCATGACAGACCTCTCGCAGCGCGGCGCGTCCTTCAACATTCCGGGCGAAAAAGTCGACGGAATGGATGTGCGCGCCGTGATGGCCGCGTCCAAAAAGGCGCTTGAATGGTGCCGTGACGGCAAAGGCCCGTACATCCTTGAAATGGTGACTTACCGGTACCGCGGGCACTCCATGTCCGATCCGGCGAAATACCGGTCGAAGGATGAAGTTCAAAAGATGCGGACCGAGCACGATCCGATCGAACAGGTCCGCAAGCGTCTGCTCGACAACAAGTGGGCTACCGAAGACGATCTCAAGGCGATCGACAAGGATATCCGTGCGCGCGTCGCGGAAGCTGCCGAATTTGCACAGACCGATCCGGAGCCGGACGCGTCTGAACTCTACACCGACATTTTGCTTTAAGGCCGGGGGACATTATGCCGATTGACATTTTGATGCCGGCGCTTTCGCCGACAATGGAAGAGGGGAAACTCGCCAAGTGGCTGAAGGCCGAGGGCGATACAGTTTCCGCAGGCGATGTGATCGCCGAAATCGAGACCGACAAGGCAACCATGGAAGTGGAAGCCGTGGATGAGGGCACACTTGGCAAGATCCTGGTTGCCGAAGGCACCGACAACGTAAAGGTGAACGAAAAGATCGCGATCCTGCTTGGCGAGGGTGAAGATGCCAGCGCCGCCGATGCGGCTGCGTCTGCACCGGCAGCTGCAGCACCGGCAGCTGAACCCGCAGCTGCTTCTCCGGCGCCTGCCGCACCTGTTCCTGCTGCGCCCGTTGCCGCCGAACCTGTCGAAGACCCGGAAGTCCCGGCTGGAACCGCTATGAAATCCTCAACGGTGCGCGAAGCGTTGCGCGATGCGATGGCGGAAGAAATGCGCCGGGATGGCGATGTCTTCGTCATGGGTGAGGAAGTTGCCGAGTACCAGGGCGCTTACAAGATTACGCAAGGCCTCCTGGACGAGTTTGGTGCAAAACGCGTCATCGATACCCCGATCACCGAACACGGCTTTGCTGGTTTGGGTGTCGGCGCGGCGATGGCAGGCCTCAAGCCGATTGTAGAGTTCATGACCTTCAACTTCGCCATGCAGGCGATTGACCAGATCATCAACTCTGCCGCCAAGACGCTCTACATGTCCGGTGGACAGATGGGTGCGCCGATGGTGTTCCGTGGGCCGAACGGGGCTGCCGCCCGCGTTGGTGCGCAGCACTCTCAGGACTACGCTTCGTGGTATGCGCATGTGCCAGGTCTGAAAGTGATCCAGCCGTATTCGGCAGCGGACGCCAAGGGCCTGCTGAAAGCGGCGATCCGTGATCCGAACCCGGTCATCTTCCTGGAAAACGAGATCCTTTACGGTCACTCGTTCGATATCCCGGATATGGACGACTTCGTCCTGCCGATCGGCAAGGCAAAAATCGAGCGCGGCGGCACGGATGTGACCCTGGTATCCTGGGGCATTGGCATGACCTACGCCATGCAGGCGGCTGACGAGTTGGCCGGGATGGGCATATCTGCAGAGGTGATCAACCTCCGCACCATCCGCCCGCTCGACATCGACACGGTTCTCGCCTCCGTTCGCAAGACCGGACGGGTTGTCACTGTCGAGGAAGCCTTCCCGATGTGCTCTGTGTCTTCCGAGATTGCGTTCCAGGTTCAGGAAAAAGCCTTCGATTACCTCGATGCGCCGATCCTGCGGGTCACCGGCAAGGACGTTCCGATGCCCTATGCGGCAAATCTGGAAAAGCTGGCGCTTCCGAGCGTTGCCGAAGTCATCGACGCGGTCAAAGCCGTAACCTACACGGCCTAAGGCGGGGGAATCGGACATGCCAATTAACATCACCATGCCGGCTCTCTCTCCCACGATGGAAGAGGGCAACCTGGCCAAGTGGCTGGTCAAGGAAGGCGACACGGTTTCAGCGGGCGACGTCATCGCTGAAATCGAAACTGACAAGGCGACCATGGAAGTGGAAGCCGTGGACGAAGGTACGGTCGGCAAGATCGTGGTTGAGGCCGGAACAGAAGGCGTGAAGGTCAATGACCTGATCGCCGTCCTTCTGGAAGACGGCGAAGACGCCAGCGCGATCAGTGCAGCCCCGGCAGCAGCACAGGCGTCTGCCCCTGCTGAAGCTGCAGTGCCAGCTGAAGCTGCTGCCGCCGCTCCGGCTGAGACGCCGGCCGCACCCGCCGGACCGGCTCCGGTTGCAAATGACGGCACGCGCATCTTCGCGTCTCCGCTGGCCCGCCGTCTGGCGCAGCTTAACGGGCTCGATCTGAAGGCGCTGTCGGGTTCCGGCCCGCATGGCCGGATTGTCAAGAAGGACATTGAAGCAGCTGTTGCAGCTGGTACCGGCAAGGCTGCAGCTGCGCCGGCAGCCGCAGAAGCTCCAAAAGCAGCTGCTGCCACACCGGCAGCAGGTCCGTCTTCGGATCAGGTTCTGAAGCTCTTCGAAGAAGGCTCCTACGAACTCGTTCCGCACGACGGCATGCGCAAGACCATTGCCAAGCGCCTGACCGAATCCAAGCAGACCATCCCGCATTTCTATGTGTCGGTGGACTGTCAGCTGGATGCGCTTCTGGCCCTGCGGTCCCAGCTGAATGGGGCAGCTGCAACCGACAAGGACGGTAAGCCTGCCTATAAATTGTCTGTCAACGACATGACCATCAAGGCCCTGGCCCTTGCCCTGCGGGATGTTCCGGACGCTAACGTGTCCTGGACCGATGACAACATGGTCAAGCACAAGCACGCTGATGTGGGTGTGGCCGTATCCATCCCGGGGGGCCTGATCACACCGATCGTCCGCCGGGCGGAAGAAAAGCCGCTGTCGGTCATCTCCAACGAGATGAAGGACATGGGTGCCCGCGCAAAGTCCAAGAAGCTGCTGCCGCAGGAATATCAAGGCGGCACGACGGCCGTGTCCAACATGGGCATGATGGGCGTCAAGGACTTCTCGGCGGTTGTCAATCCACCGCATGCCACGATCCTGGCTGTTGGCGCCGGGGAACAGCGTCCAGTCGTCAAGGATGGCGCATTAGCCATCGCAACCGTGATGACCGTGACGCTGTCCACCGACCACCGATGTGTGGACGGGGCGCTCGGTGCCGAGTTGCTTGCAGCCTTCAAGGGCTACATTGAAAACCCGATGTGCATGCTCGTCTAAGACAGGCTCTCAAAAGCGCGGCGTCTCTGCCGCGCTTTTTTCAAGGTTTCTACTTTTCGCCGGGGAAAACACCATGGCTGATACCAATTATGACGTGATCATCATCGGCTCCGGGCCGGGTGGTTATGTGACCGCGATCCGGGCCGCACAGCTCGGGCTGAAAACTGCGATCGTCGAGCGTGAACACCTCGGCGGCATCTGCCTCAACTGGGGTTGTATTCCGACCAAGGCGCTGCTGCGCTCTGCGGAAATGATGGACCATGCCAATCATGCAAAGAGCTTCGGCCTGAAGCTGGAAGGCAAGATGACGGCGGACGTTAAAGACGTGGTCGCGCGTTCTCGCGGCGTGTCTGCGCGCCTCAACGGCGGCATCGGCTTCCTGATGAAAAAGAACAAGATCGATGTGATTTGGGGGGAGGCCAAACTCACCAAGCCGGGTGAGATCAACGTTGGCAAGCCGTCCAAGCCGGCAGTTCAGCCGCAACATCCGGTGCCCAAAGGCGTGAAAGGTGAGGGGACCTACACGGCCAAGCACATCATCGTTGCCACCGGCGCCCGTCCGCGCGCTTTGCCCGGGATTGAGCCGGATGGCAAGCTGATCTGGACATACTTTGAGGCGATGAAGCCCGAAAAAATGCCGAAGTCCATGGTCGTCATGGGATCCGGCGCCATCGGGATCGAGTTCGCGTCCTTCTACCTTTCCATGGGTGTGGATGTAACCGTTGTCGAATTGATGCCGAATGTCATGCCGGTCGAGGACGACGAGATCTCCAAGTTTGCCCGCAAGATGCTGGAAAAGCGCGGCATGAAGATCATCACTGAAGCCAAGGTGTCCAAGGTCGACAAAGCGGCCGACAGCATCACTGCGCATGTGGAAACAAAGGACGGCAAGGTTCAGCAAATCACAGCAGACCGCCTGATTTCCGCAGTTGGTGTACAGGGCAACATCGAGAACCTTGGTCTTGAAACGGTCGGTGTCAAAACTGATCGCGGATGCATCGTCATCGACGGCTATGGCAAGACCAATGTTCCGGGCCTTTACGCTATCGGTGACGTCGCCGGTCCGCCGATGCTTGCGCATAAGGCGGAGCATGAGGGCGTCGTCTGCATCGAAAAGATCGCAGGCCTGCCGAACGTTCATCCGATGGACAAGGGCAAGATCCCGGGCTGTACTTACTGCAATCCGCAGGTTGCCTCAGTCGGCTTGACCGAAGCTAAGGCGAAAGAGCAGGGCCGCGATATCCGCATAGGGCGGTATCAGTTCAACGCCAACGGCAAGGCCATTGCTCTTGGCGAAGACACCGGCATGATCAAGGTGATCTTTGACAAGAAGTCTGGTGAGCTGCTTGGCGCGCATATGGTTGGCGCGGAAGTGACCGAACTCATCCAGGGCTTTGTTGTTGCGATGAACCTGGAGACAACCGAAGAAGACCTGATGCACACCATCTTCCCGCATCCGACCTTGTCGGAGATGATGAAGGAAAGTGTGCTCGATGCTTATGGCCGCGTGTTGAACGCCTGATCGGAGTTGTTCATTTATGTCCGAGACCGGGCGGCGAAAAACGTTATTGTTGCCGCTCGGGAGGATATTAATTGACCGACTACGCTAGGTCTGCCGAATAATGACCAAATCAACAAAAGCGAAAGCAAGATCAAGTTGGGCCAAGATTTATGCAATGGTCTTCTGCGGCCTATTCATAATTGTATTTTCGCCATTCTATTTCGCCGGGTTTGGCCCAGATGAAGGCCGTTTCCAGTTTCTGAGTTCCTTTTTTATGGCGTTTTTTGTAGCCGCAGTAGGCACATTAATGGTTTGGTTCAAAAAGATATCTTTCCCTCACAGGCATTGAGTGCGACGCTTTTTGGTAAGCGGATGTAAAACAGCATCCTAAGAGATAATTTGGTCGAGGAGCCGTTTGATATGGATGTAAAAGCAATTTTGATTTGGGTCGCGATCGGGATTATCGCCGGTTGGCTGGCGAGCGTGATAGTCGGCGGCGGCGGATTGATCCGGTATCTGATCACCGGTTTGATCGGTGCTTTTGTCGGGGGCTTTTTGTTCAAGCTCGTTGGCATCAACATTGATCTTGGCAATGCGTATGTGAATGAGATTGTTGTCGCGGCCATCGGCGCTGTTGTGATCGTGCTGCTTGCGCGTTTGATCGCCTGATTTCCTGAAAAAGGAGTGCCCGCGATGGGTTTGATTATAACAATCATCATTGGCCTGATTGCGGGCGCTGTTGCGCACCGGGTGTTGAACAGCCGGGGCGGCTTTCTGGGCAACCTGATTGTCGGCCTGGTCGGGGCGCTGATCGGTGGTGAATTGGCGTCCATTTTAAATCTGAACGTCACCGGTGGCGTGCTTGATCGGTTGATCATCGCCGTGATCGGCGCGATCCTATTTCTGTTCGTCTGGAAGAAGGTGTTCAAATAAACCATGGTGCGGCTCGCGGCAGACCATCGCCTCGCCACATATGGTACGCTCGCGCCAGGCCGGGTAAACCATCATCATGTCGAAAACGTTGAGGGAACCTGGACCACAGGGGTGATCCGGGGACGTTTGATAGAGGCCGGGTGGGGCGCTGACCTCGGGTACCCCGGCCTTGTTCTCGACCCAAACGGCGACACCATCGAAGTGCATCTTTTGGTCTCGATAGACCTGATAGACCACTGGGACCGGCTAGACGCGTTCGAGGGAGCCGGGTATCAACGCGTTCAAGTCGATGTTGAGACGGCGCAGGGGCATGTCCCGGCATCGATCTACGTGATTGCAACTGAGACAGAAGAATGAAGACCGAAGCTTTCGCCCGCATATCTGATTTTCCGATGACCGCATCGGACAAGCTGCGTTACGCAGACACCGATCGCCAAGGCCACGTGAACAACGCGGTCTTTGCGACCTTTCTGGAAACCGGGCGGACGGAAGTCATCTACGGCGAGGCGTTGGCGGACACCGGAGCATCCTTTGTCATCGCAAGGTTGGAGCTGGATTTCCTGGCTGAGGTGAACTGGCCGGGGGACGTGCAAATCGGAACTGTTGTGCAGGATGTCGGCAGGTCTTCCTTCAAGCTGCATCAGAAAATTTTCCAGGACGGGAAGGCGGTTGCACAAGCTGTCACCGTCATCGTCCAGATGAACAATGAAAGCCGCCGGTCCCATCCGCTGACAGACCGCGCGAAGGACCGTCTCAATACGCTGGCCAGCCCTGCGTCAACTTGCTAGCAGGCATGACAGTTTTGTGGCTTGATCTTTAACGGAAAGAACGACACTTAAGGCCCATGGTTACGATCGTCGACACGCTCAATCGCCCGAAAGACCCATCCGAAGCGCGCCCGCGCCACCCGGAAAAGGCTCACCGACCCGACAACCCTGTCCAGCGGAAGCCGAAATGGATCCGCGTTAAAGCGCCGACATCTCCCGTATATAAAGAGACGCACAACACAGTCCGGCAGAACAACCTTGTAACTGTGTGTGAAGAGGCCGGCTGCCCCAATATTGGCGAGTGCTGGTCCAAGAAGCACGCGTCGTTCATGATCTTGGGCGACACCTGCACCCGCGCTTGCGCGTTTTGCAATGTGCGCACAGGCATGCCGGGACCGGTCGATCCGAAAGAGCCGCAGGGTGTTGCGGACGCGGTCGCTACGATGGGGCTGGAGCACGTTGTAATCACCTCCGTTGACCGCGATGATCTGGACGACGGCGGCGCACAGCATTTCGCGGATGTCATTCAGGCGATCAGGAAGACGTCTCCAACAACAACCGTTGAGGTTCTGACACCGGATTTCCTGCGCAAGGATGGCGCCATGGAAATCGTTGTTGAAGCGCGCCCGGATGTGTTCAACCACAATCTGGAGACCGTGCCGTCGAAGTATCTGAAAGTCCGCCCAGGAGCCCGGTACTTCCATTCCATCCGGCTTCTCCAAAAGGTGAAGGAACTGGATCCGGAAATGTTCACAAAGTCCGGGATCATGGTTGGTTTGGGTGAAGAGCGGAACGAAGTCCTCCAGTTGATGGACGACCTTCGCGCGGCGGATGTCGATTTCCTGACGATCGGTCAGTACCTGCAGCCATCGAAGAAGCACCATCCGGTGATGTCCTTCGTGACGCCGGAAGAATTCAAGGGCTATGAGCGGATCGCGTATGCCAAGGGGTTCCTGAAGGTCTCTGCAAGCCCACTGACACGGTCCTCACACCACGCGGGCGAGGATTTCGCCGATCTGCGCGCGGCCCGCAAGACAAAACTCGGCCACTAATGGCCCGCTTAAAGGATTTGGCAAGGCGATAGGACCACACTAACCCATGCCCAGTTTCTCATCTTCGCATAAGGTCAATCACAAGGCGGACGACATGTTTCGCCTCGTGGCCGATGTCGAGCAGTATCCGAAATTCGTGCCGCTCTGCCAGGACCTTCATGTGCGTGGCCGGAAGGAATTGCCGGACGGGCGCACCGTGCTGGTCGCCGACATGACCGTTGCCTATAAGATGTTCAAAGAAACATTCACCAGCCGGGTGGAACTTCAGCCGGAGAGCAAGACGATCTTGGTCGAGTATCTGGACGGCCCGTTCAAGCATCTTGAGAACAAGTGGACGTTCAAGGATGTGGACGATGGCCGGAGCACGGTCGGGTTTTACATCAATTACGAGTTTCGCAGCCGAGCGCTCGGATCGTTGATGGGGGCCATGTTCGATAAGGCGTTCCGGAAGTTTTCAAACGCCTTCGAAACCCGCGCAGATCAGGTCTACGGCGGCTAGGCGTCAGTCCGGTCTCTATTGCTGATTTATTTGAACTGCTTGAATGCGTCGCGGATCGTATGAATGCGGCTTGCCCGCGTCTGGAAGGATCCTTCCGGCTCCCGAAGGGCTTCGATTTCCCGCTTCTCCAGGCCAAGGTCGTAAAGGCTGGCGAAGGCCGTATTGTCGCTGCATAACACGTTGCGTTCTTCACCAAAATTTTCTTCCAGGATCAGTGTTCGACCGGCGGCAACTTCTTCCTCGGTCCAAACGACGGTGGTCGTGCTGACCCAGAACATGCGATCACAATACTGCGCCTGGTAGTAGCCTTCTTTCGGCCGTGTCAGAATTTCGTGAGAGCCGGTGAATGTGCCATCCGGATATTGTGACCGAATATAGTAGTCGCTTTGCGCAAAACTGGACCCGGCCAGAGTGATCGCTGGCAAAAACGTCAGGATTGCTATGCATTGAGCGCGTGTCATCGGCAAATGTCCTGTACAGCTTTCGGTTCTCGTCTTTAAGTCACAATCCTTTTTTACGGCAATTGTCTTGCGCGAGCCTTACCATGCTTTTTCAGCTCATTTTGCTGCGTGGTAAGAGCCCTTTGCTTTTTCATCTGAACCAAACGATTTGCTGATTGCAGCGAAGCGGCTTATTGGATTCACCAGAGGGCCGTCTTCTTGAATGATCAGCCTTGGGTCGTCATGGATCCCGAGGTCGGCAAGCGTCACTTGTTCTTCCGGATTGGCGCAAATGGGCCGCCAGCCCTTGCCGCGATTGTACTCAACGCGGAGCTCGTAACCGCGGTCCACTTCGAGTTGGGTCCATGCCACAGTTGCGTGCCTTACCCAATAAGAGCGCTGACAATAGGTGACCTCAACAAGTCCTTCAGACATGCGTTTGTAGATCTGGTGAGATCCGCGGAAAATGCGATGACCGTCCCGGGAAATGATGTAGGTATCGCCCGGTTCAAGTTGGTCAGCATAGGTCTGGGTCGGTGCGGTACACGCGAGCGCCAGCGCGGCGGCCATTACTGTCTTCTGGATCATCATATCCGGTCCTTATTCGCGAACTCATTTCGCGAAAGCAAAGCTGCTCAACGTCTTGAATAACCGAAATCCTTCAAGAACAAATTTCTGAAGGGGTTCGAAATTGTCTAAAGTTTTAATGAAATAAACTCTGCGGCATGGGGCGCGGCCAGAATGTAAATCAGCGCGTATGGTAGCTTTTGTATCGGCTGTCAGTCTTACTCTTGTTAAAGATGCCGCTAATCGCGCTCAAGCGGCTGACAGGTTTGTCGTCACTTTGTGATTGCTGCAGGAATTCTCTCGGCTGCATGTCGATGCCAAGATCAGCAAGGGCAACCTGATCCTGCGGGCGCTGACAGATCGGACGCCATCCACGGCCAAAATTGTACTCGATCTGAACAGTCCGGCCGAGTTCGGTCTCAAACTGAGTCCATGCGACGGAGTGACTGCGAACATAATAATCGCGATTG
Source organism: Roseibium sp. (assembly GCF_965276855.1). GTDB lineage: Bacteria > Pseudomonadota > Alphaproteobacteria > Rhizobiales > Stappiaceae > Roseibium. Next base: position 5,168,092 of record NZ_OZ255700.1, read on the forward strand.
CAGTAGCTGACTTGTTTCAAGCCTCGGGAGTATTCCAGGTAGAGTTTGTGGCTTCCAACGAACGTGCCTTGTTGATCCCGGGATATAAAATAGAAGTCGCCAGGCTGGGGAATTCCACCTGCCTGAGCACTGACTGGAACCAACAATGTGATCGCCGCGAGAAGGGCGTTTCTGAGCGTCATGGCACGAATGTTTTGTTTGCAACGACTGCAACCTACATTTGCCGGGCCTGGTCGTAAAACGCCTTTCTTGGCCAGTGTAAACCACCGGTTACCAAGCGGCGGACGGTTTTATAGGTGTTTTATTTGCATTGCACAATTGGCCCTAATCACGCCAGCAGGACGCTTGGTAATGTGCTTTCGACAGCGATTAAACAGCTACTCATTGCGAGGTAAAAAATTTCGACTGAGCAGCTAGTCCAGAGCGTCTAGCAGAGCGGTGAGGGCGGTCTGGACCGTTTCTAGTCGGATCGAGGTCCTGCCATTGTCGGCAAACCAGCAATGCAAATGCCGCGTCGGTTTGTTCTTCACTGCAACAGCAATATGAACGGTGCCGACTGGTTTTTCGTCGCTGCCTCCACCCGGTCCGGCAATTCCTGTGACGGACACTGCGATGTCGGCTTTGGACTTGGCGAGCGCACCTTCGGCCATGGCTATGGCGACGTCTTTGCTAACAGCGCCGACCTTCGCAATCAGTTGTGCCGGTACACTGAGCATCTCCGTTTTGGCTTCGTTGGAATAGGTCACAAACCCGCGATCCACGACGGCTGATGAGCCCGCAATATCGGTCAAGCTCCCGACAATGAGCCCGCCGGTGCACGACTCTGCTGTTGCCACCATCATGTTCCGGGCCTTCATGGCGTCTATTACGGACGCTGCGAGGGTGCCGAGATCTGAGAGGTTTGCAGGATTTTTGCCTGACATGTTGATCTCACTCATCTTCGGTCAGTGGCAAGCGGACTGTGACGCTGGCAAGCGCTGCGATACCTTCTTTCCGGCCCGTAAACCCGAGTTTTTCCGATGTTGTCGCCTTTACGGATACCCGAGAGCTCGGAATGTCGCAGATAGTAGCGATGGATTCCCGGATTGTTTCGCGATGCGGTCCGATCTTTGGAGCCTCGCAGACGATGGTGACGTCTATATGGGCGATCCGGCCGCCAAGGTCTTTGACACGTCGGACTGCGTCGATCTGAAACTGGTCCGAGTCAGCGCCTTTCCACTTTGGGTCGCTGGGCGGAAAATGCTGACCAATATCACCGTCGCCAATCGCTCCAAGGGTGGCGTCTGTAATCGCATGCAGAACCACGTCCGCATCCGAGTGGCCTTTTAAGGATTGGGTATGAGGTATGGCCACGCCGCCAAGAACGACCTCTGTTCCGGCCTCAAATGCATGAACATCATATCCGATGCCGGTCCGGACATCTTGAAGGCTAGCCAGAGACGGTTTTTGATAAGTTGAGGCAGTCATGGTCCACGTCTTTGCTAGAGTTTGTGCCCGGCTTAGGTCGGCCGGCGTTGTTATCTTGAAGTTCGCCGGATCACCATTGCTCAGTGCGATCACAAGGCCAGCCCATTCTGCAAGACTGGTATCATCGGTAAAGTCATCGTGACCAGCAGCTGCCGCGGCCTGATGCGCAGAAAGGATCTTGGCGAAAGGGAAACCCTGCGGCGTTTGTGCCGCATGAAGATCGCTGCGGTCGACCGTTTCCAACTTGTTAGCACCTTGTGGCTGGCGTTTTAAGGTGTCAACGACGGGAACTGCGGGAAGAACGCCGTCTTGGCCTTCTTCTAATGCTTCGATGACGCCGTCCAATACGTCGGCGCTCAGGAAGGGGCGAGCTGCATCATGTATAAGGACAAAATCCGGGTCGGCTTTTTCCAATGCTTTCAAACCGTTCAAGACCGACTTCTGCCGTGTTTTTCCGCCAACCACCGCCGACAAGAGCTTTGAGGATACTTTCTGTGGCAGGGACTCCACGGCATTGGTATACGCATCGCCGTCGTCTGCGTGGATCACCGTAAGAATAGTTGAGATTGCGGGATGATTCCCGAGTGCTTTCAATGTATGGGAGAGGATCGGAGCGTCGGCGATTTGCCGGTATTGCTTCGGAGTGGTGCTGCCGTCTTGCGCCATTCGGCTGCCGCGTCCGGCGGCGACAACAAGAGCGGCGGTTTTCGGCATGGGTTGGATCTCCAAAGGGCAGTTGCCTCGTCACGAGATCGTCTTTAACCAAATCAATGGCCTGACCGCAATTTATCCCTTGTTGCCATCTGTGAAATGTCTAGTATATAGGCAGAATGAGAAATGCACAGACAATGAGCATTTGTGAAAGCGCGTCGCTACCTGGCATGAAGTCTATCAAGATCGGCCCCCACTCCCTGAAAAATCGCGCAGTCTTGGCGCCGATGTCCGGCGTGAGCGATCTGCCGTTTCGCCGTCTGGCGTCCCGGTTCGGCGCCGGCATGGTGGTCAGCGAAATGGTTGCCAGCGAATCCTTCGTCAAAGGTGATGCGGAAACCCAGATGCGCGCTGAAGCGCAGGATGGGGGTCTGCATGTCGTTCAACTGGCCGGCCGGGAAGCGCGCTGGATGGGCGAGGCGGCCAAAGTCATAGCAGGTCTGGGCGCCGATATCATCGATATCAACATGGGATGTCCCGCAAAAAAGGTGACCTCTGGTTACTCCGGTTCGGCCTTGATGCGCGATCTCGATCATGCCTTGACCTTGATTGAAGCAACAGTTGAAGCCGTTGATGTCCCAGTGACGCTCAAGATGCGTCTTGGTTGGGACGACACCACGATCAATGCACCTGAGCTTGCGCGGCGGGCGGAAGCTGCCGGTGTGCAACTGATCACGGTGCATGGCCGGACACGCTGTCAGTTTTACAAAGGCACGGCGGACTGGGACGCGATTTCGGCCGTCAAATCTGAAATATCGGTACCGCTGATCGCCAATGGGGATTGCACGGGTATTGAAAGCGCTGACGCGATGTTGGCGGCATCTGGTGCCGATGCGGTCATGATCGGGCGCGGGGCATATGGCCGGCCGTGGCTGCCGGGTCTCGTCGGACACTATCTGGAAACGGGCGAAATCCTGTCAGCACCCCAAGGCAATGCGCTTGGCGAACTGGTGATTGAGCATTACGAGGCAATTCTGGGCCTTTACGGCGTTTTGCCAGGCGTGCGGATCGCACGAAAACACCTCGGCTGGTACCTCGATACGTCCATTGAACAGGGCGGATTGGATATGCCAGCTGCGCTCAAAAAGACAATCATGACATCGAACCAATCGGATGAGGTCGTCCGGATTGCGTCCGATTGGTTTTCTTCCTGCAATACACGGACGGCAGCGTGACGGATCGAGATACTCCAAAGGGACGTACCGAAGCTCTGGCCAGCGATGGTCCAACCATCCTCGATGCACTCCCACACCCGGTCCTGCTTGTTGCCCCGGATGGGGTGATTGAATCGGCCAATATGGCGGCGGAGTTTTTCATGCGGTCCAGCATCTCCGTGCTGCGCCGGCATCCAATCAATGAGTTCATTCCGTTCGGAAGTCCGCTGCTGACTTTGATTGATCAGGTTCGCGAGCGCGGTGCCGCTGTTAACGAGTACAAGGTCGATATCGGGTCGCCGCGCATCGGCGCGCCGAAGATTGTCGACATCAATGCAGCACCGGTCGCGAACCGGCCCGGTGCCGTGGTGCTGATGTTTCAAGAGCGCACCATGGCGGAAAAAATCGACCGTCAACTGACGTCGCGTGGCGCAGCGCGCACGGTGACAGGCTTGGCCGCCATGCTTGCGCATGAGATCAAGAACCCATTGTCCGGGATTCGCGGCGCTGCCCAGTTGCTCGAACAATCAGCTCCCGATGAAGACCGGGCATTAACCCGGTTGATCACGGATGAAACCGACCGGATCGTGAAACTGGTCGACCGGATGGAAGTGTTTTCCGATGAGCGGCCGATCGAGCGCGACCCCGTCAACATCCACGTCGTCCTGGATCATGTGAAGCGTTTGTCCGACAGCGGCTTTGCCCGGGACAACAGGATCATTGAGAATTATGACCCGTCGTTGCCGCCGGTCTATGCCAACAAGGATCAGTTGATTCAGGTGTTCCTGAACTTGATCAAGAATGCCAGTGAGGCGATTGGCGACGATCCGGATGGTGAAATCCGGATTTCGACCGCGTTCCGGCCCGGTGTCCGCCTGTCCGTACCCGGTACGGAAGACAAGGTTAGCCTGCCGCTCGAGTTTTGCGTCCAGGACAACGGTCCGGGCGTTCCTGAAGATTTGCTGCCGCATCTGTTTGAGCCATTCATCACAACAAAAACAAACGGTTCCGGACTGGGTCTCGCGCTCGTTGCCAAGATCATCGGCGATCATGGCGGTGTCATCGAGTGTGACAGCCAGCGCGGAAAAACCGTCTTCCGGATTTTGATGCCAGCGTATTCAACCACCGATTCCGGGCCTGGGGCCGGAGCAGTATAAGGGCTGACTGACCATGCCGACTGGCACGATTTTGGTTGCCGATGATGATGCCGCCATCCGCACCGTGCTTAACCAGGCCCTGTCGCGGGCTGGATATACGGTGCGTTTGACGTCGAATGCATCCACACTCTGGCGCTGGGTTTCAGCCGGCGACGGAGATCTGGTGATTACCGATGTGGTGATGCCGGATGAGAACATCTTTGATGTATTGCCGCGCATCAAGAAGATGCGCCCGGAACTGCCCGTTTTGGTTATGAGTGCGCAAAACACGTTCATGACCGCAATCAAGGCATCGGAAAAGGGCGCCTATGAGTATCTGCCCAAACCGTTTGACCTGAAAGAACTGACCGGGATCGTCCAGCGTGCGCTGGAAGAGCCAAAGAAACGTCCTGTGGCCGACCTTGAGGAAAGCGGTGAGGGAATGCCGCTTGTCGGCCGTTCGCCGGCAATGCAGGAGATTTACCGCGTTCTGGCTCGTCTGATGCAGACTGATTTGACAGTCATGATCAATGGCGAATCTGGAACGGGCAAGGAGTTGGTGGCGCGGGCGCTGCATGACTATGGCAAACGGCGCAACGGCCCCTTTGTCGCGATCAACATGGCGGCCATCCCGCGGGATCTGATCGAGGCCGAGCTGTTCGGGCATGAGAAAGGCGCGTTCACGGGCGCACAAAACAGAAGCTCCGGCCGGTTCGAGCAGGCAGATGGCGGAACGCTTTTTCTGGATGAGATCGGTGATATGCCCATGGAGGCGCAGACCCGGCTTCTCCGTGTTCTGCAGCAAGGCGAATACACCACTGTCGGTGGTCGGACGCCGATCAAAACCGATGTTCGTATCGTTGCGGCCACCAATAAGGATTTACGGCATCTCATCAATCAGGGACTATTCCGCGAAGATCTGTATTTCCGGCTGAACGTTGTACCGATCCGGCTCCCACCGCTGCGCGAACGGGTTGAGGATATTCCGGACCTTGTGCGGCACTTCTTTTCCATGGCGGAAAAAGAGGGGCTTCCGGCCAAGCAGGTCGATCAGAGCGCGATGAACCTCATGCGCCGGTACCGTTGGCCGGGCAACGTGCGGGAACTGGAAAACCTTGTGCGCAGGTTAGCGGCGCTCTATCCGCAGGATGTCATCGGCGAGGCAATGCTTGATCATGAGCTGAGCCAACCGTCCACGAATCCGCTCGAAGATGAGACGTCCGAAACCGTTGATCTTGGCGGTTCCGTTGAAAAGTACTTGTCCGGATATTTCGAAACGTTCGGCGACGCGCTGCCACCCCCTGGTCTCTACCATCGCATTTTACGGGAGGTGGAGTACCCTCTGATCAGCGCGGCTCTTGCTGCAACGCGAGGAAACCAGATCAAGGCGGCAGAGCTTTTGGGCGTGAACCGCAACACATTGCGCAAGAAAATCCGGGATTTGGATATACAGGTTATGCGCTCCACACGGTGACGCTGGAACAGTATTCAGCGTCACTCTGTCACTTGAATTTGTCGGTGGACGATTTTGCCTTGTCGCAATTTCGCAACATTGTGTGGTAAGTCTGCCGCATTCGCAGATCGTGTTATTCTGCGCCGAATTTTTGCAGGCAAATACCAGGGGCCTAATGATACTGGAATCCGCGCAACATCCCGTAGCGCAATCCGGCAGCGCCAGTAAGTTCTGGCGGCGCGCCGGTCTTGCAGTCATGATCCTGGCGCTCATTTCCATCGGGGTCACATTTTTCATCCTGATGGGTCTGACGTCTCTCGACCCGACACGCGACGTCATCGTCACGGCCATGGCGATCAACGGCCTTTGGGCCGTGATCCTTTTGGCGCTCATCGGCTATGAAATCATCAAACTGCTTCAGGCCCGCCGCCGTGGCCGGGCGGCCGCCCGTCTTCACGTACGAGTGGTGGCGTTGTTCAGTGTCGTTGCAGCCGTTCCAGCGATCCTGATGGCCATTCTGGCGGCGGTGACGCTTGATCGCGGGCTCGACCGTTGGTTCGAGGACCGAACACGCACCATCATCGACAACGCCTTGACGGTGGCGCAGGCCTATTTGCAGGAGCACGCAAGGGTTCTGCGGGGCGATCTCATTGCAATGCGGACCGATCTGGACCGGGCCAAGCCGGTTTATGATTTCGAACCGACCCGGTTTGATCAGTTCTTCCGAACTCAGGTCTCCTTGCGCGGCATTCTGGCGGCCTACATCATCAACCGCGAAGGCGACGTGGTGACTAGGGTTGTTCTGGATCCCAACGCCGATATCCCACTGCCGCCGGCAGATAGCATTTTCAAGGCACAATCCGGTGACCCAATTCTAATCGCGCCGGGGATTTCGAACCTTGTCGGCGGCGTGATGAACCTCTCCGCCTACGATGGCTTTGTTCTTTATGCGGTACGCCGTCTTGATCCGCGTGTCGTGGAGTACATGGGCCTTGCCGAAAGCGGCGCACTTCAATACCAGCAAATGGAAAACAGCCGGTTCGGCGTACAGGTCGCCTTTGCGCTGGTCTATCTTGGTGTTGCTCTGGTTCTGCTGCTTTCCGCGATATGGATCGGCTTCGGGTTCGCAAATCAGCTGGTCTCACCGATCCGTAGTCTCATTTCAGCTGCAGATGAAGTGGCGAGCGGGAACCTGTCTGTCACCGTCCCAACAGAAAAAGCCGGCGGCGACCTAGCCAATCTCGGGCAGAGCTTCAACAAAATGACCGGTCAGTTGGTCGGTCAAAGGGATGCGCTTCTTGCGGCAAACGAGCAGATAGATCGGAGGCGACGCTTCAACGAAGCTGTCCTCTCTGGGGTTTCGACCGGCGTTATCGGGGTGGACGATGAGGGATCGATCATCCTGGTCAACCGGTCCGCCGAAGAGCTCCTGCAAGTTGAAGAAATTCGTATCCTGAACAAGCCGTTACCGGACGTCTTGCCGGAGTTGACGGACTACCTTTCAGATGTTCTGGCCTTGCAAGGCGACAAGATGCCAGAAACCCAGATTGAAATCACGCGCGGGGGACGACTGCGGACAATCAATGTGCGCACGACGAGCGAGCAATCAACCCGCCGGGAACACGGCTTTGTTGTGACGCTGGACGACATTACCGACCTTGTGTCCGCGCAACGCAACTCGGCCTGGGCGGATGTTGCCCGCCGGATTGCGCATGAGATCAAGAATCCTTTGACACCGATCCAGTTGTCTGCCGAGCGGATCCGGCGGCGTTATGGCAAACGGATCGAAGAGGACCGCGAAGTCTTTGACCAGTGCATTGATACAATCGTGCGCCAGGTCGGCGACATCGGGCAGATGGTCGATGAATTCTCCTCCTTTGCGCGTATGCGCAAACCGAAAAAAACCACGAGCGATTTGCGGGAATCTGTTCGAAATGCTGCCTTCATGCAGTCCGTGGCGAACCCGGACATATCCGTAACCGCCGACTTGCCTGAGAGCCCTGTTTTGGCGACGTATGACGAGCGGCTGGTCGGACAGGCTTTCACAAATGTTATCAAGAACGCCACAGAAGCCGTTGCGGCCCGGACGGGTGACGATTTGCCCAAGGGATCGGTCTCCGTTCACGTCAAATGTGATCCAGAAGACGATCCGCAGCGGGTAATTGTTGATGTGGTCGACAACGGCATCGGCCTGCCGGAAGAAAATCGATCGCGGCTCTTGGAGCCGTACATGACGACACGTGAGAAGGGGACAGGACTGGGACTTGCCATCGTGCGCAAGATTCTTGAAGACCATGGAGGGGGCATTGAATTGCTTGATGCGCCGAAGGCCAATCCAGGCGACACCGGAACGCTTGTCCGGTTGACGCTCTCCATGAAGCCGTCTGAAGCCCTTGAAACAGACCAAACCGAAGAAGAAGCAGTGACTGCCCATGGCGCATGACATTCTGGTTGTAGACGACGAAACCGATATCCGTGAGATGATTGCCGGTATTCTGGACGATGACGGATACGGCACCCGCACGGCGCATGACTCAGACAGCGCGATTGCCGCCGTGAAAGAGCGAAAGCCTTCGCTAGTCATTCTGGATATCTGGTTGATGGGAAGCCGGCTGGACGGCCTGGCGCTTTTGGATCAGTTCAAGGAAACCGATCCGGATATGCCCGTTGTGATCATTTCCGGTCACGGCAACATCGAAACGGCTGTTTCCGCAATTAAACGTGGAGCCTACGACTACATCGAAAAGCCATTCAAAGCTGATCGGTTAGTACACATTGTTGAAAGGGCCTTGGAAGCCTCCAGTCTTCGCCGCGAAGTGCGCGACTTGCGCCAAAGAAGCGGGGAGACCAGCGACATTGTTGGCGATTCTTCAGCTGCCAACGGTCTCCGCCAAACTATCGAAAAAATTGCAGGAACGAACAGCCGAATTCTGATTTCCGGGCCATCGGGGTCCGGCAAAGAACGTGCAGCGCGGATGATCCATGATCTTTCACCGCGTGCGAAAAGTCCGTTTGTTGTCTTGAACGCGGCCACCATCACACCGTCCCGAATGGAAGAGGAGCTTTTCGGGATCGAGGATGAAAGCGGCAACCTGCGCAAAATTGGTGCTTTGGAAGAGGCCCATGGCGGGACGCTGTACCTCGACGAAGTTGCCGACATGCCGGCGGAAACCCAGGGCAAGATCCTCAGAGTGTTAGTGGAGCAGAGTTTTTCGCGTGTTGGCGGAACCGGCAAGGTTCAGGTCGACATCCGTATCCTGTCGTCGACCTCAAAGAATCTGGAAGAACACATTGCGACGGGCTTGTTCCGGCAAGATCTCTATCACCGCCTGAGCGTGGTGCCTCTCCGCGTGCCGGGGCTCGCCGAGCGCCGGGAAGACATCCCGGTGCTAGTCCGCCATTTCATGGAGCAAATTTCAGCCGCATCAGGTATTCCGCTGCGCCCGATTGGCGACGATGCCATGGCAGTCCTTCAAACACACGATTGGCCCGGAAACGTCCGCCAGCTGCGGAACAATGTCGAGCGTCTGCTGATCCTGAGTCGGGGCGAGCCGGACAGCACCATTACCGCGGACCTTCTCCCGGCCGAAATCGGCGAAACGCTTCCGAGCCTTCCGTCTTCCGGTACGGGGGAACACCTGATGTCTGTTCCTTTACGCGAAGCGCGGGAAATCTTTGAACGCGAATATCTTCAGGCGCAAATCAAGAGATTTGACGGCAACATCTCGCGCACGGCGGAATTTGTCGGTATGGAACGGTCAGCGCTGCACCGCAAGCTGAAGACCTTGGGAATGACCTAACGCGCCAGCGTGCCTGTGAGAGCCAAATAGCAAGAGCCGGGAAGGGGTTTCCATGAAAATCGTGATTTGTGGCGCCGGACAGGTCGGCTACGGGATCGCCGAACGGCTAGCTGCGGAACAGAACGATGTTTCCGTTATTGATTCCTCGCCCAAACTGATCGATGCGATTGGCGATCAGCTGGATGTTCGCGGTTTTGTCGGACACGGTGCCCATCCGGATGTTCTGGCCCAGGCCGGAGCGGAAGAAGCCGATATGATCGTTGCCGTGACCTTGTATGACGAGGTGAACATGGTCGCGTGTCAGGTGGCCCATTCCCTCTTCAATGTGCCGACAAAGGTCGCGCGTATCCGCGCGCAATCCTATCTTCAGGGCCGTTGGCGCAATCTGTTTTCCCGCGAAAACATGCCGATTGACGTGATCATTTCACCTGAAATCGAAGTCGGTGAAATGGTGCTTCGGCGCTTGGCCCTTCCTGGTGCCGTGGAAACCGTCCGTTTTGCCGATGATAATGTCGTTGTGGTCGGGATCATGTGTGAAGACGACTGCCCGGTCGTCGATACGCCGCTTCATCAGCTGACAGAACTGTTCCCGGATCTCGGGGCGGTTGTTGTTGGGCTGTACCGGAATAACAAACTGTTCGTGCCGAAAAGCAGCGATTCCATCTACACAGGCGATCTTGCTTATGTTGTCGCGAAACGGGATCAGGTACGCCGCACACTTAGCATTTTCGGGCATGAAGAGCCGGAAGCCGGCAAGGTTGTGATTGCAGGCGGCGGCAATATCGGCCTTTATGTTGCAAAGGCCTTGGAACAGCGTCAGGCCGGTACAAAGATCAAGCTGATCGAAGCATCCCGTGAACGTGCCATTTCAGTTGCGGACGATCTCAAGCGATCGGTCATTTTGCATGGCAGTGCGCTGGATCTGACAATTTTGAACGAAGCCGATGCCGGTGATGCGGACACGATGGTTGCTCTCACGAATGAAGATGAGGTCAATATTCTGTCGTCCGTTATGGCCAAAAAACTTGGCTGTAAACGGTCCTTGTCGCTCTTGAACAACCCGAGTTATCCGGCGTTCACCAACGCGCTTGGAATTGATGCCTTCATCAATCCACGCGCCGTCACGATTTCCAAGATCCTCCAACATGTGCGCCGCGGCCGGATCCGGGGTGTCCACACATTGCAAAACGGCGCTGCCGAAATTGTTGAGGCAGAAGCGCTCGACACGTCGCCATTGGTCGGGCGGCCGTTGCGCATGATCGACTTGCCGTCCGGGATCCGGATCGGAGCGGTGTTCCGGGATGGCGAGGTTCTGACGCCGAATGGAGATCTGCAAATCCAGGCGAAAGACAGGATCGTAATCTTTGCAGTTGCCAGCAGGGTCCGGCAGGTCGAGCAGATGTTCCGCGTCAGTCTTGATTTCTTTTAAGTCAGTATGACGTTTTTCTGATCTTGCATTTGTCTGACCAAACGGTCAAAACAGTAGCAATACCAATTGGTTCAAAAAGAACCTGCCGGGATCAGGAGAATTCATGAGCCGTATTGCCTATGTGAATGGTCAATATGTCCAGCATTCGGAAGCTGCAGTCCATATTGAGGATCGCGGTTACCAGTTTGCAGATGGCGTCTATGAGGTTTGCGAGGTTTGGAACAACCAGATCGTTGACATGCCGCGCCATCTGGACCGTCTCGGTCGGTCCTTGAGCGAGTTGTCTATTGATTGGCCTATGAGCCGGCCGGCAGTCGAATTTGTGCTGCGCCAGGTGGTGCGCCGGAACAAGGTGCGCAACGGGCTTGTGTACATCCAGGTGACACGCGGCGTTTCAAAACGTGACCATTTTTTCCCGCCGGCAAATGTCGCGCCTTCAATTGTTGTGACGGCACGCTCTTCCAACCCGGCTGCGGTGAACGCGCAAGCCGAGGCCGGGATTGCGGTATTCAGTTACCCGGAAAACCGTTGGCCGCGGGTGGATATCAAGACTGTTGCCCTGCTGCCGAATGTTCTCGCCAAACAGAGCGCGAAGGAAAAGGGTGGCAAAGAGGCCTGGTATGTGGACGCGGACGGCAATGTGACCGAAGGCGGCTCAACCAATGCCTGGATTGTCACAAAAGATGGCAAGCTGATCACGCGGCCGGCGGAGAGCGGTATCTTGCGTGGGATCACACGCACAGCGATTTTGGACCTCGTTGAGCGCGAAGGGTTGTCTTTCGAAGAACGGCCTTTCAGCCTCGAAGAGGCCTATGATGCCAAGGAAGCGTTTGTTACCGCTGCGACAAATATCGCAATGCCTGTTGTACGAATTGATGACAAGGTAATCGGGAATGGGCATCCCGGATCGGTTGCAACCCGATTGCGCGAACTGTTCCATACTGCTACTGATTTGAAGGTGGTGTGAATCGTAGCCCTCTATGATGCTGGGCTGGGGATACTTGAGGGTCAGGGCAGATGACCCACTGATAGATGGGCAATAAAAAAGCGGGCAGGCTGGGTACACCATAATCTGAGAGGATTTGTGCTTGGAACAGTCAGCCAGGAGAAAACCGGGTGCCTGGCCGCATTCGGACCAAATAGGATAAAAGAACACATGGCTGAGCGCGCACAAAACCTACAAGACACATTCCTCAATCACGTTCGCAAACAAAAAACACCGCTCACAATCTTCTTGATCAACGGGGTCAAGCTGCAGGGAGTTGTGACGTGGTTTGACAATTTCTGCGTTCTGCTGCGCCGCGACGGTCATTCGCAGCTGGTTTACAAACATGCCATTTCCACAATTATGCCAAACGGACCTGTTCAATTGTTCGATCAGGCTGAGGAAAACGCGGAAAAGGCAAGCTGATTGAAACCGAAGTCTCGCGAAGACGACTTTTCGAAATCCAATGGTTCAGAAGAACCGGGTCAGAAATCTCTTAGACAAAAAGACACTGGGGTAGATCGTCTGCCCCAGCGCTTTCGTGCGATGATCCTAGAACCGGTCATCCAACTTCGTTCTGAAAACTCCCAGGCAGACCTCAGATCCAACCGGAGCCCGGAAGCCCGGCTTGACGAAGCGATTGGCCTCAGCGCGGCCATCAACCTTGATATCGTTCATTCTGGCGTGGTGCGGATAAACAATCCCAAGCCAGCGACGCTCTTCGGCGAAGGTAAGGTTGCTGAACTTGCCGGCATTGTTGCCAGCGAGGATCTGGATCTGGTTGTGATCGATCACCCGTTGTCTCCGGTTCAGCAAAGAAACCTGGAACGCCGCCTGAAGACCAAGGTGATCGACAGGACGGGTTTGATTCTGGAGATCTTCGGCGACCGCGCACGTACCAAAGAAGGCAAGCTTCAAGTCGATCTGGCGCATCTGACCTGGCAGAAAAGCCGGTTGGTCCGGTCCTGGACGCACCTTGAACGGCAAAGGGGCGGCGCCGGGTTCATGGGCGGCCCAGGGGAAACCCAAATCGAGGCCGACCGCCGTCAGATCCAGGAACGGATCATTGCGTTGCAAAAGCAGCTTGAAAGTGTACGCCGAACCCGGGAACTGCACCGAAAGAAACGGAAGAAGATCCCGCAACCGGTCGTCGCCCTGGTGGGTTACACGAACGCCGGAAAGTCGACGCTGTTCAATCATCTGACTGAGTCAGAGGTGTTTGCCAAGGATCTTCTGTTTGCAACGCTGGATCCAACGCTGCGCAAGATCACGCTGCCGCACGGTCGCGAGATTATCCTGTCAGATACCGTTGGGTTCATTTCGGATCTGCCAACGCATCTGGTGGCCGCTTTCCGCGCGACCCTTGAAGAGGTGTTGGAAGCAGATTTGATCCTCCACGTGCGTGATATTTCGCACCCTGACACGGACGCGCAAGCCGAAGACGTTCAAAAGACCTTGGAAGAACTTGGTGTCGATGCGCTGACTGGCGCACCGATCATTGAGGTCTGGAACAAGATCGATCTCCTCGACAAGGACTACCGGGCGAAACTCCTCTTAGAAGAACAAGGTGAAGGGCCCGTCGCCCTGTCTGCTGTGACCGGTGAGGGCATTGATCATCTGAGTGCCCGCGTTGACAGTTTCATGGCGCGGCATGACGATATCCTGTCGGTCCGTTTACCAGTCGCAGAAGGCGCATTGATTGCAAAGCTTTACCAGATGGCTGAGGTCCTCGAGCGTTCCGACGGCGAGGAATACGTGACCGCGGAAGTCCGGGTCTCGGACAAGCAACGTGGGCCGTTCCGGGATCTCTTCGGCAAGTTTGCGTTTGATCCATCTGAAGAACGGACCGATACACGCCCTTCGGGCTTTTGATACCGGAACAGCGCCAACCTTTCGAATTGACGGGTTCATTTTTTAATTGACCGGGACGGTACACGTCCTGGTTTGATGACCGGTGATTGCGTTCCTGCCGCCGTATTTCCTGTTTCCGGTCTCAGTGCCGCCGAAATTCCGGCCATTTCGCTAACTATCAGTCTTGGAACAATAAAACTGGTCCAAAACGGATCGCCGGCACTCTGTTTTTTCGAGTTGGGGGCATATTTGAGAGCGGTTCAACGCACTCAGACATGCGGCACGGGAATTTGGGGAAACCACCTGAAGCTTAGACAGGCATAACAATGCTATTCATGGTGGGAGCATAAAATGCGACTAATCTATCCGCATGTCGGATTTCTTCTTTTTATTGCTGTCGTTTACAGCGCACTTCTCAGCGGTGTTCCAGCTGAAAACCTGATACCAGCTACCTTTGGAGTTGGTGCATATGTGACCATGACAGTGTGTATGGTGCTGGCCGCTCGGATAAGGATCGTTGATGGACTTCTGGGTGGTCCCGGGCGATCTTACCAAGTGCACAGGATCTTTGCCCATTGGGCATGGATCATGACCCTTGCTCATTGGATTCTGGCGGAACCGCGCGGAGAAAGCATCGTGCCCGGCTGGGAAGAGTTTGGTACCCGCGCCGGGACGTTTGCGGGGATTTATCTCATGATCCTGGTGTTGTACGGGCTCATCCCGGCGATTCCCTATCATGTCTGGCGTTGGACCCATTATGCAATGGGCCCAATTTACCTCGTCACGGTCGCTCACGTCTTCCTATCGGCCATCCCTGTCGAAGATTTCAGTGTGCATTGGTGGGTGCTGGCGGTCTTGTCTGTGGTTGGCATTGTTGCGATGGCGCGTGTCATCGCGCACCATTTGCACCGGCCTCGCCGAATGCAGGTAAGTGCTTTGAAGCACAACCATGACAGCATCGATATCCGGCTTGAACCGCGAGATGGCCGGGGGCCGGTCGCATGGTGTCCGGGCCAACATGCGAGCCTCTCCTGCGCCAAACGAGGCCTTCGGGAACCGCACCCGTTCACAATTGCATCGGCGCCAAGTCAGAACGGCATGCGTTTCGTCATCTTCGACCGTGGAGATTATACAAAGAAGCTGCAAACGCAGCTCAAGGTTGGCGACGAGGTGCTGTTGAACAGGATCGCTGGCGACTTTGCCCCACAAACCGATCCGAAACGGATCTACAGGCAGATTTGGGTCGCGGGAGGAGCAGGGATTACCCCGTTTCTGGCAGCTCTTGGTGCAATGTCACCTGACCACGGGCCGCGCATTGACTTGTTTTATATCTACAGGTCCATGAACCATGCGGTCGATCTCAATTATCTGGCGGCAATGGCCAAACGGTTGCCTCAACTGGTAGTGCATTTTCTCGGCGATGCGGAAGGTGCCCGGTTCAACATGGAGACCTTCGATGCCCATTTGCCGCCCGGCTGGCAGTCTTCAGAGCTTTTCGCCTGCGGGCCGGATCCTCTTCTGACGATTGCTTGCAAGTCTTATCGTACGGCCGGAGGACAACTGCCGATGCACACGGAGGTTTTTGATTTCCGAAACCCAATCCGCACGTGGCGGCAGGCCTTGGGTCTTGGACCGAAACGGACCATTCAACAGCGTCCACCCTCGGAGGACGCTCATCCGATTGGTCCGAAAACCATCGGGGCACCAGCCGGAATGCAACCCGCATGGCCACAGCGGAGACCTCAACTGGCGCCTGAACCAGGAGCGATACCGTCGCCCGTGGCGCGTTGATGATCAAAGACAGGAATTGGCGCTGGTTCTTGGAGGACTAGCGCCAATTCATTTGGGCAGGCACATAGTGTCTAGTTCTGTTTGGCCGGGGGATGATAGGCGCAACAAGTGAGCTGGTTCCGGCTGAATTGAGGCAAAATAGCATTGAGGCGAGCTCTACGAGAGACGTTTTCCCATTCCCCGGAAAAGGCCACCACCAACGGTTTGCGAAACAAAATGTATTTGTTGGCAACCAGCCCGGTGATACCCATTTTTTCACTGATGCGGAGCATGACTGATGGATCGGTCACGGCGACCTCTATCCGACCGGCTGCAAGCATACGAACAAGATCTTGTTCAGTGTCCACGCCCGTCGCCGTGGTGGCGTGGTGTTCGACCTCTTCTTGAATTTCAATCGGGTAGACAAAGCTCCGGACATACCCGACCGGATAGTTTTCAAAGAGATCGTGCGTGTTGCGCCAAGTAACCTTGCTGTCCTGACGATGAACAACTCCAACCTGAGACATCATGATGGGCCGGGAGCCTCTGAAACCTTCGATGATTTCTTCTGGCCAGGCCGGAAAATAGCCGATGTACTGGCCGCTTTTTGCAAGCGCCTTGGCACGGGGGAACGACATGTAATCGATTTCGAGGGTCACACCGATCTTAGCCAAAGACGCGCGGAGAACGGCAACAGCGCTGCCACCATTCTTTTCTTGCGGGCTTGAATAGGGCGGCCAATCCAATGCTGAAATGCGCCAAGTCTCAGCATGTGCTGAAAACGCAGCTGTGAGGGTCGCCATCGCAAACAGCGCAAAAGCTTTGATGAGGGCCATGAAAGTCTGGTGCTTCCGATCGTGTTTTGCAGAAGTGTGAGAGATTCTGACCCGAAGTAAACCTTGGCAAAACGCGTATGGTTAGTTTTTGCGAGTCTCAAAACAGGATCAGGTTGCAGCTGGGTCCTGTTTCTTTGCAGCTTGCCAAGCCGTTTCCATTTCTTCGAGGCTCATCGCTTCCAGTGTGGTTCCATTTACCTCTGCAACGTCCTCGATTGCTGCAAACCTTCGGCGGAATTTCCGGTTGGTCCGGCGCAGGGCTTCTTCCGGGTCGATATCGAGGTGCCGGGCGAGGTTTGCCAGGGCAAAAAGCGTGTCCCCCAACTCGTCGGTGATCCGGTCCTTGTCAGGATCAGATTTGGTGAGTTCCTCGTCCAGCTCATGGGTCTCTTCCCGGATTTTGTCCAGAACGAGCCGGGCATCGTTCCAGTCGAAACCGACCTTGGATGCCCGGCGCTGGAGCTTGTCCGCCTCCTGCAGTGCAGGGAAGGCCGTTGGCACGTCGTCAAGAAATCCCTTGTTCGGCTCGGCAAGTCCCAGAGCTTCCCGTTCAGCGCGTTTTTCAGCCCGTTCTTCCGCTTTGATGCGCTCCCAAATTCCCTTGACGAGTTCGGGCTTTTCACCGGTTTCATCGCCAAAGACATGCGGATGCCGACGGATCATCTTTTTGGTGATGCCCTCCACCACATCGGGAAACGAAAAATGATCCTCTTCCTCCGCCATGCGCGCGTGGTAGACCACCTGCAAGAGGAGATCGCCAAGTTCTTCTCGGAGCTCAAGCATGTCGTCTTTCGCGATCGCATCAGCCACCTCATACGCTTCTTCCAGAGTGTAGGGCGCAATCGTCGCGAAGTTCTGTTCCAGATCCCAGGGGCACCCGGTTCCGGGCGTGCGCAGGGCAGCCATGATTTCGATAAGGCGGGCGATGTCTCGGCTGGGTTTCATTGGAGGCCTTGGCAGATAATTGTTGCGCACGAAGATGCCACTCTTGGCAGGTTCCAAGGTGAGTTTCAATCCGCCTGACAAGTTGCGCAGAAGTATGCCTTGCGTGTGTCGATTACGACCTGCGTGATGTCGCCCGCACAGGTGGGGCAACTCTGTTTGCCAAAGATATTGACCCGCTCGCGATACCGGCCCCGACCGGGGGCAGCCTCATCGACAGTTATGATCGCGTTGCGTTTGACGCCGATCTCGAGCAAATGCACGGCATCGGCCCAGAGGCGCTCAAAGTCATCTTTTGAGAGGTCTTTTCCAGGCCGGTCAGGATGAATGCCTTGGCGCCACAAAATTTCACTGCGGTAGATGTTGCCGATACCGGCCAGAACGGATTGGTTCATCAGGAGCTTGCCTATGGGTGACCGGCTCTTTGAGATCCGGGTGTAAACCCGCTCAGGATCTGCATCTGCGCGAAGAATGTCGGGGCCAATCCGCGATGTCAATATGGCCAGATCATCCGGATCGAGGATCTCACACGCCGTTGGTCCGTTGATATCGATGAGATGAGTGTCGCCAATCATCCGGATACGGACAGCGCCCCGCGGTTCGGGTTCAGGCAGTTTCCTTTTTCGGATACGGCCGAACAGTCCGAGATGGACGTGGAGAAAGGTTTCTCCTTCAAAACGGTAGATCAGGTGTTTGCCGTAGGCCTCGACATCTTCGCAAAGGCGTCCGTTGAGCCAGGCGGCACCATCTTCGAACCGCCCTTGCGGCGAAGAAATGGCTAAATAGCGATTTTTGAGGATTTTCCGGTGGTCACGGGCGGCACGATGGATCGTATGGCCTTCTGGCATTGGCGAACGGCTCTTGGAAATGCGGGGCGGATGAAGGGCTTCAAGTTGAAGTCCTCCAAACCATAGTGCGCGTTTCCGATCAGACCAGTCCTAAGGTCACCTTCAAGACGCGTTACCCGCGGATTGACGGATGCCAGAAGGTTACCGCGCGCTCCAGAAGCGCAACCAGGCCATAAAACAAAGAGCCGGCCAACGCTGCGACAGCAATCTCTGCCCAGACCATATCAACATTCATACGCCCGACTTCCGTGGAAATCCGGAAGCCCATGCCAACAATCGGGGTGCCGAAGAACTCCGCCACGATGGCGCCGATCAGGGCGAGCGTGGAGTTGATCTTGAGCGCGTTGAAAATGAACGGCATGGCCATGGGCAAACGCAGCTTGAACAAGGTCTGCCAGTAGTTGGAGGCGTAGGTCCGCATCAGATCCCGTTGCATGGAATCAGATGCGGCGAGACCAGAGACCGTATTCACCAGCATCGGGAAGAAGGTCATGATGATCACGACGGCCGCCTTGGACGGCCAGTCGAAGCCGAACCACATCACCATGATCGGCGCGACACCGATGATCGGCAGCGCGGAAACCAGATTGCCGATTGGCAAAAGACCGCGACGCAGGAATGGAACCCGGTCGACCAGGATCGCGATCAGGAAACCGGCACCGCATCCAAGCGCGTAGCCGACAAGAACCGCCTTCAAGAAGGTTTGCTGAAAATCGGCCCAAAGTGTGGGGACAGACGTCGTCATCCGCAGCCAGATCTCGGACGGCGCTGGCAGCAAGACCTTGGGAACACCAGCGCCGGTGACGATCAGTTCCCACAAGACCAACAGCGTGATGCCGAAAATGGCCGGAATGGCGAGGTTCACAATCCGGGTGGTGAGCAGCGACCGGCTCTTCCAGGTCGCCAATCGTTCCACGAACAACCAGAAGGCTGCCCAGGTCGCTGCTGTCAGCGCCCAGAACCCGAGTGCGGCGTCCCCTTCGTGGCGGCCCGCCGCGCTGATTAAAAGCGAAGCAGCAAGGGCCGCGACAATGCCGAGGGCCAAGTCGCCAATCCAGTTGCGCATGAAGGCAAGCTCATACCGAACGCCAAGGATCGCCAGAAGCACGAGGCACAAGGCAAGCTGCGGTGCTTCCAGAATGCCGATATCCGGTTTGAAGGCGGTGCTGAACAGCCCGACAAGAACCATGGCAACGACAAACCAGGCGAGCAGGGCCGGCATGTCGATCCGGCGTCTTGAGACAGTTTGTGCACTCATCTCGCCATCCCCATGCGCTTCAAAGTGAGTTTTTCAAGGACGCCAATCAGGGCTACCAAGCTTCCGGCCAGGAAAGCGGCCATCAAAAGTGCGGACCAGATCTGAATGGTTTGCCCATAGTACGAGCCCGCGAGAAGGCGTGCGCCAAGTCCGGCAACGGCTCCGGTTGGCAACTCCCCAACGATCGCGCCCACCAGCGAGGCTGCCATGCCGATCTTCATGGATGTGAAGAGGTAGGGAACCGCGTAAGGCAAGCGCAGTTTCCAAAACGCTTGAAGGCGCGTTGCGGAATAGGTGTGCATCAGATCCATATGAATGACTTCCGGAGAACGCAGGCCTTTCACCATGCCGACGGTCACCGGAAAGAAGGACAGGTAGGTCGAAATCATCGCCTTCGGCAGCAATCCGGAGATGCCGACCGCATTCAAAACCACGATGATCATTGGCGCGATCGCGAGGATCGGAATGGTTTGCGAGGAAATCACCCAGGGCATCAGAGACTTGTCGAGAACGCGGCTGTGCACGATCCCGACTGCGAGGAGGATGCCGAGCAATGTCCCGATCAGAAACCCGAGAAGGGTCGACGACAACGTAATGCCGGAATGGTAGATGAGAGACCGCTTGGACGTGATCTTCTTTTCGACCGTTGTGTTCCAGATTTCTGCGATAACCTGATGCGGTGCCGGCAGAACGGGGCGCTCCTGGGCCAACGTATCTCTTACCATCTGGCTCATTGGCACATCGGTCTGATTGGCCCGCTTATACATGTCCTGCTGGAACGGTGTGTTCAAGGCAACAGCTGCGATGTACCAGATTGCAAAGATCGCGAGCACGACCACCAGGACCGGTCCGAGCGTGCCGGACATGAGACCGGCAAATGGGTTTGTGTTGGGCGGCGCGGTGAGGGCTGTGTCAGACATTAGCTGCTCCCTCAGTCTTCATAGGAGTGACCGGCCTTCAGGCCTTCGCGAACACGGTGGGCGATCTTCAAAAACTCAGGCGTCTCGCGAATGTCGAGATTACGGTCGCGCGGCAAGTCGCTTTCGATGACGTCATAGATCCGGCCGGGCCGCGGACAGAGGACGACAATCTTTGTCGACAGGAACACAGCTTCCGGAATGGAGTGGGTGACAAAAACGACGGTCTTGTTGGTTTTCGCCCAAAGTTGCAGCAGCTGCTCGTTGAGGTGATCGCGCACAATTTCATCGAGCGCACCGAACGGCTCGTCCATCAGCAGGAGATCTGGTTCCACCGCCAAGGCACGGGCAATGGATGCCCGTTGCTGCATTCCGCCGGAGAGCTGCCATGGATATTTCTTTTCAAATCCGGCGAGGTTCACCAGCTCCATGTTTTTTTGGATGCGCTTCTGCTGTTCTTCGCGGGAAAGGCCCATGATCTCCAGGGGCAGGGCAACGTTTTTTGCAATCGTCCGCCAGGGGTAAAGGGCTGCCGCCTGAAAGACATATCCATAGGCGCGATTGAGCCGTGCCTCTTCCGGCGAGACGCCGTTCACGGTGATTGATCCAGCTGTTGGCCGCTCAAGATCGGCAATCACGCGCAGCAGGGTGGTCTTGCCGCAGCCGGATGGACCGATGAAGGAGACGAAGTCACCCTCCTCGATTTTCAGGTCAATATCGGACAGCGCATGGACCGGGCCATCGTTGGTTTCAAAGGTGAGCGACAAATTGTCGATATCGATCACCCGGTTCGCCTGTGAGCTCATGGCGTCTTCCAGTCCATCTTCAATTTCAGCGGCAGTCAGCATTTTCTTCTTTTTCCTACAGGCGACGGTCGCGGGGCAATGCCCGGCAAGAGCTCAGGCCGCGATATATGGATCGCGGTCTGAGCTTGTTTCAAATCAGACGCCGCTGGCCGGTATGCCGGTGCGTTCGACCTTGCGTGGTGCGGTCAGTTCCTTCCAGGTGGACAGCGCCTTGTTGACCGCCTGGAATGGTTCGCGTTTGACGAATTCACCATGGCCCTGCTGCGGGTTGACCGTCCCGTCTTCGACCGCAACGCGTCCGCGGGTCAACGTGTAGCGCGGCAGGCCTTTGACATGCTTGCCTTCAAAGACGTTGTAATCGATGGCAGACTGTTGGCTGGAGGCGGAAATTGTTTTCTCTTTTTCCGGATCCCAGACAACAATATCTGCGTCCGCGCCAACCAAAATTGCTCCTTTTTTCGGATAGATATTCAGGATCTTTGCAATATTGGTTGAAGTCACAGCAACGAACTCGTTCGGTGTCAAACGGCCCGTGCCGACACCGTAGGTCCAAAGCATCGGCATGCGGTCTTCGAGGCCGCCGGTGCCGTTCGGGATCTGGGTGAAATCGCCGATACCGGTGCGCTTCTGATCGGTCGTAAAGGCGCAGTGGTCGGTTGCCACAACTTGGAGAGATCCTGAGGCCAGACCCGCCCACAAGCTGTCCTGGTGTTTCTTGTCGCGGAACGGCGGCGACATCACCCGGCGGGCGGCATGGTCCCAATCGGGATGCTTGTATTCGCTGTCATCAAGGGTCAGGTGCTGGATGAGCGGCTCGCCATAAGCCCTGATGCCGTTTTGGCGGGCGCGGCGGATGGCTTCATGGGCCTGCTCCGAGGATGTGTGCACGATGTAGACCGGGACACCGGCCATATCAGCGATCATGATGGCACGGTTTGTTGCCTCGCCCTCGACTTCCGGCGGGCGGGAATAGGCGTGCGCTTCCGGACCGTTGTTGCCTTCTGACAGAAGTTTTTGCTGCAGCGTTGCGACAACGTCGCCGTTTTCCGCATGGACCAGCGGTAGGGCGCCAAGTTCTGCACAGCGCTGGAAGGAGGCGAACATCTCGTCATCGTTCACCATCAAGGCGCCTTTGTAGGCCATGAAGTGCTTGAAAGTGTTGATGCCTTTCTCGCGGACAACAGTCTCCATCTCGTTGAAGACCTGCTCGCCCCACCAGGTGATGGCCATGTGGAAGGAGTAGTCGCAGTGGGCCATCGTCGACTTGTTGTCCCACATCTGGATGGCTTCCAGGAGACCTTGACCGGGCGAGGGAAGGGCAAAGTCCACCACCATTGTTGTGCCGCCTGAAAGCGCCGCACGGGTACCGGAATCAAAGTTGTCGGAGGAGAACGTGCCCATGAAAGGCATTTCGAGGTGCGTGTGCGGATCGATCCCGCCCGGCATCACATAACAGCCGGTCGCATCCAGCGTTTCATCGCCGGACAGATTCGGACCGATTTCGACGACTTTTCCGCCTTCGATTTTCACGTCCGCTTCATAGGAAAGGTCCGCAGTGACGACGGTGCCGCCCTTGATCACTTTGCTTGCCATTGTCGTTCCCCTTTTTAGCTCGGCTGTCTCGAGTTTACGTTCCGACCGCCTGTCTCGTCTGTTTGATCAAAACTCTGCCTGGCAGAAGGTCACCGGTGCGGTCACCGGCCGGTCCTTGCGGATCATGTTGATGTTCAGCCGCGCGCCTTCTGCGCAAGCTTTGGCAAAATCAATGTCGACATCGGTGTATTCGGCATTGAAGGCCGGTTTGTTTGCCTTTGGATAAGCTGCGATCTGCTCGCATGTGCCAGTTTCAAAACAGCTTTCCGTGATGGCGAAATCGAAATGCGGCAGCAAGACTTCCGTGAGCTCCGGGATATTCTTTTGGGCAATCCTGAGCCCCAAACCATGGGACACATGGGCCAGTGTCGTGGCATAGCGCACCGTATCCGTCGCGGTTATCGGAAAGCCACTGTCTTGTGCGTAAGCGTCGAGACCATCCGGCTCTATGGCGGTGAACCCCTGGTTTTTGCAGGCAACGATCTGCTGTGTGATCACCGGCACAACCATTTGAAGGCGGCGTACATCCAGATAACTTTCGTTCGGCTTGGTCTTGTGCGCGCTGCCAATGACAGCGGGTGGAAGGTCAGAAAACCCAGGGTCTGTCTCTGCAATTGTTCCGGCGTTGACATGGCAGACCGTATCGACCCCTTGTGCGCGGAGCGCTTGCAGTTGGTCCGCGGTGACAAGCCGCGGATCAAGCGTCAGCATTTCGACATCCCGATCGAGATCGGCAGGTCCTTTGAGCTGCCAATCCCACCGATCCCCGACATGGAACTTCGCCGTCGCGAATGCCGATCCCGTGTAACTCGCGCAGATCCCAAATCCACACACCATCGTGATAGCCGCTGCTCTCAGCGCCTTTCCGATCTGCATGATTTTTGGGGCCGCGTGTTTCATTGGTTTCCTTGGCAATTTGTTTCAAGGTTTAGGTCCCGGCTCAAGGCCGGGACGGCATGTTACTTATTCTCAGTGCTGTCCCGGGCTTGATCCGGGACCAATTATTCCTTCTCTGACACCAGTGTTTCCACTTGTCTTTTCGGGCATAAGTCTATGATTGCATTGGACTATAAAGAGACCATCTGATTGCAATGATAGACCAGACAACAAACAACGGCAGGATTCCGAGCCACACTAGCGTTTCTGTTGCCAACACAATGTCCTCGATCGCACTGCATTTGTATTCAAACAATTCAGCAAGCGTTTCATCTGAGTTTTTTAGAACACTTCCTCTAGCTTGATAGTGAGCGGTTTGGAGCTCCTGATGTTGCCTGCTTAAGTTCGAATAGTTTTGATACAGAGTTTGAAGATTGAGGAACGATGATAAGGCTAACACCCACATCACCGGCATGAGAACAACTCCAAGCCGAATGATAAGGCGGCCTTTTTTCACTCCACGATCTCCGCTGTTTCGACGACCGCATGGAAGAGAACATCCGTGCCGGCTTTCGCCCAATCCTTGGAGATCTCTTCGGCTTCGTTATGGGACAATCCGTCGACACAGGGACACATGATCATCGCTGTCGGCGCGACCTTGTTGATCCAGCAAGCATCGTGACCCGCGCCGGAGATGATGTTTTGATGGGTGTAGCCGAGGCGTTCAGCCGCATTGCGGACGGCGGTGACGCAGTTTTCGTCAAACGTCACCGGATCAAAGCCGCCGACTTTTTCAAACTCGACGTCAAGGCCCATCATGTCGCAAATCTTCTTTGCGCCTTTCTTCATATCCTCTTCCATCGCCGCAATGACGTTGATATCCGGAGAACGGAAGTCGATGGTGAAAACCACCTTGCCGGGGATCACGTTGCGGGAATTTGGATAAACGTCGATATGACCGGCGGCGCCGACGGCGTGCGGCTTGTGGGACCAGGCAATCTCGTCGACCAGATCCAGGATCCGGGCCATACCAAGTCCGGCGTTCTTGCGCATCGGCATAGGCGTGGATCCGGTATGGCTGTCCTTGCCGGTGATGGTCACCTGTGTCCAGGAGAGGCCCTGGCCGTGTGTGACAACACCGATGTCCTTGCCTTCCGCTTCCAGGATCGGGCCTTGTTCGATGTGCAGCTCGAACATGGCGTGCATCTTGTCTTTGCGGGCGCCAACTTCTTCATCGCCCACCCAGCCGATGCGTTTCAGCTCATCGCCAAACTTCAGACCCTCATGATCTTCCTTGGCATAGGCTTCATCAAGGGTGTGGATCCCGGCAAACACGCCGGATGCCAGCATGGCCGGGGCAAAGCGCGTGCCTTCCTCGTTGGTCCAGTTGGTCACAACGATCGGATGTTTGGTTTTGATGCCGAGACCGTTCATCGTGCGCACGACTTCCAAGCCGCCAAGCACACCCAGAACGCCGTCGTATTTGCCGCCGGTCGGCTGGGTGTCGAGGTGAGACCCGACATAGACGGGCAGGGCGTCCGGGTCTGTGCCCGGCCGGGTCATGAACATGTTGCCCATGGTGTCGACACCCATGGTCATACCGGCGTCTTCGCACCATTTCTGGAACAGTTTCCGGCCTTCCGCGTCCGCATCCGTCAGGGTTTGACGGTTGTTGCCACCAGCAACGCCCGGACCGATCTTGGCCATTTCCATCAGGCTGTCCCACAGCCGGTCTGCGTTGATCCTGAGGTTTTCGCCCGGAGCTGCCATGGTGCCCTGTCTCCTATTTCAATTCCACTTCGACGAAGGACATCGGATTGTCTCCGCCGTTGATTACATTGTGTTCCACGCCTTCAGAGCGCCGGTAAGCCGTGCCAGCTGCAACCGTTACGGTTCTGCTCGTGCCACCCGGCTCCTCCAGCAACATCTGGCAGTCAGTGACTGCCGTAATGACGTAGTCGAAGCCATGACGATGCCAGCCGGTCTCCGCGCCAGGTTCGAAGTCAAACCGGGTCACGCGGACACGGTCATCATCGATCAGGGTTTCGCTGGTGGCGGCTGGTCTCGTCATGACTGGCTTTCCGTTAGTCGATCGCGTTCAAAACCGTCCGCAATTTGCCGAACAACTCGTCGATTTGAGCTTCGGAAATGATCAGCGGCGGCGACAACGCGATGATGTCACCGGTGGTGCGGATCAAAATGCCGTCGTCATAGGCTTTCAGGAACGCGGAGAATGCCCGTTTCGTCGGCGCACCGTCGATCGGTGTCAGCTCAATCGCCCCGATCAGGCCAAGATTGCGGATGTCGATGACGTGCGGACAATCCTTGAGGGAGTGCAATCCGTCTTCCCAGTATTGGGCCAGGCTCGCCGCCCGGGTCAGAAGACCTTCTTCTTCATAGGTGTCCAAGGTCGCCAAAGCTGCGGCACAGGCAATCGGATGACCAGAATAGGTATAACCGTGGAAGAGTTCGATCAAATGGTCGGGTCCGTCCATGAACGCGTCATAGATCTTCTTGGCGCAGAACACTGCACCCATCGGGATCACGCCGCTGGTAATGCCCTTGGCGGTGGTCACCATGTCCGGAATGACGTCGAAGTAGTCGACGGCAAACGGCGTTCCGAGGCGGCCGAAACCGGTGATCACTTCGTCAAAGATCAGGAGGATGCCGTTCTGGTCGCAAATTTCACGCAGACGTTTCAGATATCCAACCGGCGGGATCAGAACGCCTGTCGATCCGGCAACGGGCTCCACGATCACGGCAGCGATTGTGGAGGCATCATGCAACTGGACCAGACGGATCAGCTCTTCGGCATATTCTGCACCGTTTTTCGGCTCCCCGCGGGAGAATGCATTCCGGCTGAGGTCGTGAGTGTGCGGTAGATGGTCGACACCGTTCAGCATATTGCCGAACTGCTTGCGGTTCGCGACGATGCCGCCAACGGAAATCCCACCGAAACCGGTGCCGTGATAACCGCGTTCACGGCCGATAAACCGGGTTCGTGTGCCCTGACCGATGGAGCGCTGGTACCCAAGTGCGATTTTCAGGGCCGTGTCGACGCTCTCAGACCCGGAGTTCGTGAAAAACACATGGTCCAGCGGGGAGGGCATCATGGCGGTGAGGCGTGCCGCCAGCTCAAATGCCTTCGGATGGCCCATCTGGAACGCCGGGGCGTAGTCCATCTCGGCGACTTGATTCTGGACCGCTTCCACGATCTTCGGGCGGCCGTGACCCGCGTTGCAGCACCATAGACCTGCTGTCCCATCCAAAACCTGCCGGCCATCGGAGGTGGTGTAGTGCATGTCCTTCGCGCCGACGAACATCCGCGGGTTCTGCTTGAACTGGCGGTTCGCCGTGTAGGGCATCCAGAACGCTTCAAGATTGTTGGTTGCAGCCTGGCTCGATGCTGCTGATGCCGATGACGACATGCGTCCTCCTTGCGGTCCTTAACGCGTATCGCGAACCGCCTGTTGGTTGTTTTCTATGGAGGAGAGTAAGACATAGGTCAGCTGCCCGCGCAAAGCAGGAATTTCACTGACATGCCGGGTCCTCTCCCCCTGGCTGTTCCTTGTGCACCTGGCACGGGCTTTGGCCTCTTTTGCCTGGTGCGAAATCCTCTGTCGGCCATTTGGGCCAGGCCGTATTCCGGCCGTTCTTGCCTGATGTTTGAGGCTCGCCCGGTTCCGTCTGCCCCATTGCGGCGCCGATCCGGATCGTCTAGCCTTCTGACCATCTGGTCAATTTAGCCTATGGCGCTTTTGACCAAATGGTCAAGATGCAAAATCAGCCGGTGTGACTAATTTGTGATCATGTCCGTCTTTGGTGCATTTTCATGGCCAGGGACGGCGCGGATGTTGGTTTCTGAAGGAAATCGGTTGTCTGTGGGGAATACGCTCTAAGGGGCAAGTGCGGGGTAGCTAAATGGCTGATGTCGGTGGGCAAGTGCCTGCGAGTTCAAGGGTCGGTGGAATGAGCCGGATCCAGGAGAAAAACAGGACACTGATTCTGGACGCCGCCTTGAAGGAATTTTCCCGGTACGGGTTTTCCGGTGCAACGGTGGAGCGGATCGCAGCGGAAGCTGGAATGTCGAAATCCAATCTCCTGTATTATTTCTCGTCGAAAGAAGCAATCTACACGGCTGCTCTTGCGCATATTCTTGATGTCTGGCTGGCGCCTTTGAAAACCCTTGATCGGGATGGCGACCCTGCTACGGAACTCGCTGCCTACATTCGCCAGAAGATTGAGATATCCGCCAACTTCCCTGAAGCCTCACGTCTGTTTGCCAATGAGGTGATGCAAGGGGCGCCGCAAATCCTGCCGATCCTGGAAACAGATCTCCGGCGTCTGGTTGCCGAAAAGGTGGCGGTGATCGAAAGCTGGATTGCGGACGGCAAGATCAGCAAGACCGAGCCGTTGCATCTGATCTTTTCCATCTGGGCGACCACGCAGCATTACGCGGATTTTGCCGTGCAGATCCGGGCTCTGACCGGTCACGATTTGAGCGATGAGGATTTCAAGCTGGAAACCGAGCGGGCCGTGACACAACAGATCCTGGCAAGCATCGGTCTGCGTTTGCCTGAAGAAACTCCCGAGACCGCATGAGCGGGGATGAAGACCAGCCGGCGCCGTCGTCCCGAATTCCGGTCACCGGAAGTCTCTACATCACACGGGATGATTTGAGTGAGGATTTCATTCGAGCTTCGGGTCCGGGCGGTCAGAATGTCAACAAGGTGTCGACGGCCGTCCAGTTGCGGTTCAATCTGTGGGCCAACCAGACGCTGCCGCATGACGTCAAAACCCGAGCCGCGAAAATTGCCGGAAGCCGGTTGACGCAATATGGCGAAATCATTCTCCAGGCGGACCGGCACCGGACCCGGGAGCGCAACCGCGAAGATGCGCTGGCCCGGTTGATTGATCTGTTGAAACGGGCAACCGAAAAACCCAAACCCCGCAAAGCGACCAAACCAACACTTGGGTCCAAGCGCAGACGGCTCGATGCCAAGAAACAGCGCGGTCAGGTCAAAAAACTGCGGGGCCGATCTTCCGGTTTCGAGGACTAAACTTTAGTAACTATTCTGTTTTTCCGGCAGCCTTCAGCAGAGCTGCCTTGAGATCCGGATCTTCGGTTGCCCGTGCCAATACGAGGGCGCCAACTATTTGGGAGATGAACCTCAAGGCATCTTCTTGATCGGAAAGGGGTGTGGTTTCATCTTTCCCCGAAACGAGGGCGGCCGTTTCGCGTAAGGCTGCGTCAAAAGCTTCCCGGACTTCCTTGGTCTGCCTCGGCGCATCTCCGGCAAGAGCTGCATAGGCGCAACCGGTCCCGCGAGCGTTTTCATGGGGTTCGGACAGATACCAGCGCGTAACAGCATCTTTCGAAGAGCCTGACGTATCCTCGGCAATGCTTCGGCGCCAGTGGTCCAGGTTTTCAGTCAGGGCGTGCGCGGTGGCTTCGGCCATCAAGGCGTCCTTGCTGGCGAATTGTTTGTAAAACGCGCCATTTGTGAGGCCTGCTGCCTTCATCAAGCCGGCAATGCCAATACCATCGAACCCGTGTTGGCGGAACAATTGGCTGGCTGTCTCGACAACCCGTGCCCTGTTTTCGCGCGCATCTTCGCGGCTCACTCTCATCAGAAAATCTCCGTCAACTGACTTTGATTATAGTCATAATCTTTTTGTTGACAATAAAGAATACGATCATAATCTATGCGCGAAATTCAGATAGAGGTTCAGATCATGCCGCTTACTCAAGACAGCCCAATCGTCATCAGCGCAGCACGGAGAACACCGTTGGGGGGCTTCATGGGGGCATTGGCGTCTGTGCCGTCCCCGCAACTTGGGGCAACCGCGATATCAGCAGTTCTTAAGGATGCGGGAGTTTCAGGTGATCTGGTCGACGAGGCGCTTATGGGATGCGTCTTGCCCGCAGGTCTCGGGCAAGCACCCGCGCGTCAGGCGGCGCGTGCTGCCGGTCTGCCTGATTCTTGCAGCGCCACAATCATCAACAAGGTCTGCGGTTCCGGCATGAAGTCGGTCATGCTTGGCCATGATCTTCTCAAGGCCGGATCAGCGGATGTCGTCGTCGCCGGCGGCATGGAATCAATGTCGCGGGCCCCGTTTCTACTTCCTGAGATGCGCGGTGGGCGAAAGGCCGGGTCGGCAGAAGTCATTGATCACATGATGCGGGACGGTCTTGAAGATGCCTATGAGACCGGCAGGCCGATGGGAGCCTTTGGCGAGGCAACCGCGGAAAAGTTCCAGTTCAGCCGGTCTGACCAGGATGGCTATGCCATGGAGACGTTGGAACGGGCGCAATTTGCCGTCGCCAATGGAACCCTTGCATCGGAAATCACGCCTGTCCTGGTCCAAACGCGAAAGGGAACCATCCTTGTTGAAAAGGATGAGCGTCCCCCGCAAATCAACTCCGCCAAAATCCCGGAATTGCGGGCAGCCTTTGGGGAGAACGGAACTATCACGGCAGCGAGTTCGTCCGCCAATGCAGATGGCGCGGCCGCATTGGTGCTCTCCAGCAGCGAAACTGCACATGAGCGCGGACTACCGGTTCTGGCCCACGTTGTCGGTCATGCGACTCATGCCCAAGCACCGGAATGGTTCACGACAGCGCCAATTCCTGCAATTCAGAAACTGATCAGACAGATCGACTGGAAGGTTGAAGACGTGGATCTGTTTGAAATCAATGAAGCCTTCGCCGTCGTCGCGATGGCAGCCGCCAAGGAACTGGGGATCCCGCGCGGCAAACTCAATGTGAACGGCGGTGCTTGTGCGCTCGGGCACCCAATTGGAGCGACCGGAGCCCGTATCGTGGTCACACTGCTGCATGCCCTGAAGGCGCGCGGGCTCAAAAAAGGCATCGCGTCCCTGTGTATTGGGGGCGGTGAAGCAACCGCGATTGCAATTCAACTGCCGTAATCGCAGCGCTTCAATTTTCAAATCCCTATTCCAAAACTTGCCGGAAGAAACCCCCGTCTGTTGCGGCCGGGTAGCATGGCGAGCTTTGGGAAGAAAATAGGAATAAGTTCTTATGATGAGCCTTGCTCTCTTGTTGTGCCCCTTTGCGTTCACCATGGGTGCATTTGCGTTCTCCGGCGCCTTGGTGCCAATGGCTGCAAGTCTAGGTGTCTCTGTCGGCGAAGCTGCAGCGCTGCAGTCCGGTTTCGCAATCGCCTGCGCGATTTGCGGTCCGGTGCTTGCCAAACTCACATCATCTCTTCCCCGCAAGCCCCTCCTGCTGACGGTCTTGATGCTGATGACGGCTTTCAATTTTCTTTCGGCTGTGGTCCCAGGCTACGGCGCGCTGATGCTCTTAAGGGTTTTGGTTGGCGGTGTCGGCGCGTTGGCCTTTCCGCTTGCAACCGCGATTGCTTCAGCTGGCGCTACCGACAGCGGCAGACCGGCGGCTGTTGCCAAGGTCTATGCCGGAATACCGCTTGCCATGATTATCGGCATTCCTTTTGGGTCCGTCCTCGGGAATACCATCGGATGGCAGGCCTGTTTCGCTGCAACGGGTATTGTCTCAGCCATCGCCTTCGCGCTGGTTTTGATGAGTGTGCCCTCAAAAATTTCGATGGAGCAGAATACCGCCGGGCCTCGTGAGCCTGTAGGGACGGCCATCGTGGCTCACCTCGGGATCATGCTGATTGCCTCAACGGCCTTGTTCACACTGGTGGGGCTGCTGGGACCGATTATCCGCGCGCTGGCCGGGTTTTCCGGACCTGGGATTGCGGTCCTTCAAGTCATGGCCGGGCTGAGCAGTCTTGCTGGGATCAGGCTCGGGGCGAAATACGCGATGGGGCAAAACCGATCGTTGCTCGCAGTCCTGTTCTTGGTCTTGGCTGTTTCACTGGCCGTTGTCGTCCCATCGCTTGGACTTGAACAGGCCGGCAGTATCGGGATGGGCACTATTCTCTTGAGCGTGGTTCTTGGGCCTGTAGCCCAATTTGCCATTGGGGCGACTGTTCAAGCCCGGCTTGCCGCCTTGGCCGGGTCGTCGGCGACCTTTGTTTTCGCGTTGAATGCATCCATGGTTTACTTCGGTCAGGGCCTTGGAATTGCGCTCGGCGCTGTCGCACTGGATCTCTCAGGAATAGCATCCGCTCCGGCTATAGGAACCGCGATTGCGTTGACCGGCTGCCTGTTCGCCGTATGGCTCGGACACTTCATCAAAAACAATTTTCAAACAGCAAGAGGATAAAATGTCTCCAGTTAACAACGAAGCCAGGTTGGCCGCCTTTGAGGCTCGGGTCAGGCATCATTTTGCCGACAATAACGGCACCAAAATCCATTTTGCCAGCGCAGGCGAGGGGCCCTTGGTCGTATTTATCCATGGGTTTCCGGATCACTGGCTCACCTGGTGGCAACAGATGGATGCTTTGTCAAAGACCCACCGCACCGTTGCAATGGACCTTCGGGGTTTCAATCTTTCCGATCAACCGGAAGATCCATCTGCCTACACACCAGAGACCTTGGCTGCAGATGTCTGCGCGGTCATAGACGCCTGCGGTGAGAGTGATGCTGTCGTCATCGGTCATGACTGGGGCGGTTTTGTCGCCTGGCAAACGGCGATGCTGTTTCCAGACTGGGTGCAGCGCCTCGGGATCGTTAACCTGCCGCATCCCTGGGCCATTGCACGCGAACTTGCCAACAATCCGGATCAACAAAAAGCAAGCGGATATGCGCGGGTGTTCCAGCAGCCGGGCTCTGAATCCAAACTGGATTTTGACCGGCTCTCCACTTGGATCCATGATCCGGCGTTCCGTATCCGCCATATGGAAGCGATGGAGAAGTCTAATCGCACAGGCATGCTCAACTATTACCGGGTGTGTTTTCCCGCCGAGCCTTACACCGCACGCACCGATACGCCGCCACCAATCAAAATGCCGGTTCTCGTCGTCCACGGGACAGAAGATCCTTATGTCCTGACCGCGGGCCATAACAGTTTGTGGGAGTACGTGGAGGGCAGTTTGATCATTCGAGCCTGGTCCGGTGTCGGCCATTTCGTTCAACATGATGCCCCAGACCGGTTGACCGCGGCCTTCAAGAGCTGGATTGGCGAAACGATCTAGAAGAGCGAGCGTTATGGTGATCTTAGCCGAGCGTGTTTGTTGACATGGTGCGCCACGCTTTTATCCTGATCCAAGCGGTGATTGGGGATCATCATGACGACCATAAATCATCATATCATCGACCGCGGCGATGGCGCCGCGGTGGAACTGTTTCAGGCGCATCCGATTGGAAGCGGAGAGCCGGCCGGTGCGATATTGTTCGTGCATGGCAACCAGGAAGGTCAACTCACCGGCGCCCGCGAACTCGTAGACCGGGGAACCTTAAGCACGTTTGCCGTTACAATGAACGTCACCGCAGCCGCCGTGTCTCAACCCGGTTTCGGGGCCTCTGATGGGCCATGTGACTTTTGTGGTCCCAACACCCAAGACGCGATCATCGCGGCGTTAAACGTGTTGAAAAATCAACCGTCTATCGATTCCGGCCGTGTTGTTCTATACGGCCACAGTCGGGGCGCTGTCGCAGCCGGTATGGTTGCTGCCCGGTATGACGGCTTGCGAGCGGTGGTCCTCTCAAGCGGCGTGTATGATCTGAATGCGTTTCATATGGACTGTGCGGATGGACTGCGAATAGCTATTGAGACGGAGGCCGGGCAGTCGGCTCAAGTGTTTCACGAACGGTCCGCCTTGTTTCATGCTGATAAAATCAACACTGACATGCTGCTGTTGCATGGTCGCCATGATGACCGGGCTCCTGTCGAACAAGCCGAAGCATTCTCGCTCGCGCTTGAAAACTCGGGCGGGAAGGTGGCCTTGAAGGTGCTCGAGTGCGGGCACCGTCTGCCTGCGACAGCCCTAAAAACCGTTGTAGAGCCTTTCCTCAAAGAGGTTCTTTCCGCCAAACAGCTGAAACACTAGCTCAGGCGTCAAGCATGAGAAGAGTGAACGGCTGAGGTGTCATTTAGGCCTGACCCGAAGTAACATTACGCATCGTCGAATTGTTTTGCGTGGCTGATGCTGATCTCTTGCGCAATTTTCGCCGCCCTTGCAATCAACTCATTGCGTGGTTCTCCAACATAGGTGGCCGTGAACACCAGTGGGCTTGGTTGCCACCCGGGATCAAATGACGCAATCCGGCCTTCGGCTACCAAGCGGCGCCCCAGCACACTGGGCAGGATGCCGACGCCGATCCCGGACGCAACCATTTCAAACCCTGTCGACAGAGAGTTTGTCGGGAAAACTTGCGTCGAAATCCCATAAAGATCGCGCAGCTTTTGAACGAGTTCGCGGTAGGGGCGGGAGCTGCGGTTGTAGGTAATTACCGGAACTTGGGAGAGGTCCGGCTCCTCTAGATCCAATGGCCTGTACCAGCCGAGATCAAAGGGCGGAAGCGGCAGGTTGTCGGTGCTGTACTCTGATATTGGTCCCATCAGGATGGTTAGATCCAGCGCCCGATCGAGCAGCATCTCCCGAAGGTTGAGCGATGTATCGACTGTGACCTCGATGTTCAGACGCTGAAACGTGGTGTGAAGCGCTGCAAGAAAATCCGGCAGCCAGGTCTGGGCGATGGTCTCTGCAACGCCCAAGCGGAGCAGGGAGCTGATGCTGTCATCGGACATGACATCGCCCTTGATGCGCTCCGTGATTGCCATGATCTGCTCCGCATAGTCCCGCAGAACCACGCCCTTTGCGGTCAACGAGACCCCAGTTGTTTCGCGGCTGAAGAGGCGCGTGCCGAGATAGTCCTCCAGGCTGGAAATACGGGCGGAAATGGCCGGCTGTGAGATGTTCATTTGTTCGGCGGCCTTGCGAACACCGCCCATGCGCGCAACCGCCAAAAAAGCTCTAAGCTGTTCAAGTGTCATGACATTGTGACCCAACTGCTAATGTGATCAGGAATTTGGATCACTTTCTGCAAAAAAACACGATTTGACTTGATAATGTATCCGCTGCAGCCTTTTGCCAACAAGGAATTGGGCAACCGATGCAGCAAGATCTCACAAAGTTTTCTGAATTGGCCGGTGCTGACATGGGGCAGGTTCGCGCCGCGATCCGCTCAGGCCGGTACTCGGGGCACACGGCCGGATTGGCACACGGAAAACTCCAGTGCAATCTTGCGATCCTCCCGGGTGAATATGCAGATGCATTTCATGAGTTCTGCCGGCTCAACCCAAAGGCTTGCCCGCTTGCCGGTGTCTCAAACCCAGGCGAACCCGTGATTGTTGAGCTCGGCGCAGAAGTTGATATCCGCACAGATGCCGCCCGCTACAACATCTACCGGCACGGCAAACTTGACGAGCAAGTGTCCGATCTGAACGCCTGCTGGCAGGACGACCTGGTGTCCTTTGCAATCGGATGTTCCTTCACCTTCGAGAACGCCCTGAGGCTTGCCGGTGTACCTATGCGCCATATCGATCTCGACCGGACCGTCCCGATGTACCGGACATCGATCGAGACACATCAAAGTGGCCCGTTTGGCGGCGGGATGGTGGTTTCCATGCGACCCATTGCGAAAAAGCGGATCGACGAAGTCTATGAAATCTGCCGCAAGTATCCATTGGCACATGGCGCGCCGGTGCATGTTGGCGATCCTGCCGAGATCGGCATTTTGACCATCGATGCCCCGGATTGGGGTAACCCGGTTCCCATTGAGAATGGGGAAGTGCCGGTGTTTTGGGCCTGTGGAGTAACGCCGCAAGTTACCATCATGACAGCAAAACCGCCCCTTTCGATCACTCACGCTCCCGGAGCCATGCTGATTGCTGATGTCAGTGAGCAGACAGCCCCGCTTTACCCTTACAACGACAACTAAAACCAACCGCACCAGAGGAACTAGAGATATGAAAAAACTCACGATCTTATCCGCCGTCTCCGCAATCGCGCTCTCCATGGGCACGACGGCACAAGCCGAAGAACTTGCTGTTGTCGGCAGCTGGAGCGGCCTGCCGCTTCATAAGCAGTTTGAAGCCCCTTTCTGGAACGACAAGTTGGGGGAAGTTTCCGGTGGCGAGCTGTCCGCTTCATTGACCACACATGACCAGATGGGCATTTCCGGCGGCGATGTCTATCGCATGATGTCGCAAGGCGTATTTGATGTCGGCATGACTGTTGCAGACTATGCGGTTTCCGACAGCGTTGCGCTCGAAGCGCTTGATGTTCCAATGATTGCAACCGACGCAGACACTGCAAAAAAGGCGGTCGATGCGGCCCGACCGATGGTCGATGATATCTACAAGGATGTCTTTAACGCCAAGGTCCTCGGTATTGCGCCGTACCCGCCTCAAGTTGTTTTCTGCAACGCCGAAATCAACTCCCTGGATGATCTTCAGGGCAAGAAAGTGCGTGCGTCCGGCCGGATGACTGCAAAGTTCCTGGAAGCTCTTGGCGCAGAGGGCGTCAACATCGGATTTGGTGAGGTGCCGGGTGCCCTGCAGCGCGGCGTGGTGGATTGTGCCATTACCGGTGCCGGATCAGGTTACAATGCGGGTTGGTGGGAAGTCTCCACACATCTTCTGCCGATCCCGCTTGGGGGATGGGATCCGGTTGTTACCGCGATCAATCTCGACAAATGGAACACCCTGAGCGATGCACAAAAAGCAGCGCTTGAGAAAGGCGTGAAAGAGAACCTCGAAGCCCCCGCGTGGGAAGTTGCTCAAAATGCACTGAACAATGACATCGCCTACCTTACCGGCAACGGCGAGTGTCCGTATGGCGATGCGCGTGGCCTTGTGCTGGTTGAAGCCACAGACGAAGATCAGGCCAAGGCGAAAGCGGTTCTGATTTCTGAAGTGCTGCCGGACTGGGCTGAGCGGGCCGGCGGAGACTGGGCACAGCGCTGGAGTGACAGCGTCGGCAAAGTCACCGGCGTTTCCCTAGAAGCGAAGTAAGGATCTTTCCATGACCTCCTTGGTTCACCTCTTGCGGCGATTAAACGACCGCGTTGCGATGGGCGTCGGCATTGTGCTGCTGGTCTGTGTGGCCTTCACGCTCGTCGAAATCATCACCCGGAAGCTGGGGGCGGGCCTTGGAGGCGTGGACGAGATCTCCGGATACGTTATGGCTGTCACGACTGCGTGGGGCATCAGTTATGCATTGACGGAACAGGCGCATGTGCGCATCGACCTGCTGCGTCAACGCCTTGTCCCGTTCGGACGTGCGGTTTTCGACGTCATCTCCATGGCATGTCTGGCCGGAACGGCGATTGTGGTTGCCTGGCGCGGGTGGGGCGTTTTGGAAAAGACGCTTTCTACCGGCGCGCGGGCAAACACCCCGCTGGAAACGCCGCTTTGGATCCCGCAGACGCTTTGGTGGCTTGGCTGGGTCTGGTTTGCGATGTCCGCTACCATCCTGCTTGTCTCCGTCGCAGTCCGGTTCGCAACGTCAGATTATAAGTCCGTCGATCAAATCGCCGGTGCGCGGGGGGAAGCATGATTGCGTTTACGTCTTTCGGGCTCCTTGGCCTGCTTGCGCTGTCCATCCCGGTCGGCATCGTTCTCTTCCTGCTGGCTTTCGGCATTGATACGTTTTTCAGCCCGTTTCCGCTGATGCGTGGACTGGGCCAGGTGGTCTGGTCGTCCTCAAACAGCGCAACTTTGATCGCCATCCCGCTTTTTGTGCTTCTTGGCGAAATCCTGGTTCGCAGCGGCGTTGCGCGCCGGACCTATTCTGCACTGGAAAAATGGGTTGCCTGGATGCCGGGCGGTTTGATCCACGCCAACATTGCCACGTCGACCATGTTTTCAGCGACCTCCGGATCCTCTGTGGCGACAGCGGCAACCGTTGCAACGGTCGCGATGCCGCAAGCCAAGGAGCTCGGATACAATCAGAAGCTCTTTTCTGGTGCCATCGCGGCTGGCGGCACGCTCGGGATCATGATCCCACCGTCCATCAACCTGATCGTCTATGGTTTTCTAACGGAAAGCTCCATTCCGCAGCTGTTTCTGGCCGGACTTATTCCGGGGCTTGCGCTGGCCGGCCTCTTTATGCTGATCACAGTGCTCTTGTGCATCTTCAAGCCGTCCTTGGGCGGTCCCAAACGCCCCAGTTCCTTGGCTGACAAGCTCTCGGGGCTTGGCGATCTTCTACCGATCCTTGGTTTGTTTGCCGCTATCATCGGCTCGATCTATGCCGGTTGGGCGACACCAACGGAAGCCGCGACCGTCGGGGTGGCGCTTGCACTACTCATTGCCGCCCAGCAAAAGGCGCTCAATTGGGAAATGCTGTCCGAAGCGTTGCGCGGGGCCGTCAAGACATCGGCCATGATCATGCTCGTCGTCATCGGTGCCTATGTCCTGAACTTCGCCCTGACAGCGGCCGGTGTCAGCCGATCCTTGCAAAACCTGTTGGGTGGATTGGGGCTCGGGCCACTGGAGACGCTTCTGGTGATCATCCTGATGTACATCATTCTAGGCTTCTTCATTGAAACCCTGTCCCTGATGGTCGCGACCATTCCGATTGTTGTGCCCATTATCGTCCAGCTTGGCTACGACAAGATCTGGTTCGGCATCCTGATGATCATTCTGGTGGAGATGGCGCTCATCACGCCGCCGGTCGGGCTCAACCTCTATGTGGTGCAGGCCGCCCGAAAAACCGGCAGGTTCTCGGATGTGATGCTCGGCTGCATTCCCTATGCTTTGGCGATGCTTGCCATGGTCGGGCTGTTAATCCTGATGCCGCAAATCGCCTTGTTCCTTCCGTCTACACTTTGAGGAAATTCATGAAGTTCACGACAAGCGAAGGCGTGCTGGAAAGCACGCCCCAGCGGCTCATTGTTGCCGGATGGACCGGCCGGAACAAAGCGGCCGTTGATCACCATATTGCTGAGCTTGAAGCGATCGGTGTTCCGGCGCCATCAACCGTACCGCTCTACTATCAATGCGCGCCGGAGTTGCTCACGCAATCCCCCAAAATCCAGGTTGTTGGCAAGGACACGTCCGGTGAGGCTGAGCCTTTTCTCATTGAAATGAACGGCAGTATCTGGTTGGGCCTCGCCTCCGATCATACAGACCGGGCCCTTGAAACCTACTCTGTGGCGCATTCAAAACAGATCGCTGCCAAACCGGTCGCCGGTGAACTCTGGCTATTCGACAGCGTGCAAGACCATCTGGACGAGATTGTTCTTCAATCCTGGATCCTGGAGGAGGGGGCGTGGACCCTCTATCAGGACGGCACACTGGCCGCGATCCGTCCGCTTAAGGATCTCATGGACGGTGCAAACTTCCAGGACGGAACCGCCATGCTCTGCGGAACGTTACCGGCAATTGGCGGTGTCCGCCCGGCAGCCGATTTCAAGATGCGCATGTTTGATCCCAAAACCTCCCGGGAGATCACTTGGGGCTACAACACACTCGCACTGGATGCGGTCGCCTGAGCAGCGTTTCCTTGTGACTGTGACTTTGTTCCCGACGCTCTGCCTGCAGTGTTGCTGTAAAACTATGCGGTAAAACGTTGCTGCAATGCATCCAAGGCTTGCGCAGGTTCGTATTCCGGAAAATACTTTGCCGTCGCGCTTTCCGGGAGACAGGCTCATTCGCAAGCATACCGCAGACACCGAAAACCGGATAAGGCACTTAAGAACCTTGTTCTTGTCTGACATTCACCTCGGGACCCGCGGGTGCCAGGCGGATGTTCTGCTGGATTTTCTGGCGCTGCACCACGCCGATACGATCTACTTGGTTGGCGACATCATTGATGGCTGGCGGTTGAAGCGCAAAAGATACTGGCCGGAAAGCC
This sequence comes from Roseibium sp., assembly GCF_965276855.1. Lineage (GTDB taxonomy): Bacteria > Pseudomonadota > Alphaproteobacteria > Rhizobiales > Stappiaceae > Roseibium. Next base: position 5,207,676 of record NZ_OZ255700.1, read on the forward strand.
ACCAAGCCGTAATCGATGAACTGCTGGCGCGGGGCAGGGCCGGCATAAAAATCATCTATTTGCCCGGAAATCACGACGAATTCTTGAAGGACACCCAGCCGCTACGGTTTGGCTGCGTCGAGTTTACGGAAACCGCAGAGTTTGAGACCGCGGCTGGCCGCAAGTATCTTGTACTCCATGGAGATCAATACGATCTCATTGTGCAAAAGGCCAAGTGGCTTGCCTTCCTTGGGGACCAGTTTTATGCATTCGCCCTGTGGACGAACACGTGGGTAAACAATATCCGCCGGAAATTGGGCTTGAACTATTGGTCGCTCGGGGCTTTTGCCAAGCAACATGTCAAACAGTTCGTCAACGTCATCAGCGCGTTTGAGGGTGAAGTGACCAAGGATATCAAGGATCGTGGTTTGGACGGCGTTATCTGCGGTCATATTCACCATGCGACCGATCAGGAAATGAATGGCACGCGTTATCTGAATACTGGTGACTGGGTGGAAAGCTGTACGGCCATCGTTGAAACCCATGACGGTGTTCTGGAGATCGTTCGCTGGCGGGACAGCGGCGCGCATCCTGACGCTGGAAATTCACACGGCAAAAGGGCTTTCAAACCGGCCGGAAAATTTGAAAGAGAGCGGACCGTCGCTGCATGAAATCACTGCTTTTTGTGTCGGATGCCTGGCATCCGCAGGTCAATGGCGTCGTTCGCACCTTGGAATATACGGCTCGAGAGTTGGAAAAACGCGGCATTCGCGTTGAGTACCTCACCCCGAACGGCTTCACCACAATACCGTGTCCAACCTATCCGGAAATCCGGCTTGCGCTCACCACAAGGGGCAGGGTTGGTCAGCACATCAAGGACTTCGATTGCGACCACATTCACATTGCAACTGAAGGCCCGTTGGGCTTGCTAGCAGCCAAGGTCGCGCGTAAGGAAAAGCGCTCTTTTACAACAAGTTATCACACCCGGTTTCCGGAGTATGTTGCAGCCCGCGTGCCTTTGCCGAAAGCGCCGTTCTATGCCTGGTTCCGGCGGTTTCACAATTCCGCATCCGGGTGCATGGTCGCGACGGACGAGTTGGAAACCAGCCTTCGTGACCGCAAGTTTCAAAACCTGATGCGGTGGTCCCGCGGTGTCGATACAGACATCTTCAAACCCTATGAGGGCAGTGTCCTGCCGTCCGATCTGCCGAGGCCAATTTTCATGAATGTCGGCCGGGTTTCGGTCGAAAAAAACATTTCCGCATTTCTGGATCTGGATTTGCCCGGTTCCAAGGTCGTAGTTGGGGACGGACCGCAGCTGGAAACCCTTAAGCGGGACTATCCAGATGTCCATTTCACCGGATCCAAGACCGGAGAAGATTTGGCGCGGCATTATGCCAGCGCAGACGCGTTCGTGTTCCCATCCCGGATTGACACCTTCGGCCTTGTGCTTTTGGAAGCCCTTGCATGCGGAGCTCCAGTTGCCGCGTATCCCGTAATGGGGCCGGTGGATGTCATCGGCGACAGCGGAGCAGGGATCCTGTCCGATGATTTGCGGGAAGCGGCTTTAGCCGCGCTCGACATTCCAAGAGATGTGTGCCGCGCTACGGCCCTCAGCCAAAGCTGGGCGGTCTGTACAGACCAGTTTTTAGAAAATACGGCTGCAGCAGACGCCGCGCATCGTCAAAACGGATCGGCAGTTTGATACGTACAAACTAGTCGACTACCCGGAAACGGACGCCTTCGGAACTGATATACCGATTGTCACCAAGCCGCTTGAAGCTGACACAGCTGGTGCCTTTTGCCGGGCCTCTTGGAAATGTCGAGCAGATCTGGTTTCCGCGCGCCCGCCAAGTGCCATCGACCGATCCGAGCAGCGCCTTGGCAGATACGACTCCGCCGGGCATATAACGCATCGTGACCCGCATGCCGAAACGGTGCGTAATAATCGTCTTGTTCAACATCTCGTTCTGGATTTCGCGCGCTGTGAGCGTGTTTGCAACGGCCGTTTGAGGCAGCGAACCGAACAGCAGCAGGGTAACCAAAAGCGATCTTATCATCATGACCATTCCATCCAATGTCGTGGTGTGATTGAAAGATATGGTCTGGTTACGCAAGAAGACGGTGTGCGGACCATTCAGCATAATTGGCAAGAGCGTATGTGGAGAGATCTGCATCCATTAGCACATCAGTTTAGCTATGGAGTTTCAAGTCTAAATGCAACACCGCCCGGATGTGTTCGGAGCAGGGAGGTTAGACCCCCACTCAGGTGTGCTGGTCAGGGTTGCTAAGGCTGAGTGGGGTCGGATGGTTTGCGAGATGATGGAACCTGCTGAGCCGCATGAATGCTCATTAGTAGCTCGGCATTAATGCAGCGGGCCGTTGAATATCTCCTCACGAAATACTTCTCGGGGCGTTCGGTAACCCAGGCACTTTCGTGGCGTGTCGTTAAGGCGGTCTATGAGAAGGCGGATCGCGGATTCAGAAACACTCAAAACGGTTGTGTCCCTTGGTAGGTAACGTCGAACGCGTTTGTTCATGTTCTCAACACTACCCTTTTGATAAGGCGCGGAGGGGTCGCAAAACCAGGCATCTATTCCCAGTCCTAGTTTCAACTGCCGCCAAGAGACAAACTCAAACCCGCGATCAAACGTCAGGCTTTGCCGCGCATAGTAGGGCAACGGGCTCATTTCCTTGATAAGCCGATCCATAATTGGTTTGGACTGACGGTCGTTGTTTTTGAACAAAACGACAAATCGGCTCTTCCGTTCAATCAACGTGGCCACATTGGCTTGGCCCTGCGCGCGCTCAAAGATCATCAAGTCGCACTCCCAGTGACCGAACTCCTCGCGTTCTTGGACTTTTTTGGGCCTGTGTCTGATCCGTCGTTCTTCTGGAAATATGGGATTTTGCGGTTTCCGAGCATAACGGGGGCGGCGCTGCTTACGGCGCTCCGGCAGAAAACGAGCAAGTTGTTCTTCGCGGCCTTCAGGGGAGTAAACATATTGGTAGATGGTCTCGTGACAGACTGTCGCTTTCACGTGTGGCTCTATCTTCAGGCGACCCGCAATCTGTTCAGGTGTCCATCCATTCTTAAGTCGTTGAATGACATCGCGTCGCAACGCTTCAAATCGATACAGCTTGCCACTACGGCGGCGTCGGTCCCGTGCGATGTCGTTCGCCGTCATAGGCCAATATCCGTCTGCATCACGGAACTCTTTATCATGCCAGTAGTTGCGTTTGATCTCCCGGGAGATCGTGGAACGGTCACGACCCAGGTGACGGGCTATATCAGACTGGCTGAACTTCTGGTCCCGCATCCGAGATATCGTTTTACGCTCTTCAAAACTTAAATGACCAAATAGCAGGCCCATGTCTCTTTCTCCCAAAAGCACGCATCATACTGATTTTGTTGCATTTCAGGATAGAATGTGCCCTACATCGTAGTAAAATACGCATAATCAATATTATGGAACATTTATTATAGCCACAGAAACAGCGCAGTTACGGTCCAACCGGACACTTTGAAACGTAAATTCTCATCGTGTGATATCGACACTGGTTTGCAGTCATCACCTCCGCATCGCACCTTGAAACAATCCACGCTCTGGATCTATGCGCAGAGACCGTCCAGGTCTGCGTCAATGATCTGACGAGCGGTCTCGTAATCAAAACCAGCGCGGCACATCGCAGCGATGTCTTTTAAGCGCCGGTCATCCCGTTTAGCCTGATCACGGAACGGTCCGAACCTCCGGCGCTTTGCATAAGCGATCGCGGCTGTCCGATCTTCCGACGTGTCTTCGGCCATAACAGCTTCGATAATATGTGCTGGAACGCCTTTGGCCCGAAGCTGTGCTTCGATCTTCTTCTTCGATTGGCCCTTGCGCCTAAGGCTCACCAGTTTCATCTCTGCAAATCCACGGTCATTGACCATGCCATTGCGGACGCATTTTAAGACAATGCCTTCGATGAGATCGCGGTAATCATCCGCCACCAAATCGAGCGCATGACACGCGCGGGAAACCTTACGCTCAAGCACTCTTCGCAAATTGGCCTCAGTGCTCGCGTATCGTTCTAAATAATGAACGGCAGACCGGGTCAATCGGTCTTCTGTCGGGATCCTGTATCGCCGTTCAGCCGGCATCCGCCACGATCCTGGGCATAGTTTCCGCCAATGCACCGTCGATCAGAACTTGAAGACCATCAAAAGCCGGCTCGATGCCATCCGGCAACTCAGCTTTCAGTGTTTCATAATCCAAGTCGTTGTGAAGATTGGTGAAAATCGCTTTTTTGGGCGCAAGGTCCTTTGACCAGCTGAGCGCATCATCCAAATTGAAATGGCTGGGGTGCGGATTGCGGCGCAAACAATCCAAAATAAGCAGATCCAACCCTGTCAATAGATCGAAGCTTTCACGGGAAATATCCGAAACATCAGGCACATATGCTGTGTTTCCAATCCGAAATCCAAGGGCATTGATTTCGCCGTGGGTAACTTCTATCGGTAAAAACTCAATCTCACCGCCAGGACCGTCGATCACAACCGGCATCCCCGCCGTCATACCATGCCGATCGAGAATGGGTGGATAACTGGATCCCTTGGGCGTTTCAAAACAATAGCCGAAGGCAGACATCGCTTTGTCGAACGTCGGGCTATCCATGTAGACCGGGATCCGCCGCCGATCGCGGACCATGAACGCTCTCAGATCATCAATCCCGTGAAGATGGTCTGCATGCGCATGGGTATAAAGCACGGCATCCATGCGTTGAACATCAGCACCAAGAAGCTGATCGCGCAGATCCGGGCCCGTGTCTATCAACACCGTTGTGCAGCCGTTATCCCCAAACTTTTCCACAAGCAGTGAACAACGCCGACGCCGGTTCTTAGCCTCCTTAGGATCGCACTTTCCCCAATCGTTCCCAATCCGTGGAACGCCACCGGAAGACCCGCAGCCGAGGATCGTCAGCCGGACACTCATGCTGCGCCCGCTACTTCGTTGGAAACACTTTCCGGCTTCGGTACCTTTTTGAAAAGACGGAAGAAATTCTCTGTGGTCTGTCGGGCGATCTCTTCTTCGCTCACGCCGCGAACCTCCGCCAAAACGGCCGCTGTCATCGCAGTGTAAGCTGGCTCATTGCGCTTGCCGCGTCTTGGTTGGGGGGCAAGGTAAGGGGCGTCGGTTTCCACAAGCAACCGATCGGCCGGCAGCTCCCGGGCGATGTCGCGCAACTCCTCGGATTTTTTAAACGTCAGGATGCCGGAGAACGACACGTAGAGACCGAGTTCAATGCCGGTGAGGGCAAGATCGCGACGGGAGGAGAAACAGTGCAGCAAGGCAGGGAAGGCCCCCTTCCCCATTTCCTCGCGCAGGATCGCCGCCATGTCGTCGTCCGCATCGCGGGAATGAATGACCAAAGGCAAACCAGTCTGCCTCGCTGCCTCGATATGGTTCCGCAGGCCTTCTGCCTGAGCGTCCCGCGGCGCCTTGTCATAAAAGTAATCGAGCCCGGCCTCACCAATGGCGACGACCTTCGGATGTTTGGCCAGCCGGACAAGTTCGTCGACCGGGATACCGCGCTCGGCACCGGCATTGTGCGGATGAGTGCCAACGGAACAGAAAACCTCAGGGTAGGCTTCAGCGATGGCGCGCACCTGATCGAACTTTCGGATATGGGTGCAGATCGTCACCATCAACTCAACGCCCGCTTCTTTTGCCCGGGCGATGAGCTCGTCGCGTTCGCCGTCAAAGTCTGGAAAATCGAGGTGGCAGTGACTGTCAACTATCATGGATTGCCGTTCTGAACGTTTCAGGTGGTGTTTTCAAAAAGGTACATACGGTTCTGGTGATCGAAAAACCAGACATCAAATTTACGCAAGTTATGTCCGCACGGACCGGAGATTCAAAAAGAAATCCAGAACAACTTGTTTGCGGTCGAGATTAAGCGCATCAGATTCTGCAATTGCTTTTTGCGTGCCTTCCCAGAGTTTCACATAGGCAAAGGCGGCGCCGGTGCCAGTTGCAATCGACCGGCGCATTTGACCATGCAGCCAGGTTTCTGCAACGTGCTGGAAACTTTCCCAGTTGTCGGTTTGACCGCGGGCTGCAACCAGATCGGACAAGGCATGAAGCGCTTTCAAATCCATCTGACTACCGGCTTCCGCGAGTTTTCTCGTGCCCTGGGCGATCGCCAAACCATCGCCTGCCAAGAGCGTCAAAGCGGCTCTTAAACTGCCATCGGCGGTCAGGGCGATTTCAGATAGTCCACCGGCATCTGGGATCGCGTGTCCGGCCAGATCGCGCAGGCCGTTGGCGATGTCGGTTTCGGAGAGCGCCGCCATGTCCAACCGGCGGCATCTGGACCTGATGGTGGGGAGCAGTCGGCCCGGTGCGTGGCTCAGGACAAGAAACAAACATCGTTCAGGTGGCTCTTCAAGTATTTTCAATAACGCATTGGCAGAGCTCGCGTTCATGTCATCAGCGGCATCGACAATACAGACCCGCCAGGCCCGCGCGGATGCCGTTGTTCCAAAGAAGCTGACGGTCCGTCGCACTTCATCAACGGGTAGATCGGCTTTGAACCGTTTGCCCTTGTCATCCCAGGGACGGCGCAGATGCAAAATGTTCGGATGCCCACCTGCAGCCACCTGCCGAACCACCGGATGATCTTCCGGAACTCTGAGATCTTGCACCATCGCAGCTTGCGGTCCAAACCGGTCCGGATTGGCAAGAACAAACTTGGCGAAACGAAATGCCAGTGTCGCCTTGCCGATACCTTTCGGGCCGCCCAGGATCCAGGCGTGGTGCAGCCGCTCGGATCGGTAAGCGTCAAGAAGGCTCCTCTCCGTCTCACCATGACCAATCAGAACGTTGCGCTGGTGCGGCAGTGGTATGCCCGGCAGGGCATCGACTTCTGGGGTTTCAACAGGTTCATTTCTGCGCGCCAAGGTCAGTCGGCCTCCTGCGCCAGAGTATCTCGGTTCAACTGATCCTGAAAGGCAGCCTCGACCGCCGCCTGAATGGATGTGCTGACTGCTTCCATGTCCTTTGACCCATCGATGACGGCAAAGCGGTAAGACTCTTCCTTCGCCAGGTCCAGAAACCGTTGCCGGCGGCCTTCATGGACGCGCAGTGCCTCTCCCTCGAACCGATCTGGGCCGCCGCTTGTGTCTGTCTTCGCGCGCTCCTGGACCCGAGCCAAACCGAGTTCCGCCGGCACATCAATCAGGATTGTGAGTTCTGGCCGGACACCGGCTACAGCAGCGGTTTCTAAAAGCCTCAGATAATTCAGATCCACGCCAGCCTCGCCCTGGTACACCAACGTGGAGTCCGAATAGCGGTCGCACAGGACCCAGTCGCCCCGATCGAGCGCTGGCTTGATCAACGTATCCACATGATCTGCACGCGCGGCTGCAAAGAGCATGGCTTCGCCGCGTGGACCGAGATCACGGGCTTCACCGGACAGGAGCATGGCGCGAATTTTCTCGGCGCCGGGCGACCCGCCTGGCTCACGCGTAACGACCACCGTCTTGCCCAGGCTTTCCAGAAAAGTCTTCAACCGGGCAATTTGGGTGGACTTGCCAGCCCCCTCACCGCCTTCAAAACTGATAAAGTGTCCCTGCACCTGGTTCCGGCCCTGTTTTCTTTTTCCGCTGTTTGCCTTGCCGGGCCGAACGGGGGTTTGTCAACCGGCGGGTCTCAGGATTTTGTTATCCGATCCAGCCAAACAGAAGTTCCTGCACGCTGTCCAGCGCCTTGCCGACGAGGCCGCCTTCCGGAACGGATGCGCCGGTGACGAGCGGTGCCCTATGAACCACGCCGTCCTGTCCGATCACCTGAAGTTCTCCGGCAGGGGCGCCAGCTGCAATCGGCGCTACAAGCGGGCCTTGATAGACAACGCGCAGCCGGTATTCCAAGGTTCCGCCGCGCGGCAGAAATACATCAATATCTGCTTCAGAAATTAGCGGGACAGTGCCGTCAATGCCGCCAAAGACACGGCCTTCGGCCACCATTTCTCCGGCTGGAAAGACAGTTTTAACAGCATAAAATTCCCAGGTTCCTTCAAAGATTTCTTTCAAGGCGGCCAGGCGGTGATTGTCTGATGTCAGGCCAGCAACTGCGGCTATGATCCGGCGGCCATTGCGGTCAATGGATCCAAGGCCGGAATATCCGTCTTCCGAATGTGCGCCGCCGCCAAGTCCATCAAGGTTGCGGATTTCGCCAAGGAGCGGGTTCTTGTTGCGCTGGAAAATGTTGTTCCAGGTGAATTCGGGGATTGCGAACATCGCATACCGCTCGGGATGCTCTTCCACGATGTATTCACCGAGGCGCACCTGATCGCGCACCGTCGTGGTGCTGACGGCCTCTTCGTAGCCTGTTGGGTTGCCAAAGCTGCTGTTCGCCATGCCGATTTCTGATGCGAGAACATTCATTCGATCGGCGAAAGCGGCCTCGGAGCCGTCCAGACACTCAGCCAGAATGATCGCGGAGTCGTTGCCGTTATGAACCAAAAGCCCCTTCAGCAAGTCCTCGACAGAAATCTCTGACTTGATTGCGGCGAACATAGTGGCACCCCGGCCAGACGGGGCACCGCCTGTCCGCCATGCGTGTTCGCTGACTGTGCACAGTTGATTCGGCGCCAGTTCACCGTCCGACAACGCCTGAAAGACCGTCGCCGCGGTCATGACCTTGACCAAAGCCCCCGGCGCGAAGGGAACGTCAGCATCTTTCGCGAACAAAACTGTGCCGGATGCGGGCTCATAAAGAAGTGCTTTCGGCGCCTTCGTGGTGAGCTGCTCTGCCTGAACGCTTACATTAGCAAACAAAGACACCAAAACCGCAGCAGAGCACCTTGTAAGGGCGGACAAGCAGTTTGGTATCAGGTTTGAGATATGCGGCATGCGGCTGAAGATACGTCGCATCATCAGCCCCGATCACTCAATCCAGAGCTGCCTGGCGAGCAAGCAACTTCAAGGACAAACCGGACCCGGACGCAAAGGAGAGCATCTCATGGGCATCCGACACACGTTGGTTTGCCATGAAGGAAGAGATTGCACTTCCTGGGGTCAGACCCTGCTCAGCCGGTACGGTCAACGTGCCAAGCACGCCGCTTTCCGGTGCATAGGCTGCCGGTTGCGGCTCAAATCGGTTGTTGGCGGCCACCTGGACGTTGCGAGCTCCGGCTTCAAAGGCAATGGCCGGATCGAATGCCGCTGCGATTGTAGTTCCTGATGACGTGGCAGATGCCAGAGTTGCTGAGGGCGCGTACGGCCGCGGTGGTGGCGCTTGTGTCGGCCCAACAACAAGGCGCGGAGCATTTTGGGCAATCAAAGTGCCCGGACGGCTGGTTCCGGGCTGAACAGCGCCTGGACCGTTATACGACGCCATCAGGTAGGTTTCATCCTGACCATGAAGCGGCGCGCGGCCAACATACTCGACCTTGACCTTGGCAACACCTGCACTTTTGGTGTCCAGCATGTTGGCGACCCGCTCAGACAGATCAATGATGCGGTTGCCGTGGAATGGACCACGATCGTTGACCCGCACGATCATGGACCGGCCGTTGTTCATGTTGGTGACTCGAGCGTAGGACGGAAGCGGCATGGTGGTGTGCGCAGCTGTCAGTGCGTTGCGGTCAAAGATCTCGCCATTCGCGGTTTTCCGGCCATGGAAGGTCGGCCCGTACCAGGATGCCAGCCCAACATTTTTGTAGTTCGGCTCGTGTTTCGGATAATACCACTTGCCGGCAATCTTGTATTTCTTGCCAACGACGTAACGGCCTCCACCTTTGGGAACAGGCTTTCCGGCGGCAACCACTTTCGGGCTGCCTTTAACGCCATACTTTTTCGGGCTGAATTTCGCTTTTTCTTGTGGCGCGGATCCGCAGGCGGCGACAAATCCGACGGCGGCTGCAACCATCAAAATGGTGCGCACTTGCCGCATCACAGAACCCGTCCGGTCATTTCGCGAAGAAACAATGCCAGTGTCTTCGATAGACTTGTCATCCGAGCGCCAAGTCTGCCCGCCGATCCCATGCATCCCGCCATCCTACTCACAACGCGCTGGCAGCCCCTGAGCTCACGCGACTATCGATCCGGCCGTCCGGCAACCGGTTTCAAAGGTGTGCCCGGCAACTTGCCGGAGTTTTAGACGCACTGCCCCCGCGATGCATCCCTAACCACACGCCATGTAACGGCAAACGTCTTACTTCAAAGTAAACCGCCCGTCGACCCTGCAATAACGCTGAACGCACGCCGGAGGAACCTTTCCACCGGTTCGTTTAACGGAAAAGCAAAGCCGCGAACCCTAAGTGCCTGCAAAGGCACCCTAAATTATGCGGATCTTCAAGCGCTGCAGGTTGTTGCTCAAAGGTCACGGGCTCAGACTTATCGGCAAATGGACAGGATGTGACACACATCACAACGTGCATTCGGGCTGCCTCGTAAGGTGTGTTCATTGCTGGTGACCGCCCTGTCACAAGCAATGCTGGACCCACCTCCAGCTTAAGGCCGCCGGTTCGACCCCTGCCCACGACACTGGACCGGCGGCCCCTTCGACCCTCCCGGGTGTTGGTTTCAAGATGGTTGCCTCACCCCCCATCCAGGCTGCCATTTCAACCAACGCCCGGGACGGTCCGATTTGCTTCGCTCAGCTCTATTCAATTCGGTTGTATGTCTCAAGCCGCAGCCCGAAACTGGACGGTGAGCTCACAAGTTTTGTGGGCAACCATCCTGCAATGTGATTTCCCCGCTTGACTTTGGAGGCAAGACCGGAGAAACGGGGGCTCTCGCATGAGCCTTTGAGGCTTTTGCTCTGCGCCGGAGGGGTGGCAGAGTGGTCGATTGCAACGGTCTTGAAAACCGTCGAGCGTGCAAGCGTTCCGTGGGTTCGAATCCCACCCCCTCCGCCAGCAACCTTTCCCAAACTGCTTCAAGTCGACCCAAAACCTTTTGAAATCCGGCGTTTTGGTGCAATGGGCTTCTCACGCGCAATCAGTTGTGCTCACCCGTTCTCACAATTTTGGGGGTGCGGTTGGGGGTATGGCTTTTTCAGGTGGGGGTATGGGAATGCTCACGGACACGAAGATCCGGAAAACGAGGCCCGCGAAAAAAAAAGCCTTCAATTTTTGTGACTGCGAAAGCCTAGATCTTACAGCTCTACCTGACCCAACCAGTTAGCTCCAATCACAATACGAAACACTATATTCCCGCATCTAAAGCGGGGCTCTTTTTAGCGTTCTCCTAAGGCCCCTTTCTGTGCAGGTGCGTACAAAGTGGACCCCCAACACGGCCTTAATTCCTGTTTTGAGAGCGTGTCCAGTTTCAGAATGTAGATATGTTTGAATGCAGGAATTGATCCTGCATTATACCTAGAATGCTGCAATCCGTTCGATGAACCAGACTGCGGAAATGCTGCCGATCAGGTAAGCGGCGCCAACAGAACCGATATGCCCCGGCGTGCGGACCGCTTTGACCAAGGCCGGCACAAACAGTTTCAAGAATGCCGCGGTCACCAGGACAACCGCGATAAACAGGATTTGGCCCGCTTCCACACCCAGGTTGAAAGACAAGAGCGCCAATGGGACATCGCCTTCCGGCAGTCCGATTTCCGCAAGCGCGCCGGCAAAGCCAAAGCCGTGCAGCAATCCGAAGGTAAACGACACGAGCCAGGGAAACCGCTCGGTGAGACGGTTCCCGGCGCTGTTCCGCTGCAAAAGCTCCGATGCCAAAAACATGATCGACAGGGCGATGACCGCCTCCACCGGAGGCCCGGGCAGCGCAACAACGCCCAACGTGGATATCGCCATTGTCATGCTGTGTGCGACGGTGAAGGCGGTAACCGCCCCGAGCAGTTTCCACCTGCCCTCAATGAGGAGAAGAAGTGCAAAGACGAACAGAAGGTGGTCGATCCCCTCCAGTATGTGATCCACGCCAAGGTTGAAATAGCTGACCAGTATGTCGAGGGCACCTGGATCGGCAGGAATGGAAAAGGCTGGTGCGCCAGCCGTCAGGCGATGCGCCGCGTTTTTGCCCGATGAAATCTCATAGCGGACAAGCACATCTGTCTGGGTCGCTTCAAGGCCCGGTATGGCCACTTTGCCGCCGGCAAGCCCGCCCGGACATAACGTCACCCACTGCGCGACCCATGCCGCGCCGTCGAACACGGCGTCCGGTGCCGTGTTGTGTTCGCAGGTGTCTGGTAGCGTAACGCTGATCTCCATTGGGCGTCCGCCGACATCCGGTTTCCGCCACAGCGCACGCCAGCTGTCACCGCCTTGGTGTTGGAGTTCGAGATAACCGGGTTGAAGAGCATGCCCATGCGCCGTCCCGGTCTCCAGCACACAAATCAGCAACAGGAGGAAACAGCACAGCACGCCCCTCATTGCGATGCAGCTCCCGCCATGATGTCATCTGGATAGGCAATTGAGTATTGCGCCAGCAGGCGTTGATAGTGCGCTTCGACAAAGGCATCCGCTTGCTCTTCTTTCCAGTCCTGTATCAGGCGTTCGCGGACAGCTTCGTAGGCAGGCGTCGCAGCTGGTTCGTGTACGAAGACCTTGACCAGATGAATTCCATACGCCGATTGAACCGGCCCGCTCCAGGCACCAGGATCCTGCTTTTCGATCCGGTCAAAAAAGCCGTCCCCAAACATCCGGTCCACGGCGGCCCGCTGTGTGAGTGGCAATCGCCTTGGAAGCATGATGGGCTTGCCCTCAGACTGAGGATCAGCGTCATTGTTCAGCGCGTCCCGCGTCTCCTGGATCGCGTCATGGCCCGCTGTTTCGCCAAGATAGACCTGTTGAAAACCCAAGGACGGTTCCGTCCTGTACCGCTCGGCGTTGGCGTCCAGATAGCCCTTGAGTTCCTCGTCCGTAGGCACGAGACCTGCGGCCGCCGACCTGGTCAAAAAGTCGATCTTCTGCCGCAGCCTCCGGCGGATAACCGTGTCATCGCGATCGAGAGACAGTGCCAGGGCCTCCCGCACGAGAACCTCTTCCCTGATGTGTGCATCGATCAGTTGTTTCAACTCGGTCTCGGTCGGCGCGCGCTGCCAGACTGTCTGGAAGCCCAAAGACAAGCGGTCCAGATCGGTGCCACCAACCACGATTACTGCAGTCGGAACGTCCGGACTTTTGTCCGATACAAGCGAATAGAGCCCGAATACGCACCCTCCGATCAGGATAAAATGAACGAGCGGTTGCTTGGCAATACGTTTCAAAATCATGACTGCGCGGACATTTGATTGGTCTATAGTTTATCTGGAACCGGCTTTCGACTGGGCAACGTAGATGGCGACTTGCAATCGAGCGGCAGGTGTTATGTGCAAGGCATCCTCCATCATGGCTTCCAGATGCGGACCGATGCTCCAATTGCGTTGGAGTGAGAACTGGCGTGCAACCGTGGCCGCGCCCGCCGGGCGGTTCCGGACAAATCCAACCAATGTCTCTTCAATCGTCCGCTGAAGGTGATCGGATCCGAAATTGCTGTGAATGGCCATGGCTTCCACAACCGCCGCCACCTTGGCCATCGGTTGGTCGTGGCCAGAAAAAAAGAGCCTGCTGAGGTGTTTGATCCCGTCTACACCGTCAACTTCAATGAGGGCCGTTGCAGCAGCGCCCAGACTGCCCGGTGTTGAAGACTGGTGCAGTCGATCGACCTGTCGACGCAGAAAAGGGCCAGCCTCCGGAGCGTTGCTCAACCCCAAGAGCAACAAGTTTATTGGCACATATTGCGCGTCTCTCCAGGACCCAAGAGCTTCCAGCAGTGTTTCTACGGGAACCGAGACACGGAGAGTTCTGAGCGTCTCATAAGGAACACGGTCAATCTCCTGCAGCGCCAGATAGTGAAGCCTTGGATCTTTGTGGTTCAAATACTTGGAAAGGGCCTCAAATCGATCCGGGTGATGTGTCTGGTCCCGCCACATCGGAGCCTGACGCATCACCATGTTGAGGAGATCCTGCCAATTCTGATCGACATAAGACAAATACCGCCAAGTCCCCTGCCCATCGAGTGAGAGCAAGACACCATGATCTGCGTTGGTCGAGAGCCGTCGCCGCGTGGCCGTATCAACCAGAAACGGGATCGGCTCAGAGTGCGCTGTTCCCTGGAGCACGTTTGCGATTTTGAAACGGAGCGCGTTGTTCTGGCTCTGCCGGGCAAGAACCAGCGTTTCGCTCTCCAGTATTTTGTCCACCAGGGTTCTGACGGGCTTGTAGGTATGGAAGGAGCAGGCGACCGCCGGACTTGAAAGGATCCCGGCGAACAAAGCCATGACCGCAAGAGACCCGGCTCTGAGCGACTTCACATAACCTTTGGGGCTTTCAATTGCCGTCACTCGAGATGCGCCTCTGGTGGTCATTTTGAATGCCAAAAATCAATTCGAATTGAGATCCTACTACGCCAACCGCAGATCGTCCAAACAAACCCGGAACAGCATGTTCGGCATCAAACGACCGACTTTTGAACCATAAGGAACGCAGACAAGGCGCGCACTGCATCCGTCAGGTGTTACGCGCTTGGCTTAGTTAAAACCTTGAATCATCGCCTTATCGCCTAAAGACCGGAGCCCCCTCTAGAGTTCGGCATGGAAGGTAAAAAACCATAGGCATCCATGTTGCCAAACGAAATTTGAACGCGCTCTTCAAAAGAGGAAGTCATTTGGGGGGGCTGACGTCTTAGCCGGCACCCTGGTCCAAAAACCCTGGACCAATACCCAGTCTGTGATACGATTTTGTTCAGAAGAAAGCTTCCGGGAGGAGACCGTTATGAAGGCCACACTGTTTGCGACCGTTTCTTTGGTTTTCCTTGCCGGGGCCGCTTGGGCAACAGACGGGGTGCCGAGTGAAGAGGCAGCGGAAGGTACGTTCAAGGCCCCGCCATTTTCGCCTTACGCCAACCGCACCATTCCGGAACGGCCTCTTTGGGGCGACACGCATCTCCATACCGGTCTTTCGCTCGATGCAGGCGCATTTGGCAACACTTTGCTGCCCGATACGGCCTGGCGGTTTGCCAAGGGCGAACAGGTGATATCATCGACAGGTCAGCCGGTTCGGCTGGCGCGTCCGCTCGACTGGATGGTTTTGACCGATCACACGGATCTGATGGGATTTGCTCCGGACTTGCAAGCCGGCAAACCCGGAGTGCTCGCCGATCCGAAAGGTCGCGAATGGTACGAAGGCTATTCGCAAGGCGGAGCGGCAGCTGGTAAGGCCGCCTTTGACCTGATTACCAACTTCTCGCAGATGACGCTGCCGGAACTTTTGCTGGAATCCTACAGTCCGGGCGCGGATGCCTTTGCCTTCACCTGGGAACACATTGTCGATGCGGCGGAGCGGCATAACGATCCGGGCACCTTCACGGCCTTCATCGGCTTTGAATGGACATCTGTTCCCAAGGGGTTCAACCTGCACCGCAACGTGATGCTGCGCGATGGACCGGTGCGGGCCAAACAGGTCGTGCCGCCGGTCACGCAACCTCCTTATGGCGATACAAATCCGGAAAGCCTTTACGAATGGCTGGAGATGTACCAGGAAAAAACGGGAGGACGGGCCGTTGCCTTTGCCCACAATGGCAACCTGTCAAACGGCTGGATGTTCCCGACCGAGGAGACCTATCACGGTGGAACAGTTGATCAGGATTATATCGAGCGACGCGCGAAGTGGGAGCCCCACTACGAAGTCACGCAGATCAAGGGAGATGGCGAAGCCCATCCGGCGCTGAGCCCGGAGGACACATTCGCCGATTACGAAAACTGGGATGTCGGCAACCTCGATCTGACCCAGCTGAAAACCGAAGACATGCTGGCCGGTGAATATGCCCGCGAGGCGCTGAAACGCGGCTTGATGCTGGAAGAGAAATTCGGCGTAAACCCCTACAAGTTCGGCATGGGCGGTGCCACGGACAGTCACACGGCCCTGGCAACGGCCGAAGAAGAGAATTTTTTCAGCAAATCGGTCAGCGTGGAACCGTCGCCTACCCGGATCCAACACCCCTTCGTCAAGAGCGATCTGGGGGAGATTCCGGGGCATCTTATGGTGGCATCGGGATACACGGCGGTTTGGGCAACGGAAAACACACGGGCAGCGATATTCGACGCATTCAAGCGGCGGGAAACTTATGCTACCACCGGCCCGCGGATCGGTCTGCGGTTGTTTGGCGGGTGGGACTTCAATGAAGATGATTTGCGCACGCGCATGCCAGCAGAAACGGGATACTCCAAAGGTGTGCCCATGGGGGGCGATCTGCGCCCGCGGACGGGTGGCGGTGCCCCGAATTTCATGATTTATGCGTTGCGCGATCCTGTTGGCGCCAATCTTGATCGCCTTCAGGTGGTCAAAGGATGGCTGGACAGCGACGGATCACTTCAGGAAAAAGTCTACGACGTGGCCTGGTCGGGCGAGCGGGAAGCCGATGCAGACGGGAATGTTCCAGCCGTTGGGACTACGGTAGATCTGGAGACCGCGAGCTGGACAAACACAATCGGGGCTTCGGAACTCGCGACGGTCTGGACTGACCCGGATTTCGATCCTGCGGAGCGTGCGTTCTATTACGTCCGTGTTCTGGAAATTCCGACCCCGCGGTGGGTGGTCTATGACAAGGTCCGCTTCGGCATTGACTTGCCACAGGATGCGAAGTTGACGCATCAGGAACGGGCCTACTCGTCCCCGATCTGGTACACGCCGCGCGGCTAGCCTTGCACTTTTCGGAGGTCAGCATCGTTCATCTGAAGTGACCTCTAGAAAAGTTGCGCCGGTTAAAACCAAAAAGCTGAAAACAACGCTGGCACTCGGCGCCCTGCCCGCGCCAATGCAATAAGGGTATTGTTCAGCTAAAGCCGGGCCGGCACATCTCGGGTGGTTTTCGGGCCGCATTGAGAGAGGGCTAAGCCCCAAGCTCCGGATCGCCACCGCCGGCTATGGAAACCTTAACCGGTGATTTGTCGACAAGGTATTGGTTCCAACAGGCCGGCGTGGCCTCGTTCAATCCGCGTTTCATCATCAGTCGGTCAGAGCCCTCGAGCAACGGTGGGCTAACTTAAAGGTGTTTCAAGAGAGCCGACTGACGGCATCGGCCAGAACACGCAGACCGGTGACGAGGTCGGCCTCATTTGTGTCCTCGGCAAAATCGTGGCTAATGCCGTTGATCGACGGAACGAACACCATTGCCGACGGCATCAAACCGGCCATGTTCGAGGCATCGTGCAGGGCACCGGACGGCATCTCGCGCCATTTGCCGGATGCCTGCGCCTCGGCACCGGCACACAAGGCCTCGCGCAAGGTCGCATCCATCGGTACCGGCTGTAATGCCTTGATGGGCACGATCTCGGCCGTCATACCGTGCTCATCGGCAACGCCGCCAACAATATCGCGAATGAGCGTTTCCATCCGGGCGAGCCGATCATCATCCACATCGCGCCACTGCACGTCGAACATCACCTCACCGGGCACGATGGAGGGAGCATTGGGCTGCAAGTGTACCCGACCGATGGTCCAGACAGTGCGGGGCGTTACGATGTTCCGGAGGCGGTCGTTGAGAGCCGTGTTGAACGCCGACAGCGCTTGGAACGCGTCGTTTCGCTGGTGCATCAGCGTGGTCCCGGCATGATTCTGCTGACCGGTTAGGGTCACCTGCAGCTGCCGGGACCCTACGATATCGGTGACAACGCCAATCGCCTCCCCCGACTCATCCAGCGTGCTGCCCTGTTCGATATGCATTTCAATAAAGCCGGAGAAGCGGGTGTGCGGCACGACCCCGCCTGCAAGATGGGCCATGGAAGAGCGTGCGCTACCGAAAGAGACACCGGCAACATCCGTGAAGGCGTCAGCCTCGGCCAGTGTGGTTTTGCCTGAATAAATGCTGGACCCGGTCAGCGCCCCAAAGCGCCCCTCCTCGTCCTGAAAGTTCACGACGGACACGGGCGGCCCACCCGCCTCTTTCGCAGCACGCGCGACCTCCAACGCCGCAATCACTCCCAAGGCTCCGTCCAGCCATCCCCCTTCGGGTTGGGTGTCGCTGTGTGACCCCAAAAGGATAGACGGACCATCGGCAAGACCAAAAACGTTGCCGGCCGGATCCACATGCGGGGCAAGGCCGGCCGCCTCCAACCGGTTGACCAGCCATGCACGGGCAGCCACGTCGGGTTCAGAAAAGGCGGGGCGCACCACGCCCTTGCCCACGCCACTCGCGCCAAAGGAGCGGAGCTTATGAAGATCTTCCAAAAACCTGTCTGGCTGAACCTGCATCTTGACCTTCCCAAACTGAAAACACACCGAGACTGGCGAATGCTCCGCGGCTTTACCAGCCTTTCATGCTGTAACCGATTCTCATATCGCTGAGGGCAAGTCATCAAAAGCCGAGTATGATAGGCACTTGCGCGGAACCAATCTGCAAGCATCGCTTTGATCGGTATCGATGATTCGGTCGATCGATCCGTTTTCGCAGATCTCTGCCTTTCGACGGGAGGCATCAAAGCCACGTGCAGTGTTTCCAGCGCCGACATTGGGTATCCTGCCCCTTGCCTCCAATCGTGTAGCCAAGGGCCTGTAACTGTACTTAATAAGATGCCGGGCCGCTATCAGGGTGCTCCGCTGGAGGCCCTACACATCCAAGCGAAACGAACAAACTAGATAGCCTTGCGTGAGTTTTATTCGCTCGGGCCGATCATATTTTCAGGGCGCACAAGCGCGTCAAATTCTGTTTCCGTTACAAAACCCAGATTGAGCGCTTCTTCGCGCAAGGATGTGCCGTTCTTGTGCGCGGTCTTTGCAATTTCCGTGGCCTTGTCATAGCCAATCGCGGGAGCAAGCGCAGTTACCAGCATCAAGGACCGTTCCATCAGGCGGGTGATATTATCCTCATTTGCCTTAATTCCGGACACGCATCGGTCCGCGAAGCTGATGGAGGCATCGGCCAGCAACTTGACCGACTGCAACATCGCATGGGCCATCACGGGCTTATAGACGTTCAGCTCAAAGTGCCCCTGGCTTCCGGCGAACGAAATCGTTGACTGGTTGCCGTGAACCTGTGCGCACAACATGGTCATGGCCTCGCACTGGGTCGGATTAACCTTGCCCGGCATGATGGAGGAGCCGGGTTCATTTTCCGGCAACGACAACTCCCCAAGCCCCGACCGCGGCCCAGACCCTAAGAACCGGATGTCATTGGCGATCTTGAACAGGGATACCGCAACCGTATTGAGTGCACCATGGGCGTAGACATAGGCATCATGTGCTGCGAGCGCCTCGAACTTGTTGGATGCGGTTCGAAACGGGAGGCCGGTAATCCCGGCCACTTCGGCGGCGAATGCAGTGTCGAAGCCTTTTTTCGTGTTAAGGCCTGTCCCGACGGCCGTTCCTCCTTGCGCCAGCG